>NZ_CP065044.1 GCF_015689195.1 Pectobacterium aroidearum
GTGTCACTTTCGCTTTGGCAGCAGTGTCTTGCCCGTTTGCAGGATGAGTTACCTGCCACAGAATTCAGTATGTGGATACGCCCGTTGCAGGCGGAGCTGAGTGATAACACTCTGGCGCTCTACGCCCCCAATCGTTTTGTGCTGGATTGGGTTCGTGATAAATACTTAAATAATATCAATGTCCTGCTGAATGATTTTTGCGGGATGGATGCCCCTTTACTGCGTTTTGAGGTGGGCAGTAAACCGCTGGTTCAGGCCATCAGCCAGCCCGCGCAACCGCATCATAAGCAGGTCAGTGCTGCGCCTCAGCAGCAGGTACGCTCAGCGCCAGTACGTCCAAGCTGGGATAACTCACCCGCGCAGGCGGAGCATACCTACCGTTCCAATGTGAACCCCAAACATACGTTTGATAACTTCGTTGAGGGTAAATCGAACCAGTTAGCACGTGCGGCGGCGCGTCAGGTGGCTGATAATCCAGGTGGTGCTTATAACCCGCTGTTTCTTTATGGCGGTACCGGCCTGGGTAAAACGCACCTGTTGCACGCAGTGGGGAATGGCATCATTGCCCGTAAACCCAACGCGAAGGTGGTCTACATGCACTCCGAGCGTTTCGTGCAGGATATGGTGAAAGCGTTGCAGAACAATGCGATTGAAGAATTCAAACGCTACTACCGTTCTGTTGATGCGCTGCTGATCGATGATATTCAATTCTTTGCTAATAAAGAGCGTTCGCAGGAAGAGTTCTTCCATACCTTCAATGCGCTGCTGGAAGGCAACCAGCAAATCATTCTGACGTCAGACCGCTACCCGAAAGAGATTAACGGCGTGGAAGATCGCCTGAAATCCCGCTTCGGCTGGGGGTTAACAGTCGCAATTGAACCGCCAGAGCTGGAAACCCGCGTGGCGATTCTGATGAAAAAGGCAGATGAAAATGACATTCGCCTGCCTGGTGAAGTAGCGTTCTTTATTGCCAAGCGCTTGCGTTCTAACGTGCGTGAGCTGGAAGGCGCACTGAACCGCGTCATCGCGAACGCCAATTTTACCGGTCGCTCCATCACCATCGATTTTGTGCGCGAGGCGCTGCGCGATTTGCTGGCGTTGCAGGAAAAACTGGTTACTATCGACAATATTCAAAAGACCGTGGCGGAATACTATAAAATCAAGGTAGCCGACTTACTGTCTAAACGTCGTTCCCGCTCGGTGGCGCGTCCGCGCCAGATGGCGATGGCGTTGGCGAAAGAACTGACGAATCACAGCCTGCCGGAAATCGGCGATGCCTTTGGCGGGCGTGACCATACGACGGTGTTGCATGCCTGCCGCAAGATTGAGCAGTTGCGTGAAGAAAGCCACGACATCAAAGAAGATTTTTCCAATTTAATCAGAACTCTATCGTCATAACACTATGAAATTTATTGTTGAACGCGAACGTCTGTTAAAGCCATTACAACAGGTCAGCAGTCCGCTGGGCGGCCGACCGACTTTACCGATTCTGGGCAACCTGCTGATTCAGGTGACGGAAGGCGCGCTGTCGCTGACCGGTACCGATCTGGAAATGGAGATGGTGGCGAAAGTGGCGCTGACGCAGCCGCATGAGCCGGGTGCCACGACTGTCCCTGCCCGCAAGCTGTTCGATATTTGCCGGGGGCTGCCGGAAGGCGCGGAAATCACCATTATGCTGGATGGCGATCGCATGCTGGTGCGCTCTGGCCGCAGCCGTTTCTCGCTGTCTACGCTACCTGCGGCGGATTTCCCTAATCTGGACGACTGGCAGAGCGACGTTGAATTCTCGCTGCCGCAGGCGACGATGAAGCGTTTGATCGAAGCGACGCAGTTTTCGATGGCGCATCAGGACGTACGCTACTACCTCAACGGTATGCTGTTTGAAACCGAAGGCGAAGAGCTACGCACGGTCGCGACAGATGGTCACCGTCTGGCTGTCTGTTCTATGCCGGTTGGTCAATCTCTACCATCACATTCGGTGATCGTACCGCGTAAAGGCGTGATGGAACTGGTGCGTCTGCTGGATGGCGGTGATACGCCGTTGCAGCTGCAGATCGGCAGCAACAATATTCGTGCACACGTCGGCGATTTTATTTTCACGTCGAAGCTGGTCGATGGGCGTTTCCCTGATTATCGCCGCGTATTGCCGAAAAACCCGGATAAAACGCTGGAAGCCAGCTGCGATTTACTCAAGCAGGCCTTCTCCCGTGCGGCGATTTTATCGAATGAAAAATTCCGCGGTGTGCGTCTGCACCTGATTCAGAATCAGCTCAAAATTACTGCCAACAACCCAGAGCAGGAAGAAGCGGAAGAGATTCTGGATGTGCAGTACGACGGCACCGAGATGGAAATCGGCTTTAACGTCAGTTATGTACTGGATGTGCTGAACGCGCTGAAGTGCGAAGGTGTACGTTTACTGCTGACCGATTCCGTTTCCAGCGTGCAGATCGAAGATAGCGCCAGCCGGGCGGCGGCCTATGTCGTTATGCCAATGCGGTTGTAGAATTATCGGGCAAGTTTACTTGCCCTTTCATTATTAAGATAACTGCAACATGGCTCTCACTCGTCTTCTCATCAAAGATTTCCGCAATATCGAGGCGGCCGATCTGGCGCTGGTTCCCGGCTTTAATTTTTTAGTGGGTGCCAACGGCAGCGGTAAAACCAGCGTGCTGGAAGCGATTTATACGCTAGGGCACGGGCGGGCGTTTCGTAGCATTCAGGCGGGGCGCGTCATTCGGCACGATCAGCCGGAATTTGTGCTGCACGGTCGTATTGACGGTACGGAAACAGAGCGATCTGTCGGGCTAAGCAAAAACCGTCAGGGCGATAGCAAGGTGCGGATCGACGGCAGCGATGGGCACAAAGTCGCTGAACTGGCGCAACTGCTGCCGATACAGCTGATCACCCCGGAAGGGTTTACCCTGCTCAACGGCGGTCCGAAATTTCGTCGCGCCTTTCTCGACTGGGGTTGTTTCCATAATGAACCTGGCTTTTTTGCAGCCTGGAGCAATATGAAACGCCTGCTGCGCCAGCGTAATGCAGCGCTGCGCCAAGTGAGTCACTATGGGCAACTGAGAGCCTGGGATCAGGAACTGGTGCCGCTGGCGGAACGTATCAGCGAATGGCGTGCGCAATACAGTGCGGCGATTGCCAATGATATCGCCACGACCTGTACGCAATTTCTGCCTGAATTTTCTCTCAGTTTCTCTTTCCAGCGCGGCTGGGATAAAGAAAGTGAGTATGCCGAACTGCTGGAACGGCAGTTCGAACGCGACCGTATGTTAGGTTATACGGCGCTGGGGCCGCATAAAGCCGACTTCCGCATCCGCGCCAGCGGCGTGGCGGTTGAGGATATGCTGTCCCGTGGTCAGCTCAAGTTGCTGATGTGCGCGCTGAGGCTGGCTCAGGGTGAATTTCTCACCCGTCAGAACGGACTGCGCTGTCTGTATCTGATCGATGATTTTGCTTCCGAACTGGATAGTACCCGCCGCCGTTTGTTAGCCGAACGGTTGAAAGCCACCCATGCACAGGTTTTTGTCAGCGCGGTCAGCGCCGAACAGATAGAGGACATGGTTGGTGAAAAGGGCAAGATGTTCCGCGTAGAACAGGGTAAAATAACGGTTCAATCACAGGACTAAAATGAGCGAGAAACGTTGATGTCGAATTCTTATGACTCCTCAAGTATCAAGGTATTGAAAGGGCTGGATGCGGTACGTAAACGCCCAGGTATGTATATCGGCGATACGGATGACGGTACCGGCCTGCATCACATGGTATTCGAGGTTGTGGACAACGCTATCGACGAAGCGCTCGCTGGCTATTGTAAAGACATTATCATCACCATCCATGCCGATAACTCGGTGTCGGTGCAGGATGATGGCCGTGGTATTCCGACGGGGATTCACCCAGAAGAGGGCGTGTCTGCGGCTGAAGTGATCATGACCGTTCTGCACGCTGGCGGTAAGTTCGATGATAACTCGTATAAAGTCTCCGGCGGCCTGCACGGCGTAGGGGTTTCCGTGGTTAACGCCCTGTCAGAAAAACTGACGCTGATTATCCACCGCGACGGGAAGCTTCACGAGCAGACTTATAAACACGGCGTGCCGCAGGCACCGCTGGCAGTGACGGGTGACACCAACAGAACCGGTACCACGGTGCGCTTCTGGCCGAGCCATGAAACGTTCACCAATGTGGTGGAGTTCGAATATGAAATTCTGGCCAAGCGCCTGCGTGAGCTGTCGTTCCTGAACTCCGGCGTTTCTATTCGCCTGATCGACGAGCGCGAGAAAGATAAAGCCGATCATTACCATTATGACGGTGGTATCAAGGCATTCGTTGATTACCTGAACCGTAACAAGACCCCGATTCACCCGAACGTGTTCTATTTCTCGACGGTGAAAGATGACATCGGCGTGGAAGTGGCGTTGCAGTGGAACGATGGTTTCCAGGAAAACATTTACTGCTTCACCAACAACATTCCACAGCGTGACGGTGGTACGCACTTGGCCGGTTTCCGTGCCGCGATGACCCGTACGTTGAATACCTACATGGATAAAGAAGGCTACAGCAAGAAGGCCAAAGTCAGCGCCACCGGTGACGATGCGCGTGAAGGGTTGATTGCCGTGGTTTCCGTGAAAGTGCCGGATCCGAAATTCTCCTCGCAGACCAAAGACAAGCTGGTTTCTTCCGAAGTGAAAACCGCCGTCGAATCGCTGATGAACGAGAAGCTGGTGGATTATCTGATGGAAAACCCGTCAGACGCCAAAATCGTGGTCGGTAAAATTATTGATGCTGCACGTGCCCGTGAAGCGGCGCGTAAAGCGCGTGATATGACACGCCGTAAAGGCGCGCTCGATCTGGCTGGTCTGCCGGGCAAACTGGCGGACTGTCAGGAACGCGATCCGGCGCTGTCCGAACTGTACCTGGTGGAAGGGGACTCAGCGGGCGGCTCTGCCAAGCAGGGGCGTAACCGTAAGAACCAGGCGATTCTGCCGCTGAAGGGTAAAATCCTGAACGTTGAGAAAGCCCGTTTTGACAAGATGCTTTCCTCGCAGGAAGTCGCGACGCTGATCACCGCGCTGGGCTGCGGCATTGGCCGCGATGAATATAACCCGGACAAACTGCGCTACCACAACATCATCATCATGACCGATGCTGACGTCGATGGTTCGCACATCCGTACCCTGTTGTTGACCTTCTTCTATCGCCAACTGCCTGAAATTGTTGAGCGTGGCCACGTTTATATTGCGCAGCCGCCGCTGTACAAGGTGAAAAAGGGTAAGCAGGAACAGTACATCAAAGATGATGAGGCGATGGATCAGTACCAGATCATGCTGGCACTGGACGGCGCGACGCTGCATACCAATGCACAGGCTCCAGCGCTGGCGGGTGAACCGCTGGAGAAGCTGGTTTCTGAACACTATGCCGTACAGAAGCTGATTGGCCGTATGGAGCGCCGTTTCCCGCGTGCGTTGCTGAACCGTCTGATCTATCAACCGACGCTGTCAGAAGCCGATTTGAACGAACGTGAAAACGTGCAGGCGTGGGCGGAGTCACTGGTTAACAGCCTGAACGAAAGCGAATTGCACGGCAGCACATACAGCTTTGTCATTCATCATGATGAAGAACGTGGCGTATTTGAACCAGCGCTGCGCGTGCGTACGCACGGTGTGGATACCGATTATCCGCTGGGGGCAGGCTTCGTAGCGGGTAGCGAATATCGCAAATTGAATCAGCTGGGCGAAAAACTGCGTGGCCTGATTGAAGAAGATGCATACATCGAACGTGGCGAGCGTCGTCAACCGGTTGCCAGCTTTGAGCAGGCGCTGGAGTGGCTGGTGAAAGAATCCCGCCGTGGTCTGACCGTACAGCGTTATAAAGGTCTGGGTGAAATGAACCCGGATCAGCTGTGGGAAACCACGATGGATCCAAACAGCCGCCGCATGCTGCGCGTGACGGTGAAAGACGCCATTGCTGCCGATGAGCTGTTCACAACGCTGATGGGTGATGCCGTTGAACCGCGCCGTGCGTTTATCGAAGAAAACGCCCTGAAGGCGATGAATATCGATATCTGATTCGGTTTATGTTGCTATCGTTACCTGAGCCAGCTCCCTGCGGAGCTGGCTTTTTTTATGGTGAGCTTCCTGCCCGCCACCCTTTGGGCCGTCGCGAGTGACGTTGAAAAACGTTTTATCAGGCTAATGCACGGCGTTTGGCGCTGCGCATTTCCTGTAGCAGCGTGATAAAAGCGGTAATCAGCATAAATATGACGGCAGACCAGAAAATAGCGTGAGGGTGACCGTGATCCAGCAGCCAGCCGAACAGCACGGGTCCCGCAGCACCGCCGATGTTGAAGCCAGTAGAAACAATCCCAAAGACCCGTCCTTCCGCCCCTGGCGGTGAGGCAGCGCGTACCAGCATATCCCGGGAAGGGGCGATCATACCGGAGAGGAAACCAGCGGCGGCCAGCAACGGCACCAGCACGATAGTCGGTAAGGAATACATGGCAACAATACTGACGAGCACAGCGGTCACGGCCAACGCCGCCGTCGCTACCAGCCCGTGGCGTTTGGTTTTATCCGCCAGTGAACCACCAGCCAGTACGCCAAAGGCGCTGGCGAACAAGAACGCGGTAAGCGCCACGTTAGCCTGCGACAGCGACAAATCGTAGCCCGTGACCAACGCCGTCACGGAGAAATTCTGGATTGAACCCGTACTTAAATTCAGCAGCAGGAACAGAATCAGCAGCGCCAGAATCGGCAGCGTGAACACGGGGGCGCGCGATTTGCCCGGCTGGGTGCCTGTTGCCGCTGCAGGTTTCACTCGGCTAGGTTCATCGCGATCCGTCAGAAGCAGCGGTATCGTCAGTAAGCCGATGACGCCGGAAACGATGAAGGCGCTATTGATGCCGGAAAAGGCGGCGATGGACAGCAAAATACCGGGCGCAATGGCCGTGCCCAGAAAGCCGGAGAAGGTATGCACTGAGAACGCGCGGCCCATGCGTTTTTCATCAATCCCGCGCGACAATAAGGCGTAATCCGCCGGGTGATAAACCGCATTTGCCACGCCAGCCAGCCCCATCGCGGCAACCAGCCAAACATAACTGTCTGAGAAACCGAGCGAGAGAAAACAGAGGCTTCCGAGTGCTAAACCTGCGGTTAACGTACGGCGCGCGCCGATGCGATCCACCATAAAACCAATTGGCGTCTGCACACAGGCGGAGACAATGTTGAATACGCTGAGTGCAAACCCGAGCTCGACAAAACTGATATCGCGCTGAGCTGACAGCAGTGGAATAAGTGCAGGCAGCACCATCATATGGAAGTGACTCACCAAATGCGCTGATGAGATTTGCGCCAGTAGCGGTAATTTTATGAATTTCATATTATCTTTGCAGCTTACGGGTCTGTAGATTTTATTATCGTGAGAGCTGGCGCAAGAACAGGGCGTCACTCCCTGGCAAATGGATCATAAGGTTAGCATATTACTTATATCATCGATGGCGAATATTGATACCCGCCTTTTCGGCAGAATAGGGAGAGAACGGAGTGACGATAAAATCATATTTGGGCGGGTGTTTATGTGGTCAGATTCGGTTCAGGGCTTCGGGCGAACCGGGCAATCCACATGCCTGTTCCTGTTCTTTTTGCCAGCAGCATTCCGGTGCGCCAACGCTGTTGTGGGTTGAGTTTCCCCGGTCGGCAGTTGAATGGATTGGTGAAGGCGGAGAACCCGCGCGCTATCGGTCGTCTGATTACTCCAGCCGGGCTTTTTGCCCGCACTGCGGCAGCACGCTGGGCGCGATTGATGATGAGCCAACCATTGCGCTGACGATTGGAAATTTTGATGAGAAAAACAGCCCGGAGCTGAAGCCAACGTCACATTCGTTCGAGGACTGCTGCCCGTGCTGGGAATAATGCACAGGCCGTTGCCGGCCCGTGCAGGGGAATGGATGAAGAATGATGATTACGAGAGCTTGAATACCAGCACCGTTTGCGCGAGCTGTCTGGCCTGTTCTTCCAACGAGGCGGCAGCCGCTGTGGCTTCCTGCACCAGTGCGGCGTTCTGCTGGGTAACGCCGTCCATCTCGTGAACGGCCTGCGTCACCTGACTGATCCCGCGCGATTGTTCATCCGATGCTGAGACGATCTCATCCATGATGTCTTTAACCGACGTGACAGCACGCAGCATGTCCTGCATGGTCTCGCCAGCGCTCTGAACCAGCGTGACGCCGCTGTCGACGCGGCTGGCGGATTCCGTTATCAGCGCGGTGATATCTTTTACGGCACTGGCGCTACGCTGCGCGAGGTTGCGCACCTCGTTGGCAACCACTGCAAAACCGCGCCCTTGTTCGCCCGCTCTGGCTGCTTCTACCGCCGCGTTGAGTGCCAGAATATTGGTCTGGAACGCGATACCGTTAATGATGCTGGTAATGTCGGCAATCTTCTTCGAACTGTCGTCGATCTCACTCATGATGTGAACAACCTGACCGACAATCTTGTCACCTTTCTGAGCGATGTGGGCCGCGTTCTGCGCCAGCGTTGTGGCGTTATGGGCGTTATCCGCATTTTGTTTCACCGTCGCCGTAATCTGTTCCATGCTGGCGGCGGTTTCTTCCAGCGCCGCCGCTTGTTGCTCGGTACGGGAGGCTAGATCGGTGTTGCCTGCCGCAATTTCTGTTGCACCGTGGCTGACGGATTCGCTGGTGCTAATCAACTGTTCGGCGATGTCTCGCAGCTGTGACTGCATGGCGTTCATAGCGTAAAAAATACTGCTATCGTCTTTTGGCTGCACAGGAATGGTCTGCGTTAAATCCCCCTGCGCGACGGACAGCGCGATCTGTGCAGCCTGAGCCGGTTCCCCACCGATAGGCCGAGCGACTTTGCGGTTAAAGATGATGCCCAGTACGCCAGAAACCACCACGATACTCAGTACCATAAGCAGTAGCCCTATGTTGCGCTGCCGCACCGTTTCCGCCATCACCACATTAACGGGGGCGGACAGGCCGAGCATCCAGGGTGTACCGGTATTGCCGATGGTGACTGGCACATACACGTTAAACGCTGGCGTGTTCAGCACTGCATTATCACGTTCAATCTGATAAGGCTGCCCTGTGGTGACATGCTCAAGCAGCGTCGGGTCGTTTTCAATTTTTTTAGTCACCCGGGCTTTTTCGGGGTGAGAGATGTAGGCGCCGGAGTGCGACAGCAGCTGGGCGTAGCCCGTACCCTCATAGGGTTTGATGTTATTGGTGAGCTGTTGCAGCGTATCCAGCGAAAAATCCGCGGTGACGGAGCCGTAAAACTTATTGTTGATAATGATAGGCACGGCAATGGAGGTCAGCAGGACATCGACACCGTTGTAAGGGTAGCTATACGGTTCCAGAATCACTTCTTTCTGGAGTTTCTTCGGCAGCAGGTAGTAATCGCCGCTACCGGGCGTTTCATAATCCACCAGATTATGCAGAGCAACGTTGCCTGCGGTATCTCGGTCGACATAACGGACGAAGCGACCTTGCGGGTCCTGATCGGGCTGACCAGCGTACTCCCGATCTTTGCCGTCGAACGCATCAGGTTCCCATGCCAGCGACATCGAAAGGAAATCGGGGTGGCTCTTCAGCGCATTCTTCAGCAGCGTTTCTGCGGTTTTCCGATCGGCATTGCCTGCTTCTTGCAGACTGACAACGCTCTGCACCAGATTGCGCGCCGCATGTAGCGCGACATCCAGCTTTTGCTGAATAAGGTAGCTGTTGGTATACGCTGTTTGCTCAAGATAATGCTGTGCGATGGTCTTTTGTTGCTGGCCGGATTGCCAGATCAATAGGCCGATAGTGAGAATAAAACCGAGTGCGATAGTGCTAACGCCCGCCAGGAGCATCAGCATCCGTGTGCTGAGTTTTCTTTTTGACGCGGTTGGTGAGGAGTGAATGGATGGATTGCTGTGGTTAACCGGTAACAGTGTTGTAGACATATGCGTAATATCCCCTGGGATATAAGCGCCAATACCCGTCGATTTAGGGTATATAGGTGCTTTTTTCATAAAAGAATCAATTGATTGTCTTCCTTTCTGTTTTATGGGCATTCCCTTTCGCGACTCACCCTTATTTGTGATGTAAGTCACAAATAAATTATCGGCGGGAAACACTACCTCTTTAGGCTATTCACGAAAATGTCACAAATCGGCGCGGTCATAAACCGCATCAGTGTGATAGCGGATGAGATATGAGGCATGACGCCTCACCGTGTGAACGAGGGTTAAGCGGCAGGGCCTTTGCTGACTGAATCGCGGATAATCAATTCGCCCTTGAAGTCAGGCGCAGGCTCGACGGTTTCACCCTCCAGCCGGCACAGCAGTTTCTCAAGGGTATAGTTGATCATTTCGGCGACCGGTACGTGCACGGTAGTGAGCGGGGGATAGAACCATGAAGCCATCGGTAAATCGTCGAACCCCAGCAGCGAGACATCCTGCGGAATCGCAAGGCCGTGTTCGCGCAGCGCTTTTGCCGCGCCAATCGCCATGTCGTCATTGCTGGCGACCAGTGCACTGAAAGTGGTCGACCGCTGAAGCAGGGTTTTTGCTGCCGAATAACCACTGTCATGCGTCCAGTCGCCAGGCGCAACCAGACTGTCACTATAGGGAATTCCGTTTTCCTCCAGCGCCTGACGGTAGCCCACAAGTCGGCTCGTGCCGGTGGGTGAATTCGGCGATCCGCAGATAAACGCGATATCACGATGACCCTGCGTAATCAGGTAATTGACGGCATCATGGCAGTGTTGCTGGTGGTCAGCACAGATACCGTTGTCACCGTGCCGATGCAGCGTGCGGTTGACGACCATAATCGGCTGTTCATGCTGTTCGATAATGCTTTCCAGCGCATCGATAGAAAGAAAGCGTGGATAGATAATGACGGCATCGCAGCGTAAATCGAGCAGGAACTGGATCGCTTCTCGTTCTTCTTCCGCACTGTGTTTGCCATCCGCCATGATGAGCTGCCGCCCGTATTTTTCCGTCATCGTCGCCGTTTGGAACAGCAATTCGCTGAAATAGGGGCCGCTGTATAGCGTGTTGGTCACGACCAAGCCAATGATTTGCGATTTGCTTGTGGCGAGCTGGCGCGCCAGCAGGTTGGGCCGGTAGCCAATCTCTTCAATCGCCCGGAATACCCGATCCCGCGTGGTTTTACTGACGTAGTTATTCCCTGTCAGCACGCGTGATACGGTGGCTTTGGAGACACCGGCTTTTTTCGCTACATCAAGCATGGTTACCATCGTACTTTCCCGTTCTCCTTTTGCGCCGCTTTATGCCGTCATTATAGGGAAAAATCCTCCTTTTTTATCACCAATAACGCGTGTAGGGATAAAAATATTCCCCGATTGTGCTATTTATGATCGCCTTCAAAAAACAGTAAAAACAATATGAAACCGGTTGCATATTATTTTTCGTCTTGCTTGAATAATAAAAAAACAGACGGTGAGGTGCAGTATGAATAAGATTTTACTCTGTTGCGCAGCAGGAATGTCTACCAGCATGCTGGTACAGCGGATGGAAAAGGTTGCCGAGCAAAAGGCGATCGCTGTTGAGATAAAAGCCGTAGGTTTTGAAGAGTTTAGTGAACTGATTGATGAATATGACTGTTGCCTTTTGGGGCCGCAGATTAAGTATAAACTGCCTGAATTCAAAGTGATAGCTGACGAGAAAGAGAAGCCGATTGCGGTTATTAATATGGTTGATTATGGCATGATGAATGGGGAGAAAGTCCTTAACGATGCCCTGGCGATGATCGCGTAATATAACGGGAGGAATAATGAGTAAATTAACCGAGTCATTATTCAGCGTTATCGAAAACCGTATTAGCCCAATCGCGGCGAAACTTTCCAGTCAGCGTCATGTTGTTGCCATTAAAGATGGGTTCATTGCGTCAATGCCCTTTTTAATTGTCGGCTCTTTTATGATGTTATTCGCTCATCCGCCTTTTAGCCCGAATAGTGAATGGGCTTTTGCCCAGTGGTGGCTGGGGATGGTGGAACGCCACGGCGAACAAATCATGATGCCCTACAATATGACGATGGGCATTATGGCGGTGTATATCACCAGCGCTATCGCCTATAACCTGGCACAGAGCTATAAAATGAACGGTTTTATGGCCGCCAGTCTGGCGCTGATGTCGTTTATGGTCGTTGCAGCGCCGCAAATCGATAAAAGTCTGCCGGTTGGGTCGCTGGGTGGCGAGGGGATTTTTACCGCGATTATCGTGGCGATCTATTCGACGGAGCTGATGCATTTTTTGCAGAAGCACAATATTGGCATTCGCCTGCCAGAACAGGTACCGCCGAAAATCCGCCAGTCTTTCGATCTGCTCATCCCGATTCTTGCCATTTTCCTGACGCTGTTCCCGCTTAGCCTGTTCATGCAGAGCCAGTTCGGCATGCTGTTGCCGCAGGCGATCATGGCCGTCTTCGCGCCGATTATCTCGGCATCCGATTCGCTCCCTGCCATCTTGATCGCGGTGCTGCTCTGCCACCTGCTGTGGTTTGCCGGGATTCACGGCGCCGTTATCGTCGGCGGCATTTTGCAGGCGTTCTGGCTGACCAACTTAGGAATCAATCAGGAAGCGTTTAACGCGGGCGCACCGATCACCAAAATTTTCATTGAGCCCTTCTGGCAGTTCTTCATTACGGTGGGGGGATCGGGGGCGACCATGGGGCTGGTCTTTCTCTATCTGCGCAGCCGTTCTGCTCACCTTCGCTCCATCGGCAAGCTGGCCGTGGTGCCGAGCATGTTCAACATCAACGAACCGGTGATTTTTGGTTCACCCGTCGTGATGAACCCGCTGCTGTTCATCCCATTTATTACCGCGCCGCTGGTGAACGCCACCCTTGCCTATATCGCGTTAAAAACCGATTTGGTGCATCGCGTCATTTCGCTTGCGCCCTGGACAACGCCGGGCCCGATTGGCGCAGCCTGGTCTACGGGATGGGACTGGCGTGCGGTGGTGCTGGTGGGGGTACTGATTGTCGTCTCATCCTTAATCTATTACCCCTTCTTCAAAATGTATGAACGTCAGTTGATCGAACAAGAAGTGGGCACAGCAGAGGAGGCAGTCAGTGATGCTCGATGAAACCACGATAATGGAATTGATTATCTATGCGGGAGAGGCGCGCTCCAGCTCAATGGAGGCGCTGAGCGCCGCCAGAAAATATGACTGGGACAAGGCTGAAGAACTGCTGAACGCGGCTTCTGTGGCGGCGCGCAAAGCCCATCAAATCCAGACAGCTTTGATTGGTGCCGATGAGGGCAGCGGAAAAATCCCGATCAATCTGATTCTGGTTCACGCGCAAGATCACCTGATGAACGCGATGCTATGCCGTGAACTGGTGGAGGAGCTGATTCAACTGCATCGGGAAATCTCCTCCCTGAAACAGCTTATAAATTAATAATATGCAAACCTGAATAAGAAGGAAACAAGATGTCTGTTCAACAATTACCGAAAGACTTTCTGTGGGGCGGCGCGGTAGCGGCGCATCAAGTTGAAGGTGGTTGGGATCAAGGCGGCAAAGGCGTCAGCATCTGTGATGTCCTGTCCGGCGGCGCCCACGGCGTTGATCGTGTGATTACCGATGGCGTACAGCCTGGTGTCAGTTATCCAAATCATCAGGCAGTGGAGTTCTATTCCCACTATAAGCAGGACGTCGCCCTGTTCGCCGAAATGGGCTTTAAATGCTTCCGTACCTCGATTGCCTGGACGCGTATTTTCCCCAATGGCGATGAGCTGGAGCCGAATGAGGCGGGCTTGCAATTCTATGATGACCTGTTTGATGAGCTGCTGAAATACAACATCGAACCAGTGATTACGCTGTCTCACTTCGAGATGCCGCATCATTTGGTTAAGCAGTACGGCGGTTGGCTGAACCGTAAAGTGGTGGATTTCTTTGTTCGCTACAGCGAAGTGGTCATGAAACGTTACCAGTCCAAAGTGAAATACTGGATGACTTTCAATGAGATCAACAACCAGCGTAACTGGCAGTATCCGCTGTTTGGCTATTGCTGTTCCGGCGTGATTTTTACCGATCACGACAAGCCAGAGCAGGCAATGTACCAAACGCTGCACCACCAGTTTGTCGCCAGTGCGAAAGTGGTGAAGCTGGGTCATGAGATTAACCCGAACTTCAAAATTGGCTGCATGCTGGCGCTGGTACCGATCTACCCGTGGTCATGCCACCCGGATGACGTGATGTTTGCACAGGAAGCGATGCGTGAACGTCACCTGTTCGGCGACGTGCAGTTGCGCGGTTACTATCCGTCTTACATCCTGAAAGAGTGGGCGCGAAAAGGCTATCAGATTGATATGCAGCCGGAAGACGAACAGACTCTGCGCGATGGTTGCACGGACTATCTGGGCTTCAGCTACTACATGAGCAGCGCAGTGCAGTTGGCGGCAAAAGGCCAGAAAAAAGAAGATTCAATTACGGGCTTTGACGGCGGCGTGAAAAACCCGCATGTGAAGGCATCGGAATGGGGCTGGCAGATCGACCCGGTTGGCCTGCGTTATACGCTGAATAGCTTCTACGAACGTTATCAGAAACCGATGTTCATCGTCGAAAACGGTTTTGGCGCGGTAGACAAGGTGGAAGCCGACGGCAGCATTAATGATGATTACCGCATCGAGTACCTCAAAGCGCATATCGATCAGATGAAGAAAGCCGTCGTGGAAGATGGCGTGGAGCTGATGGGCTATACCCCGTGGGGCTGCATCGACTGCGTGTCGTTCACCACCGGGCAGTACAGCAAACGCTACGGTTTCATTTACGTGGATAAACACGACGATGGCATCGGCACCTTCAACCGCTCGAAGAAAAAGAGCTTTGACTGGTACAAGAAGGTGATCGCCAGCAACGGTGCCGAGCTATAACGGCGATTGCAGAAAACGTTGGCCATAAAGCCGTGCTTAACCGCACGGCTTTTTCTTGTCGGTGTTAATCTCTTCCCCAAGATGAGCTCTTATACACAAAGAATGTAGTGTGTAAGCGGGGTTGCCGTTATCCCCAGCGTAAGAAATTATGCTGAGGAGGTAGCAGGCTTAGGATGAGCCGCATGGACGCGGCTCAAGCTTGCGCCACGTCAGGAGCGTGTCGCAAGCGTTCCGTTAAGCCTGATGCCGACGAAGGTATCGCGTAGCGACATAATTTAGCGGGCAGCCGGGTTCATAGGGGGCTGGCGCTTGAGCCCCCTATGTCGGGCGCGTGCTATAAAGTAGCATGAGAAGGATGGCATTGTGGCGCACGAAATGACTCCGCGTTTGCAGAGGTAGCCTTCAGAAAGATGGTTCGTTTTGTACTGTAATACGCCTGTCACCCTGCCGTATTTCACTAACGACTTCATCGCTGAATCGCGTTAGCATGAAAACAGATAACTTGATGCTGGAAAAACTATGTCTGTAAAACTGATCGCTATTGATATGGACGGGACGTTGCTGACGCCCCAAAATCAAATTTCACCTGCGGTAAAAGCCGCGATTGCCGCCGCCAGAGAGAAAGGCGTGCAGGTCGTGCTGGCTACTGGTCGTCCTTACATCGGCGTTGAACGCTATTTGATGGAGCTGGATTTGCAGCAGGAAGGCTGTTATTGCATCACCAACAACGGTGCGCTGGTTCAGCGTACGGTCAACGGTGACTGTGTGGCGCAAACGGCGCTGAGCTTCGACGATTATCTCTATTTTGAAGCGCTGGCCTGCAAATTGGGCGTTCATTTCCACGCGTTGGACTTCAATTTCGTCTATACCGCCAATAAAGATATCAGCCCTTACACCATTCACGAATCCCACCTGACCGGAATGCCGTTGAAGTATCGCGCGGTTGAGGAAATGGATCGCAGCCTGACGTTCCCGAAAGTGATGATGATTGATGAGCCAGAGATCTTGGATCGCGCCATCAGCCAGATTCCACCGGAAGCCTTTGAACGCTATACCATCATGAAGAGTGCCGAATACTATCTGGAAATTCTGGATAAGCGCGTCAACAAAGGTGAAGGCGTGAAGATGCTGGCAGAGCACCTCGGTATTCCACGCGAAAGCGTCATGACGCTAGGTGATCAGCAGAACGATCTGGCAATGATTCGCTATGCGGGTATCGGCGTCGCGATGGGTAATGCCATCGACGAAGTGAAAGAAGCCAGCCAGTTTGTCACCAAAAGCAACACGGAAGACGGCGTCGCCTACGCGATCGAGAAATTTGTGCTGAATGCCTGATTATTTACAGATAAAGCCGAATAGCCATCAATGATGGCTATTTTTATATAAGATAATAATCGTGCTATTTATTTTATATAAATCTATTCCCTGATATTCATTATTCAATAAATACATTAATAAAAATAACGACTTCGACTGGAAATTATTTTAATTCCAGACTATCCGCTATTTTTTCTTTCATTACCTGAGTGATGTGATTCACCACCTGGCTGCGGGGAATTTGGGGGGGGTAAACCGCGCAATACGCCATTTTTATATCAGGATTGAAAGGCTTAACGATAACCGGGGAAGGGCTGTTCAGGGCGGTAATAAAATCCACCACGCCGATGCCGACGTTTCTTGACGCCAGTACGCAGCAGTTCGCCATCGAGGTTTCAATGGGGTTATGCAAATAGATTTGTTCTTTTCTGGCGGAGATATCAATCTGCGCCCGCAGCGGCGTGGTTCTGCCGGGCAGAATGGCGCGCGTGCCAGCCAGATCGGCGAGTGTAATTTCATCCGCCGTGGCAAGCGGGTGACCCATCGCTAACACCGCGACAGCACTGGCGTCAGCCAGTGGTTCGGCCTCCAGTCCTTTGATGCCGGGCTGGCCAAAAATAAAACCCACGTCATAGTGATTCTCAGCAATCGCGTCCGTAATACGGCTGCTGCTTTCGATATCCAGAAACAGGGAAAGATCGGGGTATTTCTTGAGTAAGGTAGGGAGAACCTGGTCGGAACAAAGGAACGAGAGCGCCTGAACGGCGGCGATGCGCAGTACGCTGCCCTTGGCGTGGCGAATTTCGTCGGCAATCAGCCCGATTTGATCCAATCCTAAATAAAGACGTTCGACTTCCCGGTATAGCTTCATCGCCTCGGCGCGTGGAATCAGGCCGCGTCCGTCTCTATCAAATAGCTTCAGATTCAGCGCGTCTTCGAAGTCTTTAATGAGCCTGCTGACCGCGGGCTGGGTGATATACATCATGTTGGCGGCAGCGGTGATGCCTCCGGTGAGGATGACTTTATGAAAGGCTTCAACCTGACGGGGATTGATACGCATGCTCGTCACCTTAAAACATAACATTTAGTTATCAATTTAACACAAAATGCAATTTTTCATTATCCAATCTGGCGCATAGACTCACAATCATAAGATTTAATACACTTCATCAGTACTCAATCATGGAATAGAGGGTTAGTGAATGAAGAAATCGACTCTGGCGTTATTGTTTACCGTTTTATTTTCATCTTCACCTTTGGTTTATAGCGCGGACCTGAATATCGGTTTGGCTTCCTCCACCACATCAATGGATCCGCAGTTTTATGTGAGTGGAGCGAATAGCGCAATGGCGCGCAATATTTTTGACGGTTTGGTTGTACAGGATGAAAAACAGCAGATTGCACCTGCCCTGGCAACCAGTTGGAAAGTGATTGACGACAAGACGTGGGAATTTGTATTGCGTCCTGGCGTTAAGTTTCACGACGGCAGTGATTTTACGGCTAAAGATGTGATTGCCAGCATTAAGCGTGTTGCGCTGGCATCGAAAAACAGCCCTAGCTCTTACGCACCTTACGTCAGCGACATTGCTGAAGTAATAGAAGTTAATCCACTAACGGTGCGGATTAAGACAAAAGAGGCTTCGCCACTGCTGCTGAATAATTTAAGTCGGATTTCGATTTTACCGGCCCGACTTGAAAACGTCCCGACGGAAACGTTGAATTCAGGAAAAGATGTGATTGGTACAGGGCCATTCAAGTTTGTTTCCTGGGTGCCGGACGACCGGGTAGTCCTTAGTCGTAATGACGATTACTGGGGAGGAAAAGCAGAGTGGGACAACGTTACTGTCCGTGTATTTAAAAACAGTAGTGCACGTGTAGCAGCAGTATTATCCGGTGATGTGGACATGATCGAAAACGTTCCAACAGCCGACAGCAGTAATATTGAAAAAAATCAGCAGTTAAAAACGATTTCAACACCAGGGAATCGTGTTATTTACCTTCACATGGACCAGCAGCGAGAGGAATCACCGTTCGCCAAAGGTCCTGATGGTAAAAACCCATTACTAAAAAAAGAAGTACGCCAGGCGATGTCTTTAGCTATTAATCGTCAGGCAATCGTCGACCGTGTGATGGAGGGGCAGGCTGTTGTTGCCTCTCAGCTTGTACCGAAGGGGTACCCAGGCTATTCCGCTTCCATTCCTGCGCCGGTTTATAATCCGGAGAAAGCCAAACAGGAACTGGCGGCGGCGGGTTACCCCGACGGCTTCACGCTGACCTTCCACGCGTCGAACGATCGTTATCCTAATGATTCTAAAATTGCTCAGGCCATTGGCCAAATGTTTACACGCGCCGGCATCAAAACCGAAGTCGTTACGATGCCCGGCAGTGTGTACTTCTCACGCGCGTCTCGTCTCGAATTCAGTTTGATTATGGGCGGGGCCGCGATTGAAACCGGGGAAGCTTCTGGCGTATTGGGGCCATTGTTAGAAACCTTTGGCCCTAATGCAGGACAGGGTAATCGTGGTCGCTATTCCAACCCTGCCTTTGATAAAGCGCTAAGTGAAGCGCGTGTCACATTGGATGAAACTAAACGTGATGCGCTGCTGGCTGATGCGATGAACATTGGCATGAACGATCTGGGTGTCATTCCGGTGATGTTCCTGTCCAACACTTGGGCGATGAAAAAGCAGTATACCTATGTGGGCCGTTCCGATGCCTACACGCTGCCGTACTTCGTCCGTTCCGCAAAATAGTTACCTTTCAGTGATGACCCAAAAGGGGTGAGGTTTTCACCCCTTATTACTTATAACAAGGAGAGCGGTGTGAATACGTTTAGCGGTGTTTTTCCCTATCTGGTGTCACCCGTCAGGCCCGATGGTCAGGTTGATAAGCCCGTTTTGGCGCAGCTCACTGAACATCTGATTCAATGCGGTGTACATGGCGTCGTGCCGTTAGGCAGCACCGGTGAATTTGCCTATCTCTCTGCGGCTCAACGTCTGGATGTGGTCAAAACGGTAATTGAGACGACGGCTGGCCGTGTACCAGTTATCGCTGGTGTCGCGTCGACAACGATTCAGGATGCCGTTGAGCAAACGAAACGCTACGTCGAACTGGGCGCGGATGGCATTCTGGCTGTACTGGAAGCCTATTTCCCCCTGAAAGACGAGGGCGTCGAGCAGTATTTCCGCGCCATTGCCGAAGCCGCACAGGGTAAACCGGTGGTGCTTTATACCAATCCTCAGTTCCAGCGTTCCGATTTGAGTTTGCCCGTCATCGAGCGCCTGAGCCATGTCAGTAATATCCGCTATATCAAAGATGCCTCGACCAATACCGGGCGCTTGCTTTCCATCATTGAACGTACCCGTGGCCGGATGGACGTGTTCTCCGCATCTGCCCATATTCCCGCCTGCGTCATGCTGATTGGCGGCGTGGGGTGGATGGCTGGCCCAGCTTGTATCGTTCCCAAACAGAGTATTGCTTTGTATGAAGCCGCCCGCGCGGGTGACTGGAACAAAGCAATGGAGCTTCAGCGCCCGCTATGGCGTATCAATGAAATCTTTGCCCGTTATTCCATTGCTGGCTGTATTAAAGCGGCGCTGCAATTGCAGGGGTTTGCGGTAGGCGATCCGTTGCCGCCTCAACTGCCGCTGGATGAAAAGGCACGTAAGGAGATCGCTGACGTTTTAGCGTCTGTCGATTCCCTTTAACACCAAATAGATTTTTATTTTTCACGCTCTAGAGGTGTGGGGCTTTCTGCACCTTGAAGTTTGGCTGTACCTATTAAAAAGAGAAAAGGAATCATCAAGGGATGAGCGCGTTACCTATTATTATTGATTGTGATCCAGGGATAGATGACGCGATTGCGTTATTAAGTGCATTTGTGGCGCCAGAGTTGGATATTCGCGGCATCTGCACGGTGTGCGGTAACCAACCGTTGGACAAGACGCTGCGTAATGCGCTGCAAATTGCTGAGCTGGGTCAGCGCACGGATATTCCTGTTTTCGCCGGCTGCCATCGGCCGCTGCTGCGCGACCCTATTCATGGCCAGTTTCATGGTGAAAGCGGGCTGGGCCAGACCGTGCTGCCTGCGCCGCAAAAACAGGCCGAAGCGCAGCATGCGGTGAGTTTTATTATTGCGCAGTGCAAGCAGGCGATCGCTGACGGCACGCCGATTACGCTCTGTACGTTAGGGCCGCTAACCAACGTAGCAATGGCGCTGCGTATGGCGCCTGAGATTGCTGACGGTATTGCGCGCATTGTGATGATGGGCGGCGCCTACCGCGAAGCAGGCAACCGCAGCCTGACGTCTGAATTCAATATGATCGCCGATCCACAGGCGGCGAAGGTGGTGTTTGATTCGTCAATCGCCCTTGTCGCGCTACCGCTGGATGTCACGCATCAGGTGATTTTGACGCCGGAATTAGTTGCACGTTTTATCGCGCTATCCGGACGGATTTCCGCGCCGTTGGGTGAAATGATGGCGTTTTGGGATCGTAATGACATCCGTCGCTATGGATCACGCGGCGGTCCGTTACACGATCCGTTGGTCATCGCTTGGGTGCTGGCACCGCACTTCTTCACGACGGAAAAAGCCAGCGTTTACATTGAGCAGGAAAGCGAGCTGTGCATGGGGCAGACCGTTGCCGACTGGTACGGAAAAACTGACCGTCAGCCGAATGTGGATGTGGTGACGGGGGTTGATGCCAAACAGGTTGTTGAGCTGTTTGCTGACCTATTGAGCCGCTATGGAGAGGGTGTCTGACATGGTTCAAGAACGCATTATTATTGATACCGATCCCGGCGTTGACGATGCGATAGCCATCTGGCTGGCGTTGGCTTCGCCCGAGCTGGACGTACTGGGGATTACCGTTGTGGCAGGCAATGTGCCGCTTGCCGCCACGCTATCGAATGCGTGCAACGTGGTGGGTGTGACGGGCAGAACCGATGTGCCCATTTTTGCGGGTGCGTCTCGTCCACTGATCCGCGATCAGGTTTTCGGTAAATACGCTCATATCGGCAAATTTTCTGCTGATTCGGTGCCGGAGAGCACGCTGTCGCCGGAACAGGAACACGCCGTTGATTTTCTGGTGCGGGTGACGCGTCAGGCGGCTGCCGATAATAATCCCATCACCATTTGCGCACTTGGCCCACTGACGAATCTGGCATTGGCGCTGTGCTTCCACCCTGATGTCGCGCGTGGCATCAAACAGATTGTGTCCATGAGCTGTGCCTTTACCGCAATGGGAAATCGCGTACCGTGGGCGGACTTTAACGTCTATGCCGATCCCCATGCGGCGGAAATCGTGTTTTCTTCCGGTGTACCCATTGTCATCATGCCGTTGGATATGACCTTTCAGGCGCTGATTCAGACGGAACAGGTTGATGACATCGAGCGTAGTGGCGGTGCGCCGGGTAAGTCGATGGCAGCACTGCTGCGTATGTTTGACCGTAGCGAAGTGGATCGCTTTGGCCGTGAAGGTGGACCGATTCATGATGCGACCGTCATTGCGTGGTTGCTGAAACCGGAGTTATTCAAATCAAAACGCGCGCGCATCGGAGTAGAAGTTGCCGGTAGAACGGCGGGTTACGCGTTTGCCGATTTTTATCACAAACTGGGTGAACCAGAGAATGCGCTGGTCATGCGGGAAATCGACGAGCAAGGGTTTCTCGGGCTGATTGCCGAGCGCCTGCGCCGCTATGGCTCTGAAGAAATAGAGGGTTCTGAAAAGAAAGATAGCTCCGAAGCACTAAACGGTTCCGGGGGGCGCTGATGATAGCCTACCTGCTGAGCCGAATCGGACAAACGCTGCTGACGCTGGCTGTGATGTCGGTGCTGGTGTTTGTGGGTGTCTATCTGGTCGGTAATCCGGTCGATATGTTGTTGGGCGCGACGGCCACGCCAGCGGAACGGCTGGCGGTGATTCAGTCCTTCGGCCTGGATAAGCCGGTCTGGGAACAGTATGGGTTGTTTGTCTGGAACGCCTTTCAGGGCGATATGGGCAACTCTTTCATCTTTAATCAACCCGCGCTGACGCTGATTTTTCAACGCATGCCCGCCACGCTCGAACTGGCGATGGTGGCGTTTGTGATGGCGCTGATTGTCGGCATTCCGTTGGGGATTTACGCGGGTCTGAAGCCGGACAGTGCGGTATCCAAATCCATCATGACCTTCTCCATCCTCGGTTTTAGCCTGCCCACGTTCTGGATCGGGCTGGTGATGATCATGCTGTTCAGTGTGAAGCTGGGCTGGCTGCCGTCATCAGGCCGGGGCGATGTCCATGAGCTGTTCGGCATCCCGTTTAGCTTTCTGACCCGCGATGGCCTTGAACATCTTCTCCTGCCTGCGTTTAACCTCGCGCTGTTTAAAATCTCGCTGGTTATCCGCCTGATGCGTGCGGGCGTGATGGAGTGTCTGCAACAGGATTATGTGCAGTTTGCTCGCGCGAAAGGGCTGTCGGAAACCCGAATCGTACTGGTACATGTGCTGCGCAACACGCTGATTCCGTTGATTACCGTGCTAGGGCTGGAACTCGGCTCGCTGATCGCGTTTGCGGTGGTGACGGAAACCATTTATGCCTGGCCGGGTATGGGCAAGCTGATTATCGACTCGATCGCCGTGCTCGACCGTCCGGTTATTCTGGCTTATCTGATGATTACCGTCGTGATGTTCAGCGTGATTAACCTGCTGGTCGATTTGCTGTATGTGCTGGTCGATCCGCGCGTGCGGCTGGGAGGAGACAAGGGATGACAGGGAATACCATACACCAGCCCGCCGCCGTGCAAAAAGCCGTACATCCGGTGATGCGCGTGGTGATGGCGCTGATCAACGATCGGCTGGCGCTGTTTGGGCTGATCATGCTGGCGATTTTCGTGCTGCTGGCGCTGCTTGCCCCGCTGCTGTCGCCGCAGAACCCTTACGATCTGATGCAGCTCGATATTATGGATGGCCGACTTGTACCGGGTTCCTCCAGTATGTCGGGCATGACGTATTGGCTGGGAACGGACGATCAGGGGCGCGACCTGTTCAGTGCCATTCTGTACGGCACCCGCATCAGCCTGATGGTGGGATTCACCAGCGCGGTGTTTGCGCTGCTGATTGGCGCCTCGCTCGGGCTGATTAGCGCCTACGTCGGTGGAAAAACGGATGCGACAATCATGCGCATCGTCGATATCCAGCTCAGTTTCCCGCCCATCCTGATTGCGCTGATCCTGTTGGCGGTACTGGGACAGGGGGTCGATAAGATCATTATGGCGCTGGTGGTGACCCAGTGGGCTTACTACGCGCGGACGATTCGCGGTTCGGCACTGGTGGAACGTCGTCGCAGCTACGTGGACGCGGCGCGCAGCATGGCACTGTCCAACCGCCGCATCCTGTTTCGCCATATTTTACCCAACTGTCTGGCTCCGCTGATCGTGGTGGCAACGATGCGCATCGCCTACGCCATCATGCTGGAAGCCACGCTCTCATTTCTGGGGATCGGGCTGCCCGTGACGGAGCCGTCGCTGGGGCTGCTGATCTCGAATGGTTTTGAATACCTGATGTCGGGCGACTATTGGATCAGCTTCTTTCCGGGGCTGACACTGCTGCTGCTGATTGTGGCGATCAATCTGGTCGGGGATGCGCTGCGCGACATCCTCAACCCACGGAACTAAGCCGTGGGAACGCCCATGGGAATAAGGGGTAATGAACACATGACAGCGCCGATTATGTCTGTTTCGCATCTGACCACCGCCTTTCAGGTGAACGGCGAGTGGATGAACGTGGTGCGGGATTTATCCTTCACGATTGGCGAGAAAGAGACGGTCGCCGTAGTGGGAGAATCCGGTTCAGGGAAAAGCGTGATGGCGAAATCCATCATGCGCTTGCTGCCGCCCGGTCAAAGCCGGATTGAAGGGCAGATTCATTTTGGCGACACCGAACTGCTGTCGCTCCCCAGTAAAGCGATGCAGGATGTGCGCGGCAACCGTATCGGCATGATTTTCCAGGAGCCGATGACCAGCCTGAATCCGGTCTTGCCGATTGGCTACCAGATTACGGAAGTGCTGCGTCGCCATCGCGGCATGGGGAAAGCCGAAGCGCGTGCCGAAGCGGTACGACTGCTGGAAAAAGTACGCATTCCGGCGGCCAAATCACGGTTGAACGAATACCCACAAAGCTTCTCTGGCGGGATGCGCCAGCGTGTGGTGATTGCAATTGCGCTGGCTTGCCACCCGAAGCTGTTGATTGCCGACGAGCCGACGACGGCGCTGGACGTCACGATTCAGGCGCAAATTCTGACGTTGATAAAAACCCTTCAGGAAGAAGAAGGGATGTCGGTGCTGTTTATCACCCACGATATGGGCGTGGTGGCAGAAGTGTCTGACCGCACGCTGGTGATGTATCAGGGAGAGATGGTAGAAAATGCCGTCACGCGAGAGATCTTTCATCATCCGCAACAGCCCTACACCCGTATGTTGCTATCCGCGGTGCCCAAACTCGGCTCGATGTCCGGCAGCGCATGGCCACAGCGTTTTCCGCTGATCGATCTCAAAACGGGCGAACGCCAGTCGGTGCCGGACGCGGTGAATACCGTGTCGGGCGAGGAACCGGTGCTGACGGTAAAAAATCTGGTCACCCGATTTGATATCCGATCAGGATTTTTCCGTCGGCTGTCTGGGCGGGTTCATGCGGTGGAAAATGTCTCGTTCGATCTCTGGCCGGGCGAAACGCTCGCGCTGGTCGGTGAATCGGGCTGCGGTAAATCTACCACTGGCCGGTCAATTATTCGTCTCAACGATGCCGTCAGCGGCGATATCCAGCTTCTGGGCAAAAATATCCTGACGGCGGATAAGCGTGAGCTGACCGAGTCGCGGCGGCAGATTCAAATGGTGTTTCAGGATCCGTATGAAAGCCTGAATCCGCGTATGCGGATAGGGGAAGCTATCGCCGAGCCGATGCTGCTGCACGGTCTGGCGACCCGACAGAATGTGAGTGCGCGAGTGAGCGAGCTGCTGGAACAGGTGGGATTATCCGGCGATATGGCTTCGCGTTTCCCGCACCAGTTCTCCGGCGGGCAGCGGCAGCGAGTGTGTATTGCGCGTGCGCTGGCGCTGGAGCCGAAAGTGATTATTGCCGATGAATCGGTGTCGGCGCTGGATGTGTCCGTCAAGGCGCAGGTGATCAACCTGATGCTGGATCTCCAGCAGAAGCTAGGGCTGTCATTCCTGTTTATCTCGCACGATATGGCCGTTGTCGAGCGTATCAGCCACCGCGTGGCGGTGATGTATCTCGGCGAAATTGTGGAGATCGGGCCACGATCGGCGATCTTCGACAATCCACAGCATGATTACACCCGACGTCTGATTTCTGCGGTACCCGTGCCTGACCCGGATACTCGTCCGGTGCGTAATATCACCAATGATGAACTGCGCAGTCCGGTACGCGCCCCTGATTTCCATCCTCCGGTACGCCGCTATAAGCAAGTCGGGGAGGGACATTTTGTTCTTGAGTGAACGAATCGCGTTTACTGAAAATCCTGAACGACTTAATTACAAAGTAAGCGCGATACGCTTACCATCAGGCAAGGTCACATCTAGCGTAAGCTTGCCGCCTAGGGCTGTGACATAGCGTTTCAGCGTTGACAGTTTTGGGTCATTCTCGACCTTCTCCATCTTAACAATAGATGGCTGCTTGACGCCCAGAGCTAATGCAAGCTGAGTCTGCGACATGTTCAGCTCTTCGCGTAGTTTCGCTAAAGTGATTTCCTGACGGATCTCAGCCGTGCGCGCTTCAATGCGGGCGCGGCTCTCCGGTGAACGTTTAGCCATCATTTCTTTAAATGTCGCCATCTTCTTTTACCTCCGGTGATATCAGATGCGATGTAAACTCAGCGTCTGCGATCTTAATCATACGTTCGTAGAACAATTTTTCATTTTCGCCTTTCTTATCTCCCGCACATAAAACAATCGCTTTACGTGTCCGGTCAAACGCGAAGAATGTTCGGAATGGGTGGCCGCCAACCTGAACTCGAAGCTCCTTCATATTTTTGTATTGTGAGCCTTTAATCTGATCAACCTGTGGTCGTCCTAGCTGTGGGCCATCTTCTTCGAGTATACCGAGGTGTGCCAAAACCTCTTCCTGTACCGTTTCGGTTTGCTCATCAAACCACGTATCGAATAGCGCCCGTGTGACAATTTCCCATGCCAATCTGTAAACCTCCATGTCCTGCACTCTGTAAGTACAATATAACCTTAAGGCTATATTAGCAAGCGTTCCTCGTTAGCAATAGTGGGTATATGACTAAGTGAGCTATCCCTAGCCTGGACGAAAAATATTATCTGGTGGACGGCATGGACAACGATGATTTTAAGCTAACGTTCTATTTTACAACGCAATAGTATTATGGGTCTTTTCAAGGTGGCAGGAGGGCTGTAGGAATGGCGACTTTTGCAGTACGTCGTATAAACAATAGCGATCTAGACGATTTCAGGCGAGTAAGGCTCGAAGCACTTAAGCTTCATCCAGAAGCATTCGGTGCGTCTTTTGAAGAGGAAAGCCAGAAGCCAGAAACGTTCTTTGCTGAACGCCTCCGTCTAAACTTAGTTTTTGGAGGATATGACCTTCAAAATAGGCTGCAGGGTATCGTGGGTGTAAGTGGTAACACTGCGCCAAAACTGTGTCATGTGGCAATGATTTGGGGAATGTATGTCCGAGCTGAAATGAGAGGAACTGGCCTGTCTCGATCGCTTTTGGAAGCGGCATTACAGGCATCTCGCAATGCGAAAACAGTGAAACTTTCAGTCGCTGCAACAAACAAATCGGCACAAGCCCTTTATTGTTCTTTTGGATTTAGAGTGTGGGCAATAGATACCGCTGCACTATACATTGATGGTGAATATCATGACGAAATCTTGATAAGGCTTGATATTAATTAGATAAGTCGTAATCCCAGACTTTTTTGCACTGGCTACTACGTACTTGCTAAAACACTCGCGGAGACACTTCGTGCTGCGCCACCGAATGGCCTACGGGATCGTCTCAAAGTGAATTTGGCATTATTATCCCATAAAAAAACGGACTTTCCTTTTTAGTGAGGAAAGTCCGTTTAATTTTTTGATTGTTTATCGGCAACCATTATTTGTAGATAACGGCGACGCCGCGCAGTTGATTATCACCTGTTGCAGACGTGATAGTGAAGGCGCTGGCACCGGCTTTTTCTGCTTTCTGAGCCAACTGTGCTTGCAGTGAGTCCAGGCTACGGGCGGTAGCGCTAACTACGCCAACTTTTTCCAGACCTTGTGCCTGTTGTGAGGACACCTGCTCGGCAGCGAAAGCACCGAAAGACAGGGTAGAAAGTACGACAGCAGCGGCGAAGAATTTTACGTTTTTCATGTGATATATCCTGTTCAATGTTGTTTGGAGTGAAAGGGCATTTCCTTTCGATGAAGAGGATATTACGCCGATGCAGACAGAAGGAAAAACGGAGTGTTTTGAGAATATCTGTCAATATTTTTGATGTTAAATCTGGCGATAAGATGCACAGTCTCGATCGCCAGAAGGAAGGTTATATTGCGGCCTGCTGGGGCAGAGGAGACGAGGCCGGAGCCAGCACGCGTTCCAGCACGCGGGCTTCCAGTTCCGCCAGCTTTGCCGATCCACGACGCCGCGGCCGGGGTAAATCGACTGTAATATCCAGCCCCACGCGCCCTTCTTCAATCAGAATCACCCTGTCAGCCAGCGCAATGGCTTCGGAGACATCGTGCGTCACCAGCAGTACGGTGAAGCCATGCTGGAGCCACAGATTTTCGATCAGGCTTTGCATCTCGATGCGGGTTAAGGCATCCAGCGCACCGAGCGGTTCATCCAACAGCAGCAGACGCGGATGGTGAATGAGCGCGCGTGCCAGCGCGACGCGTTGTTTTTGACCGCCGGACAGCGCTGCTGGCCAGTCGCTGGCGCGATCTGCCAGCCCGACGGAGGCCAACGCCTCCTGCGCTTTCTCACGCCAGTTGCCGCGCAGTCCCAGCCCGACATTATCGATCACCTTTTTCCACGGCAGCAGGCGCGCTTCCTGAAACATCAGCCGCGTGTCGTCTTTCGCACTGCTGAGCGGTGCGGTGCCGGTCAGCAGTTCGCCGCTGCTGGCGGCTTCCAGCCCCGCAAGCAGACGCAGCAGGGTGCTCTTGCCGCAGCCGCTGCGGCCGACAATCGCAACAAACTGCCCGGAAGGAATACGCAACTGCACGTTATTCAGCACGGTGCGGTGGCCGTAATGCTTGGTAATGGCATCCAGCGCCAGCGGCGTCCCCTTGGTGAGTGGCGACGGCGAATGCGCGCGTGTTGCAGAATCGGTAAAAGCGGTCATGATGCGTCCCCCGATGAGGTTTGATAAGCCGGATTCCAGCGCAGCCATATGCGCTCCAGCCCTTGAGCGCTGATATCGGCCAGCTTGCCGAGCAGGGCGTAAAGGATGATGGCGACCACCACCACGTCCGTTTGCAAAAACTCACGGGCGTTCATGGCGAGATAGCCGATGCCGGAGTTGGCAGAAATGGTTTCCGCGACGATGAGCGTCAGCCACATAAAGCCCAGTGCGAAGCGGATACCGACCATGATGGACGGCAGTGCACCGGGCAGCACCACCTGATAAAACAGGCTCAGACCGGACAGCCCGTAGCTGCGTGCCATTTCCAGCAGGCCGCGATCGATGTTTTTAATGCCGTGATAAGTGTTGAGATAAACCGGGAACAGCGTACCCAGCGCTACCAGAAAGATTTTGGCCGCCTCATCAATCCCAAACCACAGAATCACCAGCGGAATCAACGCCAGATGTGGAACGTTGCGGATCATCTGCACCGAGCTGTCCAGCAGGCGTTCGCCCCAGCGTGACAGCCCGGTGATAAAGCCGAGCGTCAATCCGATAGTGCCGCCGATAGCAAACCCAATCAGGGCGCGCCAGCCGCTGATCGCCAGATGCTGCCACAGCTCGCCGCTGTAGATGAGCGACCACCCTGCGGTAATCACGGAGCTGGGGGCAGGCAGAATCCGGTTGGATAGCCAGCCGAACTCGACGGCGACCTGCCACGCGACCAACAGCGTCACGGGGAGCAGGAAAGGTGCCAACCGCTGTGCCAGGGAAGAGAGCGTTCTTGCCATGAGCGGTTCCTCAGCTTTGCGAGACTTTGCGTGGCACATAGCGGTTTGCCACCACTTCTCCCGCATTGTTCACCGCATGCAGCGGCGTGGGCTGTTGCGCCAGATCGAGGTGCGGGAACAACAATTCACCCACGCGGTATGCCTCTTCCAGATGCGGATAGCCGGACAAGATAAAGGTATCAATCCCGAGATCTGCATATTCCTGAATGCGTTCGGCAACCGTCGGGCCATCGCCAACCAGTGCTGTGCCTGCGCCGCCGCGTACCAGACCGATGCCAGCCCACAGATTGGGGCTAATCTCCAGCTTGTCCTTTTTGCCGCCGTGCAGGGCGGCCATGCGCTGCTGGCCGACGGAATCGAAACGCGCCAGCGCCGCCTGTGCGTCGGCGATGGTTTTTTCATCCAGATGGGAAATCAGCCGATCGGCGGCCTGCCAGGCTTCTTCGGTGGTTTCCCGCACGATGACGTGCAGGCGAATACCGAAGCGAACCTCACGCCCCTGCGCGGCCGCTTTGGCACGGACTTCCGCCAGCTTTTCTTTAACTTGCTCAGGTGGCTCACCCCACGTCAGGTAGAGATCGACCTGCTCTGCCGCCAGGTTCTGCGCAGCCTCGGAAGATCCGCCAAAGTAGAGCGGCGGGCGCGGCTGCTGCACGGGCGGATAAAGCAGTTTGGCGTCTTTGACCTGAATATGTTTGCCTGCGAAATCGACGGTTTCGCCTTCCAGCAGCCTGCGCCAGATATGGGTGAATTCCGCCGAAGCTTCGTAGCGTTCTTCATGACTGAGGAACAGCCCTTCGGCGGCCAATTCTTCCGGGTCACCGCCGGTCACCAGATTGAACAGCGCTCGACCGTTGGACAGCCTGTCCAGCGTCGCGGCCTGGCGTGCGGCGATGGTGGGGGAAATCACGCCGGGGCGCAGGGCAACGAGAAATTTTAGCCGCTGTGTCACCGGAATGAGCGATGCCGCAACCAGCCAGGAATCTTCGCAGGAGCGGCCCGTCGGCAACAGGACGCCGCCAAACCCTTGCCGCTCGGCGGCTTGCGCCACCTGCTGCAGATAGCCGTAGTCAACATGACGTGCGCCCTCGGTGCTACCAAGATAGCGACCGTCTCCGTGGGTGGGCAGAAACCAGAATACGTTAAGACTCATGGTGTGAACTCCTTAAACAGTCTTGTTTGAGGTAAACAAAAGGGGGGCGATAGGCGGATTAGTTCGCCTTGGGACGCCAGACGCGCTCTGCGATATTGACCTTCACCGGTACCAGACGGTTTTCATAAAACAGGTCGGCCGTGGATTGCTGTGCCTTGATCGTGGCGTCATCCAGCGGTTCTATGGTGGTCGGCGGGCGATGGTCGAGCGCCGTTTCAATCACTTTTTCCGGCAGCCCTACCGCGTTTGCCAACAGCGTGACGCTTTGCGCCCGGTCGCTGATCGTTAAGGCATCGGCTTTTGTCAGCTCGTCCAGTACCTGGCGAATAAAGGTGCCGTGCGCCTCGGCGTAAGGACGACCAGCCAGATAGAAGGAACCGGTTTTCTCCAGCCCGCTGCTATCGACCAGCACGCGAACGCCGCCTTCCAGCAGCGCGGCGGAATAGTAGGGATCCCAGATTGCCCATGCATCGACGTTGCCTTGCTGGAAGGCCGCGCGCGCATCAGCGGGAGTCAGGTAGGTCGGTTTGATATCGGTGAATTTCAGTCCATCACGTTGCAGCGCCCGCAGCAGCGTGTTGTGTGCGCTTGAGCCTTTCTGGAAGGCGACTTTGCGACCTTTTAAATCAGCAACGGTTTTCACCGGGCTGTCTTCCCGCACCAGAATCACTTCGGCTTGAGGCTTCGGCGGCTCCACGCCGACATACAGCAGGTCTGCGCCAGCAGCCTGCGCAAAAATCGGTGGGATATCGCCAGTGCCGCCCAGATCGATGCTGCCAACGTTGAGCGCTTCCAACATCTGCGGGCCAGCGGGGAACTCAATCCAGCTGATTTTGGTATTGGGGAACTGCTTTTCCAGCAACTGGTGTGATTTTGCCAGCACCAGACTGATCGAGCCTTTCTGATAACCGACGCGTAACTGCGTGGGTACGCTGTCTTGTGCATAAGCCGTGGACATGAACAGCACTGCGCTGGCAGCCAGAAGCGTAGGGATCCGGCGTAGCTGCGTCGCTACGTTTTTCCATAATGGCGTGCGTTTCTCACGTATTTCCGTGACCGATTTTTTCATCATCAATGACATGCCTATGACCTCTCCCTTATAACGAAAAATTAAAATGCGGCGAGAAAATGCAACATCAGGTGATAAACATAACAGGGGGGCGGTGGGCTTTTTAAATCTCAATTTGTCGTTTTTATAGCCAAAAGTAGAAAATGCCTGAAATCAGCACACTAAGATCCTATCCCAATAGGATTTTAGTGATTCCACTTTGTCTTCGATGGGAGGAGTTCCACTGCCCTATCCAAAGCACGTCTGTGTCAACAAGCGAGCAGTAGATCGGCGGCTGGCGATAAGCAATGCGTGCTGCCTGAGACTCAGTTCCGTCACAGAGACGCGTGCCCAAATCTGATTTTTCAACGAAGCCTCACAGACATTGAAAAGTCGTTATCAGCCAGTTTGTTTATTTGGTATAACAACTTTCCATCTTGTCACGCCTTTACCACGTCGTGACGAATCGCTGAGGGCAGTATGTGGCTTTAACAGATTCATCCCGGGACAAAGCGCCTCGGCAGGAACACTCTGACTCTGGGCGGATTTCAGGGCTGGCGCTGCTGGTTGCCAGCGCTTTTTTTATGGAGTTTCTTGATGGAACGGTGATTGCCACGGCTCTGCCAGATATGGCAAAGGCGTTTGGCGTCACGGCGATAGACCTTAATATTGGTATCCGGTTCGATGGTGCTGGCCGTGTTTGCAGGCAATTTGGCGATGAAGCCTGCGACCACGCCGCTAATTCGCTACTTTGGTTTCCGCAAGCTACTAATCAGTAATGGTATTGCCTGCGTATTGACGCTGCTGCTGTGCGCGCTGCTCTATATTGCCGGCGTAGCGTTGGTTGGTGCACTGTCCTACATCGTACTGGTGGGCGAAGTGAAGCGTGTAGGGTAATTCATCTGGGTGTTTAAGGCTTGGGCGAAAGCCATAAAAAAACGGACTTTCCTCTTTAGTGAGTAAAGTCCGTTTAATTTTTTGATTGTTTATCGGCAGCCATTATTTGTAGATAACGGCGACGCCGCGCAGTTGATTATCACCTGTTGCAGACGTGATAGTGAAGGCGCTGGCACCGGCTTTTTCTGCTTTCTGAGCCAACTGTGCCTGCAGTGAATCCAGGCTACGGGCGGTAGCGCTAACTACGCCAAATTTTTCCAGACCTTGTGCCTGTTGTGAGGACACCTGCTCGGCAGCGAAAGCACCGAAAGACAGGGTAGAAAGTACGACAGCAGCGGCGAAGAATTTTACGTTTTTCATGTGATATATCCTGTTCAATGTTGTTTGGAGTGAAAGGGCATTTCCTTTCGATGAAGAGGATATTACGCCGATGCAGATAGAAGGAAAAACGGAGTGTTTTGAGAATATCTGTCAATATTTTTGATGTTAAATCTGGCGATAAGATGCACAGTCTCGATCGCCAGAATACAGTTGGTTTGACTTCTAACGTTTCTTTATTGCTCTTTTGGCTTTTAGGCTAGGGGTGGTTGAAAGTGTCTCTAAATGTCGATATTCTTAATTTTTACAGTTGTGAAAGTGAAGACATAGAAAGATTTTTCTTATACGGCATGGCAATTATCTCAGCGAGATACATGCCCTGATGAATTTTAATATACTTTTTAATAAATGATTTTATTAAAATTTATTCCAATACTTAGTGTGTCTTAAAGTAATGGATGACAAAATTATGATTATATTCTCAAAATTAAAAACATGTTCTATTTTCTATAGAATAGATTGAAGACTTGTGTATCATACATAGATTTAGTGTCCTTGCGTATAAATGAGGCCAGAGCAATTTTTTGCGTGAATATATAAAAGGCACACATGTTCCTAATTTATTATACAGGTTGGCAGAACTTATTAAAATATCAGAGTGTTATTTTTATTCTATGGAATGTTATTTTCAAAAATCTTTCCAATATAAAATTGTCTATTTTTGTTATGAAAGTTAAGGAATAATGATGCGAATTGAACAAAGACTTAAAAAACTAGCGGATGAAAATCCTAATTACTCTCTTTTGTGGGCTCAATGGGAGTTTGATAAAAAACTTCTTTCTAGAGCATTAAATACAATTTCTCGGGATTTTCCACACTATAGTCTTCATGATGCTTCCCATTCATCGACTATCATTACCCAGATTGAAAAGGTTATATCCTCAAATATAGAGAATTTATCGGCTACTGATTGTTGGCTATTACTTGAGTCTTGTTATTGGCATGATGCAGGAATGATTATTACAAGTGAGGAAAAAAAAGGATTATTAGCAAGTGCTTCTTTTTTAAATTACTTAAAAGATCTGTCAGAAACAAACCATGAGCTTTCCACTCATGCCCAATTAATCTTACAAAGTAAAGAAGAAAATGATATAGTCAAAGCTCTTAATATATCTAATTCATTGACATTTGTGATTGCTGACTATTTTCGTAGTATACATGCTGAACGTTCAGGGTTAAATGTCAACGATCCTACAAGAATAAATGTTTTTTCCCCAAGAACATCTTTGATCCCACAGCGACTTTTTAATTTTGTTGCCCAAATAACACAATGTCATGGAAGAAATAGAGAGTCGATCTTAGGTTTAGCTAAATATAATGATGGGATGGATGCTGAAGATTATGCACATCCGCGATATGTAGCTGCTTTATTGAGGGTTGGGGATCTTTTAGATATTGATGATGGTCGTTTTTGTCCAACATTATTACATAATATCGGAGATGTCCCTCAATCATCACTTGATCATCAAGAAAAACATGCATCAATAAGGCATTTATTGATTAATAGTGAGGTCATAGAGATAAGGGCAGAATGTGAGGGGTATGGTGCATACCATGCTCAACAAAGTTGGTTCAACTATATTCAGGACGAATTTGATTATCAAAAGAGGATATGGAATGAGATTGTTCCTGATAGCAACTATAGAGCTCTTCCAACTATAGGGTTACTTTCTTGTGAAATAAAAGGTTATATTGCAATTGATGGAAAAGTTCCTAAATTAACATTAGATTCTCAAAGAGTATATAGTTATATTACAGGAGCTCAGATTTATAGCGAACGATATCCTTTTGTTAGAGAGATTATTCAAAATTCTATAGATGCGACTTATTACAAAGTGTGGGAGGATTTAATCTTTGATAATAATGAATATGAAAATAATGGTAATGAAATACGAGAGATATTTAATGATAAACTTATTGGTTATAGTATTGATGTTTCTCTCCATGAACAAGATCTAGATGATGTAACCCTGAACTCTTTTAAGGTTCGAGATTATGGTACGGGGATGAATCTTAAAGATATTAAGAAAATATTAGTTGTCGGTTCAGAATCTACAGACTCGAGAAAAAAACTAAATCAGACTATGCCTGATTGGGCAAAGCCTTCTGGCTATTTTGGTATTGGGCTGCAAAGTGTATTTAAACTTTGTAGTAAGGTAGTTATTAAAACAAGGATGGTAGAAAACCCTTGTTATGAAATTACTGTGATCAATGATTCTTCTTCTAAATTTTATAATATTGCTATAAGAGAGATTGATGATGTAAGATTTAAAGGTACTGAAATTACAGCTATATTTACCGAGAAAAAATCTGATGCGTTTAGTAATGTCGATATGTCATATAAAATACTACGACAAGGTTTTGATCCCTTAGCAGATACAGAGGTGAGTCTTTTTCGTAAATATTTGATGAATACTTTATCAGACGATTTTGACTGTAGTAATGTAGTCGTAAGATTTGAAGATAAGGCTTTTTTTAATGATGTAAGTAAAAAGAAATTCAATAGTGGAAAAGACAATAATATAAATATTACAGATTATGACATGGGTGTGGATATCAGTGTGGCTATAGATATTGAATCTGATAGTTATTCTTCTATTGATTATAAGTATAAAGGTGTGGAGTTTGATTTGCCAAAACCCATTATGGGTTTATATGGTGAGATAAATATATTCAAATATGATGCAGGATATTGGCTTACTATTGACAGAAAGAAAGGGAGAACCGATCGGGAACCTGAATTGTATCTCCTTAAAAAGGAGATAATTGAAAAACATTCAGACTATTTAAGAAAAAACACAGTGGATAAAAACCAGGCTGATTTTTTAATTTATGCCTATACTGGAAATTCAGTTTCTGACAACTGGAGAGATTTTGAAATAAAAAATATAAAAGTTAGCGATTATCTTGAAGGTCGTAGTGAGTTATTATCTATAATGGATCGATATCCGTACCGTAACAATACAAACCTTGTTAGCATAGATTCACTGCAGATGAACCTCTTGGCTGAAATTTCACGGCGACAAAAAGTAAGTATAGACGTTGATTTTAGCAGTTCAACTAGAAATAAAAAAATGAATAAAAATGTAGGGCAAATATATAATTTTAAGTTTCGCAATGATAAAAAATCTAATTTTAAAGCTAATTATGGCTTGATAAAAAACGAACTTTCTTTGGATAGAATGTATGCTTGGGGACGACAAAGTATCCCTTGTTATTCTGATGATTACTTAGATGTTTCTATTTCAAAGGACATGCTTCCTAATGGTATATATTCATCTTCTTCATTAAATCAATGGGTAAGTAGTCATTTATTTTCTCCTAAACTTTCTCCAAAGGAGGATAAAATAGATGTTGAGAAGGAACTTGATGTTTTATATATGTATTATAAAAAGCTTTCTCTTCTCAAGGTAGATGAAGATGAATTCAAACGAAAATATCTGGAAGTCTGGCGTGATTTAGATTTTATTTAGTGATAAAGAAAAGTTATTTATATCTTTTTTATTATCAGTCTAAAACTGAATTTTGACGGCTTTGTTGTTTATTACAAAGCCTCATTACATATTGTTATTCTTGGGTTTTACATATAAGAACTGGCAGAAAAATACTTTGTCATAGAAGGAACCGGTTTTCTCCAATCTTCAGCATCGTTTAGGGTCTGGGCGGATACGAGCAGCAGGGCGCCGGCGTAGCCGCGCTGTCAGGTTGCTCCATAATGGCGCGCTTTCTCCACGCCCTTCCGTGACCGATTTTTTCATCATCAATGACATGCCTATGACCTCTCCCTTATAACGAAAAATTAAAATGCAGCGAGAAAATGCAACATCAGGTGATAAACATAACAGGGGGGCGGTGGGCTTTTTAAATCTCAATTTGTCGTTTTTATAGCCAAAAGTAGAAAATGCCTGAAATCAGCACACTAAGATCCTATCCCAATAGGATTTTAGTGATTCCACTTTGTCTTCGATGGGAGGAGTTCCACTGCCCTATCCAAAGCACGTCTGTGTCAACAAGCGAGCAGTAGATCGGCGGCTGGCGATAAGCAATGCGTGCTGCCTGAGACTCAGTTCCGTCACAGAGACGCGTGCCCAAATCTGATTTTTCAACGAAGCCTCACAGACATTGAAAAGTCGTTATCAGCCAGTTTGTTTATTTGGTATAACAACTTTCCATCTTGTCACGCCTTTACCACGTCGTGACGAATCGCTGAGGGCAGTATGTGGCTTTAACAGATTCATCCCGGGACAAAGCGCCTCGGCAGGAACACTCTGACTCTGGGCGGATTTCAGGGCTGGCGCTGCTGGTTGCCAGCGCTTTTTTTATGGAGTTTCTTGATGGAACGGTGATTGCCACGGCTCTGCCAGATATGGCAAAGGCGTTTGGCGTCACGGCGATAGACCTTAATATTGGTATCAGCGCTTATTTATTAACTCTGGCAGTGTTGATCCCGGCCAATGGGTGGGTTGCGGAGCGCTTTGGTGCGCGAAATGTATTTACCCTGGCGCTGTGCATTTTCACGCTCTCATCCCTATTATGCGGCCTGAGTCATAACGTCACTGAGTTTGTTCTGATGCGTATCCTCCAGGGGGTCGGTGGTGCCATGATGGTTCCGGTAGGACGTCTGGTCGTTCTGCGTACCACCCCGAAGGATCAGTTGATTAAGGCGATCGCAACGCTAACCTGGCCCGCGCTGGTGGCACCGATCATTGGGCCACCGCTGGGTGGATTCATTACCACCTACGCCAGCTGGCACTGGATTTTCTTTCTCAATGTCCCTCTTGGGCTGATCGCCATCGTGCTGTCATTGCGGATGATGCCTAACCAGTCAGCGAACGAGAGTAGGCCGTTTGATTTCCCTGGGTTTGTCGCTACAGGCGTAACAATGTTGTGTCTGGTCGTAGGGCTGGAAATGCTCAGCCAGCAAAATGTCAGCCTGACCGGAGCCGCGGTCACTATTGCGATTGGCCTTGCCACGTTGGTGTGGAGTGTCCGTCATCTTTTGACCTGTAAAACGCCGCTGATTGGCCTATCTTCGCTTTCGGTGCCTTCATTTCGCATCAGCATGCGTGGGGGATTTATTCTTCGTGCGACGATCAGCTCCGCGCCCTTTATGTTGCCACTGATGTTTCAGGTTGGCTTCGGGATGAACGCGTTTGAAGCCGGTTCGATGGTGCTGGCCGTGTTTGCAGGCAATTTGGCGATGAAGCCTGCGACCACGCCGCTAATTCGCTACTTTGGTTTCCGCAAGCTACTAATCAGTAATGGTATTGCCTGCGTATTGACGCTGCTGCTGTGCGCGCTGCTCACGCCAGACTCACCGCATCTGATAACGCTGACGCTACTGTTCCTCGGCGGGCTGAGCCGTTCCATGCAGTTTACCGGCATCAGTTCGCTGGCGTTCGCTGAAGTTCCGTCGCAAGAGATGAGCTCAGCCAATACACTGTTCAGTACCTCACTCCAGCTCGCCAGCGGCTTGGGGGTAACAATGGGGGCGCTGAGCATACGCTTAGGCAACATCCTCAGCGATGAACTGGGCTATACCGCCGTGCCTGGCATGGGGTTTCGCCTGGGATTTGTGGTCATTGCGATTATTACCGCCTTCGGAGTGTATGATATGACGCGACTCGCACCAAATGCGGGTATCAACGTCTCGCAGAAAAAATAGAGTAGCGTCAGCCAACGGATTGCTTTGCTATTACCTATTAAATGACAACGCCTATCCGGGATAGATTCTTAGTGTAATAAGCGTAGCAATAGCGCGTTTTCCCCCTCCTTCACGTCTGAAACACGTTTTCCATGACCTGCCTCACATTGTTTCCGGCAATGTCTATCATTTCGTGAACCTATTCTCATATCTTGGTTTTTTTCATGGAAAACGGTTTCCGTTGTGTTTCCATAGAGGTGTTTCCAATGGACGTGTTTATTCACGATGCTTTTATTGATGCTGTTTTTTTATTCATAACGCTTTTTATTCATAACGTATGACGACGGGGTACTGAAAATGAAAAGGATCATGCTTTGTTGTTCCGCTGGGATGTCTACCAGCCTTTTAGTGAAAAAGATGAAGGAGGCGGCCAGCACTCGTGGTCTGGACGTTGATATTGCCGCCTACGCTGCCCATGAATTTGATGAGCAGGTCGGGAAGTATGACGTTGTGCTGCTGGGGCCACAGGTGAAATATATGCTGGCGTCCTTTCAGGAGAAAGCTGAGGGAAAAGGCGTGCCCGTGGCAGCGATAGATATGATGGATTACGGTATGCAGCGCGGTGACAACGTGCTGGATTTTGCCTTTTCACTGATCGAAAAATCAGGACAACCGCTATGAGTGGCCTCTATCAGTCGATGGTTAATATCATCGAGCAAAAAATTACCCCGCTGGCGGGTGTGGTGGGACAGCAGCGCCACATCATCGCGATTCGTGATGGTTTTATCGCCGCTCTGCCTTTTATGATCATCGGTTCGTTTATGCTGGTGTTCATCTTCCCGCCGTTCGCGCCGGATACCACGCTGGGGTTCGCCCGCGCGTGGCTCGATTTCTCCGTTGCCTACCGTGAACAGCTGATGCTGCCGTACTACCTCAGTATGGGAGTCATGACCTTCTTTATCTCGGTGGGGATAGGAGCCAGCCTGGGCAAACACTACAAGCTGGATCCCATCATGACCGGCCTGCTGGCACTGATGGCATTCTTGCTGGTGGCCGCGCCTTATCACGACAAGCAAATTTCCACCCAGTACTTCTCCGGAGAGGGGATTTTTACCGCGATCCTGACATCAATTTATGCGGGTGAGGTGTATGCCTGGCTGAAGAAACGCAATATCACGATTCGTCTGCCGAAAGAGGTGCCGACCGGCGTGGCGCGTTCGTTTGAAATCCTCATCCCCGTGCTTGTCATCGTCGCGACGCTGCATCCGTTTAACCTGTTCATCCAGTCTGCGACCGGCATGATTATCCCCGAAGCGATTATGCATCTGCTGGCACCGCTGATTTCGGCGTCGGATTCACTGCCTGCGATTCTGATTTCGGTGTTTATCTGCCAGATTCTGTGGTTTGCCGGGATTCACGGTGCGCTGATCGTCACCGGGATTATGAACCCGTTCTGGATGACCAACCTGGCGCTGAACCAGGCCGCGCTCTCGGCCGGTGCGCCGTTGCCGCATATTTATTTGCAGGGCTTCTGGGATCACTACCTGCTGATCGGCGGGGTCGGTTCCACACTGCCGCTGGCATTTTTGCTGCTGCGTAGCCGTGCCGTCCATCTGCGAACGATTGGCCGCATGGGCGTGGTGCCGAGCTTTTTCAATATCAACGAACCAATTCTGTTTGGTGCACCGATCATCATGAACCCGCTGCTGTTCCTGCCGTTTATTTTCGTGCCGATGGTTAATGCCGTCATTGCCTATACGGCGACGAAGCTCGGCTGGATCGCACAGGTGGTTTCCCTGACACCGTGGACGACGCCGGCACCGATTGGCGCATCATGGGCGGCGAACTGGGCGTTCAGCCCGGTGATCATGTGTCTGCTCTGCATGGTGATGTCGGCCGCGATGTATTACCCGTTCCTGAAAGTTTATGAGCGCACGCTACTTAAACAGGAGCAGGAGAAACAACAGCAGGCCGCAGGCGAAGCCAGCGCCAGCGCATAAATACGAGTGAAGTAGAGAGGAACGTATGCACGATCATCTTCAGAAGGATTTTCGCTTTCCTGCGAATTTTTGGTGGGGCAGCGCCAGTTCGGCCCCGCAAACGGAAGGCGAAAGCCTTAATTATGGTAAAAGCGCCACCGTGTGGGACGAATGGTTTGCCACGCAGCCCGGTCGTTTTCACCAGCAGGTTGGGCCGGCGGATACCTCCACGTTTTATCAGCACTGGCGTGAAGACATTGCGCTGCTGAAGACGTTGAATCACAACACGTTCCGCACGTCGATCTCGTGGGCGCGACTGATTCCCGATGGCGTCGGGGAACCGAATCCGCAGGCGGTGGCGTTTTATAATCAGGTCATTGATGAAATGCTGGCGCAGGGCATCACGCCGTTTATCAATCTGTTCCATTTTGATATGCCGATGGTGATGCAGCGGCTGGGCGGCTGGGAAAATCGGGCGGTGGTGGTGGCCTATGCGGGCTACGCGGCGACCTGTTTCCGTCTGTTTGGCGATAGGGTAAAACACTGGTTTACGTTCAATGAGCCAGTGGTGCCGGTGGAAGGCGGGTATCTGTATGATTTCCACTACCCGAACGTCGTGGATTTCAAGCGAGCCGCGACGGTGGCGTATCACACCATGCTGGCGCATTCGCTGGCGGTGAAAGCCTATCGTGAACAGTCTCAGGGCGGGGAAATTGGCATCATCCTCAATCTGACGCCTTCCTATCCACGCTCTCAGCATCCGGCTGATGTTAAAGCAGCCAACATTGCCGATCTGATGTTTAACCGCAGCTTCCTCGATCCCGCTTTGAGGGGCGAGTACCCACAGGAACTGGTCGATCTGCTACAGCGATACGGCCAACTGCCGAGCTGCCAGCCAGACGATCGTGCGCTGCTGGCCGATGGGGTTGTCGATCTGCTGGGGATTAACTACTACCAGCCGCGCCGTATTCAGTGTCGTGACAGTCTGGTCAATCCTGATAGTCCGTTTATGCCCGAATGGTTTTTCTCCAGCTATGAGATGCCGGGACGAAAAATGAATCCCTATCGCGGTTGGGAAATTTATGAACCGGGTATTTATGACATTCTGACCAATCTGCGGGTGAATTACGGCAATCCGCGCTGCTTTATTTCGGAAAACGGCATGGGGGTGGAGAACGAGCAGCGTTTCGATGCCAACGGCCAGATTCAGGATGATTACCGCATCGATTTTGTCCGTGAACATCTGAAGTATGTCCACAAAGGCATCGCGGAAGGCAGCAACTGCCTCGGCTACCATATGTGGACGTTTATCGATAACTGGTCGTGGTCGAATGCCTACAAGAATCGCTATGGCTTTGTGCAGCTTGATCTGGCAACGCAGAAGCGCACGGTGAAGAAAAGCGGGGAATGGTTCGCGACTATAGCGGCTGAGAATGGTTTTTGACCAAAAGCACACATAAAAAAACGTAAGGAATGTTTTTCAACGTCGCTTGCGACGGCCCGCCATAAAAAAACCGGCTTGCCCTGATGAGGAGGCAAGCCGGAAAGAGGGTAATACGTGATGCTTACAGGATAGCTAACTGGGATAAAAACTCAGGGTAAACAATGATTAGTTGAAGATTACCGCAGAGCCACGCAGCTGATCGTTACCGGTCGCAGACGTGATGGTATAAGCTTTAGCGCCTGCTTTTTCTGCTTTCGCTGCGAGCTGAGCCTGTAGTGAGCTTAGGTCTTGAGCGGTAGCGGTAACGACGCCCACTTTTTCCAGGTTCTGTGTCTGTGAAGGCGCAACATATTCAGCAGCAGAAGCACCGAAAGTCATGGTAGCGAGAACAACAGCAGCGGCGATGGTTTTTACGTTTTTCATGATGTCTTATCCTTTTCTGATTTGATAGGTGAAAGGGGGCTGCCCTTTCGATATGAAGAATGTTACGCCGATGCTAATAAATTAAAAAACGGATGTTATTGAGGTAGTCTTTCTATTTTTTTGAATGACATTTATTGATGTTGTTTGTTTTTTTTAAATTAAAAACAATAAGTTATACATAAAACTGAAATTGATTTACAAAAAATTGACTGATGTTGAATGAGTGGGGTGATGTCTTGTCTGTTGAGGTTCAACTAACGTTTAATGCTGCTGGTCATCAACTTACCAACATTAATTGCTGGTCATGCGATGGGGATTGGCTGGTTTATGACATAAGACCCTATGGATCTTCATTCACAGGGCTGACAATTGAGCGAGTACACCTGACAAGCCGGGAAACCGAGGTGATTTATCGGGCGACAGCGGGCGCACATGTGGGCGTAGTGACCTGTAGCCCGCAGGAGCCGCTACGCTATGTCTTTATCCACGGGCCGGAAAATCCAGACGGCGAGTGGCAGTATGATTTTCACCATCGCCGTGGAACGATAGTGGCGGATTGCCAGCGCGATGAAGCCATCACGCTCGATGCCTTCTCCATTACGTCGCCTTATCAGGCCGGTGCGCTGCGCGGTGGTACGCACGTTCACGTCTTCAGCCCGGATGCCAGCCGCCTGAGCTTTACCTATAACGACCATGTGCTGCATGAGCGCGATCCGGCATTGAACTTGCGCAATGTCGGCGTAGCCGTGCCGCTACAGGCCGTCACCGTTGAGAAACGCCATCCGCGTGAATATGACGGCAGCCACTATTGTGTGTTGGTCAGCCAAACGACGCCGCAGCCACAGCCCGGCAGCGATGAAATCAACCGAGCTTATGAAGAAGGCTGGGTGGGAACGGTGGGCTATATCCGACAGGACGGTTCGCGCCAGCGTTGGGCGCTGGCGTTCATCGGCGATACGCGTGCGGCGGACGGGACAACGGTGCCGGAGATCTTTATCGTCGATTTGCCGGACGCGCTGGAGGATTACGCCAAAGAGGGGGATGCGCCTCTGGCAGGAACGGCAACCTCAATGCCTTCACCGCCAGCGGGTGTGCAGCAACGGCGTTTAACCTTTACGCATTCGCGTCGTTACCCTGGCCTGGTCAATCAGCCGCGCCACTGGCTGCGAGCTTCGCCCGACGGTAGCGAGATTGCTTTCCTGATGCGCGATGAGGCGGGTGTGGTTCAGCTGTGGACGATTTCCCCGAATGGCGGTGAACCAAGGCAGGTAACGCATACGGAACACGGTGTACAGTCTGCCTTTAACTGGCATCCGGATGGGCGTTCTCTGGCGTTTGTGTGTGACAACAGCATCATGCTGTGTGAGGCGAAAAGCGGTGAACTCGTGCGGCTGACGGCGCGGACGGACAGCGCCCCGAGTGCGGATGCCGTGGTTTTTTCCCCTGATGGGAAACACATTGCGTATATGCGAGAGATTGACGGCTTTAATCAGCTTTTTGTTGTGACGAGCGCCTAACCCGTACGAACTGACTCATGCTACATGCAGCGTTATCACAGTTGGTTATGTGGCATGGTGTTGTTATGGGGCATCGTGTCGTTGTGAGGCATAGTGTCGTTATGAGGCATAGTGGCAAGCTGTGAGCTGGCTGTCTGGTTTTGCTCTTCGCTGTGCGAAATGCGTTCGCGCGTCGACATTTTGTTCTTATCGCTGCCCGAGCGATAGTAGTCGTAGGGCAGCAGCACCGTATCGGCAACCGCTGAGAACGGCAGGTCGATCACCACCAGCGGCATCATGGCCCAACTCGTGTCGTCGTCACGCAGCATATCCATGCTGGCGCGCGTGCCGGAATAGTATCCTTGATCGCTTCCGGTATGCGTCATGACGCTGGAACAACCGCTGGTTGCCACCGCGCCGCTACCGGTAATAATGAAAGAGAACAATGCGCTTTTCAGTAAGGTCATATTACCTGTCCATTAATAACCTGCTGCCAGAGCGGGTCAAGAGCCTAATATCGGTCACTTAAGTCCGTTGTTAGGGGAAACGGAGGTTCCCGCAGGGACGCCTCACCCCAGTGATCGCCCCGTGTATCTCGATGCTTAAACGATCGGCACTAGGCCAAAACCTGCCTATCTTGAGTGTATGTGATAACGCTCGAAGTGTGAGTGAATATTGCATGAAACGTAGTGATTTTTCTTTTTTGCCTCTTGAAAGTCTGAAGGGGGTCACCATATTGATAATAAGCCGGAAGAAAACGATACGCCGTCAGGGTATCCGTTCCGGCTGTGAGCCTGTCCTTATAGGAAGGCAAAGAATAAATCCTCGCTGCATGTTTAGGAGGCTGCTTTATGCGTAACCCCGATTTTTCCCCACTGTACCGTTCCGCTATTGGTTTCGATCGTCTGTTCAATCTGTTAGAAACCGGCCAGACCCAGAGCAACGGCGGCTATCCTCCCTACAACGTCGAGCTGGTTGACGAGAACCAATACCGCATCGCGATTGCCGTAGCCGGCTTCGCCGAGCAGGAACTGGACATCACAGCGCACGACAACCTATTGATTGTAAAAGGCGCCCACGCCGGTGAGCAGGTTGCCCGCAACTACCTGTATCAGGGTATTGCCGAGCGCAACTTCGAGCGTAAATTCCAGATGGCCGAACATATTCAGGTAAAAGGCGCCAATCTGGAAAATGGACTGCTGTACATCGATCTTGAGCGCATCGTGCCGGAAGCGATGAAGCCGCGCCGGATTGAAATCAAGTAAATCAATATCAAATTAATGGTGCATTGCCTGAAACGGCAATGCCGTGAATGAACACATCGTCTGCCGCTTGGGGACGACGCCAGCTATTGAATGTGGCTGGCATAAGGTACGCCCGAACGGGCATCTTAATCTCGCTTCTTAGAAGGAGTCATATCATGCGTAACTACGACTTATCACCTTTACTGCGTCAGTGGATCGGTTTCGACAAATTAGCCAGCTCAATGCAAGGCAGCCAGGAACCGATTGATTTTCCTCCGTATAACATCGAGAAGAAAGACGACAACCACTACCGCATCACGCTCGCGCTGGCGGGATTCCGACAGAGCGATCTGGATATAGAAGTAGAAGGCCCTCGCCTGACCGTGAAAGGTAGTCCGGCACCGACCGAGAAAGCCGTGGAATATCTGCATCAGGGGCTGGTGTTTAAGCCTTTCACGCTGAGCTTTACGCTGGCCGAGCATCTGAATGTGTCCGATGCACACTTTGAAAATGGCCTGCTGCATATCGATCTGGTGCGTGACGTGCCGGAAGCCTTGCAGCCGCAGCGCATCGCCATCGGCGGTGGCCGCCCGGCATTGAACCAGCAGCCTGCTGAAGATGCATAATAACGCGACATCTGCGTTATTAACCTGATGATTTCCCGCGCCCGTCTCATTACGGGCGCGGTTTTGTGTTGCCCGCCACGTTTCCTTCCCCGGCATTCTGCCAGAATCAAAATAAACTCGTAATAGAGTGAACGGCAGTGACATTTCCCAATAAAAACGTCCGCAAAGGATACGGGTATGAGTGATATCGCACTTACCGTGAGTATGCTGGCGCTGGTTGCGGTTCTGGGGTTATGGATCGGCAACTGGCGGATTTATGGCGTCGGTTTAGGGATTGGCGGGGTCCTGTTCGGTGGGATCATCGTCGGGCATGTTGCTCATCAGTACCAGATTCAACTGAATGATGACATGTTGCACGTCATTCAGGAGTTCGGACTGATTCTGTTTGTCTATACCATTGGCATTCAGGTCGGGCCGGGCTTCTTTTCCTCTTTGCGCGTATCTGGCCTGCGCCTCAATGCATTCGCCTTGCTGACGGTGTTTCTCGGCTGCGTGGTGACCGTCCTGTTGCATAAACTGCTTAATATTCCTTTGCCTATTATCCTCGGTATTTTTTCCGGTGCGGTGACCAATACCCCGTCGCTGGGTGCGGGTCAGCAGATTTTGACCGATCTCGGTTCGAGCGCGGCATTGGTTAACCAGATGGGGACAGGCTACGCGATGGCGTATCCGCTCGGGATCTGCGGCATTTTACTGGTGATGTGGCTGATGCGTGTGCTGTTTCGCGTCGCGGTGGAGAACGAAGCTAAGCAGTTTGAGGTCAGTAACGGCCAGCACCATGAACAGCTGCACACCATGAATGTGTCGGTGACGAATACCAATTTGCAAGGGCTGGCGATTCAGGATGTGCCAATTCTGAACCGCGACACCATCGTCTGTTCCCGTTTAAAACGCGGCGATGAGCTAATGGTGCCGTCGCCGCAGACGCTCATCCAACTGGGTGACTATCTGCATCTGGTTGGCGCGAAAAACGATCTTGAGCAGGCGCGGCTGGTTATCGGTCATGAAGTGGAGACATCGCTCTCGACGCGCGGTACGGATCTGCACGTTGAGCGCGTGGTGGTGACGAATGAGAAGGTGCTGGGACGCAAGATTCGCGAACTCAATCTTAAGCAAAACTACGATGTTGTGATTTCACGCCTGAATCGTGCAGGCGTTGAGCTGGTCGCCAGCAACCAGGCCAGCCTGCAATTTGGCGACATTCTGAATCTGGTCGGGCGGAAAACGGCGATCGATGCCGTTGCGGATATCGTGGGGAACGCGCAGCAAAAACTCCAGCAGGTACAGATGCTGCCCGTTTTTATCGGCATTGGGCTGGGTGTGTTGCTGGGTTCTGTCCCGCTGATGATTCCCGGTTTTCCCGTCGCGCTGCGGCTCGGTCTGGCGGGCGGGCCGTTGGTGGTGGCGCTGGTTCTGGGACGCATTGGCGGTATCGGTAAACTGCACTGGTTTATGCCGCCCAGTGCGAATCTGGCGCTGCGTGAACTCGGTATTGTGCTGTTCTTGTCGGTGGTAGGGCTGAAATCCGGCGGTGATTTCATTGATACGTTATTGAACGGCGACGGCGTGTGGTGGATTGGTTACGGTGCGCTGATTACCATTGTGCCGCTACTGCTGGTCGGCATACTGGCGCGAACGCTCGGCAAGATGAACTATTTAACGCTGTGCGGCATGCTGGCGGGTTCCATGACCGATCCGCCCGCGTTGGCGTTTGCCAATGGGTTACACCCAACCAGCGGTGCGGCGGCACTTTCTTATGCGACGGTTTATCCACTGGCGATGTTTCTACGTATTATGTCGCCGCAGTTGTTAGCCGTACTTTTCCTTACCCTCTAAATGTTATCAGCTGGATAAAAAATAATATTTTCTCGCTGGAACGTGGCTATTTAATTTCTTTATTTATGAATAGGGAAATACCTGAGTAAATAAATAAGGAATGGATAACTAGCTGTCTGGGAAAGAATTATATTACCACTATTAGGTATAAGGTTTTTTTATCACATCCTCGTCGTTAACTTCGTTAATTTTATGTTCCATAAATGTCAATTATTATTGAATTTAAACGGTTTTTTATCGGGAAATTAAAACCATGACAGTTTCTTAAATAAATTAATGAACCCCTTTAGTAACTAAAGTTACGCTATTTTGCCGGCGCATTATAATACTATCTCTTCATTAATCACTTGATTTGATCAGACGAGAGAAGCACCCTGAACCCTTGTTTTCTCGTCTTTTTTTCCGCAGATGATTCCTGTTGCGTTGTTTTCAGCAGGGTGACGAAGGAAGAATAACGAAATACCCACTCCTCCGCACTGGACATCCGTCGTGAATATCTCCTGAATAATTCGAGAGCTGCACAAACTCGGCTCGAAGTACGACGGGGAATACAGAATTCCGTTTTAATGAAGAGTGGTGTTCTTATGTCTGCGAATAACAGCAGGTTTATAAAGCTTCTAATTATCCTTTGTATTGCCGGTGGCTTATGGTTATTGCCGGTTCCTGATGGGGTTAAACCCGATGCCTGGCATCTGATGGCGATTTTCATTGCCACCGTTGTCGGTCTGATTCTCTCTCCTTACCCGCTTGGCGCGATGGCGATGTTCAGCCTGACCTCGGTCGCTATATTAGGGTTATTGTCCATTAAAGATGTGCTGGCGGGCTTTAGCGATCCCACCATTTGGATGATCGCCTGCGCCTTCTTTATCTCGCGCGGCTTTATCAAAACCGGTTTTGGTCGGCGTATTGGTCTGCTGTTCATCAGCAAGCTGGGGAACAGCTCGCTCGGTCTGGCGTATGGTCTGGTGTTTACCGACCTGCTGTTTGCCCCGGCTATGCCTTCCACATCTGCACGCTGCGGCGGGATTATCACACCGTTGTTCCGCTCGATTGCCGAAGCCTATGACTCCACGCCGGAAAAAGGCACGCAGCGCCGCATTGGTGCGTTCTTGGTGCAATCTATTTTCCAATGTAACGCCGTGACCTCCGCGATGTTCATGACCTCCATGGCGGGTAACCCGATGGTGGCGAAGCTGGCTTCCCAGTTTGGTATTCACATCAGTTGGACGGACTGGGCATTGGCGACATTGCTGCCGGGTTTCCTGTCGTTGGCGCTGATTCCTTATCTGATCTACCGCTTTTATCCGCCTGAATTGAAGAAAACCTCGGAAATGCGCGCCATCGCTGTCGAAAGACTGCGTGAAATGGGCAAAATGACCCGCGACGAGTGGGTGGTACTGGGCGTGTTCCTGGGGCTGGTGACCTTCTGGGTGCTGGGCTCCACACTGAATATCGATGCGACCCTGACCGCACTGGCTGGCCTGAGCGTGCTGTTGCTCAGCCGTGCGCTGAGCTGGGATGATGTGGTGGGTGAGAAAGAAGCCTGGCACACCGTGGTGTGGTTTGCTGTGCTGATGACGCTGGCGGGTCAGCTTAACAAAATGGGTCTGATTGCCTGGCTGGGTGGTCTGGCTGGCAGCGCGGTGAGTGGCATGCACTGGCTGCCGATGCTGGGTCTGCTGCTGTTGGTTTACTACTACAGCCACTATCTGATGGCGAGTGCGATTGCCCATATCAGCGCCATGTATGCGATTTTCGTCTCTATCGCGTTGGCTGCCGGTGCGCCGCCGATGCTGACCGTGCTGGTGTTCGGTATCTTCAGTAACCTGTTTATGTCCACGACGCACTACTCCAGCGGCCCGGCTCCGATTCTGTTCGGTACAGGCTACATGCCGCTGGGAACCTGGTGGAAGATCGGTTTCTCCATCAGCCTGGTCATCATCCCTATCTGGCTGGGTGTTGGTAGCATGTGGTGGAAAGTGCTCGGCTTCTGGTAAACGCAGGTACTGCTGGCTTTCCTGATGCGGGACATGCCTGAGGCGAAAAATGTACCGCAATACGTTAAGCCTGATTCCTTTCTTCACGCCTACGCCCTGTCCCTGTGACGGGGCGTATGCATCACGACACGCGAAACGCGACGAAACAGTATAAGATAACGGTGTGATGATGTTTGTTTCGGAGAGTGACATGGGCAAGAAAAAGGCACCGCTAAAGCTGGGAACATCGGTGTTTCTGATGGTGTCAGTTGTGCTTGGCGCGGTGTTGCTGGTGGTCTATTCCTTGCTGTTTTTTCGCATTAATCAGCTATCAGAAGACCATCTGCGAGAAAAAGCCTTTGCCATTGCTCGCACATTTGCCGCCTCTCCCGTCGTTATTGATGAACTTAAAGGCATTGGCCGACCTGAGGAAGTGCAGATTGCGGCGGAGACGATTCGCCAGCGCAATCAACTGCTTTTCGTCACGGTAACTGACATGGATACGGTGCGCCATAGCCATCCTGAGCCGGAAAGAATTGGCGAGCATTTTGCCGGTCGGGATATCTACCCGGCGCTGCTGGGTATGGAAAATACCGCCATTAATCGGGGAACGCTCGATCCCGCGCTGCGGGTCTTTACGCCGGTTTTCGACAGCAACCATAAGCAGGTTGGCGTGGTCGCGCTGGGGATTGCCTTAACCAGCGTGCAGAAGGTGATTAGCGATAACCGCTGGATGATCCCCTGGACGCTGCTGGCTGGGGCGCTGGTCGGCTGGCTCGGCACGTTGATTTTGGTGAAGGTGCTCAAGCGCATTATGCTGGGATTCGAGCCGTTTGAGATCTCGAATCTGTTTGAACAGCGCAACGCGATGCTCAAACACATCAAGGAAGGCGTTATCGCGGTCGACCAGAATGGGCGAATTACGGTAATTAATGATGAGGCGCGACGGCTGTTCCGGCAGAATAAGCCGCAGGGCAGCGAAACTCCGTCGTCGAAGCCAGCCGAACGCGTCAGTGAGCAGTGGCTGGAACATCTGCACCTGAAACAGGTGCTGGAGAGCGGCACACCACGGCGCGATGAAGAGATTAACTTTAACGGCCACCTGCTGCTGACCAACACCGTTCCGGTTTTTGTGAAGGGCGATATTATCGGTGCGATTGCGACATTCCGTGATAAAACGGAAATCAGCCAACTGCTGCAACGGTTGAGTGGGATGTCGTACTATGCGGATGCGCTACGGGCACAGTCGCACGAGTTTATGAACAAGCTGCACGTCATTCTGGGGATGCTGCACTTAAAGTATTACTCGCAGCTGGAAGATTATATCCTGAAGACGGCCAATAATTATCAGGCGGAAATTGGTTCAATTATTCGTAAAGTGAAATCGCCAGTGATTGCCGGCTTCCTGTTGGGTAAAATCAACCGCGCGCGCGATCTCGGCATTACGCTCTCCATCAGTGAGGAGAGTCTGCTGCCAGATACCGATGATGTCGATGCCACCAATGAATTGATTACCGTATTGGGTAATCTGATTGAGAATGCGATGGACGCGATTGATGGGCAGGAAAACTGCGAAATCAGCGTGAGTTTCCATCATCAGAATGGCCGCCTTCACTGTACCGTGGGGGATGACGGTCCCGGCATTTCGCCGGAGAGTCAGGCGCGCATTTATGAACAGGGATTCTCTACCAAAGGCAGCGGGCGCGGTATCGGCCTGTTCCTGACCAAACAGAGTCTGGAGAAGATTGGCGGCACTATCGAGTTTGAATCAGAACCTGAGGTGTACACCCAGTTTTTCGTTACTATTCCTTATCAAGCAAGGCTGTTTGACCATGATTAATGTACTGATTGTTGATGACGATGCCATGGTTGCAGAGCTTAACAAATCTTATCTGAACCAGGTTTCTGGATTTAGCTGCTATGCGACCGTCCCTACGTTGCAACAGGCGCGAAACCTGCTGATGCAACCTGACTCGGAAATCGATTTGGTACTGCTGGACATTTACATGCAGCAGGATAATGGACTGGATCTGCTGCCGACTATCCGTGAATTCAGTGAAAAGACGGACGTCATCATCATCTCTTCTGCCAGTGATGTGTATACCATCAAAAAAGCGCTGCACTATGGCGTTGTTGACTACCTGATTAAGCCTTTCCAGTTCTCGCGTTTCGAGCAGGCGCTGACCGCCTATCGCGAAGAGGCGAACTTGTTCAAGCACCGTGATTTTGTTGGGCAGTCGGATATTGATAACCTGATTCGCCGCACCAGTAGTAGCACGGTCAGCGAACGTAAAAAATTGCCGAAAGGGCTGACCAGCCTGACGCTGCGTACCGTCTGCGAGTGGATTGAAGGCAACCAGGGCATAGAGTTCTCTACCGAAATGCTGGCGAATGCGATTGGCATTTCCCGCGTATCCTGCCGTAAATACCTGATCTATCTGTCTGACACTGGCATCCTGACCACCAACATCCTGTACGGCTCGACCGGTCGACCGGTTTATCTGTATCGCCTGCTGCCGGAAAAACAGGACTCGCTGCGCCAGTACTGTGAATAAATCGTTGTAAATAGCTAGCGGTGAATGAGGCTGGCAGAAATGAAAACGAGGCGGGAGCGATCCCGCCTCGTGCTATATACAATTCAGTGATGATGAAACCACATGGAGCCGGTTGAGTGGAACACGATAAATTTATGCAATATGGTCGTGGGTTAGGGTTGTGGCGTAACCCACGGGAAAATATTAAGCCCGAACCAATAAATTACTTCAGTGATGACCCGATTTATCTCACGTCCTCAAAAGGAGAATGGGTTAATCAAATTCAAGAGTGCAAGAAAGAAAATAACCCGTTAGAAAACGGTGTATTTATTTGGACAGAAATTAAGGGTACAGGTCACGCCTTTGTCTCTGTACATGAGGGTAATAATGCTTCTGTTTTTACCTATGGCCGCTTTGGTAGACGGTCTGGTGTTGTCGGGGCTGTCGGTGATGGCATCTTAAACTTTTTGCAGTTTGAAGATGCCAGAACATATTACCGAGAAGAGCTGTACAAGATGGAGGCGAAGGCATTCGTCATTACGGATGCAGATCCTACGATTGCAAGGCTGTATTTTGAAAAGTTGTGGCATTCAGGAGGAAAGGCAAAAGAAACTCCATCTATGAGGGAGAGTACCAAAAGAAATGGCCACACAATTGATCAATATGATGTGACAGGCGTGAACTGTACAACCCATGCAACAAAAGGCGTGAAGATTGCGGGATCACAGATATTTGAGGGAGGATATACAACTCACTCTCAGATGCGGATTAATTACGAAGAAGATTTTGCCGTGCCGGTATCGCTACAGCGGTATTTAGAACGAAAAAGCGCTGAATCATCGATGCTTGTTGTTGATATGACCAGTGAGTTTAGAAAGCAGTATCCGAATACTGATAACTACACACCGATAAGTGAAAAAAACCTTGAGATGGTTGTAAATAGAGGCGCTTCTGAAATTGTCTCTGGTGTTGGCAGGGTGTCGCCTTATTCTGGTGGTACTATCGGTGGCGTATTAGAAGGGATGCATGATGTTAACAAGTAAGTGCAAGGCATTTATTCGATGGGTCAGTATTGCCCTTGTCTCTCTATTTTATTATCTACTGGTAGGGGGGGTTGGTGCGATTTCCTTTGATAAGGATATTATGTATTTTTCAGAAAAAACGATATCTGTTGAATATCACAGGGCTAGCCTGGAGATTATGCAGGAACATACTAATGCGGTGTATTTAGCTGCGTTCATAGCTTTCCCCATCTGCGTGGCCCTGATTCTGATCATTTTCAAGAAGGTTAGATAGTGGTGGTAAGCAAACGGAATTGAGTGTCATGTGTGGAATGAGATAAACGAGGCGGGAGCGATCCCGCCTCGTGCTATATACAATTCAGTGATGATGAAACCACATGGAGCCGGTTTAGTGGAACACGATAAATTTATGCAATATGGCCGTGGGTTAGGGTTGTGGCGTAACCCACGGGAAAATATTAAGCCCGAACCAATAAATTACTTCAGTGATGACCCGATTTATCTCACGTCCTCAAAAGGAGAATGGGTTAATCAAATTCAAGAGTGCAAGAAAGAAAATAACCCGTTAGAAAACGGAGTGTTTATTTGGACAGAAATTAAGGGCACAGGTCACACCTTTGTCTCTGTACATGAGGGTAATAATGCTTCTGTTTTTACCTATGGCCGCTTTGGTAGACGGTCTGGTGTTGCCGGGGCAGTCGGTGATGGCATCTTAAATTTTTTGCAGTTTGAAGATGCCAGAACATATTACCGAGAAGAGCTGTACCAAACAGAAGCTAAGGTTTTTCTCATTACAGATGCGAATCCTGCGATTGCTCGATTGTACTTTGAAAAGCTATGGCGTTCAGGGGGCAAAGTGAAAGAAACCATCAAGATGGGAGAAAGCACTAAAAGAAACGGTCGTACAGTCGATCAATATGATGTGACAGGCGTGAACTGTACAACCCATGCGACAAAAGGCGTGAAGATTGCGGGATCACAGATATTTGAGGGAGGATATACAACTCACTCTCAGATGCGAATTAATTACGAAGAAGATTTTGCCGTGCCGGTATCGCTACAGCGGTATTTAGAACGAAAAAGCGCTGAATCATCGATGCTTGTTGTTGATATGACCAGTGAGTTTAGAAAGCAGTACCCGAATACTGATAACTACACACCGATAAGCGAAGATACCGCTTTAAGAGTCGTGTCCGAGGTGGTTTCTGGTATAGGTAAAATTTCACCTTATTCTGGTGGTACTGTCGGTGGGTTATTCGAAGGGATGCATGATGTTAACAAGTAAGTGCAAGACTTTTATTCGATGGTTCAGTATTTGCTTTGTCTCTTTTTTTTATTTGATAAGCATTGCTCTTTTTTCTTTTGGACATGTTCAAGATAAGGAAAGAATGGTTTTTTTATCTGATAAAACAGTGCCAGTTGAATACCATTTTGCGATATTAGCTGATATGCGAGAATCTATGGATTCCATGTATTCAGCCGTATTAATTGGTTTCCCCATCTGCGTGGCTCTAATTCTGATCATTTTCAAGAAGGTTAGATAGTGGTGGTAAGCAAACGGAATTGAGTGTCATGTGTGGAATGAGATAAACGAGGCGGGAGCGATCCCGCCTCGTGCTATTTGTACCGATACTAAAACGGTAAACGCTTACTTGATCTCGATCAGCGTACCCTGACGGCGAGAAATGGAGCCATCTGGTAACACGATGTTGGTATAAGAGACACCGTTTTTGAAGTCGTCGACGTGAACCACGTGTTGCCCTGCACGGCGTGACCAGTAGATCATATACACCCCATCACCGACCTCCGTGGTTGTGATTGCAACATCTGCCTTGTTTTTTCCATCGGGAGACGTGAACGTCATTTCAGAGGGGGATTTGAAATCCAGACGGAATTTCTGATCGCCGAAATCGACGTTATAGGACTTGCCGGTAGCGATGAATTCCGACGCGGTTGCCAGCGGAACGGCATGAGGATCGGTCTGTTGCGCTGAAACCGTTGCGCTAGTGACCAGCAGACCGCTCAGCAATAAAACAGAAAGTGCTTTTTTCATGTTTGGTGACGCCTTTGGTTAGGGTTAGGGTTAGTGTTCGTAATTAGTCTTTGAAGCGGCGTGCAATGTCTGCAACACGCTTGCCGTAGTGTCTTGCGGTATCCAGATCGCCGGAGGGGATCGCCTCTGCGCCTGCATCCGATGGAGATTGCGCAAGAAGGCCGACGGAGCCACCGAGGTTGTTGACATCATTCCGCGTCGCGGCAAGGGTATTTGATGGTGCAAGCCCCAGACTTACCCAAATCCCGCCATGCTGAGACGCCAGGGTTTGCAGGTAAATCAACGTAACTTGCTTATCGCCGTTAAGGCTGGCGCTATTGGTAAAGCCGCCAAAAATTTTGTCCTGCCATGCGCGTGTAAACCACGCTTTGGAAGTCGCGTCGGCAAATTTTTTGAATTGCCAGGGAACGGAACCCATGTAAGTTGGCGCTCCGAAAATAATGGCGTCTGCCGCATTCAGCGTTTCCCATCCCTGTTCATCGACATGGCCATCGTCATCAATCGCAACGAGTACCGCATCAGCGCCTTCGGCAACGTCTTCCGCGATACGCCGGGTATGCCCGTATCCAGAGAAGTAAACAACGGCAACGTTCGTCATGGTGTTTCCTTATTCAGGTTAGGAGTTAACGGCAATAAGGTATATATTAGAAACCAACATAACAAGAAGTTACCTTGAATCTACTAAGTTTACTCGGGTATACCATGACCAAAAATTCAGCGACTGAGAGAAAGGAAACTGAGGCAGGTGAGCAGCGTTATAACGTTTATTTACAAGGCTGTCCGGCGAGAATGGTGCTTGAACGTTTGGCGGATAAATGGGCGTTGCTGATAGTCGGTTTGCTGAGAACAGGGCCGCTGAGATTTAACCAACTGCGGCGGGAAATTGAAGGGGTATCGCAGAAAGCGCTGAGCCAAACGCTGAAGAAACTGGAGCGGGACGGTCTGCTTTCCCGAAAGGCATTCCCGACGGTGCCGGTTACGGTGGAATATGCGCTAACCCCGTTGGGTAAAACGTTATCGGAAGCCGTTGAACCGCTGGCCAGGTGGGCCGAGAAAAATATCGAAGACGTTTTATTGGCGCAGTCGCACTATGATCAATAAGGTTTCCCCCTGATTGGGGGAAACCGTGATACTGAGATTAAGCAAACCAGCCCAGCAGCAGCGTTGCGGCGATGACGGTAGACGCGCCGCCGATACGGGTGGCGATCTGTGCGAACGGCATCAGAGACATGCGGTTAGAGGCGGACAGAATCGCGACGTCGCCTGTACCACCCAGCCCACTGTGGCATGTGGTCACGATAGAAGCCTCAATCGGGTACATGTTCAGGTAAGGCGCAATCAGGAAGCTCACCAGCGCCATAGACAGCACCACAGAACCGCAGACGATGACGTAGCCGACAGAGAAGACCGCGACGACGCTCTCCAGTGGGATATACAGCATGCCAAGCCCGATCATCAGCGGCCAGACCAGAGAGCTGGAAACGAATTTGTAAACGCTGTGCGCGCCGGTTTCCATAATGGCAGGAATAACGCGTCCGTATTTACAGAACACGGCGATCAGAATCATCAACACCGGGCCAGGGATGTGTACCAGTTTTTCAAACAGGCCACCGACGATGAAGAAGGCGCAAATCATCAGCAATCCGCCGCCCATCAGATGAAAATCGACCGGTTTTGGTGCTTCATTGACGGCAAACATCGCGTTGTCTTCATCGCTGCGAACCAGACGGCCTTCGCCATTCAGATCCTTGCGGCGCATACCCAGACGAGACAGCACGCCGGCACACAGAATCGCGAAGATGTTACCGACGACGGCAGCAGGCGCTAACTGAGCCACATACACATCTGGGGTTTGTCCCAGAATGGCAGAGTAGGCGAGAGATAATGGCAGGATGCCTTCACCAATCCCGCCGCCGATGATTGGCACGATAATGAAGAAGAAGGTGTGATAGAAGCTGTAGCCGCACAGTTTACCAACCAGCAAACCGGTTGCCAGTGCTGTTGCCGTGCCGATGACCAACGGGACGAACATGCGCACCATCCCCTGAATCAGGATCTTACGGTTCATGCCCAAGATACTGCCGACCACCAGACAGGCGATGACGAAATACAGGAAGTTCGCCTCTTTCATCAACAGGTGCACAGTTTTCATGGTGTTGTCATTGAATAGATCAAAATACACCATCACGGAAGGCACCATCAGGCACAGAATCGCCGGGCCACCGATGTCTTTGAACACGGGAATGTTGCTGCCAATGTGCGCCAGTAAAAATCCCATGGTCATGATGACGGCGAAACCGCCAATCATGTTTTTAGGCAAATATCCCTCGTAGGCGGCGATAGCGACAATGGCGGCAATCGCCATAAAAAGCGCAACGGGAACGGAGCCGACTTTCTTTTTAAAAAAGCCGCCGATAAACGATTCTTGTGTTTCCAGAGCGAGATTGTTCTCACATAGAATATCAGTTTCAATTTTTTTCATTATATTCACCCTGCTAGGACAGTTGGTACAGAAAGAAATTACATGCCTGCCGCGTAATGTCGCTTCGATATTGATAGTGCATCGTTATCGACGTAGCTGATTGACGTTTTGCTCATCGATATCGGTATGTTTATCGAACGTCGCTAATGCCAATGGCGGCGGGATGTTTATTATCAGAAAGCAGAAAAATACGTTTTTTTGTTTTTTATCAATTAGTAACAAAATGGTAAGGAATGATGGATGTTATTTAACAATGAATCACTTCTGAGGGTAATCTAGCATGATGAAATGTTAAAAATAATACGTTAATTACGTATTTGTGAACTTATCAGCAACTCCAATTTAAATAACTTACGTCATTTTTTTGTAATTAAAATAAATTATTGAGCGCGTTGGAGGGGGATTAAAGGAGGGGGGGAGGTAACTCACAGAATGAAAATACCACTTTATGGGAATAAGTAAATAGCCTACTTTTATTTTAGTGAAAATATTTATTTAATTAAAATAGCCAGTTAATCATTGAGTAATATCATTTTCTCGCAGGTATATGTTTCTGACGACAACGTAACCACTTTGCTCCCACCTCGCCCACGGTAACAGCATCTAGCCTTATGATGAAACCCGTAGAGAAACACGATTTAGCACGCCCTTTTACCAATTGATGTTAGGGACAGCAAAGTTCTTTTATGTAGCGTAGATAGTCATTTATCTGCTTATGGTGACGGGGTAAATATCAGAATTTCTTATTATCCGTCAGGATTTTCACCTGCTGTTAACGTTTTTAACAAAAAATAGTGCTCAAATCTTGGACATGTAAGACCAGATGACTATAGTTTTTTTAATGGTGATAATTTCTTTATGTCCGCAATGTATCGGTTTTTATCGCTGTTTTTTCATAAAAAGGCAAAACATCTACCTTTTGTAAGGTGATGAGCTTGTATTTTCTCTTTTAAGAAAATGTAAGGAAATTTTGTAAATCCTTACTGCTTATATTGACGTCACCGCCATCTGTTGAGAAATTGAGGGCGTCATAGGGATATAAGGAGGAAAGCAGCGGCTTGTCTGAATGATTCTACGTCTTCATCCAGCATCCGTGAGCGGGTTGTGGCGCTTCGAGGTATAGGTTGTAGTTATTATGACTATATCTAACAGTGTGCGACTATCGGTTGTGGTAATCACCATTCCTCTCCCCATTATTTTGATTTTGCCTTCGGGCGACAGGGTACAGACCGCAGCACATAAAAATACAGGTCTGGCCAACCATACCCAATTCATTTCGAGATGCAGGACAGGACATCAGCGTTGTTAACATCTGTGTTTTTAACAACAGTATTAACGCGTATGCAGCTTGGATTCGGGCGGGTATAGCACACAACATCATCCACAATGGAGCATAAGTAATGGAAAAGTCCCTGGTTAAATCAAGGGTGTTGAAGTTCGGTCTTGGCTTGCTCGCCATGTCCGTCGCTGCAGGCGTTCAGGCAAAAACGCTGGTCTACTGCTCAGAGGGCTCCCCGGAAGGTTTTAACCCACAGCTGTTCACCTCCGGTACGACGTTTGATGCCAGCTCTATTCCTATTTATAACCGTCTGGTGGAATTTAAAGACGGCACCACGGACACCGGTCCTGGGCTGGCTGAAAAATGGGATATTAGCGAAGACGGCAAAACCTATACCTTCCATCTGCGCAAAGGCGTGAAATGGCAGGACAGCAAGGATTTCAAACCTTCCCGTGAATTCAATGCCGATGACGTGATTTTCTCCTTCATGCGTCAGCAGGATGCCAACCATCCGTACCACAAAGTGTCTGGCGGCAGCTACGAATACTATCAGGGTATGGGCATGCCAGAGCTGGTCAGCAAAATCGAAAAAGTTGACGACTACACGGTCCGCTTTGTGCTGAACCGTCCTGAAGCGCCGTTCCTGGCAAACCTGGCGATGGACTTCGCTTCCATCCTGTCAGCAGAATACGCGGATCAGATGCTGAAAGCCGGTACACCGGAGAAAATTGACCTGAACCCAATCGGTACGGGCCCGTTCCAGCTACAGCAGTACCAGAAAGATTCCCGCATTCTGTACAAAGCTTTTGAAGGCTATTGGGGCAGCAAGCCGGGCGTTGACCGTCTGGTCTTCTCCATCACGCCAGATGCTTCCGTGCGTTACGCCAAGCTGCAAAAAGATGAATGCCAGATCATGCCGTATCCAAATCCGGCCGATCTCGCGAAAATGAAAGAAGATAAGAACATCACGTTGATGGAACAGCCTGGCCTGAACGTTGGCTATCTGGCTTACAACGTTGAGAAAAAACCGCTGGATAACGTCAAGATTCGCCAGGCGCTGAACTATGCGGTTAACAAGACTGCCATTATCGAAGCGGTCTATCAGGGAGCCGGCCAGGCCGCAACTAACCTGATCCCGCCGACCATGTGGGGCTACAACAACGACGTTAAAGACTACAGCTACGATCCTGAGAAAGCGAAAGCGCTGCTGAAAGAAGCGGGTATGGCTGACGGTTTCTCTATCGACCTGTGGGCAATGCCGGTACAGCGTCCGTATAACCCGAACGCGCGTCGTATGGCGGAAATGATTCAGTCCGACTGGGCGAAAGTTGGCGTGAAAGCCAAGATCGTCACCTACGAGTGGGGCGAGTATCTGAAGCGTGCGAAAGACGGCGAGCACCAGACCGTGCTGATGGGCTGGACAGGCGACAATGGGGATCCAGATAACTTCTTCGCGACCCTGTTCAGCTGCGATGCGGCTAAAAATGGTTCCAACTACTCCAAGTGGTGCTACAAGCCGTTTGAAGATCTGATCCAACCGGCGCGCGCCGTTTCCGATCACGAAAAACGTATTGAACTGTACAAGCAGGCACAGGTTGTGATGCACGATCAGGCTCCGGCGCTGATTGTCGCGCACTCTACCGTGTACGAACCTGTACGTAAAAACGTGAAAGGCTATGTGGTTCAGCCGCGTGGTGTGCATAGCTTCAACAACGTGACGTTGGATTAAGTCAGCCGCTCGATTTTCACGGACACTAAAAACCCCGACCTTGCGGTTCCTCTTCAGAGGAGCCGTGGAGGCGGGGTTTCTTGCCCGTTAAAGTCTTATGGCGGGCTTCCCTGTCCGCCACACAGCGGGCCGTCGCACACGACGTTAAAATCGCATCTGGCGATTTTTTATCTGTGAGCAATGATAAGCCTGATGGCCAATGAGCCAACGGGCATGAATAGAGAGTTCGGGATATGTTGCAGTTCATACTCCGGCGTTTGGGGCTTGTGATCCCAACGTTTATTGGTATCACCCTGTTGACCTTCGCATTCGTGCACATGATTCCGGGCGACCCGGTGATGATCATGGCGGGGGAACGCGGTATTTCCGCCGAGCGCCATGCGCAATTGCTGGCTGAAATGGGGCTGGACAAGCCGCTTTGGCAGCAATACATCCACTATATTGGTGGTGTGCTGCAGGGCGATCTGGGGATTTCCCTCAAGAGCCGCATCCCCGTGTGGGAAGAATTTGTGCCACGCTTTAAGGCGACGCTGGAACTGGGTATCTGCGCGATGTTGTTTGCTATCGCGGTTGGGATCCCGGTTGGTGTGCTGGCTGCGGTTAAACGCGGTTCTATCTTCGATCATACGTCTGTTGGCCTGGCGCTGACGGGTTACTCCATGCCTATCTTCTGGTGGGGCATGATGCTGATCATGCTGGTTTCCGTCCAGCTCAACCTGACGCCCGTTTCGGGGCGCATTAGCGACACGATTTTCCTCGATGACAGCATGCCGCTGACTGGCTTTATGCTGATCGATACCCTGTTCTGGGGTGAGAAAGGCGACTTTATCGACGCGGTTGAACACATGATTCTGCCTGCCATCGTGCTGGGTACCATTCCACTGGCGGTGATTGTGCGTATGACGCGCTCCGCGATGCTGGAAGTGCTAGGCGAGGATTACATTCGTACCGCCCGCGCCAAAGGGCTGAGCCGCCTGCGCGTGATTGTGGTGCACGCGTTACGTAATGCGATGTTGCCGGTCGTGACGGTAATTGGCCTGCAGGTCGGCACCATGCTGGCTGGGGCAATCCTGACGGAAACCATTTTCTCCTGGCCGGGACTGGGACGGTGGTTGATCGATGCGTTGCAGCGTCGTGACTATCCGGTAGTTCAGGGCGGCGTGTTGCTGGTAGCAACCATGATCATTCTGGTTAACCTGCTGGTGGATGTGCTCTACGGTGTGGTTAACCCACGCATCCGTCACAAGAAATAAGGGGAAGGCTAAGATGACACAAGTCACTGAACCTGTTGTAAATAGCGCACCGAAGCCGATGACCCCGCTACAGGAATTCTGGCACTATTTTAAACGTAACAAGGGGGCGGTCGTTGGCATGGTGTATGTCGTGCTGATGCTGGTGATCGCCATTGGCGCCAACGTACTGGCACCACATGCGCCTGCTGAGCAGTTCCGCGATGCGCTGCTGCGTCCGCCGGTATGGCAAGAGGGCGGAAGCTGGCAGTTTATTCTGGGAACGGACGATGTTGGGCGCGATGTCCTGTCCCGTCTGATGTATGGTGCACGCCTGTCGCTGCTGGTCGGCTGTCTGGTGGTGGTGCTGTCGCTGGTGCTGGGGGTGATCTTCGGTTTGCTGGCCGGGTATTTCGGCGGTGTGGTTGATGCGCTTATCATGCGTATCGTCGATATCATGCTGGCGCTGCCAAGCCTGCTGCTGGCGCTGGTGCTGGTGGCCGTCTTCGGGCCTTCGATTGTGAACGCTTCGCTGGCGCTGACCTTCGTAGCATTACCGCACTATGTCCGTTTGACCCGTGCGGCGGTGCTGGTGGAAGTTAACCGCGATTACGTCACGGCTTCACGCGTGGCAGGAGCCGGTTCGGCGCGCCAGATGTTCGTCAACATTCTTCCTAACTGTCTGGCGCCGCTGATTGTGCAGGCGTCTCTCGGTTTTTCTAACGCCATTCTTGATATGGCTGCTTTGGGTTTCCTCGGTATGGGCGCACAGCCGCCAACGCCAGAATGGGGCACCATGCTGTCGGATGTTTTGCAGTTTGCGCAAAGCGCCTGGTGGGTGGTGACGTTCCCCGGTCTGGCAATCTTACTGACGGTATTGGCGTTTAACCTGATGGGGGACGGCTTGCGTGATGCTCTCGACCCCAAACTCAAGCAGTAACAGAGGTAGAGAGATGGCGTTGCTCAATGTAGATAAACTGTCGGTTCACTTTGGTGACGAGGATCTGCCGTTTCGGGCGGTCGATCGCATCAGTTATCAGGTGGAAGAAGGGCAGGTGGTCGGTATCGTCGGGGAATCCGGCTCCGGTAAATCTGTCAGCTCGCTGGCGATAATGGGGCTGATTGACTATCCCGGCAAAGTGATGGCCGACAAGCTGGAATTTAACCAGCGCGATTTAAAGAAAATTTCCGAGAAAGAACGGCGTAATCTGGTGGGCTCTGAGGTCGCGATGATCTTCCAGGACCCGATGACCAGCCTGAACCCGTGCTACACCGTGGGCTACCAGATTATGGAAGCCATCAAGGTGCATCAGGGTGGTAACCGCAAAACCCGTCGTCAGCGGGCGATTGACCTGCTGACGCTGGTCGGGATTCCCGATCCGGCTTCGCGTCTCGATGTGTACCCGCATCAGCTTTCCGGCGGGATGAGCCAACGCGTGATGATTGCAATGGCGATTGCCTGTCGACCGAAGCTGCTGATTGCCGATGAGCCAACGACGGCGCTGGACGTGACCATTCAGGCGCAGATCATTGAACTGCTGCTCGAACTGCAACAGCGCGAGAACATGGCGCTGATCCTGATTACGCACGATTTGGCGCTGGTGGCTGAAGCGGCACACCACATCATCGTGATGTATGCCGGTCAGGTGGTGGAATCGGGCAAAGCGGCGGATATTTTCAGCGCGCCGCGTCATCCGTATACCCAGGCATTACTGCGTGCGCTGCCGGAGTTCGCGGCGGACAAATCCCGACTGGCATCGCTGCCGGGCGTGGTGCCGGGCAAATACGATCGCCCGAACGGCTGTCTGTTAAACCCACGCTGCCCCTATGCGGAGGACCGTTGCCGTCAGGAAGAACCTGCACTGCGCGATATTCCTGGTCGTCAGGTGAAATGTCATACACCGCTGGATGATGCGGGGAGACCGACCCTATGAGTGAACTGAACGCTACATCGCAGCCGTATTTACTGCATGCGATTGATTTGAAAAAACACTACCCGGTGAAGAAAGGCTTTTTCGCACCGGAGCGGATGGTGAAAGCGCTGGACGGCGTTTCCTTTACGCTGGAGCGCGGTAAAACGCTGGCGGTGGTGGGAGAGTCTGGCTGTGGGAAATCCACGCTGGGCCGTCTGCTGACGATGATCGAAACCCCGTCTGACGGCGAGCTGTACTATCAGGGGCAGGATCTGCTGAAACCCGATCCTGAAGCGCAGAAGCTGCGCCGTCAGAAGATCCAGATCGTGTTCCAGAATCCTTACGGATCGCTGAACCCACGTAAGAAAGTCGGACAGATCCTCGAAGAACCGCTGCTGATCAACACTGAATTGTCAAAAGCCGAGCGTCGTGAAAAAGCGCTGGCAATGATGGCGAAAGTCGGGCTGAAAACGGAACATTATGACCGCTATCCGCATATGTTCTCTGGCGGCCAGCGTCAGCGTATCGCTATCGCTCGTGGGCTGATGTTGGATCCGGATGTGGTGATTGCCGATGAACCGGTTTCGGCGTTGGACGTATCGGTGCGCGCACAGGTGCTGAACCTGATGATGGATTTGCAGCAGGACTTGGGGCTGTCTTACGTCTTCATCTCGCACGATCTGTCAGTCGTCGAGCATATCGCTGATGAAGTGATGGTGATGTATCTGGGTCGCTGTGTCGAGAAGGGCAGTAAAGAGGCCATTTTCAACAACCCGCGTCACCCTTATACACAGGCGTTACTGTCCGCGACGCCGCGTCTGAACCCGGATTTACGCCGCGAGCGCATCAAGCTGACTGGTGAGTTGCCCAGCCCGCTGAATCCACCGCCAGGCTGCGCGTTCAACGCCCGCTGTCAGCGCTGCTTCAGCACCTGCACACAGTTCCAGCCGCAGTTGAAAACCTACGGCGAACAGCAGGTTGCCTGCTTCGCTGTCGATCAGGACGAACAAGGCATCGCCGTCGCCTAGTTTGCCTTTGATTCCCCACGCCGCTTTAACGGGGCGTGGGAGCTTTGGTGTTTTGCCCAACCCGTTGAGCGCGAAAGACTGGTGATTGGGACTGTAAGTATCCCGCTTAATCGGACCATTCACATTTAGAGATCTTCCGGCATACTGAATATGTCCCTGGAGGAGATCGCTATGCGCAAAGCACGATTCACCGAACACCAGATCATCGCTGTTCTGAAGTCCTTCGAAGCCGGACGCACCGTTAAAGACGTCTGCCGCGAGTCCGGGATCTCTGAGGTCTCGTACTACAACTGAAAAGCAAAGTTCGGCGGCATGGAATCCTCTGATATCAAAAAGATGAAGGGCCTTGAGAATGAAAACCGCCGGCTGAAACAGATGTTTGCGGACCTGAGTCTCGAGTGCCGCGCCCTGAAAGACGTTATTGAAAAAAGCTTTAAAACCAGCGATAAAGCGTGATCTGGTCAGCCATCTGACCGCGCAGTTTGCCATGAGCTCACGTCAGGCATGCAGGACACTGTCGCTGAGCAGGACGGTATTTCGTTATCAGCCGGATACGCGACGTGGTGAGCCGGTCATTATGGCGCTGACCGTGGCGGCTGAACGCTATCCACGATACGGATTTAAAAAGCTTTTTCAGGTGCTGCGCAGGCAGGGCAATATCTGGAACCATAAGCGTGTGCACCGGATTTACTGCCTGCTGAAACTGAATTTTCGCCGTAAGGGAAAACAGCGCTTGCCGGTGCGTAACCCGGCTCCGCTGGCGACGCCAGAGGCGATGAACCAGAGCTGGTCCATCGATTTTATGCACGATGCGCTGGTGTGCGGCAGATGCTTCCGGACCTTCAACGTGGTGGATGATTTTAACCGGGAAGCGCTGGCGATCGAAATTGACCTGAATATCCCGGCGCAGCGGGTCGTGAGAGTGCTGGACAGGATCGTGGAAAACCGGGGATATCCACTGAAAATGCGGATGGATAACGGTCCGGAGCTAATCTCACTGACGCTGGCACAATGGACAGAAGAGCATGGTGTGATGCTGGAATTTATCAGGCCTGGCAAGCCCACGCAGAATGCCTTTATCGAACGGTTCAACCGGACGTACAGGACAGAAATACTGGATTTTTATCTGTTCAGAACGCTGAATGAAGCACGGGAAATTACAGAGCGCTGGCTGGCTGAATATAACAGCGAGCGCCCTCATGAATCCCTGAATCACCTGACGCCGGAAGAATACCGGCTGATGGCTGAAACCCCGGAAATCTCAAAAAGTGCGTGGAACTAAAACGGGTGCGCTTACAGTTACATTACGGCTTCGGCTATTTATACTGATTTTAAAGTATGAATAAAATTCGTTATCTACTCAGTTCATAGACTAATGCTATGTTTCATAGTTATAGAGGAGAGGTTGGAGTTTATTAATATTTCGTGCAATGAAAAAATGGGAAGTTCTTCCATAGAACTTCCTACTATTAATGACTTTACATGTCATTTAATATTTCATCAAGCCAGCTACTATTCGAACGTTCACAAGTAACATGCCCACCGAAGGAAAGTACACCATTAGATTTTACTTTTCCTTTATATTCGAATTCTGGTAATGCAAAGAGGTAACTTATCTTATCAACATTTTTTTTCTCCAAAAGAAGAGATACTTCAGACGTTATAAAATCAAATTCTTCTTCTAGTATGGTGTTTTTTTTTCTAGAAAGGTCACCTAATTCTCCTTGTTCTTTTCCATACCATATAATAATCGCATGATCGTAATCGATGAATCTTCTTTTTAAATGAAAGTCTCTTTCAAATTTACATTCATTATCATGGATAATAAAATTATCCATGATAGCTTCATAATCATTCGAAATAGAGTACCAGATTGCGTATTTTTCCTTACTCATTATTTCAACACCTATTATTAAAATGGAAGATCAAATGGCCCAAATGGAAGTCGTTTACTAGACCATTTTCTAACGGCATCCAAATAGCTATTAATATCTTTTGCTTTAGCAGAGATTTTAATAAGTTCACTATGAGCTAATGAGGATTGAGTCGTAACACCACCGCTATGTGGTAGAGTATGCGTCCCCATAACACCAAAATCGTCCAAGAACTTGACCTGGCCAGTCGGTGTTCTCCACTTCATATAGTCGTTAAACGAAACACCCATTTGTTTAAATTTGTCAGCTTGAGAGACAGGTAGCCATTCATGGAACCCACCGCCTTTTGAACCACCTGCTTTACGAAGTCGATCCATGATATTTTCTTTAAACTTTGGATTACTCCAAGCGTCCCTGAATTGCTTCTGTGTCGAGTTATTCCAGAATTTTTCAAATCCTGCTTTTCCTCTTCCCCATTCTTTTAGGTACTTACTGCATCCAGCTAATCCTAATGGGTCGATTAATTCATTGGGATTCGGCACGTAAGCGTAGTTATTATCTCCCCCCAGCACCCCTATCGGGTCAGGCGAGACGTAGCATCCACCATTCGGGTCGTAGTACCGAAAACGGTTATAACATAGCCCGCTTTCGCTGTCACGGTACTGTCCGGCAAAGGCAAGTCCCGGGTCGGCAGAGTCTTCCGTGGAGCCTGGTCGCTGGCCCCAGAGGGTGCTTTTCGGTGCCTGCCAGCGCAGGGTGCCGTCGGGTTTGTACAGGGCCTGTGGTTCACCGTTCTGGCTGCTGGTGACAAAATCGGTTTCCCAGCGTCCGTCAGTATTCTGCCGTTGCTGAACCAGCAGCTCCCAGCCGTTGTGTACCCAGTGGCGACGGGCAATCTGTTCACCGTTGCGATAATGCCGTACCTCGGCGATTTGGTCGCCGTCCCACAGGTAGCGGATATCGTCCTGTGTCTGTTCACAGCGTTTGCCGGTCCGTCGCCCGAACGGGTCATAGCGGTAGAACCAGCGTTCGCCTGTCGGAGTATCGACGACTCGGAGCTGGTTACGGCTGTCCCAGCGGTAGTGCCAACCCGCCGTCCGCCATCAACCTCAAGGGCCGCTGGCTTGAAGCGTCGGGGTTTATGACCGAGATGCCTATCGCCATTACTGTTGAGTGTGGGAGACTGGTGATTGAGACCGAGATTAATCTGTAGGCGGCGGATAATAAAAAGCCGGAAGGATCTTTACGATCGCTTCCGGTTTATTATAACCTAAAAGATTTTTTTATATTATTTTTACTTTCTTTTGATAGAGCAAACGATATGTATATATTGTTATCAACTCTCTTAAATTTCACTGCATAATTTTCTGGTAGCAACTTGATAAAAGATCCAGATACACTATTTATATCATCAGGCTCTAGATCGCCACCTGTAGTATCTTCACCTGCCCCAATGAATATATTTCCTGATGGAGCATTAATGTACGCAACACCGTCATAATCATTTAAATATTCAACAATATTTATTAAATATTCGCCATCGCTGCCTAAATTTAAAAAAACAGCGTTACCATTATTGATTTCATCTATTTCATCCTCCTCGATACTCCACCAATCAGCCGTATCCGTAATGCGATGCTTAAGTGATTGTAAATCAAATATAACTATCGTTGCAGTATCCGTGAAAATATTGAAGTTGATATTCATTTCATGCCTCAATTAAATATTATCGCACTTATTTTATCACCAGGTTGAAGTCCTGCTTTTCTTCCTGCATTTTTAAGAGCACTACCAACACTTTTGTTGATGGTTTCATTCAGCATTTGCAATCGCTGTGTTGCGGAACCTCCCACGATTAGATCAACAGGGTGGTCAGCATTTAATTTTGATAGATCCGGTGCTTTACCAAACATTCGTTCGTAACGCTCAGAAACAGCCTTTCTATATGAACTCTGGACAGAGGATATTCTTACATCATGTGTGCCCGGAGACCAAACTAATTCCCCTCTCTTGGCCGCTCTATTGAGTGCATTTTGTTTTTTCATGAACTGGCGTTCTAAGTAATTTCTTTCGGTTGAGGATAAATTACCTTTGCTTAAGATTTTAGGCTTACTTGCACGTAGTATATTTTCACAACCAGCCAACCCCAGTGGATCAACCCACGTATTGGGATTCGGCACATATCCATAGTTGTTATCTCCCCCCGCTATCCCTATCGGGTCAGGCGAGACGTAGCAACCACCGTTCGGGTCGTAGTACCGAAAACGGTTATAACATAGCCCGCTTTCGCTGTCACGGTACTGTCCGGCAAAGGCAAGTCCCGGGTCCGCAGAGTCTTCCGTGGAGCCTGGTCGCTGGCCCCAGAGGGTGCTTTTCGGTGCCTGCCAGCGCAGGGTGCCGTCGGGTTTGTACAGGGCCTGTGGTTCACCATTCTGGCTGCTGGTGACAAAATCGGTTTCCCAGTGTCCGTCAGTATTCTGCCGTTGCTGAACCAGCAGCTCCCAGCCGTTGTGTACCCAGTGGCGACGGGCAATCTGTTTACCGTTGCGATAATGCCGTACCTCGGCGATTTGGTCGCCGTCCCACAGGTAGCGGATATCGTCCTGTGTCTGCTCACAGCGTTTGCCGGTGCGCCGTCCGAACGGGTCATAGCGGTAGAACCAGCGTTCGCCCGTCGGGGTGTCGACAACCCGGAGCTGGTTACGGCTGTCCCAGCGATAGTGCCAGACCTGTGGGCGGTAGCCCGGCTGAACCACCTGTTTACGGATGAGTCGCCCGGCTTTGTCGTACTGGTAATGGGTATCGTCGTGCTGAGTCAGCCTACCCGCCTGCCATTCGGTGAGTCGGGAAGTCTCCTGCGGCAGACCGTTGCGTGTATAGCGATAGGCTTCGTCAGTATCGACCGTGTGCCCTGCGCCACCGCTCAGGACGGACAGCACCCGCCCGGTGGCATCCAGACGGTAGCCACGGGTTTCACGATTGTGGCGAACGCCAGCCAGATTGCCCGCACCGTCGTACAGGTATTCCTTTGTCTGTGTGGCATGGAGTCGACCGTCCTGCTGCTGACCGCTCATCTCGCGCGCCAGCCAGCCCATCACGTCATATTCGCGGTGTTGGACGAACGCCCCGCCTGAACGGGACGATTCCCGTCCGGCGGCATCATGGGCAAGGGTGAGCTCCGCACCGTCCGGCAACTGCACCTGTTGCAGTTCACCTGCCGCGCTGTAGCTGAAGGTGCTGACCAGCGCGTTGTCGCTCTCGTTTTCCCAGACCAGCGTCCGCGTCACGGTGCGTGCGGTATCGTCAAACTGGCGGGTGAGCAGGGTGCCGTTCAGCCACTCCCGCACCACCCGGTCACGGAGGTCATATTCCAACTGGACGTGACTGGTGGCAGAGGTGACCTCGGTCAGCCTGCCTGCGGCGTCATAGCGGTAATACTGGGTATCGTCCGGCGCAGTTTCTTTAATGAGCAGCCCACGTCCGTCATACAGAAAGTGGCGAGTTTCGCCTTCGCCATTACGGATGGCGATGCAGTGGCCGTCTTCGTCGTAGGTATAGTGGGTGTCGGTCCCTGCCATATCCCGCTCACGGATAACCCGCGCATCGGCATCCAGCCACCATTGCCAGCGGCTGCCATCTGGGGCGATAACGGCGACCAGCTGCTGGCTCTCTTTGTCATACTCGTAACGCCAGGTACGCTCCTGTGCATCCGTGCGTGAGGTGAGCAGGTCAAAAGGACCGTAGCTTTGTCGCCATAGTGCGCCGTTGCCGTCCACATAGCTCAGCAGGTTGTTATGCTTGTCGTACTGACGTTTTTCTTCTTTCTCATCAGGACGGACGAGTTGCTCCGGTAGCTTCCAGCTCGCACGACGATAGCCTAGCCTGTATTGTGCGCCGTCCGGCCGCTGCCACTGCACCACTCTGTCCTGCTGGTCATAGCGCAACTGCTGGGTGCGCCCCAGCGCATCGCTGGCGCTCAGCAATCGTTGGCGATGATCGTAACGCAGTCGCGCCTGAACCTCGCCGGCCTGATCGCTTACCTGCGTCAGCAGGCCATGGCGGTTCCAGGTAAATCGGACTTCGCGGGTATCTGGTCCCGTGAGTTTCTCCGGGTTGCCTGTCTCATCGAACGCCCATTGCCAGATGCGCCCCAGCGGATCGGTGATGCCACATAACCGCTGCGCCTCGTCGTAGTCATAGGCCCAGGTATGGCCGCTGCCGTCAGTGAAGGCGCTGACCAGACCGCTATCGTCCAGATACGTGAACTCAACCACCCGGCCAGCTGGGGAAATCTCACGTAGCAAGTTGCCGTGGTCGTCGTAGTCGTAGCGGGTGATGTGCCCTAACGGGGATTTCTCCCAACTCATTAGCGACAGCGCGTTAAAACCAAATTCGCTGCGCTGACCTAGTCCGTCGGTCATCACCACGCGATCGTCGAGATACTCAAAATGCGCCGTCAGGTAGCCGTCGGCACAGGTGGTATAGACGCAGCGGCCTTGATAGTCATATTCGTAACGCGCCCAGGTCTGGTCGTTGTCATGCCAGCGCGTGAGTCGGTTTTCGCTGTCGTAGTCGTAGAACAGGTGATAGGCATGGGCGGCATCGGCTTCGATTAGGCGACCCAGTTCGTCCTGTCGGTATTCAGCCAGCAGGGTTTTCTGCCCAGTATCAATACGCTGTATCTGGTGCAGATATTCCCCTCGCCACACCAACAGTAGCTCGATATCGTCGCTGTGGCGGATCTTGCGCAGATAGCCTTTTGGATCGCGGATCAGGGTAATGCGGTTGTCATGCGGGTCATGTATCGAAGACAGAAGTAGCCGATCGCCCTGAGGCACATCGAATTCACGCCAGGTGAGACTGTCGCGATCCCACAGGCTAAAGCCCTTTGCCCGCCGATACAGGGTAAAAGCCGGATAGAGCGGACAAAATACCGACTGCACATCCTGATGGAACGTAAAATCGATGTCATATCCCTGCGCCAGCGTGATGACAACGTGGGTATTGAGACCATCACGGCTGACTTGCGCTGTTTCGCTCCAAGTGTCATACCAGCCGCGCCCCAGCAACCCGGTATGGGTGGAAGAGGATCGATACGTGCGCTCAAAAAGTAGGGGGAGTGTTTGCCCTAGTTCAATATCCTGACGCATTTCGATGACATCCCCGCTGGGAATGTAGACCGGATCTTTCAGAAAGCCTCGAGTGGCTTCCTTAATGCGCGCTAACCCTTTGTTATTTTTAAAGCCTTTGCTGGCACAGCGAACCGCTTTTCGTAGCCCTACCGCTGTTCTTAGCGCCCCCATCCGAATGCCTTTGAGCACGGCAGTGGGGCCACGGGTAAACAGCTTGCCTAGCCCTTTGAACATGCCCCGGCTTGGCGGCACCAGAAACTCCACCGCGATCAGTAGCGCTTTTTCCCACCAACTGAATTCGTCACTAATCTTCAGGCAGGTTTGCTGTCCGGAACCAAAAAAGACGGTTGATGCTCCTTCCTTGATAGTGGCACCACAGACGGTTTTATCGTCGATACGCGCAGCCGGAGAGCCATTGACGTAAACGGTCTCACTGCCTTGTGCAATCAATTGAGGCGAGTTGTGTTTGGTACAGGCGACCGTGTCAACCTCGGCGCGGGAAATCTTCTGCTTCTCCGCAAACACCGTTCCTGAGCCTGAAGAAACCGGCCCAAACGGCGGGGATCCGCTGTCTACCATGGCGGAAACTTTGCTGGAGACGCTGCTAATTAGCCCTCCCAGTAGGCTGACTGCACCAAACCCCACCGCCAGTTTAACTGCCCCGACAACCAGCGCCGCCCCCATGCCGCCCGTCCCGACAACGGCGACGGCAATCGCTCCTGCGACAGCCGCTGCGGCGGCAAAAACCACCGCAGCAACGACCGCCCCAGCGATAGCGCCGGCCAGCGCGCCGAGAAAGCTTTTGTGCTTGATGGTTTTGCCCGGTGATGTCGGCGCTTTTCCCTGGCCCGGTTGAGGACGTTCGGCAGGCGGCGTCGGGCCTTTGCCTGCGTGCATAGCACCGACGCGGGCAACGCGGTTCAGAATATCACTCAGCATGATGACTCCTTTCAGGTGGCGGCTTTAAAGGTCTCGACCACCGCCAGCATTGCTGTTTTCTGCTCCGCACTGAGCTCGCCTGCTACGGTTACGGTAAACGTCAGTAATAACTCACCGCGTACCTGCATCACGACAACCTGATGCATTGGGCCTTCCGGTGACCGCCAGGTATATTCCAGACCGTGTGCGGGTTTCCCATCCAACGTCAATGTCCAAACGCCACGCTCTTCATACCCTTTCAGGTGTGCCGCAAATTGAGCCAGTGTCTGCTGATAAACCGTTTCTGCCGTCAGACCGAAATCAATCGGGGTGCGGTTGACAACCAGATTGATGGCATCTCCCGGAAGAACAAAAACGTGGAGTGATTCATCGCGCCAATCGGCAGGGATAGCCAGTGTCCCTTCATTCATCTGATACATATTCATCCTTAATTCAAATCGATACGGGTGCCGTTCAGCGTCAGGTTATTCCCGACGATCTCAATATCCCCGCTGTGCTTGATTGATATATAGCCCGCACCCGTACCAATCTGAATGCTGCCATCTTCGGCGTGGATAAAGATGTTGTTCGTCACCCTCAGCGTTTCATTGTCTTCCACGACGGTGCTTCGGTTTTTCTTCACCACCACCGTCTGCTCCCCCTGGATCTCGGTAACCTGATCGGCAATAACAGAAACCGTCTGGTTTTGCTGCACGACGACAGTCTGATCGCGGCCAATGTTTTCGTTGTGATCCACATTCACCGATGTACTGCGGTTATTCAGCACCACGGTGTTCATGTCCTTCTGGGCATGGATAAACACTTCTTCCTGACCGGCCTGATCCTCAAAGCGCAGTTCGTTGAACCCGGCGCCTTTGTGGGTCGTGGTGCGCAGTGTCGTGCGTGTCTTGTTGGCGGGCAGCGGGTAGGGTGAGGGATTGGTGGCGTGGAAGGTTCTGCCCGTCACGATGGGCTGATCCGGGTCGCCTTCGAGGAAGCTGACGATGACCTCATGGCCGATGCGCGGAATAGCGATCAAACCATACTGACCGCCTGCCCAACCCTGGCTGACGCGTACCCAGCAGGAGCTCTGGTCATCGTTTGCGCCATAGCGGTCCCACGGGAATTGCAGTTTCACCCGGCCGTACTGGTCGCAGTAAATTTCTTCACCCGCCGGGCCGACGACGGTGGCGATCTGCGGGCCGTCTACCATTGGTTTGTATGGCAGGTCGGCGCGCCAGGTCGTGCTGGCTTTCACAACTTCAAAGCTGTTGCTGTAGGTGGTCGGTTCGCCGCCGCTTTCCTCTTCCAGCGCCTGCGGCTGTTGTCCGCTGTGGGTGATGGCGACCAACTGCCAGCCGATATTGAGTGCCAGATTGGGGTGTTCGGTTAAGGTAAAACTGCTGCCCGGCATCAGTTCCGCGGCATTCGATTCGCCCGAGCCGGTCATCGCCCCTACTCGCAGTGCATCCAGCCGATAGCCGGTAAAGGCTTTACCGCTCGGATCTTGTTTAAAACGACCGGGGTAGTCGAAGTGTTGGTAACTTTCGCGCTGGTGTTCCAGTTCTCCGCTGATTTTCTGGTGCAACAGGCCATAGGCTGGGGTTTTGAAGCTGTAGTCTTTGAGTGCGACTTCTGCTGTGCTCACCGCCTCGGCATAGCGGAAACGACGCACATATGCGCCTTCACTCAGCCCCTGTGTCGCCAGGTTGAAAAACAGCTCAGGGCCTTTTGCCAATGCACCTGCATCGTCGGCAAAGACGACGCGGTGTTTGCCTTCCTCAAACTCATGGAAGAAGAACAGGCCTTCTTCGGCAGCCAGTCGTGCAATAAAGGCCAAATCGCTTTCGCGGTACTGCACGCAATATTCCCGCACTGCGTGCTCGTTGCGCAGCGCAAAGGCGTAGTCGGTGATGCCCGCTTCTTCCAGCAGGGCGCCGATAATTGCCTCAGGCTTCTGCGCCTGAAATATACGAGCATTGGTACGTAGCCCCAAACGCCACAGGGCCGGACGGACTTCTGCCTGATAGCGCGTGCGGCGAAAGCCGGTATCGCCCTGCGCAAACGCGCTGACAATGCCGCTTACTCGTCTTTGGAGTTCACCTTCGTACCACACCAGGAGTTCGCAGGGCTGGTCGAGAACCGCACCAAAATCGATCCCCGGTAAGGGGCTGGCCAGATTCAGCGACAGGGCAAACGGCTGGTTGAGCGCCTCGCTGAGCTGAAAATCCACCACGGCAAAGGTCGATGCAGGCAATGCGCCGACCTTAACGGTGAACTGTAATCCTGTACTGTTTGCCATCCGTCCTCCTGATGCTGTCATCCACACTCAGGCATGGCGTGGACCATGGCTCAATGCAGAAAACCCGGGCAAGCCCGGGTTAGAGAGAAATTACGCTTCGATCGGCGCACGCCAGTCATCAGAACCGGAGGTACCGGCAACGGTGTGTTCCCAGTCAATTTTGCGGTAGGCCAGTGACACTTCAATCAGTTGGGTGTAATCCAGTTTTGATGGATCCTGGCAGTGTGGCATCTGGCAGTTGATGTCAACGATGGTGGAATCGGTCAGCACGGTAGAGAAGAAGTGCTCCTGCTTGCCTTCAACTGACGTGCGGTACCACTTCAGGGTGACGGTCGGCAGCATTTCACCGGACGCCAGGGCGTTGTACATCAGCGGAACCGCTTTGTTCAGCGCAACGGTGAATTTGAACGGCTTGTGTACGCGCTGGCCGGATGGCTGACCAGACTGCGGGTCGGTTGGTACGGTGACGATGTGTTTGAATTCCTGTACCAGCATTTCGTCTTCGTGGCCTTCCACATAGATGTTGCCGACAGAATCAGACGTGAAAGCACCAGCGGTGATGTTGCCCTGCGTTTTACCTTCGATGCTGATATAGCATGGAGTTGGCATAGTCTTGCTCCTTGTTATTGAACGGAATGAGTAACTTCGCCGTTCACATAGCAATCCGTGTGCCAGAATTTATGTGTTTGTTTTTTAATGAAAATTACTTAATTCAAATTTTACCTAAGCGAAATTTGAGCAAAAAATTGCGCAGACTTTGCGAATCGTTTGCAGACATTGCGTAAAAAGTGATTTTCACCAGAAAGTGAGCAATAAGTTGCGCAGAATGCGCATTTATTCTGAAAATTTTAGTTAGTGTTGAGAGATGGCCGTCTTTTTTGAATGAATCAGCGATTAATCAGGGCATAAACCAATGTTATTACCGATTAAAAGGGAAAAATAATCCCAATAATGAATCGTTAGCCGACTTATGTTGTGGGTGACTGTAATATGGGTGATGGCAATGAGATGGCGAAATCAGGTGAATAAATCGAGGGAATGTCGGTCGCAGATTTGGCACTGCTATCACGACGTGCTGAAAGATAGTCGGTGACAAAATAAAAACAGTGGGGCAAATGTGCCTGTACCCCACCGTATTTCGTTTAATGACGAGTCTATTGTGGCGGCGAATTAGCCTTCCTGCATCGCCTTTTCAACTTCTTCCGCCAGAATCGCAATACCCTGTTCGATTTTCTCCGGTTCCGGCACATAGTTCATGCGCATACATTGATGAGCGTGCGGCCAGCCTTGATCCAGACCGGGGAAGAAATAGTGTCCCGGCACCATGAGGACGCCGCGTTTTTTCAGGCGCTGGTACAGGATTTCCGTCGTGATAGGCAGATCCTTAAACCACAGCCACAGGAAGATTGCGCCTTCCGGTTTATGAATCAGGCACTGCTCAGGCGACAGGTAACGACGAATAATCGCGATCGTTTCCATCACGCGCTGCTGGTAGAACGGGCGTATGACGTCGTTAGATAAGCGCAGCAGATCGCCACGTTGAATCATCTCATGCGCCAGCGCCGGACCAACTGCACCCGGAGACAGACTAATGATGCCGTTCATGTTACCGATCGCGGAAATCACCTTTTCATCCGCAATCACGATACCGCAGCGTGAACCGGGCAGACCCAGCTTGGACAGGCTCATGCACAGGATGATATTCGGGTTCCACAGCGGCGTCGCGTCGGTGAATATAATGCCGGGGAAAGGTACGCCATAGGCGTTATCAATCAGCAAGGGAACCTTGTGCTGCTGCGCCAGAATATCCAGACGCATCAGCTCGTCGTCGGTCAGCACGTTACCGGTCGGATTCGTTGGACGAGATACGCAGACCAGCCCGATATCATCAGTAATCGACAGGTTATCGAAATCAACGTGATATTTGAATTGTCCTTCAGGCAACAGTTCGATCTGTGGGCGAACGGAGACGAACATGTTGTCGTCCAGCCCGGAATCCGAATAGCCAATGTATTCCGGTGCCAACGGGAACAGCACCTTTTTCAGGCTGCCATCGCTGTGGCGACCTGCGAACAGGTTAAATAAGTAGAAAAACGCACTCTGGCTGCCATTTGTCAGCGCAATATTCTGTGGTCCAATCTGCCAGCCTAATTCATTACTCAGCAGTTCGGCCAACGCTTTAAGCAGCGTATCCTTACCTTGTGGGCCGTCGTAGTTGCATAGCGCTTCCGTTAATTTCCCTTGTTCCAGCATATCCTGACACAGCTGCTGGAAGTAGCTATCCATCTCTGGAATGTGTGCCGGATTACCGCCTCCCAGCATGATTGCGCCTGGCGTCCGCAGCCCTTCGTTCAGGTCGTCCATTAATTGGGTGATGCCAGCGTGGCGCGTGAATTTCTTGCCGAAAAGAGAAAAGTTCATAGTTTATTTATCAGTGGTCGTACACAGGTTAGCGGCAACCATAGCGCTTGCGCCAATAGGGTGCAATGTGGTCAAAAAACAATCTGATGATTTTTTATCTCGTCATATAATTGAAATTTAGCATGAATGTCTGAGTTTACCTTCGGCAGGGAAATAGGTTTTATACGACATGATTTATGTTGCTGAAACGATGTCAGCTTTTGCCGATCAATATCTCAATAATTCTGCAACTATAGATTCTATTCATGATGATTTAGTGATGCTAATCAGATAAATAACGCGGCAATGCTGAGCTTTTCCATCTGGTGATAGCTATCACATTCTGACCATCAGCTGATTTGTAGTCTTTAGCTCGCATTAGCTAAAACAATTCAGCAAAGAGGGATGGTTAACATGAAAAAATTACTGGCTATAGGCATTACACTGGCGCTGACATCATGGCAACTATCGGCGCAGACGTTTGTGCTGACAGATGTTGAAAGCAGTGTAGAAAAGGGAAACTGGCAAATTGGTAGTGATGCTCTGAAGATCAAAAATCAGCATTTCAGCATTGAGCAAAAAGTCCTGCACGGCGGACGTCAGGAAGGCAGCAAAGTGATTACGATTACCAGTCAGGACGGTCTGAAAATTGCTCTCAGCCCGACGCGAGGGATGAACTTACTGCATGTGACGGGGAAAAACATCCGTTTGGGGTGGGATTCACCGGTTGATGAGGTCGTAAACCCGAACACCATCAATCTGGAAAGCCGTAACGGACTGGGCTGGCTGGAAGGTTTCAATGAGATGATGGTGCGCTGCGGCTTCGAATGGACGGGGCACCCGGTCGTCAGCGAGGGCATGATCTACACCCTGCATGGCCGCGCAGGCAACACACCGGCTTCAAAAGTGGTGGTGGAAGTCAGCGATAGCGCACCGCATACCATTACGGTGCGGGGCCTGCTGAAAGAAAACAGCTTCAAGAAGTCGAATCTGGAAACCTGGACCGAGCTGCGCTACGTTCCCGGCAGCGAGTCGTTTACCGTGCATGATGTGTTGACCAACAAAGCCGACTACGCGCGCGACTATCAGATTATCTACCACAGTAATTTCGGCACGCCGATTCTGGAGGACGGTGCGCGTTTCATCGCGCCGGTGAAAGAGATTTCTCCGTTTAATGACCACGCTAAAGCGGGTCTGGCAACCTGGCAAACCTACAAAGGGCCGACAAAAGATTTTGATGAGATGGTGTTTAACATTACGCCGTATACGGATGGGCAGGGCAAAACTCTGGCGGCGCTGGTGAACAAGGCGGGAGATAAGGGCGTGTCGATTGCTTTTGATACCCATCAACTGCCGCTGCTGACGCTGTGGAAAAACACGGATACGGAAAAACAGGGCTACGTCACAGGGATCGAACCCGGTACTAATTACGCCTACCCGGTTACGATTGAACGTGAGCAAGGGCGGGTCAAAAAGCTTCAGCCTGGTCAGAGCACGACGTTTGAACTGACATACAGCTTGCTGAGTAGCGCAGAAGCGGTACAGAAAACGGAACAGAAAGTAAAAGCCATTCAGGGTGATAACAAAACCACGCTGACAGAAAAACCGATCGCCATCGAGTAAACGCTCTCTAGACCGGCCACCGATTCAGGTGGTCGGCTGTCCCATGTCATGGTTCCGCTTAGTCATTGTCACGTAACGTCATAATTATCTTTTCTTATCCGTTTTTTCATTTTACGCGTACCTTGAGGAAGGTATTTGTTACGTATTTGATCAGGGGATGAGAATGTCGGTGAAAGATGCGCTACTCGCGCTTTGTGTCGTGGTGTTATGGGGTGTGAATTTTGTGGTGATCAAGGTCGGCCTGAATGATATGCCGCCCTTTTTACTGGCAGGGCTGCGTTTCTCGCTGGTGGCGCTACCGGCTATTTTCTTTGTTCCGTTCCCGCGTATTCCCCTGAAATGGCTGATTGCCTATGGCATGACAATCAGCTTCGGTCAGTTTGGCTTTCTGTTTCTCGCTATCAAGCTCGGTATGCCCGCGGGGATTGCCTCGCTGGTGCTACAGGCTCAGGCTTTTTTTACGCTGCTGGTTGGCGCGGTTTTGCTGTCGGAAAAGCTGCGTTGGAATCACGTTGTTGGGATTCTGGTCGCCGCGATAGGGATGGTGGTGCTGGCAGAAGGGCGCACAGCGCTGCAAATGTCCTCCGGTATGACCACTACCACGCTGCTGCTGACGTTGGCGGCGGCGCTGTCATGGGCGGTCGGTAACATCGTCAATAAAGTGATCATGAGCAAAAACAGCGATGTACGCATCATGTCGCTGGTGGTGTGGGGTGCATTGGTGCCTGTCGTGCCGTTTTTCATCAGTTCCTGGCTGTTCGAAGGCAGGGACGCGATTGTCCACAGTTTAACGACGATCCAACTGCCGACGATCTTGTCGTTAGCGTATCTGGCGTTTGCGGCCACCATCATCGGTTACGGGATTTGGGGAAGCCTGCTGGCGCGCTATGAGACCTGGCGTGTGGCGCCCTTATCGCTGTTGGTGCCGGTGGTTGGGCTGGTCAGCGCCGCCGTTTTTCTTGGTGAATCGCTCTCGCTGCTGCAAATCATGGGGGCGGTGTTGATTATGGCCGGCCTGTTGGTGAATGTGTTTGGCGCGCGGTTACGTTCATGGCTACCTGTGCGGCAGTCATAGCGGTGCAGTTGAACGATTTGGGTATGTATTATCTGAAAGGGAAAACAGCGCCTGGGGGCGCTGCCTATCGTTATTATCCTTGTGCTTTCAACGCCTGACGCATCCCTTGCGTCAGAATATTGCCCAGATCGGCTGCCACCTGCTCCACTAAACCTGAGCGCTGGGTGAGATCCTCTCCCCAGTGTGCGGTGTCTGCGAGTACTTCGTTGACTAACTCATGCACGGTTAGATCGGTCCCCACGCGTGGCCACAGCTGGCGGTAACGGGTGAGCCACTGCTCATCATCCTGTAAAGGATAAGTTTCGCCCGCTCGTTCTCCGCGGTAGAAGGCAATCAGTGCGGCCAGCGCAAACGTCAATCGTGCCGGAAAGCGCGCGTCACGGTGGCCTGCCAGCAACTGCGGCAGAATACGTGTGCGGAATTTAGTCATGCCATTGAGTGCGATGGAGAGCAACTGATGGCGAATATAGGGGTTCTGAAAACGTCCGGTGACGGCATCGGCAAATTCACGCAGCTCATTCGCCGGTAAATCGAGCACAGGGATGATCTCTTGATGTAGCGTATTTTCTACAAAGCGACGTACATCGGCGTCCTGCATCGCTTCACCTACTGTATCCAACCCGCAGAGCCAGGCAACCGGAACCAGAGCGGTGTGTGCACCATTCAAAATCGCCACTTTACGTTCTTTATACGGCCTGATGTCGTCAACAATGCGGATATTAAGCGGGCATTCCGCAAGTTTCAGCTCATCTGCCAGCCAACCGGGACCTTGAATGACAAAGAGATAAAAATGTTCGGCGGTATCCAGAAAGGCATCGTGGTAGCCCAGCTCCTCTTCCTGCGCTGACGACTCTTCACGTGGGTATCCCGTTACGATTCTGTCCACGAGCGTGGAACAGAAGGTGTTGGCTGTCTCAATCCAGTCGAGAAACGCGGGTGAGAGTTGCCATTCCTGAGCATAGCGCAGAACCAGAGCTTTGAGCGCCTCTCCGTTATAGTCGATCAGTTCGCAGGGAATAATGACCCAGCCTTTATCGCTCTCACCGTTAAAATGCGTAAAGCGTTCCAGCAACAGGCGTGTCAGCTTGGCAGGAAAACTGACCGGCGGCGTATCGTTGACGCTGTCGCCTGCGTGATAGCTGATGCCCGCTTCCGTGGTGTTTGAAAAAACAAAACGAATGGCGGCGTTATGAGCCAATGCCAGATAATCGGCAAAATGCTGATACGGGTTAATCTCGTTATTCACCGAACGGATCAGGCGCGCATCGCTGACGGCCTCACCCTGTTTGTTAAGCCCTCTAATGACCGTGGTGTAAAGCCCATCTTGCGTATTGAGCGACGGCGGAAAATCGGTATTAATAGGGCGCACAATCGTCACGCCCGCCTGAAGATCGGTCTTCTCATTCAGCACATCCAACTGCCAGTCTACAAAGGCGCGCAGGAAGTTGCCTTCACCAAACTGAATCACTTTTGTTGGATAGCATGCGCCGGGAAAGTTTTTCCGATTCAATGTCTTCATGATTATTCCCTCATCAGAATGTGATGACGCCTTTGATCAGCTCACGGTTGTTAATGACATCCTTTTCATAGATGTCAGCCAGTGTGGAAAAGGAATAACGGTGCGTCAGCATCATTTCTGCGGTGAGTTTACCTTCAGACATCAAACGACCCACTTTGGCGAAATCTTCCGGTGTGGCGTTACGACTGCCCATCATCGTGGTTTCTTTCTTATGGAAGTCAGGATCGGAGAACTGTAAATCACCTTTAAACAGACCGACAAACACGATGCTGCCACCGTGGCGGATCAGGTTAATGGTGTTGTTCATCGCATGCTGATTTCCCGTGGCATCGATGACTTTTTCTGCCAGTGAACCGCCAAATTCGGCACGTAGCTGGGCCTCAAAATCCTCGGCAGAGGGATCGACGACCGAAAGATTTAGGTGGGCAATAACGTGCTCGCGGCGGGCTGCACTGGTATCTGCGACAACCACGTGAGCGCCGTCTGCTTTGGCGATGGCTGCTGCGCCAAGGCCAATCGGTCCGGCACCGACGACCAGCACCTGTTCACCCTGTAGCACCTTTGCCCGACGAACGGCGTGCGCACTAATGGCGTAGGGCTCGATTAACGCCGCCGCCTGTGGGTCGATCCCTTCTGCAAGCAACACGTTTGTGGCGGGCACCGCCAGATATTCGCTAAATCCGCCATCCTGATGTACACCAATCACTGAAATTTTCTCGCAGCAGTTGGTACGGCCGCTCTTGCAGGCAGGACATTGCTGACAGGCGACATAGGGAATGACGGCAACCTGCTGGCCTTTTTTAAATTGATGTACATTTTTGCCCGTATCGACAACCTCTCCACATATTTCGTGGCCTAATACGCGTGGGTAGCTAAAAAAGGGTTGATTCCCTCCCCAGGCATGAATATCTGTGCCACAAATACCCACAGAATTAATTTTAATTAATGTTTCATCTTCACCCGGAATAGGTATTTCACGTTTTTTCCAGACAAGTTTTTTTGGTTCCTGGCAAATCAATATATTCATTGTTGACATGATTATTCTCTCCTGTTTTTTGTTTTTTCAGATATTGATGAAAAAAAATATTGATGAGAGACAGGAGCTATAAATTGTGAATGCGGACTCATAAAAATGTTTTAAATCGGTTTTTAATGTGCTCAAAAAAGGAGATCTCTCATGAGTCGTTCACAAAATTTACGTCACAATGTCATTAATCAGATTATCGATGATATGGCCCGTGGTCATATTCCCTCGCCTCTGCCATCGCAAAATGCGCTGGCAGAAATGTATAACATCAGCCGCACAACGGTGCGTCATATTCTGGTTCATCTGTGTGACTGCGGTGTGCTTATACAGGTTGGCAGCGATTATGTGATTGCCCGAAAACCCGACCACGACGATGGGTTCACCTGTATTACCGCCCCGATGGCTGAGCAAAACCGCATTTTCGAGCAGGCATTTTTCACCATGATTAACCAGCGTCTGCTACGTGTGGGAGAGACATTTTCAGAGCTACAGCTCGCACGGGATGCGGGTGTAAGTCCGGTAGTCGTACGTGAATATCTTTTAAAATTCGGGCGTTACAATCTGATTCAGAACGAAAAGCGTGGGCAGTGGAGTATGAAAGAGTTCGATCAGGCTTACGCGGAACAGCTGTTTGAATTACGGGAAATGTTGGAGACACATGCTCTGCAACACTTCCTCAATCTGCCGGACGACGACCCCCGTTGGCTAGAGGCTAAAACCTTGCTGGAGCGCCATCGCATGTTACGCGACAGCATTGGCAACAGTTTTCGCATGTTCTCGCAGCTCGATCGTAGTTTTCATGCGCTTTTACTTTCCGCTGCTGAAAATGTCTTTTTTGATCAGTCGCTTGAAATCATCTCTGTGATATTCCATTTCCATTACCAGTGGGATGAAAGCGATCTCAAACAGCGCAATATCATCGCGATTGACGAGCACATGACCATCCTCAGCGCACTGATTTGTCGAAGCGATCTGGATGCCACGCTGGCGCTACGTAACCATTTGAATTCAGCTAAACAATCGATGATTCGCTCAATTAATCAAACAGTGCGAGCTGACTATTAAAAACCAATTAAAAACCGTAAATCATTATCAAGAGCACGGTTTTATCAAAATAAAAACGCCTGAGAAATATCTCCTATCTATGCTCACGAGAAGTCGACTGTATTAATAAAAATTCGTGAGTGGTGATGACGTATTTCATTGCTTTCCGTTTAAAACCATTTTACTCAGCCCTGCGTTGAGTAAAGATAAAATTATAATATCCAGGAGCCAGACGTGGAAAAGAATAATATAACGCTAGACCCGCGTTCTTCGTTTGATACCCGTTCTTCAGCACCGCCAGAGGGAATAATTCAACGCAGTAGTCGCATTAAACGTATTCAGACTACGGCAATGATTCTGCTATTTTTTGCGGCGGTGATTAATTATCTCGACCGAAGTTCTCTTTCGGTCGCTAACTTAACGATTCGTCAGGAATTGGGGCTAAGTGCAACAGAAATTGGTGCATTGCTCTCCGTTTTCTCTCTTGCCTATGGGATTGCACAGCTCCCTTGTGGCCCGTTGCTGGATCGTAAAGGCCCGCGCATTATGCTAGGCCTTGGGATGTTTTTCTGGTCACTGTTTCAGGCACTGTCTGGCATGGTACACAGCTTCACTCAGTTCGTACTGGTCCGTATTGGTATGGGGATTGGCGAAGCACCGATGAACCCATGCGGCGTGAAGGTGATCAACGACTGGTTTAACATCAAAGAGCGCGGCCGCCCGATGGGATTCTTTAATGCGGCTTCAACGATTGGTGTTGCAATAAGCCCACCCATTCTGGCGGCGATGATGTTGGTCATGGGCTGGCGCGGTATGTTCATTACCATCGGCCTATTTGGTATTTTACTCGCTATCGGCTGGTATATGTTGTATCGCAACCGTGAGCAGATCGAACTCACCGCTGATGAGCAGGCTTACCTGAACGCGGGCAGCGTGAACGCTCGTCGCGATCCGTTGAGTTTCATTGAATGGCGCAGTCTGTTTCGTAACCGTACGATGTGGGGCATGATGCTGGGCTTTAGCGGCATCAACTATACCGCGTGGTTATATTTAGCCTGGCTGCCCGGCTATCTACAAACGGCTTATAATCTGGATTTAAAAAGCACGGGTCTGATGGCCGCGATTCCTTTCCTGTTTGGTGCCGCTGGGATGCTGGTGAACGGCTATGTCACGGACTGGCTGGTGAAAAGGGGAATGGAACCAATCAAGAGCCGTAAAATCTGCATCATTGCCGGTATGTTGTGCTCTGCGGCTTTTACCTTTGTTGTTCCACAGGCAACAACCTCAATAGAAGCGGTATTACTGATTAGTATGGCGCTGTTCTGCATCCACTTTGCGGGAACATCGTGCTGGGGGCTGATCCATGTTGCCGTTGCGTCGCGTATGACAGCATCGGTCGGCAGTATCCAAAACTTTGCCAGCTTCATCTGTGCATCATTCGCCCCGATTGTGACTGGCTTTATTGTGGATACCACGCATTCCTTCCGTCTGGCGCTGATCATCTGTGGTTGTGTGACGGTATTGGGTGCGCTGGCCTACGTCTTCCTCGTTCGTCAACCGATTAGCGATCCTCGTAAGGATTGATTCTCCGCCGCCCCGCATCTCTATCCCCTTTCTTCTGCGGGGCGGTTTTTTGTCACCTTGCCTTATGACGGTGCGTATTTATCGTGCAGCGTCGCAAAGATAAGCGGCTATTTTCGCAATTTCTCACGCCTTTCCTACGCTTCTTACTGCTGCTGATGAATCCGTTAAGCCGCGGTCGTTTATTGGCTCGGGCTTTGCAAGTTAGTTTTGCACGAGGGTAGACATAAAAGCAGTGAGTGAAATCAACGGGATAAAGGGGTCTTCATGAAAACAAAAAACACAACATCGGGAAAATGGTTGCTGTCGCTGAGCGTGGCAGCGCTGCTGGTGAGTGGAGCTGTGCAGGCGGCGTCAGCCCCTGCGGTGGAAGCGAAAAACGGTATGGTGGTTAGTTCACAGTATCTGGCTTCGCAGATTGGCGTCGATATCATGAAGATGGGCGGCAACGCGATTGATGCCGCGGTGGCTGTGGGCTATGCGCAGGCGGTAGTGAATCCCTGCTGTGGCAACATCGGCGGTGGCGGGTTTATGACGCTGCATCTGGCCGATGGAAAAGACACCTTTATCAACTTCCGTGAAACGGCACCGGCGGCGGCCAGCGCCAACATGTACCTGAACGCGGATGGGAGTGTGAAAAAGGATGCGAGCCTGTATGGCTATCTGGCCGCTGGCGTACCGGGTACGGTGCTGGGGCTGGATACCGCGCTACAAAAATACGGCAAATTGACGCGTGAACAGGTGATGGCACCAGCGATTAAACTGGCGCGTGAAGGTTTTGAGCTTACGCGGGCAGATACCGATATTTTGGATACTACGGTAAAACGCTTCAAAGCTGACCCTGAAGCGGCGCGCATTTTCCTGCGTCCTGACGGTAGCCCGTTGCAGCCCGGTGATAAGCTGGTGCAAACCGATCTGGCGAATACCCTGGCAGCGATTGCCGCGAAAGGGCCGGATGCCTTCTACAAGGGGGAGATTCCACAGGCGGTGGAGAAGGCGGCAAAGCAGGGCGGCGGCATTTTGACGGCGGCTGATTTTGCCGATTACCGTATTACCGAAACAGCACCGGTAACCTGCAACTATCGTGGCTATCAGTTTGTCTCTTCGCCACCACCTAGCTCCGGTGGCGTCACGATGTGTGAAATCCTCAATATTGTCGAAGGCTACGACATGAAATCGACAGGCTTTAATTCTGCTGCCACCGTTCATGTGCTGACGGAAGCAATGCGTCACGCTTACATGGATCGTAATACGTATCTCGGCGATCCCGCGTTTGTCAGCAACCCTGTCGAGCGCTTGTTGAGCAAAGACTATGCCGCCGAAATCCGCAAACAAATCGAGCCGGAGAATGCGACGCCGTCCAAAAACGTGCAGCCGGGGGTGGGTCCGCACGAGCGACCGGAAACCACGCACTACTCCATCGTGGATAATCAGGGCAATGCGGTGTCCACCACGTATACCGTGAACGGGCGTTTTGGTTCGGTGGTGATTGCGCCGGGAACAGGTTTCTTCCTCAATAACGAAATGGATGACTTTACCGTGAAAGTTGGCGAGAAAAACCTGTATGGGTTGGTGCAAGGAGAGCGTAATTCGATCGCCCCCGGTAAGCGCCCACTTTCGTCCATGAGCCCGTCATTGGTGACGAAAGACGGCAAGGTCTTCATGGTGCTCGGTTCGCCCGGTGGTTCGCGCATTATCACCATCACGCTGCAAACGGCGCTGAATATCATCGACCACGGCATGGCGCCGCAGGAAGCGGTAGACGCACCGCGCATCCATCATCAGTGGCTGCCGGACGAGGTGTATTATGAACAGCGCGGGCTATCTGCCGATACGCTGAACCTGCTGAAGCAGCGCGGCTACAAGATGGTGGAACAAACGCCTTGGGGCGCAGCGGAGCTGATTCTGGTCGGCTTACCGGGTGCGGCGGGTGTGACGCCTGCGGATTCGGGCAATGACTCAGCGGTATCCGGCAAAGTACGCGAAGGTTACCTGTACGGTGCCAATGATATCCGCCGCCCGGCAGGGGCAGCGATAGGGTATTGATTTGAATGCACGTCAGGAGAAGCGGTTTACTTCCCCCTACCTATGGATTATTTTTAACTATTCACAACATCCATGAATTAAACTTCATGGATGTTGTCTGAATTACTCTTAATCTCTTATTTTGGACCTTCCCACAAGAGTTTAGACTTCATTTCTTGTGGAACCATCTCAAAAAGAGATGATATAAGTTCTTTTTGACCGCTATAAGCTATTGAAATTTCATCGCTACAGTTTTCAATATAATACCTTGCTTGATTGTTAAGAAAGTAGATGTCGTGATCTTCAAAGTCTGGCGTCAAGATCGTGTAAGCCAGGTTATGGACAAGTTCTGCTTCATAGTAGCATGAACGATCGGTTCTTCCCTTATGTGACTGTATGTTCCGAATATAAGGGATCGCGAGGAGAAGCATTTTAACGTAGATTTCGTTTTTATTAATTTTCATTTTTTATTCGTTATTTTATTATAAAAATGCCTGGTTGTAAAACCAGGCGTTTTGTCAGTAATACGATTTACTTACTCGTCAGGGAAGAAATAAATATTAAGTGAGCACTCTAGATCTAAATCAGCTAATGCTCTCATTTGCTCTGGCCAGAGAACGGGGCCACCTTCACCATGTGCAGACAACCACACACACCTCAATGTCATTTGTACGCCAGAAGTGCTTTGCAATTCTCGTAATCCAGAATGAGAGGCGCTGAGTTTATCGATGACCCAGTCAATATGCTCTCTTAAATCTTTCGATTTAACATCGTTTTCAGACGAAAGAAACCATGATGATATTTTTACCTTTCGTGTACGTCCAAGGCTATTTGTTATTTCATCACCAACTATAAATTTTTCTGTTGGCTCGATGTTTAGTAATCCACTAATGTTATCCGGGTGCATTTCACCAGGGTAGATTGATAGCATTGCATGGCATTCTAGGCATGTCTGAAAATCAGGATCTACGGTGTTTATCCTTGAGTGGATAGGGTTCATTATAAAAAATCTCCGATGTTTCCGAGTATTTTACCAGTGTGATCAATATAGTCGCCATTGTCTAATATTCTTCCGTGAAAGTTATTATCTAAATTTTCATATTTTTTCAATGCCTCTAGAGCTCTTCCCCATTCTCTATTGGTCAGGTTTTTGTTAAATTCTTTATTTAAACCATTAGCTGTTCTCGCAGCCATTGTGTGTCCGCCAGTTTGTAATACAACGGGCACTCTTCCTGCCGCGCCAACACTTGGTGGAACAGGAAGTGGAAGCCCATTAGCATCCACCCATTTGCCATTCACCAGTCGATTAGCGGTTTCTTTAGCAGATAGTATGCCTGTTTCAGTAAAATATTTACCAATTAAGGGGCTTACAGCTTTCCCAATACCCCAAGAGAGTATCCCACCTAGCAGCTCTTCAGGTAGTTGGTCGGCCCACAATTTTAGGCCACACCCGTAACTCATATCCCCGCCACAGATATTGGCGCGGTCATAAGCATTTTGCCCCATTTCTTTATAAGAATTAGAGAGATCGAAGCCAATCAACCTGCCGAGCTCATCGTAACCTGATGCTTCGGAAATTCCATAAAGCATGTCATTAACACAAGTGGCATTACCTGCTGCTCGGCATCCTTCAAATATCTCTTGGTTCTTTACTGATGTTTGATTCATCTCCTTGCGTACGTTACTCTCACAATCGCTACTGCCTTTACATGCAGCGTATTTTTCGGCGAGTGTTTTTGGCTCATCATGCATAAGAAAGTTATATAGCAGGACACTTTCGGCAGCATTGGCTCCGCTATTAACACCACTGGCTTTGCCGGTAATAGCGGCTCCCGCCAAAGCACCAATAATTCTGCCAGTAGAGGTTATCTGTATTTCTCTTAAGGCTGGATCAACGAAAGTGTTGCCTAAACTGATTGCCGCTAGCTCTGCGGCCAACGCACCGGCCGCAGCCCCTTTAGCATTGCCCCCTCCGATTTCTGCTGCAACACCCGCAATAACCGCATGGCTGATTACTCGTCTAGGGTCATCTATCGGCAAGCCGAGGACTTCTCCCTTATCCCCAATAAATTTTGCCCCTTCAGCATTAATCTGGCTGCCGACGTTACTCAAGAGTGCCGTGGTGAAATTATCTTTGAAGCTACCGCCGTTAATCGCAGTGCCGAGGCTGGAGCTGATCACTGACTGTCCAGCGACACGCTGCGCGACCTTGCTCCAGTCACCGTTGCTGAGCATGGGCAATTTGGCTTTAGCGGGATCGATGGCGGTTGTACCGTTAGCAGCCTTACTAAATTGCATGATTTCATCGAAGCCTGCTAATGCGCCGCCGATCACCATTGAGGTAACCAGAGATTTAACAGAATCGCTGTTGCTCATGGCCTGGATCGTTTTAGACAGGTTGCCTTTGTTATCAACCAGTGCGACTGCCGCCTGTGAAGTTAATGCCGTCATGCCTGAATAAACTGCACCGTTTACTACAGCGATTGTTGTCGCGCTGGCTCCAGTACCCACAGCACCAGCAGCCAACTGACCCGCTGCTGCTGCCAATCCAGATCCTGCGGTCACTGCCGCAACGGCAATGGCAATTACGGCACCCACCACTGGATTCAAACTTTGGGTGGTATGATTCCAATTAGTGTAGGCATCTTGCACCGCGTTCCATTGCACATCTTTACGGGTATTCAACCCTTTTAGCCATGTTGCCCCTGGAGTATTGCTGAGAGTCAGCAACGCATTTTGCAGCGATTGAGCATTGCGTGTTTTTACGTCAGCAGAAATCCCTGTTGCGGCATCAACGGTAAACTGTCCGCCAGCGTGGATTGAGGGTAATAGCCAGGTGTCTTTGGTGTATCCCCTGTCGGAGTTTTTAATGAAGAAACCTTTCGATGAGGTGATGGTCTGTTCGAATGTGGTGTTTTTTACCGCCTTAAAGATGACTTTACCTTGAGTACTGGTGAGTTTAGCGTTCTTACCTGCCTCTATTTTGCTGGCTTCATAGATGCTGTCATCACGGCTCAGCAGATTGATGTCACTTCCAGCGGTAAACTCAGCCACCTTATTACTGACATTGTGGTAGGTCTGTTTACCCTTTTTCTTTTTTCCATACCAGGTACGGCTGCTGGATTCTTTTTCATAGTGGTTGGTTTCTTCCATGGCTTGCGCATACAGAAACCCTCCTTTAGCAGCCACGTCCATTGCGCCTTTTGCAAGTAAACTCGTGGCCTGAAATAAGATGCTGCTGCTAGATAAAAGCGTCAGCACACCACCGCTGTTTAACACGACATTTTGTTGTGTCGTTGATTCATTAAATTCGTTATTTCCTTCTCGCATCGAGTAATTTTTCAGTGCGTTAAATTCCATTTTCCCAAGAGAACTTAACGTCATATCCCCTATTGAGGACAATGAGCTTCCGGATGCAATGAGGGCGCCATTTGTCGCAAGGGTAAGATTTCTTCTCGCATTAATCTGAGTGATAACATGACGGTCGTCTTTATTTTCTTCGTCAGGGGTGGCGATGGCAGAATACGCGGTAGAGAGTAATGAAATAGTACTTCCAGCCAAAAGTGTAATATTACTGGCGGATAGATTTGCTGATTTAATATTAATTTCACCTCCCGAGTTTATCAATAAATCCCCAGTGCTAAGCCGGCTTGATAATGAAGGTGTACGTGTTGATGGCAAAAACTCATTGTAGATGTTACCTACAGTTTTAACATCAATGATTACCATGCCGTTGGCAATTAGATCAATACCTTTTCCGGCAGTGAGGGATACGCCTGATAAGGTAATATTACCTTTTGCTTTGGCAAGGATGTTATAGTCTGTAAATAAATAATTTAGCTTAAAAAAGGCATCATCAAATATTCTTTTATTATTTTCTGGAGTTGTTTCTATTCCTCGTTGGTGGGTAATTAGATCATATATTGAATTGATGATAGTAAGGTCTTTTCCTGCAACAAATACTGTGTTTTTGTTATTTCTAAAATTAACTCCTGACAGTTTTATATTTCCTCCTGCGTTTAGAGAGAGGGTGTCTTCAGCATGGAGTGAAGCATATAATCGATTCCCAGAATTGTTAAATATTGGTAATGACGTCGTTGCATAAACAATGTCTCCTTCACGGCTGTTAAGGTTAATATTCCTTGCTCTAAAAAATGAGGTTGTTGAACCAATAGTAGATGTGGCACTGATATTTATATCATTGCTGCTTGATGAGAAAATTGATTGATCAATAATAACTGAGTTTTTAGATATCAAATTTGCATTGTTTGATGATTCAATTATGCCATTTATTTTTATATCACCTGCACTTAGTAAAACATCATTTCCTTTAATATTTATTGTATCAAGTGACATGGCTGTTGGTGATTGCGGTTGTAGAGTGTTCTCTATTTTTATTAACCTGCCAAAATCGGCAATTACATTCCCAGTTGCCTGTACTTTTGCTGATAGCAGTTGCTCGCCTTTAAATTCGCTCTCTTTGTCTTTGACCCTATAATAAGCAAGGATAAGTGGTGTGCCATCATCCAGAATGGTTGTGCTGGCCGATTGTGGTGTATTAGAACGTCTAACAGCCTGTTCTTGTGCCGTTTCCGAACGGAAATTTGTTGTATGTTCAGTTTGTTTTAACAACGGAGAAATATTTAAAAAATCCTCTCCTGCCAGAAAGATATTTCCAAAGGATTTTAAACTGCTGGCGTTATTCTCCAGCCGTGTAGCATTAATATAGAGGTTTTTTGCTCCGTGAATTTCGGATTCAGACGTGGCAAAATCCCCTTCAAGCTCTTTTTTAACAATTAACGGAGTATACGTTTTCGCATCGGAAATTGAGCGAATTGGTAATTCATTGCCAATATTAAGGTTGGCGTAGGTTAAGTCTTTCTTTTCTTTTACGATGATCTTATCTCTAACGTTTTTAAGTGAACCCGTTCGAATCACCAAATCCCCGGTATTGGTTTTAATCGTCCCCGAGCGGTTTTCGACTTTAACGCCTTTGTTTCCCGTCGCGTCTTTTTGGATCCACAGGTTGTTGTTGGCCTGAATAGTGGCCTGCGTGTTGGTTAGGCTATCATTGAACAGGCGCATATCTTCGCCCGCGATGATATTCCCTCGGTTATTTAATACGGTACTGGCAAGCGTGATATCTCGGTCGCTTTTCACCGCATTGCCAGCAGCAATATCGACCTGCTGTGCGGTCAGATTAAGGTCGGTTTTCGCGTGCACATTACCGAGCTGGATTTTACCTTTGCTGTCCAGCGTAATGCCTTGCTGAGAGCTGGTCAGGTTAGCGACGTTAGCGCCGACTCCGTCCTCGGTTGCCACAAGCCGGATGCGTTCTGCATACATACCGCCGAGCGCTTTGGTATCCACCGCCAGCAGCGGTTTGGCACCTTCTCCGGCGATGGGGGCGACCGTGCCGGTTTTGAAATCGACCCGATTGCTGCCTTGAGTCAGCGTCAGGTTTTTTGCGTTGATTTTGCCGTTCAGTTCAGTTGCCCGGCTGAGGATATCGACATAATCCGTTGCTGAACCGTCCAGGCCTTTTCCACCAATGGTGATGCTGCCTTTTTTCACTTCCAACGCTTCCAGGGCGCCTTGCTGATCCAGCACCGGTTTACCCGTCGTCAGCGTGGCTGAAGGTGTGTTGATGAACCCACATCCATCACAGGTAATGCCATTCGGGTTGGCAATCAATACGTTGGCTTTATTCCCGAAGACTTCGATCTTCCCTTGCAGGTCTGAACGGGTTGAGCCCGTCACCTCGTTGATAATCAGCTCGGCCGCTTTGCCATTGAGGTTGGCGTTAGCGTTTAACTGCCCGGCCAACTGCGATTGGCCTGCGGCAATGCTGTTGTTGAGTACGGCACCGGGCGTCCCGACGCTAAAATCTTTATAGGTATTGTGAGAAACACCCGCTGCGTTTGGCGTCGCGATATTGATGACCGGGACGGCGCCCGCGTTGTTGACCTGCGTGCGTGGGCCGTCTGGTGTGAGTGCCGCGAACGCGGGGTGTAACGGCTGAATCGCGGTCAGATAGATCAGCAGATAGCTAAGTCCGCGTGTGGCGCGGTTATTGAATTTTTCCATGTGACTTTCCTTGTTTTCCTTTTGCTGTGAATAAAGCGCTTAATCAAAAAGTGCCGTAACGGGGAGGGTGACTTGCCAGTAAACAACGGCGTTATCGGGATGGAGATCGTCCGGGAAATGCAGCGGCACGCCGAGCGACACTGACTGGCTTACCCAACGTGAAGATGCAGACAAACCGACGGAAGTTCCGGTCATATTTCCACCATCGACTTTGCCGGTTTTCCCCGCGATCCATCCGCTATCCACTGCCGTTGTGAGTGCGATATCGCCCAGAAACGGCAGGGTGGTGAATTGCCAGTTCAGTTCGTTACGCCAGTAGAAGCCTCGGTTGCCGGTCAGCGTTTGTTCCTTAAATCCCCGGGCGGAATACTCGCCGCCGAGCGAGACACGTTCGCTGGTATACAGGTTGTCCGGCGTGGTCTGGCCATAAAGGGAGGTCAGGAAGGTCAGCGAAGGGGTAAGTGGGTAGAAATAGCTGCTGCTGGCGCTAAATTTGCGGAACTCGCTGCGCGGCAGGTCACGGTTTTCCTTTGTGTCATCCGTTGCGCCCCAACTCCTTAAGCCATGGCTGAGCATCGGGTTGAGCGTAAAATATCCGCCCGCCAGCGTCGTGCTATAGCTGAGTCCGATACTGGCGCTGCTGACCGTCGGGCTGCTGATCTCAAGGCGTTCACCCGCCATCCGGTTCTCGGTACGTCGGCGAGAGAGCGCGCTATCCAGCGCCAGCTTCTGCTTCCCATCTCGATAGAGCGTTCTGTTAAGGCTGAGCCGATGAGTATTACTTTGCCCTTCATAGCGATACGCGCTGCTGCCGATCGGGATCGGTTGGAAAAAGTCATTCCAGGCGTATTGGTAGCCGAGCGTCCAGTAGCCATAAGGCAAAGACATCCCGCCCGATAAGGCTTTGCTGCCGTAGCTATGGCTGAATGCGCTATCGCGACTGGCGGTCAGCCACCAGCGATCGGCGAGCCGCAATGGATTATCGAGGGTGAGGTGGGTGGAAAGCTGCTCGCGGCCCGTGTTTTTTTGTCCGCTGTTGTCAGCGCTGAGAGATAGGGTAGCAGGATGGGCTTTCGTGATGCGCTTGAGATAAACAATTGAACTCCCCGCTTGTTTTCCCGGTTGAATATCAATTGCAACCTGCCGTGAAGGCAGACGATTCAACTGTTCCATCCCTTGTTCGATATCACGCAGATTAAGAATACGTCCTTCCAGCCCGGGGAAGGCCATCTTGATTGAGAGTGGTGTTTCCCCTTCTATGCGAATGGCTTCTATCTTTCCCTCGCTGACGCTGATGATGAGCGTGCCGCTGGAGAGGTCTTGCTCTTGTAAATAGGCCTGACTGGTGACAAAGCCACGGTTGAGGTAGGCGTTGGTGGTTTCTCTCACGGCGTTATGGACTGTGGCTAAATCCAGGCAGCGGTTTTGGTAGCGTTGCTGAATGGCGGTCCGATCTTTTATCGAAAGCGCATCTGCATCGTGAAAGGTAATCCTTTGGATAGGGAAGCAGACAGCATCCTTTGCTGTTGAGGCGGTGACTGTCGGTATTGTTAAGGTGGTGCTGTTTTCCAACGATAAGCGCTGCTGTTTGGCCTGCTCCAATAATGACTTTTGCTGGAGTTCCAGCGCATCCCGATCCGTAGGGCTAATGGGGGTAGCGGCGAAGGTTGAGCTGCAGAGGCTCAAAAAAATAAGGCTTATAAAAGAAAGGGTTTTACACAAAATGAACGCGATCCTTACGTTGATTTACATTTTGCGCTTATATACACAAATGCCTTATTCCATGACTAGGTAAAATCGATACCCGATAGAAATTCGACAGAATGCATTGAGAAATTTAATTTATGAGAATAAAAATGATAGTCATTATCATTTTTATATAAGTAGGCAGGTAACTATATCGCAAGATAGTGTAATCTTGATATTTATCATAGGGTTTCCGCTGTGATGGAAACCCTATGAGGAGGAGAGGAGGAAATTCGCGAAATCAGGCGTGGGTTAGCGCCCCCAGGCAGTCATCCAGTGCGCCGACCAGCCAGTCGATGTCCTGCGTCTGGAACGCCAGCGGCGGGCGTAGTTTCAGCACGTTGCCATAAGGGCCTGCTACCGATGTCAGCACACCGCGATCGCGTAGCGCTTCCGTCAGATTTAGCGCCAGCGTTTTATCCGGCGTTTTACTGTCTCTGTCGCTCACCAACTCAAACCCGATGAAGAGTCCGGCACCGCGCACGTTGCCTACACTGGCGTATTTGTCTTGCAGGGTAGTCAGTTCCGCCAGCAACTGTGCGCCCACGACGCGGCTGTGTTCCTGAAGTTGCTCATCGTGAATCACTTTCAGCACCGCCTGCGCAGCGGCCATCGCCACTGGATTCCCGCCGAATGTGTTGAAGTAGGGGATCTGATCGCTGAAGGCGGCGAGCACATCACTTTTCGCCAGCAGCCCGGAAACCGGGATGCCGTTGCCCATCGGTTTTCCGGTAGTGATGATATCCGGCACCACGTCATGCCGTGCGAAGCCCCAGAAGGCGTCGCCAGTGCGTGCGAAACCGGGCTGGACTTCATCCGCGATGAAAATACCGCCATTGCGGTGAACCACATCAACCACAGGACGTAAAAAGCCGCGCGGATTGGGGTGTACGCCGTCGGAAGAGAAAATGGAATCCGCGAGAAACGCAGCAAATTTGATGCCGTGTGCCGCCATGTCGTCGATCTGTTTCTGGATTTCATTGGCAAACCACACGCCCAAGTCCGGCGTATTAACGCGGTAGGCGTCCGGTGGTGGCACCAGTCGGGTCGTTGCTGCCAGTGGTTGACCGCTGCCTAACGCTGGCGAGGCGCCGGAGGTCAGCTCGCTGGTGCCGTGGTAGGCTTCGCGCGTCACGATCACGCCTGTGCCGCCGCTCCAGGCTCGCGCCACGCGGATCGCCAGATCGTTGGCTTCCGAACCCGTGCACATATACATGGCACGGTTGATCGCCGCGGGTGCGGTGGCGAGGAGCTGCTCCGAATAGTCCAGAATACGCTCGTGCAGATAGCGCGTGTGGGTATTGAGCATCGTCATCTGCTGGTGTACCGCTTCTATCACCGCAGGGTGGCAGTGTCCGATACTGGCGACGTTGTTATACACATCGAGGTATTTCTTGCCGTCGGCATCCCACAGGTATTGCCCTTCGCCGCGCACCAGATGAACCGGTTTGCGATAAAACAGCCGATAGGATTCGCCCAGGATCCGGCTGCGCTTGTCGGTCAGCGTACGGATATCCGCGCTCAGCGCGTCGGCATGTTCGGCGCGGAAGCTGTTGGTATCCATGATGGTTGAACGTGTTGCCATAATCTCTCCCGTTATAAATGTGCGCCGCAGTGTTAGTTGGCATCGGCGACAAGCGGCTCAAGCAGATGTTCCCGTCGTGCTTTGGTCGTCAGGAAATAGAGGTAGCCGAGCAGCATAAAGGTGCAGAACAGCCCACCGATCACCGGGTTGAACCACAGCATCGCAATCAGGCAGATGATGGCGCAGACGAGGGCGAACGCGGGGACGATGGGGTAACCAGGGGCGCGATAGCTGCGTGCCATATTGGGGGCGCTACGGCGCAGGCGGAACAGGCTTAACATGCTCATGATGTACATGACGATGGCGCCAAAAACCGCCATGGTAATCATCGCTGCCGTCAGGTTCATGCCCTGTAGGTTAATCCCGTCGCAGAAGATGGCGGCAATCCCGATCGCGCCACCAGCCAGAATGGCGCGGTGCGGCGTGTGGAAGCGGGATAGTTTGGCAAGCCCCGGCGGAAGATAGCCTGCGCGCGCCAGTGCGAAGAACTGGCGAGAATAGCCCAGAATAATGCCGTGGAAGCTGGCGATAAGACCGAACAGACCAATCCACACCAGCATGTGCATCCAGTTGGAGTTTTCTCCGACGATGAGTTTCATTGCCTGTGGTAAGGGATCGTTGAGGTCGGAGAGCTGACGCCAGTCGCCTACGCCGCCCGCCATCAGCATCACGCCAATTGCCAGAACCACCAGCGTCAGGATGCCGCTGACGTAGGCTCGCGGAATCGTGCGTTTGGGATCTTTCGCTTCTTCGGCGGCCATTGCCGCGCCTTCGATAGCGAGGAAAAACCAGATGGCGAACGGTATCGCTGCAAACATACCGGAAATGGCCGCGGGTGAAAATTCATGTTGTCCCGCCCAACCGTGTGCCACGAAATTACTCAGGCTGAAGCCTGGCGCAACCACGCCCATAAACACCAGCAGTTCCATGACGGCCAGTAGTGTGACCACCAGCTCAAACATCGCCGCCAGCTTCACGCCGAGAATGTTCAGGCTCATAAAGATAAGGTATGCGCCAACGGCCGCGAATTTGGGATTCAACTCGGGGTATTGCACGTTCAGATAGGCGCCAATCGCCATTGAAATGGCTGGTGGTGCGAAAACAAATTCAATCAGCGTGGCCATACCGGCAATCAGGCCACCCAGATCGCCGAACGCGAGTCGGCTATAGGCAAAAGGGCCGCCAGCATGGGGGATCGCCGTAGTGAGTTCGGTAAAGCTAAAAATAAAACAGGTGTACATGGCGGCAATGAACAGCGTCGTGACTAAAAATCCCAACGTACCCGCGACACCCCAGCCGTAGCTCCAGCCAAAATATTCACCAGAAATTACCAGTCCTACCGCGATACCCCACAAATGCAGGGTGCCCAGCGTGGGCTTTAATTTGCTCGTCATCACATTATCCCCGTCAGTCTGCTCATGGTTATTCAGGGCCAGTACGGCAACCCCTGTTGGCTTGTGTAGCGATAATGCCCACGCTTGTTGGTGGAAAACTTGACGCTGGCGTATCGAATGCTGCGCGCTGAAGTCAACTTTTACGGTGGGTATCGCGCCAGCGCCTTCTGGGGTCAAACCGGGGTTCTGGTGCGTCAAGTTTCTCTGTACGACACACGCCATGCTGAACGCTCGTTGACTTGCGTCGGAGTGGGAACCATGAGTGCTAAACAATATGACACCTTAAGTAATGCAGAAATTACCGCGCTGGCGCACCGGGCGCTTGCCTGCTATCCGGCGGCGCTGCAAGGGGAAGTGCGGCTGCTGTGCCGCTCGGAAAATGCGACGTTTCTTGTTTCGTCGGCAGGTAAGCGTTATGCACTGCGGTTACATCGCAGCCACTATCACCAGAAAGCGGAGATTGAAAGCGAGCTGCTGTGGCTGGATGCGCTGCGAGAGACGGGCATTGCCGTGCCGGAAGCGGTTCGTAATGTGGACGGGGAGCGGGTGCAGTCACTGAGTTTATCCGACGGTTCCTGTCGCTATGCCGTGCTGTTTCACTGGATTGACGGCGAGATGCCGACCACCAGCATTGATCCGCGAGCGTTCCAGCAACTGGGCGAGATCACCGCTCGCCTGCACCAGCATAGCCGCCAATGGCAAAAACCTGACGGCTTCCAGCGTATTGTCTGGGATCATCACACGATGGTCAGTGCGCAGAGTCATTGGGGAAACTGGCGTGACGCGCCGAACCTATCGAGTGGCGAACACGGTATTGTCGAAGAGGCCATCGGGCGTATGGCGGCGGAAATGGCGGAATTTGGCAAAGCGTCGCACCGCTACGGGTTGATTCATGCCGACCTGCGCCTGACCAATTTGCTTCTGCATCGTGGCGAAACGCGAGTTATCGATTTTGATGACTGCGGTATGGGGTGGTATCTGCACGATCTGGCCGCGGCGATCAGCTTTGTTGAGCACCATCCGCGTGCGGCGGAGTGGGTTGAAAACTGGCTGTGTGGTTATGAACGTGTGGCGCACGTCAGCGATGAGGAATTGGCGCTGTTGCCGACGCTGTTGATCCAGCGGCGCATCCAGCTTACGGCGTGGGTAGGGTCGCACGCAGAAACCGAGATGGCGCAGAGTCTTGGGCCAGACTGGGCAAAACACAGCGTGCGCCTGTGTCGGCGCTATCTGGAAACCAGCGACCTGCCGATTGGCGTGGCCTGAATGCACCACGGGCGGGCAGCGTGCGCTATGGTAATGCCTGCTCGTCCCACAAGAGATTTGTAACCCATTGATTTCGCTTCCTCTCGCTCTGGTATGAAACTTGCTGGTATGAAGTCTGCTGATCGTTTCATGGCCCGTTGGCGGGCCGTGTGATACGGCGAGGTGAAAGGCAATGGAAAACGTGACGTACTCTTCGGCGCTGAATGCGGCGTTCTCCCGCAACTGTGGTGTGCTGGCGGCGGCGGCAACCGGACTCGGCGACTTTATCCATGATAGTGGCGGTGATGCCGATCGTATCTTCGGCATCAGCGGCGTCGATCCCGAGCAGCTCGCCAGCCCGACGCTCAGTCTGGGGCTGGTGAACTATTGCCGTGTGATGGAGGAAGCCGCGCGTAATTCAGGCGTTGATAATTTCGGTTTACGCTACGGCAAGCAGTTTAAACCGCAGTCATTAGGTCTGATCGGCTATATCGGTTTATGTTCGGATACCCTGGAGCAGGCGCTGCACAATGTGGTGAAGGCGTTTCCCTGTCATCAGCACGACACGCTGACGCGCATGGTGGATAAAGGCGACTGCTGGCGGCTGGATTATCAGGTGCGGCACGGCGCCATTCTGCATCGTCGGCAGGATGCCGAACTGACGCTCGGCATGTTTCTTAACCTGATTCGTCATGTTTTGGGCAAGCATTGGGCACCGCGCGAAGTGCACTTTGAGCATCCACGCCCAGAAATGTGGCATGAGCACTGTAAGGTGTTCGATGCGCCGGTTTACTTCGATCAACCCTACAATTCTCTGCTTATTCCCAAGCATCAGTTGGTCCGCACCATGCCGGATCGCGACATGACATTGCTGCTGGTGATGCAAGATGCCATTCGCCGTCTGAACGAGACGTCACCGCAGCAAAGTATTGTCGATCAGGTGCGTACGCAGGTTCATCTGTTATTGATGCAGAAAGAGCCGACACTGGAAGAGGTGGCGGAGAAGGTGGGGTTGTCCAGTTGGTCGCTCCAGCGCCGTCTGCGGGAGGAAGGACTCAGCTTCTCTCTGCTGGTAGACAAACTGCGCTGTGAAATGGCGACACACTATCTTCAACAGAAGCAACTACCGATTTCGGAAATGGCGCTGTTGCTCGGCTATTCCGAGGTGAGCGCCTTTTCCCGCGCATTCCGTCGCTGGTTTGGCATTAGCCCGCGCCAGTGGCGTAAAGGTGAAGCCCTCAATCTTTCCTGATGCCGCTATTTAAAGTCCGCGTACGGCGTAAGCGGCTGCGGTGGGCTGTCGAGGTCGCCCTGCCAGCCGGAGGCGGAGTAGCGCAGGTAGATGAGGCCGTGGCTTGGGGTGTAGTCCTTCGCTTGCTGAATGTCGATACCGACACCCAGCGTCCAGTGTGAACTGAGGCGGCGTTCGACAAGCGCTCGCGCCGTATAGCCGAAGCCGGAGCTGCTGCTACCCTGCTCGATGGTGTCTCTGTCGGTGAGCGCAGCGTTACCCAGCAGGCCGGTCAGTGGATAGCGGCGCTGGTCTTTGGTAGAAGAACGCGACCACGACAGCGATCCGCCGAGTTCCCACGACCAGTTTTCCGTCCGCTGCCGGTAATTCACTGGCACGCCCAGCGAGAAATATTGCTGCGGACTGTAGTAACCGCCCTGACCGAGCGAGTAGCCGCTGAGATCCTTCTGGTAGCGCCACCACATGCTGTTCAGACCGACCGTGACGCGTCGGTTATCCTCGTTAATCAGCTTGTAGTAATAACCTGCCATTGCACGGGCGCGATCGTTATCGGCCACATTTTTACCGGTGATCTGGTGGAGGCTGAAATCACTCCAGACGCCGTGCGCTTCGCCCCGATCGTAGCTCAGCCCGAGACTGACGCCCGTGGCTCGCACACCGCCCCAGGTTATGCCCGTGCCGGGGTCTTTGGTGCCGCCGAACGCCAGTAATGAGCTGGATATTGGGCGGCGGGAGGCCGTCGCCGTCCAGCCGATTTGTCGCCAGTCGCCGCTGTAGCTTGCGCCACCGACAACATCCACTACGTCGAAGCCGAGCGGTGTGGTGCCGAGATCCGCTGACCAGCGATCGTTTTTCCAGCCTGCGGCAACGCTGGTGCCGGTGGCTTTCTGTGATTTACCGTCGAAGCAGTCCCGCGTGGCGCAGGTGCCAAAGGTTTCCCGGTACGCGCCGTTACTGCCTGTCGAGAAGGAACCGGCGTTCATCTGTACGGTATCCGTGCGGAAGAAGGCGCGGCCGTCGTACAGCGGCATGTCCACCTGCAACAGGGTGTTATGGGCGCTCAGGTCGGAAATCCCACCGGTGCCGCTTGAACTCGAGTAATCGTGATCGAGGGTGACGGTAATATCCTGCTTGCGATACAGATCCGCTGCGTCAGCGCGGATGCTGCGTTGCAGCCAGTCATCGCTGCTTTTATTACGTGTCAGCCGGGTGTAGTCATCGTCGCTTTGCGGTAGCGCGGGAGCGATGCCGCTGGCGACCATCGCCTGTTTATAGTCCTGCTGCGCCTGCTCTGGTTGAGACTGCTGTTGTTCAACGCGTGCCGCATCGCGATAGATCAGCGCTGTCGTTTGATCGATAGGAGTTTGGCCGACCGGCCCTTTCTGCGCATCGATTTTTAGCTGGCGGAAAAGCGCCGCTGATTTTTGCGGATTGCCTACCGCTTGCCAGGCATTGGCGACGCGCCGCTGGCTGTTAAGTGTATCCGCCGCCTGTGTTGGGAGCTGGTTCAGGCGCTGGCGCGCATCATCTTGCCGACCCTGCGCGATAAACGCGTCGATCTCACCTAACTGGGCGTCGGGGTTCTGTGGCTCCCGTGTGCGAATACGTTGATACTCCGCCAGCGCTGTCGCGTATTCACCCCGTGCCAGCGCCCAGTCTGCCAGCAGCAGGTCGATACGGGTGTCAGCCGGTTGCTGGCGCAGGAATACAATAGCGGCAGGTTCGTCACCCGCATCGCGCATCGCTTCCGCTTTCGCCAGCGTGGTCTGAATCGTCAGGCGCTGGGACAATTCGCGCATGTCGTCGCTCCACTTTGCAGTGGGAAGCGTGTTCAGGTGAGCGAGTGCTTGCTCATCACGATTGGTAGACGACAGGTACAGTGAGTAAACATAGTTCTTCTCGGCGTTGGTGGGTGGCACGGCAGTTGCGCGTTGTACCACGCGGTCCGCCTGCTGCGTTTGTCCCAACTGGCGCAGCGTCTGGGCATAGTGATAAGCGAGCCATATATCGTTCGGATCCTGCTGGTTGGCCTGACGATATTTTTCTTCGGCCTGCGTCCACTGCTGCTGTTCCGACAACTGGTCCGCCTGCTGTTTCAGGATATTGAGTTGCAGGGCAGCAAGTGTCTCCCGCATCGTATTCTGCTGGCTGCGCGGCAGGCTGTTGAGGTAAGCGAGTGCTTTCTCCGGCGACTGCCGCTGGTAAATACCAACCAATCCGCGTAGGGCATTATCATTACCGGGTTCAAGGTGTAAAGCCTGCTGGTAGAGCGGCTGGGCGGCAGTATCATTTTTGCTGGCAACAGCCACGTCGCCCAAACCAATCAGCGCATAAGCATTGGTATTATCCATCTGGCGTGCCTGCTGATATTTCTGCCGCGCCAGCGATAGATTGTTAGCTTTCAGCGCGTTGTCACCTTCCGCAATGGTGGTCCAATATTGCGTGCTTTGGATCAGTCCTTCCCATTTGCCGCTGTTCAGGCGATTAACATCTGCCTGCAATGCCTTCTGGAACTGTGTCAGCGCTTTTGCCCGATCGCCTGCGCGCAGGTAAACCAGACCAATGGCACCGATGAGTTCAGGATCGTTTGGCGTGGCCGCCAGTGCCTTATTCAACTCGCTAAGCGTGGCGCTATTGCCGCCACCATCTTCAATCTGCGCCAGTGCACGCAGCCGCCCCTGATAAACGGGGTCGGCTAATATTCCCTGCTGGCGGCTGAGTTCTTTACGTGCCGTATCCGCCTGTTCGCCTTCATCAAACACGGTCAGAAAGCGGTTTAGTTCAGCCACGCTTTGTGGCGTGACCAGCATCCGGCCAATAATTTCCAGCCATAGCGATGCTGCCTGGCTACGCCCGACGGGGTCGTTAGAAAGCTGTTTGAGTAGGGGATAGGCTTGCTCATTGCGGTTCTGGCTGAACAACAGCCGTGCCAGCACCATGCGCAGCGGCACATTATTCGGGTAGACCTGATCTAACGTTTCCAGTTGTTTAATCGCCAGAGGCTGCTGGTCAGGTAAGCGAGAAACCAGACGCCAATATTCTACGGCGAGCTCAAGCGTTGGCGGATCGCCGTGAAAGAGCGCATCGTACTGCACTTTGGCTTCAGCATAGCGCCCGGCGGTAGACAGCAAGCGCGCCTGCTGTAATTGCTGGCGAGCGGCATCCTGCGTCAGTGCCAGCGTGGTGGCTGACTGACGGTAGGTGGCAGAGTCGGGAGCCACCGCCTTCAGCTTGTCCAGTTGCTGACGAGCCTGAGCCTGATCGCCTTGACGCAGCGCCAGCCGTAATCGGGCGGCGATAACCTCGGGGTTGTTTGGATCGATAAGTTCCAGTCGATAAAGCGATTGGCGTACGAGGTCGTCTTTGTTGCTGGCTTCTCCCAGACGCACCTGCTCCATCAAAAATTGCTCTGGCGATGCGATTTCCGCACTGTATGCCTGCGGCGCAGCAACCAGCAATAACGGGAGGAAGCGCAGCCAGTTTACGGTGTTGTTGTGCATTGGCTGCCCCGAGACGGTAAAAGTTGGCCTTGTGAAGTGAAGCGATAGCGCTTCTGATCCCATCCCTGACCAAAGAGCGTCAGAGAGGCGGAGAAATACGCATCATCCCCCGGAGGGTTGTCGGCCAGCCGCTGTCGTTGGGTAGCCAGTGCATCCGACTGACGAGAAAGCATCGGAAGCAGCGAAGCGGAAAACCCAACCGATCCCTGTCCAGTGACGGTGCCTGTCACGGTGTCGGTTTTTTCGGGTGGCAGACCTTGCTTTATCGTCTGCTGAACCATTGGCTGAAACTGTTTGATCAGATCGGTTTTCCCTTTGCTGCTGTCGGCCATCATCCCTGCCCACAGATAGACGCGGATGGCGTCGTAGCTGCCGATGTTGGGTTTGGTGGTATCAGGCTGCCAGCCCTTATCTTTTTGCCAGATGACCCAATCAGGCGAGAAGCCTTTTGGCGCGGTTTCCAACAGCAGGCGTTGCGTGGTGCGCTGCATCGCTTTCCACGTCTCGCTCAGTGGCGCAAAGCGAGCCAGCAGCTGTGGCGGAAGGTAACTGGGATTTAATCGCCAGCTCTCTTTCTCTGCGAAGCCTACTTTGCCGGGCAGCAACATCACACCTAGTCCTGGAATATTGACGACCTCTTCTTTGGCGATACGGGCGAGCAACGCGGTGCCAACTGTCTGATAGCGCGCCTCTTTCCACAGCCGACCAGCCTCAAGCAGGCTGTAGGCGATCCACAGGTCGGCATCGGAAGCGGAGTTGGGATCCAGCACCGTCCACTGCTTATCTTTGTTTTCTCCCCACAACCAGGCGGGCAGATGCGCACGTAAATCGCCTGCGGACAGGTTGTTTTCCGTCCATTGCAGCAGCCGATCAAACATCACGCGATCGTTGGCGACCAGAGCAAAGAACATGGCGTAGCTTTGCCCTTCGGACGTGGTGATTTTGTTGGGGGTAGAGGTATCAATCACCCGTCCTTCCGCACTGATGTAATGCTGTTTGTACTGCTCCCAGGCTGGCCAGTCGCAGACGGTGGCGGTGGCCTGGGAAGCCCATAGCCACAGCAACGTGGGGATCAGGTAGCGCAGCACGCGTGGCATGGTGCGTTAGTCCCTTTCATCCGGCGACAGGCGACGGCGACTGAAGAATTTCAGGCCACGCCACAGCAGCCAGGCAACAATAACGACGGTAAGCGTCGAGATGATGGCTAGCCAGACGGGATGTTGCGCCAATGCGTGCCAGATGCGTTCCCACCACGGCAGATGGCCGACGTAATAAATGTCTCCGACGCGGAGATTATTAATACCCGATTCGCGGATGACGGAAACGGAGCCGAACAGCGAGGCTCTTTTTTCGCTGTCGATCAGCGCGTTATTGAGCAGCGTATAGCCCTGTGGGCTATCGGCCAGCAGGGCGACAACGCTACGCTGGTCGTGATACGGAGACTGGAAGCCGATAATCGCCGACATCGGGCCATCACCGCTGACGGTGGTTTTGCTGTCTGGTTTTGCGTCAGCGTCAGGCGGGTCAATATCCAGGACCGCGGTCTGGCGTGTCGGTTGTTTAATCCAGCTTTGCGTTTGCTCGACCAGCAGGTTGATTTTGCTGTCATCGTGCAGCGCTGGCGGGATAGCGCCGATCATCAGAATATCGCTGTCCTGCTTGTCGATTTGCGTCCAGTCATCGCTGAGCTGTACCGCCAGCGCCGGATAGCCGGTTTGCGCCCCAATGTTACCGATGGCGTTCAGCATGGCGCTAACCTGCGCGGGCTGTGGTTGCTTGTTCACCAGCACCAGCGTTTGTGACAGGTCAGCCAGTCGGCTGAACGGGTAGCCAGCATTGGCAAAGGCGCGCAGATCCGGCATCGCCATAAAGTGGCGGTAGCCAGAGAAGTTAATCGTCGAATTGCTGTCGATGACGGCGTGATTCACGACGGGCGTATAGGTTTCGCAGCGGTCAGCGGTGCCGCTGGAGAGCAGCGTGGTGTAGTTGAAATCAAAGCGTAGCTGGTTGGTGGTACCCAGTTTCAGCGCCGGAATTGACAGGCTCTTGTTGGAATCCCATAGCCCCTGCGTCAGCGGCAGGCGCATTAACAGGGAATTCTGGTCGTGCTCCGGCGCCAGCGAGAAAGCCTGCACAAACTGATTGTTCAGGTTGATGCTCAGACGCGAACCGTCCTGAATCTGCGGCGCGGTGTAGCGGTATTTCAGGCGCATATCGATGCCCTGACTGCGGATCAGGAACAAGTCGGGCGGCAGGTTCATCGTGAGTGAAATAGGGCGGGGCACGATGCCGTCAGTTTGCAGTTGTTCGTTATATTGCTGAAGCTCGGCGAAGGTCATTGGGCGGTCGGTGCGAACCCAGTTTGGCGCATCATACGGCTGGCGTGGAGCAAGCTGCTCCACCTTATCGATGGTGACGCTCTGCCCACGGAACAGCGTGTTCCCCTGGGCGATGCCCTGTACGGCGGTGAGCAGCTCATTGTCATCACGCCCCTGAACCAGCAGCAGCTTAATGTGAGGATCGTTAGGGTGGCTGACGATAGATACCGTTGGCCCGTTTACGGCGGGGGTATCACGCAGGAAATCCGGCCGCTTATCGTTTGTGGCGAACACAATGCCGTGGCTCTCCGGTAACTGGTTGAAGAGCGCCGGGAAAGACTGCCCACGCCATTGCGCTTTGCTGCCAAACCAGGAGGCAAGCATCGCTGCGGCACGCTGCTGAACCAGATCCGGCTGGCCGGCAAAGACGATGGGCAGCGTCAGCGGGCGGGTATCGCGGCTGTCAAAAAACGGCGCAGGGAACGGCGACAGATCGTCCTTCAGCGTCAGTTTCTGGAATTGCAGGTTGAGTGTGCTGGCTTTACTGACATCCAGCCAGAGACTGGTACTGGCCGGATTTTCACAGATGTTCTGATAATGGCCGACGAACACCAATTGCAGGCGGTTAAAGTCCGTGATGTAGCGCGGATCGATAGGAATACGGACGCGATTGGATTTCCCCATCTGCTCTTTGCCAAGTGGCGTGACGCCCATTAGCTCATTGTTCAGGTAAACTTTGATATGCGACTCGGTGGGGATCAGCGCCGGCGACGGGGTAAATTCGAGATCGAGGGAAGCCTGTGTGACGACTTCGTCGCTGCGAACGCCGAACTCAATTTGCCCGTCGGGATTGATGCCGCGCAATGCAAAGGTGCCCGGTGCCGGTGCGATTTGCGCAAAGGGCAGCATCACGTTGCGCACGGCGGCATTAGTCGACGGCTGTGCAAGAGGAACCGCTGGCATGGCTGTCGCTGACGTTGCGGTAGCAGGCGGCTGGGCTGCGTCCCCTGTGGCCGGTGTCTGTGCGTGCGGCGCGGTGACAGCCTGAGATAATGAGCTGACGCCTAAAGCCAATGCGGTGAACCAGATTATTTTTTTCGTCATCGTGTCATCATCAATGTTAAGGGTCTTTCTCGTTGTCGGGAGAGAGACCGTTGATCACGGCCTGTGAATGGCAATCAAGCCACTGTCTTTTCTGCAAACAGGTTCTCTTGTGCAAATCGTGTTTCATGGGCAAACGGCGTCTTGCCCTGATGGGCAGCTTTTTCCGGCAGGGCAGTGCCCGACTGATCTGTTACGGTGCGTTTTCCTACATAGCGCGGGATGAATGACACCACCCACACCACGATATTGAGGAAGACCAGAATAATGCTGCGTATGATGGGCGGCGCGTAATCCGCCAGACGCAGGTAGCCGCGGAAGCCGAGAGCCAGCACATCAACCAGACTTTCGACCGGTTTATCCTGTGCAAAACTGTCTTGCCAGAGCGCCCAGGTATCGGCGCGGGCAAACGTACATTGAATAAAATCAATATGCTGGCGAATGGTCAGATTGGTCATGCGCAGGCCAATCTTGTTGTCGAACGCGCGGGTGACGCTGAAAGGGAAGGCATACTCCTGCTGGCCGCGTTTTAGCAACAGCGAGACGCTGTCCCCGACCTGAAGAATGCCTGATTCGCGGGTTTCAATACCGACGCCACCATCGGAATAGTCGCGCAGGATGCAGGGGAAAAGATGACCATCGGGGCGCAAAATCGCGGCGGACATCGACATTTCTACTCGATGCGCCTGACGTACCTGCTTGGCCTCGACCGCAACCGCAACGGCGCCACCGAGAATGGTCATGTTATACGCGACCCAGATCAGGCTGATGATCACCGTCATGAGCTCTTCCGATGGCCCGTAAATCAGACGCCAGACGCCATATACCACCCCAGCGATATTCAGCAGCACCAGTACCAGATAAGGCCGGGTGATCACCCAGTCAACGTGTTGTTCTTCAACCAGTCCGCCTTTGGCCGTCACGTTGAATTTCCCTTTGTGCGGGTTAAATAGCGCCACGGTCGTGGGGCGAGCGATGTACCACGCCAGCACGGTTTCATAAATCTCACTCCAGAAAGAGTGACGGTAGCGCCCCTGGATGCGGGAGTTGGTCAGACTGGCGTGCACCATGTGCGGCAGCACGTAGAGCGCGATGGCCAGCGCCGGGGCGAAAATGATGTAGGCGTGCAACAGGAGAAACGCCAGCGGCGCGGTGAGAAAGATCAACCGGGGAATACCGGACAGAAAGTGCATCATGGCGTTGGCGTAACACAGCCGTTGCCCCAGTTTCAGCCCTTTGCCTAACAGCGGGTTATCCAACCGGAAGATCTGTACCATGCCGCGCGCCCAGCGAATACGCTGCCCAATATGAGCCGAGAGGCTTTCGGTCGCCAGCCCGGCGGCCTGCGGAATACGAATATACGCCGAGCTGTATCCACGGCGATGCAGGCGCAGCGAGGTGTGTGCATCCTCCGTTACTGTTTCGACTGCGATGCCGCCAATTTCATCCAGCGGTTTACGCCGCAGGATGGCGCAGGAACCGCAGAAGAATGTGGCGTCCCACATGTCGTTACCGTCCTGAACCAGACCGTAAAACAGCGTGCCCTCGTTGGGCGTGCGGCGAAAGCGACCCAGATTGCGCTCAAAGGGGTCGGGCGAGAAGAAATGGTGCGGTGTTTGCAGCATCGCCAGCTTTTTGTCTTTGAAAAACCAGCCCATCGTTAATTGCAGAAAGGAGCGGGTAGGAACGTGGTCGCAGTCGAAAATGGCGACGAATTCGCCTTCCGCCTGCTTCAGTGCGTTGTTGATGTTCCCGGCTTTGGCATGTTCATGCGTGACGCGGGCGATGTAATGAACGCCGACTTCCTCTGCGAAGGCTTTAAATTCGGCGCGGCCACCGTCATCCAGAATATAAATATTGAGTTTGTCTTTAGGCCAGTCGATGCCTAGCGCGGCATACACCGTCGGTTTCACGACGCTCAGCGGTTCATTGTAGGTCGGGATCATGAGATCGACGGTCGGCCACGTTTTGCTGTCTTCCGGCAGTGAAACCGGATGGCGGTTCAGCGGCCAGATCGTCTGGAAATAGCCCAGAACCAACACGACCCAGGCATAGGTTTCCGCCGCCAGCAGTAACATACCGCAGACCAGGCTGAGGGGATCGTCCCAGTTCAGCGTTTCGGTGTAGCGCCACCACAGGTAGCGGCAGGAGACGGTGAAAGAAAGGGCGATCATCATGAGCGTCGGCATGCGTCCCGGCATGTTACGAACGAGCATGGCGATGCCCCACAGCAGCAGCATGAAAATAAACTGCGATAGCAAATCAAACGGCTGCGTGATGCACAGCAACGCCAGCGCCGCACACAGCAGGCTCAGTATCACCGTCACCAGCCTCTGTAGGCTGTTCGTTTTGGCGGAATCAGATTCACTGTCTTCGCGATCGTCAGCATTGGCGTGACTAAAGCGGACAAACAGCGCTTGCTGCGCGTTCATGTAGCGTTGCCGCCAGCGCGGTAGCGCCGAGAAGTAATTGCGGCGTGATGTCGGCAACTGGCCGTTTTTGATGGTCAGCAGCCAAAGACCTTGCGTCAGATAGCGAAGGATATCGGCCGGACGCGGGCGTTGAGGCAAGATGTGTGGGAACCAGTAGGTCCGTTGCGCGCGAATCTGTTGCCAGCCTTCAGACTCCAGCCGCAGGAAGATCCAGCCGAGTATCGCAAACAGCGTAGCGAAAAAGGCGGCGAAGGCGGAGGCACCCTGCTGACGATAGCCGCGGTAGCGCTGCTGTATCGCCTGCCTGGCGGGCGGGACGAGAAAGAGGCGCAGGATCCCGCTCATACGCCGCTTTCCTTAACGTGAATCAGGCACCAGTTTGCCAGCGTCATGATCTCTTCCGCTGCCACGCTGTCCGGGCGGCATTCGCCCAGCGGCTGTTTCAGCATCAGCGATTCTGCCAGGGCTTCGTCACGGTGTACCACCAGCGGCAGCAGATGTGAAAGCGTGTGCAGCCAGAGCTGGTGTAAATCCTGCTGGAGCGTGCTGAGGGTGGAAAATTGATTAACCAGAAAATGACACTGGCGCGGCAATGCCTGCTGATGTAAGCGTGAATGGCAGTTGGCATCCGCCACCACCACCTGAAAGACGGTATTCGCGGTGGCTAGCGCCTGCCGCGTGAGCGGACTATTGTCCGCTGGCACATCGATCAGTATCCAGCGATGGCGACCTGCTGCGCTGAGCTGCGCCAGCTTGTTTTGCCAGAGTGCGGGGTGCTGATGGTAATGCTGTTGAAGCGTAGCGACTTCCTGTGCGTTCAGGCGACCAAACGGCAGAAAATCCAATCCGGGCAGATATTGCATGGCGCCAGTTTGCCACGGCGCGTCGTCGGCTTCCGCCCGCGCCCAGCCGCGGCGTTGCTCAAACGGCATATTGAAGTTAATGCGCAGCAAATTGTCCGGCGAGAAATCAATCACCAGCGCGGGCTCGCCCAACCGTTGGAAGGCCCACCCCAGTGCGGCCGCTATTGAGGTTGTGCCCACACCGCCACGGATTCCCTGCAATGCAATCACGGGCATCGTCAGTCGCTCCCGGCCGGTTCTTTTAATTCATCCAGCAGCGGCCAACGAGCCATCATTTGGCTCAGACGCGCCTGACGGGCAATATCGATATAGTTTATTTCAGGTAAAGAAAAAGCCTGACTGAGAACTCGCAGGTCGTCCTCGGTTCTTGCATTTTCGGTTAAATCGGCGCGTGCGCTGGTATCTCTACGAGTCGGTTCGTTATTCATCCCATGCCTCTGAAATAGGCTATCCATTATCATTGAGATTGATAAAAGGGAAACATCTGCGTGGCAGATGTGGTCGCACCCATAACAGACAGTCTGGCAGATGACGGTTTACGCCTCTGCTGTCTTTAATAAGGTGTCAGGTGTGCCAATTAACTATAGCAATGAATTCATGATTGCAATGTGAATAGGAAAAAATAGTAATGGGCGATTTATTAACGAATAGGAATAATTCATAGCGTACGGTTGTGATCCCACAAGGGGCTGCTAGAGTTTATTTTGACTGTATATTTAAGGTGGCACGCCCGCCATTAACGGAAAAGAAATCAGTCTATGAAGCAGAACTTTTCATTAGGTATTCGTGACCTTTGGGATGAGCTGGTTACGCTCCAGCAGGCTGGCTTTTATTGGGTTAATATCGATCGGCAGGTTGATGCCGCATTATTTTGCCAGCAAATCATACACGTCCAGAATAATGACGCGAGAATGGCGTTAATAGGCTGTGGGGAGCGATCTGATTCGCTGCTGACAACGCTATTTTCTAATGAGATAAATGGTGCCGAAAAAAAACAATTATCTTGCTATATTTTGCCGGAAAATAAAGCCGCGCTGCTGAATTTAACCGATGATTTAATGCGTGCATTACGCCCCAAGAATCGCCTTCTGGTGCTTTATGCGCCGGCCAGCCTGTGGCGGGATATTTCGCCGGAAAGGCTGCAACGCTGGGTGGATGACACGGCAGCATGGCTGCATCAGCGCCAGTGTACGCTGGTGGTCATCGGCCACAGCACCGGTGTGACCCGTCTGAGAAATATGCTGATTTCCCAACACCGCGGACTCTACGGTTTGGCGAGCCTGCAATGGCAGCAGGATCGTGCCCAGTATCTGGTGTCATGGTGGGCAACAGAAAGAGGCGTGCGGGCGAATAAGGTACAGATGCTGCAATCCGATAACGACGGCTGGCACATGCTGACGGAAGAGCAGCCCATCCTCACGCCGTCTCTGGATGACGATGGGCTATTCCTGATAGAAAAGAGCGTGCTGGAAGGTGCGCCTGCGCTGTCAGAAAACTGGCAGTTGATGGACGACAACGCCATTTTGGTACAAACCGGCATGCTGACGCATGCGGCGACCCTCGTTTTTGCACTGAATCAGACCAGTCAGGTGGATACGCTCGTCAAACAGGTTCATAGCCTGCGGCGCCAGCGTGGTGAATTGCTGAAGATTGTGGTGCGGGAAATGAAGCCCTGCCTGCGTGCCAGCGACGAGCGTCTGCTATTGGCATGTGGTGCCAATATTATTGTCTCCCATTCCGAACCGTTATCCCGTTTTCTGGCGCGGATTGAAAGCGTGCAGGGGCAGCGTTTTACCAAGCATGTGCCTGTCGATGTCGAGGTCTTGCTGACCACCATGCGGCCGCTACAGATTAAGGGTTACCAGCCTCCAGAGACTTTTCGGCAGTCCGTGCAGATGTTGATTGATAGCACGCTCATGCCGGAAGGCAGCAAAGGCGTGCTGGTCGCATTGCGCCCCGTGCCAGGTGTGCGGGCGGCTCAGGCGTTGACGCTCTGCACGCTGCGACGCTTTGGTGATGTCGTCACGATCGTGCAGGATCGCCTGTTTTTGTTCTTGTCCAATTGCCGTCTGAATGAGCTCGATATCGCGCTGAAATCCATTTTTCGCCTGCCGGTGAATGAAGTGTTCAGCAATCGGATTGTCTGGTCGCAAGATCTACAGATTCTGGCAGAAGTGAAATCGCTGGCTCAGGATGGCACGCCGGGTCAGGAGCAGCAGCTTAACGATTATGTTCAATTGCAGAAGGCCGAATCCGCACCGCGCGGTCAGACGCCGCGGCGTGAACCGATTGCGATTGATTTATTAAACCCTGATTTACTGCAACCTGATCTACTGGCTCGCGCACCGGGAGAACCATTATGAACCTGCTTGATATTGTTCAACTGGTGTTATTGAGCGCGGTCGTCTTCTTTACGCTTGGGTATCTGGCGCACCGTGTGATTCCTCACTGGCTTCAGTACTGGAAAAACAGGCTGCTGTCGCCGCGCTACCTGCAACCTGCGAGCGTCTGGATGCGCAGCCCTTCTTCAACAAAGACGGTCTCAACCAAGCCGACTTCAGCAGAGACTAAAAAATAAAATGGACGAAAAAACACGCTCGCAGCAACCGCATATGCAAAAACAGCAGAATTTATGGCGCTACTGGCGTGGGCTCGGTGCCTGGAATTTGTATTTCTTGCTGAAATTTGCCCTGTTATGGTTTGGCTACCTGAATTTTCATCCGCTGCTTAATCTGGTCTTTCTGGCCTTCCTGCTGTTCCCGATCCCCAACGTTACGCTGCACCGCTGGCGGCATATTATTGCTATCCCACTCGGTATCGGGCTGTTTTACCATGACACCTGGTTGCCGGGTATCAACAGCATTGTTAGTCAGGGAACGCAGGTCGCTGGCTTTAGCGCGTCGTATTTGCTGGAGCTGTTAACTCGCTTCATTAACTGGCAAATGGTCGGCGCGGCGGTGGTCATTACCGTGGCTTACCTGTTCTTCGCGCAGTGGATTCGTATTACGGTGTTTACCGTGGCGGCGCTGGCGTGGTTAAACATCGTCAATTTGGCAGGGCCTGCTGTTTCGCTGATGCCTGCGGCATCGACGACGACGGCCCCCTCGGCGGCGACTTCCCCAACGGGGGGAGATGCGGCGTTACCTGAAGCGACATTACCGCCAACGAACGCGAACCTAACGGCTTACCTGAATCAGTTTTATACGCGAGAAAAAGCACGAACCACGGCGTTCCCTGCCGCATTGCCGCAGGATGCACAGCCTTTTGATCTCCTGATTATCAATATTTGTTCGCTGTCGTGGTCGGATCTGGACGTGGCGCAGTTGGACAATCACCCGCTGTGGAAGAAATTCGATATCCTGTTCCGTCAGTTTAACTCTGCCACCGCTTACAGCGGGCCTGCATCCATTCGCCTGCTGCGCGCAAGCTGCGGCCAGCAGTCCCACACTGATTTGTATCAGCCGGTGAATCAACAGTGCTACCTGTTCAGCAACTTGGTGAAGCTGGGTTTTGAAGAACAACTGATGCTCGATCATTCCGGCGTCTTTGGTAATTACCTGCGTGAAGTACGTGAAGAGGGCGATATTCAGATCCCAATGCTGTCGCAGGAAGGCATTAGCCACCAGATTACCTCGTTCGACGGCGAACCGATTTATAACGATCTGGAACTGCTAAATCGCTGGCTGGGCGAGCGGGATAAAGCGACAACGACGCGTAACGCGACCTTCTTTAACCTGATCCCACTGCATGACGGCAACCGCTTTGTCGGCACCAACCAGTCGGCGGACTATGCGCCACGTGCGAAGATTCTGTTTGACCAACTGGACGCGTTTTTTGATGTGTTGCAGAAATCCGGTCGCAAAGTGATGGTGGTGGTGGTGCCGGAGCACGGCGCGGCGCTGGCGGGGGATAAGATGCAAATGTCCGGGCTGCGCGATATTCCCAGCCCGAGCATCACGCATATTCCTGTCGGCGTGAAACTGTTTGGCCTACAGGCTCCGCATCAGGGCAACACGTTGGAGGTGACGTCGCCGAGCAGCTATCTGGCGATTTCGGAATTGGTGGCGCGAATGGTGGATGGCAAAGTGTTCACCGCGCCTTCTGTTGACTGGCAAACGCTAACGAGCGCCTTGCCGCAAACGGAAGCGATCTCGGAAAATGAGAACGCTATCGTGATGCAATATCAGGGAAAACCCTACATCCGCCTGAACGGCGGAGACTGGGTGCCTTACCCGCAATAATCTCATCTCGTGACGTTATCGGGCAGGCGAGAAGCCTGCTCGATTCTTTTCCTGACGTCGTCCGCTCTCTTCCGTCTGTTCCCGAATAGCCACACTGGCTTATGCAGGGGATATCCCCTATTCTGAGGCCGCGTTACTGCTGTTGCCGAGCGTCGCCTAGGATTAAGATGAAATCCCCCAGACATCAGCAGAAAACAGCGTTGAGGCGGCGATGAGCTGCCTTATACTAGTCGCCGCGCGTACCCGTGTTGCTGTGCGTAACGCGTGCGCGATTTCGCGTTGTGTATTCCTCACCTGTTTTATCTGGTGAGTCAGGTATTCAGGTCTGCATAAAGGTTGACGGAGAAAGCGCTTGCGGCTCAGACGTTCATTAACGATTAAACAGATGACAGCCGTGTCTGCCGTGGCATTGGTGACGATCAGCCTGTTTATCGTCATACAGCTCTTTCACTTCGTTCATCAACGCCGTGAAGATTATTCCAGACAGCTGGAGAGCATCGCCTATTCCGTGCGCCAACCACTGACAGACGCGGTGCTGCAAGGGGAAGTTCAGCGGGCTGGCAATATTCTGGACAGCTTATTACCGGTTGCTTTTCTAAGTCGGGCAGATGTGCTGCTGCCGGATGATTTCCAGACGCTGCATGCGAATTTCCCGAAAGAACGTCCGGTGCCAGACTGGATCGCGCGGGTATTCAGGCTGCCGATCCGTATTTCTATTCCGCTCTATTCCCCGCCGCAGACGCAGTATTCGGCACCGCTGGCACATCTGGTCTTGCAGGCGGATTCCTACCGGATGTATCAATTTATTGTCAGCACCTTTTCCACCATGCTGGCAACGTACCTGCTACTGGCGTTGATTATGTCGATCGCCATTACCTGGTGCATGAACCGCCTGCTGATACACCCGCTGCGTGGGATTATTATCGAGTTACAGAATCTCCCGCCGGATGCCATGCTGCACCGTCCGCTCACGCTGCCGCCCTGGCATCATGATGATGAATTGGGCGCGTTGGTGCGCAGCTACAACCGCAATCAACAACTGCTGGAGCAATCTCTTTCTGCCGGAACGGAAGGGGTGGGGTTACCGGATAAAGCGCATTTTATGCGACGCCTCGAACAGCGTCTGGCCGATGCTACTCCATTCAGCCTGCTGGTTTTCGGGCTTGATTCCTCAGCCAGCAAGCAGGGCGATATGGCCACGCTGGCTACGCAGCTTCGCGCGGTGATTGAGGAACAAAACGAGGCGGGGCTCACCTGTCTGGCACGTCTCGATTGTGACGAATTCGCTCTCATCGGGAAAACGCTGGGATCTACCGGGCAAGCACAAGACTGGGCGCAAAACGTCATGCTGGCGATCAATCTGCCTTTTTTACCCGCGGACGCCCAGCCTGCACGGGCTGTCAGCGTGGGTATCCTCACCATTACCGATCCTCGGCCAGAGGCGGCGGCGCTGCTGTTGTCACAGGCGCGTTTTGCCATGCAGCTAGCGCGGCACGATAAGAAATGCGGTATTCATTGCCTCACCGTGCCTTCCTGATTCTTCACAGGTAACGTAAATGTTACTTTTTGTGGATAGGTTTCCTGAAAGGCACTTTCCCCGTATGGCGGGGGTTTGTGCGCTTTTATAGGGGATTATCCTGCTGCAAAAATGTGCATCTGTTACAAGTAAATTGCACTGATGTTTCTTTATAATTCTTGCTGACGTGATTCAGCTCTTGTTTTTAACCTGTCGTTCACAAACTAAACTTATAAAACATTCTCAGCTTGTTATTGCAATGTTACTTTCCGGCGCAATCACAGGCGGCATTTTCGTACCCTATTCCCCTCCTGTGTTTTCCCCACCATAGGACGTATGTATGAAAACATCAATTTTTAAAAGTCTTTATTTTCAGGTTCTTGCTGCCATTACGATAGGGATACTGTTGGGGCATTTCTACCCTCAACTTGGCGAGCAAATGAAGCCTCTGGGCGATGGGTTTGTTAAATTAATTAAAATGATTATTGCGCCGGTTATCTTCTGTACGGTGGTTACCGGTATCGCAGGAATGGAAAGCATGAAGTCGGTCGGTCGTACTGGTGCGGTCGCCCTGCTGTATTTTGAAATTGTGAGTACGATTGCGCTGATTATCGGCCTGGTCGTGGTCAACATCGTGCAACCTGGCGCGGGCATGAACATCGATCCAAGTACGCTTGATGCGTCTGCGGTGGCAGTTTATACCCAACAGGCTTCGCAACAGGGTCTGATTCCGTTCCTGATGGACGTGATTCCGGCGAGTGTGGTCGGCGCGTTTGCCAGCGGTAATATTTTGCAGGTTCTGTTGTTTGCCGTGATGTTCGGCTTTGCATTGCACCGCTTAGGGGCAAAAGGCAAAGTGATTTTTGACGTGATCGACAGCTTCTCCAAGGTCATTTTCGGCGTCATTAACATGATCATGAAACTGGCTCCGCTGGGTGCGTTCGGTGCAATGGCCTTCACCATCGGTAAATATGGTGTCGGTACGCTGGTGCAGCTGGGGCAGCTGATCGCCTGCTTCTACATTACCTGTGTCCTGTTCATCTTCCTGGTGTTGGGAAGTATTGCTAAAGCGACCGGCTTCAGTATCTTCAAATTCATTCGCTACATCCGTGAAGAACTGCTGATCGTACTGGGTACGTCCTCTTCTGAATCCGTGCTGCCACGTATGCTGGAGAAGATGGAGAAGGTGGGTTGTAAAAAGTCTGTCGTCGGTCTGGTCATTCCTACTGGCTACTCGTTCAACCTTGACGGTACCTCTATCTACCTGACGATGGCGGCAGTGTTTATCGCTCAGGCGACCAACAGCCACATGGATATCTGGCATCAGATTACTCTGCTGGTGGTGCTGCTGCTGTCCTCTAAAGGTGCAGCGGGCGTGACGGGAAGCGGATTCATCGTGCTGGCGGCAACGCTGTCTGCCGTGGGCCACCTGCCTGTTGCTGGTCTGGCGCTGATTCTGGGTATTGACCGCTTCATGTCAGAAGCCCGTGCGCTGACTAACCTGATTGGTAACGGTGTTGCGACTATCGTGGTAGCGAAATATTGCCGCGAGCTGGATGAGAAGAAACTGGATGCTGAGCTGTCTGGTACGAATAAAAGCGACAACGCAGCCACGCCGACGGCGCAGTCATAATTCCTATAATCTCGGTATAGTTTTCTAAATCAGTTCCCTGCGGTGTTAAGGCACCGTGGGGAATTTTTTTGTCTGCGCACACATCGAACCAAACTGTTTCTCCCGCCTCCCTGACTCGCCATGAAACGTAAAAATATTGTTAAATATGACTATTTTTACCTTTTTTGCAGATTATTTCGCCTCATGGAGTGACATAGACAAAAGCGCGCGGTCTAAGGGAATGGTACACTTCGCGTCTTCAATTTTTTCCGTGATATATCCACGAGAGTGTGCGGTGGCAGACGCAAGGTCACCATAACGATTAACAATAACCACATTTTATTATGTTGGATAGCTATGAGTAGGGGTTCACATGCAGGGCACCAAAAAGGCGCTTTTCGTTGGTGGTTTGTTGCTGGCAGTGGTCAGCAGCAGCGTGCAGGCTGAAGCACTACAGCCCGATCCTGCCTGGCAGCAGGGTAAGCTTGATAATGGTTTTACCTGGCAGTTATTAACCACGCCACAGCGCCCCGGCGATCGGGTTGAGTTGCGCTTGGTGGTGAATGCCGGGTCACTGTTGGAAAACGCCCAGCAGGTAGGTTTTGCCCATTTTCTTCCTCGTCTGGCCTTAGCGCCCGGCGATAAACTGTCCGCAGTTCAGCGACCTTCCACGTGGATGAGCGATGCTAACGGCTCCCGCGTTCTGCCTCCGGCCATTATTTCGTACGATTTCACGTCGTATAACCTGAGTTTGCCGAATAATCGCCCCGAGCTGCTGAAAGAAGCGCTGACGTGGTTGGCTGAAAGCGCAGGACAGATGACGTTCGACGAAAAAAGCCTACAGGCGGCGCTGAAGGTGCCCGATCAGGTCGCAACCTTTCCGGTTAACCCACAGGATCCGAGCTGGCGCTATCGTCTGAAAGGCTCGCCTCTGCTGGCGCACGATCCTGCTCAGGACGTCAAACCACCGTTAAATGGCGAGCAGCTCCAGCAGTTTTATAAAACCTGGTATACGCCAGATGCCATGACGCTCTACATCGTTGGTCATGTGGATAACCGCAGCGTGATCGAGCAGATTGGCAAAGTCTTCTCCCCGCTGGAAGGGAAACGCGAAGCGCCAGCGCCCTTACCGACGTTAAGTCCGCTGCCGACGCAGGCGATCAGCCTGATGAATAACAACGTCCAGAAGGATACGCTGTCGTTGATGTGGGATGCGCCGTGGCACCCGATTCGTGAATCGCAGGCGTTGGTGCGCTACTGGCTGGGTGATATGACGCGGGAGGCGATGTTCTGGCATTTGCAGCAGGTGCTGGAGAAGAGCCCGCAGAAGGGTAACAACCTCCGCTTCGACTGCAATGTGTTTTATACCCGTTCTCAGTGCGCGATCCATATGGACGTGCCGAATAGCGAGGGCGTTGAGCCGGGCGTGACGTTTATGGCGCGTGAACTGGCGACGCTGCGTGAGAAAGGGCTGACACAGCAAGAGTTTGATGCGCTAATCGCGCGCAAGACGGACGAGCTGAACAAGCTGTTTGCCACCTATGCGCGTACCAGCACGGACATCCTGATGGATCAACGCCTGCGCTCCCAGCAAAACGGTGTCGTCGATATTGCTCCTGAGCAGTACCAGAAACTGCGTCAGAGCTATCTGTCCGCGCTGACGCTCGATATGCTGAATCAGGAACTGCACCAGCAGCTGGTACAGGATATGACGCTGATGCTGATCCAACAGCCTGGTGAGCCGGAAGCGAATATGAAGGCATTGCAGGAAGCTTACGATCGGATTATGACACCGGCCACCGAGCCTGCGGCCAGCGCCGCGACGGCTGCACCTGAAGGCGCCGTTCCAGAAGGAAAAAAACCGCAGGAAACGGCTCCCGCCGCGCAGTAAAGTATTAAGGTCGTCGCCTTTCGGCGCGGCCTATACAGGAAGGTGATAAGCGAGATACAAATTCGTCTGGAGCGAATTTGTACAGCCAGCTCACAAGCAACTTGAAGCATGGCGAGTATTGGTGGTTGTTTAAATCCACAATACTACGCTGTGTATTCGGTGGCGTTTTTTATCACTAGGCTAACCGCTCTCAAGACTCCGTATAATAAAATACGGGATATCGTTCGTGGAACGTTAGCTTATGTAACCAGTTATTTATAAAGCAGTTTTCAGGATAAATCCCGTTGTGAGCCCTTTTCTCCACCTCTATTATTCCCCCCGAGCGTCGTAATAATGAATCGAGGTACAAAGCATGAGTCGTACTCTTAAAGCTGCGGGGGTGATCGCTCTGATCGCCATGTTGAGTGGTTGCTTGTTCCCTCCTCCGGGAGGTGGAGGCGGTGGTCGAGGCGGCGGCGGCCCGTTCGGCGGTTTCCAGGAACAACCGGTTAACCAACCGGGGCCACGTTAAACCTCAAATGACGATGTAAGGCAGAGTGTCCTGCTTTGTCTAGCAACTAAAGGCCGCAATAGCGGCCTTTATCTTATTATCACGCGACGTACGGTTTATGCAGGCATTGCCTCAAGCGGGATAATCGCGCCACGGTATTGAATGACCGTGCTGGCCGTCAGGTGGCCGCGCTGTGCCGCTTCCTGCGTGCTGCCGCCATTCAGGCGCACTGACAGATAGCCTGCGCTGAAGGAATCGCCTGCTGCGGTGGTATCGACCACTTTCTCTTTTGGCAATTTGATCGCCGGGACATCAACCAGAGCTTGTCCACGTTCTGACACGATGCAGGAATCAGCCCCGCGTTTAATGACTACTTCGCTCACGCCCAGACCGTGCGTCCGCTCCAGTACCGCTTCCAGTGGCTTCGCGCCCCACAGCATGTCTTCGTCATCCAGCGTCAGGAAAGCAATATCGGTACAGGACAGGATGTCGGTATAAGCTTGTTGCGTTTCTTCCTTGCTCTGCCACAAACGTGGGCGATAGTTATTATCAAAAATCACTTTACCGCCGTTGGCGCGGCAGGCGCGCAGCAGGGCGAGGAGACGTTGGCGGCTTTCGGCGTTCAGAATCGCCAGACTGATACCGCTCAGGTAGAGATAGTCAAAGTGCGCCAGTGACTGACCGATTTTTTCTGCTTCCGGGCTGTCCAGCCAGTAGCGGGCAGCGGCATCATTACGCCAATAGTAGAATGTACGCTCGCCGCTTGCGTCGGTTTCAATGAAGTATAAACCGGGCAGCTTGTTGTCCAGGCGCTGAATCAGGTCGGTTTTCACCCCTTCTTTTTGCCAGGCGGCAACCATCTCGGTACTGAAGCTATCGGTGCCGAGAGCGGTTACGTAATGCACGCCCAGCTTATCGGCGTTTACCTGACGGGCAATGTAAACGGCGGTGTTCAGCGTATCGCCGCCAAATCCACGGTTAAGATCCGTGCCCTTCTGCGACAGTTCGATCATGCATTCGCCGATTACGGCAATGTTAGTAGTTGTCATCACTTTTGGCCTGTTTGAAAAGCTGGGTATAAAAAATGCGGAAATTAACATCAGTCTCAACATTACGTGAGACTGAGTCAATAGTCTTGAAACGATGTTTTACTTTTTCATGACGCAGATCGGAAAACCAGTGCTTCCCCGCTGCTCTTAACGATCGGAAGGCGGTTCTTTTTCCTGCTCATTCCGGTCTGTCGAGGTGTCACCTTTGTAGTTTGCCGTGGCGATCCAGGCGGCGCAGAAGAGCGTCAGACGTGCGAAGAAATAGAAAAATGCCATCAGACCAATAACCGAACCGAACGCTGCACCGGAAGGCGAGCTGGCCAGTTTAGGCAGCGCGACGGTCATCGCAAACTTGATGACTTCAAAGCCTACGGCGGCGATCAGCGTGCCGCGAAAGAGCGCTTTGCGCTTGGGTTTATGGCGCGGTAAAACGAAGAATATCCACAGGAATAACAGATAGTTGGCGAAGATGGAGATTGACAGGGCAATCAGCGTCAACGCGGGGCGCAGCCACTCAATGCCATCCAGTCCCAGTGCGGTCACAATCATGTTTTGCGCGGTGCCAGCAACGGAGGTCAGGAACAGCGTAATAATCAGCGCAATGACCAGGCCAGTCAGCGATAGAAAATCCCGCGTGTACTGAAAGTAAATCTTCTCTTCATCTTTCGGGCTCCTCTCCCACACGTCGCGCGACTGGGCGCGAATCGCTTCACGCAAATTTCCCATCCAACTGATGCCGGAATAGAGCGCAATCAGCAAGCCGGTAATCCCGACGGTGGTACGCTGCTGCACGGCCGTGTTGACGGTATTTTTCAGCGTATTGGCCAGATTAGGATCGCTGATGCTGTTGACGATACGGTTAATCAGCCCCGTCAGCAGGTCGGGGTTGGAGGCCAACACAAAACCGACGGCGGCAAACGACACCATGAGGATGGGAATCAGCGACAGGAAGGAAAAATAGGTAATGGCTGCACCAAACTGGTTGCCCATCCGATCGTTGAAGCGTTCGCCCGCGCGGATCAGGTGTGCCACGCTGGGAATCGCCTGAATACGTGCGGCCAGACGTTTGCTCTTACCCAGAAACGAGAGGGGTTTCTGCGGCGATGTGTCCCCTTCTGGGGTTGACGATGTTGATTTGCGATCCGGGTCTGCCGGTACAGGCATTGCGTTTCTCCTGTGTTCGGGATTAACTGGTTAGTATAAGTTTGATTATAACCAACAATATAAGAATGTTACTTTTAGATGTTTTTCTGAACGTACGTCATACACGGACGTTAAGCGAGTGAATTTTCCATGCCAACACCTTCCCCATCCGAACCGGCGCTGAGCGGTCTGCGCCTTAATCTGCGCATCGTTTCAATTGTGGCGTTCAATTTCGCCAGCTATCTGAATATTGGCCTGCCGTTGGCGGTGCTGCCGGGGTATGTGCATGACCACCTTGGCTATAGCGCGTTCTGGGCCGGTCTGGTGATCAGTCTGCAATATTTTTCCACGCTGTTGACCCGCCCGCACGCGGGGCGTAGCGCTGATGAAAAAGGACCGAAAAAAATCGTCGTTTGGGGGCTGGCTGGCGTCATGCTGAGCGGGGTGTTTTACCTGCTGGCCGCTTTTAGTGATGCATCGCCCGCGATCACGTTGCTGCTACTGTGTCTCGGGCGCGTTGTGCTGGGGGCTGGGCAGAGTTTTGCCGGGACAGGTGCAACGCTTTGGGGCGTTGGCGTGGTCGGTTCCCGACACATCGGGCGTGTGATTTCATGGAATGGTATTGCCACCTATGGGGCGATGGCGATTGGCGCACCGCTCGGCGTCTGGCTTAACCATATCGGTGGGCTAAAACTGCTCTCCGTGTGCATTATCCTGATTGCGGCAGTGGCGATTGTTCTCGCGCTGCCACGCCCGACGGTGCAGGTCGCGCCGGGGAAAAAGATTCCCTTCCGCGAAGTGCTGGGGAAAGTCTGGGTTTACGGCATTATTCTGGCGATCGCCTCTGCGGGTTTTGGCGTGATCGCCACCTTTATCACGCTGTTTTATGCCGATAGGAATTGGGAAGGTGCCGCGCTGACGCTGACGATTTTCAGCTGCGCTTTTGTCGGTGCGCGGCTGGTGTTTCCTAACAGCATTCAGCGGTTTGGTGGATTGCGTGTAGCGATGGCGTGCTTTGTGGTTGAGATCGTGGGGTTATTGCTGGTGTGGGGGGCAGCGCTGCCGCTGATGGCCGAAGTCGGCGCATTCCTCGCGGGGGCGGGTTTCTCTTTGGTGTTCCCGGCATTAGGCGTGGTTGCCGTTCAGGCTGTCTCGCCGCAGAATCAGGGCAGCGCACTGGCGACCTATACGATATTTCTCGATTTGTCGCTGGGCATCGTCGGGCCAGTGGCGGGTGTGCTGATGGCCTATACCGGTATCGCCTCTATTTATCTGGCGGCGGCGTTGCTGGGGCTATGTGGTCTGGCGCTGACGTGGCGGCTGGCTAAGAATACGGCGGAAGGCTAGGTAGCCATAATGAACATCATGCCTCCACATTGCCGATGATATGCCGCCGTTCCTTGCTCACGGTGAAAAACCATTACTTCACAGGCTGTTGGTCTGTTTTAGGCTGGTTGGCGCGGTAGGCATCCATAATCGGTGCCCAGTCCATACCTAATGGGACAGGGTGCTGTTTAAACAGTTCGCCGTACTCCTTGTCGAAATCATCAATGCCGTATTGTCTTGCTACGGGTACCTTTTTATCATACCAATCATCGGTGACCTCTTCGGCAATACCCCGGGCAAGCAAGAGGTCTGGTTTGACAAGTAGCCTATCGGCTTTCAATAGCACCTCATAATAACCGCCGGGGGCCAGACCAAAATAGAGCCAGCTACGTTGGTCAGTGTGTTCGCCAACCTGATAACGCTGTTGCATTTGCTGGGCTAGGTCTGCGGGTAAACTCACCGTAATACGGTACCGCTTACGATCGTAGAAAGAGACCATCTCTATCGAAGCCTTGTCAGGGGTGGGAACACCCTCGGTAGGTAACCCGCCCCCCCCAGCCCAATAATATTTTTTGTCAATGATGCTTTTATACGGTGCGCCGGCGTTACACCCCCCGCCGGGATAACTGAATACAGTTTCTCCTTTATGATAAAAAGTGGCCTTCGTCGTACAAAAACTGTCAATATTGCTACCTGAACCATAACTCCAGCTAACCGGAGTTCTGACATTCGGGGTTGAGCAGGCGGCCAACGAGACACAAAGCCCCACGACCATAATAAAATATCTGAACATCATGCCTCCACATTGCCTATGATATGCCGCCGTTCCTTGCTCACGGTGGTTTCCTGTTTGTGGGTTCCCGCGGGACTGGATATGCCCTGATTGCTGGCGCTGCGGTGCACATAGTCACGACGCAGCGCCCGATAAACCTCCGCAGAAAGTTGCTGACTCAGGTTCTTTACCACGCCCTGTTCGATTGCTGCCAACGACCAGAGTTCATCCAATTTAGTCAGATTGACCGAGGGTCGCTTGACCGAGAGCGGTTCAAGTTGAAGCATCTTATCTTCTGCACGCCATCCCTTAAACGGCACACCAACGGCGCGCCCGGCCTCCACCATCATATGTAGCGGAATACGCGAATATTCGCCTTCCACCACGCGGCTCATTACCACCTCCACATACACGGCCTTTTTCGGCCAGGCATCATCCTTACCCCGCCGCCGAATAAACGAATAGGGGATCAAACTGATTGCCCCCACGGGTGGCGTGGCAGCACGCGGTAAATGCGGGTGAAGCCGATCCACCCAGCCCTGCGCGATCTTTTCCTCGGCATAAGCGCGGGCTTGGTGGTAGGCGCGGCTTTCTGTATCTGGCGTGGAAGTTTCCTCCTCGCTCATAAAGCGCTCCAGTTCGAGGCACTCGGTCAGCGCCGGGTCACTGTTCGGGTTAGGCAGGCTCCAGCGGCTGTAATACCCACCGCCGATATCCGAGTGCGCGCCCGGCAGCGCCAGTTCAGTAAAATGGGGCGGAATGCTGGTGCCGATCGCTGTGGGCGTGACGCGTGTTAAGGGAAAGTGTTTTCGCACCTCATCCAGCGCGGTTAAATGTACCACCCGTTCGGCGCAGTCATCCTGCAAGCGGATGTTGAGACTGGGATGGTACGATGAAGCCACCGTATCAAAAATCCCGACAAAGGTGATACGTACGTCCTCCCGATTGGCCCAGTCAAACCCCGCTTTCAGCCGGATAGTGGGTATATTGGCGATCGCCTGCACCAGCGGATGATTGTTTTTCTGGTCGATGACGTTAACAAAATGGCGTGCCGCCGCCGCCCCGCGGCTAAAGCCAAACACATCGAATACAATACGGTGGATGCATTCAATATTGGGTAAAACATCCTCCAAATCCCGCATAACTGCGGAAACAATGCTCTGTTCACTGGCCTGATTCACCTTGCCAACGATAGAGGTATTTTCACCACCAAAATCGAGATCCAGCCCCTTCGTTAACATATTGTCCGATCGGTATTCCAGCCCCTCTTTTCCTGCAACCGGATCGCGAGTGCCAATGCCGCTGATATAGCTATGGGCGCTCAATGTCTTAGCCCCAAAGATATATTGATCGTAGAGTTTCCCCACATTAGTAATATCGTTCGCCGCACTGTCACTCACCGGAAGCCGCCCCATCTGGCAACCACGCAGCTCTTTCTCCCGCTGTGCCGGATCGGTGCAGGTTTCAGCCAGCCATTGTTCTACCTTTTTAAGGCCAGACTCGGCGTTATAGGTGTTATTCCCCGTGCCATCGAAGAACACGCCGATGCGCAGCACGTTGATCTGGTAGCCTTTGACCTCGATAACGTAGGAATGGTTGGTAAGGAAACGGACGCTACCGGCTTTGCCTTCCTGATGCGCTTCTGGCAAGGGTTGCTCAGGTGTGGTCAGGCACAGGTCACCGGTGGTCACCTTAATATGTTCACGTGGCGTGTCATCGTATCCTGCCTTTTCTGCCACATAGGCAGGGACGGCACTTTGCCCGTCCTTCAATACTTCACGTGATTGCGCTGCCTTGAGCCAGGGCTGCGTCTCCAGCTTCACGGTGATGGGGCCCACCGCAAGGCCCTGTACGACGACAGGCCCTTCTTTGAGGGTGACCGTTTCGGACTTGCCGGTATCATCGGTGAGTGTCGCTTTCAGCCCTTTAAACGCACGATTGTGTTCATCACGCACCTCAATTTCTATCCAGCAATCGTAATGTTCGCAGGGGATACAGTAGGGATCGGCTGCCATTAGTTAACTCCTATCAATGCGTTATGCTGCACCATCCAGTGGTTGACCTGCGCGAATTCAGCTTCGGTCAGCATCAGCGGCGCTCGAATACTCTCCAGAGGAAGCCCGACCTGCAAGGTCAAGGCTCCGGCCACCACTCCATCGAGCACGTCTTCCTGAAGCTTCTCCGCATTGGCTTGCCTGAGAACGGACAAAATAGCCCCAGCCGGATCGGGATGACGTGCCATCATACTCGTCATGGTCTGCCACAGACGCCGACGAAGAATATAGGCATGACGATCGTCGTCATACAACGCCGCCAGATGAGGCGGACGAATGTGAAACCAGGGGCTTTTTGACGGGGGATGACATGGCGTATCTGGATTCCGTGTAAACCCAGTGTCGTTGATCCAAATCCCATTACAGGGGCCAAGCACGGCATCCCGCTCTTCTGGGCTCATCGCGCAGAACATCGGCAGAAAAATACGAGGCTCAGAGAAACGAAACCAGACCGCCTCTCCTTCACGGATAGCCAATATCAGGCTTTGCCAATGGTGGCGAACGACGTCAAGAGACTGTTCACTGACCAGATAGAACCCACTCAGTGCCGGAGAATCCGACACGAATGCAGGTGAAGGGTTAGACAACAGCCAGGGGCCAAGTGCCAGTTGTTCGTCAAATTCTGTCCCCGCAAAGAGGGGGAAAGCTTCACCCTGGCTGAGTTCATAGAAACGGGCTACCGCCGCGCGATCTAACGCGCTGTCGACAATAGCAAAGAGGACGCCGCGATGTTGTGCTTGCCACGTATTCAGACTCATGCTTTGCCTCCCTTCGCAAGGGGGCAAGGTTTGACCAACGGTGACATCGATTCCATGCTTTTATGAATGGCGGGTGCAGGTAATGTCGCGGGTGGAGCAGGGGGGACGGCAACACCGCCCGGCAGAATGGGGCTCTGTCCGCCCCAACCCGAACCGCTGCCCGCGCTGCCCCCTGAGTTAATATTGATAGCCGGGCCAACGATGCTCACGCCGCTGGGATCGATCTTCACGAAGCTTCCTCCGACTTTCAGCGTCAGCTCCGCGCCCGCTTCAAGAACCACCTTAGCCCCCGCTTTTACATGTACTTCCTCACCCGCCTCGACCAGCAAAGCCTGCCCCAGTTTCTGATGCATCGACGCATCAACGGTCAGCGAAAGAGCGCCTTTCACGTGGTCACGTTTCTCGCTCTCCACCGTCAGGTGATCGTTGGCTTTAACGCGGGTGACTCGCTCATTATCAATCTCCGTGTGGGCATCATGTTTGATGTGCCAGACCACATCATTCTCAACGAGCGCCTTGAGGTCTTTCTGCCCGTGAAGATAAATCTTCTCCTGACCGGCCTGATCCTCGAAGTGCAATTCATTAAAGCCTTCTCCCTGATGCGTCTTCGTGCGCAGTACGGTGCGCGTCTTATTGGCAGGCAGCGGATACGGTGAGGGATTGGTGGCATGAAACGTCCGCCCGGTGACAATCGGCTGGTCTGGGTCACCTTCCAGGAAGCTGACGATCACTTCATGGCCGATACGCGGGATGGCAATCATGCCGTACTGACCGCCCGCCCAGCCCTGACTCACCCGTACCCAGCAGGAGCTTTGGTCGTTGCTCGCGCCGTATCTGTCCCACGGGAATTGCAGTTTCACCCGACCATACGGGTCACAGTAGATTTCTTCCCCGGTCGGACCGACAACCGTGGCGATTTGCGGGCCGTCCACCATCGGTTTATACGGCATCGCGGCGCGCCACGTTGTTGTGCCTTTCACCACCACAAAACTGTTGCTCATCGTGGTTGGTTCGCCGCCACTTTCCTCTTCCAGTGCCTGCGGCTGTTGCCCGACGTGCGTCACGCTCACCGTCTGCCAGACCGCATTCAGCGTCGTATTCGGGTGCTCCGTCAGGGTAAACGTACTGCCCGGCATCAGCCCCGCACAGTTGGATTCCCCTTCGCTCGTCACGGCTCCAGACCGCAACGCATCCAGCCGGTAGCCGCTGAACGCCTTGCCGCTCGGGTCTTGTTTATAGCGTCCCGGATAGTCGTAATGTTGGTAACTTTCACGCTGGTGTTCCAGCTCACCGCTCATCTTCTTGTGCGACAGCCCGTAAGCCGGCGTTTTGAAGCTGTAGTCTTTCAGCTCGACTTCGGCCGTGCTCACCCGCTCTGCGTAGTGGAAGCGCCGAACGTATTCCCCCTCGCTCAGCCCCTGCGTGGCGAGATTGAAGAACAGCTCCGGGCCTTTGGTCAGTGCGCCCGCATCGTCGGCAAACACCACCCGGTGTTTGCCCTCTTCATATTCGTGGAAGAAGTACATGCCTTCCTCCGCAGCCAGACGGGTGATAAACGCCAAATCGCTTTCCCGGTACTGCACGCAATATTCCCGCACCGCATGCTCGTTACGCAGCGCAAAGGCGTAGTCGGTGATGCCAGCCTCTTCCAGCAGCATGCTGATAATGGCTTCCGGCTTTTGTGCCTGAAAAATACGGGCGTTGGTGCGCAACCCCAGTCGCCACAGCGCCGGACGAACTTCTATCTGATAGCGCGTGCGCCGAAAACCGGTGTCGCCCTGCGTGAAGCCACTGACAATCCCGCTGACCCGGCGCTTCAGCTCGCTTTCATACCAAATCATCAGCTCGCACGGCTGGTCCAGCACCGCGCCGAAATCGACATCCGGCAGTGCGCTCGCCAGACTCAGCGACAGGCTGAAAGGCCGGTTCAATCCTTCATCCAGCCTGAAATCCACCACTGCAAAAGTACCTGCCGCCAGGGCACCGACCTTAACGGTGAACTGTAATCCTGTACTGTTTGCCATCGGCTTTCTCCTTATTTTTATTCTTACTCTGCTGTCACGGCTACCACATGCGCCGATGCGTTCCGCCGCTCCCCTGATGAAAAGCAAAATGCTTAAACGGTGGTCTGAGTCTGCTCACACCACAGTTCACGTTGATAAAACACGACGCTGGCTAAACACCATGCGAGAAAAAACGCGGCTTCAGAGAAAAGCGTAGGAATTTAAGTTGAACAGCGATTCGGTGTGTTCACCACACGGTAAAAAGCAAACAGAGCGCAGGTTTTAGGCGGTAGGCAGAATACTAAAAACGTCCCCTGTCACATCCTTGGCGCAGGTCCTGTTGATAAATAACAGCGAGGGAAGGATAGCAGGCGAAGTGAAAACCAATAGTATGAAGAAAGGACTGAAAACAGGTCAATCAATTGATTAATATTGAAATAATTTCATTTTTAAGTAAAAAACATAGAGAGAGCGACTCTTTCTCCCACGTTGGTATAGGCCGGGTTCTCAGGTTAAATACTAAGCTGGCAGGAGCATAAATCCCCAGTGAACTGGGGATTTATTAAGAGACTGGTGGGGGGATTATTTTAGCTTCAGGGTGTGGATGATGCCTTCCGCTTCGCTCTGTGCCTGCTGCTGATTGCTGGCCGGCAGCGTGATCTGTAAGGTCAGCAGTTGGTTTTCTACTTTGCCCAACACGACAGAGGAATAAGCCTGTTGCCCGCTGCTGGTGATGATGCTGTCTAGCTGTTGCAGCTTCTTGCCGTCAACGTCGATGGTTTTGTTGGTCACGACCTGGAGGTTGGCGTCACGCGTGCGTTGTTGATCTTCCAGACGCTGCGCCAGCACGGTCAGTTCTTCCGTAGTGTTGTCGCCCAGAATCACGATGACCGCTTTCTGCCCATTGTCATTGGCATAAACGTGCATGTTGTTCGCCTGCGTTCCCACTTTCCCACTCTGGTCACGCATATCGGCTGGCAGAGTAAACGCAATCTTGCCTTCCATTAATTCAATATTCTGACCTGCGCTGGCTTCTGCGGCAGGTTTATCTTGCGCACCCGCTTTTGCGGCGTCATCCGTTTTGCCATCACAGGCAGCAAGCAGGCCGACAAGCAAGCCGACACCGAGGTATTTGATTACATTCGACATGGGATCCCTTTCTCTCGTTTTTGAACAGGTCATCTTTTGAAACAGGTAATAACAGTATGGCACCCTATTCAGATAGCAAAAACAAGCATTTTGTTGTTGCAAACCGTTGTGGGAACCTGCGTTATTTTTACAAAACGATGAGTGACTTAAGAGGAAAGGGCGGCGTAAATAGCCGCCCGATTGGCATTAATGGTGGCTGCTGACGGAATGGTAGTCGGCAGAGCCTTTTTGCTCGCTCAGACGTTTGAGTACCATGTTCAGCATCACGCCGTACATCGGCAGGAAAAATGCCAGGCTGATCAGCAGCTTGAACGCATAGTCCACCATCGCAATTTCGACCCAGTTTGCAGCCATGAAGGCATCAGTGCTGTGGTAAAACGCGATGAAGAAAAAGGCCAGCGTATCGCTGAAGTTACCAAACACGGTCGACACGGCTGGAGCGACCCACCACGCACGATTTTGGCGCAGGCGGTTGAAGACGTGAACATCCAGAATCTGACCCAAAACATAGGCCATGAAGCTGGCGCAGGCGATACGTGCTACGACGATATTTACCTGACTTAACGCTTCGAACGACTGCCACGATCCCTGATAAAACAGGGATGAAACCAGATAGGAAATCACCAGTGCAGGTACCATCACGGTCAAAATAATACGACGCGCCAGCGGTGCACCGAAAATCCGTACCGTCAGGTCAGTAGCCAGAAAAATAAACGGAAAGGTAAACGCGCCCCAGGTGGTATGGAAACCGAAAATCAAGACTGGGAGCTGAACCAGATAATTACTCGATGTAATGATCAGGACATGGAACAACGATAGCCAGATCAGCGCCGTAAGCCGCTGCTGGGGAGTAAAACGATACATAATGTGACCTTTTTGGTTATTGGGGTTAGGGAACCCAAGGAATAACGTGCAGATTTATGCTGCAACGCGGCGGCATAATACGCAATTGTTTCGCTAATGCAATTATTTCGCTACGACCCTGTGTTTTGCCCATAAAAGATGGTTGTTTTATGCGCAAACGTTGTCGTCGCTTGCGTCGAAAAATCCTCCGCGTAAACTAAGGCGGTTTTTTGATTCCTGCACTGAGAACGTTGATGACCGATCCCTTTACCAACCCGGATAAAACCCTTGATGCGCAGGGGCTGCGCTGCCCTGAGCCAGTGATGATGGTGCGTAAGACGGTACGCCAGATGGAAACCGGGCAAACGCTGCTGATTATTGCCGACGATCCGGCCACCACCCGCGATATTCCCGGTTTTTGCGTGTTCATGGAACATGAGCTTCTGGCGCAGGAAACCGAACAGCTTCCCTATCGTTATCTGCTGCGCAAAGGTTAATACTCGTCATACTTCAAGCCGCGGGTGCGCGGCGTTGCACCGCGCACCGTAGACTGCGATTAGTCCTGTTTTCTCAGCAGCCGTAGCGCGTTGGCGGTGACCAGCGCTGTTGCGCCGGAATCCGCCAGCACCGCCAGCCACAGTCCGGTAATGCCCAGAATGCTGGTGACCAGAAAGACCGCTTTCAGCCCCAATGCGATAGTAATGTTCTGACGAATATTACGCTGTGTTGCCCGCGACAGGCTGATCATGGCTGCCAGCCCGGTTAGACGACTGTGCGTGAGTGCCGCATCGGCGGTTTCCAGCGCGACATCCGTACCGCTGCCCATCGCAATGCCGATCGTTGCAGCTTTCATTGCCGGGGCGTCGTTAATACCGTCACCCACCATCGCGACGGGATGCTGCTTGCTTAAATCACTGACTGCCGTGACCTTATCGGCAGGGAGCAGACTGGCGCGGTAATCGATCCCTAGTCTTGCCGCAATCGCTGCTGCTGCGCGGGGATTATCGCCTGTAAGCATCACGCCACGGATCCCCAACTGCTGCAAGGCATCCAGCGCTTCACGCGCATCGTGGCGTAGCGTATCGCTGAGCGCCAGCAAACCCAGCAACCTGTCGTCTTCTTGTACGACTACGACGGTTTTCCCTTCGTTTTCCAGCGCGTCAATCTGTTGCAGCCAATCGGCGTCGAGCAGGTCGGAGGCAACGCGAGTCGGCGCACTGACCTGAATCCGTTTGCCGCCTATCGTGCCTTCAACCCCGACGCCCGCCAGTGCCTTACGGTTTTCCGCCAGCGGCAGGAATGTACTGCTGGATAACGCATGCTGGACGATGGCTTTGGCAAGTGGATGGTGTGAACCGGATTCCACGGCGGCGGTGCGCGTCAGCAGCGCCGTTTCGCTAATGCCTGCTGCGGGTAACACGTCCGTTACCTGCGGCTTTCCTTCCGTTAGCGTCCCTGTCTTGTCAAATGCGATAGTCTTGATACTGCCCAGCGATTCCAGCGCTGCACCGCCTTTAATGAGCGCCCCACGGCGCGTTGCGGCAGCCAGCCCGGACGTAATCGCCGCAGGTGTTGAGATCACCAACGCACACGGACAGCCGATTAACAGCAGCGTCAGACCGCGATAAATCCATTCTTGCCACGGCTGCGCCAGCAGCAACGGCGGCACCAGAATTACCAGCAGTGACAGCAGCATGATGGCCGGCGTGTAATAGCGGCTGAACTTATCGAGGAAGCGTTCTATCGGCGCACGGCGCTCTTCCGCTTCTTCTATCAGTTGCAGAATGCGGTCGATCGCACTGTTGCCCGGCTGTGAAACCACGCGCAACTGCACAACCCGATCGACACACAGGCTGCCAGCAGCAATTTTTTCACCGGGTGTGCGCTCAACGGGCACCGATTCGCCGGTCAGGGCGCTTTCATCAAAGCTGGCATCGCTGTTCAAAAGCTCCGCATCGGCGGGAAGACGTCCGCCGGGCGCGACTTCAATCACATCGCCGGGAACCAGACTGGCGACAGGCACAAGACGCCGTTGCCCGTTGACGATCGCCGTGGCGTCTTCGGGAAGCAGCGCCATCAGTGCCGTTACGCCCCGTCGTGCGCGGTTGGCCGCGTAAGACTCCAGATATTCGCCCAGCATAAACAGCAGCAAAATGACCGTCGCTTCGGTGGTGGCGCCAATCAAGAGTGCCCCGATGGAAGCCACGCTCATCAGCGTTTCAATCGCGAAGGGGGTGCCTGTGCGAATGAGTTGTATCGCTTTTTTCAGGATTGGTATCAATCCGACAATCGTGGTCGCGATAAACGCGATTTGTCCGCCACGCTCGCTGAGCAGGGAAAGCCCCCAGCTTGCAGCAGCCAGCAAAGTGAAAAGAAGTAAGAAACCATATTCGTGCACGAAACGACGCACGGTAGATGTATTCGGGGGAACGACGGGGAGTGCGGTGTCCTGCAAGGTAAAGCCCGCTTGCTGGACGGCATGTTGAACCTGAGGACGAATGTCGGTGTAGGCATCAACAACCAGTTTTTCGGTGGCGAACAGCACTTTGGCTTGTTCAATTCCGGTGAGATTTTTTACTGCATTTTCGATTTTACGGGCGCAGCTGGGACAATCCATCCCGCTGATTTTCCAGCTGAAACGCTGGTTTGATCGGGGCCTGTCGCTGTCTCCGCCGTCGGGGTCGTCTGAATCCGCGCTGCCGCCGCTGTCTGACGAGTGCTGTTCTGTGCCGCAGGCGCTCTGTACTGCGGCGTCAGAGGTGTGTTTGGTTGAACAACAGCTGTGATCGGCGTGGTTCGAATGCTGCGCGTGCTCGTTGCAGCAGCTTTTGGTGCTGTGTGCGGTGCTGCGTGGCGCGTGGTGAACGCCGTTATTGCAGCAGGCTGATTTCTCAGCGCTGTGGTGCTGATGAGAGTGCATGTCTTCCTCCTGGGTTATTAGTGATAGCCATTCTCATCAGGAACTTTACACCGCTGTTCAACGCTTAGCCAGATTTTCGTGAGCGCCGTAAACGTTAGAAATAGAGGGAGCGGACAATCAGGAAATGGCCGCCAAAATAGCCCGCTGCCACAATCGCCTGATGGGCGCGGAACGGAAAACGGTAATGGTGAATCAACCAGGCTGCGTGGGCGATAAACAGCAGTACGGTACCCGTCAGCAGAGAGAAATTCGCGTTTGTTCCCAGCGCAAAATACCGCTCGCCGGCAATCCAGACCATCAGCGTGGTCATGATGATGAATGCGCAGGCGGGCCAGCGCTGTGTGTCCAATCGTCCCCAGATAATGGCGATCAGGATTGCAGCCAGAATGACGAGCGTTAATGCCAGCGGCCAGAAGAAGGTGAGCGCGATTTGTCCGGTAAAGAAGCTAACGGTGTACAACAAATGGGAGAGAAAATAGGCACCAAACGCGTAAAGCAGACGCTGAGTCGGCAGCAGCAACAGGGTATCTGCGACCAGCGTTGCCAGCAACCCCAGCACAATCAGATAGCCCGGCACGCCAAGTAGCGGCGTCTGCCAGGCCAAAGCCAGCAGCAGTAGCATGGTGACTGGTTTGAATAACCAACGTTGCCACGTTGGACCACGGTAGCTGGCGTCCACATACAGCCAACCAGAAAAAAGCACAGCAATAAATGACCAAAGCATAGCGTGTCCTTTTTGTGTTTTTGTTTGTGTCAGGATAAAAATAAGCCGTTCTTTATTCAGTGTAGGGGATTGTGAGGAAGTTAAACAACGCGTCGTGAGACGGATGCGACTTCTGTGAGCTTCATGTTATGTTATCGCCTGTTTTTATTGTAGATGGGCGCCGTGACGTCTCGAAGGGAGCATTGTGTTGAATGAGTAGCGAATCCGCGCTTTATCGTATTCAATTTATAAATAACGGTAAGAATTACCAGCTTTACGTGCGTGAGTTGGTTCAGAGCAGCCTGTTCGGTTTTATTGAAATTGCCGACTTCGTGTTTGATAGCCAGTCGGCGGTGTTGGTTGATCCGTCAACGGAGAAACTGAAAACGGAATTCTCTGGCGTTAGCCGTAGTTTCATCCCGCTACAGGCGATCATTCGTATTGATGCCGTGACGGAAAAAGGTAGCGCCCGCATTTCTGATTTAGGCGATAACGTTACCGCGTTCCCTTATCTTCCCGGCAAGAAACCCTGATGAATGATTTTCCCTGGCTGTTGGCGTTGGCTGTTGGCGCGATTTTGGTGCTAGCGGCGCGACAGTATCGACGTCAACGCCAGAGGGACGCGCAGAATGACGCGGCGCCGCTGCGTATTGTGGCCGCAGAGGTGAAACACAAACGTGAGTTTCCCCGTACTCGTCGGCGCGCGCGCGAGCATCAAATGATGGCCGTAGAGGATATGCGGTATGAGGTCACGTTCAGGCCGATTACCGGTGGTGCGACTATCACGTTGCGCCTTGAGAACGCGGATTATCACCAGCTTGATACTGGAATGCAGGGATCGTTGCAGCTAAAGGGCACGCGCTTTATTCGCTTTGTGCCCCAGCAGAGGTAGGGGTTACGGTTTCGGTGGCTTAGGCTGCTTTTTCTGCCACGCCAGCAGTTCAAACACGCCAAAAAGGAAAATACGTGCCTGAAGTGCCCGGTTTAGCGCAGGGCTGTCCTTTGGCTGGCTGGATTTTAACAGCAGCAGTTGGAAGCCGTGCATCAGGATCATAAACACCATTGCCACGGTCATGAAGATATTCAACGGTTTGGGAAACGGTTGAATCAGGTTAAGCAATAGAAATCCCCACACGCCCAGCATCAATAATCTGCCAAGGTTAATCAAAATCATCTCTTACCCTTACGTTGCTGCGAAGATCACTGACGGATGTACAAACGGTAGGCGACCTGACCTGCAATTTTCTCACGGTGCAGTTGCCAATTTTCTGGGATAGTCAGCTGCGCATTTTCCGCCTCAGTTTCCACGTAAATCCACGCATCGGGTGCTAGCCAGCCCTGTTGTTCCAGCAGCATGAGCGTGTTGTTCAGCAGCTCTTTGCGAAACGGTGGGTCGAGAAACACGACGTCAAACGGCGTACCGGGCTGCGCCAGCCAGCTCAGGGCATCAGTATTGACCACCTCAGCATTTTCCGCCCGAAGCAGCGCCAGATTTTGCGTTAATTGCTGGGCGACTGCACGCTCCATTTCCAATAATGTGGCGTGAGCAGCATAACGAGATAAGGCTTCCAGCCCGAGTGCGCCGCTGCCAGCGAAACAGTCCAGGCAGCGTGCCTGTTGAATGATGGGAGCCAGCCAGTTAAACAGCGTTTCCCGCACGCGGTCGGTGGTGGGACGTAAACCGGGACTATCAGGAACCGGAAGTTTTCTGCCGCGCCATTGACCACCGATGATTCGGATTTGTCCGGCGGCTGACGATGCGTTTTTTTTAGCCATAGCTCACAGGGTTATTGTTGTGCCGCATCATCATGGTGTGGATACGGGCAGGAAATTTCTGGCGCTATTCTAGCGGCGGTTACGTGTAGAGGGAATGTTAAGATGGAGGTTAAGGCGCTTAAGCCAAAATTTTGTGCGGTCTGCGGTCTTCCGGTAACGCGCAGCGTTTGACACACTTCGTTACGGACATTGCCTTTCGTTACGAAGATTGTTGGCCGCACGGAGAATTGTCTGTCATTGCCCTCGCTGGCTGCGTGTTGCTGTCGGCAGGAAAGTGTTAAACTTATTGTTTAAATATGATTTTCATTGATTGATTCGCTGCGGTGAGCAGCGTGGAGCGCGATCGCACATGTCAAAAGAAAAGAAGCGCGGTTTTTTTTCCTGGCTGGGACTAGGGAAACAGGAAGAAAAACAACAAGAGCAGCCGCAAGAGAAACCCGTTGTTCAAGAGAAGATTGTTGTTGAAGAACAATCGCCAGCGGCGGAGTCGGGTGCCGCAGTATCAGTTCACCAGACCGTTGAGCACGCGCCGGAGCAGGTAGAGAAACCGCTGCCGGAAGAGCCTGTCGTTGAAGCGGAAGAACTGACTCAATCAGTCGCTGAGCGTGATGTTACCGCAGCGGCAGACGAATCGGTTGTCGTTGCCCCGGAAGTCAACGTTTCTGAATCCATTACTTCTGAACCTGCTGTTTCTACCCCTGCTATTTCCGAAACTGACGATCGTGACCTGATCGATCGGGATGTTATCGATCGTGATGCTGCCGATCCGATCGTGCAGACCGAGATCGCCGAAAGCGCGACGTTGGTTGAGGCAGAGCCGGATGTCGCGCAGCAGGAAGAGCAAGAATACGAAGAACAAGAACCTACGCAGCCAGATGATGTTCCGGTTGTTGCGCAAGAGCAGGAGCGTCCGACGAAAGAGGGGTTCTTCGCTCGTCTGAAACGCAGTCTGGTAAAAACGCGCCAAAACCTCGGTTCAGGATTTATCGGATTGTTTCGCGGTAAGAAAATCGACGACGATCTGTTTGATGAACTGGAAGAGCAACTGTTGGTTGCGGATGTGGGGGTCGAAACGACCCGTAAAATCATCACCAGCCTGACGGAGCACGCCAGCCGACGCCAGTTGAAAGATGCTGATACGCTTTTTGTGAAGCTGAAAGACGAAATGGCGGAGATTCTTGCTAAGGTGGACGCCCCGCTGAATATCGAAGGCAAAACACCGTATGTCATTCTGATGGTTGGCGTTAATGGCGTGGGTAAAACCACCACCATCGGGAAAATGGCGCGTCAATTCCAGGCACAGGGTAAATCCGTGATGCTGGCGGCGGGTGATACCTTCCGTGCGGCAGCGGTGGAACAGCTTCAGGTCTGGGGACAGCGTAATAACGTGGCAGTGGTCGCGCAGCATACCGGTGCGGATTCAGCATCGGTGATTTTCGATGCGATTCAGGCAGCGAAAGCGCGCGGTGTGGATGTCCTGATCGCGGATACCGCCGGTCGCTTGCAGAACAAAGCGCACCTGATGGAAGAGCTGAAAAAGATTGTGCGCGTGATGAAGAAGCTGGACGAAGACGCGCCGCATGAAGTGATGCTGACGCTGGATGCGAGCACCGGGCAGAACGCGGTGAGTCAGGCCAAACTGTTTAATGAAGCCGTTGGGCTGACGGGAATTACCTTGACCAAGCTGGACGGTACCGCGAAAGGCGGGGTGATTTTCGCCATTGCCGACCAGTTTGCGATTCCTATCCGCTATATTGGGGTAGGGGAAGGCATTGAAGATTTACGGCCATTCAAGGCCGACGATTTTATTGAGGCACTTTTTGCCCGAGAGGATTAAAACGGATGATTCGTTTTGAACAGGTCAGTAAAGCTTACCTCGGTGGGCGTCAGGCATTGCAAGGGGTGGATTTCCATCTGCGCCCCGCGGAAATGGCGTTCCTGACCGGCCATTCCGGCGCAGGGAAAAGTACCCTGCTGAAACTGATTTGTGGCATTGAACGTCCCAGCGCGGGGCAGATTTTGTTTGGCGGTCACAATATCAGCCGCCTGAAAAAACGCGAAGTCCCGTTCCTGCGGCGTCAGATCGGCATGATCTTTCAGGATCACCATCTGCTGATGGAACGTACAGTCTATGACAACGTCGCGATGCCGCTCATTATCGCGGGCGCCAGCAGTGAGGATATCCGTCGTCGGGTATCCGCTGCACTGGACAAGGTTGGCCTGCTGGATAAAGCGAAAAATTACCCTATCCAGCTGTCCGGCGGTGAACAGCAGCGCGTTGGCATTGCGCGCGCGGTGGTGAACAAACCCGCCGTGTTGCTGGCGGATGAACCGACCGGCAACCTGGACGAAGCGTTGTCAGAAGGCATTTTACGCCTGTTTGAAGAGTTCAACCGCGTCGGTGTTACCGTCCTGATGGCGACGCATGACACCGGGCTGATCGCCCGCCGTAATTACCGTGTGCTGACGCTGTCGGATGGCCGCATGGTGGGGGGAAACCACGATGGCGAATAACGTCCGTAATGCGAAAAAGCCTGTTGCAAAATCGAAAGCGTTGCGCGGCGGCTGGCAGGAACAGTGGCGCTATGCTTGGACGAATACGCTGGCTGATATGCTGCGCCAGCCGCTGGCCACTTTCCTGACCGTCATGGTGATCGCCATTTCGCTGGCATTGCCCAGCATTTGCTATCTGGTGTGGAAAAACGTCAGTCAGGCTGCCACACAGTGGTATCCCTCGCCTCAGCTAACGGTCTATCTGGATAAATCACTGGATGACAATGCGGCGCAGGCGGTAGTCACGCAGCTTCAATCTGAAGACGGCGTTGATAAAGTCAATTACCTGTCGCGCAATGAAGCGATGGGCGAGTTCCGCAACTGGTCTGGTTTTGGCGGCGCGCTGGATATGCTGGAAGAGAATCCGTTGCCGGCGGTGGCGATTATCACGCCGAAAATGAGCTTTCAGGATTCCACCACGCTGACGACGCTGCGCGACCGTGTGGCGGCAACGCAGGGTGTGGACGAAGTACGGATGGACGACAGCTGGTTTGCACGGCTGGTAGCGTTAACCAATCTGGTCGGGCAAATTTCTGCGACGATTGGCATCCTGATGATTGTTGCCGTCTTTTTGGTGATCGGCAACAGTGTGCGTCTGAGTATTTTCAGCCGCCGTGAAACCATTAACGTGATGAAGCTGATTGGCGCAACGGACGGGTTTATTCTGCGTCCGTTCCTGAATGGTGGGGCGGCAATGGGCGTAGGCGGCGCGGTGCTATCGCTGATTCTGTCGCAGGCGCTGGTCTGGAAGCTGGATGCGGTGGTGGCGCAGGTGGCTTCCGTTTTTGGTACGACGTTCGCCGTTAAAGGACTGAGCTGGGATGAGTCTCTGCTGCTGCTGTTAATCGCCGGCATGATTGGCTGGCTGGCCGCCTGGTTGGCTACCGTGCAACATTTACGCCGTTTTACACCACAGTAAGCGTTTTCTGGTATAATTATCCCCTGTAATTCAGACCGTATTGCAGGGGAAATCTCCTCAGCGACATCTCTTCTTTGCGCTTCCCGCTGTGTTTTCCCCTTGGTTTTTCGTGCGTTAACGGCTCGTTTTCTCCCTGCTTGATCTCTGGCAGGAGGTGAATAAAATGATAGGAACTTGCGAGCGAAATCACAGTCTGAATAGACAGATTTTAGGATTTGAGTGAATACGCTTTAAAGGTGTCGTGTTTTGCCATTTTCGCGCAAAACGATGCGGCGAAGCAGTGCTAAGATAGTCGACTGCAATATGACGAGTAGAGCAACTGAGAGGGTTGAATGACCAAAGATATGCAAACTTTCACCTTAGTTCCCCAGGGCAGTCTGGAAGGGTATATTCGTGCCGCCAATGCCTATCCGATGCTGACGGCGGAGGAAGAGCGGGCGCTGGCTGAACGGCTGCATTATCAGGGCGATCTGGATGCGGCTAAGCACCTGATTCTGTCACACCTGCGTTTTGTTATTCACGTTGCCCGTAACTATTCCGGCTACGGCCTGCCGCAGGCGGACCTGATTCAGGAAGGGAACATCGGCCTGATGAAGGCGGTACGTCGCTTTAACCCTGAAGTGGGCGTGCGTCTGGTTTCTTTCGCCGTGCACTGGATTAAAGCAGAAATTCATGAATACGTGCTGCGTAACTGGCGTATCGTGAAAGTCGCGACCACCAAAGCACAGCGTAAACTGTTCTTTAACCTGCGGAAGACGAAAACGCGCCTCGGCTGGTTTAACCAGGATGAAGTCGAACTGGTGGCACGTGAACTGGGCGTGACCAGCAAAGACGTGCGCGAGATGGAATCCCGTATGGCGGCGCAGGACATGACGTTCGATCCAACGCCGGAAGAAGATTCGCACGACGGCAAAGCGATGTCGCCGATGCTTTACCTACAGGATAAATCGTCTGACTTTGCCGATGGCATTGAAGAAGATAACTGGGACACGCATGCGGCGGATAAGCTCACTTACGCGCTGGAAGGGCTGGATGAACGTAGCCAGCATATTATCCGAGCCCGTTGGCTGGATGATGACAACAAATCCACCTTGCAGGAATTGGCCGATCAATACGGCGTTTCCGCAGAGCGTGTGCGTCAGTTAGAAAAGAATGCGATGAAAAAACTGCGAGCGGCGATAGAAGCGTAATCGCTCTCATCGTCTCTTTCTGTAGCGACCGGGTAATGCCCGGTCGTTTTGTTTTTGTCTGCTGTCAGGCTGTCGTGTTTGGGCTATGGTTTCTCTGAGTTGATTTCGTCAAGAATCAGCGGCGTTTCTTTTCTGCGAATGTAGCGCCAGCCGCCGGATACCGGTGAGAAGCCACAGGACACCATAAACCGTGCCAGCACTTCCTCTTTGATCGCAGCATGATTCGCCGTTGCCAGCCACCACTCGTTTACTTCAGGGAGTTGACGGCGTGCCTCATCAACTAACAACTGCCCTACGCCCCGCCGCCGGGTAACTTCACGTACCATCATATCGCTCAGTTCCGCATAGTCCCCTGCAATTTCGACCAACATACCGCCGAGTAACCGATCGTTAAAACGCGCGGCAAAGAGGCGTCGAGTCGGTTTTAGTCCTGCTTCTAATAAATCAATGTTTTGATGCGGCCAGATTTTCGCCAGGTCAATTTTGTCCTGAGGGCTGAATTGGGTGAGGCATTCAACGGTGAGTTTCATTTTTATCGGCACTCCATCATATGAGTGAAGAATAATGTAGTTGTTTTGTAGTGGATCAGTTGTGTAATTTGATCGTTATGGTTAATAGGGCAAATGTTTTTCTCATTCTTCGTTTTTCGAGTAATCCATCAACAATTAATGCACAAAGTAGAATATCTGACTATATATAAATTAAATGCTGGATTTTGCATCTAGCGTTTTGTGCTGTTTGCTCCGCTTGTTTCTGACAATGTGAGTTGATTTGCAGCATAAAATTCCTGTTTAATAATATGAAAAATAAAGCCTTATTAGAAACTATTACTAATAATAACCTAAGCCTTTCTTACTTATAAGAAAATAGCGGGTTATGGCAGAAGGCGGTCAGGTTTTCGGCAATATCCATAATGACAGATGGGGTAAAAAGAATGAAATTCAGTAAAGGTAAAGTATTGCTGATGGGTTGTATGGCTGCGGCGTTTAGCCATGCAGTCAGTGCTGCCGATATTAAAGTTGCGGTGGTCGGCGCGATGTCTGGCCCGGTTGCCCAATATGGCGACATGGAATTCATTGGCGCGCGTCAGGCGATTGCTGACATTAACGCAAAAGGCGGCGTAAACGGTAACAAACTGGTTGGCGTGGAATATGATGACGCGTGTGACCCTAAGCAGGCTGTTGCCGTAGCGAACAAGGTCATTAATGACGGTATCCGTTATGTGATTGGCCATCTGTGTTCCTCCTCTACGCAGCCTGCGTCTGATATTTATGAAGAAGAAGGCGTGATCATGATTACGCCTGCGGCAACCAACGCCGACTTGACCACGCGCGGCTACAAAATGGTGCTGCGCACGACGGGTCTGGATTCCGATCAGGGACCAACCGCGGCGAAGTACATCGTTGAAACCATCAAACCGCAGCGTATCGCCGTGGTGCATGACAAACAGCAATATGGTGAAGGTCTGGCCCGCTCTGTTCAGGATAGCCTGAAAAAAGCCGGTGCGAATGTTGTGCTGTTTGAAGGTGTGACGGCGGGTGACAAAGATTTCTCTACGCTGGTTGCGCGCCTGAAGAAAGAGAACGTCGATTTCGTGTATTTCGGCGGATACTACCCAGAAATGGGGCAGATTCTGCGCCAATCGCGTCAGGCTGGCATGACGACCAAGTTCATGGGTCCGGAAGGCGTGGGTAACTCCTCACTGTCCAACATTGCGGGCGATGCGTCTGAAGGGATGCTGGTCACGCTGCCGAAGCGTTACGATCAGGTTCCTGCGAACCAACCGATTGTGGATGCGCTGAAAGCCAAGAAACTGGACCCGACGGGCCCGTTTGTCTGGACGACCTATGCCGCGCTGCAATCGTTGACCACCGCGATGACGCGTACGGGTAGCGACGAGCCAGAAAAACTGGTGGCGGATCTGAAAGCGAAATCCGTGGATACCGTAATGGGGCCATTAAGCTGGGATGCAAAAGGCGACCTGAAAGGGTTTGAATTTGGCGTATTTGAGTGGCACAAAGACGGTACTTCCAGCGCAGTGAAATAATCACCATGCCGGAGGCGGATAACGGATGAATTCGCCGCTATTTGCCTCTTCGGCGCGAGGATCATTCTCCGCCCTCTGAGTGTGTACCAATAATAATCCCTCAATACCGAGCCCCCGTAGCCGCAAGGCGCGGGGGCAGCATTTAAGGTTAAGGTATGTCCGAGCAGTTCCTTTACTTTTTTCAGCAGATGTTCAACGGCCTGACGTTGGGCAGCACCTATGCGCTGATCGCCATTGGCTACACCATGGTTTACGGCATTATCGGCATGATTAACTTCGCACACGGCGAAGTGTATATGATCGGTAGCTATGTCTCCTTTATTGTGATTGCGGCCCTGATGATGATGGGCATCGATGCTGGCTGGCTGCTGATTGGCGCCGCCTTCATTGCCGCCGTGGTCATTTCCAGCGCCTACGGCTGGAGTATCGAACGGGTGGCCTATCGACCTGTTCGAACGTCAAAGCGCCTGATTGCGCTGATTTCTGCCATCGGGATGTCAATTTTCCTGCAAAACTACGTCAGCCTGAATCAGGGCTCGCGTGATGTTGCGCTGCCGAGTCTGGTGACTGGCCAGTGGGTGCTGGGCGAAAGCAATGGCTTTGCCGCAACCATTAGCTCCATGCAGCTGATCATCTGGATTGTTACGTTCCTCGCCATGCTGGCGCTGACGTTGTTTATTCGCTATTCCCGTATGGGACGCGCCTGCCGCGCTTGCGCGGAGGACCTGAAAATGGCGAGCCTGCTGGGTATCAGCACCGATCGCGTCATTTCCCTGACCTTCGTTATCGGCGCGCTGATGGCCGCCGTTGCTGGCGTGCTGTTGGGGCAATTTTACGGCGTTATTAACCCCTATATTGGCTTTATGGCTGGGATGAAAGCCTTCACCGCTGCGGTGCTGGGCGGAATCGGCAGTATTCCTGGCGCGATGATCGGTGGGCTGATTCTGGGCGTAGCCGAAGCGCTGACGTCCGCCTACCTGAGCACGGAATACAAAGATGCGGTGTCGTTTGCCCTACTGATTGTGGTGCTGTTGGTGATGCCTACCGGTATTCTGGGTCGCCCGGAGGTTGAGAAAGTATGAAACAGCTCAACCTGTTTAACGCGCTGGTTTCCGCGTTCATGTTGCTGGTGCTTGCCTCGTTCTTAATGGGCATGCAGTTGGCGTTGGATGGCACCAAATTGGTGGTGCGCGGTGCCGATGAAGTCCGCTGGTATTGGATTGGCGCAGGCTGCGTCGTGGTGTTCTTCTTCCAACTGATCCGCCCGTTCTTCCAGCAAAGCATCAAGAAATTTTCCGCGCCGTCGCTGGTGCTACCGAGTTTTGATGGCAGTACGCCGCGGCAGAAAGTATTGGCAGTGGCATTGATTATCGCCGCTATCGCCTGGCCGTTCCTGGTGTCGCGCGGTACGGTGGATATTGCCACCCTCACGCTGATTTACGTGATGCTGGGTCTGGGGCTGAACGTGGTCGTTGGTCTGTCCGGCCTGTTGGTATTGGGCTACGGTGGGTTTTACGCCATTGGTGCGTACACGTATGCGCTGCTGAATCACTATTATGGATTGGGCTTCTGGGAAAGTCTGCCGCTGGCGGGTATGGCGGCGGCGCTGTCTGGCTTCCTGCTTGGTTTCCCTGTGCTGCGTTTGCGCGGCGACTATCTGGCGATTGTGACGCTTGGGTTCGGCGAAATTGTTCGTATCCTGTTGCTGAATAATACCGAAATTACCGGTGGCCCGAACGGCATCAGCCAGATCCCTAAACCTACTTTCTTTGGTCTGGAATTCAGCCGCAGCGCGCGCGATGGCGGTTGGGATACGTTCCACAATTTCTTTGGCCTGCAATACGACCCTAGCGACCGTATTATCTTCCTGTATCTGGTGGCGTTGCTGTTGGTTGTGTTGACCCTGTTTGTGATTAACCGCCTGCTGCGGATGCCGCTGGGACGCGCCTGGGAAGCGCTGCGCGATGATGAAATCGCCTGCCGTTCTCTGGGGCTGAGCCCCACGCGTATCAAGCTGACCGCGTTTACTATCAGCGCCGCGTTTGCGGGCTTTGCCGGCACACTGTTTGCCGCGCGTCAGGGCTTCGTCAGCCCGGAATCGTTCACGTTCGCTGAGTCTGCCTTTGTGCTGGCCATCGTTGTGTTGGGCGGGATGGGGTCGCAGTTTGCGGTCATTCTCGCGGCAATTCTGCTGGTGGTGTCTCGTGAGCTGATGCGCGATCTGAATGAATACAGCATGCTGCTGCTGGGTGCGTTGATGGTTCTGATGATGATTTGGCGTCCGCAAGGCCTGCTGCCGATGAAGCGTCCTGAAATGAAGTTGAAAGTCGCGAAGAAGGAAGAGCAAGCATGAGCACGCAGCCACTATTATCAGTCAGAGGTCTGATGATGCGTTTTGGCGGCCTGCTGGCGGTCAACAACGTTGAAATGGATATTCATGCGGGCGAAATTGTCTCGCTGATCGGCCCAAACGGGGCCGGTAAAACCACGGTCTTTAACTGCCTGACCGGTTTTTATCGCCCAAGCGGCGGCACCATCATGCTGCGCGATCGTCATCTGGAAGGATTATCCGGACAGGCTATTGCCCGTATGGGCGTAGTGCGCACGTTCCAGCACGTTCGCCTGTTCCGTGAAATGACGGTGATCGAGAACTTGCTGGTCGCACAGCATCAGCACCTGAAAAGCGGCGTGTTTGCCGGGCTGTTGAAAACGCCAGGCTTTCGTCGTGCGGAAGCCGATGCGCAGGAGCGCGCCGCAGTGTGGCTGGAGCGTATCGGCCTGTTGGATTTAGCGAACCGTCAGGCGGGGAATCTGGCTTACGGCCAGCAGCGCCGTCTGGAGATTGCCCGTTGTATGGTGACGAGGCCCGAGCTACTGATGCTGGATGAGCCTGCGGCCGGTCTGAACCCGAAAGAAACGGACGAGTTAAATCAGCTGATTGCGGAACTGCGCGATAGCCATCAGGTATCGGTGCTGTTGATTGAACACGATATGAAGCTGGTCATGGGGATTTCCGACCGGATCTATGTCGTCAATCAGGGCACGCCGCTGGCACAGGGTACTCCAGCTGAAATTCGTAACAACCCGGATGTCATTCGTGCCTATCTGGGTGAAGGATAACGTTTATGCTGTCATTACATCAGGTTTCGGCCCACTACGGAAAGATTCAGGCACTGCATCAGGTTAGCCTGCATATTAATCAGGGCGAGATTGTTACGCTTATCGGTGCAAACGGTGCCGGTAAAACCACGCTGCTGGGCACGCTGTGCGGGGATCCGCGCGCGACAGAAGGCACCATCACGTTTGACGGTAAGGACATCACGAACTGGCAGACCGCGCAGATTATGCGTGAAGCTATCGCGATTGTGCCGGAAGGCCGTCGCGTCTTTTCCCGCATGACGGTAGAAGAAAATCTGGCGATGGGGGGATTTTTTGCCGATCGCGAGCAGTATCAGGAACGCATTGCGCGTGTCTACGATCTGTTTCCGCGCTTGTATGAGCGACGCGCCCAGCGTTCCGGCACGATGTCCGGCGGTGAGCAACAGATGTTGGCGATTGGCCGTGCGTTGATGAGCCAGCCGCGCTTACTGCTGCTGGACGAACCGTCACTGGGGCTGGCGCCGATTATCATCCTGCAAATTTTCGATACGATCCAGCAACTGCGCGAAGAGGGCATGACCATCTTCCTGGTGGAGCAGAACGCCAATCAGGCGCTGAAGCTGGCCGACCGGGGTTATGTACTTGAAAACGGGCATGTCGTGTTGGAAGATACCGGTGCGGCATTGTTAGCTAATGAAGCGGTACGTTCGGCCTATCTGGGCGGATAATTGAAGTTTTGTTGAAAGGTTAAGAAGAGATGGCCATTGAAGGGTTGTTAGCGCACCGTATCGCTCAGTTAAAAAGTTCCGCCATCCGTGAACTGCTGAAACACAGCAAGATGGAAAATATTATCTCGCTGGCTGGCGGGATTCCGTCAGATGCATTGTTTGATTTCGAAGGGTTAAGTCAGGCCACGCACTTAGCGATTACCGAACAGCCGAAAACGGCATTCCAGTATGGCTTGACCGAAGGCAGCGGCGTGTTGCGTGATCGCATTGCCGAGCTGTGTGCCGTGCGCGGCGTAAAAACGCGCGGTGACGATATTGTAGTGACGGCGGGTTCACAGCAGGCGCTGGACTTGATCATGCGCTCGATGGTCGATCCGGGTGACGTGTTCGTCGTTGAACGCCCGACCTATCTGGCGGCGCTGCAAACGCTGGAACTGGCGCAGGCACAGGTGATGTCGGTGTCATCTGACGCCGACGGCATGGTCGTCGACGAGCTGGAAGAGCTGCTGAAGAAACAGCGCATCAAAGGCGTTTATATCGTTCCGAACTTCGGCAACCCGAGCGGCGTGACGCTGAGCTATGAACGTCGCCTGAAATTGATTCAACTGGCAGAGCGCTACGGTTTTGTCATTATCGAAGACGATCCCTATGGCGAGCTGCGCTTCACCGAAGAACGCAACCCGACGCTGTTCCAACTGGCGCAGGAGAAGCTGGGGAGCACGGAATACGTGCTGTACACCTCCACGTTCTCGAAAGTGCTGGCACCGGGGCTGCGTCTCGGCTGGGCGATTCTGCCGGACTGGCTGTTGCACAAAGTGGCGATTATCAAACAGGCCGCTGACCTGCATGCCAGCGCGCTGTCGCAGACCGTCGCGGAATGCTATCTGGGATTAGGACGTCTGGATTCGCAGATCGAGAAAATCCGCCACGCCTATAAGCACAAAGGCGAACTGTTGGCACAGCTGGTCGAGAAGGAACTGGGTGATGTGATCACCTTCAACCAGCCGAAAGGCGGGATGTTCCTGTGGGCGAAGTTCCGTCAGGACGATTTCAACACGACGGAATGGCTGAAGAAGACGCTGGATCAGGGCGTTGTTTTCGTGCCGGGTGAGTTCTTCTTCCCAGACAATATCGATTACTCAACGCTGCGTCTGTCCTTTGCGACGGCGACGGATGAGCAAATGCATGAAGCGGTGGCGCGACTGCGTCGGGCGCTGTAATCGCCGATAACAGGCTATCCGTTAATGTAAAAAACCGCTGATATTTCAGCGGTTTTTCTTTATCAGTGCAGCATTAACAGATGATAGCTTTAAAAGGTTTCCCAGTTTGTGTGACTCGAATTAGCGGCCAGCGCCAGTTTGGGTCTGGGCAGCGTAGCGGCCTGTGGTGCGGCACGCTGTGGCTGGATACCGTCGATTTTGAAAACGCTCATCAATTCAAGTAAGTTTTTGGCCTGCTGGCTCAGGCTATCCGCCGCAGAAGCGGATTCTTCAACCAACGCAGCGTTCTGCTGGGTAACCTGATCGAGCTGATTGACTGCGTCATTCACCTGCGAAACGCCTTGTTCCTGTTCATGGGTGGTCAAGCCTATTTCATTGATGAGATCGGCGACGTGCTGCGACTGTTCGACAATGTCTCTGATCGTGGTGCCCGCCTGATTAACCAGCGCCTCGCCCGCTCCTACTTTTTCGACGCTAACGCTAATCAACTCTTTGATTTCACGTGCCGCAGAGGCGGAACGTTGAGCCAACGAGCGTACTTCCCCTGCAACCACAGCAAACCCGCGCCCCTGTTCTCCGGCACGTGCGGCTTCGACAGCGGCGTTGAGCGCCAGAATGTTGGTCTGAAACGCGATGCTATCGATGACGCCAATGATATCGCCAATTTTATGTGAACTTGCGGTGATTTCTCCCATGGTGCGTACAACATCATCGACAACATCACCGCCTTTTCGTGCTGAAGCGCTGGCTGCGTTGGCAAGCTGTGTTGCCGTGCGCACGGTTTCTGCGTTCTGCTTCACCGTGGTGTTCATCTCTTCCATCGACGCAGCGGTTTCCTGAAGGTTAGCGGCCTGTTCTTCAGTACGTTGACTCAGATCGGTATTACCGATGGCAATCTGGCTGGCACCCGTGGCGATAGACTCACTGCTCTGATGCACTTGCCCGACAATGTTACTCAGGCTTTGGCGCATTTCCTCCATTGCGGCGAGGATGCTAGTAGTGTCTCCGGCACGCCGTTCAATGGCGATGGCAAGATTCCCCTGTGCAACCTGACGAGTCACCTCCAGGGTATAGGCCGGTTCTCCGCCCAACTGGCGTTTGATGCTTCGCGTGATCCACCAGGCAATCACCCCGCCTGATAGCGCGGAACACAGTGCGATAATCATCATTAAAGAACCTGCTTTTATCGCATCATTCTCAGACTGATTGGCAAGGTCAACGGTGAGCTGTTTTTGTATTTCTACCATTTTATCCAGAATGTTGAATATTTCTGTTTGGGTAACGCGAACTTCTGTCATCAACACATTACGGAATGCTTCATTTTGACTGTTCATCGCGAGGTCGATGGATTTTTTCACACTGGCGACATAGGCTGGTCGTGCTTGCATCAGATTGCCAATAAGTGCCTTTGCGTTGCTATCGGCGGCATTTTTATTGAGTATTTCCAGTAACTCGGTATTACGAGCAAGCGTTTTTTGAACGCGCTCATTTTCTTGCTTCATTTGTGCTTCGTCTGTCAGGAGTGCGATATTTCTCATTGAACGCGCGGTGATGTTGACGTTATCTTTAAATTCCTGCATCAATAACAGATTGTTAATACGTGTCTTTGACAGAACCTGAATGTTACCACCCAGCGTTTCTAATTGAACACGACCCAACAGTGCAACTAAAAACCCAATAATAATGATGAGTGTGAAGCCTGTTCCTAATATCTTTCCTAAACTGATATTTCTCATAGCGTTCCTTTATTATTTTTAAACATAGGACACATCAGGTGTCTTTATTTTTTAAAGGGTTAGCGTATAAATATGGCTAACCCCATGAACGTTAGTACTTTCATCATGATACTTATCCACACAGGCTTTGCTGGTGTAGAAATACCCATAACGTTTGGCGATGATTTTCGCATTTTCCACGAGACACAAACGTTACGTTTGTGTAGATATGGAACATCTTTTAAAGAGATCGGCAGGATAAGATCATGATGCCTGAAGTGTAGAGAACAACCAGAAAAGTAATGATAGAATAAACGTAATAAAACCCCCGTTATTCAGATTCAGTAAATGTTAGCTATGTGGCTTATGTTTAAAATCTGAGAAGAGTAAATAATGTTAAAGCATGGCTATCTTTAGGGAATACTTTTGAATTTCTGTGATATTTCTAATGATTAAAGTGAGAAAGTGACAGTTCTTTGTCCTTATATAATGGCATTGTCTGGAGTATTTTACGCTCTGTCATTCCTCTCCCTTGGAAGGGAGAGGAGGATTGTTGCGTGCCTGTAGGCCTGACGCTGTTAAAAGGTCTCCCAATTTTGATTATCTTTACCTGTACCTGCGTTGCCTTTCGTCGTGCTCAGAGACGGTAGTGTGCCGATCGGTCTTTTCAGCGTTGTAGCCACACGTAACGACGATGCGCCTTCAACCGTAAAGACTTTCATGATGTCCACCAGGCGTGCTGCCTGCTCGCTCAGGCTATCGGCGGCAGATGCAGATTGCTCAACGAGCGCGGCGTTCTGCTGGGTGACCTGATCCAGTTGGTTAATGGCATCGTGTATCTGTGATACACCCGATTCCTGTTCTTGCGTAGTGACGCCGATTTCGTTGATTAAATCAGCAACGTGGCGCGCCTGACGAACCAGCTCTTCGATCGTGGTTCCTGCATCGCCCACCAGTACAGAACCTGTTTCAACTTTCTCGACGCTGTGACCGATCAGTTCTTTAATCTCTTTGGCTGCGGTGGCGGAGCGCTGTGCCAGCGAGCGAACTTCGCCAGCCACCACGGCAAAGCCACGGCCCTGTTCGCCGGCTCTGGCTGCTTCAACGGCGGCGTTGAGTGCCAGAATATTGGTCTGGAAAGCGATACCGTCGATAACGCCGATAATGTCGCCGATCTTACGCGAACTGGCGGTGATATCTTCCATCGTACGCACAACGTTATTGACCGCATCGCCGCCTTTTTGCGCTGTGGTGCTGGCGGAATGGGCTAACTCTGTTGCGGTGCGCACGGTCGCCGCATTCTGCTTCACCGTGGTATTCATTTGTTCCATCGAGGCTGCGGTTTCCTGAAGATTTGCAGCCTGTTCTTCCGTGCGCTGGCTCAGATCGGTGTTGCCCATCGCAATCTGCGTCGCGCCGGTGGCGATCGATTCGCTGCTCTGATGCACCTGACCGACCAGATTACTCAGGTTTTGGCGCATATCCTCCATCGCAGCCAGTACGCTGGTGGTATCTCCATCGCGCAGTTCAATCGCAACGGCCAGATTCCCCTGTGCAACCTGACGGGTCACTTCCCGCGTGTAGGCTGGCTCCCCCCCGAGCTGACGTTTAATGGTGCGGGTAATCCACCATGAAATCATTGCACCCAGCACGACAGAAAGCAGGGCGATGATGACCATCAGCGTGCCCGCGTTAGTGGCATTTTTTAAAGACTGGTCGGCGATGTCGACTGTGAGCTTCTCTTGCCAGTTGACCATGTCATTCAGCGCTTTGAAGACGGCTTCCTGTTTTGCCCGCACGTCTGTTAATAACAGATGTTGCGCTTCGCTGTTTTTATTCGCCATGGCTAATGTGATGGCGTTGGTATAGCTACTGCTGTAAGCCGGGCGCACGCGCTCCAGTTCCGCGACCAATTCCTGAGCATGTTTCTCGGCGGCGCTGTCGTGTATTTTGGTAAGTAACGCGTTATTGCGGGAGACCATCTCCTCGATACGCACTTTCTCTTGCTGCATCTGCCGACTGTCTTCCTGCATCGTCAGGTTTCTGATGGCGATGGCATTGGTGTTTATGTTGTCTTTAAACTCCTGCATCATGATGAGGTTGGTAATGCGAACCTGCGACAGCAGCTGGATATTTTCCCCGAGTTTATCTAACTGGATACGGCCAAATATCGCCACCAGAAAACCGATAGCAATCACCAGAGTAAAGCCTGTCCCTAGCATTTTACCCAGGCTGCTATTTTTGATGAGATTCATTGTGTCCCTTATTATATGCTGAAGATGAATATGGTTGGTGTAGGTGTGCTTTAAATGTGAAATAGGCGTTGCGCAAACGTATTTATTTTGCAAATGCCGTCACGTTGCGGTTTGAGCTATGTCAGGTAAATCCTTTCCTTTAATCACTGCCCGTTTCCTTTCGGCTATAAATGTATTTCACGTTACTTTTTCTGGTTATTTTCTTAGCAAAGTAGGGTTGTGTCTGGTGCGATAGAACCTATTCTGATGACAGGGAAATGATGGCGCAGGAGTATAAAGGCGAAGGGAAAATCCGCAATATTTCTATGGGTTAGAGAAAAAATAAACTGATATCGTGCTGTAATGTTAAATTGACAGTCATGTTAATAAACGTTGTGAATTATGATTCTCTGCTTATTTATTCAACCTTAAAGCGGGTTTTATTTTCTATTTATTCTTCTTTTTCGAACGATATGATGATTTTACCATCATATATTTGATGTTTTTATCATCACAGCGTTGTCATTTCTCTTGTTTTTTATTGATTTTATTTTATTGCATTTAATATAAAGTTAATTGCGAGTTTTTCTTTTTTATTAATTGTTTTTCCCTATTGAAAAAACCGCTGATCGCTCAGCGGTTTCGGCATGTTTTGATTAACGGCTAAAAGGTTTCCCAGTTTTGTTTATCGCTTCCCGTGGTGCTTTTAGGGTTGGCGAGTGAAAGCTTTGCGCTGTCAGGCCGTTTTAACTGTGGAGCAAGGCGCTGCGGCGCTCCGCCTTCAACGATGAAGACTTTCATCAGTTCTACCAGATGAGCGGCTTGCTCACTCAGGCTATCGGCCGCAGATGCGGATTGCTCAACGAGCGCGGCGTTCTGCTGCGTGACCTGATCGAGTTGGTTCACCGCCTCATGAATCTGTGAGACGCCGGATTCTTGTTCCTGCGTGGTAATGCCAATTTCGTTAATCAGATCGGCAACGTGGCGCGCCTGACGAACCAGCTCTTCGATTGTTGTGCCCGCATCGCTGACCAGTGCGGAGCCTGTCTCGACTTTCTCGACGCTGTGACCGATCAGCTCTTTAATCTCTTTGGCTGCGGTGGCGGAACGCTGTGCCAGCGAGCGGACTTCGCCAGCTACCACGGCAAAGCCACGACCTTGCTCACCTGCCCGAGCCGCTTCGACCGCGGCGTTGAGCGCCAGAATATTGGTCTGGAAAGCGATGCCGTCAATCACGCTAATGATGTCGTTAATCTTGTGCGAACTGTCGGTAATTTCTTTCATCGTGACAACAATATTCCCGACAGCTTCACCGCCTTTAGCCGCGGTGTTGCTGGCAGCCTGCGCCAGTTGAGCGGCGTTGCGCACGGTATCGGTATTTTGACGCACTGTCTGGCTCATTTCTTCCGTAGACGCTGCGGTTTGCTGTAAGTTGGCTGCCTGCTCCTCTGTGCGCTGGCTGAGGTCAGCACTGCCTGCGGCGATCTGTCTGGCTCCGGTGGCGATAGATTCGCTGCTCTCACGCACCTGTTCAACAATGCTGCTTAAGCTTTTGCGCATGTTATTCATCGCGAACAGCAAACTGGTATTGTCACCTGACGCCAGATCGACCGGTATTGCGAGATTACCTTGTGCGATTTCCTGTGTGACCTGCGTGGCATAGGCGGGTTCACCCCCCAGCTGCTTCTTGATATGGCGGGTAATCAGCCAGGCGATGCATGCGCCGAATAATGAGGCGATGACAGCCAGAATGAGCAGGGAATTGCCATCATAGTAGGACTCTTCAATCGCGTTGGTTGCCGTTTGCGTGGTGTAGTCTCTCTGCAACTGAATCATGGTGTTCAGATTGTTAAAAAGCTTGGTTTGTATGGGTTCAAGCTGGGTTTTAACTAACTCGATAGATTCAGCCTGTCTATTGCTGAGTGACAGCGCGACGGCCTGGCGGCCTACTCTGGCAAATTCAGTGCGGTTTTGCTGTAGCTCGCCCAGAATATTGCGAACCTCGGTTGCCCGTAAATTGGTTTCCAGTTGAGTGACGAGCTGCGTGTTTTTGGCACTCGTGGTTTCAATCAGTTTTTGATTGTCTTCCAGAACCTTTTGCTCGGTAGCGATCAACATACGCAATGTGGCTTTGATCGTGACGTTAAGATTATCTTTCAGTTCTTGTAGCACGATGAGATTGGCAAGGTGGTGTTTGGCCAGCCTGTCCGTAGTATTACCGAGGCCAACCAGGTGCATTCTGCCGAAGATAGCCACTAATAGGCCAATAATAATAACAATGGCAAAGCCTGAACCGACCTGAGTACCCAGTTTCATTTTTTTTGTATGCTGCATGTTATCCTCATGACTTATTTACAATATTTATTGTTATTAAGCAGATTTTCCTTTGCACGATGGAGGCATGTGCTGCTGCGGTTTCTCGATCCCTCTGATGAATAATTAAGCACTTCACTCTAGAGTATCGGCATGACCGGAGAAAACATTGATTTTAATTGCCGCCTTTGCAGCGTGGCGCACGCTGATGAGGAAAAAACAGAAAACGCAGGGTATGGCGGGGTTCGGTGGAGAATGGATGTGAAAGTAAATAGGGGGAGGTGATCCCCCTGTGTCGAATCAGAACTGTTCCCAGTTTTGCGTATCGCTTCCTGCGCGGCTTCTGGAATTGGCAAGCGAGAGTTTGGCGCTGTCAGGCCTTTTCAACTGCGGAGCAAGGCGCTGTGACGATCCGCCTTCAACGACGAAGACTTTCATCAGCTCGACCAGATGAGCCGCCTGATCGCTCAGGCTATCGGCGGCAGACGCGGATTGCTCAACGAGCGCGGCGTTCTGCTGCGTGACCTGATCGAGTTGGTTAACGGCATCGTGAATCTGCGAGACACCAGATTCTTGTTCCTGCGTGGTGACGCCAATTTCGTTAATCAGATCGGCAACGTGACGCGCCTGACGAACCAGCTCTTCGATTGTCGTGCCCGCATCGCTGACCAGTGCGGAGCCCGTCTCGACTTTCTCGACGCTGTGGCCGATCAGTTCTTTAATCTCTTTGGCTGCGGTGGCGGAGCGCTGCGCCAGCGAGCGAACTTCGCCAGCCACCACGGCAAAACCACGGCCTTGTTCACCCGCCCGGGCGGCTTCGACCGCGGCGTTGAGCGCCAGAATGTTGGTCTGGAAGGCGATGCCGTCAATGACGCTGATGATGTCGCCAATTTTGTGCGAACTGTCGGTAATTTCTTTCATGGTGACAACGATATTGCCGACGGCTGCACCGCCTTTAGCCGCGGTGTTGCTGGCAGCCTGCGCCAGTTGAGCGGCATTACGCACGGTGTCTGAGTTCTGACGTACGGTCTGGCTCATCTCTTCCATTGAGGCTGCGGTCTGTTGCAGATTGGCCGCCTGCTCTTCCGTACGCTGGCTGAGGTCGGTACTGCCTGCGGCGATTTGGCTGGCGCCGGTGGCGATGGATTCACTGCTCTCACGCACCTGTTCAACAATGCTACTCAGGCTTTTGCGCATTCCGTTCATGGCTGCCAGTACACTGCGGTCATCACCGGGACGTAAGTTCACGGCGACGGCCAGATTTCCCTGCGCAACCGCCTGGGCGATTTGTGCGGCGTAAGCCACTTCACCACCCAGTAACCCTTTGATGGTGCGGGTAATCAGTACGGAAACCAGAATGCCAACGAGCACCGCAATGGCTGCGAAGACGATCAGCATGTTGCCGTCTGAGCGCGCTTCCTGCATCGCGCTTGTCGTCATATCCAGCGTCCGTGTTTTCTGAAATTCCCGCATGCTATCCAGCGCGGCGAAAACTGGTGCCTGCGTAACCTGCATCTCATTGACCATGATTTGCACGGCACGCGCCCTTTCTTCGGCGTTCTCGGATAGACCAAGTTCAACCGCCTTATTCACGGTATCCCGATAAGCCGGACGCGCCTGAGTCAGGCTCTCCAGCGTGTCACGAGTTTCTGGTTCAGACATGTGTTCATACAGTTTGGTCAGGATTTCTGTATTGCGGGCAATTTGCTGATCGATCAGGCGCTTTTCTTCCTGAATACGGCTCCTGTCATCGGTCAGGCCAATGTTACGCACCGAACGCGCCACGGCATCAAAACCGTTTTTGGCGTCCTGTATCAGGATAAGGCTGGTCAGATTTTTTTCGGACAGTGATTCAATATCTTCACCCAGATCGACCAGATGCGCGCGCCCCAGCACGGCGACCATCAGACCGATGATGATGACAGAGGCGAAGCCAGCACCCAACATGGTGCCAAGCTTCATTTTTGCTAGAAAATTCATAATGTTCCTTTATTATTTTTTATCGGTGATGCAGGTTCTGCTTTGTGGATTGGGTCTCTTCTGCGACAGGTCAGGAATAGGATGTACTTCTGATGACGTCATGTGTTGGCATGCAGACTTGCGTAGCGGTGGTAAAGAAACGCGCAGTTCCTTACCCCATGCACAGTATAAAGACAGGTGTGGATAGGCAGATGTGGAATATAGGAGTAAAACAGGCGCATTTTCCGGCATAAAGAGAAAAACCGCCGAAGATCAGCGGTTTTTCCTTTAGTGAAAGGTCGTAAGGGGTGAAACGTTGAGACGTTTACATCACCAGCCACAACGCCCAGGTGAAGAGGAACCCGGCTAGCCCGAGGATAGTTGTCAGCACCGTCCAGGTGCGCAGGCCATCGGCGACGGACAGCCCCAGATATTTGGTGACGATCCAGAAACCCGAGTCATTAACGTGTGATAGACCCAGTCCGCCAAAACAGGCAGAGAGTGTCACCAGCACCAGCTGCATCTGGTTCAGGCCGCTGACGGCTTCGCTCAGCAGGCCGCAGGTGGTGAGAATGGCAACGGTAGCGGAACCTTGCGAGGCACGCAGCGCCAGCGACAGAATAAATGCGGCAGGCACCAGCGGCAGGTGAATGCTGGTCAACGTATCCGCCAGCGCTTTACCAATGCCCGATTCCACCAGCACTTTACCGAACACGCCACCGGCACCGGTCACCATAATGACCATCGCCGCGGCAGGCATGGCATCACCCATCACACCGCTGGCTTTCTCCAGCGACCAGCCGCGACGCAGTGCAATCAGCCAGAACGCTAAGGCCAGTGCAATCAGCAGCGCCACGGCAGGAGAACCGACCAGCGACATCACGTTACGCACCGGGTGTCCGGCAGGCAGAATGGTCGCAGAGACGGTGCCGAGCATAATGATGGCAATCGGAATCGCAATCAGCGCGGCGATCAGCCCGGCGGAGGGGGCAGAGACGGGGGCCGTATCCGGCGTGGCATCTTCCGGCTTCGCCAGCTGTAGCTGCTCTAATACTTCAACGGAAAGCGCATAATTACGGCGGTTCATGGCCTTGGCAGCCCAGTAGCTGATGATGCCGACAGGAATCGAGACCAGCAGGCCAATGATGGTCAGCCAGCCGATATCCGCATTTAGCAGGCCAGCAGCGGCGACAGGACCAGGGTGGGGCGGCAGCGCGACGTGGACCGTCAGCATAACGCCCGCGACGGGCAAGCCGAATTTAATCGGGGAGACTTTCGCGACTTTCGCAAAGCCGTAAATAATTGGGGCGAGGATAATAAAGCCGACATCGAAAAATACCGGAATACCCAGAATAAAGGCGGCGATGGTTAATGCTGCCACCATTAATCCCGGCCCCATCAATTGGGCAAAGCGGTGCGCTAAGGATTCCGCGCCGCCGGACACTTCGATCATTCTGCCCAGCATGGCGCCGAGGCCGATAATAATTGCCACTGAACCGAGAATACCTCCCATACCGGAGGTAATCACTTTCATCACGTCGCCAGTGGGAATACCCGTAGCCAATGCAACGAGTAAGCTGACGACCAGCAGGGCGACAAAGGGCTGAATTTTAAATTTAATGACCATCAGCAGCAGGAGTAATACCCCGGCGATAGCGATGCAGAGTAAGAGCGAGGTGGCCATGTTCTTATCCTCATTGACCCATTTTGCAATTCAGAGGCTGAAAAGGTATTGGGTTATTGTTTTATTTGAAGAAAAGGGTGACCTGATTCCCACATTGAAATAATGCGGGAATCTGACCTTTTCTCGTATTTTATAAAGGTGTCTCTGGTGTTTGCTTTTTTATAAAATATCCCCGTCATACTTCAAGTTGCATGTGCGTTGGCTACGTTCAGTCACCCGAATCACTTACCTGAGTAAGCTCATCGGGATTCCTTCTCTTGCCGCCTTCCTGAAACTCGAATTATTTAGGGTATAGTCATGCATTACGGCGATAATTTATTTCTTCAGCCAGGGTTTAATCCATCCCAGCCCGTCTTCCGTTTTGCCACGCGGGTTATATTCACAACCAACCCAGCCGCCATAATTCACGCGATCCAATTCGGCAAAGATGAACGGGTAATTAATCTCTCCTTCATCGGGTTCATGCCGTGCAGGAACCGAGGCAATTTGAATATGTCCGATGCGGCCATCCAAATCGTGAATAATTTGCGTCAGGTTGCCATCGACAATTTGCGCGTGGAAGAAATCCAACTGGATATAGACGTTCGGCCGATCGATCAGATTGGCTAATTCCAGCGCCTGATACTGACTAGCGAACAGATAATTCGGCTTCACTTTCGCGCTCAGCGCTTCAATCATGATATTGATGCCGTGCGGTGCAAATTTATCGGCGGCGTAGCGCAGGTTATCAATAAAGGTTTGCTGATAGGCTGCGCGGTCTTCACCGGGCGGGACGACACCCCCCATCACCAGTACCGAAGGACAGTTGAGCGCCAGCGCATATTCCAGCGCGTTATCGATATCCCGGCGAGCATCTTCAATGCGATCGGGCAGGGCGGATACGCCCCATTCGCCCGCGGCGATATTGCCGGGCGCAGTATTGAACAACACCTGCTTCAGGCCATTTTCCCGCAGCTTTTCCGCCAGCAGCGGTGCCGGATATTCATAAGGAAACAGGTACTCGACCGAAGTGAAACCCGCATCGGCAGCGGCTTTAAAACGATCGAGAAACGGCACGTCGGTAAACAGCATAGAAAGATTGGCAGCAAACTTAGGCATGGTTAACTCCTCGGTTCAGCAAAAAATGGCTCATCAAGAGAGCTCTGCAATATCGTCAGCGGTGAGGTAGCGAATTTTTCGATCACCGAGAATAAAAATCAGCTTGGCGGTTTCTTCCAGCTCTTCCATGTTGTCCGCCGCCGCACGCAGATCCTTGCCAGTGACGACCGGGCCGTGGTTAGCCAATAAGAACGCCTTGTAGCGCGAGGCCAGCTTCGCCAGATCTTCACCGAGCCGTGCATCGCCGGGACGGTAATAAGGGACGACGGGCACTTTACCGACGCGCATCACCACATAGGGCGTGAACGGCTTGATGGCATCCTGCGTATCCAGCCCTTCCAGACATGAGAGCGCCGTCAGGTAGGTGCTGTGTAGGTGGACGATCGCTTTGCATTCGGGGTCGTTACGGTAAATCGACAGGTGAAAGCTAACCTCTTTCGACGGCTTATCCCCGGAGATCCACTCGCCGCTCAGGCTGACTTTGGACAACCGCTCGGCATCCAGGTCGCCGAGACAGGAGCCGGTTGGCGTTGCCAACAGCGTGCCATCATCTAATAGCAACGAGAGGTTGCCCGCTGAGCCAGTGGCGTAGCCGCGCTGGAAAAAAGACGCGCCCAGTTTGACCATTTCCGCGCGTGCGCGCTGCTCGCTGTTCAGTGCGGCTTCAGTGTTGTGGTGTTTTTCACTCATGCGGCAAACTCCTTTTGAGCGCGGGCAAAAAAGTCTTCATCACCGAAATTGCCGGATTTCAACGCCAGCGAAAGCGGATGATTGGTGGAACGTACCCACGGCACGCCGGGAGAAATGGATGGCCCGATATGGAACGCGTGAATGCCCAGCGTTTGCACCACGATGCTGGAGGTTTCCCCGCCCGCAATGATGAAGCGCTGGAAGCCATCCTGCTGAAGCTGGCGGGCGACGGCAGCAAACAGTTTCTCCACTGCCTGACTGCTGGCTTCTGCACCCCAGCGCTGCTGAATCTGCGCCAGTTCGTCGGGTGATGACGTGGCGTATAGCAGCGGCGCGAGTGCGTCATCACGATGTGCTTTTACCCAGTCGGCCAGTTCCTGCACGTAGGCTTGCTGGGCATCATCGCTTTCCAGACAGCGAGCGACGTCAATCGCGCGACCCGCTGCCTGTTTCAAGTAATGAGCGACCTGCTTGTTGGTCATCACTGAGCAGGAGCCGGACAGCACAACGCCTGCGCCGGATTGTGGCTTGCCTGCCTCGGTGGCGGAACCGGTTTGTTTTGTTGGGTCTGCCAGCTGGCGTGCCAGACCAATCGCCAGGCCGGAACCGCCAGTGACCAGTTTCATGTCGCGCAGTGCTTCACCCTGTGTTAGCAGGTGTTGTTCGTTCAACGTATCCAGCACCACATAGCGGATGCCCTGTTCTTTCAACTGTGCCAGCCGCTGTTTGACGGCTTCCGCGCCCTGATCCATCACGGCATACGGCACCAGACCGCATTGCCCCGCCGCCTGCTGCTCCATGACGCGCATCAGGTTGCTGTCCGTCATCGGTGTAACCGGATGGTGGCGCATCCCGGATTCTGACAACAGCTGATCCATCACGAATAAATGCCCTTGATAGACGGTTCTGCCGTTCACCGGCAGCGCTGGAGAGATGATGGTCTGCGTTTCGCTGAGCTGTTCCAACAGCGCATCGGTTACCGGACCGATGTTGCCTTTTGCTGTGCTGTCGAAGGTGGAGCAATATTTAAAGTAGAACTGCTGGCAGCCCTGCTGTTGCAGCCATGCCAGCGCCTTGAGTGAATCCGCCACGGCCTGTTCCGCCGGACAGGAGCGCGATTTCAGGCTAATGACCACGGCCTGCGTGTCGACCTTAAAATCGGACGGCGGTACGCCGTTGAGTTGTACGGTCGGCAGCCCGTTGTTGACCAGAAAGCTGGCGATATCCGTTGCGCCGGTAAAATCATCGGCGATCACACCTAGCTTGATCATGGCGCCTCCTTCTTTTCCGGCAGCGTAATACCGTTGAAAATCTTGATGACCGCGCTGTCGTCTTCTTTACCGAATCCGGCGTTGCTGGCGGCGGTAAACATGTTGAATGCGGTAGAGGCCAGCGGCAGCGGGAAATGGAGCGATTTGGCGGTGTCGGTGACCAGCCCCAGATCTTTCACGAAAATATCAACGGCGGATTTTGGCGTGTAGTCGCCATCGACAACGTGACGCATGCGGTTCTCAAACATCCAGGAATTCCCGGCGGCGTTGGTCACCACGTCATACATGATATCCAGTGGGATATCGGCACGGGCGGCGAGCGCCATTGCTTCCGCGCCAGCGGCGATGTGTACGCCTGCCAGCAACTGGTGAATAATTTTAACCGTTGCGCCCAGCCCGATTTCTTCACCGATGCGGTAAACCTTGCCCGCGACGGCATCCAGCACGGGCTTCAGTTTCTCAAAGGCCAGATCGGAACCGGATGCCATGACCGTCATGTCGCCTGCGGCAGCTTTTGCCGCCCCGCCGGATACCGGTGCATCCAGCATGATCAGCTGATGCTCAGCCAGACGCTGTTCAATGTTTTTGGCATCCTGCGCGGAGATTGTGGAAGACACCATGACCACGGTGCCGGGCTTGAGTTTCGCGGCGACCTGCGGTTCACCGAACAGAATCCCGTTAACCTGTGCGGCGTTTACGACCAGCAGCACCACGGCATCCAGCTTGTCAGCGAAGGCATCAATACGTGTGTCGGCCTGCGCCGCACCCGCTTGACGTAACCGTTCCAGCGCCTGCGGGTTGATATCGACGCCGTATGTCGTCAGGCCAGCATTGATGCAGGACGCCGCAGCGCCAAAACCCATGGAACCCAGACCGATAACGGCGACAGCATAATCAGAAGTCTTTTTCATCGTGGTTGCCTTGTTAAAATTAGTGATTTTTTGTTCTCTGGTGTTAAATATAAGGACTATCAGAACAAATTATGGTGATTTTTATCACATAAATTAACATTGAGATCGTGATGATTCAGTGTAGCTGAACACCGTCGGGAAAGAGATATCCTTAATTTTCTTTGTATATCATGTAATTAATTATGATTTCTCGTTGCGTAACGATGAACGCAATCATGTCTGGCGTGGTGTATGACGTGAATTTATGATAATTATCGTCATCAAACGGGGTATCTCTCACAATATTTATCAAACCAGAGTTATCAGACCAGCACTCTCAAACAGGGAACGAACAGCGTGATTCCAGTAGAACGTCATCAACAGATTCTGGCGCTGATCGCCGAACGCGGCGTGGTAAGCATCAATGAATTGACCGAGCGGCTGGGCGTGTCGCACATGACGGTACGGCGCGATGTGCAAAAGCTGGAGCAGGATGGCCTGCTGCTGAGCGTCTCCGGCGGCGTGCGCTCGCCCGAGCGTCTGGCGATTGAACCGTCGCATCAGGATAAATCCGTGATGTTCAGCCAGCAGAAAGCGGCGATGGGTAAACTGGCGGCGCAGCACATTCCGTTGAATAGCTGCATTTATTTGGATGCAGGCACCACGACGCTATCGCTGGCGCGCGAGCTGGCTGAACGCGACGATCTCCTGATTGTCACCAACGATTTTGCGATTGCCGCTTTTCTGATTGAGTCCAGCCAGTGCCGCATGATCCACACCGGCGGCACGCTGTGTCGGGAAAACCGATCCTGCATTGGGGAAGCCGTGGCGCAGGCGCTGCGCAACCTGTTTATCGACATCGCCTTTATCTCCGCGTCTTCCTGGAGCCTGCGCGGGCTGTCCACGCCGAACGAAGACAAAGTGGTTGTGAAACGCGCGGCGGTAGAAGCCAGCAGCAAGTGCGTACTGCTGTGTGACACCTCGAAATACGGTCGCATTGCCACCCATCTCGCTACGCCGCTCAGCGTATTCGACAGCATCATCACCGACGACGGCCTACCTGTCGCCGCCAAAGAAGCCTTGAGCAAAATGGGGGTGGAGGTGCTGGTGGCGTGAGGGGATAGCCAAATTGGGACGGCCTAACTATCGCCTTGAGTCCAATGTGGAAATAAACGTATTATCGCGATGTCGTTAATTACATAAACTCATGAAAACAAAGGAATGTAAATAATGAGTGTGCGTAGTGAAATTATTGATGGCCGACAAGCCTCTGGTGTGACATATGGCTTGATTTATACTGAGGTGCTAGGTTGGATTGATTTAGGCCATGCGAAAGGGGACGACATTAAGGATATTATTCAACAAATGTATGTCGGAGAGAATACTGAAGACGGAATGCCATACTACGATGTTACCTATAAACAAGGCATGATTGGACTCAGAAGAAGTGTCACTATCAACCGGTTTATTAAATGGCGGATAAAAAAAGGAAGGTCTCTTCAAGAAAGACATAGCATTGCTCTTGCTATGATGCTCACCGTAGCGAAACGGTTTGAATCTATGCAGGCTTCTTTTCCATTCAATTTAGTTACAGATAGTGGATTTAGTGGGGAAGATCTTGTTTCAGATTTATTAGGTTTCTACCGAGTGGTTTCTACTCCGAACCCTTTTTATTTATTACGGCCAGTGAGTAAAGAAGAAGCATTAAAACGATGGGATTTCTATGGTCCTATCGGAAATTTTAAAAATATAGGATTCCGACCTATTTTATTTCCTGATCCTGAGCTCATGTCCTATGCTCAACCTCGGTTAGGGTTTCTCCCATCTTTTATGCAAACAATACAACCTTATAATGACTTTGAGTCAGGAAATGTAGGCATTGCATCCTACGATGGTACTGAACTCACAACAAATTTCTTTAAATAACATGAAAAAAAAGATAATTATACCACTCGTCATATCGATCCTAATTGCCTTACCGCTTATCTATTATTGGCCTGCCATGGTTATTCTGACGGAGGGGAGTTCTCGCTACACGGAACAGGACACCCGACGATATGAAATGCTGACTGACGATATCATTAAAAATTGCCCGCGCATTTCTTCTATCTATGATTTTGGCTATGCCACGGTTGATGGCTCTGCATTGGAAGTCAGCAATATTACGTTTCAAAACACCAATGATGCGACAAGCATACGCAGCTATCTAGCGTCGCTTGGTTTTACGCTGAGCGACACAGACACGACGGGTGAGTATTGGAAGTCTGCGGATTCAGATAAAACGATACATATAGGAATCATCAACGATCCGAAAACCGTTATCGTTGATGTCATACGAAAATAGCCCTGAATAGGGTAGTCAGAGTGTTTAATAGAACCTTATAGTTATGCCGTTACTCTAGTCTTTGTTGCGATGGAGGCGGGCTAGAAGAACTATTCTGATTACGCTTTTTATTCTCGGCAATTTCATGCAGCGTCAATGGGCTTTCGCCGCTTTCATCTCCTGCCAAGATAGCGTGGTATAAGGAGTAACGACCAGCATTATCTTGAATATTGGTTTTTAGACTGTTATTCCACTTATTACGCTGGTTGTTGTCCATGTTTAGTGAAAACCTGTAAAATCTATTTACTGTAGTATAAGCGACTTCTTTACTTATGCCTCTCCTTTCCTTGTCACTTTCCCGTCATCTTCCAGTTATTTTTCTGTCATGCGCCCATGTCATGTTTACCTTCGCATAAAAAACGCCGTGATGATGGCGCATTTAATTGATTGCAGGAGACAGGCATGTTCAACAACACAACTCGTAAAACACATGCTATTCGCACCGCCGCGGCGTGTGTGGCATTAGCGCTGATGAGCGCCAGTGCGCAGGCCGCGACAGAAATTCCTTTCTGGCACTCTATGGAAGGCGAACTAGGGAAAGAAGTGAATTCTCTGGCTGACCGTTTTAACAAAGCACACAGCGATGTAAAAATTGTGCCGGTCTACAAAGGCAACTATGAGCAGAATCTGGCTGCCGGGATTGCGGCCTACCGCGCTGGGAATGCGCCCGCCATTTTGCAGGTCTATGAAGTCGGTACGGCCACCATGATGGCAAGTAAAGCCATCAAACCTGTCTATGAAGTCTTCAAAGAGTCAGGCATTAATTTCGATGAGTCGGTGTTTGTGCCGACTGTCTCTGGTTATTACACCGATGCGAAGAGCGGCCACCTGCTGTCGCAGCCGTTTAACAGCTCTACTCCGGTGTTGTACTACAACAAAGATGCCTTCAAAAAGGCCGGTTTAGATCCTGAGCAACCGCCGAAAACCTGGCAGCAAATGGCTGAGTACACCGCCAAACTGCGTGCAGCCGGGATGAAGTGCGGCTATGCCAGCGGCTGGCAGGGCTGGATTCAGATTGAAAACTTCAGCGCCTGGCACGGTCTGCCAGTTGCGAGCAAGAATAACGGCTTTGACGGCACCGATGCCGTACTGGAATTCAACAAGCCGACGCAGGTTAAGCACATTCAGCTGTTGCAGGACATGAACAAGAAGGGTGACTTCACCTATTTCGGGCGCAAGGATGAGCCGACCGAGAAATTCTACAATGGCGACTGCGCCATCACGACCGCTTCTTCTGGTTCTCTGGCGAACATCCGGGAACACGCCAAGTTCAACTACGGCGTTGGCATGATGCCGTATGACGCTGATGCGAAAGGCGCACCGCAGAACGCCATTATCGGCGGAGCCAGCCTGTGGGTGATGGGCGGTAAAGATGCCGCGACCTACAAAGGCGTCGCTGAGTTTATGAAGTTCCTGGCCGAGCCGGAAAATGCTGCTGAATGGCATCAGAAAACCGGTTACCTGCCAATTACTACTGCGGCGTATGAGCTGACGCAGAAGCAGGGCTTCTACGAGAAAAACCCAGGTGCGGATATCGCCACGCGTCAGATGCTGAACAAGCCACCGTTGCCGTTCACCAAAGGCCTGCGTTTGGGCAACATGCCGCAAATTCGTACCGTTGTGGATGAAGAATTAGAAAGCGTATGGACAGGTAAGAAGACGCCTCAACAGGCGTTGGATAGCGCGGTTGAACGCGGTAACGCGCTGCTGCGTCGCTTTGAGCAATCGACGAAGTAATACGCTTCTGTTGAGCAATACCGGGCCGAAGGGAATCGGCCTGTTTCTTTTCTGTTTGCAATGAGTTACCGCATGACATCATCCCGCCCCGTTTTTCGCAGCAGTTGGTTGCCTTACGTGCTGGTGTTACCTCAACTGCTGATTACCGTGATTTTCTTTATCTGGCCCGCTGGCCAGGCGCTGTGGTATTCGGTGCAGAATCTCGATCCGTTTGGGTTATCCAGCGAATTTGTCGGCATGGAAAACTTCAGGCAGTTGTTCAATAACCCTTACTACCTCGATTCGTTCTATACCACGCTGATATTCAGCTTTCTGGTAGCCGGGTTTGGCATGTTGATTTCACTCTTTCTGGCCGCGTTGGTGGACTATGTCATCCGTGCCAGCCGCCTGTACCAGACGTTGATCATCCTGCCCTATGCTGTGGCACCTGCCGTCGCTGCCGTATTGTGGATGTTCCTGTTTAACCCCGGTCTGGGGCTGATTACCCATTTTCTCGGGCTGATGGGCTACACGTGGAACCACGCGCAGCACAGCGGTCAGGCGATGTTTTTAGTCGTCCTTGCGTCGGTCTGGAAGCAGATTAGCTATAACTTCCTGTTCTTTCTCGCTGCGTTGCAATCGATCCCTCGTTCACTGGTGGAAGCGGGCGCGATTGATGGCGCTGGGCCCGTACGGCGTTTCTTCAATCTGGTGTTACCCATGATCTCACCGGTGAGCTTCTTCCTGCTGGTGGTCAATCTGGTGTACGCCTTTTTCGACACCTTCCCGATTATCGATGCCGCGACGGCCGGTGGGCCAGTGCAGTCGACGACCACGCTGATCTACAAAATTTATCGCGAGGGCTTCGCAGGGCTGGATCTGTCCAGTTCGGCAGCGCAGTCGGTGGTGCTGATGATGCTGGTTATCGGGCTGACCATTATTCAGTTTCGTTTTGTTGAACGGAAGGTGAACTATCAATGAAGGTCGATAGCAATGATTGAGAATCGTCGCGGATTAGATATTTTCAGCCATGTCATGCTGATCGTCGGCATCCTTGCCGTCTTGTTTCCGCTGTACGTGGGGTTTGTGGCCGCCACGCTGGATAATCAGGAAGTCTTTCAGGCACCGATGACGCTCATCCCCGGTACTCACCTGTGGGAAAACCTGCGTTATATCTGGCTGCACGGCGCGGGCAACAACACTACGCCGTTCGGACTGATGCTGCTCAACAGCTTTGTGATGGCACTGGCGATTACGGTGGGCAAAATTACCGTATCGATCCTGTCCGCTTACGCCATCGTCTATTTCCGTTTTCCGCTGCGCAACCTGTTCTTCTGGATGATTTTCCTGACGCTGATGCTGCCGGTGGAAGTACGTATTTTCCCGACGGTGGAAGTGATCGCTCGGCTGGACATGATGGACAGTTACACCGGTTTAACGCTGCCGCTGATGGCCTCGGCGACCGCGACTTTCCTGTTTCGCCAGTTTTTTATGACGCTGCCGGATGAGCTGATGGAAGCGGCACGTATTGACGGCGCCAGCCCGATGCGTTTCTTCTTCGACATGGTTTTACCGCTGTCGAAGACCAATCTGGCGGCGCTGTTCGTGATCACGTTCATCTACGGCTGGAACCAGTATCTGTGGCCGCTGCTGATTATCAGCGATGCCAATCTGGGGACTGCGGTCGCCGGGATTAAAAGCATGATTGCTTCCGGTGACGGGGCGACCCAGTGGAATCAGGTGATGGCCGCTATGCTGCTGACCATGCTGCCGCCGCTGCTGGTGGTGTTACTGATGCAGCGCTGGTTCGTTCGCGGTCTGGTCGACAGCGAAAAATAAATCGAGACGAATTTCGGAAACGCTTATGGCATGTTTAAAACTTCAGGCCGTCACCAAGTCTTACGATGGCAAAACACAGATTATCCAACCCATCGATCTGGATGTCGCTGACGGCGAATTCGTGGTGATGGTGGGTCCATCGGGCTGCGGTAAATCGACGCTGCTGCGCATGGTGGCAGGCCTCGAACGCACCACCAGCGGCGATATCTATATTGATAACCAGCGGGTCACCGATCTGGAACCGAAAGATCGCGGTATTGCGATGGTGTTCCAGAACTATGCGCTTTATCCCCATATGAACGTGTTCGACAACATGGCTTACGGCCTGAAAATTCGTGGTCTCGGCAAGGCGCAGATTCGTGAGCGTGTTGAAGACGCGGCGCGAATTCTGGAACTGATGCCGCTGCTGCAACGCAAACCGCGTGAGCTATCAGGCGGCCAGCGTCAGCGCGTGGCGATGGGGCGGGCGATTGTACGTGAACCGGCGGTGTTCCTATTTGATGAACCGTTGTCGAATCTGGATGCCAAACTGCGCGTACAGATGCGGCTGGAATTGCAGCAACTGCACCAGCGCCTGAAAACCACCAGTCTGTACGTCACGCACGATCAGGTTGAAGCCATGACGCTGGCGCAGCGCGTCATCGTCATGAACAAAGGGATCGCCGAGCAAATTGGCGCGCCTGCTGAGATTTATCGCCGTCCGGCCTCGCTATTTGTGGCCAGTTTTATTGGCTCACCTGCCATGAACCTGTGGTCGGGTCGCATTAGCGATGACGGCTGCCGCTTTGAAATCGGCGACGACATCGCGCTGGCGCTGCCTGAGCCGAAGCCGCAGTGGCGCGGTAAAGCATTGACGCTGGGGGTACGACCGGAGCATATTCAGCTGGCAACGCGCGAAACCGACGGTATTCCGTTGCAGATCGACACACTCGAACTGTTGGGCGCGGACAATTTAGCGCACGGTAAGTGGGGCGGACAGAACGTGATCGCTCGGCTCTCTTATGAGCACTGTCCCGCCATCGGTTCGACGCTTTGGCTGCATTTACCGACGTCATCATGGCACCTGTTTGATTCGCAAAGCGGATTACGGATGGAATAATGGAAACAATCTGGCCTTACCCGAGCATTGTCGCCCATCGCGGCGGTGGTTCACTGGCACCGGAAAACACGCTGGCGGCGATTGATGTTGGCGCCAGCCTCGGTCACAAGATGATCGAATTTGATGCCAAGCTGTCGCAGGACGGCCAGATTTTCCTCCTGCACGACGACACGCTTGAGCGCACCAGCAATGGCTGGGGCGTTGCTGGAGAACTGCCGTGGGACAAGCTGGTCGGGCTGGATGTCGGCGGCTGGTACGGTCATAAATTTGTTGGTGAACGCCTGCCGCTGCTATCGGAAGTGGCAAAACGCTGCGTGCAGTATGGCATGGCGGCCAATATCGAGATTAAACCCACTACCGGATATGAAACCGAAACCGGACGGGTGATTGCGCTGGCGGCGCGTCAGCTGTGGGCCGATCATCCGGTTGCACCGCTACTGTCATCGTTCTCCATCGATGCCCTGGAAGCCGCGCAGCAGGCTGCACCGGAACTCCCGCGCGGGCTGTTGCTGGATGAATGGGAGGAGGGCTGGCTGACGCTAACGCAGCGTCTGGGATGCGTGTCCATCCACCTGAATCACAAACTGCTGACGGCAGAGCGCGTTGCGGCGCTGAAAGCCGCGGGTTTACGCATTCTGGTTTATACCGTTAACCAACCTGATCGCGCGCAAACTTTGCTGGATTGGGGCGTTGACTGTATCTGTACTGACCGGATAGATTTAATTGGGGCAAGCTTCGCGACCGGCTGAGGTCTGCCTTATACCCGTCATACTTCAAGCTGCTTGTGCGTTGGCTGCCTTTGCTCACCCCAGTCACTTACCTGAGTAAGCTCCTGGGGATTCTCGCAGTTGCCGCATTACAAGGCCATAAATGGGCCTTGCCCTAAAGGGTCAACGCATAGCGTTGTTCAAAACGCTAACGTTTTGTCACGCAACTCGAATTATTTAGGGTATATCTCCATAATAACGGATCCCCTTTCTGACTTGGTGCCGGTAATAAGGAAGTGGCTTCATGCCCGCATTTATTGTTTCGCTTTGGCACCAGATTTTTCTGTCGTTACCCCTCTTTGTTCTGATTGCGCTCGGCTACAGCCTGATTCGCTACGGTAAATGGCCGACTACCGTGACCGACGGCATGACGCGCTTTGTCTTCTCCGTCGCCATGCCCGCCATGCTGTTCCGCCTGATGTCGGATTTCTCCCAACGTCCAGTGGTGGACGCTCGGCTGCTGATCGCCTTTTTCGGCGGCTGCCTGCTGGTGTTTGTCTTAGGCCGCATCGTGGCGCGCAAGATCTTTCATCTCGATGGCGTCTCCGGCTCGCTGTTTGCGCTGAGCGGCATCTTTTCCAATAACGTGATGCTGGGGCTGCCGATTGCCACGCTGATGCTGGGTGAAGAAGCAATCCCGTCGGTCGCGCTGGTGGTGGTGTTTAACGGGCTGATTTTGTGGACGTTGGTGACGGTGTCGGTGGAATGGGCGCGTAACGGGGCGTTGTCGCTGCAAGGCTTTACCAAAACCGCGCTGGGTGTGCTGAAGAACCCGCTGATTATTGGCATTCTGTCCGGTACGGCGTTCAGCCTGACCGGCTTGCCGCTGCCGTCATATATCGATCAGCCGCTTTCCATGCTGGGGCAGATTGCCGCACCGCTGTCGCTGGTGGCGCTGGGCATGGGGCTGGCGGAATACCGCGTGCGCGACGGCTGGCAGATCAGTACGGCGATTTGCACGATCAAGCTACTGGTACAGCCGCTGGTGATCTGGGGGATTGCGATTGCACTTGGCCTGCCGGAAATGGAGACGCGTGCAGTTGTGCTGCTGGGGTCGATGGCGGTGGGCGTCAACGTCTATCTGATGTCGCGCCAGTTTGGTGTGCTGGGGGGCCCGGTGGCATCAAGCCTGCTGCTATCAACGGCGATGGCGGCATTAACCACGCCGTTGATTCTGACGCTGATGGGTGTGCGGCTATAAGGCCGCAGCAGCCTCAGGGGTTCTGTTTAATTGGCGGTGGCGGCGTGGTTCTCTGCGACCGCTCTAAATCTTTCTGTAGCTGCTGTTGGCGCTGTTGCTGCAACTGCTGGTTGCGCTGTTGCTGCAACTGCTGGTTGCGCTGCTGGAGCTGCTGATTCAATTGCTGTTGCTGCACTTTCTGGCTCTGCTGCATATTCTGCTGCAACTGTTTCTGGCTGCTGATGCCGCTCTCAAACTGCTGCTGAGGCGTGGGTGCTTGTGTCGTGTTGGCGTTTGCCAGAAGCGGCAGGCCGAGCAGCACAGCACAGGCCAGTAATGTCGTAGGGTGTTTCATTAAACCTCCACACAGGCTGTATGCCCGCATCGTGTTTTCATCAGTACATTAGCCTGATGTGTTTCCTTAAGTGTAATCGCTGTAGAGGAAAACGTCGTGCAGAGTAATCCGCAATCCTGCATGCACAGGTTTTGGGTTGCCCTGTTGGAATGCGTTATACTGCGGCGGAATTTTCCTTCGTGGTTGACGTTATCTCATGTTCCATATCGCGCTCTATGAGCCTCAAATTGCACCAAACACCGGCAATATTATCCGACTGGCGGCTAACAACGGCTGTACGCTTCATTTGATTGAACCGCTGGGGTTTGATTTTGAAGAGAAAAAACTGCGCCGTGCAGGGCTGGATTATCACGATCTGGCGAACGTCAGCCGTCATAAAAATTATCAGGATTTTCTGGCCGCCGTTCCCGGCAAGCGCATCTTCGCCTGTACCACCAAAGGCAGTCGCCCTTATGACCAGCCAGCCTATCAGCCAGGTGATGTCTTGCTGTTTGGCTCGGAAACGTCGGGGTTACCGGATGAGATTCGCAATGGCTTTGAATCGGATTTCCGTATCCGCATCCCTATGCAGTCCAACAATCGCAGCCTGAACCTGTCGAATGCGGTAGCGATCATCAGCTATGAAGCCTGGCGGCAAAACGGCTTCGGCGGTTGCCTGTAGTCACGACAGGCTACAGCCTGCCGGTGGCGGATTTTTTCAGTGGTGGATTCACCAGAAACACCACCTCCCCGCGATAATACGGTGAAGTGGCAAGGCGATGCTGCCACTGCGGTTCCCACTTGCCGTTTTGTACCAGCCCTACCCGAAAAGGCAGAGTGAGCTTCATCAGCGCGGGCAGGTACTCGGCGTAGTTGGTAATGGTGTTACGCCCCTGATAGGTCTGTACCACCACTTCATCGAGCTTACCCTGTAAGCGGTTCAACGCCGACACATCCCCGGTTTTTGACCAGTCGAGCAGCCCGGTAATGCTGAGTTGACAATCCTCGGGTAAACGCTCACGCAGCTGTGTCAAAAACGCGACATAGCCAGCCAACTGATAGCTTTTCGCGTCAAAGTCGATCTGAATCCCGACAACCTGATTACCGTGGCGCTGCCATTTTTCCCGTAGCTTTAGCATCCGGTTCAGATGGCGATCGGAAAGTTCCAGCGTGGTCATGCGGAAAGCCAGCCAGACACGGTTAACGCGCAGCTGGCTCGGCGGGATCCCCTGGCGCAGAAACACGACCTTGCCCTGACGGCGAGCCACTTCTCCCTGATGCAGGTACAACGTCTGGGCTTGATGCAGGATGGGCTGCGGCTTTACCGCTGCCCACAGCCAGAAATCCTGATAGCGTGTCGCATCGACGGTGGTGTTCGCCGCGTTGACGGTTGAGGGTGCTGCGTTAACGGAAGTGGCCTGCGTACAGAATGAGAGTATGCAGGCCAGCACGATTGACGGCGTTACCAGTAATAATCGAGCTTGTCTGCCCACACGCTGCCTTTGTATTTGGTTTTCAGTTGAGTAAACCAGGCTTTGCGGGTTGCCTTGCTGATTTCCTGTGGACCACAGTCGTTATAGCCGCTCGGCGCATAGCAGTAGACCGCGCGATACAGGGCATAGGTTTTGTCTTCCGGTGGCGCTTTCGGGTCGGCAATCACCTTCATATAACCATCTAGACGGTTATATTCGGTGCCGACGAATTGCGTTGGCGCGTTGGTGAGCCCGCTCAACATGCTGCCTTCACCCCAGTCGAAGCCCACGCTGTTATTGGTGCGCAGGAAGAACTCGCCGAGGCAGTTAATCGCACGCGCGTCATTCGGCCGTTGGTTCAGTGTTGTGACCACGTCGTTCAGTGCCGGACATTGATAGTCTTCTTCGGTGTCGCTACCATCCCAGTCAAATGCCGTCAGATCTTCCTGATTCCAGCTTTGATTTTCGCTGCTGACCAGTGGTGCGATGTCTTTTCGCAACTGAACATCCTTGAGATAGCTGGCGTAATCGCCGTGAGTCAGCGATTTGGTTAACAGCGTATGCAGCGCAATGGCCCGCTCCTCATGGCTCTGCTGCGCGCCCGTTTGCTGACGGAGCAAATCGGCGTTGGCGCTAATCTTCAGCACGGCAGAACGGAAACGCAGGTTTTTCACCGGGCTATCAGCGGTAAAAATTCGCTCGGGATGGCCTGCCTTGACCAGCGTTTCTGCCAGCGCCAATTGCAGGAACTGATTTTGCGTGTACCCCATCTTGCGTGTTAACAGTTGGCGCCAGTGCGCTTCTGCCTCATCCCAGCGCTCCAGACGTACCAGTGCACGACCGCGTAATACTTGCAGACTAAAACGCACGGTATCGGTCAGATCGTTTTCCTGCGTAGCGGGAACGCTGTTAACCACAGCGGCGTAATCTTTTTGACCATAAAACAGCTGGGCGGCTTGAAGGTAGCTGAACGCGTCCTGCATGTTGTCTTGCTCAAACAGCGGTTTCTGCGCGGCCAGTTCTTCGGTGGATAAGGCGGGTAATGCCAGCCAGCCTTCATCCGAACGCAAGCGCTTGAGATCTTGCACCATCGTCAACGGTGTGCTGCCCGGCGCGCTGGTGAATTGCCGATTTTCCAGCAGCTTATTGTCGATCTCATCGTTCAATTCAAGGAGGTCTTCGACGTCGGTGGTGCCGTCCAGTTCGTGTTGGTACGTTTTCGCCAGGGCATTCGTATCATTCATGATCCAGTAGGCGCGGCGATACAGTCCGTTAGCGGAATCGACGTATTGCCCTTCGGGATACTGTTTCAGGTAGTCATCAATATGCTGAACGGCCAACTGAGCAGTGGCCTTATCGGCTTTACCGGCGTCGAACATGTTGTATTCATCAAGCGCATTTTCCATGGCTTTATTGATTGCCACGCGAATCAGCATATAGCGTGAAGTTTCGGCCACCCAGGGCTGTGGTGATGATACCAACGCCTGAAAACCGCTTTCCGCCTCATCAAAGTGACCCTGATAGAACGCCAGAACCGCGAATAAATATTGCATAAGTGCGCCGGCATTCCCTTCGTCCGGCAGTCTTGCGAGACCTTCGTTCAGCGCGTCTTTGGTATACAACGGATTGAGGAGATTCACCCGCTGATGTGCCAGCAGCGTGCGCTGTTCCTCTGTGAGCTGTTTATCCGCCAACAGGACGTCGAAGAACGCCTCCAACGTGGAGAGCGCATTGGAAATATGCCGTCCTTCGTTATCATCAGGCGAAAACGTGGAGATAGTGCTCTGAACGGACAAAGGAAGGTGCAGTTGCTTCGCTTTGTTGAGCGTCGAGAGGTAAGGTGCATCAGCCGTGACGTCCTCTCCTGACTCTGACGTCTGAGGTGTTTCCGTCGCCGCGATCCCCATGACTCGGTAGGCCGTGAAAGGGTCGATACGTGAACGCGCTTGATCGGGTAAAGGATGGGGTAACGGAAGCGAAATTCCGTGGAGACGGCTTTGCAACAACATCAGATTCGTACGCGTGTCATTACCCGGTTGCAGGTAAGGCAGGGCGGACATGCCACATTCTGAGTCGGAAAAGCCGCACACTCCATCGCTGGAACTGAATGCCTGACTGCTCATTAACGCGATCAGTACGCCAGCCAGCAGCGTTACTCCTTTCATGGTTGGTATCCTTCATTTAACACGGGTCTTGCCTGTTTTCGGCATGAGTGGCGATCACTCTACGCAATCGCGTAAAAAACGCAATCCAGTGTAACTTTGAGAAGGTAAACAGAACATGACAGGTGCCCTATCGGGCACCTGAATGTGAGTTGTCGCGGGAATGTCGGCGGCGGGGAAGAACCCGTTCGATTTACCGTTGATGCAATGGCAGCCAGATGATCAAGCGCAATCCACCCAGCGGACTGTCTTCTGCTTTGACCCAGCCTTTGTGCTGCGTAATGGCGGTTTCCACGATAGCGAGGCCCAAACCGCTGCCGCCGGATTCGCGATCGCGCGCTTCATCGGTACGGTAGAAGGGGCGGAAAATCTGTTCGCGATCTTCCGGGCTCACGCCAGGGCCGTCATCATCCACTTTGATGGTGATGCCCTGATTATCCACTGAGAAAGCCACTTCGATGTGGTTGTGCGAATAACGCAGCGCGTTGCGCACGATATTCTCCAGCGCACTGTCGAGCGAGGCAGGGTTGCCAAAGAGCGTCCACGGCCCCGGTGGATAAGGAACTTCCAATGTTTTCCCCATCTGCTCGGCTTCAAAGGCGGCATCGTCCAGCACATTGCCCCACAGCTCATCGGCACGCAGGAACTCGCGGGTCAGTTCGTTCTTGTGCTGATTGCGTGAGAGTACTAGCAGATCGTTAATCATGCTATCGAGCCGCTGCGTTTCCGTCTCGATGCGGTTCAGCTCATTGCCTTCCCCCTGACGCCGACGCAGCAGCGCCGTCGCCAGTTGCAAGCGCGTCAACGGCGTACGCAACTCATGAGAGATATCCGACAGCAGGCGCTGCTGTGCGGTGACCATCCGTTCCAGCGCACTGACCATCTGGTTAAAGCTGACGCCCGTCGCCTGAAATTCCTGCGGGCCGGACTCCAGCTCAGGGTGCTGGCGTAAGTTGCCTTTGGCGACTTCGTCGGCGGCGTGTTTGAGCTTACGTGCGGGTTTCGCCAAACTCCAGGCGAGCCACAGCAACAGCGGTGAACTGATCAGCATGGTGAAGATCAACAGCAGTAGAGGGCGGTCAAACAGCAGGCTGATGAAATCTGACTGCGGGCTGCTGGCAGGACGAATGAGGTAGAGCTGATAGTTGTCATCACCATCGCGGATCGCAAAAGGGCCGAGAAGCTCAATGCGGCCGTAATTTTTCTTTTGCGGGTGATCGGCGTTATCCGACAGCCCGATAAAATTACGCACAATTGGGGTTTCATGCTTCTCTACGCCGAAGATTCGGCCTTCACTGGTGACCAGAAAAAGGCGCTGTCCCGGCGGAGCCCACTTCTCCAACACCCAGAACAGCCGTAGCCACCAGCGCAGATCGTTGGCAGGCGTGTTGGCAAGGTCTGCTTCAATATGCTGTTCCAGCATGATGCCCTGCCGCTGCTCGTTTTCCAGCAGGGCGGTAAGCTGGCGCGAGTCCAGCTTGGGCACCATCAGAACCAGCATGAGTACCAGCGCCAGCGTTAACCAAAAAATGGCAAAAATACGGGCGGTCAAACTATTGATCATGCAGCCGATACCATCAAATAGCCTCGTCCACGCAGCGTTTTAAACCAGGGCAAGCCATCCTTGCGTTCTGGCAGTTTACGTCGCAGGTTCGAGATGTGCATATCGATCGCGCGGTCAAACGGTGTCAGTCGTTTCCCCAGCACTTCCTGGCTTAAATGTTCGCGTGAAACCACCTGTCCCAGCCGCTGTGCCAGCAGATAGAGCAGCGTGAATTCTGTGCCCGTCAAATCCAGTACGATATCGTCAAAGCTGGCTTCCTGACGTCCGGGGTTCAGACGCAGGCCGTCGACTTCCAGCGTCGGCGCGCTGTTATCGCCCGCTTGCTGTTGATCGGTCCAATTGGAACGGCGGAGAATCGCGCGAATACGCGCCACCAGTTCTCTGTCGTTAAAGGGCTTCGGCAGATAGTCATCCGCACCCAGTTCCAGACCAAGAACGCGGTCTAATTCACTGCCGCGGGCGGTCAACATGATGACCGGCGTTTGATGCTGCTGTCGTAGTTCTTTTAATGTATCGATACCGTTTTTCTTCGGCATCATCACATCCAGTAATAACAGGTCAATGGTGTTATCTAATACCTGTAACGCCTGCTCGCCGTCGTAGGCGACAACGACGTTAAAACCTTCCATTTCGAGCAACTCTTTCAATAAAGATGTCAGCTCTCTATCGTCATCAACCAGCAGAATTTTATTCATGTTTTCTCTACCTCCAAGGGCAAAATACGACATAGATTAGCGCTATTCCATGACTTTACGTAGTTTTACATCCTCTGACGCATGTTTGCAGCAAGATGCGTAGACTCCTGCTCATTGATTCACAAAATGACGTACCGCTCTGGAGAGTTATCGATGCAACAGTTTGCAACCTTATCTCTTGCTTCACTGCTTATGCTAGGCACTTTTACCGCCGTTGCAGCAGAAAGTGGAGACGCCCCGGCGAGCGGCTGGCATATCGATGATTCCGCCACAAAAGGTGTCTCCGGCCAGCAAGGTATGTTCGATGGCGTGAGGCTGACTGAGCAACAGCGTCAGCAAATGCGTGATTTGATGCACCAGAGTCGTCAGGACAAACCGGCGTTTAATGCCGAAGATGTTAAAGCCATGCACAAGCTGGTGACGGCAGAAACGTTTGATGAAGCGGCGGTGCGAGCGCAGATAACCCGAATGATGAGTGTGCAGATTGAGCGTCAGATTCAGATGACCCGAGTGCGCAACCAAATGTATAACCTGCTGACGCCGGCGCAGAAAGAGATCTTAGATGTGAAGCATAAGCAACGCATGAAAGAGATGCAGCAGCAGATATCCATGTTTAACCAGATGGCCGCGCCAGCACCAGGCACGACAAACCAGACTGAGACAGAGAATCCCGAGTAGTAGCGCTAGTGTAGTAAGTAGTCTGTAGTAAACGTAGTGCAGTCCGAGTAGCAATGTGTAGTAGGTACACACCCTGTTTTTCCTTGCCATAGACACCATCCCTGTCTTTTTGCCCTCCATGATGGAGGGTTTTTTTTGCCTTTTTTAATGTCGATAACAGGTTTTGACTTCACTTTTTGACTTCAAGTTTGTGGTGTCTATAATGACTTCAAAAAATGACATCATGGAATCGGCAATGCAGGGAAAAATAGCCAGTCTACGAAAAAAGCAGCGAGAAACGCTGAGCCAAATTTTCAAAACACCCGTGCTTTCAGGTGTTAAATGGTCAAATGTTGAGTCACTCATCACTGCGTTAGGTGGTGAAATTAAGGAAGGTAGCGGGTCACGGGTGCGATTTTTATTGAATGGGAGTATCGCCCGGTTCCATCGTCCTCACCCGTCACCGGATACTGATAAAGGCGCATTGGTTAACCTGCGTGAATGGTTGGAAAGTATAGGAGTAAAACCATGACTAAAGCACTTAACACACCAAATACGATGGTTGTTTCCGGCCAATCGGCCATTATCAGCTATGTACCGGAAATCGGTATGTTTCGCGGTAAGTTTATTGGCTTATCTGGCTACTGTGATTTTGTCGCTGACAGTATTAATGGGCTGAGAAACGAGGGCGAAATTTCGCTACGTGAATATCTGGAAGACTGTCAGGAAAATGGCATTGAACCTTACGAACGTGAAGAGAAGGTGAAAACGTTCACTCTCCGTTATCCTGAATCATTCGGAGAACGACTGACTATTGCGGCGGCTGAACGTCAAATTTCAGTGAATACATTTATTGTCGAAACGCTTAATGAACGTATGAAACAGGCTTAACGATCTCCCGATGAGGCGGTTTTATTGCATAAACACAATAGTGAAAGCCCGTAGTACACCGCGAAATCTCTTGATGCAATCCATGCTTTCCCGATAGAGAGCAGGATAAAAGCTGAGTAAGAAAAGCACGAAAAAAGACAGCGTAAAGGGGCGGTAAAGCGTAGAATATGAGCACCAAAAATGATGCTCATGAATGCTCCCTTACCTGTCTTCAGGCTTTTGGCTGACATCCTCATAAAAGCACGCTGAAACACCCTTGGCCGCTCGCCGATTACATGGCGATGTCATACTTTCCCTGTACCATTGCTCCATCGCGCTAGCCTCTGCCACGACAGAGGGCGCATTCTTTTATTTTAACTTTTGATATCAATGCCATGATCCGTTCTTCCCGTTCGACCGCCTGGTTACGCGTCGTCAGCCTTTCTCTGGCGGCATTCATTTTTAACACCGCGGAATTTGCCCCTGTTGCGTTGTTGTCAGATATCGCCGCCAGCTTTTCCATGAGCGCCGCGCAGGTTGGGCTGATCATTACGATTTACGCCTGGGTGGTCGGGCTGATGTCGTTACCCTGTATGCTGCTGTCCAGCGATATGGAACGACGTAGCCTGTTGATCAAAATCTTTATCCTGTTCGCCATCAGTAATGTGCTATCCGGTCTGGCCTGGAACTATTGGGTGCTGGTGATCGCCCGTATCGGCGTGGCGCTGGCTCATGCAATATTCTGGTCGATTACGGCATCGCTGGTGGTGCGTCTGGCGCCTGCGGACAAAAAGGCGCAGGCATTAAGCCTGCTGGCGACCGGCACGGCGTTGGCGCTGGTGCTGGGGTTACCGCTGGGACGTGTGGTCGGTCAGTATCTGGGGTGGCGTGTGACGTTTGTCCTGATTGGCCTGATTGCTGCGGCGATTATGGTGGGTCTGATGAAACTGCTGCCCGTGTTGCCAAGCAGCAATTCCGGTTCATTGAAGAGTTTGCCTCTTCTGCTGAAACGTCCGGCACTGCTGTGCGTGTACGGCCTGACCGTCATGATCGTGACGGCGCATTTTACCGCCTACAGTTATATTGAGCCGTTTATCCAGAAAGTGGCGTTGTTGAGTGAGAACTTCACGACCATCTTGCTATTGATTTTTGGCGGTGCCGGAATCATTGGTAGCATGCTGTTTAGCCGTTACAGCAGTAAGTATCCGGCGGGCTTTCTGATTGTCTCTTTCGCGTTTCTGGCGGCATGTTTGCTGTTACTGCTGCCGTTGTCATTTAGCGGCTGGAGCCTGTCGACGCTGTGCATCGTCTGGGGAATCGCCATTATGGCGCTGAGCCTGGGTATGCAGGTCAAAGTGCTGACGCTGGCATCGGATGCAACGGATGTGGCAATGGCGCTCTATTCGGGGATTTATAACATTGGCATCGGCGGCGGTGCGCTGCTGGGCAATCAGGTTATTATCCATTTGGGCTTGCCCGACATCGGCTTCATGGGAGCGGCGATGGCGATGCTGGCGACGGTATGCTGTATTTTGACGTTTGTTCGCTATTCCCGTGTGTTAAAAACATCATTAACGAGTTGAACGTGGGTAACAACCCAGGCGATCGGTTTTCTGTGAGGGCATGATGAATCCACACTATGCGCGTCTGGTGACGCTGGCCGCCGTGAGCGCAACTGCCGTGGCGCTGGTGCTGTTCATAATGAAAGTGTTTGCCTGGTGGCACACGGGTTCGGTGAGCCTGTTGGCGTCACTGGTTGATTCGCTGGTGGATATCGCCGCGTCGCTGGTGAATCTGCTGGTGGTGCGCTATTCGTTGCAGCCGGCGGATACTGAACATGCGTTCGGCCACGGTAAAGCGGAATCGCTGGCTGCACTGGCGCAGAGCATGTTTATCTCCGGCTCGGCGTTGTTCCTGATTCTGACGGGGCTGCAACACTCGCTGGAACCGCAGACGCTGCACGCGCCGGAAGTGGGGATGTGGGTGACGCTCATTGCGCTAGTCGCCACGCTGCTGCTGGTATCGTTCCAGCGCTGGGTCGTGAAGCGTACGCACAGCCAGGCGGTTCGTGCGGACATGCTGCATTATCAGTCCGACCTATTGATGAACGGTGCGATTCTGGTGGCGTTGGCGCTCAGTTGGAAAGGCATTACGCGTGCCGACTCGCTGTTTGCTCTGGGTATCGGCGGCTACATTTTATATAGCGCGTTACGCATGGGGTATGACGCCGTGCAGTCACTGCTGGATCGGGCGCTGCCGGATGATGAGCATCGTGCTATTGCTGAGGTGATTGTGAACTGGCCGGGCATTCGTGGCGCACATGCGTTGCGTACCCGACGTTCCGGCCCAACACGTTTTATTCAACTGCATCTGGAAATGGATGATGCACTGCCGCTGGTTCAGGCACATCAAATTGCAGACGATCTGGAGCAGGCATTACTTAAACGTTTTCCGGGGGCTGACATTATTATCCATCAGGATCCGGTTTCCGCCGTGCCGGAAAATCAGCGCGGCAGGCTGACGGCGTAGTTGACCGTGTTTTCAGCATTTTATGTTAAAAACGTGATAGGCCATGAAAATTTATGCACAATTTAGCCTGACCTGAATCAATTCAGCTTCGGGTGTTTGTTATAATATGCTAATAAAAGAATAAGGCGTTGCCGCCTGTTTCACGGCGGTGGTGAATTTACGATAGAAGAATCCTGCAAAATTACATCTACAAGTCCAGAGGTTGTCATGATTAGAAGAATCGGAGTGTTGACGAGCGGTGGCGATGCACCAGGTATGAATGCGGCAATTCGTGGTGTGGTTCGCGCTGCACTAACGGAAGGGCTGGAAGTTTACGGCATTTATGATGGTTATCAGGGCTTGTACGAAGATCGCATGGAGCAGTTGGATCGCTACAGCGTATCGGATGTGATTAACCGTGGCGGCACGTTTCTGGGATCTGCGCGTTTCCCGCAGTTTCGTGACGAAGCAGTGCGTCAGGTTTGCGTAGAAAATATGAAAAGACGCGGTCTGGATGCGCTGGTTGTTATCGGCGGTGACGGTTCCTATATGGGGGCTAAGCGTCTGACCGAAATGGGTTTCCCTTGTATCGGCTTGCCCGGCACGATCGATAACGATGTGGCGGGTACGGACTACACGATCGGCTACTTTACCGCGCTGGAAACCGTGCTGGAAGCGATTGACCGCCTGCGTGATACCTCCTCTTCACACCAGCGTATTTCCATTGTTGAAGTCATGGGACGCCACTGCGGTGACCTGACGCTGGCGGCGGCGATTGCCGGCGGTTGTGAATTCATCGTTCTGCCGGAAGTGCCGTTCAGCCCGGAAGATCTGGTCTGTGAAATCAAAGCGGGCATCGAGAAAGGCAAAAAACACGCGATTGTGGCTATCACTGAACTGGTGTGCGACGTCGACGAGCTGGCGAAATACATTGAAAAAGAAACGGGGCGCGAAACCCGTGCGACCGTACTCGGCCACATTCAGCGCGGTGGTTCTCCGGTTGCATATGACCGCATTCTGGCTTCGCGCATGGGTGCCTACTCTATCGAGTTGCTACAGCAGGGTTACGGCGGCCGCTGCGTCGGTATCCAGAATGAAAAAATGGTGCACCATGACATCGTTGACGCTATCGAGAACATGAAGCGTCCTTTCAAAGGGGACTGGTTGGATACGGCGAAAAAGCTGTTCTGATACCAAAAAGCTGATGTTTTCTGTCTCTTCGTCTATTTTTATGCTGACGTTAAGACGGTTTCGTGCGCGATAATGTTGTTATTTTCATGCTACCTCGTAGCACGCGCCCGACACGGGGCGTCTCAAGCGCCGCTCGCCCCGTGACCCCAAGGCTTTAGGCGCGAATTATGCCGCTGACGCGGTTCCTTCGTCGGTATCTGGCTTAACGGACCGCTTGCGACACGTTCCCGACGTGGCGCAAGCTTTCGCCGCGTATATGGACGCTCCCGGTTGAACAAGGCGTTTTTCAGCAAGATGTAAAATCGGTAACTGCAGGCATATATCCGGTTTCTGATGGGGCTTCTGCGCCCCGAACCATGATGAAATCCGCCAGGTGAGAACCAAGCATCCACTACGGGCTATCGTGCCCATCGGCGAACCGGTTTACCTCACCTGCGGTCTTACCTGTTTTGCCATCTTTTTGATTACACCTGCAATTCCGGACTGCGTTTTACCCTTTCTGAACCTCAACAAAGACTGAGCGGTGCTCAGGCTACCGCAGGGGAGCGATAGTCGGTTTCATGGACCAGCATCGACCACAGTATCCGCGCTGTTTTACTCGCCTGTGCCACTACCGCAACATTGTAATTTTTGCGTTTTAGCAGTCCGTCAAGCCATCGCATGTCTTCCCGGTGTCGCTCAATCACGGAAGCGACTGCCCGGGCTCCGTGCACCAGAAGATAACGGAAATAACCATCGCCCCGTTTGCTTATCCGCCCCAGATGCTGTTTGCCTCCGCTGGAATGTTCACGCGGTGTCAAACCCATCCAGGCTGAGAACTGTTTTGCACAGCTGAACTGCTTTCCGTCACCCACTGACGCGACCAGATACGTCGCCGTCAGCAGTCCGACGCCAGGCACTTTTGTCATGCGTTTACAGGCTGCCTGTGTTTCGGCCCATGACTTCAGTTGTTGTTCGATAAGCTCCAAATGGTCATCCAGCGCATCAATATGCGCCATCTGGCGTAATGTGCTGGCACGAACGAACGGTGATAGCTCATTTTCTCCGTCTTCAAGAATTTCTGGAACGCCCTGCTTCAGCGCTTTTCTGCCTGTTGCCATCACAAAACCAAACTCGCTCAGCATGGCCCGCAGGCTGTTCGTACAGGCGACCCGTTCCCGGATAATGATATCCCGCTCCGTATGAAGGGCGAGCACAGCCTGCTGGTCAACGGTTTTGACCTGAACAAAACGCATATTGGGCCGAGTAACGGCTTCGCAGATGGCTTCCGCATCCGTCGCATCGGTCTTGTTGGTTTTGACGTAAGGCTTGACGTACTGCGGTGGCATCAGCCTGACCTGATGGCCGTGGCGGATAAACATCCGGGCAAAATGGTGGCTGGATGAACACGCCTCCATCCCAATAAGACAGGGTTCGAGACGGATAACGAACTCAGCAAACTTTGCCCGCGAGAGTTTCTTTTTCAGCACGGTCTGGCCGGTGTGATTGACACCATGAAGAACGAAAACGTTTTTTGCCAGATCGATACCAAGGGTAGATACTTGCATTTGGACGCTCCTTCTTTTGAGATTTGACACTCATACTCTGGCACATCTGATGCCGTTAAGATGGAGCGTCCATCTCATTGTCCCTGCGGCTCATCCTAAGCCTGCTATCTCCTCAGCATAATTTTTTACGCCGGATAACGGCAAAACTCGCGTTGCCTCGGGATTGTCGTATAAGAGCCTGCGCTAGACATTTGAGGTGAGCCCCTCCTCCGGCTCCTCCATCACATCCGCCGTTGTAGATATATAACCAGCAAGAATATAAAAATCGGTTTTATTATTTTTTCTGTACGATTAGACCTGCTAGCCTGCCCATTCCTTCCGTCCTGATGACACGCTGATTGCTGCTATGAACATCGATCTTCGCCAACTGCGCCACTTTATTGCCCTGATTGAGCATCGAAATTTTACGTCGGCAGCACAGGCGATGAAGCTTTCCCAATCTGCCTTCAGTCGCAGCATCCAGTCGCTGGAGCAGACCATTGGCACGCGTCTGATCGATCGTATGAATCAATTAGAGCCGACGCCGAAAGGACTGGTGGTGCTGGAACACGCGCGTCGCCTGATTAATCAGACGCACGATCTGTTTAACGATATTCAGCAATTCAACGAGAAAGAAGCGGGCGAAGTGAATTTTGGCTGTGGCCCAGCTCCCGCGGCCTGGCTAATGCCGCAGGTGATCGGGGATTTTTCGCGACATTACCCAAAGGTGCGGATGGTCTTTCGCGTTGATAACTGGCAGGCGTTGGGCCATCGGCTTATGGCCGAAGAGCTGGACTTTATCGTGGCGGACATGCGCAATTTTGAATTCGATACTCGCTATCGGGTGCAGCCACTGAGCCAGCACCGCTGGGGCTTCTGCTGCCGTAGCGGGCATCCGCTGGCGGCGCAGGAAGAGATCACTGTCGAGCAATTCTTTTCCTACCCGTTGGCGGCAACGATCCGCCCACCCAACCTGCACCGTGCGCTGGTGCAACTGAGCGGTAAACTGGATATTCGCACCAGCATTGAGTGTGAGAATGGCTACAGCCTGCTGGATGTGGTTCGTCATTCGGATGCCATCGGGACAACCAACCATTTCAACGAGCCCGAGCGACACGGCCTGCATATGTTGAAGATTGCGGGTCTGGACGACAACACCGACGAGTTTTATACCCACTACGGCATTATTTATCTGGCGGATGCCCGTCTGTCTCTGCTGGCACGCAAGCTGATTGACACGTTTGTGCAGGTCGACAGCGACCTGCACGGTACGCCAGCGGTGCTTACAGCGGAGTGATGCTGAAGTCGCTGATTTCCTGACGCGAAAATACCGTCCGAAAACCGAAATAGCCGGGAGCGGGCGTATTCGGATAGCTGGCGTGGAAATAGAGCACATCGTCGACCCAAAAACGTGTTTCCCGCCGATCCACCTCAATCACGATGCGATAGCGATGATTAGGACGCAGCAGGTGCGTGGCATCGGTGTATTCACCGAGCAGCAGACGCTCACCGTGACCGTCGTAATAACGGAAGCGCGTAGTGCTGTTCCAGTTGCCGCCCATCCCGACATAGTACAGATTCAGGCTGTCATATTCGTTGAGCTTGCCGTACCGAGTAAACAGGTTCGGGTGGTGCAGGTCGCGCGCGGCCCAGAACTGATTCAGGTCGGATACGCGGTCGTAGGGACGATCCGCGACCAACACTTCGCGCGTGAAGGCGATGCGATAGGTGCCTGAGAGTGGGGCGTCCAGCCAGATCGTCAGCCCGGCGGCGCTTTCCAGCGCCAGATGCTCTGGCGTGGTCTGGATTGTCGTGCGGTCAGGATCTTCCTGCTCCACCTGCCAGCGTAACGGCTGGCCGATGGAATCCGTGGACCAGATAAGCGTTGAACGGTGTGGCGAATCAATAATGTCATGTGTGTCGTCTGCCTGAGGTGACAGGAGGAGCGTGTTTTCAGTACAGCCTGGGTCAGTCATGGTGATGTCCTGTAGCGTGCCGCCGGGTGGCGGCATTAAGAAGAGGGAATGTCATCCAGCAAAGCCAGCAGGGCGATGGCCGTTAACCCCCACTGGGCGACGGCGTTGGTCGCCAGATTGACGGCCGTGGTGCTGCCGGAATGTTTATCAATGGTGGAATCGATGACCGGCTCGTTGATGGGATAGAGCACGGTAGGTGGCGTTACACGCCGCTGCTCGAGCGTCGGATGGGCAATGCCGCCGTTGCCTGCGGTAAACTCTGCCCAGGCGCGCTGCGCCAGTGCACGATCGTTCAACCGTCGTGCGGCAAACGCAGTCAGTCGGGCATGTCCCTGAGCCAGATTGAGCTTTTTCACCGTTTTACCCACGGCTGCGCTTAACGCGATGGGGTCGTTATACAGTCGACAGTAGTCAAGCCACGCGCGTGTAAAAGCGGGATCGGGCAATGCTTCAACCAACTCGCTACAGATTTCCGTCAGACCGAAAACTGCGCTCAGGTGTGAAATTTCTACCTGATCCGCAGGTGCGGGAAGAAAGCGGCCGGTATCGGGATCGATGGCGGCGCTGCCAGTGAATAAACCGTGCGGCTGGCTGGCCAGCGTCTGCATGCTGTTGAGCAAGCGTTCGCGCATCGATGGGTCGCTATGGCGTTCCCATGCGGTGAGCCACGCGGCAGCAACGGCACCCCAGTCGGTACCGAAACCTAGGCTGATATGGTTTGGGTTATCGGGATGCGTCTGGCCGATTTTGCGGCCGGGCAGCACCGCGCTTAGCGTACGCAGCGCCTCGACCTGTTCATCCATCAGTTCACCGATGCGCTCATCGGCAGTGAGGTAGTAGAGAAAACGGCGGTTAGCGACGGTAGAAATACGCAGCTGTTTGGCGCTGTCGCCCCAGTGGCGCACATTGTGCCGCGACCCCAGCGGACTGAAGCGTCCTAGATGGTGTACGTCCACTTCGCCCGTGTGGCGCGTCATGGCTTCTGCCAGGCGAAACGCTTCGGCGCGCCCGCTGTGCAGAAAGTAATACCAGAGCCACAGATCGGTGCTGAGCTCCGAGTTATCCCATGCGTAGCCGCCCACATCGTAGCGCCAGACGTGACGGTCGCTGTCATAGGTGTGCATCACGTCGCCGAAATCCCAGAAGCCATACCATTTCCGCTGCTCGACCTCCTGCTGATAGACGTCGAAATACGCATCCAGCTGTTTCTCAAGCCGAATTCGGGCTGGCGTGGTGGCAGAGGAGGGGGCCCACATTGATCCAAACGCCTGCGCGCGGTGCAGATCCTGAGCGTCTGCCACCAGCAACGGCGGTTGCTGCATGCGTCGCGCCCGATTCACCAGATCTTCCGCGTCTGGCGTCGCAGGTAGCACATCGATAAACAGTTCGCTGGTGCGCGCTACGCCGACTGCCGAACCGAAGCCCGGTTCGTAATCTTCATAGGTAATGGCCAGTCCTTCGCGCTGTTTGTCATGGGTATCCTGACCCAGCCCGTCATGATAAAAGCGCATATCCATCGGTTCCGCCCACGGTGACCACAGCCAGAGCGTGACGGTCGCGACGTCGGTGTGAGCATTGTCGATTTCCAGACAGGCTGGGTAGCTCTGCCAGAAATGGCGTATCCCGAACGCCACACCGCCGGTTGGCGTGCCCAGATAGCCGACGCCCGCCGCCCGTTCGCCGGTAGCGGAAAGTAACCAGCCCTGTCCGGCCGCCGTGCGTTTATGTATCTGGAAACCGTCGGGATGGTGCTGCGTCAGGCGATAGCTGCCAAACGCGGGAATGTAATCCAGCCGTTTTCCGACCTCCGGTGAAAAATCCGCTATCGGCGGCGTGGCTTGCCCGGCCAACTGTGCCGCGATAACGGCCGAACCGGGATCGCGCCGTAGCCCGCTCAGGCCGCGTACCGCTTCACGGAAGAGCCCGCCCTGATCCGAGACGAAACGGACATAGCGATCGTGCAACTCCCCCTGTAACGGAACGTCGAACGCCAGCCCAAGTCCTTTCAGGCTGACGAGGTCATCGTCGTTGTCATAGATCAGCGTGTGTAGGACACGCAGTGAATCGGTGTTCGCATAGCTATAAAGCCGGATAATAAAGGGGATGCGCGTTACCCCCTGCTGTGGCGCGTGGTGTGTACCGCGTAGCGCAATCACCGTCCGCTGTGCCCCGTTCTGCTCCACCGCGACCGTATCAATCACGCCCTGATATGCATCCAGCGTCAGGGTACTCTCCGTCTCCGCGCCTCGCTGCATGCGCAACACCAGTCTGCCGTTGGTTAACGCCAGCCGATTATTTCGCCATACTTCTGAGATTAAACGGGTGCCAGAGCGTGGGATCTCGTAGCGAATGCGGTCCGTCTCTACTGTCCAGCCGTGCTCATGTTCGCGGACCATTGCTGAACCCGTCGAGCCGTCCTTAGCGGGAATCGGCCGTAGCGTCAGTCCGTCTTCCGGCGGTGTGTCACCACCCAGGGCATGTGCCGACCATTTAATCGAACCGTCCGGCCAGCGCGCCAGAGGCCAACTTTGCAAGTCGTAAGCGTGCTGTTGCGCATCATGCAGTTGGAAGCCGCTGTCGTTGCGCACTGCCCCTTGCGGCCAGGGGACGCCCCAGGTCACGCCAGTGAACGCGCGGGGCCGCTTCCCGTCCAGCCAGCGCAGGTTGACCTGCGGTGCGGATTCGCCTGCGTAGGCAGAGGCACGAGGCGCGGTGGCGTGCGCCGATGTCCAGAACGGAGCCGACAGCGCGAGCAGCGTGCTGTCGCGCAGGAAACGTCGGCGTGAGTAAGGCATCTTGTTCATGACGTTAGCCCTTGAAGTCGTAGCCGACTGATATTCCGACCATGCGCGGTTCACCTATCACACCCGTTGTGGCGCTGGAGCCTCTGACGGAGCGGTAGTAGTTTTTATCCAGCGCATTTTTCACCCATAGCGATACGTTCCAGCGGTTGTCGCCTTGCTTGCCGCTCAGCCCGCTAGACAGGTTCAGGACGCCATACGCTGGAATGCGATTGTATTCGGAATCGTCGAGCGTACCGTAGGCCCAGCTCCGCCATGACCATTGACCGGAAACCGAGGCTTGCAGATTATTTGGCGTATCCCATTGGTAACGCACACGCGTGTTGTAGCTCAGCGTCGGGGACTTGAAGACGCGTTTCCCCGACATATCGCACGAGACGGCGGAGATCTCTGCCGGGCAGCGGGCGTTAGGGAAATTCAGGTAACGGGCATCCAGAACGGTACCGGCCAGACTGATGCTCAACCCGTCAATCGGGCGCAACGTCAGTTGCGTTTCGCCGCCGCGCGAGCGGAATTTCCCGGCGTTAATCAGGTAGCTGGTATCTGTTTCTTCGTCATAGGCGTTATTTTGGAAATCTTCGACCACGCTCCAGAACAGCGCGGTATTCCACTCTACTTTACGCTGTAGCCAGTGTGTTTTAACACCCAGCTCTGCCGAACGGGTTTTCTCTGGATCGACGTACAGCGAATCGATCCCCAGCTGTCTTGCTGCCCCAGATGATACGTTCAGGCCACCGGATTTTTCCCCGTAGCCCAGCGTGACGTACGGAGTCACATTCGGTGCAGCGAACCAGTTCAGGCTGATGGAGCCAGAAGGCAGGCGGTTGGTTTGCGAGAGCGGGCCAGAGTTAAAGGTTGCGCGGTTTTTACGAACAAATGTCCCCTCCTTTTTCTCATAGGTTTGGCGCAGGCCGACAATGACATCCAGTTTATCGGCGGCATGCCAGGTTCCGCGGCCATAGACGGAATAAACGGTGTCATCCAGCGTGCCAAAGCGCTGAACGTTAATGCCCTGATAGCCATTTCCTACCCATGTCCGCACGCGGTTGTCGTTGTAGTAGCGACTGTTTGCCTCGGTATCGAGGTTCTCTCCCCAGTAATCGACGCCCAGCGAATAATCGAACGTGTTGCCTTTGGGCGAATCCAGCCAAAAACTTTGTGACCAGACGCGATCGCGTACGTCAGCACCGCTATCGTGATAGAGCGGAATATTCCAGTTATCCGCCGTGCTGGGTAATACGCGGAAATAGCGCAGTGACGATAGCGAATTGACGCTATAGCCGTTTTTCAACCTCCAATTGGCCTCTACCGAGCCACCGCCTTGCGCAACACGAATAACATTCTCGTCATCCATGGCGACCTGGCGACCGCCGACGACCTTGAGGCCTGTCTGTTCCGCGCGAGTACGGAACGCGTCAGTTGCGCTCACCAGCACGGAAACCGGACGCTGCGTGGAGTCGCTGTAGTCGCCGGTAATTCTGAGGCTAAAACTGTCATTAGGCTGATAAAGCAGTTGGCCGCGCACGCCGTTATTGGTGCTGCCTCCTAGCTTATGGCCGTTTTCTATATTCGTGACGTTTCCACCGCGTTCCGTGCGCGACAGGTTGATGCGTCCCGCCCAGTGGTCGCTGAGTGGCCCGGATGCCATCAGTTTGGATTGCAGGTAACCGCGCTGCCCGAAAGATTGTTCCAGTGAATATTCCGGTGTGAAGGTTGGCTTGCGGGTGCGAATATCAATAGCGCCGCCGGTGGTGTTAAAGCCGTAGGCTGCCCCCTGTGGGCCTTTCAATACGCGCGTGCTGTCGATATCCAGCAAGTCATTAGAGATGACGCCGGGGCGGGATAAGTAAACGCCATCGACAAACAGCCCTACGCTGCCCGGCATACCGATATTCGTACCGCTCTCGCCGCCGTCGCCAATCCCACGAATGGTCACGGTGGTGTCCATCACATCGACGGTATCGACATCCAGCCCTGTTACCAGTTGCGACAGTTCTTCAAAGCGATACACCCGTTCTTCTTCGAGCGTTTTGCCATCGATCACCGATGCCAGCGTGGTCGGTGGTTGAACAGGCGTACGCTGAGCATTCACTTTCACACGCTTTAGTTGAACGGGGGCGGCGGTTGTTGCCTCGGTTCGTGGAACGTTATCCGTTGTGATTTGTGGATCGGCTGCTCGCGCCATAGCAGGAAGCGTTAAGACGCAGCTCATTAAAATACCCGATGTTATTTTTCGCTGGTGTTCTTTTAAATACTGCTGGTGTTTTTTTAAATACATAGCTTCGTCCGAATGTCGTCAATAGGCTGCCTATTGCCGTGAATGTCACGGCAATATGTGGGTTATAATTTTGGGGGGGAATAAATTACTGAGTTGCTTTTAGATAAGAATCATCCAGCCATTTATCGACATCAAAAGGTTGCCGAATAAGACGTGATTCATAGGCCAATGTGACGGCGCGTTTTAATTTTTCCACAAAGGCTGGATCCAATTCGGGTGAAAGACGCTCGGTTAATGGCGGTAATGTATCCCATTCGACGCGTAATATATTTTCCGGATAACCTGATTGGGTGGCTAAGAGTCGAATAAACTCATCTTTATTTTTCTCATCGCTGGCCCAGTTTGCCGCTTCTCGTTGAACTTTGACCAGGCGGCGCAGAATATCCTCGTTACCTTTGGCAAATTTCTCATCCACCAGCAGGAAGCCGCTAAGCTGGCCTGCGCCATTCAGGTCACGGCTAGACAGTGGGATGTCCGCCAGCCCTTTATCTCGCAGCGAAAGCGTATTGCTGCCGCCCCATGTCGCATCAATCTGTCCGGCCGCTAACGCCGCGCTGGCCGCCGCGAAGTCGAGATTAATCAGCTTCACGTCAGAGGGCTTTAGGCCCTGGGAATCAAGCGCGCTGACGAACGAAAGCTCTCCTGCTGTTCCACGGAAGATCCCGATGCGTTTACCTTTCAGGTCGGCGATTTTCTCAATACCGGAACCTTTCGCCACCGCCAGATAGTGATTGATGCCGCGTGATGCCACGGCGATCACGCGGGTATCCAGCCCGCGCGCGCGGCCGATAATGCTGGCTAAATCCCCCAGATAGGCCACGTCAACCTGATGGTTGCCAAACGCTTCATTAATAACGGGGCCTGCGCCTTTAATAAACGTCCAGCGGACGCTGATCCCGTCTTTGCCAAACTCACGCTCCAGCAGCTTCTGGCTGTGAATGACGTCAAGCAGGCCGCCGCCGCTGGGTTTTGTGCCTGCGCCGATGTCTGGCGCGGCAATACGAATTTCAGTAATCGCCGATGCAATGCCTGACCAGGCCATTCCCATTGCCAATAAACTGGTCACTAACCATTTTCGTCCTGATGTTTTCATTTGTCGCCCGCCAGTGATGAGGTGTTTGAATGTGAGTGTGCGAATATTTCTGTTGTTATTGCGCCGGTTTAGCGCGGCGTCATCTTGTTGCAGAAACACATTTAAAGGCTTGGCAATAAACTGACTAATACAAAAAAAGCATTATTATTTTTAGTAAATAGCTAAATCAGCATTCATCGCTTATTTCATCGTTATGCAGCGAACGAAAAAAAACTATTCCAACTATGCATTAGCCTGTTTGGGTTTATTGCCTTTAGTTTGTCGGTAGGCAGGATCGTCATTATCTTTCCGATGAAATAAATAATTATACCCTAAATAATTCGAGTTTCAGGAAGGCGGCAAGGGAAGGAATCCCGATGAGCTTACACAGGTAAGTGATTCGGGTGAGTGAACGCAGCCAACGCACATGCAACTTGAAGTATGACGGATATAAATGAATATCGATATGCAGATACATACGTTGACTTTATTAAGCACTTGGAAAGAATCGCTTATTCCAGCGCTATTTTAGGTTACCTCTCAATGTCGCCTGCAAGTTAAAGCATGACGGGTATCAATAAACACGGTCAGGAGCACTAACCATGACGGAATTACTCTATGCGGGAGCGGTGTCAGGATCCCGGTCTTATTCACCGGAGCCGACTCCGCACGCCAGCCGGGTGAACGGCGTCGTGCAGTCGCGCGTGCCGGCGTTGAATACGACGGTTTCGTCCCGACCGGAGCGTTGGCTGGCGGCGATCGCAACGTTGCTATTGCACGCGGCAGTATTGGCGTTATTCAGTAGCGCGTCGACACCGCCTGTTACGGTACCAGCCCGGCCACAGCCTATCAGCATCGAACTGGTTGCGGCGGTTGCCGAGCCGGTACTGCAAGCCGAGCCGGCTGAACCTGAAGTCGTAGCCCCTCCGCCGGAACTCACTCCGCCCGTCGTCAACAAGCCGGTGGATGACAACGCGCTATTACCGCCGGAACCTGAAAAAAAAGAGCCTGAGAGAAAAGCGCCCGAGAAAAAGCCAGAACCCGCGCCGAAAAAGGTCGCGGTGAAAAAGAACCCGCCCGCGCCGACGCCAAAACCTCAGGCTGAAACGGTATCGGCAAGTGCCCCGGTCACGCCAGCTCCGGTGGCGCAACAGGCAGTCGCGCCACCCGTAGACGCGCCGTTAACGCCGCCGTTGGCGAATGCGGACTACCTGCATAATCCGGCACCGTCTTATCCCGACGTGGCGATTAGCCGTGGTTATGAAGGCACCGTACTTCTGAATGTGCAGGTACGTGCCGATGGCAAAGTGCAAACCATTCGGATTCATCAATCAAGCGGCTATCCCTCGTTGGACGAGGCAGCCAGAGACACGGTGCTGCGCTGGTCTTTCGTTCCGGCGCGCCGCGGCAACCAGCCGGTGAGCGGCTGGGTGGTTGTTCCCGTCGATTTTTCGCTGAACTCATGAGGTAATTGGTTATGACGCTTGGACACATTGAACTCTTTTCTGCGGAAGGCGCAGTGATTCTATTGTTACTGCTGTTTTCCCTCGTCACCTGGGGGCTGGGGCTGCTGAAATTCGTCCAATACGGGCGGGCGCAGCGGCGCGATCGGCGTTTTCGCGCGGCGTTCTGGCAGCAGGATGACGTTAGCCAGACGCCGGAAACCAGCGCCAAACAGCCCGGTTCACTCGCTAATCTGGCGTTGGCCGCCGTCAAAGCGCCGGAGCAGATGAGTGGGCAGCTTGCACTGAATATTCATCTGCCCGATCGGGTTGAGCGCGCGCTGCAACAGCAGATTCAGCGTGAGCGCCGTACGTTGGAAAGCGGGCTAGCGGTGCTGGCCAGTATCGGCAGTACGTCGCCGTTTATCGGCCTGTTTGGCACCGTTTGGGGCATTATGGCGGCATTGCAGGAGATCGGGCTTTCTGGTTCTGCCAGTCTCGATACCGTTGCGGGGCCGATTGGCAACGCGCTGATTGCGACCGGCATCGGGATTGCCGTCGCGGTGCCTGCGGTGCTGATCTACAACTACTTTTTACGTCGCCTCAAGCTGGCCGTCGCGGACATGGATGACTTTGCCCATGATGTCTACAGCGTGATGCAGGCACACGATTTTCATGTCAGCACGGTTCACGCCAGCGCGGAGCCATCGTCTGCCGCCTTCTCCGTGAAGAACCTGAGAGAGGTGGTCTGATATGGCGTTTACCTCGCGTAATGATGAAGACGTCATGAGTGAAATGAATATCACGCCGCTCGTGGACGTCATGCTGGTGCTGCTGGTGGTGTTTATTGTGACCGCGCCGATGTTAACCAATGCCATTCCGATTCAGCTCCCGAAAACGTCGGCGGTGGCACCGGCTGACCGCGCCGATCCGGTAGTGATTAGTATCGATGGCGAACAGCGGGTGTTCATCAATAAAGAGAATCTGGCGCGCGAACAGCTGGTGCCGCGCTTGCAACAGGCTAAAGCGGGTAATGCGGATCTGGTCGTGCAGGTGCAGGCGGATAAAGACGCGAATTACGGCGCTGTCGCCGCGCTACTGGCCGATGTCGAGCAGGCGGGGATTACTCGTCTTTCCCTGCTGACGCAAAAATAACGCCGCTGGATACCGACGATCATGATGCCCAAATATCCGCTGCGGATACGCTCCGCCCCTGATGCCTCGCTGACCGCCGCCGCACTGTCGGCGGGATATTCTGCGTTAGTCGTGTCTCTGGTTGTGCCGCTGCTGGTGCTTGCAGGCTGGTGGCTTGCCAGTCGTCACGGATGGATGTCTGAACAAATCCTGCCTTCACCACTGGCGGTCATCGATAGCGCACGGGCTTTTATCCCCGAAGAGCTGGTTCATCAGTTGCCCATCAGCCTGCTGCGGCTGGCGATTGGCTTTAGCGGGGGGATCGCGCTGGGTCTGGTGCTCGGTAGTCTCTTCGGTCTGAATCGGCGGCTGAATGCGCTATTTATGCCGTTGTTCACCGTTATCGCGCAGATCCCGACGCTGGCCTGGATTCCACTCTTGATGCTGTCACTGGGCATTGGCGAGGCGCTGAAGCTGGTAGTGCTGGTGAAATCGGTGACGGTGCCGGTGACGCTCTATACGTGTGCCGGCATTCAACAGACGCCGCAAAAGCTGCATGAAATGGCACGTAGCCTGCGTTTACCGCCTGCCGCTTTCCTGCGCTACCTGATTCTGCCTGCGATGCTGCCCTATGTGATGACCGGCGTGCGGCTGGCGTTTTCTACCGGATGGGTCGCGTTGATTGCGGTTGAACTGCTGGCATCCAGCGAAGGGTTGGGCTATCTGCTGGTACAAAGCCGCCAGCTGTTCATGTTGGATTTAGTGTTCGTCTGCATTCTGATCATTGGAATCCTGGGATTTGCCGGAGAGCGTGTGCTGCTGAAGCTGGAGCGTCGCTGGATTCACTGGCCTGCACCGGTGCTGGGTCGCGATAGCTTGGGTTATGCGCTGCCGAGCCTGTCGCTGACGCCTTGGTTAGCGCCACTGGTACTGGTTGTGCTGTGGCAGGTTAGTAGCACCTACGAGTGGGTGAACATGGCTTTCCTTCCTGCGCCGAGTCGCGTGATCGACGCGCTGTGGACGGGGCTGGTTCAGGGGGGATTGCTCATCGATCTCCATGCCAGCCTGCTGCGGGCGTTACAGGGCTTTACGCTGGGGAGTGCGATCGGCGTGCTGGTTGGAGCGGTGCTCGGCGGCTGGCGTATTGCCGACAGGCTGTTTAATCCGGCGCTGTCCGCGCTGCGTTGCGTAGCGCTATTCGCCTGGCTGCCGCTGATCACCGCCTGGTTCGGTTTAGGGGAAAGCGCCAAAATCGTGTTTATCGCCGTGGCGGCATTCTTTCCCGTGATGCTGGCAACCCGTCAGGGGATCGCCCAGCTTCCCCCTGCGCTGTTGGAAGTGGCGCAGGTGCTGCGTCTGACGCCAGTTCAAACGCTCCGCACGCTAATACTGCCCAGCGTGTTGTCGCCGCTGTTTTCCGGCCTGCGGCTGGCGTTGATGCACGCGTGGACAGGCGCGATTGGCGCAGAGTATTTCATGCCGTCGGGAGAAGGGCTGGGTGGCATGATGATTCGCGCACAGCAGTTGCTTGAATCCGATCGCATCATGGCGGGCGTGGTGCTGATTGCCGCCGTCGCCGCGCTCTTTTCCCGGCTGATTACCTTATCTGAGCGGCGGTTGACTCGCTGGCGCTTTGCGTGACCGTTAACGGAGAAGTTATGTCCCTGCATTTTCAGCACATTACTAAACACTTTATCGTCAACGGCACCCCGCTGACGGTGTTGCAGGATATCGATCTGTCGCTGCATGAGGGCGAACTGGTTGCCATCATCGGTGCCAGTGGCTGTGGTAAATCGACGCTGCTGCGTTTGGCGGCCGGGATTGATACCACGGAACGCGGACGTATTCTGATTGGCGAGCGGCCTGTGCGTGGTATTCCCGACGATGTCAGTCTGGTGTTTCAGGAACCGCGCCTGTTTCCGTGGCTCACCGTGACGGACAATATTCGCCTCGGTATGCTCAACCTCAATCTGTCTCCTGCTGAGGTAGAGCGCCGTATTGCACACTATCTTCAGATGATGGGGCTGGAAGGCTTTGCTGATGCATGGCCGCATCAGTTATCCGGGGGAATGGCGCAGCGAGTGGCAATTGCCCGTGGGCTGGTGTCGACGCCGCACATTCTTTTGCTGGATGAACCTTTTGGGGCACTGGATGCGTTAACCAAGCAGCAGTTGCAGGCGCGTTTGGCGGAGATACGCCAGCAAACGGATTTGACGATCCTGCTGGTGACACACGATGTGGAAGAGGCAGTTTTTCTGGCGGACAGGGTAGTGGTGATGTCGCCTCGACCCGGCCGGATTAGCAGGATTCTACCGATAAACCTCACTTATCCTCGTGACCGAACCAGCACTGCATTGTTGGAGCAACGACAAGCGGTCAGTCAGGCGCTACATCAGGCGGATGCTGTTGAAGTCTGATGCTGCTGCCTACCGCTTTCTCTCAATCTTAATCATCGATAGAAACCGCCGTGAAAAAGGTGATTGAGATTGCTGACAAAATCCGTAGAGCGGGAGTAACGGATAGATCGTAAAGACGCTGTAAATACATCCCTGTACGCTCGGCTTGCGCAGATATGAATCTCATCCTGAGATTCACCCTTTCAGGGCCGTCGCAAGCGACGTTCAAAGACGTTCCTGACGTCTTTGTCCCTGGCGCAAACGCTTTACTCTTCTATTCCGTTATTCCCGTTTTCGTTCGGCAAATAAGTTTGTTGACAGTCTGAACCGCCGTGAAAAGGCGGTTTTTCTTTTCTGTCCGCCACGCGAGATCGTGCATTTTCAGCATAGTGAAGTGCTGTGATTAACTGGCATAATGCGCATGTCATTTTCGGTCAATACCTTAACAGGATATTCCTATTGGGCATGCGCAGGTGTGTTGGCCTACACTCGTTAAGGCCGCGCGGGTTCGCGCCGATGCATAATCGTGACCGAGAGAAACACTTATTGCCGATACTTGCCGGTAAGAAAGGGCGGGTATATATCGTTATTATTGAGGTTTTCGCATGAAAAAAGTTACCGTTGCCGCAACACAAATGGCGTGTTCTTGGGATCTGCCTAAGAACATTGAAAACGCCGAAAAACTGGTGCGACAAGCGCATGCAAAAGGCGCGCAGGTTATCCTGATTCAGGAGCTGTTTGCCGCACCGTATTTCTGTATCGATCAAAGCCCAGAGCACTATGCGCTGGCGCAGGAGCTGGAAACCAGCCCGCTGATTAAGCATTTTTCCGCACTGGCGGCGGAGTTGAACGTGGTGCTGCCGTTGAGCTTCTTTGAGCGTGCCAATAACGCCTATTACAACTCGTTGGTGATGATTGACGCGGACGGTGCCGTGCTGGACGTTTACCGCAAAACACATATTCCGAATGGTCCGGCGTATCAGGAGAAGCAATTCTTTATTCCGGGCGATACCGGTTTTAAAGTCTGGCAGACGCGCTACGCAAAAATCGGCGTGGGCATTTGCTGGGATCAGTGGTTCCCGGAAACCGCACGCAGCCTGGCGTTGCAGGGCGCAGAGCTGATTTTCTATCCGACCGCGATTGGTTCCGAACCTGCTTACCCGGATATCGACAGCCAGCCGCACTGGACTCGTGTTCAGCAAGGTCACGCTGCGGCGAATCTCGTGCCAGTGATCGCATCTAACCGTATTGGTACAGAAGCCAGCAAATACATCGACGGTCTGGAAATGACGTTCTACGGCTCGTCCTTCATTGCCGACCAAACCGGTGCGCTGGTAGCACAGGCCAATAAGACGGATGAAGCGATTCTGGTACATGAATTTGATTTAGAAGCCATTGCTGCACAGCGTGCGTCATGGGGCCTGTTCCGCGACCGTCGTCCGGACATGTACGGCACGATCGCCACTTCTGACGGCAAGACCTGGAGATAAGTCATGTCACAGCCAGCAACTTCCCCCCTCACGACGCCGCATCAGGATGGTTTTGCGATGCCCGCCGAATGGGCGCCGCATGATGCCGTGTGGATGATTTGGCCGTATCGCACTGACAACTGGCGCGAACAAGGCATTCCGGCGCAAAAAACGTTCGCGCGCGTGGCAGAAGCTATCGCTCAGAATACGCCGGTTATCATGGGTGTGCCCGCACGTTACATGGCGAATGCGCAACAAGTGATGCCAGTGAATGTCACGCTGGTGGAAATGGAAAGCGACGACGCCTGGATGCGTGACACCGGTCCAACCATCGTGCTGAATCAGGCGGGTGAACGTCGGGGTATCGACTGGCAGTTCAATGCCTGGGGCGGCGAACTTGGCGGTCTGTATGAAGACTGGCGTCAGGATGAGAAAGTCGCGGCACAGGTGCTGGACTATCATCAGGCTGCGCGTTATGCCGCGCCGCTGATTCTGGAAGGCGGCTCGATCCATGTCGATGGTGAAGGCACATTGCTGACCACAGCGGAATGCTTGCTCAATCCGAACCGTAACCCGCATCTGAGTAAGGCAGAAATCGAACAGCTGATGCGTGATTACCTCAGCATCTCGACGATTATCTGGCTGGAAGAGGGCGTATACAACGACGAAACCGACGGGCATATCGATAACATGTGCTGCTTCGTACGCCCCGGTGAAGTGGCGCTGCACTGGACGGATGACGAAAACGATCCGCAGTATGCCCGCTCCGTTGCGGCCTATGAGGTGCTGTCGGCCGCGCGGGATGCGCAAGGGCGTGAGCTGAAAATCTGGAAGTTGCCAGCCCCCGGCCCGCTCTATGCGACCAAAGAGGAAGCGCAGGGCGTGGACAGCGGCGATGCGGTTGAACGCCTTGCCGGTTCTCGTCTGGCGGGTTCCTATGTGAATTTCCTGATCAGCAACCAGCAAATCATTTTCCCGCTGCTGGATGAAAAGACGGATGACGTTGCCCGCGACCTGCTGCAACAGATGTTCCCCGGCTACCTGATTAGCGGCGTGCCTGCGCGGGAAATCCTGCTGGGCGGTGGAAATATTCACTGCATTACGCAGCAAATCCCTGCGGTGAAGTAACTGTTGGGCCGTTAATAGACGGCTTAAAAGAAGGGGTGACGGATATCCCTATCCGTCATAAAAAAAGCCGGTTGGCGCGAGAGCGTGAACCGGCTTTTTGATCGGGCGAAGGTTTGTTCCGCCCGTTTTCTATGAAACGCTTAGCCGCGTTTCGCGTCGGCTGCGGCTTTCACGATAACGGCAAAGGCGTCGGCTTTCAGTGAAGCACCGCCAACCAGCGCGCCGTCGATGTCCGGCTGGGTGAACAGCTCGGCAGCATTCGCAGCATTAACCGAACCGCCGTACTGGATGATAACTTGTTCAGCAATAGCGGCATCTTGCTTGGCGATGTGATCGCGGATGAATTTGTGAACGGCCTGCGCTTGCGCAGGGGTCGCAGATTTGCCGGTACCGATAGCCCATACAGGTTCGTAGGCGATAACGGTGTTTTCAAACGCTTTCGCACCCAGCGTGTTCAGCACGGCGTCCAACTGACGTGCACATACTGCTTCCGTCTGGCCCGCTTCGTTTTCCGCTTCGGTCTCGCCAATGCACAGCACCGGAATCAGGCCCGCGTCTTTCAGCACGCCAAATTTCTTCGCAATGAATTCGTCGCTTTCTTTGTGGTAGGTGCGGCGCTCGGAGTGGCCGATGATGATGTATTTCGCGCCGATGTCTTTCAGCATGTCGGCAGAGGTTTCACCGGTGAAGGCACCAGAGAGGTTTACGTCAACGTTCTGCGCGCCCAGTGCAATACGGCTGCCAGCCAGTTGGTGATTAGCTTGATCGAGGTAGATCGCCGGTGGTGCAATCGCTACGCCACAACCGTCAACAGTGCTGAGCTCTTTACGCAAGCCCGCGATCAGTTCGTTGACCATGTGAGTGCTGCCGTTCAGCTTCCAGTTACCCATAACTAATGGATGTCGCATCTTTTTTCCTCCAGCCGGAATCGCGAATGAATCAATATGTTAATAAATCAATGTATTAATGAACCGATGCATAAATTTTACTGCCGTCAGGCAATACGACCTGCCCACAGTATAGAGACGAAATGTGACCGTGGCTCTGTTTTTCGTCATTAATTACCGTGTAGATCACGGTTCAGATAGCGTTAGCTTAATCGGTTCAACAGCAAAAGTTAGCCCTTTTTCGCCATCATCTGCAACAACATAACGCAGGGCGCCTTCCGTTTGCGGATAAAAGCGCTGTCCTTTGCCTTTTTCCAGCAGTTCGGTGACTTTTTTCATGCTTTGTTCTTCCGTCAGCGACGGCGCGAACGTTCGTGCCAGCGCCGCCATATAGTCGATGGCCTGCTTACGACGCGCTGCGGTCTCTTGATCGCTCTGTGGCTGCGGTAGCCAGGTAATTTGCAGCGTTTTGATTTTCCCCGTGCCTTTTTCTAACGCGGTTGAGGCATAGAGGTGGTCGTTGATGCGACTGGCAGCGCGAGTCAGCATGCTGGTGATATTACCGGTGTCGACAACTCGAAATTCACCAATCGGCAGCGTCGGGTTGCTCAGGTTGTAGCGGGAACGGAACTGCGTGATGGTTTGATCGAAGGTTGGGGCTCCGGCCAGCAGGTACGGCGCATTGGCTGAGGGTTTGGGCGGGAACGTCGGGTCGGCTGCTGCGTGAGTCTGGTACAGCACCAGCGATGATAAAACCAAAAGTGAAGCGATGCGTTTTCGTGTCATAGGGATTCGGGTCAGCCACTTCAGAAGATGTCCAGGCCAATAACGGCGGAATACGTTTGATTAAAGCGGCATTGGTACGTCGTTGTCAAAAATCGCGTAAAGATTACAGGCAAATACTTGGGTTGAGGTAAAATCAGCCACACTAAAATACCGATTCATTTGGCCAGACAGGCTGACAATTCAGGGCGTTATCGTTAATGACATTACAGCAATGGTGCTTCTCGTTTAAAGGCCGAATCGGCCGTCGTGATTTCTGGCTCTGGATGGCCATTTGGGTCGCACTGATGGCGGTACTATTTACGCTATCCGGCCAAAGCTGGCTGGATACGCAATCAACGGCGTTTGGTTTGGTGGTCTTGCTGTGGCCAACGGCGGCGATAATGGTGAAACGACTGCACGACCGTAATAAAAGCGGCTGGTGGGCGCTGCTGTTAGTGGTGGCGTGGATGCTGGCTTCGGGGAACTGGACGATGTTTTCCACTATCTGGCAGTGGGGTATTGGCCGCTTCTTGCCGATCCTGATTGTCGTGATGACGTTGCTCGACTGCGGCGTTTTTCTGGGGACAAAAGGGGAAAATCGGTTTGGAGCAGAGGCGGAGCCGTTTCGCTTCCGCCGCTAATTAAAACAACCGACGGTTTACCAATAGTTTTCGGCAGTCATATGACCGGGTCTGCGGCGCAGGTGCTTGGTCATTTGCCGCTCTTCTTTCAGCAACAGTTGGGTATCGCGCACCATCTGTGGGTTACCGCACAGCATAACGTGGCTGGTTTCAGCATTCATCGGCAAGCCCACGGCGGCCTCCAATGTACCGTTGCTGATAAGCTGGGGAACGCGGCCTGTCAGCGAGCCCGTTTCCTCTTCCCGGCTGACGACCGTTTGAATACGCAGCTTCCCGTGGTAACGCTGCTGTAATTGCTGCATCAGCGGCAGATAGCTCAGATCGCGTGAGAACCGGGCGGCGTGAACCAGCACGATGTTCTTAAAGCGCTCCAGATCCTTACCTTCCTGAAGGATCGACAGGTAAGGGCCAATACCCGTCCCTGTTGCCAGCATCCATAGCGTCTCGCAGTCAGGAACCTCTTCCAACACGAAAAATCCAGCGGGTTCTTTGACGACCATCACTTCGGAGCCAGGCTGAAGCGCATGAAGATGAGGACTAAGCTTGCCTTCCGGCACCGTCACCAGATAGAACTCAAGTGTAGGATCGCTAGGCGCATTCACGTAGGAATACGCGCGCTGCACTTTCTCACCCTCAATCTCCAGCGCCAGTTTGCCATACTGCCCGGCAGTGAATGAATCGGTGGGCGCGTGAACCCGAATGCTAAACAGACTCTCTGTCCAGTTTTCCACCTGAACCACTTTGCCTGTCACCCATTCAGCCATATTTTTTTGCTCCTGTTGTACCCGTCATACTTCAAGCTGCATGTGTGTTGGCTTCTCTTACTCGCCCCAGTCACTTACTTGAGTAAGCTCCTAGGGACTCGAGCGATTGCCGCCTTCCTGCAACTCGAATTATCTAGGGTATTGACGCCACTATTCGTGCATTTAAGTCGTGCGTTTAAGATACGCTATTTATTAACAACTGTGAAACAATCAGTCAGCCGGGCAATCGCCTGTTACAGCAAAAATTCGTGCAGCGTACGATCCTTGCGATCCAGATAGTGTGTCGACTTAATCCGGCGGATCGTGCGGGATTTGCCGCGGATCAGCAGCGTTTCCGTGGTGGCCATGTTGCCTTTACGCGCGATCCCGTCCAGTAAATCACCTTTGGTGATGCCGGTCGCGGAGAAAATCACGTTGTCATTACGTGCCATGTCATCAAGTTTGAGGACGCTGCCCGCTTCGATGCCCATTTGTCGGCAGCGTGCCAGCTCATCTTCGCCGATACGGCGGTTTTCAGCGCTATCGCCTTTAACCTGATGACGTGCCAGCAAACGTCCTTGCATGTCGCCATCAAGCGCGCGAATCACGGCCGCTGAAATCACGCCCTCTGGCGCGCCGCCGATGCCATATAGTACGTCAACTTCGCTGTCCGGCATGCAGGTGAGAATGGATGCGGCTACGTCGCCGTCTGGAATGGCGAACACTTTCACGCCCAACTGCTGCATTTCCGCGATGCAGGCATCGTGGCGCGGTTTAGCCAGTGTCGTTACGGTTAACTGGCTGAGCGGTTTACCCAGCTTCAGCGCGATATTGCGCAGGTTGTCTGCCAGCGGTAGGTTGAGGTCAATCGCGCCTTTCGCTTCAGGCCCGACGATCAGTTTTTCCATGTACATGTCTGGCGCGTGCAGAAATGCGCCTTTTTCGCCAACGGCCAGCACGGCCAGCGCATTCGCCTGACCCATTGCCGTCATCCGCGTGCCTTCAATCGGATCGACGGCGATGTCTACGGCATCGCCCTTGCCGGTGCCGACCTGCTCACCGATAAACAGCATGGGTGCTTCATCGATTTCCCCTTCGCCGATGACAATCTGACCGTTGATATTGACCTGATTCAGCATGATGCGCATCGCCTGTACGGCGGCATTGTCGGCGGCATTCTTGTCGCCACGACCTAACCACTTATAGCCTGCCAGCGCGGCTGCTTCGGTGACGCGCGAGAACTCGATGGCTAATTCACGTTTCATAAATACCTGTCTGTTGTCGTTCGGGAAAGAAGTGGCCTTATGTTAGCCACTTAAGCCTGGATTTAGGTGAAACGCGGTGATGAGGTTCCCGCAGGGACGCCTCGCACCGTGGTCGCCCCGGTATCTCGGTTCTTAAGCGATCAACATTAGGATATGGGCGAGGATTTTATCACAACGGGGGAGAGTGGCGGTTGGGCGATAGGGAAAAAACGGGCGCGACAGGCGCGCCCGATGTGGATAGATGTGGTGATAGATTAGGCGTCGTGATCTTCCCAGTTGCGGGCGCGAGCCACGGCTTTCTGCCAGCCGCTGTAACGATAATTACGCTCCACGGTTTCGATGCTGGGGCGGAATTCGCGCTCGATCGTGGCTTTGCTCTTCACTTCGTCCAGATCGTTCCAGAATCCTGTGGCAAGGCCTGCCAGGAAAGCGGCACCCAGCGCAGTGGATTCGCGCACTTCCGGGCGTTCCACGCGCGTGCCGAGAATATCGGACTGGAACTGCATCAGGAAGTTGTTGGCGACCGCGCCGCCGTCGACACGCAGCGCTTTCAGGCGTGTATCGGCATCTGCCTGCATGGCATCCAGTACATCGCGGGTCTGGAAGGCAATGGATTCCAGCGTTGCACGGATAATGTGGTTAGCATTCACGCCACGGGTCAGACCGAAGATTGCGCCACGGGCATACGGGTCCCAGTAAGGGGCACCTAAACCGGTGAAAGCGGGTACGACGTAGACGCCGTTGGTGTCCTTCACTTTTGTTGCGAAGTATTCGGAATCCATTGAGTCGCCGATCAGCTTCAACTCATCACGCAGCCATTGGATAGAAGCGCCGCCAACGAATACCGAGCCTTCCAGCGCGTAGTTAACTTCGCCGCGTGGGCCGCAGGCGATGGTGGTCAGCAGGCCGTGTTTGGACAGCACCGCTTCTTTACCAGTGTTCATCAGCAGGAAGCAGCCAGTGCCGTAGGTGTTTTTCGCCTGCCCTGGATTGACGCAAAGCTGGCCGTACAGCGCCGCCTGCTGGTCACCCGCGATACCGGCGATAGGAATACGTGTGCCGCCTTTACCGCCAATGTTGGTCTGGCCGTAGACTTCTGAAGATGCGCGCACTTCCGGCAGCATCTCACGCGGGATATCCAGCGCTTCCAGCATGCGGGTATCCCACTCCAGCGTATGAATATTAAACAGCATGGTGCGGGAAGCGTTGGTGTAATCCGTTACGTGAACACGCCCCTGCGTCATTTTCCAAATCAGCCAGGTATCAATCGTACCAAACAGCAGTTCGCCGCGTTTGGCGCGTTCACGAGAGCCTTCAACGTGATCCAGAATCCATTTCACTTTGGTGCCGGAGAAGTAGGGGTCGACCACCAGTCCGGTGGTGTTGCGAACGTACTCTTCCAGACCATCTTTCTTCAGCTTTTCACAAATGTCCGCAGTGCGACGACACTGCCAGACAATGGCGTTATAAATCGGCTTGCCGCTCTCTTTTTCCCAGACGACGGTGGTTTCACGCTGGTTGGTGATACCAATGCCCGCGACTTCATCCGAGCTGATGTCGGCTTTGGCCAGCACTTCGACCAACGTTGAGCTCTGTGACGCCCAAATCTCCATGGGGTCATGCTCTACCCAGCCCGCTTTTGGGTAGATCTGGGTGAATTCACGCTGTGAAACGCTCACGATGTTGGCATCGTGATCCAACACGATGGCGCGGGAGCTGGTTGTGCCCTGGTCGAGTGCGACGATGTATTTTTTTTCCGGGTTCATAAATCCAATCCTGTAATGATTAACCGTGAAATAGGATGGTCGTGGCGTTAAGTTTAACGGCTTTCACGACGCGTGGTAGTTTCTGCCTCGGGTTCGCACACATCGCATGGCAAATTACGGCCAATCAGTGCGCGATAACCGAAGGCACCCAGACAGGCACCGATGATGGGGCCAAAGATAGGAACCAGGAAGTAAGGGATTTCGCGTGCGCCAGTAAAGGCGACGTTGCCCCAACCCGCCAGGAAGGCGAACAGCTTAGGACCAAAGTCACGCGCTGGGTTGAGAGCGAAGCCGGTCAGCGGCCCCATAGATGCACCGATGACGGCAATCAGAATACCGATCAGCAGGGGAGCGAGTGGCCCGCGTGGGATACCGTTACCATCATCGGTCAGCGCCAGAATCAGACACATCAGGATGGCGGTGATGACGGTTTCAACCAGCAGCGCCTGCATGACGGAAATGTGCGGGTTCGGATACGTTGAGAAAATGCCGGCTAAACTCAGGCTTTCCGTACTGCCACGCACCATGTTGTTGGTCTGCTCGAAATCCACGAACAGATTGTGATAAAGACCGTAGACCAGTGCGGCGGCACAAAATGCCCCGGCAATCTGCGCCAGAATGTAAGGCACCACTTTGCGCCCATCGAAACAGGCAAACAGCCACAGCGCGATGGTTACTGCTGGGTTGAGGTGGGCACCGGAAATCGCGGCGGTCAGGTAGATTGCCATCGCAACCCCCAGACCCCAAATGATGCTGATCTCCCACTGTCCGAAGCTGGCTCCCGCCAGTTTCAATGCGGCGACGCAGCCGACGCCGAAGAAAATCAGCAGGCCAGTGCCGAGAAACTCGGCGATACACTGACCTCTTAGCGTTGAACGTTCTGCTTGGCTCATATTTTTTTCCTGCTGGGTAACATACAGAGTGGTAGGTCTAAGGATACCGCTGAGTGGCATCCTCTGTTTTAAATGTATTTATGATGTGAATTTATCGTTAATGCGCGAAAACGAGAAATATCGAAATTGAAATGTGTGTTGTGCGTCAAGAAAATGAGCGTATTCGCTTATAAAATGACTCGCCGTGGTTTTTCGCACAAGGTTGATAGTAACGCTCAGGTTAAATTTATTAACACTTACCCGTCATACTTCAAACTGTATGTGCGTTGGCTTCCCTTACTCACCCCAGTCACTTACTGGTGTAAGCTCCTGGGGATTCGTGCGATCGCCGCCTTCCTACAATTTGAATTATTTTGGGTAACATAGGAGTAATGGGGAAGCGAACAGGAGTAGTTTTCAACCTATGCCACTCGCTTTTCCGTTTGCGCTGCCTGTTTTTCAGTTTGTACTGCCCGTTTTTAAGTTTGTACTGATAGTGTTACGTAAGAAAAGCTGCCACACTCGCGTAGTGGGGGATGTGCGCTAGACAGGTGGCGGTTGGCTACATACAATTTCGCTATGGTCTGTCTTGCCAGCCGTCCCGCGGTCAGGATTATGTTTACGGGCGGATGGCGACACCGTTGGGTGTTGGTTACAGAGTCCGAAAGCCAGCGTTAACCGATCTTTGCCTTGTTGCGATTAAAAGGGGTTTGAAGAATGTCATTTGAAGTGTTTGAAAAGCTGGAAGCGAAAGTTCAGCAGGCGATTGATACCATCACGCTGTTGCAAATGGAAATTGAAGAGCTGAAAGAGCAGAACAATGCGCTGTCGCAGGATGTTCAGGCGGCTGCGGGTTCACGTGAAGCGCTGGTGCGCGAGAACGAACAGTTGAAAGAAGAGCAAGTGGTATGGCAAGAGCGCCTGCGCGCGCTGTTAGGCAAAATGGAAGAAGTCTAATAGGACTTGTCGGCTCAGGCGACGGAATCGATTATCGATTGAGCCAAATAAAAAAGGGCGTATATCGCCCTTTTTTGTGATGACATTGCCGTGATGAAAACGCGAAGATTCAACGAGATTATTCAATATCCAGCGGGTCTTCCGCCAAAATAATACCGGTGTTATCGGCATACAAATGGTCACCGGAGAAGAAGGTTACGCCACCGAAGTTGACGCGAATATCGCTCTCTCCGATGCCTTCGCTGCCTGCGCCGACCGGAATGGCCGCCATCGCCTGAATACCGATATCCAACTCAGCCAAGTCGTCAACCTGACGCACTGCGCCATACACGACAATGCCTTCCCATTCGTTTTGCGTCGCCAGCCGGGCGATTTCCGCGTTGATCAACGCGCGGCGTACGGAGCCCCCGCCATCGACCAGCAGCACGCGCCCGAGGCCGTTCTCTTCAAGGAGATCGAAAAGCAGGCCGTTATCCTCAAAACATTTCACCGTGGTGATTTTGCCACCAAATGAAGTACGCCCGCCAAAGTTAGAGAACAGAGGCTCAACAACATTCACCTCTTCGTGGTAGATATCGCACAGTTCGGAAGTATCGTATTTCATAGGATTAACGTCTGTTTGCCGCTGGAATCATGAGTATATCCCTTTCTGGCGGCTGTTGGCAAAATCATCAAATGTTAACTTGATGCGAATCAGTAAATACGCACCGCTTTTCGCCTGCGCTCACTTTACCCGCACTAACTCAGTATCACGCCAACGGCGAACAGAATGTTGGTCAGCAGCGCGCCTTTCACCGTTTTTTCCAACATCGGACGCATGCTGAATGCGCTGGTTTCACGCAGCACATAGCGCGCCTGTTTAATCAGCAACGGGAGCGTCAGAATAAAAAGCCAGCCCGCCAGGCTGTGCAGATAAAATGTTGCAAACAGACCGAGACAAACCGGCGCCAGCAACAGCAGTATCGTGTGGTAGAAACGCGCTTTTTCCGCGCCGAGGCGCACAGCCAGCGTGTTCTTGCCACTGATGCGATCGTTGTCGATATCGCGCAGGTTGTTGATGTTCAATACTGCCGTTGCCAACAGACCGCAGGCCGTCGCAGGCAGCATGACGATGCTGTCGAAGTGGCCGGTTTGCAGATAATACGACCCTGCGACGCTGAGCCAGCCGAAAAAGATCAGCACCGAGATATCGCCGAGCCCAATGTAGCCATAGGGTTTATTACCGACGGTATAGGTGATGGCGGCGAAAATCGCCAGCAGCCCCAGAATCAGGAAACCAAAGATATCCGCCGGCTTTTCACACGCCAGAATCACCAGACTCACGCCGGAAATGATGGTAAGCACGACCGTCACGATCAGCGCATTGCGCAGTTGCGTCAGCGTAATGGCGCCGGTCTGGATGCCGCGCAGCGGCCCGATACGGTCCTCGGTATCGCTGCCTTTTACCGCATCCCCATAGTCGTTAGCCAGATTGGAAAGGATTTGCAGCAGTCCGGCGGTCAACAACGCCAGTAATGCTACGCCCGGTTTAAAGCTGCTATGCCAGCTCGCAATCGCCGAGCCAGTGACGATAGATGCGAAAGCTAATGGCAACGTTTTTGGACGCAGACTATCCAGCCAGGCTTTGGTTTTGCTGCTATGGGTTGATAAGGTCATGGTGTGCTTCAATTTTTATTGACGATCCAATTGCGTGAATCATCCGTTTATAAACAAGAAAAGTCAGTGATGGCGGCGTCAGAAACAAAAGTGGGAGGCCAACGCCTCCCACTTTATCGTTAATCGTGCGATCCGCGAAAACGGATTATAAGATAAATCGACTCAGATCTTCATCTGCTACTAATTCATCCAGATGATTACGTACGTAATCTGCGTCAATGGTAACGCTTTGACCGTTCATTTCGCTGGCGTCATAAGAAACGTCTTCGATCAGACGCTCCATCACGGTATGCAGACGGCGCGCGCCGATATTCTCGGTGCTTTCGTTTACCTGCCAGGCGGCTTCGGCAATGCGGCGGATACCATCAGCGGTGAACGAAATATCCACACCTTCCGTCGCCATCAGCGCTTTGTACTGTTCGGTCAGCGAAGCGCTCGGCTCTGTCAGGATACGCTCAAAATCTTCCGTCGTCAGCGCCTGCAATTCCACGCGAATCGGCAGACGTCCCTGCAATTCTGGAATCAGATCGGACGGGCTGGCAACCTGGAATGCGCCGGAGGCGATAAACAGGATGTGGTCGGTTTTGACCATACCGTGCTTGGTAGACACAGTGCAGCCTTCAACCAGCGGCAGCAGGTCACGCTGAACGCCTTCACGAGAAACATCCGGGCCGGAGCTTTCGCCACGCTTACAGATTTTGTCGATCTCGTCGATGAACACGATACCGTGTTGCTCAACGGCCTCAATCGCCTGCTGTTTCAGCTCTTCCGGGTTCACCAGCTTGGCGGCTTCTTCTTCCACCAGTAGTTTGAACGCGTCTTTGATTTTGATCTTGCGGGCTTTTTGTTTCTGGCCTGCCAGATTCTGGAACATGGACTGGAGCTGGTTGGTCATCTCTTCCATGCCCGGCGGAGCCATGATCTCGACGCCAACGGGTGCGGCAGCCAGATCGATCTCGATCTCTTTGTCGTCCAACTGGCCTTCACGCAGTTTCTTACGGAATGCCTGACGCGCAGCGGAAGGTTCTGGTGTGCTTTCTGCCTGACCCCAGTTGTTTTTCGCTGGTGGAATCAGCACGTCCAGAATGCGATCTTCTGCCATCTCTTCCGCACGGAAGCGGTTTTTTTCGATGGACTGGAGGCGTACCATTTTGATCGCGGAATCCGTCAGATCGCGGATGATGGAGTCAACTTCTTTACCTACGTAGCCAACTTCGGTGAATTTGGTGGCTTCCACTTTGATGAACGGCGCATTGGCGAGCTTCGCCAGACGGCGAGCAATTTCAGTTTTACCGACGCCGGTCGGGCCGATCATGAGAATATTTTTAGGCGTCACTTCATGACGAAGTGCTTCGTCCAACTGCATACGGCGCCAGCGGTTACGCAGCGCGATGGAAACGGCGCGTTTCGCTTTATGCTGGCCGATGATATAGCTGTCGAGTTCGCTGACTATCTCGCGCGGGGTCATTTCAGACATAGTTGATCCTTACGCCTTGGAGGCTAATTCTTCTATCGTGTGGAACTGGTTGGTATAGATACAGATGTCGCCAGCAATCCCCAGAGATTTCTCGACGATATCACGCGCACCCAGCTCGGTGTTTTCCAGCAACGCACGTGCGGCGGCCTGCGCATAAGGACCACCGGAACCAATAGCGATCAGGTCATTTTCAGGCTGCACGACATCACCATTACCGGTAATGATCAGCGAGGCATTTTCGTCCGCGACGGCCAGCAGTGCTTCCAGTTTGCGTAGCATACGGTCGGTACGCCAGTCTTTCGCCAGTTCGACAGCGGCTTTCACCAGATGACCCTGGTGCAATTCCAGCTTACGTTCAAAAAGCTCAAAAAGGGTGAAGGCATCCGCCGTGCCGCCTGCGAAACCAGCAATGACGCGGTCATGGTAGAGACGACGTACCTTACGCACGTTGCCTTTCATCACGGTGTTGCCCAGAGTGGCTTGTCCATCACCGCCAATGACCACCTGGCCATTGCGGCGTACGCTTACAATTGTTGTCACGAGTCAGTCCCCGTTTGAAGAAAAAGATCCCCGCATGATTCGGGGCGCATTGATGTTATAGATGGGGGAAGGCGTGGGGTTTTTCAACCCCCGCTGGCAAGAGGAATACAGTTTGATGCGCCCGCGCTTTTCAGGCGTTGGATCATGCTATCCGCGGCAGCACGGTTGTTGTAAGGCCCCAGCATAATACGGTTCCAGCCGCCGTTAGAGGTGATGCGGCTTTCGATACCGGCAAATGCCAGCTGCGCTCTCACCGATTCGGCAGGGTCCATGGTTTTGAAGGAACCACACTGAATTGCCCAGCGTTGAGTTTTCTCGGCTTTTGGCGCTTCAGGCTGCTTGACCGGCTGTTGCTTCGGCGCTTCCTGTTTTGGTGTCTCTTGTCTTGGCGTTTCTTGTCTTGGAACAACAGGCGTCGTTTGCGTGACCGCTGGTGCACGCGTTGCGGGCTGTGTTGTCACAACAGGAGGCTGCTGCATCGGTTGCGTCGACGGCTTAATCGTTACCTGAGAGCGCGGAACCTGCGTCTGGTCGTTATACGGCACCTCAGAGAGCTGCGTTGGCTGACGACGCATATCAGACTGCATCTGTTCTAACAATTGGCGCTGTTCATCGGTCAACTGTACCGGCGAGCGGATCTCACCACCTGCAGAAGGCTCCGTTGGCGTTGTGACGCCCAACTGACGATTTTCCAGCTCTTTGATGTAGCGCCAGCGTTCTTCCGGCTTAGGTGGCAGCCCATTACCTTTGCCCACGTTTTGATGCGGCAGAACGGGGGACTCGTCCGGTTTGTTATGGGCGATAAAGTACAGACCGCCCGCGAAGGTGACCAAAACGGCAACAGCGAGTGCGATCATCGTTTTTGATGCACCTGAAGCCTTGCCTTTTTTTCGGCTATTTGTCGTTTTCCGACGCGTCCCTGATGAACGTCCCCGGCTCACGTAGTCTCTTTGTGCCACTGTCGTTTCGCTGTGAATTTATAAGTAAATAACATAATTAGGGGGTCATGTTACTGAACCCTCAAATATTTGACCAGCACCTGAAGTCTTAAAGCCTGTTACGAGCGAAATTCGGCGCAGCGACGCTGTCGCGTATGACCAGTTCACTGGACAACAGACGGGAACCGCTTTGTACCGTGTTACCTTGCAACTGCTCTAAGAGTAGCAGCATTGCCTCGCGTCCGATCTGATAACGAGGCTGGGCGACAGAAGTCAGGGGGGGCCAGCAGTACTGCGCCTGTTCGATATCGTCGAAACCGATGACGGAGAGGTCACGTGGGATATCCAGCCCCATCTTTCTTGCCTGCGCCAGTACGCCCAGCGCCATGAGGTCGCTATGACAGAAGACCGCGCTGGGCGGCTGTGGGTGCTGCATCAGCGCAATCAGGCCATTTATTCCGGTTTCGTAGGTGAAATCACCGCGAAAGATATATTGGTTATCGATAAGAATCCCATTGCGCCGCAGGGCCTGAATATAGCCCTGTAGGCGATATTGACTCAGGTGCATGTGCTCCGGGCCGGCAATACAGGCGATGCGCTGATGGCCTGCCTGATAAAGATAATGTACGGCTTCAAAGGCGGCGGTCAGGTTATCGATATGCACGGTTGGCAGTGCCAGATCCGGTGAAAACTCATTCGCCATCACCATCGGCGGCAGATTACGCTGCTCTTCCTGGCCTGCGTCAAACGGCAGATTGGAACCCAGCAGCAACATGCCGTCGATCTGTTTGGTAATAATCAGGTCAACGAAGGTTTTTTCTTTCTGATGTTGGTGAGCACAGTCGCCAATCAGCACCAGATAGCCGTGTTCGGCTGCAGTTTCCTCGATCCCGCGAAAGATTTCGGAAAAATAGGGATCGCAGATATCCGGTACGATCGTCAGGATCGTGCGTGATTCGTTACGCTTGAGGTTCCTGTTGAGCGCGTGGGGCGAATAGCCAACGGCGATGACGGCCTGCTCGACCTTCCTGCGGGTGGTCGCAGAGACTTTCTCCGGATTCATTAACGTTCTGGATACGGTGGCGGTGGAAACGCCCGCCTCATCCGCCACGTCTTTCATCGTCGCCGTGGTGACGCCTTTCTTCTGCTTCAACGCTTTTCTCCTTGCGTCAGCGTTAACTGGCGCTGACTGTCAGCAGAACGCTCCTGCCTGCTGACTCTCTATGATGACGGGTAACGCTCTTCGGCGCAGTATGCCGACTGACTGGCACGATACGTCAGGCCAGCATACTGCCTGCGCAGACAGTGATAACAGATTGAACGCAGGTTTTGTTGCTTAATTTGCACAGAAAGTGTGATGAATATCGTGTTCTCGACGCCGATCGCAAAAAAGGCGTAGCAAGAAACCAAAATGATCTAACAAGAAACGCTAACTGTCCGTGGGGTCGACATCCAGCATCCATTTCACTTTACGTGCCTGCGGCAGCGTGCCGATTAGCGCCATCGAGGTTCTGACCAGTTTCTGTAAGAGCGCTCGGGAAGGGTGCTGTAGCAAGAGTTGCCAGCGGAAACGCCCCGCGCGTTTGGGTTGCAAAGCCGGGACCGGGCCCAGCAGCCAGAGCGATTCATCCCGCAGCGGGCTCGCTTCCAGCAAATTACGCAGTTGCTGGAGGAATAACGCGGCCTGCTGATTATCGTGATCGTCGGCGCGGAAGAGGATATGGCTGGTAAACGGCGGCAGAAAGACGCTTTTCCGCTCGGTAAGTGCCTGGCTGGCAAAGGCATCGTAGCCCTGTTGTAGCAGAGTTTGTAATAGCGGATGTTCCGGGTGGTGCGTTTGCAGCGCCACTTCACCCGCCTTGCCCGCGCGTCCCGCACGACCTGCCACCTGAGTATAGAGCTGGGCAAAGCGTTCGGCCGCGCGGAAGTCGGCGGAGAACAGTGAACCGTCCACATCCAGCAGGGCAACCAGCGTTACGTCAGGGAAGTGGTGGCCTTTCGCCAACATCTGGGTGCCGATGAGAAGACGTGCGCCTCCTTGCCTGACCTGCGAGAGCTGCTGCTCCAGCGCGCCTTTGCGGCTGGTGGTATCACGGTCGATACGGGTGATTGGGACATCTGGAAAGATCGGGGCAAGGCTTTGCTCAAGCTGCTCAGTGCCCAGACCGACGGGCACCATATTCGTCGAGCCGCAGCTGGGGCACTGCTGCGGCACCGGGCGCTGGCTGTCACAGTGATGGCAGCGCAACATCTTCTGGTGCTGGTGATAGGTATAGTAGTGATCGCAACGCTGACACTCGGCAATCCAGCCGCACTCGTGGCACATCACCACGGGAGCGAACCCGCGCCGATTAAGGAACAAGATAACCTGATTATCGTTCGTCAAATGATGGCGGATGCGGGTAATCAGCGGTTGAGATAACCCTGCCGTCAGCGGCAGCCCTTTCAGATCGATAACGTGCTGTTTGGCCAGTGCGGCATTGCCCGCTCGTTTGGTCAGGTTTAGGCGACGGTATTTGCCGATCTGGACGTTATACAGCGTTTCCAGCGCGGGCGTCGCCGTCCCCATAACGATGGGAATGTCTTCCTCTCTGGCGCGGAATACCGCCAAATCGCGGGCGTGATAGCGCCAGCCTTCCTGCTGTTTATAGGAGCTGTCGTGTTCTTCATCGATCACAATCAGTCCCAAACGGGCAAAGGGAGTAAATAGCGCTGATCGCGTTCCGATAACGATGGCGGCCTCACCGCTGCGGGCGCGTAGCCAGACGGCCAAGCGTTCGCTGTCGTTGAGTGCAGAGTGCAGCACATCCACCGGTGCGTTAAAGCGTTCGCGAAAGCGGGCGATGGTTTGCGGCGTCAGGCCAATTTCTGGCACTAACACCAGCGCCTGCTTGCCCTGCGCCAGCACGTTTTCCAGCACGCTGAGATAGACTTCGGTTTTGCCCGAACCAGTGATACCCGCGAGCAGCCAGGCGGCAAAGTGGTTATCTTCGCTGCGGATCGCACCGACGGCAGTAGCCTGCTCGGTATTCAGACGCAGCCGGTCAGTTGCCAGACTAAAGTTTTGACGCCAGTCATGAAGCGTTTGCTCCGCGGCCTGTAATTCGCATAGCCCTTTGCTACGTAGTGCCTGCAACGCCGTTTCCGTCAGCCCGATTTCGCTCACCTGGTGGCGATAAATCGGCGACTGAAGTAAAGCCGCTAACGCCTGCTGCTGCTTCACGGCGCGTTTGAGCGTGCTGAGCGGCGTTGCCCGGCCCTGCTCGGTGGCAAACCACTGCCAGAGCGGGGCACGGTGTGCGGGCTTCCCCTGACGCAGTAGGATCGGCAGCGCGTGAAACAGCACTTCGCCAATCGGGTAGTGATAATACTCAACTGCCCACAGCAGAATGCGCCACAGGCTGGGGGGGAACAGCGGCTGCTCGTCCAGCACATCATGCACGGGTTTTAATTGTTCAAGCGGAAGCTCGCTGGTGTCGCTCAGCGCGGTAATAATACCGATAGCTTTACGGTTACCAAAGGAGACGCTGACGCGCGCGCCGACCTGCGGAGCGATGCCTCCTGCGGGTAGCAAATAATCGAATGTACGTGCCAGTGGCACGGGCAAAGCGACCTGAGCGACAGACATAACTTCTCCGTGGTAATCGACGTGGATTGGCGAGGCGATCCACGACACAACCGGGTGGTTTGTATCACGCGCCGCGCAGGGTGAAAATAACGCAAGGCGCTAGTGTACATGCTGCGAGGGATAATGTGTGGATGCGATTGCATCGGGGTATCAGATTCTGTATGATCCGCCGCCACTGTGCTGTTCGCGCAAATGATAGGTCGTTCGCGAAAATCATTGCGCCGTTCGCATAATGAAACTTACTTATACAACTTTCGTGTGGTGTCTGGCGGAACAGGGCTGGATAGCGACACGGCCTTAACTGAGGTTTCCCCATGAAAAAAGGTATTCACCCGAATTATTCTGCAGTTACTGTAACTTGCTCTTGCGGTAACGTGATCAAAACCCATTCTACCGTGGGTCGTGACCTGAACCTGGACGTTTGTGGCGAATGCCACCCGTTCTACACCGGTAAACAACGTGATGTTGCAACTGGTGGCCGTGTTGACCGCTTCAACAAGCGTTTCTCCGTACCAGGCACTAAAAAATAAGTTTTACTGGTCAATTGGCACTGTCCTTTTTGGCATCGCCCATTTTGACATAGTAACTTTCGACAAAGGCACCGACAGGTGCCTTTGTTGTTTATGGCGTGCCAGCATTGTTCATCAAGAAATTGTTCATCGGGAAGACGAAATTCGCTCTAATGCCGCCTGTGCAAGAAAACCCGAACGACTTTTAAATTCTGGATTACTCGCCACGCAACGATCAATGCGGTCAATCAGCGATTTGGGCAATGTAACGTTAATTTTTTCTGAGCCGCCCATTAAACGAGTTACATCAATATCAACAACCGCCCACGTGTACCCTGCATACTCAGACCCTTTTGCCAACTGACCTACTGTTGATACGGTGGGAATATCCTGACCCATCTCAACCAGTAGCTCGATATGTCCGGTAATCGCTTCTTTAGCGTTTGCGATAGCATCGTCTAGCGTATCGCCTGCAGAAAAACAGCCCGGTAAATCTGGTACTGTTACGCCGTATGCGTGAGTATCGTCGCCTGCTTCAATTGCAATGGGATAAAACATAATTCAGCCTCTTCGAGTCAGCGATGATCATATTCCTGCCTGTTTCCTGATGCTTTTTACCGTACCTATTGGTAAATCCTTCTTGGGGTGGGGGATTGTGACTAATCCCGGTTTGCTGGGGTGCATAAAATGGTGGTGGCTTCCGTTCACTCGTATCAGCTCCCACCCATCGGCCTTGATTTCTGCGATTAACGTCCTGCTATCCATCCCTGCACTCCACTCCCTTTTATTAAATAACAATAACCCCAATAACTCCGGTAGACAACATTTTAGAGTTATTGGAGTTATTTTTAACTTACACTTTTTATCCCTGCTGACGTTTTACCAGCATCCCCAGAACGAAGATGCCGCCTAGCCCTGCCGTAATAATCCCGATGGGCAATTCCTGTGGTGCCAGTAGCTGCCGGCTGAGCCAATCACCCCCGCACAGTAATATCGCACCCAGTACAGCTGTCATTGGCAGAAGCCTCTTGTGTAGCACGCCGCTCAGCGGGCGGGCCAGATGGGGAATCATCAGGCCGATAAAACCGATCACGCCGGTCAGCGCGACCAGTAGCGAGGTGGCAAAAGCGCAGCAGATGAAAATTTCCACCCGTACACGAGACAGGTTAACCCCCATTGAGGCCGCAGTTTGTCCGCCAGCGAGCAGAGCATCGAGCGCGCGCCAGCGCAGGGCGGTGAGACCGAATAGCAGCAGAACGCTGAACACCGCAAAAGGTAACGTGTCCCAACGAGCAAGGCCCAGCCCGCCCAGCGACCAGAAAAGAATCGAGCTGGCAGCTCGCTGATCGCCAGAAAACACCAGATAGTTTGTCAGTGCGCCGAACAGAAACGAGATCGCCAATCCGCAAATGATCAGGCGTTCTGCACCGCGCGCCTGTTGCAGCAGGAACAGCACGGTCACGGCGGCGGCCGATAAAATACCGCCACAGAAAGCCGCCATCGGCAGCGCCCAGTCACCGAGCTGCTCACCAAAGCGGGTGATGACGGCGACCGCCCCCGCCGAGGCGCCGGCAGACAGGCCAAACAGAAAAGGGTCAGCCAGATCGTTACGGGTTGCCGTTTGCAAAAAGGCCCCGACCATCGCTAACCCTGCGCCGCACAGTGCCGCCAGAAGGCTACGGGGAATACGCAGTTCCAGAATGATACGTGATACCATCGGTGAGACATCCGCCGATGATAACCCTAAGACACTGGCGACCTGAGTAAGGGGAATCGTCGTACTGCCAGTCGCAATATTTACCAGCATCAGCCCTGCCAATATCAGTAGCGCAACGACAAAGGTTGCGGCATAACGTGAAGATGTTGGGCTCACTGAAAGGCATCCGGGTAGAGTGCGTGCGCCAGTTTATCGACGGCAGCGATATTTGCTGGCCCCGGGGTGAGCTCCGCATATTGCAGCTTCAGATAGCGATGCTGTTGTACGGCTGGGGTAAATTTCATCAGCGGATGTGATTCTAGAAAACGTCTTAACGCATCTGCGCCGTTGCCCGCCTGGTAATCCAGCAAAATAATAAAGTCAGGCTCGCGCGCCGCCACGTTTTCCCACGATGTTGAGGCCCAGCTCGTTGCCATATCGTCCATCACGTTCTTGCCGCCCGCAGCCTCAATGATGGCTGTTGGCATGGCAAACTTCCCGCTGGTAAAAGGCTTATCGTCGCCAGAGTCATACAGGAAAACCGTCTGTTTCGGCCGATCGCCAATACGGGTTTGCAGGGCGGCAATGTGCTGTTTCCAATCGTCAATCTGCTTCTGAGCTAGCTCCTGCTTACCGAAGATCTTCCCCAGTTTCAGCATGTCGCCGTAGAGCAGATCCATGCTGGCTCTCGGACGCTGCTGCTGCGGTTCGGTGAAAACGCAGCTTTCGCTGAGCACCAGCGTCTGAATGCCGTATTTTTTCAGCGCTTGCGGCGTGACTTCACCACCGACTTTCATGCCGTAGTTCCACCCTGCAAAGAAGAAATCCGGGTGTACGGCCAGCAGGTTTTCCAACGTCGGGTATTTTGCTGCCAGTTCAGGGATCGTACCCTGCTGCTTGATAAAGTCAGGGGGCGCTTTATACCAGCCGGTGATACCGGTCAGCCCGACAATACTTTTTTGCAGCCCAAGCGCAAATGCCATTTCCGTCATGTTCAGGTCATGAATAACCGCGCGCTGCGGTGGCTGGGTGAAGGTTAGCGATTGCCCACAGCTGTCGACTGTGACCGGAAAATCTGAGGCGTGCGCCCAGTACGACGTCAATGCCAGCAGTCCAGACAGAAGCGTTATTTTCATCAGGATTCCTTAGTGCAATTCAGGGGCTTCAAAGATGCGAATGGGCGAACCGTTTATCGGGTGCGGCACCGTAAAACTCTCCATCCCAAAGACGGATTTCACACAGTCGGTGCTCAGCGCGTGTGCTGGCGTTCCCCAGCGGAGTAGGGTTCCCTGTTGTAAAACGGCGACGCGATCGGCAAAGGGCGTGATGAGGGGCAGGTCGTGCAGCACCGCCAGCGTTGAAATGCCGCGTTTCCGTACCAGAGAAAGCAGCTGCGCGCGCGCCAACGGATCGAGATGGTTCGTTGGTTCATCCAGCAGCAGGAGCTGCGGCGTTTGCGCAAAGGCGCGCGCCAGCGCGGCGCGTTGGCGCTCCCCACCGGAGAGCGTGCCCAGCAGGCGGTGGCGCAGTGGTAATAATCCGGTATCGTCCAGCGCTTCTTCGATGAGCTGGCGATCGTACGCAGGCGTACTGAATCCGTGGTGTGGAATCCGTCCTAAAGCGACATACTCCGCGACCCGCAGACGCAGATCTGGTGTATCGTTCTGCGCCAGAATCGCGATCCGTTTTGCTCGCTCATGACGGCTCAGGGTATTCAGCGGCTGACCGTTCAGATGGATGTATCCCGTCGTTGTGCCGAGTTCGCTGGTTAACACGCGTAGCAGCGTGGATTTGCCGCTGCCGTTGGGCCCAATCAGCGCTAAACGTTCACCCGCCTGCATGGACAGCGAAATATTTCTGAGCCTCGGCGCCCGATTGGCGTCGGCAACGGAAACATGGTGCAGTTGTAGCAGCACGGGTCTGGTAGAGAGGGGCTCTGTCATGATGTGGGTATATCACCGTTATACGCTTAATTTGTTATGTTATAACATAACAAATTAAATGCAATCCCGATTCACAATGTGAGCGGAAGAGGAAAGGTCTGAAGAAGAGAGCGGAGGACGTTAGTGAGAGTGAGGTATCGTGCGGTGATTATCTGCATAGCAAAACCCCGCCGGGAAAGGCGGGGTTAGCGAGAAACTCGATAGCACAAACGCGATCAGTATTCCCACGTATCCGGGTCGATACCCATTTCACGCATGATGATTTTCGCTGCTTCAGGAATTTCATCGCTGCGTTCTTTACGCAGGTCTTCGTCATTCGGTAACGGTTGACCCGTGAACGCGTGCAGAAACGCTTCGCACAGCAGTTCGCTGTTGGTGGCGTGGCGCAGGTTGTTCACCTGACGACGCGTGCGTTCGTCAGTCAGTATCTTTAATACTTTCAGAGGGATAGATACTGTTATCTTCTTGACTTGCTCGCTTTTTTTACCGTGTTCAGCGTAAGGGCTGACATACTCGCCGTTCCACTCAGCCATGGGATACCTTAAAAATTAATCTAATGAAGACAGCATCTGTCATGAAATGCCACGATTCTAACGGTTATTCTGCCTGTGCTCAATCTATACGCAAAGAGGTTTAGATGTCTAGATGTATTGACGTCTATTGAAACTGCGTTTACTCTTAAGTTCCTATCTTTTCAGCCTCAAGCCAGGAAATGAGCCGATGACGCGTAAACAGGCAACGATCGCAGTCCGCAGTGGGTTAAATGATGATGAACAGTATGGCTGCGTCGTCCCCCCCATTCACCTTTCCAGCACGTATAATTTTACCGGATTCAACCAGCCACGCGCACACGACTATTCACGTCGCGGTAACCCTACGCGGGATGTGGTACAGCGTGCGCTTGCTGAACTGGAAGGCGGCGCAGGTGCGGTAATGACGAGCAGCGGAATGTCGGCGATTATGCTGGTTTGTACGGTGTTCCTGCGTCCCGGCGATTTGCTGGTGGCGCCGCATGATTGCTACGGCGGCAGCTATCGTCTGTTTGACAGTCTGAACAAGCGCGGCGCGTTTCGCGTCAAATTTGTCGATCAAAGTGATACCGCTGCACTCAACGCGGCGCTGGCAGAAAAGCCGAAGCTGGTGCTGGTGGAAAGCCCGAGCAATCCGCTGCTGCGTGTCGTGGATATTGCCGCGATTTGTCAGGCTGCGCGTGAAGCGGGCGCGGTTAGCGTGGTAGATAACACTTTCCTGAGCCCGGCGTTGCAGAAGCCGCTGGAGCTGGGTGCCGATCTGGTGGTGCATTCGTGCACCAAGTACCTGAATGGCCACTCTGATGTGGTTGCGGGTGCGGTAATCGCCAAAGATGCCGATACCATTACTGAATTGGCCTGGTGGGCGAACAATATCGGTGTCACAGGCGCGGCGTTTGACAGCTATCTGTTGCTGCGCGGCCTGCGTACTCTGGCGCCGCGTATGGCGGCCGCGCAGCGTAATGCGCAACAAATCGTTGAATTCTTACAGACGCAGCCGCTGGTGAAGGCGTTGTATCATCCTTCACTGCCAAATAATCCCGGTCATGATATTGCCCGCCGTCAACAATCTGGCTTTGGCGCTATGCTAAGTTTTGAGCTGGATGGTGATGAAGATACCTTGCGGCGTTTTCTTGCCTCGCTGGAATTGTTTACGCTGGCGGAATCGCTGGGCGGGGTTGAAAGTCTCATTTCTCATGCGGCAACGATGACGCATGCCGGTATGGCGCCAGAAGCGCGTGCCGCGGCGGGTATCTCTGAAACATTACTGCGTATTTCCACCGGCATTGAAGACGGCGATGATCTGGTTGCCGATCTGGATCGTGCGTTTCAAGCCGCAGCCAAGAGGTAAGAATGAGTGCATTAGGAGTAGCGCCATCGGTAACGGGCCGACAACTGCATAAGTTTGGCGGTAGCAGTCTGGCCGATGTGAAGTGTTACCTGCGCGTAGCCGGTATTATGGCGGAGTATAGCCACCCCGGTGATTTGATGGTGGTGTCTGCCGCGGGCAGTACCACAAACCAACTGATTAGCTGGTTGAAACTCAGTCAGAGCGATCGTCTGTCGGCGCATCAGGTTCAGCAGGCGTTACGCCGCTATCACAGCGAACTGATTGCCGGCCTCCTGCCTGCGCAAACGGCAGAGACGTTGACCGCTCAGTTTATTCGCGATCTGGAGCGTTTGGCTACGCTGCTGGATGGCAAGATTACCGATGCCGTTTACGCCGAAGTTGTCGGACACGGTGAAATCTGGTCGGCTCGCCTGATGTCCGCTGTATTGAATCAGCTGGATATGAATGCGGCCTGGCTGGATGCGCGTGACTTTCTCTGTGCAGAACGTGCCGCGCAGCCGCAGGTTGATGAAGGTCGTTCCTGGCCGCTGTTGCAGCAATATCTGACGCAACACGCGGGGCAGCGTTTAGTGGTAACGGGTTTTATCTGTCGTAATAACGCGGGTGAAACGGTGCTGCTGGGGCGCAACGGAAGTGACTACTCCGCCACGCAAATTGGTGCGCTGGCGGGGGTTGAACGTGTGACTATCTGGAGCGATGTCGCTGGGGTTTATAGTGCCGATCCGCGCAAAGTGAAAGACGCCTGCCTGCTGCCGCTGCTGCGGTTGGATGAAGCCAGTGAGCTGGCGCGTCTGGCTGCGCCGGTACTGCATACGCGTACGTTGCAGCCTGTTTCCGGCAGCGATATCGACCTACAGCTGCGTTGCAGCTATCAGCCTGAACAAGGGTCAACGCGTATCGAACGCGTGCTGGCCTCGGGCACGGGTGCCAAAATTGTCACCAGCCACGATGATGTGTGCCTGATTGAAGTTCAGGTTCCCTCAGAACATGATTTTGTGCTGCTGCAAAAGGAAGTCGAACAACTTCTGAACCGTGCACAGCTGAAACCGCTGGCGATCGGCGTTCATCAGGATCGTAACCTGCTGCAACTGTGCTACACCTCCGAAGTCGTGGAGAGCGCGTTACAACTGCTGTCGCAGGCGGCGCTGCCCGTTGAGCTTAACCAGCGCGACGGACTGGCAATGGTCGCGATGGTCGGTGCGGGCGTGGGTAAAAACCCGCTGCACAGCCACCGTTTCTATCAACAGTTGAAAGATCAGCCGATTGAATTTGTCCGCCAGGCCGATGATGGCATCAGTTTAGTGGCCGTTCTACGTGTTGGTCCGACGGAGCACTTGATTCGCGGGCTGCACCATTCGCTGTTCCGGGCAGAGAAGCGCATCGGTCTGGTGCTATTCGGTAAAGGCAATATTGGTTCACGCTGGTTGGAGCTGTTTGCGCGCGAGCAAAGCAACCTGTCTGCGCGTACCGGCTTCGAGTTTGTATTGGCAGGTGTGGTGGACAGTACGCGCAGCCTGTTGAACTATGACGGTCTGGATGCCAGCCGTGCGTTGGCTTTCTTCGAAAGTGAAGCGCAGGAGCGGGATGGCGAAGATCTGTTCCTGTGGATGCGGGCGCACCCCTTTGATGATTTGGTGGTGTTGGACGTCACCGCCAGTGATTCGGTCGCCGATCTGTATCTGGATTTCGCCAGCTATGGTTTCCACGTCATCAGCGCCAACAAACTGGCAGGCGCATCCGGTGGCAATAACTATCGCCAGATCCGCGATGCGTTTGCGAAAACGGATCGCCACTGGTTGTATAACGCGACCGTGGGCGCGGGTTTGCCGGTCAATTTTGCGGTGCGCGATCTGCGGGAAAGCGGTGACAGTATTCTGGCGATTAGCGGGATTTTCTCCGGCACGCTCTCCTGGCTGTTCCTACAGTTCGACGGCACCGTGCCGTTCACCGAACTGGTCGATCAGGCTTGTCAGCAGGGATTGACCGAGCCGGATCCACGCGTTGACCTCTCCGGTCAGGACGTTATGCGCAAGCTGGTGATTCTGGCGCGTGAGGCGGGCTATGATATTGAGCCTAGTCAGGTTCGGGTTGAGTCGCTGGTGCCGTCGGGTTGTGAACAGGGTTCCGTCGATTACTTCTTCGAGAACGGCGATTCGCTTAACGATCAGATGCTGCGCCGTCTGGAAGCGGCACAGGAGATGGGGCTGGTTCTGCGTCACGTCGCACGCTTTGACAGCAACGGGAAAGCGCGCGTTGGCGTTGAAGCCGTCCGTCCCGATCATCCTCTGGCGTCGCTGTTACCGGGTGATAACGTGTTTGCGATTGAAAGCCGCTGGTATCGGGATAACCCGCTGGTTATCCGTGGGCCGGGGGCGGGGCGCGATGTGACAGCAGGTGCGCTTCAGTCTGACCTAAACCGTTTGGCACAGCTGTTGTAGAACCTGTTGTAATCGCGGCATCGTTGGTGGCCGTCTCCGCGTATTGGGGAGACGGCCAATATTCAAGAGACATATTTCCCCCATTTCGTACTCGCCAAAAAATTTCCGCTGTAATCTTCCCTGTCAGTCGTGTCATTGAAATGTCATGGTGACAACACGCCACTGACACGATCTCACCGCACAATCGGCGCATTGTTTGATTATCGCGGAATGCACAGCTGTGCAAAAAACAACTTCTTCTGCGGCAGCCCCGCACATTGTCATCGACCATCTACATGTTGGGTACGGCACGACAGCCGTATTGAATGATATTCATCTGGAGATTGCACAGGGTGAATTCGTTGCGTTGCTCGGTTCGTCAGGATGCGGCAAGACGACGTTACTGCGTACAGTTGCGGGGTTTTCGTCACCACGCTCGGGGACGATTCGCGTTAATGGGCAGGATATGACGCAAGCGCCGCCGGAGAAACGCGGAATGGCGCTGGTGTTTCAGAGCTACGCGCTGTGGCCGCATATGACGGTGGCACAGCATATTGCTTACGGGCTGCGTTTGCGCCGCGTGCCGCGTGCGGAGATTGCCAGCCGTGTGGCGGAACTGGAAACCATGCTTGGGTTGACGGGGCTGAGCGCCCGTAAGCCTACGGAGCTGTCCGGTGGGCAGCGTCAGCGTGTCGCCTTAGGTCGCGCACTGGCGGTGAGGCCCGATATTTTACTGCTGGACGAACCGCTCTCCAATCTGGATGCCCGCATTCGCCTACAGTTGCGTGATGAGATCCGTGCGCTGCAACAGCGGCTGGGATTGACCGCCATCCACGTGACGCACGATCGCGAAGAAGCGATGGTGATGGCAGATCGCATCGTGATTTTGAATCAGGGTCGCATCATGCAGGCGGGTAGCCCGCAAGAGGTGTACCACCATCCGGCCAGTTCGTTTGTCGCGGCGTTTATGGGCGCAGAGAATCGGCTGGTGCTGGATGCGCGTTATGACGGCGATACGCTGATGATTCCCGGTGATGCCGAAAGTCATTCGCTGGTGCCGGCGAATTCGTCGCTACCGCCTGGCCCAATAGAAGCGCGCTTTCGGGCGGAAGCGGCATGTCTTTACGATGCAGCCGATGCTCCGCTCATCCAGCCGGGTATGTTGATGCGCTACGGCACGGTACAGGCACAAAGCTACCCTGGCGGATACTGGCTGCATACGATTTCCAGCGGCACCTGGCGGATACAGGTTCATGCGACGCATCCCTATGCCATCGGACAGCGGGTTGCGGTGCAGATCCCTGCCGAGGCGCTGTTTCTTTTCCCGCTGGCACACGAGACAACGTCTTTATCGGCGGTACCAGATACTACTTCACGTTATTCCCCGCTTCCCGGCCTGACGGCCTGATCCTGAATTGGAGACAAATGATATGAAACGTATTTTTGCTGCAACGCTGATGTTGAGTACGCCACTGGCTGCTGTACAGGCTCAGGAATTAACGGTGTTGACGGCGGGTGACCAGAACATGGTCGACTATGTAAATGAATATCTGGGGCCGCTGTTTGAGAAACAGCATCCCGGCGTAAAAGTACGTGCGGTCGGCACCGGACCGGGTGATGCGGGGTCGCAGAAGATTCTTGAGCGTTTCAATGCACAACAGGCCGCCGGTGCCAAAGTCTGGGACACCGATGTGGCGGTCGTGCATGAGAAATTTGTCGGTCCGATGGTGCAAAAGGGCGACCTGCTGAAATATCGCGATGATATCGCCAGCGGCAAGCTGGTTAGCATGGCCGCAGCGGATAAAGCCATGGGGACGGACGTAAAAGGCTATGTCATGCCGATGTTCAGTAGCCAGACGGCGCTGGCCTATAACCCCGACATGGTGGCTAATCCGCCGAAAAGCTATGACGAAATCCAGCAGTGGGCTGCCGCGAATCCGAAGATGTTCGGCTACAACGGGATTAAAGGCGGAGCATCGGGCGTCAGCTTCGTGATGGGTTGGATTTACGCTTACGGCGGCGATGCCCAGAAGCTGATGAACGGACCGTTTGACGAAGCGGAAGCGAAAAAATGGCAACCAGCGTTTGAACGGCTGAAAGCCTTTAACAAGAACGTGACGTTAACGCCGGGCAATGCTGGCACGCTCGATATGTTGAGTCGTGGTGAAATTGCCATGGGACCGGTGTGGGTCGACATGTTCTATTCCTGGAAAGCGAGTGGGCAACTGCCGGACAATTTCAAATTGCTGCTCCCTGCACCTGGTATGCCGGGCCAGCCGATGCACTACGTCATCCCTGCGCAGGCACCGAACCGCGAACTGGCTAAGCAGTTTGTTGAACTGGCAACCAGCGCCAAAGTACAGGCCGAAGGGATTGTGGAACGCTTTAACTGGTATCCGGGGATTGATGCCAAATACGTTCAGGCCGAGTTGAAACCCGCGGTCTGGCAACGTCTGTTCACCGATGTGACGCCTGACGAGCTGGCAAGCAAAGGAAAAACGTTCCCTATCGCGCCTTACCACACCGCGATTTTGAACGCCTATGAGCAGGCGATGGCGAAGTAATAACTCCCTAACTTTTTATACACTTAGTACCACATGCGCTCTGGCAGGATAAAGCCAGAGCGCGGAGACATTCATGTTGCAAGTATCCCAATTCTCTTCCCGACTGGCGGGTATCGCGCTTGTGCTACCCGCGCTGGCAGTGGTGGCGGTCTGTTTTATCACGCCGCTGGGGCTGTCGGTTGGGGGCGCTTTTGTTAGTCAGAATGGCGTGGGCATTGATAATTTTGTCACGGCATTGACGCTGTATCTGCCCGATATCCTGTTTACCTTACTGATTGTGAGCCTCGCGACGCTGTTGATCGGCCTGCTGTCGGTCATGATCGGCGGTTACCTGACCTTAGGTGAAAGCCCACGTATGGTGGCGGTACTGCGATGGGTCTATCGCTGGCCGTTGTTTATTCCGTTTATCGTGACTGGGCAAATTTTACGCACGTTTCTGGCCAAGAACGGCTGGCTGAATGGCGCACTGGATACGCTCGGCATTATCGATATGGCCAGCGCCAGCAACTGGCTGGACTGGCGCGGCATCGTGTTCGCCTTTGTTTGGAAACAGACGCCGTTTGTGGCGCTGCTGGTCGCGGGTGCGATGGCGTCACTGGATCGCACGATGATTGAGTCTGCCCGTAACTTAGGCGCGTCGCGCTTGCGTATCCTGTGTGAAATTGTCGTGCCTCAGATCGGGCAAACGCTGCTCACGGGGCTAATTCTCTCTTTCGTCACCATGATGTCGGTACTGTCCGTGCCGATGATGATTAATGCTCAGTCGCCGACGATGCTAACCGCCAACATTGCCTTCCGTATTAACGCCTATGGCGATTATGGCGTGGCAAATGCGTTGGGGGTGATTTCCCTGCTGATGACCGGCTTGTTTGCTGTGATTTATCTCCGCCTGAATATGAGGGATAAAGCATGAAGAACGTACTGTGGTGGATCCCGAGAATGCTGATTCTGGGGACGCTGATCTTCTTGATCTTTGGGCCATTGGCTAACCTCCTGCTGTGGTCGGTGGCGGAAAAATGGTTCTATCCTCATCTGCTGCCCAATGACTGGGGCTTCGCCTTCTGGAAGCGGGTATTTTCACCACGCGGTGTGGCTTGGGAAGCGTTGGGGAATAGCGTGTTGGTGGCGGTGTTCACCGTGCTGGCCTCGCTGTCGCTGGCGATTCCGGCGGGATATGCGCTGGCACGCCTGCCGCTGCCTGCTCGTGGATTGATACTGCTGATATTCCTGATCCCACAGGCGTTTCCGAACCTGACGGTGTACGTCAATATCGCTCGCCTGTTCTATCAGTGGGGGCTAAATGGCACGCTGCTGGGTGTCGTGCTGGTTCACACGGTTCACGGACTGGTGTTTGCCGTCTGGATTGCCTCGGCGGCGTTCTCGGCGGTGGGGCGTGAAATGGAGCAGGCGGCACGATCGATTGGTGCCGGACCGTGGCGTGCCTTTGTCGATATCACCTTGCCGCTGGCTATGCCGGGGCTGATGGCATCCGCCATCTTTGTGTTTCTCGAATCGCTGGATGAGTTTACCGGCAGCTATTTCGTGGGAGCACCGGATGTGCAGATGATGCCGCTACTGCTTTATACCGCGGGGGCGGGCGGCAACTACCAGATCGCTTCTATTACCGCTTTGGTGCTGCTGATTCCTTCCGTGCTGTTCATGCTGGTGGTGGAGCGTTTTTTGAAAGCCGATGTCATGGCAAGGATAGGGAAATGACGGTGGGTAAACAGGGCTACGTCAGCGCACAGGATGTCGCTCGCCGGGCTGGCGTATCGCGCTCGGCGGTGTCCCGTAGTTTTACCCCCGGCGCAAGCGTGTCGGCTGCCACCTACGCCAAAGTGATGACGGCGGCACAGGAGCTGGGGTATCAGGTTAACGATTTAGCGCGTGGCCTGCTGGCGAACAGCAGCCGCCTGGTGGGGCTGGTGGTGACGCACCCTGAAGTCGGGTTTCGTGCCAATCTGGTGGCGGAACTGTCGCAGGCGTTAATTCAACGCGGCTCAATTCCTGTTCTCATCAATACCGGTCATGTGCGGGAGGCGATGGCTGCCGCGCGCTCCATCCTGTTTGGTCACCGGGCGGAAGCAACGATTGTGCTTTCCGGCTCGCCGCCGAAAGAGTTCGTTGAACTGGCGCAGCTAAACGGCCAGCCGTTGATTGTCATCGGGCGGCATGAACCGGCGTGTGACAGCGTACACATTGATAATGACAGCGCAGCACGTATGGCAGCGCGGTTGTTTGCCTCATCGGGCAGAACGCGTCTGGCGCTGGCCGGAGCGGCTTCGGCAACGCCCAATATCATTGAACGTGAACAGGCGTTTTGTGATGAAGCGCAGGCGTTAGGGCTGCTCGTGGCCGTGGTGCGCGGCAGCGATACAGATTATGACGATGGGCTGGTGGTCGGGCAGACGCTGTTTTCGCTGCCTGAAGCCGTCAGGCCGGATGCGGTGTTCTGCGTTAACGATTTAGTCGCGTTCGGCGTGATCGACCGTGCAAAGCAGTTTGGGCTTGCCGTTCCGCAGGATCTCATGGTGATCGGATTTGATGATATTCCGGCCGCAGGGTGGGATGCCTACGCGTTAACGACGTTTCGTCAGGATCCCGCAACGATGGCGGCACAGGCGTTGGCGTTGCTCGATCGACGCCAGTCTCAGGTACAAGAACCCGCGTGTCGAGCGAAAGTGGCTGCTCCGCTAATCCGCCGCCAGTCGGCGTAACGGTATGGGTGGGCGATAGCACGTGGATAGTGAAAATCGAGGATAATATGAAACTGATTCAACTTTCTGACCTCCATCTGATCGCACAAGGTGGCAATTTGCATGGGCGCGATCCAGAGCAGCAGTTGAAGGCCGCGATTGCCGATATTAATGCCCATCATCGCGATACCGATCTGGTGGTGATCTCCGGCGATCTGTCCGATGACGGCAGTGCGGCATCCTATACGTTTCTGGCCTCAGCGCTGGCTGAATTGCAGGTTCCCTGGCGTGTGACGATGGGGAATCACGACGATCGGGAAATGTTTTTGGCTCAATTCCCGATGCTGGCGGATGAGAACGGATTTGTGCAGAGCGTGACGAGTGTGGGGGACGATTGCGTCATTCTGCTGGATTCGTTATATGCAGGTGAAGTCGCTGGAACGCTGTGTTCTGAACGGCTGACATGGCTTGCGCGACAACTTCAGGCAGCGGAAGGCAAGAACGTGTTCCTGTTTCTACATCACCCTCCGATGTCGATCGGGCTTCCAGCGCTTGATAGCGTGCGATTGGCTCCCGAGGCGGCAGAGGCGCTGTATCAGGTGTGTCACCGTTTCGGCAATGTGCGGCATATCTCCGCAGGGCACGTACATCGGCCTGCCAGCGGCAATTGGCGAGGAATGTCGTTCAGTACGATACGCGGCACCAATCATCAGTCTGCCCTGCGTTTCGCTCCTGGATTTGAAGTCAGCCTGGAAGCTCCGCAGTACGCCATTTTTCTGACGGCAGAAGACGGGCATACCGTACATTTTCACGATTTTCCCTGTGGCTGAGGGCGTATCCCCTTTCGTTTATGTAGCCCGAGAGATGGTTTCGTGCGTCACAATCCTGCCATTTTCATGCGACCTCGTAGCACACGCCCGACACGGGGCGGCTCAGCGCCGCTCGCGACATGCTCCCAGCATGGCGCAAGCTTTCGCCGCGTCCTTGTGGCTCATCCTAAGCCCGTACTCTCCTCAGCATAATTTTTTACGCCGGATAACGGCACAACTCACGATACTTCTGGGTTTGTGTATAAAAGTCACTACTCCTGATCCATCATGAACTTTTTTCATTTACCGTGAGTAATCATCACCACCTGCTGAGCTGAAAAACGTTGACTCTTTAAGCAGATTACGTCATTTTCTATATAGACGTCTAAACGTATAGACGTTTAACGAATGATAATAACAATCACGGTCAACGGGGTAGCAGGTATGAGCTTTTTTCACGCAAACCAGCGGGAAGCGCTGAATCAAAGTCTGGCGGAATTGCAGGGACGAATTAACGTGTCGTTCGAATTTTTCCCGCCGCGTACCAGCGATATGGAAGAAACCCTGTGGAACTCTATTGACCGACTGAGCAACCTGAAACCCAAGTTCGTTTCTGTGACCTACGGCGCGAACTCTGGCGAGCGTGACCGTACTCACAGCATCATCAAAACGATTAAAGAGCGGACTGGTCTGGAAGCGGCGCCTCACCTGACCTGCATTGATGCGTCGCGTGAACAACTGCGTGAAATCGCTCAGGATTACTGGCAGAGCGGTATCCGCCATATTGTCGCGCTGCGTGGCGATTTGCCTCCAGAAGGCGGCAAACCGGATATGTACGCGGCGGATCTGGTTTCCCTGCTGAAAGAGGTTGGCGATTTCGATATTTCCGTTGCCGCCTATCCTGAAGTACACCCTGAAGCGAAAAGCGCCCAGGCTGACCTGATTAACCTGAAACACAAGATTGATGCCGGCGCGAATCGCGCTATCACACAGTTCTTTTTCGATGTAGAAAGCTATCTGCGATTCCGCGATCGCTGTGTGGCGACGGGCATCGATGTTGAAATTGTGCCGGGTATCCTGCCCGTGTCGAACTTCAAGCAACTGCAAAAATTTGCCACGATGACAAACGTCCGTGTGCCGAACTGGATGACGGCCATGTTTGACGGTCTGGATAACGATCCCGAAACCCGCAAAATGGTGGGGGCGTCTATCGCGATGGACATGGTGAAAATTCTTAGCCGCGAAGGCGTAAAAGATTTCCATTTCTATACGCTGAACCGTGCTGAGCTGAGCTACGCGATTTGCCATACGCTGGGTGTTCGCCCTGATGTAGCACGCTAAGGCAACGCGCAAGATTTCAGGAAGAACGAGGCCGCAATGCGGTGATGAAGAAGAACGGTAGCGGAACACCTTTCAACGTCACTTACAGCGGCCATGAAAAGGGGGAGTCTCAGGGATGAGATTCCTATTCACACGGCGTACAGTAGGAACCGAATCACTTTCTTATTTCCCTTTTGATGGCAGCGTTACAAACCTTGCTAATCCCCTTCTGTGAGTTTGTCCTCCTCCGTATTGTTCATTATCGGCCTGTGCATCGGCTTTCTCTGCGTCTATCACACCTCTTTAGCTGACCGAACTACACAAAATGCTGTCAGCGTCAAATCACTTGAATATATTAGCCTGCTCGGTATAGCGTGACAGGTGGTTGGAAGAAGCAGACGCGCTTTAAGGGATATATTATTCATTTTGGATGTTGATAGGGATTATCGTTCATTGATATCCTATCTATCGCTGTTAGCTATCATGATAAGGAGAATAATAATGAATATTCGGGACTTAGAGTATCTTGTCGCGCTGGCAGAACATCGTCACTTTCGGCGTGCGGCAGATTCCTGCCATGTGAGTCAGCCAACACTCAGTGGACAGATTCGTAAACTGGAAGATGAACTCGGCGTGATGCTGTTGGAGCGTACCAGTCGTAAGGTCTTGTTTACGCAAGCTGGGCTGCTGCTGGTCGAGCAGGCACGAACGGTATTACGCGAGGTTAAGGTACTTAAAGAGATGGCGAGCCAGCAGGGCGAAACCATGTCCGGGCCTCTACATATCGGCTTGATCCCCACGGTGGGGCCTTACCTGCTGCCGCAAATCATTCCAATGCTGCATCGCACTTTTCCCAAGCTCGAAATGTATCTGCACGAAGCGCAAACCCATCAGTTATTGGCCCAGTTGGACAGCGGCAAACTGGACTGCGCCATTCTGGCGATGGTGAAAGAGTCCGAAGCCTTTATCGAAGTCCCCCTCTTCGATGAGCCGATGAAGCTGGCTATTTATCAGGATCACCCGTGGGCGAACCGCGAGCGCGTGGCAATGTCCGATCTGGCAGGTGAAAAACTGCTGATGCTGGAAGACGGTCACTGCCTGCGCGATCAGGCCATGGGCTTCTGTTTTCAGGCTGGAGCGGACGAAGATACGCATTTCCGGGCAACCAGTCTGGAGACGCTGCGTAACATGGTCGCCGCAGGAAGTGGGATTACGCTGCTGCCGTCGTTATCGGTTCCGCATGAACGCGAACGCGACGGCGTCTGTTATTTACCGTGCTATAAACCGGAGCCCAAACGCACAATTGCGCTGGTGTATCGCCCCGGTTCACCGCTGCGCGGACGCTACGAGCAGCTTGCTGATACCATCCGCGAGCATATGCAGGGCTATATGGAAAACCTGTCAAAATAAGCGGTTAAGCCCGTTCAGTGCCGCGACGCGGTACGCTTCTGCCATGGTTGGATAGTTGAAGGTAGTATTAACGAAATACTCGATAGTATTGCCTTCACCTTTTTGTTCCATGATGGCTTGTCCGATGTGGATAATCTCAGCGGCGCGCTCACCAAAGCAGTGAATACCCAGAATCTGTTTGGTTTCGCGGTGAAACAGAATCTTCAAGCTTCCCACATTCATCCCAACAATCTGCGCCCGCGCCAGATGCTTGAACTGCGCCCGCCCGACTTCATAAGGCACTTTCATCGCGGTGAGTTCTTGCTCGGTTTTCCCCACGGAACTGATTTCCGGGATGGTATAAATGCCCGTTGGGATATCTTCAATCAGATGCGCGCTGGCATCGCCTTTGATGATGGCCTGCGCGGCGAGCCGACCCTGATCGTACGCCGCTGATGCCAGGCTGGGATAGCCGATGACGTCGCCAATGGCGTAAATATGTGCCAGCGCCGTCTGGTACATGCTGTTGACCTTGAGCTGGCCGCGGCTGTCGGTGCTCAGGCCGATATTCTCCAACCCCAGTGTTTCCGTGTTCCCCGTGCGTCCATTGGCATAGAGCAGGCAGTCCGCCTTCATCTTCTTGCCCGATTTCAGATTGACGATAACGCCGTCTGACAGCCCTTCAATACTCTCGAACTCTTCGTTGTGGCGGATAACCACGCCGTTGTTCCAGAAGTGGTAGGACAGGGCATCCGACATTTCCTGATCGAGAAAGGCCAGTAGTCTGTCACGGGTATTGATTAAATCGACCTTAACACTCAGACCGCGAAAGATAGAGGCATATTCGCAGCCAATCACGCCCGCGCCATAGATGATGACGTGTTGAGGTTCGTGGTCGAGTTGCAGAATAGAATCGCTGTCGTAAATACGCGGATGGTTGAAATCAACTTCCGCTGGATGATACGGACGTGAGCCCGTCGCGATAATGATATTCGCGGCGGTCAGCGTTTCATGGGTGTTATCTGGATAGTGAACGGCAATCGTATGTGCGTCGATGAAGCTGGCTTCACCAGAGAACAACTCGCACTGGTTGCGCTCATAAAATCCTTGCCGCATACGGGTTTGCTGACCAATGACGCTGTCGGCATGGCGCAGGATGTCGGAAAATGAGGAGCGAATAATGCGGGAGTTGTCACTGTAGAGGGGGTTTTGATTGAACTCGATAATACGGCTGACGGCGTGGCGGAGGGCTTTGGAAGGAATTGTACCCCAGTGGGTACAGCCACCGCCGACATTGTAGTGACGTTCAATCACCGCAATTTTGGCACCGTGCTTGGCCAATCCCATTGCTGCACCTTCACCGCCGGGACCGGAACCAATCACAATGGCATCATAATCGAATTGATGTTCTAGAGTCATGGTAGGTTAAACCTGTTTTTATACAAAATAATAACGTGGCCTTAACATTGTGTGATTGTAACATCGACTGCGACAGAACCCAATCATCCCTGCTTTTTCTATGGAAACAGATTCTCACATTCTTAATATGGCAAACTTTGTCTCATTCTGCGGACAATAAAGTTTGCTATAGTGCCCCTCTGGAAAGGGGAGAGATCATTTGGGCAGCATAATGGGTGTCAGAGCACAACAAAAAGAACGGACACGTCGTTCCCTTATTGAAGCTGCATTTAGCCAGTTAAGCGCTGAGCGCAGTTTTGCCAGCCTGAGTCTGCGTGAAGTTGCCCGAGAAGCGGGTATCGCGCCGACATCTTTCTATCGTCATTTTCGTGACGTGGATGAACTGGGGCTGACAATGGTTGACGAAAGCGGGCTGATGCTGCGTCAGTTAATGCGACAGGCCCGGCAGCGTATTGCCAAGACTGGTAGCGTCATCAGGACGTCGGTTTCCACCTTCATGGAATTTATTGGCAATAATCCTAATGCGTTCCGGTTGTTGCTGCGTGAACGCTCAGGGACGTCGGCGGCCTTTCGTGCGGCAGTCGCGCGCGAAATTCAGCATTTCATCGCTGAACTGGCGGATTATCTTGAGGTGGAAAACCATATTCCCCGCAGTTTTGCGGAAGCGCAGTCGGAAGCGATGGTGACGATTGTTTTCAGCGCGGGGGCAGAAGCTCTGGATGTTTCTCTGGAACAACGTAAACAGCTGGAAGAGCGGCTGGTACTGCAACTGCGGATGATCGCCAAAGGTGCTTATTACTGGTACAGAAAAGAACACGATAGTAGCTTTACCGTGCCATAAAGCCTCTATACCAACAACATGAAAAGGGAGAAACCATGACAGAAAAACCTCACCAAGAAAAAGGTACGCTGGTGCTGGCGTTGATTGCGGGCTTATCCGTAAACGGCGCATTCGCCGCCTTATTCAGCAGTATTGTTCCGTTCTCGATTTTTCCCCTGATTGCGCTGGTATTGTCCGTTTACTGCCTGCATCAACGCTATTTGCACCACAGTATGCCGGAAGGTATTCCGATGCTGGCGGCGGCCAGTTTTCTGTTGGGATTACTGATTTACAGCGCCATCGTGCGTGTTGAATATCCCGCCATTGGATCGAACTTTATTCCTTCAATCCTGTGTGTAGTGTTGGTTTTCTGGATTGGTCTGAAGCTGCGCCGCAGAAAAGCCACGGAATCAGTATCCGCAGAAGAGAGCGAAACGCTGTAGCGGAGCATGCTGGCGGGGTGACCCGCCAGATTGTGTACTGTTACTGACGTTTTTCCAACAGCACACCACACTCCATATGGTGGGTGTAAGGAAATTGATCGAACAGTGCCAGACGGCGAATATCGTGGGTTTCTGAGAGCGTTTGCAGGTTATGGCTCAGCGTTTCCGGGTTGCAGGAAATATAAAGAATGCGCGGATACGCCTGCACCAGCTTCACCGTTTCGTCATCCAACCCGCTGCGCGGCGGGTCAACAAAAATGGTCTCGCACTGGTAGCTTGTCAGGTCGATGCCCTGTAAGCGGTTAAACTGACGCACACCCTGCATGGCCTGCGTAAATTCTTCGGCCGCCATGCGGATAATCTGCACGTTCTCTATTTGGTTCGCCGCGATATTATACTGTGCTGCCGCGACGGATGGCTTGGCGATCTCGGTCGCCAGTACGCGTTCGAAATTCCTTGCTAGCGCGAGTGAAAAATTGCCATTGCCGCAATACAGCTCCAGCAAATCTCCCGTCGATCCCGCCGTCGCATCCAGCGCCCATTCTAGCATCTGAATATTGATTGCGGCATTCGGCTGCGTGAAGCTGTTTTCTACCTGTCGGTAAATCATATCCCGACCTGCAATCGGCAGGCATTCATCGACATAATCGCGATCGAGGCAGATTTTGGTTTTTGTCGCACGGCCAATCAGTTGTAGGCGGAATCCCTGCGCCGTCAGGCTATCGCGCAGCGCACGGGCGTGTTCCTGCCATTCCTCGTCCAGAGCACGGTGATACAACAGCGAAACGATCACTTCTCCGCTCAGAGTGGACAGATAGTCTATCTGGAACAGTTTGCGGCGCAGGACGGAATCGGGCTGGATTGCGGCAAGCAGCTCCGGCATCAGGCGGTTGATTAACTCACTGGCTGCCGGAAAGCGATCGACCCGAATGCGCTGTTTGGTTTGCTGGTCAAACATGATGTGGTAAAGCTCGTCACCCTCGTGCCAGATACGGAATTCGGCGCGCATCCGATAGTGACTGACGGGAGAACGGAAGACGACAGGTTCCGGTGCATTGAAAGGCGCCATCATTCCACGCAGACGCTCGGTTTTCTCTGCAAGCTGGTCGTCGTATTGTTCGATGGGCAGGATTTCTGGCGTCATGGTTTTCTCGTCAACAGCGTCTAAAAGGGTGTTATTGGCCGGGAATTGTAGGGAATCCGGCCAGGAAGTCCAGTTTTGTTACGTTATTATCCTGTAGTGATATAGAAGTCTAGACTTCCACAATTCGCGATTGTAGGATGAGCGTCCGGTCTTGTATCACAAGTCAAAAGGGAATCCAGTGTAAATCTGGAGCTGACGCGCAGCGGTAAGGAATGCCCCGGCGATAGCATTATTATGCAGACACTGTCTTCAACTTTTGAGGATGGGAAGTCATCGCTTTCGTTGTATCCCTTACCGTTGTTGACGGTTTGTGGTAACAACGGCATCCGAGCCCGAAGACCTGCCGGAATACGTCGCAATTGGTTCTGCATATCGCGTGCTATTAACAGAGCCTGCGGCATCCTTATTATTTCTCGGATGCTTTAACAATGATTAAAAAAATTTCGCTGCTGACGGCGCTTTCCGTCACGGCATTTTCTGGCTGGGCGCAGGAAAATCAAAATTCGTCATCGGAAAAAAATGCTGATGACATGGTTGTAACGGCAAATCGTTTCGCACAGCCGGTGTCTTCGGTGTTGGCTCCAATTGATGTGGTTACTCGTGATGATATCAATAGGTGGCAAGCGAAAAATGTTTTGGAAGTTATGCGTCGATTGCCAGGGGTGAATATTGCTCAAACCGGTGGAGTGGGGCAAAGCGCATCAATGTATATTCGGGGCTCAGAAGCACGTCATACGTTGGTACTCATTGATGGTGTTCCTATTGCTAAATACGGTATTACAGGCAATCCAGATTTCAACCTTATTCCTATTGCTTTAGTACAACGCATTGAATTTATGCGTGGCCCACGTTCGGCGGTATACGGGGCTGACGCTATTGGTGGCGTAATTAATATCATTACGCAAACAACAGAAAATAAAACCGTACTCAGTACTGGGATTGGTTCGAACCGCTATCAGGAATACAGTGGCAGCCTGCATCAGTCGGTTGGTGATAACACTCGGGTCTCTTTAGCTGGAGCTTATCAGGATTCTCGGGGATTTAATGTTTACCCGAACTCTTCTAATCAAGCGTTAGACTCAGATAAAGATGGCTGGCGTAACAAAACATTCTGGGCGGGTGTTGAACACCAGTTTAACGATTCAATTTCTGGGTTCTTCCGTGGCTATGGCTATGGCAATAATAGCGATTATGATGCGCTGTCTGATGACACCTATGGCCCTATTAATGATGAACAGCAGATCTACAACCATACTTATAGTGGTGGTTTGCGGTTCTCTCATGAAAATTACGCTTCTCAGTTGATCGCCAGCTATCAGAAATACACTTCAATTCAGTATCTCAGCACTCAAGGACGTTATGGTGCCTATAATTCCCAAGATGATATAGATCAATATGACATGCTGTGGGGAAACACTTTGGCGTTAAGTCATGGCATGGTTAGTGCCGGTGTTGATTGGCGCCGACAGAAGTTAACTTCAGAAGGCGTTAGTTTTAATACGCTAAATCGTGAAAGTAATCGCTATAAGCAGGATAATTCAGGCGCTTATTTAACCGCGCAACAGCAGTATGGTGCTGTTATCTTGGAAGGATCTGTACGCGGTGATGATAATGAGAAATTTGGTAGACATGGTACTTGGCAGTTGGCATCAAGCTGGGAGTTTTTCCCCGACTATCGGGTAACCCTTTCCTATGCGACAGGTTTTCAAGCACCTACTTTAGGGCAGTTATATGGTCAGAAGCGTTTCGATATTGAATCAAATGAAAACTTAAAGCCTGAAGAGTCGAAACAATGGGAAGCTGGATTGGAAGGTGTAACCGGGCCATTAAGTTGGCGTTTGTCGGGTTATATTAATAAGATCGATAATCTGATCGCGTATGAGTATGCTTTTGCAACAAATACCGGGACTTATTATAACGTTGATGCAGCAACGATGAAGGGTTTGGAGTGGACGGGGTCATTTGAGACAGGTGTTCTGAATCATCAAGTCACTTTGGACTATCTCGATGCCCGCAACGATGAAAATGATAAGGTTTTGGCTCGTCGTGCGAAACAGCAAGCAAAGTACCAGGTTGATTGGAATTTGTATGACGTCGATTTTAATCTGAGTTATCAGTATGTGGGTAAGCGGTTTGATAATGCAGCGAATACTCGCCGCTTGCCAAGCTACAGTACTGTTGATCTCGCTGCCTCATATCCAGTCACCTCTCATCTGACAGTTCGTGGTAGAATCGCCAACCTGTTTGATAAAGATTACGAGACGGCATATGGCTACCGCACGGCAGGGCGAGAATACTATCTCACCGGAAGCTATACCTTCTAACCTGCCATCCCGTCCTACGGTTCTGGTCTTCGATTCCGGCGTAGGCGGGCTGTCTGTTTATGATGAAATCCGGCAGCTCTTGCCGGATCTTCACTATATATACGCATTCGATAACGAAGCGTTTCCGTATGGTGAGAAATCACAGCAGTTTATTATCGAGCGCGTGGTTGAGATTGTTAATGCAGTTCAACTACGTCATCAGCTCGCACTGGTTGTGATTGCCTGTAATACGGCGAGTACGATTTCCCTTCCTGCGTTACGTGAGCGTTTTACTTTCCCTGTCGTGGGCGTCGTCCCAGCGGTGAAGCCTGCAGCTAAACTGACACGCAATGGCGTTGTTGGTTTATTGGCGACGCGCGCAACGGTTCAACGTCCATATACGCACGAACTGATTGCACGTTTTGCGACGGATTGCCAAATTTTGTCTCTCGGGTCGTCAGAGCTGGTTGAGTTGGCAGAGGCAAAATTGCAGGGGGAGACGATCTCCATTTCTGAGCTGCAAAAAATCCTTCGTCCTTGGCTGCGTTTGCCGGAGCCGCCAGATACGGTTGTACTCGGTTGTACGCATTTTCCGTTGTTAGCAGAAGAGCTGAAAGCGGCGTTGCCAGATGGAACACGCCTTGTTGATTCTGGTGCTGCTATTGCCAGAAGAACAGCATGGCTAATTGCTAATCTGGATAATCCGCCACTTTCGACAGATAAGAATCTGGTTTATTGCCTGGCGATTACACCTAAAGTCGCTACTTTGTGGCCAATATTGCAGCGCTATGGCTTCGATTCGCTGGAAAAACTACCACTTTGATAGCTTTGTGGGTGAATAGTAGACAAACGGAAATTATTTTGCATTTAGCGCTTGTCAGGCGGTGAGAAGTCCCTATAATGCGCCTCCACTGACACGGCAACAGCGACTTACGAAGTTGGTGTGACAGAAAAAGATTCAACGAAGGCGGTCAGTAATGACTTGACTTCACAGCGGAAAAACATAATATATGCGGCCCGCGCCACGGAAGATGTGGCACTGCTCTTTAACAATTTAATCAGACAATCTGTGTGGGCACTCACAAGACCGTATCTTAACGATATAAAAAGTCTTGAAGAGTGAACAACAGTAAATTCATTACGAATAAACAGTTTTAATTCTTTGAGCATCGCTGACGAGTTCAGCAAATCAAACAAATCTTAAATTGAAGAGTTTGATCATGGCTCAGATTGAACGCTGGCGGCAGGCCTAACACATGCAAGTCGAGCGGTAGCACAGAAGAGCTTGCTCTTCGGGTGACGAGCGGCGGACGGGTGAGTAATGTCTGGGAAACTGCCTGATGGAGGGGGATAACTACTGGAAACGGTAGCTAATACCGCATAACGTCTTCGGACCAAAGAGGGGGACCTTCGGGCCTCTTGCCATCAGATGTGCCCAGATGGGATTAGCTAGTAGGTGAGGTAATGGCTCACCTAGGCGACGATCCCTAGCTGGTCTGAGAGGATGACCAGCCACACTGGAACTGAGACACGGTCCAGACTCCTACGGGAGGCAGCAGTGGGGAATATTGCACAATGGGCGCAAGCCTGATGCAGCCATGCCGCGTGTGTGAAGAAGGCCTTCGGGTTGTAAAGCACTTTCAGCGGGGAGGAAGGCGGTGAGATTAATACTCTCACCGATTGACGTTACCCGCAGAAGAAGCACCGGCTAACTCCGTGCCAGCAGCCGCGGTAATACGGAGGGTGCAAGCGTTAATCGGAATGACTGGGCGTAAAGCGCACGCAGGCGGTTTGTTAAGTCAGATGTGAAATCCCCGAGCTTAACTTGGGAACTGCATTTGAAACTGGCAAGCTAGAGTCTTGTAGAGGGGGGTAGAATTCCAGGTGTAGCGGTGAAATGCGTAGAGATCTGGAGGAATACCGGTGGCGAAGGCGGCCCCCTGGACAAAGACTGACGCTCAGGTGCGAAAGCGTGGGGAGCAAACAGGATTAGATACCCTGGTAGTCCACGCTGTAAACGATGTCGATTTGGAGGTTGTGCCCTTGAGGCGTGGCTTCCGGAGCTAACGCGTTAAATCGACCGCCTGGGGAGTACGGCCGCAAGGTTAAAACTCAAATGAATTGACGGGGGCCCGCACAAGCGGTGGAGCATGTGGTTTAATTCGATGCAACGCGAAGAACCTTACCTACTCTTGACATCCACAGAATTCGGTAGAGATACCTTAGTGCCTTCGGGAACTGTGAGACAGGTGCTGCATGGCTGTCGTCAGCTCGTGTTGTGAAATGTTGGGTTAAGTCCCGCAACGAGCGCAACCCTTATCCTTTGTTGCCAGCGGTTCGGCCGGGAACTCAAAGGAGACTGCCAGTGATAAACTGGAGGAAGGTGGGGATGACGTCAAGTCATCATGGCCCTTACGAGTAGGGCTACACACGTGCTACAATGGCGTATACAAAGAGAAGCGACCTCGCGAGAGCAAGCGGACCTCATAAAGTACGTCGTAGTCCGGATTGGAGTCTGCAACTCGACTCCATGAAGTCGGAATCGCTAGTAATCGTAGATCAGAATGCTACGGTGAATACGTTCCCGGGCCTTGTACACACCGCCCGTCACACCATGGGAGTGGGTTGCAAAAGAAGTAGGTAGCTTAACCTTCGGGAGGGCGCTTACCACTTTGTGATTCATGACTGGGGTGAAGTCGTAACAAGGTAACCGTAGGGGAACCTGCGGTTGGATCACCTCCTTACCAAGAAGATGTGCGTTAAGTGAAGTGCTCACACAGATTGTCTGATGAAAATAACGAGCAGAAATACCTTAATAGGCTTGTAGCTCAGGTGGTTAGAGCGCACCCCTGATAAGGGTGAGGTCGGTGGTTCAAGTCCACTCAGGCCTACCAACTCTTCCGTGAGTGGTATCTAAGGTATCTGTAAGCAACGATGGGGCTATAGCTCAGCTGGGAGAGCGCCTGCTTTGCACGCAGGAGGTCTGCGGTTCGATCCCGCATAGCTCCACCATTAAAAAGACTTCAGAGCGTATTGGAAACAGTATGCTGCGAAGTATTTTGCTCTTTAACAATCTGGAACAAGCTGAAAATTGAAACATGACAGCTGAACGTGCGTTGATACCTTCGGGTGTCGATGGCGATGCAGTCTGTCAATGAGTCTCTCAAATAATCGCAGCGCGACAGTGACTTTGATTTATCAAAGACACCTTCGGGTTGTGAGGTTAAGCGACTAAGCGTACACGGTGGATGCCTAGGCAGTCAGAGGCGATGAAGGGCGTGCTAATCTGCGATAAGCGTCGGTAAGCTGATATGAAGCGTTATACCCGACGATACCCGAATGGGGAAACCCAGTGTGTTTCGACACACTATCATTATGTGAATCCATAGCGTAATGAGGCGAACCGGGGGAACTGAAACATCTCAGTACCCCGAGGAAAAGAAATCAACCGAGATTCCCCCAGTAGCGGCGAGCGAACGGGGAAGAGCCCAGAACCTGAATCAGTTTGTGTGTTAGTGGAAGCGTCTGGAAAGTCGCACAGTAAAGGGTGATAGTCCCGTACACAAAAATGCACAGGCTGTGAGTTCGATGAGTAGGGCGGGACACGTGACATCCTGTCTGAATATGGGGGGACCATCCTCCAAGGCTAAATACTCCTGACTGACCGATAGTGAACCAGTACCGTGAGGGAAAGGCGAAAAGAACCCCGGCGAGGGGAGTGAAATAGAACCTGAAACCGTGTACGTACAAGCAGTGGGAGCATCCTTCGGGGTGTGACTGCGTACCTTTTGTATAATGGGTCAGCGACTTATATTCTGTAGCAAGGTTAACCGAATAGGGGAGCCGCAGGGAAACCGAGTCTTAACTGGGCGTTAAGTTGCAGGGTATAGACCCGAAACCCGGTGATCTAGCCATGGGCAGGTTGAAGGTTGGGTAACACTAACTGGAGGACCGAACCGACTAATGTTGAAAAATTAGCGGATGACTTGTGGCTGGGGGTGAAAGGCCAATCAAACCGGGAGATAGCTGGTTCTCCCCGAAAGCTATTTAGGTAGCGCCTCGTGAATTCATCTTCGGGGGTAGAGCACTGTTTCGGCTAGGGGGTCATCCCGACTTACCAACCCGATGCAAACTACGAATACCGAAGAATGTTATCACGGGAGACACACGGCGGGTGCTAACGTTCGTCGTGAAGAGGGAAACAACCCAGACCGCCAGCTAAGGTCCCAAAGTCATGGTTAAGTGGGAAACGATGTGGGAAGGCATAGACAGCCAGGATGTTGGCTTAGAAGCAGCCATCATTTAAAGAAAGCGTAATAGCTCACTGGTCGAGTCGGCCTGCGCGGAAGATGTAACGGGGCTAAACCATGCACCGAAGCTGCGGCAGCGACACTTAGTGTTGTTGGGTAGGGGAGCGTTCTGTAAGCCTGCGAAGGTGGCCTGTGAGGGTTGCTGGAGGTATCAGAAGTGCGAATGCTGACATAAGTAACGATAATGCGGGTGAAAAACCCGCACGCCGGAAGACCAAGGGTTCCTGTCCAACGTTAATCGGGGCAGGGTGAGTCGACCCCTAAGGCGAGGCTGAAAAGCGTAGTCGATGGGAAACAGGTTAATATTCCTGTACTGGGTGTTACTGCGAAGGGGGGACGGAGAAAGCTAGGTTATCCGGGCGACGGTTGTCCCGGTTTAAGCGTGAAGGTGGGTGACTTTGGTAAATCCGGGTCATCGTTAACACTGAGGCGTGATGACGAGTCACTACGGTGATGAAGTAACTGATGCTACGCTTCCAGGAAAAGCCTCTAAGCTCCAGGTAACACCGAATCGTACCCCAAACCGACACAGGTGGTCAGGTAGAGAATACTCAGGCGCTTGAGAGAACTCGGGTGAAGGAACTAGGCAAAATGGTGCCGTAACTTCGGGAGAAGGCACGCTGATGGTAAGTGAAGTGACTTGCTCATGGAGCTGAAATCAGTCGAAGATACCAGCTGGCTGCAACTGTTTAATAAAAACACAGCACTGTGCAAACACGAAAGTGGACGTATACGGTGTGACGCCTGCCCGGTGCCGGAAGGTTAATTGATGGGGTCAGCCGCAAGGCGAAGCTCTTGATCGAAGCCCCGGTAAACGGCGGCCGTAACTATAACGGTCCTAAGGTAGCGAAATTCCTTGTCGGGTAAGTTCCGACCTGCACGAATGGCGTAATGATGGCCAGGCTGTCTCCACCCGAGACTCAGTGAAATTGAACTCGCTGTGAAGATGCAGTGTACCCGCGGCAAGACGGAAAGACCCCGTGAACCTTTACTATAGCTTGACACTGAACCTTGAGCCTTGATGTGTAGGATAGGTGGGAGGCTTTGAAGTGTGGACGCCAGTCTGCATGGAGCCAACCTTGAAATACCACCCTTTAATGTTTGATGTTCTAACGTAGACCCGTAATCCGGGTTGCGGACAGTGTCTGGTGGGTAGTTTGACTGGGGCGGTCTCCTCCCAAAGCGTAACGGAGGAGCACGAAGGTTAGCTAATCCTGGTCGGACATCAGGAGGTTAGTGCAAAGGCATAAGCTAGCTTGACTGCGAGAGTGACAGCTCGAGCAGGTGCGAAAGCAGGTCTTAGTGATCCGGTGGTTCTGAATGGAAGGGCCATCGCTCAACGGATAAAAGGTACTCCGGGGATAACAGGCTGATACCGCCCAAGAGTTCATATCGACGGCGGTGTTTGGCACCTCGATGTCGGCTCATCACATCCTGGGGCTGAAGTAGGTCCCAAGGGTATGGCTGTTCGCCATTTAAAGTGGTACGCGAGCTGGGTTTAGAACGTCGTGAGACAGTTCGGTCCCTATCTGCCGTGGGCGTTGGAAGATTGAGAGGGGTTGCTCCTAGTACGAGAGGACCGGAGTGAACGCACCACTGGTGTACGGGTTGTGATGCCAATTGCATTGCCCGGTAGCTAAGTGCGGAAGAGATAACCGCTGAAAGCATCTAAGCGGGAAACTTGCCTCGAGATGAGTCTTCCCTGGACACTAGATGTCCCTGAAGGGCCGTTGAAGACGACGACGTAGATAGGCTGGGTGTGTAAGCGTAGCGATACGTTGAGCTAACCAGTACTAATGACCCGAGAGGCTTAACCTTACAACACCGAAGGTGTTTTGTGAGATGACTCATAGAGAACGATATTCAGCTTGTTCGAAGATTGGTTCTGGTGGTTACGGAGATGACAAAGAAATAAGGTCATGTTAAGTAACGGTCGGAATGAAACAGAATTTGCCTGGCGGCGATAGCGCGGTGGTCCCACCTGACCCCATGCCGAACTCAGAAGTGAAACGCCGTAGCGCCGATGGTAGTGTGGGGCTTCCCCATGTGAGAGTAGGGAACTGCCAGGCATCAAATTAAGCAGTAAGCCGGAGCAATCTGGTGGTTGTAGAGAAATTCGGTGGAGCGGTAGTTCAGTTGGTTAGAATACCTGCCTGTCACGCAGGGGGTCGCGGGTTCGAGCCCCGTCCGTTCCGCCACCCTATTTAGGGGCGTAGTTCAATTGGTAGAGCACCGGTCTCCAAAACCGGGTGTTGGGAGTTCGAGTCTCTCCGCCCCTGCCAAATAAAAACCCTTCACAGCAATGTGAGGGGTTTTTTTTGATCTGAACTTTATGCCTAATCCTGTCTTTCATCCTTCTTCTTGGTCCCTTCGCTATTTCCCCTTTCTAGATGCCAAATCAATCTAACGTATTGTTATTTAATCGATAAAACTATTTTACGAACTCCTGTCAGATCGTGCTGATTTAGCTGTAAATATGCACAAAATCACCGTAATACCAGGTTGTGAACTTGCTCATCTACCTTGTTCGATATTTGAACTAAAACTATCTACAACCTGAGTGAAGGGTAAATCGTTTTTTAGAGCGATCCTTCAGGTTGCATTATCTGCCAACATCACATCGGTAGCGCTATAGCATAAATAGGTAGCGCTATGCTGTACCTGAAATCTGACTAAGTAGCTGTAAGACTACACAGAAGGAGTTTAAGTATGTACAGACGTTTACTGGTAGCTGTTGCTGTAAGCACGGCGTTATGTGGTGCCGTACAGGCAAAACCCTTAACTGTTGGGTTTTCCCAGATTGGTTCAGAATCAGGATGGCGCTCTGCAGAAACTAAAGTGTCAAAGCAGGAAGCCGAGAAGCGTGGAATAACGTTAAAAATAGCTGATGCTCAACAGAAGCAGGAGAACCAGATTAAGGCCGTGCGGTCCTTTATCGCCCAGGGGGTTGATGCCATCTTTATTGCGCCGGTTGTCGCCACAGGATGGGCGCCAGTGTTACAGGAAGCTAAGGAAGCAAAAATACCAGTGTTCCTGCTCGATCGAACGATTGAGGTAAGCGATCCATCGCTGTACACCGCTGCTATCGCCTCTGACAGCGTCTATGAGGGAAAAGTGGCAGGGGAATGGCTTGTGAAGGAGGCCGCAGGCAAGCCTTGTAATGTTGTTGAACTACAGGGAACTGTTGGGGCGAGTGTCGCGATAAATCGCAAGAAAGGGTTTGCTGAGGGGATAGCTTCAGATCCGCAGATAAAAATTATTCGTTCACAATCGGGAGACTTTACCCGCAGTAAGGGTAAAGAAGTCATGGAAAGCTTTATTAAAGCTGAGCAGAACGGAAAAAACATCTGTGCGGTTTATGCACATAATGATGACATGGCTATAGGCGCTATTCAGGCAATTAAAGAAGCGGGTTTGAAACCAGGTTCACAGATAAAAGTTGTCTCCATTGACGGTGTCCCTGACATTTTCAAAGCTATGATGAATGGCGAAGCTAATGCTACCGTTGAATTAACGCCTAATATGGCTGGGCCTGCTTTTGATGCTTTATTAGCGATGAAGAAGGATGGCAAACAGCCTGAAAAATTCATTCAAACCGAATCACGTTTATTACTGCCTGATACGGCAAAACAGGAATATGAAACTAAGAAAGATCTCGGTTATTGATATTTATATTGTGGATGCATCGTTGATATAAATTTGCCAAATACCTGGCAGAAATATGAATATGGAAAAGTGGGTTTGCTATGTTTTCTGCACCGTTAAACTACGGAACAGTGAATATTGCCAGCCTACTTATCCATCATATTGCTCAGGTGTGATATAGCCTAGTTTAGTTGTCGCATAGGTGATGCTGATGGAAACGACACGGTTGTTAGATATTCGGGGCATGAGCGTTGAGTTTCCGGGGGTAAAAGCATTAGATCAGGTGGATTTCACGCTTAATCGCGGCGAAATAGTGGCGCTATTAGGGGAGAATGGTGCAGGGAAATCAACCTTAATTAAGGCGTTGACTGGCGTTTATCACCGTTCGTCTGGTGATATTATCCTCGATGGTCTGGCGATTAATCCTGTTAATACTGCCCACGCTCAGTCATTGGGAATTGGTACGGTATATCAGGAGGTCAATCTATTACCGAATCTGTCCGTTGCGGCAAATCTATTTATTGGTCGTGAACCCACCCGCTGGGGCATCGTTGATCAACATAAAATTCTGCGTCAGGCTGAAGCACTTTTATTGAATTATGGGCTGGTGATTGATGTTAGCCATCCGCTTGGTAATTACTCCATTGCAGTCCAGCAAATTGTCGCTATTGCCAGAGCTATTGATCTTTCCGCTAAAGTCTTAATTCTTGATGAGCCCACCGCAAGCCTTGATGCAAAAGAAGTTGATATGCTGCTGGATATATTGCGGAAATTGCGGGATCGCGGAATTGGCATGATATTTGTCACGCACTTTCTGGATCAGGTTTATCGCATTAGCGACAGAATTACCGTTTTGCGTAATGGTCGACTCGTGGGGACATTACCGGTTGAAGAATTACCGCGTATTGAATTAGTCCAAATGATGCTGGGACACAGTTTTGATGAAACGTTATTGAAGCGGGGTGAACACAGTGACGTGGCGGGCGAACCCATCGTGCAATTTAAACACTATGGTCGGCGTGGTTCGATTAATGACTTCGAGCTTTCCGTGCGTCCTGGAGAAATTGTTGGCCTTGCTGGTCTACTGGGTTCCGGTCGGACAGAAACCGCGCAGCTGATATTTGGTATTAACGTGCCTGATGCCGGAGAAGCCAGGGTTGATGGCAAACAAGTCAGCATTCGTACGCCGCGTGCAGCAGGGAAACTGGGCTTTGGTTATTGCCCTGAGGATCGCAAAACTGACGGCATTGTTGGTGCGGCAACGGTACGAGAGAACATCATTCTGGCGCTTCAGGCGCAGCGAGGCTGGCTGAAACCCATTTCCCTGCGTGAGCAAACCCGTATCGCTGAAAAGTTTATTAGCCTGTTAGGGATTCGTACGCCCAATCCAGAGCAGGAAATTCAGTATCTATCGGGTGGGAATCAGCAAAAAGTCCTGCTATCGCGCTGGCTGGCAACAGAGCCGCGCTTTTTGATTCTGGATGAGCCAACGAGAGGGATTGATGTTGGTGCACATGCTGAAATTATTCGTCTTATAGAGAAACTGTGTGAACAGGGAATGGCGCTACTTGTGATTTCTTCTGAGCTGGAAGAACTGACAGGCTATGCCGATCGCATCATCGTGCTACGTGACAGGCAACACGTTGCACATCTCGAACATAGCGAGATCTCGGTTGCCGCAGTGATGCAGGCTATCGCAGTACAAACGGGAGCAGCCGATGACAGACAATAACGTCAAACCTGCCAAAAAAGTGCGTCTAACGTTCACCAAGGGCATGCCACAGCTTTTGGCGCTGGTCGCTATCTTGTTGATTGATAGCATGGTCGCGCCAAACTTCTTCTCCCTCCACATTCAGGATGGACGCTTGTTCGGTAGCCTTATCGACATTCTTAACCGTGGAGCACCCGTTGCGCTGCTGGCATTAGGCATGACGTTGGTGATTGCCACTGGCGGTATCGACTTATCGGTTGGCGCAGTTATGGCGATCGCAGGAGCGACGGCGGCAACGCTGACTGCTGCTGGTCACCCACTCCCTTCTGTGCTGCTGACTGCGTTATTGGTTGGCGCACTGTGTGGACTGTGGAACGGGTTTCTGGTTGCGGTATTACAGATTCAGCCGATTGTTGCGACGCTAATGCTAATGGTGGCCGGACGGGGTATCGCTCAGTTGATTACCGAAGGGCAGATTATTACGTTTGATAACGCTGGGTTAGCCAAGTTAGGCAGCGGAACTCTGTTCTATCTGCCTATGCCGGTGATTATTGCCTGCGTGGTATTGCTGGCGCTGTGGATTCTGACGCGTAAAACGGCGCTTGGGCTGTTTATCGAATCAGTTGGCATTAATCTGCGATCGGCTCGCAACGCTGGTGTGAGTACGAAGCTGGTATTAATCGCGGCTTATGTCATATGCGGCGTGTGTGCCGCCGTAGCGGGCGTTATCGTAACGGCGGATATCCGTGGTGCCGATGCGAATAACGCGGGTCTCTGGTTGGAATTAGACGCGATTCTGGCCGTCGTAATCGGTGGTGGTTCGCTACTCGGTGGCCGTTTTAACCTACTGCTCTCTGTCGTCGGGGCATTAATTATTCAGAGTATGAATACCGGCATCCTGCTTTCGGGCTATCGGCCGGAATTTAATCTGGTTCTAAAGGCTCTCGTCGTTCTGCTGGTTTTGGTTATGCAATCTCCGCGTATTTCACTGCATCACCTGTTCAGGAGGAAAACATAATGCTGAAACGCCACTTTCCCCTGTTGATGACGATTCTGGTATTTATTGCAGGTTATTTATTCTGTCTTAGCCAGTTTCCTGGCTTTGCTTCGACGCGAGTTTTCTTTGATTTACTGACGGATAATGCTTTTTTGGGGATCGTTGCAGTAGGGATGACGTTTGTCATCCTCTCTGGCGGGATCGACCTCTCCGTGGGGTCAGTTATTGCCTTTACCGGCGTGTTATTGGCCAAACTGATTGGTACATATGGCATCGATCCTTTCTTTGCATTCACAATCGCACTGGTGATGGGAGCTATGTTTGGCGGGGTGATGGGGTGGATTATTGATACGCTCAAGTTGCCTGCATTCATTATCACCCTAGCGGGGATGTTCTTTGTTCGTGGCATGAGCTTCATCGTCTCTCAGGAGTCGATACCCATCGATCATCCGGTCTATAGCCAACTGGCAGGTTTAGCATGGCGCATGCCTGATGGGGGACGTTTTACCTTTCTGGCGCTGATTATGCTGGTTGTTGTGCTGCTGGGGATTGTGATGGCGCATCGTACCCGTTTCGGTAACCGTGTTTATGCGATTGGCGGTAATAGCTATTCTGCGGAGCTGATGGGCGTGCCCGTCAGGCGGACGACGATTCAGATATACATGCTTTCCAGTACATTAGCAGTACTGTCAGGCATTGTTTTTTCGCTCTATACCTCGGCGGGCTATGCTCTGGCGGCAAGCGGTGTGGAATTGGACGCCATCGCGGCCGTTGTAATCGGCGGTACGCTCCTGACCGGCGGTGTTGGCACCGTATTGGGAACGCTATTTGGTGTATTGATTCAGGGGCTGATTCAGACGTATATCACGTTTGATGGCACCTTAAGCTCATGGTGGACAAAAATCGTCATCGGCTTCCTGCTGTTTGCTTTCATTGGGTTACAGAAAGCGTTAAGCACCTTCTGGTTAGCCAGACGTGCTTAAATCACCTATGAGCTGGATGGATCATGCGTTTATTAAAATAGGCGTTTTCAACAACTGACGGATCATTGTCTGTTGATCGCTATTTTGTAACCAAACGGCATAAAACGGGCGCACGACAGGCTGGCTATCGCCGACTATCCGCAGATTGGAATAGGTTTGTAACCAATGACTGGGTAAAAACGCGCAACCGCCGGTTGTTTCAAGCAACTGGCGGGTCAAATGAGCTGATGTTGTTGTCAAAACGGGAAGCTGATCGCTGGCTAAGAGGCGATGTTCCTGCTGATGAAAGTCCGCACCCCACTCCAATTTTATATAGGGCAATTCCTGTCCAGGTGGATGCGCTTCTGCCGCGAACAGCGAAAGGGAAAAATTTCCTAGTAACTGACTCGCCAGCTCCTCCATTTTGGGTTGCTCGGTCGTAATCAACAGATCCAGTTGACGCTCATGGAGTTGTTTTACCAGTGAATGACGTAAGGCAATGCGTGCTTCTAATTGGAGCAGCGGGCGCTGTTGGTACAGCGATTGTAGCCAGGGAGTCAGATAGGCTTCCCATAGTGAAGCAGTGGCACCCACTGACAGTAGGCTATGTTGTTGTGAGCGAGCGACTTCTTTTTTGGCGATCTGCCAGGTACCGATAAGGCTTTCCGCATAGGGCAGAAGCCGTTCTCCTGCGGGAGTCAGGCGTATATTGTTCCGATGGCGTGTGAACAGGTTGGCACCAAGCTGTGTCTCTAGCTGGCGAATCCGAAAACTCACCGCTGACTGCGTCAGATACAGGGATTCGGCAGCACGGCCAAAGTGTCTTGTCCTGCTGACTTCCAGAAAGGTTTTTAGTAATTCGGTATCCACGCCCATCTCCAAAAAAATTTTGTCGTAATGATTTAAATGTTTTGTTTTACACAATGTCAAGCCTATCTAATACTCCGCGCCATAAACAACACGACCATAGAAGAATTAGGAGCGTGTAAGATGGCAGAAAGCTTCTCTACCACTCATCGTTTTTTTGATAACAAGTTCTACCCGCGTGGTTTTTCCCGACATGGCGACTTTACGATTAAAGAAGCACAACTGTTGGAGCGCCACGGTTACGCGTTTAACGAGCTGGATTTGGGCAAACGTGAACCAGTGACTGAGGAAGAAACATCGTTTGTTGCCATGTGTCGCGGCGAACGTAAAGCGGAAACAGAACTGGAAAAAATCTGGTCCAAGTATCTGGAACGTGTCCGTCGCCCTAAACGCTTCCATACCTTATCTGGCGGTAAGCCGCAGATGGATGCGGTGGAAGAATACACGGAAAGCGATGATTAATTAAGAATGGGGCGTTAGCCCCATTTTCTTTTGCGGTGAATACATCTAACGCTTTGCTATTCAAGACTTCTGTGGAGCTGGATGAGCAATCGATCCATACTGCGATAGCTCAGTGCTTCGGCAAGATGTTTTCTCTCTATGCTCTTTCGATCGCCGAGGTCAGCGATTGTGCGTGCGACTTTCAATATCCTGTGCCAGGCGCGTACGGATAAGCCGAGTTTGTTCATCACTTCTTCCAGATAAGCCGCATCAGGCGCTTCTAACGCACAGTGTTGTTCTATTTCTCGTGAGGTGAGCAGCGCGTTGATTTTATTTGCCCGCTTCAGCTGTATCTGCCGTGCGATCAGCACGCGCTCGCGAATTGTTGCGCTGCTCTCTCCCTGATGACGTTGCTGAGATAAAACCCCTGGTGGTAGCAAAGGAACTTCGATCGAAAGGTCAAAGCGATCCAAAAAGGGACCGGAAAGTTTGCTGAGATAGCGCAGTATTTGTTGTGCGGGTAAGCGGTTATGGATGCCTTGATAGTGGCCTGATGGGCTGGGATTCATTGCAGCGACGAGCTGCACGCGTGCCGGGTAGCACACTTTGGCGCGCGTCCGGGAAATGATAATTTCACCGGACTCCAGAGGCTCTCGTAGAGAATCCAGAACGCGTCGCTCAAACTCCGGTAATTCATCCAGAAACAGCACGCCGTTGTGAGCAAGCGAGATTTCTCCGGGTTTTGGCAACGATCCTCCCCCCACGAGTGCGGCCATAGAAGAACTATGGTGAGGCGCTCTGAACGGTCTGGCACGCCAGCGCGTCATGGTGGCATCAATGTTGATGAGGCTGTTGATAGCGGCGCTTTCCAGCGCTTCTTCATCGCTTAATGGTGGCATCAGATTGCCTAATCGGCTCGCCAGCATGGTTTTCCCTGTTCCCGGCGGCCCCAGCAATAGCAGATTGTGACCGCCAGCCGCCGCGATTTCCAACGCGCGTTTAGCCTGCTCCTGACCGATGATATCCTTCAGGTCGAGTGCATCTTCTTCTGACTGCGGAGCCAGTGCGATATCGGAGCAACTGAGTAGCTCCTCTTCCCCGCTGAGAAAAGCACACACTTCCAACAAATGCCCAGCCATTAACGCTTCACCCTGCGGTATCAGCGTCATCTCCCGTTTGTTGTCATCTGGCAGGATTAGCTGGCGGCCTGACTTTATGGCTTCCAGTGCGGCGGGAATTGCGCCATTGACGCCACGTAGCGTGCCAGACAGGCCGAGTTCGCCAAGAAACTCGTAGCGGCTTAGCTTTTCCCCATCGATTTGTTCTGATGCCGCCAGAATCGCCAGAGCAATCGGCAGGTCGTAGCGTCCCCCTTCTTTTGGCAGGTCTGCGGGAGCAAGGTTGACCGTGATGCGCTTGGCTGGAAAGGTAAATCCGCAATTGATGAGTGCGCTGCGCACGCGATCGCGCGCTTCCTTAACGGTAGTTTCTGGTAAGCCAACTAGCGTTAGGGCCGGTAGCCCACTGCTGATGTGAACTTCGATATAAACGTCCGGCGCTTGTACGCCAATCATTGCTCGAGTATAGGTAACTGCCAATGACATACTATTTCCCCTTTGCTGATGGCGTGCATCATGTCTGGCAAGGGAGAAGAAGTAGAGGTCGTCGTTATCGGTCTGCGCGGCGGTATCATGAAATAATGCTCTGTTTCAGCAATGACGAAAATTTGTGCGTGATACGTCGCAATGATTTAGCGCTAATCGCTCGCTTAATGTTATCTGGCGATCGGCAACGTTCTTATTCACTTGCCATGTTCGCCGTGCAACGTTCATTTTTACGTCAATGGATGAAAATAATTTGATGCGATTCTACCTTATGATTACGTTGTATTTTTTTCCGTATCATAGGTAATTCTTACGGGGCGTCATGAAAAAAAGTTGTTGTCATGCCATATCTTACTGTGATAACTCTGTAGGCATTCGTTCGACAGAAGATTAATGAACAACCTATTATGAAAGCCCTATCCCTAGTGATTAGCCTAGTCGTGATTAGCGTGGTGGTGATTATTATCCCACCGTGCGGGGCTGCACTTGGACGAAGAATGGCTTAGAAATCAAGGCCTAATTCAAGAAAACCCCCGCACCGAAAGGTCGGGGGTTTTTTGTTGGGCGTAATCTATAACGGAAAGGAACAGAAAATGAACATCAGCATAAAATTCTGTTATTCCCATAAGATGTCGGGGAAATAACTATGAATGGGGCTCAGTGGGTGGTACAAGCGTTGCGAGCACAGGGAGTGGACACCGTTTTTGGATATCCGGGTGGCGCGATAATGCCCGTCTATGATGCACTTTATGACGGCGGCGTTAAACACCTGCTGTGTCGCCATGAGCAAGGCGCGGCAATGGCGGCGATTGGTTATGCCCGCGCTACAGGTAACGTGGGCGTTTGCATTGCGACGTCTGGCCCTGGTGCTACCAACCTGATCACCGGTTTAGCCGATGCGCTGCTGGATTCTGTGCCTGTGGTGGCGATCACCGGACAGGTCGGGTCGGCGCTGATTGGTACCGATGCTTTTCAGGAAATCGACGTGTTGGGGCTGTCGCTGGCCTGTACAAAACACAGCTTTCTGGTTGAGTCTCTCGAATCACTGCCGGAAGTGATGGCAGAAGCGTTTGCGATTGCCAATAGCGGCCGCCCCGGCCCTGTTCTGGTCGATATTCCTAAAGATATTCAGCTGGCCATGGGCGATTTCACCCCGAACTTTGCGCCTGTTGCTAACGATGTTGATTTCCCCGAGCAAGATATCACGCAGGCATGTGCCCTGTTGGCGAAAGCACAAAAACCGGTACTGTACGTTGGTGGCGGAGTCGGCATGGCGAATGCGGTTCCGGCACTGCGCGAATTCCTGAGTGTAACGGATATCCCCTCCGTTTCGACGCTGAAAGGCTTGGGTGTCGTGGATGCCAATCATCCCTATTACCTCGGTATGATTGGTATGCACGGCACGAAGGCGGCGAACCTGATTGTGCAGGAGTGCGATCTGTTAATCGCCGTCGGGGCGCGTTTTGATGACCGCGTGACCGGCAAGCTGAATGCCTTCGCGCCTCATGCCAGCGTTATTCACATGGATATCGACCCAGCAGAATTGAGCAAATTGCGCCATGCCAATGTGGCGTTGCAAGGCGATCTGAAAACGATATTACCGGCGCTGCAACAGCCGCTGAACATCAGCGCGTGGCGTCAGCAGGCGACCATGATGAAGGCGGAATACCCGTGGCGTTATGATCATCCCGGTCAGGCGATTTATGCGCCTGCGCTGCTGAGAACGATCTCTGAACGAATGGATGCGGATACCGTGGTGACGACCGACGTCGGCCAGCACCAGATGTGGGCTGCACAACATATGACGTTCAGCCGTCCTGAGAATTTCATTACTTCCAGCGGCCTTGGCACAATGGGCTTCGGCGTGCCAGCGGCGGTGGGGGCACAGGTTGCGCGCCCAGACGACATGGTTATCTGCATTTCTGGCGACGGTTCTTTCATGATGAACGTTCAGGAACTGGGCACCATCAAACGAAAACGGCTGCCGTTGAAGATCGTGCTGTTGGATAACCAACGGTTAGGCATGGTACGTCAGTGGCAGCAGTTATTCTTTGATGAACGCTATAGTGAAACCGACCTCTCCGATAACCCTGATTTCCTGACGCTGGCGAGCGCGTTTGATATTCCCGGCCAGCGCATCACCCGTAAAGATCAAATTGATGTCGCGCTGGATGCCATGTTTAACAGCGAAGGACCCTACTTACTGCACGTATCGATCGATGAATATGAAAACGTCTGGCCACTGGTTCCGCCGGGTGCGGGTAATGAAACGATGCTCGATAAAACCGAATAGGCTCGACAACACCCAATAATGGCCGACTTACACAGAATAAGTGCTGGAGACAACAGAATGACACATCATCAACTTTCGATTCAGGCACGCTTTCGTCCCGAGGTTCTGGAGCGTGTATTGCGTGTTACCCGTCATCGCGGTTTCAAAGTTTGCGCGATGAATATGGTGCAAACCACCAATGCCGATCACATTAATATTGAACTGACCGTTGCCAGCCATCGCTCGGTGGATTTATTGTCAACACAACTAAGTAAGCTGTTGGATATTGCCTGCGTTGACATTCAACCGATGACGACATCACAGCAGATCAGCGCCTAACGCATAAAGAGTAAGGAAAAAAAAGAATGACAAAAAAAGCGGATTACATTTGGTTCAATGGCGAAATGGTTCCATGGGCTGAAGCAAAAGTACACGTGATGTCGCACGCCTTGCATTATGGTACCTCTGTGTTTGAGGGCGTTCGTTGCTACAATTCACACAAAGGTCCGGTGGTTTTTCGTCACCGCGAGCACATGCAGCGCCTGCGTGATTCGGCAAAAATTTACCGTATGCCAGTCGCGCAGAGTGTGGATGAACTGATGGAAGCCTGTCGTGAAACGCTGCGTAAAAATAATCTGACCAGTGCGTATATCCGCCCGCTGGTGTTTATTGGCGATGTGGGGATGGGCGTTAACCCGCCAGACGGCTACCAAACTGATGTGATTATCGCGGCCTTTCCGTGGGGCGCGTATCTGGGTGAAGAAGCGCTGGAAGCGGGCATTGATGCGATGGTGTCGTCCTGGAATCGCGTTGCGGCGAATACCATTCCAACCGCCGCTAAAGCGGGTGGCAATTATCTGTCCTCCCTGCTGGTGGGCAGCGAAGCACGTCGCCACGGCTATCAGGAAGGGATTGCACTGGATGTCCACGGCTATGTTTCTGAAGGTGCAGGCGAGAACCTGTTTGAAGTGAAGGACGGTATTATCTTCACGCCGCCGTTTACCTCTTCGGCGCTGCCGGGCATTACGCGTGATGCCATCATCAAGCTGGCGAAGGACGCGGGATATGAAGTGCGTGAGCAGGTGCTGTCCCGCGAGTCACTGTATCTGGCGGATGAAGTGTTCATGTCCGGCACGGCGGCGGAAATTACCCCAGTGCGTAGCGTAGACGGTATTCAGGTCGGCATTGGCAAACGCGGTCCGGTCACCAAAGCCTTGCAGGAGGCGTTCTTTGGCCTCTTCACGGGTGAAACCGAAGATAAATGGGGCTGGTTGGATCCGATAAATCAGTAATCAATTAAGACAGATAGTCAGGCGGTGATACGTTCCATCATCGCCCAATTCGTAATTTTTGGAGTAATAGAGCATGCCTAAGTACCGTTCAGCCACCACCACGCACGGCCGTAATATGGCCGGCGCCCGAGCCTTGTGGCGCGCCACCGGGATGACCGACAATGATTTTGGTAAACCCATTATCGCCGTGGTCAACTCCTTCACCCAATTCGTGCCCGGCCATGTGCACTTGCGCGATCTGGGTAAACTGGTTGCCGAGCAAATCGAAGCTTCTGGTGGTGTCGCGAAAGAATTCAACACGATCGCAGTGGACGACGGCATCGCGATGGGCCACGGCGGTATGCTCTATTCTCTGCCTTCCCGTGAACTGATTGCCGACTCGGTGGAATACATGGTGAATGCCCACTGCGCGGATGCGATGGTGTGTATCTCCAACTGCGACAAAATCACCCCGGGGATGCTGATGGCGTCGCTGCGCCTGAATATCCCGGTGATTTTCGTGTCTGGTGGCCCGATGGAAGCGGGAAAAACCAAATTATCCGATCAGATCATCAAGCTGGATCTGGTGGATGCCATGATTCAGGGCGCGGACCCGAAAGTCTCCGATGAACAGAGCGAACAGGTGGAGCGTTCTGCCTGCCCGACCTGTGGTTCCTGTTCCGGTATGTTTACCGCTAACTCCATGAACTGCCTGACCGAAGCGCTGGGTTTGTCTCAGCCGGGCAACGGCTCGCTGTTGGCGACGCACGCCGACCGTAAGCAGCTGTTCCTGAACGCAGGCAAACGCATTGTCGGTCTGGCGAAGCGTTACTACGAGCAGGATGATGAGAGCGTGCTGCCGCGCAACATCGCCAATAAAGCCGCATTTGAAAACGCCATGATTCTGGATATCGCGATGGGGGGATCCACCAATACCGTTCTGCATCTGCTAGCTGCGGCGCAGGAAGGTGAAGTGGACTTCACTATGACTGACATCGACAGACTGTCACGTCAGGTTCCGCACCTGTGTAAGGTGGCACCGAGTACGCAGAAATATCACATGGAAGACGTACACCGCGCGGGTGGCGTGATCGGTATTCTGGGCGAGCTAGACAGAGCTGGTCTGCTGAACCGTGAAGTGAACAACGTGCTGGGCAAAACGCTGCCGGAAACACTGGAAGCCTACGACGTCATGCTGACGCAGGATGACAGTGTGAAAAGCATGTATTCCGCCGGTCCGGCGGGTATCCGCACCACGCAGGCGTTTTCGCAGGATTGCCGCTGGGATTCACTGGATACCGATCGTCAGGAAGGCTGTATTCGTTCCCGCGAATTTGCCTACAGTCAGGATGGCGGTCTGGCCGTGCTGTACGGCAATCTGGCAGAGAATGGCTGTATCGTGAAAACCGCAGGCGTGGATGAAGGCAGTCTGGTCTTCCGCGGTCCGGCAAAAGTTTATGAAAGTCAGGATGATGCGGTAGACGCCATTCTGGGCGGCAAGGTCGTGGCGGGCGACGTGGTTGTGATCCGTTACGAAGGGCCGAAAGGCGGGCCGGGTATGCAGGAAATGCTGTATCCAACCACCTACCTGAAATCGATGGGGCTGGGTAAAAGCTGTGCACTGATCACTGACGGACGCTTCTCCGGCGGTACTTCTGGCCTGTCTATCGGCCATGCGTCTCCTGAAGCAGCCAGCGGCGGCACCATTGCGCTGGTACAGGACGGTGACATTATCGCGATTGATATTCCGAACCGCAGCATTGCGCTGGTTCTGGATGACAATGCGTTAGCAAGCCGCCGTGCAGCGGAAGAAGCGAGAGGCGATCAGGCCTGGACACCGCACAATCGTGAACGTCAGGTTTCTTTTGCGCTGCGCGCGTACGCCAGCCTGGCAACCAGCGCGGATAAAGGCGCGGTGCGGGATAAAAGCAAGCTGGGAGGCTAATGCTGATGGCTGTGTCACAACCTCTTCCTGCCGCGCCGGGAGGCGCGGAGTACCTGCGGGCGATCTTGCGCTCGCCCGTGTATGAAGTCACGCAGGTCACACCGCTGGAGAAGATGGAGAAGATCTCTTCGCGGCTGGGTAATGTCATTCTGGTAAAACGTGAAGATCGGCACGCGGTGCACAGCTTCAAGCTGCGCGGCGCGTACGCGATGATGGCGGGGCTGAGTGACGAGCAAAAGTCACACGGCGTGGTGACGGCATCGGCGGGTAACCATGCGCAGGGCGTGGCGCTCTCCTCCACCAAGCTGGGCATTAAATCGCTGATTGTGATGCCAGTGGCGACGGCCGATATCAAAGTGGATGCGGTACGTGGTTTTGGCGGCGAAGTGCTGCTATACGGCGCGAACTTTGATGAAGCCAAGGCAAAGGCCATTGAACTGTCGCAGCAGCAGAAAATGACGTTTCTACCGCCGTTCGATCACCCGGCAGTGATTGCGGGTCAAGGCACGCTGGCGCTGGAATTGCTACAGCAGGATGCCCATCTGGATCGCGTGTTTGTGCCCGTCGGTGGCGGCGGTCTGGCGGCAGGTGTTGCCGTGCTGATCAAACAACTGATGCCGCAGATTAAGGTGATCGGCGTGGAAGCGGAAGATTCCGCCTGTCTGCGCGCGGCGCTGGATGCCGGGCAACCGGTCGATCTGCCGCGTGTCGGGCTGTTTGCCGAAGGCGTCGCGGTGAAGCGCATCGGCGATGAAACGTTCCGCCTGTGTCGGGAATATCTGGATGACGTGATCACCGTCGACAGTGATGCCATCTGTGCCGCAGTGAAAGATCTGTTCGAAGATGTTCGTGCGATTGCTGAACCGTCCGGCGCGCTGGCGTTAGCGGGGATGAAAAAATACATCCAGCAGCACCAGATTCAGGGTGAGCGTCTGGCGCATATTCTGTCCGGTGCGAACGTTAACTTCCACGGGTTACGCTACGTTTCCGAACGCTGCGAGCTGGGTGAACAGCGTGAAGCCTTGCTGGCCGTGACGATCCCCGAGCAACAGGGCAGCTTCCTGAAGTTTTGCCAACTGCTGGGCGGTCGTTCCGTTACCGAATTTAACTATCGCTATGCGGATGCCAAAGATGCCTGCATTTTTGTCGGCGTACGCCTGACGCGTGGCTATGCGGAACGGCAGGAGATTATCGCCGAGCTTTCTGCAGACGGTTATGAAGTGGTGGATTTGTCCGACGATGAAATGGCGAAGCTGCACGTTCGCTACATGGTCGGTGGACGCCCCTCCAAACCGCTACAGGAACGGCTTTATAGCTTTGAGTTTCCAGAATCGCCGGGTGCGTTACTGAAATTCCTGCATACGCTGGGGACGCACTGGAATATTTCGCTGTTCCATTACCGCAGCCACGGTACGGATTTTGGCCGCGTGCTGGCCGCGTTCGAACTGCAAGCGGGCGATCGGGAATTCGAGCAGCATCTACAGGCGCTGGGCTATGAATGCCACGACGAAACCAATAATCCGGCGTTCCGCTTCTTTTTAGCGGGTTAAGTTAGCGGTTAAACGTTGAGTGTTCCCTTCACGCCGCCGATGGTGTTTCACCGTCGGCGGCGTTATCTTTATGTCATCTGATTAGTAACAGGGATGGCATTTCTTTATGGCAACGCAATTCACGGGTTTTTCTCAAGCGGGTTTAACGTTCCTTCAGCAGGTGTCTCATGGTGTTGTTGAATCAATCTAATTTTAGTCTGTTATTATTATTTTAAAATTAATTGTTTATTTTTCTAATTTCTTTAAATATTGCTAATAATTATTTTCTAGGTTAGTTTTGTGAAAAGTGGAATAACACATGGAGACCGAGTGTGAAAAATAAAGAAAAACTTGCCATTCAGTTAAATGAACAATTAAAGAATAGCCTTATTAATAGTTCGTTACCTCCTGAAGAAATACTCGCATTGATGATGAAGCTATGCCTTTCTCTGATGCAGGTGACTCAAAGTAATCTTGTGGAAATGAAGACGTCAGATGGGCGAAAACTTTCACTCAAGCTTGATACACCATCAGTGCATTGATAATATTTATTCTTAGAGGCTGCTAAAAATGTCGAGTATTATCTATTTAGAGTTGACGGGTGATAAGCAAGGGTTAATTTCTTCTGGCTGTTCAACATTACAGTCAATTGGTAATAGAAGTCAAATTGGTCATGAAGATCAGATTCAGGTGTTAAGTTTAAATCACGCAATGAGTCATGCTGATAATCTATCTTGTCATCCCGTTGAAATAATTAAACTTATCGATAAATCGTCACCGTTGCTTGGTGTTTCTACCTCTTCCAATGAAAAGCTAAGTGCAAATTTCTTTTTGTATAGGATAAATGCCGCTGGGCAATTAGAGTTGTTTTATGTCATTAAATTAACAGATGCCCGCATTGTTGACATTTCTTGTAGTTATCCGCATTCGATTAATGACAATGACGTAATGCCATATGAGAAAGTTTTATTAAAGTATAACTCCATATCATGGGAACACAAAGTTGCGGGAACATCAGGTTATAGTATCTGGAATGATAGTGGTATTTAGTTTTATGTGGAAATAAAAATACAGCCATTGATAATTATATTATCTATGGCTGCTTTTATTAGCTAATTCATCATTGCCCTAAAGAGATGCTAATTAATTTCGCACATTGATGCTGCGTATTAATAAAAAGGAATTTACTCAATGCTAAGAGTACCTCAAGGACAAATAACCTTTGATGGCGAAGGGAATGATATACCCAATAGTCGTGATTTTAGCCGAGTTATTCACTGGCCAGGAAATGATAAGTCTGGTGTGACGCTGGGGCGAGGTTATGATATGGGGAAGAGAACCAAGGGAGAAGTCTATTCGGATATGCTCAGAGTAGGTATTGGGAGTGAAAAAGCGAGTTTAATCGCGATGGGGGCTGGGTTAAAGGGCGGTGCCGCCGCCACTTTCGTGAAAGAGTACAAAGAAAAAATTGGCGTGATTACACATCAACAGCAGGTGGATTTGTTTAATATTATTTATGGTGGGTATATAACAATAGCGAAAAATCGCTACGCAGATCGTTCTGCTAATATACCTGATAGGGCGAATTGGAATGAGCTTCACCCCGCTATCAGAGATATTCTGGTGGATCTGGCCTATCAAGGGATGGAGGGGAAGAAAACTATCCCTGTGGCGGCAAAGAATGATATCGATCTGTTAATAAAGTTAATAGAGAGTGAGACTGAGTTGCTAAAATATGAGGTTGGAAGAAACCGAGCGGGTTATTTAAGGATGAGGAAATGAAAAATATCTACTTCTGTCTGTTGATGTTATTTGCTGTAAACGGTATATCCCCTGCATTTGGTGAGATTTATTGGAGTAAACTGGAATTAATGGAGAAAACGTTATGTAAAGATATAATGAGAGGGGAAAACTATCATGAAATTTATATTTGTACTGACCGAATGCTTGCTGATTCGACGGAAAAACTAGAGAAAAAAAATAAAGAAGCAATAGACTTTCTCTCAACACTCATAACTATAGAGGGTGAGGACGATGCCGTTAAGCTTTTCAAAGCAGATCAAGCCGCGTGGAAAAATTATGTTGTCCATCGTTGTGCGTATAGAGGGCACCCATATATTAAAGATAGCCCCGTTTATTTATCAAATAAAGATCTTTGCGAGGCGGTAGAAAACTACAGACGGATCGAGTCGCTAGACGGTGAGCTCAATATCCCTTAATACTCATCCTTTGGATAAGTGTGTCACGCCGCCGATGGTGTTTCACCGTCGGCGGCGTTATCTTTATGTCATCTGACAGCAACAGGGATGGCATTTCTTTATGGCAACGCAGTTCACAGGTTTTTCTCAAGCGGGTTTAACGTTTCTTCAGCAGGTGCGTCAGTACAACGATAAAGCGTGGTTTGACGAGCATCGTGCGGTTTACGATGAGCAACTGGTTGCGCCGTTCCGTACGCTGGTGGATGAGCTCAGTCTGACCATGTTGCAGATTGACGACCATTTTGAAACGCGTCCCGCTATCGGTAAGACTCTCTCCCGTATTCATCGCGATACGCGTTTTTCTCACGATAAATCACGCTACCGCAGCCATATGTGGCTCACATTCAAGCGGACACGCAAAGACTGGACGGATGCACCGGTGTATTTCTTTGAAATCACGCCGGATACCTGGCGCTACGGGCTGGGCTATTACAGTGCGACGCGCAATACGATGGATTTGTTCCGTCAGACGCTGCGGGGTAATCCGTCACAGTTTCTTGAAGTAGCAAGCTGTCTGGGAGATACCTTCACCCTGGAGGGGGACAGCTACAAACGCCAGCTGATTAAAGATCAGGAGCCGGAACTGGCCTACTGGTATAACCGTAAATCGTTTGCCGCGATATGTACCCGGCAGGATATGGAAGCGCTGTTTTCTGGCGATTTGGTGACGCGTCTGTCACAGGGTTTTACCCAGCTTGAACCGCTCTACCATTACCTGATGAATATCGAAACCATGAAGAAAGCCGCGCAGGAAACGGAGTCCGATACGCGGGCCTTTTCGGCGGAGAAGTGGTTCGAACGCTAGCGCCAGGGATAGCCAGCGCTATGGCGTTTTCTGCTGCTCCGGCGGGGTTTTATCGCGCTCCAGCAACGTGTTAAACAGGTAACCTTCTTCCTGATTGCTGCCGAAGGTGGCGATTTGCAGATGATCATCGTCAATGCAGGTGAGCAGGATTTTCACCTGCTGGCCGAAGCTGCTTTCGCCTTTGCCGATGGCTTGTACATCGCTCATCTGACGGGCGGTGAAGTCGGAATCATCCAGCTTGTTGCCGTAACGGAACGCAATGGACGCGCCGCCTTCAATCTTGCCACGTTGGTTGGTCATGGTCAGGCTGACGGCGTGGTAGGGCGCTTTCTGATCGTACATTTCCCGAAAATACTCCCCCAGATCGCGATATTCCTCGGCGGAAAGCCCTGACATCACATACTCATAGCTGAATGAGCCGTGGAAACAGGACGTGCTTTTCACGGGGGTAATCGGCGAAGGCAGCGCGTGCTGTGCGATGTCATTCAGGTAGCGTAGCCGATTTAACTGCTGCTGATAGCGCTGACGCAGGCAGTCTTCGTCTTTGCATTGATCGCGCGTGGTTAGCCAGCTGCGCTGAAACTGATTGAGCGTTTTTTCCCACAGTGCGCTGTTGCTGTACGCGGTCAGGAACGCGCGAGATGTCTTCCAGGCCTGCGCCAGTTCTTCATCCAGCTGTCCGAGCAGCGGGCTGGCACAAATCAGTTTCTCTTGCTCCGAAGTGGCCTTGTCGCAGGGGAAACTGGCGGCTTGCGCATTGTAGTTGAAGGCGGCCAGCGTCATGCCGGCGGCGATAATGGTCGTGAAGGCGATCTTCATTGTGTGTCCTGTAATATGTCCCAAAAGGCGGCAATCAGCGGTTCGCTAAGCCGTTTTTTCTGTACGCAAACGCCGAGTTCAAGTGGTTCCATTACCTGTTCGACGAAGACGGAAACGCGGTTGCGTACGGGTTCCGGGCTGTTTTCCAGCACGACGTTGGGAATCAGCGCGATACCACAGCCTAGCGCGACCATCGATACCATCGCTTCATGCCCGGAGATGGTGGCGTAAATCTGCGGATTGGCGATGTGATTGCGGCGGAACCATTGATCGATGCGCTTACGCACCGGGCCGTGTTCCGGCAGAATGAAGGGAATCTGTGACCAGTCCGGATCGGTTTGGCGTACCAGCGATTGCACGGGGCAGGGAAGCGCCGGGATGATCAACGCCAGAGGCAGTTTGTCGAGTGGCATGAAGTCAACGCTGATAGGCAGCGCTTCCGGGCGTCCCGCAATCCCTAAATCCCCATCATTCGACTGAATTTTCTCAACGGCATCGGCGGCGTCGCCGGTCGTCAGTTTAATTTCTACCAGCGGGTGCAGCGCCCGGAAACGATCCAGAATCGGCGGCAGGTGGCTGTAGGCGGCGGTAACGGAACAAAAAATCCGCAGATCGCCGCTTAATGACGGCCCATGCTGGTCTATCGTGTGGCGTAGCTGCTGGTATTGCAGCAGCGTTTGCTGGGCAAATAGTTTCAGGTGCTCGCCAGCATCGGTGAGCTGCACGGTGCGGTTATCACGCAGAAACAGCGTCTGCCCTAAATCCTCTTCCATCCGCTGAATTTGCCGTGACAGCGTGGACGGGCTGATGTGCATCGCCTTGGCTGTACGGCCAAAGTGTCGACTTTCCGCCAGATGTAGGAATAATTTGAGATCACGTAAATCCATGCGACGCAGGCCCCGTTTTTTATCTTGCAGCCGTTTTTTATATTGCAAATAGTGCAATATGACGTTGCTAATATATCAATTTAAGCAACGCAATTCCTGTCATATGATGGGGTCATAGTGAATTCCCATCTGGCGGGAATCCTTTCTCGAATAATAGACAAACAAAACCGTATACGGAGCACGACATGGCTAACTATTTCAACACATTAAACCTGCGTCAGCAGCTGGATCAATTGGGCAAGTGCCGCTTTATGGGGCGTGATGAATTTGCCGATGAGGCGAGCTACCTGAAAGGGAAAAAAGTGGTGATCGTCGGCTGTGGTGCTCAGGGCCTGAACCAGGGTCTGAACATGCGCGATTCTGGTCTGGATATCGCTTATGCCCTGCGTGCTGAAGCGATTGCAGAAAAACGTGCATCATGGCGCAAGGCGACCGAAAACGGCTTCACCGTCGGCACCTACGAAGATCTGATCCCGCAGGCTGATTTGGTGGTTAACCTGACGCCAGACAAACAGCACTCCGCTGTTGTTCAGGCGGTACAACCGCTGATGAAACAAGGCGCAGCGCTGGGCTACTCCCACGGCTTCAACATCGTTGAAGTGGGCGAGCAAATCCGTAAAGACATCACCGTCGTGATGGTGGCGCCGAAGTGCCCAGGTACGGAAGTACGTGAAGAATACAAACGTGGTTTCGGCGTACCAACGCTGATCGCGGTTCACCCGGAAAACGATCCGAAGGGCGAAGGCATGGCAATTGCTAAAGCCTGGGCTGCGGCAACCGGTGGTCACCGTGCTGGCGTTCTGCAATCTTCATTCGTTGCGGAAGTGAAATCTGACCTGATGGGTGAGCAGACTATTCTGTGCGGTATGTTGCAGGCAGGTTCTCTGCTGAGCTTCGACAAACTGGTTGCTGAAGGCACCGATCCTGCGTATGCAGAAAAACTGATTCAGTTCGGCTGGGAAACCATCACCGAAGCGCTGAAGCAGGGCGGCATTACGCTGATGATGGATCGCCTGTCCAATCCGGCAAAACTGCGTGCTTATGCGCTGTCTGAGCAGTTGAAAGGCATCATGGCGCCGCTGTTCCAGAAACACATGGATGACATCATCTCCGGCGAATTCTCCAGCGGCATGATGGCTGACTGGGCGAACGATGACGTGAAACTGCTGACCTGGCGTGAAGAGACCGGTAAAACGGCATTCGAAAACGCACCGCAGTTCGACGGTAAAATCGCTGAGCAGGAATACTTTGATAACGGCGTGCTGATGGTTGCGATGGTGAAAGCGGGCGTTGAGCTGGCGTTTGAAACCATGGTGAGCTCTGGCATCATCGAAGAATCCGCTTACTACGAGTCACTGCATGAGCTACCGCTGATCGCCAACACCATCGCGCGTAAGCGTCTGTATGAAATGAACGTGGTTATCTCTGATACCGCAGAATACGGTAACTACCTGTTCGCTAACGCCGCCGTTCCATTGCTGAAAGATGCGTTCATGGCATCTCTGCAGCCGGGCGATCTGGGCAAAGCGGTAGCGGGTACCGAAGTGGACAACGCGCAGCTGCGTGATGTTAACGAAGCTATCCGTAACCACCCAATCGAAACCGTAGGACAAACGCTGCGCGGTTACATGAAAGACATGAAGCGTATCGCCGTTGCGGGTTAATGTGACGTTCTACGTTTACTGAAACACGATGATTGCTATGCTGCTCCTCAGGGAGCAGCATTTTTTATCCGTAGTTATCCCTTAGCCTGCGTTATTTACGTCGTGTATCGTCGGTATGTTACGTGAGGCAAGCGTCAGCGCAGTGGTTAATTCTGCTTTTGTCATACGAATACAGTAAGACGGCATACCTCTTTCAAAGCGCCATCCTTCAGACAATTCTCCCGCATCGACCACATCAAATCCGAATGCATCATAGAGTTCAGCCACAATAGCTTTTTCCTGCTCATCATCACCTGCAAGCGGTAGCGCGCGGCGATTGGCTGAGCCGGTCGGGAGCCCATCGCTTTCAAGCTGCGTCATAGGGATGGCATTGAACGCTTTGGTGATCCTGGCGTCTGGTAAATAACGCGCCAGTAGCTCGCTGGTCGTGGTGCTGCGCGTATCAAGTGCGGTGACCTTACCATCTCGCTCGGTATAGTAATTGACGGTATCGATGACGGATTTTCCCCGTAAAGCCTGTTCAGGGAGTTTATCGATGGCGGTAAAGGGAACGGCGATAACCACAATGTCACCAAATAGCGAGGCCTGAGTGGCGGTTCCGATGTCGCAGCCGATCATCGGGCGGAGGCTGAAAAGTGATTGGGGGTCGCGTGAGTTACTGAGCATGACCTGATGACCGTTCTGGAGCGCTAATTTAGCTATCGCCCGCCCAACAAAGCCTGCACCAATAATGCCGATATTCATCTTCTTCTCCTTAATGCTTTTGAGAGAAGCATCTTAATTGCCTACAATTTGAAGATAAATTGTGATTTTAAAAGCAAACAAACAACAAATATGAGCGAATAATGGACCGGCTGACCAGTATGAGTGTCTTTGTCAAAGCATCGGAGTTAGGGTCTTTTGCCGCCGCCGCAGAAGCGTTAGGCATATCTTCACAGATGGTGGCGAAGCAGGTGGCGTGGCTTGAAGCGAGGCTTGGCGTTCGGTTGCTGAATCGTACGACGCGGAGGCAAAGCCTGACGGATATTGGTTTGCGTTATTATGAGCGCTGCAAGGTTGTTCTTGCCGAGGCAGAGGATGCTGACGCAGTCGCCCGTGAGATGCAGGTGACACCTTCAGGAATTATCCAGGTTAACGCGCCGGTTACCTGGGGATCGCATCTACTCGCGCCGTTTATCACGCACTATCTCGCCCGCTATCCTGACACGCAAATTGCGCTGACGCTGAATGATCGTATGGTCGACCCGATAGAAGAGGGGTTTGAAGTCATTATTCGTATCGGTGAATTGGCGGATAGTTCGATGGTGGCCTGGCCGCTTCAGCCTTACTCGTTGATTGCCTGTGCATCGCCTGACTATCTGGCGCGTGAAGGCGTGCCGGAGACGCCAGCAAGCCTCGCACGTCACGCGTGCCTGATTTATGGCGTACGCACCGCCGCGACGTCTTGCCGATGGGTATTCCAGAAAGAGGGTAAGTCCGAAGAAGTCAGGCCACAGGGTAGGCTTTTTGCTAATGACTGGAACGCGTTGCTACATGCAGCGATAGAGGGATATGGTATTACGCTTGGGCCGGAGGCCGTGCTACGTAAGGAAATTGACCGCGGACGACTGGTTCAGGTGCTATCTGACTATGACGGCCCTGCTCGCCCGGTTCATGTTATGGTGCCGATGGGACGGCGGTCGGCGGTTAAAATTAAAACCTTTGTCGATGCAGTCAGAGCCACTTTCGGATAAAGATAAGCCCGTGGCACAGCGAACGATGCCACGGGCGTGATGATTAAACGGATTGGTATTCCGCTTCCGCCTGATTGAAGCGGTCGGTAATCGCTTTTGATGGCGCTTTACCCAGCAGGCTGACAATAAAAATGGTCAGGCTGTTGAAGATGAAACCAGGGATAATTTCATACAGACCCAGCCAGGCGTACTGTTTCCAGATCAGCACGGTTGCTGCGCCCACGATCATACCGAGCAGTGCACCGTTGCGCGTCATGCGCGGCCACAGCAGAGAAATCAAAATCACCGGACCGAATGCGGCGCCGAAACCAGCCCAGGCATAGCTCACCAGACCCAGTACGCGGTTTTCAGGATTAAGCGACAGCGCGATAGCGATGATAGCGACGAGCAGCACCATTGAGCGCCCTACCCACACCAGCTCTTTCTGGCTAGCATTCTTGCGCAGGAATGGCTTGTATAGATCCTCAGTGATGGCGCTGGAACACACCAGCAACTGGCAGCTCAGCGTACTCATCACGGCGGCCAGAATTGCAGACAGCAGCACGCCAGCAATCCACGGATTGAACAGCAGCATGGACAGCTCGATAAAGACGCGTTCGCTGTTTTGCGCCACGTTACCAGCCTGATCCGGGTTGTTATGGAAGTAGGCGATGCCGAAGAAGCCCACCGTCACAGCACCGGCCAGACAAAGAACCATCCAGGTCATACTGATACGGCGTGCACTGTGGATCGTGTGGTGTGAATCGGCGGCCATAAAACGCGCCAGAATGTGCGGTTGGCCAAAATAGCCCAGACCCCAACCCATCAGTGAGATGATGGCGACAAAATTCAGCCCTTTGAACATATCCAGATTGGCCGGGTTTTTCGCTTCAATTACCATGAGTGAGGTGTCTATTCCTCCCAGCGATAAAATGACCATCACCGGCGTCAGGATCAGCGCGAAAATCATCAGGCTGGCCTGAACGGTGTCCGTCCAGCTCACGGCCAGAAAGCCGCCAATAAAGGTATAGGCGATAGTGGCCGCAGCCCCTGCCCATAAGGCCGTGCCGTAGCTCATGCCAAAGGTGCTTTCAAACAGACGAGCCCCTGCAACCACGCCGGATGCGCAATAAATGGTGAAGAAAATCAGGATCACTAACGCGGAAATCACACGCAGTAATTTGCTGTTATCTTCAAAGCGGTGGGTGAAATAGTCAGGAAGGGTAAGCGCGTTGTGGTTGACCTCAGTGTGTACGCGCAGGCGTCCGGCGACCCATTTCCAGTTCAGGTAGGCGCCTAACGTCAGGCCGATCGCGATCCAGCTTTCCGAGATCCCGGAAATGAAAATGGCACCCGGTAACCCCATGAGCAGCCAGCCGCTCATATCGGAAGCGCCTGCCGACAATGCGGTCACCACACTGCCCATCCGACGTCCGCCCAGAATGTAATCGCCAAAGTTATTCGTTGCGCGATAGGCAAACAGGCCGATGAGAACCATCCCGAAAATATACACCAGAAACGTCACCAACATAGGTGTGCTTATTGTCATTCAACTCTCCACATTATTTTTCGTGCCGCTGTCGCGGCGACGCTGTGTTTTATTGTCATCACTCAGGCCGGAACGAGGTCTGAAGGTGATAAGGGGTTGCAACCGCTCCATTTGTTAACAAGGTTGCACAAAGTTGCAACATGGTCGATATTGACGTTTTCCCGATGTGCATCTTCTAATGACAGGAGTGGACGCTATGGGCTCTACCACGATGGGTGTAAAACTCGATGAGGAAACGCGCGAACGCATCAAGGCTGCAGCACAGCGAATTGATCGTACACCGCACTGGCTGATCAAGCAGGCTATTTTCCATTACCTCGAACGCCTCGAAAGTGGCCTCGACACTCCTGAAACACCGCAATGGGCGAACGTCAGCCACATTGAAGCGGAAGAGATTATGCCGCAATCTCGGGAAGAAGAAACCCACCAACCCTTCCTTGATTTCGCTGAGCAGGTTCTTCCCCAGTCAGTTATCCGCGCAGCCATCACTTCTGTTTATCGCCGACCCGAAAATGAACTGGTGCCTATCTTGCTTGAACAGGCAAGACTTACCGATGAAATGTCGGCATTAACGCAGCAACTGGCTTATCGACTGGCAGAGAAATTACGTAGCCAGAAAGCCGGGAGCGGGCGTGCAGGCATCGTGCAAGGACTGCTACAGGAATTCTCACTTTCTTCTCAGGAAGGGGTGGCGCTGATGTGTTTAGCTGAAGCGCTGCTACGTATTCCTGATAAATCTACGCGCGATGCGCTGATCCGCGACAAAATCAGCCGAGGAAACTGGCAGGCGCATCTTGGTCACAGCCCGTCGCTTTTTGTGAATGCCGCAACCTGGGGGCTATTGTTTACCGGAAAGCTGGTGGCGACACACAACGAGGCGCACCTGTCGAATTCTCTGAACCGCATGATCGGGAAAAGCGGCGAGCCGCTCATCCGCAAAGGCGTGGATATGGCCATGCGGCTGATGGGAGAGCAGTTTGTTACTGGCGAAACCATCGGTGAAGCACTGGCGAATGCCCGTGAGCGAGAGGAAAAAGGCTTCCGCTACTCTTACGATATGTTAGGTGAAGCGGCGCTGACGGAGCATGATGCTGCCGCGTATCTGGCGGCCTATCAGCAGGCGATTCATGCTATCGGCAAAGCCTCGAACGGGCGCGGGATTTACGAAGGGCCGGGCATCTCCATCAAGCTATCGGCGCTGCATCCACGTTATAGCCGGACGCAGTACGACCGCGTGATGGAAGAACTCTACCCGCGTTTGTTGACGCTAACGCTGCTGGCGCGCCAGTACGATATCGGCATCAATATTGATGCGGAGGAAGCCGATCGACTGGAGATCTCACTCGATCTGCTGGAAAAACTCTGCATGGAACCGCAACTGGCGGGATGGAATGGCATCGGGTTTGTCATTCAGGCGTATCAGAAACGCTGCCCGTATGTGATCGATGCGCTGATTGAATTGGCACAGCGCAGCCGTCGGCGGCTGATGATTCGTCTGGTGAAAGGTGCGTACTGGGATAGCGAAATTAAACGGGCACAGGTTGACGGGCTGGAAGGCTACCCGGTCTACACGCGTAAGGTCTATACCGATGTGTCTTATCTGGCGTGCGCCCGTAAGTTGCTGGCCGTACCGAATCTGATTTATCCGCAGTTCGCCACGCACAATGCGCAGACGCTAAGCGCGATCTACCACATGGCGGGCAACAATTACTATCCCGGTCAGTATGAGTTTCAGTGCCTGCACGGCATGGGGGAACCGCTCTATGATCAGGTGGTTGGCACGGTTGCGGACGGTAAATTGAACCGACCGTGCCGTATTTATGCCCCGGTTGGCACCCATGAAACGCTGCTGGCTTATCTGGTGCGACGCTTGTTGGAAAACGGTGCGAATACTTCATTTGTTAACCGCATTGCGGATACCTCAATGCCGCTGGAAACGCTGATCGCCGATCCGATTCGTGGTGTAGAAGCGCTGGCAAAAGTGGAATGGAGTATGGGCGCACCGCATCCCCGCATTCCCCTGCCGCGTCAGCTATATGGTCGAGAGCGGCAGAATTCGAGCGGGTTGGATCTCTCGAACGAGCACCGGCTGGCTTCGCTCTCCAGCACGTTGCTGAGTCACGCGCTTCTGCCGTGGTATGCCGCACCGATGCTTGAGGGAGAAAGCGTGGCGAGTGAAGAAAAGCCCGTGGTGAATCCTGCCGATGTGCACGATGTGGTGGGCTATGTTCGCGATGCCTCCGTGGCGGATGTTGAACTGGCGATAGAAACAGCGGTACATGCTGGCACCATCTGGTTTTCGACGCCACCTGCGGAGCGTGCTGCGATACTGAATCAGGCCGCCTCGCTGATGGAAAGTCAGTTACAGAGCCTGCTGGGCTTGCTGGTGCGGGAAGCGGGGAAATCCTTCAGTAACGCGATTGCGGAAGTGCGCGAAGCGGTGGACTTCTTGCGCTATTACGCGGGGCAGGTACGGGATACGTTCACTAATGATACCCATCGTCCGCTGGGGCCGGTGGTTTGCATCAGCCCGTGGAATTTCCCGCTGGCGATCTTCACCGGACAAATCTCTGCTGCACTGGCGGTGGGAAATAGCGTATTAGCGAAGCCGGCTGAACAGACGCCGCTGATTGCGGCACAGGCAGTACGTATTTTACATGAGGCGGGTGTCCCTCAGGGCGTGCTGCAACTATTGCCTGGTCAGGGAGAAACGATTGGCGCAGCGTTGGTCGGCGATGAACGGGTACGCGGCGTGGTCTTTACCGGATCGACGGCCGTTGCCAAAACGCTGCAACGCAGCATCGCTGGCAGGCTCGATCCACAGGGGCGTTTGACACCGTTGATTGCCGAGACCGGCGGCCTGAATGCGATGATTGTCGATTCCTCTGCACTGACGGAACAGGTGGTGAATGACGTTATCGCTTCTGCGTTCGATAGCGCCGGACAGCGTTGCTCAGCGTTGCGTCTTTTGTGTCTGCAAGACGATATTGCGGATCGCACTCTGACTATGCTGCGGGGCGCGATGGCGGAGTGTCGAATGGGGAATCCTGAACGCTTATCAACCGATATCGGCCCGCTGATTGATGCGGAGGCGAAAGAGAATGTGGAACTGCATATTCAGACGATGCGGGCGCAAGGCCATACCGTGTTTCAGGCCGCGTATCCACAGGATGAAGAGACATGGCGGCACGGGACGTTTGTGAAGCCGACGCTGATCGAACTGGGCAATATAGGCGAGCTGAAAAAAGAAGTTTTTGGTCCAGTTTTACACGTTGTTCGCTATCAAAGCCAGCAGTTGGATACCGTGATTGAGCAAATCAACACGGCAGGATTCGGCCTGACGCTGGGCGTGCATACCCGCATTGATGAAACCATCCAGCGTGTGACAGGCAAGGCAAGGGTGGGCAACCAATATGTGAACCGTAATATGGTTGGTGCCGTTGTCGGGGTTCAGCCGTTTGGCGGTGAAGGCTTATCGGGAACCGGACCAAAGGCAGGTGGGCCGCTTTATCTGTACCGTTTGCTGGCTCATCGGCCGGACGATGCGCTCGCGGCAGGATTTGCGCGGCAGGATCGTGAGCCGTCTCCCGATATTTCTACCCGAACGTCGCAGCTGGCGGGGCTTCAGGCGCTGGAAACATGGGCGATTGCCGGGGAACGTCACGGTTTGGCGACGCTGTGCCAGCGTTACAGAGAAGATAGCGTCAGCGGGATAACGCGACCGCTGCCGGGTCCGACAGGAGAAAGCAATAGCTATACGTTGTTGCCGCGTGAACGGATTTTGTGTCTGGCGGATAACGAGGAAGATCGCTTGATTCAGACGGCGGCGGTGCTGGCAATCGGTGGGCAACTGCTGTGGCCGGAAGGTGAACAGGAGAAAACGCTCTATGACCGATTACCCGCAGAAGTGCAGCCGCATATTCAGTTCACGCCTGACTGGCAGCGGGACGATGTGTCTTTTCATGGCGTCATTTATCACGGAGATGCCGATCGGTTACGGCTGTTGAGTAAAACGCTTGCCGAACGAGACGGTCCGATTATCCTGCCGTTGGGCTACGCGCAGGGGGATACCCACGTTCAGCTTGAACGTCTGCTGAATGAACGTTCTCTGAGTATTAATACCGCGGCAGCGGGGGGGAATGCGAGTCTGATGACAATAGGCTAAGGTATTCAATAGAAAAAAGCGCGCCAAACCAGAAGGTCGGCGCGCTTTTTATGTTCGGGGCATCAGCGTAACGACTTAGTTGCGGTATAGCACCTTGATCACATGGTATCCAAACTGGGTTTTCACCGGACCAAACGGCTTCAGCAATTCGCAGGAAAACACGGCCTTATCGAACGCTGGCACCATGTCACCTTTACGAAATTCACCTAAATCGCCACCGTTGCGTTTTGACGGGCAGGTCGAGTGTTTTTGCGCCAGTTTCTGGAAGTCAGCGCCTTTTTCCAGTTGAGCAAGGATATCGTTAGCCTGCTGTTCAGTGTCTACCAGAATGTGCAAAGCTGCTGCGGTATTTGCCATGTTGTTACCTTTTTTGCAAAAGAGATTCCGGTGCGCAATGTAACATTTGCAACGCAAGATGTGGACTGCGACGTGCTTTCCTTAATAACAAATCCCCGGTCAAGATCGATACGGCTTTCTGCTACAATCGCCTTCCGTTTTATGAGTGAGCAACATCGTTATGCGCTTAAACCCCAGCCAACAGCACGCCGTCGAATTCGTCACCGGACCTTGTCTGGTACTGGCGGGTGCAGGTTCAGGCAAGACCCGCGTTATCACCAATAAAATTGCGCACCTTATCCGTCAGTGTGGTTATCAGGCGCGGCATATTGCTGCTGTGACGTTTACCAACAAAGCGGCGCGTGAGATGAAGGAGCGCGTGGCGCAAACGCTGGGGCGCAAAGAAACACGCGGGCTGATGATTGCGACTTTCCATACGCTGGGGTTGGAGATCATCAAGCGTGAATACGCCGCATTGGGGATGAAATCCAATTTCTCCCTGTTCGACGATCAGGATCAGATGGCGCTGCTGAAAGAGCTGACGGAGCAGTGGCTGGAAAATGATAAGGTTCTGCTGCAACAGCTGATCTCGACGATCTCAAACTGGAAAAACGATCTGATCGATCCTGCCGGTGCGGCAGCGACGGCGCGTTCTGAACGCGACAAGCTATTTGTGCATTGCTACTCGCTCTATCACGAACATCTGCGTGCCTGTAACGTACTGGACTTCGACGATCTGATTTTGCTGCCTACGCTACTTCTGAAGCAGAATGCTGAGGTACGCGAACGTTGGCAGAACCGCTTACGCTACCTGCTGGTGGATGAATATCAGGACACCAACACCAGCCAGTATGAGCTGGTTAAGCTGCTGGTCGGCACCCGTGCGCGTTTCACCGTCGTTGGCGATGACGATCAGTCTATTTACTCCTGGCGCGGGGCACGTCCACAGAATCTGGTGCTGCTGCAGCAGGATTTCCCCACGCTTGACGTGATCAAACTGGAACAAAACTACCGCTCATCCGGACGTATTCTGAAAGCGGCCAATATTCTCATCGCCAATAACCCGCACGTCTTTGAAAAACGGTTGTTCTCGGAACTGGGTTACGGTGATGAGCTTAAAGTGATTACCGCCAACAACGAAGATCATGAGGCGGAACGGGTCGTTGGTGAGCTAATCGCCCATCACTTTATTAAAAAGACCCAGTATGGCGACTATGCAATTCTGTATCGTGGTAACCACCAGTCGCGCCTGTTTGAAAAGATGCTGATGCAGAACCGTATTCCGTATCGCATTTCCGGCGGCACGTCCTTTTTCTCCCGTCCTGAAATTAAAGACTTGCTGGCTTATCTGCGCGTTCTGACCAATCCGGATGATGACAGCGCATTCTTACGCATCGTGAATACGCCCAAACGTGAAATTGGCCCGGCGACGATGAAGAAGCTGGGTGAGTGGGCGGGGCAACGCAATAAAGGCCTGTTTAGCGCGAGTTTTGATCTGGGGCTGAGCCAGTCGCTGACTGGTCGTGGGCTGGAATCCTTGCAACGGTTTACGCAGTGGATGGCGGAAATCGCCCGTTTGGCAGAGCGTGAACCGGTAGCCGCCGTGCGCGACCTGATTCATGGATTGGACTACGAAAGCTGGCTGTATGAAACCTCACCTAGCCCAAAAGCGGCGGAAATGCGGATGAAGAACGTCAATCAGCTATTCAGCTGGATGACGGAAATGCTGGAAGGGTCTGAACTGGATGAGCCGATGACGCTGACGCAGGTGGTGACGCGCTTCACGCTGCGAGACATGATGGAGCGTGGTGAAAGTGAAGAGGAACTGGATCAGGTACAGTTGATGACACTGCATGCGTCCAAAGGTCTGGAATTTCCGTACGTCTTTTTGGTCGGAATGGAAGAGGGACTACTGCCGCACCAAAGCAGTATTGATGAGGACAACGTTGATGAAGAGCGTCGTCTGGCATATGTGGGGATTACGCGTGCACAGCGTGAACTCATCTTCACGCTTTGCAAAGAGCGCCGCCAGTATGGTGAATTAGTTCGCCCTGAGCCGAGCCGTTTCCTGCTTGAATTGCCGCAGGATGATGTGGTGTGGGAAACGGAACGGAAAGTGGTTAGTGCACAAGAGCGGATGCAGAAAGGTCAGGCGAACGTTGCCAACATCCGGGCGATGTTGGCGAAGGCAAAAGGGGAAGGGGAGTAATTTTCTCCCCGTTAAGCTGGAGTTTCTTCCAGCATCAGCGGCCAGTGTACGTAGCTCTGCCAGCGGCTTTCCTGTTCCAGCATTTCTGCCCGTAATGGATGCTGCGCCAGCCAGCCAGCAGGCAGAATCAAACGCAGCGTTTCGCCTTCTACGCGCAATCGTACGGCTGGCAGCGTGTCATCGCGGCGGCGGCTGGCAAAAATAATCGCCAGACGCAACAGGCGACACAGGCGCTGTGCCTGGTTGACCGGCAGCGCGTTCTGCTGACTCAGCGGCATTAAATCGACAGGGTTAATCTGGTTTTGCAGGAGTGTGGCTAACAGCTTCTTCTGGGCTGGCGTAAAGCCGGGGAGATCGCTATGGCGAATCAAATAGGCTGCATGCTGGGGAGACTGGCGAAAATCGATGCTCAAACCGATTTCGTGCACCAGACAGGCACTGCGCAGTAACTCGCGACATCGGTTATCTAACTGCCAGTCACGGGCAACCTGTTGCAGAAAATTGTCCGCCAGCGTACTAACGCGTTTCGCCTGTTCGACATCCAGAAGATAGCGACGTTGCAGCGTTTCCAGCGTGCGATGGCGAATATCCTGATCGACAGGCAGATGCAACATGCCATAGACCAGACCTTCACGCAGCGCTCCGCCTGCCAGCGTCATCGTTTTGATGTCGAGTTCCTGGAAGATCGCCAACAGGATGGCTAATCCGCTGGGAAAAACCAGCGCGCGTTCCAGCGTCAGGCCTTCAATTTCCAACTCTTCCAGCTTATCGCACTGAATCGCATGTTCTTTAAGCTGTCTGAGCTTCGGCAGGGTAATGTACTCATCCATTCCCTGCGCGACCATGATTTCCTGTAGCGCTTGTACTGTGCCGGAGGCACCGACGCAGATTTGCCAACCCTGCTCGCGCAGAGAAGCGGCAACGGGACGCAGCATTTCACGTGCCGCCTGTTCAGCACGTTCAAAATTACCGGCTTCCAGATTGCGATCGCTGAAATAGCGATCCAGCCACGTTACGCATCCCATCGGGAGGCTGATCAACTGGGTCGTTTTTGCGCCAACCCCTGTTGCCAGCTCGGTGCTGCCACCGCCGATATCCACGACCAGACGCGCATCCGGGCCGCCCGTCGTATGTGCTACGCCTTGATAAATCAGGCGTGCTTCTTCTTCACCGCTGATAACCTGAATCGGTAAACCCAGAATTTCCTGAGCCCGTTGCAGAAACTCGTCAGCATTCGTTGCCAGCCGCAGGGTGGCGGTCGCGACGACGCGCACCTGATCCTGCGGGATGTCCTGCAACCGTTCAGAGAACAGTTGTAGACACTGCCAGCCGCGCTGCATTGCGTCCTGCGAGAGCCGATTCTGTTTATCCAGCCCTGCCGCAAGGCGGACTTTACGCTTTATTTTCGCCAGCGTCTGAATGCTGCCTGCGGTTTCCCGGGCGACCAGCATATGGAAGCTGTTCGAGCCGAGATCGATGGCAGCGTAAAGTGAAGAAGAGCTCAGCATCGACGGTTAATCCGCTCGTTTACGGTTATTACGGGGCGCTCCACTGCGGCGCGGCGCATTGTTGTGTCGGCGCGGGCCATTATTGGAGCGCGGTGGGCGCGTTAAACGCTTCGGCGCGGGTAAATCATTCATCAGTGCATCGCTGTTGTATTTGCTGACCGGGATGCTGTGGCCAATATAGGTCTCGATAGCCGGGAGGTTCAGCGCGTACTCTTCGCAGGCCAGGCTGATAGAAAATCCGCTTTGTCCCGCACGGCCAGTACGGCCAATACGGTGAACGTAGTCTTCGCAGTCATCCGGCAGGTCGTAGTTGAAAACGTGGGTCACAGAAGGAATATGTAAACCGCGTGCTGCAACGTCCGTTGCGACCAGAATATCCAGATTACCTTGGGTAAATTCTTCCAGAATACGCAGACGTTTTTTCTGTGCGACGTCGCCCGTCAGCAGCCCAACGCGATGGCCGTCAGCAGCCAGGTGACCCCAGATGTCTTCGCAACGATGTTTGGTATTCGCGAAAATGATGCAGCGATCCGGCCACTCTTCTTCCAGCAGTGTCTGGAGCAAGCGCATTTTTTCTTCGTTGGATGGATAAAACAGTTCTTCTTTAATGCGATGGCCGGTTTTCTGTTCCGGTTCAACTTCCACGTACTCTGCGTTATTCATCTGTTCAAACGCAAGTTCACGCACCCGGTAGGAGAGCGTTGCGGAAAAGAGCATGTTCAGACGCTGTGCTGCTGGCGGCATACGGCGGAACAACCAGCGAATATCTTTGATGAAGCCGAGATCGTACATACGGTCCGCTTCGTCCAGCACGACGACCTGAATCGCGCCCAGATTGATATGGTTTTGTTTGGCGTAATCAATTAGGCGACCGGTGGTGCCGATCAGAATATCAACGCCGTTTTCCAGCACCTTAAGCTGCTTGTCGTAGCCGTCTCCACCGTAGGCTAAACCCAGTTTTAACCCGGTAAGGTGAGACAGCGCTTCTGCGTCAGAGTGAATCTGGACGGCCAGTTCACGCGTTGGTGCCATAATTAAGGCACGGGGTTGATTGGTTTGACGCTCTGCGTTTGCAGGGTGTGAAAGCAAATAATGGAAAGTAGACGCGAGAAAAGCCAGCGTCTTGCCGGTACCGGTTTGCGCCTGACCTGCAACATCACGCCCTGACAGAGCCAATGGCAGAGCTAACGCCTGAATAGGCGTACAGTTATGAAACCCTTTGCTTTCAAGAGCTTCAATAACCTGCGGGTGCAGGGCGAAGTCGGAAAACTTCTGTTCAGTTAAGTGTGTTTTGCTCATAGTGTGGTAGAATATCAGCTAACTATTGCTTTACGAAAGCGTATCCGGTGAAATAAAGTCAAGCCGTTGTTGGTCAATGCTACACCAACAAGGTAGAAATAATCCTGCGGAGTAAAATATGAGCGATAAAATAATTCACCTGACTGATGACAGTTTCGGCACGAAAGTACTGCAAGCTGAGGGCGCTATCCTGGTTGATTTCTGGGCTGAGTGGTGCGGTCCTTGCAAAATGATCGCTCCTATTCTGGATGAAATCGCCGAAGAGTTTGAAGGCAAACTGACGGTTACCAAACTGAACATTGATGAAAACCCGGCAACTGCGCCGAAATATGGTATCCGTGGCATTCCTACTCTGTTGCTGTTTAAAAACGGCGAAGTCGCTGCGACAAAAGTCGGCGCACTGTCCAAAGGGCAACTGAAAGAGTTCCTGACGGCGAATCTGTAATTAGCTTGATACCCTTCAAAAGGGTATTGTCGGCGGGCGCAATCGGGCAATATGCAATTCTCATATTGACTGCTTGCCGCTCGTCGGGAAGCGTGTTAGATTCTTCATCACTGCATATCGTACTTGCCTATGTTTAAGCCCTTAGGCTTAAGCCTGAAAGTTAGAGTCTAAAGCATTATTCTGTGTCGAAATCGAAAAACTCGTTGTTTTATAAAGTAATTTTTACAACGCGATCGTGGTTCGATTTGGGCAGTCTACTAGTTTTATAATACTTGGTTTTATGTGTCTTCGATCTCCTGCCGTTGATTTATGCGGATATCGTTTATGCGGATGTTGTTTTGCGCGGATGTAATGCGCTTCAGGTGTGAAACCAGACAGGAATCCGGTGGTTGAAGGCTGTTATAGAGGCACGGATGATCCTGCCATACCATTCACGTTAATAGTTCGAGATTTACCCCGAGTTAAAGAACCCACCACTATGAATCTTACCGAATTAAAGAATACGCCAGTTTCTGAGTTAATTGCTCTTGGCGAAAATATGGGTCTGGAAAACCAGGCTCGCATGCGTAAACAGGATATTATCTTCGCTATTCTGAAACAGCATGCCAAAAGCGGCGAGGATATTTTCGGCGATGGTGTGCTGGAGATATTGCAGGATGGCTTCGGCTTCCTCCGCTCAGCAGACAGCTCCTACCTCGCAGGCCCCGATGATATCTACGTTTCTCCCAGCCAAATCCGCCGTTTTAACCTCCGCACTGGTGACACCATTTCTGGCAAGATTCGTCCGCCGAAAGAAGGTGAACGCTACTTTGCGCTGCTGAAAGTTAACGAAGTCAACTACGACAAACCTGAAAACTCCCGCAACAAGATCCTGTTCGAAAACCTCACGCCACTGCATGCAAACTCTCGTCTGCGTATGGAACGCGGTAACGGGTCGACAGAAGATCTGACGGCGCGTGTGTTGGATCTGGCTTCGCCGATTGGCCGTGGTCAACGTGGTCTGATCGTTGCGCCGCCTAAAGCAGGTAAAACCATGCTGCTGCAGAACATTGCGCAGAGCATTGCTTACAACCATCCTGACTGCGTACTGATGGTTCTGCTGATTGACGAACGTCCGGAAGAAGTTACCGAGATGCAGCGTCTGGTGAAAGGCGAAGTGGTTGCGTCAACGTTCGACGAACCGGCTTCTCGTCACGTTCAGGTTGCCGAAATGGTGATCGAAAAAGCGAAGCGTCTGGTTGAGCATAAGAAAGACGTTATCATCCTGCTGGACTCCATTACCCGTCTGGCGCGTGCCTACAACACCGTTGTTCCTGCCTCGGGCAAAGTGTTGACTGGTGGTGTGGATGCCAATGCCCTGCATCGTCCGAAGCGTTTCTTCGGTGCGGCACGTAACGTTGAGGAGGGTGGTAGCCTGACCATCATCGCCACCGCGCTGGTTGATACCGGCTCCAAGATGGACGAAGTGATTTACGAAGAGTTTAAAGGTACAGGTAACATGGAACTGCACCTGGCGCGTAAAATCGCAGAAAAACGCGTCTTCCCAGCGATTGACTACAACCGCTCTGGTACGCGTAAAGAAGAATTGCTTACCACCTCTGAAGAATTGCAGAAGATGTGGATTCTACGCAAGATCATCCACCCAATGGGTGAGATCGACGCGATGGAATTCCTGATCAACAAGTTGGCGATGACAAAAACCAACGATGAATTCTTCGATATGATGAAACGTTCATAAATCCGGGCGTTCATCCATTACGGATAACTCGGGGAACGCCACGCTGGGTCGTGGCGTTTTTTTTATCCCCTAATTGATCGGATGTGAAGGGGCTTTCTACTCGGAAGTCGCCGTTATCACTCAATTTGTACTGGCGATCAACGTGGGCGATAGGATATAAGGCGTAAACCGAGTCTATACTGAACAGCTACAGCGCAGCTGTTAACGGTGAACTTACTCACTATGAGTACCGAATTACTATTTATTTTCTTATTTTCTCTGGGCTTTCTTTTTTTTGCTCGCAGCATCGCGGGTAAAATAGGGCTTGTCGATCGTCCCAACTACCGTAAACGTCATCGGGGTCTTGTGCCTTTGGTTGGCGGTATTTCTGTGTATGCGGGTATCTGCTTTACCTACTTTATTACCGACCAATATATCCCTAACTTCCGTCTTTACCTGCTGTGCGCGGGCGTGCTGGTGTTCGTCGGCATTCTGGACGATCGTTTTGATATCAGTGTGAAAATTCGTGCCGTTGTGCAGGCGTTTGTCGCGGTAGTGATGATGGCCTTTGCCGGCTTGACGCTACACAATCTGGGACACATTTTCGGACCATGGCAGATGGCACTGGGGCCGTTTGGTTATCTGGTCACGCTGTTTGCCGTCTGGGCAGCGATTAATGCGTTCAATATGGTGGACGGCATCGATGGGTTACTCGGCGGCTTGTCCAGTGTCTCGTTTGGGGCGATGGGGATTTTGCTGTATCTGAGCGGCCATACGAATCTGGCATTGTGGTGTTTTGCCATGATCGCGGCGACGCTGCCTTATATTCTGCTTAATCTCGGTATTTTTGGGCGACGCTACAAGGTCTTCATGGGGGATGCGGGCAGCACGATGATTGGCTTCACGGCGATCTGGATCCTGATTCAAACGACACAAGGCCCACAGCATCCGATTAATCCGGTAACGGCATTGTGGATCATCGCTATCCCGCTGATTGATATGATCGCCATTATGTATCGGCGCTTACGCAAAGGGATGAGCCCATTCTCACCTGATCGACAGCACATTCATCATTTAATGATGCGCGCGGGGTTTTCTTCCCGCCAGGCATTTGTGCTGATTACGCTTGCTGCCGCCTTGTTGGCTGCGGTCGGCGTGTTGGGAGAATATTTCTTTTTTATACCCGAATGGTTGATGTTGGCATTATTCTTGCTTGCATTTCTACTGTATGGCTACTGCCTGAAACGAGCATGGCGGGTCGCCCGTTTTATCAAGCGAATCAAACGCCGTATGCGGCATTCCGATGAGCAAAAGCAGTCATCCTGACCAAATAATTTTGGGGAAGTAATGAAATCAGAGAACTTGTCTACCGGGAATGCGTTGATTGATAACGAACTGGATATCCGTGGTTTATTTCGTCTGCTGTGGCAGGGAAAGGTGTGGCCGATAGCGTTCGGCCTGCTTTTTGCCGTTGTGGCATTAGGCTATTCCTATCTTGTTAAACAGGAGTGGAGTGCGACAGCGATTACCGACAAGCCGACGGTCAATATGCTAGGGGGGTATTATTCGCAGCAGCAATTCCTGCGTAACCTCGACGCCCGGTCTTTTTCCACTCCTCAGCCAGAGCAACCGTCTATTTCGGCTGATGCTTATGATGAATTCATCATGCAATTAGCGGCTTACGATACCCGGCGCGATTTCTGGTTGCAGACTGACTATTACAAGCAGCGTCTGGAAGGCGACGCGAAAGCGGATGCCGCTCTGCTGGATGACATGGTCAGCAATATTCAGTTTACACCGCGTGACGATGGTAAAAAAACCAATGATTCCGTGAAGCTGGTGGCGGAAACCTCTGCGGATTCCAACACATTGCTGCGTCAATATGTGGCTTTTGCCAGCCAGCGTGCCGCCAACCACCTGAATGAAGAGATCAAGGGGGCCTGGGCTGCCAGAACCATTTTCATGAAGTCGCAGATCAAACGTCAGGAAGCGGTAGCAAAAGCGATTTACGATCGTGAAGTCCGCAGTGTTGAACTGGCGCTGAAAATCGCCCAGCAGCAAGGTATTAGCCGTAGCCAGACGGATACGCCGGCAGACGAAATCCCCGCATCGGAAATGTTCCTGCTCGGCAGGCCGATGCTCCAAGCCCGACTGGAGGCGTTGCAGACCAGCGGTCCACATTACGAACTGGATTACGATCAAAATCGCGCGATGTTAGCGACGCTGAACGTTGGCCCAATGCTTGAGGCCAGTTTCCAGACGTATCGTTATTTGCGTACGCCGGAAGAACCGGTGAAGCGCGACAGCCCACGCCGGGCATTCCTGATGGTGATGTGGGGTGCGATTGGTGCGCTCGTTGGCGCCGGTGTTGCCTTGGCTCGCCGTCGACGCTAACCAACCAGCTTGCTAATGTGCGTTGGGCGCTCGCGAGCGTCTGCGTCTAACCTGATTAAAGAGATTCAATGTGAAAGTATTGACTGTTTTCGGCACCCGGCCGGAGGCCATTAAAATGGCGCCGCTGGTTCATGCTCTGGCTCAGGATGGAGCCTTTGAATCGAGAATTTGCGTAACAGCCCAGCATCGGGAGATGTTGGATCAGGTGCTGCGTTTGTTCGATATTACGCCGGACTATGATCTGGATATTATGCGACCGGGACAGGGACTCAGTGAGATATCCTGCCGGATTTTATCGGGGCTTGAACCGGTCATGGCAGAGTTCAAGCCGGCTCTGGTGTTGGTACACGGTGACACCACGACGACGCTGGCAACCAGCCTGGCGGCCTTTTATCAGCGTATTCCCGTCGGCCACGTAGAAGCAGGATTGCGTACAGGCAATCTGTATTCACCCTGGCCGGAAGAGGCTAACCGTAAACTGACCGGGCATCTGGCGATGTACCATTTTGCCCCGACGGAAAATTCCCGCCAGAATTTACTGCGTGAGCATCTGTCTGATCGGCATATTTTTGTGACAGGGAATACGGTGATTGATGCGCTGTTCTGGGTTCGTGACCGTATTCTCGGGGATGCCGCGCTGCGCCGCAGCCTCGATGAAAAATATGACTTTTTGGACGACAACAAGAAGCTGATTCTGGTTACCGGACATCGACGCGAGAGTTTTGGCGGCGGTTTTGAGCGCATTTGTAGCGCGTTGGCGGATATCGCCCGTCGACACCCTGAAGTGCAAATTGTGTATCCGGTTCACCTCAATCCTAACGTCAGCGAACCCGTGAATCGCATCCTGAGCGGTATTGATAATGTCATGCTGATTGCACCGCAGGATTATCTGCCCTTCGTGTACCTGATGAATCGTTCTTACATGATTTTGACCGACTCTGGCGGCATTCAGGAAGAAGCCCCGTCGTTAGGCAAGCCAGTACTGGTGATGCGTGATACGACGGAACGACCGGAGGCGGTGGAAGCGGGTACGGTCAAGCTGGTGGGGACAGAGGTGGCTAACATTGTCGATGCGGTATCTATGCTGCTAACGGATGACGAGGCGTATCAGGCAATGAGCCGCGCCCACAATCCTTATGGCGACGGTCAGGCCTGTCAACGCATTGTTGAGGCGTTAAAAAATCATAGGCAATGATTTTTAGCGCTGCTTTTGCAGCGACCCGCAGGGTGTCGGGCAGGGATAGCCCGACATAAAAAATCGCTAAGCGTAGCACCCATCAGCGCCCGAAAATTACTCGGAGTCATGTTGAACGTCGCCTTGCGGTGACAGACATAAAAATTATGGTGACACTATGAGCTTTACTACCATTTCCGTAATCGGCTTAGGCTATATCGGTTTACCCACCGCCGCGGCCTTTGCATCGCGCCAGAAAAAAGTCATCGGTGTTGATGTGAACAAACTGGCGGTCGAAACCATTAATCGCGGCGAAATCCATATTGTCGAGCCCGATTTGGATTCATTGGTCAAAGTGGCAGTAGAAAATGGCTACCTTCAGGCCATGACAAAACCCGTGCCCGCCGATGCTTTCCTGATTGCGGTTCCTACCCCTTTCAAAGGCGATCACGAACCCGATCTGGCTTACGTTCAGGCAGCAGCAGCGTCCATCGCACCAGTCCTGAAGAAAGGCGATCTGGTGATTCTGGAATCGACATCCCCCGTAGGTGCAACTGAGCAAATGGCCGAATGGCTAGCCGATGCGCGTGCGGACTTGACGTTTCCGCAGCAGGTGGGAGAAACGGCGGATATCAATATTGCCTATTGCCCTGAACGCGTGCTGCCTGGCCAGGTTGTGGTTGAGCTGATTAAAAACGATCGCGTCATTGGCGGCATGACCCCAGTGTGCTCTGCGCGCGCCAGTGAGTTATATAAAATCTTCCTCGAAGGTGAGTGTGTGGTTACTAACTCTCGCACCGCCGAAATGTGCAAGCTGACGGAAAACAGCTTCCGCGATGTCAACATTGCTTTCGCCAATGAGCTCTCGCTGATTTGTGCCGAACAAAACATTAACGTATGGGAACTTATCCGATTGGCAAACCGCCATCCCCGCGTCAATATCCTGCAACCCGGCCCTGGCGTCGGCGGGCACTGTATTGCGGTCGATCCCTGGTTTATCGTGGCGCAGAATCCACAGCAGGCTCGCTTGATTCATACCGCCAGACTGGTGAACGATGGCAAGCCACTCTGGGTCGTGGATCGCGTTAAAGCGGCCGTGGCGGATTATCTGGCACAAACGGATAAACGCGCCAGCGAGGTCACGGTGGCCTGTTTTGGGCTGGCCTTCAAGCCCGACATTGACGATCTGCGCGAAAGCCCCGCTGTAGGGATTACGTCCATGATTGCACAGTGGAATACCGGCGTGACGTTAGCCGTTGAACCTAATGTTAAACACTTGCCGTCCGTATTGACCGGGCAGGTAAAACTGGTCGATACCAGCAGTGCATTAAAAGAAGCCGATGTGCTGGTAATGCTGGTCGACCACCGTCAGTTTAAAGCGATTAATCCAGAAGATGTGAAACAACAGTGGGTTATTGATACCAAAGGAGTATGGCGTTGAAACGTATTTTAATTACCGGTGGTGCAGGGTTTATTGGTTCAGCGTTGGTCAGATACATTCTGACGGAGACGCAGGACAGCGTCGTTATTGTCGATAAACTGACTTATGCAGGTAACTTGTCTTCTCTGGCTCCCGTTGCCGATAGCGAACGTTTTGCGTTCGAGCAGGTGGATATCTGCGATCGTGCTGAGCTGGACCGCGTCTTCAAGACTTACCAGCCTGCGCTGGTAATGCATTTAGCGGCAGAAAGCCACGTCGATCGCTCTATCGACGGCCCGGCGGCGTTTATCGAAACCAATATTGTTGGCACCTACACGATGCTGGAAGCAGCACGCCACTACTGGCAGAGTCTGGCTGATGCGGACAAGTGCGCGTTCCGTTTTCACCATATCTCTACTGATGAAGTGTTTGGCGATCTGCACGGGACAGACGATCTGTTCACCGAGACGACGTCCTATGCGCCGAGCAGCCCCTATTCCGCATCGAAGGCATCGAGCGACCACCTTGTTCGCGCCTGGCTGCGTACCTACGGGTTCCCGACGATCATCACCAACTGCTCGAATAACTACGGACCTTACCATTTCCCTGAGAAGCTGATTCCGCTGGTGATCCTGAATGCGGTCGCGGGTAAACCGCTGCCGGTTTACGGTGACGGCGCGCAAATCCGCGACTGGCTGTTTGTCGAAGACCACGCTCGCGCACTGTACAAAGTGGTGACGGAAGGCGAAATCGGCGAAACGTACAACATCGGCGGTCACAACGAGCGCAAAAACATTGAAGTCGTGCAGACCATTTGTGCGCTGCTGGAAGAACTGGCGCCGAATAAGCCCGCGGGTGTGGAACATTACCGCGACCTCATCACCTACGTGAAAGATCGCCCTGGTCACGACATGCGCTACGCGATCGATGCCGGGAAAATTGAACGTGAACTGGGCTGGCGTCCAGAAGAAACGTTTGAGACGGGCATGAGAAAAACGGTCAACTGGTATCTGAACAACGAAAAATGGTGGCGCAGCGTGCAGGATGGTTCTTATGCCGGCGAACGTTTAGGGCTGAACGATTAAAACCTGCGCCTGATGGCGGAAAAAGAAGGAGCGAAACAATGGCCCATCCGGTATCAGTAGGACAGGGAGAGATTCGCGCCACGGTTGAACCGCTGGGCTGGGAGAGTGAATTCTTCCAGCTTAACAGCGGTAAACTGAGTTTTTCCCCTGCTGCGCCCGCGTTGACGCCTGATGTGTTGAGCGCATTTACGCTGACGCAGGCCAAAATTGCGGCGGACAATCTGGTGTTGGCGGATGCACTTGCCGATCTTGGTTTTCGACTGGTAGAAGGCGAGGTTGATCTCAGTCTCTCGCTGCAACGGGCTACCGTGGTTACGCCGCTACCGCGCTGGCGTGAAGCCGTGTCCGACGATATCCCGGCGCTGAAGGACGCGGCATCACGTGTTTTTGCGCTGAGCCGTTTTCGTTCTCCGTGGTACCAGCCGGAGGATAGCGGTCGTTTCTATGCGCAGTGGATTGAAAATGCCGTGCGCGGTACGTTCGACCACTGCTGTTTACTGGCGGAAGATACCGCTGGCAATCCACAAGGATGGGTCACGCTACGCAGAGTGGATGACACGGATTCACGTATCGGACTACTGGGCGTTTGGCCTGGCGTTACGGTACGGGGCGTCGGTTCACAACTGATGGCGCTGGCGGAAACGTGGTGCCGACAACAAGGATTGATTCGTCTTCGGGTCGCGACGCAGGTTGGCAACGTGGCGGCGCTTCGTCTTTATCTTCGCCGTGGTGCCACGATTGAGAGCACGGCGTATTGGTTATACAGGTGATCACATGATTCCATTTAATGCGCCACCGGTTGTCGGTACGGAACTGGATTATATGCAGGCTGCCATGAGCAGCGGTAAATTGTGCGGTGATGGTGGGTTCACCCGCCGTTGTCAGCAGTGGCTGGAACATTATTCCGGCAGTAAAAAAGTCCTGCTCACGCCTTCCTGTACCGCTTCGCTAGAGATGGCCGCTATCCTGCTGGATGTGAAGCCCGGCGATGAAGTGATCATGCCGAGCTATACCTTTGTTTCCACCGCTAACGCCTTTGTGCTACGCGGTGCGAAGATCGTGTTTGTCGATATCCGTCCGGATACCATGAACATTGACGAAACGAAAATCGAAGCGGCAATTACGGAAAAAACGCGCATTATCGTGCCGGTTCACTACGCAGGCGTAGCCTGCGAGATGGACGCGATTATGGCGCTGGCGAAGAAATACGATTTATATGTTGTGGAAGATGCCGCACAGGGCGTGATGTCCAGCTACAAAGGCCGCGTTCTGGGTTCCATTGGTCATATCGGCTGCTTCAGCTTTCACGAAACCAAGAATTACACCTCAGGCGGTGAGGGCGGTGCCACGCTGATTAATGACGTCAGACTGGTGGATCGTGCGGAAATCATCCGTGAAAAAGGCACTAACCGTAGCCAGTTTTTCCGTGGACAGGTGGATAAATACACGTGGCGTGATATCGGTTCAAGCTATCTGATGGCGGATATTCAGGCTGCCTATCTCTGGGCACAGCTGGAAGCAGCGCGGCCGATCAACGAACGTCGCCTGAAACTGTGGCAGAACTACTACGCGGCATTCAAGTCATTGGCCGATGCCGGGCGTATTACGTTGCCGACCGTGCCTGCCAATGGTATTCACAACGCGCACATGTTTTATATCAAACTGCGCGATCAGGACGACCGCAGCGCGTTTATCAATTACATGAAAGAAGCCGAAATCATGACGGTCTTTCATTATATCCCGCTGCACAGTTGCCCAGCTGGTTTGAATTTTGGTCATTTCTCCGGTGAAGATCGCTATACCACGCAGGAAAGTGAACGGCTAGTGCGTTTACCGCTGTTCTATAATCTGTCGGACGTTAATCAGCGGACCGTCATCAATACCATTCTGAGCTTCTTCTCCTGATATGTCGTTGGCGAAAGCATCGATATGGACGGCTGGCTCTACGCTGATAAAAATCGGCGCGGGGCTGGTTGTCGTGAAACTGTTGGCGGTCACGTTTGGCCCCAGCGGCGTGGGAATGGCAGGGAATTTCCGCCAACTGATTACGGTGCTGGGAGTGTTAGCCGGCGCAGGTATCTTCAACGGCGTCACCAAATACGTGGCGGAGTATCAGCAGCAGCCGGAACGGCTGAAGCCGCTGCTCGGTACGTCTGTCACGTTGGTGCTGGGCTTCTCTACCCTGCTGGCGATACTCTTTCTGGCCGCCGCCACGCCTATTGCTCATCTGTTGTTTGGGCATGACGACTATCGTGATGTGGTGCGTGCGTTGGCGTTTATCCAAATGGGTATCGCCTACGCCAACCTGTTTCTGGCGATCCTCAAAGGTTATCGGGATGCGATAGGCAACGCGCTGGCGGTGATTGGCGGTAGCCTGATCGGGCTGGCAGCCTTTTGGCTCTGTCTGAAACTGGGTGGCTACGTTGGCGCACTGGCTGGGCTGGCGCTGGTGCCCGCGCTGCTGGTGATTCCAGCAGGCATCATGCTACTGCGACGCACGCCACTGTCGCTGGCGTCGCTAAAACCGACGTGGGAGCGCGCTATTGCCGGTCAGTTGGGCAAGTTTACGCTGATGGCGTTGATGACCGCGGTGACGCTGCCTGTGGCGTATATCATGATGCGTAACCTGCTGGCAGCCCATTACAGCTGGGATGAGGTGGGTATCTGGCAGGGCGTCAGCAGTATTTCCGATGCGTACCTGCAATTTATTACCGCCTCCTTTACCGTTTATCTGTTGCCGACACTGTCGCGTCTGACGGACAAGGCTGCGCTGGCGCAGGAGATTGTGCGCTCGCTGAAGTTTGTGCTGCCCGTCGTGGCAGGCGTTAGTTTTTGCGTGTGGCTACTGCGAGACTTTGCCATCTGGCTGCTGTTTTCCAGCCAGTTTACGGCAATGAGAGATCTCTTCGTTTGGCAGTTGGTAGGGGATGTGATGAAAGTGGGCGCTTACGTCTTTGGCTATCTGGTCATTGCGAAAGCAGCGCTGCGCTTTTATCTGCTCACGGAAGTCAGCCAGTTCCTCCTGTTGACCGGGTTTTCGCACTGGCTGATTCCTCTTTATGGCGCACAAGGCGCAGCGCAGGCTTACATGGCAACCTACCTGGTCTATTTTTTGCTTTGTTGTTGCGTATTCATTATTTACCGTAGGCGAGCATGACGACACTGATTCATGTATTGGGATCTGATATCCCGCATCATAACCAGACCGTTTTACGTTTTTTTAACGACGTACTGGCGACGGAACTTCCCGAACAGCAGATTCGGCATTTCATCGTGGCGTCCCGCGATGGCATTTCATCGGCTGATTTTCCCGCGCTGCGTATTGAAACCTGCGTGGATAAGAAAACGTTGGCCGAGGCGGTCATCGCCAGGGCGAAAGCGAACCGTAAGATGCGCTTTTTTCTGCACGGTCAGTTTAACCCCACGCTGTGGCTGGCGCTGCTGAGCGGAAAAATCAAATCCGAGCAGGTTTACTGGCACGTGTGGGGCGCTGATTTGTATGAAGAAGCGAGCGGCCTGAAATATCGCCTGTTTTATTGGCTTCGGCGCATGGCGCAAAAACGTGTTGGACACGTGTTTGCTACGCGTGGCGATCTGGCGTGGTATCAGCAGCGTGCGCCTCGTGTGCCGACGTCATTGCTGTACTTCCCAACGCGCATGAATCCGGCGCTAACGAGCATGCAGGTGGATAAACCGCTGGCAGGGCCGATGACGATTCTGGTCGGTAATTCTGGCGATCGCACGAATCGTCATCAGGAAGCGCTGCGGGCGATTCACAAGCAGTTCGGGAAAAATGTGCGGGTGATTGTGCCAATGGGCTACCCTGCGAATAACGAATCCTACATCGCGCAGGTGGAAAAAGACGGTTTGGCGCTGTTCGGCGTGAAAAATTTCCAACTGCTGAAAGACCAACTGGCGTTTGATGATTATCTCAACATGCTGCGCACCTGCGATTTGGGCTATTTTATTTTCGACCGCCAGCAGGGAATCGGGACGCTATGTCTGTTGATTCAGTTTGGCGTACCTTTTGTGATCAGTCGGCAAAATCCGTTCTGGCAGGATCTGACAGAACAGAACCTGCCCGTGCTGTTTTACGGTGACGAGCTGGATGAAGCGTTGGTGCGTGAGGCGCAGCGCCAACTGGCATCGGTCGATAAACACCAAATCGCGTTCTTTAATCCCAATTATCTACAAGGCTGGCGGGATGCGCTGGCGTTGGCGATGGGAGAACCAACATGACGCTGGGGCAATTTGGTGGACTGTTTGTCGTCTACCTGATTTCAGTCATCTTTATCCTGAGCCTGACCTGGATGGAGTTTCGGCGGGTGCGTTTTAATTTTAACGTGCTGTTTTCCCTGCTCTATTTATTGACGTTCTATTTTGGTTTTCCGTTTACCTGTGTGCTGGTGTTCCGGTTCGGCGTTGACGTCGTTCCGGTGCAGTTCCTGCTTCAGGCGATGCTATCTGCGACGGCGTTCTATGCAATCTATTACGTCAGCTATAAGACGCGACTGCGCCAGAAAACCTCTGTGCTGCGTGCGCCACTCCTGACGGTTAATCGTGTCGAAGCCAATCTGACCTGGCTGTTGCTGGCGCTGATCGCGGTCGCCACCGTCGGTATTTTCTTTCTTAACAATGGCTTTTTGCTGTTTAAGCTGCGCTCTTACAGCCAGATCTTCTCCAGCGATGTGTCCGGCGTGGCGTTGAAACGCTTCTTCTACTTCTTCATTCCGGCGATGCTGGTGGTGTATTTCCTGCGTCAGACGCAGCGTGCGTGGCTGATGTTCCTCATCGGCACCGTTGCATTTGGGATGCTGACCTATGTGATTGTTGGCGGAACGCGTGCAAATCTGATCATCGCCTTCGCGCTGTTTCTGTTTATTGGCATTGTGCGCGGCTGGATTACGCTGTGGATGCTGGTTGCGGCTGGCGCGTTCGGGATTGTCGGGATGTTCTGGCTGGCGCTGAAGCGCTATGGGCTGGATGTCAGCGGCGATTACGCCTTCTATACCTTCCTCTATTTAACCCGCGACACCTTCTCGCCCTGGGAGAATCTGGCGCTGTTGTGGCAGAACTACGACAAGATTGAATTTCAGGGGCTGGCACCGATTGCCCGTGATTTCTACGTCTTTATTCCCTCCTGGCTATGGCCGGATCGCCCGAATCTGGTGTTAAACAGCGCGAACTATTTCACCTGGGAAGTGTTGAATAACCATTCCGGGCTGGCGATATCTCCCACGCTGCTGGGGTCGCTGGTGGTGATGGGTGGTGTGCTGTTTATCCCGTTGGGGGCAATTGCAGTCGGGTTGGTGATCAAGTGGTTCGACTGGGTGTACGAATTAGGGAAGAACGACAGCAATCGCTACAAGGCCGCTATTTTGCAGGCGTTCTGTTTCGGCGCGGTGTTCAATATTATTGTGCTGACGCGTGAAGGCGTCGATTCTTTTGTTTCACGCGTGGTGTTTTTCTGTCTGGTATTTGGCCTGTGCCTGCTGGTTGCCAAGCTGCTCTACTGGTTACTGGAAAGCGCTGGGCTCATCCGACAGCGTCTGATGCGTATGCGTGCGACGCCGCTGGTGCCGACACCCAATACCGTACCGGATTCTGTGATAAAGGAGCAGCGATGACAGCGTTAAAAACCACAGAGACAATTCCTCTGTATACCATTCGTGATTTGCCCATTCACGGTTTCCGCGACATGGCGCAGTTCGTTGATTACCTGTTTGCAGGAGAACGGGTTGAAACGGGAACACTTGTCGCGATTAACGCTGAGAAAGTGCTTACGGCAGAGAAAGATGTGGCGTTGCGTACGCTGCTCGATCGCGCAGAGTATAAATATGCGGACGGCATTAGTATTGTGCGCTCCATTCGGCGCAAATACTCGCAGGCTGACGTCACGCGGATTGCGGGCGCCGACCTGTGGGAAGCGCTAATGGAACGGGCAGGTAAAGAGGGAACGCCGGTTTTTTTGGTAGGCGGTAAACCTGATGTGCTGGCACAAACGGAAGCGAAGCTGCGGGCGCAGTGGAACGTGAATATTGTCGGCAGTCAGGATGGCTATTTTGCGCCAGAGCAGCGCGATGCGTTGTTTGAGCGTATTCGCGCCAGTGGTGCACAGCTTGTTACCGTGGCAATGGGGTCACCACGACAGGAAATTCTGATGCGCGATTGTCGTCATCACTATCCTGATGCGTTGTACATGGGCGTGGGCGGAACGTATGACGTCTTTACCGGCCATGTGAAGCGCGCCCCGCGGGTATGGCAAAATTTAGGGTTGGAGTGGCTGTATCGCTTGCTGTCCCAGCCGAGTCGTATTTTTCGGCAGCTTAAGCTGTTGAAGTATGTTGCTTATCACTACAGCGGTCGTCTGTAGCCTCACTGAACTGGCGCGTTCAACGCGCCAACCTTTCTCCGCGATATACCACTCTGATTTTTCATTCCCATTCGACGGTAATTGTCTGTTTTTCAGCCAATTGGAAATACAGAATTCTATCTTTGGCGTATTCGTCATCCCTGATGTGTTATTCACACTCACATTACGGTATTTTCATGGCCGCTAATTTGAGGCAAGGGTACGTTCTTTCTACTCGATCGTATTTATGAATAAGAACAATAACCGGCAGCAGCCGGGATAAGCACAACATAAAGACAGAGGATATATGGCAGAAGATGTAAAGCAGGAAAAACTCCATCGGGGGTTAGAAGCACGACATATTGAGCTGATTGCGCTGGGTGGTACGATTGGCGTTGGGCTGTTTATGGGCGCGGCCAGTGCGCTGAAGTGGGCAGGGCCATCGGTATTGCTGGCCTATATTGTCGCTGGGATCTTCGTTTTCTTCATCATGCGCTCAATGGGTGAGATGCTCTATCTGGAGCCGGTCGCGGGATCGTTTGCCGTCTACGCGCACAAATACATGAATCCCTTTTTCGGTTATCTCACCGCATGGGGTTATTGGTTTATGTGGATGGCGGTTGGGATTTCGGAAATTACCGCCATTGGCGTGTATGTTCAGTACTGGTTCCCTGATTTGCCACAGTGGATACCCGCTATCGCCGCGGTTGCGCTGGTGGCGGGCGCAAACCTTGCAGCGGTCAGGCTGTATGGTGAAATTGAATTCTGGTTCGCAATGATAAAAATCACCACCATCGTTGTGATGATTATCGTTGGCGTCGGCATTATCTTCTTCGGCTTTGGTAACCACGGTCAGGCAACTGGATTCAGTAATCTGACCGAACACGGCGGTTTTCTGGCCGGAGGTTGGAAAGGTCTGCTGTTTGCACTCTGTCTGGTGGTGGCGTCTTATCAGGGCGTTGAGCTGGTCGGTATCACTGCGGGTGAGGCGAAAAATCCGCAGGTGACGCTGAAGCGAGCAATCAACAACATTCTGTGGCGTATCCTGATTTTCTACGTGGGCGCGATCTTCGTTATCGTCACGATTTTCCCCTGGAATGAAATCGGCACGTCCGGCAGTCCGTTTGTGCTGACGTTTGCGAAAATCGGTATCACGGCAGCGGCGGGCATCATCAACTTTGTGGTGCTGACGGCTGCGCTGTCGGGGTGTAACAGCGGTATGTATAGCTGTGGACGTATGCTGTATTCGCTGGCCAACAATCGCCAGCTTCCTGCTTGGTTAGGTAAAGTAACGGCCAGCGGCGTACCGGCTGCGGGCGTTATGATTTCGATTCTTTGCCTGATGGCTGGGTCGGTGCTGAACTACATTATCCCTAACCCGGAAAAAGTCTTTGTTTATGTCTATAGCGCGAGCGTACTGCCGGGTATGGTGCCGTGGTTTGTAGTGTTGATTAGCCAACTGCGTTTTCGTGAACAGCATCGTGCCGCGCTGGCCGCACATCCGTTTAAATCGATATTGTTCCCGTGGGTAAACTACCTGACGATGGCGTTTTTGCTGTGTGTGCTGGTAGGTATGTACATCAATATCGATACGCGGATGTCTTTGTTGGTCGGTATCGCCTTTTTAGCCGTGGTCAGCCTGTGTTATTTCGCACTGGGATTAGGTAAAAAAACGTCGCTGGCAGGCGGTAAATCGTAGTATCTGGGGGCGGGAAGGGCGTAACTGTATGTTATTTAGCTTGAAATGAACAAATCATAATCAAACGCATCATTTCGATAAAAAAGCACTAGACAGCCAGTCACTAAGCCCGTAATATCCCGCCCCGCAACGGCGCTAAGCGCCCGTAGCTCAGCTGGATAGAGCGCTGCCCTCCGGAGGCAGAGGTCTCAGGTTCGAATCCTGTCGGGCGCACCATTATATTTTTATGAAGTATGTTGTGTGCAAGAGCTGCGGTGGTACACTTTTTTTAGTAAAGAAAGTATCCCGTAAAAAGGAAGTACCGCGTAACAAGTAATAGACGTAAAATGTGGTTATGGTGGCTATAGCTCAGTTGGTAGAGCCCTGGATTGTGATTCCAGTTGTCGTGGGTTCGAGTCCCATTAGCCACCCCAGATTTTGTAGTTGATTACTTGGTTTATTAAGGTCTTTTCGTTAATAAAAGAGTTTGTGAGTTATGCGAAGGTGGCGGAATTGGTAGACGCGCTAGCTTCAGGTGTTAGTGTTCTTACGGACGTGAGGGTTCAAGTCCCTCTCTTCGCACCACACACAAACGAGAACATCAGTGATGTTCAGAAAAAGCAGTAAATTCGGCGAGTAGCGCAGCTTGGTAGCGCAACTGGTTTGGGACCAGTGGGTCGGAGGTTCGAATCCTCTCTCGCCGACCAATTACAAAAAAAAGCACATCGAAAGATGTGCTTTTTTTTCGTCTGAAAATCATGTCACGACGATAAACCCTAATTTTTTATTTGAGATTATACGGGTAGAGTGCGGATATGAACGGTTGTGTCTCCGCACTTTGATTTTTACCAATAGACTGGATTTTTACCGATAGGCTGTTTTTATTGAGCCTTGGATTCATGCCCCAGCACACCATCGTCACCGAAATACTTTTCGGCCAATCCGTTCAACTGACGGTTGCTTCTTAATGTGTCGAGCTTTTCGTTAAAAGCGGCGAGCAGGGTGTCCCCTTGTGGATTTTTAGCAAACGGAAAACTAACGAGTTCATGCGATAACGGCTCCCCAACCAACTTGAGCGGCAGTTTATGTTTGTTGATTTCGGCTAGTAGAATCGGGCGTGAATTGACATAGCCCTGTACGCGGTTATTGATGACATCATTGACCGCACCATCCCGAGTCTCGTAGGTTCTAATGGTAATATTGTTTTTGGGAAAAGCGTTACGCAGGTTCGTGACGTGTGTCGATCCTAGAACCCCTGCAATTGTTTTTCCGTCCAGGTCGGATAAAGACTGGATATCGTCATTTTTTATACTTGTGACCACCTGTGAAGCATAAGTGAGGTAGGATTTAGAAAAATTGTATTTTTTCTGACGAGCCTCGGTTTGGACGAAATTATTCGCGATAGTATCAAGTTTTCCTGCCTCTAACTGCCCCAACAAACCGCTGAAGTCCGACGTTGTCCACTCGACCTTATATCCCAGTTCATTCGCTATTTTTTCAGCGACTTCTACATCATAGCCAACGAGTTTACCGTTTTCTTTATAAGAACCTGGAAAACTCTGTCCGGTGGTTCCAATGCGTAAAACCTGTGGCTGATCTGTAGAAGTCGAATTATCACACCCAGCTACGGCGACGGCGATCCCAGCCGCGAGCAAGAGTGTTTTAGGTTTAATAAAGAGGCGTGCTTGCATGGTGGAATCCCTATTCCCTAGTGTCATGATGATATTAATTTGGGTTTTAATATAATTATTTGATAGATATAGATTTAAGAGCCTAAAGTGAACTATATCACTGCGAAAAATGAGTGGTTTATATCGTAACGCTATAATTTATTCCTTTTGCTTTAGTTACAAATTTCATCGGGATTCTTAAACTAATAAACCAATCTATGGGCTTTCCTCGTGGTTATGAAAGAATGGCAACTGCCAGTTAAAAAGGAATTCTTGTGTTATCTATAAAATCTCCCCTTGCTTATCATCATCAGGCTGATTTGTGTCGTCATGTCGGTGGACTGATTCACTCGTTTAGTCAGAACATTGCGATTTTAACCAGCCCAAATGCCTGGCAAGCGGTTGAGAATGAAGTGACTGGCAGCCTTAAGAACAACGGAATTGCTTTTGATGTGCATTTCTTAACCGGAGAATGTACGCGTGAAAGTGTGGAATACCACCGTGAAAAAATTGCACGGAATAACATTCAGTTCGTCGTAGGGATTGGCGGCGGGCGTGTGCTGGATTGTGCTAAGGCCATAGCGGATGGACTGGAAAATGGGCAGGTTGCCACACTACCAACGATAGCGGCGACCTGTGCGGCCTGGTCGCCAATTAGCATTCTTTATAATGATCAAGGCGGGCATCAGGGGACTGTTGTGCTCAAACGGATGCCTGTCCTTGTCATGGTTGATAGTTCCGTCATTACACGTAGCGATGCACGTTACTTGAAAGCCGGGATCGTTGACGCGTTGGCGAAATGGTATGAATTTCAGCCGTACTTGATCTCGTGTAGCGATAGTCTGGCGCTGAGTCTCAAGATACAGGCCGCCACTTTTGCCCGTGATATCTTTGAACAATGGGGAGAGCAGGCGATACGCGATAACGAAAATCAGCAGGTGACGCCTGCGTTGCAGAAGGTTATTGATGCGGCGATTGCTGGTGCGGGACTGGCTAATAGTATGAGGGATGAAAACCCTGCTCCGGGTGTTGCTCATGCTATTCATAACCGTTTGACCTATATCCCCGAATTGCACAATTGGCTACATGGTGAAAAGGTCGGATTTGGATTGCTAGTACAATCTCTTCTGGCTCACGACAGCAAGTGTGTTGATGAGGGTTTATTGGAGCAGTTATATCGCTATGATATGCCTTTATCGCTTCCGATAGCAGGGGAGCAATATGAGGAAACGGTGAAGCATATCGTGACACACTTTAAATTCCCAACGGATAGCGCGGCGTTATTGCCGTTCTCTCTCTCTCCTGACGCACTGAGCCGCGCGATTCTGGCGGTGGAAAATGTGCGTAGATAGCTATGCTGTCCTGCCGGATTCATCAACCCGACAAGACGTTCTTGTTCCCTGTGATATCGTGCGTTACAGCGCGTAATGCACGGGTGCCAGCGCGCTGCTATCTATACTTTCTCGCATTGATTTTAGTACGGTATCAAAAGGACACAGCGTGCCTTTTTCAGTCTGCTGGCAGCCCTGAGAGGTCAATTCTTCTTTCAGTAGCGGCTGCCGATCGCTCAGTGGCGTCAGAGAACGGATCTGAACCAGCGATTGTGCCTGGAAATAGACGCGCAAAAAACGCTGCTGAGTGGTGGTATCACGCCAGCGTTCGAATACCAGACTGCCCGCCGGTGGAATGTTATCTGCGGTGTCGCCGGGCAGTTGCCAATGAAACGGCAACAGCGTGCGCAGATAGGCGATGTTGGTGTCATGTGCCACATACAGCAAGTAAGGCGCTGCTGGCGGCTCCCCTTGTGTGGTGTCCTGCGCTTCCTGCGTTCCCTGTGCCAGAGCCTGTGCGATTTGCTGCATGAGTAGTGAGCCGCCGCGCTGTGCGATATAGGGAACATCGTTGGTGAAATCGTATTTAGCCGTCATCGGAGCCATCAGCGGAGTGAGATCCTGCGTGTTGCGGACGTGACCAAACGCGACCTGCGCCTGTGGTAGGTTCTCAGTGTACTCCAGCAGAAAAACCTCACTCATATTCGCCAGCGTATTCAGACCGCTGATAGAAATCGAACCGTCTTTATCCTGTTTTATCGCCCACGGTTTATCAAACACCGGGCACGGTTTATCCGCTTTACATACGATCTGCTTCAACTGCTCGATGCTCGGCTGAAGGTGCTGATAGGCGGTATTGAGATCGCCTCCCATCGCTTTCAGCACCTCGGCCTTGGCCCGCTCGGGGTCAAGCGTGCTAATCCCCATTTTATCCCCGTGGAACAGCGGATCGTGTTTTTCATCCTCAACGGCGTGCGTTGCTACGCCACAGCCGGGAAACATGCCATCCATGTAGGCCTGTGCGGTCGCACGGGTGCGTTGTAACGGGCTGGCGAGCACATAAATCTGCTGCTCCGTGGGACAACCTGAAGCGAACAGGTGCTGCTGACGATAATACTCGCCCTCATAGCGGCCTTTTAGCACGGTGGCAGCATAGCCGTGTCCGGTTAACTCACCGTCGCGCGTGACCCACTGCGGCCACTCTCGTGCCGTGCCGGACTCTAGCGTCGTCGTGTTGGGTTCTGTTGGAGGGCGTACGCCATGACGGCTGACTTCAACCACCTTTTCCAGTTGGTAGCGATCCTGAGCCTGGGCCTGAGCAGAGAATGCTGAAACAATGATCATGGTAATCAATAAGGTACGGGGCATACGCCATGTCGTGTGGGAAAGCATGATAATCCTTCGTCAGCGGTCATTCGGATAAGGAATTTCATTGTAGGAAGAGGAAGATGACAAACGGGCTTTTTAGCTCGGCAGAGAGTGTTAGCGAACATTTCTACATGCATAGTTTGCAATCAAACTTTTTGATCTAAGATAGATCCCAAAGGTATAAAGCGCATAATTTCCGCATGTTATATTTTTAAAAATTAAAAAGACGATATAAATCCCGCCTGATAAATCCAACACTAACGAGTTAATTATGGCATCACATCTTATTGATTTTCTTCTTATAGGGAATAATTTTGGCACGCCTGAAATGCGCGGCGTCTGGTCCGAGCATAATCGCCTGACTAAACAGGTCGACGTTGAAGTTGCCCTGGCGCTTGCCGAGGGTGAACTGGGTGTCATTCCGCTGGATGCGGCAAAAACCATTGCAGAAAACGCTGACGCAAGCGCGCTTAACGTTGAAGAGATTGCAAAAGATGCGGCACGCATGAAGCACTCTCTGATGCCGACGATTGCCGCGATTCAGAAACAGTGCGGCGCTGCGGGTGAATTTATTCACTACGGCGTGACCACACAGGACATCGTTGATACCGCGACAGTGTTACAGCTGAAACAATCTTTTGATATTGTTGTAAGAGATACACAACTGCTGGCCGTTGAGCTGAAGCGTCTGGCGAAGAAATACCAACACACGCTGATGGCTGGTCGTACCCACGGTATGCAGGCGCTTCCCACCACGTTTGGCTTCAAACTGGCCGTCTGGCTGGATGAATTTATCCGTCACCTCGAACGTCTGACTGAAATCAAGGAACGTGTTCTCGTCGGCAACATCAACGGTGCCATCTGTACCTATGCTTCTTTTGGCGAACAAGGGCCGGAAATCGAGCGTCTGACGCTGGATAAACTGGGACTGAATACGCCGAATATCGGCTGGCAGTCTGCCCGCGATCGCTTCTCCGAATACGCCTCTGTTGCGGTGCTGATCAGCGGTACGCTGGGTAAAATCGGTAACGAGCTGTATAACCTGATGCGCACCGAGATTAACGAAATCGAAGAGCCGTTCTCAGAAGGGAAAATCGGTTCTACCACCATGCCGCATAAACGTAACCCTGCCGCATTGGAAGGGCTGGCGAGCCTGACAGCACCGCTGTTCAAGAGCGCCGCGCTGATTCATGAATCCATGAAAGTTGAGCACGAGCGTGATGCGATGAGCTGGCGTGCGGAGTGGATTGCGTTGCCGGAAATCAATATCTATCTGTCTGCTCAGCTTCAGAACGCGCTTGGCATCCTGCGTGGGATGTCCGTCAACGAGAAGCAAATGCTGGCGAACCTCGATCTGCAAAATGGCCTGCTGCTGTCCGAGAAAGTCATGTTCGAGATTGGTAAACGTCTTGGTAAGCAGACCGCTCACCATCTGGTTTACGAATGCTCAATGCAGGCATTCGAGCAAAATCAGTCCTTTAAATCGGTGCTGCTGGCTCATCCGGTGCTTTCTGAGCAGGTGACCGCCGCCGATCTGGACGAATGGCTGAATCCGGCTAACTACGTTGGTAGTGCGCCGCAGAAGGTCGATGACGTGATTCGCTATGCGGATAACTCCGGCCTGCTGCCAGCATAAGGTGACATCATGAGTATCGTATTTCGTCAGGCTACGCTTGCGGATGATGAGACTTTTCTGGCGCTGGCGCTGGCGGCGTTTGAGCCGATTCGCCAGTTGGGCATCAATTTTTCCGCCGCCCATGCGGACATCGACATGGTGCGCACGCATATTGCCTCACACGGCGTTTATGTAATGGAAAAAGAGGGGGAGATGGTGTCGTCATTCACCATCCGCTATCCGTGGGGGCCGGAGCCAGGTCCGTTCGGTTTGCCCCATTTGGGCTGGTTTGCAACACACCCTGGCTATAAAAAGCAGGGGCTGGGTAAGCAAATGATGGGCTGGCTGGAAGAAGAAATTCTGATTAACCAGCTCAAAGCGCCTGCGGTGTCGCTTGGCACCGCGCAAAACCACCCGTGGCTGATTGAGATGTACAGAAATTATGGTTTCAGGGAAGTCGGGCAGACGAATCTGGGAAAAGGACACCTGACAATCTGGATGGAAAAAATCCTTGATAACCAATTGTATGACCAGTGGAAAGATAAAAACTCAAAAAGAGAGGCAGTAAAATGATGAAAAAAGTAACGTTGTCTGTTCTGGCGCTGACGACCGCCTTTCTTGTAGCCGGCTGTGATTCTGGGAAAAGCAACGCCGAGCAGGAAAAAGTACTGAAAGTGGGTTCAACCGGCCAAAGTTATCCAAGCGGCTTCAAGCAAGATAACAAGCTGGTTGGGTTTGACGTTGAAGTGACAGAAGCCATTGCGAAAGATCTGAACTACAAAGTCGAGTGGGTCACCGCCGATTTCAGCGGCCTGATGGGGCAACTGGAAGCGAAAAAACTGGATACCGTGGCAAACGTAGTCGCCATTACTCCTGCGCGTCAGGAAAAATACAATTTCGCCCAGCCGTACAGCTTCTACGGCAGCCAGATTGTGACGCACAAAGACAACGCGGACATTAATACGCTGGCCGACCTGAAAGGGAAGACCGTTGCCGGGGTTCTGGGTTCCAACCACGTCAACAACCTGAAAAAAGCGTTTGCCGACGGCAGCGTAAATATTCGTACCTATGAAACGCGCGATGGTGCGATGAACGATGCGCTGTCTAAGCGTGTTGAAGGCTACGTGAATTCACGTCCGATCCTGCTGGCGGAAATCAATAAGCGTAACCTGCCGTTCAAGCTGGTTGGTGAGCCGCTGGTGATTGAAGAAGTGAGCTTCCCGTTCCATAAGGACGAGAAGGGCGATGCGCTGCGTAAGCAGTTCGATGCCGAATTAACGAAAATGCGTGAAGATGGACGCCTGAAAGCGATCTCCGAAAAATATTTTGGTGAAGACATCACGGTATCACCGGCTAAATAACCTCACGCCGTCATTCTGGCCGAATCGTTACGTAGACTGATTGTTCGTGATGTAGGTAGCCAGATGATTTGTTATATAGCCTAGTCATAACCCTGTTCCACCGGCGCAATATGGCCGGTGGAAGCATTAATGGTATTACTCATGAATATCGATCTTGCCTACCTGTTAAAGGTCTTTCCCCAGGTATTAATGTATTTGCCGACCACGCTGTTTCTTGCCGTGGTTTCGATGTTTTTTGCTATGGTTCTCGGCCTTATCCTGGCGTTAGTCCGTGAAAGCAAGATCGTCGTCGTGGTAAAAATCGTTGAACTGTATATCTCGCTGTTCCGCGGTATTCCGTCGCTGGTTCAGTTATTTATTATCTATTTCGGCCTGCCGCAGCTGTTCCCCGGATTATCCAATCTGGATGCCATGACGGCGGCGATTATCGGTTTTAGTCTGAAAACGTCCGCCTATATGGCAGAAATCTTCCGTGCGGGCCTGTCCTCGGTGGATTTCGGCCAGACGGAAGCGGGTTTATCGATTGGTATGAGTAAAGCGCAGGTCTATCGCCGCATCGTGTTGCCTCAGGCCATGTTGAATGCGCTGCCTGCGACGGGGAATACCTTTATTTCCCTGATTAAAGATACCTCGGTAGCCTTTGCGCTGGGTGTCTCCGAACTGTTTGCGGAAGGCAAGATGATTGCCGCCGAATCTCTGCGTTTCTTTGAGACCTTCCTGGTTGTGGGTCTGATTTACTGGTTGGTGATCATTGTTTATTCCTGGCTGCAAAAACAGCTGGAGAAGAAACTGAATCACTCGCTACAGCGATAAGGGGCTGACATGATCAGTGTAAAGAATCTTTCTAAACGCTTTGGCGATCAGGTGGTGTTGGACAACATTAGTCTGAATATCGCGAAGGGCGAAGTCGTGGCGATTATCGGCCCATCTGGTTCGGGTAAATCCACGCTGCTGCGCTGTCTAAACCTGCTGGAAACACCAGAGTCGGGCACGATTGAAATTGGCGACCAAACGCTGGATACGCGTCGTTATTCCTCTAAAGAAGCCTATGCGCTGCGCCGTCAGACCGCGATGGTGTTCCAGAGTTACAACCTGTTTAAGAACAAGACGGCGCTGGAGAACGTGACGGAAGCGCTGATTGTCGTGAAAAAAATGCCGAAGAAGCAGGCGGATGAAATCGGTCTGGCGCTGCTGGAGCAGGTTGGTCTGCTGCCGCAGGCGGCACAGTATCCGGTGACACTATCCGGCGGGCAGCAGCAGCGCGTGAGTATTGCACGTGCGCTGGCGGTTGATCCGAAAGCCATCTTATTTGATGAACCGACCTCGGCGCTGGACCCGGAAAGGGTACACGAAGTGCTTCAGGTGATTCAGAAGCTGGCGAAAAACGACACCACGATGGTGATCGTGACCCACGAAATGCAGTTTGCGAAAGAAGTGGCTGACCGCGTGATCTTCATGGCGGACGGTCACATTGTTGAAGAAGGCCCGGCGGAGCAGGTGATTAGCTTCTCGGACAACCCGCAAACCCAGCGTTTCCTGCGTCAGTTGACCAAGCTGCCTGAGCCGCTTGAGTACGATATTTAACGCATACGTAGACACACCTGCACGCCTGAACAAGGCCGCCCTGCCAGACAGGGCACGATAATGTGGAGCAAGAATTGATGAAAACCGCACCCCAGCATGAGCCCCTGGCTCAGTTTATTCAGGCATTTCGCCACGATTTACACCGCAATCCTGAGCTGTCGAATCAGGAGTTTGAGACGACGAAGAAAATTCGTGCGGTATTAGAAAAAGAGGGGATTCGCATCCTCGATCTGCCGTTGAAAACCGGTCTGGTCGCGGAAGTCGGCGGTCTACAGGATGGCCCACTGGTCGTGGTCCGTTCGGACATCGACGCCCTGCCGATTGAAGAAGAGTCTGGCGTAGAATTTACGTCGCTCAATAAAGGGGTGATGCACGCCTGCGGTCATGATTTTCACTCTTCCGCTGCGCTGGGCGCGGCGATTCTGCTGAAGAAAATCGAGCCAGAACTGAAAGGCACGGTACGCATTTTATTTCAGGCGGCTGAAGAAACGGGGCTGGGCGCGCCGGAAGTTATCGCCGTTGGTGCGTTGGACAATGCGGTAGCGATTTTCGGTATCCACAACGATCCAACGCTGCCTGTTGGCGTCATCGGTGGGAAAGACGGCGCGTTGACGGCGGGCGTTGACCGTTTTGAGATCAAGATTGCGGCGAAAGGCTGCCACGCGGCGAAACCACATGAAGGCAACGATCCGATTATCATTCTGGGCCAGCTGATTTCTGCTGTACAGACCATCATCAGCCGCACGGTGTCGTCTGACAACAACGCGGTAGTATCGATTACTCAGGTTCATAGCGGCAGCACCTGGAACGTTATCCCTGATACCGCCTACGTTGAAGGTACGGTCAGAACGTTCAATCAGGACGCGCGTGATTTGATTGAACAGCGTTTCCGTCAGATCGTTTCAGGTATCGCCAGCACCTTTGGTGCGGAAATTGAGTTCCTGTGGCACGCAGGGCCACCGTCGGTAATCAACACGCCAGAGTGGGTTGAATTTGCGCTGAACGTGGCAAGTGACGAAGGGTTTGAAGCGCGCCGCGTGGAAGCCAGCCCGATTGGTGAAGATTTCGCGTTCTATCAGCAGAAACTGCCGGGTACGTTCATGATGGTCGGCTCCGGTGGACCGTATGCGCTGCACCACCCGAAATTCCGCGTTGACGATCGCGCACTGTTCCCAACCGCGCACTATCTGTATCAGATGGCGAAGCAGAGTCTGGAACAGCTCTCCTCTCGCTAAGCCTTGTTAAAGCATGTTATCCGCGTCGGTTCCTCGACGCGGATATTTTTTGTCTATTAATGACTTAAAATCTGATCCAGGAACTGACGCGTTCTCGGATGTGAGGGCGTGTTGAAGAAGTCCTGCGGTGGAGCGGATTCAACGATGCTGCCGTCAGCCATCAGAATCACTTTGTCTGCAACCGTTTTGGCAAAGCCCATCTCATGGGTAACGACGATCATCGTCATACCGGATTCCGCCAAATCGAGCATCACATCCAACACCTCTTTAATCATCTCTGGATCCAGTGCAGAAGTGGGTTCGTCAAACAGCATGATTTCCGGCTGCATGCACAGCGCCCGGGCAATGGCCACGCGCTGCTGCTGGCCGCCAGAGAGCTGTAGCGGGAACTTATGCGCCTGATTGGCGATATGTACTTTTTCCAGATAGTGCATTGCTAAATCGATGGCCTCCTGCTTCTTACGCTGCTTGACCAGCGTCGGGCCAATCGTCAGGTTATCCAGCACGCTTAGATGAGGAAACAAATTGAACTGCTGGAACAGCATACCGATGCCGGAGCGTACGCGGTTGATGTTCTTGATGTTGTCATTGACCTCAATGCCATTCACGCGGATGTGCCCGTCGTGGTGCTCTTCCAGTCGGTTAATGCAGCGGATGAGTGTGGATTTGCCGGAGCCGGAAGGGCCGCAAATCACCACACGCTCGCCTTTCTGCACGTTCAGCGTCACGTTATTCAGTGCCTGAAACGCGCCGTACCATTTGCTGACGGCGTCGATCTCAATGATGACGTTGCTGTCTGCCATTACATGGTTTGTCATTGACGTGTCTGTAACTACAGTCTTTGTAACTACAGTGTCTGCGGCTAAGTTCATGATAACCAGGCTCCTGTCGGTGTTTTCATCAACGGCTATCGCTTAACCGTGATACGTTTCTGGGTTACGGCTGGCATCGATGCGCTTTTCTACCCACAGCGCGTAGCGTGAGAGCAAGAAGCCAAATAGCAGATAGATAGCCGAGATGAAAATATAGGTTTCAATGTAATAGCGCCGCCATAGCGGGTCTTGCATCACTGAACTGGTGGCGGTGAGGATATCGAACAGCCCGATAATGATGACGAACGAGGTGTTCTTCATAGCGGCGATAACATGGTTGGTCATGGCAGGCAGGCAGATACGCAGCGCCTGCGGCAGGACGATTTTGGTCGTCGTGTGCCAATAACCGAGATTGAGCGCTATCGCCGCTTCGTATTGCCCGCGTGGTACGGACTGCAAACCGCCGCGAATCACCTCAGCCTGATAGCAGGCGAAAAACAGCGCGATACCAATGATGATGCGCAGCAGCTTGTTGATTTCCATACCGGCGGGCAGGAACAGCGGGAATACGTTAACGGCGACGAACAGGATCGTGATGAGCGGTACGCCGCGCAAACCTTCGATAAAAATAACCGACAGACCGCGTAGAAAAGGCAGCGGTGAGCGACGCCCCAGCGCCAGCAGAACTGAAACCGGCATACCGATGACGACGGTGCCGCTAAACAGCAGAATCGTCAGCGGCAGTCCGCCCCATTCACTGGAAGGCACGTAAGATAAGCCAAACACGCCGCCGGACATCAGGATGGCGATGCTGACTACCGCGACGAGCCACAGCGGTAAGAGGATACGCGAGTGCCAGAAGCGCGGCATCAGCGACAGGCCAAGTGCCAAAAACCAGATTCCCATCGCCAGCACCAGACGCCAGTGTTCATCGTAAGGGTAAAGACCAAACAGAATAGGGCGATGTTTTTCCACGATAACTGCCCAGCAGGCACCAGCGGCTGCACGACAGATGTCCGGGTCAGCGGTGTACCACACGGCATCGAGAATGCCCCAGTGCAGCAGTTTATTGCCGACGTTCCACATTAGCACTGCCAGTAACAGTGTAAGCACCGTTTGCGGCACGCTGCTGAATAGGTGGCGGCGCAGCCACAGCAGCGGCGTACGCAGTTGGCTGGGAACGGCAGAGAGTGACAGGACCGGAAATAGCATACGGTGCTCCTCAGCGCTCTTTGATAGCGACGACGCGGTTAAACAGGTTCATCAGCAGCGATGTCACGATGCTGACCGTCAGATAAACCACCATCATGATGGCTATCACTTCGAGCGCCTGACCGGTCTGGTTCATCAGCGTATTGCTGATGTTTGCCAGTTCCGAGTAACCGACCACGACCGCGATCGAGCTGTTTTTTGACAGGCTGACATACTGGCTGGTCAGCGGTGGAACGATGACGCGCATGGCCTGTGGGATAATGATGTGGCGCATCATGTGCCACGGCGAAAAAGACAGTGCACGTGCCGCTTCCAACTGGCCTTTGGGGATAGACTGAATCCCCGCCCGCACGATTTCTGCGATAAACGCGGAGGAATAGAGCGCAATGCCGAGCAGCAGCGCTGTAAATTCAGGGCTGACGGTAAAGCCGCCGCGAAAGTTAAAGCCGCGCAAGATCGGGCGATCGAGCTCTGCCGGTGCACCGGAAAGCCACCAAACCAGCAGCGGTAGCCCGATAAGGGCTGCCAGCGTCAAACGACCTGTCGGCAGAGAGCGCCCGCGACTTTCCCGAACATAGCGTGCTACGCGGTTCAGGATCAGGCTAATCAGTACGGCGACGAGCAGGGCGATTCCCGTCCACAGCCAGCCGTGGTGTGCGGCGGGAACGGCAAAAGACAGCCCGCGATTGGTCAGGAATCCCATATTACCCAGTTCGATAGCATCCTGCGGTGAGGGCAAATTGCGGATCACCACTGACCAGAAAATCACCTGCAAGATCACCGGAATATTGCGCATCATCTCGATGTATCCTCCGGCGAGCCGCGCCAGCAACCAGTTACGAGAGACGCGGGCGATGCCGACGGAGAAGCCCAGCAGCGTGGCGAGCACGATGCCGCACAGCGTGATGTACAGGGTATTCAGTAACCCGACGCCCAGTGCGCGCAGGTAACTGTCGCGTGGGGTAAAGGCGATGAGCTTTTCACCGATCTCAAACTGCGCGGTGTGGTCAAGAAAGCCAAATCCTGTTGCGATATTTTGCGAGCGCAGGTTTTCGACCACGTTGGCATAGAGCCAGTAGCTGAAAGCGACAATCAGGAGGCCGAGCAGGCACTGATAAATCCAGGCGCGCAGCGACTTGCTGTCAAACGCATTCAACAGACGGCGCGCATAAGATGGCGTTCCCAGCCACGACGGTGCAGAGGCTGACGGCAGCGTTGGGTGTGGTGATTTCATTACCGGCGGTCTTTTCTTCTGATCATTACCGATTGCAGCGCGCTATCCGAGGGGATCTGTGCGTGAATACGGTGGTATGGCGTCAGCCCGGATATTCTCGGGGGGTGACGCCGATGATTGGGTGAATTAACGAATGGGCAGACCGTAGAGCAAACCGCCTTTCGTCCAGAGATTATTCAGGTCGCGCTCCAGCGGGGCCGGGGTATCTGGCCCGAAGTGGCGGTTATAAATATCGCCGTAATTCCCGACCTGCTTAATCACGTTGTAAGCCCACTGGTTACTCAATCCCAGTTTCTGACCGTAATCGCCAGTGACCCCAAGCTGCGCCTGTATATCCGGGTCTGTCGACTTGAGCTTGCTGTCCACGTTCTGTTGACCGATTTCCATCTCTTCCGCGTTGAATGTGGCGTAAACCACCCATTTCACAATGTCGTACCACTGGTCATCACCCTGACGAACCGCCATCGCCAGCGGCTCTTTTGAGTAAATCCCCGGCAGAATCACATGGTCGGATGGTTTTTCCGCATCAAAGGTGCGCACGCCGGGCAGGGCGACTTTATCGCGGGCAATGACGTCGCAGCGTCCAGACAGGTAGGCCGCGACATACTCTTTATTGTTCTCGATAACCACCGGGGTGTAATGCAGGTTGCGTGAGGCAAAAATCTGCGCGACGTTACGTTCGGTGCTGCTGCCCGGTGTGATGCAGACGGTCGCGCCGTCCAGATCTTCGACTTTCTTCACATTGGCGCTGGTGCGCACCATGAAGCCCGTACCGGTATAGAAGGTCGGCGGCGCGAAGTTCAGCCCCAGCGACGTATCGCGAGACAAATCAGCGGTGATATTGCGTGACAGCACGTCCACTTCACCAGACTGAATCGCGGGGAAGCGCTGGGCGGTGGAAAGGGCGGCAAAGCGTACTTTATTCGCATCGCCAAACACAGCGGCCGCTAATGCGCGGCAATAATCGACGTCCAGCCCGGTCCACTGTCCTTTGCTATCAATCGCGGAAAAGCCGTGGCGCGCTGGGTGCACGCCGCACACCAGTTCACCGCGTGCTTTGATTTTTTTGAGCGTTTCGCCATTTCCTGCATCAGCGGCATTAGCGTGTGCGACGGGCAGCAGAAGCCCCCCTAAAGTCAGCGCTGTGGCGGTCGTCAACGAGAGTAGTTTTCTCAGCATAAGTATCCTCAGAATGATCGGTGTTGTTTTAATTTGTTGTAATTAATGGTTTTTATTATGGCGCGTTCTTTTGTATACAAATGTTCTCAATGTTGCATCTAAATGGCAAATAGCATATTTCTCTATCTAAATCTGAATATTGGATATAGCCATTTCGGGCACGACCAGAAGGATAAAAAAGAGAGGTGTGCCTCGCACGGTAAGCAAGGCACAGAGGGATGATTTAGCGGGCGAGCAGGCTTTGTATGCCTTGCCACATGAGCTGGGCGCTGAGCACTAACATGGTGAGGCGAAACGTGGTGCGGAAGAGTTTTTCAGGCAGATTATCCAGCAGGCGTGTGCCCAGCCAGGTGCCTAATACGCCGCTGACAATCATCGCAGCCAGCATCGGCAGCCAATCGTGATAGGCAAACCCCATCATCCCGAATGCCAGTATCTTCAGGCCGTGTTGTAACACCATGCAGAGCGCGTGCGTGGCGATAAGCGGCTGTTTGGTGACCCCCTGAGAGCTGATAAGCCCAGCGACCATTGGACCCGTTGCGCCAACAATCATGGTGCCGAGGCTGGTGAGCGCACCACCGAGAATGAAGAACAATCGATTAACCGGTTTTGGCGCGGTGCGTTTACGGAAAACCGACCACAGAATGAAACTGGCCAGCGCAATTTTTGCCACGCTGTCTGGGATCCAAACGACGACGGGCGCACCCAGTGCGATGCCGATGACGCTGCCGATAAAAAACCACAGCGCCAATGGCCAGACGATATACAAACGCTGGATCAGGCTGCGGCTGAGGTTGGAGCCTAGCTGGACGATGCCGTGTACCGGCAGCAGGCTGCTGACTGGCATCCCGAGACCCATGATCGCAAGCAATGTGACGCCACCGCCCAGCCCCAGCGCGGCCGTTAACGCCGACGTCAAAAAACTGCAAAAAATCAGGATACCGGCAAAGAGCGGAGAAATGTCGGGCGGAACAAGATGTAGCATGGTGAAACCCATCGCGTGGTCGAGCAAATGATAATGCCTGATGCGTTCAATGCGTATCAAGCACCCGTTCCGCTGTTAACGATAATCGTCATGCAGCAGGCGTTGATACAGCGCCAGCGCCTCAGGGCGTGGCAAAGCCTGACTGGCGCAGTCGATGAATTTCTCCGCAATCAGATTATCCGGCAGCGGGTTCTCTGCGCTGGAGCCACGCGCACCTGCCACGCGACGATGATAGGTGTGGCCGTCACGAGTGATTAGCGTAACGTGCGCCGTGTGTGTGGTGGGCTCGTCATGACAGATGAGTTCAACGCGTGCCATCAGCGATTGTGTGGTGGGGTCGTGCAGCGCCGCTTCGTCAATAAAATCGTCCAGCGTCAGCTTTCCCTGTACCCAGGCACGGGCAATACAGTAGTGCAGGCTGAATTTCCCCGCCAGCGGCGTATCCGGCGTCGGGATGTTGATGTGCGGGAAGCGAATAGGGTGGATGGCAATCTGAATGCGTTCCAGCGATTCTGGGGACAGCTCGGTTTCCTCGCGTAGCGTCAGCAGGCTGTCCAGCGGTGCCAGAATGGCGTAGCAGCAGGGGAAATATTTAAAATTATTCCCTTTTACGGGGTCCAGAATATGAGACGGTGCGGACCAAGGCTCGGTTAATGGTGTGGTGTCGACGTTTTCGGCGGCGCGGTTGTAGACGTTGAAATACCCGTGGTGGTGTTCAAATGCGGTATCCCCCGCGCTGTATCCCTGACGCGCCAATAATACCGCCATGACGGCGCTGCGATTGGCGTGGCCGACTGCCAGTGATTTCGTTTGACTGCCGAAGTTGGATTTGATGCCGGAGGCGAGTGACGCCGTGATTGCAAAGGCGGTCGCCGTTTCTTCTTCACTGAGCTTCAGCAGCACCGCGCAGGCTGCCACGCCCGCGAAAATGCCGACGGACGTTGTGGGGTGCCAGCCGTTGCGATATTGAAAAGGGCTGACGGCTTTGCCCATGCGTACCGCGGTTTCATAACCACACAAATAGGCATGCAGGATCGTTTCTCCGTTGGCTTCCTGCTTGTCTGCCAGCGCCAGCAAGGCCGGGAGTACGGCGACAGAAATATGCCCGTGCAGCCAGGAGTTGGAGTCGTCAAAATCGAGCAAATGCGCGGATGTGCCGTTTAATAACGCCGCATCCAGCGCGTTAAGTTTGAGATCAGTACCGAAAATACGGCTCTTTCCCACGGCGGCGGAGGGCACTATCACCGCCCTGAGTTTTTGCGCCCCGTCCTGAATCCCCCCCGCGAGCGTGACGCCCAGCGTATCAATTACGGCAGTGCGGGCGTGTGCCAATACGTCGGCAGGGAACGTCTGGCGAGAAAATTCCAGCAGATTATGGGCAAGCTGGCGGGCAATGGTCATGGAGGCGTCCTGTCGTTATCGTGAAATTTTTATATCGAATGGTTTATGTCTAACTGAAGCGCGTTAGCCCGCTAATAGCGAAGTCAGTGTCGCGAGCGACCCCGGCTGCTCAAAGTGGAAAGCCGCCTGATAGAGCCGACGGCTGCGGTCTTCCCCCAATACGGGGAGGGTCAGCACGTCAAACTTGGTGCGCAGCTCGGCGTCGGTCAGTGGATTTTGCGGGTGCCCGCGATAAACATCGGTTTCGGCATGGCGTATTTCGCCGTCTTCCAGTTCGATATCGATAAACGCGGAACTGGCCGATTGCCCCTCGACGGCATCGATCTGTAGGCGTGACAGCAACTGGCGTGCAGCCGGGTCGTCAACGGTCTGCTGCGTAAAGTCCGTATCGGTGAGGCGGTAGCCGCTCAACGCCAGCGCAATGCAGTGCGGAATACTGAATTTGCTCTCCAGCGGGGTTTGCGGGTTGGCGATCCCCGCGTTCACCATTCCCATTGGATGGACTTTGGCATGAATACGGGTGATAGCGCGGCCTTTTAGCTGTGGATAGAGCTTGAGCGCCGTTTCAATTGACGCATGGGTTCCTCGACAGCTGGCATACAGTTTGTAGCCGTTACCCAATAGCTCCCAACTGTCGCCAAAATCGAGCGGCGGGATGACGGCACTGCCGTCCTGCACAAAGGTTTTTACCCAGCCATCGGTTTCATAAAAGTGATGGGCGGCAATAAAACCTTCCTCAGCCAGTTCTGCCGCCGTGATGCCATCCATTGCCGCTTTGCCTGCATGAAACGGTTTGCCGTGCGTACCGGATGATTTCTGCAATCCTCCCATCATGGTCGCGGCCGCCCCCAACGCATTGGCAATAGCGTTGGGTTCCAGACGCAGAATGGAAGCGGCAACGGCTGCTGCTCCTGCGCGTCCGACAATCGACGTTGGGTGAAAGCCTCGACGTTGCAGGCTGCGACCTACACCAGGTACCCAGCCGCCCCCCAGTCTGGCCATGACTTCAAATCCGGTGATGAACGCGATAAGCGTCGTGCGCTCGTCCGCACCGTAATGCTGTGCCATTGCCAACGCGGTTGACCAGCAAGGGCCGCTAGGGTGCCCCGCACCAGCCGGATGCGTATCGTCATAGTCGGCTGCATGAGAAAGCGTGCCGTTGATCAGTGCCGCCAGCGCTGGTGTGGTTTTCGCACCGAGAATGATTTGCGCCTTTCCCTGAGCCTGCCAGCGTTGCGCCACGCGTTGAACCGCGCTGGCCGCATCGTCTCCTGTCGCGCCAATGGAGACGCCCAGATAGTCAATGAGCGCACGCTTGGCTTCGTGCCACACGGCATCGGGGATCGTCATTGTGGGCGCGTTGTGAATAAACTGGCTGAGCGCGTTGCCGCGAGGAAACGTCGGGGTGGCAGACATCGTAGGAGCTCCTTAAGCAAAAACGCGAGGAGATTGCCAGTACACCGAACGGTGCTAAGATTCGCGTTTTGTATTGTTGAATGCATTTGTATACAGTGTGTGACGAAAAGCATATGCAATCGCCCATTCAGTGACAAAGACGCTTTTTCGCTAAGCTAAGTACAAAATATGCGATGCGATATCTTGCTAAAGGCAGGGCGTCGGGCAAACTTGAATTTTTCTCAATGCATGACGATCCGTAGCGTGAAGGTGCGAACCGCGACAAAAAGCGAGGCGTTTGTCCATCTGCACTCGGCCTTATTCCGACCGTCACACGATATATCAAGGGACTATGAACTTAACACTTAACGACAAAGCGCCGGCACTGTCGCCATTCGAGGTACTGATTAACGCGATAGAGAAAGGCGAGCTGCTGCCTGGCGAACGTTTGCAGGAAACACGGTTGGCGAAGCAGTTTGGATTGAGCCGAACGCCGATTCGTGAGGCGCTGCACCGTCTGGAAGCGTTGGGGCTGGTGGAGCCGGGTCCACAGCGTGGACTGATGATCGCGCAGATCAGCTATGAGCGACTGCGTCAGCTTTTCGCCGTGCGTGAAGGGTTAGAGCGGCTGGCGATGGAGCTTGCTGTCGCTTCTGCGTCGGCAGAAGAACTGGCTCTGCTGCAGGATATGGTCGACGTGGAGAAGACGCTCACCGATAGCCGACAACTGCACGATCATAATCGGCTTTTTCATCGCCAGATTTACCGGGCGACTCATAATCCGTATCTGAATGAGATGCTGGAAAATCTGCGCATTCATCTGTCGCTCCTGCGCGGAACCACTTATGAATCGACGGAACGTACCGAAGAGGCACGGCGTGAACATCAGGCAATTGTGGCAGCGTTGGTACGGCGTGATAAGGACGCGGCACAAGAGGCTGCCTGCCAACATATCCGTAACGGCTATCGTGCCCGACTAAGCATGTTAAATCAGCAGCTTTGATCGAACTGTCGGAAAAACACGACACTTGGGGTGATCTGCTGTCTCAAAAAAGAGACATTTAATTCATTGATTAATAATAGTTAATATTTTTTATGATAAATCCGTCTCTGAATAGCGACATATTTTGTGAGCGGGGTCTCGTTTTTATCACTCATGACACTTTTGCTTTTCTTCCCGTGAAGAAATAAAAATAACATTTATTATTAGCGGGTTATCATTGAATTGAGAGTCGATGGTAATAAAATTATGCATGTTGGCATAATTTGTGCTTAAATATACGTGTAGATGCTCATTCCACCTTCTATGCTTGCTTCGGCTTCATAATCCTGGGAATGATGCAGAGCCAATTTGAGGTGCCTATCGTCCAACTCCAGATGAAGATGCAAATCTCCATCGGGCTTTCCGGACATAACGTTGAGTGAGGCACCATTCTGTTGTCTGACAGACCTGATATTTTCAACGCTTACCGTTTATCGGTAAGCGTTTTTTTTCGTCTGATGAAAATGTTCGGTAACTGCCTTCTTCCGAAACATAAAACGAATAAGGCTCCCAAAAGGAGCCTTATGAAGGGGATGTCGTAGCGATCGATTAGTCGGCAGGCTGTTGTAGCGTGAGCAACAGCCCTTCACGCCGCATTTGCGCCGCTTCATCGGGCAGATGCAGCCGCTCCAGTGCGTCGGCGCGCCAGGCATAATCATAAGCGTCCGGGCGGAGCTCTAGTGCAGCGCGGAAGGCATCGCTAGCCTGTTGCCATTCGCCGTGTTTCATCAATAGCTGCCCTAACGTGCTGCTCAACAGCGGCGTAGTGCCGTGTTGCTTGGTGTACTGATGCAGCACTTTTTCCAGTTGTTCCGGGTTACCCGCCTTGAGGCGAGGCATTAGCAGGATCAAACGCTCGTCATATTGACGTTTGAGACCGTCGAGAATGATCTTCTGGGCCGTATCGTGATCGTCACACTCGATCAAATGCTCAGCCATCGCGACCTGAAGCGGGATCTCATGGCGTACTTTACGGCTCTGATTATTCCACCATGATTTCAGCCCTTCGCTGCCGCCATCTGCCATCGCCTGATTCATCAGGCCTATATAGGCCTGCTGTTGCAGATCCAGCAAACGTGCTTCAGGGTACAGATTGATCTTGCGCATCGCAGGCAGAATATCCAGCAGTGCACTGTAGGCATGGGTTCGCAGGAAAGCCTGTTCCGCTAAACGCAGCACCTCTGGATGACGGGGCGCAACTTCCAGCAATTTGTCCACGCCGTGACGCGCCGCATGATCTTCATTACGCGCCAACTGAATACGCACGCGCGTGATATCCACCGGAAGTTGATCGGTATCTGCAACCTCGGCGGCACGCTCCAGATATTGCTTGGTGCGGAATTCGTCACCGCGCTGTTGGGCGGCTTCGGCTGCCAGCAGGTAGTTAACCACAGGCTGCTCGGCGTGGTCGGCATTGCGAGTCAGCAGTTTTTCTACCTGTAAATAATCCCCTTCGGCCAGCTTGAGCAGCGCGGCTTTGGTCTGCTTTCTGGCGCGGGTGCGTTTGCGACCGAGGAACCAGCCGCGTGTGCGGGCGCCGGTACGAAAGATTCGGCGGAGCACCCATTCCACCGCCAGAAAGGCGAGGAAAAACAGCACCAGCATAATGACCAGACCGGTCACACTGGTTTGAATATCATAATTATCCGTCTGGATCAGGACGTAGCCTTGGTGACCCGCGACGATCGGGCCGATCACAACGCCTGCGATCAGGATCAGGAACAGCAATAAGACTTTCAGCATGCTCATTCCCCCTGCTGCGTAGCTGGCGCTTGAGCCAGCAGATTACGAACGCGCGTTTGCATCAGTTTTTCCAACAGCGCCTGACTTTGTAGCTCCATTGGGACATCCAGTGAAACCGACTGCTGGCTTAATGCATCGAGCTGATCCAAAAAGGCCTGCGTCGTGGGGTCGGTAGTATCGAAGTAGGCGCGAACCCAGGTGGCGGCTGTTTCCAGCGACTGTTTGTACACTTCATTCTGGTGACGAGGAATGGCCTGTGCGGCAACCAGCAGACGTGAACGGATATTCTCACGCAGATATACATCCTGATTCGGTGCCAGCAGCGGTTCGGCAGCGCTGTCGCGGCGACGAATGGTGATAAAATCCGCCATGAAATTGTGCCAGCTCTTGCTTAGATTCTGTCGCCATTCGCTCAAGGAGGCGGACAGCTCTGTGCTGTTGGCGTCCATCGGCGCTTCATCGGTGTTGTTATCGGCGAGCTGCAAGTTGTCCAACTGGTCGGTTAGCTGATTCACTTTCAGGATGATGCCGTCGAAATCGACCTGGCTCACGCCTGCCAGCGCGCCGATGTCGCTGGTCAATGCGCGGCGGATTTCAATCAAGCTGGGATCGTTCATTTCCGCCAGACTTGCGTCCGCGCTTTTCAGCAACGCACCGGCAGTGGTGACGTCTTTGTCGCTCCACAGCTTACGTCCTGCCAGTTTCACCAGAAAATCCGCCTGAGCGATCAGCCAGGTATTGGTGTCATGGCTGGAAAGTGCCGCCAGCTTATCGCGCAGTTCATCTGACTGACGCGTTAACGCCTCAAGACGCTGTGCGGCCGTGTCCTGCGCTTTGCTTTGCTGCTGCTGAGCGTCCTGCCACTGCTGTTGTTCTTGCTTGTGCTGCTGCTGCAAGGCATTTAACTGTGCTTCCAGACGTTGAAGCGTGGCGGTTTCCCGCTGCGCCTGCTGGTGTCCGTGGTAATACAGCCCCGCGCCTATCGCCAGCGCAATCACAATGGCAATCGCTCCCAGCACGGCACCACTGCGTTTGGGTTGCGGTGCGGGATCTTGCTGCTGATGCGCGGGTTCAACCCGTTCAGCAACCTCGTCGGATGGAGCTGTGGGGGTATTGTGTTCCGTCATAATGGTACATCCCATGATCAGGTTTATTGTAGTGCGCGCACGAGCGCATCGTTATCGGCGTTATCGGCGACCCGGATATCGCGCCAGCCAAGCTGACGAGCCTGTTCTGCCAGTCGTTCACTGACGACGATCAAGCGGCAGCCGAGTAACCAGGAAGCCCGATAGTAATCAGGTACTAAAGTATAGATCCGTTGTAGCATTTCTCCGCTGGTGATCACCAGTTTGTCGATGCCTATTTGTTGCCAGTGGCGGCTTTGCTCCGGCCCATCATAATGAACGTCTCTGCGCTGATAGCATTCGCAGTAGGTCACCTGCACGCCGCGTTCAGTTAGCGTTTCTCCCAGCAATTCCCTGCCGCCGTTGCCGCGCAGTAATAGTGCGCGCTTGCCGGAAATATTTTGCAGTTCAGGTAGTTGCAGGAGCGTTTCGCTGGTTTCGCGTTCGGGAGGGTAGATGACCGGATGGGCGCTGGTTTTATGCAGCGCCAGTGCCGTGGTGCGCCCAATCGCATAATAAGCGAGATGGGCAGGCCAACCGATGCCCGCACGCGTCAGCATTGGATCGGCGTAATGAATCGCATGTTGTGAGAGCGCAAACACCAGATCGTCGGCGCGCAGCGTCTGTAATAGTGCTGGCAAGCTGGCAAGTTCTCGTCCGGGTGAAAACTCGATCAGCGGGCTGTGCCAGGCGTTATAGCCAAGCTTTCTTAAACGGGTCACCAGTTGTTCGCCAGTTGGTGACGGACGGGTAACCAGAATTGTCATGATGAGCTCGACTCGTGATAAACGGCCTGAAGGATGGCGCTGGCCCCTTTTGCTAACAGCTCTTCAGCCAGTGCGATGCCGATTTGTTCGGCGTCGGAGACGTTTCCTCTACGTTCACCGACGATCATTTGGCTACCGTCCGGGGCGCCAACCAGCGCACGTAACCACAGTGTATCGCCTTCCAGTTCGGCATAGCTGCCAATCGGCACCTGACAGCCACCTTCAAGGCGTACATTCATGGCGCGTTCAGCCTGGACGCGGGCAGCGGTCGCGGGGTGATTGAGTGGGGCAAGGAGTTGGCGAATACGATCGTCATTTAAACGGCATTCGATGCCGATAGCACCTTGTCCGACGGCGGGTAGAGATTCTTCCGGGCTCAGCGCACAGCGGATGCGTTCTTCAAGGCCGAGGCGTTTCAAACCCGCGACAGCAAGGATAATGGCGTCATACTCGCCGTTGTCCAATTTTGCCAGACGCGTTCCGACATTGCCGCGCAAATCACGAATCACCAGATCGGGGCGTCGGGCGCGCAGCTGACACTGGCGACGCAGGCTGGATGTGCCGACACAGCTGCCTTCCGGTAATTGTTCGAGGCTGCCGTAACGGTTGGAAACGAATGCGTCGCGCGGGTCATCGCGTTCGCAAATGGTAGTCAGGCCGAGGCCATCCGGGAATTCGACGGGCACATCTTTCATGGAATGGACGGCAATATCAGCGCGCCCTTCAAGCAGCGCCAATTCCAGCTCTTTAACAAACAATCCCTTACCGCCGACCTTTGCCAGTGGCGTATCCAGGATGATGTCGCCGCGGGTCACCATCGGCACCAGCTCCACGTGTAAATCCGGGTAGAGGTGATTCAGACACTGCTGAACATATCGTGCTTGCCACAGGGCGAGCGGGCTTTGTCGGGTGGCAATTCTAATAATATTGGCTAACATGCTTGATACCGTTTTTATCATTTTCCGCCATCGTATCATTGATGGTGCGTTGGTGTCAGGTTGTGGGCATTAGCGGTGCGCCTTTTAAAACGGTCTGAAATTCGGGTGCCGCATACATAGATATACTCTAAATAATTCAAGTTTCAGGCAGGCGGCAAGCGAGGGAATCCCGATGAGCTTACTTAAGTAAGTGATTCGGGTGAGTGAACGCAGCCAACGCACATGCAACTTGAAGTATGACGAGTAGGAAGCCGTGCTGATGCAGTTGGGTAGAGAAATTCGTAATAAAGCAAGATAGATAAGTCTAACTTTCTTTACTTTCTTTACGCCCATTCAGCAAGGTGTTAAATTGATCACGTTTCCAGCAATAATTCGCTAAACATTCTTCTAATTTCATCATGGCGGATTTGGAACACGGGGTTTTTCTAGGCACTGGGATAAATCAGGCGAAACTGTCTTGTACTTCTACATCGAGACTTTGAAGCAAAGACTGGATGCGATCAACCAACTGCGTGTTGACCGTGCTCTGGGAGCAATGAAGCCAGCTTTTCAGCAGGTTTACAGTCTTCTGCCCATTTTATTACATCATCATCACCCGTTGATGCCCGGCTACCTTGAAGGCAAGGTGCCTCATGGTATCTGTACTCACACGCCTGATGAAAAACAACAACAGTACCTGGATGGCATTGCGCTGCGCTGGGGTCAGTTTGATTGTTCTCATCCGCAGGGCGAACTGCCGATCACGGGCATCTATTCAATGGGAAGCACCTCGTCTATCGGGCAGAGCTGTAGCTCCGATCTCGATATCTGGGTGTGTCACCAATCCTGGCTGGACAGCGAAGAACGCCAGCTCCTACAGAAGAAATGTACGCTGCTGGAGCAGTGGGCTGCGGCGCAAGGCGCTGAGGTCAGCTTCTTCCTGATGGATGAAAGCCGTTTCCGCCACAATGAAAGTGGCAGCCTGAGCGGTGAAGACTGCGGCACCACGCAGCATATTCTGTTACTCGACGAATTCTACCGTACCGCTGTGCGTATGGCGGGTAAACGCATTCTGTGGAACATGGTGCCAGTCGAAGAAGAATCTCACTACGACGAATATGTGCTGTCACTGTACTCACAGGGGGCGCTGGCACCTAACGAGTGGATGGATTTAGGCGGTTTAAGTACGCTGTCAGCAGAAGAGTATTTTGGCGCAAGCCTCTGGCAGCTCTATAAAAGCATCGATTCTCCCTATAAAGCCGTACTGAAAACACTGCTGCTGGAAGCCTATTCCTGGGAATACCCGGATACCAGCCTGCTGTCGACCGAGATTAAAAAGCGCCTGCATGATGGCGAAATCGTGTCTTTCGGCCTTGATCCTTACTGCATGATGTTAGATCGCGTGACGCATTATCTGACGGCGATTAACGATCCCACGCGCCTCGATCTGGCGCGTCGATGTTTCTACTTAAAAGTGTGTGAAAAGCTCTCGCGGGAACAAGCCTGCGTCGGCTGGCGTCGCCAGATTCTGAGCCAACTGGTGCAAGAATGGGGATGGAGCGACGAACATCTGGCCATGCTGGATAACCGCGCTAACTGGAAAATCGAACAAGTACGCGAAGCGCATAATGAACTGCTGGATGCGATGATGCAGACCTATCGCAACCTGATTCGCTTCGCCCGCCGTAATAATTTGAGCGTCAGTGCCAGCCCGCAGGATATCGGTGTGTTGACCCGTAAACTGTATGCCGCGTTTGAAGCGCTGCCGGGCAAAGTTACCCTGCTGAACCCACAAATTTCGCCCGATTTGTCTGAACCGAACTTAACCTTTATCTATGTTCCGCCGGGTCGCGCGAACCGTTCCGGCTGGTACCTGTACAATCAGGCGCCGTCGATGGATGCGATCATCAGCCATCAGCCGCTGGAATATAACCGCTATCTGAACAAGCTAGTGGCGTGGGCGTATTTCAATGGCCTGCTGACGCCAAGCACGCGTCTGTACATTAAAGGCAATGAGCTGTGCGATATCACGCGCCTGCAAGCGCTGGTGGACGATGTCGCCAGCCATTTCCCGCTGCGCCTGCCTGCACCAACGCCGAAAGCGCTGTACAGCCCGTGTGAGATTCGTCATCTGGCGATTATCGTCAATCTGGAACACGATCCGACGGCGGCCTTCCGCAATCAGGTGGTGCATTTCGACTTCCGTCATCTGGACGTCTTTAGCTTCGGCCAGCAGCAGCAGTGTCTGGTCGGCAGTATCGACCTGCTGTATCGCAACTCGTGGAACGAAGTGCGTACCCTGCATTTCAGCGGCGAGCAGGCGGTGTTGGAAGCGCTGAAAACCATTCTGGGCAAAATGCATCAGGATGCGGCGCTGCCGGAATCACTGGAAGTATTCTGCTACAGCCAGCATCTGCGCGGGTTGATTCGTACCCGTGTGCAGCAACTGGTGTCCGAATGCATTGAGCTGCGTCTGACTAGCACGCGTCAGGAGCCGGGTCGCTTCAAAGCAGTGAAAGTGGCGGGTCAAACCTGGGGCTTGTTCTTCGAGCGGCTGAGCGTGTCGGTGCAGAAGCTGGAAAATGCGGTCGAATTTTATGGCGCAATTTCCAACAACAAGCTGCAAGGCCAACCGGTTCAGGTTGAAACTAACCATGTGCATTTACCGCCGGTGGTGGATGGCGTCGCCAGCGAAGGGATCATCCAATTCTTCTTTGAAGATCTGACGGAAAATCAGGGCTTTAATATCTATATTCTGGATGAGTCGAATCGCGTTGAGGTGTATCACCACTGTGAAGGCAGTAAAGAAGAACTGGTGCGCGATGTCAGTCGCTTCTATTCATCGTCGCACGATCGCTTTACTTACGGTTCCAGCTTTATCAATTTCAACCTGCCGCAGTTCTACCAAATCGTGCAGTTGGACGGTCGTACGCAGGTGATCCCATTCCGTAGCAGCGCGCTTTCTCATCTGTGCATTACGCCAGTCGTGGATGATGAAGTGATGACAATGAAGCAGCGGCTGCAAATCTTATAATCACTTCCTGATATTCGGCTTTCAGCGCATTCAGAAAAGGATGTATTGATGGATTCGTTGCAACGCCGAAATCTGATACTGCTGGCGCTCGGACAAGGGCTGACCGGCAGTATTATTTCCCTGATGACGCTATGTTCTACGCTGGTTGGCGTATCCATGACGCCTGTTCCACTGCTGACGACATTACCGATTACTGCGACGGTGTGCGGCGCGGCGCTGATGATCTACGCCGTTTCCTCATTGATGACAAAATATGGCAGACGTAATGCGTTCATTATCGGCACGCTGCTGGGTCTGGCGGGAGCGCTTCTGGCGGCGTTGGCGATTGTGTTGCACAGTTTCCCCCTCTTTGTTTTTGCGACATTTGTTCTGGGGATGTCCTGTGCCTTCAATCAGTATTATCGCTTCGCTGCGGCTGAAATCTTTACTGATAATCAGCAGAAAAATCGTGCCATTTCCTGGGTGATCAGCGGCGGCATTCTGGGGGGCTTCCTCGGCCCATTTGCGGCGAGCCAATCATCTCAGCTCTGGGCGCCATACCCGTTTTTTGGCAGTTTTATCGCGGCGGCGTTCATCTGCGTTATCACGTTATTGCTGCTGCTTGGCCTTAAACTGCCTCCGATGTCCGTTGCCGCGGCCAACGCTCAGCGTAGTGAACCGCTATCGTCCATCCTGAAAAGTCGGGCATTTGTCTTGGGAACGGCGAGCTGTTCCGTCGGATTTGTGGTGATGACGTTATTAATGAATTCAGTGCCGCTGGCAATGCATCAGCACCACTTTTCCGTCAGCCATAGCGCGACGGTGTTGCAATGGCATTTTGTGTCCATGTATGCGCCAGCGCTGCTGTTAGTGATGCTGGCGCAACGGCTGACGCCGATTCAGGTTGTGGCGATTGGCATGGCGTGTAACGTGGTGGGCGTGGCGGTTGCGCTGAGTGGTTTGACGTTCTGGCACTTTCTCTTTGCGCTGGTGCTGTTCGGCATTGGGTGGGCGTTTATGTTTAACGGCGGGACATTTATGCTGAACGCGTTTACCCATTCGGTGCATAAATCCCGTTTGCAGGGCATTAATTCGCTGATGATTTACGTCCCTAATGCGTTGGCTTCGCTGTCCGCTGGCAGCCTGATGGCGCTGACCAGCGGCTGGCCGCTAGTGAATATGGTCGGTATCGGCATGCTGTTGTTGCTGGTACTGGCGCTGTTATTACTGGGACGGCGCTGAGGTTCGGTGCGCCGCGATGCCATGGGGCATGTGATAATTACTCGAAGCGAACGGTTTCCCCGGCCTGAGCCGAACAGGCGGATGACAACAGCGCGATAAAGTCTTCACCGCTGCGATCGCATATCCAGCGTGTTTCCTGACGATTGAAGTGGTAACCGCCTGCTTTGGTCGCCAGCCAGATTTGGTGCAACGGTTCCTGCCGATTAATCACGATTTTGCTGCCGTTTTCAAAACTCAGCGTCATCACGCCGCCGTTGGTTTCGTAATCGATGTCGGCATCACCCTCAAACTGATCCAGCGTTTCTTCCAACTGAAGCATGAGTTCGTCGGCTAATTGGTGGAACTCGCTATCGTTCATTTTCGATTCCTATTGATTTTCATGATCCACCTGCGATTATAGAGAGCATACGAGTATTAATGACAGGTCTTAACGTGATGAAGAACGTATTTCGCCAGTTTTTTCTGGTGTTAGCAGTAGTGAGTTTATTCGGTTGTGGCCTGAAAGGTCCGCTGTATATGCCTGCCGATGGCAAATCCGGTGCGTCAACGACTCAGCAAAATGAGAGCCAGCCGCCGCAAAAGAAAGCGTCAATGCATCCTTAATGTGTGACGACAAGAATATATAACAGGTCACGTAGATGTTTATCGCGCCCGGTTAAGCAAGCGGGGGAGTCAGGATAATGCAGTTCGCTAAGATGCACGGATTAGGCAACGATTTCATGGTTGTTGATGCCGTTACGCAAAACGTTTATTTTTCACCCGAATTGATTCGCCGTTTGGCGGATCGGCACTGTGGTGTGGGGTTTGACCAACTGCTGGTCGTTGAGCCGCCCTACGATCCTGAACTGGATTTTCATTATCGTATTTTTAACGCGGATGGCAGTGAAGTGGCACAGTGCGGTAACGGTGCGCGCTGCTTTGCTCGTTTTGTTCGCTTGAAAGGGCTGACCAACAAGCGTGATATCGCCGTCAGTACGCAGACGGGCCGGATGGTGCTGTCTGTGACGGATGATGAACTGGTGCGTGTCAACATGGGCGAACCGAATTTCGAGCCGCAACAGGTGCCTTTTCGCGCGGTCAAAGCAGAGAAAACCTACATCATGCGTGCCGACGAACACACGGTACTTTGTGGCGTGGTGTCGATGGGCAACCCGCACTGCGTGATTCAGGTTGAGGATGTGGACACGGCGAAAGTGGAAACGCTGGGGCCGCTGTTGGAAAGCCACGAGCGTTTTCCCGAGCGAGCCAACATTGGTTTTATGCAGGTTGTCGATAGCCACACTGTCCGCCTGCGGGTGTACGAGCGCGGTGCGGGAGAAACGCAGGCGTGTGGTAGCGGCGCGTGTGCCGCCGTGGCGGTAGGGATCCAGCAGGGGCTATTGTCCGCGAACGTTCGCGTGTCTCTGCCGGGCGGGGATTTGGATATCCAGTGGGATGGGCCGGGACATCCGTTATTCATGACCGGGCCTGCAACGCATGTCTACGATGGATTTATTCATTTATGAAGAATGTCGAGGAACAGGCAGAGCGCGAGATCGCACTCAGTGACGAGATGGTTTTGCAGTTCCTGCAACAGAATCCCGATTTTTTTATCCGTAATGCGCGTCCCGTCGAGCAGATGCGCATTCCTCACCCCGTCAGGGGAACCGTGTCGCTGGTGGAATGGCAACTGGCGCGTCAGCGTAACCACATTACTCAGCTTGAGGAAGAGATCACGCTGCTGATGGAACAGGCGGGGGCGAACGAAGCGTTGTTCAATCGCCTGCTTGGGTTACAGACTGAATTGGCATCGGCGGATAGCCTGACGGACATGTTGGATCGGTTGCAGCGCTGGGCGCGTCAGCTTGGTCTGGCGGGGGCGACGGTTCGTCTGTTCAGCGATAAATGGCGCATTGGCGCGCCGTCTGGTTTTACCCACCTCGGGCTAAACCGCACCACGTTTGAGCCGCTGCGCATTCAGCGTTTCGGGCAAAGTAACCACTATCTTGGCAGCCTGAACGGGCCGGAACTGCTGCTCCTGCTGCCGCAGGCCAGGCAGGTTGGGTCGGTTGCGCTGTCGTTGATGGGCAATAATCACGATTTGGGCGTGCTCATTTTCAGTAGCCGTGACACCCATCATTATCAGGATGGCATGGGAACCGTACTGCTTCAGCAAATGGCCATGATGCTGCCAGCGATGCTGGCGCGCTGGATTGAGCGGGTATGAGCCGACAGCCTGCGTCGCCGGAGGCCCCTTCCTCTTCGCCCTTACAAGCCGATGTTGATGCTTTCCTGCGCTATCTGAAAGTGGAGCGTCAGCTTAGTCCGCTCACGCAGACCAGCTATTTGCGCCAACTGTCCGCGGTTATCACGATACTCTCTGCTGCGGGTGTGGTTGACTGGCGTAAGCTGGACGCCGCTGGCGTGCGTTCCGTGGTATCACGCAGCAAGCGTGATGGGCTGCATTCGGGCAGTTTGGCACTTCGCCTATCGGCATTACGCAGATTTCTCGACTGGATGGTGTCACGCGGTGTGCTGGCGGCGAACCCAGCGAAAGGAATATCCACGCCGAGAGCCGGACGTCCATTACCCAAGAATATGGATGTGGATGAGATGGATCGTCTGCTGGATATCGATCTGGACGATCCCCTCGCGGTGCGCGACCGCACGATGCTGGAAGTGATGTACGGCGCGGGGCTGCGTCTGGCGGAACTGGTCGGTATGGACTGTCAGCATATCGATCTGGCAAGCGGTGAAGTGTGGGTAATGGGGAAAGGCAGTAAAGAGCGCAAATTGCCGATAGGAAAAACGGCGGTAATCTGGCTGGAACGCTGGCTGGCGTTGCGTGAACTGTTTGGCCCACAGGATGATGCCGTGTTTATCTCCAATCAGGGGCGACGCATCTCGATGCGTAACGTGCAGAAGCGTTTTGCCGAGTGGGGGATTAAGCAGGGCGTGAATAGCCATGTTCATCCGCACAAGCTGCGCCACTCTTTTGCGACGCACATGCTGGAATCCAGCGGGGATTTACGGGCGGTCCAAGAGCTGCTGGGCCATGCCAACTTGTCCACGACACAGATCTACACCCATCTTGATTTTCAACATTTAGCCTCCGTGTACGATGCTGCGCATCCACGCGCCAAACGAGGGAAACCCTGATGCATTTTTACCGATCTCTTGGCCCGATCCGGGCGATCACGTTCGATCTGGATGACACGCTGTACGACAACGCGGACGTCATCCGGCGCACAGGACAAGAGTCAATTCGCTTCCTACAAGAATACCATCCTGCACTTCGTGATTTTCAGGCGGATGATTTTCAAAACTTACGCCAGACCTTGCTGGAACGCGAACCTGATATCTATCACGACGTCACTGAATGGCGTCGCCGTGCGGCTGAGCTGGCCATGTTAGAACGTGGGCTAAGTGCGGCAGAAGCTAAAGAGGGTGCCAAGGCGGCAATGGAAAATTTTGCCCACTGGCGTAGTCAAATAACGATTACGGAAGAGACGCACCAGACGTTGGCGGCGTTAGCCGAGAAAGTGCCGCTGGCCGCCATCACCAACGGTAATGCTGAGCCGCACCGCTTTGGCCTTGAGCGCTATTTTTCATTTATTCTGCGCGCTGGCCCGCACGGTCGCGCCAAACCGTTTGATGACATGTACCATCTGGCAGCGGAAAAGCTCAATCTGCCTTTGCATGAGATCCTACATGTGGGTGACGATCTTACGACCGATGTTGCGGGGTCGATCCGCTGCGGTATGCAGGCCTGCTGGATTAACTTGCGTGAAGGCAGCCTGACGCAGATTGGGGATGCCCGACTGCTGCCGCATATTGAAATTTCGCGGTTGGCATCGCTGTCGGCATTGCTATAATCACTGCATTAATCTGTATAAATCACCAGTGGAAATGCCCTTGTTGATGCGGCGTTTCCCTCACCGGATAACCCGTACCTATGGACGTTTCTGATCTGCTCGATGGCCTCAACGACAAACAGCGTGACGCGGTAGCCGCGCCGCGCAGCAATTTATTGGTGCTGGCGGGGGCAGGCAGCGGCAAAACGCGGGTACTGGTTCATCGTATTGCCTGGCTCTTGTCCGTGGAAAACTGTTCGCCTTACTCCATCATGGCGGTGACATTTACCAACAAAGCGGCGGCGGAGATGCGCCATCGTATCGATCACCTGATCGGCACCAGTCAGGGCGGTATGTGGATTGGCACTTTTCACGGGCTGGCACACCGTCTGCTGCGTGCGCACCATATGGATGCCAATCTGCCGCAGGATTTCCAGATTCTGGACAGCGAAGATCAGCTGCGTCTGCTGAAGCGTCTGATTCGGGCGCTGAATCTGGACGAGAAACAGTGGCCGCCGCGTCAGGCGATGTGGTTTATCAACGGGAAGAAAGATGAGGGGCTACGTCCGCAGCATATTGAAAGCTATGGCAACCCTATCGAGCAAACGTGGCAGCGCGTGTATCAGGCCTATCAGGAAGCGTGCGATCGTGCCGGACTGGTGGATTTCGCCGAACTGCTGCTGCGCGCGCACGAACTGTGGTTGAACAAGCCGCATGTGCTGAACCACTATCGCGAACGTTTCACCAATATTCTGGTGGACGAATTTCAGGATACCAACCGCATTCAGTATGCCTGGATCCGTATGCTGGCGGGCGACAGCGCCAAAGTGATGATCGTCGGGGATGACGATCAGTCGATTTACGGCTGGCGCGGCGCGCAGGTCGAGAATATTCAGCTGTTCCTGAAAGATTTTGCCGGCGCAGAAACGATCCGTCTGGAGCAGAACTACCGCTCGACCAGCAACATCCTGAAAGCGGCGAATGCGCTGATCGCGCATAACGGTGGGCGACTCGGAAAAAACCTGTGGACCGATGGCGTAGAAGGCGAGCCTATTTCGCTGTATTGCGCGTTCAACGAATTGGATGAAGCGCGCTACGTCGTCAACCGGATTAAAACCTGGCAGGAAAATGGCGGTGCGCTTAAAGATAACGCCATTCTGTATCGGAGCAACGCCCAGTCGCGCGTGCTGGAAGAGGCGCTCTTGCAGCAGAGTATGCCGTACCGCATTTACGGCGGCATGCGCTTCTTTGAGCGTCAGGAAATTAAAGATGCGCTGTCTTATCTGCGCCTCATCGCCAATCGTAACGACGATGCGGCGTTCGAGCGCGTGGTGAATACGCCGACGCGCGGCATCGGCGATCGCACATTGGATGTCGTGCGTCAGACGTCGCGCGATCGTCAGTTGACGCTGTGGCAAGCCACGCGGGTGTTGTTGCAGGAGAAAGTGCTGGCGGGACGCGCGGCGGCATCACTACAGCGCTTTATCGAATTGATCGATGCGCTGGCCTATGAAACGTCGGAACTGCCGCTGCATGTGCAAACCGACCGGGTCATTAAAGATTCCGGCCTGTGGAGCATGTACGAACAGGAAAAAGGCGAAAAAGGGCAGGCGCGGGTAGAAAACCTCGAGGAACTGGTGACGGCGACGCGCCAGTTCAGCTATCAGGAAGAAGATCAGGATCTGATGCCGCTTCAGGCTTTCCTGTCGCATGCCGCGCTGGAAGCGGGGGAAGGTCAGGCGGATGCCAATCAGGATGCGGTACAGCTCATGACGCTGCACTCGGCGAAAGGGCTGGAGTTCCCGCAGGTGTTTATCGTCGGCATGGAAGAAGGCATGTTCCCCAGCCAGATGTCGCTGGATGAAGGTGGGCGTTTGGAAGAAGAACGTCGTCTGGCCTATGTCGGCGTGACGCGTGCGATGGAAAAGCTGACGATAACCTACGCCGAATCCCGCCGTTTATACGGCAAAGAAGCTTATCACCGACCGTCACGATTTGTCGGCGAACTGCCTGAAGAGTGTGTTGAGGAAGTGCGGTTACGCGCCAGTGTCTCCCGCCCAGTCAATCACCAGCGTCTTGGCACGCCGATCACGCAAAACGACAGCGGCTATAAATTGGGGCAGCGGGTGCGCCATGCGAAATTTGGCGAAGGCACGATCGTGAATCTGGAAGGCAGCGGCGATCACGCCCGTCTTCAGGTTGCGTTTCAAGGACAGGGCATTAAATGGTTGGTTGCCGCCTATGCCCGGCTGGAAACGGTGTGATCGTCACGATGTGGCTTGAAGTATGACGGGGTTATATATCTTATAAAAATCCTGTATTAACCTTTATCGTCATTTTCGACAATGCTAGGTGGCCTGCCGCGTATCCATGGATGTGTGGTATCACAATAAAAAAGGAGCATGCCCATGACGCTAGACCAGATTATTGCCGAGTTGCAGAAGAAAAAATGGGTCGATCTTACGCATACGATTACGGAGTCGATTCCTATTTTTGGCGCGTTTGAAGGCGTGTTGCAGCGTAAGACCTTATTCAACGTTGAAGATCATGGCTTTTATGCGCAGGCCGTGACGTTTGCGACACAAACGGGGACGCATATTGACGCGCCGGGGCATTTTGTCGCGGGTAAACGTTATCTGGATCGCATTGATAATAAAGAGCTGTTGCTGCCGCTGGTGGTGCTCCACAAACAAGACGCCGTCGCGCGCGATCACGATTACCGCCTGTCGGTTGATGACATTCTGGCATTTGAACGTGAACACGGAGAAATCTCGTCAGGAAGCTTTGTCGCGTTTGCCAGCGGCTGGAGCACGCGCTGGCCTGATATTGACGCCTTCGCCAATAAAGATGAGCAGGGTAACAGCCATACGCCGGGCTGGTCGCTCGAGGCGCTGACCTTTCTGTTTGAAGAGCGCGGTATTAGCGCGGTTGGGCATGAAACGCTGGATACCGATTCCGCCGTTGATTTCCGTCGCAACAACGGGTTGATTGGCGAGTTCTTCGTGCTGAATCAGAATGCCTGGCAGGTTGAGGTGCTGAACAATTTGCATCAGCTGCCGCCTACCGGCGCTTATATCCACGTCAGCTACCCTAATTTCGCCGGTGCGCCCGGCTTCCCCGTCCGTGCCATCGCCTACCTGCCGGACAATGCCTAATCGATAAACGCGGTTCCTTTTTGCTTTAAGGGACTGCGTTTCTTACCAATGGCAGCGCCGAATTTATTGGAAAATCTCATTCGTTTGGTCAATATTTTACAGCGTGTTTCAGCCGAGGTTTTAAAGTTGAAGTCTTTTTCATCTCGGCGTAACATGCGCGCATCATTATTCTCGGAGGACTAACGCCTTGGACACACCCAGTCGATACTGGCTCACTAACCTGTTCATTAGGTACAACTTCTAAGGCTATCTTCCTCTGCTGATAGCCTTCGTGGTTGTCAGCGACGCTGTTTTTGTCGCTACGAGTCAGATCCGTCGAACGGACTGAAACCTGCTGGTGACACCTCACCTTTGTTTCTGTGCTTCAATCGCGTTGTCCATCTCTGCTACTGAAAGGGGAGCTATGGCCCATGCTGAGCGCATTTAAACTGGATAATTGCCGTTTATCTCGTCTGGAACTGGATGACTCCGATGATCTCACCACGTCAGTTTGGGTCGATTTGATCGAGCCGGAAGACGATGAGCGTGAAAAAGTACAAAACGAACTGGGACAAAGTCTGGCAACCCGTCCAGAACTGGAAGATATCGAAGCGTCGGCACGTTTTTTTGAAGATGAAGATGGCTTGCATATTCACTCCTTTTTCTTTTTTGAAGATGCTGAGGATCACGCCGGTAACTCCACGGTGGCGTTTACCATCCGTGATGGCCGCCTGTACACCCTGCGCGAGCGTGAATTGCCCGCTTTCCGCCTGTATCGCATGCGCGCCCGCAACCAAACGTTGGTGGACGGTAATGCTTACGAACTGCTGCTCGACCTCTTTGAGACGAAAATTGAGCAACTGGCGGACGAAATCGAGAACATCTACAGCGATCTGGAATCACTAAGCCGCATCATAATGGAAGGGCGGCAGGGTGAAGAGTACGACGAGGCGTTGTCCACGCTGGCGGAACTGGAAGACGTGGGCTGGAAAGTGCGCCTGTGCCTGATGGATACCCAACGCGCGTTGAATTTTCTGGTGCGTAAAGCCCGCTTGCCATCCGGCCAACTGGAGCAGGCGCGCGAAATTTTACGCGATATCGAATCTCTGCTGCCGCATAACGAATCCCTGTTCCAGAAAGTTAACTTCCTGATGCAGGCGGCGATGGGCTTCATCAACATCGAGCAGAGCCGGATTATCAAGATCTTCTCGGTGGTATCCGTGGTGTTTCTGCCGCCGACGCTGGTGGCATCCAGCTACGGGATGAACTTTGAGTTTATGCCGGAGCTGAGATGGTCGTTTGGCTATCCGGGGGCGATTGTGCTGATGATCCTCGCCGGACTGGCGCCGTACCTCTACTTTAAACGTAAAAACTGGCTCTAAGTTTTTACCGATACGCCTGATGGAAATTAACCATCAGGCGTATCAACATTCCTTCCTCCATTCATCGTTCTCCGGCTCACTCTTTCTGTTTATTCTCCCGCGCCCGTTCATTTTCCGGCCATCTTGTTTAGAATGGCGGACAGTCCTCTCTATTCTTACTTTCTATTACTAAAAACAGGTCGTGTGCATGAAAGGGATGTCTCCTTGGATGCAGTGGGGAATATTGCTGTCAGTTTCGTTATCTCTGGGGTTTGGACTACAGATTTACCACGTTCCCGCCGCGCTGTTGCTGGGGCCGATGATGGTCGGTGTCGTCATGGGCTTGAACGGCGCGACGATTCGCATCCCACCCGTCTGCTTTGCTGGCAGCAATGCCGTACTGGGCTGTCTGGTAGCCCAGAGCCTGTCTTTTTCTATCCTGACTCCTTTGCTGAATGAATGGCCGCTGGTGCTGTTCATTTTGTTGGCGACGCTGGCGGCCAGCGGATTATCTGGCTGGTTACTGGTCAAATTTAGCGAGCTTCCCGGAACGACCGGAACTTGGGGCGCATCGCCGGGCGGGGCGTCTGCCATGGTTGCCATGTCTGGAGAGTTCGGCGCGGACGTGCGACTGGTTGCCTTCATGCAATATTTACGCGTGTTGATGGTGACCGCTTCGGCTGCGTTCGTGGCACGTCTGAGCTTAGGCGATGAAGCGGCAGAAAACAGCGCGATGCTGGTATGGTTCCCTTCGTTGGACTGGCGTTTTCTGGCGACGCTCGGCGTGGCATTTGGTAGCGCATGGTTAGCAAGACGCATGCGTATTCCATCCGGGGCGCTGCTGGGGCCGATGATTATCGGTTCTATGCTGCATGCCAGCGGCACCTTGCACTTGCAAACCCCGGAGTGGCTGCTGGCGTTGGCCTACGCCGTGATTGGCTGGAGCGTGGGTTTATGTTTCACCCGTCCCATCTTTCTACTGGCAATACGCACGCTGCCGCACATGATGGCGTCGATCGTCGGATTGATGCTGCTCTGTGGCGGGATGGCGTGGATGGTGACGAAAATGATGCCGGTGGATATGCTGACCGCCTTTCTGGCGACCAGCCCCGGCGGGCTGGATTCGATTGCAATTATTGCCGCAGGCAGTCGGGTCGATATGGCGTTTGTCATTGCCATGCAGACGCTGCGGCTGTTTTCGACGCTAGTATTCAGCCCGATCTTATCGCGCTTTATTTCCCGTCGTGTTGAGGCTGGGAAGGTGTAGCGGGCGCGCGCCGTAGCTTACGCTGTGTATAAAGTGCATCCAGAATGAACAGCCCCAGTGCGCCCCAGATGAAGGCAAACGTGACCAGCTTGTCGCTGCTGAACGTTTCACCGTAGAACACCACAGCCAGCAGGAACATGATGGTCGGGCCGAGATACTGGAAAAAGCCGAGCGTCGATAGACGCAGACGCATGGCTGCCGCGGTGAAAAATAGCAGCGGCACCGTGGTGACGATACCCGCCGAGAGCAGCAGCAGGTTTAGCGACCAGGGATTGGCTATCAGATGGCTGCTTGGCGTATCGGCAATAAAAAACAGATAAATGACCGCCACTGGCAGCAGCCACAGCGTTTCGATCAACATGCCCGTTTGCCCGTCGATACCAATCTTCTTACGCAGCAGGCCGTATAACGCGAAGCTGAATGCCAGCCCCAGCGCGATCACCGGCAGCGATCCGAATGTCCACAGTTGAACCAGTACGCCTGTCACCGCGAGCAGCACGGCCAGCCATTGCAGACGGCGGAAGCGCTCTCCAAGGAAGATCATGCCCAACATGACGTTGACCAGCGGGTTAATAAAATATCCCAGACTGGCTTCCAGCATGTGATGGTTGTTGACCGCCCAGATATACAACAGCCAGTTTCCGCCGATAAGCACCGCCGTTAATGCCAGCAGAAACAGATGCTTGACGTTGCGGCAGGCATAGCTCACCTGACGCCATTTCCGGCCGATGGTCAGCAGGATGAGCATAAAGAAGAATGACCAGATAATACGGTGTGTCAGTATTTCATTGGGTGGAACGTGCTCAAGCAGCTTGAAATAAACGGGAGCAATTCCCCAAATAAAATACGCACCGAGGGCGAAAAATATCCCCTCACGGGTTTGTTGCGCGTTCATGGGTGACTCGATAAGGACGGCGGGAAAACGCTAAGTCTACCCAAAACTGTGAGCGCTTTCACGTAAAGTGTTAATGGCTATGTTGCCTGACAATCCTGTTTGCCCACGGGAAAGGCTACCCGACAATATAGGTTGCGGTCGCGCTGGCCAAATGTGAACCCTGTTCGTTATGCAATTCGGCACGGGCGACGGCGATTTTATTGCCGCCGCGCAGCAGCGTGCTGGTTATCGTGAAGTGTTCCCCATAGCCCGGACGCAGATAATCTACCCGCATATCAATGGTTCCCATGCGGGCGAGTCGGTGATGAAATTCCTGATCGCTGATCGTCTCATGACGCAGCAGCGTGTTGCCGACGCATACCAATCCGGCAGCAACGTCCAGCCCGGCGGCAATCACGCCGCCATGCAGAATCTTTTGTGCCGCATTGCCGATGAGCTTCTCTTGCCGGGCGAACGTCAGGACGGCCTTATCAGCTTCAAATTGCTGTAGCTCAAGGCCTAGCTCGATGTTGAATGGCATTTTGTAAATGAAAATCTCGCCAACGAGCTGGCGCACGGTATCTCTGGTTAATGTCGTTCCCTGAAATGAGGGGTGGTCAGCCATCGTTGTTTTCCGTCCGAGCAATAAGAGGTACGCATTAAATGTAGGTGATTTGATGCGATAAGGTTATGTAAGTGTTTATTTTATGCATTGATTTTGTTTCTTGCCAGAAAAGGCTGAGAAACGGCGGAACGGTAATTCAAACGTCGCGGAACTGTGTAGAATGGCGGGCTTGTGTGGGGAAGGGGAAGGCTTATCGCTATTTAGATAAAAGAGTTTATTTAGATAAAAGATTTTATTTGGATAAAAAGAATGCCGGAGAAAAAACATGTCGGAGAAAATGAATGCATAAAATAGTACTCGTACTGGCAGCATTACTGATGGCACAGGCTCATGCTGAAACAACAACAAACGTAAACGCGCCTGCGCCAAATCAACCGGTGGTACGTGGCAGCATTATCGCCAGTCTGTTACAAGAGCACGATACCCCGTTTGTCCTCTATCCTTATGAAAGTAACTACTTGCTGTACACCTATACCAGCAACATCAATAAAACGGCGATCCAGAGCTATAACTGGGGCGATGAAGCACGTAAAGATGAAGTGCATTACCAGTTGAGCCTGGGATTCCCTATCTGGCGTGGCATTCTGGGTGATAACTCGCTGCTGGGGGCTTCCTATACGCAGCGCTCATGGTGGCAGCTGTCGAATAAGAGTGAGTCTTCTCCATTCCGTGAAACGGATTATGAACCTCAGGTCTTTTTGGGCTGGGCAACGAACGCCACCCTCGCGGGCTGGACGCTGCGGGATGTGGAAGTGGGCTTTAATCACCAATCTAACGGCCGTTCCGAACCCACGTCACGCAGTTGGAACCGCGCCTATGCCCGTCTGATGGCACAGAACGGTAACTGGCAGGTTGATGTGAAACCGTGGATTCGTTTCTCTGATAGCCAGGACGATAACCCGGATATCACCAAATACATGGGTCATTACCGCTTACGCGTTGGCTATGTGTGGGGCGACAGCGTGTTTAGCGCGGAAGGGCGTTATAACTGGAACAGCGGCTACGGCGGTGGTGAACTGGGCTGGAGCTACCCGCTGACGCGTCATGTTCGCTTTTATACCAAGGTCTTTAGCGGTTACGGTGAATCACTGATTGACTACAACCACCGTCAGACTCGCTTCGGCGTTGGGGTGACGCTGAACGACATGTTCTAACGACGGTTATTTTAGCGATTGCCGTTTTGACTACTGCCTTCGTTAACGACTGTCTTTGTTAACCCGTGTCGTTTTACCAAACTAACCATTGCAGTTTTACCAAACGGCGCTGAAAATAGCGCCTGTTTGATTTCATTGAATTGGGGAAGGCGTGTCTACGGCGGAAGTATTGAATAAGGAAGCGCTGGCGGTTCAGGTTCTGCGGGACACGTTCGGCTACCAGCAATTCCGACCGGGTCAGCAGGAAATTATCAGCGCGACGCTCAGTGGGCAGGATTGTCTGGTGATCATGCCGACAGGCGGCGGCAAGTCGCTGTGCTATCAAATCCCTGCACTGGTGATGGACGGGCTGACGCTGGTGGTGTCCCCGCTGATTTCACTGATGAAAGATCAGGTCGATCAGCTTCAGGCCTACGGCGTGTCGGCGGCCTGCCTGAATTCGACGCAGACGCGTGAACAGCAGCTTGAGGTGATGGCGGGTTGCCGTACCGGCCAGATCAAATTGCTGTATATTGCGCCGGAACGTCTGACGACAGATAGCTTCCTCGATCATCTCGCCCACTGGCAGATCGCCCTGATCGCGGTGGATGAAGCGCACTGCATTTCCCAATGGGGACACGATTTCCGCCCTGAATACCGCGCTCTGGGGCAGATTAAACAGCGTTTTCCGCATCTTCCTTTCATTGCTTTGACGGCCACCGCTGACGAGACCACGCGCAACGATATCGTTCGCCTGCTGGATCTTCAGTCGCCGCTCATTCAGATCAACAGTTTTGACCGCCCGAATATTCGCTACACGCTGGTAGAGAAATTCAAACCGCTCGATCAGCTCTGGATGTTCGTGCAGGGACAGCGGGGAAAAAGCGGCATCATCTACTGCAATAGCCGCTCCCGCGTGGAAGACATTTGTGCGCGTTTGCAGGCGCGCGGGCTGAGCGCAGGGGCTTATCACGCTGGTCTGGATAACGAGCGGCGTGCGCAGGTGCAGGAAGCGTTTCTGCGTGACGATCTTCAGGTGGTAGTCGCGACCGTCGCATTTGGTATGGGCATCAACAAACCTAACGTGCGGTTTGTGGTGCACTTTGATATTCCGCGCAACATCGAATCCTACTATCAGGAAACGGGGCGTGCCGGACGTGACGGCCTCGCTGCTGAAGCTGCGCTGTTCTACGATCCGGCGGATATGGCGTGGCTGCGCCGCTGTCTGGAAGAAAAACCCGCCGGGCCGCAGTTGGATATCGAGCGCCATAAGCTCAATGCGATGGGGGCATTTGCCGAAGCGCAGACCTGCCGTCGTCTGGTGCTGCTGAACTATTTCGGTGAAGGGCGCCAACAACCTTGCGGTAACTGCGATGTTTGTCTCGATCCGCCGAAGCGTTACGACGGGCTGGTTGAGGCGCAAAAGGCGCTGTCCTGCGTGTATCGCGTTGGTCAGCGCTTTGGTTTAGGGTATATCGTCGAGGTGCTGCGCGGCGCAAATAACCAGCGTATCCGGGACTTCGGCCATGACAAGCTGCCGGTTTACGGTATCGGCAAGGATAAATCGCAGGAGCATTGGGTCAGCGTGCTGCGCCAGCTGATTCATCTGGGCTTGCTGAACCAGAACATCACGATGCATTCCGCCGTACAGCTTACCGAATCGGCACGTCCGGTATTGCGGGGAGAAGTGCCGCTACAGCTGGCTGTGCCGCGAGTGATTAACCTGAAGCCTCGCGCGAATCAGAAATCTTATGGCGGAAATTACGACCGTAAGCTGTTCGCCAAATTGCGCAAATTGCGTAAATCCATTGCGGATGAAGACAATATTCCGCCTTACGTGGTGTTCAGCGATGCGACGCTGCTGGAGATGGCGGAACTGATGCCGATCACCGCGGGTGAATTGCTGAATATCAACGGGGTCGGTCACCGTAAGCTTGAACGCTTTGGTGCGCCCTTCATGAACATGATTCGCGATCATGTCGATAATGATGACGAGTAACGCTCGCCTTATCTGATTGCATTTAAAAAAACAGGAAAACCAAGATGCTGATGCTATTTCTGACGGTGGCGCTGGTGCATTTCATTGCGCTGATGAGCCCTGGGCCGGATTTCTTTTTTGTTTCACAAACCGCGGCCAGCCGTTCCCGCCGTGAAGCGATGATGGGTGTGCTGGGTATTTCTCTGGGCGTGGTGGTCTGGGCGGCTATCGCGCTGCTGGGGCTGCATCTGCTGTTGCAAAAAATGGCCTGGCTGCATACCGCCATTACCGTCGGCGGCGGGCTGTATCTGTGCTGGATGGGCTGGCAGATGTTGCGCTCCGCACGGCGTAAAGCACAGTTGGAAACCACGCAGGAAACGGCGGTGGTCTTGCCTCAGCGTGGCAAAACCTTTATGCGTGGGCTATTGACGAATCTGGCTAACCCGAAGGCGCTGATCTATTTCGGCAGCGTGTTCTCGCTGTTTGTTGGCGATAGCGTCGGCAGCGGTGCCCGTTGGGGACTGTTCGCGCTGATCTCGATTGAAACGCTGATCTGGTTCAGCCTGGTCGCGATGGTTTTCGCCTTGCCGGCAATGCGTCGCGGCTATCAGCGTCTGGCGAAATGGGTGGATGGCGTAGCGGGCGTGCTATTTACCGGTTTCGGCCTGCACCTGATTTTCTCTCGCTAACATTTCCCCAGAGCGTTTCTGGTGGAGAACAACAGTGCGCCGTAAGTCGATACGGCGCACTGTCTTCATCAGGCTTTTCTCGCGGTGGCAAGTAACGCGCCAACCAGCACGAACAGTGAACCGAATATCCGGTTGAGTGTCTTCATTTGCCGTGGGCCTTTCAGCCACCCGGCGATCCGCGTTGCCAGCGTGGCATAGCCAATCATCACGATAATATCGACCACAACGGTGGTGACGCCCAATACCAGATACTGAGCGGCCTGCGGCTGGTGGGGGATAATGAACTGTGGGAACAGCGCTGCCAGAAACACGATGCTTTTCGGGTTGGTCAGATTCACCAACACCGCACGTTTAAAGAGTCTACGACGCGGCATCGCGCTGGCGATCGCCTGAAGGTCCAGTGCGCCCGCGGCGCGCCACTGCTGAATCCCCAGCCAAATCAGATAAGCCGCGCCCAGCCATTTCAGCATATCGAAAGCCAATACCGACTGGTTAAGCAGCGCGCCTAGCCCGATGCCGACCAGCACGATATGAATCGCCAGCCCGACCTGCAAACCACAGATCGAGGCCGCCGCGCCGCGATAGCCGTGGCTAATGCCGGTACTCATGGTGTTGATGGCGCCCGAGCCGGGCGACAGGCTGAGAATAAGCGTTGTGAGTAAATAGGTTAACCACCAGTCCAATGTCATGAAGCATGCCCCTGAATCACGTTCTGTATTACGAGAGTCTGTCTGTTTTTTATGTCACAATACGCTGGTGCTCTACCGCTTGTCATGTTCTTCCGCTAGCTTTAGTTTTCCCGCGTCACCGGAGAGGTGTGATGGTTCAACGCCACAATACGTTGTTTACGTCGGAACGGTTAACGCCTGAGGGGTTAACCTCGAACCTGCTAACGCGAGAAGCGCAGTTTGCCGCTTTTGCTACCGGAGAATTACTGGATTTTTGGCGTCAGCGTGAAGAGGGCGAATTCTCTGGCGTTGATGACGTCCCTATCCGGTTTGTTCGCTTTACCGCGCCACAGCACGACAAGATTGTCGTTGTCTTTTCAGGCCGCATCGAAAGCTACGTCAAATATAGCGAAGTGGCGTATGACCTTTTTCATAGCGGCTATGATGTACTCATCATGGATCACCGTGGGCAAGGGCGATCGGGTCGCGTGTTGCAAGACGGCCACCGTGGACACGTTGTGCGTTTCAGTGATTATGTCGATGACGCCGAAACGCTGTGTCAGCAGCACATAGGGCCGAAGCACTATACCCGCCGGTTTGCGTTAGCGCATTCAATGGGAGGCGCGATTCTGGCACAACTGCTGATTCGCCAGCCTGAGACGTTTGATGCCGTTGCGCTGTGCGCGCCGATGTTTGGCATTCGTTTGCCGCTTCCTCATTGTGTTGCCGGATGGATTGTCGATTGGGCAGAGCGTCGTCCGGCGATACGTGATTATTACGCTATCGGCACCGGACAGTGGCGTCCGTTGCCTTATCGGATGAATGTACTGACGCACAGCCGTGAACGCTACCAGCGCAGCATTCGATTTTATGCAGACTCGCCGGATTTGCGCGTAGGCGGCCCCACCTATCATTGGGTGCGTGAAGCGATACAGGCAGGGAAACAGCTACAGGCACAGGCCAGCGCCGTCACTACGCCGCTGCTGCTGTTGCAGGCGGGAGAGGAACGCGTGGTGGATAACCGCAGCCAAAATGCGTTTTGTCAGGCACTGGCGCAGAGCGGTAACGCCAATGCGAACGGCGTTCTACAGGTTATCCCCGGTGCGCGGCATGAAATTCTATTTGAAACGGATAACCTCCGCGCTCAGGCATTTGCGCTGATTCTGGCGCACTTTGCGCGTTATCATTAATTTTTGCGGCGTGTGCCGCTACAACACACCAGAAGTGAGATCTCATCGTTATGTACCATGTCGTTGCTTCCGATTTAGATGGCACACTGCTGTCACCTGACCACTCGCTGTCCCCGTATGCGAAAGAAACCCTCAGGCTGCTGACGGAAAAAGGGATTCACTTTGTGTTCGCGACCGGACGGCACCACATGGACGTCGCGCAGATTCGCGATAATCTCGGCATCAGCGCGTTTATGATTACCTCGAATGGCGCGCGAGTGCACAACTCGCAGGGCGAGCTGATTTTCAGCCACAATCTGGATCAGGATATCGCCCGCGACCTTTACAGCGTCGTACACACTAACCCCGATATGCTGACGCACGTGTACCGCGATGATGAGTGGTTTATGAACCGTCCACGAGCGGAAGAAGAACGTTTCTTCAAAGAGTCGATCTTTAAATACAAGTTGTTCGAGCCTGCGCTGCTGGAAACCGATGGCGTCAGCAAGGTGTTCTTTACCTGCGATTCCCATGAACAACTGCTGCCGTTGGAAGAAGCGATCAATGCGCGCTGGGGCGACCGTGTTAACGTGAGCTTTTCGACGCTTACCTGTCTGGAAGTGATGGCGGGCGGCGTATCTAAAGGCCATGCGCTGGAGCAGGTGGCGAAGATCATCGGCTTCTCGCTCAAAGAGTGCGTAGCGTTTGGCGATGGTATGAACGACTACGAAATGCTGTCGATGGCAGGTAAAGGCTGCGTCATGCAGAACGCGCACCAGCGCCTGAAAGATTTACTGCCGGATCGCGAAGTGATTGGTTCTAACGCAGACAGCGCGGTGCCGAATTACCTGCGGGAACTGTTTCTGAAGTAAGCCGTATATTCTCGAACCGACGTCCCATCGAGCACGAACTGCCCGATGGGATCGCTGAACTTCAGCGCGGTTTTTTCAGAAAATCGACCGCTTTGTCGGGGAAATCGGTGAACAGCCCGTCAACATCCGCCTGATAGTAGAGAATATCGTAAAGCCGATCGACATCCTTGGCGTACGCTGGTAGCCTGTCAGCCCTTGCCGTGAACGGGTGTACCTGAAGTTTATGCTGGTGGGCTTCCTTCACCATGCCGGTAAAGGTGATGTTGTCAGGCGTCGAACCTTTCTGGACGAGCATGTGGTAGTCCGGCCCGACACCATCGGCATAGGTTGCAATCTGCTGCATGGCGCCGGGCTTTTGCATCCAGTCGTAGTTGTAATTCGCCCACGTCCCATCGGCCTGTTTCTCGTAGGTTTCATGCCAGTCGGTATAGGCAATCAGTTGAATCAGGTTTAGGTCCATCTTCATCTGCGGCTGCAATTCGGTTTTGATGCGCTTTAGCTCAGCAACATCAAACGATTGCAGGAAGACCTTATCGCTTTTTTTCGTATAGCCATACTGCTTCAACACGGCCAGCGTTTCGCGGGCGATATCTTTCCCTTCCTGATGGTGAAACCACGGCGCTTTGATTTCGGGGTAGATCCCGATGTTTTTGCCCGTTGAGTGGTTCAGACCCTGAATAAATTCAATCTCTTCCTGAAAGGTATGAATGCGGAAGTCGGATTTCCACATCGGGAAGCGGTTCGTGTAGCTCTGTACCTGCTTACCGTCTTTGATGTCGAATCCTTCGGTGAATTTCAGCGACTTGATCTCTTGTAGCGTGAAGTCGATAGCGTAAAAGCGTCCATCTTTACGGGCACGTTGCGGAAAACGTTCTGCCACATCGGTCACGCGATCCAGATAGTGGTCATGCAGGACAATGAGCGCGTTATCTTTGGTGAGCACCAGATCCTGCTCCAGATAATCGGCACCCTGAGCGTAGGCCATTGCCTTGGCTGGAAGTGTATGCTCGGGTAGATAGCCGCTGGCACCGCGGTGGGCAATGACGATTTTGTCGGTTGATGAAGCGGAGTCACTCGCGTGACTGGAAGCACTAAGGGAGACGGAGAGTGCGAGGGCGGAGAGTAGGGATGTTACGGTAACGTTCATGCGATCAAACCTCTTTCTGTTGAGAGAAAGACGGCGTCATCATGACGCCGCCAGAGGGATGCTTACAAGAGCGGGTTAAGCGCGGCTGGCTAACTCTGCTTTATGTTTTTTCTCATTCAGCATAACAACAATCAGCAGAAGTACCGCCAGAATGCTGCCGCCGATCATCACCATGAAGCCGCCGTCCCAACCGAAGAAGTCAACGGTGTAGCCGACGATGGCGCTAGCGGCAACGGAGCCACCGAGGTAGCCGAACAGGCCGGTGAAGCCCGCTGCTGTACCTGCTGCTTTCTTCGGTGCCAGCTCCAGTGCGTGCAGACCAATCAGCATCACCGGGCCGTAAATCAGGAAGCCGATGACGATCATACAGGCCATATCCACACCCGGATTACCGGCTGGGTTCATCCAGTACACGATGGTCGCTATCGTCACCAGCGTCATAAAGAACACGCCCGTTGCACCACGGTTGCCTTTGAACACTTTATCGGACATCCAGCCGCACAGCAGCGTACCCGGAATACCCGCGTATTCGTACAGGAAGTAGGCCCAGGACGATTTATCCAGTGCGAAGTGTTTCACTTCTTTCAGATAAGTCGGTGACCAGTCGAGGATGCCGTAACGCAGCAGGTAAACGAAGACGTTGGCGATAGCGATGTACCACAGCAGTTTGTTCGGGAAAACGTACTGCATGAAAATCTGCTTAGCCGTCAGTTCTTCTTCGTCTTTTTCATTGTAATCAACCGGATAGTCGTTTTTGTACTCTTCAATCGGTGGCAAACCACAGGATTGCGGTGTGTCACGCATTAGTGCAAACGCAATCAGAGCAACCAGAATCGCGGCGAAGGCCGGCATATAAAGTGCGGCTTTCCAGTCGTTGAACCAGGCCATACCCAGCAGGAACAGCAGAGGCGGAAGCCCGCCGCCGACGTTGTGAGCACAGTTCCATACGGATACGATGCCGCCACGCTCTTTCTGCGACCACCAGTGAACCATGGTGCGTCCACACGGTGGCCATCCCATTCCCTGGAACCAGCCGCACAGGAACAGCAGGACGAACATCACCGCGATGCTTGACGTTGCCCACGGCACGAAGCCCATGAACAGCATCACGGCGGCTGCCAGAATCAGACCGGCAGGCAGGAAAACCCGTGGGTTGGAACGGTCAGATACCGAACCCATGATGAATTTGGAAAAGCCGTAGGCGATAGAGATACCGGATAGCGCAAAGCCAAGGTCACCGCGTGAGAAGCCCTGTTCAATCAGGTAAGGCATTGCCAGTGTGAAGTTTTTGCGTACCAGATAGTAGGCGGCGTAGCCAAAAAAGATCCCCATGAATATCTGCCAGCGCAGACGGCGATAGAGGGGATCGACACGATCCTGCGATACGCGCGCCTGGTGGGCTGCGGGCCTAAAAATACTCAGCATAGATATCTCCAATGCGAAAAAAAACGATAGCTTTTTTGTTCTATTACGAACGTTATTGTAAGGGGCTAGCGTACAAATGAGTGTGATTCATGACGCTAATGTTACACTTTTATGAAACTGTGACGATTTTTGCGCTCATGTTAACAGAATCGGAAAATTCCACAGTGTGCTTTTAGTGACCTGAATCACACTTATTGTTTTTAGACACCTCTTTGTTTTCGTTTAGTGTTCGTTTTTGCTCTTTATCAAACATTAACCCTCCTTTTTGTGTCCCAATAGCAACATATACCATCCGCCCGGAGCGAGAATATGATGCAAAATACTGGGAACTGGCGTGAAACTGACGTGGTTGTCATCGGCGGAGGTGCGACGGGAGCTGGTACGGCACGGGATTGCGCCCTGCGTGGACTGCGCTGCCTGTTGCTTGAACGTTATGATATTGCGACCGGGGCAACCGGGCGTAATCACGGCCTATTACACAGCGGCGCCCGCTATGCGGTTACCGATGGCGAGTCTGCCCGCGAATGCATTGAAGAGAATCAGATTCTCCGGCGGATTGCCCGCCACTGTATTGAACCGACCGACGGCCTGTTTATTACCTTGCCGGAAGACGATCTTGGCTGGCAGGCGCAGTTTATTGCCTCCTGCCAGCAGGCGGGGATTCGTGCTCAAGCGATGGACCCGCAGGAAGCGCTGCGGCTGGAACCCGCGGCTAATCCGGCGTTGATTGGCGCGGTGCGCGTGCCGGATGGTTCTGTCGATCCCTTTCGCCTGACGGCGGCCAACATGATCGATGCCTGCGAGCACGGCGCGGAAGTCTTGACCTATCACGAGGTTATCGGGCTGATTCGTCAGGGCGATCGGGTTACTGGTGTGCGCGTTTTCGACCATAAAAAAGGTGTAGAAACAGAAATATACGCGCAGGTGGTGGTTAACGCAGGGGGAATCTGGGGGCAACACATTGCGGAATATGCCGATCTGCGCGTGCGCATGTTCCCGGCGAAAGGCGCGCTGCTGATTCTTGGACACCGCATCAACAACATGGTGATCAATCGCTGCCGTAAACCCGCGGATGCCGACATTCTGGTGCCGGGCGATACCATTTCGCTGATTGGCACGACCTCAACCCACATCGACTACGACCAAATCGACAATATGCTGGTGACACCTGCCGAAGTGGAAACGCTGATGCGCGAGGGATCCATGCTGGCGCCGTCTCTGGCGAGCACGCGAATTTTGCGCGCCTATGCCGGCGTCCGACCTCTGGTTGCCAACGACAGTGACCCCAGCGGGCGCAGCGTAAGTCGCGGCATTGTGCTGCTCGACCATGCCAGCCGCGACGGGCTGGAAGGGTTTATTACCATCACCGGCGGCAAGCTGATGACCTACCGTCTGATGGCGGAGTGGGTGACGGACGCTATCTGCAAAAAGCTGGGCCATGACGTGGCCTGCTCGACGGCACAGACGCCGCTGCCCGGTTCTGAGTCGCTGGATGAGGTGAAAACCGCCCCTCACGCCCTGTCAGCTTATCCTGCGGCAAAACCGCTCTCCGCGCCGCTGCGCGGCTCGGCGATTTATCGCCACGGTGAACGTGCTGGAAGAATGCTGTCCGGTGAACGTCTTGATCGCAGTCTGGTGTGCGAGTGTGAGGCCGTGACGGCGGGAGAAGTGCGCTACGCCGTGGAATCATTGCAGGTGAATAACCTGATTGACCTGCGTCGCCGTACTCGCGTTGGCATGGGCACCTGTCAGGGGGAACTGTGCGCCTGTCGTGCAGCGGGTCTGCTATGCCGTCTGGGCACCGCGACGCCGGAGCAGTCGCTCACGCAGCTCAGCCAGTTTTTGAACGAACGCTGGAAAGGGATTCGCCCAGTCGCGTGGGGCAATGCCCTGCGTGAAAGCGAGTTTACCAGTTGGATTTATCAGGGATTGTGCGGCCTGACGGCCAGCGACAGCCAGGAGGATCGTCATGCGCTATGACGTTGTGATTATCGGCGGAGGACTGGCGGGGCTGACCTGCGGTATTCGCCTGGCGGAGCAGGGGAAACGCTGCGCAATTGTCAGCGCCGGGCAAAATGCGCTGCATTTTTCTTCCGGTGCGCTGGATTTACTCTCCCATCTCCCTGACGGACAGCCTGTGAGCCAGCCGCTTGAGGCGTTGGATGAGCTGGCGCGTCAGGCTCCTCACCACCCTTATTCGCGCATGGGGACGGCGGCGGTTGCCGCACTGTTGCCACAGGTCGAAGCATTGCTGGATCGCAGCACTATCTCCCTGTTGGGCAGCTATCAGCAGAATCACTGGCGTATGACGCCGTTAGGTAAGTTTCGCGCATGCTGGCTGAGCCCGGTTGATGGCGTAACGCGTGGCCTGCCGGATTCCCGTTTTGGCGATAACCCGCTCATTGCTGGTATCGAAGGTTTTCTGGATTTTCAGTCCCGAATTGTTGCCGGTACGCTTCAGGCGCAGGGGATCGCGGCGCGCAGTGATGACCTCAAGCTGCCGGTGCTGGATCGGTTACGCCAAAACCCCAGTGAATTCCGTGCGGTAAATATCGCCCGTGTGCTCGACCGACCAGAAAACCGCGCGGCGCTGGTGGAGGAACTGTCGCTTCTGGCCAACGGTAACGATGCCATCATCATGCCCGCCTGTCTGGGGTTGGATAGTCCCGAGGTGGTGGGTGAACTCGCTGAGGCGCTAGGTAAACCGATATCGCTGTTGCCGACCTTACCACCGTCAGTTCTCGGATTGCGCTTGCATCAGGCGCTGTCGCAGCGCTTTCGTCAGTTGGGTGGCATGGTAATGCCGGGCGACCGCGCGGTGCGTGCAACACTGTCGGCGCAGGAGATTGCCGTTCATAGCCACCATCACCGTGATATTCCGCTACGGGCGAAGTACGCGGTGCTGGCGAGCGGCAGCTTCTTCAGTAACGGGCTGGTGACGCAGTTCGATCGGGTGACAGAGCCAGTCTTTGGGCTGGATATTCGGTTTGCGGAGCAGCGCGAAGGCTGGAGCCAGCAGGACGTGTTTGCGCCGCAGCCCTATATGCAGTTTGGGGCGATCGTTGATGAACATCTCCACCCGCGTATTGGGGGCGAAACGATCGGCAATCTGTACGCCATCGGCGCGGTGCTGGAAGGCTTCGACCCGATTGCGCAGGGATGTGGAGCCGGGGTGTCCTTGCTTAGCGCACTGCATGTTGCCGAACAGATTTTGAAGGAGGGCAACCCATGAGCCTGCTTAGCGATAACAGTTTTGAAGATTGTATCAAGTGTACGGTCTGTACCACGTACTGCCCGGTATCGCGCGTGAACCCGCTTTATCCCGGCCCGAAACAGGCTGGACCGGACGGCGAACGCCTGCGGCGTAAAGACCCGGCACTGTACGATGACGCGTTGAAATACTGCACCAACTGTAAACGCTGTGAAGTCGCATGTCCGTCGGATGTCAAAATTGGCGACATTATTCAGCGTGCGAAAGCGACGCACAGCAATCACAAGCCGACGTTGCGCGACGCGATTCTGAGCCATACCGATCTTATGGGGTCGATTGCCACACCGTTTGCGCCGCTGGTCAACACGGCTACCAGCCTGAAGCCCGTGCGCCAACTGCTGGATAAGGCGTTGAAAATCGACCATCGTCGTCAGTTGCCGAAATATTCGTTCGGCACCTTCCGGCGCTGGTATCGTCAGCAGGCGGCAAAGCAGCAGGACTATGATGAGCAGGTCGCTTATTTCCACGGCTGCTATGTCAACTACAACCACCCACAGCTGGGTAAAGATCTGGTTCAGGTCTTTAACGCGATGGGCATTGGCGTCCAGTTGCTGAATAAAGAGAAATGCTGCGGCGTACCGCTGATCGCCAATGGTTTTCACGACAAGGCCAGAAAGCAGGCGCACGCTAATATCAAATCGCTGGATGAGGCGATCAATCAGAAATCCCTGCCGGTGGTCGCGACGTCATCCAGCTGTACGTTCACGCTGCGTGATGAATATCCGCATCTGCTGGGTGTGGATAACGGTCACGTGCGCGATGGCGTCGAACTGGTGACGCGCCAGCTCTATCGCCTGTTGGAAGAAGAAGGGCGAACGCTGCCGCTGCGTAAATTGCCACTGCGGGTGGCGTATCACACACCCTGCCATCTGGAGAGGATGGGCTGGACGGCGTATACCCTGGCGCTGCTGCAACGCATCCCCGGTCTTGAACTGGTGATGCTGGATTCCCAGTGCTGCGGTATTGCTGGCACCTATGGTTTCAAGAAAGAGAATTACACCACGTCGCAAGGCATTGGCGCACCGCTGTTCCAGCAGATTGAAGAGAGCGGCGTCGATATCGTGGTAACGGACTGCGAAACCTGTAAATGGCAGATTGAGATGTCGACCAGCAAACGGTGTGAACACCCCATCACGCTGCTGGCGAGGTCATTAGCGCAGCCAGAGTAAGAAGCAGAGGGCGAAAAATGGGCCGCGACGCAGCTCGTATTGAGAATAAGAATTTATCGCAAAAAGCACTTTACAACTGCGAATGATAATGATTATTATTGCTGTGCGTTCCGGGGAACGGTGTCATGTGCCTGTGTTAATGGTGTTTATGACGAGCCGGTTTCTCTGTGAAGGCACGACATTGCTCACATTGCTTCCAGTATTATTTAGCCAGCTCGGGTGCTGGCTTTTTTTTTGCCTGTCGTCCGCTCCTGAGCCACCCTGTTTCCGATCTTCCGCGCGTTTTCTCCCTTATTCCATCGCCATTCTCTGATGTTTAACCGATGCATCGCGCTGGTGATGTACCTTTCTGTCAGTACGCTCTACCCAATTGCATTTAGGATGCGAAGACGATCACAACAAAGTAAAAACGATGTTTCATTTTCTCTTTATCGCGCAGATAGTTATTAGTGTTTAATGAATTCTTAGTGTCTAGTGTCTAAAAATGAATGGATGCTATCCTGCTCACTACGGTGGAATCCGCTTATGGCTTTGTCCGCGAAAGATAAACTGTTCCAAAACATCATCACGCACTATGCCAGTAATACCCATGGATTCACGGCGCTGGATTGTGCCGGTTTTATTCAGGTCAGCCGTAGCGTTATCAGCCATTACCTTAATCGCCTGTGCGATGAGGGCAAACTCCATAAGCAGAATACTCGCCCTGTCCGTTTTTATATCGATACTCGTCCACAAACTTCGCCAGATACAGTGATACCGCTCAAGCATGATGATGTTTTTAGTGAACTGATTGGTGCTACAGGAAGTTTGCAGCAAGCCATCTCTTCTTGTCGTTCTGCGGTGAATTATCCCGGTCGGGGGCTACCGATATTGCTCTCTGGCGAGAGTGGCGTTGGGAAAAGCCACCTGGCGGCAATGATTCATCTTTATGCACAGGATCGCGGTATTGTTGCCTTGGACAAGCCATTGGTCGAGCTTAACTGTGCCGACTATGCCAACAATCCCGAACTGCTTTCCGCTACGCTGTTTGGCTATATAAAAGGGGCATTTACCGGGGCCGATCGGGATAAAAAAGGTGCCTTTGATGATGCTGACGGCAGTTTCCTGTTTCTTGATGAAGTGCATCGCTTATCTGCGGAAAATCAGGAAAAACTCTTTTTATTTATGGATAAAGGTTACTTCTATCGTCTGGGAGATAACCGTACTCGCCACTCGGCCGCGATCCGCTTTATTTTTGCCACGACGGAAAATGTCGATACGGTGTTGTTGAATACTTTTCGTCGGCGTATTCCCATTCGTATTGCGCTACCAAACTTTATTTCCCGTCCGCTGACCGAGCGGGTTGCTCAGGTAGAGTATTTTTTACGCCGTGAAGCGAGCGATCTGAACTGCGATATTCATATGGATAGCCTGTTGATGCATCAACTGGTGGCGTCTCCCATTCGGGGAAATATTGGTGAATTGAAAAACCAAGTCAGAGTGATGTGTGCCAGTGCATGGAGTGAAAACCAGCATTCAGAATATATTGCATTACAGCCTCTCCAGCCCGGTCAAATGAATGGCGATACGCTGGTGTTCTCCGCGCGAAAACCTTCAGCTTCCCTCGATATTTCATCACTGTTGCCAAAAGCGATGCGGGATGACGTGATATTCAAAGAGTTTTGTCACAGCGGCAATACCCTACTGTTGAATCGAAAACTCGAACAACTGCTCACCACGCTTAACTGTACCGTTCAGAAAGAGGAACTCTACAGCGGCTATATCTGGCAAAACACGATGCGGGCCATTAATGAGTTGGAAAATCAAACGGGTATTGAATGTAACGCAGACTATCGAAAAACGGTTTGGCTTTGCCTGCATTACGCCATGAATAATGCCAGTGAAGCGCAATACATCAATGAACTGACGGCCATCACCGATTATGTTTCTGCAAAAGCCAGGCTGCTGGCGCTTGAATGCCTCTGTTTGTTGAAAAAATATGTGACAAACACCGATTATCCTTTGCTGATGCCGCTGCTGAGCTGTGCCATGAACAAATTATCCGGCGATGATGATTTGATTCAGGGCGTGATTGTCTCCCACGGTCGCTCCACCGCTTCCAGTATTGCAGGGATTGCAAACCAACTAACGGGCGGATACTACTTTAAAGCGTTTGATATGCCCAACTCGACCTCGACACGGGAGATCATTGATCTATTGATTGCCCATCTGGATAGCATCAAACAGCGTGCAGGGTTGATTATATTGGTCGATATGGGATCGCTGAAAGAGATCTATGAGGAAATAAAACTGCACCTTCACGGTGAGTTGTTAGTCATTAATAATGTCAGCACGGCGATGGCGCTGGACATTGCATCTAAGATTCAGAGTCGATTGTCCATGGAAGAGATTATCGACGGCGTAAAAGGCGCCTATGAGGTCGAAACAAGGTATTACGCGGGTATGCTTCCCGGTAATAAAATTATCATTTCATGTATATCTGGTGAGGGGATTTCCAGAAAGCTGAGAGATATTGTATTACGCTATCTGGCCTCTGACACAATAGATATCGTCACAATGGAATATGATGATTTAAAATACAAACTGTCACAGGCCGATCCGGCATTAAATGGCACACGGCTCGTCATTACCACGACTGCGCTTGATGCAGGTTATATCCCCATTATTAGTGTTGAGCAATTAATAAAAGAGAAGTTTGACATCCTGCACAGGGACTATTTTACCGACCTGCTTATCTCCGGTGGAATGGAACCTATGATTGATGAAGTGGTTAAGCTATTTACGGTAGAAGGCGTTGCCGGACGTCTTAATTTCCTTAATCCGGTGATTATTATTGATGAAGTGGAAGCCGTAATTAAGCAGTATGAATTTTTCTACAAAATTCATTTTGAGAGCTATTTACGCATTAATCTGTTTATGCACATTGCGCTGATGATTGAACGGGTCATGGTCAATACTGGCATGTGCCATCGTGATGACTCCGCGCTAACGGCTGAACAGCAGGCGTTTGTCGATGTTCACGATACGTTTTTTCAGGTACTGAACCGTAAATACCATATTGTCGTTCCATTGACAGAAGTGCTGATGATTTATGAAATCATGGAGCCCTGGATTTCTTCAGACCCTACGCCGTAATAATGCGACGCTGACCAATGAGTCAGTGTCGCCTTTCGCCACTTCGCTCTCTGCCACGCCGAACCATACTGACACCTTGCGCATAAAAATGGATAGCCGGATGGCGTGGCTATCCTCTCTTTTTATTGACATAAATAGGCGCTCACCGCGTTTCGACACATCGTTGTATGCCGATCTGGACAGTATTTTTAGCGTCTAATAACTGAAATAAAACCCAATAAAAACAATTGAATAATAATCTGGCATGGTAAGTGCATTAATGCTGCCAGTTGCTGTAAATAAATTAAGGAACGCGTTATGCGAGAAGTTTATATCGCCAGCCATGGCCGATACGCTGAAGGGACGGTATCCGCCCTGAATTTACTGATTGGCGAAGATCATGCGATTCAACCTATTTGCGCTTATTGCGGCGATATTGGTTCTACAGCTGAATTGGCTGAACGTTTTATTGAGATTGCGCAGGAATCGGCGCGGCGTGGAAATGAGTTAGTTATTTTCACCGATATGCAGGGAGGCAGCGTTAATAATACCGCGGTGCAACTGATGGTGAAATACCCACATATGCACGTGATTAGCGGCGCTAATTTGATCATGCTGATGGCATTTTGCATGTCTGAAAACAGCGATACCGCCGCTCGGGTGCGTGAAGCGATCACGATGGCTACAGAAGGTATGCAGTACATGAATGCCGTTCCAGCGCTTCAGGCGGCGCGTGAAGCGAACTTTAGCGCTGAACAGGATGGCTCCGACGATTTCTTTACTACGGAGCTATCGCAATGACGATCATTCTTGAGCCATTAGATGCGCGCTACGAGGCATTTCACCCTCCACTTTCTCCGGTATGGCTCAATGATGCCATTCAGGATGTTTTAAAAAAGCTGGACGAGATGTTGCCGCGTTTTAGCCACACATTTCCTGCTGCCAGCGCCAGCAGTGGACACTATCCGACGGTTGAAAAGGTCGATTGGACGGAAGGGTTCTGGACTGGCATGTTGTGGCTGGCCTGGGAAGTTACCGGGGATGATAAATATCGTCAGGTAGCGGAAGGGCTGCTGGACAGCTTTGAAACGCGTCTGGATAACCACATCAAAGTCGATACCCACGACTTAGGGTTCCTTTACCTGCTGTCCTGCGTCAATGCCTGGCGCCTAACCGGCAACGAACGCGCCCGTTCACTCGCGCTACGTGCTGCGGAACTGCTGTATCAGCGTTATAACGAAACCGCAGGGGTGATACAGGCATGGGGCGATCTCAGCGATCCTGCGCGGCAGGGGCGCATGATTATTGATTGTAACCTGAACGTCCCGCTTTTGTTCTGGGCTGCGAATGAGACGGGAAATACTGGCTATCGGCAAGCCGCACAGCGCCATCTTGCTTTAGCCGCACGCCATCTGGTCAGAGATGACGCCTCAACGTTTCATACGTTTTATATGGATATCCGCACCGGACGCCCACTACATGGCGATACCCATCAGGGATTCAGCGATGATTCCTGCTGGTCTCGTGGGCAGGCCTGGGGCATTTATGGCTTTGCGCTGGGCTTTAATTATACCGGCGATGGCGAGCTTCCGGAGTTGTCCCGCAAGCTGGCTCACTATTTTCTCAACCGGCTGCCGGAAGATTATGTCTGTTACTGGGATTTGATCTTTACGCCGCAGGATAACGCGTTTCGAGATACCTCTGCGGCAGCGATTGCCGTATGCGGGCTGGCGGAACTGCTAAAGCAGTTGCCCATTACCGATCCGCTGCGTCCCGCCTATCACCATGCCATCACGCAGATCGCGCAGAATTTGCGCCAGCACTATTTCGCTCATCACACCGACGGGCTGCTGCGCGAAGGTGTTTATAACTTCGGCCGCAATATGGGAATTAACGAACCCAATCTCTGGGGTGATTACTTTTGGTTTGAAGCCCTGGTACGCCTTACCCGAATCTGGACCCCCTACTGGTAAATTCTAATAACAGGAGTAAATACCATGATTTCACTTATTCGTATTGACGACCGTCTGATTCATGGACAGGTCGCCGTTGTCTGGACAAAACACCTTGGAGTTAACCGCATTCTGGTTGCGAACGATCAGATTGTGAATAACGACGTACAAAAGATGTCGTTACGCATGGCCGCCCCGGATACGGCTAAATGCGCCATTATGACGGTTGCGGATGCGGTTGATGTACTGAATGACGCCCGCTCCGACAGCATGAAAATTCTGCTCATTATCAATAACGCAGCCGATGCGCGGCGCTTGATTGAACAAGTCCCTGCGATAAAAACGTTAAACGTTGCGAACTACGGCCGTATTACCGACAACCTGGCGGCAAAAACGAGAATCAGCGACACCGTATATGTGACTCCGGAAGATGTGGCTGATTTTCATGCGATTGCTGAACGTGGCGTGGCGGTTGAGTACCAGGTCTTACCTTCACACCCGATAAAAAACCTGATTGAGATGCTGGATAGCGCTCATTAAGCGAGGTCACCATGTTAACAACAGCACTTCTTATTGCATTGGTGATGTATATCGCCAAGTTTGCCGACCACACGCTAGGGCAGCCACTGATTGAACGCCCGCTGATTTGTGGTGCGATGGTTGGGTTTGTCCTGGGGGATTTCCAGCAGGGCATCATCATTGGTGCGACGCTGGAACTCATTTTCCTCGGCACTATCACCATCGGCGGCTCTGTGCCCGCTGACCTTGCGGTCGGCTCGGTACTGGCTACGGCTTTTACTATTTTAACGAAAGCCGAACCCGCCGTTGCAGTCGCGCTGGCATTGCCGATTAGTTTATTGGCGGTCTTTGTCTATCAGGTCGAGAAGCTGGTTTATACCGGTCTGGTCGAGAAATACGATGCGCTGCTTGAAGAGGGCAAAGATCGCGCTGCACTCGGGATGACACTAGGGATGACGCTGTTCTACGGCGTACCGTTTGCGGTGATCGCATTCTTTGGGGTGCTGTATGGGACGGACGTCATTCGCAGCCTGGTGGAAAGCATTCCTGGCACGGTGATGCGTGGCATGACCGCCGTCGGAGGGATTTTACCCGCTTTAGGTTTTGCCATTCTTCTTCAGGCGTTGTGGAACCGTAATATCGCGGCTTTCTTCTTTATCGGTTTTGCCATGGCCGCCTACTTAAAACTGCCCATCATGGGGATCGCGATTATTGCCGCCTCTGTCGCCGTTTACCTGTGTTTTAACGAGTTCAACCAGCTCAAAGCCAACAAACAGAATGCTGCCACTGCTCCGGCGGCTTCTGTAGACGATAAGGATGGGTTCTTCAATGACTGATATCCAAACCAGGCACGTCAGCGAAACAAACAATGCCAGTGCATACAGTGATAACAAGAGTGAGAAAAAGCTGTTTCGCCAGCTGTTCTTCCGCCAGTTCCAACTGCTGGGATCGATGAATTTTACGCGTATGCAAGGGCTGAGTTATGGCTGGGCGCTGGCGCCGATGCTGAAAAAGATCTACCCAGACCCGCACCGTTATCTGGACGCGCTAAAGCGTAACAGCCAGTTTTTTAACTCCAATCAGCATTTATCTCCTTTCATCATGGGGCTAACGCTGTCGATGGAAAAAGAAAACGCCAACAATCCCGACTTTGATCAATCCAGTATTAACGGCATCAAAGTTGCCCTGATGGGGCCGTTTGCGGGGGTGGGCGACTCTTTCTTCTACGGTGTGTTACGTATTATCGCGACGGGGATTGCTATCGGGTTAGCCTCTCAGGGAAACCCGCTGGGTCCTTTGCTTTTCCTGCTGATCTATAACATTCCAAGTTATCTGGTTCGTTACTATGGTGGGGTGATGGGGTATCGGCTAGGGTCGAAATACATTGCGGAAGCGACCCAGTCGGGCCTGTTGGGCTGTATTACCAAAGCCTCGTCGATTATGGGCTTGATGATGGTCGGTGCGATGAGTGCCAGTATGGTGAAATTTACCACGACCTATAACACCACCATCGCCGGACAGCCCTTCGTGTTGCAGGACATTCTCGACAAGATATGCGTTGGCCTCATTCCACTGCTGCTGGTATTAGGGTGTTTCAAGCTTCTCAAGAAGAAGGTCAGCCCTAATCGGGTGCTTATCCTGTTAATTGTATTAGGCTTTGCCGCAGCAGGTATTGGCATCATCTAAATGCATCCTCCCTCATGCGAGGGAGGCGTGTCTTATTCTTTGGTGGAGCGTTAGCGTTGATATCTGACGCTTTCGCTCGCTTCAGAAACGATCATGAGCAGGAAGGGCAATGGAATTTAAATTGCTGGCTATCGATCTGGATGGCACGTTGCTGACGTCACAAAAAGCAGTGACGCCAGCGACATGCAGAATATTGCAAGAGGCTCTGGAAAAGGGCATCCATGTGGCGCTGGTTTCTGGCCGGACGCTGCCCAGCGTATTGCAAATCATGGATCAGCTAGGGCTAGTTGGTTCTCGCTGCTGGGCTATCGCCTGCAACGGTGCGTTGATCTGGAGTCAGGAAAAATCCGCCATGATTAGCGCCCACGTTCTGGATCATGACGATATTCTGACGTTGACGCATTTTGGCCGCAGTCTGAATCTGGAATGCTACCAAATCGATGGGCAGCAGTTGGTTGCCAGCAGGCCTGTTCTCTCTGATGCGGGTGCCTTGCGGTATTGCCGTATGCCGGTGGTTATCCTGCCGCCAGATTGGGAAACCCATTCCCGACGACAGACGCCAAAAATGATGTTTGTTGAGGGACGAACCACGATAGATGCACTGGCCGGGCGTATCCCTCCGTCGCTTTCTCGTCGTTATTATTTTGTGCGCAGCGAACCTAACTATTTTGAAGTCATGCAGCGGGGCGTTAACAAAGGCACTGCCTGCCAGACGCTGGCCCACTATCTCGCGATTCCCCCCGCGGCTATTCTGGCAATCGGCGATGAGGAGAATGATAGAGAAATGTTAGCGTTCGCCGGTACAGGGATCGCGATGGGGAATGCAGTGCCAAAGATTAAAGCCATGGCAGACTGGGTAACGACAAATAATGACAAAGAAGGCGTAGCCGTTGCGCTTCAACGCTACCTTACCCTGACCGGGGACTCGTGTTGATCGCGAGCCTGCGCTCACCACGTTGTACCTTATAGATAGTTAGTACTTTATCGATAATTAGTTCCGTATCGATAAGTAATACCTTATCGACAATAAAAATAAAGAGGTGCTTTAAATGTGGGAAAAAAGTATGTGAAAGGAGTTAATCGACACACATACCTCTATTTTCTACATGTTGTGTGATCCGAGTCTCGCCTAGCGTCTGGGTTGCCGTAGACACTAATAATGAATGTGTTTTTTCTTGAACACATTATTTTAATCTTTTGAAAATAAAAGTTATTTACCTCTTGGCATATCCCTTGCTTATTCCTGTTAGATAATAAGATAAACAGGAAAATAGACGAATCATGAATAGAATCTCTCTGGCTATAATGATGACTACCATTTTCATCACTCCCTCCGTGCTGGCTGCTGTTCCTGACGCTCATGAATTTAACGCTATCAATATATTTACTCGCGATACTGTCGTTAAAAATTTAAAAAAAGATCATCCAAGATTATTGATGACTGGCGAGGATATAAAAATTATCCAAGAGCAGATTAAAAGCGATGAAGAGATGAAAAAGCTGGTTGATGAGGTAATTAGAAGAGCTGAAGGAAGCCTTAATGAGCCGGTTATTCATTATAAATTGACTGGGAACGATGCATCACCTTCATTACTGGATACATCGCGGAAGGCTATAAAGATTATCCTGGATAATGCATTTTCCTGGAAAATCACCGGAGATGCTCGTTTCGCTAAAAAAGCGAAAGAAACCGTGCTTGCCGTATCTGACTTTCCTGACTGGAATGCGCAATCCCGTTTTCTTGATGCTGGAGAAATGATGTTTGCGGTGGCCATCGGCTATGACTGGCTTTACGACCAGTTGTCCGCCGAAGAAGAGAAGCAAATTCGGGAGGCACTACTTGAGAAGGGAATTAATTGGGGATTAAAAGCTTACGCTTACAAGGATCCTGCCGCGCCCAGCCTGGGGTTTCCATGGTGGGCGACCAATTGGAATGAAGTCTGCAACGGCGGGGTACTCGCAGCAGTTCTTGCTACCGCGGAACATTATCCCGAACGGACACTGACGCTGCTCAACAATATTATCCCCTCGCTGAAGATGGGACTGGATGCCTATAAACCAGATGGCGCGAGTGCAGAAGGCCCCATTTATTGGAGCTACGGTATGACCTATCGCATTATTGCGCAGGAGATGCTGAGAAGCGCGTTTGGTCAGGATTATGGTTTATCGTCAGATACCGTTCTGGAAAAAACTCCCTGGTATCGTTTTGCTATTGAAGGTTTCTCTGGTGATGGTTTCAACTACGGTGATGCGGTAGAAGATCAGGGTTATACCCCCGCTTATGCCTGGTTCGGCAATCGCTACAAACAAGATCTCATTATTAATGCTGCCAGAGGACAAATGCAGAAAGCGCTAGCGCGCTCAGCAGCAGGGAAGGTGTGGGGAGAGTTCGATCGCTTTTTGCCGCTATTTGCGCTGTGGTATCCACAAGCCGTGAGCGTCAGTGGCGCAACGACACAAGATAACTTTCTGTTTCATGGACCATCAGCGCTTTTTATTTATAAGAAGCAATTTTCAGATGGGGGAAATGTCTGGTTAGGTATTAAGTCTGGTGACAATAAAGCGAATCATGCCCATCAGGATCTTGGCTCTTTTGTTCTGGAATATGATGGTGTCCGCTGGGCTAATGATTTAGGCAAAGACTATTATAATCTCCCCGGTTATTTTGATAATGCCGTGCGTCCATCGTATTTCCGCGTATCTGCCTTAAGCCATAACACGCTCACCTTTGATGGTGACAATCAGGATCCTAATGGCGTGGCGACACTCATTTGGGATGAAAAGCAATCAACGGCAAGGCTTGAATTAACACATGCTTATCCTGATGTCGCGGAAAATATACTCAGAGAATATCGGTTAGATGGAAAAGCCATAACAATAAGTGATGCAATACAAGGAACCTACAACCCCAAAATATACCGTTGGGCAATGGTGACAACTGCCGAGATTACTATCAAGGGCAATACGGCATTGTTGACCAAAGAGGGTAGGACGATCAACGTGATAAAAGATGATGATTCTGCGGAATTTCGTGTTCTATCGACAAAACCTGCCGATAACCGACAAAAGGACAACGTGGGAACATCCATGTTGGCAGTACAAAAGGAAATACCTGCAAAATCTGATTACAGAATCAATGTCACCATTACGCCATGATCTCTGTAATCTGTTGTTAATCAATAAAAAGGAAACTGTGTATGGATATCTGTTTGAGTAAGAAAAAAGGTGTTTTTTTCTTAATAATTATATTTTTGAGTCTGTTTCTAAGCGGACTCAGAGTCGGGCACGCGGCCGTCAATGATAAAGCTTTCCTGCATCCGGGTATGCTTTATACGCAAGCGGATTTGGAGCGGATGAAGGCAGGGGTTAATAATAAGCAGGAGCCTTGGTATACGGATTGGCAACTGCTGCAATCTCACTATTTGGCAAGCGCCACGTATTCGGTGACGCCAAAAGCGGTGGTATACCGAAACGACCCCACAAATGGCAGTGCGGGAAATGGTGAGCTACAGAATAGTGCTTCAGCCGCATTGTCCCTCGCAATTGAATGGGCGATGACAAAAAATCCCGCCTATGCGAATGCGGCGATAAAAATTCTGAATGGCTGGTCAACGACATTGACGGCAATTAAGGGCAACGACGCACAGCTTGCCGCCAGCCTGTATGGTTATAAATTGCTTAATGCGGCTGAGATATTACGCTATACCGGCAGCGGCTGGTCGTCGGCTGATATTGCGCAGTTTAGTAAAATGATGACCAACGTATTTTACCCATTGACCAGCACCTATGGTCAGGTAAATGGCGGTTGGGCGAATGGTAATTGGGATGCGGCCGACACGCTATTTCACCTGAGTTTGGGGGTCTGGCTGAACGATTCTGAATTATATAATAGCGCTGTAACGTATTTTAAACAGGGCGAGGGCAATGGTTCGGTTATCCATTATGTACAAAATGAGAATGGCCAATTGCAGGAGAGTGGCCGCGATCAGGCGCATGCACAAGGGGGATTAGGCTTATTGGTGATGGCGGCGCAGATTGGTTATAACCAGCGCCAGTATCATACAAGCGGGGCAGATATGGTGAGCTACCCGAATAATAGCTATCCACTGGTTAAGGCGGCGGAATACACCGCGAAATATAATCTGGGATATACGGTGCCCTATACGCCGATTCCTGGTAAAGGTTATACGCTTGCGGATATGGGAAAAGGGCGCGCATGGATCCCCGGTCTGACCATCTCTTCTGCATTTCGTGGCGAATTCAGGCCAATATATCGTGGCATTTTCAGCTTATTCACCGCAGCCGGTGTGTCTGAAACTCAACTGCCTTACACGAAAGAAGTCATCAGTCGTATGCCGATAGGTAAGTTTTATTTTGATCATCCTTCCTATGAAGGATTAATCAATGCGACAAATTCTTCTTCATCCGACAATATGTATATTGTGTTGCAGTCTGTCAGTAAATCTCGGAATAACGATAACACGGGAACACTGGCTACCGTCACGGGTGAGTCCGCGCCAATTACCGTAAATGGGGTCAATCCGTCGGTAAATAGTGGTATTCAGGCGGTTTATCTTAATAAAAATAAATTCGCTTTCCGTTCGATACAGACAGGGAAATATATTTCTGTCACCGCGGAGGGTCGTTTAGTTGCATCTGCCAACAACGTGACCGACCGTGAATCCTTTATTTATACCGACTCCGGAAATGGTAATGGAACGTTATTGTCCGTATCGAATAAGCGTTTCCTGATTATGGATTCTGATACCTATCAAATTTCAGCGACTGGAACGGGCGTTAGCAATGATAATGGCCGGTGGATGATGTTATATCCCGATCCAACAGCGTTAGGTGTTGTTAAGTAATAACCGAACACGGAACTGGAGTTATCTCTGGTTCCGTCATTTCTCAATGCTTATTTCTCAATGCGTCATCCTGTTCTGATTTTTCGAACAGAGCGGTGAGTTTTTTGCGCTATCTTATTTGCCACCGCCCGTTACACTTTCCTTATCAAAAACGCGGGAGGAAATAACATGATCTATTTACGTCAAGCGCAAGATCGCGGACATGCGAATCACGGCTGGCTCGACAGCTGGCACACGTTCTCCTTTGCCGATTATTACGATCCTGATTTCATGGGTTTTTCGGCACTGCGCGTCATTAATGAAGACGTTATCGAAGGCGGGCAGGGCTTTGGCACACATCCGCACAAAGATATGGAAATTTTGACCTATGTTTTATCCGGTGCCGTTGAGCATCAGGACAGCATGGGAAATAAAGAGCAGGTGCCAGCAGGCGAATTCCAGATTATGAGTGCGGGTACCGGTATTCGTCACTCTGAATACAATGCCAGCAAGGACGAACCGCTGCATCTGTACCAAATCTGGATTATCCCGGAAAAAACCGGGCTGACGCCGCGCTACGAGCAGAAGCGCTTTGATGTGCAGCAAGGACGCCAGTTAGTGCTGTCCCCGGATGCGCGTGAAGGCTCGCTGAAAGTCTTTCAGGACATGACGCTGTGGCGCTGGGCGCTGAAAGCGCAGGAGCAATCGGTGTATCAGATTCAGGCTGACCGTCGCGTCTGGGTTCAGGTGGTGCGTGGTACGGTAGAGATTAACGGCCAGAAAGCGGAAACCAGCGATGCATTCGCAGTCTGGGACGAAACGGCGATTTCTGTTCATGCCAGCGAAGACAGTGAAATTCTGCTGTTTGATTTGCCGCCGGTATAACGACGGTGAAGATGTGAAACATAAGCCCGCGTAGGAAAGGACGCGGGTTTTTTATGCTCTTAAAAGCCGCACGCTACCCTTCAGATTCTGCCCCTTTGCCTTTACTTTCTTTACGTTTTTTTTGCTAGACTTAGCCTACTGTTTTTCAGGCATTTTTAGTCGATGATGAAGAAGAAAAGACCCGTTCTCCAGGACGTTGCTGACCGCGTTGGGATTACCAAAATGACGGTAAGCCGCTATTTGCGTAACCCTGCGCAGGTGTCAGCCGCGTTGCAGGAAAAGATCGCTATTGCATTGGATGAGCTGGGCTATATTCCCAATCTCGCGCCGAATATGCTCGCCAGCTCCACCAGCCGGGCGATTGGGGTGCTGCTGCCGTCATTAACCAATCAGGTTTTTGCCGAGGTATTACGCGGTATTGAGCGCACGGCGGAAGCGCACGGTTACCAGACCATGTTGGCGCACTATGGCTATCATCCTGACAAAGAAGAACAGCGCCTGACCTCACTGCTGTCGTATCACATCGATGGGCTTATTCTGGCCGAACGCACCCACACGCCGCGAACGCGCCAGATGCTGGACGTCGCCGGCATTCCGGTCGTGGAGCTGATGGATTCCGTCTCGCCCTGTCTGGATATGGCCGTTGGGTTTGATAACGTCGAAGCCGCCCGTCAGATGACGCTGCGTATGGTTGCGCTGGGGCATCGTCATATTGTCTATCTCGGGGCGCGGCAGGATGAGCGTACGATTATGCGCTGTCGAGGCTACGAGCAAGCGATGTGGGAAAGCGATCTCAAAAGTTACTGCGTGATGAGTGAGCGGGCGTCTTCCTATTCGCTCGGTGGTGAGCTGCTGCGGCAGACACAGGCGGAATACCCGCAGGTCGATAGCGTATTTTGTACCAACGACGACTTAGCCGTCGGCGCGATGTTTGAATGCCAGCGCCAGGGATTGCGCGTGCCGGAAGATATCGGTGTAGCGGGTTTCCACGGGCACGATATTGGTCAGGCGATGGTGCCTAAGCTGGCGAGCGTACTGACGCCGCGTGAGCACATGGGGCGTGTCGGCACCGAGCGTTTGCTGGCTCGTCTGCGGGGCGAGCCAGTTGCTCAGGGCATGGTCGATGTCGGTTTTACCGTGCTGGACGGTGAAAGCCTTTAAACCGCTGCGTTAGCCTGCTGCACGCAGTGCCTCAACGCAGCGCTGTACGACTTCTTCCCGGGTGCCGTCAATATCGACCTTCAGGACATCCGGTTCATCGCTGCCCGGTTCTTCCAGCGCATCGAACTGACTTTTCAGCAGATCCGTTGGCATGAAGTGGCCTGCTCTGGCTTTGTGACGCTCGAGCACTAGCTCAAAGCTGCCTTTCAAATAGATAAACACCATCTTTTCGTTCCCTTCGCGCAGGCGGTCGCGGTAACGCTTTTTCAGCGCGGAACAGACGATGATGCCGGTCTCGTTTTTGTGTGCCAGGCTGTAGGCGACATCGCTAAGCCGCTCCAGCCACGGTGCACGGTCGTCATCGTTCAGTGGCGTGCCGCTGGCCATTTTCTGGATATTCGCGCGCGGATGCAGATCGTCGCCATCAATAAATTTTGCCTGAATGGCGCGGCCAAGTTCAGCGCCAACTGAGGATTTTCCACTGCCTGATACGCCCATCAGAATAATGCTTCGACCTGACATAATTTGATCTCTATCTCAAACTGTAAATTAAATGATACTTAATGGTTCCAGACTTTAACATGTTACCCGTATCATGTTACCGGTATCAAATGACGATGTGATACACCTCACAAACAATCAGCCAATTCTGGCCCGGTGTCTAAGAGAGATGATTAACGATGACAGAAATAACATCCGCCTATAGCGCCAGTGTGCTATTAACCATCGCCGCAGGCGCAGTCGCACTGTTACTGGTGTTGATTATGCGCTTTAAAGTGCATGCTTTTCTGGCTTTGACACTGGTAAGTTTGGTCACTGCTCTGGTGACGAAAACTCCATACGAGAAGATTGTCCCCACGTTGCTCAGTGGCTTCGGTAGTACGCTGGCTTCTGTTGCTCTGCTGGTTGGTTTGGGAGCAATGATTGGCCGTTTGCTGGAAGTGACCGGCGGCGCGAAGGTGTTGGCTGATACGCTGATCAACAAGTTCGGTGAACAGCGAGCACCCTTTGCGCTCGGTATTGCTTCACTGCTCTTTGGCTTCCCGATCTTCTTTGATGCGGGTTTGGTTGTCATGCTGCCGATTATTTTCAGCGTAGCAAAACGCTTTGGTGGTTCGACATTAAAATATGCCTTCCCCGCTGCGGGTGCTTTTGCTGCTATGCACGCGTTGGTGCCGCCACATCCCGGTCCGGTTGCGGCCAGTGAATTACTGGGTGCCAATATTGGCCTGTTAGTGATTATCGGTGGCCTTATTGCGTTACCCACCTGGTATTTCGGCGGTTATCTCTATGGGTTATACGCAGGTAAAAAATTCGATATCAAGCTGCCTTCAAGCTTCTTGTCTGCGGTTGAAACGGATACGAGCGTTAAGCCACCGCGTTTTTCCGTGGTGCTGAGTATCCTGCTGCTACCACTGGTGCTGATTTTTCTCGATACCGGGCTCAATACGTTAACGGTAATGGGTATTGTCAGCGGTGACAGTGGACTGGTGCAGTTCTTGCGTATGTTGGGTAAAACGCCGATTGCATTACTGATCACGGTGTTTTTTGCGTTGATGGTCTTTAGTGGTGATAAGAGCCGCTCACACCTTGAAAAAATCTGTGATGGGGCGCTAGGGCCGATTTGTTCGATTATCCTGGTAACCGGCGCAGGCGGTATGTTCGGTGGTGTGCTGCGTGCCAGCGGGATTGGTAATGCTTTGGCTGGCGCACTGGCTGATACGGGGATGCCAGTGATTGTTGCTGCATTTGTCGTGTCTGCGGCACTGCGTGTGGCGCAGGGGTCGGCGACGGTGGCGCTGACGACGACGGCGGCGCTGATGGCACCCACCGTGGCAGCGACCACGGGCTTAAGTCAGTTTGACCTGTGCTTTATTGTGGTAGCAATTGCGGGTGGGGCGACCGTGCTGTCGCATGTGAACGATTCTGGCTTCTGGCTGGTGAGTCGTTTCCTTGAGATGGATGAGAAAACGACCCTGAAAACCTGGACGGTAATGGAAACGTTGCTCGGGACTATCGCGTTCCTGATTGCGGTAATAGGCAGTATTTTGCTTTGATGTTTTTAGCCTCCCCTCTTGCAAGGGAAGGTTTTGACATTAATCCGGCGTAAAAATTATGCAGCGGTGATCATGAGTACCGAGTGAGCGACAGGACGTCGCGAAAGCCAGTGCCGCGTATGGAACGCGTCACTGGCGGCCCGAAGGGTGATCATGAACGCCGATGGCACCGCGTAGCGGCATGATTTAGCCGGAAGCCTGGGTTCGCAGGGCGGCGGCGACTGAGCGCCCTGCGTCGGGCGCGTGCTACGGGGTAGCATGGAAATTGCGATATTATCGCGCACGAAACCGTGTCTTAGTTGGCATAAAAATGTGACTAAGACACAGGGGGAAACGATGCGGCTATAACTTCATATAAGCGCGCACGCCGTCGAGGAACATCTGCGTCGACAGCATCACCAGAATCAACCCCATCAATTTCTCCAGCGCGCTCACGCCTTTTTCACCCAGCAAACGTAAGAACACATCTGACATCAGCAGGATGATGAAGGAGATACTCCAGGCGATAAACAGCGCCAGCGTCAGATGAGGAAGCTGATTAGGATACTGGTGAGACAGCAGCATCAGTGCCGCAAGGATCGACGGTCCCGCCACCAGTGGAATCGCCATTGGCACCAGAAATGGTTCTTCACCGGCTGGCAGACCGCTGCTGTTGCCTTCTTGTGAAGGGAAAATCATACGAATCGCGATAAGAAACAGCACGATACCGCCGGAAATGGAGACGGTTTCGGTACGCAGATTCAGGAACGCCAGAATACGCTCACCCGCGAACAGGAAAATCAGCATCAGCCCGAGGGCGATCAGCATTTCACGGATCAACACCACGCGTCGGCGTTTGGGATCGAGATGCTTGAGCACGGACATAAAAATCGGCAGGTTGCCGAGTGGATCCATAATGAGCAACAGCAGCACCGTTGCGGAGATCATTTCTGTCATGTTGGTTTTTACTCCCGAAACCTTGTTTCCTGACCTGGGCCCTCTTTATGGGCTGCTCTACATTATTATCTTGCGCCAAGGCAATGATATTAGAATGACTGCTGAAAAATGCCGTGCTATCGAATAAATTCACTTGCGACTTTATGTACATTTTGTAAGGTTGAACGACACGATAATTTACAGGTTTACGACAGGACGCGCGCGACCTTTTCGGCAGCTCACTGAGTCAGTACTCACCAAGCGCTATCGACGTTAGCCAGAATTCTTTTTGTTACCCCCAAAGCAGGACAGTTACCATGAAAAATGTTGGTTTTATTGGCTGGCGCGGTATGGTCGGCTCGGTTCTCATGCAGCGCATGGTGGAAGAACGCGACTTTGATGTGATTCACCCGGTATTCTTTTCAACGTCTCAGCACGGCGAAGCAGCTCCGGCGTTAGGTGGTCATCAAGGCGTGTTGCAGGATGCTTATAATATCGAAGCACTGCGCGCGCTGGACATCATCATTACCTGTCAGGGCGGCGATTATACCAATGAAGTCTACCCAAAGCTGCGTGAAAGTGGCTGGCAGGGTTATTGGATCGATGCCGCCTCCTCGCTGCGTATGAAAGATGACGCGATTATTATTCTGGATCCGGTTAACCACGGGGTGATTCAGCAGGGTCTGGATAAAGGCATCAAAACCTTTGCCGGTGGTAACTGTACCGTTAGCCTGATGCTGATGTCATTGGGCGGTCTGTTTGCTAACAATCTGGTGGAGTGGGTTTCTGCCGCGACGTATCAGGCTGCTTCTGGCGGCGGGGCGCGTCACATGCGTGAACTGCTGACCCAAATGGGCGCGCTGCACGGTGAAGTGGCGAAAGAGCTACAGGATCCGGCGTCTGCGATTCTGGATATCGAACGTAAAGTGACAGCGCTGACCCGTAGCGGTTCGCTGCCAACCGATAACTTCGGTGTGCCGTTGGCGGGTAGCCTGATTCCGTGGATCGACAAACAGCTGGATAACGGCCAGAGCCGTGAAGAGTGGAAAGGTCAGGCGGAAACCAACAAGATTCTGGGCACCAGCAGCGTCATTCCTGTCGACGGTCTCTGCGTGCGCGTCGGCGCACTGCGCTGCCACAGCCAGGCGTTCACCATCAAACTGAAGAAAGACGTGGCGCTGCCGGAAATCGAACAACTGCTGGCAACTCACAACGACTGGGTGAAAGTGGTACCGAACGATCGCGACATCACCATGCGTGAACTGACGCCTGCTGCGGTAACCGGCACGCTCTCCACGCCAGTGGGTCGTCTGCGTAAGCTGAACATGGGGCCGGAATACCTGTCCGCCTTCACGGTCGGCGATCAGCTGCTGTGGGGAGCCGCTGAACCGCTGCGCCGTATGCTGCGCATCCTGCTGTAGTTATCTTGATGTAGCTATCTTGCCATAGTTCTCCTGCTTCTCTGGCGCAACATCGGTTGGTGTTGCGCCTGTTCCCTACTCAGATGACATCGAGAAAGTAAACGAATGAGTACTGACAGTGAAAAGGATATCTCACGTGTATTAACATGGGAAAATCAGAAATTTGTTGTTACGACGAATAATGATCTACTGGATATTCATGCCATACATTGTTATTTAACGCGTTCAAGTTGGGCTGAAGGCATTGATATCGACACTGTTCAGGAATCTATCACTAACAGCCTTAATTTCGGTTTATTTACTGACGATAAGCAGATTGGATTCGCGCGTGTCGTGACGGATTTTGCGACTTTTGGTTATCTCTGTGATGTTTATGTGCTGGAAGAATATCAGCAGCAAAAGTTGGGAAGCTGGTTAATGGAATGCTGCCTTGACCATCCGGTACTTAAACGACTGCGGCGTATTATGCTTGTGACATCCACAGCGCCATGGCTCTATGAAAAAGCAGGGTATTCTCCGGTTAACAAAGAAAACTATGTCTGGGCGATTACGCGTCCCGATATCTATCAATCGAAGATGTATCAGGCTTGAGTTTCCCGTCAGGCCGAGCGTGCTCTCCTGCTCTCAGGTAGTTTTCATTTGCCTGATCTTATTCTGGCACCTGATCTGTTTATCCACCCCATCACGCCACACTATCCATCTGTTCCAATGCCTTACGCGCTGAAATCAGCGGGACGCGCACTTCGACTCGGGTGAATTTATCCGCTTCGCTGACTACCGTGATGCCATAGCGGTTGCCGTATCGTGCTTTGATACGGCGGTCGACCAAATTCATGCCTAATCCATCGCCACCGCTGCGGGGCTGATAGGTGCCCGCATTATCTTCTACTGACAGTTCCAGCGTGTTGGCGTGCAAGCGTCCGCTGATGTGGATGTGCCCACTTTCAATCATCTGTGAGATACCGTGCTTAATCGCATTTTCGACAATCGGTTGCAGAGAAAATGCGGGTAATCGTGCTTCACGCAGCGCCTCCGGCAGCGAAATGTCTACCGTCAGGTGATCGGCAAAGCGCGCTTTTTCGATTTCGAGATAGGCGTTAACGTGCTCCAGCTCGTCATTGAGCGATACTTCATCGTTGCTGCGCTTGAGGTTTTTACGGAAAAACGTCGACAGAGACAGCACCAGTTGGCGAGCGTGATCGGGGTTGCGTCGTATCACGGCGGACAGCGTATTCAGCGCGTTGAACAGAAAATGCGGGTTGACCTGCGCGTGCAGTAGCTTGATTTCCGATTGCGCCAGCAGCTGTTTCTGCTGTTCAAAACGACCTGTCAGAATCTGTGCGGAAAGCAGGTGGGCGATCCCTTCTCCCAGCGTACGGTTAATGCTGGAAAATAGCTTATTCTTGGGTTCATAAAGCTTGATTGTGCCGACAACTCGCTGATCTTCGCCACGCAGCGGGATTACCAGCGTGGAACCGAGTTTGCAGTGTGATGACACCGAACAGGTATAGGACACCTCGTTACCGTCGGCGTACACCACCTGATTGTTGTCTATCGCCCGGCGTGTGTGTGATGACGTAATGGGCGCGCCGACGTTGTGGTGGTCGTCGCCCAGCCCGATAAACGCCAGCAGTTTATCGCGATCGGTAATCGCCACGGCACCGACACCCAGTTCTTCATACAAAATACGGGCAACGCGCATACTGTTTTGTGGGTTGAATCCCTGACGTAGCGCCCCTTCGGCGCGAGCGGCGATTTGCAGCGCCTTGGCGGAAAATGCAGAAGTGTATTTTTCAAAAATGGCGCGTCTGTCGAGCAGAATGCGCATAAACATGGCGGAACCGATGGTATTGGTGATCATCATCGGTAGCGCAATGTCCCTCACCAGCTCTGCGGCGTTATCAAATGGACGGGCGACCAGCAGAATAATCGCCATTTGCAAACATTCTGCAACCAGTGCGGTCAGGCCGACGACGAGGGGCTGAAACAGGAGATCGATACGATTACGGCGTGCCAGATAGCGATGCAGTAACCCGCCGAGCAGGCCTTCGGCTATCGTCGACAGCATACAGGCCAGCGCGGTCATGCCCCCCATCGAATAGCGGTGTAATCCGCCCGTTAACCCGACGAGAAAGCCAACGGAAGGGCCGCCCAGCATGCCACCGAGCACGGCACCGGTCGCACGGGTATTGGCAATCGAATCGTCTATATGCAGACCGAAGTAGGTTCCCATAATGCAAAACACGGAAAAAACCAGATAGCACACCAGCTTGTGCGGCAGGCGAATGGTGACCTGCATTAGCGGGATAAACAGCGGTGTCTTGCTGAGCAGATAGGCGATAACCAGATAAACACACATCTGCTGTAACAGGGAAAGAATGAGATCAATCTGGCTAACCATGGGCGGGGTCTCAACATACACAATCGCCAAATTGTACTGCTTTTTGCCAGCGGACGAATCGATCTTTAAACAAAAGATGCTAATTATCCCGTGTCATAACTTATTCATATAAATATAAACGGAAAAATTTGATCGGTTCTCGGTTATTTCTCCGTTCTTTGACTACGCTGAATTAGGGGGCGTGGTTCAAGAACTCTTTCATACTATTCATTATTTTTACACGTCGCCGTTATTCATTAGCAAGCTAATAACCCGTTATTTTTATTGGATTTTTGTTAAAAATAGGTAACGGGAGAATATAAGCGCAGCGTAATGCGTTTTTATATTACTTATTTATTTAATTCAAATGGTTAATCAGAGGATGGATACCATGTCAGCGTTTTCTGATGCGATTAATTCACTTATTTCCGGGCATTATGCCGATCCGTTCTCGCTGTTAGGTATGCATCATTCTTCTAAAGGCCTTGAAGTTCGGGCTCTGCTGCCGGATGCGCAGGCAGTCTGGGTGGTTGATGCCAGCAATGGACGAAAAATCGTTGAGCTGGAACGTATAGACGAACGCGGTTTTTTTTGTGGTCTGGTGCCGCGCCGGAAAAACGCGTTCCGTTATCAATTGGCCGTGACCTGGCGTGAAGAAACCTGGGTGATTGAAGATCCTTACCGCTTTGGCCCGCTGTTGCAGGATATGGATATTTGGCTGCTGGCCGAAGGCACCCACCTGCGGCCTTACGAGCGGCTGGGCGCCCATCTGGAAACGCTGGACGGGGTTGAAGGTACGCGTTTTGCCGTGTGGGCACCCAATGCTCAGCGCGTTTCGGTAGTGGGGCAGTTCAACTTCTGGGATGGTCGCAGGCACCCGATGCGGTTGCGTAGGGAGAATGGCATTTGGGAGCTGTTTCTGCCCGATGTGAAAGCAGGGCAACTCTACAAATATGAAATGATCGATAGCCACGGCAGCATCCGGCTGAAGGCCGATCCGTATGCGTTTGAAGCGCAGATGCGCCCGGATACCGCCTCGCTGATTACGCCGTTGCCTGAGAAAGTCCCAACCAGCGATGCCCGGCGTGAGGCGAATGGCCTGCGTTCACCTATCTCCATTTATGAAGTTCACCTCGGTTCCTGGCGGCGGCATACGGATAACAATTTTTGGCTGAGCTATCAGGAACTGGCGAAGCAACTGATTGATTATGTGCAGTACATGGGTTTCACGCATGTGGAGCTGATGCCAATTAACGAACATCCGTTCGACGGTAGTTGGGGCTATCAACCGCTGGGGCTCTATGCGCCAACGCGCCGTTTCGGCACCGCGCAGGAGTTCAGGGCGTTTGTTGATGCACTCCATGATGCGGGCATTAACGTCTTACTGGACTGGGTGCCCGGACATTTTCCCGGTGACGAATACGGTTTGGCACAGTTTGACGGCACTGCGCTGTATGAATACGCCGATCCGCGTGAAGGCTATCATCAGGACTGGAACACGCTGATTTATAACTATGGTCGCCATGAGGTGCGTAACTATCTGGCGGGCAACGCGCTGTTCTGGATGGAACGCTATGGCATCGACGGGCTGCGGGTAGACGCCGTGGCTTCCATGATTTACCGCGACTACAGCCGCAGCGAAGGCGAGTGGGTGCCGAACCATTACGGCGGTAAAGAGAACCTCGAGGCGATTGCGTTTCTGCGCTACACCAACCACATGCTGGGCCATGCCGCACCGGCGGCGATCACGCTTGCCGAAGAGTCGACCGATTATCCGGGCGTCACGCTGCCGCCGGATTGCAACGGGTTAGGGTTTCACTACAAGTGGAATATGGGCTGGATGCACGACACGCTGGCCTATATGCAGCACGATCCGGTTCACCGCAAATATCATCACGATTTGCTGACATTCGGCATGTTGTACGCCTATAGCGAGAACTTCGTGCTGCCGCTGTCTCACGATGAAGTGGTGCATGGCAAGCGCTCGCTGCTGGATCGCATGCCCGGCGATGTCTGGCAAAAATTTGCCAATTTACGCGCCTATTACGGTTTTATGTGGGCCTATCCCGGTAAGAAACTGCTGTTTATGGGGGGCGAATTTGCGCAGGGACGTGAATGGAACCATGACGCCAGTCTGGACTGGCATCTGCTGGATGAACCGGAAGGGTGGCACCGTGGCGTGCAGACGCTGGTGCGCGATCTCAACCATTACTATCGCCAGCAGCCGTCGCTGTATCAGTTAGATTTTCAGCCGCAGGGCTTTGAATGGCTGGTGGTGGACGATCGGGAAAATTCGGTTTTTGCCTTTGTCCGGCGTGATGAGCAGGGCAACGAAGTGCTGGTGGTCAGCAACTTTACGCCGGTGCCACGTTATGGCTATCGGATTGGCATTAACCAGCCCGGCGGCTGGCGAGAAGTCATCAACACCGATTCTGTTCACTACAACGGTAGCGATTTGGGCAATGTTGGGACGATTTATAGTGAGGAATGGGGCAGCCATCAGCGCCAGCACTCTCTTGTTCTGACTATTCCGCCGCTTGCTACGCTGTATCTGGTGAAGGAGGCGTAAATGGCAGAATTGCAGACGGGCAAGCCGACGCCGCTGGGAGCCAGTTTTGACGGACAGGGCGTGAATTTCGCGCTGTTTTCAACGGATGCCGAGCGGGTCGAGCTGTGCATATTTGATGAACGCCAGCAGGAGCAGCGGCTCGAACTGACCGCGCGCAGCGGCGATATCTGGCACGGCTACCTTCCTGCTGCGCAGCCCGGCTTACGTTACGGTTTCCGGGTTGATGGGCCGTTCGAGCCGTCACAAGGCTTGCGCTTCAACCCACATAAGCTGCTGTTAGATCCGTGCGCCCGTCAGCTTGACGGCTGGGTGGTGGATGACGATTGCCTGCAAGGCGGCATTGACCAGCGAGATGAACGCGATAGCGCTGACATCATGGCGAAATGCGTGGTCACGGCAGAGGATTACGATTGGCAGGATGACCAGCATCCGCACACGCCCTGGCATCAGACGGTGATTTATGAAGCGCACGTTCGTGGATTGACGCAACTGCACCCTGATATTCCTGAAGATATTCGCGGTAGCTATGCGGCGCTGGGCCACCCGGTGATGATTGACTATCTGACGTCGCTGGGCGTGACGGCGCTGGAACTGCTTCCGGTGCAGCAGCATGCCGATGAGCCACGGCTTCAGCAACTGGGGTTGCGTAATTACTGGGGCTATAACGTACTGCTGCCTTTCGCCGTGGATAACAGTTTGGCTGCGGGCGATGACGCGCTGAATGAATTCCGAGATGCGGTGAAAGCGCTGCATCGTGCGGGGATCGAGGTCATTCTGGATGTGGTGTTTAACCACAGCGCAGAACTGGATGTTGAAGGCCCCACGCTGTGCCAGCGCGGCATCGATAACCGCAGTTATTACTGGCTGGGTGAGAACGGTGAATACCATAACTGGACTGGCTGCGGCAATGTGTTGCGGCTGAACCATCCGGCGGTCATTGATTGGGTGATGGACTGTCTGCGCTTCTGGCGCGAGGTCTGCCACGTTGATGGCTTCCGTTTCGATCTGGCAACGGTGCTGGGGCGAACCCCGGATTTTACCGCCGCTGCGCCGCTGTTGTCCGCCATGAAAAACGATAGCCGTTTACAGGGCTGCAAGCTGATTGCCGAACCGTGGGACATCGGGCATGGCGGTTATCAGTTAGGTCAGTTCCCGACGCCGTTCGCGGAGTGGAGTGACCGCTACCGTGACGATATGCGCCGTTTTTGGCTGCATGGCGACATTTCCCTCGGCGCGTTCGCTCGCCGCTTTGCCGCCTCCAGCGATATTTTCCAGCAGCACGACCGCCTACCTTTCGCCTCTATCAACAAACTGACGGCCCATGACGGCTTTACGCTGCGCGATCTGGTGAGTTTCAACCACAAGCACAACGACGCCAACGGCGAGGGTAACCGCGACGGTACCGACAGTAACTTCAGCAATAACCACGGTACGGAAGGGCTGGAAGCGGACGACGACATCCTACAGCGTCGGCTGGCGAGCCAGAAGGCGCTGCTGACGACGCTGATTCTGTCGCAGGGCACGCCAATGCTGCTGGCGGGCGATGAACTGGGGCACAGCCAGCAGGGCAACAACAATGCCTACTGTCAGGATAACGAATTGACCTGGCTGCATTGGGAAAACGCAAATAGTGCACTGCGCGAGTTTGTCGCCGGATTGATCCAGCTGCGCCGCACGATCCCGGCATTACAGCAGGAGACGTGGTGGCAAGAAGGGGACGGTGCAGTGCAATGGCTCAACAGAGAAGGCCAGCCGTTGACGCCGCAGCAGTGGGAACAAGGGGAGCATCAGCTACAGATTTTACTGTCTGGTCGTTGGCTTGTGCTGTTTAACGCCAGCCTACACGCCGGTGAGTTCATGTTGCCAGAAGGCCACTGGCAGGTTTCACCGCCGTTTGATGAGACGAACCCGCCCGAGGGCGGAATCTGGCACGGACAAGCGCAGGCGGTATGTGTCTTGATAAAACAGACCGCCTAAGCGCAAGCCATTAAAAGAATAATCAGGAGATAGCCATGGTGAATAACGACAAGCATGACCCTCTGATGTTGGCAAGACAGCTCCCTCTTAAATCCGTGGCATTAATTTTAGCCGGAGGCCGTGGAACGCGGCTGAAAGGGCTGACGGCGCTGCGTGCCAAGCCCGCCGTCCACTTTGGCGGCAAATTTCGCATTATTGATTTCGCGCTCTCTAACTGCCTGAATTCCGGCATCCGTCGTATTGGCGTGATTACGCAATATCAGTCGCATACGCTGGTGCAGCATATTCAGCGCGGCTGGTCATTTCTGAATGCTGAAATGAACGAGTTTGTCGATTTGCTCCCTGCGCAGCAGCGCCATTCTACCGATCACTGGTATCGGGGAACGGCGGACGCGGTTTGTCAGAATCTCGACATCATTCGGCGCTACCGTGCGGAGTATGTGGTGATCCTCGCGGGCGATCACATCTACAAGATGGACTACTCACGTATGCTCATCGATCACGTAGAGAAAGGTGCGGAATGCACCGTTGCCTGCCTGCCCGTGCCGCTGGAAGAAGCCAGTGCCTTTGGCGTCATGAGCGTGGACAAACAGCACCGCATCCTCGATTTTGCCGAAAAACCGGATAACCCGACACCAATGCCGGATAACCCCGACATGGCGCTCGCGAGCATGGGGATCTATGTTTTTAATGCGGACTATCTTTATCAGCTACTGGATGCGGATCACAACACGCCGGACTCTAACCACGACTTTGGGCAGGACCTGATCCCGAAGATCGTCTCACAGCGTCTGGCCTGGGCACATCCTTTTACCCTGTCGTGCGTCACGTCGGGTGAAGATGAAAATCAGTATTGGCGGGATGTCGGTACGCTGGAAGCCTACTGGCGCGCCAATCTCGATCTGGCGTCCGTCACGCCGGAGCTGGATGTCTACGATCGGCACTGGCCGATTCGTTCCGCGATTGAATCGCTGCCGCCAGCTAAATTTGTTCAGGATCGCTCCGGCAGCCATGGCATGACGATGAACTCGCTGGTATCGGGGGGCTGTATCGTCTCCGGCTCTGTCGTCACGCATTCGGTGCTGTTCCCGCGCGTGCGGGTCAATTCATTTTGCAGTATCGATTCGACGGTGATTCTGCCGGATGTCAACGTGGGGCGCTCCTGCCGTTTACGCCGTTGCGTGATCGATCGCGCCTGCAATTTGCCGGAAGGCATGGTGATTGGTGAAAACGCGGAAGAGGATAGCCGCCGTTTTTACCGTTCGGAAGAGGGGATCGTGCTGGTCACGCGATCGATGTTGGAAAAGCTGTAAACACCATCGGAACAAAACGGGAGTAATAATGCGGGTCTTACATGTTTGTTCAGAGCTCTTTCCACTGTTGAAAACGGGTGGACTGGCGGATGTGGCTGGTGCGTTGCCCGGCGCGCAGATTGCGGCGGGGATGGATGTTCGCGTCATCCTGCCTGCTTTCCCCGATCTGAAAAAAGGCATCGCCAACCTACAGGTTGTGCGTGAGCTGGATACCTTCGCCGGACACGTCACGCTGCTGTTCGGCCATTTTAACGGCGTCGGTATTTATTTGATTGATGTGCCCGAACTGTATGAACGCGCGGGCAGCCCTTACCACGATCCGGCGCTTTACGCCTATGCCGATAACTATCTGCGATTCGCGCTGCTGGGGTGGATGGGATGCGAAATGGCGTGCGGTCTGGACCACTACTGGCGGCCCGATATCGTGCATGCCCATGACTGGCACGCGGGGCTGACCTGCGCCTATCTGGCGGCGCGTAACCGTCCGGCGAAATCTATCTTTACCGTTCACAACCTTGCCTATCAGGGGCTGTTTGATGCCCGGCATATGCCGGATCTCCACTTGCCGAGCGAGTTCTTTCAGGTGTACGGGCTGGAGTTTTACGGCCAGATTTCCTACCTCAAAGCGGGATTGTACTACGCTGACCATATTACGACCGTGAGCCCGACCTACGCGCATGAGATTACGCTGCCAGCGTATGGCTACGGTATGGAAGGTTTACTGAAGTCGCGTGAAGAGGAAGGACGACTGTCCGGAATCCTCAATGGCGTAGACGAGATGATTTGGAATCCGGCACACGATCCTTTACTCGCTAGCCATTACAGCCGCGATACGTTGGCGAACAAGGCCGAAAATAAACGGCGTCTGCAAACGGCAATGGGCTTGAAGATTGACGACAAGGTGCCGGTTTTTGCCATCGTCAGCCGTCTGACCAGCCAGAAAGGGCTCGATATTGCGCTAAGCGCGATACCGGATCTGCTGGAACAGGGCGGGCAAGTGGTGGTACTGGGCGCAGGAGATGCCGATTTGCAGGAGGGCTTTCTGGCGGCGGCGGCTGAATATCACGGTCAGGTTGGGGTACAGATTGGTTATCACGAGGCCTTCTCGCACCGCATTATTGGCGGCGCGGATGTCATCATGGTGCCTAGCCGGTTTGAGCCTTGTGGGTTAACGCAGCTCTATGGCTTGAAATATGGCACGTTGCCGCTGGTGCGCCGCACCGGCGGGCTGGCGGATACGGTATCAGACTGTTCGCTGGAGAATCTGGCGGATGGGCTGGCAAGCGGGTTTGTCTTTAACGATTGCAGCGTGGGATCGCTATCCCGCGCGATTCGTCGTGTGTTTGTGCTGTGGTCTCGGCCTACGCTATGGCGTTATGTGCAGCGTCAGGCGATGGCGATGGACTTTGGTTGGCAGGTTGCTGCTCAGGCTTATGGTGCGCTCTATCAACGCTTGTATACCCACTAGTTTTCCCGTTGCGCGTCATCCGCATGCAACCTGAAAACGACAGGGTATGATAACACTCACTTGGGAATGAATATTATGAACTCTCCGTTTATCTATACTTCGCCAACGCTCAGTGTGGAAGCGCTGAAACACTCTATTGCTTACAAGCTCATGTTTACCGTGGGGAAAGATCCCTCGATTGCGAATAAACATGACTGGCTGAACGCCACGCTGCTGGCCGTGCGTGACCGGATGGTGGAACGCTGGCTGCGCTCGAACCGCGCACAGCTTTCGCAGGATGTGCGGCAGGTGTATTACCTGTCGATGGAATTTTTGCTGGGGCGGACGCTGTCGAACGCACTGCTGGCGATGGGATTGTATGACGATCTGAAAGCGGCGCTGGATGGCATGGGGCTGGAGCTGGACGATCTGCTAGAGGAAGAAAATGACCCAGGCTTAGGAAACGGCGGTCTGGGACGTTTGGCGGCCTGTTTTCTGGATTCGCTGGCGACGATGGCTTTGCCTGGGCGCGGCTACGGTATTCGCTACGAATACGGCATGTTTAAGCAGAACATTGTTAACGGCAAGCAGGCAGAATCGCCGGACTACTGGTTGGAATACGGCAACGCGTGGGAATTCCCGCGCCACAGCACGCGCTATAAAGTACGCTTCGGCGGCCGAATCCAGCAGGAAGGCAGCAAAATGCGCTGGCTGGAAACGGAAGAAGTTATCGCGTGCGCTTACGACCAAATCATTCCCGGTTTTGATACGGACGCTACCAATACCCTGCGTTTGTGGGGCGCGCAGGCCAGTAATGAAATCAATCTGGGTAAATTCAATCAGGGCGACTATTTTGCGGCGGTAGAAGATAAAAACCACTCGGAAAACGTGTCGCGCGTGCTGTATCCCGATGATTCCACCTATTCAGGCCGCGAGCTACGCCTGCGTCAGGAATATTTCCTGGTTTCCGCCACGGTGCAGGACATTCTGAACCGTCACTGGATGATGCATAAGACTTACGCCAATCTGGCAGAGAAGTTCGCTATCCACCTGAACGATACTCACCCAGTGCTGGCTATCCCTGAGTTGATGCGCTTACTGATTGATGAGCATAAATTCCAATGGATAGAGGCGTGGACGGTGGTGAGGAAAGTCTTCTCCTATACAAACCATACGCTGATGCAGGAAGCGCTGGAAACCTGGCCAGTTGATATGCTGGGTAAAATCTTGCCGCGCCACCTGCAATTGATTTTCGAAATTAACGAACATTTTCTGGAATACGTCCAGAAAGAAGCCCCGGATGACAACGATCTGCTGGCGCGGGTTTCCATCATTGATGAAAACAACGGACGTAAAGTCCGCATGGCGTGGTTGGCCGTGGTCGCCAGCCATAAGGTCAACGGCGTATCGGAGCTGCACTCTGATCTGATGGTACAGTCTCTGTTTGCCGATTTTGCTCGCCTCTTCCCTAATCGTTTCTGCAATAAAACCAATGGGGTGACGCCACGGCGTTGGCTGGCGCTGGCTAACCCATCGCTCTCTAAACTGTTGGACGACACGATAGGGCAGACCTGGCGCACCGACCTGAGCCAGTTGAGCGAACTGAAACAGCACATCGATTATCCGGCATTTGTGCAGAAAATCCGTAAGGTGAAGCTGAAGAACAAAGTGCGCTTAGCGACCTATATGGCGGAAAACCTGAATATTGTGGTTAACCCCGAGTCGCTGTTCGATGTGCAGATTAAGCGCATTCACGAATACAAACGGCAACTGCTGAATGTATTGCACATCATCACCCTCTATAACCGCATTAAAGACGATCCAGAAGTTGCGCGTGTGCCGCGCGTCGCCATCTTTGCGGGCAAGGCGGCATCGGCCTATTACATGGCGAAGCACATTATCAACCTGATCAACGACGTCGCGAAGGTGATCAACAATGATCCGGCATTGCACGATCGGCTGAAAGTGGTCTTCATCCCGAACTACAGTGTGAGTCTGGCACAGTTGATCATCCCGGCAGCCGATCTCTCTGAGCAGATCTCGCTGGCGGGGACGGAAGCCTCCGGGACCAGTAATATGAAATTTGCCCTGAACGGCGCGCTGACGATCGGCACGCTGGATGGGGCGAATGTCGAAATGCTGGAACACATTGGCGAAGAAAATATGTTTATCTTCGGCAACACGGCGGAGCAGGTCGAAGCGCTGCGCCAGAGTGGCTACAACCCACGGCAATATTACGATCAGGATGAAGAGCTGCGCCGCGTACTGACGCAAATTACCACGGGCGTCTTCAGCCCTGATGACAGCCGACGTTATAGCGATCTGTTTGATTCACTGGTGAATTTTGGCGATTACTATCAGCTACTGGCAGACTATCGCAGCTATGTGGATACGCAGGATCGGGTGGATGAGCTGTATGAGAACAAGGATGAATGGGCGCGCTGTGCCGTCAAGAATATTGCCAATATGGGTTATTTCTCGTCTGACCGCACCATCGGTGAATATGCAGAAGATATCTGGGATATCAAACCGATACGGTTGTGATTGCACGTTGGTGATATGAAAAAGCGCCGTAGGCAAAACCTACGGCGCTTTTGTGTTTACAGCAGTAACAGGCGCTTGCGGTAACCGTGCGGATTAACCCGCTTTGGCCATTTGCTGTTGGCGGTGGTGGGCTAACCAGTCGCTGATGCGTTGTTTCTGCGCGTCATTCAGGCGCATGCCCAGCTTGGTGCGGCGCCAGATGACGTCGTCCAGCGTGACGGCCCATTCTTTCTCAACCAGATAGCGCAGTTCCGCTTCATACAGGTCATGACCGAAATCTTCACCCAGATCGCCGAGGCCTTTCACGTTTGTCAGAATCAGTTCGCTGTTTGAACCGTAGGTACGGCTGTAACGACGCGTCAGTGATTCCGGCAGATTGAAGCGGCGACGCAGCGCGGCGGCATAGTCATCACGTGTGCCTGCGATATCACCACCCGGCAGGACGGCTTCTTTCGTCCAGGCTTTACCCGCTTGTGGATAGTATTTGTGCAGCTTGTCCAGCGCGTGCTCTGCCAGCTTACGATATGTTGTCAGTTTGCCGCCAAACACGGAAAGCAGCGGAGCCTGGCCGTTATCATCATCGACAGACAGCGTGTAATCACGGGTAATCGCCTGCGGAGAGTCGGACTCGTCATCACAGAGCGGACGCACGCCGGAGTAGGTCCAGACGATATCATCACGTGTAAGCTGCTGTTTGAAATGATCGTTATACACATCCAGCAGATAGCCGACTTCGTTATCATCGATCTTCACATCGTGTGGATTGCCTTTGTATTCCACGTCGGTGGTACCGATGATCGAGTAGTCATCCTGCCACGGGATCACGAAGACAATACGGTGATCTTTGTTTTGCAGAATATACGCCTGTGGCTGGTTGTGGACTTTTGGCACCACGATATGGCTGCCTTTGATCAAACGGATGCCGTAAGGTGATTTCAGTTGCAGGCCGTCATCAAAGAATTCTTTTACCCACGGGCCAGTGGCGTTCACCAGACCTTTGGCGCGCCAGGTGAAGGTTTCGCCGGTCAGTGAATCAACCGCATCTACGATCCACACGCCTTGCTCACGACGGGCGCGGGTCACTTTGGTACGGGTACGGACTTCTCCGCCGCGTTTTGTCACTTCCTGCGCGTTTAACACCACCAGACGCGCATCGTCCACCCAGCAGTCCGAATATTCAAAGCCCTGCTTCAGTTCAGGCTTAAGTACAGAATCTGCACCGAATTTCAGTCCCTTACTGGCAGGCAGGCTGACGCGTTTACCAATGTTGTCGTACATGAACAGGCCGATACGAATCATCCAGGCCGGACGCAGGTGCGGCTGATGGGGCAAACGAAAGCGCATCGGGAAAATAATGTGCGGGGCCATTTTCAGCAGCGTTTCGCGCTCAGACAGCGCTTCGCTGACCAAACGAAACTCATAGTGCTCAAGGTAACGCAGGCCGCCGTGAATCAGCTTGGAGCTGGCGGAGGACGTGGCACAGGCAAGATCCTGCGCTTCCAACAACAGGACTGATAACCCTCGCCCAGCCGCATCTGCGGCGATGCCTGCACCGTTAATTCCGCCGCCGATAACGATTAGATCTTTGGTTTCCACGTTTCTTCCTCCACCCTCGAATAAATCAAAATGTTCGTTTTCGAGCATTATGATAATCGAAAACAAACAAATCAGCCAATGGTTAACCAAATAAAAACATTTATGCGTGATGGAGCTAACAATATGATGATAATTGTCACATTAAAATAAGGGATAATGAGGGGTTTTGGGACTATCTTGGACGGCATAGCCCGGTCAGGGTTACGACTGCTCTATATATTGGCTGAAGCGCAGGAGATAGCCATCAGGATCCTGAACCAGAAATTCTCTCTGGCAGGCTTGGGTTGGCTCTGTCTTATCTTCGCCAGTTTCTATTGTGTAATAGTTATCTCTCAGCGGTCGGTAAAGCGGAATGTGGTGATGTGCCAGACTGTCTACTAGGGGCATTACGTCGTCCACCTCAATCTGAAGATTGATACCGCGTCCCAAAGGTTTGATTAGCTCCCCTGTTTTCCATCCTCCCTCGTGAAACGCTTCCAACATCAGCTGCGCTTCACCCAGGCTAAGATAGACAAAATCTGGGTTCTCACGGCGGATCGTTACGGTGAAACCGAGTATGTGCACATAAAAATGTATCGAAGCGGAAAAATCCGTCACCGTGAGTTCAGGTACCATGCGGTTCCAGTAGGTCTGTGTCATGTAGTTACCGTTTTTATCGTCACACTTCACGTTAGTGAAGCACTGTTTTTATAAATAACCTTATAATCATATAGGTTTTATGCCGCTGAAGGCGGGTTACAATGACGCCAGTTGTTACTAACATCCTGTCCATTATTAACAAGGTTGTCACTTTCGATGGAACAATTTGAAGCTATTAGTATTGAGCAAGCCCATTCCCGCTGGCAGGAAGGGGGCGTTGTCGTTGATATTCGCGATCCACAGAGCTTTGCTGCGGCCCATGTTCCCGGCGCGACGCATCTGACCAACGAGACGCTGTCTGACTTTGTGCGCGGCGCAGACTTTGAAGCATCGGTCATGGTGATTTGCTACCACGGCATCAGCAGCCGCAATGCGGCACAGTATCTGATTAGCCTGGGGTTCGATTCGGTGTACAGTATCGATGGCGGCTTTGAGGCCTGGCAAAATCGCTACCCGCAAGACACGCAGGCGCAAGCCTGATCGCATGACGATTCAAGAACCTTTATTATCATGTTTCTAACTCAATCTACCCACTGGCGCTTCCCGCTATGATGACTCGCGTTATTGCTCTCTCCAATCCGCGTCTGGCTCAGGCATTTGTTGATTACATGCGTACGCAGCAGATCTATTTGGAAATGCGGCCTCACGGGCATGAAGCTGAACTGTGGCTGGAGGATGAAACCCAACTGGGCAAGGTTCAGGAAGCGCTGGAGATTTTTCTGCGTGACCCGACGAACCCGCGCTATCTGGCGGCCAGTTGGCAAACGGGATCGATGGACACCGGTATTCAATACCAACGCTACTCTTTCCTGCAAACGCTGAAACAAAAGGCCGGGCCGCTGACGCTATCCGTGATGGTCGTGACGATCGCGGTGTTTATCCTGATGCAGATTTCAGGCTATGAGAGCGTGATGACGTGGCTGGCGTTCCCGGCGGAGGGGCAGCAGCTACAGCTGTGGCGCTGGTTCAGTCATGCTTTGTTGCACTTTTCCCTGCTGCACATTTTGTTCAATCTGATGTGGTGGTGGTATCTGGGTGGGCCGGTTGAAAAAGTATTGGGCACTGGCAAATTGCTGGTCATCACGCTGGTTTCCGCGCTGGTGAGCGGCTGGGCGCAGTCCTGGTTCAGCGGTACCTATTTTGGTGGCCTGTCGGGCGTGGTTTACGCCTTGATGGGCTATGTCTGGCTGCGAGGGGAAAGAGAGCCTGACGGCTACTTATCTATGCCGCGTAGTCTGATGGCCTTCGCTTTACTCTGGCTGGTCGCTGGATATTTCGATATTTTAGGCATGTCGATCGCCAATGCGGCGCATGTGGCTGGGCTGATTGTCGGGCTATTGATGGCCTTTTGGGACACGTATAATAAAACAAACCCCCGGTGAATCGGGGCGTCTTAGGGGATAAATGTGAAGCAGACACAACGGCATGACGCCATTATTGAACTGGTGCGTCGGCAGGGGTATGTCAGTACTGAAGAGCTGGTGGATCATTTTGCGGTAAGCCCGCAGACCATCCGTCGCGATCTGAACGATCTGGCCGAACAGAATAAGATCCATCGCCACCACGGCGGCGCGGCCTTGCCGTCCAGTTCAGTGAACACGGCCTACCATGACCGTAAAATGATGTGGTCGGACGAAAAAGCGCGCATTGCCCGTCGGGTGGCGAGCCAGATTCCAGACGGCGCCACCTTGTTTATCGATATCGGCACCACGCCTGAAGCGGTGGCCTATGCGCTGATGCAGCACAAGGATCTGCGCGTGGTCACCAATAACCTGAATGTGGCAACGCTGCTGACGGCAAAAGAGGATTTTCGTCTGATTTTGGCTGGTGGTGAAGTGCGTACTCGTGATGGCGGCATCATGGGTGAAGCGACGCTGGATTTTATCTCTCAGTTCCGCCTGGATTTCGGCATTTTGGGCATCAGCGGTATTGACATGGATGGGTCATTACTGGAGTTTGATTACCATGAAGTGCGCACAAAACGGGCGATTATTGAAAATTCTCGCTGCGTCATGCTGGTGACGGATCATTCCAAGTTTGGCCGTAATGCGATGGTGAATTTGGGCAACATGGATTTGATCGACTATCTTTTTACCGATCAGTCACCACCGCCCAGCGTACTGAAAATCATTGAACAACATAAGGTACAGTTGGAGTTGTGTTGAACCCGATGTGCCTTTTCCATGACGGATAACGGAGGAGGCACGATGTCAGATTCTTCAAGAAAGCCGGATTCTGCAAAGCGATCAGGCTCGTCAACACGTTCAGCGGCGGCAAAAAAGCCAGAGGCTTTTACGCAGCCCGTTTCCTCCGCTTATCCCCCCATCGCTTTTGATACCGCAGAATTTACCGCCGCGCTGCTTCGTCAGCAGCGGCTTGCTGGCGTCACCTCGCTTAATGCGATGACGCCAGTGCAGTGCTGGCGCGCCGTCAGTCTGGCGCTGTCTGAACAATTGCTGATGCATACTGCATCGCCCACGTCTTCCTCGACCAATACGCCGCAACGCCATGTGAACTACCTGTCGATGGAGTTTCTGCCTGGCCGCCTGACGGGCAACAACCTGCTTAATCTGGGATGGTATGACGCCGTTGCCGCCGCGCTGGCTGAGCAGGGGCTGAACCTGAGCGATATCCTTGAACAGGAAACCGATCCGGGTTTAGGCAACGGTGGATTAGGCCGACTGGCGTCCTGCTTTCTGGATTCGATGGCAACGGTGGGACAGCCCGCCACGGGGTACGGCCTCAACTATCAGTATGGTCTGTTCCGTCAGCACTTCGCGCAAGAACAGCAGCAGGAAACGGCTGATGACTGGCAGCGCGACACCTATCCGTGGTTTGTGCCGCGCGCAGAGCTGGCGGTGGATGTCGGATTCGGCGGGCGTCTGCAACCCCAGACGGACGGCACCTTGCGCTGGCTACCGGATACTGTTTTTAGAGGTGAGGCCTGTGACCTGCCGGTGATTGGCTATCACAACGGCGCTGCGCAGCCGCTGCGTCTGTGGCGCGCGACGCATCGTGCTCCGTTTGATTTGACGTTGTTCAACGAAGGGCATTATCTGCGCGCGGCACAGACGGGGATTTCCGCCGCCAGCCTGACCAGCGTGCTGTATCCGAATGACAATCATGCGGCGGGCAAACGTCTGCGTCTGATGCAGCAGTATTTCCACTGCGCCTGTTCGGTGGCCGACATTCTGCGTCGGCATCTTAAGGCGGGGCGCGCGCTGTCCACGTTGCCGGATTATGAAGTCATCCAGCTTAACGATACCCACCCGACGCTAGCGATCCCCGAATTGATGCGTCTGCTGCTGGATGAGCATCAGATACCGTGGGATGAAGCCTGGTCGATAACCGGACGTACCTTTGCCTATACCAACCATACGCTGATGCCGGAAGCGCTTGAGCGCTGGGACGAACGGCTGTTTGGTCGCCTGCTCCCTCGCCACCTGTCTATCATCCGGCAAATTGATACGCAGTTTAAGGCGCTGGTTGAGGACAAGTGGCCCGGCGATCGGCAGGTGTGGGCGAAGCTCGCCATCCGCCACCAGCGTCAGATTCGTATGGCAAACCTTTGCGTCGTCAGCTGCTTTGCGGTTAACGGCGTGGCGGCACTGCACTCGGAGCTGGTGGTGAAAGATCTGTTTCCTGAATATCACCAGCTGTGGCCGACCAAATTCCATAACGTCACCAACGGGATTACCCCACGCCGCTGGCTGAAGCAGTGTAACCCGGCGTTGTCCGCGCTTATCGACGACACACTGCACACGCCGTGGGTAAATGATTTGCCCGCGCTGCGCGGGCTGGAGCCCTATGCTGACGATGCTGGTTTTCGTGAGCGTTATCGACAAATCAAAGCTGATAATAAAACGCAACTGGTGACCTACCTGCGCCAGCAGTACGACATCGTGATCGATCCGCAGGCGCTGTTTGATGTGCAAATCAAGCGATTGCATGAGTACAAACGCCAACATTTGAATCTGCTGCATATTCTCGCGCTATATCGTCAATTGCGTGACAATCCGCATCTGGATATAGTGCCGCACGTCTTTTTGTTCGGTGCCAAAGCGGCGCCGGGCTATGTATTAGCGAAAAACATCATTTATGCCATTAACCGGGTTGCTGCGGTCATTAATCAGGATCGCCGTGTTAACGATCGCCTGAAGGTCGTCTTCCCGTCGGACTACCGTGTATCGCTGGCTGAACGGATGATTCCTGCCGCAGATGTGTCTGAGCAGATTTCAACGGCAGGTAAAGAGGCGTCCGGTACGGGCAATATGAAGCTGGCGCTGAACGGTGCGCTGACCGTCGGCACGCTGGACGGGGCGAATGTGGAAATGGCGCAGCAGGTGGGTGAAGACAATCTGTTCATTTTTGGTCACACCGTCGAACAGGTAAAAGCGCTACAGACGCAGGGCTATGAGCCGTCTGACTACCTTGCCGTGACGCCGCTGCTGCGTGAAGTGCTGAACGAGCTAGCGAGTGGCGCGTTCAGTCAGGGGGATAAAAACGCGTTTGCCCCGCTGTTGGATAGCCTGCTGAAGCTGGGCGATCCCTATATGTTAATGGCCGATTTTGCACCGTATTGCGAGGTGCAGCAGCGTGTTGATGCGCTTTACCGTGAGCCGGATGAATGGACGCGCCGTTGCGTGCTGAATACCGCCAGAATGGGGATGTTCAGTTCGGACAGGGCGATTCATGATTACCAGACGCGCATTTGGCAGGCGCATCGTTAGGAAAAGGAGAGGGTGTTCAAGGTGGATAAACTGGCAAGCCAGCAGCCAGGCATCGCGGAAAGCTATACCGATGCCTATGGCAAAGAGCACATTGTTGCGGCCGCAATCAGAAACCAGATTCAGGCAATGATGGACGTTTCTGACAGCGGCAATGCGCCCTTGCCGCCTGTTCGTGTTTTTTTGCAGGGCCGGGACGCGGTCATTGAGCTTGCTGGTCACGGTGAATTCCTTTGGACGCTAATGTATGAAAACGGCGGTCAAATTCAGGGGCAGATCACGGGCGGCTCTACGTTGGCTCTGCCGGGCGTGCTGCCGCTGGGTTACCACTATCTGACGTTGACGCAGGCCGACCAGCGCTGGAGTTGCCGGATTATTGTTGCGCCGCACCGCTGCTACGAACCCGAAGCCTTACAGCAGGGAAAACGCTGGTGGGGCGTTACCGTCCAGCTTTACACCTTGCGCTCGCAGAACAACTGGGGCGTCGGGGATTTTGGCGACCTGCGCCATCTGGTGGAACAGATTGCCCGGCGCGGCGGTGCCTTTGTGGGGCTGAACCCGCTGCATTCGCTGTATCCCGCGCTGCCAGAGGCCGCAAGCCCTTACAGTCCTTCCTCCCGACACTGGCTGAACATTATTTATATCGATGTGAATCGCATCGATGATTTTCAGCAGAGTGAGGAGGCGCAAGCATGGTGGCTCCGTGAGGATACCCAAAGTGCGGTGACGGCGTTACGGGCAGGTCGCTGGGTCGATTATGAACCGGTGACGGCGCTTAAGCTGACCGCTTTACGGTTGGCTTTCCGCTACTTTACGACACGCAGCACGCTGGACCCGCGTATTAGCGCCTTTCGCCAGTTTGTCGTCAGCGGCGGGCAGAGCCTGCAACTTCAGGCGACGTTTGATGCGTTGCAGGCCTACCTGAAAAAGCAGGGCGAGAACTACGCGGACTGGCACCAATGGCCAGCCCGTTACCATGATGTGCACAGTGAAACCGTGAAGTCATTCCGCCGTGAACACAGCGATGAGATTACGTTTTACAGCTGGCTGCAATGGGTGGCGCATGAGCAACTTGCAGAGTGTTACGCGCACAGTAAACAGCTTGGCCTGCCGCTCGGTCTGTATCGCGATTTAGCCGTTGGGGTCGCACAGGGCGGCGCGGAAACCTGGGATGAACGGCAGCTCTATTGCCTTGATGCCTCTATCGGTGCACCGCCGGATCCGCTTGGACCACAGGGACAAGACTGGCAGCTCGCGCCGATGAACCCCACCATGATGCAGCTGCGCGGCTATCAGCCGTTTATCGACGTACTGCGCAGTAACATGGCGCACTGTGGTGCGCTGCGTATCGATCACGTGATGGCGCTCTTGCGCCTGTGGTGGATCCCCAAGGCGGAGACAGCAGGCAACGGGGCTTACGTGCATTATCCGGTTGATGATTTGCTGGCGGTGCTGGCGCTGGAAAGTCAGCGCCATCGCTGCCTGATTATCGGCGAGGATTTAGGCACGGTGCCGCCGGAAATTGTCAGCAAGCTGCATGACTACGGTATCTATTCTTACAAGGTGCTGTTCTTTGAAAAAGATGAGGAGAACCATTTCCGCGCACCGGAAGATTACCCACGTCAGGCGATGACAACGATCACCACGCACGATCTCCCGACGCTGCGCGGCTACTGGCAAACCGTGGATTTATCGCTGGGACGGGAATTGGGGCTGTACCCGACGGAAACGCTATTGCAAGAGCAGATGCAGCAGCGTGAGAAAGCGAAACAGGGGCTGCTCAATGCGTTGCATGAATTCGGGCTATTGCCGCAGCGGGTTGGTCGCAACTCGGCGCTGACGACGATGGGCGCACCGCTGAGTCGTGGCGTTCATCGCTATGTCGCTGATAGCGCCAGCGCGCTGGTGGGGTTCCAACTGGAAGACTGGCTGGATATGGCGACACCGGTCAATGTGCCGGGTACCAATCGTGAATACCCCAACTGGCGGCGCAAACTTACGCGCCCGCTGGAGTCGATCTTCGCTGACCGCTGCCTTGAACGGCTGGTTCGGGATATGGATTTGCGCCGTGGCGCACCAATGAAAACGCAGAAAGCCTAAATAACGGAATGACAATGATTCCTCCCCTGAGTTGGGGAGGAATAAGAAATAAATCAGCAGGAGAGGGGATTAATAGTAGGAGTGTTCGCCGCGCTGGTGCTCGGTGAGATCTCTCACGCCTTTCAGCTCAGGGAATTTTTCCAGCAGCTCTTTCTCGATCCCTTCTTTCAGCGTGTAGTCGACCATCGAACAGCCGTTACAGCCACCGCCAAATTGCAGAATCGCCATGCCGTCATCGGTAATTTCCATCAGCGTTACGCGGCCGCCGTGGCCAGCCAGCTGTGGGTTGATCTGCGATTGCAGCACATACTCAACGCGTTCCATCAGCGGGGCGCTGTCGTCCACTTTACGCATTTTGGCGTTTGGCGCTTTCAGCGTGAGCTGAGAACCTAATTGGTCGGTTACGAAGTCGATTTCAGCGTCTTCCAGATAAGGTGCGCTGAGTTCGTCTACGTAAGCGGAAATCTTTTCAAACTTCAGTACGGTATCGCTCGCTTCTACGGCATCCGGCGGACAATACGAGACACCGCACTCGGCGTTTGGCGTACCTGGATTGATAACAAATACGCGAATCTGTGTGCCTTCTTCCTGTTTTGCCAACAGTTTCAGGAAATGCTCCTGAGCAGCATCGGTAATACGGATCATAATAGTAAGCTCGATAGTTGACTGCACTTATCGGTTATAATACGCCCATCCTCCCCCTGACTACAAGGTTCGGCACAAACACCAGACCTGAACGCCCGCAGCCCCCTGAGCCAACAGCAGCCTGCTGATTTCAGAGGCGGTGCTGCCCGTCGTGACCACATCATCCAGCAAAACCACCTGCTGCCCGGACAGCGAAACATCACAGGAAAATGCGCCCCGCAGGTTGCGCCGCCGCGCGCTGGCGCTGAGCGTTTGCTGTAGCGGCGTGCGACGGGTTCGCAGCAATTCGCGGGGATTGTAAGCACAGTTCAGCCAGCGGGCGAGAGGACGGGCAAGCAGCTCTGTCTGGTTGAAGCCACGACGCCATTGGCGGTTCCGGTGCAGGGGCACAGTGAACAGGCGATCGGGGCGGAGCAGGGGAACCTGTCCGGTGAGTTTTCTTTCGCGATAGGCCATCTGCCAGCGCAGTAACAGCTGTCGGGCGAGTACAACTGCCAGCTCGGTTTTACCGTGAAATTTAAACTGTTTCAGCAGCGTGTTAAGCGGCGGGGCGTAGTCGCTGATAAAGGTCATCGATTGCCAAGGCGGCGGGTTTTGCAGGCAGCGCCCGCACTGACGCGTTGTGTCGCCAGAAGGTAAACCACAGCGTGGGCAGCAGGCAGGTAAACGCGGCAAATGGCGCTGGCAGTATGAGCATATCCCCTGCTGGCCGTGATGAAGCGGTAATAAGCATAGCCAGCAGCGTGCGGAGATGGTTAACATTGTTTTCCTTAACGATCGTTTTCCCTAAATACGGGTTTTTCCCTGAAATATTTTCCCCCACGCAAAGGTGAAGGGGTTCCTGAAGAAGGAAGATAACGGATGGCAGCGTTGTATTGGCAGACCGAAGGCGCAGGAAACACAGATCTTGTGTTACTGCACGGGTGGGGATTGAATGCGCAGGTATGGCAAAGCATTATTGCGCGACTCGCCCCGCATTTTCGTCTGCATGTAGTCGATCTGCCGGGCTATGGCAGAAGTCAGGGATTTGGGGCGATGTCGCTGAGTGACATGGCGAACATCGTGCTGGCGCAGGCACCGGAACGTGCCATCTGGCTAGGGTGGTCGTTGGGTGGACTGGTTGCCAGCCAGATGGCGTTGAGCGCACCTGAGCGGGTAGACAAGCTGATTACCGTGGCGTCATCCCCTTGTTTCAGCGCGCAGGACGGCTGGCCGGGCATCAAGCCGGACGTCTTGCAGGGGTTTCAGCAGCAGCTCAGTGAAGATTTCCAGCGTACGGTTGAGCGGTTTCTGGCGCTGCAAACGCTGGGAACGGAGAGCGCACGGCAGGATGCCCGACTATTAAAAAGCGTGGTGCTGGAACAGCCAATGCCATCAGTCGAGGTACTAAACGGCGGGCTGGACATCTTGCAGGAAGCCGATTTACGCCAGCCGTTAGCCGACCTGGCCGTACCGTTCCTGCGGCTCTATGGTGCCTTAGACGGACTGGTGCCGCGTAAGGTGGCCGGATTACTGGATGAACAGTGGCTGAACTCGACCTCGGTGGTGATACCAAAAGCCGCGCATGCGCCGTTTATCTCGCATCCTGATGCGTTTACCGAGGCTGTTATGGCATTTTCACAACGGACGATATCCGCCTGACGAAGGCTTCAGGGAAGAAAATAGGCGGGACGGTGGGTTATTCAATGCCTTTGTTATATAATGTTATACTTAACATGCAGACAGGTTATGGATACGCACGCTATAACGTGCGTGTTGGATGGGCGTATAGCGTAATGCCTGATAAAAAAGGATAGTCAATATCGTGGCGAAACTGGATACCGGCAGTGCACTGCCCTTGTATAAGCAGTTAGAACAAAAGATCAAATCAGCGATTTTGGATGGTAAGTTTAAAGCCGGACAGAAAATCCCCACAGAACTGGAACTCAGTCAGAATTATCAGGTTAGCCGCATTACCGTTCGCAAGGCGTTGGAATCGTTAACGCGAGATCGTTTACTCACACGGATTTCTGGCAAAGGAACCTTCGTTTCGGCGGAAAAATTTCAACGTGATATGTCTGGAATTGTCAGCTTTTCCGAGCTTTGTCGTTCACAAGGGCGTCGACCAGGAGCCCGGACGATTAAATCCGTTATTGAAATGCCAACAACAGATGTTCGCGATGCGTTGGAACTGGCTGACGATGATCGAATTATCACGTTGGAGCGTATTCGCTACGCCGATGATATTCCGGTATCACTGGAAATCGCCCGTTTTCCCGAGACGTTTTCCTTCCTGTTGACGGAAGAGCTTAATCAACAGTCGTTGTATCAAATCCTGAAGGAAAAATATGACATCTATTTTACTCGCTCAGCTAAGGTTATTGAGCTGGTATATGCGAGCTACGACGTTGCCCATTATCTGGCGATACCGACAGGGTATCCGCTAATCTCTATTACCAGTCGTATTATTGATAATCACGGTAAAGCTTCTTGTTCATCCACGCAGCTTATTGTGGGCGATAAAATCCGCTTCTTTGTCTAACAGCCACACCAATAATCCCTCTTTGCTAATAACCGCTTTCGGCGGTTTTTTTGTCTCCATTCAGAAAACGGATTAACTCCCTGTCTCGCTAACGCGAGAAAAGTGATCTGCTCCATAGTTTTTTTGCATGTAGCGAACGATTTGTTGAATGATATGTATTGTAATGTTATATGTTAAATATAGTTCATTTTAATACATTTTTTGACGTGTGAACTGAGTATCCAAGCACAAGCGCTATTGAGAGGAATCATGAGCATAAAAGAGATCGTAACGGGTATTATTGCAGACAAGGCAGATGTTGGCGGGATTAAGCATGTTTACTATGCAGCCTGTGGTGGCTCCTATGCTGCGTTTTATCCAGTGAAAAGCTTTTTGGAAACTGAAAGCAAAGACATTTCTGTCGGGATATACAACAGTAGTGAATTTGTCAATAACCCACCTGCCGCATTGGGTGAAAATGCGGTATTGATTGTTGCATCACATAAAGGCAATACGCCAGAAACCATTAAAGCCGCAGAGCTGGCGCAGAGTCGAGGGGTTCCGGTTATTGGTTTAACGTGGCTTACTGATTCTCCGTTGGTAGCGTTTTGCGATCACGTCGTGACTTATAGTTTTGGCGATGATAAAGATATTGCTGAAGAAAAAACCATCAAGTCATTGTTAACTGGCGTTGAAATTCTCAATCAGACGGAAGGCTATGCCCATTACGATAAGTTCCTGGATGCGGCAGGTAAGATCGACAAAATCGTTAAACAGGCTTGTGTTCATGTTGAAAAACGCGCACTGGCTTTTGCTGAAGAATATAAAAATGACCCTGTGATTTATACAATGGGTAGCGGTGCGAGCTATGGTTCCGCTTATCTGCAAAGCATTTGTATTTTCATGGAAATGCAATGGATTCATTCTGCTTGTCTGCATAGCGGTGAGTTTTTCCATGGTCCATTTGAGATTACTGATGCCAACACGCCATTCTTTATTCAACTTTCTGAAGGGAAGACCAGAACATTGGATGAACGTGCGCTGACATTCCTTAAGAAATACGGCAAGCGTATTGAGGTGATTGATGCAAAAGAGTTAGGTATTTCTACTCTTGATGTCTCCGTTGTCGATTATTTTAACCACTCTTTATTTAATAACGTCTATCCGGTTTACAATCGTGCATTGGCAGCGATTCGCCAACATCCGTTAACAACGCGCCGCTATATGTGGAAGGTTGATTACTGATAAACGAACGATATTATTTTTATAAAGCGATACCCTGGATTATTCTAACGAAATTGATACGTGTGTAATTTGTTGTATGAAGGGGTATTTCAGCAAGGATGCTGTTTTTTTTCAGTGAGTCGTTATTATCTTAATAAAATGAGATATCGTTATTTACCCTGAGAAAGACGGCGGGAAAATAAATGAAATACAGAGTCATAGGTATTGGCGATAATGTTGTTGATAAATATTTACACACTGGATTGATGTATCCAGGTGGAAATGCGCTAAATTTTTCCGTTTATGCGAAACAATTGGGATTAGACAGCGCATTTATGGGGGTATTTGGTGACGATGAACCCGCCAGACATGTGCAGGATACACTACGCCATCTTGGTATTGATACACAGCAATGCCGCCGTTATCCAGGGGAGAATGGTTATGCCTGCATTGACCTGATCGACGGTGAAAGAACCTTTATCCATAGTAATAAGGGGGGTGTGCTGCGTGAACATCCACTCATTTTTGAATCTGCTGATGTAGACTATATCTCTGGGTTTGATTTGGTTCATGTGAGTTTGAATAGCTATTTGGAAAACCAATTAGAGATCATTAAACAACAAGGTGTCCTGTTATCATTCGATTTCTCTATGCGTGGCACGGATGATTATTTCAGGCAAGTGTGCCCTTTTATCGATTATGGCTTTGTTTCCTGTAGTCATCTGTCAGAAGAGGAAACAAAAAATAAATTAAATATGCTCTTTGATTATGGTTGTCATACTGTGGTTGCAACACGCGGTCATGAAGGTGTCTATCATTATGATGGCGATGAAATTATTTTTTATCGGCCGGATTATATAAAACCTGTTGATACGCTGGGCGCAGGGGATTCTTTTCTTACTGGTTTTTTAGTCTCTTTCTTATTTTCTGATGAAAAGTCGAATGGCACTAAAAGAGAAAAGATATTAACCGCAATAGAAAAAGGGAACCAGTTAGCAGGAAAAACATTACGATACTTCGGAGCATTCGGTTATGGGACATCATTCATAGAATAAGTAAGTCTTATTTAAAGGCCAGGGAAGTATCCGAAATTCATTTTGACACTACACCCTAAATAATTCGCTTTGCCGCTAACTCTCAGGCAATTTGAAATATGGTGGGATATTACAATAAAAGTTGGGGTGATATATGTTTTGGACAGAATTGTGTTTCATTATATTAGCTCTGATGTACGGTGCCAGGATCGGTGGCGTTTTTTTGGGAATGATCGGTGGTTTAGGCGTTGGCGTACTGGTCTTCCTGTTCCACTTATCGCCGTCTTCACCTCCCGTCGATGTGATGTTGATTATTCTTTCTGTCGTGCTGGCGGCCTCGTCACTCCAGGCTGCGGGAGGATTGGATTTTCTCGTTTCTGTTGCCGAACGCTTACTCAGACGGCATCCGAAATACATTACAATACTTGCGCCATTTGTATCCTACCTTTTTACCTTTATGTCGGGCACCGGTCATGTCGTTTACAGCCTGTTACCTGTGATTTCTGAGGTTGCTCGTGATTCAGGTATCCGGCCTGAACGTCCCTTATCCATCTCGGTGATTGCGTCACAGCAGGCGATAACGGCGTGTCCGATTTCTGCGGCCATGGCAGCAATGATCGGTTTCATGATGCCGTTAGACATCAGTATTTCCTCCATTATGCTGGTCTGTGTACCCGCGACACTTATTGGTGTGGCGGCAGGGGCGCTGTCGACGTTCTCCATGGGAAAAGAGCTGGCGGACGATCCGGAATATCAACGTCGGGTCAAGGAAGGGCTGATTCAAGGCACAGAACAAAGGAAAGCGCGTGTTCCCGCGACCTGGCGGGTGAAGTTGTCTGTCCTGTTGTTTTTATTGGGTGCGGTAGTGATTGTGCTGCTCGGCGTTTTTCCGTCCCTGCGGCCCATGGTTGAAACCGCAAAAGGCCCACAATTGTTATCCATGTCATATACGATTCAGATAACCATGCTGTCATTCGCTTGTCTGATTGTTTTATTTTGCCGTCCGTCAATTGACCAGATTCTGAGTGGAACGGTGTTTAAGGCTGGTGCGTTGGCGATTGTGTGTGCCTTCGGTCTGGCGTGGATGAGCGATACGTTTGTTAGTGGACATTTACCCTTCATTAAAGCAGGTGTGCAGTCCATCTTGCAGGAACATACTTGGTTGATTGCGGTAATGATGTTTTTTGTTTCCGCAATGGTCAGCAGTCAGGCGGCAACGACCATGATCTTATTACCACTGGGGATTGCGTTGGGTTTACCTGCTTATGCGCTCATCGGCGCATGGCCTGCGGTAAATGGTTATTTCTTCATTCCTGTCGCCGGGCAATGTTTGGCCGCATTAGCATTTGATACGACGGGAACGACCCGTATCGGTAAATATGTGCTGAACCATAGCTTTATGCGTCCAGGATTGGTCAGCGTAGTGGTGTCGGTGGTGGTGGGGTTGATGATCGCAAGGATGGTGCTGTAATCGCTATCTGAAAAATACTGTTTTCATGCCGTTAAGACAACATCAATTAAGGAACGGACACATAGGTTGTGTCCGTTCCTTCGCGAGACGTTTATCGATACGCAAAGACGATAATTTACATTTTCTCCTCAATTTCTCCACGATTTAGCCGATGTCGGCAGTTAAGGTTATTCGGCACGCTGTATGCATAATGTCGGTCGTTTCAAGATCGAGATACCGGGGGCTACCACGGTGTGAGGCATTCCTACGGGAACCTCATCACCGTGTTTCCCCCTATAAAATGCAAACGCATTTTAAATGCCACTTGTGGCAGCCCGTCAGGGCGAGCACAGGAACTGGGCGAGTAAATCCATGCTGAAGTGATCGGCATTACCTTGTATGCAGGGTTTTCTCTGGGTTGAATGAACCCGATTCTGTTCGATTATAAGTAGGCTGCTCATACAGCAGCCTCGTCAAAATATGGCTGAGGAGTGTTGGAGAGATGGCGAATTTTTTTGTCGACCGTCCTATTTTTGCGTGGGTGCTGGCTATCCTTCTCAGCCTATGCGGTATGTTGGCTATTAAGTCATTGCCGCTTGAACAGTATCCCGATCTGGCGCCGCCCAGCGTGCGAATCACGGCGAGCTACCCCGGCGCATCGGCGCAGACGCTGGAAAATACCGTCACACAGGTTATTGAGCAGAGCATGACCGGGCTGGATAACCTGATGTACATGTCCTCAGACAGCAGCAATACCGGGCAAGCCCGTGTCATGCTGACCTTCGAGGCGGGTACCAATCCCGATGAAGCTCGCCAGCAGGTGCAAAACCAGCTTCAATCCGCTATCCGCAAGCTGCCGCAGGAAGTCCAGCAGCAGGGCGTCACCGTGAGTAAAACGGGCGATACCAATATTCTGATGGTCGCGTTTGTCTCTACCGATGGCAGTATGGACAAGCAGGATATCGCCGATTATGTCGCGACGAATATTCAGGAACCGATTAGCCGTATCAGCGGGGTGGGCGAGGTTTCTGCATATGGATCGCAGTATGCGATGCGTATCTGGCTGGATCCGGCCAAACTGATGGATTATGCGCTGACCACCAGCGATGTGGTACGAGCCATCGAATCGCAGAACAGTCAGGTTTCGGTAGGACAAGTCGGCGGTGTACCGTCGGTGGATAATCAGGCTCTTAACGCGACGATCAACGCGCAATCCCTGTTACAGACGCCACAGCAGTTCCGTGATATCACGCTGCGCGTCAATCAGGACGGCTCCGCTGTGACGTTAGCTAACGTTGCAGAAGTCGAACTGGGTGCCGAACGCTACGATTTTCTCAGCCGTTTCAACGGCCAGTCCGCTTCTGGTCTGGGGGTGACGCTGGCGTCTGGCGCGAATGAGCTGGAAACCGATAAGCGCGTCAGGGAACGTATCGATGAGCTATCACGTTATTTTCCGCACGGGCTGGAAGCCAAAATCGCTTTCGAAACCTCCCCCTTTGTTAAAGCTTCTATCACCGACGTGGTGAAAACCCTGTTTGAAGCGGTGCTGCTGGTCTTTCTGGTGATGTACCTATTCTTGCAGAATTTCCGCGCCACGCTGATTCCTACGATTGCGGTGCCGGTAGTGTTACTCGGTACGTTTGCCGTGCTATACGCCTGTGGATTCAGCCTGAACACCCTGACGATGTTCGCGATGGTGCTGGCGATTGGCCTGCTGGTGGACGATGCCATCGTGGTGGTGGAAAACGTAGAGCGGGTGATGAGCGAAGAGGGGCTCTCGCCACGGGAAGCGACGCGAAAATCGATGGGACAGGTGCAGGGGGCGCTGGTGGGGATTGCGCTGGTGCTGTCCGCCGTGTTTGTGCCGATGGCCTTCTTTGGCGGCACCACGGGGGCGATTTACCGTCAGTTCTCCATCACGATTGTGACATCAATGATTCTGTCGGTGCTGGTGGCGATGATTCTGACGCCCGCGCTGTGCGCGACGTTGCTCAAGCCGCTTGCTAAGGGGCAGCATCACGGTCGCAAAGGGTTCTTCGGCTGGTTTAACCGGAGCTTTACCCGCACGTCGCTGAAGTATGAGCGCGGCGTCGGCAAGATATTGATAAGCAGCGGGCGCTGGCTGCTGCTGTATATGGGCATCATCGGTGTTATGGCTTTTCTGTTTTTTCGGCTGCCGACCTCGTTTCTGCCGCAGGAAGATCGGGGCGTGTTCACGACTCAGGTGCAGCTACCGCCGGGTTCGACGCAGCAGCAGACCTTACAGGTGGTTCACAAGATCGAGCAGTATTATCTCACGCAGGAAAAAGACACGGTGACGTCCGTGTTTTCCACCATTGGCTCGGGGCCGGGCGGAAACGGGCAAAACGTGGCGCGGCTGTTTATACGTCTTAAAGACTGGAGTGAACGCACCACGCCGGAGAGCAGCTCGTTTGCGGTGATCGAACGCGCGACTAAGGCCTTTCGTCATATTCAGGAGGCGCGTGTGTTTGCCAGTAGCCCGCCGTCAATTAACGGGCTGGGGAGTGCCGCTGGTTTCGCCATGCGGCTACAGGATCGCGGGGGACTGGGACACGATGCGCTGATGGCCGCACGGGATCAGCTGTTAAATATGGCTGATAGCAATCCCGAACTGACGCGCGTACGTCACAACGGTCTGGATGACAGTTCGCAGTTGCGGATTCATATCGATCAGCGTAAAGCACAGGCGCTGGGTGTGTCGGTGGATGATATTAACAGCACGCTGAAAACTGGCTGGGGCTCGACCTATGTTAATGACTTTCTCGATCGTGGCCGCGTGAAGAAAGTCTATGTTCAGGCGGCGGCGAAGTTCCGTATGCTGCCGGACGACATCAGTAAATGGTATGTGCGCAACAACCGTGGCGGCATGGTGCCGTTCAGTGCGTTTGCGCAAACCGTCTGGGAGACTGGCTCGCCACGTCTTGAGCGTTACAACGGTTATTCCTCGCTGGAAATTGTCGGCGAGGCGATGCCGGGCGTCAGTACCGGGACTGCCATGACGGTCATGGAGTCGCTGGTGGCGAAACTGCCAGAAGGCTTTGGCTTAGAGTGGACCGGCATGTCGTTGCAGGAGCGATTGAGCGGAGCGCAGGCTCCGGCGCTGTATGCGATTTCTCTGCTGGTAGTATTTCTGTGTCTGGCCGCGCTGTATGAAAGCTGGACGGTGCCGTTTTCCGTCATGCTGGTGGTGCCGATGGGCGTGCTGGGGGCGCTGGTGGCAACCTGGGCTCGCGGTCTGGAAAACGATGTCTATTTTCAGGTTGGGCTATTGACCGTGGTTGGGCTATCGGCGAAGAACGCCATTCTGATTGTGGAATTCGCCAACGAGATGAACCAGAAAGGGAAGGATTTGGTTGAGGCCACGCTGGAGGCTTCCCGCCAGCGGCTGCGGCCGATATTGATGACGTCACTGGCATTTATTTTCGGTGTTCTGCCGATGGCGACCAGCAGCGGCGCAGGTTCGGCCAGTCAGCATGCAGTGGGAACGGGCGTGATCGGCGGTATGCTGGCTGCAACTTTCCTCGCTATTTTCTTCGTGCCTCTGTTCTTTGTCGTCGTGCGCCGCCGCTTTCCGTTAAAGGAGAAGACGCTGGAGTAGGGCATAGCCGACATTGCCTGACGACCTGATGGTATTCGTCAAATGGCGGCTTGCTGAGTGTCCATAAACAACACGATTTAGTCCGAACTGTTCATTTCTTCACGCTGAACAGTTCGCTCTAATACCTCTGTAAAAGAGGAGAGGTTATGGATATTCATGTATGGTTTTACTTTGCGCTTGCCTGTTGCGGCCTTGCTCTGACCCCTGGGCCGAATGCGCTACTGGTCATCACGCACAGTATTCGATTTGGGCCTGCTATCACTCTGTATACCATTTTTGGCGGCATACTGGCCTTCGTGCTGCTGATGACGGTGTCCCTGTTTGGCATTGACGTGTTGCTTAACATGTACCCTTCTTTCCTGACTTACCTAAAATTTGCCGGCGGCATGTATCTTATCTGGCTGGGTTTCAGGCAGTGGCGGTTAAGGACGTTGAATATCGGTAAGTCTGCGCCATTGGCCGCATCGATAAATCGGTTATCTCTTTTTACTCAGGGTGCTGCGTCGGCAGGGGCGAATCCGAAAGTCTTCTTATTCTTCGGGGCATTTCTCTCTCAATTTATCGATCCGACAAAGGACACATTACTGCAATTTGTCGTGATGGTTGCCACCTTTGCCGCTGTGGAGTTTCTGGTTGAACTGGCTATCAACCTGACAGCGGGACGATTCCGGGCTTACCTTGCCGTCCATGGCAAAGCCTTTAGTCTGGTCTGCGGCGCCATCTTTATGACGGTTGGCGGGCTGGTGCTGTTTATGCCGTAAACGGTGGGTCTTGCGCGAAAAAGACGTTTTCCCTCGCTGAGCGTTAAAATAGGGCTATCTCTGTCTGGATTGCGTTGTCGCGATCCGTTTTTTGAGCAGGCGTAAAAATGGCTGATCCCCAGGTAAAATTTGTTCTGCTGCTGATGCCGGGGTTTTCCCTGCTGTCGGTCGGCGGGTTTCTTGACAAGCTACGGTTCTCTGGCGATGAGGAGGACTATAGCCGTCAGATGAACTGCTCCTGGACGCTGACTGCGCTGAATAACCAGCCAGTGACAGCCAGTTGTGGGGCCGTACTCGTACCAGACGACGCGGTTTCAACGCGGAAAATCCATGCCGGAAACTGCGATTATTTCGTCATTTTCGGTGGGAATACACCCGCCAAAGTCATGTCTGATACCGCCTCTTATCTCCCCTTGCTGCGGCACCTCCGGCGCAGCAAGATCCCGCTTGTGAGTGTTGATAACGCCGCCTTTCTTCTCGCGAAGACGGGGTTCTCCGGCAAACGCATTCTGGTTCACTGGCGTCATTTTGGTGAGTTTAAAGCCCTGTTTCCGTCTATTACCCCCGTTACGGACAGGAACGTCATGGAGGAAGGAAACCTCTATTCTTGCCCCGGCGGCAGCGCCACCATCGAGCTGGCCGCCTTTCTGCTGGAAAAAAAACTGGGGAGAGAACGGGCTATCAAGGGATTGTCAGATATGTTGGTCGGTGGGTTTGTGCCGCCGTCCAGCCTGACATGGAACAGCCCTGAGCTTGAGGGCGCGCCGACGTCGGTACGACGGGCGCTGACTATCATGCGGCAGAGTCTGGCAAGCAGGCTAACTTCTGAGGAGATTGCCCAGCGCAGCGGCCTGTCGCGGAGACAGCTGGATAGATCGCTGCAAAAGTGCATTGGCCGTACCATCCAGCAGACGTACATGGACATGAAGATCGCTCAGGCCTGTTGGCTGATGCTGCGGACTTCCCGCACCTTGTCCCAAATTGCGGCAGATACCGGTTTTTCCGATCCCAGCCATCTGAGCCGCATTTTCCGGCAGCATCTGGGGCTAGCACCCGGAAAGTGGCGTCGGGAGAATGCATTTGAAACGTAACAGCCAGATTGCATTTGTTATTGAAAATAGATTTAGATGCAATAATTTATGGTGAAATTCATCAAACTGTAAAAAAAGGTAACTACGTTATATCCTGTTAAACTACGCAACCAAGGACATAACAATGAAAGCTCGCTGGTTACTGCCTTTACTGATTTCTGCTGCGCTGCCAGGAATGGTGCAGGCTCAGGCCATTTATCCCATTGACCGCGCCACCATGTTGGCGGGCGGGAAATTCGATTTTAAAGTCGAGTTTGATGAAGTACTCAAGCCGGAAGATATCCGCATTCTGATCAACGGCAAAGATTACCAGCAGGTGCTGGGCAAAACCGCCTCGTTTGTTGAGCGTGAAGACGGCGGCAATGCCTCCACGATCTGGCTGCGAGACGTAAACCTGCCAGAAGCAGGCAAATATGTCGTCGAAGCAGAAGCTAAAGGCAAAAAAACACAGGTGAGCTGGGACGTTTATTCCGCGTCCGGTACGCGTAAAGCCAAGAACGTGATTCTGTTCATCGGCGATGGCCTGTCTGTTGCGCACCGCACTGGCGCGCGTATCCTGTCCAAAGGGGTGACGGAAGGGAAAGCGGATGGTCGTCTGGCGATTGATGATCTGCAATATATGGCATTTGGCGGTACTTCCAGTACCGACTCCATCGCGGCCGATAGCGCCAACACCATGAGTGCTTACATGACCGGTCATAAATCCGGTGTGAATGCGCTGGGTGTGTACGTCAGCCGTAGCAAAAATTCACTGGATCACCCGAAGCAAGAAACGCTGGGTGAGCTGCTGACCCGTTCTACCAAAATGTCTGTTGGCGTTGTCAGCGATGCTGAACTTCAGGATGCTACGCCAGCCGCGGTGGTTTCCCACACTCGCCGCCGTGCGGATAAAGCTGAAATCGTTGAAATGTTCTACAACGTGCAGCCTACGGTCATGCTGGGTGGCGGTTCTGCCTACTTCCTGCCGAAAAGCACGCCGGGTTCAAAGCGTAAAGACGAAACCAACTACGTTGAGAAATTCCAGCAGGCGGGTTATTCACTGGTTACCGATGCGGATTCTCTGAAGAAAAACGCGTCACAGGCCACCAAACTGCTGGGACTGTTCCACACCGGCAATATGGACGGTGTGATGGATCGTCGTTTCCTGAAAAATGACGTTGCCAAGAAATTCCCTAATCAGCCTGACCTGACTGAAATGACGCAGGCGGCGCTGGATGTGCTGTCCAAAAACAAAGACGGTTTCTTCCTGATGGTAGAATCCGCGCTGATCGACAAAGCCTCTCACCCGCTGGATTGGGAGCGCGCGTTTACTAACACCATCATGCTGGATCAGTCTGTCGCGATCGCCAAGAAGTTCGTGGAGAACAACCCAGATACGATGATTATCGTAACGGGCGACCATACACATGGCCTGTCTATCATCGGTACGGTAGATGACAGCAAGCCGGGTACCGAGATGCGTGAGAAAGTCGGTGTGTATGAAGATGCAGGCTATCCGAACTATAAAGACGCCAACAAAGACGGCTACCCGGATGACCTGAACGTTTCCAAGCGTCTGGCTGTGTTCTTCAACAACTACCCAGACTATTACGAAACGTTCCGTCCGAAGCTGGATGGCCAGTTCGTTCCTGCTATCAAGAACGAAAAAGATGAATACGTTGCCAACAAAGCCTACGAGAAAGTGCCGGGTGCGGTATTCCGTGAAGGGATCCTGCCACGCTCTTCCGATACCGGCGTTCATGCTGTTGACGATATGGTGATTCAGGCTAGCGGCCCAGGTGCAGAACGTATCCGTGGTTACATGGAAAACACCGACCTGTTCCGGGTCATTGTGGACGCGCTTGCGGTGAAACCGCAGGACAAAAAGTAATCCTACGACGCTATGAATAATGCGAAATGCAGCAAAGCGGGGGCAACCCCGCTTTTATTCTCCTGGCTGCGTGCGGTGCTGGTGCTCCTCCTCCTCGGTGGTATCGCCCCGGTGCAAGCCGCGCAGTCTGAACTCTCCTTCGATAAGCTGTACGCCTCTTATGGCGTTCTGGGTCTGGAATTCTCCAATGACGTCAAAGCGCTCTCCGGTAAACGGGTAAAGATGCGCGGCTTCATGGCACCGCCGCTCAAGGCGGAGTCACAGTTCTTTGTCTTAACCAAAATGCCGATGGCGCTGTGCCCCTTCTGCTCGTCTGATGCGGACTGGCCTGAAGATATCGTCGTCGTCTATCTCGCCAAGCGTCAGACCTTCGTACAGAACAACACCATGATTGAGGTGGAAGGTGTGCTGGAGCATGGATCGTGGACCGATCCTGAAACGGGTTTTGTCAGCCTGCTGCGACTGCGTGAAGCCACGTTCGATACCCTTTAGGAGCGCTGATGGCGGAGTTATTGATTCAACATCTGAGTGTGACCTTCCCCGATACGTCCGAGGCTGTTCTGGATATTCCTGCGCTGTCGATTCGTTCTGGCGAACGGGTCGCGGTGATGGGGCCTTCCGGTTCCGGTAAAACCACGCTGGTGAATGCCATCACCGGGATGGATCACAGTGGAACGGGTCATGTGCAGTGGGAAAAGCAAGATATCTGGCAGATGAACGAAGCGGAACGCGACCGCTGGCGGGCGCAGCATATCGGGCTGGTGATGCAGGATTTCCACCTTTTTCCCGGCCTGAATGCGCTGGAAAATGTCTTACTGCCTGCGCAGTTTCACCACTGGCGGATACCCGCGTCGCTCAGGCAGCGGGCGGCGGATTTGCTGGCACAGGTGGGGCTGAATACCGCGAAACGTCCGATTGAAGTGCTATCACGCGGCGAGAAGCAGCGGGTTGCCGTCGCAAGAGCGCTGCTCAGCCAGCCCGACATCATCGTTGCCGATGAACCCACGGCGAGTCTGGACGCGCATAGCGGTGAGCAGATTGCCGATCTGCTGGTGACGCTGGCACGCGAGAGTCGCGCCACGCTTATCGCGATTACGCACGATGCACGTTTGGCTTCGCAAATGTCGCGCTGTATTCAACTGGAAAAAGGACGCCTCGTGGCGGACACGCCGTATCAGGAGGATCGTACATGATTCCATGGCGTCTTATTTGGGTCGACTGGCGTCGGCTCTGGCCGGGTGTGCTGGTCGTGGTATTACTGATCGCGATGGCGACAGCGTTAAGTATTTCGGTGAGTTTGCAGGAAAGAGCGCTGCGCATGGGCAGTGCCAAAGCCGCAGATCGTTTCGATCTGGTGATTGGTGCGCCGGGGAGCGAAACGCAACTGGTGCTGTCGTCCGTGTTCCTGCAACCGTCTGCGCTGACGTTGATTCCCGCGCAGGTGCTGACCGATTTGGAAAAGAACCCGCTGGTTGCCTGGGCGGCTCCGGTCGCGTTTGGTGATTTCTATCAGGGGATGCCGATTGTCGGCACCACGCCGCCGCTGGTCACGGATAACGGTAAGCGGCAGCTCACCGCCGGACGTGTATTTAACGACGGTTTTGAGGCCGTGGTAGGCGCGCAAACGGGGCTGACGGTGGGGAGTACATTTAGCCCGATTCATGGTCAGGTGGGAACAGAAGGGGCGCACGCGCACGATGATGTTATCTACACCGTGGTCGGCGTACTGCCTGCCGACGGCAGCGCGTGGGATAAAGCGATTCTGGTGCCGGTGAACGCGGTATGGCGAGTACACGGTATCCATCCACCACATGGTGCGGATGATGTGCACCATGATGACCACGACCATGACGAGCATGCCGATCATGATCATGGCGCACATGAGCACGAAGGTGAACATGACGGCCATGCGCATGATGAAATCGCGCAGGCGGACGGCGAACAGCACGCTGATGAACATCACAACGAAGCCCATCCTACGGAAGGTGCTGCAAGTGATGATCATCACGCTGATGCCGCTCAACCGGTAACGGCTTCACATGCCGACGAGCATGGTGAGGAAGCAGCGCACGGGCACGCACATCAGGCGGGGTTGCCTGCTATCGTGGTTAAGCCGAAAACGATCGCAGGTGCTTATCAACTGCGTTCGCTGTATCGCAGCAACACGACGCTGGCGGTGTTCCCCGGTGAAGTGCTGGTGAAGCTCTACTCGATGCTGGGCGATATTCGTGAACTGCTGACCTATATCTCGCTGGGGACGCAGGGACTGGTGGGCGTCGCAGTGGCGATGGTGGCGGTGATCCACCTGCGGCAGCGACAGAAACAGATTGGCGCACTCCGTGCTTTTGGCGCGCCGCGCTACGGCATTTTCACGCTGATTTGGAGCGGGCTGATGTCGCTGGTGAGCGTCGGCGTGCTACTGGGCGTTGGTCTGGGCTACCTTGCCGCCCGCGCAATTGCAGTGGTCATGAGCGAAAAAAGCGGCTTTGTCCTGCCGGTAACGCTGGAATGGGAAGACATCCACTTCGTCCTGCTCCTGTTGCTGGTCGCTGCTGTTGTCCTGACGATCCCGGCGATGCTGTCCTACCGTCAATCTCCTGCTACGGCGCTGCGTGGGGAATAATGGGATAACTTGCTAATCTAGCCGCCTCACACCGGACGCGTTGTTTTGCGTCCGGTGCTATCTTTCCTTTCTTCCAGCTTGCACATACGCCCCGGCTCCTTCACGAAGGAAAATTGACTGCACCCATGCGATAGGCGATCTGCTCGTAGTGTGTAAATAACGAGCTGTAGCCGTATTACTATTATTTTTCTACAAAATAATCCCGATGATTATAATAATCATTTTAATTATTAAGGTTTTAGTTTTTGTATATAAAATGTTGACTGTTTGTATATTAATTGATAGCTTTCGACCTTGTTAAATCTTAGTGATTATATCTGATATAACTAAATATAATTATATTTACTCTCTGGGAGATAGTTGTTTTTTTTAATCGTTGAGCAAAGTCGGTAAGAGGGGTTAATATGGACCGTGAAATCCATTCCTTTATCAAAAGGAAGTTGAAAGGCGTTGGTGATGTCTGGTTTTCTTATTTTATGATGAGTAAAAACTCTACCAATCAGCCTTATATTATTTCGAACTATCCAGAAGCATGGATGAAGGAATATATAAAAAAAGAGATGTTTCTGAGTGACCCTATAATTGTTTCTTCATTAGCGCGTATTACGCCGTTTTCCTGGGATGATAACGATCTGGTTACGCTAAGAGCCAAGAATCAGGATGTGTTTATTTCTTCGGTACAACACGATATAAGTTCAGGTTATACCTTTGTTTTGCACGATCATGATAATAATGTGGCGACGTTGAGTATCGCAAACCATTTGGAAGATGCGAATTTTGAAAAATGTATGAAGAATCATGAAAATGATTTGCAGATGCTGCTAGTGAACGTACATGAAAAAGCGATGGCCTATCAGCGAGCTATCAACGTTCAAGACAAACCCCCCGATAACTCAAGAAATGCCTTACTCTCCCCGCGTGAAACCGAAGTACTTTTCCTGGTTAGTAGTGGGCGAACTTACAAAGAAGTTTCTCGTATATTAGGTATTAGTGAGGTCACCGTTAAGTTCCACATTAACAACTCAGTCCGTAAATTGGATGTTATCAATTCCCGCCATGCTATAACTAAAGCACTTGAGTTAAATCTTTTCCACTCCCCTTGTGAACCTGTAATGATGAAGCATATTGATGCCCGTTAGTCTGTATCAATCATTGCCAATAGGGAGGAACCTATCCAAAAGAATAGTTACTCCCTATCTAAAAGAAATCGATTAGCTGAACTTTTACACGGTTAATATTTATCTTTGCCTTTTCTATGATATGTGACGAATTCAAACGTTATTTTCTCTCATGTTGTTATTAAGGTAAGGGTTATTACTGTGAGCAATAGTTTTTGCGTTGTTTATAAAGGTTCTTATGCCGATATAAATAATATCCAACGCGACTTCGACGGAAAGGGCGAAGCATTATCTAATGGCTATCTTTTTATCGAACAGAATGGCCATTATCAGAAGTGTGAGATGGAAAGAGGGTCGGCCTACCTGATAGGGTCGCTGTACAATCGGACGTTTCTGATCGGATTGGCCGGGGTGTGGGAAGGCGGGGCTTATCTGGCGAATGATGCCGAGCTGCTGGCGTTGCTGTTTACTCGTCTGGGAGCGAATGCGCTGGCGTTAGCTGAAGGTGACTTCTGCTTTTTCATTGATGAACCAAACGGCGAATTGGCGGTGATTACCGAGTCGCGTGGTTTCTCACCGGTTCATGTCGTTCAAGGAAAAAAAACCTGGGTCACCAACAGCTTGAAACTGGTGACTGCGGCAGAAGGTGAGAATGCGCTGTGGTTCGAAAGTGAGGAGTTGGTGTGTCAGTCGCTGATGCGTGCGGATACGTATACGCCAGTGAAAAATGCGCAGCGCCTCAAGCCAGGGGCCGTACATGTCCTTACGCACGACAGTGAAGGTTACCCCTTCGTTGAAAGCCGTACGCTGGCCGTTCCTGCCAGCAACCAACTGCTAGCGCTCCCGCGTGAACCGTTGCTGGCGTTGATTGAGCGTTACCTGAATGCATCGCTTGAAGATTTAACGCCGCGCTTTGATACGGTGGGGATTCCGCTGTCCGGCGGTCTGGATTCCAGCCTGGTAACGGCGCTCGCCAGTCGTCATTTCAAGCAGTTGAATACGTATTCGATTGGTACGGAAATCAGCAATGAGTTTGAGTTTTCTCAGCAGGTTGCCGATGCACTCGGGACGCACCATCAGGTGAAAATTTTGTCCGAAACCGAAGTGATCAACGGCATCATCGAATCCATTTATTACAACGAAATATTTGACGGCTTATCCGCTGAAATCCAATCCGGGTTGTTCAACGTCTATCGTCAGGCCGAGGGACAGGTGTCCTGTATGCTTACTGGCTACGGTTCCGATCTGCTCTTTGGCGGCATACTGAAACCGGGGGCGCGGTATGACAATCCGAATCAGCTGCTTGCCGAGCAAGTGTACCGTACGCGTTGGACGGGGGAGTTTGCCACACACGGAGCTTCCCGCTACGGCATTGATATTCGCCACCCCTTCTGGAGCCATTCTTTAATCACGCTGTGCCATGCGCTACATCCTGATTACAAAATTTTCGACAACGAAGTCAAAAACATCCTGCGCGAATACGCCGATACGCTTCAACTGCTTCCGAAAGACATTGTCTGGCGTAAGAAAATTGGCATTCATGAAGGTTCCTCTGTTAATCAAGCCTTCGCGAATGTTCTCGGCTCAACGGTTGATAACTACCAGACCAAAAGTCGCTTCACCTACCGTGTTTATCAAGCCTTTCTCCGTGGCCGTCTCTCGATTGCAGATGTGACGCCATCTCAGCTTAAAGAACTGATTAAAAAGGACTAACTATGGTTTTGGAAGAGAATGCCGGTGAGGTTCGGGTGATCACGCTGGATCATCCTAACAAGCATAACCCCTTTAGTCGCTCACTGGAAACCAGCGTGAAAGACGCATTAGCGCGAGCCAATGCTGACGACAGCGTACAGGCGGTCGTGGTGTATGGAGGAGCAGAGCGTTCCTTTTCCGCTGGCGGAGATTTCAACGAGGTGAAGCAGCTTTCGCGCAGCGAAGACATCGAAGAGTGGATCGACCGCGTGATTGATCTGTATCAGGCCGTACTAAACGTGAATAAACCGACGATCGCCGCAGTAGACGGCTATGCGATCGGTATGGGATTTCAGTTTGCTCTCATGTTCGACCAGCGGCTGATGGCATCGACTGCAAATTTTGTGATGCCTGAACTCAAGCATGGCATTGGCTGCTCGGTCGGCGCAGCCATTCTGGGCTTCACACACGGGTTCAGCACGATGCAGGAGATCATTTACCAGTGCCAGTCGCTTGATGCCCCCCGCTGTATGGACTATCGGCTGGTTAATCAGGTGGTAGAGAGTACTTCGCTGTTGGATGCCGCCATCACACAGGCGCACGTGATGGCCAGTTATCCGGCTTCTGCATTTATCAATACGAAACGAGCGGTCAACAAGCCGTTCATCCAACTACTGGAACAAACCCGTGACGCTTCTAAAGCTGTCCATAAGGCAGCGTTCCAGGCTCGTGACGCTCAGGGACATTTCAAAAATGTCCTTGGCAAAAAATACTGAGGATAAGGAAGAAAATGAGCGAAATAGTGAAATTTAATCCGATCATGGCGTCGGGTTTTGGCGCGTATATCGATCATCGAGACTTTCTGGAAGCCAAGACAGAAACGATTAAAAATTTGCTTATGCGTCAGGGTTTTGTCGTTGTTAAAAATATTGATATTGATGGCGACACCTTCCGCGATATTTACTCGGCGTACGGTAAGATCGTGGAGTATGCAGATGAGAAAATCGGCGTAGGTTTCGGCTACCGCGATACCTTAAAGCTGGAAGGGGAAAAAGGAAAAATCGTCACAGGCCGTGGCCAACTTCCTTTCCATGCTGACGGAGGTCTGCTGCTGTCTCAAGTGGATCAGGTTTTCCTCTACGCTGCGGAGATTAAAAACGTCAAGTTTCGCGGTGCGACGACGGTATGTGACCATGCTCTGGCCTGTCAGGAAATGCCCGCTCACCTTCTGCGCGTACTGGAAGAAGAGACATTTGAAGTCCGTGTACTGGAGCGGGGCTATTACGTTGATGTTTCTCCTGATGGCTGGTTCAAGGTGCCGGTCTTCACCGATCTGGGATGGGTCAGAAAGATGCTGATTTATTTCCCATTTGACGAGGGACAACCTGCCAGTTGGGAACCGCGGATTGTGGGGTTCACCGATCATGAAACTCACGCGTTCTTCCAGGAACTCGGAGCGTTTTTAAAACAGCCACGCTATTACTACAAACACTTCTGGGAAGATGGTGACCTGCTGATTATGGACAACCGTCGCGTCATTCATGAGCGTGAAGAGTTTAACGATGACGACATTGTACGTCGCCTGTATCGCGGACAAACCGCCGATATCTAACTCTCATGATTCCGGCGCGAAAACGTGCCGGATTGATATGGATCTGGAACCATCATGTCGAACGATCTTTACGCTATTTACAATCGTTACACGTCAAGGACTCTGTTTTTTAAATACTGTGCGACAGCAACGCTAACGCACAGGCTGACACGTCGGCTGTCACTTTTTACGTTGAAAAAGTGCCTTACTCGGCCACGGGGACGTCTTTTTTCTCTGGTTAACAGCATTTATTTTGGCGGAGAAACGCTGGAGGAGGTGCAGAGTACGGCAACTTTTCTGGCGCGGTCTGGCATTGCTTGCGTGTTGGACTATGCCGTGGAAGGGGAAAATGACGAGAGGCAGTTCGATAAGGCGATGGAAAATACGCTGCGCCTTATCGAGATGTCGCAGCAAACAGAGAGCCTGCCTTTTGTCGTGATCAAACCGTCGTCGCTAGGTAGTGTTGCCGTGTATGCCCGGCAAAGTGAAGGGGCCGCCTTGGATGAGGCATCCGCTAGCGCGTGGTCACGTATCATCGCGCGTTTCTCACATCTGTTTGACTATGCCCGCTCCCATGGTGTGCGTGTGATGGTTGACGCGGAGCAAACCGCGATTCAGCCCGCGGTAGATCGTCTGGTTCTGGACATGATGCGTGAATTTAACCGCGATAGCGCGGTGATCACGCTGACGCTGCAATTTTATCTGAAGGATCAACTGCGTTTTCTCGACGAGTGCTATCAGCGAGCTTGTCAGGATAACTTTCTGCTTGGCGTGAAAGTGGTACGCGGTGCTTATCTGGAAGAAGAAAAGCGAGTGAACGGGGGTGAGTGCTGTTTTGCGACTAAACAGGAAACGGATCGTAGTTATAACGCGGCGGTGGACTATATTGCACTGCGTCTGGATCGAATTGCCCCGTTTTTCGCCACTCACAACGAGGAAAGTCTCGCTTTGATTATGAAGAGTGAGTCGCTACGGACGGGATGCACCTGGGTAGGCCAGCTTTACGGGCTAGGCGATCATATTACTTATTCGCTACTGCAAACCGGTTTTCGCGTTTGCAAATATCTGCCTTATGGCCCGCTCGACAAGTCGTTACCCTATTTACTCCGCAGGATTGAAGAGAATGCGGTTGCCTCGGCAACCTTCAAAAAGGAAAATAAGCTCTTGCAGAAGGAGTTGCTGCGCCGTCTTGTGGGAGGGAAGTAATGCCAAAATTTCACTGTCATATTCGCGATACTCATATCGATTTTCCTGTGTCGGAGAACGAAAGCGTGCTCAGTTCGGCCTATGAGGCTGGTGTAGAACTGCCTTATCGCTGCGCTTCCGGCTACTGCGGCGTATGCAAAGTGCGTCTGACGTCCGGCAACGTCAATATGGATCATTCGGGTGGGATCTCACGTAAAGATATTGCTGATGGTTACATTCTGCCTTGTTGCTCCGTACCACTCTCTAACCTCGAAATTGAGCCTGTATCGCCATGTTGAAGAAGACTGTAATCGTTGGATTGTGCTGTGCTTTTCCCCTCTTGGCAGCTCAAGGAGCGAATGCTGTTCCCGATGAGGTGGTTGTCAACGGTGGCAATTTCTATGTTGGATCGGTCTTCGGCTCTGAAAACTATGCCGCCCATGCCAATACCTCTATAGCGTCTTTTGCTATGACGAAAACGGAAATCACCTATCAGCAGTACCATGCGCAGCAAGAGTGGGCGGAAGCGCACGGCTATCAGCTCAGCGGCGGTTGTAATGGCGCCACCTTCGAGGATTGCCTGTCGTCTGAACAGGATGGCGGCCTTCATCCCGCCACGAATGTGTCGTGGTGGGATGCGGTGATTTTTGCCAATGTGCTCAGCGAACGACAGCGGCTGCAACCCTATTATCTTACGATCGATGGTAAGACGTTGAAGAGTGTGCCGGAAGACGATAATGGCAAACTCATACGCGAGAATCCGCAAGCATCGGGTTACCGGTTGCCTACACTAGCTGAATGGCAAATTGCCGCCAGAGGTGGAAAAAAGGGACTGACGGAGGGGACTTACGGACAGCGCTATGCGGGTAGCGAACAGCCGGAGAGTGTGGCGCATTTCCCCTCTGATTCATCCTCGTTCGGTACGGTGCCTGTGGCATCCAAGCGTCCTAACGCGCTGGGGCTTTACGACATGAGTGGTAATGTATCCGAGTGGCTGAATGAATCTTATGCAGTGGAGGGCGGCAAAACGATGTACTACTTTTGCGGCGGAAGTTATCTCGAACGGACTCACAGTCTGGCAAGCTGCGATCTGCACACGCCCGGTTTTTTCATGCCAGATATTGGTTTTCGATTAGTAAGGACACTTGATGCGGAATAAATTTATAGGGTGGTTGGCGCTCTGTGCTATCAGCAGTACGGCTGCTGCGTTATCTCCAGTGGCGTTGAAAGACGGCATCAATCGCGTGGATCTCAATCAGGACGGCGAGAAAGATTATGTCGTTGTCGCTCAGTTTGACAACAATACGTCTCACCCTAATCTTGGGATGACTTTTTTTGTCCGACGCCCAGATGGTGGGCATAGCATCATGCCGGTAGCCAACAGCAATACATTTACTTGGTTCGACTATCGACTATCCGCCGCAGCGGATTTTCTGGTGCAGGATAATCGACTGTTCCTATCTGGAAAGCATTACTTTCTGGTGACGGCAAGGAAGCAAGGGGAAAACGTCTTTGATCCAACAAAAGTTATTTTGACGATTTATGATTTTAAAGCCTCGCGTGACGATCCCGGAGTGCCGCTTTATGAATGGTCGGAACGCAAGCGTGTGGTAACGCAAATGCCCTACCAATCGGTCAATGAGGCCTACAAAGAAGTGGATGAGGCGATGCTGGCAAAATGAAAACATCGTTATTAATCGCATTAGGACTATTGGCTCCCTTTGGTGCGTGGGCGCAGCTCAGTGAGCAGGATTACCAGCAACGCATACAGGAGTTTTTTGATGCGGAGCCGCCGCTGTGTCTGGGGGAGAAACAGTGGCCAGTTCACAGTCCTAAAGGTGATTCGCCCTGGAACAGTGGACGTTTATATGCACTGGTGGAGGCGGGGCTGGCACATGGGGCGCCTGAAGGAGCTGGCACGGTATACCATTTATCGCCTGTCGGTGAGAAGAATTGGCGTCAATATGGCGACTTGTGTTACGGCCGCATGCAGGTGAGTCGCATTGAGAAAATCGATCGGGTAAATCAGGAATTGACGGTAGTGTATTTCACTTATCATCTGACACCGTTGGAAAATTGGGCTCACAATCGTTCGTTACGTTTTGCCTTCAGCGAGTTGGATAATCTTGTCGGTGGAATGGAAACCACGCGCTATTCCGCCACGATTCGTGAGACGTTAGGCGGGGCTGCTAAATTGCAGGATTATCCCGTGCCGGTAGAGCTGGATTACTAACTCGATCTTTGTGAAAATAATTCATTGTTTTGAAAAGGTATCCCGACAGACTCACACTGCGGGATACTTTACTATTAGCGTCTAACCCTGTGATTACTGCTCGAAATAGCTGCGGATTTTCTCGATATCGTCGCCGTTAGACAACGCCAGAGAGAGCAGAATGCGGGCTTTCTGCGGATTGTAGAATCCACTGCCGATAGCACCGTCTTTCTTCTTATCCGTTACATAGCCGTTGCCAGTGCGTGTGCTGATCACCACCGGAATACCTTTGGCTACCGCTTTCTTGATGTCTTCTTTGATACGCGTTGGCGTAGAACCGTTACCGCTACCCGCGATAATGATCCCTTTTGCGCCCTGTTCAATTGCGGCATTCAGCAGGCCGCTGTCTTGATCCTGATAGCCGTACAGAATGTCGACCTTCGCCAGCGCTTCCTTATTACTTACGTCAAAGAACGGCTTGTTTTCGGGAGCGGCTGGCTGGTAGAAGAAGCGCGGAACGCCACCGTAGAAGGCACCGAGATAGCCTTGTTCATTGGCTTTGAACGTGTCCAGCGACGTGGCATTGGTTTTGGTGGTATAGAAGGCGGAACCGATGCGGTCGTTGAGCAGCACCATCGCGCCGCGTTTTTCCGCGTTCTTGCTGGTCGCCAGCGTAACGGCTTCCAGCAGATTCATGGAACCGTCCGCGCTGATGGCGGTGGCGGGACGCATCGCGCCAACGATCACCACCGGTTTCTCACTTTTTACCGTCAGATCCAAAAAGAACGCCGTCTCTTCCAACGTATCGGTGCCGTGAGTCACAACGACGCCGTGTGTGTTTGCGTCGCTTAACTGTTTGTTAATCGCTTTGGATAGCTTCAACAGAATAGCCTGATCGATATTTCCGCTGGCGGTGTTGGCGATTTGCTCACCGGTTACCGTCGCGACATCGCCAATAGTGGGTACAGCGTTCAGCAGTTCCTGAATGCCGATCGCGCCCGCCTTATAGCCTGTCGTATCCGTATTAGATTCTGCCTTTCCGGCGATGGTCCCCCCTGTTGCGTATATCGTAACGCCAGGTTTGGCGTCATCGGCCAGCAGTACATGGGATGATAACATCAGGCAAGCGGCGGTGATGGTGCGAGCGATGAATGAGAGTTGCATTGGCAGGTCCTTGTTTTTGTCATTGGAAAGCAAGAACAAAAGCAACTTCTATACCAATGCTTATTCATCTATTACCAAGCTAATTAATCACGGAGAGTCTTTACTTTGGTGCACAGCGTGGGGCGCTGGCGGCTGTATTGCACTGCTATGGTGAGCACGCTGGCAGTGAATGTGATGAGAGGGAAACCTGTGGCGATAATCTTGAATGACGTCATTCGACGTCTTACCGACTCTGTATAAAAAACAGGGTGAACGTGGTTCACCCTGTTGCGTTTTGTTCTCGTGATGCCAGAGAGGATTAACGTAAATCCAGCATCGCGATATGGTCCATATCGTCAAACGTCAGGTTTTCGCCGATCATGCCCCAGATAAAGGCGTAGTTTTTCGTACCGACGCCAGTGTGAATCGACCAACTGGGGGAGATCACCGCCTGTTCGTTATGCAGCACCAGATGACGCGTTTCATGCGGTTCACCCATCATATGGAAAATAATGGTGTCTTCCGCCATGTCAAAATAGAAGTACACTTCCATTCTGCGTTCATGAGTATGCGTCGGCATGGAATTCCAGTTGCTGCCTTCCGCCAGACGCGTTAATCCCATGCTCAACTGACAGGTTTCCACCACTTCCGGCACCAGATACTTACAAATCGTCCGCTTGTTGCAGGTTTTGACGTCTCCCAACGGTGCTTTGATTGCATCATCCTGCGTAATGATGCGTGTCGGGTAAACGGCATGCGCCGGTGCGCTGTTATAATACAGTTTTGCCGGTTTGGCTTTGTCCAGGCTGCTGAATGCTAAGGCCTTGGCGCCTTTTCCGACATAGAGCGCTTCTTCATGGCCAACCTGGTAGCTTGTGCCGTCGATAACGATGTTGGCCGGGCCGCCGATATTGATCAGCCCTAGCTCGCGCCGCTCAAGAAAATAGTTCACGCCAAATTGCTTACCGATGCCGTCATCAAACGTGATCTCGCCATCTACTGGCATGATTCCGCCCACCACAATACGGTCGATATGGCTGTAAGTCATGGTGTACTGGTTTGGCGTAAATATCTTCTCAATCAGAAATTTCTTTCTCAGCTCAGTGGTATCAAGCGTTTTCGCATGTTCACTGTGTACACTTTGTCGTACGTCCATTTTGCTACCTTCTTATGCGTGTTTAGGTGAAAAGCGTTTTGCCCATAATGCCGTGATGATGGGCACCAATACTGACGTCACGATGACGCTGGTCGCGACTAACGCTGTCGCCTGTTGAGCGACCGGTGCGAATTCCGGCGCCATATTCGCGATGAGCAAAGGCGTGGCGACGGCGGCACCCGCGCTGCTGGATGCGGCCACACCTGCGGTACCATTACCGCCGCCGATAAATTTATCGGCGATAATCAATGGAATGCCGGTGACAACAATCACCAATACGCCGAGGAAGATTCCTGCGAAGCCTGTTTGGAGGATCACCGCTAAATTAATGGTATTACCCAACGCAAAGGCAAAGAAAGGAATCAGAGTTTGTACTGAGTTACCGAACAGTTTTCTCAGATCCGGATCCAGGTTACCCAGCGTAAAGCCAATCAGGAAAGGCAGGACGGCACCGACAAATAGCTGAGGTTCAAAGGTCGCGATACCGCTGGCCCCCAGAATAACCATAGTCATTAACGGGCCGGATTCCAGAGACATCAGCACGAACGCGCCTGCTTCTTCTTTCGAACCGTATTGGTTCATCAATGCGGCATACAAACCACCGTTTGTCATGTCCATTGCCGCGACCAGGGCCAACACGGAGATCCCGGCCAGCAAGCCGTTTTGGATACCATCCCCCGGCAGGAACGTGCCTGCGATCAGCGCGACAACCCAGGCGGTGGCGAGTTTGGTTATCACCAGAACGCCTGATTTTTTCAACATTGTTCCCGTCGCTTTAAGTTCAATGGACGCGCCCATGCAGAAAAACCAGACCGCCAGAATGGGGATCGTGCCGGTAATCAGGCCGTTGCTGAAAGACCCTAAATATTTCCCTGCGCCTGGCGTAAAGGTATTACAGAGTGCGCCCAAAAAGAGCGGCACCAGCATTAATCCCCCTGGGATTTTATCAATAGCTTGTTTGATTTTCATAAAAGACCTCATTAGAAGATAAAAGCATGTTCAACCCGCTTTCAGTGAAAGCAGAAAGATGTTTGATATAAAGTAATATATGTAAATAAAATCTAAGCGGTTATTACCCGATTCCATTAAATAGTGAAGATGGTTACCCTTATTATTAAATTGATAATGAATACTCTTCGTTTTTCTGATAATTATGTAATTAGCCATTTTTCAGGTATAGATGGCCTTTCCGTAATGCGTAATTCGCGCTTACAGTTTTTATGTCGTGACGATTACTGAATGACGTTCAATACGTCACTCATTAAAATTGACTATACCCGTCATACTTCAAGTTGCATGTGCGTTGGCCGCGTTCAGTCACCCGAATCACTTACCTGAGTAAGCTCATCGGGATTCCTTCTCTTGCCGCCTTCCTGAAACTCGAATTATTTAGGGTATATGGCTGTTCTTGAGCAATAAATTATCTGATATCAATATTCCGGCTATTAATATGAGCGGTAATTGCTTTGCTGGTTTTAATCAGGCTTGCCAGATGCTTCTCTTTTTTTCCATTCGCATATTGTGATTGCATACCGTTAACGCCGATGGCGGCAATCACTTCACCGTTTTGATTAAAAATCGGCGCGGCCATGCAGCAGATTTCTTCTATATCTTCGCCGTCATCTATGGCCCAGCCCTGTTCTTTGACGATTTTCAGGTGCTGTAGGAACGCTTCTTTATTGGTAATCGTCCGGGGTGTCAGATACTCGAAGGTACAATCGGCAATGAGCGATTCAATTCTTTCCTGTGGCAGCCAGGCTAATAACACTTTTCCCAGAGACATACGGTTAAAAACAATTTTCTTACCTTCCCAGGATGTTTTTACAATAGCCTTGGGAGATTCCACTTTACTCAGGAAGAAACCGTTATCGCCGTCCAAAATACCGAGATGGCAGGTTAATTCCGTCTCTTTAACTAATTCATGCATAAAGTTAATAGTGTCTTTACGCAGATCGATATTCTTTATGACCAAACCGCCCAACTCAAACAGTCTCAATCCTAAAACATAACGTCCGTCGGCACGCTGACGCAGCAGTTGAGTGACCACCAGCACTTCCAGTAGATGATGTACGCTGCTTTTCGGGATAGATAAATCAGTACAGATCTCAGTGAAGCTGGCTTCGTCGCGTTTGGCGATGTAGTCAAGAACCATCACTAAACGGACGGCCGCAGGCGCTTTACTGTGTTCGAGTTGTTGGAATATATTCATGATTGTTCTATATATAAAACTATGGTTTCCTATATAGAACAATAATAACGCAACGGTAATTTATTTACCTAGATGCAGATCACAAAATAACCGTGAAATGGTTGAATATTTCAATATAAATGAAACGTAGTTTTATTAGGGAAACAAAATAGCGATATTTTGGCGGGAAATATTCCTGACCTTATTTTCACAAGGTCAGGAATGTCTTAAGTAGTAGAAGAACGAGGATTAACGTTTTTTAAAGGCGGCGGCTAACGCATCACCCATCGCGCTATTACCTGTAGCCGGTGTATTCGCTGGACGAGGACGTGATTTGCCTGTCGACTGACGCGGTGAGGCGTTGTTATCACCGCGAGCTGTGCCACCGCCACGGCGTGATGACGTCTCACCCGGTTGCTCATCAAGGCGCATGGTCAGTGCGATGCGCTTGCGCTGCAGGTCCACTTCCATCACTTTCACTTTCACGATGTCGCCCGCTTTCACGACCTTGTGTGGGTCATCAACGAAATGATCGGCCAGTGATGAAATGTGTACCAACCCGTCCTGATGAACGCCGATATCCACAAACGCGCCAAAGTTGGTGACGTTGGTGACCGCACCTTCCAGAATCATACCCGGCAGCAGATCGTTTAAGGTTTCTACGCCCTCGGCGAAGCTGGCGGTTTTGAACTCAGGGCGCGGATCGCGGCCTGGTTTCTCCAGCTCTTTGATGATGTCGGTCACCGTCGGTACGCCGAAACGCTCATCGGTGAAATCAGCTGGTTTCAGGTTACGCAGCGCGTTTGGATTCCCCATCAGCGCCTGCAATGCCTGTTCGGTCGCGGCCAGAATGCGTTCTACGACCGGATAGGCTTCCGGGTGAACGGTAGAAGCATCCAGCGGGTTATCGCCGTGGTTAATACGCAGGAAGCCCGCGCATTGCTCAAAGGCCTTTGGCCCCAGCCGGCTGACTTTCAGCAACTGTTCACGGTTGTGGAAGCGGCCGTTCTCATCACGCCAGGTCACAATATTTTGCGCCATCATGCGCGTCAGCCCTGCAACACGTGTCAGCAGCGCGACGGAGGCGGTGTTCAGATCAACGCCGACGGCGTTTACGCAGTCTTCGACCACTGCATCCAGTTTCTTCGCCAGCAGGCTTTGGCTCACGTCATGCTGATACTGACCAACGCCGATGGATTTCGGATCGATCTTCACCAGCTCCGCCAGCGGATCCTGCAAACGACGGGCGATGGACACGGCACCGCGCAGTGATACATCCAGATCGGGGAATTCCTGCGCGGCCAGCTCGGACGCGGAGTACACCGACGCACCAGCTTCACTGACGATCACTTTCTGCGCGTTGATATCCGGGAACTGTTTCTGTGTATCGAGGAAGAAACGCTCGGTTTCACGTGAGGCGGTTCCGTTGCCAATCGCCACCAGCTCAACCTGATATTTGCGGCACAGCGCGGCCACTGACGTCGCCGCTTTAGCCGCCTGACCGGTATGTGGATAAATCGTGTCGGTCGCGACCAGCTTGCCAGTGGCATCCACCACCGCAACTTTTACGCCAGTACGCAGGCCAGGATCGAGACCCATCGTGGCGCGCATGCCCGCCGGCGCGGCCATCAGCAGGTCGTGCATGTTGCGGGCAAAGACGTTGATCGCTTCGTCTTCGGCTTTTTCACGCACGCTGCCCATCAGTTCGGTTTCAAGGTGCAGCAGGACTTTAATGCGCCACGTCCAGCTAATCACGGCGCGTCGCCAGCTGTCTGCTGCCGCATTCCCCAAACGCAGATTCAGGTGGTCGATAATAATCTGTTCGCAGTAGCTCTCACGCGGCGCTTCTTCATGTTGCGGATCGGCGTTCAGCGCCAGTTGCAGCACGCCTTCATTGCGTCCACGGAACATGGCCAGTGCGCGGTGTGAAGGCACCTGAGCAATCGGTTCGTGATGATCGAAATAGTCGCGGAACTTCGCACCTTCTTCTTCTTTCCCTTCCACGACGCGGGAAACCAGATGCGCATTTTTCCACAGATAATTACGCACTTTTGCCAGCAGCGTCGCGTCTTCGGCAAAGCGCTCCATCAGGATGTAACGTGCGCCATCCAGTGCAGCTTTCACGTCCGCCACACCTTTCTCGGCATCGACATAAGCCTGTGCCGTCAGTTCCGGATCCTGGCTCGGGTCTTGCCACAGGCCGTCGGCCAGCGGTTCCAAACCGGCTTCAATCGCGATTTGTCCACGCGTGCGGCGCTTAGGTTTATACGGCAGATAGAGATCTTCCAGCTCGGTTTTGCTCAGCGTGCCGTTAATGGCAGTCGCGAGCTGTGGGGTTAATTTTCCCTGCTCGTCGATGGATTTCAGAATAGTCTGGCGTCGATCTTCCAGTTCACGCAGGTAGCCGAGGCGCGTTTCGAGCTGGCGCAACTGGGTGTCATCCAGCCCGCCGGTCACTTCTTTACGGTAACGGGCGATAAAAGGGACGGTATTTCCTTCATCCAGCAGACGGACTGCGGCGTCCACCTGCTCCGTACGCGCCTGCAATTCGCTGGCGATGATGTGGCTTAATGAATCATTCATAGGTCTGATATCAGTCGTCATCACATTAGTGGAATAAAAAGTAGTGGAGTAAATAAGTCGTGGGTGAAACAAGTGAGGACAGTTATACGGATTGAGCGTGCAAAATGCCAGCCGTCACCGTCTGGAATACGGGGACGATGACGGCGCTGTTCGCCGGATTACGATCGGTGAAGGGGAAAGAGGCGCGGTAAAATTTACCTAAATCAATATTCCGTCAGATTCTTGCAATCCACGCACGATTTTAGCGTATGACATACGTTGGCTTGTTTCACGGTCAATTGAGTGCCGTTTTGTATTGAGCGTCGCGTTAATCAGGGTGTGTAGCACGGAATAACCTATCCAGAAGCCCGTGAGAGCGAACGAGAACAACATGATTAATCGGGCAGGAGAAAGGTTCATGACAGTCAGAACGTCCACGTTGACGGCAGAAGGGCAGGCGAGTATTACGCTGGAAATGCGTTCCGGCGTGCTGGGGAAAACGGCGGTGGATATCCGCCCACTCGGTGAACATGGGCTGTGTAGCTATGATCCCGGTTTTGCCAATACGGCAGGGTGTGAGTCGGCGATTACCTATATTGATGCGGTAAATAGTGTGCTGCTGCATCGGGGTTTTCCTGTCGAACAGCTTGCTGAACAGTGTGACTTTACTGAAGTCTGTTACATCCTGCTGCATGGCGAAGCGCCTTCGGCGGACGCCTATGCGAAATTTGCCGACAACATTACCCGCCATACGCTGGTGCATGAGCAAATTTCCCGTATGTTCAGTGGCTTTCGTCGCGATTCTCACCCGATGGCGCTGATGTGTGCGGTGGTGGGCGCGCTGGCTGCGTTCTATCATGATGTATTGGATATCCATAATGCGGAGCATCGCGAGCTGGCGGCGGTGCGGCTGCTGTCGAAAATGCCGACGCTGGCGGCGATGTGCTACAAATATTCCATTGAGCAGCCGTCCGTCTATCCGCGTAATTCTCTCTCCTATACCGGCAACTTCCTGCACATGCTGTTTTCGATTCCGGCGGAAAAATATGAAGTGAATCCGGTGCTGGAACGGGCGATGAACCGTATCCTGATTCTGCATGCCGATCACGGTCAATGCCCGTCTACGATGGCGGTCAGAGCGTCTGGTTCTTCCGGTGCGAATCCGTTTGCCTGTATTGCTGCCGGTCTGGCATCGATGTGGGGGCCGCTGCACGGCGGGGCGAACGAAGCCTGTATGCGCATGCTGGAAGAGATCAAAACGGTCGATCGGGTTCCAGAATTCGTACGACGTGCGAAAGATCGCTGTGATTCGTTCCGTCTGATGGGATTCGGCAACTCTGTCTACCAGCATTTCGATCCCCGCGCGGCGATTCTGCGTAAAACCTGTTACGAAGTGCTCAATGAACTTGGTACGGAAGACAGCCTGTTGCAGGTGGCGATGGAGCTGGAACATATCGCCATGACCGATGCCTATTTTCTGGAGAATAAACTCTATCCTAGCGTCGATTTTTATACGTCGGTTATTCTGAAAGCGATGGGGCTGCCACCGTCAATGTTTACGGTGATTTCCACCGTCGGCAGGACGATTGGTTGGATCGCGCATTGGGATGAGATGCACAAGCAGGAAGAGATCAGCATTTACCGTCCGCGCCAGGTTTATACCGGACAGCCGCGCCGTGATTACGTTTCCAAAAAAGACTGGCATTTCCAAAAAGTTTCCAATTAGGGCAATGATGTGATGATCACCATGATGCCTATGCTGTGGCATCATGGTGATGGCAGACAGGGATAAGCCTAGAATTTTTCCCAGTTATCCTGTGTGTTGCCGACCGGCGCGAGTGCTAAACGGGCCGGTTGTACTTTCTTCGCCGTCGGTGCCGGACGTGTTGCTGGCGTGCCGCGTAGGTGGAAATGGTTCATGAGCGTCACCAGATGCGATGACTGTTCGCGCAGGCTGGTTGCCGCATTGGCGGATTCTTCCACCAGCGTCGCGTTCTGCTGAGTGACTTGATCGAGCTGGTTCACCGCATCATGAATTTGCGAAATGCCGGATTCCTGCTCCTGCGTTGTTGTCCCGATCTCGCTGATTAAATCTGCCACGCTGCGTGCCTGATGTACCAGCTTATCAATGGTGCTGCCGGTATCTTCAACCAGACGGTTGCCCGCTTCCACTTTTTCGACGCTGGTGTTGATCAGCACCGCGATTTCTTTGGCGGCAGACGCGGAACGCTGTGCCAGCGAACGCACTTCTCCAGCGACCACGGCGAAGCCGCGGCCTTGTTCACCTGCGCGTGCGGCTTCGACTGCCGCATTCAGCGCCAGAATGTTGGTCTGGAAAGCGATGCCGTCAATGACGCTAATAATGTCGCGGATTTTGTGTGAGCTGTCGGAGATCTCTTTCATGGTAATCACCATATCGCCGATCGCCTCGCCGCCCTTGGTCGCCGTTTCGCTGGCCTGGCTGGCAAGTTGAGTGACGCTACGTACGGTATGCGCATTTTGACGAATCGCCTGGCTCATCTGCTCCATAGACGCTGCTGTTTGCTGCAAGCTGGCTGCCTGCTCTTCTGTACGTTGGCTGAGATTCTCGCTGCCAGCGGCGATTTGGCTGGAACCGGAAGCGATGGCTTCGCTGCTCTGTCGCACTTGCTCGACGATATCACCGAGGTTATTACTCATGTGATGCATGGTGGCTAACAGGCTGCTGTGGTCGTCCGGCTTGATGTGGATATCGACGGCCAGATCGCCATCGGCCACCTGTCGGGCAATGTGGGTCGCGTAGAGCGGTTCGCCACCCAGTTGGTTTTTCAACGTGCGGGTAATCAGCCAGGCTACGACGGCGGCCATCGCGGTAGCGGCAAGAGAGAGAACCAGCATGATGACGCTGCCGGACTGTGCGCCATGCTTGGCGTGGCTGACAATCTCGTTGGTATCCTGTTGCTGTGAGGCCATCATCGCGTCCAGCACTTTGAACAGCGCGTTTTGTGCCGTCTGCATCTCATTGAGAATAATCGCGTTACCCTGTAAACGCAGTTGTGGATCGGTGGATTGCACCAGATCCATCGCTTTCAAAAAGGCCGCAAGGTACGGCGGGCGGGTATCCTGAAACTGTTTCAGCAGCGCGCTGGTGCCTTCGGTATCCAACTGCTGTCCCAGCTTTTTCAGGTTGGCAGTATTACGGGCGATTTGCTCATCGACGAACTGCTTTTCCTGCCTGATTTGCTCAGGGTTAGTGCTGATTGCAATGTTACGGATCAGGCGAGCATTGGCGTCAAAACCGGCTTTCACTTCCTGAATCAATAACATATTCGCTAGCGTGGTGCCGGAAAGGCGGTCGATGTCGTTACCCAGCCCAACCAGTTGGAGTCGTCCGAAGAATGCCACCATCAGGCAGATGATGATAACCAGAGAAAATCCCATACCCAGCATCTTGCCGAGTTTGATTCTGTTCAGCATATTCATAAACATCCTTAATTTTTTGACATGCTATGAAGGTATAACGGAGAGGGCTTGCTATCGTAACCGATGCAAGTAATGACAAGGTATTATAGCTATGTTTCGCATTTTCGGGATACATCGGCCACTCCCGCGCTCAAAAACATATAGATAAGAATATCTTTAATATCGGCAGGAAAAGCGTTCAGTTGATCACGTAAATTACGGCAAGCGGGATTTCGTATGAAATGTGTGATCTGAGAGACAAAATGCGCGGGGAAGCGTGGTGCGTTAGCCCTTCAGAGGCTAACACACCGGCCAATCAAGAGGCTTTATCGCTGATAAAAGGGGCGATATAGCGCTGATAACGCTGTGGTTTAAAGCGGGAGATATCAATTAACACTAGACCGTCGATGCAGTTATTGAAATCGGGGTCGATGCCGAAGTCGATAAACCGCACGCCTCCGGGTTCACACAGCTCCGAATACTGCTTGTAGAGTGTTGGAATGGCGCACCCCATATTGCTGAGCATGCTTTTCAACCGTGTGAGATCCTCTTGATAGTCGGTACCTCCAAACTGTTTTAAGACATCGGGTAGCGAGGCAGGGTAGGGGCGGCGTGATGTTGCCATTGGCAAATCTGGCGAGAAGTGCAGCCGATAAAAAGCGACCAGCAAATCGCGGGCATTTGACGGTAAGGTGCCAGAAAGTGACACAGGACCAAACAGATAGCGGTGTTCCGGGTAACGCGCCAGATAGGCGCCAATGCCTAGCCAGAGATAATCCAGTCCGCGCTTACCCCAGTATTTGGGCTGAATGAAACTGCGTCCCAGCTCAATGCCTGAGGCTAGTATCGGATCCATTTCGTCACCATACTGGAATAGACTGTGACTATAGAGGCCGCTTTTTCCTTTTTCGGCGATCAGGCTTGCCGTCGAGACAAAGCGATACGCCCCAACAATCTCCAGCTCGCGATCGTCCCACAGAATAAGATGCAGATAGTCATCGTCATAGCTGTCCAGATCGCGGCGCTGGCCGGAGCCTTCGCCCACGGCGCGGAAGGCGATTTCACGCAGGCGTCCAAGTTCGCGTAATAGCGGCACGTAATCCTCTTCACCGCGACGGTACAGATAGACCACTTTGCCATCCGGCGTGGTACCCAGCGTTTCGCATGCTGACAGTGCGCGCTTCAACTGCACGCGATCTTCGGCCAGTGCAATGGGTTTTTCACCGGAAAAGCAGCCGGGCTTTCCTTGTCCCAACCGATAAACGTGACGCCGGAAACGAGCCGCCAGATCGTTGGCGTTCCACTCGCCCTGACTCCAGGATGCATAGGGAATTCTGGCACCGATACGCAATTTGAGCGTTTGGTCACGCTGACCAAACATCTCTCTCACCAGCAGAAGGGTAGACAGCGGGCGGTAAACCATGGACGAGAGATAGAACAGCGCGCTGTTACGCCCGCTGATATGAATGGGTACCACGGGCGCACGGGCTTTGCTCGCCATGCGGATAAAACCGTTATGCCAGTGGCCGTCGCGAATGCCTTGCAGGCTGGCGCGTGAAACTTCACCCGCCGGGAAGACGATGATAGCGCCGTCGCCTTCCAGATGCTGCTGGATGGCGCTGATTTGTTGGCGTTTGGTGCGGTTATTGAAGTTATCGACGGAAAAAAACAGATTTTTGAGCGGGGCGACATAAGAGAGTAGCTGGCTGGCGACGATGCGAACATCGGGCCTGACGCTGGCGACGGTGCGTAGCAGCGCCAGACCGTCCAGTGAGCCAATCGGGTGGTTGGCAACCAGCACCACCGGTCCCTGGCTGGGGATATTTTCTAAATCCCCTTCGACCATTTCACAATTGAAGTTGAAGTAATCAAGAATCTGCTCGACCAGATCCAATCCTTTCAAATGCGGGTAACGCCGCGCAAATTGCTGCATTTCATTTTCAAATAGCAGAGAACGTAAAACCGTTTTCTGCCAGGGTGGCGTATGGCGATGCGGGGCAAGATCTTGCAGAATGGCGTCTAAGCTAAACATAAATCGTTCTCCGTAGCTCTCCGTGGCTAAAAGTACGGGATAGAAATGACATATTTATGTCTGTTGATAAATTATTAGCCAAAATTGTAAATCTGTGTATGAACGTGTGATTTTTATACGTGGAAATATCGAAGATATGTTGTACGCGCTAGAGCGCTAACGGGGTTAATGACTTGAAAACCAATCTGATTACCCGCGAGGGGTATGACAAACTGCGGGCAGAGCACGATCATCTCTGGAATGTAAAGCGCCCGGAAATTACCAAGATTGTTTCCTGGGCGGCCAGCCTGGGGGATCGCTCGGAAAATGCAGACTACACCTATAACAAACGTTTATTACGCCAGATCGACAGGCGTGTACGCTACCTGAGAAAATGCCTGACGGAATTGAAGATCGTTGATTATTCCCCGCAGCAGGATGGCAGCGTATTTTTTGGTGCCTGGGTCGAGATCGAAAATGAGCAAGGGGATGTGAAGCGTTTGCGGATTGTCGGCCCGGACGAGATCTACGGTGACAATAAAGACTACATTTCGATCGATTCCCCGATGGCGCGCGCCATGCTGAAAAAAGCGGTTGATGAGGAATTTACCGTGAATACGCCGGACGGCCCGCGTGAGTGGTTCGTCAATTCGATTGATTACGTTAAGTCATAATCGACCCGGTAGCGGCACGTAGGGGAACGCGCGGCAAGCTGTGCAGGCGCATTTCCCCCTTCGTGTCCTAGCGGCGCCAGAGGTTTAGTCATCTACATTTTGCGCTCGTAATAGCTGTCTGGCCTGCTCAATGACGGGTAAATCCACCATTTCGCCGTTTATCTGGAAAGCGTAGCTGTGTTCGGCCGCTTTCAGCACCTGTTTTGCCCAATCTAGTTTACTGCGATCTGTCGCGAAAGCCTGCTGAACAGCATCGATCTGTGAAGGATGAATGCAGAGTTTGGCGGAGAAGCCGAGCGAACGTGCATGTAACGCATCGGCTAACACGCGATCGTGATGTGTGAAGTCAGGGTTGACGCAATCTATTGGCGGGGGCAAGTCGGCCAATCTGGAAGCCAGTACAATACGGCTTCTGGCATACAGCAAGGCATACAGGGATTGATCGCAGTGAATATCGAGCGAGAAATCCAGCGAGCCAAATGCGACTCTTTCTACCCCTGCCGCACAAATCTCCTCTGCATTATGTAACCCCCGTGCGGTTTCAATAATCGCAATAATATTCACATTATCCAATCTATTACGATTTATCATTTCCCGCGCGTCATTCAGCATTTCTGCGGATTCTATTTTAGGTAAAACAATTTCCCATGTGACTATTTTATGTCTGGATTTTGCATTATTTCTTAATTTCTCTTTATTGTTGAGTTTATTTAGAAACTCGATGTCTTCCCTGAACGCTACTGAATCAAATTTATTTAAACGTATATATCTTTTGCAATTTATTTCAGAGACGGGCGTATCGTTTTTATCCCACTGGATAATATTCTCTCTGGCCTGGTTTTTCTCATCAGGATGAACAGCATCTTCTAAATCAAATATCACAGCATCGGCACCACAGCTGACGGCATGTTGAAAGCGGTGGGGCGCATTACCAGGCACAAAGAGATAGGTTTTAGCGTGTTCCATGCTGCTCTCCTTTATTTAATTCATTGATTAAATGACATTTTATTAAAATGTAACTAATTAATTGCGAATAAGAATGATACCTATTTACATTGACATTAGTGATATGCTAGCTTTCCGTTCATTATTTTTCAATCCATCTATCGCGACATTTTTATTAAGTTTCGGGACGTGTTAACCCGAGATTTAATGACGCCCTTTTATACGTTACAGCAATCAATTTTTACTTGTTTTATCGGTATGAGGAGTGGTTATGAATATCAAGTCAGAGGAAGTTAAACACAGGGATATACATCAGGATACAGATGATTTTCTCTCTGATTACTCAAATAAAAATGCGTTAAGGCGATTGATTCGCTGCTTTTTTGCAGAAGGAATTTTAAATAAAAATGACCTGGGTTTTATTGAGGATAATTCCAGGGGAGCGACGCTGGCTTTGCAGGATGGCAAAGTTGTATTGAAATTTGATGATATTTCCCCAGCGCCAGCAAACACCTATATTAATAATGGAAATATTTATCTGATTAATTCGGATGGCACATCTTTCCCCGTCACCGGCCACGAGCAGTTGATTGATGTACTTCGTGATAGTTTCGATTTCCACCCGGAAGAGAGCGGCATCCTCGGTCTGAAAAAAGATGTGGGTAACAGTATTCGTAATGATACCCATGCCCGTCGCTATCGTCGCCAATGGCGTGCTGAGGTGGCTGACGCCATGCAGCGAGATGGGCAGAATCATTTCACGCTGTGGCTGCGTCGGCAGCTAAGTATTCGCGATGCCGCGATGTTGCTCGATCAGTGGGGATCGCTGGAAGGCCACCCCTACTACCCAACCTGGAAATCCCGTCCGGGACTGAGTGACGAAGACGTCCAACAGCTATCACCCGAATTCAATGCCCGCGTGCCGCTGCGTATTACCGCGCTGCGTCGTGATATGGCGTATGTGGAATGCATGCCGCACGTCGATAATTTTCATCAGTGGTTTGCTCAGGCGTTCCCCGCGCTCTGGCAGGACTGGAAGCAGCGCCTGAACCAACAAGGGCTGGATGAAACACAGTGGCTCCCGCTGCCCATCCACAGTTGGCATCTGGAAAATTGGGTGAAATCCCATTACGCAGATGAGATCGCCGAAGGCATTCTGCTTACTGACGGCCCCGATCTCATCACCTTGCCGGGGATGTCGTTCCGTACGGTTTTGCCTGTTGAACCGCCTTCTTCTCCCTTCATCAAGCTGCCTGTCGCCATCTGGATGACCAGCGAAATGCGCAGCCTACAGGCGAAATCGATCCACATGGGGCCACGTATCAGCACCATTATCGAAGCGATTTTGGCGCAGGAAGGCGGATTTGAGCAGCGGCTGGAATTTTTCCGCGAAGAGGCGGCGTTCCACTACAAGCACGCGGTTCATCAGGATGACGCGCCGGGCAAACATCTCTCCGTCGTGTTCCGCGATGCGCACGCCTATGAACGCGCTGACGGCGCGCTGCCCGTGACCGTCGCCACGCTGTTTACGGCGCTACCTCACCGCGACCAGCCGTTATTCACCGAGCTGGTGGCGCTGTCCGGGCTTGGTCCCGAAGCGTGGTTCCGCCAATACGTTCGCGCCGTGACCCGACCCGTCATCGCTATCTATCTGCTGTACGGCATTGGGCTGGAAGCGCATCAGCAGAATAGCCAGATCCTCTTTTCACCGGAAGGCGTTGCACAGGGGCTATTAATTCGCGATTTCGGCGACGGGCGCACCTACGCACCGCTGCTGCGTCAGCGTGGCTATCACCTGCAACCTTACGTCTGGCCCGGCATTCTGCCCACGGTGTTTGAAGGCGATATCGAGCCGGTGCGGATGTTTGTCGTCGATGCCTGTTTCGTCAGCCACCTGCATGAACTGGCGCTGGCACTCAGTGCGGAATATGGCTTTGCCGATGCCCGGCTGTGGCAGGTGATGAAAGAGGAAACCGCCGCGGCGTTTGACGCGGTGAAGTCGCGCGTTGATGGCGAGCTGTGGCAGACCGAACGCGACATGTTTTTGACCCAGCCCTGGTATACGCGTTCGCTGCTGCGCATGCATATCCAGGAATATCGCGACTACCGGATTCAGCACGGTCTGAGCAATCCCTTCCTTGTGGAAGGGGAAGACACCCGCATCAGATCGTGATGTATGGCGATGCTCCCGCCTTACAGGCTGAAAAACGGGAGCATCTTTTTCATTCCTCATTTTGAGATGGATAACTTAGTTGATGAACGCCAGGAAGAACTTCACTCCACCTACCGGGAAAACGCGTTTTCCTATTCCCTCCGCGTTAGCCGTCGCCGTCACGGCGGCAATGACTGTGCTAAGCGGTATCGCGATACCCGCCCTGGCTGAAACGGGCGAGCGCGATGATTCCACTATCGTGGTTGAAGCCAAAGATGCGGAAGCCGTACAGGGGCTGGTGGCGGGCGGCATGTCGGCGCGTTCGTCCAGTACCGGGCTGCTGGGCAAAAAGGATGTCATGGATACGCCGTTTAACGTCAGCAATGTGACCTCCGCGTTTATTGAAAACAAGCAGGCACAAACGCTGGGGCAGGTGGTTGCTCATGACGCATCGGTACGTGTGAGCAGTTCTCAGGGCGGTCTGCTGGATTCTTATTACATTCGCGGTTTTCCACTCAACGAAGGAAACCTGAGCGACATCGCCATGAACGGCGTCTACGGTGTTGCCCCCAACTATCAGCTGATGACCGATTACATCGAGCGGGTGGAAGTGCTGAAAGGGCCGTCGGCGCTGCTGTATGGGTTGTCGCCTAATAGTAGCGTGGGCGGCGTGATTAACGCCGTCACCAAACGCCCAACCACCGTAGGCAATCTGACCCGCCTCACCACCAGCTGGCAGTCTGATTCCCAACTCACGCAGCATGCGGATATTTCCCGCGTCTATGCGCTGGAAAATAACAATCTGCTCGGCGTCCGTTTTAATGGCAACTATGGCTATGGAGACACCGTGTGGAATGGCAGCGACAAGCGCACACAGGTCGGCGCGCTTGGGTTGGATTTCTCGTCAGAACGTTTCCGTGCCACGTTGGATCTCATCACGCAGCACCTGAAAACGCGTGCGCCGTCGCGGCCCTATTCGTTTGCGGCGGGAGTGACCGTACCCGACGCGCCGGATGGCAACACCAATATTTCCCAACCGTGGGGCTTCTGGCACTCCAAAGATCAGTCGGTGCTGCTGCATACCGAATACGATCTGGCGGATAACGTCACCTGGTTTACCGATTTAGGCGGTTCCAGCGCACACGTGAGCCGACTGTCGGAGCAGGTGCCGCAGGTGACGAATAACAACGGCGATATTCGCTCCAGTGTGGGGAATTATCGCTTTACTACCAGTCGCTACACGTTGGCGACCGGTGTTCGCGCGGATGTGGAAACGGGCTCGGTGACGCACAAGCTGTCGGCACAGACCAGCTACTATCGCGATCGTCAGGCTACAGGCATAGTCAGCGATCCAAATGTTAATTTCATTAACTCGAATATTTACAATCCAGTTTCTTCACCCGTGCAGAATATCGCCGCCCCTGCAACGATTAGCAAACGCTCTTCCACTGCGCTGTCAGGTATCGCGCTGGCGGATACGCTCGGCTTCTGGAACGATGCGCTGCAAGTCACGGGTGGGCTGCGTTATCAGCAGATCAAGTCGGATAACTTTGTTCCCGGCAATAGTGCGCCATCATCGTCCTACGACAAAAATGCGATCACGCCAATGGTCGGTGTGGTGGTGAAACCCTGGCAGCACGTCTCGCTCTACGCCAACTACATTGAAGGGCTGAGCAAAGGAGATATTGCGCCTGCGAATGCGAGCAATCCGGGTCAGGTGCTTGCGCCGTATAAGAGCAAGCAGTACGAAGCCGGGGTGAAAGTGGACGCGCTGGGGACGATCTCCACGCTGAGCGTTTTCCAGATCACCAAACCGAGCGGTGCGCTGGTTAACGGCACGTTTGTTGATGCCAACGAACAGCGTAATCGGGGTATTGAACTGGATGTGGTCGGTTCACCGCTGGAAGACCTGCGTCTGACGGGCGGCGTGATGCTGCTGGATGCCGAGTTGACCAAAAGCGTGACGCCGGGGGCGCAGGGCAAGCGTGCGCCGGGCACGTCGCGTTTTCAGGCTAACGCCGGCGTGGAATATGACCTGCCGTTCCTGCGCGATCTGACGCTGAGCACCAACGTCACCCATAACGGGAAGCAGAACGTCAACACCATCAATACCCAGTCCATTCCTTCCTGGACCACAGTTGATTTCGGCGCGCGTTACAAGACGCGAATCTACAACGCGCCCACCACGTTCCGCGCGGATGTCCTTAACGCCTTTGACCGCAATTACTGGTCTGGCGTGACGTCGTTCAGCACGGTATCGCAAGGAACGCCGCGGACGCTGATGCTGTCTGTGGCGGTTGATTTCTAAGGATAGGCATTTTTCAGGAACCGAACGTTAAGGAGATAGCGATGAGCAACCTGTTTAGCTTTGCCGCAGTGTCTTCCCCCGCTGTCGCGCAGGCCCACTGGCCTGAGAGACTGACGCCTTATCTGGATAGTGAGATTGAGCAGTTTCTTTTCAACTCGCCGCAAAGGTTGTCATGGCTGGTTGAGCAGTATGGGTCGCCGCTGAATATTGTCTGGCCGCACACGGTGGCCAACAATATCGCGGCATTGCGAACGGTGTTGCAGCGCCACGATGTGGACTGCCGCCTGTACTACGGCGCGAAGGTGAACAAATCACCGGGGCTGGTGCAGGCGGCCGTTAACGCGGGCGTCGGCGTGGATGTTTCCAGTTTACAGGAGCTGAAAGATGCCCTGCGGGCTGGCTGTGACGGCGCACGACTGTGCGCCACTGGTCCAGCGAAAACGCGCGAGTTCCTGATGACGTTGGTTCATCACCGTGCCCTCATCGTGTTGGATTCGCCGGAAGAGTTCGACGAGGTGCTCGCGCTGGCGGATGTGCTGCGCGTGACGGAGCCAGTACGCGTTTTGCTGCGCTATCGCCCGTCGTTCGCACAGGCCAGCCGGTTTGGCATGCTGGCCGATGAGGCCGCACGCTGTCTGGAGACACTGAGCATCAGACAGGATGCGCTTCGGCTGGAAGGCTTTCACTTCCATCTGGGCGGTTATGAGCCCGATACCCGTGTGGCCGCATTGTCTGAGGTGCTGCCATTGCTAGAGCAGGCGCGCGCAAAGGGATTGCAGCCCGCCATTATTGATATCGGCGGTGGATTACCGATTCAATATCTTCCGGCCTCACGCTATCAGGATTATTTAGCGAAGCAGAATGGGGTGGATTATCGCCACGGTCAGGTGCCGACCTCGTTTTACCCATATGGCGGTGAGTGTTCAGCAGCTGATTATCTTGAGGCATTTCTGTCAGCCTCAATCGGGGATACCCGTGTGGCAGAGGTGCTCAAACAACACGGCTTGATTCTGGCGATTGAACCGGGGCGCAGCCTGGCTGACCAAAGTGCCATTACGGTATTTCGCGTGACGCGAACGCGTCGCCAGCCAGACGGCAACCACGTTGTGTTTGTGGAAGGCAGTAGCTTCAGCGCCTGTGAAACCTGGTTTAACTCTGAGTTTTTGATTGATCCTCTGCATGTTTTTTCCGTCAAAAAAGACACCCCTCCGACGCCGGGCAAAGCCTGGATCGCCGGACACAGCTGTCTGGACGACGATGTCATTACGAACCGATTGATTCATTTTCGAACCGTGCCGCAGCCAGGTGATTTACTGATTTACGCGAATACGGCGGGATACCAGATGGACCTGCTGGAGAACGCGTTTCATCGACATCCGCTGCCTGCGCGCTTGTGTGCGTTCAAAGGTAAGAAAGGTGAGCTGATTTTTTCCAGTGATAACTGAATGGAGCAGAACCATGATCCTGAATAAAGTAACTGATTTGATTGGTAATACCCCCGTTATACAAATTCCGGTTCCCTATGGGGATACGCGTTTGTTTTTAAAAGTGGAGAAGAACAATCCCGGCGGCAGCATGAAGGATCGAATGGCGCGCAACATGATTGTCGCCGGGCTGAAGTCAGGCAAAATTCGCCCCGGCGGCACCATCGTCGAGTCGTCGTCGGGTAATACCGGTATCGGGCTGGCGCTGGCGTCGATCGAATATGGCCTGCGCTTTATCGCCGTGGTCGATCATCATGCGGCACAGGACAAAATTGCCATCATGCGCGCGCTCGGCGCGGAAATTCGCTACGTCTCCGGCGACTACGGTGAAGATGAAGTGGCGGTGGTGGAACGTCAGCGCATGGCGGCACAGCTGGCACAGGAAATTCCCGGCGCGGTGTTTATGAATCAATCGGATAACGCGGCGAATGCGGGCGGCTACGCTGATTTTGTGCGTGAGCTGTTCAGCCAGATTGGCAAGATCGACGCGTTTGTCGGCTGCGTGGGCACTGGCGGATCGATGACCGGTATTTCTCACGGCCTGAAAGTCCATAACCCGGATATTACGACCATTGCCGTTGAGCCTGTGGGTTCTATTGTCTTCGGCCACCCCGGCAAACCTTACTACCAGTCTGGCACCGGTACGCCAGCGGGAGATACCGTGGGGCTGGTGCTGGATTATAGCTGCATCGACTGTGGCGAGCAGGTTTCGGATGCGCAGGCGTTTGAAACCGCACGCTATATCGCGCGGCACTATGGTTTGCTGGTCGGCGGCTCGACGGGCGGGGTGATCTATAAAGCACTGGAGTTGATCTATCAGGATCGCATCGGCGGCAACGTTGTACTGGCGATTGCCGACGGTGGTGAAAAATACCTGCATACGGTGTTTAACGAAGAGTGGCTGGCGGCGCGTAATCTGACAGATAGCGGCGTATGGCACGATCTGGATCGCTGGCTGGGCAACGCGATTTCTCTGGAGCAGGCAAGCTAAGGAGTTAAGGATGACCGAAGCGCTAAGCGGGCAGCCGCTTAACGTGGTGATTTGCGGGGCCGGTAAGACCGGCCATCTCGCCACGGTACTGTTTACACAACTACCGGATGTCAGGGTGACGCTGCTGGGTAGCCATCCGCGCCTGCCGGAAGCCTATCAGCAGCACGGTAAACGGCTACATGCCCTGTTGCCGGATGGCGAGACGCTGACGGCCACGCCGGACTGCGTGACCTGCGATCCGGCGGAAGCCTGCCGCGATGCGGACGTCGTTATCATCACCGTTCCCGCTAACTTCCGCGCCGATCTTCTGGCGCGGATTGTTCCTCATCTGCCCGCCAACAAACCGGTTTATGTTGGCGCCATTCCCGGTTTTTGCGGTTTTGACTGGCTGGCTGAACGCGAGCTGGCCGCTCGTCCGAACGCGGTGATTTGGGGCATGAAGGACGTTGCGCACATTGCGTTTGATTTGCTGCCGGGTCAGTCGATCAAAATGGGCGGCGAAAAGGCCACGCTGTATGTCGCCACGCATCGGCGTGAAACGGCTGCGAGCCAGCAGGCGCTGATGGCACTGTTGCAACGACTCTATTCTGCACCAGTGGTGCTGTTACCGGATTATTTGGAGATCACGCTGACGCCGGGTAACCCGATTATGCACAGTGCGGTGATTTATGGCCTGATCGGTCCCTATGGACAGTGGCACGCCCGACCGCTCTCACAGCCGCTGTGCTGGTGGAATGATTGCCCGGAACTCGGTGCCTATTATCTGGAACGTATGGACGAGGAGAACCAACGGCTGTGTGCAGCGCTGGAGGCGCGGCTTGGTGTGCAGTTGGATTCGGTGCTGCCGCTCAAGCAGGAGATTATCGATGCCTATGGTGAGCAGATTACCGATGCGCACACGATGCTCTCTGTGCTGCGCACCAATCAGGCTTACCACGGCATCGGTCTGCCGCTGCGAAAAGATGGCGCGGGCGGGTATGTGTTTGATACGCAGCATCGGGTGTTTCAGGAGGATATCGCTTACGGCCTGAGCCTGCTGGTGACCATCGCGGAGAATCTGGCTGTTAGCGTGCCGTACATTGAGGAAGTCTACCGGTGGTGCAGCGATTATATGGGCACTTCCACGCAGGATCGTCCCGACTATTTCCCGCGACAGTGGTTGAAATGAGACGGGGTGACGCCGTGAAAGCAGAAGGAATTGACGCATGCGCTTGAGTGGGCAGGTGGCGTTTATCATCCACTTTATGTTTGTCGTACAACTGGTGGCGATGGGGGCGATGGAGATGAGCGGGCCGTTTTGGCCGCTGCATCTGGAAAGTATGTCATCCGGTGCGGAACTGAGTATCGCGGGGATTGCCGTGTACATCGGGCCGATGCTGGGCATTATGCTGACCAGCGCCTTCTGGGGACGAATGGGCGATCGGCTGGGTAATAAAGCCATGATGATCCGCGCGCTGTTCGGGCTAGCGTTAACCCAGCTTGGGCTGGCGTGGGCCAATGACATCTGGACGATCGTCGCGCTGCGTTTTATTCAGGGCGCCTGTGCGGGGTATATCGCGCCCGCGCAGGCCTACGGCGTCGCGGTCGTCAGTCCGTTACAGCGTACGCGGCTGTTCGCCTGGCTTCAGGTGTCTACCAACGTCGGATCGCTGCTGGGGGCGATTGTCGGCGGGCTGATCCTCGACTACCTGAACTTCTTCTGGATCAACCTGAGCGCCGCTATCCTGTGTGCGCTGTGCGGCATTACTGTGGCGCTGTTCCTGCCGCATGTCGCCCCCGATGTCCCTGCGGTTCCGCCTGCGGATGCACAGGAGAAAAGTACACCGCGCAGTCGGCTTTGGGCGCTGTCGCCGATTTCCGGCCTGCTGCTGATTTCCGGCCTGTTGCTGGCCAGCCGCATGATTCCGCAAACGCCGTTTTCCCTGTATATGGATGGCATTTTTCAGGTGGATAAATGGATTATCGGCCTGTGCTATGGCTTGCAAGCGACCGGTGTGATTGTCTCTGCATCGCTGTGGGCGCGCTATTTTGAAAACCTCTCGCTGTCCCAGACGCTGAGCCGCTTGTGTGTGGTCATGCTGGCCTGCGCCATCATCACATTGACGGCCGCCACGATCCTGAATATCGCGATTTTCATCCCACTTTATTTCCTGTGGGGCGTCCTGCTGGGGGCGACGACGCCAGTTCTGATGGCGCTGATTTCTCGTGCGGCTGGTGCCGGACAGCAGGGTTACATACTCGGTGTGGCGCAAAGCGTCAGCCAGTTTGCCTCGATTCTGGGCATTGCTTTGGGCGGATTGGTGCTCTACTCCCCCGGACTACGTTCGCTGTTCTTCTGCGTTGGCGCCGCGTATCTGGTGACCTTCCTGGTCTCGCTGATGCTGCTACGACACCTGCGGAAACAGGCGGAAAAACATGACTCTCTCTCGACGAAGGGAAATATCGAAAATGTGTAATCGTTGGACGCGGCAATATTGCCGTCGGTTATTGCTGAGTGCGCTGTTGATGGTCGGTCTGTCGCCGCTGGTGGCGCAGGCTGAGCAAACTGCGCAAACCTCAACGCTTATTAAGGATGTGCTGGGGCGTGAGGTGAGGGTCAACACGCCGGTGCAGCGCGTCATGTTGGGGGAAGGACGTCAGCTTTATCTGGTCGCGATGCTCGACAGGGAAGATCCGGCGAAAAGGATCGTTGCCTGGCGGCGCGATCTGATTCAGTCCGATCCGGCAACGTGGCACCAGTACCGCGATCGTTTTCCTCAACTGGCGAAAATTCCGACGTTCGACGGCACGGAGAAAGGGACGTTTGACGTGGAACAGGCGGTATCGCTGAAGCCGGACGTCATCATTATGAATATTGAGGCGCAGCGGGCGATTGTCGATGCGGGCTATGACCGGATACTGGATAGCGTCGGCATTCCGATTGTGTATGTCGATTTTCGCTATCACCCGCTGGAAAACACCGCGCCGACCCTGCGTCTGTTCGGCAAGCTGTTTCATCAGGAAGCGCGCGCCGAGGCGTTTCTCGCGTTCCGTGAGGCGCAGCTAAAACGTGTTTCCGACGTGCTGGCGGCGAAAAAGCCGCGTTCACCGCGCGTTTTCATTGAGCGGCTGGGGGGCTACACCGATGAATGCTGCCTGACCTTCGGTCCGGATAACTTCGGTAAGTTCGTGCAACTGGCTGGTGGCGATAACGTTGCGGCAAAAAATGCGCCGAGCACTTTTATGCAGATGCATCCTGAACAGGTGATTGTGGAAAACCCGGAAGTGGTGGTGATCACCAGCGGCAACTTTGAAGCCTTCGTACCCGGCGGGCGCTGGATTGGATTGGGGCCGGGGCAGGATGTGGTTGAAGGACGCAAGCGGCTTGAATGGTTTTTGGGACGGCCTGCGTATACCAACACCCTCGCGAAGCAGAAACGCGCGTTCCATGCCATCTGGCATCAGTTTTATAACGGGCCCTATGATTTCATCGCGATTCAGCAATTGGCTGAGTGGTTTCACCCCGATCTATTCCGCGATCTCAACGCGGATGACACTTTCCGCCAGCTTCATCAGCAATTTTTACCGGTGGACTACCAGCCGGGCTATTTCGTCAGTCTTGCGCCGTAAATGAGAGGCAGCTCCGACGTTACGTCGGAGCTGTGCGTAACCGTTACGTCAGGAGGTGGATAATGTTTGAAGGTATGACCTACCAGATCGCTCTTACGCCCGTGCAGTTCCTGCTTCCCTCTGAAAATGTTGATATGTCGAACGTGGAATGTCTGATGGAGGACATTTGCCGCTGTGGCTGCTGGACGACACCAGTACCCATAGAGAAAAAAACCGGAATTATCATGGATGGCAATCATCGGCTACGTGCGGCTACCGAGCTGGGATTGAAGCACATCCCCTGCGCGTTGCTTGATTATGAGGATCCTCGCGTGTCCGTTTATCACTGGAAGACCGGGCAACCTTTTTGCAAAAATCTGATTATGCAGACCATTGTGACGGAAAAGGGCCTGTTTCCCTACAAGACCACACGTCATCTTTTCCAGCCTGCGCTGCCGTCGGTGAGCGTGGTGCTGGATGAACTGATGCGCTAATTACGGCTATGTGTTAACCACGGCTATGCATTAACCACTTTACGTTGCCGCTCTGGATCCGGGGGGCAACGCCCTTTCTCTTCTCTTTTCTCCTGCTTTTGCCACTACCGTGCCTTTTTATTGTCGGCGGCGTTACTATAATCTCCGTAAACGATAATCTTCGTAAACGACAATCTTCGTGAGTGACAACCACCGTAAATCGCCGATTATTTTATGACTGACGGCAAAGGAAATGATTGATTACACGAATTTTAATATGCTTTGTAACAATTTTGCCTAGAATGTATACCAGAAACGACTGTCAGTAATTCGTGTGTTTCTGAACAATAGCAGCGTCGGCGCTATTACGCCTTTGGAGAAAGAGAATGCAAGAAAACTATAAAATTCTGGTTGTAGATGACGACATGCGGTTGCGTGCGCTATTAGAGCGTTATCTGACTGAGCAGGGTTTTCAGGTACGTAGCGTAGCCAATGCTGAACAGATGGACCGTTTGCTGACCCGTGAATCCTTTCACCTCATGGTGCTGGACCTGATGCTGCCGGGCGAAGATGGTTTGTCCATCTGCCGTCGTTTGCGTAGCCAGAGTAACCCGATGCCGATCATTATGGTGACGGCCAAAGGGGAAGAAGTCGATCGTATTGTCGGGCTGGAAATCGGCGCGGACGATTATATTCCTAAACCTTTCAACCCGCGCGAACTGCTGGCTCGCATCCGTGCGGTGCTGCGTCGTCAGGCGAACGAACTGCCGGGCGCGCCGTCGCAGGAAGAAGCGATTATCGCGTTTGGTAAATTCAAGCTGAATCTGGGCACGCGCGAAATGTTCCGCGATGATGAACCGATGCCGTTAACCAGCGGCGAGTTTGCCGTGCTTAAGGCGCTGGTAAGCCACCCGCGTGAGCCGCTGTCTCGCGATAAGCTGATGAATCTGGCCCGTGGCCGTGAATACAGTGCGATGGAACGTTCTATCGACGTACAAATTTCTCGTCTGCGCCGCATGGTGGAAGAGGATCCGGCGCACCCGCGCTATATCCAGACCGTATGGGGTCTTGGCTACGTGTTTGTCCCGGACGGCAGTAAGGCATGATGCAATGGCGCTTTTCTCCGCGCAGCTCATTTGCACGGACGTTGTTACTGATTGTCACGTTGTTGTTTGTCAGTTTGGTCACCACCTATCTGGTGGTGCTCAACTTCGCTATTTTGCCGAGTTTGCAGCAGTTCAATAAAGTGCTGGCATACGAAGTAAGAATGCTGATGACGGACAGTCTGCAACTGGAAGATGGCTCCACGCTTGAGGTGCCGCCTGCGTTCCGGCGTGAGATTTACCGCGAATTGGGTATATCGCTGTACACCAATGCGGCGGCGGAGGAAAGCGGCCTGCGTTGGGCGCAACACTACAAGTTTCTGAGCGACCAGATGGCGCAACAGCTGGGCGGCCCGACGGATGTGCGGGTTGAGGTCAGCAAAAATACGCCGGTGGTGTGGCTGAAAACCTGGCTGTCACCGGATATCTGGGTGCGTGTTCCCCTCACTGAAATTCACCAGGGCGATTTCTCGCCGCTCTTTCGCTATACGCTGGCGATAATGTTGCTGGTGATTGGCGGTGCGTGGTTATTTATTCGGGTGCAAAACCGACCGTTGGTTGAGCTGGAGCATGCGGCTTTGCAGGTCGGTAAGGGCATTATTCCGCCGCCGCTGCGGGAGTACGGTGCCTCCGAAGTGCGTTCCGTGACCCGCGCCTTTAACCAGATGGCCTCCGGCGTGAAGCTGCTGGCCGATGACCGTACGCTGTTAATGGCGGGCGTCAGTCACGACCTGCGTACGCCGCTGACGCGTATTCGTCTGGCGACTGAAATGATGGGTAAGGAAGATGACTATCTGGCGGAGTCGATCAATAAGGACATTGAAGAGTGCAATGCGATTATTGAGCAGTTCCTCGACTACCTGCGTACCGGTCAGGAAATGCAGACGGAAGTGGCTGATCTGAACGCCATTATGGGTGAAGTTGTCGCATCGGAAAGCGGTTATGAACGCCAGATCGACAGCGAATTCGCGACTGGCGAGCTGCTGGTGCGCATCAGTTCGCTTTCGATAAAACGTGCGGCACTGAATCTGGTGGTGAATGCGGCGCGTTATGGTAATGGCTGGATAAAAGTCAGTACCGGGCGCGATCTACAGCGCGTCTGGTTTCAGGTCGAAGATGATGGAGAAGGCATTGCGCCCGATCAATTGAAGCACTTGTTCCAGCCGTTCGTCCGTGGTGACAGTGCGCGAACCACCAGCGGTACCGGGCTGGGGCTGGCGATTGTGCAGCGTATTATTGATGCGCACAATGGCGTGCTGGACGTTGGCAGCAGCGAACGCGGTGGGCTCTGTGTCCGCGCGTATCTGCCGCTGCTCTCGGAAGTTGCGGTAGCGGATAACGGTGCTGCAAAAGAGTCATAAGTATTTTGGGCAGTCTCAGTATTAAGAGGAAAGGCGTAATTCCGCGTCTTCAGACCGTTGACAATCTATTTGCCGAATGGGAACGGTAGTAACGGAATAGAAGAGTAAAGCGTTTGCGCCATGGACAAAAACGTCAGGAACGTTTTTGAACGTCGCTAGCGACGGCCCTGCAAGGGTGAATCTCAGGGATGAGATTCATATCTGCGCAATCCGAGCGCACAGGGATGTGTTCACAGCGTCTTTACGATCTATCCGTTACTACCGCTCGACAGTCCCTGTAGTAATCTTAAAAGGCGCGGAATCCGCGCCTTTTTCGTTATGGGTTTTCCTACAAGCCGCTTAGCGCTTCGGCCCTGCTTTCACCAGCGCGGCACCTGCTGGTGCATCGGTGTATTTATCGAAGTTGGTGATAAAGCGCTGTGCCAGATCGTCCGCTTTTTCCTGCCACTGTTCGACGCTCGCGTAGGTATCACGCGGGTCGAGAATGTCAGGATTAACGCCGGGCAGCGACGTCGGGATGGCCAAATCGAAGACCGGCAGCGTCTGCATTTCTGCATCATCAATGCTGCCGTTCAGAATGGCGTCAATAATCCCGCGCGTATCTTTAATGGAGATACGTTTACCGCTGCCGTTCCAGCCAGTGTTCACCAGATAGGCCTGTGCACCAGCCGCCTTCATGCGTTTTACCAGCACTTCAGCGTACTGCGTTGGGTGCAGCATCAGGAATGCCGCGCCGAAGCAGGCGGAGAAGGTCGGTGTCGGTTCCGTCACGCCGCGTTCGGTTCCCGCCAGTTTGGCGGTAAAGCCGGACAGGAAATGATACTGCGTTTGATCGGACGTCAGGCGAGAAACAGGAGGCAACACGCCGAATGCGTCAGCCGTCAGGAAGATCACTTTCGTCGCATGTCCGGCTTTGGAGACCGGTTTAACGATATTCTGAATGTGATAAATCGGATAAGAGACGCGGGTGTTCTCGGTTTTCGAACCGTCGTTGAAGTCCACTGTACCGTCTGCCAGTACCGTGACGTTCTCCAGCAGTGCATCACGTTTGATCGCACCGTAGATATCCGGCTCTGCCTCTTTGGATAGTTTGATGGTTTTGGCATAGCAGCCGCCTTCAAAGTTGAAGACGCCGTCGTCGTCCCAGCCGTGTTCGTCATCGCCAATCAGCTGGCGTTTCGGATCGGTGGACAGCGTGGTTTTGCCCGTACCGGACAGACCAAAGAAGACCGCGACATCGCCTTTTTCGCCGACGTTTGCCGAACAGTGCATAGAGGCGATGCCTTTCAGCGGCAGCAGGTAGTTCATGATGGAGAACATCCCTTTCTTCATTTCGCCGCCGTACCAGGTGCCGCCGATCAACTGGATGCGTTCTGTCAGATTGAACGCGACAAAGTTCTCGGAGTTCAGCCCTTGTTCCTGCCAGTTCGGGTTGGTGCATTTCGCGCCGTTCATTACGATGAAGTCTGGCTCAAAGCCCTCCAGTTCCTCATCGCTTGGGCGGATAAACATGTTTTTGACGAAATGCGCCTGCCACGCCACTTCCGTGACGAAACGTACGCTGAGGCGGCTGTCTGGATTCGCGCCGCAGAAGGCATCGATGATGAACAGGCGCTTGCCGGAAAGCTGTGTGGTAACAAGCTGCTTCAGGTGCGTCCAGGTTTCCTGACTCAGTGGGTGGTTATCGTTCTTACCTTTACCCTGATCGGACCACCACACGGTGTCGCGGGTTACATCATCGCGCACGATGTATTTGTCTTTCGGGGAACGGCCGGTAAAGATGCCAGTATCGACGGCTACCGCACCCAGTTGGGTTTCGATGCCGCGTTCATAGCCTTGTAGGGTAGGAGAGCGTTCTTCTTCAAAAAGCAGTTCATAGCTGGGATTGTAGACAATATCGCGGACATCGTGGATTCCATAAGCCGTCAGGGCTTGCGGGGTAATACCGTTGATCTGCATGTTGCTACTCCTCAAGTTATAGTCGTACTACTAAACATTGTAGGGAGTGAGCTTATTTTAACCGCGATAGCAATCATAAAATTAAATAAATTCATTAATAACTTTGCTTATTTAGGTGTTTGAAAAATAATCACGGCGGTTTATAGATGGGAAAATAAGCAAAATAAAACGGGTACTTTCGTACCCGTTAAAACGATTAATGCAACAGATTTCCTGATGAATCGTGCCGTATGGCGCGGATGTCCAGCGAATTAAACAGGTAGTGCGTACCGCAATAATCACAGTGCATATCGATTTCGCCATCTTGTTCGATCATCTCATTCACTTCCTGATCGGACAGCGTCATTAATGCATCGGCGCAACGATCGCGTGAGCAGTGGCAGCGGAATTCGACATCCTGCGGCTCGTACACGGTAACCTCTTCCTGATGGTAAAGGCGGTACAGGACTTCGGTGGCGGGCAGGGAAAACAGCTCTTCGCCTTTGACCGTTGTGGTGAGCTGCGCCAGATGATCAAAATCATCACGATCGGCATCCTGAGCAGGCAAGACCTGAAGCAGCATGCCGGCGGCCGCCTGCTTGCCTTCGTGCTGTCCGGTACGGATAAACAGCCGCGTCGGCAACTGTTCGGACTGCTGGAAATAGCTTTCCAGACATTCAGCAACGGTTTCACCTTCTAAACCGACAACGCCCTGATAGCGCTCACCTTCCGTCGGCGTAATGGTAATCACCAGGTAGCCATTGCCGACCATCTCTTTCAGCGAACTCCCTGGCGCGATATCTCCTTGCAGGCGGGCAACGCCGCGCATTTGCTGCTGATGATTGCCGTTAATCACCGCCAGTTTCAGTGGGCCATCGCCCTGAAGCTGAACGGTAATATCGCCGCTGAATTTCAGCGTGGCCGTCAACAGGCTGGTGGCAACCAGCATTTCACCCAGCAGTGTTTGCACCGCAGACGGATAGTCGTGGTTGGTCAAAATACGTTGATACGTTTCATTAACGGTTACCAGTTCGCCACGAACGGCATAATTTTCAAACAGATAACGATATAGTTGGTCGTGAGCCATAATGTTTTCTCGTCTTGGTACGGCGATGAGTGATGCGGCGATCGCTGAGTCTTCTTTCTATTGTCATCAGTTTGATGACCAACAAATGAAGGGCTGCGCGTTATTCCTGATCGCTGTATTTAAATTTAATCAGATCGCGGCGCTCTTTTTTATCAGGACGGCGATCGGGGTGTGGCATCGTTAGCGCATTCATTTTCCGCGCCTGCGCCAGCTTTTCTCGTTTCTCAATGCTTGCAGCCGTTTCCTGATACAGCGCCTGTGCTTCTGTCGCACTTCTGCGCTGGCCGCTAACGGCCAAAATAATCACGGTGCGTTCATCATTGCCCTGACGCAGTTTCACCTCGGCATTCAGTTCGACCTGTTTGCTCGGCTTACCGCGTTGCCCGTTATAGTGGACTTTGCCGCCGTCGATCATCTCGCGGGCGATAGCCCGGGTCTTATAGAAACGGGCGGCCCAGAGCCATTTATCCAGACGAACGGCGTCGTCGGCCTGCTCGGTAGCTTTCACCATTAATCCCCCTGATTACTCTGCGTTAACGGAGTGACGCAGAGCGGGTAGCAGCGCAAGATAGTCGTTCATTGACGGATGTTGCAGGAATACCTTTTCCTGCTCGCCGGAATCTGGATTACGCACGCCCAGACAGTAATGGATACCGAAGGTTTTTGCTGCATCCAGAATCGGCTCGCTGTCATCCACGAATAATGTTCTGGCAGGGTCGAAGCCGGTTTGCTGCTGGACGGCCTGCCACAAGCGCTGATTCTCTTTCGGATACCCATAAGTATGGGTGGAAAGCAATAAATCAAGGTGCTGATCCAGTCCGGTATGTTCGATTTTTACCGCCAGACTGTGTGGATGGGCGTTGGTCAGCAGAATCGTCTCTTTACCGCACTCGCGCAGCGCCGTTAAAAATGGCGTGGTGTCATCGCGCAAGCGGGCGCGCGTGCCGATATCTGTCGTCATTTGATAGATATCCAGATCGAGACGTTCTGACCAGTAATCGAAACAATACCAGTTTAGCGTGTGCTGAACCGCTTGATATTCTTGCCTGATAAGTTGGTGTGCCTGTTCAAGGCTGATATGGCGTTTTTCACTGATCGACTGGGGCACCAGTTGAAGCCAGAAATAGCTGTCAAACGCCAGATCGAGCAGCGTGCCATCCATATCCAGTATCACGGTGTCGATGTCGTGCCAGTTAACGTGGGGATTCATAACGACTCCAGATATCGCGCCGTGCTATAGGGAGGGTGAAGCAGGCGGCGCGCAATGCAATTATGACAATAGCGATGGGAAACCGATGCCGCTAGGTTAGCATAACTGCGGAACGGGGACGACGCCGTTAGCGGGGGAGCAAAGGGCGATTGTCTGGGAACGCATTCGTCATCATGTTGAACCGAGAAGCGTAATAACGCTGAATATCGGTCACGCGTTTCTGATTTTTACGCATTTTAATGCTGGTAAGAATCGCATTAACGATAAAGGTTGCAGAAAATAGCAGCAGCAGCAGGCAACTGCCGAGATAGCGCCAGACGGTAATGACGTCGGGCTCGCTGTGCAGGCTGATGTGCTGTGTCCCGTTGGCATCGGTGTTGAGTTGGGTGATAACGCCCGTGGCATTAAACGGCGTATGCAACAGCATCGCGGAAAGCCGCTGGAGTTCCTGCCACTGATCCGATGGGCGATATTCATTGAGCGGCATCGGAGGGAGCGGGTGGTTCACGAACTGTCGTCCTTCGTCGCTGCGAATCAGGAATCCACCCGGCGGCGGGCTGTTCAGCGATTCTGCCGCGTTATTGATTTCCTGATAGAAGAATTGATCGGTAGAACTGTTGACCAAGGCTTCCAGCGTTTCTGCGCTGACGGCGGGCAGCACCACATTCATACCTTTCAGCGTGCCGGAGTTGGCGTCTTTTACCAGCGTATTCCAGTTTTTGACATCGCTCAGATTCACCAGCGCATTTTTCAGGCGGGAGCAATCGTTTTCCTGTTTACACAAATCTTGTGTTCTCAGAACAACATCAGCGAAGTTTTTCATCAGGATCAGCCCTGACTTCTGGATGGTTGATGCCAGTTGAGAGTTGACCTGACCCTCTTTTTCCGCTTGCGGATGGAGCTGGCTGTTGACTGATTTCAGCAAGGCGGAGGCTTTTTCAATCGTCTCGGATTCTGGTAACGGTAACGGCGCAGCTTGATTCCAGTAAATGGCGGAGCAGTCGAACGGGCTGAAGGCGTAGGATGACGGCGCGGAAACGGGATGAATGCCTGCTGGCACATAGCACATGCCGCTGCCACGTACCGCCAGCGTATCGCCAATGCGGAGCTGAGCCTTTTCCAGATCGCTGACCTGCGTGACCTGAATGCGCTGCGCGCCCTGAAGCCAGGCCAGACTGAGCTTTAGCGGCAGTTCCAGTTGCACGTTCGTGACCAGTAAAATCAGGCTGAGCAGTGAACCAACGGACAGCAGCAGATTCCTGCCCCAGCGCTGTAGCGGGAAATTTTTCACTTCATCATGCAGCGAAAGATGTTCCCCCTGACGGATGACCTGTCGATTGAGGTAGATATCGACATCCGTTTTTCTGCCCAGATCTTGCGTGATGTAGGGTTGCCAGTGAGGCGGGTAAATCAGATCGATATTACCGAGCGAGATATTGCCGAGTGGCCCCTGATTGGATTCGCCAAACAGACCCAACCCCTGTGGCGTGCCGTGAAGGCAGTGTACATCCCGCAGCTCCTGAGCGGACGGCGAACGGAAAAGCTGCCATAGGCTCCAGCCTGCTAATAAGGAGGCAGTCCCGATCAGCCAGGGGAGTAGGGCGATAGGACTATTCAGGCTAATGAACAAGAGCAGAAAAGATACGCAGAGTACGGCTGTTTCCTTCAAACCCCGGGAGTGGTGCATGGCGTGTTCTTCACGTGTTTCCTTGCGAATCGTGACTAACTCGGCATGCTCACTGCCTTCCTGACGGATGGCGGCATTCGTGACAGGAATTTCGCTCGGTAGCGGAGCCAGGGGTCGATCGTCCAGACACTCTGTTAGCGAGTGCCCGTTCAGGGAAATGACCAGTGGGATTGATCGCGTCTTTATCAGTTCGACGGTATTGTTTTCGGTAATGAACTGTTCCCAACTGGGTGGCAGATGGATCTCTTGTGTATCAATGTAGTAGCGCCACTTATTCTGCGCATCGGTGCTCAGGCCGTAGCGTGTAATCGTATGGGTGACGGGGTAAACCCGATTACTTTGCAGGGAACGCGGCAGTTTTGGCTGCGCATTTGGGGTATCAAGCGGCGTGGTTTGCTGGCTGTTTTCCTGAGCCAGATAACGCTCAACGGCAATCCGTTCATCTTCAGTTAGCCGCCGGGGAAGCGATTGAGAAACGGGTAGTGGCGGAGTGGATAAGAAACGACGACGCATACGGTAACCGACAACACCTCCGATCGCGATCAGACAGGCAAGCAATATGGCCAATAAGGTAAATATTGTGCTCATGTCATCTCCCTTCCAAAACGCGAGGCTCCCTGTTTTCGTCGGAGTTTAACAAAATTATACAATCGATGATAACCCGTATGGCATTGTTTTCTTAGATTAATAACGTAATTATGAATGGAATTAATCGCATAAGGTGATGATAGTAACAAGCAAAAAATGCCTATTGAATGAGGATATTCCTATTTTTTTAAAGTTATTGACTTTTAGCGGCGGTTTCTCATACAGGATGTATCCTGTATGTTGCTCACACGTAAATTCATCGTCACGATAGTTGCAGCGAAGGCGACTGTTAACGCACAATGTGAACAGAATCAAAAAAGAATATTTACGATCTCCGCTTATCCAACAGCATGCCATATTCAGGTTGCGTTAAACGCAGTCTCTCATGTGTGTTGGGCTAAGGTGCCGTTCTGGTCGTAACGCTCTGGGGGCATCAATGAGTCATAACCTGCAAAAACCTAAAATCCTCAAAGTAGAAACGGTAGCGCGTTCGCGCCTGTTCAATGTGGAATCCGTCGATCTTGAATTCAGCAACGGGGTTCGTCGGGTTTATGAACGGATGCGTTCAAGCGGTCGGCAGGCGGTGATGGTTGTCCCGGTCATTGATGATGAACTGTTGTTGATCCGTGAATACGCTGTCGGCATTGAGGAATACGAATTAGGGTTCCCCAAAGGGCTGATCGACCCCGGTGAAACGGTCTTTGAAGCGGCTAACCGCGAGCTGATGGAAGAAGTCGGCTTTGGGGCGGAACAGCTGGAGTTGCTGGCGACATTAACGATGGCACCTTCCTATTTTTCCAGCCAGATGAATATTGTGGTGGCGCGCGGGCTGTATCCGCAAAGCCTGGAAGGCGATGAACCAGAGCCCATGCCGCAAGTCCGCTGGCCTGTGGATAACATGATGTCGCTGCTGCAAGAGCCGGATTTCCGTGAAGCGCGTAATGTCAGCGCGCTGTTTCTGGCTCACGACTGGTTACGTCGTACACCCCGCTAATTTCTATTTTATCGGCAATGACCAAAAGAAGAAGGTGCCACGTTGGGCACCTTCTTTGTTTTTGCGGCACGACATGATACGCCGACTAGAACAGCTCTTCGCTTTGTCCGTTATCCATCAGCGTGGTGCCGACTTCGTGCACTTCATATTCTTTCGGCTGTGTACCGTCAATGAAGTATTCGGAACGGCTGTTCCCGCCACCGTTGGACAATTTGCCGCTGCTGCGGTCAATGACGACGCTGACGACGCCGGGTGGTGGTGTTAGCGGCTGTTCCGGTACGCCATCGAGCGCGGATTTCATAAAGTCATCCCACGCCGGCTGTGCTGATTTCGCGCCGCCTTCATAACCGGAAATCTGATCTTTGATGACGCCAGATGCGCTGCTGGCCCCCAGATCGCGGCGGTGATCGTCGAAGCCGATCCAGACCGAGGTAACCAGATTCGGGCCATAGCCGGAGAACCAGGCGTCTTTGGAACTGTTCGTTGTACCGGTTTTACCGCCGATATCACGACGTTTCAAATCACGACCCGCACGCCAGCCCGTGCCCATCCAGCCTGGTTCACCAAAGACGTTGCTGTTCAGGGCGTCTTTAATCAGAAACGCCAGTGGCGTGCTGATTACATGCGGGGCGTAAGGTTGTGCGGCGCTTTGCTGTGCGGCCTCTGGTGTGACAGGTTCCAGCTCTGGCTGCGGCAAACCTTTCGGCGGCGCTTCGTTTGATGTGGCGACATCCTCAACGTCAGTCGTCGCCAGCACCGGTGAGCGTGGTGTTTCACCGTAGACCAGCGGTAAATTACAGGTATCGCAGACCACTTTCGGGGTAGCCGTAAAGACCGTACCGCCTGCTTCGCTCTCTATCTTGCTTATCAGGTAGGGATCGACCAGATAGCCGCCGTTTGCCATCACGGCATAGCCACGTACGACCTGTAGCGGAGTAAAGGAGGCGGCACCCAGCGCCAGTGATTCGGTATGGACGATATTCTGTTCAGGGAAACCGAAGCGTTGCAGATAATCCGCCGCATAGTCCACACCCATCGCACGCATGGCACGTACCATCACCACGTTTTTAGACTGACCCAGCCCCTGACGCAGACGGATCGGACCATCATAGGTTGCCGGTGAGTTTTTCGGCCGCCAGTCAGATCCGGCACCAGCATCCCAGCGGGTGATCGGCACGTCGTTCAGAATCGTTGCCAACGTTAAACCTTTGTCCATCGCTGCGGTGTACAGGAACGGTTTGATGTTGGAACCAATCTGACGCAGAGCCTGCGTCGCACGGTTGAATTTACTTTGGTTAAAGTCAAAACCGCCAACCAGCGCTTCTATTGCACCATCTTTCGGGTTGAGCGAGACGATGGCGGAGTTGACGTCCGGCACCTGTGCCAGCCACCAGTCATCATTCACTTTACGTACCCAGATCTGCTGGCCTGCCTGCACCACGTCCGTTACGCGTTTTGGTGTTGGCCCTTGCTGCGTATCGGAACGGTATGGGCGCGCCCAGCGCATGCCCGCCATTGGCAGGGCAATATTGCTGCCGTCAGACAGGATCGCAATGGCGTTGTCTGCTGTCGTGCTGGTGACGATAGCCGGAGAGAGTGGGCCGTAGACCGGCAGCGCTTTCAGAGCGGCAATCATCTTCGCCTGATCCCAAACGCCTTCACCCACTTTCCACAGCACTTTGCTCGGGCCGCGGTAACCGTGGCGCATGTCATAGGCCATAACGTTATTACGCAGGGCATCTTGCGCGGCAGTTTGCAGTTTTTTGGTGACCGTCGTGTAGACCTTATAACCATCGTTATAAGCATCTTCACCGTAGCGTTTCACCATCTCCTGACGCGCCATCTCCGCGACATACGGTGCGGAGAACGAAATCTCCGGTGCGTGATAATTCGCGACCAGCGTTTCGCTCCGCGCTGCGTCGTATTGCGCCTGCGTGATGTAGTTTTCATCCTTCATACGCGCAAGCACCACGTTACGGCGGGCAACGGCGCGATCATAGGAATAGAGCGGGTTGAACGTCGACGGCGCTTTCGGCAGACCGGCGATCATCGCCATTTCGCTCAGCGTCAACTGGTCAACGGGGCGGCCAAAGTACACTTGTGCCGCCGCGCCCACGCCATAGGCGCGATAGCCGAGATAAATCTTGTTCAGATAGAGCTCAAGGATCTCATCCTTGGTCAGCAACTGCTCAATACGGATAGCCAGAAACACTTCCTTGATCTTACGAATCAGGGTGCGCTCCGGGCTCAGGAAGAAGTTCCTGGCGAGCTGCTGCGTAATGGTACTCGCCCCTTGAGAGGCGTGACCCGACGTCAACGCGATAGATGCAGCGCGGATAATCCCGACGGGATCGACACCGTGGTGATCGTAGAAGCGGCTGTCTTCGGTCGCGATAAAGGCGTGTACCAACTCAGGAGGAATCTGGTCCAGCTTGAGCGGGATACGGCGTTTTTCACCAAACTGGGCGATCAGTTCGCCATCGGCGCTGTAGACCTGCATCGGCGTTTGCAGCCGAACGTCTTTCAGCGTGGCGACATTGGGCAGTTGGGGTTCGATATAGCGGTACAAACCGTATATCGAGGCAGCTCCCAGCAGAATGCAAGAGACTGCAAGGATGAATAGATACTTTACGAACTTCACCTGGGATTTTCCATTCAGTAGCGTTTGGACAGTTTATAAACAACCGGGCGCTAGTATAAAGGTAAGCCAGCACTGTGGATATGTTTATTGGATAAGGAAATCGGGTTGAACATGGCTTATCACATCTGGCGGGTTGGATTAGATATACAAAACGGCTTCATGCGCGCTCTGGCGGTTCAGCGTCGCCGCGATGGCTGGCAGCTTCGTCACTGGTGGCAATGTCCGCTACCAGACGATACGTTACGCACGGGTAGTCTACACCATACTGAGACGCTTTGTGAGGCCTTGCGCACATGGCGTCGTTTGCTGCCTGCACACATTTCGCTACGGGTAGGGTTTCCTGCTCAGTTGATTTTGCAGCAGCATCTACCGATGCCTGACCGGCGTTTACAGGAGCCCGGGCGCAGTCTCTATATTGAAACCATCGCGGCGCGTAAGCTGCCGGTTAGCAGCGAATCGCTGGCGATAGACTATCGGGAAGACCCGCAGGAGCAGGGCTCGCTGCTGGTGACGGCAGCACGCCGACAGGAAATCGATAACTGGTTGACATGCCTGAATAGCGCAGGGCTACGCCCTGATGTTCTTGATGTCTCAACGTGTGCGCTCCGAATGATGGCGCAGCTGGCAGGGCTTGAATCTAACCGTCTGTTGCTGCACCGCCTGTTGGATGCTTGGCTGTGGGTATCCCCGCTGAACCACGCTTTTCACTCAGGGGTTATACACCTTGATGAGCTGAACAGTGAAGCCGATATCTTATCGATTGTGAGCACTCGCTATCAGCATGACATCGACAATATCGCCTATTGCTCTGGCGTTTCGCCCGATTTACCCCACCAGAAAGCCGATATATTGCAGCCGTGGTCGCCATTAACGGTGTTTAGCCACCTACAGCCGCCGCTGCCGCGTTTTCCTCCGGCTTTTGCGATTGCGGGTGGGTTGGCATTGCGTCCTGAGGATGACTGACATGCTGCTGATTAACCTTTTGCCTTGGCGCAAAACCCGGATGCGCCAGCAGGCTCGTCGCTGGCTGGGGCTGCTGTGGTTACAGATAGGGATAACGCTCTGCCTGCTCGTCGCGAGTTACCTATTTGGGCTGCATCAGCAACAACAGGCGCAGGATGCACTCAATACGGTGTTGGCCCAGCAACAGCAACTGACGGCGTTATATCAACAAACGCATCAGGCGCGGGAAACGCTGCGCCGCTATCTGGAACAAGAACGGGCTCAGGCGGTTATTCTGCAGGACAATCATCGCAATCTCGGTTTGTTAGAACAGATTGCTGGCATCATGCCTGCGCGTCTGTGGTTGACGGAAATTGCCGATCGCGGATCGCATCTGCTGCTGTCAGGCGTGAGTGAAAGCTATCGCGATATCATTACGCTACAGCACGCATTATTGCGCCATGCTTCCGTCGAACGCGTACAACTCCTACATACGTCCCGAGAGCGTGGGGTGAACACCGGGCTGCGCTTTTCCCTTCAGGCTAACTGGCGTGATGTGAGCACTTCCTCACAGGGGGAAGGCCATGATTAATCAAACACTCATGATTGACGCCGTATTGAGCCGGCCGGGATTGATTAATAAACCACTCTGGCAGCAGATAGCTCTGCAATTGGCATGTGTCACCGCTGCCGGACTGCTGGCTGGTTGGTCGCTGATAGGCGAAGTCCGGCAGACGGTGACTGGCATAGAAGAGCAAATGATTCAGGCGCGTTTGGATATACAAGCACTCCAGCAGAAGCTAGACGTGATGCTGCCACTGTCGGCGCTACGCGAGCAATTAGCGGAGAAAACCGCGCAAGACACTCTCTTTCAGCCCGACAGACTGGCACAGCTTATCGCTGAGCCTCTGTCATTGGCCGGTGCTTCACTGCTGTCGTGGCAGCCTGTTCCGCGTCATGCTGAGGGGACTCATCATGAACGTTGGCAATTGGTGTTTAACGCAGATTACTCGGGGGTGTTGCAGGTGCTTCGTGAGCTGGCTGCGCTGCCTTATGTGCTGCGGATTGCGCAGTTGAGCATCAAGCCTGAAGCTGGTCTAACAGCGTCGCCGCCGGAAATACCCCGTCTTCAGGTTGAACTCACGCTGATTGGGCCGGAGGTGACGCCATGAGCCATGCCTCGTTTCGTCTCACATTCATGCTGCTAGTCGTGGCACATAGTGTGCAGGCGGAAAATCCCGCAGCACGTATCGATCCGTTTCAGCCGTTGGTCACCACGCGCTGTTTGCCCTCAGAGAGGCAGCCACCGTGGCAGCTAAAAGGTGTGATTGGTTCCGGTGAACACTGGGTTGGTTGGTTAGCGCGGCCTGAGGTCGGTTGGGTTCGGCTAGTGAGCGGCGAGACGCTCCCCCCAGGGAATTGGGTGGTCAGTCAACTGGATAAATCCGGTGCCACACTTGTCCCGACGCTGCGTGAGACGGAGTGTGACGGCCTGCCAGATAGCCTGCTGCTGGCTTCGCCGTTTATCAATAAACCAGAAGAATAGGTGAAATCTGCCTGACGGAGTGTATTCGTTTTTAACCGATTTCTTTTGACAGCAGCGTATCTCGATAACAAGGAAAGTTATGAAAATTAGTATGTTATTTCAGGTGCTGGTATGGGGCGGGCTGCTTTTTCTTGCCGCGTCGTTTCAGGCTCGTGCGGAAAATTCGGTATCAATGGCGTTTGAGGATTCGCCGATAGCGCGGGTACTCCAGGCGTTAGCCGAGCACCAGCAGCTTAATGTTGTGATCGCGCCGGGCGTGACGGGGAACCTGAGCGTAAGGTTGGCTGAAGTACCGTGGCAGCAGGCGCTGGATATTGTTCTGCGCATGGGTAAGCTTAGTGCGGAACGCAACGGTAATGTGCTGTTGGTTTTCCCTGCCGGGCACCTTGAATCCTTACAGAAGGAACGGGACGAACGTATGGCGGAACAGGAGCAAAAATTACCGCTGCACAATATCTCAGTCGCATTGCAGTATGCCGATGCGGCAGACGTGGCAGCCAGCGTTCAGGCTCAGCGTGGAACATTGCTCTCTGCACGCGGCAGCGTAACGGTGGATAAACGAACGAATACGTTATTGATTCGCGATACGGAAGACGCTTTGGCACAGCTCGAACCGTGGGTGAAGGAGCTCGATCTCCCTTTAGCGCAGGTGCAACTGGCCGCGCATATTGTCACCATCAGCAGTGAACACCTTCAGGAGCTGGGCGTTAACTGGGGTCTGGGTGAAGGGAGTGCGGCGAATAATGCACTCAGGCTGAATAATTTTAATGTCGGCCTGCCAGTGGATACGCCAGCAATCAATGCGGGGTTCCATTTAGCACGACTGAATGGCCGCTTGCTGGATCTGGAACTCATGGCGTTGGAGCAGGAAAGTCAGGTCGAAATTATTGCCAGCCCTCGGCTGTTTACCGCACACCAGCAGACCGCCAGTATTAAACAAGGTACGGAAATTCCATATCAGGTCTCCAGCGGCGCCAGCGGATCGACGTCTATTGAATTTAAAGAAGCGGTGCTCGGAATGGAGGTCACACCGGATATTTTGCGTGCCGGACGGATTACGCTGAATCTGAAAATCAGTCAAAACATGCCGGGACAGACGATTAAGCAGGGCGATAATGGCGAAGCCTTAGCGATCGATAAACAGGAGATCCAAACTCAGGTGACGGTCGCCGATGGAGAAACTATCGTATTAGGCGGTATTTTCCAGCAGCAGAAAAAGAACAGCGACAGACAGGTACCCATATTGGGTGAGGTTCCCGTATTTGGTCACCTGTTCAGAAACCATACTCAACAGCACACGCGACGAGAATTGGTCATTTTCATTACGCCGACGCTGATACCCGCCTCATCGTGAGTAAAACCAGTCGCACACTGATGCCATACGGTTATTTTTTTCCTGACAGAGCGCAATATTTTATCGCGTTCGCGCTTATGCGTTTGACGCTGCGGCGGATTTAGCTTACAAGGGTTAGCGAATTGAGCACTGAAGTGTTGTTCCACCGAAAATGTCGATAAAACATACTGCATTGACCCTCTGTGGTCGGTGTGACATTTTATTCGGTTGCCAAACTACCCTGAGTCTTGAGATAATTTTTTGTCTGATTCTCGCACTATCGCTCATGAGGTTTCAGTTTAGGTCCCGCCGCTGGGTTGATTGGCGGGGCGGGTTATCATTAACGAATTGTCTTAGTAATACCAAAAAACATGGCAGAGAAACGCAATATCTTTCTGGTTGGGCCTATGGGTGCCGGCAAAAGCACTATTGGCCGTCAGTTAGCTCAGCAACTCAATATGGAGTTTTTCGACTCCGATCAAGAAATTGAGCGACGCACTGGGGCTGATGTGGGCTGGGTATTCGATGTGGAAGGCGAAGAAGGCTTCCGCGATCGTGAAGAGAAAGTCATTAATGAATTGACGGAAAAACAAGGCATCGTACTGGCGACAGGCGGTGGTTCAGTCAAGTCACGTGAGACGCGTAACCGTCTTTCCGCGCGCGGCGTTGTCGTTTATTTGGAAACGACGATCGAGAAACAGCTGGCCCGCACGCAGCGTGATAAGAAGCGTCCGTTACTTCAGGTTGAAACCCCTCCACGTGAAGTATTGGAAGCGCTGGCGAAAGAGCGGAACCCGCTTTATGAAGAAATCGCTGACGTTACCATTCGGACTGACGAGCAAAGTGCCAAGGTCGTTGCTAACCAGATTATCAATATGCTGGAAAGTAACTAAGAGCATACCTTTATCCGCATTGAGCGGATCCTGAACGGGTTGTTTAACGCGCATGGAAAGAATTACCGTAACACTTGGGGAACGTAGTTATCCCATTACGATAGCCGCCGGATTATTTGATGATTCGGCTTCTTTTATGCCGTTAAAAGCGGGGGAGCAGGCCATGCTGGTGACCAACCAGACCTTGGCCCCTCTGTACCTTGACCGCGTTCGTGGTGTGTTGGAAAACAGCGGCGTACATGTCGATCAGGTTATCTTACCTGATGGCGAGCAGTACAAATCGCTCACCGTATTGGATCAGGTTTTTAGCGCTCTGTTGGCGAAACCACATGGTCGTGATACGACGATTGTTGCCTTGGGTGGCGGTGTTATCGGCGATTTAGCCGGTTTTGCCGCGGCCAGTTATCAGCGCGGCGTTCGGTTTATTCAGGTGCCGACAACGCTGTTATCGCAGGTAGATTCCTCCGTCGGTGGTAAAACCGCCGTCAATCACCCGTTGGGTAAAAACATGATCGGGGCGTTCTACCAGCCCGTATCGGTTGTGATCGATCTGGATTGCCTGAAATCTTTACCGGCACGGGAATTGTCATCCGGGCTGGCGGAAGTCATCAAGTACGGCATTATCCTGGATCGCGATTTCTTTCTTTGGCTCGAAGAAAACATTGAAGCAGTGCGTGAATTACAGCCTGACGCGCTGGCTTACTGCATTCGACGCTGCTGTGAAATTAAAGCGGCAGTGGTCGCGGCAGATGAACGCGAAAGTGGTATGCGTGCTCTGCTCAATTTGGGCCATACTTACGGTCATGCTATCGAAGCGGAAATGGGCTACGGCAACTGGCTTCATGGCGAAGCGGTTGCGGCAGGCATGGTGATGGCTGCACATACGGCACGTCGCCTTGGGCAGTTCTCTGCTGAGGATGTTGAACGAGTCAAATCTCTGCTGGTTCGTGCTGGCCTGCCAGTGAACGGCCCGACGCAAATGGCGCCCGAAGCCTATCTTCCTCATATGATGCGCGACAAGAAAGTACTGGCGGGTGAGTTACGTCTGGTGCTGCCAACGGCAATTGGCCAATCGGAAGTCCGTGGCGGCGTAGCGCATGACATGGTGCTGGCCTCAATAGCTGATTGCCTGGCCTGATGCGATAACGCTACCGGGTTGTGAAAGACGATCGGTTATGAAAGATAAGTATTAACGACAGACACGCCCTGATGGGTTATGGTTAATAAAATACAATGCGTTACGATTCAATGATTCGCCCTGACGACGTCGCGGTGGATTCGAGCTTTTTAGTGGGGAGATGTTAAATGGATGAGTTCAAGCCGGAAGATGAGCTGAAGCCTGATACCAGTGACCGTCGACCTACTCGTCAGCAAAAAAGCAGCAACTTCGCGGTACCTAAAATCGCGCTTTCCAGACAGCACCTAATGATTGGTATTGGGATTGTAGTGCTGGTATTGCTGATCGTTGGTATCGGTTCTGCTTTGCAGGCACCTTCTCAGCCACAAACGTCACAGACGCAGAATCAAGCGAGCGGCGAGAGAAATATTGATCTCTCTTCCTCGTCCTCCATGACGCAGAACGTACAGCCTTCCTCACAGGGTGAAAGCCCTGCGGCAGTGTCCGGTGAGGCCAGTCATGGTCAAGCGTCAGGGCAGGCGTCTTCTCAGATGCCGACATCGCCTCAGACATTGAGTGCTCCGCCGATTTCCGGTACGCCGACGGATGCGCAGGTTCAGCAGCCGGTAGCAGGCCAGCAGCGTATTGAGCTGCCGGGCAATATCACCGATGCGCTGTCGCAACAGCAAGGGCGCGTGAGCGAATTCTCTCAGGGTGCGACAGGAAACTCGACGCTGCCGACGGCGCCTGCGACAGTCGCGCCGACGGGGAAAACGCCAGCTACCTCATCCGCTAAAAATACGCACAATACGGCGCCTGCGCACGCGAATAACACCAAGCTCGCTGTGAACAGCGCACCAAAAGCGCCAGTAGCCAGCAAGCCTGCAGCTAACGCCAAAGCGGCACCGGCGGCAGCCGGGCAAAATGTCTCCGTACAGAATGCGCCTGCCAGCCACTTTACTTTGCAACTGAGCAGCGCTTCACGCGCGGACACGCTGAAAGCCTACGCGAAACAGAACAATCTCACCCATTCGTGGGTGTACGAAACGAAACGAGACGGAAAATCCTGGTATGTGTTAGTGACCGGAGTCTATGCTTCTTCTGCGGAAGCGAAACAGGCGATTGCTGCCTTGCCCGCAGAAGTTCAAGCGAAAAAACCATGGGTTAAGCCGATCCGCCAGGTGAAGCAGGACTTGAATAAGTAACACCAATTTTAGCCCTGATGTGCTGTCTGACACAGAGTACAATCCGTGGCTCTGAAACGTATGAGTAACTAACGACGGCATGAAGAAGAACCGCGCTTTTTTAAAATGGGCTGGTGGTAAATATCCGCTGGTAGAAGAGATTCGTCGCTATTTACCCGCAGGAGACTGTCTTATTGAGCCCTTTGTCGGCGCGGGTTCCGTATTTCTGAATACGGAATACGATCGCTACATATTGGCCGATATTAATAGTGACCTGATTAACCTGTACAATATCGTCAAATCGAATGCCGATGAGTTTGTTCTCGATGCCCGTAAACTGTTTACGGAAGAGGTGAACACGTCTGAGGCGTTTTATCTGCTGCGTGATGAATTTAACCTTTGCAGCGACGCCTACCGGCGCGCGCTGCTGTTTCTCTATCTGAATCGCCATTGCTATAACGGCCTGTGCCGCTACAACATGCGTGGTGAATTCAATGTTCCTTTCGGGCGCTATAAGAAGCCCTATTTTCCTGAAGAAGAGATTCGCTGGTTCGCCTTTAAGGCGCAGAATGCCACCTTCGTCTGTGAGCATTATCAGGACACGCTGGAAAAAGCAGAGAAGGGATCGGTTATTTATTGCGATCCGCCTTATGCGCCGCTGTCTGCGACCGCAAATTTTACGGCTTATCACACCAATAATTTCAGCCGTGCCGATCAGCAGAGTCTGGCGCAATTGGCGCGCCGTCTGTCGGTAGAAAGCAAGATCCCGGTACTGATTTCCAATCATGACACGTTGCTGACCCGTGAGTGGTATCAGGAAGCCGTGCTGTATGTTGTTAAAGCGCGTCGAACAATTAGCCGTAATATTTTAGGGCGTAGTAAAGTAAACGAGTTATTAGCCCTCTATCGGTGATACCGTTGTATACAGGGTGGGGTAAACAGAGCGCAGTGAATCGGCCAATGGCGTGAAAGGCGTCATTAGCCGCGAACAGGTTACCCGCAGGCATTCAGACTTTACCGTTTGGAGAAATGAATGAAACCGTTTTTAATCGCGCCGTCCATTTTGTCGGCTGATTTTGCCCGTCTTGGTGAAGATACCGCTAACGTATTGGCTGCCGGGGCTGATGTGGTCCATTTTGATGTTATGGATAACCACTATGTGCCAAATTTAACGATTGGCCCGCTGGTACTGAAATCCCTGCGCGATTACGGCATTACCGCGCCGATTGACGTTCACCTGATGGTGAAACCTGTCGATCGTATCATCCCTGATTTCGCCAACGCGGGAGCCAGTTTCATTACCTTTCATCCCGAAGCCACCGATCACCTCGATCGCTCATTACAGCTGATCAAAGATCACGGTTGCAAAGCCGGACTGGTGTTTAACCCTGCGACGCCGTTAAGTTATCTCGATTACGTCATGGATAAGTTGGATATCATTCTGCTGATGTCGGTCAACCCCGGATTTGGCGGCCAGTCCTTTATTCCCAGCACGTTGGATAAGCTGCGTCAGGTGCGTCGTCTGATCGACGACAGCGGTTACGACATTCGACTGGAAGTCGATGGCGGCGTTAAAGTAGAGAATATTGGCGCGATTGCTGAAGCAGGCGCGGATATGTTTGTGGCGGGATCGGCTATTTTTGGTCATCCAGATTACCGTGCCGTCATTGATAAAATGCGTAATGAAATTTCAAGGACGAAACATGACTGAATTAACCGCGATTCGCGGATTGGCTTTTGATTTAGACGGGACATTGATTCACAGCGCACCGGGTTTGGCGGCGGCAATCGATCAAGCGTTAGTCGCGCAGTCGTTACCTGCGGCGGGCGAAGCCCGTGTCGCAACCTGGATTGGTAACGGTGCGGACGTGATGGTGGAACGCGCGCTGCGCTGGGCTGGCGTTGAGCCAACGGCCGTACGCCACCAGGAAACCCGTGAGCGGTTCGATAGCTATTATGCACAGACGGTGGATAGTGGCAGCACGCTGTTTCCGCAGGTAAAAGAGACGCTGGCGCAGTTGGCGCAGCAGGGCGTGCCGATGGCGGTGGTGACCAATAAACCCACGCCGTTCGTTGCTCCGTTATTGGCAGGCCTCGGGATTGGCGACTATTTTTCGCTGATCATCGGTGGCGATGACGTCATTGTGAAAAAGCCTCACCCTGCGCCACTCTATTTGGTGCTCGGTAAGCTGGGGCTGCGTGCCAGTGAACTGCTCTTCATTGGTGATTCACGCAACGATATTCAGGCGGCACAGGCCGCGGGCTGCCGCAGCGTTGGCATGACGTATGGTTATAACTACGGTGAAGCGATTGAGCTGAGTCAGCCAGATGTTGTTCTGGATCGTTTTGCCGATATTTTGCCTCTGATCGGGCATTCTTCTTCACACAATCAGGAACCCTTAGTATGAGCAAGCCCATTGTATTTAGCGGTGCGCAGCCGTCTGGTGAATTGACCATTGGTAACTACATGGGGGCGTTACGTCAGTGGGTCAACATGCAGGACGATTACGACTGCATCTATTGCATCGTGGATTTGCACGCCATCACGGTACGTCAGGATCCGCAGGCGCTGAGAAAAGCGACGCTGGATACGCTGGCGCTGTATCTGGCCTGTGGCATCGATCCGAAAAAGAGCACCATTTTTGTTCAGTCCCACGTGCCTGAGCACAGCCAACTGAGCTGGATACTGAACTGTTACGCCTATTTCGGCGAACTGAGCCGTATGACGCAGTTCAAGGATAAATCCGCGCGTTATGAAGAGAACATCAACGCGGGTCTGTTCGATTATCCGGTACTGATGGCAGCAGACATCCTGCTGTACCAAACGAATCAGGTGCCGGTGGGCGAAGATCAGAAGCAGCATCTGGAACTGAGCCGTGACGTTGGTCAGCGCTTCAACAGCCTGTATGGCGATATTTTCAAAGTGCCTGAGCCGTTCATTCCGAAATCGGGCGCGCGCGTGATGTCGCTGCTGGAACCAACCAAGAAGATGTCCAAATCTGACGATAACCGCAATAACGTTATCGGTCTGTTGGAAGATCCGAAAGCGGTGGTGAAGAAGATCAAACGTGCGGTGACGGATTCCGACGAGCCGCCAGTCGTGCGCTATGACGTGACGAATAAAGCCGGGGTATCGAATCTGCTGGATATTCTGTCTGGCGTGACGGGAAAAAGCATCCCTGAGCTGGAGCAGGAATTCAACGGCCAGATGTATGGTCACCTGAAAGGTGCGGTGGCGGATGCGGTATCCGGCATGCTGTCTGAGCTGCAAGAACGTTATCATCGCTTCCGTAACGACGAGGCGTTTCTGCAACAGGTGATGCGTGAAGGTGCTGAAAAAGCGAGTGCTCGCGCACAGGAAACGTTGAAGAAAGTCTACGACGCCGTTGGTTTTGTTTCCCGCCCGTAAGTCTTAATCACCGTCAGGAGATGTGCTCCTGACGGTTTCCTTACTGCTTCCTACATATCCACTTCAATCAGCTTATTATCACTGCGGGATAGGCGGGAACACGTCGTCTGGAATCGGGTTTTCAAACGGTGTGTGCTGCAATCTTTCCTGATGATCGGCTTTTGCCTGTGCAATCAGCTCAGGCGTCACCAGCAGGTCGATAGCCAGTGATGCCATTGCCTTCGCTGCATACTCCATGCCTTTGTGGGCAGCACCGGTTTTCCCCTGAGCGACCAGCTGCCATGAATGCGCCGGTGTACCGATGGCGTAAGTGGCGCTGCGGATCTGCACCGTCGGCACAACCCAACTCACCGTCCCAACATCGGTGGAGCCGATGAAGGCTTCATTCGGGCTATACAGCGGATAAATCCCGTCGTGCAGCGTTAAACCCGGCTGAGGTTTGACGCCGAAACGCGCGTAGGATTCGGCAATGTCTTCGGCGCTCAGCGCCGTCTGGAACATCGCCGCCATCTTACGATCTTCGTCATCAAACGGTATCGGGCCGAGCGCCAGCAGATGTTCGTGCATACGCGCTTCCAGTGGCGGATTTGCCAGTAGGTTGGCATCACCGCTAATCACTTCGCTGCTGACCTCAGTTTCCGTCATCAGTGCCGCGCCTTCGGCAATTTTCTTCACGCGTTTGACGAGCTGGTGCAGCTCCGGCAACTGGCGTGCCCGCACGAGGTAACGCACAGTGGCGTTGGCCTGAACGACGTTCGGAGCCTGACCGCCGCTGTCGGTAATCGCGTAGTGAACGCGAGCGGAGGAAGGCATGTGTTCACGCATGTAGTTCACGCCGACGTTCATCAGCTCCACGGCATCCAGCGCGCTGCGGCCCAGATGCGGGCTGGCGGCGGCATGAGCGGCGCGACCTTTGAAGTAAAAATTCAGTTCGTTACAGGCCAGTGATACCGGGCTGTTGACGCCAGTGAAGGTTGCCGGATGCCAGCAGAGGGCGATATCGACGTCGTCAAAGACACCTTCCTTGACCATAAAACCTTTGGACGAGCCGCCTTCTTCCGCAGGGCAGCCGTAAAAACGCACGGTTCCGGTCAGCGCATGCTTTTGCAGATAATCTTTCACTGCCGTTGCCGCCTGTAGTGCTGCAGTACCGAGCAGGTTGTGTCCGCAGCCGTGACCGTTGCCCCCGTTTTCCAGCGGCTTCGGTTCTGCGACGTTCGCCTGCTGGCTCAGGCCCGGCAGCGCATCGTATTCACCCAGAATGGCGATAATCGGCAGACCTGCGCCGAATTCTCCCAATAGTGCGGTAGGCATACCGGCGATGCCTTTCGTCAGGCGAAAACCTTCCGCCTTCAGGACGGCTTCGTGCTGTGCCGCTGAACGATGCTCTTCGTAGTTCAGCTCCGGCGTATCCCAGATGCCGTCGCTCAGCGTACAGAACTGCTGTCGCTTGGCCGCAATCAGGTCGCAGATTTCTTCTACGGCTTGATGGTTGACCGCGGGCAGCGTTCCTTCATTGTGTGTTGCATTCATGCGTGGTGTGCTCGTTTGATTGTTCTGATAGGCATTGGCGAGGGCGAGTCATAGCCGGCTAGCCATGACTCACGATTCTGCAATCGGGTAATGCTTAGAGCGGCGTGGTGTCCATGCCGAACCATTTTTCGCTCAGTTTTCTGATCGTACCGTCTTGCTTGGCCTGATCGATGGCCTTGTCGAACATGGCTTTCAGCTCTGGATCGCTCTTACGCAGGCCAACGGAAGAGCCGCTGCCCAAAATGCCGCCGATGAACTGTGGCCCCGGCGTGACGATATCGGCATTGCCCGGTTTTTCCGAAATGCTTTTCAGGTAAGGTGCGGAAGCGATAACCAGATCGACACGGCCCGCTTTCAGATCCAGATCGTGTTCTTGCGTGGTTTTATATTCACGTACCTTCATCACGCCTTTCATATATTTATCCAAAAAGGCGCTGGCGATAGAGGCGGACTGTACACCAATAGTTTTGCCTTCCAGCAGCGGTTTCAGCTTCTCAATTTCAGCCTTTGCGGTGGCTTCATCGGCTGGGTTAATGGAGAAACGCTGGCCTGCGTCTGGGAACTCTTTGGCGAGTTTGCTGGATTTCAGTACGGCGAAAGTCTGTCCTGCCTGCGTGTACGGCTGGCTGAAATCGATCACCTCACGGCGTTTTTCCGTAGCGGACATACCAGAAATGATGGCGTCGAACTTACCAGCATTCAGGGCAGGAATGGTGCTGGTGAACGGTTGAACCATGATCTCGCATTTCACCTGCATGTTGTTACACAGCACTTTGTACAGTTCGATCTCCATACCATCCAGCGTGCCGTCTGGCTTGGTGAAGTTATACGGGTGGTAAGCGCCTTCGGTGGCGATGCGGACGGTCGTCCATTTCTTCTCTTCCGCTGAGGCGGTGAATGAGGCGGCCAGCGTACCTGCCATGCACAGCGAGCAGGCGAGCAGAGTCAGTTTTGATTTGATCATGATGGTTTTCTCCTGGTACTTCATATAATTATGTTTTTCCCACTTTCATCACGCGACAGAGAGATAAATCTGCACATGAAGCTAGCGGGGCTGTGTTTACCAACTGGCAATAAATTGCCGGAAGCGAGCCGACTGGCTGGCAGTGAAAACCTGCTCCGGCGTTCCCTGTTCTTCAATTTCCCCCTGATGGAGGAAGACGATACGGTTAGAGACTTCGCGGGCAAAATCCATTTCGTGAGTCACGACCAACATGGTCATCCCTTCGTCCGCCAGCGTGCGCATCACGCGCAGCACTTCGCCAACCAGCTCCGGGTCGAGCGCGGAAGTCGGTTCATCGAACAGCATCACTTTGGGTTCCATCGCGAGCGCGCGGGCAATGGCGGCGCGCTGCTGCTGTCCGCCGGACAAATGCGCAGGATAGTAGTGGCGCTTATCGGCCAGACCGACTTTCTCTAACAACTGCTCGGCGTGCTCCACACACTCTGCCTGTGGACGCTTTAAGACGTGCACGGGCGCTTCGATGATGTTTTCCAGCACGGTCTTGTGTGACCAGAGGTTAAAATTCTGGAACACCATACCCAGCTGAGTACGAATTCTGTCGATCTGTTTAGGGTTCGACGGGCGGTTCTGCCCTTTGCGGTTCGGCTTCATTTCAATCGCTTCTCCGCCGACGAGAATCTCGCCCTGATCGGGAAGCTCAAGCAGATTGCTACAGCGCAGCAGCGTCGATTTGCCTGAACCGGACGATCCCAGAATGGAGATGACTTCCCCCTGATTGGCTTCAATGGAGATCCCTTTCAGAACGTCCAGAGAACCGAAACTTTTGTGAATGTTGCGCAGGCTAATGGCGGGTGTCGTCATTGCAGGTCTCCCAATTTCTTAATTTTTTTCGCTGCCGGCTGCGCACCCGGCGCACGGAGATGAGGGGTAAGCGTAAATTCTGTCCACATCAGCAAACGTGTCAGAATGAGGTTAATAAACAGATAAATGGCACCGGCGACCAGGAAGACTTCGAGCGCACGGTAAGTTTCTGCGATGAGGCGTGCGGCGATCCCGGTGATTTCCATCAGTGTGATGATGGAAGCCAGCGAGGTCGATTTCACCATCGAGATCAGCTCGTTGCCGTAAGCAGGGAGCGCCTGACGGATCGCCAGCGGGAAAACGATTCGCTTGAAAATCATGAACGACGGCATGCCGCAGGCGCGCGCGGATTCGATCTGGCCTACCGGAACGGACTGCAATCCGCCACGGATAATCTCGCAGGCATAGGCGCCGGTACACAGGCTGAGCGACAGCAGGGCGCACCAGTGGGGTTCCCGCAGGAACGGCCACAATATGCTCTCGCGAATCCATTGAAATTGCCCCAGCCCGTAGTAAATCAGGAACAGCTGCACCAGCAGCGGCGTACCGCGGAAAAACAGCACGTAGGTTCGTGAAATTGAGCGCAGCACGGCAAAGGATGACAGCTGCATCAATGCCAGCCCTAACGCCAGAAAGAAGCCCAGAAAAACGGAGCTGACCGCCAGTTGCAGGGTCAGCGGAATACCGGGAATAATCTCCAGAAACGTGTCGTACAGAAAAGGAAAATCCATCAGCGTTTCACACCCCGGGAATAATGAGACTCGGCGCGGCGCATAATCCAGCCGGAACCGATCGAAATAAGCAGATACAGCAGTGCGGCAGCCATGAAGAAATCAAACGGTTTGCCAGTAGAGCCGGCACCGGTTTGCGACTGTGTCATCAGTTCGGCGACACCGGTAACGGAAACCAGCGCAGAGGTTTTCAGCACCAGTTGCCATACGTTGCCGAGCGCGGGGATGGCATGGCGCAGCAGAAGCGGCATGATGATGCGGCGCAGGCGTAGCATCGTTGGCATGCCGCAGGCTTTAGCGGCTTCAATTTCCCCTTTGGAAACGGCGTAGAACGCGCCGCGATAAACTTCCGTCTGCTGTGCGCCGGAGGAAATGCCGACGGCGAAGACACCAGCGAGGAAGCCGGGAAAACCGAGAAATTCGTTGCTGCCAAACAGTTTAGCCAGCAGCGTTAACGCGGAACTGCCGCCGAAATAAAGCAGGTAGATGATGAGCAGGTCCGGTATACCGCGGGTGATGGTGGTGTACCCATCAGCCAGATAGCGCACGGGGCGATTGCCGCAAATTTTGGACCAGGCGCCAATCGTGCCGATCACAGCTCCCAGCAGGAAACCGCAGATCGCCAGTGCGAGCGTCATTCCTGCCCCAATCAGTAATAATTTTCCCCAGCCATGCTCACCAAAACTGATGAGTTGCCAGAAGGTAATGTCTTCCACAAGTGACTCCAAACTGCTTACTTATTGTTCTGCCTGGCAGAACTGTTTTTTGTGATCAAAGGACTACATGCTCCGTTTCCGTTCAGAAACGAGAGTAGAAATACGTAATGACGCGATGTATCACCCTTCGATATGTACTCATGCGTGAGGCACTAATTTCGATAAACCACGATGGCTTGACGATGAAATCGGTTCGAGATGAACGACTCAGAGGTCGTGCCGCGAATCTATTAGAAAGCTAAGCAATAGTCGGGCCACGTTTTACGTAAACTATTATTGATTATTTATTCATATAGTCTGCTTATTAATGAGTTTTGTTTTAGTCAAAATAAGGCAGATATGGCCTGCGGTAAAGCATTAAAGTGACATTTTGTAAGGGGGTATGTCCAAAATAGTGCATTGTTATGCTATTTGGTGGGGCGTTGCATTATGATGGTGCAATAACCGCTATCCGGCAGAACGGACAGCGGGTGAGGAAGGAGGTAGGGAGAGGATTATGCTGTCTGGTCAGAGAACCAGCTCAACTTTTCCCGTAGCTCGACGACGTTGCCGATGATAATCAAACTCGGGCTGCTTGCCTGCTGTGCTAACTCGCTCAGTTGAGAAAGCTGTCCACTCAGGACGCGCTGTTTGGTAGAGGTGCCGTTTTCGATAATCGCGACAGGCACGGTTTCCGGTAACCGCTGTTCGATCAGCTTGCTTTGAATGTACTCGGCTTGTTGCAGCCCCATATAAAACACCAGCGTCTGCTTTTCCGCCGCGAGGCTGGACCAGTCCAGATCGGTGTCGTGTTTAACGTGTCCGGTGATCAGTCTGACGCCCTGCGAGCGATCGCGATGGGTGAGTGGGATACCGCTGTAGGCTGAACAGCCCGACGCGGCGGTAATACCAGGTACGACAGAGAACGGCACGCCCGCCTGATGCAGATGCTCCAGCTCTTCGGCGCCACGGCCGAAGATAAAAGGGTCACCGCCTTTCAGCCTGACGACGCGATGGCCCGCTCGCGCTTTTTCTTCCAGCAACTGATTGATTTGCTCCTGAGGCATGCAGTGATAGCCAGACGCTTTACCCACGAAGATGCGTTCGGCGTCGCGGCGTGACAGATTGAGGATCTCTTTCGAGACCAGACGATCGTAAACGACGATATCGGCCTGTTGTAGATGCTGTAGGCCTTTCAACGTCAGTAATCCTGCATCACCTGGTCCGGCGCCGACCAACGTCACTTCACCCCGGTCATCCAGCGGGGCGGAGAAAAGCAGTTCCGTCAGTTGCTGAACGCGTTGATGGTCTTCATTTGCCAGCGCCTGCGCCAGCCGATCGTGTACGAAGAGTTTTTCCCAGAAGCGACGGCGTGCGCTCATCTTGCAGAAACGTTTTTTCACTCGGCTGCGCAGTTCACCTGCGAATGTCGCCAGCTTACCGAGATTTTGCGGCAAAATACTTTCCAGTTTTTCCCGTAGCAGACGGGCTAATACCGGTGCGGCACCGCCAGAAGACACGGCGACCATGAGCGGTGAACGGTCAATGATCGACGGCATAATGAAGCTGGCGCGTTCTGGTGAATCGACGACATTACAGAAAATCCGACGCTCGCTGGCGCTGGCATAGACATGATTATTGACGTCCTGATCGTCAGTGGCGGCAATCACCAGCCATACCTCGTCCAGCAGTGTAGGATCAAACGTGCCGTGTACCAGCGTTAACTGCGCATCCTGCTCCCAGGCGCGGAATTGATCGTTGAAATCGAGCGCATTGACGGTAATGACTGCGCCAGCGTCCAGCAACAGCCGGGCTTTGCGCTCGGCTATTTCACCACCCCCTACCAATAGACAAGGTTTATCGTGTAGCTGACAGAATATTGGCAGGTAATCCATGTAACGCCTCTTAAGCACTCAGATTTTCTTGAAAAATCAAATGGGGTTGTGCCCTGCGGTCACAGGGCATCGACCATTTCATTAAGGTAATGGTTGGCTATTATCAACCGCAATGTCACGGTCTGCGATGGATATTTGCACATTACCGTTGGTTACCTGAGTATCGTAAGCTGCAACAGAATAGGCTCCATCCTCCAGGCAAAAGCCATCATAAAGGCGAAAATGCTGTTTTTTCAATGGGCTTGCTACCCAAAGCTCCTCATGATGTTCGGCCAGTATGCCACGGCTTAATACGCTAGCCTGCGCAAACGGATCGATATTGCTGATGGCGTAAACCTGCTCGTCGTTACGCGGTCGGAACACTGCGATCTGCTGCTGTTCGACGAGCGCGCAAACGCCGGTGCCGGGCAGGATGTCGTCTAACTTACATACGGTCGTCCACTGGCTCATGCGCTTTCCCCTTCTAGTTCAATCTGTTTCACCGGAATACGTTCAGCAGGGCGTGCCGGACGATGTTGTTGACGTTCACTGACCATTTGCACGTTCGGGTCACGTTCCGGGCTGTTAATGAAGTGGGTAAAACGTTTCTGTGCTTCCGGGGATTCCAGCGTCGCCTGCCATTCACAGACGTAGCCTTCGCGCAGCCGGGCGATATCGGCTTCAAGCTGATCGTTAATGCCCAGTTTGTCTTTCACAATCACGTTGCGCAGATAGTCGATACCGCCTTCGAGATTATCCAGCCAAACGGAGGTTCGCTGGAGCTTATCGGCTGTGCGGATATAGAACATCATGAAGCGGTCCAGATAGCGGATTAAGGTGTCGCGATCTAAGTCGGCTTCCAGCAGGTCGGCGTGGCGTGGCTTCATTCCACCGTTGCCGCACACATAGAGGTTCCAGCCTTTCTCGGTGGCGATAATCCCGACGTCCTTACCCTGTGCTTCTGCACATTCCCGCGTACAGCCGGAGACGCCAAATTTCATTTTGTGCGGCGTGCGGATGCCTTTGTAGCGGTTTTCCAGCTCGACGCCAAAGCCCACGCTGTCGCCGACGCCAAAACGGCACCAGGTGCTACCGACGCAGGTTTTTGCCATACGTAACGCCTTGGCATAAGCGTGGCCAGTTTCAAACCCGGCTTCGATGAGCTGAGCCCATACGTCCGGCAGGTCGTCTTTTTGCACGCCAAATAGCGCCATGCGCTGGGAGCCGGTCATTTTGGTGTACAGGTTATATTGCTTCGCGATGCGACCAATGGCGATCAGGCCATCCGGCGTGATTTCTCCGCCTGCGGAGCGTGGGATTACGGAGTACGTGCCGTCTTTCTGGATGTTGCCGAGGAAGTTATCGTTGGAATCCTGTAGCGGTGTGTGCTGTGGTTTGAGCACGTATTCATTCCAGCAGGAAGCCAGCAGGGACGCCACGGTCGGTTTACAGACCTCACAGCCGTAACCTGAACCGTGTTTCTCCAACAACTGATCAAATGTTTTGATTTTCTCGATTTGGATCAGGTGGTACAGCTCCTGACGTGAATAGGCGAAGTGTTCGCACAGGTGATTATTGACTTCAATCCCCTGTTTGCTGAGTTCCGCGTTCAACACCTGTGTCAACAGCGGGATGCAGCCGCCGCAGCCAGTACCGGCTTTGGTGGTTTCCTTAATGGCAGCAACGGTATGACAGCCGCCGTTAATCGCTTTGATGATGTCGCCTTTGGAGACGTCGAAGCAGGAGCAGATTTGGGCGCTTTCCGGCAGCGCATCTACACCCAGCATCGGTTTCGCACTGCCGGCCGCAGCAGGAAGAATCATCGCTTCGGGTGAATCCGGTAGCGGGATCTTGTTCAACATGAATTGCAGCAGGTTGCCGTAATCCCGCGTGTCGCCGACCAGCACAGCGCCGAGCAGCGTTTTGTTGTCGGCGCTGACGATCAGACGTTTGTAGGTTTCTTTCTGTTCATCCAGCCACATGTAGCTGCGAGCGCCCGGCGTATGGCCGTGTGCGTCGCCAATCCCGCCGACATCGACGCCCATCAGCTTCAGTTTGGCGCTCATGTCGGCGCCCTGGAAGCGGTTTTCATGCCCTAACAGATGGTCGACGGCAACCTGTGCCATCTTGTAGCCGGGCGCGACGAGACCAAACGGTCTGCCCTGCCAGGCGGCACATTCGCCGATGGCGTAAACGTCAGGGTCGGAAGTCTGGCACCAATCGTTAATGGTGATACCACCGCGTGGGCCGATTTCCAGCGCACATTGGCGCGCCAGTTTGTCCTGCGCGCGGATGCCGGTAGAGAACACGATAAAATCGACTTCCAGCGTGCTGCCGTCGGCAAACACCATCGTCTTGCGGCTTTCCAGTCCGGAATGCTGGATGGCCTGCGTATTCTTGCTGGTGTGTACGCGCACACCCATGTTTTCAATCTTGCGTTGTAGCAGAGCGCCGCCCTGCGCATCCAGCTGTTCGGCCATGAGCACCGGAGCGAACTCAATGACGTGTGTTTCTACGCCAAGGTGTTTCAGTGCGCCTGCGGCTTCCAGACCTAACAGACCTCCGCCGATCACCGCGCCACGTTTGCTGCGGCGGGCGCAGTTTTCGATGGCGTTCAGATCTTCAATGGTGCGGTAGACGAAACAGTCTTGCCCGTTTGACCCTTTGATTGCCGGGATCCAGGGATAGGAGCCAGTTGCCATGATGAGCTTGTCGTAATACACGGTACGACCGGAATTGGAGTGAATGGCTTTTTCACTGCGGTTGATGGTGATGGCACGTTCACCGAGCAGGACGTTAACGCCGTTCTTTTCGTAATAGCCTTCACGTACTAAAGAGAGTTCTTCTACCGTGTGGTGAGCGAAGTAAGAAGAGAGGTGGACACGATCGTAGGCGACGCGGGGTTCTTCACAAAAGACGGTAATTTCGTAGGTGGACGTTGGGGCCTTATCCAGCAACTCTTCGATAAAACGGTGGCCAACCATCCCGTTACCGATAACAGCGAGTCTGACTTTGTTCATTTTTGCCTCAAATTTGCTTCTTCTGAGGCTACCTTATCGCGCTACAAAGGCCGCTTATTGATGTATATCAAGTTGTCTTTTATATACTTCTTTGTGGGTATGTTGATGATTTTACTTATTTTTTATTAAGTATTGGTTTTTGTTGGAGTTTTCGTGACTGGCAAAAATGAGATCTATAGCACGCTTTTGGTCACAAGCCGACTGATTAGCGGCCAATCCGGTATCAGAGTAATCATCCCCCTCATCAATCATTCGCGCGTCTGAGCGTTTAAAAATAAAACTAAGGGATTATCCATTTGTTTAATAAGGATATGAAATTTTCTGGTGATAATGCTCACAGCTTTATGTGCGATTGCACAATTATCGGCGACATAATTTCGTCATATGGAAGAAATTGCCTAATGACTAACGGCGTAACAACCTTAATAATTGAAAATAAAACACCATTTTTTTTTAATTAGCACGCTATTTCTATTCTGTGACGTTGATCGACTTATAAGGTCGTACCAGAGAGAGTGGTGCTTTTTATCTACCCGTCCCAACGTAGTCAGTGGCGTTATTCGTTACTTATTTTATATGGCTTACATTCGCAAATCTTGTACATGAGTTGTGTTAAACATCAAGGCAGGTAGCAACGTGAAAATAGAATCAATTGATGTCACCGTCTTTACTTATCCCACACGCCGGGTTTCCGACAGTGCGGGTCATTCACACCCGGGACCTGAAAATCAGGCCAAGATGGCGCTGTTAACCATCACGGCAGATGACGGCCAAAAAGGCTACGCTTTCGCACCGCCGGAAGTGATTCGTCCTCATATTGTTAATGCTTTCTTCCGCAAGGTGCTGATTGGGCAGAACCCGTTCGACCGTGAACGTCTCTGGCAGGATCTGGTGCACTGGCAACGCGGTAGCGCCAACCAACTGACCGATCGCGCGCTGTCGATTGTGGAATCCGCACTGTGGGATCTGCAAGGCCGCGTACTTAACATGCCGGTGCATAAACTGCTCGGCGGCTATCGTGAAAAAGTCCCTGCTTACGGCAGCACCATGTGCGGTGATGAGCTGGAAGGTGGCTTATCGACGCCAGAGGAATACGGCCAGTTTGCAGAAAAGCTGGTGCAGCGCGGCTATAAAGCCATCAAGTTGCACACCTGGATGCCGCCAGTATCGTTCGCACCCAGCCCGAAGATTGACGTGAAAGCCTGTGCCGCAGTACGTGAAGCCGTTGGCCCGGACATCTGCCTGATGCTGGATGGCTACCACTGGTACAGCCGCAGCGATGCGCTGTATATCGGTCGTGAATTGCAAAAGCTCGATTTCACCTGGTTTGAAGAACCGATGGAAGAACAGAGTATGGCGTCCTATAGCTGGCTGACCAAGAGCCTGGATATCGATGTCATCGGGCCGGAAAGCCTGTCAGGTAAATACTTCAGTCGTGCTGACTGGGTTAAAGAAGGCGCATGCGACATTTTACGCGCGGGCGTGCAAGGCGTGGGCGGTCTCTGGCCGTGTATGAAGGTCGCTAGCCTGGCGGAATCCTTCGGTATGGACTGCGAAGTTCACGGTAACGGCGCGCCAAACCTCAACGTCGTTGGGGCGATCAAAAACTGCCGCTGGTATGAGCGCGGTCTGCTGCATCCTTTCCTTGATTACGACGAACCTGCTGCTTATCTGAATTCGATTGTCGATCCGATGGATGACGAGGGCTTTGTGCATCTGCCGCAACGTCCGGGGTTGGGAGAAGATATCAATTTTGACTGGATTGAGGAGCATACCCTAAGTAAAGAATAACTTTTTTGTATGAATGGTTTTTTGTTCGATCTGAAAGATAGCCTTACCTAAAAAATAAAAAGTTGTCGTCTTCCATGCTCCCACACCTGGAGAATAATGATGAAAGCACGAGCAATACTCCGTACCCTGCTGTTAGGTTCACTCTGCATGGCCGCTACGCCGGCCATTCTATCGGCAAAAACCCCTGACGATCAGCTGATCGTGGGGATGAACATGAACAACATGCTCTCACTCGATCCGGCCGCCATGACCGGTAATGAGGTGGTGGGCATTATCGTCAATCTCTATGACTCGCTGGTGGTGCTGGATCCCGCCAACCTGAGTAACATCCAGCCTTCTCTGGCGAAAAGCTGGAGCGTCAGTGATGACGGCAAAGTCATTACCTTCAATCTGGTGGATAACGCCAAATTCCACTCCGGTAACCCCGTCACGGCGCAAGACTTCGCCTGGTCGATGAAGCGTCTGCTTAACCTCAACATGGCGCAGGCCACGACGTGGAAATCCTACGGCTTCACCGCGGAAAACGTGGAGAAAATGATTCGCGCCAAAGACGACCACACCGTTGAAATTGAACTGCCAAAACCAAACGACCCCAAACTGGTGCTCTACTCGCTGGCGACGCTGGGCAGCGGCTCAGTGCTGGACAGCAAAACGGTCATGAAGCATGAGAAAAACGGTGACTGGGGCAACGGCTGGCTGACCACGAACGAAGCCGGTTCCGGCCCGTTCAAGCTGGACGTGTGGCAGGCGAAAGACGTGCTGCGCATTAGCAAAGTTGAGAACAACTGGCAGGGCGACGCTAAAATGCGGCGTGTGATCTTCCGTCATATGACCGAATCACAGGCGCTGCGCCTGATGATTGAAAAAGGCGACATTGACGTGGCCTCTGGTATGTCGGTGCCGGATATCAACGCGCTGAAACAAGATAAAGACGTTGTGGTTGATGAGGTGAAAAAAGGCACGCTGTACTACGTTGCCATGAGCCTGAAAAATGAATACTTCGCTAAACCGAAAGTGCGTGAAGCGGTTCGCTACCTGATTGATTACGATGGCGTTAATAAAACAGTGATGCCAGGCTACGGTTTCTATCATCAGCGCCCCATCCAGAAAGGGATGGATGCGACGTTGCCGGATCCGGGCTACAAGCTTGACGTGCCGCGCGCCAAAGCGCTGCTGGCCGAAGCGGGCTACCCAAATGGATTTGAAACCACGCTGCGTGTTCTGTCCGATCAGCCGTTCCTGAATCTGGCGACATCGGTACAGTCCACGTTGGCACAGGCGGGCATCAAAGCCAAAATCATCTCCGGCACCGGTAATCAGGTTTACGGCGCGATGCGCGATCGTAACTTCGATATGCTGGTTGGCCGCGGCGGTGGCGGCGTCGATCCGCATCCTCACTCCAGCCTGCGTTCTGTTGTCTATAACCCGGATAACAGCGACGAAGCCAAACTGACCAACTTCCAGGGCTGGCGCACCTCTTTCTACGACAAACCGCTGAACGACATGATCGATCAGGCGCTGTTGGAGAAAGATCCTCAGAAACAAAAGCAGATGTATATCAACGTACAGAATCGCTATGAAGAACTGTTCCCGGCCATTATTCCGGTGTCGCAGATGATCGATTCCGTGGTGTTGCGTAAGGACGTGAAAGGCTATGTGCCACATCCGTCTTCTACGACGCATCTGCGCGAGGTGTATAAGCAGCGCTAGTGTCCACACGTTAAACAGGATGATTAGCCGACACGTTCCCGGCTAATCATCCCGATCAGATACGCTAAAAAGAGATGACCGCGTGAGTGGTGATTTGCTGTCGCCGCTAACCGGGATATCAGGAGAAAGAACATGGTTTTCTCTGATTGGATCAAGCCGGGTGGAGTACTGCGTCGTTTGGCAAAGCGTCTGTTTCAGGTGATCGTCACACTGTTCGGGTTATTAATCCTGACTTTCGTGATCGGCCGCGTGATGCCAATCGATCCGGTCCTGGCTATTGTCGGACAGGATGCCGACCAAAGTACCTATCAACAGGTTTACCAACAGCTGGGGTTGGATAAGCCGCTGTATGTGCAGTTCTTTATTTACTTCAATTCGCTGATGCATGGGGATCTGGGCAATGCGCTCCTGACCGGACGACCGGTTATGGATGACATTATCCGCGTTTTCCCGGCCACCGTTGAGCTGGCGACGATGGCGATTATCGTCGGTGCCGGTCTGGGCGTGCCGCTAGGTGTGCTGGCTGCGGCGCGGCGCGGCAAGTGGGCGGATTATGTGGTGCGTTTTATCAGTTTGGCTGGTTATTCCACGCCAATATTCTGGGTCGGGATGATGGGGCTGCTGGTGTTCTATGCCTGGCTGAACTGGGTTGGAGGAGCAGGGCGGGTTGACATGGCCTATGACGGGCTGGTGGAAAACCGTACCGGTTTGCTACTGGTGGATTCGTTACTGGCGGGCGAGTGGGATGTATTCCGCAGTGCACTGAACCATTTGGTGCTGCCGGCTACGATTCTCGGTTTCCACTCGTTGGCCTATATCAGCCGTATGACGCGCAGCTTCATGCTGGCGCAGCTTTCGCAGGAATACATCATTACTGCGCGAGTGAAAGGGCTGTCGGAGTTCCGCGTTGTCTGGGCACACGCGTTTCGCAATATTCTGGTTCAGCTTCTGACGGTGGTGGCGCTGGCCTATGGCTCGTTGCTGGAAGGGGCGGTACTGATCGAAACGGTCTTCTCATGGCCGGGCTTTGGTTCCTATCTGACAGGCAGTCTGCTGCTGGGGGATATGAACGCGGTGATGGGTTGTGTGCTGCTGGTGGGGTTGATCTTTGTGACGCTTAACCTGCTGTCGGACATGTTGTATCAAATCTTTGATCCGAGGACGAACGCATGAATATTTCCTCTGAGCCGCCGGTCACTCGCGAATCGGTAATGCGGACACCGCCGGAAAAACGCGCGAGCCGGCTGCGGCTACGCGGTGCGCGGATCGCCGGGTTCCTGTTGATGATGCTGCGCAATCCGCTGACCGCGATTGGTTCTGCGATTGTGCTGATGTTGATGCTGGTCGCGATCTTCGCCCCGTGGATTGCGACACACGATCCGCTGGCGCAGGACTTGGCCAACGCGTTACAGGCACCGAGTGCCGCACACTATTTTGGCACCGATGAGTTCGGGCGCGATGTGTTTAGCCGTCTGGTCTATGGTTCACGCATCACGCTGTATATCGTTGCGCTGGTGTCCGTCACCGTCGGACCTATCGGGCTGCTACTGGGCGTGGTGGCGGGCTATTACGGCGGGATTGTCGATACCATCCTGATGCGTATCACCGATATTTTCATCTCTTTCCCTAGTCTGGTGCTGGCGCTGGCGTTTGTTGCAGCGCTTGGCCCAGGGCTGGAACATGTGGTGATTGCGATTACGCTGACGGCCTGGCCGCCGATTGCCCGTCTGGCAAGGGCGGAGACGCTGTCGCTGCGTCACGCGGACTTTGTTTCTGCCGTGAAGCTGCAAGGAGCCTCGTCTATCCGCATCCTGCTGCACCACATTGTGCCGCTGTGTCTGCCGTCGGTGATTATCCGTATCACGATGAATATGGCCGGCATCATTCTGACCGCGGCAGGTCTGGGCTTTCTGGGGTTGGGTGCACAGCCGCCCGATCCTGAATGGGGAGCGATGATCTCTGCGGGTCGTCGTTACATGATGGAGTGCTGGTGGTTAGTAACTATTCCGGGGCTGGCGATTTTGATTAACAGCCTGGCGTTCAACTTCCTTGGAGACGGCCTACGTGACATCCTCGATCCCAGAACTGAATAAGTTTTCTCAACGTGCGCCGGGAAGCTCGCCCCTGATGGAAGTGGAAAATCTGCGGGTGAGCTTCGTGAACCGCGGGGCAGTGACTGATGCCGTGCGCGGCGTGTCCTTCACACTGGGTTGTGAAAAGCTGGCGATTGTCGGCGAATCTGGCTCCGGTAAATCGACGGTCGGCCGTGCGTTATTACAACTGCATCCGCACAGTGCGCGGATTACTGCAGACAAACTGCGTTTCGGCGATACCGATCTGCTGAAAGCGGATGAGGCGCGGATGCGTCAGATTCGCGGTAAGCGCATATCGATGATTATGCAGGATCCAAAATACTCGCTGAACCCGGTGGTGTGCGTCGGCGATCAGATTGCCGAAGCCTATCTGGCACACCATAAAGTGTCGCACCGTGAGGCGAAGGAGAAGGTTATGGCGATGCTGGACGTGGTGCGTATTCGCCAGCCAGAGCGCGTCTATAATTTGTATCCTCATGAAATCTCAGGCGGGCAGGGGCAGCGCATCATGATTGCGATGATGCTGATTACAGAACCCGAAATCGTAATTGCCGATGAGCCAACCTCGGCGCTGGATGTCTCTGTGCGCTTGCAGGTGTTGGCAATGCTGGACGATCTGGTGAGCGAGCGCGGTCTGGGGCTGATTTTCATTAGTCACGACATCAATCTGGTACGCAGCTTCTGCGATCGCGTGCTGGTGATGTATGCCGGGCGCGTCGTGGAGTCCATCGCCGCCGCCGATCTGGACAACGCGCAGCATCCGTATACGCGTGGGTTGCTGAATTCGCTGCCGGATATCGATCATCGCCGTCCGCGTTTGCCGGTGATGAATCGCGATCCCACCTGGATCAATGGATAAAGGGGATAATCATGGCAACTGAAGCAATGAGTCAGCGTAAGCCGATGATCGAAGTGAATAACCTGAATCTCTCTTTTGGTCATGGCAGCGCGAAGAATCAGGTGTTGTACGATGTGAACCTCACCGTCAATGATGGCGATATCTTTGGTCTGGTGGGGGAATCGGGCTCCGGCAAAACCACGGTACTGAAGTGTCTGGCCGGGCTGTTTAACCATTGGGAAGGCACGCTGTTGATTGACGGAAAGAAACTGGCGCACCGGATCGATCAGGCGCGCTGTCGTCAGGTGCAGATGGTGTTTCAGGATCCGTATGGATCGCTGCATCCCCGTCATACGGTGGAATCTATTCTGGAAGAACCTCTGTCGATCCATCGCTTTGACGATCGTGACGATCGTATCGATAGCTTGCTGGAGAAGGTGGGGCTGGGAACGAACTTCCGTCGCCGTTATCCGCACCAGCTTTCCGGTGGGCAGCGCCAGCGTGTGGCGATTGCCCGCGCGCTGATTCTGGAGCCGAGGGTGCTGCTGCTGGATGAGCCGACGTCGGCGCTGGATGTCTCTGTGCAGGCGGAAATTCTCAATCTGCTTCTGGAGTTGCAGCAGCAGGAAAAGCTGACTTACCTGATGGTGACGCATGATTTGGGGGTGATTTCCCATTTGTGTCATAAAGTCGCAGTGATGCAGTACGGCAAGATACTGGAAACGCTGGAAACCGACGACCTGACCAGTGATGTACCGAAGGATGCGTATACCTCAATGCTGGTAGATGCCAGCCGTCAGTACAGCCGCGATCTGGCGGTGCGCTCGGAGCGTATGGGCTAGATACGTATGGACTAGGTACGCTGCGCGATAATCATCATGAGGGCCGAGCAATCGGCCCTTTTTTTATTTTATATGCAGGTTTCCGCTAACAGTTGGTTACGAACAGACTTTTATACGTAAAAAAAGGTAAATGGGTAGCGTTGAAGGGTGTGGATACTTACAATCATTACGCTTTCTGTAGTCGGCCTCTTCAAAAAGGAATTCTCATGTTCAAACGTACTCTGGTTGCTGCGGCAGCCCTTATTTCACTGACGGCATTTTCTCCCGCTTTTGCGGCTTCCGACGCCAGCACGCGTGTGCTGTTGACGACGTCCGCGGGCAATATCGAACTGTCTTTAGATAACCAAAAAGCGCCAGTTTCGGTAAAAAATTTCGTCGAGTACGTTAACAATGGTTTTTATAACGGGACGACATTTCACCGTGTGATCCCTGGTTTTATGGTACAGGGCGGCGGCTTTTCTGGCGAAATGAACCAAAAAGCGACGAATGCGCCGATCAAGAATGAAGCTGACAACGGCCTGCGTAACCAGCGTGGTACGATCGCGATGGCGCGTACCGCAGAAAAGGATAGCGCGACCAGCCAGTTCTTTATCAACGTCGCCGATAATGCGTTCCTCGATCATGGCCAGCGTGACTTTGGCTACGCCGTGTTCGGCAAGGTAGTGAAGGGCATGGAAGTGGTAGATAAGATCTCTCAGGTACAAACGAAAAATGTCGGGCCTTACCAGAATGTGCCGACCACGCCTATCGTGATTCAGTCCGCGAAAGTGCTACCCTGATTAACGCGATAGATAAGCAAAGAACCGAGAATACGCAAAGGCCACTAATGTGGCCTTTGCGTTTTTGACAAAGCTAGCAAGCGGTAGTAATGGATAGATCGTAAAGACGCTGTAAATACTTCCCTGTACGCTCGGCTTGCGCAGATATGAATCTCATCCCTGAGATTCACCCTTGTAGGGCCGTCGCTAGCGACGTTCAAAAACGTTCCTGACGTTTTTGTCCATGGCGCAAACGCTTTACTCTTCTATTCCATTACCACCGTTTTACTGCGTAGATAGACGTTATTAACGTCTCGACTACCGCATTATTCCAGCGCTTTTGCCATTTGCTGTAACCAGGCATCTACGCCTGTGCTCGGCACGTTCAACTGACGGTAGGTCGTGGTTGCAACGGGATAGCCGCCAACCTCTTCCTGACTGTTCACGAAGCCACCTGTCCGCTGTTTGAAATTCTCTACGATACGTTTATCGACGGCATCACGATCTTTCGGTCGTGCGCCTGCGCTTTGTAGTACCTGATTGGTGACGGCGCTGGCAGGTGCTGCGGTTAAGCCTGAAGGCCAAATCGGGGAGACTTTGAGTAAATTAATCCCGCTGCCTGAGGTTTGCGGCGCGGCTTTTCCCTTGGCATCGTAAGCAAGGTTATCTGACATCCAAACATCGCCGGAGCTGTTGCTTCCTACCAGCCCTAAGCCTGCTTTGGTATTCGCGCCGTAATGCATCACGTTGCCTGCAACGGAGACGCGTGGGCTGGCAGGCATGGTTTTCCCTTCCCACTCGCCTTTGACGCCACCAACGCGAACGCCCCAAATGCCAGGGTTGTAGATCAGGTTATTGACCATGACACCCGTTGAACCCGCCTTGAACCAGGCGTTGCGCTCGTTGTTGTGCGCATACAGGCTGCCAATGATTGACACATCAGTCACGTTATCGTGAACCAGCGTGCCCATCGAGTGAATGCCTTTGGTATGAGCTGAGTCGTATAAGCCTTCAGCAACAATATTATTTGAGAGCGTGATGCGGTGTGCGGTTCCCTGTGGGCCGTCATAGCGTGGGCCAGAGATAGACAAGTTTTCGTCTGTCCCCCAGGCGAAACTGGAGTGGTCGATCACGACGTTGTAGGCATCTTTACCGTTGATTGAAACATCGCGTTCAAAGCCGCTTTTTTTACCCGTACCGGCATCGCCGATGCGAAAACGGATATGCTGCATGAGCACATCATGCGTGCTAATCCCCATTCCGCCGCGAATGATGGTAATGCCGGGAGAAGGGGCGGTCTGGCCGGCAATAGTGACAAACGGCTCCGTTAAGCGGAGGTCACTTTTATTCAGGTCGATAATGCCGCCAACCTCAAAAACAATAATACGCGGCCCTTTGGCGGCCAGCGCTTCCCGGAGTGAACCAGCCCCAGAAGAGGCCAGCGTTGTGACGCGAATAATTCGCCCACCGCTGCCTGCGACGGTATCCGTCCCGAATCCTTTCAACTCTGGTGCTGCCGGTGTGGCAGCGTTAGCCATCGGTATGCCGATACTGAATACTAATCCAGCACTGAATACGACGCTGCTGCTGAACAGCGCGGCGGACAGAAGAGAACGTTTCATTTCATTTCCTTGAATATTAACGATAAAAATGAGCGAGCCCTTAGGGCTCGCTCAAGTGCGGCCCGAACGATAAACCGACGGGCGTTAAGCTTGCTTGCAGGCTCCTATAGCACAGGACAATGAGGGGCGGAGCCTGAAGTTCGCTTATTTACGCTTTACACGTAGCAATTAGTTACAGCTTGCTGCTGTCAGGACGGCAAGGTTTTTGCCCACGCCAGCATAGTTCGCCAGTTTATCCTTCACGCACTGTGGTGAAACGGTAGAGTAGCTGTAAGGAAGAGAAGGGAACGTGCCTGTGCTCTTCCAGTCTTCAGCATTCACGTAGGGCTTGGAATCTTTATCCCAGGTGATGTTGTATTTAGCGAAGTCAGCCGGGCTCATAACGTTGTTATTACGCAGATCCCACGTACCGAAGTTGGAACCGTCGTAACGTGAGGTCACTGGGTTTTTCGCATTTTCGAACCAGTTACGTTCGATCAGCGCAATCCCATTCTGGCGCACGTTCAGGCCAGAACTGGTGACGTTGGTATACAGGTTATTGTAGGCGTGAACTTTACCGCCACGTTGCAGTGGGAGACGAGCGTTAACGTCATCGTAAATATTGTGATGGTAAGTCAGGTCACGGCCCGTATCGCTGCTGCTGAAGCCGCTCAGACCGACTTTTTTGATGCCGTGAATGTAGTTGTACGATACCGTCACGTTGGTTGAGGCTTTCTTGATATCAATCGCGGATTCGAATGTGGTGTCACCGTCTTTTGTGCCTGCGCATTCAAAGTTTTTCGCGAAGATCTCGTTGTGGTCAATCCAGACGTTCGGCGTGTTATCGATACGAATCGCATCGCCGTCCTGCGCGCCGCCAGGCATGTAGCCGAAACGCATATTGCGGATGACGACATCGGATGATTTCGTCAGCCAGATCCCGAAGTTGGCGGAAGAACCGTTAGTCCCGAGGATGGTGATCCCTTTGGTGAACTCTTTGATTTCCACACCGCGTGCGTCTTTCTTCCACTGGCCGCAGATATCGTTCTCTGCGGCTTTAATCAGCGCATCTTCATTACCGCTATAGGTGATGACGAGCGGGTAAGCGCCTCCTTTGACTTTCTTACCTTTGGAATCCAGTTTCGCTTCTTCGATGATATCAATAATATCTTGCATGGAACGTGCGGTTTTTTTCACGGCACCGGCAACGTCGCCGCCGTCAGTGGTGGCATAACCCCCCGTATTTGCCGCCATTGTCGGTTGAGCCGCAAGTAATAACAGCCCAGCGGCTGCAGAAGGCAGTAGGTATTTCATTAAGGTACTCTCCTTGGAATTGAATTTTTTGGGTATAAATGATCCACATAACCCAGATTATATTATTGGGATGTTTCAATAAAAATGAAATCAAGGTTTATTGAAATCCCGATTAAGTGTTATCATAAAAATAAAATAATTCAATATTTAGGTATTAAATCTATCGGGTGAATAACGCACAAAATATTGATGACTAATAAGTGTCTATTTTAAATAGTAATATTTTTTTCATTTTTTCTAAAAAATGATGTTGAGAGTTTTTATGAAAAATAAAATTATATTTCGTTTTATTATTCTGCGATGAGGTGTTTTTGATAGCGGTGATAACTGTGAGCGATATCAATAAATAAGTAAAATTTCCTTATTGAGATGGCAGTATCAGAAAATAGTTGATGCCGATCAAATTATTAATTAATCCCGTGTTGATGAGTCACTATTCTTTTTACTCGTTAATCCTTAATCAAAGAATGGTTTCTCATTAAGCATTAGCCATTAATTCATCAATTAAATAATTAGCGTGATACTCAATTCATTGCTTTTTTATTAGATATGGCACGCGTAAGTCCCCATAAAAAACAAGCGAGCTCTAAGAGCTCGCTTGAGGGTAAATCTGACCGCGTTTATTTACAGTTAGCTGCTGTCAGGACTGCCAGGTTTTTACCTACGCCAGCATAGTTTGCCAGTTTATCTTTCACGCACTGTGCAGAAACTGGGGTGTATTTATAAGAAATGGAAGGGAACTTGCCGGTGCTTTTCCAGTCATCCGCATTGACGTGAGGAGAGGAAGGGCGGCCCCAGGTAATGTTGTATTTGGAGAAGTCTGCCGGTTTGGTGATGTTGTTATTACGCAACTCCCAGGTACCGAAGTTGGAACTGTCGTTACGTGCCGTTACTGGGTTCAACGCATTTTCAAACCAGTTGCTTTCGATCAGCGCGATCCCTTTCTGACGGACGTTAAAGCCTGAACCGGTGATACCGTCATACAGGTTGTTGTACGCATGAACCAGACCACCACGCTGTAGCGGCAGACGTGAGTTAACATCGCGATAGATATTGTGATGATAAGTCAGGTTACGACCGGTATCCGTATTGCTTGAACCGCTCAGGCCCACTTTTTTAATGCCATGGATGTAGTTGTATGACACGGTGACGTTAGTTGACCCTTTCTTGATATCGACGGCCGATTCAAAAGTGGTGTCATTGTCTGGTGTGCCTTTACACTCAAAGTTTTTGGCAAAGATCTCATTGTGGTCAATCCAGACGTTCGGCGAGTTATCAATACGAATGGCATCGCCGTCTTGCGCGCCGCCCGGCATATAGCCAAAGCGCATATTACGAACAACAACGTCAGATGAATTGATAATCCAGATACCGAAGTTGGCGGATGAGCCATTGGTGCCCTGGATGGTGATCCCTTTGGTAAACTCTTTGACTTGTACGCCGCGTGCGTCCTTACTCCACTGACCGCAGATATTTTTTTCGGCCGCTTTAATTAGCGAGTCTTCATTACCGTTATAGGTGATGATCAGCGGGTACGCACCGCCTTTGACTTTTTTGCCTTTTGAATCCACTTTTGCGGCTTCAATGATATCCACAATTTCTTGCATGGAGCGCGCGGTCTTTTTCACGGCACCGGAAACTTCTCCGCCATCCGTCGTGGCATAACCGCCCGTATTGGCGGCCATGGCTGGCTGAGCAGCGAAAAGTAACAATCCGGCGGCTGCCGTAGGCAATAGATATTTCATTCTGACTGTCTCCTTGGAATATAATTTCATGGGCATTTATTGCTCCATATGCCCGATGTCATAGGTACAAATTTTCCAAAAAAATGACGCTTCATTTTGATGAAAAACCAAGGGGAGTGTGGTCAAAAAATAAGTTCAGTTCAAGGGTGAAATGTTAAATGTATTACAGGTGAAACATTTTGTAATACTGATGATTGGATAATTTGAGTTTTATAGGAAACCGTGTTCTTTTAAAAGAATAGAAAATCAGTGGGTTATTTTTTCTACGGGTAAAGGTTTCACTTTAGTTTCTTTATTTATTGAGTTTTAGCCCGCAATTCTTCGGGGTAATTGTTACGACTAACGCAAAAATTCATCTTAAGTCAAAATATACTACCACAAGCCTATTCAATAGTGTTCTCGCTGTGCGTTAATTCTATATTGAGTTTTAGTTTGTTGATGAATAATTATTATGAACTTCTTTATAGATCGTTTTTAGGCGAGAAGAACATATACCTCATTGATCATTCCTTATTATTGACGAAATGCATGACTAGCATGAAGTCTGTTGCGATAAGGGACATGCTGGCAATCTTGTGTAGGTTTCAGTAAAAAATGAGCGAGCCAAACAGCTCGCTCAGGAGGAACCCGGCGCAAAGTGAATGCACCGGATTAACGTATTTATTTACAGTTAGCTGCTGTCAGGACTGCCAGGTTTTTACCTACGCCAGCATAGTTTGCCAGTTTATCCTTCACGCACTGTGCGGAAACCGGGGTGTAGCTATACGGGACGGCAGGGAATTTGCCAGTGCTTTTCCAATCATCCGCATTGATGTGTGGTGTGGATGGCTTACCCCAGGTGATGTTGTATTTAGCAAAATCAGACGGGCTGGTAATGTTGTTGTTACGCAATTCCCAGGTACCGAAGTTGGAGTCATCGTTACGTGCAGTCACAGGGTTGAGCGCATTTTCGAACCAGTTGCTTTCGATCAGAGCAATCCCTTTCTGGCGAACGTTAAAGCCTGAACTTTTGATGCCGTCATACAGGTTGTTGTACGCGTGCACCTGGCCACCACGTTGCAGCGGCAGACGTGAGTTAACATCGCTGTAAATATTGTGATGGTAAGTCAGGTTACGACCCGTATCCGTGTTGCTGGAACCGCTCAGACCCACCTTTTTCACGCCATGGATATAGTTGTAGGATACCGTGACGTTGGTTGAGGCTTTCTTGATATCGACAGCCGATTCAAAGGTCGTGTCGTTGTCTGGTGTACCTGCACATTCGAAGTTCTTGGCGAAAATCTCGTTGTGGTCGATCCAGACGTTCGGCGAGTTATCAATACGGATAGCATCACCATCTTTTGCGCCACCAGGCATATAGCCGAAGCGCATGTTACGTACGACAACGTTGGAAGAGTTTACAATCCAGATACCAAAGTTAGCGGAAGAACCGTTGGTCCCGAGGATGGTGATCCCTTTGGTGAACTCTTTGACTTCTACGCCACGCGGATCTTTGCTCCATTGGCCGCAGATGTTAGCTTCAGCCGCTTTGATTAACGCATCTTCATTACCGTTATAGGTGATGACGAGTGGGTAGGCGCCGCCTTTGACCGCTTTACCGCTTGAGTCCTTTTTCGCTGCCTCAATGATATCGACGATCTCTTGCAAAGAACGTGCGGTTTTTTTCACTGCGCCGGAAACGTCGCCGCCGTCAGTGGTGGCATAACCCCCCGTATTTGCCGCCATTGTTGGTTGGGCTGCGAGCAGCAACAGTCCTGCAACTGCAGAAGGCAGTAGGTATTTCATTGTGTACTCTCCTTGACATAGAATTTTTTGGGTATTTATCACTACACACCCTGTGTAATAAAATGGCTGTTTCAACAAAAGTGAAATTAAGGTTTGTCTATAAAGCCGAGCTAAGTGTTAACAGAAAAAATAAACAATACAATATGGGTTTGAAAATATATTTTTTACCTGACGTTGGAAAAGGTTTAGGGCAAGCGTGGTCTTGTGTGATAAGAAACTTATTTCTATTTTTTCTCATTAAAAATCAATACATTGATTTTTATTTATTGCTTATTAAAATAAAGTTTCTTTATTTTTCTATATTGTTTTTATGGGGTTTTTATACGAAATGGTTAATTGTGATCTGTATCAATAATAAAATTAAATCTTAAGTGGATTTCTATCAGGTCCTGATGTTAGTCGTTTTTATGACGACGTCTTTATAGCCATTCCCATTTATTTTTTGTTACTAAAAATAGTTTCTCCTGGCAATAGGGATGCCATTACAGCAGGAGAAACGCAGGTGTCAGGATGACATCATTCTTTAATTAGAATAAAGAGAATAAACTGCCATAACATTTTGCATCCCTATAATAGTCTATATGTTTTCAGGAAGGGTTATGGTGTTCTATCTGTAATCCCATTTCACGTATTGTGTCGATGTCAGCGGATAAATCGGCAGATTGCTCGGGGTAAGTCACGCCGGGAGCGGGGCTTAGCCGGTTATTTAGAGCCAAAACGCGCTCAACCTGATTGGCTGCGCTGATTGCGGTCATATGAGTTTGTCCAAGCCTATCTTTGACGCTGATTTTCTTTGTTCCCGTATCTTCAACGATTTCGAGTATAAATTCGTGTGATGCTCCCTGGCCTGGTCTGTATAGCAAGGCCCGGCGTTTCGCTACGGATAGCATTCCCCAAATGCCAGAGCGGGCAAAGAGTGCGAATGCGGCCGTGGTGGCGGTGTTGTCGAAAGCCATGCGTGCCGAGACACTTTCTGCATGGCCCGTCTTGACCAATGTTGTCTGATCCGGACTGGAAAAACGCCTGACGTTGATGACCCGCCCATTACTAAAACGTACAGGTTTAGGATCGGCCATTCCCCGTACGATGCGTTCCTGTCCTGCTTCATAAATGGTGAAAGGTTTGTGCATATCTACAAAACTTGTGACGGAATCGGGTCCGGCTTTATCTGCGGACGAAAACAAGACATCAATGTCTATGCGCCGAGCAGGGTGAGACGATTGACGATACGCCGCTGCGACGATAGCAGCGATACTCGCCATCCAGCCTGATGCTAAGACGACAGGTGAAGAAAGGCTGACGCCATGAAGTATGCGGTTAGCATCGTCTTGCCGTTTCTGCCAGCGAGCCAGATCGATGAGTGCAATACCACGGCGTGTTGCTGATAACAGCAGACGGTCGTGGTGATCATTTACCGATACGACGATTGCGTCGGGCTGGATCGGCAGGTGCTCCAGTGGATCGGTGTCTTCTACGTCAAGGTGTACGCCAGTAGCATTGGGTAATGCCCGTGCTGTTTTTTGTGCTTGGTCGAGCGATCTTCCTCCGATGAGAAGATGAAGATGGGGATGACGTTTGGCAAGCAGGGTGCAAATTTGTCCGCCAACGATGCCATAACCGCCAACAATCAGAACATTACCCGTATTAAGCATATTTTATTTCCTCATGTTTTTTATTCGTATCCAGTGAGTTTGCATTGGCCTGGGTCCTATATTGTGCTGTATGAACGTCTGCCTGATGTTGGTGAGACAGGCGAATGTTCTCTGTATTTATAAAACTGACCGCGGTCATAATGATGTGTAAAATGACCGCGGTCAATTGTAATTTTGACCACGGTCGGAAATCGTGTTATCAAGTCACGATGACAAAGCGAATACAGCAACGAACAAAAGAGACACATGCGCGACTGATCGCGACAGCCCAACAATTGATTGGTGAAGGGGGGTATGATGCTTTACGGATTGAGGAGGTCGTAACACGAGCTGGTGTAGCGAAGGGCACTTTTTTTGCCCATTTCAGCGATAAGGAAACGCTGATGGACCAACTGATTGGTGAACGTATTCATCAGTTACTCGATGAAATGGAAGCCGTTGCGATTCCTGACGGACTTGATGAATTCGTTGAACGATTGCTGCCTCGTATGCAATTCATGACATCTGAACGCTACGTCTTTGACGTTATCTTACGTCGCTCTGGTGCGGCAGGTATTGAACAGGTTGGGCCGATTGCGCTGGCATTCGATCGTTATATCGACATTATCATTCGCTGGCTTGAGGCGGGATACTTCCGGCAGGACGTGCCGATGGCTATCTTAGCTGAGGGCGTTCAGGCATTTGAGACACAGGCGATGGCGATGAATTTTTGTGCTGTTCATAGCCAGTTATCACTCCACGAGCGAATACTGCCCTACCTGCGAGCTTGGCTGTTGGTCCCTGCTTGTGAAAACGTCCCCGGTTAATTGGCGGACATCAACAGCACAATAAAATGAATCATCAATTATTTACCGATAAGTACACCATGCTCCTGATTATCGATAACTACGACTCCTTTACCTACAACCTTTACCAATACTTTTGTGAACTTGGCGCGCAAGTCGTGGTGAAGCGTAATGATGAACTGACGCTGCGTGAGATTGAGCGGCTTGCGCCTGAGCGTTTGGTTATTTCTCCGGGCCCTTGCACGCCGGATGAGGCGGGTATTTCACTCGCTGCTATTCGTCACTTTGCCGATAAATTGCCTATTCTGGGCGTGTGTCTTGGCCATCAGGCGATGGGGCAGGCGTTCGGCGCACGTGTGGTACGGGCACGGCAGGTGATGCATGGTAAAACCTCAGCGATTGCGCACAGCAATACAGGCGTTTTTGCGGGGCTCGCTCAGCCCTTGACGGTGACTCGCTATCATTCACTCATCATTGATGCCGCTTCGCTACCCGATTGCTTTGAGGTTACGGCCTGGAGCGAACATGAAGGTAAGCGAGATGAGATTATGGGGATCCGCCATCGCTCACTGCCGCTGGAAGGTGTGCAGTTTCACCCAGAGAGCATTCTTAGCCAGCAAGGACATCAGCTTTTGGATAATTTCCTTAAAATTTAGTTATATAGAAAGTTATTCTCTCCAGTAGCCGATTTAATATTGCCTGTAATTGATTTTTTATGCATATTTATTGACTATATTTTCATTCTAACGTGATGGATAGCAGAGTGAGGCAGCAAATGGTAGCAGAGCAGAAAGCAGTGACACGGGATACTCACGATAAAGTGATTTTGCCGGTTTATGCACCCGCGAAGTTTGTACCAGTGAAAGGTAAAGGGAGTCGCGTCTGGGATCAGGACGGCCGTGAGTATATCGATTTCTCCGGTGGCATTGCGGTTACGGCACTGGGTCACTGCCATCCAGCACTGGTTAATGCGTTGCAGCAGCAGGGCGAAAAGCTGTGGCACACTAGCAATATTTTCACCAACGAGCCTGCGCTGCGCCTTGCCAGCAAATTGATTGATGCCACTTTTGCCGATCGCGTGTTCTTTGTTAACTCCGGTGCGGAGGCTAACGAAGCCGCATTTAAGCTGGCGCGCCACTATGCGGTTAAACGTCACAGCCCGTATAAAACCAAGATCATCGCCTTCTACAATGCGTTTCATGGCCGTACGCTGTTTACCGTTTCGGTTGGCGGACAGCCTAAATATGCCGATGGTTTCGGACCTAAGCCTGCGGATATTGTCCATGTTCCTTTCAACGATCTGGCTGCGGTTAAAGCGGTGATGGACGATCACACCTGCGCAATCGTACTGGAACCGATTCAGGGTGAGGGCGGTATTACGCCTGCTACGCCTGAGTTCTTGCAAGGCGTTCGCGATCTGTGCGATCAGCACAAGGCGCTGCTGGTGTTTGATGAAGTGCAGAGTGGGATGGGGCGTACCGGTAAACTATTCAGTTACATGCACTACGGCATTACGCCGGATATTCTCACCACCGCTAAAGCGTTGGGCGGTGGATTCCCGATTAGCGCGATGCTGACGACGGAAGAAATCGCTTCTGTGATGACAGTTGGGGTACACGGCACCACTTATGGCGGCAACCCGCTGGCCTGTGCGGTGGCTGAAGCCGCGCTGGATATCATTAACACGCCGGAAGTGCTGTCAGGCGTGGCGGATCGGCACGATCGCTTTGTCAGTGAACTTGAGAAAATCAATCAGCAGTATGGCGTATTCGAACAGATTCGCGGTATGGGGCTCCTGCTGGGGGCGGAATTGAAACCGCAGTGGCATGGTCGCGCGGGCGAGTTTCTGGCGGCGGCAACGGCTCAGGGCCTGATGGTACTGATGGCAGGGCCGAACGTTATCCGCTTTGTGCCGTCTTTGATCATTGATGAAGATGATATTGTGCAGGGGATGGCGAAGTTCGCTAACGCTGTTGCACAGGTCGTTAACGCAGCAAACTGAGTTATGCTCTCAACGTCGCTTGCGACGGTCCGTAGGGTGGCGAGCAGGAAGCTTGCCATAAAAAAAAGCGTGAGGCCGAGGCTTCACGCTTTTTTGTTGGTAGGGTACAGCGACAGGGATTTAGCGAGTGCCGTAAACGACAATCGTTTTACCGTGCGCAGAGATCAGGTTCTGGTCTTCTAACATTTTCAGAATGCGGCCCACGGTTTCGCGCGAGCAGCCAACGATTTGCCCAATTTCCTGACGGGTAATTTTTATTTGCATGCCATCTGGATGCGTCATGGCATCAGGTTGTTTGGCCAGGTTGAGTAGGGTTTGGGCAATACGGCCGGTCACATCAAGGAAGGCGAGGTTGCCGACTTTCTCTGAGGTAACCTGGAGTCTGCTGGCCATTTGCGCAGACAGACGCATGAGAATATCAGGGTTAACCTGGATGAGCTGGCGGAATTTTTTATAGGAAATTTCAGCCACTTCACAGGCGGTTTTTGCCCGCACCCAAGCGCTGCGCTCCTGACCTTCTTCAAACAGGCCGAGCTCGCCGATAAAATCGCCCTGATTGAGGTAGGAAAGAATCATTTCCTTGCCTTCTTCATCTTTGATTAGCACTGCGACAGAGCCTTTCACGATGTAGTAAAGCGTTTCTGCTTTTTCACCTTGGTGAATAAGCGTGCTCTTCGATGGATACTTGTGGATATGACAATGGGAAAGGAACCATTCGAGAGTTGGGTCTGTCTGCGGTTTGCCGAGAACCATTCGCTATCATCCTCTGTTGTAATTCACTGCGCAAATTACAGGGGTCAGAGTTCCCTGTACGGCGTGTTTAACTGCTAAAAAATAAAATTCAGTCTAGGCAGAATGACGTCAGGGAATATACTGGAACCACTGTACCCTTGATTTTCCGGTTGCTGCCTTGCTGCAACGTAAACGTGGCTGGGTATATCTGGCTACGTCATCATCTTCTTCGTTTCTGGCTTTGTCCAGAAAAGGTCTATTCTATTTTCGTTTTAACACAGCTTTAAGGACGTGTCTTGTGTTGTCTCGCTTCAGCATGACAAAGCTCTGATTAACGCTGGTTTTTGTACAGTAACGGTATAAATTTTCAAAAAATTTTTAGTGGAGAGGCACCATGCAGGCACGGGTAAAATGGGTTGAAGGCTTAACGTTTTTGGGCGAATCCGCATCAGGGCACCAGATATTGATGGACGGCAATTCCGGCGATAAAGCGCCCAGTCCGATGGAAATGGTGTTGATGTCTGTGGGGGGATGCAGCGCGATTGATGTGGTGTCGATTCTGCAAAAAGGCCGTAACGATGTGGCAGATTGTGAAGTGAAATTGACGTCAGAGCGCCGTTCGGAAGCGCCGCGTTTATTTACTCATATCAATCTGCATTTTATCGTCACGGGGAAAGGGCTGACCGATAAAGCCGTCGAGCGCGCGGTCGCCCTGTCTGCGGAAAAATACTGCTCTGTCGCATTGATGCTGGGCAAAGCCGTTGAGGTAACGCACAGCCACGAAATTAGAGTGCTGGAATAATCCCTTTCTCTGGGCACTCATTCTGGTCACTTAAGCCTGTTATTAGGGGAAACATAGGGGGAGGTTCCCGTAGGGAGGACTCACCCCTGTGGTCGCCCCGTGTATCTCGATGCTTATTCGATGGTTTTCCCTTCCATTAACCGCTGCACCAGCGGTGCCATGATGAGCTCCATTGCCAGCCCCATTTTCCCGCCGGGAACGACCAACGTGTTGATATGGGAGATAAACGAGCCCTGCAACATGGCGAGCAGATAGGGATAATCAATGTTATCCAACCCCTGAAAGTGAATCACAACGAAGCTTTCATCCAGCGAGGGAATCGATTTGGCGGCGAATGGGTTGGAGGTGTCCACGGTAGGCACGCGCTGGAAGTTGATGTGTGTGCGAGAGAACTGTGGGGTGATGTAGGTGATGTAGTCTTCCATTGAGCGGACGACGGAATCCATCACCGCTTCACGCGAGTGGCCGCGCTCATTAACGTCACGAATCAGCTTTTGGATCCATTCCAGGTTGACGATTGGCACCACGCCGACGAGTAAATCCACATGCTGCGCCACGTCGTTTTGCTCGGTGACTACGCCACCGTGCAGCCCTTCATAGAACAGGATATCGGTGGGTTCCGGCATCGGCTCCCACGGCGTGAATGTTCCAGGAACCTGATTATAGGGAATGGCTTCATCGTAAGTATGAAGGTATTTACGCGTCTGGCCGCGGCCATGCAGGCCATATTCGATAAACGACTGTTCCAGCAGGCTGAAGTCATTCGCTTCCGGTCCGAAGTAGCTGATGTGGCGCCCTAAATCACGCGCTTTGCGAATCGCCATGTCCATTTCCGGGCGGGTATAGCGGTGAAAGCTATCGCCTTCCAACTGAGCGGCGCGCAGGTCAAACTGCTGAAAAATCTTACGGAAGGCCAGACTGGTTGTCGTGGTTCCCGCCCCGCTGGAGCCGGTAACCGCAATGATCGGATGCTGATGTGACATAAGACGCGTAACTCCGTGATCGCGATGCACGCATAGGCCGAGAGCCTGCGCGCATCCTCAAAAATGACGTAAGTTTTTATCATTGTTAGCATGTTTGGCGCATTCTTTCACGCCTTTCGGCATGCTCAATAGGGGGCATGCCCTCCGGCATTGAACTGGTCGCGCGGCATAATATTGAGGGTCTCATGTAACTCAGACCACACCAGCACCACCTCGCCGGACTTGAGCTGTCTGCGAATATCTTCCACTTTCTGCGCCAGCGACCACTCCTGTTCGCCGTAATCGGTGCCCTCCCGCAGGACGAAAGATTCGATGATGTTATCCAGCGTTTCTGGATCGAGCTGTTGCCAGGGAATAATCACGCTAGGGTTCCTGAGTCAAAGGGGAATCGGTGGCGTGGTCCAAAAATGGGCTAAGCCAGTTGGGAATGCGCTGTTCCAGCCACATTTTCGGTTTCAGCAGCGTTCCACTGACGAAACCAACATGCCCGCCGTGTTCTGTTAGCTGATATTCAATATTAGACGGTAACTGCGACAGATCGGGAATCACCTCTGACGTCATGAAAGGATCGTCCTTCGCATGGATGATTAGCAGCGGTGTGCGAATCTGAGGCAACAGCGGCAGGGCGCTACAGCGTCGATAGTAGTCGGCGGCATCGTGGAAACCGTGAATACGTGACGTAATGACGTCATCAAACTCGCGTAACTGGCGGATGCGTTTCAGTTGCGGCAACTGAATCGGCAGCGTGTCCGGGTAGGCTGCCAGCTTGCGGCCGGCATTTTGTTTCAGCAGTCGCAGCAGGTAGTGCTGATAGACGCGGGAGAAGCCTTGCTCCATGCGACGGCTACAGGGTTCGAGCATCAATGGCGCGGAAACAATGACGGCAGCAGAGAGATAACAGGATTCGCCTTGCTGCGCGAGCAGATAGGCCAGCATATTGCCACCGAGGGACACGCCGATGGCGGCGGTAGGCGCATCGCCCAGCGTCTCTTGCATCCAGCGCAGGAAATAGCTGGCATCGCTGGTTTCGCCGGAGTGATAAATACGCTTCATCCGGTTGGGTTTTCCGCTGCACCCACGAAAATGCATGACGACGGCCAGCCAGCCGCGCTGTTTACAGGCATGCAGCAGGCCGTGGGCGTAGGGGCTATGAAAGCTGCCTTCCAGCCCGTGGAACAGGACCACGCGCGGTTTGTGCCGCGCCTGTTCGGGCGCTTCGCTCCACGCCAGATCGACGAAATCGCCGTCCGGTAACTCAAGGGGCTGCCAGACTGGCGAAAACTGCGCGTGACGGCGAATCAGACGCGGCAATAGCGTTTGCAGGTGCGGGTTATGCGCGCCGCTCAGCGGATGAAAATGGTCATACATAAAGGATATAGAAATCTTGTTGTCGGCTCTTGTACGATCAATATCACACTGTTAGCTTCAATGCTGCCAGTTGGTACGACATTTGGGTCAGGAGCGCCCACAAATAATGGAACTGAGTTTATTTCTGTCGATGTTAGGGTTTTTGTGGGTGGCGGCCATCACGCCGGGGCCGAATAATATGCTGTTGACCACCTCGGGCGCGAATTTTGGTTTTATGCGTTCACTGTGGCTGATGATCGGCATCATGCTGGGCATGCAGAGTATTTTGCTGCTGGTGGCATTCGGCGTCGGTGGCTTGATTCTGATTTATCCTTCGCTGCACTTTATCCTGAAAGTCCTCGGTAGTGCCTATCTGCTTTGGCTGGCGTGGAAAATCGCCACGGCGGCTTACGAACGGCTGGAAACGTCCGTTGCGCCGCCCAAGCCGATCCGGCTTTATCAGGGGTGGTTACTGCAATTCCTGAACCCGAAAGCGTGGCTCATGGCGTTGGGCGCGGTGGCCAGTTTTAGTCTGGCGGGTGAAGAGTATAACCATTCCGTGATCGCAATAAGCATCGGGATTGTGCTGGTCAATCTGGTGTCCGGTGTTATCTGGCTCGGATTTGGCACGATCATTGGGCGACTGCTGCGCAGTAAGAAAGCGTGGATTATCTTCAATGTGTCAATGGGGCTGCTGACCGCTGCCTGCGTGCTATTGATTTGGCATTAATGCTGGTGCGATAACGTCGCGAGCGGTGTTTCGCTCGCGACTCCTTAGACGAGAGATACCGTATTTACTCGCTCTGCATCATCTGCTCTAGCTGTTCCTGCGCATCCAGCCAGGATAGCTCCGTTTCTTCCAGCTCAATTTTGACTTTGGTTTGTTGTTGCAGGCAGTCGGTGAGTTCGGCCTTGCGGCTGATGTCGTAGATGGCGCTGTCCGCCAGTCGGGCTTCAAGCTCTGCCAGCGTTTCTCCCAGCTTTTCCATCTGCTGTTCAAGCTTGGTGATTTGTTTACGCAGCGGCTGGGTTTGCGTTCTCAACTCGGCTTCGCGACGTTTCTGATCTTTTCTGCCCTGCGCGCTGTTGGCGATATTTTCTTTTGGCGTTTCAGCGGCCGCATTTTCCTGACGTTGCAGGCCGACCAGCCACTGTTGGTAGTCTTCCAAATCGCCGTCGAATGGCTCCACTTTTTGGTCGTGTACCAGATAGAGATCGTCAGTAGTCGAACGGATCAAGTGTCGATCGTGCGAAACGACAACCAGCGCGCCTTCAAAATCAATTAACGCTTCGGTCAATGCCTGACGCATATCCAGATCGAGGTGGTTGGTCGGTTCATCGAGCAGCAGGAGATTTGGACGCTGCCAGACGATCAGCGCCAATACCAGACGGGCTTTTTCGCCGCCGGAGAAGCGCTCGGTGATCTCAGTGACCTTATCGCCCTGAAAACCAAAGCCGCCGAGGTAGTCACGCAGTTGTTGTTCCGTTTCCCGCTCTGCCAGACGCACCAGATGCTGCAAAGGCGACTCGTCCGCACGCAAAAACTCTAACTGATGCTGGGCGAAGTAACCGAGCTTCACGCCCTTCGCCAGTCCGATTTCCCCTTTCAGCGGGGCAAGCGTGCCAGCAAGCAATTTGATTAGCGTGGATTTACCCGCGCCGTTATGGCCGAGCAGCCCGATGCGCGAACCCGGTACTAGATTGAGTTTAATCGATTCCAGAATCAGCTTGTCGCCATAGCCTGCGCTGACCTTTTCCATCTTCATTAAGGGATTGGGCAACGATTCCGGGGCACGAAAGCTGAAGCGGAAAGGGTTATCGACATGCGCTGGTGCAATCAGCTCCATGCGTTCCAGCATTTTTATCCGACTTTGTGCCTGCTTGGCTTTGGTTGCCTTCGCACGGAAGCGGTCAATATAGTGTTGCAGGTGCGCGACACGCTCCTGCTGGTGTTCATAGAGCGACTGTTGCTGTGCGAGACGGGTGGCACGCTGGCGTTCAAACGAAGAATAGTTGCCAGTGTATTCGTTGAGCGACTGCTGCTCGATGTGCAGAATTTTGGTCACGACCGGATCGAGGAAATCGCGGTCGTGCGAAATGAGTACCAGCGTGCCAGCATAGTTTTTCAACCACTTTTCCAGCCAGATAACCGCGTCCAGATCGAGGTGGTTAGTCGGTTCATCGAGCAGGAGCAGATCGGAGCGACAGATCAGCGCCTGCGCCAGATTCAGACGCATCCGCCAACCGCCGGAAAAGGCGCTGACAGGCTGCTGTAACTGTGACTGAGAAAAACCGAGTCCGTTGAGCAGGCTTGAGGCTCTGGCCTGAATTGTCCAGGCCTGAATCGCATCCAGCTTGCCGTGCAGTGTGGCAATGGCATTGCCGTCATTCTCTTCATTTGCGGTCTGCAACGCGGCTTCCAGTTGGCGGAACTCGCGGTCGCCGTCAATCACGTAGTCCAGCGCGGGCTTGTCCAGCGCAGGCGTTTCCTGATTGACCCAGGCCAGTGACCAGTTTTGCGGGAAGGTCGCGCTGCCGCCATCGGCGCTGATTTCACCTTTCAGTAAAGACAGCAGGGTAGATTTACCACAGCCGTTCTTGCCCACCAGACCAACTTTCTGGCCGGGATTAACTGTTGCTGTCGCGTTGTCGATCAGAACGCGTACACCACGTCGAATTTGCAGCGAAGAGAAAACAATCATAAAGCGCCGTATGTTCAGAGTATGTTAAATTATGGACATCTCAGGACACGCGGTGTCCTGTTTTTAGTCGTTGCGCAGCATGGTAACGGAAAACAATTATCATGACGACGCTTTGGAGGGGAATGATGTCGCAGCCACCGAAGATTTTGCTGCTGTATGCCCATCCGGAACCACAGGATTCGGTAGCAAACCGGGTCTTATTGCAACCGGCACAGCAGTTGGCGAATGTAACCGTGCACGATCTTTACGCGCACTATCCTGATTTTTTTATCGATATTCATCATGAACAACAGCTGCTGCGTGAGCATCAGGTCATTGTTTTCCAACATCCATTTTATACCTACAGCTGTCCGGCTTTGCTGAAAGAGTGGCTCGATAGGGTGCTATCCCGCGGCTTTGCCAATGGGATTGGCGGTAATGCGCTGGCGGGGAAATACTGGCGTTCGGTGATTACGACCGGTGAGCCGGAAGATGCCTACCATCCTGACGGGAACAACCGTTACCCGATGGAAGATTTGCTCCGTCCGTTTGAGCTGACGGCGGCAATGTGCCGTATGCATTGGATGCACCCCATGATTGTTTACTGGGCGCGTCGTTTACAGCCCGATGTGTTGTCGAGTCAAGCCAGAGCTTACGGTGAATGGCTAGCCTCCCCTTTACCTGAAGAGGAACGCTAATATGGAGAGTTCCGCGCTACTGACCGCCGGAGTCTTGTTTTTGTTTGTGGCGGTTGTAGCCGTACCGATTGCTGCCCGATTAGGTATTGGTGCCGTACTGGGCTATTTGATCGCCGGGATCGCCATTGGCCCTTGGGGACTCGGCTTTATCCGTGATGTGGACGCTATCCTGCACTTCTCGGAACTGGGCGTCGTTTTCCTGATGTTCATCATCGGCCTGGAATTGAATCCCTCGAAGCTCTGGACGCTGCGTCGCTCGATCTTTGGTGTTGGTGCGGCTCAGGTTGGCCTGAGTACGCTGCTTTTAGGCGGTGCCTTGTATCTGACTGACTTCTCGTGGCAGTCCGCGTTGATTGGCGGTGTTGGATTGGCGATGTCGTCAACGGCCATGGCGTTACAGCTGATGCGTGAAAAGGGCATGAACCGTAGCGAGTCCGGGCAGCTTGGCTTCTCTGTCCTGCTGTTTCAGGATTTGGCCGTTATCCCTGCGTTGGCGCTGATTCCGATTCTGGCGGGTGTGCAGGGCGATTTTGGCGATTGGGAACGGATTGGTCTGAAGGTTGCCGCGTTTCTCGGCATGCTAATCGGTGGCCGCTATCTGGTGCGTCCGCTGTTCCGCTTTATTGCGGCATCCGGCGTGCGTGAGGTGTTTACCGCCGCCGCGCTGTTGCTGGTGCTCGGTTCCGCGCTGTTTATGGAAACGTTAGGGCTTTCCATGGCGCTAGGCACCTTTATTGCCGGTATTCTGCTGGCGGAAAGCGAGTATCGGCATGAACTGGAAATTGCCATTGAGCCGTTTAAAGGCTTGCTGCTGGGGTTGTTCTTCATCTCCGTGGGGATGGCGCTAAACCTCGGCATCCTCTATACCCACATCGTAAAGATTATGGTGGCGGTATTGGTGCTGGTGGCGGTGAAAGCGGCGGTCCTTTATTTCCTTGCGCGGGTTAACCGGATGCGCCGCTCTGAACGTTTGCAGTTTGCCGGTGTGCTGAGTCAGGGCGGCGAGTTCGCTTTCGTCCTGTTTTCCGCAGCGACTTCATTCAACGTATTGAAAGGTGAACAGTTGCCGCTGTTACTGGTGACGGTAACGCTGTCGATGATGACGACACCGCTGCTGATGCAGTTGATCGACCGTATTCTGGCGCGTCGTTATAACGTACAAGATGTGCCGGATGAGAAACCGTATGTTGAAGACGATGAGCCGCAGGTGATTGTGGTGGGATTCGGACGTTTCGGACAGGTGATCAGCCGTTTGCTCATGGCGAACAAAATGCGGATTACGGTGTTGGAGCGGGATATCAGCGCGGTAAGCCTGATGCGCAGCTATGGCTATAAGGTTTACTATGGTGATGCCACGGAACTGGAACTGCTGCGTTCGGCGGGCGCGGATAAAGCGCGGTCAATTGTGATCACCTGTAATGCGCCAGAAGACACGATGGAGATTGTACATCTCTGTCAGCAGCATTTTCCGAATCTGGAAATTCTGGCACGGGCACGCGGACGTGTTGAAGCCCATGAACTGTTGCAGACGGGCGTCAGACATTTTTCGCGTGAAACCTTTTCCAGCGCGTTAGAGCTGGGGCGGAAAACGCTGGTGACGCTGGGTATGCACCCCCATCAGGCGATGCGTGCGCAGCAGCACTTCCGCCGGCTGGATATGCGCATGCTGCGCGAATTGATGCCGCAGCTGACGGGAGATGTCGCACAAATCTCCCGTGTGAAAGAAGCCCGCCGTGAGTTGGAAGACATTTTCCAGCGGGAAATGCAGCGCGAGCGCCGTCGGCCTAGTGTATGGGATGAGGACGACGAGTAAGAACCTATTCTCTAGGCTATTTTACTTGCCATTTTGAACCTGGGCAGTGCTCGAAATCCTCACGTACTACGTGTACGCTCCGGTTTCTGTGCGCTGTCCGAGTCCAAACTGTCTGCGCCAATAACGCCTAGTAGAATAGGTTCTAGATTTCAGGTTCTAGATTTTAGGGCGGAGATGAATGGGAGTTATCATGCGTAAACGCTTTATTGCAGGGGCAGTATGCCCGACATGTCAGGCGCAGGACACGCTGGCGGTGGGACGCGAGGATGACGTCGAGGTGGTGGTGTGCGTGAAGTGCGGATACCGCCAGAGTCAGACTGAAGAACCTGCTACGGTATCTGCCCCGCAGGCTAACGAGATCATCGGGATCTTCCGGCCTGAATGAGGGAGACGTGTCCATGATGGCATTGTCATCAACCGTCGACGTTTTTTGATTCCGGACGGTACATAGGGACATTTTTCAGCTACAATTTGCGCCAGTTTGCATTCCAACGGTAGGAGATATCATGAAAGTAGCAAAAGATCTGGTGGTCAGCCTGGCCTATCAGGTACGTACAGAAGACGGTGTGTTGGTTGATGAGTCTCCGGTGAGCGCGCCGTTGGACTATCTGCATGGTCACGGTTCCCTGATTTCTGGTCTGGAAAAAGCGTTGGAAGGCCGTGAAGCAGGTGAGAAGTTTGATGTGAACATCGGTTCAAACGACGCTTACGGCAACTATGATGAGAATCTGGTTCAGCGCGTACCGAAAGATGTCTTTATGGGCGTGGACGAACTGCAAGTTGGCATGCGTTTCCTGGCTGAGACCGATCAGGGTCCAGTGCCAGTTGAAATCACCGAAGTTGAAGACGACCACGTTGTTGTCGACGGTAACCACATGCTGGCTGGCCAGAACCTGAGCTTCAATGTTGAAGTGGTTGCTATTCGTGAAGCAACGGAAGAAGAGCTGGCGCACGGTCACGTTCATGGTGAACACGATCATGAACACGGCGACGGCTGCTGTGGCGGTCATGGCCATGATCACGACCACGATCACGGTCACCAGCACGGTAAAGGCGGCTGCGGCGGCCACGGTGGATGCGGTTGCCACTAATTAGTCGTAGCGCATAAAAAAAACCTCAGGTTGATGATTATCACCTGAGGTTTTTTTATATCTGGCCAGCAGTACTGAGTGCTGACCTGACGGGGTGCCGATCTCAATAATGCGGTGGCGGCGTCTCTTCAGATTGGGGGGCAACGAGCGAGGTTTGCTGGTTGCGTACCCTGTCGGTGAGTAGGCGTACGTGTTCGCGCAGGCGGCTAATTTCCCGCTCGTGTTGAATCACTGTTTGGTTAAGCTCTTCTATGGTGACTTCCTGAAAAGCCTGTCGGCTTTCCAGCTGTTCGAGTCGTTCTTCAAGTGCTGATGGTGACATCGCTATTCCCCTTACTTCTTGTTACCCGCGAGTTTGTCAGAAAGCGGAAACTTCTGGTAGTAAAAACGGTCGCAGTAGGGCGCAATGGGCTATCCAGAGTAGGGCATATTGATGCCAGATGGCCTTAGGACGACACAAATGATGTCGGAAAAGCTTCCTGACGTTTTTTATCAAAGGATTGTCGAGTGCGTCGTTGTGTTGTCTTCGTCCGCACAGTTATAGTAGGCGCGAATGTATTTTAATGATGGCTGGAGCGTGTTGCTCCAGATGCTGGAGAAATGGATGAAATCACTGTTTAAAGTAACGCTGTTAGCAACAACGATGGCTCTGGCTCTGAACGCAGGCCAGGTTTTGGCGGCAGACAAGGCGCAGGCGTCTGACAATACTGCGGCAGCTAAATTCAAGAACGATGAGCAGGCAGCAGCTTATGCGTTAGGTGCATCTTTAGGGCGTTATATGGATAACTCTCTGAAAGAGCAAGAAAAATTAGGCATTAAGCTGGATAAAGAGCAGCTGATTGCCGGCGTGCAGGATGCTTTTGCTGACAAGAGCAAGCTGACTGACGAAGAAATCGAGAAAACGCTGCAAGGTTTTGAAGGCAAAGTTAAAGCCGCCGCTGAAGCCAAAATGAAGCAAGATGCGAAAGATAACGCGGACAAAGGTACTAAGTATCTTGAGTCCTTCGCCAAAGAAAAAGGCGTGAAGAAAACGGCATCTGGCCTTCTGTATCAGGTTGAGAAAGAAGGTAGCGGCAATGCGCCGAAAGACAGCGATACCGTTGTGGTTAACTACAAAGGTACCCTGGTTGACGGTAGCGAGTTCGACAACTCCTACAAACGTGGTGAGCCACTTTCTTTCCGTCTGGACGGTGTGATTCCTGGCTGGACCGAAGGCCTGAAACACGTTAAGAAAGGCGGCAAAATCAAGCTGGCTATCCCACCAGCACTGGCTTATGGCGAAAACGGCGTGCCTGGCATTCCGGCTAACTCCACGCTGGTGTTCGACGTTGAACTGCTGGACATTAAATCTGAAGCTGACCTGAAAGCAGCGGATGACGCGAAAGCTGAAAAACCAGCAGTTGAAGAGAAAGCGGCTAAATAAGCATTGCTATCGCCGTGATATGACCGCAGGTTTCGGCCTGCGGTTTTTCTGCGATCTCATACCTTTCCCCGTAAACGTCTTTTAATAACGCTCATCTTCGGCCTGATTGATATTTTCCCCCTAGCCGTGATGGTTTCATCCGCTGCCATCCCTCATCGACACAGTGCACGTAACACCTTCGCTAATGTCTTGACGGCAATGTCCAGTTCATGCGGCGCGTGGGCGGCAAATCCCATAAGGAAACCGGCTTTATGCTGACCCGACGCTGCATACAGCGCGGTTAGCCCCAGCAGGTCGATACCGGCTCGGCGTGCGGATTCCACCGCGTCGTGCTCAGGAATGTCGCGGATGAACAGGCAGGGCATTTGCATGCCTCCGGTCGGCACCTGTGGTTCCACAAAGTCGGCCAGATGCTGACGGACCAACCGCGCCAGCACATCGCGGCGTTCCGCATAAACGGCGCGCATCGTGCGGACATAGGCGCCGAAATGTCCTCCTTCGATAAAACGTGCCAGCGTGAGCTGTGGAATGGGCGCGCTGTGCCCATCCATCAGGGTGCGGGCCACGGTCATCGGTGCAACCAGCTGTGGCGACAGAACCATATAGCCGATGCGCAGGCCGGGAAACAGCGATTTGGTGAAGGTGCCGATATAGATTGTGCGATCGTGCGAGTCGAGCCCCTGCACGCAGGCGGTAGGTTTGCCCGCATAGTGGAACTCGCTGTCGTAATCGTCTTCAATAATCCAGCTTTGGTGCTGCCAGGCCCATTCGATAACGGCCAGACGTCGATCCAGCGCCAGCGTTGCACCGGTGGGAAACTGGTGTGACGGCGTCAGGAATACGGCTTTCGTGGGCGTATTATATGCATTGCTTGCTTCAAGCAGATGTTCGACCTGCAAACCATCGGCGTCTAATGGGATTGGCACACACGCGAGTCCGGCCGCTTCGAATGCCTTGCGTGCGCCGTGGTATACGGGGTCTTCAAGAAAGATTCGATCGCCGGCATCCAGCAGGACATTCGCGCACAGGGTTAGCGCTTGCTGGGAACTGGTCAATACCAGCACACGATCGGGCGTAGCGCGAGCGCCCCGTTCGAGATTGACATAATCTGCGATGGCACGCCTTAACACTTCCATACCCTGCGGCGGGCTGTGCAGCAGCGCCCGTGTGCCATATTCTTTTAGTACCTGCCGTTCCAGCCGTTCCCATGTCTGGAGGGGAAAACTGCGTGTTTCTGGGACGCCGGGCGCGAACGCGCGTGGGATGATGAAATCGCGCACCCCGCCATTCTGGAACATGGCGCTACCGCGTTGACTGAGGCGCAGTTCTGCTTTGCTATCTCCCGTTTTCCGGGCTTTGCCCCGCCCTGGCAGACGTTTTGCCCGTTCTGACACGAAACTACCGCTGCCGATGCGGCGTTCGATAAATCCTTCCGCATGCAGCTGACTGTAAGCCGATTCGACTGTATCACGTGATACCCCCAATGATTTAGCCAGTGCGCGTGAGGCGGGTAAGGCTTTACCCACATCAAGAACACCATCGAGGATTAACTGGCGAATCGCCCGCTGGATGCGGGCGTGCAGTGGGAGGGCACCTTGTGCGGGGTCGCCAATCCAGGCTTTGACCGATTCAAGCTGGGCGTGTTTGAACAATTGGTCTGCCTCTTGTCAGGAAAATGGTGGGGAACATCCGGCTATTTTAAATCTATAAATGTGTTTCACAATCCATTCATTCTCTTCGTCAGGAGTTACGCTGATGCCGCTCTCTTCCGATACACCCACTCGCCACGACAGGCACGGTCGCTATCCCGAAGCCGCCACGGTTGAAGATTTCCAGATCAATCTGGCGGCGGTGCAGGCCCGCATTGAAGCGGCATGCCGCCGCGTCGATCGCGATCCCGCGACGGTACGACTGCTGCCAGTCAGCAAAACCAAGCCTGAAAGCCGCCTGCGCATGGCCCATATGGCGGGTTGTCGGGTATTGGGCGAGAACAAAGTGCAAGAGGCATACCGTAAATGGGAATCGATGCAGGACTTAGCCGACTTGCAGTGGTCGGTCATTGGGCACCTGCAAACCAACAAGGCGAAGCTAGTGGCACGCTTCGCTACCGAATTTCAGGCGCTGGACAGCCTGCGGCTGGCTGAAGCGCTGGATCGCCGATTACAGGTAGAAGGGCGCTCATTAGACGTATTCGTACAGGTGAATACCTCCGGTGAGGCCAGTAAATACGGCCTGTCTCCCGATGACGTACCGGCTTTTATTCAGGCACTTCCCACATTCTCTGCGCTACGTGTGCGTGGGCTCATGACGCTGGCGCTGTTCTCCAGCGAGGCCGAACGCGTGCGCCAGTGTTTTGTACGGTTGCGTCAGCTGCGTGAGCGATTGCAGCAAAATCTCCCGGCTGGCATCGATATGGATGAATTATCCATGGGGATGTCCGGCGATTTTGAAATAGCTATTGAGGAAGGCGCGAGCGTGGTGCGCGTCGGTCAGGCAATCTTTGGCGCCCGTCCGCTACCGGATAGCTACTACTGGCCTGACGAACCTCTCACACAATCACACGATTAAAAAACCAATGACTAACGCATAGGACAATGCCCATGTATGACGCTTCTCTTACCCTTACCGACTTCGACCCGGAGCTGGCCGACGCCATCCGGCATGAAGAACAGCGGCAGGAAACTCACATTGAACTTATCGCCTCAGAGAACTATGCCAGCCCGCTGGTGATGGCGATCCAGAACTCCGTGTTCACCAACAAATATGCGGAAGGCTACCCAGGCAAGCGCTACTACAGCGGCTGTGAGCATGTTGATGTGGCTGAACGTCTGGCGATAGAACGGGCTAAAGCGCTGTTTGACTGTGATTACGCTAACGTCCAGCCCCATGCCGGCGCGCAGGCTAATGCGGCGGTGTTTCTGGCATTGACTAATCCGGGCGATACCGTGATGGGTATGAATCTCGCTCAGGGCGGGCATCTGACCCACGGTAACCCCTCCAATTTCTCTGGTCGTCATTACAAGATCGTCCCTTATGGGTTAGATCCTGACACAGGGCTGATCGACTACGATGAAATGGAGCGTATTGCATTGGAAGCCCGGCCAAAGATGCTAATCGGCGGGTTTTCCGCCTATTCACGCCATAAGGATTGGGCACGTATGCGCGCGATTGCTGACAAGGTGGGCGCTATCTTCTGGGTGGACATGGCTCATGTTGCTGGCTTAGTGGCAGCGGGTGAATACCCGAATCCGCTCCCTCATGCGCATGTTGTGACCAGTACAACCCATAAGACTCTGCGCGGCCCGCGCGGTGGAATTATTTTAGCCAAAGGGCAGAGCGAGGAATTCTACAAAAAGCTTAACTCTGCCGTATTCCCCGGCATTCAGGGCGGTCCGTTGATGCACGTTATCGCCGCCAAAGCGGTGGCATTCAAGGAAGCGCTGCGCCCTGAATTCACGGTTTATCAGCGTCAGGTGGTGACCAACGCCTGTGCCATGGCGCGCGTCCTCCAACTGCGTGGCTACAAGATTGTCTCTGATGGCACCGACAACCACTTGTTACTGATTGACCTGTCCGCCAGACCCTATACTGGGAAGGATGCCGATGCTGCACTGAGCGAGGCTTACATCACGACAAACAAGAACTCGGTGCCTAACGATCCGCGTTCACCCTTTGTGACTTCAGGTCTGCGTATTGGAACGCCAGCCGTGACGACGCGCGGTTTTGGTGTGGCAGAGTGCGAGCAACTGGCGGGATGGCTATGTGACGTACTGGATGGGCTTGGTGAAGGGAATGACGCATTAACGGCGGTACGCGATCGTGTACGCCAGCAGGTAGTGGCGCTGTGCCGACGCTATCCTGTGTACCAATAACGCAGGCGAGGTTTGTGCACAGGGATGTGCCGTCTCACGGTTGATGAAATGTGTGGCCGCTGTTTTATTCTTCAGGCGGAATCGGGGTATTCGTCAGGCGTGGTTAGCACCACGCGGGCGAGGGCACCAGAACCTTGCGGTCGGTTGCAGAGGAAAAATTTCCCATTGTGCAATTGAGCAATGCGCGTCACGATACTCAGCCCGAGGCCGATACCACCATATCGGCTGTCCATACGCACAAACGCCTTACTTAATTCACCCACCTTGCTTTCATCGATACCCGGTCCTTCATCTTCGATCAGTAGTTCAAGGTGTTGTCGTGTAGTCAGGCTAACCGTGATCTGGCTTGCTTCCGGGCTATAGCGATAGGCATTTTCTACCAGATTACGTAACAACAACTGAAGTAACGTGGCATCACCGTGGAGAGTGACATCTTCCTGCGGTAATACCCATTTCAGCCTTTGCTGACGCTTTTGCAGCATCTCGGCCAACTCATCCTGCATGGGAAAAATGACGTCTTTCAGGAATGCGACATTTTCGTGGTGGCCTGCCGAAAATTCTTGTCCGACACGAGCAAGCAGCAAAAGCTGTTCCACCGTTTTCACCATTTTATCAATGCGCTTGATGAGCGAACTACAGTCAATCTGATGCTGTTGCTGATGTAATTCAAGATGCAGCCGGATACCGGCTAGTGGGGTTCGTAACTCATGGGCGACATCCGCAGTAAACTGCCTGTCGCGTTTCAACGTTTCGTCCAGACGCTGAAAAAGCTGGTTGATGGTGTGGGTGACGGCAGCGACTTCTTTAATATTGCTCTGCTGTGGTAGCGGCTCCAGGTTTTCGGCGGTGCGATCCTGTAATTCTTCCTGTAAGCGGGAAAGTGGGCGGGTGATCCAACTGACCGCCTGAAAACACATGAGCGACGTCAGGATGACCATCACCAGACTGGGGATACTGAGTGAGGCTATCGCCTCATTAATCTCTTGATCGATCTGCATATTCTGGGCAGTAGCGCTCAGAGATTTATCAACCAGCAGGCCGATCTGCTCTTCGCTTTCGTGCCACAGCCAGAATACGCTGATCATCTGACAAACGAGCAAGATGCCGCCCAGTGCCAGCACTAAGCGGCGACGCATACTGGTAACGGCATCGTCCTTCATGGTTGTTCACCTTTAGTCAGCAGATAGCCAAAGCCGCGTAGGGTTCGGATGCGGTCTTTTCCTATCTTCTGACGCAGATTATGGATATGTACTTCCAGTGAATTGGAGGACGGATCGTCGTTCCAGGCATAAATATCCTGGTGCAGAACCTCTCGGTGCACCTGAGAACCGGCTTTCAACACCAGCCGGGACAATATGGCAAACTCTTTCGGCGTTAGCACTATCGGCTTTTCGTCCAGCCACACCTGTTGATTGTTTAAATCCAACGTGATGTTGTCGACCTGTATCTTGCTGTTGCTTGAACCCTGATTGCGGCGAATCAGCGCGCGTACGCGCGCCTGTAATTCCGTCAGTGCGAAAGGCTTGGCGAGATAATCGTCTGCTCCCACATCCAGCCCGCTGACGCGATCGTTTACCTTATCGCGCGCCGTTAGGATGAGCACGGGATGCTGGTAGTTATTTTTACGCCAGCGAGAGAGCAGGGCGAGCCCGTCGTCGTCCGGTAAACCCAGATCGAGAATGACCAGGCTGTAGTGCGCGCTGCTGATGAGCGCGTCTGCTTCTTTGGCTGTGCCTGCGCAATCGCAGGCATAACCTTCATGACCCAACGCCAATAGCAATCCTTCCTGCAACAGCTTATCGTCTTCAACAATCAATAATTTCATGTTGCCTTATCCCTGCACGGCTGAAGGATATCGAGCTGAGGCTGATATTCTTTCGTGGCGATAGTAAACATCCCCAGTATGGTATGGAAAAGATTATCTTGCGAGTACTCCTGCTGTTTCGCGTTCTGGCGTAGACAGGTGTCCTGAATGGCCTGCTGTTGCTGGTAACCCGGTGATAACCACATCAGCATTGGCACGTGTGTTTGCTGCTTGGGCGCAATAGAGTAGGGCATGCTGTGCAGATAGATACCGTTCTCTCCTAGCGATTCGCCGTGGTCGGACAGGTAAACCAGCGAGGTATTAAATTTATCCTGATGCTGTTTCAGTAAATTGATCGCTTTATCCAGAACAAAATCGACATACAGGATCGTATTGTCATACGTGTTGGTCAGCGCTTCCTGCGTACAGGTTTGAATCTGATTGGTATCACAGGTTGGGGTAAATTTCTTAAAGGCGTCAGGGTAGCGCTGGTAATAGCTCGGGCCGTGACTGCCTATGGTGTGTAATACGATAATCCCGTCGTTATCGAGCTTATTGATATAGTCTTCGACGCCGTGGAATAACGCTTCATCGTGGCATTCGCCGCTGGTGCATAATCCCGGCAGTTTTAGCGATGTCACATCAACCATTGGCACACGCGTACAGACATCTTTGCAGCCGCCGTCATTTTCCTGCCAGAGCACGTTAACTTTTGCCCGTTGTAATATATCGAGCAACCCTTCCTGATGGCTGGCTAAGCCACCATCAAAGCCTTGGCGCGGCATGTTGGAAAACATGCACGGAACGGAAACACCTGTTGATGTGCCGCACGATGAGGTGTTGTCAAAATAAACCACGTTGTCTTTCGCCAGCAGCGGGTTGGTTTCCTTCTCATAGCCACCCAGCGAAAAGTTTTGTGCCCGTGATGTCTCGCCGACGACCAGAATAACCAGATTCTTTTTTGCCGTAGGGGATGACGATGGCACTTTGTGGGCATCCAGACCAATTTGTACCAACGGTAGATTAGCCAACGCGATGTGCTTATGGTAGGACAAGCTGGCTGCTACAATATTGCTGGGTGTAATCGCTTTTACCAACTCTTTGTTATTACGCATGAACGAGGCGTAATCTTTATAAAAGAACGCTGCGACAGATAAAATGGCGAATAACGAAATAATGACGCTAAGAAAGCGCATACCAATGTAGAGCGTCGTCGGTTTGGCTGGCTTTATTTTTATCCAGACGGCGAGCGCGGCGGGAATGACACCAATAAAGAATACCCAGGCGACAAGCTGTGGCGTAAGCAGTGAAAAAGATTCGCTAGCCGTTGTCTCCACAATATTCTGAACCATGGTGCGGTCAATGATAATGCCGTAGTTCAGCATGAAGTACTGCGCGGCGGCACCGGTCAGCAGGAAGAAAACAATGACGGCCTTACGCAGGTAAGGGACGGCAATCAGCGTGAAAATAATATTCAACGTCGTGAAAATCACAACGGGCATGCTGAGAAAGAACGGGATATTTATCCAGTCTGTCATGTCTAACAATTGCAGCGTCTGGCGGTAGTAGGCGATGTTCTGGACCAGAGTAATAAAGGCAGAAAAGATCAGCACGAACGTGATGCTGCTCAGGTGTGGTCTGCCCATCGGTATTGGTTTTTTCATACACGTCTCTCGTGATTTCCATGATGGAGAGGAAAGAAGACGCTGACTCTAGCGGGGTTAAATTAATACAACCTTAAGAGGGAGCCCGTTAAATTCAGGGACGCGAGAGTGGACATTTGCTAGACTATGTCCCTTGTCAATACAAAATAAATATACCCGTCATACTTCAAGCTGCTTGTGCGTTGGCCGCCCTTATTCACCCCAGTCACTTACTTGAGTAAGCTCCTGGGGATTTGCGCGGGGCGTTGTTTAAAACGCCGACGTTTTATCACGCAACTCGAATTATTTAGGGGTTAAATGATGCTGAGGGTGGTGTCTGCCATGTCTAATTCGCTTGTATCTGGCGAATCTTATGAGCTTGATTTGCTGGATGAACGTCCTTTCAGCCAAACGGACTATGAGATCCTGAAATCGTATGAAGCGGTGGTTGATGGCTTGGCCATGTTGATTGGCGAGCACTGTGAGATTGTGTTGCACTCGCTCGAGGATCTTAAATGTTCCGCCGTGCGTATTGCAAATGGAGAGCATACTGGCAGGAAGATTGGCTCGCCGATTACGGATCTTGCATTGCGCATGCTGCATGACATGGCAGGTGAAGATAGCAGCGTATCGAAAGCGTATTTTACCCGCGCAAAAAGCGGTGTGTTGATGAAGTCAGTCACGATTGCGATTCGTAATCGCGATCAGCGCGTGATTGGGCTGCTATGCATCAACATGAATCTGGACGTCCCTTTCTCCCAGATCGTGCAGACCTTTATTCCACCTGAAACGCATGATGCCGCATCTTCTGTTAACTTTGCGTCGTCGGTTGATGACCTCGTGGCACAAACGCTGGAATTTTCGATCGAAGAAGTCAATGCGGATCGCAACGTCTCCAATAATGCGAAAAATCGTCAAATTGTACTGAGCCTGTACGAGAAAGGTATCTTTGATATTAAAGACGCCATCAACCAGGTCGCCGAACGTCTCAATATTTCCAAACACACGGTCTACCTTTATATCCGTCAATTCAAAAGCGGCGACTTCAGCGGACATGAACGCTGATGCTGAGTTACTGTTTGCTGGTAACCGGCCCTGCTTATGGCACACAGCAAGCGAGCAGCGCGTTGCAGTTTGCGCAGGCACTGTTGGCTGAGGGGCACAGACTGAAAAGTGTGTTCTTCTATCGGGAAGGCGTGTTGAATGCCAACCAACTGACGTCACCTGCTAATGATGAATTTGATCTTGTACGCGCTTGGCAGCTGTTGGGTGAAACACATCAGGTGGCGCTGAATGTCTGTGTTGCCGCCGCGCTGCGCCGAGGCGTGACCGATGCTCAGCAAGCTGCTCAGCTCAATCTTGCAGGTGCGAATCTGCAACCCGGATTTGTTCTGAGTGGGTTGGGTGAGTTGGCACAATCGGTGTTGACCTGCGATCGGGTTATTCAGTTTTAAGGTAGCGTTATGAAGCGAGTCGCATTTGTTTTTACCCATGCTCCACATGGGAACGCTTCCGGGCGAGAGGGGCTGGATGCGCTATTGGCGGTGTCAGCACTGACAGAAGAGATTGGCGTGTTTTTTGTTGGCGATGGCGTACTTCAATTGCTGCCTCAGCAACAGCCGGACCAGATTTTGATGCGTAATTATATCGCAACGTTTGGCGTGTTGCCGCTGTACGATATCGACTGTTGCTATCTGTGCGAAACGTCCGTGCGCCAGCGCGGATTGAGCATCGATACGAACTGGGTTTTGGATGTGGAGCTGTTAGCGCCGGAAGCCTTGCGCAGCAAATTGGCCAGCTATCATTCCATCCTTTCATTCTAGCGACGGATCTTCTCTTTATGCTGCATACGCTCTCATGTTCCCCTTATCACGCTGATCTGGATACGCTGTTGCGTGGACTGGATAAAGGTGACGCTTTAGTCTTATTGCAAGATGGTGTTATCGCTGCTCTGGCTGGTGGAAACATTATCTATCGTCTTCTTGATTCCGCGGTTCCGCTCTACGCGCTTCGGCCTGATGTCGTAGCGAGAGGAATGACTGAACAAATTTCAAACAGTGTAGTGCTCATTGACTATAATGAATTTGTTCAACTGACAGTGGAGCACCCGCAGCAACTCGCGTGGTAACGCCGAATTTTTGTATATTTCTTGACTCCTTCCACTGCCAGCCCTAAAATTCTGCGTCCTCATACTTTGCCTTGCGCAAACATGAGACGATTTATTACGTGTTTACGAAGCAAAACCCAGGAGCTTTTTTAATGGCAACAATTAACCAGCTGGTACGCAAACCACGCTCCCTGAAGGCTGCTAAAAGCAACGTTCCGGCGCTGGAAGCATGCCCGCAGAAACGTGGCGTATGTACTCGTGTATATACTACCACCCCTAAAAAACCGAACTCCGCACTGCGTAAAGTATGCCGTGTTCGTTTAACTAACGGTTTTGAAGTTACCTCCTATATCGGTGGTGAAGGTCATAACCTGCAGGAGCACTCCGTGATCCTGATCCGTGGCGGTCGTGTTAAAGACCTGCCAGGTGTGCGTTACCACACCGTTCGTGGCGCGCTGGACTGCTCAGGTGTTAAAGACCGTAAGCAATCCCGTTCCAAATACGGCGTGAAGAAGCCAAAGGCTTAATGGTTCTCCGTTAAGTAAGGCCAAACGTTTTAACTTAAATGTCAAACTAAACTCGTAGAGTTTTGGACAATCCTGAATTAACAACGGAGTATTTCCATGCCACGTCGTCGCGTCATTGGTCAACGTAAAATTCTGCCAGATCCTAAGTTCGGATCAGAACTGTTGGCCAAATTTGTAAACATCCTGATGGTAGATGGTAAAAAATCTACTGCTGAAGCAATCGTCTATACCGCGCTGGAGACCCTGGCTCAGCGTTCTGGTAAAGATCATCTGGAAGCTTTTGAAGTAGCTCTGGACAACGTTCGCCCGACTGTCGAAGTTAAGTCGCGCCGCGTTGGTGGTTCTACTTATCAGGTACCAGTAGAAGTCCGTCCGGTTCGTCGTAATGCTCTGGCAATGCGTTGGATCGTAGAAGCTGCTCGTAAACGCGGTGATAAATCTATGGCTCTGCGCCTGGCGAACGAACTTTCTGATGCAGCAGAAAACAAAGGTACTGCTGTTAAGAAACGTGAAGACGTTCACCGTATGGCCGAAGCTAACAAGGCGTTCGCTCACTACCGTTGGTAATCCCTTCGCTGTAGGCATGCTAACCAAGCGGGCGCTAAAAATAGCCAACCCGCTTGGGTTAACTAAATTGAACGCCCTAGTATATAGAGGATACAAATGGCTCGTACAACACCCATCGCACGCTACCGTAACATCGGTATCAGTGCGCACATCGACGCCGGTAAAACCACTACTACCGAACGTATTCTGTTCTACACTGGTGTAAACCATAAAATCGGTGAAGTTCATGACGGCGCGGCTACCATGGACTGGATGGAGCAGGAGCAGGAACGTGGTATTACTATCACTTCCGCAGCGACTACTGCATTCTGGTCTGGTATGGCTAAGCAGTATGAACCGCATCGCGTAAACATCATCGACACCCCGGGACACGTTGACTTCACTATCGAAGTAGAACGTTCCATGCGTGTACTCGATGGTGCGGTAATGGTTTACTGCGCAGTTGGTGGTGTTCAGCCACAGTCTGAGACCGTATGGCGTCAGGCAAACAAATATAAAGTTCCACGCATTGCGTTCGTTAACAAAATGGACCGCATGGGTGCTAACTTCCTGAAAGTTGTTGGTCAGATCAAAAGCCGTCTGGGCGCGAACCCTGTTCCGTTGCAGTTGGCGATTGGTGCTGAAGAAGGTTTCACCGGTGTTGTTGACCTGGTGAAAATGAAAGCCATCAACTGGAACGACGCCGATCAGGGCGTGACCTTCGAATACGAAGATATCCCTGCTGATATGCAGGATCTGGCTGACGAATGGCACCAGAACCTGATCGAATCCGCAGCTGAAGCTTCTGAAGAGCTGATGGAAAAATACCTGGGTGGTGAAGAACTGACTGAAGAAGAGATCAAAAAAGCTCTGCGTCAGCGCGTTCTGAACAACGAAATCATCCTGGTAACCTGTGGTTCTGCGTTTAAGAACAAAGGTGTTCAGGCGATGCTGGATGCGGTAGTTGATTACCTGCCATCTCCAGTTGACGTACCTGCGATCAACGGTATTTTGGATGACGGTAAAGACACGCCGGCTGAGCGTCACGCAAGTGATGACGAGCCGTTTGCTGCGCTGGCGTTCAAAATCGCTACCGACCCATTTGTGGGTAACCTGACGTTCTTCCGCGTGTACTCTGGTGTTGTTAACTCCGGTGATACTGTACTGAACCCAGTTAAATCAGCTCGTGAACGTTTTGGTCGTATCGTTCAGATGCACGCTAACAAGCGTGAAGAGATCAAAGAAGTTCGCGCAGGCGATATCGCTGCTGCTATCGGTCTGAAAGATGTAACGACGGGTGACACTCTGTGTGATCCAGACAACGTCATCATTCTGGAGCGTATGGAATTCCCTGAGCCGGTAATCTCCATCGCGGTAGAGCCGAAAACCAAAGCTGACCAGGAAAAAATGGGTCTGGCATTGGGCCGTCTGGCTAAAGAAGACCCGTCTTTCCGCGTATGGACTGACGAAGAATCTAACCAGACTATCATCGCTGGTATGGGTGAATTGCACCTCGATATCATCGTTGACCGTATGAAGCGTGAATTCAACGTTGAAGCTAACGTAGGTAAACCTCAGGTTGCTTATCGTGAAGCGATTCGTGCGAAAGTTACCGATATCGAAGGTAAACACGCCAAGCAGTCTGGTGGTCGTGGTCAGTATGGTCATGTTGTTATCGACATGTACCCACTGGAGCCGGGCTCAAATCCGAAAGGTTACGAGTTCATCAACGACATCAAAGGTGGTGTAATTCCTGGCGAATACATCCCTGCCGTTGATAAAGGTATTCAGGAGCAGCTGAAAGCGGGTCCTCTGGCTGGTTACCCAGTGGTTGATCTCGGTGTGCGTCTGCACTTCGGTTCTTTCCATGACGTTGACTCCTCTGAACTGGCGTTTAAACTGGCTGCTTCTATCGCCTTTAAAGATGGCTTTAAGAAAGCAAAACCTGTTCTGCTTGAGCCAATCATGAAGGTTGAAGTTGAAACGCCGGAAGAGAACACTGGTGACGTCATCGGTGACCTTAGCCGTCGTCGTGGTATGCTGCGTGGTCAGGAATCTAACGTTACTGGCGTTGTGATTCACGCTGAAGTTCCGTTGTCTGAAATGTTCGGATACGCAACTCAACTGCGTTCTCTGACCAAAGGCCGTGCTTCTTACTCTATGGAGTTCCTGAAGTACGATGATGCGCCTAACAACGTTGCTCAGGCCGTAATTGAAGCCCGTGGTAAATAAGCCTCAGGGTTAAAACAAAATCCCGTGCTCTCTCCATAGGGGGAGAGCATTTGAGTAAGGAATATCGCCGTGTCTAAAGAAAAATTTGAACGTACAAAACCCCACGTTAACGTCGGTACTATCGGCCACGTTGACCATGGTAAAACGACTCTGACTGCTGCAATCACTACCGTTCTGGCTAAAACCTACGGTGGTAACGCACGTGCATTCGACCAGATCGATAACGCACCAGAAGAAAAAGCACGTGGTATCACCATCAACACGTCTCACGTTGAATACGATACCCCGTCTCGCCACTACGCGCACGTTGACTGCCCAGGACACGCCGACTATGTGAAAAACATGATCACCGGTGCTGCTCAGATGGACGGCGCTATCCTGGTTGTTGCTGCGACTGACGGCCCAATGCCTCAGACGCGTGAGCACATCCTGCTGGGTCGTCAGGTTGGCGTTCCTTTCATCATCGTGTTCCTGAACAAGTGTGACATGGTTGATGACGAAGAGCTGCTGGAACTGGTTGAGATGGAAGTGCGTGAGCTGCTGTCTCAGTACGACTTCCCAGGCGACGACACCCCAGTGGTTCGTGGTTCTGCTCTGAAAGCGCTGGAAGGCGAAGCTGAGTGGGAAGCAAAAATCATCGAACTGGCAGAGCACCTGGATTCTTATATCCCAGAGCCAGAGCGTGCAATTGACAAGCCGTTCCTGCTGCCAATCGAAGACGTATTCTCCATCTCCGGTCGTGGTACCGTTGTTACCGGTCGTGTAGAGCGCGGTATCGTTAAAGTTGGTGAAGAAGTTGAAATCGTTGGTATCAAAGATACTGCGAAATCTACCTGTACTGGCGTAGAAATGTTCCGCAAACTGCTGGACGAAGGCCGTGCGGGTGAGAACGTTGGTGTTCTGCTGCGTGGTATCAAGCGTGAAGAAATCGAGCGTGGTCAGGTACTGGCTAAGCCGGGTTCAATCAAGCCACACACCAAGTTCGAATCAGAAGTGTATATCCTGAGCAAGGATGAAGGCGGCCGTCATACTCCGTTCTTCAAAGGCTACCGTCCTCAGTTCTACTTCCGTACGACTGACGTAACGGGCACCATCGAACTGCCAGAAGGCGTAGAGATGGTAATGCCGGGCGACAACATCAAAATGGTTGTTACCCTGATCCACCCAATCGCGATGGATGACGGTTTGCGTTTCGCAATCCGTGAAGGCGGCCGTACAGTAGGCGCGGGCGTTGTTGCTAAAGTTATCGCTTAATCGCTGATAAACTCAATGCATGAAAAAGGCACTTCGGTGCCTTTTTTTACGTCTAAATCATTAAATGGAAATTGAAATAAAAATAATTCTTATTTACAATGTTGGAATTGGTTAAAAAATCGCTAGGAGCGGTTTCAAGTGCCGTTTGCAGTGTCTCGAAAGGTAACGTGAAAGACACTCGCGATAACGAAGAGTTATTCTGGTATGTATGTTTGTTTGTGCAACGCAATTTCTGACAAAGCTATTCGTAATGCTGTTCGTCAGCACCAGCCTCAATCTATGCAGCAACTACGCAAACTCGTTCCTATTGGGACAGACTGCGGCAAGTGTATTCGTCAGGCGCGTGTCATTTTCGAGGAAGAGCAAGCCAAAATTCCTGATATGTATGAAGTAGCATAAAATGTAGGGTTGTTTTTTTGACTCTCTGCTTACCGGTTCTACACTTTAAGAACTGGAGCGGAGGAGCATGTCATGAAAGGCGATAAAAAAGTCATTACACACCTGAATAAGTTATTGGGCAACGAGCTGGTAGCCATTAACCAATATTTTCTTCATGCCCGGATGTTTAAAAACTGGGGCTTAACCCGTCTTAACGATCACGAATATCATGAGTCTATCGACGAAATGAAACACGCTGATCGCTACATCGAACGAATCCTGTTTCTCGAAGGCATCCCGAATCTGCAGGATTTGGGTAAGTTAAATATTGGCGAAGATGTCGAAGAGATTTTACGTTCTGATCTTCAACTTGAGTTGGATGGTGCAAAGAATCTGCGTGAGGCGATTGCCTATGCCGATTCGGTACATGACTACGTCAGTAGGGATTTAATGATAGAAATTCTTGCCGATGAAGAAGGACACATCGACTGGCTGGAAACTGAGTTGGATTTGATTTCACGTCTTGGTATACAAAACTATCTTCAGGCGCAGTTAAAAGCGGAGTAACATGGCATCATAAATATGTTACGCACCTAGCCTAATCCGGCCGGACGCAGACGTATCACTCCGGCCGCGTTTAAAATCATTTCATCCTGCTTGTTGCTTCCCCGGCCAATTTGCGTATAATGCGCGAGCTTACCGAAACAAGGTAAGCCTGATTCAATCCGAATCAGAGGGTCAATATTCATTTATTGCACCTAAAACAATACTCCCGATATGGGGGTTATGTGCTAACGATTACACTCCCCCATCAATCGAAATGGGTGTGAGGAGTAATCATTTACGTTTATAAATAATTGGAGCTCTGGTCTCATGCAGAACCAAAGAATCCGTATCCGCCTGAAAGCGTTTGATCATCGTTTGATTGATCAATCAACTGCGGAAATCGTCGAGACTGCTAAGCGCACTGGTGCGCAAGTACGTGGTCCGATCCCGCTGCCGACCCGCAAAGAGCGCTTTACCGTTCTGATCTCTCCGCACGTCAATAAAGATGCGCGCGATCAGTACGAGATTCGCACTCACAAGCGTCTGGTTGACATCGTTGAGCCAACCGAGAAAACCGTTGATGCTCTGATGCGTCTGGATCTGGCTGCTGGTGTAGACGTGCAGATCAGCCTGGGTTAATCAGGTCATTGAGCGATTGAGAGGTTGAAACAATGATTGGTTTAGTCGGTAAAAAAGTGGGCATGACCCGTATCTTCACTGAAGATGGCGTATCTATCCCCGTAACCGTTATCGAAATTGAAGCAAACCGCGTCACTCAGGTTAAAGACCTGGCTAACGACGGTTACCGCGCTGTGCAAGTAACTACCGGTGCTAAAAAAGCAAACCGTGTTACCAAGCCAGAAGCAGGTCACTTTGCTAAAGCTGGTGTAGAAGCTGGCCGTACTCTGCGTGAATTCCGTCTGTCTGAAGGCGAAGAGTTCACTGTGGGTCAAAGCATCAGTGTTGAAATTTTCGCAGACGTTAAAAAAGTAGACGTTACTGGTACATCTAAAGGTAAAGGTTTTGCTGGCACAGTTAAGCGCTGGAACTTCCGTACCCAAGATGCTACGCACGGTAACTCCTTGTCCCACCGCGTTCCGGGTTCTATCGGTCAGAACCAGACTCCGGGCAAAGTGTTCAAAGGCAAGAAAATGGCAGGCCAGCTGGGTAACGAACGTGTAACTGTTCAGAGCCTGGACGTAGTGCGTGTTGACGCTGAGCGCAACCTGCTGCTGGTTAAAGGTGCCGTACCGGGAGCTACCGGTAGCGACCTGATCGTTAAACCAGCTGTGAAGGCGTGAGGAGATAGCAATGGAATTAGTATTGAAAGACGCGCAAAGCGCGCTGACTGTTTCCGAAACTACCTTCGGTCGTGATTTCAACGAAGCGCTGGTACACCAGGTTGTTGTTGCTTATGCAGCAGGTGCCCGTCAAGGTACTCGCGCCCAGAAGACCCGTGCTGAAGTAACTGGTTCCGGTAAAAAACCTTGGCGTCAGAAAGGTACTGGCCGTGCGCGTTCTGGTTCTATTAAGAGCCCGATCTGGCGTTCCGGTGGTGTGACCTTCGCTGCTAAGCCTCAGGACCACAGTCAGAAAGTTAACAAAAAGATGTACCGCGGCGCGCTGAAAAGCATTCTGTCCGAACTGGTACGTCAAGATCGTCTGATCGTTGTCGAGAAGTTCTCTGTAGAAGCACCGAAAACTAAGTTGCTGGCTCAGAAACTGAAAGAAATGGCACTGGAAGACGTGCTGATCATTACCGGTGAACTGGATGAGAATCTGTTCCTGGCTGCTCGTAACCTGTACAAGGTTGACGTGCGTGATGCAGCAGCAATCGATCCAGTTAGTCTGATCGCCTTCGACAAAGTCGTTATGACTGCTGACGCAGTTAAGCAAGTTGAGGAGATGCTGGCATGATCCGTGAAGAACGTCTGCTGAAAGTACTGCGCGCGCCGCACGTATCTGAAAAAGCATCTACTGCGATGGAAAAAACTAACACCATCGTTCTCAAAGTTGCTAAAGACGCGACTAAAGCAGAGATCGTTGCTGCTGTCGAGAAACTGTTCGAAGTAGAAGTTAAAGACGTAAACACCCTGGTAGTTAAGGGCAAGGTTAAGCGTCACGGACAGCGTATTGGTCGTCGTAGCGACTGGAAAAAAGCTTACGTCACCCTGAAAGAAGGCCAGAATCTGGACTTCATCGGCGGCGCTGAGTAAGTCGGAGGAGAAAGACAATGGCAGTTGTTAAATGTAAACCGACATCTCCGGGTCGTCGCCACGTTGTTAAAGTGGTTAACCCTGAGCTGCACAAGGGCAAACCTTATGCCCCGTTGCTGGAAAAGAACAGCAAATCCGGTGGCCGTAACAACAATGGTCGCATCACTACCCGTCACATCGGTGGTGGTCACAAACAGCAATATCGTCTGATTGACTTTAAACGCAATAAAGATGGTATTCCTGCGGTTGTTGAGCGTCTGGAGTATGATCCGAACCGTTCCGCGAATATCGCGCTGGTTCTGTACAAAGACGGCGAGCGTCGTTACATCCTGGCGCCGAAAGGCCTGAAAGCCGGCGACCAGATTCAATCTGGTGTTGATGCTGCGATTAAAGCGGGTAACACCCTGCCTATGCGTAACATTCCGGTTGGTTCAACGGTTCACAACGTAGAAATGAAACCAGGTAAAGGCGGCCAATTGGCTCGTTCTGCTGGTACTTACGTTCAGATCGTTGCTCGTGACGGTTCTTACGTTACCCTGCGTCTGCGTTCTGGCGAAATGCGTAAAGTCGAATCCGACTGCCGCGCTACGCTGGGCGAAGTTGGCAATGCTGAGCATATGCTGCGCGTTCTGGGTAAAGCTGGTGCTGCACGCTGGCGTGGTGTTCGTCCTACCGTTCGCGGTACGGCAATGAACCCAGTCGACCACCCACACGGTGGTGGTGAAGGTCGTAACTTTGGTAAGCACCCGGTTAGTCCGTGGGGCCTTCAGACCAAAGGTAAAAAGACCCGCAGCAACAAGCGTACTGATAAATTTATCGTACGTCGCCGTACTAAATAATCTTAGAGGATAAACCATGCCACGTTCTCTCAAGAAAGGTCCTTTTATTGACCTGCACTTGCTGAAGAAGGTAGAGAAAGCGGTGGAAAGCGGAGACAAGAAGCCTTTGCGCACTTGGTCCCGTCGTTCAACGATCTTTCCAAATATGATCGGTTTGACCATCGCTGTCCATAATGGTCGTCAGCACGTTCCGGTGTTTGTTTCCGATGAAATGGTCGGTCACAAACTGGGTGAATTCGCGCCGACTCGTACTTATCGCGGCCATGCGGCCGATAAAAAGGCCAAGAAGCGCTAAGGTAGGAGGAAGAGATGGAAACTATCGCTAAACATTGCCACGCTCGTTCTTCTGCTCAAAAGGTTCGCCTGGTGGCAGACCTGATTCGCGGTAAGAAAGTGTCGCAAGCTCTGGAAGTTCTGACCTACACCAACAAGAAAGCTGCTGGTCTGGTTAAAAAAGTGCTGGAGTCTGCTATTGCTAACGCAGAACACAACGATGGCGCTGACATTGATGATCTGAAAGTCGCGAAAATCTTCGTTGACGAAGGCCCAAGCATGAAGCGCATTATGCCGCGTGCTAAAGGTCGTGCGGATCGCATCCTGAAGCGTACCAGCCACATTACTGTGGTTGTGTCCGATCGCTGAGACTCTGGAGACTAGCAATGGGTCAGAAAGTACATCCTAATGGTATTCGCCTGGGTATTGTCAAACCTTGGAACTCTACCTGGTATGCGAATACCAAAGAATTCGCTGACAACCTGGACAGCGATTTTAAAGTTCGTAAATACCTGACGAAGGAACTGGAGAAGGCTTCCGTTTCTCGTATCGTTATCGAACGTCCTGCGAAAAGCATCCGTGTGACTATTCACACTGCTCGTCCAGGCATCGTAATCGGTAAAAAAGGTGAAGATGTTGAGAAACTGCGCAAAGTCGTAGCGGATATCGCTGGCGTACCTGCACAGATCAATATCGCAGAAGTTCGTAAACCTGAACTGGACGCAAAACTGGTTGCTGACAGCATCACTTCTCAGCTGGAACGTCGTGTTATGTTCCGTCGTGCTATGAAGCGTGCGGTACAGAATGCCATGCGTCTGGGCGCTAAAGGTATTAAAGTTGAAGTAAGCGGCCGTCTTGGCGGCGCTGAAATCGCGCGTACCGAATGGTACCGTGAAGGTCGTGTTCCGTTGCATACACTGCGCGCGGATATCGACTACAACACTTCCGAAGCGCACACCACTTATGGTGTTATCGGTGTTAAAGTGTGGATCTTCAAAGGTGAGATCCTGGGTGGTATGGCTGCCGTTGAACAACCGGAAAAACCGGCTGCTCAACCTAAAAAGCAGCAGCGTAAAGGCCGCAAGTAAGGAGAGTCGCTGATGTTACAACCAAAGCGTACAAAATTCCGTAAGGTGCACAAGGGCCGCAACCGTGGTCTGGCGCAGGGTACGGATGTTAGCTTCGGCACTTTCGGTCTGAAAGCTGTTGGCCGCGGTCGCCTGACTGCTCGTCAAATCGAAGCTGCACGTCGTGCCATGACTCGTGCTGTTAAGCGTCAAGGTAAGATCTGGATCCGTGTATTCCCGGACAAACCGATCACCGAGAAACCGCTTGAAGTTCGTATGGGTAAAGGTAAAGGTAACGTGGAATATTGGGTTGCCTTGATTCAGCCAGGTAAAGTCCTGTACGAAATGGACGGTGTGCCGGAAGAGTTAGCCCGTGAGGCATTCCAACTGGCAGCAGCGAAACTGCCTATCAAAACCACCTTTGTAACTAAGACGGTGATGTAATGAAAGCAAATGAGCTGCGTGAAAAGAGCGTCGAAGAGCTGAACACTGAACTGCTCGGCCTGCTGCGCGAGCAATTTAACCTGCGTATGCAGGCTGCCAGTGGTCAGTTGCAACAGACTCACCTGGTAAAACAAGTGCGTCACAATATTGCACGTGTTAAGACTTTACTGACTGAGAAGGCGGGTGCGTAATGACCGATAAAATCCGTACTCTGCAAGGTCGTGTTGTAAGCGACAAAATGGAGAAATCCATGGTTGTTGCTATCGAACGTTTTGTGAAACACCCGCTTTACGGTAAATTCATTAAGCGTACGACTAAGCTGCACGTACATGACGAGAACAATGAATGCGGTATCGGTGACGTGGTTGAAATCCGCGAATGCCGCCCGCTGTCCAAAACTAAGTCTTGGACACTTGTTCGCGTTGTAGAGAAAGCGATTCTGTAATAAAGTAGCGCTCTTCTCTCATGATAAACGGCTCTGCAAAGGGCCGTTTATTTTTTCTACCCATACCAAGGAAGCGGTGTTATAATGCTGCGCCCTCAATTATGGGGTATTTAATGGCCCGAAAGGGTCCTAAAGTAGTAGTTGACATTAGCGGAGCACTAAAATGATCCAAGAACAGACTATGCTGAATGTGGCCGATAATTCCGGTGCACGTCGCGTAATGTGTATCAAGGTTCTAGGTGGCTCGCACCGTCGCTACGCAGGCGTCGGCGATATCATCAAAATTACCATCAAGGAAGCAATTCCTCGCGGTAAGGTGAAAAAAGGCGATGTTCTGAAGGCGGTAGTGGTGCGCACCAAGAAGGGTGTTCGTCGCCCGGACGGTTCTGTCATTCGCTTCGATGGCAATGCTTGCGTTATTTTAAATAATAACAGCGAACAGCCTATCGGTACGCGTATTTTTGGGCCGGTAACTCGTGAACTGCGTAATGAGAAGTTCATGAAAATTATCTCTCTGGCACCAGAAGTACTTTAAGGAGCGAATCATGGCAGCGAAAATCCGTCGTGATGACGAAGTTATCGTGCTAACCGGCAAAGATAAAGGTAAGCGCGGTAAAGTAAAAAATGTCCTGTCTGCTAGTAAGGTCATTGTTGAAGGTATTAATCTGGTTAAAAAACATCAGAAGCCGGTTCCGGCCCTGAACCAACCAGGTGGCATCGTTGAAAAAGAAGCTGCAATTCAAGTTTCTAACGTTGCAATCTTCAATGCGGCAACTGGTAAGGCTGACCGTGTAGGCTTTAGATTCGAAGACGGCAAAAAAGTCCGTTTCTTTAAATCTAACAGCGAAACTATCAAGTAATTTGGAGTAGTACGATGGCGAAACTGCATGATTACTACAAAGACGAAGTAGTTAAAAAACTCATGACTGAGTTTAACTACAATTCTGTCATGCAAGTCCCTCGGGTCGAGAAGATCACCCTGAATATGGGTGTTGGTGAAGCGATCGCTGACAAGAAACTGCTGGATAACGCAGCAGCTGATCTGGCAGCAATCTCCGGTCAAAAACCGTTGATCACCAAAGCACGCAAATCTGTTGCAGGCTTCAAAATCCGTCAGGGCTATCCGATCGGCTGTAAAGTGACTCTGCGTGGCGAACGCATGTGGGAGTTCCTTGAGCGTCTGATTTCCATTGCTGTACCGCGTATTCGTGACTTCCGTGGTTTGTCCGCCAAGTCATTCGATGGTCGTGGTAACTACAGCATGGGTGTGCGTGAGCAGATCATCTTCCCGGAAATCGATTACGATAAAGTCGATCGCGTTCGTGGTTTGGACATTACCATTACCACCACTGCGAAATCCGATGATGAAGGCCGTGCGCTGTTGGCCGCCTTTAACTTCCCATTCCGCAAGTAAGGTAGGGTTACTAATGGCTAAGCAATCCATGAAAGCACGCGAAGTTGTTCGTGTGAAATTGGCTGAAAAATACCGCGCTAAACGCGAGGAATTGAAAGCTATCATCTCTGGTGTGAACTCATCTGACGAAGATCGTTGGGATGCAGTTCTTAAGCTGCAGACTCTGCCGCGTGATTCCAGCCCGTCTCGTCAGCGTAATCGCTGCCGCCAAACTGGTCGTCCGCACGCTTTCCTGCGGAAGTTCGGGTTGAGCCGTATCAAGGTCCGTGAAGCCGCTATGCGCGGTGAAATTCCGGGTCTGAAAAAGGCTAGCTGGTAATTGTCACCAATTGAATCACGGGAGTAAAGACAGATGAGCATGCAAGATCCGATCGCGGATATGCTGACCCGTATCCGTAACGGTCAAGCCGCGAACAAAGTTGCGGTCACCATGCCTTCCTCCAAGCTGAAAGTGGCAATTGCCAACGTGCTGAAGGAAGAAGGTTACATTGAAGATTTCAAAATCGAAGGCGACACCAAGCCAGTTCTGGAATTAGAACTTAAATATTTCCAGGGCAAGGCAGTGGTAGAAAGCATTCAGCGAGTAAGCCGTCCAGGTCTGCGCATCTATAAAAGAAAAGATGAGCTGCCAAAAGTTATGGCCGGTTTGGGTATCGCAGTTGTTTCTACCTCTAAAGGTGTTATGACTGATCGTGCAGCTCGCCAAGCTGGTCTTGGTGGCGAGATTATCTGCTACGTAGCTTAATCGGGAGGAAAAATGTCTCGTGTTGCAAAAGCACCCGTCGTCATTCCTGCCGGCGTAGAGGTAAAACTCAACGGTCAGGATATTTCGATTAAGGGTAAAAACGGCGAGCTGAGTCGTAAGATCCACGATGCTGTTGAAGTGAAACAAGCTGACAACGCTCTGACTTTCGCTCCGCGCGAAGGTTTCGTTGACGGATGGGCCCAGGCGGGCACCACTCGCGCTCTGTTGAACGCAATGGTTATCGGTGTTACCGAAGGCTTCACCAAGAAGCTGCAACTGGTTGGTGTTGGTTACCGTGCTGCTGTTAAAGGCAATGTGGTTAACCTGTCTCTTGGGTTCTCTCACCCAGTAGATCACGCACTGCCGGCAGGTATTACTGCAGAATGCCCAAGCCAAACTGAAATCGTACTGAAAGGTGCTGATAAGCAGGTTATTGGTCAGGTCGCTGCGGAATTACGCGCCTACCGTCGTCCTGAGCCTTACAAAGGCAAGGGTGTCCGTTACGCCGACGAAGTCGTGCGTACCAAAGAGGCTAAGAAGAAGTAAGGTAACACTATGGATAAGAAAGCAGCTCGTATCCGTCGTGCGACCCGCGCACGCCGCAAGCTCCAGGAACTGGGTGCGACGCGTCTGGTGGTACATCGTACTCCACGCCATATTTATGCGCAGGTCATTGCACCGAACGGTTCTGAAGTCCTGGTAGCCGCTTCTACTGTAGAAAAAGCTATCGCTGAACAACTGAAGTCTACCGGTAATAAAGACGCAGCAAGCGCAATAGGTAAAGCTATTGCAGAGCGCGCGTTAGAAAAAGGCATCAAAGATGTCTCTTTCGACCGTTCCGGTTTCCAATATCATGGTCGAGTCCAAGCACTGGCAGATGCTGCCCGTGAAGCTGGCCTTCAGTTCTAAGGTAGAGGTGTAAGATGGCTCACATCGAGAAACAAGCTGGCGAACTGCAGGAAAAGCTGATCGCGGTAAATCGCGTATCTAAAACCGTTAAAGGTGGTCGTATTTTCAGCTTCACCGCACTGACTGTAGTGGGTGATGGCAACGGCCGCGTAGGTTTTGGTTACGGTAAAGCTCGCGAAGTTCCAGCAGCGATCCAGAAAGCGATGGAAAAAGCCCGTCGCAATATGATGAATGTCGCGCTGAACAACGGCACCCTGCAGCACCCAGTTAAAGGTGCTCACACGGGTTCTCGTGTGTTCATGCAGCCAGCTTCCGAAGGTACCGGTATTATCGCCGGTGGTGCAATGCGCGCCGTTTTGGAAGTTGCAGGGGTTCACAACGTATTGGCTAAAGCCTATGGTTCCACCAACCCGATTAACGTGGTTCGTGCAACGATTGATGGTTTGGCCAACATGAAGTCCCCGGAAATGGTCGCTGCCAAGCGTGGTAAATCCGTTGAAGAAATTCTGGGGTAATGACCGTGGCAAAGACTATTAAAATCACTCAAACCCGTAGTGCAATCGGTCGTCTGCCGAAACATAAGGCGACACTGCTTGGCCTGGGTCTGCGTCGTATTGGTCATACTGTTGAACGTGAGGATACTCCTGCGGTTCGTGGTATGGTCAACGCGGTTTCCTACATGGTTAAAGTGGAGGAGTAACAGATGCGTTTAAATACTCTGTCTCCGGCCGAAGGTGCTAAACACGCACCGAAGCGTTTAGGTCGTGGTATCGGTTCTGGCCTGGGCAAAACTGGCGGTCGTGGTCACAAAGGTCAGAAATCTCGTTCTGGCGGTGGCGTACGTCGTGGTTTTGAAGGTGGTCAGATGCCTTTATACCGTCGTCTGCCGAAATTCGGTTTTACTTCTCGTAAAGCGATGATCACGTCAGAAGTTCGTCTGTCTGATCTTGCTAAAGTAGAAGGCGACGTAGTTGACCTGAATACGCTGAAAGCCGCTAATGTTATTGGCATTCAGATTGAATTCGCGAAAGTGATTCTGTCTGGTGAAGTTGCTCGTCCGGTAACGATTCGTGGTCTGCGTGTCACTAAAGGTGCTCGTGCTGCTATCGAAGCTGCTGGCGGTAAAATTGAGGAATAAGTAGCAGATGGCCAAACAACCAGGATTAGATTTTCAGAGTGCTAAAGGCGGAGTTGGTGAACTGAAGCGCAGACTTTTGTTTGTTATCGGTGCGCTAATTGTTTTCCGTATTGGCTCTTTTATTCCGATTCCTGGTATTGATGCCACTGTGCTTGCCAAATTGCTTGAACAGCAGCGAGGCACCATCATTGAAATGTTTAACATGTTCTCTGGTGGTGCTCTCAGCCGTGCTTCTATCTTTGCTCTGGGTATTATGCCGTATATTTCGGCATCTATTATTATCCAGTTGCTGACGGTGGTTCATCCTGCGTTGGCTGAAATAAAGAAAGAAGGGGAAGCTGGCCGTCGTAAGATCAGCCAGTATACCCGCTACGGTACCTTGGTATTGGCTATATTCCAGTCGATCGGTATTGCTACTGGTCTGCCGAATATGCCTGGAATGCAAGACTTGGTAATAAATCCAGGTTTTGCTTTCTACTTTACCGCTGTTGTGAGTCTGGTCACTGGGACAATGTTTCTGATGTGGCTGGGAGAACAGATTACGGAACGTGGTATCGGTAACGGTATCTCAATCATAATCTTTGCTGGTATTGTTGCGGGTCTACCGCCGGCCATTGGCCATACCATCGAGCAAGCTCGGCAAGGCGACCTGCACTTCCTCCTGTTGCTGTTGGTTGCAGTTTTAGTGTTTGCAGTAACCTTCTTCGTTGTTTTCATTGAGCGTGGTCAACGTCGTATCGTCGTTAATTATGCAAAACGTCAACAAGGTCGTCGTGTTTATGCAGCACAGAGTACGCATTTACCGCTGAAGGTGAATATGGCTGGGGTTATTCCCGCGATCTTCGCTTCCAGTATTATTCTGTTCCCTGCCACGATTGCATCTTGGTTTGGGGGCGGTACCGGTTGGAACTGGCTGACAACTATTTCGCTGTATTTGCAGCCCGGACAACCGCTTTATGTGTTACTCTATGCGTCTGCAATCATCTTCTTCTGTTTCTTCTACACTGCGTTGGTTTTCAACCCGCGTGAAACAGCAGATAACCTGAAGAAGTCCGGTGCATTCGTGCCAGGAATTCGTCCGGGAGAGCAAACGGCGAAATATATCGATAAAGTGATGACTCGCCTAACTCTGATTGGTGCGATGTATATTACTTTTATCTGCCTGATCCCGGAGTTTATGCGTGACGCAATGAAAGTACCTTTCTATTTCGGGGGTACATCTTTATTGATCGTTGTTGTCGTCATCATGGACTTTATGGCTCAAGTGCAAACTCTGATGATGTCGAGTCAATATGAGTCTGCATTGAAGAAAGCAAACCTGAAAGGCTATAACCGTTAATTAGGTGAGCTTGAGAAGTTACGGAGAGTAAAAATGAAAGTTCGTGCTTCCGTCAAGAAATTATGTCGTAACTGTAAGATTGTTAAGCGTAACGGTGTCGTTCGTGTGATCTGCAGTGCCGAACCGAAGCATAAACAGCGTCAAGGCTGATTATCTCGCATATTTTTCTTGCAAAGTTGGATTGAGCTGGCTAGATTAGCCAGCCAATCTTTTGTATGTAACTGCAACATTATTTGAGTATCCTGAAAACGGGCTTTTCAGAATGGTGTTGCTGTATAAAATTGTAGGAGTGCATAGTGGCCCGTATAGCAGGCATTAACATTCCTGATCATAAACATACCGTTATTGCGTTAACGTCGATTTTCGGTATCGGTAAAACCCGTTCGCAGGCTATTTGTGCTGCAACAGGAATTGCCGAAGATGTTAAGATCAGTGAGCTGTCTGAAGAGCAAATCGATAAGCTGCGTGACGAAGTTGCCAAGTTTGTTGTAGAAGGTGATCTGCGTCGTGAAGTTACCCTGAGCATCAAGCGTCTTATGGACCTTGGTACTTATCGTGGTTTGCGTCATCGTCGTGGTCTGCCGGTTCGCGGTCAGCGTACCAAGACTAACGCCCGTACCCGTAAGGGTCCGCGCAAACCGATCAAGAAATAATCGGGGTGATTGAATAATGGCAAAGGCACCTATTCGTGCACGTAAGCGTGTAAGAAAGCAAGTCTCTGACGGTGTGGCTCATATCCATGCTTCTTTCAACAACACCATCGTAACCATTACTGATCGTCAGGGTAATGCGCTGGGTTGGGCAACTGCCGGTGGTTCCGGCTTCCGTGGTTCTCGTAAATCTACGCCGTTCGCTGCTCAGGTAGCTGCAGAACGTTGCGCAGAGGCCGTGAAAGAGTACGGTATTAAGAACCTGGAAGTTATGGTTAAAGGACCTGGTCCGGGCCGTGAGTCTACTATCCGCGCATTGAACGCGGCTGGTTTCCGCATCACTAATATTACTGATGTGACTCCGATCCCTCATAACGGTTGTCGTCCGCCGAAAAAGCGCCGCGTATAACGCCGCTTTTAGGATTGTTGGAGAAAGAAAATGGCAAGATATTTGGGTCCTAAGCTCAAGCTGAGCCGTCGTGAAGGCACCGACCTGTTCCTGAAGTCTGGTGTTCGTGCGATCGATTCCAAGTGTAAAATTGAACAAGCTCCTGGCCAGCACGGTGCGCGTAAACCGCGTCTGTCTGACTATGGTGTACAGTTGCGTGAAAAGCAAAAAGTTCGCCGTATCTACGGTGTTCTGGAGCGTCAGTTCCGTAACTATTATAAAGAAGCTGCACGTCTGAAAGGCAACACAGGTGCAAACCTGCTGCAACTGCTGGAAGGTCGTCTGGATAACGTTGTTTATCGTATGGGTTTTGGTGCCACTCGTGCTGAAGCACGTCAGATGGTAAGCCATAAAGCTATCATGGTAAACGGTCGCGTTGTTAGCATCGCTTCTTATCAGGTATCCCCGAATGACGTAGTCAGCATCCGTGAGAAAGCGAAAAAGCAATCTCGCGTGAAAGCCGCTCTGGAGCTGGCTGAACAGCGTGAAAAGCCAACTTGGCTGGAAGTTGATGCTGCCAAGATGGAAGGTGTGTTCAAACGTATTCCTGAACGTACCGATCTGTCTGCGGACATTAATGAACACCTGATCGTCGAGCTTTACTCCAAGTAAAGCTTAGTACCAAAGAGAGGACACAATGCAGGGTTCTGTGACAGAGTTTCTAAAACCGCGCCTGGTTGATATCGAGCAAGTGAGTTCGACGCACGCCAAGGTGACCCTTGAGCCATTAGAGCGCGGCTTCGGCCATACTCTTGGCAACGCACTGCGCCGTATTCTGCTTTCATCCATGCCAGGTTGCGCGGTGACCGAGGTTGAGATTGATGGTGTACTGCATGAGTACAGCACCAAAGAAGGCGTACAGGAAGATATCCTGGAAATCCTGCTCAACCTGAAAGGGCTGGCGGTGAGAGTTCAAGGCAAAGATGAAGTTATTCTTACCCTGAATAAATCTGGCATTGGCCCTGTGACTGCAGCCGACATCATCCATGATGGTGATGTCGAAATCGTCAAGCCGCAGCACTTAATTTGCCATCTGACCGATGAAAACGCATCTATTAGCATGCGCATCAAAGTTCAACGTGGTCGTGGTTATGTGCCGGCATCTGCCCGTATTCATACGGAAGAAGATGAGCGCCCGATTGGTCGTCTGTTAGTTGATGCTTGCTACAGCCCTGTAGAGCGTATTGCCTACAATGTTGAAGCGGCTCGTGTAGAACAGCGTACTGACTTGGACAAGCTAGTCATCGAAATGGAAACCAATGGCACGATCGATCCTGAAGAGGCGATCCGCCGTGCGGCTACCATTCTGGCTGAACAACTTGAAGCTTTTGTTGACTTACGTGATGTTCGTCAGCCAGAAGTTAAAGAAGAGAAACCAGAATTCGATCCGATTCTGCTGCGCCCTGTTGACGATCTGGAATTGACTGTCCGCTCTGCTAACTGCCTTAAGGCAGAAGCTATCCACTACATCGGTGATCTGGTACAGCGTACCGAGGTTGAGCTGCTCAAAACGCCTAACCTGGGTAAAAAATCTCTTACTGAGATTAAAGACGTACTGGCTTCCCGTGGTTTGTCTCTGGGCATGCGCCTGGAAAACTGGCCACCGGCAAGCATTGCTGATGAGTAACCAGATCACAGGTTAAGGTTTTACTGAGAAGGATAAGGTCATGCGCCATCGTAAGAGTGGTCGTCAACTGAACCGTAACAGCAGCCATCGTCAGGCTATGTTCCGTAACATGGCTAGTTCTTTGGTTCGTCATGAAATCATCAAGACGACCCTGCCGAAAGCGAAAGAGCTGCGTCGCGTTGTTGAACCGCTGATTACTCTTGCCAAGACCGACAGCGTTGCTAATCGTCGTCTGGCATTCGCCCGTACTCGTGATAACGAGATCGTGGCAAAACTGTTTAATGAACTGGGCCCGCGTTTTGCGAGCCGTGCCGGTGGTTACACTCGTATTCTGAAGTGTGGCTTCCGTGCTGGTGACAATGCGCCGATGGCATACATCGAGCTCGTTGATCGCTCAGTCTCTCAGACAGAAGAAGTTGCTACTGCAGAGTAATCTGTAAGAGCATAAAAAAACCGGGGAAACCCGGTTTTTTTACATCTGAAATAAACTAAGCTCTATTAATGAAGCGGGTAAGAGATTGCCATGTGGTTGATTGATGAGTTAGTTGAAAAACATATCCGTAAGGCTCAGGAAGACGGCGTTTTTGACAATCTTTCAGGAACCGGTAGCCCTTTAATTCTTGATGACGATAGCGGTGTACCGCAGGAGCTAAGAACCGCCTATCGGTTACTCAAGAATGCTGGTTATTTGCCTGTAGAACTTCAAGAAAGGAAAGATGCTTTACAACTGACCGACTTTCTTAAAACAGTATCCCGTGACTCGTCTGAATATGAGGACATTTCTCGGCGCTTGCGTATGCTGGAAGTTAGCTTGCAGCAGAAAGGTGTTAATACTGATTTTCTACATCAGGAATACAAGATACAGCTCAATAAAAAGTTCTAATTGCCATATGAATTCGTTGTATTACTATTCTCATCTTTCCATTTCGGCTATATACTCCGCCTGATTTATTTATACATACATATACTGTCCATTAGCCAAACTTTCTTAGGAGTGATGATGACCACATATCGTCATAAACGTGGAAAAATCCAGGACAATGCCATTGAGGCATTGCTACATGACCCACTGTTTCGCCAGCGTATTGAAGTGAATGAAAAAGGGAAAGGAAGTTATCGTAGAAAAGACAAACATGTGAAGAAAGGTAGTTGGGAGGCCAGTGGTAAGCAATCAAATGATTATTTACCCCTGGCCTTTCTGCTTTTTGTATAACGACGTCAAAGATTAATAGAAACTCAGTTCTTACTGTTTAGGCTGTTGTTCTTTCAGCAAATCTCGAATCTCAGCTAGCAGCTTCTCTTCAGCACTAGGTTTAGGCGGTGCGGCAGGCTCATCTTCCTGTTTGCGACGCAGCTTGTTCATGAGCTTAATTGCCATAAAGATCGCGAAAGCAACGATGACAAAGTCGAAAATATTTTGAATGAAAGCGCCATAGTTCATGACAACGGCGGGAACTTCGCCTTGGGCATCACGAAGAATAAGGCTGAATTGTTTAAAATCGACCCCGCCAATCAAAAGCCCAAGCGGCGGCATAATAATATCTGATACCAGTGAAGAGACAATTTTGCCGAAAGCAGCACCAATAATGACACCCACCGCTAAATCGACAACATTGCCACGCATGGCAAACTCTCTAAATTCTTTGATGATGCTCATATCCGTTCTCCTTGCCAAAATATAAATTAATTCTAACCAATCGCCGTATCTTTGCCAGATTATCGGTTCGTGATAAATCTATTCCTACATTACAAAAAGAAGGGGCTGGGTTGAAATAGTCGTTCAACATCAGGCACAAATTTTTTGTCAGCTAAGAACATGATGACATGATCGCCTTGCTCGATTTTGCTATTTGCATTGGCAATGATGACGTCATCACCGCGCACGATTGCGCCGATAGTGGTACCGGGTGGAAGCTTAATATCTTCGATCATTCTTCCGACAACTTTCGATGTGCCCTCGTCACCGTGGGCGATAGCCTCGATTGCTTCGGCTACACCGCGGCGCAAAGAGGATACGCTGACGATATCTGCCTTGCGGACGTGGCTGAGCAGGGCAGAAATTGTTGCCTGCTGTGGGGAGATAGCGACATCAATGACACTACCCTGGACCAGATCGACATAAGCCCTGCGTTGGATGAGCACCATCACTTTTTTCGCGCCCATACGTTTGGCGAGCATTGCTGACATAATATTCGCTTCGTCATCATTGGTAATGGCGATGAATACATCAATCTGCTCAATATGTTCTTCAGCAAGGAGCTCCTGGTCTGAAGCATCACCGTGAAATACCACTGTATTTTGCAGAAGCTCAGCCAGTTCTGCTGCACGATCTGCATTTCGCTCTATCAGTTTGATGCTGTAGTCTTTTTCTAACCGCTGGGCTAACCCGGCGCCGACGTTACCTCCGCCAACGATCATGATCCTTTTATATGGTTTTTCAAGGCGCTGTAATTCGCTCATCACTGCGCGAATATGTTGGGAAGCCGCGACAAAAAACACTTCGTCACCAGCTTCGATGATAGTGGAACCTTGTGGGCGAATCGGACGATCATGACGAAAAATAGCCGCAACGCGGGTCTCTACATGAGGAATGTGTTCACGAAGAGAGGTAAGAGCGTTACCAACTAATGGGCCGCCATAATAGGCATTAACCGCAGCAAGGCTCACTTTGCCTTCAGCGAAGTTGACGACCTGAAGTGCTCCAGGATATTCGATCAGTTTGTAGATGTTATCGATTACCAATTGCTCTGGGGAGATCAGGTGGTCGATGGGAACCGCTTCTGGTAAAAACAGCTGTTCTGATTCACGGATGTATTCGGCAGCACGAATGCGCGCAATCCGGTTTGGGGTTTTGAAAAGAGAATAAGCGATCTGGCAGGCGACCATATTCGTTTCATCTGAATTGGTAACGGCGACCAGCATATCAGCATCTTCCGCTCCCGCTTCACGCAGTACTCGCGGGTGAGAGGCATAGCCCGTAACGACGCGTAGATCAAACTTATCCTGAAGCTGGCGTAACCGGTTTGCATCAGTATCAACGACAGTGATGTCATTGTTTTCACCAGCTAGATTTTCAGCCAGTGTTCCACCGACCTGACCCGCGCCAAGGATGATAATTTTCATAATAAGCCATGCCGTTTATTGATTGCTGCCTGTTGCAGACAATACTGGGTTCAATATCAGTTTTTTACCAGCTTCGCATAAAAGAAACCATCGCCACCATCAGCATGAGGCAGCATCTGTATGCCTGGCAGTTCGCGTGTTCCTGTATCAACCAGTGTTGCATCGGCATGGCGAGTCAGGAAATCCGTAACTTGTTGAGCGTTTTCTTGTGGCAGAATGGAGCAAGTCGCGTAGACCATCGTTCCGCCTACTTTGAGATGTGGCCAGATGGCGTCAAAAATCTCTTTTTGCAGAGCAACCAGTTCCTCGATATCTCTGTCCCGGCGTAACCATTTAATATCTGGATGGCGACGAATCACGCCTGTGGCGGAACAAGGGGCATCCAACAGAATACGGTCAAACATACGCCCTTCACACCATGAATCGGGGTAACGTCCATCACCCTGTTTCACTTCTGCATGCATTTGTAATCGAAGTAAATTTTCTTTTACTCGACCTAAACGGGTTTCATCAATATCGACAGCGAGTACGTGAGATTGTGGCGCAGCTTCTAAAATATGCGTCGTTTTTCCTCCAGGTGCAGCGCAGAGGTCGAGGATCTGCTCGCCATCTTGTGGATCGAGCCAATAGACGCAGCCTTGGGCAGAAGCATCTTGCACCGTTGCCCACCCTTGTGAAAATCCCGGTAATTGATCGACTGCGCAAGGAGAAGCAAGCCGTATCGCATCAGTGAATTCAGTGTGAGGGAATGCTTCAATTCCCTCTTGTGCCAGTAAATTTAAGTACGCTTCCCGCGTATGGTGTAACCGATTTACGCGTAACCACATCGGAGGACGTTGATTATTTGCCTCAACGATAGTTTGCCAGTGATTTGGATAGGCGTGCTCAATACGCGCTAGTAGCCAGCTTGGATGCAGGTAGTGAGATGAGTGATTTGCTTCACGCTGAATGAGTTCTTCCTGCTGGCGCTGGAATTGACGCAATACGCCATTAATCAGCCCCTTGAGCTGTGGCCGTTTTAGTGCGACTGCACCTTCTACCGTTTCTGCCAGAGCCGCATGTGGTGGGATTCTCGTATAGTGCAATTGGTAAATGCCGACCATGATGAGGTAATGCAGCGTGCGTTGTTTGCCCGTCAGGGGTTTTGCCATCAGTTGCTGAATACACCACTCCAACTGAGGTAAAACGCGCAATACGCCAAAGCAAAGCTCTTGTAAAAGTGCGCGATCTTTCTCGGAGACTTCACGCTGATGAACAGGTAATAAGGCACTGAGTGACTGTCCCTGATCCAGAACCTGTCCCACCACTTTTGCGGCAATACTGCGTAGATTGTATGAGCTTTTCATGTGTTAGCGATGACGTATACGTAAAAAGAGAGGATATACCGGCATGACGCTGGTATGAAAAATAGATTAGTCCAGTGTATTACCGGGAACGAACCACTCACGACGTGAGTTAAGCAGATCCTGCGCACTCATCACTTTTTTGCCTGCCGGCTGCAATTCCTGAATATTCAAGATACCAGCGGCTGTTGCCACCTGAATACCCTGTTTATCTGCCTGAAGGATGGTGCCGGGCAATGTACTATGTGCTGTAGTAATGACCTCGGCTTTCCAGACTTTCACCGGTTGTTCATCTACCGTGAAATAGCTGACAGGCCAAGGATTAAAAGCACGAATACAACGCTCAAGTTGCTCGGCAGATAACTGCCAGTTTAGACGAGCTTCTTCTTTGCTGAGCTTTTCTGCGTAGGTGGCAAGGGCGTCATTTTGTGCTTCAGCGACAGCGCTGCCGTCAGCAAGTAATTCCAGCGTTTCTAATAAGCCACGTGGCCCCAGTTCAGCAAGTTTATCGTACAACGTGGCGCTAGTATCCTGCGGCAGAATAGGGCACGAAATTTTGTGCAACATTGCGCCAGTATCGAGTCCAACGTCCATTTGCATGATCGTCACGCCCGTTTCGCTGTCTCCAGCCCACAATGCACGCTGGATGGGAGCTGCTCCACGCCAGAGAGGCAATAGGGAACCGTGGACATTAATGCAGCCAAGGCGAGGCATCGATAATACGGGCTGCGGCAGAATTAAGCCGTAGGCGACAACGACCATAACATCGGCATCTAACGCCTGAACCATCGCCTGATTTTCTGCTGGTCGCAGAGATTTAGGCTGAAAAACGGGAATGTTATGTTGCTCTGCCAGTACTTTCACCGGACTGGGGGTGAGCTTGTTGCCCCTGCCAGATGGGCGATCGGGCTGAGTGAAAACGCCAACGACCTCATGTCCTGATGATAAAAGCGCGTCAAGGTGACGCGCTGCAAAGTCAGGGGTGCCGGCAAAGATTATGCGTAAAGAATCAGACACGGTGCTTCCTGTCAGAATGAAAATTAGCGGGCTCGGCTATTCTGCTTAGCCAGTTTTTCCAGTTTTTGACGAATGCGCTGGCGTTTAAGCGGGGAAAGGTAATCGATAAACAGTTTCCCAACCAGATGATCCATTTCATGCTGGATACAAATGGCCAATAGCTCGCTTGCTTCAAGTTCAAACGTCTTACCTTCACGATCCAATGCACGCACTTTTACATGCTCTGCACGAGGAACCAGCGCGCGCGTTTCGGGGATCGACAGGCAACCCTCTTCGATACCAGTATCGCCGCTCTTTTCAATCAGTTCGGGATTGATTAGCACCAGCCGTTGGTCTCGTTCTTCAGAGACGTCAATAACAATGATACGTTGATGGATATCCACCTGTGTCGCGGCCAGTCCAATACCTTCTTCTTCGTACATGGTATCGAACATATCATCCACGATACGTTGAATATCTGCATTGACTTCTTTTACGGGCTGCGCGGTAATGCGGAGCCGCTCGTCTGGGAAATGTAATACCTGCAAAACTGCCATATATGTTTAGATCTGTATCTGAATAGTGAGAGAGTCTTAGCGCTCATTCTAGACATTTCCTGCCCCGATTGACAGCATCAGAACTGAATTGCACCACTTATCTGAACATAGCGGAATAAGGGACGCTGATGCTATCAACGGAAATTTGGCTACGTATGACGGGCGTAAAGCACCTGAGCGCCAGACGTGCTCAGGCTATTGTCAGCAAGCTTATTGATTTAAATATGTTCGATAATGAGAGTCTGAGCACATTAGGTTTGTCTGATGCTCAAATTACACAATTCTATTCTTATGAACATAAGGTCCTGGAAGAAACACTCAATTGGTTGTCTTATCCCAATCATCATCTCGTGACGTGTGAAGATGCCCTGTATCCCTTTCTGTTGAGCAATATTCGTGATTTTCCACTGTTGCTTTTTGTGTCTGGTTCTCCTGAGCTATTGGCATCGCCGCAAATATCGATTATTGGCAGCCGAAGTAGCAGTGCTTACGGCGAACGCTGGGGAGGTTTTTTTGCTCAAGAACTTGCCGCAAACGAACTCACAGTGACAAGTGGGTTAGCGATTGGCATTGATGGTATTGCTCATCGCGCTGCTTTGGATATGGGAGGGAGAACCATTGCTGTGTTGGGAAGTGGACTGGAGAATATTTATCCTAAGCGGCACGCTAAGCTTGCCGAACGTATTTGTGGCGATGGCGGCGCGCTGGTCTCCGAATTTCCCCTTGCAATGCCGCCTTTCCCAACCAACTTCCCCAGAAGAAATCGCATTATCAGCGGGCTAGGGCTGGGCGTTCTGGTCATTGAGGCGTCTATACGTAGCGGGTCTCTGGTCACGGCGCGTTATGCTTTAGAGCAAGGACGGGAGGTTTTCGCTCTGCCTGGACCAATCGGTAATCCGATGACCGAGGGGACGCACTGGTTGATCCAGCAAGGAGCCAGTCTGGTGACACATCCGAAGGATATTCTTGAGCAATTGGTGAGTGAGCTACAGTGGCTGCCAATGGAAAGCGGGCAAACTATTTCTAACGAAGAAGAGGATGGCGAATTGCCATTTGCCGACGTGTTGGCTAACGTAGGAGATGAGGTTACACCTGTTGACGTTGTCGCTGAACGTGCCGGCCAACCTGTGCCAGAGATAGTCACTAAGCTATTAGAGCTGGAGTTAGCAGGATGGATCGCAGCAGTACCCGGCGGCTATGTCCGATTAAGGAGGGCAGGCCATGTTCGACGTACTCATGTACTTGTTTGAGAGCTACATCCACAATGAAACTGAAATGCGTGTCGATCAGGATACGTTAACTGATGACCTCACCCGCGCTGGATTTGATCGTAACGATATCTATAGCGCGTTGAGTTGGCTGGAAAAATTAGCCGATATTCAGGAAGGGCAGACTGCACCGCTTTATTTGGCGAACGATCCTCTGGCTATGCGGATCTACACGCAGGATGAAACGTTGCGTCTTGATGCGGAATGTCGTGGCTTTTTATTGTTCCTTGAGCAAATTCAGGTTCTGAATCTTGAAACGCGCGAGATGGTTATCGAACGCGTCATGGCATTGGAAACGCAGGAATTTGATCTGGAAGATCTTAAGTGGGTCATTCTCATGGTGCTTTTCAATGTGCCTGGCTGTGAGAATGCCTATCAGCAAATGGAAGAATTACTCTTTGAGGTCAATGACGGTTATGTGCAATAGCCAGAGGGATAACATTTCGAATGGCTAAGTCCGTACTGTTTGCTGAAAAAAAACAGGAAATATGCCCAGACTGTGGGTCAGTGCTGGTTATCCGTTCTGGCCGGCACGGCCCATTCTTAGGCTGTTCTGCGTATCCAGAATGCGAATTTATTCGCCCACTGAAAGCGCAGGCTGATGGACATATCGTCAAAGTGTTGGATGGGCAACAGTGCCCGCTTTGTCAGTCGACGTTGGTACTAAGGCAAGGCCGTTATGGGATGTTCATCGGCTGTGGCAATTACCCTGAATGCCATCATACTGAGACTATCGATCGCCCTGATGACACGGCGATTCGATGCCCACAGTGTAATGAAGGCACGTTGTTACAGCGTAAGTCTCGCTACGGTAAGGTATTTCATTCTTGCGATCGCTATCCCGATTGCCAGTTTACGTTAAACCATAAGCCGATAGCGGGTGAATGCCCTTCTTGCCATTACGCCTTATTGTTTGAGAAAAAAACGGCACAAGGCATCAAGCTATTTTGTGCCAGTAAATTATGTGGAAAGCCGGTAGCGGCAGAAGTTGATAAGAATGAGTGATGTCTCTGATGAACTAATGATTCCTGTTTTACGGGAATTACACAATGAACAGGTTATTGCGTACCCGACTGAGGCAGTATTCGGGTTAGGCTGCGATCCTGATAGTGAAGTGGCGGTTAATCGTCTGCTAGCGTTAAAACAGCGCTCCTGGCAAAAAGGGTTGATCCTGATTGCAGCAGATTTTAGCCAACTGGCTCCTTATATTGATGACAGCGTGTTATCCGATGAGCAGAAGGCGATAATGTTTTCCACATGGCCTGGTCCGGTTACTTGGGTATTACCTGCAAAACGTACGACTCCACAATGGTTAACGGGGCAATTTTCTTCTCTTGCTGTGCGCGTTAGCGACCATCCGTTAGTTAAAGAACTGTGCCAGCGTTACGGTAAACCGTTGGTGTCGACCAGCGCCAATTTAAGTGGTCAACCTCCTTGCCGTACGGCTCAGGAAGTTTCTCAACAATTTGGTGATGATTTTTCTGTGCTAGTTGGGGATGTTGGCGGAAGAATGAACCCATCCGAAATCAGGGATGTATTAACAGGCGAGCTTATTCGTCAGGGGTAATAGCAAGTTGGAGGGGAACGTGTCTGAAGTAACGTCTTTTGCAGTTTTTGGCAATCCGATTGCGCATAGTAAATCACCTCGCATACATGAGCTATTTGCTGCACAGACGGGGATAACGTTAACGTACGAGCGCGTTTTAGCGCCTTTGGATGATTTTGAGCAAATGCTGCGTCAGTATTTTCTCAATGGTGCTGGTGGTGCGAATGTCACTGCGCCCTTTAAAGAGCGTGCCTTTGCCGAAGCTGATGAGCGTAGCGAATGCGCGGCGCTTGCAGGGGCGGTTAATACATTGAAGAGACTGAATGACGGTCGCCTGTTTGGTGATAACACAGATGGCATTGGTTTACTCAGCGATCTGCAACGCTTGGCGCTGGTGAAGCCGTCGGATCGTGTGTTGCTGGTTGGTTCTGGTGGTGCAGCACGAGGGGTTATTCAACCCTTACTGGCTTATGGCTGTACGGTTGTGCTGACGAATAGGACGTTTTCCAAGGCTGATGAATTGGTTAAGGTCTTCAGTGGTATTGGGGACATTAAAGCTGTTGCCCTAGACGATTTACATGGCCAGTCGTTCGATCTGATCATTAACGCGACATCTTCTGGGATGTACGACAGTATTCCTAACTTACCGCCAGAACTCATTTCACCGGAAACAGGCTGTTATGACATGTTCTATCTGCCACAACTGACACCTTTTTTGTCATGGTGCGTACAGCATGGTGCTATCCACTATGCAGATGGTTTGGGAATGTTGGTGGGGCAAGCGGCACATGCGTTTAAGATTTGGCATGGGGTGATGCCAGATGTAGAACCAGTAATTGCTTTGCTAAAGCAGGATCTTGCGACGTGAATCAGGCGATCCAGTTCCCAGATCGTGAAAGTTGGGATGATAAGGCCATGGCGATCCGTTGCCCTGTTTTAGTGAATGGCTTTCAGCAGGAATGCTTAGTGAGCGCAGAGCTGCTTCAGCAACGCTATGGTGGCAATAGCCCTGAACAGTGGCTGTCACTGTTCAGGGAATATCGATGGGACCTTGAAGATGAACTGGAGAAAATGATCGTTGCTGAAGAATGGGATGATGAAGGTTACTACTCGTTGTCCTGAGCGAGATATTCATCTTTCCAACGAACATAGTTGTTTGCCGAGTAAATTAATCCTTTTATTTCTTCTTGTGTCAGTGGTCTAATTTTTTTGACTGGGCTGCCGAGGTATAGATGTCCCTTTTCTAGTCGTTTTCCTGGAGGGACCAGGCTACCAGCACCAATCATGACATCATCTTCAACAATGGCGCCATCCAGAAGTATTGACCCCATTCCTACCAGAACCCGATTTCCTATTCGGCAACCGTGCAGCATCGCTTTATGACCCACCGTGACATCTTCCCCAATAATAAGCGGGTTACCTTCTGGTTTTTTCTCTGAACAGTGGGTGATATGGAGCACTGATCCATCCTGAATATTGCTTCGGGCGCCGATCGTGATGTAGTTAACATCACCGCGTATGGCGACAAGGGGCCAGATACCAACATCATCGCCTAGTGCTACTTTGCCAATCACCACGCTGGAGTGATCGACCATGACTCTTTCGCCTAAAACGGGAGAAATGCCGTTATAACGACGGAATGTTTTTGCACTCATCGACAACCTCGTAGTTATTTTCCACATACTGATATTCGCATTACAGACAAAATATCGACAGATATGAGACATCGGCAACTGAAAAGTGGTGTGGATCGAGTAAGATCTCATCGAAAGGGTCGAAAAACAGGCGAATAGAAAAAAAGATCAAGAAAGTTGTTGTGTAACGAAAACGGATCCCTATAATGCGCCTCCATCGACACGGCGCTGTGATTCACAACCGGGTCGGTAAAGAAAGAGAAAACGCTTTAAAATAAGCGTTGACTCTGAAGGTGAAAAGCGTAATATACGCCACCTCGCGAAGCGGTTAAGGCTGCAACGCACTGCTCTTTAACAATTTAATCAGACAATCTGTGTGGGCACTCACAAGACCGTATCTTAACGATATAAAAAGTCTTGAAGAGTGAACAACAGTAAATTCATTACGAATAAACAGTTTTAATTCTTTGAGCATCGCTGACGAGTTCAGCAAATCAAACAAATCTTAAATTGAAGAGTTTGATCATGGCTCAGATTGAACGCTGGCGGCAGGCCTAACACATGCAAGTCGAGCGGTAGCACAGAAGAGCTTGCTCTTCGGGTGACGAGCGGCGGACGGGTGAGTAATGTCTGGGAAACTGCCTGATGGAGGGGGATAACTACTGGAAACGGTAGCTAATACCGCATAACGTCTTCGGACCAAAGAGGGGGACCTTCGGGCCTCTTGCCATCAGATGTGCCCAGATGGGATTAGCTAGTAGGTGAGGTAATGGCTCACCTAGGCGACGATCCCTAGCTGGTCTGAGAGGATGACCAGCCACACTGGAACTGAGACACGGTCCAGACTCCTACGGGAGGCAGCAGTGGGGAATATTGCACAATGGGCGCAAGCCTGATGCAGCCATGCCGCGTGTGTGAAGAAGGCCTTCGGGTTGTAAAGCACTTTCAGCGGGGAGGAAGGCGGTGAGATTAATACTCTCACCGATTGACGTTACCCGCAGAAGAAGCACCGGCTAACTCCGTGCCAGCAGCCGCGGTAATACGGAGGGTGCAAGCGTTAATCGGAATGACTGGGCGTAAAGCGCACGCAGGCGGTTTGTTAAGTCAGATGTGAAATCCCCGAGCTTAACTTGGGAACTGCATTTGAAACTGGCAAGCTAGAGTCTTGTAGAGGGGGGTAGAATTCCAGGTGTAGCGGTGAAATGCGTAGAGATCTGGAGGAATACCGGTGGCGAAGGCGGCCCCCTGGACAAAGACTGACGCTCAGGTGCGAAAGCGTGGGGAGCAAACAGGATTAGATACCCTGGTAGTCCACGCTGTAAACGATGTCGATTTGGAGGTTGTGCCCTTGAGGCGTGGCTTCCGGAGCTAACGCGTTAAATCGACCGCCTGGGGAGTACGGCCGCAAGGTTAAAACTCAAATGAATTGACGGGGGCCCGCACAAGCGGTGGAGCATGTGGTTTAATTCGATGCAACGCGAAGAACCTTACCTACTCTTGACATCCACAGAATTCGGTAGAGATACCTTAGTGCCTTCGGGAACTGTGAGACAGGTGCTGCATGGCTGTCGTCAGCTCGTGTTGTGAAATGTTGGGTTAAGTCCCGCAACGAGCGCAACCCTTATCCTTTGTTGCCAGCGGTTCGGCCGGGAACTCAAAGGAGACTGCCAGTGATAAACTGGAGGAAGGTGGGGATGACGTCAAGTCATCATGGCCCTTACGAGTAGGGCTACACACGTGCTACAATGGCGTATACAAAGAGAAGCGACCTCGCGAGAGCAAGCGGACCTCATAAAGTACGTCGTAGTCCGGATTGGAGTCTGCAACTCGACTCCATGAAGTCGGAATCGCTAGTAATCGTAGATCAGAATGCTACGGTGAATACGTTCCCGGGCCTTGTACACACCGCCCGTCACACCATGGGAGTGGGTTGCAAAAGAAGTAGGTAGCTTAACCTTCGGGAGGGCGCTTACCACTTTGTGATTCATGACTGGGGTGAAGTCGTAACAAGGTAACCGTAGGGGAACCTGCGGTTGGATCACCTCCTTACCAAGAAGATGTGCGTTGAGTGAAGTGCTCACACAGATTGTCTGATGAAAATAATGAGCAAAAGCGTCAACAAAGTACGGTGTCGTGTCCCCTTCGTCTAGAGGCCTAGGACACCGCCCTTTCACGGCGGTAACAGGGGTTCGAATCCCCTAGGGGACGCCAGCGCATCCGACCATTCCGGTGAAAGCGGGGGTCTTCAGTAAGTCAACTACTTACCTCATATCTTAAAACTGATTAGTAATAGTCAGGGTTTAAGATATTGCTCTTTAACAATCTGGAACAAGCTGAAAATTGAAACATGACAGCTGAACGTGCGTTGATACCTTCGGGTGTCGATGACGATGCAGTCTGTCAATGAGTCTCTCAAATAATCGCAGCGCGACAGTGACTTTGATTTATCAAAGACACCTTCGGGTTGTGAGGTTAAGCGACTAAGCGTACACGGTGGATGCCTAGGCAGTCAGAGGCGATGAAGGGCGTGCTAATCTGCGATAAGCGTCGGTAAGCTGATATGAAGCGTTATACCCGACGATACCCGAATGGGGAAACCCAGTGTGTTTCGACACACTATCATTATGTGAATCCATAGCGTAATGAGGCGAACCGGGGGAACTGAAACATCTCAGTACCCCGAGGAAAAGAAATCAACCGAGATTCCCCCAGTAGCGGCGAGCGAACGGGGAAGAGCCCAGAACCTGAATCAGTTTGTGTGTTAGTGGAAGCGTCTGGAAAGTCGCACAGTAAAGGGTGATAGTCCCGTACACAAAAATGCACAGGCTGTGAGTTCGATGAGTAGGGCGGGACACGTGACATCCTGTCTGAATATGGGGGGACCATCCTCCAAGGCTAAATACTCCTGACTGACCGATAGTGAACCAGTACCGTGAGGGAAAGGCGAAAAGAACCCCGGCGAGGGGAGTGAAATAGAACCTGAAACCGTGTACGTACAAGCAGTGGGAGCATCCTTCGGGGTGTGACTGCGTACCTTTTGTATAATGGGTCAGCGACTTATATTCTGTAGCAAGGTTAACCGAATAGGGGAGCCGCAGGGAAACCGAGTCTTAACTGGGCGTTAAGTTGCAGGGTATAGACCCGAAACCCGGTGATCTAGCCATGGGCAGGTTGAAGGTTGGGTAACACTAACTGGAGGACCGAACCGACTAATGTTGAAAAATTAGCGGATGACTTGTGGCTGGGGGTGAAAGGCCAATCAAACCGGGAGATAGCTGGTTCTCCCCGAAAGCTATTTAGGTAGCGCCTCGTGAATTCATCTTCGGGGGTAGAGCACTGTTTCGGCTAGGGGGTCATCCCGACTTACCAACCCGATGCAAACTACGAATACCGAAGAATGTTATCACGGGAGACACACGGCGGGTGCTAACGTTCGTCGTGAAGAGGGAAACAACCCAGACCGCCAGCTAAGGTCCCAAAGTCATGGTTAAGTGGGAAACGATGTGGGAAGGCATAGACAGCCAGGATGTTGGCTTAGAAGCAGCCATCATTTAAAGAAAGCGTAATAGCTCACTGGTCGAGTCGGCCTGCGCGGAAGATGTAACGGGGCTAAACCATGCACCGAAGCTGCGGCAGCGACACTTAGTGTTGTTGGGTAGGGGAGCGTTCTGTAAGCCTGCGAAGGTGGCCTGTGAGGGTTGCTGGAGGTATCAGAAGTGCGAATGCTGACATAAGTAACGATAATGCGGGTGAAAAACCCGCACGCCGGAAGACCAAGGGTTCCTGTCCAACGTTAATCGGGGCAGGGTGAGTCGACCCCTAAGGCGAGGCTGAAAAGCGTAGTCGATGGGAAACAGGTTAATATTCCTGTACTGGGTGTTACTGCGAAGGGGGGACGGAGAAAGCTAGGTTATCCGGGCGACGGTTGTCCCGGTTTAAGCGTGAAGGTGGGTGACTTTGGTAAATCCGGGTCATCGTTAACACTGAGGCGTGATGACGAGTCACTACGGTGATGAAGTAACTGATGCTACGCTTCCAGGAAAAGCCTCTAAGCTCCAGGTAACACCGAATCGTACCCCAAACCGACACAGGTGGTCAGGTAGAGAATACTCAGGCGCTTGAGAGAACTCGGGTGAAGGAACTAGGCAAAATGGTGCCGTAACTTCGGGAGAAGGCACGCTGATGGTAAGTGAAGTGACTTGCTCATGGAGCTGAAATCAGTCGAAGATACCAGCTGGCTGCAACTGTTTAATAAAAACACAGCACTGTGCAAACACGAAAGTGGACGTATACGGTGTGACGCCTGCCCGGTGCCGGAAGGTTAATTGATGGGGTCAGCCGCAAGGCGAAGCTCTTGATCGAAGCCCCGGTAAACGGCGGCCGTAACTATAACGGTCCTAAGGTAGCGAAATTCCTTGTCGGGTAAGTTCCGACCTGCACGAATGGCGTAATGATGGCCAGGCTGTCTCCACCCGAGACTCAGTGAAATTGAACTCGCTGTGAAGATGCAGTGTACCCGCGGCAAGACGGAAAGACCCCGTGAACCTTTACTATAGCTTGACACTGAACCTTGAGCCTTGATGTGTAGGATAGGTGGGAGGCTTTGAAGTGTGGACGCCAGTCTGCATGGAGCCAACCTTGAAATACCACCCTTTAATGTTTGATGTTCTAACGTAGACCCGTAATCCGGGTTGCGGACAGTGTCTGGTGGGTAGTTTGACTGGGGCGGTCTCCTCCCAAAGCGTAACGGAGGAGCACGAAGGTTAGCTAATCCTGGTCGGACATCAGGAGGTTAGTGCAAAGGCATAAGCTAGCTTGACTGCGAGAGTGACAGCTCGAGCAGGTGCGAAAGCAGGTCTTAGTGATCCGGTGGTTCTGAATGGAAGGGCCATCGCTCAACGGATAAAAGGTACTCCGGGGATAACAGGCTGATACCGCCCAAGAGTTCATATCGACGGCGGTGTTTGGCACCTCGATGTCGGCTCATCACATCCTGGGGCTGAAGTAGGTCCCAAGGGTATGGCTGTTCGCCATTTAAAGTGGTACGCGAGCTGGGTTTAGAACGTCGTGAGACAGTTCGGTCCCTATCTGCCGTGGGCGTTGGAAGATTGAGAGGGGTTGCTCCTAGTACGAGAGGACCGGAGTGAACGCACCACTGGTGTACGGGTTGTGATGCCAATTGCATTGCCCGGTAGCTAAGTGCGGAAGAGATAACCGCTGAAAGCATCTAAGCGGGAAACTTGCCTCGAGATGAGTCTTCCCTGGACACTAGATGTCCCTGAAGGGCCGTTGAAGACGACGACGTAGATAGGCTGGGTGTGTAAGCGTAGCGATACGTTGAGCTAACCAGTACTAATGACCCGAGAGGCTTAACCTTACAACACCGAAGGTGTTTTGTGAGATGACTCATAGAGAACGATATTCAGCTTGTTCGAAGATTGGTTCTGGTGGTTACGGAGATGACAAAGAAATAAGGTCATGTTAAGTAACGGTCGGAATGAAACAGAATTTGCCTGGCGGCGATAGCGCGGTGGTCCCACCTGACCCCATGCCGAACTCAGAAGTGAAACGCCGTAGCGCCGATGGTAGTGTGGGGCTTCCCCATGTGAGAGTAGGGAACTGCCAGGCATCAAACAAGTGGAAAGCCCCTGTCGGAAGACAGGGGCTTTTTGCTATGGGGAATTTGGGATGTTATCTGCAACGATTTGCTCGCTGTTTGTACGTAGAGAAACCCATATGGAATAATAAATACAGGGAGATTCATGACGATCTTATATGTTCAAATCCGTAAGAATCAAATGACGGTTCGTAATCCGGAAACACGTCAGGAATTTAGGGACTCTAGCCTGGTTTTTAGTAACTCTCGTATATTGATTGCTGATTTCTTTAGCGCGGAAAAAGTGCTGCAAGATTTACTCAAGAAATTTATACCATTCAGATGGTTCAAATTTGGTCGAGATATCCTCGTTGTTCACGCTCTTGAAATGAATGAAGGTGGGCTATCTCAGGTAGAAGAGCGGGTGCTGTTGGAAGTTTCGTTTGGCGCATCACGCAATGCCCATGTGATTATCGTAGGGCATGCTAGGGGGCTAACGGATTCTGAGGTCATTGAACAAGCTAAGAAAAAATTATAATCACAATAGCGTTTTCTTAGGCACAGTGAAACATTTTCACCTTATGCGCTGAGCACTCGACATTAGTACGAAAACTCGCTATCTTCGGGCATCTGGATGTCTAAACGTTTAAACGTATGCTTTGAGGATATAAGGTTATGCCAATTCGGGTTCCTGATGAGTTACCAGCCGTCAATTTTCTGCGTAATGAGAACGTCTTTGTCATGACGTCCTCGCGTGCTAAAACGCAGGAAATTCGTCCCCTCAAAGTGCTGGTGCTGAACCTGATGCCTAAAAAGATCGAGACTGAAAACCAGTTTCTGCGCCTGTTATCCAACTCTCCCCTACAGATTGATATCCAGCTGTTGCGTATTGATAGCCGTGAATCAAAGAATACGCCGGCCGAGCATTTGAATAACTTCTACTGCGATTTCGACGATATTCAGAACGATAATTTTGATGGCCTGATTGTGACGGGCGCACCGTTGGGATTAGTCGATTTCTGCGATGTTGTTTATTGGCCACAGATTGCGCGTGTCATCGAGTGGGCAAAAGAGCATGTTACCTCCACATTATTTGTGTGTTGGGCTGTGCAGGCCGCTCTCAATATCCTCTACGGTATTCCTAAGATGACCCGCAAGGAAAAGCTCTCTGGCGTTTATTCGCATCAGACGTTACAGCCCCATGCGTTGCTGACCCGCGGTTTTGATGAAACGTTTCTGGCTCCACATTCGCGCTATGCGGATTTCCCGGTTGATGTGATTCGGCAGCATACAGATTTGGATATTCTGGTTGAGTCGGAGCAGGCTGGCGCCTATTTGTTTGCCAGCAAAGATAAGCGTCTGGCGTTTGTTACCGGACACCCAGAGTACGACGCCCTAACGTTGGCTGGAGAGTTTTTCCGTGATTATGATGCCGGATTGGATCCTGCTGTACCGGTTAACTATTTCCCCGATGACAATCCTGAACTGGCACCGAAAGCGAGCTGGCGCAGTCACGGTCATCTGCTTTTTGTTAACTGGCTGAATTACTACGTCTACCAGATTACGCCTTACGATTTACGTCGAATGAACCCTACGCTGGACTAATCCATCCTCGTTCTTTCTCTGAGGCACCTTTTAAGGTGCCTTTCTTTTTTGTGCTGAACCATCGCCATTTCTGCTGATAAGTGAAAGTCATTTCTCTTCTTCTTCTATTTTAATTTTCATTTTTATTAATGAGTTAATCTCACATAGATTAAAAAATGGAAATTGTTTTTGATTTTGATTTTTCTTGTATTACGCTTAATTCTGTCGGCTAAGAAATGTACATACTGGTTTGCCGATTTGGCGGTTGTTGATGAATGAAGCGGAATCTGAAAAGGAACCACGAATGATGCAGCAGACGATAAACAGAGAATTGGCGTTTAGTCAGCGTTTTGGTGAAGGTGAGAAGCAAATTCTTACGGAGGAAGCGATTGATTTCTTAACGGAGCTGGTCGCGCATTTCACGCCGGCACGTAATCAGTTGCTCGCCGAACGACAGGTACAGCAGCGTAATATCGATCAGGGTAAGCTTCCTGATTTTATTTCAGAAACGGCTTCCATTCGTGATAAGACGTGGACAATACGCGGTATTCCCGATGACCTTCAGGATCGTCGCGTTGAGATTACCGGCCCGGTTGAACGCAAGATGGTAATCAATGCATTGAATGCCAATGTGAAAGTTTTCATGGCGGACTTTGAAGATTCATTGTCGCCGGGATGGGAAAAGGTCATCGACGGGCAAATCAACTTGCGGGATGCCGTACGCAGTACGATTTCCTATATCAACGAAGCAGGAAAAATTTACCAGTTGAAGCCCAATCCTGCTGTATTGATTTGCCGCGTGCGTGGGTTGCATTTGCCTGAAAAACACGTGTCCTGGCAGGGGGAGGCCATTCCTGGCAGCCTGTTTGATTTCGCACTGTATTTTTTCCACAACTATCAGGAATTGCTGAAGAAAGGTAGCGGCCCTTACTTCTATCTGCCCAAGACGCAGTCATGGCAGGAAGCGGCCTGGTGGAATGACGTCTTCTGTTATACGGAAGATCGTTTTGACCTGCCGCGTGGGACGATCAAAGCGACGGTGTTGATTGAAACACTGCCTGCCGTTTTCCAGATGGACGAAATCCTCTATCACTTGCGCGATCATATCGTTGGGCTGAACTGCGGGCGCTGGGATTATATATTCAGCTATATCAAAACATTAAAGAACCACAGCGATCGCGTGCTGCCTGACCGCCAGTCGGTAACGATGGAAAAACCCTTCCTTAGCGCTTACTCACGACTGTTGATCAAAACCTGCCATCGCCGTGGCGCGTTCGCCATGGGTGGGATGGCAGCGTTCATTCCGAGTAAGGATGCGGAACGCAATAACTGGGTATTGGATAAGGTACGTAAAGACAAAGAGTTGGAAGCTCACAATGGGCATGATGGCACCTGGGTGGCTCATCCGGGGCTGGCAGATGCCGTGATGGAGGTGTTCGATCGAGCGTTAGGTGAGCGTAAAAATCAGCTCAATATCGGCCGTGAACAGGATGCCCCCATTCGTGCCGAGGAATTGCTTGAGCCTTGTCCGGGAGAGCGCACGGAAGTGGGGATGCGCGCGAATATTCGCGTTGCGGTGCAGTACATCGAGGCATGGATATCCGGTAATGGCTGCGTCCCGATTTATGGGCTGATGGAGGATGCGGCGACGGCAGAAATCTCCCGCACCTCAATCTGGCAGTGGATTCGCCACGGCAAGACATTGAGCGATGGTCGAGTGATCACCAAGGCGCTGTTCCGACAGATGCTGGCCGAAGAAATGTTTGTGATTCAGGAGGAGCTCGGCGATGCCCGTTTCAGCGGAGGGCGCTTTGATGACGCCGCCCGGCTGATGGAGCAAATCACCACGCAAGATGAGCTGATCGACTTCCTGACGTTACCCGGCTACGCATTGCTTGATTAATCCTGACTGATAATAAAAAGGAACCTCTGCTATGACGACCTCTCGTACCCAACAAGTCCAGCATATTGAAAAAGAGTGGAAAACCGCGCGCTGGGAAGGTATTACGCGCCCCTACAGCGCAGAAGATGTGATTAATCTACGGGGTTCGGTGAACCCGGAATGTACGCTCGCGCAGCTCGGTGCTGCGAAGCTGTGGAACCTGCTACATGGTGATGCGCGCAAAGGCTATGTGAATTGCCTGGGGGCGCTGACCGGCGGACAGGCTTTACAGCAGGCGAAAGCTGGCATTGAGGCGATTTACCTCTCCGGTTGGCAGGTGGCGGCGGATGCCAATCTGGCATCCAGTATGTATCCCGATCAGTCGCTCTACCCAGCGAACTCTGTGCCCGCGGTGATTGAACGCATCAATAACACGTTTCGGCGTGCCGATCAGATTCAGTGGGCGAATCATATTGAGCCGGGCGACAAGCGCCATACCGACTACTTCCTGCCGATTGTGGCGGATGCGGAGGCGGGATTTGGCGGCGTGTTGAATGCGTTTGAGCTGATGAAATCGATGATTGAAGCGGGTGCCGCAGCGGTGCACTTTGAGGATCAACTGGCATCGGCGAAGAAATGCGGGCACATGGGGGGCAAAGTGCTGGTGCCGACGCAGGAAGCCATTCAGAAACTGGTTGCGGCGCGTCTGGCGGCGGATGTCTTGGGTGTGCCGACCTTACTGGTTGCGCGAACCGATGCGGATGCGGCGGATTTGCTGACGTCCGACTGCGACGAATATGACCGTGATTTCATCACTGGAGAACGCACGGTAGAAGGCTTCTATCGTACGCGTGCCGGAATTGAGCAGGCAATCAGCCGTGGTCTGGCTTACGCGCCTTATGCCGATCTGGTGTGGTGCGAAACCTCAACGCCGGATTTATCGCTGGCGCGTCGTTTTGCAGAAGCAATTCATGCGAAGTTCCCCGGTAAGCTGCTGGCGTACAACTGTTCGCCTTCCTTTAACTGGAAGAAAAATCTGGATGACAGCACGATTGCGCGTTTTCAGGATGAGCTGTCGGCGATGGGCTATAAGTACCAATTCATTACGCTGGCTGGCATTCATAGCATGTGGTTCAACATGTTTGATCTGGCGCACGCCTATGCACAGGGTGAAGGGATGCGGCACTACGTAGAAAAAGTGCAACAGCCTGAATTTGAAGCGATTAAAGACGGCTATACCTTCTCATCGCATCAGCAGGAGGTCGGTACCGGCTACTTCGATAAGGTGACGAACATCATTCAGGGAGGCGAGTCTTCAGTGACGGCGCTGACGGGATCGACGGAAGAACAACAGTTTTGATCCTGACCCGGTCAGTGTAAGGCTGGCCGGGTTTTATCTGGAGATCATGATGACGCGTGACCTTGAAAAGTTGGTGGCGCAGACGATCCTGCAGGGATTTGATGCGCAATATGGACGTTTTCTTGAAGTGACGGCGGGGGCGCAGCAGCGCTTTGAACAGGCTGACTGGCCTGCCGTACAGCAGGCGATGAAACAGCGTATTCACTTATACGATCACCACGTCGGTCTGGTGGTCGAACAACTGCGCTGTATTACGGGTATCCGCTGTGATGATGCGGATTTTTTAGCGCGCGTGAAGCATATCTACACCCGTTTACTGCCGGACTATCCGCGTTTTGAGATTGCCGAGAGTTTCTTTAATTCCGTCTACTGCCGGCTGTTTAACCATCGTGAACTGACGCCGGATAAGCTGTTTGTTTTCAGCTCTCAGCCTGAACAGCGCTTTCGTGAAATCCCCCGGCCTATCGCCAAGACGTTTGTGCCCACTGACGGCTGGCAGAATATGTTGGAAAAGCTGCTGAGTGATGTGCCACTGCGGTTACCGTGGGAAGATTTACCGCGTGATATTGGCTATATCGTTGCGTATTTACAGCGCACGTTTTCTGCGGAGCAGCTTGCTCAGGCGACGCTACAGGTGGCTAACGAACTGTTTTATCGCAACAAAGCGGCCTGGCTGGTGGGCAAGTTGTCGTTCCCTGACGGTATTTTTCCGTTCCTGCTGCCGATTCATCACAATGAACGTGGTGCGCTATTTATTGATACCTGCTTAACCAGTCAGGCAGACGCCAGCATCGTGTTCGGTTTCGCCCGCTCGTATTTTATGGTGTATGCCCCGTTGCCGTCTGCGCTGGTTGCCTGGCTGCGGGATATTTTGCCGGGGAAGACGACGGCGGAGCTTTACCTGGCGATTGGCTGCCAGAAGCACAGTAAAACCGAGTATTACCGTGAATATTTGCACTACATTGCCGAATCAGAAGAGCAGTTCATCATCGCACCCGGCGTGAAAGGGATGGTGATGCTGGTGTTTACGCTGCCTTCTTTCGATCGCGTATTTAAGGTCATCAAAGATCGTTTTGCGCCACAGAAAGAGGTGAGTGCGGAGCGGGTCATGGCGTGCTATCAACTGGTGAAAGAACACGATCGCGTCGGGCGCATGGCGGACACGCAGGAATATGAAAATTTCGTCATTGATAAGCAACGTATTAGCTCGGAATTGCTGGATGAACTTTGGCGTGAGGTGCCGGATAAGCTGGAAGATCTGGGCGATCGGTTGGTGATCCAGCATTTGTACATGGAACGCCGGATGACGCCGTTGAATCTCTATCTGGAGCAGGCAAACGCACAGCAGTTGCATGATGTGATTGAAGAGTATGGCAATGCCATCAAGCAGCTGGCTGCGGCGAATATTTTCCCCGGCGATATGCTCTTTAAGAACTTCGGCGTCACGCGTCATGGGCGAGTCGTGTTCTATGACTACGATGAAATTTGCTATATGACCGAGGTGAATTTCCGCAAGATACCGCCGCCGCGTCACCCGGAAGATGAGCTGGCCGCAGAACCGTGGTACAGCGTCGCGCCGAATGATGTGTTTCCCGAAGAGTTTCCCCATTTCCTGTGTAGCGACCGCCACATTCGTACGCTGTTTGAGGAAATGCACGGCGATCTGTTTTGCGCGGATTACTGGCGAGCACTACAACAGCGTATTAGGGAAGGGCACATTGAGGATGTGTACGCCTACCGACGCCGCAAGCGCTTCAGCCAGCGTGCTGATCCGCGATACACAACTGCTGAGAATGATTCTGGCTTTTGTCGTAACCCGGCGTAAAAAATTATGCTGAGGAGATAGCAGGCTTAGGATGAGCCGCAGGACGCGGCGAAAGCTTGCGCCACGTATGGAACGTGTCGCAAGCGGTCCGTTAAGTCTGATACCGACGAAGGAACCGCGTCAGCGGCATAATTTAGCCGGAAAGCCTGGGTACACAGGGCGGCGGCGATTGAGTAACCGTGTTGCCGGTCAAGCATTTTAATGGGTTACTATCCCATAATTTTTATCATAGGGTTGCTGAGTATGAAGTACGCCATAACATAGATGAACCAATTTCCTCATCGCCGCACCTATTGCCAACATCTTCGACTTTCCTTTTAGCAACAGCCGTTCGTACTGCGCTTTTACATGATGATTATGGCTGATGGCAGCTATGGCACCCATATAGAGTTTTGCCCGAATGCCTGGTGGCCCTATTTTTGATAACCTTGCCCGACCACGTACCGAGCTGCCTGAGCGACGTTCAACAGGGATAACCCCCAGATATGAGGCCACCTGTTCTGCACTCCTAAAGTTATTGCTTCGGATTATTGCTAGCATGTTCCATCCGATTTGTTCACCAATACCACTAATCGACTTCAGAAGTGTCAGGTCATTTTTTAGCCTAGGATGCTTATCTATATGCTCCGCGATCAGACGCTCAATCCTTGCCAGTTCGTCCTTTAAATTTTGCTCAATCGATTCCAATGACCCCAAAATTTCTTCTGGAGGTCTTGTGGATTTTAGCGTGTTCAGACGATTTTCTATGCGTTGTTTATCATTCAGCAGATTATCCCTGTGCTGTAGCAATGCCTTGAGTTTCCTTACTGCTTCCGAAGGGGGAGCCCAGCTATCCGGTTGTTTTAAGCAGCCGTAACAGGCAAGCACATAAGCATCAACCTTATCCGTTTTGGTCAATATCCCCATTCCTTTGGCGAATTCTCGTATCCGATGTGGATTTATCACGGACACCAGAATACCAGCCTGATGGAGACCATAGGCCAGGTGTTCGTGATAAATACCGGTGGATTCTATTATGATATGAGCCTGAACGGGCTCGCACTTTTGCAACGCTAACCATTGCGCCAGAGATTCTGTCGAGCTTGTGCCATTGGGTAAAACTTTTGTCTTACGCTTACCTTTAATGCCATCAACCAATAAGCACACATCAATAAAACGTTTACTGATATCAATACCGACGTAATACATAATGATTTCCCCTTTCACAGAAACCGTCACGCCCGTTCCGCTTGTACATTCAGAGTCAATTCAATGCTCTTGGTAACCGTTCAATGTCAGTGTTGGCGTGAAAGGTGAAACAGAGGGTTTTAACTCAATCACAAGGTTTATCTTTGCCGCCCGTTGAAACTCTCTCTGTCCCATGTGGGGATAGCTAATCACCACATGGGATAAGATACAAGCGCCCTGTGTCGGGCGCGTGCTACGAGGTAGCATGAAAATAACGACATCATCGCGCACGAAACCTCCCAGAGTCTGCATAAACATGCACCTGAAAGGCCTGACGAGAAATACACTTTATTCATAGCCCACTGTATTCCTGCATCACCTGTTTCGCAGCTTTGATTACCAGCGCGCCGAGTTCCGTGACGCGGTCGTCCGTGATGCGAGATACGGGGCCAGAGATGGAAATGGCAGCGAAGGCTTCCTGATGTTCATCCAGAATACAGGCCGCGATACAGCGTAACCCCAGCGCATGCTCTTCATCATCGAAGGAGTAACCCTGCTTGCGAATCAGCGACAAATTTTCCTTTAGGGCTTGTGGCGAGCTGAAAGTGTGCGGTGTGTAGCCGTGCAGCCCTTTCTTGTGCAGCAGTTGCGTGACCTGCGCATCGGGTAAATGCGCCAGAAACGCTTTCCCGGCACCGGAAGCATGCATCGGCAGCTTACCGCCGATCGGTGCAGACATACGCATCAGCGCCGTACATTGCACCTGATCGATGATGATCGCCTGACTGTCGGTCTGATCGAGTACAGCCAGATTGACGGTTTCGCCCGAGTCTTCCATCAACTTTCGTACTATCGGATGCACAATCGCCAGCAGGTTGCGGCTTTGCAGAAAGCTGCTGCCGACGATAAACGCGTGTGAGCCAATCGTCCACAGCCCCAGATCGCCAACCTGACGCACAAAGCCCTGCTGTTGCATAGTGGTGAGCAGACGGTGAGTGGTGGAATTCGGTAAACCGGCCTGCTGAGCGAGGTCGGTTAGCGCCACGCTGCCGTTGGCTTTGGCGATATATTCAAGCAGCGTCAGGCCACGGGTCAGCGACTGAACCTGCCCGGTTGGCTGTGCAGCGGTGCCCGTGCTGGCTCTGGGTTTTTTCCCGCGTTTAGCTGGCTCTGGTGGCGTCATGGCGTCGATTCCTTTTTGTGGTAATGGAATTGATTTTCGTTTTTTTACCGCAGAATGCAACTCTTCTTTCTCTGTGTTTTTTATCGGTAAATGACCTGAAAAAGTCTCATGCTACACCGCGTTAGTACCTTTACGACTTATGCTAGGATAGGCGCAATATACATCGTATTTATTGGCCGGGGATGGGGTTCGCGTGAGTAATCGGGTAGACGAATTGCGGCGTCAGTTGGCGCAACGCATCATGGTGCTGGATGGTGGTATGGGAACCATGATCCAGGGTTATCGCCTGCAGGAAGCAGATTATCGCGGGGAGCGCTTTGCCGACTGGCCGAGCGATGTGAAGGGAAATAACGATCTACTGGTGCTCACCAGACCGCAGGTGATTAGCGAAATCCATGATGCCTATCTGGAAGCCGGTGCCGACATTCTCGAAACCAACACCTTCAACGCCACCACGATTGCGATGGCGGACTATGACATGCAATCGCTGTCGGCGGAAATTAATACCGTCGCCGCACAGCTCGCGCGTGCCAGCGCGGACAAATGGACGGCGTTAACGCCGGATAAACCGCGTTATGTCGCGGGTGTGCTTGGCCCGACGAACCGCACTGCATCGATCTCTCCCGATGTTAACGATCCTGCATTTCGCAACGTGAGTTTTGATCAACTGGTGGACGCGTATCGTGAATCGACACGTGCACTGATCGCGGGCGGCGTCGATCTGATCATGATCGAAACCATTTTCGATACGTTGAATGCTAAAGCGGCGAGCTTCGCGGTCGAAAGCGAATTTGAGGCACTGGGGATCGTCTTGCCAGTGATGATTTCCGGCACGATTACGGATGCGTCAGGACGTACGCTATCCGGCCAGACAACTGAAGCGTTTTACAACTCTCTACGCCATTCTCGTCCGCTCTCGTTCGGTTTGAACTGTGCGCTGGGGCCGGATGAGTTGCGTCAGTATGTCGCCGAGCTGTCACGTATTTCAGAATGCTATGTGAGTGCGCACCCCAACGCAGGGTTGCCTAACGCCTTTGGGGAGTACGATTTAGATCCGGCCGATATGGCGAAACATATTGGCGAATGGGCGCGATCCGGTTTTCTGAATATCGTCGGTGGTTGCTGCGGATCGACTCCCGCGCATATTGCCGCGATGGCGAAAGTGGTGGAAGGCGTGCCGCCGCGCAAGCTGCCGGAGATCCCGGTCGCCTGCCGCTTATCCGGCCTGGAACCGCTGACTATCGATGCCAATACCCTGTTTGTTAACGTAGGTGAGCGGACCAACGTTACCGGTTCTGCACGTTTTAAACGACTGATTAAAGAAGAAAAATACAACGAAGCGCTGGATGTCGCCCGTCAGCAGGTGGAAAGCGGCGCGCAGATCATCGATATCAACATGGATGAAGGCATGCTGGATGCGGAGGCGGCGATGATCCGTTTCCTGAATCTTATTGCTGGCGAGCCGGATATTGCCCGTGTGCCGATCATGATCGACTCCTCAAAATGGGACGTGGTTGAGAAAGGGCTTAAATGCATTCAGGGCAAGGGGATTGTTAACTCGATCTCCATGAAGGAAGGCGTGGAGGCCTTTGTCCACCATGCCAAACTGGTACGGCGCTATGGTGCCGCCGTGGTGGTCATGGCCTTTGATGAAGTCGGTCAGGCAGATACTCGCGCACGTAAAATTGAAATTTGTCGCCGGGCCTACCGCATCCTGACGGAAGAAGTCGGTTTTCCACCGGAAGATATCATCTTCGATCCGAACATTTTCGCTGTGGCAACGGGGATCGACGAGCATAACAACTACGCGGTGGATTTCATTGAGGCCTGTGCAGACATCAAGGCGCAACTGCCGCATGCGATGATCTCCGGCGGCGTGTCTAACGTCTCCTTCTCATTCCGTGGCAACGATCTGGTGCGTGAAGCGATCCACGCTGTCTTCCTCTATCACGCCATCCGCAACGGCATGGACATGGGGATCGTGAATGCCGGGCAATTGGCGATCTATGACGATCTCCCTGCGGAACTACGTGATGCGGTGGAGGATGTGATCCTGAACCGTCGCAGCGATGCCACCGAGCGCATGCTTGAGCTGGCGGAAAAATATCGCGGCAGCAAAACAGAAGATGAAGGCAGTAAAACGCAGGCGGAATGGCGCGGCTGGGATGTGAAGAAGCGTCTGGAATATTCGCTGGTGAAAGGCATTACCGAATTTATTGAACTGGATACTGAAGAAGCGCGTCAGCAGGCCGCACGGCCGATAGAGGTCATTGAAGGCCCGTTGATGGATGGGATGAACGTTGTCGGCGACCTGTTCGGTGCAGGGAAAATGTTTCTGCCACAGGTAGTGAAATCTGCGCGTGTCATGAAGCAGGCGGTGGCCTACCTCGAACCCTATATTGAAGCCAGTAAAGCCAAAGGTACGTCAGCCGGAAAGATCCTGCTGGCGACGGTAAAAGGCGACGTTCACGATATCGGTAAAAATATCGTCGGCGTGGTGCTGCAATGTAACAACTACGAGATTATCGATCTGGGCGTGATGGTGCCGACGGATAAAATTCTGAAGACCGCGCGTGAAGAGAAGGTCGATATCATCGGGCTGTCTGGGCTGATTACGCCGTCGCTGGATGAAATGGTCAATGTGGCGAAAGAGATGGAGCGTCAGGGCTTTACTCTGCCGCTACTGATTGGTGGCGCGACGACCTCTAAAGCGCACACCGCCGTGAAGATTGAACAAAACTATAGCGGCCCGACGGTCTACGTACAAAATGCGTCCCGCTCTGTCGGTGTGGTGTCGGCGCTGCTGTCCAGTACGCAACATGACGACTTTGTGGCGCGTACCCGTAAAGAGTACGAAACCGTGCGTATTCAGCACGCGCGTAAAAAGCCGAGAACGCCGCCGGTGACGCTGGAAACAGCGCGTGCTAATGCCTCTGATCTGGATTGGGAAAGTTACACGCCGCCGATTGCGCACCGTCTGGGCGTTCAGGAAGTGACTGCCAGCATTGAAACGCTGCGCAACTACATTGACTGGACGCCGTTCTTTATGACCTGGTCGCTGGCGGGGAAATATCCCCGCATTCTGGAAGATGAGGTGGTGGGAGAAGAAGCCAAGCGCCTGTTCGCCGATGCCAATGCGATGTTGGATGATTTATCCGTACGCGGGGCGCTGAATCCCCGTGGGGTAGTGGGATTATTCCCGGCGAATCGCGTTGGGGATGACGTCGTGATTTATACCGATGAACGACGCGACACGGTGCTGTCAGTCAGTCACCATCTGCGCCAACAGACGGAGAAAACCGATTTTCCGAACTACTGTCTATCCGACTTCGTGGCACCGAAGTCCAGCGGTAAACCGGATTATCTTGGTGCCTTCGCGGTGACCGGCGGGTTTGAAGAAGATACGTTGGCCGACCAGTGGGAAGCCCAGCATGATGATTACAATAAGATCATGGTGAAGGCGATCTCTGACCGTCTGGCGGAAGCCTTTGCAGAATACCTGCATGAGCGTGTGCGTAAGGTCTACTGGGGCTATGCGCCGAATGAGAACCTCAGTAATGAGCTGTTGATTCGAGAAAACTATCAGGGGATTCGCCCCGCGCCGGGCTATCCGGCTTGTCCAGATCACACGGAGAAAGTGCAAATCTGGCAGTTGCTGGATGTGGAAAAGCATACTGGCATGAAGTTAACTGAATCCTATGCCATGTGGCCGGGCGCATCGGTATCCGGTTGGTACTTCAGCCACCCCGACAGCAAATACTTCGCCGTCGCGCAAATCCAACACGATCAGGTTGAGGATTACGCGGTGCGCAAAGGTATGGAAGTGAGTGACGTTGAGCGCTGGTTAGCACCAAATTTGGGCTATGATGCGGATTAAATTGCGACCTAAGTCGAGTATGACAACATCAACCTTGGAGAGGTTGTCATCTCAACTATGTCAGTGAGGGGGCGTTTCGTGCGTGATAGACCACATTATTTCTCTGTGGCACTAGCGCCACGCCCGCTCAGGGCGCTCAATCGCCGCTGCCCTGAGAACCCAGGCTTTCTGGCGAAATTATACCGCTGCGCGGTTCCTTCGGCATTCGAGAACGCTAATCGTGCCGCTAGTGACGCGCTCCCGGCGCGGCACTAGCTTTCGCAGCGTCCATGCTGCTCACACGGCGTCCTCGTCCGCCTCAGTATAATTTTTAACGCCAGTTGGAAAACAAAACTGATTAGCTCGTGGATGTTTTCTGCCTCTAAACCTGTCATCACATGAAACTCATTATGATGAGAATAGTTATCAGTCTTATTGATGCGATTTCATGGGAATGGTAAGGTGATCACCAATTAAGCAGAACGCGTTTTTCTGTTTTCATTCCATGCTTTTCCGTTAACTGCAGGCCTGATTCTGGGCGTTAAACAGGATGAGGGTATCTTCCCGCTCATGCTAAAACGACTCTTTTCCATTGAGGATTTCTTCGACATCGGTGAACGTTACGGGATTGATTACCACTTCCCGCAGCTGTCGTCTTGCCGCGATCGCACGAAAGAAAAGCGTATCGTTGTGCAGGGGGATGTCGAAGAGATGACGCTATCTTCCGGTATTTGCCTGACGAACTCCAATGTGCGCGTGTTGCAGCCTTACGAATCGACCTCTTTGCACTGCTGCCCGTTTTATACGCTGGTGGTGCTGGAAGGGTGCGTCGCGCTGCGCCTGAACGGTAAGGAGTTTGTTGTGCGATCGGGCATGGCATTCAGTACCCGGCTGGGTGACCCGTTAGTCATGAACGCCAGCCACCTTGCGGATTGTCATCTTCGCACCGTATCGCTGGGTATTTTTCCCGCCACTTTCGCTTTGGATCCACTGTTAGGCTCGCTGCTGAACGAGTGGCAACAAGGGGGAAATCCGACGTTTTTATGGCAGGTTCCCGGCTACTTATTATCTGGGCTACAACACGCGCTGGAAAATACCACGCCGGGGCTATCGCGCCAGATGATGCTGGAAGGTGTGATGCTACAGCTGCTGGGGCAAGGCCTGTCATTTGGGCAGCGTGGCGGAGAACGGCGCGTATTGCCTCCGCCCGGCGAACAGGAGCGGCTGGAGAATGTTCGACGACGTCTGGCACAACAGCCTGAAAAAGATTACACCCTTAATGAACTGGCGCAGCTGGCCGCGATGAGCAGCAGTAGCCTGCGTACCAAGTTTCGTCAGGCATATGGTCATTCGGTCTTTGACTACCTGCGCGACTGCCGGCTGGAATTGGCTCGGCGCTATCTGGCGCAGGGATACAGCGTGCAGCAGGCGGCCTGGATGTCGGGCTACCAGCACGCGACCAACTTTGCTACGGCTTTCCGGCGACGCTACGGTATGGCTCCGAGCGATGCGCGCATGGTCAGCTAGTATTCCTTCTGTTATCCCCCTTCTGAGCCTCATGTATGCCAGATACCGCCTTTTGTTTACTTGTCTGATGTTTTCTCACTGAGTTCCCGTTTTGTCACTACGCATACGCAAGCTGTCATTGCGCATAGCTACTGCAAGACTAAAAACGGTAATAATTCTTATTTACAATAATAAGGTCTGTGGAGATTCCCATGTTCAGAAAAACGCGGCTGGCGCTGGTGGTTGGCTGCCTTACCAGTGGATTTACGGTGTCGGCACTGGCGCAGGATACGCCATCCTCTTCTTCTCAGGGTGATACGGTCGTCGTCACGTCTCAAACGCAACGCGGTGCGACCAAGCTGGAAACGCCCGATATCGAGACTCCTCAGGCCGTTTCTATCATTACGCGCGATCAGATTCAGGAACAGGGTGCGATTAGCGTTCGGCAAGCGGTTGGTTATACGCCGGGTGTGTACAACAACCAGATCGGTGGGTCCAACCGCTTTGACTACATGGTGCTGCGCGGCTTTTCCGATGGCAGTCTTGATAACGTCTATCTCGACGGGCTGAAGATGATGGGGGATACCAACTCTCATAGCTCGCTGGTTATCGATCCCTGGTTCCTCGACAGCATTGAAGTGGTCAGAGGCCCGGCGTCTGTGCTCTACGGGCGCTCTTCTCCGGGTGGGATTGTGGCGCTGAACTCCCGTCAACCGTCGTTCGATCGCAGCGGACAGATCAAACTGTTTGCTGGCAATAATGCGCAGCGTGGCGCTGCGTTCGATGTCACCGGCCCGCTGGATGACGATGAGCGTTTTGCGTTCCGTCTGGGCGGCATTGTGCGTGAAGCCGATACGCAGTTCAAAAAGACCAAAGAAGAACGCTACGCGATTGCGCCCAGCCTGCTGTGGCGGATTTCCGACAAGACGCGGCTGGAGTTGATGGCTTACCTGCACCGCGATCCTGAAGGCGGTAGCCACTCGGGGTTGCCGTATGACGGTACTGTGGTGGCGCATAACGGGCGGAAAATCTCGAACACCTTCTATGAAGGGGAAGAGAATTATGAGAAATACGACCGTAAGCAAAACATGGTGGGGTACAACTTTGAGCATGGTTTCGATAACGGCTGGGCGGTGCGCCAAAAGCTGCGTTATCTGCGTACCAAAGTGCATTTGGATCAGGTGTACGCCTACGGCTGGACGCAGCCGAGCGCCGATACGCTGACTCGTTATTACTCGGGTTCCCGTGAGTCGCTGTCCGCATTAACGTTAGATAATCAGCTTGATGGCAGCGTGGATACGGGAGCCGTGAACCATCGTCTGCTGGTGGGGATCGACTATCAGCAGCGTAATAATAATATGGACTGGCCTTCTGGCACCTTCCCGGCGATTGACGCGTTTAACCCCGTTTATGGTTCCGGACCAACAAGTATGTCCAGCTCGCAGGAAAGACACAAACTGCAACAGACGGGGATCTACGTACAGGATCAAATGAGCTGGGATCGCTGGGTGGTCGCCACGATCAAGTAAAAGTGACCCACGTTAACCACACCAAAGGAACACACAGCGAGTTGGATAAAAACAACTTTAGCTCACGTGCTGCCTTGCTCTATCTGTTTGATAACGGCTTTGCGCCATATGTCAGCTATTCCACGGCCTTTACGCCAACCAGCTTCGCCGATGATAACGGCAACGTACTGGAACCAATGAAAGGCAAGCAGTGGGAAGCCGGGATGAAGTATCAGCCTGAAGGTTCTCAGGATCAGTACAGTCTGTCGGTATTCCGCATTAATCAGAAGAACGTGGCGACAAAAGTTCAGCCTAACGACCCTTACCGTTCCATTGGTGAAATCGAATCGGAAGGGGTGGAGTTGGAGGCCGTGAGCCATCTTACTGATAATCTGCGTCTGCAAGCGGCTTATACCTATACGGATATTCGCTATAAGAAAAGCAGTGTGGCTGAGCAAGGAAAGCGTGCGGTGTACGCACCGCGCAATCAGGCCAGCGCCTGGGCGAACTATGATGTCAAAAGTGGTCCGCTGGACGGTCTGACGATTGGTTCCGGTGTGCGTTACGTGAACGGCGTGACCTCCGATCGTGCCAATACCCACACGCTGCCTTCTTATACGCTGGTGGATATGGCGATAGGATACGATCTCTCGAAGGTGGGGTTGAAAGGGCTAAGCGCGCAGCTTAATGTCAACAACCTGACCGATAAACGTTATGTTGCTTCCTGTAACTCGCTGGAATTCTGTTACTTCGGTGCCGAGCGCAGCGTAGTCGGCAGCGTATCTTATTCGTTCTGATGCCTTCGCCGTCCTGCTTTAACGGGTAGGACGGCCACTTTTATGAAAATTTATATCCATAAATCTTCTATTCTCCCTCCAATATTTGAATATATTAATCCTGATAGCGAATAGTGATAATATTCTGCTACTGCATATCTATTTCAGCTATTTTCCGCAAGTAGTTAAATATCGTTCTGATTCATTGAATAAAATAAATAATAGTGAATTTATATTTCCTGTATTTATATTTTTCAGGTGTAATTAATACCGTTGACCTTTTTATATGTGGCAATACGTGGCTTTTATATCCGATGTGCTGGACATTTTAACGACTGAAAATAATACTTCTGTGGCGGGTGATATTTGGTGGCCTTATCGAACGTCATATTCATTAATTGGTCAGTAAGAGATTAATCGACGCATGGATCAGTAATGGAGTGATGTCGCACTTATTATCCCTGAAAATAATTTCACTACTTATTATTTGAAACGCTATTTACATAGCGCATGTGAGGCATAGCAATGGAATTGAATAATAAAAATAGACGGTTTTTCTTTATTAGCTCTGCGAAACGAATCATTGGAACCGTCGGTTTATTATCGTTAGCGAATATACCGTTCTATACGAGGGCGAATGACGTAGCGGATAAGACAAAGAACGTTGGGATAAAGACGTGCCCACTCACGACGGAACAAATTGTAGGGCCTTATTTTGTGGATTATAAAATACTACGGCGTGATATTACCGAGTCTCAACCTGGCATCCCGCTGCTGTTGAAGATAAAAGTGATCGATGGGGTGTCTTGTGAACCCGTGGATAACATATTGGTTGATATCTGGCACTGTAACGCCCGAGGAAAATACTCAGGTTGGAGCTTCATTAGCCCTGATAAAGAAGCGACAACAGATGAGGTCGGGACCGTTAACAGAACAGATAGCACCAGCTTCTTTCGGGGTATACAGCCAACAGACCAGAATGGTGTGGTGAGGTTCACGACGATATTCCCCGGGGTCTATGCTGGCAGGGCGACACATATTCATGTTGCGATAAGGCGGCCAAGTAAAAATCCTCTGGAAAAAGAGCACTTTGCTTTTGTCGGGCAGTTATATTTCCCAGAGGATCTTTGTCGTGTGGTTTATAATAACGAACCCTATAGTCCAAGGGATATCACGCGAGTGACCAACACTGAAGATGAATATTTTACCAAGATGAATGGCGCGCAATCGCTACTTACGGTAAATAAAATCAATGAAGGTGATTTCAATGATGGGTTCACGGGGGAAATCATTTTGTCTATTGATAAGAATGCGACCTCTACCTACCTCACTCAGCGTGATTTATACAAGTATACGGTTTCACAAGAGTAGAAACGATAATGGGGCAGCGGTACTGCCCCTTTTTTATCCCACCGTGTCAACGGCACACCACGTTAATACAAGCCAATGACCTTCCACCACAGCAGACCCGCGCTCATAAAGATCGCCTGATTGGCCAGACTGACGACGAAACCGGTGCGCCACCAGATGGCGGTGGGCACGTAGCCCGCGCCGAACAGGATCGGGCCGCGCGCGTGAGTGTATTGTGTCAGTGAACAGTACAGGCTACTGGTAAATGCCAGCATGAACGCCATCGGCACTGCGGGAATGTTCAGGTTGATCCCGACACCGAGGAACACCGCAAAAAGCGCGGCGATCTGCGCGTTGCCGCTGGCGAAGAAATAGTGGGTGTAGAAATAGGCCGCATTTAGTAGCAATAGCACCAACACCCAGCTCGTTCCCTGCATCAAATGGCCAATATTACTGCCGATAAGATCGCCAAACCAGTTGGTGAAACCGAGCTTTTTTAACTGATTTGCCATCATCAGCAGAGCGGCGAACCAAATCAGCGTATCCCATGCGCCCTTTTCACTCTTCACGTCTTCCCAGCTCAGTACGCCGGTTAGCAGCAGGAAGGACAGGCCGACGAACGAGGCCGTTGTCGCATCCACGCCTAAGCGATCGCCAAAAATCCATAGCACCAGAAGGAGGATAACGGTGAAGGCCATCAGCCATTCGCCGCGGCTCATGTTGCCCATCTTTGCCAGTTCGGCGACGGCCAGTTTTGGCGCATCCGGCGTATGACGAATTTCCGGTTTGGTTAGCCAATAGACGAGCAGGGGGACAACGGCCAGAGAAATCAAACAAGGCACGAGCGCCGCCAGAAACCAGCTTCCCCAGGTAATGGTCACGCCCGCATTGGCCGCGAGTTTTACCGCCAGCAGGTTGCCAGTGTAGGCGGTCATAAACAACGCTGCCGTCACATCGTTAACGTTACCGATACAGGTAATCAGGAAGGTACCGATCTTACTGCGCGAAGCATCTTCCGGTTTGGAATCAAAGCTGCGCGATAGCGAATCGGCAATGGGATAAATAATTCCGCCGCAGCGTGCGGTATTGCTCGGCATCGCAGGGGACAGCACCAGATCGGCGAAGGCCAGGCCGTAAGCCAGGCCCAGCGTACGCTTTCCAAGCAGGCGAATCATCTGCAGGGCGATACGGCGACCCAGCCCCGTTTTGATAAACCCGCGAGCGATCATGAATGCTACAACAATTAGCCAGATCAGCGAGCTGTTCAGGTCACTGAGCGCGGTCTGTATCGCGCCGCTGGCTGTCGTATCTCCCGCGGCGTACGTCAACGCAAAGAGCGTGATACTGATAATACCGATAGCCCCAATCGGGAGCACGTTAGCAACAATAGACACGATCGTTGCGACGAAAATGACAGCGGAGTGCCAGGCGGCTGGGCTCAAGCCTGTTGGGGGTTCCATTCGCCAAAAAAAAGCGGCGATGGCAAGAATCACGATCAGCGGGAACCAGTTCAGTCCATACGAGGTTTTTGTCTTCATCCATTTTCCTTACTAAAAAGTCAGAAGGAGTACAGGGCATACGCTAATGCATGCAATGTGCTAAATGTTAAGCATGCTTAAAGTTTTACAGGCATATAACCCATAAGAGTTATATGAATAAAAAGAGCATAGCGCTAACCGGGGACGGTGTGAGGCGAAAAGAACCGTCTTATTGATTTGGATTCTGTTTTTTAAATATTGTCAGTTAATTAATTTTTATCATTAATTGATTGCCGGGATGATTTTGCTCTGACGCGGGCTGTCTCGCAGTATGGTCAGCCAACATCTGATAAGATGGTGTTCATTACGTCATCAACACATGATTAGCTGGAGGCGCGGACTTTTTGTTAACACTGCTAAATCTCCTTTCTGCGATTGCGTTACTGGTGTGGGGTACCCACATTGTCCGCACCGGTATCATGCGGGTTTATGGCACCCAGCTACGGCGGGTTCTCAGCGATAGCGTTGAGAAAAAGCCGCTGGCTTTTATGGCTGGCATTGGCGTCACTGCGCTGGTGCAGAGCAGCAATGCAACCGCGTTGCTGACGACCTCTTTTGTCTCACAAGGGTTGGTGGCATTAACGCCTGCGCTGGTGATTATTCTCGGAGCGGATGTCGGTACGGCGCTGATGGTGCGCATCCTGACGTTCGATCTGTCCTGGCTTTCTCCGCTGCTGATTTTTCTTGGCGTAATATTTTTCCTCAGCCGTAAGCAGACGCGGGTTGGTCAGATTGGCCGTGTAGCGATTGGGCTCGGGCTGATTTTGCTGGCGCTGGAAATGATTGTCGTGGCAGCGGCCCCCATTACCCAAACGTCGGGCGTGAAGGTGCTGTTTTCCTCGTTGACGGGCGACGTCATGCTGGATGCGCTGGCTGGCGCGCTGTTCGCGGTGATTACCTATTCCAGTCTGGCGGCGGTGCTGCTGACGGCTACCTTGACGGCAAGCGGTGTGATTTCGCTGGAAGTGGCGATGTGTCTGGTCATTGGTGCCAATCTGGGCAGCGGGTTACTGACGATGATGAGCACCTCGACGCAGAATGCGGAGGGGCGACGCGTGGCGCTCGGCAGCATGCTGTTCAAGCTGATTGGGTGTCTGGCTGTGTTGCCGCTGGTTGAACCGCTGTCGCGCTGGCTGACGCGTATTCCGTTGGGTGCCGAAGAGCTGGTGATCTACTTCCACCTGTTTTACAACCTGATTCGTTGCCTGCTGCTGATTCCGCTTACCGGCGTGGTGGCGCGCCTGTCCTGCGCGATGATTGCTGATTCACCGCAGGTCGATCTCCAGATGAAACCGCGCCATCTGGATACCAGTTCGCTGGACACGCCAGCGCTGGCATTGACCAACGCCGCACGGGAAACGCTGCGAATTGGCGATGTGCTGGAGCAGATGCTGCGCTTGTACCGCGAAGTGTTGCAGGGCGACCATATGCAGCGGCGGGAGATTCGCCGACTCGATGATGATGTCGATATTCTTTATACCGCGATTAAGCTGTATCTGGCGCAGATTCAGAAAGACGGGCTGGATGAGCGAGATTCCCGGCGCTGGGCGGAAGTGATCGAAGTGGCGCTGAATCTGGAACAGGCGGGGGACATTATCGAACGCATGGCAGACGACATCGCGAACCATTCTTCTGGCGTGCGTATGGCGTTTTCTACACAGGGACTGGAAGAGCTGAACCAGTTACATGAACAACTGCTGGCGAATCTGCGTCTGGGGCTGTCGGTTTTCCTGTCGGAGGATATCACCAGCGCGAAGCGCCTGCGTCGTGCCAAACATCGCTTCCGTATTATGAACCGTCGTTATGCGCATGCTCACGTCGATCGCTTGCATCAGCACAACGTACAAAGTCTGGAAACCAGTTCGCTCCATTTGAGCTTACTCGGGGACATGAACCGACTGAATTCCTTGTTCTGTGCGGTCGCGTATAACGTATTGATTGTGCCGCAGGACGGGGACGAAGAACGAGAAGAGTCACCGCTGACACTGTGATTCCCTTTGTGGGGTCTCACTGGATACAGCCGCCTATTTTTATGCTGACTGATAGATAGTTTCGTGCGCGATAATGCTGCCATTTTCATGCTACCTCGTAGCACGCGCCCGACACGGGGCGGCTTGTATCTTATCCCATGTGGTGATTAGCTATCCCCACATGGGACAGAGAGAGTTTCAACGGGCGGCAAAGATAAACCTTGTGATTGAGTTAAAACCCTCTGTTTCACCTTTCACGCCAACACTGACATTGAACGGTTACCAAGAGCATTGAATTGACTCTGAATGTACAAGCGGAACGGGCGTGACGGTTTCTGTGAAAGGGGAAATCATTATGTATTACGTCGGTATTGATATCAGTAAACGTTTTATTGATGTGTGCTTATTGGTTGATGGCATTAAAGGTAAGCGTAAGACAAAAGTTTTACCCAATGGCACAAGCTCGACAGAATCTCTGGCGCAATGGTTAGCGTTGCAAAAGTGCGAGCCCGTTCAGGCTCATATCATAATAGAATCCACCGGTATTTATCACGAACACCTGGCCTATGGTCTCCATCAGGCTGGTATTCTGGTGTCCGTGATAAATCCACATCGGATACGAGAATTCGCCAAAGGAATGGGGATATTGACCAAAACGGATAAGGTTGATGCTTATGTGCTTGCCTGTTACGGCTGCTTAAAACAACCGGATAGCTGGGCTCCCCCTTCGGAAGCAGTAAGGAAACTCAAGGCATTGCTACAGCACAGGGATAATCTGCTGAATGATAAACAACGCATAGAAAATCGTCTGAACACGCTAAAATCCACAAGACCTCCAGAAGAAATTTTGGGGTCATTGGAATCGATTGAGCAAAATTTAAAGGACGAACTGGCAAGGATTGAGCGTCTGATCGCGGAGCATATAGATAAGCATCCTAGGCTAAAAAATGACCTGACACTTCTGAAGTCGATTAGTGGTATTGGTGAACAAATCGGATGGAACATGCTAGCAATAATCCGAAGCAATAACTTTAGGAGTGCAGAACAGGTGGCCTCATATCTGGGGGTTATCCCTGTTGAACGTCGCTCAGGCAGCTCGGTACGTGGTCGGGCAAGGTTATCAAAAATAGGGCCACCAGGCATTCGGGCAAAACTCTATATGGGTGCCATAGCTGCCATCAGCCATAATCATCATGTAAAAGCGCAGTACGAACGGCTGTTGCTAAAAGGAAAGTCGAAGATGTTGGCAATAGGTGCGGCGATGAGGAAATTGGTTCATCTATGTTATGGCGTACTTCATACTCAGCAACCCTATGATAAAAATTATGGGATAGTAACCCATTAAAATGCTTGACCGGCAACACGGTTACTCAGACGCCGCTCGCCCCGTGACCCCAGGCTTTCGGCGGAAATTATGCCGCTGACGCGGTGCCTTCGTCGATATCGGGCTTAACGGACCGCTTGCGACACGTTCCCGACGTGGCGCAAGCTTTCGCCGCGTCCATGCGGCTCATCCTAAGCCTGCCATCTCCTCTGCATAATTTTTTACGCCGAATAACGGCAAAATCCGCGTCTGCATAAAAATATGACGAAGAGACCGACTATGCGTCGTGAATTTACTCGAACAGGCTGCGGTGCAGCGTCTGAACTACTCGCTCGGCATCATCACCCGGTACCAGGAAGCACAGGTTGTTGCTGCTGGCACCGTAGCAGATCAGGCGAATACGGAAAGGTTCCAGTACGCCAAACACTTCTTTTCCGACGCCACAGGCTTGAGACAGTTTGTTGCCGATCAGCGCGACCAGCGACAGATTCTCTTCAACCTCGACCCGGCACAGCGATGACAGTTCGGTCAGCAGGGCGCTGGACAGCAGGCTGTCGCCCGTTGAGGTGGAACCGGTGGTGTCGAGCGTTAGCGCTACGTTGACTTCTGACGTGGTGATCAGGTCAACGGAGATGTTGTGACGCGCCAGAATGCTGAACACTTCGGCCAGAAAACCGCGAGCGTGCAGCATGTTCAGGCTATACAGGGTGAGCAGCGTTTGTTTACGACGCAGCGCCAGCGCGCGGAACAGCGGTGGGTTTTCGGTTTTATTGCACACCAGCGTACCGCCTGCGGCCGGATCTTTGCTGGAGCCGACGAACACCGGTATATCGCTACGCACAGCGGGCAGCAGCGTCGCGGGGTGCAGGACTTTCGCACCAAATGTCGCCATTTCGGCGGCTTCTTCAAACATGATCTGGTCGATGCGTTTTGCCGTCGGCACCACGCGTGGGTCGGTCGTGTAGATGCCGGGAACATCGGTCCAGATATCAATCCGGCTGACGTTGAGAGCTTCGCCCAGCAGCGCCGCAGTATAATCGCTACCGCCGCGACCCAGCGTAGTCGTGCGGCCTTTCGCTTCACTCCCGATGAAGCCCTGTGTGATCACCAGACCTTGCTCAAGACGCGGCTGCAGCTGGCTGCGCGTCAGTTCGCCCAGCACATCGCAGTCCGGTTGTGCACGGCCAAAGTTATCGTCGGTACGCATGATTTTGCGCACATCGAACCATTCTGCCACGACGTCACGCTGACGCAGGATTTCGACAAACAGCAGGGTAGACATCAATTCGCCATGGCTGACGAGCTCATCGGTCAGCGCGTTGGACGTCGCGAGCGCCGCGGCTTCAGACAGAGTAGTGACATTGTCCAGCATGCGGTCAATCTCATCACGAATGACGCTCTGATTGGTCAGTCTGTCGATGATGGCGTATTGGATCTGGCGGATCTTCGCCAGATTTTCAGCACGCGTTTCGGGCGCCTGACCCTCTGCGAGTGCGACCAGTAAATTGGTGATACCTGCCGATGCCGACAGCACCACAACGCGTACATTCGGATTAGATAACACCACATCGGCGCTGCGATTCATGGCGTCAAAGTCCGCCACGCTGGTGCCGCCAAATTTGGCAATAACGGTAGGGTTCGCGTTTGCGGATACTTCAGTTACAGACATGTCAAAAACCTCGTGTCAGGGGGTAGGCTGTTTTCAGTAAACAGCATTCCATTAATCAGCCTTGGCACAGGGGGAGAGCAGAAGTAGGGGGCAGGCGTAGAAAATCGCTACGATACACCCAGAAGCGCTCCACCTTGCTGAACGTCCATCAGGACGAATCCGGTGACAACCCAGAGGATTCAGCCTCTGTAGTCGATAGGGTGAAAGCCGTATTTCACCGCATCTCGGCGTCGCTCCCCCTCGGATATCATCAGCGGATTACGGTTCCTCCGATACCTTACCTGGGCGACGCGCCTCTTCTGGCTTGCACACCGAGTGTGCAAGTACGGTGTTACAAATAACGGGTTATGCGGTTTCTGTCAATAAACAAAAGGACATGAATCGCTTTTAGCAAGAAAAGGGATCTCAATCGGGATTTTAAGGGATACAATCGATTCAGTCACTTTGAACTCATGCTTAGAGAGAAAGTCGCATTATGAAAAATATCAATCCAAGCCAAACTGCCGCCTGGCAGGCATTACAACACCATTTTGACGCGATGAAAGAGGTGCAAATCAGCGAGCTGTTTGCACAGGATAGCGATCGTTTCGCGCATTTTTCCGCGACGTTCGACGATCTGATGCTGGTGGATTACTCCAAAAACCGCATCACGACGGAAACGATGGAAAAACTGCACGCGCTGGCGCGGGAAACCGACCTGTCTGCGGCGATTCAGTCCATGTTTGCTGGCGAGAAAATCAACCGCACGGAAGACCGCGCCGTTCTGCACGTTGCTCTACGTAACCGCAGCAACACGCCGATTCTGGTAGATGGCAAAGATGTGATGCCGGAAGTCAACGCGGTGCTGGCGAAGATGAAAGATTTCAGCGAGCGCGTGATCGGCGGTGAGTGGAAAGGCTATACCGGGAAAACGATCACTGACGTGGTGAATATCGGTATCGGCGGCTCTGACCTGGGGCCGTTCATGGTAACGGAAGCGCTGAAGCCCTATAAAAATCACCTCAACATGCACTTTGTCTCCAACGTTGACGGCACGCATATTGCTGAAACGTTGAAGCCGCTAAACCCGGAAACCACGCTGTTCCTCGTTGCGTCAAAAACCTTCACCACGCAGGAAACCATGACCAACGCGCATAGCGCACGCGACTGGTTCCTGAACACGGCGAAGGACGAGAAGCACGTTGCCAAGCACTTTGCCGCGCTGTCTACCAACGCGAAAGCCGTCGGCGAATTTGGTATCGATACCAACAACATGTTTGAGTTCTGGGACTGGGTGGGCGGACGCTACTCCCTGTGGTCGGCAATTGGACTGTCGATCATTCTTTCTCTGGGCTTTGAGAACTTTGAAAAACTGCTCAGCGGCGCGCATGCGATGGACAAGCACTTTGCTTCCACGCCCGCAGAGAAAAACCTGCCTGTGCTGCTGGCGCTGATCGGCATTTGGTACAACAATTTCTTCGGTGCCGAAACCGAAGCGATTCTGCCGTATGACCAGTACATGCACCGCTTCGCCGCCTATTTCCAACAGGGAAATATGGAATCCAACGGCAAATCTGCCGATCGCAATGGCAATCCGGTGGATTACCAGACCGGGCCGATTATTTGGGGTGAGCCGGGCACGAACGGCCAGCATGCCTTCTACCAGTTGATTCATCAGGGCACCAAGCTGATACCGTGTGATTTCATTGCACCGGCTGTTAGCCATAACCCATTGAGCGATCACCACAGCAAGCTGCTGTCGAACTTCTTTGCACAGACGGAAGCGCTGGCGTTTGGTAAGAGCCGTGACGTAGTAGAAGCGGAATTTGCAGCGGCCGGCAAAAGTGCCAAAGATGTGGAACACGTGGCGCCGTTTAAAGTCTTTGAAGGCAACTGCCCAACCAACTCCATCCTGTTGCGCGAAATCACCCCGTATAGCCTGGGTGCGCTGATTGCGCTGTATGAACACAAGATCTTTACTCAGGGTGCGATCCTGAACATCTTCACGTTCGATCAGTGGGGCGTAGAGTTAGGTAAACAACTGGCGAACCGTATCCTGCCAGAGCTGGAAAATGACAGTACGATCGACAGCCATGACAGTTCCACTAACGGACTGATCAACCGCTTCAAAGCGTGGCGTAACTAATCGGGCCTGTGCCCTTTGGTTTTTCAATCGCAAGGAGGAAGACATGCAGGTTCGTATTTTGTTGGGACTAGCCGCGGCAGTGTTGCTGGCGGGATGCAGCAGTAGCAGTAGCCAACTCAGCGCCGCCGGGCAGGCCGTGACGTTCACGGATACCAAGCCAGGCAGCGAATGTCAGTTGTTGGGGCAGGCCAGCGGTAGCCAGTCTAACTGGCTGGCAGGCAACCATAGCGACGGAAGCTCTATGCGCGGTGCGGCAAACGATCTGCGTAATAAAGCGGCGGCGATGGGGGGCAATACGGTCTATGGCGCAACCAGCCCGAGTGAGACCTTCTGGTCAAGCTTTGCGCCGCTGGACAGCAAGATGAACGGCAGCGTCTACAAATGTCCTTAAGCTAGAGAGAAACCCGGTGAGAGTGGGGAAACCTGCTCTCACCTTATAATTACTCCACCGATCGCTCAGTGTCGTCCTGATGCTGCTTCATCCCTAAATCCAGCGGCGTTTTACTGGCTTCACCACCAATTTCTCGCGCCAGACGCGGCACCAGATAGCCGGATACCTTCTTCAACAGCGCTTTGACCAAGATGCGCGCCTCGTTGTCATCCACCAGAAAATGCGCGGCACCCTGTACCTTATCCAGTACGTGCAGGTAATAAGGCAGAATGCCTGCGTCAAATAGTGCATTGCTGAGCTGGGCGAGCGTGTCCGCGCTGTCATTCACCCCGCGCAGCAGCACGCTTTGGTTGAGCAGCGTCACGCCTGCACGGCGTAAACGCGCCATACCTTGTGTTAAATCAGGATCAATTTCCTGCGGGTGGTTAATATGCGTCACCAGCAACACCTGAAGCGAACTGCGGGACAGACGATCGCATAGCGCGTCGGTAATGCGGGCAGGGATCACCACCGGCAAGCGGCTGTGAATACGCAGACGTTTCAGATGTGGAATATGTTCCAGCTCGGTGATCAGCCAGTCCAGTTCGTGATCCTTGGCCATCAGCGGGTCGCCGCCGGAAAAAATGATTTCATCCAGTTCGGGATGCTGGCGGATATAATCCAGCGCCTGACGCCAGTTAGCCTTATTGCCTTGATTATCCTGATAGGGGAAATGGCGGCGGAAGCAGTAGCGGCAGTTCACCGCGCAGCCGCCTTTAACCAGCAGTAACGCACGGTTGTGATATTTGTGCAGTAGCCCCGGCACGACGCTGTGTTGCTCATCAAGCGGATCGTGGGTGAAGCCTGGCGTGGCAGTAAACTCCTCACGCGCGGTCAATACCTGTAGCAGCAACGGATCGTCAGGATTGCCTTTTTGCATCCGTGCAGCGAAGGCGCGCGGTACTCGCAGAGCAAAAAGTCTGCGTGCATCATTGCCTTGCCGAAGTTTTGCGTGATCGCTCAGTGCCAAAAGTTGCAGTAATTCATCAGGATCGGTAATTACGTCTGCAAGTTGCTGCAACCAATCTTCTCTGGAAGGTATATTTAGGGTTACAATGTGTGCCATTTTTTTGGCTTCGTACCAGTATTAAAATTGTAGAGGGCCTTTATGGCGACTTATTCTAGCAACGATTTCCGTTCCGGTCTTAAAATCATGTTCGAAGGCGAGCCGTATGCCATCGAATCCAGTGAATTTGTGAAGCCGGGTAAAGGCCAGGCTTTTGCTCGTGTAAAAATGCGTCGCCTGTTGACAGGTTCTCGCGTTGAAAAAACCTTCAAATCTACCGATTCTGCAGAAGGCGCAGACGTTGTAGATACCAACATGAACTACCTGTATAACGACGGTGAGTTCTACCACTTCATGCACCCTGAGACGTTTGAACAGCATCAGGTTGAAGAGAAGACCGTTGGTGATTCTGCAAAATGGCTGCAGGACAATGCTGAATGTATCGTTACCCTGTGGGATGGCCGTGCTATCGCTGTTCAGCCGCCGAACTTTATCGAAGCTGAAATCACCGATACCGATCCTGGCCTGAAAGGCGATACCGCAGGAACAGGCGGTAAGCCAGCTACGCTGAGCACTGGCGCGGTCGTTAAAGTGCCATTGTTCGTACAGATCGGCGAAGTGGTCAGAGTTGACACGCGTTCTGGTGAGTACGTTTCACGCGTTAAGTAATGTATCTGGAAATGCCGCCTTCTATAAGGGCGGCTTTTTTAATTCATTCTCTCCTCACGTAAGCCTCCCTCTGTTTTGCTCTTCATCCGAAAAAACCGCCACAAGCATTAAAATTGGCTACGCTTAAAAAGCAGTCCTTTCGTACCGTTGAAATCCTATTCTCATAAAGAAGGAACCGAGTATGTTGAAGAAAGCTTGTGTTGCCATTTTCTCTCTGGTTATTCTCTCTGCGGTGGTGGGGTGCAATACCACTCGAGGTGTTGGGCAAGATGTGGAAGCGGGTGGTAAGGCTATTCAGCGCAGCGCCCAATAGAAATAAGTCGTAATAACTTTTCCGAGTGGAAGAAAATGCCGTTTATGGTGTTTTCTTCCCCGCGGCGAGATAATGTGAAAGTGGATCACTCGGAGAAGTAATAATGTCGCCTATTTTCATTACTGTCGGCATGCTGACATTGAGTAATATATTTATGACGTTCGCCTGGTACGGACATTTACGCTATTTCAGCGGTCGTACCTGGATCATTGCCGCGTTGGTCAGCTGGGGGATCGCATTATTTGAATACCTCTTGCAGGTGCCGGCAAATAGGATCGGTTATCAGGTTGCTTCTGCCGGTCAGTTGAAAATATTGCAGGAAGTGATCAGCCTTTCCGTATTTATCCCTTTCTCCATGATTATTTTAAAAGAGCCGTTCCGCACTGATTATATTTGGGCGGGGCTATGCCTGCTGGGCGCGGTTTTCTTTATGTTTCGCGATAAGATTATGGGATAACGCGCCGTTCTATCCCCTGTGTTGCGACCAATACGATCGGGTTACTGATTGACCCAAATGAGCGCCTCTGTTGGGAAACCGTAGCGTTTGGCTGTGGCGAGCAGTTTGTCGCGTGTCACGGCATCCAGCGTTGGCGTGCGTGAGAGAATCCACAGGTAGTCACGGTTCGGCCCGCAAATCAGGGCGTAGCGGTAATCGTCATCCAGCTCGATAATGTTGTAGCCGCCATAAAACGGCCCGAAGAACGACACTTTTAGCGCGCCTCGCTGAGGCGATCCCGTGAAATAGGCTTTCCCGGTGCTCTCTTTCCATTCCTGTTTTTCGACGTTAAAGCCACGGTTGATAACCTTGATGCCGCCGTCATCCCGCGGGCTGTAGGTTGCCGTTACGCGTTCCAGATTGCGCTCAAAGCGGTGGTCGAGACGGGCGATCTCATACCATGTGCCGAGGTAGCGATTGACGTCAAAATTTTCCACTACGGTGACATTATCGGGCGGCGTTACGCTACAGGCGACAGAAAAGAGCGCCACCAGCGCGGCAACGCAGGCTTTCCCGCGACGTTTGATTGTTAATAGCAGGTTTTTGAAGAACAGGGCGTTAAAGGGCATCATATTGACGTCTCATCGTTTTCATCACTGTTCCAGTGTAGACGATGGGCGTGGTCCGGCGGGAAAAATAAACGGCCTGCGGCGATGTCGTGCAGGCCGTTGAGTACAACTTTACAGATGTTACATCTTACAGTGTGACGACGCCGATGACGGTAACCACGGTCAGGATTGCCGCCAGACCGTAGAACACCCATTTTCCGGCAGGAACGTGGATTTTCAGGTCATGCATCGCGTGGTGGATGCGGTGCAGGCCACACCAGATTGGCAGCACAATCATCAGTAGTAAAAAGACGCGGCCGATAAAGCTCTGGCTGAATGCGGCGATGCGCTCATAGGTTAACGCATCCGGGAACAGCCCCAGAGGCAGCATTATACCGACCAGTAGGATCATCACCGGGGCGAAGAATGCGCTCCACATCCCGCCGGCGCCGAACAGGCCCCAGAAAGGTGGTTCGTCAGAACGTTTTGGCGTTGGGTTAATCACGTTATTTCTCCTGTTCAGAATAGTAAGGCGATCGCCAGAACGGCTACGGTTACCACCACGGTGACAGCCCACAGCCCTTTAATGATTGGCTCTGGCCCCATTTTTTCATCTTTAACGACGATGATGCTGGCCTTCGGCGCCAGTTCAAACCAGGTTTTGGTATGCAGCGCGGCGGCAAGTAGAGCCACAATATTAATCAGCAGTACCAGCGGGTTTTGCAGGAAGCTGACGAAGTGTGCCCAGCCTTCCGGCCCGTTCTTCAGTGCGAAGACGCCGCACATCAGTACGATGCTGAACCAGACGGCAGGGACGGCCGTCCCCTCACGCAGCATATAAAAGCGGTAGAACCCCAGTTTTTTCCACCAGGTCGGCGACACGTCGCGAACATACGCTTTACGTTTAGATGTCATCATTGTCCCTCCCTTATTGTGGTTTCAGCATGGCGATCATGAAGTCTTTCGCGCTTTCGACTTTACCTTGCTGGATCGCAGCGGCAGGGTCGACGTGCTTCGGACACACTTCTGAGCAGTAGCCCACAAACGTACAGGACCAGACGCCATTATTACCGTTCAACTGCGGCATACGTTCTTTCTTGCCGTGATCGCGGTTGTCCAGGTTATAACGGTGTGCCAGCGTAATCGCCGCCGGGCCGATGAACTCAGGGTTCAGGCCAAACTGCGGACAGGCCGCGTAGCACAAACCACAGTTAATACAGCCGGAGAACTGGTGATACTTTGCCATTTGCGCCGGGGTCTGCTTGTTCGGGCCGTCAGCAGGTTTACGATCGTTGCCGATGATATACGGCTTGATGGCTTCCAGGCTCTCGATGAAGTGGGTCATATCGACCACTAAATCACGCTCAATGGGGAAATTGCCCAACGCTTCGACCTTCAGACCGTTCGTATAATCACGCAGAAAGGTTTTGCAGGCCAATTTAGGGACATTATTCACCATCATGCCGCAGGAGCCACAGATTGCCATACGGCAGGACCAGCGGTAGGAGAGGTCCGGTGCCAGGTTATCTTTGATATAACCCAGCGCATCCAGCAGGGAAGTCTGCGTGTTGTACGGGACGTCGAACGCTTCAAAATAGGGTTCGCGATCCTGTTCAGGGTTATAGCGCATGACTTCCATTTTCAGGGTTTTGATCGTCTCAGCCATTCGCCTGCTCCTTCTTGCTGCCTTCCTGTGCATCACCTTCTGCACCGTATACGCGTTTGGCCGGTGGAAGTTTGGTAATCTTCACATCGCTGTACTCCAGACGAGGTGCGCCTTCCGGGTTATAGAACGCCAGCGTATGCTTCAGGAAGTTAACGTCATCACGCTCGGTGCAACCCTCATCCAGACGCTGGTGCGCGCCGCGAGACTCTTTACGGTTGATTGCCGAGTGCGCCATACATTCCGCAACATCCAGGCTGTGGCCCAGCTCAACGGTGTACAGCAGATCGGTGTTGAACACGCTGGAGCGGTCGGTGATTTTCACGCGTTTGAAGCGCTCTTTCAGCTCCGCAATTTTATCGACGGTTTTCTGCATCAGATCGGTGGTGCGGTAAATACCACAGCCTTCTTCCATCGACATGCCCATTTCGTCGCGGATTTTCGCCCAGCTTTCGGTGCCTTCCTGATTCATCAGGTCATGCAGGCGCTGTTCGATATCCCGCGTTTGCGCGTCCAGCGCTGAACCGTTGGCCGGCGCTGCGGCTTGCGCGCGCTGTACGGCGTGTTCACCCGCAACACGCCCAAAGACCACCAGTTCGGCCAGTGAGTTTGAGCCCAGACGGTTCGCGCCGTGCAAGCCAACAGAGGAACATTCACCGACGGCGAAGAGACCCTTGATGCGGGTTTCGCAGTTTTGATCGGTTTCAATGCCGCCCATTGTGTAGTGCGCGGTAGGACGAATAGGAATCGGCTCTTTCACCGGATCGACGCCAACATAGGCTTTTGCCAGTTCGCAGATGAACGGCAGACGTTCCAGAAGTTTCTTCTCGCCGAGATGGCGCAGATCGAGGTAAACCACATCGCCCAACGGGGTTGAGACGGTGCGGCCTGCGCGCCATTCGTGCCAGAACGCCTGCGACACTTTATCGCGCGGCCCCAGCTCCATGTATTTGTTTTTCGGCTGACCAAGCGGTGTTTCCGGGCCCATGCCGTAGTCTTGCAGGTAACGGTAACCGTCTTTATTGACCATGATGCCGCCTTCGCCGCGACAGCCTTCGGTCATCAGGATACCGGAACCGGGCAGACCGGTCGGGTGATACTGAACGAATTCCATATCACGCAGCGGTACGCCGTGGCGGAACGCCATGCCCATACCGTCGCCAGTGACGATGCCGCCGTTGGTGTTGTAACGGTACACGCGACCTGCGCCGCCTGTTGCCAGCACCACGGCATTAGCACGGATCTGAACCAGCGACCCTTCCATCATATTGATGGCAACGAGACCGCGGGCCTGACCGTCATCGACCAGAACGTCGAGGACAAAATGCTCGTCAAAACGTTGGATTTGCGGATATTTAAGGGAGGTTTGGAACAGCGTATGCAGCATGTGGAAGCCGGTTTTATCGGCAGCAAACCAGGTGCGCTCGATCTTCATCCCGCCAAAGCGGCGAACGTTGACAGAACCATCCGGTTTACGGCTCCAGGGGCAGCCCCACTGTTCCAGTTGAATCATCTCTTCCGGGCAGCGTTTGACGAAGTGCTCAACAACGTCCTGTTCACACAGCCAGTCGCCACCAGACACGGTGTCGTTGAAGTGATAATCGAAGCTATCGTGTTCCTGAGTCACTGCTGCTGACCCACCTTCTGCCGCCACGGTATGGCTACGCATTGGGTAGACTTTTGAGATCAGCGCAATTTTCAGTTGAGGGTTGGCTTCTGCGGCAGCAATTGCCGCTCGCAGGCCAGCACCCCCGGCCCCGATAATGGCCAAATCGGCGTTAAAGGTTTGCAATGCATTCCTCCAGTTACTTAAGTTAATTAAGTTAAAATAAAAAAATAATATCTATTCATTTCTGTCTTTATATCCGAGCTTAATATCAAACCCGCTGAAAATTATGTGATAGAGGTATAAAGAATAGATAAACCTATAATTTTTGTGTGGGAATAATTATACCGAATTATAGGTAGATGAAATTTGATGTGATCCCGCATTTTGTCGTTTTTTCAGCGAGTCTCGTATTTATTGATAAAAACGTGATCGAAAGGCTTATTTAGGGGGAAATAATGCTTTTATTTCTTTAATAACCCTTTTGAGGGGGATATAAGAAAATGATCCACTGGATATAATTTATGGCTGCTATCCTGACCGCTCCCTATCTAAAGGTAGAGCATAGATTGCTGAAAAGCGCGTCTGGCCTTTTTTCCGCTGGAAATTTGGGCTGATGCGGGTAGACTGCACCCCCTGTTTGACTTTGGAGTAAGAACCATGAGCGAGACGACAAGTTGGCAACCTAGTGCTTCTGTCGCTAATTTGTTGAAACGAGCGTCGATCATTGCTGCTATTCGACGTTTCTTCACCGATCGTGGTGTACTGGAGGTCGAAACGCCTGCGATGAGTCAGGCTACGGTAACGGATATTTTCTTATACCCGTTCCAGACCCGTTTCGTTGGCCCCGGTGCTGCGGATGGTATGACGATGTACTTGATGACCAGCCCGGAATACCACATGAAACGTCTGCTGGCGGCTGGCAGCGGACCGATTTTTCAGCTGTGCCGCAGTTTCCGCAATGAAGAATCAGGCCGACACCACAACCCTGAATTCACCATGCTGGAATGGTATCGCCCTCACTATGATATGTACCGCCTGATGAATGAGGTCGATGACCTGTTGCAGCAGGTACTGGATTGTGAAAGCGCAGAGATGCTCTCTTATCAGCAGGCGTTTCTACGCCATCTGGAGCTCGATCCTCTGTCTGTCGACAAAGCGCAACTGCGCGAAGCGGCAGAAAAACTCGGATTGGGCGATATCGCCTGCCGCGAAGACGATCGCGATTCGCTGGTTCAGATGCTCTTTACCTTTGGCGTTGAGCCGCACATCGGGCGCGACAAGCCAGCGTTTGTCTACCATTTCCCCGCCACGCAGGCCTCGCTGGCTGAGATCAGTTCGGAAGATCATCGCGTCGCCGAGCGCTTTGAAGTCTATTTCAAGGGGATCGAACTGGCGAATGGCTTCCGCGAACTGACCGATGCCGATGAGCAACGTCAACGTTTCGAGCAGGATAACCGTAAGCGCGCCGCGCGTGATTTGCCACAGCAGCCGATTGATGAAAATCTGCTGGCAGCGCTGAAACACGGTCTGCCGGAGTGTGCTGGTGTAGCGTTAGGTGTGGATCGTTTGATCATGCTGGCGCTGAACGCCGAAAAGCTAAGTGACGTGATTGCGTTCTCGGTAGAGCGCGCGTAGCAAGCCTCATGAAGGGCGGTGCCACCTCTGGCCGCCGCCCATTTTCCTCTCTTATAAACTGCCCGGTGTCCGCTGCCGTGGCGTCAGCGTTCTTCCACTGCGCGACAGATTGTCCATTCTTACCTGGAACGGTGGGAAAGGAAGATCCAGATTGTGCTTGCGGTAGTTTTCCAGAATCAGCTGATGCAGTTCATGGCGCAGCGGCATACGGTGCCCCATTTCAGCGGCGAACACGCGCAGTTCGAAAATCTGAATCCCCTGTTGCAGGTCAACCAGGAAGGCTTCGGGCTCTGGCGTATCCAGAATCAGCGAACAACGCTTCACCGCATCCATCAGCAGTTCTGTGACTTCCTGACTGTTCGCGTCCGCCGGAGCGGGCACCGTCAGCACAACACGTGTGACGGAATCCGACAGTGACCAGTTGATAAACTGCTCGGTAATAAATGCCTTGTTTGGCACGATGATCTCTTTGCGGTCCCAGTCGGAAATGGTGGTGGCGCGGGTATTAATACGCATGACGCTACCCGTGAGATCGCGGATCGTAACGGTATCGCCGATACGGATCGGTTTCTCAAATAGGATGATCAGGCCAGAGATAAAGTTGGCGAAGATCTCCTGCAAGCCGAAGCCGAGTCCCACACCCAGTGCGGCTACTAGCCATTGCAGCTTCGACCACTCAATCCCGATCAGCGAGAACCCCATCAGACAGCCGATCAACATCAGAATATATTTGCTGATGGTGGTAATGGCGTAGCCGCTACCCGGCGACAGATCGAGATGCTGTAGGATCGCCAGTTCCAGCAGGGCAGGCAGGTTACGCACCAGCTGCGCGGTAATAATGAAGATCAGTATGGCGATCAGCACCGATCCCAGCGTAATCGCCTGTACGCTCTCCACACCTTTGACCGTGCTGGAGACATCCCACAGGCTGATATTTTCCAGGAATGCGAAGGCGGAGTGAATTTCCGACCACAGCGCGATAACGGAAACCAGTGCAATCAGCGTCAGAATGGATCGCACCAGTTGCAGCGATTTGGCGCTGATGGCGTCCAGATCGACAACGGGTTCTTCCACCGCTTCCGAACTGCTTTCATGGGACGACGCAGACGGCGTGTCTTCTTCACCTTTGGCACGCTGCGCCAGAATTTCCGAACGTCGCTGCTTGGCGCGGTCGAAGGCGATGCGACGTCGCTGAATCAGCATCCAGCGGCGAATAATATGGTAAACCACCAGCAGGAAGAACCAGATAGAGACGGAGGTTTCCAGACGGGCCAGCAGCGCCTGTGCGGTCGCCAGATAGCCGATGCAGGAGGCCAACGCAGCAACGAGCGGCATGGCGATCAGGATATTCCACATCGCACGGTTAACGGAGTTTTCCCCTGAGCCTTCTTTATCCAGATACAGCGGGATACCGGCGCGTTTTAACCCGGTTGTGACCAGACTCAACGCCATACAGAGAAGGATGAAACAGAGCCGCCCCAGCGTGCTGGAAAACTCGCGATCGTTGAGCTTATCGAACGTAATCAGCGCCATAATCAGCGGCACGATAAAGGCGATGGAAAGGCGATAATAGCGCATCGCTCTGGCAACGCGCTCCGGCGACCAGCGGAAGTGGACAATGAACAATCCCTGCGGGTGCGCGAATGAGGCGCTGATCATCACCAGCCACATCAACGGCACAGTGGCGGTCACGCTGTCGCCGATGGCGACGGCAATCGGATAAGGCCAGGCGTTTTGCAGCCCGTAGCCCAGCGCTGCCCAGAGTACCGGCAGTGGCAGAGCGGTAAGGATGGACCAAAATACGGTACGCAGCGTCAGCATAAAGTGATCGAGCGTGACCTTGCCGACGCGGCTGCTGGCGCGCTCCATAAACGCATGATAGTGACGACGGGAACTGATGCTGAAGCCCACCAACAGCAGCGCGCCCAACAGCGGCAGCACGGTTTCCTGACTAGTCACCATCATGACCAGCGCGCTACCCAACTGCGTCAGCGTATCCAGTGACAGCAGACGCGTCAGATCCTGCACCAGTTTGAGCGGATAGGCGAACGTCACAGGATCGACATCCGCAACCCAGAACAGATCGCGGTGGGCCGCTTCGCGTGTTTCGGTCAATGCATCCGCCAGTTGGTTATTGGCGACTTTGAGTTTGGTCAGTTCGAGTATCTGTGAGTCACAGCCGGAGATCAGCGAGGTTAGCAGGTCACGCTGAGTACGCATCTGATCGGTCAGAATACGCTGCTGCGCACTGGTCAACGGATCGCCGTTATCCTGTTTGGCGTTATCAAGATCCTGCGGCTTGTTGATCAGGTCTTCAAAGTGCAGCCGCTGTACGCGCAGCTGCGCCATGTCGCTATCCAGCAGCTGAGGCTTGGGCATTTCCGGCAGGCGCGCTATCTGCGCCCGTAACGTTTCTCCCAATATCGGTGAGACGCCGAGCCACTGTGCCTGTTCGCGGATAGTGCTCAGCGCCTGACGAACCTGAATGGTGTGCGTGGCAGCCTGACGCTGTTGAGAGGCGATAAGGTCCATCCGCTGCGCCTGTTGGTTCAGCGCGACGGAGAGCTCGCGGTTAACCTGTAGCTGCTTGCTGATGACGCTGGGTAAGTCGCCACTTTGTTCAGCGAGAAGTTCTGTGCGTTCTAATGCCTGCTCAGCCTCGCGCTGGCGCAGGTTATTGAGCCGGCTGCGTAAATCCTGTTGCAGCAGATCCAGCCTGTCGTGACGCTTCTTATACAGCTCGACGCGTAGCCGGGACAGCTCCTGACGATTGCTGGCGGAAAGCTGCGCCAGTTCCAGTTCGTCCACCCGGCTTTTGCGCAGTGCGGATTCGGCCTGAAGCGCGACGAGCTGTGCTTGCCCCAGCGGCGTGGCGGGTGTCCCGAGAGACTGAATACGGCGCTCGGCCTCGCTTTGCATGCGGCTGGCTTCCGTTTGCTGCTGCGGAAGCTGGCTCAGTGAATCGCCGATCTCACGCAGCCGATCTTGTTCCTGCTGGAGTTGGCGCGCCTGTTCCAGCAATTGGCTGCTCGTTTGCAGCAACTGTTGTTCGAGATCGTTACTGGAGAGACTTTCTGAAATGGACGAGGGCTTGCCGTCTTCGGCGTTAAGCTGGCGTCGCAGCTCCTGAACCAGTTTGGGGAAGTCATCAATAACGCGTTGATACTGTGTGGCGCGCTCCAGTGACTCTTTGCGATCCTGTAGGGTGTTCAGTGCAGCCTGATATTCCTCAACGATCTTTGCCTGATCGGCTGCACCTTTGTTCGCTTCCGCCTGCTGTAGCTGCTGGCGTAACTGCGCCTCATTGGGCGCAGTGGCAGCCAACGTGGCAGTTGATAATAAACATCCCAGAAGAAAAGTCAGAATCAGACGCACGTTAGCTACCTTATTACAAACAACACTTTTACAAGCGACTAAAGTCGGACGCTATTTACGGCGCGTCGGGTTTGTGACCCGTCTGGCCAGTTGCGTCAGACGCAGTATTTTGTTCCTCAGTCTGAACAGGTTCAGACGCTGCTGTGACAGGCGACGGTGCGGCGTCGTTGGCTGCCAGCTCGGTTCCTTCCGGGAAGACGACAGGCGTTGGATCATCCTGACGAACTTCGGCAAACGGTTCACCCATACGGGTCACACTCATGTTATTTAGGTGGGCGGCAAACTGGAGATTATTGCCTGCGGCAAACAGGTTAATCACGGTTGAGCCCAGCTTGAAGCGACCCATTTCCTCGCCTTTCGCCAGCACGACCGCACCTTCTTCACCCGCCTGCGGGTAAGTCCAGCGCTTGATGATGCCTTCACGCGGTGGCGTCACCACGCCTGACCACACGGTTTCGATGCTGCCGACAATGGTTGCACCGACCAGAATTTGTGCCAATGGGCCGAATTCCGTATCAAACAGACAAATGACGCGTTCGTTACGTGCAAACAGATTCGGCACGTTATCGGCCGTCAGCAGATTGACGGAGAACAGGTCGCCCGGCACGTAAATCATCTCGCGCAGCACGCCGTCGCACGGCATGTGGAGACGGTGATAATCGCGCGGTGAAAGGTAAATGGTGGCAAACAGGCCGTCGCGGAACAGATCGGCCATCATATAGTTGCCGGCCAGCAGCGCTTCCAGCGTGTAGTCGTGCTGCTTCGCCTGAATCAGCTTGCCATCGGTAATGGGACCAAATTGCGACAGCACGCCGTCAGCAGGTTGCACCAGACGGTGCGCATGAGGATCGACAGGCCGAACGCCTGGGCGCAGAGGGCGAACGAAAAATTCGTTAAACGTGCGATAGGATGCGGTATCCGACTGCTGCGCTTCCTGCATGTTGACGTTGTATTGGCGGACAAACAGATCGATCACCAGCTTGGTGAGTTTTCCCGCACGCTTATTTGCTCCCCAGCCCGCTAAGCGGGTCAGCCAGATCTTGGGAAGCCAATACTGTAGTTTGATTTTGATATTATCCAGCACTGTGAGCCTCTTGGATTAATAGTGCGCCATAAAACAAACAGTCTGGGAAACACGCCTGACGTTGCCAGCGGTAGCCCAGAAAGAGAGTCAGCGGATTCGTTAACTCTCAAAGGGGGCGCATTGTAACGATGGTCATGATAAATGTCAGTTATCTGTATCCGAAAAGCCTTTACGCGTTTTTACTTGCGCCATGCTTTCCAGAATCCGGTGATAGTTATCATAGCGCTCTACGGCAATCTCTCCGCGATCAAGTGCGGCGTTAATGGCGCAACCCGGATCGTTTTCATGTTTACAGTCGCGGAACTTACACGAGCCGATATATTGGCGTAGCTCGATGAAACCACGCGTCACCTGTTCGGGTTCCAGATGCCACAGGCCAAATTCACGCACGCCCGGAGAATCGATGACGTCGCCGCCGTGCGGGAAGTGGTAAAGCCGGGAAGCGGTGGTTGTGTGTTGCCCCAATCCTGAGTTATCGGAAACCTCATTTACCAGAATGCGTTCTTCATCCAGTGCGAGCAGCGCGTTAAGCAGGCTGGATTTCCCGACGCCTGATTGTCCAGCGAAAATACTGATACGGTCGGTGAGCGCCTGTTCCAGTTCAGGGATACCCTGTTGAGTATGGCTAGACACCATCAGTACGCGATAATTGAGCGCACGGTAGATATCCATCAATTTATCGACAAATTGGCGGGATTCGTCATCCAGCAGATCGATTTTGTTCAGCACGATCAGCGGTTCGATCTCCAGCGTTTCGCAAGCGACCAGATAGCGATCGATAATGTTCAGCGACAGTTCAGGCAAGATCGCGGAAACGATCACGATCTGATCGATATTCGCGGCGATCGGTTTAATACCATCGTAATAGTCAGGACGCGTCAGGACGGAATGACGGGGGTGAACGGCCTCCACGATCCCGCTGATGCCAGCGAGCGATTCATGGCCAGGGCGCCAGACGACGCGGTCGCCAGTAACCAGCGATGAAAGGGTCCGACGAATGTTGCAGCGGTGCACCACGCCATCGGTGGCTTCCACATCGGCGTGCATACCGAATCGGCTGATGATAATGCCTTCCTGTGCGTCGCCCAGTTGGCTATCTTCCCATTCGACTTTGCTTTCCGTTTTTTTCAGGCGGCGCTGGTGGTTTGCGCTAACCCGACGCTGCTGACCTTTCGACAGTTTCTTTTTGCTCACTGAGCCTCACTTAATACGATTTATCGTTTGCGGCAGTGCGTTATCGCCCGTCGCGTTTCAACCGACTATAATACACCCTATTTGATTTTAATTAACTGATACCACCTTGTCGGTATCAGCACTGGGATTGATACTGTTATCCTTGTATCGACGACAGGGCACAATGCAACAGGAACACCCACGATGGTAGATGAAAATAACCTGATCTGGATCGATCTCGAAATGACCGGTTTGAACCCGGAGCGCGATCGCATTATTGAGATCGCAACGCTGGTGACGGATGCCAATCTGAATGTTTTGGCTGAAGGACCGGTACTGGCGGTGCACCAGTCTGATAGCCAACTGGCGCTGATGGATGACTGGAATGTGCGCACACACGGCGCCAGCGGCCTGACAGATCGCGTTAAAGCGAGTACCACGGATGAACGTGCAGCCGAGCTGGAAACGCTGGCGTTTCTACAAAAATGGGTGCCAGCGGGTAAATCGCCAATCTGCGGCAACAGCATCGGTCAGGATCGCCGCTTCCTGTTCCGCTATATGCCGGAGCTGGAAGCTTACTTCCACTACCGCTACCTGGATGTCAGCACGCTCAAAGAGCTGGCGCGACGCTGGAAACCGGAAATCCTGACGGGCTTTAAGAAACAAGGTACGCATCAGGCGATGGACGACATTCGCGAATCACTGGCAGAGCTGGCTTATTACCGTGAGAATTTTCTGCGGCTGTAGATGAAGCAAGACGGGTAGGGCGTGATGTGCAGCGAACCTCTGCTATTTACGCCACAACGTCTGTTTTGTCGGCGCATGTCTATTTTATCAACATATTGTTTTTTTTATCAGCAGTCAGACGATTTTTCATTTTGGGGGGCTTGCGGTTAAACGGATTTCTCGTATAATGCGCACCCCATACCGATGAAGAATTTCTACTAAAGAACTTCAACATCGTATGAAGATTTCCCGGGCGGGAATAGCTCAGTTGGTAGAGCACGACCTTGCCAAGGTCGGGGTCGCGAGTTCGAGTCTCGTTTCCCGCTCCAAGTTTTATCACTGTTTGTCACCATACAGGCAGTGTGCAGTAATCAGACGTAACGCCTGTTAATGTCTGTCCGATATGCGGGAATAGCTCAGTTGGTAGAGCACGACCTTGCCAAGGTCGGGGTCGCGAGTTCGAGTCTCGTTTCCCGCTCCAATTTATGATCTGTAGACTGCTACTGAAGTCTGCAAGTCGTTGAAAATAGGACCTTCGGGTCCTTTTTTCGTTCCAGCGCAGTCCACTGGAATCCACCCACATCCGGGACTTTTTAGTCCATTTTTTAGTCCATAAAAAACGGGTGTGTGGGGTTCCGTATTGTTGCTGGGTCGGAGCGAGCCATGAGTCGAGGATCTAGCCTAACTCTTCAAGTTAGGAGCTGGAACTATGGCACTATCAGACATGGCGGTTCGCCAAGCCAAGGCAACAGGCAAGGCCTATACACTTGGCGACATCGATGGTCTCTCATTGGCTGTGACCGACATGGGCGGTCGGTCTTGGCACTTCCGCTATTCTTGGGCTGGTAAGCAAAAACGTATGTCCTTGGGGACTTACCCTGAGGTCGGTTTGCGTGAGGCGCGAACGCTGCGCGATCAGGCCCGAGCCTTGCTTGCCAAGGGCATCAATCCCAAGCTCGATCGTAAGCATAAACGGCAGTTCGTACGGCTTGCCGACGAGCACACATTCAAGGCTGTGTTTCTTCAATGGGTTGAGCATCGTAGGCTAGAGCTCAAAGAAGGGCGCAACAGTACCTTGTCGCAGATTCAGCGTATCTTTGAGCGCGATGTGCTGCCAAGCCTGAGTAAGCTATCTATTTACGACGTTCGTCGTGCCGACTTGCTGAATATACTCTCCAAAATTGAGCAACGCGAGGCGTTTACTACTGCCGAAAAAGTACGTTCCTGGCTCAATCAACTGTTCCGCTTTGCGCAAGTGAAAGTCGAAAGACTGGAGAGCAATCCGGCATCTGACTTGGATGTGGTAGCTGTTCCTGCTCCGCCTGTTGTTCACAATCCGTTCCTGCGTTTACCTGAGCTACCCGAACTTCTGCAGAAAGTGCGAGGCTATCGTGGGGCGATCACGACGCAACTCGGAATCCGCTTGTTGTTGCTGACGGGAGTGCGTACAGGCGAGCTACGGTTGGCGACTCTGGAGCAGTTCGATTTGGAACAAGGGCTGTGGATTATTCCTCCGGAAGTGGTCAAGCAGTTGCAAACCGATATGCGCAAGAAGGGCAAGCGGCCTCAGGACATTCCCTCCTACATCGTACCGCTGTCTATTCAGGCGATAGAGATCGTTCGCTACCTGCTCGAAGAGGTGAGGCCAGCGCAACGGTATCTTTTCTCGCATCGCAGTGATCTGAAAAAGCGTATCAGCGAGAACACATTGAACGGTGCCCTCAAGCGTATGGGTTATCAGGATTTGCTCACTGGTCACGGCATCCGTGGCACGATTTCCACGGCACTCAACGAAGTGGGCTACCCCAAAGTTTGGGTGGATGCCCAGCTTTCGCATTGCGATCCCAACCAGGTGAGCGCAGCTTACAACCATGCACTCTATGTCGAGCCTCGGCGCAAGATGATGCAGGATTGGGCGGACCGGTTGGACTTGCTGGAGCAGGGAGAAGTAGAAGCCGCCAGTCAGCATCTGACCATTCGCATTGATGGTGTGCCTGTTCTGGATGAAAGCAATGGGGCAGATGCAATGTCGAAAGATGTGTCACCCATTATCGGTGGTATTACGTCTCACCGCTTGTCTGCTGTGCCGGCACGCCCTGTGCCTGAACCTGTCGTTGACATCCCTGTTTCTGACCTGCAGCGTGAGCGGATGGAAATGCTCGCAGCTTATGAAGCACCGCACAACTTGCCTGTCGTTCAGTTTGCCAAGCTGGCAGGCAAGTCCAAGGATCAGATTAACCGAGAAATCAAAGCTGGCAAGTTATTGACAATCAGTCTTGGGAACCGTGGGCAGAGAGTGCCTGAGTGGCAACTGGTGCCGATGAAACTCAAACTGACGCAGATGATGATGAAGCATCTTTCGCGTGCTGAAGGATGGGATGTATATCGTTTGTTGAGCAACCCCCATCCTGAGCTGGATGGTTGTGCAGCAGTTGATATTATTAAGCCCACTAATATGAGCAGTGTTGTGCAGGTTTTGCTGTCATTACAAGCATTCGGAGCTGAGAGAAAAGTGTGACGAGACCTATGTCTGATAAATTTGGTGTTTCTCAGAAAAAACTATGCCTGATGATCTCAAAGAATGAGGGCGCGTCGAGCTTTTGGATGGGCTGGCGTTTGGCCTATTTTTTTAATTAAGCTTGTCGATATATTATAAATCCTAGGAGAAAAGAAGAATGATGAAGTGGATTCGCAAGTTTTTCAGGCACCGAAATTCGGCGGATACGTCACCTGTCAGTGAGGCCATTGCCGATACTGACGAAAATATTGAAGATGATGGTCACTACCTTTCTGATGAACCAATAATTTCTAAAGAGCAAGACCGTTTCGGCCGTGCTCTTTTTGCCAACAGGATCGCTGAGACAATTGCCAAAAGCCGAGACCCTTCCAGTCTCGTGATCGGCCTTTTTGGCCCTTGGGGAGATGGTAAAACTTCCGTATTGAAAATGATGGAGGAGTCGCTTGCTATACATGAGAGGGTAGTGACTATACGGTTCAATCCTTGGCATTTTCCGACCGAGGATGCACTTCTACGAGGATTCTTCGCTACATTGGCAGATGCGCTGGGCCAAGAGCCAGCTTTCAAAGAAAAAGCGGCGAAACTTCTGGAGTCATACGGAGGGATTCTATCGCTCGTTTCGGTCGCTCTGCCAGGCGTGGAAATTAATCCTGGTGAAGCGGCAAAGAGTATTGGTGAGTCACTATCTAAGGTATCTCTCGATCAACTAAAGGATCAAATTGATACCTTGCTAGGCCAGAGTGGAAAACGAATAGTCATTCTTATTGATGATATTGATCGGCTGGATAAAGATGAAACCAATGCCATTTTTAAGCTGGTAAAACTCTCGGCAAGTTTTAAGCACACCAGCTATGTGCTGGCTTTTGATGATGAAGTGGTTGCTGCAGCATTAGGTGAGCGATATGGCGCTGGAGGAAAAGAAGCAGGACGAGCGTTTCTTGAGAAAATTATTCAAGTGCCTTTGCACCTTCCTCCCGTTGATCGGGTAAGCCTGCGTCAGATCGCTTTTGAAGGCGTGCAATATGCCCTGAATCAAGCAGAGATAAGTCTAAATCAGCGCCAGGTTGATATGTTTTCACGCCATTTTGTGGATACTCTCGAGCCCAAATTAAAGACCCCAAGGATTGCAAAGCTTTACACGAATGCGCTGATGTTTGCGCTGCCTCTTGTAAAGAATGAAGTGAATATTTCCGAGTTCATGCTGATTGAAGGAATGCGGGTACTTTATCCAAAGCTATACGCTGCTATTCGCGACAATTCTGAGATATTCCTGAAAGGTGAATCTCGTGAATCTAGGAGGGGCCTTGAGCGACCATTTTCCCCTATTGATAAGCTGCTAGAAGATACTATGCCGATGTCGGACTTGGAGGAACGCAGGCGAATGCGAGAACTGCTGCTTAAGGCATTGTTTCCTCGAACTGGAACCTCCGTGTACGGTGATGCGTGGGAGGATGAATGGACTGGCGAGCAGCGTATCTGTTCTGCCCGATATTTTGCGCGCTACTTTGTTTATGGGGTGCCAGAGGGAGATATATCGGATAGCCAGCTTGGTGCTTTGACAGAGGCCCTTGCCTCAGCCGGCCCAGATGAGCAGCGTCGCCTTTTAAGTGTATATCCCATGCGGACTATGCCCCAGTTAGTCCAGGCATTGCGAGAGCGAGCGGACTCTATCGATGAAGATTATGCTTTGCCAGTTGCAGTTGCTATTGCAAGAAATGGCGATCTTCTTCCTCGTGAGCGAGGCATTAATGTGATTGGTGGCACAATGATGCAAGCTGGAATATTGATATCTCAGCTAATGAGGCGCATTCCTCTTGCAGGAAGGCAGGCTGCAGTTGAATTGGTAATTTCGGCTGCGTTCCCGCTAAAAATGGGAAGTGAGTGCATTCCATGGTTTGTACACTCGAAAGATATAAGTGAGGAGCACCGCGTGCTCCCAGACGAAGCAAATGACGTTATTTATAAATTGTTTGCTGATCGTATATATGCAGCAGACATTGGCGCGCCAATATTTGCGCAGGCCGGGAAGGATGCGCCTCAGCTTTATTGGTACTGGCAAAAAGGGCGAAATAAGGCGGAAATAGAAAGCCGATTATGTGCGATATTCGATGCAGAGTCTGCTCGGGTTGATGAATTCTTGGAGAACTATATCGGTGAGGGATGGATAGTGGATAGTGGTCTACCGGTTCGCGCAGACATGATGCGTGAGAATTATGAAGCTATCGCACTATTGATTTCGCCGGACTATATCGCAGCAAACTTGCGTTCGCGATATGGATCAGAGCTTGATGATCCTCAGTATCATTATAGCGGTGAATCAGCACTGATGACTGCTCATCAGTTTATGTTTATACACCAGCAGGCTTTAATCGAGCAGGGGTCTCAGTCGGACAATGATTTAGCCTAGGAATAGAAGGGGGCAGAGGGAGATGATCGTAACCTCTCCTCCCTTGAGGTATGCTTGCCATTTTTTAATCAGTTCGTTTCTTTGAAAATTTGTAGTGCCTGAAATCAGTAAAAGATAAATATCTATTTCGGAGTGCCCTATAAGAATATTTTTAATTAATAGTTGGTTCTATTATTTTTTGTGGAATTTTTTATTTCACAAGTTTGATTTTTTAATCTTGTCATAATTGTCTTTTTATGTGAAAACCAAGTTTGCCTGTTAGGTTGGCCACTACATAAGAACGGTTGGGGAATCCTATGCGAACTGAATTAAGGGATGACGAATTTTCGGAAATCTATGCGGAATTTACGGCGCTTTTGCCTGAAAAGCCTTGGATTAAACGCGTTTCTAATCTACAGCATCAGATCAATGAAATGCCGATCATACAGCCCCTTCTGTGGAAGAAGAATATTTTGGCATACGGCTTAGCAGCTTTTGATTCTCATGGAAAATCTTCTGACCATGAAGTATGGGGCGCTATCAAACAGGCAATGATATTTGCCTCGCAGATAGTAAAAATTTGTAGAGAAAGCTCTCCTGAAAATGCTCGGAATTTGTGTAGACGGGTGTCGCATGCGCTTAATAAGCCAGATGGTGCACGTGGCCTGCGATTCGAACTGATGGTTGCGACTCACCTCAGCAGAAAAGGCTGTGGTATTACCTGGATGGAAGAACATAGTGGCGAAGAAACCTTTGACATCCTTGCAACGATTTCGGGTGTGGCATCAGTTGAGATTGAGTGCAAAAGTTTATCGGTTGATAAAGGCGAGTCATTAACAGAGGAGGAGTTTTACGATTTAATTAATTGCCTTATGCCTCTGATTGAGCCAAAGCTTCCTGAATTGGAGCGCTATCTCTACGGTATTTCTTTCACTTTAAATGAAAAAATTCCCGTGGCGGCGTCAGAGCGAGCACAACTCGTTTCTAAATTAGTAGAGGGGTAATACCCCCAATAAAGCGGTGAGATCAGAAGTAGAATTTTCTCATTGAGGAGTTCTACGACATGAAGAAGTCACGATTCACAGATAGCCAGATTCTGGACGCGATCAAACGCGTGGCGCAAGGACGGCAGGGCCAGCTCAGCGCCATCGTCATGGATGCATGGTCAGCCCTCTCTTGGGGCCGCAATATCGTCAGGCCCCAGGTAGTCCACTTCTATGTTCGATTGGTTTCCCACTGTAACCCGCATCAGCCCCTTCCTTTTTGTATTGATCGCACCTGTAATGCTGGCAAGTGGCCTGCCGTCTTCTGCGAGCAGATAATTGACCCCATCCAACTGATAGAAATGAAGTGGTGTTAGCGGTTGAGGTATTGCGCCAATCCATTTTACTGTACCAGTATACCGACGAAGGCTCCATGTCTGATCGTCAGCAGGGTTTGTTACTCGTGTAAAATCAATCCACATCCTGTGAGTTTCTGGAGTCGGCCAGTCTGGAAGCTCGCCCCAAGCAACGATAAGGTCGGATCTTAACCACTCACGAAGTCCCCGGCCTGAAATGAAATCGGCGTCGGAGTCCTTTACAGCCTTAATTGCAGCAAGCCTTGAGTTGAATCCAGCCTGAATCAGCAGTGACGCCGCTCGGTTCAGCGTGCCAGTTTCAACTGCCGCAACCGCCGGACCAAGTTCAAAAGCATCCAACGTCAATCCTTCGTCATCCACGATGTCGCCATTCGCGATGGCTCGCACCCGGATAGCTTCCATCGCCCAGGGAAGGCGATAGGTAAGGCCATTCTCCACAAACTGCAAAATTTCCGTCTTCACGACGTCGGCGATTGCAGTAGTAGGTTTGCCGGATAGCCAAGCATGCAGTATCGCCTGCCAGTCATCGGGAAGGGGGTCTGGTGTAAAAGGATAAAAAGTAAAGACCCGACTTGCTAAGGCCGTAAGGGCGGCTATCGCCCCTTCTTCATCACTCCGCATGATGGCGGCGTTAGCCTCAATTAAGAGACGGTTCGCCTCCGGCGCGATGGAATCGAGTTGCTGGCCGGTTTTCAGTCCTACCCCCGAGAGAAAGTAACCCCGACGGGCGGCTGGCGTTGAGTTTTGCCAAATATGATGACTGCGAGATAACAGCCCGGATTTGATCAACCCGCGAATGTTATCACCCGGGTAACGTTGAAGGCTTCTTTGCCACAACGAGGAATGCAAAATGTCATCAAGAGTGTCTTCAATCTGATCGTCTGGAACATCACTCTCGCCAATCAGGCTGAGGATAGCCGTATCCAAGGTGGCGATTTGCTTTTCCCAGAGAGTAAAGGCTCTCTCCCTTTCATTAGCGTTTTCCCCGGTTTTGATAGGGAATGTCCACGCTCTCGCGTTGTTCAGAACATAGTCAGTGAGCGTGTCAATATCACCACTTACTTGCAGGCTCATTCGTGTCAGTAAGGAAATAACAAGCTGGACCAAGCCGCTTTGCATCTCTCTGGCACCGGTGTCCTTGGTCAGCTTATTCCAGTTTCCTAGGCGTTTACCGACCTCGTCAAAGATGGGGTAAATAACCAGCCCTTCTACGTCAACATAGGCACGTCCAGCACGGCCGATAACATTTCTGAATTCGGAAACATTGATGAGTTCACCATTCCTGTGCAGCGAATGCATTACTATCACCGTGGCAGAAAGATTGAGTCCCTGCGCAAGCGTAGGTGAAGAAACAGTCACTTTCAGCACGCCATCGCGGAGCAGGCGCTCGATTTCTTTTCGATAAGCTGTAGGCAGCGCGCCATGATGGAGCGCCACCCCCAGACGAAGGCAGGTGAGTATTGGGCTCTGAGCGCCAAGCCACTCTTCTCCAAGCGCAATAGCCCGATCAAGTACATCCGCTTCCCCTTCGAACAAAGAGCGCAGTAATCCCCGTTGGTTAAGATCAACTATTGTGTCAGCAAAGGGTTCCACGCTTTTGCGAAGCGGGCAATAAATCAGCACGGTCTGTCCATCCTCGACAAGTCGCCACGCTGTTGCTAAACAGAGTTCATTAGACGTACCGGGGAAGAGTTTTTTACGCTGTTTCCTTCCCCTCAGTTTAACCACAGGCGGTTCGGCAGAGACTAGGAATCGTGAAACCCATGGCCGTTCTTCCCCTACGCTAAGGTTGAGTCTGGCGGCTGCACCAGCCCAAATTACCTCTCCAAAACGCAGGCTGGTGGGCCGCCAGTCGTTCCTGACGACGCCGCCAGGTTTGTCACGCCGTAGCCAGTTGGCAAAATCATCAAGCTGATTGCCATCAGGCAGAATGGCCGATAGACAAACGATTCTGCGTTCATTAGCATCGGAGCGGCGTAACAGTCGCTGGATCTGGACCTCGTAACGGACCTCGCGCTCATCGGCCCCGATCATGTGTCCCTCATCAAAAATGAATAGCCCAACATCATTGATTAGACCCGGATCATTGCGCAGTGCAAAATCAAGCTTTTCAGGTGTAGCCACCACGATATCGCGCAGGCGAATGGCGTCCTCATCCATTCCACTGACGCCGATGCTGCCATAGAGCGCAGAGATCGTCTTTCCAAGGGGATTGAACGTTCTGGATAGCGTGGCTTCTGTCTGTGCGGAAAGCGCGCGAAGTGGAGTAATAAAAACAACCCGTTTTCCTCCCGCCAGACAACGGAGTATGCATAGCTCAGCTATTCGCGTTTTACCTGCGCTGGTGGGCAGGGAGACCACTAAGTCATCCGCATCGTTTACTGCACGCACCGCAGCTTCTCTCTGTGATGGCCAGAGGTCGACTTCCGCACGGGGACGTTGATGGAGTAATGCGATGAACAACTCACGAAGTTCGGGCCATGCTTCAGCTTCATTGCCAGCCGTGTCGAGTGGCAGCAGTTCATGGAACGTATCAGACCAGAGGTCTGACAGCAGATGGATGGTAATAAAAATGACCCACCATTGAGGAAGCATATTAAAGCGCGAGCAGACTGCCAAGCCTGACTGTAGCTGCTCGATAGCCCTGGTCAGGTAGAGGCGATCACCTCTTTCGATAGCAAGAATATAGAGGGACATCGCGGTCATATAGGTATCGGTCAACGCAGTATCCAGCCCCTCAAACAAAGCGTTGTATTCTGCTTCAGCGAGATTATTCTCTCTATCGTCTTCAGCCCCTCCTTCGACCTGCGGGTCAACATTTGCACGCATGTCATCAATAATTCGCTCCTCACTCCCCTCCCCACGCACTCGATAGCTGAGAACGCTGGATCGCAGGGTATGAAAATCTCGCCGGATGAGCTTCGTTAGGACGTGTTCGATAGGGGAGAAATTGTCATTATCGCCAACCATCGCGAGTAATGAATAAGCGCGGGCAGAGAGGTGGGCCAAGTGATAGCTGGCGGCAGCCATGACAAAGTGAAAATTATTGTCATAACTTTCCCGAGCACCTTTCGCAATTACTGATTCAAGAGCGGTCGCCGCATACTCAAATGCCAGTCGCGAGTAGTAGGCATCTCCGTTCAGATTCCGAAGACCAAGCCCAAGGCTAATCAATGAGTAAGCATAACCTTGAAGGTCTTCACTGAGCTGAGGAGTAAATTCTGGCGCATCCTCAGGTAACTTACCATCACGCCAGATCATAGCCCGGGCTTGGCCCCGAGCAAGAAGTCGGCCACGAAATCCGGTAGCAGTTGCGGCACGGATGGCTTCAATGATTTCTTCTGACGTTTCAAGCATGGCGAATGACCGTTTCAAAAATTTGTTCAATAAAATCACCATGCCGGACAACCATAACGGTGACGCCCATCTGCTCAATGTTTCCCTGATATGCGTGCATGGATGTTTTCAGTAAACCGTCGGAGGCATTGCCTGACAGCAAAAAGATTAAATGCCGGACGTGCCCAGGCAATATTCCTTGAGATAACGATGCCCTAAGAATGGCCCGCCCCAGTTCTGGTTGACCAGTTTCAAGCAGGCGCGTTGCTATAAACGAAAGAGCATGAGGGGTGGGCAACCCCTGCTCTTTATTTAAGTTATTCCGGGCTTCCGTAACCGTGCTGGCGCTCATGTTGACACGACTTTTGGCTTCCGTTTTTAGGAAAAACAAAGTCTGTGAATCCGGGGAAGCATAGATGCCAATTACATCTTCCCCGCGCATGGCCAGATTTCGGTGGTCTTTCCAGCGCAACCGATTGAGAGGCACGATGTATCCGTTGCTCCGCTCATTAATCCATTCGGTAGCCAGAATTTCGCCAATATCACCCGACCGGGTTTGCTTCGAGATAGGGAGATACTCTTTGATATAATTGGCCACACCGGGTTTGCCGAGAACCTCGAAGGCAACTGCGATGTTTTCAGGAGAGGCATAGTGATGAGGGACAACTTCAGCTGTCGCCCTAACACCATTGTCGAAATCGGTGGATCTTACCGTAAGTGTCTGAAGAAAGTGCTGTCCTACATTGCTGTCAATTGAATCACACCAATCATTGAAATTCGCCATGCTATTCCCTTACCTAACGGTAGCTACGGTGAGCAGTCGCACCGATCCTGCTGCTCGGGTTAGGCTATAACACTGTTAATATGGTGGGTAAGAGCCAAAAAAATAAGAAAAATTAACGACTTATTTGTCTTATTTTAAAAATGATAGCTCTGTAGCTTCCATTAATACTGAAACAGCATTGAACTTCTGCTTTTCGCCCGTTGTCGACTGTCAGATTGAATAGTGTTCTAAGAGCACCGCCAGCTCAAGTCTGAGCTAATATAAATTAAGGCCGCTGGCGCGGCTATTTTCTCTAGACTTGAACAACTTCCACAGCTACGCCCATCCCTTCAACCTCAAGGTAGTAGCGTGTTCCATCAGTTAGCAGCTTGGCTTTGGGGCGATAGCTGTAACTATAGCTGTACGTGTAGGAGGCTAACTTCCATTTGGTGCCATCATCAAATTCATAAATTTTGTCATCATCCCACCCTTCAAATTCATCTGAAAGGTTTGAATCTTTCAATATTTTCATAAAAATATCCCAGTTAAGTGTGAAATTCCTACGTGGTTTATATGTTACAGGAAATTATTGGCATATACATCTGCTAGAATGAGAATGGTGTATATACAAAATCTGATGGGCTTGCCGCGAAACCGCTGCAAGGAGAAAAGCCGCACTGGATAGTATTGGCAGAGTTTCCAGGTTGGCATCGGTTACATATTCAATTATGTCGGACCTAAAAATTTCTATAGTTCAAAATTGATTGCTCATATGAACTTATTGCTTATACCAAAAAGTGATCAGCTAATTTCCCGCTGCTGTGTCAAAATCGGAAATAGCTAGCGTAATTTGGCATTAATCTAAGAGGGACGGCTCAGATTCTCTGAGCGGCAAGGCGTTTAGTCTATTTATTTTGGATGTGTTAATAGTGCTCGTAGGCAGTTAACACTAAAAATTTACACTGTAATTGTTAAGTTCACCCGAATGATTATCAGGCACCGCCTCAAATCTATTTGGAATTAACGATCCCGGTTTTCCTTCGCGAAAATGTTCACGAACGGCACATTTCGTTAAGCTAGCAAGATACTCCCAAGTACAGTATAAATCATTCTGGTTATCCTGTTCTGCTTTGATTCTGTTCCGCTTAACAGGCTGATTATGCCGAAGATCAGGTCTGGTAGTATGTGTCACAGTGATGCTACCAATTTTCCAGTCATCGGTTTCTGATTCCCGCCAGCGAAAGGTAACTCGAACCTGTAAGTTTCTCGTTAACGTACCTATTGGATGACGGATTTCATCGTCTACTATGTACAAACGCTGCTCGCTAAGTTGCTTCTCAGCCTGGATTTTCATTGTCTGAACGGCATGAATTAAATCATTTTCAGCCTTGTCCACAGCGAATTGTGTTTCACTGCGTTTTTTTGAACTTTTAGCAGCCTGGTGAGATGCAATTGCTAAATTGAGGCGATTTTCACATTCAGAAATGTATGGTCCGCAGCTGTATAGTCGAAAATCTCGCAGAGGATAGGAAATTTCATTTTTTTTACATTGATTAATGCAATCCCTCAGAGATTTGACGTCAATCAATTGTATTGCCTCAATCTCAGGAAGGGGTATATTGATATTGTTCATAGTATTTCCTTTGGTTGGCAGAAATCATTAAATCTAAATAATTTTATTTTCATAATAATTGGATTCTACAGCACTTATTCCCTGGTGTGGAACGCAAGTCAATCAACTGTTTCTGGTTTTTCTTTCCAGTTTATTACCATCATCATCAAAGTATCGACTAGGCCAAATTTCGGCGGGTTCCACGCCGAGTGCGTTGGCTATCAGTTGTTCGCCTTTCGGCCAGGAGCGAGTGAGTGCGTTGGCGAGAGTAGAGGAGCTTAGTCCCGCTTGCCGGGACAACGCAGCCAGCGTGGTGTGCTTTTTACGAAGGCCTGCGATGATATCGGCGTTGTGCCAGTCCTGCTTGTTCATTGTCATATGAAGTAACCCTGAGTCTTACTGCTGGTGGCGATTCAGACAGGGTTTGCAGTACCGGGCAAGTTACCTAAACCGGCGAGGACATTGTCCTCCCCTGCCTGAACCGCCATAACAGGGGCGTACTCAGGCACACCAGCGTGCGAACGCTGATGGGTAACTCGCTAAGGGGCTGCAAATCCCCGCCAATGGATTTTGCCAAAGGCATAATTAAGATAAGTGAAATTTGCAGCTTTCTCAAATTAAAAAGTTGTTGTGCTGAAGGGCTGGCAGTGTTGAGCTGTTATGGCAGCATGTCGGGAGAATAGTAAGTAAAACAGGTAGTGAAGACGCATTTTTGTGCTGGCAGATGATTTTGCCAGCAAGTGGTTGTTTTTAGCCAGAAACGGGTGTTCGTGCTTTTTTGAACCTTCGGGTGACTTTGTTGCCCGTCTCATCGTAATACCGGCTCGGCCAGATCTCGGCTGGGTCCATGTCCAGCGCTTCTGCAATCAATTTTTCGCCTTTCGGCCAGGGGCGATAAAACGTATTAGCGAGAGTGGAATCACTGAGTCCGGCCTGTCGTGAGAGTGCGGCCAGGCTGATACGTTTCTTGTGAAGTGCGGCGACGATATCCGCCCGGTGCCAGTCCTGTTGCTGCTGCGCCATAACCATAAATAGCTCCATGTTGTGGGTGGCGGTTCAGACAGGGTTTGCACTACCGGACATGTGACCTAAACCGGCGAGGATAAATCCTCCCCTGCCTGAACCGCCATAACAGGGGCGTACTCAGGCACACCAGCGCCTAAACGCTGATGGGACACATGTATAGGGGGTGCAAATCCCCGCCGATGGATTTTGCCAAAGGCCTAAACAAGATAAGTGAAAAATGCGCCGCACTCAAAAACTTTTAAGCACATCATGTTATTGGTTCTAATTACTGGTCGATCGAGAAGCTAATGTTTACACACTATTATTTGAAAGATTGATAGCCATACCCTCTCAAGGAGATGGTAGTCTCAAAAATTAATCAAAATTATCAGAATAACTGCGAAGCTCAGGCCATTTATTGCGCAGATCACAGAATAATCCGACTGTCTGGGTCAGTTTTACAAAGAATCATCATTGTTTCGGGATGGTCTGAGCAACTTCTTGCTCAAATTTGGCTTAGGGGAAATTTGATTTAAGTAAATAATCAATAAAAACAGCAGGATAAAAATTGGCATGGTTATTGATATGAGTAACGACGAAGCGTTACCTATATCAACAACAAGGAAAGGAGCAAGACTATGCCAACTCCATGCTATATCAGCATCGAAGGAAAAACGCAGGGCAACATCACCGCTGGAGCCTTCACTTCTGATTCTGTCGGCAACATCTATGTGGAAGGCCATGAAGATGAAATGCTGGTACAGGAATTCAAACACGTCGTCACCGTGCCGACCGATCCGCAGTCTGGCCAACCGTCTGGTCAGCGTGTCCACAAGCCGTTCAAGTTCACCGTCGCGCTGAACAAAGCGGTGCCACTGATGTACAACGCCCTGGCCTCCGGTGAAATGCTGCCGACCGTCACGTTGAAGTGGTATCGCACGTCGGTTGAAGGTAAGCAAGAGCACTTCTTCTCTACCGTGCTGACTGACGCCACCATCGTGGATATCGACTGCAAAATGCCACACTGCCAGGACCCGTCCAAGCTCGATTACACCCAACTGATCGAAGTCTCTCTGGCCTACCGCAAAGTCGACTGGGAGCACACTGTGGCCGGAACCTCTGGTTCTGACGACTGGCGCACGCCTGTCGAAGCTTGATGCTGCTCAAACCCGGCCCTGTGCCGGGTTTCCTGCACTGAGTCATGGCTCATGCCATGCCTGAGTGTGGATGACAGCATCAGGAGGACGTGTGGCAAACAGTACAGGATTACAGTTCACGGTAAAGGTCGGTGCATTGCCCGAGAGCACCTTTGCGGTGGTGGATTTTCAGCTCAGCGAGGCACTGAACCAGCCGTTTTCCCTGTCGCTGAATCTGGCCAGCCCGCTGCCGGGTATCGACTTTGGTGCCGTGCTGGATCAGCCGTGTGAACTGCTGGTGTGGTACGAAGGTGAACTCAAGCGCCGTGTCAGCGGCATTGTCAGCGCCTTTGCGCAGGGCGACACCGGTTTTCGCCGTACCCGCTATCAGGCAGAAGTGCGACCGGCGCTGTGGCGGCTGGGGCTGCGCACCAATGCACGGATCTTCCAGGCACAGAAGCCAGAAGCGATTATTGGTACGTTGCTGGAAGAGTCCGGCATCACCGACTACGCCTTTGCGCTGCGGCACGACCACGCGCCCCGCGAATACTGTGTGCAGTACCGGGAAAGTGATTTGGCCTTTGTCGCCCGTTTGGCGGCTGAGGAAGGCCTGTACTTTTTCCATGAGTTTGAGGCCGGTAAGCACCGAGTTGTCTTTGCCGATGACGCCGGGGCGCTTGGCAAAGGCCCGGAACTGTTCTTCAACCTCGCCACGCAGGGGCTGAGTGAAGGCGAATATGTCAGACGTTTCCGCTACGCCGAAGCGGTCAGCACAGCAGAAGTCGCGCTCAAGGATTACAGCTTCAAAACGCCCGCCTACGGCCTGCTGCACAGCAAGGTGAGCGGTGAGTTGGCGAACCAGCGTGAAAGCTATCAACACTTCGACTATCCCGGTCGCTTCAAACAAGATCCGAGCGGCAAGGCCTTTACCGGCTATCGGCTGGATGCATTGCGCGCCGGTGCCATGACGGGATCGGGTGAATCTAATGCCGCGATGCTGATGCCGGGGAGCAGTTTTACCCTCACCGAACACCCCAATCCAACGCTCAACGCGGCTTGGCAACTGGTGGCGATCACCCACAGCGGCCAGCAACCGCAGGCACTGGAAGAAGAAAGCGGCGGCGAACCGACCACCTACAGCAACAGCTTTGAGGTTATCAGCGCCAAAAGTACCTGGCGTGCCGATCTGCCATACAAACCGATGGTGGATGGCCCGCAGATTGCCACCGTGGTCGGCCCCGCAGGCGAGGAAATCTACTGCGACGAATACGGGCGCATCAAACTGCAATTCCCGTGGGACAGATATGGTGCCAGCGACGACCAAAGCTCCTGCTGGGTACGAGTCAGTCAGGGCTGGGCAGGCGGTCAGTACGGCCTGATCGCCATCCCGCGCATCGGCCATGAAGTCATTGTGAGCTTCCTTGAAGGCGACCCTGACCAGCCTATTGTGACGGGCAGAACCTTTCATGCCACCAATCCTTCACCGTATCCACTGCCAGCGAACAAGACACGCACCTCGCTGCGTACTTCAACGCATAAGGGCGCGGGATTCAATGAACTGCGCTTTGAAGACCAGGCCGGGCAGGAAGAGGTGTTTATCCATGCTCAGAAAGACATGAACACCGTGGTGCTGAATAACCGCAGTACTACCGTGACGGCTGACCATACCGAAAACGTCGGTGGCAATCAGGCAGTGTCCGTCATCAAAGACCAGTCCACTGAAATCCAGGGGCAGCAAACCATTGCCATCTCCGGTAGCCGCAGCACCGTTGTGGGCGACGCCACTGCAACGGAAGACGTTCATGACAGCCTGCAGGTGAAAAACAACATCCTTATCCAGTCGAAACAGGGCGGCATCCTGATTGCCAACGGCATCGGTTTTTTCAGTATCAGCGATAAAGGTGACATCACCATCAAGGGTAACACCGTCACCATCAACGGCAATCGTATCGATCTGAACTAAGTCACAAGAACAACAACAAGGACGCTGAAACATGTACCAGATGAACGAAGGCACGTTGAACATTCCTGCGCAATGGCGTGATGAGTCGCTGCACGTTTTTGTTCTGCCTGACGACACGACCAACCTGGTGGTCAACCGCACTCCAGTGGAGGGCGGTAAAACAGCCGATGCGGCTTATCAGGACACGCTGGCGCAGTTGTCGGCGCAACTTAAAGGTTATGAAGAGCGGCAGGCGTGGACGCTGACGCTGGATGGGCAAACCGCTCAAGCGGTTGAGTACACCTGGCAGTCGCCCGAAGGGCAGATGCATCAGGTGGTGGTGATGCAGATGCGTGACAACCTGCTGCTGACCTTCACCATTACCGCCGCCGATGTGCTCAGTGATGAGAACAAAGCCAGCTTGCTGGCCGTGATTGAGACCTTCAAAGCAGTTGAATCGCCTGCCACACCGGAGGATAAGGCAGGCGGCCATGCGTGAGGAAATACTCTCCCGTATTGCACGTGTTGGTGCCATGCATGCGGGCAACCGCCCTAAGTTGCCACCGGGTTTACCTGAGCCGGGGCAGGGTAAGCCGCCCACCTCGCCAGGCAAGGCCATCAAGCATAGTAGCTTCTGGGGCGCACTGGCAGGGGCGGCTGTCGGAGCGTTGATCGCGGCTGCCGCGTTTACCGTGGCAGCCGCCGCAGTCGCGGGTGCGGTCGTGTTGACCGGCATTACAGGCGGGGCTGGTCTCGCCCTGGTGGTGGGGGTAGTCAAGCTGGCGGCAGGGGCGGCGCTGGTGTATGGACTGAGTGACCTGATAGGCGGTGTCAGCAAGCGTGTGTCCTCGATGGTTGACAGCATGTCGCCCTCATCAGGGGCGGTCAAGGATGGTTCGAAGAAAGTCTTTGCTGAGGGTAATCCAGTCTCCCGCGCTGAAATAGATGCGGTGCTGTGCGACAAACACAACGGCCCGCAACTGATTGCCCAGGGCAGTGCCACGGTATTTGTCGAGGGCTACCACGCAGCACGTGTAGATGACAAAACCGTATGTGGGGCCACCATCAAGGAGGGAGCATCAACAGTATTCTTTGGCTCTGGCCAGGCCTCTCCACTCAAGGTAGAGGACGAGTTCAGTGGCTGGGAGAAAGCACTGATACTCGCGGTGGAATTCCTGATGCCCCCCAGTCGCGGTCTGTTCCGGGGATTGGGCAAGCTGTTCACCAAAGGGCCGATGGCGGTGCTGCGGGGCATGAAAGCGGGCGCAGCACATGCCCTGGAAGGGCTCCGTAGCGCCGTGCAGTGCGCCAAAAACGGCTTTAAAGAAAGCAAAGGACTGGCGCGTGTCACCGAATCCATTCGCGGCTTCCTGAAAGATCCTGTCTACATCGCCAGTGGTGAGGTCATTGAAAAACGCCTCGATCTGGAACTGGGCCAGACCGTTCCGCTGCTGTTTGAACGCACCTACCGTTCTGGTAGCCCTCACACCGGTTTGCTGGGTCATGGTTGGCACGATAGCTGGAGTGAAGTGGCCACCATTGGTCGCACCGACCAGGGGGACATCCATGTGACGCTTACCCTGGCGCAGGGCTATGACATCGATTTCACCTTTGGAATCGGTGCAACGGTGGTGTACTGCGCCGAATACCCCGAATTCAAACTGGTGAAACGCCATAACGGCTTTCACCTGTGGCACCGCGACAGCCAGACCTGGCGGGCGTTTACCGTCAAGCAGGGAGACCAGCTACTGCTGTCGGCTATCACCGACAACCACCGCAATCGCATCGACTTTCTGCGCGATCCGAAAGGCTACTTGCGTAAGCTTAGACACAGCGACGGCATCGAACTGCTGCTGGTATGGCAGGGCGAATTCCTGCGCCAGGTGCAGCGCATTGATGGCGGGCAAAAAACCGTGTTGGCCGAATACCGGCAGGATGAACAGGGACGGCTGGTCGAGGCGGATGCTGCGCACGCTTATCACCTGTTCTACGACTATGACAGCCATCACCGTCTGATCCGCTGGCACGACAACGACCAGACCTGGGCACGGTATGAATACGACCATCAGGGGCGCTGCGTTTATACCACCTGTGCCGATGGCTACCTGACGGCGAATTTCGAGTACCTGGCCGACCGCGTGGTGATGATTGACGGGCTGGGGCAACGCCATGAATACGGCTTCAATGACCTGTACCTGATGGCGTGGGAGAAATCCCCGCTCGGCCATATCACCCGCTATGAGTATGACGATGTGGGCAACCTGCTGCAGGAAATCTCTCCGGCAGGGCGGGTTGTGGAATTTGCCTATCTGGACAACAGTGGACTGGTCAGCACCTTTACCGACGGCAGCGGCCACCAGTGGCACTACGACTATGACCACTACGAGCGGCTGACCGGCATCACCGACCCATTAGGCCGCAACTGGGCCTGGCAGTATGACAGCAAGGGCAATCCGCTGAGCCTGACCGGGCCGGACGCCAGCGAAGTCCGGTTTGCATGGAACCGCTACGGCCTGCTGACCGAGGTGAGCGACGAACAAGGCCGGACGCAGGCCAACCTGTTCTATGACCACCGGCACCGCCTGATGAGTGCCACTGATGCAGAATCTCGCACACGGCAACTGCGCTATGACCAGCAAGACCGCCTCACGAGCTGGACACGCGCGGATGGTGCCACCTATCGCCTAGGGTATCGCCGTGCAAGCTGGAAACTGCCGGAGCAACTGCTGCGCCCGGACGACAAGCAAGAGCAGCGCCAGTACGACAAGCACAACAACCTGCTGAACTACACCGATGGCAACGGCGCGGTATGGCGGCAAACCTACGGCCCGTTCGACCTGCTGATGTCGCGTACCGACGCAGAGGGACGCACCTGGCGGTACGACTACGATAAAGAAAGCCAGCAACTGGTGTGCGTCACCGCACCGGATGGCAACCGCTGGCAGTGGTGGCTGGATGCCGATGCGCGGGTTATCCGCGAGCGGGACATGGCCGGTACGGAAACCCATTACGGCTACGATGAGGACGGACATTGCATCGCGGTTCGTAACGGCGAAGGAGAAACCCGCCACTTTCTGTACGACGGGCGCGGCCTGCTTATCAAAGAAACCGCGCCGGACGACACCCTGCACTACCGCTACGATGCGGCAGGCCGGCTGATTGAAGTGACATCCTCCACCAGTCATATCCAGCTTGAATATGACGAGCGTGACAGGGTGGTGCAGGAGCGGAACAGCGGCACGGCAATCCGACGCCACTATCAGGACACGTCGCATACCGTCACCCGCAGCCTGCACTGGGAGGGCGAAGAAGACAGTGCGGCACTCACCAGCACCTTCCGTTACAGTGCGACAGGTGAACTGCGTCAGGTGCAGTTACCGGATGGCGCGGAGCTGACGCTGGCGCACGACAGTGCGGGTCGGGAGTCTTCCCGGCAGAGTCAGGCTGGCTTTATGCAGCACCGTGAATACGATGCCATGGGCTGGCTGACGCGGGAGATGAGCGGCCAGGCGGTGGACGGTCGCCTGCAACCGACCCAGACGCGGGAATATCTCTACGACGGCGCAGGCAACCTGACCGGCACCCGACGCAATCGCGAAGCAGCAGGCTATCAACTCGATGCCAGCGGACGGGTGCTGTCGGTACTGAGCGGTGGTGCGGGGCGCACCGTCAACACCGAAGAGGAATACCGCTACACCCGTAGCGGCTTACCACAGGACGCCACCCGCCTGACCGAATGGCAGGCCGGACGCCTGACCCAGCAGGACAACACTTACTATCAGTATGACAAGGCCGGACGTCTCATCCGCAAGCAGGTGGTGCAGCCGGGCTATCGGCCGCAGGTGTGGCACTACCGTTGGGACAGCCGCAACCAGCTCCGGGTTGTGGATACGCCAGCAGGTGAACGCTGGTTCTACCGTTACGACCCGTTCGGACGGCGCATTGGCAAACGCTGCGACCAGACCCAGGACGATATCCGCTACCTGTGGGATGGCGACCAGATAGCTGAAGTGCGGCATGACCGCGACGGTGAACCCGTATCACGACGGCACTGGATACACAGAGGCTGGGAACTGCTGGTGCAACAGCGCCAGAACACTGACGGCAGTTGGGAAACCGATTTTGTCACCAGCGGCCATAATGGTGAACCGCAGGCTATCTTTAATCCGCAAGGCGAACTTCGCTGGCAGGCTCCGCGCACCAATTTATGGGGCCAGCGCTATACAGATAATACTGAAAATCTTGATCCGGGACTGGCATTTGCGGGGCAGTACCGTGACGCTGAAAGTAGCTTATGCTATAACAGGTTCCGCTATTATGATCCGAGTGGTGGCTGTTATATCTCGCCTGATCCTATCAGTATTTTAGGTGGGGAGAGTAACTACGGATATGTGCCTAACCCGATTGGCTGGGTTGATCCGTTTGGATTGGCTTCTTGCCCCAATATGTCATATGACGATTGGATAAAATCTAAAGCGGCACAAGGAAACAATACGCACGTGTACATAGGGTACAAGGATGGGAATCCAATTTATGTAGGAATAAGCAAGGACGTTGATATTCGTGCTCTACAGCATGGTAGTAGGTTTGATCGATTGGTTCCTATAACTGAAACCCCATTGAATCGGGGGCATGCCCGGAGTATAGAGCAGGCTTTGATTGATAATAACACGTCAATTTTTAAGAACGAGATAAATAGCATTAGTCCTACAAGAAAACTTTACTCAGAAGCTGTGGAGTGGGGCGAAAACTGGCTTAAAGATAATGGGATTAGATTAAAATGGTAAATGAAATTTCCGTTATTAAAATAGATGTGTCGAAGAAACCTAAAAGACCCGTCAAAGGGGACGTTTTCTATTTTAAAACAAATAATAATGAATATTTATATGGGCAGGTCGTTTTGGCCGACTTAACGGTTGGCCCATTTAAAAGGACTCTTCTGATTTGTATTTTTGATAAGAAAACGATGGAATTGCAGGGTGGGGTTCCTAGTAATGGTTGTGAATTTCTGGTGCCACCAATTATCACTGATGAGTCATGCTGGAAGAATGGTTATTTTTTTCATTTAGGCAATGAGCGCTTTGATGAAGCTATTTTGGATGATTTTTTGTTTGTGAATCCATTGAATAATAGAGCGTACGATTTGTCCGGAAATCTATATGAGGGGAGTAGAGAGGGGAAGGTGATTGGGGAAAGAGCTCTTTGTTACTTTGAAAATGTTATCAAAATAATTGAATGTAAATTAAATGAGGGGTTTGTGCCAAATTAAAACTATTTGGTTTTAATTATTGATTCATATTTTCAAATCTAGTACGACAAAACCGGGCGGTTAATACGCAAACAGGTGGTGCAGCCGGGCTATCGGCCGCAGGTATGGTACTACCGCTGGGACAGCCGCAACCAGCTCCGGGTAGTGGATACGCCAGCGGGTGAGCGCTGGTTCTACCGTTACGACCCGTTCGGGCGGCGTATCGGCAAACGCTGCGACCAGACCCAGAACGATATCCGCTACCTGTGGGACGGCGACCAGGTAGCCGAGGTGCGCCATTATCGCGACGGAGAACTGGTGTCACGCCGTCACTGGGTGCATAACGGCTGGGAATTGTTGGTGCAGCAGCATCAAACTGTGGAGGGGAACTGGGAAACTGATTTTGTGACTAGCGGCCATAATGGTGAGCCGCAGGCAGATCTTTAATCTGCAAAGCGAACTTCGCTGGCAGGCTCCGCGCACTAATTTATGGGGCCAGCGCTATACAGATAATACTGAAAGTCTCGAGCCAGGATTGGCATTTGCTGGGCAGTACCGTGACGCGGAAAGTAGCTTATGCTATAACAGGTTCCGCTATTATGATCCAAGCGGTGGTTGTTATATCTCACCCGACCCGATCAGTATTTTGGGGGGCGAGAGTAACTATGGATATGTCCAAAACACGGTGGGCTGGGTTGACCCATTTGGGTTGGCAGCATGCGGAGCGGGATCTGGAGGAAAAGGTCTCGGTGGGCATCAGGCTGTTGATCGTGCTGCTGGTGAGTTGAATGCGGCAACGCAAAGAGCGGCTCGTCTTCTTGACCGTGGTGGTCATATGGATACTGCATGGGGAAAAATCCACCAGAAGTGGGTTAATAATACCCATGTGCCTCAGTGGCTTAAGAACGTCTCACGAGGAAATGCTATTCAGCAAATGACAGACAAGTTAACTGTCGATAATCGATATCTTAAAGATATTGTCCGAAATAGAACAGGGGAATGGTGGGGGAGTTTACGGCCTGATTATCATTTAGAACTTCCGGGTGGAAAGGTTGCAGTATTTGATATAACAACGCCAGGTCAGGCTCCTAAAATATCGAAATATAACGTTAATGGCGTGACGGACTGGCTAATTAATATTTTATATTAAGTGAGGGTGTATGGCAGGAAGGTCGAAAAAAGAACTCATTAGTCGATGGTCTGATGAATTGAATTTTGAAATAAATCGTAATCTAAAAAAAGAAGATTGGAGAGATAAGAAGGTAGAAAATTCAAAATGGGTAACTCAACCATTTGGGTTGACGGACGAGGGGAAAATGGACTTTAGGGGTTTTTCTTTTAGGGAGCCTATTCGCTATCATTTAATAAAGGATATTGATTTTTCATATTCAAGAAGTATAAGTGGAAATAAAGACGGGTATGGTCCATCGCGAGGGGTTACGGGATTTATTGACTCTGTTTTTGATGGTTGTAAATTCGTTGGTTCTGTCTTGCCAGCAAATTTGTCTGAGTGTTTTATTAATTGTGATTTTAGTGGTGCGGTGTTTAATTCAACCAGAATTAACTCAGATTTTAATTTTTGTATTTTTGTTTCTTGTAAGATGAGGGATGTATTGATTAGAGGGAGGAAGTTTTTGGGTTGTGATTTTTCTAAGGCTGATTTGTCTAAATCTAATTTTTATTCTTGTTGCTTTGAAGATTGTGTTTTTGATGATGCGAAACTAATTGGCTGTAATGTATCGGGAAGCACGTTTGTCAGCACTAGACCATCTGATGCCCAGATAGCAAGCTGTTCCGTAGCAGATAAAATAAAGTTTAAGTAAATAACGATAATGTATTTTAGGGGTGGTGCTCTGCTGCCAAAAATTAGCATAAACAGCATGCGTATAAGGACAAGGTATGTCACTGTCGAACCTGGATGATTGGAAATCTATCGTGTCTGTATTGGCACTTATGTTATCGGTTTTGTCATTTTTTTTCACACGAAGAAGCTGGCTTCAATCAAATAGGCCTATAGTTTCAGCGGCAGTCGAAACCCATGCCGGTGGCAATGAATCCATTGCCTATAACTTGGTGCTAAGTAACACTGGAAACAGACCCGCTACGAATGTCCGTATTCGTGTAAAAGAAAGTGATATTGATGCATGTCTATCAGAATGGGTTAGAAGTCAGAAATTTAAGAACGCTATATACTCAGGTGTGATGAGGTGTTTCTCTGATGATGGTGAAATTCCATTGCTTTTGAATGGAAAGTTCATGACTAACTCATTTGGCTATACTCGAGGAGATCAACAAACATTTTGGCGCTATGGAGCTAACCTGCCTGTAGTGGTCGAATATTCTGATCTCGATAGTCGAGATTACCAATCTAAACAAATAATCAGAATTAAGGATTCAGATGGGTTTGCTGGAGGTGTTTGGCAGTCATCAAACAATTAATTTTTAAAATTTGATCAAGTTCATCCTGTGTTTGCAGTTTTCTGCCAGGAACGTCACTTCGTTGTGCCATCTGTTATCTGTCTGAAAGACGGATTTTGCTATTTATAATAACGCTATTCCGGATTGTTGCTGGGATGTTGATTGTAGATAGTGTTTTCTGTTTATGAGCCTGTTAATTATTAATGGTGTTAATAGTGATAGTTATTTTATATGCTGCGGTTCGGGGTTTATTGTAAATAAAATATAATAAATTCTACCTGGCTGATAAATTATTCTTGCGTGTAAGCATAAAGGAATAATTAATTTGGCAAGGAAGTGGCTATGTTTGAAGGCAAAGAATTGCTGAGTGGGACACTGAGGAGCAAAAGCGATGAAGAGCCGGGGCAGATATCCCTGTTTGATCTGGCATTGACTCTGACTGCCCAGAACACTGAGACTGATTTATGTGGCTGGCTTTTGTCCACGGTGGCATCCTACTGGCGACCCCAGGGGGCGATACTTGGGCTGGTTGATGGCAGTGGTAGGCAGCTTTTGTGTCAAGGCCAGGCGGCAGATGAACCCGTTGTGATGGCACTTGATGTGGATGATTTCAGTCACCCATTGGCCTATGCCCTGCATGAGAACAAGGCACACGTCTGGTCATCGTTGAATGGTGGTGCGAGTATTGATCACCTGGCTTTTCAGCAAATACTATCGGGCTTGGAAACAGCGTGTGGGCTGTATGCCATACCGATGTTATCGGATAGTGGCACTGTGCTGGGAACACTGGCGCTGCTGGATACACCAGAGCGTTTACAACAATGGTACGACAGTGGAGAAGGTAGAAAGCTGGTTCAGATATTCTGCAACCAAGTGGTGCTTTTGCGCCAGCGATCGGGAGGGCTGTATCAGCAGTCAATGCTCAGTGCTTCTGTCAAACGAGCTCGGGATGAGGTGTGTCAGCAGGTACTGATAAAACGCATACAGGATGCACTGATCGGTCGGTCGTTATATATGAGGGCGTTGCAACAGAAGATCAGACAGGCGGCTGAGCATACTTTGTCAGTATTGATCTTGGGTGAAACGGGTACAGGCAAGGATGTGGTGGCCCGCCTGTTGCATCAGTGTTCCGTTAGGGGCGATGCACCCTTTGTGGCGATTAACTGTGCCGCGATCCCCGAGAATCTGATCGAAAGTGAGTTGTTTGGCTACCAGAAAGGGGCGTTTTCTGATGCTCTGAGCGACAAGGTTGGTCTGGTGGCGCAGGCCCATGGTGGCACGCTGTTTCTGGACGAGGTCGGAGATATGCCGCTTGCCATGCAGGCCAAGTTATTGCGGGTGCTGGAGACCAAGTGTTTTCGCCCTCTCGGCGCAGAGCAGGAAGCACATTCGGATTTCCGGCTAGTTGCCGCCACGCATCATTCGTTGACAAAGCGCATATCAGACGGTGCGTTTCGCCAGGATCTGTACCACCGACTATGCCAGTGTGTATTGCATGTAGCGCCACTGCGCGAACGTGTAGAGGATATTCCGCTGCTGTGCCGTCACTTCATCGCACTCTGTTGCAGACGGGAGCAGAAAGCACCCGTGACGCTGGAGCAGTCATTCCTGCGTCAGTTAATGCAGTATGCCTTTCCTGGCAATGTGCGGGAACTGCGCAACCTTCTGGAGGTTGCTTGTGCTCACACCTCATCCGGCCAGCAGATCACCATGCAGTCATTGCCGCCCGAAGCGCAGAAACGGCTGACAAGTGAACTGGCTCAGGGAGAGGATTTTCAGCACATAGCGGATTTGCGCCTCGCAGTACGTGTACGGGAGGCCGCCATCCTGCAAGCGAGGCTACGGCAGTTCGGTGGCGATCGTCAGGCTGCCGCAGACAGTCTGCATATACCCAAGCGTACGTTCAATCGTAAATGTCTCAGTCAGGGAATCAGGTATTGACGGTATTGTGTCAATGCGTTTTGAGAACGATATGTGCAGCGTTGCGCCGGATTGCATGATTAAGTTGGCTCGTCCTCCAGAAGCGTTAAGTATGGATTATTAGGTGGTTGCTCCGAGAAGATGATTGACGGCTCTGTGAGTAAGTAACCGTGCAACCGCCGAGTCTTTCTTGGCCCGGTCACTTGGCATGTCCAGATGTTCAGGCCGCTGGGCTGCTTTCGATGCGCCTGATGCTTTTCGAAGCGCTTTTGAATCCACTGCCAATCCTGTAATCCCTCTTGTTTCGCCAGGGTGGCAAGTGTCGGGTGCTCCTGCGCATAGCGCTGGAAAATCCCAGGACTGACAAGATAGACCGTATCGTTCACGGTATGCACCATCGCTTTGGCGTCGTTGATGATGAGTTTGCGTGATTGAACCCCTTCCCTCAGCCAGGCGATGAAGTGTTCGCTCGAAAGCGGTTTGGCAGGCTCAGGTTGGGATGGCGTATCCGAGGCCTGTGGTGGTATGGGCTCATCCGTGTCATCAGGTGGTGAGGTGGTGGGTTGTGCAGTGCTCGGCGCACTGGAAGACGAAGCAGTGCTAGGCGCTTCGGCTGGTATCAGCATTGCGAGCATGTCTTCCATGACATCGTGTGGCGCAGTGGGGGACGGTGCTGTTGTAATAACGGGTGTGGGGTGAGCGGGAGAGGCAGATACCGCAGGTTCAGGTGCGGGAGGCATCACGTCGCTGCTATCGGTAGAACTGATGTCGATCGTCACCGTTCCTGTGAAGGGCTCTGGACGTTCGGACGCTTCCCAGATCAATGCCGGAGAGAGTTTCAACAGCGTGAAACTGTGTGACCAGCCGGATGCGCTGCTGATGGTGGCTTTCCAGATGGCCTTGTCATCCTGGGTTGGCTGCAGTACGCCATGCTCCTGCAACACGTTGAACACAGCCGTGTTATTGGATGGAATGCCTTCGATCCCCTGTGCCAGCAGATGGGCTCGCAATTTGTCAGAGACGGTCTTGCTGACCAACCAAAGCGCATCTTCTGTCAGCCAGCCATCCGAAGCCTGGGGCTGGTTGATTTTCAATTCTTCCTTGAGCAGGTAACGCAGCCCGTCGAGTAACTTGCGCTTTAGTGCCTGCTTGGGAGCCGTCAGGATGACGCGGTTGGGATTTCCGCCCAGTTCCTGAGCCACTGAAGCGCGATCGGCATGAATGACGAGTTCGCCCAGCATACCGGCGTGTTCGTATTGTCCTGCGAGCACATACAGCAGCGAAGTCCAGAGAGCCGGGTAGCTGCTGAGCCAGTCGAGGATGTGGTTATCGAGTATTTGCCGGTAGAGCAAGCCAGTGGCAGCACCATGAAGGCGATATTCACGGTCATCCCGGTAGCGAAAGCGGTAGGGTTGTGTCAGCGGCCCGTACCAGGGGTGCCAGAGGCTACCGTCTTCGTGCTCGATGTGCAGATCAACGGCAATCTTGCCGATGTCGTGGAGCAGTGCGGCATAAGCGATGGCCGCTGTCCAGGCTTCTGATTGCGCGGCTTGATCTTCCGGAGGCGCGCCAGCAGGCAGCAGGTGGGACTGCCGCAGTTTCAGTGCAAAGGCGACGATCTCAAGTCCGTGATCGAGCATGCCGCCATGGTAAGCATGATGATGTGTTTCCGAGGCGGGAAACAACTGTACCAGCTCTGTGTAGCGCTCCAGAGGCCTGCGGTAAAGTGTGATGAATTGCTTGCGAGAGAGTGAGGTGCGCTGCCAGATGTGTTCCAGCAGCTTTTGCCGACGAGGTGTGGCTAGCAAAGACGTTGCGGGTTCTGGCTGGAGCAGCCCCTTTTCTGGCACGACAGGAGCAGGCTGGGGTGGCGTGGGCTTTTTTCGCTGGAACAGAGTAAACATGGTGATGCCTCAAGTGCGGGGTAAACGAGCCTTTTCCTTTTCTGGGTAGAGCCTTTCCCCTTGACCCCATTCCATTGCCTTTTATCGGTTTTACCCTTGTTGGAGCCTTTTGATATAGCGCTGTTTGTCTGTGCCATCGAGTATCAATGCGGCAGGGGGGAATTCTTTTTGTGTTGGGAAATGGATGGTTGTATGAGGTCTTGTGTCTCAGAGGTGTCACTGGGGCTGTGTGTGGCTCTAACGATCATGCTTCTGATAAAAATAAATAATGTATGGGGCCATGAGGCAGAATGCTTCATGGTAAAAGATATTTTCAGATAAGATGCATGGTAAATAGATATTACATGGTTATTTAACAGCGGAAGGACGAACGTGAAACTTTATGAAAACGTGGTGATTGGTAATTTTCTTTATGGATTGGGCATTTCCATCGGAGGACGGCTTAAATCCGGATACCTTCCGAGTGCTGTCAGTTTGTTACAGCAAACTCCGGAAGATAAGGCGCTAGGTGATGTTCTGCTCGATTTCCCTGGCACATTACGTCTTATCGAGTTCAAGGCACAAGCGAACCGTTCTAAAAAGGAACTCTCTCGGTACAGGAAACTATTACCGGCTATAGAAGATTCGCCGGAAATGCTGAATATCTCTCGCAGAGTTCACTGGTACGTGGAAACGGCACCCTCTGATCTGAAAGGTGTTGAAGCATTTTTTTCTCCTTATCTTGATGTATTCGAGACAGAAAAACCTGCGAAACAGCCATTTGCTCTGGAGAGGTTTATTGAATCTGTGGCGGATGACGTGATTTCGTCAAGGAACGATGAGCGGGATACACAGGAGAAGAACTATCTGAAGCTTGTGCGCTGGTGTCAGGGCGCGGGGGAAACAGGTGCGGGTGCGCTGATTGTGATTGTGGGTTCTGGCGGTGGCATAGAATTTGTCGCGCTGGAGGATTTGGTGGCGCTGAACATGTCTTATCAAAAGTGGATGGCGTATAGGCAAAAACAGGAATTGAAGATGGAAAAAGCACTGGAAATGGAGCTTAAGAAAGAAGAGCGGCAGAAAGAGCTAGGAAGGGGCTATGGGAGATAACATGAATAGGTGCCTGACAGATCATGATGTCCAGTTGTTCTTTGACGCGGCTGAAAAGTTGCGGGAGGCAGCGGAGTGCGATGGTGAGAAAGCTAGAGAAGCAACGGCGGCTTTGGAATCTTTGGTTAAAAGTATGAGCATCCGTCTTCAAACTTTGGAAAAAGGTGTTTCCCACAAGATAGCTGATTCAGCGGAAACAACTGCCAACCGGGCGGCGGACTTGTTGAGTGTCAAGTTTCAGCAGGCAAATGATGCAGCTAAAATAGCAACAGAGCAGTACAAGGAAGCGGCCAAAAAGCTCAATATTAGGAGCTGGTTATATATTATTGGGCCACAGATTGTAATGATGCTGGTTTTTATCGCATCTATTTTATTTCTGATGCCTTCGGTGGACGAGATTCAGCAACGTCGGGCAGAACTATCATCTCTTAATGAGCAGATCAAAAATTCCCGTCTAACGTGGACCACGTGCGACGGCGACAAAAAATGTTTCCGGACTGATGAGCGTGGGCGTGGTGGGAAGCTCTACACAAACGATCGAGATGGCAGTACCTGGCGTCTTCCGTGGACAGAGTAGCCCCATTCAAAAATAATTCTTGAAACAGCCTGCTGCCGAGTGTTCTCCTCCCCCAAAAGCTAGATATTTGATGTATGGTATTTCTGCTCTAAGCTAAGTAGACAAGATGATTTCCGTAACAACATCGCGTATCAATTGCAGTAAGGTGAACTTTCGGCACAAACGGGTAACGCAGATAAATGATGACCATGAATAGCACGAGCCATAACAGTATTGCGGAACGCTTTGGCCGTTGGCTCGGTAGAGGCTGGCGTGGCTATGTGCGTTGTGAGCGCAAAGTGTCGAACTGGTTGGTATCCAAGGATGTGCCACAGTTTGTTGCCTTCGTGTTTTTGTGGGCAATCAAACTGATTGTGCTTGGCGTACTGGCGTATTTCGTCTTTTGGTTGGCATTGTTGATTGTGTTTGCTGTTGTTACTGGTTGGGCTGTCGGACAAAGCACGCCAGAAGATGATTTCGAATTAGGCTTCCCTGCTACGTTGGATGAGCTTCGCGAAATGCCAGGGTACGATCCTAATCTGCACAACGATACATCTCACGAGATGTATCGCGATGGTGATTGATCCGGCTTAAATCCTACCTGAGTTTTTTGGAGACCGTACCCGCCCCCTTTCCGCCAGCATTACCAGCATCCTTTGTGCCCGCTGAAAAACTATTTGCGATTGTCCCCGCCCGAATGCCCGCCCAGGCCAGCGCTCCGACCCAGAATGCCGGGAGCACAATGAACATCGTGCCCATAACGAAGTTCAGCAACATGTCGCTGAAGGTATTGTGCATGCCTACAAGCGGATCAACATTGTTGTGTGGCCGATTCCAGCCCCATCCCCATCCGTAAAGCGCATCGAGGATCGTACTGTCGAGCCAGCGTGCAAGCTGGAACCAGAAATCCACAAAGAACAGCGCAAATTGCACGATGCTGAGCGTGACAACGGTCTTCAGGTCGTAGGTGCCGACCAGGAGCACCAGAGGGATACAGATCACCAGTGCCATCTTCAGTAGTGCAAGCACCATCGGCAGTGCCTGGCGTACGACGTCCAATGCCGGGAATGCGGCGATTCCTCCAATGGTCATGCCGATGTCGCCTGCAGCACGTGTGACGATATTCGGTAAGGTTTTGTCGATTTGACCGCCATAATCGGTGTAAACGCTGCCTTGATTGAGTTTTTGCTGGCGGGGGGATGCAAGTGCCCTGATGACGGAGTCATCTACCTCTGCACGGCTGATGAATCCCGCCCAGTTGGCAATACGGCTGAGTAGGCTGGGATCGACCTGTGCCAGCAGGCGCGCGCGTAAACCGTTGCCACCATCGCTCCACCACTGGCGGCAACTTGGGTAGCCCGCCCCGCTTGGCACCTGAGCCAGTCCAGCGTCACGATTGCTGTCGTAAGCCCAGCCCTCACGTGGTGTCTTGGCGCGGTAGGTGTCATAGAAGCCGCTGGTGCTGACAAAATAGGTCGAGCCGATCCAGGTCACGTCGTGCATTTGTGCTTCATCAAGATCAGGACGGCTCATGAACAGTTTGGCGCGTGCAGGGCCGTAGCAGTCGTGGGTAAAGTCTGCGACTTCCTGAGCCAGTAGGGGATTGTCAATCCGGGTGGCATTGATCTCCATCCGCATTTGTCGCAGGTCGGTGCCGCATGGGATAGCCGCCACCGAGGCACCCGTGATCGCGCGTGAGAGCGTATGCATGAAGGCCCACCAGACTGGCACTTTTGCACTCTGGTTGTTGAGGGTGCTGAATGATTGCGACCAGCCCGTGTCTTCGGGCTGGGGCACGCTGATCTGGCACTGTGCCGAACGCGCCTGATCGTACCTGATCGTGTCGAGGTCAACATCGATGAACGGAATACCGGCGAACATCACCACCACGATCGCCACCCATACCCGATTTTCAATGCGCATTGAAGACAGGATGCCCTTGTTGCCTTCGTCGGCACCCTCGGTACGGGATCTCAGCCATTCGTCGATGATGATGGCTACGAAGGGGAGGACGAACACGCCGCTGGAAACCAGTACAGCCCAAATACCGTTGTGGACGACCCAGCTCACCAGGGTCAGGTAATACTCCAGATAATCGGTAGTGAAAAGCGTCATGGTCATACTCCCCTATACGTCCTGTACCAACAGGCTGAATTCCAGCACCAGTAACGCGGCGATACCGGAAATCTCGGCACGAATGAGCCTGCGCCGGGCGTCGGAGCGGGTATCGCGCAGGAGCAGGCGGCGGCGCATCCACAGCCAGCCATAAACGGTGGCACCGTACAGGCACACGCGCCACAACAGGAAATAGCTGGCCGCATCGGCCAGCCAGTGTTCCCAGCCAGCGATGCTGCCAGCGAAGTAGATGCCCAGGACGTTGGCTGTGACGGTGATGATCAGCAACGCCACCGTCCACAGGAGGACTCTGACGGTACGCCAACGGAACAGACGGTGTGATCGCAACCAGGCAAGACTCATGGCGTGCCTCCGGGGTTGGGGCGTTGCAACTGGTCAAGACGGTTAGGTACGGGATCGCCTTCATAAATGCCGCGTGAGCCTGCTGCGCGTGCGCTGTGGCGCTGGATGATGGCCATCGGCGAGTTGTTGGTGAGTTCGCGGCGCAGTTCAAGCTCGGTTTTGAGATTAAGGATCTCGCGGTCAAGCGTGTTGCTTTCCTGATCGACGGCGGCGACTGCCAACTGGTTGGCGGCGACGTTTGGCTCTTTCCTGCCGGTCAGTAGCGTACGTTGCAGCAGCAGGGCTTTTTCCAGTACCGATGCCAGCGCGACTTCGGAGGCCAGACGTCGGGCCAGGATGTCTTGATCGGGTTCGTCACGCAGTGCCTCGATCACGCCACGGGTGATGGGCAGTGAGGTACTGCCAGCCTTGCTAAGGTTCTCGAACGTGGTGTGGCGTGCTCCGCTGACCAGCTCTTGCAGCGCTTCCAGTTTGGTGTCGTATTCGTCCTGGATGACCGGGGTCAATCCGACGCCAGGCAAGGTCTCGGTCTTGGTGCAGCCTTCGCAGGTGCGTTGTTCCTGTTCGCCCAGCACACGCGTGGCAAAGTCGATGGCTTGTTGGGGGGATGCCCACGTCTGGCAGGACAGGCTTTGGCAATTTGCCGGGTCGATGGGGGCGGTGTCGGTTACCCCACGGCCATTGACCAGGTTGTAGCCTGCACGGGTTACGTCCCCGACGACCTTGATTGAGCGCTGACCTGCACCACCGGCATTGCTGCCACCCACCCATGGTACGCCGTCGTTGCCCCGGTTGTTTTCGGCCTGTTCAATGGCTGACACGGCGTCGCTGCTGCTGACCGCCTGACGCAGCGCCATGCCTTCGGCGATCTGGCTCCAGCCGAGCTGGCCGCCTGCGGTGTCTGCCATTTTTTCAGCCATCGCTCGGCAGGTGAGTTTGGAGCGATCAAAGTCGAGTCGGGCTTGCAGAACGCCATTGGTCAGCAGGTTATAGAGGCCCGGATCGGCCCGCTGGATGATCAGTGCGGGCAACGAGGCGACGGCGCTGGTGGCGCTCTGGATCACGTTACCCATGATGTTCTGAAAGCCGTTGGTCAGCCCATTGAGCTGATTCTGGATGGTGGTACTGATGTTCATGTCACCGCAGATCAGGTTGCTGTTCCAGCCTACACCGACACCAATCGAGCGCATGCCGACCGCACCGCTCATTGATACGGCGTTACCGCCGCCGATGGAGTACATCACTTCATCACCAATGACGGCTCCGCTGTTCTGGAAGCCTCCGTCCTGTGCCAGAGCCAGACCACTGCTTAGCGTCAGTGCAGCAACCCATAGCGTGGGTTGCCACAGGCGCGGCACAAGAATTGAAAACGCTTTCGGGTCGAGACGTTTCATCATTATGTCCTCAGTTGAAATCTACGCTGCCAAGAAAGGTCTGGCCGCGTCGCTGGCAGCAGCTATAAGGTCGCCAGAGTGCCCAGGCGTAGTTGTCTTGCTGTGCCTGAGTGTGTGTTCCGTTGTGTGGGAAGACCGTGCAGGAAGAGGAGGAACGAGGGGCCAATTCTTGCCATTTTCCGGTTGCAGCATCGCTTTCCATCAGTGCGCCTGCCGGCCAGTAACCGTCGCGTGCGTTGGCGAGCAGGGGTTGGTATACGTGCAGTTGCCCTCTGCGGGTCACGATATCGCCCGCCCGCTGGGCGACCACGGCGCTGGCCTTGTAGCTGTCCACCTGGTGCAGGAAACCGCCGCGTGGATAGACGTTGCCCCACAGGTTCAGTGCGGTGCGTGCGCCGATCTCGCGCATACCGGGGATCAGCGCCTCGGGGTACACCGCTTCGGGAATGTTGTAGCGCCACGCGATGGTATCGAGTGTGCTCAGCAGGTACGGCATGAAGGCGGTGCCAGCACCATCGCAGATGGTGCCTGATGATGCGGCAAACTGACTGAACACCTGGCCGCCGGGGTGGCCGATCACGTCTGCGTTACGGAAACTGGAGAGATTGTTCTCGTTGCCATGGTTGCTGGTGCCGTCACCACCGCTCCGGGCCGTGGTGTTGGTTTGGCTCATGGCGCGTACTTCAAGCCATGGATTCTCGCCGGTATTAGCGTAGCTCGACACTACGGCGTCGGGGACGTAGTGTCTGACTTTGACGGAGGTACGAACCGTACATCCGAACTTGGTGCAAAGCAGCCAGTAGCAGATCCCGGTGACCCGGTATTCCAGGCAATCAGGGGATAATGATGAGGAGATGATGGCAGCGGTGTTGAGGGCAAACGAGGAACTGGCTGCCGTGAGCAAAACGGTGGCAAGACTGACGCGCAGGCGGCGGGGGAGTCTCATGGCTGAGCCCTCCTGTATGTGTTGATACGCGCCACTGCTTTGGCGACGTCAGGTTCGCCATAAACCACATAGCGTTGATCGACGATGACGGCTGGAAGGGTGGTAATGCCCAGGCTCCAGGCATCGACAACATCCTGATAGGCCTCGTTGATGCGTTGCTGCAGGGCTGTACCGCCTTCTCTCAGGCGTTGTTGCACAATGATGGTGGCGTGTGCCGGGTCTTGGGGGAGGTTGGCTGCCAGTTCGGCCTCTATGCGTGAGGGGCTATCCAGTTCGATGAGCCGGGTATTGCCCAGGTTCTGAACCGGGTGTCGTGTGTCGCTGACGACAACTACATCTGCGGCCTGTGCCAGTGGGCTCAACAGGGCAGTCAGCATGACGATGGCAAGCGTATGCCACCAGAATGAAGAGGTTGAAGCGGGAGCCAGCATAGTGGAGCACCATGAAATTGATCATGGAGGTAGTCGACTCCAACTGGCCTCAGGAAGCGACAAACAATCAGGACGTGGTGCTCCCCTGTTTTAGAGAGCGTAAAAAAGTATCGAATCCCTCTGCTCTGAAGGCCACAGACTACCTGGGCGTGTGGTCAATGATGTCAGCAGGCAATTTGGGCTCCTCATCCGAGGCTTGTGGGGCGGAGAGCAGATCCAGCGCCGATAGCAAAGCATCCCCCTGTACTGGACCTGTCAGTAACATGGCGCTGTTGGTCTGCTGGTCGATCAGCCGCAGTGATGGCGTAGCCTGTACGCCTTCCTGGTGTGCCTGTTCGACCTGACGGCGGATCAAGTGGTGGGGCCATTCGCTATCCATGCAGGACCGCATCGCCTGATTCAATCCGGGGGGCGTGGTATTCGGTGGCAGTCCCTCGCCGTTGCCTCGGGTGTGCTGGTAGATCCAGGTAATCATCTGCCAGTAGGCATCGTGACCACCGCTTTTGCCGGCGCACTCTGCCATGCTGGCCAGGTGCGATGCTGCAGGTTCATGCGAACTCAGGATCAGGTGATGCCATTGCAAACGAATATCGTGTTGCTGCGCGACCCAGTGTGTCAACTCAGGGTAGTAATCCTTGCAATAGGGGCACTCCAGATCCGCGTACAGGATCAGGGTGAAACGGGCATTCGCTGTGCCTTGATGCCAATGAGAAACGGATGGGTCGGGTGGCGAGTTTACACGGCCACTTATTGGATGCGAAGGTCCCTGAGGCACTGGAGCATAGAGACGCCAGATCAGCAGTATCAGGATGGTGAGTATCACTATGGTCGTGGGCCATGCCAGACGGCGAAGTGTTTCGATCTGAAAAATGGTGGTCATTTTTACGGTAGCTCCGGGATGGATAGGGACAGTGCCGATAGCTGAGTCGAACATGATTGGATGGTGGTGTAGAGCAACAATCCGGTATCTGCGAACACGCTTTCCCGCCATGGATGATGGCGTCTTTTTAGGGGGGCTTTGCAGCATTGCGACGTGTTAGATTTTTTTATAGAATATCTAACAAAAGGAGGCTGTCATGAGTACATCCCAAGCCATTCGAGAACGTATCGCTGCCCAGTTGGCAGGCGAGCCTTTCACGCCTGCTCTTTTTGCCGGGTTGGGGTCGCGTGCGGCTATTGATCAGGCGCTGATGCGGCTTAACAAGGCTGGCAGTATTGAGCGCATCGGCCATGGTTTGTATGTCGTACCCAAAGTGGGTCGCTTTGGCATCAAGACGTTGCCCGCACCTGAGCAGATAGCACATACACTGGCTGATGCGGAAGGGGCGACGATTGAGATCCATGGTGCCGAGGCCGCACGGCGTTTTGGCTTCTCTACGCAGATGCCTGCGCAGGCGGTGTTCTATACCAGTGGTTCGTCCCGGGCAGTCCGGCTAGGAAAAATGACGGTCCGATTGCAACATGTTGCCTCACGCAAACTGGTATTGGCCGGCCGACCCGCAGGTCAGGCGCTGTCGGCGCTCTGGTATCTGGGGCGTCATCAGGTCACGTCCGGTACATTTCGACGGATCGCACAAAAGTTGGCACCTGCTGAATTTCAGGCTCTGTGTTCTGCCAAGGCGTCGATGCCTGCATGGATGCTGGACGCATTGAGTGGCTATGAACGCAGCGAGGAAAAGTATGTCTGATACGTCAGTTGTATCCTATTTTGATTTGACGCCCGTTGAGCAGGCCGAACTATTGAATGGTCTGGCTCCGGGACTGGGGCGTCGCGCCGAAATTCTGGAGAAAGACATCTGGTTGTGCCAGATACTGGGCGTACTCTTTGCGTTACCCTGCTGCAAGCCGATGGCCTTCAAAGGAGGGACGTCTCTGTCGAAGGTGTATCAGGCTATCGAGCGTTTCTCCGAAGATATTGATGTCACCATTGATTATCAAAGTCTGGTGTCGGATGTGCCCGAGCTGGCCACACTGTCCGGAAACAAGCGTCGCAAACTGTCTGACACGCTCAGGGATACCCTGGCTGCGCATGTCAACGGGGAACTGGTGCCAGCACTGCGTGCGGCATTGCGACAGAGCCTTCCAAATCACGAAATCACGATTGAAATCAGTGATAATGCAGAAGAGCTCAGGCTCTATTACCCCAGTGCAGTGGAGAACACCGATCCCTATTTGCGGCCCAGTGTGTTGATCGAGTTCGGCGGCAGAAATGCGACCTTTCCCCAGGATGTGCTGACCATCGTGCCGGACATTGCCGCCTATGTGCCGGGCTTGGTATTTCCAACGGCGCAAGTTGCCGTACTGTCGCCGATGCGTACCTTTTGGGAGAAGGCCACGCTCATTCATGTTGAATGCAACCGCCCGGAACTGCGTGGCAGTGCTGAACGGCTGTCGCGGCATTGGTACGATCTGGCGCGGCTTGCTGACCATGATATCGGTCGTCAGGCTTTGGATGATATCCCGCTGTTGCAGGATGTGCTGAACATCAAAGAAACCTTCTTTCGCAGCAGTTTCAGCCATTACGATCGCTGTCTGACAGGGGAACTGAGGCTGATCCCAGATGTGGCGCTGCTTGATGCGTTGAGACAGGATTATCAGGCGATGCTGAACGCCCAGATGTTCTATGGTGAGATCCTGTCGTTTGATGACATTGTTGAACGTTTGACCCGCCTGGAGCGGCAGATCAATCAGCCCCGCTGATTACCTTTGCGCCATGGGCGTGATACCACGCGCATGATCAATCATTTCGGCCACTTTGAACGCGGCATCCAATTCGCCAATGCCGAACTGCTGCATCAGTTGGTAGCGTTCGGCTTTTTCCTCGGGCTCGGTCTGCGCCAGGGCGAGATAGAGACTGGGCGGTACGGCACGGAAGAGCACTTCCAGGTTCTTGGAGAGGATGACGCCTTCTGTGAACTTGCCAGACTCTTTGCGTGCGGACAGCATCAGCGCCTTCTGCGCGGGTGTCAGCTCCCTGAACTTTGCGATTTTTTCCACCTCGTCGGGTGGCATCGACAGGCAAATCCACCACTCGATCATGTTGAGCATCGGTTCTGCGGCCTTTGGCAGATCGTCGATGTTCTGCGTTGCGAGCCAGAACCATGCCCCAAGTTTGCGCCACATTTTTGTGACCTTCACGACGTAGGGCGAGAGCAAGGGGTTTTTGGTGATGATATGGCCTTCGTCCGTCACGTTGAGGATAGGGCGGCCCAGGAACTGGTCGCGCTCGGCGATGTTGTTGACGGTATTGATCAGCGAGATGTAGGCGATCGACAGTTGTGCATTGTAGCCTTCGCGTGCATAGGTTGCCAGGTCGACCAGGGTGATGTCGGCCTCGGGCCAGGGGGTGCCGTCGCGGTCGAACATTTCGCCGTCACTGCCCTGGCAGAACATATCCATCGCGTCGGCCATCTCCAGCAAACGGGCACACCGGATTTCTGGCAACGTGGTGTCATGACCCCGTTCACGTAGCGCATCGCGCACATCGCGGGTCAGCACGGTACGGTTGGCAGCGACGCAGCGCTGAGCGGCATCCAGAATGCATTGGCGGATCAACGAGCGATCGGCGCGGGTCATGCGGGCTTCTTCCTTGTCTTCACCCCCCGTGATCATCAGGCGTGCCGTGATCTCCAGTTCGCCCAGCACATCGCGTTGTTCGTCGGCCTCGACTTCCTTGCGCTGTGGTTCGTCATCGAGTTCATCAGCATCGAGTGTTTGTACATCGCTGGGGGTTTCGATGAGTCTGCGGGCATCGGCGAACGGTGCGAGACTGACGCCAGCACCTGGAGCGAGCTTGATACGGTTGACAGTCAGCCCTAAACGCCGGGCGAACTCGCAGAACAGCCCGAAGGAATTGCCAGCCTCCACAATGAAGATCCGTGGACGATAGATGGCGGTGACCTGATTGAGCAGGTTGTTGAGGGTGGCGCTCTTGCCCGACCCCGTCGGGCCGAACAGGAAAAGGTGCGCGTTCATCTGCCGATCCAGGCGGTTGAAGGGGTCGAACGTGATCAGGCCTCCACCGCGATTGAAGACAGTGATCCCCGGGTGACCTGTACCCCGGCTACGTCCCCAGGTCGGTGAGAGGTTGGCCACATGCTGGGCGAACATCAGTTGTGTGTACCACTGTTTGCGGTCCTGCGCCGGGTTGTACATACATGGCAGCCAGCGCAGGTAGGTGTTGAGCGGCGCGACCTCGTCCTCTTCGCGTACCGGCTGCAGTCCTGCGCCCAGCATCACGTTGGCCAGTTGCAGTCCTCGGCTGTCGAGTTCTTCTTCATCCTTGCCACGCAGGTAAAAGGTCAGGCTGGCACGGTATAGTTTGTGGGCGCTGCCGATCAGTGAGCGCGCCTCTTGCACATCCGCCAGGGTTTGTTCGGAGGCCAGCGTTTCGCCAACGGCTTTCTTTGCCAGATGATTCAGGTGTGCTTCAAGTACGTCCTGTGGTGTGGCAACCAGTGTCAGGCACATCATCGTGTCTTCCGGCATCTGGTCGAACAAGGTGTTGATGGCGTCGCCTTTGCGATTCTCGCCTGTCATATGACCCACACTGGGCGGTGTGCGCAGGCGGTCGGTCGTCATCACCCGATGCGGCATGCCGTCAAAGTACCACTCGCCCCGGGCCGTATCTGAACGTGGCTGGCCGAAGAACAGTCTCTGGCTGAAATCGCACCCGGAGGCCAGCTCGATGTCGTTGACGTCGTGGGTGTCCGGGTAGGCGGTCAACTGGTAGAAGCGTTCGCGGTCTTCGGCGCTGGGGCCCAGCAGCGTGGGGTGTGGGTTGAACCAGCGCAGTAGCCAGTTGTGGATGTGCGGTGCGTCCAGACGCTGTGCGCGGATACCTGCGTTGGCCAGACCACCGCTCAGGCGATCACAAACCACATTCAAAGCCTGTTCGGGCATCAGACCACGTCGCGTCGTGCTGCCTGCTGTGCGGCGATAAACGACCATGCGTACCCGTCGAGTTTGCCCTCGCCAGGGCAGGTGCGTGACCGTCGTATCCTCGAACAGGCCTCCCGCCTTTGCTACTGCGCGCAGGTGATGTGCCATCGAATGCAGATAGAATTCGGTAAAGCTTGAGCTCTGCGCACGTGGCTGGATGTAGCCCTTGAGGGTCTGCAGGTACTGATCAAAGTTGGTCTCGTCCTGAGCGTAAAGTTGCAGTACCCAGGGATTGTCGTCGAGCTCGTCGAAGCTGTCCTGCAGCGCGTTTTCCAGCGCATCCCGTGCCTGGGCCAGCCAGACCGGCTCACGGCCTTCTGTACCCAGCGGGGTCAGTTCAAAGAAGGCGGCGACTGAGACACCATCCTCCAGCAGCATACTTTGTGATTCGGGCAAATATTCGACCCAGGGCAGCAACGCGACAAACGATGGGGCCACCTCGTACAAGGCCTTCTCATCGGCCTGGGTGGCGGGACGGCTCCCCCTTACGCTGGTGGTACCGGGTTCGGGAATGCCTGCCTGCTGTAGTGTATCGATGTGGCGCTGCCAGCCGTCCGGCTGTTCACCTTTGGTCGGCACAGTGGGCTTGCGCCAGGGAAGCGACCAGACCATCAGTAGTCCTCCGTACGTTCGCCCGGCATTGCGTATTGCACACGCTGGTAGAGGGGGAAGATGGTGGTGTAACCCGGTACAGGAACCGGGTCTGTCCCCGCCAGATGCGGGAACACGTACATCAGCAGGTCGGGGTTGGGCAGTCGCTGAAACTGGCTGCGTACTTCATTGGCGGCGGTACGCGTGTAGTATGCCTGTTCTGCAGGAGCAGCTTGCCCATCCGCATGGCTGAGTGGACGGCGCAGGCTCTGACGGGCATCGAGCAGTTGGCGATAGGCCATCTGTCCCACTCGGCCTCCATTGCCGCTCTCTTGCTGCCAGATGTCCTGCATGGTTCGACCCCCATGGGGTAACAAGTCTTCCTTGCTCGTGGCGCAGCTGGTCAATACGCTCACGGATAGCATGATTGCCAGCGGTTTAGTCCAGTTCGAGCGCATGGCTTTCTCCTGTACGATGGTCGACCTTGCGGCCTTCGGTGTCGTAGTCAATGGCGAGCGGTTTTTCGAGGTGAACGGCGACGTGTGCGCCGGGCTTCACATAGACTGCTGCGAAGGCCTGGCCATAGAGTTTGTTGACCCAGTCAGACATGTCGCGTACGCCGCCGGCGAGAATGCGGCCCACAGCCTCGTTGCTGCTGATGCCCACGGTGCCGATGGAGCCGTCGGCACCGGCGTAGGACATCTGACCGCTGTCCGAATCGATGAAGGATGCCGCGCCTGCGCCTGCTGCGGTGATCAAAGCCTGTGTACCGAGATACTGCTGGGCATTGCTGCGGCGCTCGCCGGACACGCACGGGATACCGTAGGGGTCACTGATCCACCCGAGACCGTTCTGGTCATTGCTTTGCTGATGACTGCGTTCGCTGTCTTCCGGAATGGTGCGGATGGTGCCGTCGTGGAAAACGAAGGTGATTGAGCGTACCTGTCCCCTGACGCATGAGAGCGTCCAGTCGCCGGACGCGGTGCCACTGAACACAGCGCCAGCCACATCAGGGATATCGATGCCGTTGGCCGTCAGATTGTCGGGGCCGACCAAGACTTTGAAGGGATAGGGGTCATTGACGGTGCCATCGATCGGTACGCGGCCAATCAAGGCTGTCATCGCGACTGAACCCATCAGTGTTGAATTGGTGGGGACGGTGTAAACGGCCCTGGCGGGGTTGGCTCTGGTCGCGTTTGTGCGGGTACTGGTGACGCTTTCGACCGTGGTGTCCAGCGTCTTCTGGGCGGGCCCGAAACGTGTCGGAAAGTTCAGCGCAGCGTTGCCATGACGGCCATCAGTCTGTCTGGCATCGTCAGGCTCTACCCAGCGGATCGTGGCCTCGTCGCTGAATCCTTCAGCATCCCCGTCTCGCAGGCCAAGGCCGACTGGCAGGTCGCCGTGACCGGCGTTGCCGATACTGTCCAGCCGCCGTTGCAAATCTGCCAGCAGACCCTCAGCTTGTTGGCGCTCGTTGTTGAGTTGCTCCTGGTCGCGGCGAAGGCTGGCCCGCTCGGATTCCAGTGTGGTACTGATACGCTGGTCAATGGCACTTTCACGTTGACGCAGACGCTGGTTTTCTTCTCGTTGTGCCCGGTTGTCGGTGGTGGCGGTTTGTAGCTCAGTGCGCAGTTGCCGAACCTGGGCCACCAGCGTCGCGACAGTATCGCGTGGCGTGTCCCCTTCGATGCCCAATGCCTTCATTTCCTCCGGGGTGAGCTGGCTGCCCGTCTCTGCCGTAGCAGAGGACTGTGTGCCGCCACCAGAGAACAGGCGGATGCCAACGAACAGGACCAGCAGTGCGACGGGGATCATCAGCCATTTCAACAGACCGTTACTGCGCATGATGTACCTCCGTTGTCGGGGGCGTGTTGGCAGGCAAGTGCATGGCAGGATCAAAGCGCTGGATGGCGGGCAGTAGCGACTGCGGCAGTCCGTGCTTACGGGTAACCAGATACAGCACCGTGGTGTCTTCGGGGGAGCCGCGTGGACCGAGCGCCGTATGTTGGAAAGTGGCGGTGAGGAAATCACCTTGCAGTGCGCGTGGATCGAGTTCAACCCAGCCATTGCCTGTATGGGTCAGTCGCACGGCAGTGACCCACTGATCTTCCAATCGCCATGAAGCCAGCGCTTTTGCCTCTACAGGCAGTGTCGGCAGCAGCGTATCCAGTGGCAGGTCGTGGCGCAGGCTGATGCGCATTATGCCGGGCACAGGCTCTAGGGTGCGTAATGGTGCGTACAGGCTTTGTGCGGCGTAACGTGTGAGTACCACGGCTACAGGTGTTTCACGTTGCGCCGGTCTGGCCTGATCTGCCGTGGGGGCGGGGGTTGCGTTGTCTGGCGGCTGACCATAGCGGGGTGGGGTGGCATTACCCTCAACGATGCGTATCGGCTCAAGTGCTGACTCGCCGTCTTTGGCTGGTGTGGCCGCAATGTCGAGCAGGATCAGCGCACCGCTGTCGGCGTCCTGCAACTGCAATCGGGTGGGTTCGATAGGCTCGCTGGCACGCAGGTAGATGGCTCCACCTGCGCTCTGTACACGCAGACGGTCGCCGATGCTGGCCGGGACGCCGACACGGACATTGCGATCTACGAACACGATGCGTTCCTGCCCAACAGAAAGTGGCACGGCAAGTGGCAGTCGCTCCCAGCGCAGGATTTCCACGGCATGGAGCGCAGGAGTCTGCACCAAGGCCATCAGCCCCAGCCAGATGAGACAGAGACGACGATGTTTCATGGGGTTTCTCCTTGTGTGCCCAGGCCGCCACGACTGGGGGCTTCCTGTGCCGAAGCTGCGATGCGCTGCGGGGCACCGTCATAGCAGTCCAGCATGAGGCCGAACGGGTTACGGGCTGGATCGATATCTGCACGTGTGACTTTCACGGGATAGCGCACCAGAGCGCGTTTGACCTGCTCCGGGCCGTGGTACTCGTCGGCACTGAGGTCGAGTGTGACGACCCAATCGCGGTCAGAGACCACGCGCACCCGTGCTGTAGGGTTATCGCCATAGCCGCGACCGGGAATTTCGTAGACACCGCGTACACGTTGCCGCAGTTCGCCCGTGCTGCGGCGATAGTCGTAATCTGCCTGCAGAAAGGCACGGCATGCCGGGGTGAAATATGGTGATAACGCATGGAGGTTGCGCGTGTAGTCCTCTTCTCCGTTAGTCGGCCAGCGGTTGAGTTGCTGGAACACGTAGAAGGTGAAGGCATAGACCGATTCGGGGGGCACTTCCCACCAGGCCCGGGAACTCCCCGAACGCAGATCAGGGGGGACATGGATCGTCAGATCGCGCGGTGCGCTCCACCAACCGGCACCCATGACCAGTGCCACCAGCAGTAAGGCGCTGGCACCGATGCGAAGGGTCTTGATGTGCGCTTGTAGATGCGTGACTTCGTTCTTGAATCGGCTCATCGCGTTGTCCTTCTATTCGACCAGGAGCCTGAACGCGTGATCAGCAGGTGTCCGCCAACCCAGCCTGTGAGCGGCGGGTAGCGAGTCGTGATGTGCCATTGCAACTGACGGTACAGCCAGGTATCAGGCCGGCCGCGTTTCTGTCGTCGCAGGAAGCCGCCACCGATGAACACGCCGCAGGCGATGCCCAGCACAATGCAGGTCGGTGCCAGAGCGATGGTTGAAAGCAACCAGGACAGCGGCACGCCGATAATCAGCCCGGCGCTACCGGACAGGCCGCAGCAGATCCACAGCTCATCAGCCGTCAGGCCGCGTACCACCACCGGATGTCGATTAAGCCGATGTGGCAGGAACGTGATGGTGCCGTCCGTACGAACATGTGGATGCTCTGACATGCCCAGTCCCTCTTACAAAATGCCGGTGGCTTCGGTGAGCAGCCAGATGCCGATCACCAGCAGTACCGCCCCAACGGCGACTGTCAGGCCGAATTGACCCCAGGTTTTCTTGCCGTTGTGGATTTCGGCGTAGGTGCCGTAGGCGTGATAGCACACGCCGATGAACATGCTGGCGACCACCAGAAGAGCCACCAGCAGCACGATGTCGTAGCCGTAATTGCGGATGGTTTCCATAATGCCGCCACCGGTGCCCCGAGACGGGTTTTCCAGTTGCGGCAATCCTTGGGCGAACGACAGGGCAGGTAAGGTAAGACTCATGGCCAGTGCTGCATGTTGCGGGAGACGAGCCGGAGAGAAGTGGTGTTTCATATGGGATTGCCCCTTTCTGGTTACGAGAGCAGGAAAAACGTCAGCACGAGGTACATCGCGATAAAGCGCACGATGACACCGAGGAACTGACGCTGGTTGAGCTGGTTTTCGGCCCAACCGACGTAGGCGGTACGGATGGCCCATGCACCCCACAGCAGCAGCACCGCGAATACAACACCGATGAAAACGGCGGACATGGCTGCAGGTGTGATGCCGCTATTGGCCTGGAAGGCGTTGATTTGTGCGGCAGTCATGGCTGGTCCTTCAGGAAGGTGTCGCCGTGTTTTGCTGTCGATTCCTGACGGTAGTTACCGTTCAGTTCGGCAAGGTCGCGTGGCTGGGCGCGGGACGGCGTGAGATGAGCCTGGATACCGATGCGTATGCGAGCAAGGTCATCGCGTAGCCTTGGGTAGTCGAAGTAATAGCGTTCGCCTGGCTCTGCGGGGGTTCTGGATGCGCTCTGCACGACGAGGCGTTCCAGTGCGTCGAGTTGCCTTAGTGCAGTAGCCAGTTCCTGGCGTTGTGCTGGTGTGTCGGCATGAGCAGGGAACGAACTACCCAGTATTAGGGCTGCGGAGAGAAAGATGGGCGCGCTGCGGCGTACAGCGCGAAGCTGGGCTGGGAGAACCATAGCTCCATTCCTCGGTTTATTGAGTAATGGCGTTATGTTGGTGGAATGCGTGCAGCAAGGCTGCAAACAATGGGAACTGTGCAGTTACCGGATTAATGATAAATGGTGCGATGATGCACCAATTATCATTAATCTAAAATTTTGAAAGTTAATTTTGTATTGTTAGGTAGTGGATGCTTGATAAGTCCTTGCGGTGGTCCATCTGAAGTGAATAAAGTGGACAAGACGGTAATCAATCCGCCTAGCAAAACATAGCCATAAAGTACTTGAATTATTATTATAATCTGGGCTATCGAACTGTCAGCAGCATGCATGTCACCAAACCCTAAGGTTGTCATTGTTACAAATGAGAAATAGATGCTGCCTATTGGGTCGTAATGTTTTAGTCCGTTGATTAATGATGGGAAAAGAAAGTATATCATTGAAAAAAATAGATTTATTGAAAAAAATGATTTGATGATTTGTTTTATGGAATGACCATAGTCGGAGTAGCTCCAAAATTTTTTTACAAAGAAAGTGCGTGTTTTCCCTTGTTTGCGATACCAATCTTCCCAGTTATGCCTCCGGTTGCAGTATTGTAATGTTTGCCTTAATCCAGTTGAGTAGTTTGCTGCTTCAAATGAAATGCTCCTAAAATCTGTTTCGTGTGATACATAAAATAAATCGAAGTAAGTTTCGTTGTTAAATTTTGCATTGCGGAAAATAGTGCCGCAAAGGTTCATCCGTAACTCTTTTTGAGCCACTGGATTGTAACCACCGCCAAATAATTTGGCACCTTCAAGGTTCGCTTGATAGAACTGCGTCTCATAGAATTGAGATTCGAAAAATTCTGCATTTTTGAGATTGGCCTGAGTAAGATTTGCTCTCATAAAATCAACTAGAGTGAACTTGGCATTTTGGAACTGCGCCTTACATAGATAGGCTTCATTGAAGAAACAGTTGGCGAACTCAGCATGCTCAAAATCTGAATTAATCAGATTGCATTCCGAAAAATCTACCCTGACCAATTTTGAATTTCTAAATGTGGCTTCGCTCAGATTTACACCAATTCCACTTGCACGATAAAATTTTGCATCAGTGAAATTGATCCCATCAAAGTTGGCTCCTTCAAGCCTAATTACGCCATCTAGATTTTCAATGTAATTATTCCATTCAGTAAAGTCTTTTAGTTCGGCGCATTTTAAAATCAAGGTATATTGCGCCATGTTCAAGTTTTCGCTGTCTTCCATAATTATTTCTTTGAGATGTAAGTTGAGTGGTGTGAAGTAGCTTTATATCCGTCTTCTGAATCCCTTCGCAACATAATTTCACCTAAAAAATACAGCTAAAGATACTTCTTAAAACTACTCGCCGTCAGAGCCACCGCGACGCCCAACAATGCAACTCCGGGCAGCAGAATCATCAGTGGATGCACTGATATCGGCAGCGCCAGATAGGTTACCCAGGGCAGCACAGCCAGCGGCAATAGCGCTGCCTTGGCTCTGTGGTAAACAAATCCTGATTCCCGACCTGCACCAAACCTGCGTACATCGCGCCGCACCAAGCCATCAACCAGGCCCACAAACACAGCCACGATAATGAGTGGCAGTGTCAGTACCAGGACGAACAGGCGCACCATGAATGTCAACGTGGTGAAGGCTGCGGCGATCAGATAATTTTCTGACCACACATAGACTTGGCTCATGAAGTAGCGGAAGTCGCGCGTGGGTGTCTGGCTGGGAGCTCGCGCACGCTCGGCGGTCTGCTTCATGCGCTCAAGCAGTCCGGTCTTGACGAACATCCATTCATAGCCGGTGTCGATGAGCTGGTGTGCCGTGCGGCCCGGCTCCTGCACGATGACGCTACGGGTAAAGTTATTCGACAGGTGTCCCAATTCGTATTGCAGCATCGCCTGCGAGTGTTGCCAGCCCTGGTCTTTCCAGAAAAGATGCATACCTGCGCATTCCACGATGATAGAAATCAGCAATGAGCCAATCAGCACTCCCACTAACCTGAATGGCAAGATAATGACACTGGCCAGCAGGCTTTTCCGGCGTGTCTGCTGATGTTGTGCCGTAGCCGCTGGATCGCTCATAGCGCTTTACTCTCGTCGATAATAGGGTCGGCACCCTCATCAAGCAGTTCAGGCGGTAGCGCTTGCTCCTGTAGTGTAGGTGAGCCCTGGTTCTGCCACCATTGACCGGTATCGGTGTAGCTTTGACGCATGTAGCCTGCCAACTGCTGAAGATCCGTCGGCATGATTTCATCTGGATCGGGGGCGGGCAGGGGCATGCGGACTTTCCACAGGTTGCCACCCTGTAGCAGTGCAAAGCATTGCCCTTTCGGAAGTTGAACGACGTGTGACGGCTCAATCATCGGCACGCTCGACATGCTGATGCGATCCTGTGTGTTGCTGGTGAAGTCGGTTTTGGCGTGGATGTCGGAGCTGTCTGTCGCGCCGCTGACTACGGTCGTCGTGTAGACCTCCACCTTGGGCAACTGTTTTGTGAGCAGTTCGGCGGTGGCTGTCTCGCGCACGCGCAGCATGAACAGGTTGTTGAAATTGCCGACGACCTGACCGGCTTTGGCGCGATTGCCGATGCGGGCTTCAATATCACTGAGGGTTTGGGTATAAGCGGTGACCTGGATGCCAGCACCGCCGCCTTTGTTGATCATCGGGATGAATTCGTCTCCCATGAGTTCATTGAATTCATCGGCATGAACATTGATCGGCACTTTGGTGTCAGCCGATGCACCGGGCAGGCCATCGTCGATGCCGAATTTATAGATGTGTCCGGCCACAGAGACCATATCGCTGAACATTGAGTTGCCCACCGCAGCTGCGACTTCGGCATCGGAGAGCGCATCGAGTCCGACGTAGACGACCGCGCGTTTCCTGATGATCTGCATCCAGTCGAAAATCGGCCTGGGGTCACTCAGATCCGAGTAGTTCGGTGCCAGCAACTGGGCGATTTTGCCACTGGTGAGTTTTTCAAGCAGAGGCAGCAGGCTGGCGACGATCTTGTCGAAATAGGTTTTGTCGTAGCGAACCGCTGATCTTAGTCCGTCCAGTACGGGGTCGTAGTTACGGGCCTGGCTAAGATATTGTTCAAGGGCAACCACGCGCTTTTCGCGACCGATCATGTTCCTGGGAATGTTCTTCTCGTTGAGCTTGGCTTCAATCTGGACGATGATCTCCCAGGCTTTCGGTTCTGTGCGGGCGAAGTAGTGTTGGGCGTACTCGATGAACAACGCATCGATATTGATGACATGGCGCTGGATCAGCAGGTAGTCCGGTCGTTGCCCCAGCTCGATCAATGCGCGTGCAATCACATTGACGAATCTCCAGGCAAATTCTCTGAATGCAGCAGAGTTACCCTCCCCGGAAAGCTGCCCTGCGATGCGGGTCGCGACTTCACTGATGCGACCAAAACGCCCCACCGCGTTGTAACGGGCACTGATCTCCGGCCACCCTAGATGAAACACGTAGAACGCATTCTCTCTGCCTGCACGTCTGGCCTCGACGAACATTCTTTTGAGTAGATCCGCGTCGCCTTTAGGGTCGAAAACAATGACCACTTCGTGCTCGCCCAGGTGATTCTTTCGACGAATATCCTGGGTGATGAATAATTCAGCCAGCCGCGTTTTGCCTACGCGTGTGGTGCCCAGTACCAGGGAGTGACCGACACGCTCACCCAAGGGCAGACTGACGTCCACCTCGTCAGGCTCAATACCATGCAGGCGCGGTAAGCCGCCAACGGGCGGTAATGGCCGCACCGGATTGAGCGGTATATCCCAGGTCGTAAGACGGGGCAGTTGCGATAATGGAAATGGTGCAAACTCCAGCCGCTCCTCCAGACGTCGGGCCAACTGGTAGGCGGATGTCGGCTCTACATAACGCCTGAACTCAGGCCGATAGGTTTGCATCAACCGGTGAGTGTGTTTTTGCTCCCAACGAAATCCTTTGCCAATGAACAAGCGTTGTTGGCTGACTGGCACGTCGCGGCTGGTCATCACGTAACGCGGCAGGCGACGGATATTGCGTCGGTAGCGCAGGATCACCTGTGCATCGCGCCAGCGCAGTGTGCCAAAAATTCCGAAGGCCAGTGCGCTGCCGATGCCTATGTCCGGACTCAGCGCGAGAGACCATGGAGCCGTCAGACACAGCAGTGCGGCTCCGGCGCAAACCGCAACGGTATAGAGTTCTACAGGTGGACGCAGTAGTACCTCGACCGGCTGAGACTGTGCCATTGTGTTATTGCTCAATGCCCGTGCTGGTGATGAGCACGGGGTAATGCCGCAGGCCAAGTCGCTCAGCCAGGTCATCGGCCGCCACTGGCGCGAACTGCAAATCTGGTGCGATAGCACGCAGGCGTGCCAGGCCGTCTTTGGTCTCGACGTTGACCACCAGGCCGATGGCACCTCGTTCGTGAAGTAATACGCTTTGGCGCTGCAGCCACGCATGGGATGCCTCATCGTCGCCGACCAGAAAGAACGGTTGCAGGCCCGGTGCGTCGATGAGCCGGCGTGCTACGGTGCCTGGGGAGAGCTTTGTGCTGCGTACTGGCAGCATGTCTGCTTCGGTTGCTGGATTTACCTGTATCGGTGGTATGGCAATGGGAGGGCGTGGAGTATCGGGTGAACGTACCTGAAGGTTGAGTGCCTCGTAGTACGGCAGAGCAGAGGCCCCACCGTGGTCTTCCACCACAATCGGCGGCTGTGTTGCGTGAATCAACGGCGATACGGTGGTCAGTGTCAGGAACAGGCCGTATGCCGTCTTGATGCGGGTCATCATGGGGTCGTTTCCTTGCTGAGAGTGGTGGGGACAGTTTGCTGCGGCCCCAGTACGCGTTGAAGGTGTTGCGACACACTGCGCCGGTAGCGTGCCGCAGGCGCACCGCCAGCAGGCCGATGGTAGCGGCCCATTGCCAGCAGCCAGTCCTCGCCGGGGATATGCTGCTCCTTGAGGATCTGTGCAGCGATCGTCAGGTTGTTGTACGGATCGAGTAAGTCGCAGGGCTGGCGGTAGCGATGCTTTTGCCAACCGAGATTGATCTGCCCCAGGCCTACGTCAATGCGGGTAAGTGGTACGTCTTGCAGGGCCTGGTGTACTCCTGCACAGGCCTGCGCCTGGCTGGTGTATCGGCGAGACTGGCCTGCCACATTCAGCGACCACGGCCACGGCACGATACGTTCTGCACGGCGCACGCCACTTTCCTGCAGCGCCACCGCATAAAGGACGACAGAGGGAACACCCGCGCGTTGAGCCGCCAACTGGTAGGCCGGTGGGGGGATCTCCTGGGCCTGAGCCAGGCCAGCCATCAGTATGCTTACCAGCAGAGTCCACCTTCGTTGCATGGATGTCAGGGCTGACGCTGCCATTGACCATTTACCTGTCTGATACTGGCGGGCAGGTCTCCGGACAGCCCAAGAGACAACCAGCGACCTGCGTCGTGGTTCAGAGTGATGGTGCTATTGCGTACCAGCTCTGGGTCAATCTGTGCGCGTCTGGCCCAATCCCGGATGCGTACATCGTCCTGGCGTGAACCGACCATATACAGGTCGAAGGGCGTGCCGGAGGTCTGTAAGCGCTGCACAAGTTGGGTGCATGGCTGGCAATTTTCCTTGACGAACACCGCCGTGCGTCCGTTTCCGGTTACCGTGTTTTTGTTGAGTCCGGCATCAGGCAAATTTACCCGCAGCAGGTCGGGATTCTGTCTTTGCCAGGCTTCATCGTACGCTCGCTGATAGGCCAGCAGTTTTTCAACACGACGTGCTTCTGTCTGTACTTGTAGTTCGGCATAGCGTTGTCGCTCGTCGTCACTGCGGGCCTCGATGCCCAATGCTGATAGTGGGTCGAGGTTGGGTGAGTAGGTGCCGAGGGGCCCCTCCATGAGTTCGCGATAGCGCAACCATTCGTCAGTGTTCAAGCCCCAGTCCTGCGCCAGACGTTCGTCCCGGTGCTGTTCGACCTGGGTCGCTACGATACGGGATTGCATCGTGGTGGAGGGCTGTGCCATCGCGGACATTGTCAGAGTGGCCAGTGTGGCAGTGAGGAGGATCGTCATCAGACGTTTCATGGTCTTCTCCATCAGGGGATCGCCAGGCGTCGTGTCTGCCCGGCACGGCTGAAAATTGCGGTGTCGCCATCGATGGTTTCCAGTCGCCACTGGCTCACGGTTTCACCGGGTAATACAAGCTGGATTTGCTCAGGTGCGGGTTCTCCACTGGCCGGTGCAATCGATACCATGCGTTGTCCTGCGCGCAGCTCCAGACCCAGGATGCGAAACGGGAATGGCATTTTCCTGGGCGCGGTAGCAGCAGGATTGGTGGTGCGGCTGGTGGTTGGGGCGCTTTGAATGGCTGCTTTCTGTTGAGACTTGAATTGCGCCAGCTCATCACGAAGCGTTTGCACGACTTGTGTGGAGGCGTAGTTTTCCTGCTTTTGCTCCATCTGAGCAATACGCGTTTCCAGACTTTGTTGCATGCTTCGTAAGGCTGTTGCACTGGCAGGGAGAGGGCGTGCTTCAAGAGCCCGTATGTTGTCGGCCAGCTCTGTCAGCCGGCCTTCCAGTACCCGAACTTGCTGCAGGCTGGCATCCACCTGCTCGCGTTTGACCAGATCGGCTGTTGCGCGATAGTTCAGGACGGCAAAAGCAGTCAGAACACTCAGCCACACCCAGACCAGGAGTCGGATGATCATGGTTGAGGTGTGCCTCAACCTGATGGCGGTGTTGTTCATGGTTGCCCTCCAGCATGAGGGAGGGGCTTAACTGCATCGGCGACCTGAGTGTCGCCATTTGCTGTGCCAGCGCCAGCGTCGATATCGGTGCGTTTGAAACACACTTGTCGCGTACGGTTATCGACGTACATCGCCCAGTACGGCCCGGCCAATGTAAGCAATGTCTCCCGCAAGGTCATCGGGCCGAGGTGTAGATGCGCAACGGGCAGTGGCAGTGAATAGAGTTCAATAATAGACTGGGCTGTTTCGCAGAGCTGGTAGCCACTTCGCTTGAGCGCGTGCCGCAGGCCGTCACCCACGGTAGCGCGGGAATGCTCGGGTATTGATACGTCAATCACCTGCAGCAACAGATCACGCTGCGCCGCATCGGGAGCCAGTTCGACCAGGGTATAGCGTCCGTAACGTACAACGGGAATGAAGTCCGACGTAGCGTCGGGAACCGAGGTGACCGCTTTGATGGGCGGAGAATGGGGCGGGGCAGTGGTTGTTGTACATCCGCTGCTCAAGGCTGCAATGATCAGCAGGTGACTGACAAACAGCCGCCGGATTGAATGTGTTGGTGACATGGTTCAGCTCTCTATAGCGATGAGCTGTTACCTTCGTCTGAGGCGTGGGTTTGATCAGCAAAGAATGCGGATTGGGTGCCTTCCTATTTTTGTATCAAGGTACAGGACGTGAAGTGGCCGGGTATGGCCGCGTTGATGAAGACGTGGCCTACAAGCAGACCGGGGTGAACCGAAACTTTGGCGTATTGCGCAAGATGTTCAATCTAGCCGAAGTATGAGGACTGCGCTCGGACGGCACGGGTCAATACTGTTATGTTCCGATGTGTCCGCCCGCAATCGGTTCTGGTATATGTGGAATTGACTGGAACAGCTAAAACAGTTTATGAAGGTAGCATCACCATTCTTTGGTAATCGCCATGGTCTGGCTAAAGTGGAGTGGTAATATGTAAAGTTATTTAGGCGGAAGTAACAGAAACCTGAACGGAATTTTATAATGTCAGTTATCAGTTAAAACGGCCATTGAGTGGCTATGAAGCTTCGGGAGCTCCCCCCAAATTCTCTCCGAAATTTAAGAGGAAAAATGATGAGTGATGAGCTTTATGTTTCTGTCGATGTCGAGACTTCTGGACCGATACCGGGCATTTATAGCCTCCTTTCCATAGGTGCTTGCCTTGTCTCGGATCCAGTTCAGTCAATCTATCTCGAGCTTCAGCCTGATGGCCTAAAGCACGATCCGGAAGCCGTGGCTGTAACGGGCCTTGACCTCTGTACGCTCGAAAGTGAAGGACTTCCCCCGCAGGTGGCGATGCTCAAGCTTGAGCAATGGCTGACTCAGGTGTGCCCAGCAGGGCAGAAAGTCATTTTCGTGGGGCTTAATGCTCCATTTGACTGGTCCTTCATCAATTACTATTTCCATAAGTATTCTAGGATGAACCCCTTTGGGTTTACCGCAATCGACATGAAGGCGTATTACATGGGGCTTACCGGATGCTCCTGGAAGGAAACCAAATCCTCCCAGATGACTGCTCGGTTCAACCCCATAAGTGTACCCAGCCATAATGCGCTAGACGACGCACGGTTTCAGGGGGAGCTTTTCGCTCTTATGTTGGCAGAAGCACGTAACGGTTAATCCGACCAGCGCCCCCAGGCGGCTTCAACATACCGTCCATCCCTGAAGGACCAAGCCTTTATTCCGTCACTACTACTAGAGCTGCCCACAATGATTGCCATCGGGTGCGGCAGCTCTTGGGTGTAGTGCGCGGCAAACCGAGAAAAACTCCCGATATCAGTGGGGGAGATCATAGGAATGGTTTGTGGGTGCGTATGCCAGTACCCCACCAAGCGGAGTCCTACAGCATTGGCCTGCTCAATTTCCTTTCGGCAGCGATGAGCATTCAAGTCTAGCCAAGTCCTGCCTGCTCGATCATCTTTATGAGGGGGAGTCGCCAAGGCGAGTACCAGTCCGGTAGTGCTTGAGGGGTCGACGAATAGCTGGCCCCCACGCTCTACTTCAAAGCGCTTCTGCCTATAGCTCTCCAGGAGGTTCGCGACCTTCTGCGATACCAACAGAGGAGTGTGTAGCTCGGGCCAACTCCATTGCCAGGCGATCGCCATCATTTACCTCTCTCCAATGTCTCCGGCCAGTCGCGCTCCAACTGAGCCTGCTGAATTCCGGCAGGTAGATCAGGCCCAAGGTACTTACCTCCCAGCGTCACCACGTCATTAGGCCTATTGATGCTGCTGACCCAGCTCGGGCTATTGATGTTTCCACTCAACACTCGTAATGCAGTTTGAGAAACCATCGAAGCAATGTTCACCATTCCAAGAGAGCCTCCTGGGATGAAACTCTCCCCGCAGGCGGGAAGAGCGACGATTCCACCTTCCGGCCACTCGGTGAACTTATGCTTAAAATCACCGTTGTCTGTGAACAAGCCTCGAGCATCAAATACACCAGATGGCGCTAGGAGCGCATGTCCTACCTGCGTATGAGGCTCACTCCAAGCCTGGAGTAAACCCCAGGAGGTACCATTCGACTTGGCCCCCCATAGCGCCACCTCCGACTGCCAGTCTGCGGTAGTAATCACCACCAGATCCGCCTTATCAAAAACCTCGGGATTCTTGTACATCACCACTTCGGCGAAGGTGGCGAACGCCGTGACTTCCGTAGTGGGCAGGTCTTTGCGAATTTGTTCCTGAAGCGCTTCGGCCTTTGGGAGACCGAGGTCATCGGCACCGAGCACATGTCTGCCAAGATTTGCCGAGACCAAGTGGTCCGGGTCAATGAGTGTCAGATAGCCAACCCCCGAACGCGCCAACTGTAGGGCAACGGTGCTACCCAATGAGCCTACTCCAACGCAAACGACGCGAGCTCCTTCAAGTTTCTGTGCTACGCCACTGAGGTCACGAGACAAGATTTCTGTCCGATCCAGCACATCCAGCGTCGTTGCTCGGATCAGAACTGGGGGATAATTGACCGCAACTGCAGGCCGACGCCGCGCTGATCGCAGGTAAAACTTCGATCCTCTATCTAACTGCGGGCCGTATGCGCGAACGTTCAAGCAGTAGATTGGAGCATTGGAATCTCCTGGAAGTTCCAAAGCAATCCAACGATTGGGTAGCGAGCCATGCTCATTGAACCAAGCTAACAACTGAGCGCTATCCCCAGGGGTAAGGTGCGGCATGAGCCATGTAAGCAGCAACTCAGGGACAGGCAGACGTAGATTCGGATAACTCTGAAGCTTCGCGTAAAATCCAGGGGTTTCCGGGGCACGCATGCTTGGAGAACGTCCAATCGTGCGCCTGCAGTGTTTTTTGAGTGATGACAGATCCGTTGCGAGCCAAACTGTCTCCTGGCCAGAAGGTAATGCTTGCCGAGGGTCGCTTAGGGCAAACAGCTTCGAGGCGGTTTGGGGGCGATCGAGAAGAATTAGGTTCTGTAATGACAGCCCCTGCTGCCTAGACCAGTAGGACGTGATTTCACGCCGAAATTCGGCGTCTCGGGTAGCTGCGCATGACCCCATTCGGGATAGGTTAACGATCTTGCGTAATCGAGCCAGGCTATCTGATACAACATATTCGGGGGTGCCCATCACTGGGCGCTCCTGGAAGCCATGAAGGCAAAGATCGACTTCCATTGCGTGGGGCCATATAAGCCATGGCGAAGGTTCGACAGTAAGCCTTAGCCCGCTGCGGGGGAAATTCCTCGGAAAGCCGATGCGTAAACGTCTCTCCGCGCCCGTATAGTCCACTGGCAACGGAAAGTTGTAACTCGCAGCTTCGTCAGCCCGTGTGGCAACGGGCTGAAGCAGTGCCAGTGCGGCATCTTCGCCAAGAGCGCCTCGCAGCGCGGCTATACCCTGCTGCAGAAGCGTATCGGTGTGATCAACCAAGACGCCCAACTGGCTTCACATCCTCTTGGGAGCTCGCTGTTCCGCTCAAACCACCAAACAGCGCGCCCATCGACATGGAGTTTCGGGTGGTTCCGTCCGGGCGGCCAGGCATCGTCCAGTTGGACGGGATTTCTCTGTTCACTGCCGAAATGAATGTGGGGCCCATGCCAAAGTTTTCCTTCACTGCCTTGGCAAAAGCCTCGGCAGACTCGAAGCTTTCAAGCCCCAGCGACACCGATGAGCTAGCATTCTCGTGCCACTCTTGGAATGCCCGGCGGTAGCGTTGCCCATCAAGTGGTCTATTCCATTTCTCAGCAAAATTCTCGCCGCTGTCTGCTGGATTGCAGACAAAGCATTCGTTCCCTCGGTGTTTAATATGATCCGTCATCCTCCGGACGATTTCGAGGATGGCGTCCAGTGGCCTTAACGGCGTCGACTGAGATTCTTTCGCCACGTCAAGGTAGGCGTGGGTAGCGAGTGTGGTGATGACAGCCGAAATCGGGCGATGGTCTGCATTTTTGGTGCGGATAGCCCACTCATCTCGATGTCGCTTCAGCAGCTTAATCGTTGCCCGAAGTGGGTCTTGATCGAGGTAGTCCTCATACTGTGGCAGCGGATCCTGAGTGGCAGCATCAAAGGTGCGTTGACTTTTTGCGACGACCAGATGCTCCAACGAAATCGTCTGTTTTGAAGCCACTTGCAGCCAGTTGGAGTAGGGGATCGGGCTACTCGCCTTCCAGCCAATTACCCGATCCGGCACTTCCAGCTTACCTTCGCCATTGCTCTGAGAATTCCCATTGATGGCACGCGCCGGTGTGACATCGATATGGAATCCGGGGTTCTCATCGGCATAGATGATCCGGATGCCCCGACGTAGCTGTTTGATTTCTTCCTGGACGCGGCTGCCAGCCTTGAAGCGCTCCTCAATAGCATCAAGAACTTCTTGAGCTCCAGCCCCTTGGGCATGGGGGAGCCAAATAATGGCGTCCGCATCGATGGTGTCTAGATCCTCTGGGGCTCCAGAAACGGGTTTAATCGTCGTCTTCAGGCGCATGGAGCCTTGGACAAAAATATGTGCTTCCGCCAGTAGTGGATTGTCGGATGCGTTGAGAATCCGCTCCAGTTGGGAGTATCGATCGTTGATCTTCTCGTACTGTGCTTCCGACAGTGAGATCTCCCTCGCGGCACGGAGCAGAAAGTGCTCCCAGCTCCCGCGCTTGGTTTGTTCATTGCTTATGGACATCAACGAACCTCCTGGGCTTGGTGGCCCAAATGTAGTGTTGGCGTGAACCTGTTGTGGTTGTCTTTATCTCGATCGAAAATCAGGTAAGCGTGTTGGTGTTGCGTGGTGAGCAAGGCACCGAACTCAATTGCCAAAGCAGCGGGAATCGCTGCAAACACATGGATTGTGTCTGCAGTCATGGCCTCTAGCTGGCTTAAGTGTGTTTGTAGCGCGTCGCGAAACGCGTGTATCACGCGACGATTCTGAACCATCGCGTAACTGGGTTCGGGTATAGTCAACTCTGCGATACGCGCACCAGGCAGTGCCTCTTCGACATCGCGAGGTGGAACCTGAGCGGAAATAGACAGCACCAGAGCAAGCGGCCCCTCTCCATCCATAGGGGGGCTGAACAGAAATTTTGGTGGTTCAACTGACTGATTTGGCCAACGTAGCTGATGTTCTCGGCTGTATGAGAAGAGTAGGCGCTTGGATCGATCACCTAAGGATTGTCCCAGCATTATCAGCGCAGGGATGTCTGCCAAGCCCACTACTGCCAACGTAGGAGCATCACCATAGGTTCCGCCACGACGCGTTAGCTGATGTTCTAATTGGTGCTGAACGCTATCCTGGATACTCTGCCAGTAATGGGTGTCCCGACCCCGATGGCTTGGAGCAGGAAAAGTGATCTTTATGGGGTGATCAAATGCAGTCAGTCCCTCTGAGGACATGGCAACCAATAGATCACGAACAGGGATATCGTTAATTGTCGCGAAATGCTGGCTTTGTACAATTACTGGAATAGCTCTTCCACCGTCAGGAGTGGTTGCTGCCAGCCGGACACGTTCTAAATAAGCCTGATGAAGCCCGCTCAGGTCGTTTTCTGGATATCCATCAGCATCGCGATCGATCTTGTCGTGACAGGTTGGGCAGAGAAGCATGAGGTTTGCTGTGTCGCTGGTAAGCGACTCAGCCTTCGTCTCGTCATGATCATCGCGACCCCTAGGTCCCTTGGGACTAGCCGGTAAAATATGGGCCACCTCGCCCCACCTCATTGGCTTTCCTGCACGATAGTCGTGCATAAGATCCGTTCCGCAAAGCTCACAATGGCCCGCAGATTGGGTCCAGACAACACGTTTTGTGACCTCATCTGTGTTGTAACGGCCAGTGGCAACCTTAGCGTTTTCTTGTTTTCCCACTTGATCTCCTTGAGACATCCGTATCATTGCGTGCGAGTGATTTACGATCTTATGGGGTCTCTAAGCGAGAATACAAGGGGGTGAAGCAAAGCGGCAAACAATAAATTCTCCCGCTCAAAACCTTCGGGTGAGAGCTGCTATATCGTGCATAAAAGCTCCTCACCCTACACATTCGAACATCCGCAATGGCAATGGGTTGAAAGCGGAGCATCTTCCTTTGCACCTGAGTTGTGCCTTTTTTATTTTGGATGGTGCGTGAAGGAATGAGCTGCTATGACGAAAAGCTCGCCGTCTCTGGGCTGTTTTCACTGCCACAGCGCGACGTGTCATGTGAAAAAGCCGACGTCCTTGTGGGACGCCGGCAGACAGCAACATCAGGCCGCGACAAGCTGTCGGGCCAGGGCGACTTCGACCGAGTCACCATCTTGATTAAGCACATCCAGCCCTGATTCAGGCACGTCTCCCGACGTGCTCTGAGAGACCAGAATTTTCTTCGCCATCAGAGCTAGGCAGGTCATCTGCGACGTTGCCGTATACCCCAGGTAGATCACCTTCACAGGCTGCTTTTGTCCGATACGCCAGGAACGACGTGCGGCCTGCTGCAGCGTGTACACGTTGTACCCAGATTGCATGAACACAATCGTTGGGAACTCCAGAAGATCCAGCCCCGTTTTGACCAGCTCGGGGTTGGTGATGAGGACATCAATCCCTCTGTCGAGTTGTTCGGCAATCCAGTCTTCGCGTCGGCTGGCATCTACGCTCGCACGCAGTACCGCTACCTTGAAGCCCTCTTGCTCCAGCAACATCTTCAGCCTGCTGGTGGTGTCCCGCGTACCGGTGTAAACGGAATAGATCAGAGTCTTGCGACCTTCTGCTTTCTCCTGTTTGCAGATGTCGATCAGTTCCCGCTCCTTGGGCATCACCTGCAGCTCATTGAACTGGGCCGGGGTGAAAGCCAGTATTTCTCGCGTACGTGGATGGCGCACGGTTTCAGCACGAAAGCAGCAGTCAGACCAGGCCAGCAGCACATTGAGCACCACGCCCAGTAAGGTGGTGTCCCGCTTTCGCAGGGCTTCCTTGAGCTGAGTCGTCAGGCTGGCAGCGAGCTTGCTGTAGGTATCACTTTGCTCAGCGTCCATCTCGACTTCCCTGAACTCTTCGTCATACGGGGGCAGTACGCCACCAATATCCCGGAGCTTGAGGAAAATCGTGAAGGGCAGAACGCAGCGCAGTACACCTTTGGGGCCGAATCCCGGCGCTTTGACTGTCCTGACGGTAACCTTCGAGCCTTTGGCGGTCTTGTGGGACGGACCATCGCTCTCGGAATAGATATCCTTGAGGACGCCGTGCTCCCGCATGAATGCCATGGCTGCAGCGTTCATACTGCCGCTGGCACTTGGTCGGTAGCCGTCTTCGATCATACGTCTGGGCAGCGCCCGGAACAGCAGATAGAACAAATCGGAAGCGTAGCCTCCCATCAGCGTGCCGGTGAGCAGCAGCGTTTTGCGGGTTTTGGCCGCAATAACACCCATGGCCTGACCTTGCGCGGAACTGCCTGTCTTGTACTCGTGGGCTTCGTCGGCGATGAGCAAATCGAACGTGCTTTGCGGCAGATACCGCTTCACAAATTCGCTGGGTTGATAACCGCCTTCACCGAAGCCGAACTCCATACTCGACATGGCGCGTTCCATGCGCTGAGCCTGCCTGTCTGAAAAGACCAATTCCCCTCGGTTGTCCATCAGGTTGATGAACTGGTGGAAGTTATCCCCCAGCATCGATGCCAGGAATGAATCGCCGAAGGTCTTCATCAGCTTGGCCGCAGTGGCTTCACCTATGGTTGGAATACGTTTCAGCGCCCGCAGTACCGCTGCGGATTGATCGCTGCCTGACAAACTACGTGGTCGCATCAGTGTCCAGAGGGCACTCTCGCAAAAACTACACTTGCGACGTACTTCCTCCGCGTCGAGTTCCAGTGCGCTGACCGGTTCGCCATCAAGATTGCGAACCATGGTGCCGCAGTGTGGACAAAGCCCAACTGTGCCGTGACGGGTGCGCTTGCGAAAGAACGCGGGCTTCCAGTGGAATCCCATGCGCATGCGCACACGGCCAATGATGAAAAATTCCTGTCCATCGGCTGGCACATTCAGTTGCTCGCGCAGCTTGATCAGTTTGAGCAGCGTGTCCGGGCCGTTGAGCACCCAGACTGTGGCCCCTGTGACGGTTTCGAGAATTTCCCTGCGCCATTTGTAGACCAGGTGTGGCGGGCTGAGGACGAGAGTGCGGCGATAGCCCTCCGCATTGAGCACCGCCGCCAGCGCGATGCCGACGGTGGTTTTTCCCGTCCCCATCTCACCATTGACGATGGCCGCACGCTCGCCCTGATTGACGAGCAACTCGGCCGCTGCATGCACGACCTCAGCCTGGGCGGGGAACAACTGTCTCTTGAGATTGGCCAGAATACGTTGTCGGTTTACACGTGGCACGCCGTTGTAGACCGGTGGATTAGCCCGATTGAGAGAATCGAGCAATTCATCCCCGAACTCGCTGACAAAATCCTGCATGCTGATGGAGAGTTCGTCGTTCGCAGGGTCGAACAGATCGTCTGTTGCAGATGAGTGAGTGACGGCAGATGCCGCTTCGATTTGCATGGTCATGGAGATGCTCCAAAAAATGGGGCATGCACCACCCCAGGGGCGATGTATGCCCCTGGGGGAAGAAAAGTGGACGCCGTAGCGCCGCCTTTTGGAAGGTCAGTATTCGCTGGGTAACAACAGCGTAGTAACGCTGCGATCCCACTCAGTAATGATCCAGATTTTCAGATTAGGGTTGACCTGATACGAGGAAAATAAACGGTCTTCGCCTGACGCGAGCGCGTGGTCATTCTGCCGTCGGTCATTCTCCCCCAGTTCTCCCCAGTCGCCGCAGAGATGGCGGTTCAGATAAGCGGCTGGATTGAGATGCCCTTGTTCGACCAGATTGGCGATGCCGGAGGTCATGATGATTGCCCCTGGTGAAAAGCGCAGTTTGGTCACAGTGCTGAGAAAAAGTGCCTCGATTGCCATGAGATAGCTCCTTGAATAAACAAGGGGTCATGGCATGCCCAGTGGGGTGTCATGACCCCGGTGGGTGAGTGAAATGGACTGGCGTTGAACTCGGGTTCAGAGACCAGAAGATCGCGGGGGCAGTTACCCCAGTGGGGATTAATGGATGGTGAGAATCTGTCCCAGCGTGGCTGAGTCAGGAGACAGGTCCCATGCTCTGATGACGGGCACGAACTTATCGGTGAGAATGCGCGTTTCGGCGATGGAGCCGTCATCGCGTTCGCAATACTCGGTGCTCGTCGCTTTTTGCTTGTAGGTATCCCCCTTGACTGCAAGCGTGCGACCGCTTGGGGACTGCACGACACCGGAGATAGCACCCGCCGCCAGGGCTAATGCCAGGTGCCATTCAGATAACGCACGAGCAGGCGCACGCAGCGACTGCTGCGCGGCACCGAGGTGAGTCTCGAACGCTGGCCACAAACCTCGCAGGCGTTGTACTTCTTCGGCGAACTGCATCGGCTCCATGCTGATGCGATAAAAATGCTCGGGTTCAGCCTGGGCGCTTGGAACGACATACGGCAATGATGTCCACTTGGACGGCAATTCCGCTGCTTCCTGTTCTCCCTGCCCGATTTGCAACAATCGGGTGTGGGTGGACTTCACGTCTTCACTCGCCAGATCGCGCTGGCGAACGCGACGACCAAACAGCACCACTTGTTTGAACTGTGTATCTACCGCACGGAAGACACGCAGGTCGGCGAAGTGGCGCGTAAGCCAGCCCACCATTTCCTGGTCGAGCACATAGGACGGAATGATGAAAACGAGAATGCCGTGGTACTGCAGCAGGGGCAGCGTCCGCTGGTAGAACAACTTTTCCAGTCGGGGCCGGCCTTTACCGTCGTAGCCGATATTGCCGTTGGCATCTCTGGATAAGTCGCCGTACGGTGGGTTGAGCCAAAGCAAGCCGAATGCCTGACGCGAAATGATGGTGTCCATCAAATCGGCCTGGATACAGTGTTCGACCAACAACCGTGCATGACTGGCGCGCTCCTGATCGTATTCGACAGCGTACGACCGGGTGTGAGCAAGCCCGAGGGCATGGGCGGTTTCGGCAATCGCAACGCCTTCGCCGGCACAAGGATCAATAATGCACATGGGCTCATCGCTGGGTGCCAGTGCGGCGAGTGTCCGTTCAAGCGTAGACTCATCGGTAGGGTAATAGCCATTTTTGGCAAAATTTCTGGCGAGCCGGGGAAACATGAGTGCCATAGGAATCTCCTGTCTGGCGGTGATGAAAGAAAGTGCAGGTGCCTGGTAAGGTGCGCCTGTTGTGGAATGGTCAGACCGCCGCTTGTGATGTGCAGATCTGTGACGGATAGGGATAGGCCGTGAGAGCGCCGTTACGAATAAGCTCGCCCAGCGCGTCGGTGAGTGCTGGCACGTCCAGTCCAAGGCGAAAGCCCCGCAGCGGCCCTAGGGCGACCGGTAGCTCATGGATCATGTCGCGGCTGCGCAGCAACTCCAGCACTGGCATTTGCCAGTGGTCGAGCAGTGGCAGCGGACATGTGTCTTTGACGAGTTGCCACAAGCGAACAGTGGGTTCAGCGGCAGATCGCGGTAGTAGCGCCAGTGCGCTGGCTGTGCTCTTGTCAGGGCAGATGCAGCGTTGGTCGAACAGCCACAGATTGGTGAGCGATCCAAACAGCGTGCGGCGATAGTTGCGGGTCAGGCGTTTTTCAAGGCGCTCGACCGAGGGGATGAACACAGGCACGGAGCCGCCGTGTTCTGTGATGAGGTGAAACTGGTTCAATCCATCCTCATCGCGACCGAGTGTGAGACGGGCGATAAATTGCTGGACGGCAGTATCCCGCGCCCAGATTGAGACAAAGACCAGATCGCCATTCTCGCGGCAGACGCAGGCATCGACCATCAGGTCAGTGCATTCGTCGATACGGAACAACGGTTGCGGTAATGAAGATTCGGGCATGGTGGTGTCCTCAATAACACTGAGGGGCAACGCTGCCTGTAGGGCAATGTTGCCCCAAGGGGATGAAAGTGCGTGAGCCGTTCAGCCTTCACGCTCAGCGAACGAACCGTCAGCTTGATGAATGACTACACGGTTGCCGACATTGTTTTCGGCATCACGCAGAACTTCGGTGAACATGCTCTCAGGCACAGTGATCTGAAAACGCTGCAACACGGCACGGTAGTAATCCAGGCCATGGCCAAATGGATCACGTTCTTGCAGGTTGCTGTACAGATAGATGTCGTGTTCGTCACACGTGTCTTCCTCGATCTGTTCTTCCGGTTTCTCAATGACGAGAAAGAAGTACTGCATTGGGCGATCCCAGCCGAGGTAGAGGGGGGTGGGAAGACCCTTGTAGAAGGTCGTGAAATAGTGCCGACTCATGGTGAGGCTCCTGAAATGAAAGGACCGGGAACCTCCCCTGCGGGGAAGACCCCGGCGGGTGGGAAAAACGCAATAGCGGTAGCTGTATGAATCAGGTCGCCAGAGATTCAGACTGGCGGTTCCACTGCTGGGCCGTAGCGTCGAACGCATAGCCCAACTGGTTCAGCCGCCCGATCTGCAGGCGCAAGGTGCGACGGTCAATGGTCGAGTCCAGCTTTACCGACTCACCCAGCGGCCAGAGGATGCCGAACAATGTGGTGTCGTCACTATCGGGATTGCCCGAGGCTGCCACCGTAGCGGAAGGCGCATCGACGCCGAATGGCGTGGTGTCGATCAGTGGGTCCTTGGAGGCTTGCACAGGGGCCGGCCTGGCCTTGGAGTTGGGCATTGCGGTTGGCGTGGGAACGGGTTGTGTATCCGATTCCTCATCAAGCGGATCGACATCCTGCGTGGCGAAGGCGCGAGCCTCTGCTTTGCTGAGTTTGTCGATACCAGACAAGGTCATGCCATCCAGGTTGGCCCGGATCTCGAATCGCATGCCGTCGCCGACAGGATAGGCTTTCGGATAAATATATCGAATCGCAAATTCACCCTCATACTTCCCCTCGGGATACTGCTCCAGTTCGGGATCTTTGACATGGAACAACCCAAGGTGTGTGGTGAGACGACCGACTGTGAACCGGCCGTTACGACCGGATATTGTGCGGATTGCGAGTTGGCCGCTAACGATGATGGGGGGAGCGGATTGAACGGCTGCTGTAGCCATGGATAATCTCCTGGGATGCGTTGTACTACCGATAACCTTGGAAAAAGAGACAAGACCCCAATGTGAGGTCTTGCCGATCGGCTTAGAGTGAAGTGACGAGAGCGGGCTCTTCTTCTACCGAGGATTGCGCTTCAGGCCCGGCTGTACCGGACGTCGTAGAAGGCATATCCGCGCTGTTATCAGGGCTTTCTGACACAGTGGATGCCACCGTAGCGTGCCCAGAAGAGGGGGGCTGGTTGGCAGTGGGATAGACCAATTGGCCATCGATCTTGATCAGACCAATATGGATCAATCTGGACTCCAGACTCGCAGCCGGCTCGCCGGCATGCTCGCCCTTCGTGCGAAGGTACGGATCGGCTTTCATGTCGTTGAGACGAAAGGCCACCAATACCTTGCGCTCAGCCTCGATGGCCTGCACGCAACGGCGTACCAGATGTTGAGCCTCCGGCGCGGTCACGATGGTGTTGATGTACCGGTATTCCGGCTCTTCAACAGGCCCGGCCAGAGCACCAATGGTGCACGCGAGGAATGGGTCACCCTCCTTCGGTGTAACGTCTTTGGGTCGATTGAGGTAGCCAATGCCCCGAGTGATCAGTTCGTACTGTTCGATAGCCGCCAGTGTGGCAGGGTCGATCAGTTCAGCCTTCAGGAGTCGCCCCTTGAGGCTGGCTGCTGGCTCACCCTTGCGTTCACCGCTGGGGCGGATGAATGCATCACTCCACAGATCCCCCAGCCGGAACTTGACCATCGGGCGCTGCTTTGGATCATCCATGCCGACGTAGTGTTCGACCAGTTTTTTAGCCTCGGCACCTGAGACCTTGACGTCAAAATAGCGGGTGACCGGTTCTTTGACAGAGCCGACCAACGCGGCGATGGTGCAAGCCAGAAAGGGCTGAGCACGTCGGCCACCGCGTACGGGAACTTCCCGCACACGCTGCAGACGACCGTACCCTTCGGTGTGCAGATCGAAATAGGCTTTTTCGCCTGAGGTAGAATGGCTCATGGTGAAATCTCCATTGAAAATGAAGCGGAGACACACCAGGCCCTATGGCGAGGGTGTGTCACCCCGCGATGGGTTGATAAGGCGGATGCATCCACTACCGGTATAAACCGGTAGTCGTTCGCGTGAGGATGCTGGGCGAACTGGCTCGGTCATGCGGTTTTTGCCGCACCGCAACCTTGGAGACCGTGGTTGCGTGGCATGTCGCTGACAACGTCAGCAAAACATGCCGACAGACTGCCCGCGCTTCAATGACGGCGCGACGAGAAATATGAACCGGAGTCGTTCCCTATTTTCGAGATGCCATTCCTCTGGAAATGGCTGTCGTGGTACAAACGCGTACTTAACGAGTTTCTGCATCACCCACGGAGGGAGAAATAATGTCGATTGATTTGCAGGCGCTGTCCGCAGCCGAATTGAAGGACCTGATCGCATCCGCACAGGATCAACTGGTCAAGGGAGAACGTGAACGAGTCAAGGCCGTTCGCGAGAAAATTCTGCAGTTGCTGGAAGGTGAAAATCTGGAGCTGGAGCAGGTCTTCCCGAACTCAAAGCCAAGTCCTCGGGTAAAAAATCCTGTGGCTCCCAAATATGCACATCCCGACAACCCAAGTCTGACCTGGAGTGGTCGAGGCAAGCAGCCGAATTGGTTCAAGGAGGCGCTTGCAGCGGGCAAAACTCAGGAGCAGTTGTTGCTGCCCTAGTCGTTATCCAAAGTGGCACCTGATCAGTACAGACCCAAGACAATCAGGTTTCCCTGCGGCGCGATTTAATCACCGCAAAAACAGGCCACCGCATCTTCGGTTGAATCGAACAGATCACCCTGGTTTGCGGCAAATCGTGCCAGATCGGCATAGCTGGGGCCATCAACACGAAACCGTGTGCCACTGGGCTTGTTGGCCAGGTTCAGTGATTCCATACGAATCCACCATATGGCTGCTTCCGGTCTGGCCTTGATGAGGGCCAGGCGCTGTCCTTGTGGCTTGAGGAAGCACAAATCACAGTTGCCTTCGAGTGTGCGGCCTTTCACGGTCAACAGTTCCAGATCGAAAGGCTGCGCCTGCCAGAACGCACTGACCTCGTATACGCTGATGTTTGCATCGGCCAATGGCATGCACATCATTTCATGGCTTGATTCCGTAGAGTGACCGCGCGCCCGAATTTTGGCGACACGCCGTTGCTCGTCGGCGCGGATGCCAATGAATTGATCCCATTCTGTCCAACCGAGACTGCGCAGGTATTTATGCATCGGCCGAATTTTCAGGCTGGTGGTGCAGCCGCGAGCAACAGGGTTGGGCAGGTATTGGCGTTTACGGATCAACGCCTCGAAAGGCTCACCCTGACGGCTGGCAGTCGTGAAATCGACCCGCTTGAACCCTGGTGCAGCGTCCTGATATTCGAGCCAGTGGATAGGGGTTTTCCAATGCGTGGCGCAGTCACGCACGAAGCGCAGGGTAGCTTCTACTTCTTTGCCCGTGTTGGCGAAGCAGACTACGGTATCGGCAGGCAGGCCGCCGTTGGCCTGTAAAACGCGCCACAGCATATAGGCACTGGTGCGGCCACCGGAAAAACTGATGCAGGTCGGGGAGTCAATCTTGAACGGGTCGCGCATGTGGGCGTCTCCAGGGTATCGCTGGTGGAATGGCCTGTAGTGGGCTGAGACGAATGCGTGTCAGCGGTGGAGGTGTTGGCGCGAGAGGAAAGAAGCCCCCATGAGGGGGCTATGGAGGACGAGGCTCAGTTGCTATCGGGGCTTGTCGCGACAACTTGCAGGAAAATCTGTGTTGCGGTAGCGGACACTTCGAGATCACCAGCACCATCCAGGATGCCGGTAAACACCCTGTCGCCAGGTTCGAAAAACTCACCAAAATCATCGCCACCGAACTCGGCGCGTGAACGCTCCCACCAGTCGTCAAAGGGCGCAACATCAGGGTTGCAGCCAACCGCATAGGCGATTAACTTTTGACGCCCATCAGGATGGCGTTCACCATGCTCGGCAAGCCAGTAAACACCGTGGTCCTTGACCAGGATAATGCGGCACTGATTGGCAACAGCCTCTGCGATGATGGGCCGCAATTCGGCTCCTTTGAAGCGTAAAGTCATACACGTTACTCCTGAGAGGATGGTATGCCGGGCAACACAGTAAAGAACCGTTGTCCGGGGCGGGGGATTGGTGCGTATCCAGTCGAGGTGCGATAAGTAAACGATGCTGGTCAGATAACCCACCGTATAGACGGGTTGTCTGTAGCGTCATGACTTGCGTCGCAGCGGCTTTTGAATGGTGCGCACACGTATGCGACGCCAACTGCCATCGTCGATCAGCCTGAACAGTACGTCTCCGAGGGTATCGAAGAACACACCGTCAACCCGTTCAACCAACTCTCCATCGTGGCTCAGCACTACGGCATAGAGGTCATCGGCGCGTTCGTATTGCACAGTGACGCGGCCATTGAATTTCGCCGTGTTGGTGTTGAAGCTGATAGCCGGTGGTGTAGCGATGATGTCCTTGGGCAGCGGATCGACCCAGGTGAAATCCCGTGCACCCGCATCAACCAGCAGGTGCGTAATCCGACGAAAACCATCCGGTGCCGGCAGTTCCTCCAGTTGCCTGATCAGTTCCTGTAACTCCGGGCTGCGGGGTTGCGGGATCGGAAGCCTGGCGGGTGCGGAGCCGAGTACATACGTCTGAAGCTTGTAGGGCTTGCCATCAGAGGTGTATTCGGTGCGCTCTTCGGGTGTATCTGCGCGAAGACCGTCGAAGCGATGCCGGGCATAGGGTTCGACCTGCACCTTGGCTCCTTCGTCTGGATCTTCGGTCACGAGCGTCCGGTCAAGCACGGCGAACTCGATTCGGCCCGTCTTGACGACAATGGCATCCTCAGTCCTGGCGATGATCTTTCCTTCAAAAGGCTTGGGATCAATGTGAAAGCCCAGTGTCGAAACCTTGGGCTGGCCGTCAAAAATGTTGAACTTGAAGCTGCGGGCATTGGAAGGAACGTGGTCACGCACCAATGACTGCATCTGATTGCGAATGGTTTGATGATCCATGGGAAAGTCTCCAAAAAAAAGGAGCTCCCCAGCCACAAGGGAGGAGAGCCCTGTGGGTGGAATAAATGGACGCTAAGCGCTCTGGTGATGGCGAAAGCCAACACGCTATCAGCGTGCCGCGGTCTTGATGGCCTGGACCGCCTGGGATGCTGCCGGCTACGCCAGCGAACATGTATGCAGCATGGCGCGATAACGGTCCGTATGCGTGGAACAAAACGCATCAGGATTCGTCCGTATTGGTGTCGCGTATGGTAGAAAGACGCTTTACAGGGAGCGCGATGAACAACAAACAACACGCTCCTGTCTTATAGAAACGGTGTTACCTGGACTGTTGCATGGCTCCGAGCAGACGCTGCCCCAACCATGCCACACAGGTCACGGCCATTGAGTTGCCAATGGCTTTGTAGCGAGGCGTGTCGGCCGCCGGTTTGCCACGGTACGGCACCTGTGTCCAGTCATCGGGCATGCCCTGCAGACGTTCGCATTCGATCGGCATCAACCGCCTGACCCGCCATTGCGGCCAACATTGTTCGTCTGGTTTGCGTGGCGTGTAATGAAGATGTGTTTCCAGGTTCTGCGTCAGTACAGGGTCCTTGTCGTTGCCGCATCGCGTGGCGCTGAACACGGTTGGCATGCCTTGACCGGGTTTTCCGCCGCTGGCGAGCAGCGTGCCAGCGATCTGGCCATGACCCGATTCCAGGCGCAGTTCGCCGCGCCCGTTCTGTGCAAAGGCGATGGCAGGCCAGGCCCGGGTCCGCAAAGTGGGCGTCACGCCTTTTACGGCATCCGCACCGTAGTCCTGGGCAGTAAAGGCAATCATCGGGATAGATTTGTCGTTGCCATTTTCCCGATAGTCTTTGCCATAATTTGCCGTGTTCGGTGTATGGCTGAGGGGGCCAGCTACCGACTGAACCAGGAAGTTTTCGGTGCAGATATCGTGTTTGGCTCCAGCGGCCATCAGACAGGCAGCCACGTTGACTGGCCCTGTACCACCGCCGAAGCTGAATGTCGTGACCACCTTGCCATAGGGGCTCAGTCCGGCATAGTCGCTTGCTGTCGCAGGGCCTGCTCCAGCAGCGCGGGCAGCTTCTTGCCACGGCGAGCTGCCCGCTGAAGAATTCCCGCGCACGCTGTCGCGCTCAAAAAGTACTTCGCAGGGATCGAGGTCGTCTCGACCACTTGCCACAAGAAACACGCGCTTGCGACGCTGGGCGACACCGAAATATTGGGCATCGAGAACCCGCCACGCAATGCGCCGGTGGGGTCCAGACACGTGACCTGCGTGCGCCCATTTGGACCCTGGTGGTTTGAGCGCATGGCTTTCTCCGGCCAGTGCGCCCAGCAGGCAACCAAAGGCGTTAGATCGATCACTGAGCACGCCGGGGACGTTTTCCCAGACGAGCGTGGCGGGGGGCTGATGGTTTTTGATACGGGTTTGGTCGATGGCATTGGCAAGCTCCACGTAGCTGAGGGTTAAGGCACCGCGAGGGTCGTTCAGCCCCCGTCGCGCGCCGGCGATGCTGAATGCCTGGCAAGGCGTTCCGCCAACAAGAATGTCCGGGGCGATGACCTCACCAACGCGTACCTGGTTGGCGATGCGCGTCATGTCGCCGAGATTGGGGACATGGGGGTAGCGGTGTGCGAGTAGGGCACACGGAAAGGGATCGATTTCCGAGAACCAGGCGGCTTTCATACCGAGTGGTTCCCAGGCCAGGCTGACGGCTTCAATTCCGCTGCAAACACTGCCGAACTGCAGTGCATGGGGTAGGGGTTGTGTGCTCATTGTGTCTCCTGTTTGTTTGGTTCAAGGCCACAGGCCCAACCGGATATGTCGTAAATCAGGAGAAAAAGTGTCGGGGACCTGCTGGCCTCCGACTCGGTAGGAAGAAACCACCTGTGGGCTGTTTCAGGATGCAGTCGTCGTCAAAACCGTTCGCTGTCGCAGCAATCGCACCCGGCCGTTATCGTGGTTGTGGCCGGAATCCTCTGGCATGTATCCACACACAAAGGGAACCCAGTTTTTCGCCGTTGGGCGCGGCAATGAATACCGTCATCCCCGAAGGGTTTCCTGATGTCTGGCCTATCAAACAAAGCATCAGGAAACCCTTCATGGAGGGCGGAAGAACCGGATAAGGGGGAACGCGTCTGGTGCGTCCATGGATGAGTTGCCTTCTTGCCTCGCTGCCGGAGCATGGCGAGGTGCGCACGGTTTAGCAGAAGACTGGCGCGCCGGGATTCCCGCACGGGCGCGGGGGGTGAGGCCATGTCATCACAGAAGACGTGACATGGCTCTTTGGGTTCAGAGCGACTCAGGGCTCCCGGGAACTGCGGCTACGCTTGCGCGGCATGGCGCGTTTGTGTTTACCACTGTCGATAGGCTGAGAGCCTTTGCAGTCGGGGTAACGAGGACAAGACCAGAATGGCCCGCTCTTGCCGGTGCGTTGACGCATAGCGGTGCCGCATTCGGGGCATGCGGGTCCCTGTGGCACCTTGATAGACAGCGATGCTCCTCGATACTGCTGCACCAATTGCGTGATCCAGGCTGACTGCTTGTCGATAAAGACATCGAGTGTGAGCTGACCGGCTTCGATCATGTCCAGCGCCTGTTCCCAGATAGCAGTCATGCCTGGGTCGGCAATGGCACCGGGAACGGCGTCGATGAGTGTAAAGGCCGCATCGGAGGCGCGTACTGAACGGCTTTTCTTCAGCAGGTAGCCACGGTCAAGTAACCCTTTGATGATATTGGCGCGAGTTGCCTCAGTGCCGATACCCGTGGTGTCCTTCAGCTTTTGTTTGAGGCGCGGATCTGAGACCAGTTTGGCTACCCCCTTCATCGCCTTGACCAGTTCGCCCTGGGTATAAGGACGTGGCGGCGATGTCTTGAGTGCTTTACAGTCGATGCCAGTTATCTGGCAGGACAATCCTTCATGCAGCGCTGGCAGAACCTGGCTGCGTAGTGTGGTCTCGCCATCCTCATCTGGCCTGGGTTCAGTGAGCACCTGTCGCCACCCGATGACGACGATCTGCTTGCCGACCGCTTGCAGTGTTTCGCCCGTGCATGACAGGCGCGCGGTGGTACGGTCGAATTCATGTTGCGGCAGAAACTGCGCCAGATAGTGGGCACGGATCAGTTTATAGACTGCCTGCTCTTTGTCGCTCATCGCCGTGAGATTAGCGGGTTCGAGTGTGGGGATGATGCCGTGGTGCGCCGTGACTTTGCTGTCGTTCCAGGCACGCGATCGCTGATTGCGGTCTAGCTGGTCAACGATCGGCCTCAGGCCTGGATCGGTTTTGAGAAGACTGTCGAGTACCACCGGCACCTCGGCGAACATGCTTTCAGGCAGGTAGCCGGAATCTGAGCGCGGGTACGTCGTGGCTTTGTGAGTCTCGTACAGTGCCTGGGCGATTTCCAGGGTTTCCTGCACATCCAGGCCCAGTTGTTTGGAACAGATTTCCTGCAGAGTGCCCAGATCGAAGGGTAACGGTGGGCCTTCACGCAGGCGTTCCGTCTCGACAGACGTGACCTGTGCGCTGCCAGCAATACGCATGCGTTCGGCCGCTTGTCGGGCTAGGGGCTCCTGCAGACAACGGCCCGCATCGTCTGTTGCTGTATCTGGTGCCAGCCAGCCTGCAGTGAAAGATTGACCTGCGCTTGATAGCACGGTCTCGACTGTCCAGAACGGCACTGAGACAAAGCGAGCGATCTCGCGGTCGCGATCGACAACCAGTTTCAGCGTTGGGGTTTGTACCCGGCCAACGGAGAGTACGCCGTCGTAACCGGCCCGCCGCCCCATGACGGTGAACAGGCGACTGAGGTTCATGCCGATCAGCCAGTCTGCGCGGGAACGGGCCAGGGCCGAGAAGTACATCGGCAGAGTTTCGCCTGATGGTCTGAGCGCTGCCAGTGCTTTGCGGATCGACGCGTCATTGAGTGCCGATAACCAGAGCCTCTGGATAGGGCCGCGATAACCGCACAGTTCGATGATCTCGCGTGCGATCAACTCGCCCTCCCGGTCAGCATCCGTCGCGATGACTAGCTCAGTGGCCTTGCTCAGAAGGTCTTTGACGACGTTGAATTGCGAAGCGGTCTTTGATTTGACTTCGACACGCCAGCGCTCAGGGATAATGGGCAACTGCTCGATAGACCAGCGTTTGTACTGCTCGCCATAGGTTTCTGGGGGGGCGGCCTCAACGAGATGACCAATGCACCAGGTTACGGTGATACCTGAACCTGCGAGGCAGCCATTACCTCTTTGGGTGGCCCCCAGTACACGTCCGATATCTTTGCCCTGAGAGGGCTTCTCGCACAGAAATAGCCTCATAGAATTCTCTCGGCACGTGAATCATGCCGTCGAGTATTCCCGGCTGGAGAGTTTAAAATGATAAAGAATGCGGATTGCGAGCCAACGTATTTGATTTTCGAGTTTGATGCCAATCATCGGTGAATGGCACACCATTCGCATCCAGGCTGAAGGTGTATCAAGAGTGCGCCTGCGGCGGCTTCGGTGTCGAGAAAGGCCTACACTGGGCACTGCTCGTTTACGCAGCCAACTTCTTGTGCTGGAGCGCGCGAAACGCAATAGACCTCAGTGGAATAGGGGACGACCGCTGTCGGTGATCGTCCTGAAGTGCAATGTGTTATTCGGCCTGAGACACTGGATCTGCGGCCCCCGGCTTGGGGCTCAGGATGATAGCCTCGATCCGGTAAGGGAGGATACCAACACTGCGTGCATTGACTCGATAAGTCGTACGCGGATTGTTGTTCTCATCGGTCCAGTCATCTCGCTCTACACGTCCGCTGACCACGACTCGCATGCCTTTCTGGAACAGCTCGGCGAATTGCTCCGCGTCACGATGCCACCAGTCAACCGGCCGCCAGAAGCCGCCGCGATCTTCAAAGGCACCGCTCTTGCCGGGGACGGGGTTGTCGAAGTAAACGTTCAGGCGCAGCACCCGACGTGGTTCTTCGTTACCGTTGGGATATTCGTGGAACTCTGGCGCAGAGCCGATATTTCCCTCGCCGCTGAAATGTGTACTCATATTGATGACTCCTGCTTGATGTGAAAGGCCCGCACTGGAAAGACAATGCAGGCGGAAACCGTCAACGGCGTTGTGCCGATGCCGGATATTTCATGCGGTCTTCACCTGGATGTGGCTGGCTCAGATCTGCCTGATGGCCTGTCCGGCGCAGATAAACTTCGTCGGCATGAACCAGTTTGCTGGCGCAGTCCCTGGCCTGGCGTGTAAGTGTGTGCAACAGGCTAATCTGCATGTTCAGCACGGCTCGCTGGACTTCTATTGCATGTAAATCGCTGATGAGTCCGAGTGGCGTGGCCGGGTTGACCATCATCTCTTGCCACAGGGCCACGCCCATGCTGCTACGGTCGAGGTTGCGCCAGCGCAGAAAAGTGGTGCCTGCGCCAGTGGTTTGCTGGGCCAGTTGCGTCGGTAGCAGGTTGAAGGGATGGCTGCGTGCCTGCGCCAGAACCTGCCGCTGCGCCAGCACGATCAGGTCGTCGCGCAGTGCCTCGCATTGGCTGGCCCAGACTTCGAGTGCCCCTTTACCTTTAAAAGGTTTTAAAAGGCCTTTTAGGTAGCCTGCATGTTCCAACTGCTGGAAGGCGGTCTGTTCCAGCAGGGTGAAACGTGTCGATGCGCTCATGCGTGGTCATCCTCGCTATTTTGTGCACCTCCGGTTGGCTTTTCGCTGGCGCTGGCAGGGGCATCCGCAGGCTCGTCCTCGTGTGAGGGGGGGGGATTCGTGGTGCCTGAGTACGCCATATGCGTTTGTCCACGCCGGATCAAAGGTGGTGCGAAGCGTGAACGGCGCGTGCCTTCGAGTACGTCCTGCGGCAGTTCTCCGAACTTTTCCACTGCGGCACGGGCTGCGGCATTGTTGGCGGCAAAGTCGTCACGCTGGGTGCCGGAGTAGCGGTATTGCTGTGCCAGACTGAAGAGACTGCGCAGGGCATGGGCACCGTCGTTAAGCCAGCGTTCGAGAGTTGATCGGTCGATCAATGCGGTGTGGTGGGCCAGGATCAGGCGGCGGGCAAGATCGTCGTAGTCGGCCAGTAAATAGACCGCCATAAAGCCCAGTTGCGAGGAGACGAACAGTGGCAGCTTGACGGGTTGCACATTCATGTTTTCTCCAAGGCTTAGCGCGGACGGTACGTCTGCCAGTGCCTGATCCACTTGTTGGCGCAAGCTCTGGAGCTGTTCTTTGGTGAGCGCCAGCTTGTCTTCGATACGCAACATCCACCAGTCCGAGTAGGGATCATCCTGCTCGGCCCCGCGCTTGAGCTTGTTCATGATGGAGACAAATCCGTTCAAGCCGACGATGCCGGGTTTGCCTTCTGCGGCTGCGCGTCCGTGCCAGATACGCGATGCGTGGTGAGTATGCAGGGTCAGTGACATTGCACTGCGCAATGACCCCAGGTTCAATTGCAAGGATTCAGTGGCATTGTTTTCGTTGGCCATGGTGATGACTCTCCGTAGTGAAACGAGTCGTCAGCTTCGGCTGCAACGGGAAGGCCGTCAGTCATGAAACCGCACTGCTGGTCAGCCTGTTTTGCGAAGCGCCGGACGGCCTGTGAGGGAAGGCTGTGTGTGCAGCTATACCCGGGGTATAGGCGACGGTGGACGTCAGTGGACGATGCATGGCTATTTCTGCGTGAGTCTGTGCATCTCGTCTGGAAGGCTATGTATGCAGCTATACCCAGGGTATAGACAACTATGGATGATTGTGGACATGTCGAATTCAGGGGGTATCCAGCAATTTGCGCAGCCGTGCCAGATGGGCCAGTGCGACATCTCTGTTTGCCGCAGGCGGCTGCGGTGGAGGAGGTGCTTCACGTGGTGTGGTGGCAGGCGTTGTTTGTGTGTTGTCCTTCTGCCCAGCCCACGCTCGGAAATCACCACGCAGGGCTTTCTGGATAATGCCAAACAGATAGCCCGCAGGATTTCGAATGCTGGTTGTCGTGCACCGTGCATCCCATTCGTCAAGGACGGATTGGTGCAAACTGGGTTCAACCGACTGTAATGCGGCCAGTGCACCGGATTGCTGCTCAGCCTTGAGTGCCATAAAACGTTCCGGGAAACTCAGCATTCCAAGTTCTTGCGCACGCGGTACTGTAAGTATTTTTTTATTATTTTCTTTTATATGTACTGTACTTATGCTCTTCGGATTCCGAAGTGGGTTGATTTTGCTGGCGCTCAGGCCTGATTTGGAATCCGAAGTTAGGTCGCCATTATTCCGAAGAGGGGGCGTTATCCCTTCTTCGGAATTGTGATCGTTCATATCCTGTGGGTAACGTGAATCCATGCGCCAGTCCTGTGCGGCCAGACGCTGCGTCAGCACCTGCAATCGGGTTGGCAGTACCTGGTCGCTGAGCATCGAGTCCTGGGACATCTCCTGTAGCGTATACATGCCGACACGCTGGACAGATTTGCTGGCATGAACCAGAGACTGGCTGACCAGCGCCAGGTAGTCGGCGTCAAGCTGGATTGCCTCATAGGGTGTGAGTGGCTCATCATGCAGGACATAGAGGTTGCCCAGAATGCGGCCTGTTCGTGGATCACGTCTGCGTCTGACCAGGCTGATCCATCGGGTCAGGCGCAGCATCGTCAGGGTGCGTGCGACTGTTTCGTGAGACGCTTTGGCCGCACACGGCATGGAAGCGAGCCAGGGGGCGAGCTGATCGTACGTTGGCATCGCGGTGATACCATCTTCTGCGAGCATCAACCGGAAAACTTGCCAGCCGTTGCGTTCAAGCGGGGTGAGTCGCCCGTCCATCAGTAGTGCCCGTGGCACACTGTCGTGGTGGTTGCCGCTAAAGAGGAAACCATCCGTTGCCGCAGGCGATGAGGCGGATTGAACCGGTTTCGCAGATTGCGGTTGCAGACGGGAGAAAGCCTGGTCGAACAACTCATTCAGCCGGATGGGGCCGTTTGTGCGTGGCTGGCCACCCGTCATCTGGTCTGCCCTTCATCAATCCATCTGCGTATGGCACTCCAGATAACGGACAGCGGCAGATCCGTGGCTTCGGCAAGTTCCGCTGCGATATCCAGCATAGCCATATCGTCATTGAGTGCCACTTTTTGTGACTTGACTGCAGCAGACCAGCGGTGCCACAGATTGGTATCCTGCTCTTCGGTCAGAACCGGATGGCGACCTTTCCTTTTTGGCAATCCGATCACACTGCGGCGCAACGCGATTTCCTGATGGGTGAGCCCGAAGAACTTGCTGATAAGTTCGGTACTGGCACCCAGGCGCAAAAGCCGGTCGATTCTGGCGACTTCCTCGGTTACATCGTCGACCTGATGCAGGAGGCGACGCAGCACATCTCGGTTGACCACGACGGAGCACCAGGACACGTTGGCGTTGGCCAGCACGCTCGCCATGGCAGGATGTTTCAGTGCGTCAAGGTCGGTGTCATCGAATCCCATGGACTTGGCTCTGCGCAATTGGCCATTGCGCAGATCATGCAGTGCCTGTGCGATGACAGCCTGATTGAGAGGGTGTGGACCGGTCATGGCTGTGCTCCTCATGATCCGGGAATGACGTCGCCGTCATCCTGTGTGCCGTTCTCAATGTCGATCAGCCTGCGGGTCAGCCGTAGCAATCGGAACAGCTTCACCAGTGCGCTGTCATTGAGCCGCTGTGGTGCATCGTTGGCGTCATTGCTCGCGTCCAGTATCCCCTGCAACAAATGCCCAAGTAGCCCAAACCGGATTGAAGACGCGGTATCTGAAAACGGATGTGTGGCGGGCAGATAGGGGGCGCTCAGAGCGTGCAGCAGCGCCAGCACCATGGATGCTGACGTATCTGTGTTGACACGGTCATCGGCGCATTTGCAACTGAATCCGATGCCATTTTCGTATGGCTCAATAGCATCTTGCGCGCCGACTTCATGGGCGATTTCTGCGGCAAACTGCGCAATATGGGTGCGTAGTCGAGAAGGTTCATCCAGTGATGCCTCAATGTGCCAGATATCGGTGATCGGATACAGGCTATCGGCCTGGATAGGGATGGATTGCAAGACATTGCGTTCGAAGTCCGGCAGGGTCTCGCCAGTATGGCCGGCGACCAGTCGCTGAATCGACTGCAGCCGTTCGGTTGTGCCAGCAGGAGAAACAACATGCTGTTGCAGTAGCGTGGCATGCCCGTCGTTTCCTGCCGCAGATTTGTCTTGTGAGGTGCGGCCAACAGGTTCAGACGGGGGCGATGCCGGTTGTGTAGACGCCTTGCTGGTCGTTGATGGCTCGATGTTCCTGGGCGACGTGGATTCCGATGTCACGCCGGGCGGCGTGACGGGTAATGGCGTCTTCTCTTGCAGCGTCGATGCCCCAGGCTCAGCCGATGGTGTTTCATTGCTGAGTAACTGCCAACGCCGATCGGTGTCGGTGATCTCGAATGCCAGCGTGTCGTATTCCATCTCCAGCAGATCGGCCATTTGTCCAATCAACTCATCCTGTACGCGCTGGACACTGAAATTGCCCGGTGTGCTGTCGAACATCACCAACACATCCTGGAACAAGGTGGTGAAGTCGATGTGGTGGTGTGTGTTGGTGCTGCGAACGGACCAGGCCCGTTCAGCAGCACGCCGCAGGCTGGTCAACTGCTCTACCTGATGCCTTCCCAGCCCGGCATAAAGCACAGTAGGGATGGCCGGAAGCAAGTATTGAATGGCCTCTTGCATGCGACTGATATGGGGCTGGGGGACAGGGTAGCCATCGGCCTTGAGTCGGCGGGCCAGCTCTGACTGTGACAGTGATTTCCCGGTCTCTTCTTCATAAAGCTCCCGTGCTTTATTGACGCCCAGGGCACGTTCAATAAATGACAGGCCACCGTGCAGCTCGTTCTCAGCCAGATGCCCCGTTAATGCGATGATTTCACCGCGTTCCGGCCATGGGCGGAACAGGCATGGAATGCGGAAAAAGCGTTCGTCTCTGGTCTCAGTCCAGAGTTCGCGCAGGATCGAGAGTCTGGTATTGCCTCCGTTGCGAATGATATAGCCCTTTGCCCCTGGGCGCTGAGTGATGGAGGGCGGTGAGTCGAGTCCGCGCTCGCGTATTGAGGCTTTGATCTCGTCGTAGAGCGGGTTGCGCGTTAGTCGTGGATCAAGCTCATACGGTGATAGCTCATCGAGCGTGATAACCATTGCAGTTTCTGCAATAGGTGCGCTCAACACCTCTGCAATGGGTGCTTTGCTCGTGAAGCCTTCGCTCAGAAGTTTGCCGGCAAGGTCTTGTACGGAAATATCAGGCATGGTGGCCTCCCTTGTCAGGAGAGGATTCGTCAGTAGCAAACTGGTGTTGTGTTCGCCGTAGTAAGGCGCGCGCATTACGCCCGGCACGATAGTCGCTAGCTGTCGAACTGGTGAAGATCGGTGGCATACCGGGCTTGGTGAACTTCAAATGCCCACCAGAGGTACGCACAACCTCCCAGCCTTCTTGCAGTGCGTATTCGATCAGCGGTAGTAGTTGCTTGTGGCCTTTAGCCAGTTCACGAGCATTTGACATGGGCATGCCCTCCGCTGGTTTTTCCTGTGACCAGTGCGAACTGCTCACGCCACTGGGGCAGCAATTCGGTTGCCAGACTGCACATGATTTCTCGCGCAGAGCGGGTCTGGCGACCATAAGGCCTGATACGCTCAACGCGATGTGCCGGCAGACCACGAGTCGCTGCACGGGGAAACGCTTCAATTGCGGGTATCTCGGTGTCCAGAATGTGGATGCCCGCTTGCTCCTGAAAAATCAGGCGCAAGGTTTTCTGGATCATACGGGCATTGGACGACACGGCAGGCACGCGATTGATCAGCAGGTGTAGCGGTGGAGGTGTAATGCCCAGATTACGATAAGGCGCGATGTCTGCGATCAGTTGCAAGGTTCCCCGACGTAGCTCCCGAGCGGCGAGTATTTCTGGCGTGACAGGCGAAATGGCTTGTTGCGATGCCAGTAATGCCATCTCCAGCAAGACGGTGCGTGCTCCCTGCGTATCAATAACAACGAGGTCGTAGTGTGGCTGGAATACAGGCAATAAGTTGTGCAGCCTCAGCCTGCCGTCCGGAGCGTGAAGCAGCAGCGTGTGCAAATGCCGGTGTTCATCGTTGGATAGCACAAGGTCCAGACGATCAATGGTGGTACGAGAGACAATCTTTCCCAAGTCCTGCTCGTTGAATGCCAGTAGCTCATAGATGCCGCCAGGGGCGGGGCTCAGCATCTCATAGTAAGAGGACAGCGTAGGCTGCATATCGAGATCGAGTAGGAGTACGCGCAATCCTGCATCGGCAACGAAACTTCCTAGGTTGGCTGCAATGGTTGTTTTACCCACGCCACCTTTTGTCGAAATAACAGAAATCACCTGCATGGTCTGCTCCTGGTAATGAGTGACTGGGAGCAGTCAGGCGCGTTCTTTGAGACGATCAGTGATCCACTGATCGATTTCGGCAGAGTCCCATCCGACGGCGCGGACGCCGAGGCGCAGAGCCTTGGGAAACTTACCTTCCTTCATCAAATTATAAATATGGGCCCTTTTAAAGCCTGTTTTGGCTTCAACTTCAGCCCGGCGCAGGATACGACGCTCAGGAACGGGATGAGTGTTTTGTTGGAACATGATAGTCACTCCTTAATGCTTGGTAGCGCTTATTGAGGGTGATTGCCATTAAATCGGCAGCATCAATAGGCCTCATCAAACAATAGGAACGAGCTGGTCACCGCTTTCTTGCCGCAACAGGTGCGAGATTTGATTTAAGCCAATGTTCGCTCGCTCCGGAAAGGTGACAATATTGGTTATCACTTCCAACTGATAAAGCGTGCAGACGATCAACATTCCTGATTTATAAAAATGAGAAGTTGGAATACTTTGTTTTCTATTTATTTGCGGACAAAAAATGTCTGAGATGAATTTATGTTGGTGGCTGGCTTATTCTTCAAGCCTTGAGAGCTATGCGTACTCGTCCAACATACTTGTGTGACAAGTGTTTTTGATGTATTTGAAGGACTGTTTCTGTCATAAAAATGACAAAAACAGTCCTTTTGTTTCATTTGTGTGTCACGGGGTTCTGGTATGTGAGAGGTGCGGAAAGCTTGGCATTTCTCCGATCGTGACCGCCCGGCTGATGAACCGCTCCAACTCCGCTGATCGTTCCCTCTCTGTGGTTACGGCAAACGTGGCTGTGCTGGGAATATTGTCTGCTGCTTCTCGGATAATGACATTTGGATGGTTATAGAGAGCAATTTGGGATTCAAGTCCGATACCGATCCCATAGCCTGCTGCAACCAGCATGATCATGGGCTCATGTCCTGAAACATATTCGGCAATATTTGGTGTTGGAAATGACGGGTTGCTGAAAAAATGTCGAGTCAGGTTATATCCACCAGTACACTGCTCGGGGTGGCAAAGCACTAGCGGATAGCGAAGTATCTCTGAGTCAGAGATTTTTTCTTGAGAGAGCAGGGGATGGTGAGTCGGTATCGCGATGGCTGGGCGATCTGTCCATACAACCTCTTTGAGGTATCCCGGTATGATTGAATTATCGACGGTAAAACCTACATCAATTTGATCGTGGCTGAGAGCCAATAACATCTCGCTGACGGTCATTTCAGTAATCCTGATTTCTGTACTCGGTTCTTCTTCTCGACAGCGCGCGAGCAGTGTCGTGAGCCTTGGTGGGGCCAGGCTGTCTGCAAGCCCAATACGCAATCGGCCACGGTAGCCTTGCGAGGCCGAGCTAACTCGTGTTTGGGCGTTCTCTATAAAGGCAATGATGCGTTGAGCCTCTTCACGAAACACTTCACCCGGCCAGGTTAGCCTGATGCGGCCTTTGGACCGATGAAGCAGTTGAACCCCTAGATAGTTCTCCAGTTCCTTGATGGCTCGGGACAGAGGGGATGGTTCGATATGGACTCTGGCAGCCGCGCGGGTGAAGCTTTGTTCTTCGGCTACGATCAAGAAATATCGCAGGTGGCGTATCCTCATATTTACATACTCCTTTCTTTCCATTGGGTATTGGTTCCTTTTTATGGAGGAAGGCTCCGCTGCGCGAATGGTATGCATTCGCGATATTGATCTACATTTGCGGGCACCCCATGCTGAAATGCAGCCTCAGTTGGTGATGAGGATGTAGGGCATCTCATAGCTTGCTAAGCCGAGTCTTTCTCAGAGGGGATAGGTGTCAAAGCAACTCGGCTGTGAAGCATCGCTCATGCTAAGGCTGTCTCTTATAGGTGTTTGTTCACAGCTTGTGCGTTTTTTGCCTATAGATATGGATGACGGGGCGGGCTGGTAGGGTGTAGCACTTGTTTGATGTTGGCTACAGAGGGGGGCACTTGATGGTTGGTTTGCCTTGTTGAAAGGGCTTGGTGAGGTCTTTCTGGACCATGTCTGGTGGATGTTGTTGGACGTGTATGACGCTGTATGGAAAAAAATTTAGGTTCCGACTTGCCAAGATCTAAGTTCTAGTCCATAATGCTGTCCATCCTATCTAGGGACGTCGGGAAACTCTTTCTAAAACAAAGAGATAACGGGTGGGTTTAAGACTCGTTTCCCGCTCCAATCTTTTAGTCTCTCTTTTGTTTACATCACCAGTTTCCTTACTGTATCTAAAATCTATTCACTCTTTTCCGTTGTGCAACCAACCGTTGGTACGCTGAGTCGCTTCCTTGTCTGGCGACATACACCGTTGCTCTACTCGATGAACGCCGTTAGCAGTGCGTTCGAGCTGTGCCTTTACCGTTGATATTGTAGATTAATTATTTTATTAAATACTTAGCTTGGTTATATTTATTCTGATTCCTTTTTATATTTTATTCTCTGCGTGGATTGGATTTTGACGTAATATCAAAATTTGACTATGTTTATAACCAGAATGCATTTATAAAAATCACATCATCTAAAATGATTAGTGTTGTTATTTTTTTAGTGATTTTTCTATTCAATTCTATCTGGGAAATATCATTTAAATCCCATGAATCATTCCGGCTATTTATTTAATAAATAACGGGTTGTTATCATGGATCATATGGTTATCCCTACAGATAAAAGAGGATGGAAAAATGAAAGCAATGAATAGCACTATTTTACATGTTGTAGCGACGGCGGCTTTAGTGATGAGCGGGGTTGCTCAGGCTGATGACACGGCAAAAGCACATACCGGAAAAGAACAAGTTGAATTAAAAAATATTCACGCTGTCCTGCAAAATGGGACGCCTAGCCCACAGCACGATGCGATGTGTGAGAAGCAGCTGAATATGCCTGAATCCAAATACGTCGGCATGAAAGTGACAACAGAATATAACATCGATACCCAGTCGATGATGATGTCGGCAAAATCCATGTTCCCTTCGCCACACAGTACACAACCCATGGAATTAACGGCCGATTTATCCCCTCTCGGTTTAGCTGATAGCTACTCATTTGGTGCATTTAAACCTAGTTCCTTACCCAATGCTTATATTATTTTCTCTGTTGATAAAAAAATGAAAAACCCGGTGAGCACTTTTATGGTTATTAATGAAAGTGAAACGTATAACTGTGTTATTAGCAGTTCGACGCACGGGTTAAGCAAAGAGGCAATGAAAAGCCTTGAAATGAAGAAATAGTCATTTTTTATTTTCTACCGTAAATTGCAGGTAATCACCTGCAATTTACGGCTATGTGTATAGCTCAGGCTGTTATTTAGTGGTTGGCCAGGAAGTTTCATTGCATCAGAGAACCTTTCCTCCTGAAAGCGCCAGTGAGGCAGCGCATCATGTTACCTGTTTGTATACGGATGTAGTGATATCATCTCTGTTCAGGTGGCAAAATTCAGAGTGCCACGACAGGTCCGTGTTACAGGTGAATAATCATTTTGAGTGCAAATCGAATCCAAACCCCGTCTCTCCCCGTGTTAAAGCTCCTCGCGCTTGCGACAGCGGCGTTTCTGACCTTACTGGCTGAGATCATCCCAGCAGGGCTTCTCAGTTCGATTGCGACGGGTCTTACTGTCTCTGAAAGTCTGGCCGGCCAGTTCATTACCGCGTTTGCTCTGGGAGCGCTGTTATCGGCGATTCCCGCGACGGCGCTGACGCGCGGCATGCGGCGTAAACCTCTGCTGCTCATCGCGATTAGCGGATTTGCCGTCGTGAATGCGGTGACTGTCGTTTCAGATAACTACATTTTATCGCTGGCTGCCCGCTTTGTTGCTGGCTTGTTCGGTGGTGTGGTCTGGTCGATGCTTGCCGGGTACGCCTCCCGTATGGTTCCCAGATGGTTACTCGGGCGCGCCATCGCCATTGTCGGCGCGGGGTCTACGGCTGCGCTGGTGCTTGGTGTACCGATTGGCGGCCTTCTTGGGTCAGCGATCGGCTGGCAGGGCGCATTTGGATTAGTATCGGCGATTGCGGTGCTCCTTGTTGTCTGGATTGCGCTTTTCGCTCCCGACTTCCCAGGGGAATCGGCGGATAAGCGGTTATCGCTGCCTCAGGTTGCTTCCAAACGCGGCGTTGGGGCGACGCTGGCGCTGATTCTCACCTACATCGTCACGCACAACATTCTGTATATTTACATCGAACCTTTCCTCGTGGCTTCCGCTATGGGGGATTGGCTCAACGGTGTGCTGTTCATCTTCGGGGCGGGGGCGGTGTTTGGCCTTGTGCTGTCAGGCATTATCGTCGATGGTAACCTTAAGCGTCTCGGCCCTGCCGAGGTGCTCTTATTCGCTGCGGCGATGCTTCTTCTGGGTCTTTGGTCCGATGTACTGCTCATTCTGTTTCTGGCTGTCTTTATGTGGGGCATCTCTTTTGGGGGATTCTCCGTCGTCACGCAAACGGCCATGACTCACCTTTCCTCTGATGCCGTGGATGTCGCACAGTCGATGTCTACCACATCGTGGAACACGGCCGTGGCCACGGGGGGCGTTATCGGAGGGCTGCTCCTCAGCAGCGCAGGGGCGAACGCGTTTCCGTGGGTGATGATTGGGCTATTGACGCTCTCCTTCCTTGTTGTGATTCTGGGCGTTAACCGCGCGCTGACGGCTGCGAAGCCCGCGCAGTCCGTCTCCACCAAAAGTGATTCCTTGATTTCGAGTAACCAACATTTATGAAATACCGCCATTTCCTGTTTGACCTTGACGACACGCTATTGGACTTCAAAGCCTCTGAGCGTCTTTCGTTCGCGCGTACGCTGACCAATCTTGGTGTCGATATTGAAAATACGAGCCTGTTTGCAGACTATCAGCGCGAGAATTCCCAGCTATGGAGCGAGTTTGAGAAGGGGGGAATCACCAAGGATTTCCTGAAAGTAGAACGATTCCGTCGCACTTTCTCGCTTCATGGCATTGATATCGATCCACACAAGGCGAGCAACCGCTATCTGGAGTGCCTGCCTGAAACTGTGGTGCTGGTGGATGGCGCGGTGCAGCTATGCGAAGCGCTTGCCGAGATCGGCGAGGTTGGCATTATTACCAACGGCATTGAGTATGTGCAGGCGCAGCGGGTGGCGAACTCGGGTCTGGCGGACTGGCTGACGTTTGTCGCGACCTCTGAAGCTTGCGGGTTCGCCAAGCCGGATGCGCGCTTCTTCGAGTTCTCCGCCAGCAAATTCAGCTCATTCAAAAAAGCCGAGGCGATCCTCGTGGGTGACAGACTCGATGCCGATATTCTGGGGGCGAACCTCTACGGTATTGATAGCTGCTGGTTCAATGCTGGCGGAGCCGCCAACGATTCGGACATCGCGCCGACCTACGAGGCCGCAACGCTACAGGATGTGTTCACGCAGCTCAGTACCAGTTCTTAAGCCCGTACCATGCCGCATCGACGACAATCACCACGATTAATTCGCGGTGGGTTGTCGTTGCTCTCTGGTTGTCAGTTTCCTGAATAAGAAAACTGTTCAAGATAAAAGGAGCGTCTGAGACGAGTTACTTAATAAGCTTTAAGTCGGCTTTTCTGTGACGCTTTTGATCATCATAGAAATTTTCATGTGAACCGAGGCTCAATAAATATATTTCAAGTTTAGCGTCAACCCAGCTATAACTCAGGAGATATTGCTGGTTACTCATATAAAATTTATGTACCCAAAGATAATTCAGATCACCCTTTTTACGCTCACCAATCTCAGGTTCGTCAATGATAAGTTCAATCTGCTCATCGACGATTTTCTGTTCTTGTTCTGTCAGAGAGGCAAATTTTTTCTCAAAACGGCGTGACTGATATATCTCAAGATTTTTCCCGGTCTCTTCTGCGCACATATTTTGTCATTCTTCCATTGTCGATTTCTGATTTCGCCAGCAGGATTTCGTTGATGAAGGAAAAAGGTAATTCAGGGTTATCTTCAGCAATACGGCCAATTTTAGCCCAGTACTCTATTTGCTTTGGCACGCTTCGGCTCATTGCTTCTGCGTGCACTTTGACTTCTTCAACAAAATCGTCATCCAGGCGGATGCTTGTTGCCATATTTCTGTACTCCACTATGTAGTCACCACAGCCTCTTAGTGATGGTTTTGATGATACGTCACCTTTCGACGCACTACAGACTTTAGTTTGCGACAAATTGTCGCAATGCGCAATCTATTTTCTTGCGGTAGCCCGAAACATAGTCATGTCTTGTCTCTGCGACTGTTTTCATGAAATGCACGTCCTTAGTAATCGCAGACCAGAAATACTCGGTCAAAGCGCAGGGCTGCAAGGTCGGTGCGATGGATGATGAAATTCAGCATGCCGTCATCCCACTGAAATTGTCCGTCCAGACAGACCTGAAACAGTACCAGCCAGTCCTGCGCTTCGCCGCCCAGTTGCTGTGCTGCCTGCAACTCTGGCAATTCATGCTGGCTGAAGCCACAGCCGTTGACTCGGGCAATACCCTGATATTCAGGCAACCGGGCATCAGGCGGAAAGTCCGATGGCAGCATCTCCTTTTCGACCATCCAGGCGAGTTGCTCTTCCGTCGCTTTACTATTAGGTAACAGATTGAATGCCCCCAGTTGTCGTAACTGCCAGGCGTAATATTGTGCACAGCCAAGACGGGACAGCGCATCGTCATACGCATCATCATGCAATGCTGCCTGCTGTTCCTGACTCAGACGTGAGCACAATAGGGCGTCAAGATGGGGGTTCTGACGCAATGCGTAAAAGCTGGGGACGGCGACGCTGGTTCTCGGATGCAGTTGAAAGGCGGTTTTTTGCCCGAGTGTCTTTTCGTCATTGAAGGCCAGGTCGGCAAAGCGCACGCCGCTGCACAGGCGTGCGGCATCCTGCACATAGATGACTTTCCCTCTGGTTGTTACAGGGCTGCTTCCGCATTCCAGAAAGAAGAATAGGGTTCCCTCGCGCGGCAGATAGTCCTGTAACGGAGCTAAAGCGCGGCAGTCTAGCTGCGCAATAAATTCCAGCGGTACACGGTAAGTTTGTGTGGCGTCATCCCAAGGGAAGATACAAATATCTTTTCCATCTTCACTTTCTTCCCAGCACTCCTCATATTCGAGCAAGGTGTCTTCAGCAACGTTGACACAAGGATAGGGGATATCGACAGGCAAATCCGGCATGCCGCCCAGCCGATGATGGCCCAGCACAGTCTGGTCGTCCTCTGCGCCATGATAGAAATCGACGCTGCTGCGTAATGTGCCAGCCACCGCATGGGCTATGGGGGTGATGGTATCCGCTGAGAGCAGCGCATCCACAAGGTGCCGCCGTAACTGAGAATGTTCCGCCAGCAGCGGGTGCAAGGCTCGATCTATGGGCACAGGAGGAAAGGTTGGCGTCTCGGCTGTCTTTCCCTGCTTGTTTTCTGGAATGGCGCGGGTCCCTGCTTCTTCTTCCCCTAATGCTTTTCGATGGCGGCTCAATGCCATCTCTGGGGTTGTGGTGACAATCCGCAGGCTGCGCAGCGCGGTTTCTAGGGTTTTGAAATGTCCTTGTCGCCGATCCTGCGGGCAGTATCCCCCAGCGAAAAGGCAAACCGTGTCCGTTAAGCGGATAAACGCGAACAGGTAGGCGAAGCCGTAAATCCCTTCAGCCGTCATTAACAATGCGCTGTCGTTTTCGAGGGTTAACGTCTTTTCCTCAAGCCAGGTGAGTTTGCCATAGCTTTTACCGCAGAAAGCGCGATATCGCTCTGCTTGCCCCGTTTCTACTTCATACAGCAGTTCCCCACTCACCGGGTAAATGTTTAGCGCAACGACGCCGTCGTCAGTGGCGTACTGGCCGAGTGCCCCTTGCCCTATCTGCTCAATGGACGTGAAATTTGAGGGAAAATCGATGGATAAAACATCCGTGTGCATGATTGGCATGACAGTCCCTAACGTAGAAAAGAATATCGCCTCTGATGGGGTTTTTATGATGCCACATTTGTCTGCCTCAGCAAGAAGGCAATGTGCTGATGGCCGAGTCACTCTGCATCACTCGTAATGCATTTTTGTAACGTTTTGCCTTTTTTTGGTGCGCTAACGCCACTGGAACAGCGTATTTGCTGGTTTTTTTGGCGTTGATAAACATGGCACGGCCTGTGCTTAGTCTTATATACCGTCTTGTGTACAAGATGGCGCGACTCAGGCAATCGACCTGATCGGTTTTTTCAGGTTGGTGATGATCAGCTGTTGTTAGCTCACCGTTGAAGGGGGAACACAATGAAAAATAACAATGACAAGATCGATCGTAAACGCAGGCAGTTAATGAAGTGGTCAGCGGTTAGCGCAGGTGCGCTGACGCTAAGCAGCCTGCTGCCGGGCATGGCTTTTGCTGCCGAAAGTGAAGAAATCCGCATTGGCTACTGGCCGATTGTGGGCGGTTTGCCTTTATACGTGGGCGTTGAACGCGGTTTTTTCAAAGAAGCAGGGTTGAATGTGCGAGCGGTGAAATTCGCCAGCCCGCAACAGATTGTCGAGGGGATGATTACAGGACGTATACACGGGTGTGCTAACGGTACGGCAACCGGCGCATTGGGATTAGGCGAGATTACCTCACCCGGCTTGTTCAAGATCATTTGCTCGAACCCGTCAAATCATCAGATGGTATTGGATGAATTTCTGGTGCCGTTGAACAGCGATGTAAAAAGTATCGCGGAGTTGAAGGGCAAACGTATCGCCTGTGGGCCGGGTATTCAGAATGTGGTGATGACCAAAATCATTCTGGAGAAAAACGGCTTTACGGCGGATGAATTGCGCGTGACCGAATTGCCGGTCGGGCAGCATGCCGCGGCGCTGGCCGCCGGTCAGATTGATGGTGTTTATACGCTGGAACCCACGGGGACGGTGGGCCGCCTGAAAGGGCTGTCGCGTACGCTGGAAACTGGGGTGATCTCACGCTATGTGCTTGGTAACCCTGATGCACCGTGGTTTGGCGGTGCGGCGGCATTGAATAGCGGTTTTATCGAAAGCCGAGCGGCAGAGGCGAAAACCTTCACGCAGGCCTATGCCAAATCAGTGCAGTTTATTCAGCAGAACCCAGAAGCGGCGCGCGAGCACATTACCGGGTACACCAGCATTGAAGCCGAGCTGAGTAAAGAGGTGCCGCTGCCGGGGTTTGTCATGTATGACGAACTAAAAGGCGACAATCTGGCGTGGTTCCAGAAGTTTTATGATGTGTTCACCGAAAGAAAAATCTTCCGGCAGCCGGTAGATGTCAGCAGCCTGATTTATCAGCCTTAAGGGAGATGCTTGATTATGCGCCAGCACTGGACGTCTAAATTATTACCCGCTGTCGGTCCGATTCTGCTGTTTCTCTTTTGGCAGTTGGCGGTCAGCGCGAAATGGCTGAACCCCATTTTATTACCGTCGCCGGTCGACACGTTGAGCTATATGTTCCAGTCCTTCGCGGATGCCAGCATGCGTACGGATATCGGCGCGACGCTATACCGTACCCTCGCCGCATTTGGCTTTGCGGCACTGATTGGCGTGCCGCTCGGCGTTATTCTCGGCAGCAATGAAAAGATCTACCGTAGTCTGGAGTTTCTGATCGATTTCTTCCGATCTACGCCATCGTCGGCGCTGATTCCGCTATTTTTGCTGATTTTCGGGATAACCGACGCGAATAAAATTGCCATTTCGGCCTTTGCGGCCGTGCTAGTGATTCTGTTCAACAGCGCCTATGGCGTGATGAATGCCAAGAAAACCCGTCTGATGGCGGCACAGGTCATGGGGATCTCTCGCTGGCATATTTTTAAAGACATCATGCTGCTGGAAAGTCTGGCGCAAACTTTTGTCGGCTTGCGTACCGGTGTATCGATGGCGTTGGTGATTGTGATTGTCGCGGAGATGTTTATTGGTTCGGAAACCGGGCTGGGGCATCGAATTATCGATGCACAGCAGGTGTTCAACATTCGGGATATGTACGCTTCTATCTTGATTACGGGCGCACTGGGATATCTGCTTAACGTGCTGTTTCTTATCGTAGAAAAACGAATTGTTCACTGGAGTGGCAAAGCATGATGACACATCATAACGCGCAAGTGGAAAAACCGGATACCGCGCTGCCGCCTTATCCGGCACCGAATACCCACGTCACTATTCGTGGCTTGAACAAGTCGTTTGCAGGTCAGCCGCTCTATACCGATCTGAATCTGGATTTGCCGCGCGGCAAGATCGTGTCGATTTTCGGGCCAAACGGCTGTGGTAAATCGACGCTGATGAACATGATTGCCGGGCTGATTCCCGTTGATAGCGGCGATATCCTGTTTGATGGTAAAACGCTGGCGGAAACCAGAATTGGCTATGTGTTTCAAAACTATCGTGATGCGCTTTTTCCCTGGATGAGTGCCTGGAAGAATATTGCTTATCCGCTGGTGCGTAGCGGCATGCGGCAGCAAGACGTTCAGGCGCGGATGGACGAACTGATCGCGATGTTTGACATTCGTTTCGATCTTCAACGCTATCCGTATGAGCTTTCGGGCGGGCAGCAGCAGACCGTGTGTATCATGCGTGCGCTGGCGACGGGGCCGGAAGTGATGTTTTTGGATGAGCCGTTCTCCGCGCTGGATTTTGAAATGACGCTGTTCATCCGCGACAAGCTGCAAGAGGTTCAACTGGCGACTGGCGTGACGATGGTCATCGTGTCACACGATTTGGAGGATGCGGTGTTTTTGGCGGATGAAATTCTGCTGCTGACGCGTCGACCCACGACGGTGTCGGAGATTGTTCCGTTTGATTTAGCGCGTCCACGCGGTGCGGAGGCGATGAGCGATCCTGAGTTCATTCGCGTCAAGGCGCACACGCTGGAGGTGTTCAAACGCGAAATGGCCGCATAAGCGACCTTTCTGTCGTATCTCTTTCAGGTTCACCAGGCTGTAGCGGGCTTAGTGAACCTGATGCCTACGTTTACTCTTCCCCCAAAGAACGCGAGACGCGTGTTTTTCTTAATACGCCCTGTATGCCGACAAACAGCACGCCAGTTAACAGCAAGATGGCGATCAGACCGTCGTAGCCATAGAACGTAATGGCGGCACCGGAGAACAGTGGCCCGCTGATACTGCCCGCAGACCACAGCAGCCCCAGAAGGGAATTCATCACGATCAGTCGCTGACCAGCAAACCGCTGACCCGCGCGAACCAGAGACAGCGTGTAAAGACCGCCTGCGGCGGCACCCAGTGTGATACAGACGGGAACCAGAAGTGTAGGGGAGGAAAACGAGAAGGTGATAAATACCAGCATCACACAGAAAAGGATGCCGCAGCCGATGTGGGTTCTGATGATGCCACATTTGTCTGCCAGCCAGCCAATCGGCGTCTGAAATACGGCGTCGCCCAGAAAGATGAGCGTAACCAATAAGATCGCGGATTTTTCATCTAAGCCCTGTTCCATGCCATAAAGCGGAAAGAGTGAAAGGATGCTGGCATCGAAGAAGGAAAAGCAGAGTACACCAGAGGCGATGGCCGGGAGAAAAGGGATCAAGTCCCGATAAGATGCCGAGGATGATTCATCTGCCCGCACCATCGTGGCGCAGTTCCTCAGCATGAACGCACAGGCGGCGGAGATGCCACAAATCAGCCACAGAGCATAGGTTTGCATGTGCTCGCCAGCGGCGATAAGCAGCGGTCCTATCAACTACACCCTGTGAAAACGGCGGCATACAGCCCCGTTAGCGTCGCTTTGTGTTTGTCTGAAGCCCGACTGGTGACCCAGGTTTCTCCCAGTACCACCAGAACTCCCGAAGCAAGCCCGGTTAGCAGGCGGGGTAAAATGAGAGAAACAGGGTGTGACAGCAGGAATGAGGCAATCGTTGATGCCGCCAGAATAATCAGGCTGCCGGAGAGCAGATAGCTGGCGTGCAGGTGGCGGCTGAGCCACGGCGTAACGAAAGAAGAGAGCATCATCCCGGCCGCCGGAAGGGCAGCCAGAACGCCGAGTGTTGCCGTGCTGTGCCCGTGCTCGGCTAGCTTCAGGCTGATGAGCGGCAGGGTGTACCCTGTCACCAGCCCCACAAGCGAGGCGGCGATAATCATGTTCAGTGTCGTGAAATTGGTATCACGGGAATGTGCTGTCATTGTCTTTCCAGTTGCGGGTTTAACAAGCATCCTCAACCCCGGAAAGGCAGGTGGACACTTCCTGCATTAGCCAGGTATGAAATCGTACGTACTTCTCATTTTGCTCAAGAGGGATGGGCGACAGTAGATAATACGCAGAACCATCCTGCGCAAATCCGTAGGGGGCATGCAACTGTCCGTTCGCAATCTCGTCCTGCACCATCAGGAAGGATGCCATTGCCATGCCCAGCCCCGAGACTGCCGCCTGAATACACAGATAGAAGTGCTCGTAGTCCGATCTGATGCTGCCTTTGATGGACACGTGCGTCTTCCGTTGCCAGGTTGCCCACGCTTTCGGTCGCGTTCCGGTATAGAGCAAACGCATCCCTTCCAGACTGTTTTTGCGCTCGGCTTTGTCGCGGCTCACCGGCCCCATCCACTCGTCACATACCTTTACGCCATGTGTTTGCGGATCCCAGTGAAAATCGTCACGCCGCAGGGCGAGGTCAACGCCACTACGTACAAAATCAATCGGCCCGCCCGCCGCAACCAAATGAAGTTTGATATCGGGATTTGCCTGATTAAACGCCGGTAGCCGTGGAATCAGCCATTTCATGGCAATCGTCGGCTCGCATGACAGCGTCAGCACGTCATCCTGCGCACTCTGCTGGAGTCGATATACCGCGCCTTCGAGCTGTTCAAAAACGGACTGCGTGACCGTATGCAAAGAGCGGCCTGCCGCATTCAAAAAGATCGCCCGGTTGCGTCGTTCAAACAGCTCAACTCCCAGCGCTTCTTCCAGCAATCTGATCTGCCTGCTGACAGCACCGTGCGTGACATGCAGGGACTCGGCGGCTTTAACAAAGCTACCGGTTTGTGCGGCTGCTTCAAAGAAGCGAAAAGAGGCTAACGAGGGAAGTTTCATATGCACGATGAAATTTGACAGATTTGCACCAAGATAAATCGCTTTTTTGCCACATGCAAACGCTGAATAATCAAACTGTCCTCAGACGATAAGAGGTGTAATTGCCTAAATAGTGAGGGTTTATCGTGGGTTTGGCATCGTTGATAGCCGTATTACGTCAGTCATCTTTGCATTCCTCTTTTAGCCGGTCTGTCACCTATCTGTGCAAAATCATCGTGAAAAAAGATGGCTTGCCGAACAAGGAAAACGTTAATGAATGAGTTAATTGCTGTCGCGACAATCACCATTTTGGCGGTGATCAGTCCGGGGCCTGATTTTGCCATGGTGACCCGCAACAGCTATGCCTTTGGTTTACGCGCCGGGTTAATCAGCGCGTTTGGCATTGCCTGCGGCGTCCAGATTCATGTGATGTATACCGTTTTTGGCATCGCGGTATTCATTGTCAGCTCCCCAATACTATTTATGGCGATGAAGATTCTGGGGGCGTCATATCTGATTTATCTGGGGTACAAGTCGTTAACCAATACGACAAAAATAACCGTAGAGGAGGCGTCCGGTCATGCGCCATCAGCGCTTGCCGCGTTTCGCATGGGCTTTCTCACCAATGCGCTTAACCCGAAAACCATGCTGTTTGTCGTCGCCACCTATACCCAGATCGTACAGCCCGGTAGCCCAATGAGCCATAACGTTGGTTACGGATTATTCATGTCGGTGGCGCACTGGGTCTGGTTCAGCATTGTAGCGCTGTTTTTTGCCGCACCGGCTATGCGTCGCCGGCTGCTCGACAAGCAACGTCTGGTCGACAAAGGCATCGGCGTTGCACTGATGGCGTTAGGTGCTTCTCTGGCATTGACCAAAATTACCCTGTGAGGAATGACGGCGGTGAATAACGCCGTCTGTCATACGTCGCGCTCCTGAGCGGCATCGTGCGGACATAAATAAAAAATGGAGAATTAGGCAAGAAAACAAGCGGAATGCTATACCTGTTTGCTGGGGGAATTGAGGAAAATATACCCGTCATACTTTAAGCTGCTTGTGCGTTGGCAATACTCGGCTCATCTCTGAGCCTCGCCCTAAAGGGTCAATGCAGAGCGTTGTTCAAAACGCTAACGTTTTGTCACGCAACTCGAATTATTTAGGGTATAGCGTGTTTTTCAACGTCATCGGTTTCTCAACGCCATCAATTTCTCAACATAATTGGTTTCTCAACAGAAAAGGAAAGAGTCATGCTTGTACACGCATATGGAGCCCATGCGGGCGATAAACCTCTTGAGTCGTTGCAGATTGTCCGCCGTGAGCCGGGAGCTCACGATGTTCAGATTGAGATTGCGTACTGTGGTATCTGCCACTCGGACCTGCATCAGGTACGTGCCGAATGGGCAGGAACGCAGTTTCCCTGCGTGCCTGGCCATGAAATTGTCGGGCGTGTGTCTGCGGTAGGGGCACATGTCACTGGCTTCAAGGCTGGCGATCTGGTGGGGATTGGTTGCATTGTGGACAGCTGTCGTCACTGTGAAGAGTGCGATGATGGCTTAGAAAATTACTGCGATGGTATGGTCGGCACGTATAACGGCAAGACAACGGATGAGCCGGGTTGGACGTTCGGCGGCTATTCCCAGCAGATCGTCGTACATGAACGTTACGTGCTGCGTGTTCGTCATCCTGAGACGGAACTGGCTGCTGTCGCCCCTCTGCTATGTGCGGGGATTACCACCTATTCGCCGCTGCGCCACTGGAATGCCGGTCCGGGTAAGAAGGTTGGCGTGGTGGGTATCGGCGGGCTTGGCCACATGGGGATCAAGCTGGCGCATGCCATGGGTGCCTATGTTGTGGCGTTCACCACGTCTGAATCGAAACGTGAAGATGCGAAGGCGCTGGGCGCAAACGAGGTCGTGGTTTCCCGTAATGCTGAGGAAATGGCGGCGCACGCGAGCAGCTTCGATTTAATCCTGAATACCGTTGCCGCACCGCATGATTTGGATGCGTTTCTGGTGCTGTTGAAACGCGATGGTGCATTAACGCTGGTCGGTGCGCCTGCATCACCGCATCCTTCTCCCAACGTGTTCAACCTGATCATGAAACGCCGTACGGTGGCGGGATCGATGATTGGCGGCATTCCTGAAACGCAGGAAATGCTGGATTTCTGTGCCGAGCACGGGATTGTCTCCGATATCGAGCTGATCCGCGCCGACGAAATCAATGAGGCCTATGAGCGGATGCTCAAAGGCGATGTGAAATACCGCTTCGTCATTGATAACGCCACGCTGAACGCCTGATTGGCCTCTGTCCCACAGCATTCGCTTTCTGGTGCTGTGGGACAGCCATTCACTGATTTATCACACCCTCTGCACCCTGATAAAAACCACACCATCGTAATTTCCTGTCACCAAAGACGTCGGGATGCGGTACTATTCGTCGGTACTGTTCATTGTTACACCAACGCGTTGATTTTCCTTCCCTATTACAGCGAAAAGACAGTTTAAAATGGAAATTTATCTTGGTTTAGCTCTGGTTGGTTTGGTGGTGGTCTGGGCGATTTTTACCTACAACCGGTTGATATCTCTGCGACGTTTTAAAGATGAAGCCTGGAGCGGCATTGCGGTACAGCTGAAGCGCCGCCATGATTTGGCCCCCAATCTTCTGACGTTGGTTAAGCGCTACGCGCAGCACGAAAACGATCTGCTGGAAGCCATTTCACGTCAGCGCACCAGCCAGACTGGCAGCACGCGCCAAATTGCTCAGAATGAACGGGAATACTCAGGAACGCTGGGGCGTTTTTTTGCGCTGGCGGAAGCTTACCCTGACCTGAAAGCCAACCAAAACTTCCTCGCCTTGCAGCAATCGCTCTCTGAAATTGAAGAACAACTTCAGATGTCGCGCCGTTATTTCAATGCCACGGTGCGGGATTTCAATATTCAGGTGGAATCCTTCCCCAGCCTGCTCATTGCCAACCTGTTCCAGTTTAAAACCGAAACGTTCTTTGAACTGGAGAACCCCGCAGAGGGTGACGTTCCGCGGATGGAGTGACGTGATGGCAAAGTGGAAGGAGGCGCTGCGTCGTTGCGGCTGTCTGGTTTTACTCTGCTGGAGCGCTCTGGTTCAGGCAAACGCGCTGGATAATACGTTTATCCCCGGTGTTAGCGCTGCGCCGGGAACAGCGGCTTCTCTTCGGGGGGCGGACGAACGTATTTTGCTGTTTGATTCGCAGGCCCATTTCCAGACAGATGGCACCATGCTGGTGGATGAGACCATTCAGGTACAGTCGACCGGAGAGCAAATCAAGCGAGGAATTTTCCGCACGCTACCGGTGGTCTGGCATCGGCAGGACGGCAGTACGTTCCGGCTGGCGTACCAGATTAAACAGGTGCTGCGGGAGGGAGAACCTGAACGCAACAGCATTGATGACACGGGCGAGCAGATTAAGATACTGATTGGCAGCGCCGATCGCCAACTGCAACCCGGTGTTCACCGCTACCGTATTCAGTATCAGGTGAGTAACCATTTCAGCCGCTTTCCTGACTGGGATGAACTGTATTGGAACGTCACGGGCAATGGCTGGAGTTACCCCATAAATCAGGTGCGTTTTCGCCTGAACCTGCCGGATCAAGCCGCGTTTCTCTCTACCCGCGGCAAAGATACCCGCCTGCAATCGATTGATGTCTATACCGGTCCGGTGGGCAGGAAAGGTGATAATGCCCGTATTCTGGCAGATGGCAGCATCGAGACGCTCGCGCCGCTGCATCCGGGGGAAGGGGTGACGGTCGCCTACACCTGGCCGCGGAGTATTCTGGCATCCGCCTCCGCACCGCAGGAAGACTCGCTGCTGGGGCATTGGCTCTCGCCCACGCTGAAAAGTGGCATACTGTGGTTTCCTCCCTTTCTGATCGTGGTTTACTACCTGTTTTGGTGGGGTAAGCATATAACCCCCCTTTGCTTAACGAAACCCGCAGTCGTGCCGTTGTATAGCGTTCCCAATGACATTTATCCCGGCTATGTACGCTACCTCTGTCAACGAACCTACGATAATGTGGCTTTCTCCAGCGATATCCTGGATCTGGTTGCTAAGCGTGCGATTGCACTGACAAAAGTCATCCATAAGCCGAGAAAAAGCCGAAGTGGTATGACGCAGAGGCGAGAAGAGCAGTGGCTCACTCGCTTACCTGAAAGCGAATCCATGAAGCTGACCTCTGAGGATAAACAGCTCCTTAGCACTTTGTTTCCCGGCAAGACGAAGAAACTGGATATTACAGAAACCAGTATGCGTTCGGTGCCGATGCAGAAGGCGCGCAAGGCGCAGAAGGCGCATTATGAAAAAATGCACCCGACGCTGTTTTTATCGATTTCCGGCGCGGTGAGGTCGGGCATCGCCCTGACCCTGCTGGTTCCTGTGCTGTACGGCCTGTTCTTTGACCTTAGAGCGGCGATGAGCACGATTTTCTGCCTGCCTTTTCTGCTGTTCAGTACGCTGCTGTGTTTCAAGTTACTGAAATATGCACGCTATTCCGCGCTGCTACGCAATAGCGAGAAAAGCAAAGTCTCGCTCTTTCTGGTGTTGGCGGGTTTCCTCTTCACATTGCCTTTTGGCCTTTCGCTGTTGCGCTTACTGACATCATCCCTGCTGCCGACAGACTATCGGGGGGCCTTATCGGTAAGCCTGTTACTGTGTCTGGGTTTCTTCTGCATCGTCCCGCGTCATACCCAGAAAGCATTGAATGGTCTGGCCGTAGCCAAAGGGATGACGCTGTATCTGCGCGCCGCAGAAGAGCGTCGTTATGAAACGTTGTATCCGCCCGATGAGCGAGTGACCCATTTTGAACGCATGCTGCCTTATGCGCTGGCATTGGGCGTGGGGGAAACCTGGGCGAACACCTTTGCCCAGTATCTGAAGCGTCACCAAATGGTTTCCGACGTGTTCTCCAGTACGCAGTGGGACGGTATTTCCCAGTTCAACAGCGCGTGTAGCGCCTCGTCAAGGACGGTGGTGAACTCCGGTTCTGGCGGTGGAGGCGGCAGTTCCAGTGGTTCGGGTTCTTCCGGCGGAGGCTCGTCGGGGGGGGGGGGCCGGCGGCGGTGGAGGCGGCGGGTGGTAAACATCATCAAGCACTGTGCTTTGGGGCAACATTTCATCTGCGATGAACAAGGGAAAAAAGAAAATGATGGATAAGCATGTAAACGAAACCGAGGTTCCATCACAAGACGAGCTACGTATACGGGATGAAGCGCTGACAGCAATCAACAAATGGTTTGATACGCAGGAGCAAAGGGACGGACTTGATGAGATTATATCGCGCACAACATTGCAAGCGGGCATCCATCACGATGTGATGCTGGATTATGCGCCGGGCCGTACGTCGATATCCCCGGAATCGAAGCGTGATGCCGACGGGGTATCTCCCGGCAGTCGCAAAGGGGCGCTGAGCGTCACGCAAATACAGGAAGAGGTGGTTCCGGCGCTGGCGCAGGCTATCGCACAGCGTGTTGAGAAACTGGCCGATACGGCGCTAATTGACTATCGATTCTGTTTTCGGGCTGTATTTCCGGCAACCGAAGGCCGCCTGCTGATTACACTGTTTACATTCACCAATGAGGTGAAAAAGCAGCGGCTGCTGGCGTCTATTCATGACTATATCGATCGATACCTTACGCATGGCAATGCGCCGACGGAGCAGCTGCAAACCTTCTTTTTGGCTCGCCACCTGCTTGATGTACAGCTCTTTCCCTCGCAGGATATCCGCTGGATCATGACTCAGTTTGAGCGCATTCAGCAGCGAAACGCAGGGAGTGCGGAATTATCAGAGCATCGACGCAATATTATCGGCGCATTAAAAAAGTGGGTAGAGCCGCAATTTCTGTTGCGGTATTGCGACGTGTCCCAGCCTAAGCAGTCCTTTCAACCGGTAAGCTATACCCTTAGACCTGGAATCAGTTTGGATTGGCAGGATTCACAAATGCTTCACCCCGTAGAACTCGTGCTCTATGCGGCAGTCATGATCCTGCGTTATGAACCTTCCTACAGTAAATCTCAGGCGCTGGAATATCTGGATATCGCGAAGCAGTTGGGTTATCCACGTGCAATCAGCATGATGGAAGAGGGAAGCGGTACGTTTGAGCAACAGCAGATTAACCTAAAGAATGACTGGGTTGAGTGCGTGGCGAATGACGTGTTTTCTACCATCACGATTCGTATTCGTAAGGAAAGCGCTGAAGCGTATGAGCAGGCGCTGAGCTTCATTACGCGGTTACTGGCGATCGGCTTTCCAAAGAGCTACAAGATCGTCCTGAAATCGTCGGTGCGACAGTACCTCCCCATCAAGGGGCTGGCAAAGTCAGATACTCATCGCTTTTTTGCTAACGCGTTGCAGTATGTCTCGAACTACCCGTTTCTTGAGGATTATGCTCGTGCAGCGATTGAGCAATTTGAATGGTATGCCGATTCGGAAGGTGAGAAGTGCTGTATGCCGGGAAGTTATGCGGTATTTGGGCTGGGTCTGGCCGATGCCGCGTATTTCCCGCTCGTAAAAGCGTATATGGAAAACGTGGATGATGAACATCAATCGGTACAGGATGGCTTCATTCGTGCGTTTTTCGATAAGCATGGCGTGACGACGCAGAACGTGGCGACGCTGGTTGCCTGCCTGAGCCATGCGACAGAAAGCCTAAAACTGAATATGTTACCTGCGCTAGAGGATGATGTGCTGTTCGAACAACTGGTCGAAGCGGTACGGGCGCAGGAGCCTGCCGTGATCGAACATATTGTGTATCTCATCTGGGGCAATACCAAGAAACTCGCCGCACTGGTGAAAAAATCGGAAGCGAAGCGCGGCGCGTTATTAACGTCGCTCATTCAGGCTTCGGCGTAATCTTAAACGTAATGACGACAATCACAGGGTAAGGCCGCGGGTGCCTTACCCTGCTAAGGAACGTGCTTATGACCGCTATTCTGCTGCTGGACTCGCGTGCCGATGAGATCGGCTCTGTCTTAAATCATAATGCGCCGGAGCTTGAGCTGGTGCTATCAAACGGTACGGCGGAGCAGGCGGCGAGCTGTCCGATCTGGCTGGGTGAACCGGATACCGCAGCGGCATTGCTGGCTCAAGGGGCTAAACCAACGTGGCTACAGTCTACGTGGGCAGGGTTCAAGCCGCTGCTGGCTGAAGGGTTGCCGCGCGATTACCGTCTAAGCCGCGCCGTCGGCGTGTTTGGACAGCCGATAGCCGAATATGTGATTGCCTATATGCTCAGGCATGAGCTACGTCTGGGGGAACGGCAAGCCAGTCAGGAAGAACGGCGTTGGGATCACCGTTTACCGGGATCGCTGGCGGATAAGAAGGTGCTGATTGTCGGTGCGGGAGAGATCGGCTGCGAGGTTGCAGGCTTTCTACGGCCTTTTGGCGTCGAGTTATACGGCATCGTCAGCACGCCAAGGCAGCGACCTGATTTTAAACGGGTCATGAGCTTAGCAGAGCTACCCGCCGCGATGCCGACAGCCGATTATGTCATCAACCTTCTTCCTGATACGTCGGCCACCACCGATATCTATGATGCCCGTTTGTTTGCAGCGATGAAGCCTTCGGCGCTGTTTATTAATGTCGGGCGTGGTAGTGCCGTGGTGGATGATGATTTACAAGCGGCGCTGCGTGACGGACAAATTGCGGGAGCCGTGCTGGATGTATTCAGACAAGAGCCGTTGCCGTACAGCCACCCGTTCTGGAACACGCCGAACCTGACATTGACGGCGCACATTGCCGGGCCGATGGTGCCGGGACTAATGGGACGCTTATTTCTGGATAATCTCGCTCGCTTTCATGCGGATAATACGCTGCGTGGCGAGGTGGATTTTAATCGCGAATATTAAATAATTACTTGGCGAATTATAAATTAATGAGTTAATTGTTATTGATATAATTTCAATTAACTCATTTAAAAAGTTTCATTTTAAATATTTTTGTAAAAATTTATTGAGATTATATCGCGTGTCGGTGTAATACTACTCTCGCTAAGAATCAATATTAGTTAATTTTTAAATAATAAGTCTGCGTTCTATTTGAGAATACTCAAAAATAAGGAAATCTTGGGATGAAATATCATCGTTTGAATTTATGTCTTGCGGCAGCAGGACTGGCATTCTGTATGAGCTCAGCGCTTGCTGAAACCAGCGTTTCTGTCGAAGTTAAGGATATAGGGAAACTGCAAAAGAAAGGTACGGTTTCTGCCTTTAATGCGCCCAGCAGTATACAAGCACATGCTGCAAGTAATTATAAATTTCACAAAGCGGAAAATGAGGGCGTTGTCGTTATTTCCCCTAATGCATCAACTGCGCAGACTGATGCAAAAAGCGCACAAAAGAAATCGTTATCAAGCACCCAAGCTCTTGCTAATGACTCCACGTTCACCCCTTTGTGTCCCACCCTTGCTGTAAATTCAATTTATACGCTGGATGGGCTGCAAAGTGGAGGTAGCGCCTGTTATCACTTTGAAATTACTCAGCGTTCTAAAACAACCGCTTTCGTCGTAGGCATGAGTCCTGAAACAGATATTGCACTCAGCTTGATGCGCGATGATGGCCAGAATAATGTGACGGCAATTAATTATTCAAATCAAGCGGGAAATGCTGATGAAGCTACGTTAGATTTAACTCCGCCGGGACACTATTACTGGTTTATGGAGGCCAATACGGCTGATGGCTCCGGTTTTAATTTTGGCGCTATCGTTAATACGAATGTTGATGACTATGAGCTAAATGATATTCCTTCTCTGGCCACCCCTATGTCTGATAGTTTGAGGGAAGTCGAGGCTAACTCTGATAGCGATTCTGATGCGGATTATTATGCATTTACAGCAACCCGTGGCCAGCATGTTTTACTTCGCTTTAATGGCGTAACGAGCGGCACCAATAACAACTGGTTACTGGCGTCTTCCTCCGATGGGGGCAATACCTGGACAACCCGTAATACCGGACAGGATATTACTATCATTCCATCTCAGCCGAATGAGAAAGTTTTGGTGAGAGTGCTGCCTAATCCATCAAAATTACCGACCGTTTCTCAGAAATATAAGCTAACTTTGGGCTCCAAAATTGTTCAGTTTAGCCATTCTGTGTCGGGGGAAAGCACCGTTCTGCGTATCCCTAGTTCTGCACCGACAGCTTATGGTTTTATGACCACGCAAGCCTATCGGGATGTGACCTGGGGAGTGACGATGGCGGATTCCACCGGAGCGGGTATTCCAAATATTGTGGCAATTCTTATACTCGACCAACGAGAAAACAATGGTGAGTTAGAGTTTAATGCTGCCAACGCTCACGGAATAATAACGGATGCAAACGGCAAGGCTTCTGGGTCTGTGAAATTGGATAACTGTTATGCTGATTACACGACACAGTTCCAAGACTACAGCCAGGGTTATATTAATACGTGGAGAACAACCTACGATGTGGGTGCATGGCGTATTGAAGTCCCGGCTCAGAGCGGTGTTGGTGTAGGCGGAAATAATGTCACTCACGTCACCTTCGGGCACATTTGTAAGCAAACCTTGCTGAAAAGTGTGAAATCCTGATACGCATGAGCAAGTGAAATATCAGGCCGCCTTAATGTCAGGCGGTCTGGCTGTGGAGGCGGGCTCATGGCTTCACCTCCACAGCGATGTTGCTGATACGATATTGCTGATACAGTGTGCGGCAATGTTTTTCAGCGAAAAGAGCTTGCCACGCTAAGTTGATTGGTACATAATGCTGACCGTTGAATCGCTTGGTTAGTAAATAGTGATTAAATTCATTAGGTTACGTGTGATTCAGTAGGGTTTTATGGATTCTCATTTCAGTGTGGTTTGCTGAAGTAAGAGATAATAAATCCGATTCTATGCGGGAATAGCTCAGTTGGTAGAGCACGACCTTGCCAAGGTCGGGGTCGCGAGTTCGAGTCTCGTTTCCCGCTCCAAAATTCTTCATCATCCTCGTTACTCTCTTCTTTAATTCGACAGCGTGTTTGTACCCCTCTTGGTATCGTCTTTACTCTCATTAAATATCTACGCTTCTTCAGGAATTCAGCGCCTGTTTGACAATCCAGCGGAAAGCCAGATCGAATATATCACTTAACATTCCGAACCCAAGGAGTCTATGACCACTCTGTCACTGGTTTCCTCCAGAGCCCCATTCCATATCAGTTAATAGTGCTTATTTTTATATAGAGGATAATAACGATTTCATCTTATCATTATAATGAAATATTAGTTTGGTGACTGTGTCGCTTTTATTCCTTTTTCATCAAAAAAGTAAAAATAATATTTTGTTTTTTATCTGTTGTAGGCGATCTTTTACGTCTTATTTTGTTTATTACTCTTCTTTTTTAATAACTTGATGTTAATCTCTCAGCTTTTTTAAATAATTCCTGTTGTGATATAAAAACATTTCTATTTTTTCTTTTAAAAGGGATTGTATGGAAATTTTAAAATATCTTTCGGCTACAGCTTTACTTCCCCTATGTTTGTTTGTCGGTACAGCGCATGCACTTGATGGTTCTTATACGAGTGGGGATATGAAAAGAATGGATGTTCATTCTGCAAATATTTGGAACCAGTTTACTTTTCCCATATCTCCGGGCGTTGCTCCTCCTGCTAACACAAAAGTAAATATAATATATTGGAATTATGGGCTAGGTCGACTTCAGGTCGGGAACAAAGGAGCACTGACGGTCTATTTATGTCAGGGCAATACATCGACGTGCATCAATATTTCCGATATGCAGTCTGGTTCAACGACTGCATTTAAGTATAAGTCGGCTACCATACCATTCTTCTTATATTATCGCGTGGATAGCAAATCAATAATCGGTACTATTTATGGTTCTGGCCCTACACAGCTCACCGTAAATTGGACCGATCGCTGGTGAAAATGAATCTGACTGCAATTTAATGCCTGTGGTGTGACTTGACGTTAATATCATGTGCAGGGGTTTACATCGTAAATATAGAATTCCTGCACATATTAATAGTTAAGCGTAGGTATTATTTAACTGAAAATTAATTCATTGGTTGGTTTTATTATTTCCCGAGTGTCGAAAAAGTAAATGGCTCACGATGGTTTAACACGGACGTTACACGGTGATGCGTTGAATTAATGAAGAACGTGCTTTCAATGGTTTTCCTAAAGCGTAAACAGTAGGATAATTCGATTAATGTGATGCTTTCGGGGATCAGCAAAGAGGCAAGGATGTCTGATGAAAGAATAACGGATCTGATCTGTTTACAAGGTATTTCACACACCTACAGTATCGGTGCTTCCTCTCAATCGGTGCTGCACAATATTTCACTGTCTATTCCTACCGGGCAAAGCTGCGCGATTGTGGGCGCATCGGGTTCTGGTAAAAGCACCTTGCTTAACATCATCGGCTTGCTCGATCAGCCTGTCTCGGGGCGTTTACTGCTCGCAGGGCAGGACATGTCTCAGGCAAGTGCTGATGAACGTGCGATCGTGCGTAATCAGGTTATTGGCTTTGTCTTCCAGAGTTTTAATTTACTGCCGCGCCTGGATGCGTTGGATAACGTTGCGCTTCCTCTGACCTACCGCGGCGTCTCGCGTCAGGCCGCTCGTCAAGCCGCACAGATACAGCTGGCGCGCGTCGGGCTTGCAGAGCGAACTCACCATCGGCCTGCCGACCTGTCTGGTGGTCAACGTCAGCGGGTGGCTATTGCGCGGGCGCTGGTCGGTGAACCTGCGCTTCTGTTGGCGGATGAACCGACCGGCAACCTCGACAGCCAAACGGCTGATGACATCATCACGCTCTTGCTGGCATTGAACCGCGAACAGGGGACGACGCTCGTGATGGTGACGCATGACGAAGGCATGGCCTGCCGTATGGCGCGGCGCATTCATGTGCAGGATGGCCGAATCCATGAGGTAAACCATGTCTGACCCTCGCTCACGGATGGAAGCGGGGCAAGGCCACTATGGTCCTTCGCTACAACAGCGTCTGCTTGAGCCGTTGAACAGCCTTATTCTTCTGGGACGGCGTGCCGTTCTGGCTCTCCTTGGAATTGCGGTGGGATGTGGATCTGTTGTCGCTTTGCTTAATATCGGGCACAACGCGGAAGCCGAAGCCATGGGCGTATTCAGAGGAATGGGTAGCGATCTGCTGGTTGCCACCGTGCAGAATCGGGTAGGCAGCCATGCTACCGGCTCGGCTCCGGCAGACTTGGATATCCCCGTTTTGCGCCAAAATTTGCCTGATATTAAGGCGGCAACCGCGCTAATTATTACCTCTACCGAAGCACGGCTGCGTGGCCGTTCACTGAGCACCATGGTGGTGGGTAGCCGGGCTGAACTGTCGGACGTGCTAGGGCTGACGCTCGCGCAGGGTCGCTACCTGAGTGATTTCGATGAGCAAAGTACCTATATCGTGTTGGGGGCGAATGTTGCGGAACAATGGGCATCGCAGGGGGGCACCGCTGCCTTGGGTGAACGCGTGCAGGTGGGAGGATACCTGTTTGAGATCGTCGGAATCCTTCAGCCGCAGGGGCACAACCCTTTGGTGCCTGTCTCGGTTGATGATTCTATCCTGATGCCGATCTCTGGCATGCGTCGCGTCATGCCTGCCCCACAAATCGTCAGCGTAATTGCACGTAACCACAACAGCGATACGCTGGTGCAAACGGGCTCACAGTTAAAGGATTACTTGGTTCCTCTGATGCCGAAACTGGATATCGATGTGCAAATTCCACAGCAGCTACTGGAGGGAATGGCACAGCAGTCGAGGATGTTTTCGTGGCTGCTGGCGGGGTTGGGAGGGATTTCCCTGCTGGTTGGTGGGGTCGGGGTGATGAATGTCATGGTGATGAATGTGTCCGAGCGACGTCGTGAAATCGGTGTTCGTATGGCGCTAGGTGCGCGGCCGCGTGATATTGCGGGGCTATTTTTACTGGAGGCTGTGGTGTTATCCGCTTGCGGAGCCTTGATCGGGGCGGTGTGTGGCATCGCGGCGGCGTGGCTGTTTGTCTTTTTTTCAGGCTGGTCAGCCTTTTCACTTTCGGCATTGTCACTTCCCCTCGGTATTGGTAGTTCATTGGCGATTGGCCTGTTTTTTGGGCTTAACCCGGCGATGACCGCAGCACGCCTTGAACCCGTACAGGCGCTACGCGATGCGTAAATCTATCTTGTGTTTACTGATTTTGTTTTCTGCTCATGAAGGGTATGCGGAAACGGCGTTGAATCCTTCTCAGGCGACGCGGCAGGGTCAGGCGACAGTCAGTACATCGTTAAATGCACAAACGATCGATCTCACGCTGAGCGATGCCATTTATCTTGGGTTACGCGACAATCGCGCGATCCGTAGCGCCTATCTGGATCGTATCGCACAGAAATTTGATCTTCGGGTGGCGGAGGATCGTTTTACCCCCAAACTGTCGCTGACGGGCAGTTACCTTTCCAACCGTAACCAAAGCGATCGTTACCGGCAGGGGAATCTGACGCCGACGTCAACCTTGCTCACACCGTATGGCACTCGTTTCAGTCTCGGCTGGACCTACCGCCACACGCAGGCTGATAACGCCGGGCTGTCGCGTAACGATGGTGCCAACATTACTGTGATCCAACCTTTGCTTCGCGGTGCAGGTAAAGATGTTACGACTGCGCCGGTTCACATTGCACAACTGACTGAACAGTTAAATCGTCTGGCGCTGAAATCTACGGTTTCACAGACGATTACGCAGATTATCACCGCTTATCGGGAACTGTTGCGCTCACAGGAGCAATTGCAAATCGCTCGTGATGCGCTGGCGCGGGCGCGCCAGTTGGTTGAGGTCAACCGTGCAATGATTGCCGCTGGACGCATGGCCGAATTTGAAATTGTGCAAACCGAAGCTGAAGTGGCTACACAGGAACTGGCGCATGAAGAAGCCAGAAACCAGTTGGATACCGCCCGTCTTGCGCTGCTGCAACTTCTGGCGTTGGATTTAAATACGCTGATTGTGGCAACGGATGCCATGCAGGCACAGCGCGTTGAGGTGAATGCTGCGCAGGCGTTGAAGCAGGCCGAAGCCTCTCGGCCCGCTTATCTGGCACAGATCATTGCTAACGAGCAGGCGGCGCTCGGTCTGGCGGTTGCACGTAACGATCGCCTGTGGGATGTCTCGTTGGTCGGGGGCGCGAGTCAGGTACGCGACCGCGCGGCACAGAGCAGCACCTCACGTACCTGGGAGAATTATGTTGGCGTTCAGGTGGAGATTCCTATTGGCGATCTGAGTACCCGTCAGGCGGAGGTTCAGGCGCGAGTGAATGTGCGCAATCAGCACATCCAACTGGATGAAGTCAGGCAGCAGCTTGAACGCGATGTCACCAATGCGGTACGTGATATCGGTACGCGCTGGCGGCAGTTTGAGATTTCCCAACGTGCGCGGGATTTGTCGCGCCGCAAGCTGGAAATTGAGCGGGAAAAGCTCACCGTTGGGCGTTCCAGTAACTTTCAGGTGCTGAGCTTTGAGAACGATTTACGCAACGCTGAAAATGCCCGCCTCAATGCGCTTATCAGCTACCTTAATGCGCAGGCTGAACTGGATGAGACGCTGGGCACCACATTACAAAGCTGGGATATCGCACTCAATGATTAGGCATCACTTTCTGTCTCGCCGGCGTCACCTGATGGCGCTGTTGCTGATCGCCGCACTTGGCGTGCTCAGTTGGCTGCTGGCAGGGCGTACGAACGAACGGGAAAGCGCGCCTCAGGGGCAATGGCTCGCTGTTCAGCCTCAGTTGCTGGAAAATCAGCTCGGGCTGGTTGGGCGAATCGAGGCCGCGACGCAGACAACGCTGGCGGCGCCTTTTGAAGGCATTATCCGTGAGGTATTGGTACGTGAGGGGCAACGCGTCGAAAAAGGGCAAACGTTACTGCTACTGGATCCTGGACAGATTGAGATCCAGTTACGTCAGGCGCAGGCTGACGTGCTCAAGACGCAGCGCGAGGTACAAACGCTCAGGCAGTGGGAACAAAGCGCGGAGGTGTCGCGTGCGCGTCGCGCGGTAAGCTCAGCCCGGTCAACGTTTAACAATACGCAAGCCAATCTTCGCGATACCCAGACGTTGTTTGAACGCGGCATCGTCGCGCGTATGGAAGTTGATACGCTAAAGCAGCAAATTCGCTCACAGGAGCAGGACCTGAACGCGGCGCAGGAGGAACTGAAAACGGTACTGGCGCGTGGGAACGGTGAGGATCGCAAGATTGCAGAGATGGAACTGACGAATGCACAGGTGCGCTATCAGACGCTGGCTGTGCAGGTTGAACGGCAAATCGTCAAGGCCCCGTTTAGCGGTTTTGTCGTGCGCCCCGCTACGCCTGATAACGGCAAACCTGTGGTTATCCAAGCCGGTTTGCTGGTCAGTCAGGGGGCGCCGCTGTTTGGTGTCATTGCTCAGGATCGTTTTCAGGTGGCAACCCGGGTAGAGGAAACTGACCTGCACCAGCTGCAAGAGGGGATGGCGGTTAACGTGACAGGGGATGGTTTTGCCGGACAAACGCTGACGGGCAAGGTTACGTCGATTGATATGCAGGCCGATGCTGCTGATATGTCAGGCAGCGGTGCTTACTATGATGTGGTGGTGTCGCTCGATACGCCGTTGGCAGACTTAAGACAAAACATTCGACTGGGGATGAGCGCGCGGCTGGCTATTATTGTTTATCGCAACGAGCAGGGCATCGCGGTGCCTGCACAGGCTGTACGTACTGACGAGAATGGCGATGCCTATGTGATTTACCGTCCGACCGCTGATGCTCCGCCAAAGAAAATCAACGTGACGCTGGGGAAAACGGTGGCGCAGGGCGTAGAGATCGCCGGGCTGGAAGCGGGCGAGGTGCAGATTCCTTAGTCACTTATTTGAGTCTTGCGTCAGCCATGAGAAAGGCTCTACGGACACCACGTTAGCATTGAACGATATACGTGTTTCACCAAATATCCGAAGGGTACGATCATCCAGATCCGCAGGCAGCGGTGATTCGATGCTAAAGTAGAAGGTTCATTTATCTGTATCGCTAAAGGATTTGCCATGCCTGCCAGTTCTCCATCGTTAAGGTTCTATCTGATCATTGGCCTGCTCCAGGGGCTTTTATTTGTTGCCGCGCTTGAAATGGAAGAGAGCGTGCTTCAGATCATGCTGATAACGATGGCTGCAGTGGGCGGAGTGAGTCTGCAATTGCTGGAACGCACGCTCTTTGTGAAAAAGACGTGGCTTTGGGGCGGTGCGTTGACCGTGCTGATGACGGCGATTAGTGGCTGGGTTTTCTATGACAGTGGGCGATACCAACTGCCTGATTCCTGGATACTGTGTGGCATCCTGTTCGGTTATATCTGCTGTACGTTCATTTGCAGTTGGTCCACCCGTGAAGGGCGATGGCCGTCTTATGAAGCGATCTGTAAACACGCCTGGAACAATATTTTTACTGTGTTGCTGGCCTGGCTAGTGGCTCTGGTGGTCGTTCTCTTGCTCGTACTGTGCAGCATGTTGTTCAGCATGCTGGGGTTCCGGGTGGTGAGTAAAGTACTTTGGCATTATCGGTTTTATATGCTGCTCTTGCCGGTGGTGTTTTCTGTCGGCATGTATATTGGAATGACCAAAGAAGCGGTTGTTGGGCTGCTGTGTGGGATTCTGCTATCGGCTTGCCGCTTCCTGCTGCCCCTTAGTGCACTGATTACCGTGGTTTTCACCTTGACCCTGCCTTTTAGCGGTCTGGAACCGATATGGAATACCGGCCGTTCTACCGTCATTCTTCTATGCCTGATGGGCGTAAACCTCTTTTTGATTAACTGCGCCTCTCAGGATGATAACGAGGGGCGCACTTATCCTGCTGTGTTACGTGGGCTGGTTAACGCCAGCGTGTTGTGTCTGCCTGTGTTGGTGGCGTTGGCGGGCTATTCCAGCTGGCTGCGCATCGAACAGTATGGTCTGACGCCTGTTCGTTTTCAGTCGATCTTCGTAGTGACGATTGCAATGCTTTACAGTCTGGCGATGGTGTGGGCTGTCGTTCGCCGTTCTGGCGTCTGGTTAGGGAGTTTACGTACAAGCAATCCGCTGCTCGCGGCTATCATCTGCGTTCTGGTGATATTGCTGCATACACCGCTGTTAAGCCCAGAAGCCTTTAGCGCGAGGAATCAGGTTCAGCGTTTGCTTAATGGAAAAACGCCGATCGATGATTTTGATCTGTGGGCGCTGCGCGATGAGTTAGGCACGGCAGGCAGGAAGCAGTTTAACTGGCTGGCCGAAGAATTGAAGCAAGACCGAATTCTTGATGCGGCAGGGCGACAGGCACTGCGCGATCGGCTGCAGGGGCGACCTGCACAAGTCCGCCCCGTTCAGGTTGAGTGGGTGGGGCCGTTGGAAGACGGGGTCGAAAGCATGCTGCAGGGCGATAATCTGGGTAATCAGTGCAGGGAAATGGCTTGCCTGCTCTTTGCCATTGATTTGACCGGCGATGGTCATAACGAAGTGCTCGTTTTTCCCCGAGTGGGCTGGGGAAATGGTGGGAAGATCCTCGCCCGTGATGAAAAGGGACAGTGGCAGATTGCGGCCAGTATGTTTGGCGCGATAGGGACGGAAAAACTGGTCGCACTGGTGAAAGATGGCAAGGTTGAAGCCGTCGCCCCACGCTTCAAGACGATCAGGATCGGGGATCAGAATATGGAGATCACCTATCCCTGATCCCGTCCTACTTCAAGCTGCATGTGCGTTGGCTACGTTCAGTCACCCGAATCACTTACTGGTGTAAGCTCATCGGGATGAAATGAGAGACATCCTGTCTCTCACCGAAGGCCAGCCAATGGCTGGTCAAATTCATTCCCGATGAATTTGTCCCTCGCTTGCCGCGTTATTCGGCCTTAGGCCTCATCCCTTCGGGATCAGCGCAAGCGCTGTTCAAAAACGCCTCGTCGTTTTTGTCCTGCAACTCGAATTATTTAGGGTATAGCTAGTAGGTATTGCTTATTGATTCGATAAAGACAACGGATTGGTGATAGCGATCACATTTCTGTACTTTAGCCACATGCGAAAACACATGAGGATAAAGTGATGTCAGTAATCAATACCCAAGTTAAACCATTCAAAAACATGGCTTTCAAAGACGGTCAATTCATCGAAGTGACCGAGAAGAATATCGAAGGCAAATGGAGCGTATTCTTCTTCTATCCGGCTGACTTTACGTTTGTCTGCCCGACCGAACTGGGTGATGTCGCTGACTACTACGACGAATTCCAACAGCGTGGCGTGGAAATCTACTCTGTTTCCACCGACACCCACTTCACGCACAAAGCGTGGCACAGCAGCTCTGAAACGATTGGCAAAATCAAATACACCATGATCGGTGACCCAACTGGCCAGCTGACGCGTAACTTTGAAAACATGCGCGAAGCAGAAGGTCTGGCCGACCGCGGTACGTTCATCGTTGACCCACAGGGCATCATCCAGGCGGTAGAGATCACGGCTGAAGGTATTGGCCGCGATGCATCTGACCTGCTGCGTAAAGTGAAAGCGGCTCAGTACGTTGCTTCTCACCCAGGCGAAGTCTGCCCGGCTAAGTGGAAAGAAGGCGAGGCTACACTGGCACCGTCTCTGGACCTGGTTGGCAAAATCTAAGCTAACACCTCGGAAAACATAGCGGTTTTTGTCGGGTGCGTTGCACCCGATTTTTCTGGCCCGGTTTTTTGGGGCCAGAACCCTGCACGATTTTGACGTTGTACCCACTTGCCTAATTAAGGACGACCAATGCTCGACAATACGATGAAAGTCCAGTTGAAAGCCTATCTGGAAAAATTAACCAAACCTGTTGAGTTGATTGCGACTCTGGATGACTCCGCGAAATCTGCTGAAGTCAGAACCTTGCTGACTGAAATCGCTGAGCTGTCTGAACGGGTAAGTTTTGTTGAAAAGAATGAGTTAGCAGTACGTAAGCCTTCATTCCTGATTACCAATCCAGGTTCCCAGAGCGGCCCGCGTTTTGCCGGTGCGCCAATGGGACATGAGTTTACCTCCCTGATTCTGGCGTTATTGCAGGTGGGCGGCCATCCGTCGAAAGAAGCGAAAGAATTACTCGATCAAATCCGTAATCTTGACGGTGCGTTCCACTTTGAAACGTATTACTCGCTTTCCTGCCACAACTGCCCGGACGTGGTGCAGGCACTGAATTTAATGGCGGTGCTGAATCCGAATATCACCCATACCGCGATTGACGGTGGTGTGTTTCAGGATGAGATCCAAAGCCGCAATGTCATGGGCGTTCCGACCGTTTTCCTGAACGGCGAACACTTTAGTCAGGGGCGGACGAGCCTCGCAGAGATTGTGACTAAAATCGATACCGGCGCGGGCGCTAAGCAGGTCGAGAAGCTGAACCAGCGTGACGTCTATGACGTGTTAATCATCGGTAGCGGCCCAGCAGGGGCAGCCGCGGCGGTTTATTCGGCGCGTAAAGGTATTCGTACCGGTTTGGTCGGTGAACGTTTTGGCGGTCAGGTATTGGATACGGTTGATATCGAAAACTACATTTCCGTTCCGAAAACGGAAGGTGCCAAACTGGCGACCGCGCTGAAGAGCCATGTTGATGACTACGATGTTGATGTGATCGATGCGCAGAGTGCAGAAGCCCTAATTCCCGGTGGCGAACCCGGCAAGCCGCATCAGGTGATAACCGTATCCGGTGCGACGCTGAAGGCGCGTAGCGTGATTATTGCAACCGGCGCGCGCTGGAGAAACATGAATGTACCCGGCGAAGATCAGTACCGTACGCGTGGCGTAACGTACTGTCCGCACTGTGACGGTCCGCTGTTTAAAGGCAAGCACGTCGCGGTGATTGGCGGCGGGAACTCCGGTGTGGAAGCGGCTATCGATCTGGCTGGCGTGGTGAAACATGTCACGCTGCTTGAGTTTGCACCGGAACTGAAAGCGGATTCGGTATTGCAGGACAAAGTGCGTAGCCTGCCGAACGTTGACATCATTCTGAATGCGCAAACCACAGAAGTGAAAGGCGATGGACAGAAGGTCACGGGGCTGAGCTACAAAGATCGTATTACCGATACGGTGCACGATTTAGCGCTGGAAGGGATCTTCGTGCAGATTGGCCTGCTGCCTAACACCCACTGGCTGGAAGGGACGGTAGCCAGAAACCGCATCGGTGAAATTGAGATCGATGCCAAATGCGAAACCAGCGTGAAAGGGGTCTTTGCTGCCGGCGACTGTACGACCGTGCCGTACAAGCAAATCATCATTGCGACGGGTGAAGGTGCAAAAGCGTCCCTGAGCGCCTTTGACTACCTGATTAGAACTCGTGCGTAATATCGGCCTATGGGAGAGGGACGCATCTGCCTCTCTCCTGCTGCTTTGACGATGACCTTTACTTTCCGCGCGGCGATGTCTCAAAAGAGGCGTCGCCGCGTTTTTTCGCCTCAAAATTTTCCTTTCGATCGTAAAAATTAGATCTCAGCCCTTGCCAAGGGACAATAAGAAATTCATAATGCTGGCCGCTCTGTGCTATTGCACGTTTTTGCTGTCTACACAGCATTGTATTTCGAGCGTTGGCGTTACCTCAATCCACACCATTTTTTATCAGTTAATACAAAAAATCATATTCTTCTTAACAGACTTATCCACAGGCTGTTCGTTGGTTATTTAGTAATCACGCTATGTTGTTGATAAAATACTGTAGGGTATCTTATTGATATCTATTTATAAATTTTACTTATAAAATATTATAACGATCGCTTGTACTTTTTGTGACAGTTGATTGGCAACGGTTTTTTTATTTATTCACAGCGCGTGCGACAAACTAATGACAACGGTTTGAGCGACTCACGCATCGCGCGGTAATCCTTTCTCGACTGCACGAATAAGTCGTTTTTTCTGTGTAGAATGGACGTCAATTTCCAGCGATGCGCGGCGTTCCAACTGCTGGCGAATCGCCCAGTGGATATGTTCATCCAACAGTTCGCTTTCACCCAGACGGGTTTGCAGTGCCAGCACGATACTATCCTGATAGGGAGCATTCCCCAGCGCGACGGCAATATTGCGTAGCCAGCGGAGATGACCGATACGCCGGATCGGTGACCCTTCCGTAATTCGCAGAAATTTCTCTTCATTCCAGCCGAATAGCGTCAGCAGCTCCGGCGTGTGCAGCGCGGCACGCGGGCTGAAATCAGCCTCGTCGGTGAGCTGTGAAAACCGATTCCACGGGCAAATAAGCTGACAGTCGTCGCAGCCATAGATGCGATTGCCCATTAGCGGACGGAATTCTTCAGGAATCGGACCTTCCAATTCAATGGTCAGATAGGAAATACAGCGGCGGGCATCGACGGTATACGGTGCGACAATCGCACCTGTTGGGCAGGTGGTCATGCAGGCGACACAGCGGCCGCACTGTTCTTCTTGTGGTCGATCGACGGGCAGAGGTAAATCGATCAGCAGTTCACCGAGAAAGAACCAGGAACCCGCTTCTCTGTTCAGGATTAGTGAGTGTTTACCAACCCAGCCCAGCCCGGCTTTCGCAGCCAAAGGGCGCTCCATAATGGGCGCGGAATCGACAAAGGGACGGAAATTCAATTCACCGCAGTATTCCTGGATCTGATCGCCGAGTTTTTTCAGCCGCTGGCGTAATAGCTTGTGGTAATCGCGGCCCAGCGCATAGCGGCTAACGTAGCCGAGTTCCGGGTTTTTTAAGGTGCTGGCGAACGCGGCTTTGGCGGGCAGATAATTCATACGAACGCTAATGACGCGCAGTGTGCCGGGTAGCAGCTCATGCGGACGTGCCCGCAGCATGCCATGACGCGCCATCCAGTCCATTTCTCCGTGGTATTGCTTATCCAGCCAGTCTTGAAGCCGAGGCTCTTCTGCGGACAAATCGGTGTCGCAGATACCGACCTGCTGGAACCCTAATTCCTGTCCCCATTGTTTGATGTGTTGCGCTAATTCATTGAGATCGTAGGGGTATGACATGGGGAACCGTAAAAATGTACTGTATTGTCTCGATTTTATCACAAAGTCCCGGTATCACCGTGGAACAGAAGAAAGCTGTCGATAAAAAGTACAGATAAAGTTTTTGAGACTGCCGTCGATATTTTAAAAATAGCATCGCACCAATTATAAAACTCTGGGGGCTCTACATGGAAATGGCACCATTGTCCTTTTATCGCACCACGATTCACGGCTTGGATCTCAGCATTGATGTTAATCAACGGCAGGCTGCACAGCTGGTTAACGTGGATAAATCGGCGATGACCCTTGATGTTGAACAGATACAAATTAGTCAGGAAGGGCGGAAACAGTTACAAGACGATATTATATCGCAACCGGCCCACCGTTTTTTCTCCTCTGATATCGACAATGCATTGTCACAGGCGCTAGCCGATCAGCCCGAGCAGGTGTCTCAGGCGGTTTACCGTATCATCGATGAAAATCTTATGAATAGCTCAGCGTTGAATGGAGAACAGCGTCAAGCCTCGTTAGCGCTGGGGCTTTCTCAGGCTGCTTATCTGGCTGAACACTATATCAATGACGAGCAGAAACAATCCTTTCTGGATGCGATGAAACAAATCGCCGCAATTTCGCAGACGCGGACGACGGACGAAAAAGGCAATGTCTCTTATTACAATCCTCCTTCATACATACCCGGAACGACGGAATATAAGGTGGACTGGAGTGCGATTATGAAAGAGAAAGAGCCGGAGAAATATGAGAAGTATCGGGAAGCGCTCGAATCCGGTGATGCTGTAAAAGGGTTAGAGGAATTTATAAGCTTCGTCAGCACTGCCGCCATTAAACATCCTGACTGGGGACGTGAGTATCAGAACAACGCTGCCCGACAGGTTAACGAGCTGAAGCAAGCAGAAATAAGCAATCCATTTGCGGATATTGATTTGTCCACCCCATCTGGCTTTATGTCGGGCGCGCTTGAGGTATTAAAAAACGCTTTTAATGAACCAACGCTGCAATACGCGGTAAAGCGGATCGACCAGTTCTTTGCCTCGCTGCCTGATATTTCTCGCTAATACACCTTGATCATCTGCCCGTTCTCTCTGGCGAAGCGGGACAGACCTTGCTAACTTGAAATGCATGTTCCATGCCGTTGATGGAGAACAACATGCATCACGCCACTGAGCCTTATCGGCTCGATACGGCAGAAACCACATTGCCTGATTCGGTGTTTTACGCCGAGTGGCTACGCCATGAAGAAGCCAGGGCAGCCGCCGAATCAGGGATTTCGCTGTGGGCGCTCATGCAGCGTGCGGGAGACGCCGCATTTCAGGTGGCGCGCCAATGCTACCCCTCTGCTCGACGCTGGCGAGTTCTGGCCGGACACGGCAACAATGGTGGCGATGGATATGTGGTCGCCAGTTTGGCCATGGCGGCGGGCATTGACGTGGATGTTGTTGCCTGTGCCAGCGATAAGCCATTGCCCGATGACGCTCGCCTTGCCCGCCAGCGCTGGCTGGAGCAGGGCGGGCGTGTTCAGGATGTGAATGCGCAGGATGCTGATTCGCCGTGGCCAGAAGGGATCGATCTCATCGTTGATGGCCTGCTCGGCACCGGGCTTTCCGCTGCTCCGCGTGCACCCTATGCTGCGTTAATCACGCAGGCAAATGCTTATCCCGCCCCTATCGTTTCACTGGATATTCCCTCTGGATTACATGCCGAAACCGGCGCTTGTGCTGGCGTTGCGATCTGCGCGGCGCAGACGGTGACGTTTATCGCGCTGAAACCGGGCTTACTGACTGGCCGTGCTCGTGAACAGGTTGGGAAATTACATTACCACTCGCTAGGCTTACAGACATGGCTGGATGACCAAACCGCACCGATACGGCGACTGACTGCGGCGCAGCTTGCCAAATGGTTGTCTCCTCGACCAGCCGGACAACATAAAGGCGATAACGGTAGGCTGCTGGTGGTGGGCGGCAACACTGGCCTGGGTGGCGCGGTATTGATGGCCGCCGATGCGGCGTTACACAGCGGCGCAGGCTTAGTGCGAGTACTTACTCACAAACAGTATCAATCGGCGTTTCTCACGGCCCGGCCTGAGTTAATGGTGCAGGAGCTGACGACAGATACCTTGCGTCAGGGGCTGGAATGGGCGGATGTCGTCGTGATTGGGCCCGGTCTAGGACAGGATGAATGGGGTAAAAGCGCGCTGCGTCTGGCAGAAAATTGTAACAAACCCATGTTATGGGATGCGGATGCGCTTAACCTGCTGGCAATCAATCCGCATAAGCGGCAGAATCGCGTGCTGACACCTCACCCCGGCGAGGCTGCACGTTTACTGAATTGCCGTGTCTCTGATATTGAAAGTGATCGCTTACTTGCGGTGACACGGTTGGTAAAACGCTATGGTGGCGTTGTTGTGTTAAAAGGGGCGGGAACGGTGATTGCCAGCGAGCGAGACGAGATTGCCATTGCTGATGTAGGAAACCCAGGCATGGCGACAGGTGGCATGGGAGATGTGCTGTCAGGTATTGTCGGCGGTTTGCTGGCACAAAAGCTCTCGCTGTATGATGCGGCTTGTGCCGGGTGTGTTGTACACGGTGCGGCGGCCGATTGGTTGGCGGCACGACGCGGGACCCGAGGTATGCTGGCAACCGATTTACTGCCGGTGCTGTTTCGATATGTTAATCCCGAGCGGATGTGTTTATAGCCGATGTTTTTAGGACTTATGTTTTTAGAACAATAGAATGAAAAAAATAGTCTTACTTCTGCCGGATGAGGCAGCCACTATCTCATTAGGCACGGCGCTGGCGAAAGCCTGTGACGGCGCTTGTGTTATCCACCTTTATGGCGATCTTGGCGCGGGGAAAACGACGTTTAGTCGTGGATTCCTACAGGCGCGCGGTCATCAGGGCAATGTCAAAAGCCCCACTTATACGCTGGTAGAGCCTTATGCGTTATCGCCGCTGGCTGTCTACCACTTTGATCTCTATCGACTGGCCGACCCGGAAGAGTTGGAGTTTATGGGGATCCGTGATTATTTGACGCAGGACGCCATTTGTCTGATTGAATGGCCGCAACAGGGCGCAGGCGTGCTGCCCGATGCGGATATCGAACTGCATCTGCGCTATCAGGATCAAGGCCGACAGGCTGAACTGTCCGCGGTCTCTGCGGCAGGAGACGCAATGTTACAACGTTTTTCTCTTCAGCCAGGAACAACAGAATCATGATGAGTCGTATGGTTACGCTGTTCATCGGCGTATGGCTGTTGCTGGCAGGGGCGGCGTGGGCAGCGAATCTGTCGGACATTAAGGTAGACAATGCCTCAGGTCAGGCCACGGTGCGCCTGAGTTTTAGCGGTCAGCCTATTTATGCTTTTTTCCCTCTAAGTAACCCTGCCAGAGTGGTCATTGATATTCGTCAGACCGGCGTCATTCAAGGCCTGCCGTTGGATTTCAGCGGGCAAAACCTGATTAAGCGTGTGCGTACCAGCAATGCGCAGGATGCACAAAGCCTGCGTTTGGTGCTGGATTTGACTCAGGCGGCCAAAACGCGAGCGGTGACGCAAAAAGAAGGATCGGGCTACGTTGTGGTTTTCACCATCACCGGTGATAAAGCGAAAACGGTACCAGTCTCAGCGCCTCCGGCTTCGCGGCAGCAAAATAGCGCACCGGCAGAGCCCGCCAAAAATCCGTTTACCAATAAACCTACCGTGGTCGTTAGTAGCAGTTCGTCATCGACTACCCGTGCGCCGGTTCGGCAGGGGAATGAACGTGTTGTTGTGGCGATTGATGCCGGTCACGGCGGGCAGGATCCTGGGGCGATTGGCCCGAACGGTCTGAGGGAGAAAAATGTCACCATTTCTATCGCCCGTAAGCTACAAGCCTTACTGAATAGCGACCCAGCCTTTAAAGGTGTGCTGACGCGCGACGGCGACTACTTTATTTCCGTCATGGGACGTTCGGACGTGGCGCGCAAGCAGGGGGCGAACCTGTTAGTGTCGATTCACGCGGATGCCGCGCCGAATCGTAATGCCAAAGGTGCCTCCGTTTGGGTGCTGTCCAACCGCCGTGCGAACAGCGAAATGGCAAACTGGCTGGAACAGCACGAGAAACAGTCTGAACTGTTGGGCGGCGCGGGCGATCTGTTAGCGAACAGCAGCGCCGATCCTTACCTCAGTCAGGCGGTACTGGATCTGCAATTTGGTCACTCCCAGCGTGTGGGATATGACGTGGCGACGAAAGTACTGCGCGAACTCCAGCGTGTCGGCGGGCTGCATAAACGACGCCCTGAGCACGCCAGTTTAGGGGTATTGCGTTCGCCGGATATTCCTTCTCTGCTGGTGGAAACCGGATTTATCAGTAACGTTGCAGAAGAGCGACTGCTGGGCAGTAACGATTATCAGGAAAAAATCGCCAACGCGATTTATCAGGGGCTGAGGGGGTACTTCCAAACGCACCCGATGCAATCCCTCCCAAAGCAGGAAAGCCGCCCACTACAGTCGGCGGCAAGTGATACTGCAACGTCGAGTGGTAACGTCAGCACAGCAAAAGCAAGTGCGGGCAGCACGCGTCATACCGTTGCGCGTGGCGAAACACTTTCTTCCATTGCGCGGCGTTATGGCGTCAGCCTCGCAGCCATGCGTGATGTGAATAAGCTGAATAAGGATATCGTCTGGGTTGGACAGCGCCTGAATATTCCGGCGACAGGGACGAAACAGACGGCATCAACCCCAGCGCCCAAAAAGGCAGCGCCAGTGAAGCATAAGGTCGTAAAGGGTGATAGCCTGAGTGCGATCGCTGCCCGTTACGGTGTCAGCATGAAAGATATCCAACAGGCGAATAATATGCGTTCCGGCACGGTACAACTGGGGCAAACGCTGATTATTCCGTCCGCCTGATGCTTCATGCTGACGATGTCGAGAGATTGAGGATTGTAAGAGGGATACGCCATGCCGATTCAGGTGTTGCCACCGCAGTTGGCTAACCAGATTGCCGCCGGAGAAGTGGTTGAGCGTCCGGCTTCGGTCGTGAAGGAGCTGGTGGAAAACAGTCTGGATGCAGGGGCAACCCGGATTGATATCGACATCGAGCGCGGTGGGGCGAAGCTGATTCGTATCCGTGATAACGGCTCGGGCATCGGAAAGGATGAGTTAACGCTGGCGCTGGCGCGCCATGCGACCAGCAAAATTGCGACGCTCGACGATCTGGAAGCGATCGTCAGCATGGGCTTTCGTGGCGAAGCGCTGGCGAGTATCAGTTCTGTCTCCCGCTTAACCCTGACATCACGCACCGCTGAACAATCCGAAGCCTGGCAAGCCTACGCCGAAGGGCGCGACATGGCGGTGACGGTCAAGCCTGCCGCCCATCCTGTTGGCACTACGCTGGAAGTGCTGGATCTGTTTTATAACACGCCCGCCCGCCGCAAATTCATGCGTACCGAGAAAACCGAATTCACGCATATTGATGAGGTGGTGCGCCGCATTGCGCTGGCGCGTTTCGATGTCGCGATTACGCTGCATCATAACGGTAAGCTGATACGACAATATCGTGCGGCACCGGATAAAAGTCAGTATGAACGCCGTTTAGGCAACATCTGCGGGGCGACCTTCCTGCAACATGCGCTGGCGGTCTCCTGGCAGCATGGCGATCTCACCATTCATGGTTGGGTGGCCGATCCGGTTGGCGCTAAACAGCTGCCGGATATGCAGTATTGCTACGTGAACCAGCGCATGATGCGCGACCGGCTCATCAATCACGCTATCCGACAGGCTTATCAGGATCAGCTTAGCGACGATCAGCAGCCCGCCTATGTATTGTATCTGGAGATCGACCCGCATCAGGTGGATGTCAATGTGCATCCCGCCAAGCATGAGGTGCGGTTCCATCAGGCGCGTCTGGTGCATGATTTTATCTATCAGGCGGTGATGTCCGTTTTGCAACAGGCATCCACGCCGGGACTCGGCATGACATCGCCGGAGACTGGGAAGCCCGTGCAATGGCAGCAGGAAAATCGTCCTGCTGCTGGCGAAAACCATTTTGCCCAGCCGCCGCGTACCGATAACTCCCCATCGTATGGCGGGAAAACGCCGCGCGCGGGCCATTCTGGCCAGGCGAAAGAATCTACCTATTCCGGCTATCAACCGGAGAATCCGTACCAGAAAAAACAGGGCGATCTGTATAAGGCGTTGCTGCAACCAGCGGATGGCGCGGCAGGTGCGTCAAACCCGTCTGGTGAGCATATTTCTGTACCGGCGAATCGCGTTATGCCGCCAGAGACGGTGGTGCTGCCGACGGCATCACACGATTCCCCCCCAAATCGAATCGCGCCGGATGCTACAACCAGCCGTAACCAGCCACGCGCGCCGATTGAGTCGCCGCTGGAAAGCCAATCGAACGGTTTCGGGCGCGTATTGACGGTTTATCCGCCGTGCTACGCGCTGTTGGAGTACCATAAGGGGCTGGCGATGCTGTCGCTTTCGGTTGCTGAGCGCCATCTGAAGGTGGTGCAGTTGACGCCGTCGGAAGAGGGGCTGCGGGCGCAGCCGTTATTGATTCCGCAACGTCTGACGTTGAGTAAATCTGAGCTGAGCGTGTTGTCTGCGCATCACGCTTTGCTGGCGCGTTTTGGTATTGATGTCTTGGTTGAGTCACAGCGTGCAACGCTGCGTGCTGTACCTTTACCATTGCGCCAACAAAATTTACAAAACTTGATCTCCGAACTGATAGGCTATCTGGCCAACTATCAGACGGTTGAGACACAGCAGGTGGAACCTGGTGAATTAGCATCGTGGATGGCAACGCGATTGCAGAGTGAGCAGGAAAGCTGGAGCCATTCTCAGGCCATACAATTACTGGCGGATGTCGAGCGGCTTTGTCCGCAGTTGGCGAAAGCGCCGCCGTCTGAACTTTTATATATGATGGACATCCATGATGCCATCAAGGCTTTAAAGCATGAGTGATGTAGAAAAAGCGTCGTTGCCGCCTGCCATTTTTATCATGGGGCCAACGGCGTCAGGAAAAACGGCATTGGCAATGGCGTTAAGAGAATATTTGCCAGTAGAGTTGATTAGCGTAGATTCCGCCCTCATTTATAAAGGCATGGATATCGGGACTGCGAAACCGAGTGCGGAAGAGCTGGCATTGGCACCGCATCGGTTAATCGACATTCTCGACCCAGCGGAATCTTATTCTGCGGCCGATTTTCGCCGCGATGCGCTACGTGAGATGGCGGAAATTACCGCCGCCGGGCGCATTCCCCTTCTGGTTGGGGGGACGATGCTGTATTTCAAGGCACTGCTGGAGGGGCTTTCTCCTCTGCCGCCAGCCGATGCTGCCGTGCGCCAGCGCATTGAAGAACAGGCAAAAGAAGTCGGCTGGGAAGCGATGCATCGGCAGCTTAGTGAGATCGATCCGATAGCTGCAATTCGGATTCATCCAAATGATCCGCAGAGACTCTCGCGAGCACTGGAAGTTTTTTTCGTTTCAGGTAACACTTTAACTGAACTGACAAAAACGTCTGGCGACGCGCTGCCCTATCAGGTTCATCAGTTTGCTATCGCCCCGGCGACACGTGAATTGTTGCATCAGCGAATTGAACAGCGTTTTCATCAGATGTTGGCGGCGGATTTTGAGAGAGAAGCCCGGTTATTATTTGCCCGGCAAGACCTTCATACGGATATGCCCTCTATTCGTTGCGTTGGTTATCGCCAGATGTGGTCATATTTATCCGGTGAAATTGATTACGATGAAATGGTTTATCGGGGAATTTGTGCGACGCGTCAGCTAGCGAAGCGCCAAATGACCTGGCTACGCGGTTGGGATGATGTCTGCTGGCTGGATAGCGAAAAACCGACTGAAGCACTGGACAAGGTAATAGAGGTTGTTAGTGCATAGGTTGGGTGATTGTGTACAATCGGTGAGTCTCAGCGTGCAAGTTTTTACACCGTTATTTTAGAGCCGTAGGGCTCTTTGTTACAAACAACATACAAATAAGGAAAATATAGAATGGCTAAGGGGCAATCTTTGCAAGATCCGTTCTTGAACGCTTTGCGTCGTGAACGTGTTCCGGTTTCGATTTATTTGGTGAACGGTATTAAGCTGCAAGGTCAGATCGAATCTTTCGATCAGTTCGTGATTTTGTTGAAAAACACGGTAAGTCAGATGGTTTATAAGCACGCCATCTCTACAGTTGTTCCCTCTCGTCCTGTATCTCACCATAGCAACAATCCAGGCGGCGGCAGCAATTATCACGGTAACAACACGGCGGCTTCGCAGCAGTCGCAGGAAGCTGATGACGCCGAATAAGGCGTATTGTCAATTCACCACGGCGCGGGAGAGCTGGACGCATCGCTCGGCTCCTTCGCTGTGGTGTTTTTTGCTCGTTTAAGAGGTTACTCGCTTGTTTGACCGTTATGAATCAGGTGAACGGGCCATATTAGTTCATATTTTTTTCTCGCAAGATAGAGATACTGACGATCTGCTGGAGTTTGAATCTCTGGTTTCTTCTGCCGGTATTGAATCCTTGCAGGTAGTGACTGGTAGCCGTAAGGCACCTCACCCCAAGTATTTTGTCGGGGAAGGTAAAGCCGAAGAAATTGCTCATGTAGTCAAAGAAACCGGCGCGTTTGTCGTGCTGTTTGATCATGCGCTGACGCCAGCTCAGGAACGTAATCTGGAGCGTTTGTGCGAGTGCCGGGTGATCGATCGTACCGGACTGATTTTAGATATTTTTGCCCAGCGTGCGCGTACTCACGAGGGGAAATTACAGGTAGAACTGGCACAGCTGCGCCACCTTGCGACCCGATTGGTTCGCGGTTGGACGCACCTTGAACGCCAGAAAGGCGGTATTGGTTTGCGTGGCCCGGGTGAAACCCAGCTTGAAACCGACCGTCGTTTATTACGTAACCGTATCACTCAGATACTGTCGCGTCTTGAACGGGTAGAAAAACAGCGTGAACAGGGACGGCGGTCACGGGTTCGCGCCGATGTGCCCACCGTGTCGCTGGTGGGCTATACCAATGCGGGTAAATCCACGCTGTTTAACAAGATTACATCGGCGGGCGTCTATGCCGCCGATCAGTTATTTGCCACACTGGATCCAACATTGCGTCGCATTGAAGTGGATGATGTCGGTGATACAGTGCTGGCGGATACCGTAGGTTTTATCCGGCAGTTGCCCCACGATTTGGTGGCTGCGTTTAAAGCTACATTACAGGAAACACGTCAGGCCTCATTGCTGTTGCACGTTGTTGATGCCGCCGATCCTCGTCTTGACGAGAACATCGAAGCGGTTAATGACGTACTGGCGGAAATCGAGGCGGATGAAATACCTGCGCTGTTGGTAATGAACAAGATTGATATGCTGGATGATTTCGTTCCGCGTATCGATCGCAACGAAGAGAATCTACCGGTACGGGTCTGGCTTTCAGCACAGACTGGTGACGGTATTCCGTTGCTATTTCAGGCATTGACTGAGCGGCTTTCCGGGGAAATCGCACAATATACCTTGCACCTTCCCCCGCAGGCAGGACGCTTGCGTAGTCGTTTTTACCAGCTTCAGGCAATAGAAAAAGAATGGATTGAAGAGGATGGGCAAATTGGTCTGGTTATTCGTATGCCGATTGCTGACTGGCGCCGCCTCTGCAAAAAAGAGCAGGAACTGATGGACTATATTGTCTGATTTGACTGGCAAAAACAGTCTGAACGGTGAAATAGTCTGACGGACTCTGGGATATTGAACCTGAAGAACACCTATCATAAAGAATGGAGCTAAAACATGGCGTGGAATCAGCCCGGTAATAACGGACAAGACCGCGACCCGTGGGGGAGCAGCAGCAATAATGGCGGCAACTCTGGCGGAAATAACAATAAAGGTGGCCGAGATCAGGGGCCGCCGGATCTGGACGACATCTTCCGTAAACTGAGCAAAAAACTCAGCGATCTGGGTGGCGGAAAAGGTTCTGGCTCAAGCAACAGCGGAAATTCTGGCGGCCCAGCTCTGGGTGGTCGGATCGTCGGTATCGCTGCCGTCGCTGCGGTTGTCATTTGGGCTGCTACGGGTTTCTATACCATTAAAGAAGCGGAACGCGGTGTCGTAACGCGCTTTGGTAAATTTAGCCATTTGGTTGGGCCTGGTCTTAACTGGAAACCGACCTTCATCGACTCTGTTCGCGCAGTGAACGTTGAGTCGGTGCGTGAACTGGCGACGTCGGGCGTGATGTTGACGTCAGACGAGAACGTCGTGCGCGTTGAAATGAACGTGCAGTATCGTGTCACGCAGCCAGAACAATATCTGTTCAGCGTAACCAATGCGGATGACAGCCTGCGTCAGGCCACTGACAGTGCGCTGCGCGGCGTTATTGGTAAGTACACGATGGACAAAATTTTGACAGAAGGCCGTACCATTGTGCGTACGGATACCCAGCGTGTACTGGAAGAAACCGTTCGTCCGTACAACATGGGTGTCACGCTGCTGGACGTCAACTTCCAGACCGCGCGTCCGCCGGAGGAAGTGAAAGCCGCGTTTGATGATGCGATTGCCGCACGTGAAAACGAACAGCAATATATTCGTGAAGCGGAAGCTTACGCGAACGAAGTGCAGCCGCGTGCTAACGGTCAGGCTCAGCGTATTCTGGAAGAGTCTCGCGCTTACAAAACCCGTACCGTTCTGGAAGCTCAGGGTGAAGTTGCCCGTTTCGCCAGAGTTTTACCGGAATATAAAGCCGCGCCGGAAATCACCCGCGAGCGTCTGTATATCGAAACGATGGAACGCGTGCTGAGCCATACCCGCAAAGTGCTGGTCAATGACAAGGGGGGCAACCTGATGGTGCTGCCGTTGGATCAGATGCTGCGTGGACAAGGCGGTGAAAATACGCAAAGCAACAGCAATAACAGCAGCGCTAGCCCACTGCGTCTGCCCACTGGCAGCAGCGGTGCAGCGAATAGCAACCAGACGCGCAGCAGTAACAATGGAAATATCATGGATCAGCGCAGAGCAAATGCGCAGCGTGATGACTTCACTCGAGTAGGGAGAGAATAATCGATGCGTAAGCCCTTACTATTTATCCTGATCCTGGTACTGATGGTGGTCTATGCGTCACTGTTTGTGGTGCAGGAAGGCCAGCGCGGCATTGTGATGCGCTTTGGCAAAGTATTGCGTGATGACGAGAATAAGCCGCTGATTTATGCACCGGGATTGCAGTTCAAGATTCCGTTTATCGACTCAGTGAAAATGTTGGACGCGCGTATCCAGACGATGGAAAACCAGGCTGACCGCTTTATCACTAAAGAGCAGAAAGACCTGATCGTCGATTCTTACCTTAAATGGCGTATCAGCGATTTCAGCCGCTACTATCTGGCAACGGGCGGTGGCGACATCTCTCAGGCTGAAGTGCTGTTGAAACGTAAATTCAGTGACCGTCTGCGTTCTGAGATTGGTCGTCTGGATGTGAAAGGCATTGTTACCGACTCACGTGGTCAACTGATGTCTGACGTGCGTGAAGCGCTGAATACCGGTACGGGTGAAACCACCGAAGCCGATAATGCGATTGCTTCTGCTGCTGCGCGCGTTGAGAAAGAAACGACGGGCAACGAACCTCACATCAACCCTAACAGCATGGCTGCGCTGGGTATTGAGGTTATCGATGTGCGAATTAAGCAAATCAACCTGCCAACAGAAGTTTCTGACGCGATTTACCAGCGTATGCGTGCAGAGCGTGAAGCGGTAGCGCGTCGCCACCGTTCACAAGGTCAGGAAGAAGCTGAAAAGCTGAAAGCGGCGGCAGACTATGAAGTCACTCGTACGCTGGCTGAAGCTGAACGTCAGGGACGTATCACCCGTGGTGAAGGGGATGCCGAAGCGGCGAAACTGTTTGCGAACGCATTCAGTGAAGATCCTGACTTCTACGCTTTTGTTCGTAGCCTGCGCGCGTATGAAAGCAGCTTCAGTAATAATCAGGATGTGATGGTTCTCAGCCCGGATAGCGACTTCTTCCGCTATATGAAGTCACCGGATAGCAGCATGGCACCACGCCGCTGATAGTCATTAACTGACGTTTTTCATCAAGCCCGGGTTCTTTCTCGGGCTTTTTTTTGTCATTTGCTGGCAGAGAAATATCCAAAGGCTTGTCCTGCTCAAATCGGATGCAGGAAAAAGGGGTTGTTATGAATTCAACGATTTGGCTGGCACTTGGGCTGGTTTTGGTGCTCGAAGGATTGGGGCCGCTGCTGTTTCCTCGTCTCTGGCGGCGTATGATTTTGGGTATAGCGCAGTTGCCGGATAATGTTTTACGCCGTTTTGGCGGCGGAATAGTTGTTGCTGGGTGCGTGATCTACTACATGTTGCGTAGCCGGATGGGGAGCTAAAATTAAGCGGAAAAATGTGCGCAATCGTGTGCTAAAAGTACTGAAAGCATCCAAATGAGATGGTAGAATCCTTTTTTAAGCAACCTGGTGATTCTTGAAATGGGTAAGAACGTCGTCGTACTGGGCACCCAATGGGGTGACGAAGGTAAAGGCAAGGTCGTTGACCTGCTGACTGAACGGGCTAAATATGTTGTGCGCTATCAGGGTGGTCACAACGCTGGCCACACGCTGGTAATCAACGGTGAAAAAACCGTCCTTCATTTAATTCCTTCTGGCATTCTGCGTGAAAATGTTGTCAGCATCATCGGTAACGGTGTTGTGCTGGCGCCTGACGCATTGATGAAAGAAATGACGGAGCTTGAAGCGCGTGGCGTCCCGGTACGCGAACGCCTGCTGCTTTCTGAAGCCTGTCCGTTAATCCTGCCTTATCACGTTGCGTTGGATAACGCCCGTGAGAAAGCGCGTGGTGCGAAAGCAATTGGTACGACGGGACGCGGTATCGGTCCGGCGTATGAAGATAAAGTTGCTCGCCGTGGTCTGCGCGTTGGCGATCTGTTTGATAAAGAAACCTTTGCTGTCAAACTGAAAGAAATCGTCGAGTACCATAACTTCCAACTGGTTAACTACTACAAAGCCGATGCTGTCGACTACCAGAAAGTGCTGGATGATGTGCTGGCGATTGCCGACATCCTGACAGCGATGGTCGTTGATGTTTCCGATCTGCTGTACAAAGCGCACCTGCGTGGCGATTTCGTCATGTTTGAAGGCGCGCAGGGTACGCTGCTGGATATCGACCACGGTACTTATCCGTACGTGACCTCCTCAAATACCACTGCGGGCGGCGTTGCTACCGGTTCTGGTCTGGGTCCACGCTATGTAGACTATGTGCTGGGTATCGTTAAAGCTTACTCTACTCGTGTGGGTGCAGGTCCATTCCCGACTGAGCTGTTTGAAGAAGTCGGTGAGCATCTGTCTCAGAAAGGTAACGAGTTTGGCGCGACTACGGGCCGTCGTCGCCGTACTGGCTGGCTGGATGCGGTTGCCGTACGTCGTGCAGTGCAGATCAACTCGCTGTCAGGTTTCTGCCTGACCAAGCTGGATGTTCTGGATGGTCTGAAAGAAATTAAGATCTGTGTAGGCTACCGTCTGCCGAACGGCACTGAAGTGGATACGACTCCGCTGGCTGCCGAAGGTTGGGAAGGCCTTGAGCCGATTTACGAAACGATGCCAGGCTGGTCTGAAAGCACGTTTGGCGTGAAAGATCACAGCAAGCTGCCGCAGGCTGCGTTGAACTACATCAAACGTATCGAAGAAGTCACTGGTGTGCCGATTGATATTATTTCTACCGGCCCAGATCGCAGCGAAACAATGGTATTGCGCGATCCGTTCGATGCTTGATTGCGCCACTCTTAGTGAGTGGAGTGCATATGAAAAAGGACGGGATTCCCGTCCTTTTTGCTATCTACCGTTTAACCGCTGTGGTGTGAACAACAACGGTTTCTGACTCGTTATTCCTGAGCGTCTTTCATCTTCTGCGCTTTTTTCTTCAGACCATCTAACAGCTTGTTGTGGATGTTGCTAAATCCGCCGTTGCTCATTACAAGAATATGGTCGCCTGGCTGTGCGGTCTTGACGATGTTTTCTACCAGCGTATCGATATCCGCGCTCCAATGAGCAGGCTGTACGCAGGCTTCCGCGACTTCGACGACCTGCCACGGAATATGGGCTGGCTGGAAGAGGAAAACTTCATCGGCGCGGCCTAATGACGGCGCCAGCTCATTTTTGCACATTCCCAATTTCATGGTGTTTGAACGAGGTTCAAGTACGGCCAAAATACGCGCCGTGCCGCCAACCTTGCTGCGTAGTGCCGACAGCGTCGCCAGAATCGCAGTCGGGTGATGTGCAAAATCGTCATACACCGTGACGCCATGTTCCGTACCGCGTAATTCAAGGCGACGACGTGCGTTGATAAATCCTCCCAGCGCGCGGCAGGCATCTTCGGGCAGTACGCCGACATGATGTGCAGCGGCAATGGCCATCAACCCGTTGTGCATATTGTGTTCGCCCACCAGCTTCCAATGGACTTCACCGACGAGTTCATTGTTCAGGTAAACCTGATATTGGCTAGCATCAATCGACACTTTTTGTGCACGCCATGTGCCTTCTTCGCCAACCAGTTCCTGCTCGCTCCAGCATCCCATTCCCATCACCTGTTTGAGGTTAAGGTCGTTGGTTGGCAGAATGATCTTCCCGCTGCCGGGCACCAGCCGCACAAGATGGTGGAACTGTTTCTGAATGGCTTTCAGATCGTCAAAGATGTCGGCGTGATCGAACTCAAGGTTGTTGAGCACCAGTGTTCTGGGGCAGTAATGTACGAATTTGGAACGTTTGTCGAAGAACGCACAGTCGTATTCATCGGCTTCGATCACCATGAATGGGCTGTCACCCAACCGTGCTGAAACGGTAAAGTTGCCGGGAACGCCACCGATCACAAACCCGGGCTGATAGCCACAATCTTCCAGAATCCAGGTGACCATCCCCGCCGTGGTGGTTTTGCCATGAGTACCCGCAACGGCAATCACCCAGCGATCGCGTAGTACATGATCATGCAGCCACTGTGGGCCGGAAACATAAGGTAATCCTTGTTCCAGTACGGCTTCGACGCACGGGTTTCCACGCGTCATCGCATTACCGATGATGACCAAATCAGGGGCGGGGGTAAGCTGCGCTGGATCGTAGCCCTGAATCAGCGTGATTCCCTGCTCTTCAAGTAAGGTACTCATGGGAGGATAAACATTTGCATCTGAGCCCGTGACGTCGTGCCCCAGTGAACGAGCAAGCAGGGCAAGGCCACCCATAAAGGTGCCACAGATACCTAAAATATGAATACGCATACATTTTCCATCTTCACAGTGAGTCTGCGTCACATTCTAACGCTATGAATCCACCATAAGAAATGGATTTGACTAGGTACTCACTTTCTCTTTGGGCTACACTGCATGCGCAAACGTTGGCGGTGCAGAAATGAAACCGCTTTTCATCCGTAGATTCTGGAATAGTGTTATGAAAACGTTAGGCGAATTTATCGTCGAAAAACAGCACGATTTCTCTCACGCCACAGGTGAGCTTACCGCGCTGCTGTCTGCTATTAAACTGGGTGCCAAGATTATTCACCGTGATATCAATAAAGCGGGTCTGGTTGATATTCTGGGTGCCAGCGGCATTTCTAATGTCCAGGGCGAAGTACAGATGAAGCTCGATCTGTATGCCAATGAGAAACTGAAAGCGGCATTAAAAGCACGTGGTGAAGTGGCAGGTATCGCCTCCGAAGAAGAAGACGAAATTGTTATCTTTGAAGGTGATAAGGCGGAAAATGCCAAGTATGTGGTTCTGATGGACCCGCTGGACGGCTCGTCGAATATTGATGTGAACGTCTCTGTCGGTACGATTTTCTCTATTTATCGCCGTATTACGCCGCTGGGAACCTCCGTCACGGAAGCGGACTTCTTGCAGCCGGGTAGCCAGCAGGTTGCTGCGGGTTACATCGTTTACGGTTCTTCAACCATGCTGGTGTACACCACGGGTCACGGCGTTCACGCTTTTACCTACGATCCGTCACTCGGTGTATTCTGTCTCTCGCATGAAAAAGTTTGCTTCCCGGAAAAAGGGAATATGTATTCCATCAACGAAGGGAACTACATCAAGTTTCCTGTCGGCGTGAAGAAATACATCAAATACTGTCAGGAGCAGGATGAAGAGACGCAGCGTCCTTATACGTCGCGTTATATCGGCTCACTGGTTGCAGATTTCCACCGTAACCTGCTGAAAGGCGGAATCTACCTGTATCCGAGCACGGCGAGCTATCCGAAAGGCAAACTACGTTTGCTGTACGAATGCAACCCGATGGCGTTTCTGGCGGAGCAGGCAGGCGGTAAAGCTAGCGACGGTAAAAACCGTATTCTGGATATCACGCCAGAGAAACTGCATCAGCGCTCACCGTTCTTTGTGGGAACGGAATCCATGGTTGATGATGTGGAACGTTTCATCCGTGAATTTCCCGATGCCTAATTAACGCTGTCCCGTGTTGGTGGGTGATCTGCCAACGCGGGATAACGGCTTATGGCGTGCTGCTCAGTACGCCATTTTTGTGGCTCGCCACAACCCGCGTTTTTTAGTGTTGTGCCTCGAACCAGCTTTCCAGAATAATTACCGCAGAAGCCGCATCTACGCTCCCTTTATCCAGCGCTTTAAAGCCGCCGCGTTCGAAGAGATCGGCACGTGCTTCCACCGTACTCAACCGTTCATCGTGTAGCGCAATCGCGACGCCAAAACGGCCATGCAGTCGGTTAGCAAACTTCCTCGCCCGTGCTGTTAGCGGCTGCTCGGTGCCATCCATGTTGAGCGGTAGGCCGACGACGACCAGATCGGGCTGCCATTCCGACAACAGCTTCTCCACTTTTTGCCAGTCTGGGATCCCTTCCTGCGCTTTGAACGATGTTAGCGGGCGCGCTGTACCGGTAATCTCCTGACCGATGGCGACACCGATACTTTTTGTCCCAAAATCAAAGGCAAGAATGGTTCTGCTCTTCATCAGGCATGTCCCGCTTCGGTCGAGATATTATGAATATCGATACCCAACTTTCTGGCCGCCGCTCGCCAGCGTTCCGCAATCGGCGTGTGGAACAGAATGTCTTTATCGGCTGGCGTTGTCAGCCAGGCATTTTCTAACAGTTCTTCTTCCAACTGACCGTTCTCCCAAGCCGAATAACCTAAGGCGACCAGCGTATTTTCCGGCTGACTCGGCGTGCCTAACGTTTCCAGCACGTCTTTTGACGTGGTGATCATCGTGTCTTCAGAGATGCTGATGCTGGAACCAAAGCCAGGGCAGGGCGTATGCAGGATAAAGCCACGGTCGTCCGCCAGTGGGCCGCCCATGAAGACGGGTTTATCCAATCGAATGGCAGGATCGCGTGGTGTCGGATCTATTTTTAGCTTTTTCAGCACATTTTCCACAGAAAACTGATCCATCGGTTTGTTGATGATCAGCCCCATGGCTCCGTCTTCATTATGTTCGCAGATATAGACCACCGAACGTTTAAATACAGAGTCCTGTAGTGCTGGCATAGCAATGAGGAAGTGATGCTGTAAATTCATTATGTATTTTTATCGATATCCGTCAGCGTTGGAGAAACGGCCCGTGTTGCGCGGGCCGAGTGGTGTGCCTGGTGTCTCTGGTATTAGCGGGTACGTGCAGCCAGACGTTTTTCAATCGCGTCCATCAGCATGCCGGTGATGGAGACATCCGGGTAGGCCGCTTCGATTTCACGCACGCAGGTCGGGCTGGTGACGTTAATTTCTGTCAGACGGTCGCCGATGATGTCCAGACCGACGAAAATCAGGCCTTTAGCTTTTAACGTTGGAGCAACGTCGCGGGCGATTTTCCAGTCGCTTTCGGTCAGCGGACGGGCTTCACCACGACCACCGGCTGCCAGGTTACCGCGTGTCTCACCGCTTTTTGGGATACGCGCCAGGCAGTAGGGAACGGGTTCGCCATCGACCACCAGCACGCGTTTGTCGCCGTCTTTAATCGCAGGCAGGTAGTTTTGTGCCATGCAGTAGCGGGTAGCGTGTTCGGTCAGCGTTTCGATGATGACCGAGACGTTGGCGTCATCCTGCTTCAAACGGAAGATAGACGCGCCGCCCATGCCGTCCAGCGGCTTGAGAATGACATCGCCATGTTTTTCATGGAATTGACGCAGTTTATCCGCACGGCGTGTGACGAGCGTGTCGGGGGTCAGATGCGGGAACCAGGCGGTGAACAGCTTCTCGTTGCAATCACGCAGGCTTTGCGGTTTGTTGACGATCAGTGTGCCTTTCTCTTCTGCACGTTCCAGAATATAGGTGGCGTAGATGAACTCCGTATCGAACGGTGGATCTTTACGCATCAGCACCACGTCCAACTCTTCCAGCGCAATGTCCTGTTCGCTGGAGAAATCGTACCAGCCATCGTAATCATACTGGACGCTCAGGCGACGCGTTGTGGCACGGGCAACACCCGCGTGCATATAGAGATCGTTCATCTCCATATAATGCAGTTCCCAACCACGGCGCTGTGCTTCCAGCAACATGGCAAAGCTGGTGTCTTTCTTGATATTGATGGTGTCAATCGGGTCCATCACGATACCGAGTTTGATCATTCTTTTCTCCTTTACCCCAAATCGCCGAAACGTACCTGTAAGGCGGTCATGGCGGTGAGTGCAGTGGTTTCTGTGCGCAAAACGCGTGGCCCCAACAGGATATCAGTGAATCCGTGTTCTGAGGTCATGGTAATTTCACTGGCGGTCAGTCCGCCTTCCGGGCCGATCAGCAGCCTGACCCGATCGACTGGCAGCGGCAGCGTATTAATACTCTGTGTGGCGCGCGGGTGCAGATTTAATTTCAATGCACTGTCTTGTTCCGCACACCAGGCTTCCAGCGTCATCGCTGGCCGCACCAGCGGCACACAGTTGCGGCCAGACTGTTCACAGGCGGCGATCGCGATTTTCTGCCACTGGTTAATTTTTTTCTCCATACGCTCGGCATCCAGTTTTACGCCACAGCGTTCAGAAAGCAGCGGGGTAATCACATTGACGCCCAGCTCGATGGATTTCTGGATAGTAAATTCCATCTTTTCGCCGCGCGACATCACCTGTCCCAGATGTAAATGTAGGGGCGATTCTTTATTTTCCAACTTACCTGCTGTGAAGTGAACGCGCACACTCTTTTTGCCTGCCGCGATGATTTCCGCATCAAAGACATGATTGCTGCCATCAAACAACTGCAATGCCTGGCCCGTATTCATGCGTAACACGCGACCAACATGGTTGGCGGCATCGTCGCTCAGTTCGACTTCACCGCCGTTAAGGGGGAGCGTATCGGGATGAAAAATGCGTGGTACTCGCATGCTGAATTCAGACCTTTGAATGAAATTAATTGGCACAAGAACGCTAGAAACAGGCAAAACCACCGTCATATGACGGCGGTTTTGCTGGAAATAGATTCGCTATAGTAGGTAGACGAACTAGCGCTGGCAAGCTTGTTGAACGTAGGGATTCGGGTTTCCCTGTTTTGCAGCGATGCGTTGATTGCGGGTACATTCCCACTGCGTGACCGGATACTGCTTATCCCAGGCTTCGAACAACTGGGTTTGTTGATTGGACAGGCGTAACTGATAGCGGTCACGCATGTAGAAATAGGTACGAGCGATCTGGCCACGGGCGCGAGCAGGCGGTTCTGCCAGATTATTTTTGAAATCGACCTTCATCTCGCATTGCCCGTATTGGGATGTGCCACCGTTCCACTGTCCATACATGGCATTACCGCGATCGCCGTTGACCTCGCCGATAGCGGGTTGCAGGTTATGCAAGTCGGTTTCCATCTCACGGTAGACGGGGTCGCTGCTACAGTTCTTTCTGCCGCCATCCTGCCAACACTGGCGCTGATGGCCGAACTGCCAGGCGGGTACAACATGCTCCCACTCGATACGGCTGGCACGCTGTTCATTTTTTCTGACCTGATAGCCGCAAGATTCAAGATCGGGCGTGCCTTTCTTGCCCTGCCACGTAATCTTGCAGCCGCAGTAGAACGAACCCGGCGCATCCCGGTTAATGTCGACAGCGGCGGCTTTTGCCTGCGAAAAATTATTGATGTTCTGACCTAACGCGGCAGCCGAAAACAGACCCGCGCTAACGGCGGAGATAGCGAGAATTTTGCGTAGCATATTCCAAATAATCCACAGGCTGTAAAATTGGCAGACTACCGGATGTCTCGTCGGCAGGCAAATGCAAAAACAGTTTTTAAAACTGGAAATTCTCTTTTAAATAGAACTTTTTACATCATGACGTAAGGTTTTTCCGCAACGACGGCAGCGATATTCTGTTTCGCCGCGCAGCACCCGATTGTGCCGGCGGATCGTCAGTTCATGTCGTTGGCAATCACACAGATAAGTGAAGGTTTTCCCCTGTACAGATTGCACTGCAAACCGATGCGTGCGTTTTGCCGGAACACGCAGGACGCTTTCCATCATCCAACGCCACTCTTTGCCATGCGGCGCGACGCGGCCAAAACGCGCGTAAACCAGCAGATGAGCCAGCTCATGAGGCACCACCTCATCGATAAAAGCCTGCTGATTTTCCTGTAGCAACACGGGATTCAGTCGAATTTCCCAGTGTTGCAGCCAGGCCGTGCCTGCCGTAGCGCCGCGCTGCTGGTAACTTACCGTGGGTTCGGTGTAGTCCGTCTGCAAGGTGAGGTTGGCCTGCTGCAATTTATCACGCAGGCAGCGCATCACAGCCTGATGGCTGGCAATGGGAATTCGGGGAGTGTTCATTTCTGTGAGCATAAATTGAGTGGCGGGGAGACGCAATAGGTGAAGCGGAGGGAAATCAGGGGGAATCAGAATGAAAAACGGCGAATTTTCATTCGCCGTCTTGGTCTTTGTTGCATCGCCGGATTACAGACCTGCAGCTTCACGCAGCTGTGCGGCTTTGTCCGTTTTTTCCCATGGGAAATGTTCACGGCCAAAGTGACCATAAGCTGCCGTTTCTTGATAAATCGGATGCAGCAGATCCAGCATCTGGATTAAACCGTAAGGGCGCAGATCGAAGAATTCGCGCACCAGCAGCGTCAACTGCTCGGTGGACACTTTCTCTGTGCCGAAGGTTTCGATCATGATAGAGGTTGGCTCAGCCACGCCGATAGCGTAGGACACCTGAATCTCGCAGCGATCGGCCAGACCGGCAGCGACGATATTTTTGGCGACATAGCGTGCGGCATAAGCTGCAGAACGGTCTACTTTAGACGGATCCTTACCGGAGAACGCCCCGCCACCGTGACGCGCTGCGCCACCGTAGGTATCAACGATGATTTTACGACCAGTCAAACCACAGTCACCCATCGGGCCGCCGATAACAAAGCGTCCGGTTGGGTTGATGAAATATTTGGTATTGGCAGACAGCCACTCAGCAGGCAGAACCGGTTTGATGATCTCTTCCATCACCGCTTCATGCAGATCTTTCTGGCTGATCTCTTCTGAATGCTGGGTAGACAGTACCACGGCATCAATACCGGCAATCTTGCCATCGTCGTACAGGAACGTAACCTGGCTTTTTGCATCTGGGCGCAGCCACGGCAGAGAACCGCTCTTGCGGACTTCTGACTGGCGCTGAACCAGACGGTGTGCATAAGTCACAGGCGCTGGCATCAGTACGTCGGTTTCGTTGGTCGCGTAGCCGAACATCAGGCCCTGGTCACCAGCACCTTGTTCCAGTGGGTCGCGGCGGTCAACGCCTTGATTGATGTCAGGAGATTGCTTGCCAATTGCGCTCAATACGGCACAAGAGTTGGCATCAAAGCCCATTTCAGAATTGACATAACCGATATCGCGCACGGTACGACGGGTAATTTCTTCAATATCGACCCAGGCGCTGGTGGTGATTTCGCCACCGACTAACACCATTCCGGTCTTTACATAAGTCTCACAAGCGACACGCGCTTTTGGGTCTTGCTCCAGAATGGCGTCGAGAACCGCATCAGAAATCTGGTCAGCAATTTTATCAGGATGTCCTTCAGAGACTGACTCGGACGTAAAAAGGTGTTTAGCCATGAGTTTCTTTACCTTCAAATCAAAGCCGTTAAGCAGTGTATCAGTTAATCGGTATAGACGGATTAACATCTGGATGGCTATTCTAGGTCACCTTTTGGTCTCAGTGCCAGTAGTTTTTCGCATTAGCTCGCCATCGTCCTTTTATCATCGGCCATTTTTTCTTTTACAAGAGATGACTGGTGGTAATTTTCATTTTGCTTTTCCAGCAGCATGTCGGTATAAACGGCGATCTGTAGCGGTATGGTGTACGCCGCGACATGGTGAATTTCTTATTGATAGCTGACCGCATAGCCTGCGGCGCACGTGGAGGTGGTAGGATTAATGATCCGTTGTTTACTGAGTATATTGCGTTCGCAATATGTCCCTTTTGACGCTACCGCGTCAGCGACTCAACCCTTCTTTTCCGTTTCTCGACGTTGCCTGTCTTTAAATTCGACACAGGACTCCAGGGCTGGTTAATCTGCCTGTTATTCTTTCTGCCAGAAGTGTTTAGCGCCTTTCTGGTCACGTTCGCCCGGTGGTTTTCACAACGAGTTTTATCGACCCGTAACACGGAGCCTGACAACGTGTTTTACACTAATAAGAGTAATAAAGTGACGGCATACTGCACTACGCCGGTTTTTTCACTGTCGATGCCGCATGTTGCAGGTATGCTCATGTGGGCTGTTTATTCAGGTACTGATGTGATCAGCAGTCTAGAAAAAGAAGAGGTTCGTTATGTCTGACGACATGATTCATCACGGCTCGTCAGCGACGGGTAAACATGAAAATTTGCGCTCTATGCAGGAGGTTGCCATGAATGACCGTAATGCCAGCGAAATGCTTCGTACCTACAATATTGCCTGGTGGGGCAATAATTACTATGACGTCAATGAGCTTGGCCACATTAGCGTGTGCCCGGATCCTGACGTACCAGAAGCTCGCGTCGATCTGGCCAGACTGGTCAAAGATATGCAGAGGGATAACCATCAGCGCCTGCCTGCGCTGTTCTGCTTTCCGCAAATTCTTCAGCATCGCCTGCGTTCTATTAACGCTGCGTTTAAACAGGCTCGCGAATCATTTGGCTATGAAGGCGGTTACTTTCTGGTTTATCCGATCAAGGTTAACCAGCATCGCCGCGTCATTGAGTCACTGGCTAATTCCGGAGAACCGTTAGGGCTGGAAGCGGGTTCAAAAGCCGAGCTGATGGCGGTACTGGGTCATGCCGGTATGACGCGCACCGTGATTGTGTGTAACGGCTACAAAGACCGTGAATACATCCGTCTGGCACTGATCGGCGAAAAGCTGGGCCACAAGGTTTATCTGGTCATCGAGAAGATGTCTGAAATTCGTCTGGTGCTGGAAGAGGCCGAGCGTTTGAATGTGGTGCCACGTCTTGGCGTCCGCGCTCGTCTGGCGTCTCAGGGATCGGGCAAATGGCAATCCAGCGGCGGCGAAAAATCCAAGTTTGGTTTGGCGGCGATTCAGGTGCTGCAACTGGTTGAGATGCTGCGTGAAGCCGGGAAGCTGGATAGCCTGCAACTGCTGCATTTCCATCTGGGCTCCCAGTTGGCAAATATCCGTGACATCGCGACGGGCGTGCGTGAATCCGCGCGCTTCTATGTCGAGCTGCATAAGCTGGGCGTGAATATCCAGTGCTTTGACGTCGGTGGCGGCTTAGGCGTGGATTATGAAGGCACGCGCTCTCAGTCCGATTGTTCAGTGAACTATGGCCTGAACGAGTACGCCAACAACGTGATTTGGGGTATCGGCGATGCCTGTAACGAACACGGGTTGCCGCATCCGACGGTGATCACCGAATCCGGCCGTGCAGTAACCGCGCACCATACCGTGTTGGTTTCCAATATCATCGGTGTGGAACGCAACGAGTTCAGTGAACCAACCGAGCCGGAAGAAGATGCGCCGCGCGCGCTGGAGAGTCTGTGGTCGACCTGGAAGGAAATCAAGCAGCCGGGGAAACGCCGTTCGCTGCGTGAGTGGCTGCACGACAGCCAGATGGATTTGCACGATGTGCATACCCAGTACACGCACGGTATGTTGGATCTGACACAGCGTGCCAAAGCAGAGCAGCTTTATCTGAGCATCTGTCAGATGATTCAGGAGCAGTTGGATCCGAGCAACCGCGCACACCGGCCGGTGATTGATGAATTACAGGAACGCATGGCTGACAAGCTGTATGTCAACTTCTCGCTGTTCCAATCCATGCCGGACGCATGGGGTATCGATCAGCTGTTCCCAGTACTGCCGCTGGAAGGGCTAGATAAACCGCCTGAGCGTCGTGCTGTGCTGCTGGATATCACCTGTGATTCTGATGGCACGATCGATCATTATGTCGATGGCGACGGAATCGCGACGACGATGCCAATGCCGCCTTACGATCCAGAAAATCCGCCGCTGCTGGGCTTCTTTATGGTCGGCGCCTATCAGGAAATTCTGGGGAACATGCATAACCTGTTCGGTGATACGTCCACCGTTGACGTGTTTGTCTTCCAGGATGGTACGGTTGAGATTGAAGAATCCGACGAAGGCAATACGGTTGCCGACATGCTGGAGTATGTGCAGCTTGACCCTAAAGTGCTGATGACTCGCTTCCGCGATCAGGTTAAAGAAACCGATCTGGATGCGGAGCTTCAGGCACAGTTCATGGAAGAGTTTGAAACCGGGTTGTACGGCTATACTTATTTGGAAGATGAAGAATAAGTATACCCTAAATAATTCGAGTTTCAGGAAGGCGGCAAGAGAAGGACAAATTCGTCGGGAACGAATTTGACCAGCCAACGGCTGGCCTTCGGTGAGAGACAGGATGTCTCTCATTTCATCCCGATGAACTTACACTGGTAAGTGATTCGGGTGAGTGAACGTAGCCAACGCACATGCAACTTGAAGTATGACGGGTATATGACTGAGTAAAAAGGGATGCGAGTGAGCATCCCTTTTTTTCGGCTATCGTTCAGATAAGCGAATTACTTATATTGATATCGGTTGCTGGCTTGGGAAGGGAATCAAATTCTTCAATGACGCTGTCCTTGAAGATAATCTTGGCAATTAGCAGTAAAGAGTTTTTATCCTGAACGCCATATTTATTCAGTAATCGTGATTTGCTGTTCAGTACTGATTTCTTATTTAATCCAATGATATCGGCAATCGCTTCCGCGGTGTAGCCCGCACACCAATACTGGAATACGGCATATTCAGACTTTGACAACCTGACGGGACTGAATAAACGGCGATCGTGAAGGTGGACGAAATCGAGTAATTTATAAAAAGAATCGATGGCAGCTGACTTTGAAATAAGAATCGTTTTTTCGTCAATGCACACGGGAGGGTGATTGGGGGAATTATTGATGATAACGAACGACGCCGCCATATTATAAAAGTGAGTTCTTATCGACTCGTAGTATTCCTCAAAGCCCTCACTGCTACCGTCAATGATGAAAATACATTTTTTCTTTCCTTGCTGCAGCGTAAACCTGTTGACGGGTTTTATCGAGAGCATAGGGATACTGGATAGGATTTCCCGTAATCCTACCGTGGTAAAATTGCATTTACTGAAAATTCTCACATCCATGATTTTTAACACATATGAGTTTATTGTCTGAAAGGGGCCACAAACCAATAATTGCTGCTGATGTTATCCAGTTATTAAGAAATCGCGATCCTGAAATGCCTTTAAATCGCTAAAAAGATGGAGCCTCTAGAGAAACCCGTGAAAGAGACAACCGGTTTATCATATATCTATATGATCCAACTGGAAAAATTTTTATTGGTTTAACATAGTATGCTTGATTTATTGGTTTATTTCTATCTTTAAATACAGGGGGTTACCCCAACATTCCTGTTTATTACGACGTAGGTCTCTGCGCTAATCGTGTTTACCTGTTTGTCGGTATGCTGCCGCATTCGTGGATTACGGCTTCTGGCATCTGGAAATCCACCGAGTTTCGTTTCTTAAAAAGAGAACAGAAAGTTAATAAGATTGAAAATAGCTATCTATTTGTCATCTATTAATTCTTCAATCCTATCATCATGACGATAGCGGGATGTAAAGATGGCAGTTACGTGACAGCTTACAGCGAATATGAGGGGGATGATAGTGGTCGGATGACTAGCGGGCAATTGAGATTTTTTCAATTGCCCGCGGTGTGCTTGCCTGGTGAGTCATCAGAACGCAGGGTTACTTCTCGGCAGCAATACGTTCACGAATGTGTTTGGCGCGACCTTCAGATGAAGGGTGGGAATCAAACATGCTGCTCTCATGGCCCGCATCAAGTTTGGCGAGTTTCTCAAAGCTGCTTGCCAGACCTTCCCGATTGATGCCGCGTTTCTTCAGCAAATCAAAGGAGTAATCATCTGCCTGTGTTTCCTGCGTTTGAGAGAACTGGGAATTAACCAGTTTTTCTCCCAGATCGGCTAGCTGAGATTGTGACAGAGACGCCGCCACGCCGCCCGCAGAGGCGATGGCAGTACGAGCAGCCGTTGCCGCGTAGGCAACCTGCATCGCTTTACGCGTGTGTCCCAGCGCAACGTGACCCATTTCGTGGCCGAGAACGCCTTCCACTTCATTGTCGTTCATCATGTCCATCAGGCCGCTATACACCCGGATACAGCCGTTAGCCATTGCCCAGGCGTTAACGTCTTTTGTCAGATAAACCTTGTAGTTGGCTGGTGTACCGTTGATGTCATGACCCAGCGCATCCGCAATTTTATTCAGGCGCTGTGTGTACTTGCTGTCGGCAGGGGCAATTTTTGCCTCTTTGTCCATTTGCTCACAGGACTGATTGCTGAGTGATTTAACATCAACATCGCTGAGCGTTGCCGCCTGAAACGCCTGAGCACCGGACTGCATTAAGGTATTGGTGTTTAAGTTCTGGCAGCCAGTCAGCAACGTTGCTACACACAGCGCCAGCACAGAAGAACGAATTGCCATAAAAATCATCTCCCTACGATGGTGTTCGTTTTTAGTATGAAAGAAAATCGGCTATAAACTACCCGAAAACGACATTGAGAAATAGATCGGAAAATCTGATTTATCTTTTTTACGGTAGCCCGTAGGCGATGTATTTTGTTTCTGGGCGTTCCGAAAAGGTGCGTCGAATAAAGGTAAACCCACTAGAAAACATCGCGTATAGCGCTGTAATCAACTGCACAATTGGTAAAAGAACCGTCATTGATTCGTCAGCCGATAAATCCCTGTTTTTTGCTCACGGTTCCATGTGCATTCGCTACATTTTTCATGTACATTTGTAATCATATTTATTTTGTCATTCTTGTTTAACTTGTTGATTTTTATTGGTTTTACAGGAAAGGCAGTCGTTCAATCCGATCTGGAGTCAAGCATGTCCTCTCGTAAAGAACTTGCCAATGCTATCCGCGCGCTGAGCATGGATGGGGTGCAGAAAGCCAAATCCGGTCACCCGGGCGCACCGATGGGCATGGCCGATATCGCCGAAGTCCTGTGGCGCGATTACCTCAACCATAATCCGGCCAACCCTAACTGGGCCAACCGCGACCGCTTCGTGCTGTCCAACGGCCACGCGTCCATGCTGATTTACAGCCTGCTGCATCTCTCCGGCTACGACCTGCCGATTGAAGAACTGAAAAACTTCCGCCAGCTGCACTCCAAAACGCCGGGTCACCCGGAATACGGCTACACCGCCGGCGTCGAAACCACCACCGGCCCGCTGGGTCAGGGGATTGCCAACGCGGTCGGGATGGCGATTGCCGAACGCACGCTGGCGGCGCAGTTCAACCGTCCGGGCCACGAGATTGTCGACCACCACACCTACGCCTTCCTCGGCGACGGCTGCATGATGGAAGGGATTTCCCACGAAGTCTGCTCGCTGGCCGGTACCATGAAGCTCGGCAAGCTGACCGCGTTTTATGATGACAACGGCATCTCCATCGACGGCCACGTTGAAGGCTGGTTTACCGACGATACCGCCGCCCGTTTTGAAGCCTACGGCTGGCACGTGGTGCGCGGCGTGGACGGCCACGATGCGGACGCCATCAAGCGTGCCATCGGTGAAGCCCAGCTGGTGACCGACAAGCCGTCGCTGCTGATGTGCAAAACCGTGATTGGTTTTGGTTCACCGAACAAGGCCGGTACGCACGATTCGCACGGTGCGCCGCTGGGCGATGCAGAAGTCGCCGCCTCCCGCGAACAGCTGGGCTGGACCCACGCGCCGTTTGAGATTCCTGCTGATATCTATGCCGCCTGGGATGCCAAACCAGCCGGTCAGCGTAAGGAAGCGGCCTGGAACGAAGCGTTTGCTGCCTACGCCAGCGCATACCCGGAACTGGCTGCCGAGTTCACACGCCGCACCGGCGGTGCACTGCCGGCCAGCTGGCAGGCGGACGCCCAGAAATTTATCGAAGACCTGCAGGCCAACCCGGCGAAAATTGCCAGCCGCAAAGCCTCACAGAACGCGCTGGAAGCCTACGGCAAACTGCTGCCGGAATTCCTGGGCGGTTCGGCCGACCTGGCACCGAGCAACCTGACCATCTGGTCCGGCTCGGTATCGCTGGATAAAGACCACGCGGGTAACTACATCCACTACGGCGTGCGCGAATTCGGCATGACGGCGATTGCCAACGGGATTGCGCTGCATGGTGGCTTTGTGCCGTACACCGCGACCTTCCTGATGTTTGTGGAATATGCCCGTAACGCGGTACGTATGGCCGCGCTGATGAAAATCCGCAGCATCTACGTCTACACCCACGACTCCATCGGTCTGGGCGAAGACGGTCCGACGCACCAGCCGGTTGAACAGCTGGCCAGCCTGCGCGTGACACCGAACATGAGCAACTGGCGTCCGGCAGACCAGGTGGAAACGGCGGTGGCGTGGAAATACGCCATTGAGCGTCAGGACGGCCCGACGTCACTCATCCTGTCCCGTCAGAATCTGGCGCAGCAGCCACGTACTGCTGAGCAGCTGGCGAACGTGGCGAAAGGCGGCTACGTGCTGAAAGACAGCGACGGTCAGCCGGAGCTTATCCTGATTGCCACCGGCTCTGAAGTCGAGCTGGCTGTCGGCGCGTATGACAAGCTGACTGCCGCAGGCCGCAAGGTGCGTGTGGTGTCGATGCCGTCAACGGATGCATTCGACAAGCAGGATGCAGCCTACCGTGAAGCGGTGCTGCCGAAAGCGGTATCGGCACGCGTGGCGATTGAAGCGGGTATCGCGGACTACTGGTTCAAGTATGTGGGCCTGAACGGCGCGATTGTCGGCATGACGAGCTTCGGCGAATCGGCTCCGGCGGAGCTGCTGTTTGAAGAGTTCGGCTTCACCGTCGATAACGTGGTGGAAAAAGCGCAGGCGCTGCTTAAGTAATTACGCCGCGTTAACCCCGATATGAGAAGCCGTCAGCTAACGCTGGCGGCTTTTTTTCATCTTGAATTTAACTTCCCTCTCGATGCGCGTTGTCTGCCTCTCAGATATGGTTTTTTCATTTTTATGACGCAGGTCACTCTTCTGGCGTGTGCCAGACGAGAATATTTCTTTTATACGTTAATTCGTTTATTCTAGCTGAAGCGTTTCAGTTGTTGTGCTGACGGTGTTTCGCCAGGGGTTCTCTGGTGTCTAAGAAGGGTATATTCTATGCGCTGGGTAACCCTGCCATGACATAAGGAACCACAAGGAACGCCATGACGATCCGTATTGCGATAAACGGTTTTGGCCGCATTGGCCGCAGTGTTTTACGTGCGTTGTATGAATCAGGCCGCCGAGCCGAGATTACCGTTGTGGCTATTAATGAGCTGGCAAGCGCGGAAGGTATGGCGCATTTGCTCAAGTACGACTCCAGCCACGGCCGTTTTTCGTGGGATGTGCGTCAGGAGTGTGACCAGCTTTATGTCGGTGATGATTGTATTCGTCTGTTACATCAGGCAGAGATTCAGGCATTGCCCTGGCGAGAACTCGGTGTAGATATCGTACTGGATTGCAGCGGTGTTTACGGTAGCCGGGAAGATGGCGAAGCCCATCTGGCGGCAGGTGCGAAGAAAGTGCTGTTTTCTCATCCGGGAACGGCGGATTTGGATGCGACGGTGGTGTTTGGCGTCAATCATCAGCAGTTGGAACGTGAGCATCGTATTGTTTCCAATGCGTCCTGTACGACCAACTGCATTATCCCGGTGATCAAATTACTGGATGATGCCTTCGGGATCGAAAATGGCACGGTGACGACGATTCACTCATCCATGAACGATCAACCGGTGATCGATGCTTATCATCACGATCTGCGGCGTACACGTGCCGCCAGCCAGTCGATCATTCCGGTAGATACCAAGCTGTCGGCGGGGATCACCCGTATTTTTCCGCAGTTTGTCGATCGTTTTGAGGCGATATCGGTGCGGGTGCCGACGATTAACGTCACGGCAATTGACCTGAGCGTTAGCGTCAGGAAAGCCGTAAACGTGAATGAAATTAATGCACTATTGCAAAAATCAGCGCACGAGTCGTTTCGTGGTATAGTTGATTATACTGAATTGCCATTAGTGTCAGCTGATTTTAACCACGATCCGCACAGTGCCATTGTTGACGGCACGCAGACACGGGTCAGTGGTCAGCATCTGATTAAAACATTGGTCTGGTGCGATAACGAATGGGGCTTTGCCAACCGGATGTTGGATACAACACGGGCGATGGCAGCCTGCGGTTTCTAGTACGACGGTGGCGATCAGGGGTCGCTATCTCGCTCAAGCAACTTTAAAAGAGAATCAACAAGAGGATTCACCATGTCTGTAATTAAGATGACCGATCTGGATCTGGCTGGTAAACGTGTTCTTATTCGTGCGGATCTGAACGTACCAGTAAAAGAAGGGAAAGTGACGTCTGATGCGCGCATCCGTGCCTCTCTGCCGACCATCGAAATCGCTCTGAAACAAGGCGCTCGCGTTATGGTCACTTCCCACCTGGGACGTCCGACCGAAGGCGAATACAACGAAGAATTTTCTCTGCTGCCTGTTGTGGACTACCTGAAAGAGAAACTGTCTTCTCCTGTACGTCTGGCGAAAGACTATCTTGATGGTGTTGATGTCGCTGAAGGCGAGCTGGTTGTACTGGAAAACGTTCGTTTTAACAAAGGCGAGAAGAAAGACGACGAAGTCCTGTCCAAGAAATACGCTGCGCTGTGCGATGTGTTCGTGATGGACGCTTTCGGTACTGCACACCGTGCGCAGGCTTCAACCCACGGCGTGGGTAAATTTGCGCCTATCGCCTGTGCGGGCCCGCTGCTGTCTGGTGAGCTGGAAGCGCTGGGTAAAGCATTGAGCGAACCAGCACGTCCGATGGTCGCTATCGTAGGTGGTTCTAAAGTTTCCACCAAACTGACCGTACTGGATTCCCTGTCTAAAATCGCCGATCAGCTGATCGTCGGTGGTGGTATCGCCAACACCTTCGTTGCCGCACAAGGCCACAACGTGGGTAAATCTCTGTACGAAGCCGATCTGATTCCTGAAGCGAAGAAGCTGCTGGAAACCTGCGATATTCCTGTGCCGAGCGATGTGCGTGTTGCGTCAGAATTCTCTGAAACTGCAACTGCAACGCTGAAGTCTGTTACGGCAATCAAAGACGAAGAGCAGATTCTGGATCTGGGTGATGTTTCCGCTGAGCGTCTGGCTGAAATTCTGAAGAATGCCAAGACCATCCTGTGGAATGGCCCGGTTGGCGTCTTCGAATTCCCGAATTTCCGTAAAGGAACCGAGACTATCGCTCGTGCTATCGCAGAGAGTGATGCGTTCTCTATCGCAGGCGGCGGCGATACGCTGGCTGCGATCGATCTGTTTGGTATTGCTGACAAAATCTCCTACATTTCTACCGGTGGTGGCGCATTCCTGGAGTTCGTTGAAGGGAAAAAACTGCCTGCAGTAGTTATGCTGGAAGAACGCGCTAAACAGTAATTTAAGGTAAGGGCTGCTTTTTCCCTTTCCTGTGGTTGTCTTGGCATGCCGTTATGGATGTCGTGCCGAGACAACCTGTCGATTTAACATCGATTTCTCTAACCCCTCCACGGCCAACGAAACGGGACACGTAACATGTCTAAAATTTTTGATTTCGTAAAACCCGGTGTCATCACTGGTGATGACGTTCAGAAAGTTTTCGCAGTAGCAAAAGAAAACCAATTCGCTTTGCCAGCAGTGAACTGTGTCGGTACCGACTCAATCAATGCTGTGCTGGAAGCCGCAGCCAAAGTACGTGCGCCGGTCATTGTTCAGTTCTCTAACGGCGGTGCAGCATTCATCGCGGGTAAAGGCCTGAAAGCAGAAGGTCAGCAGGCGGCAATTTTGGGAGCGATTTCTGGCGCTCATCATGTGCATCAAATGGCGGAACACTACGGTGTGCCAGTCATTCTGCACACCGACCACTGCGCGAAGAAATTGCTGCCGTGGATCGATGGCCTGCTGGACGCGGGTGAAAAACACTTTGCTGCTACTGGCAAACCGCTGTTCTCTTCTCACATGATTGACCTGTCTGAAGAGTCGCTGGAAGAGAATATCGAGATCTGTTCTAAGTATTTGGCTCGTATGGCCAAAATCGATATGACTCTGGAAATCGAACTGGGTTGTACCGGTGGCGAAGAAGACGGTGTGGATAACAGCCACATGGACGCCTCAGCGCTGTACACCCAGCCGGAAGACGTTGACTACGCGTACACCAAGCTGAACGCGATCAGCCCACGTTTCACCATCGCTGCTTCTTTCGGTAACGTGCATGGCGTATACAAGCCAGGTAACGTGAAACTGACTCCGACCATCCTGCGCGACTCTCAGGAATATGTTTCCAAGAAACATAACCTGCCGCACAACAGCCTGGACTTCGTGTTCCACGGTGGTTCTGGTTCCAGCGCTCAGGAAATCAAAGACTCCGTTAGCTACGGCGTAGTGAAAATGAACATCGATACCGACACCCAGTGGGCTACGTGGGAAGGTATTCTGAAATATTACAAAGATAACGAAGCTTATCTGCAAGGCCAATTGGGCAACCCGAAAGGCGAAGATCAGCCGAACAAGAAATACTATGACCCGCGCGTGTGGCTGCGTTCCGCGCAGGCGAGCATGGTTACGCGTCTGGAGCAGGCTTTCAAAGAGCTGAATGCTGTTGATGTGCTGTAAGTCAGACAACGTAAACATGATTTGATGCTAAGGCTCCTACGGGAGCCTTAATTTTTGGTACCGATGTTGCGGTTTTAGATGTGGACGTTATGCTTTCCCAGTGATTAAAAAACAGGAGCGTTTAAATGGAAGAACTTAATACGGGATTGGATCAGGCAGGGAACTGGTTGGTGGCACATCAGAACTTGTTTTTGCAGTATGCCGTGAATATTGTCGCCGCATTAGTGATCCTTATTGTTGGTTTGGTGATCGCGCGGATCGTCTCTGGCACCATCAATAAACTGATGATTAGTCGTTCTATTGATTCAACCGTGGCCGATTTCCTGTCTGCGCTGGTGCGTTATGGCATTATCGCGTTCACGCTGATTGCCGTATTGAGCCGGGTTGGCGTGCAGACAGCATCGGTGATTGCTGTGCTGGGTGCCGCAGGTTTGGCCGTCGGTCTGGCATTGCAGGGGTCGTTAGCCAACTTTGCTGCGGGCGTTTTGCTGGTGATTTTCCGGCCTTTCCGTACCGGCGAATGGGTGGACTTGGGCGGCGTGTCTGGCTCCGTCACACAGGTACAGATCTTCTCGACGACGCTGCGCACCTCTGACGGCAAAATTATCGTGGTGCCGAATGGCAAGATCATCGCTGGCAACATCATCAACAGCTCGCGTGAGCCGGATCGCCGTACCGAAATTATTGTCGGTGTGGCTTATGATGCCGATATCGACGTGGTGAAAAAGCTGCTGGGCGATATTATCGCTGCCGATGGACGTATCCAGCACGACAAGGGGGTTACGATTCGCCTGAATGAAATGGCGGCGTCATCGCTGAATTTTGTGGTGTGGGTGTGGACAACCAACGGCAACGCACAGGCGGTGTATTGGGATCTGCTGGAAAGCTTTAAACGCGCGCTGGATGAGCACCGTATTGGTATTCCTTATCCGCAGATGGATGTACATTTACACCAGGTTCAGGAACGCGCTGAATAATATGTTGTATCACAGGGGCCGGACGGCCCCTGATTGATCCCTGCTTCTATTGTCCGTAATAGGCATCTTTCCCATGCTTACGCAGGTAGTGCTTATCCAGCAGAACTTGCTGCATAGCGGTAATACCTGGCGTCAGCTGGCGTGAAAAAATGCCCATATAGGCTATCTCCTCTAGTACCACCGCATTATGTACCGCATTATGTGCGTCTTTTCCCCAGGCGAATGGGCCGTGTGCATTGACTAACACGGCTGGGATGTCTGTTGGGCTGATACCGCGCTGGCGGAATGTTTCTATAATCACGTTGCCTGTTTCCTGCTCATAGTGCTGGGCAATTTCGTCCTGTGTCATCAATCGCGTGCAGGGGATGGTTCCGTAGAAATAGTCGGCATGCGTGGTGCCCCAGGCCGGGAGATCCAGCCCCGCCTGTGCCCAGATGGTGGCGTGGCGCGAGTGCGTATGGACAATGCCGCCAATCTCGGTAAAAGCGCGGTATAACGCCAGATGTGTCGCCGTATCCGAGGAGGGCTTTTTGTTACCTTCGATGGTCTGTCCAGAGGCAAGATCGACCACAACCATGTCATCTACGACCATATGTTCGTACTCCACACCTGATGGTTTGATGACCACTAGACCGCGGTCGCGATCGACGACGCTGACGTTACCCCAGGTAAACGTCACCAGATGGTGACGCGGTAAATCCAGATTCGCTTCCAGAACCTGTTGCTTAAGCTGTTGTAACGTTAGCATGACATTCCCCCTTGTTGCATTTTCTGCTCGATCCAGCGGCGCGCCTGAACGATCTCAGCGACCGGTTCATCAGCTTTCTCCGTCCACATTTCAATCAGGAAAGCGCCACGATAGTTGAGTGTTTTCAACGTGCTAAAAACAGAAATAAAATCCACACAGCCCTCGCCGAATGGTACGTCGCGGAACTGCCCGGGTGAGGTTGCGGTAACCGCCAAGGTGTCTTTCAGATGGATAGCGGCGATGCGATCGATACCCAGCTGTAATTCTTGCGTGACATTGTTGCCCCAGGCGCTGAGGTTGCCGACGTCCGGGTAGACGGTAAACCACGGTGAAGCCAGGCAGGCATCCCAGGCTTTCCATTTACTGATAGAGTTCATAAAGGCGGTGTCCATGATCTCCACGGATAGCATCACCTGCGCGGCGGCGGCGCGTTCAACCGCCCATTGCATACCTTCGGTAAAACGCGCGAGCGTGCCTTCATCTTGCTGCTCGTAATAGACGTCATACCCCGCTAGCTGAATGGTGCGGATGCCCACGTCGTTGGCCAGTTGAATGGCCTGCTCCATGATCGTAAAGGCACGCTGGCGCAGTGCTTCATCATGGCTGCCGAACGGAAAACGCCGATGCCCGGACAAGCACATCGAAGGGATACGAATGCCGGTTTCCAGCATCGCATTGACCAGAGAAAGCCGCTGTTCCTTACTCCATAGCAGGCGGGCCAGACGCTCATCGCTTTCGTCTACCGACATTTCAACAAAGTCAAAACCACAGGCCTTTGCTAGCGCTAAGCGCTCTGGCCAGGTCAGGTGTTTCGGCAGGGCTTTTTCATAAATACCTAATGGGTGTTGGCGCATATTAAGGCCTCCAGATGGCGTCAATGGCGGCGCGGAATTGGCGAGCCGAGTCTACTGGGTCAGGAGCATCCGCCAGCGCCCGTCCGGTAATGAATGCCGTGACGGCGATATCGCTGAAAAGCGGCAGATCCGAGGGGGTAATCCCTCCGGTAATAGAGAGTTCGATGCCGAGGTCAGAAAGGGCTTTCATCGTGTCCAGATCCTGCTGGCCCCAGGTTTGACCGCTGGCCTGCGCATCGCGCCCACGGTGGTAAATTGCCTGTTTGATGCCCAGTGCGCGCCACGCTTTGGCGTCTTCCAGCGTCCAGCGACCGAAGAGCTCAATCTGGATCTCTCCCCGATAACGCTCTGCCACTTCCAGCGCGCTAGCCATAGTGGGCAAAGGCGCGGCGCAGATGACGGTCATCCAGTTTGCGCCGTGGGAAAAGGCTTGCTCCGCCAGCGTGGCGCCCGCGTCAGCGACTTTCAGATCGGCCACCAGCACATGGTGAGGGCAGCGCTCGCGTAATTGGCTGACGGTCTGGATACCTGCGCTGATGCACAAAATGGTGCCCGCTTCGATGATGTCAACATAGGGGTGGAGTCGCTCCACGATGGTGAGTGCGGCATCCAGTCGGGTGTGGTCGAGCGCCAGTTGCAGGCGGGGTTGCGTTGTCATGGGTTCTCCTTACCGGCGGGTTGCAGCGCTTTTAACGCGTCGACGAGCGCCTGATAGTGTTGGTATTTTTTGTCGTAGGCCGTGCGAGCTTGTTCATCTGGGGTAAGGCGTGTAATCCGTGGTGAGAACGCCCGCTGAGCAGCGGTGATATCGCTAAAAGCACCGCTGCCGACCATCGCCGCCATTGCTGCACCCAGACAGCCGGTTTCTTCTACCTGTGGGAGTTCGACAGGCAGGCCGCTGACGTCCGCAAACATCTGCATCCAGGGGACAGACTTGGCTGGGCCGCCGGTGATGCGCAACGCGTCCACGTTAGGGAAACGCTGACGCATACGATTCAGGTGCGCCATGTGGCAGAACACCACACCTTCGTAAATAGCCTGAACGAGATGTTCGCGCCGGTGGAACGCTTGCAGGCCGTAGAAGCTGGCACTGAGCCCCAATCCGGCGTTGGAACCATATAAAAAGGGAACAAACAGCAGGTGACTGCCCGCTTTAGGAAGATGAGAAACCCAGTGATTGAGCTGAGCATAATCGACCCCTAAACCGTCACTCAGTCCCCATTGTTGGCAGAACCATTCCAGATTGGCAGCAGACGTAGGGCTGGCTTCATGCACGATGTAGCGTCCTGCTTCCGCATGGCGGCCATAAACGAAGGGATGGTCGTAGCCATCGGCGAGGGTGTCGGTGATGCCGCTGGTTACTGACCATGTCCCCATGACGGCATTGAGTCGAGTCTCGTCCTGAAGGCCTGCGCACAGGGCAGTGGAAACCACGTCGAATAACCCACCGACGACGGGGGTTCCCGCCCTCAGTCCGGTTAGCTGTGCTGCTTCTGGGGTAATTCGGCCTGCGATATCTGTAGAACCGATGATTGGAGGTAGGGCGCTGACGATTTCCGCAATCCCAAGTTGTTCTGCCAGTGCAGGATCGTAGTGGCCTGTGTCCATGTTGTAGAGGTTGGATTCGGAGATATTGGTTTCTTCACAAGCCCGTTCTCCGGTCAGGCAGAAACGCAGGTAGTCGTGCGCCATGAACAGCGTGCCGATTTGTGCATAGCGTGTCGGCTGGTGGTCTTTGAGCCACCGCAGTAGCGAAACCGGATGGCCTGTCCACAGCGTCTGGCGGGTCTGAGGATAGAGCGCTTGCGGTATCCCTGCTTGCTGCCACGCCAGAACCTGTTCACGCGCGCGCTGATCGGATGACAGAATCGCATGGCCTAGTGGTTTGTCATGCTTATCCAGCAAGAATAACCCTTTGCCTTGGGCGGAGATCCCCACGCCGGAAATTGCGCTAGCGGAGAGTGCCGTTCTGTCCAGCAGTTCACGAATAACCTCGGCAGCGGTCTGCCACAGGGTATGCATATCGCGTTCTGCCCAACCGGGTTGCGGTGTGGTAATCGGCAGATTGTGGCGTGCAATGCCGTACTCCGTTCCGGTGACGTCATAGATCCCGGCTTTGATAAAGGTTCCGCCGCAGTCGAGCCCCAGAAAATAATCTGTCATGCTGCCTCCGTAGACTCATCGCAGCGCGGTGGCAGCATCATGGCCAGTACGGCGGCAATCGCCAGTGAGATAGCCAGACTGTAGACGCCAACGTCTTTGTTAAAGGTTGAAATCAGGACGCCGACCATATAAGGGCCGCAGAAGCCACCGAGATTGCCAAGCGCATTAATGACACCGCGAGCGCCGCCAGCGACTTCGGCATCAAACAACTTGGGAGGAATAGTCCAGAACACCCCCGCGGCGGCCTGAATGAAGACGCCGCAGCCGACTAGCGCGGCATAGGACCACCAGATATGGCTTTTGAGCAAAACGGACAGTGCCATGCAAATGGCGAAACAGGCGAGTGGTAACGCGACGAAGACCTTACGTTTTCCTGAGTTATCGGACAGGTAGGAGATAGTGAACATACCGAGGATTGCCCCGATATAAGGCAAAATAGCCAGAATGCCGACCTGTTCCATATTGCCATTGGTCAGCCCTTTCAGGATGGTGGGTAACCACAGGGTGTAGCCGTAAATTCCTGTCTGGTAAAAGAAATTCACCAAAATTAACTGCCACATCAACTTTTCGCGCAATACCCGACTGAGGGAAGCATTGCGGACAGTTTTGCCTTGCAGGGCCGCTTGTTCTTCCTGCAACGTGTTGATCAGATACTCTTTTTCTGCCTGTGAAATCCATTTTGCTTCCTGCGGGCGGTTGCTAATGGTAAACCACCACAGCAGCATAACGACCAGCGAAACCCCTCCCTCCACCAGAAACAGCATGCGCCAATCCCAGGTTGTGATGACCCAGCCAGAAAGCGGGGCGGTCAAAATGCCGGCGATGGGTACAAACATGATGACAATCGCGTTGGCGCGGCCACGCTCTTTATCGGGGAACCAGTTGCTGATCATCGTGAGTACCACCGGGAGCATACCGCCTTCGGATACCCCCAGCGCAAAGCGCAAAAACAGCAACTGATACTGATTGGTCACCAGACCGGTTAACACCGAAATGACGGCCCAGGCCAGCAGTGACCAGCCGATAAACTTTTTACCGTTGCCGTGTACGGCGAGTTTGCCGCCCGGCACTTGTAAAAACAGATAGCCGATAAAGAAGATCCCGCCTGCGAGTCCGGCCATCGATGCCGTAATACCCAATTCGTCATCCATACCGCCCGGCATCGCGAAGGCAATATTGACGCGATCCATATAGGAAATAATGCAGGTAATCAAAATGGGCGGTACGATCCGCAACCAGCGTAATCGAGGAATATTTGCCGCTGTGCGCTGGCTAGAAGAAACCGTGGCTGTATTCATATCACTTTATCCTTCAACATGTTGCGTGCATGACGTGCTTCATTTTGGGCTTTTTCGCGCGTAGCAATCCCCGCACATGCCCGCAGGCATGTGTCGCGTTACATGGAAAAATCAGAAACGATTAGGGAGCGTGAAAGTGTGCCATCGGTATCTTCACCACCACTTTGCGGATTGCGCAGGGCTGCTCATGAATGCAGGCTGGACGATGTACATCCTGAGGAAAGAACACGGCAAAGTTGCCGGCATGCATGGTCAGCCAGGACTCGTCATCAACATCCTGATAGAACAAGATGTCGCGTGCTTCGTTCCATTCCTGATATACCGGATTACGGCCATTATCCGTTACCACACCGATCAGTTCGGTTCCGCTGACTAAAAATTGCACATCAATATGGTGACGATGGACTTCGGGGCGTAAGTCACTTTTAGTCTGCGTGTGCAAATCCAGTACCTGGACGGTATAGCCTGTCTCTTCATCAAGGTAGCGGCCAGTTGGTAAGACGCTGAAGTCGGTTTTTTTCAGGTAGGCCAGTGCACGGGCGACAGGCGCTGGGTGCTGACCAAAAAATGTATTGTCGATATGACCGAAGATCATGAGACGTCTCCTTGTTAAAGCGCCTGAATGCGTGCCCATACCCGTTCATCAACCGGGATGCCGTCACGCAAGTTTTCTTCGCGAATACGTGGAAACTTATGGCCCGGTAGACGGATAGCGACATCAGGTTGGGTACGCTCGGCGCTGGTGATGTAATCCATTATGCGTTTCAGCTTTTCATCGCGGGTTTTACCGTCGATCAGCCTATCGATCTCAATGGCGATGAAAACCTGAGACACGCCATATTCATCGCGATGATCCTCCGTGACTTCCGCAACAGATGCCCCGCCGGACAGTAGGGTGGCGATCATGTCCAGCACAATAGACAGGGCCGATCCTTTCCAGTAGCCCGCGGGAAGGATGCGCCTGTTTTCCTCGATAATGGCCGGATCGCGGGTCAAATTACCGTCGTTGTCGAACCCGCCATCAACCGGCAAGGTCTTGCCTGCCAGTCGGTTTATCTCCAGCGCGCCATAGGAAAACATCGACATCGACATATCCACCATGGTGATCGGATTGCCGGGAACAGCGACGATCAGCGGATTTGTACCGATGCGGCAAGTTTTTGCTCCCCACGGTGGCATAACGGCAATCGAGTTAGTCCAGCAAATACCGATATAGCCTTTCTCGGCGGCTTGCCAGCCATAGCCGCCGCCGCGCATCCAGTGGTTAGCATTGCGTAGCGCAACCAGACCGATACCGTGTGCATCGGCTAACTGCATGGCGCGATCCATCATGCGGCGAGCCGTCAGGTTGCCAATGCCCTGATGGGCATCCCATTGCTCGATAGCGCCGAGTGAGAGCAGTTTGCTGGGTTCGGCATCGGGTACGATGTCGCCAGCGTCCAACTGCTGAATAAAGCGTGGGAAGCGGTTTACACCGTGAGAATAAACACCGTCGGCGGAAGTATCAGCGAACAGCGTCGCGCAGGCATCGGCGGTCTCTTCCGCCACATTGCGCGCCAGTAAAACACGTTTGAACTGTTGCTTAAGGTCGTTGTATTTCACTCTCATAACGCGTCTCCATGACGATAGTTAGATTGCTTTTTGTTCGTCATATTTCATTATGCGAAATTGCATTTCAAATAAATGCTATACCTGTGCTTGCATGAAGTCAAAACGAGAGGGGGTTAAATTTTGTTTGAAAAACAAGTGGTTATTTTAATGTGGTGACTTTGTGATCGGTGCCGCATTTTGGGCGGTACGCGGAATACAGGCGTGAGAAAGCAGGGGGAGAGACTCCCCCCCCTGTTAACTACCCCACAGGCGTGGTTTTACCGGTACGATTCTACCCCGATGCGGTAAAGCGACGTCGTTGCCGTGATGTACAGTTCATTCCCTTCTGGTCCGCCGATAGTGCAGTTGGATACACACTCCGGTACGTCTATTTTGCCGATCTGATGGCCATCGGGACGAAAAATCAGGATGCCGTCAGCGCAACTGCAAAATAGGTTGCCAGTGCGATCAACACAGAAGCCATCGGGAATGCCCGGCTCTACGCGGGCAAAAAACTGTCCCGCCCCCAGATGCTTTCCCTCAACCGGATAAATTCGCAGATCGCGGCGACCCAGCGTTGGGAAATCAATAATCGACATGTCTGCAACATATAAATGTGTTTCATCCGGCGAAAATGCCAACCCATTCGGGCGTTGGAGATCGCTGGCCGCGATGCTGAGTGAGCCATCGCGCGGATCGAAACAGTAGACGTAGCAGCCAATGACCTGGCTTTCTGATTTGTAGCCTTCGTCATCGCTGGTAATGCCGTAGGGGGGATCGGTAAACCAGATCGTGCCATCGCTACGGATCGCCACATCGTTTGGCGAGTTGAAGCGTTTCCCATCAATGCGGTCAACCAAGACGCGAATATCGCCATTATTCTCACGACGGCTGATACCGCGCCGGCCATGCTCGCAGCTCACGACGCGTCCTTGCGCATCAAGTGCATTGCCGTTTGCGTAGTGGGATGGAAAACGCCAGAGAGCGACGTCGCCATTACGCGACCAGATAAACATCCGGTTTCCTTTTACATCGCTAAAGACCACAGCATCCTGCTGCGGCAACCATACTGGGCCTTCGGCCCAGATGGCGGGAGAACACAGACGCTCAAGTTGTTGTGTCATGCCGGGTTCTCCACTTATTTCACACCCCAGATTGCCCGGTAATGGCCTTGATAATCATTTTGCGGGTCATACAGGTTGTTATTACCGCCATCGTTCGCGATGTTTTCGGCTGTCACCAAATGTGCCGGGGTGACATAACCAGAAGGCGGTTGTTTGGCAAAGGCGCGGTTAAACTCATCCAGCAACTGCCAGCCGTGCAGCTTCAGAGGCTCGGGAACGGTGGCGGATTGGCTATCACCAGAGCGAATACGTTGATAGGCAGAGATGGAACCATCGCCAGCCGAAATGTTATACGGTGCATTTTTACCGCCTTTCCCGGCCGTTTTTAACGATGGCGCCATGAAATCAAAATACAGGTCGTTAATGGCCAGCGAATACTGGAAGCTGTCGCCATATTTCTGCAACAGACTAAACGTCATGGCAGGCATGCGGTTTGCGGTATCGGCGAGCGGTGTATCGATGAATTCCACTACCTTGCAACCACTGCATTTACCGATTTCGTCTTTCATGACATTGGCTTTATCAAGCGCGATTTGATAAAGGGAGTCGGTAAAGATTAAGACATTGGCTTTTCCACCTGATTTTACGACGGCGTATTGCGCGGCGATGCGGGCGACGTCATTCGAATCGGATGTCACGTTGTAGAAAATATCGTATTTAGGCAGGGGACCCGGCTCAGGTACGGCATGCCATGCAGTCAGAATAATGCCTTGTTGAATGGCTTTCTTCAGCGGGATTTTGGCGACATTCGGGTTCCAACCGCCAATAACAATGCCATCTGGCTTCTGAGCGATCGCCTGATTGAGTGAGGCCAACTGATCTTTGACCGAGCCGCCACCGTCCAACGTTTCCAGCTTCCAGCCTGCGGCTTTGGCTGCTTCGCTCAGCCCTTGCTGTACGCCTTGAACGCCGCCATTTTTCATATCGGAGGCAATAAAAATAATCTTCTTATTCGGCTGTAACTGTGGCCCCTGAGTCGGGCCGTCCCACTGCGTGCTGCTGGCGGTCGCTTTTGCAACGGCTGCCGTTGCCTGATCGAGATAGCTGTCAGCCCATGTTGGCTGGCTGCTTAATAACACGGTGGTCAGTCCTGATAACAGCAAAAAACGTTTCATAGGGTGTGCTCCTGTTAGGGATGTGTCACGTTATGGTTATTGTTTTCCGGTGGCGTGTTTTTCTGATGAGAAGGCTCCTGGTGGTGGCGCTGGGGTGTGTCAGCCTGACGGCGTTGTACGGCTTTTTGATTCAGTAAGCGGCGGCGCTGGGCATAGCCTGCCAGCGTGATGGAGAGCAGCAGCGTGGCTCCGTTAAATAACGGTTCAACCCAGAATTCGCCGCCAAATTGCTGGATACCGGCGATGCCAATCGCAAGAATGGCGATGCCGATAACCGTTCCCCAGACGTTAACTCGGCCGGGGCGAAGCGTGGTACTGCCAAGGAATGCCCCAACCAGAGCAGGCAATAGATAATCCATACCGACGCTGGCCTGTCCGACCCCTTGTTCTGCGGCGATCAACACGCCGCTAAAGCCAGTCAATACGCTGGAGGTGATGAAGGCACCGATAGTAAAACGATTAACGGAAATCCCATTGAGCCGTGCTGCAGCCGGATTGCCCCCCACGGCATACATGCAGCGGCCGAGCGGCGTATGTTCCGTGACAAGCCATAAGACAATGGCGACCAGCAGGACATAGAAGGCCACGATAGGGATCCCGCCGATCTCGGTATGGTGCAGAGCGATGAAAGCATCAGGTAGATCGCCGACGATTTGGCGGCCGCCCGAATGCCACAGGGCTACGGCGTACAGTACGGTGCCAGATCCCAGCGTGGCGACGAAGCTATCGATATCGGCCAATGCCACCAGAATGCCGTTGAGCAAGCCGTATAGCGCTGAAATGACCAGTACCGTCAGCACGGCCATCTGCCATGAGAAGCCGTATTCCACCTGAAGCGTAATTGCCAGAATGTGCCAGAGCACGATGCCGAAACCGACGTTGAGATCGATCTTTCCGACGATCATCGGAATCGTTGCGGCCAGTGCCAGCAGGGCGATTTTGGCTTTGCTGGAGAGGATTGCCTGTAGCGTCAACATGGAAGCGAATGACGGCGTGGCGAGTGAAAATAGAATCACCAGCGCGATGCACAGTAACAGCAGGCCATAGCGGGTCAGAATTTGCATCAGCCAGGGACCAGCCCCATCCTGTGTCAGACTCACTCGTTGCTCTAGCGCCGTTGATTTTACTGATGTTTTATTAGACATTATTTTCTTCCTTCGAACAGGTGAGGCTGTGTGAGCGTCTGAATTTTTTACTGTTGATTCAGTTCGCCTGTGCAATAACGTGCCATTCAGGCAGAAGCCGTGGTTTCTGCCGTGCTGGCAGATGCCAGTTCCAATAAGTTGGCGAAAGAGACCTGTTGATTTTTGAGCTCGCCGACGACATGTCCCCGATTGAAAACCAGTGCGCGATTGCAAATGTGGGCGATTTCCTCGAAATCATTGGAGATCACCAGCACCGCAACGCCCTCTGCCAGTGACTTATTCAATAGATGGTAAATTTCGGCACGCGCACCGACATCTACGCCCGCGGTGGGATCTTCCAGGATCAGCAGTGGCGCGCCGAGGTGCATCCAGCGGGCCATCACCACTTTCTGTTGGTTGCCGCCGGACAACGCACTGATGTCGATATTGACGTTTTTGGGGCGAACATCGAACAGTTGTACTTTCCACCAGCTTGCGCCTATCTCTTCGCGGCGGCTGTAGCGGGAAAAGAGCTTATGTCCGCTGGCGCAGGGGTTGATAAACAGGTTCTCGCGTACGCTCATCGACATCACCAGACTTTCATTGGTGCGATCGCCTGCGACCAGCGATACGCCGTGAGCCATCGCCTGTTGTGGGGAGCTGGCATGGTAAGGTTCATCACGGAACTGAATCTCTCCGCTGTCGCACTGGCGTAGTCCGAACAGCAAACGACCGATTTCTTCCTGACCTGCACCGCGCAGACCAGCCAGTGCGAGCATTTCCCCCGGTTGCAGGCTAAAGCTGACCGGGCCGATATCGCCTACAGTGACGTTTTTTACGTGTAGAACAGGAGAGGAAGGAGCAGGTAAGGGTTCGCGCTGATCGCCGGGCATGGCTTCACCCACAATCAATTGCACCAGATCGCGCAGCGAATAATCCGCCGTTCTACCGCCTGCGACATAGCGGCCATCGCGCATGACGCAGACGCGATCGGCGATGTCGATCACTTCATCCAGTCGGTGAGTGACGTAAATCATGCCCACTTTTTTCGCACGCAGTCGGTTAATCACGGAAAAAAGATGGCGGACATCATTTGCCGGAAGCGAGGCGGTGGGTTCATCCAGCACCAACAGTTCGGCATTCACGGCGACGGCTCGCGCGATGGCGAGTAGGGATTTTTCCGTGCGTGAGAGTTCAAACACCCGGGCATCGGGATCGAGTGCGATCCCCACATCCTGTAGCGCCTGGCTGGCATGCCGGCGGATCGCCCGCCAGTCAATTAATCCAAAACGGCGTGGGAACCCCATGACCAGCGCCATGTTTTCCGCCACGGTCATCCACTCGATCAGCCCCAGATCCTGATGAATAAACGCAATAGGCTGGAGGCCATCACTTTTTATCGCTGCGGCTGACGCTATGCTGGTTCCACGGAATTGAATATCACCACCATCACGGGGGTAGACACCTGCGAGGACTTTAATGAGTGTCGATTTCCCCGCACCATTTTCGCCCAGTAGCGCGAGTACCTCGCCCGGCATGACCTGAAGACTGACATCATTAACCGCAATGTTGCCGCCAAAACGTTTAGTGATATGGCTAAGCGCAAGTATGGGTTGATCCGCATTGATTTGATTCATGTGATTCGCCCTTGTGTTCAGCACACGCTGTGATGCGGTGCAAAATCGGTAAGCAACCTGTTCCCGTTTATTCTGGGCGGTATAACACCCTGAATATGGTGTGGCAGGAATGAAATCAGCCATATTTTGTCGTTTTAATGAACTTCATATTTCAATATACGAAATTCAATTTCAAAAACAATATACCGAAGATTGTGCTAAATCAAAGGCAAACGGTTTTTTAATTTCATTTAAAAACAATGCCTTATTTTTATTGTTTCGTATTTGTGATGTACTGCTCACTTCATGGGCAGGGGAAGGTTGCGTATTCAGGGAGCCATGCCGACAATGAAACGGCGTTCCACTTCAACTCATACGGGCCTTGCGGTAACATTGCTATTCTTAAGCGAAATGGATGGCGGCGACACACTGCGTTGCAGCAGCTTTTGCGCAAGCACTGCCTAGCCCCTTATTCTGGAGATCAGTTATGAGCCCGAAAGCTGTTAATGAGAAAGACGATCAAAAAGAAAAACCGCTGGGGAGTCAGAGTCTATTTCGTGGTTTACAATTGATTGAAATTCTGAGCAATTTTCCTAACGGCTGTCCACTTGCCCATCTGTCTGAACTGGCGGGAATGAACAAAAGTACCGTACACCGATTACTACAGGGGCTGCACACTAGCGGTTATGTCACCCAGGCACCCTCTCCGGGCAGCTATCGTCTGACGACCAAATTTATCTCCATTGGGCAGAAGGCCCTGTCTTCTCTGAATATTATTCACGTCGCTTCACCTCATCTGGTGCAGTTGAATCTGGAAGTGGGGGAAACGGTAAACTTTTCCAGCCGTGAAGACGATCATGTCATCCTGATCTACAAGCTGGAGCCGACGACGGGCATGATGCGCACCCGCGCTTACATCGGTCAGCATATGCCGCTTTATTGTTCCGCCATGGGCAAAATTTTTATGGCGTATGGTAAAAGCGACTACCCGGCGTACTATTGGCAAACTCATCAGAGTGATATCCAGCCCCTTACGCGGAATACCATCACAGAACTGCCGAAGATGTATGAAGAGCTGGAAGATATTCGTCAGAAAGGATTGGCGATGGATCGTGAGGAAAATGAGCTTGGCGTATCCTGCATTGCCGCACCGGTATTTGATATTCAGCAGCGGGTTCCTTATGCGGTATCAGTATCGTTACCTACCGCCAAGCTACAGCAAATCGGTATGAAATCGCTGGTTAAGCCCGTTATCGCGACTGCCCAGCGTATTTCTCTGGAACTGGGTTTTGTCACCCCCGATTAAGCATTAGGATGTCTAATGCCTGATTAGAAATATCCATTTCATCTAATGATTTTCCCTTCGTATGATGCGCGTGTGAAATCGCGCATGCGCCGCTACTGGCGCTTTATTTACGAGGAAAGTCATGTTTGCTGTTTTTCTACAAGGCGCTCTGTTAGGGGCAGCGATGATTCTGCCACTGGGTCCACAGAATGCATTCGTAATGAATCAGGGAATTCGCCGACAGTACCATCTGATGGTGGCGCTGCTATGTGCATTGAGTGACATGGTGTTGATTACCGCCGGTATTTTTGGCGGCAGCGCGCTGCTTAGTCAGTCTTCACTGCTGCTGGGGGCAGTGACCTGGGGCGGCGTTGCGTTTCTGCTCTGGTTCGGCTGGGGAGCGATGAAAACGGCCTTCAGCAAAAATATTGTGCTCGCCAGCGCCGAGGTGATGAAGCAAAGTCGCTGGCGTATTATCGCGACCATGCTGGCGGTGACTTGGCTGAACCCGCATGTCTATCTGGATACTTTTGTGGTGCTGGGGAGTCTGGGAAGCCAGTTTGCGGGTGATGCCCGAAGCTGGTTTGCACTGGGGACGATGATGGCTTCTTTCACTTGGTTTTTTGCGCTGGCGCTATTGGCCTCCTGGCTGGCACCGTGGCTGAATACACCGCGGGTACAGCGGGTCATCAACTTTTTTGTCGGCGTAGTGATGTGGGGCATTGCCTTACAGCTGGCACGCCACGGTTGGCAATAAATGACGCCGTTTTACGCCACGTTTCAGAAATTCACCTATATTGTGTGGAGTCGGTAATACGTTATGTTGTCCGGCAAAAGATACCCTTCTTGTATCTTTCATTCTGGAACGTGCTGTGCCGATGCAGGAAAAATCTGCTGAGCCCCGTGCGTGACGAAACATAAGTAAGGAGAGAGTGTGAAGCGAGGTATGATGAAGCTAAATGCACTGGCGCTGGCCGCCGCGGTAGGGTTTGGCGGTATGTCGATGGCCGCTCTGGCTGCGGAACTGCCGGATGGGCCGCATATCGTGACGTCAGGGACATCCAGCGTAGATGCGACGCCGGATATCGCTCGTCTGGCGATTGAAGTGAGCGTGTCATCGAAGGATGCGGCGGAAGCGAAAAAGCAGGTCGATGCTCGTGTTGCACAATATTTTGATTTTCTGGGTAAAAATGGCATTGAGAAAAAAGATATTAATGCCGCCAATTTACGCACACAGCCAGAATACGACTATCTGAAAACGGGCGGCTCGGTGCTGAAAGGCTATCGTGCCGTGCGTCAGGTGGAAGTGACGCTGCGTCAGTTAGACAAGCTGAACGAACTACTGGATGGGGCGCTGAAATCGGGGCTGAATGAGATTCGCACGGTAGAATTAGGCGTTGCCAATCCAGAAACCTATCGTGATGAAGCGCGTAAGAAAGCCATTGAGCAGGCGACAAGTCAGGCAGCCGCGTTGGCGCAGGGCTTCAACGCCAAGCTGGGGCCGATCTACAGCGTTCGCTACCACGTTGCCAACTACCAGCCGATGCCAGTGGCCCGGATGTTCAAAGCAGCAGATGCGGCGGTGCAAACTGAAGCGGCGCAAACCTACGAACAGCAAACCATTCACTTTGACGATCAGGTCGATGTCGTGTTTGAGTTACAGCGTACGCCGTAACGAGAGCTTCAACCCATCGTTGTGCCAACATTGACGGAACAACAGGCCTGCTTGCTCAGGCCTGTTGTTCTTTATCACGACGTCACTCCCACCCTCAGCACGTTATGACTGCCGCAGTACCTGATGACCGTGTGCGAGCAGGGCGTCCGTTACTTTTCTCATCATCCGGCTTTCCGGCGCGAAACGGTGCCAGTAGAGCATCCGACGCTGAAACAGCCCCGGCGTCAGGTCGACTAATTCGTTATTGGCCAGTTCTTTCTCGATTTGCAGATGTGGGATCATGCAGCAGGTCGTACCTTGTCGCGCCAGTTGTACAAACGCTTCTGATGAATTCACGATGTGACAGGGAACGCTGCCCGGCGACAAATCAAAGTTCTGCTGTAAAAAAGCCTGATGCATATCATCCAGATGGTCGAAGGCGACCGCAGGGGCGCGTAGCAGTGCCGAACGCGTCACGCCATTGGGAAAATAGCGGGCGGCAAAGGTCGGCGAGGCCACAAACAGATAATCCAGTGCACCCAGTTTATCCACCAGGCAGCTTGGCAGCGGCTGAGACTGAATACTTACCGCACCCACCACTTCACCCCGGCGCAGCCTTTCCTGAGTGCGTGTTTCATCTTCTACCTGCAAATTGAGACGAATCGGCGAATCGACCAGCACAGGCTGTAACGCGGGCAGCAGCCAGGTTGCCAGACTGTCGGCGTTCACCGCCAACGACAGCAGCAGCGGGATATCGCTGTTGGTTTCATTGCCCAGCCACTCTTCTTCCAGCAGCTCAACCTGATGAAGCAACGCCAGCAGTTTCTGCCCTTGTTCTGTCGGGCGAGGGGGGATGGTTCTGACCAAGAGCGGTTGGCCGAACAAGTTTTCCAGCTGTTTGATACGTTGCGAAACGGCAGATTGGGTAATACACAATTTTTGGGCGGCGCGCTCAAAACCACGCTCGCGGATGACGGCATCCAGAGCCTGAAGCGTTCGATAGTCCGGGCGTTTCATGAAAGTCAAAATCCTCTGAATGAGTCTGTTTTTTTCACTATGCCACATTTTGCTGCTTTGCCATGCAGAAATCTTATTTTTGGCTATTGTGCGCAATCACGATTCAGCACGGTATGAGGGAAATGATGTGCATGAAATAATGCATCAGCGATGAAGTGAATTTGCACGCTTTCCCCAACGTGCATGTTCTATAATACGCACACGTTTTCGTATATCGATTCTACAGGCCAGAAGCAGATTATGACGCAAGATGAACTGAAAAAAGCAGTGGGATGGGCAGCGCTAGACTATGTCCGCCCAGACACCATTGTGGGAGTAGGAACCGGATCGACGGCGGCACATTTTATTGATGCGCTGGGTTCGATAAAACACCAAATCAAAGGCGCGGTCTCCAGCTCGGATGCCTCAACGGAAAAACTGAAAAGTCTGGGTATCCCCGTCTTTGACGCCAATGAAGTCGATTCACTGGATGTTTACGTCGATGGTGCCGATGAGATCAACGGCCATATGCAGATGATTAAAGGCGGTGGTGCGGCACTGACCCGCGAGAAAATCATTTCGGCGCTGTCGCGTCAGTTCATCTGCATTGTTGATGCCTCCAAGCAGGTTGATGTGCTAGGTAAATTCCCGCTGCCGGTTGAAGTTATCCCGATGGCGCGGTCTTACGTCGCACGTGAACTGGTGAAGCTAGGCGGGCAGCCGGTCTATCGTCAGGGCGTCGTGACGGATAACGGCAACGTGATTCTGGATGTGCACAACCTGAATATCATGGATGCGATCGCGGTAGAAAATCACATCAATGGTATCCCAGGCGTGGTGACCGTTGGGCTGTTTGCCAACCGCGGTGCGGATGTCGCGTTAGTCGGCACGTCTGAGGGTGTAAAAACCGTCGTTAAATGAGTACGGGATCGTTCTGACGTGGTGAGCGTCCACGTCAGAAATTTTTTAGCTAAAAAAATCTATTTAGTTAACGGCTCATTTTTGGTACTTAATATCACATTTTCTTATTTTATTTATCGTCGATATGGCGATGCTCATCTTTGGCAATATTTTTTGCCATAAATCAGACGCGCCTCTCTGTAGCGTGATTCGGGCGAAGCAATCGTTTGTATTGCTGACTGCGTAATTTTTGTTATGTTGGCAGAGGCTATTTAGCACTCTGTCACATTTGATGTCTGAAAATAAGGTCGGGAAATGGCAAAGGTATCACTGGAAAAAGACAAGATTAAGTTTCTGTTAGTGGAAGGCGTGCACCAAAGCGCGCTGGATAACCTGCGTGCAGCCGGTTACACCAACATCGAGTTCCATAAGGGCGCGCTGGATCCTGAGGCGCTGAAAGCCTCCATCCGCGATGCGCACTTTGTGGGTATCCGCTCGCGTACTCATCTGACAGAAGAGATTTTTGCTGCTGCGGAAAAACTGATCGCGGTAGGGTGTTTCTGTATCGGGACTAATCAGGTTGATCTGTCGGCTGCGACTAAACGCGGTATCCCGGTATTTAACGCACCGTTTTCCAATACCCGATCCGTGGCAGAAATGGTGATCGGTGAAATGCTTCTGATGCTGCGCGGTATTCCGGCAGCGAACGCGAAAGCACACCGTGGTATCTGGCACAAACTGGCTGTGGGATCGTTTGAAGCTCGCGGCAAAAAGCTCGGGATCATCGGCTACGGCCACATCGGTACGCAGTTGGGTATTCTGGCTGAAAGCCTGGGTATGCACGTTTATTTCTATGATATCGAAAGCAAACTGCCGCTGGGTAATGCTCAGCAGGTGCGCCATCTGTCCGACCTGCTGAATATGAGCGATGTGGTGAGCCTGCACGTGCCGGAAAATGACAGCACGCAGAATATGATGGGTGCGGAAGAACTGGCGCTGATGAAACCGGGTGCTATCCTGATTAACGCTGCTCGCGGTACGGTGGTTGATATTCCAGCACTGTGTGAAGTGCTGAGCAGCAAGCACCTGTCCGGTGCGGCCATTGACGTATTCCCGCAAGAGCCGGCAACCAACAGCGATCCGTTCCTGTCGCCGCTGTGCGAGTTTGACAACGTACTGCTGACGCCGCATATCGGTGGTTCCACGCAGGAAGCGCAGGAAAATATCGGTGATGAAGTGGCTGGCAAACTGGCGAAATACTCAGACAACGGTTCTACGCTGTCTGCGGTGAATTTCCCGGAAGTATCGCTGCCTGTTCACGGCGCACGCGCCAGCCGCCTGCTGCACATCCATGAAAACCGTCCTGGCATCATTACCAAAATTAACCAGATCTTTGCTGAGCAGGGTATTAACATTGCCGCACAGTATCTGCAAACGACACCTGAGATTGGTTATGTGGTGATTGATGTTGAAACTGACGGCGCGCAAACTGCTCTGCAACTGATGAAGGCGATTCCAGGCACCATTCGTGCCCGTCTGCTGTTCTGATGTGTGATTGATCGGTTAGTTTTAATCAGCCCCGTAAGGGGCTGATTGCGTTATTACAGCGCGATAACGATCTTGCCGCGCATATGCCCTTCCAGCACTTTATCGTGAGCCTGCTTCAGCGTGTCTACCGTTAACCCTTGCAGCGTTTCGCTGGCGGTTCCCTGAAGTTTTCCAGCATCAACCAGCTGTGCGACTTCGTGCAAAATGTTCCCCTGTTCGGCGATATCCGGTGTGGTAAACATGCTGCGGGTAAACATGAGTTCCCAATGTAGCGCCGCGCTTTTGAGTTTCAGCGCCGTTTGGTCGAGCGGGTTTTTGTTTTCCACGATGGTACAGATATGCCCCATCGGTGCGATCAGCTTGCTGATCGCCTCCCAGTGGCCGTCGGTATCGTTCAAACAGAAAATGTAATCGACCTGTTTGATCCCTTCTTTTTCTAGCTCAGCCACCAAATTACGGTAATCCACGACCTTGTGCGCACCACGCTGGCGGCACCATTCCGCCGAGTCAGGCTTTGATGCAGTAGCGATAATGTTCACCGAACTGCGCAGCGCGGCCAGAGAAATCGCAAGGGAGCCTACGCCGCCTGCACCACCGATAATCAGCAGCGTTTTCTCGCTGTCAGCCTGCTGTATTTTCAAGTGCTCGAACAGCCCTTCCCACGCGGTCAGCGTCGTGAGCGGCATGGCAGCCGCTGCGGCCCAGTCGAGAGACGCGGGCTTGTGTGCGACGATGCGTGAATCAATTAACTGATGTGTCGTGTTGCTGCCGGGACGGGTGATATCACCGGCGTACCAGACTTCATCGCCTACCCGAAACTGGCTAACGGCGCTGCCTGTTTTCAGCACGACGCCGCTGGCATCCCAGCCGAGAATTCTAGGCTGCTGTAATCCATTCTGGCGCAATCCGGCATGCACTTTGGTATCCACCGGGTTGACGGAAATGGCTTTTACGTCGATTAACAGATCGTATTCACCGGGCTCGGGGATGTCCTGAGTGATGGCGATGAAATTTTCTGGCTGTTGTGGATCAACGGCTATCGCATGAACGGTCATGGTCTATTCCTCATTATTTTCAGAATGCGGTTGTGTAAATAAGGCTGGCTTCTTTGAATAAAACCAAGTGTAGAACACTGAGATAGGGCTGATAAGATGGACAATAAATAATGCAGTGTTCGTTTGAGGTGAACAATCATGTTTAAACAATTGCAGGATATGGCGCTGTTTGCGCTGGTGGCCGAGTGTGGCAGTTTTACACAGGCGGCGCGCAAAGCCGGGCTGGCAAAATCCAGCCTGAGCTTGCGCATTAGCCAGCTTGAACAGCAGATTGGCCTGCGGCTGTTGAACCGAACGACGCGCCAGCTCAATCTGACGTTTGCGGGTGAGCGTTATCTGATTCACTGTCAGGAGATGCTACAAGCCAGTGAGCGTGCCGATCTCGCTATACAGCGTCTGCGCGATAACCCCAGTGGGCGGTTACGCATCACCAGCCCGGCAGGATTAGGTTCCACGCTGCTGGCGCGGCTGACCGCTGAATTTCAGCAGCGCTTTCCCGCAGTATCGCTGGATGTACTGATTTCAGATGCGGTGATCGATCTGGTACAGGAAGGGTTTGATGTCGCTTTTCGTACCGGTAAACCGCACGATTCTTCACTGATTGGACGCCCGCTTGGGCAGATTCCCCGCTATTTGCTGGCATCGCCTGACTATCTGGCGCGGCACCCGGCATTACTCCATCCGCAGCAGCTTCAACAGCACCGCTGTATTGCGCATCATGCCTGGACGGAGTGGCTCCTTCATCGCGGTTCAGAACTTTATCGCTGGTTACTGCCCGATGCACATATCACCGATAACCTGCTTTACGCTCGCGAGTGCGCTATTGCGGGAGCTGGCATTACGCTATTGCCAGATTTTCTCTGTCTGGATGACGCGGTGTCCGGAAAATTGGTCAGGGTTTTGTCGGATTGGCAGGCGGAAGCTAACGAGCTTTATCTGGTGTATCCCAGCCGCAAGCTGAATTCGCCCGCGTTAGCGTGTTTTATCGACTTTGTTTTACAACATAGAGCGTTGGATGATTACTCAACGTTTTTGAAAAAGCAGCAGTGATGCCGTCGCTACAATATTTTTGTTTCATTTTTATTTGTATCTTTTGATTTTTATTGAAACGTGATTTCTATCAACTTATTTTAGGTACGTTTTAGATTGAAAATGCCGATAACAATGTTGGTTCCTTTTGACTTTTTTATGAAAGGTGTGGTCCTGCGTGGCGTTATTGTCACAGTGCTATCTGGACTCTGCCGTGCTTGTAATGGCAGAGATAATGTATACCAGTGATGGTGAAAATGAGAATGCAACCGATGTCTATTCAAAAAGAGAAGTTGAGTTACATCAACAATATACGTCTCGTTTCGTTATTTATTACTCTTTTTTCAATTATCCTGATTTTATTTGCGCTTTCTATTGGCACAGCGAGTTATTTTTTAAAACAGAGTAATGATTCACTCGATAAAGCGAATGAATTGTCTGATATCCGAGCCGGTATCAGCAGTAGCCTCGATCAGCTACGCGTAGCCAGACTGCTGCTTATTCAGGCTGGTGCAGCAAACCGTATTAGCGATCACGAGGTGTTTAAATCCGCTTCAGATCAGGCTGCTGGTCGAGTCAGAGCCTCGCAGAAGCGTCTGGATGAATATCTCGCACGCCCAGACAAACTGGAGAGTGAAAAGGCCTTGGACGAGGATATCCTCAAGGCTTATAACAACTATCGCGATAATGCGATTGTTGTGATGCAGAAAGCCACGAGTGATGGTGAATTTGAAGATCTGGTGTCGTTGGAAAGCACAGTGGCCCGTCAGTTAGATGAAGCATTCAGTGTTCCAGTGCGTAAGAAAGTGACTGAGCTGACAAAAGCCGCGCAGGATATCAATCTACAAGCAGAACAGAATGCCAAGCTGGGTTACTGGATGATGGCAGGTTCATTTGCCCTGTCGATCATTATGGCGATCATGGCCTACATCATGGTGCGCAATGTGATCCTCGCGCCAATCAACAGACTGGTTGAGCGTATCCAGAATATTGCAGCGGGCGATTTGACGCAGCCGCCGATGGCAATGGGGCGCAATGAAATCGGCATTCTGGGGACGAATATCCAGAACATGCAGGCGGAGCTGACGGATACGGTGACGATCGTGCGTGAAGGGGCGGATTCGATCTACCAGGGATCGTCAGAAATCACAGCGGGCAACGTCGATCTCTCTTCGCGTACCGAGCAGCAGGCCGCCGCGCTGGAAGAAACCGCGGCGAGCATGGAACAGCTGACCGCAACGGTGAAACAGAACTCTGACAATGCTCATCACGCCAGCCAGTTGGCAAAAAATGCCTCTGAAAAAGCGGAGAAGGGCGGACAAATTGTGCAAGGCGTGGTGGACACCATGCAGGACATTTCTACAAGCTCAAAACGCATTTCCGAGATCACTTCCGTTATTAACAGCATCGCCTTCCAGACCAACATTCTGGCGCTGAACGCCGCGGTAGAAGCCGCGCGTGCGGGTGAGCAAGGACGTGGTTTTGCTGTGGTGGCGGGGGAAGTTCGTAATTTGGCGCAGCGCAGCGCACAAGCCGCGAAAGAGATTGAAGGGCTGATTGGTGAATCAAGCCGGCTGGTGGAAACGGGCTCAGGGCTCGTGTCTCAGGCGGGGACAACCATGGGTGAGATTGTGCGTGCGGTTGTCAGCGTGACTGACATCATGGGGGAAATTGCTTCCGCTTCTGACGAACAGAGCCGTGGCATTGGGCAGGTTAGTCAGGCTGTGTCTGAAATGGATAGCGCGACGCAGCAGAACGCAGCACTGGTGCAGGAAGCCTCGGCAGCGGCCGTTTCACTTGAAGAGCAGGCTGCTCGTCTGACGCAGGCTGTCGCGGTATTTAAACTGGCTGGCGTCGCTCAGAAGCTGAAAGCGTCATTGCCAAAAGCGGCACCGCAACCGCGTTTAGCGCCAGCGATGGCGATTGCCGGAAGCAGTAGCAAAGGCAGCGATAATCAAAACTGGGAAACGTTCTGATTTCCGGTAGATGAAGCATGATAGAAATAAATGGCCCGCATTGCGGTAATGCCGATCAGTTAAGGATCGGTTGACCGATCCAGTGGATGTGTAAAAATCCGGAAATGCTCACCCGTTTCCGGATTTTTTTATGCACATTGGACAGGCTCTTGATCTGGTATCCCATTACGACTCTTTGCGTAACCCACTGACTTCTCTGGGGGATTATCTCGACCCCGAACTCGTCTCACGTTGTCTCGCCGAGTCCGGCACGGTCACGCTACGCAAGCGGCGTCTCCCGCTTGAAATGATGGTCTGGTGCATTGTCGGCATGGCGCTTGAACGTAAAGAGCCCCTTCACCAGATTGTTAACCGTCTGGATATTATGCTGCCGGGTAACCGTCCCTTTGTCGCCCCGAGTGCCGTGATTCAGGCTCGCCAGCGCCTGGGAAGTGAGGCCGTTCGCCGTGTGTTCACACAAACTGCACAGCTCTGGCATAGTGAAACGCCACATCCACACTGGTGTGGCCTGACTCTGCTGGCCGTGGATGGCGTGGTCTGGCGAACGCCGGATACACCAGAAAATGATGCCGCCTTCCCGCGCCAGACACATGGCGGAAAACCGGGACTCTATCCACAGGTAAAAATGGTCTGCCAGATGGAGCTGACCAGCCATCTGCTGACGGCAGCAGCCTTTGGCACGATGAAAGAGAGTGAAAATGCGCTTGCAGAACAGTTGATAGCACAGACAGGTGATAACACGCTGACTTTACTCGATAAAGGCTATTACGCACTGGGTTTGCTGAATGCCTGGAATCAGGCGGGGAAACACCGGCACTGGCTGATCCCGCTGAAAAAGGGGGCGCAGTATGAAGAGGTCAGGAAGCTGGGTAAAGGTGATCATCTGGTAAAATTGAAAACCAGTCCACAGGCCCGTAAAAAGTGGCCGGGTCTGGGGGAGGAAATCACAGCACGGCTACTGACACTGACCCGCAAAGGAAAGGTCTGTCATCTGCTGACGTCGATGACGGATGCGCTGCGCTTCCCTGGTGGAGAGATGGCGGACCTGTACAGCCACCGGTGGGAAATCGAGCTGGGCTACCGTGAGATAAAGCAGACGATGCAACTGAGCAGGCTGACACTGCGAAGTAAGAAACCTGAGCTCGTGGAGCAGGAGTTATGGGGAGTATTACTGGCCTATAATCTTGTAAGATATCAGATGATTAAAATGGCAGGACATCTGAAAGGATACTGGCCAAATCAGCTGAGCTTCTCAGAATCGTGCGGAATGGTGATGCGAATGCTGATGACACTACAGGGTGCTTCACCGGGCCGCATCCCGGAACTAATGCGTGATCTTGAAAGCCAGGGACAACTGGTGAAATTACCGATAAGAAGGGAAAGGGCCTTCCCACGAATAGTAAAAGAAAGGCCCCAAAAATACAGTAAGGCCCGTAGATAAAATGCCAGTCAGTCGCTTAACTGACTGGCATTACCCGCATTGCGGGCCATTTATTTATAACGTTCGATAACGGCTTATTTCGCGATCTTCTTGTACTTGATGCGGTGTGGTTCCAGCGCATCGGCACCCAGCGTACGCTTTTTGTATTCTTCGTATTCGGTAAAGTTACCTTCGAAGAATTCCACTTTACCTTCATCCTGATAATCCAGAATGTGTGTTGCGATACGGTCGAGGAACCAACGGTCATGCGAGATCACCATGGCACAGCCCGGGAATTCCAGCAGGGCGTTTTCTAGCGCGCGCAGGGTTTCGATATCCAGGTCGTTGGTCGGTTCATCGAGCAGCAGCACGTTGCCGCCGACCTGCAACAGCTTCGCCAGATGCAGACGACCGCGTTCACCACCGGACAGCTCGCCAACGCGTTTGCCTTGATCAACCCCTTTGAAGTTGAAACGGCCAACGTACGCGCGGCTTGGCATCTCGGTGTTGCCGATACGCATGATGTCTTGTCCGCCGGACACTTCTTCCCAGACGGTTTTGCTGTTGTCCATCGCATCACGGAACTGGTCAACTGACGCCAGTTTCACTGTTTCACCCAGCTCGATTGTACCGCTATCTGGCTGCTCCTGACCGGACATCATACGGAACAGCGTCGATTTACCGGCGCCGTTCGGGCCGATAATGCCGACAATGGCACCTTTCGGTACGGAGAAAGACAGCCCGTCGATGAGCTGGCGTTCGCCGTAAGATTTGCTGAGGTTAGTGACTTCCACCACTTTATCGCCGAGGCGAGCACCAGGCGGAATAAACAGTTCGTTGGTTTCGTTACGTTTCTGGTATTCCGTGTTGTTCAGCTCTTCAAAGCGTGCCAGACGAGCCTTACCTTTGGACTGACGGCCTTTGGCACCTTGACGCACCCATTCCAGCTCTTTCTCAATGGATTTACGGCGTGCTGCTTCCTGAGAGGCTTCCTGTGCCAGACGCTGATCTTTCTGCTCCAGCCAGGAAGAGTAGTTACCTTCCCACGGAATCCCTTCGCCACGGTCCAGCTCCAGAATCCAGCCCGCTACGTTATCGAGGAAGTAACGGTCGTGGGTAATCGCCACAACAGTGCCCTCGAAGTCGTGCAGGAAGCGTTCCAGCCAGGCTACGGACTCGGCATCCAGGTGGTTGGTTGGTTCGTCGAGCAGCAACATGTCCGGCTTTTCCAGCAGCAGACGGCACAGTGCCACGCGGCGACGTTCACCCCCGGACAGGTTGGCGATTTTCGCATCCCACTCCGGCAAGCGCAGCGCATCGGCAGCGCGCTCCAACTGGTTATTCAGATTGTGACCGTCATGTGCCTGAATGATTTCTTCCAGCTTGCCTTGCTCAGCAGCCAGTTTATCGAAATCTGCATCCGGGTCGGCATACAGTGCATAGACTTCATCAAGACGCTTCAGCGCGGTCACGACTTCAGACACCGCTTCTTCTACGGATTCACGTACGGTGTGCTCCGTATTTAACTGCGGTTCCTGCGGCAAGTAGCCGATTTTGATTCCAGGTTGTGGGCGAGCTTCGCCCTCGATGTCCGTATCAATGCCAGCCATAATACGCAACAGCGTTGATTTACCGGCTCCGTTCAGACCCAGTACGCCGATCTTGGCACCGGGGAAAAAACTGAGGGAGATGTTTTTCAGAATGTGACGCTTCGGCGGAACGACCTTACCGACGCGATGCATGGTATAAACATATTGAGCCACGTTGCGACTTCGCCTCTCTCTTATCTCTATGATTTGTCAACCTAATAGGGTGACCATGTGTAGCACTGTGCTACTTAATACTCAGTGATGCCGCCCGGGGAATGCCCTGGCAGCGGATTGATTATTCTAATTGCATGACTTTGAGTATGAAGTGTAGCGGGTTTCAGCCCACGATCCCAGCTATCCGGCGATTTGCCATGGCCGATCTGAGAGATAGACCCGCCTGATGAATTTCAGAATCGGTTTGCGGATCGACGTATCGTTGTCTGGCATGATGTGCCACACTGGATCTGCCCGATATATCCGTCATACTTCAAGTTGCTTGTGCGTTGGCTGCCCTTACTCACCCCAGTCACTTACCTGAGTAAGCTCCTGGGGATTCATGCGGTTGCCGCCTTCACGCCACTTGAATTATTTTGGGTATAGGATAGGGGTATCGATACGATGAAGGATGCCGATAGCAAGTTCGATAACGGATGAGGTTAATGCAGGTGATGAAAGCGGGTCATTGGTGGTACGCCGTTGCGGCGATATGTCTGGCTGGGGCCTCCGGCCATGTGCTGGCGGATTCTCTGGACGAACAGCGTCAGCGCTATCAGCAGGTTAAGCAAGCATGGGACAGCAACCAAATGGACACGGTAGCGCAGCTGATGCCGACGCTGCGCAGTTACCCGCTTTATCCTTATCTTGAATACCGCTCGCTCACGCAGGACCTGAGCCAGGTCAGCGCGACGCAGGTGAGACAGTTTATGGCAACGCATCCGACGCTGCCGCCCGCCCGTAATCTCAACACCAGCTTTGTGAATGAACTGGCGCGTCGTCAGGACTGGATCGGGCTGTTGGCATTTAGTCCGCAGCCACCGAAACCGGTCAGCGCCCGCTGTAACTTTTATTATGCCCAGTGGGCCACTGGTCAGCGTCAGGGCGTGTGGGAAGCCACGCGTGATATCTGGCTGACCGGGCGTTCGCTCCCTGCCGTATGCGATAAACTCTTCTCAGCCTGGCAGCAGGCGGGCGAACAGACGCCGCTGACGACGCTGGAACGCGCGCGTCTGGCGATGGATGAAGGCAGCAGTAGTCTGGTGAGTTACCTCATCAAACAGTTACCCGACGATTATAAAACGATGGGCGATGCGCTGCTAAAACTCCAGAACGATCCGAATTCGCTGGAGAGCTTCGCTCGTAGCGTCGGGCCAACGGATTTCACCCGGAAAGTCACGCTGTCGGCCTTTACGCGCACGGCGCGTCAGGATGCCGATAATGCCCGTTCGATGCTGCCAGTGATTGTCCGTCTACAGAAAATGAGCGCCGCAGAACGTCAGGAGATGGAAGAAACTATTGCCTGGCGGTTGATGGGCAACGATGCCACCTCAGAGCAGGCACAGTGGCGGGATGGCGTGGTGCGGCGGAGTACATCGACCACCTTGCTGGAACGCCGTGTACGGATGGCGTTGGGCGCTGGCGATCGTCAGGGGCTGACGAGCTGGATGGCGCGCTTGCCGGCAGAGGCGTTACAGAAAGATGAATGGCGTTACTGGCGCGCGGTGGTGCTGTTGGATCAGGGCAAGCGTCAGGAAGGTGAGACGCTATTACGCAGCCTGATGCAGGAGCGCGGGTTCTATCCTATGGCGGCAGCGCAGAAGCTCAACGAGCGCTACCCCATTACGATCATGACAGCGGTGAAGCCAGATCCTTCTTTGACCCAGCTACCGGAAGTTGCCCGTGTGCGGGAGTTGATGTTTTGGCAGATGGATAATCTGGCGCGCAGCGAGTGGGTCGGGCTGGTAGCGAACCGCAGCAAACCGCAGCAGGAAGCGCTGGCTCGCTATGCGTTTGAACAGCGCTGGGCGGATTTGAGCGTGCAGGCAACGATTGTCGCGAAGCTGTGGGATCATCTGGAAGAACGTTTCCCGCTGGCCTGGAATGATGAATTCCGCCGTGAAACGCAGGGGAAAGGCATTAGCCAAAGCTATGCGATGGCGATCGCACGTCAGGAGAGCGCCTGGAACCCGAAAGCACGTTCCCCGGTTGGCGCATCAGGCTTGATGCAGTTGATGCCAGCCACGGCACAGCATACTGCCAAAATGAGCAATATCACGTTCTATACGAACAGCAGCCAGCTGTTCGATCCTGAAACCAATATTCTGTTGGGAACGAGCTATCTGGAGTACGTGTACCAGACATTTGGCCGTAACCGCATTCTGTCTTCCGCGGCTTATAACGCTGGGCCATCGCGCGTGAATACCTGGTTGAGAAACAGTGCGGGGCGCATCGATCCCGTTGCGTTCATCGAAAGTATTCCGTTTTCGGAAACACGGGGCTACGTGAAAAATGTGCTGGCTTATGACGTCTTCTATCGTTATTTCCTGCACCAGCCCGCCAACGTGCTGACAGATGCGGAATGGCAGCGGCGTTATTGAGACGCGGCGTTGCGATCGTCACCTGAAATTGTGTTATGCTGCCGTACTAGTTAAATAGTATGGCAGCCCGTTATGACTCCGTTATCGCTTCTCGACCCGGCACTTTCTGAACAAGACAATGAGCACTGGCTACGCTTTGTCGCGCTATTGCAGCAGTCTATTGCGGAGGATCTGCAATTGCCGTTGCTCCAACTGCTACTGACGCCGGACGAGCGTACTGCGTTGGGAACGCGAGTGAGAATTGTGCAGGAACTGATGCGGGGTGAAATGAGTCAGCGTGAGCTGAAAAGCGAGTTAGGCGCGGGGATTGCTACCATCACGCGCGGTTCAAATAGCCTGAAAGCCGCGCCCCCCGCGTTAAAAAGCTGGCTGGAAGCGCAGTTGCTGTCGGCAGATAAACCGTTGGGTGACGACGCGTAACCGTTACGGTTTTGCGGCCTGAACGGGAATCTGATAGATCGGATTATGAAACGGCACCAGTGCCAGCAGCAGCGCCTGATGATACACGCTGGTACGTGACAGTTTGCCGTCGGTGAAGACGCCGATGGCACCACCTTTATGTTTAATATTCTGAACGCCCGTCAAACGTTCCATTTCATCGCCTAATTCCCGCCCTTCACGGATACCATGTAATATACTTTCTGGAAGGACCAGGCTGGCAGAGCGTGATTCGCCACGCAGGTGGGTGTTTTCGATCACCATCCAGGCGAACGTCATGCTTTCTTCAATACCTGCTTCGACACCGACCCAAAAATCGGCTTCCGGCCGCACTTGACGTGCCATCATGACGCGGTTTCTGGCGCCAGTACGGGTTTCGATAGAACCAAGAGGTTGACGCGGGACGCCGCTATCGACGTCAACGCCTTCGATGCGGCAGTTCTCTGCACCAAAGACATCGGTGAATGCTAGCGTAATAGCCTTAATCTTTGCCGGGTTGGTAGTTGCAGCAACAACGTGATACATAACAGTTTCGTACCTTTAGTTAATTTGACGCAGTATAACGGAAAATAACCATGTTACAGGTATATCTTGTTCGCCACGGCGAAACAGAATGGAATGTGGCTCGACGTATTCAAGGTCAATCGGACAGTGCGCTGACGCCAAGAGGTGAGCAACAGGCACAGCAAGTTGCTGAACGAATCAGGACGTTAGGGATTACGCATATTTTTACCAGCGATCTCGGAAGAACGCGTCAGACGACAGAAATCATCGCTAAATCCTGTGGTAATTGCCAGATAATCCTGGAACCCGGATTACGTGAATTGAACATGGGCATATTGGAAGCGCGCGATCTGGATTCGCTGAGCACCGAGGAGGAAGGGTGGCGTAAAGGGCTGGTGGATGGCACGCCCGATGGCCGTATCCCGGAAGGCGAATCGATGTCTGATGTGGCGCGACGCATGCACGGCGTTCTGGAGCGTTGTCTGGCGCTGCCTGCGGGAAGTCGTCCTTTGCTGGTTAGTCATGGGATGGCGCTGGGGTGCCTGCTGAGTACGGTTCTGGGGTTACCCGCCTCGGCTGAGCGGCGTTTGCGCTTACGCAACTGCTCCCTGTCGCGCATCGATTATCAGCAAAGTCCGTGGCTTGCACCGGGATGGGTGGTGGAAACGGCCGGAGATATCTCTCATCTGGATATTCCGGCACTGGATGAGTTACAGCGCTGAGAGCGGCTCTGGGTGCTGGATAGGGATAAAATACTCGCAGCGGATGATCGCGGGAATGTCATCTCGCTTTGTGCCGTCTGGATGGAAGCGTTCGGCATCAAATCCTTTACGGCGCGTGAGTTGGAAGGTCGGCAGACAGGTGTCATACAGCGTGATAATGAAATCCTGTAGCTCGTCTTTCGGCCCTTCAAAGACAAACATCGCGTAGTCGCCGCCCGGTAGCGTGATCGGCTCGCCCGTATGGACATCATCCGGTAGATACTGTGGCTCCAGCGCGGTGGTGTAGAGCACCTCGTGTTCGTCGTCTTTCTCTTTGCTCGGCCGTGAATGATGCAGCCCGTAAAGCACAGGGGGAACGGAGCAGGTTTCACCTAAAAATTGACGCCAATAGTGAACGCGAATTTCCGTACGGAAGTTACAAATCTGTTCCAGGCGGCAATTATAGGTTTGCGTTAGCCCAAGAAGCTGTGTTTCTGGCAGGGTAACAAATTCCGGTTGTGGCAGGGTAAACGCGCCGAGCCGGATCGGCGGACGAATGCCGAAAGTATTCCAATTATCGGAACGACGATAAGACGCGGGCGTTTGGGTAAACTGCTTTTTGAACGCGCGGGTAAAAGTCTGTTGTGAATCAAAACGGTATTGCAGAGCAATATCAAGGATAGGGCGGCTGGTCAGACAAAGTGCAACCGCCGCTTTGGTCAATCTCCGCGCTCGGATATATGAACCAATGGCATGGCCTGTCACGTCTTTGAACATTCTTTGCAGATGCCACTTGGAATAACCCGCTTTCGCCGCCACATTATCCAGTGATAGCGGTTGGTCGAGATGGCTTTCCAGCCAGTTAAGCAAGTCACGTATAATACCGGCTTGATCCATAATCTTCCTCATCAAACACATTGGGCGCGAGCGTATTGAGATCCCGCATCATAGCAATATTTTCACTTTGGTACTGCCGAAGATTTTTGAAAATATTCCGCAGGTAATTTGGATAAGGAGGATGACTATAGTGGTTTATTTTGTACATCCTCTTTTTAATTGTGGTTATTAATCGTTTGTCATGATTGTCACGAGGCCTGGAATATGAACATAAAACGCATCATGGGAGCGGGTCTGCTATTGCTATCCACCGCTGGCGTCGTCAGCGCGGAAGAGGTCGGGTCTGTCGATACTGCCTTTAAACTGCTGGGGCCAGACCATAAGATCGTGGTGGAAGCGTTTGACGACCCGGATGTCTCAAACGTGACCTGCTACATTAGCCGAGCCAAAACGGGCGGAATCAAGGGCGGATTAGGGCTGGCGGAAGACACGTCGGACGCGGCTATTTCCTGTCAGCAGGTTGGGCCGATTACGTTGTCCGATAAAATCAAAAACGCCGGTGACCGCGGTTCTGTAGTATTCCAGAAAAGAACCTCGCTGGTTTTCAAGAAATTGCAGGTTGTTCGCTTTTACGATCAAAAACGCAATGCGCTGATCTACCTTGCTTACTCCGATCGCTTAGTCGATGGATCGCCGAAAAATGCGTTAAGCGCGGTGCCGGTTATGCCGTGGGGAAAGAGTGAATAACGAGCGGTAAGACGGGAAAACAGCCGGAGCAGATGCCTGTTCCGGCTGAGAGGAATTAATTTTCCAGATCGCCACAGAAGCGGTAGCCTTCGCCGTGGATCGTCGCGATGATTTCCGGCGTGTCCGCAGTCGATTCAAAGTGCTTGCGGATACGGCGGATGGTGACGTCAACGGTGCGGTCATGCGGCTTAAGCTCGCGACCCGTCATTTTCTTCAGCAGCTCTGCACGAGACTGAATCTTGCCTGGGTTCTCGCAGAAGTGCAGCATGGCGCGGAATTCACTGCGCGGCAGCTTGTATTGTTCGCCAGCGGGGCTAATCAGAGAACGGCTATTGATGTCCAACTCCCAGCCGTTGAAGCGATAGCTTTCCACCAGACGGCGCTCTTCAGTGCCGCTGCCCAGATTCATGGTGCGTGACAGCAGGTTACGCGCGCGGATTGTCAATTCACGTGGGTTGAATGGTTTGGTGATGTAGTCATCCGCACCGATTTCCAGACCGAGAATCTTATCGACTTCATTGTCACGACCGGTGAGGAACATCAAGGCAACGGTGGCCTGCTCACGCAGTTCACGTGCCAGCAACAGGCCGTTCTTTCCTGGCAGGTTGATGTCCATGATCACCAGATTGATGTCATTTTCTGACAAAATGTGGTGCATTTCTGCGCCATCAGTGGCTTCGTGAACAACGTATCCTTCCGCCTCAAAAATGCTTTTGAGGGTATTACGAGTTACTAGCTCGTCTTCAACAATAAGAATGTGCGGCGTCTGCATGTTTGCTACCTAAAATTGCCAACTTAAATTATAGAAATCGGAAGTACAGAAGTCGCTGTCATACCCTGCTGGCCCGCTGGCTACAACGCCAGTTATTCCGGGTATTTCCCTGGAGCTTATCGAGGTAAACTACGCTCTCGCTCAACATCAGACTCAAGTACGTAAAGGCGTTACTGGTGTTCTTTCTCTACCCGCTTAGAGGTACTGCTAGCGGATGAGCGTGGCGCTAATTTAACTGCGCTCAAAGTGGCGCACAGTTTAACCTTATTAACAGCAACATAACAGTAAGCACGGATTTTGCCTGCTGATAAATCTACGGTTCTGTTGACATATATCAAATTTCATTTTAGCACGTTAACTATTTTGTGATAAACACTTATAGGATTGCCAGTTTACGTCACAATTTAGCACTTTTTATGAACGATTTAGCATAGTAAATGCTAATAATCATAATTGGCGCTACACATACGGTAGTGTTTTTATAACTTATTGAAATAAAATAATTTACCTTACTTTCCCTAGGGTTTTCTCTTCCTGCCCATTTTTGGACTCACCGATGTTTCCTACCGAAGGCCGAATTGATACCGGAAATTTTGTTGGTTTATTGTTAATTGCTCACGGTAACGATCAACACATCGCAGTGATCAACCAATAGTACTGATTAATCAACCGTTATCAGTGAATAGCGGTTGATGATGCCGCTGTTTTATTTAACGGTGAGTGGAGGCAGTGGCAGAACGTACGTAACCCATACTGAGGAGTTTATGCAGTTTCATATTATTTTGGTTGAGCCCGCTCGGGCAGAGAACGTAGGGGCAGCAGCCCGTGCGATGAAAACGATGGGATTCAGTAGCTTGCGTATTGTCGGTAGCACGGTGTACCAAGAGCCAGCGGCCCGTTGGGTAGCGCACGGTTCGGGAGATATTCTGGATAATGTACAGGTATTTTCCACGCTGGCTGACGCATTGGCAGATGTCGACTTTACGGTCGCGACCACCGCACGTAGCCGAGCTAAGTATCGCTATTACTGCACACCAACCGAATTGACTGGTGTATTGCAGGAGAAGGTGCAATGGATGGCTTCTGCGGCGCTGGTGTTTGGTCGGGAAGATGTTGGCCTGACGAATGAAGAGCTCGAACTGGCGGATGTGTTGACCGGCGTGCCGATGAAAGCGGATTACCCTTCACTGAATCTTGGTCAGGCGGTGATGGTGTACTGTTACCAACTGGCTGAACTGATGGACGTCAAATCGGAAGCGGTGCAGCCCGCTGTGGCGGGACAATTGTCGGCGTTGCACGATCGTTTGGATCGACTACTGGTGAATTTGGCGGTTGAGGATGATGAAAAATTGCGAGACTGGTTGCATCAGCGACTGGGGCGTTTAGAGCAGCGCGATACGGCAATGCTCCATCGATTGCTACACGACATTGAAAAAGGGTTGGCGAAATAAGATAGCAAGAATGGCTTTCTTGGCAGTCGAACATCTTGAAACGCGGATTTTAGCAATGGTTCGTCTGGAATATTCTCGTTTCGGCAGTGGGTTTAGCGGTAGACATTTTTTGTTCTGCGAGAAGAAAAAAAAGAAATCCGTTGACTTCAAAGGGCGATTGGCCTAACTAATAGGGCAGATAACTCTACTTCTAATGAGATTCGATTTTAGCATGCGCACTATCAGCCTGATCACCACGATTATTACCATCACCGATACAACCAGTAACGGTGCGGGCTGACGCATATAAAGATTCCAGAAAAAGCCCGCACCGAACAGTGCGGGCTTTTTTTTTACGGCAGGTTATCCTCAGCGCCGCCTGAAAGCGGCATACAAAAAACGCTTTCGGCGTTTGGTTGGCAGAAATTCAGGAGAAAAGATAAAAATGCGAGTGTTGAAATTTGGCGGGACTTCAGTAGCAAATGCGGAGCGTTTTGCGCGCGTTGCCGACATCATCGAAAACAACGCGCGCCAGGGACAGGTCGCTACCATATTGTCCGCTCCGGCGAAAATTACCAACCATCTGGTTGCCATGATTGAAAAAACCGTCGCCGGACAAGATATCCTGCCTCATTTGAATGACGCTGAAACGATCTTTTCTTCGCTGCTGCAAGGCCTTGCAGCGTCTCAACCCGGTTTTGACCATGCCCGCCTGAAAGCATTTGTGGATCAGGAATTTGCACAGTTGAAACACGTTCTGCATGGCATCGCGCTGCTGGGTCAGTGCCCTGACAGCGTGAACGCCGCGATTATCTGCCGGGGTGAAAAACTGTCTATCGCCATCATGGAAGCGGTCTTCCATGCGCGCGGTTATGGCGTTTCCGTCATCAACCCGGTCGAGAAGCTACTGGCGCAGGGACACTATCTCGAATCCACCGTGGATATCACGGAATCGACTCGCCGTATCGCTGAAAGCGCCATCCCCAAAGATCATGTCATCCTGATGGCGGGCTTTACTGCGGGTAACGACAAAGGCGAACTGGTGGTGTTGGGCCGCAATGGTTCTGACTATTCCGCCGCTGTGCTGGCCGCGTGTTTGCGTGCAGACTGCTGTGAGATCTGGACCGATGTGGACGGCGTGTATACCTGCGATCCGCGTCAGGTGCCGGACGCTCGATTATTGAAATCGATGTCCTATCAGGAGGCGATGGAGCTGTCCTATTTCGGCGCCAAAGTCCTCCACCCTCGCACCATCGCTCCTATCGCCCAGTTCCAAATTCCCTGCCTTATCAAAAACACCGAAAATCCTCAGGCTCCCGGTACGCTCATCGGCATGGACAGCTCGGATACGCAGTATCCGGTAAAAGGCATCACCAACCTGAACAACATGGCGATGATTAACGTTTCCGGCCCCGGCATGAAAGGCATGGTTGGCATGGCGGCGCGCGTGTTCGCGGCGATGTCGCGTGCGGGCATTTCGGTGGTGCTGATCACGCAGTCGTCTTCTGAATACAGCATCAGCTTCTGCGTATCACAAAACGAACTGGCGCGTGCCAGAAAAACGCTGGAAGACGAGTTCTATCTGGAACTGAAAGAAGGCGTGCTGGAGCCGCTGGATGTGATGGAACGTCTGGCGATCCTCTCTGTCGTGGGGGATGGCATGCGCACGCTGCGCGGTCTGTCTGCGCGTCTGTTCTCCGCGTTGGCGACGGCCAATATCAATATCGTGGCTATCGCACAGGGTTCCTCCGAGCGCTCTATCTCCGTTGTAGTGAACAATGATGTGGCCACCACTGGCGTACGTGTTGCTCACCAGATGCTGTTTAACACCGATCAGGTGATCGACGTGTTTGTGATCGGCGTCGGTGGCGTGGGCGGCGCGCTGCTGGAGCAGATTCACCGTCAGCAATCGTGGCTGAAAGACAAGCATATTGACCTGCGTGTGTGTGGGATTGCCAATTCCAAAGCCATGCTGACCAATATTAACGGCGTTTCGATGGATAACTGGCGCGAAGAGCTGGCGAAAGCCCGCGAGCCATTCAATCTGGGCCGTCTGATTCGTTTGGTGAAAGAGTATCACCTGCTGAATCCGGTTATCGTTGACTGTACGTCGAATCAGGCGGTGGCCGATCAGTACGTGGATTTCCTGGCCGATGGTTTCCACGTGGTGACCCCAAACAAGAAAGCCAACACCGGGTCGATGAATTATTATCACCAACTGCGCAGTGCTGCGGCGAAATCCCGCCGCCGTTTCCTGTATGACACGAACGTTGGTGCAGGCCTGCCGGTGATTGAGAACCTGCAAAACCTGCTGAATGCGGGTGATGAGCTGATTCGCTTTACCGGTATTCTCTCTGGCTCGCTGTCCTTTATTTTCGGTAAACTCGATGAAGGCATGTCGCTGTCGGCAGCGACCACGCAGGCGAAAGAGAAAGGCTATACCGAACCCGATCCGCGCGACGATCTGTCCGGTATGGACGTGGCGCGTAAGCTGCTGATTCTGGCACGTGAAGCGGGTTATCAGTTGGAGCTGGGCGATATTGAGGTGGAATCTGTTCTGCCTACCAGCTTCGATGCCTCCGGCGATGTCGCCAGCTTCATGCAGCGTCTGCCGTCGGTAGACGATGAGTTTGCCAGCCGTGTTGCACAAGCGCGCGATGAAGGTAAAGTGTTGCGCTATGTCGGTGTCATTGAAGAAGGTCGCTGTAAGGTCAAGATCAGCGCCGTTGGTGGCAACGATCCACTGTTTAAAGTCAAAGATGGTGAGAATGCGCTGGCATTCTACAGCCGTTATTATCAGCCACTGCCGCTCGTCTTGCGCGGTTATGGCGCGGGTAACGATGTTACCGCTGCTGGTGTGTTCGCAGATTTGCTGCGCACCTTGTCATGGAAGTTGGGAGCATAATTATGGTTAAGGTGTATGCACCTGCATCAATCGGTAACGTCAGCGTTGGGTTTGATGTGCTGGGTGCGGCCGTTTCGCCGGTAGACGGTTCATTGCTGGGAGATTGCGTCTCTGTTGAGGCTGCCGATCTGTTCAGCCTGCGTAATGAAGGACGTTTTGTTAGCAAACTGCCGGACAACCCGAAAGAAAACATTGTGTATCAATGTTGGGAGCTTTTCTGTCAGGAAATTGGCAAAACCGTGCCGGTGGCGATGACGCTTGAAAAGAATATGCCGATTGGCTCAGGGCTGGGTTCCAGCGCCTGTTCTGTCGTCGCCGGACTGATGGCGATGAACGAATTTTGCGGTAAGCCGCTGGATGATACCCGTTTGCTGACGCTGATGGGCGAGCTGGAAGGGCGCATTTCCGGCAGCGTTCACTACGATAATGTTGCTCCGTGTTTCCTCGGCGGTGTCCAACTGATGCTGGAAGAAAACGGCATTATCAGCCAGCCGGTACCATCGTTCGATGACTGGCTGTGGGTCATGGCGTATCCGGGGATTAAAGTCTCTACCGCCGAAGCGCGCGCGATTCTGCCAGCGCAATATCGTCGTCAGGATTGCATCAGCCACGGCCGTTATCTGGCCGGTTTCATTCACGCTTGCCATACCGGACAGGCTGCGCTGGCGGCGAAACTGATGAAGGATGTCATCGCGGAACCTTATCGTACGAAACTGCTGCCCGGCTTTGCGGCCGCACGTCAGGCTGCCGAAGATATCGGGGCGCTGGCCTGCGGTATTTCCGGCTCTGGCCCGACGTTATTCTCCGTTTGCAACGACATGACGAGCGCACAGCGCCTGGCAGACTGGCTGCGGGATAACTATTTGCAGAACGATGAAGGTTTTGTTCATATTTGCCGTCTTGATACGACTGGCGCACGACAACTGGGATAACGCATGAAACTGTACAACCTTAAAGATCATAACGAGCAGGTCAGCTTTGCTCAGGCTATCAAGCAAGGGCTGGGTAGCCAGCAAGGGCTGTTCTTCCCGCTGGATCTGCCGGAATTTGAGCGCACCGAAATCGACGCGCTGCTGGATCTGGATTTCGTTACCCGCAGCAGCCGTATTCTGTCTGCGTATATCGGCGATGAAATTGCGGCTGAAACCGTGTTCGAGCGCGTAAAAGCAGCATTTGCGTTCCCTGCGCCGGTTGCACCGGTAGCGGAAGATATCGCCGCACTGGAACTGTTCCACGGTCCGACGCTGGCCTTTAAAGATTTCGGCGGCCGCTTTATGGCGCAAATGCTGACGGAAGTGTCTGGCGACGAGAAAATTACCATTCTGACGGCGACCTCTGGCGACACTGGTGCAGCCGTGGCGCATGCCTTCTACGGTCTGGAAAATGTCCGCGTTGTGATTTTGTATCCGCAGGGCAAGATCAGTCCATTGCAGGAAAAACTGTTCTGTACGCTGGGTGGCAACATTCACACCATCGCTGTCGACAGCGATTTTGATGCCTGCCAGGCATTGGTGAAAAAGGCATTTGATGATGAAGAACTGAAAAAGGCAATTGGCCTGAACTCGGCAAACTCCATCAATATCAGCCGTCTGCTGGCACAAATTTGCTACTACTTTGAAGCCGTTGCACAACTGCCGCAGGAAGCGCGTAATCAACTGGTGGTTTCTGTGCCGAGCGGTAACTTCGGCGATCTGACCGCCGGTCTGCTGGCAAAATCGCTTGGACTGCCGATTAAGCGCTTCATCGCAGCGACCAACGCCAATGACACCGTGCCACGTTTTCTGAGCAGTGGAAATTGGGAGCCGAATAAAACGGTGGCAACCTTATCCAACGCGATGGACGTGAGCCAGCCGAACAACTGGCCGCGTGTGGAAGAGCTGTTCCGTCGTAAAAACTGGCAGCTGAAAACGCTGGGCTTTGGCGCGGTGAGCGATGAGACCACGAAAGAAACCATGCATGAGCTGGATGCGCTAGGCTATGTTTCTGAGCCGCACGCGGCGATTGCTTATCGTTTGCTGCGCGATCAACTGCAAGCTGGCGAGTTCGGCCTGTTCCTGGGGACGGCGCACCCGGCGAAATTTAAGGAAAGCGTAGAAGCCATTCTGGGCAAAGAACTGGATCTGCCGGAAGCGCTGGCTGAGCGTGCCGATCTGGATCTGCTGTCGCACCACTTCCCGGATGATTTCGCGAAGCTGCGTGAATTCCTGATGTCGCTGCCGAAGTAATTTTGTTGTAACGGATAGCGATAAAGACTGAAAGGTAAGGGCGGAAAATTCCGCCCTTTTTACGTTTTCGGCTTACTGCTCGTGGCGCTTAAATACCAGTTCATCAGCCGAAGAGTCCGCAGCCTCGAAGAAGTAACCGTCCAGATTGAATGCTTTCAACTGCTCTGGTTGGGTCAGGCGGTTTTGAATAATGAAACGACTCATCAGGCCGCGCGCTTTCTTGGCGTAGAAACTGATTACCTTGAATTTGCCGTTTTTTTCATCCAAAAAGACGGGTTTGATCAGGAGGGCATTGAGCTTTTTCGGTTTGACGGCTTTGAAATATTCGTCTGATGCCAGATTAACCAGCACATCGTCACCTTGCTCGCGCAACGCCTGATTCAGTTTTTCGGTAATGATGTCGCCCCAGAAGCTGTAGAGATCTTTACCGGCTTTATTTTCCAGCTTGGTGCCCATTTCCAGCCGGTACGGCCGCATCAAGTCCAGCGGGCGCAACACGCCATACAGGCCTGACAGCATACGCAGATGCTGCTGGGCGAAATCGAAGTCATCCTCGCTGAAATCTTCTGCGGCCAATCCGGTATAGACGTCACCCTTAAATGCCAGCAGCGCCTGACGTGCGTTCTCCGGTGTGAAATCTGGGTGCCACTCGCTAAAGCGGCCTGCGTTCAGGTCAGCCAGTTTATCGCTGATGCTCATCAGCGAGGCGATCTGTGCTGGCGTCAGTTTTTTACATACATCAATCAACTGACTGGAATAATCCAGAAGTTCCGGCTGCGTATAACGCGTCGTGGCCAAAGGACTGGTGTAGTCGAGCGTTTTTGCAGGTGAAATAGTAATAAGCATGCGCCATGTCCTGTCGGTCTGGTTTTTGATGCACCTACTATAGCAAGAACCCGATAAGAAAGCGGCGATGGCTATAATAGCTTCATCTTTCAAGACGCTTCAATTTTCAAGTGCAATAATTTCAGTCGGGTAAGAGATGGGCGGTTCGGGCAGGATTAACAGCTGGCTTGCGCGGGAAAGTGCGCGTGTTATTATCAGATTTCGGCGCAAAACAGACGGCCACCCGATTAGATAACAAGTCGATTCATTCACGAGCACCACGTATAAACAACGAGACATGCCAACATGACGGATAAACTGACTTCCCTACGCCAATTGACCACGGTTGTAGCTGATACCGGCGATATTGCGGCAATGAAACTGTACCAACCGCAAGATGCGACCACCAACCCTTCACTGATTCTGAACGCGGCGCAAATTCCTGAATACCGCAAGCTGATCGACGAGGCGATTGCCTGGGCGCGCGAGCAGAGCAGCGATCGCAAACAGCAGGTCGTTGATGCTACGGACAAACTGGCGGTCAACATTGGTCTCGAAATTTTAAAATTAATCCCAGGCCGCATCTCTACAGAAGTGGATGCACGTTTGTCTTATGACACCGAAGCCAGCGTGGCGAAGGCAAAACACCTGATCAAACTGTACAACGACGCGGGTATCAGCAACGAGCGTATCCTGATTAAGCTGGCGTCAACCTGGCAGGGTATCCGCGCGGCGGAGCAGCTTGAAAAAGAAGGCATCAACTGTAACCTGACGCTGCTGTTCTCCTTTGCACAGGCGCGCGCTTGTGCTGAAGCGGGCGTATTCCTGATTTCACCGTTTGTTGGCCGTATCCTCGACTGGTACAAAGCCAATGGTGATAAGAAAGAGTTCGCACCACACGAAGATCCGGGCGTGGTTTCCGTTAGCGAAATCTATGATTACTACAAAGAGCACGGCTATGAAACCGTCGTGATGGGCGCGAGCTTCCGTAACGTTGGCGAAATTCTGGAACTGGCCGGGTGTGACCGCTTGACGATCGCCCCTGCGCTGTTGAAAGAGCTGTCAGAAAGCGAAGGCGAAGTAGTTCGCAAGCTGTCTTACGCTGGTGAGGTGAAAGTTCGCCCGGCGAAAATGACGGAAGCGGAGTTCTACTGGCAGCACAACCAGGATCCAATGGCGATTGATAAACTGGCAGACGGAATCCGTAAATTTGCTATCGACCAGGAAAAACTGGAAAAGATGATTGCCGATTTACTGTAAGTATTCTGCTAATAAAAATAGCCGGGATTCCCGGCTATTTTTTTGTCTGCGATTTGTTATCACAGAGTGGGATAAGCCTATTTTGCCGTCGCGTTACGGGTTTTCTTCGCGGTATAAAGATTGTCATCGGCACGCTTCATCACTTCGATAAGATCTTCTTTAGCGACATGGTATTCAACCAGACCAATACTGACCGTTAGCCTGATTTTCCCTGCAGCGGTTTCACAAGGTGTATTGCTAACGCGTTCTCTCGCTCTATCCACGATGGTGTACGCATCGTCTATTCCGGTATTCGGTAAAACGATTGCGAATTCATCGCCGCCAATACGACCAAAAATATCTTCGCGGCGAAATGATTTTTTGAAGGTGTCGGCAACAAACTTCAAAGCATCATCACCGACGCTATGACCAAAGCTATCATTCACCTGTTTAAAGTAGTCGATGTCGATCAGAATAACGCTAACGGGGCGCTTGGTGAGATTGGCGATACTAAAAGCTTTATTGGCCGCCAGGAAGAACGCATCTCGCCGTAAATAGCCAGTGAGGTCGTCATATCTGGCAATGATAGGCAATTCTATCAGGTATTTTTTCGCCAGAAGCGACAGCAAACTGCCTAAGATGGCAGAAAGTATTACAACGCTTAGAATGATCGTCGCGGAGCCAAGAGACGTCAGCGTATACAAAAACGAAGGTGGGGGTGTTGCGGACGTGGTTCTAATCCGAATACCCAATAATTCATCTGTGGGCGATAGCACCGGAAATATGATGGTAAGGGTGCCTTTGCCTGCATACTCACCAATTGATGGCAGTTTATTCTGACAGATACGGATAATCGCCATATCATTAAATGTCAGGTCCGATGACGATAATCGATTAATACATTCGCTACGAACGTCGCGCGTATTAAATACCCATGTTCTCATCCGTGCAGAGACATAGGAGCCTGTTTTTCGAGTAATGTCAGCCTCTGTTACCTCTCCACCCGCATTATAGGATTCATATGTCTTGATGGTGATGTCCAGATTTTGCCGTTCTACTTTCCATGCGTTTCTGCTTGCTTCATGAGTAAGAAAGATAGTGATAAAAAAAGAAATAAATCCAAACAGGAAGAAGGCCGAGGTAGGGTGTGAAAATAGCTTTAATATCTTATATTTAAGATCGTTCATGGCGACTTCCTTGATAGGGCTTTTTTACTTATTGTGATACTAAAGAAGTGCTTTAATTTTATCATATTATTCGATTTTACGTGATGTTCTGTCGTGGCGGATTTCATCCTTTTTCTCTTTAATCTATCGGCTTATTTCATTCGCCCTTAATGGGTAAGCGATTTTTTTTATACGTCTGCTATTTTTAAATTTTAACCGCGCTGCTGTATTACTAACCCAAGTGATTTTTTTGCTTTTTTGAGACGCTATTTAATAGTTATTATCAAGTGTAGTGATGAACACGGCGTGAAATAACAGATGTCGCGTGAATTTCCTCATGAGATCTAATTGTTTGTTAAAAGCCTTCAATATCCTGATAAAATTGGTGTTTTATTTAGACTGAGGTGCTTATGAACGTATTACGTATTGGTTTGGTCTCCGTATCTGACCGCGCTTCCAACGGGGTTTATCAGGATAAAGGCATCCCAGAACTGGAGTCATGGCTCCGTAGCGCCCTGACCACGCCTTTTGAAGTGGAAACCCGGCTGGTGCCTGATGAACAGCCGATGATTGAACAAACGCTGTGTGAACTGGTTGATGAACGCGGCTGTCATCTGGTGTTGACGACCGGAGGCACCGGGCCTGCACGCCGTGATGTTACGCCGGATGCTACGCTGGCCGTTGCCGATCGGGAAATGCCGGGGTTTGGCGAGCAAATGCGGCAGATCAGCCTGCGCTTCGTTCCCACCGCGATTCTCTCTCGTCAGGTGGGCGTGCTGCGCAAACAGGCGCTGATTCTCAACCTGCCAGGGCAGCCCAAGTCGATTAAAGAAACGCTGGAAGGCTTAAAAGACGCCGATGGCAAGGTGATTGTGGCCGGTATTTTTGCCAGCGTACCGTATTGTATCCAACTGCTGGAAGGCCCTTACATCGAAACCAATGCGGATGTAGTAGCAGCTTTTCGCCCTAAAAATGCCGTGCGCGAAATAAAAGACTGAAGTTAGGCGATTTGAAACATAAGATTCAGCTTTGCTGGTGTATAAAATTTTTGCCGTTATAGTAATTTCTACTTTACACACTGTGGTGAATTTTTTTTTCACTCTGGCAATACACGGTATCTTATGACTCAGGATCAACACGCCGATCCTCGCCGGTTGAACCGGCAGGACTATAAAACGCTGTCTCTGGCTGCGCTGGGTGGCGCGTTAGAGTTTTATGACTTTATTATTTTCGTCTTCTTTGCTGCCGTGATTGGCGATCTCTTCTTCCCGCCGGATATTCCTGAATGGCTGCGGCAGGTGCAGACGTTCGGTATTTTCGCCGCAGGCTATCTGGCTCGCCCGCTTGGGGGCATTATCATGGCCCACTTCGGTGATAAGAGCGGACGTAAAAGAATGTTCAGCCTCAGTATATTGCTGATGGCGCTACCGACGCTGGCAATGGGGCTGCTGCCGACTTATGAAGCTATTGGCATTGCTGCGCCGCTTCTGCTGCTGTTGATGCGTGTACTGCAAGGGGCGGCAATCGGTGGGGAAGTCCCCGGTGCGTGGGTCTTTGTTGCGGAGCATGTGCCTCGCGCCCGCATCGGGTTTGCCTGCGGTACGCTGACCGCCGGGCTGACGATGGGGATCCTGCTGGGCTCGCTGATTGCGACGCTGCTGAATACTGTGCTTACGCCGGAGCAGATGTCGGGCGGTGGCTGGCGTCTGCCGTTCTTCATCGGTGGGGTCTTCGGCCTTGTTGCCATGTATTTGCGCCGCTGGTTGCAGGAAACGCCTATTTTTATGGAAATGCAGGCGCAGAAAAAGCTGGCGGAAGAGCTGCCGCTGAAATCTGTCGTCTTAAACCATAAACGTGCGGTTGTGGTTTCAATGCTACTGACCTGGCTGCTGTCTGCGTGCATCGTCGTCGTGATTCTGATGGCACCGACCTACCTGCAAAAAGTACACGGCATTCCTGCCGCGTTGGCGTTGCAGGCGAACTGTCTGGCAACGATTGCGCTGATGGTGGGCTGCATTGGTGCAGGGCTGCTGGTCGACCGCTTTGGCGCCAGCAAGCTGTTTATGGTGGGTAGCCTGTCGCTGGCTGCCTGTAGCTGGTTCTTTTACAGCTCAGCAGCAAGCAGTACGACACTGCTCTTTGTCAGCTATGCGATTGTGGGGCTCAGCGTGGGTGTCGTGGGCGGCGTGCCTTATGTCATGGTGCGGGCGTTTCCGGCTGCGGTGCGGTTCTCCGGGATTTCTTTTTCCTACAACGTTTCCTATGCCATTTTCGGCGGTCTGACGCCCGTCTTTGTCACGCTGATCATGAAGGCGACGCCGCTGGCGCCAGCATTTTATGTCCTGACGCTAGCCGCAGTAGGGTTGCTGTTGGGGATTTATTTGCAGCGCGATCTGGATGCTGATTCGCGAGCGTTGGCCGACAGCGATGCGCGCGATCGTTCGCCTGTTGAGGTGTAAGCGTTCATTATCGTTATCAAAGACGTATCGTTCTCAAGAACGCGTCATCAAAAACAAACGGGCCCTGTCAGGTGACAGGGCCCGTTAGCATTTAGCGCGGCGACGGCTTACAGGTGCGCTTATCGCATCGGAACTGGTATTGCGTCAGAACTTAGTGAGACGCGCCACATGAACCGATTGGCAGGACGCTGCGGCCAAACTTCTCGTTCAGCACTTCAGCCATGGCCAGATAAATCGCGCTAGCGCCACAGATGATGCCTTCATAGCCCGCGAAGGTCAGCAGGGCATGGTTGCCGGTGAAGTTACCTACGGCCAGCAGAGCAAACAGCACGGTCAGGCTACCGAAGACAAATTGCAGCGCGCGGTTGGTGCCGAATGTACCGAAGAACATAAACAGCGTGAAGATGCCCCACAGGCCAAGGAAGACGCCAAGGAACTGGGCATCGCTGGCTTCCGCCAGACCCATTTTCGGCAGCATAAGAATGGCAACCAGCGTCAGCCAGAATGCGCCATAAGACGTGAATGCGGTCACGCCAAATGTATTGCCTTTTTTATATTCCAGCAGACCAGCCAGAATCTGGGCGATACCGCCGTAGAAAATACCCATGCTGAGAATGATGGAAGAAAGTGGGAAAAAGCCTGCGTTGTGCAGGTTCAACAGAATAGTGGTCATCCCGAAGCCCATCAGTCCTAATGGACCAGGATTTGCCAACGTGTTCGTGCTCATAAATCCTCTGCAATAACAGATTATTAATAGTCCCTTCGCGTCGGGCGCGGCATTAAGGTTAGCGAATGCGCCAATCACGTTGGGATAGGTGTCGTTTAGGTGTTATTGCCCGCCATTATGTAGGGAAAAGTCCCCATTTTTGCGGCGAGCGCGGCATCATATCGGGCGTTTGGAACGGACACAACATGGGGAAGGTAGAATAGTTTGATCGTACGAGGGATAAAGGTCATTTTTTTTCATCTTCCCCCCTTGATGATAGAAATGTTGGCCCCATCTTATTTCCAACCGAAACAGTTTGACCTGCCGCAAAGGCGTGTGTCGGGCCGTTACATCGGTGGTTAGCATGAAAGTGAAACGTGTGCTGCTGATGAAAACGAGGGTGTGTCGTTGGAAAACGAGAAATCTTGTTGAAAAATGACATTTCGCCCGCACAGTAGGTTTAACCACCATACCGAATATGACTTTTTAGTGGAGATGTTTAGATGGGTAAGATTATTGGTATCGACCTGGGTACAACCAACTCTTGTGTCGCGATTATTGACGGTACTCAGGTAAAAGTACTGGAAAATAGCGAAGGCGATCGCACCACGCCTTCAATCATTGCTTATACGCAAGATGGTGAAACTTTGGTTGGCCAACCGGCTAAACGTCAGGCAGTGACCAACCCGAAAAATACCCTGTTTGCTATTAAGCGTCTGATTGGTCGTCGTTTCAAAGACGAAGAAGTTCAGCGCGATGCCAACATCATGCCGTACAAAATCATCGCGGCAGATAATGGCGATGCATGGCTGGAAGTGAAAGATCAGAAAATGGCTCCGCCGCAGATTTCAGCTGAAGTGCTGAAAAAAATGAAGAAAACGGCGGAAGACTATCTGGGTGAGACGATCTCCGAAGCGGTTATCACCGTACCGGCTTACTTCAACGATGCGCAGCGTCAGGCTACCAAAGATGCCGGTCGTATCGCGGGTCTGGAAGTAAAACGTATCATCAACGAACCAACAGCGGCAGCGCTGGCGTACGGTCTGGATAAAGAAGTTGGCAACCGTACTATCGCGGTTTACGACCTGGGCGGCGGTACGTTCGATATTTCCATCATCGAAATCGACGAAGTTGATGGCGAAAAAACTTTTGAAGTGTTGGCGACCAACGGTGATACCCACCTGGGTGGTGAAGACTTCGATAGCCGTATGATCAACTACCTGGTTGATGAATTTAAGAAAGAGCAAGGTTTCGACCTGCGCAATGACCCGCTGGCAATGCAGCGTCTGAAAGAAGCGGCAGAAAAAGCCAAGATCGAGCTGTCTTCTGCTCAACAGACCGACGTTAACCTGCCGTACATCACGGCGGATGCCACAGGTCCTAAGCACCTGAACATCAAAGTGACCCGTGCGAAACTGGAATCACTGGTAGAAGAGCTGGTTAACCGTTCTCTGGAACCGTTAAAAGTGGCGTTGCAGGATGCGGGCCTGTCCGTTTCTGAAATTCAGGACGTGATTCTGGTTGGTGGTCAGACGCGTATGCCGCTGGTACAGAAGAAAGTCGCTGACTTCTTCGGTAAAGAGCCGCGTAAAGACGTGAACCCAGATGAAGCCGTTGCTATCGGTGCTGCGGTTCAGGGCGGCGTTCTGTCTGGTGACGTGAAAGACGTTCTGCTGCTGGACGTTACCCCGCTGTCTCTGGGTATCGAAACCATGGGCGGCGTGATGACGGCGCTGATCGCGAAGAACACCACGATCCCGACTAAACACAGTCAGGTGTTCTCAACGGCGGAAGACAACCAGTCTGCGGTAACGATTCATGTTCTGCAGGGTGAGCGTAAGCGTGCGCACGATAACAAATCTCTGGGTCAGTTTAACCTGGATGGTATTCAGGCCGCACCGCGCGGTATGCCGCAAATCGAAGTCACTTTCGACATCGACGCCGACGGTATCCTGCACGTTTCCGCGAAAGACAAAAACAGCGGTCGCGAGCAGAAAATCACTATCAAGGCATCTTCTGGTCTGAACGAAGAAGAAATCCAGAAAATGGTACGTGACGCGGAAGCGAATGCTGAAGCTGACCGTAAGTTTGAAGAGTTGGTTCAGGCACGTAACCAGGGCGATCACCTGCTGCACAGCACGCGTAAGCAGCTGGAAGAAGTGGGCGATAAACTGGCCGCTGATGACAAAACTGCCATCGACGATGCCCTGAAAGCGCTGGAAAGCGCGCTGAAAGGCGAAGACAAAGCAGAAATCGAAGCGAAAATTCAGGCGTTGGTACAGGTTTCTGGCAAGTTGCTGGAAGCGTCTCAGCCACAGCCTGGTGCCGAAGGCGCTGCTGATGATGCCTCTGCTCGTCGCGACGACGATGTCGTTGATGCTGAGTTTGAAGAAGTAAAAGATAAAAAGTAATCGCCCTTGAGCGGGCGCAGTAGCAGCCACAAGGCTATTGCTGGCAATCAGCACGGGCGTCGAGGAAACTCTGCGCCCGTGCACGCATGTTGAGGGGCAGGAAAAGAAATGGCGAAGCAAGATTATTACGAAAGCCTGGGCGTTGCTAAAAGCGCGGATGAGCGCGAAATAAAGAAAGCCTACAAGCGTCTGGCGATGAAGTACCACCCGGATCGCAATCCCGGTGATAGCGAGGCAGAAGCCAAGTTCAAAGAGATCAAAGAAGCCTACGAGATCCTTATCGATTCGCAAAAACGCGCCGCCTACGATCAGTACGGCCACGCGGCGTTTGAGCAAGGTGGTATGGGTGGAGGCGGCGGTGGCTTTGGCGGCGGCGGTGCCGATTTTGGTGATATTTTTGGCGACGTGTTCGGGGACATTTTTGGCGGCGGTCGTCGCCAGCGTGCGAGCCGTGGATCCGATTTACGCTACAACATGGAGTTGACGCTGGAAGAAGCGGTACGTGGCGTCACCAAAGAGATCCGTATTCCTGCGCTGGAAGAGTGTGATGTCTGCCACGGCAATGGTGCGAAGCCGGGTAGCTCGCCCATCACCTGTCCAACCTGTCATGGTAATGGTCAGGTTCAGATGCGTCAGGGCTTCTTTACCGTGCAACAGGCGTGCCCACACTGTCATGGTCGCGGTAAGATCATTAAAGATCCGTGCGTCAAATGTCACGGTCATGGCCGCGTAGAGAAGAGCAAAACGCTGTCGGTGAAAATTCCGGCGGGTGTAGACACGGGTGACCGTATCCGTTTGTCCGGTGAAGGTGAAGCGGGCGAACACGGCGCGCCGTCAGGTGATTTGTACGTTCAGGTGCAGGTTAAAGCGCACCCGATCTTCCAACGTGAAGAAAATAACCTGTACTGCGAAGTGCCGATCAACTTTGCGATGGCAGCATTAGGTGGCGAGATTGAAGTTCCGACACTGGATGGCCGTGTGAAGCTGAAAGTGCCTGCGGAAACGCAAACCGGCAAACTGTTCCGTATGCGTGGCAAAGGCGTGAAATCGGTACGTGGCGGTGCGCAGGGCGATCTGCTGTGTCGTGTCGTTGTGGAGACGCCAGTTAATCTGAACGAACGTCAGAGACAGCTGCTGCAAGAGCTCGATGAGAGTTTTGGCGGCCCGTCTGGTGAAAGAAACAGCCCGCGTTCCAAAAGCTTTTTCGATGGCGTGAAGAAATTCTTCGACGATTTGACCCGCTAAGGCGAATCGTTGAACGCGTAATCCAAAGACCGGTGGGGTAAACCTGCCGGTTTTTTTATGTCTTCCTTTAAAATACTCTTCACTTAATAGATCGATTTTTACGATGTTTATACCAGTTTTAATCTGCTTTTAACGAGTAGTTAGATTGCGTAATCTTGCCTGCAAGAAAGTGGACGTACGGTATTCACGTTCATACCTGATGGGAGATTACGTCAATGATAACAATGATTCGCCGCTTTATTCAGTTGGATGCGGCGGCTGGTGTGATGTTAATGATGGCGACGGTGCTGGCGCTCACGTTTGCCAATTGGTCTGTTACTGCCGCTGGCTATCAACAGTTCCTGATGATGCCGGTGGAAATGCGATTTGGCGCGCTGGAAATCAATAAGAACCTGTTGCTGTGGATTAACGATGGCCTGATGGCGATTTTCTTTCTGCTGATTGGTTTGGAAGTGAAACGCGAATTAGTCGAAGGCACACTAGCCAGCCGTCAGCAGGCGATGCTACCGCTGGCAGCGGCGGTAGGTGGGATGATTTTTCCTGCCTTGCTGTTTCTGCTTTTCAACGCAAACGATGAGGTCACACGCGCTGGCTGGGCGATTCCTGCCGCGACGGATATCGCGTTCGCGATTGGCGTGCTGACGCTATTGGGCAAGCGCGTTCCCGCAGGGTTAAAAGTCTTCCTGCTGGCGTTGGCGATCATTGACGATCTGGGGGCGATCCTGATCATTGCCCTGTTTTATACGCAGCAAATCTTCTGGCCTGCACTGGGCGGCGCGGTGTTGGCGATTGCAGCGCTGGCCTATTTGAACAGGCAACAGGTCCGGAAAACCTCCGCCTATTTGCTGGTGGGGATTGTCCTATGGGTCTGCATCCTAAAATGTGGCGTTCATGCGACGCTGGCCGGAGTGATTGTCGGATTCTTTATTCCTTTGCGTACGTCCGACGGAGAACCTTCTCCGGCAACCACGCTGGAACATGGTTTACAAACGTGGGTCGCGTTTCTGATCATTCCGCTGTTTGCCTTCGCTAATGCAGGCATTGTGTTACAGGGAATTGTGCTGGAAAAATTGTTCTCCCCTTTGAGTCTGGGTATCGCAGCCGGGCTGCTGATCGGTAAACCGCTGGGTATTACCCTGCTCAGTTGGCTAACTATCCGATTGGGCTATGCCCGTCTGCCTGTTGGGGTGGGTTTTAGCCAGATAGTGGCGGTGTCAGTGCTGTGTGGTATCGGTTTTACCATGTCGATATTCATTACGCTGCTGGCATTCTCTGGCGGCGATGCGGAATTGATTACCTATGCCAAGCTGGGAATCTTGCTGGCGTCGGGGTTGGCGGCGTTGCTCGGCTATCTGGCATTGCGTGGAGTGTTGCCGGTGCTGGACAAGGCAGTGCAGCCGTGTAAGGGTTGATGCTATGCCAGAAGCGCCAAGAGGGGGCCGGTGTGTCTCATTTGAATTTTAATCATCTCTATTATTTCTGGCAGGTTTATAAGTCGGGCTCCGTTGCCGGGGCAGCAGAGACGCTGTTCTTAACGCCGCAGACCATTACCGGGCAAATCAAATGCCTGGAAGAGCGTCTGCAGGGCAAACTCTTCAAGCGTAAAGGGCGGGGGCTGGAACCGACGGAGCTGGGGCAACTGGTTTTTCGCTATGCAGATAGCATGTTCCAGCTCAGCCAGGAAATGTTGGATATTGTGAACTACCGCAAAGAATCGAACCTGCTATTCGATGTCGGTGTGGCAGATGCGTTGTCCAAACGGCTGGTTAGCAGGGTACTGGAAACGGTCGTGACGGAGCAGGAACATATCCATCTGCGCTGTTTTGAGTCGACGCATGAGATGCTGCTGGAGCAACTGAGCCAGCATAAGCTGGATATGATTTTGTCTGATTGCCCGGTGGACTCAACGCAGCAGGAAGGGCTGTTTTCAATCAAGCTGGGCGAGTGTGGCGTCAGTTTTTACTGTAAACGTCCTCAGCCTGAATATGCTTTTCCGGCTTGCCTTGAACAACGTAAATTGTTGATTCCGGGGCGGCGAACCATGTTGGGACGAAAACTGCTGAACTGGTTTACTGCGCAGAATATTCAGGTGAACATTTTGGGCGAATTTGATGATGCAGCGCTGATGACTGCCTTCGGCATTAATAATGATGCGATTTTCGTTGCGCCATCGCTGTATGCCAATGAGATTTACCAGCAGGGCGATGTCGTCGAGATCGGCAGGATCGAGAACATTCAGGACGAGTATTATGCGATCTTTGCTGCGAGAATGATCCAGCATCCGGCGGTACAGCGTGTCTGTAACGCAGATTTTTCAGCGCTCTTCTGTGATAGAGCAGAAGGCCTGTCGCGGGCTGATAAATAAGTCCTCGCCATGAAATGGCAGATGTAAAAAAACCGGCCTGAGCCGGTTTTTTTTAGCAACAACACGCAGATGCGTGATTATTGCATGGCGTTGATGCGCGCAACCAGATTGGATTTATGACGTGCAGCTTTGTTCTTGTGAATCAGACCTTTACCAGCCTGGCGATCCACGATCGGTTGCATGTCATTAAACGCTTTCTGTGCCACTTCTTTATCGCCAGTAGCGATCGCCGCGTATACTTTCTTGATGAAAGTACGCATCATTGAGCGACGGCTTGCGTTATGCTTACGGCGCTTCTCAGATTGTACGGCGCGTTTCTTAGCTGATTTGATATTAGCCAAGGTCCAACTCCCAAATATATTCAATCGAGGACAATTCAAAGGCCGTGGAATATGCTCGTTTAGCCTTCGTTTGTCAATGGATTTGTGCAAATAAGCGTCGTTTGTACGTCGACACTTGTTACGTTGTGATGGCGCAGGATTTTAGCAGCTTCACGCGGTGGAATACAGCCTTTCGCATCATAAATTCATTCTGAATTTGATAAAACCCTGTCTGCTATCGGTAAAGTCGTATTGTATAGGACATCCGCTACCTGGATATTCTGCTTGTGGGCGTCATCCATCGATGATTCAGCTAAAAAACGTGCAAATACTGGCACGATTTACAGGGTGGCAGCAAAAGGCGCGAATCGCGGGTTAACCTTACTCGCTGTACAAGGTATAATCCGCCGATTTCCATAATTTTAACCCTTTGTTCTGGGCCAGCCATGCAGCTAATTCGCGGTATACACAATCTTCGGGCACACCATTACGGCTGTGTGCTCACTATTGGTAATTTTGACGGCGTGCACCTCGGACACCAAATGCTGCTTGAGCGATTGAAGCAGGAAGGTCGCGCGCGTGGGCTGCCGGTGATGGTCATGATTTTTGAACCACAGCCGCTGGAACTCTTTGCTGCGGAAAAAGCGCCCGCACGTCTGACGCGACTGCGTGACAAGGTGAAATATCTGGCGCAGGCTGGCGTGGACTATCTGCTGTGCGTCAGATTCGACGCGCGTTTTGCCGCCAATGACGCCGAGACGTTCGTTTCTTCTCTGCTGGTGAAGAAATTGGGCGTGAAGTTTCTGGTTGTCGGAGATGACTTCCGATTCGGGGCTGGTCGTCAGGGAGATTTCCTGTTATTACAGAAGGCTGGGCGTGAGTCGGGATTTGATGTCATCAGCACCGATTCGTTCTGCAATGGCGGCAAACGGGTGAGCAGCACTGCCGTACGGGAAGCGCTCAGTCGTGATGAACTCGAGCTTGCGGAAAGCCTGCTGGGCCATCCTTACTGCATTTCCGGGCGTGTGGAACATGGTAAAGAATTGGGGCGAACCATTGGGTTCCCTACCGCCAACCTGCCGCTGAAACGTCAGGTTTCCCCTGTCAGCGGCGTATATGCCGTCAGCGTTTATGGGCTGGGGCAAGAGCCGCTACCGGGCGTCGCCAACATTGGTACACGTCCGACCGTAAACGGTGACAAACGCCAGCAGCTTGAAGTGCATTTGCTGGACGTGACGATAGATCTTTATGGTCGTCATATTGAAGTCGTACTGCGTAAAAAAATCCGTAATGAACAGCGTTTTGCTTCGCTCGATGCGTTAAAACAGCAAATCGCCGATGATGTGGTGACAGCCCGGACATTCTTCGGGTTAAAGACACCGGTTTAATTTTTCTAGCCGAAACGAAATCGAGAATCTAATGAGTGACTATAAGACTACCCTGAACTTGCCGGAAACAGGGTTCCCGATGCGTGGCGATCTGGCCAAGCGCGAACCTGACATGCTGAAACGTTGGTATGAACAGGATCTGTACGGGATTATTCGCAATGCGAAGAAGGGAAAGAAGACCTTCATTCTGCACGATGGCCCTCCGTACGCGAACGGCAGCATTCACATTGGTCACTCAGTTAACAAGATTCTGAAAGATATTATCGTTAAATCGAAAGGCCTGTCTGGCTACGATTCCCCTTATGTGCCGGGCTGGGACTGCCACGGTTTGCCGATTGAACTGAAAGTAGAACAGTTGATCGGTAAGCCGGGTGAGAAAGTCAGCGCGGCAGAATTCCGTGCGGAGTGCCGTAAATATGCGGCAGAGCAGGTTGCCGGTCAGAAAGCCGACTTTATTCGTCTCGGCGTGTTGGGCGACTGGGATCGTCCTTACCTGACGATGGATTTCAAAACCGAAGCGAACATCATTCGTGCGCTGGGTCGCATCATTGAAAACGGCCACCTGCACAAGGGGGCTAAGCCAGTTCACTGGTGTGCTGATTGTGGTTCCGCACTGGCGGAAGCGGAAGTTGAATATTACGACAAAACCTCTCCATCCATTGATGTGGCGTTCAACGCTAGCGATGTAGCGGCGGTATTAGCTAAATTTGGCGTGAGCAGCGTAGACGGCCCTGTTTCGCTGGTGATCTGGACGACGACGCCGTGGACGTTGCCAGCAAACCGTGCGATCTCGCTGAATGCAGAGTTCGATTATCAATTGGTGCAAATTGACGGTCAGGCGTTGATTCTGGCGGCCGATCTGGTTGAAAGCGTGATGAAACGCGCAGGTGTGACCCAGTGGACAGTGCTGGGTGACTGCAAAGGCGCCGATCTTGAGTTGCTGCGTTTCAAGCATCCGTTCCTGAGCTTCGACGTACCAGCTATTCTGGGCGACCACGTAACGCTGGATGCAGGTACCGGTGCGGTACATACCGCTGGTGGTCACGGTCCTGACGACTATGTGATCAGCCAAAAATACAATCTGGAAATCGCTAACCCGGTGGGGCCGAATGGTTGCTACCTGAGCGGTACCTATCCTGAACTGGATGGCAAATTCGTTTTCAAAGCTAACGATCTGATCGTTGAAATCCTGCGTGAAAAAGGCATGTTGCTGCACGTAGAGAAATTACAGCATAGCTATCCATGCTGCTGGCGTCATAAGTCGCCAATCATTTTCCGCGCGACGCCACAGTGGTTTGTCAGCATGGATCAAAAAGGCCTGCGTAAGCAGTCGCTGTCTGAAATCAAAGGCGTGCAGTGGATCCCGGATTGGGGTCAGGCGCGTATCGAAGCGATGGTCGCCAACCGTCCTGACTGGTGTATTTCCCGTCAGCGTACCTGGGGTGTACCAATGTCGCTGTTCGTCCACAAAGAGACAGAAGAGCTGCATCCGCGTACCGCTGAACTGATTGAAGCGGTGGCAAAACGTGTTGAAGCCGACGGTATTCAGGCATGGTGGGATCTCGATCCGGCCGATGTGCTGGGCGCTGACGCTGATAACTACGTCAAAGTGCCAGACACGCTGGATGTGTGGTTCGATTCAGGATCGACGCACGCGTCCGTGGTTGATGTCCGTCCTGAATTCGGCGGCCACGCGGCAGATATGTATCTGGAAGGTTCTGACCAGCATCGTGGCTGGTTCATGTCTTCTCTGATGATCTCTACGGCGATCAAAGGCAAAGCGCCTTACCGTCAGGTGCTGACTCACGGTTTCACCGTGGATGGTCAGGGACGCAAAATGTCCAAGTCTATCGGCAATACCGTTAGCCCGCAGGACGTAATGAACAAGCTGGGTGCCGACATTCTGCGCCTGTGGATCGGTTCAACGGATTACTCCGGTGAAATCGCGGTATCCGATGAGATCCTGAAGCGTTCTGCCGATGCCTATCGCCGTATTCGTAACACCGCACGCTTCCTGTTGGCGAACCTGAACGGGTTCGATCCACAGAAAGATAGCGTGAAACCAGAAGACATGGTGGTGCTGGATCGCTGGGCGGTTGGCTGTGCGAAAGCCGCGCAGGAAGAGATCCTCGAAGCGTATGAAAGCTATGATTTCCACCGCGTCGTACAACGCCTGATGCAGTTCTGCTCGATCGAGATGGGATCGTTCTATCTGGATATCATTAAAGATCGTCAGTACACGGCAAAAAGCGACAGCGTTGCGCGCCGTAGCTGCCAGACTGCGCTATACCATATCTCAGAAGCGCTGGTACGTTGGATGGCACCGATTATGTCCTTCACGGCTGATGAAATCTGGAGCTACCTGCCGGGCGAACGTGCGCAGTACGTGTTTACCGAAGAGTGGTATGACGGTCTGTTCGGGCTGGATGCTTCGGAAACCATGAACGATGCGTTCTGGGCCGATATCCTGAAAGTACGTAGCGAAGTGAACAAAGTCATCGAGCAGGCGCGTAATGACAAGCGCATCGGTGGATCGCTGGAAGCCTCTGTCACGCTGTACGCCGACGCTAATCTGGCGGGCAAACTGAACCAGCTGCGTCAGGAACTGCACTTCGCGCTGTTGACGTCAAAAGCGCTGGTGGAACGTTATGAAAATGCGCCGGATAGCGCGCAGGCAACGGAACTCATTGGACTGAAAATTGCCTTAAGTGAGGCAGAAGGGCACAAGTGTCCACGCTGCTGGCATTACGAGACGGATATCGGTAGCAACGCCGATCATCCTGAAGTGTGTGGTCGCTGTGCGACTAACGTGGGCGGTAACGGCGAAGAGCGTAAATTTGTCTGATGAATAAGATCTGTTCGAGTGGACTGCGCTGGCTCTGGCTGGCGATACTGGTTTTAGTTATCGATCTTGGCAGCAAGCAGTGGATCCTTGCCCACTTTGCGCTGGGGGATACGGTGCCAGTGATGCCTTCTCTGAATCTGCATTACGCCCGTAACTACGGCGCAGCATTCAGCTTCCTGGCGGATAAAGGCGGCTGGCAACGCTGGTTCTTTGCCGGTATCGCGATTGCTATCGTGGTTGCGCTGCTGGTGATGATGTATCGTGGCAGTGTCAAACACAGGCTAAATAACATTGCGTATTCGCTGATTATCGGCGGCGCATTGGGCAATCTGTTTGACCGCACATGGCATGGATTTGTCGTCGACTTCATCGATTTCTATGTCGGTGACTGGCACTTTGCCACGTTTAACCTGGCCGATACTGCCATCTGTATTGGTGCAGCGCTCATCGTACTGGAAGGGTTTTTCAGTACGCATGATGATACTGATACCGTTAAGCAAAAGGGTCACTGATGTCTGATACTGTGCAGCACAACAGCGCGCTGCTGGTGCATTTTATTCTTACGCTGGAGGATGGCTCCACGGCCGAATCTACGCGTGAGCGCGGCAAGCCAGCGCTGTTTCGCCTTGGCGATAGCAGCCTGTCTGAGGCGCTGGAACAAAATCTGTTGGGATTGAAGCGTGGCGATAAACGTAAGTTTACGCTGCCGCCGGAGTCGGCCTTTGGGCCGACCAATCCAAACCTGATCCAGTTCTTCTTGCGTCGTGATTTCGCTCAGACCGGCGTGCCGGATGTTGGCACCATCATGCTGTTCAGCGGCGTTGCCGGGAATGATATGCCGGGGATTATCCGCGATGTGACCGAGGAATCGGTCACCGTGGATTTCAACCATCCTCTATCCGGTCAGGCGATTACCTTCGATCTCGAGGTGTTGGATATCGATCCCGTAGAACAGGAGGTGTCTCATGCAGATCCTGCTGGCTAATCCACGCGGCTTTTGTGCCGGTGTCGATCGCGCTATCAGCATTGTGGAACGTGCGCTGGAGCTTTTTGGTACGCCGATCTACGTCCGTCATGAAGTGGTACATAACCGCTATGTGGTTAACGGATTACGCGAACGTGGTGCGATATTTATTGAGCAGATTGAAGACGTGCCGGACGGTGCGATTCTTATTTTCTCTGCGCATGGCGTCTCGCAAGCGGTACGTAATGAAGCAAAAAGCCGTGATCTGACGGTATTCGATGCAACCTGCCCGCTGGTAACCAAAGTACATATGGAAGTGGCCAGAGCCAGTAAGAAAGGCATAGAAGCGATTCTTATCGGGCATGCTGGACACCCTGAAGTTGAAGGGACGATGGGGCAGTACAGCAATGCGGATGGTGGCATGTATCTGGTGGAATCCCCCGAGGATGTCTGGCAGCTACAGGTAAAAGACGAAAGTAACCTGTGCTTTATGACGCAAACTACGCTTTCGGTTGATGACACCTATGCGGTGATTGATGCGCTACGTGAGCGTTTCCCGCAGATTGTTGGTCCGCGTAAAGATGATATCTGCTATGCCACGACCAACCGTCAGGAAGCCGTTCGCCATTTGTCGGATAAGGCAGATGTCGTGTTCGTTGTGGGCTCTAAAAATTCCTCAAACTCCAACCGTCTTGCTGAATTGGCACAGAGAGCAGGGAAAGCGGCTTATCTGATTGATTCAGCGGAAGACATCCAGGAGTCATGGGTAGATGGCGCTTCGCATGTTGGGGTAACCGCAGGCGCATCCGCACCGGATATTCTGGTACAACAGGTGATCCAGCGGCTGAAAGCATTAGGCGGCAAGGTTGCTGTTGAAATGCAGGGACGTGAAGAAAATATCGTCTTTGAAGTGCCGAAAGAACTGCGTGTTGAAGTCAAACAGGTCGATTAGCGCTGTTTCTGCGATAGGGCTTCGGCTCTATCGCTTTTATTCCCTTCCGCTTTCTCTCCTTGTATTCCCTTATGAAAGTGTTAATGCATAAAAATGAATTTTTATGCGTTATGGCATATGGTTTATTTTTGACCTTCCCTGCATGTCTTCAAACGCCTTACGGCTTTTCATCGCTTTCAGACACGATTCTGCTGGCTGTGGTGAGACAGTTTTGCTGATTTTCTGCGGCTTCAAACAGTATTTTCTAATCTGGCGGTAAATCCGCTGGCGATAGTGCGCAGCGCCCGTTAACCTGATGTTATTTTTATGTCGTCAGGATAAAAAAGAGAGAGACATTATGAAGGATTCATCCATCCGTATTGCGGTTGTAGGTGCGGGCGGCCGTATGGGACGCCAGCTGATTCAGGCCATCGAGCAAATGGACGGTGTGGTATTGGGCGCGGCGCTGGAACGTTCTGGTTCGTCTCTGATTGGGAGCGATGCCGGTGAGCTTGCCGGGCTCGGTAAAAGCGGTATTACCGTGAAGGAAAGCCTGGATGCTGTGCAGAATGATTTCGATATTTTGATCGACTTCACTCGCCCTGAAGGCACATTAGCACATCTGGCATTTTGCCATCAGCACCGTAAGGGCATGATTATTGGGACAACCGGCTTTGATGACGCAGGGAAGGCGGCGATAAAGCAGGCTGCACAGGATATCGGGATTGTGTTTGCCGCGAACTTCAGCGTTGGCGTCAATGTCATGCTGAAGCTGCTGGAAAAAGCCGCCAAGGTCATGGGTGACTATACTGATATCGAAATCATTGAAGCACACCATCGCCACAAAGTGGATGCGCCGTCTGGCACCGCGCTGGCGATGGGCGAGGCGATTGCCGATGCGTTGGGACGCGATCTGAAGTCTTGTGCCGTGTATGCGCGTGAAGGTCATACAGGTGAACGCGATCCGAAAAGTATTGGTTTTGCGACCGTGCGTGCGGGTGACATTGTCGGTGAACATACGGCGATGTTTGCTGATATTGGCGAGCGCGTTGAGATTACCCACAAGGCATCCAGCCGTATGACGTTTGCCAATGGTGCGGTAAGAGCTGCTATCTGGATTAGTTCGAAAGAAAGCGGTCTTTTCGATATGAGAGATGTGCTTTCTCTGGATGATTTATAGTTTTTAATTTTTTATAAAAAACTATAAGTTTTTGATAAAGGTGATTATTTTTACTATCACCTTTATTTTTAAGCTTTTGGTTTGAATTTTTTATTATCACTTGTTTTTATCTGATTTTTATTCGTGTTTTTAGCGGTGATCCTTTCCCTTTACTCCTGAAATGCCCTCTGCTGGCGATTTGTTATTCGTATTTTAACGATATTGCCTCGCAACCGTTTACTTATCTGAGTTGATGTAGGTTTTTACGTCAGTGGGCGGCTATTTATTTCGGAAAGCATAAAAATAAGAGAAAAAAAGCGGTTTGGGTAGACAATCAGGAAGACCATCATTAAAATGCGCCCAATTTGCCAAAAATTGGCCTTACAGGTAGTTTTTGCATTGATTTAGTGGCTCGAATCTGAATTAATATGCAAATAACGTGATTGTTTATTCCTTGGAGGGTGTTTTGATTAAGTCAGCGCTATTGGTTCTGGAAGACGGAACCCAATTCCACGGTCGGGCCATTGGGGCAGAAGGGTCGGCAGTGGGGGAAGTGGTCTTCAATACGTCGATGACCGGTTATCAAGAAATCCTTACTGATCCTTCCTATTCCCGCCAGATTGTCACTCTCACTTATCCCCATATCGGTAATGTCGGCGCCAATGCCAACGATGAAGAATCCCCCTCTGTACAGGCTCAAGGTCTGGTTATTCGCGATTTACCTCTGATTGCCAGCAACTACCGTAGTGAAGAAAGCCTGTCTGAATACCTCAAACGCAACAACATCGTCGCCATTGCTGATATTGATACCCGTAAACTGACCCGTCTGCTGCGTGAAAAAGGCGCACAGAATGGCTGCATCATCGCGGGCGATGCGCCGGATGCCGCTGTTGCGCTGGAGAAAGCGAAAGCGTTCCCAGGGCTGAAAGGGATGGATTTGGCAAAAGAAGTGACGACGGCAGAAAGCTACAGCTGGTTACAGGGAAGCTGGACGCTGGAAGGCGAATTGCCTGCGGCGAAAAACGAAAGTGAGCTGCCTTACCACGTCGTGGCCTATGACTACGGTGTGAAACGCAACATTCTGCGTATGCTGGTGGATCGCGGCTGCCGTCTGACGGTCGTTCCGGCACAGACACCCGCCGAAGATGTGCTGAAACTGAATCCAGATGGCATTTTCCTCTCTAACGGCCCGGGCGACCCAGAGCCGTGTGATTACGCGATTCGCGCGATTAAAACCTTCCTGGACACGGATATTCCGGTATTCGGTATCTGCCTGGGTCACCAACTGCTGGCGCTGGCGAGCGGTGCGAAGACCATCAAAATGAAGCTGGGTCACCACGGCGGTAACCATCCGGTAAAAGATCTGGATAACAACTGTGTGATGATCACCGCGCAGAACCACGGCTTTGCAGTGGATGAAAATAATCTGCCTGATACGCTGCGCGTCACGCATAAATCCCTGTTTGACCACACGGTTCAGGGGATTCACCGCACGGATAAGCCAGCGTTCAGCTTCCAGGGTCACCCAGAAGCCAGCCCGGGCCCGCACGATGCTGCGCCGCTGTTCGACCACTTTATTGACTTGATTCAGACTTACCGTTCTTCAGCTAAATAATCAGGAGCGAGAAAATGCCAAAACGTACAGATATTAAAAGCATCCTGATTCTGGGCGCAGGCCCGATTGTTATCGGCCAGGCGTGTGAGTTTGACTACTCGGGTGCACAAGCCTGTAAAGCACTGCGCGAAGAGGGCTACCGCGTTATTCTGGTGAACTCTAACCCGGCAACCATCATGACCGACCCGGAAATGGCCGATGCGACCTACATCGAGCCGATTCACTGGGAAGTGGTGCGTAAAATCATTGAAAAAGAGCGTCCAGACGCGGTGCTGCCAACGATGGGTGGCCAGACCGCGCTGAACTGTGCGCTGGAGCTGGAACGTCAGGGCGTGCTGGCGGAGTTCGGCGTCACCATGATTGGTGCAACGGCGGATGCGATTGATAAAGCAGAAGATCGTCGTCGTTTTGACGTTGCGATGAAGAAGATCGGTCTGGACACGGCGCGTTCTGGTATCGCACACACAATGGAAGAAGCACTGGCTGTTGCGGCTGACGTTGGCTTCCCGTGCATCATCCGTCCTTCCTTCACTATGGGCGGCACCGGCGGCGGTATCGCTTACAACCGCGAAGAGTTTGAAGAGATCTGCGAACGCGGTCTGGATCTTTCACCAACCAAAGAGCTGCTGATTGATGAATCGCTGATCGGTTGGAAAGAGTATGAGATGGAAGTGGTGCGTGATAAGAACGACAACTGCATCATCGTCTGCTCCATCGAAAACTTCGATGCCATGGGGATCCACACGGGTGACTCCATCACCGTCGCACCGGCGCAAACGCTGACCGATAAAGAATATCAAATCATGCGTAACGCCTCGATGGCGGTACTGCGTGAAATCGGTGTAGAAACCGGTGGTTCCAACGTTCAGTTCTCGGTGAACCCGAAAACTGGCCGTCTGATCGTGATTGAAATGAACCCGCGCGTATCGCGTTCTTCCGCGCTGGCGTCTAAAGCTACGGGTTTCCCGATTGCGAAAATCGCGGCCAAACTGGCGGTGGGGTACACGCTCGATGAACTGATGAATGACATCACTGGTGGCCGTACGCCAGCGTCCTTCGAGCCTGCCATTGACTACGTTGTTACCAAGATTCCACGTTTCAACTTCGAAAAATTCGCGGGTGCCAACGATCGTCTGACCACGCAGATGAAATCGGTGGGTGAAGTGATGGCGATTGGTCGCACACAGCAGGAATCCCTGCAGAAAGCGCTGCGCGGGCTGGAAGTCGGCGCAACGGGCTTCGATCCGAAAGTGGATTTAGATGACCCTGAAGCGCTGACCAAAATTCGCCGCGAGCTGAAAGATGCCGGTGCAGAGCGTATCTGGTACATCGCCGATGCCTTCCGCGCAGGGATGTCTGTCGATGGCGTGTTTAACCTGACCAACGTCGATCGCTGGTTCCTGGTGCAGATTGAAGAGCTGGTGCGTCTGGAAGAGCAGGTCGCAGAGAAAGGTGCAACCGCATTGGATGCCGAATTCCTGCGTACGCTGAAGCGTAAAGGCTTTGCTGATGCGCGTCTGGCTAAACTGGCTGGCGTGGCGGAAAGCGAAATTCGCAAACTGCGCGATAAATTCAACCTGCATCCGGTCTATAAGCGCGTCGACACCTGTGCGGCAGAATTCGCCACCGATACGGCTTACATGTACTCCACGTATGAAGAAGAGTGTGAAGCCAATCCGACTCAGGATCGTGACAAAATCATGGTGCTGGGCGGCGGACCTAACCGTATCGGTCAGGGGATCGAATTTGACTACTGCTGCGTCCACGCTTCGCTGGCGCTGCGTGAAGATGGTTATGAAACCATCATGGTCAACTGCAACCCGGAAACCGTTTCAACAGACTACGATACGTCTGACCGCTTGTACTTCGAGCCGGTAACGTTTGAAGATGTGCTGGAAATCGTCCGTATCGAGAAGCCAAAAGGCGTTATCGTGCAGTACGGTGGCCAGACGCCGCTGAAACTGGCGCGTGCTCTGGAAGCGGCAGGTGTGCCGGTTATCGGTACCAGCCCGGACGCGATTGACCGTGCAGAAGACCGCGAGCGTTTCCAACAGGCTGTGAATCGCCTTGGACTGAAGCAACCGGCTAATGCCACGGTAGCAACGATTGAGCAGGCGGTAGAAAAAGCGCGCGGCATCGGTTACCCGCTGGTCGTCCGTCCTTCTTATGTTCTGGGCGGTCGTGCGATGGAAATCGTGTATGACGAAATCGACCTGCGTCGCTACTTCCAGACTGCCGTTAGCGTCTCCAACGATGCCCCAGTACTGTTAGACCGCTTCCTTGATGATGCTATCGAAGTTGACGTTGATGCGATCTGTGACGGAGAACGCGTGCTGATTGGCGGCATCATGGAGCACATCGAGCAGGCAGGCGTTCACTCCGGTGACTCGGCTTGTTCACTGCCGGCTTACACGCTGAGCAAAGAGATTCAGGACGTGATGCGTCAGCAGGTTGAGAAACTGGCGTTTGAACTTTGCGTTCGCGGGCTGATGAACGTGCAGTTCGCGGTGAAGGATAACGAAGTTTATCTGATTGAAGTGAACCCACGTGCTGCGCGTACCGTACCGTTTGTCTCGAAAGCGACGGGCGTTCCATTGGCGAAAGTCGCTGCACGCGTGATGGCAGGCAAAACGCTGGCTGAGCAGGGCGTCACCAAAGAAATCATCCCGCCGTACTACTCGGTGAAAGAAGTGGTGCTGCCGTTCAACAAATTCCCTGGCGTTGACCCGATTCTGGGGCCAGAAATGCGTTCGACTGGGGAAGTGATGGGCGTTGGTCGCACGTTTGCCGAAGCGTTTGCCAAGGCGATGCTGGGCAGCAATTCGCACATGAAGAAAACCGGACGTGCGCTGCTGTCGGTGCGTGAAGGCGACAAAGCGCGCGTGGTGGATCTGGCGGCCAAACTGCTGAAGCACGGCTTTGAGCTGGATGCGACGCACGGTACGGCGATTGAACTGGGTGAAGCGGGCATTAATCCGCGTCTGGTGAACAAGGTGCATGAAGGTCGTCCGCACATTCAGGACCGCATCAAGAACGGCGAGTACACCTACATCGTCAACACCACCGCAGGGCGTCAGGCGATTGAAGACTCCAAGCTGATTCGCCGCAGTGCGCTGCAATACAAGGTGCATTACGACACGACGCTGAACGGCGGTTTCGCCACGGCAATGTCGTTGACAGCCGATCCGACGGAGAAGGTCACCTCCGTGCAGGAAATGCATGCGATGATTAAAGGCTGATTGACCGACCTCGGTAGACAATAAGCTGATGATGAAAGCCAGCGTTGGTAACAGCGCTGGCTTTTTTGTATTTTTGTTTAGCCTGAAATCCTCTTTCCAGCCACTCTGTTTTGAGGCAGGTATTGAGCAGGTTTCCTATGCCTGAAATCAGGGTGAGATGATGTCCAGAACGCAGCGTTTGCTTGAGCTTTTACAGATATTACGCCATCACCGGTTTCCCGTAACAGGGGCGTATTTGGCGGAAAAGTTAAGTGTGAGCCAGAGAACGGTCTATCGTGATATTGCCACGCTACAGTTGCAGGGAGCGCATATTGAGGGAGAGGCGGGATTAGGTTATATCCTGCGCCCAGGGTTCATTCTGCCCCCTCTGATGTTTTCAGAAGAGGAAATTGAAGCATTAGTGTTGGGCTCGCGCTGGGTCGTCCGAAGAACAGATGAGCGTTTGGCGGGGGCAGCCCGTAATGCGTTGATGAAGATTGCCGCGGTATTACCACCAGAGTTGCGTAACGCGCTTGATTCTTCAGGACTATTAGTGGGTAAGGCGGAATTTACTCCCGCTGTTGTTATCGACTTATCAGCCTTACGTCACGCCATTCGGGCAGAACGGCGCACGGAGATTGCTTATTGTGACCTTCAGGGCAATGAGTCTCTCCGAATTATCTGGCCGTTTGCATTGGGATTTTTCGATCAAACGCATGTGATTGCCGCCTGGTGCGAACGCCGTCAGCAGTTTCGTCATTTCAGGGCTGAACGCATCCGTAGTATGACGGTGTTGGAGCAGCGTTATCCTCGTCGTCGCCAGCAGTTATTAAGAGAATGGCATGAAAAAGAGGACATTCCTCAGCAGTAATGGCTACTGACAGAAATTGACATCAGTGCGTACTACGATGCATTCAGGCAAGCAGAAGCCTTCTGCTTATTACCCACCTGATTACAGGGAGTCTCTGATGAACGCACCAAATTTTATTATTTTATATGTAGAAGATGCCGTTACCAGCGAACGTTTCTATCGTGAACTGTTTGATTTTCAGCCTGTTGAGAAGTCGGAAAACTTTGCCATGTTTGCCTTTGACTCAGGGCTGTTATTGGGGTTGTGGTCTAAGCATGAGGTTAAACCGCTAACTCAACTGGCGGGCGGTGGTAGCGAATTAGCCATTCGTGTCGAGAGTGAGGTCGCACTGAACGCGATTTATGAAAACTGGAAGGCACGGGATATAACTATCGCTCAGGATATCACCCAGATGGATTTTGGCCTGACATTCGTAGCACTCGATCCCGATCACCATCGGTTACGTGTTTATTATGCCAGCTACTAAGCTAGCGTCAGGATAAGAACATAACCCCTTCGGTGAAAATCGAGGGGGTTTTTATATCAATCCAGACGGTGACAGGAGAGCAAGTCTGGTAGCAATCTCACCCCAGTGCCACCTTGATGCCCAATGCGATCAATACCGTTCCTAGCAGCTTATCCACCAGTTTTTGCACTTTAGCCAACCCACGCCGCACGGGTTCGCTTTGGAAAAGCACGACTAACAGCGGCCACCAGACGGCAGATAGCAGCAAGATAATCATGGCGTACCACAGCTTTTCACCGATGCCGGAGTGAATATTCAAAACCTGCGTAAACATCGCCAGAAAGAACAGTGTGGCTTTTGGGTTAAGCAGGTTGCAGAGGTAACCTTGCAGGAACGCTTTTTTCAGGCTGACGCTTTGTTGTACCAGATTTGATACGTCCATCTTGCTGCCACCGCGTGCGAATAACGCTTGAATACCGATCCAGATCAGATAGGCGGCGCCTGCATATTTCAGTACATTAAACAGCCACGGTGTAGTGGTGATGACGACGGCGAGCCCGGCGACGCAGTACGCCATATGGGTTGCTACACCGCAGACTACGCCAAACGCGGTCATCAGCGCGGCGACGCGCGGGTAACGCGCGGCATTCCTGATGACGAGGAAAAAGTCGGGGCCGGGAGATATCATGCCCAGCGTGGCGATGGTCGCGACAAACAGCGATGTTTCTAACATGATCATTCCTGAGCGTGAAAAGAGTAATGTCGCTTGAAATGATAGCGCCAGAATAATGAATTCGCATCACACTTATTGGTTATTCGGCGGCGATATGTTAACAATTATCCTTTCATTTTTTGTGGTTAATTTCAGGGGCGGGTTGAGATAACAACATGGTCAGTGAATGTGAGAACCGTGAATTACTAAGTAATACAAAACGGATGGGTGAAGCGCCACAGCAGCGGGAAATAACCCGCTTGTGCATCCAGTGTGCACTGCTGCTGTTACAGCATGGCGCGGAGAGTATGGTCGTGGAACAACTATCATCACGGTTGGGCATGGCGCTCGGCGCTGATAGCGTCGAGAGTTCAATCTCGGCCAATTCCATTGTCCTGACCACCATCATGCAAGGGCATTGCCTGACGTCGACGCGGAAGAATGTGGACCGTGGCATTAATATGCACGTCGTCATTGAGGTGCAGCATGCGGTCATCATGGCCGAGCATAAACTGCTGGATGTGGCGGGGGTGGAAAAGCGTTTGGGGAATATCAAACCCCTGCGCTACCCGCGCTGGCTGATGGTTACCGTTGTGGCGCTTTCCTGCGGCTGCTTCAGCCGTTTGAACGGCGGTGGGTGGGATGCGTTTATCGTCACGCTGATTGCCAGCGGTCTGGCGATGTACGTCCGACAGGTCTTTACGGCACGACACCTGAATCCGTTGATCAACTTCTGTATTACGGCGTTTGTCGCGACGTCGGCATCTGGCCTGTTGATGCGTTTACCTGCGTTTTCTCAAACCTCGACGGTGGCGATGGCTGCGAGCGTGCTGCTGCTGGTGCCGGGGTTCCCGTTGATTAACGCCGTGGCGGATATGTTTAAAGGGCATGTGAATACCGGCCTGGCACGCTGGACGGTCGCGAGTTTGCTGACGTTGGCAACCTGTATTGGTGTGGTGATGGCGATGTCACTGTGGGGGTTACGCGGATGGGCTTAAGTTTACTGTGGGCGCTCTTGCAGGATATGGCGCTGGCGGCGGTCCCTGCATTGGGGTTTGCAATGGTCTTCAACGTACCGCTGAAAGTGCTGCCTTACTGCGCGTTGCTGGGTGGCGTTGGGCACGGCGTACGGTTTCTGGCGATACATTTCGGTATGAATATCGAATGGGCGTCGTTTCTGGCGGCGATCCTGATTGGCATCATCGGTATTCGCTGGTCACGCTGGCTGCTGGCACACCCGAAAGTCTTCACCGTAGCGGCTGTGATCCCGATGTTTCCCGGTATTTCCGCCTACACGGCAATGATTTCGGTGGTGGAGATTTCGCATCTTGGCTACAGCGAAGCGCTGATGAGCGTGATGATAACCAATTTTCTGAAGGCCAGTTTTATCGTTGGTGCGCTCTCTATCGGCCTGTCTTTGCCGGGAATCTGGCTCTACCGTAAACGGCCGGGAGTATAAAACTCTTATATTACGTTTCGGTCTTGTATCTATATCGACGAGCGGAGGGGCTTTCCGTATAGTGTCAGCAATTTTCTGACCTACAGGGTTTTTTCACCATGGTTATTAGTTTGATTGCTGCACTGGCAGTGGATCGCGTGATCGGTATGGAAAACGCGATGCCGTGGCATTTGCCCGCCGATCTGGCATGGTTTAAGCGTAATACGCTTAATAAGCCGATTATTATGGGGCGTAATACTTTTCGTTCTATCGGTCAGCCGCTGCCCGGCCGACTGAACATTGTCGTCAGCAATCATCCCGGTGATGACGATCGTGTGACCTGGGTTTCTTCGCTGGATGCTGCACTGGCGGCGGCGGGAGAGGTTGAGGAAGTGATGGTGATTGGTGGTGGCAGTATTTATCAGCAAATGCTGGCGCAGGCTAACCGTCTCTACCTAACGCACATTGATGCTGAAGTGGAAGGCGACACGCATTTCCCTGACTATGAGCCGGATGAATGGCAGTCTGTTTTCAGCGAATTCCATGATGCTGACGAGCGTAACTCACACAGTTATTGCTTCGAAATTCTGGAACGTCGCTAAGTGTAATAGCGCTGTCGACATACCATACTCGCCAAACCCGCCTTGTGCGGGTTTTTTCGTTTTCTGACCCGATGTTTTTAATTTGCCGTCTGGCAGCTTTCCCAAATGGCGTTTCTCAGCCAGCGATGCGCAGGATCGCTCCCGCGTCGCGTGTGCCATACCTGCTGGAAGGCAAAATCGGGTATCGTGAACGGGGGCGGAAAAATGTGCAAATCTGGCGTATTGATTCGCGCCATGCTACGCCGCGCGGCTGTCAAAATCAGGTCAGTTCCGGCAATGAGGTTGATGGCAGCATGCCAGTGGGGCAGCGTCAGTATGACATTGCGCGACATGCCGCTTGCGGTCAGCGTGTTGTCAATTTCATTGGCAGAATCAGGATGCATGGTGACCAGAACATGTGGCCGCTCCAGCCATGCCTCAAGCGACAGCGTACCGTTTTCTGACAGCGTGGCACGGTCAGCCAGACAGGCAAACTGCTCTTCAAAGAGGAGCTCGGCGTGCACCTCGGGTGGGCGTGTGGGGAAAACGCCGAGGCCTAAATCGATTTCTCCATCAATCAACTGTGCCAGCATCATTTCACGGCCTGCATGGCTGACGGCCAGCGAAATACCGGGTGCCTGTGTGCGTAGATACCTCATGAGCGTAGGCAAGACGGCATTCGTACCGTAATCGGAGAGCGCTAAACGGAAATGCCGCGTGGTATGGCGCGGATCGAACTGTGGCGCTTGAATCAGCCCGTTCAGTTGATCCAGCGCCTGTTCCAGCGGATCGAGTAGCGCCTGAGCGCGGGTCGTCAGCGTCAGGCCAACTTCACGCCGGACTAGCAGCGGATCGTTAAAAATCTGGCGCAGCTGTGCTAACGAATGGCTGACGGCAGGCTGACTGCGGTGCAGGCGCAGCGCTGCCCGCGTGACGTGTTTTTCCGTCAACAGCGCGTGCAGTGTTAACAACAGATTCATATCGATACGCCGCAAATCATCCATTCTATGCATACCTTACGTATAAATTACGAATTTCCATCAGTGTAATGGATAGGTGAGTATTGGAACATCCCAATTATGTTGTGAACTTTATAGTGTGAACGAGGGGGGTCCATGTCGTTATTCTCTTCTTTTTCTCTCTCATTGCTGCTGCCGCTGGGTATTGCTGTGCTTGCCGGGAGCATTGTGCCTTTTCAGGCTGCCAGCAATGCGGCGCTGGGGCGTGCGTTAGGCCATCCTCTTTGGGCAACGCTGGTCTCCCTGCTGGTCAGTATTTGTGTGTTATTACCGATCCTGTTTGCTGCCCGGATACCGACGCCTGCGGTTGGCGCTGCTTTGCAGGGGCCGTGGTGGGTTTGGCTGGGTGGTGTCGCGGGCGTTGCTTATATCACCGCCGCGTTGTTGCTGACGCCAAAGCTCGGTGCTTCAGGCTTTATTGTCTGTGTGATTGCTGGTCAGGTGGTGGCATCGCTGATTATCGATCATTTTGGTTTGATGGGGCTGGCGGTGAAGCCTGCGACGCTGGGGAGAATCGCGGGGGTTGCGTTAATCGTTATGGGAATGCTGGTGGTGCAATACTCTGCGGTTTCTCCGCCGCTGACAAAACCTGCCGTTGAAACCCATAAGCAACCACAATGAGCGGCGATCTCTCTATTTTTTAGCCGGAATGGGTCACATTTTCGTCATCTATTATCGCTAGTATGACAACGGGTTGCGGCTTTCCGTCGTTAAATCAAGATGTCGTTAAGCCGCTGTGTTTGATAGGTAGGAGACAGTAAGCATGACGAATAGAAACAGCAATCTGAATACTGACCGCCTGAGCGATCCACGCCGCCGTGAATTACCCTCAGGCGATGTAGAAGCCGTTGGCCTGGCTGGGTTTCTTGGTGGTGGTATTTGGTCGATTCCCGCCGAGGAGTTAGCCGCTCCGCCGTCCAAAAAGGTTCAGTCTGGGACGGCCTTCCCCTTTCTGTAACGGTGGTGCGCTGCGCATGAGCGTATGAATCCGCACGTTCAGAGCGCGATATCACCAGAAGATTCGGTATTTGATGAAAGTGACGACTGCGTGAAATAGCGCTTATCGTCCCAACGCAGCATAGTCAACTCTCCCCCCCAACAGCACCCGGTATCCAGCGCGTAAATATTTTCCGGTGTGCCTTTCCCTTCCAGCGATGCCCAGTGACCGAAGGCAATAGCATATTCCCCGGCAACCTGACTTGGCAGATCAAACCACGGTTTTAGCAGAGAAGGGGCCTGACTCGGTGGCTCTTTACAGAGCATATCCAACTGCCCGCCGGAGAAGCAGTAGCGCATACGGGTAAAGACGTTGGTGCTAAAGCGTAGACGTGCCAGGCCGCTAAGTTCTGGACTCCAGTGGTTTGGCATATCGCCATACATGGCATCAAGGAAAAGCGGGTAGCTGTCGCTACTCAGGATCGCTTCGACTTCTCGAGCGCACATCTGTGCAGTAGGGAGATCCCACTGTGGCGTGATGCCCGCGTGCGCCATCACCAGTTTCAGATCGTCATCGACCTGTAGGATCGGCTGGCGGCGTAGCCAGTTGATGAGCTCGTCTGCGTCCGGTGCGGTGAGGAGGTCGCTGATACGATCTTTCGGTTTGTTGCGGCTGATGCCAGCATAAACGGCCAACAGGTGCAGATCGTGGTTGCCGAGCACCATGCGAACAGCAGAACCGAGAGAGCGAACGAAGCGCAGAACCTGAAGCGAATCCGGGCCGCGTGCGACTAAATCGCCGGTTAACCACAGCGTATCTTGCTCAGGATTAAAGGAAACTTGCGCCAATAGCGCTTTGAGTTCAACTAAACAGCCGTGAACATCGCCAACTAAATAGGTAGACATAATTAATGTATCAGTGAAGGGATAGCCAGACGGAAAACGGGGATGGAAACCTGAAACGCTTTACCCTGATGGTCAGTCATATGGTAGTGGCCTTCCATTGTACCGAGGGGCGTTTCTATAACGGCGCCGCTGGTATATTGGAACTCGCTGCCAGGGTGGATAATCGGCTGTTCGCCGACCACGCCTTCACCCTGAACTTCAGTTTGTCGGCCGTTACCGTTGGTGATCAGCCAATAACGCCCCAAGAGCTGGACTTCATGACGCCCCAGATTGCGAACCGTGATCGTGTAAGCAAACACGAAACGTTCTTCATCAGGCTCCGATTGTGATTCCACGTAGAAGCTCTGAACCTGTACACAAACACGGGGCGCATTAATCATGATGAACTCCAGTTATTCCTGTTTTGCCGGATGCTCACTTAACCAGTTCGCCAATCGGCAATATTGCTCAACGGACACATTCTCTGCGCGGCTGGTGGCATCAATCCCCAGCTCGGCGAGCACGTCTGGGGTGAACAGATTGCCCAGACTGTTACGCAGTGTCTTACGGCGCTGGTTAAATGCTTCCGTCGTGATGCGGCTTAGCACGCGAATGTCGCTGACCGGGTAGGGGATCTCGGTATGAGGCACGAGTCGCACTACGGCGGAATCAACTTTAGGTGCGGGCTTGAATGCCTCCGGTGGCACTTCAAGCACCGGTATCACCTGACAATAATACTGCGCCATGACGCTCAGGCGCCCGAACGCTTTGCTGTTCGGCCCTGCGACCAAACGGTTAACCACTTCTTTCTGCAACATAAAATGCATGTCGCGGATAGATTGAGTATAGCTGAACAGGTGGAACATCAGCGGTGTGGAAATATTATACGGTAGGTTACCGAAAACGCGCAGCGGTTGCCCAGCTTGCTCAGCAAGTGCGGCAAAATCGATCGTCATGGCATCTTGCTGAATAATTGTCAGCTTATCTTTCAGCGTCGGATGTGTTTCCAACCGCGCGGCCAGATCCCTATCCAGCTCAATAACGGTAAAACGATCCATCCGTTCGCCGACAGGCGCGGTCAGTGCGCCGAGGCCTGGCCCGATCTCTACGACTGCTTGACCCGGCTGAGGATGAATGGCCGACACAATGCTATCGATCACGAAGTGATCGTTTAAAAAGTTTTGCCCAAAACGTTTACGGGCGAAGTGACCTTGGTGTACGCGATTATTCATTACTGTGTTTTATCATTTTAATGGCAAGATTTAATGCCGTGATGAAGCTGCCGGGGTCGGCGCTACCCGTTGCGGCCAGCTCAAGTGCTGTTCCGTGGTCAACTGATGTGCGAATAAAGGGTAACCCCAGCGTGATATTAACGGCGCGCCCGAAGCCCTGATATTTCAGAACCGGGAGCCCTTGATCGTGGTACATCGCCAACACGGCGTCAGCGTGTTGCAGATATTTGGGCTGGAAAAGCGTGTCGGCAGGCAGCGGCCCAACCAGCGTGATGCCTTGTTGCCGAAGTTCGTCCAGCGCAGGGTTAATCACATCCAGCTCTTCACGGCCCATATGGCCGCCTTCACCGGCATGAGGATTCAATCCACAAACATAAATCTGTGGTTGAACGATGCCGAATTTTGTCTGCAAATCATGGTGCAAAATCGTGATGACTTCGTGCAGACTCTGGTGGGTAATAGCCGCAGAAACGGCCGCAAGCGGCAAATGCGTGGTCGCTAAGGCAACACGCAGTTCTTCCGTCGCCAGCATCATGACGACACGGTCACAGTGGCTGCGATCGGCGAAAAATTCCGTGTGTCCACTGAACGGAACACCAGCATCATTGATAATGCCTTTATGTACCGGGCCGGTAATCAGCGCGGCGAATTCACCGTTCAGGCAGCCATCACAAGCACGGGCCAATGTCTCAACGACATAAGCGCTGTTCGCGACATTCAATTGGCCGGCAATGACGGTTGCCGATGCGGCGATCGGCAGGATGGTGAGACTACCTGCCTGCTGTGGCTGTGCGGGCTGGCCGGGTTGATAGTCGCGCAATGTCAGCGGCATAGACAGCTGCAATGCGCGAGTTAATAACAGGTCAGGATCCGCACAGATCACTAGCTCTACAGGCCAGGCCTGCTGAGCCAGAGCAATCACCAGATCGGGGCCAATCCCGGCGGGTTCGCCGGGGGTGATCACAACGCGTGGCGTATTGCTCTCAGTCTGCATTAGTTCGTGGCGCCATTAATCACTTTGACATACGCCGATGCACGCTGTTCCTGCATCCAGGTTTGTGCTTCTTCGGCGAATTTACGGTTAAAGATCATACGGTATGCCTGCTCTTTTTGCGCCGCGTCGGTTTTATCCACCTGACGGGTATCCAGCAACTGAATCAGGTGCCAGCCAAAAGAAGAGTGAATCGGCTGACTGATTTCGCCTTTCTTCAGTTTCAACAGCGCATCGCGGAAGGCCGGATCGTACATGTCTGGAGAAGCCCAGCCAAGATCGCCGCCCTGATTCGCCGAGCCAGGATCCTGAGAAAGTAGTTTGGCTTGTGCGGCGAAATCGGTGCTGCCGTTTTTGATCTGCTGTGCCACGTCGGCCAGCTTGGCTTGCGCCTGACTGTCCGTCATGACGACAGACGGTTTGATCAGAATATGGCGAGCATGTGTTTCAGTTACCGATACGCTTTTGTTACCGCCGCGAATATCGTTCACTTTCAGAATGTGGAAACCCACACCAGAACGGATCGGGCCGACGACTTGGCCTTTCTGTGCTTGCGTTAAGCGTTCAGCAAACAGCGTTGGAATTTCCTGCAATTTGCCCCAGCCCATTTGGCCGCCTTTCAGCGCCTGAGAGTCAGCCGAATAGGTGATGGCCAGCTTTCCAAAATCCGCACCTTCACTGATTTGTTTCACCAGCGACGTTGCCAGGTTTTCCGCTTCATCAACCTGCTGTTGAGTGGGGTTTTCTGGCAATGGAATCAGGATGTGGCTCAGGTTCAGCTCATCGTTTTCACCGGTCTGGTTGGCGATCTGCTTAGCCAGCGTATCAACTTCCTGCGGCAGCACAGTAACGCGGCGACGGACTTCGTTGTTACGAACTTCCGAGATCAGCATCTCTTTGCGAATCTGGCTACGGTAGGTGTTGTAGTTCAGACCTTCATAGGCCAACTGGCTTTTTAGCTGGTCCAGAGACATGCGGTTCTGCGCGGCAATATTGGTAATTGCCTGCTCCAACTGCTCATCCGTCACCTGGATGCCCATCTTCTGCGCCATTTGCAGGATGATGTTATCCATGATCAGGCGATCGGTAATCTGATGACGCAGCGTGGCATCATCCGGTAACTGCTGTCCGGCCTGCTGGGCGTTCAGTTTTACCGACTGCAAAAGACTGTTTACATCACTTTCCAACACGACGCTGTTGTCGACCACTGCTGCGACTTTATCAACCACCTGTGGTGCTGCGAACGCGGTAGAGGCACTCAGTGCCAATCCGAGAATAAGCGTTCTCCAGTTCTTCATACCTTTCCCATTATTTCATCCGCAAGGCGGGTTAAAAGTTCCAACGTTTCAGTGAGACAGCCTGTTTGCTACTAGCACTCTGGATGACATCAGAATGCGCGCTGGTAAGGCAAAATACCTGAACGCAGCATTTTTTCAGAACCCAGACTGTAATTGCTGCTTAAACCACGTAATTCGATATTAAACGACACTTTGTTGTCGTATTCGCTGCTGCGGCTGGCGCTGTTCCAGTCGGTAATTTTACGTTCATAACCAACGCTCACGGCCCAACAGCAGGTATTGTACTGTAGGCCAATGAGCTGGTTTGCCGGCTGATTGGCTTTGGTATCGTAATAATAAGCGCCTACCACGGCCCAGCGTTCGACAATCGGCCAGCTCGCGGTGACGCCAACCTGTGAAATACCTTGCTGAGAACCCTGATTTGTTACGTTAGGCAACATATCGCGAATATATTCTGGGCTCGCGTAACGATAGTTCAACTGCACCAGACGTTCCGCATCACGGCGGTATTCTAACACGGCGTCGCCCAGTGCGACTTCGTTCAGACGGTTGTCATACTGCAGACCCCCGCGAATACCCCATCTGTCATCGATTTTCAGGAAAGTGTCACCAGCCCACACCTGGCTGCCGTTATTATCGCTTTTATCGAGTGACGTATTGCGGTCGCCGGTACGCGGACGATCAAAGTAATAGATTTGACCAATAGAAGCGTTAAAACGTTCAACCAACGCATCATCATAAATACGTGTGGTGACACCGGTCGCAATCTGATTGGCAGAGGCGATGCGATCCAGACCGCTGTAGCTGCGATCGCGGAACAGACCGGAGTAGTCGGTTTGCATCAGCGTGGAGTCATAGGTATGGATCCCGCTCTGATCGCGATAAGGGACGTATAGATACTGTGCACGAGGCTCCAGCGTCTGGGTATAGGCTTGCGACCAGTCCATTTCGCGTTCAAAAACCATTTTGCCATCCACTTTATACTGCGGCATGACACGGTTCACGGAACTCTGGAGCGCGTTTTTATTCACGTCGCTCACGGTAGGATCGGCACGATAGCGATCCAGATTGTCCTGCTGATAGTGCGTCGCTAATAGTTTGGCTTCGGTATTCAGGCTGGCCCAGCGGTTTGCCAGCGGAAGATTTAATGTTGGCTCAACGTGCAGGCGCGTCGCTTCTGGTCGGTTGTCGTTAACGTTGGTAAATTTTACCGCCTGACCATAAAGGTGCATATCAACCGGGCCGATATCATTCTGGTAATAATTGATATCGAGCTGCGGCTCAGCACGGTAGACATCGCGACTGGTCGCGTTGGAAAACACCTGGAACTGTCTGGTGGATACGGTGGCGTTCCAGTTTTGGTTCGCGTAACCCGCACTGAATTTTTGGGTGACGTAGCCATCAGTGGTTGAACCGTAATTCGAGTCCAGATCGGTGAAGTAACGGTCGTCGCTGACTTTTGTGTAGTCCGCGTTAAAACGCCATACCTGATCCATCACGCCGCTATGACCCCAGTGGAACAACCAACGGGTATCGTTATCGTCTTGCGGTGAGATTTTGGCGTATTCACGGTCACTAGGCAGCCAGTCGAACTGAACAACGCCAAGACCCGGTGTGGTCAGGTAGCGGAATTCGTTCTGCCACTGCATACCGCGTTTGGTTTGCAGGTGTGGTGTGATCGTGGCGTCAAAATTAGGTGCGATGTTCCAATAATAGGGTGTCAGCAGTTCAAAGCCATTGCTGCTACCATATTTGGCATTGGGGATCAGGAAACCAGAGCGTCGTTTATCGCCGATAGGAAGCTGTAAATACGGGCTATAGAACACAGGTACGCCAGCAATCTTGAAACGCGCGTTCCAGATTTCAGCAACCTGCTCTTCTCTGTCTTGAATCACTTCCGAACCGACGACACTCCAGCTATTATCTCCCGGCAGACAGGAAGTGAAGGAGCCGTTTTCCAGAATGGTGTAGCGATTGCTGTCACGCATTTTCATTTTGTCGGCGGAACCACGTCCTTGACGGCCTACCATCTGATAGTCGCCTTCATAGACGTCGGTATCTTTGGTGTTCAGGTTGGCCCAGGCTTTAGGGCCTTTCAGGATAACCTGATTGTCATCGTAGTGGACATTTCCCGTCGCAGTAATGGTTCGCGTGGGCGTGCTGCCCTGCGTTGCCGGATCCAACTGGTTCAGTTCCACCTGCTCGGCAGTCATGACGCTGTTGCCCTGCTGGATGTTAACATTACCGCTGAATTTGGCGCTGTCTGGGTAGTTGGCTTCGGTTTTATCGGCCTGAATATTGACCGGCAGCTGATTGGGATCGCCAGTGACCAGTGGTCTGTTGTACGTGGGTACACCCAGCATGCACTGTTCAGCGAGATCGGCCAGCGCGTGCTGGCTGTAAAGCGCCGACCAAACCAGAGTGGCCAGCAGAGTTGGGAAACTTTTTTTCATACGTGGTATCAGGTGTTCCGTCATCAGGGGCATCATGCCGGCAAACGGTCAGAGACTATATCACTCGTTAGCGTTGCGCCAGTGTTAAATCCCCACCGCCTATACGCACCGCCGTTAGGTGCAAAGATAAATGACAGGTATGATAAAGCAATTTTTGGCTGACGGCATGAGGATTTGAGGAGTATATGCGGTATTGGGGAAAGTTGCTGGGGTTAGCGCTGGGAATCGTCTCAAGCGCTGGCATCTGGGGAATGATCATGGGCTTACTGATGGGGCATTGGATTGACAAAGCCCGGGCATCGCGTCGCCGTGATTATTTTTCGGCCCAGTCTACCCGCCAGTCATTGTTCTTTCTCACCACCTTTCAGGCTATGGGGCACCTGACCAAATCCAAAGGTCGGGTGACGGAAGCCGATATCAAGATCGCGACCAAAATGATGGATCGCCTTGAGCTGTTTGGTGAGGCCAGAACCGCTGCTCAGCAGGCTTTCCGCGAAGGCAAGGCCGGTCATTTCCCTCTGCGCATAAAATTACGCAAGCTGCGCGATGCCTGCCTGGGACGTTTTGATTTAATTAAGATGTTTCTGGAAATCCAGCTTCAGGTCGCGTTTGTTGATGGCGTTTTGCACCCGAATGAGCGACGTGTGTTGTACGTGATTGCCGATGAACTGGGCGTGACGCGTGAACAGTTTGAATTTTTTATACGAAATATGGAAAGCTCCTCGGGGCAACAGTCCCGGCAGAATCAGTCACGACAGAACGGTAAATCGCATCAGCGTCGTAATAATGGCTATTCCAACGGTCACTCTTATGGCGGTCAGCGTCCTGCGTCACCGCCGCGCGGGCCAACGGTCGAAAGCGCCTGTCGTACGCTGGGCGTGCGTAGCAACGATGATGCCGCGACGATTAAGCGGGCTTACCGTAAACTCATGAGTGAGCATCATCCCGATAAGCTGGTCGCCAAGAAGCTTTCACCGAGGATGATGGAGATGGCCAAGCGCAAAGCGCAGGATATTCAGGCGGCCTATGAACTGTTGAAAAGCGCGAATCAGACAAAATAATCCACACCTTCCTCTTCTTTTTGCTTCCCTGCTTTACCACTCAGCTAAATCTGCTTTGCAAATACCGTCGGCGCGTTTGCCTCAGAAATCCGCTTCGCAACGAAAGTGCATCGGGGTATTGAACGCTGGGTGCGTAATTGCCAGTTCTTGTGCGTGCAGTAACAGGCGGGGCGCCATCGCTTTAGCATCAGGATGCGCATAAAAGCCATCGCCGAGGATTGGGTGGCCGAGTGCCAGCAGATGGACGCGCAATTGATGGGAGCGACCGGTAATCGGCATCAGCTTGACGCGCGTTGTTCCGTCATCGTCACGCGAGAGTACCTGATACTCCGTCTGTGCCGCTTTGCCTGTTTCAAAGCAGACTTTCTGTTTTGGCCGATTCGGCCAGTCACAGATCAGCGGCAGATCGATGACGCCTTCATCCTGCTCCATATGCCCCCAGACGCGGGCAAGGTAGGATTTCTTCGGTTCGCGCTCGCGAAACTGGCGCTTTAATTCGCGCTCAGCGGCTTTCGTGAGTGCGACGGCAATCACGCCGCTGGTCGCCATATCCAAACGATGAACGGATTCGGCCGTTGGATAGTCAGCCTGAATGCGGCTCATGACGCTGTCTTTGTGTTCTGGCGCACGGCCGGGAACCGACAGCAGACCGCTGGGTTTATTCACCACCATGATATGCTGATCCTGGTAAAGAATATGCAACCAGGGATCGGTAGGCGGATTATAGGGTTCCATCGGAGCACCTTTCAGGCAACGTATAATGTGTGATATTAGGGAGAACACGGGGGATGAGGTTCCCGCAGGGAGACTTCGCCCCGTGGTAGGCCCGTGTATCTCGATTTTGCAAACAACATGTCGTTATCGCAGCGGTATAGCATTATGCCTATACCGCTGTTAGAAACGCTTACTGATGCGTTACCACGACCAGACGGATCGCATCCAGACGCCAGTTGGCTTCGTGCAGGTTACTCAGCACCTGCTCACGCTGGTTTTCCAGCGCGGTCAGCTCATCTTCACGAATGTTAGGGTTGACGGCTTTCAGCGCTTCCAGACGTTCCAGCTCGCGGCGCAATTGTAGGTCAGCCTGCTCCTGCGCTTCGGTAATGAGCTGGCGTGCCTGCGCTTCAACTAATGCTTCCGCCTGCTGTAGCATGGCGTGGACGTCTGCTTGTACCGCATTCACCAGCTTGCTGGACGTATGCCGATTTACCGCGTTGAGCTGGCGGTTGAAGCTCTCAAATTCAACCTGTGCCGCCAGATTAGTCCCTTTACGATCCATGAGCAGGCGAACTGGCGTTGGCGGCAGGAAGCGGGTCAACTGCAGGTGCTTAGGCGCCTGTGCTTCTACAACGTAAACCAGTTCAGCCAGCAGCGTACCGACCGGCAGGGCTTTATTTTTCAGCAGCGACACTGCACAGCTTCCGGTATCACCGGACAGCACCAGATCGAGCCCGTTACGGATGAGCGGGTGTTCCCAACTGATAAACTGCGCATCTTCGCGGGAAAGTGCCTGATCGCGATCGAAAGTGATCGTACAACCGTCCTGCGGCAGGCCAGGGAAATCCGGCACCAGCATATGATCGGATGGCGTCAGGATGATCAGGTTATCGCTGCGATCTTCCTGATTGATGCCAACAATATCAAACAGATTCAGCGCGAATGTCACCAGATTGACGTCATTATCCTGCTCGGCGATGGCCTGCGCCAACAGCTGAGCCTGTTCGCCACCGTTAGAATGCATTTCCAGCAGACGATCGCGGCCTTGTTCAAGTTGCTGTTTCAGGTTGTCGTGCTGTTGGCGGCAGGTGTGAATAAATTCATCCAGTCCTTGCTGTTCACCAACAGTCGTCAGTCGCTCGATCAGCTGCGCATGGTGCGCATCATAGATGGTGCGGCCTGTCGGGCAGGTGTGCTCAAACGCATCCAACCCTTCGTGATACCAGCGCACCAGCATGGCCTGCGCGGTATTTTCCAGATACGGCACCAGAATCTGAATTTCTTTTGCCTGCCCGATACGATCCAGACGGCCGATACGCTGTTCCAGCAGATCGGGGTTGAACGGCAGATCGAACATCACTAAGTGGCTGGCAAACTGGAAGTTGCGGCCTTCGGAGCCGATCTCTGAACAGATCAGCACCTGGGCGCCTTCTTCTTCGGAAGCAAAATAGGCGGCGGCGCGGTCACGCTCCAGAATCGACAGTCCTTCATGGAAGACGGCGGCGCGGATCGCTTCACGCGTGCGCAGCACTTGCTCCAGCTGTAGCGCCGTGGCGGCCTGCGCACAGATCACCAGCACTTTTTCATCTCGGTTGGCGGTCAGGTAATTCAGTAACCATTCCACGCGCGGGTCGAAGTTCCACCAGGTGGCATCATCCCCTTCGAGCTGTTGATAAATCTGTTCCGGGTACAGCATGTCGCGGGCGCGGACTTCCAGCGTCTTATTCGCGTTCATAATGCCGGATACTTTAATGGCCGTTTGGTACTGTGACGGCAGCGGCAGGCGGATTTGATGCAGGATACGCTGCGGGAAACCTTTAACCCCCTGACGCGTGTTACGGAACAACACGCGGCTGGTGCCGTGGCGATCCATCAGCATGGCGATCAGTTCCTGACGCGCCTTCTGATTGTCATCGCTGTCGCTATTGATGGCTTTCAGCAGCGGCTCGATGTCCTGCTCGCCCAAGAGATCGCTCAGCGCATTCAGTTCAGCAGTCTGGGCTTTCTCGCCCGCTAACAGCAACGTGACGGCATCGGCGACCGGGCGATACTGCTGCTGCTCGGCAAGGAATTCCTGATAGTCGTGGAAACGGTTGGGATCGAGCAGGCGTAAACGTGCAAAGTGACTCTGTTGACCAAGCTGTTCCGGCGTTGCGGTTAACAGCAGAACAGCTGGCGTGGCGCGTGCCAGCGTTTCAACGGCCTGATATTCTGCGCTGGGACTCTCTTCGCTCCAGACCAGATGGTGGGCTTCATCGACTACCAGCAGATCCCAATCGGCGTTGACGAGCTGTGCAAAACGCTGGGCGTTGCGCTGCACAAATCCCAGTGAACAAATCACCAACTGTTCGGTTTCGAACGGATTACTGCTATCCAGCTTGGCTTCGGCATAGCGCTCGTCGTCAAACAGCGAGAACAGCAGGTTAAAGCGGCGCAGCATTTCGACCAGCCACTGATGTTGCAGGGTTTCCGGTACGATAATCAGCACGCGACTGGCTCGACCCGCCAGCAACTGCTGGTGGATGATCATACCGGCTTCAATGGTTTTCCCCAGACCGACTTCGTCCGCCAGCAACACGCGTGGAGCATGACGTTGGCCGACTTCATGAGCGATATGAAGCTGATGAGGGATGAGGCTGGCACGCATGCCGCGCAAACCGCCCCATTGTTGCAGCGCCTGCTCGTTCTGATGCTTGCGGGCGCGATAGCGCAGGGCGAAGCGATCCATACGATCAATCTGTCCGGCGAACAGGCGATCTTGTGGTTTATTGAACGTCAGTTTGCTGTCCAAAAAGACTTCACGCAGTTCCGCCGATGTTTCATCGTCCAGACGTTGGCCGCAATACACCAGCAACCCTTTTTCTTCTCGCACGTCATCAACTTTGAGCTGCCAGCCTTCATGGCTGGTGACGGTATCGCCGGGGTTGAACATCACGCGGGTGATGGGGGCGTCGCTGCGGGAATAAAGTCGGTTTTCACCGCTGGCAGGGAAAAGCAGCGTTATCATTCGCGTATCGACGGCAACAACCGTTCCCAGTCCAAGTTCGCTTTCCGTATCGCTGATCCAGCGCTGACCAAGTGTAAAAGGCATAAATTCTTAGCTCGATTTTCGTCTGTGTCGGGGGAATGTCTGATTACATTATCGGGTGTCGATAATGCTGCTGATGCAAATTCAGAAAGGGCGTTATGGTAATGGATGACGGTGCGTTCGTCACCCCTCAAACTTGCTGTACCGCGAATTAACACCTTTCATTTAAAAACAGGAATACACGTCATTTAAAAACAGGAAGGCGCATCATTTAAAACAGGCCCATCTGGCCTGTTACCAGTGTAGCAAAGTCATCATGCAGGAAAGGAAGAATGGCGTCCGCGACCGGCTGGAGCTGGCGTTCGACATAGTGCTGATAATCCAGCGGCGAATGTCGGGTTTCCAGCGGTTCGGGGCCGTTGACGGTCATCACATAGCTGATCCAGCCACCGTTTTGGTATTGCAGCGGTCGGCCTTGCTGACGGTTATAGTCATCGGCGATTTTTGCGGCTCTGGCGTGTGGCGGCACGTTACGCTGGTAGTCATCGAGCTGACGACGCAGCCGCTTACGATAGATCAGCAGATCGTCGAACTCTCCGTTCAGGGTGCGATCGACATAATCCCGCAGCCACTCCTGATAAGGCCGTTGCTGAAAAATCAGCAGATAGAGCTGTTGTTGAAACTGCTGCGCTAGCGGTGTCCAGTCGGTCCGCACGGTTTCCAGCCCTTTGAACACCATTTTCTCGCCTTGTGGTGTGTCGATAAGCCCGGCGTAGCGTTTTTTGCTGCCTTGTTCGGCACCGCGAATGGTTGGCATCAGGAAACGGCGGAAATGGGTTTCAAACTCCAGCTCCAGTGCGCTGGTTAACTGCTGAGTGTCGTGCAGATGCTGTGTCCACCACTGGTTAACGTGCTGCACCAGCGCGTTGCCAATCGTTGTGGCTTCCTCTTCGCTATGTGCGTGTTTAAGCCAGACGAACGTGGAATCGGTATCGCCATAAATGACCTGATAGCCTTGTGCCTCGATAAGCTCGCGCGTTTTACGCATGATTTCATGGCCGCGTAAGGTGATGGAGGACGCGAGACGCGGATCGAAGAAGCGACAGCCCGTTGCACCCAGCACCCCGTAAAAGGCATTCATGATGATCTTCAATGCCTGCGACAGTGGCTTGTTGTGGGTGCGCTTCGCGGCTTCGCGCCCCTGCCAGATTTGTTCGACAATCGCAGGCAGGCAGTGCTGTTCGCGCGAGAACCACGCGCCGCGAAAGCCGGGGACGGCGTGCTGCGCGTCTGGATTTTGCGTTCCCACCGCCAGCCCGACCGGATCGATCAGGAACGTGCGGATGATGGAAGGGTAGAGGCTCTTGTAATCCAGCACGAGCACCGAATCATACAGGCCGGGGCGCGAATCCATCACAAACCCGCCGGGGCTGGCTTCAAGCGCGACGTCGCCCAGATTCGGGGCGACATAACCCATGCGATGCATGCGCGGTAAATAAAGGTGGGAAAATGCCGCGACGGAACCGCCGCTGCGGTCGGCCGCCAGACCGGTGACGCTGGCACGCTCCAGTAAGAACGGCAGCAGTTCGGTTTTAGCGAAAATACGTGTGACCAGTTCGCAGTCCTGCAGGTTATAGCGCGCGAGTGCGGGCTTATCTTCGGCAAAGCGACGGTCTATTTCGTCCATGCGCTGATAGGGCGTGTCGATGGCTTTGCCTTCCCCCAGCAGCGACTGTGCGACAAATTCCAGACTAAACGAAGCAAAATTCCACGTCGCGGATTTGAGCGCTTCAATACCGTCAATAATCAGGCGACCGGTGGCGCGGGCAAAGAAATGCCCCTGCTTAAAGCCGTGCTCCCGCCATTCCAGCGCTTGGCCGTTGCGCCCCAGATTGAGCGGAATGTTGTAGCGCTCGGCATGTTTCTGTAAGACGCGCAGGTCAAATTGCACCAGATTCCAGCCAATGATGGCATCGGGATCGTGCTGCTGCATCCAGACATTCAGCTTTTCCAGCAGTTGCGGGCGGCTGGAGACGTACTCCAGCGTAAAATCCTCGTGTTCGGCAGGCGTGCCGTTCGGCGGGCCGAGCATGTAAACCTGGCGCTGTCCGCAGCCTTCCAGTCCAATGCAGTAAAGCTCGCCGTGGCGGTTGGTTTCGATATCCAGCGACACCAGTTTGAGCGTCGGGCGGTAATCGGGGTTAGGTTTCATACGGACGTCCGTCAGCAGGCCATCTGACGTGGGCGTACCGCTGAACCACACGGGCGCGGTGATAAAGCGCTCCATCAGAAAACGTTCCGTCGGGCGAATATCCGCTTCGTAAACCTGAACGTCGCCTTCACGCAGCAATTTTTCCAGCCGCAGTAGCTGCCGATATTGTGGGCAATACAGCCCCAGCAGCGGCTGATGGTGGAAATCCTGCATGGCGAGCGGTTTTAACTGCCAGCGTTTCTCCTGCTGTAAAAGCGTTCTTGCACGGGCTTCTTGCTGCGCGGGAATAAAGGCAACGGCCTGCTGTGGCGGCAGGCGTGCCAGCAGCGGCCCCTCATCGGTGGCCAACCAGAATTCAACCTGCGTGCCAGCTGGCGTGTCATTCCAGTGGCGGGTCAGTAGAAACCCCTGACGAACCTGAGTCACTAAGCGGCCTTTTATAGCGAGCGGGATAAGAAAGGATAGTGGGGTTAAGTATGGTTATTTATACAGGTGATGTCCAGCGACATCACCGATGATAAGAGAAGAGGAATTTGGATTACTGCTCGTTGCCGGAGGCAGACACCACGCGGTTGCGGCCTTCCTGCTTGGCTTGATACAGGGCTTCATCCGCCAGCTTAAAGGTACGCTCGATCGACGTATCGTTGGCACCCGGTTCCCACAGAGCAACGCCTAATGAGATGGTGATATTGCCCACGACAGGAATGGTTGACTCCTCCATGCGCAGCCGTAGCCGTTCAGCAATGCTGAGTGCGACATCGAGACTGGTTTCCGGCAGGAGGATCAAAAATTCTTCACCGCCGCTGCGGCACAGAATGTCGGAATCGCGTGAGCTGGTGCGAATAAGCTGTGAAAGATAGCGAATGACGTTGTCGCCTATATCATGACCGTAGGTGTCATTGATGCGTTTGAAGCGATCGATATCCAGAGCGATGACGGCAAAGCTTTTCTGCCCCATTTGCCAGTAGCGGAGGACGCTGTCCAACCCACGGCGGTTGAGCAGGTCGGTCATGGGATCTGAGTGCGCCTCAGAACGTAACTTACCGATTTTGCGCTGGAGTAGATCGATACCCAGCAGCATGGCCTGCTTGAGCTGTGAAGCCTCGAAATACCAGGAGTGGATATTTCTGATGTCGTCGGAGACATCCGTCGCATCCATCTTGTTGGCGCTGCGTGCCAGCAGCCACAGCGGCTGGGCGATGAGACGGGCAAGCAGCCAGACGCAGAATATGGTTAACAGCGCGAGTGGAAGCGTGTGGCGCAGCACGTTCAGCATCAGGCCATCTAACGGTTTCAGCGTAATGTCGGTTGGCCGGAGCGCCACGATCTGCCACTGTGAGGTAGACTCAACGGCATAGCCCGCTAACATCTTCTCACCCAGATAGTTCAGCATGTGCTGGCTACCGTTATGCTCATGTTGTGCGTCGATCTGTAGATTGTTGGTCTCTGTTTTACCAATCCGTTCCATATCGCGGTGGTACAGCATTCTTTTGTTCTTATCGGTGACATAAATATAAGAACCGTCACGGTAGTAGTGTTTGTCTAATAGCGCATTGAGAACGCTGGGCTGCTTAAGATAGATCGATCCACCAATAAACCCTTTATAGCGCCCATCTCGGGTGAAGATCGGCGACGATATCAACACGATTAAATTGTTGGCTGCGGATACATAGGGCTGGCTGATAAGAGGCTGTTTTTCTCTCAAGGCTTCAAGCACGCCGTCTGTGGTCAGGCTTCTTCCGATTAACTGGAACGTATCGGGTGACGTGGCTCTGACGATGCCTTTTTCATCTGCGATAACGACCGAGTTGAAATTGCTGGTCTGTAGCCGCAGGCGGTCTGCTTCTTTAAGCAGGCTGACCTTATCATCCATCTGAGTGGCGACGATATTGGCGCTGTAGGCTAACTGCTGTTGAGATTCCTTAAAGAAGGAATGGGTCATGGCCGCGAGTTTGGTGGCGTAAACACGGTTGGCTTCCAGCGTGTTATCAATCAGCAGCTCTCGTTGGACGCGATAACTGGCATAAAAACTGTTTGCCAGTGTTACCACAGCGCTCGCCACTGCCAAGAGTAGGATAAGACGTCGTAATCCGAAATGGTTGAGGAGTTTAAAAAACATAGTGGCAGTGTGGCACAGTGGCAAAAAATGACCGCTATCATAAGTGTTGGCGCTTGCTGGTGCAAAAGAATTGAACAGAAAACTGTATTACTGAAGTGGTGCTAACGGCTTGAATTGAAAAATGATATTGCTTGTGTCTTTATGACGGGAATAGTTGATATTTATCAAAAAGTACACGTTTTCTGTACCTGAAAACCGGAATCGTTTCAACGCAGGATAGATAAATCGCGCTACATATTTTCAGCCTGATATTGCAAGGTGTTGTGCGGGTAAACAGGAATCCCATCGCCTGAGAGACGGAACCAGACGGCAATTCGGCGTGCTCGATTTTTGTATTAACCCGAATCGGCCGATGGGGCGAAATCAGGAGTTGACGGCTTCTGCTATGATCCAGACAATCCTTGTTTTTATTCAATACGGGTAGGTTTTATGGAAGCGTGGCTGGATCATCTGGTTACTCAATCGTTAGCGTATTCACTGATCGCCGTCATGCTGGTTGCCTTTCTGGAATCTTTGGCTCTGGTAGGGCTGTTGTTGCCGGGGACGGTGATGATGGCAACGCTGGGGGCGCTGATCGGCAGCGGACAGATGGGGCTTTACCCGGCGTGGGCGGCCGGGATTATCGGGTGCCTGCTCGGGGACTGGATTTCCTATTTTATTGGCATGCGCTTTAAAGCACCGCTGCATAACTGGTCTTTCCTGAAAAAGTACCAGTCGTTACTGAGTAAAACCGAATATGCGCTGTATCAGCACCCGATGCCGACGATACTGATCGGGCGCTTTGTTGGCCCGACGCGCCCGCTCATTCCGATGGTGGCGGGGATGCTGGGGCTACCGCCTTATAAATTTGCTGTACCGAATATCATCGGCTGCCTGCTGTGGCCACCGGCCTATTTCTTACCCGGTATTTTGGCTGGCGTTGCGATTGATATTCCCGCCGGGACGAACAGTGCAGGGTTTAAGTGGCTGCTGCTGATAACCGCTGTCGTGGTGTGGGTGGCAGGTTGGCTAAACTGGCGCTGGTGGCGCAGTGATAAGCGTAAGCATCGTGACTGGTTTAGCAGAAAGCTGCCGCTCAGACGTCTGCGCTGGGGCGCACCCGTGGTGTCCGTGGCGGCGGTAGTATCGCTGGTCATGCTGATTCAGCACCCGCTGATGCCGGTTTATCGTCATCTGCTATGGCAGGTGTTGAACGGGTGAGGTGGGGCAGGCCGGGACAGACCCGGCCACGCCAGCTAGCAGTAAAACTCGGCGACTTGCTCGAAAATACGCATTTCTTCACCGTGACGACGTACCTGAAGGACGTCCTCCAGTTTTTCCACCTGACTGATCATCTGTGGTAGTCGATGGTCATCTTTGACCAGTAGCCAGATGCGGCTTTCTTCACCGTTGGCCAGCGGCATACACAGAATGCCTTCCACGTTAAATGCCCGGCGGGCAAACAGGCCGCAAACGTGTGACATGACGCCGGGATGGTTGCGCACAGAGAGTTCTAGCGTGACCTGATTTGAAGTTGGTTGAGTTGACGAAGTTAGTTGAGTTGACATAGTCATTAATCTCCGATCATATCGATGTTCGCTGCGCCCGGTGGCACGATGGGTAACACTTTTTCATTGGCGTCAATCAGTACATGGATCAGCGCAGGACCCGGCTGATTGAGTGCTTCTTGCAGGGCGGCTTGCGGATCGGCTGCTGCATTCAGATCGCAGGTTGCAAAGCCGAAACCTGCGGCAATCGCGAGGAAATTGGTACTGTAACGGTAATCGGCAGCGAAGATGCGCTGCTGGAAAAACATATCCTGCTGCTGGTGAACCAGACCGAGTGACTGGTTGTTCATCAGGACGATTTTTACGTTGAGCCCTTCTTCTGCCGCAGTTGCCATTTCCTGAATGTTCATCATCAGGCTGCCATCACCCGAGAAGCACACTACGGTGCGTTCCGGCTCGGCCAGCGCAGCGCCAATCGCCGCAGGCAGGCCAAAGCCCATCGTGCCAAATCCGCCGGATGTCAGCCATTGGCGCGGACGACGCAGCGGATAAGATTGAGCCACCCACATCTGATGCTGGCCGACATCAGTGGTGATGATCGCATCATCCGTCAGCGCCCGCGCCGTGGCCTGCACCAGACCATAATGGCTTAAAGGATCGTCAGCATTTGGCATGCTGAACGGAAATTCCTGTTGCAGCCCGCTAACGGTGGCGCGCCACACGTCACGCTGTTGCGGTGTAATATGCGGCAGCAACTGGTCCAGCGCCTGCGCGACATCCGCGTTGATCGCCACATGTGGCTGACGGATCTTGCCCAACTCGGCGGGATCGATATCGATGTGAATGATGCTGGCCCGCGGGCAAAACTGTTCTGCTTTACCAATCGCACGATCGTCAAAACGCGCACCCAGCACAATTAACAAATCTGCCTGCTGTAAGATCAGATTGGTTGATCGTGCGGCGTGCATACCCAGCATGCCGAGCGACAGGGGATGATCGACGGGCATGGCACCCAGCGCCATCAGCGTCATGGTGGTTGGCAGGCTGGAGCGTTCCGCCAGTTGAACCGCCTGTGCGTGTGCGGCGCTGCTAATGATCCCACCGCCCAGATAGAGAACCGGACGCTGAGCCGCGTTAATCATGGCTGCAGCTCGCTCGATCTCCTGCTGCGCGATGGTGGGCGGCGTATCGAGAGGAAAGACGTCCGGCAGTTCGCTCAGCTCAATGGTTGCGTTCTGAATGTCTTTTGGAATATCGATCCACACCGGGCCGGGACGACCCGACTGCGCGATGCGAAACGCTTCTGGGATCACGCGCGGCAGTTCGCTGATGTCGCGAACCAGATAGTTATGTTTGGTGACGGGAATGGAGATGCCATACGTGTCAACTTCCTGAAACGCATCGGTGCCGATCATGCTGGAAGGCACCTGGCCGGTGATACACACCAGCGGGATCGAATCCAGTTTGGCATCGGCGATGGCAGTGAGCAGGTTGGTCGCCCCCGGGCCACTGGATGCCATGCAAACGGCGGCGCGACCGCTGGCGCGCGCCATGCCTTGTGCCATAAATCCCGCCCCTTGCTCGTGGCGAGCCAGAACGTGACGAATAGTCTTACTTTGACCCAGAGCATCATATAACGGCAGAGCCGCGCCGCCGGGAATGCCCGCTACGGTGGTGATGCCCTGCTGTTCGAGCAGCCGAACAATTAACTGAGCGCCTGTATAACGCATGCTTACATCCTTCATCAGGGCCGGTGCGGTGTCGGAGCGGGGAGGGTAAAAACAAGAAACCCCGCTCGGCTGGCGCCGGCGGGGTTTGAGAATCTTCGATTCGGAACCCGTTACGGCGCGCTGCCGACGACGACGACCACGACTGCCACGCGCACGACGACGACCGCGTCAACATGCGCGGTGCTTAGTAGTGCTGAAGTGGAAGAAGAGTAGTGCGTCACGGGAATCCTATTTATTTATGTTGCGTTACTTATGTTGAGTTTATTTGCGTTAGTGATGGTTGGGCGTTGTATTCGAATGTGTCATCAGCCCATCACCAATTCATATAAGCACAGCAGTATAAAAAGACACAATACCTACAAGGTATAAAAACTGAATATGTCGAATTGGTCACAGTATATTGAAAATTTTACACCGTGATTACCGCTTGATTTTTCGCCACAGAACCAGAGAAGCGTGACTGTTTTCACAATTGGAACAGGGTTTCAATGTTATAAATTATAAAATAATCATTGGGATAGTGGGTGGTGATAAATGGGTGTGTCCCGGCTGGTAGGGAAGGGTGTATTGAGCGGTATCTTACTGATGGCAATGGGTATCGGTCAGGTAATGGCCTGTCAGGCTGGCCCTGCTAACGAATGGAAACGGGGTATTGAACAGCAGCGTCAGGCGGATTTGGGCAATGGCTGTTATCTCAATCCGATTATTGCGGGCGATCATCCCGATCCTACGATTATCAAGGATGGGGATGACTACTACATGACGTTCTCGTCATTTGACGATATTCCCGGACTGCTGATTTGGCACTCGCGCGATTTAGTGAACTGGCAGCCGCTTGGCCCGGCGATCGCGACGCCCGTTGACGCGATCTGGGCACCGGATTTGGTGAAACACGACGGCAAATATTATATCTACTTCACCACCAACCGGATTATCGACGCCAAAGGAACGAAAAAGAAAACGCTGTATGTGATTACCGCCGATGATATTCGCGGCCCGTGGACGCCGCCGAAGGATACGGGCTTGAAAAATCCGGCCAGCGATCCCGGTCATGTGGTGGGAGAGGACGGTAAACGTTACATCTTTATGTCTGGCGGCAATCGCGTGCAGTTAACCGATGACGGGCTGTCGACGGTCGGCGACATGGAGGTGGTCTATCAGGGGTGGCAATACCCGGAAGAGTGGGATGTGGAAAGCTTCTCGCAGGAAGGGCCGAAGATGCTGCGCCACGGCGACTATTTCTACATGGTGCTAGCGGAAGGTGGAACGGCGGGGCCGCCGACCGGACACATGGTGATTGCTGCGCGTTCCAAATCGATCAACGGGCCGTGGGAAAACTCCCCGCATAACCCGATTATTCGCACGCAGGATCGTTCAGAAAAGTGGTGGTCACGCGGCCATGCGACGCTGATCGAAGGGCCGGATAAAAACTGGTACATGGTGTATCACGGTTATGAAAACGGCTTTATGACGCTGGGGCGGCAGGCGATGCTGGAGCCGATCGTCTGGGGCAATGATGGCTGGTTTACGTCTGCCGGGTTTGATACCGGTAAACCGATTCGCAAACCGGCAGGGGGCGAAGCGGTGCCGCACGGTATTGGCTGGTCTGATAGCTTTACCGACGAGAAATTTCCGGCTCGCTGGCATTTTTACCGCGCCAATGCGGAAGAACTGAAACGGGTTACGCTCAGCGACGGCAAACTGCACCTTAAGGCAAAAGGCACATCGCCAAAAGACAGTGCGCCGTTGACGATGATCCCCGGCGATCAGGCTTACCAAATTGAGGTTACGGCGAATTTCGCCTCTGGCGCGCAGGCTGGCCTACTGTTGTTCTACAACGCGAAGCTGTATGTCGGGCTGTCGTTTAATCAGGATGGTACTGTCATGCACCGCTATGGGCTGGAAAGGGCGGAGAAGAAACTGCCGCACATTACAGGCAATGAGGTGCAGATTCTGATGAGAAACGATCGCCATATCGTGACGTTTTACACCCGAACGTCGGCTCAGGAACCGTGGAAGAAATACCCGGTGCAGATGGAAGTATCCGGCTACCATCACAATGTCGCGTATGACTTCCTTAGCTTGCGGCCCGCCTTGTATGCGTCGGGTGAGGGAGACGTGACGTTCAGCAACCTGCGCTATCAGGCGTTGCCTTAACGCTTCAATCCAAAGACGAGCGTGAAATTCCCAGGATGGCAGCCGCATCGGCGCTGCCATCCTGTAGCGCCTGGGTCGGCCCATCATAATAAATCTGTCCGTCCACGATCAGCACCGTACGCTTTGCGATCCGCATGGCATCATCCAGATTGTGAGACACCATCAACAGCGTGAACTCACGCTCCTGACACACGCTCTCAACCAGATCGAGCATCTCCTGACGCAGCGCCGGATCGAGCGCTGAGAACGGCTCATCCAGCAGCAGGATAGGCTGGTGGCGCACCAAACAGCGTGCCAGTGCCGCGCGCTGGCGCTGCCCGCCGGAAACCTGCGACGGTAGACGATCCAGAAGATCCGCCAGACCGACCCGATCGGCGATCTGTCGTAGCGTTTCACGCTGTGCGGCACTGAGCCGCAGGCCGGGGTGCAATCCCAGCGCGATGTTTTGCCCAATCGTTAGGTGTGGAAACAGGTTATTTTCCTGAAACAGAATCGAAACTGGCCGTTTAGCGGGAGGCGTCTCGCGGTGAGGTTCACCGTTAAGCCGTAATTCGCCGCTGTCAGCCATCAGGAAACCGGCAATCAGATTAAGCAGCGTACTTTTCCCTGCACCGCTGGGGCCAAGGATGGCGATGCGTTCGCCCGGTTTGACGTGAAAATCAAAACGCATGGGCAAGTGCTGATAGAAGTAGGTTAATTTCTCAAGCGCGATCATGACGGCCCGCCAGTTTCTCAATCAGGGTAAATAACATAAAGCACAGCAGCATCAACAGCAGTGCTGTGACTGCACCATCGGCGCTGCGATAGGAACCAATTTGCTGGTACAGATAGAACGGCAGCGTGCGGAACTGCTCATTGCCAAACAGCGCGATGACGCCAAAATCACCGAGCGACAGCACGCAGGCAAAGGCTAATGCTTGTGCTAATGGCTGCTTCAGTGCAGCCAGCTCGATCAGCTTCAGCCGCTGCCAGCCGCGAATATCCAGTGATGCGCAGAGTCGGTTGTAGCGCTCTGCAACGTCCAGCATCGGGTTCTCCAACACTTTGATCGCATACGGAATTGCCATCAGTGCGTTGGTGAACACCACCAGCGCGTAGGGGGATTGCGGCAAGCCAATGCTGTTATTCAGCAGCAGGAAAAAGCCGGTTGCCAGCACAATACCGGGCATGGCGAGGATGAGCATCCCGCTCAGATTCATCAACTGCCCGTAGAGTGGCTTCTGGCGTAACTTGAGTTCGCGGCTGCTCCAAAGCAGCATCATGGTCAGCATCAGACACAACAGTCCTGCGCCCAGAGCGATGCGCAGCGAGGTAAACAGCGTTTGCCAGAGCACGGGCTGTTGCAGCACGGTAACCAGCGATCGGTTCACGCCATCAACCACCACGGCCAGCAAGGGAGGAACGACCAGCAGCAACAGCGCGCCAATCAGCAGGCCATCGGTGAGACGGCTTAAAGCGCTATCCTGCGGGTTGCGCCAAGTGAGCTGCTGTGTGCTGCCGACGGGCAGAATGCGCCCCAGCCGCTGACTTAGCAGCACCAAACCGAGACAGCAAACCATCTGAATTAACGCCAGCAGCGCCGCGCGACCCGGATCGTAATCAAAGCTTAATGCCTGATAGATAGCCAGCTCAATCGTGGTCGCCTGCGGGCCGCCGCCCAGCGACAGCACCGTCGCAAAGCTGGCAAAGCAGAGCATAAAAATCAGTGCGCCAGTCGGTAAAATTTGTCGGCGCAGGGCAGGCCATTCCAGCAGGCGGAAATGTTGCCAGCTGTTCATGCCCAGATTTGCAGCCAGTTGGCGTTGCTCGGTAGCAATACCCTCCAGCGACTGCAACAGCAATCGGGTTGCCAGCGGCAGATTGAAGAACACATGCGCCAGCAGGATGCCCTGCAACCCATAGGGTGAAAACGTGTATTTCAGGCCAAACCCGCTCAGGGCAGAGGCTAGCCAGCCCTGACGTCCATATACGCTGAGCAGGCCAAAAACGGCAACCAGCACGGGTAGCACCAGCGTCATCGCGCACAGGCGCAGTAGCCAACGGTGGCCGGGAAAACGCCGTCGATACAGCGCTCTGGCGAGAAAAATGGCCGGAACGGTAGAAAACAGCGCAGAGAGAAAGGCTTGCCAGAAGGTGAACCGAATAACATGCCAGAGATAGCTGTCATGCCATAGCGTGCGCCACTGGCTGTCGGGCGCCTGTAACCAGAGTGCACCGAAAGCCAGTGCGGCAACGGAAATTAACAGCGTTGTGGCCAGTAGCCCCGGCCACAGACGTCCGCCGATTAGTGGCTGACGGCGCGTTGCCATGCCTGAATCCACTGGGTCCTTTGGTCAGCGACTTCTTGTGCGCTGAACTGCATGGCTTTTTCCGGCACCGTGAGCGTGGCGAAGCCCGTAGGCAGGTCAGTTTTAACGGCTGGGTACATCCAGTTCGTAGTGGGGATCGCCTGCTGGAAGGTTGGGCTCAGGATGAACTGCATAAAGCGTTTTGCCAGTTCGGGATTTTTGCTGGAAGCCAACTGCCCGGCGATTTCAATTTGCAGATAGTGCCCTTCGCTGAAGGTCGCGGCTGCGTAGTTGTCTTTCTTCTCTTCAATGATGTGGTAGGCCGGTGATGTGGTATAGCTCAGCACCAGATCGGCTTCCCCTTTCAGGAACAGGCCATAGGCTTCGCTCCAGCCTTTGGTGACGGTAACGGTTTTCTTCGCCAGTTTCTGCCAGGCTTGCGGCGCCTCATCGCCGTACACTTTCTGCATCCACAGCAGCAGACCCAGACCCGGTGTGCTGGTACGTGGATCCTGATAGATCACTTTCCACGGCGCGTTGCTATCCACCAACTCATGCAGGCTTTTCGGCGGGTTCTTCAGCGTGTTTTTGTTATACACAAACGCGAAATAGCCATAGTCGTAAGGGACGAAAGTCTTATTGCTCCAGCCACCCGGCACCGTAACGGCGCTGGTGTCCAGATTGTGCGGGGCAAACAGGCCGGTTTGCTCCGCTGCCTGCAACAGGTTGTTGTCCAGCCCCAGAATGATGTCCGCTTTGCTGTTTTTACCTTCCATACGCAGCCGGTTCAGCAGTGAGGCACCATCTTCCAGCGCGACGAAATTCAGTTCGCACTCGCACTCTTTCTCAAAGGCGGTTTTGATGACAGGCCCTGGACCCCATTCGGAAGCGAATGAGTCATAGGTATAAACGGTTAGCGCAGGTTTGGCGAATGCCGAAGCAGAGAGCAGTAACAGGCAAGGCAGGCTGATTTTCAGCACGGTGGCTGAACGCTGTAGTAATTGATTTAACACTTTGCACTCCTGAGAATCATAGGGTGGCAAAGGACTTTGAGGCAGCAATGAGCAGCACTCTCAAATCCCTTCGCCGGTATTAACCGGATCAGGTTCGACGGGTATCTTCTCAGCGAAAAAATCTTCCGCACCCCGTTGAGAACGGCACATTGTAAAGGGTTAAGCCGAGCAGCGAAAGGCTCTCGGCGTTCCGGTGGCGCGAATCAGGCGGATTTAAAATCAAACACTCACCCAGAGGCCGTGGTGTGGCCTCTGTTGTCCTGATTGTGGATATTCACCATTGCGCCGACTCTTGCTCGATTCGCGCAGTACACCAGTCGATAAAGGCGCGAATAGCTGGCGAGAGGTGGCGGCTTTGCGGGTAGAGGATGAAAATAGGTTCGAGCGGTGCCCCAATATCAGGAAATAGTCTGACAAGATGCCCATCAGCAAGCGGTTGGCGCACCATATAGCTGGCAATCCGTATTAGCCCCAAACCCGCTACGCCAGCGGCGACGTAGGCATCCGTGTCATTTACGCTGATCTGTCCTGCGAGCGGCATCGCTACGGTGTGCGCTTCATCATGAAACCCCCAGCGAGTTGAGCGGCCTGTTCGGCTGTGGATATACCCCACGGCGGTGTGCACTTTTAGCGAATCCAATGTTGCGGGATGTCCATGCTGTTCAAGGTAGCGTGGGGAAGCGCAGATATACCAATGGAACGCGCCGAGGCGTCGTGCGACCAGTCGAGATAGCGGCGGTTCTCCGGTTCTGATGACACAATCGATACCATGCTGGACAATATCCACAGTGGCATCACCCAGATGGAAGTCCAGCGTTATCCCAGGATAACGTTCACAGAAGTCGGGCAGTGCCGGAATGAGGAAGTTTTTGACCAGAGAAGGCGGTGCCCCGATTCTGATGGTTCCATTCAGCTCCCCTTTTTGCTGTGCCGTTACGCTTTCAGCCGCGTGCACATCACGCAGTATCGCTTTGCAACTGTCGTAATAGCGCAGTCCAACATCCGTAATGCTGAGTGCTCGCGTCGTTCGGTTGAGTAACCGGGCACCCAGATGTGATTCGAGTTCCTTGATGCTACGGGTGACGGTGGATGGCAGAACATGCAGGGTTTCCGCCGCTTTTTTGAAACTACCCGCATCGACCACACGAATGAATATTTCCATGGCCTGAAACCGATCCATACGATGATGTCTCCATTTTGCGATGAAACGTTGCTGACCGTGTATACGGCGTATCTTCTGTGTCAGCGACCAAAACGCTTTATAGTTTGATTTTTTCAAATTATGAAGTGGTGTGGCCGAATCTTATCATGTCCGCATTCTTGTATAACATAACCCCCGAACTCTGGTTTTCCTGACATTAATAAGCATGAGCAGGCCAGAGGCATGTTAGCACGCTGAATGCATAGGGGAACGCACACGACTCCCTATGATAGTGATAATTTGAAATTCTGAAGGAGTTAAGTAATGAATGATAGCGGATCCGCGTTGAAAGATATTCTTGTGCTTGGTGCCGGGCAGCTCGGTATGGCTGTATTGCGTGCTCTCGCGCCGCGTGCGCGTGCTCTGCCATTGTCGGTCACGGCACTGGTCTCACCGGGTACCATTAACGATCCGTCGGAGCAGAATAGGGCAACACTGGCCGAACTTCGCGCTCTGGGAGTTGACGTGATGGGGTTCGATCTGGCCTCGGATGAACATACCCTGACGGGGCTTTTCGGGAATTATAAGACGATAGTGAACTGCTCGGGATTCGTTGCGGGGCCTGGCACTCAGATGAAAATAACCAGAGCGGTGTTGGCTGCCAACGTCGCGCGCTATTTCCCCTGGCAGTTTGGCGTTGACTATGACGTCGTTGGTCGAAACAGCGGGCATCCAGTTTTTGATGAGCAGTACGACGTGAGGCAGTTGCTGCGCGGCCAGCAACGTACCGAATGGGTGATTGTCTCGACGGGCATGTTCACGAGTTTCCTGTTTGAGCCCGCCTTTGACGTGGTGGATCTGGAACGCGGAACCTTTCACGGTCTGGGAAGTTGGGATACCAAAGTGACCGTGACAATCCCCGAAGACATTGGCTGGCTCACGACGGAAATCTTGCTGGCTGAACCACGCCTGGTTAATGAGGTGGTCTACGTGGCAGGCGACACGATTTCATACGGGCAGCTTGCTGATGTCGTTGAACATGTCACGGGAAGGGTGTTTGAGAAGACCGTATGGACGCTGGACAAATTGCGCGCGGACCTGAAGGCTGCTCCAGATGATGTCATGACGCGCTACCGGGCAGCGTTCGCTTTGGGTGAGGGGATGTGGTGGGACAAATCCGGTACGTTCAATCAACGTAATGGCTACGAGACGGTCGACGTCGAGCATTTCTTGCGGATGCAACTGCAAAAATAGGCGGAAGGGTGCGGTGCAATTCTCTTTGCTCCGCACTTTTCAGATACCGTCAGCGTTCCGGCGGCGCGAACCAGGCAGATTTAAAATCAAACCAGCCCAGCATATTCATCCTGACGCCGCGCATACTGCGCTGCCCCTGAAGTTGCAGCCAATGATGCAGCAGAGGGTGCAGTTGACCGCTGGCGATCAGTTTTTCACACCACTCCGCCATCGGTAGCGTCTGGTTACGCCACTGCTGTGCATCTGCATGCAGATTGTCATCCAGACAGTGCTGGGCCAGCGGGAGTTCGTAGAGCATCGCGAACAGGGAGAATTCGATCGGCAGGTAACAATTCAGGCTACCAAACCAGATATCGCTGTCGGCATTGCCCTGATACCAGTCTTCATAGCTGACCGTCTGAATATGCAACGTGACGCCGTGCTGTGCCAGCAGCGTGCGCATAATCTCACTTAATATCCGGTATTCAGGATGTGCCTGATAGAACGTGAGCGTAACTTCTGTCAGCCCTTTAGGAATGGATTGCGGTACATCGGGATGGTGATGGTGCCAGCGCGGCAGCAGGCTGTAGGCGGGCGACCAGTCACGCTGGTTGCTGGTATTGGCGTGGTTGAGTAGCGAAATAGGGGTAAATATCTGCCTGAGCCATCGCTGAGCTTCCGGTCGTGATGCTAACGGCGAACGCTTGTCGAACAGCAGGAAATAGCCGCCTTCTTCCATCCGGCTTTCTAACTGTTCGTGACGAGAATTGTCAGACTGGAGCTGGATAGATACCGGCATTTCCTCCGGCTCGTCGGGCAGAACCCAGATATTGACCTCATCAATCAGCGCTCGATAGCCAAAATAGTCATCGAAGGCACGGATTTTCAATTGATTACTGTTATTGCGTACCACGGCATAAGGGCCAGTGCCAATTGGGTGCTGGGCAAAATCGGGTAGCGTTTGCCACTCTTGCGGCAAAATCATGGCGTGCACGCTGCCTAATAACCACGGTAGCCAGTTATCCGGGCTGTTTAACCGAATATCAATCACGAAGGGCATTGGCGAGGTGACGCTTTCAATATGAGAAAAGAGCGGGAGCGGAATAAGACGAGAGAGTGACGTGGTGATGTCATACATCGTGAGCTCTCGTCCGTGATGAAAACGGATAGCCGGGCGCAGATAGAAGCGCCAGTGCAGGGAGGAGACCCTCTGCCAGTGATGAGCCAGATCGGGTTCAACTTCCCCATTTTCCTCATTTATATTGGTAAGACCGCTGAAAATTTGCCGTGCGATGTGCATTTCAGAACGCCGCAGCGCCGATCCGGGCTGCAGATTGCGTAATGGGCGGTAATAGAGAATACGCAGAATATGCTTTCCCTGCCGGAAGCTCCGCCCGAGGTGAGCAAGTAACATCTGGCGTATCGCTTCTTTATCGCCGACCAACTGCACCAGTTGCTCAATACGATCCTGTTCCAGCAGATCTTCAGCGCGCTGCTGCTGTAGCGCTAATCCGGTATAAACAAATGACAGTTGAGAGCGCTTCCCCCTGCCAGCTTCTGCCTGCCAGACGAGCCAGCCTTCTTGCTGCATCGCGTTCAACAATGAGCGGATATGACGTCGGGAACAGTTCAACACCCCGGTTAGCTCTTGCAGCGTGGTGTCGGTGGTTTGTCCCTGAAAGTGTTGCCACAGGCGGATGAACTGTTGTTGCAATCGAGGAGAAGACATAAAAGAGGAACTCCCTGCACTAAAGTCATCAATTTATCTTTCCTTATATTACGTCGATACTTTCCAACAAGGAAAGAGAGGAGGTGGCTTATGGCGATTTCCCGTTTGTACCGGTTCTATCAAACCTACTTATCGACCTGTAAGGCAAAGTGGTTGCGATGGATGTCTACCCAACAGCGCGTTGCATTATTGCAGCAGGCAACGCAGTGGCACCTGAACGAAATGTCTGATGAAGAGTACCGTCATTGGCTCTAGGTGGTGTGAAGAGATGTATTCTGAGTAATGGTGATGTTTCACCAGCCAGCGAGTTTTCTCGCTGGCTTTTTTTATGGCGTTTACCTGCCACCTTATTAAGGAGCGTCGCGCCATTTTTTGGCTATTGCGGATAGCTTGCGTGACGAAGTGGCATCAGCGGCGCTGTTCACGTAATGGCTTGCCTTCGCTGAGCAGTGCACAATAGCGTGCCAATTCATCCTGCTGGCGGGCATTTCGTATCTGTAATGCCAGATTAATCGTGGCAAGCTCCCGAGCGTTGTCGGCTAATGCTTGTGGGATTTTTTTTTGTTTGGCCAGCCAGTCTGCGACATCGCTCCACTCCCACAGCGGTGATGTACCGCCTAAACGTTGGACTGGAGAGGGGAAATCGCCTGCGCCACGTTTTCCATCTTTGAGAAGCGCAATCGCCTGACGCGACATCGTAGACAAGGCTGCGATATCACTGATCCCAACCCAGACTGCATCAACGGAGTGGACTCTGGCCTGGATGCCTGCTGACTCGATATCATGAATAGCACTGATGACCGCGGTAGAAAAACGAGGGCTTTCTCGATCAAATTCGAGATAGACGGCGCTGCCATAGAAGCAGATCAAAGCGTCGTCGCAGCCGCTGGCAAAAAGCGCATCTTCCAGCCCAGCCGTATCTGCGGAAACGCCCGTTAGCGTGAGAGAAAAGTGATACGTTGTCATAAATTCCTCGGTAAGCCGTATATATCTTCTATTGTTTCAGTATTGTCAGGCCGTTATCGACGTTGCGGCGGATCTGCTTTGCATGATTTTCCGGGACTGATGGCGTGGACCAAATGCTCATCATATGAGTGCTGTGGTCCGGCGTGCCGCAGATAAGCCTGCCAAATGCATGCCCGTTGCTGGGATAAAAACGCCAGCCCTGCGCTAATGCGTATTCAATGGCTGCCTGAATATGCTTGTTTGGGTGTTTTTTCATCGCGATATAAGGTCATGGTATGTTCATGTGTTGACAGATGTCAACATTGATGATGGTCAAAAATGAAATATACCCGCTTATTTCGCTGACCATTGAATGGCGTGGTCAGCCTGCGTGCGGCTTCGCAAAAGCAGGTTGAAAGGAAGAGAGGAGGGGAGGAATACATCCCAGAGAAGCGTATTCAGATATTACTAACGTAACGTTTAATACCCAATATTGAATGTTAGGTTTAAAGCTATTGTCATTAAAATTAAACAATTCTATGAATGTGTTTCTATAATAGAGAGTAACGTAAGAATAATGACTAAGATAATTCACTAACACCATGTGATAGTTTGCTTTTTTAATAGTTATTAATTGAAAGGATTGTCGTTTAAATGACATTTTTCGTGATGGCGATCTTATAGGTAAATTATTTTTTATAGGCGACTGTTTTTTCTCTTGTATTTAACGCAGATTGTCACAATCTTTAAATATTATGTAACATGTGGCGGCGTTTTATTTTTCTTTGCTTGCCTGCAATTTACTTCACAGCAATTATTTTGAATAACCCGATGGATGTAAAAATGAGCGACGTCCCTTACCAGTCAATAGCGATTTACGAAAAACCAGAACCCCAGCATTCCGCTTCTGGATTGCATAACATCAAATTGACACCACTTTTTGTCGTTGTTTTTTCTGGTGTTTTGCTACTCTTTGCCTTGGCAATTTCCACATCATCGTATTTTCTTAAGCAGGCTGAACTGTCGCTAAATGACTCTACGCTGGAATTGAATGTGCGTATGGAGTTGGTGGATAGTGCGAATCATATGCGTGCGGCGCGTATGAATTTGCTGCATGCTGTGAATCATTTACGCAATGGCCTTACTGCTAACTATAACGCCAGTATGAAAGCCGCAGAAGAACGCCTGTCGTTGTCTCAGCAAATGTTTAATGGGTATCAAAATAGATCGGCTCGTTCTGATGTTGAACTCGCTCGTGATAATGAATTAAAAGCGCGTTATAGCGATTATGTTGAGCGCGGAATCAAACCCATGTTTGACATCGCAAAGAAGGGCAATGTTGAAGAGCTCAATGCGTTTGAGTCAACGGTGATGTCTAAATTGGATGATGACTACGATGTGCCGTTGAAAGCGTCTTATCTTTATCGGGTTGAAATGGCAAAAAATATTAACGTGACGGCTGAAAGGCATTCCACGCTGGGATATACGCTCATGACGGGTGCCTTTATTTTAGCCATCGTGTTGACGGGTATGACATTCTTATTAATTCGCCGAGTCATTATTAACCCAGTGCAGTATTGGGTATCGCGGATACAGGCGATTGCGCACGGAGACTTAACGCGCGCGAGTGTGGATGTGGGAAGAAATGAAATCGGTATTCTGGGGGACAATATCCAGCAAATGCAGGATTCGCTCTCCGAGACGGTTGGCTCGGTACGCGACAGTGCAGAGTCGATTCACAGCAGTTCGACGAAAATTGCCGTCGGTAATACAGATTTGTCTGCACGAACAGAACAGCAGGCCGCAGCGCTGGCGGAAACGGCAGCCAGCATGGAGCAGCTTACGGCGGCGGTGAAGCAGAATACGGATAATGCGCACCATGCCAGTGAGGTCGCGACGGAGACGTCAGCCAAAGCGGTGAACGGTGGCAATATTGTTGAACAGGTTGTGGGATCGATGGCGGATATCGCCAGAAGTTCAGACAAAATTTCCGAGATTATCGCGCTCATTAACGGGATTGCATTCCAGACCAATATTCTGGCGCTGAATGCGGCGGTTGAAGCCGCCAGAGCGGGTGAACAGGGCAAAGGTTTCGCGGTAGTCGCAGGAGAAGTGCGTAATCTGGCGCAGCGCTCGGCTAACGCCGCAACGGAAATTGCCGCACTGATTAAAGAATCCGAAACCAGAGTGACAGAGGGGACGACATTAGCATCCGAAGCGGGTAAAGCGATGGCCGAGATTGTCTCTGAAATTAATAACGTCACCCGCATTATCAATGAGATCGCACTGGCTTCTGATGAACAAAGCAGTGGTATCAATCAGGTGTCGTTAGCGATATCAGAAATGGATCGCGTCACACAGCAGAATGCGACGCTGGTGCTTGAAGCGTCCTCGTCGGCCTCCTCGCTGGAGCAGCAGGCCGAGCGCTTGAATCTTGGGGTATCCCGGTTCCATCTGATGTAGTCCCGTTGGTAAAAAAGCCAGAGCGGTAAAAAGACAAACATCATCATCTCGTGGCCAGCGACGTTGTCGCTGGCTTTTTTTCGCTGTTTTTTCCAGCATGGGATATGAATCCGCTTCTGATAGAATCAGTGAACAGGTGCGCCGTTTCTGGCAGATAAAGCTTCTCCTTCTCTGCCAGAGCAATTTTGTACAAACGATAAGAGGGTTAACGCGTGCATAAAAAGCCGGTAGTGCAAGAGCAGACGCACTTCAGACATCTGGAGACGCTCGGCGGGCTAGATATGCTGCAGGCACAGTATTACCAGCAACGCTTCCCTCGTCACGTTCATGATACCTATTGCATCAGTGTGATTGAGCAGGGCGCTCAGCGTTTCTATCGTTCTGGTGCAGAACACGTCGCGCCCAAAGGCGACATCATTCTGGTTAACGCGGACGATGTACACACGGGGAGTGCGGAGGTCGAAACCGGCTGGGCCTATCGCGCTATTTATCCGCATCCCGACCTTTTTCGCTCGATTAATCAGGATCTGCAACGCGCAAAGGATTCCATTCCGTGGTTCCCCGACGCCGTGGTTCACGATCCTGGACTGTCTGAGCAGTTGCTCATGACGTTCAATATGCTTGCTCAGCCGGGCAATATGTTATTGAAAGAGACGCTATTGTTGTCGTCATTAACCTGGCTGACGATGCGCTATAGCAAGACGCGTCTGACGCCACAGATGTTGCCCGTTGCGACCCAAAATATACTGAACGTTAAAGCCTTTATGGACAGCTATCCCGAGAGGGAGCTGGCTCTCGTTGAATTGGCTGCGCTGGCTGAGCTCAGCGTGTGGCATTTCTTACGACAGTTTAAAGTGGTGGTGGGGATTACGCCTCATGCTTATTTGATTCAGGCACGGCTGCGCAAGGCGAAGGCATTGTTGCGTAAAGGCGATGCGATCCTCGATGTTTCTGTTCGGTGCGGCTTTACCGATCAAAGCCACTTTCATCGCCATTTCAAAAACTCACTGGGGCTGACACCGGGTGAGTTTGCTAAAGGTAACTTGTAGATAGTACCCACTTCCTATTTGGAATATAAAATCCCACCCTTAACGGCAAGCAACTTTATCCAATACTCTTAAAAAACGTTTTGTTAATTTTTCACTATCGATTTATTTATGGTAGTGCACTGTTATATGGAAAATACCGTAGCCCGTTCATCGTCTGCATCAAAAGATACAATTAGCCCGTGGAAACACTTTATGACCGGCGTGGTTGAGATGCTTCCGCTCTGTTTATCCGTGGTGCCCTGGGGCATTCTGGCTGGTTCTATGGCTATCCAATCGGGATTATCTGTCGGGCAAAGTATCGGAATGTCCGCGATTATTTTCGCGGGGGCGGCACAGCTCGTCTCGTTAGGGCTCCTGATGTCCGGGGCGAATGTCGCGACGCTATTAATCTCTGTTTTTTTTATTACTGCCCAGCACCTGATATATGGCCTGACGTTGCGTGAATACGTTTCAACGCTGAAATTAAGAAAACGGCTTCCTATCGGGTTTTTATTATCGGATGAGCTTTTTGCACTCAGTGAAAAGAAAGACAGGAAGAACAACGTTAGTACCAGCTATTTAATCGGTGCGGGTTTCACCTTTTATATATTTTGGAATATCTTCAGCATTCTTGGCGTGGTGATGGCGTCATCTGTGCCCGATTTGGATAAGTATCATCTTGATTATTCTATCGTTGCTACGTTTATAACCATTGTCATACCGATGATAAAGAAGATCAGTACCTTCTCTGGTGTCCTGTTTTCTCTACTATTGTCGATGCTATTAACCTATTTCAAGATAGAAGGTGCCATCGCTATTGCTGGCGTCGGCGGCATGTTTTTTTCTGTGTTTATCGCGTCAGTGCTTAAGGAAGAAAAATGAGTTGGTTATTGATATTCGTTCTGGCGGCAATCGTGTTTTTTAATCGCTATATCTTTCTCGAACCCGCTGTGCCGGTAAAAATCCCGGTTTTACTCCACCGTGCATTAAAGTATTCCGCGCCTTGCTTACTCACTGCGATTTGCGGCCCGATTATTTTAATGGATCACGGCGTGATTCGCGCATTTCCCGATAATCCGTATTTTCTCGGTGCTATTGTGAGTGTCGTGATTTCCTTTTTTATCAGAAATATTGTGGTCGCGGTGCTTTTGAGCATGCTGGCTTTTTATATGATTGCCGCGCTGTTGTAATCAGCTCATTCTGCCAAAAGAAAAAGCCCGCAACACAGTGCGGGCTTCGGGCTATCTGTAATCTTGAATCAGTTCAAAAATGCAGGCTGATTCTTTTCATACTCGGTGATAGAGGCTTCGTGCTGCAGCGTCAGGCCGATGCTGTCTAACCCGTTGATCATGCAGTGACGGCGGAAGCTGTCAATTTCAAACGGGTAGCTTTTGCTGCCCGCCTGAACAACCTGATTTTCGAGATCGACGATAAAGTTAATGCCTTCCTGCCCGTCAACCAGCTTGAACAGCTCGTCCACTTCCTCGTCGCTCAGTTTCACCGGCAGCAGATGGTTGTTAAACGAGTTGCCATAGAAGATATCGGCGAAGCTTGGCGCGATGACGACTTTGAAGCCGTAATCGGTCAGCGCCCACGGCGCGTGCTCACGGGAAGAGCCGCAGCCGAAGTTTTCCCGTGCCAGCAGGATGCTCGCCCCTTTGTAAGGCGGCTTGTTCAGCACAAACTCAGGGTTAGGCTGTTGACCCGCATCGTCCAGAAAACGCCAGTCGTGGAACAGATGTTGGCCGAAACCGGTACGCGTCACCTTTTGCAGAAACTGCTTGGGAATGATGGCGTCGGTATCGACGTTAGCGGCATCCAGAGGAACCACCAGACCAGTGTGTTGAGTAAATTTAGCCATGTCGGTTTCTCTCTTAGTTCAACTCGCGGACGTCGGCAAAGCGACCCGTTACCGCTGCAGCCGCAGCCATTGCCGGGCTGACCAGATGGGTGCGGCCAGCGCGCCCCTGACGGCCTTCAAAGTTACGGTTGCTGGTTGATGCGCAACGCTCGCCGGGGTTCAGGCGGTCATTGTTCATCGCCAGACACATGGAACAGCCCGGTAAGCGCCACTCAAAGCCCGCTTCGATGAACACCTTATCCAGCCCTTCCAGCTCCGCCATGGTTTTTACCGGGCCGGAACCGGGTACGACGATAGCCTGAACGCCTGCGGCAACTTTGCGCCCTTTGGCGATTTCTGCTGCGGCGCGCAAATCTTCAATACGCGAGTTGGTGCAGGAGCCAATAAAGACTTTATCGATCTTCACGTCGGTCAGTTTAATACCGGGTTGCAGATCCATATACGCCAGTGCTTTGGCTGCAGAGGCGCGCTCTACCGGATCGCTGAAAGAGTCAGGGTTAGGGATTTCCTGATTAACGGCGATAACCTGACCAGGGTTGGTGCCCCAGGTGACTTGTGGCGCGATCTGAGCTGCGTCCAGCGTGACAACCGTATCGAACTGTGCGTCATCATCCGATTTCAGCGTGTTCCAGTACGCAACGGCGGCATCCCAGTTGGCGTCTTTCGGCGCAAACTGACGGCCTTTCAGGTAGTTGAAGGTCGTCTCGTCCGGCGCGACCAGCCCAGCTTTCGCGCCCATTTCAATCGCCATGTTGCACAGTGTCATACGGCCTTCCATGCTCAGCGCACGGATAGCTTTGCCGCAGAATTCAACGACATGACCCGTACCGCCTGCGCTACCGGTTTTACCGATGATCGCCAGCACGATGTCTTTTGCGGTGATGCCGTGTGGGGCATCACCGGTGACTTCAATCTTCATGGTTTTGGCGCGACCCTGCTTCAGGGTTTGCGTCGCCAGCACATGTTCCACTTCCGACGTACCAATACCGAAGGCCAGTGAACCAAATGCGCCGTGCGTTGCCGTGTGCGAGTCACCACAAACGATGGTCATGCCTGGCAGCGTCATTCCTTGCTCAGGCCCAATAACGTGAACGATACCCTGATACGGGTGGTTCAGGTCATACAGCTGAACGCCGAATTCCGCACAGTTTTTGATCAGCTCCTGCATCTGGATGCGGGCCATCTCGCCGCTGGCGTTGATGTCTTTGGTTTGCGTGGACACGTTGTGGTCCATGGTCGCGAAGGTTTTCCCCGGTTGACGAACCTTGCGGCCCATCGCGCGCAGGCCGTCGAAAGCCTGCGGGGAAGTTACTTCGTGTACCAGATGTCTGTCGATATACAGCAGCGGCGTTTCGTTTGGCGCTTCATGAACCACGTGCGCTTCAAACAACTTTTGATATAACGTCTTACCCATGGTTATGCCCCTTGCGCCACAAAACGCGCAATCACGTCGCCCATCTCATTAGTACCGATCGCGTTGCTGGTACTTGCCAGATCGGCGGTACGATAGCCTTCAGCCAGTGCGGTATTGACCGCTTTTTCGATCGCGTCTGCGGCATCATCCGCACCCAGGCTGTAGCGCAGCAGCAGCGACAGCGACAGAATCTGCGCAATCGGGTTAGCAATGTCTTTACCGGCGATATCCGGCGCGGAACCGCCAGCAGGCTCGTACAAACCGAAGCCTTGTTCATTCAGACTTGCGGAAGGCAGCATACCCATTGAACCGGTAATCATGGCGCACTCGTCGGACAGAATGTCTCCGAACAGGTTAGAACACAGCATCACGTCAAACTGAGACGGATCTTTGATTAACTGCATTGTCGCGTTATCGATATACAGATGGGACAGCTTCACATCTGGATAGGCTTTGGCAACTTCATTCACGATCTCGCGCCACAGAATAGAGCTTTGCAGCACGTTGGCTTTATCGATAGAGGTCACGATACCGCGACGTTTACGGGCGGATTCAAACGCGATATGCGCGATGCGCTCAATCTCGAAACGGTGATACACCTCGGTATCGAAAGCGCGTTCATACTGGCCGCTACCTTCACGTCCTTTTGGCTGACCGAAGTAGATGCCACCCGTCAGTTCGCGGACGCACAGAATATCAAAGCCTTTCGCGGCGATGTCGCTGCGCAGCGGACAAAATGCTTCCAGCCCCTGATACAGACGAGCAGGACGCAGGTTGCTGAACAGTTTGAAGTGTTTACGCAGAGGCAACAGTGCACCGCGCTCAGGTTGCTCTGCCGGTGGCAAATGTTCCCATTTCGGGCCGCCCACGGAGCCGAACAGAATCGCATCGGCCTGCTCACAGCCCGCGACGGTCGCTTGCGGCAGCGGCGTGCCCTGACGGTCAATAGCGATACCGCCAACGTCATATTCGCTGGTGGTAATGCGGATGCCAAAACGCTGGCGTACTGCATCCAGTACTTTGTGCGCCTGTGCCATTACTTCCGGGCCAATGCCGTCTCCGGGTAAAACGGCGATATGGTAGCTCTTTGTCATCACACTGTTTCCTGACTGTTTTGTTGTTTGCTATCGTTTTGTTGTTGGTTATTGTGCTGCTGCAGACGTTGAATTTCTTTTTCTACCTGCTGAGCACGCTTGATGTTGTTTAATACATTTACCATTGCCTGTGCGGAAGATTCAACGATATCCGTCGCCAGACCAACTCCGTGGAAACGGCGACCCTGATAATCCGCAACGATATCAACCTGACCCAGCGCATCACGACCCTGGCCTTTGGCGGTCAGTTGGTATTTAACCAGCGAAACCTGATAGCCCGTAATGCGGTTGATTGCTTGATAGACGGCATCTACCGGGCCATTCCCCGTTGCGGCTTCTGACTGGGTTTCTTCGCCGCAGATCAGTTTGACAGAAGCGGTTGCCATTACGCTGGAACCAGACTGGACGCTGAAATAATCCAGATGGTAGAACTCAGGCTCTTCCTGCTGACGATTGATAAAGGCCAGCGCCTCCAGATCGTAATCAAAGACCTGACCTTTCTTATCTGCCAGTTTCAGGAAGGCGGAGTACAGATCGTCCAGATTGTAATCGCTATCCTGATAGCCCATCTCTTCCATACGGTGTTTTACCGCGGCACGACCAGAACGGGAAGTCAGGTTCAACTGTACTTCTTTCAGGCCGATGGATTCCGGCGTCATGATTTCGTAGTTTTCACGGTTCTTCAGCACGCCATCCTGGTGAATACCGGAAGAGTGGGCGAAGGCATTGGCCCCCACAACCGCTTTGTTCGCAGGGATAGGCATATTACAAATTTGGCTGACCAACTGGCTGGTGCGATAGATTTCCTGATGATTGATATTGGTATGCACATTCAGGATGTTATGGCGGGTTTTGATCGCCATGATGACTTCTTCCAGTGAACAGTTACCAGCACGCTCGCCGATACCGTTCAATGTGCCTTCTACCTGACGAGCGCCTGCGTGCACTGCCGCCATGGCGTTGCCGACGGCCAAACCCAGATCGTCATGGGTGTGAACAGAAATAATGGCTTTATCGATATTAGGAACATGTTGGTACAAAGAGGAGATGATGTTGCCGAACTCATGCGGCATGGTGTAGCCGACGGTGTCCGGGATATTAATGGTACGAGCACCAGCGTTGATGGCGGCCTCAACCACGCGACACAGATCTGGGATTGGCGTACGACCCGCATCTTCACAGGAGAACTCGACATCGTCTGTGTAGTTACGCGCTCGCTTAATCATGTAGATAGCGCGTTCGATGACTTCGTCCAGCGTGCTGCGCAACTTAGTGGCGATGTGCATCGGTGAGGTTGCGATAAAAGTGTGAATACGGAAGGCTTCTGCGACACGCAGCGCTTCTGCGGCCACATCGATATCCTTTTCGACGCAGCGGGTCAGGCCACACACACGACTGTTTTTGATATTGCGGGCAATGGTCTGAACGGATTCAAAATCGCCGGGAGAGGACACAGGAAAGCCAACTTCCATGACATCAACGCCCATACGCTCCAGAGCGAAGGCAATTTGCAGTTTTTCTTTTACACTCAAACTCGCCTGTAAAGCCTGTTCACCATCGCGTAATGTGGTATCAAAAATAATGACTTGCTCGCTCATCGGTTTAGTTCCTTGTCGTGTCTACTTGTACTTGGCGCTCGGCGAGTAAAAAAAAACCCGCGCATTAGCGCGGGTTTTTTGTATCGTGTGGCGAGAAACTTAGTTCTGAACTCTGCCCACAAACCTACCGCGCAAGAAGGATGCGTTTAGTAGTAGGCCTAGTAGGACAGTAAAGTTGAACATGGTGTCTCGTCATCTAAAATTCAGTGTTGCTTTATTGGTACGCGATTATCAGGGATATGTCAACTTTTGATTGGTGTGATGTGCGTCAAGTAAACCAGTGATAGCCTGCGGCGAATGAACGAAAGATCGTTGCGGTTTTGAACAATGACGGTAGACTGCACGCCAAATAATGTACAGCTGTACGCTGAAACGCTGTCGACTTCACTTCCCTTATAAATTCTTTTACAGATGACTAATCATTTACAGCCATATCATGTGGTGCACCGGGTTCAAGATCGGATCAATCACTGCGCGGGTCGTATTGCGCTGCGCGAGTGGACGCCTGCGGGCGAACAACAGCTCACCTGGACACAGGCCGGACAGCGCATTCGGCGGATTGCCAGCGCGCTCCTGGCGCTGAGAGTCGACGTTCAGGAACGGGTAGCGATTTTCTCTCATAACTCGATGAATTGGTCGCTGGCCGATCTGGCGTTGCTGCACCTGCGTGCGATCAGTGTGCCAATCTATGCCACCAATACGGCGGCACAGGCGGCGTTCATCATCAATGATGCCGATATCCGTACGATATTTGTTGGTGGTCAGGATCAGTTGGATGCGTTGCTGTCGTTACGTGAGAGCTGCCCGCAACTGCGAAATATTATCGTGATGGATGAGGGCGTTAACCTACGCGGTAGCGACATCGTTCAGTCCTTACATGAGTTTGAAGCGCAGGCGGTAGACGAGTTCTGGCGTGATGAATGGCAAACGCGTATCGACAGCCGCGATCTCAACGATCTGTTTACGCTGATTTATACCTCTGGCACCACCGGCGAGCCGAAAGGTGTCATGCTGGATTATACCAACATGGCGATGCAGCTTAAGCTGCACGACGATCGTCTGGATATGTCAGAAAATGACGTATCGCTCTGTTTCTTACCGCTTTCACACGTATTTGAGCGCGCATGGAGCTTTGTCATTATGCATCGCGGCGCACAGAACGTGTACCTCCGTGATACGAATCTGGTACGTGCCGCGATGCAGGCGGTGAAGCCTACGGTGATGTGCGCGGTACCGCGTTTTTATGAGAAAGTGTATAGCGCAATCCATGAAAAAGTGGCGCAGGCACCGTGGTATCGCCAGCGGCTCTTCAACTGGGCTGTTACGCAGGGGCAATACGTTTTTCTGGCTAGCCAGACGGCGAAAAAAGCGGGACTCTTCCGCCGCATTATGCATCGCTATGCTGACCGTCTGGTGCTAGGGAAACTGCGCCAGCTTCTGGGAGGCGAGATTCGTTTTATGCCAGCCGCAGGCGCGCGACTGGATGACAATATCATTCTGTTTTTCAGCTCGATAGGGATTCGCATCATCTATGGTTACGGTATGACCGAAACCTGTGCGACGGTTTCCTGTTGGGAAGAAAATCGTTTCCGCTTAGGTTCTATTGGCACGCCGCTGCCGGGTATTGAAGTCCGTATTGGTGAGGAAAAAGAGATTCAGGTGCGTGGGGCGACCATCATGCGCGGCTATTTCCATCGCCCGCAGGAAACCGTAGAAGCCTTTACCGAAGACGGCTGGCTGAAAACTGGCGACGCAGGGGAACTGGATGCCAACGGTAACCTGTTTATTACCGAGCGCTTGAAAGATCTGATGAAAACCTCGGGGGGGAAATATATCGCCCCGCAGCATCTGGAAGGGACGCTGGGACAGGATCGCTTCATCGAGCAGGTTGCGATTATCGCAGACACGCGTAAGTACGTCTCTGCGCTGATTGTTCCCTGTTTCGAGGCGCTGGAGGAATACGCGCACTCTATCAATCTGAAATACCACGATCGTCTGGAGTTACTGCGCCACAGCCATATTATTGAGCTGTTCGAGCAGCGCCTGCGGGAGATGCAGAAGGAACTTTCCCGCGTTGAGCAGGTAAAGAAATTCACGCTGCTGCCTGTGCCGTTTTCGATGGCGGAAGGGGAGTTGACGCCAACGCTCAAGCTGCGCAGAAAGATCATCAACCAGCGTTACCAGTTGGAAATTGATGCGATGTATGCCGAATCCTGATGGTGTTGGAGGCCGAGACGCTCGTTTCCTGAAAAGAAATGTGGTTTTTCGGCCTCAAGATTTCACTCTGTAATTTATGGCCTTTATGGACGATCTCTCAGGTCTGAAGGTTCCCGGTTAGTATTTTATCTCAGTTCTTTTTTCCCTCACGTTCGATTCCCCCTCGTCCTGATTAAGGGCGGTGGTTTTTTGCCGTTTGTCTGCGTCATAATCTGGCGTTATGTTAATGGGCCGTCAGTAATCCCTATAATATTTCGTATTCTTGTACTAAAAATTAACAGTATTAACACTTAACCTTATTAACCCAAGGTGAGCGCGGGGATTTCCCCCGGTCAATACAGAAGCGGATTCCGCTTTCTGAACAAAAGAGGCAGACCCATGGAGATGTTGTCAGGCGCCGAAATGGTGGTCCGATCGTTGATCGATCAGGGCGTAAAACATGTGTTCGGTTATCCGGGCGGTGCGGTGTTGGATATTTACGACGCCCTGCATACGGTTGGCGGTATCGAGCATATTTTGGTGCGGCATGAGCAAGGTGCGGTACATATGGCTGATGGCTATGCACGTGCGACGGGTGAAGTCGGCGTCGTGCTGGTCACGTCGGGTCCCGGTGCGACCAACGCGATTACCGGTATCGCTACTGCATATATGGACTCCATTCCTATGGTGGTGTTGTCCGGTCAGGTTGCGACTTCGCTGATTGGCTATGACTCCTTTCAGGAATGCGACACGGTGGGTATTTCCCGCCCTATCGTGAAGCACAGTTTTCTGGTCAAAAAAGCTGAAGATGTCCCGACGATTCTGAAAAAAGCGTTTTATCTGGCATCGACCGGACGCCCAGGGCCGGTGGTGGTCGATCTGCCGAAAGACATCATGAATCCGGCGAATAAACTGCCGTACGTTTATCCTGAAAGCGTCAGCATGCGTTCCTATAATCCGACGGTTCAAGGTCACAAAGGTCAGATTCGTCGCGCGTTGCAAACCCTGCTGGCGGCAAAAAAACCGATTATCTACAGCGGCGGTGGCGTAATTAATGCGGAGTGTCACGAAGAGTTGCTGACGCTGGCGGAAAAACTGAACCTGCCAGTGACCACCTCTCTGATGGGACTGGGCGGTTTTCCCGGCACGCACCGCCAGTGCCTCGGTATGCTGGGGATGCACGGGACATATGAAGCCAATACGGCTATGCATAATGCCGATGTGATTTTCGCCGTAGGGGTACGTTTCGATGACCGTACAACGAACAATCTGGCAAAGTACTGTCCGAATGCGACGGTACTGCACATTGATGTCGATCCCGCGTCGATTTCCAAAACGGTAAACGCCGATATCCCTATCGTGGGCGATGCTAAACAGGTGTTAACCCTGATGCTGGAGTTGCTGGCACAGGATGGCGCACAGCAGCAGTTTGATGCGCTGCGCGACTGGTGGCAGGGTATCGAACAGTGGCGTGGGCGTCACTGTCTGAAATACAGCACCGAAGGCGATAAGATTAAACCGCAGGCGGTGATTGAAACGCTGCATCGGCTGACCGAAGGCAAAGCCTATGTGGCATCAGACGTCGGTCAGCACCAGATGTTTGCCGCGCTGTATTATCCTTTCGATTTACCGCGTCGCTGGGTGAACTCCGGTGGGCTGGGTACGATGGGCTTTGGCCTGCCTGCTGCGTTGGGTATCAAGCTCGCGCTGCCGGAAGAAACCGTAATCTGCGTAACGGGCGACGGCAGTATTCAGATGAATATTCAGGAGCTTTCTACGGCGCTGCAATATGACTTGCCCGTTGTGGTGATTAACCTGAACAACCGTTTCCTCGGTATGGTTAAGCAGTGGCAGGACATGATCTACTCTGGCCGTCATTCCAGTTCTTACATGGAATCGCTACCGGATTTCGTCAAGCTGGCTGAAGCGTACGGTCACATCGGGATTTCTATCGATACGCCGGACGAACTGGAAAGTAAGCTGTCGCAAGCGCTGGCGCAGAAAGATCGTCTGGTGTTTGTTGATATCAACATCGACAGCAGCGAGCATGTTTACCCCATGCAGATTCGTGGCGGGGCGATGGATGAAATGTGGCTGAGCAAAACGGAGAGGACCTGATCATGCGGCGGATTTTATCAGTATTACTTGAGAATGAATCGGGCGCTTTGTCACGTGTCGTCGGCCTGTTTTCACAGCGCGGCTACAACATTGAAAGCCTGACGGTAGCCCCAACCGAAGATCCTACGCTGTCTCGTATGACTATCCAGACGGTAGGCGATGAGAAAGTGCTGGAGCAAATCGAAAAGCAACTGCACAAGCTGGTGGATGTCCTGCGCGTCAGTGAACTGGGGCAGGGCGCGCACGTTGAGCGTGAGATCATGCTGGTGAAGCTGCAAGCCACAGGATATGGTCGCGAAGAGGTGAAACGCTGCGCCGATATTTTCCGCGGCCAGATTGTGGATGTTACCGCTTCGCTTTACACCGTACAGCTTGCTGGCACGAGCGATAAACTGGACGCCTTCCTCAGCGCTGTGCGTGAAGTTGCAGAAATTGTTGAAGTGGCACGCTCCGGGATCGTCGGCGTATCACGCGGCGATAAAATCATGCGTTAATCGACTTTTCGCTGCTTTTTCCTTTAAGAGGCCCGATAATAGTATCGGGCCTTTTTATTTCCCTTATCTTATATATACCCGTCATACTTCAAGTTGCATGTGCGTTGGCTGCTTTCACTCACCCGAATCACTTACCTGAGTAAGCTCATCGGGATTCCTTCTCTTGCCGCCTTCCTGAAACTCGAATTATTTAGGGTATAGGCGCAATATATTTCAGGTTAAAAGACGTCCATTATTGATATGACAGCTTGAAATATGCGGGTAACGTGATAAAAGCAGTTGCCGTACAAAAGCTTCTGCTGTTAGATCTACGCCATATCCATGATGATTTTATGGTCATCGCACTATTTATTATTTATCCGGCCTATTTATTTTCCGGCCTACTAAGGGGTTACCGTGAAACTGGATGAAATCGCGCGTCTTGCGGGTGTTTCACGCACGACAGCCAGCTATGTTATTAACGGGAAAGCAAAACAATATCGCGTGAGCGATAAGACCGTTGAGAAAGTCATGGCTGTCGTCAGGGAGCACAATTATCATCCCAACGCCGTCGCGGCTGGATTACGTGCTGGACGCACACGTTCAATTGGTTTGGTTATTCCCGATTTGGAAAATACCAGCTATACACGCATCGCCAATTATCTGGAGCGTCAGGCCAGACAGCGCGGATATCAGTTATTAATTGCGTGTTCAGAAGATCAACCGGACAATGAGATGCGCTGTATTGAGCATCTGTTACAGCGCCAGGTTGACGCTATTATCGTTTCTACTGCATTACCTCCCGAGCACCCATTTTATCAGCGCTGGATAAACGGCAACCTGCCGATTATTGCGTTGGATAGGGCGTTGGATCGTGAGCACTTTACCAGCGTGGTCGGTGCCGATCTTGAAGATGCTGAAATGCTAGCGCAGGAATTACGCAAAGTGCCTGCGACGTCGGTACTGTATCTTGGCGCCTTGCCTGAGCTTTCCGTCAGTTTCCTGCGTGAACAAGGGTTTCGTCAGGCGTGGGCGGGCGATCCGCGTGAGGTGAATTATCTCTATTCCAATAGCTATGAACGTGTAGCCGCCGCCGCCGCATTTATGGATTATTTGAAAAATAATCCTATGCCTGAAGCGCTGTTCACGACCTCATTCCCGCTCTTGCAAGGGGTGATGGATGTTAATCTGAAGATTAACGGGCGTTTGCCGAATAATCTGGCTATCGCGACCTTTGGGGATAATGAATTGTTGGATTATCTGGAATGCCCGGTATTGTCTGTCGCTCAGCGCCATCGTGAAGTGGCGGAACGCGTACTGGAACTGGTGTTGGCCAGTCTGGATGAGCCGAAAAGGCCGAAGCCTGGTTTGAATCGTATTCGACGGAATCTGTACCGTCGTGGCTCACTGAGCCGCGTGTAATCCCTTGCCTTTCTGCGCCATAGATGACTATGGCGCTTCTCTTTTTTTGCTCAACGTCGATTCACTACCGACTCTCAATTTACGTTTATGGCAATGCCACGCGGAATAACCGACGGCAATATTCCAGGAAATAACCGTATATCACACCTGTCACCATCGATATCACCAGATTACTGGTAACGGCAGTCAGGATTTGTGCGGGATTTGCCCCGATAACCCAGAGAATGATGGCGTAAACCGGGGATTGGAAACTGACATAAGCAAAGAGATCGGCAAGGCTGCGCACCAGAAAATGCTCACCACCGTGACGTTTGGCGATATTCAACACGCGATCGCGATAAAGCCCGTACGGCCAGGCAATGGCGATATTCACGGGGATAGACAGTAAACGCGAAGACAGCGATTGCTCGAAACTCATCCCGGAAAGCATGATTTCTATCGCCATGCCAGTGATGAAACAATAGACAACGAGCGCAAAGGTATCTGCGGTGGCACTTCGCAATCGTGACGTCGGGGAAAACATACCGGGCTGCTCCATTCTTAGGGCGGATAAACTGGTGTAATGATATTTTGTGGTTTTTTGTCATGCTTTATTTTGTTTGTGTAGTTTACATCACTGAATGATTAGCTTTGTACTAGGTAAAAATATTTATTTTTGAGCATTTTTTATACTTTCTCGCTACTTTATATCTAGCCGGTAAGTTTCCCGTTTTTTTATCGTGACAAGGGATTTAAAGTTATTTAAAAACAATTTGTTATGGTTTTTCAGGCCGAGGCGTTTCTGTGAGGCTTTAATGACATTAAAGCAAGTGAGTAAATGACCGATAAAAAGAGGCTGCTTGTAGTGTTCCTTTTCATGCTTTTCTGGATGTATGGATTGCACACGTTATTCGATCCGTTTTCTGGGCCTGCGTTTCTTTTTCAGGAAATCGCCTCCCTTGGTGAGGAGAATATTGAGCAGGGTAAATCGGCTGATGAATAAAGAATCGATGATGTTGATGTTAAAAATGTGACATTGAGCAAGTGTTAGCTATCACGGTATGATCTTGTGGGTTCGCACAAGCCTTGGTATTCAAGGTGTTTGGGGTAATAAGACTATTCTGAAAACAGCGGTCTTTGGTATCAGCTTGTGACAATAAAAATAATCGAGATACCGGAGTCGATAGCAATATGTTTGCAGTGTTCCCATTCTGTTATGAATTTTTCTTACATTATCATGACGTTAATCTTCGTTAATTTTCACTCCTTATTCCTTTTACCTCTATGCCGGCCCCAATTCATTCAGGAATAATCCCAAAGCGCGCCAGCTCTGGCTTGACAAGGTTTTCATACCCTCCGTACACTCTTAAAGGTGGGATTTTGTGGGGTAAAGTGGTGAAAAAGGTTATGAAGGGGTAACTCAGGTATGTTTCGTGGGGCTACGCTGGTTAACCTCGACAGTAAAGGGCGCCTTGCTGTGCCTACCCGATACCGGGAAATGCTGAACGGGGAATCGCAAGGTCAAATGGTTTGCACCATTGACCTGCATCAGCCATGCCTGCTGCTTTATCCCTTACCTGAATGGGAAATTATTGAACAAAAGCTGTCTCGCTTATCGAGCATGAATCCAGCTGAACGCCGCGTTCAGCGGTTGTTATTGGGGCATGCCAGCGAGTGTCAAATGGATAGTGCAGGGCGTTTGTTGATTGCGAATACGTTAAGGCAGCATGCGGACCTTAAAAAAGAAGTGATGCTAGTCGGGCAGTTCAACAAGTTTGAACTGTGGGATGAACAGACTTGGTATCAACAGGTCAGGGATGATATTGACGCTGAACAATCGACTCAGGAACCTTTGTCTGACCGGTTGCAGGACCTATCGCTATAGTCATGCTGGAAAATTATAAACATACCACCGTCCTGTTGGATGAGGCAGTAAATGGCCTGAACATTCGCAGCGGCGGCATATACATCGACGGCACATTTGGCCGTGGTGGTCACTCTCGTCTGATTCTTTCCCAACTGGGGCCGGAAGGGCGTCTGTTAGCTATCGATCGCGATCCTCAGGCCATTGAAGCGGCCAAGGCGATCGACGATCCTCGTTTCTCTATTATTCACGGGCCGTTTTCCGCCATGGCGGAGTATGTGGCTGAACTCGGACTGACCGGGCAGATCGACGGTGTTCTGCTCGATCTTGGTGTTTCTTCCCCACAGCTTGATGACCCTGAACGTGGGTTTTCATTTATGCGCGACGGTCCGCTGGATATGCGCATGGATCCGACGCGCGGCTTATCCGCTGCCGAATGGCTGATGAAAGCGGAAGCGGACGACATTGTCTGGGTGTTGAAAACGTTCGGCGAAGAGCGTTTTGCCAAGCGTATTGCTCGCGCCATTGTAGAACGCAATCGCACTGAGCCGATGACGCGGACAAAGGAGCTGGCGGAATTGATCGCGGCTGCCAGCCCGGTGAGAGAAAAACATAAGCACCCGGCAACGCGCAGTTTTCAGGCGATCCGCATTTACATCAACAGCGAGCTGGAAGAGATCGAGCGTGCGCTAGAAGGCGCGTTAAGCGTACTGGCTCCGCAGGGACGTTTGTCAGTCATCAGCTTCCACTCGTTAGAAGATCGTATCGTAAAACGGTTTATTCGCCATCAGAGCCGTGGGCCACAGGTGCCTGCTGGCCTGCCGTTAACGGAAGAGCAGTTGCGTAGTCAGGGCGGCCAGACGTTAAAAGCCGTCGGAAAGAAACTGATGCCTTCGGAAGCAGAAGTTGCGGAAAACCCACGCGCGCGCAGTTCTGTTCTGCGCTTCGCTGAGAGACTGCCAGCGTGATCGGTAACGAACGGCATACTCTGGTCGGCGTCATCGGTGAGGATTTGCTGCGTAATGCAAAGCTCCCCATGTTGCTGATGATTGCCGTACTGGTTTCTGCCGTTTTTGTGGTGACAACGGCGCACAAGACGCGCTTGCTGACAGCGGAACGCGAGCAGCTTCTGCTGGAGCGTGATGCGTTGGATATCGAATGGCGAAATCTGATCCTGGAGGAGAACTCTCTCGGGGATCATAGCCGCGTTGAGCGGATCGCGACGGAAAAGCTGCAAATGGGGCATGTCGATCCGTCACAGGAAAATATTGTGGTTAAGCAATGAATTAAATAGGCAACTAGTCAAGCATGAAAGCAGCCCGTACAGGAAAGTTAAAGCGCCAGGAAGATCAAGCCAGCTTTGTTAGCTGGCGTTTTGCGTTGCTTTGCGGCTGTATCCTGCTTGCGATGTTTGGCTTGATGGCGCGTGCGGCTTACCTTCAGGTGATCAATCCAGACAAACTGGTGCGCGAAGGCGATATGCGTTCCCTGCGTGTACAGGAAGTGCCGACGGCACGCGGTATGATCAGCGATCGCGCTGGCCGTCCTTTGGCCGTCAGTGTACCGGTGAATGCCGTTTGGGCGGATCCGAAAGAAGTGAACGATCGTGGCGGTATTACGCTGGATACGCGCTGGAAAGCACTGTCTGACGCGCTCGATATCCCATTGGATCAATTGGCCACGAAGATCAACGCTAACCCGAAAGGGCGCTTCGTGTACCTCGCTCGTCAGGTAAATCCAGCCATTGGCGAATACGTCCACAAACTGAAGCTGCCGGGCATTAATCTGCGGCAGGAATCTCGCCGGTATTACCCTTCCGGACAAGTGACCTCTCACCTCATCGGCTTCACCAATATCGATGGTCAGGGTATTGAAGGGGTCGAGAAAAGCTTTGATCGCTGGCTGACAGGGCAACCCGGTGAACGTACCGTGCGTAAAGACCGCTTTGGCCGCGTGATTGAAGATATCTCTTCTGTTGATAGCCAGGCTGCACATAATCTGGCGCTGAGCATTGATGAACGTCTGCAGGCGCTGGTTTACCGCGAACTCAACAACGCGGTTGCCTTTAACAAAGCTGAGTCAGGAACGGCCGTGCTGGTTGATGTGAATACCGGTGAAGTGCTGGCGATGGCGAATAGCCCGTCTTATAACCCGAACAATCTGGCGGATACGCCGAAAGAGATTATGCGTAACCGCGCCATCACCGATATCTTCGAACCGGGTTCTACGGTGAAACCGATGGTGGTGATGACGGCGTTGCAGCGCGGCGTCATCAAAGAAAATAGCGTGCTCAACACGCTGCCTTACTACGTCAACGGTCATGAAATCAAAGACGTGGCGCGCTACAGCGAATTGACGCTGACGGGCGTGCTACAGAAATCGAGTAACGTCGGTGTTTCCAGACTGGCGTTAGCGATGCCTTCCTCTGCGCTGGTAGATACTTACTCGCGCTTTGGATTAGGAAAAGCGACCAATTTGGGGTTGGTCGGAGAAAGCAGTGGCTTATACCCTCAAAAACAACGGTGGTCTGACATAGAGAGGGCCACCTTTTCTTTCGGCTACGGGCTGATGGTAACACCGTTACAGTTAGCGCGAGTCTACGCCACGATCGGCAGTTTCGGCATTTATCGTCCGCTGTCGATTACTAAAGTTGATCCACCGGTTCCTGGCGAACGCGTCTTCCCTGAAGCGCTGGTGCGTTCCGTGGTGCACATGATGGAAAGCGTTGCGCTGCCCGGCGGCGGCGGTACCAAAGCGGCCATCAAAGGCTACCGTATCGCGATTAAAACCGGTACGGCTAAAAAAGTCGGCCCGGATGGCAAGTACATCAATAAATATATTGCCTATACAGCGGGCGTGGCGCCAGCCAGTAACCCACGTTTTGCTCTGGTTGTCGTGATCAACGATCCGCAGGCAGGGAAGTACTACGGCGGTGCAGTTTCTGCGCCAATCTTTGGCGCCATCATGGGTGGCGTTCTGCGTACGATGAATATCGAACCGGATGCGTTGCCGTCAGGCGACAAAAACGAGTTTGTAATTAATAGAGAAGAGGGATCAGGTGGCAGATCGTAATTTGCGCGATTTACTTGCGCCGTGGGTGCAAGACACCCCGGCGCGCGCGCTGCGGGAAATGACATTAGACAGCCGCGTAGCGGCTGCCGGGGATCTGTTTGTCGCGATTGTCGGGCACAAAACAGATGGACGGCGCTATATTCCGCAGGCAATTGCGCAAGGCGTAGCAGCGATCGTTGCTGAAGCTGAAGGTGAAGCTGCCGATGGCACCGTTCGCGAAATGCACGGCGTGCCAGTGGTCTATCTCAGTAATCTGAACCAGCGGCTTTCCGCGCTGGCAGGCCGTTTTTATCAGCAACCTGCGGAAAAGTTACAGCTGATTGGTGTAACAGGAACCAACGGAAAAACGACGACGACTCAGCTTCTGGCGCAGTGGAGCCAGGCGCTGGGCGAAACGAGCGCAGTGATGGGCACCGTAGGCAATGGCTTATTGGGCCGTGCGATTCCGGCAGAGAACACGACGGGTTCTGCTGTTGATGTTCAGCAGGTGCTGAGCCAGTTAGTCGATCAAGGTGCCACATTCGCTGCAATGGAAGTCTCTTCCCACGGGCTGGTGCAGCATCGCGTGGCGGCGTTGCCATTCGCGGCGGCGGTGTTCACTAACCTGAGCCGCGATCATCTTGATTACCACGGCGATATGGAAAGCTATGAAGCGGCCAAATGGGCGCTGTTCGCCGATCATCTCGTAGGGCAGATGATTATCAATGCCGATGATGAAGTTGGGCTGCGCTGGTTGGCAAAGTTGCCGGATGCGGTTGCTGTCACGATGGAGAACAATCTGGTCCCCGGCTGCCGTGGGCGCTGGCTGAAAGCGACACAGATTGATTACCACGACAACGGTGCCACGATTGCGTTTGATTCAAGCTGGGGACACGGCGAAATCGAAAGTCGCCTGATGGGCGCGTTTAACGTCAGCAATATGCTGCTGGCGCTGGCAGCGCTGCTGTCTCTCGGCTATCCACTCGACAAGCTGGTCATTGCTGGGTCGCAGTTGCAACCCGTATGTGGCCGCATGGAAGTTTTCCATGCTGAAGGTAAACCAACGGTCGTTGTTGATTATGCCCACACGCCGGACGCGCTGGAAAAAGCGTTGGAAGCGGCGCGTTTGCACTGCCAGGGGAAACTTTGGTGCGTGTTTGGCTGCGGCGGCGATCGTGATAAAGGTAAGCGCCCACTTATGGGCGGCATCGCAGAACAGCTGGCCGATCGCGTTGTAGTGACTGATGATAACCCGCGCAGTGAAGAACCTCAGGCGATCGTCGCCGATATTCTCTCCGGGCTGCTGGATGCCGGGCGGGTTCAGGTGATTCACGGGCGTGCTGAAGCGGTCACCAGTGCGATCATGCAGGCGCAGGAAAATGACGTCGTGCTGGTTGCGGGTAAAGGGCACGAAGATTACCAACTGGTCGGCAATCAGCGTCTTGATTATTCCGATCGTATCACCGTTGCTCGTTTGCTGGGGGTGATTGCATGATTCGCGTCTCCCTGCAGCAGCTTGCCACAGTGCTGAATGCGCAGCTGATTGGTGAAAGCATTGATATTGAAGATGTTTCAACCGATACGCGTAAGCTGACGTCCGGCTGCCTTTTTGTTGCGCTGAAAGGCGAGAAATTCGACGCGCATGATTACGCTGCGGATGCGGTAAAAGGCGGTGCGGCGGCTCTGTTAGTCAGTAAGCACTTACCTATTGATATACCGCAATTGCTGGTGAGCGATACGCGTCTGGCGTTGGGGCAATTGGGTGCCTGGGTTCGCCAGCAGTCAACGGCGCGCATAGTCGCACTGACCGGTTCTTCCGGCAAAACCTCGGTTAAAGAGATGACGGCGGCGATTCTGCGCCAGTGTGGTTCCGTGCTTTATACCGCTGGTAACTTCAATAACGACATCGGTGTGCCGCTCACGCTGTTGCGTCTGACAGCGGAACATCAGTTTGCGGTGATTGAACTGGGGGCAAATCACATTGGTGAGATTGCTTACACCACCGATCTGGTGCGGCCTGAAAGCGCGCTGGTTAATAATCTGGCCGCTGCACATCTGGAAGGTTTTGGTTCACTGGCTGGTGTGGCGCAGGCGAAAGGTGAGATTTTTGCCGGTTTGCCAGCAGACGGCGTGGCGATTGTGAACGCAGACAGCAATGATTTCCCGCACTGGCAGGTCACGCTGAATCATAAAACCGTCTGGCGTTTCTCGCCGCAGGCCGCTTGTGATATCGATTTTTTTGCCAGTGACATAGACGTTTTGGCGCAGGGTACACGTTTTACTCTGCACACGCCATTTGGTGATACGCAGGTTCTGCTGCCTTTACCGGGTAAACACAATATCTCGAACGCACTGGCGGCGGCTTCGCTGGCGATGTCTGTCGGGGCGACGCTGGAAGCGGTCAAAGCCGGATTATCTCAACTGCAGGCGGTGCCGGGGCGACTGTTCCCGATTACCTTGTCTGAAGGCAAGCTGCTGCTGGATGACAGCTATAACGCCAATGTGGGTTCCATGACGGCGGCGGCGCAGGTACTGGCGGAGATGCCGGGCTACCGCGTGATGGTCGTTGGTGATATGGGCGAACTGGGAGATGACGCTCCAGAATGCCATCGCCAAGTGGGCGAGGCGGCACGGGTTGCGGGCATCGATCGCGTATTAAGTGTGGGAACGTTAAGTGAATTGATCGGCACTGCCAGCGGCAATGGTGAGCATTTCCAGAATAAAGCCGCGCTGGTTTCACGTTTGAAGGTGCTGATGTCAGAACATAACGTCATCAGCGTATTGGTCAAAGGCTCACGCAGTGCTGCGATGGAGCAGGTTGTACATGCATTACAGGAGAATGCGCAATGTTAGTATGGCTGGCCGAACATTTGGCCAAACTTTATACCGGCTTTAACGTCTTTTCTTATTTGACGTTCCGCGCCATTGTCAGCCTGCTGACCGCATTGGTTATTTCCCTGTGGATGGGGCCACACATGATCGCCTGGCTGCAACGTTTGCAGATTGGGCAGGTGGTGCGTAACGAAGGGCCTGAGTCACATTTCAGTAAGCGCGGAACCCCGACGATGGGGGGCGTGATGATCCTGGTGGCGATTATCGTTTCCGTTTTGATGTGGGCAAATCTGTCTAACCCGTATGTCTGGTGCGTACTGCTTGTGTTAGCAGGCTACGGCGCGGTCGGTTTTGTTGATGACTATCGCAAAGTCGTCCGTAAGGATACCAAGGGGCTGATTGCCCGCTGGAAATATTTCTGGCAATCCGTGATTGCGCTCGTGGTGGCGTTCTCCATGTATGCCATTGGCAAAGATACGCCGGCTACGCAGCTTGTTGTGCCGTTCTTCAAAGATGTGATGCCGCAGTTGGGTCTGCTCTATGTTGCGTTGGCCTACTTTGTGATTGTAGGCACCAGCAACGCGGTAAACCTGACTGATGGTCTGGATGGATTGGCAATCATGCCGACCGTGTTTGTGGCCGCTGGCTTCGCGCTGGTTGCATGGGCAACAGGGAATATGAATTTTGCTGGTTACCTGCACATTCCGTATATCCGTCATGCCAGTGAACTGGTGATTGTCTGTACCGCGATTGTTGGCGCAGGGCTTGGATTCCTGTGGTTTAACACCTATCCGGCTCAGGTCTTCATGGGGGACGTCGGGTCGCTGGCATTGGGCGGTGCGTTGGGCACTATCGCGGTTCTTCTGCGTCAGGAGTTTTTGTTGGTGATTATGGGCGGTGTCTTCGTGGTCGAAACACTGTCGGTGATTCTGCAAGTCGGGTCCTTTAAGTTACGCGGGCAGCGGATTTTCCGCATGGCGCCGATTCATCATCATTATGAACTTAAGGGCTGGCCGGAACCGCGTGTGATTGTGCGTTTCTGGATTATTTCGTTGATGCTGGTGCTGATTGGCCTGGCAACGCTGAAGGTACGATAAGACATGGTGGACTATCAGGGTAAAAAAGTCGTCATTATCGGGTTGGGTCTGACCGGGCTCTCCTGTGTTGATTTCTTTGTCGCACGCGGTGTGATTCCGCGCGTGGTGGATACCCGTATCAGTCCGCCGGGTCTGGATAAGTTGCCGGAGCAGGTAGAGCGACACCTCGGCAGCCTGAATGAAGACTGGCTGATGAGCGCAGATTTGATCGTCGCCAGTCCCGGTGTTGCGTTGGCGACGCCGATTCTGTGTGATGCTGCCGACGCTGGTATTGAAATTGTCGGTGATATCGAGCTGTTCTGCCGTGAAGCGCAGGCTCCGATTGTGGCGATTACCGGTTCTAACGGTAAAAGCACGGTGACGACGCTGGTCGGTGAAATGGCGCGTGCCGCAGGCTGGCAAGTGGGGGTTGGCGGCAATATCGGCCTGCCTGCGCTGCAACTGCTTGAACAGCCCGCTCAGCTTTATGTATTGGAGCTGTCGAGTTTTCAACTGGAAACGACGAGCAGCCTGCATGCCGCTGCGGCAACCATTCTGAACGTGACGGAAGATCACACCAACCGTTATCCGTTTGGTCTACAGCAGTATCGGGCGGCCAAATTGCGTATTTATGAGCATGCAGATTTATGTGTTGTGAACGCTGATGATGCGCTGACTATGCCGGTTCGCGGTGCGGATGCGCGCTGCCGTAGTTTTGGTGTCGATGTCGGCGATTATCACCTTAATCGTCAGCAGGGAGAAACCTGGCTGCGTGTTGATGGCGAACGTGTGCTTAACACCCGTGAAATCAAGCTGGTCGGGCAACACAATTATACGAATGCATTGGCGGCGCTGGCGCTGGCGGATGCCGTGAAGATCCCGCGGGCTTCTGCGCTGACGGCGCTGACGACGTTTACCGGGCTGCCGCACCGTTTTCAAATGGCCTTCGAGCATAACGGCGTGCGGTGGATCAACGATTCTAAAGCCACCAATGTGGGCAGCACTGAGGCCGCATTGAGCGGCTTGACCGTCGAAGGCACGTTGCACTTGCTGTTAGGCGGTGATGGGAAATCTGCCGATTTCTCTCCGCTGGTGCCGTATTTACAGGGTGAGTGCATTCGTTTGTATTGCTTCGGTCGTGATGGACAGCAGTTGGCTGCGTTGCGCCCGGAAATTGCTGAACAAACAGAAACGATGGAGCAGGCGATGCGCGTCATCGCCGAACGCGTTAAGCCGGGTGATATGGTGTTACTGTCGCCAGCCTGCGCAAGTTTGGATCAGTTCCGCAGTTTTGAACAGCGAGGCGATGAGTTTGCTCGTCTGGCGGAGGAGTTAGGCTGATGCGGTTCTTCGGGCAGGCGTTTATCGAACGCATCAAGAACTGGGTTATGGGAACGCGCGAAAGCGATACGCTGAGCGTGGTTCTCTACGACAGGACGCTGGTGTGGTTGACGCTTGGGCTGGCCGTGATTGGTTTTGTGATGGTGACGTCGGCTTCGATGCCTGTAGGGCAGCGTCTTGCCAGTGACCCATTCCTGTTTGCGAAGCGCGATGCGATTTATATCGGGTTGGCATTTGGCTTGTCGTTAGTCACGCTGCGTATCCCGATGGAGATATGGCAACGTTACAGCCCGGTGCTGCTCTTGCTGGCGATGGTTATGCTGTTGGTCGTGCTTGCTGTGGGTAGCTCTGTCAACGGCGCATCCCGCTGGATTTCGCTGGGGCCGTTGCGTATTCAGCCTGCGGAGTTATCTAAGCTGGCGCTGTTTTGTTACCTGTCCAGCTACATGGTGCGCAAAGTTGAAGAAGTGAGGAATAACTTCTGGGGCTTTTGTAAACCGATGGGTGTGATGGTGGTGTTGGCGGTGCTGCTGTTGGCACAGCCTGACCTCGGTACTGTGGTTGTACTGTTTATTACGACGCTGGCGATGTTGTTTTTGGCTGGTGCCAAGATGTGGCAGTTTCTGGCAATTATCGGCTGTGGCGTGTTTGCCGTTGGCCTGCTGATTGTCGCTGAGCCCTACCGTATGCGGCGTGTGACGTCTTTCTGGAATCCATGGGACGATCCGTTTGGCAGTGGCTACCAGTTGACGCAATCCCTGATGGCATTTGGGCGTGGCGAATTCTGGGGACAAGGGCTGGGGAATTCAGTACAGAAACTGGAATATCTCCCAGAAGCACATACCGATTTCATTTTCTCTATTTTAGGTGAGGAACTCGGCTATATCGGTGTGGTTTTAGCGTTGTTAATGATATTCTTCGTCGCTTTTCGCGCGATGTCTATCGGGAAGCGGGCGTTGGAGATCGATCAACGTTTTTCGGGCTTTCTGGCGTGTTCAATCGGTATCTGGTTCAGCTTTCAGACGCTGGTGAACGTAGGCGCGGCGGCGGGGATGCTACCGACGAAAGGGCTGACGTTGCCGCTGATCAGTTACGGCGGTTCCAGTTTGCTGATTATGTCGACGGCGATTGTTTTGCTGTTACGCATTGATTTTGAAACGCGTCTGACGAAAGCGCAGGCGTTTACGAGAGGTGCCCGATGAGTGGCGAAGGCAAGCGTTTGATGGTGATGGCTGGCGGTACGGGCGGGCATGTTTTCCCCGGGCTGGCGGTTGCACACCACCTGATGGCGCAGGGCTGGCAGGTTCGCTGGTTAGGTACGGCGGATCGAATGGAAGCCGATTTGGTGCCTAAGCATGGTATCGAAATTGATTTTATCCGCATTTCTGGCTTGCGTGGTAAAGGCATTTGGGCGCAGCTAAGCGCGCCGATTCGTATTTTTCAGGCAGTGCGTCAGGCGCGGGCGATTATGCGCCGTTACCAGCCTGATGTGGTGCTGGGTATGGGCGGTTACGTTTCCGGCCCCGGAGGCTTGGCTGCCTGGCTGTGCGGCATCCCGGTTGTACTGCATGAGCAGAACGGGATCGCTGGGCTGACCAACCGCTGGTTATCCCACATCGCAAAAAAAGTATTACAGGCGTTTCCGGGGGCGTTTCCCAAAGCGGATGTTGTGGGTAACCCGGTCAGAACCGATGTGCTGGCGTTGCCTGCGCCGGAAACACGATTAGCCGATCGCTCAGGCCCTGTGAGGGTGCTGGTTGTTGGCGGTAGTCAGGGCGCAAGAGTGCTGAACCAAACGCTACCTGGCGTGGCGGCACAGTTGGGCGAGCGTGTGACGATTTGGCATCAGGTCGGTAAAGGTGCGTTATCAACCGTTCAACAGGCTTATCAGGATGTTGGACAGACGCAGCACAAGATTACCGAGTTTATTGATGACATGGCGGCAGCTTATGCCTGGGCGGATGTTGTGGTGTGCCGTTCCGGCGCATTAACCGTCAGCGAAATTGCGGCGGCTGGGCTACCCGCGCTGTTTGTGCCGTTCCAGCATAAAGATCGGCAGCAGTATTGGAACGCGCTGCCGTTGGAAAAAGCGGGTGCAGCAAAAATTATTGAGCAGCCACAGTTTAACGTGGCGGCTGTCAGCGAGGTGCTGTCCGGTTGGGATCGCGCAACCTTGCTGACAATGGCGCAAAAAGCCCGCGCAGTGGCGATTCCAGATGCAACCGATCGGGTTGCTGCGGAAGTCAGTGCAGCGGCAGGTAGTCGGGCCACACATGTGGCTCATGGTTAATTAATACAGCGTGGTCGGGCAGAAGGCTGTGCGACGACGCTACAAGGTAGCGATAGAATAAAGTGAATACTCAACAACTGGCGAAACTACGTTCAATCGTGCCCGAGATGCATCGCGTCCGGCACATACACTTTGTCGGCATCGGCGGTGCTGGCATGGGTGGTATCGCCGAAGTGTTGGCCAACGAAGGTTATGAAATTAGCGGTTCCGATCTGGCACCGAATGCGGTGACCCAGCAACTGACCGAACTTGGCGCGCAGATTTATTTCCACCACCGGGCGGAGAACGTTCTGAACGCCAGCGTGGTGGTGGTGTCGAGTGCGATTACTGCGGATAACCCTGAGATCGTGGCCGCGCATGACGCACGTATTCCGGTGATCCGTCGTGCCGAGATGTTGGCGGAACTGATGCGTTTTCGACACGGTATTGCGATTGCGGGGACGCACGGTAAGACGACGACGACAGCGATGGTCACCAGTATTTACGCGGAAGCGGGACTGGATCCGACGTTTGTGAACGGTGGGTTAGTGAAGGCGGCAGGAACGCATGCGCGTTTGGGCTCAAGCCGTTACCTGATTGCGGAAGCAGATGAAAGCGATGCGTCTTTCCTGCATTTGCAGCCGATGGTGGCGATTGTGACTAACATTGAAGCCGACCATATGGACACTTATCAGGGTGATTTTGAGAACCTGAAGCAGACGTTCATCAATTTCCTGCACAACCTGCCGTTTTACGGGCAGGCCGTGATGTGTATTGATGATGCGGTAATCCGTGAGCTGCTGCCACGCGTGGGTCGTCATATCACCACGTATGGCTTTAGCGACGATGCCGATGTCCGTGTTTCAGGGTATCGCCAGGTTGGCGCGCAAGGGCACTTTACGCTGGAGCGGAAAGATAAGCCGCTGCTAACCGTCACGTTAAATGCGCCGGGGCGTCACAATGCGCTTAACGCGGCGGCGGCGGTTGCCGTGGCGACCGATGAAGGCATTGATGATGAGGCGATTCTGCGCGCGCTTGAGCGTTTCCAGGGCACGGGGCGTCGTTTTGATTTTCTCGGTGAATATCCGCTTGAACTGGTGAATGGACAAAACGGTACGGCGATGTTGGTGGATGATTATGGCCACCATCCGACGGAAGTCGATGCCACGATTAAGGCTGCTCGCGCCGGGTGGCCGGATAAGCGACTGGTCATGATTTTTCAGCCACATCGCTATACGCGAACCCGCGATCTGTATGACGATTTTGCACACGTATTATCACAGGTAGACGTGCTGCTGATGCTGGATGTGTATTCCGCAGGCGAATCGCCGATTCCGGGGGCGGACAGTCGTTCGCTGTGCCGTACGATTCGCGGCAGAGGTAAGATTGATCCGATTCTGGTGACGGATGTGGATACTTTACCGGAACTGTTGTCACAGGCGCTGCGAGGTGAAGACCTGATTTTGGTTCAGGGCGCCGGCAATATCGGTAAACTGGCGCGTAAACTGGCTGATTCCAGATTACAGCCGCAGATAAGTGAATGAGGAACATCATGACTGAGAAAGTTGCTGTATTGCTTGGTGGAACCTCTGCCGAACGTGAAGTGTCGTTACTTTCCGGTCAGGCGGTTTTGGCTGGTCTGAAAGAAGCAGGCATCAATGCGCACGCGGTTGATACCCGTGACGTCTCTGTAACGACGCTGAAGGAAGAAGGCTTTACCAAAATTTTTATCGCCTTGCATGGTCGTGGTGGCGAAGATGGCACATTGCAGGGCGTGCTGGAATTCCTGGGGTTGCCTTATACCGGTAGCGGCGTCATGGCATCTGCACTGACGATGGATAAGCTCCGCACCAAACAGGTGTGGCAAGCGGTGGGATTACCGGTATCACCTTACGTGGCGCTGGATCGCCGCCAGTATTCCGAGATGGCAGCAAATGCGTTGTTGGCGACGTTCACGCACCTCGGGTTGCCGCTGATCGTCAAGCCAAGCCGTGAAGGTTCCAGCGTTGGTATGAGCAAAGTGAATACGCTGAGCGAACTGCCTGCGGCACTGGAAGAAGCATTCCGTCATGATGACGATATTCTGGTCGAGAAATGGCTGAGTGGCCCTGAGTATACGGTTGCTATTCTGGGTGATGAGGTGTTGCCTTCTATTCGTATTCAGCCTGCGGGTACGTTTTACGATTATGAAGCGAAGTATTTATCGGATGATACGCAGTATTTCTGTCCGAGTGGTCTGTCGGACGAGAAAGAGCAGGAATTAGCGGGGCTGGCTATGGCAGCCTATCGTGCGGTGGGATGCAGCGGGTGGGGACGCGTTGATTTTATGCTGGATAGCGACGGCGCCTTCTATCTGCTCGAAGTAAATACGTCTCCGGGAATGACGAGCCACAGCCTGGTTCCTATGGCAGCGCGTCAGCGTGGCCTGACGTTCTCGCAGCTGGTCGTGAAAATTTTGGAGCTCGCTGGCTGATATGTCGCAGGCAGCGCTGAATACACGCGGACGAGAGCCTGAAACGAAAGGAACACGTCGCAGTAATGGAGGCCAATTGGCAGGGATGATTTTCCTGCTGATGGTGATAGGGACTATCGTCTGGGGAAGCTGGATGGTGGTGGGGTGGATGAAAGATGCCAGCCGTTTACCGCTCTCCCGCATGGCAGTAACAGGGGAAAGACAGTACACCACCAACGATGATATCCGGCAGGCTATTTTGTCGTTGGGATCGCCGGGTACGTTCATGACACAAGATGTGAATGTGATCCAGCAGCAGATTGAGCGTTTGTCATGGATAAAGCAGGCCAGCGTGCGTAAGCAGTGGCCGGACGAATTAAAGATTCATCTGGTTGAATATGTTCCGGTAGCACGTTGGAATGATCAGCTAATGGTTGATGCGGAAGGAAATTCGTTCAGTGTACCTGCCGAACGTATTGGTAATCGCAAGATGCCGTTGCTGTACGGCCCGGAAGGCAGTGAGACCGAAGTGCTGGAAGGCTATCGCACAATGAGTCAGACGCTAGCCGCCGGGAAGTTTACGTTAAAGACGGTTGCGATGAGTGCGCGGCATTCGTGGCAACTGGGATTAGATGATGATACTCGCCTTGAATTGGGGCGAGACGATAGAGCCAAACGTCTGCAACGCTTTATCGAGCTTTATCCGCTGTTACAGCGGCAGGCTCAGAGCGAAAACAAACGTATCAGCCATGTGGACTTGCGGTACGACAGCGGGGCTGCAATTGGTTGGGCTCCAGCCTTGCTTGATCAGCAAAATGTTGATCGGCAACGAGTTGGTCAGCAATAAGACATTGATCAGCAACAGAACAGTAACCAGAAACAGGCACAGGCTAAACAACAATGATCAAGTCGACGGACAGAAAACTGGTAGTTGGGCTGGAAATCGGTACAGCAAAAGTGGCTGCGCTGGTAGGGGAAGTTCTGCCCGATGGCATGGTCAATATTATTGGCGTAGGCAGTTGCCCGTCACGCGGTATGGATAAAGGCGGCGTAAACGATCTGGAGTCGGTCGTTAAATGTGTTCAGCGCGCTATTGATCAGGCTGAGTTGATGGCAGACTGCCAGATCTCTTCCGTGTATCTGGCGCTATCGGGAAAACACATCAGTTGCCAGAATGAAATAGGGATGGTGCCTATTTCAGAAGAAGAGGTCACGCAGGACGACGTGGAAAGCGTGGTGCATACCGCTAAATCCGTGCGCGTGCGCGATGAACATCGTGTTCTCCATGTGATTCCACAGGAGTATGCGATCGATTATCAGGAAGGGATTAAGAACCCGGTTGGCTTATCCGGCGTGCGCATGCAGGCGAAAGTCCACCTGATAACCTGCCATAACGATATGGCGAAGAATATTGTTAAAGCCGTTGAACGCTGCGGTTTAAAAGTCGACCAGTTGATTTTCGCGGGTCTGGCTTCCAGTTATGCGGTTCTGACAGAAGACGAACGTGAGCTGGGTGTGTGCGTAGTGGATATCGGTGGCGGTACAATGGATATCGCGGTCTACACCGGCGGCGCATTGCGACACACTAAAGTGATTCCGTATGCGGGCAATGTGGTCACCAGCGATATTGCCTACGCGTTTGGTACGCCGCCGACGGATGCCGAAGCGATCAAAGTGCGCCACGGTTGTGCATTAGGCGCGATCGTTGGCAAAGATGAGAATGTGGAGGTCCCGAGCGTCGGAGGACGTCCACCCCGCAGTCTGCAAAGACAGACACTGGCGGAAGTCATTGAACCACGTTACACCGAACTTTTGAATTTGGTGAACGATGAACTTTTACAGTTGCAGGAGCAGTTGCGTCAACAAGGCGTGAAACATCATCTGGCGGCAGGGATTGTGCTGACGGGCGGTGCCGCGCAAATAGACGGTCTGGCGGCCTGTGCGCAGCGTGTGTTCCATACACAGGTGCGTATTGGACAACCAATGAATATAACAGGGCTGACGGATTATGCCCAAGAGCCTTATTACTCAACGGCGGTTGGGTTGCTGCATTACGGAAAAGAATCTCATCTGGGCGGTGAGCATGAAGTCGAAAAACGAGCCTCAGTGAGCAACTGGTTCAAACGAATCAACAGCTGGTTGAGGAAAGAATTTTAATTTTATCAAAGAGATCACCTGGCACAGTTTTATGATCTCGCAGTTACAGGCACAAACGGAGAGAAATTATGTTTGAACCAATGGAATTAACCAACGACGCGGTGATTAAAGTCATCGGCGTCGGTGGCGGCGGTGGTAATGCCGTCGAACACATGGTGCGTGAGCGCATCGAAGGCGTTGAATTCTTCGCGGTTAACACGGATGCGCAGGCATTACGTAAAACGGCTGTTGGCCAGACGATTCAGATCGGTAGCGGCATTACTAAAGGTCTGGGCGCGGGTGCTAACCCGGAAGTCGGTCGTAATTCGGCTGAAGAAGATCGCGAAGCGCTGCGTTCAGCACTGGAAGGTGCGGACATGGTGTTTATCGCCGCAGGTATGGGCGGTGGTACAGGTACCGGTGCTGCACCAGTTGTGGCCGAAGTCGCAAAAGACCTGGGTATCCTGACCGTCGCAGTGGTGACCAAGCCTTTCAACTTTGAAGGCAAAAAGCGTATGGCGTTTGCGGAGCAGGGTATCGCCGAGCTGTCTAAGCACGTCGACTCGCTGATCACCATTCCAAACGACAAATTGCTGAAAGTGCTCGGACGCGGTATTTCCCTGCTGGATGCATTTGGCGCGGCAAACGATGTGTTGAAAGGTGCGGTGCAAGGTATCGCCGAGCTGATCACGCGTCCGGGCCTGATGAACGTCGACTTTGCAGACGTGCGCACTGTGATGTCCGAAATGGGTTATGCCATGATGGGGTCCGGCGTTGCGCGCGGTGAAGACCGTGCAGAAGAAGCCGCTGAAATGGCAATCTCCAGCCCACTGCTGGAAGATATCGATCTGTCCGGCGCGCGCGGCGTGTTGGTCAACATCACTGCGGGCTTTGACCTGCGTCTGGATGAGTTTGAGACGGTAGGTAACACCATCCGTGCATTCGCGTCCGACAATGCGACCGTCGTAATCGGTACGTCGCTTGATCCGGAAATGAATGATGAACTGCGTGTAACGGTCGTTGCAACGGGTATCGGCATGGACAAACGTCCTGAGATTACGCTGGTGACGAACAAGCAGGCCAGCCAGCCTGTGATGGATCATCGCTATCAGCAGCACGGTATGACGCCACTGGCGCAAGAAAAACCAGCTGCCAAGGTGGTTAACGACCAAAATCCGCAGACGAATAAAGAGCCAGACTATCTGGATATCCCGGCGTTTCTGCGTAAGCAGGCAGACTAATTTGCTGCCAGATAACGTTGGAATCTCCGCTCTTTGTGCTAAACTGTGCCACCGAGCCTGGTGTATACTAGGTCGGTAGGTTCAGTAACATGCGAGATAAAATGATGATCAAACAACGTACACTAAAACGTATTGTTCAGGCGACTGGTGTCGGGTTACATACCGGCAAGAAGGTCACGTTGACCATGCGTCCTGCACCGGCAAATACCGGGGTCATCTATCGCCGCACTGACTTGAATCCCCCGGTTGATTTCCCGGCTGATGCAAAATCCGTGCGTGATACCATGCTCTGTACTTGCCTGGTTAATGAGCATGACGTGCGTATTTCTACGGTGGAGCACCTTAACGCTGCGCTTGCAGGGTTGGGCATTGACAATATTGTCATTGATGTCGATGCACCGGAAATTCCAATTATGGATGGCAGCGCCAGCCCGTTTGTTTACCTGCTGTTAGATGCGGGTATCGAAGAGTTGAATTGCGCCAAGAAATTCGTGCGTATCAAACAGCCAGTTCGTGTTGAAGATGGCGACAAGTGGGCCGAAATGAAACCGTTTAACGGCTTCAGTCTGGATTTCACTATCGACTTCAACCACCCGGCGATTGATGCGGGCAACCAGCGCTATCGTTTGGATTTCTCCGCTGATGCGTTTGTTCGCCAGATCAGCCGTGCGCGTACATTCGGCTTCATGCGCGATATCGAATACTTGCAGTCTCGTGGGTTGTGCCTGGGCGGCAGTATGGATTGTGCCATCGTCGTTGACGATTACCGCGTACTGAACGAAGACGGTCTGCGTTTTGAAGATGAGTTTGTCCGCCATAAAATGCTGGATGCCATCGGTGACCTGTTTATGTGTGGTTACAACATCATCGGTGCGTTTTCTGCGTTTAAATCCGGTCATGCTCTGAACAACAAACTGTTGCAGGCTGTGTTGGCAAATCAGGAAGCGTGGGAATACGTGACCTTTGAAGACGAAGCTGAAATGCCGTTGGCGTTTAAAGCACCGTCTATCGTGCTGGCGTAACGCTTAACGTCGTTACTTCTTATTACGACTGGTTTTACTGGTACTCTCTCCGGCCAGTGAAGCCAGTCGTTCTAATATCTTTCCGAGTTTTTCCGGGCTATTTCCTGCCAACGTCCTCAATGTCTCCGCACTTTGTTCGCTCAACTGACGCAGCGGTTTATTATCGGTATTTTCCGGCGCTGAAATGTCACTATTTTTCACGATTTCATGCCCTTTTGCGGCAAGCGTTGGATTAATCCTGATGTCGATTGAAGCCAATGATGGTAGTATTTGTGCGCGTAATGCAGAGAGCAGCGCAGGTTGTTCGTAACGTAACCGCATCAGCCAACTGGCGTTAGCGGTTTCCAGTATCAGTAAACCTTGCCGGTAATTAGCGACGCGGCACCATGGGTGCAACGGTGCAGGCAGTAATCCGCGCACGGCACGGTTAAGTTTTAATAAGGCGATAGCGCGCTGTTGCACATCTTGTAGCGGGCCTTTACCCGACTTAGATGCGCTATCAAACAGAAATTCCAGTGATTGTGGGCGGCTATCACGCATAGACCTGGCTCCGGTGGATGTTACTCGTGATTGGTATTCTAAATCGTTGGCGACAATTTGGCAGACGTTATTTCTGGCCGCATCTCTTATTAGGGATGGTCGCGGCGAGTCTTGGTCTGCCGACAAGCCTGAACGACTCACAGGACATCACTTCACTCCCCAATTCAAGCTCCAGCGTTAGTCGCCAGAATAACGTATCGCTGAGCCTTACCGATCTGGTCGCACTGAAAGAAGCGCATCGACGCTCATCCTACAGCGTAGATTATTGGCATCAGCATGCGATCCGTACGGTAATTCGCCATCTTTCTTTTGCGTTGACGACGCCACAAACGGTCAATGCCCAGCAGGCTGACGAATTAGAACCCCATTCTCTGGTTTTGTTGGATACGTTAAATGCGTTGCTGACGCAGGATTCCCAGTATCCCCTTGTGACCTCCTCCCATGCTGGGCGAGTCACTTTTTATCCCCAAGCTCATCATCAAGTCGGCATCTGGCTTGCTCAAATCCGCGGCATCCGCGCAGGGCCTTCTCTTCTCAGTTGAACGTGTAATGAATAATTAGCTGAAGAAATTTCTCCCGTTTTTCACTGAGTTTCTCAGATTTTCGATGTTGTGTTGCCACTGGATACGTGGCACTTGTGAGATTAAAAATTATTATGGTCATGAATATCCTAACCAAAATTTTTGGTAGCCGTAACGATCGTACGCTGCGCCGTATGCGTAAAAATGTCGACGTCATCAATCGCTTAGAACCTGAAATGGAAAAGCTGTCGGATGAGGAACTGCAAGCGAAAACGCTGGAGTTTCGTGTTCGTCTGGAAAAAGGTGAGTCGCTGGAGAACCTGCTGCCGGAAGCCTTCGCTGTCGTACGTGAATCCAGTAAGCGTGTATTTGGCATGCGCCACTTCGATGTGCAGCTTATCGGCGGTATGGTACTGAACGAGCGTTGCATTGCGGAGATGCGTACTGGTGAAGGTAAAACGTTGACGGCAACGCTGCCTGCCTACCTGAATGCGCTGACTGGCCGCGGCGTACACGTGGTTACCGTGAACGACTATCTGGCACAGCGTGATGCCGAAAATAACCGTCCATTGTTTGAATTCCTTGGCCTGAGCGTTGGTATCAACCTGCCGGGAATGCCTGCGCCGGCGAAGCGCGAAGCCTATGCTGCTGATATCACCTACGGTACCAATAACGAATACGGTTTTGACTACCTGCGTGACAACATGGCATTCAGCCCGGAAGAACGTGTGCAGCGTAAATTGTACTACGCGCTGGTGGATGAGGTTGACTCCATCCTGATCGATGAAGCGCGTACGCCGCTGATCATTTCCGGCCCGGCTGAAGATAGCTCCGAGCTGTATATCAGCGTTAACAAAATTATCCCTCACCTGATCCGTCAGGAGAAAGAAGATTCGGATACCTTCCACGGCGAAGGCCACTTCTCTGTTGATGAAAAAGCGCGTCAGGTTAACCTCACCGAGCGTGGTCTGGTTCTGGTCGAAGAACTGTTGGTGAAAGAAGGCATTATGGAAGAGGGGGAATCTCTGTACTCCCCAACGAACATCATGCTGATGCACCATGTGACCGCCGCGTTGCGTGCGCATGTGTTGTTTACCCGCGATGTCGATTACATTGTGAAAGACGGTGAAGTGATCATCGTTGACGAACACACGGGCCGTACTATGCAGGGGCGTCGCTGGTCCGATGGTCTGCATCAGGCGGTGGAAGCAAAAGAGAAGGTAACGATTCAGAATGAAAACCAGACGCTGGCTTCCATTACCTTCCAGAACTACTTCCGCCTGTATGAAAAACTGGCGGGGATGACCGGTACGGCAGATACTGAAGCGTTCGAATTCAGCTCTATCTACAAGCTGGATACCATTGTGGTGCCGACCAACCGTCCGATGATTCGTAAAGACTTGCCTGATCTGGTCTACATGACTGAGCAGGAAAAAATCGATGCCATCATTGAAGATATCAAAGAGCGTTCAGTAAAAGGTCAGCCGATCCTGGTCGGTACAATCTCCATCGAGAAATCCGAAGTGGTTTCTCATGCGCTGGAAAAAGCGGGCATCAAACATAATGTGTTGAATGCCAAATTCCACGCCATGGAAGCTGATATTGTTGCTCAGGCGGGTCAGGCTGGTGCGGTGACCATCGCGACCAACATGGCCGGTCGTGGTACGGATATCGTCTTGGGGGGGAGCTGGCAGGCGGAAGTGGCGCTTCTGGAAAACCCGAATGATGAGCAAATTGCGGAAATCAAAGCGGCCTGGAAAGTTCGCCATGATGCTGTTCTGGCTGCGGGTGGTTTACACATTATTGGTACAGAGCGCCATGAGTCTCGCCGTATCGATAACCAGCTGCGTGGCCGTTCCGGTCGTCAGGGGGATGCGGGTTCATCACGATTCTATCTGTCGATGGAAGATGCGCTGATGCGTATTTTTGCCTCCGATCGTGTTTCCAATATGATGCGTAAACTGGGCATGAAGCCGGGTGAAGCCATTGAGCACCCGTGGGTCACCAAGGCAATTGCTAACGCCCAGCGCAAAGTGGAAAGCCGCAACTTTGATATTCGTAAGCAATTGCTGGAATACGATGATGTGGCGAACGACCAGCGTCGTGCGATCTATACACAGCGTAACGAACTGCTGGATGTATCTGATATCAGCGAAACCATCACCAGCATTCGTGAAGATGTATTCAAAGCGACTATCGACAGCTATATTCCACCGGAGTCACTGGAAGAAATGTGGGATACGGAAGGTCTGGAACAGCGTCTGAAGAACGATTTCGATCTGGATATGCCAGTCAAAGCGTGGCTGGATAAAGAGCCGGAGCTGCACGAAGAAACGCTGCGTGAGCGTATTTTCCAGCAGGCGCTTGAGGTTTATCATCGCAAAGAAGAAGTGGTCGGCAGCGAAGTCATGCGCAACTTTGAAAAAGGCGTCATGTTGCAGACGCTGGATTCTTTGTGGAAAGAGCATCTGGCCGCAATGGATTATCTGCGTCAGGGCATCCACCTGCGTGGCTATGCACAGAAAGATCCGAAGCAGGAATATAAGCGTGAGTCGTTCTCTATGTTTGCTGCGATGTTGGAATCACTGAAATATGAAGTGATCAGCACGCTGAGCAAAGTCCAGGTGAGAATGCCGGAAGAGATCGAAGCACTGGAGCAGCAGCGCCGTGAAGAAGCCGAACGTTTGGCACGGCAGCAGCAGTTGAGCCATCAGGAAGAAGATAGCCTGAACACCGGTTCACCGGCGCAGGCAGATCGTAAAATTGGACGTAACGATCCTTGTCCATGTGGTTCAGGCAAAAAATATAAGCAGTGCCACGGCCGTTTACAGAAATAATTGGCCGCTGAAATCAGCGAATAAAATGTCATAAGTGCAAAGGAAAGGCGGTCATTGACCGCCTTTTACTTAATAAGAACCTGATAGGAAGTGTCATGACGCAAAAACAGTTATCCGTCGCGGTAGGCATCATCCGCAATGCTGAACAGCAATATTTCATTGCTCGTCGCCCTGATGGCGTTCATATGGCAGGGATGTGGGAGTTCCCCGGCGGGAAAATTGAAGAGGGGGAAACGCCAGAACAAGCATTGATTCGTGAACTGCGTGAAGAAACGGGCATCGATGCTAGCGCACCGCAGTCGCTAAACAACAAAACGTTTTCTACGCCGGAAAGAATTATTACGCTTCATTTCTTCCTGGTTGAAACGTGGCAGGGTGAACCCTATGGTCGGGAAGGTCAGGAATCTCGCTGGGTGAGTGTAGAAGAATTACGTGAGGAAGAATTTCCGCCAGCGAATGCGGAGATGATCCGCTGGCTGAAATCGCTTTAATCTAGCCTTACTTTTTCCTGTCTGAAAATCCCTGCCTGAAAACGATAGTGGCGAAACGTGGTCGTTACCGCGTTTCGCTCCAGTCTTCACTATCAGACACCATATCATCACTTGGAATACGCTTTTCCTCATCAGCCCATTCACCTAAATCGATGAGCTGACAACGCTTGCTGCAAAATGGGCGATAGATGCTGGTTTCATCCCAGACGACCGCCTGCTTGCAGGTTGGGCACTTCACCGTCGTAATCTCTGTTGTCATAAATACTTTTCACTCTATTTGGTGCTTAACTCGTTTTCGTTTATCTGAGCTAAGTCTAGCAGCAGGCCAGTTCAAACGTTAAACGAGGTGGAATATGGCCATTTTCGCTATCTAATGGTAGGAAACGGATGGCGTAACGTGTTTTATGGCCGGATATTTGCGGGTAGAGCTGGTGGGCCTGTTCAAGACGCAGACGCAGCAGATCGGCATCGGAGGCATTGTCCTGAAAGAACCCGTTCAGGCTGATCTGCGGACGGAATATACCAGAGTGGCGGATCAGTTCCAGGATCATATCCAGCGCTTGTTTGAGCGGAGACAGAGAACTAAGCCAGCCAGAAACCAGTTTCTCTCGGAGTTCCTGAGGCTGGTGCAGCCAACTATGCAGCGTCGGTAAATCGAAACTGCAACACCCGCCGGGAATGCCGAGCCGCTGCCGCACCATACCAATTAAGCGATCTTCCCGTAAGAACTGCCCCATCCGCGGTGCCGCCATCAGCGTGCTGGCCAGATCTTTCAATTGGCGCCTTAACGTATGGATGCGTTCCATATCTACGCCGGGCACATCGCTCCACTGCAGTAGCTTTTGCTGTTGTCGCTCCAGCTCTTTCAGCAGTTCAGTACGCACATCTCCGCGTTCCAGCACATCAAGCAACTCGGCGATAGCACGAAAAAATGTCAGTGCGCTTCCCATATCGGTCAGGGAGTGGTTTTGATGCAACTGCTGTAATAATGATTCGATACGCAACCAGGTACGTGTTTTTTCGTTCAGCGGGTATTCGAATAAAATGGTTGAGGGGGCGTCACTCATTATTAGTCATCCTGTCGGCTGCGGAGGCGGCTAGCTCAAGGTAATGGCGGTGTAATTCCGCAACCTGTTGTGCCAGCTCGCTTGGGCATCGACTGTTATCAATAATATCATTGGCATAAGCCAGGCGCTGTTCTCGGGTAGCCTGTGCTGCCAGTATGTTTTCTGCTTGCTGTCGACTGATACCATCGCGGGCCAGCGTGCGTTCAAGCTGTGTGTCTCTGTCTACATCAACGACCAGAATACGCTGCGCTCGCTGTTGTAAACCGTTCTCCACCAGTAGGGGGACGACCCATAGAATGTACGGTGCGGATGCAGCCTGAAACTGGGCCTGTGTTTCCTGATGGATCAACGGGTGGAGTAAATTATTCAGCCACTGTTTTTCCTCTGGCGAGGAAAAAATCCGTTGGCGTAGTGCAGTACGGTTCAATGAACCATCGGTATTGAGTATAGCGTCGCCAAACCGGAGCCTAATGGCATCCAGCGCGGGTTTCCCAGGCTCGACTACCTGACGTGCGATGATATCCGCGTCAACGATAGTGGCCCCTAATTTGGCAAATTCATCGGCTACGGTGCTTTTGCCGCTGCCGATACCGCCCGTTAAGGCTACGATGTATGTCATTGCACCCGTGTTGAAAAGTTAACATTGCTACTATTTTCAAGGAAGAGGAATACCTTCCCATTCCCCTGAAGTCAATCAGGCATAAACCGCAGTTTGCTTCACGCTATCACTTTGCTCGGTGATAGGTAAATTTCTCTGATTTTATCCCAAATAAAGTGAAAATCGCAGTCTTGCCGCAGGATTATTACTGCGTATGATAACGTCACTGGTAAAGGGCATTATTTTTTCAGAAATGATTATACCCGTCATACTTCAAGCTGCATGTGTGTTGACAATACTCGGCTCATCACTGAGCCTCGCCCTGAAGGGCCGCCGTAAACGGCGTTCAAATTGGCTAAACCAATTTGTCCTTACTCACCCCAGTCACTTACTTGAGTAAGTTCCTGGGGATTGATGAACCTCATAAATGAGGTTCACCCTTCGGGCTAGTGCTTGCACTGTTCAAATCGGTCTGGAACCGATTTGTCGTGCGGTCGCCGCCTGCCTGCAACTCGAATTATTTAGGGTATCGCCCAGTAACGATACTGAGCATTCCGACGTCACTAACCAGGAACTCGAACCTCATGCGTATTGAAGAAGATTTAAAGTTAGGCTTTAAAGACGTTCTCATCCGGCCAAAGCGTTCGACGCTGAAAAGCCGCTCCGACGTTGAACTGGAACGTCAATTCACCTTCCTCCATGCCGGCGGCAACTGGTCTGGTGTACCGATTATCGCGGCCAATATGGATACCGTGGGTACGTTTAGTATGGCGGAAGCTCTTGCCTCTTTTGATGTGCTGACGGCCGTCCATAAACACTACTCTGTCGAGCAATGGTCCCAGTTCGTGCAACGTGTACCAGCATCGGTAATGCGCCATGTCATGGTTTCGACTGGGACGTCTGACGCTGATTTCGTCAAATTAAAGCAGATTCTTGCGCTGTCATCTGAGCTGAAATTTATCTGTATCGATGTGGCAAATGGCTACTCTGAACACTTTGTGACTTTCCTGCAAAAAGCGCGTGAGGCCTGCCCAGACAAGGTTATCTGTGCTGGGAACGTCGTGACTGGCGAAATGGTGGAAGAACTGATCCTCTCCGGTGCGGACATCGTGAAAGTTGGTATTGGCCCCGGTTCTGTCTGTACGACACGGGTTAAAACGGGGGTTGGCTATCCTCAACTTTCCGCAGTGATTGAATGTGCCGATGCGGCGCATGGTCTCGGTGGGCAAATCGTGAGCGACGGCGGTTGTGCTATGCCGGGCGATGTAGCGAAAGCCTTTGGTGGTGGAGCCGATTTTGTCATGTTGGGCGGTATGCTGGCAGGGCATGATGAATGTGAAGGAACCATCGTTGAAGAAAACGGTGAAAAGATGATGCTGTTCTACGGCATGAGTTCCGCATCTGCGATGGAGCGTCACGTCGGCGGTGTGGCGGAGTACCGTGCTGCAGAAGGAAAAACCGTGAAGCTGCCACTGCGCGGTCCGGTAGACAATACCGTCCGCGATATTCTTGGCGGCCTGCGTTCGGCCTGTACTTATGTCGGTGCATCCCGTTTGAAAGAGCTAACGAAGCGTACAACGTTTATCCGTGTGGCCGAGCAGGAAAACCGTATTTTCAACGGATAGTTGCTGTTGTTCCACGCCATCTTTCTGCTGCTAATGGTGGTAGGTGGCGTGTAGCTTGTTGTTTTTTGTACGGTATTGGTCGGTTCAGGCTCCGGCCAATACATTTCCCAACTGGAAGATGGGCAAGTACATACCAACCACCAGTGCTCCGACCATCCCCCCGACGATCATCATCAGCAGCGGTTCCAGCGTTTGAGTCAGCATATCAGCCTGCTGTTGTACCCGTCCTTCATGCCATTCCGCCAGCTGTGTAAAGATCGCATCCAACGCCCCGGTTTCTTCTCCAACCCGAATCAACTGCGGGCAGGGGGCAGGGAACAGCATGTCATGATGCTGTGTGGCATGGTAGAGCGATGTGCCTTGATGTAGCTGTGCCTGTATCTGTTGAATCGCATCCTGATACAGCGGGTGGCGGATTGTCGCTGCGGCATCCAGCCCCTCAGGCAGCGTCAAACCGGCCTGTTGTGTCATAGACAGAATAGTGAATATCTGGTTCAGCGACTTACCGCGTAGCAGGCTGGATACGATGGGAAGCTTCAATAGCCATTCCTGTTCTATGGTTTTCCATAGGGGCTTTTTCTGCCTCAAACGGACGTATCCCACTATCAGACAACTAAGACACAGCAACCCAACGAAACCATCGTCAGCGATGACCTCTGCCAGAGAAATCAACTGCCGGGTAAACCACGGTAATGGTGTATCAAATGAGGAGTAGAGCGTCGCAAATTCGGGCAGAACCAGCGTCAACATCATCATGCTGACCAACACCGCGATTGCCAAAACAAAGCAAGGGTAACGTAGTGCTTTGATGACTTTTTGTTGCAGTTTGGACTGCTTTTCTTGCTGCTGGGCGAGCTGTAGGCAGCATGTATCCAGCCTCCCGGTTAACTCGCCAACGGCAATGAGGGAATGATACAGAACGGGAAAGATATGCGGATATTCCTGTAACGCCTCAGAGAGCGAATTTCCCTGAGCAACGCGGGTACGAACATCCCGTAATACGCAGCGCCAACCGGGGCGCTCATGCTGTTCCGACACCAGTTTTAATGCTTCCAGCAGTGGTAACCCAGCGTTTAACAGGGCTGCAAGCTGCTTGATTAACTCGCCTAGCTGTTCACGTTTCCAATAACGAAGTGGCAAGTAATCGCCTGCTTTTACGATGAGCGGCTGGTAGCCCTGAGCAATCAGGCTGGCATAGGCATGCTGGCGTTGTGTACTAATGAGTTCTCCGTCGGCAAATTCGCCCTCGGACGTAATAGCCTGCCAGTGGTACAGACGCGCTAGTCTCATTGCGCCTCCTGATTCATAGCGTGTTCATCGCCCACAACACGATAGACTTCAGCGAGGGAGGTCAGGCCGTCGTTGACCAACTCAAGACCCGCAGTCAGCAACGTTGGGAAACCGGAATGGCGAGACAATGCAGATAATTCCCCTGCGCTGGTATTGCCCGCTAGCGCTGCCTGAAAATCTGGCGTGATGGGAAGTAATTCATAGAGCGCGACTCGACCATAGTAGCCAGAAAAACAGTGGCTACAGCCGCGGGCTTGCCAATGGTGCAGTGGCCCTTGCCATATGTCGTTTGGCAGAGAAAGTAGTGGTTCTCCCGGTATTTTACAGTGTGGGCATAACCGACGTACAAGGCGTTGTGCGATGATGAGCTTTAGCGCCGCAGCTAACAGATAGCCGGGGATGCCCAGGTGACTGAGTCGGGTTAGCGTTTCTACGGCAGAGTTGGTATGCAACGTGGACATGACCAAATGACCGGTTTGTGCGGCTTTTACCGCAATTTCTGCGGTTTCGGCATCGCGGATTTCGCCGATCATAATCACGTCGGGATCCTGACGTAGCAGCGCACGTAACACTCGGCCAAATTCCAACTCGGCTTTAGGGTTGATTGCCGTTTGGTTGATACCCTGCAAGGGGATCTCGACGGGATCTTCTACGCTACAGATATTGCGGCTGCTATCGTTCAGCCAGCGTATCGCGCTGTAAAGCGTGACCGTTTTTCCACTGCCTGTCGGACCCGTCACTAACAGCATCCCCTGTGAGGCGCTCAGCACGTGAATCACCTGCTGTAATGCTTTTGCGGTAAGCCCAAGTTTATCTAGCGCCAGCTCCTGCTGGTGCGTTTGCAAAATACGCAACACCACTTTTTCTCCCTGCTGTACAGGGAGCGTAGCGATACGTAACGAATAGGTTTGTTGATCCAGCATCAGGCTGAACTGGCCGTCTTGCGGCAATCGCCGTTCGGCGATGTTCAACTTACCCATGACTTTCAGCCGCGCGGTAATACGGTTTGTCAGTTCGGGAGGCGGTGCGGATATTGCCTGTAACACGCCATCAATGCGTAGCCGTACGCGATAGTTGTCCAGTAACGGCTCAAAGTGAATATCCGAGGCGCGTCGCTGAACCGCGAGACGCAACGTTTGATGGATAAATTGTGCAACGGGGGAGTCGTCGTCATGATCTTGTTGCCCGGTGCCGTTGTTATAAATGCTGGTATGGTAAGTCTCTGTGGGCTCGGCAACGGCATTCACGGGGTTAAGCTGCTGTTCCATTCTGGCCTGCGGCCATTGCTCCACCATAATGCGGCGATTGCTGGCAAAACGCAGCGCGGCAATCATCTCCGCCGAAGGGGAGGTCGTGACTGCAACCGACAGTGTTTGTTCATCGAGGTTAAGCAGTAATGCCTGATAACGCCGGCACAGCGTCTGTAGCTCGCTGAGCGAATGCTCGGAGGAGAAGGACGAGTCTGTCATGATTAACCTGCCGTGTTATCGAAACGGAAAACGTCCTGACAGGCGGCTTGCAGGCTTTCTGCGCCATTATCCGTGGCACAGTTTTTCGTCCAGCGTGAGGCGCCGGTTTCGCTATCCCATGTTGGCGTCAGAATAACGCGTAGCCCTTGCAGAGTGGATTGTCCGGTCAGCGTAATTACCCCTTGGGTGACGCTAACGGCGCTGACATAGCGTGAAGATTTGCTGCCAGGAATCCCCTGATTACCTGCGCTACAGGCGGTAAACGCGGCATTTTCCAGTCCGCAGAGATCGACGGGTGTTTTATAAGACACCATGGTTTGCAGCATGTCCGTCAGTGCCGCTTTTTGCAGATAGCCCTGATAGGCGGGAACGCCAATGGCGCTGAGGATGGCGACGATCGCAATGACGATCATCAGTTCGATCAGTGTGAATCCTTGTTGTGTGGTCATGTTGATTTCCCTGTTGTGGCGCATAAATATGGTGGCGCATAAATACATACGGACGGCTGGCAGAATAGAAAAGGGAATGAAAGCTGGCGAGCGGGGAAAATGAAAATAGGAAAGCGCTACGATATGTTTTTAGTCATTTGCAGAGGCGTGAAAAATTTTTGCGGACAGGTACGCATTATTCACATTATCAGGACAGAAAGTCCGGGCAGAGTAGGAAGGGCGTATTGGTACGGTGTGAGGGGAAGATGAGATAAATAAGCGAGAACGAGGTGCGAAAGGGCACCCCGTCGGAAGAAAAAGAGAACGCTTAAATAAAGCGCATGGATAAATCCAGCGCCTGTACGTGCTTGGTTAACGCCCCCACCGAGATATAGTCCACGCCGGTTTCTGCATAGCCACGCAGCGTGTCGAGGGTGACATTACCGGATATCTCCAGCAGTGCACGGCCTTGTGTGGTGTTAACGGCTTCCCGAATGTTATCCAGACTGAAATTATCCAGCATGATGATATCGGCACCTGCGTCCAGCGCCTGCTGTAATTCATCCAGCGATTCTACTTCAACTTCTACCGGAACATCATTGCGCAGAGACTGTGCTTTTTCGACCGCATTTTTGATTGAGCCAGCGGCAATGATATGGTTTTCCTTGATCAGGAAAGCATCGGATAGGCCGAGCCGATGGTTATCTCCACCGCCGCATGATACGGCGTATTTCAGTGCGGTTCGCAGTCCTGGCAGCGTTTTACGTGTATCCAGCAGCCGAGTGCGCGTTCCCTGCAATACCGCGACATAACGGCTGACTTCCGTTGCGACGCCAGACAGCGTTTGCAGGAAATTTAGCGCCGTGCGTTCGCCAGTCAGAAGTTGTTTGGCTGGCCCCGTAATCTCACATAGCGTTTGGTTGGGGGTGATGGCATCGCCATCGGCGACGTGCCAGGCGATCGTTGTTGTGTTGCCCAATTGAGAAAAGACTTCTTCAAGCCAACGCGCACCGCAGAAGATACCCGCTTCACGCGTGATAATGCGTGCGCTGACGGTCTCGTTGTCGGTTAACAGAAGCGCGGTAATGTCTTGATTGGCATCGACGATGCCACCTAAGTCTTCACGCAAGGCCAGTTGCACGCTGGCGGGGATATCTTGTGCAATACGAGCGAGCAAGGTTTTTTGACGTTGTTCCTGACTGTAGCGACGCGTTGACATGACAAACTCCGAAAGGGGGATTCGGAGGTCTATGCTACCTTGTTTATATCAGGACATCCATAATGAATAATTATTAAAATTCAATATGTTACTTTCATTACCCTTTCCGGCGAACATCCGTGGTCACTGGAAAGGGTATACGGTTTTAGAAGTTGTAACCGACGACCAGGTAGTATCCCCAGCCGGTAGATTTCACTTCAAACGGACCTTTGCCGAAATTGAGTTCTGCGCCATCAGCCCATTGGCCGCCGTTGTGGAAATAACGTGCGACGAAAGAGTAGTGCCAGTGGTCGTAGCCCAGCGCCAGAATATGGCTGGAGGCAATAGAGTTGTTGGTACGGCTTGCATTTGATTTATCACGCAGCTCTGAACCAAAATCGAAATTGGTGAAGCTGATATACGAGACGTTTCCGCCCAGCAGAGAGCCCAGTGGGTAAGAGTATTTCACTTTTACACGGTAGCCGTCCCACTCGTTTTCGTTAGCGGCGCCGTAGTTTTGCCATTGGTATTTGGCATAGCCGTTCACTGACAGAGACAGGTCGGTGCCAGTATCAATATCGGTGCCTAACCCCATGTACCAGGTGCTCTGGCGTGAACCGCTGTTACGACCCTGATCGTAAATAACGTTATTGGCGATGTACCACTCTTTAAACGGACCAAAGCTGAGGTCAGTTCCCGTCAGTTTATCAATGGAGAAGCGTGGTTCGATCTCGACAAACAGAGGAGAGCCTTTGTCCCAAATACCGCGGCTAGCGGGATCGCCACCAAAAAACTTCGGCGCATCGGCGTAACCGTAGAAATCGAACCAGTCTTTACGTGCAAACGCTTCGTATTCCAGATAGGTCGTGCTGTTCAGTTGCGGTCCAAAACGCGTGTGGGCGCTGCCGACGACGTTAATACTCTGGTGCCACCAGTCGGAGAGGTATTCGGCTTTATTGCTGTCGGCAAGGGCAGGCATTGAGCATGACAGTGCGAGCAAGGCGCCTGCGGCGAAAGTTTTTTTCATCTTAAGTACCATAGTGTTAGAGATGTCATTGACGTCGTGCGTAAGAGCGCGGAATAAGTTTTGGCAATATCTAAAAAAATCAGAAGATAATTTTGGTATGCATTTTAAGTAAAAATAGACGCAATGCACGAAAACGATTGCCTTTTGTTGCTCTATTACATTTCTAATGTGATTTTTGTCACATAATGAGGTTAGGGACTTCACATGACTAAAAAAGCGGCGGAGAGTGATTACGGATAGGAAAGCGACGAGAACATCACAAAATGAACGGTAAAACCTATTGATATCCGGTTGGATAGATAGGATGGCGCGAAACATGGTATCTTGGATACAAGGACCTTCTGGTTACCCTTGTTTTTACACCTGACATTGTTTTTACTCCTGAAGGTGTTTTTACGCCTGATTCAGCCGGCAAACGACACGATGCGAGGTTATCGCCGATGCTTTTGGAAAATGGCTGGTTATCCGACATTACACACACGCCTTCACCGCATTATGATGGTCGCCCGAATAACGAGGTGCCTTCCTTATTGGTGATCCACAATATCAGTTTGCCGCCCGGTGAGTTTGGTGGACCCTATATTGATCAACTGTTTACAGCGACGCTGGATCCCACTGCGCATCCCTATTTTGCCGATATTTCCCATTTACGCGTTGCGGCACACTGCCTGATTCGCCGTGACGGGCAAATCACACAGTATGTGTCGTTCGATCAGCGTGCCTGGCATGCTGGTGTTTCGATGTTTGAAGGCCGCGAGCGCTGTAATGATTTCTCTATTGGGATTGAGCTGGAAGGGACGGATACGCTGCCTTTTACCATGGAGCAGTATCATTCGCTGGTGGCGATTACACGCCTATTAATGCAGGCTTACCCCATCACTTTATCGCGAATTACCGGGCACAGTGACATCGCACCGGGCCGTAAAACCGATCCCGGCCCGGCATTTGACTGGGATGGCTATCATCGTCAGCTACAAGAAAATCGGACAGAGAACAAAGGGAGCCTAGATTAATGACGCTGTTTACACTGTTGTTTACGCTGGCCTGGGAGCGCTTGTTCAAACAGGGGGAGCACTGGCAGATCGATCATCGACTTGAGGTGGTGTTCCGGCACGTTCCATCTCCGTCTTTATTTCAAACGTTGTTCCTGACGCTATGCAGCATGGGCATCGTGGCTGGCCTGCTGTGGCTCACAAGCGGCATTCTGTTCGGTCTGATTTCTCTTCTGCTATGGATTGTTATCAGCCTGATGTGCATCGGCGCGGGTGAAATTCGTCAGCACTATCGGCGCTATTTGCAGGCGGCGCAACGCGGCGAGGCAGATGCCCGCCGGGAAATGGCGACGGAGCTGGCGTTGATTCACGGGCTGCCCGTCGGCACGGGCGAAAGCGAGCAGTTGAAAGAACTGCAAAACGCGTTGCTGTGGATAAATTTCCGGTTTTATTTAGCGCCGCTGTTCTGGTTCATCGCAGCCGGGCCATATGGGCCGATTGCGCTGATGGGATACGCATTTCTACGTGCCAGACAGACCTGGCTGGCGCGGCACAACACGCCGCTGGAACGTGCGCAGTCCGGCGTTGATAGCTTGCTGCATTGGCTTGACTGGATTCCCGCGCGTTTGGCCGGTGCGGCTTACGCACTATTGGGTCATGGTGAAAAAGCGTTGCCAGCCTGGTTCGCGTCGCTAGGGGATTTCCGCAGTTCGCAATATTGGGTGTTAACGCAGTTGGCTCAATTTTCTCTGGCGCGTGAACCCCACATTGAGCCGGTAGAGACGCCCAAAGCTGCTGTGACGTTAGCGAAAAAGGTGACATTGGTGCTGGTAGTGGTGGTCGCACTTCTGACGATATACGGCGCGTTGGTCTGATGTTTGTTGTGGGTTGGTAGGAAAAATAATGGCCGACAGCGTCGGCCATGGAAAAGGATACGGTGAAGGTGGGAACGGCTTAGTTCACCTGGTTTTTCTTTTTGATGAAGTAGCCTACACCCAGAATAATCAGCCAGACCGGAATCAGCATGACGGAAATCTGAATGCCCGGTGTCAGGAACATGATGACCAGTATACCGGCCAGGAACAGCAGGCAGAGGTAGTTACCCAACGGGTAAAACAGCGCCTTAAACTTGGTCACGGTGCCTTCTTTGTCCTTTTGCGTGCGGAACTTCAGGTGCGCCAGACTGATCATCGCCCAGTTAATCACAAGCGCGGACACGACCAGCGCCATCAGCAGCTCGAAGGCTTTACCAGGAATGAGGTAGTTGATCAGTACGCACAGCGCTGTCGCCAGTGCGGAGATACCGATAGCGACAACCGGCACGCCACGGCGATCGACGGTTTGCAGTACTTTTGGTCCATTACCCTGTTTCGCCAGACCGAACAGCATGCGACTGTTACAGTACACACAGCTGTTGTAAACGGACAGCGCGGCGGTCAGTACCACGATGTTCAGCACCGTTGCTACGACGTTACTGTTCAGTTCATGGAAAATCATGACGAACGGGCTACCGCCTTCTACAACCTTGCCCCATGGGTAAAGTGACAGCAGGATAGCGAGTGAACCGATGTAGAAAATCAGGATGCGGTAGATAACCTGATTGGTCGCGCGTGGAATGCTTTTCTCTGGGTCATCCGCTTCTGCTGCGGTAATCCCCACCAGTTCCAGCCCGCCAAATGAGAACATGATAACGGCCATTGCCATCACCAGGCCGAGCACGCCGTTCGGGAAGAACCCGCCCTGGGCCCACAGGTTGGTCACGGTGGCTTCCGGCCCGCCCGTACCGCTGAGCAACAACCAGCCGCCGAAGACGATCATGCCAATAATCGCGGCGACTTTGATGATGGCAAACCAGAACTCCATCTCACCGTAGACTTTGACGTTTGCCAGATTGATGGCGTTAATCAACAGGAAGAACACGGCAGCGGAGACCCACGTTGGGATGTCTGGCCACCAGTACTGGACGTAAATCCCCACGGCGCTGAGCTCGGCCATGGCGACAAGAACATACAGTACCCAGTAGTTCCATCCCGATGCAAAGCCCGCGAAATCGCCCCAGTATTTATAAGCAAAGTGGCTGAACGATCCGGCTACCGGTTCTTCAACCACCATTTCGCCTAACTGGCGCATAATGAGAAATGCGATCAGGCCGCCAATCGCATAGCCTAGCAGGACCGATGGTCCGGCCATTTTGATCGTTTGCGCAATACCAAGAAAGAGGCCAGTACCTACCGCGCCACCCAAGGCAATCAACTGAATATGACGGTTTTTCAAACCACGCTTTAGCGTGCCGTCCGTTTGTTGATTATCCATCCAATTTAACCCTCTGCCAGTGCAAGTAAAAAACACGGTGTGAACGAACACGCGTATTAGTGACTGTACGTTTGTGTAATTTTATTTTTACGGAGTGGTATTTCTTAAAATAAGAAAACGGCTACCGTTTGCCAGAGAATAGTGGTAAGTGCACAAGATTGCACTGATTTCTTATAGCCTGATAATTAAAAACTATCGCTACATCAAAATTCTTACCTTTTATTGATTAAGCCCCTGAGTAGGAGAAGCTGAAGGTGATTTAGGGAGGGAGTACCTCTTTGGGTTTACTCCCTTTTATTATCTCGTTATCCCCGCTGTAAAAATGGTGCTAACCACGATGAGGAGTGTCGAGGTATCTCCTTTTTCTTATAAGAATAAAAATTCTTATATTTTGAATTAAAATTCACTATTTGCGCATTTAAACGGTTCAGCAATGCCTGCTTTACGTTTCAAAAAAGTTAAAATATAGACAGGGGGGATTAATGGTCATACCACAGGCGGGCTATCACTTTGCCGCATGTTTCTCGTGCATTTGTTAAAATCTGGTGGGATTGGTGATTTAGCTCAAGGTCCTTATGGACAGAAGGTGAATACTTTGTTACTTTAGCGTCACGTTTTTTAAATTGGTATTACCAATTGACTCCGCGCCATTCGCAGAGAAGAATTCACTATGGCATACAGCAAGATCCGTCAGCCCAAACTGTCAGATGTGATTGAGCAGCAGTTGGAGTTTCTGATACTTGAGGGAACCTTGCGCCCCGGCGAGAAGCTCCCACCGGAGCGCGAACTGGCAAAACAGTTCGATGTTTCCCGCCCTTCTCTGAGAGAAGCCATTCAACGCCTGGAAGCCAAAGGTCTCCTTTTGCGCCGTCAGGGTGGTGGTACCTTCGTTCAAGCCAATCTATGGCAAAGCGTCAGCGATCCGCTGGCAGAATTACTGAGCACTCATCCCGAATCACAGTTCGATCTTCTGGAAACGCGTCATGCGCTGGAAGGCATTGCTGCCTACTACGCTGCACTGCGTGGCACAGAGTCGGATCTGCAGCGTATCCGGGATTGCCATGCCGTGATTGAGAAGGCGAGGGAAGCGGGCGATCTGAACGCCGAGTCAGAAGCCGTTATGCAGTATCAGGTTGCTGTAACAGAAGCCACGCATAATGTGGTTTTGCTGCATTTGGTACGCTGTATGGGGCCGATGCTCGAACAGAACGTGAGGCAGAATTTTGAATTGCTTTATTTGAGCCGCGAAGTGTTGGCTCAGGTGAGCATTCATCGCGCCAGCATTTTTGAGGCGATTGTTGCCCGTGAGCCAGAGAAGGCGCGCGAAGCATCACACCGTCATCTGGCGTTTATTGAGGAAGTATTGCTGGATCTTAACCGGGAACATAGTCGGCGCGAGAGATCGCTGCGTCGGCTCCAGCAACGCAAGGACTGAGCACCTATATTTTGGTGCTCCGAATGCGGTAATCACGACGATGAGCCTGTCTTCATGCGTTTTGCTTATGGCCAAATCTAAGCCAGAATGCAGGAAGACAGGCTCCAACAAACCAACTTATTAGAGAAGATAAGGAATAACCATGTCAGATCGTTTAAATAATGACGTGGATCCGATCGAAACCCGCGACTGGCTGCAGGCGATCGAATCGGTCATCCGTGAAGAGGGTGTTGAACGCGCCCAGTTCCTGATTGATCAGGTTCTGAGTGAAGCACGTAAAGGCGGTGTCAGCGTTGCTGCTGGTACGGCTGCACGTCAATACATCAACACCATCGCAGTGGAAGACGAGCCGGAGTACCCTGGTAATCTGGATCTGGAACGTCGTATTCGCTCAGCAATCCGCTGGAACGCGATCATGACGGTACTGCGTGCTTCGAAAAAAGATCTGGATCTGGGTGGCCACATGGCTTCTTTCCAGTCTTCCGCCACTTTCTATGAAGTGTGCTTTAACCACTTCTTCCGTGCTCGCACTGCGCAGGACGGCGGCGACCTGGTCTACTTCCAGGGCCACATTTCTCCGGGCGTTTACGCTCGTGCCTTCCTTGAAGGCCGTCTGACCGAAGACCAGATGAATAACTTCCGTCAGGAAGTTCACGGTAACGGTCTGTCTTCTTATCCGCACCCTAAACTGATGCCAGACTTCTGGCAGTTCCCGACCGTATCTATGGGTCTGGGCCCGATTGGTGCTATCTACCAGGCTAAATTCCTGAAGTATCTGGAAAACCGTGGCCTGAAAGATACCTCTAAGCAAACCGTTTATGCCTTCCTGGGCGACGGTGAAATGGACGAACCAGAATCCAAAGGTGCGATCACCATCGCGACCCGTGAAAAACTGGATAACCTGGTATTCGTTATCAACTGTAACTTGCAGCGCTTGGATGGTCCGGTTACTGGTAACGGTAAGATCATCAACGAACTGGAAGGCATCTTCAGCGGCGCTGGCTGGGATGTGATTAAAGTGATGTGGGGCGACCGTTGGGATGAACTGCTGCGTAAAGACACCAGCGGTAAACTGATCCAACTGATGGAAGAAACCGTTGACGGTGACTACCAGACCTTCAAATCCAAAAACGGTGCCTATGTGCGTGAGCACTTCTTCGGTAAATACCCGGAGACGGCTGAACTGGTTAAAGACTGGACCGACGATCAGATTTGGTCACTGAACCGTGGTGGTCACGATCCGAAGAAAGTCTACGCTGCACTGAAAAAAGCACAGGATACCAAAGGCAAACCAACCGTTATTCTGGCGCATACCATTAAAGGTTATGGTATGGGCGACGCGGCTGAAGGTAAGAACATCGCTCACCAGGTTAAGAAAGTTAACATGGATGGCGTGCGTTACTTCCGTGACCGCTTCAACGTGCCAGTATCTGATGCCGACATCGAAAGCCTGCCGTACATCACTTTCGATAAAGATTCTGCAGAGTACAAATACCTGCACGAACGTCGTCAGGCGCTGGGTGGCTACCTGCCGTCTCGTCAGCCGAACTTTGATGAGAAGCTGGAACTGCCAACGCTGGAAGATTTCAGTACTCTTCTGGAAGAGCAGAACAAAGAAATCTCTACCACTATCGCGTTTGTTCGTGCCCTGAACGTGATGCTGAAGAACCAATCTATCAAAGATCGTCTGGTTCCAATCATCGCTGACGAAGCGCGTACCTTCGGTATGGAAGGTCTGTTCCGCCAGATCGGTATTTATAGCCCGAAAGGCCAACAGTACACTCCGCAGGACCGTGAGCAGGTTGCTTACTACAAAGAAGACCAGAAAGGTCAGATTCTGCAGGAAGGTATCAACGAACTGGGCGCAGGTTCATCCTGGCTGGCGGCGGCAACGTCTTACAGCACCAACAACCTGCCTATGATCCCGTTCTACATCTACTACTCCATGTTCGGTTTCCAACGTATCGGCGATCTGTGCTGGGCAGCGGGTGACCAACAGGCGCGTGGCTTCCTGATCGGTGGTACTTCAGGCCGTACGACGCTGAACGGTGAAGGTCTGCAGCACGAAGATGGTCACAGCCACATTCAGTCGCTGACCATCCCGAACTGTATCTCCTACGATCCAGCATTCGCCTATGAAGTTGCGGTCATCATGCATGACGGCCTGCACCGCATGTACGGTGAAGCGCAGGAAAACATTTACTACTACATCACCACGCTGAACGAAAACTACCACATGCCTGCGATGCCGCAGGGTGCGGAAGAAGGTATCCGTAAGGGTATCTACAAGCTGGAAACGGTTGAAGGTAGCAAAGGTAAAGTGCAGCTGCTGGGCTCAGGTTCTATCCTGCGTCACGTACGCGAAGCCGCTCAGATTCTGGCGAAAGACTACGGCATCGGTTCTGACGTATTCAGCGTAACCTCCTTCACTGAACTGGCTCGCGAAGGCCAGGATTGTGAGCGTTGGAACATGCTGCATCCGACCGAAACGCCGCGCGTACCTTACGTGGCTCAGGTACTGAGCGATGCGCCAGCGGTTGCATCTACTGACTATATGAAGCTGTTTGCTGAGCAAATCCGTAACTTCATCCCAGCGAGCGATTACCGCGTACTGGGTACTGACGGTTTCGGTCGTTCTGACAGCCGTGAGAACCTGCGTCACCACTTCGAAGTGGACGCGTCTTACGTTGTTGTTGCGGCTCTGGGTGAACTGGCTAAACGCGGTGAAATCGATAAGAAAGTGGTTGCTGATGCCATCACTAAATTCAACATCGATGCAGATAAAGTTAACCCGCGTCTGGCATAAGAGGTAAAGATTACATGGCTATCGAAATCAACGTACCGGACATCGGTGCAGATGAAGTTGAAGTCACCGAAGTGCTGGTGAAGGTTGGCGACAAAGTTGAAGCTGAACAGTCGCTGATCACGGTGGAAGGTGATAAGGCTTCTATGGAAGTCCCTTCTCCGCAGGCTGGTGTCATTAAAGAGATTAAAGTCTCTGTGGGTGACAAAGTTGAAACTGGCAAACTGATCATGATTTTCGATTCCGCCGACGGTGCAGCTGACGCTGCGCCTGCCAAGGCAGAAGAGAAGAAAGAAGCGGCGCCGGCTGCAGCACCTGCTGCAGCGGCAGCGAAAGACGTCAACGTACCGGATATCGGCGGCGACGAAGTCGAAGTGACAGAAGTGCTGGTTAAAGTGGGCGACACCGTTGCTGCTGAACAGTCTCTGATCACCGTAGAAGGCGACAAAGCCTCTATGGAAGTTCCGGCACCTTTCGCAGGTACGGTTAAAGAGATCAAAATCAGCACCGGCGATAAAGTCTCTACCGGTTCTCTGATCATGGTATTCGAAGTGGCGGGTGCTGCACCTGCTGCCGCTCCGGCACAAGCCGCTGCTCCAGCAGCAGCTGCGCCAGCGGCCTCTGCCGCTAAAGAAGTGAACGTACCGGATATCGGCGGTGACGAAGTCGAAGTGACTGAAGTGATGGTTAAAGTTGGCGATAAAATCGCGGCTGAGCAATCACTGATCACCGTAGAAGGCGACAAGGCTTCGATGGAAGTGCCTGCGCCATTCGCGGGTACGGTTAAAGAAATCAAAATCAGCACCGGCGATAAAGTGAAAACCGGCTCACTGATCATGGTCTTCGAAGTAGAAGGCGCTGCGCCTGCTGCGGCCCCGGCTGCCAAGCAAGAAGCGGCGGCTGCACCGGCTCCGGCGGCAAAATCTGCTGCGCCAGCACCGGCTGCAAAAGCGGAAGGCAAGAGCGAATTCGCAGAGAACGACGCTTACGTTCACGCGACGCCGGTTATCCGTCGTCTGGCACGTGAATTCGGCGTGAATCTGGCGAAAGTGAAAGGTTCTGGTCGTAAAGGCCGTATCCTGCGCGAAGACGTTCAGGCTTACGTGAAAGATGCCGTGAAACGCGCTGAGTCTGCACCAGCAGCTGCCGCTGGCGGCGGTCTGCCGGGCATGCTGCCATGGCCGAAAGTCGATTTCAGCAAGTTTGGTGAAGTGGAAGAAGTGGAACTGGGCCGCATCCAGAAAATCTCTGGTGCTAACCTGAGCCGTAACTGGGTGATGATCCCGCACGTTACGCACTTCGATAAAACTGACATCACCGATCTGGAAGCGTTCCGCAAACAGCAGAACGCCGAAGCTGAGAAGCGCAAACTGGATGTGAAATTCACCCCAGTTGTCTTCATCATGAAAGCTGTTGCCGCTGCGCTTGAGCAGATGCCACGCTTCAACAGTTCCCTGTCTGAAGATGCGCAACGTCTGACGCTGAAGAAATACATCAACATCGGTGTTGCGGTTGATACCCCGAACGGTCTGGTGGTTCCGGTCTTTAAAGACGTGAACAAGAAGAGCATCACTGAGCTGTCTCGCGAACTGATGGCGATCTCCAAGAAAGCCCGTGATGGTAAGCTGACTGCTGGCGAAATGCAGGGCGGATGCTTCACGATCTCCAGCCTGGGTGGCATCGGAACTACGCACTTTGCGCCGATCGTCAACGCGCCTGAAGTGGCTATTTTGGGTGTGTCTAAGTCCGCGATGGAACCGGTCTGGAATGGTAAAGAGTTCACGCCGCGTCTGATGATGCCGATGTCTCTGTCCTTCGACCACCGTGTCATTGACGGTGCTGATGGTGCACGCTTCATTACCATCATTAACAACACGTTGTCTGACATCCGCCGTCTGGTGATGTAATCGAAAAGCCGGCCTGACGGCCGGCTTTTTTCTGATAAGCTGTTATTTGTTACAGCAATCAGTGATTAAGGACAAATCGTTAGTCGCTTGTTGTTTCAAAATTGTTAACGATTTTGTAAACTACTGCGGCAAAGACACGTCCCGGTGGAAGAGGGCGTTATTAAAAATACACCCTCAATCAGAATGATGACGGGTGTGACGTCACAGACCCGCCGGAAATCAATTAAGAGGTCATGATGAGTACTGAAATTAAAGCTCAGGTAGTGGTACTTGGTGCCGGCCCCGCGGGTTACTCTGCTGCATTCCGCGCGGCGGATTTGGGTCTGGAAACCGTACTGGTAGAGCGCTACTCCACGCTGGGTGGGGTGTGTCTGAATGTTGGCTGTATTCCTTCCAAAGCCCTGCTGCACGTTGCTAAAGTCATTGAAGAAGCTAAAGCGCTGGCGGAACACGGTATCGTGTTCGGTGAACCTAAAACCGACATTGATAAAATCCGTCTGTGGAAAGAAAAAGTCATCACCCAACTGACCGGTGGTCTGGCTGGTATGGCGAAAGGCCGTAAAGTTAAAGTCGTTAACGGTCTGGGCAAATTTACCGGTGCTAACACGCTGGAAGTCGACGGTGAAAACGGCAAAACGACGATCAACTTCGATAACGCCATTATCGCTGCGGGTTCACGTCCGATCCAACTGCCTTTCATTCCTCATGATGACCCACGCGTATGGGATTCTACCGATGCGCTGGAGCTGAAAAGCGTCCCAGGACGTCTGTTGGTCATGGGCGGCGGTATCATCGGTCTGGAAATGGGTACCGTTTACCACGCTCTGGGTTCACAGATCGACGTTGTTGAAATGTTCGATCAGGTGATCCCGGCAGCTGACAAAGACATCATCAAAGTCTTCACCAAGCGTATCAGCAAGCAGTTTAATCTGATGCTGGAAACCAAAGTGACGGCGGTAGAAGCCAAAGAAGACGGCATCTATGTGACGATGGAAGGTAAAAAAGCGCCAGCCGAACCACAGCGTTACGACGCGGTTCTGGTCGCTATCGGCCGTGTGCCGAACGGCAAAAACCTGGATGCTGGCAAAGCGGGCGTGGAAGTTGACGATCGCGGCTTCATCCATGTTGATAAGCAAATGCGCACCAACGTGCCACACATCTATGCTATCGGCGACATCGTCGGTCAGCCGATGCTGGCGCACAAAGGCGTGCATGAAGGCCACGTTGCTGCTGAAGTCATCTCTGGTAAGAAACACTACTTCGATCCGAAAGTGATTCCTTCTATTGCCTATACCGAACCGGAAGTGGCATGGGTGGGTCTGACTGAGAAAGAAGCGAAAGAGAAAGGCATCAGCTACGAAACCGCGACCTTCCCATGGGCGGCGTCTGGCCGTGCGATCGCGTCTGACTGCGCTGACGGTATGACCAAACTGATTTTCGACAAAGAAACTCACCGTGTTATCGGTGGTGCGATTGTCGGTACTAACGGTGGTGAACTGTTAGGTGAAATCGGTCTGGCGATCGAAATGGGCTGTGATGCGGAAGATATCGCGTTGACCATCCATGCGCACCCAACGCTGCATGAGTCTGTTGGTCTGGCTGCTGAAATCTTTGAAGGTAGCATCACCGACCTGCCGAACCCGAAAGCGAAGAAGAAGTAAGTTCTCTCAGGTTCGCATAGCGTGAATTCAATCCGGCACCTATACAGGTGCCGGATTTTTTTTATGTATCAGAAGCGGGAAATACTCGCGCGCAGAGGAAATCTACGAATGCCCGTACTTTTGGTGATGGGTGCTTGCTGGCTGGCCATAGCACATGGAAGACGCCGCTGCGTTCCACGTAGTCGGTCAGGATCGGCTGTAGTTGCCCTCCTGCCAACTGCTCACGGATAGAGAAATCCGGCAGGTAAGCGATTCCCAGCCCTTGTAGTGCAAAACAAACGCGCGTTTCGATATTGTTGCAGATCATCGAGGTGGGCAATGGTAACTCTGGTTCGCCGGGGAGAAGCCGCAGCGCCCACGGCTCCAGTTTGCCGCTGTTGGGAAAGCGATAGTGCAGACAGGCATGCTGCATCAGGTCGACAGGTGTCTGGGGGCAACCGTAACGGGTAAGGTAGTCTGGCGCTGCCACCACCAGAAAACGGAAAGTGCCCAGCCTGCGCGCGGTGAGGCGTGAATCCACGGGGTCACCTGTCCGTACGACGGCATCGAAACCTTCCTCAATCACATCCACCATGCGGTCAGTAAAGTCCAGATCCAGTTCGATTTCGGGGTATTCACGCATGAATTCGCCGAGTACGGGTAGCACCAGTGAACTGACCAGCGGCAGGCTTACCCGCAGGCGTCCGCGCGGTACGGCTTTGGTCTGTGACAGTTCCAGTTCTGCGGCTTCGATTTCGGCCAGAATACGTCGGCTACGCGCCAGAAACAGTGAGCCTTCGGCGGTCAATGTGATGCTGCGCGTACTGCGGTGAAACAGTCTCACACCCAGTTTTTCTTCGAGCCGTGCGACGCTTTTGCCTACTGCCGACGCTGATACGCCCAGTAATCGACCCGCCGCAACGAAACTGCGCGTTTCTGCCACTTGCACAAACACCATGAAGCCATTCAGGCTATCCATACTCTCTCTCTATTGCGGACGATTTGTTCCGTATATCGAGGAACTGTAGCCCACTTTTTCTTTAATTGCTGATTTTTTATCGTAACGGGAACGCTCATTGATGAAAGGAACATGTCGTGATAACTCCCGTATTCCCTCTGGGTACCGATGCGCCATCAACGCATTTCTCCGCCCGAATTCAGTCTACCGTCCAGCAGGCATTGGACGATCGGCGTTTGGTTGGCGCCGTTGTGTTGGTCGCGCGTAACGGCGAATTGATTCATCAGCAAGCAGCAGGGTGGGCTGACCGGGAGAATACCCGCCCGATGGCGCTGGACGCTATCTTCCGGTTTGCTTCTGTCAGCAAGCCCATCGTGTCTGTGGCGGCTATGGTGCTGGTGGCGCAAGGTCGGCTCGATCTGGATGAAGATATTACTCGCTGGATACCAACGTTCCAGACCCGACTGCTCGACGGCAGCCCAGCGAACATTACCGTGCGGCAGTTACTCAGCCACACTGCGGGTTTGGGCTACCGTTTTTTTGAAGCTCATGCGGACGGCCCCTATGCGCTGGCGGGGGTCTCAGACGGTATGGATGCTTCCGACATAAGTTTGAATGAGAACCTGAGTCGTATCGCCAGCGTCCCCCTGCAATACGTGCCGGGAACAGCCTGGGGTTATTCGCTGGCAACGGACGTATTGGGAGCTTTGATCGAACGCGTTCAGGGCTCGCCATTGGATGAGGCTGTGCGCCAACTGGTGACCGAGTCGCTGGGCATGCACGATACGGGCTTCACTGTGCGTGATCCATTGCGCCTGACGACGGCCTACGTGAACGACATTCCACAGCCACATCGCCTGACTGAAGGCGAAATGGTTTCTCCTTTCGAGGGGGCCATCGGCATCGCGTATAGCCCCGCTCGTATCTGTAATGCACAGGCCTTTCCATCCGGTGGAGCAGGCATGGCAGGGACGGCCTGGGATCTGCTGCGCCTGCTGGAAGCCCTGCGTAAAGGGGGAGGCGTGCTGCTGCCTGACGCGTTGATCGAGGAGATGGGGCGCGATCAAACACAAGGGCTGGAGCTGCCTAATGCACCGGGCTGCGGTTTTGGCCTCGGTTTCTCGGTCTTGCGCGATCCGCAGTTAGCCGAGTCGCCAGAATCGTCAGGCACCTGGCGCTGGGGGGGAGCTTACGGTCATTCATGGTTTGTCGACCGACAACAAGGTTTGAGCGTGGTGGCTTTCACCAACACGATGTACGAGGGAATGTCGGGGCGTTTTGTCACCGATCTGCGTGATGCCGTGTATAGCTCGTTGGAGGCAATACGATGACGGCCTCAATGACGGATACACATCATGGCAGACTGCCCCTTGCATCATTGCTGGCGTTAGCCACAGCAGCCTTCATCACTATCCTGACCGAAGCGCTGCCTGCGGGCCTGTTGCCGCAGATGGCGCAAGGGCTGGCGGTGTCTGAAGCCTGGGTCGGGCAGACGGTGACTATCTATGCCGTGGGGTCTTTAGTGGCCGCGATCCCGTTGACCGCGGCGACGCAAGGTGTGCGTCGCCGCCTGCTGCTGCTATCAGCCATCGCAGGCTTCGTCGTTGCCAATACGATTACCGCGTTTTCCGGCAGCTATGTATTGACGATGGCGGCGCGTTTTCTGGCGGGTGTTTCAGCCGGGTTGCTGTGGGCGCTACTGGCAGGCTACGCGGCGCGTATGGTGCCTGAACATCAGAAGGGGCGCGCTATTGCGATAGCGATGGTGGGCACTCCCTTGGCGCTGTCGCTCGGTGTGCCCGCTGGCACCTTTCTGGGTAACTTACTCGGCTGGCGCATGTGCTTCGGTATGATGAGTGGTTTGGCATTAATACTCATGCTGTGGGTTCGTATTCAGGTGCCGGATTTCGCTGGGCAATCGGCAGATAAGAGGCTGTCGCTGGGGCAGGTGTTCACGGTGGCAGGCGTGCGATCCGTATTATGCGTCGTGTTGGCCTTTGTGCTGGCGCATAACATCCTCTACACCTATATTGCGTCGTTTCTCGCGGCGGTGGGTATGGTCGCACAGACCGGTCTGGTGCTGCTGGTATTCGGTGTTGCATCGTTACTGGGTATCTGGATGATTGGCGTGCTGATTGACCGCTATTTACGAGCCCTGACGCTTGCCTGTTCGGCATTGTTCTGCGTATCTGTGCTGGCACTTGGCGTGGCGGGTGAGATACATGCAGTGGTCTATGCGGCCGTTTGCGTCTGGGGGCTTGCTTTCGGCGGCGCGGCGACATTGTTCCAAACGGCAATCGTCAGAACCGCTGGGGAAGGAGCCGATGTGGCGCAGTCCATGTTGGTCACTGTCTGGAATATGGCTATCGCAGGAGGCGGTATCATCGGCGGTGTGCTGCTGGAGCATTTCGGTGTCGTCGCATTCTCTCCGGTGCTGCTGGTGCTGTTATTGATTGCGCTCGTTGTGGTGTGGTCTGCCAGACAACATGGTTTCCCCGTGGCGCGACGGTAAAGTACTTGGGTGCGATTTTTTGCCGGACGCTTCGCAGAATGCGCGTTCCGTCCGTTTATTTTTAGCTGCGTCAATTACAATCAAACCTCAAAAAAGAAACGTTGTTTTATTTTTGAGGTTATGATGAATCTTAATACCTTACGCTCCTCTGTCTGGCTATTGGCGGCGTTGCTGGCCAGCCCTTCACTGATGGCGAACGATATGAACCCTACGATTCAACCCGCGACGAATCAGGCGGTCACGGATGAAGGGCTGCCTTCGTTTTATCCGCAGCTTAAACAGCAGATGACCTACTCGGATTCCTGGCTATCCGGAAATTTTTCGGATTTTAGCCAGTGGCAATCCCAGTCGCGAAAAACACTGCGTTCGCTGCTCCTGACGCCGGATTCCACCAAAGACTTTGCGCCGCAGGCGATTGAAAAACAGGATCGCGGTAGCTACACGGCGGAGAAAGTCGCGTTCAATCTGACGGATGAAAGTCGCGTAGATGCGTTGCTCCTGACGCCAAAAAGTGCGGGGCCGCATCCTGCGGTCATCCTGCTGCACGATCACGGCGCGAAGTTTGATATCGGCAAGGAGAAGATGATCAAGCCGTGGGGCAATGACGAACAGCTCGTTTCTGCACAGGCTTGGGCGGATAAGTTTTTCACTGGTCGTTTTGTCGGGGATGAACTGGCGAAGCGGGGCTATGTGGTGCTGGCGGTTGATGCGCTAGGTTGGGGATCGCGCGGGCCGATCAAATATGAGCAGCAGCAGGCGCTGGCAAGTAACTTCTTTAATCTGGGGCGTTCGCTCGCGGGTCTGATGGCCTATGAAGACATGCGGGCAACGGACTTTCTGGCATCGCTTGAGCAGGTGGATAAGCAACGTATTGGCGTCGTAGGGTTCTCAATGGGGGCCTATCGTGCCTGGCAGCTTGCCGCACTATCGGACAAGGTGGCAGCAACGGCGGCAGTCTCCTGGATTGGTACATACGAAGGGCTGATGACGCCGGGCAATAATGTGCTGAGAGGCCAGTCGGCATTCTATATGCTGCATCCGGGGCAACCGACACGCTTTGACTTCCCGGATGTGGCGAGCGTTGCTGCACCAAAACCGATGCTGTTATTTAACGGCGGCCAAGACAAGCTGTTCCCGACGAAATCGGTTGAGGATGCTTACGCCAAAATGCATGAGGTATGGCAATCCCAACGGGCGGGTAGCAAACTGCAAACCAAAATATGGCCTGAGCTAGGGCACGTGTTCTATCAGGAACAGCAGGAAGAGGTGTTTCGCTTTCTGGACCAATGGCTAAAACCCTAGTCGGTAGTGCCTGAATTGTAATAAATTTTTTGATAACATCAGCTTACTGATGCATTGCTAGCCTCTGCGTGCCGCGGCATTCAGAGGCTTTTTTACGTTAACAAGGATGGATGAAATGAAGAAATACCTCGGTGTTGTCATCATGGCGCTATGGCTGTCTGGCTGTAATGGCGAAGAAAAATTTTATCGAATTGATGACATTAATCTCAAATTTGATAATAGCAAGGAGACGATGAGTCAAAAGGAGCTGTCTGTCATTCAGGAAGGCATTACTAAAAAAGCCGTCGACAGTAAGGGGGATATTTATTTTAGTTTCACCCCTGAACAGGGAGCTTATTATCTTCAGGGTGAAAAGCATGATGCGAACCTGAAAGGCGGGCGGATGCAGCTTAATGACATTATGTTGACGGTTAAATCTGATGGAAAGGATACGATCCAACTGATATCAGACAAAGAGACCAATTGTGATTTTTTTGACTGTGAGATCACGATGACATTGAAGAGAGTTGAGGAAAAATCGCCTGACTTCGTAAAAATTAAACAAATTCTTGATAAGCAGAAAAAAAGTGAGTAGGCCAGTCTATTCAGAACAGAGATGTGTTAACAGCATAATCAATTTTATTAAAGTTGATGTGTTATTAGCCTCTGTATTTCCTATATTCAGAGGTTTTTAATTTTACAGGGATGAAGTGATGAAGAAATATCTGGGTATTATCATGATGGCGTTATGGTTGTCGGGCTGTAACGCAGAAGAAAAGCTGAACGAGGGGAAATACCTGGTTGAGGATATCAGCGTGGTGTTTGATAACAGTAAAAATCCTGAAGCCAATAAAAACAGAGATAACCTTCAGGAACATATCACGCAAAACCTCAAAGGCATTAAAAACGATATCTATTTCAATCTGACGCCGACGCAGGTGAGTTACTATAACGTCGATGGCGAATATACCGAGGAGATGAAAGACAACCGTATACAGGTCAACGGTATGTGGCACACGCTAAAAATCACCGGGAAAAACACGGTTACGTTCGTATCGGATAAAAGCGCTGCCTGTGCGTTTTATTATTGTGAAATCACTATGGTCTTGAAAAAGACGGAAGAACAGTCACCCGCTTTACTCAAGCTCAAGCAACGTTTTGACGATCGCAAAAAAGCCTATCAGGCGCGGCTTCTTGAAAAGAAAGAAACATTTAACCGCGCGCCGATGGATGATTTCCCCGGTATCCCTTTTTATCCTGAAGACGACTTTACGATTAAGCTGCCTTTTGCCATGTTCGACAAGCTGAGTTTGTGGGAACACGGGACTTATGTGCGCAGAATGGGGCGTCTGCTTATCGATCGGGAAAATAAAGACACGCAGATCTACACCTATCGGGATAAGCAGAATAACACCGATTTTGACCTGTTTACCGTTAGCGCGGCAAAAGAGGATTTTAATCTGGCATCGTGGCTGGAGGGGCAAAAGGGCGTGTTGTTCCAGTCTGAAAACGGCGCGGCATATGCTAATCAACAGGGAAAATTGGAAGCCGTCTATTTTCAATATGATGAGGCTAAGCAACGCTACTTTATCGGGTTAGCGAATGCTGAAGACACCGTCGCATTAGCCAACGCGTTTGCTGTACTGCGTACCATGGATGAACGTTACCGTGGCGAGCAGGCGTTGTCGATGTACGATTTGGCATTATCTCAGCAGGAACTGGAAGCGAAGTATGGAGTAAAGATCGCTGATGTATTTAATATTTCAGAAATGCATCAGGCTATCTGGAAAACGCTCGAACAGCGCATGGAAAAGCCTGAACGCTTTATTAAACGGAGCATGTCAAAAACGCGCATTGAAATACGGTTCCCGTCGGAAGTGTTTAAGTACGATATTTATTTTACGATCGCTCCCCAATCGATTCCTGAACTCATGGCTGAAACCAAAGAGATCGTCCCCGAAGGTAAAGAAGTTGATAACATTTTTATTTATGGCGACAGCGCGTTTGTCGGCTATGAATACAATGTGAATGTGGGAAGTGGACTCACATTACAATTTTTAGTCCCGAAAGATGCAGGAACGCCGCTGGAGCGCCTGATGTTCCTGCATGTATTACGTCAGCTTGATGTGACGCGTTTCCCTGCTATTGCTGCACAAGAGAAAAAGCACCTGTTTACGTATGGCGAAGCGACGTCTTTTAAAAACAACCTTGATAATCGCTACTTCAAAATAGAAGAAGGCCTCATCGACAGCATAGGCAAGCTGATCGTCAAGAACCCTGATGATGGCTACTTTGAGTTTAAGTATCTCCCTCCCCATATACTGGCGACCCACTATAAATCAGAAGGGGAAGGGAATTACTCCAGAGTGCCGGGCGTGACGGTATTTGATGAAAAAGGGAAATGGCTTTCCCATCAGGCAGACTAATTCGATCTGACGGCGTGGTGGTTGTCGGCAAGGGTATTGGCGTTCATGGTATTGCCAGTAATAGTATTGTCGGTAATAGAGCTGTCGATAATGAGGGTTATCGACAGCACCTCGCATCCTGTTAAAACATTATCCTTTTAAAACAGCATCTTGTTAAAACAATACCGTTTTAAAACAATAGCCCGAGCAAATAGCGTAAATCGCCGTCATGCCGTAATGCGCAGCGGTCGGCGATCTGGTCGCTGTCGAGATGCGTCAGCGAGCCGAGAGTTTGCCGCAGCTTGGCACGGAGATTGGTGGGGCGTGCGGAAGTTTCCTGACGAGTCGTGCGCTGGATTAACGTGTTGCCGTTACGCAAGTGCAGCGTAACTTCATGAAAACGTGCTTCCGGGTCAAGCTCATCGGGTGGGGCGGTTTCATCGGCGCGGCGTATGACGCGATTTGCCAGCGCTGAGATCGTGGTTTCAACCGGAGCTTCCGAGAAATGTGCCAGCTTCAGCTCCCCTTCAATCAACGCCGCCGCAATCACATATTCCAGACTGAACCGCGCCTCTACGCCGTTTGTCGCGTTACGGATAAACGGTGCAACATCGCCACCCGGTGGGAACGTCACCGTGATCTGTTCGATGGCATCAGCCAGATCGGCATTTGCACCATTCTGCTTATGCCACTGTTCCCGCAGAGCAAAAGCCGCCTCGGCAGCGCTGTGGGTGCCGCCACAGGTTGGATAGCGCTTGAACTCCAGACCGGGAGAAAGTATGCGCCACGGCGCACCCCAGTTTTTAACCAGCAGCTCCGGCTGCTGTTTTTGATCGCCGTGCGCGGCAAGAAAGGCGTCAATCACCTGCTGTGTGTTGCCCTCGAAACCCGCCAAGCCTAGCTTGACGGCGGTTAGCCCCGCTCTGGCTGAAAGCCCTGCATGTAGCGGTTTGACCGCTGAACCAAACTGCGCCCGTAGCCCTGCGGCCTGCGTGGCAGCCAGACCAAGAATGGTCTGTGTCTGTTCCACCGACGCGCCAGCCAGACGTGCCGCGGCGGCAGCGGCGGCGATAGCGCCGAGCGTGGCGGTGTTATGGTAGCCGAGGCTGTAATGACGTGGGCCGCATGCCAGCCCGATTCTGCCCGCCGCTTCCACGCCGATCACATACGCCGTCAAAAACGCCTCTTCCGTTACGGATGAAGCCTCAGCGGCAAGGGCAAACAGCGCTGGTAGAATGACGGTGCTGGGGTGTCCACGAAACGCCGGATGGTAATCGTCAAAGTCCAGTACGTGGCCGGAATAGCCCAGAATCAGACTACGCGTCAGGCTGTCCGTGCCGCTGAACACTTGCTTTAATGGCGCGAGCCCGCTATCGGCAATCGCTCCCTGTGCGATCGGGAGCGCGGTAGAGATGAAGTCAGTGACTCCGTCACGGGCGGCATCAATCGCTTCCCGATTGGGTTCGCTATGGATGATGTGGTGGGCAAGCGCTGCGGTGATATCAGTCTGATTGGTCATGGGTTGTCATGTGTGCTGGCAGAAAAGCACTAATTTACTGTGCATCGCTGAAGAGCTATTAATAACCAAACGGAATAACAAATTCCATTTGGTTATTAGTGATTCAGAATCAGAAGCGGTCTTTCAACTGCCCCGGTGTAATCCCGAATGCACGGCGCAGCGCCGTGGCAAAGTTGGCGGGGCTGTTGTAACCGGCGATGCTGGCCGCCTGCGCAATACCGATGCCGTCTTTTTGCAAGGCCAGCATGGCGCGCTGCAAGCGGCTGTTACGCAGGTACTCAAACACGCTCATATTGAATGTTTGGCGAAAATGGCGCTGTAGCGTGCTTTCACTCATATTGACGCTTTTGGCTATCTCACTCATCGAAAGCTGATCGGCGCTGCCGCTTTCCAGCATCTCTCTGACCTGTTGAATGCGATGGTAGCCGCGCAGGGTGACGCCGCTACTTTTTTCCTGCGCTACGCTGGCGGTCAATGACGTAAAGGCCTCGATAATCAGGCCCATACACTGCGTTTCCAGATAAAGGCGCTGGAGCGGCGTTTGGCAAGGTTCAGCGTCCAGAGTTTGTAAGGCAATGGCCAGTGCCTGTCGGGACGGCGTCCATAGATGCGTTGCCAGATGGGTCTGTGTGAAATCGTGGATGGCCTGCCAGTCGCCAACGGTATCCATCATATTGCCGTACAGCCATTCTCTGTCGAATGTTAGCGTAATCGTTCGCTCATATTCATCACGCTTGCCGATACGGGTAAACATCGTTGGTTCTGTCAACGCAATCAGCGAAGCTGGCTGTTTCTCCCCCAGATGTAGCTCCTGATGGCCAAATGAGATGTGCGCATTACCGCTCACCACGATGGCGATCTTGATAGCGTCATCCAGCAGATTTTGGGTTTTCATGTTGTGGCGATTAATCACATCCGCCGTATGCAGGATCAGATGCGGATTGAGCTGCACGACGCTGAACGAGCCGAACAGCACCGGCGTGTTATCGATCAGCCGGGGGCCGATAAAACGGTAATTGTTCGCGACCAGGCTGGATTGCTGAACGATGTGATCTTTATAGATCGGCTTTGATGACTGTGTGAAGCTGCGCACGTGATTACCTACCTGATTAAACCCTTCGACCTGCGCCTTCCATTTTGATGCTTTGGCAAAACATTTTGCTGCTAGAGCAAACCCCGTCCTGAATGACAAATGTAACAATGACCGCGCCAAAATGGTAATGCAAATACTTCTCAATAGCATTTTTCGTTGGGGACGTCACATTGCACGATAAATGCATTTTCCATTTCCGGCAATGCGGAGAAAAGGGCTGATTGATGACAGACCGTATTTCATAACAACACCACGTGATGCCCGTCGGCATGACGCTTCTCTCCCGATAACCGCCATATCTGCGCGTTTTATCTCCGCCGTTATTCAGCACTTTTGCTGATTGTCGTTAGGTGTCGCTGTACCAGCTGCGATGTTGCTCCTTTTTCAGGCTACTTATTCATTTCTTACAGGGCAGGATAATTTTGATGAAACTACCACAATCGCGTCGTTATCTGGCGACGCTCATTGGCGTTAGCTGCGGGATGACATCGTTTCTGAGCGCTGCGCAGACCTCGACCACTCCTTCTACAGAACCTGCTCCTCAGGTGCAGAATCAGGCGGAAAGTAAAGCATCGGGCGATACGATGGTGGTGACGGCCGCAGAGCAAACCCGTCAGGCACCGGGCGTATCGGTGATTACGGCTGAGGATATCAGCAAGCGTCCGCCCGCTAACGACCTGTCAGATCTGATTCGCACCATGCCGGGCGTCAATCTGTCCGGTAACTCAACCAGTGGCCAGCGCGGTAACAATCGCCAGATCGATATCCGCGGTATGGGGCCGGAAAACACGCTGATTCTGGTAGATGGCAAGCCAGTATCGAGCCGTACAGCCGTGCGTTACGGCTGGCGCGGTGAACGTGATACCCGCGGTGACACCAACTGGGTGCCTGCCGATATGGTGGAGCGCATTGAAGTGCTACGTGGTCCGGCGGCGGCGCGCTATGGTAATGGTGCCGCGGGCGGTGTGGTTAACATCATCACCAAGCAGCCGAGTCAGGAATGGCACGGTACCTGGAACACCTACCTGAATGCGCCGGAACATAGCTCGGAAGGCGCAACCAAGCGTACCGACTTCAGCCTGATGGGCGGCCTGACCGACAGTCTGAGTTTCCGTCTGTACGGCAACCTGAATAAAACTCAGGCTGATGCACGCGATATTAACCAAGGGCATCAGTCTGCACGTGCGGGTAATCAGTCAGCTTCACTGCCTTCCGGACGCGAAGGGGTGCGTAATAAAGATATCAACGGCCTGTTGCGTTGGGATATGACCAAGCAGCAGTCGCTGGAATTCGAAGCGGGTTCCAGCCGTCAGGGCAACATCTATGCGGGTGATTCGCAAAATACCAACACGAACCCGCTCGTTGTTAGCAATTACGGTAAGGAAACCAACCGCATGTACCGCCAGAATTTTGCGGTAACGCATCGCGGCTACTGGGACAGCGGCGTCAGCTCTACGTCGTATCTGCAATACGAGCGTACGCACAATACCCGTATCCTTGAGGGGTTGTCCGGCGGTTTAGAAGGGATTTTTGATACAACGAGTCCGAACCAATATGGCACGATAAAACTGGATAACTTCACCGCGCACAACGAAGTGAATATTCCGCTGAATCTCTGGGTCGATCAGGTACTCACGCTCGGGGTTGAGTGGAACGAGCAGAAGATGACAGATCCGGTTTCGAACACGCAGACGACGACCGAAGCGGGGAGTGTGGGTTCGTTGAGCAGCAGTGGTCGCAGTGAGAAATCCGCCGCTCGTCTGGCTTCCGCCTTTGTGGAAGATAACGTTCAATTGACAGACAGCACCATGTTGACGCCGGCGCTACGTGTCGATCATCACAGCACGGCAGGCACTAACTGGAGCCCGTCGCTTAACCTGTCGCAGGAACTGGGTGACGATTACACGCTGAAGCTGGGTATCGCCCGTGCTTACAAAGCGCCGAATCTGTACCAGACCAACGAGAATTACCTCCTCTATAGCCGTGGACAGGGTTGTGCCGGCGGTACGTCTTGCTACCTGATCGGTAATGAAGACCTGAAAGCGGAAACCAGCCTGAATAAAGAGATCGGTCTGGAGTTTCACCGTGATGGGTTGATCGCTGGTATTACCTACTTCCATAACGATTACCGTAACAAGATTGAAGCAGGCAACAATGTCATCGGTAAAGCGGTGGGCGGGAGTGATTCAAGATATGCCAACGCCAATATCTTCCAGTGGGGCAATGTACCGAAAGCCGTCATTCAGGGGTTGGAAGGTAACCTGACCGTTCCTGTCACGGAGACCATCAACTGGCGTAACAACCTGACCTGGATGCTGGAGTCGAAGAATAAAACCACGGGTGATTATTTGTCGATTACGCCGGAGTTTACCCTGAATTCATCAGTGGACTGGCAGGCGACAGAGAACCTTTCCTTCCTGGCCGATGTGACCTGGTATGGTCGCCAGAAGCCGAAGAAGTATAACTACAAAGGTGAGCGCGTAACGGGTAGCGCGACCAATGAGTTAAGCCCTTATGCGCTGTTCGGGTTAAGCAGTACCTATACGTTTAATAAGAACCTGAGCGTGACGGGTGGTGTCGATAACCTGTTTGATAAACGTCTGTTCCGTGCCGGTAATGCGCAGGATGTGGTGAACAATAACGTGGTTACCATCGCGGGTGCGGGTGCTGCAACCTATAACGAACCGGGGCGGACTTTCTTTGTTAACGTGAAGACGTCGTTCTAAGTCGTACCGTTTTTGTTCTAGTGTTAACGCCACGGGGAACTCCCTGTGGCGTTTTTTATGTCGTGCCATCTCTGGCCACCACCCTGTGGGCCGTTGCTGCGCAACGTTAAAAATTTCTCCCAGAAATTTTTATTGCCCTGTTCAGGGACAGAAAATGGTTTTTAAGGTGGCGACGATCGTTTCTACATTCTGATTTTCGATGCGGTAGTGCAGCGTTTGAGATTCGCGTCGATAGCTAATCAATCCTTCTTCACGCATTTTCGCCAGATGCTGTGAGAGGGCGGACTGGCTGAGCGGGATGTGTTCAAGCAGCGCACCCACCGGCATTTCACCGTGTTCGATAAGCAGGCAAAGCACCAGCAACCTGTTCTCGTTGCCAATCGCGCGCAGCAGTGCCGCGGCTTTTTTCGCACCGTCCTGCATGAATTCCCGATCCGAATTGCTCAACGTCATGTTCATACCGTCCTGCGTGACTGGCTAATTTAGAGATGACTAATGTAGTCAGTTTACTATACCGTGCGCACAATGACGACGCTCGGCAACGTTGCGGATGGGGCACCCGCGCGACGCTGTAGCGGTTTACAATCAGGGCGTTCCTCCTTAGAATAATCGGACATCCTTTCCTGAATCTGCTGCTGCAGGAAAAACAACCTTCTCCTCGAAACGGGAGGAGCGATTTTCTGTTTTTTCCAGGTAGCATCATGTCTACATTCACTCGTTTACAAAAACGTTTATCCCGTTTGGGGATAGACACCGATTACCAACATTCTATTTATCATCTTCGCAGGCAGCATGCAGAAGCGCAGGTTCTGTTGCCGGAAGCGTTGCCGCTGGAAGAAAAGGCGGTTCAGCAACTGCTGGATTTCGCCTCAGTACACCTACCGGGTAGCGATGCGCACGTCTGCGCCGCTCGCGCGACACCGGATTTCCACCCCGGCACGCTTGCGCCTGTCGGCAGCATTGTTGCCACTACGGAGAACTTTGTTATCCCTGCGGCGATTGGGACCGATATCAACTGCGGGATGCGCTTGCTGACGACGGGCGTACATCATACTGATGCTGACGCACATAAACCGGCGCTGATTCAGGCGCTCAAGAACACATTGCTGCTGGATCAGCGTGATGTTCCTGTGACGCCGGATTCGTTTTCCGCACTCTTTGATGAAGGACTCGCGGCATGGCTTGCGGCGCTGCCCTTGCAGGGGCTCTGGCAGGACGTAGACTTCCGACGCTTGTCGGCGGAACTTGCCTCCATTGCCGGAACTGAGGCGGTTCGCGCCGATAGTCGACATGCGCCTGAACCGTTTTTTGCACCGCGCGAGATTCTGCGGCCTTCCAGTCTGGGTACTGTCGGGTCGGGTAACCATTTCGTTGAGCTGCAAATTGTCGATGCGGTTTTGGATCGGCATGCGGCGTATCAGGCTGGCGTACAAGAAGGTGAAGTCGTCATTATGATTCATACCGGTTCACGGGACGTGGGCTTTTATGTCGGCCAGCGTGGGATCGATAAAGCGCGAGCCTGCTGGCCTGCTGGAGAAAAATACCCGGCGTCTGGACTGTTTGGTCTGGTTGATGAGCAGGCGACGGACTATATGGAAGCGATGGGCGTTGCTGCTCGCTATGCGTGGATCAACCGGATCGTGCTGGCTGAACTGATTCGTTCCTCCTGGAAGCAGGTGTTTACGCGGGATACCAGCAAGCTGGTGGTCGATCTCTCGCATAACATTATTCTGCCGGAGCACGGAATGAACCTGCATCGCAAAGGCGCGACGCCTGCCAAAGCCGGAGAATTCGCGCTGATCCCCGGCTCAATGGGGGACTACTCTTATCTTGTCACTGGGAAGGGGAACCCTGATTGGCTGTGGTCGTGTTCACACGGCGCAGGGCGTGCCGAACGTCGGCAAAGTATGCGCAATAAGATCGATACGGCCAAACAGGCAGAGACGTTGCCCTGGCAATGCATCACGCTGAAGGATGAGCGCCTGCGGGAAGAAGCGCCGGCGGCTTATAAGCCGGTTACGCCCGTGATTGATATTCAGGAACAGTCAGGGTTGATTCAACCCGTGGCACGGCTGCGACCGTGGCTGACGTTTAAGGCCTGATGTGATCTCTCCCTAAGGGGAGAGATGCGATATTTTTGTCCTAAACATGGCGACCCAATCGGTCAGTGATCGATTGGGTCGTCTGTTTTTCATCGCAGAGGCCCATTTGTCGGGTGTCTCTCCGAGGAAAGAATAGGGCGCGTTATGGTTTTTGTTTAATGACGTTATTGGCACCGCTAGAGGAGAGGCGTGGTTCTGTTCCTCCCCACGAGAGGTGGTTGCTGATGCCATTGAAAGAAACCACTGTGGGCCCCTTAAAATCCAGGTCGAGATGATGTTCTGTGCCTGTTACGTTTACCTTTACTGGCTTATCATCGGCAACAATGTGTGTACGGATGGTGTTTTTATACGCGGCAACGGTCAGGTTGCCCGTTGATTGACCTGTAACGGCAATCTCAGAACCGGTCACGGTGAGCGATGTCGCGGTATCGAATGTGACATTATGCTCGGAACCCATGATGGAAATCGCGGCGCATTCGCCGGTTAGTACAATGTTGTTGCCGTTACCTGAAATAGTGACATCATTGCCATTGCAAGGAATATCACGTGTTAAACTGAACCCCTCCAGTTCAATGGGGGCGGCATAGACAGATGCGGTGAACGCGAAGGCCGTGACGAAGGCCATTTGCAGATACCGGTTTATCTTCATGAAGTCTTTTCCTGAGTCAAAGAGGTCATCCGGCATCGTTGCCGTAGGGGCTCTTATCATCTGTTAACACTTTTCCTGACTCTATTGCGAACATTCTGATTATCACTGCGCCACCGGGTGATGATGAATTGCCTTACGTTGTTAAAAACCCACATATTGTATGGTTAACTCAGCATAGTTAGTGTGCGCCGTCGGGGACATGCTATTCTGCTGATGTCGGTATTTTTCAGTGATAGTGAAATGGGGCACATAGCGTAGTTGAATAAAAATTAATGTTGCTATTATGTGAACGAATTAACAATCAATTCAAATCCTGATATGCTGACGAGGCTGGACCGGACACTCTACTACCTTACATCCACACGCTGACACCCAGGCATGGACACCACAATTGGGAACAAGAGCGCCGGCATAATGAAGACAATGAGAGCGAGGAGAACGTCGTGCTAGAAGAATATCGTAAGCACGTAGCCGAGCGGGCTGCGCAGGGGATTGTTCCTAAACCGTTAGATGCCACGCAGATGGCCGCGCTGGTTGAGTCACTCAAGAATCCCCCGGCAGGCGAAGAAGAAGCATTGCTTGATCTGCTGATTAATCGCGTCCCTCCCGGTGTTGATGAAGCCGCCTATGTGAAGGCTGGTTTTTTGGCTGCCGTCGCTAAAGGCGAAGCCACTTCCCCTTTGGTTAGCCAGGAAAAAGCGGTTGAGCTGCTGGGTACCATGCAGGGTGGATATAACATCCATCCGCTGATTGATGCGTTAGACAACGACAAACTGGCACCGATTGCCGCTGAAGCGCTGTCCCACACGCTGCTGATGTTTGATAACTTCTACGATGTGGAAGAAAAAGCGAAAGCAGGCAATGCGCACGCCAAGAAAGTGATTCAATCCTGGGCTGATGCTGAGTGGTTCCTGTCCCGCCCGAAACTGGCGGAAAAAATTACCGTTACCGTCTTTAAAGTCACCGGTGAAACCAACACGGATGACTTGTCTCCGGCACCTGATGCCTGGTCACGCCCTGATATTCCGCTGCACGCGCTGGCGATGCTGAAAAACGCGCGTGAAGGCATCGATCCCGATCAGCCTGGTGCCGTCGGCCCGATCAAACAGATCGAAGAACTGAACAAGAAAGGCTTCCCGCTGGCTTACGTCGGCGACGTCGTCGGTACAGGTTCATCGCGTAAATCCGCAACCAACTCCGTGCTGTGGTTCATGGGCGAAGATATCCCTTACGTTCCGAACAAACGCGGCGGTGGCGTGGTGCTGGGCGGCAAGATCGCCCCGATCTTCTTCAACACCATGGAAGATGCCGGTGCGCTGCCGATCGAAGTGGATGTGAACGATCTGAATATGGGCGATGTGATCGACATTTACCCGTATGAAGGTGAAGTACGCCGTCATGACACCAATGAAGTGCTGGCGACGTTCGCACTGAAGACCGACGTATTGCTGGATGAAGTTCGCGCCGGTGGCCGTATTCCACTGATTATCGGCCGCGGTCTGACCTCTAAAGCGCGTGAGTCACTGGGCTTGCCGCACAGCGATGTGTTCCGTATCTCCAAAGCAGTGGAGGCCAGCAAAAAAGGCTTCTCGCTGGCGCAGAAAATGGTAGGCCGTGCCTGTGGCGTTGCGGGTATTCGTCCTGACGAATACTGCGAACCGAAGATGACCTCTGTAGGTTCACAGGACACCACTGGGCCGATGACCCGTGATGAGCTGAAAGACCTGGCCTGTCTGGGCTTCTCCGCCGATTTGGTGATGCAGTCATTCTGTCACACCGCCGCCTATCCGAAGCCGGTTGACGTGACCACGCACCACACGCTGCCTGATTTCATCATGAACCGTGGCGGCGTCTCACTGCGTCCGGGCGATGGTGTTATCCACTCCTGGCTGAACCGTATGCTGCTGCCGGATACCGTTGGTACGGGCGGTGACTCCCATACTCGTTTCCCAATCGGTATCTCTTTCCCTGCGGGCTCCGGTCTGGTGGCGTTTGCTGCCGCGACGGGCGTGATGCCACTGGATATGCCGGAATCCGTTCTGGTACGTTTCAAAGGCAAAATGCAACCGGGCATTACCCTGCGCGATCTGGTTCACGCCATCCCGCTATATGCCATCAAGCAAGGCCTGCTGACCGTTGAGAAGAAAGGGAAGAAGAACATCTTCTCTGGCCGTATTCTGGAAATCGAAGGTCTGCCGGATCTGAAAGTCGAGCAGGCGTTTGAACTGACCGACGCCTCGGCGGAACGTTCTGCGGCTGGCTGTACGATCAAGCTGGATAAAGAGCCGATCATCGAGTATCTGAACTCTAACATCGTGCTGCTGAAGTGGATGATCTCCGAAGGTTACGGCGATCGCCGTACGCTGGAGCGCCGTATTCAGGGCATGGAAAAATGGCTGGCCGATCCGCAACTGCTGGAAGCGGATACTGATGCCGAGTATGCCGCGGTGATCGACATCGATCTGGCTGACATCAAAGAGCCGATCCTGTGTGCGCCGAACGATCCAGACGATGCGCGCTGGCTGTCTGACGTGCAGGGCGAGAAGATTGATGAAGTCTTCATCGGTTCCTGTATGACTAACATCGGGCACTTCCGTGCGGCAGGTAAACTGCTGGATAGCCACAAAGGCCAGCTGCCGACCCGCCTGTGGGTTGCGCCGCCAACCAAGATGGATGCGGCGCAGCTGACGGAAGAAGGGTACTACAGCGTGTTTGGTAAGAGCGGAGCGCGTATCGAGATCCCAGGCTGTTCGCTGTGTATGGGTAACCAGGCGCGCGTGGCGGATGGTGCGACGGTCGTTTCTACCTCGACCCGTAACTTCCCGAACCGTTTGGGCACCGGTGCTAACGTGTATCTGGCCTCTGCTGAGCTGGCTGCGGTCGCTTCTCTGCTGGGTCGTTTGCCGACGTCAGAAGAGTACCAGACCTACATGTCGCAGGTGGATAAAACCGCGCAGGACACCTATCGCTATCTGAATTTTGACCAGTTAGGTCAATATACCGAGAAAGCTGACGGCGTGATCTTCCAGACGACTGTCTAACTCGCTATAGTTCGCATCTCTACACCGAAGGAGGCCTTGTGCCTCCTTTTTTTCTGCCTGTTTTCATACTTCACGTTGCCTGTTCGCTGGCCGTTGGCTGCGGGCATTGTGCATCTGCAACATCAATTGTGCATCTGCAACATCAAAGGTGAAGGTGCGTCACGACGGTGGGGCGCATAGGCGACTAAACTGAACAGAAGAAACATCACAGTGAGGATGGCATCATGGACTATGAATTTTTGCGGGATGTGACAGGCCAGGTCATCGTTCGTATGTCGATGGGACATGAAGCGATCGGGCACTGGTTCAATGAAGAAGTAAAAGGCCAGCTAACGGTATTAACGGACGTTGAAGAAGCAGCGCGCTCTGTTGCGGGCAGTGAGCGGCAGTGGCGGCGCGTGGGTCATGAATATACGCTGTCGCTGGATGAAGAAGAAGTGATGGTGCAGGCAAATCAGCTGTCTTTTACCACGGATGAGCTAGAAGAAGGCATGAGTTATTACGACGAAGAGAGCCTGTCTTTATGCGGCCTGGATGATTTTCTGACGCTGGTGGAAAAATACCGCGAGTTCGTCCTGCATTGATGCTTTTGGCAAAACGACCGCATGTGGCAATGCGATCGTTTTGAGAACACGGTTATGTTGGACGCACCACCCGACAAGCGGGTGATGTTTTGCCATCAGTCAGCCTAGATCGGCATGACCGAAACGTGCCTGCCAGTCATGATCGAACCGGTTAAGTGCATCGTCAACCGCGGGGTCTTGCAGGAACAGCTCGGCAACGGCAGGGTCAACGGTAATCGCCCGACACCCGGCCAGCAGACAGTCCAGAACCTGACGTGGTGTCCTAAAGCTGGCTGCTAGCACCTGAGTTTGCGGGCTGTGCAGGTTAATCAGGGTTTGCAGCTCTTTCACCAGTGCAATCCCATCTCCTCCCTGTGCATCAATACGGTTGACGTAAGGCGCGATATAGCGAGCCCCCGCCAGTGCGGCATAAAATCCTTGCCCCGCGCCGTAGACGGCGGTGCCGAGGGTGGGAACATCCAGCTCTGTCAATCGCTTAATTGCCACTAAACCTGCATGTGTCACTGGTACTTTGACGACCAGAGAAGGAATCACGTCTCTGAGCTTCAGCGCTTCTGCCACCATCACGTCAGGATCGCGCGCCATCACCTGAGCAAACAGCTGTCCTTCTGGGCCGACAACGGCTTGCATCTCACGTAGCACGGTATAAATATCGGCTTTTCCGCGTGCGACAATACTCGGGTTGGTGGTCACGCCTTTAATCGGTAACACGCCAGCAAGCCGTTCTACTGCGGCCACATCAGCCGTATCTAAATAGAATTCCATCATTGCCTCCGTAAACTAAAACTGGTGTCGGATGAGATTAATCATGCGGCTTAGCGCACGATAATGCCCAGCAGAATCCCCACCGCGCCGAAATCGGAATCGCTGAATGTCGTGTTTGCCAGTCCGATACTGCCCAGCACTGGCAGCAGGAAAACGGGCAGGAAGGTAATCAGCAGTCCGTTGGCAAAAGAGCCTAAAATTGCGCCGCGACGCCCGCCAGTAGCGTTACCGAAAACCCCGGCTGCTGCGCCGACGAAGAAGTGCGGCACCACGCCAGGAATGATCACCGTCATACCCAACAGATAGAGCAGCACCATACCGACCACTCCAGCCGCAAAGCTGCTCAGGAAGCCGACCAGAACCGCATTCGGCGCATAAGGGAAGACGACGGGGCAATCCAATGCCGGTTTAGCATTGGGAACCAGTTTGTCCGAAATGCCTTTAAACGCGGGCACGATTTCCGCAATCACCATACGCACGCCTTGCAGCACGATGTACACGCCGGCGGCAAAGGTAATGGATTGAATCAGCGAAAACATGAACCAGTTTTTCCCACCGGCGTTCATTGTTTTCACCGCTTCAGGGCCGGCAAACAGACAGGTGAAAATGAAGATGAAAAACATGGTAAACGCGATGGCGACCGGCGTATCACGCAGGAACAGCAGACTCTTCGGCACTTCCATGTCTTCGGTTGATTTCTCTTTATTACCAAATTTGCTGCCGATAAACGCTGACAGCAGCTGTGATATCGCAGAGAAGTGACCAAAGGCGACGTCATCCGAGCCTGTGACTTTCTTCATATACGGGTGAATAATGGCAGGGAACAGCACCATCGATACCCCGACGACCAGCGACCCAACGGTAATCAGCAGCACACCTTTCATCCCTGCTGTCGCCAGAATCACCGCGACCATCATCGACATAAACAGCGTGTGGTGTCCGGTCAGGAAGATGTATTTCCACGGCGTAAAGCGGGCGATGGCGATATTAATGACCATCGCAAAGAACATAATCATCGCCATCTCGGTGCCGAAGTTCTTTTGCGCGACGGCGACAATGGCTTCATTGTTAGGGACTACACCGGCAATACCAAATGCATGGTGGAAAATCTCGGCGAAATCGCCCAGCGAGGACACAATCAGGCTGGCGCCTGCTCCGAGGATCAGGAAACCCATCACGGTTTTCACGGTGCCTTTGATGCACTCCGTGGCAGGTTTCTTTTGTGCAATCAGGCCGATAAGGGCGATCAAACCCACCAGTATTGAGGGTTCAGACAGCACATCACTCATTAAAAAACGGAAGAATTCCATTTTTGATCCTCCGCTTATAAAGCGCCAAGTTCTGTCAGGGCGACCGACAGGCGTTCTTTCATCGCCACTTTGTCGATCATGTTATTCAGGGACACAATTTTCCCTCCCACCGCCTGCGCGATGAGCTGATCGGCAATATCTTTGGTGCCGACAAAAATGTCGCTGTCCGTGCCTTTCGCCGAACCTAAATCCACGTGATCCACATCAGCAACCACGCCGAGTTCTTTCACAATGTTTTTAATGCTCATTTCCATCATCAGGCTGGTACCCAGACCGTTACCGCATACGACTGTAATTTTCATAATGTGTGTCCCTCTGGTGGCAATTAATAACGAGAAATAACGGAAAGCACCTGTTCGATATCCGTTGCACGGAGTAACGCGGCGACGTCATCAGGTGTGTCGAACAACTGAGCGAGCTGTGAAATAATATCGATATGGCTATTGCTGTCCGTGGCGGCTAAAACAATCAACAAATGCACGGGGTCGTTACCGTCAGAATGGAAAACCACGCCGTCACGAATCAGCGTCAGGCTGACAGCGAGTTGATTCACGCCGTCTTCCGGACGGGCATGCGGCATGGCAATGCCGGGGCCGACGACATAGTAAGGACCGATGGCTTCATGAGAGCGATAGATAGCCTCAATATAGGTAGGTTCAATCGAACCGTTATCCAATAAAGGCTTACAGGACAAGGCGATAGCGTGACGCCAATCATCACAGGCAGGCAAAATCTGAACAACGTCTGGTGTTAGTAAAGTGTTAAGCATTAGAGTCACCTCTGTATCATTCTGAACGCAGGATAGTGTGCTGATTGCGAAAATAATGTGATTAACATCTAAAAAGATAGCGCTAACTGATATGTGTATCATTAACTGTGACCGGCTTAGCACAAGCGGGGCCTTTATTTGTCCACTCGAACCGGCACAGGCACACTATCAACGGTGATGACAGGGCGTGAATGACGCAGCATGTTCGGACGGTGTAATACCGCTGTGCGATGAGAAAAATGACGAATGGAGAGGAAGTGAGCATGCGTAAGCGTCGCAGTACCGGTAAGGTTACGCTACAGGATGTCGCTGACTACGCGGGCGTAGGAACGATGACGGTATCGCGCGTGATGCGTAAGCCCGATCTGGTTTCTGAGAAGCTACGCAGCAAAGTGGAACTGGCCGCCAGAACATTAGGCTATGAACCTAATCAGGAGGCTAGCCAGCTCACCGAGAGCACGAATCGCGTCACGCTACAGGACATTGCGAGTCACGCCGGTGTTGGTGCGATGACAGTGTCCCGCGCGTTGCGGGAGCCGGGGCTGGTTTCCGATGCCACACAGAAGAAAATCCATGATGCGATCAAAACGCTGGGCTATGTACCGAACCACGCCGCAGGGGCGTTGGCCTCATCCTATCAACCCGCTATCGCGGTGCTTTATCCTTTTCAGCAAGATCGCGCCAGCGTGCGTTTTGTGCAGGCATTACAGCAGGCGGTGGGCAAACATAATGTGTCGATAATTATGGGCTGCCATGAATATCGCCAGCACACCGAAGCAGGCATGGTTGAAAAACTCTTGCAGCAGCGGCCAGCGGCGCTGGTGTTATTCAGCGCGCAGCTTTCACAACGAACCCAGGACATCATCCAGGCCAGCAACGTCATTACGGTGAATGTGTCCGGCGTAGCCGCGCTGAATGCGAATATCAACATTGATATTGCCCTTGCCGAAGCGGCGGAACAGCTGACGATGTCACTGCTGGAAAAGGGATATCGCCACGTCGCTTATATTGGTGCGCATACGGATAATCGTTTGCAAAAACAGCAGTTGAACGGCTGGAATAAAGCCATGCTGGCGCATTATCACAATGCGGATTTGAAAATTACGATCCCGGAAGCTCCCAGCCTACAGTTTGGTCGCTATGCCATGACGGAGCTACTGCAAAACCAGCCGGAGCTGGATGCGATTATCTGTAGTCATGAGGAAATTGCGCTAGGCGCGCTCTTTGAATGCCAGCGCCGCCTTATGAAAGTTCCTTACGATCTGGCGATTGCCTGTCTGGATGGTTCTGAACAATGTGAGCATACGTTCCCGACGCTGACGGCGATGCAGCTTGACTATGAAAAGCTGGGCGCGGAGGTCGGGCGTCTGGTGCTTGCCATGATGGACAATGACGAGCATCCACCGGTAGTGGAAAAAGTGAAGTTTATCTTTGAACCCCGCGCCAGCAGCTAACAAGGGAATATCACGCAGCATAGAAAAGCCTGCGTATTTCTGACGCAGGCTTCTGATACGCGTTGCCAGGCAGCTAGCTGCCCGCCTCGATGTGCTTATCGTCAAAGAAATAATCTTTGACGGACTCCGGCTTGTTTTTAATCGCCCCAACACGATACAGGAATTGACCAAGCTGCAAGGTATTGTGCGGCGTAACGCTGAACGATACTTCTGGGCTTTTCAGAATGCTCAGCAGCAGTTCGCGATCGATACGGGATTTTGTCACGCGAATAAAGGCGTCAGCGGCCTCTTCGGGATGAGCGCTGGCAAAATCTGCCGCTTCCGCGATAGCGTTGACGAAGGCGCGGTAGGTCCGTGGGTTATCCTGGCGGAATTTTTCAGTGGCGTAGAGCACCACGGGGGAGTTTGGTCCGCCAGTAACCTGATAGGAGTTCAGGATGATATGTGCGTTGGGGTTGCCTGCCAGTGCTTGTTCCTGAAAAGGGGAGTTGGAAAAGTGCGTAGTGATTTCCGTGCCGCCGCTGATAATTGCGGCGGTAGCTTCTGGATGCGGGATAGCGACCTGAAGTTTATCCAGACGATTGTAAGCTTTATCGCCCCACTGTTCGGCGGAGGCTTGCTGGAGAAAACGCGACTGTACGGAAACGCCCACTGCCGGGATGGCGATGCGATCTTTGTCCGTCAGATCCGCAATGGTTTTGACGTTAGGGTTATTACTGATCAGGTAATAAGGGAAATTACCAGTTGCCACCACCGCGCGGACATTCTGACGCCCTTTGGTACGATCCCACAGCGTGAACAGCGGTCCGGTGCCAGCCCCGGCGATATCCACCGAGCCGGAGAGTAAGGCATCGTTCACCGCGGCGCCACCGGAAAGTTGCAGATACTCGACCTTGATATCCACTCCTTCTTCCTTGCCATGTTTCTCAATCAACTTTTGATCCTGTGCGACATTCAGCAGCAGATAAACGATCCCGAATTGCTGCGCAATACGAAGCTGTCCTTCCGCCTGTGCCAGCGCTGGCAGACCGAGCCCCGACAACAAAACGGCGCTGGCTAGCGTCAGGCCAAGCCCTTTACGACGCAACGTGTTCCCAGGGTGCAAGGTGTGAGTGGTATGACTTTTATTATGCATAATGATCTGTCCATCAATAGGTTAGGGCTGTGTGTAGCCTGATAAAATATAAGGGTGAAAATATTGCCTTTTTGAGAGTAAGGAAGCATTCGACGCTTGATAAAGAGTTTTTTGACATAAGCTAGATGGGGAATGCAGGGAGAGAAAAATTTATTTTCTTTAATTAACTTGGTTTCTTCTGATTGTTCTGATGTTGGAAAAATGAAGTTATTATTGGAGCGTTTATCTTTTTGTTTTTTATCTGTAAATAATAAAATTTGTGGATGTTTATGTGGGATGGAATGCCATTTATTTCATTTAGCGGTATTCAGACAAATAAATCCCCCAGAGGGTATATGCCGTTTTCTTCATTTGTTTAGCGATAATTTATCTAGGCGGCCATATCGCCGGGAGCGATAGAATTCCCCCGGTGATATGTTTGTGCAGAATAAGGCCATCTCTATGGCTGGCGTTAACCCGTGACAGTAAGAAAAAATGTACTCGATGATGTTACATGCTCGAATACATATTCATGATAATTCCCCCGCTGATAATTAACGCCATAGAGAAGACGGCGGGGAGATCCGGTTTCTGTTTATAAAGCAGCATTGAAATAAACGTTACGCCGACGATGCCAAAACCGCACCAGAGGGAATAGGCAACCCCTACGGGTAAGTAGCCCATTGCCCGCGTTAATGAAAAATAGCAAAGGCAATAAGCGACGATCACGATAACGGAAGGTGAGAGTTTTTTAAATCCATCGGTTTTTTTGATCATTGACGTGCCGGTAATTTCTGAACCAATGGAAAGTGCCAGCCAGAGGAATCCGTTTAACATGATGGGTATCCTTACGTTTAATGGATGATTTTGGTGTTTAACGGTGGGTTCTGAACACTGTCCGTGAGTATTTCGGGCTGTTCATCAGCGCCCATCTTAGAGAAGAGGTTCATGATTGCTATGCCAGCGGCAATCACGCTCATGCCAATGATGGCCGGAATATCAGGACGCTGGCCGTAAAAGATAATACTGAGCGTCGAAACCAATAAGATCCCCGTACCGGACCAGGTTGCATAGGCTAATCCCACGGGAAGATGTTTTACCGCTTTTGATAGCGAATAATAGCAAACGCAGTACAGCAGAATAATTACCGCTAATAACGCTACTTTTGTTATCCCTTGACTATTATCAAACATTTTTAACGTAGAGGTAGCAGACGTTTCTGACAGGATAACTAATAACATCCAAAGCCATGATTGCTTTCTCAGTGACATATATTGCTCCCGACTTATGTTAAGAATACGCTATTTGGTTTTCTCTTTAATGACGAACCAGACGAATATCGAAATCAAATTCGTTAAAGAACGTCTCCAAACGATTTAACTCTTCTTCGTTGTAACTGGGGTCCTCGTTTATTGGGTAAATCATCCCCAGCCTGTCGTATTTTTTGCGGCCTAGCTGGTGGTAGGGCAGTACGTCGATGCGCCGTATATTGCCGCGCTGTGCCAGCGTCTGGACATAGTGAATGGCGTCGGTAACCGCATCGTACGAATCGTTATAGCCGCGAACGAGTGGCATACGAATGACGATATCGGCTCCCAGCCCGACCAAATGTTCCAGATTTCGCCGTATGTTTTCATTCCCAACGCCAAACAGCGCCTTGTGCTGCTGGGTATCAATGTGTTTGATATCAAAAAGGAATAAATCCGTTACGGCGGCTAATCTGCTGTAGTGGGATTTCAGGGTTGTGCCCTGTGTTTCGACCGCGGTGTGAATCATCATGCGTTTGCAGGCGGTGAGCAGATCGACAGCGAAATCCGTTTGTAGACTCATTTCTCCGCCGCTCAGGGTGACGCCGCCGCCAGAGGACAGATAAAAAGGGTAATCCTGCATGATGATTTCCATCAATTCCGTAACCGTCATCTCTTGTCCTATGACGTCCAGCGCGCCGGACAGACAGGCTGTTTCACACTTTCGGCAACCAATGCAGTCCGCTGTGCGATCGAGATGATGGTGCCATTGGCCGCTGCTGTCTGCTTGCATGCGGTGAACACCCGTCGGGCAAGCCTCCGCACATTTTCCGCAGTCGATGCATTTATCCTGAGAGAACATGATCTGATAGGCGTTGCTGATCCCCTCTGGGTTTGCGCACCAGGGGCAACGGATATTGCAACCTTTCATAAAGATCAGCGTGCGGACGCCTTCCCCGTCGTAGATCGAATACTTCTGAATGTTGAAGAGTCGTCCTGTGGTTTTCTGCGCGTGTTGCATTGCGATGCCTCCTTCTGTCACCGTCAGCGTCCCTGCCCGACGATATGCGGCGAATTCCTTTAGGCGCTGTGGCGATCAGAACTTATCGATCATGGTGCGGCTAATGATCTCATCCTGAACTTCCTTGCATAATTCAACGAAGTAGGCGCTGTATCCCGCGACACGCACGATCAAGTCACGATATTGCTCCGGCGTTTGTTGGGCTTTTCTCAAGACTTCATCGTCAACGTAGCTGAATTGCATCTGCCCATTACCCAGAATGGACGATGTTCTCAGCAGGGAAATCAAGCCGTTGCGGCCTTCTGGCGTATCCAGCATGCCTTTAAGGAATTTGAAGTTATGCACCATGCCGATGTTCATGCTTTCCACATTCATTTTGCTGACAGATTTGATGCTCGCTGTTGGCCCTTTTTTGTCAGCCCCTTGCGTTGGGCTGATCCCATCGGAGAGTGGTGCCCATGCCAGTCGGTCATTCGCGCTGGCTGCGGTCAGTTCACCGATTGGGGTGTTGTTCGAGATCGATAATGTGCCGTGGCTAAACGTGGAGTAGAGCATCTTGTACTGACGGCACTCCTTTTCCGTCCATTCGGTGATATCCCGCGCAAGCTGGTCGGCTGCGTTATCATCATTGCCGTATTTCGGCGCATTCAGGCAGTCTCTTCTTAGTTCGTCATAGCCTGAAAAATTAGCCAACAGGCCGTCACGTAGCTGTTCCAGCGTGTATTGGCGGTCTTCATAAACGAGCTTGCGGATAGCCGCCATGGAGTCAACGTAAGTCGCCAGCCCGGAGAAAATGAGCCCCGGCCCGTGATTGACGACGGCACCACCGGCCGCCACATCCCGTCCTTTTTCCATACAGCCTTCGACCAGCAGGGACATCAGCGGCTTGGGCGCGACATCACGATGCACGCGCTGGCTGATCACGGTGCCAATCGCGGACAGACGGATAATGTGTGCGATCTGCGTTTTCACTGCGCGATCAAAATCTTCAAAAGTCTCCAGCGTGCTCAAGTCGCCAGTATCCAGCCCCTGAACGCGATCGAACAGGATCATACGGCCGCGGTTTAAGACAAACTCGATGGCGATCGGCCACTGGGTGTAGCCCGTGGAGGTCCATTGATAAATGCGGCCTGATTTTTGCGGTTCGACGCAGCCCATCAGGCAGTAGTCGCGCGCATCTTCAAAGTCGAAGCCTTTGCGCAGCATCATCTTGATATGGGAATCATCAAAGTGACACGCCGGAAAGCCCATCCCTGATTTAACGACGTCGACAATTTTCTCCAGATACGCCTGAGGGGATTGGTTGTGAATACGGCAGGCCAGTGACGGCTGGTACACTTTCACGAAGCGCACCGCATCCATGATCAGGTAAGTCAGATCGTTACAGGCATCGCCTCCGCTACGCTTCTGCCCGCCGACCGTCAGGTTGATGAACGGCTGATAGCCCGCGAAATATTTCGCACCGCTTTCGCTGGACATCCACATCAGTTCCGCGCATTTCAGAATGAACATCTGCATCATTTCCAGTGCCTGTTCGCGCGTCAGGCGACCGGACTGAATGTCCGCTTCATACATCGGGTAACAGTATTGGTCTACACGCCCCAGTGAAATCCCTGTCTGGTTCTCTTCCACTTCAAACAGTGACTCCAGCGTCCAGATGCTTTGCAGTGCTTCCTGCAACGTTTTGGGAGGATGGGCTGGCACGTTCTCGTTGATTTCTGCAATGGTCAGCAGTTCAGCGCGCCGTGAAGCATCTGTCTCCTGTGCCGCCAGTTCACGTGCGTGTGCCGCCATGCGGCGGGCATACGCCATGACGCCGTCGCAGGTTTCAATCGCAGCCTTATAAAAATAGATACGATCGATATTATCCGGCTCTTCCATATCAAGCTGAGCCAGATTCGCCTGCGCATCAGCTTTGATGCCCTCCATGCCTTTGGTGAACAGCAGCACATCGTAACCGGGGCAGGTGTCGCCGCCGCCGTTGATCTGGTGGTAAGAAAGATCGCTGACGAAGGTTTCTCCGCTGAATGCCCAGACGCCCGCTTCACGGTATTGTGTCTCGCAAATCTCATCCAGCGAGCGGCCTTGCCAAAACGGGACTATCTCATCACGGATGGTTTTTTTATCTTCTTCTGAAATTTGAAAAGGATCCTGAGGACGGGTACTCATGGTGTCCAGTTCGTCTCGTACCCAGCGCCAGGCAATATCGGGAGAGAACGCCCCCGCACGCGGTTTACCGCAGGGATGCCCGACGATCAGCTCCTCATCCTGAATCAGTATCGGAGCGGTTTCGCAGGCTTTACGAAAGGATTTTGCCCGTAACAGAATAGGCGGCAGGCCAGGATTGTGCTTCGCCACCTCGGTGAAGGCCAGTGCGCGATAAATAGAAATACTGGGGCGCGCTTCTAAATAACGGGCGCGAAGACGTTGCATGCGTGGGGTAAGGGGCTCTTGCTCCGCGACGCTGGAGGTTTTTTTTACGCCACCCAACGTAGCCATTTTTTCATTATTCAATATGCTGTTATTAAACGGGAAATGATTTCTTTCTGGTGCTAATGCGTCATTATCCATACGAAAATCTCCTGCGGTTATTTTTCTACATCAGTAAAGCGCTATAAGAGAAACCTAATTCGTCATCTCTGAATGGAGGAATAGGCAGGAAAATACCGGCACTGAATATTAGTGCCGCTATTTATTCTGGTTCTTTATTTTTTTTAAACTTTTTATTTGTTAAATATCAATGTATTGGTTTTGTTTATTTGTCTTTGAGAAACATGAGAGGTAAATTATTATTAGTTAAGGAATGTTTTTTTAGGTTGCTGTTTTTATTATTTTCATGCGTTCAGATAGTGTAGGTGATGTTTAATTTTCGGTAGTTAATAATAATGTTGATAAGTTGACTAAGATCAATTGATTCTATTTTATTGGGCGGTGTTTCTTTATTATTCTTTTGTTAATTATTTCGGATGGATGTATTCATAATAAAAGAGAGTGATATCTCTCTACATAATGCGAGTTACAGGAGGCGTAAGGGAGGGAGAAATAATTCAGGCCAATCTCCGTTTAAGAATCTTGGCCTGTAGTTATAAACAATGAGTTATGAACAATGAGTTATAAGCAATGAGTTAGGAATTATGAACTACGAGTTATGGAAATCGTGATGAATTACAGCGATGCGCCGCCGCACATCACCAACTGCTGGCCGGTAATGGCTGCGGCAGATGGGGAGAGCAGGTAGCCCACCAGATCGGCCACTTCTTGCGGCTGGATGAAGCGCCCAATCGGCGGCAGCTTCGGTGGTGAGCTCTGACGGCCCGGCATTGTTAGCATTGGGGTTTCTGTGGCGCCCGGTGCGACGATGTTCACTGTAATGCCGCGTGGCGCCAGTTCCGCCGCCCAGCTTCTTGCCATGCCGATCATCGCGGATTTGGTCGTGACGTATTGGCTGCGCCCTGCTGCACCGCTTGAGGTGCGACTGCCCAGCAGCACGATGCGCCCACCTTGTGGCAGCTTATCGACCAGACGGTCGGCAAGTACCTGTGCCGCATGGATATGCAATCGCCATAGCGTTTCACCATCTTCCAGCGAAAGTTGGCCGAGCGGGGCGGATTTCATAATGCCAGCAGCATGGATAACGGCATCAACCTGCGTAATTTCGTCCAGAATGGCCGTCAACGCGGGCGTATCCATGATATCCACCGCGCGGTGGGTAAAGTGTGGATGTGAATAGTCACCCGGCTTGCGCGACAGGCCGGTTACCCGCCAGCCTTCCGCCAGTAATTTTTGTGTGATGGCGGCACCGATCCCTGAGCTGCTACCGGTAATCAGGGCGTGTTTAGGGGCTGTAGCTGACATGCAATGTCTCCTTCGTTCGGACTTAACGGTTTTGATGCAACCGTGTTAATGACAACGCTATGATTTACAACAACGCGACGGGAATTTTAAACACGGCTTTTTTGACCGGAGCAGGGCTGTCGTTAATCGCACATAGCGCCTGATGGGCTTCGCCCGGATAGAACGTGACGAAGTCGCCTGCCCGCAGATGGATCTGATGCGGCACCTGTGGGTTATCCAGAATGTAGAGATCCGGCTTACGCTCGGTCGCGGGTTGACCATGCACATCATTCAGACCGTAACCGATAATTTCCTCGCCTTCCAGAATCAACTGAATATCGAGGTAGTTGCTGTGAAATTCGGTATGTCGCGTGGCACGCGGTGCGGTATTCACGGTACCGATATTGTAAAACCAGTCGGCACCTTCCGGCTGATAGCGGCCTTCGGGCAGCGCATTCAGTTCAGCTAACGACATACCGGGTGCAGACAGAATGGTCCAGAGTGCATCAGGCAGCGTAGCGAGTTTGAGGGCGTTAAGGTTTCCTGCAATCATAATAGTGTCCTGAAGGTAGCGGGGGAGCGCCCCCCCGCTGACAAAGAGAAAAAGTAGCGTGGTTTAGTTCGCCTTGACCCACTCTTCACTTACCACGACGTGCTTGATCGCCTGACGGAAGTAGGTGAACGCCACGTGCAATTTACCGTCCTGCGCCTGTTTGACGCTGGGGTAAGAGAACTCGCGATTCAGCTTCTCGGTTGAGTTGTTGGTCATGCAGTAGCCGTCGCCCACTTCAATATTACGCTGCCACGGCCAGCTCTTACCGCCGTCTTCCGAAATGGCGAGCGTCATCGGTGCACGCGGGGCACCCCAGAAGGCGCTGCGGCTGCCCGCCTGAACTTCCGGCATTTTGGCATTGCTGGCTTTGTCTTCTTCATCCTCGATTTCATCGTACAGCGACAGACGGCGCTCGGTGGCATCGGCGGCGCTCATGTGGTTGAACACCAGCGCCAGATGGCCATTCTCCAGCGTAGTCACCTGAATAGATGAGTTGTTGTTGGGCAAATCGGTCGGCACGGGATCTGACCAGGTTTTACCGCCATCCGTTGAACGACTTTGGTAGATGAAATCAGCCCAGCGGCTGCGGTATAGCGCCAGCAGCGTGCCATCCTGCAACGGGGTGATGTTCATATGTACGCAGCCCGTGCTGTTTGGCACCGGATATTCCCGCCAGGTTTTACCCTGATCGCTGGAAATTTTCACGGCGCTGTCATCGTTGTTGCCGACCCACTTCTCACCCGGCTGAACGCGGCAGTAGAACACCGGTAGCAGCCAGTCGCCGTTTGCCAGCACGGTGATTGGCTGGCGGATGAACGTTCCCGGCTGGTCGAGCAATGTGCCGATCTCGCCCCAGGTGGTGCCGAAATCCGTGGATTGGCGGTAGCGCACAATGGCGGTGTCCTGATTACCGGATTTCTGCGCGGTATACAGTAGCCACAGCACATTATCTGGCGCGAGGAACAGAACCGGGTTCTGTTCGGAACGCGTGGCATCTTCAGACAGCTTAACGGCTTTGCTCCAGTTATCACTGCCTTTCACCAGACGGGACATGTAGATAGAGATATCTGCAATCCCTTCCTGTGTGCCGCCGAACCAGACGCACAGTACATCGCCGTTTGGCAGATGGAGCAGGTTGGCCGCATGATTCTGCGGGCATTCCGACGGAATGTAGGCATCCAGACGCGCGGCATCGCCTTCTGCGTGATGAACTTTTCCGCTACGTTCCACGGTAATGATTTCGCTACTCATGACTCAGGCTCCTGATTTATTTTCAGTTTGAGAAATTTTGATTTTGTTCGCTTTGTTCGGAATCATGCGGTCGAGCAGCATGACGATCGCTGGCGTGGCCAATGCGACGTACATATTATCGATGCCGTATGGGTTACCGAGTATGTACCAGACCGAGGTGACGACACAGGCTGATATCAAGCTGGCGTTTGCACCACGTGCGCTGTTGAAAAACGGCAGGTAGAACGCAATCACCGCAACCACGGAAATCGACAGACGAATAGCACGGGTAAAGAACGACAGCTTCAGAATTTCAGGAACGAACAGCACGAAGACGAGTGGCGCGAAACCTACGACAAGCGACAGGATTCGGGTCATTTTCATCTCTTTTTCTGGTGTCGGTTTCCAGTAAGGAACGTAGAAGTCCTTAATCAGCAGGGAAACGATAGCCAGTGCCACCATACTCACGCTGATGAAGATAGACGCGACCAGTGACGTGGTGACCAGACCAGCGAGCCACGGATTCATGTCTTGCAGGAAAACCGGCATCGCGTACAGGCTGTTGATTTCAGGGTGAGCAAACTTCGCTGCGACACCGATGACCGCGATAGCCAGTGCAATCGGCATACAGAAGAAGAAGGCAACCCAGGTGGCACGTTTGGCGCTGGTGGCATCTTTTGTTGACGAAATGGCCTGAATGACGAACTGCGTACAGAAGATAGAACCGATAGTCCCGATCAGCCAGGCGAAGATGGTGCTGGCACCGAGTTTACCGTCCCACGTCCAGTAGTAATCCGGCATTTGTTCGATCATTGGCTTGAAGCCGCCGGTCATTTTCAATGCCACGAACAGGATGATCATGACGCCAGCGTACTTCACGGCGCTGTGGATCAACGTGATGTAGGCTGTTCCTTTCAGACCACCGAAGTAGTAGTAGAAGGTACTGACGACCGCAGTGATCAATGCGGCAACAGGCAGGGAGACTTTCAGCACCGTGGCAATCGCCGCCGCGCCGCTGACGTAGTTGCCCACGTTTACCAGCAACAGCGCATAGATCATGATGATCGAAATGATGTTTTTGGTGCTGGTACCGTATTTCTCGGCAATCGCGCCAGAGATGGTGATCTTCCCGGTGTTATAAATCTTCTTCACCAGAATAATACCAAACAGCGGGAAGCCGATGGCGGCACCAATCACCGACCAGGATGCGGCAAAGCCGTTCTCAAAGGCAGACTGTGCCGTACCGATGGTGGATTTAGCACCGATGAATTCAGTCATCAGCAGGATACCGACGATAAACGCCGGTAGCGCGCGTGACCCTTCCATGAACTCGGTGTTCGATTTACTGCGGAGCTTGTAGGTTAACCATGAGGTGAATGCGATATAAAACACAATCATCCCAACGATTATGAGAGTGTCAGTAAGGTTAAAATGGTTCATATCTTCTCGGCCTATAAGTGGAAATTGATATTTCTCTGTTACTGCGAGAATTGACTAAGTATGTTGCGGATGTTGTCTTCATCCTGTGCGGAAAACTGGATCGGATAGCGGCTGACGCCGACATCTTCACCCATGATCGCCAGCGCTTTTTTCACCACAGCAGGTGAGAATGCGATGGCATACAGTGTCTTACGCAACTCGGCAACCTGTTCTTGTGCCTGACGCGAGCCTTCAATGTCACCGGCGTGGAAACGATGCCAAATCTGGCTGATCGGTTCCGGTGCCACGTTAGCCAGCCCGGAAATACAGGCGGAGCAGCCGTCAACAAAGCCCTGGTGAATGAGCGAGTCTGGGCCATTCAATACGTTAAAGCCCTGTACACCTTTCACCGCTTGCACATAGCCGCTCAGGCTTTCATAGCTGCCTGCGCTGTCTTTGATGCCGATGATGTTCGGGTGATCCGCCAGCGTGCGGACGGTTTCCGGCGCCAGCGTATTCCCCGTGCGTGCAGGAATGTTGTAGAGAAACACCGGCACAGTCAGCGCATCGGCGACGGCGGTGTAGTGGGCGATCAGTTCTTCCTGTTTGAGTGGGATGAAATACGGTGTGATGACCGAAACGGCATCAACACCCAGCGCGGCGATGCGCTTGCCGAGCTTGATGGTTTCCCGCGTGGAGATTTCACCGATATGGCCGACAACCGGCACTTTTCCGGCGACTTCATCAACGCAGGTTTCAGTGACGGCGACCTTTTCATCGGTGTGCAGTACGAAAAACTCACCGTTGGTGCCGTTACAAAAGATACCGTTGCCGTAGCGCATCTGGCGCTGAACCTGAAGACGCATGGCAGCGGGGTTAAATTCGCCCTGGTTATCAAACGGCGTGACGATGGCGGTCAGGACGCCGGTAATATTTTTACTCATTGTTCTTCCTCGTGACACGTAATCAAAAAGATGAAAACTTAAAACCGTTTTGCCGAAACCCGCGCTTTAAAAGAGGGTCAGATACACCTCGCGGACATCGTCGGCGCTGACCTGTGTCGGCACGTTTTTCATCAGGCGCTGAACCTGTAACGCGGCATCAACCAGATACGGCAGGTGGTCTTTTTCCACGCCGAGCTGCTGTAAGGTATTGGGCAGGTTGAGACGTTTAACCAACTCGCTGAAATAGGTCACCAGCGCCTGCGCTTTTTCCGCAGTACCCAGTGTCAGATCGGCATCCGGCAGCAGGTCATACGCCTGTGCGAATTTGTCCTGTGCGGCGTCCTGCACGAAACGCATGCAAGGGGCGAGCAGGATGGCGTTCGCCACGCCGTGTGGGATGTGGTATTTGCCGCCCAGCGGGTAAGACATGGCGTGAACCAGATGCGTACCGGAGTGGGCAATAGCGGCACCGCCGTAATAGGACGCCCACAGCATGTTCAGCTTGGCTTCCATATTGCTTGGCTCGCGTACGGAGGTTTCGAGGTTGGCAAACAGCTTTTTCAGGCCAATCAGCGCGTAGTTGTCGCTGACCGGATTGGCAATCGTTGAGGTGAAACACTCAATCAGGTGACAGAGCGCATCAATACCCGTTGAAGCGGCGATGTGCGATGGCATGCTGATGGTCAGCTCTGGCACCAGCGCAACGTAGTCCGGCAGCATCACGGGCGTAATAATACCGACTTTGGTTTCTTTTTCTGGGATCGCCAGAATGGCATTCGGCGTGGCTTCTGAGCCCGTTCCTGCGGTGGTTGGGATGAGCAGCGATGTCGTGCGGCGAGTCGGTTTTTCCCCTGCCAGCAGGCTATCCAGCGTGACGGTATCGTCGCCTGCGCACAGTACGGAAAGCAGTTTGGCGACATCCAGCACGCTACCGCCGCCGACGCCGATCACCAGATCGGTCTGAGTTTGTGTGAGCTGGCTCAGTATCTTGGCAACGTCGTGCTGGCTTGGCTCGGCAGGAACATTATCAACTAACAGAACCTGCGGAACGGCTTGCTTAACTTGTGCGATCAGCGCCTGAACGTCAGGCAGCCCGACGATGTTTTTGTCGGTGACAAATAAAACGTGCTGTTTTCCTGCCAACAGGTGACTGATGTCCTGAAGTACCCGGTAACCGCTGAGGATAGTGCTATTGATATTCATGCTTATTACCTTGCCTTTTCTCTTCTTCGCCAGAGCGTTATCACTATGATAATGGTTGCGATGGTGATTACTTTCAGTCAAATGGAGTGATTTTGGTTACTGCTAAACGCCATTTGCCACATCGTGGTGATAATTTATAGGTGAAATTCCTTTTAAATAATTTGATATTGCTCACATATAATCAAATGTGATTCAATATAATCATTATCAGGTAATCTGAATCGGGGATGGAGTATGTCAAACGTGCAGCAATCAGCAGAACAGGTCTTAGTGGTCGCTGATGACTTTACGGGTGCCAATGATGCGGGCGTCGGTCTGGCGCAGCATGGCGCACGGGTTAGCGTCGTCTTTGACGTTAATAAACTGCACGCGGACTTACTGGGTGATGCGGTGGTGATCAACACCGATAGCCGTGCGGCGCGTGACGACATGGCGTCTCAACGTACTGCAGAAGCGGTTGCAGCCTGGCAGGCAGCAGGCGGACAAGGCTGGATTATCAAGAAGATTGACTCGACGTTGCGTGGAAATCTAGGCGCGGAAATTGCCGCTGCGCTGTCTGCGGCAGAGGTGCCCGTCGCGCTGATTGCCGCTGCGTCGCCAACGCTGGGACGCGTGACCCGCAAAGGCGAAGTCTGGGTGAATGGACGTCTACTTACCGATACGGAGTTTGCCAGCGATCCCAAAACGCCGGTGACCTCGGCTTCTATTGCAGCCCGTCTGGCGGAGCAAACCGCGTTACCGGTGGCGGAAATACACCTTGATGACGTCCGTCAGGCCAATTTAGCTCACCGTTTGCAGCAGTTGGCGGACGAGGGCGTACGTCTGATTATTCTTGATACGGATGTGCAGGACGATCTGGAGAAGATCGTAGATGCCGCCAGCGCGTTACCGTTTCGTCCTTTGCTGGTCGGTTCGGCAGGCCTGAGCGAAGCGCTGGCGAATACGCAGGATTTTACGCGCAAAACGGCGAAGCCGTTGCTGGCTATCGTCGGGTCAATGAGCGATATCGCTCAAAAACAGATTGCGGCCGCCAAATTGCGCAGCAATGTCACGCTGGTTGAGATAGATATCAACGCGCTCTTTTCACCCCACTCATCCACCGTCATGGCATCCCAGTGTGAGGAGGCGGTGGCGGCGCTGCTGAACGGCCACCATTGCATTATTCGTACCTGTCACAACGAAAATCAGCGCTTCGAAATCGACGCGCGGTGCCAGCAGCTTGGGCTTAGCCGACAGCAGCTTGGCGAAACGATCAGCCACTATCTGGGGGAACTTACGCGCAACCTTGTTCAGGCGCTAGACAGCCTGACAGCGGACGGTACTCACCAGCGCGAGCTGGGAGGACTGTATTTATCCGGTGGTGACATTGCGATTGCCGTGGCAACCGCATTGGGTGCTACCGGCTTTCAGATTAAGGGGCAAATCGCATCCTGTGTGCCCTGGGGATACCTGCTGAACAGCGTTGTCGGCACGACCCCTGTGATGACTAAAGCGGGGGGTTTTGGCAACGAAACTACTTTGCTCGACGTTTTACGTTTTATTGAGGAGAAGGTCAGTGAGTAAAATTATTGCGGTAACGATGGGTGATCCGGCAGGGATTGGACCGGAAATTATTATCAAGTCGCTGGCCGAGGGCGAGCTTTCCGGCGCGTCTGCCGTGGTGGTGGGCTGCGTACAGACGATGCAACGTATTCTGGCACTGAATGTTGTGCCAGCCGTAGAGCTGAAAATCATTGATAAACCCGCTGACGCGGTCTTCGCGCCAGGCGTCATCAACATCATTGATGAGCCGCTGGAAGATCCGCAGGCGCTGAAGCCGGGCGTCGTTCAGGCACAGGCGGGTGATTTGGCTTATCGCTGCATCAAGAAAGCGACTGCGTTGGCGATGGCCGGTGAGGTCCACGCGATTGCGACGGCACCGCTGAATAAAGAAGCGCTGCACTCGGCGGGGCATATTTATCCGGGTCACACCGAACTGCTGGCGAAGCTGACCAACAGCCGCGACTATGCGATGGTGCTGTATACCGATAAATTGAAGGTGATCCATGTTTCAACGCACATCGCGCTGCGTAAATTCCTGGATACGCTGAACCGCGAGCGCGTGGAAACGGTGATCGACATGGCGGATGTCTTCCTCAAGCGCGTTGGTTTTACCCACCCACGTATCGCCGTTGCCGGGGTTAACCCGCACGCGGGCGAGAATGGCCTGTTTGGTGATGAAGAGATCAAAATCGTGTCGCCATCGGTTGAAGCTATGAAAGCCAAAGGCATTGATGTTTATGGCCCGTGCCCGCCGGATACCGTCTATTTGCAGGCGTATGAAGGTCAGTACGACATGGTAGTGGCAATGTATCACGATCAGGGACACATTCCGCTCAAGCTGCTGGGCTTCTATGATGGGGTCAACATCACTGCCGGATTGCCGTTTATCCGCACCTCTGCTGACCACGGCACGGCGTTTGACATTGCCTGGACCGGTAAAGCGAAGTCCGAAAGCATGGCGATCTCTATCCAGCTCGCGATGCAACTGGCCTGATTGGCGGTAACTTATCACCGCTGATGGCATAGGTTTTGTAAGCGAATAAAACGCGATACAGTGCGCATTGCAGGATATCTTCCTTCCCGCGTTCGGGAAGGTTTCTGGTATCCTGCAACCAACAATTTAAAACAACTTTATGACAGCAAGATGGGTATCGCCGTGGATCCTACATTAACCGATGCTTTCCGCATGAGCGGGGATAAAGTAAGAGGCCAGAGCCGTCTTGATCAGATTATGGATTATCTGAAAAGCCATAATCTGGTGACGGTAGATGAGCTGGTGTCTGTGATCGACGCTTCCCCAGCGACGATCCGCCGTGATTTGATCAAGCTGGATGAACAGGGCGTGATTAGTCGCAGTCATGGCGGCGTGACGCTCAATCGTTTTATTCCTTCCCAGCCGACCACGAATGAAAAATTACAGCGCAGTCTTCAGGAGAAGCAGGCGATAGCTCGCTATGCCGCGACGCTGGTTAAACCGGGTAGCGCGGTAGTGCTGGATGCGGGAACGACCATGCTGGAGTTGGCGCGTCACCTGACGCATTTGCCGCTGCGCGTGATTACCGCCGATTTGCAAATTGCGCTGTTCCTGTCTGAGTTCAAACAAATTGAAGTGACGATTATCGGTGGGCGTATTGATGACAGTAGCCAGTCCTGTATTGGTGAACACGGCCGCCGTCTGTTACGCAGCATTTATCCCGATATCGCGTTTATCAGCTGTAACTCGTGGAGTCTGGATAAAGGGATCACTACGCCAACGGAAGAAAAAGCGGGTGTGAAACAAGATCTCGGCGTAAATGCCAGCCGCCGGATACTGCTGGCGGACAGCAGTAAATACGGCGCCTATTCGCTGTTCTGCGTGACGCCGCTGTCTGAACTGACCGATATCATCACCGACAGTGCGCTCGCGCCCGAGGTGCAGGAGCAACTGAAAGGTAAAACGTTCAGTCTGACGCTGGTGTAAGCCGGGTTTGTGCCTGACGGATGATGTCAGGCCGATTGCCGTCGCCAGTTGAGTTCAGGTTTATGCACCACGCCGTTGAACGTCATCGGATCCGTGGTTAAAGAAAGACGCGTGTCGTTTTCACTGAACAGCGCGTAGCGCAACTGGCTGGAGCCAACCCAGTTAGGAATGAGGCAATAGTCCAGATAGTGGGTGACGGTCTGCTCAGCGTCATTGGTTTCATAACGGCCGGCGTAGGCGAAGTAGGTAGCGGCGGCCTGCATCAGCTGCTGCTCTGAGCCACCCGTCATAATGCCAGCATCGTAGGGCTCTCTGTCGCTGCCCATGATTTGCACCGTCATCCAGTTATCATCGGTATACTGGATATAACCTGTTGCTCCTTCTCCCATCATATAAACCACGTTGCCGTCACCCAGTACATCAATGAAGGATTCCAGAAACCATAGCCCGCACAGTTTCTGGCGTAACAACCCGTTGTTGTTGAACGATTGCGATGTCATAGATCCCCCTTGGAAATAGCGTACGGATTAAGTGTAGTGAATCTTTTCCAGAGGGCAGGGCAGAGAGGGGGTTCCTGCCAGCGGCGTGGCACTGGCAGGAATGCGGTTTACTTCATGCTGGCGGCGAGGGTATCGACGTTGTGCTTAAACGCGGCCGTATAGGTTGCGGCGGGGCCGGAGGCGTCGGTCAGGGCTTCCGGGTACAGTTCACCGCCGGGCTGTGCGCCGCTGGCATTGGCAATTTGCTTCACCAGACGTCCATCGGTCTGGTTTTCAATGAAGTAGCTTTTCACTTTCTCTTGTTTGATTTGCTTAATCAGCGAGGCCACTTTTTTGCTGCTGGCTTCCGATTCGGTAGAGTAGCCCACTGGAGACAGGAATTTCACGCCGTACGCCTGGCTGAAGTAACCGAACGCGTCATGGCTGGTCAACACCTTGCGCTGTTCTGGCGGAATGGCGGCAAAGGTTTTCTTCGCATAGCTGTCCAGCTCCTGTAGCTGTTTGATGTAGGCTTCACCCTGCTGGCGATAGTAGTCGGCATTCGCGGGATCGGCTTTCACCAGCGCGTTGACGATGTTGTGCGCGTAGACCACGCCGTTGCTCATGCTGTTCCAGGCATGGGGATCGGTTTCTGTTTTGCCATCTTCCACCATGGTGCGGGTTTCAATCCCGTTTGAGGCGGTAATCACGTCGCCATGATAGCCGGATGCGGTGACCAGCCGGTCAATCCACCCTTCCAGCCCCAGCCCGTTAACGAAAACCAGATCGGCGTGAGCCAGCGTTTTGCTGTCCTTTGGCGACGGTTCAAACTCATGCGGATCGCCATTGGGCTTCACCAGATCGGTAACGGTTACGCGATCGCCGCCGATGTGGCTGACCATATCGCCAAGTACAGAAAAACTGGCAACTACATCAAGATTCTTTGCCATCGCCAGTGGGCTAAGCAGCAGGCCGGATAACGCGATAGCTAACAGTGAACGTTTCATTTTTCCCTCACAGAAAGTTGCAGATAACGAAATTGAGCGGTCAACGACGCTGGCGGAATAGCCCACCGTTGTGACCCACACAGACCGAGAAACAGAAAAACAGCGTAATCGTCAGGATGATGGCTGGTCCGGCAGGCAGTTCGGCATAGTAAGACCACAGCAGACCGATCAGGCTGGCGGCCATTCCTTGCAGTACCGCAATGCCGAGCATGACGGGCAGGCGCTGCGTCCAGAACCGTGCGCTGGCGGCAGGCAGCATCATCATGCCGACCGTCATCAGCGTGCCTAACAGCTGGAATCCGGCGACCAGATTCAGCACCACCAGCGACAGAAACAGCCCGTGGATCAACGCCCGATAGCGTCCTGAACTGATGCGCAGGAAGGTCACGTCAAACGATTCAATCACCAGCGCCCGATAGATCACCGCCAGTACCAGCAGGGAGGTGGATCCGATCAGCGCAATGTCGATCAGCGCGGCGCGATCCACCGCGAGAATCGATCCGAACAGTACGTGCAGCAGATCGACGCTGGAGCCGCGCAGTGACACCAGCGTGACCCCGAGTGCCAGCGAACCGAGGTAAAACCCGGCGAAACTTGCGTCCTCTTTTAATTCCGTATGGCGGGTGACGAAGCCGGAGAGCATGGCGACGGACAACCCGGCAATAAAGCCGCCGATTCCCATCGCCAGCAGCGACATCCCGGAGATGAGATAGCCGATGGCGACGCCGGGTAAGACTGCGTGCGACAGGGCATCGCCAATCAGGCTCATGCGCCGTAGCAGCAGGAAACAGCCCAGCGGCGCGGCGCTCAGCGTGATGACCAGACAGCCGACCAGCGCCCGACGCATAAAACCGAACTCGGCAAAAGGAGAAGCAATAAGGTGAAATAACATCATGACGTAATGATCCTGAGCGTTGGCGTATCGCTGTCGGCCTTGCGCAGGCTGTGTAGTATGGGCTGAGCATCCCCCCAGCGATGGCCGTCCGGGGTGAGCTGCAGGATGTTCGGGAAGTGCTGACCGACCAGTTCCAGATCGTGCAAAACGGCCAGAATGGTTCGGCCTTCGGCGTGAAGCTGCTCGATCGTTTGTAAAAGCGCCTGCGTGGTTTGGCTATCCACGCCAGTAAAAGGCTCATCCAACAGAATGATGGGAGCCTGTGTCAGCAGTAGCCGCGCGAAAAGCACGCGCTGTAGTTGCCCTCCGGACAGGACGCCAATATGTCGGTCAGCGAAGTCCGCCATAGAGACGGCGTCGAGCGCATCGGTCGCTTTTCGGTACCAGTTGGCGTTGATACTCCGCAGCAAGCCGCGTTGTGGCAGTGACCCCATGAGAACCAGATCGCGTACGCTGATAGGAAACTGTCGATCGAATTCGGAGAGCTGCGGCAAATAGCCGATGGCATTGTTTTTGCTGCTATCACCGAGGCGGAATGATCCGGAAAGCGGTGGCAGCAGGCCAGCCAACGTTTTCAGCAGCGTCGATTTTCCGCAGCCGTTTGTGCCGATAATTGCCGTCAGCGATCCCTGATGGAAACATCCGCTGATTGTCGCGAGAGGCGGCTGACTACGATAGCCAAAGGCCAGTTCCTGTAGGGCAATCATGGCAACACCACCGCCCACCTCACCAATAGCCACAACAGCACCAACAGCAGAGAAACCAGTAACACGCGCTTCAGCGCAGAGAGGGAGTAAAAACTTGTCATTATCATCGGTAAAAGTCTAATTTGTTACATTATAACATATCACTTTTTGGCGATGACGGTAGGGGTAATAGGTAAAAAAGTATGTAAGTCGATTAAGGGGGGATTTGGTGTGATTGCTGACAGGTATGGGGGATTTCGTGCGCGTCGAGCACTGTCCTCTTCATGCTACGTCGTAGCACGCGCCCGACATAGGGGGCTACGCCAGCCCCCTATGAACCCCGGCTTTTGGCGGAAATTATGCCGCTAACGCGGTTCCTTCGGTGCCCATGCCCGCTTTTCGAGCCGCCAGTGACGCGTTCCCGACGCGGCACTGGCTTTCGCGGCGTCCATGCCGCTCACTCGGCGTTCATGTTCACCTCAGCATAATTTTTTACGCCGTGAAGAGAAGACCCGTGAGCAATATGAGTTGACTCAGTTTTATCTTCAGCGTGGCGTACGAAGCCGCCCCCGAAAGAGAAAATCTTATACTTTTAGGAAATTCCCCTGCATATCAACCACAAAGCGAGTCGCAGGCTCATCGTTGATATATCCCGCGAGGATTTTTAGCATCAGGCCGAAGCGATATTGCAGGCTGTCCGGCGGCAGCGTGGCCGTCGGCGTGTAGACCGCGAGCAGGGCGCGGTACTGCTTCACCCGCGCAGCCGGAATATCCTGCCAGGCGAGATCGCTGCCGTTGCGCAGGCAATACCAGTCGGTCACCAGCGTGAGCAGCGAAATATCTTGTAACCCCTCCGTGCCTGCGACCGCATTCGGCTTGCGCGCGCTGGCATCAGGCAGCGCTTTGGCGTTAAGCGGTTCTTTTTGCTGCGCAATCCACAGCAGATCGGCGCAGTTCAGCGTGTTGATGAGAGGCGATAAATCTTCCGGCCAGTCTTTCACCAGAAAGCGTTGGCGTACCAGTAGCGCCAGATGATGATGCAGGAAATCGTAATAATCGCGGCTTTTCAGAATGTCGCCCAGCGGCTCACCGGTGCGCTCCAGCTCTTTCTGATAAAACGGGAACAGATGGTTGAACTGCGGCACGTTGCGCAGAACCAGCGTGTCGATATCGACGCGATCGCTATGCAGCGTCGCCAGTTTCATCGCGGGCGGGTAGGCGGCCAACGACGGCACCGCGACATTCACCAGCGTCCCTTGTGAGCCGCGATACACGCCGGTGTCGTTGACGTGCAGGTGGCCGCTGAAGTGCAGGCGGATTCCGGCCGCTAGCGCCTGTTCGGCGACGTCCGGCCGCGGCGTGCGTTTAATGAAACTGTTGCTGCCAAACAGCTGTTTTTCGTCCTCCACCGTACCGTCGAGGAAATCGACCAGCGGATAGTGTGAGAATACCAGCAGCTTCTTATTCTGCGCTTTCGCCCGCTGTACCACCGATTTCACCCACGGCAGCATGAACGGCTTCTCGGTCAGTAAGGCATTCCAGCCGGTATTGCTGCTGGTGGAATAGCCTTCAATCCCTTCACGTTTCTCCGGGCCGTCTTTGACCTGATACACGTTGGCATCGATGGAAAGCAGCCACAGTCCCGGTTCCGGTTCTACCAGATAGGACGCATCGACAATGTTCCACTGTTTGCTGCCGTCCGGCGAGCGGGCGAGGTACTGGCGTTTACTGAGTTCGTCGCTGTCGCCAAACGGTGTTTCCCAGTGCAGGAAGTCGTCGCGCTTAAAGAAACCAAACGGCTTCATCAGCGGCAGGCCGCGTTCATAGCCAAGCGCCTGCATTTTAGCGGTGACAATCAGCGACTGTGCATCGCCAAGCTTAACGCCGGGCTTGCTGCTCAGCATCGTGCTGCTGCCGTCGGCGTTGAGCATCCTTTGCCAGGAATCATCGCCCTGTGGCCGATTGACATCATGGTTGCCCGGCGTGGCGAAGAAGCGCATGCCGTGGCGCTGTTCATACTGTGTCAGGATGGCGGCAATGCCTTCAACAGTAGGCTGCTGGCCGTCATCTGAATAATCGCCGGACAGCACCACGTATTTCACCTGCTGTTTTGCCAGTTCGTCCAGCGCGGCCAGCAGTGCAAAGTAGGGTTCATTGAAGATGCGGGTCGAATTCACCGAATCTTTCAGGGTGCGAATGGTCAGCTTCTTTCCGGTCTGCGCATCGGGCAGGCCGTCAAAATCGTAGTTGCCGTAGATATTATGGACGTGGACATCCGAAATAATGGCAATGCGCAGCGGACTGGCGGGCACTGAGGATTCGGCGTTGGCGTGAAAAAAACCGCCAGCCAGCGTAATGGCGCTGCCTGCGCCGAGCTTGACGAAAGTTCTGCGAGTGAGTGATGTCATTGATGTCTCCGGCATTATTTATAACGGATGGCTGTATAACGCATAATCATGACAGGCAATCAATCGTGCGCCGTCGAGCGCATCGCCCATCGGGGTGGCGAGTTGGGATTGCCACTCGTCCGGCAGCCAGGGACGAATATGTAAGCCGATGCTGCCCATGAGCGATAAGCGAGGCGTGGCATGGCGCGCCACGGCGGCTAACAGCAGGCTGATTTCGCTGGCCGTCTGCGCCAACAGCGCGTGAGAAACGGCATCGTCCTGCTGAGCGCAGTCAAATACGCGGCGGGCGAACTGCGCGTAGTCACCCGGTTTTGCCTGCTGACTAAACCGCTGTAGCGCGTCGAGCGTGTTGGCAGCCTGCGCGTGCGCTGCGCTGGCGGAAAAGAAATCGTCGATGCTTTGACTGAGCGCAGACGGCGCGCACCAGCCATGCAGTACATCGTAGGTGTGTTGCAATGCGGCCAGCCCGAGGCGTGCACCGCTACCCTGATCGGAGATCGGGAATTCATGGCCGCCGTAGGCGGTAATGGTCTGTTTCTGCCACGCCAGCCCGCAGGAGCCGGTTCCGGCAATGACCACGCCCGCTTCTTTCCCTTGATTGACGGCCAGACAGGCACCCAGCGCATCGGTATTGAGTACCTGAGCGGCATAAGGATGCGGCAACGCCAGAAAGGACTCGTAGGCGAGGCGATGTTCTGCGCTGGCGAGTGCCAGCCCGACTTTAAGCCGGGATACGTCATCCGGCGACAGTCCGCTATGCTTTAGCGCCTGTGCGATGGCATCATCCACCGACTGGCGCACGCTTTCCACGCCGAGCAGCAGATTGGCGCGGCCGCCGTGCCCCTGACCGAGCGGCGTACCATCGGCCTGATAAATACGTGCCCGACAGCCAGTGCCGCCGCCATCTACACCGGCATAGAGCCATGTCGTCATGATGCGCGTGCTCCTGAATCCAGATAGGGAAGGCAGGCCACCGCCAGATCGCCGCTGAGGTCGACGGCGTCAGCCGGTGAGTCCGGCAGGCTATTGAGCAGTACGGTCAGCTCGTCAGCGCAGCGGGTCAGCAATTGCACCGCCAGCGCGTCGTGCGGGTGTGCCAGCACCCTTTTCCCTAGCAGGCTGTAGTCCACGGCCTGCGCCTGCTTTGACCAGTCGATCACCCGATCGACATGCTTATCGAAGTGCAGGAACAGCGCTTCACTGAGTGGCGTAAGCGGCGTGATGCCCTCAACGGCCTGAAGCATCTCTTGCACCGCCCACAGTCCCAGCCGCGACAGGCTGCCCGGATTGCCGATGGGAAAGCTGTCGCCGCCGCGACAGCTCAGGAGACCGTCATGCCAGTGCAGCAGCCGGGTGAAACCGCCAGTGACCAGCAGATAGCGGCTTTGCCCTGACCAGCGCTGCTCGCATATCGCGCTTTCGCGCGTACAATCAAAGGGGCGATCGCCATCAATGTCGATCTCCCTTAGTTGCCATTTCACGGTGCGTTTTTCCGCTGTTGTTGATTGGTCGCGATCGTCTCGTTGAGGCGTTTCACATCGTTTGACGTCAGGCGCAGATACTCATCAAACGACACCTGATCGTTCAGATATTGGGTAAAGCGCGTCAGAATGATGGGGTACAGTTCGTTCGCACCCAAACTTTCCATGCGTTCCCAATCAAAGACGTAAGACGGGATCTTTTTGATCTCTTCGCGTGCGGTGTTCAGGCCGTCGATCACGTGTTTATCTTTGGTCTGGTAGTGCAGATCGGCAATATCCGCGCCGACGATGATATTGAAGCGTTCGGCAATCTCACGTTGCAGCGGTTCGCTGCCCAGCCACTCCATGAATTCGGCCACTTCCTGCGGATGTTTGGTGGTAGTGAACGGCATGATAAAGGTCGCACCGCCCATCGAAATGCACTTCTCTTTACAAGGTGCAGGCAGCACTTTCCAGTCAAAGCCGTCGCCAATCTGCTTACTGAATTGGTTCAACAGCCAGTTGCCGGAGAAGTAGGTCACGATGTTGCCGTTCACGAAATCGTCCGCCATGCTCTTGTACTGGCCGCCGCCCGCTGCGCCCCACATTTCACGTGGGAACACGCCTTCATCTGACCAGCGTTTCAGATCTTTAATCCACTGTTGCGCGGCGGCGTCTGGGAAGTTGATCAGCCCGTCTTTATCGTAGCGTGCGCCGTAAGAGTAGGCCGGACCGGAGAAGCGGAAACCGCTGCGGTCGATGGTGAAGGGGATATGTACGCCGGTTTTTTCCGCGACCAGCTTCGAGGCTTTCATCAAATCATCAATCGTATAACCCGGCTGCGGCAGAGGAACGCCCGCCTGTTCAAACAGCGTCACGTTAACGAACGGTAGATCGGCCGTCCAGGACGCGACAAAGCCCGGCAGCGCATCTGCTTTATGCACGCCTTTTACACGCATGATCTTTTCGATACCGGCGCTGTAGCGTTTCTCAAAGGCGGCGGGGTCTTTCAGGTAAGGGCGCAAATCCAGCGTATACCCGAGCAATCCCATTTGTGTGGTTTTGGCAATATCCGGGCCTAAGCCCGCCGCTAACTGCATCGGTAACTGTGTTTGCAGCGCGTTATAGCCAGTGCTGACAAAATTCACGTCGATGCGCTCGTTGCTTTGGGAGAAAGCTTTCACTTTCTGTTCCATGAAATGCACTAATTCGGGATCGTCGTCACTATATAAAAATGTTATTTGCGTTTTGGCGGCTAACACGCTGTTGCTGAATAACCCCAGTGCAAGGGCGGAAAAAAATAACGCGGTGTTGGAACGCATCATAAACCTCTCCACATCATAAGTTTGATTAATGACGTAAATACCCTGTCGCTGTTAACGGGGCTTATTTTCTTTCTGTGAATTATTCCGTTTTCTTATTAATGCAAATTTGCATTCATCTGTCATTTTCATCATGCAATCATGGACAGAACCCCGACTGATTTATGTGAGGAAGGTTAAAGATATTTTAAATGTTGATTTAAATAAAGCATTTTTGTGATATTAATCACATATATAAACGTGAGGATCTTATTTATTAATGCGAAATGTCAATAAATGAATGCAAATGACAATTTAATGCAAATTTGCATTGAAGTTGCGATATTACGGTGCAGAGAATGGCTCGCTGCCCTAAATATTGGCAGCGTACGCACAGCAAAAGTGCAAATACGTTCAGCCATACATTTTCGTTATTTTATTTGTCAAAGCCGTAAACAGGATTCCGTATGAATATCGGTTGGAAATTAAAGAAGAACGGCGTCATTAATCGGTTTTTGATTACCGAATTGACGGAAGAACGTTATTTCGCCGAACCGGATACGCTGCCGGATAAGGTGAATTACCGCTTTATTAACGGCTTTGTCGATGTCGGCGTGTTGCCCTGCCGCGTGCGTTTTTTGCAGGAAGAGGCAAAGCGCGAGGTGGCGTTGCCGGACAATTTACGATTCCCGCTGATGTGGAGTGGCGGCGATGAAAGCCGCAGCGTGAATTTCAGTGATTTCTGGCCGTGTCCGGTTCACGTTCAGCGCTTTTCCCGCTGCGTGATCCACAGCGATAGCGCGCAGCCAGCCCCCTTTATGCTCAGCACCTGCGGCGGGGTGACGCTGTGGCTGAATGGCGAGCAGGTTGCCCGCTTTACGCCCTTTACCCGTAATACCGAACAAACCTGTGCTATCACGCTGCCGCTGAAAGCCGGGATGAACACGCTGGTGGTTCATAGCGAAGAGCTGTGCGAACGCGATACCGATTACCTGTTTAGCCTGTGTTATCAGGGGGAAGACACGCTCTGCTGGCAGCTTGACGACGACACGGCGCTCAGTGAACAACTGACCGCGCTGGATGGCTGGATAAACGGGCTGGCTCTGGAGAATAACCTGATTCAACCGCCCGTACTGGTGCTGAACAGTACGCAGCCGCTGCCGGAGTCCGTGACGATGGCGCATCGTTTGATTGGTAACGTCAACGAATCCGTCCCCGTATGGCAGCAGAAACAGACGCTGCCTGCTGGTAATCTGGGCTGGCAGGTGGATTTACCCTCCGCTCTGGTGGGCTACTACGATCTGGTCTGCGCCGCGACCTGCAACGGTATTACGCTGACACGCACGCTCAGCTTTGGGCGTTTGCCTGAACAAACGATGCCCGCGTTACCGACGCTGGCAGCACGGCGTGAGGCGGTTCTACGCCATACCGCGCTGCACGGTTTTGAACGCCTCGGACGGCTGTTGGCGATTGTTGCGACAGGTGAGGGCAGCGATGCTGCTGCGCCGATTCTCAACAGCGCGTTGCAAAAAATCAGCCGCCGCGAAGACTGTGCGGATTTCCAACTGGTGCCGTTGATTTGGCTGTGGCAGCGCTATCAGGGGCAGCAATTGCCGCCGCAGGACTGGCGTCGCGTGCGTAGCGCCATTCTCGGTTTCCGCTACTGGATTGATGAACCGGGCAACGACACCATGTGGTTCTGGAGTGAAAACCACTGTCTGTGTTTCCACGTCGGGCAGTATCTGGCCGGACAAAACTTCCCCGATGATACCTTCCCGTGCAGCGGTCGCCGTGGTCTGGAGCAAAAGACGATTGCTCATGAACGCCTGACGCGCTGGTTTGATTCCATTCTGGAGCACGGTCTGGTGGAGTGGAACTCAGCGGCCTATTACCCCATCGATCTGATTGGGTTGATGGCGCTGTACGAACTGGCGCAGGACGCCGATTTGCGCGAGAAATCTCGCGTGGTGATTGACCGCATCATGCTGATGACGGCGTGGGTACATCAGAACGGCGTCGCGGTGGGCACGATGGGACGCGCCTACGATAAAGAGCTGCGATCTGGCATGTTGACCGAGCTGTCCGGCTTGTGTGCGCTGATGTGGGGCGAGGGCTGGCTGATTCCGCACTGCGCCGCACTGCCGCTGCTGTGCCTGAGCGACTATCAACCGCCGGAAACGACGGATCGGATTGCACACTGGTCACTGCCGCACGGTGCAGAAGCACGCTGGGTACAAGGGCTGAACCGTAGCGCTCGCATCATCGCCTGGAAGCAACAGGATGTCGCCTTTTCTTCCGTTTTCGATCATCACCCCGGCCAGCCAGGACACCAGCAGCATCTGCTGGACGTACGGCTGGGGACACACTATGCCGCCCGCCTGTGGGTGAACCACCCCGGCGAGGATCGTCCTGACGGCGTGCACCGTCCTTCTTACTGGGCGGGTAACGGGCGTTTGCCGCACCTGATGCAGCACCGTAACCGCGCGCTGATGGTGTTCGATCTGCAACAGGATGTCCGTCCGTGGACGCACCTTTATCTGCCGCAAACTGCACTGGATGACGTCATCGTTGAAGACGTCTGGTGCTTTGTACGCGGCGGCAATGGCTATGCCGCCTTCCATAATCCCGCCGGATTACAGCCGTTTGCAACCGCAGGCCAGCAGGCGGAAGGCGAACTACGCGCGTATGGCGAACAGAACGTCTGGTTCGTTGCCGTGGACAGCGGCGACGGCGCACAAGGATTCGCCGCATTCGCTGCTCGCTTCCGAGGGCGTTCGCTGATACAGGACCGCGACGGCGTACGTATCGACGATCCCGATTACGGCGAACTGGCCTTTAGCCACACGGCAGGATTCAGCGTGGCGCAGCAGCCTTTCATTTTTCCCGACGATGTCCCGGTCGTCCCGCAGTTCAACACAGGAAACCCATGACATGAAGACAGGTTCACTTAACCGACAACAAACCGAAGCGCTGCTGGCGCAGGTGGCGCGGGCATTTTGCCGCCTGAAAGCGATTGACAGCGTGACGCAGGACGACACGCCGGACGCCGGGCTGACGATTCAATTCGAAGAGTGGGATTGGGAAGTCGGTGTCGGGCTGTACGGTTTCTGGAAGCTGGCGCATCTGACGCAGGACGACACCATGCTGACGACGCTGGCGAACTGGTATCAGCAAAAGCTGGATGCCGGGCTGCCGCCGCGTCAGATCAACTCGACGGCGCCGATGCTGGTGCTGGCATTGCTGTGTCAGGACAAACCGGATGCGCCCGCGCAGTGGCGTGAAACCGTGAGCGATTGGGCGGACTGGCTGCTGCACTCGCTGCCGAAAACCGAGGACGGGGGTTTCCAGCACACGGTGAAAGAGCGCCCGAACACCGGGCAACTGTGGGATGACACGCTGTTTATGGCCGGTCTGTTTCTGGTGGTCGCGGGGAAATTGCTCTCCCGCCGCGATCTCATTGAAGAGGCGGAATACCAGCTCGTCACGCACGCGCGCTATCTGGCCGATGTGCGGAGCGGGCTGTGGTATCACGGCTGGACGTTCGTCGGTCGTCATCACTATGCCAATGCATTCTGGGGGCGCGGTAATGCCTGGATCACGCTAGTGCTGCCGGAAATGCGGGTGCTGGCGGAAGATGAGCTGTCCGCGCCGGTACTGCGCATGCTGGAAGCGATTCTGGAACAGCAAACGACCACGCTGGCGCGCTGCCAGCACGAGTCCGGCCTGTGGCACACGCTGCTGGATGACCCGGATTCACCGCTGGAGACCTCTGCCAGCGCCGGGTTTATCGCTGGCATTCTGACGGCGCGTCGGCTGGGAATGCTGCACGATTTCCCGCAGGAGGTGCTGGAAAAAGGCTATGCCGCCGTGGTGGCGCAGATTGACGCACAGGGTGTGGTGCAGGGTGTCTCGGACGGCACGGCGATGGGGCACGACTTACAGTTCTATCGCGATATTCCCAATGTTGCCGTGCCTTACGGGCAGGCGCTGGTCATGCTGATGTTATTGGCACAGTTAGATTCTGTTTGCGAGGGCTGACAATGGCGAGTCTGGAACTAAAAAACGTCCACAAAAGTTATGGTGCGGTGAACATTATCAAAGGCGTGGACTTAACGATTCATGACGGCGAGTTCATGGTCTTTGTCGGCCCGTCGGGCTGTGGAAAATCCACGCTGCTACGCATGATTGCCGGATTGGAGGAAATCAGCAGCGGTGAACTGTGGATCGACAAGCGCAAGGTGAATGACCTCACGCCGGCGGAGCGCAAGATTGCGATGGTATTCCAGTCGTACGCGCTCTATCCGCACCTCTCGGTGCGTAAGAACCTCGCGTTTGGGCTGGAAAACCTGCACTTCCCTAAAGCGGAAATTAACAGCCGTATTGATGAAGCGGCGCGTATGTTGGGGCTGGAACCTTATCTGGATCGCAAGCCGCGCGCGCTGTCAGGTGGACAGCAGCAGCGCGTAGCCATTGGCCGTGCGATCGTACGCGAACCCGATCTGTTCCTGTTTGATGAACCGCTCTCGAATCTGGATGCCAAGCTGCGCGTGCAGACGCGCGGCGAGCTGTCCCGCCTGCACCAGAAACTGCGTACCACCATGATTTACGTGACTCACGATCAGGTGGAAGCGATGACGATGGCGCAGCGCATTGTGGTGCTGAACGCGGGCCGTATCGAGCAGGTTGGCACGCCATTGGAGCTGTTCAATCGGCCGAAAAACAAATTTGTCGCGGGCTTCATTGGTTCACCGCGCATGAACATGTTCCCGGCGCAGATCGTTGCCACCTGCGCGGATGGCGTCGAGGTGCAGTGTCCGTCCGGTAATCGTCTGGTGCTGCCGTTTATCGGCACCGTCGGACAAAACGTCACGCTCGGTATTCGCCCTTCACACTGTGAACTGGTGGAAGAAGGCGAGGGGATTGCGCTGTGCGTCGATCGCTGCGAGATGATGGGGCATGAGACTTTCATCTACGGGCGAATGGGCGGCATTGACGACGAGATGATCGTCCATCTGGCGCAGCATCGTGAGTTCGCCGCAGGCGAATCGGTGTTCGTCCGCTTTCCACTGGCGTATTGCCATCTGTTCGATAGCGAAACGGATGACACATTACCGCGCTGCACCGAGCATTAATTATCGCGACGGGAGAGGATGACATGAGAAAGATTGCCTTACTGCCCGCAGGCTCGCTGGTTGATAAGCTGGTGACGCCAGTAGAGAAAGCGGTGAATCTGCTACAAAAACTCGGTGGTCGCAAAGTGATGCCGTGGTTTTTTATCGCGCCCAACATGCTGCTGTTTGCCGTTTTTGTCTTTATTCCGATTCTGCTGGCGGTGTGCTACGCCTTTACCGGCGGCACCAATATTCTGCTGTGGGAACGCCCCTACGTGGGCGTGGATAACTTTGCCACGTTGCTGAGCTGTGGCAACTACGCCGAGCCGTCAAGCTGTGAACAGGATCTGTTCTGGACTGGTGTCTACAACACGGTGTCGTTCACCTTTTTCAACGTACTCTGCACGCTGCTGGTAGCGCTGGTGACGGCGCTGATCCTCAACCGCAAGATTATCGCCCGAGGCTTTTTCCGCGCGATGTTCTTCTATCCGGTGCTGCTGTCACCAGTGGTGGTGGGCCTGATCTGGCAGTGGTTCCTTAATCGCAACGGCCTGCTGAATCTGGTGCTGTCGTCGCTCGGCGGGCAGCCGATTACCTTCCTGCTGGATCCGACGCTGTCGCGCTTCTGGGTGGTGTTTGTCTCCGTCTGGTTTCACGTCGGGTTTTATACCCTGATCCTGCTGGCTGGATTGCAGGCGATCCCGCGTGATATTTATGAGGCCGCGGCGGTGGACGGCACCTCGCGCTGGCGTGGTTTTTATCGCCTGACGCTGCCGCTGCTGGCACCGAACATTCTGGTGGTGGTGATTCTGCTGACCATCAACAGTGTGCAGATCTTCGATGAAGCCTGGGTGTTAACCAACGGTGGCGGCCCCGGTACGGCCAACAGCTTTATCGTGCAGTACATCTACCAGACCGCTTTTTCGTCTAACGCGTCGCTCTACGGGCTGGCCTCGGCGGCTTCTGTGTTGATGGGCGTGGTGCTGATGATCCTGACGGCGTTGCAGTTCCTGCTGACGCGTCGGCTGGAAGGGAAATAATAACGGGAGCCATGATGAAGATAATCGCATTTCTCACCCGCACCCGTCATCCGGGACACATTCACATCACCGATATCATGAGCTGGGTCTGGCTGGTGGTCGGCACGCTGCTGGTGCTGATTCCAGTGATGTGGGCGGCGATGTCGTCGTTCAAAACGCCGGCGGAGATCAACCGCTTTCCGCCCAGCTTTCTGCCGCAGGCGGCGGATACCATCACGCTACCGGAGTACCCGAAGCCGCTGGAGCTGTGGCAGGTTAAGCAGGACGATGGCGACGCGAAAACGATGGCGCTGGTGCGGCGCATCGGCTTGATCGCGCAACTGGTGAACCCGGATGCGCCGAGCGAGGTGGTACGTGTTCCGACCAAAGATCTGGTGCCGATGAAAGCGCTGCATCTGGAGATGGATAACTACGCCACGCCGCTGACGAAGTTCCACTTTACGACGTACTTGAAGAACACCGTGTTCGTGACGGTGATGGCGACGCTGCTGACCCTGTTGCTCAGTTCGATGGCGGCGTTTGCGCTGTCGAAATACGAATTTCGCGGGCGGGGTACGGTGCTGACGCTGTTTCTCTCCACCATGATGATTCCGCTGTCGGTGGTCATGGTGCCGACGTTCCTGGTGGTGATTGGCCTGAACATGGGCGATAACCTGTGGGGCGTGATTATTCCTACGGTCGCGACACCGACGGGCGTATTCCTGCTGCGGCAATATATGCTGACCATCCCCGATGAGCTGATCGAGGCGGCGCGCATCGATGCTGCCAGCGAGTTCCGTATTTACTGGAAGATCATCCTGCCGTTAACCGCCCCCGCGCTGGCGGTGCTGGCGATTTTCTCGGTGATCTGGCGCTGGAACGATTTCCTCTGGCCGCTGATCGTCCTCTCCAGTCAGGATAATTTTACGCTGCAAATCGGTCTGAACGCGTTTCAGGGGCAGTTCTCGGTGCAGTGGCATTATATACTGGCGATGACGATGCTCTCGCTTCTGCCGGTAACGGCGGTGTTCGTCTTCCTGCAAAAATACATCACGACGGGGATTGCCAACACGGGGATGAAATAATGGCGACACTCAAGGATATTGCCGACCGCGCCGGGGTTTCCATTAGCACGGTTTCCCGCGCGCTGAACGGCACGGCGCCGATCAGCGCCAAAGTCAGGCAGCACATCATGGCGATTGCCACCGAGCAGGGTTATCCGCTGCATAAAGTGGCTAAAGCGACCGTTGCGCAGACGGAACCGCTGCGCCACATTCTGCTGGCGACGCCGCGCAACCTGATGCTGGAGAGCGAGTACAATCTGGTGTCGCTGACGCTGATTAACGCCCTGAAAACGTTGTGTTTGCAACGTAATATCCAACTGCGTCCGTTTTTGGGGGAGCATGACACCATTAACGAACAGCAGTTGCTGCGCGAGCTTCAGGGCGGAAAAGAGAGCGGTATTCTGATCGTGAATGACGATCACCCGACGCTGCTGAATGCCGTCGCGGAAAGCGGCATTCCGGCGGTGCTGATTAACGGTGAAGATCCCTCGATGCGCCTGAGCAGCGTCACGCCCGCCAACCACTATGCAGCGGCGGCGGGAGTGCGCTACCTGATCGAACAAGGACATACGCGGATCCTGCACCTGACCTGGACGTCGCGTATGACGATCAAACAGCGCGAGCGCGGCTATCGGGATGCACTTATGCAGGCGGGCATTGTGGTCGATGAGGATCTGATCCTTTCGCTGCCGGATTTCCACCCGCGCACGGCGCGTGATGCGCTATTGCGTTGGCTGACGGCGAACCCTGACAGACTGGGGGTTACCGCGATTTTCTGTGCGGCGGATAATCAGGCCATCGGCGTGATCGACGCGCTGTATCAGCACGGACTACGGGTGCCGGAAGACATGTCGGTGATGGGAATGGACGACATCCTGCCGTTCGATATGCTGCCGGTTTCACTCACCACGGTGCATCTGCCATTTGAAACGATTGCTCGCGCGGCGCTACAGCTGCTGGCGCAGCAAATGACACCTTCACAGGCGCTCGGTATTGCCCAGCGCACCGAGTTGGCCGGACAGGTGGTGGTCAGAGAGTCAGTTCGGCGGGTGGGAAGTCATACCGGTTGAGCTTACGGGCCGCAATGCGGCTCGAAACCCTTTCACGATAACCCGATGGCAACGGCCAGTTGATGTACCAACGCCTTCGCCATCGCAGGTTCGGTCACATTAGTGAATCCCATAAGCAGCCCACCCTGTGATGACCTGCTCATTCGCCAGTCATTCAGCGCCTGAATGGCAAGACCATGAGATTGTGCCGCTGCTGCCAGAGACTGATCGTTGCCACGGGCGGCCAGCTTAGCTAACACATGAATACCGCCCGCCTGCGGCTGGACGATCAGGTGTGAACCTAATGTCTGGAGCAGCTCATCGACGAGATAGCCGCGGCGAATCGCATACAGTGAACGCATTCTGCGCAAATGGCGGGCAAAGTGACCTTGCTCTATGAAAGCCGCCACCGTGGCCTGAGGCAAGATCGAACCGGGGCAGCAAAAATGATTTGCCGTATCCTTGAAGCGCTCGATCTGCGGTTCAGGGACAACCAGATAGGCTAAGCGTAAGCCGGGAAACAGCACCTTGCTGAAGGTGCCGGTGTAGAGCACGCGCCCGTCGCGATCCAGACTTTTCAGCGCCGGCAATGGCCGACCGTGGTAACGGAACTCGCTGTCGTAGTCGTCCTCAATGATCCACGATCGGCGGTGGCTGGCCCATTCCAACAGCTGTAGTCGTCGGGGTAAGGACAACGCCACGCCCATGGGGCTTTGGTGTGTGGGGGTCACTACGGCAAAACGTGCCTCTGCGGCTCGTTGTTGGCCCATGTCCACATTCAGGCCTTCCTCATCCACTGGAACGGGTTCCAGATGCATACCTGCTCGCTCCAAAAACTGGCGCGCAAAGAGATAGCCGGGATCCTCGAACCATCCACTATCACCGGGTTGCAATAACGTGCGACACACCAGTTCCAGCGCTCCCCGGTAGCCTGCGGTGATGAACACCTGCTCGTATGTGCAAGTGATACCGCGCGAGATTCCCAGATAGGTCGCGATGGCGCGGCGAAGTGGTTCATACCCCGCCGGATCGGGATAGATCATGGCTGCCGTATCCAGAGTACGTAAATTGTGTCCGGCAAGGCGCGCCCAGCTCTTGCGGGGAAAGGCATCCAGTGCTGGTAAACCGAGTTGGAAAGGTTGTACTTGATCTGCCTCGGTCTGCGGGCGCGTGGGTATTTGAGAAAGGGATGTGGCGATATGTCCCGACTCGCCCAGATTTTCCAGCCGGGGTGAGACGATGGTTCCTGCTGGGCCGCGTGTCAGGAAATAGCCTTCACTGGCCAGCATCTGATAAGCCATTTCGACCGTGCCGCGTGCCAGATTTAGCTCACTGGCGAGGCTGCGCACGGACGGCACGCGATCGCCCGGATGAAGTTTTCCGGCGGTAATGGCGTCGCGGTAGCGTCGATACAACTGTAAATAGAGCGGTGCATCATGTTCTCTGCTTGGCTTCAGTTGCTGCATGTCCATCCGTCATGTCCCATTCATTTACTCAATTCTTGCACCTTTTTTATGGGTCATGATTTTCCTAACATACCCGCTCCATTACAAGGAGATTGACATGAGCACCTTTCGATTGAGCCTCATTGACAGCGATCGGGACTACCTGGCTTGCTTTGATGTTATGCGGGAGCTACGGCCTCATCTTCCTGATGCTGCTGCATTCACTGCGCAGGCTCGTCGTCAGGCTGGGCAAGGTTATCGTCTGCTGGCGGCATGGCAGGGCGATCTCGTCATGGGATTGGCGGGCTATCGCATTCAGGAAAACCTATTGTATGGCCAATTCCTCTATGTTGATGACCTTGTGGTTGCCGTCGCTGCCCGCGATCGGGGGCTCGGCGGCCTGCTGATCGAGGCAATGCGCGAGGAAGCGCAGCGGCAAGATTGTGTTCATCTGGTACTCGATACGGCTCTGGGCAATGCGCTGGCACAACGCTTCTATTTTCGTCAGGGCTTACTCGCTAAAGGGCTACATTTCAACCAGGCGTTATCGGTGTGAAGAGCCATGAAACAACGACTTTGCTGCCACCTCGGATGGCTCGGTCAGGTAACTCTCGACGGTTGAAATATGGGCTCAGACGCTCTATGCGCTGACTTCTTTTCTCGTTCTTTCATTCTTACTGGAGATCTTCTATGAATACGCTTCGTTTGCCCTACCAAACCCTCTCGCCAGAAGCCTATCAAGGGTTCGGCATTGCCAAGAAAGCGCTGAACAAGAGCAGCCTTGGCAAACCGTTGATCGAATTGGTCTATTTGCGTGTTTCACAAATTAATGGCTGCGCTTTTTGTCTGGAGATGCATGCGTCGGCTTTGCGCGCAGACGGTGTGCCAAATGCCAAGCTGGACAGCCTGGCGGGCTGGCGTGTGAGCGCGCAGTTCAATGAACGCGAGCGTGCGGCGCTGGCTTGGACTGAATCGCTTGTGGATGTGGCTCGTAGCCACGCGCCTGATGAAGATTTCGAACCGCTGAAGGCGCATTTCAGCGATGCAGAGATCGCCGATCTGAGCTTTGCCGTTGCGCTGATGAGTGCCTTTAATCGGTTGGCGATCGGCATGCGCCAATAAGGTGTGAGTGAAGATCAACGTAGCGGGTTCATTCATGTTGTGCTCAAATCCCTTACTGTGATGGTTTTATGTCTACGGAGGGAGTGATGGAGATTGAACAGAGAAACTCGGGCGAACATCAAACGGTTATCAATAATGAATCAGGCGTTATTAACGTCAATAATCACCACGGGCAATACACTAATCTGGTGGGCGAAAACACGGCTCGTATTTATAAGGAAATATCGCATTCTGAACAGAGTAAGTTCATTGTCAGTTTTGTCGCCGTTTGTTTATTGCCGGGATTGAGTCTTGTCGCGGATCTTATGCAGATTCATCCTGCAATTAACTTACCGCTGTGGGCGTATGTTGCCGCATTCGGGGTGATATTTGGTGTGGTGCTGGTGGGATATTATGACAATCTCCGCATTTTTGTCGTCGGTGCACCCAATAAAGAGGAATGCAAACAGCTTTATGCCGACAGGTTATTTAGCAGAACCGATGACGGCTATATTGTATTTACCCACACGACAGCATGTATTTATCCTGACTGTTGCGGAAACATCGTGATTGCGACACCTCCAGAGCGATACAACGGAGAATACTCTTTTTTCGGTAAATGCAGCCTGGCTGGCAGGCAGCACTCTTACGGAATTGACTATAACTTCAAAGCGTACCCGATAAAGGTGGATTGGCGGCCGATGCCCAAATCTAACCAATAGCGCAGTGGTGGTGAGTGTCTGGCGCCGCGATATTGCATGCCAGACACGGTTACTGATGTGCTATTTCAGTGATAGCAGACGCTCAAGCGCCGTGACGCGGTAGTCGCGGGCATCGATATAGCCACCGTACCATTCGCTTTCGCTAGGGGAGACGAGCTTCTCGATAAACCAGCGATCTCTCATGATTGAAACCAGTTCAATAATGGTCATGGCAATGGCATAAGCAAACCAAATCGCAGCGATAACCACGCCAAGATAAAACCACGGCCAGTTGACTGTAATGCCGATCAGTTAAGGATCGGTTGACCGATCCAGTGGATGTGTAAAAATCCGGAAATGCTCACCCGTTTCCGGATTTTTTTATGCACATTGGACAGGCTCTTGATCTGGTATCCCATTACGACTCTTTGCGTAACCCACTGACTTCTCTGGGGGATTATCTCGACCCCGAACTCGTCTCACGTTGTCTCGCCGAGTCCGGCACGGTCACGCTACGCAAGCGGCGTCTCCCGCTTGAAATGATGGTCTGGTGCATTGTCGGCATGGCGCTTGAACGTAAAGAGCCCCTTCACCAGATTGTTAACCGTCTGGATATTATGCTGCCGGGTAACCGTCCCTTTGTCGCCCCGAGTGCCGTGATTCAGGCTCGCCAGCGCCTGGGAAGTGAGGCCGTTCGCCGTGTGTTCACACAAACTGCACAGCTCTGGCATAGTGAAACGCCACATCCACACTGGTGTGGCCTGACTCTGCTGGCCGTGGATGGCGTGGTCTGGCGAACGCCGGATACACCAGAAAATGATGCCGCCTTCCCGCGCCAGACACATGGCGGAAAACCGGGACTCTATCCACAGGTAAAAATGGTCTGCCAGATGGAGCTGACCAGCCATCTGCTGACGGCAGCAGCCTTTGGCACGATGAAAGAGAGTGAAAATGCGCTTGCAGAACAGTTGATAGCACAGACAGGTGATAACACGCTGACTTTACTCGATAAAGGCTATTACGCACTGGGTTTGCTGAATGCCTGGAATCAGGCGGGGAAACACCGGCACTGGCTGATCCCGCTGAAAAAGGGGGCGCAGTATGAAGAGGTCAGGAAGCTGGGTAAAGGTGATCATCTGGTAAAATTGAAAACCAGTCCACAGGCCCGTAAAAAGTGGCCGGGTCTGGGGGAGGAAATCACAGCACGGCTACTGACACTGACCCGCAAAGGAAAGGTCTGTCATCTGCTGACGTCGATGACGGATGCGCTGCGCTTCCCTGGTGGAGAGATGGCGGACCTGTACAGCCACCGGTGGGAAATCGAGCTGGGCTACCGTGAGATAAAGCAGACGATGCAACTGAGCAGGCTGACACTGCGAAGTAAGAAACCTGAGCTCGTGGAGCAGGAGTTATGGGGAGTATTACTGGCCTATAATCTTGTAAGATATCAGATGATTAAAATGGCAGGACATCTGAAAGGATACTGGCCAAATCAGCTGAGCTTCTCAGAATCGTGCGGAATGGTGATGCGAATGCTGATGACACTACAGGGTGCTTCACCGGGCCGCATCCCGGAACTAATGCGTGATCTTGAAAGCCAGGGACAACTGGTGAAATTACCGATAAGAAGGGAAAGGGCCTTCCCACGAATAGTAAAAGAAAGGCCCCAAAAATACAGTAAGGCCCGTAGATAAACTGCCAGTCAGTCGCTTAACTGACTGGCATTACTGCTTCTTGCAGGCATTTTTCTTTGCAGCCAACGCGGCGGCGCAAAGATGGTAGTATGTGGTGAAGTATTGGTTATTTATTCAGGAGCCCGACATTGAAGATTTACCTTGTCGGCGGTGCTGTTCGGGACAGCCTGCTGGGTTTACCCGTCACCGAGAAAGATTGGGTGGTGGTTGGCGCTACGCCGGAGGATCTGCTTGCGCAGGGCTACCAGCAGGTTGGAAAGGATTTTCCCGTTTTCTTACACCCCGTGAGCCACGATGAATACGCCCTCGCGCGTACCGAGCGAAAATCCGGCAAAGGCTATACCGGTTTTGTCTGCCATGCTGCCCCCGATGTCACGTTAGAGCAGGATTTACTGCGCCGCGATTTGACTATCAATGCCATTGCCCGCACCGAGCAGGGAGACCTTATCGATCCTTATCACGGTCGTCGCGATCTTGAGAATCACGTACTGCGCCACGTTTCCGACGCGTTCAGCGAGGATCCGCTACGGGTGCTGCGCGTTGCGCGTTTTGCCGCGCGTTTTGCTCATCTCGGTTTCCAGATTGCAGAAGAAACCATGGCGCTGATGCAAAAAATGGCGCATGAGGGCGAACTGGCCTATCTGACGCCAGAGCGAGTCTGGAAAGAGACGGAAAAAGCGCTTGGTACCTCATCACCCGATGTCTATTTTCAGGTGCTACGTGACTGCGGAGCGCTAGCCGTGCTGTTCCCTGAAATCGATAATCTGTATGGCGTACCAGCCCCCGCCAAATGGCACCCGGAGATCGATACCGGCATTCATACCATGATGACGGTGGCGATGGCCGCACGCCTCAGCCCTGAGATTGACGTGCGCTTTGCTACGCTGTGCCACGATTTAGGAAAAGGGCTGACGCCTCCCGAGCTGTGGCCACGGCATCACGGGCATGGCCCGGCAGGGGTCAAATTGGTTGAAGCGCTGTGTCAGCGCCTGCGTGTGCCTAACCCGATTCGCGATCTGGCGAAACTGGTTGCCGAATATCATGACCTGATTCATACCGTGCAGGTGCTGCAACCTAAAACCCTGCTGAAGTTATTTGATGCGATTGACGTCTGGCGCAAGCCGCAGCGTTTGGAGCAGTTAGCGCTCACTAGCGAAGCCGACGCCCGAGGGCGGGCAGGTTTCGAAGATACGCCTTATCCGCAAGGCGACTATCTGCGTGAAGCCTTCCGCGTTGCCAGCCAGGTCAGCAGTGCAGGCGTGGTTGCCGACGGTTTTAAAGGCATCGACGTGCGCAATGAGCTGGCACGTCGCCGCACTCAGGCATTGGCAGACTGGAAAGCACAACAGCCGGATGCATCCGCTACATCCTGAAACAAAGAGGCCACGCTAATGCGTGGCCTCTCCTCTATCTAACGACAACTGATAGAATTAGTCTTACATAAACACCATGTAAACGACGCCCGCGACGATAAAACGGTAAATCGCAAACGGGACAAACGAGATGCGTTTGATGATTTTCAGGAAGGTTTTAATCGCAATCAGCGCCACGAGAAACGCCGTCACGAAACCAACGGCAAACATCGGTACATCAGACAGCGACAGGAAGTGCCAGCTTTTATACAGATCCAGAACGGTCGCGCCCATCATCATGGGAACCGCCAGAATAAAAGAGAACTCAGAAGCCGCATAGCGGCTGACGCCCATCAGCATCCCGCCGGAAATGGTCGCACCCGAACGAGAAAAACCGGGCCACAGCGCCAGACATTGAAAACAGCCAATCATAAAGGCCTGACGATGCGTGATGTCATCCAGCCCGACGGCACGCGGCTTTTTAGGCTTGAGCCATTCCGCCGCTAACAGCAGAAAACCACCGACAACCAGCGCGTACATCACGTTCTGTGGGTAAAACAGCGATTTGATCACGTCATGAAAAACCAGCCCAAGCACCACGGCGGGAATCATTGCCAGCAAGATGTGCGTCAATTTCAGTCGACCCGCCGTATGCCCTTCGTGCGGGACTTCACCGAAGTGAATCCCAATCAGACCAAAGAGGCGACGCCAGAACATGACAACAACGGCCAGAATCGAGCCAAGCTGAATAATCACTTCAAACGTCTTGGCTTTCTCATCAACAAACCCTAACCAATGACCAACAATAATCATATGCCCCGTAGACGATACGGGCAAAAACTCGGTCAGTCCTTCGACCACGCCAAGAATAAATGCGATTAGCAATGAATGCAGGTCAGTCATCTAAAAATCCTTGCCTTAATAAAAACGAAAATTCAGCCCATAAAAAAGCGGCCGCGTACTTTCGCGAGCCGCTACACACACCCTAAATAATTCGAGTTGCAGGAAGGCGGCAAGCGAATGAGTCCCGATGAGCTTACTCAAGTAAGTGATTCGGGTGAGTGAACGCAGCCAACGCACATGCAGCTTGAAGTATGACGGGTATAACTGGCTTATAGACTATTTGGGTTACGGTTTAGTTGCACGTAAATCAGTATTTTTCTGTTAAATCAGATTTATCGCGCGCCGCGCTCAATAATGACCCCAACCTGACGCGCCTGCGCGACCGCGCCAGGCTTGCTGAGCTTGATCCGCAACCAGGGAATCGAGAAGCGCTGCATCAGCATGTGGGCGACTTCTTCAGCAACACGCTCCACCAGCGCAAAGCGCTGATTTGCCACATGAGCAATCACCGCCTCGCTGACATCCGCATAGCTCAGGCAGTCATTGACATCATCACTGGCGGCAGCCTGACGGTTATCCCAGCCCATTTCGATATCGAACACCAGTTTCTGCTGGATAGTCTGTTCCCAATCGTAAACACCGATCGTAGTGATTACAGTAAGTTCTTCAATAAATACGATATCCATCACGCCATTCTCTGTTTTTGTCGCTGTCGGATACCACTTCCGACGGAATGTGCGTATTATCCACAGATGAGAAGAGTAAAACGACCCTTATTAAACGGAATGGCGTTATGAGTGTTACCGCGCTTGGTATGATGTTAATCGCGTATCTGTGTGGCTCTATTTCCAGTGCGATTTTGTTCTGCAGAATAGCTGGGCTACCAGACCCGCGTCAGCATGGTTCCGGGAACCCCGGAGCCACTAACGTATTGCGTATTGGCGGCAAGGCTGCCGCTGCAACCGTATTGGTTTTTGATGTCCTGAAAGGCATGTTGCCAGTCTGGGCCGCTTACGCACTGGGCGTCTCCCCGTTGTATCTCGGGTTAACTGCCATTGCGGCCTGCCTCGGTCATATCTATCCAGTCTTTTTTCACTTTCGCGGCGGCAAAGGTGTGGCAACGGCTTTTGGCGCCATCGCACCGATCGGCTGGGATCTGACGGGCCTGATGACCGGGACCTGGCTACTGACCGTTCTACTGAGCGGCTATTCCTCACTCGGCGCCATCGTCAGTGCGCTCATCGCCCCGTTTTACGTCTGGTGGTTCAAGCCACAGTTTACGTTTCCCGTCGCGATGCTCTCTTGTCTGATACTGATGCGTCATCACGACAATATCCAACGTCTGTGGCGCGGGCAGGAAAGCAAAATCTGGAACAAGCTGCGGAAGAAGAAACAGCCAGAAGACGAGAAAACGTCTCCCGAAGAGTAAGGCAAAAAAATTCCCGTTTTCACGGGAATTTTTTTATGAAGTATGAAGGGGGAATTAGAATCGGCCGATGGCGGCAAACTCCTGCGACTGAACCTTAAACTGTGCCATGCTTTCTGCCAGCAGACGTGCCTGATCTTCCAGTGAGCGTGTGGCAGCGGCGGACTCTTCAACCAGAGAAGCATTGTGCTGGGCAACCTCATCCATCTGCGATACCGCCAGATTCACCTGTCCAATGCCATTGCTTTGCTCACGCGTTGCCGTTGAAATCTCACGCATCAGCGACGTCACACGCGCTACCGCCTCAGAAACATCGTTCATCGTTTCGCCCGCCATTTTTGCCATAACGGTACCTTCACTGACGCGGCTCTGGGATTCTTCCATCAGCGTTTTGATTTCTTTAGCCGATTGCGCACTGCGCTGCGCCAGATTGCGGACTTCACCTGCCACCACGGCAAATCCTCGCCCTTGCTCACCCGCACGCGCGGCTTCAACCGCCGCATTCAGCGCCAGAATATTGGTCTGGAACGCGATGCCATCAATCACGGCCAGAATATCGGCAATACGTTCTGAGCTGCTGGAGATCATCTGCATTTTCTCAATCATACTGCCCACCGTATCGCTGCCTTTATTCGCGATATCAGACACATTTTGCGCCAGCGTATGCGCTTGTTCCGCACTCTCCGCGTTCAGCGCTACCGTGGCAGTCAACTGCTCCATGCTGGCCGCGGTTTCTTCCAGTGATGACGCTGATTCTTCCGTACGAGCTGCCAGATGGGTATTGCCGGAAGAGAGTTCACGCGTACCGACGTCAATCTGCATACCAGCATCGCGGACGCGTCCCACGGCGGTCGCCAGTGAAGATTGCATTGCTTTCATTGCCTGAATCAGGCGGCCAATTTCATTATTCCCGCCGTCAGCGATGTGCTGGGTCAAATCACCACGGGCAATAAACTCCAGTTGGGTGACCGTCTCTTCAAGCGGAGACAGAATAGAGCGCTTCAGCGCAATCCAGGCAGCCAACACCAGTAGCAGAACAACGACACAGGCAATGCCAATGATCGTCAGGCGCTCGAGCGCAAAGCTCTCTGCTTCAGTGAGCATGTTCTCTCCCACTTCCAGGCCGAAGTCGCGGAATTCGTTCGCCACTTTATCCATCTTAACGCTGAGCGGCGGCAGCACGTCCTGCAATAGCACGTAATAAGCAGCGATATCACCACGTTTTAGCGCATCGACCATCGGCTGAACGCCAAGATTCATGTATTGCTCGTAGTTGCTTTTAACCTCTGCTGCCATTCTGGCACCGCGTTCCGTTACGGTACCGTAGGAGAGAAAGCGCGCCATTTCTTTTTGCGAGAGCGCGGTGTAGGCCTCCGCTCGCGCAACCGAGGCATTTGCGAGATCGGTCAGCCCGCTTTCCATCTGACGAGCAGCCAAGGCAGCTCCCGTTCTGGCACGCAGCGACGCGGTGTAGCTCCCCGCCAGCGCCGTGACTTCTTTGCCCTGAATCTTGTCGATCGTAGTAAGCGACGTGATTCCCTGATTGATTGAGGTAATGCCAATTCCACAGACCAGCAACAACAGCAGTACCATCGTTCCTAACAAAGCAATCAAGCTCGTCTTGATTGTGATATTTCTTAACATTTTTATTTCCCTGATATTACAAATGATAAATAAATGCGGAGAAATGCTCCACATAACGTGATCTCGATCATGTTCCTATCGGTAGCAAGCCTGCTTTCTTTAAAGAAACTTTAGTAACGAAAGTATTTTTACTTAAACGACGCATGCGAGCGCATGGCGCCTCGGTACGCTAAAAATCGGGGACATTAAACGCTTTTTGGCTATAATGACGGCCACGCTATTTCAGGTTTTAAGAGAAGGAAACTGACATGAGTCTGAACAATGTTCCGGCAGGTAAAGATCTGCCAGAAGATATCTATGTAGTAATTGAAATCCCTGCGAATGCCGATCCAATCAAATATGAAATTGATAAAGATACCGGCGCGCTGTTTGTAGACCGTTTCATGTCTACAGCTATGTTCTACCCGTGCAACTACGGCTACATCAACCACACGCTGTCTCTGGATGGCGACCCGGTTGACGTGCTGGTTCCAACGCCGTATCCGCTGCAGCCGGGCTCAGTGATCCGTTGCCGTCCTGTTGGCGTGCTGAAAATGACCGACGAAGCGGGCGAAGATGCCAAGCTGGTTGCCGTTCCGCACAGCAAGCTGACCAAAGAATACGATCACATTAAAGACGTTAACGACCTGCCTGAACTGCTGCGTGCACAGATCGGCCACTTCTTTGAACACTACAAAGATCTGGAAAAAGGCAAGTGGGTAAAAGTAGAAGGTTGGGACAACGCTGCAGCGGCAAAAGCCGAGATCGTTGCCTCCTTCGAGCGCGCAAAAAACAAATAAGCGCCGCGCAATATGCGTTACCCCCCTTACGGGCTAAGATAGCGCACGATCAAAAACACCGCCTTACGCGGTGTTTTTTATTTATAACGACCTCGACCTGATTAGCTACGTAGCCTCAAGCCTCTTCTTCATCACGCTTCAGCCAGTCACCGCTGGCTATACGCGTCAGCCCTACAACAGGGTGTTTGTACAGATAGATCCAGGCACTGCCCAAAGGCGTGGAAATCAGCTCACGCTGGTATTCGTGACCGTCCCGCTTTAACGCATCCAGTTCCGTCAATATCGACGAACTAATGCGATAAACCTCACAATGGATTTCTCCATCACCAGGTACTACTGCCGGATAATGGCCGAGATCGTACAGCTCGAAACCTGCGAGCTGACAATCCCCTAGCCATTGCGCATTTGTCATCCAATGACTATTTCCCTGTTTGCGTCGTAAACTGCCGTAAACAATAATTCGCATCGCTAAAACTCAAACTGATAGAGCACATCTAATGCCTGGCTAATTCCAGACACCGCTTCCAAGTATAGCTTTGGCATCAAGCGGTAACGCAGCGTTAACGTTGCCAAAGAATCGAATATGCCAACACCATATTTCACTTGCAGACCCGGAAGGACGTAGCCGCTGACGACAACCTGAGAATTATCGCCAACACCCTGTGTATCCAGAGCTAAATTACTTACGCCAAAGGCCTCGCCGATTTTACCCACAACTTGACCACTTTGTGCAACCCCTAAACCGACTAACATTGAGGTCATTGCCGAGCTATCGGCTCCACCGCTGTCCAAACCCTGTCCACGCAGCAGATAAGAGAGTGCTTCCTGCTGCGACATTGCCGGATCGGAGAAGACTTCCAGCTTCGGCGTAGCGGCCATGCCGGTGACACGCACCCCGGCGGTGACGTCATCAGCGGTGTTGTCTGGGTTACGAATGGCTTCGATATTCAGGATCGGCTGATCAGGCGAGCCAGAGAACAGAATCAGACCTTTGCGGACGATCAAATCCTGCCCGTAGGCTTTAAAACGGCCGGACGGAATATCGATTTGTCCGTTCAGCCCTAATCCACGTTCGTCCTGAACCATTTTCAGATCGCCCTGCAAGCGGGCAGCCAGCCCGAACGCATCCAGCCGTACATCATTTCCGACGCGGATTGTCAGATTGCTGTTAATCGGAATTGCCGCACTGGCTTTCTTCAGTGGCTGGCGCTGGGCATCCAGCATCACTTCATCCGATGACACCGCCACCGCGCTTTCCGGCATATCTTTAACCACAATGCGCGCCCACGGAATACTGACCGAACCGTTTAACGCAAACAGCTGCGGCGTAGCCTCGAAGACAATATCCGGCGAGACATCCAGCCGCGCCATCGGTGGAATCGTCACCCGCAGCTTCTGGCCTTTCGCCGCAATCCGCGCACGCCACACATCAGGCCGCGACCAGTCGGCATTCCCGCCGAGGTTCAACTGTCCGTTATCCGTTTTCAGAAAGCCTTGCAGCGTTGATGACATCCCGCTGAAATTCACCGCCAGCCGCCCGTTGGTCAGATCAACCGGCATCCAGTTGCCATCAATATCCAATCGCTCCAGCACCATCTGGCCAAAGATCTGAGGACGTGCCGCATCCCCTGCCAAGCGCAGGTTCGCATTCAATATCCCTGCCGCTTTCTCTCCTTTACTCAACGCAGGGTTGAGCAAGGCCAGCGAAATATTGTTAATTGTGACATTGCCGCCGAGATTGCGCCGCCCTTGTGGATCGGTCACCTGAATATCACCGCTGAAGCGCCCGTTCTCGCGAATCGCCATCAGCCAGCCAAGCTGCGCCCGCCCGCGATCGAGCCCGGCATTCAGCGTAAAGGTATCGAAATCAATCGGCAGCGTGTTGCCCTGCATCTGCTGACGAACGCTCACACCGTTGCCCACCAGCGACACTTTCGCCTGTGGTAAGCCTTGCCCCGCCTGCCAACTGATATCCGCACCACCGGTAAACGTCCCCGCCAGCACGGTATCTGCCGTCAGGAACGGCTTTAACATAGCGAGATCGAAACGGTTCAATCGGATACTTGCCTGTCCGCTCGGTCCGGCCTCAATCGCTTTCGGTACGCACAGTTCTGCGTTTGGGTTACGCCAGCAGTGTGTCCCGATGGTGATCTTCTGCTGCGTATTCAGGTAGTCCAGCGCTATATCCTGCGTCAAACGCCATTCACCGACAGGGGTGTCGAAGCGGGTATTGTTCAGCGTACCGCGCCAACGCTGTTCCTGACGATCGAAGCTGCCTGAAAGTACCAGTTGCCCCGCGACCGGTTCACCCTGCATAGTCAGCCGAAGCTGATGCTGCTTTTCATTGCCGCTGGCATCCAGCGTCAACAACGCAATATTCAGGCCGTCCTGCTTCAACGCTTCAAGACGCACAGCCAGCTTGCCCTGAATCTGCTGTTCGGAGCGCACATCGCCTTCTACTCTCACCTGACTTATCGTTATTGCCTGCCAGCGCAGGCCGGAAGCGGTGATATCCGCCAGCATCTGCGGTTCACGCAGATTGCCGCGTAGCTTGAGTGTTCCGATGGCGCGTCCTGCCAGACCCGGCAACATACCGTCCAGCGACGGCGCATTGATGTCTGCATCCAACTGCCATTTGTCGCTCAGGTCACCTTTGACATTCAACTGGTTGCGACCTAATGCCAGATTCAGCCCTGGTATTGTCCACTGGCCTGCCGCATTGCCACGCAGTTCACCTCTGGCCGTGAGCTTATTCGCTTTCACGTTGCCATCCAGCCGTAGTTCCGGTACCTGCAACTGCCAGCTACCGCCATAGACGCTACCGCGCGTTGTTATCTTGCCATCTATTTTCGCAGGCCATTCAGGCCACTGTTTCGCGGTGTTAATCCCGTTCAGCAGCAGCTCACTGCGCCAGCTTATCGCTTTGCTCCAGTCGATAAGCGCACTCAGATCGGCATTCCCCTGCAACGCCGCCAGCCGCAAGCGGCTCAGCGTAAACTGCTGCTCGTTGCCTTTGCCATCCAGTAGCAGCGTCGCGGGAGGAATATCCGCACCGCTCAGATCGCCGCGCAGCGATAACGCGTAGTCGGTCACTTTGCCATTAAAACGCAGCCTGACGTTATTGGCCTGATACTGCGTTGTCCCCGTCAGCGGCCAGCGCACACGCTCGGTTTGCAACGTCAACGCCAGCGGCAGCCCGGCTTCCGCCAGTTTGGTCTGCAAATCCAACTGAGCGCGCTGCGGCCCAGAAAGATTCAGAGCCACATTCAGCTGTTCACGCAGGCCGCCATCGACCGCCAGTTTCAACGTTTCGCCTTTGAGCGGATCGACATTCAGCACGCCGTTCGCCGTCAGCGAGACGGGCCAGTTATCGCTAAGCGTCGCTTCACCGCGTACATTCAACCCACCCTGCGGCGATTGCACGATCAGTTTGTCCAGTCGCAAATGCTGTTGCTGGGTCGACACCTGTACGAACAGGTTATTAATCACAATGTCCTGATCGCCCGTCAGCCGCAGCTGTTCACCGTGGATCTCAACAATATTCAGATCCAACGGCAGCGTGAACTGCGGTAAATCCGGTAATAGCGGTTTGGAGAATAGCTCGCTCAGGCGTTCGCCCAGCGGCTGTTCAGGGACTGCCGGCTTGTCAGCGGCGCCATCCGTTTTTGGCGTCGACGCTGTCGGTATCGGTGTCGTCGTCGTGGCGGCCGCTACCGTATTATTCGCCTCTAGCACTTTATCGATTTGAAGCGTTTGCGAAGAGCCTTGCTCAGCCGCCTCACGTACGTTCGCCGCCGTTTCTTTGATGACGGACGCCATTTCCGCCGCCGTCACTTTGCCATCTTCCAGCACATCGACAGGGGTTTTCGGTAAAGCCACCAGCAGTGCGCTGATTTTGGTCGGCAGTAGCGTCAATGCGCGCCCTTCCCACTGCATTCCGGTGCGGAATTCGCCCAGAGAAATCGCCGTGTCATCCACGGTAACCTGGACGCTATTGAGCACGAGTTGACGTAGAGAGATAGGGAAAGGTGCGGAGATTTCCGTGACTGGAGTCGAAGGCGGCGGTGGCTCTTCCGCCACAGGCAGGGCTTTGGTATCCACAACCACATCGACGCGGTTCGCCGAGAGATCGTTAATGCACAGCTGGCTTTTGCGCAGACACCCCAGCGCGAGCGACAGGTGAAATTCATCACTCTTTACCGTCACGCCCGGCATCTCGTAGCTGACATTTTTCAGCGTTAAATCACGCCAGCCGCCGCTCACGCTGGCAATGTCCAGCCCCGGCACCACGCGTGCTGCGGTATTCAGCAACAGGTGCAGACCCGGCGTAGTGCCCACCAGCAGCCCTATGCCAACAACAAGCAGCAACAAGAATGCGGCGATACCAATGCCGATGCGTTTCCACCAGCGCCCTTTTCGTACAGGCGTCGTCGGCACGTTATCCTGCGCGATGTTTTCTTCTGCCGCGGCATCCTGTGCTTTTTTTTCGTTTTTTTCATCCATCATAATTCAGGCCCCAGCGCGATATAGAACTGAACATCGTTCTTCTTCTCTGCATCGCCGATCGGCATGGCAACATCGAGTTTCACCGGGCCAATCGGCGAGGCCCAGCGTACGCCGACGCCCGAACCGGTCTTGAAATTACTCCGTTTGATGTCATTCACTGCTTCACCTGAATCAACAAAAACCGCGCCCCACCATTTTCCCGTTACGTTGTATTGGTATTCGAGCGAGCCGGTCGCCAGCTTGGACGCACCGGTCAGTTTGCCGTCGCTGTCGCGTGGCGAAATCGATTTGTATTTATACCCACGAATGCTGCGATCGCCACCGGCAAAGAAACGTAGTGAGGGCGGGACACGGGAGAAATTATTGGTCTCAATCCAGCCCAGATTGCCGCGCGCGACAAAGCGGTGTTTGTCCGCCAGCGTACGAATCCAGACGTTTTGCGCCTGAACCACGGCAAAATCGATATCCGATCCCCAGAGGGTGTCTGAAACATCGATGGAATAGCGCTGCGTGTCGCCCCACACCGGCATCAGCCCGCCGCGTTGACGGGTTCGGTTAATGCTGACGCCCGGATAAATCAGCATCGTGGTATCCGTCACGCTCGCCTGCGTAAAGTGGTCGAGACTCCAGCGCAGATTAATCGCCCGTTGCCAGCCGCTGGAGAGATCCCAGTAGCGTGCCACGTTCAGCGTGGTGCCATCGGATTTGGTATCGTTGAGATCTTCGCGCTTGAAGCCGCCTTGTAGCAGGTAATACTGCTCTAGCGGGTTCTTCAATAAGGGGATTTTGTAGCTAAAATCAAGCGATTGCTCCGGCGCAGACACACTCAGGCTGCTTTCCAGACTGTGGCCCCGCGAATTCACCCAAGGCTTATTCCAGGTGGTTTTAAAACGTGGGCCAACATCGGTCGCGTACCCCACCCCGGTTTCGATACGGTTACGGGTTCGCGGCGTCACCACGGCTTCCAGCGGCAGTACCTTAGAGCTTTTCGACTGTTCGAAATCGGGTGAGACTACGACAGAATTAAACCATCCCGTCGCAGAAAGACGACGGTTTAACTCACCGAGATCTTCACTGGTGTAGGCATCGCCTTCATGAAACGGCACCAGATTTTGCAGGTAATCATCGCGGATTTGTGCGCCCTGAAAATGTACGGCACCAAAGCGATAGCGTTCACCGCTATCAAAATCGATATCCCAAAACGCTTCTCTCTCTTCCCGCATAACGCCAAGCTGGCTTTGCTGGAAGCGCGCATCGAAATAGCCTTTGCGTAATGACAAACCGTTCAACCCGCTTTTAAAGCGATCGAAATCGCCGTGGTTCAGCACCGACCCGATTTCAGGGCGATCGTCTTTAACCAGCTGCTGGTAGTCTTTATCGTCATGCGCGCCACCGCGTAGGGTGATGTTCACTCCGGCAATTTTTACCGGTTCGCCGGGGGTGACGGTAGCAATTAATACGGGTCGCCCGCCATTAACGGCAGGCCGGAATTCAAAGCCAATCTGTGGATCGTAATAGCCAAGCGCGCGCAATCCCTGACGGATCGCTTCATCGACGCGCGAGCGGAAACGCCCGTCGGCATTCACCTCATCAACCGCAATGGTCGATAAACGTGCCCGAACATTTTTTTGTAGCTGCCCTTCCAGCCCCATGACTTGCAGACGCACATTCGCCGCCTGGCTCTCCGGTGCCAACATGAGCAACGCACACATCAGGCCAAGAAACCGGTACCGTGGCGCACCACAGCCAGCAAAACTGTTTTTTTGTCCTGCTATGCCTTTTTGCCCGGTAACGCTTTTTTTTCCAATGAGACTGTTCTTTGAAGTGAAACGTCTTTTTGCAATGAAAGTAGTCACTGAGCTCCCTGATAAATCGGTCTGTCGCCTAAAACCTTGTCGTCTAAAACCTATAGCATGGCTTTTATCACTTCGCCCGCCGTGTTGACGGACGCCGCTGTACGCCTACCTGACAATCCGCCACGTAGCGCCGAAATCCCCTAACAATTTTGTATTATCTTAGTGATAAATACTAATTTTTCATCTTAAGAATAGATTTTCAACTGCAAACATCAATACGCGGCATTACAGATAAACATTACCTTAACATTAAACCCCATTAAGATATAAAGACAGCTCAATGCTTCTTGGTTATGCTTTCCATGAAAGCGGGTTATTTACCCAGTCTAGCTGGAGTTAACAACGTGATGAGTTCGATTGATAAGACGCAGCGGATTACACAATCCGATGCTTTACCGGGACGTTCCACCCCCATGCCGGTGGCCAGGCTGCATGTCGTCCATGAGCATTCCATGACTCATGTGCCCGATCATATGTCCGTTGCTATTTTTGCGATGGGATGTTTCTGGGGCGTGGAGCGTTTATTCTGGCAACAGCCGGGAATCTACAGTACCGCGGCGGGTTATATCGGTGGTTATACCCCGAATCCAACCTACCGCGAGGTGTGCAGCGGGCAGACCGATCATGCCGAAGCAGTGCGTGTCGTTTTTGATCCTGCGGTTATCAGTTACGATCAACTGCTGCAACTGTTCTGGGAAAATCACGACCCCGCGCAGGGTATGCGTCAGGGCGGTGATATCGGCAGCCAGTATCGTTCCGCTATCTATACGCTCACGCCCGAGCAGGAACAGGCCGCACAGGAAAGCCTTCAACGCTTTCAAAAGGCAATGAGGGAAAACGGTGACGTCCGTGCTATCAGCACAGAAATTGAGCCTGCGGGCCCGTTCTATTATGCGGAAGACGATCACCAGCAATACCTGTACAAGAACCCGAACGGCTACTGTGGATTAGGCGGTATCGGCGTCTGTCTGCCTCCTCCGCGTTGACCACTGGCGGTAAATTCACCGCTCCTGCTATAATGCGCCCGAACCGGGCAGCGCGTTGCCCGGTTATATACCTTCAATTATTGCTATTAATTTACTCACCTTTCTGAGGATCGCTGCGTCAATCTCGGTGCATGCGAAAACTTTAAAAATGATGTTAAACAGTCTATTGCTGATTCTTTGTCTCATTGCCATCAGTGCGTTCTTCTCGCTGTCCGAGATCTCACTGGCGGCATCCCGTAAAATTAAACTCAAGCTGATGGCCGATGAGGGAAATATCAACGCCGATCTAGTGCTCAAGTTTCAGGAAACGCCGGGCATCTTCTTTACCGTGATTCAAATTGGCGTTAACGCCGTCGCGATTCTGGCCGGTATCATCGGCGATGCGGCATTTTCCCCAACGTTTTCTATGTTGTTTGAGCGCTTCATGTCACCCGAAGCCGCCGATAAAGTTAGCTTCATCTGCTCATTCGTACTCGTCACCAGCCTGTTCATCCTGTTTGGCGATCTCACCCCGAAACGCATTGGTATGATTGCGCCAGAAGCCGTCGCGGTTCGCATAATCAACCCCATGCGCTTCTGCCTATTCCTTTTCCGTCCGCTGGTTTGGATCTTTAACGGATTGGCTAACGTTATTTTCCGTCTGCTCAAACTGCCGATGGTGCGTAAAGATGACATCACGTCCGATGATATTTACGCCGTCGTAGAAGCCGGTGCGCTGGCTGGCGTCCTGCGTAAGCAGGAACACGAACTGATCGAGAACGTGTTTGAACTGGAATCCCGCACCGTGCCCTCTTCGATGACCTCACGCGAAAGTGTGGTCTACTTCGATCTGCGCGAGCAGGAAGACAGCATTAAGGAAAAAATCGCTCAGCAGCCACATTCCAAGTTTTTGGTTTGTGATGGCACAATCGATCAGATCGTCGGCTACGTGGACTCCAAAGACCTGCTGATTCGGGTGTTGGGAAACCAGAGCCTGACGCTAAGCAGCGGCGTGCAGATCCGTCCGGCGCTGATCGTACCGGATACCCTGACGCTGTCCGAAGCGTTGGAAAGTTTCAAAACGGCGGGGGAAGACTTCGCAGTCATTCTGAACGAATATGCGCTGGTCGTCGGCATCATCACGCTTAACGACGTCATGACCACCCTGATGGGCGATCTCGTCGGCCAGGGAATGGAAGAACAGATTGTGGCGCGTGACGAAAATTCCTGGCTGGTTGAAGGCGGTACGCCAATAGAAGACGTCATGCGGGCGCTGAATATTGATGATTTCCCGCACTCCGGCAACTACGAAACCATTGGCGGTTTCATGATGTATACGCTGCGGAAAATCCCGAAACGTACCGATGCGGTGCGCTTCTCTGGCTATAAGTTTGAAGTGGTCGATATCGATAGCTATAAGATCGATCAGCTGTTGGTGACGCGTCTGGAAGACCGCCCGATTGTCTCATCAAGCGTGAAGATCGATAGCGACGATTAACCGCCAGAAGGCATGCCCAAGCAATCGGGCTTCATCACAAACCAAAACGGCCCGCTATGGGCCGTTTCTTTATCATTCATCCCATCTCGGCCTGGAGCCGGATGACCTGGCGATTCACTTCAGACATCACCAGAAGATGCTGCTTATCCTGTTTCTTTGGCAAAAGAATTTTGCCGTAGTCGAACTCAAAAGCACCAACCCCTTTAATGTACAGCCGCCCGCGAAACAGGGTTTTCACATATTTGGCGACTTTCAAAGGATTGTAACGTTCGAAGATCCTCATCGTTTTACTCTCCCGTTTTATTTTTCTACGCTCTCCCTTTCGCCAACATGGCTGAGGTTCTGGAGCGCTAATGAGATAACGGATACTGCTAATTAGTACTGTAAAACGGTATTTAGTTCCCCACTATTCAGTATTCTTAACTGCTTTTACAGATTTTTACAGAACAGTGTTTAAGTAAACCCTTAGTCATCAGTATAAACCTTCAAAAATAAGGGTTTTGTGCACTCTGGCACAAACCGTTTTACAGCGAAGCAGGACAGACCAGTGTCCTGAATCTACGCTTATTCCATAGCCTGACCTTTTCCATCATTAACATCGCATCGGGCTCCCACACAGAAGGACATACCATGATAAAAATACGTCACCTGTTCCTCGCGCTCTCTATCACGCCCTTGTTAGGGATTATCTCGCTCCCGGCCTCTGCCCATACGCTGGTACTCAATCAGATGGTTCCTCCTGTCGGCGTCGCAGACCGGGGAGAACTTCAGTACCTTAATAATCAGTTTAGTTATAAAAACTGGAACAGCGCGCAATTGCCCGGAAAAGTACGGGTGATACAACACATAGCTGGCCGAACCTCGGCCAAAGAGATGAACGATCCGCTCATCTCCGCACTGAAGGCCGCTAACCTACCGCATGATTATTACCAAACGACGACAATCGTGAATACCGACGATGCCATCATCGGCACCAGCATGTTTGTGCGCAGTAGCCTTGAGGACAACAAGAAAGCCTTTCCGTGGTCACAATTTATTGTCGATAGCAACGGCAACGTGCGAAAAACCTGGCAGCTACAGCCCCAAAGCTCGGCTATCGCGGTGCTGGATAAACAAGGGAAAATCCGTTTCGTGAAAGATGGCGCGCTGAGCGGACAAGAAGTGCAGCAGGTGATGTCCCTGCTGCGCCAATTGCTCGAAGAGAAATAGGACGAAAACGCTTAGTAAATTAAAATAAAGAGACGCGAAAACCGGGGTTGAGGAAGGATTCACGCGGCGTATAGGACAACGGCTGCCCTTGCCAATCGTGAATCTGCGCCCCGGCCGCCACCGCTACCGCGTGGCCTGCTGCGGTATCCCAAATGTTGGTCGGCCCGAAGCGTGGGTAAAGCTGCGCTTCTCCTTCCGCCACCAGACAAAATTTTAGCGATGACCCAATGGCCACCGTCTGGTGTTCACCTAACTGGCTGAGATAATCCTTCAGTTCACTATCGGCATGAGAACGGCTAACCACCACCAGCGGCGGATGAGCCGGCTTCACCGTAATTTGCCGACGCTGACCGTTCTCTTCTTTCCAGGCTTTGCCTTGTGCCGCAGAATACATCACGCCGGTGACCGGCACATAAACCACGCCCAGCACGGCCTGACCATTCTCGATCAACGCAATATTCACCGTAAACTCACCGTTGCGACTCAGGAATTCTTTGGTGCCATCCAGCGGATCGACCAGCCAATAGCGCTGCCAGCGCTGGCGGATTTCCCATGTTGGCGGATCTTCTTCTGACAGCAAAGGAATATCAGGGAACGCCGCAGCCAGCCCGTCCTTAATGACCCGATGCGCCGCCAGATCGGCGGCGGTCACTGGCGAATCATCTTTCTTGAGCGAGACATCCACAGGATGTTGCCCGTCGTAAACCTGCATAATGGCAGCACCGGCATCGCGAGCCAGTTGGCAAACAGTTTCTAACATGATCGACCTCGTCGTTATCGGTTACGCGTAACGCAGACTTCATCTCTGTCATTCATTATACATCTGTGAGGCAATCTACGATTATTGCCATTATTGATGTCATCCTCAGTATTTAGAGACGATAATCACTTTAACTTCATCATCATATGAAAGACACCCCCGATCGCCTCACGCGTCGACAATCACCGCACAAGGAGTTACGCAATGAAGCATTCACTGGCACTCAGCCTGCTTGCTACGCTGGTCGCCACGACCGTTCATGCCGCTACCGTTGATCTACGGGTATTGGAAACCACCGATCTGCACAGCAATATGATGGATTTCGATTACTACAAGGATACGCCAACCGATAAATTTGGTCTGGTGCGCACTGCCAGCCTGATTCACGCCGCGCGCGAACAGGCCAGCAACAGCGTGCTGGTCGATAACGGCGACCTAATTCAGGGCAGCCCGTTAGGCGACTATATAGCGGCAAAAGGGTTGAAAACTGGCGATGTGCATCCGGTTTATCAGGCGATGAATACGCTGGACTATTCTGTCGGCAACATCGGTAACCACGAATTCAACTATGGGCTGGATTATCTGCATAAGGCGCTGTCAGGGGCGAAGTTCCCTTATGTGAACGCCAACGTGCTGGATGCCAAAACGGGTAAACCGCTGTTTACGCCTTACCACATTGAAAACAAATCGGTTAAAGACCGTGACGGCAAACAGCATACCCTGCGCATCGGTTATATTGGCTTCGTTCCACCGCAGATCATGGTGTGGGATAAAGCCAATCTGACAGGAAAGGTGACCGTCGAAGACATCACGGAAAGTGCCAAAAAATGGGTGCCGGAAATGCGTAAGCAAGGTGCAGATTTGGTGATTGTTATCCCCCATTCTGGCCTTTCTGCCGAACCGTACAAAGCGATGGCAGAAAACTCCGTTTACTACCTCAGCCAAATTCCTGGCGTCGACGCGATCATGTTTGGCCATGCGCACGCGGTATTCCCCAGCAATGATTTTGCGAACATCAAGGGCGCTGACATCAAACAGGGCACGCTCAATGGCGTCCCCGCGGTAATGCCGGGGCAATGGGGTGATCACCTCGGCGTCGTCGATTTCACGTTGAATAACGACAGCGGCACATGGAAGGTAGAAAGTGCAAAAGCAGAAGCCAGACCTATCTATGACAAAGCGCAGAAGAAATCTCTGGCGGCGGAAGACGACAAGCTGGTGAAAGTCCTCGCTGACGCGCATAAAGACACACGCGAGTTCGTCAGCAAGCCGATCGGCAAATCGGCAGACAACATGTATAGCTACCTGTCGCTGATTCAGGACGATCCTACCGTGCAGATCGTCAACAATGCTCAGCGCGCCTATGTAGAACACTTTATTCAGGGCGATCCCGATCTGGCCGATCTGCCAGTACTTTCCGCTGCCGCGCCGTTTAAAGCCGGTGGACGTAAAAACGATCCAGCCAGCTATGTCGAAGTGGAAAAGGGCCAGCTCACCTTCCGTAACGCTGCCGATTTGTACCTTTACCCCAATACACTGGTGGTGGTGAAAGTTAACGGACAGCAGGTGCAGGAGTGGCTGGAGTGCTCTGCGGGCCAGTTCAAACAAATCGATCCGAGCAAACGTGAGCCGCAATTCCTGCTGAACTGGGATGGCTTCCGCACATATAACTTCGACGTGATCGACGGCGTCAATTATCAGATTGATGTGACGCAACCCGCCCGCTACGACAGCGAGTGTGCGTTAATCAACGATAAAGCACACCGCATCAAGGCGCTGACGTTTAACGGAAAACCGATCGATCCTAAAGCCACGTTCCTGATCGCCACCAACAACTACCGCGCCTACGGCGAGAAATTTGCCGGTACGGGTGAGAAGTATGTAGCCTTTGCATCGCCGGATGAAAACCGCTCCGTTCTGGCGGCTTACATCAGCGCGGAAACGCAAAAATCGGGAGAAGTGAAACCGCAGGCGGATAACAACTGGCGTCTGGCACCTATCGTCAGCGACACGCCGCTGGATATCCGTTTTGAAACGTCACCGTCAGAGAAAGCCACGGCGTTTATCAAAGAGAAAGCCCAGTATCCGATGACGCACGTCGGCAATGATGAAACAGGCTTTGCGGTTTATCGCCTTGACCTGCAACAGGCTAAATAAGGGCTGACAGCGCTGTTACCCACAGGTTCCTGCTACGGCAGGAGCCTGAACGCTGGCCTTACAGCGGTTCAGCCGCACTATTCGCTGACGCATCAAACTTCTGCTGGGATAACAGCACATTATCCATATTCTGTTCCGCCCAGTACGTCAGCTCGGCAATCGGTTTGGCCAACGTTTTTCCCATCACGGTCGAGGCGTATTCCACCGTCACCGGAATGGTTGGGAAGACCGTACGTTCGACGAAACCGTCACGCACCAAATTCTTCAGCGTTTGCGACAATACCTTTTGTGAAATCCCTTCTACGTCGCGTTTTAACTGATTAAAGCGCATCGGCCGTTCAACCAGAATATTCAGGATCAGCAACGTCCATTTATCCGCCACGCGATCCAAAATCATGCGGGTCGGGCAATGCTGCGCATAAACATCATAACGTTTGTTCATCGTTGAGTTTCCCTCTGTGCCTTAAATCAGTCGAGTTGCGCGAAGACGGACAACACACAACCGCTTGAAATATGACAGGTATAGTTACCTTGAAGATACCAGCTCACTTAAAAGTGCTTTCTTAACAGAACCATGAGGCTCCGATATAGTCCTCACATTATAAAGTTAGTATCTATTAGAAAGCACGTATCACTCGCAGGGCTACATGATGGCCACAGCGTATTGTTGATAAACACAGAGAAATGAGGATAGGTTATGTCAAAAGCAGTTGTTATTTATCATTCAGGCTATGGTCACACACAACGTTTGGCGACGGCCGTCGCCGAGGGTGCTAACGCCGAGCTGATTGCCATTGATGCGGAAGGAAACATCAGCGATGCCGAGTGGGAGAAACTCGCCGCCGCCGATGCGATTATCTTTGGTACACCGACCTACATGGGCGGCCCGACCTGGCAGTTCAAGAAATTTGCGGATGCCAGTTCTAAAGCCTGGTTTTCCCGTACCTGGAGCAACAAAGTGTTTGGCGGTTTTACCAACAGCGCTAGCCTGAACGGGGACAAGCAAGTCACGCTGATTTACCTGCAAACGTTGGCTTCACAGCACGGCGGTATTTGGGTCAGCCTGAATCAGCTCCCTTCCAATGCCAAAGCGGCAAAACGCGACGATTTAAATAACCTCGGGGGCTCCGTGGGTCTGCTGGCGCAGACGCCGTCTGACGCCAGCGTAGATGAAGTGGTCGCAGGCGATCTGGCAACCGGTAAGCTGTATGGCCAGCGTATCGCTGACATCGCTGCAAAACTGGCTAACTAATTAAGCGCCAGTATCCGAGGAACAAGCGCCGCCCTTTCGCGGCGCTTTTTTTATCCGGCTAATCGCGGAACGATCCCCGCCCATTGCGGTAGTAACCATTTCCTCGCTCATGCCCACGTCTGTCCCACTCACCGCGACGCGGACCACGTTCGTCAACATAGCGTGGAGGATCAAAACGGCGATTGTCGTAATCGCGTCTATCGCGTTGGCTCTCACGCCACCAGCGGGCATCGCGCCAGCGCCAGCCATCCCAATAATAACCGTGTCGATTACGTTCACCACGATAGTAACCCCGGTGCTCCTGCCACCAGCGCTCGCTGCGCCAGTCATAGCCATCCCAGTAATTACCACGTCTGTCCCGTTCGCCAATATTCAGCGTGACGCCGGGCATCAGATCGATGCTGGCTCCCTTAGCCTCTGGCGTAGGCATAACCACAAACATTCCCATAAACAGGGCGCTGATGACGAGTGGCTTAAACATAGGGTAACTCCTTGCTCACCGCGATTGCGGCATGGCAAAGATATACGGGAATTCCTCTGCGCCACTATCAGATAAATACGCATTTTCCTGATTTTACTGTTCTTAACGTTTCGCTAACGCCACTACACGCTATTCATCAGCGCCCTACTAATTCATTAATAAAACTAACCTAAAAAACCGTTAACTCTACGAGAAAACGCAGATTCATGGATTAACCATAGGGAATAAATATTAGAAATATTCATCTTATCGCTAATACTTACTCTCAGAATATCCATCATTCATATAGGGAACAGCAATGAGCGAAAACTATACGGTGGGCGATTATTTATTGGACCGTCTGGCACAGATCGGTATTCAGCACCTCTTCGGCGTACCGGGCGACTACAACCTGCATTTTCTCGATCATGTTATCAGCCACCCGGAGATTACCTGGGTGGGTTGCGCAAATGAGTTAAACGCCGCTTATGCCGCCGATGGCTATGCGCGATGCCGTCCGGCAGCGGCACTGCTCACCACCTTCGGGGTGGGTGAACTCAGCGCGATTAACGGCATTGCAGGCAGCTACGCGGAATACCTCCCTGTTATTCACATAGCTGTTGCACCCAGCCTCGCGTCACAACGCAACCGCGAATTACTTCACCACACTCTAGGCGACGGCGATTTTAGCCGCTTTTCCCGCATGGCAGCGGAAGTCACCGCTGCGCAGGCCAGCCTCACCGTCGAAAACGCAACCACAGAGATCGACAGAGTGATTGGAGAAGCGCTTTCTCAGCACAAACCGGTCTATCTGTTTCTGCCATTGGACGTGGCTGCGGCACCGGTCGGCGCACAGCCATACCCGCTTGCGCTTCCTGAACCACTCCGTTCTGATGATTCGCTGCAGGCCTTTATCACCGCAGCCACCACGATGCTGAGCAAAGCCAACACGGTCTCATTGCTGGCTGACTTTCTGGCTCAGCGCATGGGCGTCGCAGAGCAAATCCAACACTGGATCGATAACACGCCGTTCCCCCACGCCACCTTACTGATGGGAAAAGGAACGCTAAACGAACAGCACCGCAACTTCACCGGCACCTACTCAGGTGCCGGCAGTGACGAAGCGATTCGTGCACACATCGAAGATGCGGATGTCATCATCAGCGTTGGCGTGCGCTATACCGATACGATTACGACGGGATTCAGCCATCAGATTGCCTGCGAAAAAAACATCGATATCCAGCCAACATTGGCTCGCGTCGGCAGCCAGGTTTTCCCCTCAATTCCAATGTCAGACGCTATCGCCGCGCTGGAAACCATCACCACAACACTGGCGTCCCGTTGGGATCACCGCACGATTACAGCCCCGGCCTTACCGCAGTCAGAGCAAAAAGACACGCTCAATCAGCGCGAGTTTTGGCAACAGATACAGCGTTTCCTCCGCCCTGGCGATATTCTCGTGACCGATCAGGGCACCTCATGTTTTGGCGCCGCCACGCTCCGGTTACCGAGGGGCTGCCATTTCATCGTTCAACCACTATGGGGCTCGATAGGTTACTCTCTGCCAGCGGCATTCGGCGCACAAATTGCCGAACCGAACCAGCGGGTAGTGCTGTTGATCGGCGATGGCTCACTTCAGCTTACCGTACAAGAGCTTGGTTCTATCATTCGCGATCGCTTGAATATGGTCATTGTGGTGATGAATAACGAGGGCTACACCGTCGAACGGGCGATTCACGGCCCTGAACAGCGCTACAACGATATCGCCGCCTGGAACTGGACACAGCTTCCCGCTGCGTTAGGCGCGGATGAAAACGAAATACTCTGCGAACAGGTGTGCTCACCGACGGCTCTCGCACAGACGCTCAAACAGGTGAACGCAGAATCTCGCTTGTCGCTCATCGAGGTCATGTTGCCGAAAATGGATATTCCCGCGCTTTTACACACCATCACGCAGTCGCTTGAGACCCGCAATACCGTGCAGTAGAACAGTCAGACTGTTGACGAACCCGTTTATTGAACGAGAACGGGAGTAACGGAATAGAAGAGTAAAGCGTTTGCGCCAGGGATGGCGCAATCCGAGCGTACAGGGATGTATTTACAGCGTCTTTACGATCTATCCGTTACTACCGCTATACGGACTTTGTCAGCAACCTCGGCATGCTTTTTACCGCCTACCTCGTAAGCGGTATATTCAACGCCAAAAGATGCATTTAAAATGCAATTTATAAACCGCATTCGTTGAGAGGCATCATCATGGCATACCGCGATCAATCCCTGGGTGAGTTGGCTATCGCTATTCCGCGCGCGACCAAACTCTTTCGTGAACTCAATCTGGACTTCTGCTGCGGCGGAAAGCAAACGCTCAGTCGCGCCGCTGGCAAAAAAGATCTCAATATCGATGAGCTGGAAGCACAGTTAGAAAAACTGGCCGCACAGCCTTCTGATGCGCGGGACTGGCGTGAAGCACCGCTGGCCGACATTATCGCGTACATCATCCCCCGCTTTCACGATCGTCACCGCGAACAACTGCCGGAACTGATTCTGATGGCAGAAAAAGTCGAGCGTGTGCATCACGATAAAGCAGACTGCCCACACGGCCTCGCAAACCAGCTGACCGCCATTTATAACGAACTGTCTCAGCATATGATGAAAGAAGAGCGCATTCTCTTCCCAATGATCGGTCAGGGAATGGGCGCGAATGCCGCGGCACCGATTTCAGTGATGGAGCATGAGCACGATGATGCCGGGCGTGATGTGGAAGTGGTCAAAGAACTGACTCATGGCGTGGTGCCGCCGGAAGGTGCCTGCAATACCTGGCGTGCGCTGTACTCCGGTATCAACGAGTTCATTACCGACCTGATGGAGCACATCCATCTGGAAAACAATTTGCTGTTCCCACGCGCGCTGCGCGGTGAGTAATGTCGTTTCAATAAAAAAAGAAAGTCAGTAGAAAATAGAAATAAGAAAGGCGCTCAGTGAGCGCCTTTCTTTGTCTGGAGATTACAGAATTTCCATCAGTTCCACTTCAAAAATCAGCGCGCTGAACGGCGGAATGGAAGCACCCGCGCCACGTTCGCCATACGCCAGATTGTGTGGAATATAGAGTTCCCATTTGGAGCCGACTGGCATCAGCGTCAACGCCTCAATCCAGCCTGGAATCACACCGCTTACCGGGAATTCAGCAGGTTGACCGCGCTGAACGGAGCTATCGAACACGCTGCCGTCAATCAGGCGACCAGTATAATGTACACGTACGCGATCCTGACGAGCCGGGATAGCACCTTCACCCTGAGTCAACACACGGAATTGCAGACCAGACTCCGTGCTGTTCACGCCTTCTTTCTGCGCGTTTTCAGCCAGGAACTGCTGGCCTTCTACCGCCAGCACCTGTTGGCGCTCGCGGCGTACCGCATCAGCACGCTCGTGAATTTCACGCAGCGCACGATGAACCACATCCACAGGCACCGCAGGCGCATTACCTTCCAGCGCATCGCGTAGACCAGCAAGCAGAGCTTCTGGGATCAGACCTTCAAGACCTGATTCCTGTAACTGTTGACCAACCTGTAAGCCGATGCCGTAACTTGCCTGCGCTTCGACGCTATCAAAAGAAGGAGTTGTCATGGATGTTCCTTTTAATCTGTAAAAAACTGAAAGCGCAGCATAACAGCGACGGGGATTGGGGTAAAATCCTGTGTGCAGGTAATCACGTTAACCGCACGCCAGCCAAGCCATTCCGGGAAGCTGGCCTATACTGGTAGTTCTGATGTTCATGGCTCAGTGGTTACCTTAATCATCAACGCGTTAACTGGTCAGCTCATGCAGATTATCGGTATACTGGACTGCGTTATCATCCTGATACTGTTTTTATGCCGACGCCGCTTTTCTACTGATATAGCGTAGTGACTGGCATAGCGCTGTTAATCACATCATTTTTATGTGATGCCGTTTTTATACTGAACTGTTTTTTATATTAAACCGTAGTAAGAGAGGTCACCATGGGCAGAATTGCGCCCAGGAAGCGGAAAACCACCTGGGATTATCAAACGCTAGTACGCTTCTGCCAGCGAATTATTCAGCGGCAGCCCTCAAATGCTGTAGCCGTAGAAAACGACGAGGAACGCGAAGATCAGGAACGCTTGCCTCCTGCTTCCCCGCGTGAACGCCTTGGTGCCATGCTGCAAAAAATCTGGCATCTGCCCGATGGTTACCACTGGATGGAACCGTTGCCGCTCCTCCACCGTCGCTGGATTTTAATCGCCATCGCCCTGCTATTGGTCGTATTGCTCTGGCCTTACAGCGCACAACATCCACAACCTGTCCGCACCACACCAGTTCCTCTTACCCAGGCAGATAATCAGGAAGCAATGCAGGCCGTGATTATTGAAAACCAGCCTTCAATGTCACAGCAACAGCCTGCTACTACGCCACCTCCGACGCCGTCATCAGCACCATGGCGGCAATATGAGATTGCATCAGGGCAAACGCTGGCTCAGCTCTTTCGCGATAACAATCTGCCCGTCAGCGATGTATTCGCGATGGCTCAGGTGGAAGGCAGGGATAAGCCGCTCAGCAATTTACGAGCAGGTCAGGAAGTTAAATTACAGCTGAATGCGCAAGGCATGGTCGCCGAACTGGAAATCGAAACCACGGCGAACCAGACAATTCGCTTTACCCGCGGTGCAGATGGCGCCTTTACGCGTACTCGCTAACGGGCTAACCGTTCCAATAGAAAATCGCGCAGAACGATGGCATGGTTGTGCTGCGCGTCTTTACTGCCATAAAGCAGCGTGATGGCTCTCTGCTGCTCAAGCAACGTTAATAACCGGTCGCACGCCGTCCCCTGCGCGAGCTCATTACGATAATAATCCACAAATTCCGCCCAACGCTCCGGCTCGGCGTGAAACCATTTCCGCAGTTCACTGCTCGGCGCAATGTCTTTAAACCACTCAACGCCTTCCAGACGCGCTTTACTGATGCCACGCGGCCACAGGCGGTCAATAAGAAATGTGGGAGAAGAGAAAGGCGCGTGCGCGTCATAGACGCGGATGAGGTGAATCAAGTCAGGCATGTGGCCTCCGGCCTCACTTTTTAGGTATCGGTAATAATAGGTCATTTCCCCAATCCCTAAAATGCAAAACGCTGGCACAAGGCCAGCGTTTCACATGTTAACTAAAGTGTTAATTCGACGATAAACGTGAATTACGCTTCAGCAACAACAACTACATTCAGCTCAGCAAATACATCGCTGTGTACCTGGAAGCTTACTTCGTGCTCACCCAGAGTACGCAGAACGCCGTTCGGCAGGCGAACTTCGCTCTTAGCGATGTCAACACCGGCAGCCGTTACCGCATCAGCGATATCGCGAGTACCGATGGAACCGAACAGTTTACCTTCGTCGCCTGCTTTAGACGCGATAGTAACGCTACCCAGTTCTTTGATCTTAGCGGCGCGAGCTTCAGCAGCGGCCAGAACGTCAGCCAGTTTGGCTTCCAGTTCAGCACGGCGTGCTTCGAAGAACTCAACGTTTTTCTTGGTTGCCGGGACAGCTTTGCCCTGTGGAACCAGGAAGTTACGAGCGTAGCCCGCTTTAACGTTTACCTGATCACCCAGGCTGCCCAGGTTTGCTACTTTATCAAGCAGAATAACTTGCATTACTTTATCCTCTCAAAGTCTCGTTAATGGACAGTGGCCGATTACTGATGACGGTCAGTGTACGGCAACAAAGACAAGTAACGCGCACGCTTGATAGCGCGGGCCAGCTGACGCTGGTATTTTGCACGAGTACCGGTGATACGGCTCGGAACAATCTTGCCGCTTTCAGTGATATAGTTTTTCAGCGTAGCGATATCTTTATAATCAATCTCTACAACGCCTTCCGCGGTGAAACGGCAGAATTTGCGACGACGGAAATAACGTGCCATGTGGCTAGTCTCCAGAATCTATCAATTCAATCTGCTCGGCATGTAACACTATCTTGCTTAGCCCATTGCGCCCTTGATGGCAGCTAATGAAACCATGCACGGTAAGTTGCGTGCCGACCGTTATACTGTGGGTAACTGCTTGTGACGAGAGTCCGCTGACAATCACGGGCATACGACACCATGCTTGCCGACTCAATCCGGCTTCCTCCTGCGTCGAGCGGTGCTCAAGCACAAACTGGCAGTGAGGAATACCTGACGGGCTGACTTTACGAATGGGCGTCTTGCACACTGTGCCGGACAACACCAGACGATTCACCGTCACCACAACAATTACTCTTCAGAATCCCCTGCATCCACATCATCGCCAGCTTCAGCGAAATCTTCACGACGCTCACGGCGTTCGTCTTTCGCTTTCACCATTGGAGATGCTTCAGTTACCGCGTGCTTAACGCGCATAACCATGCTGCGGATAACGGCATCGTTAAAGCGGAAGTTTGTTTCCAGCTCATCGATCGCTTCCTGCGGCGCTTCAACGTTCAGCAGAACGTAGTGTGCCTTGTGCAGTTTGTTGATCGGGTAAGCCAGTTGACGGCGGCCCCAGTCTTCCAGACGGTGGATCGTGCCCTGCGCACCAGTGATGGTAGCAGTGTAGCGCTCGATCATGCCCGGAACCTGTTCGCTCTGGTCAGGATGAACCATAAATACGATTTCGTAATGACGCATCGAATTGCTCCTTACGGATTATTCAGCCTCCTGTCTGGGTCAACCGCGGCCCGTGGAGGCAAGGAACGTGTATGTGTGCGGCTGAAAAAATGACGCGTAAGTATAGTGCCCGACATTAAAGAACACAAGGAAGAAACACAGGAGTTTTCTGCGTGGTGATATTTCAGCGCCAGGGGCAAAATTACAGCGTCCGTCGGAAGAAATCAGCGCCCGCCTGTAGCGCCGTTGGCGTAATGCGATGCCCCACGCCCGGCTCAGTCAGATACGTCAGGTTAGCCAGTTTATCACGCGCCTGTAATGCCTGATAAAGATGAACGCTTTCTGCCGCTGGCACGACGTCATCCGCTTCACCGTGCCATACCAGCAGCGGTCGATTGGACAGCGCGTCCAGACGCGTGCTGACATCATAATCCGCCAGCTTGGTCGCTAATGCCTGCAATACCGCCTGATTTTCCTCACCATCGGCCGGAACCGGAGGAAACAGCGCCGACGACAGCGTAGAGAAATAGCCGGAGCCCATAAACGCCGCCACCGCAGTAATCCAGGGATAACGCGCCATACAGCCGAGCGCACTCATTCCACCGAGCGACGCACCGCAAACGCCAATCCGCTCCCCGTCGATCAAGCCACGCTGCCGATATTCCGCCACATAGCCTGGGAGTTCTTCAATATTCGTTTGCAGGATGTCCCAGAAATGAGCCAACCGCAGCGATTCATCGCCGTCATAGCGCGCACCGTGCATAGCTGCATCGGTCAGGATCACCCGAAACCCAGCCTGCGCCAACGCGTAGCCAAAATACGAATACACCTCTTTTGATGAGGTGTAACCATGGAAGAAAAAAATCGTCGGTAACGGCAGATCTCTGCTTCCCGCCGGTACCGCGTGAATTGCCTCAATACCGCTACCGAGCTTATCTAATGACATTTCGACCATATTTCCCTCGTTTTCCGTTCTGTCAGCCTATTTTTATGTAGCGAAATCGTATTTAGCAGAAAGGGGGCATCCTTTTACGATAAACCCACTCACAGCAATCTTCTTATCCCGTGTCGTCATGAATTCCGTGCTGGTTTAATCGGCGTATTTATGTAAATAAAAAAATCACATTGATCCAGATCAATAACTGAAATGAATGTTTACACTCCGTGATTAATTTTTTTTCATTTACTGCCGTTAACGCATGTGAAGCAAGACTAAAAAATAACCTTTTTATTATAAGAGACACACGTATGTTGGGACTTTCCTTTAAACACTGGGGTTTGGGTATCAAGTTATCAATTATCGCCTCCCTGAGCGTGGCGATATTGTTCATTGTCTTCACCCTCACTCTTACCCGCTCCGCAGGCAATCAGCTGAAATCTTTGACCCTCAATGACATGCAGAGCCAGGTGAATGGAGTCACCGACATGATCAACATGTACGATACCAGCCTACAAGCCGAGGTCAGCAACTATACGCGTCTGCTGGCAAGCTTTCTGCCGACGCAGTTTTCGCTGGATACCGTTAACCGTACGCCTTTAGGCAACGCTTCTCAGCCAACGCTTAAGGCTGGCGATACGGTCTTGAACCTCAACACCGAAGTGCCAGATGACTTTCTGAGCCGTACCCACGCGATCTCAACGATTTTTGTCCGAGATGGAGAAGATTTTACGCGCGTCACCACGTCACTGAAAAAAGAAGACGGATCGCGCGCGATGGGCACCAAGCTCGATCGTGAGAGCCCAGCCTATGCCCTCGTGATGAAAGGTGAAACCTACAGTGGGCTAGCAACGCTGTTCGGCAAACAGTACATCACCCAGTACCAGCCGATACGCGACAGTGCCAGCAAGGTTATCGGCATTCTGTTCGTCGGTGTCGACATCACGAAGCAATTTACCGAGATGCAACAAACGATTCTGAACAAAAAAATGGGTGAGACAGGCCATTTCTTTGTGCTTAATACGAAAAAAGGAAAAGATGCGGGCAACTACCTTTACCACCAAAGCAACGCCAACCAGCGCCCTGACTGGTCGGAAGGTGCGTTAGAGAAAGTGCTGGCAACCGGTAATGGCACGATCGAATACGACAACAACACGATGACCGGCGAAGAAAAAACCCGAATCATGGTGTATCGCAGTATTCCACAGTGGAACTGGATTGTTGCTGGCACAGTGAGTAAAGAAAGCCTCATGGCTGAGATTAATCACACTCGTAACCTGTTTTTAGGTGGCGGTATTATTCTGGTTCTGCTCTTCGCCGCATTCTTTGTCGTGCTGACGCGCAAATGGCTAAGCCAGCCGCTCGTTGAAATCGTCAAAGTGGCGGAACAGTTTTCTGCCGGTAACCTGACGGCGACGCTTTCCAGTAACCGTTACGACGAAGTAGGTCGGCTGATCGATGCCATTAACGGCATCGGACAAGGGCTAACGACGATTGTGTCACAGGTCAGAAATGCATCCGAAGAAATCAGTGCCAGCACCGATGCACTAGCTGCCGATAGCGAGAACATCAGCGAGCAGATTGCCCGTCAGGCCAGCAGCGTCGAAGAGACGTCTGCCAGCATGGAGCAGCTCTCCGCCAGCGTGAAGCAGAACGCCGATAACGTCTCCGCCGCCAAAGATCTGGCAGAGCAGAGTGCCGCAGCGGCACGTAGCGGTAGCCAGACCGTCACCGACTCCGTTTCTACGATGAGCGACATCAAGAACTCCTCGCAGCGAATTGCCGATATCACGACGGTGATCGAATCCATCGCTTTCCAGACCAACATTCTGGCGCTGAATGCGGCGGTTGAAGCCGCGCGTGCAGGTGAACACGGCAGAGGCTTCGCCGTAGTTGCTGCCGAAGTGCGCGCGCTGGCGCAGCGCAGTTCTACCGCGGTGAAAGAGATCGAAACCCTGATTGATGAATCGCTGGAGAAAATCGAAGCGGGTTACCATTTCTCAGAAAAAACGCAGGCGGTAATGGACGACTTGCGTAACCGTATCCTCCAAGTCAGCACCATCGTGAACGATATCGATATCGCCTCACGCGAGCAGTCTGCCGGTATTGGCCAGGTGAATATCGCGATTGTACAAATTGGTCAGGCAACGCAGGAAAACACCATTCTGGTCAACAACTCGGAAGACACCGCACAGGGTCTGCGCCAGAAAGGCCACCACCTCAGCGAACTGGTCAGCGTCTTCCGTATTTAACATTCACACATACCCTAAATAATTCGAGTTGCAGGCAGGCGGCAAGAGAAGGCATCCCGATGAGCTTACTCAGGTAAGTGATTCGGGTAACTGAACGCAGCCAACACACCTGCAGCTTGAAGTATGACGGGTATGGCCATCGTGTTGCAGGTATTGCACGATGGCCCCCACTTGAGTATTATGCCGACGTTTTTTCACCCTTCCCCCACACTGACAAAGGAGACGACATCATGACAACACTAACTCTGATTCTTTGCAGGACATCTCGGGACTAATTCCGCATTCTTTTCCGCTTTGCGTTATCCCCCCAGCTGTAGCCTGCCTTACCCTATTTTTAAATTGATCAGCAGGATGATCTATGGGCAATGCTATTCGCTCTATTTCGGCGCGCGTCAGTGTGATCGCGACGGAAAATACCTGGATTGAAGATAAAGCAATCCAACAGCTTCAAATTACATCACAACTTCCCGATATGGTCCGCGTGGCCGGCATGCCAGATTTGCATCCGGGCCGTGGCTACCCTATTGGTGCCGCCTTTTTTTCACAACAGCGCTTCTATCCGGCGCTGGTCGGAAACGATATCGGCTGCGGTATGGCGCTATGGCGCACAGGCCTTAATGCCAACAAGATTTCGTTGGATAAGCTGGAGAAACGGCTTGGCAATATTGATGGACCACTGGAAGACGATATCGAAATTCCACCCGCGCTGGCGGATTTCCGCTATTCGCTAGGCACCATCGGCGGCGGCAACCACTTTGCAGAATTGCAGCAGCTTGATGACATTTATCAGCCAGATGCGCTGCACGCTCTGCATATTGATCCTAAACAGCTGCTGTTGCTCGTTCACAGCGGCTCACGCGGATTAGGGCAAACCATACTGGAAGCCCATGTGCGGGAATTCGGCCATCAGGGGCTTGAAGCCAACACGCCAGCCGCAGAGGCCTATCTGGAACAGCACCAGTTCGCGCTGACGTTTGCTACCAACAATCGGCGACTGATCGCCCAGCGGATGCTGGATCGCTGGCATACGGAAGGCGATGCCGCACTGGACGTGAACCACAATATGGTGACACCGACAACGATTGAAGGCATTTCTGGCTGGCTGCACCGCAAAGGCGCGACGCCTGCCGATTGCGGCCCGGTCATCATTCCCGGTTCACGCGGTGACTACAGCTACATCGTACAACCTATCCCTCACGCCGACAGCCTGTATTCACTGGCGCATGGCGCAGGGAGAAAGTGGATGCGCACGGAGTGCAAAGATCGGCTGTCTTCACGTTACAGCGTCCAGCAACTGGCACGTACCCGCTTTGGCAGTCGCGTCATTTGTCAGGACAGGCAGCTGATTTTTCAGGAAGCGCCAGAAGCCTACAAGCCGATAGACAGCGTGATTGGCGCGATGCAACAGGCGGGATTAATCACGCTGATTGCTCGCCTGAAACCGGTTCTCACCTACAAAACGCGCGGGGAGGATAAATGATATTGCTTCAGCTCTCCGCCGCGCAGGGGCCGGACGAATGCATGCTGGCAACGGCAAAAGCCTTACAGGCTCTGATACGGGATGCCGCCCGGCAAGGTATCGAATGTGAGATCATCGAAACCGAAGCAGGGAAACGCTCTGGCACACTGCGTTCCGCACTGGTGCTGTTAAACGGCGATCGGGCGGAACCGCTGGCTGCCAGCTGGTGCGGTACGCTTCAGTGGACGTGCAATAGCCCGTGGCGTAAAGGGGGTGGACGTAAGAACTGGTTTATCGGCGTCGCACGCTTTCATCAGGAACAGGCGTTTGCCGATAACGAGATTCGTTTTGAAGCCACCAAATCCTCCGGCCCCGGCGGACAGCATGTGAATAAAACCGAGTCTGCCGTCCGCGCTACCCATGTCGCCAGCGGCATCACAGTAAAGGTGCAGAGTGAACGCAGTCAGCACGCGAACAAGCGTCTGGCCTGTTACCTCATCGCCTATCGTCTGGAAGCGTTACAGCAACAGCAGCATGCCGAACTACGGGCACAGCGGCGTCTGTTCCATCACCAGATCGAACGCGGCAATCCGGTAAAAGTCTTCAAAGGCGAAGATTTCACGCTGGTCACATCGCGCTGACCTCAACTCACAGGCGGGCACCGATTGCCCGCCTGTTATTTCCTCTCGGAAATGGCCTTAAAGTATTGAGATAGGCTGAACGGCATCTGTAGATCTGACTGTTGACCGAGTCGATTAAGCTCATCACGATGCGAAGCTATCCATTGCTGCTGCAAAGGCTTTAACGTTGTTGTTCGCGCCGCAATGAGTCTATCCAAAAACCCGCGTTCGCCCTCCACCGCCAAATGGAATGCTTTTATCGCCAATTTATCCACCTCACTTCCGGTACAGCGGTTCATCGCCTGTTCATTCAAATAAACAAGCGTAGTGGCTTTATCATCGTTGTTTAACGTCCAGAACCAATCATTTTCAGGCGGTAATGTGACGGGACTTTCCTTGCCCCGATCACGGCACTGCTGATAGATCGAATCTAATTCATGTAATGAAGGTTCGGCATATGCGCAGCCAATAAACAACAGCCAAAAAGCAAAGTTAACGATACGACACACAGATCAGACTCCTTCCCACGTTGAACGTTTTCCCTGTTAAAGAGAGTGCCATTAGCCTGATGATAGCGCTACACTTCCGCTATCAATTCCTAAGGCTGAAACGATGAACATCGTACGGATACTTTTCTTACCCTTAATACTGGTGCTGTCCGGCTGCCAGATCATACAAGGTAAGCCTGTCGCGGCACCGCCGCCTGCGGAGAAAGCGCTTGAAATTCGCTACGCGCAAACCAGCCAGTTGGAAAAAATGGGGACGATTTCGGTGAGCATGCGCGGAAACGCAGATGATGTCGATCGCGCCCTTCAACAAAAAGCCGATGCCTCCGGCGCACACTATTATGTGATTGTGCTGAAATCCGAGGCCGCAACGCTCCCCGGCATGTGGTTCGCGCGCGCCGTGCTGTACCGCTGAATCTGCGGGACAGGTTGTCAAAACATGGTTGGCGAGGGTGGCGGACAAAAAAATACCGGGCAGATTCCCGGTATCGTCATGCAGTGGCAAATTAATACGACATACACGCCGCATTCAGAATCCCGCCGCTGAGCGAGGCGGCACAAAGAAAGGCACCAGAGGCAACATCGTTATTCTGGATATGCTGGCTAAGACGCGGCATATACAGGCGCACAGCGAAATAAATCAGTAATTGCACCACCAGCGCAACCACGCCCCAGGTAATGTAATCCACCAGACTCACGGAATTAATCGCCGCACTGGAAAGCGGGATCACATAACCAATTAACGCCCCACCAAACCCAATGGCTGCCGTACCATTGTTCTCTTTAATCAGCGCCCATTCATCATGCGGCGTAACGCGGGTGTAGATAAACAGAAAGGCCAGCACCATGGCAAACCCGATAAAGAAATAAGAGGCGAAAGCGAGTAGCGACGTAACAATAGGCATAGCGATATTCCTTTTAAATGAGCCCCATGGCGCGTCAGCAACGGGCAAAGGGAAGAACGAAGGATATAGATGATTCTTGCATAGCAAAGCGTTTATACATGACTTTACGTGATAACAAATGCCAGATCTCTCAACCACAAGAAATGAGGGTAAGATTGCAGACAAAATCAACAGAGCGGTAGTACCGGATAGATCATAACGACGCCGCAAGCGACGTTCCAAACCGTTTCTGGCACTGTTGTCGCCTTGCGCTTCTATTCCATTACTTCCGTTTTCGTTAGAAAAGAATAGGTTTGTCAACGATCTAAGGAGGTGCCTGATGGCACCTCGCTATTATCAATAACAACAGTCACTACGCACGCTGGCGAACGGCTTCAAACAGACACACGCCAGTGGCAACAGACACATTCAGTGAAGACACGCTGCCTGCCATCGGAATACTGATCAACTCATCACAATGCTCGCGGGTCAGGCGACGCATCCCTTCCCCTTCCGCGCCCATGACCAGCGCCAGTGGCCCGGTCAGCTTGCTTTGGTACAGCGTATGATCCGCTTCACCCGCCGTGCCGACGATCCAGATATTACGCTCCTGCAACAGACGCATCGTACGCGCCAGATTGGTCACGCTGATAACCGGTACGGTTTCCGCTGCACCACAGGCAACCTTCTTCACCGTCGCATTAAGCTGCGCAGAGCGATCGCGCGGCACGATCACCGCATGCACGCCAGCACCGTCCGCATTACGCAGGCATGCACCCAGATTATGCGGATCGGTCACGCCGTCCAATATCAGCAAGAAAGGCGTTTCCAGATTGTCTAACAATGCAGGCAGGTCGTTTTCCTGATATTTCCGCCCTTCTTTGACTTTCGCTACGATCCCCTGATGCACCGCGTCGTCAGCCTGCTTATCCAGCCATTGGCGATTCGCCACTTGAATGACGATGCCCTGCGCTTCCAGCTCCGCAATCACAGGCTGAAGGCGACGATCGTCGCGTCCTTTCAGAACAAAAACTTCCAGAAAACGCTGTGGATCGCGCTCAAGCAGTGCCTTAACTGCATGGATACCGTAAATAATTTCGCTCATTGATACTCTTCAAATTAACCATAACAGGCAGTGCCCGTTAATTTAGAGATAGAGGTTCGCCCCACGCCATCCTCCCCTTCACAGGGGAGGAAACAGGTTAGCTGACCTTACTCAGCAGACTTTTTCTTTGCTCGTTTCGCTTTGGTTGCGGCGGCGATTTTACGCGTTTTTTCCGCGTTCTTTTTCGCTTTATCGCGGTTCTTTTTCGGCTTGGCTTTTGGCTTATCCGATTTCGCGTTGCGGTCGCCTTCTTTGCGGAAGGCGGCATCCGGCTCAAAGTTTGCCGGCGCTTTGCTGGCGCTGCGACGACGTCGAGCTGGCTTAGCCTCACGCGAATCCGGTTTCTTCGCACGGTCGCGTGAGGTTTTCCCTTCACCACGAACCTTGCGCGTGCTGGAAATCAACGCAAAATCAATGTTGCGCTCATCCATATGCACCGCCTCAACGCGAATTTCGACTTCATCACCCAGACGATAAACTTGCCCGCGTGATTCACCGATCAGTCGCTGACCGATATTATCGTAACGGTAGTAGTCATTATCCAGCGTAGAAACGTGCACCAGACCATCAATAAACAGATCTTTCAGGCGTACGAAGAAGCCAAAACCGGTCACGCTGGAGATGATTCCCGTAAAGACTTCACCCACGTGATCCTGCATAAAGTCGCACTTCAGCCAGTCCGCAACGTCGCGCGTGGCTTCATCCGCCCGGCGCTCCGTCATCGAACAGTGCATACCCAGCTGTAGCATCTCGTTAATATCGCTGTGCCAGCCCCCCGTCGGTGTCCAACGCTCATGGCGATTGCTCAGCAGATATTTAATCGCGCGGTGCAGCGACAGGTCAGGATAACGACGAATTGGCGACGTAAAGTGGCCGTAAGACGTCAAGGCCAACCCGAAGTGCCCCCGGTTTTCCGGGTCATAAATCGCCTGTTTCATGGAACGCAGCAGCATGGTTTGCAGCATTTCCCGATCGGGACGATCCGCCACCTCATTCATCAATTCCGCGTAGTCTTTCGGCTGTGGTTTCATTCCACCTTTCAGCGTCAGACCCAGCTCGCCCAGCACGCTGCGCAGAGCTAATACATGATCTTCACTCGGCTGATCGTGTACGCGGAACAGCGCTGGCTCTTCGTTTTTCTCCACAAATTTCGCGGCGGAGATATTCGCCAGAATCATGCACTCTTCGATCAGCTTATGGGCATCGTTGCGCACCACGGCTTCCACACGATCGATACGGCGCTCAGCGTTGAAAATGAACTTCGCTTCTTCAGTTTCAAACGCGATACCGCCGCGCACTTCACGCGCGTGCTCAAGCACCTTATACATGTGGTGCAGCTCTTCCAGCCCACCCACCAACGGTTTGTAATGCTCACGCAGCTCGGCGTCACCTTGCAGAATATTCCACACTTTGGTGTAGGTCAGACGCGCGTGTGAACTCATCACCGCTTCATAGAATTTGTAGGACGACAGCTTGCCCTGTGCCGATACCGTCATTTCACAGACCATACACAGACGGTCAACCTGCGGGTTAAGCGAACATAGTCCGTTCGACAGCACTTCCGGCAGCATTGGGACCACCTGCGACGGGAAGTACACCGAGGTGCCACGCGCCCGCGCTTCATGGTCGAGCGGCGTATTCGGCCGCACATAATAGCTTACGTCCGCGATGGCGACCCACAGCCGCCAGCCGCCGCCGCGTTTCTTCTCGCAGTAGACGGCATCATCAAAATCGCGGGCATCTTCGCCGTCAATCGTCACCAGCGGCAGCTTACGCAGATCCACACGACCTTTTTTCGCCGCTTCCGGCACTTCCTCAGCAAGATCTTTCACCTGCTCTTCCACTTTCGGTGGCCAGGTGTGCGGAATATCGTGGGTACGCAGGGCGATATCCACTGCCAGCCCGGTTCCCATGTTATCACCGAGGATCTCGACGATCTTACCGACCGCCTTCGTGCGGCGTGTGGCGCGTTGCGTCAGTTCAACCACCACCACAAAGCCCATGCGGGCGCCGTTAATTTCTTCTTTCGGGATCAGAATATCAAAGCTCAGACGACTGTCATCCGGCACCACGAACCCGACACCGGCATCGACAAAATAGCGGCCGACAATTTGTCCGGTACGCGGTTCCAGCACGCGCACGATGCGCCCTTCACGACGGCCTTTACGATCCGCGCCCAGCGGCTGTGCCAGCACGACATCGCCGTGAATCGCCCGTTTCATCTCTTCAGCCGACAGATAAAGATCGTCTTTACGGCCTTCCACACGCAGGAAGCCAAAGCCATCGCGGTGACCAATAACCGTCCCACGCAGCAGATCGAGTTTTTCCGGCAACGCATAACACTGGCGGCGGGTAAAAATAAGCTGACCGTCACGCTCCATCGCACGCAGGCGGCGGCGCAGTGCTTCGAGAGGTTCTTCTCCGGTTAATTGCAGGTCGGCGGCTAATTCTTCCCGGCTAATCGGGGTATCGCGCTTGGCGATGTGCGCCAAAATATATTCACGACTGGGGATGGGGGATTCGTATTTTTCTGCTTCTCGTTCCAGGAATGGATCTTGTGACATTGCGGTTCCTCCGTTGTCATCAGCAGGAGGCTGAACAAAACTCATTCAACCAACAATAATTTATAAAGCGGTGGGTTTTCTTTGACCATATCAGCCAGCGTGTATTGATCCAGCTCTTGCAGGAAATTTTGTACCGCCTGTTGAAGCACCTGCTTCAAACGGCAGGCCGGCGTGATGTGGCAAAACTCGTGGCTACAGTTAACCAGCGTAAGCGGCTCTAGTTCGCGCACAACATCGCCAATTCGAATGGTTTCTGCCGGTTTCCCAAGACGGATACCGCCATTCTTGCCGCGCACGGCCATCACCAACCCAGCACGACTAAGTTGATTGATAATTTTGACCATATGATTACGAGACACGCCATACACTTCCGTTACCTCAGAAATGCTGGTCATTTTCCCGCCCGGCAGCGATGCCATATAAATCAGCGCCCGCAAGCCATAATCCGTAAAACTTGTTAACTGCACATAAACCTCGGATACCTCTGGGTATCATTAATGGGCATATTAAGTACGCCCCTGAAAAACCAATGCTATTGACAGATAATAAACCAGGCGTAAACGCTACGGCTAATTATTTATACCCTTATGTGTCAAGAGAAACCCACGTTGAAAGAAACCGCCTGGCTACGCTCTTCCCCCCACATCCTCTTTCTTACGCCAGCCATATCTTTTTAATTTTATCTCACCGCAACACAGATAACGTATTCTCTTCTGTTGGACACACCATATCCATTGATGACTGGGCTATCCCCCACGAAAGGCGGCGTAAGGAAAAGGACACCATGAGGTTGAAAAATATTTCTATTCGTACCGGCTTATTAACACTATTGCTGTTAACCACCCTGTTGCTGCTTATCGTTAGCGGCATGGGCGTGGTTGCCATTAAGAAAGACAGGGAAACGCTGACGGCACAAAACCAGATTCAGGGTATTGAGTTGGGCAACCTGATGAGCGGCTATAACCAAACGCTCAGCGCACGCGCCTCGGCAACGCTCGCCGTCAGGAAAATCGAAATCGGCCTGCTGGACGATGGGGCGAAGGAAACCGGGGTTGTAGAGAAGCACCTCAACCAGTCGCAGGAAGACATTAACCGCGTGATCAAATCAGCCAATGCCGATCCGAAGCAGCAGGCGCTGGCGCAGGAGGTGCTGAAAACCTATCAGGCCTATTTTCAGCAGGGTATGACACCGATGCTGAGCGCGCTGCAAAAACAGTATACCGACGAATATTATGACGTACTGGAAAAACAGCTCGGCCCGCTGAGTGAAGCCTTTGATTTATCAATTCAAAACTTTCGTCAGTATGCCCAACAGCTGTCCGAACAGGGTCTGGCACAATCCGAACGTAATGAGAACATGATGCTGCTGCTCATTGCCATTGCCTGCCTGCTGTCTGTCACGCTGGTTGCATTAGCCTGGATCGCACTGCGGCACATGCTGCTCAAACCGCTGGATTATGCCATTGAGCAATTGGAGCAGGTCGCCGCGGGTAACCTGACCCGCCGCCTGATTCAAGGTGGAGACAACGAACTGGGTAGACTCAACGATGCCATTGGCCGCATGCAGGGTGCGCTGCTGGAGTCGGTAAGCCAGGTGCGCGATGCCAGTACACAAATCGATCTCGGCAGTCGCGAGCTCTTTGAAGAAAACACCCAGCTTGCCCAGCGCACTGAAGAATCCGTTGCCGCACTGGAACAGACGGCAGCAAGCATGGAGCAACTGAGCGCCACGGTGAAACTGAATGCCGACCACGCCGAACTTGCGCATCAACTCGCCAATAACGTCTCGAACACCAGCAGCCGCAGCAACGAGTCCGTCTGTTACGTCATCGAGAAAATGCAGGAGATCGCCGTCAGCGCCAAGCGCATCAATGACATCCTCAGCGTCATTGACGGGATCGCGTTCCAGACCAACATACTGGCGCTGAATGCCTCCGTTGAATCCGCTCGCGCAGGCGAACAAGGCAGAGGCTTTGCCGTCGTCGCCGGAGAGGTACGCAATCTGGCGCAGCATAGCTCGCAGGCCGCAAAAGAGATCCGTTCGCTGATTCTGGATTCCCAGACGCGCGTGTCCGAAGGGCTTGAGTTAGCTTCTAAAGCGGGTGAAACCATGGATGAAGTGACCGACGAAATTATCCGTATTACGCAACTGATGCGAGATATCTCCACCGCCACACAAGAGCAACATCGCGGTATCGAACAGGTTAACGTCGCTTTCACGCAAATCGACAAGGTCGCTCAGCATAACGCGCAGCTCGTTAAAGCGTCATCCGCCACCACGCAGTCACTGGAGCAACAATCTCAGCAGCTCATGCGATCTATGGCGCTGTTTCAGGTAGAACCTCGTCTTTCCTAATCGCTGGTATATTACACCGCCTGTGGTCATTTCCATCGCCGACCACAGGCATTCCCCACAGAGAGTCCCCTGTTTACTCCATCTCCTTTAAAAAATCAATAAACAACGGAACAAGCAGGAACCCATTTCCGTCTTAACACACTTATTTCATAGGTATACTTCCGGATAATTTGAGTATTATTTTTTTAACGCTATTCTCTGTTTTTACATATAGGCGTATAAATAAGGTTTCAGCGTAAAACCGATCAACACAACTTCCTCAACGCATTGAATAAAAAGACAATGAACGATATTTGTTATTGGTAGCATTCGCCATACGTTTTCTGCCATTAATTATATCAACATAAAACAATTATTAATTAAATTAATAGCACGCTATTTTATTAATTCGTTCCATTGATTTTCGCGTACCAAAAAGGGACAACCAATCGCCCGATAACACGCCAGATAGCACCATGATAACGTGGATGCTTCTGATAAGAGCGAATCAAGGATAAAGACAGAAAGAATATAGGCAGAGATAAACATGAATAATCAGTCAGTTGATTTGATTACCAGGTTTGACAGTGAAGCCAAACTACACGCACTTGATTCCATTTATGCCATCGCCGAATTCGATCTGGCAGGGAAACTGGTTGAGGCCAATCCTCTTTTTTGCAAAATGCTAGGCTATAAAAAAGAAGATATTATTCAGAAAAATCACACGTTTTTTCTGCCAGAAGCACAACGTAAAAAACACGATCATTTTTGGCACGATGTGGTTAAAGGAAATATCAACGCAGGGGAATTCCAGCGAAAAACCCAAAAAGGAGAAATTATTTGGCTCCATGCGGCTTATACGCCAATTATCGATGACAAAGGCCGACATATCGGCATCATAAAACTGGCAACGGATATTACGCAGGAAAAACTTCTCGTGTCAGAACATCGTGCACGGTTAGATGCGATTGAGAACGCCCAAGGCGTCATTGAGTTTGATAAAGATGGCTATATCACTCATATCAATAAACATTATCTGGTGCTGACAGGCTATGAGGAAAAAGACTTACTCGGTCAGCACCATCGTCTCCTCTGCAACCCTGTTGATACTGAACAAACAGAGTATCAAACATTTTGGGAAACCTTACACCGCGGCCACCCCATCAGCGGACGATTCCATCGACTGGGCAAAGGCAGCCATTCATACTGGATACAAGCGACCTACAGTCCGATCATGGATAGTGACGGCAATGTGCGAAAAATCATTAAATATGCCCACAACATCACGCAAAACGTCGAAACCGAAAAGAAAGCCCATCAGCAAGGCATCATTCTCGATATCCTATTGTCAGTCCACGACAGCTTTCTCCTCGACCATAATTTGCTTTCCGCCTGCGACAAAGTCTTTGAGCGACTGCTTAATGTCACCAACAGCACCTTTGGCTTCATTGCCACGTTGCAGGAAGACGAAGACGGCCAGTCGCTATACCTTCCCGCGATATCCAACCTTACCTGGGATGAAGAAACCCTGAACTGGTACAGAAACCAGCGCAGAACCCACGGCGGCCTGAGGATCCGTAAACTGGATAATCTGTTTGGTCACGTGGTGACCCACAATACGGTGGTGTGCACCAATAACCTGCTGAGGCAAAAGGCAGGACGGGATCTCCCGCCCATCCACCCCGCACTGTATTCCCTGCTTGGTATTCCTATCACCCACAACGGCAAAGCGCTTGGCATGATCGCGCTGGCCAATCGCCGGGAAGGTTACGATCAAACGATGATCGAGCTGCTGGCTCCGCTGGTGAAGACGCTTGGCATCATCATTCACGCGCGTTCACTGGAAGATGAGCGTACACAGATAGAAGCCTCACTGCGCTTTAGCGCGGGGCATGATTTTCTTACTGGCCTGCCGAATCGCAGCAGCTTCTTCGAACAGGCCAATGCCTTTTTTCTCCACAATCAGCAAAACCAGCAGACGGATAAAAGCTGTCTGGCCATTATTGATATCGATTTATTCAAAAACATTAACGATCAATATGGCCATCTGGCTGGCGATGCGGTCCTCAAAGAGCTGGCAGTGCTCATGCGCATGTCGCTGCGTCAGGAAGATCTGGTCGCCCGCCTCGGCGGTGAGGAGTTCATCATCCTGTTAAAAGATATCTCTTACCAAACGGCGATGATGACCATTGAGCGTATTCGTAAAGCGATTGAGCTGCACACGCTGGAATACGATCGCCAGACTCTGCATTTCACGATCAGCGCAGGCATCGCCGCTTACCGTTCCGATCTTGCTTCCGTTGAGGACTGGATTCAGTTAGCCGATGCAAACCTCTATGCGGCTAAACGGCAAGGGCGCAATTGTGTGAAATAAGCCCATCCCGACAGCGCTGCTGGTAGCTTTGCTCGAACGTTTGCATGCCCGCAGCCGTTCCCGTTTGAATCAGGCCGGGAAGCTGATACGTTTTCCCTTCCCGAATCAGGTTGCCGACTGCCGCTGTCGCCGTCAGTACTTCATAAAGCGCAATGCGGCCGCCGTGTGCAGAAGGCAACAACCTTTGCGTCACCACGGCCTGCAAACAGGTGGATAGCTGACTGCGAACATAGGCTTTCTCTTCACCAGGAAAGACGTCAATCAGACGATCGACCGCCTGCGATGCACTGCGCGTATGCAGCGTGGATAGCACCAGATGACCGGTTTCCGCCGCCGTCAGCGCCAGCCGAATCGTCTCCGTATCGCGCAATTCCCCCAGCAGAATCACATCGGGATCTTCCCGCAAGGCGGCCCGTAGCGCCTGTGCAAAAGACGCGCTGTGCGCACCGATCTCTCGCTGTTGAATCAGGCAGCGCCGGCTGGCATGGATAAACTCGATCGGATCCTCCAGCGTAATCACATGGCGATCGCGACTGTCATTTAACGCCCCGAGCATTGCCGCCAGCGTCGTGGATTTACCGCTCCCCGTCGCTCCGGTAATCAGGATCAGCCCGTTCGGTTTCTCCAGCAACGTCGACAGAACGGGTGGCGCATGTAGCCCGTCCAATGACGGCTGAACGGACGGGATAATACGCAGCGCCGCGGACAGCCCTTCTCGCTGACGAAACACATTTACCCGCAGACGCAGCCCATCAGGCAGCATTAACGCGCCGTCTATCTGACCAAACTGCCGCAATTGTTCTCTCTGAGCGGGTTCAAGCCAGGCATCGCACCATTGTGCCACCTGCTCTGACGTTAAACGTGGTAAGGTATTTTCAGACTGTAGCCGCCCATCGACACGTAACACTGGCGGATGGCCGCTACAAAGGTGCAGATCTGAGGCATTATGTTTTACACTACGCGCTATCCACTCATCCAATTCCATAGATTAACCTCCTGAATAACCATGACGACAATCCAGCAGAATCTACAGGACATCCGGCAACAAATCGCCACCGCCGCTGCGCATTGCGCGCGTGCGCCAGAAGACATTACGCTACTTGCAGTCAGTAAAACCAAACCTGTGAGCGCGATCGAAGAAGCCATCGCGGCAGGGCAACAGGCGTTTGGCGAGAACTATGTTCAGGAAGGCGTGGAGAAGATTCATTATTTCCAGGAAAACCACCCGGATACACCGCTGGAATGGCACTTTATCGGCCCGTTACAGTCAAACAAAAGTCGGCTGGTGGCCGAGAATTTTGACTGGTTTCATACCGTAGATCGTTTGCGCATCGCGCAACGTCTGAGCGAACAACGTCCGGCCACGCTGCCGCCGTTAAACGTTCTGTTGCAGATTAATATCAGCGGCGAACCGAGCAAATCCGGCATTATGGTCGATGAACTGGCGGAACTCGCCGCCAGCGTCGCCGCGCTGCCCAACCTGCGCCTGCGTGGCCTGATGGCGATCCCTGCACCGGAAACCGATTATGAACAGCAGTTGGTCGTTTTCAAACAAATGGCAGCACTGTTCCAAACGTTGTCCGCAACTTATCCGCATATTGATACACTCTCTATGGGGATGACGGACGACATGCGCGCGGCGATTACCGCTGGCAGCACGCTGGTGCGTATTGGCACGGCAATCTTTGGCGCGCGGGACTATGCAGCAAAAAGCGTATAACCAAACCATCAGCCAAAAGCGCATAAACCGCAGAGGCACGCCCTGAACGGCACGTCATCTTTGACAAACAGGTGAGCAACGAGGATGCAGATGCAGCAACGTAAAATAGCGTTTATTGGTGCCGGAAACATGGCGCAGGCCATTATCGCCGGATTAGTCAACGGCGGTTACTCCGCTCAACATATCAGCGTCTGCGCGCCTTCGGGTAAGAACCGCGATGCGCTGGCTGCACAATACGGCGTGATCAGCAGCGCAGACAATGTCCGCTGCGCTCAGGAAGCGGATGTCATTGTTCTGGCCGTCAAACCGCAGATGATGGCAACAGTTTGCGAACCGCTGCATGAACAAGTCAACTTCTCCGGTAAACTGGTACTCTCGATTGCGGCAGGCATCAGTATCGCGCGTTTCCAGGCACTGCTGGGAGAACCGCTGAATATCGTACGAATTATGCCAAATACGCCGTCTCTGGTCGGAAAAGGCATGAGTGGGATGTACGCCCCCGCCTCCGTCAGTCAGGCTGATAAAGATTTCACCGCACAGCTGATGCAGAGCGTCGGTAAAATTTGCTGGGTGGATAGCGAATCGGGCATTAACGGCGTGATCGCCGCAGCGGGCAGCGCACCGGCCTATTTCTTCCTGTTTATGGAAGCCATGCAGCAGGAAGCCATCCGTCAGGGGTTCAGCCAGGAAACGGCTCGCCTGCTGGTGCAGCAGGCCGCGTCGGGCGCCGCCGCGTTGGTTGAAGCCAACCCCGATACGGCGCTGTCAACGCTGCGGGAGAATGTCACCTCTAAGGGCGGCACCACGGCAGAAGCCCTGCGGGTATTTAACGAACAGCAGTTGACGCAAACCGTGGCTGAGGCCATGCAGGCGGCGATTGCTCGCGCACAGGAAATGGAAACGCTTTTTTAACCAAAGCGGATTCCCCGATTCTTTATCTTATAAGGAAAAGACGTACTTATGCTCACCCTGACTTTTCTGGTCAAAACGCTGGTCGACCTCTATGTAATGGTCCTGCTGCTACGCATCTGGATGCAGTGGTCACGCAGCGATTTCTATAACCCGCTGTCGCAGTTTGTCGTCAAAATCACCCAGCCGATTGTCGGGCCGCTGCGCCGCATTTTGCCGTCATTAGGGCCGATTGACAGCGCCTCGCTGCTGCTGGCTTTTATTCTCACGACGATCAAATACCCGTTACTGCTGTTGATTCAGGTTGGCGCGATTTCCCTCAGCCCAATGAACCTGCTGGTCGGGCTCATTTCGCTGATAAAATCCGCCGGCTATCTGGTCTTCTGGGTCATCATCATCCGTTCCATCATGAGCTGGGTCAGTCAGGGCCGTAGCCCTATTGAGTATCTGCTGCATCAGTTGACCGAACCGCTAATGGCGCCGCTCCGTCGCATTATTCCGGTCATGGGCGGCATTGATTTCTCTGCGATGGCCGTCATTCTGATTCTGTATATGCTCAACTATCTGGGCATGGACCTGTTCCCGGGGCTGTGGTTCCTGCTGTGAGTGCGATTACCCGCCACGGCGATGCGCTGGTGATTCGGCTGTATATTCAGCCGAAAGCCAGCCGGGATCAGATCGTGGGTTTGCATGGCGACGAACTGAAAGTCGCCATTACCGCACCACCGGTTGATGGGCAGGCCAATGCCCATCTGACCAAATTTCTCGCCAAACAGTTTCGGGTCGCCAAGAGTCTGGTCGTGATTGAAAAAGGCGAACTCGGGCGGCATAAACAGATTAGAATTACCCATCCGCAACACATCCCGGCTGACGTCGCGGACTTCATTGAATAAACACGCAGGACAAGACGATGCAAAAAGTGGTTTTGGCTACCGGAAACCCCGGTAAAGTGCGCGAGCTCGCCAGCTTGCTGGCCGATTTCGGTCTGGATATTGTGGCGCAGACCGAACTGGGCGTGGATTCTGCCGAAGAAACCGGCCTGACCTTCATCGAAAACGCCATCCTGAAAGCACGTCATGCGGCGCACATCACAGGGCTACCGGCGATTGCCGATGATTCTGGTCTGGCTGTCGATGCGCTGGGTGGCGCGCCGGGCATTTACTCGGCACGCTACGCAGGCGTGGATGCCAGCGACCAGCAAAATCTGGACAAGTTGCTGCTGACATTAAAAGACGTACCGGATGAACAACGCCGTGCCAGCTTCCACTGTGTTCTGGTATATCTGCGCCATGCGGAAGACCCGACGCCGATTGTCTGCCACGGTAGCTGGCAAGGAGTACTGACGCATGAGGCGGCAGGCAGCGGCGGCTTCGGCTATGACCCGATCTTCTTCGTGCCTGAACTGGGTAAAACGGCAGCAGAACTGACGCGTGAAGAGAAGAACGCGCAGTCTCACCGCGGTCAGGCGCTGCGCTTGCTGCTGGATGCGCTACGCAATGCTTAAGCTTCCCCCGCTCAGCCTGTACATCCATATTCCGTGGTGCGTACAGAAATGTCCGTACTGCGATTTCAACTCTCACGCGCTGAAAGGCGACGTGCCGCATCAGGAATATGTCGATCACCTGCTGGCGGATCTGGATGCCGATTTGCCGCTGGCGAGCGGTCGTGAACTACACTCGATCTTTATCGGCGGCGGTACGCCCAGCCTGCTGAGCGCGGAAGCGATGCAGGCGCTGCTCGACGGCGTTCGGGCAAGAATTCCGCTAACACCGGATGCCGAAATTACGATGGAAGCCAATCCCGGAACGGTTGAAGCCGATCGTTTCAGCGGCTATCAACGCGCAGGCATTAACCGTATCTCCATCGGCGTGCAGAGTTTCGATCCACAAAAGCTGACGCGCTTAGGGCGTATTCACGGCCCGGACGAAGCCAAGCGCGCTGCGCACCTGGCGACCGGTCTGGGATTACGCAGCTTTAATCTGGACCTGATGCACGGCTTACCGGATCAATCGCTGGACGAAGCGCTGGACGACCTGCGTCAGGCCATCGCGCTCAATCCACCACATCTGTCCTGGTATCAGCTCACCATCGAACCCAATACGCTGTTTAGCTCGCGCCCGCCGACGTTGCCAGACGACGACGCGCTGTGGGACATCTATGAGCAGGGCCACGCGCTACTGAGCGCCGCCGGTTACCAGCAATATGAAACCTCTGCCTATGCTAAACCGGGCTATCAGTGTCAGCACAACCTGAACTACTGGCGCTTCGGAGACTATTTGGGAATTGGCTGCGGGGCACACGGCAAGCTGACCTTCAGCGACGGCCGCATTCTGCGCACGGTCAAAGTTCGCCATCCGCGCGGCTATATGCAGGGCACGTATCTGGATAAACAGCACGAGGTTGCTAACGACGATCGGCCATTTGAGTTCTTCATGAACCGATTTCGCCTACTGGAAGCCGCGCCACGCGCGGATTTCACGGCGTACACGGGGCTGGAAGAGCACAGCATTCGCCCGCAGTTAGATCAGGCGCTGGCACAAGGTTACCTAACGGAAACCGCCACGCACTGGCAAATCACCGAACACGGTAAACTGTTTCTGAACTCCCTGCTCGAGCTGTTTCTGGCGGAAGAAGAGTAATCATTCCGTGGGCAGGTTTTTCTGGTAAACCTGCCCATTGCTTCTCACCCTATCTCTCCTTTTGCAAGGCTTACAGCGCTTATGTCGAGCCGCCTCCCTTTTCCATCACGCGCCGTTTGCACACAGCGTGAAAATCCTTTTTCCTTGTGCTGGACGACGATGTCATCGTTAAGTACGCTACAGGCTTCTGATAAGAATAAATCTTACATCTGAGTACCGGAGGCATGATGGCCAGAACCATGACAATTGACCTTGGAGATGAACTTCGCCATTACGTGGAATCGCTGGTGGAATCCGGTGATTACCGCACGCAGAGTGAAGTCATTCGGGAAGCGCTGAGAATGCTACGGGAAAAACAGGCGGAGTCAGACCTGCAAACGCTGCGTCAGTTAATCGCTGAAGGGATAAACAGCGGAGAGCCACAGGAGTGGAATAAAGATGAATTCTTGCAAAAAATCAGAAACAGGACGCGAACAGCCACCCGATAAAATCAAGCTAACACCACAGGCGCAACACGACCTAGAGGCTGGATAGGACAGAGCACAATCGCATCGGATTGGCTGTAATGAGCGAGGCGCGGACGTTAAATTGCTGGAATATTTATGGAGGAGAATGACCAGATATATCCAAGAACACTCTACATCGGCCTGCCGTTTTTCTCCCAATAACAATTTTGGTGTACAGCAATACTAGTTTACGTATCCTTGTCTCGATTAGCATAGGGAACACACCTCGATATGGGTGCTCAAGAAATAGAAATTGGTGAAGACAATAAAAGGGAGGCGTGATGTTTACCCCGGAATTTATAAATGAAGAACGCGGAGAGTTTCTCCTTGTAGCCAACCACAGCTTGGCATCTCCGGAATCTATACAATTCAGTATTGCGTATAATCTTGCCAGAATATCTTACGGGCTATCACAGCTTCCACCGCACATTCGAACCTGCCGAGTCGTCTATGATATCAGAGGCCAATCAATACCTGACGTGGTCCTGAGCCAGGTCAACCACGCGCTTGAGCAGGTAGCCATTGTGGAGTTTAAACGCTGATGGGACTCCAATTAATTGTAAAAGCAAAGCGTAATAAGATAGAGAAAGCTTTGGGTTTACTGACGTCAGAATGTGAAATTTTCCCGGTTGCAGAAGACCTTTTTGGTATTTCAATTCCGGAGCGAAGTCTCTCATCCGTGGGTGAAGATGTCGTTCTACACAAACTTAAACAACTAAAGCGTTTTGACCTTTGGCAGGGATCTTGGCAAGAATCCAAGCGATATTGGTTCCGGTGAGGTAGGAGAGGATGTTTTAGATTCGACTATTTTCTTAGCTTCTGGGGTCAGGAATAATTACCATGTAGAGTAGCTTTTATTACCCCAATTACTGCTCTGGGTACATCGACCATATGAGTAAATTACAAAAACTAATTGCCGCCGAGCATACCACCTTTTCACCCTACTCCAACCTCCCAGCGACGGCAATATCTCGTATCGCATCAAAATGCCAAAGGGATGAAGTTGTCGAAGCCCATATCCGAATAAAGGAACTCAATGCTGAGTTAGCCACAGTACCTGATTGGGATGGTGATACACAGGACGACATCTGGAGGGCCATCGAATTGTTCAGAGCAATCCTAGCGAAGGTGAGATAATAAATGACCTTGATATCAGTTCCTGACACGAATCCGCACACAGCTGCGATTCTTGGGAACTAAGAACAAAAGCTAGTCCATTATAGCAGATGGTTTTTCATTCTCGGGCAACCAATAGCCGCCACTGCCATGGTAGGTTTCAGCTCCCAATACGAATTGAGTTCCGCAATGCTTACATACAAAATGATAATCAACTATATCGCCCCATATCATCTTTTCAGCACACTCATGAAAGCTGTATTGGTTCCAATCATCAGTTGCTTTAATTTCGGTCAGAATCCCTTCGCTGAGAGCATGCTTCGCAATACGGATTGCCTTCCGTAATTGTTCAGGTTGACGGATAACGTATTTAACACATAGCTCTAGGCACTGCTCGCAACTCATCAAACAATCTCCATACAGATGATTTCTTGCCCTGGTTTATCCTAATCACTCACCACTATAAACAAATCAAATTTCCCCCTCTCTTTACACATGATATCTATGTCCGTTCCTGACACAGGGCTACCTGTCAAAATTAAGTTCAGCTCCGTACCCGTACCAAATCAAGCCTGAGCCACTACACATCAGCAGCAACATAATCTCAAACAATATCAGCCGGTTCACACTAAACGAGGATTGAATTTTTACCTGCGGTTATGCCACAGTAGAAATCTATCGCATTCTGTTTATTGCCCTGTTTATCAACCACCTGCGGGTAACGATGATGAAACGTATAACAACGATCGTAGTGGCGCTGCTGGTCACGGCAGCATTGAGCGGCTGTAACACCACGCGCGGCTTTGGCCAAGATGTGCAAAAACTCGGTAGCACAATTTCCCACGCCGCTAGCTAACTCACCGTCAAACAACAAAAAACCGGCTATACGTTAGACGTTAGCCGGTTTTTTTTACGCAGTAGCATCTATTCCTTCCGATGCACACTCAATACTCTTCAGAATGCCGACAACATATCAATATGCGGAATACCGTCTTCGTCGTATTCTTCGCCGGTCGCCACAAAGCCGAATGCGCCGTAGAACGCTTGCAGATGAGCCTGTGCGGACAGGAAAAGGTGTTTTTGCGGCCAGTGGCGTGCGCAGGCAATCAGCGCGTGTTCCATCAGTTGATGCCCCAGATGTTGCCCACGGGCGTGTGGCGCGACAATCACACGCCCGATAGTCACCACATCATTGTTCGGATGAGGCGCGAGCAGGCGGGCATACGCGGCCAGCTTGCCGTCGCGATAGGCCGCAATGTGGCGATTGCCTTCCACCAGATCGCGGCCATCAATATCCAGATAAGGGCACGCTTGCTCAACCACGAAGACCTGACTGCGCAGCGACAATATGTCATGCAGCGAATACACATTAAGATCTGCCACATCCCAGTCATGCCATATCAGACTCATTGCTACCCTTCCTATTTCGTTTATTCCGCACCGGCGGAACGATCGCGGCGCTTAGCCAGAACCAGCCATACCCACAGCAGCGCAATCGCCAGCGCAAACAAGACGCCAAAGCCGATTCCGATAGCGATAACCGAAACGCCCAGTTTCACCACCAGAGAATAGAGCCCAAGCATTAACAGCATAGCGCCGTTCTCACCCAAATTCTGTACGGCGATCGCATTACCCGCACCGACGCTGGCCTTCCCACGCTCCTGCAACAGCGCATTCAGCGGGACAATGAAGAACCCTCCGAGCGCTCCCAGCAGAATCAACAGGGAATAGGCGCTCATGAGGTTATGCTGAAGTGTAAAAATCACCACCACTACGCCAATAAGGAACCCGGCAGGCAGGCAGCGCCGCACGCTATCGAGCGTCACCAGCTTCGCCGCTGCGCCAGCTCCCACCACGATGCCCACCGCCACCATCGCGTTAAGCAGCGTCGGCGTCGCATTGTCCGTAATCCCAAGCGCATGCGGCACCCACAGCACCAGCAGGAAGCGCAGCGTCACGCCTGCGCCCCAGAACATGCTGGTGCCAACCAGCGAGAGCCGGGCGTCACCATCGCGCCACAGCACCCGACAGGCGGAAAAGAAGCTGCTCGCCATCTGCACCGGATGCCACGGCTGTCCCGGCCGTGCCGCGTTGAGGCGAGGAATCAGCATATTCGCCCCCAACGCCACGCCGTAAGCCACCGCACAAATCGACAGCGCCCCGTAAATATTCCAGTCGGCCAGCACGCCGCCTGCGACTGAACCGGTCAGGATCGCCGCAATAGTCGAGGCTTCCATCAGCCCATTCGCTTTGACCAACTGGTCGCCACGCGTGATCTCACCCAAAATGCCGTATTTCGCTGGGGAATAAGCCGCAGCGCCAACCCCTACCAGCGTGTACCCCAGAAACGGATTCCCGCCGACGCAAATCAGCAGCGCGCCCGCCAACTTCAGGGTATTGGCGAACATCATCACCTGCCCTTTGGAGAAGCTATCCGCAATTTGTCCAACAAACGGTGCCAGAATGATGTAGGCGGCGACAAAGCCCATCTGCAAAAACGGCTGGCTCCAGTCGGGATACACCAGCTGTTTGATCAGCGCTAACGTGGCAAACAACAGCGCATTATCGCCAAACGCGGAGAAGAACTGCGCGATAATTACCGCGTTCATACTGCGCGACAGCAAAGGTGTCGCGGGTTCAGTCTGTTGACTCATGCGCTCTGCTCCGATGCGTTAGTGACAGGCTCTTCGGCCATGTGGCGCAGCGTGACAAAGTCAGGCTTGCCGCTGCCGAGTAGCGGTAAGGCTTTCACATAGCGAATATCACGCGGCACGGCCAGCTCCGGCACGCCGCTACTGCGAGCCTGTGCAAGCAGCACGTCACGGGTAATCTGGCTGTCTGTCGTAAACAGCACCAGCGCCTCGCCTTTGCTGCTGTCGCTTTTCGCACTGGCGGCATGCTGCGCTTCCGGCGATACCTTCACCGCCAGCTGTTCCACACTTTCGAGCGACACCATCTCCCCCGCCAGCTTGGCAAAACGCTTCACGCGCCCGATGATGGTACAGAATCCTTTCTCATCCAGTTCGACGATATCACCTGTGTCATACCATCCCTGCTGCAATTCACCTTCTGCGTTTTCTGCCGCTGGCGCTTCGAGCACGCCGGGGTTTTCCACCCGCAGGTAGCCTTTCATGATATTCGGCCCGCGCAGTTGCAGGCGGCCACCGCGTGTAATACCCGGCACCGTAATCAAGCGCGATTCGATTTCCGGCAACAGCAGGCCAACAGAATGGATTTTCGTCGCCATCGGCACGTTGATCGCCACCACCGGCGCGCACTCGGTCACGCCGTACCCTTCCAGAATGCGGATACCAAATTTGTCCTGCCAGACCTGACGCGTCGTTTCAGACAGCTTCTCAGCCCCGGCAACCACATAGCGCAAACGAGCAAAATCATACGGATGGGCAAAGCGTGCGTAGTTGCCTAAAAACGTAGACGTCCCAAACAGCACGGTACAGTTCTGGTCGTAAACCAGCTCCGGCACAATGCGATAGTGCAGCGGGCTAGGATAAAGAAATACGCGAGCGCCCGTTATCAGCGGTGTTAACAATCCCACCGTCAGGCCAAACGCATGGAACAGCGGCAGTGCAGACATAAAGCGGTCACGCGGCGTGAAATCCGCTACCGTGCGAATCTGCTCGACGTTCGCCAGCAGGCTGTCATGGGAATGCACGACGCCTTTCGGGTTCCCCTCGGAACCGGAGGTAAACAGCACGATAGCCGCATCATCGGGTTTCTGCGGCAGCATCGCGCGGGCAGGAAACAGCAGATGAAACAGGATCCACAGCTTATCCGCTAGCGTCACCGTGTCTTTCAAATCTTCCAGATAGACCCAGTTGGCTTCGCTGACCTGCTTCGGCAGATCCGTCAGCTTGCCCTTTTCAAGAAACTGGCGAGACGTGACGATCGTTTTGATGCCCGCCGCTTTCATCGCGCTTTGCAGCCCTTTGGCGCCAGCGGTGTAGTTCAGCATGGCCGGAATGCGGTTACGCAGCGATGCGCCCAGGATCGATGCCGCCGTAATGGTCGCGTTGGGCAACAGCATACCGACATGCTCATCCGCACGGGTGAAACGCTGCAAAATGCGCGACACGCCCAGCGATTTTTTCAATAAGCCCTGATAGTTGTCTTCGTTGAAGGAGATATCCGCGATGCTAGGGGAACGTCGTCCGTAACGGGTTCTCGCTGCCAGAAAGGCTTCATACAGCGTGTGCTGCGGGCGCGTTTCCATCCGCGCTTTCATCATAATCTGGTGCAAATGCTCACCGGCCAGCGCACGACGCGTTCTGGCGCTGTCGGCTTCCGGCATAGGCAGCGTCGTAGGGGGCAAGTACGTGATCGTAATCTGCGGGAAGCAGCGGCGTTTAAACACGCCCGCCAGCCGGCCAAACGGCGTGAACTCAGCGCCATCAATGCGCACGGGGATGATCGTTGCTCCGGATTTCGCCGCAACAAACGCCGCTCCGCTGTAAATCTTCATCAGCGATCCGGTGACGCTGATGCGTCCTTCAGGGAAAACCACGACGGGCTGGCCGCGTTCGATCACTTTGATCAACCCTTTGATCGCCAGAGGTTTGGTGGGATCCAGCGGCACAAAGTCGATATACGGCTTCAGCCAGCGCATAAACCAGCGATCGGAAATCGAGGAGTACACCGCAAAGACGGGTTTTATCGGTAAGAATAACGCCAGCAAGGCACCATCAAGGAAAGAGACGTGATTGGGGGTGATGAGCAATTTGGATTGCTGAAACTGGCTGCTGTCGCCCTCGATCCGGATGCGGTACAGACGCTGGAACACCCAACGTAACAGGGTATGAATCATGCCTTCTCCCAATAGACAGATAAACGGGCGGTTTGCTGAAGCGCAAAACCACCAGGCGATACGTCAAAATACTACATACATATCATACTTCAAGTGATGGGTACGCGGCTGAACGCGAAGATTGCCGTCGGCACATCATTCGCATAGCATGAAAATCACTGGAGATAACGAAAGCGGGAAATTCAGGCAAAAAAAAACCTACGCATCCGCGTAGGTTGGTGTAATCAAATGGTTTCAATGTACAGAGCACATCGATATATCACCAATCAATACCTCTGGGACTTGTTACTCTAAGGATCGCCACTTATCTTCACCAGCGATGAATCGAAAGAGTTATTCTATAAGTGCAACCAACTGTAAAATTCTAGCGAATCATGTAAGGCAACCGCCTTTTCACCGCCCTTTCACCAGATAAATGCCGTTATTTTCCCCTAAAGGTTCCTTTTCTCTCCGATTCCGTTTTTTCGCTATTCTCCCGCCCGCTCACATTTCCGGGTTTTTTATGGGTAAATGACCACGCAAACACAGGGGCATTAGTCCACTTTTTCAACAGAATCAATCAGAAAGTGAAGAGTAGGATCGCGGAGTCTGCATGGGGCAGACGCTGAATTTAACCAGGTGTGTATAACGAATAATGAAGAACTACAAAATAGGTACCCGACTGGCCGGCGGCTTTGGCCTGCTTATTGCGCTTTCGCTGGCCATGCTGACCAGCGGCATTTATCAACTTAACCAGGTGTCCAGCAGTACGAAACAGATGATGCAAGAACCGCTGCGCAAGGAGCGGCTGGCATCGGACTGGCATGCTACGCTCGTCGCTGGCGTCCAGCGCAGTATGGCGGTTGCCCGCAGCAATGACGATTCGCTGGTTGAGCTATTTGCGGCGGAAAACACCCGCGCCAGTAAAGAAAGCGGTAAACGACAGGAGGACTTTGCCAGCCTGATCTCTACGCCAGAAGAAAAAGCGTTATTCGATAAAGTTGGCGAATATCGTCAGTCCTACATTAAAAAACGCGATGCGATTATCACGGAAAAAGGCGCGGGCAATTTCGATCGCGCCAGAGCGCTCTTCGACAACGAGTTCGTTCCGGCTTCCAACGGCTATCTGGCCAGCGTGGAAGCGCTGCGTGACCATCAGCGCGCCAGCATCGACCAAATGGGGCAAGACATCAACACTGGCGCCAGCCGTGGCGATCTCATCCTCGCCGTCACGGGCGCGCTAAGTGCCATCATCGGCGTCCTGATCGCCTGGGTGCTCACACGCAGTATCGTGCAACCGCTCGCGCGGGCAGTACGTGCGACACAGGCCGTCGCAGCAGGCGATCTGACGCATAACGTGCAGCCGGAAGGACGCGATGAAGCCGCCCAACTGCTGCATGCCCTGCAAGACATGACGGTGCGTCTGCGCACTATTGTTGGCGAAGTTCGTCAGGGTTCCGAATCGATTGCCGGCGCATCTTCACAACTTGCCGCAGGCAACATCGACCTGTCCAGCCGCACGGAAGAGCAAGCCAGTGCGCTACAGGAAACCGCCGCCTCCATTGAGCAGTTAAGTTCGACGGTCAGACAGAATGCTGATAACGCGCGTCAGGCCAACCAACTGGCACAATCGACTACACAGCAAGCGCAATCGGGTGGACAGTTGGTGACGGAAGTGGTGGAAACGATGGGCGCGATCGATTCCTCATCGAAGAAGATCGTCGATATCATCGGCGTTATCGACAGCATCGCGTTCCAGACCAACATTCTGGCGCTGAATGCCGCCGTAGAAGCTGCGCGGGCGGGAGAACAGGGTCGCGGTTTCGCCGTGGTCGCCAGTGAAGTACGCAGTCTGGCACAACGTAGCGCCTCTGCCGCTAAAGAGATCAAAGAGCTGATCGACCGTTCCGTTCAGACAGTGGAAGCGGGCAACCGGCTGGTGGTACAGGCGGGCGCGTCGATACAGGATATCGTCAACGGCGTGCGTAAGGTCAGCGATCTGGTTGGCGAAATTAGCTCTGCCAGCAATGAGCAGACGATGGGGATTGAGCAGGTGAACGTTGCGGTTAACCAGATGGAAGTGACGACCCAGCAGAATGCCTCGCTGGTGAATGAAGCCTCAGCCGCCACGCAGTCTCTGCAACAGCAGGCCGCACAGCTGGCCGAGACGGTCAGCCAGTTCCGCTTGGGCAACAGCCATCAGCTCGCCCGTACGCCAGCGGCAGCGCCCACGTTAGCCCTGCAACCCGCGCTGGCCGCGCCGGGTAAGAACGTGGCCACAGCCGGTGAAGGTGACTGGACATCGTTCTGATGCCATATTCCCTTCAGCTCTCCTCTGCACAGTGGAAGCGCTACGACTTACTAATGGGTTTTGCCGTTATCTGGCGTAAAAATTATGCATCGGTGGGCTTGGCCGCCGAGTGAGCGGCATGGACGCCGCGAAAGCCAGTGCCGCGTCGGGAACGCGTCACTGGCGGCTCGGTTAGCGGTCAAGAGTACCGATGGAACCGCGTAGCGGCATAATTTAGCCTTAAGCCTGGGGTCACGGGGCGAGCGGCGCTTGAGTAACCGTGTTGCCGGTCAAGCATTTTAATGGGTTACTATCCCATAATTTTTATCATAGGGTTGCTGAGTATGAAGTACGCCATAACATAGATGAACCAATTTCCTCATCGCCGCACCTATTGCCAACATCTTCGACTTTCCTTTTAGCAACAGCCGTTCGTACTGCGCTTTTACATGATGATTATGGCTGATGGCAGCTATGGCACCCATATAGAGTTTTGCCCGAATGCCTGGTGGCCCTATTTTTGATAACCTTGCCCGACCACGTACCGAGCTGCCTGAGCGACGTTCAACAGGGATAACCCCCAGATATGAGGCCACCTGTTCTGCACTCCTAAAGTTATTGCTTCGGATTATTGCTAGCATGTTCCATCCGATTTGTTCACCAATACCACTAATCGACTTCAGAAGTGTCAGGTCATTTTTTAGCCTAGGATGCTTATCTATATGCTCCGCGATCAGACGCTCAATCCTTGCCAGTTCGTCCTTTAAATTTTGCTCAATCGATTCCAATGACCCCAAAATTTCTTCTGGAGGTCTTGTGGATTTTAGCGTGTTCAGACGATTTTCTATGCGTTGTTTATCATTCAGCAGATTATCCCTGTGCTGTAGCAATGCCTTGAGTTTCCTTACTGCTTCCGAAGGGGGAGCCCAGCTATCCGGTTGTTTTAAGCAGCCGTAACAGGCAAGCACATAAGCATCAACCTTATCCGTTTTGGTCAATATCCCCATTCCTTTGGCGAATTCTCGTATCCGATGTGGATTTATCACGGACACCAGAATACCAGCCTGATGGAGACCATAGGCCAGGTGTTCGTGATAAATACCGGTGGATTCTATTATGATATGAGCCTGAACGGGCTCGCACTTTTGCAACGCTAACCATTGCGCCAGAGATTCTGTCGAGCTTGTGCCATTGGGTAAAACTTTTGTCTTACGCTTACCTTTAATGCCATCAACCAATAAGCACACATCAATAAAACGTTTACTGATATCAATACCGACGTAATACATAATGATTTCCCCTTTCACAGAAACCGTCACGCCCGTTCCGCTTGTACATTCAGAGTCAATTCAATGCTCTTGGTAACCGTTCAATGTCAGTGTTGGCGTGAAAGGTGAAACAGAGGGTTTTAACTCAATCACAAGGTTTATCTTTGCCGCCCGTTGAAACTCTCTCTGTCCCATGTGGGGATAGCTAATCACCACATGGGATAAGATACAAGCCGTCCCGTGTCGGGCGCGTGCTACGAGCTAGCATGAAAATAACGGTATTATCGCGCACGAAACTGCCTCTGAATTTGCATAGAAACATGACCAAGGGGACCACCTACAGCGGCTGGTGATACAGCCGCACGGCTTTATCCGGGTAATCCAACCCATCGCCAATGTAACGCCAGCCGTGTTTTTCGTAATAGCCGCTAAACGTGGCGTACAGGTAGAGATCGTCAAAGCCCCGACGGCGGCAGAAGTCCAGTACGTGCTGTTGCAGCGCGATGCCTAACCCTTTATCACGCTGGCTTTCTTCCACATACAGCGAGGCCAGCCAAGGGGTCAGATCCTGTCTGCTGATTAAATCGCAGCGCCAGAGCCCTACCGTTCCGACTAAGCGCTCACCCTCCAGCGCGATAAACGTCAGCGGCAGCGCCGCAGGGTTCAGGCTATTGCGTACCACGCTGGCAAAGAAGTCACGGCTGTTCTGGCTGCCGAACGCCTGCCATATCCAGTCAATCACCTGTTCCTGATGCTGAGGATAATCCGCCAGATAAACGATGCTTACCCCAGAAATGTCCGCCATGATTACACCAGCTTCCCCTGAAAAATCGGCACAGAATCAAATAAATAGCCGTCAAACTCCGGGGCATCGGCGTCAGAGATTTCCATCAGCGTATTTTTGACATTTTCGAGGTGCTGCCACATGGCCTGATAAGAACCGGACACATCGCGACGCCGCAGCGCCGCCAGAATAGCCTGATGATCCGCCAGCCATTTCAGGCGATAGCCCTGCGTCCCGACGTGGGTATAAAGCTGCTGCCAGAGCGCGTTATCGTCGCGGCACGCCCAGATATTGCTGACCGTCTCCAGCAGCATCTGGTTTTGTGTCGCCCCGGCAATTTGCAGGTGGAACAAGCGATCGAAATCACCACGGTAATCTTTTCCGGCAATCGCCGCCTGCTCTTGCTCCAGCGTCTTGCGCAGGTTTTCGATATCTGCCCGCGTCGCCATGCGTGCCGCAAACGCCGCAATGTTGCTTTCCAGCAGTTGACGTGCCTGTAGCATTTCAAACGCGCCGATATGGTTTTTAGCGCCATCAGCCGTGTCATCTTCATCGGGAATGCGCAGGACATACACCCCGGAGCCCTGACGAATATCGACCGTGCCTTCCAGCTCAAGCATCAGCAGCGCTTCGCGCACTATCGTCCGGCTAACGCCATAGGTTTCCGCAATATTTCGTTCAGGAGGAAGGCGCGATCCAACGGGGTAATCCCCTGACTGGATCTTCTGACGCAAATCACAGCCGATTTCCTGATATTGCTTCTTCTCTTGCAGAACCACATCCTTCGCCACGCTTTCACCCTACATGCACTGTCGCCCTGAGTGTGGGCCGGACGTCAGGCCCACACCGAATGTATCCAGCCGCGTACTGACGCCGCGGTGGGGCATTAGTCTACCAAACTCAGCGCCTGATCCAGTACTTTTGCGCCATTTAATGTGCCGTAGGCGACAGGGTCGATCACCGCGATAGGAATCTGGTAGCTGTCCGTCAGCTTTTTATTTTCGTTAAGCTTGAAGCGCACCTGCGGCCCCAGCAAAACGGCAATAATATCGCTGCTGAACTCCTGCAATTCATCCCGCAGATTTTGTTCGGGGATCGCGTAGATTTTCAGTTCCATCCCCCGATTTTCCGCTTCTTTCTCCATCTTGGTGACCACCAGTGAGGTCGACATGCCTGCCGAGCAAGCCAGTACGATTCTTTTCATATTCCGTTCCTCATTTTGGTTATCTGCACCTATTTCTCTTCATCATCCAGCGTCAATTCAAGCCGACGCGTGTCGTGTAGCTGGCGAAACCATGCAGCGGATTTTTTCGGCCGCCGCTGCCGATCCTGCTCCAGATCGATTTCGATCAATCCGTAGCGGTTTTTAAACGCGTTCATCGGCGAGACGTTGTCGGTAAACGCCCACAGAATGTAGCCGCGGCAGTTTGCCCCCTCTTCCTTCGCCTTCAGCGTCCAGTAAAGGTGTTCGGCAATAAAGGCGATGCGGTAATCGTCCTGAATCACCCCCTTGTCGTCTTTAAAGCGCGCTTCGTTCTCAATACCGATGCCGTTTTCCGCCACAAACCACGGCGCGTTGCCGTAGTCATGCTCCATGCGTTTCGCCATGTCGTAAATGATTTTTGGATTGATCTCCCAGCCGCGCGAGGTGTTCATACGACGCCCCGGCAGCTCAAAATGCTCGTAGTAATAGGCCGGATGGAACGGCGTCTCCTTGTTCCACTCACGGCTGGGTGCTTTGACCCGATGCGGGTAATACAGGTTGATTCCTACTTCATCGACCGTGTTATCCCGAATGATCGCCAGCTCTTCCTCCGTGTAATCCCACTGCACCTGATGCTGTGCCAGCAGCGCCACCAGCTCCGCCGGATATTCGCCTTTTAATGCCGGATCGAGAAAAACCCGGTTATAGAACAGATCGTAAAGGTGCGCGGCTTTCACATCATGCACAGCACGGGATCGTGGATACGTCACTTCGGGGTTGAGGATCACGCCGATCGAGCCGCCATCCCGGTGATAGCCTTTCTGCCGAAAACGCTGCACCACTTTCGCCGTCGCCAGATTCTTATGGTGATTCCACTGCATCCAGGTGTGCGTGTTCTGCTCATAAGGGTAGCGTAGCGCGTCCAGATAAACGCGCGTCTGTACCACAATCGGCTCATTGAAGGTAAACCAGCGCTTCACTTTTCCGGCATAACGGGAAAAAACCGCCTCGGCGTATAGCACAAACCATTCCACCACCTGCTTGGATGACCAGCCCTGATACTTCTCCAGCAGACAGGCGGGCAGTTCATAATGTTCAAGGCAGATCATCGGTTCGATCCCCTGCCGGTGCATCTCATCCAGCAGGTTATCGATATAGGCCGCGTATTCTTCATCCACCACGCCTTTCTCATAGTCCAGCATAAAGCGCGACCAGTTGATCGACGTACGGTAGTGCGTCAGCCCAGCCTGCTTCATCAGCGCCACGTCTTCCCGATAGCGATTAAAGAAATCCGTCGCTTTTGCCGGACCGTAGCCGTTGTGCCAAACCTGACGATCCTGCTTGTACCAGAGATCCAGATAGGAATCCTGCCCCGCCTTCTTGCCGCTCCACCCTTCCGTTTGCCATGCTGACGCCGCCGCGCCCAGAATGAAATCAGGTGGAATAGTCAGTGCAACCTTACTCATGCATTACCTCTCTTCTCGTCCCTTTCAGGCTTTTTCCGCTGCGGTCTGTTTTTCCGCTTCCAACTGCACCAGCTCGGCACGACGGGACGCGACTTTGACAAACGGCAGATAGATCAGCGTTGCCACCATGATGCACACGATCTGTGTGGCGACCGCGCCCATTGAACCTGCGGTCGACAGCCAGGCGTTAATGATCGGCGGCGTTGTCCACGGCACCATCACCACTGCTTTACCCGCAAACCCCATACTGGTGGCGAAATAACCAATCGTGCCCGTCACTAACGGTGTGATAATGAAGGGAATAGCCAGAATCGGGTTGAGCATAATCGGCATACCAAAAATCACCGGCTCATTAATATTGAACACGCTGGGGCCGAAAGAAATTTTGGCGATCTCTTTCATCTCTTTGCGTTTAGACGCAATCATCACCGCCAGCAGCAGGCCAATGGTCAGGCCGGAACCACCGATGCTCATGTACACATCCCAGAACGGCATGGTGATAATGTTCGGTATCTCATGCCCCTGCTCGAACGCGGTCATGTTGACGGCAATCGCCCCCAGCAGCAGCGGTTCACGAATCGGCTTAATCATCTGGTTGCCGTGAATCCCGATCACCCAGAACAACTGAGCGACGAACATCAGCACCAGTAAACCGGGCAAGCTCTGCACCACGGATTCCAGCGGCTGCTGTACAACTTTATAAACGGCGTCATACAGATACATGCCCGTCACGCGGTGAAACACAAACCCGAAGGTGGCGATAGCGACAACCGTGATGATGGAAGGAAACAGCGCGGAAAAAGAGGCCGCGACGTTGGGCGGCACGCTGTCCGGCATTTTAATCTGCAGCCGATCGACATTTTGCAGCTTGGTATACATCTCGACAGACAGGATGGCGATAAACATCCCTAGAAACAGGCTCTTCGTATCGGAGAACTGTTTCGCCAGCACGTCTTTCACCACCATCATCTGCCCGTTGACGGCCATTTCGATCGTGGTTGGCGTCACGGCAATAAAACAGATCACCGCCAGCAGGCCGGGAAACAGCCCGCGTGAACCGTTAATCTTCCCAAGTTCGATACCAATCAGGAAGACGGCACCGATAGTCAGAAAGCTGAGCGTGGCATAGTTAATGCCGCTCATAATCGGTTTAAGTTCAGCCAGAAAAGAAAACATGGAAAAACTGGCCAGACCATTTTTCGGATCCATCACCATGTTGGAAATCAGAACGGAGAACGCCCCGACGATAATGACGGGCATCAGCGTAATAAAGGATGCCTTAATCGCCATAATGTAACGCAGACTGTTAAATTTATTGGCAAAGGAGCCCAATGAATCAATCAGTTGGTCCTTAAATGACATAACACCACCTCTTTCATCATCATATTGTTATATCGCGTGTAACACGCGGGATGGCCGTTACGCGCAGGGTAAATGCAGGTACCGCGCTTTCGCGTTTGGCATACCAAAAATCAACCATAATGAATTATTTTTCTGTGACACGATTCTCACAAGACGATATTGGAATTCCAATATGATGAAAATGTGATTTTTGGCATGCCATAAATGATCAGTGGACGTAGAATCGATCCCTGACAGCGAGAAGGAAATTGACGATGAAAGACACAGAGAACCTCCCTGCATTCGATATGGAACAAACCGTGATGGAGCTGCTGATCAACGCGGGCGAAGCCCGTTCAAACGCCATGATGGCGATTCAGGCCGCGCGCCAACGGGAATGGCAACAGGCTGACGACCTGCTCGCCGCGTCGCTCGAAGCGGCTCGTGAGGCTCACCGTGTTCAAACACGGCTGATCGGCCTGGACGAAGGGGAAGGAAAGGTGCCCGTCAATCTGATCATGGTGCATGCGCAGGATCATCTGATGACCGCGATGCTATGCCGGGATCTAGCGGAAGAGATTGTCCTACTACGGCGAGAAATGGCTACATCACAAAACTGACAAAAATCTGATTGAGAAACGAGCACCGGACGTTAAATCCAACAATATGCCTGTGGTAACATGACATATGGTGTTCGTAACAGGGATGGATAGGCGCTGTCAGCCCGTCATCATACTCAATTAAGGTGCAGCCATGAAAACCATGCTGGAAGTGGCGAAACGTGCAGGGGTGTCTAAAGCGACCGTTTCCCGCGTGCTAAACGGCACCGGTCAGGTCAAGCAGGCAACACGGGATGCGGTATTTCAGGCAATGGATGAGCTGGGCTATCGCCCTAACTTCCTGGCTCGCTCTCTGGCTCGCCGCACGTCAAACAGCATTGGCCTCGTTATCTCTAATTTTGACGGGCCTTACTTTGGCCGTCTGCTACGCCGCGCGACGGATATCGCGGAAAGCAACGGTAAACACCTCATCGTGACCGACGGGCACGACACGCCGGAAGATGAGCATCGCGCGGTACAACTGCTGTCTGACAGACAGTGTGATGCCATTATTCTTTATACCCGCTATATGTCCGAAGCGGATCTCATGACGCTGCTGAATACGTTGACCGTTCCGATGATCGTGATGAATCGCGATCTGCCGCAGGCGAGAGAGCGCTGCATTTTCTTCCGTCAGCAGCAGGCCGCATTTGAGGTGGTGAATTACCTGATCGAACAAGGTCACCGCGAGATCGCCTGCATCACCGCACCGATGCAAACGCCGACGGCACGGGCGCGGCTCGCGGGCTATCAGCAAGCCTTAGTCGACCACCACATCGAGGTTGACCCGCGTCGGGTGGCACACGGAACCAGCATGGTCGCCAGCGGCTATCAGGCTGCCAAGCAATTGCTGAATAACGGCATCAGCTTTAGCGCACTGTTTGTCAGCAACGATCACATGGCGATTGGCGCGATGAAGGCGCTGTACGAAGCGGGGAAAAAATTGCCGCAGGATGTCTCCGTCTTCGGCTTTGACGATGAGCCCTGCGCCACCTACCTGCACCCTTCACTTTCCACCGTCTATATGCCGATTGAAGAAATGGCGGCCACGGCGATTACGCAGGTGCTGGATCTGATTGCGGGCAAAGACGTCAAACCGCTACAGCCCTTCACCGGTGAACTTAAGCTGCGTGAATCGGTACAAAAAGGGCCGTACTATTCCAGCTAATTCTCGTACTATTCCCGCTAATTCTCACAATATTCACTGATATCGACCTGCTCACAGAGCAGGTCTGACAGCCTTGAAACCAGAGACGCCACAGGCATACGCCCAGTGGTTCATTAAGACAGTTTGCGTGACAGCAGATAGGCCACCAGCATCACGGGCGGAATCACGGTCAATAGCCCGATCGCGCCAACCAACCCGATACCTTCGCCTACCTTGCCAAGTAACAGGGGCGCCAGTAAGAGCGCCAGTCCTACCGACTGGGTTGCCCCCGCCGCGATTTTTGACAGAAACTGCGCTGGTTGCTGCGTCGCAACCGATAATATCAGCGGGAAAAAATTCCCCAGACAGGCCCCTAAAATCGCCAGACTCACTAACGCAACGGTAACATGGGGAACCAGCCACAGAATAACCAAACCGATACCGCCCACGATCATTGCCCCGATCAGGAGCGTGTTGATTTCATAACGCAGCAGCAAACGGCTCACCACAATCCGCCCGACAATCGTGCCGCCGAAGTACGCAGACATCATCCCCACGCTGGTCGCAACCGTTACGGATAACTGCTCTTCCAGGAACTGCGCGCCCCAAAAACCGATGCCCCACTCTGCTGAAATGCCGAGGAAAATCATGCCGAACATCAGGAACGCCACCAGCGGCAAGCGAGGGGAGCTATCCGCAGGGTGGCTGGATGAAGTAGCGATATTGACAGGCACCCGCGACAGATTCCCGGGTGCGATAAAGAGAAGAGGCAGCAGCGCGATGATGGGCACAAACATCGCCATCCGCCATCCCCACCCTAACTCCACCGCGAGGCTGACAAAGACCGGCCCGGCAAAGACCCCAATGGCGGCAAAAATGCATCCCTCCGTGATGGCAACCCCGCTGTTTTCACCATGATGGCGTGCCAGCGATTCCTGAATGGCTATTTGCATCGCGCCCCCCGCCAACCCCAACACCAGCGACATGCTCAGCGTTGCCGATGAAGGCATCGGGAGGGAAAAAATGGCAACCGCAATCGTCACCGCAAACGAGCTGGTGAGCAGAATACGTTTTGGCGAGACCCTTTTGGAACAGTAGGTAACGATAAAGCCTGTCGCAAACATACCAATGGCGTAGAGGCTAAAGTGCCAGCCAATCACGATTCGGGACAGCTGTAATTCATCACGCAGGAAAGGGGTGATAGAGCCCGGTACGGCCTGATGAAAGCCGCACACCACCGACAACATATATAAATAGAACGTGTAATAGTCGCGTTTGAATTGGGGTTTAACCAGGCTCTGTTCCGTCATCTCTTCATTTCCTTTATGGGGCTCGGGAATTACGGCTTACAAATATTTTTAATAACCAGGTGCTGAAGCAAAATAATGGTTTTGGCATCAATAATCTGGCCGTCATCAATCATTTGCAGCGCATCTTTAATCGGAATTTCCATGACCTTGATATCTTCGCCTTCTTCGGCAATACCGCCGCCTTCATTAATTCGCATCTCATGCGTAAAAGGCGCAATAAAGAAGTGTAGACGCTCGGTCACAGAGCCGGGACTCATGAATATTTCGCCAATTTTGGTGACGTCATTGAGTTTATATCCGGTTTCCTCCTCCGCCTCTTTTCTGATGGCCTGAATCGGGTCACGTTCATCCAACAGGCCTGCGCACGCTTCAATAAGCTCATAATGGTGGCCAATCAAAAAGGCTGGCAGACGAAACTGGCTGGTGAGAATGACCGTACGCGCATCCGCGTTGTAGAGCGCAATGGTCGCGCCGTGACCACGGTCATAGGCTTCACGAACCAACCGCTGTTCCGTTCCGTTTGAACGCGTGTATGTGATGTCGTATTTGGTTAGCTTTCCCCAGTCATTGGCTAATACCCAGCTGTCATTGACGACCGCCGTCGTGGCAGAGGGTGCATAAGTCGTGTTTTTCATAGGTGATTACCGTTTGCAATGAATTCAAGCTGGGACAACCAGCGGGTTCGGTTTTTTACCGCGTTTTCAGCATCAATAACAAATAGCCGGCTATCCGGTTTTCCGAGAATAATTTTGTTGTAGCTGGCATAAATCCCTTCCGCTTCTTCTGACCTGAGCCATTCCAGTGCCTGAGTGACCAGCGAAGGGTGACGGGTCGTGGTAAAGCCAGCAAAAACCTCGGATTCAATGCCGATCGCATCCTGCGGCTCAACGATGTGCAGAGAGGGACGTTCCCGCTGCCGATTTGAGGCCGCTATTTTTACCGTTACGCCAGCCGCGATCTGTCCTTCTCCGGTCAGCCGGGCGGGTTCCCACGCGGAAGGCGGCCTGATGTGTGCATTGCGATAAATATCAGCGAGGATCGCCCAGCCCTCGGTTTCGCCATAGAATTGCAGAATCGTCGCCAGAGCCAGAAACCCTGCGCCCGATACAGCCGGATCGGGAAACGCAATCCGCCCCTGAAGGGCTGACTGGGTAAGATCGACCCATGATGCGATGTCCACGCCCGTTTCGGAGAGGACAGCAGGATCGACAACGATCGCGGTTGAAAACCCGGTGATGCGCAGGTATCCATCGGCGTCAGCGCCCGGAGCAAATAGCACACCGCTTAAATCAAGGGTGCGCGAGGCGGTATCCGCCCACCCCAGAATCATATCCACCTGAGGAGCGTGCTGTTCTTGAGCCAGTCTTGCCGTCAGCGCTGCCGTCGGCATTCTTTCAATGTGGATCGCCACATCAGGCATGTGATGCGCGAGCGCTTGCAGATAATCGGCAAGTTCATAGGGTTCAAAAGAGCTATAGGCTCTGAGCGTGGCCTTTGAGCCGTCCCCCGTGGGGGCATGAATGATAGTGGAGGCCATGTCGGTTCCTTTTCCTCAGGCGCTAAGCTTGCTGAGCATGACCGTCAGCTTGTCATCTTTGAAATCGGGGATCGCCGCGGACGCGCCGTACTTCAGCAATGCCGCTTCATCCAGCGCTCCCGTCATACCGAAAGTAAAGACTCCCGCCGCCGCCGCCGACTGAATACCGGGGCCGGAATCCTCAAACGCTAATGAATTTTCACGCCCGACGCCCAGCAGTCGCATCGCTTCCGCGTAGGGATAAGGATCGGGCTTGCTACGCGGTAGTTCCGCGCCAATGAGCAAATGATCAACGGACTCCAGCAAATGTAGCCCTTTCAACATCATGATGGCGCTTTCACGCGGCGCGTTAGTCACCACGGCGATCCCGATGTTTCTGGCCTGCGCCCACTCAAAGAGCTCAGTGACTCCCGGCCGGCCTTCCAGCGGCCCCGTAAGCTGCTTCCTGAACAGGGCTTCTTTACGTTCTCCCAGTTCATGGCGGTGCTCAGGCGATAAATTGGGGAACAGATCGCGCGTGATTTGATCCATCGGCGCGCCCATGATTTTTTCGTTGTAATAGTCGATCGTGACGGACTGGTCAAAGTCGGCCAGAAGTTCATTAAACGCGGCCAGATGCAGCCGGTCGGTGTCGAGCAGTGTTCCATCCAGGTCAAACAACAATCCTGCGGTAGTTTTCATTCCAATCTCTCCCAGCTAAGCAACAATTTCAGGACGGCATATCGTCCTGGATGACACGGTCAAGTAACGGTGAAAAACGGCGAATAACATCGGATGTGATCAGGCTGAAATCCGTCATGATGGCGCCATCTAACGCGTGTTGGCAGCGATCGCGGCATAGCGCCTCACGCTGTGCGAGTTTTGGCACAATGACGGATAACAGAGACTCGGCTTTCTTAATATTGTCGGCCATCTGCTCACTGACCATGGCGGCATTCACCGCCTCATGGGAGGTATGCCAGCAGTCATAATCGGTCACCATCGCGACCATGTTGTAGCAAAGCTCGGCTTCGCGGCAGAGCTTCGGCTCTGGCATGGCGGTCATACCAATGACCGTGCCCCCCATTTGGCGATGGAATGCGGATTCCGCTTTGGTTGAAAAGTGCGGCCCTTCCATCACGACATACAGTCCCTTTGCCAAATGGGGAATGGATAACTCACCCAATGCGTCAACCAGCAGCGAATGGTTATCCGTGCAAACCGGCTTTCCAAAAGGAACATGCGCCACAACCCCTGAACCGAAAAAGGTATTCACGCGGCGGTATGTCCGATCGATATATTGATCGATCGCGACAAACGTTCCAGGAGGTGCCTCTTCGACCAGACTGCCGACGGCGCTGAATGAAATGACCTGTGAAACCCCCAGCGCCTTGAGTGCAGCAATGTTGGCTCTGACGTTAATTTCCGAGGGCAGCAGCCTGTGGCCGATACCATGCCGGTTGACGATCGCCACCGGCACCCCGGCTATCTCGCCGAGCGTGATGATGCCGGAAGGGTCGCCGAAAGAAGTCGTGACGTTGATGCGTTCGGACGCCTCGATGATCGACAGGGAATCCATGCCGCTGCCGCAGATAATCCCAATACGGGGTGGCGTAGTCGTTCGTTGATCAGTCATTAATCGTTCCTCTTTCCCTGTTTACTGGCGATTGAACAGCCGTGTTGACGAGCCGATGGTATAGCTCAGAGAGCGCTGCAGGTTGCCCGCCTGAACCAAAGATCATTCCCTTCGCGATGTATTGCGTGTATCGCGGTTCATTGACTTTCAGCGCCCAGTCCACGGCGGGCATGTATTGATAGCGAACGGTGGGATAAATGTGGTGTGCCAGATGATAGGCGTCGGACATCGGAAATATCAGATATCGCTGAATCGCACCGAACACGCCGGAAAAATCCGTGGCGCGGCCATGTTCGTAATCATGAGCAAGCCGATAGCGGGTTGGAGTATAGGGGGTATGCCAGCGGTGCTTGGAGAGCAGCGACCACCATGAAAACAGCGGATAAATGGAGAAAATGGGAATTACCCACCCGACAATCAACGCCGCAATGCCGCCCACCCACAAATAAAGCGCCACGACGCTTATCGTCACGACGGCGCGCAGCAGCGCAGTCTGCTTCGAGGTGTTTTCGCGGAACACATCGCGGAAGTTGCCCTTGATGTTATTCGCCAGACCTTTAAGGCTGACCGGATAGAACAAGGCTTTGATGAACTGACCACGGCTGATACCGGGCACCATGCCTGCGGCAACCACCCGCCGCAGATTCGGATCTTTACCTGGGACGTCCGCGTTAGGGTGATGTTCAATGACGTGCGTAATAAAGCGCGAATCCATATCCCTTTTCAGCGTCGGGAACTGGAAAAACGTGTTGGACAGGAACCACTGTAGCCTCTTCGAAGGGCACAGTGCCAAGTGCAAGGCATTGTGACCCAGCTCCTGTAGCGCTCTCATCCGCCCCGAGGTCACCACCGCCAGTAGCACACCGGACAGCACGTTATAGTCCGTCCAGCGGAAGAACAGCACGGCGGCAAAAATCTCTAGCCAGCAATAGATAAACGGCAGCGGCGCGAATAGCGTATCGAATCGCTTGTAATAGCTGATCTCATCTCTGTTACCGGGGCTAAGTTTGAATTTCGGCAGGATCCGCTCACCGTCGCGGTAATACAGCTTGATCGCCAGCCGGAAAAACAGGCTTAACGCGATCAGTACCACCATCACATCGAAAACACGATCTTGGTTTAACATGTGAAACCTCTCCATGGTATTGGCGAAATTAGCGGAAATAGGCGCGGTATACCGATGACAGATCCCCGAAAACAAACGGGTGAATCGCGCTCAGCCGCTCGTGCGTCTGATGGCCGTGAGAAACGGAGGCCATCTGCCAGCCGCAGGCATGTGCGACATCGATATCATGGTCGGTATCACCGATCATCAGAGCAGCCGTTCCCGGGTTTCCCAGTACCGAGTCTAGCTCTTCAGCAATACCCTGCTTGCCTTTAGCCTGGGTATTCGTGAGGCCAAACACATGATCGACCAGGTGATCGATACCAGCGCTGGCAAGGTTATTCTGCAACGTCTCGTGCTGGCTGGCAGACAGCACGGAGATGCTCACGCCGGTACGTCGCAACATACTGATGATATCCACCGCCCCCTGATGGAGCGGACATTGGTTGATCTCACTGTTGAAAATACTCAGATACGTGTGGATCAAATCGTCGAATCGTCCGCTCTCGCAGTCGATCCCGACCGCCTGATAGAACGATTGGATTGGGAACCCGAAATGCTCGCGATACCGTTTTGCATCGAGAGGTGGCAGCGTTTGTAATTCCCTCACCGCATTTAGCCCCTTCACCGCCAGCGCCAGGTCATCGACCAACGTGCCATTCCAGTCGAAAATAACGTGTTTAATCGCAGTGCTATCTTTCATCGTGATGTTCCTTATCGTATGGCTCGGGCAATGACGCTGGATAATGAGGCGCTGACTATGGGGAAGCGATAAAGCGTGCGCTGCACTTCTAGCAGGTTAGCGATCTTGAGGGTGGCGATCGCTACGTCCCGATTGTGGAACGACGCGGCGTGAACCAGACTGATATACCGCTCTTTCAGCGTATTTTTTAGATCGGCTTTTGTTGCCTGCTGGCTCAGGCTTTCGTCGCTTTTTTTAGCCTGTTGCCAGGAGATTTCCGTCGCCATCACTTGCGCATTCAGCACCTGCCGGGCTGGGATCGTGCGCCGGAGGTACTCAGGCAGGGCGCGATCCAGCGCGTCGGCTTGCAGGGCTGACACACTCATCCCCTGACTGTAGATAGGGTTGATGCTGCATAGCGCGTCTCCCACAACCAAAAAGCCATCAGGCCATGACGGCATCAGGTCATAGCGACGTCTCAGGCTGCACGGCATCTTGAACTGGTGAAACTCACTCAGCGGCTCCAGCTTGCTGACCTCATCATGGATATCAGGCACCGGCAGCTCGGCAAGGAACCGCATAAAGTCATGTTCATTGGGCTTGGGTGAGGCGCCAAACCAGCCTCCGGCAGTGACGATATACTTGTCGCCCTCAATGGGGCTGATAACACCCATACTGCGTGTTGTTGGCAAATTTGGGGTGACCAGCAGCACTTTCCAGCCGGTCTGACGCTTTGGATCTTTCTTATAGACGCGCGACACATAGCCGAGCTGATTCTCGACCTCTTCGCGCTGCACCTCACCGTAGCCTAACTGCTTCAGCCACGCCGAAGCTTTTGAGTTTCTGCCAGAGGCATCCACCACCAGATCGGCTTCCAGCGCTTCCTCCACTTGCCCAACGCTCGCGACAAGCCCCCGAACGGTTCCGTCATCATGAATCAGGTGTTTAACCCGACAACCGTCCTTAATCGCGATATTCGGTACACGTTTGGCCGATTGCCTCAGGACATGCTCAAGCAACGTTCTTGAGCAGTAGTGCGCGGTAATACCGGTTGGCCAGCGCTGTTTCCAGCCAATGCCGGCATAGCACTTCACGCCATGAGACAGATCGATCTCCTCAGCACCGGAGTGCAGCAGCTCGTTCTTAAAACCGGGATAGAAATTCTCGATAATCTGGACGCCACGGTTTAATAGCAGATGCACATGATGTTCCTGCGGTACCGTCCGACGTGTGCAAGGTTCATCACTAAACGTATCCAGATCGAGCAGCACAACCTCTTTGAAGTGTCTGGCGAGCGAACGAGCAGCCAGACAGCCAGCGATGCTGGCGCCAATGACAATAGCCTTATCGGTACCACGTCTTAATGTCGTCATGACAGAACTTCCTCCGAATGCTCAGGTTGAAAGCGATTGAGTACCGATGCGATCACCGCGATGTCAGCCTGTCGGATATCCGGGTGAACAGGTAAGGTGGTGATGGTCGCCAGCATCCGCTCCGCATTCGGGCACGGCGTGGCTTTGTCACGTAAAACGGGATACTGGTACAGCGCCTTACAGTTATACAGCGCGATATCCGAAGGGATACCGGCACGGGACTGATGTTCAAGTAAAGCGTCATTGTCGCCCGTGAGCGACCGCACAAGCAGTTTGGTGCCAGCGGGCTCGCCGCCAGAGATAACCGGTAACGGTTCAAGGTGCGGGTTGGTCAGCAATTTGCCGAGCGTCTGCATAGTAGACAGACGATGCTGCACATCCTGTTCCAGTCGATGGAGTCGCGCCAGCCCCAGCGCGGCTTGTAAACCGCTCAGGGAGAAATTCAAGACAGGATTACGAGAGGCGGTGAAATCACAGTGCGTGAACTGCTTTGCCTTCAGCGCCAGCTCGTCGTTATCCGTCAGCACCGCCCCGCCCTCGCCGGTGACCAGCGTTTTGCTGTGGTGTGTGGAAAACGTCGCCATATCGGCATATTTCCAGAGGAATTCGCCATCCAGCTTGGCCTTATGCGCCAGTGCGATATCAAGCAGGTAATACAACCCTTTCGCACGTGCAAACGCAGCCACCCGCTTCGCATCAACCGGATATCCCCACATCGGGATATCGATAATCGCTCTGGTTTTGCCGTCGATCATGCGTTCTGCCATAGCCAGATCGATGGTGAAATCATCCGGGCTGATATCGCAAAATACCGGTTCGACTCGCATAAACGTGAGGGCGTATACCGTGCACAGCGGACATGTCGGCGTTAACAGCACCTTGTCCCCCGGTTTGAGGCCAAAGGCAGACAGCGCGACAACGAGCGAGCCATATCCCGATGATGTGGCAATAGCATGTCCGGCATTGAAATGCGTTTTTAGCTGCTGTTCGTATTGGCGAACGGTATCGGATCGTCCTCCGATACCGCTGTTCAACGCGGCCAGCACAAACGCCTCTTCGCGGGTGCCAACAGGGTAAAAACTGTCTTTAATGACGGGGGCGCTGCCGACAACGTCAGCGTCCACAGCGGGTGACGACGATTCACTGGCGGGGTGTTGGCTATCCGCATCCATTCGGGAATCTGCCGCGCTATACGCCACATTTTTTGCCATCAGCGCCTGTAAGCGATACCGCCCGACAGCACACTGGATGCCGCTTATCTTGTGATTAACGCCTACATTTATCCCATCCAGGTCGGAGAATTGAGAGTAGCTTTTCGCTCGGCGGCCCCATTCTCGATGGCGAAAAAATACGGCCCCCCCTTCGCCCGTAGAAATGGCGGAAACGCCTTCCCGCAAGGACAAAAGCCCGACATCGAATCCCTCAACGATCTGCCGGTGGTCAAGCATCGTGCCAATAGAAGCAGTCAGTTCGACAATCGTGACCAATTGCTTCGCCCGGCTTAGCGCAATGACGTGAGTGATATCCTGATGGTATAGAAAAGAGGAAGAAACCAGCACGGCTCGGGTTCTGTCACTGAATCGCTGCTCGAACGAGGCCAACTGTACGCCCAGCGTGTCAGCCTCATCATCCGCGGCTACCGGAATCAACCCCGCATGCACCAAAGGCGACGTGACCCATGCCGGAATACCTGGGCCCACGATCACCTCATCGCCGGGCCGGAGATCAAGGGCGCCGAGCATGACGCTGACGCCTCCGGTATCAGACGACGTCCCTACACATGTTGCAAACCCAGCCCAGTCAGCCAGTTCAGATTCAAAGCGCGCGACCGTGGCAAGGGAGGCATCCATATCCCCCGCCGCCACCGCAATAACGGCGTCCAGTTCACGCTTTCTGGCCTGTACAGGATCGTTGAGATCGTTTGAAAAGATCGCGTCGTCCATTACCTCTTCCTTAGGCATTGAAGTTGTCGTTTACGACACTGACGATGTAATCGATATCGCTATCGTTGAGCCCTTCATGGCAGGGAACGGTGAAAATAGTTTCAATGATGTGTTCTGCATTGGGACAAGGTTCTGCGTATGGCGTAAAAGCCGGTTCGCGATAAAGCGGTTTGTATTTGTATCGGGTGGTGTCGGACATCACCCCCTGAGAAAACATGCGGTTACCTTGTTCAACGCTCGCGCCGTTGAGGTTATGGTAGACCATGGAATAGCCATTGATCTCTGCCCCCTGATAGCGGGGAAATTCCTCTATTGTCGGGATAGCCGACAGCGCCTGTCGGACTTTCTGCACGCGCTCGCGGCGATCCGCAATTTTCTGGTCGAGTTTCTTTAACTGATTGATACCCAGCGCAGCGCATAGCGGCGGCAATTTGAAGTTGGTGCCAATGTCTTCACCCAAGATGTAGCCGTTGTTCCTGCTGGATGCTTTGAGCCCGTGGTGCTGCCATCTGAGCATCCGCTCATAGACATCATCATCGTTGGTCAGGCAGAAGCCGCCCTCGCCCGTGCTCATCAGCTTACGTTCATGAGTAGAGAAACAGGAAACATCACCAAACGTCCCCAGATATTGTCCGTCAGAGGTGGTGCCAAAGGCGTGAGCACAGTCCTCAATCAGCCGAATGCCTTGCGTCTTGCAGAAATCCACCACGGCACGCATTTCAATCGGATAGCCCCACATCGGGACGACAATCAACGCCTTAATCGGCTGTTCCTGCACGAGTTTGCGCAAGTGATCGAGATCCGGTGAAAAAGACAGGGGGGCGACGTCGCAAAAAACAGGCACACACCCTGTGGTGATAATCGGCAGGATAGTCATAATCGGCGCGGTAGGCGGCAGCGCAATGCGATCGCCAGGCTGCAAACCCAGCCCTCGAATCGCCAGTTCAATCGCCACGGTGCCATTGCAGCAGGGTAACGCCTTGGTTGTGCCAAAATAGCGGGCGAGCGCGTGTTCGTATTCCGTCAAAATGGGGGATTTACCCGAAAAGCTGGTGGTATTAAACGCAGACAGTACGGCGTCGTAATCGCTTTGGTCGAAATTGATATGAAGGTTCTGATAAGTTTTTTCGGTCATAAGATAATCCCTTAACGTTAACCCGAACTTAATAATTAACCGCTAACACGCGTTTGCACTGTTCTTCGATAGCATCCATGCAGCGATAGGTTTCAATCAGCGTTGACAGAGCCGTCTTGGAATCCCTGTCGCCTGCCTGAATGGCATTAATAAAATCGAGAATCTCGCCCGTGTACCCCGCTCTCGAATACCCTGACGACAGCGGACTGACGGCCCAGGTATCGCACCAGCGTTTGCGTTCACCTTTCAGATACGTTTTGTCCATATCCGCAACGCTAATCGTACTCAGTGATGTGCTCTTAATATGAAGCCGATCGTCGGCTAATACGTCTAAATCAAAAGTGAAGTGTGGCGAGGTATTACTGGTAATGAGCGTGCCGTGAGCACCATTAACGAACTCCAGTAATACGCTAAATATAATATTTCCGTCGCTGCTATTATCCGCCACCGATAATTTCTTGACCGAGCCACAGAGATGTATCAGGAGATCGAGGCCGTGAATAGTCTGTGCATGCAGAAAGGATTTCAACACGCTGTTATAATCCCAGAGTACAGAGACTGGTTTATTCGCCATTTGCCGTAAACTGATCATCTGTATTTTATCGTTATAGATTTGCTTAATACGTTCTGTTACATCGGCGAAACGAAAATTCATACCGGAACCGGTAATCACGCCTTTTCGCTTCGCCATTTCAGCAAGGCGAATAACATCTTCCGAACGGGCCGCTACGGGTTTTTCTAATAAGACCGGAATGCCACGTTCTATCGCATCATAAGCTATCTGATAATGGGCGGAGGGATAACACGCTACGATAACGGCATCGAGTTTACATTTATCCATCATGTCACAATGATTACTGAATACCTTTGCTTCATCAAATTTAAACAGGGTCGCCGCTTCAAGACACTTTGCAGGGTCGGTATCACAAATCGCCGCAATTTCCACGCCAAATAATGCATTACACGCGGGTATAAGATTTTCACGAGCTTGTGCACCAAATCCAACGAATCCGATTTTCATAATACCTCCATTTTCTCTCTCAGTATTAAAAGCGATGGGAGCTGCGTGTAATCTTCGAGCCGGTCAATGCTTATCCACTGTAGGTTTGTCGCCTCTTGCTCATTGATAACCAGCGGTACATGCCTGTCAGCCTGTAGCAAAAAACGAATGTCATAGTGGTAATGTTCAGGCTCTTTGGGGTTGGCGGGAATGAGATGAATATCGATATCCAATATCTCATTAGAGACAACATTAACGTTGTCGATTCCTGTCTCTTCCTGTGTTTCTCGTAATACGGTATCGATAATATCGGCATTGCCATCACAGTGGCCGCCGGGCGGCAACCACATATTCAATTTCTTATGTCTTAAAAGAAGGGTGTGTTGTCTTTCTTTATCCACAATAAAAGCCGTTCCAGTAACATGACCTTCTAATGTGGATCGTTCAAAGGGGTGGGACGTCGCATCAATAAAATATTGCAGACGTTTAGCATTCACATCATCTCTATCTGTTGTGATAGGAAATCGATAGCTGATTTCAGCATTAAGTTTCAGGATTACACTTTTGCCATCTTGCACGTTTATTCCCTCAAGCGTCTTATGACATATACTCTAAATAATTCGAGTTTCAGGCAGGCGGCAAGAGAAGGTATCCCGATGAGCTTACTCAAGTAAGTGATTCGGGTGACTGAACGCGGCCAACGCACATGCAACTTGAAGTATGACGAGTATAAAATGTCTTATTTACACAGCGAGATCATTAACCCCGCATCAGTCTTTCCATATCACTGACAACGTCGTTATTACATAAAAACAGCAAGGCACATCAGATAGATTTATTATAGTTAAAACAATAATTAGACCGCTAATTTAAAACGTACTATGTTCTATAAAACCAATGACATAACAAAGACTAAACTTATCGCCTGAATTAAATAAAAAACAAATGAATAGGATGCATATTAAATATATCGACTTGTTATATGACAAATATAAGACAGGCTATACGCTCACTGTTACCCGCTTATTAATACGTGAGTAAAATATCAGAAAACAACCTATACACAATGGCGTTGCAACTTATTTTCACCATAAGAAAACATAAAAAATACTAATTTAATGATTTTCATTAACATTTTTGCTAAAAAAAATTGTAACCGCTTACCCCGTACGAGCAGTACGCACGGGGTTGCCGCTTTAGCCCTGCTCAATCAACATCACCGCGCTCGTATCCGCCTCCAGCGCATCAAACAGGTGCGGGACGTCGGCGGAGTAGCTGATGTAATCCCCCGCGCTCAGTTCAACGGGCTGTGCGACAGGTCCAATTCTGGCGCGACCGCTGCTCAGGATCACGTGTTCAATCGTCCCCGGTCTATGCGGTTGAGAGACTCTGGCTTCCCCCGGCTGCACGTTAAGCCGATAAATATCACGCTGCGCGCCTGCCGGACACGCGGCCAGCAGCGTCGCAGCATAGTTTGCCTGCTCCGAATAGGTTGCCACACCTTCGTTAGCCCGAATCACCTGCACATGCTGACGAGACTGACCAATCAGCTGGCTGACCTGTACATCCAGCGCCATCGCCAACGCCCAGAGCGTTTCCAGGCTTGGGTTGCCAATCCCGGTTTCCAACTGCGAAAGCGTTGATTTTGCCAGCCCTGCACGCTTTGCCAGTTCGGTGACTGACAGATTTAGCCGCTCACGTTCTCGCCGAATAGCAACGGCCAGCCGCGCGATGGGCGTAATCGCCTGCGCACCATTTTCCTGATTATCGATTGTCATAGAGTTCACCATAATGACCATTTGTTCGACTTGACGAACAAAGGCATTGTGTTCATTATTTTGTCCTGTTGTTCATTATAAAAAATTTTGTTCGCTATAGCAGCACACACTTTGCACAAATAGGCAGGAAAAAAATGACATCTCAGACTCGCGGCACGATAGAAATGGCTATCGCGATGATCATTTCTGGTACGGTTGGCTGGTTCGTTTTGACGTCAGGACAGCCAGCCATGACGGTAGTCTTCTGGCGCTGCGCGTTCGGCGCATTGACGATGCTGATCGTCTGCGGGCTATTGGGCTTGTTGCGACGGGGCGTCATTAACTGGAAGCAGGCTGGTATTACCCTACTCGGCGGTCTGGCATTGGTGTTCAACTGGACGCTGCTGTTTGGCGCGTATGCACATGCGTCTATCGCCGTCGCCACTGTGGTGTATCACACACAGCCCTTTATGTTGGTGGGGCTAGGCGCGATCTTTTTCAGGGAAACGCTGACCCTCAACAAACTCTGTTGGCTACTGTGCGCCTTTGGCGGCATCGTTCTGATCGTCAGTGCGCAAACGGGCATCGATAGCGATGATAAAGGCTATCTGTCTGGTGTGCTGATGGCATTGGGTGCCGCGTTTTTCTACGCCGTGGCAGCCGCGATAACGAAAAAGCTGTCAGGGATCCCGCCGCACGTACTTGTACTCATAAAGTTGCTCGTTGGCGTCGTTGTCCTTGCCCCCTTCGCGGCAATACCTACATCGCCTACGGCTTCACAGTGGGGAATGCTTGTGGCGATTGGTGTGATCCATACCGGGCTGATGTCGACGCTGTTGTACAGCGCGATCCAGAAAATCCCGACCGCGCTGGTTGGGGCACTCTCGTTTATCTATCCCGTTATCGCGGCACTGGTTGACTGGGCCGCGTTTGGGCACCGGCTGGATGCCATGCAGCTTGCTGGCGCCATCGCGATTTTGCTGTCCGCCGCCGGAATGACGTTTGGCTGGCGTATCACATTCAGCAGGCAAGGGGCTCGCCTGCGTCATGTGCAACGTTCAGGGGAAAAGCAGGCCGCCTCGCCTCAGACGCGGCCAAATCATGGTGATTAAAGTGCTTCCAGCGCCAGTAGCTCGTCCAGCGTCTGACGGCGGCGAATCAGGCGCGGCTCGCCATTTTCAAACAACACTTCCGGCAGCAGCGGACGGCTGTTGTAGTTAGAGGACATGGATGCACCGTATGCGCCGGTGTCGTGGAAGACCAGATAGTCGCCAACCTGCGCATCCGCGAGCGCGAACGTTTCCACGCCGCCGCCAGCCTGTTGGGTAAACACATCACCGGATTCACACAGCGGCCCGGCAATCACGCTGTCACGCAAGGTGGACTGGCTGATATCACGGCCGTCGCCCGGCAGCAGAGAAACATGGTGATAGCTGCCGTACATCGCCGGACGCATCAGGTCGTTAAACCCGGCATCAACCAGCACAAAGTGGCGGCTCCCCATGGATTTGACCGCCCGTACTTCCGCCACCAGCACTCCGGATTCCGCGACCAGAAAACGTCCTGGCTCGATTTCCAGCGTCACCGGATGGCCGAGGTGCGCAGCAATTTTCTCACGCGCCGCGTTCCACAGGCCGTAATAGTGTTCGGTATCAATCGCTTCTTCGCCGTGACGATAGGGAATCGACAGTCCGCCGCCTGCTGAAATCGCCTCAATATCCTGACCCAGTTCAACGACCTGACGTACCATCGCTTCACACACCTGCTCCAGATGGCCGTAATCAACACCGGAACCGATATGCATGTGGATGCCCACCAGCTTCAGCTGATAGCGCTGAATGTGTGCCAGCGCCAGCGGCAAATCGCCGTACCAGATGCCATGCTTGCTGTTCTCGCCGCCGGTATTGGTTTTCTGGCTGTGACCATGACCAAAGCCCGGATTCACGCGCAGCCACACCGGATGCCCCGGCGACTGCTGACCAAGCTGTTCCAGCATATCGACCGAACCGGCGTTCACCGGAATATTCAGCTCAGACACACGTTGCAGCGTCGGGCGATCCAGCAGATCGGCAGTAAACACGATCTCATGTGCATCGGTGCCCGGCACAAAGCCTGCGATCAACGCACGTTCGATCTCACCCAGCGATACTGAATCGACTTTCACACCCTGCTCACGCATCAGGCGCAAAATGTGCGTGTTGGAACACGCCTTCTGCGCAAAGCGAATCGTGTCGAACTGGCGCAGTTGAGCGATACGGTTAACGATGGTCTGCGCGTCATAGGCCCAAACCGGGCAACCAAAGCGGGCAGGCAGTTCACGCAGGCTTTGCGCGTTCAGAGCATGTGTTACGTCATTCAGATCGTGAGGCATAAAAAGTTACCGATTTACAGGGTTAAACATGATTGAGAAACACTATAAAAATACCCTCACGGGTAAACAAATATCGTTTTAAGCAGACTCTATTCATTTCTGATATGGTTTATAAAAATGAATAAGGAGGCGATATGGCGGCAATATCCTTACGACACATTGAGATTTTCCATGCGGTCATGACGACCGGGAATCTGACGGAAGCGGCGGCTCTGCTGAACACCTCGCAGCCGACCGTCAGCCGCGAACTGGCACGCTTCGAGAAACTGATTCAGATGACGCTGTTCGAGAGACTGCGCGGCAGGCTTTACCCCACCGCACAGGGGCTACAGCTGTTTGAAGAAGTGCAGCGTTCTTATTATGGATTGGATCGGATTATCAACGCCGCCAGCGATATTCGCCGTTTTCAGCAAGCGCAGCTTTCCGTTGCCTGTCTGCCCGTGTTTTCACAGTCGCTGCTGCCAGACGTCTGCAAACCGCTGCTGGCGCGCTATCCACGGCTTAATCTGCACATCATTCCGCAGGAATCACCGCTGCTGGAAGAGTGGCTGTCCGCCCAGCGCCACGATTTAGGCTTAACGGAAAACAGCCTCACGCCAGCCGGTACAGAACGGCAAACGCTGATGTTACTCAATGAGGTGTGCGTGCTACCTGCCGGACATCCGCTGGCGCAAAAAGCGGTGCTCACACCGCAGGATTTTGCCGATGAGCCCTTTATCAGCCTGTCGAGTGCCGACAGCTATCGCCAACTGCTGGACAAACTGTTTCAGGAACAGGGCGTGTCGCGTCGAATGGTACTGGAAACCCACAGCGCAGCGTCGGTATGTGCGATGGTACGAGCGGGTGTCGGGCTGTCCATCGTCAACCCGCTTACCGCGTTGGATTATGCCGCCTCCGCCGTGATCGTGCGGCCTTTCAGCATTGATGTGCCCTTTACGGTCAGCCTGATTCGCCCACTGCACCGTCCTGCGTCAGCGCTGGTCGATACTGTAATTGACCAACTCAGGCAGTACGCTGCTGGCGTGACTTCACGTCTGGAGCGGGTCTTGCGGCAGTAATCCTATCGACGTTGATTCGGCTCATTTAACCTGTCACTGCGTCAACGCACGCCAGCGCGGATCGTGAGCAAACCAGTCCACCAGAAAATCCAGCAGGGTACGCAGCGCGGCAGGCATCTGACGGCGTGAAGTGTAAATGCCATAAATCCCCATCGCCTGCGGACGGTATTCCGGCAACAGCGCCACCAGTTGTCCCGTTGCGAGATAAGGCGTCACAGAATAGCGTGGTTGTAGCGCGATCCCCGCCCCTTCCAGCGCGCCCGCCAGCAGCACCAGCGATTCATTGCCGCTCAGGTTACCGCTGACGGGAATCGTAAACTTTTCATCATCGCGGGAAAAATGCCACAGGCTTTTGCCGAAATAGGTATAGGTCAGGCAGTTGTGAATCGAGAGATCGGTCAGCTGTCGCGGAATACCGTGTTCATTCAGATAAGAGGGCGATGCACACAACACCGACTCACAGCGTGCCAGCGGTCGGGCAATCAGATTGGGATCCAGTTCGTTAGTAATGCGCAGCGCCAGATCGATACGCTCCTCGACCAAATTCACCGCGCGGTTATTCATTTGCAGATCGATAGCGACCCGAGGATGGTGCCTTAGAAACGTCGTGATCGCCATGCCGAGCGCCCCCTGCGCCAGCGATTGTGAGCAGCTAAGGCGCAGCAAACCGCTTAACGTGGCATCGTCGGTATCGGCCTCGATACGCATATCCGCCGTCAACGCCAGCATCTCCCGACAGCGCGCCAGCGTTTTTTCCCCGGCATCCGTCAGGCTCAGTTTGCGCGTCGTACGGTGCAATAACCGCGTCCCCGCCCACGCTTCCATCTCTGCCAGATAGCGCGTCACCATTGCCCGAGACATATCCAGCGTCTCTGCCGCCGCGATCATGCTGCCGCGGTCTATAATAGTCACAAATACTTCAGCCGCCGTAATGCGATCCATAGATTAGTCCGTTTTATGCAACAAACAATTGCCAGTTTTGCGGTTTTTCGTACGATTAATGCAACATAACATGAACCCACTTTCTGTCATACCTGTGGAGTATCACCATGTCTAAATCTATCGCTTTTACCGTATCTTTACTCGCTGCATCGCTGGGTCTGGCTTCTGCTGCTAACGCCGCAGAGTTAAAAATCGATGTGTTTAATCCAGGTGAAGCCAGCGTATTCCCAGTTTCCTCCGAAATTATCAGCGGAGATAAAGAAGTTGCTCTGATCGATGCACAGTTCCAGCGTAACGATGCTCAGACGCTGGTTGAACGCATCAAAGCCACCGGAAAAAAACTGACCACCGTTTATATCAGCCATTCCGACCCTGACTATTACTTCGGTCTGGACGTGATCAAAGCCGCTTTCCCGGATGCTAAAATCATTGCTACTCAGGCAACCATCGACGCAATCAACGCCAGCAAAGACGGCAAAGTAGCGCATTGGGGCCCCGTTCTGAAAGAAAACGCGCCGAAAGAGATCGTGGTTCCTCAACCGCTGGAAGGCGATAGCTTCACCGTTGACGGCAAAAAACTGGAAGTAAAAGGGCTGAAAGGGCCAACGCCAGATCGTACCTTCGTCTGGATCCCGTCGCTGAAAGCTGTTGTCGGTGGTATTCCAGTCTCTGCCAACATCCACGTCTGGCTTGCCGATACCCAAACGCCAGAATCTCGCGTTCACTGGCGTGAAACGCTGAAATCCATTGAAGCGCTGAAGCCGACCACCGTCGTACCGGGTCATTTCATCGCACCAACCGATTACACGCTGAAGAATGTGACCTTCACGCTGCAATATCTGGATACCGTGGAGAAAGAGCTGGCAAAAACCAAAAACTCTGCCGAGCTGATCGCTGCAATGAAAAAACACTACCCAACGCTGAAAGAAGAATCTGGTCTTGAACTGAGCGCCCAGGTTCTGAAAGGTGAAATGAAGTGGCCACAGTAAGACTGCATTACATTTACGATCCACTGTGCGGCTGGTGCTACGGCGCCGCCCCACTCGCGCTGGCTGCGCAGGAGATTGAGGGGCTGGATCTGATCCTCCACGGCGGCGGTATGATGACGGGCAGCAATAGCCGCACCATCACCCCCGAGTGGCACGATTATGTGATTCCTCACGATCGCCGCATCGCGCAAATGACTGGGCAGACCTTCGGGGAAAATTATTACGAAGGGTTGCTGCGCGACACCAGCGTCATACTGGATTCCGCGCCGCCGACGGCTGCCGTACTCGCTGCGGAAGCGATGGCTGACAAAGGCATGGAGATGTTGTACCAGATTGAGCAGGCGCACTACGTTTCCGGGCTCAAGATCGTCGACGCCGCCGTGCTACGTCAGTGTGCGGAAGCAATCGGTCTGGATGGCGACGCTTTCTGCACAGAATTCGCCTTTATTCAGGCAGAAGCGCTGTCAAAACACATCAGTGCCAGCCGGGAATTACTGGCGAAAGTACGCGGGCAAGGCTTCCCCACGTTCGCGCTGGAAGATGCCAACGGGAATTTCCAGCAAATTCCCGCAGCAAACTACCTCGGTCAGGTAGATGCATGGCGCAAGGTGCTGACACAGATGGTCAACCACGTCACCGCATAACGTTCTCGTCAACCTTCCAGGGAGCACGCCACGGCCTGCTCCCTTTTTTCGCTCCCGATATCGGCTGTATCTCATCCGCGTAAACCGCTAAAGTATTTCCTTCGTGATAAATCAACGCGCTACCGCGTTTATTCATCAATCTCGTTGAGAAGGAAGCAACATGAACGAACAGTGGTCTGTTTTTGAAATATGGCTGGAAACGCACTGGCCTGAAGGACGAAAAGGGCTCAATCCCCCCGCTACAGAACAAGAAATCGACGCGCTTGAACAGGCACTTGGCACTGCGCTGCCCGACGATTACAAAGCCTGCCTGCGTGTTCATAACGGGCAAGATACCTACTCAGGCGGCCTTTTCGAGAACGCAGAATTCTTATCCACACACGCGGTACTGGAACAATGGGAAATTTGGCAATCGCTGCTTAGCGATGGACAATTTGAGGGCATCCAGTCCAGCCCGGAAGACGGCATCAAAGACGACTGGTGGAACGCGAAGTGGATCCCCTTCACTCACAACGGCGGCGGCGATCACTACTGCCTCGATCTCGATCCGGCGACCGGAGGCCAGCACGGCCAGATTATTACCATGTGGCACGACATGGACGAGAGAGAGAAATTGTCTTCCTCGTTCGCAAACTGGTTCCAGAGCTATGTCTCTGACGTGATTGCCGGAAAGTACGTTTACTCTGATGAATACGGCGGGCTGACACCGATTGATGAGCTATAAATGCGTAAAGCAGTCAATAACAGGAGCGATTTACCATGAAATTAAGCCACAGTTTTAGCAGCGCATTAAGAACGTTTGCCTATTTCATGGCTAGCGGCACCCAAAATACGCTAGAAGGCATTGATTACCTTTCACTGTACGGTGAAGAGCCCAGCGCGTTTGAACAGGTCTTCGCTATCTACGCCAATGTGTTAGAGCTGGATGAAGACGGCAACGTACTGAACGCCAAATATGCCGAAAAACGGGCAACAGACTATTTACGACAATACTGCGACCCCAATTTCACCGTTGACCCTCCTTATGAGGACTGGGAAGTCGAGCTGCATTGATTTACCGACAGGATTGCTTGATCAAAAAAGCCTCGACGAAACGATCGAGGCTTAGAGAAAACCCAAATTAATGATGGATTATAACGAATGTAATCAGTCTGGTTGGCGAGTGAAAACAACGTCCTCAAACGAGAAACGCTGTTGGCCACCGGTAATCGTCGTGTACGAACGGCTACCGCTTAACGTGATCTGCTCGGGGTTATCCGTTGAGGTTCCCACCCAATAATCACGAATGACATAATTATAACCGCCCCCATCATTACGATAGGTACACGCAATGCCAAAATTAATCGTCGCCTGTCCCGCAGTATAAAGCCAGGAACCAACGAAGGATGCGCCCTGATAAATAAAATCCCCTACGGGCGTGTCTTTCGTTGTGAATGAACCTGTGAATTTAGCCCCCAAAAAATCTGGGTCGGTAATAACCAATGTATGTTTACCATCTGCGCTAGAATACGTTCCGGCTGATAACATAATTAACCTCTCTATATTAATTTATTTAGGAAACCGAATTAACTAACTGTCATATTCATAATAAAAAGATCCTGAGAGATTACCTATAATCAACAGTACTCTAAATATAATATGAGATATGCAGTACTTAGATAGTGTATAAAAAACACCGAAGATATTTTATTAAACTGATTTATAAATTCAGCTTAGAACACCAGCAACTAACCCACTCCTGCACTGACGAAAGAGCTCTTTTATTTCTGCCTTTTCGGTAGTGCGCTGCTCACAGATCAGCAATTCATTCAGCCAGAACATTCTAAGCCCTCAGTATCACACCATTTCTGAAACTGGCGGTGAGCAAGGCTTGATAAATCTGTTTCGATGCTGCTTTGTGTATTCCTCTGGCTACCCGTCATTTTTCGCTTTTAGAAATGATCACTATTTATTAATGATCATCACTTTTTGGAACGGTATTTAATTTACAACTCGGAAACATCATCGATTTTTTGCGATAATTTCGTCAGATATTTTATTCTGTGATTTTTATTTATATAAATATAATGAACTAAACAAATAACACCAATCTTATTTATGTTGTTTTTTTTCACCGCTCGTTAATAATGGCGGCATTCAGTTTTTTAGTAAAAAAATGGGTAAACAAGGGTTAAAGGAGAATTAACATGAATAAAGGAAAAGGTCTGCTGGCAGGAATTATTGGCAGTCTTATTATTATGCTGCCGTTTTCATCAGGAATAGCTGAAGAAGAGGTGTCAAGTGCCGCGGTATCGGCAGCTAAAATTGCGACCAAAGCAGATTTTTCTTACACCGCGAGTGTACTCTCCGTCGCATTTGATGGCGGTCTATCTTCTTTTGACCTCGATCGTGCTGGTACTTATCAATGGGATTTTGGTGATGGTGTGACCTCCACTGAAATCAGGCCACAGCATACCTATGCTAAAGACGGAAGCTATACCGTTTCTCTGACGGTGCAGGATATCAATGGCCGTACCAAAACTCTCAGGAAAAAAATATCTGTTCGTTCAGCCAAGACCGGATTCGAGAATGGGTGGCAATTAGGGAGTGAGCGCTCACATGAGGGCGCGATGCAACCCATGCACATGTGTACGACTCAATCTCCGAATTGGGTCAGCGTTGTGGATCTAAAAGATGAAGGGATTAGCACATCTGATATCGTGGGTACTAAGGCCATTAAAAGTTTTTGGACTGAGACAGGCTATGACTACACGACACATCCAAGACTGAGACGTGGTGCGGAAGCCTGCGCAGGACCGGATAATGGTACACAAAAAGAAGCGTGGATCGGGTTTATGGTGTACCTGCCATCGAAAGGTTACCCCATGGATAAAAGTGGCGGTATTTTCCAGTTGTTTAGTGGTAACGGCAGTTGCACATCGTGGGCAGGGATGTTGACTGTGGTCAACAATAGCCTGATGTTTTCACACCGTACTGGATGTGTTCCGCCAACGGAACCCATTCTCGTTAAGGATATTCCTCGAGATCGCTGGATTCCGGTGATTGTTCATGTAGTGGTATCACGTCAGCAGCAAGGTCAGGTCGAGTTATGGTTTGATGGCGCGCCGAAAAATAAGCCGACCTATAGCGCGAAAAACATCAATTTTGGTTTTGGCGTATGGCGTGATGATGACACCATTGAAGGCCGTATGCATTTTACTTTTGGGCAATATGCCTGGGATGACTCTAACTACACGCCCAACGAAACTCGGGTCAACTATTTTGACAATATCCATATTGTCAATGAAGGTCGTGACGATGGCTGGGAGAATGTCAACCCACTGACAGCTCATAACCAGTACACTGGTGCACAGGTATGGGCAAATAGGCAGTGGGAGGGCAGCGGTGTTCAGCGAGCATTTGATGTTGATATCAACACCAAGTATGCGGCAAATGAGAGCAATACACCGCTTTACTTGCAATATCGCTTCCCTAAAGGTGAATCATTACAAGCCGTTAGTTATAAGATCAGCAGCACCTACTCCTCCACAGACAAACGCTATCCGCGAGACTGGACGTTGCTAGGATCGAATGATGGCGTGACCTGGAATACGCTTGACCAACAGATGAAGCAGTACTTTGGTAAACGTGCAACCCGTGAATTTCAGGTTGCGACACCGGGGGAATATTCCTACTATCGATTGCGTATTGACGCCAATAACGGCGCTGATGCTACAGAAGTCGGCGATATTGTTTTTCTGGATAAGTAATTAATCAAACAGTTCATCGTCACCCGGGAAACAGGCCGCGTGACGATGTACTACAACTTGCACCTCATCAGCGTATTCTGTTTTCCTTTGTTGCATGGATGGTTTTTTCCGACAGTGCTTTTTGCTTATTAATAGCATGATGGCTGATCATGGTTATAGATGGACGTCGGCATGACAACATCAGCGTTGGCTCATGAAAAGAACATACATCTGGATAAACCGCTTCCGTCGCGTACTGACTGTTTAAAAGAAAAAGATCTAAATTTACAAAACGATACTACATTCTTCCTGTGCCATTATTGTCTGGAATAAAGTCCTGTTGGGAGCGGCTATTAGCCTTAGGCAAGTTGAGGACATGGTCAGACGGGTATAGTGAACGAAAGGCACACGTCCCCTGACGCAGGGTAAGATAACACTCAGTCACGACCCGTTCCCTGTGCTATAGTCGCCCCGCAACGATAGCCTCAGACCATACCGCCAGACACACACGAAACGATAACTGACAAATCATGACCGACGTAAAATCAGGTACACACCACACGGTATCTACCGACTCTCGCGCTTCTCGCCTTAACCGCTTCTCCATCGCGCCGATGTTGGACTGGACCGATCGTCATTGCCGTTACTTCCTTCGCCAGTTGAGCAGCCAGACGCTGCTGTATACCGAAATGGTGACGACAGGCGCGATTCTTCACGGTAAAGGCGACTATCTAGCTTATAGCGAAGAAGAACATCCGCTGGCGCTACAGCTCGGTGGGAGCGATCCGCAAGCGCTGGCGCAGTGTGCCAAACTGGCAGAACAGCGCGGCTATGATGAAGTTAACCTGAACGTCGGCTGCCCGTCTGACCGTGTACAGAATGGTCGTTTCGGCGCCTGTCTAATGGGCGAAGCAGCACTGGTCGCGGACTGTATCAAGGCGATGAAAGACAGCACCTCAATCCCGATTACGGTGAAAACCCGTATCGGCATTGACGATCAAGACAGCTATGCATTCCTGTGCGACTTTATTCAAACCGTTGCCGAACGCGGCGAATGTGAGACGTTTATCGTCCACGCGCGCAAAGCCTGGCTATCAGGTCTTAGCCCGAAAGAGAATCGGGAAATTCCGCCGCTGGATTATCCGCGCGTTTACCAGCTCAAGCGTGATTTTCCCGCGCTCACCATCGCCATCAACGGCGGTATCAAAACGCTGGAAGAAGCCAAAACGCACTTACAACATCTGGATGGCGTGATGATGGGGCGTGAAGCCTATCAGAACCCCGGTATTCTGGCGCAGGTCGACCGCGAGCTGTTTGGCATCGACGCTGCAACGCCGGATCTGGCTGGCGTGGTACGAACCATGTACCCCTATATCGAGCGCGAACTCTCCGGCGGCGCGGCATTAGGCCACATCACGCGCCACATGCTCGGCATGTTTCAGGGCATTCCCGGCGCGCGTCAATGGCGACGCTATCTCAGTGAAAATGCCCACAAACCCGGTGCCGATGCTGCAGTGGTAGAACGTGCATTAGCGCTGGTTAATCTGGTTTAAAAAACACTAATAGTTAGTCTTTTTCATCAACTTTCCTTCACTCCTTCTCCTGATGTCGCTGGTAAATCAACCACTTACCAGCGGCACATCTTGGCACGATTCTTGTTATAGCTTATGTATCACGCAGACCCACTTTTCCTGCGTCAGATGCGGTTTAACAGCTACAGGAGCGTACCATGTTGGAAATTTTCTTCGTTATTGGCTTTTTTATCATGCTGATGTTGACGGGCGTGTCATTGCTGGGCGTGATTGCAGCACTGTTTGTGGCGTCCCTTTTTATGCTGATTGGCGGGTTGTTTAGCATGGCGATAAAGGTGCTACCGTGGCTGATTTTGGCCGTTGCAGCGGTATGGCTGTGGCGCAAGTTTAGCGGCCGTCCCGTCTACAATTCACACCGCTATACCTATCGAAAATACACTTATCGCCAGCGTAACGGGAATGAGTGGTAATGCCAGACAGGGAAAAATCTGAATTACGCGCAAAAATGACGGGCAAGGCCGTATTTAACACCAACTTGTTTAATTCGGCCTGTCCAAATACGGCCAGCTTTAGTACAAAAGTGTGCGCCAGCAGATATTTTTTCCCTGATGTGGCTGCTAGGATGACGCCACTGTTTGGCACTCGATCGTCTTTTACAGAGTGAACAAACCAGGTAAATAAAACAGGGTGGCAAACAAGCCACACGATTTCATCGTCGTCAGGGAAATAATAGCCGCACAGCGGCACCTTCGTGACGATCACCACGCTGTACCCTACATACAGTCTGATGAAATTTGCGTAATGGCAAGAGCCTCCCACAGGGAGGCTTTTTGCTTTTCAGCGACAAACTAGGGTATGAGCAAACATGAGCCCTGCGTGCTGCGGCTTTCCAGCGCACGATGGGCCGCTTGCGCATCCGACAGCGCGAATTGCTGGTTCTTCGGCACATCTACCGTAATCGCTCCGCTGGCGATCAGTGAAAAGAGTTCATTGCTGGCCTGTTCCAGTTCAGCACGGTTCGTTACGTAACCAAATAAAGACGGGCGTGTGACGTACAGCGAGCCTTTCTGGTTCAGAATCCCCAGATTGACACCAGTAACCGGCCCAGATGCATTGCCGAAACTGACCATCAATCCACGGCGGCGCAGGCTATCGAGCGAGGCTTCCCAGGTATCTTTCCCGACCGAGTCATACACGACGTTGACCTTCTGCCCATCGGTCAACTCCGCAACACGCTGCGCAATATTCTCGGTACGGTAATTGATGGTCGCCCAGGCACCCGCCTGTGTCGCGCGCTCCGCTTTCTCATCAGATCCTACCGTCCCAATCAGCTTCGCCCCCAGCGCTTTCGCCCACTGGCAGGCAATCAGCCCAACGCCACCCGCCGCGGCATGGAACAGGAAGACCTCATTTGGCTTGATTTCATATGTCTGACGCAGAAGGTAATAAACCGTCAGCCCTTTCAGGAAAGAAGCCGCCGCCTGCTCAAAGCTGATGGCGTCCGGCAGCAGCGCAACCTTCTCCGCCACCACGTTATGCACATCGCTATACGCGCCCAGCCCGGACTGCGCATACACGACGCGATCGCCCACTTTCAGCACGCTAACCCCCGCGCCGACTTTGGTTACGACGCCCGCCGCTTCGGTTCCCAGCCCGGAGGGCAAATCAGGCACCGGATACAGGCCGCTACGAATATAGGTATCGATAAAATTAATGCCTATGGCGCGGTTCTCAACCTGAACCTCTCCCGCAGCGGGGTCAGCCGGTGTGAAATCCACATATTGCAGAACCTCTGGGCCACCATAAGCTCGGAACTGAACGCGTTTTGCCATGTTATCTCCTTAATCGTGACAGGTTCATCGTTTCACCATTATAGGTATCCGATTGTGTTATTTCGGACGAGTGGCATATACAATGCCCCCTAATCCAATGGCAAATCAACCGGTAAAGAACCCGTTTCATGGCAGAGAAAAGACCCACCAATAAATCGAATGAACCCCGTGACCGCCAGATGGAAGGTCTGAAACTTCCGCCACATTCGCTGGAAGCGGAGCAATCGGTATTGGGTGGCCTGATGCTCGACAATGAACGCTGGGATAATGTCGCCGAGCGTGTTGTCGCGAACGACTTCTATAACCGCGCCCACCGCCTGATTTTCACCGAGATGCAGCGTCTGCTCGAAATGAGCAAACCGATCGACCTGATTACCCTGTCCGAATCGCTCGAACTGCAAGGCTCGCTGGAATCCGCGGGTGGCTTCGCCTATCTGGCTGAGCTCGCTAAAAACACGCCGAGCGCCGCCAATATCGGTGCCTATGCCGATATCGTGCGCGAGCGTGCCGTGGTGCGTGAAATGATCTCCGTCGCCAATGAGATCGCCGATGCGGGTTACGATCCACAAGGGCGTAGCAGTGAAGATCTGCTCGATCTCGCGGAATCCCGCGTCTTCCAAATCGCCGAAAACCGCGCCAGCAAAGATGAAGGCCCCAAAAGCATCGACCGAATTCTGGAAGATACTGTTTCTCGTATCGAACAACTGTATCAGCGCCCACACGACGGCGTAACCGGTGTGTCTACCGGCTATCAGGATCTGGATAAAAAGACCGCAGGCTTGCAAAAATCTGACCTGATCATCGTCGCGGCGCGTCCATCGATGGGTAAAACCACCTTCGCCATGAACCTGTGTGAAAACGCGGCGATGATGCAGGATAAACCGGTGCTAATCTTCAGTCTGGAGATGCCCGGCGAGCAGATTATGATGCGTATGCTCGCGTCGCTGTCTCGCGTGGATCAGACCCGCATTCGTACCGGTCAGTTGGACGATGAAGACTGGGCGCGTATTTCCAGCACCATGGGGATCCTGCTGGAAAAGCGCAACATGTACATTGATGATTCCTCCGGTCTGACGCCGACCGAAGTGCGATCCCGCGCCCGCCGTGTGTTCCGTGAACATGACGGCCTGAGCCTGATCATGATCGACTACCTGCAATTGATGCGCGTGCCGTCGCTGTCCGATAACCGTACGCTGGAAATTGCCGAAATTTCCCGCTCACTCAAAGCGCTGGCAAAAGAATTGCAGGTTCCGGTCGTCGCTCTGTCGCAGCTTAACCGTAGTCTGGAACAGCGCGCCGATAAGCGCCCGGTTAACTCGGATCTGCGTGAATCCGGCTCCATCGAGCAGGATGCCGACCTGATTATGTTTATCTATCGTGATGAGGTGTATCACGAAAACAGCGATCTGAAAGGCATCGCTGAAATCATTTTGGGGAAACAGCGTAACGGCCCGATTGGTTCCGTTCGTTTGACCTTTAACGGGCAGTGGTCGCGCTTTGATAACTATGCCGGCCCACAATATGACGATGAATAACGCAGCGCTCAGCAATGACAACACTGCACTAAGGAACAAGAATGAAAACGGCAACTGCCGTCATTAACCGGCGTGCTTTGCGCCACAACCTGCAACGTATCCGCCAGCTCGCGCCTGACAGTCAGGTCGTTGCCATCGTGAAAGCCAACGCCTACGGCCACGGCATGATCGAAGCTGCCCATACCTTTTGCGACGCTGACTGCTACGGCGTCGCACGGCTCTCCGAGGCGCTGGCGTTGCGCGCGGCGGGCATCACCAAGCCTATCGTCCTGCTGGAGGGCTTTTTCTCCGCCGACGACCTCCCGCTTCTGGTAGAGCACCAGCTAGAAACCGCCATTCACAGCCCCGAACAGCTTGCCGCGCTGGAGCAGGCTACGCTGTCACAGCCGCTACGCGTGTGGATGAAGCTCGATACCGGTATGCACCGGCTTGGCGTTCTGCCGGAACACGCCGACGCGTTTTGGCAGCGTTTGACCGCATGTCGCAATGTGGTTCAGCCGGTCAATATCATGAGCCACTTTTCCCGCGCCGATGAGCCCGAGGCCGGAACTACCGAGCGCCAGTTGGCCTGCTTCGATGCCTTTACACAGGGTAAACCCGGCGCACAGTCCATCGCGGCTTCCGGCGGTGTTCTGCTGTGGCCGCAGTCGCACCGCGATCGCGTCCGCCCCGGTATCATTCTCTATGGCGTGTCGCCGTTGGATAACGAAGACGCCGCACATTTTGGCTTTCAGCCAGCAATGACCTTTACGTCTCACCTGATCGCCGTGCGTGAACACCACACGGGCGAAGCGGTCGGTTACGGCGGCACCTGGACCAGCCCGCGCAATACCCGTTTGGGCGTCGTGGCCGTCGGCTATGGCGATGGCTATCCGCGCTGCGCACCAGCCGGCACGCCCGTGCTCATCAACGGGCGTGAGGTGCCACTTTCCGGCCGCGTGTCGATGGATATGATTACGGTGGATTTAGGGCCGGATGCGCAGGATAAGGTTGGCGATGAAGTCATCCTGTGGGGACCGACGCTACCGGTTGAACGCATTGCCGCGCATACAGGCGCCAGCGCCTACGAACTGATCACGCGCTTAACGCAGCGCACCGCGTTGGAATACGTCGACGGTGAGTAAAAACGGACTAACGGGTTTTTATCGGCAAGCGCAAGGCTTGCCGACTTTCAGACGGGTTATCTACTATACGGCAAGCTGGCTTGCCGTAGCCGCGATCCTGACGCTGTTTGCCCTCATTAATTACTTTACCCTGAAACCGACGGATGTCGGCGGCACGCTGTTTGGCGGCATGTTTAGCGCGATGTTCGATCTGATTTACTGGTCTTTCGCGGCGTCAGGATTCTGCTTTCTGGCACTCTTTCGACTCTCGGGCTGGCGTGTTGCCTGGATACTCGCAGGACTGCTGCAAATCGGCATCAGCGCCCTGTGGCGGATTCAATATTGGCAAGAGTATGAAAACGACAATTTGATACTCTCCCCCATGCCCGGTGAACTGTATGTTTCCATGCTGGTAGGCGCAGGCATGGCCGCTATCGGCATCGTGAAATATCGACACGCGCGGCGCAACCAGATAGCACCACGCCCAACGTATACTAAAGCCGTCGCCGCATTGCTGCTCATCATGCTTTATCTGGCGCTTCCGCTACATCTCTATCAGCGTGAACCTCTCCCCTACTGCGCCTTTAGCCCCGACGGGCAGCAGCTCAGTATCTGTTTGGGAGACAATGACGAACGGATCATTGTGGAGTGATGCTACCCGGGATTGTGATCACGCGATCCCGATAACCATCATTAAAAGAATAAACATCAGGCACTCCACGACTGGAAGTGCCTTTTGACTTAATTAATAGTCAGTTTTTACTGCCAGCGCCGCCATCGCACTTTTCTTCTTTTTCACCATGTAGCTCACAGCCAACGCCAGAAGCCAGAACGGAATCAACAGCACCGAAATCTGAATACCCGGCGTCATCGCCATGATGACCAAAATCCCCGCCAGAAACAGCAGACAAATCACATTCGTCATCGGGTAACCGAGGCTTTTAAAGCGCGTTTCATGGCCTTCCTGCTTTTTCGCCGCTCGAAATTTCAGGTGAGTGATGCAAATCATCGCCCAGTTAATGACCAAGGCAGAGACCACGAGCGCCATCAGCAGCTCAAAGGCTCTACCCGGCATCAGGTAGTTGATCACGACACACAGCGCCGTCGCAAGTGCCGATACGCCGAGTGCCACCAACGGAATGCCGCGCTTATTGACATTCAGCAACGCACGCGGGGCGTTCCCCTGTTTCGCCAACCCGAATAGCATGCGACTGTTACAGTACACACAGCTGTTATAAACCGACAAAGCGGCAGACAGCACCACCAGATTCAAAACAGTAGCCACAACGTTGCTATCCAGCGCATGAAAAATCATGACGAACGGGCTACCGCCTTCCACAACTTTCCCCCACGGGTACAGCGACAGCAGCACAGCAAGCGCGCCAACGTAAAACAGCAGAATGCGATAAATAACCTGATTCGTCGCGCGTGGGATGCTGTTTTGCGGATCGTCAGCTTCAGCCGCAGTGATCCCTACCAGTTCCAGTCCACCGAAGGAGAACATGACCACCGCCATCGCCATGACCATACCGCTGATGCCGTTCGGGAAGAAACCACCGTGCTGCCATAGATTTGCGACGCTAGCGTCAGGGCCACCCGCCCCACTGAACAACAGATAGCAGCCAAATACAATCATCCCCATGATGGCCGCAACCTTAATGATCGAAAACCAAAATTCCATTTCACCGTACACTTTAACGCTCGTCAGATTGATGGCGTTAATCAGTACAAAGAATGCCCCCGCAGAGACCCAGGTAGGCACATCCGGCCACCAGTACTGAATATATATCCCGACCGCCGTTAACTCGGCCATACTGACCAGAACGTACAACACCCAGTAATTCCAACCGGACATAAACCCGGCGAACTCTCCCCAATATTTATACGCAAAGTGGCTGAACGAGCCAGCAACGGGCTCTTCCACCACCATTTCACCCAACTGGCGCATAATAAAGAATGCGATAACGCCCGCAATCGCATAGCCAAGCAGCACCGATGGCCCCGCCATTTTGATGGTCTGCGCGATGCCTAAAAACAGCCCGGTACCTACCGCGCCTCCCAGTGCGATCAGTTGAATATGGCGATTTTTCAATCCTCTTTTCAACTGCCCTTCTTCTTGTTGTGTCTCCATTTTTCCCCCGTCAGCAATAAAATTCGAATCGGGAGGATGTAGCAACTATCAGGCCAGATAACCCCTCAGCCCTGCCATCATGATCATCATTCACATAACGCAATGAAAAGTTAGAAAATTTATTTCCACTCCAATTTCACACATCACGCATAAATTCAGAAAATACGAACATTAAACGCGCGTTAATGACCAATAATGCACACAGTTGCATCGTATTTTGCCCTGAGATGCATGAATTGAACCATCATAGTGCAAGCTGCGATTGAGCGGCCGTGTAGCGATAAAAAACTCATAGGCAACACAGCCTAAAAAGCTGGTAGTCTGTTTGACTCACTATCTGACACGGTTTAGGGAACGCGATGTACAACATTGATGATTTCGATCTGAAAATCCTGACGCTGCTACAGACCAATGGCCGCCTGACCAATCAGGAATTGAGCGAACTGGTTGGGCTTTCCGCCTCGCAATGCTCTCGTCGCCGAATCGCACTGGAACAGGCACAACTGATCCTCGGTTATCATGCCCGCCTGTCGCCGAATGCCGTTGGATTGGAATGTCTGGGGTTAATTGAAGTACGGTTGATCAACCACACCAGCGAATACGTTGAACGCTTTCACCAGATGCTGGGGGAAGTGGATGCGATTATTGACGCCTATAAAACCACGGGTGATGCCGATTATCTGTTAAAAGTCGCCGTCGCGGATCTGCCCGGACTCAGCACGCTGATTAGCCAGATTCTGTCGCAGAATAAGAGCATCGCGCATCTGAAAACCTCGGTGGTATTAAACCGCCTTAAAGAGAACGGTTTGATCACGCCAGAACTGCCTGCGTTGCCCTGATTTGGGGCAATCGCGTCTATTTGGTGCAAAAAAACGAGAAACTCACGCAACAAATCACGATTTTTCGCACAAGATAACCAAATAAATGATCATTTACGCACAAATCACGCATTATTTTCATTTATATAATTCAATACGTTACTCTTATTACCGTAGGTATTTCACATAAACCAGCCGCTAACCGGCATCATCTGGTGTGATTCTTGCTTTGGTAAGCACATATTTTTACGACAGTCTATTGAGTGCTCACCATGGATAACGTTATTCCCACACAAAAAATATCACACACGCTGCTGGAAGACGTTTTGGCAATAGTGACCGGCACACTGATGGTGTCATTTGGCGTCATCCTGCTACGTCAGGCTGGCGCACTCACCGGCGGCACCGCAGGCATAGCTTTCCTTATCCACTATCTGACAAACGTTTCCTTTGGCGTCGCGTTTTTCCTGCTGAACCTGCCCTTCTACTATCTGGCCGTACGCCGTATGGGATGGGAATTCACGGTGAAAACGTTCTGCGCCGTCGGACTCGTGTCCCTGTTTTCCGATCTACATCCACTGTTCATTCATTTCGATCAGCTCAACCCGTTCTACGCCACGCTGTTCGGCAGTATCATCACCGGAATAGGTTTCATTGTCCTGTTCCGTCATAAGGCTAGCCTCGGCGGCGTGAATATTCTGGCGCTGTACCTTCAGGACAAATACGGCCTGCGGGCGGGAAAACTCCAGATGGGCGTTGACGTTGTGATTGTGCTGACTTCCCTGTTCGTGGTAAGCATACCTATGTTGATTGCTTCGATTCTGGGGGCAACCGTTCTGAACCTGATTATCGCGATGAATCATCGCCCTGGCCGTTATGCGGCCTGATTGCCCCCCACCATCGTCGGGGTTGCGGTACCCATAAAAATGACACACTCAGGAGAGCTACACTGTGTTTCAAAACGTTGATACCTATGCCGGAGATCCTATCCTGTCTCTGATGGAAAAATTCAAACAGGATCCAAGAGCGGATAAGATCAATTTGAGTATCGGGCTCTACTACAACGAGCAGAATATTATCCCGCAGTTGCGATCTGTGAGTGCGGCAGAAAGCAGCCTGAAACAGCCGGCTCAGAGCGCGAGTTCTTATCTGCCGATGGAAGGGTTACAGCCTTACCGTACCGCGATCCAGCAATTGCTGTTTGGTGCAAACCATACGGCGCTGGAAGCCGATCGCATCGCCACCATTCAGACGCTGGGCGGTTCCGGTGCGCTGAAAGTCGGTGCGGATTTCCTGAAACGTTACTTCCCGAATTCAGAAGTGTGGGTCAGCGATCCAACATGGGAAAACCATATTGCGATCTTTGAGGGCGCGGGCTTTAACGTTCACACCTATCCGTATTTCGATGGCGACAGCCTGGGCGTGAAATTTGATGCCATGCTGGCCACGCTGCAAACGCTGCCGGCGCGCAGCATCGTACTGCTGCACCCATGCTGCCACAACCCGACCGGTTCTGACCTCAGCACCGAACAGTGGGATCGCATCATTGAGGTCATCATTCAGCGCGAGCTGATTCCGTTTATGGACATCGCCTATCAGGGTTTTGGCCTCGGGATCGATCAGGATGCCTATGCGATTCGCGCCGTTGCCAGCGCGGGCGTTCCGGCACTCATCGCCAACTCGTTCTCCAAGATTTTCTCACTGTATAGCGAGCGCGTCGGCGGCCTTTCCGTGGTGTGTGACGATGCCGACAGCGCACAGCGCGTGCTGGGTCAGTTAAAAGCGACCGTCCGCCGCAACTACTCTTCCCCACCGAATTTCGGCGCACAGGTGGTCTCTAAAGTCCTGAATGACGCGCAGTTGAATGCTGACTGGAAAGCGGAAGTCGAAGAGATGCGCACCCGCATTCTGAGCATGCGTCAGGAACTGGTGTCGGCACTGAAAAACGCGCTGCCGAACCGTAACTTCGATTACCTGCTCACCCAGCGTGGCATGTTCAGCTACACCGGTTTCAGCCCGGAACAGGTTGATCGTCTGCGTGAAGAATTCGGCGTCTACCTGATCGCCAGCGGCCGTATGTGTATAGCGGGGCTGAACCACAGCAACGTCCAGCGCGTCGCTGCGGCTTTCGCCGCGATTCAGTAAATCGTAAAATAATAAAGCCACTGGCTTAACCGGCTCACCGTTGTGAACTCGCTTAACTCAGTGGCTTGTGTGATAAAAATTTCATGACCCAACTACGCTACCTGAACGGTTACCCTCCGGCGATTGTTGCCCAAGTACAAACGCTCCTCGATCAAGGCAAACTCGGCCCCTGGCTGGAAAAAAGATACCCTGACCGCCATCAGATTCAGAGTGACAAGTCGCTCTATCAGTTCGTCGCCGAGCTGAAACAGCGCTACCTGAAAAATGCCCCGGCAATATCAAAGGTGCTTTACGACAATAAACAGAACCCGATAAAAGGGACGCTAGGCACCAATACGTTTGTGGCGCGTGTGCAAGGTGGAAAATTAAAATCCAACAACGAAATCAGAATAGCGACGCTATTTCGTGACGGGCCAGAAGATTTCCTGCGGATGATCGTGGTACACGAACTCGCCCACCTCAAAGAAAAAGATCACAACAAGGCCTTCTATCAACTCTGCTGCCATATGGATCCTGACTACCATCAGTTGGAATTTGATATGCGCATCTGGCTAAACTGGCGAGAAATAAATTCAGGTTAGGATCTATATTCCCTGCAAAAGGAAAGGCGGATTCGTCAGAAAAACAGAGTAAATCTGATTTTATTTTAATACGTTGATTTTTATTATTTCATATCGCGTAAAAATAACGCTGAGGTGAACGAAACCGCCGGGTGAGCGGCAGGACGCCGCGAAAGTCAGCGCCGCGTCGGGAACGCGTCGCTGTCGGCCCGACAGCGGAGTCGATCGCCGAAGGCACCGCTAAGCGGCGTTATTTCCCGCGAGAAGCCAAGGGCCACGGGGTGATGGCGATTGAACACCCCGTGTCGGGCGCATACGACTCACGTTGCAAATAATCGCATTCGTCAACGCGCACGAAACTCTCTCTTTGCGGGCATAAATCACTATCTCGCTGATCTATATGTTGATGTCACCTTTTATTTTTATCGCGTCAATTCCGCTGGGCAGTTAGAGCTTTATTACGAAGTGACCTTAACCGATGCGAGCATTGTCGACGTCACCTGTGTCTATCCACACGTCATCGATAACAACGACATCATGCCGTATGAAAAAGTCCAGCTGAAATATAAAACCATAGCATGGAACCACAAAATCGCAGGAACATCGGGTTACAGCATTTGGGAGGAAATGAGCCTCTAATATTTATGACCTTTGATAACAGGCACATCTTATTAGTTGTGCTTGTTATTCACCATTAATCACAAAGAGAGATATTTTTCACATACTTATTGGGGTCCATCCAGGAGTGTTTAGGGCAGATTTCATAGCCTTGATCTCTAAAATTCAAAGATATATACATAGATGCAACAAAGCTAACCACCACACCAATAAAAAACAAATAACCACACACACTTGCTAATATGCCATGCATTCCTATAGGTTTGTTTTTTACTGCCATGCAAAACCCTAAATACGAAAAGTAAAATAATATTGGCGCACCAAAAATAAGGATGCCTACCTTCCATGAAAAGATAATGACATCATTTAGCCTAAATAGATTCCAATAACCGTTAAAAGAAAACCATATTCCCCAGCATGTAAGAATAAAAATCAACACTGAGAACACGAAAAATAACGGCCTATTTATTTCAAACACGAACAACCCTCCACAAGCATGAAAAATAAAAACCTATCAGATCATTGTTTACCATTCATCACAAAGAGAAATATCTTTCACATACTTATTAGGAGCTATCCATGAGTTCTTAGGACAGATTTTATAATCTTTATCATTAAGATTATATGATATATAAATTGATGAGAAAAAACTAACGACCGCACCAAATATAGCTATAATAGCTAATGAGTTAGCTAGTTTATTATTCATTTTAGGCACTTCATTCTTTATGGTCGAATAAAATGCCAAATATGAAAAATAAAACAACAAAGGTGATCCAAATACCATTAATCCAAGTTTCCAGGAAAAAATAATCACATCACTTTTTTGTAAAAAACTCAAATATCCATTGAAAGAAATCCAGCTAATAAAACATGATAGAAAAAAAAGGAAAACTGCAAACACGCCAACTAATGGCCTATTTACCTTAACCACGACTGTACCTCCCCCAGGCATGAAAAAGCATTCCCTATCAGACGTTCATTTTTCTTCTTACTCTTTACAAAGAGCGATGTCTTTCACATATTTATTGGGAGCTACCCATGAGCTCTTGGGACAGATTTTATAACCCTGCTCATTAAGACTATAAGAGATATACATAGATGAAAATAAACTCACCACAGTACCAAAAATAGCAAATATAACCAGTACATTTGAAATTTTATTATTCATTTTAATTGGTCTATTTTTTATAGCAGAAAAAAAACCAAAATAAGAAAACTGGAACACTATTGGAACTAGAAAAATCACCACTCCGAGTTTCCATGAAAATGAAATGACATCATTTAGATTAAAGAAATCAATATACCCGTTTAAAGAGAACCATCCTCCCCAGCATGAAAGAATAAAAATAAAAACTGAATATATGAAAAAAAACGGTCTATTTATCTTAACCACGACTGACTCTCCCCCATGCATGAAAGAATTGATCGGGATGGTATGGTGTATATTGTATTTTATGCGATTTCAAATTTTTTATTATCGTCTCACTTATTTTATACTCATTATCCAACCACAGTAATGAAAGACTGACTATCACCCCAATAGCAAAGATGCCAAAAGCAATGCCAATAACACTGAACCCCGTAGCCATAAGTCCAGTCGCTAATGTTTTTGCTCCCCAGGCAACCCCAACCGATACAGCCAGTTTTGCCGCATCCATCGTTAAATTAACAAAGAAATCGGTCAGTGCGTATTCATCTTTCACCATCAACTCAATGGCTCGATAAGCACCTGAAAACACAATGCAGAACCTTGCCCCAGTCGCAATACCACTTTCAATCCCTTTTGTACCTATCCCTATATCGAGTATTTTATGGTTACTGACTAAATATCGGGTGGCATCTAAATACTTTCTTACACCCGGATAGCCAGATAATTTTATGTACTTACTGCCATTTTTCCCGACATATTCCGTTGCCGTTACGCCGAACCCTTTCATCTCCATCACGATTCGGCTCACAGACACGGCTTCTGCGATATTCCCAGCAAATGATGAAACAGGATCGGTACAGGCAAAAATGGCCGTTTTCCACGACTCATTAGGGTTAGGTGTACATAACGTCTTTAAAAAATACGTCGCTTCCTGCGCAGTTAATATGGCATGAATGTTATCGTTATTTATTTCATTGAGTTGAGCATGTAATTTCTGATAGTTAATATCAGCATGCTGCTTTTTAAAATCAAGATGATCTTCTAACCGATAGTCATCATCAACAAGTGTTTTTAAAACCGGATCGTATTTCACAGCCACTCACTCCCTTGAATTTGACTTAAGTCAACACACTATTTCCCTGTAAGGTAACTTTAACGGAAAAATGATGATTTTTAAATATTAATAACGCCAATCTGCAATTTTTCATTCCCCATAAAGAAACCCGTTACTTAAAAATGTTACGAAAAAGTGGAATCAAAGATACGTTATTTAAAGACGATAACGCATCAAACTCTGACGATAGTGTTACTTCGATAATAGCCAGATAATGGCGCTTAAAACTGGGTATAAACTGCCTGTACGGCAGTGAACACGAACCGGAATACTCAGGCTCACTACGTTTCTTTCTAAGCTGCCTATCCGGCAGCTTAGAAAGTAACTGTTATCACCCGCAAATAAACAGAATGGTTCACTGCCGCACAGGCAGCTAAATGCTTATCGGGATGCGTCGCTGGTGCGACGCATTTTGGAGGCTTATTCCCCGTTGAGAGTAACAACCAGCGAGCGGCTGCCGCCGTGGTTGCGGTGCTCGCACAGGTAGATGCCCTGCCAGGTGCCGATGTTCAGGCGTCCATTAGTGATGGGAATCGTCAGGCTGTTGCCCAGCAGGCTGCCTTTCAGATGCGCGGGCATGTCGTCACTACCTTCATAAGTATGGCGGTAGTACGGTTCATCCTCCGGCACTAAGCGATTAAAAAAGCTTTCGAAATCCTGCCGCACCGTGGGGTCGGCATTTTCGTTAATCGTTAGCGCCGCCGAGGTGTGCTTGATGAACACATGCATCAGCCCAACGTTTATCTGGCGCAGTGCAGTAACCTGCGCCAGTATTTCGTCAGTCACCAGATGGAACCCCCTGGCTTTCGGCTTCAGGCGGATTTCATATTGCATCCACATCGCCATCTCCCTGCTATCAGGCTTCGCGTGCCAGAATCGGTCGCAGGAAGCGTGCGGTGTGGGACTGTTCGCACTCTGCCACCGTTTCCGGCGTGCCAGAGACCAGAATTTCTCCGCCGCCGCTGCCGCCTTCCGGTCCTAAGTCGACAATCCAGTCTGCCGTCTTAATCACGTCCAGATTGTGCTCAATCACTACGATGGTATTGCCCTGATCGCGCAACTGATGCAACACAGCCAAAAGCTGCTGAATATCGGCAAAGTGCAGACCGGTTGTCGGTTCATCGAGGATATACAGTGTCTGGCCGGTTCCGCGTTTTGACAGTTCACGCGACAGTTTCACACGCTGCGCTTCCCCGCCGGACAGCGTGGTGGCCGACTGCCCAAGGCGAATGTAGGACAGACCGACGTCGATCAGCGTTTGCAGCTTCCGCGCCAGCGCCGGAATGGCATCAAAGAACTCTCGTGCTTCTTCGATGGTCATATCCAGCACTTCATGAATGCCTTTGCCTTTGTATTGAATTTCCAGCGTTTCGCGGTTGTAGCGCTTGCCTTTACACTGGTCACACGGCACATAAACATCCGGCAGGAAGTGCATTTCGACCTTAATCACGCCGTCGCCCTGGCAGGCTTCGCAGCGCCCGCCGCGCACGTTAAAGCTGAAACGGCCAGGGTTGTAGCCGCGAGTACGCGCTTCCGGCACGCCAGCAAACAGCTCACGAATCGGCGTGAAAATACCGGTGTAGGTCGCCGGATTGGAACGCGGTGTACGGCCAATCGGGCTTTGATCGATATCGATCACCTTATCGAAATGTTCCAATCCCTGAATTTCACGGTGAGCGGCAGGCTCCGCCAGCGTCGCACCGTTCAACTGACGCTGCGCCAGTGGGAACAAGGTATCGTTGATGAGCGTCGATTTACCCGATCCCGACACGCCGGTGATACAGGTAAACAGCCCAACCGGCAGCGTCAGCGTGACATCTTTCAGGTTGTTCCCCTTCGCACCAATCAGCTTCAGCACTTTGGTCGGATCCGCAGGCACGCGCTGTTTCGGGATTTCGATCTTGCGTTTACCGCTGAGGAACTGCCCCGTCAGCGAATCCGGCACCGCCATGATCTCTTCCATCGTGCCTTCAGCGACAATCTGGCCACCATGCACGCCCGCACCGGGGCCGATATCAATCACATGGTCAGCGGCGCGAATCGCGTCTTCATCATGTTCTACCACAATGACGGTATTACCCAGATTACGCAGGTGAATCAGCGTTTCCAGCAAGCGCTCGTTGTCACGCTGATGCAGGCCGATGGACGGTTCATCCAGTACGTACATCACGCCAACCAGCCCGGCACCAATCTGGCTTGCCAGACGAATACGCTGCGCCTCACCGCCGGACAGCGTTTCCGCCGAGCGAGAAAGCGACAAATAGTTCAGCCCGACATTCACCAGAAACTTCAGCCGATCGCCAATCTCTTTCAGCACTTTCTCGGCGATTTGAGCGCGCTGCCCACTGAGCTTCATATTCTGGAAGAACGTCATCGCATGACCGATGCTCATATCGGAAATCTGCGGCAGCGTCGTCTGCTCAACAAATACGTTACGCGCTTCTTCACGCAAGCGTGTGCCGCCGCAGCTGGCGCAGGAACGGTTGCTGATGAATTTCGCCAGCTCTTCGCGCACCGCCGTGGATTCCGTCTCTTTATAACGACGTTCCATGTTGTGCAGCACGCCTTCGAACGGATGGCGACGTACCGAGGTGTCACCGCGATCGTTGATGTATTTGAATTCGACGTTCTCTTTACCAGAGCCGTACAGAATCACTTTCTGCACCGCGGCGCTCAGGCTTTCAAACGGCGCATCGACGTCAAATTTGTAGTGCTCCGCCAGTGAGCGCAGCATCTGGAAATAGTAGAAGTTACGGCGATCCCAGCCGCGAATCGCGCCGCCCGCCAGCGACAGCTCCGCGTTTTGTACCACGCGGGCCGGATCGAAGAATTGCTGCACGCCCAGACCATCACAGCTTGGGCACGCGCCCGCTGGGTTGTTGAACGAGAACATGCGCGGTTCCAGCTCATGCATGCTATAGCCGCACACCGGGCAGGCAAAGTTCGCTGAGAACAGCAGTTCAGGCTGGGTAGGATCGTCCATGTCCGCGACCACCACGCTACCGCCGGAGAGATCCAGCGCGGTTTCAAACGACTCAGCCAATCGCTGCGCCAGATCGTCACGCACTTTAAAGCGATCGACGACAACTTCAATGGTGTGCTTTTTCTGTAATTCCAGCTTCGGCGGATCGGACAGATCGCACACTTCCCCGTCGATACGGGCGCGGATATAGCCCTGTGAAGCTAGGTTTTCCAACGTTTTGCTGTGTTCACCTTTGCGATCTTTCACAATCGGCGCCAGCAGCATCAGGCGTTTGCCTTCCGGCTGCGCCAGCACGTTGTCCACCATCTGGCTGACCGTCTGCGCATCCAGCGGCACATCATGCTCTGGGCAGCGCGGCTCACCTACGCGTGCAAACAGCAAACGCAGGTAGTCATGAATTTCGGTAATCGTCCCGACCGTAGAACGCGGGTTATGCGAGGTGGATTTCTGTTCGATAGAGATGGCGGGCGATAGCCCTTCTATATGATCGACGTCCGGTTTTTCCATCAGCGACAAAAACTGACGGGCGTAAGCAGAGAGGGATTCCACATAGCGCCGCTGCCCTTCGGCATACAGCGTGTCAAACGCCAGCGATGACTTACCCGAACCCGACAAACCGGTGATCACGATCAGCTTGTCACGAGGGATTATCAGGTTGATATTCTTGAGATTATGGGTACGAGCACCACGAACTTCGATCTTATCCATTCACACACTTCCCGGAATAAAAACGGTTTGTCATCGCCTCTCGAAGGGAGAGAACCGGTACGAAACGAGCAATTATGGCACAAAAAAAACTGAATGGATATCCAGTATTAAACCCCTTTACCTTGCAAACGCTGCAAATCTTACTTTCATTTCTGAAGCCATTTCGCAGGTATGATACAAATGTGTATCATGATAAAATTGATCGTTTAGACTTACATAAATTGGTTCATCAGGAGACACGAGCATGGCCAGCAGAGGCGTTAATAAAGTGATTCTTGTCGGGAATCTGGGTCAAGACCCGGAAGTCCGCTATATGCCGAATGGTGGTGCAGTTGCCAACATCACACTGGCGACTTCCGAATCCTGGCGTGATAAACAGACCGGCGAACAGAAAGAGAAGACCGAGTGGCACCGTGTGGTGCTGTTCGGCAAACTGGCTGAAGTCGCGGGCGAATATCTGCGCAAAGGCTCTCAGGTTTACATCGAAGGCGCACTGCAAACCCGTAAATGGGCCGATCAGGCTGGCGTAGAGCGCTACACCACCGAAGTCGTCGTTAACGTCGGCGGCACCATGCAGATGTTAGGCGGACGTCAGGGCGGCGGCGCACCAGCAGGTGGCGGTCAGCAGCAAGGCGGCTGGGGACAACCTCAGCAGCCACAGGGCGGCAACCAGTTCAGCGGCGGCGCACAAGCTCAGCAGCGCCCGGCACAGAACAGCGCTCCAGCGCAAAGCAACGAACCGCCAATGGATTTCGACGACGATATCCCGTTCTAAGAGTTATTCGTCTATCAACGTCGTTGATCAAAAATAATAGTAAGACCCCGATTTATCGGGGTTTTTTATTTTTTCGGCGTGCAGAAAAGGCACCGGTAAACAATCAACTAAAGAAATTATCACCCGATGTGCGTTTAGTGCTCATCGAGATAAGCAGAGCACAATCTGTACAGTTATTTCTCCATCGCTACTAAAAAATAGCAACGCCCCATCAACGGGTATAAACGCTATATATGGAGATATAACGTATGGAAAAAAATAGTGCGCTTCGCGCCGATAACAAAAAGCTATCCCACATCCTCGTCAGCAAGACATCCTCATCCCATTCTGGCAACGCATCTTTCAGGCTCGCAGCACTTGCTATAACCGTCTCTGGTTTGCTTTTTGCCTCACCGACACTCATCGCAGCAGAAACGGCAACGACTGCCGATTTAGTGTTACGTAACGGTAATATCTACACCGCATAAATATCAGGGGCGTCGATGCGGCGCCTCTGCAAACACCGCCCTCACTCCCCCGAATTGGTCTGCCTACCTATCAATAAGTGGCGGGGCATATCCGGCTATTCCGTTGTTATCTTATTGCTATGAAAAGCAGCCTGATTTTCAGCACCCATTCGTAACCACAAAATATTCGCGACAACATGAGAGTAAAAATGATGAATTCAGATCGGGAAATTATAATTAATTCAGTCGAACCAGAAGATTATGAGCAATGGCTACCCTATTGGGAAAGTTATCAGGCGTTCTATAACGTCCAGCTTACCGATGAAGTCACTAAAATAACCTGGGATCGCTTTTTTAAAGCAGAGATTCCCGTTCACTGCGCCGTAGCACGGGAAGGATCACATATTATCGGCTTCGCACATTTTGTTTTTCACGATTCCACCTGGGGTGTAAACCTTTATTGTTACTTGGAAGATCTTTTCGTTGCCCCCACCGCTCGCGGTAAAAACGTTGGCAAAAAACTGATTGAATATGTGAAAGAAAAAGCGCAGGAAAAACACTGCGATCGGCTGTATTGGCATACCCAGGAAACCAATAAAACAGCCCAGCGACTTTATGATTGGGTAGCGGAAAAACCGGGCGTTATAGAATATAGAATGCCGCTTTAACTATAAAAAGATAAGCAGTAGAGTAATGCGGCGAAAACACCGTATATAAATGGATTTAAAATGAACTACCAATCTGCTTCTCTTTTTATCTACACCGTCAGGATCTTTTTTGCGATTTGTCTCTGTGGCGCGCTGGCGCTTGTCGGCATCAGCGCCCCCATTTTCTATCTTCTCGTCATGGGTCTCGTTTACCCCGTCATCCTCTCTCTGCGATTACACAGCCTGAGTGAAAAAGGCATTGTCTTTTTGCCAAAGGAAAAGAGTGAATGGATGGTCTATGTGCACGGCATCCCGGTGCGTGAAACCAGAACGTCATTAACCAACCCATATTTCTTTAGCGCTGAAAGCATGCAGAAATTTTTCCTGCGCGCCTATGTGGGGAAGTTATTGATTCAGATCTGCGCCGTTGTCTTATTAGTGCAGCAGACAATGGCAGTCAACTGGCCGTAATGCCAGTCAGTTAAGCGACTGACTGGCAGTTTATCTACGGGCCTTACTGTATTTTTGGGGCCTTTCTTTTACTATTCGTGGGAAGGCCCTTTCCCTTCTTATCGGTAATTTCACCAGTTGTCCCTGGCTTTCAAGATCACGCATTAGTTCCGGGATGCGGCCCGGTGAAGCACCCTGTAGTGTCATCAGCATTCGCATCACCATTCCGCACGATTCTGAGAAGCTCAGCTGATTTGGCCAGTATCCTTTCAGATGTCCTGCCATTTTAATCATCTGATATCTTACAAGATTATAGGCCAGTAATACTCCCCATAACTCCTGCTCCACGAGCTCAGGTTTCTTACTTCGCAGTGTCAGCCTGCTCAGTTGCATCGTCTGCTTTATCTCACGGTAGCCCAGCTCGATTTCCCACCGGTGGCTGTACAGGTCCGCCATCTCTCCACCAGGGAAGCGCAGCGCATCCGTCATCGACGTCAGCAGATGACAGACCTTTCCTTTGCGGGTCAGTGTCAGTAGCCGTGCTGTGATTTCCTCCCCCAGACCCGGCCACTTTTTACGGGCCTGTGGACTGGTTTTCAATTTTACCAGATGATCACCTTTACCCAGCTTCCTGACCTCTTCATACTGCGCCCCCTTTTTCAGCGGGATCAGCCAGTGCCGGTGTTTCCCCGCCTGATTCCAGGCATTCAGCAAACCCAGTGCGTAATAGCCTTTATCGAGTAAAGTCAGCGTGTTATCACCTGTCTGTGCTATCAACTGTTCTGCAAGCGCATTTTCACTCTCTTTCATCGTGCCAAAGGCTGCTGCCGTCAGCAGATGGCTGGTCAGCTCCATCTGGCAGACCATTTTTACCTGTGGATAGAGTCCCGGTTTTCCGCCATGTGTCTGGCGCGGGAAGGCGGCATCATTTTCTGGTGTATCCGGCGTTCGCCAGACCACGCCATCCACGGCCAGCAGAGTCAGGCCACACCAGTGTGGATGTGGCGTTTCACTATGCCAGAGCTGTGCAGTTTGTGTGAACACACGGCGAACGGCCTCACTTCCCAGGCGCTGGCGAGCCTGAATCACGGCACTCGGGGCGACAAAGGGACGGTTACCCGGCAGCATAATATCCAGACGGTTAACAATCTGGTGAAGGGGCTCTTTACGTTCAAGCGCCATGCCGACAATGCACCAGACCATCATTTCAAGCGGGAGACGCCGCTTGCGTAGCGTGACCGTGCCGGACTCGGCGAGACAACGTGAGACGAGTTCGGGGTCGAGATAATCCCCCAGAGAAGTCAGTGGGTTACGCAAAGAGTCGTAATGGGATACCAGATCAAGAGCCTGTCCAATGTGCATAAAAAAATCCGGAAACGGGTGAGCATTTCCGGATTTTTACACATCCACTGGATCGGTCAACCGATCCTTAACTGATCGGCATTACTGCAAGAAGCAGGCACTTATTTCGATTAGCTCATCCAGCGGTCATTTTTCTTTTTGCGGGGGATGATGTGCGGTAACAGCAGACCCAGCAACAAGCCTATGCCGGCAACTCCGCCGCCATACATAAACCACTGTAGAATAATGGTGCGCTGCTTATCATCAAGCTGGACATTCGCCGCGCTGACTTTCTTCTGCGCAACGATAAGCTGATTTTTCAGATCCTGGTTTTCCTGACGCAATCCGTTAATAACACCATCGCTGGCCGCGACTTTCTGCTGCATATCAGCGGTACGCTGGTTCCAGGTCTGATCGATATTATTCAGTTTGTCCGTCAGGTCTTTAACCTGATTTTCCAGCTCCGGCACCCGCGTGCGCAGGCTTGGCGTATTGCTAAGCTGGTCGAGAGGGATCCAGGTGGTGCGGTTTTTGTCATCACGGATCTGCGCATAGCCTGCGTTTTCATTAACGCTGAGCAACGTGACCTCTGCACCTGCATTCAGTGTGCCGACGATACGATATTGATTGCCCGGCCCGCTGTGGACATACGTCAATAACTCATCGGAAATATAGCGTTTTTCTTCCGCCTGTGCGGTCCAGCTCAGCGTGAGAGAAAATAAAGTAAAACAGAGTAAGCCTAATTTCTGCATAAGATCATCATGTTGCGTTAATGGTGGTCTGATAGTAGAGGCTTAAGTCTGACGAGGCAATGTATAAACCGAAATGAGAACAGTCTTAGAAGGCGGTGCGCGGAGTGTTTAAGCAGGGGAAAGTCGTGTAGCTGATGGCTGGTTTGCATAAGAAATGCGCGCTTGTTCGCAGGTGAAAAAGAGTGTGTGCGGTAAGAGTAGTAAGGTGAAGTAAAATGTTATTTACTGACAGGATAATGAACGTGGTCTTGGTGTTGTGAATGCTATGAGTGAAGAAATTGAGCTGAAATTTATTGTTCATCCCGACAGCGTTGAATCGCTGTTAACGCAGTTGGCTGAATGGGAGAGCGATTATAGTCAGTATGAGCACATGCGCGCCCAGCGCCTGAGCAATGTCTATTATGAAACAGACGATAATTATCTGCGCCGCAACGGTATTGGCCTGCGTATTCGTGGCGAAAATGAACGCTATGAAATGACGGCGAAAACGGCCGGCAAGGTGATTGGTGGGCTGCATCAACACCCAGAATACAACGTGGCCCTGGAGAAAGCCGAGCTGGATCTCAGCCTGTTTCCGGCAGACGTCTGGCCGGAAGATTGCGAGGTTGAAGCGCTGCAATCGTCGCTCAAACCGCTGTTTAGTACTGATTTTACGCGTGAAAAGTGGGTATTTACTTACTACCAAAGCGTGATTGAAGTTGCGTTAGATCGTGGTGAAATTCGTGCTGGCGACCTGAGTGAACCACTGTGCGAATTGGAGATGGAACTTAAGATTGGTCAGACTACCCACCTGCTGGAACTGGCAAAGGAAATCGCAGAATTTGGCGGTATGCGGCAGGGTAGCCTGAGTAAGGCGGCGCGTGGATACCATCTGGCTAAAGGTAATCCAGTTCGTGAGTGTCTGCCTCTCAATCGATTGGTTGTGGATGCAAAAACCAATATCGATCAGGCCATCCGCGCGGCGCTGGAACTGGGGTTGAGTCACTGGCAATACCACGAAGAACTGTGGGTAAGAGGAAATGCCTCTGCCCGTGAAGCCCTGCCAGAAGCCAGTGCGTTAATGCGCGAAATGCTGGTGCTGGTGGGTGGCGTTGTGTTACGCAAGGTCACTACGCTTTTTCGCTCTGCACTCGCCACTTTGGAAGCCCGACTACAAAGCGCCGATGGCGCGGAAGTGTGCTACAGCGTCGACTACCTGCAAAGTAAGTTGGTACTGACTTCTTGGCTGATCGAGTCTGGCTGGCGTGACCATATGGATAATAAAGATCGCATTAAGCTACAGGGATCGTTCAAACGCTTTGCCGATATTATGCTAAGTCGCAGCACGGCGGACTTGAAAAGCGCCTTTTCTTCTAAATTGACAGAAGCGCAGTACGAACAGCAAATCCCTCGTCTACAACGTAATATCTGCGCTTTTCTTCTCTTATCCGGTGCGTATCCGGCGGAACAGGTAGAAGCCTACCTTGAACACTGGCGGATGTTGCTACAGGAACTGGAGCGTCTCGCTGCCGGGAAAGCGCCTTCCGTGTATCTGGAAGCCTATCGTAAAGAGGCCCTGGCCTTGTCGCCGTTCTGGCTACATAGCGGCGGACAGTCACAGTAACCGTTAACTGCCGCTTGTCAGTGAGGATAGGCGGCGCATCAAGGGAACCCCCATGCCGATACTTCCTTTGCCTGCTTTACCTGTGCTTCTGACGGAACAATCTCAACGTGCACTCGCGCGTTTGCGGGAAGCTGCACCGAATGAACCGATAACGGACAGCGATGCCGCTGTTTTGGCATTGAGCGATTTTGTCAGCGATGCGCTTGCGCTGCACCCTGACTGGTGGCAAGGGATTCATCAGCAACCGCCGCAGCCTGAAGAGTGGCAGCACTACGCCGACTGGCTGCGCGACGCCCTGTCCGACGTTAACGATGAAAATGCGTTGATGGCGGAATTGCGTCGGTTTCGCCGCCATATGCTGACGCGGATTGCGTGGTCGCAGGCGCTGCAAACCAGTACCACGGAACATACGCTGCGTCAGCTGAGCGAACTGGCCGAGGTGGTGATTGTGGCGGCCAGAAGCTGGCTATATCAGGCCTGCTGCCGTGAATGGGGCACACCTTGCAATGCGCAGGGCGTGGCTCAGCCTCTGCTGATTCTTGGCATGGGAAAATTGGGTGGGGGAGAGCTTAACTTCTCTTCGGACATCGATCTGATTTTCGTCTATCCCGAAAATGGTCATACACAAGGTGGACGGCGCGAGCTGGATAACGCGCAGTTCTTCACGCGTCTGGGGCAGCGGCTCATTAAGGTGCTGGATCAGCCTACTGTCGACGGTTTTGTTTACCGCGTGGATATGCGACTACGCCCCTTCGGCGACAGTGGACCGCTGGTGCTCAGCTTTGCCGCCATGGAAGATTATTATCAGGAGCAGGGACGAGACTGGGAACGCTATGCGATGGTCAAAGCGCGCCTGATGGGCGGAATGGACGAGGCTTACAGTCAGGAACTGCGTAGCACACTGAAGCCCTTCGTTTTCCGGCGCTATATTGATTTTAGCGTCATCCAGTCGCTGCGAAATATGAAGGGCATGATTGCCCGCGAGGTGCGTCGCCGCGATCTGCGCAACAACATTAAACTGGGCGCTGGCGGGATTCGTGAAATCGAATTTATTACGCAGGTTTTCCAACTGATCCGTGGCGGGCGTGAGCCGGGATTACAGGGACGCTCGCTGCTGCCTACGCTCCAGCATGTAGGGGCACTGGGGTTATTAACGCCACAACAGGTGCTCGATCTCAGTACTTCTTATCTGTTTCTGCGCCGTCTGGAGAACCTGTTACAAGCCATTGCCGATGAGCAGACACAAACGCTGCCAGAGGATGAACTGAACCAGCAGCGTCTGGCATGGGGAATGGGGGTAGATAGTTGGGACACGCTGCAATCGATGCTGTCGGAGCATATGCAGGCGGTGCGCCGCGTATTTGACGATCTGATTGGCGATGATGCGCCAGACAATAATGATATCCCCGAACATGGCAGCTATAGCAGCCTATGGCAGGATACGCTGGATGACGGCGAACTGGCTCCACTGACGCCGCACCTCACGGAAACCGTGCGTGAAAAGCTGATGCGGACGATTGTGGAATTCCGCAACGATGTGGCGAAACGCACAATTGGGCCACGTGGGCGGGATGTGCTGGATCAGCTCATGCCGTGCTTGCTGGCGGAGGTCTGTGCTCGTCAGGAAGCCGATAGCGTGCTGTCTCGTCTGACACCGTTGCTGCTGGGGATCGTCACACGTACGACCTATCTCGAACTGTTGCTGGAGTCCCGTGCTGCGCTCGGTCAGCTGATTCGCCTGTGTGCGGCCTCGCCGATGGTTGCCAGCCAACTGGCGCGCTACCCCCTTCTGTTGGATGAATTGCTCGATGCGGCAACGTTGTATCAGCCGACGGCTCCGGGCGCGTATGTCGATGAGCTACGCCAGTATTTGATGCGCGTACCTGAGGATGATGAAGAACAACAGTTGGAAGCGGTTCGCCAGTTTAAACAGTCGCAGCAACTGCGCATCGCCGCAGGAGATATCGGTGGCGTACTGCCAGTAATGAAAGTGAGCGATCACTTAACGTATCTGGCGGAAGCGATTATCGCGGCAGTCGTTCAGCAGGCGTGGGGACAGATGGTGGCACGCTACGGCCAGCCGTCCCATTTACAGCACCGCGAAGGCCGTGGGTTTGCCGTTATTGCCTATGGCAAGCTCGGCGGTTGGGAACTGGGGTATAGCTCCGATCTGGATCTGGTGTTCTTGCTGGACTGCCCGTCGGACGTGATGACGGATGGCGAACGCAGTATTGATGGCCGCCAGTTCTACCTGCGCCTCGCGCAGCGTGTGATGCACCTGTTTAGCACCCGGACGTCATCAGGCATTTTGTATGAAGTGGATGCTCGTCTGCGGCCATCGGGGGCGGCTGGCATGTTGGTGAGTACGGTAGAAGCCTTTGATGAGTATCAGCGTAAGGAAGCGTGGACGTGGGAACATCAGGCGTTGGTGCGTGCGCGTATGGTGTACGGCGAAAGCGGCGTGCAGCAGACCTTTGAGTCTATTCGACGCAGCATCCTGTGTGCAGAGCGTGACGCAGATACCCTGCGGACTGAAGTGCGAGAAATGCGGGAAAAAATGCGTCAGCATCTGGCGAACAAAGATAAAGCGCTCTTTGACATCAAAACGGATGCGGGCGGCATTACGGATATCGAATTTATTGCCCAATATCTGGTGCTGCGTTATGCCGCTCAGGAACCGCGTTTGACCCGTTGGTCAGACAATGTGCGCATTCTGGAACTGATGGCGCAGTATGGTGTGATGGAAGAGAGCGAAGCCAATGCGCTCAAACTGGCCTACGTCACCATGCGCAATGAGTTGCACCATCTGGCCTTGCAGGAACTGTCCGGCCGGGTCAGCAAGGATCGGTTTGTTGCAGAACGGGAACTGGTGCTGGTGAGTTGGAATAAGTGGTTAGTGGGAGCCTAGGTTCCCCTTAGCTATATGATGATGGGGTATGCGGCCCAATGCTCAGCAAAGAGCCGTGCTGCGGTGACGTGTAATGATTGTGCCTATGATATTATTACGCGCATTATGCGAAATAAGCCTGGAGTAGAGGATGAAAGTGACGCTGCCTGATTTCCGTCAAGCGGGTGTGTTAGTGGTGGGTGATGTCATGCTGGATCGTTACTGGTATGGGCCGACCAGCCGAATTTCACCAGAGGCACCGGTGCCTGTGGTCAAGGTTGATACGATCGAAGAACGCCCTGGCGGCGCGGCGAACGTCGCCATGAACATCGCTGCGTTGGGGGCGGGATCGCGTCTGGTGGGGTTAACGGGCATTGATGATGCCGCTCGCGCGCTGAATGCCAAACTTGGCGAAGTCAACGTGAAGTGCGACTTTGTCTCTGTTCCTACGCACCCGACGATTACCAAACTACGCGTGCTGTCGCGTAATCAGCAGCTGATCCGACTGGATTTTGAGGAAGGCTTTGAGGGAATTGATCCTCAGCCGATTATTGAGCGTATTCAACTGGCGCTGCCAAAAATTGGCGCGCTGGTGCTGTCTGACTATGCAAAAGGCGCATTAGCGCATGTGCAAACCATGATTCAGACGGCAAAAGCAGCGGGTGTTCCAGTGCTGATCGACCCGAAAGGCACGGATTTTGCCCGCTATCGTGGCGCGACGTTGCTGACGCCAAACCTGTCTGAGTTTGAAGCGGTGGCAGGGCGTTGCAAAACGGAAGAAGAGCTGGTTGAGCGCGGCATGCAACTGGTCGCTGATTACGAGTTGTCCGCGTTGCTGATTACGCGTTCCGAACAAGGGATGACACTGCTACAGCCGGGCAAAGCACCGCTGCATTTGCCTACGCAGGCGCAGGAAGTGTACGACGTGACCGGTGCCGGCGATACCGTCATTGGTGTGCTGGCCGCTGCGCTGGCGGCGGGTAATCCGCTGGAAGAGGCCTGTTTCCTGGCGAATGCCGCCGCAGGCGTCGTCGTTGGCAAGCTTGGCACATCAACGGTCACACCGATTGAGCTGGAAAATGCTATCCGTGGCCGTGCCGACACCGGATTTGGCGTGATGACAGAAGAACAGCTGAAAAAGGCCGTTGAACTGGCGCGCCAGCGTGGTGAAAAGATTGTGATGACCAACGGTTGCTTCGATATTCTGCATGCCGGACATGTGTCTTATCTGGCAAATGCCCGCAAACTTGGCGACCGGTTAATCGTTGCAGTCAACAGCGATGCGTCAACCAAACGCCTGAAGGGGCCAACGCGTCCCGTTAACCCGCTGCCACAGCGCATGATCGTGCTGGGTGCACTGGAAGCTGTAGACTGGGTTGTGCCGTTTGAAGAAGATACGCCGCAGCGCCTGATTGCCAGCATTCTGCCGGACATTCTGGTGAAAGGCGGGGACTACCAGCCACATGAAATCGCCGGCAGCGAAGAGGTCTGGGCCAACGGCGGTGAAGTGAAAGTGCTGAACTTTGAGGACGGTTGCTCCACGACGAACATCATCAACACGATTAAAGCTAACGCGTCTAAATCTTAAAAAGCCAAACTGACGGCACTCGAATCATCATGAAGCCGTTCAGACCGCAAGCTAATGATTCTCGCTCTGTCACACCACGAGCGAGAATCATAACAATCATAACGCCGACAGGGCGACACGTCAGATAAAACAGGTATGAAACCAGTGAAGAAAGAACCAGCCGAAGTGAATGTGGTCGCACTGCGGGTAGCGGAGTTGCGCCGGGTCTTACGCCATCACGAATACAAATATCACGTTGAAGATGCGCCCGAAATCCCTGATGTCGAATATGACAAACTCATGCAGGAACTGAAAGCGTTAGAGGCGGATCATCCCGAACTGGTGACCAGCGATTCTCCGACGCAGCGTGTGGGGGCAGCGCCGCTGGCGGCATTCGAACAGGTGCGCCATGAAGTGCCGATGTTATCGCTGGATAACGTCTTTGATGAAGAGAGCTATCTGGCCTTCAGCAAGCGAATTGGCGACAGGCTGAAAAACGGTGACGATCTGACATTCTGCTGCGAGCTGAAGCTGGATGGTTTAGCGGTCAGTCTGTTGTATGAAGACGGCGTTCTGGTGCAGGCGGCCACGCGTGGGGATGGCACGACCGGTGAAAATATCACCAGCAACATTCGTACCGTTGCGGCAATTCCGTTGCGCCTTGAAGGTGAAAATATTCCGCGCCGTGTCGAAGTGCGCGGTGAAGTGTTTATGAAACACAGCGGTTTTGAAAAGCTGAATGAAGAAGCACGCCGTACGGGGAGCAAAGTATTTGCCAACCCGCGTAACGCCGCCGCCGGATCGCTGCGTCAGCTCGACCCACGCATTACAGCTAAGCGTCCGCTGACCTTTTTCTGCTATGGCGTTGGCTTGCTGGAAGGCGGTGAACTGCCCGCCAGTCACTGGGAGCGTCTGATGCAGTTCAAGGCGTGGGGGCTGCCGGTTAGTGACAAAATTAAGTTATGTACCGGTCCGGCCGAAGTACTCGATTTTTATCGTCACGTCGAACAGACCCGCAGTTCGTTAGGCTTTGATATTGACGGCGTCGTTGTCAAAGTTGACTCTCTGGAGCTGCAGGAACGGTTAGGGTTCGTTGCCCGTGCGCCTCGCTGGGCGGTGGCCTTTAAATTCCCGGCGCAGGAACAGCTGACCTGGGTACGCGATGTTGAGTTTCAGGTTGGGCGGACAGGGGCGATTACACCTGTTGCGCGTCTGGAGCCAGTCGCCGTGGCCGGTGTCATCGTCAGCAACGCCACACTGCACAATGCTGATGAAATTGAGCGGCTGGGTTTGCAGATTGGCGATCGCGTGATTGTGCGTCGAGCGGGGGATGTGATCCCGCAGATCGTCGGCATTGTGGAATCTGAACGGCCAGAAACGGTGCAGCCGATTGTTTTCCCTTCGGCCTGCCCCGTGTGTGGTTCGGATGTTGAACGTGTGGAAGGGGAAGCCGTCACGCGTTGTACCGGGGGGTTGATCTGTGGCGCCCAGCGCAAAGAGGCGCTGAAGCATTTTGTTTCTCGTCGCGCATTGGATGTGGAAGGCATGGGCGATAAGATCATCGATCAACTGGTGGAAAAAGAGTACGTCAAGACGCCAGCCGATCTGTTTCGCCTGAGTGCCGGGATCATGACAGGGCTGGATCGCATGGGGCCTAAATCAGCGACGAATCTGGTTAATGCGCTGGAAAAAGCGAAAAGCACCACGCTGGCGCGTTTTCTGTATGCGTTGGGGATCCGCGACGTTGGCGAATCGACGGCTGCCAATCTGGCCGCCCATTTTGGTTCGCTGGAGGCGCTGTTTGCCGCCGATGAAGAGACGCTACTGGCGGTGCCGGATGTCGGTAAAGTCGTTGCCGCACACGTGCGTCATTTTCTGGAAGAAGAGCATAACCAAACCGTTATTCGCGAACTGACCGATCCCGCAGGCATCAACATTCACTGGCCTGAGGTTGTGGTCGTCAAGGCTGAAGAGATCGACAGCCCATTTGCGGGGAAAACGGTGGTATTGACCGGATCGCTGACTATTTTGTCCCGCGACGAAGCCAAAGATCGGCTAACGGCGTTAGGGGCAAAAGTGAGTGGGAGTGTCTCGAAAAAAACCGATATGGTGATCGCTGGTGAAGCCGCTGGCTCCAAGCTGGCGAAGGCTCAGGAACTGGGGATCCCGGTGATCGATGAGGCGGAAATGATCCGGCTGTTGGGAGAGTAAGCGGGTGGAAAAAGAAGACCTGATAGACATTGCCACGATGCAGATGCCCTTTGGTAAATACAAGGGGCGAGCGTTGATTGATTTACCGGAAGAGTACCTGCTGTGGTTCTCCCGCAAGGGCGAATTTCCTAATGGCCGCTTGGGGGAATTGATGCAAATTACGCTGGCAATAAAGATAGAGGGTCTGCAAGGGTTGGTAACACCGCTGAAACGGCCCCGTTCCTGACGATCCGCTTACTGCGGTAATCTATGACGAAAAAAAGGTCGCTTCAATCAAGCGACCTTTTACATTTACCGGCTACCCCATCCCTGACGCAGACTAGACGTAGATATTAATCTGGTTATCTGCTGTCGGGCGGTTGACGCCTTCTTGTTTAGCACTTTGAGCCGAAGAGGTGGAATCAGACTGCTGTTCTGATTTTTCACTCTGCAAGCGGGCAATCTGTGCCTGTAACGCCTGGATCTGTGCTTGAATGGCCTGCTGTTGTTGTTCGATCAGTTTACGTTCATCATCACTTTCTGCGCTGGAAGCTGATTCGGTCAGTTTATTCACTTGTTTGGTAAGTGCCTGAACTTGCTTGGTTAGCTGCGCAATCTGTTGCTCTGAGGTGTTGCTGCTTTTACTGCTGCTTGCTGTTGTTGTCGATACGCTGATACTGCTGATGGTGTTTGACATTTTCCCTCCTGAAAATGAAAAGATGCCGATATACCCGAATTATTCGGGGTACAAGCCGTTATATCGGCAATTTAAGCACTTTCTCGAAGGGGATATTGTTGGCAATGAAGCATGAAATACTCACTTTCCTGACAGCTCATGTAACAAAATGTATCAGCCAGGAAAGAGAGAGAAAAAAAGATGGGAATGTGTCAAATATTGCTGTCAGACGTAGATATTAACTCCGCCCTTTTTTTCTTTATTTTCAGTTTGTTGTGATGTCGTTTTTGATGCAGCCTCGGCCGCTTTCTTTTCTGCTTCTTCTTTTTGGATACGGGCAATTTCGGCATAGAGCGCCTGTATTTGCGCCTGAATCATCTGCTGCTGTTGCTTAATGAGTTTACGTTCATTCTCACTCTGCGCATCGGCAGCTTTAGCACCCAGTTCTTTTAACTTTTTGGTTAGCACTTTGATTTGATTTTGTAATGCAGCAATTTTTTGCTGAGCACCACTACCCGTATCGGCGGTAGAGGCAGCTTTACTCTCTGTATTAGATGAAGCCTTATTCGTTGCAGGCTTATTGGCCGCAGAGGCCGTCGCTGTTACGTTTGACACCGTATTCACTGTAATGGACATCACTTCCTCCTGAAATAAGTCAATTCTCCGATTGTTATCGGCTGTGCCACTCTGTTCTTTACGAAAAGCTTACAAATGGGTGAGGCTATTGTGTCTTTCTGGTGGGAAAAAGGAACTGGCAAGGGCGCTTTCCTGCTCCCTTGCCGCAACCGAGGGGGGGGGGACGTCCGTTAGCTACCGTATACGTTAATCGCGCTATTCAGCCGCCTTGCCTGAAGGTTTAGCCCTTCAGCGGCTTCTGTTGAGTGCGTAACCATATCGGTATTGCGCTGTGTCATTTGTTCTATCTGCGCAATAGAGGTATTGATCAGGCCCAATGCTGAGGTTTGCTCGTGCGTTGCGTTGCTGATCTCTTTGATCATGGTAGAGACCTGCAAGACTTCATCAACAATGTCGCTGATATGTTTGCCCGCGTTTTCTACCATTGTGCTGCCCTGTTTTACGCTTTCAACGTTGGCGTCGATGAGCGCTTTAATCTCTTTGGCTGCGGAGGCTGAATGCTGCGCTAAATTGCGAACTTCGGCGGCCACCACGGCAAATCCTCGCCCCTGAACACCGGCACGCGCTGCTTCAACCGCCGCATTCAGCGCAAGGATGTTAGTCTGGAAGGCAATGCTGTCTATCACGCCAATGATATCAACGATCTTATCACTGGCGCTGGAAATGGAATCCATCATGCCGATGGTTTCCTTCATGATATTGCCACCCTTAAGCGCGGTACTGCTGGCGGCTTCAGCCATTGTGGTGGCCTGTGCCGCCGTTTCAGCACTCTGCTGCACGGCAACGGTAATTTCTTCAATGGCGGCAGCGGTTTGTTGCAGGTTTGCCGATGTTTCTTCTGTACGCGTGTTCAGATCGATATTATTTTCTGCCAGCTTATGGCTAACGTTGGTAATACCGTTTACCTGCGTGCTGACGTCATCAACAAGCGAGTGCAAATTCAGGCCGAACTGGTTAACGGAGCGTAGCAGTAAGCCGATTTCGTCGACCCGATTCAGATGAATATGCTTTACTTTACGGCCCGAGACCACATGCTGAGCCTGTTTCAGTATCATCCTGATTGGCTGGGCAATTTGCTTTTGCAGAAACTGATCCAGAATGACAATCAGTAACAGCGCCAGTGCCAGCAACCACAGCGGATTCATACCGCTGAAAGCAAGCAGCGTGGGAATGAGCCCCGCCGTCAATACCGCGATGCGCAAGCGCCAGCGGACTGACAATTTCTGCAAGATCGACAGGGGAGAAAAGAGTCCGGTGCGAACAACCAACCCTTTGTAGAACTTAATGTTACCTGCCTGCTTTTTCTGCACGGCGCTATACAGCGTTTCGGCAGACTTGATCTCTTCGGCGCTGGGTGTGTTACGCACCGAGATATAGCCCGCGAGATGTTCCTGCTGGTAGACCGGCGTAACGTTGGCGCGAACCCAGTAGTGGTCACCGTTGTTGCGACGGTTTTTAACGAGTCCTGTCCAGCTATCGCCTTGTTTCAACGTAAACCACATGTCGGCGTAGGCTTCAACGGGCATGTCAGGGTGACGCACAATATTGTGGGGTTGGTTGATGAGCTGCTCTTCAGAAAAACCGCTAACCTTAATGAAGGCAGAGTTGGCATAAGTAATGTGGCTATGAATATTTGTCGTGGACATCAATATGGTGTCCATGTCTAACAGATACTCCTGCTGTGTAACAGGTGTATTCACTCTCATTAGAAACCCCGGCGTACGTATCCCGCTCAGTTTCCAGGTTCAGCCATACTGACCGCTTTCCTCGTCTCAGTCGTTCTGATTATTACAGAGGCTGAAACGCTGTGTCGCTGCCGCGTGGTACATCCTGTGAAATCTGTCAGGCATATTGCTGTGTAAATATTCAAGTTATTCAAATGGGTATACTGAATTTTTTTGGGTTACTGACTCGCCGATATAAAATAATGTCGGGCACTATTTATAATGAGCGGGCTATTGACCCTATATTGTGCGTGATGGAGTTTTTGTAACTTTATCCGTCATACTTCAAGTTGCATGTGCGTTGGCTGCGCTCAGTCACCCGAATCACTTACTCAAGTAAGCTCATCGGGACTCCCTCTCTTGCCGCGTTACAAGGCTTATAAATAAGCCTTGCCCTAGCGGGCCAACGCTTTGCGTTGTTCAAACGTTAACGTTTGTCCTGAAACTTGAATTATTTAGGGTATATATTTTTGTAACAAATATGTCATCAGTGTTAGCACGCTTTTTCAGCACGCGTAAATTTATGATGAGGACGATTACCTGTCAATTGATTCATTTTATGGGCAATAAATAATTGGTAAAAAATGATTAAGAATAGGTAAGTCGCGTGGAGGGATTTTTCTTAAACAGTGTTTGTAGAGTGAGTTATATTGACGATAAAAAGAATCATTTGTTAATTTTTTTATATTTTTTCTTTGCGTAAATGAAATTAAATGTTGTTTCGCTGACGTTTATTCCTTTAATTACCGCTTTCCCTCATTTTTTATTGTGGCCTAATTTATTTTAGATCAAATAATGCTATCCGCAGGCCAGAATGAGTCTGGCCTGCGGAGAACGATAATCAGGTTACCGGTGCCGGATTGAAAACGGCCAGTGCGTTATGAAGTCCCCATTGATCGGACCAGGTTTTTTTCTTGCCGCTGGCGATGTCCAGAATGAAGTGGAAAAGCTGCCAGCCCACGTCTTCAATCGTGGCTTCTCCAGTAGCGATGGTACCGGCATCAATATCCATCAGATCGTGCCAGCGGTTAGCCAATGCGGTACGGGTTGCCATCTTGATCACGGGTACAGCCAATAGGCCATACGGTGTACCGCGACCGGTGGTGAAGACCTGCACGGTGATGCCGGAAGCGAGCTGCTGCGTGCCGCACACGAAGTCACTGGCTGGCGTTGCGGCGTAAATCAGCCCGCGTTTGGTGGGGCGCTGGCCGGGAGACAGGACTTCGACAATGGCGCTGGTACCGGATTTGGCGATGGAGCCGAGCGCTTTTTCCACCACGTTCGCCAGCCCCCCTTTTTTGTTGCCCGGCGATGGGTTGGCGCTACGATCGGTCTGGCCGCTGTCGAGGTAATTGTCGTACCAGGCCATTTCTTCCAGCAGACGTTTACCGACTTCTTCATTGATGGCGCGCGGCGTTAACAGATGAATGGCGTCGCGCACTTCGGTCACTTCGGAGAACATCACGGTTGCGCCGCAGCGTACCAGCAGGTCGGATGCAAAACCGACAGCTGGGTTAGCGGTGACGCCAGAGAAAGCATCGCTGCCACCGCACTGCATGCCGACAACCAATTCTGATGCCGGGCAGGTTTCACGCTGACGTTTGTTCAACTGTTGCAGGTGCTTGTCTGCCATCGTCAGAATGTCATCCACCATCGATCGGAAACCAACATGGTGTTCATCCTGCAAGCGGACAATACTGGTGTCGTCGAGGGAGATGGCCTGTACGTCTGACGTCCCTTCCAGCAGGCGTTCTGGCTGTAATTTTTCACAACCCAGACCCACCACCAATATCTCACCGCCAAAATTCGGGTTCAGTGCCAGATTGTGGATAGTGCGGATAGGGACGACCGCCGCAGGCGCATTGATTGCTACGCCGCAGCCATAGAGATGGTTGAGTGCGACAACACCATCCACGTTGGGATAGTTGGGCAATAAATCCCGCTCGATAATTTTGACGACATAGTCCACTACGCCCGCGACACAGTGCACGCTGGTGCTAATGCCCAACAGATTTTTCGTGCCTACGCTGCCATCGGCGTTGCGATAACCTTCAAAGGTGTAGCCTTCCAGTGGAGGAAGGGTGGGCGGGATTTTGGTCGCCAGCGGCAGGGTGTCCAGCGCGGGAGCCAGAGGTAACTCGACTAAGGATTCATCAATCCAGCTTCCTTTAGCAATATCGCGCAGCGCATACCCGATAATTTCACCATAGCGGATGATTGCGCCTGATTTTTCGATATTAACAAGGGCAACTTTGTGCCCCTGTGGAACATGCTCAATTAATTCCAGATGATCATTAAAACGGGTTCCGGCGCGTAAGCCATTATTATTAACAACAATGGCAACATTATCTGAATCGTGGACTTTAATATAAAGTGGCTGCTCTTGTGCAGCATTACTTTCTGATTTATCTGACATGATGCAAGCCTTTATTATTGGTTTATCAGAAACGCCGTGGTAGCGATTACCACGCGATTACTCCATTGCTCGCTAACGAGTATACGTGAGGTTCTCTTCTCGTACATTATGCAATTGACCTAAGCCCGCGCTTTTTACTTATGATTTATCAGGCGAAGCCCCAGTTTTTGGTGAGTTTGATCACATTCTGCCAGCGTGTGATTTTTAACAGAGAAATAAAAATAATGTGTGTGAATGTAAAAAGAGAATGACGGCATTTTTCGTGAAATACCTCGCACTATATAGGGCAAGTGCACCAACATATTCAAAAGGACATTTTTAATGTTGTGCTTTTATCTAGTGAGCGACCAGTAGGTAAAAATTATAATGATCCGGCGAGTTGAAGATGTCAGCTAATTACTCTGAAGCTATATAGCCTGGCTATTCGCAAGAAAAATAAAAATGGGAATTTAACTATACCCTAAATAATTCGAGTTTCAGGTAGGCGGCAAGAGAAGGACAAATTCGTCGGGAACGAATTTGACCAGCCAACGGCTGGCCTTCGGTGAGAGACAGGATGTCTCTCATTTCATCCCGATGAACTTACTTAGGTAAGTGATTCGGGTGAGTGAACGCAGCCAACACACATGTAACTTGAAGTATGACGGGGATATCCACTGATCTTCATTCTGATAACCCTACACGTTATCTGTTATTCGGAATGAATGAGCGAACCGCGATTGAAGCAGGAGTTCATCATGAATACAGTAAGCTCAGCAGCTGGCGCGATACAAAAGAGAACAAACGCCCGCTACTGGATTGTCGTGATGTTGTTTATCGTCACGTCATTTAACTATGGCGACCGTGCCACATTGTCCATCGCTGGCTCTGCTATGTCCAAAGAGATTGGGTTGGATGCGGTAGGGATGGGCTATATCTTCTCAGCGTTCTCATGGGCATATGTTATTGGGCAAATCCCCGGAGGCTGGCTGCTCGATCGCTTCGGCTCAAAGAAAGTTTACTTCTACAGTATCTTCACTTGGTCGGTTTTTACCTTATTACAAGGCTTTGTCGATATCTTCAGCGGTGCTGGCATCGTCATTTCTTTGTTCCTCTTGCGCTTTATGGTCGGGCTGTGTGAATCGCCTTCCTTTCCGGGAAATAGCCGTATTGTCGCTGCCTGGTTCCCTGCACAAGAGCGTGGAACAGCCGTCGCGATCTTCAACTCGGCCCAGTACTTTGCGACTGTGATCTTCGCTCCTATCATGGGCTGGCTGGTACATGAGGTGGGTTGGGCGCATGTGTTCTGGTTCATGGGTGGATTGGGTATCATCCTCAGCTTTGTCTGGCTGAAAGTGATCCACGATCCTAAAGATCATCCTGGCGTGAATCAGGCTGAACTGGATTACATTGAGGCCGGTGGCGCGCTGATTAACATGGATGCCAAAGGAGCGAAGAAAGCGACCGAGAAGGGTGAAAAATGGCATCAGATCAAGCAATTAATGCAGTCCCGTATGATGCTCGGCGTCTATATCGGTCAATACTGTATTAACGCACTGACCTACTTCTTCATCACCTGGTTCCCACTCTATCTGGTTCAGGCGCGTGGCATGTCGATTCTCAAAGCCGGGTTTGTTGCCTCGGTGCCTGCCATCTGCGGTTTTGTCGGCGGCGTTCTGGGCGGCATCATTTCCGATTATCTGATGCGCCGGACCAATTCACTGACCTTTGCCCGTAAAACGCCTATTGTCCTCGGTATGTTGCTCTCCATGTCGATGGTGATTTGTAACTATGTAGAAACCGAATGGGTTGTTATTGCCGTGATGTCTGCGGCCTTCTTCGGCAAAGGCATTGGTGCACTGGGCTGGGCGGTTATGGCCGATACTGCGCCGAAAGAAATCAGTGGGTTGAGCGGTGGTCTGTTCAACATGTTCGGTAATGCGTCTGGTATCGTGACACCGATTGCCATTGGCTACATCATCGGGATGACCGGCTCTTTTAATGGTGGTCTGGTGTATGTCGGGATTCACGCGCTGGTTGCTATCGTTAGCTACCTGTTCATTGTGCAGGATATTAAACGTATCGAATTGAAGCCGTTCGTTAAGAAGTAAAGCCATTCGTTACCGTATTAGTCTGAATATAGGCAATAACACAAAACGCTGTGCCGTCATACTGATGGCGCAGCGTTTTGTCCTTTATTCATGCCATGAAAAGTCGGGATTTACCTATTTGAAATCGGCTGTCAGAACCCCGTATTTCGGTGTTTGTAATGCGGGAATTTGCTTTCCCCGGTTTTCGTGAAACACCTCCCATTACCCTGTGACAATGACATATTTAATCTGCATTTCGACCCGGAATGCTGTGCTATTGCCCAATGAGTTGTGAAATAAGAAAACTTATACTTTTTCCTGAGGTTGGTAAGGCGCTATGGGTTCTGATAACGCTTTTCTGACTGGTTTATTCCGGTATCGAGACAGTTATAACCTGTTTTTATTCTGATAACCCTACAAGCATGGCTTATTTCAAATCAGAGTAAAAACAAGGTCGCGCTAATAAAGTAGGAAAACAACATGAAATCATCTACTGGTGCACCATCTGTTTTTTATTTCTGTATGGCTGAATTATTTTCATCTGCTTCAACGCGTTCCTGCGTTTTGGCAAACATCGGAAACCTAAGCGTAAACCCTGTGCGCTCCATTCGTGACGGGAGCCTGTAATGACAAACTTTTCAGCGACTCCCGTAATTACCGACATGAAAGTCATTCCCGTCGCGGGCTATGACAGCATGCTGTTGAACATCGGGGGGGCACATGGTGCTTACTTCACCCGTAACCTCGTTATTTTAACGGACAGCGCCGGACATACCGGTGTCGGCGAAGCGCCTGGTGGTGAGGTTATTTACAACACGCTGGTTGAAGCGATCCCTCATGTGAAAGGCGAACAAATCGCCCGTATGAACCGTCTGGTTCATGACATTCATGTCGGCAACCAATCTTCTGATTTTGATTCCTTCGGCAAGGGTGCCTGGACGTTTGAGCTGCGAGTGAATGCGGTGGCAGCACTTGAAGCGGCGCTGCTCGATCTGCTGGGGCAATTTATGGGTGTCCCCGTTGCCGAGCTATTGGGGCCGGGGAAACAGCGTGATGACGTCACCGTGCTCGGCTATCTGTTCTATATCGGCGATCGCACAAAGACGGATCTACCTTACTTATCAGGTGAGAAAGTATCAGGTGAGAAAGGCAAGCACGAGTGGTATCACCTGCGTCACCAGCAAGCGATGGACAGCGAAGCGATTGTGCGTTTGGCCGAAGCCACCACTGACCGCTACGGATTTAAAGATTTCAAACTCAAAGGTGGCGTGTTGCCCGGCGAGCAGGAAATCGATGCGGTGAAGGCGCTGAAGAAACGCTTCCCGGATGCCCGCATTACCGTCGATCCAAACGGAGCCTGGCTGCTGGATGAAGCGATTGATTTATGCAAAGACATGAAGGGCATTCTGACCTATGCGGAAGATCCGTGCGGTGCCGAGCAAGGTTTCTCCGGTCGTGAAGTGATGGCGGAATTCCGTCGCGCCACCGGGCTGCCGGTCGCGACTAACATGATTGCCACCAACTGGCGTGAAATGAACCATGCCGTGATGTTGCAGGCAGTCGATATTCCGCTGGCCGATCCGCATTTCTGGACGATGCATGGTGCAGTGCGCGTTGCCCAGATGTGTGATGAATGGGGCCTGACGTGGGGCTGCCATTCCAATAACCACTTCGATATTTCTCTGGCGATGTTCACGCACGTAGGGGCTGCGGCACCGGGTAACCCGACGGCGATTGATACGCACTGGATCTGGCAGGAAGGGCAACACCTGACCAAAGAGCCGCTGCAAATCGTCAACGGCAAAATCAAGGTGCCGGATCGTCCCGGTCTGGGGATTGAATTGGATATGGAACAGGTCATGAAAGCCCACGATCTGTACAAAAAATTACCTAGCGGAGCACGTAATGATGCTGTTGCCATGCAGTACCTGATTTCCGGTTGGAAATTTGACCGCAAACGTCCGGTTTTTGGCCGCTAACCCTACATAAAAAATGAGAGAGAAAGGATAAGAAAATGACATTGCAAAGTTCAACGCCGGTTATTACTCACATGCAGGTTATCCCGGTTGCAGGTCACGACAGTATGCTGCTCAACCTGAGCGGCGCACATGCACCTTATTTCACTCGCAACATTGTGATTCTGAAAGATAACGCCGGGAATACCGGTGTCGGTGAAATACCCGGTGGTGAGAAAATCCGTCAGACGCTGGAAGATGCTGCGGCGCTGGTGGTGGGTAAAACGCTGGGCGAATACAAAAACGTGATGACGGCGGTGCGTGAGCAGTTCGCCGACCGTGATTCCTCCGGGCGCGGCTTGCAGACGTTCGATCTGCGTACCACCATCCATGTCGTCACGGGGATAGAAGCCGCGATGCTCGATCTGCTGGGGCAGTTCCTCAATGTCAGCGTGGCTTCGCTGCTGGGCGACGGTCAACAGCGTGATGCGGTAGAAATGCTGGGCTATCTGTTCTACATCGGCGATCGTAATAAAACCGATCTGCCTTATCAGAGCCAGACGAATGAGAAGTGTGACTGGTATCGTCTGCGTCATGAAGAAGCGTTGTCTCCAGAAACCATCGTACGTCTGGCTGAAGCGGCGTATGAAAAATACGGTTTCAATGATTTCAAACTGAAAGGCGGCGTACTGGCCGGAAGTGAAGAAGCCGAAGCGGTGACCGCGCTGGCTAAACGCTTCCCGCAGGCGCGTATCACGCTGGATCCAAACGGTGCCTGGTCGCTGGATGAAGCTATCGGTCTGGGCAAACAGTTGCGCGGTGTGCTGGCGTATGCGGAAGATCCGTGCGGTGCGGAACAAGGTTTCTCCGGCCGTGAAGTGATGGCGGAGTTCCGCCGTGCGACAGGGCTGCCCACCGCGACCAACATGATCGCCACCGACTGGCGGCAGATGGGTCACACTATTTCGCTGCAATCGGTCGATATTCCGCTGGCCGATCCGCACTTCTGGACGATGCAAGGTTCCGTACGTGTCGCGCAGATGTGCCACGAATGGGGCTTAACCTGGGGTTCTCACTCCAATAACCACTTTGATATTTCACTGGCCATGTTTACCCAAGTCGCTGCGGCGGCGCCGGGCAAGATTACGGCGATTGATACGCACTGGATCTGGCAGGAAGGCAACCAGCGCCTGACGAAAGAACCGTTGCAGATTGTTGGCGGCATGGTGGAAGTGCCGAAGAAACCGGGTCTGGGTATCGAACTGGATATGGATCAGGTGATGAAAGCACACGAACTGTATAAAAGCATGGGATTAGGCGCACGTAACGACGCAATGGGAATGCAGTACCTTATTCCTGAGTGGACATTTGATAATAAACGTCCGTGTCTGGTTCGCTAACGTTCTGATTTTCCGTTTTTTGAGCGCGCCGCTTCAGGCAAGCGGCGCTGGAATGACCGAGGATAAAAAATGAAGACTCCGCTGTTACCTAACCGTTTTCGCCAAGATTTGCAGCAGGGGAAAACGTTGATTGGCTGCTGGTGTGCACTGGGCAACCCGATGTCAACTGAAGTGCTGGGACTGGCGGGATTCGACTGGCTGGTGCTGGATGGCGAGCATGCGCCTAACGATATCGTGACGTTTATTCCTCAACTGATGGCGCTGAAAGGCAGCCACAGCGCGCCCGTCGTCCGTCCGCCGTGCAATGAGCCGATCATCATCAAGCGGCTGTTGGATATTGGGTTCAATAACTTCCTCATTCCCTTTGTGGAAACGGCGGAAGAAGCTGCGCGTGCGGTTGCGTCAACGCGTTATCCGCCTGCGGGTATCCGCGGTGTTTCCGTGGCGCACCGTAGCAACTGCTACGGCACCGAACCGGACTATTTCGCCAAGATTAACGACAGCATTACCGTCGTGGTGCAAATCGAAAGCCAGGACGGCCTTGATAATCTGGATGCGATTATCGCGGTAGACGGCGTAGACGGCGTGTTTGTCGGCCCGAGCGATCTGTCTGCGGCGCTGGGCTATCTCGGTCAGCCTAACCACCCTGACGTGCAGAAAGCGATCCGCCACATCTTCGATCGCGCGGCAGCACATAACAAGCCGTGCGGCATTCTGGCACCGGTTGAAGCCGATGCCCGCCGTTATCTGGAATGGGGCGCAAGCTTTGTCGCGGTCGGGAGCGATCTGGGCGTGTTCCGCAGCGCAACACAGGCGCTGAGCGACAAATACAAGAAGTGATTCAGCGATTCCGCGGCGAATCGAATCTGCCATGAGGCGGGTTCATCGTGAATTGAAGTGATATCTACATCAGACAATGAGGTTAGGGCGATGAAAATTGGTTTTATTGGATTGGGCATCATGGGAAAACCGATGAGTAAAAATCTGCTGAAAGCAGGTTACTCATTAGTCGTGATGGACAGAAATCTGGACGCGGTCGCGGAAGTGGTTGCGGCAGGCGCTACGGCGGCGGGTACGCCGAAACAGGTTGCGGAGCAGTGCGACGTTATCATTACCATGCTGCCTAACTCTCCGCACGTTAAAGAAGTGGTGCTGGGGGAAAACGGCGTCATCGAGGGCGCGCGTGCCGGAAGCATTGTGGTGGACATGAGTTCCATCGCGCCGCTGGCCAGCCGTGAAATTGCTACCGTGCTGGCGGCGAAAGAGATCGCCATGCTGGATGCGCCGGTCAGCGGCGGTGAACCGAAAGCGATCGACGGCACGCTGTCCGTGATGGTGGGCGGCGATAAAGCACAATTTGACCGCTGCTTTGAGGTTCTGAAATCCATGGCGGGTTCTGTTGTACATACCGGTGATATCGGCGCGGGCAACGTGACCAAATTGGCGAATCAGGTGATTGTGGCGCTGAACATTGCCGCTATGTCTGAAGCGCTGGTGCTGGCGACAAAAGCAGGGGTTAACCCGGATCTGGTGTATCAGGCAATCCGCGGCGGGCTGGCGGGCAGCACCGTGTTGGATGCGAAAGCGCCGATGGTGATGGATCGTAACTTTAAGCCGGGTTTCCGCATCGATCTGCATATCAAAGATTTGGCGAACGCGCTGGATACCTCACATGGCGTTGGCGCACAGCTGCCGTTAACAGCGGCGGTGATGGAAATGATGCAGGCGCTGAAAGCGGACGATCTGGGATCGGCGGACCACAGTGCGCTGGCGTGTTACTACGAAAAACTGGCTAAAGTTGAAGTTACACGATAAGCCGTGAAGCGATAGTCACGAGGCTGGCACAGGATGCCAGCCGACTGGCAGAGAATCATTCTGATCTATCCGATAGATTTCAGGACCTGCAGCCCTGAAAGCTGGCGGGTATAAGCGCCGTTTCATGAGCGCGCGGATTATTGATGCAATCGGAACGTTGATGAAATCGGATCGTTTATGAAAATAGTGATCGCACCGGATTCTTATAAAGAAAGCCTGTCTGCACAAGAAGTTGCTACGCAGATTGAAAAGGGATTTCGTGAAATATTTCCCGATGCCTGCTATGTCAAATTGCCCGTTGCAGATGGTGGGGAAGGCACAGTTGAAGCGATGGTCGCTGCGACCGATGGCAAGATTGTGAATGTTAAGGTGACAGGACCGTTAGGCGATAGCATCGACGCATTTTTTGGCCTGTCTGGCGATGAAAAAACGGCTTTTATTGAGATGGCGGCGGCAAGCGGTCTGGAACGGGTACCTTCGCAGTTGCGTAACCCATTAAAGACAACCAGCTACGGCACGGGCGAACTGATTCGCTGCGCATTAGATTACGGCATTCGGCACTGCATCATCGGGATTGGCGGAAGCGCAACCAATGACGGCGGGTCGGGCATGGTGCAGGCGCTGGGCGCCAGGCTGCTGGATAAGCAGGGCGAGCAGATCGGTTTTGGCGGGGGTGAACTCGACAAACTCGCTCGCATTGACATCAGCGAGCTGGATGAGCGTATTAAAGGCTGTCGTTTTGAAGTGGCCTGTGATGTGACCAACCCGCTGACGGGGAAACAGGGCGCATCGGCGATTTTTGGCCCTCAGAAAGGGGCGACGCCGGAGATGATTGAACAGTTGGATAATGCGCTGAAGCATTATGCGGCGGTGATTCGCCACGATCTGGATATGGACGTGGAACACGTTCCCGGTGCGGGGGCGGCAGGCGGTATGGGCGCAGCGCTACAGGCTTTTTGCGGCGCTGAACTGCGTCAGGGCATTGAGATTGTCACGGAAGCGTTGGGGCTGGATGAACTGGTACGGGATGCTACGCTGGTGATTACCGGAGAAGGGCGCATCGATAGCCAGACGATCCACGGTAAGGTGCCGATTGGCGTGGCGCGAGTCGCCAAACAGTATAATAAACCGGTCATTGGTATTGCGGGCAGCCTGACGGCAGATGTCGGCGTGGTACATGAACATGGTCTGGATGCGGTATTCAGCGTGCTTTACAACATTTGTTCACTAGAAGAAGCGCTGGATAATGCGGCAGAAAATGTGCGGATGGCGGCACGCAATATCGCTGCGACGATCCGGCTGGCGCAGTCAATGTCGCGTTGAGCGCTATTGTGATTCGGCAGGGGACTGGGCTCAACGTCGGTTAACTCTTAGCCACATTTTATGTGGCTAAGAGACAGAGCTATGCCGATCATTGATTACGGAAGTAGCGGCTTGATATGCGGCTGAGCGGCTTTGTTGACGTTGTCGATTTCGTCCAGTAGCTCCAGCCATTCGGGTTCCAAATCGCTGGCGTGAACGCCTTTACGCAACTGCTGCTCCAGATAGCGGCAAATGCGTTTCAGACGCGGAACGCCGCTGTAGCTACAACTGCCGTGCAGTTTATGAATCAGTTCGATAATGTCGTCATCCGTCTGACCCTTCAGAACGTTTTCTATCTTCTGCTGAACCTCCGGCAAGAAATCCAGCAGCATTTGCAGCAGGTCACGCGCCAATTCCGGTTTGTTGGCCGCCTGTTGTTGCGCCAGCGCCCAGTCGAGAGACAGATGACTATCGTCATGCTCGTTCAATAAACCTGTTATATCGCCCCGTTCGCGCCTCAGCGGATCCTTCCGCGCATGGCGCGTTAGCACGCTTTTCAGCATCTGTTCGTCTATCGGTTTAGCCAGATAGTCATCCATACCTGAACGTAGCAAATGTTCACGTTCACCCGTCATGGTTTGCGCCGTCACCGCGATGATAGGTGTGGTGGCATGATGAGGGATCTGACGGATCAGCTCGCTGGCGCAAATGCCGTCCATACCCGGCATCTGAATATCCATGAGGATGATGTCGAACTGATGCAGTTTCGCCTGCGCAATCGCATCCTGACCACTTTCGCACAGGATAATTGTCTCGACCTGCTCTTCCAGCAGCGTGCCGATCAGTTTCAGATTAGCCGGATTATCATCCACCGCCATCACACTCAGCGGCAGACGAGCTGGATGGCGTATGGCACTCGGGTGAGACACAGTCTCATCCGGCAGGAAAGAGAGCTGGAACAGCGTGCTGTCCTGTAACAGTGGCAGCAGTCTCGGTGCGGCGAGTGGTTTGCTCAGACAGGCATGTACGCCGAAGGTTTTCAGCTGTTCGGCATCCATTTGCGCCAGGCTGGGCAGCGCCAGAATCACGCAGGGCGCGCGGCGGCAGATGTCGCGCAGTCTGGGCGTGTAGTCGAGCAGTGTGTTGCGATATTGCACGGGAACGCCGAGCAACAGGATATCGAATTCCCCTTCCGGTAGTTGCTCAAACGTCGGGCTGTAGCTCACGATGAGCGGTGTTTGGCTCAGGATATCCAGCGTAGCTTGCGCGGCGATAGGATGGTATTCGACGTAGGCCAGATGTTTGCCTTGCAGCATCGTGTAGGCCGGTTCTGTCGGTATGGCGTGAGGGTTGAGTGGCAGCGTGATATGGAACCAGAAGGTCGATCCCTTGTTGAGCTGGCTCTGGAAGCTGATATCGCCGCCCATCTCTTTGACCAGACGTTGGGTGATGACCAGCCCAAGCCCCGTGCCACCATGACGGCGTGAAATACTGGTGTCAGCCTGACGGAACGCCTGGAACAGTTGAGATTGCTGCAACTCGGCAATGCCGATACCGGTATCGCGTATTTGCACCTCGAGCTGGACCTGATGATGTTCCTGCCGACGCTTCTCTACCCGAATATCAATGTTGCCTTGCTCGGTAAATTTAATCGCGTTGCCCAGCAGGTTGGTGATGATTTGCTGTATCCGTAGCGGATCGCCGACAAACTGCTCGGGCACGTCATTCTGAATACTGAGCGTCAGCTCCAATCCTTTTTCATGTGCCGTGTGCGCCAACAGCATCACAACATCGTCCAGCGCGTTGTGCAGCGAGAATGGAATATCCTCCAGCACCAGTTTTCCGGCTTCCAGTTTCGAAAAATCCAGCACGTCGTTAATGATATTCAGCAGGTTATTGGCGGAGCGTTCGATGGTAAGCAGATAGTCAGTCTGTGTGGTGTTCAGCGGAGTCTTCAACGTCTGGCGCGTGAAACCGATCACGCCATTCAGCGGCGTCCTCAGTTCGTGTGACATATTGGCCAGAAACTCTGATTTGATGCGCGCTGCCTCCTGCGCCCGCTTTTTGGCCAGGTCCAGTTCGACGTTCTGGATCTCCATCTGCTCCAGCGTTTCGCGCAGATCGTAGGTCGCCTGATCGATATTTTGCTGCATCTCTTCGTGGTAGGCGGTCAGCGACATCGCCATTGAGTTGATGCCGTTTTTCAACATATCCAACTCGCCCAGCATGTATCCTTCTACGCGGCTATCCAACTGCCCACGGCGAATGCGATCGACGGTATCAACCATATTACGAATTGGGGTGGTGACATCCCGCATCAGACGATAGGCAAAGAGGACGGCGGCACCCAACGATAGCAGCAGCAAGAGCGTAGCGATGAAGATTTCCTGATACTGTTGAAGCCGAATAGCGCTGGTGTCCAGTTCGATCACCAGATAGCCGAGAGGCGTGGCGGAGCTGGGCAACACCGGCGGCGTCCCACTTGGCATAAATTCGCTGTCATTGACGATCGGCATATGCAGAATCAGCGCGTCATTCGTGTGGTGCAGGTGCAGTTTATTGTAGGAAGGCGCATCGCTGCTGAGTGGTTGCAATGTCACGTTGTTGCGTACGTTGGTGGTAGCCAATAGCTGATTGCGCGCATCGAACACGCTAATGGTACGAATAATCGTGGAGTGCCGACGATGCAGCGTATTGATTAACGCGGGAATCGTGTCCATCTGACGATGGGTAATGGCGTAAGCGCTGATGGTCGCCAGCGGTTCAATGATGCTGGTGCCCGAATCAGCCAACTGCGACTGCAACTGATTGTAACGATGGATAACGAAGAACGAACTGAGCAGCAGCCCGATCATCAGCGTCGGTGCCAAAATCAGTATCAACATCCGTGCACGAAGACTGTATTTGGTCATGGGGTTCCAATGTGGGAGAATTAGAGGATGCCAGGCACCCTATTATTTAATTTAGTTATACCTTAAATAATTCGAGTTGCAGGAAGGCGGCGACACAGTGAATCCCCAGGAGCTTACTCAGGTAAGTGACTAGGGTGGGCGACAAATCAGCGTCTAGCTGATTTGAACGCCGCTTGCGGCGGCCCTTTAGGGCGAGGCCATAAGTTGGCCGAGTAACAAAGCCAACGCACATGCAGCTTGAAGTATGACAGGTATTTGGGTACAGCCGTTCAACTTAAGAGATCAATCGATAGCACATTATGGCGCAATTCTACTCTCCAAACCGGCGTGTGACGACCCGGAAAGCGATTCCTGCTAAGAACCTCACTGTTACGGTCACGTCACTTGACCCGTTTGGGCAGGGAGTGGCGCGTCACGAAGGTAAGACGGTGTTTGTCACGGGTGTACTGCCGGGAGAGCAGGCTGAGGTCCAACTGACGGAAGATAAACGTCAGTTTTCGCATGCAAAGCTTAAACGCCTGCTGACGCACAGCCCACAGCGCGTTGAACCGCGGTGCCCTCACTTTACCCGCTGCGGCGGCTGCCAGCAGCAGCACGCGGACATCACGCTGCAACAGAGCAGCAAAACGGCCGCATTAATGCGTCTGATGACGCGGGAAACAGGCGCTGAGCTGCCTGACGCGTCTCTGATTGCTGGCACACCTTATGCCTATCGGAGGCGCGCGCGGCTTGCGTTATACTTTCAGGCAAAAGAGCAGCGTCTGTTGATGGGCTATCGGCAGTCAAATTCTCACGATTTGGTGGATATCAAAGCTTGTCCGGTGCTGCGCCCTGAGCTTGAAGCGCTGCTGCAACCGCTGCGCGACTGCCTGAGCCGATTAAAGGCGGTGAAGCGTCTTGGGCATGTGGAACTGGTGCAGGCGGAAAACGGTCCGCTGCTGGTGCTGAGGCACCTTGATCCGCTGCATCCAGCGGATGAGCAAGCGCTGCGAGATTTTGCCGAGCAGCAGGGCGTTTCGGTTTATCTGGCGCCGGATGCCGATTCGCTGACGTGTCTGCACGGCGACGAGCCGGTTTATCACGTTGCCGGACTGACGCTGGCCTTTAGCCCGCGCGATTTTATTCAGGTCAATGATGCGGTCAACCAGCAGATGGTTGCTCAGGCGCTGGCGTGGCTGGATGTGCAACCGCAGGATAGAATATTAGATCTGTTTTGCGGTATGGGTAACTTCACGCTACCGCTGGCACAGCGCGCCGCCAGCGTCGTTGGCGTTGAAGGGGTAACCGCGCTGGTAGAGAAAGGGCGCGAGAATGCCCGACGCAATGCGTTGTCCAATGTCACATTTTTTCACCAAAATCTTGAAGATGACGTCACACAGCAGCCGTGGGCGGCCCAGGGTTTTGATAAGATATTACTTGATCCGGCACGTGCGGGCGCGGCAGGCGTGATGGAGCAGATAACCCGACTGGCACCTAAACGGGTGGTGTATGTTTCCTGTAATGCCACGACGCTAGCGCGCGACAGCAAAGTATTACTGGCGGCAGGTTTTACGCTGGTGAATGTCGCGATGCTGGATATGTTTCCACATACCGGGCACCTTGAATCGATGGCACTGTTTTTGCACGATACCGGCACGCGAAAGGCGTAATAGGCTGCAAAGCGGCGTCGTTTGCAAGGTGAAGGGTAACGTAGGGAGAAATTATGGTTGCGGTAAGAAGTGCGCATTTGAATACGGCAGGTGAATTTGTCCCTGACGCGTGGATTGCTTCGCTGGGTATTTCCAGCCAGCAATCATGTGAACGTTTAGCCGAAACCTGGCGTTACTGTGAGCAGCAAACGCAAGATCACCCCGATGCACCGCTACTGCTGTGGCGCGGCATTGAAATGGTGGAAATCCTGTCCACGCTCAGTATGGACAATGACAGCATGCGCGCAGCGCTGCTCTTTCCACTGGCGGATGCAAACGTGGTCGATGAGGCCACGCTGGAAGCCGCATTTGGTAAAAACATCGTTGATTTGGTGCATGGCGTGCGCGATATGGATGCAATTCGCCAGCTCAAAGCAACGCAGAATGACTCTGGCGCGTCTGAGCAGGTCGATAATATCCGTCGCATGTTGCTGGCGATGGTGGAAGATTTCCGCTGCGTGGTCATCAAGCTCGCCGAGCGGATCGCCCACCTGCGTGAAGTGAAAGATGCCCCGGAAGAAGAACGGGTATTGGCGGCCAAAGAGTGTACCAATATCTACGCGCCGTTGGCGAACCGCTTGGGCATCGGGCAGTTGAAGTGGGAACTGGAAGATTTCTGCTTCCGCTACCTGCACCCGGATGAATATAAAAAAATTGCCAAACTGCTGCACGAGCGCCGTATCGATCGTGCGCAGTACATTGATGATTTTGTTAAAACGCTGCGTGATGCGATGAAAGAAGAGGGCGTGCAGGCAGAGATTTACGGCCGTCCCAAGCATATTTACAGCATTTGGCGCAAGATGCAGAAGAAAGCGCTGTCGTTCGATGAGCTGTTTGATGTGCGTGCGGTGCGCATTGTCGTTGAGCGTTTGCAGGACTGCTACGGGGCACTTGGGATCGTACATACCCATTACCGCCATTTGCCGGACGAGTTTGACGACTACGTCGCCAACCCGAAACCGAACGGTTATCAGTCTATCCACACTGTGGTGTTAGGGCCGGGCGGAAAGACGCTCGAAATTCAGATTCGTACGCGCCAGATGCATGAAGATGCCGAGCTGGGCGTCGCGGCACACTGGAAATATAAAGAAGGCACCTCGGTAGGCGGACGTTCCGGCTACGAAGGCCGCATTGCCTGGCTGCGTAAACTGCTTGCCTGGCAGGAAGAGATGGCCGATTCGAACGACGTGCTGGACGAAGTTCGCAGTCAGGTGTTTGACGATCGCGTGTATGTCTTTACGCCGAAAGGCGACGTGGTGGATCTCCCCGCCGGCTCCACACCGTTGGATTTTGCTTACCACATTCACAGCGATATCGGGCACCGCTGCATCGGGGCAAAAATCAGTGGGCGTATTGTGCCGTTTACCTATCAGCTGCAAATGGGCGATCAGATTGAAATCATCACCCAGAAGCAGCCAAATCCGAGCCGTGACTGGCTGAACCCGAATCTGGGGTATATCACCACCAGCCGCGGACGTTCCAAGATCCAGAACTGGTTCCGCAAGCAGGATCGCGACAAGAATATTCTGGCGGGACGGCAGATTCTGGATGACGAACTGGCGCATTTGGGAATTAGCCTGAAAGCGGCGGAGAAATTGCTACTGCCGCGTTACAACGTGAATTCGCTGGATGAATTACTGGCTGCTATCGGCGGCGGCGATGTTCGTCTGAACCAGATGGTGAATTTCCTGCAATCGCAGTTAAAACAGCCGAGCGCGGAAGAACTGGATCGTGAAGCACTGCGCCAGCTGACGCAGAAATCGCAGCAGCCGCCAACGCGTACCCATAAAGATAACGGTCGCGTGGTGGTCGAAGGTGTCGGTAACCTGATGCACCATATCGCGCGCTGCTGCCAGCCGATTCCGGGCGATGAAATCACCGGGTTCATCACACGCGGTCGTGGGATTTCGATTCACCGCGCGGACTGTGAACAACTGGATGAACTGCGCGCCAGCTCGCCAGAGCGGATTGTGGATGCGGTATGGGGCGAAAGCTACTCCAGCGGTTATTCGCTGGTGGTGAGGGTGATTGCCAACGATCGCAGCGGCCTCCTGCGGGATATCACCACGATTCTGGCGAATGAGAAGGTCAATGTACTGGGCGTCGCCAGCCGCAGCGACACCAAACAGCAACTGGCAACGATTGATATGGATATCGAGATCTACAACCTGCAAGTGCTGAGCCGCATTCTGGCGAAGCTCAACCAACTGCCGGATGTGATCGACGCGCGGCGCCAGCAAGGGGCATAAATGATGGTTTTGTGTTTTGTCTCAAGCGTAAAAATTACGCTGAGGAAACACAGCCATCCAGGATGAGTGGCATGGATGCCACGAAAGTCGCTGCCGCGTAGGGAACGCGTCAGCGACGGTCCGCCAGATGACTGTATTTCCGAAGGCACCGCGAAGCGGCGTAATTCCCGCGTAAAAGACTGGGGTCACGGGGCGGCGTCGATTGGACGCCCCGTGTCGGGCGCGACGCAGTTGCGGAAATGAGCGTTGGAATATATCGCGCACGAAACCTCCAGCTTGTCTGCAACCTTCGTAAAAATAATTTTTGATTTTCAGGAATATTATGAACGTATCTTTGACGAATTTATCCTCCGTCGAGCGCCTGCTCGCCATCATGAAAACCCTCCGCGATCCCGAAAATGGCTGTCCGTGGGACAAGAAACAGACTTTTGACACTATCGCGCCCTATACGCTGGAAGAAACGTATGAGGTGCTGGACGCCATCAGCCGTCAGGATTTTGATGATTTGCGCGGTGAGTTAGGGGATTTGCTGTTTCAGGTGGTGTTTTACGCGCAGATGGCACAGGAAAAGGGCTTGTTCGATTTCTCCGATGTGTGTAATACCATCAGCGACAAGCTGGAACGCCGCCACCCGCATATTTTTGGAGATCTGACGCTGACGGACAGCGATGCCGTGCTGGCAAATTGGGAGCAGACAAAAGCGCAGGAGCGAGCGGAGAAAGATCGCCATTCTCAGTTGGATGATATTCCTGATGCGTTGCCTGCCTTGATGAAAGCGCAAAAAATTCAGCAGCGTTGTGCGTCTGTTGGCTTCGATTGGGACAGCCTGGGGCCGGTGCTCGATAAAGTGTATGAAGAGATTGATGAGGTCATGTTTGAGGCGCGGCAAGCCGTTGTCGATGAAGAAAAATTAGGTGAAGAGATTGGTGATTTATTATTCGCCACAGTCAATCTCTCTCGTCATCTGGGACACAAGGCCGAGAATGCGTTACAGGCCGCGAATCGTAAGTTCACGCGCCGTTTTCGTGAGGTAGAACAAATCGTTACGGCATCGGGAAAGACGTTGGAACAGGCAACGCTGGACGAAATGGAAGCCGCGTGGCAGCAGGTGAAAAAACAGGAAATCAGTCATTAATCCCTATTTAGCGATAAAGCCGTTTTTTATTGATTTTAACGTTTTTATTTTATTGTTTTTAAAGGTGATTGTGGGGTGAGGTGAAGGTGGTTTCACCTCGTCTGCGCGTGTGTTGGAATCGTCACATTGTGTAAAACGAACATTTGTGGCGCTCATCAGGTTCAGGTATACTACTTTCCCGTCTTGGTACTTCCATCGTCTTTAAACCTAAACTCTCAGGTTCAGCATGACAACTAATTATATTTTTGTGACCGGCGGGGTCGTTTCCTCTCTGGGTAAAGGCATTGCCGCAGCCTCTCTGGCGGCTATTCTCGAAGCCCGTGGCCTCAACGTTACCATCATGAAACTGGACCCGTACATCAACGTGGATCCGGGCACGATGAGCCCGACGCAACACGGTGAAGTCTTTGTCACCGAAGACGGCGCTGAAACCGATCTGGACTTGGGCCACTACGAGCGTTTCATCCGCACCAAAATGTCGCGCCGCAACAACTTCACCACTGGCCGTATCTACTCTGATGTCCTGCGCAAAGAGCGCCGTGGCGACTATCTGGGCGCGACCATTCAGGTGATCCCACATATCACCAACGCGATTAAAGAGCGCATCATTGAAGGTGGCGAAGGCCACGATGTCGTTCTGGTCGAAATCGGCGGAACTGTCGGTGATATCGAATCCTTACCGTTCCTTGAAGCGATTCGGCAGATGGCGGTACAAGTAGGTCGTGAGCACACGCTGTTTATGCACCTGACGCTGGTGCCGTATCTGGCGGCGGCGGGCGAAGTGAAAACCAAGCCGACACAGCACTCCGTTAAAGAACTGCTTTCCATCGGTATTCAGCCTGATGTGCTGATTTGCCGTTCTGACCGCACCGTGCCTGCCAATGAGCGTGCAAAAATTGCTTTATTCTGTAATGTGCCGGAAAAAGCAGTAATATCCCTTAAAGACATTGATTCGATTTATAAAATCCCGTCGCTATTGAAATCACAAGGGCTGGACGATTATATTTGTAAACGATTCAGCTTGAACTGCCCTGAAGCAAACCTGTCAGAATGGGAACAGGTTGTGTATGAAGAAGCGAATCCGGGCGGTGAAGTCACTATCGGTATGGTCGGCAAATATGTTGCGCTGCCGGATGCTTACAAATCCGTGATTGAAGCGCTGAAACACGGTGGCTTGAAGAATCGCCTGACGGTGAATATCAAGCTGATCGACTCGCAGGATGTCGAAACCCGTGGTGTCGAAGTACTGAAAGATTTAGACGCTATCCTGATTCCGGGCGGTTTTGGCTATCGCGGCGTCGAAGGGAAAATCATGGCGGCGAATTACGCCCGTGAGAACAATGTCCCTTATCTGGGCATCTGCCTGGGGATGCAGGTCGCATTAATGGAATTTGCCCGTAACGTTGCCGGAATGGAAGGGGCAAACTCAACGGAGTTTGTGCCAGACTGTAAGTACCCGGTGGTTGCGCTGATCACGGAATGGCGTGATGAGAACGGCAATGTTGAAGTTCGTGATGAAGCCAGCGATCTGGGCGGCACCATGCGCGTTGGTGGGCAACAATGCCATCTGACCGAAGGCAGTCTGGTGCGTCAGATGTACGGTGAGCAGACGATTATCGAACGTCACCGTCATCGTTATGAAGTGAACAACATGCTGTTGAAACAGATTGAAGCGGCGGGATTACGGGTTGCTGGTCTTTCCGCCGACCGCAAACTGGTGGAGATTGTTGAGTTACCCGATCATCCCTGGTTCGTTGCCTGTCAATTCCACCCGGAATTCACATCAACGCCGCGAGATGGACATCCCCTGTTTGCCGGCTTTGTGAAAGCCGCTGGCGCGTACCAGAAGCGTCAGGTGAAGTAAGAGTTATACGAGCAACGCGCGATCGCTATCGCGCGTTGCTCGTCTAGGGTTTTAGTTCTATCTAAAGTTTTAGTTTAACTTGTACTGAGGAAAATCTAATGTCCAAAATTGTTAAAGTCATCGGCCGTGAAATCATCGACTCGCGTGGAAACCCAACTGTTGAAGCGGAAGTTCATCTGGAAGGTGGTTTTGTAGGTCTGGCTGCTGCGCCATCAGGAGCTTCTACTGGCTCTCGCGAAGCGCTGGAACTGCGTGACGGTGACAAATCCCGTTTTCTGGGCAAAGGCGTAACGAAAGCCGTTGCTGCTGTTAACGGCCCGATTGCTCAGGCTGTTGTGGGTAAAGACGCGAAAGATCAGGCGAACATCGACAAGATCATGATCGACCTGGATGGCACTGACAACAAATCCAAATTCGGCGCTAACGCCATTCTGGCTGTGTCTCTGGCTGCTGCTAAAGCTGCTGCTGCGTCAAAAGGTCTGCCGCTGTATGCTCACATCGCTGAACTGAACGGCACCCCAGGCAAATATTCTATGCCACTGCCAATGATGAACATCATCAACGGCGGCGAGCACGCGGATAACAACGTTGATATCCAAGAGTTCATGATTCAGCCTGTTGGCGCGAAAACACTGAAAGAAGCCATCCGTATGGGTTCTGAAGTGTTCCATACTCTGGCTAAAGTTCTGAAATCCAAAGGTATGGGTACCGCTGTGGGTGACGAAGGCGGCTACGCGCCTAACCTGGGTTCCAACGCCGAAGCGCTGGCTGTTATCGCTGAAGCGGTAAAAGCAGCAGGCTACGAGCTGGGCAAAGACATCACGCTGGCGATGGACTGTGCAGCATCTGAATTCTACAAAGACGGTAAATACGTTCTGGCTGGCGAAGGCAACAAAGCGTTCACCTCTGAAGAATTCACCCACTTCCTAGAAGATCTGACCAAACAGTACCCAATCGTGTCTATCGAAGATGGTCTGGACGAATCTGACTGGGCTGGCTTCGCATACCAGACTAAAGTTCTGGGCGACAAAATCCAGCTGGTTGGTGACGACCTGTTCGTAACCAACACTAAGATCCTGAAAGAAGGTATCGAGAAAGGCATCGCTAACTCCATCCTGATCAAATTCAACCAGATCGGTTCTCTGACCGAAACGCTGGCTGCGATTAAAATGGCGAAAGATGCAGGCTACACGGCTGTTATCTCTCACCGTTCAGGCGAAACTGAAGATGCAACCATCGCTGACCTGGCAGTAGGTACAGCGGCTGGCCAGATCAAAACCGGTTCTATGAGCCGTTCTGACCGTGTTGCTAAATACAACCAGCTGATTCGTATCGAAGAAGCACTGGGTGATTCTGCACCGTTCAACGGTCTGAAAGAAGTTAAAGGTCAGTAATTACGTCTTTGGTGTATCAGGCCACTGAGAAAACGGCCTGATATACGCCAACGTGATTAACCCTAAAAATCCAGAAGCGTGAAAACGTTTCTGGATTTTTTTATGGCGGACATCCTTGTCCGCCACCCTTCGGGCCGTTGCTGCGCAACGTTGAAAAACGTTCCGAACGTTTTTTTATGGCAGACATCCTTGTCTGCCACCTTTCGGGCCTGTTTTTTTAGACACAGACATGAGGGGGGGGCGCGGATTAAGCCAGCTGTTTGAGGATCGCTTTGGCGACGACTTCCGAGCTTGCCGGGTTCTGACCAGTGATCAGCTTGCCGTCTTCAACGAGGTACGGTGCCCAGTCGGGGCCTTTTTCGTATAGTCCACCCAGTTTCTTGAATTCATCTTCAATCAGGAAAGGCACTACGTCCGTCAACTGAACCGCTTCTTCTTCACCGTTGGTGAAGCCCGTCACTTTGCGACCTTTAATCAGGGCGTCGCCATTTTCTGCTTTCACATGAATCAGGACGCCCGGTGCGTGGCAGACAAAACCAGTCGGCTTGTTGGCGCGAACAAAGGCTTCGATGAGCGCGATCGAGACCGGCGATTCTGCCAGATCCCACAGCGGGCCGTGGCCACCGGGATAGAAAACGGCATCGAAATCCTGTTCGCTGACGGTATCGAGTTTTACCGTATTGGCCAGTTCCTTCTGCGCAGCAGGGTCGGCTTTAAAGCGATGCGTTAGCTCGGTTTGAAAATCTTCCAGATCGCTTTTCGGGTCGAGGGGCGGCTGGCCGCCAGCAGGGGAAGCGAGCACCAGCTCGGCGCCTGCATCTTTAAAGGTGTAATAAGGGGCGGCAAACTCTTCCAGCCAGAAGCCGGTTTTATTGCCGGTGTTGCCCAGTTTGTCGTGAGAAGTCAGTACCATTAAAATTTTCATCGTTTTTCTCTCTATGGTTGCAGGATGAATGGGGGAATCGATGCCGATTACCCTTTGAGGGCTGCGACAATCGCGTCTTGTTTCTCATGGTAAGGTGCACGCAACGTCAGGTTAGACGCGCCATCCTCACTCTGTATGACAATCGGTTTAGCGTGGCTGAAACGGCGGAATCCGTGGACGCCGTGGTATGCGCCGATGCCGGATGCGCCAACGCCGCCGAATGGGAGCGTGTCGATAGACACGTGCGTCATCACATCGTTGATGACCAGCGCACCGGATGTGGTTCTGGCGGCGAAGCGCTGCTGCATGGCGTCATCATGGCTGAACAGATACGCTGCCAGCGGACGTGGATGCGCGTTGATATAGGTAATCGGTTCTTCTGCTGTCTGATAGGTTTTAACCGGCAGCAGCGGGCCAAAAATTTCTTCCTGCATGATCGCCATATCGTCATGGACACCGAACACGAGATGCGGTGCAATTTTGCGGCTGTTAGCATCGTAGGGGGCTTCGCCTTCCGGTGCCAGGCTGACGACGGTTGCGCCTTGCTGTTCGGCTTCTTTCAGGATTCGAATCAGGCGATCGTAATGCCTGTCAGCAATGATAGACGTGTAATCCGGGTTCGCCTGTAGCGTTGGGAAACTTTTCTGCATAAAGGCTTTCGCGGCATCGCGGAAGGCCTGCTCCTGGCCTTCGGGCAGCAGAACATAGTCCGGCGACAGGCAGATTTGCCCAGCGTTGAAGGTTTTCACCGTCAGCGTGCGCTCCACGGCTTCGGTGATATCTGCGCTGCTATCGATCACGACTGGTGATTTTCCACCCAATTCTAGCGTGACCGGCACCAGATTCTCTGCCGCCGCGCGCATCACGTGTTTCCCCACGGCAGTGCTGCCGGTGAAGACCAGATGATCGAACGGCAGCTCGCTGAATGCCTGACCGATTTCCGCATCACCCAGTACCACAGCCAATTCCAGCGGGTCGAAATAGTGGGCAATCAGTTCCGCCAGCAGTTCAGACGTACGCGGTGTGAGTTCTGACGGTTTCAGAATCGCGGTATTGCCGGCAGCAAAAATGTCAGCCAGCGGGCCAAATGACAGGTTCACCGGGAAGTTCCACGGGCTGATGACGCCGATCACGCCCAGAGGCTGATGCTGAATCCATGCCTGCATACCGGGAGCGGGTTCATCAACTGGCTCTGGCTGCATCCAGCGTTCAACGTTGTCGATGGCGTTCTGTAGCATCTTCAAGGTGGTGCCGACATCAGCGGCGAAGGAGTGATACAGGCTACGATGGCCGAAATCTTCACTCATGGCCTGTGCAAGCGCCACGTGGTTTTCGCGGATAAGATTGATGCTGCGCTGTAAGCGATCTTTACGCCGTGCGACATCGGCAGGGCCAGATGCAATGTGAGCACGCTTCATCGTATTCAGGATAGCCTGTAAATCCTTTTTGGATTGTTGTGTCGACATGTTTTGTCCTCTTTTATTCGTCGAGTACCAGAGAAAACAGAAGGTTAGCCGGAATTTTTGGGCTACTCAGGATGGGATAAAGGATACGGCAGGGGTTGATACGCTCGCCAACAAGATTATTATTCGAGGGGTATAAATAATTTTATATCTCAGTCTCTATAGGTCTCGTATGTCACTCATCCGGTTACGCACATTTGTGGAAGTCTATCGGCAGCGCTCAATTAGCGGGGCGTCGCGCGCGCTTAATCTGACTCAGCCTGCGGTGTCGCAGCACATTGCCGGGCTGGAGGTGGCGGTGGGGCGGCGTCTCTTTGAACGTCAGGCAAACGGCGTGACGCCAACATCGGCGGCAGACGATCTGGCGGCGGATCTGGGCGATAAGCTTGATGAAGCCGAGGCGGCACTGGCTTCCGCCCGCGCGCGATCAATGGACGTCGCGGGGACGCTGCATATCATTGGCCATGCAGATTTCATGGCCGAAGTGGTGTCGGAGCAGCTATTACCGCTGCTTGAGGCGGGTGTGCGGGTGCATATGCATACTGGCGATGGCGATTTGATTAAACAGATGCTGCTGGAAGGACACTGTGATTTGGGTATCACGGCGCACCCGGTGACGGATAAGCGGCTGAAAAGCGATTTGCTAAAGAGTGCGACGCTACAGGCGGTGGCGGCACCTGCGATTGTCGAACGGCTATTGCAGGCCGGTGACTTGCCACAGGCGCTGGCGCAGGAGCCGATGCTGGCGTATGACCTTGAGCTTCCCCTGATTGATCACTGGCTGAAGAAGAACCGCATGGAGGATAAGGGGCTGCTGCCTGCCGTGGTGAGTCAGGATTTGCGTGCGCTGCGTCGCGTGCTGACCAGCGGATTTGGCTGGACGGTCATGCCAGTGTATTTATGTCAGGATCTGCTGGATGCCGGGAAACTTGCGATTATCCCGCCCCCCGTCAGTACTACACAGCTGGATTACTATCTGGCCTGGGTGCCGGGCGCGCTGCGCCAGCCGCGTTTAGCCCACGCGCGGCAGACCTTCCTGTGGCGATTACAGCACGCGGAGTAACGCCATTCTCTGCTACAGAAAGCACTATTTTTCAAGGTATCACGAGGCAGCGTCCATTGACGACACGGCCTGCCTTCCTCCTGACTTCCCTTCTTCCATCCTGTGATCGCCATAAACGAACTGCGGGTTTCGTTCAGTTAAAATGGCTTTTTATAAAATCTTTGACGCGGATCGCACCAATCTTCCCTGTGCTGCCAGCGCGGGGCGCGTGGTGGCAAAAGCGCAAAGGTTTTCACGATCGCCGGGCGCTAACGTAACTGCGTGACACCTTCATAACTAAAAATGTTCGGGGAAGGATGGCGATGAAAACGCGTAAGATCGGTTTGGCTAACTATTTAGCCTACGGTTCGGGGGACTTTCTTGGTGCTGGTACAACTGCGCTGACGGCCGCCTGGTTACTCTATTTTTACACCACGTTCTGTGGCCTGACGCCGATTGAGGCAACCTTTATTTTTGCGATGGCGCGCGTGCTTGATGCCGTCGTCAGCCCGCTGATGGGCTTCCTGACCGATAACTTCGGTTCCACCTGGCTTGGCAAACGCTTTGGCCGCCGTAAATTCTTTATTCTGCTCGGTATTCCCTGTGTGTTCAGCTACAGCTTCATGTGGGTCGGGGACATGGGCTATTGGTACTATCTGCTGACGTACCTGCTGTTCGATATCGTCTACACCATGGTGCTGGTGCCGTATGAAACGCTGGTGCCGGAAATGACCGACGATTTCAAACAGAAAACCAAGTTCTCCGGCGCACGCATCGCACTGGCGCAGCTTTCCGCCATTTTAGCCGCGTTTCTTCCGGGCATTCTGCTGGGCTACTTTGGCAAAGACAACGCCGTTTCTTTCTTCTATTCGAGCCTGGTGTTCTCCGTTATCTGTGCACTGGTGCTGACGTTGGTCTATTTCTTTACCTGGGAACGCCCGCGGGATCAGATGTCGGAAGCGTCGCTACGGGCGGAGAAAGAACGTCAGTCTCTGACGTTAGGCCAAAGTCTGAAACGGCTGAACGTCGAACTGCTCTCAACGCTGCGCATTCGTATTTTCCGTCAGCATCTGGGTATGTATCTGGGTGGGTATATCGCTCAGGACGTGTTTAACGCCGTGTTCACGTACTACGTGGTCTTTGTGCTGATGCAGAGCCCAACGATGGCGTCTAACCTGATGGGAACGATGGCGATTCTGCAATTCATCGCGGTGATTGGCATGATTCCGCTATGTATCCGCTTTGGACCCGCGCCGTCTTACCGTTTAGTCGTGTGCCTGTTCGGCCTGAGCGCCTTCTCCTACGCGGTTCTGTGGTACAGCGGCCTGCATGACACCTTCTCTCTGCTGTTGTTGATTTCTGCGCTGGCTGGCATCGGGCGCGGCGGGATCAACTACGTGCCGTGGAATACCTACACTTACATCGCTGACGTGGACGAAGTGATCACCGCACAGCGTCGCGAAGGGATCTTCGCCGGGATTATGACGCTGACTCGCAAAGCCTCTCAGGCGGGGGCGGTGATGCTGGTGGGCGTGGTATTGCAGCTATCCGGCTTTGTGTCCGGGCAGAGCGTACAGGCTCCGGGCGTCAGCCACACGATTCTGATGATTTTGAGCGTTGGCACCGTGGGTGTGCTGGCACTGGGTTTCCTGGTTTCTCTGCGCTTTAAACTCAATCTGCAAACGCACAGCGTGCTGCGGGAAGAAACGCTGAAAATGCGCGAAGCCGGACGCCCTGTACCGGAAAAGATTACGCCGCAGGCGCGGGCAACGGTCGAAATGCTGGCTGGTATGCCGTATGAATCGCTGTGGGGCAACAACAACATCGGCTACCTGAACCGCCATAAAGGCGACAAGCCGGTCACGCACGCCACGCAGTCGTAACTGTATTGAATTGTTAACTGATAACTCAATTGGATGAATGACTATGACCGTATTCAGTGTAAAACATAGCCCGCTTTTACGTCAGCCGGAACGCTTCATCTCCCGTGAAGGTCTGAAGGCGCTGATTTGCCGTATCACCGACAATCTGGTGAATATTGAGGATAAAACCGGTGAGTTCTTGTTACGGTTGGACGATGGTCGTGTGATTGATACCAAAGGCTGGGCGGGATGGGAATGGACGCACGGCATCGGGCTGTACGGAATTTACCAGTATTATCAGCAGACGGGTGACGAGCAGATGCGTGCCATCATCGACGACTGGTTTACTGAGCGTCTGGCTGAAGGTACGCCGACGAAGAACGTGAACACCGTATGTCCGTTCCTGACGCTGGCTTATCGCTATGAAGAGACGGGCGACGCGCGCTGGCGGCCGTATCTGGAGCGCTGGGCGGAGTGGGTGATGTATGAAATGCCGCGCACGGACAAGCAGGGTTTGCAGCACATTGTTTATAACAATGAAAACCACCAGCAGCTGTGGGATGACACGCTGATGATGAGCGTGCTGCCGCTGGCGAAAATCGGCAAGCTGTTAAACCGGCCGGAGTTTGTGGAAGAAGCCACGTATCAGTTCTTGCTACACGTGCAATACCTGATGGATCGTGAAAGCGGCCTGTGGTTCCACGGCTGGACGTTTGAAGGGCAGCACAACTATGCCAAAGCGCGCTGGGCCCGTGGTAACAGCTGGCTGACGATCGTGATTCCTGAATTTATCGAACTGCTGGATCTCCCGGAGCATAACGCGACACGCCGCTTCCTGTTGCAGGTGTTGGAAAGCCAGATTGAAGCATTGGCGAAATATCAGGATGACAGTGGCCTGTGGCACACGCTGATTGACGATCCAAACTCGTACCTCGAAAGCTCGGCAACCGCCGGTTTTGCCTACGGTATTTTGAAAGCGGTGCGCAAGCGCTATGTCGATCCGAGCTACGCTGAAGTGGCGGAGAAAGCGATTCGCGGCGTGATTAATCACGTTAATGAGGACGGCGAGCTGACGCAGGTATCATTCGGTACTGCGATGGGCAACGATCTGGATTTCTACCGCAACATCGCGCTGACCTCCATGCCGTACGGTCAGGCAATGGCGATCCTGTGTCTGGCGGAATACCTGCGGGTATATCTATAACAGGTCATCGCAACTCTTATATGCAAATGTTGTGAATTTTTATGGTTTGGCCGTTATCCGGCGTTAAAATTATGCAGCGGTGGGCTTGACCGCCGAGTGAGCGACAGGACGTCGCGAAAGACAGTGCCATGCCGGGAGCATGTCACTGGCGGCTCGACTAGCGGTCAAACGCACCGATGGAACCGCGTAGCGGCATAATTTAGCCGGAAGCCTGGGTTCGTAGGGCGGCGGCGATTGAGCCGCCCTACGTCGGGCGCGTGTACATAGCGCAACATGAATTGCCGCAGTATGGCGCACGAAAGCCTCTCTTAATCTGCATACAAATGTGATTAAGAGACAGGCTAAGCGGTGGGAACCTGCATAGGTTGCGTCTATTTCCCGCCTGCCAGGTCAATAAAATTCCCAGTGACGTAAGAGGCTTCTTCCGATAACTGCCAGCTATCGCCTGCGCGGCCAATGTCGCGCGAACCGCCAGTGATTAACGTAATGAATTCCATTCTGCCCCTTAGTTTTTGAGCCCCGCCATACTGTAATTCGCAGGGAGCCAGCGGTAGCCGTTTGGTTTACCGTTAGCATCATACACGGCTTTAACCTGGCCTAAACCGGGGAAGGAAATGTGCGCCGCACCAATCCATTCATTATTCTGTGCCGCTTCGGCCAGAATCTGTAAGCGAGCTTCTGCGGCTTCATCCATATTGCGATCGAAATCGATCGTGGTCATGGGGCGAGGAAATTGTACGGCTTCTGCATGGATCGTATCGCCCCATAGCGTCAGTTTTTGACCGCCACTTTCGATCTGATAAAGGCTGTGCCCCGGCGTATGCCCCGGTGCTGGTACGGCGGTAATGCCCGGAAAAAGTTGCTGTTTACCCGTGAAGGTTTTTAGTCGCTTAGCGGCAAGCACGGGTTGTAATGAATCTTCAGACTGCCCGAACGTGTGTTTCTCGCTATCCCGCACCTGATTGCTATTAGTCGGATTGAGCCAGAAATCCACATCTTTCTGATTAACGTAAATGGTGGCATTTGGGAAAACCAGCTTGCCGTCACGCGAGACGCCGCCGGAATGGTCGGCATGAATATGGGTCAGCAAAACGGTATCGATCTTCTCAGGTGGGTAGCCTGCGGCGCGCAGATTATCGGGTAATTTCCCTCCTTGTTTGCCGAATAGCGGCCCGGCTCCTGTATCGACCAGTATCAGCTGTTTACCCGTATTAATGAGGTACGCATTAATCGAGGTTTCAACCTGTGGCTGGAGATTCTTTTGCGCCAGCAGGTGCAGCATTTCCTCGTAGGAAATATGGGTGAGCAGCTTATCCAGTGGGATAGTGACTGTACCGTCAGAAAGAGCGGTAATTTCAAACTGGCCTAGCATCATGCGGTAATAACCCGGCGCCTGCGTTCTCAGTTGAGGCACCGATTCTGCCTCGGCGATAAGGGGCGAACCCATCAGCAAAACCGCGGGTAGTAACGTCTGTTTCAGAAGATTCGTTTTCATTGTGCACTCTTGGAAAGTGACCCTGCTCGTCAGGGACTGGAACGATTATTCTGCTGACGCTACTATTGTTCAAATTGATTAATTTGATACTGACTATCATGGAAAATGATTTTCGTGGTGTGGATTTAAACCTGCTGGTGACATTTCTGGTGTTGTATCGTGAAAGAAGTGTCTCTGTGGCGGCGGATAAGCTGCATTTGGGGCAACCCGCCGTGAGCGGTGCGCTGGCACGTTTGCGTACGCTGTTTGACGATCCGCTGTTTATCCGCACGGGACAGGTGATGCGCCCAACGGCACGTGCGGATTATCTGGCGACCCAATTGTCACCTGCGTTTGAACAGTTGCAGTCGGTTCTGGGTGAGCCCGAGAGCTTTGATCCGCTGACCGATTCACGCGCGATCACGCTGGGCATGACCGACTGGGTGGAAATATGGCTGATGCCGCTATTGCTGAAACGGATCAAAGCGAATGCCCCTCATTTGCGCATCAACCTTGTTGCCACCGATCCGTTTTTGGATGTGGAACGGTTGGAAAATGATAGCGTCGATCTGGTCATTTCCGTCGCCAGCCCAAAGGCTGGCTGGTTGAAACAGCGTGCGCTGTTATCGTCAGGGTTCAGGGCGTTGTGGCACCCACAACAGCTCGCGCTGCCGTCTCCTGTTCCTTTGGATGTATACAGCCAGCAGCGCCATTTACTGGTGACCTACCGTGAACGTGCACATGGCATCGTGGACGACATGCTGGAAAAACAGGGAATGACGCGGACGATTTATTACACCACGCCGCATTTCTCCGCTCTGCCGGGCATATTGCAGCACACGCCGTCGGTCGCCACCGTCCCGGAGAAATTAGCGACGCTGTGGTGCCAGCATTATGGCCTGAACGATAGCCCAGTCCCGCTTGATTTACCGACATATACGCTCTCGGCGCTTTGGCATGCAAGGCAGGACAGTAATCCGGCGATCGCGTGGCTGTATGAGCAAATTGCGGAGGCGATTGCGGAGCAGGGGGCGGATTTGCCCCCTGCTTGAGTGACGACGAAGGGATTACTGTGACAATCCCGATACGCTGTAATTCGCTGGCAGCCAGCGATAACCGTTGGTGGTGCCGTTGCGTTCCAGGCGTGTACCCACATGGCCGATGCCGGGGAAGGGGAGGTGGGCGCCTGCAACCCAGTAAGCCTGACTGGCGGCGTCGGCCAGCGCTTTATTACGGGATTCTGTCGCCTGATCCATATTTGAGTCAAAGCTGATGGTGGTGGCGGGTAAGCTCATCTGTACCGCTTCCGCATGAATGATGTCTCCCCATACCAGCAATTTTTTCCCTTCGCTCTCGACCATAAACGAGGTGTGTCCCGGCGTATGTCCTGGGCTTGGGATCGCGGTCACACCGGGCAGCAGTGTTGTCTGCTGAGCCGGGAACGTTTTCAGCTTGTTCTCTTTCTTAATGGTATCAAAGATAGTTTGCACACGTTGAAACGCCGCCTTTCTGTTCTCTGGCGCGCTTTTCAGGTTATCCGGGCTGAGCCAGAAGTCGGTTTCTGGCTGGCTGACATACACGGTAGCGTTCGGGTAGTTCAGCTTGCTGTCCTGTACCAGACCACCAAAATGGTCACCGTGCAGGTGGGTCATCAATATGGTATCGACCTGCTCAGGCTTGTAGCCCGCCGCAATCAGGTTCGGCAGCACTTTCCCGACCGTGGGATTGCTCTGCTTACCGTTCCCTGTATCGATCAGAATCAGGTGTTTGCCGGTATTGACCAAATAGGCGTTGATGGAGGTTTCCACCTGCGGCGTCAGCGCTTTCTCTGCCAGCAGTTCAGTGATTTTTTCCGGTGGTGTCCGCTGCAACAGTTTATCCATCGGCATAGTGTTGGTGCCGTCAGACAGTGCCGTGATTTCGAACTGCCCCAGCATCATGCGGTAATAGCCCGGCTGGGTTTTAACCTGGGCGATATCCTGCGCCTGCGCAAACGCAGGCACAAAGGCACAAGAGGCGAGTAATAAGGCTAATGGTTTCAATAACTTCATTTGTTTTTGTCCTTGTTAATAATGAAACGTAACGAATGCAGGTGAAATCCTAACAACAGATTGATTATTGATGCACACGTCGAATTACTCAACTGTCCTCGGCAAGGGGCCGTCGAATGGGGGCAGTATTGTCGCCGTCCTGCAACGCGGAGGATTTAGGGTATAATGCCTTTTTAAGTGAATGAGACAGTGAAAACCATGCAGTACCCGATTAATGAAATGTTCCAGACGTTACAGGGCGAAGGCTATTTTACCGGTGTGCCGGCGGTGTTTGTGCGCCTGCAAGGGTGCCCGGTCGGCTGTAGCTGGTGCGATACCAAACACACCTGGGACAAACTGGCAGAGCGGGAAACCTCATTGGATCAGGTGCTGGTAAAAACGGAAGAAAGCGATGCCTGGGGCGCGGCGAGTGCGGACGATATTCTGGCGCTGATGACGCAGCAGGGTTACACGGCACGCCACATCGTGATCACCGGCGGTGAGCCGTGTATCCACGATTTGGCACCGCTGACGCTACAGTTGGAAAAGCAGGGCTTTAGTTGCCAGATTGAAACCAGCGGCACCCACGACGTGCGCTGTTCGCCAAAAACCTGGGTGACGGTATCGCCGAAGGTGAATATGCGCGGCGGCATGAAGGTGCTCGATCAGGCACTGCAACGGGCGGATGAGATCAAACACCCGGTGGCGCGTGAACGTGATATTGAAGCGTTGGATGCGCTACTGGCACGGCTTGATGATGATAAGCCGCGCATCGTAGCGCTACAGCCGATCAGCCAGAAAGACGATGCGACCAAACTGTGTATTGCGACCTGCATCGCCCGTAACTGGCGGCTTTCTATGCAGACACATAAATACCTGAATATTGCCTGATATTTATCGACTGATAGCAGCGGCGTGAGAGAGGGAGCTTCACGCCAGACTACATACCACTTCTTCGTTACTCGCCTTTATAGACGCAGCCTGCGGTGCAGGTTTCTTTCACCATCACGGCGCTGAGCAGCGGTAATGTCGGCTTCAACTGGTGCCAGATCCAGTGCGCCAGCACCTCGCTGGTTGGGTTTTCCAGTCCGGGGATCTCATTCAGATAGTGGTGATCCAACCGCTCCCACGTAGGTTTGAACGCGGCTTTCAGCTCAGAGAAATCCATCACCCAGCCGGTATGCGGATCCACTTCACCGGTAATTTCCAGTCTCACCATGAAAGAGTGCCCATGCAGCCGCCCGCATTTGTGGCCTTCCGGCACGTGGGGCAAATGATGCGCGGCTTCAAACTGAAAATCTTTAAATAGCGTAGTGACCATAGCGATGTTCCCGGTTTCGTTCTGAAAAGGGGGCTTTCAGAACATAGTATGCAAAAAACCGTCGCATACTACCCGAAAGTACTTATTCTTCCAACTGCACGATCGTGGCGTGATGCCAGCCTGAAGGGAGCGGATCGGGACGGTGGATCGTCATGTGACTGGTGGTCAGGTTCAGGACGCCGCGAGCAAATAACGCGGGCATGCCGTCTGGGTAGTGCTCAACGCCGAATGCGCGCCCGGTAATGGGATCGACCCGATACGCATTGTCTAACCCCATACCTGTAGGGCGTTCCGGGTTGCAGGGCGGACGCACATCGTACATGCCCTGTTCCGGCGAGTCGCTCTGCCGCTGTTCGAGGTGCACGGCATGGAAATGGATATCACGAATGTAGCCTGCGGGCGTGCTGTGTAGGTTAATCGCTCCCTCGCTGATCCCCGCGATCTGAGAAAATTGTACCGCTTCGATCCGACCCGGTTCGATGGCAGGATCGCGATAGCGTACGGAGATAAAGATCGGATCGGCTTTGCCCCAGTGGCACGGATGTGCGGCGACACACTGGAATGTGATGTTGCTGAACTGCAAACGTCGGAACGTGCCACCATCGCGGGAGATCAGGCCGATCGCGCGGTTGGTATCGTAAATGGCACAGTTGCTGACGGAGATATCTTCAATGTCGGCAAAGGTTTCGGTGCCGACCTTCAGCGCACAGCTCTTGGAGCGCAACAGGCAATTGCTGATAACGACCTGCTGCACCTTACGTTGCAGATGTGGTGGCTTATTGGTGGTTTTGATGCACAGTGCATCGTCGGCGGCGCTCAGCGAGCAGTTGCTGATTTGTACCTGCTGGCAGCTATCGAGATCCAGCGCATCGGTATTCGCCATGCTCAGATCGTTATCAATCGTCAGGCGTTCGACGATGACGTGACGACAACTGACCAAATGCACGGTCCACATTGGCGCGTGTTCAATCGTAAAGTCACACAGGCGGATGTGTTCGCAATCCTCAAAAACCACAATGCGTGGCCGATGTTGCGCAGGCAGGCGATAGCCTTGATCGTCGGGTTCCACCGAGAAATAGGCGTCGGCATTTCCCATGATCTTACCCTGACCGCAGATCGTGATATTGCGCTGTTGGTAAGCATAAAGAAACGCCCGATGTGAAAGCTCGGCCATGCTGATGGTGGTAGCCTGCGTAAACTGCTCATAGTCGCCGCTGACGATTAGCTCAGCCCCCGCCTCCAGTTGCAGGCAAAAATTGGAAGGCAGCAGCAATCCCCCTAACAGATAGCGCCCCGGTTCTACCGTCAGGGTGCCGCCGCCCTGTGCCGCAATCCTGTCGATAGCCTGCTGAAAAATGGCGGTATCCGGTGTGACGCCGTCGGCGGCGGGGGAGTATGACTGAATAGAGTGCTTCATGATGAGATCCAATTTTGCCGTTCATGATCGCATTGCAACATGTTTTGGAGCGTTCGGCAGGATCTGACACGATGAAATCTGCGGAGCTTGGAGCGGGCTTCACAGCCTATGGCGTGTGGCGTAAGAGAATGTGAAAGGCATAACGAAGAGAAGGGTGCGGTGCTTCATGCTGTGTGTGTTTCATCACGTTTTTACACCGTTTTCTCTTTTTTACCACGCACACGGGGTGGTTTTGTTGTTTTTGTGTTTCTTATTTGTGAAATAAATCTCTTTTTGGTGTGGTGTGCCGGTTAATGATGTGAGGCACCTCCCTGCTGCGTCAGATAGGGCTCACGCTGCGTGATTGAAACGTCCACTAACGCGACGCGGCCATCAACATTTCTTCCGTCAGCCCCGCAAATCACGCGTTTTTCCGCCGTGACGGCTGGCGCGATAAAAAAGGTTCTGCCTATCTTGTCAGGGTCGAGAAATGTAGTCATGTACCCTACCTGTTCTCATCCATACGCCACACCAGACACACCACAATAATAATGTCGTTGGGGGAAAAATGAGATTACCTGGACTGATTGTCATCGCCTTCTCTGCGCTCTGTTCGCTCGCGCAGGCTGCTGAACCCGTGGAATTGCGCCTCTCCTGGTGGGGAGGAAATAGTCGTCATCAGGCGACGTTGACCGCACTGGAGGCGTTTCAGAAAAAATATCCGCATATCAGCGTGAAGCCGGAATATACCGGCTGGGACGGGCACTTATCCCGTCTGACGACACAGATTGCCAGCGGTGAAGAACCGGATGTGTTACAGGTCAACTGGAACTGGCTGCCGATTTTTTCCAAGACCGGTACCGGCTTTTATGACCTGAATAAGCTGAGTGATACGCTAAAATTGCAGGATTTCCCAGAAGATGCGCTGAAGCCCGCGACGATTGATGGCAAGGTGAATGCGATTTCCACCTCGCTGAATGCGCTGGTGATGTACTACAACACGGAAACCTGGAAGAAAGCCGGACTGCCGTATCCCACCACCTGGGATGAGCTGTTCCATGCCGGTAAGGTATTTAAAGAAAAACTGGGCGATAACTATTTCCCCATTGCTTCTCCCGCGCAGGACAGCGGTGAAGGCGTGCTGGAATTGATCAACTATTACATGACGCAGAAATATCAGATCGGCATGATCGATGAAAAGAACAAACGCTTTAACTACAGCGAGGCGCAATGGATCGAGGCGTTCCGCTTCTATAAGCGTTTGATCGACGAACATGTGATGCCGTCCTCGAAGTATTACAACGCGTTTGGCAAAGTCGGCATGTATGAAACGCGTCCCTGGATTAACGGCGAATACGGCGGCGCGCATCTGTGGATTTCGGTCGTGAAGAAATACGCCGATCCGCTGGCGGCACCCGGCAAGCTTGAGTTAGGGCCATACATCATGACGCCGGGGTCAGAGAATTCCGGGCAGTTCTTCAAACCCTCCATGCTGTTTGCCATCAGTAAAAATACCAAGCACCCGAAAGAAGCGGCGCTGCTGCTGAATTTCCTGATGAACGACCCTGAGGGAGCGCTGCTGATGGGCACCGAGCGCGGTATTCCGCTCAGCCGCATCGCCAGACAAGCGCTGGAAGAAAAGCAGAAACTGGATACGAACGATCTGTCGGTTGCCGGATTATCGCTGGCGCTGCAAAAGCCGATGCAAACACCCGTTTCTTCCTATCTTGAAGATCCGCAGCTTGCCAGCCTGATCCTGCAAACCATCGAACAGCTGGATTATGGCAAAAAGAGCGTCGAAGAGTCGGCGAAAAACTTCAGCAATTCAGGCGATCGCATTCTGAAACGGGTGATCCGCTAAGCGAATCACCGAATACCGTAGTCAGTGACTGACTACGGTATTTTATTGGCCGGTGCGTTACGCGAGTTCAGCCAACTGCTGTTGCAGGCTATCGGCTAACGCGCGTGGACGCCCGGCGTCAAACATCACATGCATGCTCACCGGGTACTCCCGGTGCTGTAGGCAGAAATCTTCCATCTCATGCCCGATCCCGTACAGCGCCTGAATGTTGGTTTTGGCGATTTCTCGCAGCGTCCAGTTGTTCTCCACCTGTTTGCAGTAGTGCAGCGTAAAGAAGGCTTTTTGCGCGTGAACAAACGCACGGCAATACAGCGTCAGGCCGCGCCATTCCTGCTGCCAGCGCTGGCGGAGCGCTTCCGGCATCGTGTGTTCACGAGAGAATTGCAGTGCGGCCTGCTGGCACTGTTCCGCCAACTGCCACGCGGCATCTTTCTCTTTCGCGATGTGATAGAGGTTTTGCGACGCCAGCTCCGCATGCTGCGGGTCGAACGTAATATCCTGACCGGAGCCCGGTAGCCAGTGGTTACGGTTGAGCTGACCATACAGGCTCCAGATCGCCTGACCAAAACTGGTCGGCAGCAGGCTGTGGCGGTGAAAAACGTGGTGGCGGGCGTACAGTGACAGGGAAATGGCCTGATGCGCCTGATCCAACAAGGTCTGCATCGTGTGCAGTACGCTATCGTCCGGTTGCCACTGATAGCGCGCCATTAACCACTGCGCGAACAGCGTACTTTCGTTTGTCGATGCGGTCTGGTTCATGAGTAAGCGGGAACTGGCGAACAGCGTAAATTCGCTGAGCGTACCGATTACACTGTGATTATCCACGCCTTCCCAACTGATGCGACACAGAGCGCTGACAATCGCGGGATTTTTCTCCCGGCACCACAGCAGTCGCCCCTGCACTTCGGTGTAGCGCAGGAAGGGAAGGTTGCCCCAGCCAACTTCTTCGCCCGCCAGATCCAGTTCAACCCAGACTTCACGCCCGCTGACGTCCAGCAGCGCAGGGTTATTGGGGAACTCAGGCCAGAAGCGTTCCGGCGTGACTTTGATGGCGACAGAAACGGATTCTGGCAGCGTGCGAATAGCGTTCAGCACATTACCGATGTCCTGATGGCTGGCGGGAAAGGCGCGCAATACCAGATGACGCTGGTGGTAGTGCATCACGCGGGCGACGGCGGAAAATAAGCGGTGGTAGATCTGCTCGCTGTCAGCGTTCGTCGGCCAGTGTGTCGTGACGGGAACGACGCCGTTGATCTCATCGCCAGAAGGGGCTGAAAAGCGCAGCAGGCTGTCGCTGTTGGAGATCGCCAGCAGCAGGCCGCTCAGGCGCGGGATCTGCTGCATCAGCAGTTCGACTTTGGCGGCAAGGTAGTCGCACCAAAAATTGGTATCCATGCGGAGGCTATGTTTGTCGTCCAGCAATTCCGGGTGATGAAGCAGTAAATCTGTGGGAAACGACAGCTCTTTGCATTGCAGATACAGCGCCAGCCCCTGTTCACGGCAGTGTGACGCGACCTGATTCAGGTAAATACAGCGGGAACGTTGCTGGCTGCTGATGCGATCGTCAAAACGTGCGTTATTGTAGGCTTCCGGTGTAACCAGTTTATCCAACAAATCCGCAGCGCCCAGCACCAGCGTATTGAAACCCTGTTCTCGGGCGTAATCGGTGACCGAGAGGACCTGTTGCCAGTGCCAAATATCCTGCGTATTGAGTTCCAGCGCGCGCCGTTGCCACATCATTTTTCTCCCGTTGCCACTGGCGTGAGTATCGCATTGATACGCCATTGTAAAAGGATAAATTCCTGTGGCGAACGCCAGAAATGTGAGCCTGTTCGCTAATGTCGATCGTCTAAGAGGTTGTTGGCGGGGCAGCAGAGGCTGAAGATATCGGCTAAAAGCCCTCCAGCAGCCTTAATTGGCTGAATGTGAGTGGCCGATAGAAGATATATCCTTGAATCCCAATGGGGTGGTATTTATTTAACCGGTTCAAATCCGTCGCTTTCTCAACGCCTTCACAGATAATATTTACCCCAAGAGGGATCAGTTTGTTCAATAAGACCTTTAGTTTTTGTGATTTTGTCTCTTCTTTACCGATGCCATCAATAATAGAACGATCGATTTTTATGGTATCGAAGTCAAACAAGCTCAGGCTATCGATTTGTAGATTTCCTGCGCCGAAGTCATCTAACGAAAGCATAAAGCCATATTTTTTGGCCTGATTTAAAAAAGGTATCCCGTCTATTAACTGCTGCCGCGTCGTTTTTTCACTGATCTCTATTTCTATATTCTGTGGGTTAACCTCATGCGTAATACATTTTTGGTATAACTTTTCCAGATAGGCGAAATTATTAAAAAGTAAATGTGAAAGATTGAAAGATATTGTCATGCTGCTTTTGTTTTTTATTACCTGACAGACAACATCAAACATAAAGTCTGTTACTTTATCGATTGCCTTAGATTTCTCTATTCTATCTATGGTTTGTTGCGTTGATATCAGTGTGCCTTCCGAATTATAAAACCTGGCGAGGGCTTCATAGCGGAATATTTTATTGTGAGGGAGATGGATGATAGGCTGGAACTCTGCTGTCAGCCTAAGAATTTTTCCATCAATATTCAATGTTGTTGTATTCATTTTACTGATTACTCACCCTCTCCATAGAAATAGGAATTCCACAGCCTTGCTCGTCTGGATTCTACACAGCAATTTGGAATAGTTGGAAATTGTTTAAAATGATCAATAATTCTTGTTTGATAGTTATTGGCTATTGAATGAAAAATAATGATCGTTTAAATCTATGTTGTCATTGGTGTTTAATTCTGATTTTGTTAATTTTATTGGTGCTTTAAATTGATTGTTTTTGTTTAATTGGTGGTTAAGTTGTTTTTGTTTGAATTTAAATCAATCTGACGGTGGCGTGTGACCGTTGTGACTTCATAGTATCCTTGTTAGGATGATAAGCGACGTTAAGATTGCCGTTTCGTAATCCTATCAAAGGGGAGAAAAACTCAGAATTGAATCTGGGTGATGTTCTACTCAGTAAGAATCAGCATTTAATTCCGTGTGAGCATTCATTTTATTAAAAAGAGAAGTCCTTTTTGGATTTTGGGGTATATCACCATCGCGTTAATAGGTAGATATTATAGTGGAACATTTTTCTCCTCCTCCCGCTAAAGTGATTAGCGCATTGCTGCAACATTCATATGTGATGTCTATCTATGCCAAGGATATGCTATATGCATTAAAGGCTGACGTTGCGGAATTGAATCTGGATAAAAACCGTATTGTGTTGGCAGTAGAATATTCTGGTTCAGATATCGACAGATATCTTGCCGATGGTGGTTTGAATTTTGATCTGGAAGCGCTCAAAGGTACGGAGAACATCGAACGAGAAACTTACAGTCTGTGTAATATTTCTACGCAATTATTCAAGACGGACAGTATGTTTTATCGTCTGGAGTGTCGCTTGCCAGACTCTGTTTTCGTCACTGAAAACAGAGGTGCGATTCGTATTCCTTTTATTCTTGGTATGCAGGCTCGTGCTCGCATCGAAGTTTATATGCACACGCTTAACGTGCCCGGAACGCTGCGTAATTTATCGACCGGTGGGTGTATGGTCGAAATCGATCTGGTTGAAAGCATTGCGATTGATGTGGGGCAGAATATCCCCGGCATTACGCTGGAATTTCCTAACGGGGAAAGCTTTTATGCCGAGGGAAGAATTCGCCATATACGCCCCTTTGGGAATAATGGCTATGCGGCTGTCGGCATCCAGTTTATCAATTTGTCTTCATCCCAGTCTGAAGCCCTGCTTCATTATACCCATGAGTCGGAAAGAGAGGCGGCATATCGAACCGGCGTCACTGGCAGCATGGTGTATTCGTCTCCGCTGTTCATTCCTGGCACTAAGGAGAAAAATATCTTGCTGCGAGAAAGTCAGGAACGCGAGAAACGCACCCGCCAGACGCCTATGGAACGGGGCGTCATGGAGGTTGCCCATCGGCTTCAGATTGGGCTGATGTACATCAAAACGCGCAATCAACTGCCCGTTGAGATCTTTTATGACTGTGTCGATACCCTGATCTATATGGTTAAAAAAGAGAGAAAGGCTTTTCTGTATGCGCTGTCGTTCCTGCGTGATGAAGCGGAGTGGGTCAGGCATGCGGTGCAGGTTGCAGGGAAACTGGCCGATATGCTGTTACTTTCCGATCCGCACGATCCCTGTGTGCGCGAGGCCGTATTAGGCGCATTGCTTCATACTATGGGTAAGCCGCTGCTGGTCAATGCCAGCCTTCCGTCGCTCAAGGTCAACATGAATCCGATGCAGAAAGCGATCCTGATTGGTCACGTAGAAGTACTGCGCGAGAAGTTACGTGAACTGGACTGGGCGATAAGCCCCACTTGCCGCGATGTGATTGAGAATGCTAACGAGCGTTTGGACGGTAGCGGCTATCCGCACGGCAAACGCGCCGAACAATTGTCGCCGTTAGTCCGCTTGGTCTCTGTAATTAAGGCGATTAATAAGCTCAGGCATGCGCGGAATGGTGTTTCGCCCCGTACGCCATTGGCTGCCTACCGCAAAATCTATGAGGCGAACGCCGCGTATGACAAGGCGGTACTGGTTAAATACGTCCAGATTTATGGTCTCTACCCAATAGGCAGTCTGGCGAAATACTCGGGAGGCTTCCTCGGGTGGGTGATGGATATTGATAAAAAGGGGCGACCTATTGCGGTACACCTCGTCAAAAACCTTCGCTTTCCTGACACCAATATCAGCAGCGTCGTCTCTAAAGGCGACTTGTTGCAGGTCGGCCAGCTCGAAAACATCGTGAGTCCAGACGATTTCGGCATGAAAGTCCTGAAAATTTAACTCACATCCTATCTATATGGGGTTGCGTGGCAGCCCCGCTTTCCGAATGCATTCTTACCGATATCGCCATGAAAGGCGCATACCATCGGCTATAACACTTTAAGCAATAAGGACTATCAGAAAAACCATTTAGTCATTTTGGTTATTTAATATTTCCATCATTTCTTTAATTGTTAAGATGCAGATCGTTACCCTTATCCTCCATCCATCTTTTTATTGCATGTTTTTGTATTAGCGTCGTTGGCTAACTGCACAGGCACAAGGAAACAGAAATCACAATGACTACTCCGGTTTCCCCCACTTCATTGCTTCCGCTGAGTGCGGAGCAATTAACGCGTTTACAGGCGGCAACCGGTGATTTCTCATCGACGCAGCTGGCCTGGCTATCCGGCTATTTCTGGGGGCTGGTACAACAGCCTGGGAACGTGCAGTCTGGTACCACGATCGCCGCGGCGGCTACCGCTTCCGCAGTAACGGTGCCGGTACAAACCATCACGCTGATTTCTGCCTCACAGACCGGTAACGCACGTCGGGTCGCGGAACAGCTGCGTGACGACCTGCTGGCAGCCAAGCTGTCCGTTAATCTGGTCAATGCCGGTGATTACAAGTTCAAGCAAATCGGGCAGGAAAAACTGCTGCTGATCGTGACCTCGACGCAGGGGGAAGGCGAGCCGCCGGAAGAAGCGGTCGCGCTGCATAAGTTCCTGCTGTCCAAGAAAGCCCCGGCGCTGAAAGACACCGCGTTTGCCGTGTTTGGTCTGGGTGATACTTCTTACGAATTCTTCAGCAAGGCGGGTAAGGATTTCGATGACCGTCTGGCTGAGCTGGGCGCGGAGCGTCTGCTGGATCGCGTTGATGCCGATGTCGATTATCAGGCGCTAGCTGAACAGTGGCGTCGCCAGCTGGTTGATATTTTGCAGGCGCGAGTGCCGGTTCAGGGTGAAGCCGTCGCACAGATTGCCGCTCAGGGCGCACTGGATGAAATTACCAGCAGCCCGTACAGCAAATCCTCACCGCTGCATGCCACATTTGCGGTGAATCAGAAAGTAACCGGGCGTGGTTCAGAAAAAGATGTACGCCATATCGAGATCGATCTGGGTGATTCCGGTTTACGTTATCAGCCGGGAGACGCGCTGGGCGTGTGGTTTGATAACGATCCGGCACTGGTGCAGGAATTGCTGGAACTGCTGTGGCTGAAAGGCGATGAATCCGTCAGCGTTGACGGTAAGACGCTGCCATTATCGCAGGCGCTGAAAAGCCACTTTGAGCTGACGCAAAACACTGCGCCGATCGTCGAGAAATATGCAGCCCTGTCGCGTAATGAGACGCTGCTGTCGCTGTTGGCCGATAAGCCCGCGCTTCAGCAGTTCGCACAACGGACGCCGCTGGTAGATATGGTGCGACAGGCACCGGCTGAACTGACGGCGGATCAACTGTTGGGTCTGCTGCGTCCGTTGACGCCGCGTCTTTACTCTATTGCTTCCTCGCAGGCAGAAGCTGAAAGCGAAGTGCATATCACCGTTGGCGTGGTGCGCTACGAATACGAAGGTCGTGAGCGTGCCGGTGGCGCATCCAGCTATCTGGCTGACCGACTGAGCGAAGATGATGAAATCCGTGTCTTCATTGAGCACAACGATAACTTCCGTCTGCCTGCCAATTCCGATACGCCGGTCATCATGATCGGGCCGGGCACCGGGATTGCACCGTTCCGCGCGTTTATGCAGCAGCGCGATGCCGAAGGGGCAGAAGGGAAAAACTGGCTGTTCTTTGGTAACCCTCACTTTACGGAAGATTTCCTGTATCAGGTTGAATGGCAGCGCTACGTTAAAGATGGGCTGCTGACCAACATCGATCTGGCGTGGTCACGCGATCAGGCACACAAAATCTATGTGCAGGACAAGCTGCGGGAAAAGGGCGCGGAAGTCTGGCGTTGGATTCAGGACGGTGCGCACCTGTACGTGTGTGGTGATGCCAACCGTATGGCGAAAGACGTCGAGCGGGCGCTGCTGGACGTGATAGTTGAGCATGGCGGCATGGACAGTGAACAAGCCGATGAGTTTTTAAGCGATCTGCGCCTTGAGCGCCGTTATCAGCGAGATGTGTACTAATGAGCGAAAAATACGTTTTCAGTGAAAAACACCCTGGTCCCCTGGTGGTAGAAGGGAAACTCACTGATGCTGAGCGCATGAAGACTGAAAGTAACTTCCTGCGCGGCACAATTGCTGAAGATCTGAACGATGGTCTGACCGGCGGCTTCAAAGGCGACAATTTTCTGCTGATCCGTTTCCACGGTATGTATCAGCAGGATGACCGTGATATTCGCGCCGAGCGTGCCGAGCAGAAACTGGAACCGCGCCATGCCATGCTGCTGCGCTGCCGTTTGCCCGGAGGCGTGATGACGCCGGAGCAGTGGCTGCGGATCGATAAATTTGCTGGCGAAAGCACGATATATGGCAGCATTCGTATCACGAACCGCCAGACGTTCCAGTATCACGGTATTCTCAAATCGAACGTGAAACCGGTACACCAGATGCTGAATAGCATTGGTCTGGATGCGCTGGCGACGGCGAATGACATGAACCGTAACGTGCTGTGTACGTCTAACCCGATCGAATCCGAACTGCACCAGCAGGCATATGAGTGGGCGAAAAAGATCTCTGAACATCTGCTGCCGCGCACGCGTGCCTACGCTGAGATCTGGATGGATCAGGAAAAGGTAGCAACGACAGATGAAGAACCGATTCTGGGTTCGACGTATCTGCCGCGTAAGTTCAAAACCACGGTCGTGGTTCCGCCGCAGAATGATGTGGATCTGCATGCGAACGATCTTAATTTTATTGCGATTGCTGATAATGGCCGTCTGGTGGGCTTCAACGTGCTGGTGGGCGGTGGGTTGTCTATCGCGCACGGTGATAAAGAAACCTATCCGCGTACCGCCAGCGAACTGGGTTACATTTCCATCGAACATACGCTGACCATCGCGGAAGCGGTGGTGACCACGCAGCGCGATTGGGGCAACCGTACTAACCGTAAAAATGCGAAAACCAAATACACGCTGGAGCGCGTAGGTGTAGACAACTTCAAGCAGGAAGTGGAAGCGCGTGCCGGTGTGAAATTTGAAGCGGTGCGTCCGTATGAATTCACCGGACGTGGCGATCGTATTGGCTGGGTAAAAGGCATCGATAACAAATGGCATCTGACGCTGTTTATCGAAAATGGTCGTATTCTGGATTATCCGGGTCGACCGTTGAAAACCGGTTTGGCGGAAATCGCTAAAATCCACAAAGGGGATTTCCGCTTAACGGCGAACCAGAATTTGATCATCGCCGGCGTGCCTGCGCGCAGCAAAGCGAAGATTGATGCGCTGGCGCGTGAACACGGTTTGATTGATGACAGCGTGAGCGAGCAACGCAAGAATTCAATGGCCTGCGTGTCGTTCCCCACCTGTCCGCTGGCGATGGCGGAAGCCGAGCGTTTCCTGCCGGAGTTTGTCACGAAAGTGGAAGATATCATGCAGCAGCACGGTGTGGGTGATGAACACATTGTTCTGCGCGTCACGGGCTGCCCGAACGGCTGCGGCCGTGCGATGCTGGCGGAAATCGGTCTGGTGGGCAAAGCGGTAGGGCGTTATAACCTGCACCTCGGTGGGAATCGCGAAGGGACACGTATTCCTCGTATGTATCGCGAGAACATTAATGAAACCGAGATCCTGGCGGAAATTGATCGGCTTATTGGGCTGTGGGCACAGGATCGCCAGCCAAACGAAGGCTTCGGTGATTTCACTATTCGCACGAACATCATTAGACCGGTGCTGGATCCCGCGCGCGATTTTTATGACTGACAGGAGAGCCTGATGGCCGAATTTAACCTTGAGGCGCTCAACGCGTTACCGAAAGCGGAGCAGGCGGCTGCGTTGGCTGTCGTGAATGGTCAGCTTGAACAGCTGTCTGCACAGGAAAGAGTAAGCTGGGCGCTGGAGAATTTGCCGGGCGATTATGTTTTGTCGTCCAGCTTCGGTATTCAGGCTGCGGTATCGCTGCATCTGGTGACACAACAGCGACCGAATATTCCGGTTATCCTCACGGATACGGGCTATCTGTTCCCTGAAACCTATCAGTTTATTGATGCGCTGACGGATCAGTTGAAACTGAATCTGCAAGTGTATCGCGCCGCTGAATCCGCGGCCTGGCAAGAAGCGCGCTACGGCAAGCTGTGGGAACAGGGCGTGGAAGGCATTGAGCGCTACAACCTGCTGAATAAAGTTGAGCCGATGAATCGGGCGCTGAGCGAGTTAAAGGCAAAAACGTGGTTTGCTGGCCTGCGCCGTGAGCAGTCCGGCAGCCGGGGAGACTTGCCGGTGCTGGCGATTCAGCGTGGCGTCTTCAAATTCCTGCCGATTATCGATTGGGATAACCGGACGGTGTATCAATATCTGAAAGAAAATGGTCTGAGCTACCACCCGCTCTGGGATCAGGGCTATCTGTCTGTTGGCGATACGCACACCACCCGCAAATGGGAACCGGGCATGAGTGAAGAGGAAACCCGTTTCTTCGGCCTGAAACGCGAGTGCGGGCTGCACGAAGGGTAAAGGAGAAAACTGGGTATCGCCTGATACTGGTTACTTAAGCCCGTTATTAGGGGAAACACAGGGGGAGGTTCCCGTAGGGATGCCTCACCCCTGTGGTCGCCCCGTATATCTCAATGCTTCAGCGATAGGCACTAGGGCATTGTCCGGTTTTTTATCACCGTCATTTTTATCGCCGTTATCATCCCAATCTCAGTTGTAAACGTGGTGTTATTCCATTACGGAACTTGTCATTCCAATTCGGCATTTCATAAGTGTTCTGTCCTCACCGTATAGTCGCATTATCTACTTTTTTGCTTAGTTAAGGCGATTGTGAACTATCTCCCTATATTTGCCGATCTTCGTCAGCGCCCGGTACTGGTTGTCGGGGGCGGCGAGGTTGCTACGCGCAAAATCGATCTACTGCAACGCGCGGGTGCGGAGGTAAAAATTGTCGCGCAGGCGCTGGCCGAACCGTTGGCTGTGCAGCATCAGGCCGGGAAGATTGAATGGCTGGCACAGGTTTTTACGCCTGATTTGCTATCTGGCGTATTTCTGGTGATTGCCGCTACGGATGACGCTGAGCTGAACGCGGCCGTATTTGAGGCGGCGAATCAGCGCCATTTGCTGGTGAACGTGGTGGACGATCAGCCGAAGTGCTCGTTTATTTTCCCTTCGATTGTCGATCGCTCTCCGCTGGTGGTGGCGATTTCCTCCGGTGGGCAAGCGCCAGTGCTGGCACGCTTGCTGCGTGAAAAGCTGGAATCATTACTGCCCGCCAGTTTGGGCACGATGGCGGATATCGCCGGAAGCTGGCGCGACAGAATTAAAACCCGACTGCATTCGATGTCGGCACGTCGTCGTTTTTGGGAACGGCTGTTTGTCGGGCGTTTTGCGGCGCTGGTTTCTGCCGGACAACTCGCGCAGGCCGAAGACGAATTGCAACAGCAACTGGTTAATCAGCAAGACGAGCAGCAACTGCCCGCGGCAGCACGCGGTGAAGTGGCGCTGGTTGGCGCAGGCCCCGGCGATGCTGGGTTGCTTACGTTGCGTGGATTACAAGTGATGCAGCAGGCGGACGTGGTGCTGTATGACCATCTGGTCAGTGCCGATGTGTTGGATCTGGTGCGCCGCGATGCTGAACGCATCTGCGTCGGAAAGCGCGCCAGTGAGCATTCGCTCCCGCAGGATGAGATTAATCAGCTACTGGTGACGCTGGCGCAAGAAGGCAAGCGGGTAGTGCGCCTGAAAGGTGGCGATCCCTTCGTTTTTGGCCGCGGCGGCGAAGAGTTGCAGGCGGTAGCGCAGGCTGGCATCACGTTTCAGGTGGTGCCCGGTGTGACGGCCGCTGCGGGCGTCACGGCGTATGCGGGGATTCCGCTGACGCACCGTGATTACGCGCAGAGCGTACTGTTTATTACTGGTCACTGTCGCCCCGATGGCGACGCGCTGGACTGGTCAACGCTGGCGCGCGGGCGTCAGACGCTGGCGATTTATATGGGAACGATGAAGGCCGCTGAAATTTCGCAGCAGCTTATCGCGCATGGCCGTTCAGCGCAGACACCTGTCGCTGTGATCAGCCGCGGCACCCGACACGATCAGCAGGTGCAAATCGGCACGCTGCAAGAGTTAGAACATTTGGCACGGCAAGCGCCGACACCGGCGCTGCTGGTGATTGGCGAGGTGGTGGATTTGCATCACCAGATTGCCTGGTTTGGTCAGACAACGCCGACGGTGCCGCAAGACAGCCGCCCAGCGGTAGTAAACTTGGCTTAAGGAAAGGGTATGGACGAGAAACGACTCACGCATTTACGGCAGCTTGAAGCCGAAAGCATTCACATCATCCGCGAAGTGGCGGCCGAGTTCAGTAACCCGGTGATGATGTACTCCATCGGCAAAGATTCTTCGGTGATGCTGCATTTGGCGCGCAAGGCGTTCTATCCGGGGTCGCTGCCTTTCCCGTTGCTGCACGTCGATACCGGCTGGAAATTTCGTGAAATGTACGAATTCCGCGACCGTACGGCGAAAGCTTACGGCTGTGAACTGCTGGTGCACCGCAACCCACAGGGCGAAGCATTGGGAATTAACCCCTTCGTACACGGTAGCGCCAAGCACACTGACATCATGAAAACCGAAGGGCTGAAGCAGGCGCTGGATAAATACGGTTTTGATGCCGCGTTTGGCGGAGCGCGTCGTGATGAAGAGAAATCGCGAGCTAAAGAACGTATTTACTCCTTCCGCGACCGTTTCCACCGTTGGGATCCGAAGAACCAACGCCCGGAACTGTGGCACAACTACAACGGCCAGATTAACAAAGGCGAGAGTATTCGTGTTTTCCCGCTTTCTAACTGGACCGAGTTGGATATCTGGCAATATATCTATCTGGAAAATATCGATATTGTTCCGCTCTATCTGGCCGCCCCGCGTCCGGTGCTGGAGCGCGATGGCATGCTGCTGATGGTGGATGACGATCGCATCGATCTGCAACCGGGTGAAGTCATTGAACAACGCATGGTGCGCTTCCGCACGCTGGGCTGCTGGCCACTGACGGGCGCGGTGGCATCGGAGGCGCAGACGCTGCCGGAAATCATCGAAGAGATGCTGGTTTCCACCACCAGTGAGCGTCAGGGAAGGGTGATTGACCGCGATCAGGCCGGTTCAATGGAGCTGAAAAAGCGTCAAGGGTATTTCTGAGGAATCGTCGAATGAGCCAAACTTCGTTAAAAGATACAGTTGCGGAAAACGCGGCTGATAAAGATGCCGTCGTCATCAATAATGCCATTGCACAGCAGATTGCCGAGCAAGGCGGTGTGGAAGCCTATTTACATGCGCAGCAGGATAAAACGCTGCTGCGTTTCCTGACCTGCGGTAGCGTCGATGATGGAAAAAGTACGCTGATTGGCCGTTTGCTGCATGATACGCGCCAGATTTATGAAGATCAGCTCAGCACGCTGCACAACGACAGCAAACGTCTGGGGACACAGGGCGAAAAGCTGGATCTGGCACTGCTGGTCGATGGGCTTCAGGCCGAGCGTGAACAGGGCATCACGATTGACGTGGCCTACCGCTATTTTTCGACGGAAAAACGCAAATTTATCATCGCCGATACGCCGGGGCACGAGCAGTACACGCGCAACATGGCGACGGGCGCATCAACCTGCGAGCTGGCGATTCTGCTGATTGATGCTCGTAAAGGCGTCTTGGATCAAACTCGCCGTCACAGCTTTATTGCGACCCTGCTGGGGATTCGCGATCTGGTGGTGGCGGTGAACAAAATGGACTTAGTGGATTATCAGCAAACGGTATTTGAGCAGTTTAAGCAGGATTATCTGGATTTTGCTCAGCAACTGCCTACCGACCTGAATATCACTTTTGTGCCGATTTCCGCATTGGATGGCGACAATGTCGCAACGCCAGGCACGACGATGGACTGGTATACCGGGCCAACGCTGCTGGACGTGCTGGAAACGGTCAATGTGGCACAGCGCACGCTGGAACAGCCGATGCGTTTCCCGGTGCAATACGTCAACCGCCCGAATCTGGATTTTCGCGGTTACGCGGGCACGCTGGCCTCCGGCATTATCCGCGTTGGGCAGCGGGTTAAAGTGCTGCCGTCCGGCGTAGAATCTACCGTCAGCCGTATTGTGACCTTCGACGGTGATTTACCGCAGGCGCAGGCAGGTGAAGCCATTACGCTGGTGCTGGCGGATGAGATTGATATCAGCCGCGGCGATCTGCTGGTCGATAGCGGTGAATCGCTGAAGGCGGTGCAGCATGCGCTGGTGGATGTGGTCTGGATGGCGGAACAGCCGCTGGTGCCGGGACAGAGTTATGACATCAAGATTGGCGGCAAGAAAACGCGCGCTCGGGTCGAGAATATTCAGTATCAGGTTGAGATTAATACGTTGACGCAGCGCGTCGCGGAGAATCTGCCGCTGAATGGCATCGGTTCGGTTGAGCTGATTTTTGATGAACCGCTGGTGTTGGACAACTATCAGCACAACGCGGTAACCGGTGGCATGATCTTTATCGATCGTCTGAGCAACGTCACGGTGGGCGCCGGTCTGGTGCGGGAGCCTATCGAGCAGGTATATCAGGAGCCGGGCGCGTATAGCGCGTTTGAACTGGAACTGAATGCGCTGGTACGTCGTCACTTCCCGCATTGGGGTGCGCGCGATCTGCTGGGAGGCAAATAACGTGTCTTTACGCGATGAACCGACTGACGAGAACGTCGTCTGGCATGCGCACGATGTCACCCGTGAGTCGCGCGAGAAATTGCATGGTCATCAGGGCGTCGTTATCTGGTTTACCGGGCTGTCAGGTTCCGGTAAATCCACGCTGGCAGGGGCGCTAGAGCAGGCGCTGCACCAGCGTGGCGTCAGCACTTACCTGCTGGACGGCGACAACGTCCGGCACGGTTTGTGCCGCGATTTAGGCTTTACCGATGACGATCGGCGCGAGAATATTCGCCGCGTGGGGGAAGTCGCCAAACTGATGGTGGATGCCGGTCTGGTGGTGCTGACCGCGTTTATCTCGCCGCACCGCGCCGAGCGCAAAATGGTGCAGGATTTATTGGGCGAAGGGCAGTTCATCGAAGTCTTCGTCGATACGCCGTTAGCGACCTGTGAAGCGCGCGATCCTAAAGGGTTGTATAAAAAAGCCCGTGCGGGAGAGCTGCGTAATTTTACGGGAATCGACTCGGCGTATGAGGCACCGGAAGCGCCGGATAGCCACCTGGATGGTGAACAATTAGTAACAAATTTGACAGGCCAATTGTTAGATCTGCTTGGCAAGCGAGCTATTATCAAGCTCTGATATCCCCGCTTTTTTCACCGCGCTGTTGGGTGATGCAGGGGAAGAATGGGAAAGATTATGCAAAATGCCACGCAGTTAACGATTAGTAAGACTCGGCCAGCGCAAGAAGAGGATGACGGCGTTTCCTACCTGTTTATGGGGGCGGTGACGGGGTTCTCCTTCTATTGGTTGGCCTTTAGTATCCCTTTTCTGGTATACGGCTCTAATACCACGTTTTTCTTCATGCTCTATACGTGGCCGTTCTTTCTGGCGCTGATGCCGTTTTCGGTGCTGGTGGGGGTCGGGTTTAGCTTTCTGCTGAGAGGCTATCTTTTTTATACGCTTTTTGCGACGGGGCTGACGGTCATCTGCCTGTTTTGGCTGGTATTTTCTTTTCTGACGGGGTGGTGAAAAAAAGCTGCCAGCGTAGGAGATGCTGACAGCTTTGGTTTTACCGTTTGAGAATATTCACAGTACCTTGCTTAGGAAAGCCTGCGTGCGCGGGTTGCTCGGATGAGTAAAAATCGCCTCTGGTGTGCCTTCTTCCTGAATAATCCCCTGATCGATAAAGATCACTCTATCGGCCACTTCTTTTGCGAATGCCATTTCATGGGTCACGATGACCATGGTCATGCCTTCATTAGCCAGCGTTTTCATGACCGCCAGCACTTCGCCAACCAGTTCCGGGTCTAGCGCAGATGTCGGTTCATCAAACAGCATGATCGTCGGTTCCATTGCTAACGCGCGGGCAATTGCGACGCGTTGCTGCTGACCACCGGACAGGCTGTTCGGCCAGGCATCGATTTTATCCAGCAAACCAACCTTGCTGAGCAACGCTTTAGCGCGTTCAACGGCTTGTGCACGGGGTAATTTCTTCACCCCCATCGGCGCCATGATCACATTTTCCAACACCGTCATGTGTGGGAACAGATTGAAACGCTGAAACACCATACCGACGCTTTCACGCATCCGATTGATATCGGTTTTCTGATCGTGAATAGCAAAGCCGTTGACCGTAATCTCGCCGCCTGACAGGGTCTCCAGCGCATTGATACAGCGCAGAAAAGTACTTTTTCCTGAGCCGGATGGACCGATCAGGCAGAGCACTTCCTGAGGCGCGATGTCACAGGAAATACCACGCAGGACATGGGTATCGCCAAACTGTTTTTGCAGGTTATTAACGTGAATCACTTTTGCCAAACCTCGTTTCCATGTGCCGCACCAGCAGCGAGAGCAGGAAAGTAATAACCCAATAGACGATAGAGATCGCCAGATAGGGTTCCCAGTACGTGGCGTAAGCCCCTGATACCGTGCGAGCGGCATAGGCGAGATCCGCCAATCCGATCGCCGAAGCCAGCGAGGAATCTTTCACAATCGCGATGGCGTTGTTACCCAGCGGCGGCAACATACGGCGAAAAGCCTGTGGCAGGATGACTTTCCGCATGGTGCGGCCATAGCTCATGCCGAGCGAGCGAGATGCTTCCATCTGGCCGCGATCGATTGACTGAATACCGGCGCGGAATATCTCAGAGACATAGGCGCCCGCATTCAGCGTAATGGCCACAATGCAGGAGAGGAACGCACCGTAATCTGCGCGTAGCGTGCGGGCAACATCGACCGACATAATATTGCTGGTTACCAGTAATCCATCACGTGGGTTGATGAATAGCGGCACCAGCGCGAAGTGCACCACCATGATTTGTACAAACAGCGGCGTACCGCGAAAGGCGCTAATGTAGATACGCACCGGCCACTGAACGCCATAGTGCAGGATATATTTCCACGGCCCGTGCGGTGCTTGCGCTAAGCGGCCTAACCCGAGCGTTAATCCCCAACAGGTGCCAAGAATGACACAGATAATGGTGCATTTGATGGTCATCCAGGTGCCTTCCATAAATAGCGGGGCATACTCCTGAATGATCTCCCAACGAAATCCCGTCAAGATCGTTTCCTTTTTTGAATAGGCTAACGTAATGATTCTTTTAAATTAAACCGGACAGGCTGGCTGTCCGGTTGGTGCGACGTCTCGCGTGAGGCAATGGAGACCAGAAGCGCGGTGTATTGCAGGCGTTATTCTGCGGGTAAGGTCGGAACGTTGTTATCAAACCAGGTCTGATAGATTTTGGCGTAGGTGCCATCGGCAACGATTTTTTTCAGCCCAGCGTTAATCTTCTCACGCAGTTGATCGTTGCCTTTCGCTACGGCGATCCCAAAATACTGGCGTTCGAATTTGGCATCGGAAACCAGATTGAACTGTTTTTCAGGGTGAGTCTTAATGTAAAACTTCACCACACCCACATCGCCAACCGCGGCGCCCACGCCATCTTCATACAGCTCTTGTAACATTAATGGGGTGTTATCGAAGCGCTTAATCGATGTACTGTTTTTCCCTAATACGTCAGAGACCACGACATCGGCGGTACTGGAGTTCACAACACCGACTTTGTGATCTTTCAATGCGGCAATCGAGTCGATCGTAGAACCTTTAGGCACCACAATAGACTGCTCGGCGGGGAAATAAGGCGCGGAGAAATCGACCATTTGCTTACGCTTGTCGGTAATCGTGATGCCGGAGATGATAATGTCGCGATCGCCGGAGTTAAGGGTTGCGAAGATACCTTCCCACGGCGTATTGACCAGCTTGATATTGAAATTCTCCGCCTTGGCGATCGCTTTAATAATATCAATATCAAAGCCTTCCAGCTCTTTCTGCGCGTTTTCAAACTCAAAGGGACGATAGGTTCCGCCAGAGCCGACCACGTAAGTGGGCTCTGCAGCGAAGGCGCTGGTTGGGAGTACGGTTGTGGATAATGCGGTGGCGCAGAGCGCACCAACGAATAATAGTTTTTTGAACATGGGTTTCTCCTGGTTTAAACGTAAAATTTTCTTTTTTTATGCACTTTGTATGCATAAAAATACACAGATAGCATTAATGGTTCAACTGACGTTTTCCTGTAGCCGGTTTTATCCCGGTATTTCCTATGGGGTTGTGCCTTCTCGTTACGGGGAGACGGCAGAAAGCGCGAAGATAATGAATAGATGGCGAGAATGTGATTTGGTGGCTGATTTGGTACGAATTCCTGCCCGAAATATCCTCATTTAGGCACGCGGCACGGTGAATCTTGCCTTCCACTGCCCGACACAGTGGAGTCGAAACAAAAGTTATGGGATGATTAGGCGGTTTTTCAGGGGGCGGGATGGGAAAGCTTACGCTGTTATTATTGATATTGCTTGGCTGGCTTCAGTACTCACTGTGGCTGGGCAAGAATGGCATTCATGATTATGTTCGGGTGAAAGATGATGTTGTTGTCCAACAGGGAAACAACGCCAAATTAAAAGACCGTAACGAACAACTGTTTGCCGAAATTGACGATCTCAATGGCGGGCAGGAAGCGATTGAAGAACGCGCACGCAATGAGCTGGGTATGATCAAACCCGGTGAAAGCTTCTATCGTCTGGTTCCGGAATCGAACCACCGTAACGTGAATACGGCTCCATCTACTAATACTCCATCCAACAATACACAACGTTGACGCATGCAGACTCCCAGCCTTTCCCCGCCTGATATTGTTGCCGTTTTGCCCGCCGCGGGTAACGGCAGCAGAATGCAAAACGATCGTCCTAAGCAGTATCTGACGATTGGTAATGATGCAACCGGCCATAAAACCATTCTTGAACATACTATCGACGCGCTTTTACGCCATTCACGCGTGCAGCGTGTCGTCGTCGTTATCAGTCCCGATGACGCATTTTTTCATACTCTGGCGATCGCCAGCGATCCCCGTATTTGCACCGTAACGGGCGGGCAGCAGCGTGCCGATTCCGTACTGGCAGGGCTGTCCGCCGTTGCCGACGGCGCGTGGGCGCTGGTGCATGACGCGGCGCGTCCGTGTTTGCATCAGGACGATCTGACGCGCCTGCTGGCGATTGTTGAGCAGAGTGACGTTGGTGGAATTTTGGCCGCCCCGGTTCGTGATACCATGAAGCGCAGTACGGATGGGTTTATCGATCGCACGGTAGAACGTAACGATTTGTGGCATGCGCTGACGCCGCAGCTTTTTCCCGCGGCACTGTTGAAACAGTGCCTGCAACGGGCACTTCAGGATGGCGTGGCCGTCACAGATGAAGCCTCCGCGCTGGAATATTGTGGCTATCGCCCGCAAATTATCAGCGGGCGTTCGGATAATATCAAAGTCACGCGCCCAGAGGATTTGGCATTAGCTGAATTCTATTTAACCAGTTTGCAGTAACCTCATTTTATTCGTTAAATTTATTTGCTAAATACATAAGGAGAACGCGCGATGCGTATCGGTCACGGTTTTGATGTCCATAAGTTCGGTGGAGAAGGTCCGTTGGTGATCGGTGGCGTGCGAATTCCTTATACTCAGGGCCTGCTGGCGCATTCCGATGGGGATGTCGTGCTGCATGCGGTGACAGATGCCCTGTTGGGCGCCGCCGCGCTGGGTGATATTGGCAAGCTGTTCCCTGATACCGATCCGGCTTTTAAAGGGGCGGACAGCCGTGGTCTGCTGCGTGAAGCCTGGCGCCGTATCAATGAAAAAGGCTATCAGTTGGGCAATCTGGACGTCACGATTATTGCGCAGGCACCGAAAATGGCGCCGCATATTCCGCAAATGCGTGTGAATCTGGCTGAAGATCTGCTGTGCCATATGGATGACGTCAATGTGAAAGCCACCACGACAGAACAGCTGGGCTTTACCGGTCGTGGTGAAGGCATTGCCTGTGAAGCCGTTGCCTTGCTGGTGAAAAAAGGAACTGGCGAAATTGTCGCGTGGTAAGCGGTTGTTTTGCAATCAATGTCTTATCAACAAGACCTTATCAATCATAGAAAACTAACAGTATAAGAAACCATGTCATGGCGGTGCATCACCCGGTCATGGTCTTGTAGGATAACGATGGAAAATAGCGAACAACTCGTCTGGCTGCATGGCGAACCACAGGCTACCGGCTCATTGAAGTCCGCTGCGGAAGATTTTGTCGTCGTCGAAGATCTGGGGTTCCAGCCAGACGGTGATGGTGAACAGGTATTAGTGCGCGTACGTAAGCGCGGCTGCAATACGCAATTTGTGGCTGAAATGCTGGCGAAATTCGCTCGCCTGCCGCTACGAGCCGTAAGCTATGCAGGCCTGAAAGATCGTCATGCTGTCACCGAACAGTGGTTTTGTCTGCATATGCCGGGCAAGGACACGCCGGATTTCTCTGCGCTGGCGCTTGAAGGCTGTGATGTTCTTGAAGTGACCCGCCATCGTCGCAAGTTGCGCATTGGTACGCTGCGAGGTAACCATTTTACTCTGGTGCTACGTCAGGTCAGCGATCGACGCGAGGTTGATGCTCGTTTGCTACTGATTGCCGCGAACGGCGTCCCTAATTATTTCGGTTGCCAGCGTTTCGGGCGCAACGGAAATAATCTTGAGCAGGCGCGTCTTTGGGCGAATAACGAGATTCGGGTAAAAGAACGTAATAAACGTAGTTTTTATCTTTCCGCCAGCCGCAGTGCGATGTTTAATCAGGTTGTTAGCGCAAGACTAGCGGGAGAGCAGGCGAAAACCGTTTTATGTGGCGACGCATTGCAGCTAACAGGGCGCGGCAGTTGGTTTGTGGCTAAACCTGACGAACTGGAAACCTTACAGGCGCGCCTTGATGCCGGCGAGCTCCAGATTACTGCGCCGTTGCCCGGTGACGGTGAGCTGGGTACGCAGGATGATGCACGAGCATTTGAAGAGCTGGCTTTAGCGGGACAAGAAACGCTGTGGTCTTTGGTCAAGCGCGAGCGGGTTGAATCGGCGCGGCGCGCGGTACTGTTGTATCCGCAACAGATGTGCTGGGAATGGCAGGATGACACGGCCGTGGAAGTGAAATTTTGGCTACCTGCGGGTAGTTTTGCGACCAGCGTGGTACGTGAATTGTTGCAGTCATTCCAGGATGCTGATATCGGTGTCTGATGTGTTGCGACGCATTTTTTGCAGAAAATAGTTGAAGAGAATACATACCAGTAACCGTGCGGTAGCGGCGGCTGGCTGGCCCTTATGCGGGAACATTGCTGTATTGGTGACGAGGTTAACCAGAGCTGAGGTCGGCGGGGAATGGTAAACAAGCGTATAGAAACGTTGCTGGCACAGTTGCGCCAGCAAGGCATTCAGGACGAACGTCTGCTGAAGGCGATAGAAGCCGTACCCAGAGAACGTTTTGTTGATGAAGCTTTTGAACATAAAGCGTATGAAAACACCGCTCTGCCTATTGGTTCCGGCCAGACTATCTCGCAGCCCTATATGGTCGCGAAGATGACGGAGCTGCTCAGCCTGACGCCCGTATCCCGCGTGCTGGAAATTGGCACGGGATCAGGTTATCAAACGGCGATTTTAGCGCATTTGGTTCAACACGTTTGCTCGGTCGAGCGCATTAAGGGGCTGCAATGGCAGGCCAAGCGCCGCTTAAAGCAGCTTGATTTACATAATGTTTCTACCCGCCATGGCGATGGATGGCAAGGCTGGGCGTCGCGCGGGCCGTTTGACGCTATTATTGTTACCGCGGCACCGCCGGAAATTCCTCGGGCACTGCTGGAACAGCTCGATGAAGGTGGCGTAATGGTGCTGCCCGTCGGGGAACAGTCGCAAATACTGCAAGTTGTACAGCGCCATGCTGGCGAATTTATTATTCAAACGGTTGAAGCTGTTCGGTTTGTTCCTCTGGTCAAAGGGGAGTTAGCCTGATACCGTGGCGTTGGCATGCATTTGTTGTTAAGTCTTTAAAATTTCAACACAACTGTTTTATAGTGCGAACTTGTTGATATTGTTAGCCTCTAATCATCGTGGTGCCTTTCCCGTTTTGCTTATGCGCCAGCGATGGTGAAGTAGCGATCTTTCTCGTTCCAGCTAACGAATACATTACCGGATATCGTTTACGCTACAATCACTTATGCCATTAGTAGTTGGGCTACAGCCAGTAAAACGGCAGCAGATGCGAGGCAAACATGTCCGAATTGGATTCTGAGTATTACTGTTTTTTGAATGTTATATAGCCTAAATAGTTCGAGTTGCAGGCAGGCGGTAATCGCACGAATCCCAGGAGCTTACATCAGTAAGTGACTGGGGAGTAAGAGAGGCCAGCGCACATGCAGCTTGAAATACGACGGATATAGTTACTTTTTTGAACGCTATAGTTATAGGGGAGTAAGGCGCATGGGAAGCCGAATGATGAATTTGCGTCACATTGCTGCTTGTACGGTGATTGTCTTAGGATTGGCTGGATGTACCAACAATAATTCCAAATCCGCACCGATCAGCAGCGTTGACGGAAATACGGGCAGCCGAGGGGGAATGTTATCTGCGCCACCATCACGTATTTCAACGACGAGTGAAAGTGTTGCAACAACGTCCGATGGCCGGATTGTTTATAACCGCAGCTACGGTAATATTCCGAAAGGCAGCTACAGCGGCGGCAATTCCTACACCGTTAAACGTGGCGATACCCTGTTTTATATCGCCTGGATTACCGGCAATGATTACCGAGATCTAGCGCAGCGCAACAATATTCCTGAGCCATACAGCCTGAATGTGGGGCAATCGCTGAATTTAGGCAACGGCTCCGGCAACAACGCTTCCGGTGGCGGCCTGACGAGCGGTGGTGGCATGTTGGCAACAACCGATGCCACCCGAGGTGGCGTACCAACGCCGCCATCAAGTACTCAAATACAAACTACATCGGTTGATTCTCAGTCAACTAATGCGTATTCTGGTAACCAGGGTAAACAGAATGTAGGTAAGATGTTACCTACGGCAGGGGCAACAACAACCGCTCCTGTTTCCGCACCAGCGGCTGTTGCCAGCAGCAATACGGCTGCTGTCGGCAGTTGGCGTTGGCCTACCGATGGGAAAGTCATAGATAGTTTCTCTGCTTCTGAAGGGGGAAATAAAGGGATTGATATCGCCGGCTCACGTGGGCAACCGATCACCGCAACCGCCAGTGGGCGAGTGGTGTACGCGGGCAATGCGCTACGTGGTTACGGAAATCTGATAATCATCAAACATAATGATGACTACCTCAGTGCCTATGCCCATAACGATACGATGCTAGTCCGTGAGCAACAAGATGTCACGGCAGGACAAAAAATCGCTACGATGGGCAGTACGGGCACCAGCTCAGTTCGCTTGCACTTTGAAATTCGTTACAAGGGGAAATCCGTAAACCCGCTGCGTTTTCTGCCGCAGCGATAAATCGGGCAGAATATTTCGGTATTCTGCCAAGGGATCACGGGTAGGAGCCACTTATGAGCCAAAGTACGCTGAAAGTTAACGAGTTACATGAAGATACCGATTTCGACGAAAATGGACTTGACGTTTTTGACGATAAAGCGCTGGTAGAGGAAGATACCAATGATAATGATTCGGCGGAAGACGAGCTGTTATCACAAGGGGTCCCACAGCGTGTCCTGGACGCAACACAGCTTTATTTAGGAGAAATCGGCTATTCGCCGCTTTTGACCGCAGAAGAAGAAGTTTATTTTGCCCGGCGTGCGCTGCGTGGTGATGTCCCATCGCGCCGCCGGATGATCGAGAGTAACCTGCGGTTGGTGGTGAAAATTGCCCGCCGTTACAACAATCGTGGTCTGGCCTTGCTGGATCTGATTGAAGAGGGGAACCTCGGCCTGATCCGTGCGGTTGAAAAATTCGATCCAGAAAGAGGATTCCGTTTTTCAACCTACGCAACCTGGTGGATTCGACAGACGATAGAACGGGCGATCATGAATCAAACCCGTACCATCCGCTTGCCGATTCACATCGTCAAAGAACTCAACGTTTATCTGCGCACCGCGCGCGAACTGTCTCATAAACTGGATCACGAGCCGAGTGCGGAAGAAATTGCCGAACAGCTTGATAAGCCTGTTGATGACGTCAACCGTATGCTGCGCCTGAATGAACGTATAACTTCTGTCGATACTCCGCTGGGCGGTGATTCGGAAAAAGCGCTGCTGGATATTCTGGCAGACGAAAAAGACAACGGACCTGAAGACACCACTCAGGATAACGATATGAAACAGAATATCGTTAAATGGTTGTTTGAGCTTAATGCCAAACAGCGTGAGGTGCTGGCGCGTCGTTTCGGCCTGTTAGGGTATGAAGCGGCTACGCTGGAAGATGTCGGTCGTGAAATTGGCTTAACACGCGAACGTGTTCGTCAGATTCAGGTTGAAGGCTTGCGCCGCCTGCGGGAGATTTTGCAGGTTCAGGGGCTGAGCATTGAAGAACTGTTTCGTGAATAATTCGTGATAGGTTACTGAAGTCTTAAAATAAAAAATGGTGGGGAAACCCACCATTTTTTTATGCCTGTAATTCGCCCTTCATAGGAAAGGGCGGTTCGGCAGCGATTAGCGAACGATATTTGCCAGCAGGAAATCGACGATTTCGTTGGTTTTAATCATCTGCTTTTCACCAATCCGGCGATGCTTATATTCAATCTCTTCGCTATCCAGATTACGATCGCCAATGACGATGGTGTGCGGTACACCAATCAACTCCATATCGGCGAACATTACACCCGGACGCTCTTTGCGGTCATCAAGCAGAACTTCAATGCCTTTAGCGCGCAACTGCTGATAGATATCCTCAGCGACTTCCTTCACACGGAAAGACTTGTGCATGTTCATTGGCAGAATAGCAACGTGGAAAGGTGCAATCGCATCTGGCCAGATGATGCCGCGTTCGTCATGATTCTGCTCAATCGCTGCTGCAACAACACGCGTTACACCGATACCGTAGCAGCCCATCGTCAGCGTCTGGTTACGGCCATCTTCACCTTGAACCGTCGCTTTCAACGCTTCAGAATATTTGCTGCCCAGTTGGAAGATATGGCCCACTTCGATACCGCGTTTAATTTGCAGCGTGCCTTTACCGTCTGGACTGATGTCACCTTCAACCACGTTACGGATATCCGCAACCTGCGGCAGCGCAACGTCACGCTCCCAGTTGATGCCAAAATAGTGTTTGCCATCAATGTTTGCGCCAGCGCTGAAATCGCTCATGGCCGCAACGGTGCGATCGACAACGACTGGAATCGACAGCTTGACCGGGCCAAGTGAACCTGGGCCAGCGCCGATGGTGGCACGAATTTCTTCTTCGGTTGCAAACGTCAGTGGGCTGGCTACCTGAGCAATTTTTTCCGCTTTAATTTCGTTCAGTTCGTGATCGCCACGAACCAGCAGCGCAACCAGCTTATGACCGCTTTCTTCCGTGGCTTTAACCAGCAGCGTTTTCACAGTTTTTTCTACTGGTAACTTAAATTGCTCAACCAGCTCGGCGATGGTTTTTGCGTTCGGCGTATCAACCAGACGCAGCTCTTCTTTCGCTTCTGCTCGGCCTAGCTTTGGCGCAACGGCTTCTGCCAGTTCAATGTTTGCCGCGTAGTCGGATTCCGTTGAGAAAACGATATCGTCTTCACCGCTGGCAGCCAGTACCTGGAACTCATGGGATGCGTTACCGCCGATAGAACCGGTATCTGCCTGAACGGCTCTGAAATCCAGGTCCATACGGCTGAAAATCTGGCTGTAGGCTGCGTACATGGCATCGTAGGTGACCTGCAACGATTCCTGAGAGGTATGGAAAGAGTAGGCATCTTTCATCAGGAATTCACGTGAGCGCATCACGCCAAAACGCGGGCGGACTTCATCGCGGAATTTGGTTTGAATCTGGAAGAAATTCAGCGGCAACTGCTTGTAGGAGCTGATTTCATTACGAATCAGATCGGTAATGACTTCTTCATGCGTTGGGCCGAGTACGAAAGGGCGCTCGCCACGATCGACAAAGCGCAGTAGCTCTGGGCCATATTGCTCCCAACGTCCACTTTCTACCCATAAATCGGCAGGCTGAACAACGGGCATGGAAACTTCAATAGCGCCAGCGTTGTTCATCTCTTCGCGCACGATGTTTTCAACTTTTCTCAAAACACGTAAACCGGTCGGCAACCAAGTGTAAAGGCCAGAGGCCAGTTTACGAATCATTCCTGCCCGGAGCATCAACTGATGGCTGATGACTTCTGCATCGGCTGGCGTCTCCTTGAGAGTGGAGAGCATGTATTGGCTAGTACGCATGGGGTGTTAGTTCCGTTAGAACGACAAATAGCATAGGGCTGCCGCGCAGCCGAAGGCACATAAAAAGTGGTTTAGTTTACCAGCGCGGGCGGCGCGTCAAAAGAGAGCAGGAACAATTTTAGAATATATTGCTGTGGTTAGCGTATTAACACGCGTTTGACGGGTCGAGGCTTAACACTTCGGTTTGTTCTTCGCAGACGCGCCAGCGCACATTGAATTCCAGCAGCAAAACGGCGTATTCACGCGTAGTGCTTTCTCCTTTGCGATAGGCCGGGCGTGGATCTTGCGCCAATACCTGTGTGATAAAGCGCTTTAGCTGGGGATATTTCTTTTGATGCTGGGCTATCTGGTTTTCCGCAAGGGGAGAAAAAAATACCGGCATTGCGGCATCGGGCGCCATTTGGGCAAAGCCTGCTCGTGCCTGAGGATGGCTCTCTGCAAAAGGCAGGTAAGGTTTGATATCGACAACCGGTGTACCATCGACCAGATCAAGGCTACCTAATTCGAGCGTAATGGCATCGCCTTTTACTCGAATCCCTTTTAATTCAACCAGCGACATGCCAACAGGGTTGGGGCGGAAAGTAGAACGCGTAGCGAAAACCCCCGTACGTGTATTTCCGCCCAGACGCGGTGGCCGAACAGTCGGACGCCAGCCACCTTCCATCGTTTGATGAAAAATGAACAATACCCAGATATGGCTGAACGCCTCCAGCCCTCGAACACACTCCGCCTGATTGTACGGCGGGAGTAACTGAAGTTCTCCGCCTCCATCTTCAATCAGACCCGGCTGCCGCGGAATGGCAAATTTTTCTTTATACGGTGAGCGGATAATCCCGATCTGATTGAAAACAAATTGACTCATTGTGCAGAGACTTTCAGCGCCGTGCCCTGGCAAACGACTTGACTGTAGCAACCTGCTACACCACTGACGGTTTGGCATTCATGCAGTAAAACCGCATTGGCTTTCATGGCAGTGGCGCGGTTTTGCATTCTTTTACGTGCATTCGCCGCGTTAGGCGGGGAATCCTGAGCGCTAACCTGACATGAGGAGCCGGAAACTTCGCCCATATCACGGAAAGGCTTACCGACTAATTCTTCTGCGCTTTTATACAATACCGCAGGCGTCGGGCGAACCGCTGGTTTGGGTTTAGGCGCCGGTTCTGCGGTTTTGGTTTCAATAACGGGTTGAGGAGCCGGTGCCGGTGGCTTCTGAAATAAAGAACAGCCTGTCAGCGACATTGCCAACAATATAAAGGGAACAGCACGCATTAAGGATTCCTCTGCTTTTTCTCAAAGAGCGAGTATTGAAGCAAGCTATTGCACAAATAACAAGACGGGCCGTAGCCCGTCTTACAGATATCTTTTAATTAAACGCGTATACACGTCATACTTCAAGTTGCATGTGCGTTGGCTGCGTTACTCGGCCCACTTACGTGGACCTCGCCCCGTTGGGGCCGCTGCAAGCAGCGTTCAAACCTGCCTCTGGCAGATTTGTCACTCACCCGAATCACTTACTTGAGTAAGCTCATCGGGATTCCTTCGCTTGCCGCGTTATTCGGCCTTATGGCCTCTCCCCTCCGGGGTCAGCGCAAGCGCTGTTCAAAAACGCCTTGCCGTTTTTGTCCTGAAACTTGAATTATTTAGCGTATAATTGCCGGATTACCAGCCTTTCACTGCGCCGCCATTAAAGATTTTATTTGCTGCATCGTTTACTTCATCAGACTGGTAGGCCTGAACGAATTTCTTCACGTTTTCAGCGTCTTTGTTGTCTTCGCGTGAAACCAGCAGGTTCACATACGGAGAGTCCTTCTCTTCAACAAACAGGCCATCTTTCGTTGGCGTCAGGTTAATCTGGCTAGCGTAAGTGGTATTAATGACAGCCAGTGCGATTTGCGCGTCATCTAAAGAGCGTGGCAGCTGTGGTGCTTCCAGTTCAACCAGTTTGATATTTTTCGGATTTTCAGTCACATCCAGTACGGTTGGCAGCAGACCAACGTTGTCTTTCAGTTTAATCAAACCGACTTTTTGCAGCAGCAGCAGAGAACGACCCAGGTTGGTCGGGTCGTTTGGCAGCGCAACTTGAGCGCCATCTTGCAGCTCATTCAGTGATTTAATTTTTTTGGAGTAACCTGCAATCGGGTAGACAAAGCTATTGCCGACAGAAACCAGTTTATAACCACGATCTTTGATCTGCTGATCCAGATAAGGCTTGTGCTGGAAGGCATTCAGATCGATGTCACCCTTGCTCAGGGCTTCATTTGGCAACACGTAGTCGTTAAATGTGACTAACTCAACGTCCAGACCGTATTTGTCTTTTGCCACTTTCTGCGCGACTTCCGCAACCTGCTGTTCTGCGCCAACAATAACGCCGACTTTAATGTGATTAGGATTCTTTTCTTCCTGACCACATCCAGCTAACGCCAGAGCACCAATAAGTGCGCTAATGGTCGCAATAGATTTCAGTTTAATCGCCATATCCTTACCCCTAATTAACTATTTTCTTGGCAGATGCCTTCAGGCACATGCGTATTGTGGTGATTACTTGTGTGTGACAGCTTTTACTGCCCTGTCGCCGCAGAATTGAATCAGGTAAACCAAAACAACCAGTAATATTAATACCGTATTCATGACCGTCGCGTTATAACCAATATAGCCATACTGATAACCAATTTGACCTAAGCCGCCTGCACCCACGGCTCCACCCATAGCAGAATAGCCTACGAGCGTGATTAGCGTGATGGTTGCAGCATTAATAAGGCCCGGTAATGCTTCTGGCAGTAGTATCTTTCTGATGATTTGCATTGGCGTTGCGCCCATCGCCCGTGCGGCTTCAATCAGGCCGGTCGGAATTTCAAGCAGCGCGTTTTCCACCATGCGGGCAATAAACGGTGCGGCACCGACGGTGAGAGGAACGATCGCCGCTTGCAGGCCGATGGAGGTTCCAACAATCACGCGAGTAAAAGGAATCATCCATACCAGTAAAATAATGAACGGAATCGAGCGGAAAATGTTTACCAGTGCAGAAACGGTCCGGTAGAGCTTTGGATTAGCGATAATCTGCCCTGGGCGCGTGGTATACAATAAGACTCCCACAGGTAAGCCAAGCACAAAGCCAAAGAAACCAGAAACGAACGTCATCGCGACGGTTTCCCATACTCCCTTAGCCATTAACCACATCATTGCTTCAGACATAACCCAGAACCTCAATTGTTACGTGACTTTCCTGCAGGAATTGGATTGCGGCTTTTATATCCGCATCGTTGCCGTGCATTTCTGCCAGCATGATGCCGAATTTGACGCCACCCGCATAATCCATCTGGGCGCTAATAATGTTGTTGTTGATGTTAAAGCGTCGAGCAACCTCGGAGAGCAGCGGAGCATCTACCGATTTGCCGGTAAATTCCATCCGTAATAACGGCGTGGAATCCGGGCGAGAGTCAGGGGAGAGACGAGCGAGGTAATCGTCAGGGATGTCCAGGTGTAGCGTTGACTGAATGAATTTCTGTGCCAGCGGCGTTTTCGGATGTGAAAAGACTTCGCTAACCGTGTCTTGCTCGATGAGGCGTCCATCGCTGATCACCGCAACCTGATCGCAAATGCGTTTCACCACGTCCATTTCATGTGTAATAAGAAGAATGGTCAAGCCGAGGCGGCGATTGATATCTTTCAGTAACTCAAGGATCGACCGGGTAGTTGCTGGATCCAACGCGCTGGTTGCTTCGTCACACAGCAGAACTTTGGGATTGCTGGCCAACGCCCGGGCGATAGCGACACGTTGCTTTTGTCCGCCAGATAAATTGGCTGGATACACATCATGTTTATCCGCTAGCCCAACCAAATCCAACAACTCATTGACCCGTTTGGTAATGTCAGCTTTTGGCGTGTTATCTAATTCCAGTGGTAGCGCAATATTGCCAAAAACGGTACGTGAAGCGAGCAGGTTGAAATGTTGGAAAATCATGCCGATTTGACGGCGTGCGCGCGTCAACTGGCCATCCGACAGTTGGGTCAGCTCTTGCCCATCTACCAGTACTTTCCCTTCTGTCGGGCGTTCCAATAAATTGACGCAGCGAATGAGTGTACTTTTACCTGCGCCTGATGCGCCGATAACACCATAGATTTGCCCGGTAGGAACATGAAGGCTGACATCAGCCAGTGCGGTAATGGTCCGCCCATTTTGCTGAAAAACCTTAGTAATATTAGAAAGTTCAATCATATATTTTTTATCGTGAGTGCCTATGGCTGGATAAATCCGTTTCTGTATTAACAGAAGATGAAATGGATGTTAGGGCGTCTAGACGTCTAAGTCAATCGGGATTGTCACGGCTCTGCATTCTCCCTATGGGTGAAAACATGCGATACTACCGCGCAATTTAGGCCATTCAGGAGCAAAGTCAGTGGCACAGAGCGTTCCAGCAATTTTTCTTGATCGTGACGGCACGATCAATGTCGATCACGGTTATGTTCATGACATTGACCATTTTCAATTTATTGATGGCGTCATCGATGCCATGCGTGAGTTGAAAAATATGGGTTTCGCGCTGGTTGTGGTGACTAATCAGTCCGGTATCGCCCGCGGTAAGTTTACAGAAGATCAGTTTATGCAACTGACGGAGTGGATGGACTGGTCGTTGGCTGACCGTGGTGTTGATCTGGATGGCATCTATTTTTGTCCGCATCACCCTGAAGCAGGGGAAGATGAATATCGCCAGACTTGTGATTGCCGAAAGCCTGAGCCAGGCATGTTGCTTTCTGCACAGCGCGATCTGCACATTGATATGGCCGCGTCTTATATGGTGGGTGACAAATTAGAGGATATGCAGGCTGCAATTGGCGCAGGGGTAGGAACCAAACTGTTGGTGCGCACGGGTAAACCTGTTACCGAACAAGGCGAAACGCTGGCTGATAGTGTCTTAGAAAGCCTCGCAGACCTGCCAAAATGGATAAAAACGCGCACTTAATCAGCGGAACGAATGAAAGATGCGCAAACAGAAAAAAGTTTACTAGATTTGCTTGCGCTTCTGAATCGGCTGCCTATAATGCGCCTCCATCGACACGGCGCTGTGATTCACAACCGGGTCGGTAAAGAAAGAGAAAACGCTTTAAAATAAGCGTTGACTCTGAAGGTGAAAAGCGTAATATACGCCACCTCGCGAAGCGGTTAAGGCTGCAACGCACTGCTCTTTAACAATTTAATCAGACAATCTGTGTGGGCACTCACAAGACCGTATCTTAACGATATAAAAAGTCTTGAAGAGTGAACAACAGTAAATTCATTACGAATAAACAGTTTTAATTCTTTGAGCATCGCTGACGAGTTCAGCAAATCAAACAAATCTTAAATTGAAGAGTTTGATCATGGCTCAGATTGAACGCTGGCGGCAGGCCTAACACATGCAAGTCGAGCGGTAGCACAGAAGAGCTTGCTCTTCGGGTGACGAGCGGCGGACGGGTGAGTAATGTCTGGGAAACTGCCTGATGGAGGGGGATAACTACTGGAAACGGTAGCTAATACCGCATAACGTCTTCGGACCAAAGAGGGGGACCTTCGGGCCTCTTGCCATCAGATGTGCCCAGATGGGATTAGCTAGTAGGTGAGGTAATGGCTCACCTAGGCGACGATCCCTAGCTGGTCTGAGAGGATGACCAGCCACACTGGAACTGAGACACGGTCCAGACTCCTACGGGAGGCAGCAGTGGGGAATATTGCACAATGGGCGCAAGCCTGATGCAGCCATGCCGCGTGTGTGAAGAAGGCCTTCGGGTTGTAAAGCACTTTCAGCGGGGAGGAAGGCGGTGAGATTAATACTCTCACCGATTGACGTTACCCGCAGAAGAAGCACCGGCTAACTCCGTGCCAGCAGCCGCGGTAATACGGAGGGTGCAAGCGTTAATCGGAATGACTGGGCGTAAAGCGCACGCAGGCGGTTTGTTAAGTCAGATGTGAAATCCCCGAGCTTAACTTGGGAACTGCATTTGAAACTGGCAAGCTAGAGTCTTGTAGAGGGGGGTAGAATTCCAGGTGTAGCGGTGAAATGCGTAGAGATCTGGAGGAATACCGGTGGCGAAGGCGGCCCCCTGGACAAAGACTGACGCTCAGGTGCGAAAGCGTGGGGAGCAAACAGGATTAGATACCCTGGTAGTCCACGCTGTAAACGATGTCGATTTGGAGGTTGTGCCCTTGAGGCGTGGCTTCCGGAGCTAACGCGTTAAATCGACCGCCTGGGGAGTACGGCCGCAAGGTTAAAACTCAAATGAATTGACGGGGGCCCGCACAAGCGGTGGAGCATGTGGTTTAATTCGATGCAACGCGAAGAACCTTACCTACTCTTGACATCCACAGAATTCGGTAGAGATACCTTAGTGCCTTCGGGAACTGTGAGACAGGTGCTGCATGGCTGTCGTCAGCTCGTGTTGTGAAATGTTGGGTTAAGTCCCGCAACGAGCGCAACCCTTATCCTTTGTTGCCAGCGGTTCGGCCGGGAACTCAAAGGAGACTGCCAGTGATAAACTGGAGGAAGGTGGGGATGACGTCAAGTCATCATGGCCCTTACGAGTAGGGCTACACACGTGCTACAATGGCGTATACAAAGAGAAGCGACCTCGCGAGAGCAAGCGGACCTCATAAAGTACGTCGTAGTCCGGATTGGAGTCTGCAACTCGACTCCATGAAGTCGGAATCGCTAGTAATCGTAGATCAGAATGCTACGGTGAATACGTTCCCGGGCCTTGTACACACCGCCCGTCACACCATGGGAGTGGGTTGCAAAAGAAGTAGGTAGCTTAACCTTCGGGAGGGCGCTTACCACTTTGTGATTCATGACTGGGGTGAAGTCGTAACAAGGTAACCGTAGGGGAACCTGCGGTTGGATCACCTCCTTACCAAGAAGATGTGCGTTGAGTGAAGTGCTCACACAGATTGTCTGATGAAAATAATGAGCAAAAGCGTCAACAAAGTACGGTGTCGTGTCCCCTTCGTCTAGAGGCCTAGGACACCGCCCTTTCACGGCGGTAACAGGGGTTCGAATCCCCTAGGGGACGCCAGCGCATCCGACCATTCCGGTGAAAGCGGGGGTCTTCAGTAAGTCAACTACTTACCTCATATCTTAAAACTGATTAGCAATAGTCAGGGTTTAAGATATTGCTCTTTAACAATCTGGAACAAGCTGAAAATTGAAACATGACAGCTGAACGTGCGTTGATACCTTTGGGTGTCGATGGCGATGCAGTCTGTCAATGAGTCTCTCAAATAATCGCAGCGCGACAGTGACTTTGATTTATCAAAGACACCTTCGGGTTGTGAGGTTAAGCGACTAAGCGTACACGGTGGATGCCTAGGCAGTCAGAGGCGATGAAGGGCGTGCTAATCTGCGATAAGCGTCGGTAAGCTGATATGAAGCGTTATACCCGACGATACCCGAATGGGGAAACCCAGTGTGTTTCGACACACTATCATTATGTGAATCCATAGCGTAATGAGGCGAACCGGGGGAACTGAAACATCTCAGTACCCCGAGGAAAAGAAATCAACCGAGATTCCCCCAGTAGCGGCGAGCGAACGGGGAAGAGCCCAGAACCTGAATCAGTTTGTGTGTTAGTGGAAGCGTCTGGAAAGTCGCACAGTAAAGGGTGATAGTCCCGTACACAAAAATGCACAGGCTGTGAGTTCGATGAGTAGGGCGGGACACGTGACATCCTGTCTGAATATGGGGGGACCATCCTCCAAGGCTAAATACTCCTGACTGACCGATAGTGAACCAGTACCGTGAGGGAAAGGCGAAAAGAACCCCGGCGAGGGGAGTGAAATAGAACCTGAAACCGTGTACGTACAAGCAGTGGGAGCATCCTTCGGGGTGTGACTGCGTACCTTTTGTATAATGGGTCAGCGACTTATATTCTGTAGCAAGGTTAACCGAATAGGGGAGCCGCAGGGAAACCGAGTCTTAACTGGGCGTTAAGTTGCAGGGTATAGACCCGAAACCCGGTGATCTAGCCATGGGCAGGTTGAAGGTTGGGTAACACTAACTGGAGGACCGAACCGACTAATGTTGAAAAATTAGCGGATGACTTGTGGCTGGGGGTGAAAGGCCAATCAAACCGGGAGATAGCTGGTTCTCCCCGAAAGCTATTTAGGTAGCGCCTCGTGAATTCATCTTCGGGGGTAGAGCACTGTTTCGGCTAGGGGGTCATCCCGACTTACCAACCCGATGCAAACTACGAATACCGAAGAATGTTATCACGGGAGACACACGGCGGGTGCTAACGTTCGTCGTGAAGAGGGAAACAACCCAGACCGCCAGCTAAGGTCCCAAAGTCATGGTTAAGTGGGAAACGATGTGGGAAGGCATAGACAGCCAGGATGTTGGCTTAGAAGCAGCCATCATTTAAAGAAAGCGTAATAGCTCACTGGTCGAGTCGGCCTGCGCGGAAGATGTAACGGGGCTAAACCATGCACCGAAGCTGCGGCAGCGACACTTAGTGTTGTTGGGTAGGGGAGCGTTCTGTAAGCCTGCGAAGGTGGCCTGTGAGGGTTGCTGGAGGTATCAGAAGTGCGAATGCTGACATAAGTAACGATAATGCGGGTGAAAAACCCGCACGCCGGAAGACCAAGGGTTCCTGTCCAACGTTAATCGGGGCAGGGTGAGTCGACCCCTAAGGCGAGGCTGAAAAGCGTAGTCGATGGGAAACAGGTTAATATTCCTGTACTGGGTGTTACTGCGAAGGGGGGACGGAGAAAGCTAGGTTATCCGGGCGACGGTTGTCCCGGTTTAAGCGTGAAGGTGGGTGACTTTGGTAAATCCGGGTCATCGTTAACACTGAGGCGTGATGACGAGTCACTACGGTGATGAAGTAACTGATGCTACGCTTCCAGGAAAAGCCTCTAAGCTCCAGGTAACACCGAATCGTACCCCAAACCGACACAGGTGGTCAGGTAGAGAATACTCAGGCGCTTGAGAGAACTCGGGTGAAGGAACTAGGCAAAATGGTGCCGTAACTTCGGGAGAAGGCACGCTGATGGTAAGTGAAGTGACTTGCTCATGGAGCTGAAATCAGTCGAAGATACCAGCTGGCTGCAACTGTTTAATAAAAACACAGCACTGTGCAAACACGAAAGTGGACGTATACGGTGTGACGCCTGCCCGGTGCCGGAAGGTTAATTGATGGGGTCAGCCGCAAGGCGAAGCTCTTGATCGAAGCCCCGGTAAACGGCGGCCGTAACTATAACGGTCCTAAGGTAGCGAAATTCCTTGTCGGGTAAGTTCCGACCTGCACGAATGGCGTAATGATGGCCAGGCTGTCTCCACCCGAGACTCAGTGAAATTGAACTCGCTGTGAAGATGCAGTGTACCCGCGGCAAGACGGAAAGACCCCGTGAACCTTTACTATAGCTTGACACTGAACCTTGAGCCTTGATGTGTAGGATAGGTGGGAGGCTTTGAAGTGTGGACGCCAGTCTGCATGGAGCCAACCTTGAAATACCACCCTTTAATGTTTGATGTTCTAACGTAGACCCGTAATCCGGGTTGCGGACAGTGTCTGGTGGGTAGTTTGACTGGGGCGGTCTCCTCCCAAAGCGTAACGGAGGAGCACGAAGGTTAGCTAATCCTGGTCGGACATCAGGAGGTTAGTGCAAAGGCATAAGCTAGCTTGACTGCGAGAGTGACAGCTCGAGCAGGTGCGAAAGCAGGTCTTAGTGATCCGGTGGTTCTGAATGGAAGGGCCATCGCTCAACGGATAAAAGGTACTCCGGGGATAACAGGCTGATACCGCCCAAGAGTTCATATCGACGGCGGTGTTTGGCACCTCGATGTCGGCTCATCACATCCTGGGGCTGAAGTAGGTCCCAAGGGTATGGCTGTTCGCCATTTAAAGTGGTACGCGAGCTGGGTTTAGAACGTCGTGAGACAGTTCGGTCCCTATCTGCCGTGGGCGTTGGAAGATTGAGAGGGGTTGCTCCTAGTACGAGAGGACCGGAGTGAACGCACCACTGGTGTACGGGTTGTGATGCCAATTGCATTGCCCGGTAGCTAAGTGCGGAAGAGATAACCGCTGAAAGCATCTAAGCGGGAAACTTGCCTCGAGATGAGTCTTCCCTGGACACTAGATGTCCCTGAAGGGCCGTTGAAGACGACGACGTAGATAGGCTGGGTGTGTAAGCGTAGCGATACGTTGAGCTAACCAGTACTAATGACCCGAGAGGCTTAACCTTACAACACCGAAGGTGTTTTGTGAGACGACTCATAGAGAACGATGTTCAGCTTGTTCAGAGATTGGTTCTGATGGTTGTACAGATGGGAAGCGAAAGCGACCGGAGTATAACGGTTGGAATGAAACAGAATTTGCCTGGCGGCGATAGCGCGGTGGTCCCACCTGACCCCATGCCGAACTCAGAAGTGAAACGCCGTAGCGCCGATGGTAGTGTGGGGCTTCCCCATGTGAGAGTAGGGAACTGCCAGGCATCAAATTATACAGGTGCGCTGATATGGCTCAGTTGGTAGAGCGCACCCTTGGTAAGGGTGAGGTCCCCAGTTCGACTCTGGGTATCAGCACCAGTTATTTGGGTTAATGTTCGGCTTAAAAAAAGAATTTACCTGGCGGCGATAGCGCGGTGGTCCCACCTGACCCCATGCCGAACTCAGAAGTGAAACGCCGTAGCGCCGATGGTAGTGTGGGGCTTCCCCATGTGAGAGTAGGGAACTGCCAGGTATCAATTAAAACAAAAGGCCATCCTTAACGGGATGGCCTTTTGTTTATTTCTATTTCAGGATATTAGTTCTTTCCTTTTACCTGAATAGACTCCGCTTATCTCCTTATTAACTCATTCAATAATAACTAACTTCATAATAATGTTCTGGTTGTTGCTGCGCTATTTATCCGTATTTCAGCTAAAGATCATTAATGATATTGGGTCAGGTTGTTACATTAATAAATTATTACAATCAGGAACTTTTTGCCTCAAGGTTTAAGTGCTGCTTTACTATAGCGGGCATCGTTTTATGTCCGGAAAAACAGGAGAATAAAATAGGATGACTGATCTAACGGAAAATGCGAAAGATACGCGCCAGCGTATCCGGGCTATAGTTGGCGCTTCATCGGGTAATTTGGTTGAGTGGTTTGATTTTTATGTGTATTCCTTTTGCTCAATCTATTTCGCCCATATCTTTTTTCCTTCGGGAAATACGACCACTCAATTACTACAAACAGCAGGGGTTTTTGCAGCAGGCTTTTTAATGAGACCGATTGGCGGTTGGCTTTTCGGTTACATTGCTGACAAGCATGGTCGTAAAAATTCAATGCTAATTTCGGTTTGCATGATGTGCTTTGGATCTCTGGTTATTGCATGTTTGCCGGGATATGAAACTATTGGCACCTGGGCTCCGTTTTTGCTGCTATTAGCTCGTTTATTTCAGGGGCTTTCTGTCGGTGGGGAATACGGTACCAGTGCAACGTATATGAGTGAGGTTGCCGTTGAAGGAAGAAAGGGATTCTATGCCTCTTTTCAATATGTCACGCTGATTGGTGGTCAACTGCTGGCGCTATTAGTCGTTGTGATATTGCAGCAGATTCTGAGTGATGACGATTTACATGCCTGGGGATGGCGTATTCCTTTTGCTCTCGGCGCTATTTTGGCGATTGTTGCACTTTATTTACGCCGCTCTCTGAATGAAACGTCTGATAAATCAACCCGCGAACATAAAGATGCCGGTTCGCTTGCTGGGTTGTGGAAACATCGCCGCGCTTTTATTACCGTACTGGGTTTTACGGCCGGTGGTTCCTTAGCCTTTTATACGTTTACCACTTACATGCAAAAGTATTTGGTGAATACGGCAGGAATGCATGCGAAAACCGCGAGCGGGTTAATGACCCTCGCACTATTTATCTTTATGCTGCTGCAGCCGTTCTTTGGTGCGTTGTCGGATAGGATTGGTCGTCGTAGCTCAATGCTTTGTTTCGGCGGACTTGCGGCACTGCTGACGGTTCCCATTCTGACGGTACTACAAAGTGTGACGAGCCCTGTTATTGCCTTCTCGTTGGTGATGCTTTCACTGATTATTGTCAGTTTCTACACCTCTATTAGCGGTATTTTAAAAGCAGAAATGTTTCCGCCCGAAGTTCGTGCGTTAGGTGTTGGGTTATCTTATGCCGTGGCTAATGCATTGTTTGGTGGTTCGGCGGAGTATGTTGCGCTTTCGCTGAAATCCTTTGGCATGGAAACGACGTTCTTCTGGTATGTCTCGGCGATGGGGGCGATTGCGTTTATTGTGTCATTAACGCTGCATCGTAAAGGCCGAGGGATGAAGCTTTAGTGTTCAGATAGTTGCCATAGCGCATAGCCGGTGGTTGCACCGGCTACATCCCAAACGAGATCCTGCCAGCTCCATCCTGTTCCGCCTTCCCGACTGTCATAAAGCTCTTTTGCCATACCGAGGCTAATTGACAACATAATACCGAACCCTCCGCTACGATCTGCGCTCCAGCGCTGATGAGTGCCATATTCATACCCGGCGGCGCTGATGGCGGCTGAGGCGAGAAAATGTTGGGCTTTATCCTGACCTGTCCAGCGATCTTGCGCAATGTGGCTACATCCAGAGCAGCACATTATTGCAGCAACGCACAGTAAGCGCATGGAACCTCTCCCTATAGATAATAAAAAACCCCGGAAGCCGAGGTTTTTCAAAGTATAGCGTGAGTCTTAGAGAATGCGACTGATGAGCCGGTCGATACGAATACGGCGCAGACGTCGTATTAGCTTACGGACTTTCACCGGATATTGCGCGATGCTCTCCAGTTCCATATAGCTTTTTACGATGTGAGTGTGTGTCCTGATTTTATCCAGCTCGTCCAGACGTTGCTGTAATAGAACCTGCTGAGGATCGTGAATCAGAATGGCATTTTCCAGATCCAGACGCCACGCTCGGGGGTTAAGGTTGTTCCCCGTCAGCAGTTGCCATTTGTCATCGATCCACATGCCTTTCAGGTGGAAGCTGTTGTCGCCGTCTTTCCACAGCCTAACAACAAGCTGCTGATTCTCAATGTAGCGCTCCAGACGACTCAGGAAGCGGCGCAGGTTGATCTCATAGAGATACGGTAACGCGCCGATAATTTTAAAAGGTTGATCTTCTGGAATATAGAAATCGTTAGCGGTCTTATCGCCAATAATAATTTCTACTTTCTTGCCGTCCCGCAATAGTCGGATGATATTTCTGACCAGCAGCGCTGGCAGGTTGAAATATGGGGTACAGATGACCAGATGCTCATCAGCGCAATACATCAGATGATGTATGGTCTTATTCAGCGGGCTTTGTTTTCCTAGCCCGACCAGCGGCGTGACGGTTAATTCGTTCGCATCCGCACTGTGTTCCGGAGCTTGATAGCTAGCGGTGCGCAACGTTTGACGGAACTGTTTGATATCATTTTTGATTTCCAGACTCTTCGGGCGATCGGTATGATCTAACCGCTGCACTGCCGGGGCTGACAGCATTGTCTGGATATATTGCACCATCGTATCAGCCAACACCGGATTATGAATCAACTGATAGCGGTCATAGCGGTACTTCTGATGCTGATGCAGATAAACATCATTCAGGCTGGCCCCGCTGTAGATGACCGTGTCATCGACAATAAACCCTTTCAGATGCAGCACACCCAACGCTTCGCGTGTGTTGACAGGAATGCCGTAGATAGGAAAATGCGTGTCTGGATGTTTCTTCGCCATATCGCAATACCAATCGGCATTGGTATTTTCTGCCGCTGCGCCGATCCTGCCACGCTGAGCACGATGCCAGTCTACCAGAACGCGGACATCCAGTTCTGGGCACTGCCGTTTGGCTTCATAAATTGCGGATAGAATCCCCATGCCACCGTCATCGCGTTCAAGATACAACGCCACGATATAGATGCGTTTTTTAGCGCTCAAAATAGCGTTAATCAGCGTCGTGCGGAAAAGCTCAGGCGAATGCAACGTCTGAACATCATCTGCGTTCTGAGGGATTCTGGGCAGTTGTGCAAGGTGCTGTTGGTATTTGTTGCGTTTAAAATTTGACAGCATCACAGTGCGTTTCTTCTCTCATCAGTTTATACCCACCATACTTCGAGCTGCACTAGGGTATATGACCTTCTGGTCATTATCAAAAGTTAAGGAGTAGCCGAATGGGCGATAATACCATTACTTTTCGGCTGTTGTGATCCTGTTTTGCTATAACAATTCCCGTTGCAAGAGCCATGTCACGTCGTGCGATCAGCCTTTCAGCGGCAATTCCAGCGTCACAATCCCCTCTTCTAATTGTACGTCGATGTGAAAACCGAGCTTTTTGGATAGCTGGATCATACCTTGATTATGCGGCATGGTAATGCCGGTCAATCGGAAGAGACCGTGTGCCCGGGCGTAATCAATCAGCTTTTCCAACAGCCGTCTGCCAAGACCCAGCCCTTTTAGATCGGAGCGCACCAGCACGGCAAATTCCGCATCCGTATTATCCGGATCGGAAATCGCGCGCGTCACGCCAATAATCTCTGTCTCTTCACCGACTTGGCGTACGGCCACGAATGCCATCTCACGATCGTAGTCAATTTGCGTCATATTGGCTAAGTCTTCGTGAGTAAATTCATTAATTTCGCTGAAATAACGATAATACAGGTCTTCTTTCGTCACTCTTGCGATGAACGAACTGAGCAGCGGTTCGTCTTCCGGCAAGATCGGTCGGAACAGGCAATGCTCACCATTTTTGAGGATGACGGTTTCTTCTAGCTCATGGGGATAGGGGCGTATTGCCAGCCTTGACTGGGGATCGCCACTAAATGGCGTCAGATGCAGCGTAACATCCAGCAGCGTAAATGCATCCCCAGACGCCAGCAGGGGATGAATGTCTAGTCGGGAAATTTCAGGGCAGTCGAGAATCAGGTTGGAAACCTGAACCAGCAAGCGACTGAGCGCGGGAATATCCAGCGGACGCAGGGCGCTGTATTCGCGAATCTTGCCGCCTTTTACCGCTTGCAATACCAGATAGCGCGCCAGCGTCATATTCAGCGGCGGCAGTGCGACGGCGGCCTGCTTTTCTCGCCACTCAACGCCACCTTCTCCTAGCATAATCAGCGGGCCGAAAACGGGATCCTGCTCGACGGCAATTCTGAGTTCCTGCGCACCGGCGCGATTTGCCATGCTCTGTACCAGCAGGCCGTAAATGCGTGCCTGAGGGTAGGTGCGTTTTACTCGGTCGAGAATAGCGTCTGCCGCTTGCTGGACCTCTCTGGCAGTTCGCAGGTATAGCATGACACCCTGAACTTCCGACTTATGCGGAATATCTGGCGATCTCAGTTTAATCGCTACCGGATAGCCAATCTGCTCGGCGATATGGACGGCTTCTGCACTGTCGCCAGCAATCCAGGTGGGTAAGGTATTCAAACCATAGGCTTGCAGGATGGGCTGAACTTCATGCGTATCGAGCTGAGTGACGCCATCCGACAGCGCCTGATGAATCAGCGCATGCGCCTGACTCGCGTTAATGCCTAAATCCTGCGGCAGCGCTGGGGTTTCCTTTAACTGTTTCTGATTACGCCGATATTCGACGATATGCATAAATGCCGTTACCGCGCCTTCCGGCGTGCGATAGGTCGGAATGCCGGCATCATTAAACAAGCGTCGTGCTTCCTGCGAGGAGAATTCGCCACACCAGTTGGTCAGTAATGTAATTCTTTTCCCACGCGGATGCTGTTGGAAGAGCGTAATCAACTGTGCCGCGCAATCAGTGCTGGGCGCGGCGGCGCTGGGCGCGTGAATGATCAAGAGTGCATCGACGTCGTCACTGTCCAGTAAGACAGAAACCGCGGCCAGATAGCGAGCGGCCGTCGCATCATCCCGCAGATCGAGCGGATTGCCGATAGTGACGGCCTGCGGTAAGGCGTCCTGTAGCGCTTGTCGAGTCGTATCGCTAAGCTGTGCGAGCTTGCCCTGTCGGCTAAGAAGCTGATCCAGCGCCTGTGCGGCTGGCGACGCACCGTTGCTCACCAGCATCAAGCGTTCACCGCGCAGTGGTCGCAGGTGGCTTAAGGTTTCCACCGCGGAAAAAAGCTCATGGGTATCCCGTACCCGCAGCAAACCTGCACGTTGAATGGCCGCGTCATAGGCGGCATCCAGACCGTGGCGCTGGTCGTTGAGCAACTGTTGTGCTTGCTGGCTGCGCCCGCTTTTTATCACCAGTATGGGTTTATTTCGCGAGGCACTACGGGAAGCGGAAAGGAAGCGGCGTGCATCGCTGATGTGTTCCAGATGCAGCAGAATTGCACTGGTTTTGCCATCGCGGGCCAGAAAATCTAACAGGTCATCGACATCAATATCCAGGCTGTCGCCCAAGGCGATAAAATAGGAAAAGCCAATACCGCGCTGTTGCGCCCAGTCCAGTATCGTGTTGGACACGGCGGCTGACTGCGAGATAAACGCCAGTTTGCCTTTCATAATCGGGACCGGGGAGAAACTGGCATTCAGGCCTTGCCAGGGGGCGAGTAGCCCGAGGCTGTTGGGGCCAAGCAGGCGCATGTGATAGCGCACGGCGCAGGCCTTTAATTCGCTGAATTGGGTCGGTGGCGCAGAGAGAATGATGACAGTTTTGCAGCCTTTCTGCCCCAGTTCCTCTAACAACGTCAGATTACGGCTGGCGTTGGTACAAATCACGGCAAGGTCGGGCGTCATCGGCAGGCTGGCGACCGTCGGATAGGCTAGCACGCCGCAAACGGCACGATATTTCGGCGTAACAGGCAGGACTGGACCACTGAAATGGCCGTCCAGCAGATTTTTCATCATCAGGAAACCGGCTCGTCCCGGTTTTTCTGACGCGCCGAGAACGGCGATAGACTTAGGGCGTAACAGTGCTTCCAATCCGCGCTGGCTCATGCGTCACTCCTTACACATCAATCCTCTTTGATACTAAACGCTTTCCACCGGTTGTGCTGTGACGATGGGTAAACTTTCCCGCACGCTGTGGTGTGATTTCCCTGCCAGATAGTGTCGTCGAAAACGGTCGAAGTGCTGTGATAGCGCGTCAGCCGCGACTGTATCGCCTGCCTGAGCGAGTAGGGCAATGGCAATCTCGGCGGTGCAGTGTTGTCCAGCGCTACTGGCTTCACGCAACTGATAGCGAGAAAGAGCCTCTACATTCAGCGACAGGATCGGCAGATTGTCCAGATAGGGGCTTTTGCGGAACATCTTACGTGCTTCCGGCCAGGTGCCATCAAGCAAGACAAACAGGGCGGGCTTTTCCGTTGCGGGGAACTGCTGAAATACCTGACGTCCTTCTTCTGCCGCATCGGCAAGGAAAACCAGATAAGGCTGAACATCAGGATTTTGCAGAGCCGCAAGCAACTGAGGGTCGGGCTCTGTGCGTGACCAAAGAAACGCCTGAGTCTCAGGAAGAATATCGGCAATGAGACGCCCGGTATTGCTCGGCTTTAGCGGTTCGGTATCAAACATCACCAGACAGAAGCGGCTGTGGGATTGCTGCGCCTGAATGGTGTGGCACAGACAGTTGGTCGCGGGCAATAAACACTGCTGGCAGCGTATTACGCGACAGCCACGGGCGCGGAACGGCTTGGTTGACTGTTCAAGGCGCTGTTGACGCAGGCGGAGTACGGCATTGTCCCTGAGGGGACGGTTGACCATTAAAGGATGGTTGATCATGAAATAGGTGACGCCATGAGATTTTGCAACGAACCTGCTTCGTTGTAATGATAGGGAAGCAGGTTCCGAAAGGCGACATTCTAATCGACAGGCGGATTGACCAAAAGGGGAGGAGGCAATAATGCCTCGCGATCTTATCCCAATTCTCTACAGCGATTCGTCCAGCCACTCCTCAAACTGTGCTTTTGGCAACGCGCCATTGAGGATATCGACCATCTGGCCCTGTTTGAAGATCATGAGGGTTGGGATGCTGCGGATGCGGAAACGTGCGCTCAGTGCCGGTTCGGCTTCGGTGTTGACCTTAATAAAGCGGATTTTCCCATTACGCTCCTGCGCGACGTTTTCAAACACGGGGGCGAAGTTGACACAAGGTCCGCACCAGGGCGCCCAGAAATCGACCACGACCGGAAGATCGTCCTGCAACAGTTTATCGAGCGTCGCTTCTGTGGCATTGATGACGTCACCGCTGAATAAGGTTTCTCCGCAGCGACCACATTTTGCATGGTCATCAATACGCGCTTCTGGCAGGCGATTGGTTGTTTGGCAAGATCCACATACCGTATTCATAACAGGGCCTCAGATAAAAGGGCTAAAATAGAGATGTCGCTGATAAAATGCGCGTAACGCGGCATTAGAAAGTCAACGGCATGTTGCTTAAGCGTGAATAAATTATGGTGGGGAGACATTATGGCAACAACGTGGTTTGCCCAATAGCTACAATAGCTTCTGACTGTTAGCGCTCTTTTACCACAAGCGTGTGGCTAAGCGGGTGTACATAAGGTAATCTTCGCGCCCAGCGCGTAGGTGGAGAAAACAATGAGCGATTCATTCAATAGTAAAAGCGGCAAAGTCCGTGTGATGTACGTCCGCAGTGATGATGAGGGCGAGAAAGAGAATAAAAACAAGCGCCCTGCTGACAAAGATCGCCGTGGCGATCGACGTGATGGCGGTGGTTCACGGGATCAGCGTGAAAAGCCGAAGCATCCGCGCGACGTTAACCCGCGTTATGCCCGGGAAAATCCGTCCCGCGACGGCGATAGCAATAAAACGCCGTGGGGCAATAAAGATCGTAACGAACGCAGTGGCGATCGTCCTCGCCGCCCGCGCGGTGAAGAGACGGGCGGTTATGAATCTCCGTGGAAAACCGTGTCTCGTGCGCCGGGCGACAGTGAAACGCCGGATCACGGTGGAATTACAGGCAAAAGCCAGATCGATCCTGAGCAACTGCGCCGCCAGCGTCAGGAAGAAACACGTGTTTACGGCGAAAATGCCTGTCAGGCGCTATTTAAAAATCGCTCTGAGGTGATTGTTCGTGCCTGGTTCCTGCAGGAAGTGACGCCGCGTTTCCGCGATGCACTGCGTTGGATGGCAGCAAACCGCAAGGCTTACCACGTTGTGGAAGAGGAAGAGCTGATCAAGGCTTCCGGTACTGAACACCACGGTGGCGTCTGCTTCCTGATTAAGAAGCGTCAGGGGCTGGATGTGCGTGAGTACCTGAAAACGGCTGACGAGCACGATTGTGTGCTGGCGCTGGAAGATGTGGGTAACCCGCACAACCTCGGCGGCATTATGCGCAGCTGCGCGCATTTCGGCGTGAAAGGTATCCTGGTGCAGGATGCGGCGCTGCTGGAATCCGGCGCGGCCGTGCGTACGGCGGAAGGCGGTGCGGAACACGTTAAAGCGATTAACGCTGACGATTTCCTGTCCGTGCTGGCGGAATTCCGCCGTGCTGGCTACACCATCGTGACCACGTCCAGCCATAAAGGTACTGCCTTATCGCAAGCTACGCTTCCGGCGAAAACCGTGATTGTGTTGGGTCAGGAAGGGGATGGCCTGTCAGATAGCGCCTGGCAACAGGGTGATGTAAAAGTCTCTATCGGCGGTACTGGTAAAGTTGAAAGCCTGAATATTTCGGTCGCAACGGGCATTTTGCTGTCCGAGTGGTGGCGACAGAACCAGGCCTGATAGCGCGCGTCGATTCTCAGGGGGAATGCCCCCTGAGAAAGCATAACCACGGATGAGAGAACGAGTGATGAAGCAGAAAGTTATCGCGGTATCGTTGCTGTTGGGCGCACTACTGGCAAGCGGTTGTAGTTCGCTACCGCGCTCATCCACTGCTGTTGCCGCAGCACCGGCTGCTGAGGCGTGTCAGATTGGCGACAAGCAGGTACAGACCACGCTTTATTTTGGTTTGAATCGTCCTGCTGGCCCGGTGATTTCCGAGGCTGAGTGGAAAGCGTTTCTGGACGGCGAGGTAACGCCACGCTTTAAAGAAGGGCTCACGGTGTTTGATGCCAAAGGACAATGGCTGGGGAACGATGGAGTGGTTGCCCGGGAGAACAGTAAGGCGCTGATGTTGATTCATGGCGCTGATAAAGAGCGCGATATTGAAGCGCTCCGCACCACCTACAAATTACGTTTCGCGCAGGAATCCGTTATGCGGATTGATGCGCCCGTCTGCGTCGCATTCTGATCCTTCATCAGCCCCTTTTCAGGGGCCGATTCAGGTCGCTTGCAAATCTATCTACAGAACAAGAACGGTGATAATGGGATAGAAGAGTAAAGCGTTTGCGCCATGGACAAAAACGTCAGGAACGTTTTTGAACGTCGCTTGCGACGGCCCTAAAAGTGTGAATCTCAGGGATGAGATTCATATCTGCGCAATCCGAGCGTACAGGGATGTATTTACAGCGTCTTTACGATCTACCCATTATCATCGCTCGACTTAATTTGTCATCAGCCTAATGATTTTCATCACACACGTTTACAGCACCAGTCCCGCCACTGCTGCAGACAGCAAACTCACCAGCGTAGAGCCATAAACCAGCTTCAGGCCGAAGCGCGATACCACGTTGCCCTGTGCTTCATTCAGTCCTTTGATGGCGCCCGCGATAATGCCAATTGACGCGAAGTTGGCGAAGGAGATCAGGAACACGGACAAAATGCCCAGCCCGCGTGGTGACATCTCTGCCGCAATCTTCTTCAGTTCAATCATGGCAACGAATTCATTCGCCACCAGCTTGGTAGCCATGATGCTGCCCGCGTTCAGGATATCGGAAGAGGGGATGCCGATCAGCCAGGCCAGCGGTGAAAAGACATAGCCCATGATCGCCTGGAAGCTAACGCCGAAGACGGTGCTGAACAGCGCATTCACGGCGGCAATCAAGGCCACGAAACCGATCAGCATCGCCATAATAATCATCGCCACTTTAAAACCGGCAAGAATGTATTCTCCCAGCATTTCAAAGAAGCTTTGGTCTTCGTGCAGCTTTTCCAGCTTCAGTTCTGGTTCGTCGTCAGGCTGGTAAGGGTTGATGATCGACAGAACGATAAAGGTGCTGAACATATTCAGAATCAGCGCTGCAACGACGTATTTGGCGTCCAGCATGGTCATGTAGGCGCTGATGATCGACATAGAAACGGTCGACATTGCCGTCGCGGCCATCGTGTACATCCGTCGTGGCGACATGTCGGCGATGATGCCTTTATAGACGATAAAATTCTCCGACTGCCCCAGCATCAGCGTACTGACGGCGTTAAACGACTCCAGTTTTCCCATCCCGTTGACCTTGGACAACAACGTACCAATACCTTTGATAATCAAAGGCAAAATTCGCCAGTGCTGCAAAATGCCGATCAGCGCGGAAATAAAGACGATAGGGCAGAGCACATTGAGGAAGATAAAAGAAAGCCCTTGTGCGTTCATGCCGCCAAACACGAAGTCGGTTCCTTGATTGGCGAAAGATAATAGCTTTTCAAACAAGCCGGCAAATGAGCTAATCGCGTTAAGCCCAATGCTGGAATGTAAAAGGAAATAGGCCAGCAAAACCTCAATGACCAGCAACTGAACAATAAAGCGCAGTCGAATACGCTTTCTGTCGTGGCTGACGAGTAACGCCAGCAAAAAAATTGCCGCCGTTGCCAAAATGAAATGTAAAACCTGTGACATAGCAGAACCACCATTCCCCGAATAAAAAGAGGCGCATTGTAATCGGAATGTGAAAATATGTTTATCCCGAATCTGTAAATCGTTATTCGCTACAGCGCTATCAGGAATGGGGGTTTGAGGCGTTTGATTAATCAGGGAAGGGGGGAACTGGAAAAGAAGTTTCCCCTTCCGCCTGCTGCTGGCGGAAGGGGAAAGACAGTTTGCGACGCGCTAGTGCGCGCCACCGCCTCCACCGCCGGTAGTAAAGGGCGGTTTAGCGAACCAGACCAGCACCAGCAGTATCAGAAATACGGCTGCGGCGGCCCAGAAAATCTCGTTGGCGGAGATAATCAGCCCCTGTGCAGTAATCTGTTCTGCGATGTAGGCCGAGGCCTGTGTTTGGTTCATTCCCATCGCCTGAAGTTGTTGGTATGTTTCCTGCGCGATCGGGTTATACGGCGTGATCGATTCCGTTAGGTGTGCATGGTGCAGCGATTCGCGCTGTGTCCAGAGCGTGGTGGTTATCGACGTCCCGATTGATCCCGCCAGCGTTCGGGTAAAGTTCGACAGGCTCGATGCAGCAGCCAACCGTTCCGGCGGAAGCCCGGAGAGCGTGATGGTTGTCAGTGGCATGAAGAAGCAGGCCACGGCAAACCCCTGAACGAACTGCGGCCAGGCCGATGCGCCGAAATCCATGCCCGGCTCGAAAGTGTACGCACGCCAGTAAAAACAGACGGCATACATAATGAAGCTGAACGTCACCAGCTTGCGCATGTCCAGACGCGGCGCGAATCGACCGATAATCGGTGACAGCACGACTGGCATCAGCCCAACGGGGGCGGACGCCAGACCAGCCCAGGTGGCGGTATAGCCATACACCTCCTGCAACAGCTGCGGCAAGAGCACGATCGCCCCGAAGTAGAACATATAGGCGAGGCTGATACACAGGCAGCCAATAGTGAAGTTGCGCGACTTAAACAGCGACAAATCCACCACTGGGTGATCGTCCGTGAGTTCCCAGACAATCAGGAACGTTATCGCGACCACGGCCACCACGGTCAGGGTGATAATTTCCGTCGAGTTAAACCAATCCAGCTCTTTTCCCCGATCGAGCATCATCTGCAGGCTACCGATACCGACGATCAACAGCGCCAGCCCGATAGTATCGATGGGCTTGATCTCGGTTTTGGTTTCTCGCCCACGCAGCGTTTGCATAGCAATAAACACCACGGCGATGCCCAACGGGACGTTGATGAAGAATATCCAGCCCCAGTGATAGTTGTCGCTAATCCAGCCGCCCAGAATCGGGCCACAGATCGGTGCGACGACCACGGTCATTGACCACAGTGCCAGGGCGATGCTGCGCTTCGCGGGAGGATAGTTACTGAGCAACAGACTCTGTGACAGCGGGATCAACGGCCCGGCGACAATCCCCTGCAACACACGGGCGAAAATCAGCATTTCCAGGCTGGTGGACACACCACACAGCCAGGACGTCAGGGCGAAGAGCGCCGTTGACCACAGAAACAGGCGGACTTCACCAAACCGTTTGGCTAGCCAGCCTGTGATAGGGATAGAGATGGCGTTAGCAACCCCAAACGAGGTAATGACCCACGTTCCCTGCGAGTTAGACGCACCCAGATTACCGGCGATGGTCGGAATAGCGACGTTGGCGATGGTGGAATCCAGCACCTGCATAAACGTTGCCAGCGACAGAGCAACGGTCATCCAGGCCAGACTGGCACCTTTAAGCGGTTCTCTCTGCACGTTTCTCTCCTGCCCGATTAACCGGCGTTCGCCTGAATAATGGCGCTGATTTCCTGGTTAACAGGGGTGAGATCCAGCGTCAATGCATCACTTTGGTAGGCTGGCGTGGTGCGTGAGGTTTCTGCTAGCGCACTGCCTTCGGCATTGGCGGTATCGACATTAACCAATGCGGACAGGCCGATACGCAGCGGATGCTCGGCAACCTGCTGTGGATCGAGCTCAATACGGACGGGCAGGCGTTGAACAACCTTAATCCAGTTGCCAGTCGCGTTCTGGGCGGGCAGCAGAGAGAACGCGCTACCGGTTCCCATATCGAGGCCGACCACTTTTCCCTGATACACCACATCATCACCGTAGATATCTGCGACGACGGTAGCCGGTTGGCCGATACGCATATTGGCTAACTGCGTCTCTTTGAAGTTAGCATCGACCCACAGATGATTCGCGGGAACGACGGCCATCAGCGCTGACGTCGAAGAGATACGCGCGCCAATCTGCACGCTGCGGCGTGAGACATAACCGTCGATCGGGCTGACGATTTTGGTACGCTGTAACGCCAGCCAGGCGTCACGCATTTCTACAGAAGCTTGTTGTATGGCTGGCTGTTTCTCAAGCGGGGTATCCAGAATCATCGCCTGATTCGCCTGATATTGTTGTCTGGCGACTTCCAGCGCGGCTTTGGCGGTCGCGACGGCATCGCGAGCATGCTGCACTTCTTCACGCCCGATGGCATTGGCACTGCCCAGCGCTTCCCGGCGGCTCAAGTCGCTTTGCGCCTTGTTCAACTCGGTTTGGCGCAGTTCAATATTGGCTTGATACTGCTTACTGTTAATAATCAGCTGATGCGTTTGGCGTACGCTGTTGGCCAGCCCGGTTTTCGCGCGTTCAAGCGCCTGCTGAGCATCGGTAGGATCCAGTTCTACCAGAACCTGTCCCTGCTTAACAAAATCGGTATTGTCGACGTTAACATGGGTGACGCTACCGCTGACCTGCGCCATGATCTGAATCTGATTACCTGCGACGTAGGCATCGTCAGTGCTTTGGTGGTGTCTGAGTACCAGGAACCAGTAAACCAGCCAGGCACAACCCAGCACGACGAAAATAAACGTCAACAGCGATAACACACGCTTACGCTGCTGTTTCTTGTTTCTTTTGGGCGTCTGCGGCACCTGATTTTCCACACTTTCACTCATGCTGTTCTCTCTCTTTTTATTCTCTTTGTATCGACTATCGCACCAGACTGTGCAGCCTGGCGATAGTCGCAATGAATTCATCTTGCTGTGTCGCTCGGGGAACCTTCAGTGCGCCTAGCCCGTAGCGTGAGATTGTCGTTTTGCTAAGCCGCGCGTTGCGACAGCAGAAAGGTCATGCCTATTTTTCGCAGCAAAACCCACCTGCCCGATACATGTGCATCGGGTCATTCCGGGTGAAAAAGGTGCCGACTATGATTCTTTGTTGTTGTTTTTCTGTTGTTATTGACTATCGACGTTATAGGTTGTCGAAGTTGTCCATCTCATCCAGCCGAACCAGAAGTTTTCTCATCAGGGTTTCGAGCTGCTTTTGCTCGTCGGATTCAAGTGATGAACAAAGCACATGCAGGCTGCTGTGCTGTGGTGGAATCAGTTGACCGAGAAACGCTTTACCTTCTTCCGTTAGGTGCAGGTGCAGGCAGCGTCTATCGCTGTTGCTTTCACGTCGCTCTATCCAGCCTCTTTTCTCCAGATCGTCAGCGATGCGCGTCGCATTCGTACGTGAAGATCCCAGTGCGGCGCTGAGTTCGGAAGGCTGAATACTGTAAGATTCCTGAGATTCTAGTGTCAGCAATGCCATGAAAAGGGTTTCGTTAATCCCCTGGTCTTTCAGCATTCTGTTTCTATTTTCCAAAATCTTGCCCTGAACGTGCATGAATAGACGTAGTAGCAAAACTTCCTGACGTGGAAATCCGGGTTTACGTGAAGCACGTAGATCGAGCATTTGTTCTATAGGAGTGAATGAACTGTCCATTTTTTATATAAACCTCATTAATCACGGTATGCATAGTAACTAATGTTACTAAATGGGTAAACGGCATTCAGGTGGGAAATTGTGCTTATTTCTGTGACAGAAAGTAAGCGGAGAATCACATGATGTGGGAATAATTCGCCGCTTACTTTATTTAAATCAAAATCTTATTTGATAGTCGGGGTGCAGATTCAAAGCAGTTTAAAAGCAATTCCGTAGCACAACGCTCCCAGTAACGTCGACAAGACGATACTGCGGGTTTTGTAAAAACAGGCCGTTAAGGTAATAAAGCCTACCAGTGTGGGCAGCAGTTTTTCGTGATGCGCGAGAATATCCGGTACGCTGGAAACGATTAGCAGCGCACAGATAGAGGCAATGCCGATGCTATCCAACAACAGCGCTTTTTTACCGCGCTGCAGCGAGCCGGAAGCGCGTGAGGCGCTCAGCCGTAGAGGCAGATAGCGGAAGAGATAGTTCACCAGCCCCACAATCAGCCCGATAAGAATAACTTCCGTACTCATGTGTTCACCTGTGGCGTGACGGGGTTAACCAGCGACGCCAGACAGCCGCTGAGAATGCCGAGCAGTATTGCGGCTGGAATGGAGGAAAGCAGCAACCCCAGCAGTGCGCCGCCTAGCGCGCAGGCCACGACCAGACTCTGTTTGCGCTTGAAAGAGGCAAGTAAAAAGCTCAGGAAAAGCGCGGGCAGCATGAAAGACAGCGCGGCTTCGACAGCCGGATAATCATCCAGTGGGCCGTTGCCGAATACGGCACCGATCAGCGTGCCGAGCACCCATGAGAGCCAGGCGAGCAGTGACACGCCCATCATCCAGTTTTCTGACCAGCGTCGGTTATCTTTCGCCAGCCGGGTAGCGGCGGCGGCAAAGACTTCGTCCGTCAGGCCGAATGCCCAGAGCGCGGTTTTCCGGGTCGGCAGCCGTTGTGCAATGCGATGCCGTAACGCGGGTCCATACAGTACATGGCGGACATCCATCGCCATGACGGTCAAGGCCGCCACCCAGATGGACATGCCTGCGCTGAGCAGGGCGGTGATGACGAACTGGCTGGCACCAGCGTAAATGATGCAGGAGAGAAAAATGCCTTCCAGCGGCGTAAATCCTAACTTGACCGCGTTCATGCCAAACGCGAATGCCACGGGCATATAGCCGATAACTATCGGTAGACTGTCAAAGACGCCCTCGCTAAAAGATGCGGATTTTGTCGGTACCGATGATGCAGGTGTGGTTAATGTCTTCACTGGCTTGATATTTTTGTACTTAAAGGAAATTAATCGATAACACTAGCAAAGCGTTACCGGAATTTCACGCTATTGCGAAACGAACGTGATGATTTTTGATGCAATGGTATCGGGCGTAACCTTCCCGGAGGAAACGATCTGGAATGAGAGGGTTTCGACCGGGAGAGTGTCAATGAGAAGGGCTACAGTGCCGCCATGGCTTCCTGCGTCTCATGATGATGGCTGCGCCACCACACCAGCAGGTTCAACAGGCTGATAATGCCGCCTGCGGCACAGACGCCCAGCCAGCCCCATTGCTGGTAAGCCGAGGCAGAGAGAAGTGAGCCCAGCGCGCCGCCGATGAAGTAGCTGGTCATGTAGCCTGCTGTCAGGCGGTTACGTGCTTCGGGCATCATCCGGTAGATTACGCTTTGGTTGGTCACGTGCACGCCCTGAACGGCCAGATCCAGCACGATGATGCCAATGAGCAGCGCCGCCACGGAATGAATACCGAGCGCGATAAAGCCCCACGAGAGCAAAAGCAGGACAATCCCCACGCTGGTGGTCGGCTTGGCTTTACCCTGATCGACCAGACGCCCGGCGCGCGAGGCCGCTAGTGCGCCCGCTGCGCCAACCAGCCCGAACAGGCCGATAACGCCTTCGGAGTAGCCGTAGGGCGGTGAAGCCAGCAGGAATGCCATCGACGTCCACAGAATGCTGAAATTGGCAAAGGACAGACAGCCCAGAATGGCGCGCGTGCGCAGCAGCGGGCTGGCAGAGAACAGACGGAAGATTGAGATCAGCAACTGCGGGTAGTTCAGCGTGTTTTGCTGTGGAATACGCGGCAATGCCCGCCACAGAATCAGCGCCATGATGACCATCAAGGTGCTGGCAACCCAGTACACGGTGCGCCAGTCGCCGAGTGAAGCCAGCGCGCCTGCGACGGTACGCGCCAGCAGAATCCCCAGCAGCAGACCACTCATAATCGTACCGACCACTTTACCGCGCGTTTCCGGCGTCGCCAGCGTCGCGGCAAGAGGCACCAGCAACTGGGCGACGACGGAGAACAGGCCAGTTAACGCCGTGCCGGTAATCATTATCCAAAGTGTGGGCGCAGAAGCGGTGAGCAACATCCCGCCTGCGGCGAGCAACGTCATGCCGACGATCAGCGTTCGGCGTTCAAACATGTCCCCCAGCGGAACCAAAAACAGCAGGCCGACGGCGTAACCCAACTGTGCGGCGGTGACAATGAACCCCGCCTGATTGACGGAAAGCTCAAAGACTCTGGCAATGGTCTCCAGCAGCGGCTGAGCATAATAGTTACTGGCGACGGCGAGGCCGGTCGCGACAGACATAATCAGGGTCAAAGATAGACTGAGCCCCGGTTGCGGCTGGGGTGATACAGCGTGTTGCGGAAGAGACATAGTGTAAACGTTAATATGATGTTAAAAGCAGAGGCTATAGTATCCGGCAGAGCCTAATGAGATACCAGAATATCTTTACGCTTCTTAAGTTTGTTTTGTTTTTAATGAGATTGATTTAGCTTATCGCCAAAGTTATACGACTATCGACAGGGGACAGTATGTTTAAACATTATCAGGTGTTTAAGAAAAAAAGCGTTGCGGTATTAATGGGATGTGCGCTCTTGCCAGCCGCCGCGCTGTGGTCGATGGGGCGCAGGCGGTCACGGCTGTCTATGTCTCTGCTGCCACTGACGGCGCCATCGATGCCTACACACTCAATACACAAAACGGCGAATTGACCGCTATCGGGAAAGTGGCCGCAGGGGCGAAAGTGATGCCGATGGCCGTTAGCCCGGATAAATCCTTCCTTTATGTGGCCACGCGCGGCATTCCTTACTCGGCGGTGAGTTATAAAATCGATCCTAAAAGCGGTGCGCTAAGCCCGTTAGGCAAAGCGGAACTGCCTGACAGCATGGCGTACCTCTCGACGGATTTCACGGGGAAATGGCTGTTCAGCGCTTCGTATGGCGGCAATAAAGTCGCGGTTAATGGCATTGATAAAGACGGCAAGGTGAACGCGAGCGCGGTCACGGTGGTGCCAACGGGGGAAAAGGCACATAGCATTATTGCCGACCACAAAAATAAATTCGTCTTTGCCAGCAATCTGGGCAGCGATCAAATCGTACAGTTCCGGTTTGATGCGAAGACGGGCACGTTGACGCCGAATGAACCGGCGGAAATTAAACTGCCTGAAGGTAACGGGCCGCGCCATCTGGTGTTATCGCCAGATAATAAAACGCTCTATGTGAGTAATGAGTTGTCCGGCAAAGTTGCGCGTCTGGCGCTGGATGAAAATACGGGGCAGCTTACGTTACTGGATTATACCGACACTATTCCGGCCGATGCAGGAATGCGAGCGGGAACGATGACGCCGGATAAAAATAGCACCGACAGTCGGCCGCAGATATGGAGCGCCGATTTACGTCTGACGCCAAATGGAAAATTCCTGTACGTATCGGAACGCACCAAAAGCACGATTACGCTGCTGCGGGTAGAACCGAAAACCGGCCAGCTGAAATACATTACGCGCTACCCGACGGAAACGCAGCCGCGCGGTATGCAGATCGATCCGAGCGGGACATTCCTGATCGTCAGCGGTGAAAAATCGACGTCGCTGTCGGTGTACCGCATCAATCAGGGCAACGGAGATTTAGTGCGAGTCGGGCAATACCCGACTGGAAAAGGCGCTAACTGGGTCGAAATCGTTAACCTGCCGTAATTATCTCCCATCAATGAAAAACGCCCCTTTTCGCGAAAGGGGCGCTCGTCTACCGGTGATTATTTCGCGGCGTCAGCGGCGGTTTTCACCCAGCCGTCAAACAACTGCTGGTGGGCTTTGATCCAGCCATCAACATGACGTTCGATATCTTTCTGTGACCCCTGGCCTTCGTGCATACGCAGGTTCTGCGCATTTACGTCAGCAATCGGCAGCTTCATGATAGCGAACAGTTTCGCCGCAGCCGGGTTTTTCTCGGCCCACGCTTTATTCGCGGCAATCTTCATCGTGTTGACAGGGAAGCCATAGTCAGCGCCGTTAGGCAGTTTGGTGCTGACATCCTTCATTTCTCCCGGTTGAGAAGAGAAAGGCACCTGCAACCAGACTACGTCACGTCCCGGCACCAGCACATCACTGACCCAGTACGGCGTCCAGGTGTAGTACAGAATCGGTTTACCTTCTTTATAACGGGTGATGGTGTCGGCGATCATCGCCGCATAGTTGCCCTGGTTATGCTCGACCGTGTTGGTTAAGCCATAGGCAGGCAGGTGATGATTAATCGCCGCTTCACATCCCCAGCCCGGCGTACAGCCCGTCAGATCGGCTTTGCCGTCGCCGTTGGTATCAAACAGCTTGGCGATTTTCGGATCTTTTAGCTGCGCAATATTGGTAATTTTGTATTTATCAGCCGTTTTCTTATCGATCAAATAACCTTGTGCGGCACCGGAGACATATTCACCCTGACGGTAGAATTTCGCGTCCCCGCCAGCGGCTTTGTACTGATCGGCGTGCAGCGGATCCCAGTTCACGGCGATAAACGTCGCATCGCCGGAGGCAATTGAGGTGTAGGCCACGTTGTAGTCCACTTCACGCGGAGGCTGCACGTCATAGCCCAGCTTTTCCAACGCGCGGCTGACCAGCAGCGTCTGGAACGTTTCTTCGGAGATAGTGCTTTGCACCGGAATAACGGTGATACCTTTACCAGGTTGCGCGGTGTCAGCGGCGTAAACTTGTGTACTCAACAGTGTGGTCGTCAGGGCGGCAGCCCAAAGTGTGGTGTTACGCATCATGATTCCCTCTGTTTTTATACCCGTCATACTTCAAGTTGCATGTGCGTTGGCTACGATACTCGGCACACTGGCGTGTGCCTCGCCCCGCAGGGGCCGCTGCAAGCAGCGTTCAAATCTGCCTTGGGCAGATTTGTCAGTCACCCGAATCACTTACCTATGTAAGCTCATCGGGACTCCTTCCCTTGCCGCCTACCTGAAACTCGAATTATTTAGGGTATATTTTTGCGTTGCTAATAAAATGAATAGTGCTGATAAAACGAATAGTGAATGTCGCCGCTTGTCTGACATCGGCCAGACAAGCGGGACGAGCGTTACTGCTTGATGAAAGGACGGGTCAGCAGGCCAATCGGGCCACTGGCGTACCAGCTCTTGTTGCCTTTGCTGCGGCGATCGCGTCCCAGAGATTGAGTCAGGCGGTCAAGAATAATAGCCAGAATAACAATCCCGACGCCGCCGACGGCAGCCAGACCCATATCCAGACGACCAATACCGCGCAGCACCATCTGACCCAGACCGCCCACGGCGATCATCGAGGCGATAACCACCATCGACAGTGCCAGCATCAGCGTCTGGTTAACACCGGCCATGATGGTCGGCATGGCCAGCGGGAGCTGAACCTTAAACAACATCTGGCGCGGACTGGCGCCGAATGATTCTGCGGCTTCAATCAAATCGGCCGGCACCTGACGAATACCCAGAATCGTTAAGCGAATAATCGGCGGCAGGGCAAAGATGATGGTCACCACGACGCCCGGCACGTTACCGATACCGAACAGCATGACGATAGGCACCAGATAGACAAACGCAGGCGTGGTCTGCATGGCATCCAATAGCGGCCGGATGAACTTCGCCGCTCGTTCGCTACGCGCCAGCCAGATCCCCATGGGAAGCCCGATGAGTATGCAGAAGAACAGCGCCGTCAGAACCAACGCCAGCGTGATCATCGCCTGTGACCAGGCACCAATCGCACCGATGGCGATCAGTGACAGCAGGGTGGCGACACCCATACCGAGGCTGGACATCTGCCAGGCAAGCAGTGAAAACACCAGAATGGCAATTGGCGCCGGCATCCCCAGAAGAAACTGCTGGAAGCCGCTCAGAATAAAATCGACTGGGACACGAACGCCCTGAAAAACCGGTCTGAAGTGCAGCACAACCCAGTCGATACCGTGAGTAACCCAGCTGTCCAGTGGGATCAGCGTGTCTTTAAACGGATCGAGCAAGTTGAAATGTTCAGGTGTCGCGGGAGCCGCACTGTTTAACCAGTCACTGCCGGATTGCGCCGCCTGATGGGCTGTATCGGCGGAACCATCGGGAGCTGGCGCGCTGCTCCAGGCATCACTGCCGTTAGTGGGCGCATCCTGCGCGGGCGCGCCGGTGGACCAGGGATCGCTCTGCGGTGCGCTGTCTGGCGTCGCGCTGTGTTGGGTTGGAGCTGAATCGGCAGGCGCGTTCTGTGTGCTGGTTGCCCACGGATCGTTCTGCTGCGCGCCATTAACCTGTTCAGGCGCTGCGCTCTGGTCAGCCGGGTGAGATTGTGCCGTGGTGTTGTCCCATGGGCTTGATGTTGATTTACTCATTGGTCACTCCTTCCTTATCCAGTGCCTGTAGCAACATCCCTTTGGAAATGATGCCAATGTACTCATGGTTTTCGCCGACGACAGGAACGGCACAGGGAGCCTGTGCGACCTGAGAAATCAGCTCGTTGAGTGACATATCTGCGGGCACGGGAACAGGTTCGGGCAGTAACGCCTGTTCCAGCGGCTGCTGTTCTTTCAGCGCCTGCTTCAGTGAATCAATCGACACGACGCCAATGAAGCGTTTTCCGCCTTCCAGTACGTAGCCGTAATCACGGTCTTCGTCCTGAAGGATTTTCAGCGCGGAGCGCGGGCCTACACCGGGTGTTTTACGGATTAGGGTGACCGGACGACGACGGGCGATATCTTTGGCGCTAAACACGTGGCTGATATCGACACCGCGGAAAAAGGTGCGCACATAGTCATTGGCCGGGTTGTTCAGGATTTCATCGGGCGTACCGACCTGAATCACTTCGCCGCCGTGCATGATGGCAATCCGGTCACCGATGCGCATCGCTTCATCCAGATCGTGCGAGATAAAGACGATAGTGCGTTGATGACGGGACTGGAGTTTGATCAGCTCATCCTGCATTTCAGTACGGATCAGTGGATCGAGTGCGGAGAACGCCTCATCCATCAGCAGGATATCAGGGTCGTTCGCCAGGGCGCGAGCCAGACCGACACGCTGTCGCATCCCGCCGGATAACTCATCCGGATAAGACGCGGCGTAGGCTTCAAGGCCGACCTGCTGCAACGCATCCAGCGCTTTTTGCTCACGTTCCGCTTTCGGCACGCCAGCGAGTTCCATACCAAACGCGGTATTGCTGAGAATGTTCAGGTGTGGCATCAGCGCAAAGGACTGGAACACCATGCTGATCTTTTTGCGGCGCACGTCGCGCAGCGCGGTATCGGATATCTGGGAAATATCCTCACCGTCGATCAGCACCTGACCCCGAGTGGGTTCTATCAGACGATTGAGAAGGCGTACCATGGTGGATTTGCCGGAGCCGGATAATCCCATGATGACAAATATCTCGCCTTCTTCAATGGCCAGACTGGCATCTTTTACCCCAACAGTAAGCCCTGTTTTTTCAAATACCTGATCTTTGCTCAGGCCTTTATCAATCAGTTTAAATGCTCTGTCTGGGTGCTCGCCAAATATCTTATAAAGATTCTTTACTTCAAGTTTAATTGCCATGAAATTATTGTTTTCCTGTGTCGTTTATAATTCTATAACGTAGCCCTGATAATGATTAAACATAATCTACCCTACCATACTCAGATTCTGAGACAACCCTTTATTGCCTCAGTGAGGTGTCTCGTTAGGCCAATATCAGCGATATCGATAACGCTATTATTGCTGTCTTATCTTCATGGTTTATGTGATCTTTGTGATTTTTGGTTTGCAGTGAAATTCTTTTTATAACAGTACGTTACCTGTTGGTTTTTACGTGATGAATTAGCAGGTGATATAACCTTTTCTGATTATGGATAACCCGCGATTTATAGTGAATTCCACTAATCGAATAATATGGTAAATAAATCACGTTTTTGGTCTTATAGACACCAAAATAGGCCGACGTAGGTACATTTTTTTCTTATGCTATCTGTCGGTATTTTATACAGTATAGCAAAGATATAATGGGTGAAATGAGAGTGTTAATTCTCGCCAATAAATGAGAGGGTTCTGAGTAATATATTTGTCATATTCAAGGGAAATACAGAGGAAATAAAAGTGAGCAGCAATGCGGATTCGATAAGCTGTTTTGCCAACTATCGCTCCTTTCTGTTTTGCCGATCGCGATCATATTATCCATGTGAAAATTATGGTTATAGTGACACCTCTTATCTATCACGACTTCATCCATCACGACTATCGAAAGGGGCCATTGTGTTAGATCACCTGAGCATCCCGGTGAGGGATATTGCCCGTAGCCGACACTTTTATGAAGCTGCACTCAAGCCGTTGGGATATTGCCTGATTAAGGACATGTCATTCGCTGTCAGTTTTGCGGTAACGGAAGGATATGGCGAGTCGAGCGATCCCGGCGGTGAGTTCTGGATTTATCAGTCAAAGGGCGACCCCTGTCCGGCAGTGCATTTTGCGTTCAGCGCCGCCTCGCGAGAGCATGTAGATGCTTTTTTTGCTGCCGCGATAGCGGCGGGAGGTCACGATAATGGGCCGCCGGGGCTGCGCCCGAATTATCATCAGGATTATTACGCCGCATTTGTGCACGATCCCGATGGATACAATATTGAAGCGGTCTATCACCGCAAGCCTTGACACGCCAGGGCGGTAGTTGGAGGGGAAATCTCCCCTCCGTCATTCACTCATCAGGCTGACGTGGGCGGCGACAATACGCCAGCCTTCAGGCATTTTTACCCAGGTTTGCATTTGGCGGCCGATCTTCGTACTGCCTGCGCGGGTGAACTCCGTACTGGCGACGGCCATATCATGGCCGTAAGTCGTGATGACCGTATTACGTAGCGTCCTGTCCAGACCGGCTGAAGGGCGAGCGAGGCGAAAAGCACGGATTTCCTCGATCCCGTACAGGTTTTCTCCCGCGCCGTAGCGCACCGTTTTTTCATCGTGCCAGAACAGCTCATCCAGCACCGCAATGTCATTTCCCGTTAGGGCTTTCTCGTAGCGATAGAACGCGTCGGTCACGTCGGCCAGCACATCCGGCTGGTTAATATCGTCAGGCAACATATTTTCTTTCCTCATGAAGTATGACGGGTATAAGTTATGCCCTGCTGCTCAAGCGCCCATGCCGTCCGCAAACACAGGTCCTCGCGCCACGGTGCGGCAATAATCTGCACGCCTATCGGTAAGCCGTTGGCGGTCGCCACCGGCACCGTTACGACTGGCAGCCCGACGAAAGAGATCGGCTGTGTCAGCATGCCCATACTGGCGCGCACGGGCAGGTCGGTATCATTAATACGCATGGTTTCCTGCCCAATGAGCGTGGCGGAGCAGGGGGTTGCAGGGGCGATCAGCAGGTCGGTATGTTCAAACAACGCCAGCGTCTGTTGGCGGAAATAGTTACGGAAGCGCTGTGCCTGCACATACCAGGCGGCGGGGATCATCGCGCCAGCCAGCAGCCTCTCGCGTGACAGCGCTTCGAAACGCTCAGACTGAGTACGTAAGTCAGGCAGATACTGGTTCCCGCCTTCGCTGGCTGACAGAATAAAGGCGGCGCTGCGTGCCAGTGCGGCATCGGTTAGCGTCAGGCTCTCCTGTGCGCCCAGCGCCTGTGCGATCTGGCGCACGGTGACGTTGGCTTCCTCGCTGGCCCAGGTAGAGAAATAGCCATCCAGCACCGCGTAGCGCAATCCCTCGCTGCCGATTTCCAACTGCTCTGAGGTATGCCGCGCTTCCTGATTAGCCTGAAAACGATCGTGCTTATCGCGACCTTGTAAGGTGTCGAACACTAATGCCAGATCGTCCGCACGCCGCGCCAGTGGGCCGATGTGGTCGAGGCTGGCGACAAACGGGTGGCTACCGTGGCGTGATAAGCGACCAAATGTCGGCTTCAGTCCGAAAATGCCGCACAGCGACGACGGCACGCGGATCGAACCATTGGTGTCGCTGCCGAGTGTGAAGTTAACCAGCCCGGCCGCGACGGCCGCTGCCGACCCGCCAGACGATCCGCCGGCGATGCGCAGTGTGTCGAGTGGGTTACGCGTGGGGCCGTAATGGCTGTTTTCGGTGGTAAAGCCATAGGCATAGGCGTCCATATTTAACATGCCGGACAGCAGCGCCCCCTGGTTGGCAAGCTGGCGGATGGCAAAGGCATCCTGCGTAGCGGGTGGGCGCTGGCTGAAAAGCTCGGCACCTGCCAGCGTGGTTTCACCGCTGACATCAAACAGGTTCTTGACGGCGTAAGGCACACCGGCCAGCGGCGGTAACGTTTCTCCACGCTGGCGGCGCGTGTCGATACATTCAGCCTCTGCCAGCATACGTTCGTCGGTGACATGGGTGTAGGCATTGATGGTGGGATTGGCTTGCTCAATCGCGTCCAGCGTCTGCTGTGCCAGCTCTCTCGCGGAGAACGTGCCAGCCTGCAAACCTTGCTGTATTTGCCGGATCGAGAGCGATGAGGACGCGTTTCGGGTGTATAAACTCATAACGTATACACCCCGGCAATCTCCTGATGCTCATCAAGAGGAAAAGCCATTAGCGGCTGCGCCATGGCATGAATGCGGCTGAACTGCACAAGCAACTCCTGACGCCGCTCCTGATTAAGTTGCAGCGCCAGTAGCGTTTCCATCTGTTGCAGATAGGCTGCCAGCGCATCGTGTTCGATCATCGTCATTCTGTTTTCTCCCGGTTAAATAAAGACTAGAAACCTGCCGCGCTGCCGTTGCTGCGTGGATCGAACGCCCCTTCCAGCATGCCGTTGGTGTGTCGCACAATGGCACCGGCGTGGCCGACCGTTTCACTAAAGCTGCCCAGCAGCTCGACGTCGTGACCTAACTGGCGCAGGGCATCCACCGTGGCAGGCTTAAAGCGATCTTCGATCTTTAGCGTGTCGGAGGCCTGTCCCCAGGTTCTGCCCAGCAGCCAGCGCGGAGCAGTAATCGCCTGTTGCAGCGGCATGCCTTGCTGGACGTGGCGGATGAAGAGCGCCGCCTGCGTCTGCGGTTGCCCATCTCCGCCCATCGACCCGTAGACCATCGTCCGTCCGTCGGACAAGCGTGCGGCGGCGGGGTTTAATGTATGAAAAGGCTGCTTACCCGGTTCTAACGCCAGCAGGTGCGCGGGATCGAGGCTGAACGAGGCGCCGCGGTTCTGCCAGAGCACGCCGGTTCCCGGCAGCACGACGCCGCTACCGAACTCATGGTAGATACTTTGAATGAAAGAAACGCATAGGCCACTGCTGTCGCAAACGCCCATCCAGACGGTGTCGCCGGGGCCTTTTCCTTCTCCCCACGGTAAGGCTTTGCGGGTATCGACCTGACGCGCCAGCGCGCCGAGCGCATCGCTTTCCAGCAGCGCCTGTACATCCTGCGTCATCAGACGAGGGTCGGTAATAAAGCGGTCGCGCAGGCCAAACGCCAGCTTGGTTGACTCGACAATGCGGTGAATTGTCTGGCTATCGTTCAGATCTTCCATTTCCAGACGATCGGTCAGGCCGAGAATGGCGAGCGACACCAGACCTTGCGTCGGCGGCGCGAGGTTATAGATGTCGCCCTTGCTGTGCTTGAGCACCAGCGGTGCTGTTCGTTTGGCGTGATAATTCGCCAGATCGTCAGCGGTCAACGGCATACCGATCAGCGCCATCTGTGCCGCCAGTCGGGCAGCGACGGAGCCGCGATAAAAACTGTCTAGTCCTTCAATACTGAGTGTCGTCAGGGTATCGGCTAAATCCGGCTGCGTGAAACGGCTACCCGCGCGCGGGACATTTCCTTGCGGCATAAAAAGCTGGCTAAAGGCAGGGAAATCGATCAATTCGTGATAGCGCTGGGTGAGCGCATCTTCCTGCGATTGCGTGACGGGAATACCGTCGGCCGCATAGCGAATCGCGTCAGATAACAGGCGAGACAGCGGCATTGGGGGGCTGTGTGAATAGGCCAACTCTTGTGAGTACGCCAGCGCTTCCTGCCAGCCGCTAACGGTGCCCGCGACGGTCAGCGCCGCTTTAGGGCCGCGATGCGGAATACGCTTTTCGCCCTGATAATATGCCCGGCAGGCCAGCGACCCTGCTGCACCGCTGGCATCAATGGCGACCGGTTCGCCGTGTGGTGGAACAATCAGCCAGAAACCGTCGCCGCCAATTCCATTCATATGCGGATACACCACGGCAATGGTTGCTGCCGCTGCGACCATGGCTTCAATGGCGTTCCCGCCTTCACGCAGAACGGCTAATGCGCTGGCACTGGCTAAATGATGAGGGGCCACCGCCATGCCCAACGGGGCGGTATTGCTTTGCATCATGCCGGAATTCCTTTTTTAAATGTTATGTAGGGTGAGTGTTATTAACCTTAGCTTTAAGCAAACGGCGTTCCAGTTTTTTACTGCTGTGGAAAGTCCGTATGCAGGACCGGAAGGGGTATCTGTATCATCCCGACAATCCTGTGCTATGTTCTGCGACATGAAACAAACGTTACAGCAAGCGCAATGGGTGAGAGACGATGATGCAAATAGATGAACGATTACGGGATCGCTACGGCGAACTTTCCCCGCAGGAACAGCGCGTCGCGGATTTCATCTTTGATCACTTTGACGATCTGATTAGCTACAACAGCGCCGAGCTGGCGCGGTTGAGCGGTGTTTCCAAAGCGACCGTCAGCCGGTTGTTCAAACGATTGGGTTACCCCAGCTACCGCGATATGCGCGATGAGCTCAGAACGCTGCGCCAGAGTGGGATGCCGCTGGCAGATAACCGCGATGCCGTGCAGGGCAATACGCTGCTGGCGCGGCACTACAAACAGGAAATGGCGAACCTGACACAGTGGATCAATCAGATTGATCCCGTGCAGTTTGGTGCGGTGATTCAGGCGTTGATGCAGGCGCAACGCCTGTGTCTGATTGGGCTGCGCAATAGCTATCCGGTGGCGCTACACCTGCGCCAACAACTGCTCCAGATTCGCCAACAGGTCACGCTGCTAGCGCAGCCGGGGCAGACGCTCTCCGAAGAACTGGTTGATCTCACGGCGCAGGATGTCGTGATTGTGGTAGCCTTTCGCCGTCGTCCGCGCCTGATTCAGCCACTGCTGGTACAACTGCAAAAACGTGGCGTGCCCGTGCTGCTGCTGTGTGAACCGCAGGCCAGTGCGCTGATATCACTGGCAACCTGGTCGTTGTGCGTCCCGCTGGACAGCGTCTCGGCGTTTGATAGCTATTCATCCGCCATGAGTCTGGTGAACGTCATTAGTAACGCGCTACTGCACGAAATGCTGCGTGACGGACGCCAGCGCATCCATCAGATCGCGGATCTTTATAGTGAACTGGATGAGCTTGAGCAACGCTAATGGTGCGTTGGGATGGTGCTTTTGCACTAAAATGGTGCTAGTTAATTGGTGTTCTTATCTGTCATGTGGCTTGTTTCGGGCGTGATAAAACCCGATTATTTTTGTGACGCAGGCTGTGGGTTGTTTCTCGTTGTTATCTGTTCATAGGCGTAAAAAATTATGATGAGAAACGTGGGGCATCCCGAATGAGCAGCATGGACGCTGCGAAAGCCTGTGCAGCGTCAGGAGCGCGTCACAGGCGGTTCGACAGGATGACACGCGTTTCGAATGTACCGCGTAGCGGCATAATTCACGCCGAAAGCCAGGGGTCGTAGGGCGGCGGCGACTGAGCAGCCCTACGTCGGGCGTGGTGCATGAGTTGCATAAATTATCTTTCTATAATCACGCCCGAAACTGTTCACCAGTATTCCATATCCACAGCTATGCCATATTTCAGCACGATTCTCTGACCTTCTACGCTGTTCCTCATCGCCAAGCGTACGAATGTAATTTGGCATGCTCCTTGCTTAGTATTTGTAACGATAGTTTCAATATTTGTTTTTAAAGAATCTTTCGTTTCAATTACACTAACCGGGGGCAGAGACGATGTTGATCAATAAACTGGGCATCAAAAAAGGGTTACTGGCGGTGATGGGCGCGGCAATGTTACTGGTTCAGGCCGGTAGCGCGATGGCCGATCAGTTGCAGGACATTGAGAAGCGCGGAGTGCTGCGTGTCGCCGTGCCGCAGGATTTCCCACCGTTTGGATCGGTTGGGACGGATCTGCAACCGCAGGGGTATGACATCGATATCGCCCGCTATCTGGCAAAAGAGATGAAACTAAAGTTGCAGCTGGTTCCGGTAACCAGCGCCAACCGCGTGCCGTATCTGCAAACCAACAAAGTTGACCTGGTGATCTCCAGCCTGGGCAAAAACGCCGAGCGTGAAAAAGTGATCGATTTCAGCCGCGCTTATGCGCCGTTTTTCCTCGGCGTATTTGGGCCGAAAGACAGCACGCTGACATCGTCAGACGCGCTGGAAGGCAAGAGCATCGGCGTTACGCGCGGTGCGGTAGAAGACATGGTGCTGACGGATATCGCGCCGAAGGCCGCACAGATTAAGCGCTACGAAGACAATAACACCACGCTGTCGGCGTATCTGTCCGGGCAGGTGGAATATGTTGCCACCGGTAACCTGGTTGTGGCGGCTATCGCCGAGCAGAACCCGACGAAAGCACCGGTGGCGAAATTTATGCTGAAAGATTCGCCGTGCTACATCGGCCTGAAAAAGGATGAACCCGCGCTGAAAGCGAAAGTCGATGCCTTGATTGAGCAGGCGCTGAAAGATGACACGCTTAATAGCCTGTCGGAAAAATGGCTGAAAGCGCCGTTACCGGCCAGCATCAAGGCTTAACGGGAGCACGCCATGACCTATCAGCTTAATTTTTCCGCGCTGTTGCCGTTCTGGCCTGAGCTGCTGGCGGGGTTGTGGGTCACCATTGAGCTGACGGTAATGGCCACTCTCGGCGGTATTGCCATCGGTATCTGTGGGGCGGCCTTGCGCAGCGGCAAGCCCACTCTGCTGAGTCGGCTGTGGGGAATCTACGTCGAGCTGATCCGCAATACGCCGTTTGTGGTTCAGCTGTTCTTCATCGTTTTCGGTTTGCCGAGTCTGGGCTGGAAACTCACCGCTGGGCAGGCCGCGCTGTTGGCGATGCTGATTAATCTGGGAGCGTACAGCACCGAGATCATCCGCGCGGGGATTCAGGTGACGCCGAAAGGCCAGTGGGAAGCCGCCCGCGTGCTGGGGCTGACGCGTGTGCAGACCTTTTTGCGTGTGATTCTGCCGCCCGCACTCCAGCGGATTTATCCGGCGCTGGTTAGCCAGTGCATCATCGTCATGCTGGGGTCGTCGGTGGTGTCGCAGGTGTCTTATGAAGAACTGACCTTTGCCGCCAACCTGATTCAGTCCCGTACGTTTCTGAGTTTTGAGGTGTATCTGGCGACCACGCTGTGTTATCTGGCGCTGTCTGTCCTGATGCGGCAACTCTTACTGTTGGCAGGGCGGCGTTTTTTTAGGAGTCAGCCATGATGGCATTTACCGACTGGGATATTGTGCGCAACCTGCTGCTGGCGGCACGCTGGACGCTGCTGTTGTCGCTGACGGCCTTCATTGGCGGCGCGCTGGTGACGTTTCCACTGATGCTGCTGCGGTTGACCAAACGCAAATGGCCGACACGCTTTGTCCATCTGTATTCCGAGCTGTTTCAGGGGACGCCGCTGCTGATGCAGCTGTTTCTCGCGTTTTTCGGGCTGGCGCTGTTCGGCATCGATGTGAGCCCGTGGACGGCGGCGGCACTGGCGCTGACGCTGTTTACCAGCGCTTTTCTGGTGGATATCTGGTGTGGCAGCGTGGAAGCCTTGCCGAAAGGGCAGTGGGAAGCCTCACGCTGTCTCGGTCTGGATTTCGGCCAGACGCTCTATCGGGTCATTGCGCCACAGGCGATGCGTATCGCCATCGCGCCCACGGTGGGGTTTTCCGTCCAGGTCATTAAAGGCACCGCGCTGGCGTCAATCATCGGATTTGTCGAGCTGACCAAAGCGGGAACCATGTTGAATAACGTGACCTATCAGCCGTTTAAAGTGTTCGGATTGGTGGCGCTGGGCTACTTCCTGATGTGCTATCCGCTCTCTTACTACAGCCGCTATCTGGAGAAGAAATTCAATGCCGCTCATCACCATTAATCAGGTTCAAAAATATTACGGCCAGAACCATGTCCTGAAAGGGGTGGATCTGGATATTGAAATGGGCGAAGTCATTTCGATCATCGGGCGCAGCGGCTCCGGTAAGAGCACGCTCCTGCGCTGCATGAACGGTCTGGAAGGCTATCAGGACGGCAGCATCAAGCTGGGCGGAATGACGGTCACCGACCGGGATTCGCAGGCGCGGGAAATCAGCCGCTCGGTCGGAATGGTGTTCCAGAATTTCAATCTGTTCCCGCATATGACTGCGCTGGAAAACGTGATGCTGGCACCGCGCCGCGTATTGGGTAAAAGCGCGGCGGAATGCCGTGAACTGGGCGAGCAGATGCTTAACAAGGTCGGACTGGGTGAACGCCTTCACTACTATCCTGCCAACCTGTCGGGCGGTCAGCAGCAGCGCGTCGCGATTGCCCGCGCGCTGGCGATGAACCCGAAAGTCCTGCTGTGCGATGAAATTACCTCGGCGCTCGATCCTGAATTGGTCGGCGAAGTGCTGAAAGTGCTGGAGCAGCTTGCCGCAGAAGGGATGACGCTGATTCTGGTGACGCATGAAATGAATTTTGCCCGTGAAGTGGGCGACCGCGTGGTGTTTATGCATCAGGGCACCGTCTGGGAGCAGGGCGACAGCAAAACGCTGTTCGCTAACCCGCAGACCCGTGAATTAAAACAGTTTATTGCCTCGGTTCGGGGACTATCGGAAGCGTAATGACGCTTGCCGAATGTGTAAGTCGAAACAAAAGTTTGGAGCATATAACCATGAGCAGCGAACTGTACGCGCAAATTAATCCACCTCATCGCTTACTGATGGGGCCGGGGCCGATCAACGCCGATCCGCGCGTATTACGGGCGATGGCCAGCCAATTGGTTGGACAGTATGACCCTGCGATGACGAACTACATGAATCAGGTCATGGCGCTCTATCGTCAGCTTTTCCGTACGGAAAACCGCTGGACGATGCTGGTGGATGGCACCTCGCGCGCGGGGATCGAAGCGATTCTGCTGTCATCAATCCGGCCTGGCGATAAGGTGCTGGTGCCGGTATTTGGTCGTTTTGGTCATCTGCTCTGTGAGATTGCCCGTCGCTGCCGCGCTGAGGTTCATACCATCGATGTGCCGTGGGGCGAGGTGTTCTCGCCTGACCAAATCGAAGACGCGATCAAGGCGGTACGCCCGCGCCTGCTGCTGACAGTGCAGGGCGACACCTCGACCACCATGCTGCAACCGCTGGAAGAACTAGGCGAGATTTGCCGCCGTCATGGCGTACTGTTTTATACCGATGCGACGGCGTCTTTTGGCGGTAACCCACTGGAAACGGATAAATGGGGACTGGATGCCGTCTCGGCTGGATTACAGAAGTGTCTCGGCGGGCCGTCTGGTAGCTCACCGATCACGCTCAGCCCGCAGATGGAAGCGGTGATCCGCCGTCGTAAATGCGTAGAACAGGGGATCCGAACGGACGCGCATCAGGATGGCGATGACGAGATGATCTATTCCAACTATTTCGATCTGGGCATGGTGATGGATTACTGGGGGCCGGAGCGTCTGAACCACCATACGGAGGCGACGAGCATGCTATTTGCCGCCCGTGAATGCGCGCGGACGATCCTCGAAGAGGGGCTGGATCGCAGTATTGCCCGCCATGCGCTGCATGGTAATGCGCTGGTGGCGGGGATTCAGGGAATGGGACTGGAAACTTTTGGTTCGTTGCCCCACAAAATGAATAACGTACTGGGCGTGGTGATTCCTGACGGTGTGCACGGTGAACAGGTGCGTAAGCTATTGCTGGAAGATTTTGCCATTGAGATCGGCACCTCGTTTGGCCCACTTCAGGGCAAGATCTGGCGTATCGGCACGATGGGCTACAACGCGCGTAAAGACTGTGTGATGCAAACGCTGACGGCGCTGGAGGCCGTATTAAATCGGCTGGGTTTCCGCACTGTGCAGGGTGAAGCGTTGCAGGCTGCCTGGAATTGTTACGCGACGGACGAGGGACGTGCATGAGTGAAATGTTGATGTCGCCCGCTGCGGCACAAGTTGCCGCTGAGCAGATTATGTCGCGTTGCGATGCGCTGGCAGAAATCAGCGAAACGCCCGGCCAGTTGACCCGCGTTTATCTGTCGCTGGAGCACCTGCGCGCCAACGCGCGGGTGGGAGAATGGATGCGCGAAGCGGGGATGAGTGTCTGGCAAGATAGCGTTGGCAACATTTGCGGTCGCTACGAAGGATTAACGCCGGATGCACCAGCGCTGCTGCTCGGTTCGCATCTGGATACGGTACGCAATGCCGGACGCTATGACGGGATGCTAGGCGTCTTGACGGCAATTGAAGTGGTGCGCGCATTTCATCAACAGGGGACTCGTCTGCCCGTGGCGCTGGAAATTATCGGCTTCGGCGATGAGGAGGGGACCCGCTTTGGCATCACTCTGCTCGGTAGTCGAGGGCTAACAGGTACCTGGCCGGAGAACTGGCTGGAGTGTCAGGATGCCGAAGGCACCAGTGTGGCGCAGGCGTTGACCATTGCGGGGCTGGATCCACTTGAGGTGGCGCTGGCCGCGCGTCCGGTCAGCGACATCGCCGCCTATCTGGAATTGCACATCGAGCAGGGACCGTGTCTGGAACAGCAGGATCTGGCGCTGGGCGTGGTCACGGCGATCAACGGTGCGCGGCGGCTCAACTGCACGTTCCTTGGGTTGGCGGGACATGCGGGCACCGTACCGATGACGCAACGGCAGGATGCGCTGGCGGCGGCGGCGGACTGGATGGCGCAGGCTGAGCGGGCTACGCGTGAAAGCGATCCCCATCTGGTCGCCACGTTTGGTACGTTGCAGTGTTTGCCGGGCGCGGCGAACGTCATTCCCGGTGAAGTGAAGATGACGCTGGATATTCGCGGGCCGGAGGATGCACCGCTGGATGCTCTGTTAGAGAAACTCCTGACGCTAGGGCAGGACATCGCGCACCAGCGCGGTTGCCAGTTTAGTGCCGAGGAGTATTACCGCATTGCGGCAACCCGCTGCGATCCCGCCTTGCAGTCGATATTAAACGAGGCGGTGGTGCAGGTGCAGGGTAAAACGCTGCTGTTGCCGAGCGGCGCAGGGCATGATGCCATCGCTATCGCTGAACGCTGGCCAGTGGCGATGCTGTTTGTTCGCTGTCGTGGCGGTATCAGTCATCACCCTGACGAATCCGTGACCACCGCGGATGTGGCGCTGGCGCTACAGGCTTTTTATCAGGCGGTGCGTCATATTGGGAATAAAGATCATTTTTCTTATGACGACGTTTAACCGGGTGCCACTTGTTTAGTCTATCCATGCCTGTTTTTTAGTTTTACTACGTTGTGCATTCACTAGTCTTGAGTTTGATGCCGTTGTGGCGGGACTTTGAAGCAAATAATCGTATGCAATACTAGTGAGTAATCATCAGTATAGTAAAAGCAATAAGCTAAAGAAGTGTCTGGTCAGTTTGGAATGATGAAATCATCGTTCCCTGACCACTATCAGCGGGGTAAAGTAAGATGCCGCATGGCCATAGCAGGCGCTCTACATGGATATTCAGAGCATATAGGTCTTCGCGCGTCCACGATTCTTTCTTCCAGAATTGCTGTAAATCATACGCAAATGCATTGATCCACCCTGTAAGTTGTCGCGATATTATCGCATTACCAGCAGATGATTCTGGAGTTGGCAAGGGGGGCTTTCCCATTCCATCTAGGTGTCCGAGTAGCCGGGCCGAGGTCGTCAGAATATAGGCTACAGCACCAAGGACAGCATTAAATAGCTTGGGGTGATCATTGTCTACAGCATGTTCCTCTTTTGCTTTGGCTATATCTGCATAAGCCAAGTCGAAGGATTGAGTGAGATAATTTGAGAATTCTTGCTCAAACAAATCTTCTGCTCCAAATTTAGCGCTGATATTAGCATATCGATAAGCGCGCAATGCCTTACGCATGGCGCAATGTAATACTGCGTCATGGTTGTCTATTATTACTGGTTCCATCAGAAAATTGGGTAGAGTGTTTTCAAATTGCTCTACCATATGCACGATAGACAACCCCGCCACAATCAGGTGCAACGCAATTCTTGTATTTTGTATGTCCTCCCCAATCAAAGACAAGGCATATTCTTTGTTGAACACGACACGTACCTTGAGCTTTCCATTTCTTATAACTAAGAGAGCTGAAACTCCCTGTGCAATATGGTCAGGAAGACTTTCTGGCGTTGTATTTACGTCAAAACCACGTTCTGTTTCTGTAAGCGCTTTTTCAAAATCTGATGTAAATGTAATGCCGTCTAGCCGTGTTAGGTTTAGCCATTGGCATAATTCTTTTATAAGAAATTGAATGGTTTCAGTGATGTGGGAAATGTCTTCCTCTGTAGACCAACCAATGAAAGTGAGCTGATAACTAGAACGTGTTGCCGGAAGTGATGGGGCGGCAGTTTTGTTTTCTGGGGGATTGTATGTCTTGCTGATACTACTTAAAGCATCTTGGACAGCTGAGTCCATCTTGCCTTTCCAACGTTTACCAATGTTATTGCTCAAAGCCGTATGAGTCGATGCTGACGCGATAAAAAGCTCATCGCTACACTCCGACGCTTCATGATTAAAATTAGATAGGTCAGATAAAGTACTTCCTGAGCGTATCCCTACAAGCAATTTTTGTGATGTCAGGGGTATAATGACCGTAGATGCTTTCGAGGTCATTATGTAGGGGAGAAATATGCCTTCTTCTTCATCGAATCCAAGCGCAATACAGTCAGGCATGATTGCGCCATCTGCTGGTGCAGGAAGGATGCTCCATGTAAATTCTTCTAAGTCCTGTTTACGTGGTTCCGCAATCAATCCATTACTCAACATCTGTTTATGCCCACTACTTACAATATCGTCAATTCGAGAAAATAGGCTAGAAAAAACCAATTGAAATTGGTCGAATATAGGGTTTTTATCCCCTAGCATGTATTCCTTTGCAAACATAAATAATACCCGATCAAATGATGATTTCGGAATTTTTGTTTTCTCAATAATCAGTTCAATAAATTGAGTTAACCTTTCATCTTCACTAAGGTTTGATGCAATATGCTTATTCCAAGTTTGGTTCGGCACAGGTTCTTCCAAACCAAGTAGTGAGGCAATCGCTTCTTTGTCAGAGAAAATATCGGATATGCCCATCATGAGTTTCGTTGTACCACTGTCGAACATGCGACGTATACTATTTCCTCGGGGAGTTAAGTGCGCAATAACTTCCGCGGCTATGCTAGCGTCTACCGCTCCGCCCAATTCGATACCGCGTAGTATTATTAACAACTCACCTAGTCTGTTTTCATAATCAGTGATTATGTCGTCAAGAGTTTTTTTTCCATCATTCGATGGTTCAGAGTAAAAGTCACGTTGTGCAGCCACATTGTCGATATTAGATGGATAATTTCTATTAGAGTGGTAGACATGCGTCTGGTTAGATTTCTTGTATACAAGAAATCCACGTTGGAATGATCGTGGAATATAATGCTGTTTTCTACCGGACACAATATTTCCTTCTACGTTATTCCACATAAGGAACTACAGTATTTATAGTCATATGGAATGATATTCAGTAAAGGTTATTTCCTTGATGCTAAATGTTATTTAGGCAGATGTATGCTTGGATATGTTTACCTAAAAACACTTCCTTATGCCTAGTTTATCGTAATTACTTGAAATGATGCGCACCAATACTGAATAACGTAACATGCGCCACAGTATATACATTGCTGGGCGCATAATTCTCTGCTTTACAGCGTAAAGCGATCGGCATCGCGCCAGGCGGGGAAGGATTCCCGATAGCTTTGCAGCGCTTCCAGCGACAGTTCTGCGTCCAGACGGGCAGGCTGGTTGGGGGCGGCAGAAGCCAGGATTTCCCCCTGTGCATTAATAATCAGGCTGTCGCCACGGTAGCTGTGACCGCTGCCGTCAGTGCCGACGCGGTTACAGCCTGCAACGTAGGCCTGATTCTCAATGGCGCGCGCTGCTAACAGCGTCTGCCAGTGTGCTGCACGAGGCGCTGGCCAGTTGGCGACATACAGCGCCAGATCGTAGTCCTGCCGATTGCGCGACCAGACCGGGAAACGCAGGTCGTAACAGATCATCGGACAGATGCGCCAGCCGCGCCACTCAAGAGTGACCCGTTCTGTGCCTGCCTGATAATGGTGGTGTTCGTCCGCCATGCGAAACAGGTGGCGTTTGTCGTAGTGATACACCTCACCGTGCGGATCGACCAGCAGGAAACGGTTCACTGCGCCTTTTGGTGTGTTCACCGCGACGCTACCGCCGATCAGGGCATTCGTTTTCTGCGCCCACTGGTGCAGCCACGCTTCTACAACCGACTGCTCCAGACTGCCTTTAGCGGCTTCCATTGCAAAGCCGGTGGTGAACATCTCCGGCAGCACAATCAGATCGCGTCCGCTCATCTCTGCCAATAAGGTATCGAAATGGCGCAGATTGGCTTCCCCATCGCGCCAGACCAGCGGCTGTTGCAGTAGTGAAATCTTTAAAGTCGACATAAACGCTCCGCAGCGGCATCCAACGTTGCTTCCTGTTTAGCAAAGCATAGTCGAATCAACGTATGTGGGAACGGGTCGGCGCAAAAGACGGACATCGGAATGGCCGCAACGCCAACGTGTTCGGTCAGCCAGCGGCAGAAACTGACATCGTCCAGATCGGAAATCGCCCGATAGTCCGCCAGCAGGAAGTAGGTGCCTTCGCAAGGAAGAATCTCGAAACGGCTGCTCGCCAGCGCGTTGATGAAGCGATCGCGTCTGGCACGGTAAAAATCGGGCAGTTCACGCCAGTGTTGCGGCTGTTCACGCAGCATATCGGCAATAGCAAACTGGGCAGGCGTGTTCACGGAGAACGTCAGATACTGGTGAACTTTACGCACTTCCGCACTCAATACCGCGGGGGCGACACAGTAGCCGACTTTCCAGCCAGTCATGTGGAACGTTTTACCAAACGATGAGACGGCGATGGCGCGTTGGCGCAGCGACGGGTGTGCCAGCACGCTAGCGTGCCCTTCACTGTCGAAACAGATGTGCTCGTAGACCTCATCGCTCAGTACAAAGATGTTACGTGCGGCAATCGCCTGCCACAGTTGTTCAAAATCGGCCTTCTGCCAGACGGTGGCGGACGGGTTGTGTGGGGTATTCAGAATGACCAAACGAGTCCGATCGCTCAGTAGGTCAGCAAAATGCGACCAGTCCACGCGAAACGCAGGCGGCTGCAAGGCGATGCGTTTGAGTACGCCGCCAGCCAACGTAACGGCAGGCGCATAGCTGTCATAGCTGGGATCGACACAAATCACTTCGTCGCCGGGGCGCACCAGCGCCGCAATGGCGGCAAACAACGCTTCAGTGGCACCCGCCGTGACGGTGACTTCACTATCGGCATCTGGTCGCCAGCCGTACAGTGCTTCTGTTTTTTCAGCAATTGCCTGACGCAACGGCGCGACGCCGGTCATCGGCGCATATTGGTTCGCGCCCTGACTGACATGATACGCCAGCCGCTGTTGTAAATAGTCCGGGCCGTCAAAATCAGGGAAACCTTGTGATAGATTGATGGCCTGATGCTGTTGGGCCAGTGCACTCATCTGAGTAAAAATGGTGGTGCCCAGCGAAGGCAGTTTACTGTCGGGGATTAGCGCGGCGCTCATAGCGGGTAGGACTCCTGCAAGCCTGTATTGCCTCGTAATATAACATGCTGTTAGTATTTGGCAATCAAGACGCTTGGACGTTTAAACGGCTAAATGCCTTTGCGTGCTAAGACATAATGAAAAGATCTAAACCTGCAACTGCATGCTTTGAAAAAGAAAGACCAAAAACGGGAAGCCTCATGACTGAAAATCAACAATTGACGGCGCTGCTTGCGGCCTGTCACTGGATCGGCGAGAAGGGCTGGTGTCCGGCGACGGGCGGCAATATGTCCGTACGCCTTGATGACGCACAGTGCCTGATTACCGAATCGGGTAAAGACAAAGGCAGCCTTCAGGCAGAGGATTTCCTGCTGGTGGAGATTGCCACGAACCATGTTCCGAGCGGCCGTACGCCATCGGCGGAAACGGGGCTGCATACGTTGCTGTATCGCCGAGAACCGACTATTGGTGCGGTGCTGCACACGCACTCGGTGAATGCCACGGTGCTGTCTCGGGTAGAAAAGGGCGCTGAACTGGTGCTGCACGGCTATGAAATGCAAAAGTCGTTGGCGGGGCAGACGACCCATTTGGATCGCGTGGCGATCCCGATTTTCGATAACGATCAGGATATTCCTGCGCTGGCACAGCGGGTAACCGAGTACGCTAGCCACACGCCGTTGCGCTACGGTTTTCTGGTGCGCGGCCACGGCCTTTACTGCTGGGGCGCGACGGTGAAAGAAGCACGTCGCCATCTGGAAGGGCTGGAGTTCCTGTTCCAATGTGAATTGCAACGGCGACTGCTGGAGGCGAAAGCATGATTAAGGCCATTGTGACGGATATTGAAGGCACCACCAGCGACATTCGTTTTGTCCACAGTGTGTTGTTTCCCTATGCCCGGGAACGTTTGGCCGACACGGTGCGGCAGCACGGTAGCGATCCTGAGATCGCGCAGGCGCTGGACGCGCTGCGTCAGGAACTGAGCCAGCCGGATGCGGATAGTGAGACGCTGATTGCCGCGCTGAACCAGTTTATGGATGAGGACCGTAAATCTACCGCGCTGAAGCTGTTGCAAGGCATTATCTGGCGTGCGGGTTATCGTAATGGTGATTTTCAGGGGCACTTGTACCCTGAAGTGGCGGCGCAGCTCGCCGCATGGCAGCAGCAAGGCCTGCGCCTCTATGTTTACTCATCAGGCTCGGTAGAAGCGCAGCAACTGCTGTTCGGTTACAGCAATGCGGGTGACCTGCGTCCGCTGTTCCGCGACTATTTTGATACCCGCGTCGGCGCGAAGCGCGAGACCGATTCTTATCGCACGATTGCGCAAGCCATCGGGCTACCTGCCGAACAGCTTCTGTTCCTGTCGGACATCCGTCAGGAGCTGGATGCCGCGCAGGAAGCCGGCTGGCATACCTGCCAGCTTATTCGTGATGATGCGGATAGCGTAAGCCGTCACCGTCAGGTGGCACGTTTTGACCAGATCGACTTACCGGAGTACGCCCAATGAGTGGATTAACCATTTTTAGCGACAGCGATGCAAGCCAGCCGATTTGGCAAAGTCAGGATGCCGACGCGATTCAGAAACAACTGAACGAAATCGGTGTACGTTTTGAACGCTGGGAAGCCAGCCAGAAGCTGAGCGATGCGCCGTCGTCGGAGGAAGTGCTGGCGGCCTATCAGCATGAGATTGATAAGCTGGTGGCAGAAAAAGGCTATCAGAGCTGGGACGTCATCAGCATGCGTTCTGATAACCCGCAGCGTGCGGAGTTGCGCACCAAGTTTTTATCCGAGCATGTTCACCACGAAGACGAAGTGCGCTTTTTCGTCGAAGGCGCGGGGCTGTTCTGCTTGCACCTGAACGGCAAGATTTACCAGATCCTGTGCGAGAAGAACGATCTGCTGTCCGTACCGGCAGGCACCGCGCACTGGTTTGATATGGGGCCGGAACCGCACTTCACCGCCATCCGCCTGTTCGATAACCCAGAAGGTTGGATCGCGCATTTTACTGGCGATAAGATCGCGGATGCGTATCCGAAATTGGAACGCTAGCGCGTAGGGGGCTATGCCCTTATTCCATGAATAAAAATGGTTTATACCCTAAATAATTCGAGTTGCAGGAAGGCGGCAAGAGAGAGAATCCCGATGAGCTTACTCAGGTAAGTGATTCGGGTGACAAATCTGCCGGGAGCAGATTTGAACGCTGCTTGCAGCGGCCCTTTAGGGCGAGGCCCACGATGGGCCGAGTATTTGAACGTAGCCAACGCACATGCGGCTTGAAGTATGACGGGTTTATCAATAGGTTGAGAACAGGGGGAATGCCCTGTTCTCAGATGATGATTGAGTCTTTTTTGATTCGCTATCTAATTTATTAAAAATGATATTATTTTAATATTAATCAATGTGCTTGCTTGGTTTTAGGCCTTTTTTTGCGCTATTAGCACTATGAACATCTTGTTATCCTTTACGCGTATTTTCTTAAAAGGAATAGCGTCAAGGATGCCACACGGAACGTTTTCATCACTCTTCATACCGTTTCAACCTCGCGACCTTCTTGTTTCCCACGACGTGAACATACCGCATCGCTGCTCAATTTAAATGCTCTGCGCTTTTCACCTGCATGACGTTTTTGCTCATGTGGCGTTTAGCCATGATGGCGCATGCGGTCACCGTGGCAGCAGTACAAACATAAAAATAAGGAGAAAGCCTATGGCAAACAGTACAGGATTACAGTTCACCGTTAAGGTCGGTGCCCTGGCGGCAGGCACTTTTGCAGTGGTGGGTTTCAGGCTGGATGAAGGGTTGAACCGGCCTTTCAGCCTGTCGCTGAGTCTGGCGAGTGCACAGCCGGATGTCGATTTCGGCGCGGTGCTGGACCAGCCGTGCGAGCTGATGGTGTGGTATGAAGGCGAACTGAAACGCCGGGTCAGCGGGATTGTCAGTGGTTTCACGCAGGGCGATACCGGATTCCGGCGCACGCGCTATCAGATAGAAGTCCGTCCGGCGCTGTGGCGACTGGGGTTACGCACCAACGCCCGCATTTTTCAGGCACAAAAGCCGGAAGCCATTATCAGCATGCTGCTGGAAGAGGCGGGCATCACCGACTACGCCTTTGCGCTGCGCAACGAGCACGCGGTGCGGGAATATTGCGTGCAGTACCGGGAAAGTGATTTGGCGTTTATCACCCGTCTGGCTGCGGAGGAAGGCATGTACTTCTTCCACGAATACGAAGAGGGTAAACACCGTGTGGTGTTTGCCGATGATGCGGGCGCACTGACCAAAGGCCCCGAGCTGTTCTTCAATCTGGCGACGCAGGGACTGAGCGAGGGTGAATATGTCCGGCGCTTCCACTACGCAGAGCGGGTGAGCACGGCCGAAGTCGAGCTGAAAGACTATAGCTTCAAGACGCCGGCTTACGGGCTGTCGCACAAGAAGATGAGCGGTGAGCTGGAACATCAGCGCGAAAGCTACCAGCATTACGATTATCCGGGGCGCTATAAGCAAGACCCGAGCGGCAAGGCGTTCAGCGGCTACCGGCTGGATGCGTTGCGGTCTGGAGCCGTGACGAGCGAAGGGGAATCCAACTGCGCGGGGCTGATGCCGGGCAGTACGTTTACCCTGACGGAGCACCCGAATACGACGCTGAATGCGGTGTGGCAGACGGTGAGCGTGACGCACGTCGGGCAGCAACCGCAGGCGCTGGAAGAGGAAAGCGGTGGTGAACCGACCACGATGAGTAACAGTTTTGCGGTGGTGAAAGGGACAACAACGTGGCGCGCCGCGATGCCGTATAAACCGATGGTGGACGGCCCGCAAATCGCCACGGTTGTCGGTCCGACCGGGGAAGAAATCTACTGTGACCCGTATGGTCGGGTGAAACTGCAATTCCCGTGGGACAGATACGGCGCGAGCAATGACCAGAGCTCCTGCTGGGTACGCGTCAGCCAGGGCTGGGCGGGCGGTCAGTACGGCATGATTGCTATCCCCCGTATCGGCCATGAAGTGATCGTCAGTTTCCTTGAAGGTGACCCGGATCAGCCGATTGTCACCGGGCGTACCTTCCACGCGACCAATCCGACGCCGTATCCGCTGCCTGCCAATAAGACACGAACCGTACTGCGCACGAAGACGCATCAGGGAGAAGGATTTAATGAATTGCGCTTCGAGGATCAGGCCGGTCAGGAGGAGATTTATCTTCACGGGCAGAAAGATCTCAAGGCGCTCGTTGAGAACGATGTGGTCTGGCACATCAAACATGATGCCCACACGGAGATTGATAATGAGCGAGTCACCCGCGTTAAAGCCAACGATCACCTGACGGTTGAGAATGAGAAACGTGACCACGTGAAAGGAGACCTCTCGCTGACCGTTGATGCGTCGATGCATCAGAAACTGGGGCAAGCGTTACTGGTTGAGGCTGGTGAGGAAGTGCATGTAAAAGCGGGGGCTAAGGTGGTTCTTGAAGCGGGCGCAGAGCTGACGCTGAAAGTCGGGGGAAGCTTCGTGAAGATTGACCCCAGTGGCGTGACGCTGGTCGGCCCTGGCATCAAGATGAATTCAGGCGGCAGCCCGGGTTGTGGCTCTGGTTGGGCAGGCCAACTGCCCTCATTACCGGGAACGGTTGAGGTGATTGCGCCGTCCCCATTGCCCAAAATACCGCCTCTTGAAAAACCGGTCTGTATTCCCTGTCTGCTGCGTGCCATGGCGCAGGGCGATGCGTTGATACAGGGAGAATAAGATGCTACCTGAAACTATCTGGCACCGGGGTGCCTGTCTCGCCTTGCTGGAAGGGGCGAACCTCACCGCTGAACAGCGCGAACGGTTGAGCAAAAATCCGTTTTTACCGCTCTATTTTCATGATGACTTGTTTGAACTGATCAATCTGGGTCCCTGGCTTTGGCATTGTTTACCAGAGGACGAAAGATTACTGGCGACGCTTGTTCAGCAGAGGCACGTGGTTGGCCTGTTGGAGAGCGACCAATCCCTTAGCGCTTTGCAAAGGCAACTGGCTTTGGGTGTGAGGGTGATTGAACCTGCAGGGCAATTTAGCCAATTGCTGCGGTTCTATACGCCACACGCGCTGCCTCTGCTTGTTGAACAACACGACGCCCCGTGGCTCGGTGGGCTGTTTGGCGGGATCGACCGCTGGTGGTTACGAGAATGCGACGGCAGTTGGCACGAACTGAGTCTATCGATCCCTCCCACTGAACCTGTTCTGGTGAAATTGACGCCTGAGTTATATCAAGCGTTGCAAGGTTCGCCTGACGAGCATCGCCTGCTCGCTCTGTGGCAAGAGGGGGATAGCATCAGACATTTCCCACCCTGTGAAAGGATGAACATGGTCCGCAAGGCATTGGCGAAAGCCGAGCAGGCTGGTGCGACAGAGTCTCAAAGACGGTTGTGGGCATTAGCCTATCTGGAAGGTGGTCAGCAGGCGTTGGAAGAACAAAAGGGACTAACATGAGCGTGGCAAGCGGTTTAACAAGAGTGATCTCGGGGCTGATCACGGCGATATGGCAGATCTTGCCGCGCTGGGGGCGGTGGACGGCAAGCATCCTGCTGGTGCTCTGGCTGGGCTGGACATTCCTGATTCAGGAACGGCATGGCGGAGCATCATTAGTGGTTATGTCAGTAATGGATAGACCGATTAGTTATGCCTATGTCAACGGCAATATGGGGGGAAATACCGATGCATTTGACGGGCGGAATGCGGGGGGGAAAACCGCAGGTCCCTATAGGATAGAGGGAGATATTGTCAAAATAGATTGGGAATTAGATATGACTGAGGAACAGGAAAAATCAGGATTCCAATTTGAAAAACATACGATCACTCTGCCGATGCCGAAACGTGAAAAAGGGCAAAATGATTTCTGTGTCCTATTTTTGCCCGATAACAAGCCCATGATACGTTGGACCTATCGTTGTCACCAAGATATGCAGGGTGTAATAAATACTTATCGGACGAGGAAGTTGTAATGGTGGATTGGGATGATCTTGAATGTCGCGTTGCGCGTGAAGAGAGCCGTCATCAGGTGGGCGAGATAGCGACCCAACATGTGGCAAAGGAATTGAATCAGCAAGAACAAAAGGGACGAACATGAGCGTGGCAAGCGGTTTGACAAGAGTGATCTCGGGGCTGATAACGGCGATATGGCAGATCTTGCCGCGCTGGGGGCGGTGGACGGCAAGCATTCTGCTGGTGCTTTGGCTGGGCTGGACATTCCTGATTCAGGAACGGCATGGCGGAGCGTCAATCGTTGTCCATTCGGTGATCGACCGCCCCATTAGCTATGTGTATGTCAATGGCAATATGGGAGGGAATACCGACGCATTTGATGGACTTAATACGGGAGGCAGTTCTGCGGGACCTTATCGGATAGAGGGAGATACAGTTAAGATAAAATGGGAACTGGCGATGACCCGCCGACAATATGACGAATTGGGCTATCGCCCTGAGATTCATACAGTTATTTTACCAATGCCTAAGAGGGAAAAAGGACAAGATAATTTCTATGTGCTGTTTCTGCCGGATAACCAAGTGATGGTGCGCTGGGTTGGGTGGGGTATTCCTGGTATGAAAGATGTGATTGATACTTATCGGACAAGGAAGTAGCAATGGTGGATTGGGATGATCTGGAATGTCGCGTTGCGCGTGAAGAGAGCCGTTATCAGGCAGGTATAGGTACTTGCTCACTGGTGTTACAGATAGGTTTCTTCTTTGATGGTCTGAAACGCAATATCAATGTGGATGAAGAGAGCCAGCGGCTGACTAACGTAGGACGTTTGTTTCGTGCCCACTCTCTAAAAATAAAAGCAGACCTTACTTCTTCATACACGTATGCCAAAGTTTATATTCCTGGTTTAGCTACCCCCCTTGACGATACGCCATCCGAGAGACTGGACAGCATTCTGGACGCCAGACAGAAAGCTCTGCCTGAGGACTATGCCGATGCACTGGTTGAACAGGGGAAAGAAACGGCGGTCGATACTGTCAAGGGTGTTTTCAAGGGGGACTGGAGTCAGGTGCTCTCCAATAAGCTAGATGACCTGCGGACCATGAAGAGCGGCCTCGATGCCGTAGCGTCGACTGCCAAAAAGGCGGTGACCCGCGCGTTGCTCGAAGCCGCCGAGCCAATTCGGGATAACCCGATCGTGGCCGAGTTGATGATGACTGGGGTCGATGCTCGGGTAGATTTGGCTAAAAACAAGTTCAAAGAAAGCATTGCACTGAGTAAAAAGGAGAACCAACTGCCCATCAAACTGATCCAGATTTCGGTGTTCGGTGCCGATCTGGGGGCGGCGTTAGCCCGACGCTTTATCGACGAGTTACTGGTGTCGGTCTGTACCAAAGTAGGGAGCGAGTATCGCTACGAAGACAGCAAGGTTGAGGTGATCTTTGCTGGCCTGTTCGACTGCACGCGCCGCAGCTCGCTGGACATGGGGGATACCGTGGCAACCGTCTCTGACGGGGCGGGTCTCGTTGCCCGGCACCCTGTTGTTGGTATGATCACTACGGCTTTTGGCGCGAAAGTGATTGAGTTCGACAAGCCCCTCCACCCCGCAGTAAAAAGCGCTTTGCACCTGATTGCGGCCCATGAACGACGAGAATACCGTCCTTTGCTGCCCCTGGGGCCGCTCCGGTCCGGCTGGCGTGAGGTGCTCTGTCCCGGCATCAGTGAAGACGTGACGGGAGGACTGTTACCCAACGAACAGCGCCCCAGTGCCGAGCTGTGCCGGGTGCCGTTGCGACAAATGTTTGAAACCGCGCGTAGGGCGCAGGTGCCTTTTCCCAATTTTCGCACTCTTGATGCTAAAAACCCACGAGTAGCCCAGTATTTCGTCATGCAGGATAGCCGGCAGGGCTACTCCGCGAAGGCATACAGTGAGTTCTACAGCAAATGGGTAGGGAAAACGGCCCCGACCCCAGAGGTGTTCGAACTGCATATGATCCACTACTGCGTCTGGCTGGGGGAAAAATTGCATGACTACAAGATACTCCTCCGAAACGTGAGTGGAAGTGAACGGGATAAACTCAACGCGCAGTGGGGCTGGCTGAAGCAGGTTGAGTATGATGCGGATAATGTGCGGAGAAGCAGGGGGCTGCGTCGGCAGATGTATCACGGCGCCGATTTGGTGAAGTTCTTTGATAGCCGGAAGCGGGTGCCTCGTGAGGCGGATATCTTCTTCAATTATTTTATGCACGACTTTGCATCAGAGGAACTCCGGTTCGCTACGCTGGACGATCAGGCGAATACGATGTTGAGGAACAATAATTTCTTCGTCCCACGTGGAATAGAGGTATTGGCTGCCGATGACGAGGCCGCAGCATGATGGTCGCAGCAAGTCTGACTATTCAGTTAAAAGAACTAATCAACTAAAAGGACTAAAAAATGGGTAACGCCGTTAAGGTAGGCGATAGCGACACGGGGCACGGTAGCCATCCGTCTACGCCTGTCGCTTCAGGCTCATCAACGGTTAAGGTTGACGGCCTCCCGTTGGCTCGACAAGGCGATCCGCTGGCTCCTCACGGCCATGATCGGCGCATTAGCAGCGGTTCATCCAGCGTACTCGTTGAGGGTAAACCTGCGGCGCGCACGGGTGATGCAGTGAGCTGTGGTGGCGTGGTGATGGGCGGGGGAACGGTCACTATTGGGTGATGGCTTCGCCGCGCCCGTGCGGCGTATCCTGAATTTTCTGGAAATATTTGTTTATCGTCACTTTAACGCCGTCTGGAATATCCCTTCTTTCACATCCTGTGGCGTGACCACGCCAGTATCGAGTATCCAGCCGCTGATCAATGCGGCGGGGGTGACGTCAAACGCTGGGTTGTAGACTGCCGCGTTTTGCGGTGCCCACTGGCAGTGGCCGAAGCTGCCGGAGACGCCGGTGACTTCGGCGGCGGCGCGCTGTTCGATAGGTATGGCTCGGCCGTCCGGGCACGCGGGATCGTGCGTGGTGTGCGGTGCCGCGACGTAAAACGGAATCTGATGATAGTGCGCCAGCACCGCGAGGCTGTAAGTGCCGATCTTATTGGCGACGTCGCCGTTGGCGGCAATGCGGTCAGCGCCGACCCAAATCGCATCGACCTGGCCCTGTGCCATCAGGCTGGCGGCCATCGAATCACAGATCAACTGATAAGGAATACCCAGCTCGCCGAGTTCCCAGGCCGTGAGGCGTCCGCCCTGCAAGAGTGGTCGGGTTTCATCAACCCACACCTGAGTGACCTTTCCCTGTTGGTGCGCACGCAGCAACACGCCGATGGCGGTGCCGATGCCGGCTGTTGCCAGCCCGCCCGTGTTGCAATGGGTCAGCAGACGGCTGTTTGGTTTCACCAGCGCTGCGCCATGGTCGGCAATGCGTTCACACAGCGCGCGATCTTCTTCTACCAGCCGTAGGGCTTCCTGCACCAGCGCAGCGACAAACTGCGGCTGTGCCAACGCTAGCTTCATGCGATCCAGATTGTTCATCAGGTTCACGGCGGTAGGGCGCGATGCCCGCAGCGTGTCCAGCGCCTGTGCCAGTTCGGCCTGCGATAACCCTTTCTCTGCCAGTAGGGCGAGCAGCAGGCTGGCGGACAGGCCAATCAGCGGGGCACCGCGTACGCGTAGCGTTTGGATATGCTCAACCAGTGAGGCGACATCCGGGCAAGGGCGCCAGCATTTTTCTTGCGGTAGCGCCTGCTGGTCGAGGATCCACAGTTGGTTATCAACGATTTTCAGGCTGGTGGTGTTAAGTGTCTGCATCGGTCGTTAAATCCATGTTGCATCGATATTCTTATTCTGCCAAGATGCCTAATAGATGTATAGACGTCCGAACGTTTTTATGTCCATATATTTAGTTCAAGGATAGTTTTAATTTTAGAACCGTTTTGATTTCAGAATAGCGAGGAGTTGGAATGTCACTTTACCGCACTTTTACGGCGAATGACGCTGTTGAATATGCCCGCCAGTTCGGCGGTGTCAGTCAGCCGCAAACGCTGGTAGCCGCAGAAGAAATCGGCGATGGCAATCTGAATCTGGTGTTTAAAATTAAAGATGAAACGGGCGTCAGCCGGGTGATTGTCAAACAGGCGCTGCCTTATGTGCGGTGCGTGGGAGAATCCTGGCCCCTGACCCTCGATCGCGCCCGCATTGAGGCCGAAACGTTGCTGACACACGCGCGCTTTTGTCCGCAGCACACCGTGACCGTGCTTTATCACGATCCCAAACTGGCAGTAATGGTGCAGGAAGATCTTTCCGATCATCGTATCTGGCGTAGCGAGCTGGTTAAAGGGGCGGATTATCCTCAGGCGGCAGCACAGTTGGGAGAATATCTGGCACAGACGTTATTCCACACTTCTGATTTTCATCAGCACCCGCATGAGAAGAAAGCGGCGGTGAGCCAGTTCACCAACCCTGAACTGTGTCAGATTACCGAAGACCTTTTCTTTACCGATCCTTATATCGATCATGAAAGAAACCAGTTTGACGCGGCGCTGACGCCGGATGTACAGGCGCTACGTGACGATAAAGCGTTGAAGCTGGCGGTTGCCGGGCTGAAGCATGGCTTTCTGAGCAAAGCCGAGGCGTTACTGCACGGTGATATCCATAGCGGTTCGATTTTTGTCGCAGAAGGGCGTTTAAAGGCGATTGATGCTGAATTTGGTTTCTACGGGCCGATTGGTTTTGATGTCGGTACGGCAATCGGCAACCTGCTGCTGAATTATTGCGGCCTGCCGGGGCTGCTGGCACCGCGTGAGGCGGCGGCAGGGCGTGAACGGCGTCTGGAAGATATTCGTACGCTGTGGCAGACCTTTTCCGCTCGTTTTCTGGCGTTGAGCGACAATGAAAGCCGCGATCCGGCACTGGCGGAATCGGGCTATGCCGCGCTGTTTTTACAGCAGGTATGGCGGGATGCCGTTGGGTACTGTGGAACCGAATTGATTCGCCGCACGATTGGGCTGGCGCACGTCGCCGATCTGGACAGTATTCAGGAGACGGAAGCGCGTTTAGCGTGCCAGCGTCATGCTATTTCCCTGGGCAGAACCTTAGTGCTGGCGGCTCCGCATATTGCTGATGTGGATGCGTTGCTGGCGCGTGTACGGCAGAGCGGTGCCTGATTCGTGTAACGGCGTTATGTAAGTTCTCGCTCCCATCGCGAATCGGATGGGAGCGGTAAACAGACCTATTTCTTCCCTTTATTCATCATCGCCTGCAAATTCGCGAAAGGGTTATGCGTGGCAACGCCAACATCCTTCTGCGCATCCTCACCCGCGACGACCGTCGATCCATACATATCCGCATCGGTATATTTTGAATGCTCATGGTCGTGACAGTAGAGGCACAGCATTTCCCAGTTACTGCCGTCTTCCGGGTTATTGCTGTGATCGTGATCGATGTGGTGAACGGTTAATTCACGCAGGTTGGAATAGACGAATTCGCGTGAACAGCGACCACATACCCACGGGAAAAGTTTGAGCGCTTTTTCGCGGTAGCCGCTTTCAAGTCTGGCGTAGTTCTTGGGGATGTAAGCCATGTGTCGGGTTTCATTCAGAAGGAAAGAGGATGTGGATTTTACAACTGATGCGTGTGTAAATGAAAGAACAGGCCGCCATATTGGCGGCCTGTTGCTGTTTATGCTGCTTCGGTTTTTCTTTCTGACTGCGAGACCGGTTTAGGTTTGTTGGCGGCCAGTGCGTCGAACGCAAAGTCATCCACGTTGATTGAACGTAAGCGGCTGGCTTCGGCTTTGGTCAGAATAGCCGCTTCTTCTGCGGTAATCTGACCTTCCACCAGCGCTTGTTCTGCCAATTGATCCAGTCGCATGAACGGTAGCGGCTTGTTGCTGGCTTTCGCCAGACGTTGGTAAATCGGCTCGGCGGCGATGATATCCAGTAAAGCCTCTTCCAGCAGCCCGACCGGGTTGTGTTCGCTGGCAACCAGATATTGACCGCGTCCCAGACGATTACGCGTCTCCGACGGCGTTTGCAGAATCTTCGCGACCTCATGATCGAGGCGGTCAGACGGTGCCGGGCAGCGCAGACCCAGTGGGAAGATGATGAAAGTCAGCAGTCCTGCCACGACACGATTCGGGAAGTTGCGCAGCAGCTCGTCCAGCGCCTGCTCGGCCTGATGCAGGCTGTCCTGCACGCCCCAGTGCACCAGCGGTAAATCCGCTTTCTGACGCCCTTCGTCTTCATAGCGTTTCAGTGTGGCTGACGCCAGATAAAGCTGGCTGAGAATATCTCCGAGGCGCGCCGAGATACGTTCGCGACGCTTCAGGCTGCCGCCCAGTACCGCCATCGATACATCTGCCAGCAGTGCCAGATTCGCACTGAGCCGGTTGAGCTGCTGATAGTAATGACGCGTTTTGTCGTTCACTGGCGCACGGCTCAGACGGCCGTTGGTCAATCCAAGCCAGAAGCTGCGCACTTTGTTGCTGCCGACGTGTCCAATATGACCAACCAGCGCACGGTCAAAGCGTGATACATCGTTCTCCTGCGCTGCGGCCATCTCTTCCAGCACATAAGGGTGACAGCGGATGGCGCCTTGCCCGAAGATGATCATACTGCGCGTCAGGATATTTGCTCCTTCCACGGTGATCGCAATCGGTGCGCCCTGATAGCTGCGTGCCAAAAAGTTGGTCGGGCCGAGACAGATACCTTTACCACCGGCGATATCCATCGCATCCATCACGCTGCGCTGACCGCGGTGGGTACAGTGATATTTGACGATAGCGGAGAGCACCGCGGGTTTTTCACCCTGCATGATACCGCTGGTAATCAGTGTTGCGGCGGCGTCCATCACATAAGCGTTACCCGCAATGCGTGCCAGCGGCTCTTCGATACCTTCCATCTTACCGATGGAGATCTTGAACTGGCGGCGAATGTGCGCGTAAGCACCAATGCCGAGAGCAATCGATTTCAGCCCACCGGTGGAGTTGGACGGCAGCGTAATGCCGCGCCCGACCGACAGACATTCCATCAGCATACGCCAACCCTGGCCTGCCATCTTCGCTCCGCCGATGATGTAGTCCAGCGGGACAAAAATGTTTTCACCCTGTGTCGGCCCGTTCTGGAACGGAACGTTCAGCGGGAAATGACGACGGCCGATTTTAACGCCGTCGGTATCCGTCGGAATCAACGCACAGGTAATGCCGACGTCGTCTTCATCGCCTAACAGATGGTCGGGATCGTACAGTTTAAAGGCCAGCCCCAGCACGGTGGCGACTGGCGCGAGTGTGATATAGCGTTTATTCCAGGTCAGGCGCATACCCAAAACCTGTTCGCCGTGCCAGTTGCCGTAGCAGACAATCCCGGTATCGGGAATCGAACCTGCATCCGAGCCCGCTTCCGGGCTGGTCAGCGCAAAGCAGGGGACTTCCTGACCGCGTGCCAGACGGGGCAGGTAGTGATCTTTTTGCGCTTCCGTGCCGTAGTGTTGCAGCAGTTCGCCGGGGCCGAGTGAGTTAGGCACGCCGACGGTGATCGCCACAATACTGGAGACGCCAGCCAGTTTTTGCAGTACCTGTGCCTGTGCATAGGCAGAGAATTCCAGCCCGCCGTATTGCTTCTTGATGATCATGGCGAAGAAACGGTGCTCTTTTAAAAATTCCCACAGTTCTGGTGGAATATCGGCGCGTTCGTGGGTGATTTCAAAGTCGTTTGCCATCCGGCAGGCTTCAGCAACTGGCCCGTCGATAAACGCCTGCTCTTCGGCGGTCAATTGCGGACGCGGATAGTTATGCAGCTTTTTCCAGTCCGGCGCGCCGCGAAACAGATCGCCTTCCCACCAGGTTGTCCCGGCATCGATCGCCTCTTTTTCCGTGTTCGACATCGGCGGCATGACTTTCTGGAACATGCGCAGCGCAGAAGCGGAAACCAATTTTTGACGCAGGGAAGGAACCGTAATCGGAATCAGCAGGATCACGAGCGGAATCATCAGCCAGACTGGCCACAGTAACATCGCGGACATGGCTGCGAAGTAGGCCAGCAGAATGGCGCTGCCGAGCAGCAGACTGAGCCGATGATAAAACATCGCTCCGATGATAATCAGTAGGAGGAGGATACTGACAGCAACCATAACGTGTCTCCAGCATTGTGATCGAATGGAGGGTTTTCACTTTTCTCCAGGCTTAGTGTGCCAGTGGAAAGCGAGAACCGTTTTCATCAGTGAAATAAGGCGTAATAGGTCAATGTCGTAAGAGGTCTGACCTGTTGCTTATATTCGTTGTAGTTTATCTGATTATTTTTATCAATTCGTTTACATCATAATTACAACTCACTTCACAAACCGAACGGCAGCCGTGTGTTTTCTGACGAGCATCAGCGATCCTCTCGATCCCGTGATTACGCGCTTCTCGCTGTTAGTACGATCCGCTACACTGCATGGCAGAAGATGATACTGTCACCAGACAAAATGAGAGGATTCCATGTATCAGGATTTAATCCGTAGTGAACTGAAAGAAGCAGCGGAAACACTGAATAATTTCTTGAGTGATGATGCGAACATTCAGTCGATTCAAAACGCTGCGTTGCTGTTGGCTAACGCTTTTAAAGCGGGTGGTAAAGTGATCTCCTGTGGTAACGGTGGTTCACACTGTGACGCTATGCACTTTGCTGAAGAGCTGACGGGGCGTTATCGCGAGAACCGTCCTGGCTATCCGGCCATTGCGATTTCCGATCCGAGCCACCTGTCCTGCGTCAGCAATGACTTTGGCTATGACTTTGTTTTCTCACGCTATGTCGAATCACTGGGGCGTGAAGGCGATGTGCTGCTGGGTATTTCCACGTCTGGTAACTCCGGCAACATTATTAAAGCGATTGCCGCAGCAAAAGCGAAAGGCATGAAGGTCATTACGCTGACCGGGAAAGACGGCGGCAAAATGGCGGGTTCAGCCGATGTGGAAATTCGTGTTCCGCACTTCGGTTATGCCGACCGCATTCAGGAAATCCATATCAAAGCGATCCACATCCTGATTCAACTGATTGAAAAAGAGATGGCGGATCAGTAAGCCGCATTAATACGCTCTAAAAGGGCAAGAAGGGAAGGGTAGGAAGTCAGATGTGTGAACTGCTGGGGATGAGCGCGAATGTACCGACGGATATCTGCTTTAGCTTTACCGGGCTGATACAACGCGGTGGAAACACCGGTCCGCACCGGGATGGCTGGGGAATCACCTTCTATGAAGGGAACGGCTGTCGTACGTTCAAAGATCCGCTGCCAAGCTATAACTCGCCGATTGCCCGACTGGTGCAGGATTATCCGATCAAATCGTGTGCGGTAGTTTCACATATCCGCCAGGCGAATCGCGGCGCGGTGTCGCTGGAAAATACCCATCCCTTTACCCGCGAACTGTGGGGGCGAAACTGGACGTATGCCCACAACGGGCAACTGAAAGGCTATAGCACCCTGAAAACGGGGATGTTTCGCCCTGTCGGCCAGACGGACAGCGAATTTGCTTTCTGCTGGCTGCTGTCCCAACTGTCTGAGCGTTACCCGCGTACGCCGGGTAACTGGCCTGCGGTATTCCGCTATATCGCCAAACAGGCGGATGTCCTGCGGGAGAAAGGTGTGTTTAACATGCTGCTGTCGGACGGGCGCTTTGTGATGGGGTACTGCTCAACCAAACTCTACTGGATCACCCGCCGTGCGCCGTTTGGTAAAGCGACGTTGTTAGATCAGGATGTGGAGATTGATTTTCAGCAGCAGACGACACCCAATGATGTCGTCACGGTATTAGCGACGCAGCCGCTGACGGGCAACGAAACCTGGCATCAGATCATGCCAGGTGAATTCGTTCTATTTTGTTTCGGCGAGCGCATACTTTAAGGTCGGCTGGCTGGTCATCAACGGTGGGTTAACGACGTATTGCCCGTTAAATACCGTGATGGCCGGTGGCTGATTGTGCTGATTAAAATAGGCGTACCCCGGCTGAAGCTGTTTCCAGAAGCTGGCGTAGGTGGAATTACGGTGGCGCTGCATGTTCTGTTCCGTCATGCGGAACGGGTAGATAGCGATATCAATCTTCGGCTGACCGTTGCGTAGCGCCGCTTCAGCGTAGCGATAAATCTCATCCATGTAGGTGTTGGTCATGGCATAGCAGCCAACCGACACACATTCGCCGTGAATCATCAAATAGCGGCCGGAATATCCCTGTGATTTATCATAGTCGTTGGGGAAACCGATATTGATTGCGCGGTAATATTGGCTGTCTGGTTTTAACTGACGCAGATCGACCTGATAGAAACCTTCCGGGCTTTTTAAATCGCCTTCAACGCGTTTTGGCCCTAACCCGCCCGAATATTTACAGATTGGGTATTGATCCAATAAACGGTATTCGTTACCGACTTTCGCATACAGTTCGAATATTCGCTCTTCTTTAAAGATCTGAATATAGATCGGAGAGCCTAATAATTGCTGTTTTAATTCTTTTGCTATCGGCGCTAGCGGCGGTGCGGTCTCGCTGGCTGCGCTGGTAACAACAAGAGAAGGCAAAAAAAACAACATCGCAAACGACAGCGCGATTTTTTGCATTATGATTCCTGATAATAAAATTGCCTGCTACACGCGGCATCCGCGTCGCGCTACTGGTGTCTTAGCGAAAGCGTGGGGACAGCCGTTATCGGTATATATTTCGTCGGCGAATAGATAACGACGAAAACGAAATCACATTATCATTGGTTTCATATTAATCAAGCGTTGAAAAGCGCTAAAAAATAACATTTACAAAAAACAGCCCGAAAGGGTACGGGCTGCTCAATGTGAGGTTGTTAATAGTAGGAGAACGCGGGTCAGGCGCGGGTGGCTTCTATCATCATAATGTCGGTGACAAAGGAACCGTCTGCCTGTACGTCAAAATGTTGCACCACCTCGTCCGGCAGCGTTTTTTGCAGTTCACGAATCGCGATAGCAAAATGTTCTGGCGTGCGCATACGGGCGATCCAACTGCTGAACTCCAGCATCAGTCTGTCGCTGGTGACGTTACGCACGATAAACCCTGCTTCCGTAAACAGACTCAGCCATTCGCCCGGCGCGTAATTACGCACGTGCGAGGTATCCCGCAGTTTCTCTACCGTCTGCAAATAGCTGTCCAGCAGCGGATGACCGGGAGACACGACATCCATCATGATAACGCGTCCACCCGGTTTCAGGACGCGACGCATTTCCCGCAGCGCCTGTCCGACATCATGCCAGTGATGCGCAGAGTAACGGCTGATGATGATGTCTGCGCTGCTATCTTTGAACGGTAAAGACTCGGCTACGCCTTGCTGAACGCGGATATTATTCAGCCCTTTCTGCATCGCAGCCTGACTGACTACCTCCAGCATTTGAGAAGACAGGTCGTAGGCGATAACCTCCGCGACGGCCTGTGCGGCAACGAAGCTGGCGTGTCCGGCACCGCAGCCGACGTCGATCACCTGTGCCTGCGGAAAAGGCGCTAATAAGGCAGCCAGCCGGGTCAAATCTTTGCCCTGCGCATGCACCGCACTGGTCAGGTAGCTCTGCGCCTGTGATCCGAACTGGTGTTCAACACGACGATTATGATCCTGTTTTTCTTCCATCATTGCTCTCGCTCTATCTGAATTGATCTTGTTTTATCTGGGTAAACGGCGGCGCGCCAGCCACTAAAGAAGACGTCGGTCTGAGAACACTATAGTGAGGGAAAAATACGGGTACAATATGAGCATTTATACGGGTATAAAATACTCCCTGTTTAATTAACACTTCTTTCACTCATGCTGTTGTCATCGCGTGCCGTTTGGACAAGCGGGATGAAAAGGACACCTGATTATGTCTGCAAATTCGTTTATGTCTGCCAATTCTCTGAGCGGCCCAAAGGCGCTGGGGGCTTTCTTACGGGCACTGCGTGAGCGGACCTCGCCGGAAAGGGTCGGCTTGCCCGCGTCCGGTCGGCGGCGCACCAGTGGATTACGCCGCGAAGAGTTGGCGCAAATCGCCCGAATCAGCACCACCTGGTATACCTGGCTTGAGCAGGGGCGTGATGTGTCCGCTTCCGCCTCGGCGCTGACTCGCTTGTCGCAGGCGTTAAAGCTGGAACCCGCAGAGCATGATTATCTTTTTAGTCTGGCTGGCGTACAGGATCCTCAGAAGCAGGGTAGGGCAATGTCGCTCGATGCGCGGGTTGCCGCCAGTCTGCACCATATTACCTGTCCTGCGTATCTTCTGGATGGCAACTGGAACATGCTGGCGTGGAATGCGCCGTCGGAACAGCTGTTCGCCGGATGGCTGGGAAACGATCCTGAACCGAATCTGCTGCGCTTTATGTTTCTTAACCCGCTGGCACGATCGCTGGTCGCTGATTGGCCGGAACGTGCCAGACGGGTGGTGGCGGAGTTTCGGGCGGAGTCCAGCCATTATGCGTCTGTCGAGTCCGTTCGGCACGTGGTGATGGCGCTGTGTGAAGAAAGCCGCGAGTTCAATCTCTGGTGGTCTCAGCAGGCGGTAACCGCCCGTGAAGGCGGCGAGCGACGTTTCCACCACCCTCTGCTGGGAGAGATCGCCTATCATCAACAGACTTTCCATCCTGCCGGACAGGGGGAATTTAAGTTGGTGATGCTGATCGCGCAGTAAACGCGGGCATTATTGCGCTGCTTGTCTATACTGACTTTGATCTGTATATTTATACAGTATCTTCAGAGGGCCAGTATGCGCAAAATCATTCATGTTGATATGGACTGCTTCTACGCAGCAATTGAGATGCGTGATAACCCGCGCCTGCGCGATATTCCTCTGGCGATTGGTGGAAGCGCCGATCGCCGTGGCGTCATCAGTACCGCTAACTATCCTGCCCGGCGCTACGGCGTCCGCAGTGCGATGGCGACGGCAACCGCTTTGCGCCTGTGTCCACACCTCACCTTGTTGCCCGGCCGCATGGATGTGTATAAGTCCACCTCGCGCCAAATCCGCGATATCTTCGCCCGCTACACCTCGCTGATCGAACCGCTTTCTCTGGATGAGGCTTATCTGGATGTCACCGACAGTCCGCATTGCAACGGTTCGGCGACACGTATTGCCGAAGAAATTCGTCGAACTATTGCGGATGAGCTGAATCTGACGGCATCGGCGGGGATTGCGCCGATCAAATTTCTGGCAAAGATCGCGTCTGAGTTAAATAAGCCGAATGGACAATATGTCATTACGCCGGAGCAGGTGGATGATTTCCTGCTGTCGCTGCCGTTGGAGAAGATCCCCGGCGTCGGCAAGGTGACGGCGAAACGGTTGGAAGAACGCGGCCTGCATACCTGTGCGGATGTGCGAGTGTACGCGTTGGCGGATCTGCTTAAAGAATTCGGCAAGTTTGGCCGCGTACTGTGGGAGCGATGTCAGGGAATCGATGAGCGACGGATTTCGCCGGATAGGCTGAGGAAGTCGGTCGGTGTGGAGAAGACGCTGGCGCAGGATATCCACGACTGGGGACAGTGTGAAAATCTGATTGAACAGCTTTATCAAGAGCTGGAAGTTCGCCTGAAACGGGTAAAACCCGATCTGCATATTGCGCGTCAGGGCGTCAAACTCAAGTTTGATGATTTTCAGCAAACCACGCAGGAACATGTGTGGCCGATGTTGAATAAACAGGATCTGTTAAAGCTGGCACAGCAAACCTGGCAGGAGCGGCGTAAATCCAGAGGCGTCCGGCTGGTTGGGCTACATGTGACGCTGCTCGATCCGCAAATTGAGCGGCAGCTGGTGTTTGATTGGGGATAAGGCTGTTTAGTTGAGGATAAAAAAGGGGCGACGTCTATGCGCCGCCCTGATTTTTATGACTACGTGATTAAGCGCGTGGCGGAATCGCTTTCAGCAGTTCTGTCAGCAATTTCCAGTACAGATCGACGCTGCCGATATGCACTTGTTCATCCGGCGAATGCGGCCCGGTGATGGTTGGCCCGATGGAAACCATGTCCATGTCTGGGTACGGTTTCTTGAACAGACCACATTCCAGACCAGCGTGAATCACCATGATGTTCGGCGTCTTGTTGAACAGCTTCTGATAGGTTTCTCGAACCAGCGCCATGACCGGTGAGTGCGCATCCGGCTGCCAGCCCGGGTAGCCGCCTTTCGGTGACGTTTTCGCGCCAGCCAACTGACCCAGCGCCGTCAGCGTACCGACGACGGCATCTTTACCGCTGTCGATCAGCGAACGAATCAGGCAGATGATTTCCGCGTGGTCGTCTTCCATTGTCACAACGCCCAGGTTCAGTGACGTTTCCACCACACCTTTGACTTCGTCGCTCATGCGGATCACGCCGTTTGGTGTGGCATTGAGCAGCGCCAGCAGACGATCGCGGCTGTCCTGCGTCAGCGGGTGCTCATTGCTGTCGCTGGCTTCCACCAGTACGGTCAGGTTTTTCTCAACGGCGGACAGTTCATTTTTCAGCACCGCCAGATAGTCCTGGCTCAGCGTCTTCAACTGCTCGACGTTTGCAGCTGGCAGTGACAGCGTGGCGAAGGCTTCACGTGGAATGGCGTTACGCAGCGTCCCGCCATTCAGATCGAGAATGCGGATATCCAGCGCTTTCGCCTGTTCGAACAGGAAACGAGCCAGCAGCTTATTGGCGTTACCCAGACCCAGATGAATATCGCCGCCGGAGTGGCCGCCTTTCAGCCCTTTAATCGTCAGTTTCAGCGTTTGGTAACCAGCCGGTGGAACTTCGCGCGTCAGCGGCAGACGGGTAATGAAATCAATACCGCCCGCGCAACCCATGTAGATCTCGCCTTCTTCTTCCGAATCGGTATTGATCAGGATTTCGCCCTGAAGCCAGTTTGGTTGCAGGCCAAACGCGCCATCCATACCGGCTTCTTCCGTCATGGTCAGCAGCACTTCCAGCGGGCCATGCTCGACGTTTGGATCGGCCAGCACCGCTAGCGCAGACGCCATACCGATGCCATTATCCGCGCCCAGCGTGGTGCCGCGTGCTTTCAGCCATTCACCGTCAACATAAGGCTGGATAGGATCGGTAGTGAAATCGTGTACGGTGTCGTTGTTTTTCTGCGGCACCATGTCCAGATGCGCCTGCAATACGACAGGTTTGCGATTTTCCATACCTGCGGTTGCCGCTTTGCGCAGCAGGATATTGCCGACCTGATCGCGCTCGGCATGAATGCCTTTCTCTTTAGCCCATTCCAGAATGTGTGCGGCCAGCGCTTCTTCATGATAAGACGGATGCGGAATGGAACAGATCTTGGCGAAAATATCCCACAGCGGCTGGGGGGAAAGTTGAGACAATTCAGACACTATTTCAGTCTCCTTGTTAGCGGCCAGCCTTCGCGTTCTGGCGGGCAGGGCTATAGGTTAAAAGTTAATCGCGGTTAGCCACATAATATGGCGTGTCATAACAGAATATCATTTTCCATCAAAGCAGGGGAATTGCCGTCGACCCTGCCTTATTTTTCCTGCTGCAATATGAATCAATGGGCTCGGCAGGGCGCAGGTTGACGGGAAAAACTCGGTTCTCACGTTGAGAAAAACTGGTTTTTATGTTGTCGGCTATCTATAATCTCGCGCAACCTTTTTCCCCCCTCAGACTCAACTTAAGCCGGTTTTTATTCGGCTGGGATATATTTTATGAGCGAAAAGTACGTCGTAACCTGGGATATGTTGCAAATTCATGCCCGCAAACTGGCACAGCGTTTACTGCCTGCCGATCAATGGAAAGGCATCATTGCCGTCAGCCGCGGCGGTCTGGTTCCAAGCGCGCTGCTGGCGCGTGAGCTGGGGATTCGTCACGTTGATACCGTTTGCATCTCCAGTTATGACCACGATAACCAGCGCGAAATGAAAGTGCTGAAACGTGCCGAGGGAGATGGCGAAGGGTTTATCGTGATTGACGATCTGGTCGACACGGGCGGTACGGCAAAAGCAATCCGTGATATGTACCCGAAAGCGCATTTTGTGACCATTTTCGCTAAGCCTGCTGGTAAACCGCTGGTTGACGATTACGTCATTGATATTCCGCAGGACACCTGGATTGAGCAGCCGTGGGATATGGGCGTGGTGTTTGTGCCGCCTTTGTCTGGCCGCTAATTGCCTCACCGATAAATATCGATTTCCATCAATGCCCGGTTTAGCCGGGCATTGTTGTTTATGAACTGTGGTAATTTCTAGCGTAGGCTTTGATCCGATCGTGTGTTTCTGCTGTTGGTATTTGTCTTCTCTGGCCTGAGTTCGTTACACTTTAACGGGTGACGAAGAAGTCGTCTGATGTCCGCTAACAGCGGTTTACATTAATGGAGGCTGCTGTGGCGCAAGCTAACCTGTCTGAAACGCTATTCAAACCATCCTTTAAACATCCAGAAACCTCGACGCTGGTTCGACGTACGCGAAATAGTCAGGACGTGCAGGGGCTGCATTCTACGCTGGAAGGGGAAAAGACCCGCAGTTGGTATCGCATGATTAACCGGCTGATGTGGATTTGGCGTGGCGTCGACCCTTGGGAAATCGAAGACGTGCTGTCGCGTATCGCGGTCAGCAAGGCCGACAGAAGCAACGAGCAACTGCTTGATACGGTGATCGGCTACCGCGGCGGTAACTGGATTTATGAATGGGCGAAGCAGGGCGCAGACTGGCAGCAGCGAGCAACAGAAAGCGGCGATGATGCGCAAACCGGACAGTTCTGGCTGAACGCCGCCAATCTCTACAGCATTGCTGCCTATCCGCATATTAAAGGCGATGAGCTGGCAGAGCAGGCGCAAACGCTGGCAAACCGCGCCTATGAAGAGGCCGCCAAGTATCTGCCTTATGAACTCAAAGAACTGACGTTCCCCATTGCGGGTGGCGGCACGCTGACCGGTTTTCTGCATATGCCATCGCAGGCGAAAGCGCCTTTCCCTACTGTGCTTATGTGCGGCAGTCTGGAAATGTTGCAGAGCGATTATCATCGCCTGTTTCAGGACTATTTTGCGCCAGCTGGCATGGCGATGCTGACGATTGATGTTCCCTCCGTTGGATTTTCTTCCCGCTGGAAACTGACTCAGGATTCCAGTTTCCTGCATCAGCAGCTCTTGCGCGCGCTGCCGGATGTCCCGTGGGTCGATCACTCGCGCGTTGTGGCGTTTGGTTTCCGCTTTGGTGCCAATATTGCCGTTCGGCTGGCGTATCTGGAATCGCAGCGCTTACGTGGTGTGGCCTGTCTTGGCCCTTTGGTGCATCACCTATTAAGCGATTCGACTCGCCAGCAGCAGGTGCCGGATATGTTTATGGATGTGCTGGCGAGTCGTCTGGGTATGCCCTTCTCGACGGATACCTCGCTGAAAACCGAGCTGGGGCGTTATTCGCTGAAAACGCAGGGGCTACTCGGACGCCGCTGCCCGACGCCAATGCTGGCAGGCTACTGGGATAACGATCCGCTGTGCCCGAAAGAAGAGGCCAGCCTGATAGTGAACTCATCCGCACAAGGGAAACTGCTGCCGGTTAACTTCTCGCCGGTGTACCAGAATTTCGATCGCGCATTACAGCAAATCAGTGGATGGCTGCAGGATAAAGTGTGTTAAGCATGATCAATGGCAGGCGTAGAACCTGCCAATTTTTTACCCGTTTGGGAATCGTTGAGGGATGCAATGATGTGGGGAATATTGTCTCGTCAGCAGCAAAGCCTGCATGACATCTGTTGTTCAGACCTACCGCTGGAAAAGAAAAAACGACAAATCGACCGCTTTCTGGCGCAGGGCGGCAGCATCAATGAAAGGCAACCCCATAGCGCTAATGTGCTTGGCTTGCTAACGGTCAATACGGACGCACCGGATACGGAGTTGGTTCGTTACCTGCTGGATAAGGGCGCTTTTATTGAACAGCCTGGAGGATTCAGCTCGTTACATAATGCGATCGAGTTTTTCCATCTGGAACTTGCCGAGCTCTACCTTCAGTACGGCGCTGATGTGCACTACCTCAATTTCTTCAGCAACTCATGGCTGAACTACCTGTACTGTCCTCAGGATCGCTATACCTACACCGACGACCAGCGTAAGCAAATGCTCGATCTGCTGTTACGTTACGGTTTGGATCTCAATCGTGAAACCATTTTCTGGACATCGCTGGAAACCAGCTTTCCGATCGAGATCGTGATGTGCGAGAAGGATGTCAGTCTGCTGGAGCATATCTTCCAGCTCGATATCCCGATTCATTTTGCCGAAACCGGCATTTTTGAACGCATCTTTAACTATAAAAGCGAGTGGCTTCCACTGCCGCTCTTTCAACAGATCGTGAAACGGGCAGGCGGGTCAGCTTATCGTGAGCCTGGTGTCATTCTTTCCGAAGACAAGAAGATCCGTACCGATGGATCGCTATTGGAAATGGCCATTTTTTATGCCGCGGACGAACGACTCTGTGAATGTTTGCTCGATACCTACCCTGATATCCGCTGCGATTTAAGCAACTACAGCTTTGTTCTGGATGCCTTGCTTAACCGCTATTCGCTTGAATTGGTGGAGCGGATTGTGCAAAAAACGGCGGATATCGATCGTCCTTATTCCTTGTTCATCTCCTCTGGCCGAAAAAAACAGGACGGGTGGGAGGCCGATGCATACCCTGACGTGGGTAGCTCGGCCATGATGCAGTTTGTGGACAACCGTCTGATAAAAGCGCTGAGTGAGCCCGATTACTACGTCTATTTTTACGATGCCATGAGCCTGTTGCTGCAATACGGCGCGTCGCCTCTGGTCGATAAAATGAGCGGGGGGCGCAGCTATGAAATGCGAAACTGGTCATTGCTTTACCTCGTCTGCGTTGAAATGGTGTCGCAGAATAACTTTCGTCCTGACCTGCTGGATTTACTGGTAGCGCATGGTGCGAATTTCAACGTGAAGAAAAGTGCGGTCAGCGAGCCACTCTGCATTACGCTGCTTCAGCGTGGCTATAGTTCGACACATGAAGATGTGCTGCTTCAGGTGATGAACTACCTCTACGAACACGGTATGGATTTGCAGGCGACCAATGCTTACCTGATCAACACGGCAGCCGCGGCGGGAATAGGCTCACGACCACAGGTCTTGCAGTGGCTTATTGCACGCGGTGTGGATATTCACACCCTGAGTGGGTTCGACAATTCCCCCGTTTTGCATAAAACCATCAGCCTGTATAGCGCGGAAGAACTGACGCCGGAGCGGCGTGCGGAAACCGTCGCGGTACTGTTGGATAACGGCGCGAATATTGATGAGTTTTCGATTGATGAACAATTCACGCCGCTGATGTGTGCGGCTTACTATGGTGAAGCGAAGTGTGCCGATGTACTGCTGGCGCGCGGAGCAAACCCGCATGCTCGCAGTGCCAACGGGATGACGCCTCTGCGCTGTGCGCTACATCGCGCCGATGCGGCAGCCGCGCGTATTGTGACCCTGCTTCATCAATATGGCGTGACGATCGCACGAGTGGACGAAGAGGGGAACGATCTGCTGGTCGACTGTATTCGCAATAAACATGAAGCGATGTTTAAAGCGCTACTGGAGATACTATCCCCCACTCTGGATGAGATGCATCGGCTTCTGGACTGGCTGGCGCGGGGCAACCGCTATTGCTATTTCTCCGATCAGTTACGCCAACAGATTGCGCGACTAAGTGCAGGCGAGCCGTCTTCTTCTCATCATTCGTTACCGCTATAAGGACGTAGTGTATGTTTGGTTCAACTTCCAAAACGGATACGTTAGAGACGATTTGTTTCTCTGATGCCCCCACCAGCAAGAAACAGAAATTGATCGATCGCTATCTGGCGGCGAAAGGCGACATCAACGCACTGAGCGACGGGCAAACAGTTTTGCACCAATTAAGTCAGGATCGCGACACAGAGAGCGATCTTGTCCGCTATTTGCTGGAGAAAGGGGCGAATATCGAAACGCCTGAAGGTGAAAGTGCGCTCTTCGCGGCTATCACGTCATACTCTCCTGAACTTGCTGCGCTGCTTTTACAGCACGGTGCCCGGCTGGATTTTCATGATAATCAGGGTCGCGGTTGGCTACACTGCTTTTTTGATCTGCCTGAAAGCCCGGTCTATACCCATGCTCAGCGCAGTACGATGCTGGGGGTATTACTGGCAAACGGGTTGGATATCAATCAGCCAATCCTGTTTCACCCCGAGGCAGAGAAACGCCACCCGGTCGATGTTCTGCTGGAAAAGCAGGACCGTTTCTTGTTAATGCGGCTGTTCCAGGTCGATAGCCCGGTACGCCTGACGGGGACGTCGATACTGGAAGCGGTATTTCGGCACGCCGGATCGTGGATGACGCTGGAGGTCTTTCAGCCGATCGTTGCACAGGCCGAGCGGGAAGGGATGCGGGAATCGGGTTTTACTCTGTCGTTTAATCAGGAACAGAAAACCTCGGTAACCTGGCTGGAAATGGCGTTGCATTGCGGCATGCCCGCGCCGCTTTGTACGTTCTTACTGGATACCTTTCCGGATATGCGCTGCGATGTGCCTTCGCACAGCGTCTTGTTGGATGCGCTGGAAAGGTCGTTTCCTCCTGCGCTGGTACGGCGCATTGCGGAACGGACTGCCGATCTCGATCGCCGCTATCCACTGCGTTTTGAGCAAAACGAACCTGATGATGAGGATGACGCAGAATATGAACACGGTGCTGAGCGCGAAAATGATGTCAATCAGGGGACGGTGCTGGCGCAATATCTTGTGCTGCGAGCCAAGGCGGCGGTAACGGATAGCCGCGTCCATCGCGTGTTTTCTTCCTCTCTCGCACACCTACTGGAATCAGGCGCTTCTCCCAATATTGGCTATACGATGTGGGAAGAGGACGATGACACGCCGACGACGTGGCCTGCGCTTTATACGCTCTGTGAGGCGATGATTGCCACCGGACAATATCATGCTGACTTGCTCGATCTGCTGATAGCGCACGGCGCTGATTTCAATCAACAGCAGGTACTGCAAGAAAGCGGCGCGCTTCCGCTGGGGATAGCGCTGCTCCTGTATTCACAGCATAGTCCGCACGAAAGCGTACTGCTTGATCTCTTCCTGCACCTGCATTCCTGTGGGATGAACCTGCATAGCATGGCACCAGACGAAATGAATATGGCTTATGCCGCTGCGGCAGGGTGTCGTCCGCAGGTGCTGAACTGGCTGGTTCAACAAGGTGTTAGCCTCAATGCGGAAACGGCGAACACCCTTGCGCCGCCGCTGCATCGCGTGATTAATAATGCAAGGGTTACGCCGGAAAGACGTAAAGCAACGCTTGAGGTATTGCTGCAACAGGGGATGGAGAAAGACATCGCGTGGGGCGCTCCCGCGATGACGCCATTGATGCTGGCAGCGAAACAGGGCGCCCAGCATTGCCTCGAGGTGTTGCTGCAATATGGCGCCAACCCGAATGTGCGTGCCGCAGGCGGCATGACGCCTGCGCTGTATGCGATAACGAGCCGCCATTCCATTGATTTCCCGCCTCGCCCTGAATCGGTGTCTGCCCGCATGCTGGCGATGCTGCATGCCTATGGTGCGGAGATTTGCCAAAGCAATGATGACGGCATAACGCCGCTGTCGCTCAGCGTGCAGGAAGAACGGAAAGAGGTCTTTGAAGCACTGCTCAGGCTGACGTCATTTACACAAGAACAACTGCGAAGCGTGCTGGATGGCAAACGCCCGATTCACGCTTATTTTGCTGAACGCCTGCAAGCGCTGCTGGCATTGCCTGTGCCACACGCCGAAGCGGGGCTTTCACGCTTTTCCGTGCCACGCAACTCCGTGGCATAGCGCGTTGGCGCAGAGGCAGAAAAGTCACGCGTCAGACAGTAACCTGATGCCAGGTGGTTGATAAATTGCCATTCTCTGCTAAAAAGAAAGTTCAACCAGAGGAGATCGCAGATGATGTTACCGAGTGGACACTCCAAAAGCCGACTGATGAAAAATTTTGCGGCGTTGGGGCCTTATATACGTGAAGCGCAGTGCGAGAATACCGCGTTCTTCTTTGATTGCCTGGCGGTTTGCGTCAACATCAAGCCTGCGCCAGAAAATCGCGAGTTCTGGGGATGGTGGCTGAATCTGGAAGATACTGGCCAGGCCTTTGCTTATGACTATCACTACGGATTGTTTGATAAACAGGGCAACTGGCGTGAGGAAAAAATCAAGGACAAAGCCGTGATGGAACAGGTGGAAAATGCCAAACAGGCTTTCCATGTCCGACTGGAGAAACTGCTGCACTCGCTCGAACCCGCTACGACCCTCGCTGCACGACCGTGATGCTTCCCTGACGATCCCCGATTTATTCGCAGGTTTTCGCGTTATGCCTGTTGGCATAACGCGTCTGTCCTGCTACAACGTTTTCCTTATTCTTATTTTTTGACATCCAACGGCAGAGAAATTATGAGCGGCAGCCAGACTTTGGTTGTGAAACTGGGCACCAGCGTGCTAACCGGCGGTTCGCGCCGTCTTAACCGCGCCCACATTGTTGAACTGGTGCGCCAGTGCGCGCAGCAACATGCGGCAGGGCATCGGATTGTTATTGTCACCTCAGGAGCGATTGCTGCCGGGCGTGAACATTTGGGTTACCCCGAACTCCCCGCCACGATTGCGACCAAACAACTACTGGCCGCCGTGGGTCAAAGCCGCCTGATTCAGCTGTGGGAACAGCTGTTTTCCATCTACGGTATCCACGTTGGGCAAATGCTGCTGACGCGTGCGGATATGGAAGATCGTGAGCGTTTCCTCAACGCGCGCGATACCATGCGGGCGCTGCTGGATAACAATATTGTTCCGGTCATTAATGAAAACGACGCCGTTGCGACCGCCGAGATCAAGGTGGGTGACAACGACAACCTCTCTGCACTGGCGGCGATTCTGGCCGATGCGGATAAGCTGCTGCTGCTGACCGATCAGGCCGGGTTGTTTACCGCCGATCCGCGCAATAATCCTGATGCGGAGCTGATTCGTGAAGTGAACGGCATCAATGATGCGCTGCGCAGCATCGCGGGTGACAGCGTGTCAGGCCTCGGAACGGGCGGTATGTCGACTAAATTGCAGGCTGCCGATGTGGCCTGTCGTGCTGGTATCGATGTGGTGATCGCCGCAGGCAGCAAACCAGGTGTGATTGGCGATGTCATTGCAGATATCTCCGTTGGAACGCGTTTTCATGCCGTGGATGCGCCGCTGGAAAGCCGTAAACACTGGATTTTTGGTGCGCCACCTGCAGGGGAAATCACTGTCGACGACGGCGCGCTTTCGGCGATCCTTGAACGCGGCAGCTCGCTGCTGCCGAAGGGCATTCGCCGCGTGGAAGGGAATTTCTCTCGCGGTGAAGTGATCCGCGTGCGCAGCTTGGCGGGCCGCGATGTGGCGCACGCCGTGACGCGTTATAACAGCGATGCGCTGCGTATGATTGCCGGACACCATTCTCAACAGATTGCCGAGATTCTTGGCTACGAATATGGTCCGGTGGCTATCCATCGCGACGATATGATTATCAATTAAGGAGTTCGCGATGCTTGAACAAATGGGTAAAGCGGCAAAAGCGGCCTCTTATCAACTGGCAGTCCTGAGCACGGCTCAAAAAGATCGCGCGCTGCTGACGATTGCGGATTTGCTGGAAGCCGAGAGTGCAACGATTCTGGCGGCTAACGCGCTGGATTTAGCCGATGCGCGCCAAAATGGCATGAGTGAGGCGTTGCAGGATCGTCTGCTTTTGACGCAGGAACGACTGAGCGCGATTGCCAGCGATGTGCGTCAGGTATGCCGCCTGACCGATCCGGTAGGGCAGGTGATTGACGGCAGTATGCTGGATAACGGGCTTAAACTGGAGCGTCGCCGCGTGCCGCTGGGCGTGGTCGGCGTGATTTATGAAGCGCGTCCGAACGTCACCATTGATGTGGCCTCCCTGTGCCTGAAAACCGGCAACGCGGTGATTCTGCGCGGTGGGAAAGAAACGTACCGCACCAATGCGGCTACAGTAAAAGTGATTCAGCAGGCGCTGTCGCAGTGCGGCCTGCCTGCCGCCGCGGTGCAGGCGATTGAAAGCCCGGATCGTGAACTGGTTAATCAACTGCTGAAGCTGGATCGCTACGTGGATATGCTGATTCCGCGCGGTGGTGCTGGCCTGCATAAGCTGTGCCGCGAACAATCGACGATTCCGGTTATTACCGGGGGCATCGGCGTTTGTCACATCTATGCGGACGATAGCATCGATTTCGACAAGGCGCTGACGGTCATTGAAAGCGCCAAAGTACAACGTCCTAGCGCCTGCAACAGCCTGGAAACGCTGCTGGTCAATCAACATATCGCTGACCGCTTCCTGCCTGAACTGAGCAAGAAAATGGCGGCGGCGGGCGTTACGCTCCATGCCAGTCCTTCAGCGATGCCCTACCTGACCGGTGGTCCGGCAAGTGTCGTTGCAGTGGAAGAGGCCAACTACAACGATGAATGGCTCTCTAACGACCTGAACGTTACGCTGGTGGATGATCTGGATGCGGCGGTGGCACATATTCGCGAACATGGTACGCAGCACTCTGATGCGATTCTGACGCGCTCGTTGACCAACGCAGAACGCTTCGTGCGTGAAGTGGATTCCTCTGCGGTATATGTCAACGCTAGTACGCGCTTTACCGACGGTGGCCAGTTTGGTCTGGGCGCAGAAGTGGCGGTCAGCACCCAGAAACTGCATGCGCGCGGCCCAATGGGGCTGGAAGCGCTGACTACCTATAAGTGGATTGGTTATGGCGACGATTTGATTCGCGCTTAATGGATGAATGGCTGCGTGTATCAATGATATGCGCAGCATTATTTTCACTCCGCTCTTTTTATTTTATTCTTTTTTCTAAATAAGATATTTCATTCCCACTGTGATTCTTTTTTTGTGGTTTTTATTTAAATTAAAATCTAACGCAGCAATAGAAATATAATAAAGTAACTACATTAGATAAATATCCTCCAATAGTAACAAACTATGCTTTGTGCAACGTATCACAAATACATAGTCTGTCTACCGGAGGATAAAGAGTAATTTTTTGTCCTCTGCTGCAATAATGCGTTATTTATTAACGCTGATGATTCTCTGCGGCATTGTGGACTGATCGTGCGGTTTCACGAGCCTGTTTTTCCGCACGGCTGTTAAAATTATCCGCCTTGGCTTTGGCATCAGCCCAGCCTTTTTCGGCGTCTTTTCTGGCTTCGGATTCTCTGGCTTTCACATCCGCTTTGATTTTTGCTTCCCTGTTTTTATTTTCTGATTCTCTTGCCTTTATATCGGCTTTGATGGCATCGGTTTTATCCCGGAAGTGAGATTCGCTGTTGCTTGTCTTCTGCGGTTCCCCCACAGAACCGGCATGAGCGCTAGCACTGACGTGACTGGGCCCTTGACCAGATGATGATTCAGTTTTGGTTACGCGCTCAGTTTTGCCATCATGAGTCGACTGAGCACTGGCGCTTGCTGAGGCAAAGCTATCCGCTGCAGCCATGCCGATATAGCTCGTACCCAATAACAAACCTAAAAATAGTGTTTTCATCTTCATTATTCACATCCTCTCACGGTACTTTCTAGTCATGCCGAAAATAATATTTTGATGGTGAGATATTATTTTGGCATCAACGTATAGACAGCATCCTTATTGCCTTGGCAGTAGTAGAACAAAATAAGAAATAAAAAGAATAGGGATTTCTCCTAAAACAAAATGACCGTTTGGTTGAGATTTATTTCATTTTCATCATAAAGGTAAGCAGTTATTTTTATTGTAACGTTCCTACTCTACGGAGAAATATATTGATTAAAAATGATCGGCGTTTGTCTAGTCAGATATTATCTGTCTGGAACCGGCTCCCGAAGCAAGGTGATATAGAAGCCAGATTCCGGCTTATCCGTTAAGCCCAAAAGCTATAGCATGCGGCATTATTAGTACGGAAAATTATCAGAACCGTATCATCTTCAACAGGATGATGATAAAACCAGCAGACGATCGCCAAACGCTTGACTTGATGTACCATTATCACTAATTTGTCACCCCGTAGTTCACGTCTGGCTCTCGCCACGACGATCCTAAAGCCGATATAGCTCAGTTGGTAGAGCAGCGCATTCGTAATGCGAAGGTCGTAGGTTCGACTCCTATTATCGGCACCATCATACCTATTTTAACGTCTCCCTAAGTCTACTAAAACACCCTTTAAACCCTTATAATACGCAGTTTCACGGCCCTTATTGTCTCTGCTTGTCTACTCACGTTCACAGAAATCTACGCTGAGTTGGGGGTATCAATGGGGGGATTCGCTGTTCGGTCTAGAGGAGATATCCCCAGATGAAGCTCAATGCCAGACAGGTAGAGATTGCCAAGCCCAAAGATAAACCCTACAAGATGAATGATGGTGGTGGCCTCTACTTATTGGTTAAAACCAACGGGTCACGCTACTGGTTCAAGGAACTTGCCCGTAAAGAGCTTAGCAAGCAGGGGATTGAGCCGAAGGGGTGATGATTTAGTTGGTTAGCAGAATAAACAACCAAGGGAATGGATGATGGATAAAAGAGCATTAATCTTAAAATCAGGGTTGACGGTCAGCGAGCTACTTCGTCTTAAAAATAACTATGTGTATGTTAAAAGCGATGATTTTAAATTTAATACCCCAACGAAGAAAGCCGAGTCCTTTGCAGACTATGTTTTTATCGTTACTCGTTTATGCTGGGAAGCAATGTATCTTCCTGTCTTCATGAGCCTATTTTTTTCAATTTACGCTTACTATGATAGTGGCAATGTGATTGCCTTTGTCAAAACTTTTTTTATTATTTATTCGATATCGATTTTTTGCGTATTAAAAGTTGAGGCTAATCATTATAATATACATATGATTACGGTTTTAAAATTAATTAAATTTAAACTGATGATTTATTTTGCTAACTGATTTTATTTTAACGTTATTCGGCGGCGTTATTGGTTAATAAGGAATGACTTGTATTATGAGCGAGGGAGCGTGTAATGAATAAAAGAGTGTTAATCTTAAAATCAGGATTGAGTGTCAGGGAATTACTTCGCCTGAAAAATAACTATGTAGATACAAAAAACAGGGCTTATGGAAAAAATATAAAAATAAAAGACATTGAATTTTTTTCTGATTATATTTATTTCATCGCATATCTGTGCTGGAATCAAATGCTGATGCTTTTTCTTATATCTCTGGGGTTTGCTATTTATGGTTACTATGAGTATGGTGTTATAATAAACAGTATAAAAATATTTTTATTAATTTATGGAATTTCGGTTATCAGTTTTATGAAAGCTAAAAGTGAAAATTACAAAATCACAATGATTATGATGATTAAATTAATCCCTCTGCGGGTTTTAAATTCATTTAATTATTTGGTCAGATTTTAAATGATATGTAGTTTTTATACTTATGGAAGTTAGCAATGACATTTGTCATTGCTACAGGGGAGAGTAATACCTTTAGGCTAAAGAATCACTTATCACTTATCACTTATCACTTATCACTTATCACTTATCACTTATCACTTATCACTTATCACTTATCACCTAAGCGGTAATTTTCATCTGTAAATTCAGCATATACTTTGTAGGCAGAACCCCCTACCATATAAATCTTCATTATGCTGTTTGCCGCAGTATATTTAGGTTTAAAGTCGCCATGAGCATATTTGAATAGTTTTGTTGTTCCTGGTTTATCCATAAAGCTTCGTGAGGCCAATCGAGTAGGACTGTCTACTAATACAGGTGTCCTTAAAGAGGCGTAAATTGTGAGTGTCAAATCACCAGCGCTATACAAGGCATCTCCGGCATCATCGTTATATCCTGCAAGAGAAGCAAGACCTCTGTATATGTGTCTGACTGGTCCTGCACTATATTTACCATCAAATATTATAGGAGTTGCTGACTCATAAGCATTATTGATTCCGTGGGAGATTAATAAAACTCCAAATGACTTGAAATGTTTAACATTGAGATATCTCCCTAATTGATTTAATCGATATCCCATAAATGCCTGAAAACCACCTGATACAACACCAGATGCGATTTTTGTGTATTTTAAAACACCCTGGTCTTCAAATATATCCGTAACGATATATTTTACATAATCACCTGTTCGTAGCTTTTGGTAGTCTCTTTCTGTTTCTTCACGCTCGGTTACCAATTCATGAAGGATATGATTTTTATCAAAAAAACTAATTGTTGATGACCTGAGTTTCATCTCTGTTTCATTGATGAAATCCTCAATTTCACGAAGATAACGCATCCTTAGTGTTTTATCTTGAATGAAAAAAGAGGAAGCCAACAGAGCAACCCTTCTCAGGCGGTTGCTTTCCTCTAAAAAGTGAAATTGATGTGCCGAATCGATACTCATCTTAATATTCCACATCTTTCCATAAGATATAAGAGCTTGTCCGTGCAACCACATGCTCCCATTCAATCGATGCGAACTTGAATGAAATATTTTCCTGAGGTTGTAATTCGTTGTGTGTTAATGAGTTTGGGGCGAAAAAGCGAATATCATTGATAACCGCATCTCTTAGCACCATTTTAAAATAGAGTTCATTACCACCTGATTGAGAAGTCCTGTAAAAAAAGAACTCACAGGTTAGTTTTTCATTACCATTCAATGCCTGTGCCAGAAGCGGGGTGGCTTTATCTATTGGCTTTCTGATTTCCACAGGGGAGAGTGAAACATTATCTTGTCTTGTTATCTGATTCATTAACTCATAAACAAAAATCTCATCTTCATGGGAAGCCTGATATTTATTACCAATCGAATCTGCACTTGAACAGCCCGCAGAGATAAGACCTTGTTTGATGCCAGTGAGTTTCAGATAGATCAAATTTGCCATTATTTATTCCTTAATATTATCCATAATCCTACCCCATAAATCCTTTTTCCTTATGGGAGGGGTAATTTCTGCATTTTTTAGTCAATGAGTCAATAGCCGTTATCGTGCAATGTGTATGACTTTAAATGGTTTCTTGGATCATAATTATTATGATAATTATTTAAATAGAATTCTCTTCTGGTAGAAGAGAACGGTATACCTTCACCGCCTATAAACGTAAGCCTTAAATTGGACACAAAATCCATTGGGGGGTACTTTTGGGGGTATCAGATAAAACAGAACAGTTATTTACCCTTCAGAGTCAATGGAATATGAAACAGGTTTTGTTCCTATTATGTCATCTATTTTATTGATTTAATTAATATTAAATTCATTCAGAGTGAAATCGCGTAGTCTATCAAGCCCTACGACCTCGCTCATGACGACCCTGGCGCGTTTTTTCGTAAATGTTTCCTCTGAACGTTCTTTGGGCAAGATCAGTCAGGCAAACTGAATCGCCTTCGAGCATATTAAGCAGCACGGAGGAAGCCATGTGTGATAATAAAACTGATAGTTACGCCAGACGTTTTAAACAGGTCTTTGATTATATTGACTGTCATCTCGATGACACATTATCACTGGAAAAACTCAGTGAAGTCGCTCACTTCTCGCCATTTCATTTTCATCGTCAATTTTGTAGTTATTGTGGGATGCCACCTGGTCGTTACATCCAGATGATGCGTTTAAAACGCGCATCTTATCGACTGGCTTTTAATCCGTTAGAGAAAATCACTGATATCGCGTTCGACGCCGGTTTTCAGCATGCTGAATCATTTAGTCGTGCTTTCAGGCAAATGTTTGGTCTATCACCGACGAAATTTCGCCAGCAGCCCCCTTGGGTAGATTGGCATAGACGCATATCCGAACCTTATAAAGCCAGGAGACAAACAATGCAAGGCCAGGTCAAAACCATCAATTTTCCCGCGACACCAGTCGCAATGTTGACTCATTATGGACAACCGGAGCGAATAAACGAAACTGCTGCTCGCTTTATTGAATGGCGAAAAAACACGGGTTATTCACCTGTTACCAGTAGCCAGACATACGGTATTGCACCACATGATCCTACCTTAACACCGCCGGATGAATTTGAGTTCCATATTTGCGGAACAGTAACGTCACCGATTGCGGAAGACAGTCGCTTCGGGGTGGTAAATAGCATCATCCCTGCTGGTCGATGTGCGGTGTTGCGCCATCAGGGATCGCATGATGCGTTAACCGAGTTGGCTAAGGCTCTTTATCGTGACTGGTTGCCTGAGAGCGGAGAGGAACTGCGCGATTTCCCGCTTTTCTTCCATTACCACAACTTTGTACATGAGGTAGCGGAACATGAATTGCTCACGGATATCTATTTGCCGTTGAAATAAACTGATTCAGCCTGTCATGTTCATCGCCACATCAGATGTGATACGCGCAGGGAAGCTCTCTGCGCGTTTTTTATTAAAGGTCGTGGTAAAAATCATGGTGCAGAATTCGTGGTGCTCTCTTAGAGCGGATGGCGGAGCCAGATGAAGCTTTAACACGCTGCCACTTTCGGTATATGCGATATCTTGCGGAAACATTATCAACCAGAGGGGCATGGACGTTTATGGCGACTTACCGACAAATTGCCGATGATGTTAAATGCCGAACGGCAAAAGCAGTCAAAACATGCTGAATAGCGCATGTTAAGTCATTGCATGCGCTAACCTGCCGCGTATCTTCGAACCAGATCAGCACCGAAAGCCGGGTTTACCCTTGTCCTGATAAATGGGTAGTGGAGATCGAGCAATCACTGAGAAATCTGGGTGAGCTTTAGCTTAGCCGCACCGCTTAACGTCGTTCTGTTTTGATCGCTCCATACCAGCCCCCTCATTTTCCTCTCTATCACGAGCAGGGAGGTAAATGTCCTCCCAGAATATTATCCTGCCGGATAGCTGCTATTTTTTAACCGGAAAGTGACGGTAAAAAGATCATTTCACTGCCTTAAACGATAGTTTTTGTTATGAAATAACGCCATTAGGCAGCTTGCAGTTAATGGCACTGATTTTCTATTTTTTGATAGTATAAAAACCTTTAAATTTTAATTAAATAATAAATGATTGCTAAATTATCTAATATTTATTTCTTAACTTAAAAATAATTACCTAAAGTTACATAGATATTTATTCTGTCAAAAGTAAAAAATAAAGGGTAAATTGTTTTACTAAATTAAAATTAATGGGGTATTTGTTATTGGTTATTTTTGTTAGCTGATTAAGTATTTCGTTTTTAACGAAATTAAAAGGCACAAAATATATGCCTTTTCCATTAATTGGAAATCGACGGTATATTCTTTTTTATCCTGCCTATTTTTACTTAAGTTTGTTTTAATTTGTTGTTTTTAGTGTATTTTGTGTTTTAGTGGTTCGCTTTAGTTGCTCTGCTATATAAGCGTTGACCGTGCATTTATGTTGTGTGTATGATCCAAACTCAAAATATAAATGTATTTAATTCCTTCTTGGTGTGACTCTTTTACACCGATATAAATCGTAAAATTACGATTTTATTATGGTTTTTTAATTCGGTTTTAATTTATTTCATCTCGCTGGTCGAAAAACAAATACGCTATACCCTAAATAATTCGAGTTTCAGGCAGGCGGCAAGAGAAGGCATCTCGATGAGCTGACTTAGGTAAGTGATTCGGGTGACTAAACGCAGCCAACGCACATGTAACTTGAAGTATGACGGGGATATTTGTTTGCCGAATTACTGCCGTGCTTATGGACTACGGCGGGCTTTTGGTAGGAATCGACTTTACTTCTCCGGGCCCGAGAGCCCTTACGTTGGTATAGACACATGGCAAAAGGAACTGACGGTGCATCTGTCGCACCAAAGGAACGTATTAATATCAAATATGTTCCAGCCACTGGTGGTCAGCAGGCGGAAATAGAATTGCCGTTGACGCTGATGATCGTGGGAAATATGAAAGGGCGCACAGAGGAAACGCCGATCGAAGAACGTCAGACCGTCTCGATCGACAAGAACAACTTTACCTCGGTGATGAAAGAAGCAGAGCTGGAACTGAATTTCAGTGTGCCAAACCGCCTTGAAGAAGAAAGCCAGGATGACCTGCCAGTGAAACTGAGCATCGGCGGTCTGAATGATTTCTCCCCTGACCGTATCGCCCAACAGGTGCCTGAATTGCGTAAGTTGCTTGATTTACGTGAGGCGCTGGTTGCGCTGAAAGGCCCCCTCGGCAATATTCCCTCATTCCGTAATCGTTTGCAGGATCTGTTGTCCAGCGAAGAAGCCAGAGAGCAGCTTTTGAAAGAGCTCGATCTGGTAAAACCCGCCGAATAATTGATGTTTACTGACGAAATAGGGAAACGAATATGTCAATAGTTGAAGAACAGGCCCAGGCAGGGGCTGCCAGCGCCTCCGGATCGCTGCTTGATGACATCATGGCTCAAGCGCGTATCACCCCGGTCGATGAAGGCTACAGCGTTGCTAAACAGGGGATTGCCGCACTGGTCGCTAACATTCTTGATAGCGGTAATGCAGCAGAACCCGTGAATAAAGCGCTGGTCGATAGCATGATTGTCGAACTGGACAAAAAGCTCAGTAAGCAGATCGACGTTATTCTGCATGCTAAAGAACTTCAGGAGCTGGAATCTTCCTGGCGTTCGCTGAAACTGCTTGTCGATCGCACTGATTTCCGTGAAAACATCAAACTGTTGGTGTTACATGCGACGAAAGAAGAGCTGTTAGAGGATTTTGAGTTCGCGCCTGAAATCTCACAGTCTGGCTTCTATAAACATGTGTACTCCAGCGGTTACGGCCAGTTCGGCGGCCAGCCTATTGGTGGCGTGATCGGTGACTATGCGATGACGCAAAGCTCACCAGACATCAAACTGATGCAGTACGTCAGCGCCGTTGGCGCGATGGCGCACGCACCATTCATCTCTTCCGTTGCGCCGACCTTCTTTGGCGTAGACAGCTTCACTGATTTACCGTCCATCAAAGATCTGAAATCCGTTTTCGAAGGCCCTGCCTACACGAAATGGCGTTCACTGCGTGAATCTGAAGACGGTCGCTATCTGGGCCTGACGGCACCGCGCTTCCTAGCTCGCTTGCCTTACGACCCGGTAGAAAACCCGATTAAGGGCTTTAACTACAAAGAAGATATCAGCACCGATCACGAACACTACCTGTGGGGCAACACCGCCTACCTGATGGGAACGGCGCTGACGGACAGCTTCGCGAAATACCGCTGGTGTCCGAACATCATTGGCCCGCAGAGCGGCGGTGCGATTACCGATCTGCCAGTGCATGTTTATGAAGCAATGGGTCAACTTCAGGCCAAGATCCCGACTGAAGTCCTGATCACCGATCGTCGCGAATATGAAATGGCCGAAGAGGGCTTTATCACACTGACGATGCGTAAAGACAGCGACAACGCAGCTTTCTTCTCGGCTAACTCGGTGCAGAAGCCGAAGGTGTTCCCGAACACCAAAGAAGGCAAAGAAGCGGAAACCAACTACAAGCTGGGTACGCAGCTGCCGTACATGTTCATCATCAACCGTCTGGCGCACTACATCAAAGTGCTACAGCGTGAACAGATTGGCTCATGGAAAGAGCGTCAGGATCTGGAACGTGAGCTGAATACCTGGATTAAACAGTACATCGCCGATCAGGAAAACCCGCCGGCAGATGTCCGTAGCCGTCGTCCTCTGCGTGCCGCACAAATCAAAGTGCTGGATGTGGAAGGAGAACCAGGTTGGTATCAGGTCACCATGTCTGTGCGCCCGCACTTCAAGTACATGGGGGCAAACTTTGAACTGTCGCTGGTAGGGCGTTTGGATAAGGAATAAGGCTTATGCCGTCTCTTTCTGCCTGGGAAAGGGGAAACGCGGCAAGTCTGTTTGATCGTATCCGTGGGGAGGAGCGCCGCTCCTCCCCAGAAACGGAAGTTGAAGCACTGATCGAGTCCGTTAAGCGTCAACTGGACAATGTGCTCAACACCCGGCCCGGAAATTGTCGCAGCGCACCTGAGCTTGGCGTGATTGATTTTAATGACGCGACGCAGGGTGGGGCGGACATTCGAGGGAAAATCCGGGAGGCGATCCGGCAGTGTATCTGTCGCTTTGAACCTCGAATTGTTCATGTGGATGTCGACGCATCGGACTATTTATCGAATCCGATGGAGATGTCGTTTCAGGTTACCGCGCATGTCAGATTGGAAGATCTGGAGCAGGTCACCTCTTTCAATATCCACATGGATAGCCACCGCCATTACAGAATGATCTGATTATGTCACTGGAACATTTTTTCAGGGATGAGCTGACCTACTTGCGCCTGCAAGGGCGTGAATTCGCCAAGGCGCACCCTGAGCTTACCCGATTTTTGTCAGAACAGACCACGGATCCAGACGTCGAGCGTCTGCTGGAAGGGTTCGCCTTTTTGACAGGGAGCCTGCGGGCGAAGATCGAGGATGAATTTCCGGAGCTGACACACGGTCTGCTGGGCATGCTGTGGCCTAATTACCTGCGCCCGGTACCGAGCATGACGATTATGCAGTTTTCGGTACTCCCCGGCGCAATTGCCCAACCGGCGTTTGTTGCGCGCGGTTGTGAGCTTGATAGCCTGCCGATTGATGATGTGGTCTGTCATTTTCAGACCTGTCACGATGCCTGGATTTATCCGGCGGATATCCGCGAGATCAAGGTACAGAGCGGCAACGATCTTTCCACCATCACGCTGGATATTGGGCTGCATGGCCCGCTCTCGCTCAGCGATTTGCAACTCGACAAGCTGCGTTTTTATCTGGGTGGTGATACCTATACGGCCTACGAACTCTATTTCTGGATTGCCAGCCAGCTGTCACATATTGAGCTGGAAATTGATGGTCAACGCTTCCGTCAGGAAGCCAGCGTCCTGAAGACGGTCGGCTTTGAACGCGAAGATGCGCTATTGCCGTACCCCGGCAACGTTTACTCGGGCTATCGCATTTTGCAGGAATACTTCTGTTTTCCTGAAAGCTTCCTCTTTTTCCAACTCGCGGGCGCGGTATGGCCGGATCTCCCGCTGACGGTAACGGAATTCCGTCTGCATTTTTGTTTCGATCGCCCGCTGCCGGCGGAACTGAAGATTCGCCCTGATTCGTTCATGCTCAACTGTGTGCCGGCGATCAATCTCTTCCAGCATGATAGCGAGCCGATCAACCTCAGCGGTCGCCAGACGGATTACCCGCTGAAGGCCAGCTATCGTAACGCTGATAGCTTTGAAATCTTCTCTGTGGATAAGGTGGAAGGCTGGGTGGAAGGGAATTCCGGGCGTGCTCGCGGCATTCCACGAACCTATCAGCCTTTTGAGAGCTTTCAGCACCAAATCGAGCGCGCTAAAGGACGGCTGGCGCTTTATTACCGCATTCGGGTAAGAGAAGCGGTGAACGGCAACGGTTTTGATCACATGCTCTCTTTTGTCCGTGGTGATGAGCAGGAAGTGATTGATTTGGATGAATCCATTTCGGTCACCTTGACCTGCACTAATCGCTCGCGTGCGGCACAGTTAACTGTCGGAGCGATCTGCGTGCCGACCGGGAACTCGCCGTCTTTCGCGACATTTCGCAATCTGGTGCGGCCGACGCGACCGCTGCGGCCTGCGATGGACGGTAGCCTGCACTGGACGCTGATCTCCAACCTGTCTCTGAACTATGTGTCGCTGCTGCGGCGCGATGCGCTGGTACAGATTCTGCGTACCTATGATTTCCCGGCGCTGCACGACAAGCAGGCGGAACAGGCTTCGCGTAAGCGTCTGGCGGGTATCGAATCTATCGAAACCACCCCTATCGATCGTCTGGTTCAGGGGATGCCGGTTCGCGGCTTGAAATCCATTCTGTCAGTACGGCAATCCGCGTTTTCCAGTGAAGGAGAACTCTATCTGTTCAGTACGGTGCTGGCGCACTTCTTCTCGCTATACGCCAGCGTCAACGCTTTCCACCTGTTGGAAGTGGTCAACATCGATAACAAGGAGCGCTACCGATGGCCGGTACAGATAGGTCAACACTCAATGATGTGACGTTCCGTCAGGATGTCTCACGCTTTAATTTTTTCCAACTGGTGGAGCTGCTTAACCAACTGGAAGGCGTGGATCTGGAACAAGAGCTGGATTTCCGCCCGGAGCAGGAGCGCCTACGCTTTCGCTCTACCGCCTCCATTGGTTTTCACCCCGGCGATATCTTGCAGGTGGAATGCGATGACGAGGGGCGTCAAGAACTGGAGGTCGCGTTTCTTGGCCTGCACGGTAGCCAGTCACCGATGCCCGGTTATTACCTTGAAGAGCTAGCCTGGGAATACGCACAGGGCGAACAGAAGCTGGGCGTGTTTCTCGACTTTTTTCATCACCGCTTACTTACGCTTCTGCACCGTGCATGGCGCAAATACCGCTATCACGTGCGTTTTCAGAATGATGGGGAGGATGGATTCTCCCGCCTGATGTTTGCGCTCGTGGGGTTAGGGAATGACGCCGTACGCGATAGCCTGCCAGTTAACCGCGCCAAGATGCTGTCCTACGCCGGGGTGCTCGCAAGCCCTAGTCGCTCGCCAGAAGTGGTCGCGGGGTTGGTTATTCACTGTTTTGACCTGGATGACGTAGCTGTTATGGCTTGGCAGCACCGCCGCGTCCCCATTCATGAAGGCCAGCAGAACCGTCTGGGCAAAGCCAACATGATGCTGGGCGGTGACTTTGTTATCGGCGACAAAGTGAGTGACTGTGCCGGCAAGTTTTTACTCAAGGTCGGCAACCTCAGTTTTAGCCGCTTCCTCAGCTTTTTGCCCAACGGCGAGCATTTTCAGCCGCTGGTGCGTTTTGTTTCTTTCATTCTTCGCGATCAGCTGGCCTGGGATCTGCGTCTTGGCTTTGCGGAAGGCGAAGCCAAGGGCTTAAGTCTGGGCAGTGAACAAAGTAGCCGGTTGGGATGGAGCAGCTTTCTCGGGCAGCCGCCCGCGGATCCCTATGTGACGATTTGTGTGCAGGAGTAAATGTGAACGTAACCCACCCACTCACGTTGGTTGTGCTCAACAGTGAGCAGCTCGATATCAATTCTCAGGTACAGCACCAGTTCGATCACCGTGGTGGCACGCTGGGCGCGTCGGAAAAAGACCAGTGGCAACTGCGGGATCGGCTGGGTGCCGTGGTCCCGGCACATGCCCGTATCGACATGACCGATGGTTATTTCAGCCTGTGCGATCTGAGCGGCCAGTCTTTTATTAACGGATCGCTGTCGCCGATTGGGCGAGATCGCAAAGTCATTTTGTCGCACGGTGATGAACTGGTGATTGGGCCTTTCCGGCTGGGCGTGTACATCGGCGATCCCACCACAGAACAGGATATCGATCAGGTATTAGGACAGCGCACCGACGATGTGCTGGGCGGCTGGCTGAGTGACGATAAAAAAGGGCGATCTACGGATCTGGCGGATCCCTCGGTCACGTTGAATGACCCGCTGTGGGCGCTACAGAAAGAACAGAGCCAGCCACTATTGCCATCAGACAGTGAGACGGTCGGAGAATCGCTCACGACCTCTCTTTCTTCTTTTTCTTCTGGTGAGGACACCATGGATCAGAAATTTGTGGAACTACCGACCATCAACACACCGTACGCGGGAGAAGGGCTGGAGGGCTACAGCGATGGCACCTCGCTGGCACCGCTGATGCGCGGGCTGGGGATGTCGCTTCAGCCGGGCGATGATGCGCGGTTACGTGAAATGCTGGAAGAGATGGGAAAAAGCCTGCGTGCGATGGTGGAAGGCCTGCTGGCATTGCAGACGGAACAGGCGGCGATGGCGGACACACATTTACGCCCGATTGAAGATAACCCGCTGCGTTTGGGGCTGGGCTATACCGATACGCTGTCGGTGCTGTTTGCCGAAGGAAAAAGTCCGGTACACCTGTCTGCGCCCGCCGCCGTGGAAGAAGTGTTGAACAATGTGCGGGTGCATCACATCGCGAATCAGCAAGCGATTGCCGTCGCGCTGGAAAATATTCTTCAGGCTTTCTCGCCTGCCGCGCTGCTCAACCGCTTTGAACACTATCGCCGCAGCGGCGATCCTCTGGCGGCGGATGACGGCTGGGCATGGCAGATGTATCAGCACTACTACCGCGAATTAACGTCGCCGCGCCAGCAGGGCTTCCAAAAACTGTTCCATCAGGTGTATGCGCAGGCGTATGACCGCGCCGTGCGTCAGCAGCAGGAGCAAAAATAATGCTGCGAGCATTGTGCTTATGTTCCCTGATGTTCGTGCTGTCAGGGTGCACCACGCTGGGCAAGATGGCGCAGGTGGCGGCGAATCCTGACATTCAGGTTGGCAGCAACAATCATCAGCCTTCTACCGTGGGTTTCAGCCTGTTGGCGGAGCCGGACGTTAACCCGAACGACAGCGGTGAAGCCGCGCCTATCGAATTCCAACTGGTTCTGCTGGCGGAAGATTCACGTCTGCTGGCCACCGATTACGATCAGGTAACGACGGATATCGAAAAGGCGTTAGCCAAGAATTACATCAATCATCAGGACTACACGCTGCTGCCGGGACAGTTCAAATACCTGCCGCCTGAAGCGCTGGATGAAAAGGTGCATTACCTCGGTGTGATCGCGCGCTATGCGGATTCGGAAAGCTCGGAATGGCGCAAAGTCATCAAGCTAAAAAATACCGGGCAAACGTATCAGATCCTCGTGCACCTGCGCCGGGATGAAGTCGAAATCAAAAAAGACCAAGAAGAAGAATAACTATGTCGAGTCGCAATCGCATTATCTGGCGGGAAGGCCTGTTCATTAAACCGCAACATTTTCAACAGCAGCAAAGACACACCGATTACGCACTGCATGCGCGTCTCAGCGCTCTCAGTGATTATTTCTATGGCTTACAGTCGCTGGCGATTAACGAGGAATACCTCAATTTTGGCCGTATCGCACTGGTGAACGCCAGCGGGGTGATGCCGGACGGCACCGTGTTCAATATTCCGGGTGATGACGCTCTGCCACTGCCGCTGGAAATTACCGATGTGGCGCTGGCAAACCAGAAAGTGTATCTGGCGTTGCCGCTGGCGGTGAATGGCGTCAGTGAAGTCGGTCAGCCGGGGCAGGGGATCGCCAGCCGCTTGCAGTCGCATCGACATGACGTGCGCGATCTGCACAGCGACGGCGGCGATATCGTTTCTCTGGAGGTCGGTAAGGTCAGCCTGCGCCTGATGCTCGATCGTGACGATCGCAGCGCTTATGCCTCGCTGGCGATTGCCAACATTCTGGATAAACGCCCTGACGGCGGCTTGATTCTGGATCCTAACTTCATGCCGTGCAGCATCAGCGTCACGGCAATCCCCACTTTAAAACGCTTTTTGGGGGAGTCCGCCGGTCTGGTGGCGGAGCGTGCGCGCAGTCTGGCGCAGCGTATTGCCGCACCGGGACAGCAGGGCGTCGCGGATGTCGCTGAATTTATGATGCTGCAATTACTTAACCGCGCGCAGCCCAAACTGTCGCATCTGGCGCGTCTGGGCACCTTGCACCCTGAACGCCTGCACGAAACGCTGGTTGAGCTGTGCGGCGAACTGATGACGTTCACCGATGAATCGCGCCTGCCGCCGGAATTCCCTGCCTACCGCCACGAGCACCAGCAGGCCAGCTTTGAGCCGCTGATGATGGCGCTGCGCCAGGCGCTGAGCACCGTGCTGTCGCCGCGCGCTGTTTCCATCCAACTGAAGAAACAGCCGTATGGCGTGATGGTAGCAATGGTCGGCGATGCAGAATTGATGACCAGCGCCGAGTTTGTGCTGGCGGTACGCGCGCGCATGCCGCAGGAACACCTGCGTAAACAGCTGCTGCAACAAACGAAGATCGCCTCCAGCGAGAAGATCCGTGAACTGATCAGCCTGCAACTACCGGGTATTCCGCTACTGCCGCTGCCGGTGGCACCGCGCCAGCTGCCTTATCACGCAGGTTACAGCTATTTCCAACTGGATAGACAAAGCCCCGCCTGGCAGATGCTGGTGTCCGGCAATACGTTGGCGTTCCACATTGCTGGTGAATTCCCGGAGCTGGATATGCAGCTTTGGGCGATCCGCGGCCAGTAGTAAGGAGAGGAAGAGATGAGCATCGAGGTTATTAAAAACGATCAACTGGGCGATCTGCTTTTTGATCATGCCCGACAGCTGGATATGGACTCCGACTACTGGTTTCGCCTGCGCGGACAAAGCATCAATCCGATGATTGATGCGGTCACGCCGCTATTGGGCATGGTGGAGCGGGTACGCCAGCTCTCCGCCTACGAGGGCGTAGAGGATCTCTATCAGCGCGTGGTGTCTGAAATTCAGGCTATTGAGCAGGAGTTACATTCTCATGGCTACGAAAACGGCGTGATTCTGTCGTTCCGCTACATCCTCTGTACCTTCATTGATGAAGCCGTAATGGGGCGGGAATGGGGTGGGCAGAGCATGTGGTCGGCCCATTCCCTGCTGACCCGTTTTCACAATGAGACCTGGGGCGGCGAAAAGGTATTTGTCCTGCTGGAGAAGCTACTGGATGACCCGGCACGCTATCGCGACATTCTGGAGTTTATTTACCTCTGCCTCTGCCTGGGTTTTGAAGGGCGCTATCGGGTGATGACTCAGGGGCGTGAGGAACTCAATCGCGTCGTGAGCAAGTTGCATGACACGCTGCGCCCTGAACCTGCGGATTCTCCGACCGTCTTCCACCTGAATCTCGGGCAACAGGCCTCGCGCTATCACCTGCGCAGACAGGTGTCATTGCGCACGCTGTTCATTGGCGTGTGTGTGGTTCTGGTGGCCGCATTCGGCCTGTACCGTTACCAGCTAACTCATCAAACCCAGGACGTACTGCGTCAGCTGGGAGAATTATTACAATAACAGGAGCTACACCGTGATTCGAATTGAACTGCCGACACTGGTTGAACGACTCAACCCTGTGTGCCGTCATATGCTGGAAGAAGCGGCGGCACTCTGTATTCAGCATCAGGGTGCGGAAATTCGCATTGAGCACCTGTTGATGAAAATGCTGGAAACGCCGCTGTGTGATGTACGCCAGATCCTCAAGCGTGCGGGCGTCGATGCGGATGAGCTGTCTTCATTGCTTCTGCCTTCCTCCGTGGATAAGGAATTTGACGCGGGCTACCCTTCATTCTCTCCTCTGCTGGTGGAGTGGTTGCAGGATAGCTGGCTGCTGGCGTCGGCGGAATTTCAACACACGCGTTTGCGTAGCGGCATTTTGCTGCTGGTCTTGCTGATGACGCCAAATCGCTATGTGGCAGGCGCGATATCTCGTCCGCTGGCGCAGATCAACCGTGAGCTTTTACGCCAGCAGTTTGATGAGTGGGTGAAGGATTCGGTTGAAACGGAAGTCGCGGTGCAATCGGCTACAGCCGAACAAGCCGTGGCGGCGACCACGCAGTTGTCCCGCTATACCCAAAACGTAACGGAATCTGCCCGACAGGGACAGTTGGATCCGGTGTTGTGCCGTGACCATGAAATCGATCTGATGATCGACATTCTCTCTCGCCGTCGTAAAAACAACCCGATTGTGGTCGGGGAAGCGGGCGTGGGTAAAAGTGCGCTGATCGAAGGGCTGGCGCTGCGCATCATTGCGGGCGCGGTGCCGGAAAGATTGCGGGATGTCGAACTGCTCACGCTCGATCTGGGAGCGATGCAGGCTGGCGCCTCGGTGAAAGGTGAATTTGAGAAACGCTTCAAAGGTGTAATGCAGGAAGTGAAAGAGGCGCCGCGCCCTATCATTCTGTTTATCGATGAAGCGCATACGCTCATCGGGGCCGGTAATCAGGCTGGCGGGCTGGATGTTTCCAACCTGCTCAAGCCAGCGCTGGCGCGCGGTGAACTGCGTACGATCGCGGCAACGACCTGGAGCGAATACAAAAAATACGTGGAGAAGGACGCCGCGCTTTCCCGCCGTTTCCAGCTCGTCAAAGTGGGTGAGCCGAACGCGGAAGAAGCCACGGTTATCTTACGCGGGCTGCGCGGCATCTATGAAAAGGCGCACGGCGTCCTGATTGATGAGGATGCGCTTCAGGCGGCGGCACAGCTGTCGGCGCGTTATATCTCCGGTCGCCAACTGCCGGACAAGGCGATTGACGTGCTGGATACCGCCAGCGCGCGCGTCGCCATTAACCTGACGACGCCACCGCGTGCGGTCAGCCAGCTCCAGACTCGCCTGCGCCAGCAGGAGATGGAAATCACCCAGCTTGAGCGTCAGGCGCGTATCGGCTTGGGCAATACCGAAGAGCGGTTAGCCGAACTGCGTGACGCCCGTGAGGCCGGCGCGGCACAGCTGGCGCAGTTGGAAGCCGATTGGCAGCAGCAGAAAACGCAGGTTCAGCGCGTGATTGAACTGCGTACCGCGCTGCTGGATGACGAGCAGGCTGTCGATTTTGATGCAGCATCGGCGACGGCGGAGCTGGCCGCCTGTGAACAGGCGCTGGAAGCGCTGCAACACTCCTCCGTTCTGGTCTCCCCTCACGTTGATAAAACGCAGATTGCTGCGGTCATTGCCGAGTGGACGGGCGTGCCGCTGAACCGCATCTCACAGGGTGAAATGGATGTCGTCACGCGCCTGCCTGAATTCCTGGGCGAGTCGATTAAAGGGCAGCAGTTGGCGATTGCCCACTTGCATAAACACCTGCTGACCGCGCGCGCCGATCTGCGTCGTCCGGGGCGTCCGCTGGGGGCGTTCCTGCTGGTGGGGCCGAGCGGCGTGGGTAAAACGGAAACCGTGGTGCAGATTGCCGACCTGATGTTTGGCGGACGTAACTATCTGACCACCATCAATATGTCCGAGTATCAGGAGAAACACACGGTTTCACGCCTGATCGGGTCACCGCCGGGCTATGTCGGGTTTGGTGAGGGGGGCGTCTTGACCGAAGCCATCCGCCAGAAACCGTATTCTGTGGTACTGCTGGATGAAGTGGAGAAGGCGCACCCTGATGTCCTGAACCTGTTCTATCAGGCGTTTGATAAAGGTGAACTCGCCGATGGCGAAGGCCGGGTGATCGACTGTCGCAACGTGGTGTTCTTCCTGACGTCCAACCTCGGGTTCCAAACGATCGTGAATTACGCCGAGCAGTCGGATGTGTTGCTGGATGCGCTCTATCCCGAACTGGCGGCCTTCTTTAAACCTGCGCTGTTGGCGCGTATGGAAGTCATTCCGTACCTGCCGCTGGCGCATGACACTATGGTCGAGATTGTACAGGGCAAACTGTCGCGTCTGGTGTCTCTGCTGCAACAGCGCTTTGGTGCAGAAGTCATTATTGAAGACGAGGTGCCGGAAGAGATTCTGCGGTTGGCGAACCGCAGCGAAAATGGGGCGCGTATGCTCGAATCGGTGATTGATGGTGCCTTGCTGCCGCCGGTTTCGCTACAGCTGCTGCAACGCCTGTCTGCGGGCGAACCCGTCAGCCGCATTCATTTCCGCGTCGACGCCGGCCAGTTCCAGACTGAGGTGGAGGGCTGAGTATGCAACATGCCCTCGAACTGGCGCTTGCACTCACCCGGCAGCATGACGAGGCCGGTCTGTGCGACTGGCTGCTGGAGACCATGCAGGCTGCCTGGCAGCCTCAAGGGATGCTACTGGGGATGGTGGATGTCAGCGGCAGGCAGCTGACCTGCCAGGGGCGGGTGCATGACATGCCGGTGGCGCTGAACCTGGGGGTGGATGACTTTAGCCACCCGCTGGCTTATGCGCTGCATAAGAATCAGGCGCGTACCTGGGATTCTCTTTATGGCGGCGCACGCATTGAGCACCGTGATTTTCGGCAGATGCTGATCTCTGTCGGAACGAATTGCGGGCTTCATGCGCAGCCATTGCTGTCAGACAGCGGTAAGCCGCTGGCGGTGCTGGCGCTGCTGGATACGCCGACGCGCCTGCAAACGTTGCATCAGCGCGGTGAGTGTGAACGGCTGGCACAGGTGTTTTGTCGCCAGCTTATCCTGCTGCGTGAACTGGCGCACACCCGTCGGGAGCAGGTCGCGCTGAGAGATTCGCTCCGCCAGATTAAGGATGAAGGGCAAAGCCGTCGCGAGCAGGAAAAACGGGTGGAAACGACGCTGGTGGGGCAGTCCACCGTGATTAAGGCGCTGCACCAGCAGATTTATCAGGCGGCAAAACACCGTCTTTCGGTGCTGATTCAGGGTGAAACCGGGTCAGGGAAAGATGTGGTGGCGCGTTTGCTGCATCAGTGCTCCGAGCGTGCCAGCAAACCTTTTATTGCCATCAACTGTGCCGCGATCCCGGAAAACCTGATTGAAAGCGAGCTGTTTGGCTACCAGAAAGGCGCGTTCTCCGGCGCACAAAGCAACAAGATTGGTCTGGTCGAGCAGGCTAACGGCGGAACCCTGTTTCTGGATGAGGTCGGCGATATGCCACAGTCCATGCAGGCCAAGCTGTTAAGGGTATTGGAGACGCACAGCTTCCGTCCTTTGGGCGCGGAAAAAGAAGTGCATTCCGATTTCCGCCTGATTGCCGCGACGCATCAGCCGCTGGAGCAGCACGTGTCTGACGGCGTGTTTCGGCAGGATCTCTATCACCGCCTTTGCCAGTGTTTATTGCAGGTCGCGCCGCTGCGCGAGCGGCCGGATGATATTCGCCTGCTGTGCGAGCACTTCATCAATCAATTCGCAGACAAACAGCAAAAACACGTTGGGCCATTAAATCGGGCTTTCCTGCGCCAACTGGTAGGGTATGACTTTCCCGGCAATGTGCGGGAACTGCGTAACCTGCTGGAGGTTGCCTGCGCCCATACGCCGGACGGCGAGGCGCTGTCTCTGGCGTCATTGCCGCCCGAGTTGCGCGAGCGGCTAACGAGTAGCACGGCTGAAGAGCAGGATCGCTACCAGCACATCCACGATTTGCGTATTGCCACACAGCGGTATGAAGCGGCTGTCATTGAGGCACGCCTGCGCCAGTTTCAGGGGAACCGCCTGCTGGTGGCTGATAGCCTCAATATTCCCAAACGTACTCTTGACCACAAATGCCAGAAGCTGGAGGTAAATTGATGTTTCTGACGATGGCACCCCTACTGTTGGCAACTGCCGCGACGCCCGATCCCGCCTGGCAGTCGTTATGGGAACAGTGCCGTAATGAGACGGCTCCAGAACTTCGGCTGGCCTGCTATGACGCGTTGGGGCGGGAAGCGGAACGTACCGGTACGCTCTCCCCGCAGGGTGATAAAACAATGGCTGGCAACACCTTTCAACTGGGGCGTGAAGCCGACAGTGGCGATATGACGCTCACCCGCGTGCTGGCTGATGGCAACACGCTGGTGATTAGCTGTGCCAGCAACATTACGCACTTGCGCTTAACGCTCAGTGAACCCTGGAAAGGGGAGGCCGTCACGTCACAGCTTGATGGCGTAACGGTGTCAGACAGCTGGTTTATTCGTAACCGCGGGCTGCTGCTGGAATCAGGGCGAGGCCTGCCAGCGATTGATGCGTTAAAGCGCTGGATTGGGCATCGAGAATTGGTGCTGAACGGGGCGGATGGTCATACGTTGCGTATTGAACTCGCCGGGCTAGGTGACGCGCTCGCGCCGCTGCGTCAGCAGTGTCATTGGTAAAGGAGGCGTTCATGCATGCACATCCCTGGTGTAAACGCCTGCAAACCTCGTTACCGGATGAGATGTTGCGCGCGGCGGTATTGCCTGACGATCCGCTCTGGGAAAAGGTCGAGACGGAGTTGGTCAAGCTGGGATCGCTGGCGCATAACCAGGTCGACCTTAACGTAGTCGCGGGTTATTGCCTGACCTTGCTGGAAAGCAAAACCAAAGACATGCGGGTACTGGTGCAGCTACTGCGCTGCTTACAGCACCCGGCCAAAGCAACACCGTTTTCTACCGCGCTGATGCTGCTGGATAGCTGGCTGGAGAGTTATTGGGCGATCGCCTGGCCTGCCAGTCCGGTTCAGAAGCAGAAGCTGATGATCCAGATTATTCGGCGTTTTGAGAGCGTGCTTCCGCGTATTGCAGAAAGCGGATCCAGCGCAGAGCTGGAGCAATTGCAGAAGTTAACGGAGCAAGTGGCGACCCGCTGGAGTGAACTGGTCAGCGACAAAGCCTCGCTGATGGATGAACTGGTGCAGGGCATTAAGCGTGCCAGACAGCGGCAGCAGGCGCAGGAACAGGCGAATCAGACGGCGAAACCGACGCCGACGGCCAGCGGCGGTGGAACAACGGACGGGAGTGAAACCAGCGCCAGCGTGGCTTCGACGCCAGTCAGTTCGGTAGAAATTAATTCATCCGACGAGCGCGGCTGGCGGCAAACCCAGCTGAACGTCGCGGCGCTGCTGGTTGAGCGCCATCCCGGCTCACCGATTGGCTACCGTCTGCGCCGTCACGCTATCTGGTCCGGTATTGCCACACCGCCGATGTCATCCAAGGGAAATAAAACCCAACTGGCGCCCGTCTCGGCGGATCGCGTGGATGAATACCAAAGTGCGCTGGCACAGGCTGACTTGGCGCTGTGGGAACGGATAGAGCAAAGCCTGGTGCTGGCACCTTACTGGTTTGATGGTCATATGCTGTCCGCTTCAGTGGCCTCAAGGCTGGGGCATACCTCTGTCGCAACGGCGATTGCCGAGGAGCTTTCGGCGTTTATTCAGCGTTTACCTGAGCTGCGTGAACTGGCGTTCAGCGATGGCGCGCCCTTTTTGACCGGGAAGTGTAGCCAGTGGCTACAGTCCAGCCAGCCCGTTCGCGGCGGTGGCGGGGCACGGCAGGACGATCTGGCGACGGAGGCGGCCGCCTGCCGGGATGAGAAAGGAATTGGCGCGGCGATGCAGTTATTGGATGAACGTATGCGCCGCCTGAAAGAACCGCGTGACCGCTTTTATGCCGAGTTGGTACTGGCAGATTTACTCGCCGAAGAAGGGATGAAATCACTGGCAGCACAGCACTATCAGCACATGTGGCAGGAAAGCCAACAATTGGGCCTGATGCAATGGGAACCGGGAATGGTCAGCCGCGTAGAGCGGTTGGCGGCATCCCGCAAAAAATAAGACATTCGGAGTGAATGGTCACTTATGTTTAAAACAATCATAACCTTTCTACGCAAGCAGTTGCCTAAACTGAAACCCTCCTGGCTGCTTTTGGGCGTGCTACTGTGGATCGTCGTGCTGGTTCTGGCCTGGTGGCTGGGGCCGCGTTTGGTGGTGGGCGAATCACGCCCGTTACAGGGAATCTGGGGTCGCGTGGTGTTCACGCTGGTCTGGCTGTGGCTGGCGTTCTCCTATAGTGCCTGGATGGTCTGGCGTCGTGTGCAGCAGATGCGTGCGGAGCGTCATGAACAACAGGTAATTGAGCAGGATCCCTTGCAGGTGTATGTCGATAGCCAGCAGACGTTTCTCGATCGCTGGCTGGAGGCGTTTCAGACCCAACTGGGTAAACGCGCACTGTATGCGATGCCCTGGTATCTGACGATTGGTCTGGCTGGCAGCGGGAAAAGCAGCCTGATCCATCGTGCCAATCCGGCAAACAAAATGAACCCGAAGCTGGATGCGGAGCTGCGAGACGTGGCGGCAGGCCAGCAGGTGAGCAGTTGGGTCGGTGAGTCCGCCGTTATCTGGGATCCCAGCGGACAGCTACTCGCACAGCCTGAACTGGAAGGCGATTCACTCGGACAGCGTTATGCTCGACTGTGGCAGCACCTGCTCCAGTGGCTGAGTGAAAACCGCCGCCGTCAGCCGCTTAATGGTCTGGTGCTCACGCTGGATATTTCCTGGCTGGCACAGGCTGGCGTCGCGGATCGCAAAGCTTATGCGCAGGTCATGCGCGCGCGTTTGCAGGAAATTTCCGTCAACATCAATACGCGCTTACCGGTGTATATCGCGCTGACCCGTCTGGATATGCTGAGCGGCTTCGATAAGGTCTATCGCCAGTTAAACCGCGACGCGCGTCAGGCAGTATTGGGGGTGACCTTTACCCCGCAGGCGAGCAATGGCAAAGGTTGGCTAGAAGAGCTGGAGCGTTTCTGGGATGAGTGGGTCACGCACCTGAATGACAACCTGCCAGACATGCTGCTGACGCAGTCCGACAGAAGCGTGCGCAATTCGCTGTTCTCGTTCGTCCGCCAACTCGCTGGCGTGAAAGATTATGTGATGGAAGTGCTGACGGAAACGTTAGCGACGGGCGAGGATCGCGCGTTTCTGATCCGCGGTGTTTACGTGAGTTCTGTCTATCAGCAAGGGGTACCGTTCGATGCCTTTGCGCAGTCGGCTTCCCGACGCTATCAACTGCCTGAACCGATTAATCCCGCGCTGCGCGGGGAATCCAATACGTTCTTTGTGCAGCGCCTTTTTCCTGACGTCATCTTCCCTGAAGCCAGTCTGGCGGGTGAAAACCGGCTGCATAGCCTCTATCGTCGGCGTCGACTGAGCATCGGCGTGGGCTGCATGCTGCTTGCCAGTCTGGTGCTGATTGGCAGCTGGCACCATTTCTATCGGGTCAATGAAGAGGCCGGACGTAACGTACTGACGAAAGCGCAGGCGTTTATCGGCACCAATGAACTGGAAGGGCAGCCGGGCTACGGTTATCAGCAGTTGCCGCGGTTGAATTTGATTCGCGATGCGACCTTATCTTTTGGTAATTACCACGAACGTACGCCGATGCTGGCCGATCTTGGCCTGTATCAGGGCGGCAAGATTGGGCCTTATGTTGAAGGCACTTACCTGCAAATGCTGAACCAGCGCTTTCTTCCGGCGGTGATGCAAGGGTTGCTGGAGGATTTGAATCAGGCACCTGCCAATAGTGAGCAAAAGCTGACGATTCTGCGCGTGATGCGGATGTTGGATGATGCGTCAGGGCGTAATAAATCGCTGGTCGAACAGTTTATGGCGCAGCGTTGGCAGAAGGCATTTCCCGGTCAGGGCAATGTGCAGGAACAACTGATGCAGCATCTGGATTATGCCCTTGAGCACACGGATTGGCACAAGGCGCGTGAGCAGAAAGATGCGGTAGCCATCAGCACGTTTGCTCCCTTTAATCAGCCGATTACGCTTGCCCAGCAGGAACTGAGCAAGCTGCCGATGTATCAGCGCGTTTATCAGAGCCTGGTCATGAAGGCGACACAGGTATTGCCACCAGATTTAGCGATCCGTGATGAGGTCGGGCCGACCTTTGATCCGGTGTTTTCCCTGCGTAATGACAAAGCGGGAAGCGTGCCGCGGCTGCTAACGTACCCCGGCTTTAGTGATTATTACCTCAAGCAGGACAAAGCCCTGTTAGAGCTGACGGCGCTGGATGCCTGGGTACTGGGACAGCGTGAGCGTGCGCAGTTCAGCGAGGCCGATCGGCGTGAAATTCTGCGTCAGGTGAACGATCGCTACATTACGGATTACATCAACCAGTGGCAGAAAGTGCTGGCGAACATTGATGTGCAGACGCTCGATACGCCGGAGCAGGCGCTCGATATTCTCACGGATATTACCGGCAACGATCAGCCTTTCCAGCGCGTGCTGACGACGGTTAGTGATAATACCCGCATTCGTAAGCTGGCCGATGATGACAACGACACGGCGCAGAACATCAATACGCGGATTGGTCGTCCGTTTATGACCATCAACGCGGCGCTGAGCGGACGTGGTGAGCAAGGGCCGCTGGTGCAAGAGGTCAATCAGAAGCTGACCGATCTCTATCACTATCTCGATCAGATCGTTAACGCGACCGATCCTGGGCAGGCGGCGTTGAAAGCGGTGCAGGCGCGGCAGGGAAATAAATTTGCCGATCCGGTATTCGCTTTACAGCAATACGCCCGCAGCCTTCCCGCACCGCTGGATCGCTGGGTCGGACAGCTCGCTGGAGAGAGCGCGAGTTTGGTGACCGGACTGGCGATGTCGTCACTGAATCAGGAATGGCTGGATAAAGTCGTGACGCCATTCAATGAGAAGCTGGCGGATCGTTATCCCTTCGACCCGTCATCGAACAAGGATGTGCCGCTATCGGAAATGGAAATGTTCTTCATGGCTGGCGGGACGCTGGACAGCTTCTATCAAACCAACCTCAAGGCGATGATGGAAAGCGGCATGCTGGAAGAAGGCATGGCGTCGCCGTTGCAGGCTGAACTGGTGAAACAGCTTGAACGCGCCACTCGCATCCGCCAGACCCTGTTTAATGCGCAGGGCAGTCTGGAAGTGCATTTCGTGCTGGAGCCGCTGGAACTGACGGCGAACAAGCGCCGCAGCGTACTCAATTTGGATGGACAACTGCTGGAATACAGCCACGGTCGTCGCCAGAAAACGCCGCTGGTGTGGCCAAACAGTATGCGTGACGGGGCTGAGAGCAAGCTGACACTGGTGCCGGACGATCGTGAGCGTTCACCGCGCAGCCTGAGCTTTAGCGGGCCGTGGGCGATGTTCCGGTTAATCAATAGCGATCAGCTGACTCAGGTGAATGAGAACACCTTTGACGTACGTTTCTCGCTGGAGAACGGTGCGATGACGTATCGCGTGTATACCGATGCCAGCCATAACCCGTTTGCCGGTGGTCTGTTCAGCCAGTTCACGCTGCCTGACTCTCTTTATTAATTAACTCTCGGGAGCCTGTTCAGGCTCCCTATTGCTGGATGATGTGATATGCAAGATGCACAACAGGCCCTGAAAGTCGGCCGCGATCCACGGATGCTGCCGGAGTTTGACGCACTTCGGGCGGAAATTAACAAGCTGAGTCACGCGTCTCGCCCTGATGTGGACTGGATGCTGGTGCACGATATGGCCACCACCATCTTTGAAAAGCAGGGCGTGGATCTTCAGACCGCGATCTACTTTACGCTGGCGCGTTCAAGACTGGCGGGATTGACGGGCTTCACGGAAAGCTGTGAATTTCTGGCGAACCTGATCGTCACGCAGTGGGATAACTTCTGGCCGCCGGTGCATCAGGAACGGGCGCGTATCGAGATGCTGGACTGGTTTATTGCCCGCATCAGCGAAGTGGTGCGTCAATACGCCATCAGTCATGAACATAAGCGGCTGGTTTACCGTTGCGAACGTGCGCTGCAACTCATGAGTGAAAAGCTGCACAACGCCGGCTTGAGCCGCATCCCCCGCGTTGAGAATCTGCTGCACTTCGTTGAAGGCTATACCCATTTGTTTGATGAAACCGAGATTGTCATTGTGTCGGACGATCAGGAATTGAAAAAGCAGGATATGCAGATTCCGCCGATGGTGTTCTTTCATTCGGATATGGAGCCCGGCGCGACGGTGCAAAGCGGAGGTTCATCAGGCTCGGGGCAGGCTCCATTGCCCGCAGGTAGCATTCTCATCGGACGGGAGAAAGGGCAAATGAAGCCGACGGTATTGAAAATTGAAGCGCATAAAAAGCAGAAACCCGCGTGGTTCTGGTTTGTCTCCGGACTGCTGACCTGTGCGTTGCCCGTGGCGGCGATGACGGGCTGGCAGTATTGGCAGGAGCAGAAAGCTGATGCGCTGGCGCTATTGCAGCAGCCCGCGTACGCGTTGCCCGCTGCCCCCGATCATAATGACATTCGCCGGGTGCGGATTGTTCTGGGTGAACAGAAATTACAGGGCATGGAAGGTGAGCTGATCAACCGCTATCAGGCACAGTTAGAGCAGGTGAAAAATGCGTCGCCGTTTTACCTGTACCAATACGGCAACGGCTTGAAAAACGTGATGCAGCAGCTCTATCCCGATTCGCTGGCGGTGAAGGAAATGGAACGCCAATGGCAGATTGCGCTTGAACGCCAGCAGGGTGATGAACCGAAAACGCTGGGTTACGAACAGGCGCGCGCCAGAGTCAACGATACCTTGCAACAACTGCTGGAACTGGAACGACAGCGCCGGACAGTGACGATCTCCTACCTGAAATCAAAGCTCTATGACATGCAAAAAGACCTGATGTCGGATGTCCCCTTCGGGATACGGCTGCGGGAACTTGAGGCGCGTAAAATCAAGAACCAGTCGCTGACGCCAGCGGAACTGCGTGCGATGGAAGACGAACTGCGCGCCTTCAATATTCGCTTATACCGTTTGCAGCAGGGTAATTCCGCCAGCTGATTATCGTGAAGGGAAAAACGCTGAGCACATGATGAAATACAAAAAATTATTGATAGTCCTCTCGGCCTGCTGGCTGGCGTCATGTCAGGCACCGATCACGTCGCTGTCTGAAACGGAATTGGCGGCGTCAGCGAACCGCGGAAACGGTGAAGCGCAATATCAGTTGGCAAAGACACTCGCCGCGCGCTCGCAGTACACCGAGGCGATGCAGTGGATGCAAAAGGCGTCTGGCCTGTCTGAACTCCCCGCTAATACAGAAATGCGCGCTGCTGCCGCGCTTCAGGTTGGCGATTGGTATCAGGCCGGGCTGGGCGCGCCAAAGAACAGCCCGTCTGCCCGCCAGTGGTGGACAACATCCTCGCGTCTGGGAAATGGCGAAGCGGGGCATCGGTTGGGGATGGACTGTCAGGTTCAGCATCAAGGTAAGCTGGTCGCGGCCTGTCTGAGCGCGTTTGAATCCTCTGCGGCGAATGGCTATCCCCCCGCGCAGTTGATTGTTGCCCAATGGCACGCGACACATACCGGCGGTGAGAAAGAGGCCGTATCGTGGTTGTTGAAGGCTGCTGAACTCGGCAATCGGGATGCGCAGTACCAATTGGCGCAGCGTTACGAGCAGGGCAACGGCGTGGTGATCCGTCGCGATCTGGCCGAACGTTGGTATTTCCGGGCGGCGACGTTGGGGCAGGCACAGGCGCAGCTATGGATGGCGCGGCATGAAGACGGCGAGGATGCGCTGAACTGGTATCAAAAATCCGCGTCATCAGGTGATGCCGAAGCACAGCTTTGGCTGGGCAAGGCATACCGCGAAGGTAAGCGCTTACCTTGGGATGAGCAAAAGGCGCGTTATTGGCTGGAGCGTGCTGCATCCGGTGGATCGGGCGAGGCAGACTATTTGCTCAGTCAGAGCCAGACAACCCATGAAAAGCGTGAACAGTATCTGGTTCAGGCCTCCTCTGCGGGCTACATCCGGGCGCAGCGTGAACTGGGTGAACGCTTGTTTAAAGCGAACGAATTTGCGCGTGCGCGTGAAGAATATGCTAAAGCGGCATCCGCAGGAGATACCGAGTCCCGTCTGGCTTACGGTGAGATGCTGCGGCTGGGACAGGGCGGCAAAGAGGATTATGTTGAGGCGATGAAGCAGTACCGTCTGGCGGCAAATGACGGCAACCGCATGGCGCAGTATCGGATGGGTATGATGCGTCAGGACGGGCTGGGTGCCTCGCGCAATCGTATTCATGCCTACGCCTGGTATGCGATGGCAGCGACGGAGGGGATGCCTGAGGCCATTCATGCGCGTAACGATCTGGAGGCGACGATGCAGTCTGATGAAATCAAAGCCGGACAGCGGTTGGCGATGCACTGGTCATCGGGGAAAACAGAGTAATCCGTAGCGGTAGATCGTTGTTATCTGGTCGGATAATCGTGGCATAAATAGTGATAATAAACAGACGGGTGTTGCGTGATAGCAACACCCGTTTTTTGTTTGTATGACTATTTTTATCGTTGGATACGCTGGCTTTGCCATTCCTGTTTATCATAAAAAAAAGTAAGTGACTGCTTACTCTTATTGTTATGAACATGCGCTATTTATCGCCAAATATAGTTTTTTGCTATTAATAAGCATGATTTCTATCGGTCATTCATTTCGTTAATTCATCACTAACGTAAACATTCAGAATAACTGCGCATTCTGCGCAACTTATTGCTCACTTTCTGGTGTAAATCACTTTTTGCGCAATGTCTGCAAACGATTCGCGAGGTCTGCGCAATTTCTTGCTCAAGTTTTACTTAGGTGAAATTTTTGTTAGGTAAATTTCTTTATAAAACATAAAGATAAGTTTTGGCATATGTATTGCTATACAGACGGTGAAGTTACTCATTCCGTTTAACTAGTAATCCCGTTCAACAACAAGGAGCAAGACTATGCCAACTCCATGCTATATCAGCATCGAAGGTAAAACGCAGGGCAACATCACCGCGGGTGCTTTCACGTCTGATTCTGTCGGCAACATCTATGTGGAAGGCCACGAAGACGAAATGCTGGTACAGGAATTCAAACACATCGTCACCGTACCAACCGACCCGCAGTCTGGTCAGCCATCCGGCCAGCGCGTACACAAGCCGTTCAAATTCACCGTTGCGCTGAACAAAGCGGTTCCGCTGATGTACAACGCCCTGGCGTCCGGTGAAATGCTGCCGACCGTCACCCTGAAATGGTATCGCACGTCAGTTGAAGGTAAGCAGGAGCACTTCTTCTCTACCGTGCTGACCGATTCCACCATCGTTGACATCGACTGCAAAATGCCACACTGCCAGGACCCGTCAAAACTGGACTACACCCAGTTAATCGAAGTGTCGCTGGCCTATCGCAAAATTGACTGGGAGCACACGGTTGCCGGTACGTCCGGCTCTGATGACTGGCGTGCACCGGTCGAAGCGTAATCCTTCTATCTCTAACCCGGGCTTGCCCGGGTTTTCTGCGTTTTTCTTTGGCGTGGCGTTTCATCAACGTCATGTTTTATCAACATGATGTTTTTATCAGCGTGACTTGCGGTGTGAGCAGACTCAGACCCCAACTCAGGTTTTTATTTTCATCAGGATAGCGACATGCCGTTTCAGGGGAACCTGAGGCGTGCGGTAGCCATGGCAACGGCGAAGAAGGAGAAAGCAGGTGGCAAACAGTACAGGATTACAGTTCACCGTTAAGGTCGGTGCCCTGGCGGTAGGCACTTTTGCAGTAGTGGATTTCAGGCTGGATGAAGGATTGAACCGGCCTTTCAGCCTGTCGCTAAGTCTGGCGAGCGCACAGCCGGATGTCGATTTCGGAGCGGTGCTGGACCAGCCGTGCGAGCTGATGATTTGGTATGAAGGCGAACTGAAACGTCGGGTCAGCGGGATTGTCAGCGGCTTCACGCAGGGCGACACCGGTTTTCGGCGCACGCGCTATCAGATAGAAGTCCGTCCGGCGCTGTGGCGACTGGGGTTGCGCACTAACGCCCGTATTTTTCAGGCACAAAAGCCGGAAGCCATTATCAGCATGCTGCTGGAAGAGGCTGGCATCACCGACTACGCCTTTGCGCTGCGTAACGAGCATGCGGTGCGGGAATATTGCGTGCAGTACCGGGAAAGCGATTTGGCGTTTATCACCCGTCTGGCTGCGGAGGAAGGCATGTACTTCTTCCACGAATATGAAGAGGGCAAACACCGGGTGGTGTTTGCCGACGATGCGGGCGCACTGACCAAAGGCCCGGAGCTGTTCTTCAATCTCGCCACGCAGGGGCTGAGCGAGGGGGAATACGTTCGGCGCTTCCACTACGCAGAGCGGGTGAGCACGGCCGAAGTCGAGCTGAAAGACTATAGCTTCAAGACGCCGGCTTACGGGCTGTCACACAAGAAGATGAGCGGTGAGCTGGCGCACCAGCGTGAAAGCTACCAGCATTACGACTATCCGGGGCGCTATAAACAAGACCCGAGCGGCAAGGCGTTCAGCGGCTACCGGCTGGATGCGTTGCGATCTGGAGCCGTGACGAGCGAAGGGGAATCCAACTGCGCGGGGCTGATGCCGGGTAGTATGTTTACCCTGACAGAGCACCCGAATGCGACGCTGAATGCGGTGTGGCAGACGGTGAGCGTGACGCACGTCGGGCAACAGCCGCAGGCGCTGGAAGAGGAAAGCGGTGGCGAACCAACCACCATGAGTAACAGTTTTGCGGTGGTGAAAGGTACAACAACGTGGCGCGCCGCGATGCCGTATAAACCGATGGTGGACGGCCCGCAAATCGCCACGGTTGTCGGTCCGACCGGGGAAGAAATCTACTGTGACCCGTATGGTCGGGTAAAACTGCAATTCCCGTGGGACAGATACGGCGCGAGCAACGACCAAAGCTCCTGCTGGGTGCGGGTGAGTCAGGGCTGGGCGGGCGGTCAATACGGCATGATTGCTATCCCACGTATTGGCCATGAAGTGATCGTCAGCTTCCTGGAAGGTGACCCGGACCAGCCGATTGTCACCGGGCGTACCTTCCACGCGACCAATCCGACACCGTATGTTTTACCGGCACATAAAACGCGCACGACGCTACGTACCGATACCCATAAAGGCAGTGGCTTCAACGAGTTGCGCTTTGAGGATGAGGCGACGCGTGAACAAATTTACTATCACGCTCAGAAAGATATGGATGGTGTCATCAATAACATCCATCGGCAGAGTGTCGGGCGCGATCAGCACCTCAGCGTGGATCAGGATCAGTTCCAACGGGTTACTCGTCACCGTCACCGAACGATAGGCAAGGACGATTTTGAAAATATCGGTCAGGACCATCATCAGGAAATTGGTCGGAGCTTTATTCAGAAGATTGGTGCGTCGTTCAAACGTTTCATCGGCGGGGGAGAGATTACCCGTATCGAAGGGAGCCGCCAGACCACGATGTCCGGTTCTGAAGAGACGCTGATTGGTGCGCACCAGCGCGTTCTGGTGAATACGGACAGCTACCTGAAAGCCGCGGATATCGTACTGGAAGCAGGGCAAGCGTTGACCATCAAGGCGCCGGGCGGTTTTATCAAGATTGATAGCGCGGGCGTGACGATTTCCGGGACGATTGTAAAAATCAACGACGGCGGTGCGGCTGGCGTAGGGACTGCGCCGGTATCGATTACGCCAGAAGATCCGACGAGGCCCACGCTGCCGGATGCACCAGACAGACGTTAAGGAGGAACTATGCCAGGAGCTGCACGTTTAGGGGACAGCTGCGCGGGTCACGGCTGTTTTCCTGCCACCCCGATTATTGAAGGCAGTGGTGATGTCATCATTAATGGCAAACCGGCGGCCCGCAAAAGCGATGCGGTCTTACTTCACGCCTGCCCTTGCCCGAATATGCCTCACGGCGTACACAATCGTGCGATATCGGCAGGATCCGGAACGGTCATTATCAATGGCAAGCTGGCGGCGCGTATCGGCGATGCGATCGGCTGCGGCGGCTCGGTTGCCGCTGGCAGTGGGAACGTCATTATTGGTGACTCGCCCTATCAGTCCCCGGTGAAACCCTGCGCTGAGCAATCGGCAAAAAGCCGTGCACCTCTGCTGGCATTGACGCCGATGCTGTTGCCGACATTAATGGAGTGGGCTTCGGTCGCCGAGCTGCCTATTCTTGATGACTTGCTCTCCGTCGCCCAGCGTAAAGAGCGCTATCTGGCGCGTGCCAAGTTGGCGACCGAGGCAGCGACGCTGCCGGGATTAGCCGATGCGGCAAAGCGGCTGGCGTTTAATAACGACAGCATCTTACGCGCAGAGGCTGCCCAGTATGTTTACTCGGTCGATGAATTCCGACGCGGCGTGTTGGATAAATTACCGAAAGCACCCGTGGGGCTGGAACTATTGGATGTCCAAAAACTTCCGGGTTTGACGGACAATGACTTCATGGATAAGAAAACAGGGTTTGGTTCTGCACTGTTTAAATCAGCGATTAATGGCGAAACCATGTTGACCTACCGGGGCACGAATAACGCGGTGACGGGCGTTAAAGACTGGCTGACTAACGCCACTCAGGGTATGGGATTTGAAGCTGCGCAGTACAAACAAGCAATGGATCTCGCGACTCAGGTCAAAGATCTGATGCCAAATCCTCCACCTGTTATTGTTGGCCATTCTCTGGGCGGCGGGTTAGCCTCTGCTGCGGTCAGTGCGACAAAACTTCCCGGCTATACGTTCAATGCCGCAGGATTACATGAGAATACGGCCTTGCGAGGTGGTGGTGCGACATTGGCAGAAACGGCGTCATTGATTAAAACACAAGCGGTAGATGGCGAGATATTAACCATGGTGCAAACTTACGGTAAGGCGTTGATTCCAGGCTTGCTATCCGGGGCTGGCGCATTGATTGGCGGAACCGCCGGCGCGGCGATTGGTGGTGTTATCGGTGTTGCAAAGCTACTGGGAGGGGGGTTGCCGAAAGCCAGTGGTGATATGATGACGCTTCCCGCAGTAGGGGGCTCGCCGATTGCTCGCCACGGTATGGATCAGGTGATTGCGGGTATTGAAAGCCAGAAAAAGGAAGATATCGGGAAGATAACCAATACATTCAGGGGAATATAATGCAATGGTTGGCACGTATAAAATGGGTAGGCGTCGTTATTCTGGGATTATTAACCGCTTGTCAGGCAGGAGGACACAGTATGCGGGCGAGTGAACTTTTTGAACCGCCTGTGGTGGCGGTGCTGGAAAGCATTCAAAAAGATGACGAATCAGCCGCTCGTCATCAACTGTCGCAGGGCGTTAACCTGAATATTCAGGGAAAAGAAGGCGTCACGCCGCTGCTGTGGCTGATTTATGAGACGAAGGATAAAAAGGCCGTCACGCTGGCGCTTAAACTGGGTGTCGATCCAAACTATAAAGACGGATTTGGCGACAGCGCAGTTAATTCCGTGGCGGGAGCCAAAGATCCGGACTGGCTGCGCATTATTCTGGATGCAGGTGGAGATCCGAATGCAATTGGTCGGCGTGGTCAGCCTGCAATATTTAGCGCCATTAATGAGCAACGGTGGGCTGATATTAAGCTACTTGTTGAGAAAGGGGCTGATCTGAATTTAGAAGATCAAAATAAAAGAAATAGTGCGCTTTATGCTGCTTATGTAAATGAATACGAAATTGTTTATTGGTTGATTGAGCAGGGCGCAAGTTTCGATACCTATTCTTCAACCGGTAGTAGCCTGGCGTGGCGTGTGCACGACAGCTTATCCATTATGTCCCCTAAATCTCCGCACTATCCTTGGGCACTAAAGGTAAAACAGCTGTTACTGGAACGAGGTGTTAAATTTCCACCGCTGTCACCTACTGAAGTTCGGGAGCGTTGGGAAAAAGGGCTGCCGTTATAATTTTTATTCGTTTTTTTATCACGTATTTTTCATCATATAAATAAACTGTATTTTCTAACCCGATAATCTGCATGATTATCGGGTCGTTGCTGCGATTATCAATACACGCTCATCGTATTAAAATTATCTCATTTATTGACAGGCAAATAACGATGATGGCAAACGGTTATACTCTGTTTGAAATCAGCCAGTTTGATGCGCCTTTGTACGCAATTATCTCGCCGCTGAGTTATCCCCAATTACCTGAATATTGGCAGGCTTTTCAACCTGCGGCGGCGGATATATGGCAACAGCTACATTTTGGCAAGGATGCTGAAGACTGGCAGATGTGGGCACCTATTGTGGTGAAAATAGAAGAAGGCAAACCAGGAGAAACGTTGCTGCATTGGTTGACTGAGATTCAGCCGGAGCGCCATGGTGGTGCGATCCTCACGCATGGCGACCTGACATTGCAGCAGGTGGTGAATTTTTGGCAGCAGCGTATTTTCTGCCTCTGGCCTGATGGCACACGGGCTGTATTTCGTAGTTATGCGCCAGACGTTTTATCGGCTTGGTGGCCCACTTTGGATCTGGCTGCTCAAACTGATTTTCTCGGTCCACTCGATGATATGTATTTACCCATAATAAATAGCGAACGTGGGGAATATCAGCTATTCGCACAGCGAGACATTAAGTATAAAAATAAGCACGACGTTGATAATGCGTACCATATTACGTTAACGCACTATCAATATTACCTTCTCGCTAACGACAATCGCTTACACCGATTAGCGAATGAACTCTTTCTTTTTGTCAGTGCGCACTGTGTTTTTCCTCTGGATATTGAAATAGTCAAAGCGCGCTTTATTAGCGGTATTGCTTTAGCAAAGAACTATTATCCCAAAGCCAGCGAAGCGGAATGTGAAGCCTGGGCTGCCCATCGCTGGGTTCTCGGTAGTGAATTCTATTTGCACCCGATCTTTATTCATCTGACTGAACGTTATTCGATAGCGGACAGTCTTCGGATTTTTAAATCTGAGCCAGAACGAATTGAAAGTGTGCAGCTTAATTACCATCGCCCCGGCTGGATGCGGGGAGAATTACCTGACATAACGGAGGTCACGCTGTGAGTGTATCGCAACCTTTCCTTGAATTGATGCCGGAAGATGATGCGGTCTGGCAAACGCGTATCGCTCAGGGCGGCTGTTTTGTTATCGCAGAAGCCTCGATGAACGAGGCTGTTCCCTGGCTGGCCGAACGCTGGGGAGGCAGTCTGGAACAGACCCGTTTGTACTGGGGGGAAACGGGGCGCGTTCATGCTTCGGTATCACCCTATTGCATCCCGCTTAACGTTGCTAACTGGCCTCAAGTGAAAGAACATTTGGTTACTCAACCGGGTTGGGGAATGGGGTTACAGCTGGCGTGGTTTATGCAGGCATATTCACCGCTCGATCAACTGCTTGAGGTCACGAAGCATCTGCGGCAGTGGAGTCTGGTGACCTCTCCTTCCGGGGAGAATGCCATCCTGCGCGTGGGGGACTGGCAGGTGGTGAAGCAGTTGTTATCCGCCAGTTCCGCACAAGAAGCCTGTGCGCTCTATGGCCCGATAGCCAGTTTCTGCGACATTTCTCCTGATGGCGTGATACGCACCTTAAACCTCACCGCCCGTGAGCCGCACTCCATTCCAGACATCCTGCCGCGGCAGCTGAGTACCGAACAATGGCATGCCATCATGGCGCCTTCCGAGCATCAGCATCTGGCGCGCTATATGGAACATCTGCGTACTTATCATGCTGACTGGCAAAACGCGTCTGACGATGAACTACAGGCGTTTACCTATCAGCAGACAGAACAGGCAAAGAGCAACGGCTTTAACAACGACCGCGATATCGTGCGCTGGCTGGCATTGGCGACAGAACTCTCACCAACATTCATTCATCAGCCTTGGGCAAAAAATATTTTGGTACAGCCGGAATACATCGGCACGCAAAGCCGTATGGATCGCCTGTATCAGGCAGCTATTGACCACCTGGACGAAGCATAAAATAAAAAGGACGTCATTTCATGAGTCAGGATAAAAGCAGCGCGTTAGCTGCCAGCGGGGATGCCGCGAAGCATAATTTTGCCACGGATAATAAAATTTCAGGGGGATGTACAACCTGTGGTTGCGAAATACTTGTTTATTACCATTACGATTCAGGAGACCCAATACCTAACGCCCCTTTTCAATTAACTGATAGCCGGGATCACAAGATAGAAGGCAAAACCGACGATAACGGGATGTTTTTTATCCATGATATGGGGTGTAGCACGTATGAACTCATTTTGGGGGAAGGCAGCGATACGTTTGACCCTAAGAAAACGGTGCAAAACAACCCCGTTTTGATGTCTAACCCTGCCTATGCGAGTTTTGCCGGAGAATACTTTTCCCTGTTCGTCATCCTGAGAGCGCAAGGGCTGGTGGAGTATGGGTCTGTTCAGCAGTCAGTGAGAATGCCGCTGAGTACGATACCCGATCAATATAAACCAGCGTTGAAACGTTTCTGGGAATTGGAAAGGCAGCTCTATAGAAGTGATGGCGAGCTCCAAAGAGAAATCCGCCGGATTCAACATCAACAGGCGGCGGAGGTAGCTAGTAAGGCATCCAGTATTGATAACGCCGTTCTGCTGTTCTGTGAAGTCATTCTTGGCTGTATTCCCGTAGTCGGACAGGCGATGGATGTGTATTTCCTCGGGAAGTGGTGCTGGGATAGCTATGAAACTCCTGAATTGCTGAAGGACACCATGCACCAGATTGACGGGGTGCTGTGCGTCATTGGGTTTGTTCCTGGTGTTGGGGACGCGCTAAAAGTCAGTGGTAATGCCATTACGCAAGCCTTACGGAAGCTCAAAGGCGCGAAAGGCAACAAACAGCAGAATATTGAGGAAGCCACTCAAATTATTCGCCGTTTGAGTAACGGTAATATAGTCAACTGGTTGATGGGTATACGTTCTGATATCAGAATTTATGCTGATAAAGGGCAAAAAATACTGGAAACCATGAAAGCGGCGCTGGATCTGCTGGTGAAAGGTGTTTCTGGTGAGCGCAGTTGGATAGTTGTGCTGATGGCTGACAGCTTTCGAGCCATGGTGAACGTCCTCGAGAAATTAATCTCAATGTTTACCGTTGTCACGGGATTAATTGAGGCTGAATTTGCTGAATTTATCCCCCAAATCATGACACAGGTTATTGGCAGTGCGCGGCCTAAAGGGAGCTGTGAGTTATCTGCCATGACTGTGCAAAAGGGGGGATCGGGTGACTATCGTACCGAAGAGGAAATCACTGAATTTAATCAACGGGCAGAAAAGCCTAGTGGTTTGACGATGGCTGAGGTCGGAATGGTGTCGTCAATAGGTATACTTTCTGCTATGTCAGGGAAAGGCGGTAAGAATAGAATCGGTATGGCCTCTCAGGGCGGGAAACCTTCGACGAGTGCCTCACATGCCTCTCAACGCCCACCTACACCGTCTGAGCAACACCATTCAACATCGGCGGAAACGCCAAAACCTCAAGATAAGCCTCAGCCTAAATCTACTGATAGCAGTCAAAAAAGTCAGCCTCATGAGGCTGAAAAGCATTCATCGGGTGAGAATAAACACACGCCAGATGGTGCCACGCCACTTCCTGATGGCACTCATACTGTAACGGCAGGTGCTCGGAAACCCAAACAAAACGTTGATGAAGCAGCCCAGAAAAAAGCACAAGAACAAAATGAAGACGCTAAATCTGACCCCAAAAATGGCAAACAAAATGGTGACCCCGTCGACATGGCAACCGGGGCGGTGGTGGAGCAGCGCACGGATATTCAGGTAAGCAGTCCTCTGCCGCTTTCATTGCAACGTTATTATCGTTCCACGGGAAAACGTCACTCTGGTTTATTAGGCACATTGTGGCGTACCAACTGGGATATCAGCCTGACGCTTAACGATGGGGTAGCAACGTTAACGGATGGTGAATTTAATCAGGCATTTTTCACGCTCCCGAATGAAGGGGAGTTCAGTCGCTCAACGTCGAACCCACAATGGCGGCTGACTCGGCAGCAGGGTGAACTGGTGCTTCACCATGTTGGTGGCTTGCTCTATCGCTTTGAATATGCGCTTGGTCTCCAACTTTGTTTGACGTCGATTGACGATGCCGCGGGTCATCGGGTGGCTTTCGAGTGGGTGTTGGGCGAACTGCACTGGGTTACGTTGTCGGATGGGCGTTTGGTTCACGTCACGTCGGAACACCAAAGGATCACGGCACTGACGCTGTGTACCCCGCAGCGTCAGCGATTAAAAACGTTGGCGAGCTATAGCTATGACAAGCGTGGACATTTGCTGAGCGTACGGGCGGATGAAGGACGCAACTTTGACTATCGCTACTCGCCGGAAGGCTGGATGCTGCGCTGGTCGGATTTAGGCTCGACCTGGGTTGAGCACGACTATGATAAAAAAGGGCGTGCCATCCGGGACAGAACCTCGGAAGGCTACTGGCCGGGTCACTTTGAATACGATGATGACACCCTGACCAGCCACTATCACAGCGGGTTTGGCGGGGTATTCAGCTATGTGCGCGACGAGCGCAACAATATTCTGTTGGAACGCACGCCAGACGGCGGTGAGACCCGGTTTGAGTGGGTGGACAACCAACTGGCGGCAGAGACCGACCCGCTGGGTGGACGCACGGTGTATCAGCGTAATGACTGGGGACAGGTAACCGAAGTTATCTTACCCGACGGCGCGACGCATCAGTATGCGTATGATGATAATGGACATCTGCTGGCCTATATCGACCCGCTGGGCAGCGAATGGCGCTATCAGCGTAATGCGGCAGGGCAGGTTGTCGAGGTGAACGACCCGGAAGGGCGCGAGTGGCTGTACCGTTACGGCGACATGGGGCAACTGTCGACGGTGATAGGGCCGGACGGTGTGTTGCAGCGTTATCACTATAATCGTCGTGGTCTGCTGAGCAGCCTTGAGCGGGATAATGCACCGCCGGTCATGTTCCGGTATGACGACCTTGATCGCCTGACGGAGCGGCATATCGGGCATGAGGCTGGCGTACAGGTTCGGCGCTGGGAGTATGACGGCGTGCGTGAGTCACCGTCGAAAGTGGTGTATGAAGACGGCAGCGAGACGCGGTTTGGTTACGATGTGGAAGGTAACCTGACGGCGGTGACGGATGCGCTGGGTCAGCGCTATCAGTTCCGCTACGGGGCGTTCGATAACCTGCTGGAAGCGACCGACCCGCTGGGAGCGACGGTGCGCTATCACTACAATGCGGAAGCCGAGTTCGCCGGGGTGACGAACAGCCAGGGACGGGACTGGACGTACGGCTTTGACAGCAGTGGACGGTTGAGCGAGGAACGGCATTACGACGGTCGGGTATACCGGTATCAGTACGATGTGGCCGACCGCTTGGTGCAGCGCACCGCGCCGGATGGCAGTGCGCTGCATTATGAGCACGATGCGGCAGGGCGGATAACGTGTATCACGGCGCGGAAAGCGGACGGGGAAACGGACGGCATCACCGAGCTGGCATATGATGTTGCCGGTAGGCTGACCAAAGCCGCCAGCCCGGATGCGGTGGTGGAATACGCCTATAACCGTGCGGGGCAGGTGACGTCGGAAACGGTGAACGGCGAGGCGGTGCAGAGCGGTTACGACGCGGGTGGTCAGCGTGCCATTGTCGACGGTATTCTGGCGCCGCTGCAACTGGCCTGGCAGTCGGGACGGCTGTCATCGCTGGGTATCGGCTCTCACCAGCCGTTGCAGTTCAGCCACACGGCAGCAGGGGAAGAGCAGCGACGCACTAACGGCAGCGGTTTTTCACTGCGTCACGAGTGGAGCCCGACGGGGCTGTTGCAGCGTCAGGCGCTGGAAGGGGCAGACGGCCGGGTGAATGACGTGCTGGAGCGTCGCTACCAGTACGATGTGCTGGACCGTCTGACGGGCATCAGCGACAGCCACTGGGGTGAGCAGGCATTCCGGCTGAACGGGGCCGGTCAGGTGACGGCGGAGCGCCGTGATGAGGGGCGGCGGCGTCAGGCGCGGCTGTTTGGCTACGACAGCGAACAGAACCTGTGCGAAGTGTCACAGATAGCGCCGGGTCTGGGTGAGACGCTGAAAGTGCAGGATGCGGTGGTACAGTCATCGGCGCGGTACGATGCTGCGGGACGGGTCATTGAGCGGGGCCATACACAGTACCGGTATGATGACTGCGGGCGTCTGGCAGTGAAGCGTGAAACGCGGTCGGGGTTCAGACCGAAGGAAACGTATTTTGAGTGGGACGTGCAGGACCGGCTGGTGCGGGTAAGTCTGCCGGACGGGGCACGCTGGCGGTATCGCTACGATGCGTTTGGGCGCAGAATCAACAAGGTGCGCGAGGGCCAGGTTCCGTCGGCGCAGGCGGTAGCGCGGGTGGCGTACCGGTGGGACGGTGACCAACTGATTGGTCAGCAGCAGTACCGGGCAGACGGTTCAGCGGCACGGGAAGTGCAGTGGGTGTACGAGCCGGGAAGCTTCCGGCCGCTGGCACAGGTGGAGGCGCAGGGCGACAGCACGCAACTGCACTACATCGTGACGGACCTGACAGGAACCGCAAGAGAGCTGTGCAGCGAGGAAGGGGAAGTCCGCTGGCGCGGGGAACAGGGACTGTGGGGCGCACACCGGGAAGAGCGGCGACCTATCCCGCTGCGTCGCTATCTGGGGGATGCGGCGAACGAAGAAGTGTACTGCGAGCTGCGCTATCAGGGGCAGTTGTATGACGCAGAAACGGGGCTTTACTACAACCGGCATCGTTACTATGATGCGGAGAGCGGACAGTATCTGTCGCCGGACCCGATAGGGCTGCTGGGTGGTAGAAGGGCATATGGTTATGTAAAAAATCCGCTCAGTTGGGTAGATCCCCTTGGATTGACACCGAAGGAAACAATAACGTACCGAGGGGATTCAAGAGATCCTAATACTATTTTTAATGAGGGTTTTCAGCCTTGGGGGGATAGTAATGATCTTTTTAAACACGCTTCCGATAATACATCTCCCCCTAGTAATTTTATAAGCACATCTAAATCACCAGAAGTAGCCGCAGAATTTGGTTCGCAGCTCTATACAGAAAGTGGCTATGTGTACGCTATAAGATCTAATAATGGCATAGATGTTAATTCTGTATTGGGAAAAGCGACACCATTCCCTCGTGAATTAGAGGTCGCAATTCCTCGGGGAGTTAAACCAGAGAATGTATTAGGTGTAACTCCGGTTAATGCCGATGGAACTTTTGGAAATTATAGTATATTAAATCCTAAGCATTATGGGTGGTGATGATGATTAATAGTGTTGATGTCAGTTTATTAATTGATGGAAAAGAGACTCTTGGGACGATAGTTCTGAAGAAAGACTCATCTTGTTTGATGACTTTACTTGTTAATGGGGAAGTTATAGAACAATCTCAAGCTAATGATTTTTTTTCTTGTCTCTGTAGTTTAAGAGATAAAGTAAAAAATATCACTTTCTTATGTAAAGGGGCAAAAAAGAATGTGTACCCTTCGAGAATGGCTAGACAGATGGCAAACGGAATAAAAGCTTATGAATTAACTTGGGGGAGGCAAGCTGATCGGGGTGATTTGGTTGGTATCTTTGATTATGAAGTAGAAGATTTAGTTAGCCCTGATGAGCAAAAAGAATATTTTGATAAATGGATAAGTTCTCTGGGAGAGTGATTTCTTAATTAAAAAATAGCCGGAAGCGATCTGATGATCCTTCCGGCTATTTTATTTTTAGCAGTTAGTCAGCAGTTATAAATTAATCTGCGTCTCAATAATAATCCTGCCTCTTTCCACCGTGACGGTCACGGGCATCCCAGTGATAAAGCCCGACTCTTCCAGCCAGCGGCCTTTAAGGTTGATGGCGGAGGGCGGGTTGGATTTACCATTATGCGGGGCGTATCCCACGGTGTAGTAACGCTCTGTTTTGCCTGCTTTATTAACGGTGACGCCTGACTTAGAATGTGCCTTAGCCATGATTAACTACCTCGTTTAGTTGCTTGTGGTGAGCGGCGTGGGTGAGGTGCGAACTCATCTTCGCCGCGCTAGTTATCCTTCAGTTACGCGCCTGAGCAATCAGAGCGCTTAACATCTCCGAAATCATCTTCTGTTTTGCCTTGGGCAAACTGTCTATCTCTTCAATAAGCTGTTGCCATTTTGGCGTCGGGCCACGTTTACGGGCGGCCTTCTCTGCTTCCTTACCGAGTAAATCCTCAAGAGAAACTGATAACACTCTCGCCACGGCTGGGAGTATGGAAATCTGTATCCGTCTTCTTCCTGCTTCCCATGCCTGTACAGCCTGCTGGGAAACGTTCAGCGCCTGTGCAACCTGCGTCTGTGTCATCCCAGCTTCTTTCCTCAGTGCGGTTATCCGCTTACCCAGTTCGGTGATAAAGACCTGTTCTTCATTGCTTATCGGTGCGGCCATAGTCGTTTTACCTGAAATCCTTTGTGACCTGATGACCATAATCTACTCCATGTTTTACATTATACTGTTGTAAATACTACTAGCTGATGTATATACTTGTCGAGTTATTTTTAGCCAAACCCTATTGACAGGTTTTTAGAGGAAATCCGTTTATGGTACGCATCCCCGAATCCGAGTTGCAGCACCTGAAAGCCGCCGTGTCACTGGTTGAGGTGGTGCGTGCGCAGGGGCGCAAGGTGGTGAAGCGCGGCAAGGACGTCGTGGTGCTGTGCCCGTTCCATCAGGAGAAAACCCCTTCAATGGTTATCTCGCCGGACAAGAATCTCTATCACTGCTTCGGTTGTGATGCAGGCGGTTCGGTCATTGACTGGGTGATGAAGACGGAGAATCTCAGCTTGCCTCATGCGGTCGATAAGTTGCGGCGTGAGTTGGGGAGTGTGCCCGCCGCTGAGCCGTTGCCCCCTGTGGCGGATATCGCGAATGAACAAGAGCAGCAGGCGTTACTGCATCGCGTTACCGAGTTCTATCATCACACCCTGCTCAATGCGCCGGAGGTCATCGCGTATCTGGAAAAACGCCGCCTCAATCATCCTGAGTTAGTCGCGCAGTTCCGCTTAGGGTTCGCCAACCGGACGCTGGGCTATCGTCTGCCATCGAAGAAGCTGAAAGACGGCGCAGCCATCCGGGCGCAGTTGCAGGCCATCGGGGTGATGCGTTCATCCGGCCATGAGCATCTGGCGGGTTCATTAGTCGTTCCGGTTATCGACTTTAACGGTCGGGTGCGGGAGTTATATGGCCGCAAGGTGGGCGACCGTCTGCGTGTCGGCACACCAAAACACCTGTATCTGCCGGGGCCACACGGCGGGGTGTGGAACGAGCAGGCGTTAGTGGCGAGTAAGTCGGTCATCTTATGCGAATCACTTATCGATGCGATGTCGTTCTGGGTAGCGGGCTTCCGCAATGTCACCGCCGCCTATGGGGTGAACGGGTTCACAGAAGAAATGCGCGAGTCGTTTATCCGCCATGGCGTGAAACAGGTGCTAATCGCGTTCGATAACGATGCGGCAGGCGATGAAGGCGCGGTGAAACTGGCTGCTGCGTTAGCGGCTGACGGCATCACCCCGTTCCGCGTGGTGTTCCCGGCTGGCATGGATGCGAATGAATACCTGTGTAAAGTCTCGGAGCCGGAAGTGGCGTTCCGTGCGGTGGTTGAAGGCGCAATGGCGATGGGGGAAGCCGTCAGAGCTGAACCTGAATCCGTGCCACAACGGAAAGCTACGCCACAGCCTGAAAAACCGTCTCAACCCGCCTCCTCTTTAGCTGCCGGGGTTGTGGTTGACGCCCTGCCGAACGGTGAGCTTGAGATAGCGCTGTCCGGCCAGCAATGGCGCATCCGGGGTATGGCATCGGTGAAGATCGGCAGCGGTGCAATGAAGGTGAACGCACAGGTTATCGACACGGCCAGCGGCGTGGTGTTCGCGGACAGCGTGGACATGATGAGCGCCCGGAGCCGGGCGGGTTATGCGCGGCTGGCTGCATCGGAGCTGGGGTTGGCGGAAAGCGACCTTAAACGCCATCTGGGGCGGGTGCTGCTGGCACTGGAAAACCACCTTGCCCAACCTGAAGCCAATGATGACCTCGCACCGGAACTGGATGATGCCGCGAAAGCCGACGCGCTGGCGCTGCTGCAAGACCCGAACCTTATCGGCAGGCTGACCGATGACCTTGCCGCCTGTGGCGTGGTGGGGGAATCGACCAACTTAGTGGCGGGTTATCTGGCGGCGGTGTCGCGCAAGCTGGATAAGCCGCTGGCCGTGCTTATCCAGTCATCAAGCGCGGCGGGAAAATCCTCGCTGATGGATGCGGTGCTGAACCTGATACCGCCGGAAGAGCGGCTGCAATACTCGGCGATGACGGGGCAGAGCCTGTTCTATCTGGGCGAAACGAACTTACAGCACAAGATACTGGCGATAGCGGAAGAAGAAGGCGTGCGGCAGGCGGCGTATGCGCTGAAGCTGTTGCAGAGTGACGGAGAACTGACCATCGCCAGTACCGGTAAGGATGATGCCACAGGCAATCTGGTCACCAAGCAGTACACGGTGAAAGGCCCGGTGATGCTGATGCTGACCACCACGGCCATCGACGTGGATGAAGAGCTGTTAAACCGCTGTCTGGTTCTCAGCGTGAACGAATCCCGCGAACAGACCGAGGCTATCCACGCGTTGCAGCGGCACAAGCAGACGTTAGAGGGCTTGCTGATGGAGAACGAGAAAGGCTATCTCACCGAGTTGTACCAGAACGCGCAACGGTTACTCAAGCCGCTAAAAGTGGTCAATCCGTTCGCCAGTCAGCTCACGTTCCTGAGTGATAAAACCCGCACCCGCCGTGACCATATGAAGTACCTCACCCTGATACAGAGTATCGCCCTGTTACACCAGTACCAGCGGGAGGTGAAGCAGGTAGAACACCGTGGCACGGTTATCGAGTATATCGAGGTGGAACGGTCGGATATCGTGCTGGCCAATCGGTTAGCCCATGAAATCCTTGGCCGGACGCTGGACGAGATGCCGCCGCAGACCAGAAAGCTGTTGCTGTTAATACAGGGGATGGTCAATCAGTTAGCACATACGCAGAACAGGAAACCGGGCGAGGTGCGCTTTACCCGCCGGGATATCCGCAACGCGACGCAGTGGAGTGACAGCCAGCTCAAGCTGCACTGCCTGCGACTGGCTGAAATGGAATACCTGCTGGTTCATGGCGGGAGCCGGGGACACTTGTTGCAGTACGAACTGCTGTGGGATGGCACAGTGCCGGAAGGGGCGCACCTGTGCGGGTTAATCGAGCCGGAAGTCAGTGAAAAAGACGGGTACGACTTGCGCAAGTCTGGGTCTGGCAATGGCAAGTCGGGGTCAAGTCTGCCCCAAGTCGGGGCCAAGTCTGGGTCGGGAAAACCACTCCAAGCCGCAGCCGATAAGGGTTCATCTGTCGCAAGTCGGGTTAACGGCAAAAGCACGGTTCCGGCAAAGCCAGCTAAGCGCATCACATCGTAACGCTTCTTCCTTAACCTCTCTTCTCACCCCGCAGGACGCGCCGCCATGACCCGACCCAAATCGCCCAGCCCGGAAGCCCTTTACCTTAGCAGCCTGTCACAGACGCTGCGCCAGTACACCACCGCTTACCTTGCGCACCTGACAGCGACAAACCACAGCCCACGCACGGTGGAAGGGTACGGTGAACGGCTGCGCCCGTTCGTGACGTGGTGTGAAGAGCGAGGACTGATGCAGGCAGCACAGGTAAGTCTGGCAGTGCTGGAAGCCTATCAGCGCCATCTGCACGGCTACCGCAAGGCGGACGGCAAACCGCTGGCACAAGGCGGGCAACTTAACCGCCTGACGTCCATCAGGATGTTGTTCCGCTGGCTGCTGCAACGCCACCATATCCTGTACAACCCCGCCGAACAGATGACGCTGCCGAAAGCGGAGAAACGACTTCCGGCGCAGATACTGAGCGAGGAAGAAACGGAAGCGGTGATGGACGCGCAGGACACCGACACGCTGACAGGGTTACGCAATCGTGCGGTACTGGAAATGCTGTGGAGCACGGGGCTAAGACGTTCAGAGCTGGCCGGGCTGATGCTGGACGATGTGGACGTGGGGCGCGGCGTTCTGGTGGTGCGACAGGGCAAAGGCAACAAAGACCGGGTGGTTCCGGTTGGCCTGCGGGCGCTGGTCTGGGTACAGCGCTATCTGGATGCGGTGCGGCCAAGGCTGACGACGAAGCACGACAGCGGTTATCTGTTCGTCACAATATGGGGCAAGCGGCTGGGACGGGCGACGCTGACGATACTGGCAGGCCGGGCAATACGGAACGACGCGCACCTGAAAAAAGCGGGAGCGTGCCACGTGTTCCGGCACTCGATGGCGACACAGATGCTGGAGAACGGCGCGGACACGCGGCACATACAAGCGATACTCGGCCATGAAAAGCTGGAGACCACGCAGGTCTACACGCGGGTTGCTATCGGGCATCTGAAACAGGTGCATGAGAAAACCCATCCGGCAGAGCGCAAGCCGAAAACGCGACGCAGGAAGAAACGCAAACCGAGTGAGCCTAAGCCGGACACCACGCCGCAGCCGGACAGCCCGAAAAAGTAGCTCGCTCCCCTCCATCCCGCAGGACGGTGCAGGGCAAACGCTGCGCCGTCCATGGCGCACCGCTTGCCTTATGTGGCTAAGGCGCTCCGGCGGTAAATGTCGCCCGGCCAGCGCTCACCGCCATCACTCTCTGCAAGCATCGTTGCTGGCCGAACGTCATTCAACATAATGTGGCATTACGCGCAAGTTGCTGAACGCAACCCGCGCGCAACACACATTATGTCGGCGCCGGGCAGGTTAAGGGCGCGCTGCGGTCTGCTTCGGCATCGGTGTGCGGCTGGCCGCCGGGGTTAGGCTCTTGGTGCGGTGTGGCGCACAGGGCTTCACCCTCTGCTGTCGGCATCGCGCCCGTTCTTCGGCTTCCACGGCGTGGCCGCCTTCCCTGGCGGCGCAGGCTGCGGCGTCAGTCTTCAGCAAACATCAACGTCAACAGAACAGGGGTTGTCGGCCTGACGGCCTTCGCTGAAAGGCGTTACCTCGCCCCCACCCCAACCCTGCTGCACTGGCTGCGCTCGGCTCGCAGTCGCCCGCTCCTTGCTCGTTGCCGTGCTCGCCATCTCCGCCCCGTGCGGCCCCCGCCGGGGGCCTCCCTGCTTAACGGCTTGTCTTGCGGGCCTCGCCAGCCCGCACCCGGCAGACGCTTCACCGTCCCACAGCAAGCTGCGGAACGGCTCGCGCCGCGATAAAACCGGGTTCAGCAGTAAAACGACTAATGGCAGCGGCTGACGCCGCTGCTATGATGTGGGGCAGGCAGACAGGGAAGTCAGAGCCTGGCGGTAGCGTGTCCGGGGGCAAAAGTGCGCGTCGGGGTGTTCGGGTTAAAACGTTGTTAAGCTGGCGAAAAACGTGACTTAAAAAGGCTGTTGCATCAATAGGTTAAGTGCGCCAGAAAGTACGACTGCACCGGAGTTGTCCCTATGACCCGATAGGGCTGCTGGGTGGTAGAAGGGCATATGGTTATGTAAAAAATCCGCTCAGTTGGGTAGATCCCCTTGGATTGACACCGAAGGAAACAATAACGTACCGAGGGGATTCAAGAGATCCTAATACTATTTTTAATGAGGGTTTTCAGCCTTGGGGGGATAGTAATGATCTTTTTAAACACGCTTCCGATAATACATCTCCCCCTAGTAATTTTATAAGCACATCTAAATCACCAGAAGTAGCCGCAGAATTTGGTTCGCAGCTCTATACAGAAAGTGGCTATGTGTACGCTATAAGATCTAATAATGGCATAGATGTTAATTCTGTATTGGGAAAAGCGACACCATTCCCTCGTGAATTAGAGGTCGCAATTCCTCGGGGAGTTAAACCAGAGAATGTATTAGGTGTAACTCCGGTTAATGCCGATGGAACTTTTGGAAATTATAGTATATTAAATCCTAAGCATTATGGGTGGTGATGATGATTAATAGTGTTGATGTCAGTTTATTAATTGATGGAAAAGAGACTCTTGGGACGATAGTTCTGAAGAAAGACTCATCTTGTTTGATGACTTTACTTGTTAATGGGGAAGTTATAGAACAATCTCAAGCTAATGATTTTTTTTCTTGTCTCTGTAGTTTAAGAGATAAAGTAAAAAATATCACTTTCTTATGTAAAGGGGCAAAAAAGAATGTGTACCCTTCGAGAATGGCTAGACAGATGGCAAACGGAATAAAAGCTTATGAATTAACTTGGGGGAGGCAAGCTGATCGGGGTGATTTGGTTGGTATCTTTGATTATGAAGTAGAAGATTTAGTTAGCCCTGATGAGCAAAAAGAATATTTTGATAAATGGATAAGTTCTCTGGGAGAGTGATTTCTTAATTAAAAAATAGCCGGAAGCGATCTGATGATCCTTCCGGCTATTTTATTTTTAGCAGTTAGTCAGCAGTTATAAATTAATCTGCGTCTCAATAATAATCCTGCCTCTTTCCACCGTGACGGTCACGGGCATCCCAGTGATAAAGCCCGACTCTTCCAGCCAGCGGCCTTTAAGGTTGATGGCGGAGGGCGGGTTGGATTTACCATTATGCGGGGCGTATCCCACGGTGTAGTAACGCTCTGTTTTGCCTGCTTTATTAACGGTGACGCCTGACTTAGAATGTGCCTTAGCCATGATTAACTACCTCGTTTAGTTGCTTGTGGTGAGCGGCGTGGGTGAGGTGCGAACTCATCTTCGCCGCGCTAGTTATCCTTCAGTTACGCGCCTGAGCAATCAGAGCGCTTAACATCTCCGAAATCATCTTCTGTTTTGCCTTGGGCAAACTGTCTATCTCTTCAATAAGCTGTTGCCATTTTGGCGTCGGGCCACGTTTACGGGCGGCCTTCTCTGCTTCCTTACCGAGTAAATCCTCAAGAGAAACTGATAACACTCTCGCCACGGCTGGGAGTATGGAAATCTGTATCCGTCTTCTTCCTGCTTCCCATGCCTGTACAGCCTGCTGGGAAACGTTCAGCGCCTGTGCAACCTGCGTCTGTGTCATCCCAGCTTCTTTCCTCAGTGCGGTTATCCGCTTACCCAGTTCGGTGATAAAGACCTGTTCTTCATTGCTTATCGGTGCGGCCATAGTCGTTTTACCTGAAATCCTTTGTGACCTGATGACCATAATCTACTCCATGTTTTACATTATACTGTTGTAAATACTACTAGCTGATGTATATACTTGTCGAGTTATTTTTAGCCAAACCCTATTGACAGGTTTTTAGAGGAAATCCGTTTATGGTACGCATCCCCGAATCCGAGTTGCAGCACCTGAAAGCCGCCGTGTCACTGGTTGAGGTGGTGCGTGCGCAGGGGCGCAAGGTGGTGAAGCGCGGCAAGGACGTCGTGGTGCTGTGCCCGTTCCATCAGGAGAAAACCCCTTCAATGGTTATCTCGCCGGACAAGAATCTCTATCACTGCTTCGGTTGTGATGCAGGCGGTTCGGTCATTGACTGGGTGATGAAGACGGAGAATCTCAGCTTGCCTCATGCGGTCGATAAGTTGCGGCGTGAGTTGGGGAGTGTGCCCGCCGCTGAGCCGTTGCCCCCTGTGGCGGATATCGCGAATGAACAAGAGCAGCAGGCGTTACTGCATCGCGTTACCGAGTTCTATCATCACACCCTGCTCAATGCGCCGGAGGTCATCGCGTATCTGGAAAAACGCCGCCTCAATCATCCTGAGTTAGTCGCGCAGTTCCGCTTAGGGTTCGCCAACCGGACGCTGGGCTATCGTCTGCCATCGAAGAAGCTGAAAGACGGCGCAGCCATCCGGGCGCAGTTGCAGGCCATCGGGGTGATGCGTTCATCCGGCCATGAGCATCTGGCGGGTTCATTAGTCGTTCCGGTTATCGACTTTAACGGTCGGGTGCGGGAGTTATATGGCCGCAAGGTGGGCGACCGTCTGCGTGTCGGCACACCAAAACACCTGTATCTGCCGGGGCCACACGGCGGGGTGTGGAACGAGCAGGCGTTAGTGGCGAGTAAGTCGGTCATCTTATGCGAATCACTTATCGATGCGATGTCGTTCTGGGTAGCGGGCTTCCGCAATGTCACCGCCGCCTATGGGGTGAACGGGTTCACAGAAGAAATGCGCGAGTCGTTTATCCGCCATGGCGTGAAACAGGTGCTAATCGCGTTCGATAACGATGCGGCAGGCGATGAAGGCGCGGTGAAACTGGCTGCTGCGTTAGCGGCTGACGGCATCACCCCGTTCCGCGTGGTGTTCCCGGCTGGCATGGATGCGAATGAATACCTGTGTAAAGTCTCGGAGCCGGAAGTGGCGTTCCGTGCGGTGGTTGAAGGCGCAATGGCGATGGGGGAAGCCGTCAGAGCTGAACCTGAATCCGTGCCACAACGGAAAGCTACGCCACAGCCTGAAAAACCGTCTCAACCCGCCTCCTCTTTAGCTGCCGGGGTTGTGGTTGACGCCCTGCCGAACGGTGAGCTTGAGATAGCGCTGTCCGGCCAGCAATGGCGCATCCGGGGTATGGCATCGGTGAAGATCGGCAGCGGTGCAATGAAGGTGAACGCACAGGTTATCGACACGGCCAGCGGCGTGGTGTTCGCGGACAGCGTGGACATGATGAGCGCCCGGAGCCGGGCGGGTTATGCGCGGCTGGCTGCATCGGAGCTGGGGTTGGCGGAAAGCGACCTTAAACGCCATCTGGGGCGGGTGCTGCTGGCACTGGAAAACCACCTTGCCCAACCTGAAGCCAATGATGACCTCGCACCGGAACTGGATGATGCCGCGAAAGCCGACGCGCTGGCGCTGCTGCAAGACCCGAACCTTATCGGCAGGCTGACCGATGACCTTGCCGCCTGTGGCGTGGTGGGGGAATCGACCAACTTAGTGGCGGGTTATCTGGCGGCGGTGTCGCGCAAGCTGGATAAGCCGCTGGCCGTGCTTATCCAGTCATCAAGCGCGGCGGGAAAATCCTCGCTGATGGATGCGGTGCTGAACCTGATACCGCCGGAAGAGCGGCTGCAATACTCGGCGATGACGGGGCAGAGCCTGTTCTATCTGGGCGAAACGAACTTACAGCACAAGATACTGGCGATAGCGGAAGAAGAAGGCGTGCGGCAGGCGGCGTATGCGCTGAAGCTGTTGCAGAGTGACGGAGAACTGACCATCGCCAGTACCGGTAAGGATGATGCCACAGGCAATCTGGTCACCAAGCAGTACACGGTGAAAGGCCCGGTGATGCTGATGCTGACCACCACGGCCATCGACGTGGATGAAGAGCTGTTAAACCGCTGTCTGGTTCTCAGCGTGAACGAATCCCGCGAACAGACCGAGGCTATCCACGCGTTGCAGCGGCACAAGCAGACGTTAGAGGGCTTGCTGATGGAGAACGAGAAAGGCTATCTCACCGAGTTGTACCAGAACGCGCAACGGTTACTCAAGCCGCTAAAAGTGGTCAATCCGTTCGCCAGTCAGCTCACGTTCCTGAGTGATAAAACCCGCACCCGCCGTGACCATATGAAGTACCTCACCCTGATACAGAGTATCGCCCTGTTACACCAGTACCAGCGGGAGGTGAAGCAGGTAGAACACCGTGGCACGGTTATCGAGTATATCGAGGTGGAACGGTCGGATATCGTGCTGGCCAATCGGTTAGCCCATGAAATCCTTGGCCGGACGCTGGACGAGATGCCGCCGCAGACCAGAAAGCTGTTGCTGTTAATACAGGGGATGGTCAATCAGTTAGCACATACGCAGAACAGGAAACCGGGCGAGGTGCGCTTTACCCGCCGGGATATCCGCAACGCGACGCAGTGGAGTGACAGCCAGCTCAAGCTGCACTGCCTGCGACTGGCTGAAATGGAATACCTGCTGGTTCATGGCGGGAGCCGGGGACACTTGTTGCAGTACGAACTGCTGTGGGATGGCACAGTGCCGGAAGGGGCGCACCTGTGCGGGTTAATCGAGCCGGAAGTCAGTGAAAAAGACGGGTACGACTTGCGCAAGTCTGGGTCTGGCAATGGCAAGTCGGGGTCAAGTCTGCCCCAAGTCGGGGCCAAGTCTGGGTCGGGAAAACCACTCCAAGCCGCAGCCGATAAGGGTTCATCTGTCGCAAGTCGGGTTAACGGCAAAAGCACGGTTCCGGCAAAGCCAGCTAAGCGCATCACATCGTAACGCTTCTTCCTTAACCTCTCTTCTCACCCCGCAGGACGCGCCGCCATGACCCGACCCAAATCGCCCAGCCCGGAAGCCCTTTACCTTAGCAGCCTGTCACAGACGCTGCGCCAGTACACCACCGCTTACCTTGCGCACCTGACAGCGACAAACCACAGCCCACGCACGGTGGAAGGGTACGGTGAACGGCTGCGCCCGTTCGTGACGTGGTGTGAAGAGCGAGGACTGATGCAGGCAGCACAGGTAAGTCTGGCAGTGCTGGAAGCCTATCAGCGCCATCTGCACGGCTACCGCAAGGCGGACGGCAAACCGCTGGCACAAGGCGGGCAACTTAACCGCCTGACGTCCATCAGGATGTTGTTCCGCTGGCTGCTGCAACGCCACCATATCCTGTACAACCCCGCCGAACAGATGACGCTGCCGAAAGCGGAGAAACGACTTCCGGCGCAGATACTGAGCGAGGAAGAAACGGAAGCGGTGATGGACGCGCAGGACACCGACACGCTGACAGGGTTACGCAATCGTGCGGTACTGGAAATGCTGTGGAGCACGGGGCTAAGACGTTCAGAGCTGGCCGGGCTGATGCTGGACGATGTGGACGTGGGGCGCGGCGTTCTGGTGGTGCGACAGGGCAAAGGCAACAAAGACCGGGTGGTTCCGGTTGGCCTGCGGGCGCTGGTCTGGGTACAGCGCTATCTGGATGCGGTGCGGCCAAGGCTGACGACGAAGCACGACAGCGGTTATCTGTTCGTCACAATATGGGGCAAGCGGCTGGGACGGGCGACGCTGACGATACTGGCAGGCCGGGCAATACGGAACGACGCGCACCTGAAAAAAGCGGGAGCGTGCCACGTGTTCCGGCACTCGATGGCGACACAGATGCTGGAGAACGGCGCGGACACGCGGCACATACAAGCGATACTCGGCCATGAAAAGCTGGAGACCACGCAGGTCTACACGCGGGTTGCTATCGGGCATCTGAAACAGGTGCATGAGAAAACCCATCCGGCAGAGCGCAAGCCGAAAACGCGACGCAGGAAGAAACGCAAACCGAGTGAGCCTAAGCCGGACACCACGCCGCAGCCGGACAGCCCGAAAAAGTAGCTCGCTCCCCTCCATCCCGCAGGACGGTGCAGGGCAAACGCTGCGCCGTCCATGGCGCACCGCTTGCCTTATGTGGCTAAGGCGCTCCGGCGGTAAATGTCGCCCGGCCAGCGCTCACCGCCATCACTCTCTGCAAGCATCGTTGCTGGCCGAACGTCATTCAACATAATGTGGCATTACGCGCAAGTTGCTGAACGCAACCCGCGCGCAACACACATTATGTCGGCGCCGGGCAGGTTAAGGGCGCGCTGCGGTCTGCTTCGGCATCGGTGTGCGGCTGGCCGCCGGGGTTAGGCTCTTGGTGCGGTGTGGCGCACAGGGCTTCACCCTCTGCTGTCGGCATCGCGCCCGTTCTTCGGCTTCCACGGCGTGGCCGCCTTCCCTGGCGGCGCAGGCTGCGGCGTCAGTCTTCAGCAAACATCAACGTCAACAGAACAGGGGTTGTCGGCCTGACGGCCTTCGCTGAAAGGCGTTACCTCGCCCCCACCCCAACCCTGCTGCACTGGCTGCGCTCGGCTCGCAGTCGCCCGCTCCTTGCTCGTTGCCGTGCTCGCCATCTCCGCCCCGTGCGGCCCCCGCCGGGGGCCTCCCTGCTTAACGGCTTGTCTTGCGGGCCTCGCCAGCCCGCACCCGGCAGACGCTTCACCGTCCCACAGCAAGCTGCGGAACGGCTCGCGCCGCGATAAAACCGGGTTCAGCAGTAAAACGACTAATGGCAGCGGCTGACGCCGCTGCTATGATGTGGGGCAGGCAGACAGGGAAGTCAGAGCCTGGCGGTAGCGTGTCCGGGGGCAAAAGTGCGCGTCGGGGTGTTCGGGTTAAAACGTTGTTAAGCTGGCGAAAAACGTGACTTAAAAAGGCTGTTGCATCAATAGGTTAAGTGCGCCAGAAAGTACGACTGCACCGGAGTTGTCCCTATGACCCGATAGGGCTGCTGGGTGGCATTCGACCTCAAGCCTACGTTCACAATCCGTTAGAGTGGTGTGATCCCTTTGGATTATCTTTAATTAGCCCAAAAACTATTCTTTTTTCTCAAGACAGTATTGCTGGTTCATTTTCGGATGGTGGTTCAATAAATGAATTAGTACATAGATTGAAAAACAATCCATCCTATATAAATGAGGTTGAACCTATTAGAAAAGTCAGAATGCGTGACTTACCGACTAATGTCCAAGAAAGGTTAATGTCCCAAGGGGCACATAAAGATTCGGTGTTTAGTTTAGATAACAGAAGATTGTATGCTGCAAAAGAGGCCGGTATTTCAAAAATGCCTTCAAGGTGGGCAACTCCTGAGGAGTTGGCAGAGATAAATCTAAATAGACGCTTCTCCACAGAAACGGGTGGAAAAGGTATTGAAGTAAGGAAGGCTTGCGGATAATGACTGATTTAAAAATTAAAGAATTAGATACAAAATACGGCCGTATCTTCTCAAGAAATGCCTTAATTATTAGAGATTACTCTATTCAAATTACACCTATGACGGTGAATATCAAAACTTCACTTTCTCTGCGGGGTTGTATTCCCTCAGTTAAAGATGCCCCTGATGTATGTGTTGAGTTTTATTTTAGTGATGTGGAAAGTGTGTCTATATATAAAGTTGATACTTTTCCTTATGAGAAGTACACGCTTTCAAGCTTTGATGAGGTTGAAGGGGAGTATAAAAAAAATAGGAAAAGAGTGATATTAAGTACATATGATCATGTTTTTGATATTATTGGTAATATTGAATTGAAATATGATTGATATAAAGGCCGGAAGTGATCGAACAGATCCTTCCGGCTTTATTATTTTTAGCAGTTGGTCAGTCGCTATAAATTAATCTCAGTCTCAATAATAATCCTGCCGCGCTCGACCGTGACGGTAACGGGCATCCCGGTGATAAAGCCACACTCTTCCAGCCAGCGGCCTTTCAGGTTGATGGCGGAGGGCGGGTTGGATTTACCATTTTACTCATCTCATTTTGATATTCGCCCTGCGGGAGTTACTGTCGCGTCAGGCACAGGAAAGGCCGAGTGCTGGGGGAAATAACACGCTGGATCATCTAATTTAGTCGTGTAAAATACCAGCAGTAGTTTAATTATTTTAAGTGATGTGAAGGGGGGATAATATGAAACTCATCGTCCTTGATGGTGAAAAACAGAAAACACCACATGATATTTATGATCATCTTTCACAAGAGTTAGCGTTTGGTCCTTATTTTGGAAGAAACGCAGATGCACTATATGATTTCATGACCCCGATTGATGATGAATGTCGACCATTGATCGTGGAATGGAGGAATAGTTCTGTTTTTAAAAATAGTTATCCAGAAGAGTTTTCAAGGCTGTTATCAATCTTCAGAAATATAGCCAGATTTTCTGGGTTTAATGAGGGCGTTTTTAAATTTAATGTCTCTTGATGATGGTTGCATGATGAATACAATTCCAGAAAACACGATTGTTGTAAGCGATATTGCAGGGAGCACTCTGAAACTTAGTGTGCAAGGAGAGGACTTAACAAATAAAATGAAATCTCTTGGTTTTTTACATTCTTGTGGTTTTATGACCAAAGTTGTAGAAAGTGAAAGCGATAAACTCTATCTCATCAGAGAATTGGTTAAGTTAGATGCGTTATTTTTGTTTGGCTATGGTTGGTATCCGTCAGAGGTTATGGGGTTTTATAAAGAGAAAGGGCTATACACAGGGAAGTATAAAATAATTTCATGGTCAGAACCAGATCATTACCAAATTGAAGAGAAGTAATTAACAACAATTCATAATCAATTTCCCTCACGCTAATCACTCCACTCATAATACCATTACGCCAACGTTCCCTTCGCTTTACCCAGTCGCCAATACTTCAATCGTCAGCGATAGACTCGTTTTCCCGTTCTGTGTGGTTCGCCGCCCGTCAGAGTCCATTTTCTATTATCCACTTATCCTACCCGCCCTGCCGATAGCAGTATCTGCATCGTGGCTTATTCTCTGGTTCTGATACTTAATTATTTTCTCATAATTATTTTATGAACGATTTGAATTATTAGCGTCGTAAATAAAAATACTGAATATGTTATTCAGTATTTTTTTTGTGCTCGCGTAAGGGTTTTATTTTATTGTTTGTGTGTCACTGCTATGCAGTTAATTCCCTTCTTTAAGTTAATGAGGTTATTTTGGATATAATAAATAATGAATTAGTTTCATCGCTAATATTAAGTGAGTTAATTCAATATCGACGCAGATTTACCCATTCGACGAAACCGATTAGTGAAGAAGAGTCTCAGGTGACTCAGGTTCAATTGCCCAGAATCCGTGCCTTTATTGAAGAAGGCCGTCGCATTGAACTTATTCTCCCGGCATTTCCGGTGAAATCTCCCAGCCCTTATAAGGTGTTAGGGAGAAAACCAGATATGGCGGAGCGTTTGTCCCTGACCTTCCTGAATTCGTTATGTCAGCGTATTCAGCTGTATTATCCGCCCGGTGCACATATTCGTATTTGCTCAGATGGACATGTATTTGGCGATCTGATTGGGACTAGCGACGAAACGATTAATCTCTATCAGGATGAAATTGAAAGTTTACTTCATGAACTAGGAGCTGTTCATCTCAGCGTCTTTAACCTTAAGGACGTAGAGAATATGGCGCCGCTTACTGCTGATTATGATTATCTTCGCCAGCGACTGGTTGAGGATTACGCCGAGTCAGAAGAGGACATTAAAGCGCAGCTCATGCAGAGCGAAGAAGGCTTGCAGCTTTATCGTTCAATAACCCGCTTTCTCTATGAAGATAGCCTGCGCCCTGACTATACCGGTTCTAACGCGGCGTTACAGAAGGATGCTAAAAAGCGCGCGTGTGGCGTTATTCAACGCAGTTGGGCGTGGGGCAACCTGCTTGCTGAGCAATTTCCTGACGCGATCCGTTTGTCTATTCACCCTCAGCCTTCGGACAGCCTGAAGCTGGGCATTCATATGATGCCTACCAAGGACGATTGGTTGACGCCCTGGCATGGGGTTGCCGCCAATGTTAATGGGCAGTTTGTGTTGATGAAGAATGCTGATGCGCAGCAGTTGGACGGTGAGATTGTGGAAATCCGTGGTACGCCCAGCCATTACTTAGTTAAACAGCCTGATATGGCATAAGCGTACTTTTCTCGTCTTGTCGTCCACACGGACATCAAGATTGTCATCTGATAAAGGAATATACATGATGGAAAATAGCATGAACTGTCACCTTGAACCGCTTTCCCCTTTTGGTGTATTGCTGACGCCTGTTGAAGCAGGACAGGGCATTGCCACACTGCCAATTGACACTCTGCGTGCGCTCGCCCGAGAGCATCATCTTCTGGTACTGCGTGGGTTTTCTTCCGGGTTTTCCGATCCTGAAACGTTGACCGAATACGCTGGTCACTGGGGGGAAATCATGATGTGGCCTTTCGGGGCGGTGCTCGACGTGAAAGAGCATGCGGATACCAAGGATCATATCTTTGATAATAGCTATGTACCGCTGCACTGGGATGGCATGTACAAACCAACCATACCCGAGTTTCAACTGTTCCACTGCGTTTCTGCGCCGGGGCAGGATCAAGGCGGACGTACCACCTTTGTTGACACCACGCGCTTATTGGCAGAGGCCGACACACAATTAGCCGATAAGTGGCGCACTGTTTCAATCACTTACCGTATTAAAGCCGTTGTGCATTACGGTGGTGAAGTCACTTCTCCATTGGTCATCCCTCACCCCAACGGCACCGGTGAGATCATGCGTTATAACGAGCCGCCGACAGAAGGAGAGCGTTTCCTTAACCAGCATGCGCTGGAATACCATAATGTCACGCCGGAAACGCAAAACGCATTTAGTCAGACGTTGCGGCAGCACCTGTACGATCCCCGTTATTACTATGCGCATAAATGGTTGCAGGGCGATGTTGTCATAGCCGACAACTTCTCGCTGCTGCATGGTCGCGAAGCTTTTACGGCCCAGTCTGCGCGTCACCTGCAACGGGTTCACATTCAGGGTACTCCGATTTGTGTGAATACCTGTATTGATAACGCAGCATAAGGGCAAGCATCATGGCACATATTCTTATGGCGGCGATGGCAACGCCGGGGCATGTTTATCCTTTGCTGACTATCGCTCGCTATTTGGTTGAGCAGGGGAATGATGTCACGTTGTTTAGCGGGGCGTTGTTCCGCGAGCAGGCGGAGGCGGCTGGCGTCGGGTTTATCCCTTTTAGTGATGACATTGATTTTGACTACCGACACCTTGAACAGCATTTCCCCCAGCGTGCCATGCTGCCGCCGGGTAATGCACAGATGGCTTTGGCGCTGAAAGATTTTTTTGCAGCACCGATTCCCTTGTTGGATCGCCAGTTGCGTGACGCGTTGGCAAAAACTGATGCCGATCTGCTCATGGTTGAAAACTGTTTTTATGGTGTCCTGCCGTTGTTGCTTTCTGGGCAGCGGCCGCCCGTGATCGTCATCGGGGTTACGCCGCTGTCCTATTCGACGCGAGATTCAGTTTTCTATGGGCCTCGTATTCCTCCGAAATTGCTGCCGCCCGATCTGAGCCATGAACAGCTTGTTGATGAGGAAACGCGGGCATTGATGAGTGAAGTTCAGCGCGCGTTTGATCATGCGATGGTGCAGTCGGGAGGGAAGCCCCTCGAACAGCCTTTTATGGATGCACTGATTGGCGGTTGCGATCGTTTCTTGCAGCTATCCACTACCGAGCTAGAGTATCAGCGTGATGATTTGCCACAAAGCGTGCGATTTATCGGGCCATTATCCCACCACGTTGCGGCAGCGTGTGCTCCGCAATGGTGGGCATCGGACGACAGTCGGCCGCTTATTATCGTTTCACAAGGAACACTGGCGAATGTTGATCTCCAGCAGCTCATTGGGCCAACGCTGCGAGCGCTGGCTGATTTGCCCGTCAGAGTGCTGGCGACCACCGGAGGACGTTCAGTTGAGTCGTTGCAAGCCTCTTTGCCTGAAAACGCCAGAGTGGTGAGTTTTCTCGCTTATGACGATTGGTTACCAGAGGCGTCGATATTAATAACCAACGGTGGATACGGTTCGATAAATGCTGCATTGAAAGATGGTGTGCCTTTAATTGTGGCTGGGGTCGGGGAAGATAAACAGGAAGGTGCTGCGCGCGTGGTATTCGCTAAATGTGGGATTAACCTGCAAACCAGTACGCCAAGTGAACAGCAGATTAAGCAGTCTGTTATTGAGATACTGGAGGACCCGGGCTATTTGCAGCGTGCAAGATGGATTAAGGCAGATTATGCCAGACACGATGCGTTGGCTCTGATTCAGGCCGAAGTACATGCACTCTCTTTTTCAAAGGAATGCCAGTCAAAGGAGGACGGTATAGTATCAGCCAGGGATGCTTCTCTGCTCCGTGTTTAGGTGTAATAACGTCTAAATCAGCCACACGTTATGGGGTGGAACGGTGCCCCATAACGCTATTGCGGATCATGTTTTTAAAATAGAATACGCGCACGGATGTTCTCTCGCAGGGGCGCAGTATATGAAATTATTTTTAGCTGTGATTTTTCAGCATTGATGATTCCTCAGATCGGCTTTTCAGCAACAAAAACGGATGCGCTGACGTTGCTGAAACATTTGGATGTGACCACTTTCCGCAGTTCTTTTGGGCCGAAACATTTCCCTAAGGGAACGCTGCTGAAGGATACCGGTGACTATGAGTTTAGCCAGGAAAAAGACCGGGCAAACGCAACGGAAAAAGATGGCAGTTGGACATATTCGCTAACGATTATCTCGGAAAATGAAAAAGAGATAATTGCCTGTTTCGTAGATGATGCGCAGATTGGGAGCTATTTTTCGACAAGTCCTTTCCTGATAAAGAAAACGAAAAATGCTCAGGCCTATTCGGTGATTGAGCTTGATCACGATGTAGAAGGATGCGCACTCAATCCCAAAGATCAATAATCTTGATTGCCATCGGTAAATGAATAACGTTCGTGATCTGACCGTTGTTAAAAATAAGGAGCCGCCATAAGCCGCTCCTTTTTTGTTTTTATTATCGCTGTTTTACAGCGCTTTATCGGTCAACAACACGACCTTGCTGGCTGTTGATACCCGCTCAAGGTACGCCTGAACGTTAGGACCAAACTGCACGCCTTTTACGATCGTGAGTGATAGCAAGATAGGGAACAGGATAAAATCGGTGGTGGAAATGGCATTGACGTTTGCCAGTCGCGGCTCCAGTTCGTTGAGTTTTTGTTCCACTTCCGCAATCAGCTCGGGGGTTTTCGCGAGTAGCGCATCCAGATCGCCGAAGGCCTTTTCTTCACGCAGGATGTAGGCATGACGCGCTTCTGGCGTGGAAAGCTCTTTGAAATCCGCTTTCGTGAAGCGGGGAACAGCAAGGTTAAACACCGCACTGGAAACGGACTTACACCAGGTTTCTATCTCTGCATCAACCGCTTTGTCGGCGATTAACGGCGCTTGCTTGCTATCGACATAGTGGACGATATCCATACTTTCCGGCATGAAGCTGCCATCTTCTTTCTGCAGGATCGGCACCACTTTGCGACCCACCATGCGCGTTGGCGTGTCGACATCGCCTTCCATAATGACCGATTGCTCAACAGGCAGATCTTTCAGACCAAAAATCATTCTGGCTCTGACACAGAATGGGCAGTGTTCGTAAATGAAAAGTTTCATACATCGCCTCGTAAGATTTTGAAAAAGGCCGCAAAAGTTTGCCAGCCCTAGCATGACAAGTCATGCCATCAGAGTAATACCGGATGCGGTCGGCGGTAAAGTGAATGTGGCTCGCTGTTGTGGATGGTGGGGAAATAAAGGGGGTGTGTGAATCCGCCTTATTCTCGCCGGGTTCCTGTATGATGCAGTGAAATTCCTTTTTCGGAAGAGAAACCATGGATCGCCTCAGCGCGCTGGAAACATTTATCTGCGTTTTTGAAACGGGGTCGTTTTCCGCTGCGTCCCGCAGGCTTGGTATCGGGCAGCCTGCGGTTTCCAAGGCGATTATGCAGCTTGAAAATCAGCTGGCAACGCCGCTGCTGCTTCGTTCTACCCGAGGGCTGACGCCGACAGAAGCAGGGCAGCATTTTTATGAGCAAATTTCCCCTGCGTTAAAAATGCTGGGTGAGGCTCAGGAGCAGGTGGTGAGCGGGAGCGCGGCGTTGTCTGGTCGGCTGCGTATCTGTGCGCCGGTAACCTTTGCCAGACTACACATCATGCCTCGTATCCATGAGTTCATGGCAGAACATCCCCAGCTAAACGTTGATGTCATTCTGGACGATCGCCCAATCGATCTGATTGCTGAAGGGATTGATGTTGCATTGCGTTTGGGTGAAATGAAAGATTCCAGCCTGATCGCCCAACGGTTGGCGTCGTGTTCCATGCGCCTGTTGGCGACCCCCGACTATTTTGCGCGTCATGGCGTGCCTGCTTCTCCTGATGTACTGGCTGCACATCCTGCCGTCATCTATTTGCAGGGGGAGAGAACCAATCGCTGGATCTTTTCTCGGGATGGCGCACAGACCACGGTATTCCCCAAGGGACGTATCCGTGTTTCTGCGGCGGAAGGCGTGCGTGCGGCCGTGCTGTCCGGCGCAGGGCTGGCTGTAGCGTCTGAATGGATGTTCGCGCCAGAACTGGAAAGTGGGCAGGTTGTCACCGCGCTGGATTCATGGGCGCTGGGGAAGATGGATCTGTGGGCTGTCTACCCCGGAGGCCGCATGACATCCGTCCGCGCCAGAATTTTTACCGATTTCGTTCAGCGTCTTTTCTCCTGATTTATTCCTGTTAGGAATAGATGATATCCATTTTACTCCTCTACTGGGAATGATCCCGGCACCTTATGCTGTGTTCATCACTTGCCGACTTCCGGCGGGAAATACACAGACAGGTATGATGATGAGTACATTATCCAGCGAAGCCGATGTCAGAACGCAGCAGGTTCCCGGTAAATTATTGATTTTCTCAATGGCTGCAGCCAGCGGTATTTCTGTTGCCAATATCTATTACAACCAACCGATGCTGGGCGTGATCGGTGAAAGTTTTACGTCGAGCGGGGCTGTTTCGTTGATTCCAACGGTGACGCAGTTGGGCTACGCGCTGGGACTGCTATTGCTGGTTCCGCTCGGTGATAAGTTCGATCGTCGTCGGTTGATTGTGTGGCAATTTTTGATGCTGGCGCTGGCTTCTGCGTTTGCAGCTTTGTCGACATCGGCTGTTGCTTTATTAAGTGCTTCGTTGCTCATCGGTTTTGGCGCGACCGCCGCCCAGCAGATTGTTCCGGCCGCGGCGGCGCTTGCCAATGCGAAGCAGCGCGGCGCGATTGTCGGGACGGTGATGAGCGGGTTGTTAAGTGGGATTCTGCTGAGTCGTACGATTGCGGGCCTTGTGGCGGAAAGTGCGGGCTGGCGTGTGATGTTCTGGTTGAGTGTGCCGTTGGCGCTGGCAGGCGCGTGGGCAATGGGAAGAATGTTACCGACGTCACCCTCGCATCACACCGTTCGTTACCGTGAGCTGATGCATTCACTGGTGACGCTGTGGCGCGGTGAACGCGCATTACGCAAAGCCACGTTGATTCAGGCGCTGTTGTTTGCATCGTTCAGCGCCTTCTGGAGCGTGCTTGCGTTGTATCTGGAAAGCGGACGTTTCCACATGGGCGCTGCTGCCGCGGGTTTGTTTGGCGTGATTGGTGTGGCGGGGATCTTTGCTGCTCCGCTGGCGGGAAGAATTGCCGACAGAACCGGTAGTCGTCCGGTTGTGATTGCCGGAGCACTGCTGACGCTGCTCTCGTGGGGAATATTCATCGGTTTCGATTCCGTTATTGGCCTGATTATCGGCGTTATCCTGCTCGATCTCGGCGTGCAAAGCGCATTAGTGGCCAACCAGCATGTGATTTACGGGCTCGGTGAAGCGGCAAGAGGTCGAATCAATACCGTATTCATGGGCGGTATGTTTTTAGGCGGTGCGGCGGGATCTTCGGTTGCGATGGCCGCCTGGCATCACGGGGGATGGCTGGTGGTCGGAGGGATTGCCAGCGCGTTGGCCATCATGGCATTTCTGGCTGCGATGATGAAAACGAAAAAAGTATGATGGCGACTTGGGAAGCCGGCTGAAATGGCCAGATAAGACGGCAGGGAGGCATTGCCAATGTTGTTTTACAACCGGCAGATTAACCTTACCTGCTGATGACAATACTATACATTTGGCTTGCTATAGTCCTTTCATCCCTTGTCAGTACCTCACATCTCTGTGAGTGTTGTGTTAGTTAACCATCCCTGTCATTAGAATGACCTTACCCGCCTCGTGCGGGTTTTTTTTTGCCAGTTTTCCCGCCTCATGATGGGCGTGTCTATTCTGTGTGGCTGTTGATTGAACTGTCGGGAACGACTTTGGTGACGACCCGGTTTCTGCCTTCATGTTTGGCCTGATAGAGGGCGTCATCTGCGATTTTCAACACGTTATCGATCTGCTCTGCTCCCGGAATAAAGCAGGTGACGCCTAATGAGATCGTGATATTTTCTGGAATCGGTAGCGGCATCTTCTCCACTTTTTTACGCAACCGTTCTGCAATATCAACGGCTTGCTTCATATCGGTATCGGGCAGGAGTGCGAGGAATTCCTCTCCGCCAGTACGGCAAATCAGATCGGATTCACGTGAACCCTGTTTTATGTTTTTAGCCAGCAACCTGATGACGTCATCGCCGATGTTGTGTCCGTAGGTATCATTCACGCGTTTGAAGTGGTCGATATCAATCACGATGGCGGCAACCTGATTGCTCTTTGGCAGAATGAGTTCAATGCTTTCATAGATGCCACGACGATTGAGTAGCCCTGTGAGTGGATCGGTGTGGGCCTGCAAACTCAGTTTGCCAATGCGTTTGTGCAGCAGCAGGGTACCGAAAAGAATGACGCGTTTGAGTTGTTCAACCTCAAAATACCAGGAAGGGACTTTCTTGATTTTTTCAATCACGCCGGGCTCCTCCATTTTACTGGCAGAAACGGCCAACAGGCGCAGAGGGTTGGCGATAGAGAAGGCGAGCAGGGTGAGTGCAATGAGCGTTAATGCCATCACTGGCGCGCCTTCATATAAAACGGAACGCATTACGCTGCTAAGCAAATCGATAACGGTTTGAGAAGGGTGCAAAGTAATGATGATCCAGCCGGATGAATTGACCGTATCAAAACCCGCAAGAGAGGGAGTGCCTTGCATATCGGGCATTGCGGCGGTGCCACTCTTCTTGTCTCGAAAGGCGTCTTTGATTTTCTGGTTGCTAACGGGCTTGCCGACCCACTGTTTATCCTGATGGTAGAGAACAATCCCACTTTTATCGATCACGTAAACACTGGAGTAATCGTTATAGAAATGGGTGTTCATGAATTCATTCAAGACGCTTTTATTTTTTAAATAAATCGTTCCGCCGATGTAACCGAGGTAATTTCCCTGTTTGTCTTTGATGGGGGAGGACACCAGCACGATCAGATTGCCCGTCACTGAAATATAAGGCTGGCTGATTAACGGCTTTTGTTCCACTAGTGCCAGTTTACTGGCCTCTGAGGTTAGTGTGCTTCCTTTCAGATTCAGCGATGTTGGGTAAACCGCGTGTATCTGATTCTGGGTATCCGCAACGAAAATAGAATTAAAACTTTGGCTCATGTGGTATGTCTGTTCACTTTTCTCCAGCAGTACTGCGTCGTCACTAAAACTATCCGCTATTGAGGTTGCGCTGTAAGCCAGCTCCTGCTGTGCTGAAGAGAGAAAACTTTCCGTGGTCGCCGCGAGTTTGGAAGAATAGTTAAGGTTTGAACTTAGTATCTGATCGGTGATGAGCTTCTTTTGTACATTATAAACAGCGATATAGGCATTGGTCAGCGTAATGAGCATGCTGATAATGGCGAGGGAGAGAATGAGTGAACGCAAGTTGACTAGGAGTCGTCTTTTTATTTTCATGGTGGCCGCACCTATTTTCCGCTAGGTAAGCAAAATCACGCTTTCTTTTTGTTATGTCATCATCAATGTAAAACTGGCGGGGCATTCGCTTGCGACCAATAAATAAACCCGCCATTCAAAGTTATAGACGCTAATTAGGCTATCTGGCAACGTATTGATATCTTTCCATCATCTTCGACTTAATGGAGAGAATGCACAATCTCCAGCGTGCCATTAATGATGAATTGCACGCCCATGCAAACCAGCAGAAATCCCATCAGTCGTGAAATCGCTTCAATGCCGCTTTTACCGATCAAACGCATAATCAGGCCTGAGCTTTTCAGACTTAGCCAGACGATCAGGCTGATCAACATAAAAGTCAGTACGGGGGCAACGGTAATCACCCATGGCGTGATATCTACACCGCTCTTGATCTGTGATGCGGTACTGATGATGAGGGCAATGGTTCCAGGCCCCGCAGTGCTGGGCATCGCCAGTGGAACGAAGGCGATATTGACTTCATTGGCGGAGAAACTGCCGTTGATTTCCTCTTTTTTACTTTTGACTTCAGGGGCGTGTTCTGGGTTTTGCTGGGGGAAAAGCATGCGAAAACCGATAAATACGACGATAAGTCCGCCGGCAATGCGCAATCCGGGAATGGAAATGCCGAAAGTATTCATCACAATCTGACCCGCATAGTACGCGACAGTCATAATGATGAAGACATAGAGCGAGGCCTGAAATATCTGACGATTCCGTTCCCCCTGACTCATATTGCCGGACATCGCCAAGAATACCGCTACCGTTGTCAGTGGGTTCGCAAGTGGCAGGATTAACACCAGACCAAGACCAATGGTTTGAATCAATTCCAGCATTCTACGTTCCTCTTTATTGGGGCGCTGTCGTCAGTTCAGGAAAACGGTCAATGATGACCTGTCGCTATGGCGTCTGGTACGGCTTACGCCAGCTCATCCTCCGCTAATTTTTTGAAACGATAGAGCGTTTTCGTCAGCATATCGCGGGAAAACATATCAAACATTTGGCCGATTTTTTTCCCAATCAAGCCTCCCGGTGGATTGTAGCGAATCGTCAGCGTCACGACTGTACCCACTTCTGATGTGGCAGGTTGAAAAGAAAGCCTACCTTCATTGGGAACCCGCGCTCCTTCCAGCGAACGCCAGTGGATATATTCCCCCGGTTTTTCATCAATAATACGCGCCTGCCATTCAATGAGCGCGCCAATCGGCGTGTTAATGCGCCAGTTGGAGTCGGTATAGTTCAGTATCTCAATACTGGCGAAATGCCCCATCAGGATCGGCAACGTTTCCGGTTTACGCCAAAGATCAAACAAGCGTTCTGCCGGGCGATTGATCGTAATGCTGCTGCTGATTTCATTGGCATAGCTGCCGTTTTTCGCTGCGGTTTTTCTTAAGAAAGAGGGAAACACCCGTCATTCTCCCTAATCGATGGTTACCCCTTTATGGGCATATGCACACCATTCTGACTGATATCTGCCAGCGAAGCAAAGCGGGAGGCGGCGGGTGATATTGAAGAGTGTTGGTGCAGGCTATCACAGCAATAGTCAGGATTTTTGCGCGTCTAATGTTGGGTTAATGTTCGTTCGGTACTGTAAGCATCAGACAGTAACCGAATGAAGTGCCGCAAAACACCAGGGTTTTTCCATAATGATAATCGCTGTACCCCGCCCACTATTTTTAGTGGGCTTTTTTTATTTTTATTTCTCTGTTTAGGCATTTTATTTTTATATTAATTGATATTTGTCAATTTATTGTTAATGAATTTATACCTATTAAGATGTAATAGATGTTTGTCCGTAGGCTCTGTCCTGTAAATAACACATGGCCTGTGAGTTTATTTACTTTATAAACATGTCGTGCTACGTTTATTGCCAGCTTTTATGCTGGTGAGAATAAATATGAGTAATCCATTTTCTGCCCGGTGGAGTCGTAATGGCAATCTGCTTTGCCACGGTCACTGGTTAATATCTTATAAAGAAAGAGAATTCGCGCTACCGGAAAAATATAAAGAAAATCATATGGGAACGATGGGGATTTACTCTATCATCGATCCTGATGATGAAACCTATCGGGACGGATTAGATGAGGATGATTGGATTCTGGAAAATATCGACTGGCTGGCCGATAGCTTCGAAGAAAATAATGTCCCTATCGAAGAGTGTTATTTTAGATATTTCTTTCAGGCGATAAATAAGCAGGACTGGCGATGCACCAGTTGCGCAGGCTGTATGTAAATTACGCTGTTATTCATTATTCCTCTCTGAGTTTGTACCCTACTGACTATATAGCCACGTCGCGCTATTTTTACCTGATTACACCGACGGCGTTTTATTCGGTTTCCCTCGCTTTTCATCTCTTTTCATCTTCTTTGCTATGCGCTTCGCATACCGCGTAGCGGGGCGTCTTTTGCAAGGAAAAGTGTTACCCTGACCCCACAATCCTTGATTAAGATGAGGCGGCAATGACGGAAGCTGACATTCTGCGGTTAAGTGTTTTGGTCGGTGAAAAACTGAAGGCGCGTGGTGCTACGCTGACGTGCGCAGAATCCTGTACTGGAGGTTGGCTGGCTAAGTCTATTACTGATGTTGCAGGTAGTTCCGGCTGGTTTGACTATGGCTTTGTGACATACAGCAATCTGGCCAAGCAGCGTCTGGTGAATGTGAGCGCGGAGACATTGGAACGGCACGGTGCGGTGAGTGAAGCTGTCGTCAATGAGATGGCCGCAGGGGCTTTGCAGGCCGCCGATGCAGATTTTGCCATATCAGTAAGCGGCATCGCCGGGCCCGATGGGGGGAGTGAAGAGAAGCCTGTCGGCACGGTATGGTTTGGCTTCACAGATAAACAGGGCGGGGCATTTGCGCGGACAATCCGGTTCAGTGGGGACAGAAACGCAGTTCGTCTGCAATCGGTCCATTTTGCGCTGCAAACGCTGCTCGACGCGTTTCTGAAAAAATAACCTTGATGCTGTATGCGCATACAGTATAATGTCAGTAATTATTCGGCAATTCATGATTAAGCAGCCGCGTAGAGACAGCAGCTTTACGCCGCATGACAGGAGCAGAAATGGCTATTGATGAGAACAAACAAAAGGCACTTGCGGCAGCACTGGGCCAAATCGAAAAGCAATTTGGTAAAGGTTCTATCATGCGGTTGGGCGAGGATCGCTCAATGGATGTTGAAACCATTTCTACAGGCTCCTTGTCCCTTGATATTGCTCTGGGTGCCGGTGGTTTACCGATGGGCCGTATCGTTGAGATTTATGGCCCGGAATCCTCTGGTAAAACAACGCTAACCTTACAGGTTATTGCTGCCGCTCAGCGTGAGGGCAAAACCTGTGCGTTCATTGATGCTGAACATGCGTTGGATCCGATTTATGCGAAAAAGCTTGGCGTCGATATCGATAATCTGCTGTGTTCTCAGCCGGATACCGGCGAGCAAGCGCTGGAAATCTGTGATGCGCTAACGCGCTCCGGCGCGGTTGACGTTATCATCGTCGACTCCGTTGCTGCTTTGACACCGAAAGCCGAAATTGAAGGTGAAATCGGCGACTCCCACATGGGGCTGGCTGCACGTATGATGAGTCAGGCTATGCGTAAACTGGCAGGTAACCTGAAACAAGCCAATACGCTGCTGATCTTCATCAACCAGATTCGTATGAAAATCGGTGTGATGTTCGGTAACCCTGAAACTACCACCGGTGGTAACGCGCTGAAGTTTTATGCTTCCGTTCGTCTGGATATTCGCCGTACTGGCGCGATTAAGGAAGGCGAAGAAGTCGTCGGCAGCGAAACTCGCGTTAAAGTCGTGAAGAATAAAGTGGCAGCACCGTTCAAACAGGCTGAGTTCCAGATTCTGTACGGCGAAGGTATCAACATCCACGGTGAGCTGGTCGATCTGGGTGTGAAACACAAACTGATCGAAAAAGCGGGTGCCTGGTATAGCTATAACGGCGACAAGATTGGTCAGGGCAAAGCAAATGCCTGTAATTTCCTGAAAGAGAACCCGGCGGTTGCTGCGGAACTGGATAAGAAATTGCGTGAAATGTTGTTGCATAAGGGCAATGAGCTGACACCTGCTACAGCAGGTAATAGCCATGACGAAGATGCATTCGCCGACGAAGGCAACGAAGAGTTTTAATGGTGGCTGAATTCCCCGTGACAAAGCACATCATCGGATAGATGGATGAATAAACCCTTACGCTATGCGATGAATGTGCTTTCTGTTCGGGATTATAGTGAAGCCGAAATACGCCGCAAATGTGCGGCGTATTTATATAAATCAGAAAGTGCAGAAGCAGAAGATGAAGCTACTGCTCGAGCTGCAGTAGAAGATGTGGAAGCTGCCATTGCTTACTGCAAGGAACACGGTTGGCTGGATGATGCGCGCTATGCTCGTCGCTATATCAACAGCCGAAGTCGCAAAGGCTATGGCGTCCAGCGAATTAAAATGGAGCTGAGCCAGAAAGGAATCGATAAGACGATATTAGCCACGGCATTAAACGAGAGTGATATCGATTGGTGCGCGCTGGCGAAATCAGTTGTTGAGCGAAAATTCGGGCATCCTCTGTCCGATGAATGGAAAGACAAAGTCAAACATCAGCGATATCTGCTCTATCGTGGCTTCTTTCATGAAGAAATCCAGTCAATTTATACGAATTTTTCAGATTGAACGCATACGGGATTTTACTTCCCATCGAAGAAAATTTATCTTATTCCCACTTTTTTGTTCGTGAGTTGCTCGGTAGCGTCAGCATGCTGGACTAACCTTGCCCGCGACCTGTTCTTCTAGCTTGATTCCAGGACAATTATGAGCAAGAGCACCGCTGAGATCCGTCAAGCGTTTCTCGATTTTTTCCACAGTAAGGGACACCAGGTTGTTGATAGCAGCTCTCTGGTGCCGAACAACGATCCTACATTGTTATTCACCAATGCGGGTATGAACCAGTTCAAAGATGTGTTCCTCGGTCTGGATAAACGTAACTATGTCCGAGCGACGACCTCGCAGCGCTGTGTGCGCGCCGGTGGTAAACATAATGACTTGGAAAACGTAGGTTATACCGCACGCCACCACACCTTCTTTGAAATGCTGGGTAACTTCAGCTTCGGTGATTACTTCAAGCATGATGCGATTCGCTATGCGTGGGAATTACTGACGTCTCCCCAGTGGTTCAACCTGCCAAAAGAGAAACTGTGGGTAACGGTATACGCAACGGATGACGAAGCCTACGATATTTGGGCTGATGAAGTTGGCGTACCGCGCGAAAGAATTATTCGTATTGGTGATAACAAAGGCGGACCTTATGCCTCTGATAACTTCTGGCAGATGGGTGAAACAGGGCCGTGTGGTCCGTGTACCGAGATTTTCTTCGATCACGGTGAACACATCGCCGGTGGCCCGCCGGGAAGCCCTGATGAAGACGGCGACCGCTATATCGAAATTTGGAACCTGGTGTTCATGCAGTTCAACCGTCAGGTTGATGGCACGATGCTGCCGCTGCCGAAACCTTCCGTCGATACCGGAATGGGGTTAGAACGTATTTCTGCCGTGTTACAACATGTCAATTCAAACTATGACATTGATTTGTTTAAAACGCTGATTGAGGCAGTTGCTAAAGCTGTCGGTACGACAGATTTAACCAATAAATCGCTGCGTGTTATCGCCGACCATATCCGCTCTTGTGCATTCCTGATTGCGGACGGCGTGACGCCATCGAATGAAAACCGTGGTTATGTTCTGCGCCGTATCATTCGCCGCGCTGCACGTCACGGTAATATGCTGGGCGCTACGGATGCCTTCTTCTATAAACTGGTTGCGCCGCTGATTGAAGTCATGGGGCCGGCGGCGGCGGAGTTGAAAAAGCAGCAGTCTGTCGTTGAGCAAGCGCTGAAGATGGAAGAAGAGCAGTTTGCCCGTACGCTGGAACGCGGCCTGTCTCTGCTGGACGAAGAAATTAAAAATCTGAAAGGGGATACGCTGGACGGCGAAACGGCCTTCCGCCTGTATGATACCTATGGTTTCCCTGTCGATCTCACTGCGGATGTGTGCCGCGAGCGTGGCCTGAAAGTCGATGAGGAAGGTTTTGAAGCGGCAATGACGGCTCAGCGTCAGCGCGCGCGTGAAGCCAGCGGATTTGGTGTGGATTACAACAGCCTTATCCGTGTGGATGAAAACACCCCATTCTGCGGCTATGAAAAAACGCAGCAGCAAGCGAAGGTGATTGCGCTTTATCACAACGGAAACGCGGTTGATCAGATTGCAGCAGGTGATGAAGCGGTAGTGATCCTGAATGAAACGCCATTCTATGGCGAATCCGGTGGTCAGGTTGGCGACCAGGGTGAACTGAAAAACGCGGGCGTCAGCTTTGCCGTTCAGGATACGCAGAAATACGGTCAGGCAATCGGCCACGTCGGTAAACTGACGCAGGGTACGCTGCGTGTTAACGACAGTGTTGATGCAAACGTTGATAGCCAACGCCGCGATCGCATTCGTCTGAATCACTCTGCAACGCACCTGCTACATGCCGCGCTGCGTCAGGTTCTGGGCGATCATGTTGCGCAGAAAGGTTCTCTGGTTAATGATAGCTATCTGCGTTTTGACTTCTCACATACGGAAGCGATGAAACCTGAGCAGATTCGTCAGGTTGAAGATATCGTCAATGCGCAAATCCGCCGTAACCTTACCGTGCAAACGGATGTCATGGCGCTGGATGATGCGAGAGCGAAGGGCGCGATGGCGCTGTTCGGCGAGAAGTATGACGACCATGTTCGTGTTCTGACGATGGGGGACTTCTCCATTGAACTGTGCGGCGGCACACACGCCAGTCGTACTGGTGATATCGGCCTATTCCAAATCATTTCAGAATCAGGTACCGCAGCCGGGGTGCGTCGTATTGAAGCGACTACGGGTGAAAATGCGCTTTCTGCGCTGCACCGTCAGAGTGACGTTCTGCAAGATATCGCGCAACTGCTGAAAGGGGATAGTCACAACCTGACAGATAAGGTACGCTCTGTTTTAGATCGTGCTCGCGCGTTGGAGAAAGAGCTTCAGCAGTTGAAGGCTCAGCAAGCGGCGCAGGAAAGCTCGTCACTGTCTGGCAAAGCAAAAGAGGTTAGCGGCGTGAAGTTGCTGGTTACGCAACTGGACAACGTGGATCCTAAGCTACTGCGCACGATGGTGGATGACCTGAAGAATCAGTTAGGGTCTGCTGTTATTGTTCTTGGAACGGTGGCAGAAGGTCGGGTTAGCTTGATTTCTGGTGTAACGAAAGATCTGACTGACCGTGTCAAAGCCGGTGAACTGATTGGGTTTGTTGCCCAGCAGGTTGGCGGTAAAGGCGGTGGTCGCCCAGATATGGCACAGGCTGGTGGTTCAGATGTGTCTGCACTGCCTGCTGCGCTGGCAAGCGTTGAATCCTGGGTTGCTGCTAAGCTATAAAACGATAGATAACGTTTTATTCGCGTTATCCAACAAAACGCCATAACTTTCTGGTTGTGGCGTTTTTGTCTGCGGAAAAGGATCCGATAAATGGGATAGGACGTGTACTACTTTCAGATATTCTGAAGTACTACATGCTCAGTCCTGTTGTTGTGATAACAAAAGCACAAGCTACTGATATCGACTAAACTAACAAGTAGTGACAAACCGGAGTGTGATGGTGGTGCTTATACCATCGTCTAGGTTTACGTTTTCACGGCACATGATGGATAATGGCGGGGAGACAGAGAGACCCGACTCTTTATAATCTTTCAAGGAGCAAAGAATGCTTATTTTGACTCGTCGAGTTGGCGAAACCCTCATGATCGGCGATGAGGTAACGGTTACCGTATTAGGAGTGAAAGGCAACCAGGTGCGTATTGGTGTTAATGCACCTAAAGAGGTTTCTGTCCACCGTGAAGAGATCTATCAGCGTATTCAGGCCGAAAAATCTCAACCAACGTCATATTGATTGACAATGCGTCTCGTGTTCACGGGACGCAATTGTTATTTCCCGCTTTTCCCCCGCACATTTATCGATATATCCATTTTTACTGTGTGCGCCTTTTAGCAAGGTAACCGCCTGTTTTTCTGTCGATAAAACAGACTTTTTGTTGTGAAAATACGCATCTTGGATGCGAATTGTTCAAACAAACACAAGGTGGGAAAAATTGTTTGACTTATAAGTCTGGGAAAGTAATATGTGCGCCACGCAGTACCGGTGAGCACTAACAAGAAGTTCTTAGTAGCGAATCAGGTAATGTAAGGTGAGGTGGCCGAGAGGCTGAAGGCGCTCCCCTGCTAAGGGAGTATGCGGTCAAAAGCTGCATCGAGGGTTCGAATCCCTCCCTCACCGCCATTTAATATGCATCCGTAGCTCAGCTGGATAGAGTACTCGGCTACGAACCGAGCGGTCGGAGGTTCGAATCCTCCCGGATGCACCATAAACACTGTCTTTGCAAGGCAAGTAGTAAAAGTAAGTTTTGTCGTAGATAAAGAATCATTAATGCATCCGTAGCTCAGCTGGATAGAGTACTCGGCTACGAACCGAGCGGTCGGAGGTTCGAATCCTCCCGGATGCACCATATTTCGATATGGATTAAGGTTGTTATCTTGCTCTTATAATCGCTCATTTGTGATTACAAGAACAAGGGAGGAAAACGTTGCTTTAGCAACGGCCCGAAGGGCAAGGCGAAGCCGAGTAATCCTCCCGGATGCACCATTCTTAAGTATCTCGTTCAATTCCCTTATTTCTGCACCACACTCTGCATCCGTAGCTCAGCTGGATAGAGTACTCGGCTACGAACCGAGCGGTCGGAGGTTCGAATCCTCCCGGATGCACCATATTTCGATATGGATTAAGGTTGTTATCTTGCTCTTATAATCGCTCATTTGTGATTACAAGAACAAGGGAGGAAAACGTTGCTTTAGCAACGGCCCGAAGGGCAAGGCGAAGCCGAGTAATCCTCCCGGATGCACCATATTCTGATGTAAATAAAATCGTTATCTTACTTCCTACGTTAGCGCGACTTAATAAGTGCAAGGATAATATTGCGTAGTCGACGCCTTATCAGGACGGTACAAGTCAAACACTGTTCTCAGATACACCACTTCTGTTTTACCAATCGTTTCCTACCTACTTTTAGCGCGATAGCAGCATTGTGCTCTCTTGCCTATTCAGAACGATATTTCTCCCATCATGTTCGTACCTTAATTCTTGCTCTTATCCTGTCTGCATGCCGATATTGAATCAGTGAACAAATAACGATTTTCTTACCGCTATGGTAGTAATAACCTGTTTTTTATAAGGTTATTGAGTAAGCGACAACGTTTTCACTTTACGATAAAGTAAGCTCTCTTTTCGGTGATCATGGAGTCATGATGTACGATCGCTATCAAGGGCTGATCTTTGATATGGATGGCACCCTGCTCGATACTGAGCCGACGCACCATAAAGCGTGGGATCAGGTTCTTGCACGGTATGGTATGAGATATGATGCCCGTGCCATGACAGCATTGAACGGCTCGCCCACCTGGCATATTGCACAGCGTATTATCGACAGTCATCAGGCTGATATTGATCCTCACCAACTGGCGGCGGAAAAAACGGCCGTTGTTGAGGAAATGCTGCTGGATACAGTAAAACCACTGCCGCTGATTGATGTGGTTAAGCATTATCGCGGGCGCCGCCCTATGGCGGTTGGTACGGGTAGCACGCATGGCATGGCTGATAGATTACTAACGCATTTGGGTTTGCATGATTATTTTGATGCAATTGTCGGGGCGGATGATGTTATTCAGCATAAGCCTTTCCCTGATACCTTTCTGCGCTGCGCAGCGTTGATTTCTGTTGCACCAGAACACTGTATCGTGTTTGAAGATGCAGACTACGGTATTGAAGCCGCCAAGCGAGCTAACATGGCCGTGGTTGACGTCCGTACATTGTGAGTGAGTTCTGGGCCGTTTTTTCTCTTTTCTGGAGTAGCCTGCTCAGTGCAACATTGCTACCCGGCAGTTCGGAAGTACTGCTGGTAACATTATTGCTTGCTGACAGTGCCAAACCCTACCTGTTGATCGCTGTAGCGACGGTAGGAAATACGCTGGGCGGGTTAACAAATATTTTTATAGGGCGCTTACTCCCTCAGCCAAAACAACAAGCTGGGTATACGGTGGCCATGCGTTGGTTACAGCGCTATGGTTACGCTGCGCTGTTGTTTAGCTGGGTACCGATAGTAGGCGATTTATTGTGCGTGTTAGCGGGTTGGCTACGCATGCCCTGTGTGCAATCGGCGGTTTTCATCGGTATTGGAAAAGCGCTGCGGTATATCGTATTGGCAGGTATAACGTTACAGGGGATGGCGTGGTGGTCTTAACCAGATTGCAATGCGAACTGGTGAGAGCTACTGAGTTTCAATTATGCTTACAACCATTACATTTTAACAACGGGAGGTCGATTTGATCCCGGACATTTCAGAAGCACTTTCTTGGCTGGAAAAACACCCACTGGCGGTGAAGGGTATTCAGCGTGGAATTGAACGCGAAACATTGCGCGTAACAGCAAACGGACATCTTGCTACGACAGGGCACCCCGAGATATTGGGCTCGGCGTTGGCACACCCGTGGATTACGACAGATTTTGCAGAAGCGCTGTTAGAGTTTATTACGCCGGTCGATAAAGATGTTGATCATCTGCTGACGTTTCTGCGCGATATTCATCGCCACGTTTCCCGCAATCTGGGTGATGAGCGGATGTGGCCATTGAGTATGCCGTGTTTTATCGACAGTGAGCAAAACATAGAGCTGGCGCAGTATGGCTCATCAAATATCGGGCGCTTCAAAACGCTTTATCGCGAAGGGTTGAAAAACCGCTATGGTGCGTTGATGCAGACCATTTCCGGGGTGCATTACAACTTCTCCCTTCCGCTGTCATTCTGGCAGGCGCGAGAAGGTGTCGCTGATGCAGAAAGCGGGAAAAAGGCCATTTCTGCAGGATACTTCAGACTGATTCGCAACTATTACCGCTTTGGTTGGGTGATTCCTTACCTGTTCGGGGCTTCTCCGGCGATCTGTTCTTCTTTCCTGAAAGGTCGGGAAACTGCACTGCCGTTTGAGCGTACGGAAAAAGGCATGCTTTACCTGCCTTATGCGACCTCTCTGCGTCTTAGTGACTTAGGCTATACCAATAAATCGCAGAGTAATCTGGGGATTACGTTTAACGATTTGGATACCTATGTCGCCGCGTTAAAACGCGCGATAAAAACGCCGTCTGAGGAATATGCTCAGGTTGGTATGAAGAAAGATGGTCGCTATCTACAATTGAATACGAACGTCTTGCAGATTGAGAATGAGCTCTATGCACCGATTCGTCCGAAGCGTGTAACGCGCGCGGGTGAAACGCCATCTGATGCCTTGCTGCGTGGCGGAATCGAATATATCGAAGTGCGCTCTCTGGATATCAATCCTTTCTCTCCGACCGGAGTGAGTGAAAGTCAGGTACGTTTCCTGGATTTATTCCTGATCTGGTGCGCGCTGGCGGATGCGCCGGAAATGAGTGCCGATGAACTACTGTGTACGCGTAAAAACTGGAACCGGGTGATTCTGGAAGGGCGTAAACCGGGGCAAACGGTGGGCATGCGGTGTGAAACTATCCAACAGCCGATTGCCGAGGTGGGGAAATCCCTGTTTGCGGATTTACGTCGTGTTGCGGAAGTGCTGGACGCGGAAAACAGTCAACCACACTATCAGCAGGTTTGCGATGAGCTGCTTGTTGGCTTTGACGATCCAGAAACGACGTTCTCTGGTCGACTATTAACGTTGATGAAGCAAGAAGGCAATGGTAGCGTGGGGCTGAATTTAGCGGAAGAATATCGCAAAATGCTCAGCAGCGAACCGTTGCAGGTGTTGACGGAAGAACAATTGGCTGCTGCGAGTGAACATTCCTGGCAGCGTCAACGTCAGATTGAGTCTGAAGATACGATGAGTTTTGACGATTATCTGGCGGCGAATTAAAAAGAAAAGGCCACAGAAACTGTGGCCAAATAAACATCTCTAATAGGGATGATGATAATAAATGCGCGTCTTTCAGTAAGTCAGACTCGCATAAAAAGGAAAAGTTCTCGGAAACGAGAAAAAATGAATTTTTTTCTTTGAGGAGGTGGAATTATGCCGTTACTAGATAGCTTTACTGTTGACCATACCCGTATGGCCGCACCTGCCGTTCGGGTCGCTAAAACCATGAAAACCCCTCATGGCGACAATATTACGGTATTTGATCTGCGTTTCTGCCGTCCGAACATCGAAGTGATGCCGGAGCGAGGAATTCATACGCTTGAGCACCTGTTTGCGGGCTTTATGCGGGATCATTTAAACGGGGATGGCGTCGAAATTATCGACATCTCTCCGATGGGATGCCGTACCGGTTTCTACATGAGCCTGATTGGTACGCCGGACGAGCAACGTGTTGCCGATTCCTGGAAAGCGGCGATGGCGGACGTTCTGAAAGTGACCGACCAGCGTAAAATTCCTGAACTGAACGAATTCCAGTGTGGCACCTATGAGATGCACTCGCTGAAAGAAGCGCAGGAAATCGCTCAGCACATCGTGGATAGCGATATTGGTATCAACCAAAATGACGATCTGGCGCTGCCGAAAGATAAGCTGGCCGAGCTGCATATCTAGTTTGTCGGATAAGCGCAGATAAAAAAGAGAGCCGAAAGTTGGCTCTCTTTTTTTGTGTTCGAGGAAGTGTCAGACGGCGAGAAAGTGCTGTATAACCCGGCTACCAAAGTAGGAAAGCGTTAACATCAGCGCGCCGAGCAGGCTGAACCAGACAACGCGCCGACCGCGCCACCCTTCATGGTAGTGTCCCCAGAGCAGCAGAATATAGATGAACCACGCAAATAGGGAGAACACAGCTTTGTGCAAGTTCTCTTTGTTATCGATCAGATCGTCCATATAGAACAAGCCAGTACAGAGCGTTAGCGTGAGTAGAATGACGCCTATCTGTGTAATGTGAAACATTTTACGCTCAATGCCCATTAGCGGCGGCATGTCAGCGGCAAATCCCAGCTTTTTATTCTTGAGCAGATAATCCAGCCAGGCGAGCTGGAGTGCATAAAGGGCGGCAATTAACAGCGTGGCATAAGAGAAAAGTGCCAGGCCAATATGGATCATCAAGCCCGGAGACGCTTCCAGATGCGTAATAAATTCGCTTGGCATGAAGCTGGCGAAGGCCAGATTGATCAGTGCAAAAGTGTAGACGATAGGAAGAATAAACCAGCCACGATCGCGCGAGGCGACAATCGTCATCACCGTACAGATAATGAGACTGACCAGCGAACCGATATTCAGCAGGCTAAGGTTTTGGCCGACCTGAACATCGAAAATGCGTTGATAGAGCGCCACCGCATGGCAGATTAGCGCAGCGCTGGCCGAGAGTATTGCCAGCCGACGATATGCACTGTTCTTGCGCAGCAGACTGGGGATAATCAGTCCGAGGCTGAGTGTGTAGGCGACAAGCGCCACAATAGCGAAAACAGACATACAAATAGGTTATTAAATATCAACTAGGTAAAATGAAGAATCAGTATAGCGTTAGTCGTCGTGGGTACCAACAGTTCTCCATCAGCAGCGCTGAGATCGTTCCCGCTTTTGTGTATAATCTCTTCCATTCGTGTCGCGCTGGCGGCCTGTCTTACGTTGAGCATGAGATATGTTTGAAAATTTAACCGATCGACTCTCGCGCACATTGCGCAACATCAGTGGCCGCGGGCGGTTGACTGAAGACAACATAAAAGAAACGCTGCGTGAAGTGCGTATGGCATTGCTGGAAGCCGACGTCGCGTTACCCGTGGTGCGTGATTTTATCAATCGCGTGAAAGAACGTGCCGTCGGGCATGAAGTTAATAAAAGTCTGACGCCAGGCCAAGAGTTCGTCAAAATTGTTAAGAATGAACTCGTCAGCGCCATGGGTGAAATCAATGCCGAGCTGAATCTTGCTGCGCAGCCGCCAGCAGTTGTTCTTATGGCGGGTCTGCAAGGTGCGGGTAAAACAACCAGCGTGGGTAAGCTGGGTAAATTCCTGCGTGAAAAGCAGAAGAAAAAAGTGCTGGTCGTTTCTGCCGACGTTTATCGTCCTGCGGCGATTAAGCAGTTGGAAACGCTGGCAGAGCAGGTCGGGGTCGATTTTTTCCCGTCAGACGTGCAGGAAAAGCCGCTTGCTATTGTAGAACGTGCCTTACAACACGCTAAGCTGAAATTCTACGATGTATTGTTGGTGGATACCGCGGGTCGTCTCCACGTTGACGACGCGATGATGGACGAGATCAAACAGGTTCACGCGGCGATTAAGCCAGTTGAAACGCTGTTTGTTGTTGATGCCATGACCGGGCAGGATGCGGCGAATACGGCGAAAGCCTTTAATGAAGCGCTGCCGCTGACCGGTGTGATCCTCACCAAAATTGATGGCGATGCTCGCGGCGGTGCAGCGTTGTCTATTCGCCATATTACCGGCAAGCCGATTAAGTTCCTCGGTGTCGGTGAGAAAACCGAAGCGTTGGAGCCGTTTTACCCTGAGCGTGTGGCATCGCGCATTCTCGGCATGGGCGATGTGCTTTCACTGATCGAAGATATTGAAAGCAAGGTCGACCGTACACAGGCAGAAAAGCTAGCGAAGAAGCTGAAGAAGGGAGATGGGTTTGATTTGACCGATTTTCTGGATCAGCTCAAGCAGATGCGCAATATGGGCGGCATGGCGAGCATGATGAGCAAAATGCCCGGTATGGGTCAACTGCCTGATAATGTGAAATCGCAAATGGATGACAAGGTACTGGTACGTATGGAAGCGATCATTAATTCAATGACGCATCAGGAACGTGCCAAACCTGAGATCATCAAAGGATCGCGCAAGCGTCGTATCGCGATGGGTTCTGGCATGCAGGTGCAGGATGTAAACCGTCTTCTGAAACAGTTCGATGATATGCAGCGAATGATGAAGAAGATGAAAAACGGCGGCCTGGCGAAAATGATGCGCGGTATGAAAGGGATGATGCCACCAGGATTCCCGGGGCGTTAACCACCTAAACCGATGGTGCAGAGAAACTCTTGGCGAGATTACACGCTTTAGATTGCTTTTTGCGCCAAAATGAGTAAAATTTTCGGGCTTTTTATATGACATACTGGGCTCCGTTCCTCGATGGGGCCCAGTTGTTTTATTCACTAAAGAGGATGTTATGGTAACAATTCGTTTGGCACGTGGCGGCGCTAAAAAACGCCCTTTCTATCAAGTAGTCGTGACCGACAGCCGCAATGCGCGTGATGGTCGTTTCATCGAGCGCGTAGGTTTCTTCAACCCAATCGCAGCTGGTCAAGCAGAAGCCCTGCGTCTGGATCTGGACCGTATCGAGCATTGGCTTGGTCTGGGTGCAACTGTGTCTGATCGCGTATCTTCGCTGATCAAAGACGCTAAAAAAGCAGCATAATCTGTTGCGGTGGTGATAATGAGCAATCAACTCAGCCCAAAGCCTCCCGTTAACCCGATTGTGATGGGGAAAATTGGATCGGCGTATGGCATCCGAGGTTGGCTCAGAGTGTTTTCATCCACCGAAGATGCCGAGAGCATTTTTGATTATCAGCCTTGGTTCATCCAGAGCAAAAGCGGTTGGCAGCTTGTCGAGATTGAAGGCTGGAAGTATCACAATCAGGATCTGATCATTAAAGTGAAAGGTACTGATGACCGTGATGCGGCTAATTTACTGACTAATTGTGAAATTGTCGTAGATTCGTCACAACTGCCCGATCTGGGCGAAGGTGATTATTACTGGAAGGATCTTATGGGCTGTCAGGTCGTGACCGTAACCGGTTATGAGTTGGGTAAAGTCATCGATATGATGGAAACCGGCTCAAACGATGTGATGGTGATAAAAGCCAACCTGAAAGATGCCTTCGGAGTCAAGGAACGGCTGGTTCCGTTCCTCACTGAACAGGTTGTTAAGCGCGTTGACCTTCCTACTCAAACTATTGAAGTAGATTGGGATCCTGGTTTTTGAGCTCTGAATCGACCAGTAGTACCCAGCGGAACGAGACTATGTGGATTGGGGTGATTAGCCTGTTTCCAGAGATGTTCCGGGCAATTACTGATTACGGAGTCACTGGCCGGGCAGTAAAAAATGGCCTGCTGAACGTACAGTATTGGAGTCCTCGTGATTTCACTTACGATCGGCATCGCACCGTGGACGACCGGCCTTACGGCGGCGGCCCCGGAATGCTGATGATGGTGCAACCTTTACGGGATGCGATCCACGCAGCAAAAGCAGCGGCAGGCGAAGGCGCGAGAGTGATTTATTTATCACCTCAGGGCCGTAAATTAGATCAGCAAGGCGTACGTCAACTCGCTACGAACCAGAAGATGATTCTGGTCTGTGGACGGTACGAGGGGATTGATGAGCGCGTAATTAAAACCGAAATCGATGAAGAATGGTCGATAGGGGATTACGTACTCAGCGGTGGGGAACTGCCAGCGATGACCCTGATTGACTCCGTTGCCCGCTTTATACCGGGCGTACTGGGGCATCAGGCTTCAGCAGAAGAAGATTCTTTTGCCGATGGGTTGCTGGACTGTCCTCATTTCACTCGCCCTGAAATACTTGAGGGCATGGAAGTTCCGGCAGTATTACTGTCTGGCAACCATGCGGAAATACGTCGCTGGCGATTGAAGCAGTCGCTGGGCCGAACCTGGCTTAGAAGACCTGAACTTCTGAAAAGCCTAGCTCTGACTGACGAGCAAACAAGGTTGCTGGCTGAATTCCAACGCGAATATCAGTCTGAGCAACAAGAGTATTAGGTGGTTACGCCCGTTTACCGTGCGAACCCAACTATCAGTTTACCTAGGGTAAGAGACATATTATGAGCAACATTATTAAGCAAATCGAAGACGAACAAATGAAGCAGGACGTACCTGCATTTCGTCCGGGTGATACCGTAGAAGTGAAGGTATGGGTTGTTGAAGGTAGCAAAAAACGTCTGCAGGCATTCGAGGGCGTGGTTATCGCTATTCGTAACCGCGGTCTGCATTCTGCATTCACTGTTCGCAAAATTTCTAACGGCGAAGGCGTGGAGCGTGTATTCCAGACTCACTCTCCAGTAGTTGACAGCATCGCTGTTAAACGTCGTGGTGCCGTGCGTAAAGCCAAACTGTACTACCTGCGTGAGCGTACTGGTAAGTCTGCTCGTATCAAAGAGCGTCTTAACTAAGATAGCGCTTTCGCAACATCCGAAAGTTGTTATTTTTCAAAGGCCTAGCGTAATTGCTGGGCTTTTTTTTGTCTAAATGATGGCAACACGGCGGCAGAGAAAAAATAGATAAAAGACATCTCAGGTACTCGTAGGGACGCGTATGATAGTCCCGTCAGAAAGCCAGTGATGAATAAGGCTCTCTGGTTTGACCATAACGTCTGTCATTACTGCACGCAGGCAATGGCTTTAGCGTGATAATTAGTGCGGTGGCTAGCTGCTGGAATGGCTTTGATTGAGTATTGAAACAACACTTTCCTGAGATAGTTCGGTTGATTTTGCGATTTGCACACCGCATTATTCTGCAGCATTTGATAGTAATGTTTGGTCAAGATTTACTACATTAAGTCTCCGCTCTATCGTAATCTGGTAAGCTAATTAATATTGGTGATTGGTCTTTTGAACCTGACTTAATTTCTTCTTCTGATAATGATTGAAGGCACGTTGGAAAGGTGAATTACTCTTGGATGATAGATTTTAGCAAGAAAACATTAAGCAATAGCTGATGGTTACTTGATATTGATGGGAGTTACGATACGTATAATATTGCCGCGCTTCCTGATAAAAGAATTAATATTACTGGTAAAACAATGAGTTTTGAATGTGATATTGATAAGGTAACCCCTCTGGGGGGATGGAAACTAAAAAGTTGTATTAAGCAGGGATATGTAATGAAGAAGTTTTTTAAGTGGGTGCTTTATATTTTTGTTGCTTTAATTGTTATTGGTTATTTTGCGGATGACAAAAAAGCAAACAAAGGTAGTGAATCTAACGCTTCTGTAAGTAATGCTGCAAGCACTCCTGTGCCAGAAAGTAAAGCGCCGGAGGTTTATAAGACTACTGCTAGCGGGTTGTTCAATGCTTATGAAGAGAATGAAGTTGCTATAGATGAAAAAATGAAAGGGAAGATTGTAGAAATATCAGGCACAGTACAATCTATTGATAAGGATTTCACCGACGCTATTATTGTCCAGCTAAAAACGGGTAATGAATTTCTTCCTGCAATGATGAACATTATTGATTCAGAGAAATCAACGGCGATTTCTCTAAAGAAAGGACAGAAGATTGTTGTTAGGTGTGAAAGTGTGATGCGTATTATTGGTGCTCCAGCCGGCCGTAATTGTGTATTTGTAAATTAGAACATGTTTATGGCGGTTAAGTAGTGTCGCTATTTTTATCCCTAACAGGCTTCTGATCACTATTAGGTCTGTCAGTAAAAAGCCCACCATGTTGGTGGGCTTTGCTTTCCCTGGCGCGATCGTTATTGTTTGAACTTCAGTACCATGATGACATTAGACATGGTTATTTTATAAACGTTTATACAGATCAATTTTCCAATATTGATCGGTTATGGCGATCGAAGTGTTGTGCTGATACTGTCTGTATCCTGCTCAATACGGCTTACTAGCGATGACCGTTGGGTACATGTGCATACGATCGTTAATAAACTGAATACCAGTGAATCCAGCCTGTTCTAACTGCGATTGCGTTTGTTTGTGGGTACGGAACGCTGTCCAGGTTGCCCCAATAATGCGTGAGAAAAGGACATATTGAAGCGCCAGCAATTTCGGTTCGGCGTTTGTCCACGGAGAGTCTTGCGATTGCGTAGGAGGTGGCGTCATAAAGCTGGTTATCAACGTGCCTCCCGGTTTCAGCCCAGAATAGAACACGCGGTAAAGTTCGGTCACTTTGTCATCATCTTGCTCATAAACATTGAGTCCATTGCTGGTAATCACATCAGCTTGGGCGGCCAAATCAATTTCCCAGGCATCTGCAAGCACCAACGATATCTGGTTTTCCAGTCCTTGCTGACTGGCAAGTTTGTAAGCTTCTTCCAGAGCCTGTCTATCCAGGTCGATCCCGATTATTTTTACATCTTGATGTTGCGTATAGTTCAGCAGCAATAAGTCGGCCATGACGCCGCAGGGGACGGACGCCATAACGGCATTCGGCCGTAAGCGTTCTTGAAGCTGGTGTTGGAAAATACTGAACCGTTCGCGTGTCGCCAAAACATTGGGGAGTTGTGTGTAGATGATTTCTTCGAGTGGATTCACATAGTGAGTTGGCTGATGTGTTATTACATTATGCGTCCAGTACGCATTTAGCCCATGATGTTTTAGTAGAAATCGGCCTAATTCAAGGTGAGAGAAGGCGTCCAGTATCGCCAATTGCTCCTCTACGGAAATACCGGGATGGTCGCCGGATTCGATAATTCTGCTCTTTACCGCCGCGACTCGTTCATCATGGCTTTCCTGCGATGAATCTGCGTGTGATAAGAGCCTTGAGTGGCTATTCAGAGACGCGTTATGAGGCTTGTGTGAACCGGACATATGAGCACTCCATAATATCAATCGCGATCAGGAATCATGGAATTCACTATCAGTGAGATATGATCCTTTCGTTATCCCAGCATTAGGTTTTTAATAACCTAATGTGATTATTTTCCTTGGCGATAATAGCGGAGAGGTATGTCTGGCGTATTTCTTTGCGAGTACAAAAGTGAGTGGAATTGTTACCAGATGCAATGGTTCATGATTTTCTATTTAATGTATTGATAATTATGGTAATTAATCTTTTAGGGAGGGTTAAGGCAGGTTCTGTTGCCAGTGGGTTCGTAGCATTTCCGCATTCTCTACGCCATCGCAGCTGGCGGGAAAATTCTTTCCTGCTTTTCCCCATTCTTCCATGTTATCTGTACCGCAAAAAGCCGACTGTCCGGCCTGATAACCTCTTAAGTAAGTTTCACGGTCGATCTGCGGATTACCAAACCATTCCTGTAAGGTGCTATCGTCTTTTACGACCATGCCAGATATTGCATCCTGATAACCCGCCTCGTACCAGAACCCTGACTCACTTTTAGCAGGTAGCGAGGGAATGTTGCTTTTGCATGCTGTCATTAAAAGAATTACAGCCAAGATATAACTGTATTTCATCATCAAACCTTCAATGTTTCGGCCATTGGCCCGAAAGAGCATTCCATCAGGCAATGCCCAGTTTTTCTTTCAGTAACCTGAGATAGCGGCGACTGACGGGGATGTGTTTTCCCGTATGCGTCAATACTTCTGCTGCGCCGTTCTCCATTAACTGGATTTCTTTCAGTTGCTCCGTGTTAACCATATATTGACGGTGGCAACGGACGAAAGGCGTTTTTTCTTCCAACGTTTTCAGTGAAAGTTGGGTATAGCCGGACTGGCTGACGCCCACGACGTGCACGCCGCTGAGTTCTGAACAAAGATACTCGACTTCCTCAATCTTGAGCAAAAAAATACGGTTGTGTCCGTTACAGGGAATATGACGGAGCAAGGGTTCGGAAATTACCTGTACGTTTTTATTTACACTGATGCCGCGCCGTAAACGATTTAGCGTTTTGCCGAGCCGCTGTGCATCCAGTGGTTTCAGTAAATAGTCAAAAGCATGCTCTTCAAATGCCCTCACTGCGTATTCGTCATAGGCTGTCACGAAGACGACATAAGGCATATTTTCTGGATCCAACATGGCAACCAGCTCTAATCCGCTGACCTTTGGCATCTGTATATCCAGAAAAATGACATCCGGTTGCAGCCGGTGAATCGCGGGTATTGCCTCCAGCGCATTGCTGCACTGTGCAATGATGGTGATATCAGATTCATTTTCCAGTAGCAGGCTGAGCTCTTCACGTGCCAGCTGTTCGTCATCGATGATTATCGCTTTCAGCATCCTTCCCCCTTGTTGGCGTGATTCTATCATTATTCACGCTGGAGATAGGCATGGTTGTGTTGGGAAGTGATAGGGCATGCAGATATTGTTTTTATGACAATATTTAGGATGGTAATTTTTTATTTACACTAAGTGGATTGAAATCTTTACGGTTCGTGTTATGGTGTAAACATCACGCGTAGGTTGTGCAGTTAATCAGTTGTGCAGACAGTCGCGAACATACCGAACTTTTCAGGAATGGGATCATGCAAAAAGATTCACTTAACAATATTAATATCAGTGCAGAACAGATTTTGATTACTCCCGATGAATTGAAAGCCAAGTTTCCGCTTAACGATGCGGAACAGCGTGATATTGCGCAAGCGAGAGCAACCATCGCGGATATCATTCATGGCCGCGATGACCGACTGTTGATCGTCTGCGGGCCTTGCTCGATTCATGACACGGATGCTGCGTTGGAGTACGCACGCCGCCTGCAGTCACTTGCCGCTGAATTAAACGATCGCCTCTACATCGTGATGCGTGTTTATTTTGAAAAACCGCGTACCACCGTGGGCTGGAAAGGGCTTATCAACGATCCGTTCATGGATGGTTCATTTGATGTGGAATCTGGGTTGCACATCGCGCGCGGTCTGCTGCTGGAACTGGTGAATATGGGGCTGCCGCTGGCGACCGAAGCACTTGATCCGAACAGCCCGCAGTACCTGGGTGATTTATTCAGCTGGTCAGCTATCGGCGCACGTACAACGGAATCACAAACGCACCGTGAGATGGCCTCCGGCCTGTCCATGCCTGTTGGGTTCAAAAACGGTACGGATGGCAGCCTGGGAACAGCGATCAACGCGATGAGAGCGGCCGCCATGCCACATCGCTTTGTTGGTATCAATCAAACCGGTCAGGTCTGTCTGCTGCAAACGCAGGGGAACATTGATGGCCACGTGATTCTGCGCGGCGGTAAAAAACCAAACTACAGTGCGCAGGATGTCGCTGAATGTGAAAAACAGATGCAGGATGCGGGACTGAAACCTGCGCTGATGATAGATTGTAGTCACGGTAATTCGAATAAAGACTACCGCCGTCAGCCACTTGTTGTTGAATCTGCGATTGAACAAATTAAGGCGGGAAATCGTTCCATTATAGGATTGATGCTGGAAAGCCACCTTAACGAGGGGAGCCAGTCTTCAGAACAGCCGCGTTCAGATATGCGCTACGGTGTATCAGTCACGGATGCCTGTATCAGTTGGGAAAGTACAGAAGCGCTGCTGCGTTCCGTTCATCAAGAGCTGAGTGCTGCACGTGTGAAACATTCAGGAGAGTAACAAGATATGGTAGCTGAACTGACCGCATTACGTGATCAGATAGATGAGGTAGATAAGGAGCTTGTCGCGCTGTTATCACGTCGGTTGCGTTTGGTGGCGGAAGTGGGCGAAGTGAAAAGCCGCTATGGTTTGCCTATTTATGCGCCCGATCGTGAAGCGGCCATGCTTAGCTCACGCCGTAAAGAGGCGGAATCGATGGGGGTTCCACCGGATCTCATCGAGGATATCCTGCGGCGTACAATGCGCGAATCCTATACCAGTGAAAATGACAAAGGCTTTAAAACACTGTGTCCGCAGTTGCGCCCAGTCGTCATCATTGGTGGCCGTGGTCAAATGGGCAATCTGTTTGAAAAAATGCTGACGCTGTCGGGCTATCAGGTGAGGATTCTGGAGCAAGATGACTGGCCGCGCGCGGATGAACTCCTGTCTGACGCTGGTATGGTGATTGTTAGCGTGCCGATTCACGTGACTGAGCAGGTTATTGCTCGTCTGCCAGCTTTGCCGGATGACTGTATTTTGGTTGATCTGGCATCGGTAAAAAATGGTCCGCTCCAGGCGATGCTGGCGGCGCATAGTGGTCCGGTACTGGGGCTGCACCCTATGTTCGGGCCAGACAGCGGTAGCCTTGCCAAGCAGGTCGTTGTCTATTGCGATGGTCGTCAGCCGGAAGCTTACCAGTGGCTGCTGGAACAGATTCAGGTATGGGGCGCACGTCTGCACCGCATTAGCGCGGTTGAACACGATCAGAACATGATGTTCATTCAGGCGCTGCGTCACTTTGCGACATTCGCCTATGGCCTGCATTTAGCGGAAGAGAATGTGCAGATTGAGCAGCTACTCGCCCTGTCATCGCCGATTTATCGTCTGGAGTTGATCATGGTTGGGCGGTTGTTTGCACAGGACCCGCAGCTTTATGCCGACATTATTATGTCTTCAGAGGATAATCTGGCGTTGATTAAGCGTTACTACAAACGCTTTGGCGAAGCGATTACGTTGCTGGAACAGACGGATAAAGCCGAGTTTATTAACAGTTTCAAGAAAGTCGAACACTGGTTTGGCGATTATGCCAAACGCTTCCAGGCGGAGAGCAGGGTGCTTTTGCGTCAGGCAAACGATATTCGTCAGTAAGTACGTTTGCGCTTCAGGCTGTGTTTGATATTTGAATGATGTTCGAGAGGCCATCCCGGCGAGTAACCGGGATGGCTTTTTCCATTATTTGTTTACACCGACTATTCGTTCACATCGACGGGTACGACGTTTTCACTAGGGTAACAGCCCAACACTTTTAACGAGCGGGTGATGGGGGCTAATCCTTTTAGCGCTTTCTGCATAGCATCGCTGCGCAGGTTCGCCTGCACATCAAGATAGAACATCTCTTCCCACGGGTTACCGTTGATCGGTCTGGATTCCAGCTTGGTCATTATAATGCCGTTATCACGCAATACCAGGAGTGCTTCCACCAGTGCACCAGACTGTTGACCGGTTGCCATAATCAGCGTGGTTTTTGCCGGCACTTGTTCTGTTACTTCAATAGGTTTACGCGCTAATACAATGAAGCGGGTGATGTTTTGTGACTGATTCGCCAGATCGTGTTCCAGCACCTGTAGCTGATAAAGCTGACCACCAGCTTCGCTGCCGAGTGCCGCTGCTTTTGGCGAATTGAGCGCCGCGACTTTTTCCATCGCCGCAGCGGTGCTCTCACAATATTCAATCTTCCAGTGCGGAAAACGATTGATGAAGTGGCTGCACTGCTGGAACGGTTGCGGGTGGCTGTAAACCGTTTCGATTTGTGCGAGTGACGTCTCTGTAGCGACCAGAACACAGTGGTTTATCGGGTTGGTTAATTCGCCGACGATGGATAATCCCGTGTGCTGCAGCAAGTCATAGACGTCGTTGATTGAACCGGAACTGGTATTTTCAATCGGCAGAACGGCATAGTCGGCTTGCCCTGTTTCCACCATATTGAAGATGTCCTGAAATTTTTGGCAGCCGCATTCGATGAGTTGCTCGAAGTGTCGCGCGGCATACTGGCGGGCGGCAAGATGAGAATAAGACCCCTTCGGACCAAGGAACGCAATACGAGCAGAGTGTGACGTTGTTTGGTTGAGGTGGTGCTGTAAGAGAGCCTGCTGTGTCAGTACTGAATCTTCAATAATGAGTTGAAATAAGCGGGTAATATAGTGACCATCAAGATGATGCTTTTTCCCAGCGGCTGTCAGCTTGTCTAGCAAATCACGTTCACGCTCTTTGTCACGGATGGGGCGATGCGAATGTAATTTGCTGCGGGCAACGTCCAGCGCCAGTTCTCGTCTTTGTGCCAGCAATTCAATTAATTGCAGATCCAATGCGCTGATGCGTTCTCGCAGTGCCAGTAATGGATTGTCTGTCATGATGCTATTACCTGCCTTATGTTCTTATATAAAAAAAGCCTCCCGGTCAGGAGGCTTTTTTGTTCGTCTTCGTATTCTTGTTCTTACGACGAATCGCCTCCCAAATCAGGGGAAGGTGAAAAAGAATACGAAGAAGAACAGTTTATTGGTCATGTGTGCTCGGTTAGTCAGGAAAACCCAAATTCTTAACAGGTAAGGTAACTGTTGGCTTTTCATCCTGTCAATACAAAATCACCACGTGCAATGTTAAACCATGTATCGTGCTGGCGCTTTAGGGCGTAGGTTACGGGCGAGTAGAATGCAGAAACGCGCCCTCAGGCGCGTTATATTGAGGTAAAGGGAGTCAATTACTCTTCTTGAGTTGGCTGGAGATTGGCTTCTTTGACGCTAGCTACTGCACGTCTGGCTTCGCCTTTATGCTGGAGTTTGTCCAACTGACGTTCGAGTTTGGTAATTAGCTCATTGATAGCGGCATACATATCATCATGTTTGGCGCTGGCAACCAGTGGACCATTTGGCGTACTGATAGTGGCATCGGCCACAAAACCCTGAGGCTCTTTTGACAGAATAATATGCGGGTTAATCAGCTGGGTTTGCCACTTATCCAGCTTGGAAAGACGGTCTTCGACATGTTGACGAATTGCGGGGGTGATATCCATTTGCTTACTGGTAATATTAATAGTCATATAAACTTACCTCTCTGCCTATGTCCGTCTTGGATGATTCCAGCATACCGCGAGTTGTGGCAAAAAGCGTGATATTGATCGCTTTTTTTCGTCACTTTTTGTCAAGAAAACGCGATTTGTGAGGCATCATCGGGAATCGAAGGGAAGTGCTTGAGGGGGCATTCGGCCTGTGCCATTATTGACAGGATGTGTTGATGTTACCGCGCTGTTGTTGACTCCCGCCAAGCTGTTTTTTCTGCATCATCGATGCATAGCGAACCGATAAAACCATAAAAAAAACGGCAACCGAAGCTGCCGTCTCATTATTGTGTGGCTTATCGTTTATGCCGGGTTCGCGGCAATAACTTTTGCGACTTTGTCTGCCTGTGCGGCCAGTTGCAGTTCACGATAGGCATTTTCCATCAACGGCAGGGCAGTTTTTGTTGCCTGAGTATCAGGGTAATCACGCAGCATTTGCTCAACGCGATTAACTACTGCCACATAAGCGCCGCGTTTCGTGTAGTATTGCGCGACAGAAAGTTCATACTTGGCCAGACGCTCTTTAAGGTAAACCAAACGCTTGTTTGCGTCGGTGGCGTATTGGCTGTTCGGATATCCCTGAATGAGCTTGCTGAAATCCCGGAAGGCGGTGCGGGCATACTGCGGATCGCGATCGGAACGATCAACGCCGAAGAAGCCTTGTAACGCGCTATCATCCAGCGCCATGTCGGTAAGGCCGCGCATGTACAGGACATAATCCACGTTTGGATGGGTCGGGTTGAGTCGCAGGAAGCGGTCAATAGAAGCTTGAGCCAATGGCAGCTCTGCGGATTTATAATAGGCGTAGATCAAATCCAACTGCACTTGCTGCGAATAGGGACCAAACGGATACCGGTTATCCAGTGCTTCCAACTGCGTGATGGCTGCTTTAAAGTTGCCGTCCTGCAGTTTTTGTTGAGCATTGGCATAGATTTCAGATGGCGGACTATCAGGAACCGCATCTTTGGAATTGCTGGAGCAACCAGCCAGCGCCAGGCTCAACGTGGCGGCAGCCACCAGATATTTCATACGCGTCATGACGTTTTGATTATCCTCAGAATGTTATTCCGGGAGACTGTCCGTTAAGCTCCCGATTTAGACCAGCTACAATAGTACATTATTTTAAACGGCGTCGCCGTCAAAACCCAACGTTAACGAAGAAGCTGCATAATATGGCACAACAAGTACAACTCACCGCAACGGTGGCCGAATCTCAACTCGGACAACGTTTAGATCAGGCTTTGGCCGAATTGTTCCCTGATTATTCACGATCCCGCATAAAAGAGTGGATTCTTGAGAATCGGGTACAGATTAACGGCAATGTCACCAATAAGCCAAAAGAGAAAGTACTTGGCGGCGAATCGGTAGCGATTGATGCATTGATTGAAGAAGAAGCCCGCTGGGAAGCTCAGGATATCAAGCTGGATATCGTGTATGAAGATCAGGATATTCTGGTCATCAACAAACCCAGAGATCTGGTGGTTCACCCCGGAGCGGGTAACCCGGATGGCACGGTATTGAATGCCTTGCTGCATCATTATCCTGAGATTGCCGATGTGCCTCGTGCCGGAATCGTGCACCGGCTTGATAAAGATACGACGGGGCTCATGGTGGTCGCGAAAACCGTACCAGCACAGACGCGTTTGGTTGAGGCGCTACAGGCGCGTGAAATTACTCGTGAGTATGAAGCCGTTGCGATTGGCTCGATGACGGCAGGCGGTATGGTCGATCAGCCTATCGCTCGCCACGCAACCAAGCGTACTCACATGGCGGTGCACCCAATGGGCAAGCCTGCTGTGACACATTATCGCATCATGGAACATTTCCGTGCGCATACCCGTTTGCGGTTGCGTCTGGAAACGGGGCGTACCCATCAGATTCGTGTGCATATGGCGCACATTAATCATCCTCTGGTTGGCGATCAGCTATACGGCGGTCGTCCTCGACCGCCAAGAGGCGCTTCGGAAGCGTTCATTGATACGCTGCGTGGTTTCGATCGTCAGGCGCTGCATGCCACCATGCTACGTTTCTACCATCCGATTACCGGCATTCACATGGAATGGCATGCGGAATTGCCGCAGGATATGGTTGATCTGATTGATGCGCTGAAAGCCGATACCGAAGAATTTAAAGATCAGCTCGACTGGTAAGGTATTCAATACGATAAGTGCCGATCTATAGAGGTGACGGACTATGCTGATATACCCCGACTGGCCTTTGCCAGAAAGTGTGAAATCTTGTAGTACGACGCGTGTTGGCGGACATAGTGTTGCACCTTATGATTTGCTGAATTTGGGGAATCATGTGGGTGATGAGCCTGCACACGTTATCGCAAATCGGCAAACGCTGGTGGAGATGGCTGGCCTTCCAGCCATGCCGCATTGGTTGGAACAGGTTCATGGCACCGATGTAATTCGTATTGGCGAGGGGTCCCCCACATCTGTTTGCGGTGATGCGGCTTATACGGATAAGAAAGGGCAGGTCTGTGCGGTGATGACGGCTGACTGTTTACCCGTGCTTTTTTGTGCAAGCAACGGCGATGAAGTGGCTGCTGCACATGCTGGCTGGCGGGGGTTGCACGCAGGGGTATTGGAGGAAACATTAGCCTGTTTCCGTGCGCAGCCCACGCAGATCATGGCGTGGCTGGGGCCCGCTATCGGGCCTGATGCTTTTGAAGTTGGTCCCGAAGTGAGAGACGCATTTATCCAGCATGATTCAGCAGCGGCTTCTGCATTTCGGCCTGAAGGAAATAAATTTTTTGCCGATATCTACCAACTGGCAAGACTGCGTTTACGCGCCGCAGGGGTAATGCAAATTTTTGGTGGAAACGCCTGTACTGTGAGCGAACCTCACAAATTTTTCTCTTATCGGCGTGATGGCGTGACTGGCCGTATGGCAAGTTTAATCTGGCTGATATAACCTATTGAATTAAGACGATCCAGGACAAGTAACGTTTAAATCCTGTCACGACTGGCAAAATAACCTTGAAATTTTTGAGGGATGACCTCATTTAATCTCCAGTAGCAATTTTGACCAGTGTATGGGAGGAGTTATGCGTCTGGATCGTCTTACCAACAAATTCCAACTTGCTCTTGCTGATGCTCAGTCTCTCGCCCTTGGGCGTGACCACCAGTTTATTGAACCCCTTCACTTGATGAGCGCTTTGCTTCATCAGGATGGTGGAACTGTTGGCCCACTTCTGACTGTTGCCGGAGCCAATCTTACTCACCTGAAAACCGAAATCGATCAGGCAATCAAGCGTTTGCCTCAGGTTGAAGGTACCGATGGTGATGTCCAACCTTCAAGCGAGTTAGTCCGCGTATTAAATATGTGCGACAAGCTGGCGCAAAAGCGTAACGATACCTTTATCTCTTCGGAACTTTTCGTGCTCGCTGCGCTGGAGTCTCGCGGCACGTTGGGAGATATATTGAAAAAGGCGGGTGTTACGCAGCAAGGGGTAACAAACGCGATTGATCAAGTGCGAGGAGGGGAGCAAGTGAACGACCAAGGGGCTGAGGATCAGCGCCAGGCATTGAAGAAATTCACAATTGATCTCACGGAACGTGCGGAACAAGGCAAGCTCGATCCTGTGATCGGGCGTGATGAAGAGATTCGCCGCACTATTCAGGTTTTACAGCGTCGAACCAAAAATAACCCGGTATTAATTGGTGAACCCGGTGTGGGTAAAACCGCAATAGTTGAAGGGTTAGCCCAGCGTATCGTTAATGGTGAAGTGCCTGAAGGCTTGAAAAACAAGCGAGTCCTTTCACTGGATATGGGCGCGCTGGTAGCTGGCGCGAAATATCGTGGTGAGTTTGAAGAGCGTTTGAAAGGCGTGCTCAACGATTTGTCTAAGCAGGAAGGCAACGTCATTCTGTTTATTGATGAACTCCACACGATGGTGGGCGCGGGCAAAGCCGATGGCGCTATGGATGCGGGTAATATGCTAAAACCTGCGTTGGCGCGTGGTGAGCTGCACTGCGTCGGGGCGACAACGCTGGATGAGTATCGGCAGTATATTGAAAAAGATGCAGCGCTTGAGCGCCGTTTTCAGAAGGTGTTTGTCGCAGAACCTACCGTTGAGGACACCATTGCGATTCTACGTGGGCTGAAAGAGCGCTATGAATTGCATCATCACGTACAAATTACTGACCCGGCGATTGTGGCGGCGGCCATGCTCTCTCATCGCTATATCGCGGATCGTCAGTTGCCGGATAAAGCGATTGACCTGATTGATGAAGCGGCGTCCAGCATCCGTATTCAGATTGATTCAAAACCAGAGCCTCTCGATCGGCTTGAGCGCCGGATCATTCAGTTAAAGCTGGAGCAACAGGCGCTGAAAAAAGAATCTGATGAAGCCAGCCAAAAACGGCTTGAATTGTTGAGTGCGGAACTTGACCAGAAAGAGCGTGAATATTCCCAGCAAGAAGAAGAGTGGAAAGCAGAAAAAGCATCACTCACGGGAACGCAGAATATTAAGGCGTCCTTAGAGCAGGCGAAAATTGCGCTGGAACAGGCTCGCCGTCAGGGCGATTTGGGGAGAATGTCTGAACTTCAATACGGCAAAATCCCCGAACTAGAGAAACAACTGGCAGCAGCAACGCAGCAAGAAGGAAAAACGATGCATTTGCTGCGTAATAGAGTAACAGATGTTGAAATTGCTGATGTGCTGGCGCGTTGGACTGGTATTCCTGTTTCTCGCATGCTGGAAAGCGAGAAAGAAAAATTATTGCGCATGGAAGATGAGCTGCATCAGCGTGTGATTGGGCAGAACGAAGCCGTCGAAGCGGTAGCGAACTCTATCCGTCGCAGCCGGGCAGGGCTATCTGACCCTAATCGTCCAATTGGATCTTTCCTGTTCCTTGGTCCAACTGGCGTTGGGAAAACAGAACTTTGTAAAACGCTGGCGACTTTCCTCTTCGACAGTGACGACGCCATGGTGCGTATCGATATGTCTGAGTTTATGGAGAAACACTCGGTTTCACGTTTGGTCGGGGCACCTCCTGGATATGTCGGTTACGAAGAAGGGGGATATCTGACGGAAGCGGTACGCCGTCGTCCTTATTCGGTGATTTTGCTGGATGAGATCGAAAAAGCCCACCCTGATGTGTTCAACATCTTGCTTCAGGTATTGGATGATGGTCGTCTTACTGATGGTCAGGGCAGAACGGTCGACTTCCGTAATACAGTGGTCATCATGACATCAAACTTGGGGTCTGACCTTATTCAGGAACGTTTTGGTGAGCGCAGTTATACCGAAATGAGAGATATGGTTCTTGAAGTTGTTAGCCACAGCTTCCGTCCTGAATTTATTAACCGTATCGATGAGGTCGTGGTATTCCATCCACTGGGAAGAGCGCACATTACGTCGATCGCAAAAATTCAGCTTCAGAGACTATACAAACGTCTTGAAGAGCGTGGATATAGCGTCACGATTACGGATGCTGCTTTAGATATGCTCGGAGAGGTCGGGTTTGATCCTGTCTATGGTGCGCGTCCGCTTAAAAGAGCGATACAGCAACTGATAGAGAACCCACTTGCTCAGCAGATACTTGGGGGAAAATTGATCCCCGGTAAACCGATCACATTAGATGTTGAAGGTGAACAGATAGTCGCACGGCAATAATCATGTGCGTGAAACGGTAAGCGGCAAACGGGGGCATTCGTTAATAGATACCCCCGTTTTTACATAGTGAGCTCAGATTATATTCACTTTCTGTATGTGAAGTATGCGAAATGGTGTCTTTTGGTTTGTTTTTGAACGGTTGAAAATTATTTTGCATTTAGCGCTTGTCAGGCGGCGAGAAGTCCCTATAATGCGCCTCCACTGACACGGCAACAGCGACTTACGAAGTTGGTGTGACAGAAAAAGATTCAACGAAGGCGGTCAGTAATGACTTGACTTCACAGCGGAAAAGCATAATATATGCGGCCCGCGCCACGGAAGATGTGGCACTGCTCTTTAACAATTTAATCAGACAATCTGTGTGGGCACTCACAAGACCGTATCTTAACGATATAAAAAGTCTTGAAGAGTGAACAACAGTAAATTCATTACGAATAAACAGTTTTAATTCTTTGAGCATCGCTGACGAGTTCAGCAAATCAAACAAATCTTAAATTGAAGAGTTTGATCATGGCTCAGATTGAACGCTGGCGGCAGGCCTAACACATGCAAGTCGAGCGGTAGCACAGAAGAGCTTGCTCTTCGGGTGACGAGCGGCGGACGGGTGAGTAATGTCTGGGAAACTGCCTGATGGAGGGGGATAACTACTGGAAACGGTAGCTAATACCGCATAACGTCTTCGGACCAAAGAGGGGGACCTTCGGGCCTCTTGCCATCAGATGTGCCCAGATGGGATTAGCTAGTAGGTGAGGTAATGGCTCACCTAGGCGACGATCCCTAGCTGGTCTGAGAGGATGACCAGCCACACTGGAACTGAGACACGGTCCAGACTCCTACGGGAGGCAGCAGTGGGGAATATTGCACAATGGGCGCAAGCCTGATGCAGCCATGCCGCGTGTGTGAAGAAGGCCTTCGGGTTGTAAAGCACTTTCAGCGGGGAGGAAGGCGGTGAGATTAATACTCTCACCGATTGACGTTACCCGCAGAAGAAGCACCGGCTAACTCCGTGCCAGCAGCCGCGGTAATACGGAGGGTGCAAGCGTTAATCGGAATGACTGGGCGTAAAGCGCACGCAGGCGGTTTGTTAAGTCAGATGTGAAATCCCCGAGCTTAACTTGGGAACTGCATTTGAAACTGGCAAGCTAGAGTCTTGTAGAGGGGGGTAGAATTCCAGGTGTAGCGGTGAAATGCGTAGAGATCTGGAGGAATACCGGTGGCGAAGGCGGCCCCCTGGACAAAGACTGACGCTCAGGTGCGAAAGCGTGGGGAGCAAACAGGATTAGATACCCTGGTAGTCCACGCTGTAAACGATGTCGATTTGGAGGTTGTGCCCTTGAGGCGTGGCTTCCGGAGCTAACGCGTTAAATCGACCGCCTGGGGAGTACGGCCGCAAGGTTAAAACTCAAATGAATTGACGGGGGCCCGCACAAGCGGTGGAGCATGTGGTTTAATTCGATGCAACGCGAAGAACCTTACCTACTCTTGACATCCACAGAATTCGGTAGAGATACCTTAGTGCCTTCGGGAACTGTGAGACAGGTGCTGCATGGCTGTCGTCAGCTCGTGTTGTGAAATGTTGGGTTAAGTCCCGCAACGAGCGCAACCCTTATCCTTTGTTGCCAGCGGTTCGGCCGGGAACTCAAAGGAGACTGCCAGTGATAAACTGGAGGAAGGTGGGGATGACGTCAAGTCATCATGGCCCTTACGAGTAGGGCTACACACGTGCTACAATGGCGTATACAAAGAGAAGCGACCTCGCGAGAGCAAGCGGACCTCATAAAGTACGTCGTAGTCCGGATTGGAGTCTGCAACTCGACTCCATGAAGTCGGAATCGCTAGTAATCGTAGATCAGAATGCTACGGTGAATACGTTCCCGGGCCTTGTACACACCGCCCGTCACACCATGGGAGTGGGTTGCAAAAGAAGTAGGTAGCTTAACCTTCGGGAGGGCGCTTACCACTTTGTGATTCATGACTGGGGTGAAGTCGTAACAAGGTAACCGTAGGGGAACCTGCGGTTGGATCACCTCCTTACCAAGAAGATGTGCGTTAAGTGAAGTGCTCACACAGATTGTCTGATGAAAATAACGAGCAGAAATACCTTAATAGGCTTGTAGCTCAGGTGGTTAGAGCGCACCCCTGATAAGGGTGAGGTCGGTGGTTCAAGTCCACTCAGGCCTACCAACTCTTCCGTGAGTGGTATCTAAGGTATCTGTAAGCAACGATGGGGCTATAGCTCAGCTGGGAGAGCGCCTGCTTTGCACGCAGGAGGTCTGCGGTTCGATCCCGCATAGCTCCACCATTAAAAAGACTTCAGAGCGTATTGGAAACAGTATGCTGCGAAGTATTTTGCTCTTTAACAATCTGGAACAAGCTGAAAATTGAAACATGACAGCTGAACGTGCGTTGATACCTTTGGGTGTCGATGGCGATGCAGTCTGTCAATGAGTCTCTCAAATAATCGCAGCGCGACAGTGACTTTGATTTATCAAAGACACCTTCGGGTTGTGAGGTTAAGCGACTAAGCGTACACGGTGGATGCCTAGGCAGTCAGAGGCGATGAAGGGCGTGCTAATCTGCGATAAGCGTCGGTAAGCTGATATGAAGCGTTATACCCGACGATACCCGAATGGGGAAACCCAGTGTGTTTCGACACACTATCATTATGTGAATCCATAGCGTAATGAGGCGAACCGGGGGAACTGAAACATCTCAGTACCCCGAGGAAAAGAAATCAACCGAGATTCCCCCAGTAGCGGCGAGCGAACGGGGAAGAGCCCAGAACCTGAATCAGTTTGTGTGTTAGTGGAAGCGTCTGGAAAGTCGCACAGTAAAGGGTGATAGTCCCGTACACAAAAATGCACAGGCTGTGAGTTCGATGAGTAGGGCGGGACACGTGACATCCTGTCTGAATATGGGGGGACCATCCTCCAAGGCTAAATACTCCTGACTGACCGATAGTGAACCAGTACCGTGAGGGAAAGGCGAAAAGAACCCCGGCGAGGGGAGTGAAATAGAACCTGAAACCGTGTACGTACAAGCAGTGGGAGCATCCTTCGGGGTGTGACTGCGTACCTTTTGTATAATGGGTCAGCGACTTATATTCTGTAGCAAGGTTAACCGAATAGGGGAGCCGCAGGGAAACCGAGTCTTAACTGGGCGTTAAGTTGCAGGGTATAGACCCGAAACCCGGTGATCTAGCCATGGGCAGGTTGAAGGTTGGGTAACACTAACTGGAGGACCGAACCGACTAATGTTGAAAAATTAGCGGATGACTTGTGGCTGGGGGTGAAAGGCCAATCAAACCGGGAGATAGCTGGTTCTCCCCGAAAGCTATTTAGGTAGCGCCTCGTGAATTCATCTTCGGGGGTAGAGCACTGTTTCGGCTAGGGGGTCATCCCGACTTACCAACCCGATGCAAACTACGAATACCGAAGAATGTTATCACGGGAGACACACGGCGGGTGCTAACGTTCGTCGTGAAGAGGGAAACAACCCAGACCGCCAGCTAAGGTCCCAAAGTCATGGTTAAGTGGGAAACGATGTGGGAAGGCATAGACAGCCAGGATGTTGGCTTAGAAGCAGCCATCATTTAAAGAAAGCGTAATAGCTCACTGGTCGAGTCGGCCTGCGCGGAAGATGTAACGGGGCTAAACCATGCACCGAAGCTGCGGCAGCGACACTTAGTGTTGTTGGGTAGGGGAGCGTTCTGTAAGCCTGCGAAGGTGGCCTGTGAGGGTTGCTGGAGGTATCAGAAGTGCGAATGCTGACATAAGTAACGATAATGCGGGTGAAAAACCCGCACGCCGGAAGACCAAGGGTTCCTGTCCAACGTTAATCGGGGCAGGGTGAGTCGACCCCTAAGGCGAGGCTGAAAAGCGTAGTCGATGGGAAACAGGTTAATATTCCTGTACTGGGTGTTACTGCGAAGGGGGGACGGAGAAAGCTAGGTTATCCGGGCGACGGTTGTCCCGGTTTAAGCGTGAAGGTGGGTGACTTTGGTAAATCCGGGTCATCGTTAACACTGAGGCGTGATGACGAGTCACTACGGTGATGAAGTAACTGATGCTACGCTTCCAGGAAAAGCCTCTAAGCTCCAGGTAACACCGAATCGTACCCCAAACCGACACAGGTGGTCAGGTAGAGAATACTCAGGCGCTTGAGAGAACTCGGGTGAAGGAACTAGGCAAAATGGTGCCGTAACTTCGGGAGAAGGCACGCTGATGGTAAGTGAAGTGACTTGCTCATGGAGCTGAAATCAGTCGAAGATACCAGCTGGCTGCAACTGTTTAATAAAAACACAGCACTGTGCAAACACGAAAGTGGACGTATACGGTGTGACGCCTGCCCGGTGCCGGAAGGTTAATTGATGGGGTCAGCCGCAAGGCGAAGCTCTTGATCGAAGCCCCGGTAAACGGCGGCCGTAACTATAACGGTCCTAAGGTAGCGAAATTCCTTGTCGGGTAAGTTCCGACCTGCACGAATGGCGTAATGATGGCCAGGCTGTCTCCACCCGAGACTCAGTGAAATTGAACTCGCTGTGAAGATGCAGTGTACCCGCGGCAAGACGGAAAGACCCCGTGAACCTTTACTATAGCTTGACACTGAACCTTGAGCCTTGATGTGTAGGATAGGTGGGAGGCTTTGAAGTGTGGACGCCAGTCTGCATGGAGCCAACCTTGAAATACCACCCTTTAATGTTTGATGTTCTAACGTAGACCCGTAATCCGGGTTGCGGACAGTGTCTGGTGGGTAGTTTGACTGGGGCGGTCTCCTCCCAAAGCGTAACGGAGGAGCACGAAGGTTAGCTAATCCTGGTCGGACATCAGGAGGTTAGTGCAAAGGCATAAGCTAGCTTGACTGCGAGAGTGACAGCTCGAGCAGGTGCGAAAGCAGGTCTTAGTGATCCGGTGGTTCTGAATGGAAGGGCCATCGCTCAACGGATAAAAGGTACTCCGGGGATAACAGGCTGATACCGCCCAAGAGTTCATATCGACGGCGGTGTTTGGCACCTCGATGTCGGCTCATCACATCCTGGGGCTGAAGTAGGTCCCAAGGGTATGGCTGTTCGCCATTTAAAGTGGTACGCGAGCTGGGTTTAGAACGTCGTGAGACAGTTCGGTCCCTATCTGCCGTGGGCGTTGGAAGATTGAGAGGGGTTGCTCCTAGTACGAGAGGACCGGAGTGAACGCACCACTGGTGTACGGGTTGTGATGCCAATTGCATTGCCCGGTAGCTAAGTGCGGAAGAGATAACCGCTGAAAGCATCTAAGCGGGAAACTTGCCTCGAGATGAGTCTTCCCTGGACACTAGATGTCCCTGAAGGGCCGTTGAAGACGACGACGTAGATAGGCTGGGTGTGTAAGCGTAGCGATACGTTGAGCTAACCAGTACTAATGACCCGAGAGGCTTAACCTTACAACACCGAAGGTGTTTTGTGAGACGACTCATAGAGAACGATGTTCAGCTTGTTCAGAGATTGGTTCTGATGGTTGTACAGATGGGAAGCGAAAGCGACCGGAGTATAACGGTTGGAATGAAACAGAATTTGCCTGGCGGCGATAGCGCGGTGGTCCCACCTGACCCCATGCCGAACTCAGAAGTGAAACGCCGTAGCGCCGATGGTAGTGTGGGGCTTCCCCATGTGAGAGTAGGGAACTGCCAGGCATCAAATTAAGCAGTAAGCCGGAGCAATCTGGTGGTTGTAGAGAAATTCGGTGGAGCGGTAGTTCAGTTGGTTAGAATACCTGCCTGTCACGCAGGGGGTCGCGGGTTCGAGCCCCGTCCGTTCCGCCACTTATTGTGCAAAAAGCCCTAAGTTAACGCTTAGGGCTTTTTGCATATTTAAATATTAAAGTTTTTAGATGAATTCCTCTCTTTCTCTTTGCCCACCATTGCATTTTTCCTTCCCGATCTCCACGCGTATATTGCAAGACTGCGATAAAATTCTTATAACAGAAGGGCACTTTTTTGATAGGGTATTAAGTGTATTAAAACTGATAGTGGATAAGGCGTGCGGAAAAAAACCTATGCAATGAGGTATGTTGCCGGCCAACCAGCTGAGCGTATCTTTCCTCCCGGGGAAATGCATTATCCGGGGCAATCGCTACCGACAGGCTCATTGTTGCTTGAGGGAGGTGTTTTACGTGTAATGGTGTGGAACATTTTTAAGCAACAACGAATGAACTGGCTTTCTGTTTTACAGAATTTCGGCAAAGGTACTCAGCTAGTCCTGTTGCAGGAGGCGCAAAGTACGCCAGACCTTATCCGTTTTGCAACCACTAACTATCTCTCTGCCGATCAGGTGCCCGCCATTATTCTTCCACAACATCCATCTGGTGTGATGACGCTATCAGCCGCTCAGCCCGTGTATTGCTGTCCTCTGCGCGAGAGGGAGCCTTTGCTGCGTTTAGCCAAATCCTCTCTGGTGACGGTCTATGCGCTTCAGAATGGGCAGAGACTGATGGTCATCAATATCCATGCCGTTAACTTTAGCTTTGGTGTTGAAGTGTACACAAAGCAGTTAGCTGCAATTGGGGAACAGCTCCTGCATCATCAGGGGCCGGCGATTATGGCTGGGGATTTTAATGCATGGAGTCAGCAACGTATCAACGCACTTAATCGTTTTGCGACAAGGATGGGGCTGCAAGAGGTATCTTTCGTTGATGATCAGCGACGCAAGGCATTTGGGCGGCCGCTAGATTTCGTTTTTTATCGTGAACTGACCGTAAATCAGTCCTCTGTATTGGTGACCCAGGCTTCAGATCATAATCCACTGCTCGTCGAGTTTAGTCTGGTTTAATTGCCATAAAAAAACAGCCCTCTACATCTGCAGAAGGGCTGTTTCTTGTTACTGATTCTGATATGACGTTAAGAATCAGGCTTTATATTGCTGCTAACATAAAGTGTCAGACGATCGCCTGGCTGAATGTTGGCATTCTTGTTGATAACAGTATTCCAGCGCATCACATCAGCGATATTTACGCCGTGGCGTTTAGCAATGCTTGCCAGCGAATCACCCTTCCGAACTTGATAGGTGATAGAGCTGCTACTGCCCGAAGCTTTGGCAACTTGTAGCGTCTGACCAACCTTGAGCGCACCAGCGCTACGCAGATTGTTCCAACTCTGCAAATCTTTTGTGCTGACATTAAGCCGTGCCGCAATTGCCGATAAGGTATCACCTGAACGTACCTTATACTGCTGTGATACTGGCGTTGTCTGTGCTTGTGCCAAGCGTGTTGGTTGAATCGCTGCGATGTCTCCATCAGCCAGTGAATCTTTCAACTGCTCAACGTGAGCTTTAGGAACCATAATGTAATGTGGCCCATTTGGTGCGGTTACATTACGCTTATAGCCCGAGTTATAGCTCTTTAGCTTATTCAACGACAGACCAGCCATCTCAGCGGCTTGTGTCAATTCTATCTGCTGCCCCAACTCAACCTTTGCTAATGCGCGGCTTTCATTGGGTTGCGGCAGACTCACGCCGTACTTCTTACTGTTTTTCAGAATATCGCTCAAGGCCAGCATCTTAGGAACATAAATTGACGTTTCACGCGGTAACGCCAGTGCCCAGAAGTTGGTTGATTTCCCTTTCGCTTTATTCGCTTTCATCGCCTGCATAACGCGGCCTTCACCACTGTTATAAGCAGCAACGGTTAATAACCAATCGCCATCAAACATGGTGTTGAGCCGCTGCATCATATCCAGTGCTGCCGTCGTGGATGCAATCACATCGCGACGTCCGTCGTACCATTGGTTCTGCTTCAAACCATAATTACGTCCTGTGCCAGGGATAATCTGCCATAGCCCAGCGGCGTTGGCGGATGATGTGGCACTTGGATCAAAAGCGCTCTCCACTATGGGTAGCAGTACCAGTTCCATCGGCATTTTACGTTGCTTAATCTGCTCGACTATCCAGTACATGTACGGCTCTGCCCGTAATGTTACATCGTGGAGATAGCTCTTATTTTTCAAATAACGCGTTTTTTGCTCGCGGATCCGGGCGTTATCCGGAACCTCCATCTTCAGCTCGTCGCCAATGAAGTTCCACAGATCTCGTTGCGCGAGGCTATCGTCATCTAGCCATCGCGCAGAGGCCTCTCGACCATCTGTGTACTTTCCTGCTTCACCTTGACTTGCCGAAGACAAACTCTGTGCATGCTGTTTGGGTTGCGAGGTGTCATGGGGGGAAACCTGACAACCCGCCAGCAAGACTGAGGCGATGATTATCGCTTTAGCCTTCATATGTTGGTCAATAGTTTGCTTAAAAGACGAGCAAGGATACTTTGATTAGAGGAATAGCACAACCTAAACCTTCAGAAGCAGTCTTTCTTGCTGCGTAGCATCTCAAAAACTTGCCAATTCTCTATATTTTCAGGTTCTTTTGATAATTTTCTTTTTAAATCAAATTCATGGCAGCGAAGAAATAGGTTGATTCTTCTCTCTAGTCCTAATGTTGTTGGTAAACTTGACTGCGATTTTTCTCGTATCTGACTGATTTCATGAAGATAAGCTTCAATACTTTGATCTTCAGGCCATATCGCATTAGAAAACCTTAAGTTTGATAGCGTGTATTCATGTGCACAACAGACTACCGTATCATCAGGAAGCGCTGCTATTTTTTGAATTGATTCATACATTTGCCGAGGACTGCCTTCAAAGATACGACCGCATCCCGCTGAAAACAGAGTGTCGCCACAGAATAAAAATGGCGCATTATAGTAGGCAATATGACCAGATGTGTGTCCCGGAACCTCAATTACAGAAAATTCCGAATTTAACAAAGAGACGGTAATTCCTTCCTCAAGCAAGCTGGTTGCGCCACATTTAGCGGTTTCTTTTGGGCCAAAAACAGGCAGGTTAGGGTAATGTTTGAGGAGTTCATGAACGCCCCCCACGTGGTCGTTATGGTGATGAGTGAGCAAGATGGCTTCAGGAAAAAGTGCGTGCTGAGCGAGTGCGTCAAGCACTGGTGACGCTTCACCAGGATCGACGATCACACAGCGGTTTTCTTTATTGCTCAATAGCCAAATGTAGTTGTCCTGAAGTGCGGGGATACTGATAAGATTCATTCATCACCTCTTATTTGCTAGTAGCCTGAGGACGAGAACAGAAGATGAAATCGGCACAAATCCCTCAGACCATTGTTGCACCTGATTCATGGGATGATATCACCTGCGGGCAGTTTTATCGCGAGTCGCTTGAGCTGGCTTTGTCGTCGTGGTGGCCAAAACTCTTTGGTTTCCATCTTATCAAGGTCGGGGCGCTGAGTGCGGAAATCAACATAACGGAGTGCGCGATCGCGCATCAGGTTAACGTGGCTCCACACGGTGATAATCTTCATGTCGTGGCTGATGCTCATCAATTACCTTTCTCTGAAAAGTCGATCGATGCTTGCCTGCTTGCCCAAACGCTATCTTATTCCTCAGATCCGCATCGTGTGTTGCGTGAGGTTGACCGTGTTTTGGTTGACGATGGCTGGTTAATCTTGAGCACGTTTAATCCGATCAGCCTCGTTGGTCTGGGTAAATTGATTCCCAGACTCAATAAAAAGCATCCTTATTGCAGTCGTATGTTTACTCAAATGCGCATCACGGACTGGCTGGGGCTATTGAACTATGAGGTTATCCACCAGACGCACTTTCACGTTACGCCATGGCGAAGAAATAAAGGGAAGTTGAATAAGCATATCCCGATGCTAGGGTGCCTGACGCTGATTATTGCCCGAAAACGCACGATTCCGCTGACGTTTACGCCGATGAGGGCGCGGTTGCGTAAAGCATCAGTGCGCCGCACGGTGGGCGCAACAAAGATATATCGGAGATGAGGCGGACGCTTACGGTGATTTACTCAGCCTGATAACCCGTGTCATCGAGCGTTGGTGCACCGGCGGCGGCGCGAGCAAGTTCATCACAGCGCTCATTTTCCGGGTGCCCGGCGTGTCCTTTTACCCATTCCCAGCGTACGGAATGGCGTTGAATCGCAGTATCCAGCCTTTGCCAAAGATCGACGTTTTTGACCGGTTTTTTGTCGGCGGTTTTCCAACCTCGCTTTTTCCAGTTATGAATCCAACTGGTGATCCCCTGACGAACATATTGGCTGTCAGTGCAGAGCACCACATCACACTCGGTCGTCAGCGTTTCAAGCGCTGCAATAGCGGCCATCAGCTCCATCCTGTTATTCGTGGTAAGACGATAGCCTGCACTTAACGGTTTTTCGTGCTGCTTGTAGCGCAGCAGGGCGCCATAACCGCCGGGGCCGGGATTACCGAGGCAAGATCCATCGGTGAAAATTTCTACCTGTTTGCGCATCTCTGGTAGACTCTCCCTTATGGTAAAAACGGCAAGTCTGACATAAACGAAAACGATGAGCACTGAAATTACGCGACAAATCGTCCTGGATACAGAAACCACCGGTATGAATATGCTGGGGGTTCACTACGAAGGGCATAAAATTATCGAGATCGGTGCGGTTGAAGTGATCAACCGCCGCCTGACGGGCCGTCATTTTCACGTCTATATCAAACCCGATCGTTTAGTGGATCCCGAAGCGTATAACGTGCACGGTATCAGCGATGAGTTTCTTGCCGACAAACCGACGTATGCGGATATTGTGGATGATTTTCTCGATTTTATCCGTGGCGCGGAACTGGTCATCCATAACGCAACGTTTGATATCGGCTTTATGGATTATGAATTTCGGTTGCTAAACCGAGATCTTCCCAAGACAGAGACGTTTTGTAAGATCACCGATAGCCTGCTTATGGCGCGGAAGATCTTTCCCGGTAAGCGTAACAGTTTGGATGCGCTCTGCGATCGCTATCAGATAGATAACAGCAAGCGTACGCTGCACGGCGCATTGCTCGATGCCGAGATTCTGGCTGAAGTTTATCTGGCGATGACCGGTGGTCAAACGTCTCTGACTTTCTCGATGGAAGGCGAAACGCAGCAGAAGAACGAGAATACCGAAACGATCCAGAGAATTATCCGCCCTCAATCGGCGTTAAAGGTGCTTTATGCCGATGAAGCTGAGCTAGTCGCACATGAACAGCGTCTGGATTTGATTGCTAAAAAAGGCGGTAGTTGCCTGTGGCGAGCGGAATAACGCCGCCAGCGTATCGCCCTCTGTGTTGCAAAATGGCGAGGCCGCTCACACCATGGGTGAGAGAATAGTCAGTAAGATGAAATTATAAGCAAACAGAAACGGTTAGTTATAAAAAGCATTGACGTAATAGTGCCATCATCTTAGTATTCATCCCGCTCAGTGAGCATGAGTGGAGCGGTAGTTCAGTTGGTTAGAATACCTGCCTGTCACGCAGGGGGTCGCGGGTTCGAGCCCCGTCCGTTCCGCCACTTATTATGAAAGCCCTGAATCAGAAATGGTTCAGGGTTTTTTCATTTCTGGGCTATCAGAAATACTGTAGAAAAGCGTTTGTAGGAAAATGCGGCCACCCAGAAAGCAGTGGCCGTTTTTTTAGAAGTCCCAATCTTCATCTTCGGTGTTGACGGCTTTACCGATGACATAAGATGAACCAGAGCCAGAGAAGAAATCGTGGTTCTCATCAGCATTTGGCGATAGCGCTGAGAGAATTGCGGGATTCACATCCGTCATGCTGGCGGGGAACAACGCTTCATAGCCCAGATTCATCAGCGCTTTGTTCGCGTTATAGTGGAGGAATTTCTTCACATCCTCCGTCCAGCCGACGCCGTCATAGAGTTCCTGTGTATATAACACCTCGTTGTCGTACAAATCTTGTAGCAGATCGTAGGCGAAATTTTTCACCTGCTGCTGACGAGCAGGATCGGCTTTCGCCAGTCCGCGCTGGAATTTGTAGCCAATGTAGTAACCGTGTACCGCTTCGTCGCGGATGATCAGCCGGATTAAATCCGCCGTGTTAGTCAGTTTGGCGCGGCTTGACCAGTACATCGGCAGGTAGAATCCAGAGTAGAACAGGAACGACTCCAGAAACACGCTGGCGACTTTCTTCATCAGCGGATCGTCGCTGCGGTAGTGCGACAGAATAATGTCGGATTTCTTCTGTAGCGCCGGGTTCTCTTCACTCCAGCGATAGGCATCATCCACTTCGCTGGTCAGGCACAGCGTCGAGAAAATTGAGCTGTATGAACGGGCATGCACCGCTTCCATAAAACTGATGTTAGACAGCACGGCTTCTTCATGCGGCGTCACGGCATCAGGCATGAGCGTCGGCGCGCCCAGCGTATTCTGGATGGTGTCCAGCAGCGTCAGACCGGTGAATACACGAATCGTCAACTGACGCTCGCGGGCATTCAGCGTACTCCACGATGGAATATCGTTAGAGAGCGGCACCTTTTCCGGCAGCCAGAAGTTAGAGGTTAGCCGATTCCAGACTTCCAAATCTTTGTCGTCTTCAATTTTGTTCCAGTTAATCGCCTGGACGCGAGTGAGTGCGGTCATGCTTTCGATTTCCTTCCGCGATGGCTTATAGCGCACAGGACACACAGCCCTGAACTTCGGTGCCTTCCAGCGCCATTTGCCGTATGCGAATGTAATAAATAGTCTTAATACCTTTTGTCCAGGCGTAGATCTGCGCTTTATTGATGTCTCGCGTGGTGGCGGTATCACGGAAAAACAGCGTCAGCGACAGCCCCTGATCGACGTGCTGCGTGGCGGCGGCATAGGTGTCGATAATCTTCTGCGGCCCAATCTCATAGGCATCCTGGTAATACTCGAGATTGTCATTGTTCATGTAAGGAGCGGGGTAGTAGACGCGGCCGATCTTGCCCTCTTTACGAATTTCGATGCGTGACACAATCGGGTGGATACTGGACGTCGAGTGGTTGATATACGAAATCGAACCAGTCGGTGGAACAGCCTGCAAGTTCTGGTTATAAATGCCGTGGGCAATAACAGATTCGCGTAGCGCCGCCCAGTCCTGCTGAGTAGGAATGTGGATGTCGGCTTGTTCAAACAGTTCACGGGCGCGCGCGGTTGTGGGTTCCCAGCACTGTTCAATGTATTTATCAAAATACTCGCCTGTGGCGTATTTGGAGTGCTCGAAGCCTGAGAAGCGCTGGTTCCGTTCTATGGCTAACGCATTAGATGCCCTAATCGCGTGGAAAGCGACGGTATAGAAATAGATATTGGTGAAATCGACGGCTTCTTCTGTGCCGTAAAAGATACGCTCTTTCGCCAGATAGCCGTGCAGGTTCATCTGACCTAAACCAATCGCATGGGATTCGTCGTTGCCTTTTTCGATGGATGGCACGGAGCGGATATGGCTCATATCGGAAACGGCGGTCAGTGCGCGGATCGCCATCTCAACCGTCTGGCCGAAATCGGGCGAAGCCATCGCGTTAGCAATATTCATTGAACCGAGGTTACAGGAGATGTCCTTGCCAATGTGGCGATAGCCAAGATCGTCATCGTACAGGCTGGCGTCGTTGACCTGCAAAATCTCAGAGCACAGGTTGCTCATATTGATGCGGCCGTGAATCGGATTTGCGCGATTCACCGTATCCTCAAACATCATGTAGGGATAACCGGACTCAAACTGGATTTCGGCGAGGATCTGGAAGAATTCGCGCGCCTTGATTTGGGATTTACGGATGCGCTTATCGTTTACCATCTCGTGGTATTTTTCGGTGACGCTAATTTCTGATAGCGGTACGCCATAAACCTGCTCGACGTCATAAGGCGAGAACAGGTACATCACCTGATTATTCTTCGCCAACTGGAACGTGATATCGGGAATGACCACACCCAAAGACAGTGTTTTGATACGAATTTTCTCATCGGCATTTTCCCGCTTGGTATCCAGAAAACGCAGAATATCCGGGTGATGCGCATTGAGGTACACTGCGCCAGCCCCCTGACGAGCACCAAGCTGGTTGGCGTAGGAGAACGCGTCTTCAAGCATTTTCATGATCGGAATAATGCCGGACGACTGGTTTTCGATGCGTTTGATCGGCGCACCGGTTTCGCGGATGTTGCTGAGCATGAATGCCACGCCGCCGCCGCGTTTTGAGAGCTGAAGCGCGGAGTTAATGGCTCGACCAATCGACTCCATATTGTCTTCAATACGCAGCAGGAAGCAGGAGACCAGCTCGCCGCGCTGCTTTTTACCGCAGTTGAGGAACGTGGGGGTGGCGGGCTGGAAGCGCCCGCTGATGATCTCATCGACCAGCGCGCCAGCCAGTGCGGTGTCCCCTTTGGCGAGGGTTAGCGCCACAAGGCAGACGCGATCTTCGTAGCGCTCCAGATAGCGCTTGCCGTCAAAGGTTTTTAGCGTATAGCCGGTGTAGTATTTGAATGCGCCCAGGAAAGTTTGGAAGCGGAACTTGTGAGCGTAAGCCTGCTGGAAAAGACTCTTGATGAAATCGAAGCTGTATTGATCCAACACTTCCGCTTCGTAGTAGCCTTCTTCAACTAAATAACGCAGCTTTTCTTCCAGATTGTGGAAGAACACGGTGTTCTGGTTGACGTGTTGTAGGAAATAACGGCGCGCCGCGAGCTTATCCATCTCGAACTGGATATTCCCCTCTGCGTCGTAGAGGTTGAGCATCGCGTTCAGCGCGTGGTAATCGAGTGAGTGGGCATCTGAGTCGGCCTTGGTTGCCTTTGCACTCACGTGGTCTGTTGTTGCCAAAATTCAGTTACTCCCTTACGCACATTTGCAACGTCTTCTGCCGTGCCGAGCAATTCAAAGCGGTACAGGTAAGGCACCTGGCATTTCTGCGCAATGATGTCGCCGGCGATGCAATACGCTGCACCGAAATTGGTATTGCCTGCGGCAATCACGCCGCGCAGGTAAGCGCGATTGTGCGGATCGTTGAGAAAGATGATGACCTGACGCGGCACAGCCCCTTTCGTGCTGCCTCCGCCGTAGCTGGGGACAACCAGAATATAGGGGCGATCAACTTTCAATGCAGGCTGTTCTGTCGCTATCGGGATTCTCAGGGCTGGCAAGCCAACCCTGGAAATGAAGCGATGCGTGTTTTCCGACTGGCTGGAGAAATAGACCAGCGGGTTCATATTGCCCCCTTACTGCAATTGCAAGGCGGCGTTCAACGTACTGATCTTGTCTGGGCGGAAGCCGCTCCAGTGATCGTCGGCCGTCATCACGACGGGCACCTGCTGATAGCCCAACGCTCTTACCTGCTGTAACGCCTGTTCATCTTCAGTTAAGTCCACCAGTTGATAGTGAATTCCTTGCTTATCCAGCGCACGACATGTGGCGTTGCATTGAACACAATCTGGCTTAGTGAAAATAGTAATACGCATGATTCGTATTTACCCTTTGGCGTGAAAGAAGTATGTCGGAGCGGCTATCCTCAGGGTATGTGTACCCGAACCGATCCACTGGGTTGCGACGCGTTACGCGAGCGCCACACAAAGAATACTAGATGTAGGTGTTTTAAATTTCAACCACACAAGATATATGATTTTTAGTTGGCCTTAGACAAATTGATGCAAACCCAGATGCAGCAAGGCTGGCAGAGAATGCAAGTAAAAAATGCAGAAAGAAATAAATGTGATGCGCATCATTTTTGACGAAATAGTGTGCGACGAAATGAAGGGTAATGTGGGAAAGACAAAAGCCAACATGACTAATCCAGCTTTCCTTTGGTAAAAGCGGGCTTCTTAGTAACGCTTTTTATGCTGACTAAGAGACAGTTTCGTGCGCAATGATACCGTCATTTTCATGCTACTTCATAGCATGCGCCCGACGCAGGGCGCTCAGTCGCCGCCGCCCTGCGAACCCAGGCTTCCGGCTAAATTATGCCGCTACGCGGTTCCATCGGTGTCCATGCCCGCTTTTCGAGCCGCCAGCGACATGCTCCCGGCATGGCGCTGGCTTTCGCGACGTCCTGTCGCTCACTCGGCGGTCAAGCGCACCGCTGCATAATTTTTACGCCGGATAACGGCAAAATCCTTGATGCCCTTATATTTGTGACTAAGAGACAGCCTTGTGAGGTGAGATGTATCGATTAGATCACGGGCAAGTTTCTGCCGTAATAGATTTCCTGCATTTCGTGATACAGCAGATCGGTAATTCTTTTCCGTTCAGCAGCGCTGAGTTCTTCTGGGCTGACGTTGAACAGGTAGTGTTTCAGGTCGAAGTCTTTCAACAACATCTTGGTATGGAAGATATTTTCCTGATACACGTTCACGTCCATCATGTGATAGAGCGATTTCATGTCCTCGGACATGAAGTTCTGAACTGAATTTATCTGGTGGTCGATGAAATGTTTTATGCCATTGACATCACGGGTAAATCCTCGCACGCGATAGTCGATGGTCACAATATCGGATTCCAACTGATGGATGAGATAGTTCAGCGCCTTCAGCGGTGAAATCACGCCACAGGTAGACACTTCGATATCCGCGCGGAAAGTACAAAGCCCGCCTTCTGGATGGCTTTCTGGATAGGTATGAACACAAATATGGCTTTTATCCAGATGGGCAACGACGGAGTTGGGTAGAGGCCCTGGGTGCTCTGAGGTATCAACATCTCGCGGGTCGATGGGTTCTTCGCTGACCAGAATGGTCACGCTAGCACCTTGTGGTTCATAGTCCTGACGCGCGATGTTAAGGACATTGGCACCGATAATGGAGCAGGTTTCAGTGAGGATTTCTGTTAAACGGTTAGCGTTATATTGTTCGTCGATATAGGCGATATAACCGTCACGATCGTCGGCCGTTTTGGTGTAACAGATATCGTAGATACAAAAACTCAGGCTTTTCGTCAGGTTGTTAAAGCCGTGTAGTTTCAGCTTGTGCAATTTACGTCACCCCCTTGTGGTTATGTGATCACCCTAAGTGATGGATTATTGCGCATTCTGTAGCGCGCTTAACAGATACTGTGGCAGGGCAAAACTGCCGATATGAACATCAGGCGTGTAATAGCGACAGGTAATCCCTGATTGCGCAAAACGTTGGCGCAGTGTGATGGCGTCTATCTGGCGCAGTGCCGGGTTATTGCTGGCCCAGGCGAACGTCATAATACCGCCGTAGTACGTTGGGATCGCCGCCTGATAAAAGCCGACATCCTTGAAATAGTGGCTGAGCTTTTTATGGCTGCCGACGGCTTCATCCTGTTGCAGGAAACACACGCCATTCTGCGCGACGAAAACTCCGCCTTCATTCAGGCAGCGGGCGCAACCCTGATAGAAATCAGAGGTGAACAGGCTTTCGCCGGGGCCGATGGGGTCGGTGCAATCGGAAATGATGACGTCAAACTTGTCGCTGCACTGTCTGACGAAATTCACGCCGTCATCAATCACCAGATTAAAACGCGGGTCGTCATAGCTACCAGCGCTGTGATTGGGCAAATACTGGCGACAGAATTCCACTACGCCCGCATCGATCTCCACCATCGTGATATGTTCGACGCCGTGATGTCGGCTGACTTCCCGCAGCATACCGCCATCGCCGCCACCGATAATCAGTACGCGTTTGGCGTTGCCGTGTGACAGTAGAGGGACGTGGGTGAGCATTTCGTGATAGATGAATTCATCGCGCTCGGTGGTTTGCACCACGCCGTCAAGCGCCATTACACGGCCTAATGCGTCGTTTTCAAAGATGATGAGATCTTGATGATCGGTCTTCTCGTGATACAGCACGCGATCAACCGAAAAATACTGGCCAAAGTTGGCATGTAGGGTTTCATACCAAATTTCTTTCTGGGACATGTTAGGGCTTCCTCCGCGATAACAGCCATGAAAATTGGCGCGCCATCATAGCCGACTCTTTTGTCGCTTGCACGGTCAAATTTCAGTCAGCGCGGAGGAGGAAGGAGGGGATTACTGCGCGTAGGAGAGCAAGCCGAGTGAATTACGTGCCAGAGACTGGCATTTCTTTGGGGTAGGAATCGCAATTTTACTCAGATCGCGATAGCTGTCCTCGCCCATCGCCGTCATATCATAAGCGCTGTAATTGCTGAGATCCCAGCGGTTTTGCTGGGCAAAGGCGACCAGCGTCCGGCGAATCTGTTCATTCGGTAGATCTTGATAGCCGCAGTGGTTTTTCAGATAAACAAAGATCGCGGTCAGATCGGCTAGATCTTCCGCTTCAAATTCATTCAGCGCCTTGCTGGCGGAAGAGAAGCTCATCAGGCTTAGCAGGAGCAGAGCCAGCGCAGAGTTTTTCATGGTTGAACCTGTTCCAAATATCGTCAGATGACGTTATCACAGATATCCCATGCGGTTCCAAGTTTTCTTACGGGAAACATCTGATTGCGAGAAAAAGTCGAGGCCAAAAAGGCGGAAAAATAATAAGCGCAATCTTTTGAAATGGTTAATATTTATTTTACTGACGTGTGGTGATGAAAATCACCTTGAGGCAATCGCAGGATTAAAGCCCATTTATCGTTGTTTGATACGATGACGCCGCCGTCAGGCTCTGTTATTAATAACAGCGATCTCATCCAATACAGTTTTGATTCTATGATCTCCGGTGTCTGGCGCGTCAGTAGTTGGTTGTTGGCGGGACTGTTGCTGCTTCCTTTAGCAACGGTTTTTTATCAGGCTTTTTTTGCCGATGGGATGGGATTCGCCCAACTATGGCAAATCGGGTTACCCACCTACCTGATACATTCTGTCGTTATCGTGATTGGCACGCTTCTCTTCAGCTTACTGTTTGGGTTGCCTTCGGCCTGGTTTATCGCCATGTATCGCTTTCCCGGCCATCGTGTATTGCAATGGGCGCTTTGCCTGCCGATCGCGATGCCCGCGTTCTTGCTTGCTTACCTTTATACCGATGCGTTACGACATCTGTCGCCGTTGTTGCGGGAAGGCGGTCTGCAGATTGTATCGTCGTGGGAGGAATTCCACGTTGCTGGGCTATCTGTTTCACTGGGCTGCGTAAGTCTGGTGTTAGCGCTGGTGTTGTATCCCTACATTTACCTGTTGGTACGCGAGGCGCTAGTGAAGCAGCCGGCCAGCTTGATTCACTCGGCTCGTTTACTGAACCAAACGAGTTCCCAGGTTTTGCGCCGCTTATGTTTGCCTATTGCGCTACCTGCAATTGCCTGCGGTGGCGCGTTAGTGGTGGTCGAGACATTGGGCGATTATGGCGCGGCGTCCTACCTTAATATTCCAACCATGACAACACAGGTGCTGGATATCTGGCAGAAGCAGGGCGATCTCGGCGCAGCAGCACGCCTTGGTGTCCTGATCTTGCCTGCGATCTTCCTCTTGATGTTTCTGGTTAATCTTTGGCGCCGTAAGCAGAAAATTTATCAAGCTCAAGCGAACGCCTCTCAGGTGGCTCCGCCCGTGTTGAGTGGGTGGCGCAGCAAGGTGGTGCGTGGCTACTGTTGGGGAATCGTTTGTCTGTCGTTCCTGTTCCCGGTGCTGTATCTGTTATTTCTGGCGCTCCGGCACATGATGTCGGTATGGGATATGGCGTTCCTCCACGCGATAATGAATAGCCTGTTAGCCTCCGCTACCGCGACAGGCATCATTACGCTGATGGCGCTATCGTTTATCTTCTACACGCGCATGGCTGGGATCTTTGCCAATCAGACGCCAGTTCGGCTGGTCAGCCTGAGCTTTGCTTTACCCGGTGCGGTATTGGCCGTTGGGCTATTTACCTTGCTGTCGCTGGTGGATCACGGGATTAATCTGTTTGCCCACGCAGCGGGGTTACCGACTGCAGATGCCCTGCTGGCCGGGTCGCTGTTTATTCTTATCCTTGCCTATAGCGTTAAATTCGGGCGTCTGATGCTGGACAGCCTTGAGCGCAGTATGGACGCCATTCCGCGCTCGCTGGACAGCGCGAGCCTTGTACTGGGCGCCTCTCCCCTCAGCCGTTGGTCGCGCGTGCATATTCCGCTGTTGCGTCGCAGCCTGTTCATCGGGGCGCTGCTGATTTTTACGGAAAGTATGAAAGAGCTGAATGTCTCGCTCCTGCTGCACCCTTTTGGGATTGATACGTTGGCAACGTATGCTTTCCGCTTTACGGCGAGTGAGCAGGTTGCGTCATTTGCCTTTCCTGCGCTGGTGCTGGTGGCGGTGGGGCTTATCCCCGTTTTCTGGCTGAATCGCGCACTGAATATAAAAGGATAATCACATGGCCGCGTCGATAGATATTCTGAACGTGCAGGCGGTAAGCTGTACATTGCAGCAATCCCCTGTGTTGGAGAACATCTCATTTGCCGTACGCGACGATGAGACAATCTGCCTGCTAGGCCGAAACGGCTGTGGCAAAACGGCGCTATTACAGGTGATAGCGGGTTTGCTACCAATTACTCAGGGCAAGGTTTTGCTGGAAGGTGAACCCGTCAGCTCGCCGCAAGCGTACGTTCTGCCCGAACTGCGTCAGGTTGGTTTGATTTTTCAGGATTACGCGCTCTTTCCGCATCTGACCGTGGAAGGCAACATTGCGTTTGGGCTATATGGCCGCCCTGAAAGCGAGGTGAAGCCAATCTGTGCGGAAATGCTGACGCTCCTGCAGTTGGATGAGGTTGCTGCACGTTATCCACATGAATTATCGAATGAACAGCAACAGCGTCTGGCGATTGCCCGTGCGCTGGCCTGTGAGCCGAAACTGCTGTTGCTGGATGAGCCGTTTCCCGGTCTGGACAGTCAGACCCGTTATCGTCTGATTACCGAATTACGGCAGGTTCTTAAACAGCGGCATGTCGCGGCGGTTTTTGCCACGCATAGCCGGGAAGAAGCCTTTGCCTGCGCCGACCATCTGATTCTGCTGGATGAAGGGAAGATTATGCAGCAGGGTTATCCCTCCGAACTGTACCATCGCCCGAATAGCCGCTTTGTGGCTGATTTTATGGGGAATACAAACTATTTACCCGTGAAAATCATGAGCGACCACCAGTGGCAAAGCCCATTGGGCGATCATCATGCGACTCATCCACTCAATCAGCCGATGGATTCACAGTGCGACTGGATGGTACGACCGGCAGACGTGGCGCTGGCGCTCGATCCCGATGGTCCGGCGTCGATAGAAGATCGGCTGTTTATGGGGACATCAAACTTGTATCGGGTGAAGCTGGGAGAATTGATGCTGTTGGTGCAGACCGGTAACTGGTTTGAACCGGGGCAGCAGGTACGTTTAAGCATTAAGACGGATCCGCCAGTCTTGTATCCTGCTTTACCGGCCGCCAGCACTCCGGCTGACGGCTCTGAAAAGAAATAATTACGCCTCGTCGTGTAAATCTGCCGCAGGCATAAGCCAGGTGCTATTGTGCTTTTCAAACCCTAATTTTGGGTAGTAATCCACCGCCAGCGGCGCGGCCAGCAAAATGATTTTGCAGCCTTTTTCCAGTTGCTGAGCGGTTTGTTGAATCAGTTTCTTGCCTATTCCCGCATGCTGACACTCCTCTGACACCGCCAGGTCGGACAGATAGCAGCAAAAATGAAAATCCGTCACGCTGCGCGCAATGCCAACCAGTGTCTCCCCTTGCCATGCGGAAACCAGCAGGTTGGCGTGCTTAAGCATACCGGCAATCGCGGTCTCATCATCCAGAGGGCGGCGCGGCCCTAATGAGGTTTTCGCCAACAGCTCAACGAACTGCTGGCTGGAAAGCGGGGCATTCACTTTGTAGCAAACATCCACTGATGACGTGCTCATGATGTCTCCTTCATGGTGTGGTTTCTGATATACTTCGCGCGCCTGGGCATTGCCCAGACTGATGTAAACATCAGCATTGGCGCATCATCGATAATGAGTCTGTAATTCTGCCGATGGTGCTGAATACCTTACTTCAAAGAGTTATCAGTATGATGAAACATACCGTGGAAGTCATGATTTCTGAGCAGGAAGTGATGGCGCGGGTTACCGAACTGGGGCAACAGATCAGCGAACACTACCGTGATAGCGGCAGCGATATGGTGCTGGTAGGGCTATTACGCGGATCGTTTATCTTTATGGCCGATTTATGCCGGGCGATCGACGTCCCTCACGAAGTGGATTTCATGACGGCATCCAGCTATGGCAGCGGTATGAACAGTACGCGCGATGTGAAGATCCTGAAAGATCTGGATGAGGATATTCGCGGCAAAGACGTGTTGATCGTTGAAGACATTATCGACTCAGGTAATACGCTGAGCAAAGTACGGGAAATTCTGCAACTGCGTGAGCCGAAATCGCTGGCTATCTGTACGCTGCTGGACAAACCAGAGCGCCGTGAAGTGGCAGTGAAGGTCGAGTGGGTGGGGTTCTCGATTCCTGATGAGTTCGTCGTGGGTTACGGTATCGACTATGCTCAGCACTATCGCCATTTACCTTACGTCGGCAAGGTTGTTCCGCAGGAATAATGACAAGACAAGGCCGATGCCATGAGCGACGCCCAGCGAGTGGGCGTCAGGCAGTGAATCAAGGCAGAGAGGAAATCGCGCGGCGATAACGCTGTTCCAGCGTTTCCCGGTTGGTCGCTGTCACTTCCAGATCGCGCAGACGGCCATCCTGAATACCGTAAACCCAACCGTGTATCGTGACTTTCTGTCCACGCTTCCATGCGGACTGCATGATGGTGGAGTGGCCGAGGTTATACACTTGCTCGACAACGTTGATTTCACAAAGCGTGTTCAGGCGCTGTTCGGGAGGCAATTCCCCCAGCAGCGAACTATGCTTGTACCACAAATCACGGATATGCAGCAGCCAGTTGTTAATCAAACCCAGTTCTGGGTTTTCCACCGCAGCCTGAACGCCGCCGCAGCCGTAGTGGCCGCAGATGATAATGTGTTCGACTTCGAGAACTTCGACGGCATATTGCACGACAGACAGGCAATTGAGGTCGGTGTGAATAACCAGATTTGCGACATTGCGGTGAACAAACAGTTCACCAGGCTCAAGGCTGGTCAGACTTTCCGCAGGTACGCGACTGTCCGAGCATCCAATCCATAGAAAACGGGGACGTTGTGCCTGCGCCAGACGTTCAAAATAGCCAGGATCCTCTTCCACCATCGTTTTAGACCAAAGCTGGTTGTTCGCGATGAGCGTTTCGATTTCTTTCATGAAAGTAAATGACCTGTAACAAACAAGGGGCAGTGGGGAGTAATATAAGGCAACATGCGTCGTTTGAAAAACGATAGTTTATACTCGTCATACTTCAAGTTGCATGTACGTTGGCTGCGCTACTCGGCCCACTCGCGTGGACCTCGCCCCGTTGGGGGCGCTGCAAGCAGCGTTCAAATCTGCCTCTGGCAGATTTGTCAGTCACCCGAATCACTTACCTGAGTAAGCTCATCGGGATGAAATGAGAGACATCCTGTCTCTCACCGGAGGCCAGCCGTTGGCTGGACAAATTCGTTCCCGACGAATTTGTCCTTCTCTTGCCGCGTTACGATGCTCATAGTTGAGCATCGCCCTAAAGAGCCAACGCGTTGCGTTGTTCAAAACGTTAACGTTTTGTCCTGAAACTTGAATTATTTAGAGTATTAATTTGTCACACTTCGAACCTGTAGAACTCACTGATAATAAGGCAATCCATTTCTTATGACATATGCACTGGAACTGGCGCAATTAACCAAAACCTATCCGGGAGGCGTCAAAGCGTTACGGGGGATCGACCTGAACGTGGAAGCGGGGGATTTCTATGCGCTGCTGGGGCCAAATGGCGCGGGAAAATCCACCACGATTGGGATTATCAGTTCGCTGGTGAACAAAACCGCCGGTAAAGTTCGCGTCTTCGGCTATGACCTTGAGCTGGATAAAGTGAATGCGAAACGCCAACTGGGGCTGGTCCCGCAGGAATTTAACTTCAACCCGTTCGAAACGGTATCACAGATTGTGGTTAACCAGGCTGGCTACTATGGCGTGAAACGCCAGGATGCATTGCTGCGTGCCGAAAAATACCTGAAACAGCTGGATCTGTGGGAGAAACGCAGCGAAAAGGCGATGATGTTATCCGGCGGGATGAAGCGTCGTCTGATGATTGCGCGTGCGTTAATGCACGAGCCTAAACTGCTGATTCTTGATGAACCGACCGCCGGTGTAGATATCGAATTACGTCGTTCTATGTGGGGCTTTTTGAAGGAGCTGAACGCACAGGGCACCACGATTATCCTGACGACGCACTATCTGGAAGAAGCGGAAATGTTGTGCCGCAACATTGGGATCATCCAGCGGGGAGAGCTGGTGGAAAATACCTCAATGAAGCAGTTGCTTGGCAAGTTGAAATCAGAAACGTTTATTTTCGATCTGGCGGCGAAAAGCCCACTGCCGCAGCTTGAAGGCTACACGTTCCGCCTGACGGACACGTCAACGCTGGAAGTCGATGTGATGCGTGAGCAAGGTCTGAATGCGCTATTCAGCCAGTTGAACGCACAGGGGATAACGATATTAAGTATGCGTAATAAAGCGAACCGGTTGGAAGAGCTGTTTGTCACGCTGGTGAATGGGACAAGCGGTAAGGGAGATAAGGCATGATGCATTTGTATTGGGTGGCGCTACAGAGTATCTGGGTGAAAGAAGTTACCCGATTTGGGCGTATCTGGATTCAGACGCTGGTGCCGCCAGTGATCACCATGACGCTGTATTTTATTATTTTTGGCAACTTGATTGGTTCACGCATTGGCGAAATGCATGGTTTTACCTACATGCAGTTTATCGTGCCGGGTTTGATCATGATGGCGGTGATCACCAACGCGTATGCCAATGTGGCCTCTTCCTTCTTCAGCGCCAAGTTTCAACGCAATATTGAGGAACTGCTGGTTGCACCAGTGCCGACTCACGTGATTATCGCGGGCTATGTTGGCGGGGGTATCGCTCGTGGCCTGTGCGTGGGAGTTTTGGTAACGGCGGTATCGCTGTTCTTCGTCCCGCTGCACGTTCATGCCTGGTGGGTCATTGTTCTGACGCTGTTATTGACGGCAATGCTGTTCTCGCTGGCGGGATTATTGAACGCGGTATTTGCGAAAACCTTTGATGATATCAGCCTGATTCCGACGTTTGTGTTAACGCCGCTGACCTATCTGGGCGGGGTGTTTTACTCACTGACGCTGCTGCCACCGTTCTGGCAGGCTGTGTCTAAACTGAACCCGGTGGTGTACATGATTAGCGGCTTCCGTTACGGTTTCCTCGGAATTCAGGACGTGCCGCTGCTATTCACGATGTCGGTACTGATTGCCTTTATCGTGGTGTTTTATCTGCTGGTCTGGTGGCTGATTGAACGCGGGCGCGGGTTGCGGACGTAGTATGTGAATGAGAAGGCGGTGGTAACACCGCCTTTTGCTTAGCGATCAGGCAACCTGAACCGGAATCGCTTTGGCCTGACGTTGCAGCTCGTTATCGCCAGAGAAATAAGCAACCTTGGGGTTGTGGCTTCTGGCTTGCTCGTCGGACATCTGCACATAGGAACAGATAATCAGTTTGTCGCCCACGCAGGCAAGGCGAGCGGCGGCGCCGTTTACGGAGATAATGCGTGAACCTCTTTCTCCCGCAATCGCGTAGGTAGAGAAACGCTGACCGTTATCAACGTTGTAGATATCAATCGCTTCGTATTCCAGAATGCCAGCGGCATCCATGAAATCCTGATCGATGGCGCAAGAGCCTTCATAATGCAAGTCAGCCTGAGTCACTTTGACCCGGTGCAGCTTGCCTTGCAGCATGGTACGTATCATCGCTTTGTTACCTCGGTTCATACAGTCAAATCGACCTGGTGGTTATCAATCAATCTGGCCTTGCCTAACCAGGCAGCCATCAAAATCACTGCTCGTGTGCTGGCAGTGTTCAGCGGTTGTAGCGTATCAGCATCGCGGATGAATAGTTCATCAGGCGTAAAGCCCGCTTCGCGCAACTGCTCTGCGGTTTGTTCCAGCATGGTCTCTATCTGGCGATCGCCGTTGTCCAACTGCGCTGAAAGCGCCATCATCAGCTGATAAAGTATGGGTGCCAGTTGGCGTTCTTCAGCACTGAGATAACCATTACGCGAGCTCAATGCCAAACCGTCTTTGGCACGCACGATAGGGACACCGATGATATCAATGTCATAACCCATATCGCGGACGAGCTGCCGAATCAGCGCTAACTGCTGGTAATCTTTTTCACCGAAGCAGGCTACATCCGGCTGTACCAGATTGAACAGCTTGCTGACGATGGTGGCTACGCCGCGAAAATGGCCGGGACGGCTGGCGCCTTCCAACATAGAAGACAGTCCAGGCACATCGACAAACGTTTGCGACTCCAGTCCATTTGGGTATATCACATCCGGGCTCGGTGCGAAAACCAGATCGGCACCGCGGCGATTCAATTTCTCGCAGTCTTCCTGCAACGTCCGGGGGTAGCGGGCTAAATCATCTGGCCGCTCAAACTGCATGGGATTGACAAAAACGCTGACAATAACGATATCGGCGCGAGCTCTGGCTTCATCGACCAGCGTCATGTGCCCGTCATGCAAGTTACCCATGGTGGGAACCAAAGCAATGCGTTTCCCTTCCTGACGCCAGCGACGGACTTCGCGGCGCAGCAGCAGAGGGGTTTCGATTATTAACACACTCGTACTCCTAAAAAATATACCCGTCATACTTCAAGCTGCATGTGCGTTGGCTACGTTCACTCACCCGAATCACTTACTCAAGTAAGCTCATCGGGATTCTTTCTCTTGCCGCCTTCCTGCAACTCGAATTATTTAGGGTATAAGTCCGATTAACGGAATGCTCGTTTTTTAATGAAATGAATGTTCTTCGGCCGGATAGATACCCTGTTCGACTTCTTGTGCATACAGGCCTACCGCCGCGCGGATATCACCGCCGCTTTGCGCCAGAAAGTTCTTGGCAAACTTAGGCGTTTTGTCACCGGTAATGCCGAAAGCATCATGCATAACCAGAATCTGCCCGTCGGTAACGTTGCCTGCGCCAATGCCGATCACTGGAATCGATAGCGCGTCGGTGACGCGTTTAGCCAGCGCGACCGGTACGCATTCCAGCACGAGCAGCTGCGCTCCTGCTTCTTCAAGCGCGAGCGCATCAGCTAGCAGTTGATTAGCATCGCTTTCGCTCCGCCCCTGAATTTTATAGCCACCGAAGATGTTAACGGACTGCGGCGTCAGACCCAAATGACCGCAAACTGGCACGGCGCGTTCGGTCAGCATTTTTACCGTCGGTGCAAGCCAGCTTCCGCCTTCCAGTTTCACCATATTCGCGCCTGCGCGCATTAGCTCTGCGGCCTGGCTGAAGGTTTGTTCCGGTGTGGCATAGGTCATAAAAGGCATGTCGGAGAGAACCAGCGCCAGCGGTGCGCCACGGCGAACACATTGGGTGTGGTAAACGATATCGCTGGTGGTTACAGGTAAGGTGGAATCGTGACCCTGCACGGTCATGCCCAGTGAGTCACCTACCAGCATCACACGGATGCCTTGTTCAAAAAACAGGCGAGAGAAGCTGGCGTCGTAAGCCGTAATCGTAGCGAATTTTCGCTGCTCTTGTTTCCATTGGCGCAAATGGGAGATAGTCGTCGGTTTCATGACGGTCTTCCTATGTCAATAGGGCGAAGAATTGAGGGGGACATTCTAATGTAAGCTGACGAGTAGCGATATACCCGTCGCGCTTCAATCTGCTTGTAGGTAGGCTTTATTATGGCTTAGGCGGGATTGCTGTTGTCCCACAATGTCAGACCGTTGCGATCGACATGGGTTAGCCGTTGGGCGAGTGTTTCACCGTCGGGGAATGTCAGTTCAGGGGCGATTTCCGCGAGCGGGTAGAGCATGAATTCGCGATTCTTCATGTCGTAATGCGGCACGGTCAGGCGTTCAGTCTGGATGACGGTATCGCTGAACAGCAGAATGTCCAAATCCAACGTGCGCGGCCCCCAGCGGTGTTCCTTACGTTCACGGCCTTGTTCCAGCTCGATTGCCTGTGTGCGATCGAGAAGCGACTCGGGGGCTAATTCAGTTTCCAGCTCAACGACGGCATTCAGGTAATCCGGCTGATCCTGCGGGCCGAGCGGACGACTACGGTAAAACGAGGAGCAGTGAACGACGCGGGTTTGTGGAATCGCATCCAGCGCAGCCAGTGCAGCGCGTACCTGTTGCAAAGGCTGGGCAAGGTTGCTGCCCAGCGCCAGATACACTCGTGCCATCAGGCTTGATCCCTGCGTGTCGTAGTCGGTTTACGCGGGCGGCGAGGGCGGGAGCGACGGTGTGGCGTCGGGCCATCATCCAACGATTTCAGCATGTTTTGCTGGCGTGGCGGCGCAGCAACCTGGAATTCCCCCCACCACTGAGCCAGACGCAGCAGCTCCTGATGGTTTTCAATTTCGGCACGCAGGCAAAGCAGGTCATACGCGGCACGGAATTTAGGATGTTCCATCAGCTTATAAGCGCGTTTACCCTGACGACGAGACAGACGCGTTTGCAGTTGCCAGATATCACGGACTAACGAAGTAATGCGTTTAGGAATCGCCAGAGAACGGCATTGTTCATCCAGTACATCGTTTGTTGCCAGTGAGAAGGCATCAAAGTAGGCCAGACCACTTTCCTGAGCCAGCTTTTGTGCATGTTCAATCAGCGGGTACCACAGCATGGCAGAGAACAAAAATGCCGGATTGACCCGCATATTGTTTTGCAGGCGCTGATCGGTATTTTTCAATACCTGTGCAACCATACGCTCCAGCGTAGAATCGCCGTTTGGTGTGAAATAGCGACTCAACAGCGGGAAAAGCGGCTGGAACAGCTGATATTCACACAGCATTTTATAGGTTGGATAGCCATGCCCTGACTGAAGCAGCTTCAGCGACTCTTCAAACATACGCGCAGCAGGGATATCGTGCAGCAGCGAGGCCAGACGAGGAATTGGTTCGGCGGTTTCCGGGCTGACCGTCATGTTCAGCTTGGCGGCAAAACGGACGGCGCGCAGCATACGCACCGGGTCTTCACGGTAGCGTGTTTCAGGATCGCCAATCATACGGATGACGCCCTGACGCAGATCGTTCAGGCCACCGGTATAGTCACGGACGCTGAAATCAGCGATGCTGTAATAGAGGCTATTGATCGAGAAATCGCGACGCTGGGCGTCTTCTTCAACCGAGCCGAAAATATTGTCGCGTAGCAGCATGCCGCTCTGTGCCTGCTGAGAAGAATTCTTGGTTTCCTGCTGTTCCTGATGCTGATCGTGGTGACCACGGAACGTGGCAACTTCAATCACCTCTGGCCCGAACATAATATGGGCGAGACGGAAACGACGTCCAACCAAGCGGCAGTTGCGGAACAACTTGCGCACCTGATCGGGTGTGGCGTTAGTGGTGATATCAAAATCCTTCGGCTTTTTACCCAGCAGCAGGTCGCGTACGCCGCCGCCAACCAGATAAGCCTCGTAGCCCGCTTTGTTCAGGCGATAAAGTACTTTCAGCGCGTTATCGCTGATGTCGCTGCGTGAAATAGTGTGTTGGTCACGCGGAATCACCGTCAGATGCTGATGTGGTTCCTCTAATTCGACCATGTCGTTCTCACGATTCAGTACTTTACGGCAAAAATTAGCAACTCGGGAAAAGATAATACACCTCGATAGTGATGGATAAATCAACGGCACAGCAAAAAACGTCCGGGAGACATTTTTGACATCGCCCCGGTGACGGCCTGCAAGGGTGACGGCTAAGAATGGCGCGTCACTAAAAATAGCGGCTAATCATAGCTCACCAATGCCCCTTTGAGAATGCTGATGTGATCGCGGACGCGTTTATTGCCGCCTGTAGCGGGATGACATCAAGGGACCAGTGCGCGACAGACCATGCCAGCAGTGCAGAAAGCGTCATGTCCTGAGCGTGTTCCGGCAGCGGTTGATGCAAAAATTGCAGTGCGGCAAGCAGCACGGGACGCGGATCGCTAGTCGGTAACGCCGGTGCATGATTTTGTTTGGAAAGCTTATTTCCGTCTGTATTCAGAACCAGCGGCAGATGAACATAGGTCGGGATCGCATAGCCTAACTGCTGATAGAGCGAAATTTGTCGGACTGTTGGCTCGATGAGATCGGCGCCGCGTACGATCTCCGTAATACCCTGATCGTTATCGTCGATCACGACGGCCAGATTATAGGCAAATAGTCCGTCGCGGCGGTGAATAATAAAATCTTCCTGCGCGAGTGCCGTGTCGGCATACAACTCACCACGCAATCTATCGTGAAAATGGAATACTGGCGTCGTTTGGCGCAGGCGTAGTGCGGCGTTGTCGGCGGGAAGATTACGCGTCCGACAATAGCCGTCATAGTGCCCACCTAGCTGCTGAATACGGCTACGCGTACAGGTGCAGTAATAACTCATTCCCTGCTGTTGTAACTGCTGAAGAATCTCACGGTAACGTGCATGGCGTTGTGACTGGTAAATCACATCGCCGTCCCAGTACAGGCCGTAGTGTTCTAACTGGGCAAGTATGCGGGAGGCGGCACCGGGAATTTCCCGTGGCGGATCGATGTCTTCAATGCGTACCAGCCAACGCCCTTGTTGGGAACGCGCTTGCAGATAACTACCCAGTGCGGCGATGAGTGAGCCAAAATGCAGATCGCCAGAGGGAGAAGGCGCAAAACGTCCGACATAGTGGTCGGTTTCAGTAAAGGGTGGTGATTCAGGAGAAGGGCTGGTTTCAGCAAGACGATTAATTTCAGTAAAACTATTAGCTTCAGTAAAACCATTAATTTCAGCAAAACGGTTTTTTTCGGTACAACCAGCGGTTCCAGACATAAGAGGTTGGTGCTATCTCGTCAGCGTTTTATCCAGACAAGAAGATAGAGTGATGAACATCATTCATCAGCGGTAACATGCCTGGAGCCGGCTCCTGCGGGGCAGGAGCCGATTCTGAGCAGGAAGATTATCCTGCCATTTGCTTTTCGCGTATCTCTGCCAATGTTTTGCAGTCGATACACAGATCGGCGGTCGGACGTGCTTCCAGACGGCGGATGCCAATCTCGACGCCACAGGATTCGCAGAATCCGAAATCCTCTTCTTCGATTTTCACCAGTGTTTTGGCGATTTTCTTGATCAGTTTGCGCTCACGGTCACGGTTACGCAGTTCGAGACTGAACTCTTCTTCCTGCGCAGCACGATCCACGGGATCGGGGAAATTAGCGGCTTCATCGCGCATGTGCGATACAGTTCGATCCACTTCATCCATGAGTTGGTTGCGCCATGCTTCAAGAATACGCTTGAAATGAGCCAGCTGAGCGTCGTTCATATACTCTTCGCCCGGCTTCTCCTGGTACGGCTCTACTCCGGCAATTGCGAGAATGCTCAGAGAAGATGTCTTACGGTTTTGCCCTTCTTGCATGTTGCTTCTCCTACATAACACGACACGCATAATACCCTTTTATGCAGTGAAGTTGCGGCGTTGTCGACCAGAACTTCAGCTATCTGGGTATATCGGCCCCAAAGGGGGAAAAAACAGGCCGCTATAAATAGCAGATGGAGATGGGGTTGGCAATGCTTCCTGACACCGGCCTGATAAAGTGTGAGGAACAACCTGCTTATACCTGTCATACTTCAAGTTGCATGTGCGTTGGCTTCGTTTAGTCACCCGAATCACTTACCTATGTAAGTGATTCGGGACTCCTTCCCTTGCCGCATTACGAGACTCATAAATGAGCCTCGCCCTTACGGGCCAACGCTTTGCATTGTTCAAAACGCTAACGTTTTGTCCTGAAACTCGAATTATTTAGGGTAACCATTAAATAATAAACAATGTGTTACGCCTTTGGTGGTACGTTCGGCGTGTTATGCAATGCTTGTGTGTCATCCCAACAACGGTAACTTGTGCGTCAATGTAATACCGTCAGGGCATAATGTGGAGCCGTAACATAAAATTTCAACCCCTGCCCGTTGTGCTTCTGTAAATAATTCCGCATAGCGTGAATCAATATGCCGTGCGGGAGAAACCTGCTGGATTCCTGAATGGAGCACCGCGAAAAAAAGCACCGCACGTTTTCCATTAGAAACCATCTGTTGCAGCTCACGCAGATGCTTTTGCCCTCTGAGTGTAACTGCATCGGGAAAGTAACCACATTCATGTTGCAATAATGTGACTGATTTCACCTCAATATAGCAGTCAATCTTGTCCGGCGCCTGTAAAAGCAGGTCGACTCGGCTATTTTCCGTACCGTATCTCACTTCCGTTTTTACGTCTGAATAGCCCGACAGTTCTTCTACGCGATTCTCCAATAAGGCTTCGTATAATAATGTGTTGGCACGCAGAGTATTGACACAAATCCAGTGATTTTGTTGCGTTTCTGTCAGCTCCCAGCTGTGCGGATACTTACGTTTAGGGTTATCGGATGTGGAGTACCAGACAGTATCGCCGGGCGTCGCACAGCCCGTCATCGCGCCAGTATTGGCACAGTGCAGCGTGAGCGTCTCGCCTTCCGGGGTCACGACATCGGCCAAAAAGCGTTTGTAACGTTTAATCAATCGGGCGGGTTGTAAACGTGGGGTATAGTTCATGCGTATCCTGTTTTATGCGTTTATTCGCCTACTCACTTATTTGATAAATGACCAGCTTTCCAACTGCTGATAGCGGGTTTTACCATTGTCGAAGAGTGACTCGTAAAGCGAGAATTGCGTCATATCGACCTGCCAACTGAAGGTTGCGGGGGGAATCGCAACAGGACGAGTCGCGCCGCGCAATAGCGTAATGTGTGGATGAAAAGGTAATGCCGTTTGATAACAGCCGTTGCGTGCAGCTTGAGAACGCAACAGTTCCGCGAGCTGTAGCAGGCCACGCGGCGCGCGGCGGCAGCCCAACCAGACAACGCCGGGGCGCGGCCAGTGTCCGGCGTCATTCAGCGTAAGGGAAAAGGCGGGCTGACGGATGCGGCCTGCCAATGTCTGTAAGACCTGTGCTTTTTGTTCACTCACGTCACCCAAAAAAGCCAGCGTCAGATGAAGATTGGCCGCCGCGACCGGACGACCCGCTTCCAGAGGGAAGTGCTCGGCACGCCAGCGGATAATCTCTTGCTGTGTGGTTTCCGGTAGTGATAGGGCAAAAAACAGGCGGCGAGGGGCTGACATGGCGATCTCTCTGTTCTGATTCCATCAGATGCTACATTTATCCTGATGCTACAATGCTCGCCGCTGAAAGTTAACCTTATACGGAGATGTCTGTGATTTTACCGCCCGTCAGCGCCGTGCTGGACGATGTCATAACGGCGCTACATACCGCGCCTCAGGTGCTGCTCAATGCCCCTACAGGAGCGGGGAAATCGACCTGGCTGCCGTTGCAATTGCTACAACAGGGCAACGTGAACGGTCGCATCATCATGCTGGAACCGCGTCGTCTGGCGGCGAAAAGCGTGGCCTGGCGACTGGCGCAGCAGCTCGGTGAGGAACCGGGACAGACGATAGGGTATCGCATGCGGTCAGAAAGCCGGGTGAGTGACGCAACGAAGCTGGAAGTCGTCACCGAAGGGATGCTAACCCGTTTGCTGCAACAGGATGCGGAGCTGCAAGGTGTAGCGCTGATCATCCTTGATGAATTTCATGAGCGCAGTGTGCAGGCCGATTTGGCATTGGCGCTGCTGCTCGATGTGCAGCAAGGGCTACGCGACGATTTAAAACTGCTGATTATGTCCGCAACGCTCGACAATGCGCGGCTGGCGTCGCTGCTGCCGGAAGCCACCTGCGTGGTTTCCGAAGGTCGCAGCTATCCGGTTGAGCGGTGCTATGCGCCGTTAAATAATCAGGAGCGTTTGGAAGACGGCGTTGCGCGACAGGTGCGACGTTTGCTCAATGAAGAAGACGGTTCGTTGCTGCTGTTTTTGCCCGGCGTCGCGGAGATTCGACGTGTGCAGGTGCTGCTGGAAAATAGCGTGTCGAGCGAGACGGATCTCTGTCCGTTATACGGCGCATTGACGCTGGCGGAACAGCAAAAGGCGATTCTGCCCGCTGAACCGGGGCGTCGCAAGGTGGTGTTAGCCACCAATATTGCAGAAACCAGTCTGACGATTGAAGGGATCCGGCTGGTGGTGGATAGCGGTCTTGAACGTGTCGCCAGCTTTGATGTGAAAAGCGGCGTTACCCGACTGGTGACACAGCGAATCAGTCAGGCCTCTATGGTGCAGCGCGCCGGGCGTGCCGGACGGTTAAGCCCCGGTATTTGCTGGCATCTGTGCTCGCGTGAACAGGCAGAACGCGCAGCGGCGCAAAGCGAAGCTGAGATACTGAATAGCGATTTAAGTAGCGTCTGGCTGGACTTATTACAGTGGGGCTGTACCGATGTCGCGCAGTTAACCTGGCTGGATACACCACCCGCTCCCGCGCTGTATGCCGCCCGCAAGCTGCTACGTCAGCTTGGTATTACCGATGAGCAAGATCGGCTGACCGCTGAAGGACGGAAGATCGCCGCACTCGGCAGTGATGCGCGTCTGGGGACGATGTTGTATGCCGCGTCACAGCAAAGTTCAGAAGCGTTGGCCACCGCGGGGTGTCTGGCAGCGATACTCGAAGAGCCGCCACGTAGCGGGTCGATTAATCTGGCTGACTGGTTACATCGCCCATTACCGCACTGGTTGCGGCGGGCAAAGCAGCTGACGCGCCGTTTATCGACGGTTTCGGGACAAATTGACAGCGGAGAAGCTGACTGGCTGCTGGCGCAGGCTTTCCCAGACCGCATTGCCCGGCGGCGCAGTCAGGATGGGCGCTACCAGCTTGCTAACGGAAGCGGCGCGATGATGTCGGCTGATGAGGCGTTATCAGGCACGGAGTGGTTGCTGGCTCCGGCGCTCTTACAAAATAATCAGAACGCAGAGGCACGGATCCTGCTGGCGTTGCCGCTGGATATTGAGCGGCTGGAACGGCGGCTACCCGGACTAATAAATGAACATAACGTGGTGCACTGGGACGAAGAAAAGGGTACTCTGCGCGCCAGCCAGCGTGACCAGATAGGTTGCCTGACCCTGAGAACACGCCCGCTGAACAAGCCTTCCGATGAAGCACTGCAGCAGGCGCTGTTATCCTGGATTCGGGAGCAGGGGATTGATGCATTAAACTGGGACGCCACGGCGTTGCAGCTACGCGCCCGGCTACAGTGTGCTCATCAGTGGTTGCCTGAAGTTGACTGGCCGCGAGTGGATGATGAAACGCTGCTGGCAACGCTGGAAATCTGGCTACAGCCGTCACTGTCCGGCGTGCGTGATTTACGAGCGCTGCACCAGATTAGTTTGAGCGATGCGCTGCTGCGGCTGTTGGACTGGCCTCTGCGCCAGCGGCTGGATAGCGCATTGCCCACGCACTACACGGCACCCGGAGGCAGTCGCTTGCCTATTGCCTATTATGACGATAAACCCCCGGTGCTGTCGGTACGGATGCAGGAAATGTTCGGCGAGCAGCAGAGCCCGCTGCTGGCGGAAGGTCGTGTGGCGCTGGTGTTGGAGCTTTTATCGCCAGCACAGCGTCCACTACAGATTACGCGTGATTTAGCCGCATTTTGGCAAGGCACGTACCGCGAGGTGCAAAAAGAGATGAAGGGGCGTTACCCCAAGCATGTCTGGCCGGACGATCCGGCGAATACGGCTCCAACGAGGCGTACCAAGAAATATCAGAATCACTAATTTCAGACGTTTCCGCTTTCCCAAAAAAGGGGCTGGAAACAGAGTAGGCGGCTTGAGCGCAGAGCAGATAGCCGTGAACAACCTGATGGAGAAGTTATTGTAATGTCTCGGGATGACCGCGAACCTATCGGACGTAAAGGGAAAGCGCCAAAACGTAAGCCTGAACGCAAACAGGCCATACGACGTCGCAGGGATGACGACTATGATGATGATGACTATGACGATTATCAGGACGACTATGACAACGATGACGACGACGGCGATGACACCATGACGCGGAAATCGCAGAGAAGACGGCGCTGGCTGGGGCTGGCTATCAAGCTGTTCCTGATCTTTGCCGTCGCGATGGCAATCTATGGCGTGTATCTCGACAGCCAGATCCGCAGCCGTATTGAAGGCAAAGTCTGGCAGTTGCCTGCCGCCGTCTATGGCCGTATGGTCAACCTTGAGCCGGGTATGGCCTATAGCCAGAAAGAGATGATCAGCCTGCTGGAAGGTATGCAATACCGTCAGGTGAGCCGCATTACCCGTCCGGGTGAATTCAGTGTGCGCGGCAACAGCATCGACATGCTGCGCCGTCCGTTTGATTTCCCTGATGGGAAAGAAGGGCAGATTCAGGCGCGCCTGACGTTTGCCAACGATCGTCTGTCGCAGATCCAGAATCTGGATAATCAGCGCAACTTCGGCTTTTTCCGTCTCGATCCAAAACTGATCACCATGATGCAGTCGCCGAATGGCGAACAGCGTTTATTCGTGCCGCGTTCCGGCTTCCCCGATCTGCTGGTTGATACGCTGGTCGCGACCGAAGACCGCCATTTTTATGAACATGATGGTATTAGCCTGTACTCGATTGGCCGTGCGTTTTTAGCCAACATCACGGCAGGACGCGCGGTACAGGGCGGCAGTACGCTGACGCAGCAGTTGGTTAAGAACCTGTTCCTGACTAATGAACGTTCGCTGTGGCGTAAAGCCAACGAAGCCTATATGGCGCTGATCATGGATTATCGCTACAGCAAGGATCGTATCCTTGAGCTGTATCTCAACGAGGTGTACCTCGGTCAGAGCGGTAACGATCAGATCCGCGGTTTCCCGCTTGCCAGCCTGTACTATTTTGGTCGTCCGGTGAATGAACTGAGTCTCGATCAGCAGGCACTGCTGGTGGGCATGGTGAAAGGGGCGTCGCTGTACAATCCGTGGCGTAATCCGGAGATTACGTTAGAGCGACGCAATCTGGTGCTGCGCCTGTTGCAGAATCAGCAGGTGATTGATGCCGATCTGTACAACATGCTGAGCGCGCGTCCGTTGGGCGTCCAGCCGAAAGGCGGCGTCATCAGCCCTCAGCCTGCGTTTATGCAGCTAGTGCGTCAGGAACTGCAACAGCGGCTTGGCGACAAGGTTAACGATCTCTCCGGCGTGAAGATCTTTACCACGCTCGATCCGGTCTCGCAGGATGCGGCGGAAAAAGCGGTAGAGGTCGGCGTTCCGGCACTGCGCGCAGGCCGTAACGTGAGCGATCTGGAAGCGGCGATGGTAATTGTCGATCGTTTTAGCGGTGAAATTCGCGCGATAGTTGGCGGCTCTCAAACGCAGTACGCCGGGTTTAACCGTGCGTTACAGGCGCGTCGCCCCGTCGGGTCGTTGGCGAAACCGCCGACCTATCTGACCGCGCTGAGCCAGCCGGACACTTATCGTCTGAACACCCTGCTGGCGGATGAGCCGCTGTCGATCAAGCAAGCTAACGGTCAGCTATGGCAGCCGAAGAACTACGATCGTGAGTTCCGCGGCCGTGTCATGCTGGTCGATGCGCTGGCGAACTCGCTGAACGTTCCGACCGTTAATCTGGGGATGGCTGTGGGGCTGGATCAGATCACGGCAACGCTGAAGCGTCTGGGGATCCCGGAAAACGTGATTCAACCTGTACCAGCGATGCTGCTGGGGGCGATCAGTCTGACGCCGATGGAAGTAGCGCAGGAATACCAGACGATCGCCAGCGGCGGCAACCGTGCACCGCTTTCCTCGTTGCGGTCAGTGATTGCGGAAGATGGCACGGTGCTGTACCAGAGCTTCCCGCAGGCTGAACGGGCGGTTCCTGCACAGGCGGCCTATCTGACGCTGTATGGTATGCAGCAGGTTGTCGAACGTGGGACGTCACGTTCGCTGGCGGTGAAATTCCCGAATTATCATCTGGCGGCGAAAACGGGGACCACCAATGACCTGCGTGACAGCTGGTTTGCCGGAATCGACGGTAAAGAAGTGGCGATTAGCTGGGTAGGGCGCGATAACAACGGCCCGGCCAAGTTGACGGGGGCGAACGGTGCGCTGACGATTTATCGTCGCTATCTGGAAAACCAGACGCCTCTGCCGCTCATGTTGACGCCGCCGGAAGGCATTACGACCATGACGGTGGATGCCAGCGGTAACTTTATCTGTAACGGCAGCAGTGCCGGACGTGTCTTGCCAGTCTGGACGGATAACCCGCAGGCGCTGTGTCAGGCCAGCCAGCCGCAGCCTTCCGCACAGCAGGGACAACAAGATGGAGAAGGCGTCGCCGACTGGATCAAACAAATGTTTGGTCAATAATCTATCGTTGCTTCAACTAGTTGCCGTCTCTTAGCTATATCTTATGCAGCCTGAGAGACGGTTTCGTGCGCTTACAATACGGTTATTTTATGCTACCGCGTAGCACGCGCCCGACACGAGGCGACTCAAACGCCGCCGCCCCGTGACCCCAGGCTTTCGGCGGAAATTATGCCGCTGACGCGGTACCTTCGTCGGTATCTGGCTTAGCGGACCGCTTGCGACACGTTCCCTACGTGGCGCAAGCTTTCGCCGCGTCCTGCGGCTCATCCGAAGCCAGCTACCTCCTCAGCATAATTTTTTACGCCTGACCACGGCAAAAACCGCGATACTTCTAGACTTGTGTATAAGGGACAGGATTAATTTGGGGGTATTTTTTTGTGCCTGCTATTTTGAGACGAGCACCGCATCCTGCCTGAGACCGCTTTTCCTGTCATGCCATTCCGGTTCCGACAGGTAAAAGTCTTGCGATTGGTATTCTGTTGCGCCTATCATGCTGCCTTTATCGTAATCATTATCGTTCTCTTTTAGCCCGGTTGTTACGCGGGGAATTCGAGAGTGACGGGCGTTGCGATCGCGGCTTACTCCTGTCCTTCAGTGACACTAAAAACCAAAAACGCTATGCAAAATCAAACTGTACTGCCTGATACCACCTTCAGACTGGACGACGTCAGCTTTTCCGTCGCCGGGCGCACGCTACTACATCCGCTCTCCATCACATTCCCTGTCGGGAAAGTATGCGGTCTGATTGGGCATAACGGCTCAGGTAAATCGACCTTGCTGAAAATACTGGGCCGTCACCAGCCTGCCAGCAGCGGAACGGCATTGCTGGGAGAACAGGTGATTGGAAGCTGGGACAGCAAATTGTTCGCCCGTCAGGTGGCTTATTTACCGCAGCAGCTTCCTGCCGCCGAAGGGATGACCGTGCGTGAACTGGTTGCTGTAGGGCGTTACCCGTGGCATGGCGCATTAGGCCGTTTCGGTAGTGCCGATCGGGAAAAGGTCGAAGAAGCCATCACGCTGGTAGGACTAAAGCCATTCGCGAATCGTCTGGTGGATAGCCTGTCCGGCGGTGAACGGCAACGAGCCTGGCTGGCGATGACGGTGGCGCAGGATAGCCGCTGCCTGTTACTGGATGAACCGACCTCCGCACTGGATATTGCCCATCAGGTTGAGGTGCTGGCACTGATCCAGCATATGAGCCGCGAGCGCGGTATCACCGTCATTGCGGTGTTGCATGATATCAATATGGCTGCCCGCTACTGCGATCACTTGGTGGCGCTGCGGGGCGGCAACATGATTGCGCAAGGTGAGCCTGTCGCGCTGATGCAAGGGGACGTGCTGGAAAACATCTACGGTATTCCCATGGGCATTCTGCCTCATCCGGCTGGTGGCGCACCGGTCAGCTTCGTTTGTTAACTCGGTTTTTCTGCTCATGATGCCTGAACGTTTTTCTTCTCCATCCTCTCCCGATCCGCTACGCCGTCGTTTGCTGACGGCGCTGCTACTGTCGCCGCTGGTGTATTCGGCGGCGAGCAGAGGAGCCACGACCACATTTCCCGATCTACACCGTATCGTGGCGCTGGAATGGTTGCCCGTTGAGCTGCTTCTGGCGCTAGGCATTACCCCCTTTGCGATCGCGGATAAGCATAACTATAACCTGTGGGTGAAAGAGCCTGCGCTGCCTGACTCGGTGATTGATGTGGGGCTGCGTACCGAGCCGAATATGGAGTTGCTGACGCAGATTCGCCCGTCCATGATTCTTTACTCTGAAGGCTACGGCCCTTCGGTCGCGAAAATGTCCCGCATCTCTCCGATGCTGGGTTTTGGCTTTAGCAGTGAACAGGGTAAACCGCTGACGGCGGCACAGTCCTCGGTCATGAAACTGGCCGATGCGCTAAATATGAAGGCGGCTGGGGAACGGCACCTGACGGAGCTGGCGCAGTTTCTCCAGCAGGAAAAAATCACGCTTCAACCTTATACCCAGCGGCCGCTGTTACTGATTACATTGGTCGATAGTCGCCATGTGTTGGTGATTGGCAAGAACAGCCTTTTTCAGGAAGTGATGGATCATATCGGGATAGAAAATGCCTGGCGTGGTGAAACCAGCTTCTGGGGCAGTACGATTGTGGGTATTGAAAGTCTGGCGGAGATCGGCGATGCCAACGTGCTCTGCTTCGAGCATGGCGATAGCGCCATTATCGCGCAGCTTGATAAGAACCCGCTCTGGCAGGCGATGCCGTTTGTGCGTCAACGGCGTGTGCAACGCGTGCCTGCCGTCTGGCTGTATGGAGGGACGCTTTCGGCGATGCGCTTCTGCCGCGTATTGAATCAGGCCATGGAGGCGAGAAATCATGCCTAGCCCTCTGTCTGTCGGTTCCTCACACGCGCACCAGCGCGTTGGTCATCCTCTGGTGCTGCCAGTGGTCGTGATGGGTTTTCTGCTGATCGTGATGCTGGGAATGGGCAGCTACAATTTGCAGCAGCAATTACCGGTATCACAATGGGTTGCAGGGCTGACTCAGCCCGTTCAGGACAATATGCAACAGCTTCTGTTTCATTACAGCCTGTTGCCACGCATGGTGCTGGCGCTGCTGATTGGGGCGGGGTTGGGGCTGTGCGGCGTGCTATTCCAGCAGGTCTTGCGTAATCCGCTGGCCGAGCCGTCAACGCTGGGGATTGCTACGGGCGCACAGCTCGGGATCACGGTCGTCACGCTGTGGGCGCTGCCTGGCGGTGCCGTGATCCAGCAGGCCGCAGCCATGATAGGGGCGCTTGTGGTTGGCGCGTTGGTTTTTGGCGTCGCCTGGGGTAAGCGTTTATCACCAGTGACGCTGATACTGGCGGGGCTGGTGCTGAGTTTCTACTGTAGCGCGGTCAATCAACTGCTGGTGCTCTTCCATCATGAGCAACTTCAGGGCTTATTCCTGTGGAGCAGCGGCGTACTAAACCAGCAAGACTGGAGCAATGTGCAGTTCGTGCTTCCGCGTCTTCTGGTGTGTTTCTGTCTGGCGCTGCTTCTGATTCGCCCGCTAACGCTGTTGGGGCTGGATGACGGCGTCGCGCGTAATCTGGGGCTTGGGCTGTCGCTGGCACGTCTGAGCGCGCTTGGGTTGGGGATTTTCCTGTGTGCGCAGTTGGTGAATGCGGCGGGCATTATTGGTTTTATCGGCCTATTTGCGCCGCTGTTGGCGAAAATGTTGGGCGCACGGCGTTTACTTCACCGTCTCTTATTCGCGCCGTTGCTCGGTGCGTTGCTGCTCGGTGTTGCCGATCAGGGCGTGATCTGGCTGAGCCGCGTGTGGCTTGACGTCCCAACGGGCGCAGCGACGGCGCTGATTGGTGCGCCGCTGCTGCTGTGGCTGCTGCCGCGTCTGCGCAATAGCGGCCAGCCCGCGATGACCGACAGTAACAGCACGCCAGCAGTTGAACGTCGCCTGTGGGGAACCTGGCTGGTACTTGGCATCATGCTGCTGGGAATAGTCGTGGGCGCAGCGCTGATGCTAGGGAAAGACGCGCAAGGCTGGCAGTGGGGCGGCGGCGATGTGTTCGGTCAACTGCTCTCATGGCGCTGGCCGCGGGTGCTGGCGGCGCTCACGGCTGGCGTGATGCTGGCGGTCGCGGGAACGTTAATACAGAAGCTGACGGGTAACCCGATGGGGAGCCCGGAAGTGCTGGGGATTAGCTCCGGTGCGTCGTTTGGCGTCATTATTTTGCTGTTCTTCGTTCCCGGTAATGCGTTCGTGTGGCTGCTTCCGGCTGGTAGTGCAGGGGCGGCGTTGACGCTGCTGATCATGGTGATGATTGCCGGACGTGGTGGTTTCTCCACGCAGCGTATGCTGTTGGCTGGGATCGCGCTGAGCATGGCGTTCACCACCGTGATCGCGCTGCTGTTGGCCAGTGGCGATCCGCGCATGGGAACCGTGCTGACCTGGCTGTCGGGCTCAACCTACGCGGTCGAACCGACAGACGCGATACGCACGGCGGTGATTGCCCTTCTGCTGCTATTGATCGTCCCGCTGTGCCAGCGCTGGCTGCGTATTCTGCCGCTTGGCACCACAACGGCCAGAGCACTTGGCGTGGCTGTCACGCCAGTTCGTCTGCTGGTTTTGCTGCTGGCATCGGTGCTGACCGCGATGGCAACGTTGATGGTCGGGCCGATGAGCTTTGTCGGGTTAATGGCACCGCATATGGCGCGGATGCTGGGCTTTAACCGCGTGTTGCCGCAAATCGCCAGCTCGGCATTGATTGGTGGCGCGCTGATGGTTATTGCGGACTGGTGCGGCCGAATGATCCTCTTTCCGGCACAGGTTCCGGCGGGGCTGCTCGCGACGTTTATCGGTGCGCCTTACTTTGTTTATCTGCTCCGCAAGCAGGTGAAATAACGATAACGCGGGCTGAGGCGGGAAGAAAAACCCGCCTCAGCCGTGTGATTAGCGGGAGAGATTGATGGCTTCAACCAACATCCAGCATGTGGTGAGTAGCAAAGAGAACGCCATAATGCCGTTGAAGGCTTTCAGTTTCCACGGTTCCTGAAGATGTTTGCCGATACGATCGCCGAGCGCTGCCCAGACTAAAACGCAGGGCAGATTGAGTGCCATAAAGGCGATGACCGTGGTGAAAAGGCCACCGCTGGCGGTATAAAGCAGCGCGATGTTGCTGGCCATTAGCCAGGTCTTCGGGTTCACCGCTTGAAATAGCGTTCCTTGCAGTGCAGTCATCGGCTGTACTCGCCCTTGTAATTCCGGTGCCGATGAGCGCACGATTTTCCACGATAGCCACAGCAGATAGACGCACCCCAGCACGGTCAGAGGGAGGCGAATAACGCTCATCCAGCTCAGCAGAAGTTCCAGGGCCACACCCATCAGTGCCGTTTGTATTCCACAGCCAACGGTAATTCCCACCATCATCGGTAACGTACGACGCAGGCCAAAATTGACGCCTGAGGTTGCCAGCAGCAGATTATTGGGGCCTGGCGTGATGGACATGACGGTGACGTAGCTGAAAAAAGAAGGGTCGAGCATGGTGTTATCCTGGTGATGGGGAAGAGCACTATAGTAGGCAGAAAAAATAAATGGTTACAGATACACAAAACGATTATTGTGATGGGTACAAATTGCATTAATCGTTAACTGTACTCATCGGCTGGCGGGGGAACTGTGTCCATCATCGACTCACAAGAAAGTACGCTCTATCAACAGCTCGCGGAAACCTTCGCCACGGCGATTCATCAAGGGACGTTAGCGCCGGGAAGCCGCTTGCCTTCTATTCGTCGCGTCGCCGGATCGCATCAGGTGAGTGTCAACACGGTATTGAATGCCTGGCGTATTCTCGAAGATCGCGGGTTGATCGAAGCGCGGCCGCAGTCGGGCTATTTTGTTCGAGGTCGTCTGCCGTCGCTGACGGAAAGTAAGCCGCATCGTGCGCAGGTGATTGTGCCGGGCAGTGAGAAACTGGATCTGATTGATACCGTTTTTGCTGCCCAGACACACCCGGATTACACCAACATATCTCTGGCGTGCCCACAGCATGCCGATTTCTATCCGACCGAAAAGATTAGCCGTATTACCGCTTCCCTATTGCGGCGACAGCCCGACCTGATTGGCCGTTATGCGCTACCGCCGGGCAGTGAGCGACTGCGGCGCGAAGTGGCGCGGCGTGCGATGGATTTGGGCATGACCCTGACTCGTGAAGACATCACGATCACCCACGGCTGTATGGAGGCGCTACAGCTGGCATTGCGCACGGTAACGCAGCCGGGCGACTGTGTCGGGCTGGAAACGCCAACCTATTTTTATCTCTTTCCTCTGCTGGCCAGTCTGGGATTGAAAACGGTGGAGATTCCCACCGATCCACAACGCGGCCTCGCGCTGGATGCGCTGGAACTGCTGCTGTCAGAAGGGCGGCTACAGGCGATTATCGCGATGCCGAACGCACAGAATCCGCTAGGGTGCAGTATGACGCTAGAGGATAAAAAGCGGCTGGCAAAGCTGGTGAATGACTATCAGGTGCCGCTTATTGAGGATGGGTTATACAGCGAACTTCAGTTTACCTGGCCGCTGTCGCCGACGGTGAAAGCCTTCGACCGCGAAGGCTGGGTGATTTACTGTTCCAGCTTCACGAAAACGCTGGCACCGGATTTTCGCATTGGCTGGATGGCGTCGGGCCGTTTCCGTGCCAAAGTTGCACGGCTGAAAGCGGTCTCGTCAATGGCGGAATCGGCGCTGCTATCGGAAACACTGGCGCAGTTTCTGGAGTCCGGCGGTTACGATCACCATCTGCGTACGCTGCGCCGTCGCTATGCCGCACAGATGGATGAGGCTCGTGGGCTCATCGCACGACATTTTCCACAGGGGACGCGGGCGACGCAGCCGCAGGGCGGTTTTGTCTTCTGGCTGGAATTACCGGGCGGGGTGGATGGTGTTGAATTGTTCCATCGCCTGCTGCAAGAGCAGATTTGCGTCACGCCCGGCGAGCTTTACACGCTGAGCGGGCGCTGTAAGCACGGGCTTCGGCTATCGTGCTGCTACCCGTTTGATGAACGCTATACGTATGCGCTTAAGCGCGCGGGGGCGCTGGCGTGTGAGATGAGCGGTATCGGGCCGGGTAGCGCAACGTAGTCTTACTTCTATGAACATCGCGTTATGGCGTGCCGTTTCGTCCCCAGGTCAGGTAGCCTGCGCGCTCGCTTAAGCGCTCATAGTAGGCACGGACGGCGGGATAGTCCGTGTGTTCCAGTGGCGTTTCATACCAGCGGTTTACTGATAGTCCGATGGGAATGTCGGCCAGCGTAAACGCTTGTCCTGCAACGTAGTGGCCGGTTCGCTCCAGTTGCTGATTCAAAATGCCCATGGTACGTGACCAAAGATTGCAGGATGCCGTCAAGAGCTGGGGATCCTGGTGGGCGGGAGACTGACGCACCAGCGACATAAAAGCGTAACGCCATGAAGGATTGAGTTCGTTCGCTTGCCAATCGATCCATTGATCGACCGTCGCACGGCTACGCGGATCCTGCGGGTAGAGCCAGGCGCCGTCCTTTGCATTGGCGAGGTAACGTATAATCGCGTTCGATTCCCACATGACAAAATCGTCATCCTGAATAACCGGTATCATGGCATTAGGATTGAGCGCCAAAAACGCTGGTGATTGCGGTGACTGATAGCCCTCACCCCAGTCTTCTCGGTGAAAGGGAATCGCCAACTCATCGCACAGCCACAGCACTTTCCGAACGTTGATCGACGATGTGCGCCCTAGAATTTTTAACATGACCTCTCCGCTATTTTCAGGAACAGACACTTACTCATAACCAATTTGAGACGGCTTGTCATTCTCAAACGAGAACCCTGACGAAAAAAAGGGAGGAAGGGATAAATTGAGTCGCGACGGCGTCAGCGAGTGACGCCGTCGAGGTAAATTTACAGGCGTGAGAAGCAGAGCTGTGCGGCTTCGATGGTGCGGTCAATGTCCTGTGGCGTATGCGCCAGCGACATAAAGCCCGCTTCAAAAGCGGACGGTGCGAGATAAACTCCTTCTTCCAGCATCATGTGGAAGAACAGCTTAAAGCGCTCGACGTCGCACTTCATCACATCCTGGTAGCAGGTAACGCTCTCGGCATCCGTGAAGAACAGACCAAACATACCGCCCGCCTGATTCACGACTAGCGGAATATTTTCGGCTTTCGCGGCAGCCAGCAGGCCTTCTGCTAGCTGATTGGTCAACGCGGTGAGCTTTTCATGGACACCGGGTTTCGCCACTTCCGTCAAACAGGCAAAGCCTGCCGCCATAGCAATCGGGTTGCCGGACAGTGTTCCCGCCTGATAAACCGGACCGGTCGGTGCCAGCGCCTGCATGACTTCACGCTTGCCGCCGAATGCGCCAACTGGCATGCCGCCGCCGATGATTTTCCCCAGACAGGTCAGATCCGGCACCACGCCGTAGTGCGACTGTGCACCCGCCAGTGCGACGCGGAAGCCGGTCATCACTTCATCGATGATGAATAAAGCACCAAACTCGTCGCACAGGGCGCGCAGGCCAGGAAGGAAATCCGGCAGCGGTGGAACGCAGTTCATGTTGCCCGCAACGGGTTCGACAATGATTGCAGCGATTTCGTCAGGGTATTGTTCAAACGCCGCGCGTACAGATGACAGATCGTTATAGACGCAGGTTAGCGTATGGCGGGCGAAATCAGCAGGAACGCCGGGAGAGTTCGGTTGACCCAGCGTCAGCGCGCCGGAACCGGCTTTCACCAACAGGCAATCGGCGTGGCCGTGGTAGCAGCCTTCAAATTTAATGATTTTGTCGCGACCGGTGTAGCCACGTGCCAGACGGATTGCGCTCATGGTGGCTTCGGTGCCGGAGTTGACCATCCGCACCATGTCCATGCTGGGCACCAGTGAGGTAACCAGACGTGCCATCTGCACTTCCATCTCGGTCGGCGCGCCAAAACTCAGGCCGCGTTCTGCGGCGGCGATCACCGCATCACGAATTGCCGGGTGATTGTGCCCCAGCACCATTGGACCCCACGATCCCACGTAATCAATGTACGCTTGTTCGTCGGCGTCGTAGAGATAAGCGCCATCAGCCCGTTCGATGAACAGCGGGGTACCGCCGACGCCGTTAAAAGCACGAACGGGTGAGTTTACACCGCCGGGAATAAGTTGCTGTGCCGCAGCATACAGGCTTTCAGATTTGTTCATTACGCGGTCCTGACTGGTCTTAATCGTAAAATGTAGGGGTATTCTAATAAACTGACCGCCGTTATGAAATCGCTGTATCAGCAGATGCGGGTCTCTTTGTCTTCTGTTCTGGTCAAATAGGCAGTTTTATCCTTAAGGGGTAACATAGTGACTCTTATTTCTCTTTTTTGGTTATGACCGTTGTGATCAGACTTTCTGCACCCGTTTCTTCTGCGGCGGAGCGCCGCGCTGCCATCGCACAATTTATGCGGCGCGATAAAACCCCCGCGTTGATTCTTCTGCTGGCGGCGATAGTAGGAACGTTAACCGGGTTGGTCGGCGTGGCATTTGAACGTACGGTGAACTGGGTTATACAACAGCGAATGGCACTCTTGACGCATTTTCCTGAAAGCGGGGTGAGCTGGCTTGCTGCTGCGGCGGTGTCGGCTGTACTTGCGGTATGGGGGTATTTTCTGGTTCGGCGATTCGCTCCAGAAGCGGGTGGATCGGGGATTCCCGAAATTGAGGGCGCGTTAGAAGAACTCAGACCGGTACGCTGGTGGCGCGTATTGCCCGTTAAGTTTTTTGGCGGTATTGGCACGCTCGGGTCGGGAATGGTGCTGGGGCGTGAAGGGCCGACGGTACAACTGGGGGGAAATATTGGCGGCATGGTTGCGGACATGTTGCCCAAAAGGCAGCAGGACGGGCGCCATTCATTATTAGCTACCGGTGCGGCGGCCGGGCTATCCGCTGCCTTTAATGCGCCGTTGGCCGGAATACTTTTTATCATTGAGGAAATGCGCCCTCAGTTCCGCTATAGCCTCATCTCAATTAAAGCGGTCTTCATTGGCGTCATTATGTCGAGCATCGTATTTCGTCTCTTCAACGGCGAACAGGCTGTGATCGATATAGGGCAATTGCCTTCCGCACCGCTCAAGACGCTGTGGTTATATTTGGTGCTTGGGATTATTTTTGGCGTCGTCGGTGTGGTGTTTAATGCTCTGGTGTTACGTACTCAAGCGCTGTTTTTGGCCTTCCACGGTAAGCGGATGTCTCGCTTCCTGCTGGTCGGCGCACTGGCGGGCGGCCTCTATGGCGTGCTGTCTATTGTTTTTCATGAAGCAACCGGAGGCGGGTTTTCGCTTATTCCCCTTGCGGCGGCGGAGCATTACAGCATTAGTATGCTCTTTGTGATCTTTATAATCCGCGTCTTCATGACGCTGCTTTGTTTCGGATCGGGCGCGCCAGGGGGGATTTTTGCACCGATGTTGGCGTTGGGAACACTGCTTGGAGCTGCGTTTGGTATGGCGGCCAGTCAGTTGTTTCCTGATTATGCGATTGGCGCCAGTACGTTTGCTGTGGCGGGTATGGGAGCACTGTTCGCGGCATCGGTTCGTGCTCCACTTACCGGCATCGTTCTGGTGTTGGAAATGACTGACAACTACCAGTTGATCTTACCCATGATCGTGACGTGTCTGGGCGCGACACTGTTGGCGCAGTTTCTGGGAGGGAAGCCGCTATATTCTTCTATTCTGGCGAGGACGCTGCAGCGACAGGCGTTGGCTGAGCAGGAGCAGCAGATTAATTCAACAATTTCTGTCAAATCTTGAACGTTTTCGCAGACTGCCGGATAATAAGCGTATGAGTATGGGTCTATCACCTGATAAGCCCTGAGTTGGGAGTAAAAATATGAGCGACGATATAGCAGCACTGCCTCTGCAATTTACTGATGCAGCGGCAAGCAAGGTGAAAAACCTGATTGCTGATGAAGAAAACCCAGAGCTGAAACTGCGCGTGTATATCACGGGTGGCGGCTGTAGCGGCTTCCAGTACGGTTTTACCTTTGATGATCAAATCAACGACGGCGATATGACCATTGAGAAGCAAGGGGTGTCGCTGGTGGTTGACCCGATGAGCCTGCAATATCTGGTTGGCGGTGCGGTGGATTATACCGAAGGGCTGGAAGGTTCTCGCTTTGTCGTGACGAATCCGAATGCGAAATCCACCTGTGGCTGTGGTTCCTCTTTCAGCGTCTGATCCCGCATTGCGGTGATGGGCCGACTAAGAAAACAAAAACCGTGTCTTGGTAACAAGACACGGTTTTTTTATAGTAAACCAGCAATCTGTCACAAGAGGCGCTAATTAAAAGAATACGCCGCGTATTTTTACTGTGATTACCATTCAACCGTAATCAGACGCGTTTCCGGACTCTGCGTAGTTTTTGCCGCAGAAGCAGAAAGTTTTGCCTGATCGATCTGAATACGTGACTCAGTAATCTTAGGTTGTGGGACAGAGACTACGTTACATGTCATTTGATATTGACCGGATTGAGGTGTTACGCCGCACGCCGGTAGTATCGTCAGTTGAGCGTTAATTTGCCCACCCTGATTCCCTGCATATGCCGTGGTACAGGCTACCATCAGTAAGCCCGCGTAAAGCAACGCATTTTTCATAGTTAAAGCTACCTGGTGTTAAAGGAACCGCTACCGGTTCAAAATTTTCTCATTTTGTATTGCTTTGGCTTTATCGCCGGGTGGTAATTAATGCCATCAATGATGCCTATAATTCCACCGTTACGCTCAGATTATCGGCAAATGTTGGCGAAATAAAAGCCTGTGAGTGTTACAACTTGTATATTAATGAAGCTATTGTTATCGAAGTGATTTCACAGTGTTAATTAACAATCACTTTGCTGACGAAGAGCCGGGGCTTAATGCTGTTAATTGAGAACAAATTTGTTGAGCCGCCAATAGCAAACGTGGGCCGCTACGGCTAAACCAGTCTTCATTCACGGTAATCACCGGCACTGCTAATTGCGGCTGCCAAAACGTCTGCACGCTGGCAATTTTATCTGGCGAACCGCCGATAATAATGGCCTGTGGTTGTCGCCTTAACACCTGTTCACGGCTAACCTGCGGCCAGGGCACTGGGCTATCGCTAAAGATATTTTCTGCGCCGCACAGCGAAACGATCTGGCTTTGCAGCGTCGCTTGCGACGAAGTAAACAGCGGCTGAGTGCCGAATTGAATGAATACCCGAAGTGATGCTGCGTTCTGCCCCTCGCCCGTGTGCCGTAGCCTGCCTATTTCCTGCTGAAAATCTGTCGCAGCCCGTTCGGCTTGCTCTGGATGGCGGCTGTAGGTCGCCAACTGTCGCAATGACGCGGGGATATCGTCTAACGTTTTTGCATCCAGATAAACGATGGGAATCGAGAAGTTGGCGAGCTGTTCCAGCGGCCGTTGTGGATTGCCCTCGCGCCAGGCCAGAATCAGATCGGGCTTAAGCGCGAGGATCCGCTCCAGGTTGATTCCTTGCCAGGAAGCCACCTGTTCCAGCTTTTTCGCTTCTGGTGGGTAATCTGACCAGGCGCTGACCGCAATCAGCTGTTCGCCCATGCCTGCGGCATAGGCCATTTCCGTTGCGTGTGGTGCGAGGCTAATGACACGCTGTGGAAGGGCATAAGCGGCGGTGCAAAGCAGTAGCCCGGTCAGCCAGCAGAGGAACCTGACAGTCACGATTAGCGTGCGGCCAGCTTGGCCAGAATCGCTTCCACCATCCGCGTTGATTGCTGCGCTGCAACGCTTAGGAATTCATCGAAACTCAGGTGTGATGCTTTATCGGCTACATCAGAAATGGCACGCACAACCACAAACGGGACGGCGAACTGATGGCAGACATGGGCGATCGCCGTCGCTTCCATTTCCACTGCGATTGCTTTCGGGAAGGTCGTGCGGATGCGTGCTAATGGTTCTGCGCCGTTAATGAAGGCATCACCGCTGACAACCAGACCGCGTACGGCGTTTAGCTGTAAATCAGCAATCGCTTCCTGTGCCAGTGCGATGAGTTTTTCATCGGCAGCGAAAGCGGCAGGGCAGCCCGCCATCTGGCCGGGTTCATAGCCAAAGGCTGTGACGTCGGCGTCGTGGTAGCGTACTTCATCGGAAACCACGATATCACCCACGTTCAAGCTAGGTGCCAGCCCGCCTGCGGAGCCGGTGTTAATTACGACGTCTGGCTTGCTGTGCTCCATCAGCAGCGTGGTGCCCAGCGCGGCGGAAACTTTGCCGATACCGGATTTCAGCAGGGCGACATCTACCCCGTTGATTTGCCCAGTGTAAATTTCACAACCTGCACGCTGGAAGGTTTGACGGTTTTCAATCCGATCGCGCAGCAGCGTTACTTCTTGTTCCATCGCGCCGATAATACCGACTTTCATAAGGTTCCCCGCAAATTCTGTTATAAATGGAAGGCGTGTAGCTGGGGTTAGTCTATCATGGCTAGCGGGATGAGATGGAGTGTGCATTATTTTGCTGTAGCGGGATGATAGGGAGAACCGTATGTCTGATATCGATTTCGCCAAAAAAATGAGCTTTCAGCGACATTTTAGCCGACCTAAAACGGCTGATGATGCTTATACGATCGTGCGCCAGTTTGAGAGCGATCGGGGGCGTATTATTAACTCCGCCGCCATCCGCCGCTTACAGCAAAAAACTCAGGTCTTCCCGCTGGAACGTAACGCGGCTGTTCGTTCCCGTCTGACCCATTCGATGGAAGTTCAACAGGTGGGGCGTTATATCGCCAAAGAGATTTTGCACCGTCTGCAAGGCGATGGGCGACTCGCAGAGTTGGGTCTTGACGATAGACAAACGCCGTTTGAAAGCATGGTCGAAATGGCGTGCCTGATGCATGACATCGGTAATCCGCCTTTTGGGCATTTTGGCGAATCGGCAATTAACCAATGGTTCAGAAAATGGCTGGATAGCCACTATCTGGACAGTGAATTCCCTGAGCATGTCGATGATTGTAAATCCCCTGTGCTGCGGATGCAGCAAGACGGCTTGGATGAATTGCGTGGGAAAATCCGGCAGGATCTGAGCCATTTTGAAGGCAACGCACAGGCGATCAGACTGGTTCACACGCTGCTGAAACTTAACCTGACCTACGGACAGGTCGCCTGTATTTTGAAATATACCCGCCCCGCGTATTGGCACGGTAAGCTTCCGCCAGACTATGACTATTTAATGAAGAAGCCGGGCTACTATCTGGCAGAAGAAGCGTTTGTCGCCACACTGCGTGAAGAGCTGGATATGGGGGAATTTCATCGCCATCCGCTGAGCTACATTATGGAAGCGGCCGATGATGTGTCCTACTGTATTGCGGATCTGGAAGATGCCGTCGAGAAAGATATGCTTACGATCGAAGAACTTTACGATCGCCTGCGCGAGAATTGGGGTGAGGGAGAAGAGAAAGACATCTTCGCTAAAACGATCGAACGTGCTTACAAAGAACGTAAGCGTTTGCAATGGCGCAGTCAGGATGATCAGTTTTTCATGAATCTTCGCGTTTATACCGTGGGGCAAATGGTGCCGCATGCTGCACTGCGTTTTCTCGATAACCTTCCTGAAGTCTATGCCGGCTCGTTCAATCAGGCGTTGCTTGAGGATGATAGCCCGCAGAACCGCTTATTAGGTATTTTCAAACGCGTCGCCTTAAAACACGTTTTTAATCATCATGAGGTTGAACAGCTGGAGTTACAGGGAGATCGCGTCATTCGCGGCCTGCTGGATATTTATAGTCCGCTGCTCGAAATGCCCTATCAGGATTTCAGTCAGCTTGTCCGAGACGACACGCACAGACGCTATCCGATTGAAACGCGGCTTTATCACAAGCTATCCAGCAAGCACTGTCTGGCCTATTGCGAAGCGGTTGCCGCGTTGGAGCCATTACCCGAAAACGAGCGAATCGTCCGTGAATATTACTATCGCGCGCGTCTGATTCAGGATTACATCAGCGGTATGACGGATTTGTATGCCTACGATGAATACCGCAAGCTGATGGCGGCAGACTAGCGATGAACAGACGGCAATGGAAATCGCGAGTTTTGTAAAGCCGTTCAATATTTCCTTACGCTTCACGATCTTCCCCTCGGGAACATTGTTGGTCCATATTTATCTCATACAGCACGACCACTGAGTGTACCCGGTGTTGGGTACACGGGCCGTAAGACTCGCGTGTTGATTACTATGAGATATATTCCTATGAAAAGAAAATCACTGGTTTTGAGTGCGCTGGCGTTAAGTCTGGCGATGGCGATGGGTACTACCACGGCGAATGCGGCTGAGTCAGCGGCGTCTGCCGCGTCATCGGGTCAATTACCCAGCCTGGCTCCTATGCTGGAAAAGGTCATGCCTTCCGTCGTAAGCATCTACGTGGAAGGGCATACCACTAAAGAAAACAATGCCGGCAAAGAAGGCATTCCGCCGCAGCTTCAGCCGTTTTTTGGTGAGAACTCGCCTTTCTGCCAGGACGGCTCGCCGTTCCAGTCGTCGCCGATGTGTCAGGGAGAAGGTGACGACGATGGCGACGGCCAGCAGCAACCAAAACAGGAAAACTTTCAGGCACTGGGTGCGGGCGTTGTGATTAATGCGGAAAAAGGCTACGTGGTGACCAACAGTCACGTGGTGGAGAACGCCGATAAGATTCAGGTTCGCCTCAGTGATGGCCGCAAGTATGACGGCAAAGTGTTAGGCAAAGACCCGCGTTCTGATATCGCGCTGGTGCAGTTGAAAGACTTTAAAAATCTGACCGCGATTAAGGTCGCCGATTCCGATCAACTGCGGGTTGGTGATTACACGGTAGCGATTGGTAACCCGTATGGTCTGGGCGAAACGGCGACATCGGGCATTGTGTCCGCGCTGGGGCGTAGCGGGTTGAATATTGAAAACTACGAGAACTTTATTCAGACCGATGCGGCGATTAACCGGGGGAATTCCGGTGGCGCGTTAGTGAATCTGAATGGGGAACTGGTTGGTCTGAATACCGCGATTCTTGCGCCAGATGGCGGCAATATCGGGATTGGCTTTGCTATCCCCAGCAATATGGTGAAAAGCGTCGTGGCACAGATTGTCGAATTTGGTGAAGTGAAGCGCGGCGAGCTGGGTATCACCGGGACGGAATTGAACTCCGAACTGGCGCAGGCAATGAAGGTTGATGCCCAGCGTGGCGCGTTTGTAAGTCAGGTGCGGCCGAAATCGGCGGCAGACGAAGCAGGCATCAAGGCGGGGGATGTGATCGTCACGCTGAATGGCAAAGCGGTCAGCAGCTTCTCCGCGTTGCGTGCGCAGGTTGGCTCGCTGCCGGTGGGGAGCAAAGTGGCGTTGGGGCTGCTGCGTGAGGGTAAACCGCTGACGGTAGAGGTGACGCTGCAACAGAGCAATCAGGCTCAGGTGGCTTCCGGTAATCTCTACTCTGGCATTGAAGGTGCCGAGCTGAGCAATACGCAGGTGGACGGCGCAAAAGGCGTCAAGGTGGATAACGTTAAACCGGGGTCCGCTGCGGCTAAAATTGGCCTGAAGAAGGACGACATTATTCTCGGTGTCAACCAACAGGCCGTACAGAATATTGGCGAGTTGCGCAAAATTCTGGATAGCAAGCCGGCTGTATTAGCCTTGAATGTACGCCGTGGCGACAGCACGATTTATCTGCTGGCTCAATAACCGCTCTGTTCAACGTGTAAGTTGATAATTGCCTTTTAAGACAGCTTGTTACGTTGATTATCTGGTCGGGCACTCCGGTGCCCGACGACTTCTTGCTTCTCCATGAAAGCGCTTTTGTGAGTTCTTCCACAGATTTAATCTAATTCCCGTTTCTTTGTTAATTTGCACAATGTGTGGCGCACGGTGTGGCGGTATGCTGGTGCAATTGTCAATGTTCCTCTCAGAGGTAAAAATGGCGTCGTATCATCTCAATGCCAAGATGGCACAGGATATTGTCGCGCGGACCATGCAGATCATTGATAGTAATATCAACGTGATGGATGCTCGCGGTAAGATTATCGGCAGTGGCGATCAGGAACGATTGGGGGAACTGCACGAAGGGGCGCTGCTGGCACTTTCGCAGGGGCGAGTCGTTGATATTGATGATGCCGTGGCGCGCCACCTGCACGGCGTGCGTCCGGGGATCAATTTACCCTTGCGCATCGACGGTGAAATCGTTGGCGTTATCGGTTTAACGGGCAATCCAAGCCAACTGCGACAGTACGGCGAACTGGTCTGTATGACGGCGGAAATGATGCTGGAACAGGCGAGGTTGTTGCATATGCTGGCGCAGGATAGCCGTCTGCGTGAAGAGTTGGTGTTGAACCTGATCCGTACTGACGATCTTTCTCCCGCCCTCATGGAGTGGGCGCAGCGCTTAGGCATCGATCTGAATAAGCCACGCGTCGCGGCGGTGATCGAAGTGGACAGCGGGCAGCTCGGGGTGGATTCCGCCATGGCGGAGCTACAGCAGTTGCAGACGCTGCTGACTACGCCGGAACGTGACAACCTGATCGCGATCGTTTCCCTGACAGAAATGGTGGTGCTAAAACCGGCGTTGAACAGCCACGGGCGTTGGGATGCAGAAGATCATCGGCGGCGGGTGGATACGCTGATGTCGCGAATGGCGGAAAGCAGCCGGCTGCGGGTGCGGCTGGCGCTGGGGAACTATTTTGCCGGCCCCGGCAGTATCGCGCGTTCCTATCGCACGGCGCGCACGACCATGAGCGTGGGCAAACAGCGTATGCCTGCTCAGCGCTGTTATTACTATCAGGATCTGATGTTACCCGTACTGCTGGACAGCCTGCGCGGCGGTTGGCAGGCAAATGAACTGGTGCGGCCGCTCTCGAAGCTTAAAGCGATGGACGGCAATGGTCTGCTGCGTCGGACGCTGGGTGCCTGGTTCCGTAATAACGTTCAGCCCGGCGCGACGGCGAAAGCGCTATTTATTCACCGCAATACGCTGGAATATCGCCTCAATCGCATCTCTGAGCTGACGGGTTTAGATCTGGGAAATTTCGACGACCGTCTGTTGCTGTACGTGGCTTTGCAGTTGGATGAAGAAGAGTAGGGCTGAAAATTGACGGTTTTTACTTAACCCTGTTTGTTCTCCGCCGTACTCACCTGATGCCGTAGGGCATCAGGGTTATCTCAGTTTTACTCGCAAAAAAGAGCTCTGCTGCAATAAAATTGCTTAGATTGAAAACTATTACATAACCATTAACAATATAACGCGATAGCATAAATTATCGCGAAACAATATTTTTGCCCCCTCCCTATATCCACTATTGTCACTTCCATGTTGTCAGCCTGATATACCTATCCTATTTCAAGCTGCATGCGCGCTGTGCAAAACGATCGTGTTTTGCCCTGCAAATCGAATTATTTAAGTTATGAATCAGTCACATCCGTCATGATTTTATCTGATACTTTCGAGCATTAGGGAGTGATAAGAATGTCAATACGTCGTCTGGGGTTATCTGTTGCTACGGCAGCACTGTTGTTTTCCGGTGTGGCCTCGGCGGCTACCGAATTATTAAACGTGTCTTACGATCCGACGCGTGAACTGTATCAGCAATACAATGCGGCGTTTATTAAGCATTGGAAAGCGACCACTGGTGAAGATATCACTATCAAAAATTCGCACGGCGGTTCTGGAAAGCAGGCGCGTTCGGTGATTGACGGCTTGCAGGCCGATGTGGTGACGCTGGCGCTGGCCGGTGATATTGATGCATTAAACCTGAATCAACAGCTGATCGAGCCTAAGTGGCAGGCGCGTTTGCCTGACAACAGCACGCCTTATACCTCCACCATCGTTTTTCTGGTGCGTAAAGGTAATCCAAAGCAAATCAAAGACTGGAACGATCTGGTGAAGCCGGGCGTTGAAGTCATCACGCCAAACCCGAAAACTTCTGGCGGCGCACGTTGGAACTTCCTGGCTGCATGGGCGTATGCCAAAGCGCAACCGGGCGGTAATGATGAAACCGCACTGAAATTTGTGACTGAACTGTATCGTCATGCGCCCGTTCTCGATACCGGTGCGCGTGGGGCAACCATTAGCTTTGTACAGCGTCAGTTAGGCGATGTGCTGCTGGCATGGGAAAACGAAGCGTACCTGTCTCTGCAAGAGCAGGGCGGCGATCAGCTTGAGATCGTCACACCATCTCTGTCAATTCTGGCTGAACCGCCGGTTGCCGTTGTGGACAAAGTCGTTGAGCGCAAGGGAACGCAGAAACAGGCTGAAGCTTATCTGCAATACCTTTACAGCGATGAAGCGCAGCGCATCATCGGTAAAAATTTCTACCGCCCACGTAACGCCAAGATTGCCGAAGAGTTTAAGGATCAGTTTGCACCGGTGAATCTGGTGACGATCGATAAGGACTTCGGTGGCTGGAAAGCGGCACAGGATAAATTCTTTAACGATGGCGGCGTGTTCGACGCAATCTTTAAAGAGATCAATAAGTAAGTTTTAACGTCTGACGGATTAAGGCCGCTATCACCTAGCGGCTTTTTTCAGGTTAAAAGGCTGGCGAGAGCCGCCCGAAACCTTCTGTCAGGTAGCGCGTGTCGGCAAGCAGTTGTTGGCTGGGTAGTGAGTATGAAAATTAAAGGCACGGTATGTCACAGCGTTCTTCCTCAGTGATTCCCGGTTTTGGGCTAACGTTAGGGTTTAGCCTGAGCTATTTAGGATTAATTGTCCTCATTCCGTTGGCGGGGATGTTTTTATATGCCAGCCAACTAACGTTCGGCCAGTTTTGGGATCTGATAACCAGCCGCCAGGTGCTTTTCTCCCTGCGGCTTTCGTTTGGTACGGCGCTGGCTGCGGCTTTTATTAACGGTATTCTCGGGACGCTGCTGGCCTGGGTTCTTGTGCGTTATACCTTTCCCGGCCGTAAAGTGATCGATGCCATGATCGATATGCCTTTCGCGCTGCCCACTGCGGTCGCGGGGATTGCCCTGACGGCGCTGTATGCACCGAATGGCCTGATTGGCTCGCTGTTTCCGTTCAAAATCGCCTACACCGGGATTGGCATCACGCTGGCGCTTATTTTTGTCACGCTGCCTTTCGTGGTCAGAACGCTGCAACCGGTACTGGCCGATATTCCGAAAGAAGTCGAAGAGGCTGCCGCCTGTCTGGGCGCGCGTCCGCTTCAGGTTTTCCGCCATGTTTTGCTTCCTGCGCTGTTACCGGCGTGGCTGACAGGCTTTGCACTGGCCTTTGCTCGCGGCGTGGGGGAGTACGGCTCCGTGGTGTTTATTGCGGGGAACATTCCGTTTAAAACCGAAATCCTGCCGCTGCTGATCGTCTCCAAGCTCGATCAGTATGACTACAAAGGAGCAACCGGGATCGGCGTGTTCATGCTGCTGGTTTCTTTCATTATGCTGCTGCTGATTAACGTGTTGCAGCGCCGCATTCAACCGAAACTGTAAGGGCTGGTCGTCATGGAACAGGTTATTTCCGCTCAGGCCAGCGCGGCTAAAAGAAAAAAGCAGCCCGCAGCCTATTACATTCTGGTTTCACTCGCGTGGATCGTCTTTTTTCTGATTCTGGTTCTGCCGCTGATGATGGTGGTGACACAGGGACTGGATAAAGGCGTCGGCGCATTTTGGGACGCGATTACCGAACCGGATGCGATCTCTGCGCTCAAGCTGACGCTGCTTGCGACCGTCATTTCCGTGCCGTTAAACGTGGTGTTCGGATTGGCGACGGCGTGGTGTGTAACGAAATTCGAGTTTCGTGGTAAGAGCTTTCTGCTGGCGTTGATCGATTTACCGTTTTCCGTTTCCCCCGTTGTGGCGGGGTTGGTGTATGTGCTGCTGTTTGGTGCACAGAGCAAGATCTATCCCTTCCTGCTCGAACACGATCTGCAAATTGTTTACGCCGTACCGGGCATCGTGCTGGCGACGATTTTCGTCACATTGCCTTATGTTGCCCGTGAGCTGATTCCGCTGATGGAAGAGCAGGGTTCTCAGGAAGAAGAAGCGGCACGTCTGCTGGGAGCGAACGGCTGGCAAATGTTCTGGCATATCACGCTGCCGAATGTGAAGTGGGCGCTGATTTACGGCGTGGTGCTGTGTACTGCGCGCGCGATGGGCGAGTTTGGTGCCGTTTCCGTTATATCCGGCCATATTCGCGGCCTGACGAACACGCTGCCGCTGCATATCGAAATTCTTTATAACGAGTACAACATCGTTGCGGCCTTCAGCGTGGCGATTCTGCTGCTGATCATGTCGCTGGTGGTGCTGCTACTGCGCCAGTGGAGTGAAGGTCGATTGACGAAGCAAATACAGAAACAACAGGAGTTGGCCAAAAATGAGCATTGAGATTCGCAATATTAATAAACAATTTGGCCAGTTTCGGGCGCTGAACGAGATTAATTTGTCGATCCACAGCGGCGAGCTGGTGGCGCTGCTGGGGCCATCGGGCTGCGGTAAGACAACGCTGCTGCGTATTATTGCCGGACTGGAACAGCCGGATAGCGGCAGTATTATTTTCCACGGTCAGGATGTGTCCGTCCACGATGTGCGCAAACGTAACGTGGGGTTTGTCTTCCAGCACTACGCGCTATTCCGTCACATGACGGTGTTCGATAACGTCGCGTTTGGACTGCGAATGAAGCCGAAAAATATTCGGCCTTCGAAGAGCGATATCGAAAAGAAAGTACATGAGCTGCTGAATCTGGTGCAACTGGACTGGCTGGGGGATCGTTATCCTGAACAGCTTTCCGGCGGCCAGCGTCAGCGTATTGCACTGGCACGTGCGCTGATCGTCGAACCGAGCATCCTGCTGCTGGATGAACCCTTTGGCGCGCTGGATGCCAAGGTGCGTAAAGAGCTGCGCCGCTGGCTGTCTCAGTTGCATGAAGATATCGATCTTACATCGGTATTTGTGACGCACGATCAGGAAGAAGCGATGGAAGTGGCTGATCGTATCGTGCTGATGAATAAAGGCGTGATTGAACAAATCGGTACGCCGGCAGAGGTGTATAACAACCCGGCCAGCGAGTTTGTTTACCATTTCCTCGGCGACAGTAACCGACTGAAAGTGGCGCAAACGGAAGAGACGATTCTGTTCCGTCCTCATGAAGTGTCGCTATCCGTTCAGGCGCAGGACGGCTATCAGGCGGTGACGGTACGCGATATTCGTCCACTCGGCGCCTTAACGCGCCTGTCGCTGAAGCTGGGCGAACAGTCTGAACTGATTGAAGCGGAAGTCGCAAAAGACGATGTGAGCTTACAAGGGCTCCAGAAAGGCGATGTGATTCAGTTCAAGCCTAAGCGCTATAGCCACGATTGGGAAATCTGATCGGAAGATAGTTGCAATAAAAAACCCGCGAAATTCGCGGGTTTTTTGCTTTTGTCGGAAATACCTGCCGTATGGCAAGGATTAGCGATAAGCGGGGTTAGAGGCAACAGAATAACGGCCGCTGCCAACCAGCATGATGATAATGCCAGCAAAGAAATAGAGTGCTTCCAGTTCCAGCGCCCAGGCACCAACGTCGGTCAGGGTGAAGAATTTACCCATGCCAACCATCAGCGTTGCCACAACCAGCGTCAGCGCGGCAATCAGGCCTGAAATACGGGTAAATACGCCCAGAATAATCAGAATCGGTGCAACGACTTCGCCCACGTAGACACCGTAAGCGATAAATCCTGGCAGGCCTGCGCCTTGCAGCATCTGTACAATCCAACCCACACCGTGCTCAATTTTTGCTACGCCGTGAAACAGCAGCAGAATACCCACGGTTAAACGCAGTAAAAGTTTACCTGCATCGGGATGATCGGTTAAACGCGTGAACCACTGATTCAACTGAGAAATCATACTAGACAACCTCGTGAGTTAGCGAAAAGTGCTATTGGATATAAGGCGGCAGTGTCGTCGATTTAACGCCTGAATAGAAAACAAATAAATTTGATATTTTCTGTCAAAAAATTAGGTGAAGCGTGTCAATCTGGATAAGCATCGCACCGCGATTGTAGAGAGCTAACGATAGATGGGCGTTCAACTCCCGTCTATCGCTGCTGTTTGAGAAGGCGCGTAATGGCAGCGCAGAACATCACGCTGCCGTATCGGCTACCTTGCGCTTCAATAGTCAATCGAATATGTCAGAGCGAACGTGCGTCCCTGTGCTGGCAGGCTGGAGATTTTGCCATAGGTGGCTTCGGCCTGTTGGCTGTAGACGGTTTTATAGTCACGATTGGCCAGGTTGTAGATGCCAAAGCCGACCTGGCCGCCCAGCAATGGGGCATGAGCGATGAAGTCGAACACGGTATAGCCCTGAATTTTTGCTGCTGGCGTGGAGCGGATGCTTGAGCTGACGGCGGCGGATTTGGCGTCATTATAAGCGCGGTCAGTTCCGCCAACCGTCAGGGATTGCAGGCGTAATCCGTAACCATCAGCGAACGTCCAGTCGCTGTATAACGTGGCTTTCAGCGGTGAGACACGGAACGCATTCAGTTCGCGCCATTCGCCAGCGGCGTCTTTATATTCACCCCGGGTATAGGCAAGCGTACCGCCAACGTTCCAGCTTTCGGACAGCGGGTATTGCAGGTTGCCTTCCATACCCCAGATTCGCTCGTCGGTATCGGCGACTGACACGCTATAGTCACGGTTGAACTGCACTACCTTGTCGGACGTGTTGTAGAACGCGGTAACGCCAGCACTCAGGCCGCGATTGTCTCTCATACGCCAACCGAGTTCATAGTTATTGACTTTGATGGAGTCGATACTGTCGCCGTTAATGGTGAATGTCGCCGGTACGTCGCGCAACATGCGCTGTGTGTCGGGCAGGCTGAAGCCTTGAGAGAAGTTGGTGAACAGTTGATGGGTATCGGTCAATTGGTACACCAACCCCAGATTATACAACGTTTCGCCATGCTTCACCTGGCCGCCTTCAAGCTGCCTGGCCTGATAGCCAGATACCCTATCCGCAGTGATGGCTTCGCTGTACGGCGTTGAGGTGGAAACTTTGTTGCGGATGGTCTCGTGGCGCAGGCCTGCCTGTAGGTTTAGGCGTTTAGTCAGCGCGTAGTCCGATTGCAGGAATAGACCGGTTTTGTCCACTTTAACATCTGGCCCCATGGCGTAACGGTTTTCGGCTTGATAACGCAAGCCGTTACTGGCAATGAAAGTGTTGAGGCCGTAGGATTGCCCGCTCTGGCTGTCTTTTTCCTGTTCGTAGTCAAGACCATAGGTTAGCTGTAGGTCGCGTCCTGCCAGACTCATGTTTTTTTGCAATGCGGTACGCACGCCCCAGACATCAATATCCGTGTTGGATTGCATTGCCACATAGGTGCTGCCGCCCGGCAGTGCAGAGTGTGTTACCGCGGAGACGGAAGGGAACCAGCGTGATTGTTCTTTGCGATAATAGGCTTCAGCCGTCAACTGCTGGTCGCCCAGTATGTCCCGATTCTGGTATTGGGTATTGACGCCGTAATGCCGGGTACGGGGCTGGTCGTCAAGCTGTAACCCTTTGAGGCCCTTGAGGCTAGGCTGGAACGTTGCCGGAGTGAACAATGCGGCCAGTCCGGGGCCATAATCGGGGCCGTAGTCGCTGTCTTGCTCATCATTGTAATACCTGAACGCGCCACTCAACTGCTGATTGTCATCCAGATGCCAGGTCAGCCGGCTATTGAAATCGAGACTGGTTGTGTCCTGGCGATCGGTTTGGGCGATTTCCGGTCCGATCCGATTCCCGTGGGCATTGCGCATGTCCCCTTGTGCGGTATAGTTCAGCCCGGCAAATCCGCTAATGTCATCGTTATGGAAAGAGGCGGTTTGTGTACCGCTGTAGGCCATACCTGATTTAGACGGCTTATCTGCGCTTTTCAAGCCAAATTGGCTGCTGAAAGCATAAGGTTCATCATCGGCATTACGGGTGATGATATTGATAATGCCTCCCGTCGCGCCCGCGCCGTAGAGGCTTGTGGCGCCTGATACGACTTCGACACGTTCGATCATCGCCGGAGAGATGCTGTTGAGCTGCCGCGAGCCGTCACGCGAACCCGTCAATGGTACGCCGTCGATCATGATCTGCACCGTACGCCCGCGCATGGTCATACCGTAGTTACTGGTGGTACCGGAGGCGGGAGCCAGGCCAGGCACCAACTGCCCGAGGATATCGGCGGTAGATCTACTCGCTGAGGATTGTTTGGCGATATCTTCGCGTTCAATGCTGTAAACCGTTCCAGCGATATCGGCGATGTTTTTCACCGAACGGGCAGCCGTTACCGTCATGATATCGGTGTCCTGCGTCTGGCTGCGAGTTTGCTGCACTGAGGTCACATCGGTCTGGGCATACACCTGAGCGCTGATTGCCAGACTCAAGAAAGTGACCCGCGCGGGGGGCGCAAGATATCGCATAATGTCTCCTGAATAACTGAATGATAAGGGTTAAATAGTTTTGGTCAGATGTTTTCTGATGAGCGGCCGACACAGCAAGACGCTCAGTAGCGACAGAACGCCGAGCAGCAGATAATAAGCGCCATAGCCCAGCCCTGCGGCGAGAAAGCCGGAAAGCGAACCGCCAAGGAAAAACACCAGGAGTTCAAAGCACACCAGCACAGTGAAATCGGTGCCTGCCTGTCGGCGTGAGCACAGGCGCATGAACAGTGCATAAAGGCTGGTCATTGCCATGTAGCGAATCGCCAACATGACGATGACCAGTGTGCCGAGCCAAAATCCTGAAGTCATGGTTGAACCGCTGTAGAGCAGCGCGGCGAGCAGCAGATAGACGCCACTGCGCAGCCAGCCAGCACGAAGCAGTAGTACGTCGGACGAGTAGCGTTTGAGTGCCCACGCTGTGGTGATGGCGCTCAGTAATCCGATCCCCGCCCCAGCCACCGACATCAGAAGGCCGATTTCCACCAGTGTCCATCGCTGATCGACCAGCAGCGGAGTAAGCATGGCCATTGCGGGAGCTTCAACCAGTCGATAGAGCAGAATAAGCAGCAAAGCCCAACGTATCTCACGACGCCTGAACGTATTGGCGAAGCTCGGGCGTTCGGATGCTGAGGATACTTGAGGGCGTTCATTAATCCAGATGACAGCGATCATGGTCAGCGCCGTCAAGACCGCCAGAGACAGCAATGCGCTGCGCCAGCCATACAGCTGATACAGTAGCAGGATGCCAGCGCCGCCGATCATGCTGCCCAGCGCCACGCCGATACTTTGCGCCATGCTGCCAAGACGATGATCTGACGCTGCCAGTGATTCCACCGTATAGCCGTCGATGGCGATATCCTGCGTGGCAGCCCAGGTCGAGATCCAGAGTCCAATCAGTACGAATGGGAGCAATCCGTAATCCAGTCCGGTGAATGCCAGAACCAGTACACCGGTTGCCAGTGCAATTTGCGTCAACCATAACCAGGTGCGACGACGCCCCAGGGCAGGCAGATAATAACGATCAATTAACGGTGCCCAGAGAAATTTACAGGCCCAGGGCAGATAAAGCAGTGAAAGCATGCCTATCCAGCGCAAATCCACCCCCTGACTACGCAGAATGCTCGGCATCGCAACATTGTAGAAATAGAGCGGCAGGGCATGCGCTAAATAGAGGGTCACGATCGCCGTCAGCCCTAATCGGCTGACCGGTGTGAATTCATACGCTCGTGCCATCATTCACCCATGTCCATCATGCGCTCGGCAATCCAGTGATAACCCCCGGACTTATCCAGTGTGACGAAGTACGGCACGCCCCAGGAGCGATGCAGTGCGGGGACATCCAGACGTGCCTGTTCGGCGGCGTCGCGGGCAATGCGTACCAGACCACGGCAGTAGTGCTGAAACGCGGGTTTGTGCTGTCGATACCAGAATGCCTGAATAGCTCGGTAATCGGGGGCGAATTCAGTGTGCGCGAGCGTGCTGGCGATGAAGAAAAAGGGTTGTTTCGATTCAAGGAGATGCTCGATGTGCGCTAGCCATTCACGTATTTCCTCAGCGCTGACGCTTTCCTGAAACACCGCCTCGACCAGCGCGGTGTGCGTGACACGTAAAACCATACGTTGTTACCCTTGAAATGAAAAATGTCACAGACCTTAGACAGTCGATTGCCGTCATGTTACAAATGAGAATACTTCTAATTCAAAACGTCCGCTTAGGCTAAAAAAAGAAAAATTTAGGCGCGACGAAATTTATTCAGGTACGTTTCATGCGTGTATTTACCTGTGGTCAGTTAAGTCAGTCTGCCAGTGAACAGGGAGGGAAACTGCACTTCGGTCATGAGTTACCGAGCGACCAGCCTGTGTTGGCTGGCTGGCAGCGGATTCAGTCCTTGGGAAATGGTCTGGTGTTGTATCTGAGCCAGAGTGAAGACCTGATCGACGCCTTTAGTCAGAATTTGCTGTCACCGGGTATTACTGCCGCGTTTCTGCTTCAGGGGCAAGCGGATGTGAGTCTGGCTGGTCAGCGTTTGCGTTTCGATGCCCATTCTGCCCGCCAGCGCGCAATGCTGGTTAATCTGACGGATAGCGATCAGTTTCAGCGTCATTGGCAGGCTGGTCGACGGGAAACCAAGATCTGTCTGAGTTTCAGTCCGGCCTGGTTTGAACGGTTCGCCAGCGAGAGTAGTCTGTGCAGTAGCCGTTTGTTGCAATTCAGGCGCGCGCACTGGCAAAGCCTTTCCTGGCAACCCGCACCGGATGTCCTGCAGCGTGCCTGCCAATTGGCTTTTGACGATCGTTCTCCGGTCTCGCTTATCCAGCGTTTGCAAGGCGAGAGTTTTGCGCTGGATCTGGCGACGGACATTCTACGAAGTATTGATGCCACTCCTCAGCAAAAACGTTTTGGCGCCCATCTTGAATGCTGTCTGGTGCGTTTGAAAGAGTGGCTGGATAGCGGCGAAGCCGATCGCCTGAGTATCGGCCAGATGGCTAAAACGTTAGGTACTAATCCGGTCGATTTGCAGAATGGTTTTCGCACCCGTAACGGTATCACTATTGCTGCCTACCTACGTAAGCATCGGCTGGAACGAGCCTATCAGGCACTCCACCGACATGTGGTGTCGGTGGATGAAGCCGCCGCGCTGGCGGGCTATGAACATGTCAGTAGTTTCAGCGCGGCGTTTAAAAAGCAGTATGGGTTTCCGCCTTCACAGGTCAGATAGGGCAGGGGGCAACCATCATCAGGTTGGGCAGCCTATATCTCAATTTTTTCTTCTTTTGATTTTGGTAATGAGGAGAGGTAGGTGGAGTGTGCGGCAGGATGACTTGGCCTTTGGCCTTGCATTCTCGCGTTAACGCGGACGATATTGTCTTGCTTGCAAAGCAGATGCAATAAAAAACATTAGGTGGATTTATTTCAGAGAGGTATCACTTTGCGGAAGTGGTGGGTCGTGCAGGATGACTCGGCCTTTGGCCTCGCCCCTTCGGGGTCAACGCTAGCGCGTTGTTGTCTCGCTTCGCTCGGCTCGAACCTGAACGCAGATTCTCACCTACACGACACGTGCAACATATAACATTAGGTGGATTTACTTCAGGAGGGAATCACTTTGCGGAAGTGGTGGGTCGTGCAGGATTCGAACCTGCGACCAATTGATTAAAAGTCAACTGCTCTACCGACTGAGCTAACGACCCGCAGAAGTGGTGGGTGATGACGGGATCGAACCGCCGACCCCCTCCTTGTAAGGGAGGTGCTCTCCCAGCTGAGCTAATCACCCACTTCTGTACTACATTTACTTCTTTATTTACTTCAACTTCTAATAAGAAGACCAGCTGGTATGAGATTGGTGGGTGATGACGGGATCGAACCGCCGACCCCCTCCTTGTAAGGGAGGTGCTCTCCCAGCTGAGCTAATCACCCAATCTCAAATCTTCTTACTCTACACAGCGAGCTACTCTTATTTAAAACTCAAAAGAGTGGTGGGTGATGACGGGATCGAACCGCCGACCCCCTCCTTGTAAGGGAGGTGCTCTCCCAGCTGAGCTAATCACCCCCGCTGTGTGGAGTCGCATTATAGGGATCCTTGAATGTGAGTCAACGCTTTTTAAAACTAAAATGATTGTTCGTTGCAAAATTAGTCAAGGCGTCGTATTTATCGCCGCTGGTGCTGCATCCTTGCGCAATTTAGCCTGTTATCTTGTTATTTCCGCCAGAATAAAAGCACGGGCGGCATGTTACGGCGTTGAGGAATCGAAGCAGAGTGATAGAATGTTGCCCACTTTTGTTCTTGAGCTTATGTCGGTCTGTGCCGACAGCCGTTGCGTAATAAGGCTGTAATCCCAAATGAAAATCAAAACCCGTTTCGCCCCGAGTCCTACTGGCTATCTTCACGTCGGCGGCGCTCGTACCGCGCTGTACTCCTGGTTGTTTGCCCGTCATCAGGACGGCGAGTTCGTGCTGCGTATTGAAGATACCGATCTGGAGCGTTCAACTCAGGACGCAATTGATGCCATTATGGATGGCATGAACTGGCTGAGCCTGAACTGGGATGAAGGCCCGTACTACCAGACTAAACGTTTTGACCGTTATAACGCCGTTATCGATCAGATGCTGGAAAACGGTACGGCATATAAATGCTACTGCTCTAAAGAGCGTCTGGAAGCGCTGCGTGAACAGCAGATGGAAAACGGCGAAAAGCCCCGTTATGACGGCCATTGCCGAGGTTCTCACGAGCATCATGCTCATGATGAGCCGCACGTTGTGCGTTTCCTTAACCCGCAGGAAGGCTCGGTTATCTTTAATGACCGCATTCGCGGGCCGATCGAATTCAGCAATCAGGAACTCGACGATCTGATTATCCGCCGCACCGACGGTTCACCAACCTACAATTTCTGTGTCGTAATTGATGACTGGGATATGGAAATCACGCACGTTATTCGTGGTGAAGACCATATCAACAACACGCCGCGTCAGATCAACATTCTGAAAGCGCTGGGCGCACCGGTGCCGGAATATGCGCATGTGTCGATGATTCTGGGCGATGACGGTAAGAAATTGTCCAAACGTCACGGCGCTGTCGGTGTGATGCAATACCGTGATGATGGCTATCTGCCGGAAGCGCTGCTGAACTATCTTGTGCGTTTAGGCTGGTCATCTGGCGATCAGGAAATCTTCTCTATTGATGAGATGAAGTCTTTGTTCTCGCTGGATGCCGTCAGCAAGTCCGCGAGCGCTTTCAATACTGAGAAGCTGCAATGGTTGAACCATCACTATATTAACCATTTACCCGCAGAATACGTGGCAACGCATTTGTCATGGCATATTGAGCAGGCTGGAATTGATACCCGCACCGGACCGCAGTTGAGTGAACTGGTTGGTCTGTTGGGTGAACGTTGCAAGACGCTGAAAGAAATGGCGGACTCGTGCCGTTATTTCTATGAAGATTTTGCTGAGTTTGACGCCGATGCGGCGAAGAAACATCTGCGTCCGGTTGCACGTCAGCCGCTTGAACTGGTGCGTGAGAAGCTGGCGGCGATTACCGATTGGACGGCGGAGAACATCCATCACGCCATTCAGGGCACGGCAGATGAACTGGGTCAAGGCATGGGTAAAGTCGGTATGCCGCTGCGCGTTGCGGTAACGGGCGCAGGCCAGTCTCCGGGCGTTGACGTGACTGTGCATGCGATTGGCCAACAGCGTTCGCTGGCGCGTATTGATAAAGCGCTGGCGTTCATTACCGAGCGTGAAGCGCAGCAGTAATCGCTATCACGTAAATAGCATTGCACAAAATAAGCCCCGGCCTGAAAGCCGGGGTTTTTTATTGTTTTATCTGAGAACGGTGTTGCCTGATAACTATTGACCGGCGATAGCGACCGCTTTGCCGATAGCATCTGGGATCACGTCGCCGTGCCCTTTATCGGGGAAAAGAATAAAGTCAGTTTTTGTGCCTTGCTCATTAAGCTGTGTGGCCAGTGTTTTTGCCCTTTCCACCATTTTTCTTTGGCTGAGTCGTTCCGCCCGTTTTTCATCGACGGGTTTACCCGCCTGCATTTTGACAGGTTCATCCTCATTTGCCCCTGCTGTGACAGTAATTGACAGCGGTGATATGGAAAGCAGTGGCGTTCTGGCGGGAATCACAACGCCATTTCCCCACCAGATAGACGGACTGGCGGCAACATAGCGCTGGAAAGATTTGGTGTGATTAAAAAGCGTATAGAGCGTAAACAAACCACCGAAAGAGTGCCCGGCAAGTGTTTGTTTTTGCTTATTGACGGCGTAGTTCGCTTCAACCCAGGGCTTTACCGTGGATTGCAGGAATTGGTAAAACGCCTCAGCTTCACCGCCTGCGGCAAAATCTGGGTCGGTAATCGTTGTTGGCGGCGTGTAGTCACGCGTGCGGGCGGGAACATCGTAAGGTTTATCGATCGGATAACCGATCGCGACGATCAGCGGTGCCGATCCGTTTTTCGCGTTGTAGCTGTTTACGGCAACAGGAAACTGGGCATTGCCATCCAGCATATACAGCACTGGATAGCCACCTTCAGGTGCGGGCTGGCGTGGAAGTGCGATGAAAAGTCGATAAGCATGTTGCGCATCGCTTTTCATCTCGACTTGCCTGATCTCAAATTGAGTTTTTGCTTGTTCGGTAATATCAGGAATGGTTGGCTGTGCCCGAACAGGCAAAATACCGGACGCAGATACCATCAGAGAAAATACAATCATAGGAAAATAGCGCATGTGATGGGGCTTATATAGGAGGCCGCGAAGCGTAACGTAGAGTGATGATAATAAATCGCGTTATCGTTAGCAGCTTTTTATTGTGCTGGTGATGAGACAAGATCGAAATTGTCGTCTGTTTTTTCTCACCTTTGGCGGCTTTTTCAGCGGTTAATCGGATTACCGGATTTAGCCGTTGACACTGTTAATCGGGTTTCATATTATGCGACGCGTTCGCACAGTACTTGCCTTAATGGTGATGCTGTAAGATACGGGGCTATAGCTCAGCTGGGAGAGCGCTTGCATGGCATGCAAGAGGTCAGCGGTTCGATCCCGCTTAGCTCCACCAAACACTCTCTCTGTTTGGTTTTGATTATCACGAACATTCCACACGTTGTGGGGCTATAGCTCAGCTGGGAGAGCGCTTGCATGGCATGCAAGAGGTCAGCGGTTCGATCCCGCTTAGCTCCACCAAATTCTCTTATCTTTCCTTACTACTCTTTTCTTTCAATTCATTACGTATTTAATCCACGTTGTTAATTTGCTCAATACGTTTATCAGCGATGACTTGTGAGCAATGTTTTGTAATCGTCCTTTATAAAGGGTAGTTGGCCGCCCTCGTGCTTGAAGGGCAACCAAACCGTTATCGCTTAAGCTTCTTCCGGGAGCCTTGGCGTCCAGTCTATTGGCGACAGACCTTGCTGTCCGAGAAGCTGGTTAGCCTGCGAAAAATGTTTGCAGCCCAGAAAACCGCGGTGTGCAGATAGCGGGGAAGGGTGCGGCGATTTCAGAATATGGTGGCGTCGTTGGTCAATGATGTTGCCTTTTTTCTGTGCATGCGAACCCCACAGGAGAAAGACCAGACCTTCCCGCTGTTCGTTCAATGCCGCAATGACGCGATCGGTAAACGTTTCCCAGCCCAGATTAGCATGTGAATGCGCCTGTCCAGCTTCAACGGTTAATACCGTATTGAGCAGTAAAACCCCTTGTTCTGCCCAGCTTTGTAGAAAACCGTGTCGTGGAATTTCAAATCCAGGGATATCGCTCGCCAATTCTTTATAAATATTGGCCAGAGAAGGCGGTGCGGGTACACCAGGGCGGACAGAAAATGACAGGCCGTGAGCTTGATTCGGGCCGTGGTAGGGGTCTTGCCCTAAAATGACAACCTTGACCTGATGCAGTTCGGTAAAGCGGAATGCGTTAAAAACATCTTTCTGCGGGGGGTAGATAGTCTTACCCGCTGCACGCTCTTTCCCTACGAATTCAAGGGTATTGATAAAATAAGGCTGCTGCTTTTCTTGTGCCAGCACGTCATGCCAGGTGAGAGAGGTCGCCATCATGCACTCTTCTTTTACAGGTTTAATGGTGTTGTAGGTAGCTTACCGATCTATCGTGCTGAGGTAAAACCGTAACCGCTATTGTCGGGATGAAAGAGGTTTTTTTGAAAAAAAATTGAAAATTTACAAAAATATTTGCAATTCAGTGCTCTGGTAAAATTGATATAAAACAATAAATTGCCTTCGCGTAGTGGAGTTGCAGGGTTTTAAAATTGATTTAAGTCAAGGATGTCTGGCTATCAGGCTGGTATATAAGAGGCAGAGACAAACGGTTTTATACGATCGTTACGAAATTTGGCATTTTTCTGCCGATAGCGATTTTAACTCAGTTAGTTTTTAACTAAGACAATAACACGCCGTTTTACGGAGGCAATTATGGTTACTGGTATTCAAATCACCAAGGCTAACGACAGCGCGCTGATCAATTCTTTCTGGTTGCTGGACGAAGAAAAATCACAGGCACGTTGCGTATGTGCGAAATCAGTTTATAGCGAAGATCAAATCGTTCCAGTGAGCGATCTGGGTCAGATCGAGTATCGTGAAATTCCGCTGGAAATCAAACCTGAAGTGCGCGTGGAAGGCGGTCAGCACCTGAACGTGAACGTGCTGCGCCGTGAGACGCTGGAAGATGCCGTTAAGCATCCAGAGAAATATCCACAGTTGACCATCCGCGTATCTGGTTACGCTGTGCGTTTCAACTCACTGACGCCAGAGCAGCAACGCGATGTTATCGCCCGTACTTTTACAGAAAGTCTGTAAGCTGCTGTCCAAGCATTAACAGAAAGGGAGCTGAAGCTCCCTTTTTTATGTCTTTGTTTTATAGAATTGTTATTCGCCAGACGGTTCGTCGGTTTTCTGCGTGGGTTGACGACGCTTACCGATATTTTTGCTATCGCGATGACGAACTTTTACCTTAACTTTTTCTTTTTCCTTCTCTTTTTTCTCTTTCCGCATCGCCAGCACTTTTTTCGACGGTTTCCCGGTGGTCTTGGCGCTTGGGGCTTTGGTCGTTGGGCGGAGTTCATCAATGACGCGCGGTTTTAGCGGTTCATTCAGATAGCGGCTGATTTTGCCCAGCAGCAGGTGATCGTGCGCTTCGACGAAAGAGATGGCACAGCCTTTACGACCCGCGCGGCCAGTGCGGCCGATGCGATGAAGGTAAGTGTCCGATGTGCGCGGCAAATCGAAGTTAAATACGTGGCTGACATCGTTAATATCAATACCGCGCGCTGCGATATCTGTTGCTACCAGCACGTTGACGCGCCCGTCGCTCAGGCGTTTGATCGCCTCATTGCGCTTGGCCTGCACCATTTCACCTTCGAGATAGCATGAGTTAATGCCCGCTTCACGCAGCCAGGCAACCAGCTCATGCACGCGCTCACGCTTGCGCACAAAGATGATAGAACGCGTGACGTCCGGCTGCTTTAACTGATGGCAGAGCAAGGCGGTTTTGTGTTTGACGTCGTCGGCGCGGTAATACCACTGCAGAATTTTTTTACGTTCCCGACGTGATGGATCGGATTCGATTTCAACAGGATCGTTGAGCAAACGCTCTGCGAAATCTTTGATCGCGTCCCCTTCCAGCGTCGCAGAAAACAGCAGCGTTTGCTTACGCCAGCGAGTTTCCCCGGCGATGTGTTCAATATCCTGAGCGAAGCCCATATCCAGCATTCTGTCCGCTTCATCCAGAATCAGCGTTTCTACCGCGCGGCAATCGAAGTTTTCTTCTTTGATATATTGCAGCAAACGGCCGGTCGTCGCGACGACGACATCCTGGTTTTCACTGAACACTTCAGCGTGGTTCATGTAGGCCACGCCGCCGGTGATCGTGGCGACATCAAGGTGCGTATGTGCCGCAAACGCGCGTGCCTGATCGGCCACCTGCATGGCGAGCTCACGAGTTGGTGTGAGGATCAGAATACGAGGTGGACCGGATTTTTTACGAGGGAAATCGATGAGATGCTGCAAAACCGGCAGCAGATAAGCCGCAGTTTTACCTGTCCCTGTCGGCGCGGAACCCAGTACATCGCGGCCTTCCATTGCTGGAGGGATCGCCTCAGCCTGAATCGCGGTCGGGCGTTCGTAGCCCATGTCACGCAGGGCGTCTAACAGGCTTTCATCAAGATCGAGCTCGGAAAAATTGGTTACAGTCATGGTCTACCTCTGTTTGGGGCGCCGATTATAGACGTATTGGCCGGGTTCTTCACCTGTTTAAGCAGACAACGGCACTTTTCCTGTACTGGCGTTTCACCTATGCTACTGCGGTTTGCGTTTGGAATCTTATTTTCATGAGTCATCAGGCTGATAATAAACTGACATTGCGTCGGGATGGATTTACCTTCAAGCAATTCTTTGTGGCGCACGATCGCTGTGCCATGAAGGTGGGAACCGATGGTATTTTGCTGGGGGCTTGGGCACCGCTGTCCTCAGTGATGCGGATTCTGGACATCGGCAGTGGTTCCGGCCTTCTTGCGCTGATGCTGGCGCAACGTTCTGACACGCATGTTCGGATCGATGCCGTCGAGCTCGATAGTGCAGCGAGTCAGCAGGCGAAGGAAAATATTTCCGCCTCGCCATGGGCTGACAGAATCGCGGTCTACGCTGAAGATATTATCGATTTTGCTGATACGCGAAGCGCCGACTATTCGTTGATTATCAGTAATCCGCCTTATTTCCCTCCGGGGATCGCGTGCGGCTCGGCTGAGCGTGAGCAGGCGCGTTATACCACCTTGTTAACTCATGAGGCGTTGTTGCGCTGTGCGCATCAACTGCTGATGCCCGATGGGCTTTTTTGCGTGGTGCTGCCCATTCAGGTTGCGGAGAACTTTATTCCGTTGGCACAGCAGCATAACTGGTATGTTCATCAGCAGCTTCGCGTATCAGAACAGGAAGATAAACCCGCGCACCGTGTTTTGCTGGCGCTGTCTCGTCAGGAAAAAGAATGTGTGAATGCTTCGCTGGCAATTCGTGATGAAGAAAGGCGCTATTCGACGGCTTTCCAACAGCTGACAAAAGATTTTTATCTTTTTATGTAGATGGCAGACGCCTCATCGCCGCGTCTGCCTTTTCTGAGCGAATTATTTTTATGAACTACGGCACCAGAATGGTTGGCGTCGGCGCTTCGAACTGTTCTGGATAGTCCAGAGTATAATGCAGCCCGCGGCTTTCTTTTCTTTCCAGCGCGCAGCGGACAATGAGTTCGGCGACCTGCACCAGATTACGTAGTTCCAGCAAATTGTTGGAAATACGGAAGTGGGCGTAGTACTCATTGATTTCCTGCTGAAGCAGATGAATGCGGCGCTGTGCTCGCTCCAACCGCTTCGTCGTCCGCACGATCCCAACGTAATCCCACATAAACAGACGCAGTTCATGCCAGTTATGCTGGATCACTACCTGTTCGTCGGAGTTGTCGACCTGGCTTTCATCCCAATCCGGTAATTTTTTCACCGCTTTGATTTGCGGTAAGCGCTGCAAGATATCCTCGGCGGCTGACCAGCCGTAAACCAGACATTCCAGTAATGAGTTGGATGCCATGCGGTTTGCACCGTGCAACCCGGTGTAGCTGACTTCGCCAATCGCATACAGGCCGTCAAGGTCGGTACGCCCGTGCTGGTCGACCATCACGCCGCCGCAGGTATAGTGCGCTGCGGGTACGATCGGTATTGCTTCACGCGTTAGATCGATACCGAGAGATTGCAGCTTTTCATCAATGGTAGGGAAGTGCTGTTTGATGAACGCTTCGGGCTTGTGGCTGATATCCAGATACATGCAGTCTGCGCCAAGCCGTTTCATCTCATGGTCAATTGCGCGGGCAACCACATCGCGGGGGGCGAGCTCGCCTCTGGCGTCGAAATCGGGCATAAAGCGCGTGCCGTCAGGGCGTTTAAGGTACGCCCCTTCACCGCGCAGCGCTTCCGTCAGCAGGAAGTTTCGCGCCTGCGGATGGAACAGACAGGTTGGATGGAACTGATTGAATTCCAGATTCGCCACGCGGCAGCCTGCGCGCCAGGCCATGGCGATGCCATCGCCAGAGGAAATATCGGGATTGGTGGTGTATTGATAAACTTTGGACGCTCCACCCGTCGCCAGAACCACCGTTTTTGCCCGGCAGGATTCGACGCGTTCCTGTTCACGGTTCCATATATAAGCACCGACAATACGGCGTGTTCCGGGCAGACCCAGTTTATTCGAGGTAATCAAATCGACGGCGTTGCAGCGTTCCATAATCCGAATATTCGGATGGGATAACGCTTTCTGCACCAGCGTGTTCTCTACTTCTTTTCCGGTCGCATCCGCTGCGTGCAGAATTCGACGATGGCTGTGTCCGCCTTCGCGCGTGAGGTGGTAGCGTTCTTCACCGCTGGTGCTGGTTTCGGTATCGAATAGCACGCCTTGTTCGATAAGCCATTGCACGCAGTGTTTGGCATTGCTGGCGATAAACTCAACGGCTTCCCGCTCACACAGGCCATCGCCAGCGATCAGCGTATCATCGATATGGGAATCAATCGTGTCAGTTTCATCGAAAACGGCTGCGATGCCGCCCTGAGCATAAAACGTCGCGCCTTCGTTGAGTGGGCCTTTGCTTAATACCGTCACGTTGGCCTGAGAAGCCAGACGCAGCGCCAGTGAAAGCCCGGCAGCACCGCTGCCAATGATTAAAACATCACAGACGTATTCAGTGGTCGTTTGCATGGTCGTGTCGTGGATGCAAAAAGAAGAGGAAACCCGATGTTAGCACCCAATGGTTGATTGCTGTATTGGTTTTTAGCTCCCTCTCTACGCTATAAATAAGCGAATGGTGGAGCATGGTGAATCGTGCGAATACCCTGGATTTATCGTATCATCCTCGGAAGAGCGTAGATCCTCAGATGAAGAGAATGCGTCATGATACGCATCGCAAAGACGAGTAACGGCGCTAAGCAAAAGAAAAATGATGACCCGGAACTTTATTGGATGTCTTGGTTCTAATTAGGAGCTTGCTCTAAATATGACTTATATAACTGGCAGTACTATTTTACGCGTGGAGAACGGTTTGAGTAGAGATTACCTCGGATGAGCGAGCAACTGGCAGATCAGGTTCTGGTCGAGCGAGTCCAAAAAGGCGATCAAAAATCGTTTAACTTGTTGGTCGTTCGTTATCAGCATAAGGTAGCGAGCCTGGTATCGCGGTATGTTCCTCAGGGTGACGTGCCGGACGTGGTACAGGAATCGTTTATTAAAGCCTATCGCGCGCTAGAGTCATTTCGCGGCGATAGTGCGTTCTATACATGGCTGTATCGTATCGCAGTGAATACGGCCAAGAATTATTTGGTAGCTCAGGGACGCCGTCCGCCTTCCAGCGACATTGATGCGAATGACGCGGAAAACTATGAAAATGCGGGCGCGCTGAAAGAAATATCGAACCCTGAGAATTTAATGTTGTCAGAGGAATTACGAAGCATAGTTTTTCGCACTATCGAGTCTTTGCCGGAAGATTTACGTTTAGCGATTACGCTGCGCGAATTGGACGGTTTAAGCTACGAAGAGATTGCCGTGATTATGGATTGTCCCGTCGGCACTGTTCGTTCTCGTATTTTCCGGGCGCGGGAAGCTATTGATAATAAAGTACAACCGCTTATTCAGCGCTAGCGAGTTTTTTCAGCTATCCGCGTGACTAATGATGGATTTGACAAGGTAAGGGTGTCGGTATGCAGAAAGAGAAACTTTCCGCTTTAATGGATGGCGAAGCAGTTGATTCCGAACTGCTAAACGCATTGTCTCGTGATGATGCGTTGCAGCAAAGTTGGCAAAGTTATCATCTAATCCGCGATGCGATGCGTGGTGATGTCAGTGAAAATGTGATTCACCTGGACATCGCTTCTCGTGTTGCCGCCGCAATCGAAAAAGAACCCGTTCGTCTGGTTCCACAAGCGCAGCCTGAATCTCAGCCACAACCTGTTGAGTGGACGAAGATGCCGTTCTGGCACAAAATCCGCCCGTGGGGCAGTCAGCTGACACAAGTCGGCGTCGCCGCCTGCGTATCTTTAGCAGTGATCGTTGGTGTACAGAATTACCAGCAGGGTGATGCCTCTGAACACGTTGTCGAATCCGGTGTGTTTAGTACTTTACCTGCGATGGGTACTGCCTCTCCTGTCAGTCTGGGCGTGCCGTCAGAAAATGTTGCTCCTCACAGCGGTCAGCAGAAATCTGATATGCAGCGTAACCGCCTTAACGCCATTTTACAGGACTATGAATTACAGCGCCGACTGCATGCTGAACACGCTCTGCCACAGGACGATCAGCAAGCGGCCATTCAGGTTCCCGGCACTCAATCATTAGGAACGCAGCCCCGGTAATGAAGCGTGCTTGGTCCGCCGCCTGTTTTCTGATTGGCAGCCTGTTTTATTCTACTTTCGCCCCGGCTCAGAATGTTGAGCCGGGCGCGTTGCTGCAACAGATGAACAGCGCAGTTCGTTCTCTGAATTACGAAATTTCCTTTATCAACATTACCCTGCAAGGATTTGAGTCCGTACGGTATCGTCATGCCGTGGTCAATAACCGTTCCTTAGCGCAACTGCTATTTATGGACGGGCCGCGACGCGAGATCGTGCTGCGTGGTAATGAGGTTAGCTACTTCGATCCTGGTTTTGAGCCATTTACGCTTACCAGCGATCATATCGTTGACTCTCTCCCTTCTCTGGTCTTTGCCGATTTCCAGAAACTATCGCCTTATTATGACTTTATTCCCGCTGACGGACGGGTGCGCATTGCCGATCGTCTGGCATCCGGAATTCGGGTCATTTCACGCGATGGCACACGTTACAGCTATATGGTGTGGATTGATGCGGAATCGAAACTTCCATTGCGTATCGATTTACAAGATCGCAACGGTGATAAGCGGTTGGAACAATTCTTAACGACATCGCTGATTGTTGATGATGATGTCGTTAGTGTGATGCGTCCGCTGGAAGGGATCAAACTTCCTCCCGTGTTACCTACGCCTGCTGCGGACAAAAGTGATTTTACCTGGGAGCCTGAATGGCTACCTGCTGGGATGAAAGCTCTTTCACACAGCAAAAAAGTATTGCCAGGCTCGTCCATTCCGATCGAAACTCGTCTCTATAGCGATGGTTTATTCAGTTTCTCCATTAACATCAGCCCGTCTTCTGATGTGAGTGAAGAACAGTCGCTGCTTACGGGGCGACGCTCCATTCATACTGTCATGAAAGGCAATCGCGAGATTACCGTCGTCGGTGATATTCCACCTTCTACGGCTAAACGGGTGGCTGACAGCATTATTTTGAAGGGGCAACCGTGATCAAAGAATGGGCGACAGTCGTTTCATGGCAGAATGGCATTGCGGAGCTGCGGTGTGAGCCGAGCTCGGGGTGCGGTAGCTGTAAATCCCGCTCGTCGTGTGGGACCGGCTTATTAAGCCAGCTTGGGCTTTCTGCCGAAAATACGCTGTATGTGCCTTACGAGCGGCCTTTAGAAGTCGGACAAAAAGTTGAATTGGGGATTTCTGAGGGGCGTCTGCTGTTTTCTGCCGCTCTGGTTTATTTCGTTCCGCTGGTCGGGTTGCTGATCGGTGCGGCGATCTGTCAGACGTTATTCGGTACCGATCTGGCTGCCGTCATTGGCGCGTTGTTGGGCGGTGGGCTGGCGTTTATCGGCGTGAAGCGCTGGGCGAAACAGTTGGGTAAGAATAAACGTTATGAGCCCGTTATCCTGCAAATTGCATTGCCTGGCACGCTGTTACAAAATTGACCTGCTTAACTGAGCGTAAACGGCGCGCGGTGCGGAAACATTGTTCACACGTTTGTGATTTTTCGACACGATATTTACCACGTAATGACACTTTACTTCCTGCTTTCCTCTCGTTGTTCTGCTATTCCAAATAAAACCGTCATAATCAAAGGGAATGCACCGGACATGACTAGGTTTTCACGCCTCTCGCATGTAGAATGCTGCGATTCAGGTGGAATAACATCGCTGCTGTTTTCACCTATGCGCATGCCCATCGGCAAGAATTTCAGGAATATCAAGGTAGAAAAATTTTTATAATGAAGCATATACGAAATTTCTCCATTATTGCCCATATCGACCACGGTAAATCAACGTTATCTGACCGTATTATCCAGATTTGCGGCGGTTTGACCGAGCGTGAAATGGCTGCGCAGGTTCTGGATTCTATGGATCTGGAACGTGAACGTGGAATAACGATTAAAGCGCAAAGCGTAACGCTGGATTATAAAGCGCAGGACGGCCAAACCTACCAGTTAAACTTCATCGATACGCCGGGGCACGTTGACTTCTCTTATGAAGTTTCCCGCTCGCTTGCTGCCTGTGAAGGTGCACTGCTCGTTGTTGATGCTGGACAGGGTGTTGAAGCGCAAACGCTGGCTAACTGCTATACCGCGCTGGATATGAATCTGGAAGTGGTGCCGGTTCTGAACAAAATCGACCTGCCTGCCGCTGACCCAGATCGTGTTGCTCAGGAAATTGAAGATATTGTCGGCATTGATGCCACCGACGCCGTGCGCTGTTCCGCTAAAACGGGGATTGGCGTGCCGGATGTTCTGGATCGTCTGGTGCGTGATATTCCACCGCCAGAAGGCAGCCCTGATGAGCCGCTGCAGGCGCTGATTATCGACTCCTGGTTCGATAACTACCTTGGCGTTGTATCGCTGGTACGTATCAAAAACGGCACAATGCGCAAAGGCGACAAAATTAAGGTGATGAGTACGGGCCAGGTTTATAACGCTGACCGTCTCGGTATTTTTACACCGAAGCAGATCGACCGCGATGTACTGAACTGCGGTGAAGTAGGCTGGTTGGTTTGTGCTATCAAAGATATTTTGGGTGCGCCGGTCGGGGATACCCTGACGCTGGCTCGTCAACCGGCTGAAAAAGCGCTGCCGGGCTTCAAGAAAGTCAAACCGCAGGTCTATGCCGGTCTGTTCCCGATTAGCTCCGATGACTATGAGTCATTCCGTGATGCGCTGGGCAAACTGAGTCTTAATGATGCCTCTCTGTTCTATGAGCCAGAAAGTTCTACCGCGCTGGGCTTCGGCTTCCGCTGCGGCTTCCTGGGTCTGCTGCACATGGAGATCATTCAGGAACGTCTGGAACGTGAATACGATCTGGATCTGATCACTACGGCACCGACGGTGGTGTATGAAGTTGAGACGACGGCTAAAGAAACCGTTTATGTCGATAGCCCTTCTAAACTTCCGCCGCTGAATAATATTCAGGAATTGCGTGAGCCGATTGCTGAGTGCCACATGCTGCTGCCCCAGGAGTATCTGGGCAACGTGATTACGCTTTGTATCGAGAAGCGTGGCGTCCAGACCAACATGGTGTACCACGGTAATCAGGTTGCGCTAACCTATGAGATTCCGATGGCCGAGGTGGTGCTCGATTTCTTTGACCGTCTGAAATCAACGTCTCGTGGTTATGCATCGTTGGATTACAGCTTCAAACGCTTCCAGACATCAGACATGGTGCGTGTTGATGTGTTGATCAACAACGAACGTGTGGATGCATTGGCGCTGATCACGCACCGTGATAATTCACAATATCGTGGCCGTGAGCTGGTCGAAAAAATGAAAGATCTGATTCCGCGTCAGCAGTTTGATATTGCGATTCAGGCTGCGATTGGTAACCACATTATTGCGCGCTCTACGGTTAAGCAATTGCGTAAAAACGTACTGGCCAAGTGTTATGGTGGCGACGTCAGCCGTAAGAAGAAACTGTTGCAGAAACAGAAAGACGGTAAGAAACGTATGAAGCAGGTTGGTAACGTCGAGCTGCCGCAAGAAGCGTTTCTGGCAATTTTGCACGTCGGCAAAGACAGTAAATAAATTCTGAGGAGTTGGCATGGCCAATATGTTTGCCGTAATTCTGGCATTGGTGACGCTGGTCACGGGGATTGTCTGGTGTTTAGAGCGCTTTGTCTGGGCGCCTGCTCGCCGGAAAAAGTTTGCTGCCATGAGCGGTGCCGATCTGGCTGATGGCGCGGTTTCATCGAAAGCCATTCCACAACCTGGCTGGATTGAAACTATCGCATCCGTATTCCCGGTTGTGGCTTTGGTATTGGTTGTGCGCTCCTTCATTTATGAGCCGTTTCAAATTCCATCAGGTTCGATGATGCCGACGCTGTTGATCGGTGATTTTATTCTGGTGGAAAAATTTGCCTATGGCATTAAAGAACCCTTCACGCAGAAAACGCTGATCGAAACGGGGCACCCGAAACGTGGCGACGTGGTGGTGTTTAAATACCCGTCCGATCCTAAAGTGGACTTCATCAAACGCGTAGTGGGCGTGCCGGGCGATCGTGTCAGCTATAACCCGATGACCAAGCAGGTAACGATCCGTCCATCCTGTCAGGGGCAGCAGGCGTGTGATACGGCACTGGCAGTTACATATAGCAATGTGCAGCCTAGCGATTTTGTTCAGACCTTCAATCAGCCGGGTATGGAATCGCGTGGCGGTTTCTATCAGGTGCCTGTCAATGACAACAGCGTGGAGGGAGTCCGCATGGGCGCGCGCAAAGAGTCATTGGGCAATGTAACGCATAATATTCTCTTGGTGCCGGGTCAGCAGGATCAGCTCGGTGGTTATTACCAGCAGTCGCAGCAGCAGCTCGCAACATGGGTTGTCCCAGCAGGGCACTACTTCATGATGGGTGATAACCGTGACAACAGTCTGGATAGCCGCTATTGGGGCTTTGTTCCGGAGAGAAATCTGGTCGGTAAAGCCACCGCTATCTGGATGAGCTTTGAGAAGCAGGAAGGTGAATGGCCTACGGGTGTACGTTTGAGTCGCATCGGTGGTATTCATTAAGCGAAGTAAGCATTAACCAAAAATAAGATACAGGCAGCATTCTGATGCTGTCCGTTGTAGAATATTTTTTGAAACGCTCTTTTTGAAAGAACATGCCCTAAATAATGCGAGTTGCAGAACAAAACGTGTTCGTTTGCACAAGGCTAACGCACAGGCAACACGAGGTATGACGGGCAGAAAGGCAGGCTCCCTTGCGGGGGCCAATGCAAACGAAACAGTTTTGACCGAATTGGTAAGCAGGGCTGTTCCGTATGCTGCTGTTTTTGACGCATCGTTGATCTATTGGTAACACATGAATCCCATCCTGATAAATCGTTTACAAAGAAAGCTGGGCTATACTTTTCAGCAGTACGAGCTTTTGTTACAGGCGTTGACGCATCGTAGCGCCAGCAGCAAACACAATGAAAGACTCGAATTCCTGGGTGACTCCATCCTGAGTTTTGTGATCGCCAATGCGCTGTATCATCGTTTTCCCAAGGTTGATGAAGGGGATATGAGTCGGATGCGGGCGACGCTGGTGCGGGGAAATACGCTGGCGGAAATCGCACGTGAATTCGAACTGGGAGAGTGCCTGCGCCTCGGCCCTGGCGAATTAAAGAGCGGCGGTTTCCGTCGCGAATCGATTCTGGCTGATACGGTTGAAGCGCTGATCGGCGGCATTTTCCTCGATAGCGACATTCAGACTATCGAACGTTTGATCCTGAACTGGTATCAAACGCGGCTGGATGAAATCAGTCCCGGCGATAAGCAAAAAGATCCGAAAACGCGGTTGCAGGAGTTTCTGCAAGGGCGTCACCTACCTCTACCAACCTATCTGGTGGTGCAGGTTCGTGGGGAAGCACACGATCAGGAGTTTACTATCCACTGTCAGGTGAGCGGCTTTAGTGAGTCGGTCATTGGTACAGGATCGAGCCGTCGTAAAGCTGAACAGGCTGCGGCTGAACAAGCGTTGAAAAAACTGGAGCTTGAATGAGCGAAGTACAGACACACTGCGGTTTTATCGCGATTGTTGGTCGACCAAACGTCGGTAAATCGACGTTATTGAATCAATTACTGGGGCAGAAGATCTCCATTACGTCACGTAAGCCTCAGACGACGCGGCACCGCATCATGGGCATTCACACTGAAGGGCCTTATCAGGCTATTTATGTGGATACGCCGGGATTGCACATTGAAGAAAAACGGGCGATTAACCGCCTGATGAACCGTGCTGCCAGCAGTTCAATTGGTGATGTTGAACTGATCATTTTCGTTGTTGAAGGTACACACTGGAACGACGATGATGAAATGGTATTGAACAAGCTGCGCGATCAAAAACTCCCCGTGCTGTTAGCGATCAATAAAGTCGATAACGTCACGGATAAAACCAAGCTGCTGCCGCATATCCAGTTCCTCAGCCAGCAGATGGACTTCCTTGACGTTGTTCCGATCTCTGCCGAGAAGGGCACGAATGTCGATACGATTGCCAGCATTGTGCGTAAGCACTTACCGCAGGCAACGCACCATTTCCCGGAAGATTACATTACCGATCGTTCACAGCGCTTTATGGCATCGGAAATTATCCGTGAAAAACTGATGCGCTTCCTGGGTGAAGAATTGCCTTATTCCGTCACGGTCGAAATCGAGCGTTTCGTGACTAACGAGCGCGGCGGTTATGACATCAACGGCCTGATTCTGGTTGAGCGTGAAGGCCAGAAGAAGATGGTCATTGGTAACAAAGGCGCCAAAATTAAAACCATTGGTATCGAGTCTCGTCAGGATATGGAAGAGATGTTTGAGGCCAAAGTTCACCTTGAGCTGTGGGTTAAAGTGAAATCCGGCTGGGCAGATGACGAACGTGCCCTGCGCAGCCTGGGTTATAGCGAAGATCTGTAAGGTTCACGCCGATGGAAGGCTGGCAGCGCGCATTTGTCTTACATGGGCGACCTTATAGTGAAACCAGCTTATTGCTGGATCTGTTTAGCGAAAGCGATGGTCGCGTGCGCGTGCTTGCCAAGGGTGCGCGAGCCCGTCGCTCTAGCCTGAAAGGGTGTTTGCAGCCTTTCACTCCGCTGCTGGTGCGCTGGAGCGGCCGGGGAGAAGTGAAAACATTACGCAGCGCCGAGCCCGTTTCGCTCGCGCTGCCGTTAACGGGATCGATGCTTTATAGCGGTTTATATGTTAACGAGCTGCTGTCTCGCGTGCTGGAACATGAAACCAATTATTCCGCTCTCTTTTTCGATTATCTCCATTGTTTACAACATCTTGCTGCTCAGGATGCGTCTCCTGAACCTGCATTAAGGCGCTTTGAATTAGCGTTGCTGGGTTATCTGGGATACGGCGTTGATTTCCTGCATTGTGCCGGTAGCGGTGAACCTGTGGCCGATACCATGACCTATCAATATCGAGAGGAAAGGGGATTTATTGCCAGTCTGGTGGTCGATAATAAAAGCTTTACCGGGCATGAGTTACGTTCGCTGGCATCGCGTGAATTTCCTGATAACGGTACACTGAAGGCGGCAAAGCGTTTCACTCGCATCGCATTAAAGCCGTATCTGGGGGGGAAACCGTTGAAAAGTCGCGAACTGTTCCGTCAGTTTGTTCCTGCTGCTAATTTGTCCAAACCCACGTCTTCTGATAAATAATCCCGTCTCCTCTGTACCCTGCTGCTGTGACATCGGTGTAAACTGCCACGTAACGTGCATGACTTTACCGAGGATTTATCATGGCTGAACTGCTGCTTGGCGTTAACATCGATCACATTGCAACGCTGCGTAATGCGCGTGGGACGGCGTATCCCGATCCTGTTCAGGCGGCGTTTGTCGCTGAGCAAGCGGGAGCGGACGGCATCACGGTGCACTTACGTGAAGATCGCCGCCATATTACGGATCGTGATGTGCGGATCCTGAGAGATACGCTCCAAACTCGCATGAACCTTGAAATGGCTGTCACCGAAGAAATGCTGAATATTGCCTGTGAGGTGAAGCCGCATTTTTGCTGTCTGGTGCCGGAAAAACGCCAGGAAGTGACAACTGAAGGCGGGCTGGATGTCGCGGGACAGCAGGAAAAAATCAATAACGCGGTTGCCAGACTCAGCCAGGCTAACATATTGGTTTCGCTATTTGTTGATGCGGATAAACGACAAATTGATGCCGCCGTTGCCAGCGGTGCGCCTTATATCGAAATTCATACCGGTGCCTATGCCGATGCGCCAGATGATGAAGCGCGTCAGTATGAATTCGAGCGCATTCGTGATGCGGCAACTTATGCTGCGGCGAAAGGGCTGAAAGTCAATGCTGGCCACGGTTTGACGTACCATAACGTGCAGCCGATTGCTGCGCTGCCGGAAATGCACGAATTAAATATCGGGCATGCGATTATCGGACGTGCGGTGATGAGCGGATTGAAGGATGCCGTTGCTGAAATGAAGAATCTGATGCGGGAAGCACGTCGCTGATGGCGATTCTCGGGCTCGGAACGGATATTGTCGAAATTGCTCGAATTGAAGCGGTGATTGAACGTTCAGGCGAGCGATTAGCTCGCCGCGTTCTGACTGATGCTGAATGGGCGCATTATCAGCAGCATCAGCAGCCTGTCCGTTTCCTCGCCAAGCGCTTTGCTGTGAAAGAGGCGGCAGCGAAAGCTTTCGGTACCGGCATTCGCAACGGGCTCGCGTTCAACCAGTTTGAGGTTTTTAATGACGAACTGGGTAAACCCTGTCTGCGGTTTTTTGCTAAAGCGGCAGAGCTGGCTGAACAGATGGGCGTCAGACACGTCCATGTCACGCTGGCTGACGAAAGACGCTATGCCTGTGCGACGGTGATTGTTGAAAGTTGATCGTCTGTAAACCGATGCTTAAATCCTGTCGGCATGGTGCATGAGCACATATTTTTCCCACAGCTGCTCATTACCTTCCATATGATTTGGATCTTTAACGATCGTGTTGTCGATCGGGCAGACCTTCTGACACGTCGGTGTGTCATAGTGGCCAACGCACTCCGTACAGCGAGTGGTATCAATTTCATAAATGTCCATGCCCATGGAGATGGCCTGATTAGGACACTCGGGCTCACACATGTCACAGTTGATGCATTTATGGGTGATGAGTAACGCCATGATGTTCTTCTACCTTACAAACAGGGCGCAGATTATACCCGTTGGGGCTCGTTTAAACACGCGTAACCGTCATTGATGGGAAATATACTGGTGAATTGATTCCTATTGCCTTTGGTGCGCCCTTTTTCTGGGCGGTTTGCTGAGGGCTCTGCGTGTTTTCGGATGCCCTCAACATGTCGCTTATTGGCTGCATAAATAGTGAGGTTACAGGGTAAAATTACCATCTGTTCGTTAAATTGGTTTCATACGCATGCTTTAGACTGTATGAATCAGCCAGTGCGACTGTGTTTCTTGGGTTTTAATTTATTGATTTACAATTTAAATAAATTAGTTGTGATATTGAACCACTTATTTTTGTAATATCATGGACATTGATTTAATCGGTATTGCCGATGAAGTTTGCATCTGGAGAGTCGATGACGGTGCATGTCCGTATGATATAATTTTATAACTAATAGTGTCAGTTTAATGGCGGAACTCATAGTGCAGCAGGAAGGTCATCTTAATCAGGTTGGGACAGGGTTTTTCCAACAGGGAAGCGAGGAGTCATTAAGCGCTGATTACTGGCATCAATGTCAACGGCGGTATACTTTCCAGCCCATTTACCGAACATCAGGTAAATTAATGGCTATTGAGTTACTGACTTCCGTTTTTTCTCCTACCCTGCCGCAAAAATTTATCTCCCCTGAAAAATACTTCGCGAATATTGATGTTGAAACCCGTCTGTTAATTATTGTAGAACAACTGCAACTTTTATCTCAGTGGAGTTTTCGATTTACTCGCGACGATCTTTTTGCCTCCGTCAATATTGATGGTATGACGCTACTGGCGTTGCAAAATAATCTGGAAGCCAAACGTCTGATCGCGGCGATGCCTTGGATTCGTTTTGAAATGGTCGAAAATCAGGGAGGGCTGCCAAAAGAAATATTAACCAAGCTCCCTGAGGCGCAAACACTGTGGCTGGATGATTTCGGTTGTGGTATGGCGAATTTTTCATCACTGATGCTGGCTCAGTATGATTGCATTAAAGTGGCGCGTGAACTTTTTATTCTTCTCCAACAGAGTGGGGAAGGGAAGACGGTGTTTCCTGCACTGATCGCTTTGCTATCGCGTTTTTGCAATTATGTCGTTATTGAGGGAATCGAAACCAAGGAGGAGTGGGCAATTGTTCAGGCATCGCATGCTTACGCCGCCCAAGGGTACTACCTCTCGCGTCCTCAGCCATTTGAGAATTTTGAGGCGCTGAAGCTCGAACTATAGGTGGTAACCTATTGTTTAGGCTATCACTTCTGTATTAACGCATTGCTGTATATCCCTCCATTTTGCTTCACCATATTCATTCATTATATTTCCTAATATTTCATTGTTGCACACAACATCGTCTCCTTAGCCGCTCAGCATTCTTTTCAGATTCACAATCGCTAATTCTGTGTTTTGTTTTATTTTTGTTATTTAATTCTTGTTTTATTTGTTATGGCAGTGTTTAATTTTGATGGCGTAGTGAGAAGAGATACTGCTGATTTTGCATCAAATTATGACATATATAATCAAACGCTTGCGTTAATGATTTTATTTTTTTCTTTTAATTATTTGATTTTTAATGGTAAAAAAATATAATGTTTACTGTTAACGATCAAAAATCATTTTATGATAGATTTTGTTGATTAAAACAATGATACTTATTGGTATAATTGATTTGCTTACAAAAAATTGATGTTCAGAATATATCGCTATGTACCCCTAGGAATATTTTTTTATTCCATTAGAAAAACTTATAACCCGAACAATTACTACTATTAAATTAAGATACTCTTTTGAATTTGTTGTTTTTATCTGCGCACAGTCATATGCGAGGGCTTTATGCTGACGTTGCCATGTTTCTAAATACTCCTGCTTCATGGAGCATTTTTTCTTTCATCCTTTCTGCTCTCCGGAAATGCGCCAGTCCCGAAAATCGACGGGGTAGGGGTTTGTTACCGGGATTTTTCGTCATCAGCGTTGTGATTTGTACGATCAGGACCACTCGGGCCTGAGGAGAGTGTTATTGTGTATGAAATTATAATAACCCTGCTATTGCTGTTGTTATTGTTTTCTTCTGTGAAAAATAGAAAAATTAAACAAAAGTTTAAAACTGAGCAGAAAAAACAAGATTTTCTCAACATGACTTTCTTTGCGATGGAATATAGTCCTGCTTCAATTATGATCGCAGATGAAAATTGTGAAATTATTTACGTCAATCGTCAGTTTATTACCATGTCAGGCTATATGCCGGATGAGGTTATCGGCAAAAAAACGAATATATTAAATTCAGGTATGACTAACGCCAGCGTCTATGAAGATCTGTGGTCTACCATAAATAAAGGTAATGTTTGGAGTGGTGAGTTCGTTAACCGGCGTAAAGATGGACAGCTGTATTGGGAAAAAGCCAATATCGTTAAAATATATAATAAAGCGAGTAACACAACCCAGTATGTCGGCATTAAGTTAGATATCACGGAAAGAAAATCACAGGAACATCATGATAATTCATACAATCGTGCGCTGGAGCTGTTATCAAGCGGCGCGCCGCTGAAAGATATTCTTGATGCGATCATTTTTAGCGTTGAGGAAAAAAATCCTGGTCGTATCGTTTGTTCTGTTTTACTGGTTGATAAAGACAAAAAATGTCTGACGCTTGGATCGGCGCCTAGCCTGCCAGGTTTTTATAAAAATGCCATTCACAACGTAAAAATTGCCGATGGTGTAGCCTCTTTTGGTACTGCGGCCTATACCGGAAAGCGCGTCATTGCTGACGATATTTCGGTCCATCCGCATTGGTCGTTATATAAAGGGCTCGCGTTATATGCCGGGCTGCGTTCCTGTTGGTCTGAACCTATCATCGGCCAGAACAAAGAAATATTAGGTGTTTTAAGCGTTTACCATCGCAAAGTGTATGTACCGACCGAGGACGAAATTTTCTCTATTGAGAAATCGGCACAGCTGATCGCGATCGCCATCGAGCGGTATCATGCTATTGACATGCTGCGGCGCAGCGAAGAACACTATCGTCAATTGGCGCACTATGACTCATTAACGTCGTTGGCTAATGGCCTGACGTTTGCCGAGCAAATGGAACAGGCGATTTTGTTATCCAAACAAACGGGTAGAAAAATCGCACTGATGTTCTTGGATCTCGATAAATTTAAACAGATAAATGATTCGTTCGGGCATGCTGTTGGCGATTTACTCTTGAAAGAAGCGGCAGCGCGTATGCGCGGTGCCGTTCGCGATTCGGATACGGTATATCGCCGCAGCGGTGATGAATTTATTATTCTGCTTCAGGGTATTAAGGAAATTGACAATACGCTTTATGTTGCAGATAAAATTCATAACGCATTGAACAAGCCATTTGAGATCGATGGAAAAACGCTGGATATATCATGCAGTATCGGTATTGCGCTGTATCCAGAACACGGAACTGATTCTCTGACATTAGCAATTAATGCTGATTCAGCCATGTATCAGGCTAAAGCCATGGGGCGCAGCCAAACTCAGATTTATCACAATATGAACGATCATTGATAAATGGAATATAAAAAAGGCGCTCTGTTGAGCGCCTTTTTTATTATCTTTCCCGTAACGCTTCTGCTTTTGCTCGAATAATCGGCTTTAACAAATAGCTGAGGATCGTTTTCTTGCCCGTGATTATATCAACTGAGGCCACCATGCCTGGAATGATAAGAAGTGGTTTATCGGCTGAGCCTAAATAATTCTTATCAGTCCGTAAACGAATAATATAAAAGCTGTTCCCTTCTTTATCGGTTACGGTGTCCGGGCTGATTTGTTCCAACTGGCCTTTTAGACCGCCATAGATGGTGTAGTCGTAGGCCGTCAATTTTATTACGGCATCCTGACCTGGGTGCAAGAACGCAATATCCTGTGGACGAATTCTGGCTTCAACTAACAGTTTGTCGTCCAGTGGAACAATTTCCACCAGGTCGCTACCCGGTTGAATCACTCCGCCGATAGTATTCACCAAAACCTGCTGCACGATACCACGGACGGGGGAGACAACCAGCGTACGGTTTACTCGGTCTTCGAGTGCTTTGCCCGTGGCTTCAATTTTGTTCAGATTGGTCTGTGCTTCACTGAGCTGAGATAACGCCTCGCTTTTATAACGGCTGCGCGTTTCCTCTATTTTATTCTCGCTCTCTTTAATCGCAGACTCTGCCCGGGGAATCGAGAGCTTGATGGAATCAAGCTGACCACGGGTTTCGACTTCTGCGCGGCGCAGGCGTAAAACTTCTACCTTAGAAATGGCGCCTTCTGCGATCAGCGGTTCTGACATTTTAATTTCTTGTTGCAGCAGGCCCAGGCTATTGCGGAACTGAATTTCTTTTGCGGAGAAATCCCTCAGTTCCTGGCGACGTTGGATCAACTGCTCTTCCAGACCAGACACCTCATTGTGGAGCTGCTGGCGGCGGCTGTTATAAAGTTCTTTTTCTCCGGCCGCGATTTTAGGCGCTTGCGTCGTAATTTCTTCCGAAAGTACGAGTTCCCGATCGTTGATTTCGGCGTTCAGGCGCTCGATACGTGATAGCAGTGCAAGCCGGTCGGCTTCGGTTTCACCGACATTGGAAGCGAAGCGCGTATCATCAAGGCGCAGCAAAGGATCGCCCGCATTAACGACCTGGCCTTCATGAATGAATACCTCTGTGACAATGCCGCCTTCCAAGTTTTGGATTTTTTGCAATCGGGAAGACGGGATGGCTTTACCGTCACCCCGGGTGACTTCATCGATATCCGCCAGCCCAGCCCACAGTATGAAAAACAGGAAAAAAGCGCCGATAGCCCATAGCGTGAAGCGAATAGAACGCGGTGAATCCTCGGCCATTGCCCGGCTTACTTCCGGCATCGTTTGCAGGCCTTCTTCATCTCCGCCGACAAAATATCGTTTGATTCGTTTGATATATTTACCGAGACGCATTGATTTGCCCCTTCTTCAACGCATCCATCACGATCGCTTTTGGCCCATCCGCGATAATTTTACCTTTATCGACAATGACTAAACGATCGACAAGCGCCAGCATGGAAACCCGATGCGTAACCAGCAAAAGCGTTTTCTCTGCAATGACGGGAGCCAGAGCCTGCTTTAACCGATCTTCACTGGTGTTATCCATCGAACTGGTGGGTTCATCCAGCACCAGAATGGGGGGATCGAGCAACAATGCTCTGGCTATCGCGACAGCTTGACGTTGTCCGCCGGAGAGTTGCTGGCCGCGTTCGCCAACCTGAAGGTTATAGCCATCCGGGTGCAGACGAGCAAACTCGTTCACCCCTGAAATTTCTGCAGCTCGCAGCATCGCTTCGTCTTCGACATAGCGTGCGCCGCTAATCAGGTTATTACGCAGTGAACCACTAAATAACTGAATATCTTGAGGAACATAGCCGATATTGTGGCGTAAATCGCTGACATCTAATTGACGAGCGTCAACGCCGTCGATCAGAATATTGCCGGTATTAGGCTGATAGAGATTCACAATCAGTTTTTGCAGCGAGCTTTTTCCCGAACCGCTGCGGCCAATAACGCCCACTTTCTCACCGGGAGCGATGGTCAGACTGATACTTTGCAGCGAGCTGGTTTTTTGTTCCGGGTAATTGAACGTCACATCGCGAAATTCGATACCGCCCCGAATGCTTTCGCGCTTCAGCGGGCGTTCGTTATCGCTACGCTCTTGCGGCAGCTGCATCATCTGTTCGGTGGTCTGCATCGTCAAACGCGCCTGTTGGTAACGACTGACCAGGCCAGACAGTTGACCTAGCGGCATGAGCGCTCTGCCGTTCAGCATGTAACAGGCAATCAACCCACCCATACTGAGCTTACCGTTAATCAGCATATAGACGCCGACGACAATCATGGCAACGCCAGCAAATTGCTGGAACCACTGCGTCAGGTTTACCGCCAGTGAGGACAGCACTTTGGCTCGCATTTCCAGCTTGCTCAAGCTGCCAATGGTCTGTTCCCATTGGTGCTGACGTTCGCTTTCCGCATTATTGACCTTGATGGCATCCAGACAGCTCAAGGTTTCGATCAGCGTTGCCTGCCGTTCGCTGGCAAGATGCATCGTTTTTTCAATGGTGGCAGACAGCGGCTTTTGCATCGCCCAACTCGCCAGCAAGGCGATAGGGTAGGCCAGGATGGAAACCCAGACCAGCGGGCCGCCGATGATGCCGATCACCAACAGCAGCAGCAATGTAAAAGGAAAATCGATCAGCGTCGTCAGCGTTAGTGAGGAAAGGAAGTCTCTGAGCGATTGAAATTCATGAATATTCTGCGCGAAACTACCGACCCGCGGTGGCCGGGCCTTCATCGACATACCGGTGATACGCTCAAATAGCGTGGCGGAAATAATCAGATCGGTTTTTTTGCCCGCCATATCGAGGCAAACGCCGCGCAGTGTTTTGAGTATCAAATCGAAAACAAAAGCACCGGTAACACCAATAGCCAGTACCCACAAGGTTGACATTGCCTGATTTGGCACCACCCGATCATAGACATTCATCACAAACAGCGGTGTAGCAAGCGCGATAATGTTCACCAGCAGCGTCGCGAGCACGGCATCGAGATAGAGTGAACGTGAAAGCTTAAGCGTGTCCTTGAACCAGGATTTGGTGCGGGGGATCAGCGATGGATTTTGCAGATCGAACTGATGGCGAGGCTGGGCGAACATCACCAGACCCAGATAGTTCTGTTGCAGCGTATTGTGCTCAACGGAAATTTCCCCGCCTTCTGTTTCGCTGGGCATCAGGCGTGCACTGCCGTCAGCGTTCCAGCCTAGCAGAATCGCCGCTCTCCCTTCCCGTAACAGCAACATCGCGGGGAGCGACATATCGGAAATTTTATTCAGAGAACGTTTGAGAACGCGCCCTTGCAGCCCCGCGCGTGCAGCGGCTCTTGGAAGCAGTTTTACAGAGAGTCGCTGGTTGGCTAAGGGGAGTCCGGCGGTGAGTGTGGTACGGCTGACCGATTTCCCCTGCAAGGCACAGAGGATCAGTAAACCATCCAATAACGGGTCATCATGACGGCTGCGAGGGTCACTATTTTCATTAGTGACCGTTTCATGAGCGACAGTCGGTTCATGGACGATAGACTCATGGGTAACTGATTTATCAGAACCCTGAGTCTCTTGTACTGAATGCAACTTCATTTAACGGAACGTTCCCTTACGCAACGTAATTCCTCGCATATAAACCATAATTTATCGCCGTCTGACCAATGAAATATATTAATTAAGGCTCGGCAACTCTGCGTGGGTGGTTACGTTTGTCAAGCTGGTACCGGCATCAGGGGCTGGGATAGCCAAACGATTTAATAACTCTCCCATACGTGATGCGATCCGGTATTCGGTATAAAGGGAGGTGAAGCGAACTTCAACCAGACGGCGTTGTGCGGTGAACAGCTCGTTTTCACTGTCCAGCAGGTCCAACAGCGTCCTTTCTCCCAGGCTAAATTGTTTCTGATAGGCAGTACGCACTTTCATACTGCGGTCGGCATATTCGGCGGCGATCGGCAGCTGCTGGCGCGAGTTATTTAACGCTGACCAGGCTAGCTTTAGCTCTTCACCCAGCAGGCGCAGGGCATTATTTCGCACATCCTGCGCTTCTTTTACCTGATAGGCTTTTGATTCCATGTTGGCTTTGCTGCTACCGCCTTCATACAGGTTGTAGCGCATCCTCAGCATCGCTTGCCATTCATTGTTTTGACCGCGCGTCCCATCAACGTTGTTATCCATTGTTCGAGAGAGCTCAACGTTGAGGCGTGGATAAAACGTTGATTTCGAGGCTTCATATTGCTGCTGCGTGGCTTCAATATCTGACTCTGCGGATTTCAGCGCGGGGCTGTTAGCCAACATGATGCGCTGGGCTTCCTCTAACGACGCGGGGAGTTTTATTACAGAAGCATCGGGCATCACCAAATTATCCGGCACTTTACCCACAACGCTCATGTAGTTGATTTTGGCATCGTCCAGATTGGTTTGTTCTGTCAGCACGTTATTACGCGCCTGTGCAAGACGTGCTTCGGCCTGATCCAAATCCGCCAAGCGGCCAACGCCCTGTTCGCTGCGTAGCCTGATTTGATCGTAAATGCGCTCGTGGCTTGCCAGATTGGCTTCCGCCAGGCGGACAAATTCCTGACGTTGCAGAACATTGAGATAGACCTGAACGGTATCTAATGCCGTCGACTCACTGGTATTTAATACTTTATAGGCGCGTGAGTTGACCGTGGCGCGTTGTCTGCCAACCTCGCTTGAGGTGGCGAAACCATCGAACACCGTCTGGCTTAAATTGATACTCGATTCCTGACGGCTGAGTTCAACGCGTTTATTGATGCTGGCGCGTGTTGAGGGGCTATCGGTTTCTTCGCGGCCAACACCAGCACTCAGCGTAATGGAGGGAAGATATCCCCCTTTTGCTGCGCGCAAATCATGCTCGGCAGAAAAACGACTATTAATAGATGCGCTCACTTCGGGGTGGGTATAGAGCGTGCTTTTAATAGCTTCCTGGATCGTCTCTGCATACGTCGCTGTGGAAAAAACGGTAATAAAAGGCAATAAAGCGAAATGGTATCTACGAATCATCAGCAGTTTCCCTTCACAAAAACTTTATTTGTGATTATTCCTATTAAAGTGTTTGAGTGTTATATAAACGCTTAACAAATTGATTTGCTTTTATTCCTTTAATATCAATATGTTAATTTATTTTCCTGACGCACCCAGAGCGAAAAAAATAGAAGTTACTCTAAATGAGTAAAGTTCTGGAAAGAATATTCTGAATTTTTTATTATATCGAGCATTGAGTCAAGCGTTTGACGCATCACGACAACACTATCGTAACGCTTTTTTTAATAAAATGTCAGGACGACACACAGCAAATCAACCCTATCAGGATGATAGCAAAAACCTACAGCCGCAATATCGCTACATTATAAAAATAATTATAGATATCAAGGAGAAAGTATTTTGAACGGTGTGATTGGCGTCATTAAATTCGTTATTGGACAGGTTTTTATCGTCGCGCTTGATGGAAGCCAGAGATTGCTGGTTGCCGGCGATCGGGTTTACAGCGGTGAAGAGGTTGTGACCGGTGCTAACGGCGCGGTTTCAATCACATTACCGGATGGCAAAACATTGGATCTGGGGCGTGATAGCCGCTGGAGCGATGTCAGTAATGCGTCTTCTCAGGGAAGCGCGGATGTTGCCAATGATGTTGCCGCGATACAAGACGCTATCGCTCAAGGGGCTGACCCGACACAGGTGCTGGAGGCCACTGCCGCAGGTAATGACGACACCGGAGAAGCGGGTGACGGCGGCGGCGGGCATTTCAACCCCGCGGTCGTTCTGAACTTGACGGCTGAGGTCGTGACTACCCCGATTGGGTATGATACCGCGGGCATCTCGTTTACTGACCGAGCCTCATCCGTTCTGGATGGCGTAAATTCATCCACGTTGCTGACTGCGGCAACGGATACCACCGATACCACACCGCCTTCCGTCACCATTGTCATAAACAGTGATGGCACAATAAGTTTCGTTTTTACCAAACCGCCCGTTGGTTTTGACCTCACTGATATCAACGTAACAAACGGCTCAGTAACGAATCTGGTGCAGGATCCTAACGATCCCACGCGCTGGACAGCGACATTAACTCCCGCTGCCAATTTTGAGGGCGAAGTTCGGGTCAGCATTCCAGACGGCAGCTACACCGATGCCGCAGGTATTCCTGGGACTGGGGGAAGTGAAGGAATAACGGTTGATACCCTGCCTCCTGTTGCCTCAATTTCAATTGATGATGTGACATCTGATAACGTCATTAATGCCCGTGAATCCGGCCAGACGATTGTGGTCACCGGCAAGGTGGATAACGACGTCAAAGCGGGCGATGCGGTTACCGTTAAAGTCGGTACCGAAACTTACCAGACCACCGTCAATGCGGACGGAAAAACCTGGAGCGTGAACGTACCGGGTTCGGTGCTGGCGGCGAATGGCGATATCTCTGCCAGCGTGACTACGCGTGACACCGCAGGTAACGTCACCACCGCAGACACGAATCATACTTACGGTGTGGATACGGTTGCGCCAGCCGCGTCGATATCTATCGACGATGTGACGTCGGATAACGTCATTAATGCCAGTGAATCCGGCCAGACCATTGCGGTCACCGGTAAAGTGGATAATGACGTCAAAGCGGGCGATGCCGTTACCGTTAAAGTCGGCACCGAGACCTACCAGACCACGGTGAATGCCGACGGCAAAACCTGGAGCGTGAATGTTCCGGGTTCGGTGCTGGCCGCGAATGGCGATATCTCTGCCAGCGTGACTACGCGCGATGCGGCGGGTAACGTAACGACGGTAAACACTAATCACACTTACGGTGTGGATACGGTTGCGCCGACGGCTTCCATCTCTATCGACAATGTCACCAGCGATAACGTGATTAACGCGGCTGAGTCCGGTCAGACGATAGCCGTGACGGGTAAGGTTGATAACGACGTCAAAGCGGGTGATGCGGTTACGGTTAAAGTGGGTACCGAGACCTACCAGACCACCGTCAATGCGGACGGTAAAACCTGGAGCGTCAATGTTCCCGGTTCGGTGCTGGCCGCCAATAGCGATGTGAGCGCGACGGTCACCACTCGCGATGCGGCGGGCAATGTCACCACGGCGAATACCAGTCATGCCTACGGTGTCGATACGGTTGCACCAACGGCGTCGATCTCTATCGACGATGTGACGTCGGATAACGTGATCAATGCGGCTGAATCCGGCCAGACCATTGCGGTCACCGGTAAGGTCGATAACGACGTGAAAGCCGGTGATGCGGTTACGGTAAAAGTCGGCACCGAGACCTACCAGACGACCGTGAATGCGGATGGCAAAACCTGGAGTGTCAATGTTCCCGGTTCTGTACTGGCGGCGAATGGCGATATCTCTGCGACGGTGACCACGCGTGATCCGGCAGGTAACGTCACCACGGCCAATACCAGCCACGCTTACGGTGTCGATACGGTTGCGCCAACCGCGTCCATTACAATCGACGATGTCACGTCCGATAACGTGATTAACGCGGCGGAATCCGGCCAGACCATTGCGGTCACCGGTAAAGTGGATAATGACGTTAAAGCAGGTGACGCGGTTACCGTTAAAGTCGGCACCGAAACCTACCAGACCACCGTCAATGCGGATGGCAAAACCTGGAGCGTCAATGTTCCGGGTTCGGTATTAGCTGCGAATGGCGATGTGAGCGCGACAGTTACAACCCGTGACACCGCAGGCAACGTCACTACCGCAGACACGACTCATGCTTATGGCGTGGATACCGTTGCGCCAACGGCGTCCATCTCTATCGACAACGTCACGTCCGATAACGTGATTAACGCGGCGGAATCCGGGCAGACCATTGCGGTCACCGGTAAAGTCGATAATGACGTCAAGGCCGGCGATGCCGTTACGGTGAAAGTCGGCACCGAGACTTACCAGACCACCGTCAATGCTGACGGCAAAACCTGGAGCGTCAATGTCCCCGGCTCGGTATTAGCAACCAATAGCGATATCTCTGCCACCGTGACCACGCGTGATGCAGCAGGTAATGTCACCACGGCGAATACCACTCATGCCTACGGCGTGGATACCGTTGCGCCGACGGCGTCGATCTCTATTGACGATGTGACGTCGGATAACGTGATCAATGCGGCTGAGTCTGGCCAGACGATTGCCGTCACCGGTAAAGTGGATAATGACGTCAAAGCGGGTGACGCGGTTACCGTTAAAGTCGGCACCGAGACCTACCAGACTACCGTCAATGCGGATGGTAAAACCTGGAGCGTCAATGTTCCCGGTTCCGTATTAGCTGCCAACAGTGATGTGAGCGCTACCGTGACCACGCGCGATGCGGCAGGCAACGTCACCACGGCCAATACCAGCCACGCTTACGGTGTGGATACGGTTGCACCAACGGCGTCCATTACTATCGACGATGTGACGTCGGATAACGTGATTAACGCCAGCGAGTCCGGCCAGACGATTGCGGTCACCGGTAAAGTGGATAACGACGTCAAAGCGGGCGATGCGGTTACGGTGAAAGTGGGTACCGAAACGTACCAGACCACCGTCAATGCCGATGGCAAAACCTGGAGCGTCAATGTTCCCGGTTCGGTGCTGGCCGCCAATGGCGATATCTCCGCGACGGTCACCGCGCGTGATACCGCAGGTAATGTCACCACGGCTAATACGACTCATGCTTATGGCGTGGATACGGTTGCGCCAACCGCGTCGATTACTATCGACAACGTCACGTCCGATAACGTGATTAATGCCGCTGAATCCGGCCAGACCATTGCGGTCACTGGTAAAGTCGATAATGACGTCAAAGCCGGTGATGCGATTACTGTCAAAGTGGGTACCGAAACCTACCAGACCACGGTGAATGCCGATGGCAAAACCTGGAGCGTGAACGTACCGGGTTCGGTGCTGGCGGCGAATGGCGATATCTCTGCCAGCGTGACCACTCGCGATCCGGCAGGTAACGTCACCACCGCAGACACGACTCATACTTACGGCGTGGATACCGTTGCACCAACGGCTTCCATCTCTATCGACAACGTCACGTCCGATAACGTGATTAACGCCGCTGAGTCCGGTCAGACGATAGCCGTCACCGGTAAAGTGGATCACGACGTCAAAGCGGGCGATGCCGTTACCGTTAAAGTCGGCACCGAAACGTACCAGACCACCGTCAATGCCGATGGCAAAACCTGGAGCGTGAATGTTCCTGGTTCTGTATTGGCCGCCAACAGTGATGTGAGCGCGACAGTTACAACCCGTGACACCGCAGGCAATGTCACCACGGCCAATACGACTCATGCTTACGGTGTCGATACCGTTGCACCAACCGCATCCATCTCTATTGATAACGTCACCGCCGACAATGTGATCAATGCGACCGAGTCCGGCCAGACGATAGCCGTGACCGGTAAAGTGGACCACGACGTGAAAGCGGGTGACGCGGTTACCGTTAAAGTGGGTACCGAAACCTACCAGACCACCGTGAATGCGGATGGCAAAACCTGGAGCGTCAATGTTCCGGGATCTGTATTAGCTGCGAATGACGATGTCAGCGCCAGCGTGACCACACGCGATCCAGCAGGCAACGTCACCACCGCCAATACGACTCATGCTTATGGCGTGGATACGGTTGCGCCAACCGCCTCGATTTCTATTGATGATGTCACGTCCGATAACGTGATCAATGCGGCCGAATCCGGCCAGACGATAGCCGTGACCGGTAAAGTGGACCACGACGTGAAAGCGGGTGACGCGGTTACCGTTAAAGTGGGTACCGAAACCTACCAGACCACCGTGAATGTGGACGGTAAAACCTGGAGCGTGAACGTTCCGGGCTCGGTACTGGCGGCGAATAGCGATGTGAGCGCCACGGTCACCACGCGTGACACCGCAGGAAACGTCACCACCGCCAATACGACTCATGCTTACGGCGTGGATACCGTTGCACCAACGGCCTCGATTACAATCGACGATGTCACGTCGGATAACGTCATCAATGCCAGTGAATCCGGCCAGACGATAGCCGTGACGGGTAAGGTCGATAACGACGTCAAAGCCGGCGATGCAGTCACCGTTAAAGTCGGTACCGAGACCTACCAGACCACCGTCAATGCGGATGGTAAAACCTGGAGCGTCAACGTTCCCGGTTCCGTGCTGGCGGCAAATAATGATGTGAGCGCGACGGTCACCACACGTGACACGGCGGGTAACGTCACGACGGCAAACACAAATCACACTTACGGTGTCGATACCGTTGCGCCAACCGCGTCCATTACAATCGATGATGTCACGTCCGATAACGTGATTAACGCGGCCGAGTCCGGCCAGACAATAGCTGTGACGGGTAAAGTCGATCACGACGTCAAAGCCGGTGATGCGGTTACCGTTAAAGTGGGTACGGAAACGTATCAGACTACTGTCAATGCCGATGGCAAAACCTGGAGCGTCAATGTTCCGGGTTCGGTGCTGGCGGCGAATGGCGATGTGAGTGCCAGTGTTACCACGCGCGATACGGCAGGTAATGTGACCACCGCCAACACGACTCACGCTTACGGTGTCGATACGGTGGCACCAACCGCGTCCATTTCTATCGACAATGTCACGTCCGATAACGTGATCAATGCTGCCGAATCCGGCCAGACGATAGCTGTGACGGGTAAAGTGGATAACGATGTCAAAGCGGGCGATGCGGTCACCATCAAGGTCGGCACGGAAACGTATCAGACGACTGTCAATGCCGATGGTAAAACCTGGAGCGTCAATGTTCCCGGTTCCGTACTGGCCGCCAACAGTGATGTGAGCGCCACCGTCACCACGCGTGACACCGCAGGTAATGTTACAACCGCCAATACCAGCCATGCTTACGGTGTGGATACCGTTGCACCAACCGCGTCCATTACTATCGATAACGTCACCAGCGATAACGTGATTAACGCGGCCGAGTCCGGCCAGACGATAGCCGTCACCGGTAAAGTCGATAACGACGTCAAAGCGGGCGATGCAGTCACGGTTAAAGTGGGTACCGAGACCTACCAGACCACGGTGAATGCCGATGGCAAAACCTGGAGCGTCAATGTTCCGGGTTCCGTGCTGGCTGCGAATAGTGACGTGAGCGCGACGGTCACCACGCGTGACACGGCAGGCAACGTCACCACGGCCAATACCAGCCATGCCTACGGTGTCGATACCGTTGCACCGACCGCGTCGATTACTATCGACAACGTCACGTCCGATAACGTGATTAACGTGGCGGAATCCGGCCAGACGATAGCCGTGACCGGTAAAGTCGATCACGACGTCAAAGCGGGCGACGCGGTTACCGTCAAAGTGGGTACCGAAACCTACCAGACCACTGTCAATGCGGATGGCAAAACCTGGAGCGTGAACGTTCCCGGTTCCGTGCTGGCCGCCAATGGCGATATCTCTGCCACGGTCACCACGCGTGACACCGCAGGTAACGTGACCACCGCCAATACGACTCACGCTTACGGCGTGGATACCGTTGCGCCGACTGCTTCCATCTCTATCGATAACGTCACCAGCGATAACGTGATCAATGCGGCCGAGTCCGGCCAGACGATAGCGGTCACCGGCAAGGTGGATAATGACGTCAAAGCGGGCGATGCGGTTACCGTCAAAGTGGGTACCGAGACCTACCAGACCACCGTGAATGCCGACGGTAAAACCTGGAGCGTCAATGTTCCGGGATCGGTGCTGGCGGCCAATGGCGATATCTCTGCCAGCGTGACTACGCGCGATGCGGCAGGCAACGTGACCACCGCAGACACAAATCACACTTACGGTGTCGATACGGTTGCGCCGACGGCTTCCATCTCTATCGACAATGTCACCAGCGATAACGTGATTAACGCGGCTGAATCCGGCCAGACGATAGCGGTGACCGGTAAAGTGGATAACGACGTCAAAGCGGGCGATGCGGTCACCGTTAAAGTGGGTACCGAGACCTACCAGACGACGGTGAATGCCGATGGCAAAACCTGGAGCGTGAATGTACCGGGATCTGTATTAGCTGCGAATGGCGATGTCAGCGCCAGCGTGACCACACGCGATCCAGCAGGCAACGTCACCACCGCAGACACGACTCATGCTTACGGCGTGGATACCGTTGCGCCGACGGCTTCCATCTCTATCGATAACGTCACCAGCGATAACGTGATCAATGCGGCCGAGTCCGGCCAGACGATTGCGGTCACCGGTAAAGTGGATAACGACGTCAAAGCCGGCGATGCGGTTACCGTTAAAGTGGGTACCGAGACCTACCAGACCACCGTCAATGCCGACGGTAAAACCTGGAGCGTCAATGTTCCGGGTTCGGTGCTGGCCGCCAACAGTGATGTGAGCGCCACGGTCACCACGCGTGATACCGCAGGTAACGTCACCACCGCAAACACAAATCACGCTTATGGCGTGGATACCGTTGCGCCAACCGCCTCGATTACTATCGACAACGTCACGTCCGATAACGTGATCAATGCGGCTGAATCCGGCCAGACGATTATGGTCACCGGTAAAGTCGATAATGACGTCAAAGCGGGTGATGCGGTTACCGTTAAAGTGGGTACCGAGACCTACCAGACCACCGTCAATGCCGATGGCAAAACCTGGAGCGTCAACGTTCCGGGATCGGTGCTGGCTGCCAATGGTGATATCTCTGCCAGCGTGACCACGCGCGATGCGGCAGGCAATGTCACCACGGCGAATACCACTCATGCCTACGGTGTCGATACGGTTGCGCCAACCGCCTCGATTACTATCGACAACGTCACGTCCGATAACGTGATTAACGCGGCTGAGTCCGGCCAGACGATTGCGGTCACCGGTAAGGTCGATAACGATGTCAAAGCGGGTGACGCGGTTACCGTTAAAGTCGGCACCGAAACCTACCAGACGATCGTGAATGCCGATGGCAAAACCTGGAGCGTGAATGTTCCGGGCTCTGTATTAGCCGTCAACAGTGATGTGAGCGCCACGGTCACCACGCGTGATACGGCGGGCAACGTCACCACCGCCAATACGACCCATGCTTACAGCGTGGATACGGTTGCGCCAACCGCCTCGATTTCTATTGATGATGTCACGTCGGATAACGTGATTAACGCCGCTGAGTCCGGCCAGACCATTGCGGTCACCGGTAAAGTCGATCACGACGTCAAAGCCGGTGACGCGGTTACCGTTAAAGTCGGCACCGAAACGTACCAGACCACCGTCAATGCGGATGGCAAAACCTGGAGCGTGAATGTTCCCGGTTCCGTGCTGGCCGCCAATGGCGATATCTCCGCCAGCGTGACTACGCGCGATGCGGCGGGTAACGTCACGACGGTAAACGCTAATCACACTTACGGTGTGGATACGGTGGCGCCAACCGCCTCGATTTCTATCGATAATGTCACGTCCGATAACGTGATTAATGTAGATGAGTCCGGCCAGACCATTGCCGTCACCGGTAAGGTCGATAACGACGTCAAAGCCGGTGATGCAGTTACCGTTAAAATCGGCACGGAAACCTACCAGACCACTGTCAATGCCGACGGCAAAACCTGGAGCGTGAATGTTCCGGGTTCGGTGCTGGCCGCCAATGGCGATATCTCCGCCACCGTGACCACGCGTGATCCAGCAGGTAACGTCACCACCGCAGATACGACTCATGCTTACGGTGTGGATACGGTTGCGCCAACCGCGTCGATTACTATCGACAACGTCACGTCAGATAACGTGATTAATGCCAGCGAGTCCGGGCAGACGATAGCGGTCACCGGTAAAGTGGATAACGACGTCAAAGCGGGCGATGCGGTTACGGTGAAAGTGGGTACGGAGACCTACCAGACCACCGTCAATGCCGATGGTAAAACCTGGAGCGTCAACGTTCCGGGCTCGGTGCTGGCGGCGAATGGTGATGTGAGCGCGACGGTCACCACGCGTGACACCGCAGGTAACGTCACCACCGCCAACACGACTCACGCCTACGGTGTCGATACGGTTGCGCCGACGGCTTCTATTACCATTGACGATGTGACGTCGGATAACGTGATTAACGCGGCTGAATCCGGCCAGACGATAGCCGTCACCGGTAAGGTCGATAACGACGTCAAAGCGGGTGACGCGGTTACCGTTAAAGTCGGCACCGAGACCTACCAGACCACCGTCAATGCGGACGGTAAAACCTGGAGCGTCAATGTTCCCGGTTCCGTACTGGCCGCCAACAGTGATGTGAGCGCCACCGTCACCACGCGTGACACCGCAGGTAATGTTACAACCGCCAATACCAGCCATGCTTACGGTGTGGATACCGTTGCACCAACCGCGTCCATTACTATCGATAACGTCACCAGCGATAACGTGATTAACGCGGCCGAGTCCGGGCAGACGATTGCGGTCACCGGTAAAGTGGATAATGACGTCAAAGCGGGTGACGCGGTTACCGTTAAGGTCGGTACCGAAACCTACCAGACCACGGTGAATGCGGATGGAAAAACCTGGAGCGTCAACGTTCCGGGATCGGTGCTGGCTGCGAATAGTGATGTGAACGCCAGCGTGACCACCCGTGATGCAGCAGGTAACGTCACCACCGCGAATACCAGCCATGCTTACGGTGTCGATACCGTTGCACCAACCGCGTCCATTACTATCGATAACGTCACCAGTGATAACGTGATTAACGCGGCCGAGTCCGGCCAGACGATAGCCGTGACCGGTAAAGTGGATAATGACGTCAAAGCCGGTGACGCGGTTACGGTTAAAGTCGGGACCGAGACCTACCAGACCACCGTCAATGCCGATGGTAAAACCTGGAGCGTTAACGTACCGGGATCGGTGCTGGCCGCGAATAGTGATGTGAGCGCCACGGTCACCACGCGCGATGCGGCAGGCAACGTCACCACCGCCAACACGAATCACACTTACGGTGTCGATACGGTTGCGCCAACCGCCTCGATTACTATCGATAACGTCACGTCGGATAACGTGATTAACGCGGCCGAGTCCGGTCAGACCATTGCGGTCACCGGTAAGGTTGATAACGACGTCAAAGCGGGTGATGCGGTTACCGTCAAAGTGGGTACCGAAACCTACCAGACCACCGTCAATGCCGATGGTAAAACCTGGAGCGTCAATGTTCCGGGTTCGGTATTAGCCGCCAATGGCGATGTGAGCGCGACAGTTACAACCCGTGACACCGCAGGTAATGTCACCACCGCGAATACCAGCCATGCTTACGGCGTGGATACGGTTGCACCAACCGCGTCGATATCTATCGACGATGTGACGTCGGATAACGTCATTAATGCCAGTGAGTCCGGTCAGACGATAGCGGTCACCGGCAAGGTCGATAATGACGTTAAAGCCGGCGACGCGGTTACGGTTAAAGTCGGCACCGAGACCTACCAGACCACCGTGAATGCCGATGGTAAAACCTGGGGCGTGAACGTTCCCGGTTCCGTGCTGGCCGCCAATGGCGATATCTCTGCCAGCGTGACTACGCGTGATGCGGCGGGCAACGTCACCACCGCCAATACCAGTCATGCTTATGGTGTCGATACGGTCGCGCCAACCGCTTCCATTACAATCGACAACGTCACGTCCGATAACGTGATTAACGCGACTGAATCCGGGCAGACGATAGCCGTCACCGGTAAAGTGGATCTCGATGTCAAAGCGGGCGATGCGGTTACCGTTAAAGTGGGTACCGAGACCTACCAGACCACCGTCAATGCCGACGGTAAAACCTGGAGCGTCAACGTTCCCGGTTCCGTGCTGGCCGCCAACAGTGATGTGAGCGCTACCGTCACCACGCGTGACACCGCAGGTAACGTCACTACTGCCAATACGACTCATGCTTACGGTGTCGATACCGTTGCGCCAACCGCCTCGATTACTATCGACAACGTCACGTCCGATAACGTGATCAATGCGGCCGAGTCCGGCCAGACGATAGCCGTCACCGGTAAAGTGGATAATGACGTCAAAGCCGGTGATGCGGTTACCGTCAAAGTGGGTACCGAAACCTACCAGACCACGGTGAATGCGGACGGCAAAACCTGGAGCGTCAACGTTCCGGGTTCTGTATTAGCCGCGAATGGCGATGTGAGTGCCAGTGTGACCACGCGCGATCCTGCAGGCAACGTCACCACGGCCAATACGACTCATGCTTACGGTGTCGATACCGTGGCGCCGACGGCTTCCATTACTATCGATAACGTCACCAGCGATAACGTGATTAACGCGGCCGAGTCCGGCCAGACGATAGCCGTGACCGGTAAAGTCGATAACGACGTCAAAGCGGGCGACGCGGTTACGGTAAAAGTCGGCACCGAGACCTACCAGACGACCGTCAATGCCGATGGCAAAACCTGGAGCGTGAACGTTCCGGGATCGGTGCTGGCTGCCAACAGTGATGTGAGCGCTACCGTCACTACGCGCGATCCGGCAGGCAACGTCACCACTGCCAATACCAGCCATGCCTACGGTGTCGATACGGTTGCACCGATCGCGTCGATTACTATCGATAACGTCACGTCGGATAACGTGATTAATGCCAGTGAATCCGGCCAGACGATAGCCGTGACGGGTAAAGTGGATCACGACGTTAAAGCGGGTGATGCAGTCACCGTTAAAGTCGGTACCGAAACCTACCAGACCACGGTGAATGCCGATGGCAAGACCTGGAGCGTCAACGTTCCGGGTTCTGTATTAGCCGCCAATGGCGATGTGAGTGCTACCGTGACCACACGCGATACGGCGGGCAACGTCACTACCGCCGATACGACTCATGCTTACGGTGTGGATACGACTGCACCAGAAATTGATATTACAAATTTTGCTGGCAACGATGGATATGTCAGCCAGAGCGAATCGAAAAACACGCTAGTCAGCGGCACCAGTAACGAGAAAAAAGTCGATCTGGTCTTTACCGATGTGAATGGTAAGTCGGTTACGGTGCATGACGTGCCTGTGACGAATGGTAAATGGCAGACAAATGTCGATCTGAGCACGCTAGCAGAAGGCAAGATTACCGCTGGAGCGACGGCGACCGATGCGGCAGGTAATCAGGCGCATGATAGCAGTCAGGCGATCATGGATATTACGCCGCCAGTTGCGCACGACAATGCGGTGTCTGGTACCGAAGACACGCCGCTTCATATTGGCTGGAGCGATCTGGGCGTATCGAGCGATACCACAAGTATCGTGATTTCGTCTTTACCGCCAGTCAGTGCGGGTACGCTCTATTTTAACGACAGCGGGAGTTGGAAAGCGGTCACGGTTGGGCAAACCTTTACCGCAGGTAACACCGATCTGCGCTTTACGCCTGTGGGCAATATCTCTGGTGCGTCGCTGGGTGATATTGGTTATCGTCCTGTTGATGTCGCAGGTAACACTGGTGATAAAGCCGCGCTGCACATTGGCATAACACCTGTAGCTGATGCGCCGGTAGTGAGCCTGAGCATCACCAGTGGCGCGACAACGCCGACCTCTTCGGAGATTATTAAGGTCAATGGCGGTAGCGCCAACGGTGGCTTTGACGTACAGAATGGGAAAATTGTCGCCGTCGGCAACGGTGTCCGCGTTTGGCTGACCGAAGGGGATCCGGTACCGACGGTGGTCGGTAATGGCAAGGTCGCGTACTACAGTCAGGGCAATACCAGCGGAGACGGCAGCTACAGCGATATTTTCGTTGTGCATTCCAATAGCGGGTATTTCTATCGACAGAGTGACTGGCCAGCCGATCGTAAGGATCATCGCGATCTGGATTCGTTTAACGGTAACCGAACGAATAACGGTAGCAGTGCGCATTCTGACTATGTGTTCGTCATGAAAGAAACGGGTTACACCTATAACGCAACCTATAGCACGAACAACAATCAGGATACGTCGGTTAACACGCTGGATGGACTGAAAGTCAACTATACCGATGGCAGCGGTAAGTCTGGTTCGTTTACCACGCAGGTCAGCAACAATATTGAAGGCGTGATCTACAGCGACGGCACGACATACACGCCGGGTACTAACAGCGCGAAAGTGGAAACGGTGCCCGGACAGGCAGGTACGCAGACACATACCATTGATGTCTCGGCAGCTCTGACCGATCGCGACGGGAGTGAAACCCTGTCAGGGATTACGCTCACGGGGATCCCGAAAGGGACGGTGCTGACTGACCACATTAACAATGTGAAATACACCGTTGGCGATGATGGATCGTACCTCATCAAGAACGCCAATAATGCTCAGACGCTGGCTGGAAAGATTACGCTTGAAGTACCTGTTGATGCCGGTAAGTTCAACGTGGTTGCACAGGCAACATCGACAGAAATCGCCAACCACGACACGGCGACCGGGTATTCTGCCGGAGGCGTTGAACAGTACGGGATGAGTATCGGTACGATCGGTGACGACAAGATGTCTGGCACGCATAGCCATGATGTGATGGTCGCGGATGTCTCCGGTTTGCAGATCATTGAAGGCCAGAATTACAACATTGCCTTTATGGTCGATTCATCCGGCAGTATGTCGTCAACGGATATCGAGAATACGCGTACGTCGTTGAGCAACGTGTTTAAAAGCTTGATCAACAGTGCCAGCGGCGTGAATTCCGGTACGGTAAACGTTTTTCTGGCTGATTTTGATACCCAGGTGGGGAAAACTATCTCCGTGAACCTGAACGACGCCAGCGCTCTGAATAAGCTGACTGCCGTATTGAATTCAATGGTTGGGGGATCGGAGAAAGGCGGCGGAACCAACTATGAAGATGTGTTCAAGACGACGGCTAACTGGTTCCAAAGCGATGTGGTGAAAAATAATGTGGGGAATAACCTGACGTATTTCATCACAGATGGTGAGCCGACTTACTATCAGACCAATGAATCCAATGAAGTGCGCGTGAGTGACTGGTGGCAGTCGCTGAATATCGATAACATCGCCTACAAGCCAGGACAGTCCTACTCTATGGATGTACGCGGTGCTGTACGCGAAGTCATTGATAGCAAAGGTAATGTCTACCAATATGCATGGAGTGATAAGAGCAATCAAGTCACGGGTAAGGTGATTGGTCAGGTACACGCACAGGGGGATGGAACGTATGAAATCTCCTCTCTGGGCGGCGTCGGTAACAACAGCAGTTACTGGGCGCAAGACTATCGCGGCAACTGGTACTGGGTTGATAATTCAGGCAACCGCGATGTCAGCAATACCAATGCGGCTGAGGCTTTCAATTTGTTGAAGAAGCAGTCGACCATTGAAGCGATCGGTATTGGTGCTGATCTAAATGGCGATACGCTGAAACGCTATGACACTGACGGTGTGGTTCAGGATCACATTGATCCTGCTAACCTTAATAAAGCGATCCTGGGCAGCAGCGAATCAATACATGCGGGTAATGACCAACTGAACGGTGGGTTGGGGAATGACATTCTGTTCGGCGATGTGGTGTCGTTTCCTAATATCGACGGCAACGGTATCACTGCCTTGCAGAACTACATCGGCAAGCAGCTAGGTATGCAAACCGGCGTGCCGACTGCCAAAGAGATGCATAGTTATATTGCCACGCACAGCGCGGAGTTTGATTTGTCGTCGGCGAAAGATGGCAATGACATACTCAACGGTGGGGCAGGGAATGATATTCTTTTCGGTCAGGGTGGAAATGACACGCTGATTGGCGGAGAAGGTAATGACCTGCTCTACGGCGGCGCGGGGGATGATATCCTGATCGGTGGCCCCGGAGGCGATACGCTCATCGGCGGTGCGGGCGCGGATATCTTTAAGTGGCAGGCTGGCGATATCGGCAACGATGTGATCAAAGACTTTAATGCCAAAGAGGGCGACCGGATTGATTTAAGCGATTTGGTTGGCGAACTGGAAGAGGGAACCGATATCAGCCGCTATATCCGTATCACCGATAATCACGGTTCACCGACGATTGAGGTTAGCACCGCAGGGAACTTTACGGCGGATAAAGGCGGAACGGTTGCAGTGTCGATTACGTTGGAACACTATAATGGTGCATTGCCGTCGCTTGAAAGTCTGATCAGCAAACCAGAACAGTCTAGCTGACGAAAAGGGGGAGCCTGCCCGGCTCCTTTCTTTATCAAAAACTTAAAAGGTCTCCGAGAATGTTTTATATCCAGCGTGACAGTGATGGCCACCTGATGAAGGTAGAAAAGAGTCCTTTTCCTGAAATGAATGGCGAGTTGCCTGATGATTCGCGCGAGGCACTGGCTTGGTTCCGTAGCCATCAGGCGGCGATGTCCAGCTTGCAGCAACTGCGGCAAAGCGATCTGGAAATGGTGCGCGTGCTGGAGGATTTAATTCAGGTTTTGATCCAGAAAGGGGTGGTGAGCATTACCGATTTCCCTCAGGCCGCGCAGCTGAAGCTGATCAACCGCGCGCAGGCGCGTGAAGCGCTGAATGGCGGGTTGAACAAGCTGATTGGTGACGATGAAGAGACGATGTTTTAAGGAAAGCGTGTTTTAAGAAAAAATGTTTGAAGAAAGAATGCCTCAACGTCCCATCCCGCTGTTTCCTGCTTTTCAACACGTACCTTGTCAGTCAACACACCCCAGCTTCTCAAGATAGTCGAGAGACGCTGGGGGCGTTATAACGCTGCTTACCCAAACGATGTAGCGTTAGGATCTGGCTGCTGGCGCGGGTTCACCCAGTAGCCGTCCCATGGCTCCCTGTAACCCCATGTCCTGTAGCACTTTCAGCTCACCTGCGGTTTCAACGCGTTCAGCGATAAGCGGCAGGGCAATACTATTGGTGGCACGATACAGTGCTTCGATAAACATTTGCTTATCGCTTTCCTGATCGATATTACGGATGTAGCTGCCATCAACTTTCAGGTAAGCCAGCCCCCATTGGGACAGGTTGCCGATCATATTAAAGCGTCCACCAAAATGCTGGAGCCCCAGCGCACAGCCATGCTCATTCAATAATTTGATTAAAGCTTCCAGTTGGGCGCTGTCTGGCAATTGATTCTCATCCAGTTCCAGAATCAGTCGACTGGCAACATCGGGCTGATGTTTTAGCGGAGCAAGCAAATCGGCGAGCAGGTGGCGATTCAGGACGGTGGCGCCGGACAGGCTCAGCGCGAGGTTGCCGTCGTGCTGGCGCAAATAATCCAACACTTCGCGCAGCATTGTCTGATCCAGACGCGTATCCCAGCCAAAGCGTTGGATCCACGGCAGGAAACGGCCCGCGGCGATACTGTTTCCTTGCTCATCCTGAATACGCGCTAGTACCTTGTGATGCAGCACCTGACTGGGATCGTCACACGCGACGACGGGTTGCAGGAAAAGCTGCAAGCGTTCCTGTTCAAGGATCGGATCGAGCAGGTTAAACCATCTATGGCGATCGGTTTCGATCTGTTCGGCACTGACGGATGGGATCTCGCGAGGGGCGGTGGTATCGGTATTGCTTTCGGCTTGTGTGAGCGCCTGATCGCCCTGAATAAACAGGGATTGTGCGGTGTCGCCGGGACGGAAAGGCACCATACCGAATTGGGCGACAGGGGAGACGTCGGTTTCGCCCGTCAGATGCAACGTTTCGATATTGCGCGCCAGTTCGCCAATCAGTGCATAGGCTTCTTTATCGACCAGCCCTGGACAGAACAGCGCAAATTCTCCCCCGCGGATACGTGCCAGAAGACTTTCTGTATTCGTATGCTGCTTTTGTGTTTTACGCAGAATATGCCCAACAGAGGCTAACAGCGCATCGGTACGCTGGCCGCCCAGTCGCTGATTCATCCCCGCCAGATCCTGAACGCGAAGCATAATAAGGAAGCCGGGTGCCGTCTCTTCATCAGCCAGCTTATCGTTGAACTGCATGTCAAACGCACGACGGTTATTTAATCCGGTTTGTGGATCCTGATAGGCATCCTGACGTAAGCGCTCGCTCCGTTCGGCTTCTTCTTCAAACAGTGTTTTGAGCTTGCTGACCATCAGATTCATCGCCTGTGCGACACGGCGGAATTCCGGCGTATTGGGTAAATCCGGCTGGCTAAGGAACTCTCGACGGGTAATCGCCAGCGACTGATCGACAATATAATCGAGGGGGCGTAACTGGCGGCGCAGGAACAGCGCGCCAATAAACACGCCCAGCGTGCCGCAGCCGAGCAGCCACAGGAAGGTTGCGGTACTGCTGCGCCACAGTCGGGTCACCGCGAACATCGGGTGGCTGATAACTTCGACTTTTGCTGCCTGTTCCCAGCCGCGCATCACGATGGCTTCGCCCGCGCCGGGTTGCAGGTTCACTAACCGGACAAACCAGCCCGGTACGTCAGGGATATCCGGCGATGCAGTACGCTCCAGCGTGACGTTGCCGGTTTTTAAATCCCGCACGCGAATACTGGAAAAATAGCCGCTGTCGAAAATCGAGCTGACCATCAGTTCGACCATGGCTGGATCATCGATATTCGGCGTCAGGGAAAGCCCAAGCGCGGTGGCGGCATCCTGAGCGTGAGAGTGAAGCTGGTTGTTGTACTGTTCACGCGAATTTTCCAGACTGACGAAAAAGCTCCCGCTGAAAATGATTAGCACAAACAGGCAGATGGCTATCAGTAGTTGTTTGTATAGAGACATAGCCTACCCTTACTCCTCAATTGAAAACCCTTCGGCACGCATTTTGGTTAATACATCCTGCCAGCGTGAAAGTCGTTTACTGTCACCGACGCGTTTGTTGCTGCCGCTGGCTCCGGGCAGCCAGAGGCCACCGCCATTAAAGGCGTACACCGGAACTAAATCAGTGCGCTCTGTCGCGGGTTGGATCTTGTCGGTCAGATTATCCAGCACCAGCGGAATCGAGGTGGGCGTTGGATAATAGGTGACCACCATATGCGCCTTATTCAGACGCAGGGCTTTAACATAGGTAATACGTAATTTATCCGCCGGGACGCCTAAATGGCGCAGCGTAAAATACTTGGCGAGCGCGTAATCTTCGCAGTCCCCGGCACCTTTACGTAGCGCCTCAATCGGGGTTGCCCAATAATCTTCCTGATTCCAAACGACAATATCATCACGGAACAGCATGCGGTCATTAAAAAATTGGTTCACGCTACTGAGTAGAACCTTTTCCTCTTTATTGCGGGAAGTGGCCAACAGCGTCTGCCACTCGTCTATTCGGCGGCGAGCATCGGGCGTTGCCGGGCCATAAAGCTGCTCGGTACGCTGATTGATGGTAATAAAATCCCAGTCCGCGCGCAGAGAACCCGCCAGCAGAAACAGCAGACAGCTAATAAAGAAGAGCTTGTAACTGGAGAGTCTGAACCTGGGGAGTCGCACTGAGGTTTCTCTGTTTACCTTGCGAGGTGCATGTGGCGAGTGAATTCGATGCAGAATAGCGTACTTTCACAGGCCCCAAAAGCATATATACCCTAAATAATTCGAGTTTCAGGCAGGCGGCAAGAGAAGGACAAATTCGTCGGGAACGAATTTGACCAGCCAACGGCTGGCCTCCGGTGAGAGACAGGATGTCTCTCATTTCATCCCGATGAGCTTACTGAGGTAAGTGATTCGGGTGACTGACAAATTTGCCAGAGGCAGATTTGAACGCTGCTTGCAGCGGCCCCAACGGGGCGAGGTCCACGTGAGTGGGCCGAGTAGTGCAGCCAACGCACATGCAACTTGAAGTATGACGGGTATAGTGGTGAAAATGGTGGTTTGTCATAAACATGTAGAAGCATGAGGTAGTGGAATGCATTCAGATGTGACGAATGGCGATAACCTTAATTTAGGTAAACTGGTTTCCGAAACGAGAAATCCGGCAACGATGGCGTTGGATCAGCTCTCTACACTGGAGATGATGCACGCGTTTAATCAGGAAGATCGGAAAGTGCCTGAAGCTATTGCGCAGGTTTTACCTGCGATTGCCGAAGCGGTCGATCTGGCGACGGCTTCGCTACAGGCGGGTGGGCGGCTGATCTATCTGGGCGCGGGCACCAGCGGTCGTTTAGGCGTACTGGATGCTTCAGAATGTCCGCCAACATTTGGTGTACCACACGGGCTGGTTATCGGCCTGATTGCCGGTGGGCCGGGCGCGCTGCTGAAGGCGGTGGAAGGTGCGGAAGACGATCCCGCACTCGGTGAAGCGGATTTAAAAGCGCTGGATTTAACCGCTGTGGATATGGTGATCGGTCTTGCGGCATCAGGACGAACGCCTTATGTGATTGGCGCACTGCGCTATGCGCGTGATGTAGGCTGCCGGACGGCGGCGATCTCCTGCAATCCGCAATCGCCTATCGCACAGGAGGCGCAGGTGGCGATTTCTCCCGTCGTTGGCCCAGAAGCGTTAACGGGCTCCACGCGGCTTAAGTCTGGAACGGCACAAAAATTAGTCCTGAATATGATTTCTACCGGCGTAATGGTTAAGCTGGGGAAGGTGTACCAGAATTTGATGGTTGATGTGAAGGCAACCAACGTGAAACTGTTGGACAGGGCTTGCCGCATTGTCGTTGAAGCGACGGGTGCCGAGCGGGAAAAGGCGCGGCAGGCGCTGGTGCTGGCGGATAATGAAGTGAAGCCTGCCATTCTGATGCTTCTGGCGAATATTGATGTGGCAGCGGCGCGTGAGCGCCTGAAACAACACAACGGTTATCTGCGTGAGGCGCTGATTGGCGGATAACATTACCTTGGTGTAAGTCGGGAGAAACGTTTTGAGTGATAAGCGAGAGCAACGCATTGTTTTTTTTGATCTGGATGGCACGTTGCATCAGCAGGACATGTTTGGCAGCTTTTTGCGTTTTTTACTTCGTCGGCTGCCGCTAAATCTGGTTCTGGTTATCCCGCTATTGCCCGTTATCGGACTGGGTTTATTGATTCGCGGCCGTGCCGCGCGGTGGCCGATGAGCTGGCTGCTGTGGGCGATTACGTTTGGGCGCGATGAAGAGGAACTGGTTCAACTGGAAAAGCAGTTCGTCGGCGCGTTTCGTCATGATGTTATCCCGTTTCCGCAGGTTCAGCAGCGGCTGAAAACCTATCTTGAAGATAGTGACGCGCAGGTGTGGCTGGTGACCGGATCGCCGCAGCGGCTGGTCGAACAGGTCTATCACGATTCCCCTTTTCTGCCCGGTGTTCGCCTGATGGGGAGCCAGATTACACGCCGCTACGGCGGCTGGGTATTGACGTTGCGCTGTCTGGGGCATGAAAAAGTCGTTCAGATGGAGCAGCGTCTGGGCGCGCCGCTCAAACTCTACAGTGGCTACAGCGACAGTAAACAAGACAACCCGCTGCTCTATTTCTGCGAACACCGCTGGCGGGTGACCCCCGACGGTAGCCTGCAACAGCTGGAATGATTTTTTCATCCTTTCATCTGATTTTTCATCTCTCCATATAGATATAATGCGCCGCCAAAATGTGAATTGTTGAATGAGGAAATGTGAGTCGCGTGAGTAATGATGAATACTGGATGCGCTATGCATTGACGCTGGCTCAGCGTGCACAGGATGAAGGCGAAGTGCCAGTTGGTGCGGTGTTGGTGTTGGATAATGAAGCCATTGGCGAAGGGTGGAACCGACCCATCGGACATCACGATCCTACCGCGCACGCTGAGATTATGGCGCTGCGGCAGGGAGGGCAGGTGTTGCAGAATTATCGCCTGTTGGATACCACGCTGTATGTCACGTTGGAGCCCTGCATCATGTGCGCAGGCGCGATGATACACAGCCGTATTGGCCGTTTGGTTTACGGTGCATCAGATGAGAAAACCGGGGCGGCAGGGTCGCTGGTGGACATTCTGCGTCACCCTGGCATGAACCATCAGATCGTGATTGAATCCGGCATTCTGGCTGAGGAATGTTCTGCAACGCTCAGTACGTTCTTTCGCCTGCGCCGTGAGCAGCATAAAGCCCGTCGGGCGGCAGAGAAAAACGCCGCGCAGGAATAGCATATTGCCGCGCGTTTAAGAACCGAGATACATACGGCGCGACCACGGGCGAGGCACCCCTGCGGGAACCTCATCCCCGTGTTTCTTCTAACATGGGGATGAAGTGACTAGCACTCACGCAGGCGTTGCGGCGTTTTTCTTCCTTTATGTCGACTTATTCCGGCACCTTGTTGAGAGGAACGACCGGGTAGCCTTGTGCTATCTGAGTCTGTTGTTGCGCTTTCGTTTCTTTCTCTATCAGGTAACCTTCCAGACTCACCATATAACGTCGAATGTTTTCCACGTAGTTATAGGCTTCATGTCCGCGTGCATAGCCGTAGGTGGTTTGCGTGTAGTAGCGCTTTTGGCTCAACATCGGCAGGCGCATCTTCACATCAACCCAACTATCGGGGTTACCCTTCTGTTTTTCAGTCAATTTACGCGCGTCAAGCAGATGGGCGTACCCCATGTTGTAGGACGCCAGCGCAAACCAGATTTTTTCATCTTCCGGGATGGTGTCCGGCATTTTCTGCATCATATGCGACATGTACTGCGCGCCGCCGCGAATGCTTTGTTCCGGGTCGACGCGATCGGTCACGTTCAGGCTTTCTGCGGTGTTGCGTGTGAGCATCATCAGCCCACGCACGCCGGTCGGTGATGTCGCCTGTGGGTTCCAGTGTGACTCCTGATAGGAGATGGCGGCCAGCAGCTTCCAGTCGATTTCGGTAGCATATTTTTCAAATAGAGGGCGTAAATCCGGCAACGTTTCATCAATCGCACTCAAGAACGTGGTGGTATCGACATAGTCAAACTCGCCAACGTGGCCGAGATATTTCTCCTCCAGACGCGCGAGCGTGCCGTCTTCGACAATCTGGCTGAAGAAGTCCAGCAGCGCGGCAGATAGGCTGTCATCGTGCGAACGGCGCATATACCAGGTGACGGGCTCTTCGTCACTGAGATCGAAGGCGACGGCGAGCTGCGGATGAATTCGCTGCATCAAGCCAATGGTGACGGAATCCCCCAGCGTGTAGTCCAGCTTGCCGTCAGCAACCTGCTTGAGTAATTCTTGCGTGCTCTGGTCGGAGGCCGATTCCCAACTGAGCTGCGGGTATTTCTCTGCCTTGAGATCGCGCAGGGTCGCCGCGTGCGCTGAACCGGATGTAACGACGAGTCGGCCTTGCAGCTTATCCAGCGTTTTTGGACGAGGCGAGCCGAGGCGGTAGACCATCTGTTGTGAAATGGAATAGTAGGTTGGGCCAGCACGGAAGCGTTCCAGACGCTCATGATTGTAAATTAGCCCTGAGGCCAGCAGATCGGCATCGTCACCGTCCAGATCGTCAAACAGTTCGTCAAGGTTCTTGCGTGACGAGACCACCAGCTTGACGCCGAGGTAGTCGGCGAAACGTTTTGCCAGTTCATAATCCAGACCTGTCGGGGATCCGTTGCTCATTGCATAAGTCAGCGGTGAATTGACCGTACTGATACGCAACTCACCGCGTGAGAGGATCTGCCTGAGCTGAGCATCCTGGCTACTGCGCCAGGGAATACTAGGCCATAGCGCTAACGCCAGCAGTAACGTGATAATCCCGATGAAAAAATAATTTAATTTTAAAGGCTTCAAATAGTTATCTCTCGGCGGCCGTATGGCCTGTCTGTCTGTAACGGCAGTTTTTTTATACGTCATTTCCCAGAGTGGGGGCATTTTGCTTAACAAACCGCCAGTGTGCAACTTTTATTGATTTGGTCACCGATTAATCATTCTCCTCATGCGAAGTGAAATTATCGCCACGCAAACGGTTTCGTCCGGGGGAAGGATTCTCTATAATGTGCGCGTTTCCCCCCTGTTGTGCCCAATGGCTGTATCGCAGCCAGTGCATCGAAGACGAGAGAACTTTAGATTATGGAAATACTGCGTGGTTCACCTGCTTTATCGGCTTTTCGTATTAATAAATTGCTGGTCCGCTGCAAAGAGCACGTTTTGCCGGTCAGCGATATCTATGCTGAATACGTACATTTCGCCGATGTCAGCGCCCCGCTGAACAACGATGAACAGGCCAAACTGACACGTTTGCTGAAGTATGGTCCTTCTCTCGCGGAGCACGAGCCGCAAGGCCATCTGTTACTGGTCACGCCGCGTCCCGGCACGATTTCCCCGTGGTCTTCTAAAGCAACGGATATCGCCCATAACTGTGGATTAAGCAAGGTACTGCGTCTGGAACGCGGTCTGGCTTTCTATATTCATGCGCCTACGCTGAGCGATGAACAGTGGCAGCAACTGGGGGCATTGCTGCATGACCGGATGATGGAAAGCGTATTCAGCGACCTGAAACAGGCCGAAGCGCTGTTCTCTCATCATCAGCCTGCACCTTTCAAACGCGTCGAAATTCTGCTGCAAGGGCGTCAGGCGTTGGAAGACGCGAACGTCCGTCTGGGACTGGCACTGGCGGAAGATGAAATTGATTATCTGCTGGAAGCCTTCACCAAACTGGGCCGCAATCCTAACGATATCGAATTGTATATGTTCGCACAGGCGAACTCTGAACACTGCCGCCACAAGATTTTTAACGCTGATTGGGTGATCGACGGCGTTGCTCAGCCGAAGTCACTGTTCAAAATGATCAAAAACACCTTTGAACACACGCCCGATCACGTTCTCTCTGCCTATAAAGATAACGCTGCTGTCATGGAAGGTTCCGCCGTCGGCCGTTTCTACACTGATACCAAAGGGCAATATGCTTACCATCAGGAAGATGCACATATCCTGATGAAGGTTGAAACGCATAACCACCCAACCGCGATTTCTCCGTGGCCGGGCGCAGCAACAGGGTCTGGTGGTGAAATTCGTGATGAAGGCGCAACAGGTCGTGGCTCCAAGCCGAAAGCGGGTCTGGTGGGCTTTTCTGTATCGAACCTGCGTATTCCTGGCTTTATTCAGCCGTGGGAAGAAGAAGAGTTCGGCAAGCCAGAGCGTATTGTCAGCGCGCTGGATATCATGACCGAAGGCCCACTGGGCGGCGCGGCATTCAACAATGAATTTGGCCGTCCTGCACTGACGGGTTATTTCCGTACTTATGAAGAACGTGTCGATAGCCACAATGGCACAGAACTGCGTGGCTACCACAAACCGATCATGCTGGCGGGCGGTATTGGCAACATCCGCGCCGATCACGTTAAGAAAGGTGAAATCAGCGTCGGCGCCAAGCTGATTGTGCTGGGCGGGCCGTCCATGAATATCGGTCTGGGCGGTGGTGCCGCTTCCTCTATGGCATCGGGCCAGTCTGATGCGGATCTGGATTTTGCTTCTGTACAGCGCGATAACCCGGAAATGGAGCGCCGCTGTCAGGAAGTGATCGATCGCTGCTGGCAATTAGGTGAAGCCAACCCGATCCTGTTCATTCACGATGTCGGTGCGGGTGGCTTGTCCAACGCGATGCCGGAGCTGGTGAGCGACGGTGGCCGCGGTGGTCGTTTTGAACTGCGCGATATTCTGAATGACGAGCCGGGCATGAGCCCGCTGGAAGTCTGGTGTAATGAATCGCAGGAGCGCTACGTTCTGGCCGTTGCGCCAGAGCAGTTGGCACAGTTTGATGAGATTTGCCGCCGTGAACGCGCACCTTATGCGGTGATTGGCGAGGCGACGGAAGAACTGCATCTGACGATGAACGATCGTCACTTTAACAACAAGCCTATCGATTTGCCGCTGGACGTGCTGCTGGGCAAAACGCCGAAAATGCTGCGTGATGTTGAACGCAAGCAGGTTGAAGGTACACCGCTACAGCGTGATGAAATCTATCTGGCCGAAGCGGTCGAGCGCGTGCTGCATTTGCCTGTGGTGGCAGAAAAAACCTTCCTGATCACCATTGGCGACCGCTCTGTTACTGGCATGGTCGCGCGCGATCAGATGGTTGGCCCGTGGCAGGTTCCGGTGGCTGACTGTGCGGTGACGACCGCCAGCCTTGACAGCTATTACGGCGAGGCGATGTCTATTGGCGAACGTGCGCCAGTTGCGCTGCGTAACTTCGCGGCCTCTGCGCGTTTGGCCGTCGGTGAAGCGCTGACCAACATTGCTGCTACGCACATTGGCCCGCTGACTCGCGTTAAGCTGTCTGCGAACTGGATGGCGGCAGCGGGGCATCCGGGTGAAGATGCCGGTCTGTATGAAGCGGTGAAAGCCGTGGGTGAGGAGCTGTGTCCGGCGCTGGGTCTGACGATCCCGGTGGGTAAAGATTCCATGTCGATGAAAACCCGCTGGCAGGAAGAGGGTGAAGATCGCGCGGTCACCTCGCCGATGTCGCTGGTGATCTCTGCGTTTGCTCGTGTAGAAGACGTGCGTAACACGGTCACACCACAGCTGCGTACCGGACAGGATAATGCACTGCTGCTGATCGATTTGGGCGCAGGCAATAAAGCGCTGGGCGCGACGGCGCTGGCGCAGGTTTATCGTCAGTTGGGTCGTAAGACGGCAGATGTGCATAGTCCAGAACAACTGGCGGGCTTCTTTAATGCTATGCAGCAGCTGGTTGCGGATAAGGCGCTTCTGGCTTACCACGACCGTTCAGACGGCGGCCTGCTGGTTACGCTGGCTGAGATGGCGTTTGCTGGCCACTGTGGCATTACTGTCGATATCGCTTCTCAGGGCGAGGATACGCTGGCGACGCTGTTTAACGAAGAGCTTGGTGCTGTCATTCAGATCCCGGTTGCACGCCGTGCTGAAGTGAATGCGGTTCTGGCACTGCATGGTCTGGCGGACTGCGTGCATTATCTCGGTCAGGCTGAAGAAGGAACACGTTTCACCATCAATAAGGGTGCAGAAGCGATTTATCAGGAAAGCCGTTCAACGCTGCGTCGCTGGTGGGCAGAAACCAGCTGGCAGATGCAGCGCCTGCGCGATAACCCGCAGTGTGCCGATCAGGAACATATCGCCAGACAGGATGATAACGATCCCGGCCTTAACGCGGCGCTGACCTTCAATCCACAGGAAGATATCGCAGCACCTTATATTGCGAAGAATGTCCGGCCTAAAGTGGCTGTCCTGCGTGAGCAGGGGGTTAACTCTCACGTAGAAATGGCGGCGGCATTCCACCGCGCTGGCTTTGATGCCATTGACATCCATATGAGTGACCTGCTGGCGAATCGCCGTAACTTGCAGGATTTCCAGGCTTTGGTTGCCTGCGGTGGCTTCTCTTATGGTGACGTGCTGGGAGCTGGCGAAGGTTGGGCGAAGTCCATTCTGTTCAACTCTCGCGTTCGCGATGAATTCGCGGAATTTTTCCTGCGTCCGCAGACGTTGGCGCTGGGTGTATGTAACGGTTGCCAGATGATGTCTAACCTGCGTGAACTGATTCCAGGTGCCGATCTCTGGCCGCGTTTTGTCCGCAATAAATCCGATCGCTTTGAAGCTCGCTTCAGCCTGGTCGAAGTGCAGAAAAGCCCGTCGCTGTTCATGAATGATATGGCTGGATCGCGCATGCCGATTGCCGTTTCACACGGAGAAGGTCAGGTTGAAGTCCGCGACGATGCCCATCTGGCGGCGATTGAAGAACACGGTCTGGTGGCGCTGCGTTACATCAACCACTACGGTCAGGTCACTGAGAACTATCCGGCTAACCCGAATGGCTCGCCAAACGGTATTACGGCGGTTACCAGCACCAGCGGTCGGGCAACGGTCATGATGCCGCACCCTGAGCGTGTGTTCCGTACTGTCAGTAACTCCTGGCACCCGGAAGAGTGGGGCGAGGATGGCCCGTGGATGCGTATGTTCCGCAATGCGCGCAGACAGCTGGGCTAAGCGAATATTAGTCAGATAAAGGGGCTTTGGCCCCTTTTTTACGTCCGTTCTTTCCGATTGTCGTTTTTTTGCGACGGACTGGTTTTTTGTTGTCTCTAATTGGTGACATTTAACATGTTGATTTATATGAGCGGCGTGACAGCGTTATAAAGCTGTCTGTTTTTAGCGACATAAATCGGCTTTTTTGCGCGTGTTACTATTATTGGCATTGCGGATAATGAGTTTTTCGGTAAAAGTTAAGATAAAAATTATTTATAATCAGTGTGTTAATTTTATTTATTGATAGTTGGCATGATAAGTGCAATATAACTCGTGTTGCTCATTCAACTGGTTATGATTGCGTTGCTGACTGGCAAATATTTTCGCTCATAACATCTGGAATGATGCCAAAAGAAAGGGTGCCTATCGTCCACCAGACCGATAACAGGGCGTGAAAACGAACGTTATCAAGCATCGGGCGACACGTTGAGTGAGGCACCGCCTATTCAGTCACGCGGCCAGAGGGAGCGATTCTTCTGGCCGCGTGACGTTTTACTCCCCTTCACCCCTCCTCCAGAGAATTCAATCCCCCTTTGATTGCTTGTTACGGCGCGACTGTTTACGGCGCAGACTTTCTGCGACGTTACATTGGTATTCATGCCGTATTGCGAAGCGTTGCGCATGTCGTAAGGGAAAACGTTGAACTTTTATAAGACTCGGTTAGCATCAATGCGGATTCGATAGGTAACGAGATGATTTCTTTGAAACGATGGCGTTTATTCCCGCGTTCCCTGCGGCAATTAGTAATTATGGCGTTCTTGTTGGTGCTGCTGCCGCTGCTGGTACTGGCCTATCAGGCTTACCAAAGTCTGAACATGCTGAGCGAACAGGCTGCCGATATCAACCGGACAACGCTGGCGGATGCCCGCCGCAGTGAGTCGATGACCAGCGTGGCGCTGGCGATGGAGCGTAGCTACCGGCAATACTGCGTATTGGACGATCAGACGCTGGCAACGCTCTACCAGAACCAGCGTAAACAGTATTCGCAAATGCTGGACTCCCACGCGCAGGTGTTGCCCGATCCCCGCTATTACCAAACACTGCGGCAGCTGCTTACTCAGCTCGGTGAGATACGCTGCCATAACAGCGGCCCGGAACAAACCGCCTCAAGCCTGCTGGAGGGGTTCTCTCGCGCGAACGGACAGATGGTGCAGGTGACACGCGACGTTGTTTTCTCTCGCGGGCAACAGCTTCAGCAGGCTATTTCCGAACGCGGCCAGTTCTTCGGCTGGCAGGCGTTGCTCTTATTTCTGGTCAGCGTGATGCTGGTGGTCCTCTTTACGCGGATGATTATCGGCCCGGTTAATGGCGTAGAGCGGATGATCAACCGCCTTGGTGAAGGCCGTTCGCTGGGGAACACCAGCACGTTCAAAGGCCCGCGTGAGATTCGGACGCTGGCGCAGCGCATTATCTGGCTGAGTGAGCGTCTGTCCTGGCTGGAATCGCAGCGGCATGAATTCTTACGCCATATCTCCCATGAACTCAAGACGCCGCTGGCGAGCTTGCGGGAAGGCACTGAGCTGCTTGCCGACGAGGTGGTTGGCCCACTGACTGCCGACCAGAAGGAGGTCGTCGCTATTCTTGATAGCAGCAGTCGCCACCTGCTACAGCTGATCGATCAACTGCTGGACTATAACCGCAAACTGGCGGATACACCGACCGAGCTGGAACGTGTTGAAATCGAAGAAATCGTCGATATCGTCGTATCGTCCCACAGTCTCCCCGCTCGTGCCAAAATGATTCATACCGATGTGACATTGGACATTGGGCACTGCTGGGCGGAGACGACGTTGTTGATGCGAGTGATTGATAATCTCTATTCCAATGCGGTGCACTACGGTAAGGAATCCGGTAACATTTGGATTTATAGCCGTCAGATTGGCAATCGCGTTCAGATTGATGTCGCCAACAGTGGTACGCCCATTCCCGACGCAGAGCGGGGTATGATTTTTGAGCCCTTTTATCAGGGAAGTCACCAGCGTCGTGGTGCGGTTAAAGGAAGTGGGTTGGGGCTGAGCATTGCGCGTGATTGCATTCGTCGTATGCGTGGTGAGCTTAGCCTGATTACCGTGGACTATGCTGATGTGTGTTTCCGTATCGAGCTGCCCTTATTGTCCGATAACGAATAGTCCGATAACGAATAAAGTCTGAGAATGAATAAATAATGAATGCATGGTTTATGAAGGGATGGTTTACGAATAGCGTATTTTCCCGCCTTTTGAAGGCGACGCTTATGTCGTCGCCACTCGTTTTAGCGGCGTGTAATAGCCATGTGAACCATGGCTCGGCCTTGCTGGAAGCAGAAACTGCCCCACCGAAAGAGCAGGTTGCGGATTTCCGTATCGCACAATGTGAACACCTGTGGCAGATAGACGATCGTGAATCCATGAATAATGCGCTTTACTGGTTGCGTGCGATGGACTGTGCCGGACGTTTGACACAATTCCAGGCTCGTGAGGAAGCCGGGCAGGTTGCGGGGGATAGCTGGGATAGCGCGTTTAAGCAGGGCATTCTGTTGGATAATGCCGGTATTACTCAGGTTGAGCGGCGTCAGGTGCTGGAACAGATCAATTTATACCGTTTGGCTTTCCCTGCGGCGCTGCGTCCGCTGATGCAAACCTGGCGTGACAGACAAACGCTGTTTCTGGCGCTGTCGGATGAACGCCTGCGCTATAAGCGTTTACAGGAATCCAGCGACAAACAGCTGGACGCCCTGCGTGTCCAGCAAAATCATCTGCAATACCAATTAGAAACGACCACGCAGAAACTGGAAAACTTGACGGATATTGAACGTCAACTGTCGTCGCGTAAGCAACTGTCGGGAGAAATGCCGGATAACGATACCGATCGTCGTAGCGGTACAGGTGTTAGAGACGGTTCGCGCAATTCGACAACGAAATCCAGAAGTGAGCCAGTGGATGCGGATGATACCTATACACCGCCGATGGAATCGCATACGGACAAACCGACGAAGAAGGAGTCAACAAGACAATGACAGCCCGAAAAACGGCGAGTTTATTGCTCGTGGATGATGACCCCAGTCTGCTGAAGCTATTGGGTATGCGCCTGACCAGCGAAGGATTTAGTGTGATGACAGCGGAGAGCGGCCAGGAAGCGCTGCGGTTGTTAACGCGTGAAACGTTCGATTTGGTGATCAGCGATCTTCGTATGGACGAGATGGATGGCATGGCGCTGTTTTCCGAAATTCAGCGCTATCAGCCGGGGATGCCGGTAATCATTTTAACCGCTCACGGTTCTATTCCCGATGCCGTTGCCGCCACGCAGCAGGGAGTATTTAGTTTCCTGACGAAGCCTGTTGACCGTGATGCGCTTTACAAAGCGATAGATGAAGCACTGGCGCTGTCCGCGCCAGCAGGTGATGAAAGCTGGCGTGAAACCATCGTGACGCGCAGCCCGATTATGTTACGCCTGCTGGAACAGGCCAGAATGGTTGCACAGTCGGATGTCAGCGTGTTGATTAATGGGCAGAGCGGAACCGGGAAAGAGGTGCTGGCTCAGGCCATTCATGCGGCAAGCCCGCGTGCGAAGAAAGCGTTTATTGCCATTAACTGCGGCGCGCTGCCGGAACCGTTGCTGGAATCTGAGTTGTTCGGTCATGCCAAAGGCGCTTTTACCGGTGCGGTGAGCAGCCGTGAGGGGCTTTTTCAGGCGGCGGAAGGCGGTACGCTGTTTTTAGATGAAATCGGCGATATGCCGCTGTCTCTGCAGGTTAAACTGTTACGTGTTCTGCAAGAGCGAAAAGTCCGCCCGCTGGGGAGCAACCGCGATCTGGATATCGACGTGCGGATTATTTCCGCCACGCACCGTGACTTACCAAAGGCGATGGCGAAAAACGAATTCCGCGAGGATCTGTATTATCGGCTCAACGTGGTGAATATGAAGCTGCCTGCGCTACATGAGCGTGCCGAAGATATTCCTCTGCTGGCAAATCATCTGCTGCGTGAATCCGCCAACCGCCACAAGCCTTTTGTGCGAACCTTTTCAACCGATGCGATGAAGCGCTTGATGACGGCAAGCTGGCCGGGTAACGTGCGTCAACTGGTGAATGTCATTGAACAGTGTGTGGCGCTGACCAGCGCGCCAGTCATAAGTGACGCGCTGGTTGAACAGGCGCTGGAAGGTGAAAATACGGCGCTGCCAACCTTTGTTGAAGCGCGCCACCAGTTTGAACTTAACTATCTGCGAAAGTTGTTACAGATCGCAAAAGGTAACGTGACGCAGGCTGCGCGAATGGCCGGGCGTAACCGAACGGAATTTTATAAACTGTTGGGCCGCCATGAATTGGATGCCAACGATTTTAAAGACTAGCGTTGATAGAATTGGCAGCACGCCTGCAGCGTGATGCGGGGTGGGTATGGATTGTCTGCCTGAGTTCTGACATGCTGCTCATTTGCTGATGCTCGGCTTTGGCCGCAACATAGATAACACAAAGGTTCCTCCATGAAGAAAATTGATGCGATTATTAAGCCGTTCAAACTGGACGATGTGCGTGAAGCGTTAGCTGAAGTGGGCATCACAGGGATGACGGTAACGGAAGTTAAAGGCTTTGGTCGTCAGAAAGGTCACACCGAGCTGTATCGCGGCGCAGAATACATGGTCGACTTTCTGCCAAAAGTAAAAATCGAAATTGTCGTGGCGGATGATATCGTCGATACCTGTGTAGAAACTATCACGCAGACCGCGCAGACGGGGAAAATCGGCGACGGTAAAATCTTTGTCTTTGATGTCGCGCGCGTAGTCCGTATTCGTACCGGTGAAGAGGACGAGGAAGCGATTTAATCGTCTCGCCTTACGTTGTTCCTTTTTAGAAGCCAGCCTCATCAGGCTGGCTTCTTCACATTTACTTCTACTCTACTTCTACTTCCCTTTCGGCGCGGTAGGCACCCAGCCTGCCAGCACTTTGTCTGCGGTGTATTCTGCTGCTTCCGCGTCGCTTAACTGGCGGCGCTGATCGTTTTTCTCTGCGCCTTTTCCGCTGGATTTATACTCGAAAAAGCGTGAGTCCTGAGGATGGAACCAGATTTTCTCGCCTTGTTTATCTTTGCCGGACATTTTGTCCCAGCCATAGATGTGGTCGTCCATGCTGGTGTTCAGGAAGACGGTCTGGCCGATAGCGTTAGGGTCGGCATAACGGCCATCTTCAAAGGTGGTCGTTGGATGCCATGGGCGACCCAAACCATAGCTTTTCGCTGGGACGTCTTTCTCTTTAATCACCCGGCTATTGGTAATGACCAGGCCATATTTTTGCTTAATGTCGGTGCTGGGGGCGGTGAGATAGCCGAGAGGCTGATCTTTCACGTCGGTACGGTTACGCGCGACGATGTCGCAATCGTCAAAGAGTGCGGTACCGTTGCCAAAGATGAAATCAACGGTGCCGCTGATACGGCATTGCGAGAAGAAGCTGCGCCCACCTTTCACATATAACGTGTCCTGATAGCCCGTCAGGCTGACATCATGAAACCATGCGCGATCGCTATTTTCAGCAACCAGCAGCGCAACGGCCTGCGAGTCTTTTAGCTTGGTGGGGTCGTCATTGGCTTTGGCCTGATTGGCCGGGTAATCGAAATCATTGCTGATGGTCAGAGAACGGGCGCTGAAATCGGGAGCATCGACCTTCACCGTGTTGCTGCCATAGGTTCCCCATTTGCTGCCATCGGGTTTGAGCGTGCCGGCTGCGGTTGTCGCGGTGATCACGGTGCCGTCACGGCTTTCGCCCTGTAGATGAATGTTAGGGCGTGTAATGGTCAGACGCTCGTGGTAGACGCCATTTTTCACATAGATAACAAACGGTGAGCTGTCTGCCGGTGCGCTGGCGATGGCTTCTGTAATGGTTTTGTAGGCGTTGGCGTCCCCTGCATTGGTGGAAACGAGAGCATTGTAGTCGGCTGCCTGCGCTAACGACCACGGTGAGGAAATTAGCATAGCTAAGGTCAGCGTTTTGCAGAGGTTTGAGGCTTTTATCATGTCCAGAGTCCTGTAATCGGTAAGGGAGGGTTTGTAACGCGCGGCAATGTGGCACCGCGCGGTTCTGTCTTATCGTTTTTCCTGACTGATAACTACTTGTGTTTGCTGACCGTTTTTTCTGCCAGCGACGCTAACGCAGGTTCTTGTCGGATGGCGTCAGCGACAATCTCAGCTACGGCGATAGCGCCTTTTTTCTGAAAATGGGTGGTATCTGGTTTGCTCAGGCTACCCGCCTGATCGCGATAGTAAGGATATTTTTTGGGATCGATCACCAGCCAATACTGTTTCCAATGATCGCTGTTACCTTGGTTCGCTAGAGCGATAGTGGCTGGTTCAATGTCCAGCAACACGACCTTATTATCTGCTGCCGTATCTTTGATGGTCTGGCTGTAATCGCCGACAAAGGCATAACCGTTTTCCGCGTTTTGTTTGGTGAAGTGGCTGTGTACCGCTGGCGTGCCGTTTTTGCCTTCAGCCGTTTTTACTCGGGTGGTTGGGGTAAGCAGAACCGGTGTGAGTTTATGCTGGCGGGCAAAGGTGATGTAACGCTCCAAGGATGTCTGGAATGACATATCGGCTTTTCCCTGTGGCGCCTGTTTTTTCCCTGTCGCATCGTTTGGATAAGTACAGAGGTTAGCGACGTCAGCTGGGCCACGTACCGCTTTTGCACTGTTGCAGTTTTGATCATTATGTCCCATTTGGATAAACAGGAAATCGCCTTCCTTCATCAGTGGCTGCATCTGGCGGAACCAGCCTTCGTAAAAATAGTCGCGTGAACTACGTCCGGCACGTGTGCCATTCACCACTTTGACGCCGCTGTTTTTACTGAACTGCTGTTCAAAAACCTGCCCCCATCCCATACGTGGGAAGCGCATTTTTTCATAGGTTGCCGCAGTTGAGTCGCCGACGATGAAAATGCGGGTTTGTGCTTTCTGGATTGCGTCCAGACTCTGGCGAGCAGAACGATAATCTAACGGTTCATAATCGCCTTTATTATTCAGGCCGACAATCGGATGGAATGCGCTGTCAGTCAAAACGGTATGGCCGGAGTAGCCCGTGTCGTTGTGATAATTTCGGTTATGGTTAATGACGCTGACGATTTTGGTAACGGCTTCCTGTTGGGCGGCAGAGTAGGTCAGGGGATCGAAACGTGTGGGGGCACTGATGCCAACCTGTTTTAGCGCGTCATTAAAACCGGCATGAAAATCGGCGTAGGCTTTTTTCCATTCTGCGGCGTCCATTTTTGGCGATGCCGTATCGTCCGTGAGCTGCTGTGGACCAATGTAGCCTGCGGCTACCGCGATGTCAGAGGTGATGCGGTCAGTCAGCGGGTTGATATTGGCGATATTTTCTTTACCGTCATGCATTGAAGGAGCGACGGCGGACAGGCAGATTGCACGGGAGATATTATTCAACAGGCAATTATTGCCGCCGGACTCAATGGCTAAAAGACGTAACGGCGGTGTCAGACCCGAGATATCAAGATGATATTTTCCTTGCTCATCGGTCTGTGTCTGCCGCTTCTGGCCCTGCTGGTCTCTGATAATGATGGTGGCAGGCAGGTGGATATCCCGTGCGGTGACATTACCCGATAAACCGGTTTTTTCACCCAGCGTTGAACCCGACAGCCATTTCGCGCTCTCTGGCGCGGCGGTCTGGTGTGCAGCGGCGGGGGTTTTAGCATTTACCAGTGTGAAAGGGGCGGAAAGTATCAGAGCTAAAGCCACACTTTCTGAAAAACGTTTTGCCATGGTTAGACATATCCCTTGTTGATTAATCGAAAACAGTTAATGAACCCAAGCGTTGTCAAAGGAAGGTCGCTGTTTTTTATCGTTCTTGTCACGGCCTTTAGAGAAAACGTCGGGGGCTTTATTGTGCACCCAAGCCGATTCAAGGGCGATGCCTAAACGCAGGTCCTTTTTGATGAAATAGCTATTCATTAAAAATGAAATGTTATTTTAATAAGGCGTGTTTTTTTGTGACCCACCTCTTTTTTAGCGGAGCGCTCGTGTGTCAGCACATAAAATTGTGATCGGTAAGGTATTTTTGGGAAGGGGGACGGTCTGAAAAATGAAAAAAGGCCGCAAAAGCGACCTTTGGGTTTGATCCGTTATCAATGAGGGTTAGACAACTTTATGCGGACCAAAACATTCGTAATGTAGCTGCTCAGCCGGGATCCCGATCGCCAGCAACTGCTGTGCGACAAACTGCATGAACACCACAGGGCCACACAGGTAATAGTGCATATCTGGCGTGGTCAATTCATCTTTTAGCGAGGCTAACTGCATCAATCCGCTGTGATGATAATCTTCGCCAGGGCGATCGGCCTGCTGTGGTTCGCGATACCAGATGTGATGCTGGAACTGCGGCAACGATTCTCCCGTTTGCTTGATTTCATCCGCAAACGCATGCGCCGAGCCGTTCTCTGCTGCGTGTAGCCATAACACTTTCGCCTGATGATCCTGTTGTTTTAGCGTATGCAGCATACCCAGCATAGGGGTTTGCCCTACGCCGCCGGAAATCAGGGCTACGGGTGTAGAGGCGGGGATATCAAGGAAGAAATCGCCGTGCGGAGCCGCCAGATGAATGATGTCGCCTTCGCGCGCGGTATCATGCAGATAGCCGGAAACGGTGCCTTGCGCTTCACGTTTAACCGCAATTCGGTAGGATTTCCCATTTGGCGCGTGGGTCAGAGAGTATTGGCGAATCTCCTGATTGGCAAAACTGTCATGTTTGACGTAAACCGCCAGATATTGACCTGCTTGAAAATCAGCAATAGGTTGGCCGTCGGTGGGTTCCAGCGTGAAGCTGGTAATGATGGAACTTTGCGGCTGCTTGTTCACAATGCGGAAAGGTCGCACGCCGCTCCAGCCGCCGTTTTTCGCTTCAGTGCTGCGGTAGATATCGCCTTCGCGCTGGATGAAGACATTCGCCAGCACGCCATAGGCTTTACCCCAGGCGTCCAGCACCTCCTGTCCTGGGCTAAACATTTCATCCAGCGTTGCCAATAAATGATTACCCACGATCTGATACTGATCGGCCTGAATGTTAAAGCTGGCGTGCTTCTGGGCGATACGCTCAACCGCAGGCAGCAGCGCGGCCAGGTTTTCGATATTCGTCGCATAAGCACAAATGGCATTGAACAACGCTTCCCGCTGATCGCCATTGCGCTGGTTGCTCATATTAAAAATATCTTTGAGCTCAGGATTGTGCGTAAACATGCGATCGTAAAAATGTGCGGTCAGTTTCGGGCCGGTTTCCGCCAGCAGAGGAATGGTCGATTTAACAATGGCGATAGTTTGGTTATCCAGCATGGTGACTCCCTATTTATTGGTATGACTTATAAGTTGTATTTTATATGCATCTTATTGGGTTTGTTCGCCGCTGTAAATTACCTTTTTGGTGGTAGGGGTTTTTAGGGAGGGCTAAAGGGAATAACATGAAGAAATAGCAGGTTGAGAATGAAGAAAAATCCGTTTAACACCGTACAGCTCATATTTGCTGAAGCCTTGTGCTGCCTGTAGCTAATCGTTTGCGTAAAAACCTCTGTCAAGACCTATCTTCATTAGGGAAAAACGGTTTACACTATACGCCATTCCCCAAGAGGGTAGCCCAATTCCCAAATGGGCCATCAATTCCCAGTATATTTATGTTAGCTGAGTCAGGAGATCCGGATGTTAAAGCGTGAAATGAACATTGCCGATTATGATGCCGACCTGTGGCAAGCAATGGAGCAAGAAGTGGTGCGTCAGGAAGAGCACATTGAACTGATTGCGTCAGAAAACTACACCAGCCCACGCGTTATGCAGGCTCAAGGGTCTCAGCTGACGAACAAGTATGCTGAAGGTTATCCGGGCAAACGTTACTACGGCGGCTGTGAGTATGTGGACATCGTTGAGCAACTGGCTATCGACCGTGCGAAGGCGTTGTTCGGTGCCGATTATGCCAACGTACAGCCGCACTCTGGCTCTCAGGCTAACTTTGCCGTTTACACCGCGCTGCTGCAGCCGGGCGACACCATTCTGGGGATGAATCTGGCGCACGGTGGTCACCTGACGCACGGTTCTCCGGTTAACCTGTCGGGCAAACTGTATAACGTTATTCCTTACGGTATCGATGAAAGCGGCAAAATTGACTACGACGAAATGGCTGAACTGGCGCGTACGCACAAGCCAAAAATGATCGTCGGCGGTTTCTCTGCTTACTCTGGCGTGGTTGACTGGGCGAAGATGCGTGAAATCGCTGACAGCATCGGCGCTTACCTGTTTGTCGATATGGCGCACGTTGCTGGCCTGATTGCCGCTGATGTTTACCCTAACCCGGTTCCTCATGCTCACATCGTGACCACGACGACGCACAAAACGCTGGCTGGCCCACGCGGTGGCCTGATTCTGGCGAAAGGCGGTGACGAAGAGCTGTACAAAAAGCTGAACTCTGCTGTTTTCCCTGGTGGTCAGGGTGGTCCGTTGATGCACGTTATCGCGGGTAAAGCGGTTGCGCTGAAAGAAGCCATGGAGCCTGAATTTAAGGTTTATCAGCAGCAGGTTGCGAAAAACGCCAAAGCGATGGTTGAAGTCTTCCTGTCACGTGGTTTCAACGTTGTTTCTGGTGGAACCAGCAACCACCTGTTCCTGCTGGATCTGGTTAGCAAAAACCTGACCGGTAAAGAAGCTGATGCTGCGCTGGGTCGTGCGAATATCACCGTAAACAAAAACAGCGTGCCTAACGATCCGAAGAGCCCGTTCGTGACTTCCGGTATCCGTATCGGTACGCCAGCGGCAACCCGTCGCGGCTTTAAAGAAGCGGAAGTGCGTGAACTGGCTGGCTGGATCTGTGATGTGTTGGATAACATCAACGACGAAGCGACCATTGAACGTGTGAAACAGAAAGTTCTGGATATCTGCGCCCGCTTCCCGGTTTACGCATAATTCGGCATTTTCTCTGACATCACTGTCGGAACACTTCCTAAACGCCAGCCTGTGTGCTGGCGTTTTTTATGGCCGCCACCCTTCGGGCTGTTGCTGACGCAACGTTAAACATTTCTCCCGGAAATTTTTTATGGCTGCCGATCGGGTCGATACCGTCATTCACGTTTCATCGCGAATAACGCGTTGCGCCGCCGCATGCTCTCTGACACAGTAATCGGCAAAAAAGAGTAACCAGAAAAAAAGAATCGCCAGCAAAACGCGTGGATGCATTTTCAGTGGAAAATGCTAAACATCGCGTTTGCGACGATTCGTCGGATGGTGAACGGGTGTGTTCGTCATCGAAAGGGAGACATCATGGTTTTGCAATCGACGCGCTGGCTGGCGCTGAGCTATTTCACTTACTTTTTTTGTTATGGCGTTTTCCTGCCGTTTTGGGGCGGGTGGCTGAAAGGCGAGGGGCTGTCCGCCGAGTCGATCGGGATGCTGTTGGGGGCGGGTCTGGTGGCGCGCTTCGTCGGTAGTTTGGTCATCACGCCCAGTGTGAAAGATCCGTCCAAACTGATTACGGTATTACGTGGACTGGCGTTACTGTCACTGGCGCTGGTCGTTGGTTTTTGGCTGGGTAATGCCTGGCTGTGGCTGATGATAGTGATGATTGGGTTTAACCTGTTTTTCGCGCCGCTGGTGCCGCTGACCGATGCATTAGCGGCAACCTGGCAGCGGCAGATCGTGATGGATTATGGCAAGGTGCGGGTTTGGGGGTCGATAGCCTTCGTTATCGCCTCTGCGGCGACGGGGGAACTGGTCGCTATCTGGGGACATCCCGCGATTCTGGCGATTCTCAGTGCGGGGCTGGCTGTCATGCTGTTAGGCATGCTGCTTCGCCCCAGCGTGATGCCGCAAGCCGCAGCGTCGACGACACAGTCTGTTAGCGTGACGCCGTGGAAAACCTTGCTGACTGAGCCTGCGGTATGGCGTTTCCTGCTTTGTGTATCCCTGCTACAGGGCGCGCACGCGGCTTACTATGGTTTCAGCGTTATTTATTGGCAAGATTCGGGCTATTCTGCCTCAATTATCGGCTATCTCTGGTCATTAGGTGTGGTCGCGGAAATTGTCATCTTTACCTTCAGCCAACGTCTGTTTCGGCGCTGGAGCGCCAGACAGCTTCTGCTGCTCTCAGCCGTGTGTGGCGTGGTGCGCTGGGGGCTAATGGGCTCGACGGTGGCTCTGCCGTGGCTGATTGTGATACAGATATTGCACTGTGGCACGTTCACCGTGTGCCACTTGGCCGCGATGCGTTTTATCGCGGCACGTTCTGGTGGTGACATTCTGCGGCTACAGGCGGTGTATTCCGCGCTGGCGATGGGGGGCAGCATCGCGGTGATGACGATGGTATCCGGTTTCCTGTTTGAGCATTTGCAGGGCGGCACGTTCTGGGTGATGGCGCTGCTGGCGGTGCCGGCACTGTTTATCCGGCCTTCTGTCAGCCACCGTGCTGCGGTCGAAAAGGTCTAATAAAGTGGTATCTACTGTCAAGATAACGTAGTGTGGTAAAAATAATGTTACATTATAACGCTTTGAAACGCGGGTGCGGACGGATAACGTTGCTGATGACAGGCTTGGCATTCGTCCAACCCGTTTTCGCTCACCCACACAGTTTTATTGATATGCAGACGACAGTTGAGAGCCAGAACGACCACATCACCGGTTTACGTATGCAGTGGACGATGGATCCTATCACATCGGCCGATTTGCTGTATGACGCAGGAAAGGCGAAAACCGATTCTGAAATCTGGAAAAAGCTGGCGGCGGAAGTCATGGCTAACGTGTGGGGGCAGCACTATTTCACCGATATTTATCGTGATAATCAGCCCGTGAAATATACGCTGTTGCCAACCGAGTATCATCTTTCCCGCAAAGGCAATCAGGCGGTCCTGGAATTTGTACTGCCGTTGGCACATCCACAGCCGCTGGCCGGAAAGCCTTTACTGATTTCGACTTACGATCCTACCTATTTTGTCGATATGTCTTATCAAAATGATAAGGCGGTGAAGCTCGCGCCTGAGCTAGCCTCGCGCTGTAAAACGACACTCGTCACACCAGAACCTAACGCTGAACTGCAATCCTATGCGCTATCGCTGGATAAGAATGATGCGCCGGATGAAGATATGGAACTGGGGAAACAGTTCGCACAGCGGGTGACATTGCAATGTCAGTGAATCTCGGCTCGCTACCGCGCCAGCGCCCGTTGTTGAATCGACTGCGCGATCTGTGGCCGCTGTGGCTCTTTTTGGCGCTGCTGGCCTCGGCGCTGCATTACATCGTGGGGTACTGGCCGCAAATCCTGTTGCAAAGCGCGATCTGGCAGAAATCGCTGCATCAGCAAATGTCGCACCTGTTGCAAATGGTGGAACAGCAGCCGCATCAGGCGGGGTTGAGTCTGATGATATTCAGTCTGGTCTATGGTGTGCTCCACGCCGTTGGGCCAGGGCACGGTAAAGTGGTCATCATGACCTATCTGGCGACGCACCCGTCGAAGCTGAAAAGCAGCCTGAAGTTGACGTTCGCCGCGTCGCTGGTTCAGGGACTGATAGCGGTAGCGCTAGTGACCGTGGTTTTAGGGATCTTACAGTTATCCAGCCGAACGTTGCACAACAGCAGTTTCTGGATGGAAAAAGGAAGCTTCGTGCTGGTCGCGGGGTTGGGGCTCTTGCTCTGTTTCCGCGCATTGAAACAGCTGTACACCGTCCTCGTACAGCAGCCTAAACCTGCGACTATTTTGCGTGTCACCCAGCTTAACGTACCAACGGATAGACGTATGAGGCTTCGTCCGGCGTCTGTGCTTTCCCATTCTTTGCATCAGCACGACGACAACTGCGGCTGTGGGCACCGCCACCTTCCCAGCAATGAGGAGCTTGAGCGTGATAGCAGTTGGCGTACGCGCTTGATGATTGTGCTGGCGATGGGAATGCGCCCCTGTTCAGGCGCTATTCTGGTGTTGCTTTTCTCTAAAGTGATCGGCGTCTATCTGTGGGGCGTCGCCTCTGCGCTGGTGATGGCTGCCGGAACGGCGATCACGATCTCGGCGCTGGCCGTGTTGGTTTTTTACTGCCGTCGCATCGTTGAGCGTTTAGGGGCAAATCGTGCATCGCCCGTATGGCAGCGAGCGACGTTTTCTCTTCTGGCTTTTGCTGGCGGGCTGATTTTGGTTGGCTCCGGTATCCTGCTTTACCTCAGCGCACAGCCCGCGATGATGGGCGGTATTCGGCCATTCTCCGGCTAATTTTACCTTTTATTAACGTCGCGCTAAAAACCCATTGCTTCCGATAATCACGGCAGGATATCATTTCAATAATGATAACTATTATCATTTATAACCATAATCTCAGAAGGGAATAATAATGAAGAAATGGCTGTTCTCAGTCGTTGTTCTGTTGGGGCTGAGTGCGAGCGCTATCGCTATCGCTAGCGCTAACCCGATTGTTATCGAAGACGTTAGTGGCAGGAAGGTAGAAATTAAATCCGAAGTGAAGCGGATTATTTTAGGGGAAGGTCGACAGATTTATCTGCTGGCTGCCTTTGATACTGAAGCACCGTTCCAACGTGTGGTTGGTTGGCGTGACGATCTGCCAAAAGCCGATTACGACGGCTATATGGCTTATGAAAAGAAATACCCGGAAATTAAAAAGCTGCCGACCTTCGGCGGAGCGAAGGATGGTACTTTCAACGTCGAGCAGGCGCTGACGCTGAAACCGGATTTGGTGTTGATGAATCTGGAATCAAAAGCGGCGACGGATGAAGGTAAATTGATTGAGAAACTCAATTCGCTGGGTATTCCGGTGGTGTTTATCGATTTCCGCGAGAAGCCGTTTGAGAACGCGGAGAAAAGCATTCACATCATGGGGCAACTGGTCGGAAAACCACAGCGTGCGGAAGAGATTATTAAATTCCGTCGTGAGCAGATTGAGCTGGTTACCGATCGGTTGAAGAACTATCAGGGCCCACGTCCAAAAGTGATGATCGACCGTGCAGGCGGCTATGATGAAGAGTGCTGCATGTCATTCGGTGATGAGAACTTTGGCCGTATGGTTGAAGCCGCTGGTGGTGACAACATTGCCAAGAACATCATCCCCGGCACGTTTGGTTCGTTGAACCCAGAGCAGATTATCAGTTCCCGCCCGGATGTGGTGGTGGTGACAGGGGCTAACTGGAAAAACTATAACACGGCGAATGGCTGGGTTGGCGTTGGACCAGGTGCCGATCAGAAAGAAGCGCTGCAACGTTTGCAAAAATTGATGGAACGATCAGCCTTCAAAACGTTGCCCGTTGCGACCAATGGTAATGCGCATGCAATCTGGCATCAGTTCTATGACAGCCCATATCAGTTTGTGGCGATTCAGGTACTAGCAAAATGGATGCACCCGGAACTGTTTAAGGATATCGATCCTGATGCGACGTTCCGTACCTTCCATGAGAAGTTCCTGCCGCTGCCGTACCAGCCAGGCTACTGGGTCACGCTGCCAGCGAAGAAATAACACCGTCAGGCCATAATCCCGATAATAAAAAAGCACTGAACCTCATCGTTCAGTGCTTTTTTTATGCCTTTCTCTCTCGTTCAGCTATCTATCGACAGTGGCGCTGAAGAGCAGATTTCACCGCATTTTTTGTTCTGTGAGAGATCAAAGCAAACGTTTCCCTTCCCACTTACCTGATTACAGGATCGTCAGATGTTTTTGACGATCGATTATCTTGTTTTGATAGTTGGTGGTTATTGGTTTGAGATTATTAAATGGTTTTGGCGATCAGTGCTATCAAGCTGTTCGCTTCTGTGACGATAATTGAGCGTGGTAAAGGAATGTCTGATTTTTGTTCAACACGCCATGTAGGCAGGACGATGTTGTTCATTCGACATACCGGAATCAGGAAAAAAAGTGCGGTATAAAAATTCAAAAATGGAGCGGTTATGAATATCACGCAACGCTTGCTGCTGACGTTTTCACTAATGTCGCTAGCACTTATCTCATTAGTTATAGTCACTTTATCATTGTTATCAGGGTTCCAGTCTCGTTTTGAATATGTTCAGGACAATGCGATTCCGAGCATCAAAGATTTAAATAGTCTGGTGGATAAAAGTAATTCGCTGGTGCTTTTTTTGTATCGTCATCAGACCACGGATGACGATCGTAAGCTGCCCGCGATCGAACAGGACATTAATAGAACCATCGAGGAAATAAAGAACCTCAATGAGTACTACCTGATCAATGATGTCTCCAGTGAGGAAGATCGACAACTGACCAACACGGCGATTGACCTGACCAAAAAATTACAGGCGTCACTACCTGTGTTTCTTAATGCGTCAAAGGCAAATCAAAACGAGATCGCGCTTGGCCTGTTGCAGGGAACGGGTGGACCCGGAGAAGCGGTACGTAACCTGCTCGCCAATTACCGTAAACAGTTCGATCTTAATGTTGAAATGGGCGATGCGTTGCGTCAGGTGAATAAGCGGGTCTATGAGCAAACGTGGTTTGGTCTGTTGTCCGGCACGTTACTGATCGTGTTACTGATCGGCTTTTTTGCGGTGAGAACCATTCTGGGTATTAGAAAAAGCTTGAACAATATGAGTCAAACGATGGAAAGCGTCAGCACGCATCTCGACCTGACGATTCAAGCTGACGATCGGCGTAAAGATGAAGTGGGGAATACCGCTCGTGCCTTTAATCGCCTGATGCACCGGGTATCTTCGGCGTTGGCATCAGTGAGTGCGTCATCGCAGTCGGTGAGTAGCGCGGCGACACAGATTGCCGCAGGTAATGAAGATTTGTCATCCCGTACCGAGGAACAGGCTGCTTCGCTAGAACAAACCGCCGCCAGTATGACGGAAATCAGTGAGACAGTGCGCCAGAATGCGGAGAACACGCAACAGGCCAGCCTGCTGGCGGGGAATGCCAGCCGAATTTCCATCAATAGCGCGGATTCCGTTAACACGATGCTGAATACGATGGAACATATTCGTACCAGCTCGGGCAAGATCACCGACATTATTGCGCTTATCGAAGGGATTGCATTTCAGACCAATATTCTTGCCCTGAATGCGGCGGTAGAAGCAGCGCGCGCCGGCGAGCAGGGACGCGGTTTTGCGGTGGTGGCGGGAGAAGTTCGCACGCTGGCACAGCGGTCATCCACGGCGGCGCGTGAAATCAAGGATTTGATTGATGCTTCAAACTCGCTGGTATCGGCAGGTGTTGATCAGGCCAGCGACGTAGGGAAAAATATGTCGGCGATGAAAGACGCGATCCAGCAGGTGACGGATTTGGTGAATGAAATCGCGGCGGCGACCGAGGAACAAAGCCGAGGTATCAGTCAGGTGCATCAGGCCGTTAACCAGATGGACGATGTGACTCAGCAAAACGCCTCATTGGTGGAGGAGGCTTCTGCGGCGTCGCAGTCGCTACAAGAGCAGGCGAGTACGCTGAGTCAGTTGGTGGGGCAGTTCATTGTAGGACAGGTACCCTCTCTGGCGCTGGCTTCCGCTTCTGCACCTGTGCTACCGGGAATATCAACGCCGCGTCTTTCTCCCGTGAGGAAAAAAGGCGTCGTCACTCAGGATGAAACGGACTGGCAGAGTTTCTGATCCCTCAAGCCGCATGCTGTACAGTGAGACGGTATGCGGCTATAAGATCTTGACCAGTGGTGAAAAATCCAGGGGGATGACGATATGGAATCGACTGAGCACAGTGCGGAAAATTTGGGGGATTATGCGTCGTTACTGACGGAGTTCGAACATATGACCGCGTTGCTTACTCAGCTAATGAAAAGTGATTACCGCACGCTCGATCTCTACCTCAATAATTGCCGTCACCTTATTTTGCGATTTACGGCAATTTATAAGCTGCTCGATAAACCAGAGTTCGAACATTATCTGAAGCATTATGACGCACCGTTATACTACAACGTAAACAGTGTTGGTTTGGCGCTGCGTTTGTTTGAAAACATGCTGACGAACATGCGCGATATGCTTGGCTCTGAACGCCTGTCCTGTGTTGAATAACGGCACCGTCAGAGTAAGCGCTGCGAGATCGCTTTGACGCGGTAAATCAAGCGTCGTAGTTCCAGATAAGCTAAGGAAGGAAGACGGTGAGGGAACTCACCGTCTGTTCATTCAACGACGGACTTAGATGGTCGGTTCGCTTACCAATCCGTCGATAATCACCTGCGGAACGCCCTGTGAACAGCGCTCGATACGGCCGCGTACGCCATAGACCGCTGATAAACTTTCTGGGCTAATCACCTCGGCCGGCGCGCCATCAGCAATCAGGTTACCGTTTTGCAGCATCAGTACATGGTCGCCGTGACGCAGCGCGATATTGATGTCATGCACCACCACGACGGTGATGATGTTGCGCTTACGCGTTTCCTTGCGCACCAAATCCATGACGTGGAACTGATAGTTCAAATCCAGCGCGCTAAGCGGTTCGTCCAGCAGGAGAAGCGAAGGTTGGCGGATCAGCGATTGCGCTAATCCGACCAGCTGTTTCTGCCCGCCTGAGAGCTGATCGAGATAGCTCAACGCCAGATGTTCAATGCCAAGCTGACGCAGCAGATTCATGACTTCATCCTGCTTTTCAGCACTGTGCATGCCGCCGGACGCACGCTGTGCGACGATGATCGATTCCAGCACGTGCAGGTGAACGCCTGCGGGAAGGGATTGTGGCAGATAAACGACTTTTTCCGCCCGCTGAGCGAATGGTAACGTCATCAGATTGGTATCATCCAACCACAGTTCGCCTTCGGACGCATTCAGGCCCGCCATGGCGCGCAGCAGCGTGGATTTACCGCTGCCGTTGGGGCCGAGTAGCACGGTAATTTTCCCGCGCGGCAACAGGGGGACGGACAGATCGCGAATCACCTGACGCTTAGGATAACCGGCGCGAAAGTGGGAAAGGCGTAATCCAGAAGCGGTTTGCTGGTTCATACGTTTCCTCTGTGGCGCAGGATAATACTCAGGAAGAAGGGCACGCCAACCAGTGATGTGACGATACCGACCGGGATAATGACGCCGGGGATGAGATTTTTCGAGGCAACGGACGCCATCGACAGCACCAATGCACCGGTTAAGGCACTGGCAGGTAGATAGAAGCGGTGATCTTCACCGAAAACCATACGTGCGATATGTGGAGCAACCAGACCGATAAAGCCGATGGGGCCAACAAATGCGACTGAAATGGCAGATAAAATACTGATGCGCAGTAGCGTCGCTAGACGCAGGCGGCGAACGTTAATGCCAAAACTCACGGCGCGATCTTCACCCAACCGCAGCGCCGTCAGTTTCCATGAACTCATCAGCGAAATGGGCATGATGATGGCCAGAACCAGCAGCAAGATGCCCAGTTTTTCCCACGACGCGCGCGCCAGACTGCCCATCGTCCAGAACACCAGACCTTGCAGCGTGTCTTCGTTGGCGATGAACTGGAGCATGGAAACCAGCGCATTGAAAGTGAATACCAGCGCGATACCGAATAGCACAACGCCGGACGTGGCGACCTGCGTCCAGCGCGTAATTCCATCAAGCAGCAAGGCTGCCAGCAGGGCAAAGATAAAAGCGTTTGCAGAGATAAACCACTGAGCCGGAATGCCGGGGATACCGATGCCGAGGACGATAGCCAGCGCGGCGCCGAATGCGGCGGCGGAAGAAACGCCGAGCGTAAACGGACTGGCCAACGGGTTATTCAGGATGGTTTGCATTTCTGCGCCAGCCAGGCCGAGCGCCAGCCCGACAATAATCGCCATTAGCGCGTAAGGCAGACGAATGTCCCAAACGATCACGCGTGTACCGGCATCGGCGCTGGCCGGATCGGTCAGCGTTTGCCACAGCACATCAAGCGTCAGGCCTGAAGGTCCCATCGTGAAATCCAGCAACAACGAGCCGATGATGATCAACAGCAGTATCGCCATCACACCCACGCGGCGTCGAATGATGCCGCGATAGTTGTCCATAACGGTGTTGGCATCCGCGGCAGTATTGCGGATACCCGGTTCAGTGGTCGTACTCATGAAAAATTACTCACCTTGTTTCCAGGCAAAGATAAAGTCACTGTCAGGCAGCGAGGTAAAATTTTGAATGATATGGTGATACGTGTCATCAGGGTTCAGGCTGGTAAACGCCTGAGGATAAATATCTTTTGCCAGATATTCCATACCGACAATGTTGTAGGGATGGTTGTAGAAATGGTGGTAAACGCCATAGACGTGTTTCGCCTGAACTGCCGGAATCTGGCTAATACCCGTGCGGCTTAGTAGCACATTAGCCTGATTGCGAACGTCTTCTACGCTGGCGCCATAGCCTAACGGCAGTACTTGGCTGTTACCACGCTTAGAGCCCGTCATGATGTAGGCATCAGGTTTCATGCTGATGATTTTTTCCAGAGAGACAAAACCCGTTGCGCCTGGCAGTAAATCTGAACCAATGTTTTTCGCGCCGACTGCTTCAACTAATCCGCCCCAGCCGCTTTTACTGTGCGTGAAGCAGCAGGAATCAGAGTTTCCGGCAATCGGTTCAACAAAGACGCTTGGTTTCGGGGTGATCGTGGCGGTTTTCTGCTGAATGGCATCAAAGTGTTGGCGATAGAAATCGGTATACGCTTTGGCATTGGCTTCGCGGTTCAGCACTTTCCCCAATAGATCGATGCTGGGGGCGGTATCTTTCGCCGGATTCACTTCGTAATCGACAAACAAGACGGGAATATTCAGCGCGCTGAGCTTGTCGATCACACCGCTTTCCTTCAACGCTGGCTTGGCGCGCAACTGGGCAATCATCAGGTCCGGCTGTTTTGACAGCACGCTTTCCAGGTCGACGTTGCCTTTGTCACTAAATCCCATATCCAGAATGCCGACGGACTCAGGCCATTTTCCTTTCAGCATGTCCCAGGTTGCTGTGTCCTGTTTTTTTGCCAGATTGTTCCAGGCAACCAGACGCTGGAAGGGATTATCGCGGTCGAGCAGTGCCATTGCCATAATATCGCGGCCATCCTGCAGAATGATGCGCTGCGGTTCTTGTTTAATGGTGACACTTTTCCCGTCAAGATCGGTGACGGTAAGGGGATATTGGGTGGCGTAGCTGAAAAGTGGGGTGGTGCAGAGGGCGGTCAGAAAGAGCGATCTTACTGATTTTCTTAACATGGTGGCGATCCTAATTCACAATTTATCAGAGCAATGAGTTTGATAATTATTATCGTATAAGGATAAACAATGCGTATACAGGATTCATATGTAAAGAAAAATAACAACTCCGGCTCTTTTTGTTTTTATGTGGGAGCCGGAGTCGGTCGAGATTAGCGCTTCAGCGCGTCGCTCAGTTCTTCACGGATAGTGCCCAGTATGGCTTTCACTACACGTGGATTACCTGCGACCAGATTGCCAGACGCAATATAGTTATGGCCGCCAACGAAGTCCGTTACGATCCCGCCTGCTTCACGAACCAGCAGCTCGCCGCCAGCAAAATCCCACGGCTTCAGACCGATTTCAAAGAAACCGTCAACGCGACCTGCGGCAACATACGCCAGATCCAGTGCGGCAGAACCTGTACGACGGAAATCCGCGCAGTGGGTGAACAGCGCGCCGATGGCATTGATATAGGTTTTGCTATGTTGCTTTAATTTGAAGGGGAAACCTGTTGCCAGTACGGTGCCTTCCAGATCGCGGGCAGTACTGCTGCGCAGACGGTAGCCGTTCAACTGTGCGCCTTGACCACGGGTCGCGGTAAACAGTTCATTACGCATAGGATCGTAAACGACGGCAACTTCGGTACGGCCTTTAATGCGGACCGCGATAGAAACAGCGAAGTGAGGTAAACGTTTGATGAAGTTGGTGGTGCCATCCAGAGGATCGATAACCCATTGTACTGCCGGATCTTCACCTGCCAGCTCGCCACACTCTTCACCAATAATGGTGTGCTGTGGGTAAGATTTGCGGATGACTTCAATGATCAGACGTTCTGCATCCCGATCGACGTTGGTTACAAAATCATTGCTGCCTTTCTGGCTAGCTTCGACGGCGTCTGGCGTTTCATAGTTTTTGGCAATCAAATTACCGGCTTTACGCGCAGCGCGTATAGCGATGTTGAGCATCGGATGCATGGTATCGGTCCACTGGAATGTTAAAGAACGGAAAGCGGCGCAGAGTATAGCAGTAGAAAAGTAAAATATCTATACACGTCATTCTTCAAGCCGCATGTGCGTTGGCTACACTCACTCACCCGAATCACTTACTGGAGTAAGCTCATCGGGGTTCCTTCATTTGCCGCCTTCCTGCAACTCGAATTATTTAGTGTATAAGTTTGTGTTAAGGTATGGCGAGTTCCTTTTCGCACCACTTCCTTCTATCTATCGCACAACAGAGTTCATATGTTAGACAATATTCGCATTGTTCTGGTCGAAACGTCGCACACTGGCAATATGGGGTCAGTGGCCAGAGCGATGAAAACCATGGGGTTAAGCAAACTCTATCTGGTCAACCCGTTGGTTAAGCCTGATTCACAGGCCATTGCGTTGGCGGCAGGCGCCAGCGATGTTATCGGTAATGCCACCATTGTTGATTCGTTCGATCAGGCGCTCGAAGGGTGTGGTCTGGTCGTTGGCACCAGCGCACGTTCCCGAACCTTACCCTGGCCGATGTTGGAACCGCGTGAGTGCGGCGTTCGCAGCGCGCAGGAAGCAGAGCACGCACCAGTGGCGCTGGTGTTCGGGCGTGAGCGCGTGGGGTTGACGAATGATGAACTTCAGAAATGCCATTACCACGTGGCGATTCCCGCAAACCCGGAATACAGTTCGCTCAATCTGGCGATGGCAGTGCAGATCATCGCTTATGAAGTGCGTATCGCGCATTTGGATCGGTTACAGGCCGGACAGCCGCAACATGAAGAATCGCCGTACCCGCTGGTCGACGATCTGGAGCGGTTTTATCAGCATCTTGAACAGACATTACTGCAAACCGGGTTTATCCGACCTGCGCATCAGGGGCAGGTCATGAACAAGCTGCGTCGTCTGTTTACCCGCGCCAGGCCTGAAGCTCAGGAACTTAACATCCTGCGCGGAATACTGAGTTCGGTACAAAAAACACACGACGAATAATACTTGAGTGTTTTGCTCGGTTAAATAGTTGACTAAAACACTCAGGAATGTCAGACTCGCGGTATGTTCTGCCAATACATGTTTTCATAATACATGTTTTACCTACAGGTACCACTATCATGAGACTGACATCCAAAGGCCGTTACGCCGTTACCGCCATGCTCGATGTGGCTCTGCATTCCCAGGAAGGGCCAGTTCCATTGGCGGATATTTCTGAACGCCAAGGTATTTCACTGTCTTATCTGGAGCAGCTGTTTTCACGCCTGCGTAAGAATGGACTGGTTGCCAGCGTTCGTGGCCCGGGCGGCGGTTACCTGCTGGGTAAAAGCGCGAATGAAATCGCCGTTGGTATGGTTATTTCTGCCGTCGATGAATCCGTGGATGCAACACGCTGCCAGGGTCGTGAAGGCTGTCAAGGTGGCGATCGCTGCCTGACACACACGCTGTGGCGCGATCTGAGTGACCGTATTACCGACTTCCTGAATAACATCACGCTGGATGAGCTGGTGAATAATAAGGAAGTGCTGGATGTTGCGGATCGTCAGGATGCGGACATTCGCCGCACCGCCAATGGACGTATTCAGGAAACGATCAACGTTAACCTGCGCGCCTGATACACCTTCAACGTGACGAGTACCTTTACTCGTCACGTTTTGCCTTTCTGATAGCTGCATAATCCTGTCCACATTGCCCAATGTGGGGCTGGTTTAATTCCGACTATCACGATGTTGTGCCAACGATAACATCGTCAGATTTTTGCATTGGCCCGAGAGGTTGCGGGTATAAACAGCCTGTCAATAAAACAAAACGCATTGTACGTTTTGAAGTGATGTACGGAGTTTATGAGCAATGAAGTTACCTATCTATCTCGACTACTCAGCCACCACGCCGGTTGACCCGCGCGTCGCTGAGAAAATGATGCAGTTTTTGACTTTGGACGGTACGTTCGGTAACCCGGCTTCCCGTTCCCACCGTTTTGGCTGGCAGGCGGAAGAGGCGGTAGATATCGCCCGTAATCAAATCGCTGAGCTGGTTGGCGCTGACCCACGTGAGATTGTCTTCACGTCAGGCGCGACCGAAGCCGATAACCTCGCGATTAAAGGCGTTGCCAACTTCTATCAGAAGAAGGGCAAGCACATCATCACCAGCAAGACCGAGCACAAAGCCGTGCTGGATACTTGTCGTCAGCTTGAGCGCGAAGGTTTCGAGGTCACCTATCTGGCTCCGCAGCGTAACGGCATTATCGATCTGGCTGAACTCGAAGCCGCAATGCGTGAGGACACCATTCTGGTTTCCATCATGCATGTTAACAATGAAATCGGTGTTGTGCAGGATATCGAAACGATCGGCGAGATGTGCCGCAGTCGCGGTATCGTGTTCCACGTCGACGCCACGCAGAGCGTAGGCAAGCTGCCTATCGATCTCAACCAGTTAAAAGTGGATCTGATGTCTTTCTCCGGCCATAAAATTTATGGACCGAAAGGGATCGGAGCACTGTATGTTCGTCGTAAACCCCGTATTCGTCTTGAAGCACAGATGCACGGCGGCGGCCATGAACGTGGTATGCGTTCTGGCACCTTGCCTGTGCACCAGATTGTCGGCATGGGTGAAGCCTACCGCATCGCGAAAGAAGAGATGACCGCAGAAATGGATCGCCTGCGCACGCTGCGCGATCGTCTGTGGAACGGTATTAATGATATTGAAGAAGTCTACCTGAATGGTGACATTGAGCAGGGCGCGCCTAACATCCTGAACGTCAGCTTTAACTACGTTGAAGGTGAATCACTGATTATGGCGCTCAAGGATCTGGCGGTATCGTCCGGTTCTGCCTGTACATCGGCCAGTCTGGAGCCCTCCTACGTGCTACGTGCGCTGGGCATGAATGATGAGCTGGCGCATAGCTCGATCCGTTTCTCGCTGGGGCGTTTTACCACCGAAGAAGAGATCGACTACACCATCGAGTTGGTGCGTAAATCCATCGGTCGTCTGCGCGATCTTTCTCCGCTGTGGGAAATGTTCAAGCAGGGCGTGGATATCAGCAGCATCGAATGGGCGCATCATTAATTCACCAGATCGGGGACGACTATCATGGCTTACAGCGAAAAAGTAATTGATCACTATGAAAACCCACGCAACGTGGGTTCATTTGACAACGCCGATCCTTCTATCGGCAGCGGCATGGTCGGCGCGCCAGCGTGCGGCGATGTGATGAAGTTGCAGATAAAAGTCAACAATGAGGGTATCATCGAAGATGCCCGCTTCAAGACGTACGGTTGTGGTTCTGCCATTGCCTCCAGCTCGCTGGTCACAGAGTGGGTAAAAGGCAAATCGCTGAATGAAGCTGAAGCGATTAAGAACACGCAGATTGCCGAAGAACTTGAGCTACCGCCAGTGAAGATTCACTGCTCCATTCTGGCGGAAGACGCTATCAAGGCAGCGATTGCGGATTACAAAAGTAAACGCGACGCGCAGTAATCTCTGCGGCTGAACTCGGCGGGGCACCGTGTCTCTCGGTGCCTGTTCCTGTCGAGATGGCGAACGATCGAGGTAACAGTATGTCGATTTCTCTGAGCGAAAGTGCGGCACAACGCGTGAGCGCTTTCATCGCCAACCGGGGCAAGGGCCTTGGGCTGCGTCTTGGCGTACGGACATCCGGTTGTTCCGGTATGGCGTATGTGCTGGAATTTGTTGATGATTTGAATGACGGTGATACGGTCTTTGAAGACAAAGGCGTCAAAGTCATCGTGGACGGCAAAAGCCTGGTCTATCTTGATGGAACCGAGTTGGATTTCGTCAAAGAAGGGCTGAACGAAGGTTTTAAGTTCAATAACCCGAACAGTTCCGGCGAATGCGGTTGCGGCGAAAGTTTCAACGTCTGACCCCTCTCGGGTAGTCGCGTGCTATCAGTGAATGGTCTGCGCTGCTACCCAGAACTCCCAGAGTACCACTATGGATTACTTTACGTTATTCGGGCTGCCGATTCGCTATGATGTGGATGGCGGCCTGCTTGCATCCCGTTTTCAGGCGTTGCAGCGGCAGTTCCATCCCGATCGTTATGCTGCCAGCCCAGAGCGCGAGCGCATGCTGGCAGTGCAGCAGGCGGCGACGATCAACAATGCCTATCAGGCGCTCAAGCATCCGTTGAAACGCGCGGAGTACATGTTGTCGCTGCACGGCTTTGATGTGAACAACGAACAGCATACGATGAAGGACACAGCATTCCTGATGGAACAGCTGGAACTGCGCGAAGAGTTGGACGCGATCTCACAGCGATCTGATGCGGATGTGGCGTTGAGCGCGTTTGCCGGACGGTTGCAGGCCATGATCGTCAAACGCCGTTCGCACATGCGTGATGAACTCGATAATGAGACGTGGACAGACGCCGCAGATACCGTGCGCAAGCTACGCTTTTTAGACAAGCTCCAGCAACAGGTTGAAGAACTCGAAGAACAATTGCTGGACAGATAACTGGTTAATTCGGCGGGAAACCCGATAGTTGTTGCTATACCGGCTTTTTCGCCAGCCAATTGATGGAAGCTCAATATGGCCTTATTACAAATTAGTGAGCCTGGTCTGAGTGCCGCACCGCACCAGCGCCGTTTGGCTGTCGGTATTGATTTAGGCACCACCCATTCTCTTGTTGCTACGGTGCGCAGCGGTGAAGCCCAAACGCTGGCGGATAGCGACGGACGTGACCTGTTGCCATCGGTTGTCCACTACCGTCGCGATGGCCACAGCGTTGGCTGGCAGGCGCGCGACAATGCTGCTCGCGATCCGGAAAATACCGTCAGTTCAGTCAAACGCCTGATGGGGCGCTCTCTGGATGATATTCAACAGCGCTACCCGCATTTACCGTATCGTTTTCATGCCAGCGATAACGGCCTGCCGCTGATTCAGACACCTGCTGGTAACCTCAATCCTGTACAAGTCTCGGCAGATATTCTGTCCGCACTGGCTGCGCGCGCGGAAGCGGCGTTAGGCGGTGTGCCTGATGGCGTGGTGATTACCGTTCCTGCGTATTTCGATGACGCACAGCGTCAGGGCACCAAAGACGCGGCACGTCTTGCCGGGCTGCACGTCTTGCGTCTGCTCAATGAACCGACCGCCGCCGCGATTGCCTACGGGTTGGATTCCGGTAAAGAGGGCGTGATCGCCATTTACGATCTGGGCGGCGGCACCTTTGATATTTCCATTCTGCGTCTGAGCCGCGGCGTTTTTGAAGTGCTGGCGACAGGCGGTGATTCTGCGCTGGGTGGTGATGATTTCGATCATCTGCTGGCGGAGTGGTTGCGTGAACAGGCGGGGATTCACGATCGTGACGATCGCCAGTTGGATCATGCGCTTCGCGCTGCGGCGGTGAAAGCCAAAATTGCGCTCAGCAGCACCGAGTCAGCGAGCGTGAGTGTTGCTGGCTGGCAGGGTGATATTACCCGTGAGCAGTTTGATTCGCTGATCGCTCCACTGGTGAAACGCACGCTGCTGTCCTGCCGTCGTACGCTGAAAGACGCAGGACTGACGCCGGAAGAGGTGCTGGAAGTGGTGATGGTAGGCGGATCGACACGTGTTCCGCTGGTGCGCGAACAGGTGGGAACGTTTTTTGGTCGCACGCCGCTGACGTCGATCGATCCAGATAAGGTCGTGGCGATGGGTGCGGCGATCCAGGCGGATATTCTGGTGGGCAACAAGCCAGACAGCGACATGCTACTGCTTGATGTCATCCCCTTGTCCTTGGGGCTGGAGACGATGGGCGGATTGGTGGAAAAAATCATTCCGCGCAATACCACGATCCCGGTTGCCCGCGCACAGGAATTCACCACCTTCAAAGACGGCCAGAGCGGCATGATGATCCACGTCTTGCAGGGCGAACGCGAAATGGTAGCGGACTGCCGTTCGCTTGCTCGCTTCTCGTTGCGCGGCTTGCCGCCGCTACCTGCTGGTGGGGCGCATATTCGCGTGACCTTTCAGGTCGATGCGGATGGCCTGCTGAGCGTGACGGCGATGGAGAAATCGACGGGCGTTGAGGCGTCTATTCAGGTGAAGCCATCATACGGTTTGAGCGATACGGAAATTGCCACGATGATCACCGACTCGATGCTGAATGCGAAGGAAGATGTCGGCGCGCGTCGTCTGGCAGAGCAAAAAGTGGAGGCGGCACGCGTGCTGGAAAGTTTGCAAAGCGCGTTGGTGGCTGACGCCGAGTTATTGAGCAATGACGAAAAAGGCGTCATTGTCGCGGCATCCGAACACCTGCATACGATGATGCAGGGCAGCGATCCCGTGGCGATTGAAGCCGCGATTAAAACAGTCGATCAACAAACCCAGGAATTCGCCGCTCGCCGTATGGATGTTTCTATCCGTCGCGCGCTGGCAGGCCATTCTGTGGATGAGGTGTAACATGCCTAAGATAGTTTTTTTACCGCATCAGGATCTGTGTCCTGAAGGGGCGGTTTTGGAAGCGGAACGCGGTGAAAGCATTCTGGAAGTCGCTCTGCGTAACGGTATTGACGTTGAGCATGCCTGCGAGAAATCCTGCGCCTGCACCACCTGCCACTGTATCGTGCGTGAAGGGTTTGACTCGTTGGCGGAAAGCACTGAAGAAGAAGACGACATGCTGGATAAGGCCTGGGGACTGGAACCGGAAAGTCGTCTGGGCTGTCAGGCGCGTATTGCTGGGGACGATCTGGTCGTCGAGATCCCGCGCTATACGATCAACCACGCGCGCGAACATTGATTCGAATAGGGAGAAACCGTTATGGGGTTAAAATGGACAGACAGCCAGGCTATCGGTGAAGCGCTTTACGACCAGTTTCCCGATCTCGATCCGAAAACGGTGCGTTTCACGGATATGCACCAGTGGATCTGCGAACTGGATGAATTTGACGATCGACCGGACGCCTCCAATGAAAAAATTCTGGAAGCGATCCTGTTGGTCTGGTTAGATGAAGCCGACTAACATTATGACGGGCTGCCTTGGGTGGCCCATTTTATTTCGTGCCAAAATTCGTAACATTTTCATGTCATGATGCACGGTTTATGTATCTGCAAATATGAAAAGTACCTGCAAACATGAAAAGTGGCAGGAATATCCATTATCGGAGAAGCACTATGACGAACAATACCATGCTGATTTCACTCTCCACGCAACCTGCTGATGCGCGCTGGGGAGAAAAAGCGACGCTGAGTGTGAATGAGCAGGGTTTTACCATTCATGTTGGAACGACGTCACTGAATGGCAAAGCTGCGCTGGCAACGATCCAGCGTGCCGCCCGTAAAATCGACGGGCAGGGGATTAAACACGTTAAATTAGCCGGTGAAGGCTGGGATCTGGCAAACAGCTGGGCATTTTGGCAAGGGTATCGCGGGCCGAAAGGGCAAAGAACGGTTGAATGGGCGGATCTGAACGACGCCGATAAGAAAGAACTGAACGATCGTCTGAAGATTGTTGACTGGGTGCGTGACACTATCAACCTGCCTGCTGAAGATTTGGGGCCAGAACAACTGGCAACCCGCGCAGTCGATTTATTGTGTGATGTTGCCTGTGATGCCATCAGCTACCGTATCACCAAAGGTGAAGATCTGCGTGAGCAGAATTACGCCGGTCTGCACACGGTCGGTCGCGGTTCTGAACGTCAGCCGGTGCTACTGGCACTGGACTATAACCCAACGGGTAACGCGGATGCGCCAGTGTTCGCCTGTCTGGTGGGCAAAGGTATTACGTTTGATACCGGTGGCTACAGTCTGAAGCCTAGCAGCTCTATGGATTCCATGAAATCGGATATGGGCGGTGCAGCCACTCTGACTGGCGCACTGGCGCTGGCGGCGTCACGCGGTTTGCAACAGCGTGTGAAGTTGTATCTGTGCTGTGCGGACAACATGGTCAGCGGCAATGCGTTCCGACTGGGTGATATCATTCGTTACCGCAACGGCAAGACGGTTGAAGTCATGAACACGGATGCGGAAGGGCGTCTGGTGCTGGCGGATGGCCTGATCGATGCCTCCGAGCAGAATCCGCAGTGGATTATCGACTGCGCAACGCTGACGGGCGCAGCGAAAATGGCGCTGGGTAATGATTATCACGCACTGTTCAGCTTTGATGATGAGTTGGTTGCGGCATTGCAGGAAAGTGCGAAAGAAGAAAACGAGCCGTTCTGGCGCCTGCCACTGGAAGAATTTCACCGTAGCCATCTGCCGTCCAGCTTTGCGGATCTGAACAATATTGCCAGTGGTGCAAACACCGCCGGTGCCAGCACGGCGGCGGCTTTCCTGTCGCACTTTGTGAAAAATTACCAGCAGGGCTGGTTGCACATCGATTGCTCCGCAACATACCGCAAAAGTGCGGTAGAGCAGTGGGCTACAGGCGCGACGGGGCTCGGTGTTCGCACGCTGGCGAATCTCTTGCTGAGCAACGCCAAGTAGTCTGTTCAGGTCTTAAGCGTCGGTTTTTAACGTAATCATGTTGAGGAAAGTATGGAGTTTTCGCCACGTAATAAACTGGAAGAAGTGTTGATTCTGGCCGCAACGGAACCCGCACATCGTCCTGAATTTTTCAGTGAACTGATGGAAGCCACGGTGTTTGTGCTGGGTACTACTGATGACGGAGATGAATCCGGCGAAGTAGTGTTGCATGCGGGCAGTAATGTGAACATCCAACACTGGGAAAAAGACGACGGCTCATCCGCGATTCCTTTCTTCTCTTCTCTGGAAGCATTACAGAGCGTGATTACGGAAGAGGCCTCTTTTCTGGCACTGCCGACGCGTTCGCTGTTTGAAATGACACAGGGCGTCACGCTGTTCCTCAATCCTAAGCTGCCGTACGGCAAAGAGTTTTTGCCGCAGGAAATTGAACATATTCTGTCTGGCGAAGGTAGCGGTTTTGTTCAGCAGCGCGTTGTTGAAGAAGATATGCAGGTGATGCTGAGTCAGCCAGCCGAGATGCCAGCACAGATGATTGATTCCCTGACGCAGCTGTTTACCAAGCATCGTCATGTAAAACGGGCGTTTCTGGCGCAGATTCAGGAACCGGGTGAAGAGCAGCCGCATCTGCTGATCGGCATTGATGCCGATCAGGATGAGGAAACCATCATTCGTGAAGCGGGCAGCGTCGCCAGTGATACCTTACCGGACGAGCGCCCTGTCGATCTGTGTCTGGTGAAAGAGGGCGAACCGGGTATCAGCCACTACATGATTAAACACACTACGCCGTTCTACGAGCGCAAGTGGGGCAGTTTCCTGAGGGAGTTTAAGGCCACCGGCAACGCCTGATACCGGGTATAAGTTTGATACAGGCGACAGCGGATTACGATTTTTCCGCTGTTGCCTGCAACAGTAGTAAATCGATCAACATCACCAGATTCGATTCAAATGAGCTAATCTCGCCGGCTTCCGCCGCATAGTGAACCGCATCATCGTAGAGCCGGAAGTGCAAATCGGCCAACTCGCCTAATGAATTCAATGACGCTCGGGTAAACGCGATCACCTTCATGCCAATGTTTTTGGCGATACGCGCCTTATCCAACACCTGCTCGGTTTCCCCACTGCGGGAAATGGCGATAAACACCTGATATTTTGGCGCGTTATTAAGAAAAATGCCCCGGCTGTCTCCTAGCCCGGAAGAGAACGCATCTTTCCCCAGCACCTGTAGCTTCTTCGCCAAATATTCGGCAAACAGGTGAGAAAACCCCGCACCGTAGAGGAAAAAGTGGCTTTCCTGTCGCAGGATAGCGCTGAAAGTCGCTCTATCCTGATGGCTAATGTAGGCAAACGTGCGCTGGTAGTTGTCGACAAAATGCTGGAAAGCATCGGGAAGTGAAGCGTCATCGGGCGTGACGACGGGCGAGGGGGAAAGCCGCGAATTATCCGTGAGCAGCGTTTTACAGTGATAAATGAATTCACTGTAGCCGCTAAAGCCGATTTTCTGGCACAGCCGCATGATGGTTGCGGTGGAAACATAGGTCTTCTGTGCCAGCTCACGCACCGTGATTTTGCCGATCAGCGACGAATGTTCGGCGATAAAAGCCAGCACGCGGTATTCCGCGCGGGTCAGCACCTGACCGTGCTGCATTAAGGACGCCAGCCGATTATCCACCCACTACCCCTAATTGACGGCAATAAAATACCGAGCAGAGCTAATCACGCACAATCGGAACGTCATCGCGGCTACCCCAATCGCTCCATGAACCGTCGTACAGCGTCACATTCGGGACATTTAACTGCGTCAGCGCCAGCACCACGACAGATGCTGTTACGCCGGAACCACAGCTGGCGACGATGGGACGAGTGAAATCCACGCCGTGCTTATGCAGAATGGTTGCCAGTTCAGCGTTGGATTTCAGCGCACCGTTATGCACTAAATCGGTCCACGGCACGTTCAGGCTACCGGGAATATGACCGCGATGCAGGCCGGGACGCGGTTCGTCCACTTGGGCATGAAAGCGCGGAGCGGGGCGGGCATCGACAATCTGTTCTGATTTATCCCGGCTGATGGAGAGCACGTCGTCGCGTGAGCGAATCGCGCTTTCATCCAGCGTGGCGTGGAACGCGGTTGGCTTTGGCGTCACATCGCCCTGTTCCAATGGTAGGTTCTGTGCTGTCCAGCCCGCCAGCCCACCGCTCAGAATGGAAACGGATGTCGCGCCGAAGGTTTGCAACATCCACCACGCGCGCGGTGCGGAGAAGAGATTGCCTTCATCATAAATCACCAGATGTTGCTGATTATTGATCCCCAGTTCGCCCATCGCCCGCGCGAAGTCTTCGCGAGTTGGCATCATATGCGGCAGATCGGTGCTGTGATCGGATAAGGCTTCAATATCAAAAAAAACCGCGCCAGGCAGATGACCGGCACGGTATTCGGCATGAACATCACGGGTGGTGTTGCCCGGCGGCAGCATGCGGGCGTCAATGAGCGTGATACTGCTGTCATTCAAGTGGCTGGCAAGCCAGTCTGCGGAAACAAACCGCTCATGAGAAACGGGCAAATCAGAAGACGATGCTGACATAGATCCTCCACGTTGGGGCCGACGAATTCGACCCCGAATCTACCATTGATGTGCAATGATAGATGCATTGTCAGCGATTTTCCTCCATCCGACAAGTCGCAGATTATTGGGCGATACCGTCTCTATATGCTTGTTTTAATTGCGGCCAGTAATCCTGATTGGCCTCAATCATCTCATCCAGAATGGCTTTGGCATGCTGCATTGTCGGCACGGTACGGTTCAGGGTAAATGCCTGCAAGGCCTTCTCGTAACTGCCTTCCAGCGTCGCTTCCACAAGCAACTGCTCGGATGCCAACTGCTGTTCCAGCAAGGCACGATGGAACTGCGGGACATTCCCCATCCGCACCGGCTCCGGCCCTTGTGCGGTGATATAAGCAGGCACCTCTACCATCGCGTCATACGGCAGATTGGCGATGGCACCTTTATTCTCGACAATCACCAGATGACGCTGACGCAGGTCGAACGCCAGCGAACAGGCGACATCAACAATAAACGCCCCGTGCACGCCAACGTGGAACGCATCGGGCAGAATACCGGTTTCCTTATAGCTGGCGGCCGCCGCAAACAGCTTCTTCTCACGCCCGTCCATCACTTCATTGGCGCGCGTGTAGTCAGGATCCTGATGCTCCACGATCTGATTCGGCATCAGGTAGTACTGCAAATACGGATTCGGCACGAACTCCGGGAAATGATCCATGACCGGTTTGATGTTGCGCCAGGTTTTCACCCACGATGGATCGGCGTGCTGCGGATCCGTATCAGCGGCATCGGCGGTCAACAGGCCGTAGCGGGCGATGTGCTCGCGCAGTTCCGGCATACGATCGACGCCATCGACCAGCACGCGGGTAAACCAGCCGAAGTGGTTCAGCCCGAAATAGTCCACCGTGATGTCGTGACGATCGACCCCCAGCACGGCCGCAATGTTACGCATCGCGGCAACTGGCATGTCGCAGATATTCAGCACGCGGGCGTTAGGACGCAGGCGGCGCACGCCTTCAGCAACAATGGCGGCGGGGTTGGAGTAATTGACGATCCACGCCTCTTTATGCGCATAGCGTTCAACCAGATCGATCAGCTCAGCCATCGGCAGAATGGTGCGCAGGCCGTAGGCCAGCCCGCCGGGGCCGCAGGTTTCCTGCCCGACGACGCCATGACGTAGCGGGATTTTCTCGTCCTGCTCGCGCATTTTGTACTGCCCGACGCGCATCTGGGCAAAGACAAAATGTGCACCGTTAAATGCCGTTTCTGCGTCGGTTGTGACGGTAAATATGATGCTGTCACTGTGGTCGCGAATCACTTTTTCCACCACTGGCGCGATGATGTCCTGCCGCTGGCCGTCGATGTCATACAAACGAATCTCTGCCAGCGGGAAATCCGCGAGACGTACCATCAGACTCTTTACGATGCCTGGGGTATAGGTGCTGCCGCCACCGGCAATTGTCAGAATGAATGGGGGTTTCGTCATGATCAGTCTCCTGTTAAAGCGCGTTTTCAACTGCTTCGCGTATCGTTTTGACGTGAAGTCCGTAAACCACCTGTACGTTGTTACCCTGCCGGATAACGGCTTTCGCACCGGTGCTCTTAAGCTGTTGTTCATCGACCAGATTCGGGTCGATCAGCGTGACCCGCAGGCGGGTGTAGCAGTTATCCACCACCTCGATATTCGGTTTACCGCCCAGCCCGGCGATGATGGTGGCACCGACAGGTGGAGCATCACCTTTCACCGCGTCCGGTGTTTTTACCTGACCTTCGGTTTTGGCCTGATATTCGGTTCTAGAATAAAGCCGTGTTTCTTCTTCGTCGGTTTCACGCCCCGGTGTTGGCATGTCGAAATACAGAATCAGGAAGCGGAAGACGAAGAAGTAAATCACCGACATCGTCAGTCCGACCGCGATGTACATTGGCCAGTTGGATTTTTCAATGCCCAGCGGAAGGTTATAAAGCAGAAAGTCGATGACGCCGTTGGCGCCAATCGCATGCACGCCCATGATGGAGAACAGCATCATGCCTATGCCGGTCAGTACGGCGTGGACGGCAAATAGCATGGGCGCGACGAACAGGAAGGAGAACTCTAGCGGCTCGGTGACGCCCAGTAAGAAAGAGGTAAAAGCGGCCGGAATCAGGATGGCTTTGGCAGCCAGACGTTTCTCTGGCTTAGCCGTGACATACATCGCCAGCGCCGCGGCAGTCAGACCAAACATTTTACTGATACCGCGCGCATCCCAGACCACGGTTGAACTCAACTGCTTGACGTCCTGACAGGCCATTTCAGCAAAATAGATGTTGCGTGCGCCTTGGTACAGTTTGCCGCATACCTCTGCGGTTCCGCCCAGTTCGGTGTATAGGAACGGGGTATAGACCAGATGATGCAGCCCGGTGGGGATCAGCACGCGTTCCAGAAAACCATAAATGGCGATGCCAACAGGGCCTGCCCCCTTAATCGCGAAGGCCAGCCAGGTAATGCCGTGCTGAGCAAACGGCCACAGCGCGCTCATCGCAAAGCCCAGCGCAATCGCCAGCGGAATAACCAGGATGGCGACGAAGCAGTGGCCGGAATAGATCGCCATGACGCCGTTAAACTGTTTACTGGAATAGCGGTTATACAGGTAGCCTGCGAATCCGCCGATCAGAATGCCGGCGAAAACGCCCATTTCCAGCACCTGAACGCCCAGCACCATACCTTGTCCGGCGGCGCGCATCTCTGCGGCTGGTACGAGCTTGCCCTGTAATTGCAGCGTGATATTCATGGCGTTAATGAAGATGATGAACATCACCAGACCGATCAGCGCGGCGTAGCCCTTATCGCGTTTCGCCAGTCCGATCGGGATCCCAACGGCGAACACCAGCGCCAAATTGGCCAGAATCGCCACGGCAGATTTGGACACCAGTTGACCAAAATCCTGAATCAAAGGGTGATTAAGCAAAGGGACATAGCCCGCTAAATTGCCGTTACCAAATACGTTCCCAAATGCGATGAATAGCCCGACAATCGGGAGGATCAGCACCGGCCCATACAGGGACTTGCCGAAATTTTGCAATGCATTGACCGCTCTTTTCATTATCAGCCCTCTTACTGGCCATTATGGTGGGTACAGCAGCAAGGCTAGCAGCGAATGATAAAGAGATTCCAGTTATCTTGTTGTTTTAAAAACAAATAACCTATAACGTTACAAGTAACCTTCAGAACTGTGATCGCCGATGATTTGTTACATTCAGCGCAGTGGCCGTGGGGGACGAAAACGTGCGATGCCTGAACGTTAATGAAGGGAAAATGAGAGGTAATATTTTTTTAATAAAATGTTATTTCCTTGGTAGGCAACAAAGGTCTCTGCACCTATAATTTGCGCCACTTTCACTGGCCGGGTATACAATTCTTATAATCCGGCTGCAATCTGACAGTTTAGTTAATGAGGTCAATATGACGATAGAACGTACCTTCTCCATCGTAAAACCTAATGCGGTTGCCAAGAATGCGATTGGTTCAATTTACGCACGCTTTGAAAGCGCGGGTTTTACCCTTGTTGCGGCTAAAATGCTGCGTCTGAGCCGTGAGCAGGCGGAAGGTTTCTACGCTGAACATAAAGGCAAGCCGTTCTTTGATGGTCTGGTCGAATTCATGATGTCTGGCCCAATCATGGTGCAGGTGCTGGAAGGTGAAAACGCGGTTCAACGTAACCGTGACATTATGGGTGCCACAAACCCGGCAAATGCACTGGCGGGAACGCTGCGTGCTGATTACGCGGATAGCTTCACCGCGAACGCGGTACACGGTTCTGATTCCATTGAATCCGCTCAGCGTGAAATTGCTTATTTCTTCAGCGACGACGAAATCTGCCCACGCGCCTAATTCCGCCTACCCGGTAATAGCACGCACGATGCGTTTTTGTGCGTGCTAACAGGTGAGCGCCTGTGATGTTGCTTTGTTTCGTCGCGTGAGTGTGCGATGCCAACACAATGACACAGAAAAAAAGCGGTGATGGTAGCTTACCTGTTTTAAACTTTGTACAATGCTGCGCCCTGGATGAGCCTATACTTGTCTGGGGCGTTTCTTTGGTCATGACCATTGAACTCAACCCTCTTTTTTAGCGCCATAACGTGTAACAACGAGGCCAGGATCTACCAATGTCTAAGCAAATCGTGTCTGAAATCATCGTGCCTGAAACAGCCGCATCTACAACTATCGCGTCTACAACTACTACCGTATCCGAGCAAACCGTGTCCGAATTCTCTCCGGCGTCCGCTGATGCCTCCCAATCCGTTAAAACCAGTGCGGAAAAAATTAACCTGCTGGATCTTAACCGTCAGCAAATGCGTGACCTCTTCATATCGATGGGAGAGAAACCGTTCCGCGCCGATCAGGTCATGAAGTGGATTTATCACTACTGCTGTGATGACTTCAATCAGATGACGGATATCAACAAAGTCTTCCGTTCCAAATTGCAGGAAATCGCTGAAATTCGCGCACCCGAAGTGGTGGATGAACAGCGTTCTTCCGACGGCACGATTAAGTGGGCGATTCTGGTGGGCGGCCAGCGGGTCGAAACCGTTTATATTCCAGAAGAAGATCGCGCCACGCTGTGCGTATCGTCTCAGGTCGGTTGCGCGCTGGAGTGCAAATTCTGTTCAACGGCGCAGCAGGGCTTTAACCGTAACCTGCGCGTATCGGAAATTATCGGCCAGGTGTGGCGTGCGGCGAAAATCATCGGCGCTTTTAAAGTCACCGGTCAGCGCCCCATCACCAACGTGGTGATGATGGGTATGGGCGAACCGCTGTTGAACCTGACTAACGTGGTGCCAGCGATGGAAATCATGCTGGATGATTTCGGTTTCGGTCTGTCCAAACGTCGTGTGACGCTGTCCACGTCTGGCGTCGTGCCTGCGTTGGATAAACTGGGCGATATGATTGATGTCGCGCTGGCGATTTCCCTGCATGCGCCGACCGACGACATCCGCAATGAAATCATGCCGATCAACAAAAAGTACAATATCGAGATGTTCCTGAGTGCAGTACGTCGCTATCTGGAAAAATCCAATGCGAATCAGGGACGTGTTACCGTTGAGTATGTGATGTTGGATCATATCAATGATGGTACTGAGCATGCGCATCAACTGGCTGAATGCCTGAAAGATACGCCGTGCAAGATTAACCTGATTCCATGGAACCCGTTCCCGGGCGCGCCGTATGGCCGTAGCTCAAACAGCCGCGTTGACCGTTTCTCCAAGGTACTGATGGAGTATGGTTTCACGACGATCGTACGTAAAACCCGTGGGGATGACATTGATGCTGCCTGTGGCCAGCTGGCTGGTGAAGTCGTGGACAGAACCAAACGCACGCTGAAGAAGAAAATGGCGGGTGAACCTATCGCGGTGAAAGCGGTCTAAGATCGAATGGCGTGGGTTAACGTGGAAGCGTTAACCTAACGTCTGCCGCTGAGATGCTTTGCAGGGCTAACGTGAGCAAATTGCGAAGCGCGCCGCGTTGTTGTCAGGTCTGACTGCCGCTCTGTTCATATTCAGGTAACCTCTCTGGTCTGGCAAGGATGACAAGGTGAGGAAACAGGGATGGTGGCGTCTCTATCACGGAGAATAGTGGTATTACGGGGAGTGTACTGGCTGAGTGGTCTGCTCGCGGTGCTGTTGCTGACGGGGTGTGTATATTCGCCTCAGGGTGCGACAAATCCAGCGATCGCTCAAACCCGTTTGCAGTTGGGGCTGGCGTATCTGGCGCATAATAATCTGGATTCAGCTCGGCAGAATCTTGAAAAGGCGGTGGCGATTGCTCCGCTGGATTATCGAACACAATTGGGGATGGCGCTCTACGAGCAGCGGATAGGTGAAAACCGTCTTGCCGAACAGCGCTATCAGCATGTGTTGAACATGGCGCCGGAAAATGGCAGCGTCATGAATAATTACGGTGCGTTTCTGTGTAGTTTAGGGCAGTATGTAGCGGCGCAGCGACAGTTTAGTGCGGCTGCACAACTTCCTGATTACAGTCAGGTTGCTGATGCGTTGGAAAATGCGGGATACTGCTTTTTCAATGCCGGGCAGAGTGAAAATGCGCGCAATTTATTAAGCCGGGCGCTGAGATATGACCCGACGAAAGGCAGTGCCTTGCTGGCGGAAGCAAACAAACAGTTTGATGCCGGGAAAAATGAGCAAGCGCGGCTGCTGCTTGATGTTTATCAGCATAGTCTTCCGGCCAGTGCCGAAAGCTTATGGTTACAGATTCGTTTCGCCGCGTTGGCGGGCCATGATGGCGATAAAGAACGTTATGGCAACGTGCTGGCGCGAAGTTTTCCACAATCTAAACAGTACCAGCATTTCTTAGCTAATGAATACTGAAGCCACCCAAGATACAACAGAAGCAAAACTACCCGGTGAACGTCTGCGTGAGGCGCGTGAACGCCTTGGATTTACCCAGCAAACTATTGCCGAGCGTTTGTGCCTTAAAATCTCCACCGTTCGTGATATTGAAGACGGTACAACGCCTGCCGATTTAGCGCCGACCTTTTTGCGCGGCTATGTCCGTTCTTATGCCAAGCTGGTTCATTTACCCGAAGATGAGCTGCTTCCCGCTGTGGATAAACAGGCGATACCTAAAACGATCTCTGTCTCGCCAATGCAGAGTTTTTCGCTGAAAAAAAGCCGCAAAAAGCGTGATGGCTGGTTGATGACAATCACCTGGCTGGTCGTGCTGGTTGTTCTGGGGCTGACGGGCGCATGGTGGTGGCAAAACCATCAGGCTCAGCAGGCGGAAATCAACAGCATGGTCGATCACGCCAGTTCGATGCAGGCACAAACGGAAGGGCAGCCCGTTCCGCTGATCGACAACAGCGCACCGCAGGAAACGGTGACACCGAATTCTGCTGCGGCACCAGCTTCTACGCCAGTCGACCTGTCTGCGACTGTCACGGCGACACCTTCAACGCCTTCTTCTGCTTCCTCAACGACGCCGTCAACGGCACCTTCCAGCCAATCGCCTTCACAGGCAAATACTGCACAGCATCAGGCTGCGGGTAATGGGCTGTTAGGCGCTGGGGCAGTCGCCCCCGCTGCGGGTACGGTAGCGGAGAGCAATCCGGTCCCTGCAGCCCATGCATTGGTTATGACTTTCACGGCCGATTGCTGGCTGGAAGTGACGGATGCCAGTGGCAAGAAACTGTTCAGCGGCATGCAACGTAACGGCGGCACGCTGAATCTGGATGGTCAGTCGCCCTATAAACTTAAAATTGGCGCACCTGCTGCGGTACAGATTCAATTTCAAGGCAAGCCGGTTGATTTAAGCCGCTTTGTGCGCAGTAATCAGGTTGCACGCCTGACGCTGACCGCAGAATAACGTGTTGTTCAGGTAAGACTGCAATGTTGGAGATGAAGTAATGCATAACGCTGCACCCATAACCCGTCGAAAATCAAAACGGATTTACGTCGGCAAGGTGCCTGTAGGTGATGGTGCGCCGATTGCGGTGCAATCCATGACCAACACCCGAACCACCGACGTTGAAGCTACCGTCAATCAAATCAGATCGCTGGAACGTGTTGGCGTCGATATTGTTCGCGTCTCCGTGCCAACGATGGACGCGGCGGAAGCCTTTAAGCTTATCAAACAGCAAGTGAATGTCCCGCTCGTCGCCGACATTCACTTTGACTACCGCATCGCGCTGAAAGTCGCGGAATACGGCGTCGACTGTCTGCGCATCAACCCCGGTAATATTGGTAACGAAGAGCGTATTCGCTCGGTTGTCGATTGTGCGCGTTACAACAATATCCCGATCCGTATTGGCGTGAACGGCGGTTCGTTGGAAAAAGATTTGCAGGAAAAATACGGCGAACCAACGCCGGAAGCGCTGTTGGAATCGGCGATGCGCCATGTCGATATCCTCGACCGCCTGAATTTCGATCAGTTTAAAGTCAGCGTTAAAGCCTCGGATGTTTTTCTGGCAGTGCAATCCTATCGCCTGCTGGCAGCGCGTATCGATCAGCCGCTGCACCTTGGTATTACCGAAGCTGGTGGCGCACGTAGCGGCGCGGTGAAATCGGCTATTGGCCTCGGTCTGCTACTGTCCGAAGGCATTGGCGACACGCTGCGTATTTCACTGGCGGCCGATCCGGTTGAGGAAGTGAAAGTCGGTTTCGATATCCTGAAGTCACTGCGCATTCGTTCACGTGGAATCAACTTTATTGCTTGCCCGACCTGTTCCCGTCAGGAATTTGACGTGATCGGGACGGTAAACGCGCTGGAACAACGGTTGGAAGACATTATCACGCCGATGGATGTGTCGATTATCGGTTGCGTGGTGAATGGTCCCGGTGAAGCGCTGGTGTCGACCATTGGCGTCACCGGTGGACATAACAAGAGCGGCTTCTATGAAGACGGCGTGCGGCAGAGAGAGCGCTTCGATAACGAACAGATGATCGATCAGTTAGAAGCCAAGATCCGCGCCAAAGCCTCCATGATGGACGAAAATCAGCGTATTACCGTCAATCTGGTGGATAAATAACCTTGACGGTGTGGCGGTATGCCGCCACCCGCATAATTCACGATTCCTGAACCCGATGGGGACGCCCCGCATTGAAGATGCGACGGCAATCCTTCTATAATCGGGTTTATTTTTTGAAAAACGCATAGAGAACTGACGTGGCAAAAAATATTCAAGCCATCCGTGGCATGAACGATTACCTGCCAGCCGAAACGGCATTGTGGCAGCGTATTGAAAACAGCCTGAAACAGGTGCTCAGCGGCTACGGCTATAATGAAATTCGTTTGCCGATTGTCGAGCAAACGCCGCTGTTTAAGCGCGCTATCGGTGAAGTGACCGATGTCGTCGAAAAAGAGATGTATACCTTTGACGATCGCAATGGCGATAGCCTGACCCTGCGTCCGGAAGGGACGGCAGGCTGCGTCCGCGCCGGTATTGAGCACGGTATTCTCTATAATCAGGAACAGCGCCTGTGGTATGTCGGTCCGATGTTCCGCTACGAGCGTCCGCAGAAAGGGCGCTATCGCCAGTTCCATCAGTTGGGTTGTGAAGTGTTTGGTCTGCAAGGGCCGGATATCGATGCCGAATTGATCCTGATGACGGCTCGCTGGTGGCGGGTGCTGGGCATTGCCGATCATGTGAAGCTGGAACTGAACTCGATCGGTTCATTAGACGCGCGTGCGCGCTATCGCGAAGCGCTGGTTGCGTTCCTCGAACAGCATAAAGATCAGTTGGATGAAGACTGCCTGCGTCGGATGTACACCAACCCGTTGCGCGTTCTGGATACGAAAAATCCGCAGATTCAGGTACTGCTGAACGACGCGCCAGTGCTGACGGACTATCTGGATGACGAATCGCGTGAGCACTTTGAAGCGTTGGGTGAACTTTTAACGCAGTCTGGTATCCCATATACCGTTAATCCGCGTCTGGTTCGTGGTTTGGATTACTATAACCGCACGGTATTTGAATGGGTCACCACCAGTCTGGGCGCGCAGGGCACGGTCTGTGCCGGTGGGCGTTATGATGGTATGGTGGAACAACTGGGCGGGCACGCAACGCCAGCGGTCGGTTTTGCGATGGGTCTGGAGCGTCTGGTTCTGCTGGTGCAATCTGTGAACCCAGATTTCAAAGCTCAACCAGGTGTGGATGTTTATCTGATTTCTTCCGGTGCGGGAACGCAGGTTGCTGCAATGCAGCTGGCGGAGAAATTACGTGATGCGCTACCGCAGTTGAAACTGATGACCAACTACGGCGGCGGCAACTTTAAGAAACAGTTCGCTCGCGCGGATAAATGGGGCGCCCGCGTCGCATTGGTATTAGGCGAAAATGAAGTGGCGGCCGGTCAGGTTGTGGTTAAAAACCTGAGCAATGGCGAGCAGGATACATTGGCACAGGCCGACGTTGCATCGCGGCTGGCAACGTTACTGGATTGAGGAGAGAGACACCGTGGAAGTCTATACCACAGAGAATGAACAGGTTGATGCACTACGTCGTTTCCTCGCGGAGAACGGAAAGGCGTTAGTGGTCGGTGTTGTGCTGGGTGTTGGCGCACTGGTTGGCTGGCGTTTCTGGCAAAACCACCAAAATGATAGCGTGATGGCGGCGTCCGCATCCTATCAGCAGGTGACGGAGCAACTGGCTGAAGGCAAAACCGACGCGATTGCGGCAACAGAGAAATTTACGGCTGAGAATAAAAACGCCTATGGCGCGCTGGCTTCTCTGGAATTGGCTCGTCATTACGTTGATCTGAAAGATTTTGCAAAAGCAGAACAGCAATTGGTACAGGCGCTGTCGCAGACGAAAGATGCCGACCTGCTGGCGGTGGTGAACCTGCGTCTGGCGCGAGTGCAGCTACAGGAAAACAAAGCGGATGACGCGCTGAAAACGCTGGATGCCATCAAGCTGGAAGGCTGGGCGTCACAGGCTGCGGAAGTTCGTGGCGATATTCTGGCGAGCAAAGGGGATAATCAGGCTGCGCGTGATGCCTACAACAAAGGGTTGTCTTCCAATCCATCGCAGGCACAGCAAGCGTTACTGCGCATGAAACTGAATAACCTGTCCAGCTAAGAGGAATTCCATGCAATTGCGTAAAACACTGTTGGTAGGACTGGTTTCTGTTGCCCTGCTGAGCGGATGCTCGCTGTTTAACAGCGAAGAAGATGTCGTCACTATGTCTCCACTGCCGCAGGTGGAAAACCAGTTCACGCCAACCAAGGTGTGGAACAGCTCGGTTGGGAGTGGTATTGGCGAGTTTTACTCCAATCTTCATCCCGCATGGCAGGATAACCGCGTTTTTGCCGCCGATCGTCGTGGTACCGTGAAAGCGATGGATCTGAGTGACGGCAAAGAGATTTGGCGCGCCGATCTGTCTGAGAAGACCAATTTCTTCTCCCGCAATAATCCGGCGCTGCTGTCTGGTGGCGTAACGGTTTCTGGCAACCACGTCTATGTTGGTAGTGAAAAGGCGCAGGTCTATGCGCTGAATGCAGAAGATGGTACGCCAGTATGGCAGACGAAAGTGGCAGGCGAAGCGCTGTCTCGCCCTGTCGTCAGCGATGGTGTGGTGCTGATTCACACCGGCAACGGCATGTTGCAGGCATTGAATGAAGCGGATGGCGCTATCAAATGGAGCGTTAACCTGGATATGCCAACGCTGTCTCTGCGTGGTGAATCTGCCCCGACAACCGCATTTGGTGCGGCGATTGTGGGTGGTGACAACGGTCGTGTAAACGCCGTGATGATCAATCAGGGTCAACTAATCTGGCAACAGCGTATTTCACAGCCGAGTGGCGCGACCGAAATCGATCGTCTGAACGATGTCGATACGACGCCGGTTGTCGCGGGCGAAGTGGTTTACGCGTTGGGTTACAATGGCAACATGACCGCGCTGGATCTGCGTTCCGGTCAGATTCTGTGGAAACGTGAACTGGGCTCAGTGCATGATTTCATCATCGACGGCGACCGCATCTATCTGGTCGATCAGGACGATCGCGTTGTTGCATTGAACACTAACGGTGGCGTGAGCCTGTGGCGTCAAAGCGATCTGCTGCACCGTAACTTAACGGCACCGGCGCTGTATAACGGCTATCTGGTAGTGGGCGATGCCGAAGGTTATCTGCACTGGCTGAATACCGCGGATGGTCGTTTCGTGGCGCAGCAAAAAGTGGATAGCTCTGGCTTCCTCGGCAAGCCTGTGGTTGCCAGCGACAAGCTGTTGATTCAGGCGAAAAACGGTGATGTCTACGCGTTCACCCGCTAGGTAACCCCTGTTTAATTTGGAGCGCAACGCTTTTAGGTGCGTTCCCACTTTTGAATGTGTTACCACAACGGCTCCTGACACTATCAGGGGCCGTTTCGTCTTTTTATCGTCAGCGAGTGTTTCGCTGTAACGTATTGAAATATAAGTAATGAGGTTGTAACAATGATACCTGTCGTCGCGCTGGTCGGGCGCCCGAATGTGGGGAAATCCACGCTATTTAACCGCTTAACGCGCACTCGTGATGCATTGGTGGCGGATTTCCCTGGGCTGACTCGTGACCGCAAGTATGGTCGTGCAGAAGTGGAAGGGCATGAATTTATTATCGTCGATACCGGTGGGATCGACGGTACAGAAGACGGTGTGGAAACGCGTATGGCCGGTCAATCGCTGGTGGCGATTGAAGAAGCGGATATCGTGCTGTTCATGGTCGATGCCCGCGCGGGATTGATGCCTGCGGATGAAGGCATTGCCAAGCATTTGCGCAGCCGCGAAAAAACGACGGTGCTGGTTGCGAACAAAACTGATGGTCTTGACCCGGATATGGTCACGGCAGATTTCTACTCGCTCGGAATGGGGGAAGTGTACCCGATTGCCGCGTCTCACGGTCGCGGCGTCACGTCGTTGCTGGAAACAGTTTTGCTGCCGTTTGTACAAGATGAAATAGAAGAGCCTGTTGAGTTAAGCGAAGAAGAAGAGAACGCAGCTTACTGGGCAGCGTTAGAAGCGGACGAGCAGGCTAGCGAAGAAGAAGCAGAAGACGATTTCAATCCTGAAGATTTGCCAATCAAACTGGCGATTGTCGGGCGTCCGAATGTGGGTAAGTCCACGCTCACTAACCGTATTCTGGGCGAAGAGCGCGTGGTGGTGTTCGACATGCCGGGCACGACGCGTGACAGTATCTACATCCCAATGGTGCGTGACGAACGCGAATACGTTCTGATTGATACCGCTGGGGTACGTAAGCGCGGCAAAGTGACGGAAACGGTAGAAAAATTCTCCGTTATCAAAACGTTGCAGGCGATTGAAGATGCCAACGTGGTGCTGCTGGTTATCGACGCGCGTGAAGGTATTTCCGATCAGGATCTCTCGCTGCTGGGCTTCATCCTCAATAGTGGGCGCTCACTGGTGATCGTGGTGAACAAATGGGATGGCCTGTCGCAGGAAGTGCGTGAGCAGGTGAAAGAGACGCTGGATCTGCGCCTTGGCTTTATCGACTTTGCCCGTATTCACTTCATTTCTGCGTTACATGGCAGCGGTGTGGGTAACCTGTTTGAGTCCGTAACCGAAGCCTATGCGTGCGCCACTCGTCGCGTGAGTACGGCGATGTTGACCCGTATCATGCAAATGGCATCAGACGATCACCAGCCGCCACTGGTGCGCGGTCGTCGCGTGAAGCTGAAATATGCGCACGCCGGTGGCTATAACCCACCGATTGTGGTGATCCACGGGAATCAGGTGAAAGACCTGCCGGATTCTTACAAGCGCTATCTGATGAACTACTATCGTCGTTCGCTGGACGTAATGGGCACGCCGATTCGTATCCAGTTTAAAGAAGGGGAAAACCCTTTTGCAGACAAGCGCAACACGCTGACGCCAAACCAGCTACGCAAGCGTAAGCGTTTGATGTCACACATTAAAAAAGGTAAGTAATTTATTAACGGGGCGAATAGCGATATTCGCCCCGTTTTGTCAGAGACGAAACGAATCGCCGTTAACAAAACCAATAATAATCAAGGAGAGTCATGTCCTGGGAAACCTGGAGTTTTGCATTCAACGTCACGATGCCTAATGTGATTATGTTATTGATTGGTATAGGGTTGCGTAAGATCAATCTGCTGAATGATGCGTTTTGTGATACCGCAATGCGGGTTGTATTCAATCTTTCTCTTCCCTGCTTGCTGTTTTTTAGTGTTGCAGGTAATCACCAGTCTTTTGCAAGCCAGTGGCCGCTGGTGGTGTATGGCACGATAGGGACATTGGCGACATTTTTGCTGCTGGAAATCGCGGCGGTGAAGCTCGTCAAGGATCCAAAGGAACGCGGCATCTTTGTGCAAGGCGGGTTCCGTTCGAATACTGGCGTAATGGGGCTGGCATTTGCGATGAGTGCTTACGGTGATGAAGGCATTGCTGTTGGCTCACTGTATCTGATGGTGACGGTGATTATGTTTAACGCACTGTCTGTCATTACGCTGACGCGCAGCTTGCAGCGACAATCGCCTGAACAGAAGATTCCGGTAAGCCAACTGCTACGGGGCATTGTGACCAATCCGCTGATTATTGGTCTGCTTCTTGGTGCGGCCTACGGGCAAAGCCAACTGCCAATGCCAGGCGTCATCAAGCAGACTGGTGGCTTTATTTCCTCAATGGCGTTGCCGCTGGCGTTATTGTGTGCCGGAGCTAGTCTGGAATGGCGCAGTATGTTTCGTTCGTCCAATGTGGCCGTGCTGTCTTCTGTGGCGAAGATATTCGTTGTGCCTGGGCTGCTCACGCTGGGCGGATGGCTTGTCGGATTTCGCGGTGTCGAGCTGGGGATTATTTTTCTGTTTTCCTCAACGCCAACCGCAGCAGGTAGCTATGCAATGACTCGTGCGATGGGGGGAAACGCCACGCTGGCAGCGAATATTATTGGCTTGACGACGGTTGGCGCGTTTTTCATGATTGCTATTGGGCTGTACGTGCTGCGTTCCCTCGGTGTGATTTAACCTCTGACCATCACGCGTTATTGGTAGCAAAATGGAGGAAAAAAGATGGATGCGCTTTGTCCTGATTGTCACCACGTGATGCTGTGGCAGCCTGATGGTTCATTTTTATGTGAGGTCTGCCGGCAGCATTATCTGCGTAAGGCGGCGTGCCCTGAATGTAACCACTTACTTCAGGAACTGAAAGCCTGTGGCGCGGTGGATTACTTCTGCCAGCAGCACGGGATGATTTCCAAACGGCAGGTCGTGTTCAGCTATACACTTGCCGATTAAGCCTATTGCTACTCCTGTGCGCCGTTACGCCACAGCTCGGTCAGTTCCGGCGGCGCACGGTCTTCAGGGATCAGCAAGATAACATCGGCATACTGATTCTGCTGCGGGTGACGGTAGCTGATGTGGATGCGGTAATAGAACTGGTCGCCGCGCCCCGGGCCGTCTGGTTCACCGGGGTCGCGGGCCTGAGGAAAGGCGTTACGGACCGCGTTACAAATGCGTTCCCGCTCGGATGACGTCACGCTGGCGAGCGCGAAGCGTCGCGACCCCGCCAGTTTGGGGATGAAGGCAAATCCCCCTTCACGCGCCAGCTCAATGATGGCGTCTTCGTTGAGCTCTGGCAGTGTCTTCATAAGAACTCCTGACGAACCTCCACGCCCACGGTTTCCCACGACTGCATGACGATGTCTGCAACGGTGTTGTTAAAACGTTTAGCGGCATGTTGGATCGTATGGCGCGCGAAAATTTCGAAATCCGCATTTTGCGGCAGTGACTTATCGCACAGCGTGTCGTACCAGATGCGGCCTGCTTTTTCCCAGGAATGCCCGCCCAGCGCGATGGCTGTCAGGTAGAATGCCCGGTTGGGAATGCCGGAATTCAAGTGTACGCCGCCGTTATCTTCGCGCGTGTTCACATATTCACTCATATGAGAAGGCTGGGGATCGATCCCTAGCAGTTCATCATCATATGCGGTGCCTGGGTGAGACATCGACCGAAGCCCCATCCCGTGAATACCGTCTGCCAGCAGATCGGCACCGATAAACCAGTCCGCCTGCTCAGCGGTTTGCCCTAAATGGTACTGCTTGACCATAGAACCAAAGACATCGGAAAGTGATTCGTTCAGCGCGCCGGACTGACGAAAATAAATCAGTCCTGCTTCGTGTTCGGTAATGCCGTGAGCGAGTTCATGCGCGACCACATCCAGCGCAATCGTGAAGCGATTAAAGATTTTGCCGTCGCCATCTCCGAATACCATCTGCTGCCCGTTCCAGAAGGCGTTCTGGTAATCCTGACCGTAATGCACGGTGCCCGTCAGCGGCAGTCCTTCGGCGTCCAGTGAATTACGTTGGAAAATCTTCCAGAAGAAATCATAGGTGACACCCAGATAGTTGTAGGCTTCATCGACGGCGATATCACCGTTGCTGGGCTGGCCTTCCGCACGCACCTGCTTGCCGGGCAACTGTTGTTGCTGTTCGGCATCGTGGATGTTGCGATTAGCCTGCCCGGCGGGTAATTTCTCATGGGGTTCCGGGCGTGGATTGTGGCTGACCATTAATGACTGAACGTGCATCAGCGTCTGTTGCGCGCAGTGGCGCTGCTCGTCTGTGCCGTTTGCAATAATGCGATGCAAAATATAAGGGGGAATCACGCTACAAATCGGTCTGGACTTCATACCTCATCTCCTTGAAAACGCTCATCAGGGGTAACACAGACGATCGATAAAGCTCACTGTATTTTTATCCCATCTGCTTCACCGCTAACATGCAGATTGAAGTATGACGGGCATAAATTTTAGTGAGCTAAAAATGAGTATAGTTCAGATGATAGGGGCAAGAATGGGGGATCGCCGTTGTTTTAGGATAAATCCCCATCCTGTGCGTTTTATGCCGATCGCGCGATTTTTATGACTGAGATGAGGGTTTTCGCCGCTTTTTCACAGAACTTGGGTTCGGCACCAGCGTCGTGACCTGACTTTCTACCCAACCGTCCTGCAAACGGGTTTTCAGCGTTTCACCGGGGGTAATTTGCGTGACGTTTTTCAGTACCTTACCGTCGGGGGCGGTGGTGACGTTATAGCCGCGCGCCAGCGTCGCCAGCGGGCTAACGCCTTCCAGCCGTGAACAGGCGATACCCAGCTTCTGCTTGTTCTGATTTAACTGGCGTTCCACTGCACTCTGCATCTGATAGCTCAACTGCTGTAAACGCTGTTGCGCACGATGGATGCGGGTCTGCGGCTGCTGTTGCATTAGGCGCTGTTGTAAGCGTTCACTTCGGCGTAAGGTTTGCCGAAGCTGCTGCTGCATGGCGTCATCCAGCCGTTGGCGCAGTTTAACCAGTTGGGCCTGCTGACGTGCCAGCCGCAGTTGCGGATGTTGTTGCTGCAAGCGGTGGTGTAGACGAGTAAATTCCCGATTGCGCTGGGCAAGGTAATAATCCATCGCCATTTCCAGCCGCTGGCGCTGGGACTGTATCTGGCGCAACAGTTCAAGTTGGTTACGACTCACTAACTCAGCAGCAGCGGACGGTGTGGGTGCTCGCAGGTCACCGACGAAATCAGCGATAGTGATATCGGTCTCATGGCCGACGGCGCTGACGATAGGAATGCGGCTGGCGAAGATAGCGCGGGCGACCCGTTCGTCATTAAAGCTCCACAGATCTTCCAGCGAACCGCCGCCGCGCCCGACGATTAACACGTCACACTCTTCTCTCTGGTTAGCCAGCTCAATAGCGCGAACAATCTGTAGCGGTGCGTCTGCGCCTTGCACCGACGTGGGATACACGATCACTGGCAGCGACGGGTCACGGCGCTGCAATACCTGCAAGATATCGTGCAGGGCGGCACCGCTGGCTGACGTAATCACACCGACCTGTTTGGCGGGAGAGGGGAGTACCTGCTTAAATTGCTGGTCAAACAGCCCTTCGGCGGCGAGTTTCTGCTTGAGCTGTTCAAACTGTTGCTGCAACAGACCGTCACCGGCAGGCTGCATACTTTCCGCCAACAGCTGATAGTCGCCGCGGGGTTCATACAGAGTAATGGTGGCCCGAATCAGCACCTGTTGGCCGTTTTGTGGACGGAATGTCACCCTGCGGTTGCTGGTACGGAACATCGCGCAGCGCACCTGCGCACGTTCATCTTTCAGCGTGAAATACCAATGGCCGGATGAGGGCTGAGAGAGGTTGGATATTTCACCGGAGAGCCAAATCTGGCCCATTTCCATTTCCAACAGTTGTCTAACCGTCTGATTCAGTCGGCTAACGGTAAAAATTGCAGAGGAGGGAAATTGAGACATTGTGAGCCAGATCAAATTTTAAAACAGTCACTTAATTGATCGATACTACCTACCTGAAACAGGTAATCAAGCATTTTAGTAAAATAATGCTGGAGGCAACCGATTACGCTCTGTATAATGCCACGGCAATATTTTATCTATTCTTACATCCACCTTGGTGAGATATTGCCCATGCTACGTATCGCTAAAGAAGCACTGACGTTTGACGACGTCCTCCTGGTTCCCGCTCATTCTACTGTTCTGCCTAATACTGCCGATCTGTCCACGCAGTTGACGAAAAACATTCGCCTGAATATTCCTATGCTGTCCGCAGCGATGGATACCGTTACCGAATCCGGCCTGGCTATTGCGCTGGCGCAGGAAGGCGGTCTGGGCTTTATTCACAAAAATATGTCAATTGAGCGTCAGGCGGAAGAAGTAAGCCGCGTGAAAAAACACGAAAGTGGCGTTGTGGTCGATCCACAGACGGTCACCCCAGAAACGACGCTGCGTGAAATGAAAGAGCTGACCGAGCGCAACGGCTTCGCGGGTTACCCTGTCGTGGCAAAAGACAACGAACTGGTCGGTATCATTACCGGTCGTGACGTGCGTTTTGTTACCGATCTGGAAAAACCGGTTAGTGCGTTCATGACGCCGAAAGAGCGTCTGGTCACCGTCAAAGAAGGCGAAGCGCGTGATGTCGTGCTGCAAAAGATGCACGAAAAACGCGTCGAGAAAGCGCTGGTCGTTGACGACAAATTCCACCTGATCGGCATGATCACGGTAAAAGATTTCCAGAAAGCAGAACGTAAACCAAACGCCTGTAAAGACGAACACGGTCGTCTGCGTGTAGGCGCGGCGGTGGGTGCCGGTGCGGGTAACGAAGAGCGTGTTGATGCGCTCGTTGCCGCAGGCGTTGACGTTCTGCTGATCGATTCCTCACACGGCCATTCCGAAGGCGTATTGCAGCGTATTCGTGAAACACGTGCTAAATACCCGAACCTCGAAATCATCGGCGGTAACGTCGCGACGGGTGCAGGCGCGAAAGCGCTGGTTGAAGCGGGCGTTAGCGCGGTCAAAGTGGGTATCGGCCCTGGCTCCATCTGTACTACCCGTATCGTGACGGGCGTGGGTGTACCGCAGATTACGGCGATCTCCGATGCGGTTGAAGCGCTGGAAGGCACGGGCATTCCGGTCATCGCCGACGGTGGTATCCGCTTCTCCGGCGATATCGCTAAAGCTATTGCAGCAGGCGCGGCCTGTGTCATGGTCGGCTCTATGCTGGCGGGTACGGAAGAATCTCCGGGTGAAATCGAACTGTATCAGGGGCGTTCATTCAAATCTTATCGCGGCATGGGCTCACTGGGCGCGATGTCCAAAGGTTCATCAGACCGTTACTTCCAGACTGATAATGCGGCCGACAAACTGGTGCCGGAAGGTATCGAAGGCCGCGTAGCCTACAAAGGCCGCCTGAAAGAGATCGTTCACCAGCAGATGGGCGGCTTGCGCTCCTGTATGGGGCTGACGGGTTGCGCGACTATCGACGCGCTGCGCACGCAGGCTGAGTTTGTACGCATCAGCGGCGCGGGCATTCAGGAAAGCCACGTTCACGACGTTACCATTACTAAAGAGTCACCAAACTACCGTATGGGTTCATAAGGTAATTTGCGGGCTGATTTAACCCGATAAACCCGGTACTATTGCCTGTCTTTTTAGGGCTATTCGCCGGGTTTACTTATTTTTTAGCTTTTTGGAACATGCTCCTCATGACGCAAAACATTCATCAACACCGCATTCTTATTCTGGATTTCGGCTCGCAGTACACGCAACTGGTTGCACGTCGCGTGCGTGAACTGGGCGTTTACTGTGAACTGTGGGCATGGGATGTCACGGAAGCGCAGATTCGTGGGTTTAATCCGAACGGGATCATCCTGTCCGGCGGCCCGGAAAGCACCACCGAATTTGGTAGCCCGCGCGCGCCAGAATACGTTTTCAACGCTGGCGTACCGGTATTAGGCGTGTGCTACGGCATGCAGACGATGGCGATGCAGTTAGGTGGCCACGTTGAAGGTTCCAACGAGCGTGAGTTTGGTTATGCGCAGGTAGAAGTGAAGACGGATAGCGCGCTGGTGCGTGATATTCAGGATGCGTTGAGCGCGACGGGCGCACCGCTGCTGGATGTCTGGATGAGCCACGGCGACAAAGTGACGGCAATCCCAGAAGGGTTTGAGACCGTTGCGAGTACCGATACTTGTCCGTTTGCCATCATGGCGAACGAAGAAAAACGTTTTTACGGCGTGCAGTTCCACCCGGAAGTGACGCACACCCGGCAGGGCCAGCGCATGTTAGAGCGTTTTGTCCGTGACATTTGCCAGTGTGAAGCACTGTGGACGCCAGCCAAAATTATCGACGATGCGGTAACCCGTATTCGTGAGCAAGTGGGCAACGACCAGGTGATTCTGGGCCTGTCCGGCGGCGTGGATTCTTCTGTGACCGCGATGCTGCTGCACCGTGCGATTGGTGACCGCCTGACCTGCGTGTTTGTCGATAACGGCCTGCTGCGTTTGAACGAAGCCGATCAGGTTCTGGAAATGTTCGGCGATCATTTCGGCCTGAACATTGTTCACGTGGCAGCGGAAGATCGCTTCCTGGGCGAGCTGGCTGGCGAAAACGATCCGGAAGCCAAGCGTAAAATCATCGGTCGTGTGTTTGTTGAAGTCTTCGATGAAGAAGCCAGCAAGCAAACTGACGTGAAATGGCTGGCGCAAGGTACCATCTACCCGGACGTCATCGAATCTGCAGCTTCTGCGACGGGCAAAGCGCACGTGATCAAGTCACACCACAACGTGGGTGGCCTGCCGAAAGAGATGAAGCTGGGTCTGGTTGAGCCGCTGAAAGAGCTGTTCAAAGACGAAGTGCGTAAGATCGGTCTGGAACTGGGTCTGCCGTACAACATGCTGTATCGCCATCCGTTCCCTGGTCCAGGTCTGGGCGTGCGCGTGCTGGGTGAAGTGAAGAAAGAATACTGTGACCTGCTGCGTCGTGCGGATGCGATCTTCATTGAAGAGCTGCACAAAGCCGACCTGTACAATAAAGTGAGTCAGGCATTCACCGTCTTCCTGCCGGTTCGTTCCGTGGGCGTGATGGGCGATGGCCGTAAATACGATTGGGTTGTCTCGCTGCGTGCGGTAGAAACCATCGACTTTATGACCGCGCACTGGGCACACCTGCCATACGATTTCTTGGGCCGCGTATCCAACCGCATCATCAACGAAGTCGACGGCATCTCCCGCGTTGTTTATGACGTATCGGGCAAGCCACCGGCAACGATTGAGTGGGAATAAACTCTAGCAGCGTTTAGTTGCTGAGCAATACTTAAAAACACCAGCCTTTTGAGAGGCTGGTGTTTTTATATAAATAATTTAAATTATGGATGAGAGAAATAAAATTTTTTAGTCGTATTTTTTATTCGATGGGGATTTCTATTTCTATAAAGTCCACGCATGTTTGAGGTCTACTATGATTTTGTCCTGTGTGCCATGGCCCTTCATGTATTGATATATCAGTTAATCCATCAATTTGAATGCAGCGCCAATTTGATGGTGAGTCAGGTGTTATTGGTCCTTGGCTGCTTTCCCCACCAAATTGATAGAATAGTGCTTGATTTCGTCCGTTTTTTGTTCCAAGTACATGAGGGCACATCTCGCGATAATACCCTTGATAAATAGCTTTGATTTGTTTTCTTTCTAATATTGCTTGATATATTAAATCATGATTACTTGGCATTTAATTTCCTCTATATTATATGATTTTGTATTATTTTCATGCTAATTATTTCTTATGTTTTTATTTTTTAGGATGCTAAACATCATGTGTATTAAAGTTGATGCGGTATCTTGAGTATATGATAGGTTTTAAATTTTTTGATGAGCGTCATATTAATTGAAATGATTTTCAAATTTAGAACAAAACTTTGTATTTCTTTAGCTCATTTCCTTCGTTGAAACTAGTGCTAAAAAAAAGATGTCAAGGTTATGCTGCGGGTGAGGGGGAGCGCGCCTTGTCGGGCGTGTGATGAAATCACAGAGAAATACGGTGGTTAGCACGCACGAAACTTTTGTAGCTATTCACATAAGCAGATAGCCAGAATCATAACGCTCGTCTAATGCCTTAAATATGTGACTCATCGTCCGTGGTCTTACTCATCACAAAACGCGATCCTATTCACACAGAAATCAAAATGGTTTTTGATAGGTGGAGGGAAATGGAATGAATCACACTGATTGGCACCCGGCGGATATCATCGCGGGATTGCGGAAGAAAGGGACAACGCTGGCGGCAGTTTCCAGAGCGGCGGGGCTGGCGTCATCCACGCTGGCGAATGCGCTCACCAGACACTGGCCGAAAGGTGAACGGCTGATTGCCGAAGCTATGGGGAAAAGGCCGGAAGAGATTTGGCCGTCGCGTTATTCAGGCGTGAAATAAAGACAGGGAGTAGGGGACATAAACAAGAAAGCGCCATAGCTTACTGGCGCTTTAACATCATTGTGGAATAAAAATAATATCGTAAAGAATATTGTTATTTACAGCCCGGCAAATTTAAATGGCGTAGCTGGCTTAAAGTGTGCTGAAGCCTGACCAGAATAAATAGTGCTCTGGTTTGGCCCTAAATCTAATTTGCTAGCGTTATCTCCACGCGGAGCAAAGTCGATTTTTTTCAAATCAACCCAAAAAATATTGGGGGAGACAGCAGATTCAAAAAAGTATTGTAGCGATTTATGATCTATAACCGTGCGCCAGCGCGTTGAGGAAATATTCGGCATATCTGGCAAGGAATAACCATAGGGAACAGATGCATTACGTATAATACTGAATGCGGTGGCTAAGTCCGCTTTATCTTTTTCTATTTTACTTTTCTCTGCTACTCCTGGAATGAGTTTATTGGGGGCAACATGTTTCACATAGAATGAGGCGCGGACAAAGCGATCGGCGGCGCGGTTCGTTCCCGGCAGCATCACATTGCCACCTATCTGATCCCAATAAGCATTCAGCGTCAACTGCTGATCGAAGGTTGGAGAATTGGTCATCACCTGATAGTCCTTATTATGGTGAATGACCTGCTTGCCATCGATATATTCAATAATTGCACTGTCACCGGATGAATCGGATAAGGAGAGGTGAAGCGTTGCCTTTCTATCCTGATGCGGTAAGTCTTTTGTGACCAGTGTAAATTTTTCCTCTTGCAGCGCCTTCACCGCTTCATCGACGGTAGCAAAATTATCCAGTACATATTGTGCCCATGCAGCGATGCTCAAGCCCGGTTTTTTTGCCGTCGGTGCGGCTTTAGGATATTCAGATTCCGCCAGCCAGAGTACGTTAGCCGCCAACCCTTTTTCATTCACGCCATCGGTTGTGGAGGCCATATTTGGGTTACTGTCGAAAGCAGAGGCAATGACACTGCCGTATTTTGATGTCCACTCCAGAGAATGCGGGCCTGCGGCACCAGAACGCTTTAATTCTCGTGGGAAAATCCAGAGGTTGGTCTCGGTATCCTCGGCCCAGTCCATTGAACGGGCGGTAATTGGGTAATCAGGATTATTGATATCTTTATAAACGAGCCGCGTACAGGCAAGCGAAACCGCTGAGCCTAGCGTTAATGCGACTAATGATAGTGCACATACCGTAGACTTAATATGCTTATTATTTTTTTTCATTTAATTACTCCATTCTCTATTTCCAGAGGTGTGTCGTTAATAGAACTCGCCAATTGATTATAGTCAGCGATTATTTAATGACGTTAAAAATCGTAAAATAGATGTAGGAATGTTGATCGATTATTTAATGAATATGTTTTTTGAATATATTATTTTCATAGTAAGTTCTTTTACACGCCATGATATTGCTTGCCGAGATGAAATTTTTCAGCGTTCGATAAAAATCATATGGATCCCCGAGCGCAATTGGTTTAATGCGGAACATCGGGGGATGTCAGACGCAGCCAGTCAGGCAGTTTCTTCTGTTTTTAATCCATCGAAGTTTTCAAAATGCCAGGTTTCGCTGATGCGGCCTCCCTCAATACGGTGCATATCCATACCAGAGAAACGTACCTGCTGACCGGAGGCTTTCCAGCGGTCGAAATCACCAACGTGTCGGCCGCTCATGGCAATCCGGCAGACCACCAGATCGTTCTCGGCAACCACGGCTTCGATATCGATATGGAAACCTTCAAAAGCCGCATGTGTATGTGCCACGGCGCGTTTGAATCCGGCTGGTGTATTCGGCTGACCGGGGTCAGCAGGGTGATTGACCCAATTGGTCGCTAACAGGCGGTCGAAAGCGGCATGGTCATTAGTGTTGAAGGCCTGATAGAAAGCGGCTGCCAGAGACGCGTTATCGTTCATGTCGTTGTTCCTCAGTGTGTTTAGCATCAAATATTCCGCGGTATGCGGTCTGAATAAAGGAAGAATCTCGCCTGTAGCCCCACACAACGTAAAAATAGGTCAACATTGTACCCATCGCTTTAATCTTACCGCCAACTGGCAGTAAACTGGCGGAATGATTTTTGACCGATTTTCACTGCGGATACTCTCTCCCGCAGGCGTATCGATTCCGTTCCATCTCTTTTCAGTGAGCTATCTGGCCTATGACGTACCTCAAATTCTTGGGGATTGGGTTTATTTGTGTGCTGTTGCTGTCTTTTTGGCAAAGTTGGGCGCAGTCGACGCGCAACGGCGAAACGTTTAGCGGGCAAACCTGGTGGTCTGCCAAACGGGATTCTTCTGGGTTAGCGCCGAACCCGGTGCAATTTCGCCAGACTGCGATCGTGCAGGTTTACGCCGCACCGACGTACGGCTGGCGCGGGCTAGTGGCGGTACATCCGTGGATCATTTTCAAGAAAGCGGGGGAAACCCAGTATCGCCGCTATGAGGTGGTGAGTTGGGGGAGTGATGACGTTGTCCGTCTTAACCGGTCGGTGGCGGATGCGTATTGGTACGGGGCGATGCCGAAGCTGCTGGTGGAGCACCGTGGCGACAAGGCAGAAGCCATGATCCCGCAGATTGAGGCTGCGATTAAAAGCTATCCGTGGCCGAATACCTACCACGCCTGGCCGGGACCAAATAGCAATACGTTTCTCGCACACATTGGCCGCGAAGTACCGGCGCTCAAGCTGGATATGCCGGCTAATGCCATTGGTAAGGATTATCGCCCGATCACGCGCCCTGTGGGGATGTCGCCATCGGGAAGCGGCGTGCAGATCTCGCTGCTGGGCGTGCTGGGTATCACGATGGGCATTGAAGAGGGGATTGAGGCCAACATTCTGGGGCTGAACATGGGGGTGGATATGAATCCGCCCGCGCTGCGTTTGCCCTTTGTTGGCCGTCTCGGCTATGAAAAAACGGGTAGCGAAGAAGGCTGAGGGTAAAGCCTTCTCCTTACGCGCCGCACTGCCGCAGGTGGGTCAGCAGATTAGCGACTTCGGGTTGCAGAATAGCACCGGATTTCACGCCCAGCCAGAGCTGGCGTGAAGCCCACTCGTCGGTGAGATTGATGGCGCGCAATCCGGTACCGAGCACTTCCGGGCGAATTGCGCCCTCCGGCAGGACGCTGATACCCAGTCCCGCTTCGATCATGCGGCAAATACCGTCAAAGCTGCTGACCTGTACGCGCAGGCGCAGCACTCTTCCCAGTTCATCCGAAGCGTCTTTCAGCTGTTTCAGCAAAGAACTACCGCTATTCAGGCCGACGTAATCGTAGCCCAATGTGTCGTTAAAACTCACGTCTGACAGGGCGGAAAGCGGGTGCTGGGGCGGAACGAGTACGACAAGCTTGTCCTTACGGTAAGGGATCTTCTCGACCCCTTGCGATCCGACATTGTCAGCGAAAATACCGATATCGGCATCTCCCATCGCCAGCGCCGTCACCACGGTTTTACTGAGCTTTTCCTCAAGGTTAATACGAATAAGCGGTCTGGCCAGAAGGAAGGACGCCAGATCCTGCGGAAGAAACTGAATAATCGCCGAGGTATTTGCCCACATGTGTACGTGGCCGCGCACGCCAACGGCATAGTCATTCATTTCGCTCGCCATGCGCTCCACGTTGCTCAACACATTGCCGGCGAGATTCACCAGTTCTTTACCGGCTGGCGTTAACGTCAGGCCGCGCGGCATGCGTATGAACAGCGCACAGTCCACGGTACGCTCCAGCTCAGCGATACGTTTACTCAGGGCAGAAAGCGTGATGTGGAATTTTTCTGCGGCTTTGGTCAGGCTGCCGGTCTGGGCAACCTGTAAAAAGATGCGGAGCGACTGGAGGTCAAAATGCGCAGGGTTAATCATAATCGTTCGAGCTTCCTCGGTGGTGTGAAAAACACCTCAGTGACCGGTGTATTGATGCAGAGCAGCGTGTTGCCACCTTTCTTATGGCACGCTGACTCTATCACAGCGTGAGGTTTTCCTGACAGGAAAGGGTCATTGACGATTCAGTGATTATCAAAAGACCCTGTTACTCCTAGGATGTGAAATGTCTGATGTAAGAGGGAGCTTGGAAATGTCATTTATTGATCATATCGATCACCTCGTATTGACCTGCGTTGATCTCGCGGCGACCCGGCATTTTTATGTCGAGGTGCTGCAAATGCGGGAGGAAACGTTTGCAAACGGGCGCGTCGCTTTTCATTTTGGCCACCAGAAAATCAATGTGCACCTGCGCGGAGCCGAGCATGAACCAAAGGCGCATCTGCCTGTGCCGGGGTCGCTCGATCTGTGCTTGATTGCGTCGGTGCCGCTAGAGCAGGTTATCGCGCATCTGGCGCGTTACCGCTGGCCAATTACTGAAGGACCGGTGATGCGTACCGGCGCCACACAGCCAATCCGTTCTATTTATCTGCGCGATCCCGATCTTAACCTCATTGAAATCGCGGAATATTTATCCTAAAGCCATCGTCTGTCTACCAGCCTGAAACGCGGTTCTCCAGATTGTCTTGTTATTTATAGGTCATGCACTTTTATGTTTAGCTTAATGATGTTCAGCGATATTGTGTTGTGTTTGCTTTTGGGCGTCGGGCTGGGATTTTGTGGGGGAATGTTGGGGATTGGCGGAGGGATTATCGCGATTCCGATTCTGGGCGTACTTTTCGGGATGGATCAGCATCTGGCGCAGGGAACGGCGCTGGTGATGATTACGCCTAACGTCCTGATTGGTTTTCTGCGCTATCGCCAGCGTAACCGTATTGATACGCGCATGGCATTGACGATGTGTGCATTCGCGACGGGGTCTGCCTACTTTGCCGCTCACCTTGCCTCCTCGATTGATGTGCACAACCTACAGCGTGCGTTCGCCACTTTCCTGCTGGTGCTGGCCGCGTACTATATGTGGCAGTGGTATAACAAAAAACGCAGTCAAACGCCGGAGAAAGTACTGTCGACCAAATATCTGCCGCTGCTTGGTGTAGCGAGCGGGTTTATGTCGGGTATTTTTACCGTTGGCGGCGGTTTGGTGGTGGTACCCGCGCTGGTCACGCTGTTTGCCTTTGCGCAAACGCAGGCGCAGGGTATGGCGCTGATTTTGGTGGTGCCGGGCGCGCTGGCGGCGCTGCTTTCCTACTCGCAGGCGGGGAACGTTGACTGGAGTATCGGCTTGCCATTGGCATTGGGAGGCATTGTCAGCGTGTCCTGGGGCGTCGCGGTTGCTCATAAACTGCCCGTCGTTTATTTGCGAGGTGCCTTTTGTCTGGTGCTGGTCGGCGTGGGTATCACCATGCTGGTGCTTAAATAACGGAGGGGGACGCCCTATCTATCGCTGCTAATTCCTATTTATTCCTTTAAATAGCGTGGCATTAAGCCTAAAGTTTTCAGCACTTTCTCCGTTGATAGGTAGGAAGTGATGCGGTTAGCGTAAATGATTTCTCCGCTTTCTACCGCTGCTGGAACGGCCCGAGCGAAGCAGGGTCGGCGTCCCCTCTTAAGCCCAATCTGAATAAGGCGTGATGTATGAGTCTCGTGAGCTATCTAGGAAAGCAAACTCTCGGTGTACTGGCGGGTTATAAGCAGGATGGCGTGGTCATCCATATTTGCGGCGTCTATCCCAATGCGGATAACAGCCTGCGCGTTTTTTTCCCACACGGGCATGAGTTTGCCGTTGGCGATCTGGCAACGATCCATCTTGATAACCGCTCCGGGGTTGATGAATTTGATGCCAATATTCAGGTTTATCGTGCCTCTTACAAAGGCCGCGTCGTCGTCAGCGACGGAGATTGGGTGGTGCTGGAGCCGAGAGAGTGTCAGCTTCTGCACGGTTTCACGCCTGTGTTGGATATCCGCGAGCCAGGTTACCAGTTTCCACAAGACAACCGTCCGTCAACGGCAGTACCGCTAACGCCGATGGTCGATTTTCCACCGACGGAAAAGCAGGATTTCACTAATAAGGTCGGCGTACTCATTACTATGGCTGCCGAACAGCCGCATACCACGGTGCTGGCGTTTCTGTCGTCCGTGGATAACGATATCTTCCTGATTACGTTCCCCGAAACCTTTAAATCTCAGCTGCTCAAACGTAATCCACACTGCTTTTTTGCGATGGATGAGCGCAGCCATTATACCTTCGAGCGGGCAATTGAATGGAACTACACCATTATTGAAGGGGAAGCGTTTATTATCGCGCGTGACAATCCGCTCTATGAAAAAGTGCGCCATGAATTCGTCACCAAGAACCCGTGGGAAATCGCCTTTTTCACGCGTCCTGATGTCGAGGTTTACCATATTAAAAGTAAACAACTGGTGTGCCCCGGTAATACGCAGACGCTTAGCTAAAATATAAAAAAACGGGATAGCGCAGTGCTATCCCGTTTATATATAAAGTGCCTCTTAGATTGACAGGTCGATTACCATACGGCCGGTAATTTTCCCGCCTTTCATTTCAGCGAAAATGGCGTTGATGTCTTTCAGCGGGCGAAGCGTCACTTTTGGTTTCACTTTCCCTTCGGCAGCAAACTGGAAGGCTTCTTTCAAATCTTCACGCGTGCCGACCAGCGATCCCAATACCTGAATGCCATCCAGCACCAGACGTGGAATATTCAGATCCATTGATTCCGGTGGCAGGCCGACGGCGACAATACGCCCGCCTGCGCGAACGGCATCGACCGCGGAGTTAAATGCGGCACGCGCAACGGCAGTGACCACTGCAGCGTGCGCGCCGCCCACGTTTTCCTGAATGATCTTGGCGGCATCGTCTTTGGCTGGGTTGATGACCAGATCCGCGCCCATCTCTTTAGCAAAGGCCAGCTGTGCATCGTTAACATCAATTGCGATGACCTTCGCATTAAAGACGTTCTTGGCGTATTGCAGCGCCAGATTGCCCAATCCGCCCAGACCATAGATGGCGATCCACTGTCCCGGCTTGATTTGTGAGACTTTCACCGCTTTATAGGTGGTCACGCCCGCGCAGGTAATGCTGCTGGCCGCGGCAGAATCCAGACCATCCGGCACTTTTACCGCGTAATCGGCAACGACGATGCACTCTTCCGCCATTCCTCCATCGACGGAGTAGCCCGCGTTTTTCACCGAGCGGCACAGGGTTTCGTTACCGCTATTACAATATTCACAGTGACCACAGCCCTGATAGAACCAGGCTACGCTGGCACGATCGCCGGGTTTCAGTGATGTCACACCCGGACCCACCTCTTTGACGATACCGATGCCCTCATGGCCGAGTGTGATGCCGGTAACATCACCAAAATCCCCGTCTTTGACGTGCAGGTCGGTGTGGCATACGCCACAGCATTCCATTTTTAGCAGGGCTTCCCCGTGTTGGAGAGGGCGCAATGTTTTGTCCTGAATCTCAACGGAATGATCCTTCGTTACAATGGCTGCTTTCATTCGTCTTCCTTTTACTGAATGTGTTGTGGGGGTAATGTGTTGTAGAGGTAATGTATTAGGTTCTACCTATGAAAGAGTACACGGTGGCTGGCGAGTGGGGTAAGCGGGAATGATTTAATTTTGTTACAAAATGATAGATGAGTGAGCGAGTCGTTAGCAGAGAAGAAAATGTGATTTTCAGTAATATTTCTGATGATTCAGGGAGAGCGGCGCGTCCGTGCGGCCGTATGATTGAGAGCGGTTATGCGGGGTCCTGAGGTTTTTCTTTCGGCTCCAAAGCCCATTCCACTTTGCCTTTACCGGTGTTTTTGGCCTGATAAAGTGCGATATCCACGCGTTTCATAAAGTGTTCGGTAGGTTCCTGCGGCTGTTTTTTACCGGCCCCAATGCTGACTGAAAGATGGTGCATATTTTTGATAATGATTTTGTTCGCATTTTTGAGTACTTCTCTTGCCAGTTTCTCTGCCCGATCCTGCGTTCCGGCATACAGAATAATCGCGAACTCTTCGCCACCGATTCGGGTTGCGACAACCTCACTGTTATCGAAACGGGAAAGTATGTGACCAAATTTGCTTAATACTTCGTCGCCTTTCGTATGCCCATATTTATCATTAATGACTTTGAAATTGTCGATGTCGATAATAAATAAATAGGGTGTCTTCGCTTCGAGCTTTTTTAATTCGTTAATAAAAAACCGACGATTAGGAAGTTGTGTGAGTTCATCGCTGAATGACTGTATTCTGGCTTCGACATACTTATTATTGATTTGCTGTATCAGGGTATAGACACCAAACCCGACGCCAAACATACCAATAATTCTCAGCATATCCTCAACATAATACCCAACCAGCTTGGGCTGATAGATAAACTCATCCATCAAGTCAAATGTGGCTGAGCATATCCAGACGTGTAGCCCGAGGCGAATGGATAAGGCTGAGGTATGGTTCAGTGAGATTTTACTGGTACAGGACAAGATAAAAAAAAGAAAAACCAGTGCAATCGAGTCGGTATAAGAACCCGGATTATTATGCAGTTGCTCCTGAAAGTCGCGGTGTTTGAAGAATACGAGGTTGAATATAATGACCAACGCAGACAACAACAGGGCGAGCCTTACAGACGAGGAGGCTTTCTTATTTCTATCAATAAAATCGTGGTCATATTCTTTAAAAGGCATTGCGGATCTCCTCTTGCATCACCTTTCAATCCTATCATGAAACCTATTGAATACATTGAGTCGCGTGGTGCCGAGCGGTATACCCCAGAGAATGACGTTGGTTGCGTTGATAGGCAAAAAACAGACGCCCGATTGCTCAGGCGCCTTTACCGATTAAAAATCTGCTTTCAGTACAACGCGATAGCGGGCTTTGCCGTCGCGTACGTGCTGGATAGCATCATTGATTTTCGACATCGGGAACAGTTCCGTCTGCGGCTTCACGTTGGCACGTGAAGCGAGCTTCATCAGAGAACGCAGTTCATGCGGTGAACCTGTAGACGAACCAGAAACGCTGCGGTCGCCCGCGATGAGCGTGAAGGCTGGCACGCTGAACGGCTTCATTACCGCGCCGACGGTATGGAATTTCCCGTTATAGGCGAGCGCGTTGAAGTAGGGTTGCCATTCGAGATCGACGCTCACGGTGTTGATGATGAGATCGAACTGGCCTGCCAGTGCGGTCAATGCCTGCGGATCGCGGCTGTTGACGACTTTATCGGCACCCATCGCCAGCACTTCCTGCTCTTTGGCTGGGTTCGAGCTGAACGCCGTGACTTCACAGCCCATCGCGTGCAGGAGCTTAATCGCGATGTGACCCAGGCCGCCGATACCGATCACGCCGACGCGGCTGGTTGCAGTGACATGGTGCATTAACAGCGGTTTGAAAACGGTGATGCCGCCGCACAGCAACGGACCCGCAGATTCGATATCAATGGAATCAGGAAGCGGGATCGCCCACTGCCAGTTCGCACGGATCTTATTGGCAAAACCGCCTTTATTCAGGATCGTCGGCACGCTGCCTTGCTGACAGTTGGTTTGGCTGCCGCTGATACAGGCATCGCAGTGCCCACAGCTGCGTGCCGTCCAGCCAATACCGACTCGCTGACCAACCTTCAATCCCTTGTTTTTCGCCGCATCACCCAGCGCGTGCACGCGACCAATCACTTCATGCCCGGCAACCAGCGGATAGCTTGACATGCCCCATTCGTTATCGATCATCGAAAGGTCTGAATGGCACACGCCGCAGTAATCAACCACGACTTCGACATCTTCCGCCTGCAGTTCACCCGCATCAAACTCATACAACTCCAGCTCAGCGCCTGCTTCCGGTGCGGCATAACTTTTTATCATCGTCATCACAATCTCCTCAGTATGGGTTTGATTAACCAGTCTAAAGGGTTATAGCGTTTTTCTCTATGTCACAACGTGCCTGTGGTTTTTCATTTTGTGTCGGGCGAGGAGGGGCGGGCGGCGCTTGATTTACGTTATGCACTTACTTATGCTGCAAAGCGTAGTACATGACTCGGGGTGCCCTTCTTTGTGAAGGCTGAGAAATACCCGTACCACCTGATCTGGATAATGCCAGCGTAGGGAAGTCACGGTATGCCCACCGGTTGCCGCCTTCTTCCACGCCGGTTGGGAGACTTATGAACACGCGACCCGCCGACTTTTCTGCCGCTCAGGCAGCAACCTCACTCACTCAATTCCGTTCTGCCGCGCCGCTGGTGCACTGTTTGACCAACGATGTGGTGCAATCTTTTACTGCTAATGTGCTGCTGGCGCTGAATGCGTCGCCTGCGATGGTGGTCGATCCCGAAGAAGCCGCGCAGTTCAGCGCGGTAGCCGATGCGCTGCTGATTAACGTCGGAACGCTGGAGCGCTCGCGTGCCGAGGCGATGCGAGCGGCTGTAAACAGCGCGCATCAGGCGGGGACGCCGTGGGTACTCGATCCGGTTGCCGTAGGCGGTTTGACCTTCCGTACGGCATTTTGTCGAGAACTGCTGGCGTGGAAACCTGCGGCGATTCGCGGCAATGCGTCTGAAATCATGGCGTTGGCGGGCTTAGCCGCACAGGGGCGGGGCGTGGATAGCGCCGATGATTCACTGGCGGCGCTCCCTGCTGCACGCGAGCTGGCGCGACAAGTGGGGACGATTGTTGCGGTGACCGGTGCGGTGGATTATGTCACGGACGGCGAGCGAGATATCGCGATAGCCGGTGGCGATAGCATGATGACACGCGTGGTTGGTACGGGTTGCGCGCTGTCGGCGGTCGTCGCGGGATTCTGTTCTCTGGAGGGGGACCGCGTGTCCCACGTGGCGGCAGCGTGCTATGTCATGGCGCTAGCTGGGCAGCAGGCCGCTTCGGTGTCGCAAGGTACAGGCAGTTTTATCCCCAACTTTCTCGATCGGCTTTATACCCTGCGCGCGGAGGATCTGGCATGAAACGTATCAATGCGTTGACGATTGCGGGCACCGATCCGAGCGGTGGCGCGGGGATTCAGGCGGATTTAAAAGCCTTTTCCGCATTGGGCGCTTACGGCACGTCGGTTATTACCGCGCTGGTGGCGCAAAATACGCGCGGCGTGCAGTCCGTCTACCGAATTGAGCCGGATTTTGTCGCGGCGCAACTGGATTCCGTGTTGAGCGATGTCCGTATCGACAGCGCCAAGATTGGGATGCTGGCACAGACCGATATTGTCGAAACCGTTGCCGAACGCCTGCGTCACTACGCGGTGCCTTTCATTGTGCTGGACACCGTAATGCTGGCGAAAAGCGGCGATCCGCTGCTCGCACCCGAGGCGGTGGAGTCAATCCGCCGTGAGCTGCTGCCGCTGGTTTCCCTGATTACGCCCAACTTGCCCGAGGCCGCGGCGCTGTTGAGGACATCACCCGCCGCCAACGAGCGGGAAATGCGAGAGCAAGGGGAAGCGCTGCTGGCGATGGGCTGTCAGGCGGTGCTGATGAAAGGTGGCCATCTTAGTGAAGCGGAAAGCCCTGACTGGCTGTTCAGTCGACAGGCTGAACCGCAGCGCTTTAGTTCCCCGCGTGTGAATACCCGTCATACGCACGGCACTGGCTGCACATTATCTGCCGCACTGGCGGCGCTGCGACCGCGCCACGATAGTTGGGGAGAGACGGTCAAGGCCGCGAAGGACTATTTACAGCAGGCGTTACAGCAGGCCGACACGCTGGAGGTCGGACATGGCATCGGCCCCGTTCATCACTTCCACCGCTGGTGGTAAAACCATAAGTAAATTGACTTGTACTTTGCGTGACATATTTGCCAGTAATTTCAAACTAAATTAAGCGCATTTCGGCGTGACAGGGCGGGGGCATCCGGTTACTTTGCTGTGAAATCTTGGCGTTAATATGAAATAGGGTGTGGGGATAACATATGGCAGGTTCTGCTCGCAGTGCGATGGCTGCCAAAGCACTTCAGACGATACTCAATATCGGCCTGCTGGTGCTGGCGACTATTCTGGTGATTTTTTTAGTCAAGGAAACGTTCCATCTGGCGAAGGTGCTGTTGATCTCCAACGAGAAAGATTCCTCCTATCAGCTGATAGAAGGCATTGTGATCTATTTCCTGTATTTTGAGTTTATTGCGCTGATCGTGAAGTATTTCCAGTCCGGCTATCACTTCCCGCTGCGCTATTTTATCTACATCGGCATTACGGCTATCATTCGCCTGATTATTGTCGATCACAAAAGCCCGTCGGATACGCTGATGTATTCCGCGGCGATCCTGCTGCTGGTCGTCACGCTGTATCTGGCAAACAGTAATCGCCTGAAACGGGAATAGCCGAAATATGCCGCTATTCCAGCAGCGGGCACTGGGGCGGCAGCCGGCAGCGGATGGCTGCAGGAAGCACTTCGATACGGAAGCGTTTGGCAGTGAGCGGTTCGCCGTCCAGATTAAATGTCATATCGTCCGGTGCGGTAATCTCCAGCCAGGGCAAGGTAGCGGAAATCATGTTCTGGTTTTCGCTGCCGGTAAACCAGGCCTGAAGCATATTGGGCAGCAGCTCTTTTGCCGACAGTACGCTCAGTTCCAGCAGCCCATCGTTAATCAGCGCTTCTGGGCAAAGTTCCTGCCCGCCGCCAGCCTGACGACCGTTCCCCACCGCGATGACCAGCGTATCACCCGCCCAGTGAAAATCTGGCCCGTGAATCTCACAGCGCTCGGCTTGCAGCATGTCCATGCGAAAGAGTGCGTGCAGCACGTAAGAAGCACTCCCCAACGCCGCCTTCATTTTGGCTGGTGTCTCGGTGGTAATACGCGTGGCGAAGCCACCCGTCGCCATGTTGATGAAATAGTGCTCGTCGTTCACTTTGGCGATATCAATGTCAGTGGCACGGCCTTTGATCGCCAACGTTAAGGCGTTGTGCATCTCCATCGGTATCTGACAGCTGGTGGCGAAATCGTTGGCCGTCCCCAGCGGTATAATTCCCAGACACGGGCGCACCGCTTCGGGCTGCACCGCTAAGGCTGCGGCGACTTCGTTGACGGTGCCGTCGCCGCCAGCGGCGATCACGTTATCCGCGCTGAGCTGGATTGCCTCTTCTACATAGCGCTTCGCATCGCCATATTCCCACGTCACGCGGACATGCAGGGTATAGCCATCCTTGCGTAACTCACCAATGGCTTCACGGAGTTCTTCATTGCCCGCGCTCTTTCCATTCAGAATCAGCAGTGTGATTGGATTTTTTTCCATGTCTTATTTCTCAGGCTGCGATGTTGTCGTTCATTCAGAGGCCGTTAATTCAGAAATAGCACAGTGAATACAAACGTGTTGCAGTTAATCATAGTCATTAAATCGGTAGGGAGACATCAGAAGAATCGGTGAATGTGTGAGCTGGGAAAATACGTGGGCGGGAGAAAAAGAAAAGCCAGCTCAAGGGAGATTGAGCTGGCCAAGGAGGTGGTTCCTAGTAGTATCACTACGCTTATTTTTCGTTCTATGTTTTCTCAGCGACGCAATACTAACCACAAGAACGGCGAATTGATGTGATCTATTTCTAATATTCGTTAAAAAACCCTGAGCTTTGTAACGATACTTTCAGGCTGTGAGTGCACTTATTTGTGACGGAGAAAGAACGGCGGTGGGGGGGCATACCGTAAGAAAGCGTTGCCCTGTGAAGGGCAACGCTGGATGGGAAGGCTTACTGACTTATTCGGCGTTAGGATTTCGCGTGGTGGTGCCCGGCAAATTGCGCAGCAGTAGCGCATAATCCAGCGAGACATCGTCCGGCACGGGCAGATAGACAATATGGCCGTTACCCGGTGCTACATCGGCTGGCTGACCTTTGGCATTCTGCATCGATTCGATGGTGAATTGAATATTGCCGTTTGGCGTCATCATCTCCACGCTGTCGCCGCAGGAAAATTTGTTCTTCACCTCGACTTCTGCCAGCCCATCGCGGCGTACGCCGGTGAATTCACCGACAAACTGCTGACGATCGGAAACGGAATAGCCGTAGTCGTAGTTCTGGTAATCCTCATGTACGTGGCGACGCAGGAAGCCTTCGGTGTAGCCACGGTGCGCTAAGCCTTCCAGCGTTTCCAGCAGCGTCGGGTCGAATGGTTTACCCGCGACAGCATCGTCAATAGCGCGGCGATAAACCTGTGCGGTACGGGCACAGTAATAGAATGACTTGGTGCGGCCTTCGATTTTCAGCGAATGCACCTGCATTTGCGTCAGGCGTTCAACGTGCTGGATCGCACGCAGATCGCGGGAGTTCATGATGTAGGTGCCATGCTCGTCTTCAAAGGCGCTCATGTACTCGCCGGGACGCATGTTTTCTTCCAGCATAAAGACTTTGTCGGTCGGCTCGCCGATGCCCAGCGCGGGCTCAACGTTTTTCACCGCGATAGGCTCGTGCTGATGGACGATATTCCCGACCTCGTCCTCTTTGCCTTCCTGAACCTTATATTCCCAGCGGCAGGCGTTAGTGCAGGTGCCCTGGTTCGGGTCGCGCTTGTTGATGTAACCGGACAGCAGGCAGCGGCCAGAGTAGGCCATGCACAGTGCGCCGTGAACGAAAATTTCCAGTTCCATGTCCGGGACGTTCTGGCGGATTTCTGCAATCTCTTCCAGCGACAGCTCGCGGGACAGAATGACGCGCGTCAGCCCCATCTGTTGCCAGAATTTCACCGTCGCCCAGTTGACCGCGTTAGCCTGAACGGAAAGGTGAATATCCATCTGCGGGAAGTTTTCCCGCACCAGCATAATCAAACCCGGATCGGACATGATCAGCGCATCCGGCCCCATTTCGATAACGGGTTGCAGGTCACGCAGGAAGGTTTTCAGTTTGGCATTGTGCGGCGCGATGTTAACGACGACGTAGAATTTCTTTCCCAGTTCATGCGCTTCGTTAATGGCTTGCGCCAGCGTCTGATGGTTGAATTCGTTATTGCGCACGCGCAGGCTGTAGCGGGGCTGACCGGCATAAATCGCGTCCGCGCCATAGGCAAAGGCGTAGCGCATATTTTTCAGCGTACCGGCCGGAGAAAGCAGTTCCGGTTTAAACATGGTATCTCTCGATTCTGATCACAAGTCAGGCTGCTCCACGGCGGGAGCAGTAAAGGCGGAGGATTCTAGCGCTAATAGGGGGAAATTGCAGTAGACGACACACGAAAAGTAGGCCTATTGTTTGACGTAAATCAATTTTTTTGACCTAAATAAAGAATGGCCTGCCATTAATGGAACAGGCCAGATCTCGTGGTATTAACGCGTGGCGATATGGGATTTTCCAACCGTTTCTCGGTTATGGGACTGAGACAAATCGACCAGTGGACCAACCGGTACAATCTGCGTCGGGTTCAGCCAGGCAATACCGTAATAGCCCGCTTTGATGTGGTCGATATTGACCGTCTCCGCGATGCCCGGCCACTGATACAGTTCGCGCAGGTAGTTCGACAGATTTGGGTAGTCGGCAATGCGCTTCAGGTTACATTTGAACGCGCCGTGGTAGGCCACGTCAAAACGCACCAGCGTCACGAACAGACGCCAGTCGGCCTCGGTCAGCGTGTCGCCGAGCATATAGCGATGATTGCCCAGATGATCGTCCAGCTCGTCCAGCGTGGTGAATAGCGTGGTGACGGCGTCGTTATAGTGTTCCTGCGTTTTGGCGAACCCGGTTTTATACACGCCGTTGTTGACGTTGTGGTACACGGTTTCGTTCCAGCTGTCGATCTCAGCGCGCAGATCTGACGGGTAGAAATCGAGGTGGTTGCCAGTCAGGTCGTTAAATTCGCTGTTCAGCATGCGGATGATATCCGCCGATTCGTTGTTCACGATGCGGCCTTCGACCCGATCCCACAGCACAGGCACCGACACCTTTCCGGTATAGTCGGGTACGCTGGCGGTGTACAACTGGTGCAGGTAGTGAATCTCGCCCACATGCTCGCCAGCATCCTGCGGGGTGGCAAACTCCCAGCCGTTATCGGCGATGCGTGGGTTGGCAACGGAAAGCGAGATGATATTCTCCAGCCCTTTCAGCTTGCGGAAAATCAGCGTGCGCGACGCCCACGGGCAGAGATAGGAGACGAAAAGCTGGTAACGACCCGCTTCTGGCACCAGCTCGGTTTGCCGAAATTTGGTTTCTTCACGGTGGAACGCGCCGTTTTTGATCTCTTCCGCCGCGACATCGCCGTTAACCCATTTGCCGTTCACTAAACCTGACATATGCTTTTTCCCTTATCCGTTCTGTTGCAGGTGACCCATCTCCCGCACTGTGTGCGAGGTGATACCCGTTATTATTGTAGGCTTAAAATGGTAGCAGCCTTAGGAAAAGAGAAAATGACAAAATTTTCATTAAGTCGGACAGTATTTTTGACCAGCCTGGGAGTGGGGTGGCTAGCGCTTGGCCGCCAGCAGGCCGTATAGCGCGGAGTCGGACACCTCGCTGTCTACGATCCAACGCTGCTTTAACAGCCCTTCCTGTGTGAAGCCCAACCGTTCCAGCGATCGGGCTGACGCCACATTGCGGGGATCGATTTCGGCTTCCAGTCGGCTTAGCCCCACCGTTTCAAAGGCAAAATCCCGCAGGGCAGAGAGCGCTTCCGCCATATAGCCTTTCCCTTGCGCACTCGCCGCCAGACAGTAGCCGATCTCGGCGCGCTTAGAGTCAATCTCAAGGTTGAACAGCACGCAGGTGCCGATTAGCTCGCCGGTCTCCTTCACCTCCAGACCCAGCTTCATATAGTGCCCGGCGCATAGCGCGCTCCAGTATTCGTCAATCGCGTCATGAGCCTGTTCGATCTGCTGCCAGGGCGGATGGTTCCAAAAACGCATCACGACCGGATCGGACATAAAGACAAACAGCGCAGGTGCATCATCGCGGTAGAGCGGACGCAGCAGCAGGCGAGGTGTTTCGATTTTGGTGGTTTCGGAAAATAGCGCAGTCATTATCGTGAAAGCCTCTCTTCGTGTGGTAACGGGTCGTGTGGAATAGGTCTGTATGAAATGGAAGACGGTTACGCTGACTGATGGCAGGCTTGCAGCGCCGTAATATCACCCGCAGCGATGATATCCAGATGACGTGTAATTTTTTCTATCGGCCAGTCCCACCAGCTTAGCGTTTCCAGTGCATTGATGACGTCTGGCGCAAAACGGGATTTGAGGATTTTTGCCGGATTGCCGCCGACGATCGTGTAAGCCGGCACATCGGCGGTGACCACGGCGCGCGACGCAATGATAGCGCCATTCCCGATGCGGATACCGGGCATGATCAGCGCGTCATAGCCAATCCAGACATCGTTGCCGATATGCGTGTCGCCTTTATAAGGCAGATCCTCTGGCTTTGGCGTCACTTTTTCCCAGCCGTTGCCGAAAATCTGGAACGGATACGTCGACAGCCCAGAAAGCCGATGATTGGCGCCGTTCATGATAAATTTTGCACCACGTGCGATGGCGCAGAACTTACCGATGACTAATTTATCGCCGATAAACGGATAGTGGTAGAGCACGTTTTGCTCGAAGTTTTCCGCGCCATCGGGATCGTCGTAATAGGTGTAATCGCCAATTTCAATATTCGGGTTGGTGACAATATTCTTAATGAAGCACACTTGGGGGAAACCGGCCATAGGATAGCGGTTATCAGGATCGGGTCCGTTCAATAGGGTCTCCATAACATCATAAGCTCCAATAACATCATGGGGCGATTGGTGTTATACCTCATTACAGGGCGCGGCTTCCCAGCGATAGCCGATGCCGTATACCGTGCGGATGAATGAGGTCTCTTCGTCCAGCTGTTCCAGCTTACGACGCAGGTTTTTGATGTGGCTATCGATGGTGCGGTCGGTCACAACGCGATAGTCATCGTAGAGCTTATCCAGCAGCGCCTCGCGAGAAAACACTTTGCCTGGCTCGGTGGAAAGCGTCTTGAGCAGACGAAACTCTGCTGGCGTGAGATCGAGGTTCTGCCCCAGATAGCTGGCCTGAAAGCCGCCTTTATCAATCACTAGCGCGGTTTCGGTTTTCTCGATGGCTTTCACGCCGTCGTTCTGCCAGCCGCAGCGGCGCAGTAGCGTTCTGACGCGCACCACCACTTCGCGCGGGCTAAAGGGTTTACAAATGTAGTCATCAGCGCCAATTTCCAGCCCCAGCAGGCGATCGATCTCTTCGCTACGGGCGGTGACCATGATAATCGGCACGTTGGAAAACTGGCGGATCGTGCGGCAGAGCGTCAGGCCGTCACAGCCCGGCAGCATTAAGTCCAGCAAAATGAGTGAAGGGGAATGCTGCCGCACCCAGTCGACGACATCGTTGCCGTTGGGCAGCCAGTGCGTGGCATAGTCCGCTGCCTGAAGATAATCCACCAGCAGTTGCCCCAATTTGGGTTCATCTTCGACGATCAGAATGGGTGACGCCATAGCGAAATCGGGTGCGGTTGTCATAGCTCTGCTTATTTTCGGTTTCAGGAATAGCAATCAGTCAGGATTATGCAAGGGTAGCTCAATGGTAATCATCACGCCCCCTAATGGCGAATGTTCAGCATACAGCCGTCCGCTATGCGCCTCAACGATATTATTGCAGATAGCCAGCCCCAGCCCGGAGCCTCCGCTGGCGCGGTTGCGCGAACTTTCCGCCCGGTAAAAACGTTCAAAAATCAGCATGAGCTGCTCGTCGGTCACGCCGGGGGCGCTGTCCTGCCAGATAATAGCCCAGCGTTTATGTTGCTGAACTAGCTTAATAGCCAACTGCCCCTGTTCATCGGTGTAGCGCAGGCTATTTTCCAGTAGGTTGTTAAATAGCTGGCTTAAGCGATCCGGGTCGCCAAACACATCAGCCTGAGTCGGTAATTCGGTGGTGAGCGTAATCTGCTTTTTCTGGAAACGTTCATGAAACGCGGCGATAGCAATCTGCAGAATTTGCACGATGTCCACAGACGTTTTGCGGTAGGCCAGTGCGCCGCGATCGGACAGGGTGAGCTGATGCAGATCGTCCACCAGTTTGGTGAGCGTTGTCACCTCAGACTGGAGCGAATGCAGAGAATGCGCATCGGGCTTACGTACGCCGTCCTGCAAAGCTTCCAGTTCGCCACGCAGCACTGCCAGCGGCGTGCGCAATTCGTGAGAGACGTCGGCCATAAACGCGCGGCGAGACTGCTCGTTTTTTTCCAGCGTGCGGGCAAGCTGGTTGAAATCCTGCGCCAGCCTGCCGAGTTCATCGTGCGAACTGGCCGTCACTCGGGTGCTGAAATCACCTGACGCCAAGCTGTGCATGCCGCTGACCAGCCGTTTGACGGGCGCGAGCAGGCCACGGGCGGTCAGCCAGGTGGCGATGATAGCAAGCAGCGTCGAGAGTGCGACAATCAGCCAACTGGTGCGCTGCTGTTGTTGATCGAAGCTGATGTCGGCGTTGCGGGTCAGGCGCTCAACGGGTGAGGCCACAATCCAGCCGACCGTCTGGTTTTGTACCTGAATGGGCTGCGAGGTACCTTCTTTCGGTATCGGTGCCGGGGAACCAAACAGCTTGCGTTTGTTTGCATCCAGCACCCAAAGACGCACTCGCCATCCCTGCATGCTGTTGTCAGTGTCGCTGTTTTGATCCATCGAGTGCAGCATTTTGAACACCAGACGTTCATTGTTGCGTAGGAATGACCAGTCGCCGTGCAACTGATATTGCTCTGCGAGTGCGTCGCGTAGCTGCGTGACCCGCTGTTCGTTGCCGCGCTTAATGTAATCGATAAAGCCGCGCTCGAAGCTGACGCGCACGCCCCAGTGCATGGTAATCAGCACCAGCATACAGGTGGCGAAAATCGCGAGGAACAGTTTGGCGGTGATTCCGAATTTCATAACGACCTCACGATTTACGCGGCAGCGTTGACTGCTTGATGGTGTCTGCCGGGACACGGTTAAAAATCAATGCGGGCAGGGCGATGATGACGATCATGCTGAGGTAGGTGTAAATAAACACCATGTGGGTTTCTCCACTTCCTGCCGCCATGTGCGGTTGAGAAAACATGCCCAGCAGAATACCTGCGATGCTGACGCCGAGGCTGGTGGACAACTGCATGGTCATCGACATCAGGCTATTGCCGCCGCTGGCGAGCGTATCCGGAAGATCCTTCAGCGTTAGCGTGTTCATGGTGGAAAAACGAATGGCGTTCACCATGCCGAGGAAGAACAGCACTATCGGGATCATCCAGATCCATTGCATAAGTGCGACCAGCGCAAACAGCGCGGTGACCAGCGCCAGCAACAGCGTCGAGACAATCAGCACGCAGCGGTAGCCTAAGCGATTGACGATCTGCACGACGATTCGCTTCATTCCCATATTGCCTAGCACCATTGGCACCATCATCAGCCCGGCATGGAACGGCGAAAAGCCCATTCCCAGCTGTAAAAACAGCGGCGTCATAAACGGTAACATACCGCTGCCGATGCGCGCCAATAGCCCGCCTGTCAGGCCGATAGAGAAGGTATGGGTGTCGAACAAACGCAGATTAAACAGAGCTCGTTCGTTACGACGTGCGTGCAGCCAATAGCTCAGCAGTGCGATCAGCCCAACGGTGATTAATGCAAAAATGGCAATCGGCGGAATGCCGAGGCTGCGGTTACCGTCCAGCGCCAGCGTCAGCGTCGCCATACCGACGGCGAGCCAGAGGAAGCCGCTGATGTCAAAGCGTTGCGTCCGCATGGTGTAATTGGGCATCAGGAACCAGGTGGCTAGCGCGCCGATAATGCCAACGGGCAGGTTGATGAGGAAGATCCAGTGCCAACTGGCGTATTCCACCAGAAAGCCGCCGAGTGCGGGCCCCATTAACGGACCGATTTGGCCGGGCAGCGTCACGAAGGTCATCGCTGCCATATACTGATCGCGCGGGACGATTTTCATCACCGTCAGTCGCCCTACCGGCACCATCATCGCTCCGCCGATCCCCTGAATAACGCGCGAGGCCAGCAGCTCATTCAGCGTTTCCGAACGAGCGCACAGCAGCGATCCGAGCGTAAACAGCAGAATCGCGGCGAAAAAGATGTTCTTCACGCCGATACGATCCGCCAGCCAGCCGCTGGCGGGCAGCATCACCGCCACGGTCAGCACATAGGAAACGATCACCGAATGCATATGCAGCGGGCTTTCATTCAGACTCGCGGCCATTGACGGCAGCGCGGTATTCACGATGGTGGTATCCAGCGTCTGCATAAAAAAGCCAAAGGCAACAATCCAGAGCTGCCAGCGGACGGAGGCGGAATTCATTGTTGTTGCCCCTGGCGTAAAAAATTGTACTGAGGCGTAAGCTGGCTCACGGGTGAGTGGCATGGACGCCACGAAAGACAGTGCCGCGCCGGGAGCGCGTCACTGGCGGCCCGTAAAGAGACTGCTTTCGGCGAAGGCACCGCGTAGCGGTACAATTTAGCGCCACAAGCCAGGGTTCCAAGGGCGACGGCAATTGAGCCGCCCTTGGTCGGGCGCGTTCGGGGCGCTACTAGAAAAATGGTGAAGCTTGAGCGCACGAAATCTCCCCTGGAATAGCATGTTATTAGATCTTTACCGTTACTCATGTTCAGCCAGATAGTGACAAATCCTGCTGCTTATCCGAGAGATCATCTCCTCCTCAGCATCATTTACGCCAAGGTGGAGGTACGTTGAGAGTTAAGCGTTCCTATTCTCTGGTTTCGGCGCGTTGAGCCGCCCTTGGTCGGGCGCGTTCGGAACGCTACTAGAAAAACAGAGAACGTTAAGCGCACGAAACTTCCCCTAAAGTAGCATTTTACCAGTGCTCATGTTCAGCTATGACAGTGACACATCCCTCTCCGGCGCTTTGCGCCGAATATTCCTCAGTTTATCGAAAAACAGATACACCACCGGGGTCGTGTACAGCGTAAGGATTTGGCTCATCACCAGCCCGCCGACGATCGTGATGCCGAGTGGCTGTCGCAGTTCTGCACCGTCGCCGCTGGTCAGTACCAGCGGCAGTGCGCCAAACAGCGCGGCTAAGGTGGTCATCATAATCGGGCGGAAACGCAGCAGGCAGGCCTGGAAAATCGCGTCCTGCGCGCTCAGTTTGCCGCTGCGCTGGGCCACCAGCGCGAAATCCACCATCATGATCGCGTTCTTCTTCACGATCCCAATCAGCAGCATGATACCAATCAGCGCCACCAGACTAAACGGCGCGCCGAACCATTCCAGTGCTAACAGCGCTCCCACGCCAGCCGAGGGCAGGGTGGACAGAATCGTCAGAGGATGCACGTAGCTCTCATACAACACGCCCAGCACGATATACACGGTGATAATCGCCGCCAGAATCAGCAACAGCTGGGAAGACTGCGACTGCTGGAACGCCTGTGCCGTACCGGAGAACTGACCACGTACCGCTGACGGCACGCCCAGCGACGTCATGGTTCTTTCTATTGCCGCCGTCGCGCTGGACAGATCGGTGCCTTCCGGCAGGTTGAAAGAGATGGTTGAGGCAGCAGACAACCCCTGATGGTTCACCGACAGCGGTGCGTTGATTGGCTTCCAACTGGCGAAATAAGAGAGCGGGATGGGTTTACCTTCGCTGTTGATCACGAACATCTTGTTCAGTGAACTGACGTCCTGCGTGTAGGCGTCATCCACTTCCATCACCACTTTATATTGGTTTAACGGCTGGTAAATGGTTGAAATCTGACGCTGTCCGAAGGCGTTATTGAGCAGTGCATTGACGGCAGAGACGCTGATGCCGAGCTGCGCCATCGCATCACGATCGTAGGTTAGCGCCATTTCTGCGCCTTTATCCTGCTGATCGGAGTTCACATCGGCCAGTTCAGGCAGTTTGCTGAAAGCCGCACGAATCTTGGGTTCCCAGGTACGCAGTTCGCTCAAATCGTCAGACAGCAGCGTGTACTGATACCCGGCGTTCGCTTCCCGTCCGCCGATGCGAATATCCTGTACTGGCATTAAAAACAGGTTAGCGCCGGGTTCTTTGGCCAGTTTGATGCGCAGACGGCTGATGACCTGCTGTGCCGACACATCGCGCTCGGACAGCGGCTTAAGCGAAATAAACATCGAACCGCTGTTGGTGCGCGATCCGCCGGTAAATCCGTTAACGTTATCCACCGCTGGGTCGCTGCTGACAATGGTCATGAAGTTCTGGAGTTTCACCGTCATGGCCTGAAAAGAAATACTCTGGTCAGCCTGAATAAAGCCCATCAGCCGGCCCGTATCCTGTTCGGGAAAGAAGGTTTTCGGAATGCTGATATATAGCCAGACGTTGAGCGCGATGGTGCCCAGCAGGAGCAGCAACACCCAGCGTGCATGGTTGAGCACCCATTTCAGCGATCGCCCGTAGCCTTGCTGCATCGCCAGCAGGACGCGATTAAAACCTTGCTTGCGCGGCTGGCTGCGTTTGGGGACAGCACGCAGCAGTCGTGCGCACAGCATCGGCGTAAGCGTGAGTGAGATCAGCAGCGAAATCATGATCGCTACCGACAGCGTGACGGCGAACTCGCGGAATAGTCGCCCCGGCAAACCGTCCATCAACAGGAGCGGGATGAACACCGCAACCAGCGACAGACTCATGGATAAGACGGTGAACCCCACTTCGCGCACGCCCTGGAGTGACGCCTGGAGCGGCTTCATACCCGCTTCGATATGGCGGGAAATATTCTCCAGCACCACGATAGCGTCATCCACCACGAAACCGGTGGCAATGGTCAGCGCCATCAGCGACAGGTTGTTCAGGCTAAAGCCGCACAGGTACATTGCCGCGAAGGTGCCGATCAGCGATACCGGCACAGCCAGCGCCGGAATGGCGGTGGCACGGCCGGAACGCAGAAACAGGAAGACGACCAGAATAACCAGCGCGACGGCGATAACCAGCGATTGTTCCACTTCCGCCAGCGATGCACGGATGGTGGGGGAACGATCCTGTGCGACATCCAGCTGTATTTCAGCAGGCAGGCTGGCACGCAGCTCTGGCATGGCGGCGCGGATATTGTCTACCGTGGTAATAATGTTGGCATCCGGCGCGCGACGAATCATCACCAGAATCGCGGGCTTTGCATTCGCCATCCCCGCGTTACGTGAGTTCTGCACTGAATCTTCCACCGTGGCGACATCGCTCAGGCGGACGGCAGCGCCGTTGTTGTAATGGATAATCAGCGGCGCGTAGGCATCGGCGGTTTTTAGCTCATCGTTGGTTTTTATTTGCCAGCTTTTCTGGCTGTTTTCCACATTCCCCAGCGGCTGGCGGACGTTTGCCTGCGCGATAGCCTGCCGTACCTCGTCGAGGGAAATACCCTGATTAAACAGCGCTACCGGATTCAGCGCGACGCGCACGGCGGGGAGGGAACTCCCGCCGATGGAGACATCGCCGACGCCTTCCATCTGCGAAATTTTCTGTGACAGTTGGGTCGAGGCAAAGTCGTACAGCTGCCCCTGACTGTAGGTGTCAGAGGTCAGCGTCAGGATCATGACGGGCGCGTCGGACGGATTGACTTTGCGGTAGGTCGGTCGGCTGGACATACCGGACGGCAGCAGGTTCTGTGCTGCGTTGATGGCCGCCTGCACATCGCGCGCTGCGCCGTTGATATCGCGATCGAGGTTAAACACCAGAATGACGCGCGTGCTGCCGAGCGAGCTAGTTGAGGTCATTTCGCTGACGCCTGCGATCCTGCCGAGTGCCCGTTCCAGCGGCGTCGCGACGGCGGAGGCCATCGTTTCCGGCGAGGCACCGGGCAGCGAAGCGCTGACCGAAATCACCGGGAAATCCACCTGCGGCAGCGGCGACACCGGCAACAGGCGGAAACCCAGTACGCCACAGAGCGCGATGGCCAGCGTCAGCAGCAGGGTGGCGACGGGGCGGTGGATGAACAGGGCGAAGAACTTCACTCGGTTTCTTCCTCCTGACGCGGCGCACGGCGGAAACGCGTCGCCAGACGGTCAAACAGCAGGTAAATCACCGGTGTGGTAAACAGCGTCAGAATCTGGCTCATGATCAGGCCGCCGACCATACAGATCCCCAGCGGCTGGCGCAGTTCCGCGCCGACGCCAGTACTCAGCATGAGCGGTAGCGCACTTAGCAACGCCGCCATGGTCGTCATCAGAATCGGCCGGAAGCGCAGCAGGCAGGCCTGATAAATCGCGTCATACGGTTTCATGCCCTGTTCTCGCTCCGCCGCCAGCGCGAAGTCGATCATCATGATGGCGTTCTTCTTCACGATCCCTATGAGCAAAATAATTCCGATAATAGCGATCACATCCAGCTCATTCCCCGCCATCATCAGCGCCAGCAGCGCACCGACGCCCGCTGTTGGCAGCGTGGACAAGATGGTGATCGGGTGAATAAAGCTTTCGTACAGCACGCCGAGCACAATGTACATTGCGACAATCGCCGCCACGATAAGCCATACGGTGCTGCTCAGCGCCGATTGGAACGCCAGCGTACTGCCCTGAAAACGAGTGGTAATATCCGCAGGCAGGTTCATCTGCTGTTCGGCCTGCGTGATGGCATCCACCGCTTCACCCAGCGCATAACCGTTGGCGACGTTGAAGGAGATCGTCGTCGATGGGAACTGGTCGATATGGTTGATCGCCAGCGGCCCTTGGCGCTCTTCAATGGTGGCAATACTGCTGAGCGGAATGGTGCCACCGTCGCTGCTGATGAGACGCACGTCGTTCAACGCGTCCAGACCGGTGTTGTTCGTCGTATCGTGCTCAAGCACGACGCGGTACTGGCTAGCCTGTGTATAGATGGTGGAAACCAGACGCTGACCGAAGGCGTTGTACAACGCGCTGTCGACCTGCGACATCGTGATGCCCAGACGGCTGGCGCTGTCACGATTCACATTGACGTAGGCGACGGCGGCGCCATCTTGCCAGTCGCTGCTGACATCCTCTAACTGCGGCAGTTTTTTCAGTTCGGTCATCAGTTTCGGCACCCAGGCGCTGAGTTCATCGAGAGACATCGCCTGTAGCGTAAACTGGTACTGCGTGCGGCTAATCTGAGTATCGATAGTGAGATCCTGCACCGGTTGCAGATACAGCTGGATGCCGGGAATCTGTGCGGTCTGCTGTTGCAGGCGGCTGATGATCTCTGGAATGCGTTCGCTGCGTTCACTGAGCGGTTTCAGGTTGATTTGCAGCCTGCCGCTATTCAATGCGGCATTGGTGCCGTCAACGCCGATGAACGAGGACACGCTTTCCACCGCAGGATCTTTCATGATGATGGACGCAACGCGCTGCTGGCGGTCGGCCATATTGCTGAACGAGACGGTTTGCGGCGCCTGCACGGTGCCCTGAATAATGCCGTTATCCTGTATCGGGAAGAAGCCTTTCGGGATCCAGATATAGAGCAGAATCGTCAGCAGCAGCGTACCGAGCGCGACGCTGAGCGTCAGCCACGGATGATTCAATACCTTGCGTAGCCAGACGCCGTAGGCATCAATCAGGCGAGTGAAGAAACGTTCGCTGGCACGGGTAAAACGATTCTGTTTCCGCAGAGACTGATGACTCAGCATGCGGGCGCACATCATTGGTGTTAGCGTGAGCGACACGACGGCGGAAATCAGGATAGATACCGCCAGCGTGACGGCAAATTCGCGGAATAGCCGTCCGACGATATCACCCATAAACAGCAGCGGGATCAGCACGGCGATGAGTGAGAACGTCAGAGAAATAATGGTGAAGCCGATTTCTCCCGCACCCTTCAGCGCGGCGTTAAGCGGTTTTTCCCCTTTTTCGATATAGCGGGCAATGTTTTCAATCACCACTATAGCGTCATCCACCACGAAACCGGTGGCGATGGTGAGCGCCATCAGCGTCAGGTTATTGATGGAAAAACCGAGGAAATACATGGCGGCAAAGGTGCCAACTAGCGATAGCGGTACGGCGATGCTGGGGATCAGCGTAGCGACGGCGTTACGCAAGAACAGGTAAATCACCATTACGACCAGCGCGATAGCCAGCAGCAGCTCGAACTGGACGTCTTTCACCGAGGCGCGAATGCTGGTGGTGCGGTCAGTCAGCGTGGTGACCTCGACAGCGTTCGGCAGGCTGGCTTTTAACGCAGGTAGCATCTTGTTAATGCTGTCCGCGGTTGTGATGACGTTGGCACCCGGCTGGCGCTGAACGTTGATAATGATCGCCTGCTGCCTATTCGCCCAGGCACCAAGATGAATATTCTCGGCGGCCTGCTCGATAGTGGCGACATCCTGAAGCCGCACCGGTGCGCCATTCTTCCACGCGACAATCAGTTTTCGGTAATCATCAACGGTCTTCATCTGGTCGTTGGCGGAGAGCGTGACCGAACGCGTCGGACCATCCAGACTCCCCTTGGCGGAATTCACGTTGGCGGCGGTAATCGCAGTGCGAATCGTTTCACTGGTCAAGCCGTATGCCGCCAGCGCTGGCGCGTTCAGCCTTACCCGCACGGCAGGACGTTGCCCACCGGCTAACGACACCAGACCGACGCCCGCTACCTGCGAGATTTTCTGCGCGATGCGGTTATCCACCATGTCCTGCACCTGCGTCATCGACATGGCGCTGGAGGTGACGGCCAGCGTCATAATTGGCGGATCGGCCGGGTTTACTTTGCTGTAGGTCGGGGGATAGGGCAGATCGTTCGGTAGCAGGTTGCTGGCCGCATTGATGGCGGCCTGCACATCCTGTTCGGCGACGTCCAGCGACAGTTCAAGCTGGAACTGAAGTGTGATGACGGAAGCGCCGCCAGCACTCTGCGTCGACATCTGTTTTAGCCCGGACATCTGACCGAACTGCCGCTCCAGCGGCGCGGTAATCGCCGACGTCACCACGTCGGGGCTGGCACCGGGATACAGGGTAATGACCTGAATCGTTGGGTAATCAACCTCGGGCAGTGCGGAAACCGGCAGCGCCCGATAGCCGATGATACCGGCCAGTAGAATGGCGATCATCAGCAGCGTTGTTGCGACGGGGCGCAGAATAAACAGGCGTGACGGCCCGCCGCCGCTGGCTGGAACGGTATCCTGCATCAGGATTTCTCCCCGGCGATGGCAGGCGTTTTCTCCGTCAGCGCTGAGGGCACGACTTCCACTTTCGCCCCTTCGGTCAGACGGTCGATACCGTCAGTGACCACCTTCACATCGGCGTCCAGTCCGGCGGTTACCACAACCAACTGGCCGTACTGAATACTGGTGGTGACCTGACGCTTACTGACTTCGTTTTTATCATTCAGAATCCACACGAAGCGGCCTTCATTCCCCATTTGCACGGCGGCGGAAGGAGCGACAACGGCGTTTTTCAGCGTATCGACCTTCATGCGGATATTGACGAACTGGTTCGGGAAGAGGGCATCGTCCAGATTGTCAAAACGCGCCTTGAGCTTGATCGTGCCCGTGGTGGCGTCAATCTGGTTGTCCATGCTCAACAGGGTGCCCTGTGAGAGTTTCTTTTGATTGGCGCGATCCCAGGCTTCCACCATGGGGGGCTGGCCGGATTTTTGTGCGTTCAGGATCGTGGAGATTTCTGCTTCCGGTACGGTAAAGACGACATCAATAGGGTAGGTTTGCGTAATCACGACAATACCATTGGTATCGCCGCTGGTGATGTAATTGCCGACATCGACCTGTTTTAAACCGATCCGGCCGCTGATCGGCGCGGTGATCTTGCTGTAATCCAACTGGAGCTGTGCACTGGCTACGGCGCCTTCATCGGCTTTTAGCGTCCCTTCCGCCTGACGAACGGCGGCGGTCTGGGCATCCAGCTCCTGGCGGGAGATCAGGTTGGTTTTCACCAGTTGCTGATAGCGCGCTAAATCCTGTTGGGCATTAGCCAGTACGGCCCGATCTTTTGCCAACTGCCCCTGTGCCTGCGTTAACTCAACCTGAAAAGGCCGTGGGTCGATTTCCGCCAGCAGGTCGCCAGCCTTAACCTGTTGTCCTTCCTGAAAGTGCAATGCCATCAGTTGCCCGTTTACCCGGCTGCGCAGCGTGACGGTATTGGCCGAGGTCACGGTGCCTAAACCGGACAGATAGTAGGGTACGGATGCGGATTGCGTGACTGCCGCCTGAACGGGAGCCAGCGTGCGCATGGCCGCTCGGCGTCCACCGCCATTGCCACTGCTGTTGCTTCCCGAATGTGACGTACGGGCGGCGTGCTGTTCACCCGTGCCGGGGGCAGCAGGCGATGTCTGAGTAAAGTGGCGCCAGATCAGCACGGCAATAGCGATAACGGCGGCAAATATCAGCAGGCCTCGGATACGTTTGGCATTCATAGTGATGGATTACTCTCTCCAGGTTGCGCGGGAAGCACGGTGTACCCGTCATACTTCAAGCTGCACGTGCGTGCGTTGTCACTCTAGCAAGCAGGTATGGGACTAATGGCCTTATTTTACTAGTTTAAACAGGAGATGCCGGATAAAAATGAAGGAAATATGGAAGATATGTCAGGGTTTGTAGGGAAAAAAAATCCGGCAGCGCGAGGCTGCCGGATAAAGATAAGCGAGGAATAACGCAGTGAAGGATTACAGCACCAGACCCGCGATAGCGGCGGAAAGGATGCTCACCAGCGTGGAACCGTAAACCAGTTTCAGACCGAAACGGGAAACCACGTTGCCCTGTTGCTCGTTCAGGCCTTTAATCGCACCGGCAATAATCCCGATGGATGAGAAGTTGGCGAAGGACACCAGGAACACGGACAGAATGCCCACGCTGCGTGGAGACAGTTCGCCTGCCACTTTTTGCAGTTCCAGCATCGCGACAAACTCGTTAGAAACCAGTTTGGTCGCCATGATGCTACCCACCTGCAGAGCTTCGTTAGATGGGATACCCATGATCCAGGCGAACGGGTAGAACGCGTAGCCGAGGACTTCCTGGAAGCTGATGCCAAAAATGGCGCTGAAAATCGCGTTGACCGCGGCAATCAGTGCAATGAAGCCGATCAACATGGCTGCAACGATAACGGCGACTTTAAAGCCCGCCAGAATGTATTCGCCCAGCATTTCAAAGAAGCTCTGATTTTCATGCAGATTACCCAACTGCAATTCCGGCTCTTCACCGACTTTGTAGGGGTTAATCAGCGACAGTACGATGAAGGTACTGAACATGTTCAGAATCAGCGCAGCAACGACGAATTTGGCATCCAGCATCGACATGTATGCACCGACGATAGACATCGATACGGTCGACATGGCGGTCGCGGACATGGTGTACATGCGTTTTTCAGACATCTTGCCCAGAATATCTTTGTAGGCAATGAAGTTTTCGGACTGGCCGAGAATCAGTGAACTGACCGCGTTAAAGGATTCCAGTTTGCCCATGCCGTTCACTTTGGACAGGAGCGTACCAATCGCGCGGATAATGATCGGCAGCACTCTAATGTGTTGCAGGATACCGATCAGCGCGGAAATGAAGACGATAGGGCAGAGCACTTTGAAGAAGAAGGAAATCAGGTTCTTCTCACTATTCACCATGTCACCGAATACGAAGTCCGTCCCTTGGCCTGCAAATCCGAGTAATTTGTCGAATACCGCCGCGAACCCCTTAACGACACCTAACCCAACGTTTGAGTACAGGAAGAAGTAAGCAAGCAGGATTTCGATGACGAGTAGCTGAATAATAAAACGAATACGAATGCTTTTACGATCGCGGCAGACAAGCAGCGCCAGCGCCGTAACAACAACCAGCGCCAGAATAAATTGCGCGATATGGGACAAGGACATGTGTGCTCCAAATATGAGGCAGGCCAAATTTTCCACGTCATTTTATGTAACGCGTGCATTAAAAATGAGAGGAGTAACGCAAAAAAACAATTATACCTTGGGATTTTATCTAAACTAAATGCTACGTCTCGTTATTTGCGCCTTTCTGTTCATTCATTATTCTTATCCCACACAGAAAGTGGCGTTGCCCTGCTTTAGGTTGCAGGTTGGCGAGTATTTTTATGATGTTTTCTGCATGATTCAAAAGGAGAGTGATTATGTCAGTATCAGATACCACACGTGAACTTGGACGTTCTGGGATCGTGGTTCCACCTTTCTCGTTTGGCGGTAATGTTTTTGGCTGGACGGTTGACGAATCGACGTCGTTTAGCCTCCTGGATGCGCTGCTGGCGCATCGACTGAATTTCATTGATACCGCTGATGTGTATTCGCGTTGGGCACCCGGCAATCAGGGCGGTGAATCTGAAACGATTATCGGCAACTGGCTGAAGAAAAGCGGCCAGCGTGACAAGGTCATTCTCGCCACTAAAGTGGGGATGGATTTGGGCGATGGTAAGAAAGGGCTGTCTCCTCGCTATATTCGTCAGGCGGTCGAGGCTTCATTACAGCGTTTGCAAACGGACTATATCGATCTCTATCAGGCACACACGGACGACAAAGATACGCCGCTGGAAGACACGCTGGCCGCGTTTGATGCGCTGATTAAAGAGGGGAAAGTCCGCGCGATTGGCGCGTCTAACTACAGTGCGACACGTCTGGCCGAGGCGCTGAAAATCAGTAAAGCCAACCATCTGGCGCGTTATGAAACGCTGCAACCGGAATACAACTTGTACGATCGGCAGGGCTATGAAGCCGCGCTGGAACCGCTGGTGCGTGAGCAAGGGCTCGGGGTCATTAACTATTATTCGCTGGCGAGCGGGTTCTTGTCAGGCAAGTATCGCCAGCCGAAGGATGCGTCGAAAAGTGCGCGCGGACAGGGCGTGGTGGAGAAATACCTCAACGAGCGCGGCCGCACTATTTTGGAAGCGCTGGATAGCGTGGCGAATGCACATCAGACGACGCCGTCGCAGGTTGCGCTGGCCTGGCTGATTGCCCGCCCGAGTATTACTGCCCCGATTGCCAGTGCGACATCGCTGGAACAGGTAGCGGAACTTGCGAGCGCGACGCGATTATCGTTGCAGGCAGAAGATATTGAGTTGTTGAATCGCGCGAGTCGTTATTAGGACGCGGCTGGCTTCGGTACACTTTTATATTTATGCGTACGTGAAGATGGTTTCGTGCGCCATAATATCGCCATTTTCATGCTACGTCGTAGCACGCGCCCGACATAAGGGGCTACGCCAGCCCCCTATGAACCCCGGCTTTTGGCGGGAATTATGCCGCTACGCGGTCCCATCGGTGTTCATGACCGCTAATCGAGCCACCAGTGACGCGTTCCCGACGCGGCACTGGTTTTCGCGACGTCCTGTCGCTCACTCGGCGGTCAAGCCCACCGCTGCATAATTTTTTACGCCGGATAACGGTATTCGTACATTCACAACATTATTATCGCGCACGAAACTGCTTCAATAGTGGCATAAAAATGCGACTAAGCAGGTCTAAAACCGCTACCGCGCTTCTGCGCCATCATCCTCAAACCAGGCGGCCAGTTCGCGGCGCAGGTTATCTGACTGCGTACCGAAAATAGCCTGTACCTGATGACCGACGATGATCACACCGATAGCCCCCAGTTTTTGCAGGCTGTCGCTGTTGACCAGTCGCAGGCTGTGAACCTCAACCCGCAGGCGGGTGATGCAGGCATCCAGACTGACGATATTTTCTTTGCCGCCAAAGGCGTTCACCAACTGCTGCAAATTCTCTTTATCTAGCGGTGAAGCGATTTCAATCTCGGTAATTTGCTTACCCAACATTGATGCGAACAATTTCCGAAAATTGTGAATCTTGCCCATCGTAGTCACCTCGTCGTTTGTTTATCAGCGTGCATAGGATAATGCCGTTCACCTGACATTACTGTTAGGCGACACACGGTGATGAGGTTTCGTAGGAATACTTATCACCGTGGCCGCCCTGTGCTTAACCGGTAAGCAGGTGTGTTTACTACAGCGTGCGGCGCAAGATCCGGCAGCCGTAGCCTGACAGCGTAATGGATCCTGACAGCGTGCTGCCGGTGGTCATTTCTTCGTAGGCGGCAGGCAGCGTAATGTGCTGCGGCGTCGCCGTGTAGTTCTGTACGAAGATAAACTCGTTTTCCCCGTCATCGCGACGATGAGCGACAATCCCGTAAGGCAGGTCGGTCGGTAGCGCGCGCGGTAGAGCCAGCGCCTGTATCAGCGTGGTGAAGAAATCACGCTGGAAGGCGAGGTCGTTGCGTGAGGCGATGTAATAGGCCTGACCTTTGCCGTAGTCATTAACCGTAACGGCCGGACGTCCGGCATAGAAATCGCTGTCATAGGTCGCCAGCGCTCGCGCGCCCTCAAGGTGAATCAGTTCGCACAGGTGTGTGACCTGATACGGGCCGACCAGACCTTGCTCGTTACCGCTCAGGCCGCTGATGCTGTTGCTTTCATGATCGTACAGCCCGTCGATTTCTTCTGCCCAAACTCCCATGATAGGACGAAGTGGGCCTGGGAAACCGTTCAGATGGCACAGATCGGTTTCGTTGACGACGCCAGACCAGTAAGTGGTGACGAAGCGGCCGCCCTGTTTGACGAAGGCATCGACGCGTTCGGCAAAGCCATCGCGTACCATGTAAAGCATCGGCGCAATCACGAGCTGATAGCCGCTGAGATCGACATCGGCGTTGATGATGTCCACCGTCACGCCCTGTTCCCAGAACGTACGATAATGTTCGGTAACGGTTTTTTCGTAGAACAGCCCGGCGTTGCGCGGCCCTTGAGCGTTATCCATCGCCCAGCGGCTTTCCCAGTCGAAAATGATGGCGACTTTGGCGTCAACCCGGCTACCGGCTACCGGAGCGAGTTTGTTGAGGATATCACCCAGTTCCTGCACTTCACGCCCGACGCGGGTATCAATATGCCCGACATGATCGACGACGGCACCGTGGAATTTCTCGACGGAACCGCGGCTCTTACGCCACTGGAAATATTGCACGGAGTCGGAACCGTGCGCGACGGCCTGAAGCGAAGACAGGATGTGCATACCCGGCTTTTTCAGCTTGCTGATCGGCTGCCAGTTGGTCAGGCTCGGCGTTGACTCCATCAGATAGAAGGGCTTTCCGCCTTTCAGCGTACGCATCAGGTCGTGATACATCGCGGTATAGGCACCCAGCGCGCAGTCATCTTCCGCGTTATGCCACAGCGGATAGCTGTCCCAGGAGATGAAGTCGATCACCTTTGCCAACTGCCAGTAGTCGTAATCATAGAAGTATTCCATGAAGTTCGTCGTGGTTGGCAGTGACGGATTTTCGGCTTTGAGCGGTGCGATTTCTGCGGCACAGAAATCACTGACCTGTGAGGTGTTAAAGCGTTTCCAGTCCAGATTCAGGCCGTGAATCGACACCTCACCGATGGGCGAGGGCGGTTCTAGCTGTGACCAGTCGGTATAGGTGTGGCTCCAGAAGGTGCTCCACCACGCTTTATTCAACGCGTCAATCGTACCGTAGCGGGCTTTCAGCCAGCTTTGGAAGGTGCTGCGACAGGTATCGCAGTGGCACTCGCCGCTGTATTCGTTGGAAATGTGCCAACCGATCACCGCAGGATGATGCGAGTAGCGTTTTGCCAACTGGGTATTCATCTGTTTTACTTTTTCGCGATAATTCGGTGAGCTCAGGCAGTGATTGTGGCGACCACCGTGCAGCGCCCGCACGCGGTTGCTACCCACTCGCAGCACGTCAGGGTATTTCTGCGACAGCCAGGCCGGGCGCGCACCGCTGGGCGTTGCCAGAAAAACGAAGATGCCGTTGGCATACAGCGTGTCGAGGAGGCTGTCCAGCCAGCCAAATTCGTAGCGGCCTTCTTCCGGCTCAAGCCCAGACCAACTGAAAATACCCACGGACATGACGTTGCACTGGGTCTGCTTCATCATTTCAATGTCTTTTTCCAGAACCTCTGGGTTGTCCAGCCATTGGTCAGGATTATAGTCAGCACCGTGCAGCAGAACAGGGACTTTGCTGCTTAGCGGGGGGAATTTGAACATCGTTCTCTCCTAAACGGGTTGTCAACGTGTTGAATTCGGTTTGCGGCTTACTTAAACGCTTTGATGGAAGGCAGGACGTTGCCTTTGCAGTCGAACAGCGCCTGATTTTCTCGCGCGTTGCCTTCCTTCCATTCGTCATTGTTGTATTTCATACCTGCTTTCGTGGCCCAGGTTGCGCCGGGGGTAGGCAGCCAGATGGGCTCCCAATAGAAGATGCCTTTGCCGCGCTGATTGGGGACGTTGATGATGCTTTGCATCAGGTCGTGCAGGTAGTTGGCCTGACCCTGAACGGAGGCTGGATAGCCGCCCGCATCCAACTCTTTTTGCTGGAAGCTGTTTTCCGCGTTATCGCAGTTTTCCAGCGTATAGGCATAGGCGGCTTCGACCACGATGATGTCTTTATTGTAGCGTTTGGTCACGTCGTTCATGTTGTACTGCAACGCGCTGATGGGGCCGTTCCAGTAGGTGTAGAACGAGGCACCGATGACATCGAACGGAACATTGCGTTTGACGATTTCATCGAACCACCAGATAAAGGTGTCGTTTTTGGTGCCTTCTGCCAGATGCAGCATGATTTTGACGTTGTTCGAACCTTGTACGTCCTTAACACCCTGAATACCGGCTTTCAGCAGCGCCGCGAGGCGATCGAACTCGCCGCCACCCTGGCCCCAGCTTTTTCCTTCCGGCCAAAGCATGCCGCCGTTCAGTTCGTTACCGATTTGCACCATATCCGGCATGATGCCCGCTTTCTGGAATTCGCTAATCGTGGCTTTAGTGAAATCATGTACGGCCGTGGTGAGCTTTGCCATGTCTAGGCCAGACCAGGCTTTAGGCTTGTTTTGGTGAGCCGGATCGGTCCAGAAATCGCTGTAGTGGAAATCCAGCAGCACTTTCATGCCGTTCGCTTTGGCGCGTTTAGCCAGCGCCAGCGTGGTGGCCAGATCGTTGTTACCGCCGCCGTAGGCGTTGCCCGCTGCATCTTTCGGATCGTTCCAGATGCGCAGGCGAATATAGTTAATCCCATTCTCTTTCAGAATCAGCATGGCGTCTTTCTGTTTGCCATTCTCGTCATAAAATTTTCCGCCGTGCTTTTCCACCTCATTCAGCATGGAAATATCCGCGCCTTTAATGAAGTCGGCAGGGACGTTCGTCAACTTATTGATCGTCACATTCTCTGCGGCATACAGGGTTTGCGGCAGGGAGAAGGTCAACAGGCCAGTTGCCAGCATGGCGGCCATCAGTACGCGTTTTTTCATTTTCATTTTACGTTCCTGGAATTAGGTACAGATGTTGAATGATTACCCTTTGGTTCCGCCTGACGTCAGGCCGGAGACAAAGTACTTTTGCAATGAAAGATAAAGAATGGCGACCGGCACCGCGATCAGCACGGCTCCCGCGGCATAGGTGGTGTAGCTGGCCCCCATTTTCTGCGCGACCAGGTTGTACAGCCCGATGGGAAGCGTGTACTGATCCGGCGTACGCAGAATGGTGCTGGAGAGAATGAAATCGCCCAGCGGACCGGTAAACGAGAACAGGGCAATCACTGCGATGATCGGTTTGGACAGCGGCATAATGATCTCGATGAAGATGCGGAAATTGCCTGCGCCGTCCATACGCGCGGACTCATCCAGATCCTTCGGAATAGCATCGAGATAGCCTTTCATCAGATAGGTGTTCATCGGGATCATGCCGCCGACGTAAACCAGCACCAGCGCAATATGGCTGTTCACCAGCCCCAGCATCTGTGCCAGCACGAAGATGGCGATCAGCGCGGAGAACTGCGGGATCATCTGCAACAGCAGAAACAGCATCAGCCCGTTCTGGCGGCCGCGAAAGCGGAAGCGAGAGAACGAATACGCGGTGAAACTGACGCTGATGAGCGTCAGAATCATGGTCAGGAAGCTGATTTTCATCGAATTCCAGTACCAGGCGGCGTAGTCAATCTGGCCGTTAAACAGCTCCTCATAGTGAATAAAGGAGAAGTTATCCGGGATGATTGAGGTGTTGAGCAGGCTGCTGCCGGGATTCAACGACGCGCCTACCGTCCAGATCAGCGGATAAATAATGATGATGGCCACTATCGTCAGCAGCAGGTAGGTCAGGCCGAGTTTGATAAAATTCTGGCGTTTAACGCTGTGTTTTTTCATCTGCGCGCTTTCCTAGGCCATGTTGTCTTGTTTAAAGGAATTGGTGGCGCGGAACTGCCACAGCGCGATTCCCACGACAAAGATCGACAGCAGAATGGTGATACTGGCCGCGATCGCATATTGGGAAGAAGACATGGTCAGCTTATAAATCCAGGACACCAGAATATCCGTCCCGCCTGCGTTGGAACCGATGACCGCCGGTCCCCCGTTGTTGAACAGATAGATGATGTTGAAATTATTAAAGTTGAACGTGTACTGCGTGATGATGATCGGCGCAATGGAGTAGAGCACCAGCGGCAGCGTAATAGTGGTCAGCTTGTACCAACTGCTGGCTCCGTCAATCGTCGCGGCTTCGTACAAGTCGTCAGGAATAGCCTGCAGTACGCCAGTCGTCATGGCGAACACAAACGGGAAACCTAACCACGTTTGCATCAGAATCAGCGCGGTCTTGGTCCAGAACGGATCGGTCATCCACGCCTTAGGCTCAATCCCGAGCGCGGCCAGAATGCCGTTATTAATCACGCCAAACGTTTCGTTAAACATCCCCGCGAAGACCAGAATGGTGACAAAGCCCGGTACTGCCCACGGCAGGATCAGGATGGTGCGAATTAGCGGTTTGAAACGCAGTCCTTTTTGGTTCACCAGAATCGCCAGCAGGATGCCCACCGCACACTGGAGCGTGGTCGCAATCAGCGTCCAAATGACCGTCCATTGTAGTACGTCAAAGAACGTTGATCGCCAGAGGTCGAGCCGGAAGATGTTGATAAAGTTCTTCATTCCCACCCAGTCGACCAGCTTGGCAGGCGGCGTGTGGTAGAGGTCGTAATTGGTAAAGGCGATAGAGAAACCGAAAATAATCGGGAACACCACAACAAATACCAGCAGGATAAAGCCGGGCGTGATCATCAGATAAGGGAAGCCTTCGCTCAGCAGCATCTGATATTGCTTCTTCACGCTGTTCAGCGGCAGGCCTTTATCACGTCTGGTGCCGCACACATAGGCATCGCGCAGGCTGCAATAGTAAACGCCGATGCCGAAGGCGGCGACGATCAGACTGATAATGCCTTTTGCCAGCAGAAAAATAGAGTGATCGCGCGGCAGCTCGGTGCCCAGCGTAATCAGCCCCCACGTGCCGTCCCGCAGGAAATCATGGAATACGCTGATAAAGCAGACCATGACGATAAAGAAAAACGCGCCTTTGACGATCTGGCGGTTATAAATCTGCCCAAGGCCGGGGACGAGCGCCAGCAATAGCGCTGTTCTGGCATGGCGACGTCCTCTCTCTTGTGGCGCAAGGCCGCTGGCGTTGACGGTCACATCTACCTCCATTTTCTTAAAAACATGGGTATCCCCATACCCCAAAATTTATTCGGAGAGAAACAAGGGGAGCCCATGTTGACGCACGGTGATGCGGTTGTTTACTGGTTACTGTGGTTGGCTTCGATCTGCATTTTTATGACTTTCACGGCGGATTCCAGCGCTGCTTTGGTGTCCTGTTTGCCCGTCACGCTTAGTTGCAGCGCGCTGTTGGCTGGCGTCCAGACTTCCTGCATTTCCGGTACGCTCGGCATAGGGACGGCATAACCAGACTGGATTGCAACAGCACGGGATTTTTCGTCATCTTTAATCAGCGGATCGTCAACCAGTGCGGCGATCGGTGGGATTTCACCGGTCAACTGGAAGCGAACTTTGGCGTATTCCGGCTGATTGATGAACTCAATGAATTTTTGTGCCAGCTCTTTGTTTTTGGAGTAGGTGGAAATGCTGTAGCCTTTCACACCCAGCAGTGAACGTGGATGCTCGCCGTTTGGCAGCAGCGGCAGTGGCGCCACGCCGTAATTTACGCCAGCGTTCTTGTAGGGTTGGAATGCCCACGGGCCGGTAATCACCGCTGCGGCTTTTTTCTCGGTAAACAGGGAATCGATGGCGTTAGCGCCGGTTTCGCCGACGATGCCCGGTGGGAACAGGCCATCAGCGTAGAATTTCTTGATGTAGTTCACGGTATCGATGGTGGCTTGTTTATCCAGACCGATGTCTTTGACATTCGGTGAACCGTTGCTGTTCTGGCCGAAAATGTAGCCACCCATCCCGGCTATGACGCCATAGGCGTAATAAATCTCGTCAAATTTCGCCAGCAGACCGTAGCGACCTTCGGCTCGTTGCTGCTTGGAGAAGGTAAACAGATCGTCAAATTTTTCCGGCGGCTGTGGCATCAGGTCTTTGTTGTACACCAGCACGGTGGTTTCAACGGCTTTTGGCACGCCATACAGCTTACCGTTATAGGTTTGCGCTTCCAGTGCGGGTTTGGTGAAACTCGACAGGAACGTCTGATCCAGTTTCAGTTCGCTAATCAATCCTTGAACCACGGCGGTGCCAACCTGATCGTGTGGCATCACAATCACATCCGGGCCGATACCTGCCGGGCCGTCCAGACGGAGTTTCTCAATTTGCTGAGCGTAAGGTGTTTCCAGCACTTTGATTTTGACATTATTTTGTTTTTCAAAGGCTTTGATCGCATCGGCGATGCCGTCAGATTTCTTGATATCTTCCCATACCAGAAGCTCTTTGTCGGCCGCCAGCGCTGATTTGCTGAGTACGCCGGTGATACCCAGTGAAATCATAATGACGGTGGTCAGTGTTTTCATTTTCATCATTAGTCCTCAAAGCCCTGGTGGGCCCATCATGGTAAGAAATCGTCGCGTACTGTTCTCTTTTGCCATTTTTGCCGCCTCTATGCGGTGTTGGTGTAACGTTACACTGCACGGCAATACAAAACAGGAAACGAGGCATCTGACGGTACGCGTTTTCTGGTTATCGTCTCTGTATAGCGGTTGGCGCTTTATTGCGCGTTTTCCACAATGTAGGGTAACGGTTACACCAGTTGCGATTACATTAAGCAGAGTGCGCCACGTCTGCCAGCGAAACATGTAAAGGCTGTGATCTCATGCACAAAAGTAACCCCCTGTTTGTGCAAACGGTTACACCATGCTGTTATATTGGGATTATGACCAGCGTGCAGGTCAGCCTGGCCGGATGCGGACGCATCTGGAAGGGCTGCCGAGCCATTTTGAGTCGACGGGTTCCAGGCCATCGCGACTCAACGCTTATATCCTGAAAATCAAAATTATCAAGAGGTTACCGTTATGGCGTCTATCCAGTTGGATAAAGTTAGTAAGCATTTTGGCAAAACGATTACGCTTCACGATGTGAATCTGACGATTGCAGATGGAGAGTTCGCTGTTTTTGTCGGGCCGTCTGGCTGTGGTAAGTCGACGTTGCTGAGAATGATTGCCGGGCTGGAAGATGTCACGGGCGGTGAAATCATGATTGATGATGCTGTGGTAAATGATGTTGCTCCCGCTCACCGCGGTGTAGCCATGGTGTTTCAATCTTATGCGCTCTATCCGCACATGACCGTCGCTGAGAATATGGGTTATGGCCTGCGCGTGAATGGCGTACCGAAAGACCAGATTAAGCACCAGATCGAGATGGTGGCGAAGACGCTGCAACTGTCTCATCTGCTTGAGCGCAAGCCGAAAGAGCTATCCGGCGGTCAGCGCCAGCGTGTGGCGATCGGGCGTGCTATCGTGCGTAACCCGAAAGTGTTCCTGTTTGATGAACCGCTGTCTAATCTGGATGCCGAGCTGCGTGTGGATATGCGGCTACACATTGCCAAGCTGCATCAGGAACTGAAAACGACCATGATCTACGTGACGCACGATCAGGTTGAGGCGATGACGCTGGCGGATAAAATCGTGGTTATGAACTACGGCAAAGTCGAGCAAGTTGGATCGCCGATGGAGCTTTATTATCAACCGGTGAACCAGTTTGTTGCGGGCTTTATCGGCTCGCCAAAAATGAACTTCCTGCCTGCGCAAGTCATCGACTGGACGCCGGATAGCCTGACGGTAAATGTTGCCGAGCAGCTACAGCTTGAGCTGCCGATTCGTACCAGTGAGCTGAGTGCTGGCAGTACGATAACGTTGGGACTACGGCCGGAACACGTTTCACCGGAAGGCGAGGGGATTCGGCTGTCATTCGGCTGTGAGGTCGTCGAACGTTTAGGCAACAGCACCTATCTGTTCGGTCAATGCTGCGGTATTGATAACTTCAAACTGCTGCTGGCAGGCGACAGCGCCTTCAAGCCGTATGAACATATTGAGGTGTTCTTCTCGCCTGATAACTGTCTGGTGTTTAACGCCGATGGTTTGCGCATCAGCGCCTAGTTAAGCGACGACATCGCTGGATCTCAATAGCCAAAATCCCCTACCAAACATAAACAGCGCCCTTATCGGGCGCTCATCCTGTGCACTGATAAAATCATCTTTCTCTCAATATTTCGCTGTTTTGGGCTTCTCTGGCGTAAAAAATTGCGCTGAGGTGGGCGTGACTGCCGGGTGAGCGGCATGGACGCCGCGAAAGGCAGTGCCGCGTCTGGAGCGCGTCACTGGCGGCCCGAATAGCGGTCACGAACGCCGAAGGTATCGCGTAGCGGCGTAATTAGCGCCGAAAAGCCAGTGGTCAAGGCGCTGCGGCGCTTGAGCGCGCCTTGTCGGGCGTGTGGTGAAATCACAGATTAGATAGATAGTTGACACGCACGAAACTTTCGTACTATCACACATAAAGCAGTGAGAATTTTATAGCGGATATTATCCGCAACGGAAAAAGGCTCTCCGAAGAAAGCCTTTTGGGAAATACCCGACGGGAATGATGAGCCCGCCGGGCTGAGGGTTAGTGCGGTATTACCACCAGGCTTCTGCCTGAATACCGAAGTTCATGGTGTTGTCTTTCCTGTTGCTGTTGAATGACTTATTTTCACCATCATTCAGATAGGAAACATAAAAACGCAATTCAGGACGTGACAGCATAGGAATATCGGCAGAAAATGCGTGTGCGATAGTATATTTTTGACCGCTGGATTTGTTCTTATTACCATCCAACGCTGTTTCAGTTGAACGGAATGTTCCCATCTCTAAATATGTTTTCTGATTTTTTGTCCAGGCATATTGGCCACGAGCAACGGCTGACATCAGATCTTTATCTTTGTTGTTAATGGATATTTTATCAGCTTTTCCGTAAGTTAAAACATGGCTGATTGTAATTTGATCGGTTAGAGGGATATCACCTGTTTGGATAATACGATAACCCGTTGCGTTAGTATTATAATTCCACACGTCGTACCATCCCCCCCCTTGTGAGATCATATTCTGGGCGAGGCCTTTATCTGCATATTGTAGAACTAATTTTTGGCTGGCTTTCCAGCTTGAGAAATAATGGCTAAGTTCCGCAGTTGCCATGATGCCATTTTTAGCATCATAAAGTTTGTTTTCTGCGGACAGAATTTCTTTCTGGGCATCGGTTGGATTTGGCATGGCATAGGTTAATCCAAATTCTGTCCATGCACCATTCCATGGTTTCCAGCCCGCATAGCGCGCATCAAGATAGTTAATATTCAGATCTTCTACTTGGTTTTTCCAGGTGGTGATTTTATTATTCCAGGGATCTCTACCGACTTCGATTTCATTCCACTTATTTGTTGCCATGCTTTTACCATCACCACGAATCCAGGCAAAAGAGAAGGCTCCGTCACCTGCCTTGACATTTTCAATCCCTGCACCAGAACCTGATATATTATAATATTTTGTATCAATAATATGGATATCACGTCTCTGGTAATAGCGTTTCCCTGCCCAAACAACAGCATCTGGCATGTTTGGCACAAAGCCTTTTGCCTGAAGATTTAGCTGGCGTAGGCCGAATTCGGCATCGTCATCTTTCGTGGTTTCATTATCGTTAGAGCCGTTCGACATCATGGAAATCATGCTGTCAAAGTAAAACGTTTTCCCATTTTCGTTATACAGCTGCTGCCCTAACTGGATTTCGCCGTAGGTGTCATCTTCGTTACCTAATCGTCCTACTAGGTTTTTATTTGCCGTTTGCTGTTTTCCATCGGTTGATACGCCCACGCCAGAACGGAAGTATCCTGAAAAATCAACGGAATAAGAAGGGGTTGCCAGCATTGCCAAACTCAGCGCAATGGATGTCGTCAGCAGTTTTCTTTTCATAATATACCTTTCGCTTATTCGGGTAAGAATGTGGATGTTCCAAATAACATGACGTGAACGGAGGTAAAACGCTTCCACTCATGGCGAAGGATTATGGGGGAATAAAACGGGGCGTGACATGATTGTTCTCACAAAATACAAAAGAGTTACACCAAAATTTACACTGAATTAACGATGTTACAGGCTGTGCTTTGCATATTTATTAGTCTTATTGTGATGTTATTCGCTAGGTAATGATGTGTAACTGGTTACACATCTTGCCGGTATGCCTCAAATGCAGCATAAAATTTTTTTATAGCAGAATCGGAAACGTTGCATAAAAGATGTGACGCGATGCGGAGTAGGAAACGTTTCTGGAAAAGAGAGAAAGGATCCCTGAGGAAGATAAATCGAAAACAAGGGGGGATTCAGCAGCCTTATTTGCCTGATGCGAATGATACGGCATCAGGCAAGCGGCGTTGATAAGAGGTGACTACTTCTTACGGGCTGGGGGGCTGACAGAATGGCGGCGTACCAGCGTCGGGCTAAACATATTCGTGGTTTCGCTAAGCTGTTTGCCGTGGGATAACGCGATGGCTAATTCTGCCGCCTGAATGGCCATCGCGGAAACCGGATAGTGCACGGTTGTCAGGCGAGGGCGAAGGTAACGGGCGATCAATACGTCATCAAACCCGACCACTGACATATCCTGCGGTACGCTGATGCTGTTGTCGCTTAGGACGGAAAGGGCGCCAGCAGCCATGGAATCGTTGTAGCACACCACCGCCGTCATATTGCCGCCCCGGCTCAGGAGCTCCATCATGGCAGACTCGCCGCCCACTTCGTCCGGCGATGCGCGCGCAATGAGGCGCTCATCCCGTGGGATGCCGTGCTCTTGCAGCGCATCCATATAACCTTGCAGGCGATCGGCGGAGTCGGAAATTTGGTGATTAGAACAGAGGAAACCGATCTTCTGGTGCCCTTCCTGAATTAAATGACGGGTTGCCAGCCAGGAACCATAGCGGTCATCGAGCGCAACACAGCGGCTTTCATAGCCGGGTAAGGTACGGTTGATAAGCACCATATCAGGAATATGGCTCATCAAGGCGGCCAGTTCTTCATCCGACAGCATTTTGGCATGCACGATCAGCCCCGCACAGCGGTGGCGAATCAACTGCTCAATGGCTTTCTTTTCCTGCTCGGCATTGTGATAGCCGTTGCCAATCAGCAGGAAGTTGCCGGTTGCCTGGGCAATTTGTTCGACAGATTTAACCATCGTCCCAAAAAAGGGATCGGATACATCCGCAACGACCAGCCCCATGGTTTCTGCACTCTGGTGCGCGAGTGCTCTGGCATTGGCGTTCGGATGATATTGCAACTCCGCCATGGCCTTGTGTACGGCTTCCCTTGAGGCGGTACTGGCTTTGGGCGAATTATTGATTACGCGCGAAACCGTAGCGACTGATACACCTGATAGACGAGCAACATCCTTTATTGTGGCCATTGGCATTCCTGAACGGTCAAATGCGCTGTGAGGCGAACCGCAGCCTAACGCAGAAGTTAAAAGAAAAAATCGATTACTTATATTTATAAATGTACAGGTTTTTGGGGGATGTTACCTATCCGACCTCCTTTCCTTTTTGATCCAGACCGTACTTATGTGATCGCTATCAACAATCATCGGTCATTTCTCTCTTCCAAAATACCATCCTGAGGTTTAAATTTAGGGTAACCGATTACACTAATATGGTGGCTAAAAGATAGCTGGCTATCGGTGTTCGGCATTATCACAGCTATTTTATCCATGACATATAGTGAAAATGATTACATTCAGAGGTTTTTCTGGCGGCGTTTACTGGCTGGCTGGATGCCTCTTCCAGGCCGCTGACGGGCTGTTAGCGCCATACAATTGGCCGCGTATGGCGACGCCGTGTACCGAATTTGTGTTTTGTATTGAGGAATAGCTTATGCAGTTTGAGCCAACTGAACATCCGCATCGTCGTTTTAACCCGCTGAAGGGCGAGTGGATTCTGGTTTCTCCGCATCGCGCAAAGCGCCCCTGGCAGGGCCAGCAGGATGAACCGGATCGTTCCACGCCGCCGTCTTACGATCCAACCTGTTACCTATGTGCGGGCAACAAACGCATTACTGGCGACATCAATCCGCACTACCAGGGCACCTTTGTTTTTACGAATGACTTTTCGGCACTGATGGAGGATACGCCGGATGCGCCGTCGGGCGACGACGAGCTTTTCCGCGTTCAGCAAGCCCGTGGCGTTAGTCGCGTCATCTGTTTTTCTCCCGATCACAGTAAAAGCCTGCCGCAGCTTTCGCTGCCAGCGTTGAAAGCGGTGATTGATACGTGGAGCGATCAGACCGAGGAACTGGGCAAGCGGTATCCGTGGGTTCAGGTTTTTGAGAATAAAGGAACGATGATGGGGTGCTCGAATCCCCATCCGCACGGACAGGTTTGGGCGAACGATTTTCTGCCGAACGAGGTACAGCGTGAGGACGATCAGCAGCGAGCCTATTTCTCCCGTCACGGTTCGCCGTTGCTGCTGGACTACGTTCGCCGCGAACAGGCTGACGGCTCGCGCATCGTGGTGGAAACGGATCACTGGTTAGCGGTGGTCCCTTATTGGGCGTCGTGGCCGTTTGAAACGCTGGTGTTGCCCAAGTTCGTCGTACAGCGGTTACCGCAGTTGAATGATGTTCAGCGTGACGATCTGGCTCTGCTCCTGAAAAAGCTGACCAGCCGTTATGACAACCTGTTCCAGTGTTCATTCCCCTATTCAATGGGGTGGCACGGTGCGCCATTTAAAGGTGACGACGTGGCGCACTGGCAACTGCATGCCCATTTTTATCCCCCGTTGTTACGTTCTGCCAGCGTACGCAAATTTATGGTCGGCTATGAAATGCTGGCTGAGGCACAGCGTGATCTGACGGCAGAGCAGGCCGCTGAACGTTTACGCAGCGTAAGTGATATCCATTTTCGTGAGCAAATTTGAGGTCATTTTATGAGCCGTATTGATTCTCTACGTCAGTTAACCGAGTCTGTTTTTGTCCGATTATTTGGCTATGCGCCGCATGCCGCTATTCAGGCACCCGGTCGGGTTAACCTGATTGGCGAGCACACCGACTATAACGATGGGTTTGTCTTGCCGTGTGCTATTGATTACCAGACTGTGGTCAGTGCGGCGGTGCGTCAGGACGGCATCGTGCGGGTGGTGGCGGTGGATTTTGACAACCAGCAGGATGAGTTCGATCTTGCTAAAGCAATCGAGCCTCACCCGGAATACACCTGGGCCAACTATATCCGTGGCACGGTGAAATTTTTGCTGGCGCGCGGCCTACCGCTCAGCGGCATGGACATGGTCGTGTCCGGCAACGTGCCTTCTGGTGCAGGGCTAAGCTCATCGGCCTCGCTGGAAGTGGCGATCGGGCAGACGTTCAAAGAGCTGAATAATCTGGACATCAGCCAGTTGGATGTGGCGCTAAACGGACAGCAGGCAGAAAACGATTTTGTCGGCTGTAGCTGCGGCATTATGGATCAGTTTATTTCCGCCCAGGGACGTGCAGGTCAGGCGATGTTGATCGACTGCCGCACTCTGGAAGGGCGTGCCGTGCGTATGCTCGACGGCATTGACGTTCTGATCGTGAATTCCAATGTGCGTCGTGGGCTGGTGGACAGCGAGTACAATACGCGCCGCCAGCAGTGTGAAGCGGCAGCGCGTCACTTTAACGTCAAGGCGCTGCGTGATGTTTCCCTGTCGCAGTTTGAAGCGGGAATCGCGGGTCTGGATCCGGTGGCGGTTCGCCGTGCGCGCCACGTGATTACCGAGAACCGCCGCACGTTGGAAGCGGCCGATGCACTGGCGCGTCAGGATGCGCATCGTTTGTTTACGCTGATGGCGGAATCGCATGTCTCTATGCGGGATGATTTTGAAATTACCGTGCCGCCGATCGATACGTTGGTCGCGTTAATTCAGGATTATGTCGGCGAGCGGGGCGGTGTCCGTATGACTGGCGGCGGTTTTGGTGGCTGTATTGTCGCCCTTATCCCTTCGGCGCTGACTGACGAGGTCAAACAGGTGATTGAACGTGAATATCCGGCGCGTACCGGGCTTCAGCCGTCCATCTATCTGTGTCAGGCATCCGGCGGTGCGGGTCGCTTGAACTAAGTTCTGGCAGGAAATCGCGAGTAAAAAGGGCTTTGATGAAAGCCCTTTTTATATTGCCTGTGTTTTACATGACCTATGTTTAAGGCAGCAGGAACAGCGTTGCCAGCCCAAGGAAGATAAAGAAACCGCCGGTATCGGTGATGGCGGTGATCATGACGCTGGAGCCGACGGCCGGATCGCGGCCGAGTTTCATCATGATAAGCGGGATAGCGACCCCCATTAGCGCCGCGAGCAGTAAATTCAGCAGAATCGCCAGCATCATCACGCCCCCCATAGCGGCACTACCGTAAAGCAGGAAGGTGACCACACCCATAATCGTGCCCCATATCACCCCGTTGACCAGCGCGACGCCGAGTTCTTTGAGCAGCAGGTACGATTTTTTACCGTGTTCTAACTGATGCAGCGCCAGCGCACGAACAATCATGGTGATCGTCTGATTGCCGGTATTTCCGCCGATTCCGGCCACGATCGGCATGAGCGTCGCTAGCGCGACTAAATGAGATAAGGTGTGCTCAAACAGGCCGATGACCCGCGAGGCAATGAGCGCCGTACAGAGATTGACGGCCAGCCATGCCCAACGATTGCGGAAGGATTTATACACGGGAGCATAAACATCTTCGGAGGGCGTTAACCCCCCTGAGCGCCGCAGATTACTGTCGCTTTCCCGGTTCACGACGTCGAGGATATCCTCAATTGTCAGGCGCCCCATGAGTTTTCCTTTGCTATCGACCACGGCGCTGGAAATTAAATCGTAACGTTCAAAAGCCCCGGCGGCTTCTTCAACTTTATCTTCAGGCTGAAACCTCAGCGGCTGATCGTCCATGACGTCATTAACCCGTGTCTGAGGTGCGTGGAGCAGAATACTGGCCAGAGACAGCTCACCGATCAGCGTGTTCTTGCGATCGGTAACGAACAGTTTGTCGGTCGATTCGGGGATGACTTTGCGGTAGCGCAGATAGCGCTGTACGGCTGCAAGCGTGACGTCAGCGCGCACGGTGATGAGTTTGAAATCCATCATGTGCCCGAGGCAGTCTTCATCATAATTGATGGCGGCACGGAGCTGCGCGCGCTGCTTTGGCTCAAGCGAGGTCAGTATTCTGCCCAGCAGGTGGCGAGGAACGAGACGAGAGAGCTGGGCCTGTTCATCAACATCCAAGATCCGAACGGCTCTCAGGATTTCTTTATCCTGCATATCGCCGATCAGGTCGTCGGAAATACTGTCAGAAGCCTCAATCAACACACGGCCGCGTTTTTCTATGGGGATCAACCGCCAGAGCGCCAGACGTTCATCCTGCGGTAAAGACTCCAGTAAATCGGCAAGGTCAGCGGCATGCAGCCCAATGATAAGCTCGCTGATTTCTGCGGTTTGGTCGAGCAGGATGCTTTTTTCACGTAGCCTGATTTTGCTACTTAATACGTCGCTGTCGCTTAACGATGCGCCATCGCGTTCCGTAACGCGCGGCTGCCGGTTGATAATGTCTTCAACCAGTTCCTTGTTTTCCAACAGCAGAAGGGAGATGCGGCGCCGGAGGTCGGTAAGTTTTTTTACACTCGACATAATGTTTTATGCTCGATCTGTTTTTTATCCGTGTTTTATTAAACGTAGCGCAAAATCAGTAGATTAAGAATAGGATTACTGACGAATCGCAGTCTGAAAAGCAGGGCGGATGAGGCGCTGGCATATTTTTTTATAGTGATTTTTATCTAACGAATTATTAAATCGTTTGCTATTTAGTTTTTGGCGGCATATAGTCAGTTCCAGAAACGTAACAAACACCGATGGCAGAGACGATGAACGACAACGCTTACAAACTGGATGGACAGCTGTGCTTCGCACTGTATTCCGCCAATCTGGCGATGAATAAACTGTATCGCCGTTTGCTGTCTGACTTGAACCTGACCTATCCCCAATATCTGGTCATGCTGGTGCTGTGGGAGCGTGATGGCTTGACGGTGTCTGAGCTGGGTGAGCGGCTATATTTGGATTCCGCCACGCTGACGCCACTGCTCAAGCGGTTACAAAGCGCTGGCTTAGTGGTGCGTAACCGTGGAACAGAAGATGAGCGTCAGGTGTTGATCGGGTTGACCGAGGCTGGCCGGGCGCTTCAGCAACAGGCGCGAGCGATTCCTGAAAGCGTATTTTGCGCGACCGAATGCCAGCTCGAACAGTTGCAGACGATCAAAAAAGATTTGGAAACGCTGCGTAAAAGCTTGATCGGGAATCTATAACAGGTGAGCGTTTGCCTGATGTATCGCAATACCGGTTAGACAGCATCGTGTCTTTAACCCTTTATTATTAAGTGATTTATTTTAAGTAACTTATTTTAAGTGTTTATATAGTGAGCGATTTAATTTTTCGCTATTAAATTAAGATATCAGCAGTATCTCACTGCTTTAGGTCATTCCTTAACGATCTGGAGTCACATTATGTCTATTGAAAAAGTATTATACGTTGCTCATGCTCAAGCCACTGGCGGTCGTGATGGTCGCGCGGTGTCTTCCGATAACGCGGTTGATATTAAATTGACGACCCCACGTGAGCTGGGTGGTGCCGGCGGTGAAGGGACGAACCCAGAGCAGCTGTTCGCCGCTGGCTATTCTGCCTGTTTCCTGGGTGCGATGAAGTTTGTCGGTGCGCGTGAGAAAATCGCTGTACCTGCTAATACCACGGTAAACGGCAGCGTGGGTATCGGTGCCATCCCTACCGGGTTTGGTATTGAAGTCGAGCTGAAAATTTCTCTGCCGGGTCTGGATCGTGCTGTGGCTGAAGATCTGGTGCAGAAAGCCCATATCGTTTGCCCATACTCCAATGCAACGCGCGGCAACATCGATGTGACTCTGACGATTGTCTAAGTCCTGCTAGCAAGTACAGTGTCGATCAATGAAAAATTGACTAATGAAAACGGTGGCTGCGAAGATTCGCACTGCCGTTTTTTTATTTGTACGGCCTAGTCAGAATGGACAGTGAGGCAGGCGTGAATAACAGGCACAAGAAAACGAAGCTAATAAGCCTGATGCAGAAAAAACAGAATATAAGGAAAAGTAACCGGTTGGTTAGGCGCTACTCTTTCTGATTGACGAGTACGTTGGCAGGAAGCAGTAATTGTTCAGCACGCTGTTGCTGTTTGTCTTGATGGTGACCAAACGCGGTGATGGTGGAGTAGGCAAAGCGGCCTAAAAGAATAATGAAGCTGATGAGTAAAACGGCACGAGCAATCCGAGAGCCACTTCGTCGTGGACGTATCGATAATCGTCGTTTGTGGGTAAGCGTGGACATTACCAGTTAATCCTCTGTGAAAGCGAACATTCGCTGTTGTTTATTTAGGCACAAGCAGTAGGAGAGGTCAATCTGCCGACGTGAAAAAGATGATGGCTAATGCGGTTTCCGCACGTTCGGTGCAAAGAAAGCGGGGCGAAGGAATAAACGCGAAAAAAGGGAATATAAACGGGCTGAGAACGTGGCCAAAAACCCGCTCAAAAACGGATAAGCGGGTTGTGTGGTACCAGGGAGTTACGCCGTGGTATTGACGTTACGCCCAATCGCCGGGTTTGCTGGCAGAGGTGGTAATGCCTTCAAAATGCCGGAAACGACAGCTTCTTGATTATCGATCGCTTTTTTCACCATAAGTGCGCTGGCCTCACTGCTGGTACGCATAGTACTGAGGTCGCTCGCGAATGATGAAATTTGTGATACATCCATTTTACTCTCCTTAACACTGAGTTGGATCCATATCCGGCATGAAAAGGAAGCGCACCTTTTCGCCGAGACTGCATGATGTTGGCAAAATTCTCGCCAGCCATCATTTTGGTATCGGCCCCATCCCTGTAAACTTTACGTCAACCGGGCCTCATCAGCCAGCCCGGTTGAGCAGTTTTTCGTCACTTTATTGTTCGGGAAACGCTCGAATTACCTGACAACATTTCCATCAATCAGGCTTTTTCTTCCTCAACCATCAGCTTCCAACCGGTGACGTCCTGCCAATATTCCTGTTCTCGTTCCAAATCGAGCTGTACCAGCGTGTTATTGGTAAAGAAGTCGTGCGGGAACGTCAGCGTCCAGTAATTATCATCGGTATGCAGCCGTAAGGATTCCGGCGTTGTCGTCGCCTGACGCTGGTTGTTCAACAGCGTGGCAAGGCGTAAAAGTTGCACCAGTGGCAAATACTGTTTCTTTTTGAACAGGTTCAACCGCGGCAACTCTTCCAACTTGATCGCTTTACGGTGCAGCCGCACGATCATCGACAGCACGAGCTGCTGTTCCTGATTGAAGCCGGGCAGGTTGGTATTTTGCAGAATGTAGGCGGAATGGCGGTGCATGCCGCTGTGGTTAATGCCCAATCCGACCTCATGTAACATGGAAGCCCAGTTTAAGATGGCCTCAAGCTGTGGATGCACCAGATTAGGGTTTTGCTCAGCCCATTGTGCATAAAGCTGCTGCGTGGTTTCCCGCACGCGTCGCGCCTGTTCGCGGTCGATATTGTAATGGGTTGCCAGACTCTGTGCGGTACGGATGCGAATATCCTGATGACGGAAACGGCCTTCCATTTCGTACAGCACGCCTTCGCGCAGTGCACCATCGGACAGGCGTAACTCTTTGATCGCCAGCGCATCGAAAATCCCACAGAGAATAGCCAGGCCGGGCACCAGCACCGACTGGCGATCTTCGGACAGACCCGGCAGGCTCAGCGACTTGAAGTGCTTAAACTGCAAGATCTGTGTGCGTAGCATTTCCAGCCGTTCGGGGGTAATAAGGCCGTCTTTCTCTCCCATCTCCACGAGAATTTCGTGCGTGGCTTTGATCGTTCCAGACGCGCCGAGGGCGAATTTCCACCCGTATATACGGTATTCCCAGGACAGCGTCTCCAGCTTTTGCGCCGCGGCCAGCCGTGCGCGTTTGAAGTTGACTTCGCTAATCTCACCGTTCGGGAAAAATTGCTGTGCAAAGCTGACGCAACCCATACGACGGCTTTCCACCAGCATCGGCTCGAAATCCTCACCGATAACCAGCTCTGTAGAACCGCCGCCGATATCGATGACCAACTTACGGCCTTTTTCCGGCTGCGTGTGCTCCACGCCCATAAAGATCAGACGGGCTTCTTCGTGGCCGGAAATGATTTCTATCGGATAGGGGATGATATCCGCCGCGCGGCGCAAAAAGTCCTGCGCGTTGACCGCCTGACGCAGTGCGTGCGTTCCGACGATGGACACATTCACGGCGGGGAAGCCTTGCAGACGTTCAGCAAACAGTGCCAGACAGCTCAGGCCGCGTTGAATGGCCTCTTCGCTGAGCACATTCTTGTTGTCCAGGCCGTCGGCCAGATGGACACGCTGCTTTAAACGCCCCAATACCTGAAGCGCACCGTTTACCACGCGTGCGATCACCATGTGAAAACTATTGGAACCCAGGTCGATGGCGGCGAATTCTTGCGGCTTCATCTCGGTTTTTTCATTGTTCGTTAACGGCATTATTCAGGCTTATCTCCAGGTTGCTCCAACGCCTTGATGTAGTCGTAAATGGCATTTTGCGCGCGTACTTTACGCTTGTTGCCGCGTGATACATAGCGGTTGCTCGATTCTTTATCAACGATACGGGCTTTCACCGTATCGCTGAACAGGATATCCAGCGTTTCCAGCACGCGGTTCTTCAACGTGGGGTCGAGAATTTCCACTGCGACTTCAATACGATAATCAATGTTGCGTGTCATCCAGTCTGCGGAAGAAAGGTAGACTTTCTTGTCCCCGCCGTTGTTGAAGACATACACCCGATCGTGTTCCAGATAGCGGTCAAGAATACTGATAACCTGAATATTTTCACTGATCCCCGGCAAATTAGGGATCAGTGAGCACATACCGCGCACCAGCAGATTAATTTTCACGCCCGCAGAGGAAGCCTGATACAGCTTTTCTGCCAGCCCTTTATCCACCAGATTATTTACCTTAAGCGTAATGCCTGCATCACGATTCGTCAGCGCGTTCTCGATCTCGGTATCGATCAGTTGGTAGAGCTTGTCGCGGGAGTTTTGCGGCGACACCAGCAAGTGCTCGAAGCTGACCGGACGGTAAGGGTTTTCAATGAAGTTGAAGACGCGACGCACTTCGTTGGTAATACGTTCATCGGCGGTCAGCAGCGAGTAGTCCGTATACAGGCGAGCGGTTTTCTCGTTGAAGTTACCAGTACCGATGTGTGCGTAACGCACGATGTTTTCCCCTTCGCGGCGGGAAATCAGGAACAGTTTGGCGTGAATTTTCAACCCAGGTACCGAGAAAATTACGTGCACGCCGGCTTCTGTCAGGCGCTTGGCCCAATGGATGTTTGCTTCTTCGTCGAAGCGCGCCTGTAGTTCGACCACAACCGTCACTTTCTTACCGTTGTGCGCCGCATGAATCATCGAATTAATAATGCGCGAGTCTTTGGCGACGCGGTAAATATTAATTTTGATGGATAGCACACTGGGGTCGAAAGAGGCTTGCCTCAACAATTCCAGCACATGTTCAAAGGTGTGGTACGGATAATAGAGCAGGATGTCACGTTCGCGGATGGCATCAAACCCGTTGCGGAAATGATTAAATCCGGTATGTCTCAAGCGCGGCAACGGTTTATTGACCAGATTGGCGCGTCCGACGTTCGGGAAAGAGATAAAGTCTTTGAAATTATGGTAACGCCCGCCAGGGATGACGGAATCGTAGGAAGAGATACCCAGTTTATCAAGTAGCATGGCGACCATCGCGTCCGGCATGTCGCGCTGATAAACGAATCTCACCGGCTCGGCGGTTAAGCGCTGCTTCAGGCTGGAAGACATCAGCTCCAGCAGGCTGGATTCCATTTCCGTAACCAGATCGTATTCTGCATCGCGCGTCATCTTCATGGAATACGCGTTCAGTGCATCATAATCAAAGAAGCCCTTGAAGATATCATCCAGACAGTAACGCAGAATGTTATCGATGAGGATCATGGTCTTACGACGGCGTGGTGCTTCCGCTGGCAGATTGACGAAGCGTGGTATTTTATCCGAAGGAATTTCCAGCAGCGCGTAGCTGATCTCATCGCCACGAATAATCTCGACGGCAAGGTAGGTATAGTTATCCTTCAAGAACTCCACCAGATCGGTTTCGTCAAAGATCAGTATTGGCGTGATGTGCGGGCGCAGATATTGCCGGAAGTAATCTCTCAGCCACTCTTGCTGATTAGGGGAAACCTGACGTTCATTGACCAGAAAAATCTGGTTACGCGCCATCTCCAGCAGCAGTTCGTTGTACAGGCTGTCAAAGATTTGATCGGTTTTGAGAACACGAGCCTGAATTTTGCCTAAAAGATGTCGTAAATTGCCGTCCAGACCTTGTTCTTCATTAATCAGAATGCGTCTTTTCAAATCGGCAAAACGGACTTTATAAAATTCATCAAGGTTGCTGGAGTAGATGCCCAGAAAGCGCATGCGTTCGATTAACGGATTACTTTTATCTGCTGCTTCCTGAAGTACTCGTTCATTAAAGGATAACCAACTTAATTCTTTCTCTATGTAGAGTTTGTCCTGACCCATTGTCACTCCGCTCAACTCATGTACTGAAGGTTCATCCAATATTCATACCCTTCCTCTGTGGAGATAGGGTACAACAACATTATGGCGTGTTGATGACGATAAAATCTAATTCATAGACAGACTTACCATTGTCATATTATGGGCGTAAAGGCAACATATGCTACCCGCAATACGTTAGCAACACGACTCTGGCGGCTTCACTCTAACGGCGAGAATAATGGTAAAAACAGGCAACACATCACAGTATCGGGATCGTCGGCGAGCGTGGGTAGATCGTTTGGTTCACCGCATTGTTGCGGGCAGTGGGCTGCTGGTGCTGGCTATGCTGTTGTTAATCTTCTTCTATCTTCTGTATGTGGTGACGCCACTGTTCCTTTCCCCCACGGTTAATGGTCAAAAAACGGTGCAGCGCCAGAGTAGAGAAGCGTCGCTGGCGTTGGGGCTTAGTGACAATGGGCAGATTGGGTTTCGCATCGATAGTCAGGGCTATGGGGAGTTTATCCCGTTCGCAGAAAGCCAACCCATGTCGCGCATCCGGCTGGTTCCTGCGCTGAGTTTACTGGCGCAAAGTCAGGGGGAGCGGCAGACTTATGCCCTGAGCCAACCTGACGGCCGTTTAGTTTTCGTGCAGCCCGTGTTATCGCGTACGGAAAACCGTTCTCCTGTCTGGACTTATCCGCTGGGTGAACAGGCCTATTCGCTTGGATTGCCTGCGCAGCCGTTGCGTCATCTGGCGGTGGCGGCGGTGGACGAAACGCATGCCGTTGTGGCGGCCATCGGGCAGGAAAATGCGTTGATTATTGCCGATATTGATGAAAACGGCGTGCGGCAACGAGCACAGATTACGCTTCCGGCTGGCGCGGTTAGCCAACTGCTGCTGACGCCAGACGGACAGCAGGTCTATTTGCTCAGCGGCAATACATTAACGCTGTGGCAGGTGGGGACGAACGCGCTGACGCTGCGAGAAGAGCGGCAATTACAGTTGTCGGAACCGTTGCATTTGGCGCTGTTGTCCGGCGGGCGATCATTGCTGGTACAGACCGCTGATGGGCAGATTAGTCAATGGTTTGAGGTGCCGGGCGAAAAGGGCGCGACGTTGACGGAGATCCGCCAGTTTCCGCACGTAGCGGGCGAATCGGTGCTGTTGGCAACGGAGGCGCAGCGGCGAGTCTTTGCCACATTGAACGCACAGGGTGAACTGTCACTGTTTGCCAGCAAGCAGTCGCATGCGCTGCTGACGCAGACATTACCGTCTCATGCGCAGGGGCTGGCGTTTTCGCCGCACGGATCTGCCATGCTGGTTGAAACGGCGCAGGGCTGGCATCGCTATCAGGTGGATAATCCGTATCCCGATATCGGCTGGCGCGGGCTGTGGCAAAAATTGTGGTATGAGAATTACCCGGAGCCTGCCTATATCTGGCAATCCACGTCTGCGGATGACAGTTATCAAGCCAAATTCAGCATGATGCCGCTAATGCTGGGCACGATGAAAGCGGCGATTTACGCCATGCTGTTTGCTACGCCGTTGGCGCTGTCCGCCGCGATTTACACCGCCTGCTTTATGTCGCCGACGCTACGACGCTGGATCAAACCCACGCTGGAAATCATGGGCGCGCTGCCGACGGTTGTCGTTGGCTTGATTGCGGCCATCTGGCTGGCGCCGCATTTTGCGACCTATCTGTCTGCGATTCTGGTTATGCCGATTTTATGGATGCTGGCCGTGCTCGGCTGCGGCTGGCTGATTGAATGCCTGCCGACGCGCTGGCGTCTCCGTTTCCCGGCAGGCTGGGACGTACTCTTCCTGATCCCCACGATCCTGCTGACATTTGTGGTCGGCTGTTGGATTGCGCCACGTATGGAAATCTGGGTGTTGGGACAGCCGCTGTACCAGTGGCTGGGCGATGATTTTGTGCAACGCAATACGCTGGTGGCCGGTGTCGCGCTCGGTTTTGCGCTGATTCCGCTGATTTTTTCGCTGGCGGAAGATGCCTTGTTCAGCGTACCGGCTCGTTTAAGTCAGGGATCGCTGGCGCTGGGCGCGACGGCGTGGCAAACCCTGTGGCGCGTCGTGCTGCCGTCCGCCAGTGCCGGGATTTTCGCTGCGCTGATGCTGAGTTTTGGCCGTGCCGTGGGAGAAACCATGATTGTGCTTATGGCGACGGGCAACACGCCGATTATGGATGAAGGTTTGCTTCAGGGGCTGCGTTCGCTGGCGGCGAATATTGCCATTGAAATGCCAGAAGCCGTGACGAACAGCGGCCACTATCGGGTGCTGTTTTTAACGGCATTAGCGCTGTTTGTGTTCACATTCATCGTGAATACGCTGGCTGAAACTATCCGGCAGCGTTTACGTCAACGTTACCGCGATGAAGGAGAAAACGCGTGAAGCGCTGGTTCCGTTCGGGAAGGCCCTGGGTGTGGCTGACCGCCTCGTCAATTTCCATTAGCCTGCTGGCGATGCTGGCAATCATCGTGCTGCTGGCGGGGCAGGGTATGCGTTACTTGTGGCCACAACCTGTCTGGCTGCTGACGCTACAGCCGGAACAGGGTGTGCAGCGCGCGCTGATGGGGGAGATTTATGCCGAACAGACACTTTCACCTCAGCAATTGGAACAGGCTGATTTAACCTCTGCGGCTGGTGATGCTGAAACACGCTATTTGATCAAAATTGGCCAGCGTGAAATTCATGGGCAGAGCTTTCGTTCGTTGCTGTCGCGTGACATTGTCCGTTTTGATAAACCCACCGATATTCTGGTATTGAAGCGAACCAACAATGGCACCGCCTATGGTTATTTGGCTGGCATGCTGGAGGGCGAGCAGCCGCTGGTGGCGACGGATCTCCCGGCGACCTTACAGCATCGCGTCGAGCAGGTGCAGGGGTTGCTCGCAAAGGCGCAGGCCATCCGCATGGGGGAGATGGCGAAGATCAACCAACAGTTTGAGGTGCTGCGGCTGGAAGAGAAAAAGCGTCAGCAGACCAGAACGTTGGATAATCAGGCACTGGCTCGTCTTCAGGCTGAGCGTATCGAACTGCAACGCCGCTTCGATGAACTGTCGCGCCAGTTAACCGCACTCAATCTGGATATTAATCGCGATACCGTACAGCTACGGGATGCGAACGGCAGTATCCATCTTATTCCGCTCAGGGACATTGAACAGGCCTGGTATCCGAATGCGATGGACCTGTGGGCAAAGGTCAGACACTGGGGTAATCAGGCGAAATATATGCTGGCGCGCTACTCGCCGGACAGCAACAGCGCAGGCCACCTTTTCCCTGCCATTTTTGGCACGGTGCTGATGGTCGTGTTGATGTCCATCGTGGTGATGCCGTTGGGCGTGATCGCCGCGGTTTATCTGCATGAATACGCGGGGAAAAACAGCCTAACGCGTTGGGTGCGAATTGCTGTGGTCAATCTGGCTGGGGTGCCTTCGATTGTCTACGGCGTATTTGGGCTAGGTTTTTTTGTGTATCTCATCGGCGGTACGTTGGATCAGCTGTTCTATTCTGAAGCACTGCCAAATCCGACATTTGGTACGCCGGGGCTGCTGTGGGCGTCACTGACGCTGGCACTCCTGACGCTACCGGTGGTCATTGTGGCGACGGAGGAAGGGCTATCACGCATTCCGATGTTGGTACGCCACGGTTCATTGGCGCTAGGTGCCACCAAAGCCGAAACGCTGTGGCACGTTGTGCTGCCGATGGCGGTTCCTGCGATGATGACTGGTTTAATCCTCGCCGTGGCACGTGCCGCAGGGGAAACCGCACCGCTGATGTTGGTCGGCGTGGTGAAGTCGGTGCCGGTTTTACCGGTTGATGACATTTTCCCTTATCTGCATCTTGAGCGAAAATTTATGCATCTGGGATTCCAGATTTACGATTTGGCGTTCCAAAGCCCGGACGTGGAAGCCGCCAGGCCGCTGGTATACATTACTGCGCTGCTGTTGGTGCTGATTGTCGTCGGGCTGAATCTGGCGGCGATTGGAATCCGCCATGTTCTGCGTGAGAAATATCGTTCGTTATCACTCTGAAAGTAGGATGAAGTTATGGGATTTATGACACAAAAGGAGATGGCACCGCTGCCTGATGTTCATCAACTGAGTGATGAACAGACGATGTTAACCGTGGAACATCTGAATCTGTACTATGGCAATAAGCAGGCACTGAACGATATTTCGATTCGTATTCCGAAGAATCAGGTCACAGCGCTGATTGGGCCGTCGGGCTGTGGCAAATCTACGCTGTTACGCTGCTTTAATCGGATGAATGATCTGGTGGACAACTGCCGTACCGAGGGCGATATCTGGCTGAACGGTATGCCAATTAACGACCCGCAGCTAGATGTTGCCGTGTTACGCCGCCGGGTCGGTATGGTTTTCCAACGCCCGAATCCGTTTCCCAAATCGATCTATGAAAACGTCATTTATGGCCTGAGATTACAGGGGTTGCGCGATCGCCGCTTTTTGGATGATGCCGTTGAGCATGCGCTGCGGGCGGCGGCGCTCTGGCATGAGGTAAAGGATCGGCTGAGCGACAACGCGTTGACGCTATCCAGTGGGCAGCAGCAGCGTTTGGTGATCGCACGTGCGATCGCCATTGAGCCGGAAGTGCTGTTGTTAGATGAACCGACCTCCGCGCTCGATCCGATTTCGACGCTGATTGTTGAAGAACTGATGGGAACGCTAAAGCAGCATTTCACGCTGGTATTGGTGACGCATAACATGCAGCAGGCGGCTCGCGTGTCGGATTACACCGCGTTTATCAATCAGGGTAAGTTAATTGAGTACAACCGTACGGACGATCTGTTTACCTCGCCGACGCAGCGCCGCACAGAGGATTATATTACCGGACGCTTTGGGTAAAATTTCATCAGGCCACTGTGTTCAAAGGGCTTAAAAAAATTATGGATACCGTTCATCAATTGTCCGTGCCATTTGAAAAATTGATGATAAAATGCGCGCAAATTTTTTGACTCTGGCAAGTGGCGGGTAAGATGAAATTTAGCACTATGAACGAAGGCGAAATTATTACCGAGCTGTGCCGGAGGATAAAAGACGCCAGAATCCAGCAGCGCTTATCGCAGGTCGATCTCGCCGAGCGAGCAGGACTGGGGATTGCGACGATCAAACGTGCTGAAATGGGCGAATCCATTACGCTCAGCAGCCTGCTTTCCATTCTGCGTGGGTTGAATCGCCTGCATCAGATTGAGGGCGTGCTCTTCGACGCCGAAGTGGAGTCTTTCCACGCACAGATCAGCGGTGAGAAAAAACAGACGCCGCTGCGTATCAGAAAGAAAGCTGCGGCCTTTCCCGCCAAGGCGCTCGCTAAGCATGAAAATGTCAAGAAGCCTGCTAACAGCACTGTGGACTGGTACATCGCGGCAGCTGAAAACAACATTGTCTGGTCATTGCCGGAAAGTGATAAAAAATAAAGGGTTAATGCAAATGCATTAACCCCTGCGCATCACCCCTGATTGTCGCGTTAATCTGCCGAGCATTTAATGCGACAAGGCCAGTTTGATCATTCGCACAGCACGACTTTAATCGCCAATCCCCCGCGAGAGGTTTCACGGTACTTGGCATTCATGTCTTTGCCTGTTTCATACATGGTTTCAATTACTTTATCGAGCGATACGCGTGGTTCACTGGCGCGGCGCATGGCCATTCTTGCTGCGTTGATCGCTTTTACGGAGGCAATGGCGTTACGTTCGATGCACGGCACTTGAACCTGACCCGCGACCGGATCGCACGTCAGCCCCAGATTGTGCTCCATGCCGATTTCCGCTGCGATGCATACCTGCTCTGGGTTGGCACCGAGGAGTTCTGCCAGACCGGCCGCGGCCATTGAGCAGGCCACGCCAACTTCGCCCTGACAGCCCACTTCGGCCCCAGAAATAGACGCATTCATTTTGTAGAGCATACCGATAGCGCCAGCTGCCAGAAAATAGCGCAGGTAAGATTCCGGCGTGACCGGTTGAACGTAGCGATCGTAATAGGCCAGCACGGCAGGAATAATGCCGCACGCGCCGTTAGTTGGTGCAGTGACCACGCGCCCGCCTGCCGCATTTTCTTCCGACACGGCCATGGCGAACATGTTAACCCAGTCCATCGCATCCATCGGATCGTTAGAAAAACGATCGTTGATGAACAGCAGGCGATGCAGCGCTGATGCCCGGCGGGGAACGCGTAACGGGCCGGGCAACACGCCTTCCGTATTCATGCCGCGATGCATACAATCCTGCATGGTTTTCCACACGTCGGCAAAATAGTGCTCAAGTGCTTCCCGGCCATGCATCGCAATCTCGTTTTTCAGGACGATAGCGGATAACGACAGGCAGTGATCGTGACAATGTTGCAGCAGTTTCTGGGCAGAAAAGAACGGGTAGGGCGCGCTTTCCTCTGCCAAATTGGGTTTGCCGAAGTTTTCCTGATCGACGACGAATCCGCCCCCGATGGAGTAATACGTTTTGCTATAGACCCGCTCTTGTCCGCTGTAGGCGCGAATGGTCATGCCGTTTTCATGCAGCGGCAGGTTTTCCGGTTGGAAACGCAGGGAAGTTTCCAGCGGGAAGCTGACCTCATATTGACCGTTGAGTATCGGTAACCGCTGAGTCTCTTTCACCTGCTGAATAAAGGCCGGAATACTATCGATATTAACGCTATCTGGCAGATTACCGGCTAATCCCATAATGATGGCGATATCGGTGTGGTGACCTTTTCCCGTCAGGGAGAGCGAGCCGTAAATATCAACGACGATGGATGTCACCGATGAGATAAGCGCGCGGTTCACCAGATCGTCGGTGAACATCTTGCCCGCTTTCATTGGGCCGACGGTATGAGAACTGGACGGGCCGATACCGATTTTGAAGATATCAAATACGCTGACCATAGCGATTTCCTTAAAAAAAACGCCGGTCGTTAGACAACGTTCCGGCGTTAAATTAGTGTCGGGGGCTTACAGCAGATCGCGCAGGCTGTAAACGATGGCGGAAATAGCGATCAGTCCCATCAGAGTGACGAAGACGTTACTGATGTGGCCGCTGTATTTTTTCATTGCCGGGACTTTCTGAATAGCGTACATCGGCATCAGGAACAGCAGGCATGCGATAATCGGGCCGCCCAATGTTTCGATCATGCCCAGAATGCTTGGGTTCAGCGTCGCAACAATCCAGGTAGTGATCAGCATGAACAGCGCAGTGATGCGGTTCAACTTGGTGCTGGAAATGGTTTTTCCTCTGCTGCGCAGGGTTTTCACGATCATACCATTGAAACCTTCGCCAGCACCCAGATAGTGACCCAGGAACGATTTAGATATTGCGATAGTGGCAATAACCGGTGCCAGATAGCCCATGACTGGGTTGTTAAAATGGTTCGCCAGATAGGACAGAATAGAAATATTCTGCGTTTTCGCTTCCATCAGTTCAGCAGGAGAGAGGCTCAGTACGCAGCTGAAGACGAAGAACATCACGGTCAGCACCATCATAATGTGGCTATAAGACAGGATGCGTGAACATTTTTTCTCTGCGTCATCGCCATATTCTTTCCGCTTGGCAACGGCGAAAGAGGAGATGATCGGGGAGTGGTTGAAGGAGAAAACCATCACCGGAATAGCCAGCCATAATGTCGCCAATAGACCATTGCCCGTTACGCTGGAACTCAAAGAAATGTTTTCAAAAACAGATGTATTCCAGTTCGGAATTAAATAAAGCGCCAGCAACATCAGCACGGCGACGAAAGGATAAACCAGAATACTCATTGCCTTAACGATCATCGCTTCACCGAAGCGAACAATAAACATTAACCCGAGGATTAATATTAATGACAGCACGGCACGCGGCGGAGAAGGTAAATGCAACTGGTGAGTAATAAAGCTATCAACCGTATTGGTGATGGCGACGCTATAAACTAACAGGATCGGATAAATAGCGAAAAAATAAAGCAAAGTGATTAATTTACCCGCACCAACGCCGAAATGTTCTTCAACAACTTCGGTAATATCTTCGCCACCTTTTTTGCCGGATAATACAAAACGGCATAAAGCACGGTGAGAATAATATGTCATCGGAAAAGCAATCAGCGCCATGATAATTAACGGAATTAAACCACCAATACCGGCGTTGATAGGTAAGAATAACACGCCAGCGCCGATGGCCGTGCCATAGAGGCCTAGCATCCAGACGGTATCGCTTTTACGCCATCCTGAAGCCTGTTCTAACACCTGGCTGCTATCTTGAATTGTGCTCATATACTGATTTCTCCTCGGTGAACACATTAATACCCGTCGTGTTGGGGTACAAAAATTACAGTACCGGCAACTTGCCGTTACAGAGTTTAAAAAACGAACAAGACATATTGCTAATTATGTCAACAGGTCAATACTGTTTTGTGGCGGCATTCTATATCGTGGTGGTCAGCGAATAATATTGAGGCGATCACAGAAATGAATTGACGGGGAATATTTTAATAAATTTTCGAGAAAAATAAAATATCAATCCTGATACTTTATTTTAAATATTTTTAACGGCTCGTTATTGATACTTTATTTAATTGCTGAGTGATAAAAATGCACAGTGAATAAAATAAATAGCAGCTGAAATAATAAACGCAATTTTGCTGATGTCACGCGTAATGATGATTTTTCTCTTTTTCGACGCAGCGGTAGCAGATGTGCTTCCTGCGAACGTATCGAATGCGTTGCTATTAATAGATAGTTATTAATAGACGGTTATCCGACAGGCTGTCATCTGCCGGATAACCGTTACCGCGCTGTCAGGCAGTCAGTTTTTCTTCTGCCCACGCCAGACCGCTGTGATATTCCTCTGGTAATAGAGGTGCTAGCGATTGCAGCGTGTGTTGCAGCTGTGCGGCATCCGATGACGATAAATTGAGGTGTCCAACTTTGCGGCCGGGGCGAACCTCTTTCTCATACCAGTGCAGATGTACCAGCGGCAGCGCCAGCCAGTCGATATTTACGTCGGTGCCAATCAGGTTGACCATCACCGAAGGCGTTTCAACGACCGGTACCGGTAGCGGCAGATCCAGAATGGCGCGCAGGTGCAATTCAAACTGGCTGATCGACGCGCCATTTTGCGTCCAGTGGCCGCTATTGTGTACGCGGGGAGCCAGCTCGTTAATGAGCAGACGATCGCCGACAATAAAGCATTCCATCGCCATCACACCGACATAACCCAGCGCGTTCATAATCGCGGATAGCATCTGCTCTGCCTGTTGTTGCAATTGCGGGTTGGGCTGAGGGAAGGCCACGCTGGTGCGCAGAATGCCATCCTGATGCAGGTTATGGGTGAGCGGATAGAACACGCATTTGCCGTGCGTATTGCGGGCACCGACCAGTGAGACTTCACCGGAAAAATTAATGCCTTGTTCAACGATGCATTCGCCGTAGCAGTCTGCAGGCAACGTCTGCTGTTCCCCATCGCGCAAGCGCCACTGTCCGCGACCGTCGTAACCACCAACGCGACGTTTAACGATCGCCAGTTCACCTAATGAGGAAAAAACGTGCGGCCATTCATCGGCGCTGGCCAGTAATTGCCAAGGCGCGGTCGCCAGATTCAGCGAATCCAGCAGCTGTTTTTGCGTCAGGCGATCGGCCAGACGCGGGAAAATATCGCGGTTCGCAAACGCGGTGTGTTCGGCCAATTCACGGGTGAGGGCGGTTTCCGGCCAGCGCTCGATCTCGGCGGTAATCACACTGTTATGAAACGGTACCGATTCCGGCTCAGCATCCAGTCCCACCGGATAAACGGCAATACCTAATGGTTCGCCAGCCTGACGCAGCATTCTGCCCAACTGACCATTACCTAATACGCAGACCGGCTTCATGCCTCCTCCCGCGGATCGGGATGAGAGAGTACATCGTCGGTTTGCGCCTGGCGCCAGTCGGCCAGTCGGGTGGCGATGCCACGATCGTGCAGGGCGAGAATTTGTGCGGCCAGCAGAGCGGCATTCGCTGCGCCCGCTTTGCCAATGGCTAACGTGCCGACCGGAATACCGCGAGGCATTTGGACGATAGAATACAGGCTGTCTACACCGCTCAGCGTTGAGCTTTGAACCGGCACGCCAAGCACGGGAACCAGCGTTTTCGCTGCCAGCATACCCGGCAGGTGTGCTGCGCCGCCTGCGCCAGCGATAATCACATCAAAACCGTTCTGTGCCGCTTGTTCTGCAAAGCTGAACAGCTTATCCGGCGTCCGGTGTGCGGAAACGACTTCGGTATGAAAAGGAATGTTCAGCGTGGTAAGGATTTCCGCAGCAAACTGCATAGTGGCCCAGTCACTCTTTGAACCCATGACGATGGCAATTTTAGCCGGGGCAACGTTGGATGACATGCCTGTAACGCTCCTGTGATTGTACGTGTTCGTAACGCCTTTGCGTCGACCAGACGGGGAGGGTCTGGCGTTGAGGGCGTAGAGCATACCACGCCATTATGGCAAGGAAAACGGTTGCGTATGCGGAAATGCTGGGGAAATAAGATTAGAGGCCGTTAAGCCAATGGCAGGAAACGCATTAAAATGGGAAGGAAATCAGTTCGATATTTTGTGGCGTGACCTTAATCATCGACCCTTCTTCATGCCAGGCACCGAGAACGGCGCGACGGGCATAAGACTCGCCGAGATCGACCTGATGAATGGCCGGGCGGTGCGTGTGGCCATGAATCATTGTCTTTACCTGATAATGCCGTAGGCGTTCAAGTACCGCGTCATGATTGACATCCATAATCTGCTGCGATTTTTTCTGGTTTTCCTGCTGACTGGTTGCACGCATCTTCGCCGCGATTTTCACGCGTGATGACAGCGGTAATAGCAGAAAGAGTCGCTGAATGAATGGATTGTGAACCCGGCGGCGGAATTGCTGGTAGTGATGATCGTCGGTACACAGCGTATCGCCGTGCAGAATAAGGATCTTTTGACCGTAAAGATCGAGCACCGTTTCCGTTGGAAGCAGCGTCATTCCGCTTTGTTTAGCGAAACGCTTACCGATCAGGAAATCACGGTTACCGTGTACAAAATAGCAGGGAATGCCGCGCTGATGTAATGCATAAAGTTCAGCGGCGATGGTGGCATGTAGCGGCTGAGGATCGTCGTCGCCAATCCAGGCATCAAACAGATCGCCAAGAATGTATAACGCATCGGCATGAATCGCATCATGGCGTAAAAAACGCAGAAAACCGGCGGTAATCGCCGGTTCATGAAGACTTAAATGCAGATCGGCAATGAACAGCGTTGCCATGCAGATCGGATTATTCGCTGACCGTTACGTGGGTAATTACCACGTCTTCTTTCGGTACGTCCTGATGCATGCCGCTGCGGCCAGTAGCTACGCCTTTGATTTTATCAACGACGTCCATACCTTCGGCGACTTCAGCGAAAACGCAGTAGCCCCAGCCATCTGCACGCTCTGAACGGAAGTTCAGGAAGTCGTTATCGACAACGTTGATAAAGAACTGAGCCGTTGCAGAGTGCGGATCGTTGGTACGCGCCATTGCCAGCGTGCCACGCGTGTTTTTCAGGCCGTTGTTGGCTTCATTTTTGATTGTCGCGTTGGTTTCTTTCTGATCCATACCGGGAGCGAAGCCGCCGCCCTGGATCATGAAACCATTAATCACACGGTGGAAAATCGTGTTGTCATAAAAACCGCTGCGGCAGTAGTTCAGGAAGTTTTCTACGGTAACCGGCGCCTTGTCTGCAAACGTATTAATAACGATATCGCCGTGGTTGGTATGAAGCGTAATCATAATAATGAACCCTAGATAGCCTTAGTGATTAAGAGTGCTGTTCACAAAAGGCGGTGAACAGCAAGAGCGCTGTTATAGCATAACTGGTCGATTGAGTCAGTACTTCGCGCTTATCGCGCCGTTGTTAGCGGTTGGCTGGAGGGGTAAATCGTATAAAAATGTTTACTACTCTGATTTTGGTAGGCATCAGATAAGGTGTGCGCTGAAGAAGATTGCGTAATCAGGCGTTAATCAGGGAATAGGGACTTTTAAAAACAAATAAATTGATCAAATTTTTCAATTACAGTTAATTAATTTGAATGATATTTTTGTTGCCCTAGATCAATGTTTTGCGTAATCAACGTGTTCTTTTTTTGCGGCTCAGATTAATCTGAGAGTAATTCTTATTCCTCCTAAATAACTCTAAAGAGATAGGTGAACTATGCTGGGCATTCTGGATAGTGTTAATCGTCTGTTAGACAAGCCGGATTTTGGCAAACTGTTTCTGCGCGTATCTTTCAGCGTTTTGATGTTGTTCCACGGTTGGCACAAACTACACGGTGGCATTGGTTTTATTGAAGGAATGCTGACTAATGCTGGGCTCCCTGCGTTTGTAGGCTACGGTGTTTATATCGGGGAAGTGATCATTCCGATCATGATGATACTCGGCATCTTGACGCGGCCTGCCGCGCTGATCTTCTCTTTCACCATGCTTGTTGCTGCATTGCTGGTGCATTCTGGTGACTTCCTTTCTCTGGAAAAAACCGGCGCATGGGCAGTTGAAGGCGCTGCGGTGTTCTTCTTTGCGGGTATCGCGATTGCTTTTCTCGGCAGCGGAAAATACTCCGTGATGTCGAATCCACGCTTGCGCTGAGTGTTTTTTCGCCAGTACGTCGATTGTGTGAAATGGCCCGGATTTTCCGGGCCATTTCATTTTTATCCTTTCCTACCTTTCCCTTTTCTTATTAACCTTGCAATACAGTAGGGTTCAGGTTTCAATACGCCGTTGGGTATCAACCCGAACGCATTGATGTTACTGACGCTAGCCGCGTCTGTGATTGACCTATCGTGTGAACGCTATACTTTTTGAACATTGTGTCGAATGTCGTGCGTTTGTGAAAACCATTTCTTTGAAAAACGTTTTTTGTGAAAACCATTTTTTATAAAAACACTGGAACGCCCTGATGCTAAAGATTTTTAATACGCTGAGTCGCCAAAAAGAGGAATTTAAACCTATCCACGCCGGTCAGGTGGGAATGTATGTGTGTGGCATCACCGTTTATGACCTGTGTCATATCGGTCACGGGCGTACTTTCGTGGCGTTTGATGTGGTGGCGCGGTATTTGCGGTATCTGGGATATTCACTGAAGTATGTGCGTAATGTCACCGATATTGACGACAAGATTATTAAACGTGCGGCCGAAAACGGGGAAACCAGCGACCAACTGACGACTCGTATGATTGCAGAAATGCACGCCGATTTTGATGCTTTGAATATTCTGCGCCCGGATGCCGAGCCGCGTGCGACGCACCATATTGCCGATATCATCGAAATGGTGGAAACGCTGATTGCCCGTCGCCACGCCTATGTCGCGAGTAATGGCGATGTGATGTTCTCCGTTGATACCGCGCCGGGCTACGGTGTGCTGTCTCGCCAGGATCTGGATCAATTGCAGGCTGGCGCACGCGTTGAAATTACAGAAGTGAAGCGTAACCCGATGGACTTCGTTTTGTGGAAAATGTCCAAACCGGGTGAACCGCACTGGTCTTCTCCGTGGGGAGAAGGGCGTCCTGGCTGGCATATCGAATGTTCTGCCATGAACTGCAAACAGCTCGGCGAGCACTTTGATATTCACGGCGGGGGTTCAGATTTGATGTTTCCGCACCACGAAAACGAGATCGCGCAATCCAGCTGTGCACACGATGGTCCGTATGTGAATTACTGGATGCACTCCGGCATGGTAATGGTTGACCGCGAGAAGATGTCGAAGTCGCTCAATAACTTCTTCACCGTTCGCGACGTGCTGGCGTACTACGACCCGGAAACCGTGCGTTATTTCCTGATGTCAGGCCACTATCGTAGCCAGTTGAACTACAGCGAAGACAACCTTAAACAAGCGCGTGCGGCGTTAGAACGTCTGTATACGGCGCTGCGTGGAACGGATCCTGATGCTGCGGCGCAAGGGGGAGACGAGTTTGAAGCCCGTTTCCGCGAAGCGATGGACGATGATTTCAACACGCCTGAAGCGTACTCGGTGCTGTTTGATATGGCGCGTGAAGTTAACCGCCTGAAAACGGAAGATGTGCAGGCGGCGAATCAGCTGGCATCGGCACTGCGTAAACTGTCAGGCGTGCTCGGCCTGCTGGAACAGGATCCAGAACAGTTCCTGCAAAACGGTGCGCAGGTGGATAACGACGAGGTGAAAGAAATCGAAGCGTTAATCCAGCAGCGTAAAGATGCGCGCGCGGCGAAAGACTGGGCGTTGGCGGATCAGGCTCGCGATCGACTGAATGAAATGGGGATCGTGCTGGAAGATGGCCCGCAGGGAACGATCTGGCGCCGTAAGTAATCTTCTTCTCTTTCAATAAATAAAAAGCCCGCAAATATACATTGCGGGCTTTTTTTCACCATCATTGCCGTCTTAAGCGTTAGTCGGCGATTTTTACCGTTTCACCGTTGAACTGAACGGTTTGCCCGGCGACGATCTTGCAGCGCTTGCGTGTTTCTATCTGGCCGTCAACGGTCACGTCACCTGCGGCGATAGCCAGCTTAGCCGTCGCGCCGCTTTCACTCCAGCCCAGCAATTTCAAGAGATCGCACAGTTCAACGTGCGGATGTTTTTCAAGATTAAAGGTTGCCATAAGTTCCTGCTTATTCGTGTTTGACTCGCCAGTTATTCGGCGTGGTCATGGTACTCTTCGCACGCCTGCAGCGTGTTTTGAATCAGTGTGGCAACGGTCATAGGGCCGACGCCGCCCGGCACAGGACTGATGTAAGACGCTCTTTCCTGTGCGGTTTCAAATTCCACATCGCCGACGACTTTGCCGCTTTCCAGACGATTGATACCTACGTCCAGCACGATTGCACCCGGTTTAATCCATTCGCCAGGAATGAAGCCCGGTTTACCCACGGCGACAACCAGCAGATCGGCATTTTCAATATGGTGGCGCAGATTTTTGGTGAAACGGTGTGTGACGGTAGTGGTGCAGCCTGCCAGCAGCAGTTCCAGACTCATCGGACGGCCAACAATATTAGACGCGCCGACGACAACGGCATTCAGGCCGAAGGTGTCGATATTATAACGTTCCAGCAGCGTGATGATGCCGCGTGGCGTACAGGCGCGTAGCAGCGGCGCGCGCTGGCACAGGCGACCGACGTTGTAAGGATGGAAGCCATCAACATCTTTACTTGGCGCGATGCGTTCGATCACTTTGGTGTTATCAATGCCCTCTGGCAGCGGAAGCTGGACCAGAATACCGTCAATCGCCTGGTCGGCATTGAGCTGGTCGATAAGTGTTAACAGCTCTGATTCTGTTGTCGTGGCGGGTAAATCATAAGAGCGGGAGATAAAGCCGACTTCTTCACACACCTTGCGTTTGCTGGAGACGTAAATCTGTGATGCCGGATTCTCGCCGACCAGCACAACAGCCAGACCCGGTGCGCGTTTTCCTGCTGCCAAACGCTGTGTGACTCGTGCGGCAACTTCGTCTTTGACCTGCTGCGCAATCGTTTTACCATCAATAATCTTTGCTGCCATCTGAGATGAGACCCATCAATGTGAAATAGGGGGGAGATGGCCGCTATTCTGTCAGAAGCTGCTCGTGCTGTCAGGCATTGCATCAACATTAATTGTTTCTACATTGAGATTTTTCTCGCTATTCGCTCACTTCGATACGGTTTTTGCCGCCATTTTTGGCGCGATACAGCGCGGCATCGGCGATATCGATGACGGACGACGCGGTTGGCGGCGGAGTATCCACGCAGAACACGTAGACACCCGCGCTAATGGTGACGATTTTGTCTAGGAACAGCGTCGTTTCATGCGAAATTTTTTCTTCGCGCACTAAATCCAGTGCACGCTGAGCAAGCGTGGTGGCACCGTGCTTATCGGTGTCGGTGATGATGATAGCGAACTCCTCGCCGCCATAGCGGGCGACCAAATCCTCTTTGCGCCTCGGCATGTTGCTCAGGATATTACCAATCTTACGCAGGCACTCATCGCCAGCCACATGCCCATAGTGATCGTTGTATTTCTTGAAGGCGTCGACATCGATCATGATGAGCGCCATACATTCCCGCGTTTCCGCCGCTCGCAATAGCGTTTGCTGTAGGAACATGTCGAATTGACGACGGTTGGCTAATCCCGTTAGGCCATCAAACAGCGCCAGCGTTTGCAGGGTATGGTTAACTGAGGTGAGTTCATCACGCACGATGGTTAAATCGACCTGATTTTTCAAATTGATGCGAATTTGTCTCAGTACGATCAGGCCGAGCAGGACAATGGTGAACAGCAGGATGAGCGTAATGGCACCGTAAACCAGACTATCTGTTCTCCATTTTGCGAGCACTAAATTGAGGTCGTAGCCTGCTGCGATAACGATGGGGTAGCGCTTTAATTTGGTGTAGCCATAAATCCGTTCGATGTGATCCAGCGTGGAGACGAATGTCGCTGTACCACTCTCGGACTGTTTCAGATGTTCTGAAAAGAGCGGACCGTTGGATACATTACGGTTGATGTATGAATCGTCGTAAGGCCGACCGTACAGAATCCTGCCATCGGACAGCAAGATAGCGAGCACATCCATGTTCCCCATGGAGTAGTACCCATAATACTGTTTGAAATAGTTCAGCGAGAGGGTGGCAAGTAGCACGCCGTTAAAGCTGCCGTCTGGCTTATTGATGCGCATAGAGACGGGAATGATCAAATCGCCCGTAGAGCGACTCTGAATCACGCTGCCGATGTGCATGGTCTGGCTGACGTTGCTCTGGTGGTACTTGAAATATTCTCTGTCGGCGTTATTCGCATTTGCTGGTTTTGCTATCCCTGAGTTCACCAGCCACTCGCCTTTGTCGTCGTAAATGAAGATGCCATGCAACTGCGGCAGCGTCGCTTTACGATTTTTTAGAATATCGCCCAATCGGTTCAGCTGTGCGGGCGATTGACCATCCTGCTCGATACGCTCTTGTAAATCCTGTAACAATATGTCGACTTGTAAAAATGTATCTTCGGCATGGCGTGCCAGTGACAACGACAGGTTTTTGGCGTTTCGCTCTGTGGAATCGATAAGCTGTTGGTGAGAGTTGAATACTGCCCATCCGTTCAGCGCCACTACCGTGGTGATGATGAATAGCATAAAAATAATCATCAATTTTTGGAGCGGCATTTGATAGTGGCTGGCCTTGTCACGCGTGCTGACCTTCATTGTCCTTCCCATCCTTAGCCAGAGAGATGACTGATGATAAGTGTAGACGTTCTTGTCGTTTGCGCTGTTATTGATGAGATTTGCTTATGATTTTTTGCCGGATTTTATCGAGCAATAAGTCGCTCTGATAATAAGGTAACCCCTCTGGATTTCGTCTCCATCTACCGTTGATAAAAACGCTAAAATAAATCGGTATCATCATGCTTATTTACTAAAATCATCTACGATAAATGACGTTGTGTTACATAACGTTATGAAAATTTATTTCTATGCTAACGATCAAGGTGAGTCACAAGGTGTAAGGAAATTTTTATTTGGCATTAAATACGCTATGTTTAATTGGCGTTTAACTGAAATTGCTAATGATAGGGCTATTGTATTTTTACGTTTCGGTTGATGAGAGTGACGGAGCATTCGTGAATGTAGATTGCTCATCACGATTAAGAAGGGCAAGAAATAAATTGAAATGTAACACCTCTATTCAGATTGAAAAATAAGAAAGATACTGCGGCGGAATATGGTTTCAGTCAGTGATGAAATAAAGAGCCCTTCATGAAAATAGCGATTAGCGGAACAGGTTATGTCGGTTTATCGAATGGATTATTATTGGCACAACAGCATCAGGTTGTGGCGTTAGATATTGTGGCTGAAAAAGTGGCGATGTTGAATCAACGCAAATCGCCGATTAATGACGCCGAGATTGAGCGTTTTTTACAACACGAAACGCTAAATTTTTCCGCTACGCTGGATAAGCATGAAGCGTATGCCGATGCGCAGTTCGTGATTATCGCTACGCCGACAGATTACGATCCACACACTAACTATTTCAACACGTCGTCGGTAGAGGCGGTCATTCGCGATGTGCTGGCGATTAACCCACAGGCCATTATGGTGATTAAATCGACGGTGCCTGTTGGTTTCACCGAGAAAATCAGCCAGCAGTTGGATACTGATAACATCATTTTTTCGCCCGAGTTTTTGCGCGAAGGAAAGGCGTTGTACGACAACCTTTACCCGTCGCGGATTGTCGTGGGTGAGCGGTCGGAAAGAGCCCGTTTTTTCGCTAACCTATTGATGGAATGTGCATTAAAAAAAGATATTCGCGTGCTGTTTACCGACCCGACAGAGGCCGAGGCGATAAAACTGTTTGCGAATACCTTCCTGGCGATGCGTGTCGCCTACTTTAATGAATTGGACAGCTATGCTGAATCGCTGGGGTTGAATACCCGGCAGATTATTGAAGGTGTGTGCCTCGATCCGCGTATTGGCAACTACTACAACAATCCTTCTTTCGGCTACGGCGGCTACTGTTTGCCGAAGGATACCCGGCAGCTTTTGGCTAACTATCGTACTGTTCCGAATAACCTTATCAAGGCTATCGTGGACGCTAACCATACGCGGAAAGACTTCATTGCCGATACGATTATCCGTCGCCATCCGAAAATCGTCGGCGTTCATCGTCTCATCATGAAGGCGGGGTCGGATAATTTTCGCTTTTCTTCCATTCAGGGCATTATGAAAAGAATAAAAGCGAAAGGAATCAATGTCGTGGTTTATGAACCTGGGATTGATGATGATAATTTCCTGGATTTCCCCGTCATTCACCAACTCGACAGTTTCAAACAACAGTGTGACATTATTATTACCAACCGCTATGCCGACGAATTAAAAGATGTAATAGGAAAGGTTTATACAAGGGACTTATTTGGTGAGGATTGATTTCTTGTCGTAAATCAATAAATCGACATTTCGCTATTCGAGAAAAGTTCATTTTTGCATTGTAATTAATTATGTCTTCTTGCCGCTTTGTGATGTTGTGCGGTTTATCTGTGATTTTATGATTGTCGCAATAAATTAAGGTTGGCTTAAGGCTTCATTATTTAGACTGCTTAATGATGATTTGTCGCCATTATTTATTTTGGGAATACGTTATGACGGATTTTTTGCCTTTTTCCCGCCCAAGCATGGGCGAAGAGGAAATTGCTGCCGTGGCGGAGGTATTACGTTCCGGCTGGATAACTACAGGGCCGAAATGTCAGCAATTAGAACAGGCGTTTTGCCAGCAGGTCGGGTGCCGACAGGCGATTGCGGTTAGCTCTGCGACGGGGGGGATGCACGTTACGCTGATGGCGCTTGGGATTGGCCCCGGCGACGAAGTGATTACGCCGTCCCAGACCTGGGTTTCGACCGTCAATATGATTACGCTCCTGGGGGCGGAACCGGTGATGGTGGACGTGGATCGGCATACGCTGATGGTGCGACCGCAGGATATCGAGGCGGCTATCACACCGAAAACCAAGGCGATTATTCCCGTGCACTATGCCGGTGCGCCAGCCGATCTGACGGCGCTGCGTGCTCTGAGCGAACGCTATAGCATTCCGCTGATTGAGGATGCGGCGCATGCCGTGGGTACGCAGTATCGCGATGAGTGGATCGGCGCGCGTGGAACCGCCATTTTCTCGTTTCACGCGATTAAAAATATCACCTGTGCGGAAGGTGGCATGGTGGTGACGGACGACGAGGCTCTTGCCGAACGCATACGTAGCCTGAAGTTTCACGGGCTGGGCGTTGATGCGTTCGACAGGCAGCGACAGGGGCGCAAGCCACAGGCTGAAGTGGTAACGCCGGGGTTTAAATACAATCTGGCGGATATCAATGCGGCGATTGCGCTGGTGCAACTGGATAAGCTCCCGGCGATCAACGCCCGCCGTCAGCAGCTTGCCGCCCGTTATCTTACCCAACTGCGTTCGCTGCCGCTCCAGCCGCTGGCTGTTCCCGATTATCCCCATTTGCATGCCTGGCATCTATTTATGGTGCGCGTGGATGAAACGCGGTGCGGCATCTCGCGCGATGGCCTGATGGCGGCACTACAAACGCACGGCATTGGCACCGGACTGCATTTCAGAGCGGTGCACACGCAGAAATATTACCGTGAGCGCTATCCCCATTTGCACCTGCCGGAAACGGAGTGGAATTCGGCGTCGCTGATGACGCTGCCGCTATTCCCTGATATGCAGGATAGCGATGTCGATCGCGTCGTCGCGGCGCTAACCTCGATTCTGGAGTCTGTTCGTGATTGATGACATCAAAAATGTGTCCGTTGTAATTCCCGTTTATAACGAAGAAGAGAGCCTGCCGGTGCTGATTGAACGCACGCTGGCGGCCTGTCGGCAGATCGGTAAACCCTGGGAAATTATTCTGGTTGATGATGGTAGCAGCGATCGCTCGGCGGAACTGCTGACTGAGGCGGCGAGCGACCCGGAAAAGCACATTATTGCCGTATTGCTGAACCGTAACTATGGTCAGCACTCGGCCATCATGGCTGGATTCCAGCAAGCGGTAGGCGATGTGGTCATTACGCTGGATGCCGATTTGCAAAACCCGCCGGAGGAAATTCCACGGCTGGTGGAGTATGCCGCGCAAGGCTATGACGTGGTCGGCACTGTGCGAGCCAACCGGCAGGATTCACTATTCCGCAAAGTGGCCTCGAAAACCATCAACATGATGATCCGGCGTTCGACGGGGAAATCTATGGCGGATTACGGCTGTATGCTGCGTGCTTATCGTCGCCACATCGTTAGCGCGATGCTGCACTGCCATGAACGCAGCACCTTTATTCCTATTCTGGCCAACACCTTTGCGCGGAAAACCATTGAGATCGACGTGATGCACGCCGAACGCGAATTCGGCACGTCCAAATACAGTTTTCTGAAGCTGATTAACCTGATGTACGACCTGCTGACCTGCCTGACGACGACGCCGCTGCGCATACTCAGCCTGATTGGCAGCGTCGTTGCGCTGTCGGGTTTCCTGTTGGCGCTGCTGTTGATCGGCCTGCGTTTGTTTTTAGGGGCAGAGTGGGCGGCAGAGGGCGTGTTCACGCTGTTTGCCGTGCTGTTCATGTTTATCGGCGCGCAGTTCGTCGGGATGGGGCTATTGGGGGAATACATTGGTCGTATCTATACCGATGTGCGTGCCCGGCCACGCTATTTTGTGCAAAAAACAGTGAGCGCGGCAACGCCACTGACCACCAGTTTACGGGATGAAGAAGAATGAAAGCGATCGTATTTGCCTACCATGATATCGGCTGCGTCGGCCTTGAGGCGTTAAAGCTTGCCGGTTATGAGATTCAGGCGGTGTTCACGCACAGCGATGCACCGGGTGAGAACCACTTCTATGCGTCGGTGGCGAAAGCGGCAGCCGAGATGGATGTGCCGGTGTTTGCTCCGGAAGACGTTAACCATCCGCTCTGGGTGAACCGTATTCGGGAACTGGCGCCGGATGTGATTTTTTCCTTCTATTACCGCACGCTGTTAAGCGACGATATTCTTCAGTTGCCGTCGTTTGGCGCATTCAATCTGCATGGATCTCTGCTGCCGCGCTACCGTGGACGGGCACCGGTGAATTGGGTGCTGGTGAACGGTGAAACGCAGACGGGCGTGACGCTGCACAAGATGGTGTCACGCGCCGATGCTGGCGATATCGTTGCTCAGTCCGTGGTGGCGATTGACGATGAAGACACCGCGCTGACGTTGCATGGAAAATGTCGTACTGCCGCTGCGGCTTTACTGGCGCAGCAGCTCCCGCTGATCCGCTCGCGTGAGATTATGCTGACGCCGCAGGATGAGAGTCAGGCTAGCTATTTCGGACGTCGTACCGCGGCAGACGGGCTGATCGATTGGCAAAAAAGCGCCCGTGAGATCAACAATCTGATCCGCGCGGTGACGGAGCCGTATCCGGGGGCGTTTACGTTCCTCGGCGAGCGCAAAGTGGTTATCTGGCGTGCCCGCGTGCTGAAAAACGACAGTATGAAAGCCAATGGCGTGAAGCAGGAACCAGGCTCGATTATCTCGACATCGCCGCTGGTCGTGTCCTGCGGTGAAGATGCACTTGAGATCGTCAGCGGACAGAGCGAGTCCGGGCTGTATATGTCGGGTAGCCGACTGGCGGCGGAAATGGGCATGGTGCCACAGGCGAAACTGGGTAACCTTGCCAGCCGTGTGCAACGACGCCGCACGCGCGTCCTGATCCTCGGCGTGAACGGTTTTATCGGTAATCACCTGACCGAACGCCTGCTGCGCGACGATCGCTATGAAATTTACGGACTGGATATCAGTTCGGATGCCATCGCCCGTTTTCTTGGCGATCCGCGTTTCCATTTTGTGGAAGGCGATATCAGCATTCATAACGAATGGATCGAATATCACATCAAGAAATGCGATGTCATTTTGCCGCTGGTGGCGATTGCAACGCCTATCGAATACACCCGTAATCCACTGCGCGTGTTTGAGCTGGATTTTGAAGAAAACCTGAAAATCGTGCGCGACTGCGTGCGCTACAACAAACGCATTGTCTTCCCGTCCACCTCAGAAGTGTACGGCATGTGTGATGACAAAGAGTTTGATGAAGATACCTCACGCCTGATTGTCGGGCCGATCAACAAGCAGCGCTGGATTTACTCTGTGTCCAAGCAACTGCTGGATCGGGTGATTTGGGCGTACGGCGCGAAAAATGGCCTGCGTTTCACGTTGTTCCGTCCGTTTAACTGGATGGGGCCGCGTCTGGATACGCTGGACGCCGCGCGAATCGGCAGTTCCCGGGCAATTACCCAGTTGATCCTCAATCTGGTGGAAGGATCGCCGATCAAGCTGGTGGACGGCGGAGCACAGAAACGCTGCTTTACCGACATTCACGATGGTATTGAGGCGTTGTTCCGTATTATTGAAAACCGCAACGGTCAGTGTGACGGGCAGATTATCAACATCGGCAATCCGCACAATGAAGCCAGTATCCGTGAACTGGGCGACATGCTGCTGACCAGCTTTAATGCCCACCCGCTGCGCGATCGTTTCCCGCCGTTCGCCGGATTCATTGAAGTGGAAAGCAGCAGCTATTACGGCAAAGGGTATCAGGATGTGGCGCATCGCACGCCGAGCATTCGTAACGCCAAACGGCTGCTGGAATGGGAACCGACGGTGAAGATGGAGCAAACCGTCGCGGAAACGCTAGACTATTTCCTGCGTACCGTTGATCCCCAGCACGCCGATAACGTCACGGATACGCAGGGATGACGCGCGTTGGCCTGCGAATTGATGTCGATACCTGGCGCGGTACGCGGGACGGCGTGCCCGCGCTGCTGAAGGTGCTGGCGGAGTTCGACACTCAGGCGAGTTTCTTTTTTAGCGTCGGTCCGGACAACATGGGGCGCCACCTGTGGCGTCTGCTGCGCCCACGCTTTTTATGGAAGATGCTGCGCTCCAGCGCGGCCTCGCTCTACGGCTGGGATATTTTGCTGGCCGGCACGGCGTGGCCGGGGCGTCATATTGGCGCACGGTTTGGCTCGTTAATCCGCCAGACGTACGACGCCGGGCATGAAGTGGGGTTACATGCCTGGGATCATCACGGCTGGCAGGCGAATGTCGCTCGTTGGTCGGATGCGCAACTGGCTGCGCAGTTCCGTGAAGGCATGGACGCGCTGACGCCGATGCTGCCAGCGCCGGTACGCTGTTCTGCGGTGGCGGGTTGGCGAGCCGATCCGCGCGTCGTTGAGATGAAACAGCGCTGGGATCTGGACTATAACAGCGACTGTCGCGGCACCCGACCTTTTCGGCCGCGCCTGAAAAACGGTGAGTTGGGCACTGTGCAGATCCCGGTTACGCTGCCGACCTACGATGAAGTCATTGGTGAGCGCGTGAGCGACGACGAATTCAACGACTTTATTCTTGAGGCGATCCAGCAGGATCGCGGCGTGCCGGTCTACACCATCCATGCGGAAGTGGAAGGGGGCGTGAAGCTGGCGCTGTTTCGCCAGTTGCTGCTTCGAGCCCGTCAGCAGCACATCGAATTTTGTCCACTTTCTTCATTACTGCCTGATGACCGAGCGACGTTACCCGTCGGGCGAATTGTACGCGCGCCGTTTCCCGGACGGGAAGGGTGGCTTGGCGTGCAAACGGAAGAATAAATAAAGCAGGAGATAGCATGGAAAAAGGCATGATAAAGCTGAAAAGTACCGTAATACTGGTGCTATTTGCTTTGCTCTACCTGTTGCCACTTAACGGCCGCTGGCTGTGGTCGCCGGATGAAACGCGCTATGCGGAAATCAGCCGCGAGATGCTTCAGCGCGGTGATTGGATCGTGCCGCATTTGCTGGACGTTCGCTACTTTGAGAAGCCTGTTGCAGGCTACTGGCTGAATAACATCAGTCAGTGGTTACTGGGTCATACCAATTTTTCTGTGCGCTTTGCCTCGGTATTTTCTACTGCCTTGAGCGCGCTGCTGGTGTTTTGGCTGGCGCTGCTGCTGTGGAAAAACCGGCGTACTGCGCTGCTGGCGGCGACGATCTATCTGACGTCACTGCTTGTGTATGGTATCGGCACGTACAGCGTACTTGATCCCATGGTGACGCTCTGGATGACGGCGGCGCTGTTCAGCCACGTGCTGATTCAGCGCGCTACGCTGACGCGTGAACGGCTGATGGCCTGGGGACTGATGGGGCTGGCCTGCGGCATGGGGTTTATGACCAAAGGTTTTCTGGCGCTGGCCTTGCCGGTCATCAGCGTGCTGCCAGTCGCGCTGGCGCAAAAGCGGATTAAGGAATTGCTGCTGTTCGGGCCGCTGGCAATTGTTGTCGCGGTATTGCTGAGTGCGCCGTGGGCGCTGGCAGTGCATGCGCGAGAAGCCGATTACTGGCATTACTTCTTTTGGATTGAACATATTCAGCGCTTTGCAGAAGACGACGCGCAGCATAAAGCGCCGTTCTGGTATTACCTGCCGGTGCTGATTGTCGGCACATTCCCCTGGCTGGCGCTGCTGCCGGGTGCATTGCGCAGCGGTTGGACGGAACGAAAGTCCTCCCCGGAACGGTTCCTTCTGCTGTGCTGGATGGTGATGCCGCTGCTGTTTTTCAGCATCGCCAAAGGCAAACTGTTAACCTACATCCTGCCGTGCTTTGCGCCGCTGGCGCTGCTGATGGCGGCGTGGATTTCCGGGCTGGCCCCTGCGGTACGCGACCGTCTCTTGCGCATCAATAGCTGGCTCAATCTTGCGTTCGGCAGTGTGCTGGCGCTCGCCGTTGCGGCGCTGGGCCTCGGTATCATCATGCCGCATCTCTATCAGCCAGGGGAAGGGTTGACCATCGTATCGGGTGTCGTCTGTTTTGTCGGCTGGGTGGCTTTTGCCGCAGTCAGCCTGAAAAAGTCGCGATCGTGGGGCTATCTGGTGGCAGGCTGTCCGTTATTTTTGGCGCTGCTCGTCGGCGGGAGTATTCCGGCGAGCGTGGTCGATTCAAAGAATCCTCAAACCTTTATTCGTAGTCATCAGCCATTGCTGGAGGACAGCCGCTATGTGCTGAGCGATGAAGTTGGGCTGGCTGCCGGGCTGGCGTGGGAGCTTAAGCGTAGCGATATCACCTTATTTAAGGCACGGGGTGAGCTGAACTACGGGCTGAACTATGCGGATGCCGCCGATCGCTTTGTGGATGAGGGGGCTTTCCCTGCCTGGCTTGCTGAGAAGCGGCGTAGCGGAAATGTTGCGCTGGTGCTGAAGATCGATAGAGATACCGATGAAGAATACCGCAACCTGCCTGCACCCGATCAGTTGAAAAAATCGCACCGCTACGTGCTGTTGTTTTATAAGCAGATAGCGCCATGAGTTATCTGCTGGTTGCTATCGTCTGCCTGCTGACCAGTCTGGGACAACTGTGCCAGAAACAGGCGGCGGAGTGCTGGCGGCGTTTGCCGCCAGATCGACGCCAGCGCGTGACGCTGGGGTGGCTGATGCTGGCGGCTGTGTTGCTGGGTATCGGGCTGTTGCTGTGGCTTGTGGTGTTGCAGCATATTCCGCTTGGCGTGGCATACCCGCTGCTGAGCATCAATTTTGTTCTGGTTACGCTGCTGGCGCACTATTGGTTTGGTGAGCGTGTGGACAGACACCACTGGTGGGGCATTGCGCTGATTGTCACCGGTATCTATCTGATGCAGGGGGGATGATGGCGAGACGAGGCTATGTCTGGGCGCTGGGCAGCATTGTATTAGCCAGCATTGCGCAGGTGTTAATGAAAAGCGGGATGCTGGCACTGCCGAGCATCTCCATGACGCACTGGCCGTCACTCAGCACATTGATGGGCGGTTGGCCTGCGGTTGCGGTGTTCTGCGGGATGGTCTGCTACGGACTGTCGATGGTGTGCTGGTTCATGGTGCTGCGTTATCTGCCGTTAAGCCGCGCCTATCCCCTGATTAGCCTGAGCTATGCGGTAGTGTATTTGGCGGCGGTTTTCCTGCCGTGGCTGAATGAGCCGATGAGCCTGCGTAAAAATCTCGGCGTTCTGATTATTATGCTGGGCGTTTGGCTGGTGACGCGTAACGCGCAGGCGGAGCGATAAACCGCCTGAGCGCGCGGGTAGTGCGGGATTATTGACTGAAGACGTGAGCGGTACCCGTGACGCTCAGGCTGACCTGTTGGCCGACGGCGAAAGCAGCGTGGCTGACGGTTTTCAGTTCAATGATCTCGGTTTCTGCGTGGTGGACGTGCAGCGTGAGCGTAGAGACGAAGCCGGAAAAATCAACTTTACGGATGGTTGCGCGAATCGTCGCTGCACGCTTTTCCCCCGCTCGGCCTATCTCTGTGCTATCAACCTCGACATCCTGAATCGTGATCTGCTCGGGTCTGAGCATGATCCGGGCTTTACCGCTGGCGATTGGGCGATCCACTGCGATGCGCCCAAGCAGGCAGTCAGCCTGACCGCCGTTAACCTGCGCATCAAGAATTAGCGTTTCGCCGAGGAAGGTCGCGATGTCTTCGCTGGCGGGCTGATGATACAGCGTCCACGGCGAGCCGGATTGTGACAGTTGACCGTCGCGCATCACGACGACGCGATCGGCAAAAGACAGCGCTTCCCCCTGATCGTGGGTCACCAGAATTGATGCCACGTTAGCCTGCTGCAAGACGTCCATCACCGCTTTACGCGTGGCGGCACGTAGGCCGGTGTCCAATGCGGAAAAGGGCTCATCCAGCAGCATTAATGCAGGGCGTTGCGCCAGCGCGCGAGCCAGCGCGACACGCTGCTGCTGACCGCCGGAAATCTCATGCGGCGAGTGCTTCTGTAAATGCGCGGGAAGGGAAACCAGCGCCATCAACTCCTCCACGCGCTTTTGCTTTTCCGCCTTCGAGCCTTTTAGCCCAAAGGCGATGTTGTCCGCGATGCACAGATGCGGGAACAGCGCGCCATCCTGCGGGACATAGCCGATCCCTCGCTGATGGGCGGGGACGGAAAGCCCGTTATCGCAGAGCGTTTTCCCGTTCAGCGTGATGACGCCGATATCTGGTTTTTCAAACCCGGCAATCAGGCGCAGCAGCGTGGTTTTCCCTGAACCGGACGGGCCGACAATCGCCGTGCGGCGGCTGTTTTCTAACGTCAGATGAATGTCAGACAGCACGGTGCGCCCGTTAAAGCTTTTACTGACGCGATGAAGTTCCAACATGATTACAGCCCCGCCATTTTTTGTGATTGCGTGTAGAGAAACCAGGTCCACGGTAGCGACAGTAGGACCAGAATAAGCGCGTAGGGTGCCGCAGCGGGATAATCGATCTCACTGGTGAGCGCCCAAAACCCGGTTGCCAGCGTGCGGGTGCCGTTGGGGGCCAGCAGCAGCGTGGCGGTCAGTTCGTTAACGATCGCCAGAAAGACGAGCGTTGCACCTGTGGCGACGCCGGGCGCGGCCAGCCGAATCGTCACGGTCATCAGCGTCTGTAATGGCGAACGCCCCAGACTCGCCGCAACCTGCTCCAGCTCCACGGGTGCCTGTGCGATACCCGCGCGTAGATTAACCAGCGCCCGTGGCATAAACATCAGCAGGTATGCCAGTAACACGGTGAATTCCGTCTGGTACAGCGGCCTGATGAGGTGAATGGTGGTGGTCACTAGCGCCAGCGCGACGACGATACCCGGCAGAGAACTGGTGATGTAATTGCACCCTTCCAGAAACCGATACAAGCGGTTGGGGTGGCGAATTGTCAGCCAGGCCATTGGAATGGCCGCCAGCGTCGTCAGTACGGCACCGCTCAGCGCCAGCGTCATGGTCTGGCGAAAGGCATCGAGCAGCTCGCTGCGCAGCCAGACGTCCCAGCCGCCAAACCACAGCCAGCGAGACAGCGTAATAAAAGGCACGCCGAGCGTGAGCAGCACCAATGTCACCAGTAACAGCAGCGCCAGTAGCAGCGGAAACGGCGACAGATGTTTTGGTGTGATAGCCTGCGGCGCGCCGGAACCGACATGTGCATAACGCGTGACGCCGCGTACGCGGGCATCCGCACACAACAGAAACAGGCACAGTAGCGCCAGCACGCCAGCCAACATATTGGCCGCCGGACCATTAAACGTTGACTGAAATTGATCGAAAATCGCGGTAGTAAACGTATCGAAACGGATCATGGCGAACAGGCCATACTCAGCCAGCAGATGCAGAGCAATCAGCAGCAGCCCGCCGCCGATAGCCAGCTTTAGCTGCGGCAGCACCACGCGGAAAAATACGGTCACGGGAGGCACGCCCAGCGTAGCCGCGACATCTTCCAGCGCAGGATTAAGCCGTCGCAGCGTCGCGGCACAGGGTAAATACAGAAACGGTAAATAGGCGACGACGGATAAAAACACGCCGGCCGGGAGACCGTGCAAACCGGGAGCGGTGCTGATCCAGGCATAGCTTTGTACAAATGCGGGGATCGCCAGCGGCGCGGTGAGCAGCAGTGACCACAGGCGTCGGGCGGGCAGAGTGGTACGTTCCGTCAGCCAGGCCAGCAGTACGCCCAGAACCGTACAAATCGGCAGCGTCAGGGCAACCAGCAGCACGGTGTTCGTCAGCAGTTCGCCCACGCGAGGGCGAAACAGCAGGGCGCGCGCTGTTTCCCAACCGGTATCAATGCTAACGCCAATCACAAAGCCCAGCGGAACAAATCCCAGCAGGGATAATATCAGGGCGATGAGGGTAAGCAGCGCGACTGGCTTGCATAATGGCGAAGAGGGGGCGGTGAACGCGGTCGTTTCGCTGTAGCTAACGTTTGTCATACGGCCTGTAGCTGCCTCGTCAGGACGATATTTTAAGACGGTGAAGCCGCGCTGAGCGGGCATTCAGGTAAGGATTCATCAGGGCGCGAACGCCCTGATGAAAGGGGGTTATGACATCTATGTGCTATAACCCATGCGCGACAATCTATGTGCTACAGCAAGCCAGCTTGTGTCATCAGATCCACGACTTTTTTGCTGTTGAGCTTGGCAGCATCGACTTTCGGTGCGTCCAGATCTTTCAGCGGAACCAGTTTGTCATTTGAGGCCGCGTTAACGCCAACGGCATACTCAAAGGCATCGTTGGTGCGTAAGATTTCCTGACCGGACTTGCCCGTAATCCATTTAATAAAGGCCTGTGCGTCTTTTGCATGTTTGCTGGATGCCAGTACACCGCCACCGGAAATACTGACGAACGCGCCCGGATCTTTATGTTTGAAGTAGTACAGCTTGGTGTTGTTACTGTTTTCGCCGGTTTTAGCCTGATCGACAAAACGGTAATAGTGATAGATCACGCCGCTATCAATCTGACCCGCGTTCACCGCTTTCATCACCGTACTGTTGCCTTTGTAGGCGGTGAAGTTTTCTTTCATGCCTTTCAGCCACTCTTGCGTGGCTTTCTCACCTTTCAACTCCAGATAGGCGCTAACGATGGCTTGAAAATCTGCACCGGACGGCGAGGCAGCCCAGCGGCCTTTCCATTCTGGCTTCGCCAGATCGGCTAAGGATTTCGGCAACTGCGCGTCGGTAAATTTGGTTGGGTTGTAGACAAAGACGGTTGAACGCGCGGCAATCCCGATCCAGCGTCCGTGGGACGGACGATAATCAGACGACACCTGTGCGAGGGTGGCTTTATCCAGCGGAGCAAAGAGATCGGCGTTATCGACCAGCACCATTGACGGTGAGTTTTCGGTCAGGAACACATCGGCAGGCGACGATTTCCCTTCCTGCACCAGTTGGTTGCCCAACTCGGTGTCGCTGCCATTGCGTAATGTCACCTTGATGCCGGTTTCTTTGGTAAAACCGTCGACCCAGGATTTTACGAGATTTTCATGCTGGGCATTGTAAATCACAATCCCTTCATCGTTTTCTGCTGCATTTGCCGACGCGCTGAGAGCCAAACCGGAAGCGAATAAAACGGCAGAACTCAGTAATCCAAAACCAAGCTTCATATTATTTACCCTTATCAATACTTGTCGTGTTTGCGTATTGCTGGCCTACATGAGAGCCCCCGTATCGCTGACGATAACCACGTTATTTTAGCGATACAGGCCGATATGTAGCGGCAGTCAAGGATGGATTTTACATATTGGTAATAATAATGATAGTTATTATTATTTCGCTTTCTTAAGGTTAAATTAAGGTTTTGGTGAATGTGATATGTCGGTTATCACTTTATTTCAGGGCGTGTCACGGTGTGGAATAGTATTAATCCATTGCCTGAAAAATAGCCTGGGGCGGTTGTGAAATTTATTTCACCAGAAATGAGATATAACGTCATGATTTACAGAAACAAATCCTGATTAATCATCTATATTTACTGTGCAGGCTGTGAGTAGCGATACAACAAATGCACCGTATTTCTTCGGTGTCACGTGCGCTTGTCTGCAATTTTGGGTTAATTGACCGACAAAAGGTGACACAGCAACTGATATTCGGGGGATGGAAAAATGGATGTAGAAACGCGGATGATTGAGCTTATCGTTAAATCTGGCGAAACACGTTCCTGCGCAATGGAAGCCTTGAGATCTGCTCGCCGAGGGGAGTGGGATCATGTCGATGAACTATTAAAAATGGCAGCGGTGGCGTTGAACCGGGCGCAATTGATTCAGACCGGGTTCATTGGCAACCAGAGTAAGGAAAAAACGAATCTCGAACTTATCGTGGTGCACGCACAGGATCACCTGATGAATGCGATGCTGTGCCGTGAACTGGCTGAAGAGATTATTGAACTCAGAAAAGAGGTCTCTGGCGTCAATCTTCACGTGCGCTAAGCGCATCACGGAGCAAATAGAAAAGCCATTCGGCTTCACGCTGAGTGGCTTTGCTGTTTCTGCCCGCCGCGCTTTTTTCTTAGCGACGGCTTCCTTATAGTAATTTTTTCTTGTGCTACTTCGCTTTTCCGTACTGTTCGTCGCTGACTTTTTCCAGCCAGTCGACCGGGCTGCCGTTAAGTGATTCGGCAATGGCAATGTGCGTCATGGCGGTTTGTGCCGTGGCACCGTGCCAGTGTTTTATGCCTTCGGGTATCCAGACGATATCGCCCTGATTGATCTCCTGAACTTCGCCACCCCATTCCTGAAGCCAGCCTCGCCCCTGCGTGACGATTAGCGTCTGGCCGAGTGGATGGGTGTGCCATGCCGTACGGGCGCCCGGTTCAAACGTGACCGTCGCGCCGCCAACCCGGGCGGGTGCGGTGCTCTGGAAAGGGGCATCGATACGTACGTTGCCGGAAAAATAGCTTTCCGGGCCGGGCTGGGACGGAAGTGAACCGCTGCGGGTAATTTTCAATTTTTCCTCCATTCCGGCAATCGCAGCCGGAGCTAATATAGATAACATCACAGCAGAGGCTGCAAGTTTCATTTTTATGACGGACACCCTTGTCCGTCACCCTGCGCGGGCCATCGCAAGCGACGTTGAAAAACGTTACTGCGATTTATGGGGAAGCACCAGAGGGCAAAAGCCGCAAGAGGCTATGAATTATATTCATTAATTGTGCGAGTAATGCAGGAGGTTATTCCCGATTGCCGCTTTTCAGTGCCGCCAAATCGGCTATTTCCGGTTTCACATGAACATCATTCATGAATTTGTATAATAGGTACACATTGATGACACCACTATTCGGACACGCTGATGTTAAAAGAAAATTTTAATGACCTCATTTCGTTCCTTGTGGTGGCAAGAGAACGTAGTTTTACCAAAGCGGCGGCGAAGCTCGGGCTTTCTCAGTCGGCGCTAAGCCATTCGATTCGTGGCCTGGAAGAGCGACTGGGCGTGCGTTTGCTGACCCGAACCACGCGCAGCGTCGCGCCAACGGATGCAGGGGAAAAGCTGGCACATAGCCTCGGTCCGAGCTTTGCGGATATTGAAAGCGAACTGGTGGCGTTGGGCGATATGCGCGAGCGTCCTGCGGGGAATATTCGCATCACGGCGGGGGAGCATGCGGTTGATTCAATTTTATGGCCGGTATTAAAGCCATTTTTGGCGAATTACCCCGATATTAACGTCGAAATTACGGTAGATAACGCCTTAACCGATATTGTTCTTGGCCGCTTTGATGCGGGGATTCGTCTGGGTGAGCAGGTGGCGAAAGACATGATCGCCGTGCGTATTGCACCGGAAATGAGCATGGCAGTGGTTGGTTCCCCGAATTATTTCGCGCGTCATCCTGCCCCCGCAACACCGCAAGATTTACAGCATCACCGCTGTATTAACATGCGCCTGCCGACGATGGGGGGCATCTACGCGTGGGAATTTGAGAAAAACGGTCGGGAAATCAGGGTGCGCGTCGAAGGACAATTGACGATGAATAGCCTGCGTCAGCGGATCGATGCTGCACAAATCGGGCTTGGCCTGGCCTATGTACCGGAAGATGCGGTGCGTGAGGATATTGCCAGCGGACGCCTGATTCGAGTGCTGACGGAATGGTGCCAGCCGTTCCCTGGCTACTATCTGTATTATCCCAGCCGCAAACAGCACACCACTGCCTTCTCACTGTTTGTGGAAGCGCTGCGCTACCCGCGTTAGCGATTGGGATTTTGAGTTTTCTTGTTAATACTTAAGGAAATGAAATGCTCTCTGATAATAATGACGCGCATTTAGCGGTTTTTTCCGGTGAGTTTAGCGTTAGTGACGATGCCTGGACGCTGGATGCCGTGCGGTGGGGATTCGTTGAAAAGAAAAAGATCATCGCCAGCCTAAAAGGGAAAATGGGGAGCGGCCCGTTTAATGCAGAGATAGAGTTATTATGGCGGGAAGAACTCAACGACTATTTCGGCAGAGGCGAAATTACCTATGATAATTACCGCTCGGAATACAAAACTAATGGTTTCGCAATAAAAATAATGGCGTCAGATATTTATCTAGAAGACGATGTTTGCGTTATTGACGAGGCCGAATGGCTGGAAAATGGCTACCCGTATGCCTTTTATGGCGATTTAGAACGGGTAGGTCATTGAAGCGAATAGCGGCCATTTTCAATAATGACCGCTATTTTATCAGCGTTATTTTGAGGGAGAGTGGATTTATTCGAAGGCGATCGTATGTTCTGTAAAATACACCGGATCTTCGCGGGATCTGATGAACATACCTGCATCAATGCCTTGATTGCTCGCACTGATTTTTTAGCCTCATCATTTCCGCTGGTGGCAAGGGGGCTGTCATCATAGAACGATACTTCATACACGCTGGTGTTTCATCCGTAGGGGATCTCTTCGTGCTGGATGAGCAGGCGATAACAAATAGGGTTATTGAGACGATTAATAGCCGAGGGATCGTGGCCTGATAATTTTTCATCGATTCTCCTGTTTGCTTTTTATACATTACCTTTCAACACTATTCACTTCCACCCGTTATGGGAAAGGTATATGTAAATAGCATAGTTCACGGCCCAATAGCTTGTTGTTTTTGCACTCTGCCATTCTACATATCTCTGAATCAAGTCCGCCGTGGGCAAGAAGACAAAGATGCACCTTAGCTGCCTTTATTTCTTTATCTGAAGGTAATGAATTCACATCCTTCGTCTTTAATGCGAAGAGGAGGGAAGGGGAGTGTTCTGGGGTACACTCGATGTACCATGCTTGTCCACATTCCGCACAGTAATACATGGATTCCTCATAGTTCCACTGTGGTTCAAAATACTCACTATCTGGTGTTTCAAAATGCCGATTATGAGTTAATGCATTTGAAAAGTGGAAACCGTGCCCCCAATAGTCGAGTTCAGCCACGCTGGTGGGAAGTTGTTTGCAATTACACATAGTTTTTATATTAAATTTAATCGCACAATAGTAACCCTATAAAGCATGAGGAGGAATACCGAGCGAATCCGTAATATTGCGAATATATTAAGTTAACATTAAGAGAATGGTTTGTCAGATGAAATAAAAAGGAAGGTCAGGATGACGCTATTCGTACTTATTCATCACACCAAAGATTCTTGAACGCCATCATCACTGAAATCACTCACAAATCTGAGAACTCGGAGCTGTCAACAACCCTTTACTGCCTCATATTCAGGCGGCGTAGATGATAATGACGGCCTGAAAACCCTTCTCCTATCTGGTTATCAGCCTGATTATTGTGACGGACATAAACACTGTACATACCGTTACACAGCAACGCTCATCATCGGCGATAAGCCTGGTATATAATCCAAAAATACAGGGATCGATTTACTGTGAAGATAAAAATTCACAACTTTCAAACAATAAATATCATGTAGCCTTACTTTATAATGAAAATCAAAAATACTCTCTGCCTACATATCCTGATGGCTACCCTTGCCATCCTGTTTCTTAGCGTTCCCCCGCTGGTGAAGAGCGTTGATCCGGCGCTGACATTCCAGCCGATGATTAACACGATGGAAGGGACGGCAAAAGAACAAAAGGAAAAGATAGCCACCATTTCCCATGCATTACAGGGAAATGCGATTTTCTTTCTCGGCGCTTCCGAGGTCTCTACATCGGAAGATGAACATTACGCTGTCTATAATTACTTTAATAACCAGTTACATCGTCCGGTTGTGGCCTATGGCGATAGCTATGTAGATAGCGTCACGCACTTTTTACTGCTTTCACGTTTTAAAAATGAGCTTAACGCTAACAGTAAAGTTGTTTTGCTGCTGGCACCCGATAGCTTTTATTCAGACGGTATTCCCCCGGCAATTTTTGCCAATAATTTCCCGGCATCTATTTTTAATCCCCTGATGCAGGATGATCAGACGCGCCCCTTTTTGGTCAATTACTTACAACATATCGATAAAGAAGAGATAAGCCACTTAACGTTTGGCCAAATGCAAGTCTATGGCTGGGATCCACAAATTATCTGGCAGGAAGTGAGTTATCAATTTGCTAATTTCTGCGAGCTAATAAAAAACGACTGGCTGTCGATGCTAGGTATTATTCCCCAGCCGACACAACCGTGGCCACATCGGTCAACTGTCAATACGATTCCTGACTGGAATCGCGAGTTGGCGCAGGCTCAGTTGTTGAATCAGTCCCGCGAGCAAAGTGCAGACACATTGTGGATGGATAAATCCGTTTTTGCAGACGATAAAACACCGGAAGAGTGGGACGATGCACCGATTGTTCCGGCGCAGATGGAAGCGTTATCGGCGACGATCAAACTGCTGAAAGCGCGCAACGTCCAGTTTGTTGTGATTGTCGATCCGATTAATCCGTGGGCAATTAAAAATTCCGAGAAATTCCAGCCAGTCGATACCCAGATCAGATCGATGCTGGAGGCAAATCAGGTTCGCTATTTTGATATGTATGCGCAGCCTTATCAGAACGGCTGGAATTGGGATCGCCTGCACCCAACCGATCCGGCATGGGTCGCGATGGATCAATTTATTGCAGAGAGTTTTAAATGATGAAAACTGCCATTCGCCTTTTTTTCCTTTATCTCTTTCTGGCAGTCACCATCGTCGCATGGACTTCTGTTGATGAAAGCATGAGTTTAAAAGTGCATTTTGAATATCAAAAATTCTGAAGGATGAATGATGTACAGCTCCGGAATGTTTTTTTTCCTTCTGTTTTCATCGGCCTTACTGTTCGCGCTGGTTAATCGCGTATTCAGTTATCGGCTGACGTATTTATCCGCCTTTTCCGTATTGGCGGTGCTAGGCTGGGGATATATTTTCCAGGGGGATTACCTTGTTCCCGTGGCGGTTTTCCTGAGCTTTTATCTTCTGGTCACCTTAAAAGAGAAAGGGTGGTTAAAAACCTGGCAGGCAGTCAGCCTGACGCTGTTGCCGCTATTTTTGGTGAAATTACACCTCAATAACCACTGGGGCATGATCGGCCTGTCCTTTATGACCTTCCGCGCCATTGATGTGCTGCTTTATCGCAGCAAAAAAGATGGTCAGCATTTCCTGCATTACTTCTGCTACCTCTTTATGCCTTTTATTATTCTGGCTGGCCCGATGTATCGCTGGCGGACATGGGTTAATGACATCACTAAGCCTGTCTTCACGCTCACCCGTGAGCAGTTTTTGGTGGCCATGGAGCAAATTTTTACCGGCATTATTCAGAAGTTCTTATTTGCCATGCTGATCAATAATCTGGTTATTGAATCGTGGAGCCATCGCCCGTTTACGTTAAGCGTTGGCGTCGTGATGTCGCTGGCCTACAGCGCCTATCTCTACTTTGATTTTGCCGGCTACAGCAATATGGCTATCGGGGCTGGTCGCTTATTTGGCCTGAGTATCCCGGCAAACTTCAATCTGCCTATTCTGGCCAAAAACCCGCAGGATTTCTGGCGGCGCTTCCATATCAGCCTGTCTGAATGGCTGCGGGATGTGGTCTTTATGCCGATTTATATGAATCTGATGAAGCTCGACTTTTTCCGACAGAACAAAACGTTGGCGCAGAATATTGGCATCTTCTGCACCCTGTTTTGTATGGGGGCATGGAACGGGCTTGAACGACACTATGTCATCAGCGGCGCGCTGTTTGGCGCCATTTCCGTTGCTCACAACATGTTGCAGTGGTCAGCCAAACGCAGCCCAACGCTGAGCAATTGTCTACATCATCCGGTTATTGTGTTCATCGGTCGAATTCTGACGCTGGCAAGCGCTGCGGCCTCCCTCTACATCTTTAGCGGAATGTCTCCTCTATGAACCTTCACTCTGAGCTTCAGGAACTGCAAGATTTCCTCCGTGCGGCCTTACTCCAACCCGCCAACCCAGATTGGTTGGCGATTAGCGGCAGCGATGACGCGATGACCTGGCAACAGCTCTCCGTCGCCGTGACAGACTGGTGGCATCGCTATCAGCAATGCCAGCAGCCTGCGGGATTGCCGGTCGTGTTATATGGTCACCAGCAGGCTGAGTTTGCCGTAGCGATCTATAGCTGTTTGCTGCATAACATTCCGTATATCCCAGTGGATTGCATCTATCCGCAAGAGCGGCTTAAAGAGATTTGCCATCTGGCGAGCGCGCCTTACTATTATGATGTCGCGACCCGACAGTTCATTGCGACCGGGGAGGCCGGACAGGCGCTGGTCGAGCAGGACCTTGCCTATATTATGTTTACCTCTGGCAGCACCGGAAAACCTAAAGGAGTGCAGATCGGACGTGAAAGCCTGTGGCACTTCATGAAGTGGGTACGTCAGGACTTTTCGCTGCCGGACGTGCCGGTGCTGATGAACCATGCGGTGTTCAGCTTCGATCTCTCGTTGATCCCGTTGCTGGCGAATCTGGCAACCGGAGGGCATATCGTTCTGAATGCGAAAGAGGATATCGCGGCAGAAAACTGGCTCGATCGCCTGAAAGACAACGGCGTTTCCGTCTGGGTGTCAACGCCGTCTTTCGCTTACCAGAAGCTGCTCTCGCCTCAGTTCAACAGTGAATATTTACCTGAACTCAACGTCTTTGTGTTCATTGGCGAAGTGCTAAATAAAGCATTGGTCAAACAGCTACGCCGCCGCTTCCCGCAGGCCAAAATTCTCAACTCTTATGGGCCAACAGAAGCGACTATCGCGACCACTGTTATCGAAATCACCGATGAAATCCTACACAGCGACAACGATCTGCTGCCGGTCGGCGCGATGATGCCGGATTCCAGAATGGAAATTACCGCTGAAGGTGAGTTGATCATTTGGGGCAAAAACGTGATGCGCGGCTACCTTGGGCTCGCGAAAGAGAATGCCGAAAAATTGCTGCGTCGGGAAAGCGAAGCGTTCCGGGGCTACAGAACGGGCGATCTGGGCTACGAGAATGGGTTGCTATACTGCCAGGGGCGTAATGACAGCCAAATCAAACTAAATGGCTACCGTATTGAAATCAACGAGATTGAAAACCGCCTGCTGGCGATGTCCGACATCAGTGAAGCGGTGGTTCTGCCGCTGATGAAATCGGGCGGCGGCGTTCTGCGCATCGCGGCGTTCTGCGTCACGAACTTAGCGCCTGAAGCGATTAAAACGTCACTCTCGAAAGTCATCCCGCCTTACATGGTGCCTTCCCAAATTATTATCAAAGATGCGTTGCCGCTGAATCCTAACGGCAAAATCGACCGTAAACTGCTGGACACCCATGCCCGCACGATCTAATGACTCAGGAAAAATGATGGAACAAGAAATACTCGCGCTGTTTGAAAAGATCTTATCCCGCAAAGTGGGTTTCAATGATGAGCTGATAGAGTCCGATATTCTCGACTCTATTCTGGCGGTCGACTTGGTACTGGAAGTGCAGGACGTTTACGGCTGCGTGATCCCGCCAACCGAAGTCGCTACCGTACTGAAAACTCCGGCGGACTTGGCTCGCTATATTGAAGAGAACCGCGGCTAGGGCTGAAACGGCAACGGCTTTTCATGATTTAAAAACCCTGGATATTTATCTGGGGTTTTTTTATGGGATTTTATTCAGGTTGATTACATCATCAGATAGTGGTGAACAATAGGGGGAGTGATTCTCTATTCCAACCACCCTAATTATTATAATTGTATCCGTGGTGTTGAAAATTTGTTGCCGATATTATCTGAAAAGATCTTTCAACAATGGATAATACACGGAGACGTAAAATGGACTCATTCACTTTAGAAGATCGATTTAATTATCAACCTTTAACCAATTCTCAAGGTGAAATCTACCCTTTTGGCGTGAGTATTGAACCTAAACAGTCAGGTGTGCATATTGGCGAATTATCGCCTAACTGGCTGCGTACACTCGTAGAGAACCAACAATTAGTGATACTGCGGGGCTTTGATAGTTTTACGAGTGCAGAAAATTTAACAACATACTGCGCCGCCATGGGTGACATTATGCAATGGCCGTTTGGCGCCGTGTTGGAACTGGTTGAACAGCCCGATGCTACCGATCATATCTTTGCTAACAACTATGTCCCCTTGCACTGGGATGGCATGTACCTTAAGACCGTGCCTGAGCTCCAGGTCTTTCAATGCGTCTCAGCGATTGGCGAAGGGCAGGGTGGGCGAACCACGTTTTCTAGTACCACCACTGCGTTACGTCTGGCATCACCCGAAACCAAAGCGTTGTGGCAACGTGCAACAGGTCAGTATCAGCGTGCCGTCGAGCTATATAGCAGTACCGCAGAAGCGCCTATTATAGAACAGCACCCTTACCGCACTTATCCCGTCATTCGCTTTTGTGAGCCGCCGATTGCTGGCGATAAAGAATTCTTGAACCCATCCACTTATCATTTCTCAGGCATTGAACCTGAAGAGCAAGAGCTATTACTCAGCAGTTTGCAACAAGCCTTATATGATCCACGGGTTCAGTATGCGCATCAGTGGCAAAGCGGCGATATTGTCATTGCAGATAACTACTCGTTATTACACGGTCGTGAATCTTATGCCAGCCAGAGTGGCCGTCATCTACGTCGGGTGCACATCCATGCGAAACAGCCGCTGACTAACCCACATTTGGTGCAACCGTCATGAAACCACAGCATGTTGATCTCATGATTATCGGCGCCGGGCCAGTCGGCCTGGCCTGTGCCTATCTTGCTCAGCTGTCAGGTTTAAGCACTGTCATTATCGATAAATCATCAGGGCCGCTAACGGTAGGCCGTGCTGATGCGCTAAACGCCCGTAGCTTACAGCTGTTTGAAATTATCGGTTTATTCGACGAGCTTTACCCCTTAGGCAAAACCTGCAATACCAGCTCAGTCTGGTCAAAAGGTAAATTTATTTCACGCCAATCTACCTGGTGGGATGCTTTAGAAGGCTGTTTCCACAAGCATTTTTTAATGATTGGTCAGGCTTATGTGGAACAAGCGCTCGATAATAAGCTCACCGAACTAAAGAGTGCCGTGCGCCGTAATACTTCTGTGGAAAATATTGTGCTGGAGGGCGACGGCTGCCTCACTACGCTCACCAACGGTGAGACCGTGCGTTCCCGGTATTTGATTGGTGCAGATGGTTCACGATCGTTTGTGCGCCAACACTTTGCTATCCCGTTTGAGATCACGCGACCACAAATTACCTGGGCCGTGATTGATGGTGAAATAGAAACTGATTTCCCAAAAGTACCAGAGATTATTGTTTTCCAGGCTGAAACTGCCGATGTAGCGTGGATACCACGTGAAGGTAAGATTGATCGTTTCTATATCCAGATGGAGAGCGAGGACTTCACGCAACAGCAGGCGGTAGATAAAATTAATCATGCTCTGCAACCACACCGTCTTCGTTTCAAGTCGATTGAGTGGTACTCACAATTCTCGGTTAAAGAGTCCGTAGCAGAACATTATAGCCTTGAAAATAAATTATTTATCGCTGGTGATGCGAGCCATATTCACTCGGTAAATGGTGGGCAAGGGTTAAATACCGGGTTGGCTGATGCATTTAACCTCATCTGGAAAATAGCGATGATTACCCATCATCATGCGCCTCAAACGCTATTACAGACTTACGAAACAGAGCGAAAAGCGGTCGCGCTGGAAGTGGTAAAAACGTCAGCGGAACTCGTGCGTTCGACCAAAACCTCAGAGACAGGCAACCATGCCGATGATTACGTCAAGATTGTCGAAAAACGTGCGGGTTACATCACGGGGATGGGCGTTCGCTATGGAACCGACGGGCGTGTTGGTGAAAGGCTGCATGATTTTATGTGGTGTGATCCTCAATCTGGGCAGCCTGGCAGAATTTACTCACATTTAAATTATCGTCATTACAGTTTGCTCATCATCGGCGCGGCAGATGTACCTGCATCACTGCCTGATATCGTCAATATTCTGCACGTTGAAACGGGAAGTAGCCCCTATTCCGATCAATACCTGTTAGTTCGGCCAGATGGCTATATAGCCGCCACCGCTCCTCTCGACCATCCTTCAGTCATCAGTCATTACTTCAGTGACTGGCGAGTTCAATAGAATAAACGTTGCCGGCTCAGTGGGATTGTACTGAGCCGATTTTTCTCTGTCGTGCAAAGTGTAATAGAGCACGCTAGACGTTATTTTGCTTACAATCCAAACTTCAAAGTCTATAGAGATGTCATCTCTTTTGATCGGCTGCTGAACTCTGCTAACGAGCGCGCCTCTCTGCTGCTGAGACTAAGCAAGATGCGGTTAATGAAGTGGGGTTCTTCGCAACTAAATACGGTATGTAAACGGCGACACACGGTAGAGAAATTAAAGCGTTATTTCGGAAATTGGGGCGCGGAATGGTAATGTTCTGGTTATTATTTTCCCGAAATACAAAAAATGAGTATGTCAGACGACATGTAAAAGTGAATGGTTCGGTTTGGCGGGCGCTTACATCTGAATTTTATTAATCTCCCCAGCCTGACGGGTTTATACTTTTATGCTTATAATTTTTTAAATAAGTTCCAAAAAAACATCACGAGGCTCGACCTCACCACCAAGAAGTTCCTTCTTAAAATCGTATGTAGGGTTATTTAATTTTCTGTCGATGGGGAACGTTCATAATAATTTATAAATAATAAAATCGATTCACTGATTTCTTTGAACCTCATACCATTCTAATTATTATAATTGCATCCATAGTCTTAAGCATTCATTAGCGATAATATCTACAAGGCTCAAAACCATTGAAAAGGAAATTTATATGGCTAATTATGCATACATGACTATCGAAGGTAAATCACAGGGATTGATTTCTGAGGGATGTTCCACATTAGAATCAATCGGTAACCGATATCAGGCAGGGCATACCGATGAAATCATGATCCTGGCTTTTAACCACATGATGAGTAATGACGGTCATGCTGTTCATAATCCTATCACCCTGGTAAAACCTATCGATAAGTCAACACCGTTACTGGCAATGGCATTGAACGAGCAAGAAAAGGTCAAAGTGTTGCTCGATTTTTACCGCACCACGCAACATGCCAAGCAAGAGAAGTTTTTCTCCATTCAAATTAATGATGGACTCATATCAGATATCAATCTAGTCATGCCTAATATCATTGATGATGGTGCTGGTCTGATATTAGAGCATATCTCTATCAGATATAAAGATGTGACATGGACGCACCACAAAGCCGGAACGTCTGGTTATGCATTGTGGGAAATGACGAAGTTTATGAACTAAAAAAGTGCAGGGGAGACCCTGCATTCATTTTTCATCAAGCCATGTGAAGAACTTCCCTAATCCGAAGCAGACTGCAATGGCGATGATGAGATGAATGGCCTTTTCATTCCACGAAGCATAACCAACCAATAAAATATAGATGATACAAAGAAAGGATATGCTGAAAAGAGCAAATATGATGTTTTTAAATAAAAAATAAGCCGATTTTTTTAAGAGTTTAAGCATGTTATTGGCTCATGTTTATTTCTTATCAAACCAGTCAGATAACTTCCCAAGTCCAATGAAAGTGGAAACGGCAATGATTAAATGGACTGTTTTTTCACTCCAGGGGGCATATCCAACAAATAGAATATAACAAATCCAAAAGAAGCATATGCTGAAAAGAAACATGGTTATGTTGTTTAATATGAAAATAAATGCCTTTTTTAGAAAGGTAGTCATATCACTTAATCCTGTATTCTATTTTATCAATTAATTTATTAAAAATTCCATTACCATACACTCTCCTCATCTTTATCGCTTCGGTTAGTGGTTCAACATTTTCTTCAAACAGGAAGAAAAGAAAATCTAAATCATCTCTTCTCAACTCTGAATATACTTCAGGATTATGGTTTCTCAAATACATTGATCGATATATTGACCGCTTCGCCATCCCGCCAAGCAACAAAATATAATATACCGTGCCAGTAGATACTTTGGGGGCATTGCCGATTCTCTTAGCTATTTGAAAGACTGCCTGTGAAACAAGCATACTACCCACTACGGAGCCTACAGCTTTATGATAGATTGCTTCTTTTTGAGATTCAGAGGCATTTCGGTTAAAGACTTTAAATATTCTTTTTATTGCCTCAATAATTTTTTCTCTTGATACAATTCCTCTATGAATCGCTTTTATCAATCTCTCCATTTCTCGTGATTTGGCATACCGTGTATCCGTATCAATAAAATCATAGGCTAGATAGCCAAAATTCTTACCTATTTCTGATATGCCAGAACCCATCCCTTCATAAAAATCCGTAGTGGTTAGCATCTTCACTATACGGTCAGCCAGTTCATCCAAGTCTGCTTCGGTCATTGTTATTCCATCCGTGAATGACAAGATTACTTAGATTGTAGTGTAATCGACAGGTGAGCGGAATACATTCTTGTTATATTAATAGGCTGCTATCTGTCTGGTATGAATAAAAGATGTTGTTCTCAGAAAGCAATACTAAGCAATAAGACTGAATTCGGAGATATTACCCTTTCCCAGATTATCAACATAATCCGCATACCATTGAAGCATTTCCCGCCGACCATCCAGATATAGCGCGTGGTTGTATGTGGCACGGATAGTGTTTTTATCGACATGGGCTAACAGGAGTTCAATCCATGCGCTGTTATAGCCTTGTTCATGAAAGATGGTACTCATCGTGTGGCGAAAACCGTGTCCGTGAGTTTTTTATCGTATCCGACACGTTTGATGACCTGATTGATGCTCGCTGTCTTTTTTCAGATATTCAAGAATGTCTTCAGCATAGCCCTTTGACCAGTTAGGGCGCTTATGTTCGTGCCACTCTAATGCGATAAGCTTAAAGCTGTTATTGACCGCCGCGATTTTTGCCTGTTTCTCAACTTGCTTTTCTTCGCTCGGATCGCCGCCATTCGCAAGAAGCTTTCTGGCTTCCCCACGTTTTGTTCTTGCATCACCCAGTGAGATATCGGGATATGTGCCAATAGAAAGCAGTTTTTCTTTCCCTGCATAGCGATACTTTAAACGCCAGTAGCGTGAGCCATTTGAGCACCATCAATTAGCTTCATTTGGGGGTATCACTGCTATTGAACCTGCGAATACCCCCAAGTGATGCTGGAACTCAATAGACCACACTAGACCTTCGTAGCCCATATTGCAGAGGATAATGCTGATTTTAAAGGGGATTGTAGACTTTAAGATACGTCAAAAGACGAGATTATGGTACGCCCTACAGGATTCGAACCTGTGACCTACGGCTTAGAAGGCCGTTGCTCTATCCAGCTGAGCTAAGGGCGCATTGCGCAAAGAAATGGCTGCTGCTTGTCACAACAGTGGGCTGGATTATACCCACACGTCCCAGTGAGTCAACGGGTTAGCGCTGGATTTACGCTATACGGTGAATCCCTGTACAACTTTGGCGAATGTCGCTTTTTCGGGTGTGACTTTTTTGCACAATTGCGAGTGCTGTCCACACGTACTACACATAGCAATGAAAGTTTCAGTTTTATCTGCTGGATGCGTCCAGTAATTCTTTTCAAGTTATGATCGGACGTATTCTGTACCCTGCGCTGTTGGTACACTATGCCCGCATTCGTTGGGTTTTGGATGAGTGTGGGCTGCTTTCACATATCGGGTTTATCGCTCGGTTATTTGTGGATCCGCTATTCTGTCGAACTTTGGAACCTTTTGATTTATGAACATTCTTTCATCCGCATTCTTGCGCGTTTGCCTGCTGGCGATGTTGATGCTGCCTGTTGGATATTCATCGGCGGCGAGTGCGGATCCTGATCCACAGCCTGCGCAGACCGATGCGCCAGTAAAAATTAATGTTGATGCCGAGTTGGTCAAGCTGCAAAAACAGTTAGATAACATCAAGCAGCAGGTCTCAGGCACCAATAACGACAGCAAATTTGGCGCGTTGAATGACACCACGCAGGAACTGGCGAATAACGCCAGCGAGCTTGCCAATACCGTAGCGCCGCAGCGCGCTCAAATCCAGGCTCAGTTGGATGTTTTAGGGCCAGCGCCAGAACCCGGCTCTAGCATTACTGAAACCAGTGAGGTGACGCGTAAGCGAAACAGTTTGAATGCGCAAAAAGCAAAAATGGATGCGCAGAGCGAGCAGATTCAGGCGTTACGCACCAGCGCGGCCAACTTATCAGCGCAAATTGTCACTCTGCGTCGTAATGCGCTGAAAACGCAGCTGGCATTGAATTCCGGTAGCATTCTGGGCGGGCGTTTCTGGGCACCGGTTGTGACTCCGCAGGCCGAAGACGTACGTCGCCTGAGTGCCTTTCAGGAGCAGTTAAGCGATGCCTTTACTGTAGCCTGGGAGCCGGACTGGCGTTACGGTTCTGCCTTTCTGATTGTGATCGCCATGGTGATGAGTTCGACAGGGCGTCGGTATCTGGAGAAATATCTGGCCTGGGCGGGAATTCACTGGCTGCCAGAAGGGCGTCTGCGGCGGAGTTTTTTAGCTACGGCGTCGGTTATCTCGACCGTGGTCACGATCGGTATCGCAGTGAATCTGATCGACTTTACGTTTACGCGCCACGGCGAGGCTTCAGAACGCGTCGTGTCGTTCCTTGATGCGCTGGTGAGGCAGGCCATTTTCTGTTCGATGGTGGCCGGATTAGGACGCGCGTTCCTTTCAAATCAGCGCCCTTCGTGGCGTTTGCCTGCGATTGCTAATCCCGTCGCTAAAGCGATGAAGCCGTTCCCCGTGGTGGCGGCTGGCATTATTCTGATCTTCGGTTTTATTGAACAAGTGACGGCGACGGTGGGGACATCGGTCGCGGCAACCATTATGGTGAACGGCTTATCTGCGCTGTTCCTTGCGCTCACTGCCGGAACGATAACGCTGAAAAGCGATCAGATTCGTCGGCAGATGGTGCATTCAGGCGAACAGCCAGAAGCGCGTTCGACGTTATCCGGTGTTATTCATCTTGCGGTATTGGCGACGGCGTTCTCGATTCTGGTGTCGCTGGTCATCGGCTATATCTCACTGGCTCGTTTTTTGGCGTTCGAGCTGGTGTGGATTGGCATGGTGTTCTCCTGCCTGTATCTGTTCTCAACATTCATTACTGATATCTGCGAAAGCCTCTTTTCCCCCAACAATGCCAGCGGCAAGCGGATGAAAAATTCGCTCAATCTGGACGATCGCCATCTGGCTCAGGCCGCCTTGATCTTGTCAGCCAGCGGTAAAGTCATTTTAATTTTAATGGCGGCGGTCGCCTTACTTAACGGTACGTTTGGCACCACGACGCCTTTGGAACTGGTGCAAAAAGCCGTTGAGATCTGGGGCGGGAAAGGGCTGGAAACCTTAAGCATTGTGCCTGCTCATCTGGTCAATGCCGTGCTCTTTCTTGTCGTGGGGGTCTATGTTCTACGCTCCTCAAAACGCTGGCTGGAAGATGAGTTCCTTCCTAAAACGACGTTAGAGCGCGGAATCCGTGCGTCACTGGTAACGCTGTTCAGCAACATCGGCTATATCCTGATTATCCTGTTGACGCTGGCGACACTGGGGATTCAATGGAACAAGCTGGCGTGGATTGTCAGTGCGTTGTCGGTAGGTATTGGTTTTGGTTTACAGGAAATAGTGAAGAACTTTATCTCCGGCCTGATTTTGTTGACGGAGCGTCCGGTGAAAGTAGGGGACTCGGTCAGCATCAGTGGGGTTGAGGGAGATATCCGGCGGATTAATGTGCGTGCGACGGAAATTCAGTTGGGTGACCGTTCGACGGTGATCGTGCCGAACTCTCAATTTATCTCACAGAATGTGCGCAATATTACGATGGGTAACCCGTTTGGGGTTGCTACGCTGGCGCTGACGTTCCCGCTAGATATCGACCCTGAAGAAGTCCGGGCACTGCTACTGGATGCGTATATCAACCACGATTCGATTCTGGAATCACCGGCACCGTCAGTGAAGTTCAGTCAACTCACCCCAACGGGCATGGTGCTGAGCGTAACAGGCTATGTCAGCAGCCCGAGAATGGTATCGGAAGCAAAGAGCGATCTGTTGTTTGAGATCATCAAGCGATTACGGGCATCTAATATTCCGCTGGCCGTACCGCAGAAGATGGTGTTGGAAAACTCAGGGCTTGCGCTGACTGACGGCACTTCGGGTGAGGATAAATAAGTTGCTTCGCCATCCGTTATCCGACATTGGACGGGTAACGGATGAGCATCAAAGCCGTGCTGGCAGAGTGTGACGCGCGGCTATTTTCCCTGCTGTTTAATCATATCGAGATAGATTTCACGTAACTGCTGGGTAATTTTTCCAGGCTTGCCGTCGCCAATCGTTTTTCCATCCAGCATCACGACAGGAAGGACGAGCATGGTGGCTGAACTGACAAAAATTTCTTTGGCGTGATAAGCCTCTTCCGGCGTAAAACACCGTTCTTCCAGCGTAATCCCTTCCTTTTCTGCCAGCTTGAGCAGCGACTGACGCGTAATGCCGTGCAGAATATCGTTGCTGAGTGGACGTGTCACAACTGTGTCGTCATGCAGAACAATGTAACAGTTGCAGGAACTGCCTTCGGTAATGAAACCCTCTTCGACAAAGAAGGCATCATCGGCCTGATTTGCATGGGCGTACTCTTTTGCCAGGCTGGCAGCCAGCAGGCTGACGGTTTTGATATCCCGACGATGCCAGCGAATATCCTCGGTGGTGACAACGTGCAGGCCTGTTGTGGCTTTCGGGTTACCGACCAGCGAACGCGCCTGAGTGAATAGAACCAGCGTGGATTTGACGTCAGCAGAAGGGAAGTAGAAATCGCGATCGCCAGCATTGCCGCGGCTAAGCTGTAAGTAGATCGCGCCTTCTTTCAGATCGTTTTTACTGATCAGCTCATCGTGAATATCTTTGAGTGTCTCAGGAGTGACGGGCAACGTGAGCGATAGCTCGCGGCAGGAGCGTTGCAGGCGAGTGATATGATCGGGGAAATCAACTAGCTTGCCATCGATGACCGCAGTCACTTCATAAACGGCATCAGCAAACAGAAAGCCACGGTCAAATACAGAAATTTTTGCTTCATTTTCTTCCAGATACTGTCCATCAACATAAACAAGACGTTGCATCACAACACTCCTTAATAGTTGCTCAATGCAGGTTAACGCGCGTTATCCCCACAATAATGCGTTGGGCGGTAATATTTCGCTACCGTTATAGTGCAACCCGTTATTGCGATCGCGCTGCAAGAGCAGCGGACCGTCCAAATCAACCACGGCGGCACCTTGTGCGACGACAAATGCGGGTGCCATCGAGAGCGATGTGCTTACCATGCAGCCGACCATAATTTTTAAGCCTTCCTCCTGCGCGGAGTGGCGTAGGCGCAGGGCTTCCGTTAGACCGCCAGTTTTATCCAGCTTGATGTTGATCATGTCATAGCGCCCGGTCAGAGCGGCCAGCGATTGGCTGTCATGACAGGACTCATCGGCACAGACGGGAATCGGGCGGGGCAGATCTGCCAGCACATCATCTTTGCCCGCTGGGAAAGGTTGTTCGATCATCGTGACGCCAAGTGCGGCGAGTTCAGGCACCAGCATCAGATAGCGTTCAGCGTCCCATCCTTCATTGGCATCCACAATCAGGCGAGCCTGAGGGGCGCCCTCTCGAACCGCGGCGACTCTGGCCAGATCGTTTGCATCCGCCAGTTTTAATTTGAGAAGGGGACGATGGGCATTGTGTATTGCGGCGTGCCGCATACGATCGGGTGTATCTAGCGATAGCGTATAGGCGGTCTCCAGCGGCATAGGCGAAGGGAGATTCAAACGTTGCCAAATGCGCTGCTGGTGCTGTTTGCATTCCAGATCCCAGAATGCGCAATCAAGCGCATTGCGCGCCGCGCCTGCGGGCAGAATGTTTTGCAGCGTCTCCCGATCTAAACCGTTACGAAAATCGCTGTGCAATGAGGCAATTTGCGCCATTACGCTGTCGAGGGATTCGCCGTAGCGTGAATAAGGGACACATTCTCCGTAGCCTGCTACCGTGCCGGACTGAAGCGCAACCATAACGACATCCGCCTGGCGTTTGCTACCGCGCGAGATGGTAAATGCGCCCTCTATTGGCCAACTTTCGGTAAAACATTGCATCTCGGTCATAAGCTTATTCTCGGGTTAACCATCCTGTGCATCAGGGGATAAGCGCCTTGTCTACACGGCCTGAGCGGGTCACCAAGTGTAATGCTTCTTCCGGCATGTATTCTTCATTTTTCGCACTTTTAGTCGGAAATCGATGAGGCTTCATGTCGGGAAGAAAAAATTTATTAAGCGTGGTATCGACAGGGTGAATTATCTGAGATAGCTTGAATAAGCTCACTGCACTTCAGGTCGTACGTGCCGCCGTCATCAACAAAACTGGCTGGCTGCGTTTTGAATGATATTGAGTAGAGTGCCTTCTTACAGGCACTGCGTCGCTCGGACGGTCCGGGCGCTCACGTTAATTTGAGGATGTTATGGCTGATTCTACTTCTCCGCGCCGTTTTACGCGCATCGATCGTCTTCCCCCGTATGTATTTAATATCACTGCTGAATTAAAAATGGCTGCGCGTCGTCGCGGCGAAGACATTATTGACTTCAGTATGGGTAACCCTGACGGCCCGACACCTCCTCATATCGTGGAAAAACTCTGTACGGTTGCACAACGCGAAGATACTCACGGATATTCGACATCCCGAGGCATTCCGCGCTTACGTCGTGCAATCTCCCGCTGGTACGCCGATCGTTATGAGGTTGATATCGATCCTGAAAGTGAAGCGATCGTCACGATTGGTTCCAAAGAGGGGCTGGCGCACCTGATGCTGGCAACGTTGGATCATGGTGATACGGTGCTGGTGCCGAACCCCAGTTACCCGATTCACATTTATGGTGCGGTGATTGCCGGGGCGCAGGTTCGCTCTGTACCGCTGGTGGAAGGCGTCGATTTCTTCAATGAATTGGAACGCGCTATCCGCGAGAGCATCCCGAAGCCGAAAATGATGATTCTCGGTTTCCCGTCGAATCCGACAGCACAGTGCGTCGAGCTGGATTTCTTTGAACGTGTGGTTGAGCTGGCGAAACAGTACGGCGTGTTGGTGATCCATGATTTGGCCTATGCCGATATCGTGTATGACGGCTGGAAAGCGCCATCGATCATGCAGGTTCCCGGTGCGAAGGACATCGCGGTGGAGTTCTTCACGCTGTCAAAAAGCTACAATATGGCGGGCTGGCGTATTGGCTTTATGGTCGGGAACCCAGAGCTGGTCAGTGCATTGGCGCGGATTAAGAGCTACCACGATTACGGCACGTTTACGCCGTTGCAGGTCGCGGCGATCGCGGCACTGGAAGGCGATCAGCAATGTGTGCTGGATATTGCCGAGCAGTATCGCCAGCGCCGTAACGTTTTGGTGCGTGGTCTGCATGAAGCGGGTTGGATGGTTGATGAACCCAAAGCGTCTATGTATGTCTGGGCCAAAATTCCTGACGCCTATGCGCATCTGGGGTCGCTGGAATTCGCCAAGCGACTGCTGTCGGAAGCGAAGGTTTGCGTCTCCCCCGGCATCGGTTTTGGCGATTATGGCGATACGCATGTTCGGTTTGCCTTAATTGAAAATCAGGATCGTATTCGGCAGGCCGTGCGCGGTATTAAGACCATGTTCCGCGCCGATGGCATCTTACCGACGACCAAACCGGTATCAGGCAAGGGCTCCGCAGCTTAATCATCACGGCTCCCAGTCGGCTGACTGGGAGCAATATAAACATGCCGTGACAGCGGCTTATCATTTGCTAGAATGCCTACCGTTAATCTCAATCAGGATGAGTTCTTCATGTCGTTATCTCTGTCTAAATTTTCCGCGTTAACGCTGCTTTGCGTCACGCTGGCCGGGTGCCAACAAACAGGAACGTCTGCCCACAAAGGAACGGTGGCAGGTCAGTCTTCTGCGGTAACGGTCTCTCCTAACGATCAACTGAATCAGCTGTCGTCGCTGGTTGCAGCTACTCGCTATCTCAAATCAAAATGTAATCGCAGCGATCTTCCCGATGATGCGACGGTTATGAATGTTGCGTTGACAGTGGCGAAACAAAGAGGCTGGAATGTTGCGAGCTACCAGGCTTTACCGCAGCGCAGTGAAAGCCTGTATCAAGGATTATTAAAAGATAGCACGCCAAAAGAGACGCAGTGTTCGGAGTTTAACCGTACGCTGACGCCGTTTATCGATGCTATTCGCAGTCGCGGCTAGGGCGCGGCGCTTCCACTTTCATCGGCGGCGGAACGTTCATTCTCATTGAATTTTCCGCCTGGCCAATCCTCCAACGCCTCCAAAATAAACACTTCACCCTCGACGCTGAAAATGGTCATGTCCTGTTGGATTTGTTCGATGGTCAACCCTTCTATTGGCGAATCGCCTTCACGGAATTGCAGGCCGTTGAGCGTGATACTGCGCTTGGCTTCATCCGACGTGTAAACGTGTGCGCTGTAGGTCAGCGGTGGAACCTCACCATTGCTGATGGCAGGTAACGGCAATGTGGTTCTTTTCTCTGGCAGTGCAGGCGCCTCGACATGAGCTTCTTCTTGCTGAGGTGGTGTCGCCGCGGGTGCGGCTGGTGCTTGTCCCTCTGCCGCAGGCAAGGTAGCAGCTTGGGCAGCTAAAGCGACGGCAGGAGAAGTAGAACTCCCCCAGCGCTGATGGCTGAACCAGCCAAGTGCGATAAAAAGCAGAGCATAAATAACCATCAAATACCCAGGCATGGGGTATTTGGCAAGCAGCGCTGGCTGTGAGTGTGTCTGTGCGTCCGGTGCGTTATCCACGCGCTAATCCTTAATTATCTACTTAGGCCGTGTAGCCTCACATCATAAACGAAAGTAGGGTGAGTAGGATGGTGCCGTCTGCCTTATTTTGCAAAAAATAGGAAGAGCCAGAAAACTGAATCTCTCGGTTATGTGACAGTTCCTCCATTTTGATTAAAAACTATTGCAATCATAATAATCACATATGGAATCTTGAAGCGGGTCGCAAAAAAAACGTGCGAATTTGCTTTAATGAAACCATGTTTTACCCTTGTAGGTATGGCGTTTCTTTTCAAGGTTTGAATAGTCAATAAATGTGGAGGTCATAATCATTTAATTAACATTTCCGAGTGTTAAATCAGCAGTCTCATTATGTGGTTTTTACTACAGGTATTGCGCTGCTTTTTTATCAATCAGGGATGTAAAAATCTGCCGTTAATTTATGAATAAAAGCAATTTTAAAGTATGCGATTAATATCGCAGGGTTTTGTGCGGATTTATTTTTCTATTTTGATAATTAAAAAATACTGAGGGATAAAATGTTTAGAGCGGTTATTGGGACTGGTCGTTTACGCACCTGTGCGGTAGCTATTGCCTTTTCTGGGCTCGTGCTTTCCGGGTGTGATAATAGTCAGAAACCAGTGGAAGAAGCGGCTCCGCCAGATTTGCAGGTGAAAACGGCACCGTTTGGCTGGGCTGCGCAATATCAGAATACGGATGGTAAGTTTTATGCAACGACGGGGGGCGAAGGCGCACATGAAAATAGCATTTATGTCGTGACCAGCCGCCAGGAATTAAAAGATGCGTTAAATAATATACGCAGTCCCCTTTATATCGCAGGCGATGCCGATGCGGAGTTGAAGGCAAAGTTAGAGCCTAAAATTATCTATTGGCAAGGCACTATCCGCGGCGATGATTTAGGTAATGGGCGCTATGCGGATGCTGAGTATTATAAAACCAAGCCGAATAAAACAACGTTTGATTTTGATTTATATGTCAAAGCGTTCGATCAGGATTATATGGCGCAGTTGAAAGCGACGGCGGATGCGGGTGGCAGCGATGCGGCGGCGGCTAGCGCGGAACTGAGCCTGCTTAAGAAACAAAATGGTCAACGCTCGCAGTATGCCAACAACCAGAAGGCGCAGATTCAATTTCAGGTACCGCCGAATACCACGATTTTAGGCGTAGGTAGCGAAGCGAAACTGGTGGAAGGTTATTTATCCCTCAACACCTTAAGTCATACGTTTGGCAAAACTGATAACAGCAACATCATTATCCGTAATATTACCTTTCAGGCGCCGCGCGACTTTGCCCCAGCATGGGATGCCAGCGACGGCGATAAAGGGAACTGGAATGCCCGTTATGATGCCGTCTCGATTAATGCCAGCAAAAATGTTTGGGTTGATCACTGCACCTTTACGGATGGTGAACATCCTGACTATCAGGAACCGGTGTTATTTGGCAAACATATCCAACGCCATGATGGCCTGCTGGATATAGAAGACGCTGCCGATTATCTGACGATTTCCTACAACATTTTCGCTCAGCATGACAAAACGGTATTAATTGGCTCCGGTGACGGTGATAAAGGGGAATATCGAATCACTTTTGAAGGGAATTTATGGGACAACAGCGTGCAGCGTTCTCCGCGAGTGCGTTTTGGTCAGGTGCATTTGCTCAATAATTACCATCGCGGGGCAACGGACACGAATTACCCCATTCTGTATGCCGTTGGGATGGGATTCGACTCCTCCATTCTTTCCGAAAGTAACGTGTTTAATTTCCAGGGCGGGGGAGCGGATGAAAAGTTGATTATCGGCGCCTACAAGGGAAGCAAATTTAAAGACAACGGCTCCTGGTTCAATGGCAATCCGGCAAGCAATTTGAATCAAATCGCATTAGACAAATGCAGTGCATTGCAAGAAACCGAGAAGGCCGCTGCCGCAAACTCAGGGAAAGCAGTACCCGCATGGGCGCTGGAGACCTGCACCAATGAATTGGAATGGAGCCCACCTTATGCGTACAGCGCAGGGAAATCCCTCGCCGTCGTTGAGAAATATGTTCTGGAAAATGCCGGTGCGGGAAAACTGGAGATTGCCCTGCCGTAGCCATCTGATCTTACTCGTTATTTAAATTTTCATCTGTAAACCCTCCGCCTGATGTGTGTCTCCCTGTGGTAATGATTCTGCCGCAGGGAGAAAGATGTCGGGCGATATAAAAATACAGGAAATGTTATGACTGATTTTTTACCTCGTACTCGCCTTACGCTCTGCGCGACACTCGTTCTGAGCGGCCTGATTGCCGGATGCAGCGATAGCGACTCAACGCCGAATGTGGATGTTGACCGTTCTGCCGCGCCACAGAATCTTAAAGTGCCGACATTGGCCTATGATGACAACAGTGTGGTACTGGCCTGGGAAAAACCGACCAAACCTGCCGCGGGTATTAAGGATTACCGTGTCTACATGAATGGAACCTTGCTGGGCGGCACGATTGACAACCAGAACACTCATTCGCCCGCCAAGCCTTATATCGATAACTTCTACAACGCGATCGATACCGATAACTGGCATGTTCGCGTTAGCTTCCATAATTTCAAGGTGACGAATCTGTCGCCGGAAACGGAATATCGCTTCACGGTGCGCGCGCTTTATGACGACGGCAAAGAATCGGTAGATAGTGAAACCATCGTGCAGAAAACAACGGCGACGCCAGCCTCATTGAATGTAACCAACTACGGTGCAAAAGGGGATGGCATAGCCAATGACACGCTGGCGATTCAGAAGGCAATTGACGATTGTACGCCAACGGCGTATCCGAAAGGGTGTAAAGTCGTGGTTGAAGGGGGAACGTTTAAAACTGGCGCGCTGTTCCTGCATAGCGACATGACGTTTGAGGTTGCAAAAGGCGCTACGCTGCTGGGGTCGGCAAATGGTGACGACTATCCACTTGCCCGCGGTTACTATCTCTACCCTTACACTTCCCCTCAATTACCTAAGCGTCCGCCTTCGCTGATCAACGTGTTGGAAGCGGACGATCGGGGCAATAGCCATGCCGGTACCTTTAAAAATATTCGTATCGTCGGACAGGGTACGATTGATGGCAACGGTTGGACGCGCGGCATTAAAGCCAGTGATACAAACATTACTGAAATTGATGAATTAAAGAACGAATTGCCACTCTATCGTGCGAGCAAAGCGACCAATGTTGGCAGTGACGGTATTCTGGCAAAAGACCAAACGGCCAAAGCCGTTACTGAAGGCATGTCACTGGAGGAAGCGTACAAAAACCGACGCTCCAGCCTGATGACGCTGCGTGGCGTGAGCAATATGTATCTGGAAGGGCTGACGATTCTGAACCCGGCTTACCACGGTGTGATGGTGCTGGAATCCGAAAATGTGGCGATGAATGCGCTGGTGCACACGACGTATGATGCGAATAATGCGGATGGCATTGAATTCGGCAACAGCCAAAACGTCATGGTATTCAATAACTTTTTTGATACAGGTGATGACAGCGTAAACTTTGCGGCAGGGTACGGTGCCGAGGTGGCGACGCTGGGGCAAAAAGCGCAGAGTGGGGCCTGGATCTTCAATAACTACTTCCGCCGCGGACACGGCGCGGTGGTCACGGGTAGCCATACCGGTGCCTGGATTGAAAAAATTGTTGCTGAAGATAACGTCATGAATAAGACGGATGTTGGCTTGCGCATGAAGAGTCGACCCTATTATGGTGGCGGCTCGCGTGACGTGGTATTCCGTAATAACGCGATGCGTGATATTGTCAACGAGCCGTTCGTTTTCACTATCAAATATAAAGCGGACGTGAACGATACCCAGCCTGCGGCTGAACCTGCACAATTCCGTGATGTGACCGTCTCCAACGTCACGATTGATGGCTCAGCGAAGAAAAACAGCATTCTGGTCGATGGGATGACCATCGCTGAGATGGCTGATGCGTATAAGTTCTCTTTTGAACGTGATGCCTATCATCAAGGCTTGCATTTTGAGAATGTAAAATTCAGAAGTGTAAAAGCCACGGACATTACGTTCCTGAAGAACAGTGACTTTAAAAATGTCATTTTTGAGAATGTACCGGGAGCCTGGAATTTCGGTCATATTGAAAATATCAGGCTCGAAGACCGTGTAAATAATGATGCCGCGCTGACGACCAGCGGTGATGAAACCATCACCCGGGAAGCCGCAACGGAATAAGGCATTTTCCCCACGCCCATCGGCGTGGGGAGTATTATGGATGATTATCTATGGCACGATTGCAAGCTTTCAAAGAACCGTCTTTTAATTCGTTGGTTGCGACTTTTCGGTCACTGCCCGCGCCGCTGATCCGACGTATCGTGTTGGGGCTGATTTTACTGCTGATTTGCCAGCAGTTGGCCGTCTTGACCTGGCGCTTTCTCCTTCCTGAAGATTCACGCATTGTTGGCGTGTCGGTGACGCCTGCCCAGGCGAAAGAAAAACCCGTGACGCCCGGTGACTTTACCCTGTTTGGCCATGCTCCTGATGCGGATGCCGCTGCGGCTAACGATGCTGCGCTATCTGGTGATATTCCGCTGACATCGTTAAATATCAGTCTGACAGGGGTTCTGGCGAGTGAAGATGCTAAGCGTTCGATTGCCATCATCGCTAAAGATAGTCAGCAATACAGCCGCAACGTCGGCGATGCCATTCCGGGCTATGAAGCCAAAATTGTGACTATCTCTGCCGATCGTGTTGTGATCCAGTATCAGGGGCGCTATGAAGCGCTGCATTTGTATCAGGAAGAAAACACCGCCGATGCACCGCCGTCTTCTGGCGCATTTAGTCAGGTGAAAGAGGAAATACAAAAAAATCCCCTCTCGGCACAGGATTACCTCACCATTTCTCCCGTCACGGAAGAAGAAGTACTGAAAGGATATCAGTTAAACCCCGGCAAAAATCCCGATCTTTTCTACCGCGCAGGCTTGCAGGACAACGATCTCGCAGTGTCATTAAACGGCATGGATTTACGCGATGCAGGTCAGGCACAGCAGGCGATGGCGCAACTGGCAGGGATGAGCAAATTTAATTTGACCGTTGAGCGTGATGGTCAACAGCAGGATATATATCTGGCATTGGATGGAGACCACTAATTTGTTTAGCAAGGGACAGGGATTTTTTAAGCCTCAGGTTTTTTCAAAACATAAAAACCAATGGCTTGGTCATGTACGCCGTAAGAGCATGTTATTACTCAGCGGGAGCGTTTTGCTGATGGCGTCATCATTGGCGTGGAGCGCCGAATTCTCCGCCAGTTTTAAGGGCACGGATATTCAGGAGTTTATCAATACCGTCAGTAAGAATTTGAATAAGACGGTCATTATCGATCCGTCGGTCAGCGGAACGATCACCGTACGCAGCTATGACATGATGAACGAAGAACAGTATTACCAGTTCTTCCTGAGCGTGCTGGATGTCTATGGATTTACCGTTATTCCGATGGATAACAACGTCCTGAAAATCATTCGCTCGAAGGATGCGAAATCGACGTCTATGCCGCTGGCGACTGACGATCAGCCGGGCATTGGCGATGAAGTGGTGACACGCGTCGTGCCGGTGAACAATGTCGCTGCCCGCGATTTGGCGCCGCTGCTGCGCCAGTTGAACGATAACGCTGGCGCCGGGAGCGTGGTGCATTACGAACCGTCGAACGTGCTGCTGATGACCGGCCGCGCGGGGGTGATCAAACGGTTGATGACGATTGTCGAACGGGTTGATCAGACGGGCGATCGGAATGTGACCAGCATACCGCTGTCTTACGCTTCCTCGACGGAAGTGGTGAAAATGGTGAATGAGCTGAACAAGATGGATGAGAAATCCGCCTTGCCCGGCATGTTGACCGCTAACGTGGTGGCTGACGAACGAACCAACTCGGTGCTGGTGCGCGGAGAACCTAACTCACGCCAGCGCGTTATCGACATGATCAAACAGCTCGATCGCCAGCAGGCGGTACAGGGCAACACCAAAGTTATCTACCTTAAGTACGCGAAAGCGGCCGATCTGGTCGAAGTGCTCACTGGCGTCGGCGACAGTATTCAAACCGACCAGCAAAATGCGCTGCCTGCGCTGCGCAAAGACATTTCGATTAAGGCCCACGAACAAACTAACTCACTGATTGTGAATGCGGCACCTGACATCATGCGCGATCTGGAACAGGTGATTGCACAGTTGGATATCCGCCGTCCGCAGGTACTGGTCGAAGCGATTATCGCAGAAGTACAGGATGCCGATGGAATGAATCTGGGTGTTCAATGGGCGAATAAAAATGCCGGGGTAACGCAATTCACCAATACGGGATTGCCGATTACGACAATGATGGCAGGAGCGGACCAATTTCGACGTGATGGAACGCTTGGCACGGCAGCGACAACGGCACTTGGCGGTTTCAACGGGATTGCCGCCGGTTTCTATCAGGGTAACTGGGGCATGCTGATGACGGCGCTGTCTAGCAACAGCAAGAACGACATTCTGGCAACGCCCAGTATCGTGACGCTGGATAATATGGAAGCGACGTTTAACGTTGGGCAGGAAGTACCTGTATTGGCAGGTTCGCAGACGACATCCGGCGACAACGTTTTCCAAACAGTGGAACGTAAAACGGTCGGTATCAAACTGAAGGTGAAACCCCAAATCAACGAAGGCGACTCCGTTCTGCTGGAAATCGAACAGGAAGTCTCCAGCGTGGCTGATGCCGCCTCCAGCAGCAGCACCAACCTTGGCGCAACATTCAATACGCGTACCGTTAATAACGCGGTGCTGGTCAGCAGCGGCGAAACCGTGGTGGTTGGCGGTTTGCTGGATAAAAGTACGAATGAGTCTGCAAGCAAAGTGCCCCTATTGGGCGATATTCCCGTTCTGGGATACTTGTTCCGCTCCAACAGTCAGGAAACGAAAAAGCGTAACCTGATGCTGTTTATCCGTCCTTCCATTATTCGCGATCGCAGTCAGTACCAGAGTGCTTCTGCCAGTAAGTATCATTCGTTCAATGCTGAAGAAGAGAAGCAGCGAGAGGCGAATGGCGGGAAGGCTAATCTGCTGGATAACGATTTACTGCGCTTGCCGGAAGGCGGGAACGCCTATACGTTCCGTCAGGTTCAGTCCTCTATTGTGGCGTTTTATCCGGCGGGCGGGAAATGAGTGACGTTGCCTCCCAGATTATAGAATTACGCCCCATACTGCCTTTTGCCTATGCTCGGTCGCAGCAAATTTTGCTGTTGCAGCGGGAAAATGATACCAGTCTGCGGACGATCTGTGTCGCGCAAACGCCGCCAGCCGCCTTGCTGGAGGCACGTCGGATTGCAGGCTGTTCGCTTAAGATTGAACGCGTTACGGAAGACGAATTTGAGCGGCAATTAGTTATCAGCTATCAGCGTGATTCGGAAGAAGCCCGTCGTCTGATGGAAGACATCGGCAATGAGATGGATTTCTATACGCTGGTGGAAGAGCTACCGGACAGCGATGATTTGCTTGATGCCGATGATGATGCGCCGATTATCCGCCTGATCAATGCGATGCTGACCGAAGCGATTAAGGATAAGGCGTCGGATATTCATATCGAAACGTATGAGCGCTATTTGTTGATCCGTTTCCGTGTCGATGGTGTGCTGCGTGAAATCCTGCGTCCACAGCGTAAGCTGGCGTCGCTGCTGGTATCGCGTATCAAGGTCATGGCCAAGCTGGATATTGCGGAAAAACGTATCCCGCAGGATGGACGCATGGCGCTGCGGGTGGGGGGACGAGCGATTGACGTTCGTGTCTCCACGCTGCCGTCGAACTATGGTGAACGCGTTGTGCTGCGTTTGCTGGATAAAAACAGCGTGAAGCTCGATCTTGAACTGCTGGGCATGTCGCAGCGCAACCGGCAGCAGCTGGACAGCCTGATCCATCGTCCACATGGCATTATTCTTGTCACCGGTCCGACAGGGTCGGGGAAAAGTACCACGCTGTACGCTGCGCTCAGCCGCCTGAATGCTTCGGAACGTAACATCATGACGGTGGAAGATCCCATCGAGTATGAGCTGGAAGGCATTGGGCAAACCCAGGTCAATACCAAGGTGGATATGACGTTTGCCCGCGGGCTGCGTGCCATTCTGCGTCAGGACCCGGACGTTGTGCTGGTAGGGGAAATTCGTGATGGTGAAACGGCACAGATTGCCGTGCAGGCATCGCTGACCGGTCACCTTGTGTTATCCACACTGCATACCAATAGCGCGCTGGGCGCGCTGTCTCGTTTACAGGATATGGGCGTCGAGCCTTTCCTGCTGTCAACCTCTCTGCTGGGCGTGCTTGCACAGCGTCTGGTCAGAACGCTGTGTTCTGAGTGTAGCCAGCCGCATCCGGTCGATCCGGTTCAGGCCGAACAGATGGGGATCGCACCGGGTACGCTGCTGCATAATCCGGTGGGTTGCCCGCAGTGTAGCTATACCGGCTATCGGGGACGTATCGGCATTCATGAACTGGTACTGATCAATGACGACGTTCGCGCCGCGATCCACCGCAGCGACGGTGAAATGGCGATTGCGCAGATTCTGGGCACAAGTCGAACGACAATTCGTCAGGACGGGCTGGAAAAGGTACTGGCGGGGTTCACGACCTGGGAAGAAGTGATCCGCGTAACCAAAGAGGAATGATATGGCACAGTACCACTATCAGGCGCTGGATGCGCAAGGGAAAAAATGCCGTGGCACTCAGGAAGCGGACTCTGCCAGACAGGCGCGTCAGCTATTGCGGGAGCGCGGACTGGTGCCGCTGTCGGTTGATGAAGGCCGCGGTGACCAGCAGAAAGCCGGTTCTTCGGGGTTTTCCTTACGCCGCAAAATTCGTATCAGTACCTCAGATTTGGCGCTGTTAACTCGCCAGTTGGCGACGCTGGTGGCGGCGTCATTGCCGCTGGAAGAAGCACTGGATGCGGTGGCGAAACAGAGCGAAAAGCCGCATCTGAGCCAGTTGATGGCGGCAGTGCGCAGCAAGGTTATGGAAGGGCATTCGCTGGCCGATGCGATGAAATGTTTTCCCAGCAGCTTTGAGCGACTGTATTGCGCGATGGTGGCCGCAGGCGAGACCTCCGGACACCTTGATGAAGTGCTTAACCGACTGGCGGACTACACCGAGCAGCGCCAGCAGATGCGTAGCCGCATCCAGCAGGCGATGATCTATCCGTGCGTGCTTACCGTCGTTGCGATTGCCGTGGTCAGCATTTTGCTATCCGTTGTGGTACCAAAAGTCGTCGAGCAATTTATTCATATGAAGCAGGCGCTGCCGCTTTCAACCCGCGTGTTGATGGGAATAAGCGATGCCGTGCGCACATTCGGGCCATGGGTGGTGCTGGTGCTGCTGGCCGCGTTCATGGCGCTACGCGTGATGCTGCGACAGGAAAAACGGCGCATCAATTTCCATCGGCGTTTGCTGTATTTGCCGCTGCTCGGCCGTATTGCTCGCGGTCTGAATACGGCACGCTACGCGCGGACGCTCAGTATTCTCAATGCCAGTGCCGTGCCGCTGTTGCAGGCGATGCGCATTAGCGGCGATGTGATGAGTAATGACTATGCCCGCCATCGGCTCTCTCTGGCGACGGATGCGGTACGAGAAGGCGTCAGTCTGCATAAAGCGCTGGAACAGACGGCGCTCTTTCCCCCAATGATGCGTCATATGATCGCCAGCGGTGAACGCAGTGGCGAGTTGGACAGCATGCTGGAACGGGCGGCGGATAATCAGGATCGGGAATTCAGTTCGCAGATGACGCTGGCGCTGGGGTTATTTGAACCTCTGCTGGTGGTCAGCATGGCGGCGGTGGTGCTGTTTATCGTACTGGCGATTTTACAGCCGATTCTGCAACTGAATACGTTAATGAGTTCGTAAGCGAACCAACAATTGAACGAGGAAAAGTAAGGATGCAACAGTCTCAGCGTAGTTGTGGACAAAATAGTTATGGTCAGCGTGGTTTTACCCTGTTGGAAATTATGGTGGTGATCGTCATTCTCGGCGTACTGGCGAGTCTGGTAGTACCCAATCTGATGGGGAATAAGGAAAAAGCGGATCGGCAAAAAGCCGTCAGCGATATTGTGTCTCTCGAAAGCGCACTCGACATGTACAAGCTGGATAACAACCGTTACCCGTCCACGGAGCAGGGACTGAAAGCGTTGGTGACGAAACCAACCGTTCAGCCGGAACCGCGTAACTACCCAGCCGATGGTTACATCCGCCGCTTACCACAGGATCCGTGGGGCTCTGAGTATCAACTGTTGAACCCTGGTCAGCACGGTAAGCTGGATATCTTCTCTCTGGGGCCAGATGGCATGCCGGGAACGGAAGATGATATCGGCAACTGGAATCTGGATAAAAAATAAAGGCATGGGGCGATTATGCCCGTCTTTATAAGTGACTGTTGCAGATGGAACTGTAGATAGTTGCTGTCGATAGCGTGCGGGAAAAGGATGGCAAGGCGCAATGAAGCGGTCAACGAGGAAACAGCAGGGGTTTACCCTGCTGGAAATGATGCTGGTCGTGTTACTGGCGGGCATTGCAGCTAGCATGGTGGTCATGGCGTTTCCTCGCGAACGCCAGAACGACAGCGCGTGGCAGTTGGCTCGCTTTCAGGCGCAGTTAGAGTTTGCCGCTGAAAGCAGTCAGGTTAACGAATACATGCTGGGTGTTCGCATCTATCCCGACCGTTGGCAGTTTTATCAACTTCAGCGACCCGCTGCATCGGAAGGGACACCGATCCCGAGCGGCGATCGCTGGCAGGGCTACAAGTGGCAGCCGTGGCAACCGCATCGGGTGAGCGCCTCGGCGACGCTGCCTGAGGCATTACGGCTTGAGCTCTTGCAGGCCGATGGGAAAAAAGTGGATAAAACGCAGAGTGGCGACGATCCCGATATCCTGATTTTGCCCGGCGGTGAAATCACGCCTTTCCGTCTGCTCGTTAAGTCTAAAGACAAAGCGCTCTCGAATTGGCTTCAGGTCGATAGCAACGGAAAATTTGTGACGTCGATGAGTCAGGGTAAGAAACGATGAAACGACAGAAAGGGATGACGCTGGTGGAGGTGCTGGTCGCGCTGAGCGTTTTTGCGCTGGCGGGGATCGCCGTTTTGCAAACCACAGCCAGACAGGCAAGCAGCCTTAGCAGACTGGAAGAGAAGACGTTTGCAGGCTGGGTAGCAGAAAACCAGCAGGTTCAACTGCGGCTGGAACAGCGCTGGCCGGAAGCATCGTGGGTGAGGGGCGAAACGCAATTCGCGGGCATGCGCTGGCATTGGCGCTGGCAGGGGGTAGAGACGGGTGACCCTCAGACCAAAGCGCTGGATGTAGAGGTGCGGCGTAATAAAGACGCCTTTGCCGCCGATGCTTCGCTGCGTACCTATGTGGTGAAGCAATAATGTTTAATAAAACAGGGACGTGTAGTCAAACAAGAAGGGAGCGAGAGATCGCACGGCAGAAACGCCAACAGGGGTTTACTCTGCTGGAGATGATTCTGGCGATTGCTATCTTTGCCGCGCTGAGCCTCAGTGCGTTTCAGGTGCTGAATGGCGTGATGCGTAACGATGAAATTTCGCAGCGCAAGGCCGAACGTCTGGCTGAAATACAGCGTGCCTTTTCACAAATGGACAGCGATTTCTCCCAGATGATCGCACGTGGAAGCAGAGGAAGTACCTCGATATTTTATGCTGGCCGCGATCAGTTAAAAAGCGATGACTGGGGCGTCAGCTTTATGCGTAATGGCTGGCAGAACCCGTTTGGCATATTGCCGCGCTCTGAACTTCAGCCTGTAGCCTATCGGCTACGGGAACACACTCTGGAACGGTTAACCCACGCGGTGCCTGACCCGATTGAGGGGCTCGATCCCGGTGTAAAACCGCTTCTCACGCAGGTCGATGGCTTCCGCCTGCGCTTTTTCAGCAATAAAACCTGGCGCGATCGCTGGGATAACACGACGCAATTGCCACAAGGGATCGAAGTGGTGTTGACCTTAAGGGATTATGGCGAAATGTCGCGTATGTTTTTGATTACCACCGGGCCGGCTAAATGAGGCCGCGTCAGCGCGGTGCGGCGCTGCTGGTGGTGCTCCTGATTCTGGCATTAATGGTGACGATTGCCGCGGTGATTACGGAACGCACTGGTAAAGCGTTTTTGCGCACCGAGAGTCATTTGAGCCGTCAGCAGGCGAAGTGGTACGCCTTGGGGGCAGAAACGCTAAGCGGGCAGATATTGCTGCGCGATGCGCGGAATATGCCGGGACGTACGTTTGCCGGACAGAACTGGTCACAACCGGGGCATCGTTTCCCAGTGGACGGCGGGGAAATCATCGGCCAGATTAGCGATGCGCGTACCTGCTTTAATCTGAATGCGATCAATCAAGGCGTGGATAACGACAGCACGCTGGTGAAGACGCCTTATCCGGCGCAGGTTTTCCGTTTGCTATTGAAAAATCTAGGCGAAGATGCGGATCGTGCAGAAAAGATCACTGCGGCGGTGCGTGACTGGATTGATGCGGATAACTATCCGTCGGCGAACGGTGCAGAGGATGATGTCTACGCCACACTGCCAGTGCCTTATCGTACGGCCAATCAGAGAATGAGTGAAATCAGCGAATTGCGGGCAGTCTATGGCGTGGACAGCGATCTTTATCGTCGTTTGTTACCTTATGTTTGCGCGCTGCCGGTGGATACGATGTCAATTAATATCAACACGTTAACCGAGTTTGATGCCCCGCTGTTATCCGCCATATTCTTGAATGAAATGACGATGTCGCAGGCGAAGGCGCTGGTGCAGCAGCGACCTCGTACGGGATGGGCAAGCCTTGAGGTTCTGCAACAAACCGGGTTATTGCCTCCGAATAGTAAAAATACCGCGCAGCGAGTGCTGTCAGTAAAAAGTGAATGGTTCTTTGTCAAACTTCAGGTGCGTGTCGGCGACAGTGATTTTCATCAGCGCAGCCTGCTTCATCTGAGTGGACAAAAGGTACAGGTCGTGCAGCGGCAATATGGAGGATATAGGACGGTGAATCCATGAAATTAGCGGGAAAATGGAAGCAAAAAGCCGCGAAAACCCCATTAAATCGAGGTCCGGTTGTTCGTCATCCGTGCCTCATTGTGCGTCTTCCGGTAGAGGAACAGGGCGAGATTGAATGGCAGGTTCGTTCACCCAATGGGGAAAACTTACTGAGCCAAGGGCGTGGTAACGTCGAACAGGTTTGTCAGGCGCTGGCGGCGTATCCGTCTGTGGCATTTACCCGCGTTCTGGTTCCGGCAACGGACGTGACGTTTTATGCTCTGACGCTCCCCCGGCAGGCCCGGCGTCAGCTAACGCAAGTTGTGCCGTTTATGCTGGAAGATCAGCTGGCGACAGAAATCGAAAAGCTGCATTTTGCTGTGCTGGAAATTCATGGAGATGATGGCACGGTTGCCGTGGTGGAAAAAAACCGGATGCAGCGTTGGCTGACGCAGTGTGATGCATTGGGGCTCATCGTCAATACCTTATTACCTGATGCCCGGGTATTGCCGAAACATCAGGATGGCTGGAGCGCGTTGCAACATGATGACATGTGGCTATTTCGTCAGCCGACGGGCCATGCTATGGCGGCAGAGTCCTCCTGGTGCGGCGACCTGCTGAAAGCGTCTATGCCGCTGCCGGCGATATACAGCTACAGTGTTGCATCGGTCGGCGGTGAGCTGTCGCAGTATGAATGGCAGGAGGAGGGCGAGTGGAAGGCTCAGCCCGCAACGGATCTCTTCACGCTGGCTGCAACGGCGCAGCTACCAGCCTCGGTCGATCTGCGGCAAGGCGATTACGCGCCAGAGAAAGCCTGGCAAAACACGCTGCTGCCGTGGCGCGGCGTGGGAATCGCTTTTGCCTGTTATCTTTTGCTGGTCGTAGCGGATGCTGGCTGGGCGCACTATCAGCTTTATCAGCAGGCTGAGCATTGGCGACAGGAAAGCGTGCGCGTCTATCGGCAGATTTTCCCCTCCGAGACGAATGTCGTTAACCCACGTGCGCAGATGCAGCAGCACCTGCAACGTACGGCTGCCGGGGGCGCGGGGAAAGGACTACTGGAGCAATTGAACCCTTTACAGCAATTGATGACGCAAAATAGTGCGATCAAAATTCAGTCGCTGTCTTACGACGGTTCCGCTGGCGAATTCCGGCTGGCGTTGCAGGCCACGTCGTATCAGGAATTAGAGCAGTTTCAGCAGCAGGCTGCCGCTTATTATCAGGTACAAGCGGGAGAGATGCGGCAGGAAAACGATCGGGTTGAAGGCCGCTTAACGTTGAGGAGCCAGCAATGAATGAATTACGGCAACGCTGGCAAGCGATGAGCCAGCGCGAGCGCCAACTGATGGTCGTGTGTGCGGCGGTGCTCCTGCTCTGTCTGGTGTATTACGCCATTTTTCAGCCCTGGCTGCTGCGGGAAGATCAGTGGGAACGTACGATTTCCCGCGAGCAACAGACCGTCAACTGGATGCAGAAGCAAGCTCCATTGATTCCGCAGGGCAATCAGGCACAGGGAGACAATAGTCAGCGAGACGTCAGCCTGCCGATTTTGATTTCGCAAAGTACCAAACGTTACGGGCTGACGGTCGTACGCTTGCAGCCGCAGGGCAATCAGGCGTCGGTGACGCTGGCTCAGAGCGACTTTACCAGTTTGCTGCGCTGGCTTAGCGAACTGGAACAGAAAAACGGCGTGAAAGTGATGTCACTGGATGTGAATGCCGTTGAGCAAAGCCCGGGAATGGTGGATGTGACCAGACTGATGCTGGAACGGGCGGATGAAGCTTAAATCCGGTATTGGCGCAGGCGTCGCTATGGTTCTGGCCTATGGGGTGTTCCTGGCGTGCTATGCGCCTGCCCGCTTGCTCACGGCGGTGCCGCTGCCGACCGGAATGGTGGTTGCAGAAGCCGCCGGAACGCTATGGCAGGGGAACCTGCAACGGTTTAGCTGGCGCACGTTAATGTTGGATGATGTGCGGTGGAATATCACCTTCTCGGGTTTTATGCCTGCACTAGAAATTGCCTTCCACAATCCGGAGGGCATTGAAGGCCGTGGGATCATTCGTGGTTGGCAGCAGCCGCAGTTTTATCAATGGCAGCTTTCGGTACCCGCGGGCTATTTATTCAGCCGCATGCGTTTTATCGTGCCAATCGGGGCAGAAGGAAACGTGCAACTGAACCTGCAAGAAGCGACGGTTGACCGTTCTGGCTGCCAGTCGCTCGATGCCAACATCAGTTGGCCGGGCGCTCGGGTGAACACCCCGCTGGGTGGGCTAATGCTCGCAACACCTCAGGCCGCATTACGCTGCCAGCAAGGGGCGCTTGAGGCAAACCTGCGGCAGACTTCTTCGCATCTGCAATTGTCCGGCAAAGGCAGCGTTACCCCAAAAGGTGAATATCGTTTTACGGGGCAACTTAGCAGCGGAAACGACTTACCCGCTACCATGAAAAAGTTACTGGCGACCACTGGCAAAGCAGACGAACAAGGTGCCAGGACGCTGAATTTTCAGGGGCGTCTGTTGTAACAACGATGGCCGTTTTACTAGGGATGACCGTTGTCATTGCTGTGTAGTGGTTTGCAACAAGGAGCCGCTAACTTATCTCTTTTCTTTATCAACAATCAGGGACTAACGTGGACGATTTAAGGGAATTCGCACTGGTATTTCCGGCATGGTGGTATGGTGCGCTGGGCGTATTGGGCTTGATTGTTGGCAGTTTTCTGAACGTCGTGATTTACCGCCTGCCGATTATGTTAGAACGCCGCTGGCGGCAGGACATCGAACTGCAAACGGGTGTGACCGATGTCGAGCATGTGACGAGTTACAACCTGTGTTGGCCGCCTTCGTCTTGCCCGCACTGTCAGCAGGCGATTGCGGTGAAAGATAACATCCCGTTATTCAGTTGGCTGTGGCTGCGCGGCCGCTCCCGCTGCTGTCATCAGCCAGTGTCTGTGCAGTATCCGCTGGTGGAAGTAATTACGATGCTGGCTTTTCTGGTCGCAGGGTTACTGTGGTTGCCCGGCATGGCGTTATGCGGGGCGCTGATTCTGCTGTCCTTTCTGGTGGTTTTGACCGTCATTGATATAAAAACGTTACTGCTGCCAGATGTGCTTACGCTTTCGCTCTTGTGGATGGGACTGCTGTTTAATCTGTCGGAGACCTTTGTCCCATTACGCGATGCCGTAGTAGGCGCGATGGCGGGCTATTTGTCCCTGTGGCTACTTTATTGGGTATTTAAATATGCCACAGGCAAAGAAGCGCTAGGGTATGGTGATTTTAAGTTACTCGCCGCGCTGGGTGCCTGGCTGGGCTGGCAGGCATTGCCGAATCTGGTCTTGGTGGCGGCGCTGAGCGGGCTGGTCGTTACTCTCATCTGGCGCGGGGTGCGTAAAGAAGATACGGCTAAACCGTTGGCCTTTGGCCCCTGGCTGGCGATTGGCGGCGTGTTCGGTGTGATAATAAACGGACTCTATCTGTAAAAAATAACAAAGCGAATGCCGAATTATTAATTGAATGGCTATTGGCAGGCATAAAAATAGGCTGAGGGTATAAATACCATCAGCCTTTTTTATCTCTGTGTGTGCCCTTCAATGTATAAATCGTTGTCGGGCAAATGACAGGTTATTCTACCATCAGCATAAAGGTACTCACCCAAACGACTAAACAGAATGAGATACCCATAAAAAAATACTTCACCGATTTATTCTCCAGCAGAAACCACGCCAGCAACGATCCCGATTGTGCGTTTTATTATGGAAGGAAATTATTACGCTGCCGGCGATGTCACCGAAGGGTAATCTTTCCCGTTGTCATCACCAGAATCACACCAGTTATGACGGGATCGGCGCTAAATCTACGCCGAGTGAGGGGGGGAATTCAAGAGGTCCAGAAACTATATTTTCAAAATAGCATTAAAAAGCGTTGGGTCGCTTCACAGGCGGAAAAAAACGGGGGAATAAGAGTGAAAATGGCCCTCAATTCCCCCGATTCTTGATACGGCTATCTTTGGTTTGACGCCTGTTGGACAGGCTTGAATGCCTTAGGCTACAGGCTTACTCTCTCCACCCCATCGCGGGTGCGACATGCTTCAGAATTGATTCGATAACATGCGCATTGTAATCGACGCCCAGTTGATTCGGCACCGTTAGCAATAGCGTATCCGCTTCGGCAATAGCTTCATCCTGTTTTAATTGCTGGATAAGGGCTTCCGGCTCGGCGGCATAGCTGCGCCCGAAAATCGCGCGCGTTTTTTCATCCAGGAAACCTACCTTGTCGCTATCGTTACTGCTCCCGCCAAAATAGGCGCGATCGCGATGATCTACCAGTGCAAAAATACTGCGGCTGACGGACACACGTGGCGTACGCGTATGCCCAGCTTCAGCCCAGGCAGCCCGATAGGCACGAATTTGCTGTGCCTGCTGGATATGAAAAGGTTCACCGGTTTCATCATCTTTTAGCGTGGAGCTTTGCAGATTCATGCCCAGTTTCGCTGCCCATACCGCCGTGGCATTCGAGCCAGCTCCCCACCAGATACGCTCACGTAACCCCTCAGAATAGGGCTCCAGACGCAACAGGCCTGGTGGATTCGGGAACATTGGCTGTGGGTTCGGTTTTGCAAACCCTTCGCCACGCAACACATCCAACAGCACTTCGGTATGATGTCGTGCCATCTCTGCGTCAGATTCCCCTTCCGTAGGCTGATAGCCAAAATAGCGCCAGCCATCGATTACCTGTTCAGGCGAGCCGCGACTGATGCCGAGCTGCAAACGTCCGCCAGAGATCAGATCGGCGGCGCTGGCGTTTTCAGCCATGTACAGCGGGTTTTCGTAACGCATGTCGATGACGCCGGTGCCAATTTCAATGTTTTTGGTTTTTGCCCCAATGGCGGCCAGCAGTGGGAAAGGCGAACCCAGCTGGCGGGCAAAGTGGTGCACTCTGAAATAGGCACCGTCAGCGCCCAGTTCTTCAGCGGCGACGGCAAGATCGATAGATTGCAGCAAGGCGTCAGCCGCGGAACGCGTGCCAGACTGCTGCGATGGTGCCCAGTGGCCGAATGATAAAAAGCCGATCTTCTTCATAGGGTATTTATCCTTATATTCAGGCTCGCTCTGCACAGCAAGGTTCTATACCCGTCATACTTCAAGTTGCATGTGCGTTAGCTACGTTCAAACACTCGGCCCGTCGTGGGCCTCGCCCTGCGGGCCAACGCTTTGCGTTGTTCAAAACGCTAACGTTTTGTCCTGAAACTCGAATTATTTAGGGTATACACATTCAATGATGGGATCACTCTACGCGATTAATAGTGAGAATAAATATCATTTTTTTAACGTAATAATTCAGTTTATCTGACCAAACGTTAGCAGAATAAATAATCTCTTTAGCCAAGGATTTCTGGCTGTGTTCGCGTAAATAGCGCGCCTGTTATTTAGAAAATAATGCTCCCGGCTTATCTACCTCAAAATTGGTATCTAAATATTATTATGAGCGAGATCAGTATTTTCTTTTTCGCTGTCGCTGTATCATTTGATATATAGCGAAAATCAGGATACCAACATGATAAAGAAATTTGGCTACACGCTGTGGTTTGTCGGGCTGTTTTTGGTGTTTTCCAACGCTGGGGCGGCGCGTCAGGTGACCGATCAACTCGGACGCAATGTGACGATTCCCGACCATGTTAATCGCGTGGTGGTGTTGCAGCATCAAACCTTAAACCTGCTGGTGCAATTGGATGCGCAAGAGAGCGTGGTCGGTGTGCTTTCTAGTTGGAAGAAACAGCTAGGTGAACATTATTTGCGGCTGGCTCCGCGTCTGGCGGATTTGCCGATGCCGGGCGATCTCACTCAGGTTAATATTGAAAGCCTGCTGAAGCTGTCGCCTCAGGTAGTTTTTGTCGCTAACTATGCGCCACCGGAAATGATTGCGCAGATTGAACGGACGGGCATTCCGGTCGTGGCGATCTCGCTGCGTCAGGATCAGCCGGGAGAAGCTGACAAAATCAATCCCACGATGAGCGATGAAAACACAGCGTATAACGAAGGGCTCAAAGCAGGGATTCGGCTGATTGGTGACGTAGTTGAGCGCCAGAAACAGGCGGAGGCGCTGATCGACTATACGTTTACGCAGCGGCAAAACGTGGGTGCGCGTTTGGCGTCCATTCCAGAAGAGAAGCGTATCCGTGTGTATATGGCTAACCCCGATTTGACAACCTACGGTTCAGGGAAATATACCGGCTTGATGATGTCGCATGCAGGGGCGGTGAATGTCGCGGCGGCATCGATCAAAGGCTTCAAACAGGTGTCGATCGAAAACGTACTGGCCTGGAACCCGCAGGTGATTTTTGTGCAGGATCGCTACCCGGATGTTGTGAAGCAGATCGTTAACGATCCGGCCTGGCAGGCGATTGATGCGGTGAAACAGCATCGTGTGTATCTGATGCCGGAATACGCCAAAGCCTGGGGCTACCCGATGCCGGAAGCGTTGGCGATTGGCGAACTGTGGATGGCGAAAAAGCTGTACCCTGAGCGTTTTGCCGATGTCGATATGCAAAAAGCCGCCGATGAGTATTATCAACGCTTCTATCGTATGGGCTACCGTGCGGAAGCCGTCGCGGCGCAATGAGTTATCGCACCTATCGGATCACGCTGCTGACGGTGGTCGTGTTCACGCTGTTGATTGCCGTGTGCTCGCTGGGGATAGGGCGTTTTAGCTTATCCCCGTGGCGCATCGTCCAGATCCTTATCGAACCGCTGTCTGGCAACGATCTGCTGTTCGGAAAAAAACTGCAGCTTGGGGATATCGAACAGCAAGTGGTGTGGAGCGTACGTCTACCTCGCGTGTTATTAGCCTGGTGTGCGGGCGCGGCGCTAGCGCTGAGCGGGGCCACGCTGCAAGGTGTTTTCCGTAATCCGCTGGTCGATCCGCATATTATCGGCGTGTCTGCTGGCGCGGCCTTCGGCGGCACGTTAGCGATTCTATTAAGCTGGACGCCGCTGTTTTTGCTGCTGTCTGCATTTACGTTCGGCATGCTGGCGCTCTTGCTGATTTTCATGATGGCCGCCGCATTCGGTAAGCAGAACGTGCTGATCCTGATTCTGGCTGGTGTCATCCTCAGCGGCTTTTTCGGCGCGCTGGTCAGCCTGATGCAATATCTGGCGGATACCGAAGAGAAGCTGCCAAGTATCGTTTTCTGGCTGCTGGGCAGTTTTGCCACGGCACACTGGAATTCGCTGGTCGCAACGGCGGTGCCGCTAGGTCTTGCGGGCGGGCTACTGCTGCGACTGCGTTGGCACATTAACGTGTTGTCGATGGGTGAGCAGGATGCGCGTGCGTTGGGTATCGCTGTGCAGCCCTTGCGTTGGCTGATTTTGAGTCTATGTGCCGCGATAGTCGCTGCGCAGGTGGCGGTCAGCGGTAGTATTGGCTGGATTGGGCTGGTTATTCCTCATGTGGCGCGTATGTTGGTGGGGGCCGATCACCGTCGTCTGCTGCCGGTGTCGCTGTGGCTGGGCGGAGGTTTTATGGTGCTGGTGGACGATCTGGCACGCACGCTCAGTGAAGCCGAGATTCCGCTGGGTATTCTGACAGCGTTGCTTGGCGCGCCACTTTTTGCCGTGCTGTTATATAAAACGCAGCGGCAGGAGAGGGGACGCTAGCATGCCGACGATCAGGTTATCGACAGAAAGTCTGGTGTATGGTTACCGGCAGGGGCAAGGTTTTTTTGCACCGCTGAATTTGTGTTGTCGGGAAGGGGAAATCACGGCGATTCTGGGCGCGAACGGCAGAGGAAAAACGACGCTGTTGAATACGCTGATGGGACATTTATCACCGCTTTCCGGGACGATCCAGCGGGATGGACACATTGGCTTTGTGCCGCAGATATTTACACCACCGTTTTCCTACAGTGTTCTGGATATGGTGCTGATGGGGCGTGCGGCGCATGTGCGGCTGTTTGCCATGCCTTCCGCGCATGACATCACCGTTGCTCGGAATGCGCTGGCCATGCTGGGGATCGCGTCCCTTGCTGAATGTGAGTTTAGCGCGTTGTCCGGCGGACAGCGGCAGCTCGTGCTTATCGCGCGTGCATTAGCTTCGGAGTGTCAAATGCTTATTCTGGACGAACCGACGGCGGCGCTTGATGTGCAAAATCAGGCGCAGGTGTTGCGGTTATTGAAGTATATGGCTAAAACGCAGCACCTGAGCATCCTGCTGACTACACACGATCCCTCGCACGCGCTGGCCATTGCGGAGCAGGCGCTGCTGCTGATGGATCATCAGCATTACCTTTATGGCCGCTGTGATGAGGTTGTGACGGAGGAAACGCTATCGCGCCTGTACGGCATTCCGATGCGGCAGGTCTGCGTGGAGATGTCGCCGCAGCCTTATCGTGCGCTGATTCCGATATTGACGATGACGGAGCCATTATGACCGATCCCCTTCGCTTATATGCGGCTGGCAGCCTGCGCCTTGCCTTGACGCCTTTGTTGGCGACGTTCGGCGAACGCTATGCGGTGGATGTCGCGCCGACTTTTGGCCCGGCGGGACTGCTGAGTGAAAAAATAATACATGGCGACGCGGTAGATATTTTCGCATCGGCAAACTGCGCGCATCCTTTACGCTTGAAAGCGCTGGGGCTGGCGGAGGAAACCACCGTGTTTACGCGCAACCATCTTTGTATTGTGATGCGTAACGTGCCGGAACTCACCGCGCAATCCTGGCTGATGGCGCTCCTTGACCCACGTTTTGTGCTGTCAACTTCCACGCCCGGTAGCGATCCCGGCGGGGATTATGCGTTCCAGCTCTTTGATCGCATCGAACGTTTGCATCGGGGCTGGGGGAATCAACTGCGCGACAAGGCGAAACCACTGGTGGGCGGGGGGCTCGAACAGGCGATTCCGGCGGGCATGACGGCCGCAAGTTATCTGATTCGGAGCGGGCAGAGCGATATGCACATTAGCTATGCCAGCTATCTGCCGTTACTGCTTAATCAACCTGATCTACATGTGGTTCATTTGCCCGATCCGTATCGTATCGATGCCGAATACATGTTGGCTATCATGAAACCGGCCCGGCGTGAGGCGCGGCTGCTGGCGAACTACCTTTTATCGCCTGAAGGGCAGAGTTTTCTGGTGAACAAAGGATTCGCCTCACTGTTTTAGCCGTGGAGCGAGAGGTAAATCGGTCAACGATGACGAACTCTGCTATGATTGCGGCATATTTGCGTCGCTCTTTGGCTCGGCGTCACCTTTCGTTATCTCGTCCTTGGTAGAGTAATCACTGTGAGTACAACCTCTTTTTCTTCCCTCTCGCTGCCAGCAGAGCAGTTATCCAATCTTAATGAACTGGGTTATACCGACATGACGCCCGTTCAGGCGGCGACGTTGCCAGCCGTTCTGAGTGGTGCAGATGTGCGTGCCAAGGCGAAAACCGGTAGCGGTAAAACAGCGGCGTTCGGCATTGGGTTACTGGATCGTATTGTCGTGAGCGACTTTACTACGCAGGCGCTGGTGCTGTGCCCGACGCGTGAACTGGCCGATCAGGTCAGCAAAGAGCTGCGTCGTCTGGCCCGTTTTGCGCAAAACATTAAGATCCTGACGCTATGCGGCGGTCAGCCGATGGGGCAGCAGCTCGATTCTCTGGTTCACGCTCCGCATATTGTTGTCGGGACGCCAGGGCGTATCCAGGATCATTTACGTAAGCAGTCACTGTCTCTGGATAGCCTGAAAGTACTGGTGCTGGATGAAGCAGATCGCATGCTGGACATGGGTTTCACCGATGCGATTGATGATGTGATTTCCTATACGCCGTCCGATCGTCAAACCTTGCTATTTTCTGCCACGTATCCGGAAGAGATCGAACAGATCAGCGCGCGCGTTCAGCGTCAACCACAGCGTTTCGAGATTGCAGACGACGTGAAAGAGTCGGCCATCGAACAACGCTTCTACGAGACGACGAAAGAGCAGCGATTGCCACTGTTGATTTCCATTCTGGGTCATCATCAGCCTTCGTCCTGTGTCGTGTTCTGTAACACCAAGCGCGACTGCCAAAGCGTGTTTGACGCGCTGGATATGCGTGGGATTAGCGTATTGGCGCTGCATGGCGATCTGGAACAGCGCGATCGCGATCAGGTTCTGGTGCGTTTTGCTAACCGCAGTTGCCGCGTGCTGGTAGCAACCGATGTGGCGGCTCGTGGGCTCGATATCAAAGAGCTTGAGCTGGTCGTGAATTTTGAGCTGGCTTTCGATCCTGAAGTGCACGTTCATCGTATTGGCAGAACGGGCCGTGCGGGTATGCAGGGTCTGGCTGTCAGCCTGTGTACGCCACAGGAAATGAACCGCGCTAATCTGATTGAAGACTATCTCGGTATGCGAATTAAGTGGGCTGCGGCGGATAGCCTTGACCGCACTGGCGAGGTTACGCTGGAACCTGAGATGATGACGCTGTGTATTGATGGGGGCAGAAAAGCGAAAATCCGCCCTGGCGATATCCTCGGCGCATTAACCGGCGATGCAGGATTAACCGCAGCAGAAGTGGGGAAGATTGATATGTTTCCGCTGCATGCTTATGTCGCTATCCGTAAAGCTAGCGCTAAACGCGCATTGCAGCAGCTCCAGAAAGGTAAAATCAAAGGAAAAAGCTGTAAGGCCAGATTGTTAAAGTAATCGGTGGCTGATATACCAGACAGGGTAGGATGAGGTTGCTGGGTAACAGACAGGAGTGTTAAGGGCGTGCAGACAACAGAAATCGATCGGCGGCTGACGGAAGTGAGCCAGCAGCTAACGATGGTGCTGGTGCCAGGATTGCGAGACAGCGATGACGAGCACTGGCAGAGCCATTGGGAACGGCGTTTTCCTCACTGGCACCGTATACGCCAGCGGGAATGGTATCAGGCCGATCTGGACCGCTGGGTGTTAGCGATCCGTCGTGAACTTAGCGTCTGTACACAGCCCGTGATACTGATCGGCCATAGCTTTGGCGCACTGGCTTCCTGTCATGTTGTGCAACAAGGTCAGGAAGGGATTGCCGGTGTGATGCTGGTGGCGCCTGCCGAGCCCATGCGCTTCGAGATTGACGAGCGCATTCAGGCTACACCGCTGCCGGTTCCGGCGTTGACTGTTGCCAGCCATAACGATCCTTTAATGAGTTTTACTCGCGCCCAATATTGGGCGCAGGCGTGGGACAGTGAACTGGTTGATGTCGGTGAGGCAGGGCACATTAATGCAGAAGCGGGGTTTGGTCCATGGGAATACGGCCTGACAAGATTAGCTGAGTTTTCAGAGGCACTCATTGCTAGTCGTTAATAGGCCGATTTTCTATTGAGTAACCGCATTCCATTATTAAAGTAACGTTATATTTTCCTTTAATGCCAGGGCAAGGGATTTATTTGTCTTGGCATGCATACCTTATTAAGACAGCTCTTCCCCATTGCCTGAACCATGCAACATTTCCTGAATCTGCTGATAAACTTCGGCCGCAGATAAATTGCTATAGGATGTTTTGCTCTCGAAATGTAATACCTGTTCGCCCTCTGAACCATGAAGCGCGCTTATGAGAGCAAGGTCTTCTTGTGTGATGCGCTGTCCCGTAAAGGCATCAAACATTTCAGAATTTCCATCTGGGTACTTAATCACGGAAATAAGTTTGCCGTTGTACAACGGAATTCCCGTTGTTGCCAGAGAGTATTCAGTGGCGGCTTTCTGTTGCGCTTTGACCTGTTCAGGCGGGGGAGTATCGTCCTCTGCAACTGCACGTTTCTTTTGGGAGGACAGCGTAACTTTAGTGCTCTCGTTCGAGCCCTGCATATTTTGAGAGTCCGAGTTTGTTGATGTATCGGTTTTATTCCCCGGGCTGATAGCTGCAACAACGGTTGGGTTGGCAGCAGCACCAATGGGAGGCATGGGCGCCGGGGTTGTCGCACTCACGATTTGAATATCTGGAATCACCACAGTATAACTCCTTCTTATATCTATTTAATGCTGGTAATGGTTTTACCAGTGAGTTACTTCAGTGTGTTAAAACCACATGCGTTAATAACGCAGTTGTTGACAGCCAGGACATCAACACAGACAAAATAATTATCTTCCTTAGAAGATGCATCAATCTGCCGGATATCATTTCCTATTATTCAACAAGATGACATTAACGAAGTGGTTCATTCAGAACACGGTTAATGTAAAACAGTATTTGTGCCAAACACTATTTATGCAAAATGCAATTGCATTAAAAAATACCCTATCGCAAAGGGTATCGGCTGTTTTTTCTGCTTCATTAATATCCAAAAGGCATAAGATTTAACTTTTTGATTACTAATCGTGCAATCTTATGTGACCAAATCTCTCCATTTTTAAAAAATAGAAAGCTATCATGGTATTAGCGCGATGCAGTGATAACGGCTGCCGCGTATGTGCTCTACAAGCGTAGGGGAACGCGATACACTGTTTCTCTTGTCTTTTCCCTGTTTTAAGAAGCGCTATGCCCAGCATTAAACTGACGGTTAACTATTTGTATCGGCAATCTGGTGAAACGCGTGAAGCGTCGCAGGCGACAGCCCGCGTTTTTGTCGGTGATGAACTCATCGCCACGGAGGTGGTTACTGGTATGACGGAAACCCCAGTTAACAAATATTTGCACCACTCAGGATCAGTATCGCTCCCCGTGCGTGTGGAATGGGATTGCGAGGGAACAACAGTGATGACGGCATCTGAAGTGGAAATCTGCCCCTGCTGTCACCATGATTAGCCGGATAGGCTAAGCCGTTTTTGAACGGTTTAGCTTCATGATTTACCTATAATCAACACAACGCGAAGGGTAGATAAACCAACGCATGAGCAGCTTGAAGTATGACGGGTAGACAAGGTGAATGTATGAGAGTAGCGGTATCAACCTTAATAGCCTGTGGACTGTGGACGGCAACCGCGCATGCCGGCTGGTATGTCGTGAGTAATTACGAAGGCCAAATCGGGCCTTATCCGGTGCATTTTTCATTGCAGAAATACAGTACTGACCAGGATAAGAACCTGCTGGGAAGCTACTTTTACGATAAATATCGCGCTCCGATCCCGCTATATGGGCGGCTCTCGGGAACGTCGCTTGCGATCTGCGAAATCCATACTCCGCAGGATTATGATAAGTATATCGTTCAGGGCGTTAAGTCTGACATCGATATGACACATTGTCCGTTTACATTGACGGAAATGGGAGAAGAGCTACGCGGCGAGTGGTCGAATGGGAAAGCTCGCTATGATGTTAGCTTACGGCGTGTGGCATCTTTTGATGATAGTGAGCAGCCTGCAAAGGTGGAAGGACAAGTTGATATTCCTTTCTGGGGACAAACCGCGACTCATAGCTTCGTTGGGGTGTATCAAAACAGCGATGCGGGAATGGTTGTTGAGGGGATTAAGGCGATTAACAAGAAGAGTGGCAATGTTGACCAGCTTCTTAAGCCTGATTTTCAACAGTGCCAGTTTGGTTTTTTTATGACTCCGGTATATATGAATATTGAAAACGGCGCAGATAATCGCAGCATCATGCTGAACTGCTATTCCCACGGCGGAGGTGATATTCTGCTGGAATACCGTTTTGATGCAGCAACGCAGCGTTATGACGTGGTCGGAGAGTAAAAAATCCTAACGGTAGGGGATTGATGTTATATATAAATCCCCCACATTATTTTGCATGCTAAATATATTTTTGTTCATTGTTGGAAATAAATGATTTTTATTTCCTTTTCTTTCTTGTTAAAAGTGTTATTTCCTACTCTCGCATCATGGTCACCTTTTGTGACTCATGGCGACATTGCTTTTCAAAGGACTATTTTTCTAAAGGAGTTAATATGCTTTCAGGAAAGAAAACGATTTTGACATGCTCAATATTGTTCGCGACTTTTTCTTCACACGCAGATAATTTCCCCAAATTGAATCAGGCCCTGCCATCAGGAATTGATGCGCGGGCGATTGCACCGGTATTTGATTTTGATACGGATGGTTGTCTTCCTAGTGCGGGAGTCAGCCGTAATGGTGTGCAGAACGGCGGACTGAAACCAACAGGAAATATCACGGGCGGGTGCCGGTGGAGTAACTTTCTCGACTCGTCAAATACCTTGCACCGATACGCCTGTGTTAATTCCGGTGGTTCTCGCTATTGTGGCAGCTTCTATGCGCTCTATTTTCTAAAAGATCAGATATTAAGTGGTGTTAATTCAGGCCACCGCCATGATTGGGAACATGTGGCAATCTGGACTAAGAATGGCGCAGTGACGCACGGTAGTTACAGTGCGCATGGTAAATTGACGACCAAAGATGCATCGAGTATTGATAAGCAAGATGGTCATCTGAAATTTGTTTATCACAAAGATGGTCTATTGACTCATGCTTTCCGTTTTTCTAAAGAGAATGAGCAAGCGGAAAATCCGTATAAGAAATTTGTCACGCCGGATATTATCAGTTGGTACTCGATGTATGGCGATGGCATTAATAATCAAGAGTTACGTAACCGATTAAACGCCTTTGACTACGGTTCAGCGTCTATTCCCCTTAAAGACAATAACTTTCTGAATAACCTGAATAATGGTCGACCCGCTGGTTATCCAGAATTTACCGATGCCAGTATAACGGCGTCGAAATAATCATGATGAGAGAGGTGTGGTTACCCATACCTCTCTCTATTTCCGTATTACCTGATGAAATCCCTGTAAAATAACATCTTGCCAAATGGGATGTGGGAATACATTAATGCCGTTCAGCGTTTGTCTGCGTTTGCCGTGGTAATGTGAACAGAATGGATATCACCACAAAGCCTACTGCTGCGTAGAGTACCGTTGCATATCCCCAATGCAGATAAAGAGCACCAAAAAGCGTATTCCCTACAAAGACTGCCAAATAGGTAACCGCACTGTTCAGCCCCATGATTGCGCCGCGCTTCGAGACATCCGTTGTGCTTAACCCGGTAATCAGCAAATTGACGCACAGGTGATTCGCGGTGCCCAGAAAAAGCATTAACACGCACACAACAGGTAAGCTACTTCCTGACAGGGCAAAAATCAGATACACCGTCGCTACCGTAAGGAATGAGGCTGGCATCGCCACTCTGGAATTCACTTTACTTATCATGGTATCCAGAAAAGCTGCTGAACCAAACCCAACGCCATAGCAAAGCGCAATCAGGCCGTTAGCACTGAGAGGTTGGTGGAGTTGGTGGTACAGATAGTCACCCAGATAACCATAAACCCCATAAAAGGCGGTCATGAACCCACCACAGGCAGCCAGCAACGGTTTCACGCCGGGCACGCTCAGTGCCGCCAGCGGTGATGATGAAACCCGCGTGGTATTTTCATCCTGATTACTCAGACGAGAAAGGATGACAACAGCCAAAACGGCCAGTGCGCCGATCCCGAGATAAACGACGCGCCAGTGAAATTGCTCTGCCAGAATCGACGCGAGTGAAACGCCAGCGACAAGGCTCAGCGTCCAGCCGGTAAGAACGACGCCAGTTGTTTTGCTTTCCAGCCCTTTAGGGGCGATAGCCGCAGCGGTGGTATAAATCGCGGGAATCGCCACGCCAGATGCGATCCCTGCAATAAGTTGGCTGATTATCAGCCATTCAACGGAAGAGGCCATCGCGCTGGAAAGCAAGGCGACGACCAGCAGAATCATGGCGTTCTTCAACATTCTAAAGGCGCCGAATCGATCGATGTATCGTGCCAGAAACAGAGCGCTTAGTGCGGTTCCCAGGCCAAAGGCGGCTGAGGCCAGCATCACTGACTGCGCGATACTCTTAAATGATGCGGCGATCTCAGGAGCGATAGGACCCATGAGTAACGAATTCGATCCAATCACGCCGATACAGAACGTCAGGACATAGGCTGCGCCAGGAACACGACGTGTGCGTGAATTGGCATGACATTCGGCATGTTGATGTTGTGACATTGAAATTTCACTTTTTGCTTAATATGATTCGGAAAAAATACTATTAACCAAACAGAATTAGTTTTAAATAAGGAATGAGAGAATGAAAATAAATAAAGATGACATTAAGCAAAAAGCCATTCCTACACGGGATATTGATGCCACTGACCGAAGATTATTAAGGGAATTGGTTGATGATGCGACGTTGAGCTACGCTGAACTGGGAGAAAAAGTCGCGCTTTCTGCTCCCGCCGCGCATGAACGGGTTAAACGGCTTCGGCGCGACGGCGTGATACGGAAAACGGCTGCGCTGCTCGATCCTGTCGCAATAAAGAAGAACCTTCTGGCCTTCGTGCACGTGGACACCAGCGGCTGGGGCGTTTCGTCAGAGCTGATGGAGATCACGCATAATTCCGATGTTGAAGAGGTGCATTCGGTTGCTGGCGATGCGGCTCTGATTCTCAAGATTCGCACGGAAGATGCGCAGTCGCTGGAAAAGCTTCTGTTTCAGCTTTACGCGGTGCCTGGCGTCAGCTCAACACGTTCCTATATTGTGTTGTCTACTTATCTTGAGCGACCTGTACAGCCGAGCGATAGCTGATTGTCTGGTTGAGTCAGTAGGACGAGAGGTTTATATTCAGGCCATTGCTAAGATAGCAGGCAATAGCCTGAAGTAACATCGGCGTTACTATTACTCTTCGCTTGGATCTAAACTTGATACTTGTTCACTCATCGTTGCATTATGGCAGCGATAAGCATGAATTTGTTCTTTAATAGGAAGATTATTCGCCTCTAAGGATTCGACATTACCGCATTTTTTATTTCTTTCTTTAATCCATGTTTCTTGAGATGCATGGAATTTACTCTTTATGTCTTCAGGTGCGTCTTCCAATATTCCATATACGTCGGTGAAAAAGAAAAGATATTGTTCTTTTTCATTTTCAAGCGTTTTCTCTTGCGCGGCTTTTGTGATTTTTTCGGCGTTTTCACTGAGCCAGGCTACGCCATAAATTGCTCTGGATAGGGCATCATAGGATTTTTTTTCTACTTTTATTTCCTTTTCATTATCGAGAATACTGAGATCGTAGGCAAATGACGGAATGACGATTTTGTTATCACTGAGCCTATTATCTTTGCTTTCACCTGTTTTAGTAAAAAGGTTATTGCTAATTTTATCCATTTCATCTTTTGTGTACAAAAGATTGTCTTCATTCAGAATGATATCGATGACCTCCTGACTTACGGGAATTTCAACCCGCAGGCTACACGAGAATGCTTTTCCCCAGCGTGGTTGAGTTGATAATTTAGAATAAATCACGTTCACAGTATCAACAGATTGAGAAGGGGAATTATAGAACAGTGCTTTTGCACGATCGGCAAACGTTTTTTTAACGACTTCCACCGCGTTGAGATCGCTGCATTGAAAGTCGTCCTTGGCATATGCTGACGTGCAAGTAAGGATCATTCCAATCATGACATAGTAGAGCTTTTTCATTTCTTGTCCCTGTTTTCAGTCAATCCAAGCTGTACCAGCCTTTCTTTGGTCATCTGTTGTTGGCAGGTATAAATTTTTGCTTGATCTTCCATTGAGCGGTTGTTATTTGTAATAGTTTCTATTGCACCGCATTTTTTATTTTTGTTTTTTATCCACTGCCGTGCATCCTCTTTCAGTTGCCCTTTAATATAATCGGGCAGGTTACTCCAGTAAGCATTTAACGCACTATCAGCCTCTCTGAATTCGACAATGGCTTTAATATATTTAAAACGTGGTGATTGTTCTTCCAGCCTTGCCGCATTTTCTTGTAACCAGGCCAAGCCATAGAGTGTGCGTGAGACTGACTCATCGTGTGGATACATAATATTGGCTTCTTGCTGATTATCAGCAATATGAACATTATAATAAACACGGTCTAATGCGATGTATTCATCGCCTTTTTTGTGGAGGTAAAGATTGGAACGGTAAATACTTTTTGCTTTAGGATCTCCGCTCTCCATAATAGGATAGTATTTTAAAAAATTTGACACATCGGATGGAATTTTTATCTTGGCTTTGCCAAAGCAGCTTAGGTTATTTTTTGTTTTAAGTTTTGTGATAATGATGTCATATTCAAATTCAATTTTTTTAATTGTCTCTAAAGAGACCCGGTCGCTGATGGGTTGTGCTTTCTCTTGATCTTCTTTGATTAACGACTGAATGACGAGAGGACTACGACACTCAAGATTATTTGCATTAACATAGTGTGATGAAAGCATTATCAATAATAGAGATTTTATTATGATTTTTATCATTTTCAATTCCATTGAAATCACGTTAGCAGGACATACAGATTCGTTTATCTGACGACGGATATGAGTTAGCGCCGATCATCTTATAGGTCTCATCTGTTTTTTTGAATTGGTAGATATAAGCGCTTTCGCCTGCTTCTTGTCTAAGTTCAGATTCCCTTTCGTTAAGTAGATTGGTGACAATTCCTTTGAGGCCAGGAGGAGAAACGATGTCCATCTGGATATTAATGATACCTGATGACAACATATAGTAATTCATGACGAAGACCAATCCTGCATCCGTGTAGGATTTTTCAAAATATTTTTCTGACGATGGGAGGTTTTTTATTTCTTGCAGAAATGAAATAAAAGCTGCTTTTCCATTTGAACCATTGAAGATAAAACTGGAGTCAGATTCAAGCTTTGGCATTATTTCGTTATTTTTATAACTTATTTTATCCTTTTTCGCTATGCTTACACCATAGCTAGCTGGAATAAAATAGGAATCAGTAAGTTCAATAAATTGGTTATAGTCTTTTTGTGATAATTTACTTTTCTGCAACACATTGGTGAAATCTGTCACAAAAGTGGGGAAGTCTTGCGCATATACCCCGTTGGCGAGAGGAAGGAAAAGAATAGGCAAAATGACGCTTTTTATATAACTCCGTTTCATAATAAACACGCATTCCTTACAAATAGTGAATAAATCCTTTTGATATTATAAGGTTATTCATGGTTGTAAGTATATATTGTTTGCTATTCCAGCCGTTGTTGACGCTTCGGGCTGCGTTTCATTTTTAATTCGCTATCAGCGTTATCAATGGTCTGAAAACCTAAGCGTTGGTAAAGCCTTATCGCTCTGTTGCCTTTCAAAACACTCAGAGTGACAGGGACGTTGGCTTCATCTGCCTGCCGCAGGAATGTGTGTAATAGCCATGCTGCGATGCCCTGCCCCTGATAGGCTGGCAACATCTGGATTTGTATAATGATCCACTCATTGACGCCCTTGTGCCGTTTGAATAACCCAATAGGTTCAGATCCCATTAGCACAATATGGGCATCGTCATAATGATATTTGACTCGTTGCCAGTGTGCCGAATCATCGGCAATTACACCGGCTCTTTGGAGATGCTCATCCATCGTGGTTCGGCGAAGTTCAAACAGGAACCACTCGTCCTCCGATGTAGCGGGACGGAGCGTGATATTGCGCCATTCCATATAACCCTCGTATTGTTAGATGAACGTTGTGTGAGTATTCCTCTCCATATTGACAAAATCAGGTAAGTACCATCAAATAATCTTCAGGAATACATATAAATCAAGGGAATAAGTATGAGATATTTAGGTGTAATGCTGCTCTATTGTGCTGTTCTTTTCTCGCCATTTTCCCTTGCCGTCGATGTGTCTAAAGTTTATGGAAGAATTCAAATTGTTGATTCGTTTCCAGACTATAGAGTGCAGATTGTCAACGCGCACGAACATCTAAGAGTACAAGAAGTTACCGCCTTCGCTAACCGCCCAGGGAAATGGGAAATTGTTGATAATTTTCCTGATTTTAAGATTAAAATTGTCGACGTTCACCCTGATTTCGAAATTAGACTCGTCGATAACTTTCCCGGCCCAACCCGACGATAAGCGGCGTTCTTATTCAGATGCTGGTGCGACACTGTAGTTTTTAGTCGATGATATATTCCACTTAACTTTATGATTTTCTAAGGGAAGATGGGGTTTACTAAGTGCTTCGAGAAGTGTGAATGGTGTCCCCGACTGGAATCGAACCAGTAACTAGCCCTTAGGAGGGGCTTGTTATATCCGTTTAACTACGGGGACGTGAAGCCGAGTCATTATACGCATTTTCGCTCTGAGAATAAGCACTTAACGGCGCGTTTGCTCAAAGTGTCGGCAATTAGCGTGCTTACTGGCGTTATTTTTCCTCGTTTTCACGCCGTTTTTGGGGTTTTCCGCGGTATGGATTGCTCATGTCGTTACGAATTTGCGCGTGGCTGATGAGGGCGAAAATAAAGGTGCCGCCGATGATATTACCCGCCAGCGTGGGCAAGGCAAACGGCCAGATGAACGCCTGCCAGGAGATGTGGCCAATAAACACCAAATAGAAAATCTCTGAGGCACCGGCCACGATGTGAGTCAGGTTACTGAAGGCAATCATCCAGGTCATAATGATGATAATCCACAGTTTGGCGGAGTAGGCGCGTGGCAGCATCCACACCATTGTGGCAATAATCCAGCCAGACACAACAGCATTGGCGAACATCTCCGTCGGAGAGTTTTTCATGACTTTCATGGCGATGTCGACTAACGCTTCCCGCGTTTCACCATCAAAAACCGGCATGTAGGTAAAGGCGAGGGCAGCTAAGGCTGTACCGATCAGGTTGCCAACCAGCACGACAAACCATAATCGACCAAGTAGGTAGACATTGCCGCGTGTGGGTTTATGCATGATGGGGAGCACTGCTGTGACCGTGTTTTCGGTGAACAGCTGCTGACGTGCCATAATGACAATCACGAAGCCGATGGTGTAACCGAAACACTCCAGCAGAAAACCGCCGGGCACGCCAACCAGATGGTTGTGGAGCATGCCGACCGCCATGAATGAGGTTCCCATCGAAATGCCTGCGGCAATCGCCGACCACAGTAACGCCATCGCATCGCGTTCCAGCTCCTTTTGTCCTTCCTGTCGAATCTCTTCGTGGATTGCGGCGGCAGGAGAGGGTAAGCGATCTTCATCCACGTTGATCGCTTTTCCCTGCGTGCTTTCATCGCTCTCTACCGCAACGTCCTTTTCTTGCTCTTGCTGGGTTTGCCTGGATTTTGATGATGAATTCATAGTGATTCTCTCGACGAATGAGCCGATTGGCGCTTGGCTAACGGGACTGAAGACCGGGGCAAGCATCGACAGCCCCGCTGATAAGCGTAGTCAGTTTTTACACTATGGGATGGTGCGGCGTAGCTCACTGGTTTAGGCTGGCGGTGCTATGCTGTGAGTGGAGCAATGAAAGACTGGGTCATCGTCCACGCTGGAGCGCGTGTCGCAACGATGCCGTGAGCTGCCCCATAAGAAAAATGGCAATCCTCTGAAAATACAGTAATACGTAAGCCAACGTAGCGATGGAGCCATAAAATGTTACACTGTTGGCCGATATCCCGTCCTTGTCGCTCAGTCTGATAGGCTGGGGCTGATACTGGGAATACCCATTTTCGGTCGCGGGTATATACCCTAAATAATTCGTGTTGCAGGCCGGCGGTAAGTGAAGGAATCCCGATGAGCTTACTTAAGTAAGTGATTCGGGTGAGTGAACGTAACCAACACACATGCAACGTGAAGTATGACGGGTATAGCACACTATAAATCAGGGAGAACAGATATGAATTACCGCCTGAGTGGGGTGGTGTTTGCCAGCGTGTTACTGATCGGCTGCGCCAGTTCCGGGGATCGCGATCAAGAAGGTCGTTCCGATCCGCTTGAAGGCTTTAACCGTACCATGTTCAGCTTTAACTATGACGTTCTGGATCCTTATCTGGTGCGTCCTGCGGCTGTTGCCTGGCGCGATTATGTACCGAAGCCTGCGCGTAATGGACTGGGGAATTTCTTCAGCAACCTCGAAGAGCCTGCAACGATGGTGAACTATTTCGTTGAAGGCAAACCGTATAAAGCGATGATTCACTTTAACCGTTTCTTCCTGAATACCTTGCTCGGGATGGGCGGTCTGATTGACGTCGCGTCAATGGCGAATCCGAAACTGGCGAAAGAAGAGTCCCGCCGTTTTGGTAGCACATTGGGTAATTATGGCGTGGGTTACGGGCCTTATGTCGTGGTGCCCGGCTACGGTAGCGTAACACCTCGCGAAGACGGCGGTGGCGTCGTAGACACGCTGTATCCGATGCTGAGCTATCTGACGTTCTGGATGTCGGCGGGTAAGTGGGCTATCGAAGGGATAGAAACGCGAGCGCAGCTGTTGGATTCCGATGGTTTGCTGCGTAACTCTTCCGATCCTTACCTGATGATGCGTGAGGCCTACTTCCAGCGGCATGATTTTCTTGCCAGCGATGGGCAAATCACCCCGCAGAAGAACCCGAATGCTGCAGCGATTGAAGACTCGCTCGACGAGATCGATTCAGCGAAATAGTCTTGCATCGTCTCGTTCCTTTCACAGGCACCTTCGGGTGCCTTTTGCTTTTATAAAACACTGCTAAACTTATTGTTACCCCACTGATTCTGTGGTTTGTTTCTTAAAAGTTATTACTTTGTTGTCCATTTATTTACTTACTAAAATTTATTTCCTTTCGTCAGATAACAATAATGCAACGTCGTTAACCGCTATTGATGTTCACGGTGGCTGAAATGTGTCAGCACGCTGATTTTTTTGTTAGCACGGTGATTAACAAAAAGGTCATAAGAATGATGCCTTTTGCTGATGGTGGCACGGTCGTGTGTTAATGAATGCCTGGAATTCTATTTACCTGCACTTATAAAAATAGAGATATAAGCATGAAAAAACTACTTGCTATGTTCTTCTGCCTGACCGTGGTGGCTAACGCCCCACTGGCGATGGCTGAAGATGCTAAAACGACAGAGAAGACAACGGATGTGGTACTGATCGGCGGGGGTATTATGAGCTCTACGCTGGGTGTGTATTTACAGGAGCTGCAACCGGACTGGTCTATCGATATGGTTGAGCGTATGGATAACGTGGCGGAAGAGAGCTCTAACGGCTGGAATAATGCCGGTACGGGTCACTCGGCCTTCATGGAACTCAACTACACGCCGGATAATCCAGACGGCCCAATCAATATCAGCAAAGCGCTGGAAATTACTGAGGCCTTCGAGGTCTCGCGCCAGTTCTGGTCCTATCAGGTGAAAAACGGCGTGCTGAATAATCCGCACTCTTTCATCAATAGCGTGCCGCACATCGCTTTTGTCTGGGGTGATGAGAACACCACTTTCCTGAAACACCGCTATGATGCGATGCAGCACAGCACGCTGTACCGTGGCATGGAGTTCTCTGACGATCCTAATACGATCAAAGAGTGGGCGCCGCTGGTGATGGAAGGGCGCGATCCGGCGCAGAAGATTGCCGCGACTCGCATGCCTATTGGTACCGACGTGAACTACGGCGAAATTACTCGTCAGCTGGTTGACGCGATGAAAACCAAGTCCAACTTTGCGCTGCACCTGAATTCAGAAGTTCGTGATATCAAGCGTAATGCGGACAACACCTGGAGCGTGACTTACGCCGATCTGAAGAACGGTGAGAAAGAGAGCGTGATTAAGGCGAAGTTCGTCTTTATCGGTGCGGGTGGGGCGGCACTGCAACTGTTGCAGAAAACCGGTATTCCTGAGGCCGATCTGTACGGCGGCTTCCCGGTTGGCGGTGAATTCCTGGTGACAGAAAACCCGGAAATCGTGAAGCGTCACATGGCAAAAGTGTACGGTAAAGCCTCCGTGGGCGCGCCGCCGATGTCCGTTCCTCATCTGGATACGCGTATTTTTGACGGCAAGCCAGTCCTGCTGTTTGGGCCATTTGCTACTTTCTCCAGCAAGTTCCTGAAAAACGGTTCGCTGTGGGATCTGATCGGTTCCGTGACTTTCTCCAACGTGATGCCGATGACGCACGTCGGTCTGGATAACTTCGATTTGGTGAAATATCTGATCGGTCAGGTCATGATGGATGACGACGATCGCTTCGCGTCATTGAAGGAATATTTCCCGAATGCGAAGAAAGAAGACTGGAGACTGACGGTTGCTGGCCAGCGCGTGCAGATTATCAAGAAAGATGATGATAAAGGTGGCGTACTGAAGCTGGGTACTGAGATTGTCAGCTCTCAGGATGGCTCGATTGCTGCGCTGTTGGGTGCCTCTCCAGGTGCTTCTACCGCCGCGCCGATTATGCTGAGCCTGCTGGAAAAAGTGTTTAAAGATAAAGTCGCGACACCAGAATGGCAGAGCAAGCTGAAAGAGATTGTTCCGTCTTATGGTCAGAAGCTTGACGGCAATATTGAAATGACCAATAAAATCCGCAGCTACACCAGCAGCACGCTGGGTCTGGATTATATTGAGGTTAAACCTGAGTAATCGGTATTAGCTAGAAAGAATGACAATAAGGCCGCGAAAGCGGCCTTATTTGTGTCAATTCAAGCAATAAAAAAAGCAGGTAAGTCGCCTTACCTGCTTTATTACGTTCTGACTGAGGACAATTAGAACGTATAGTTAAAGTTTGCGCCGTACAGCCAGGCAGAACCTTTAGACGTGAAATCATAGTGTACTGCGCTGAAGGCGCCTGGGGCTGCTTCGGCTACACTGACACTTTTACCACGCATGTAGGAAACGCCTACATCTACTGACATATCTTTATTAAAGGCATAGGTTGTTCCTGCGCTTAACCAGAAACGATCCTGATCCGGAATGGAGATGGAACGTTTGTCGGCAGGTACAGGGCTGTCATCAAACGCGATACCGCCGCGGAACGTCCAGTTATCGTCATGATAATAGGTCGTGCCGAGTGCAATGCGGTAAACATCGTGGAAGCTTTCATCTTTCTGGAACAGCGTTTGCCCGTTGCTGCCAGTCGCTTTCAGCTCCTGGAACTGGCTCCAACTGGTATAGGCAAGGCTATAGTGCACTGCCCATTTAGGCGCTACGCGGTGGTAGGCAGAGGCTTCCCACATCTCCGGCAGATTCAGTGTCAGCTTACCGGGAACGGTTGTACCACCAAGACCACCCAGACTACCCGGTAGTTGGTTGCTGTAATCGCCGTTAAAGTCGATATCCACCTTAGAACGATAGGTCAGGCCGACGCGGTTGTTTTCATCGATTTCATACAGGATGCCTGCATTCCAACCGTAGCCCCATTCTTTGCCTTCCAGTTTTGCTATTTCAGTACTGCGAGGTAGAGCGCCACTAATTGGCGGTAGCGTGTTGAGATCGCCGAGGTGACGCACAATTTTTGCGTCGGCATAAACGGCGTTAACGCCCAGACCGAAGCTGAAATGTTGGTTCAGACGGTAGGCTGCGCTCAGATTCAGGTTTGATGTCACCAGATCGGTTTTACCGCCGATAGAGCCAGCGGCATAGCTATCGTTGAATTCCGTTGCCAAGCCGTAGTTGGTCGTCGCGGAAGCACCAATCGCCCATTGTTCATTAAGCGGCATGATGAAATGCAGGTTCGGTACCCAGGCGTGCGGCGCGATATTTTTGGCGCTGGCATCATTGCCTGTCAGCCGGTTTGAACCGCTGACATCAATATCTGGGTTGATATAGGTGACACCGCCGGAGAAAGACGGGCGGTCAAACATGGTCATGGTCGCCGGGTTACGGCTGCCGGAGGCCGCATTGTCGGCTACAGCACCCTCACCAGAAAATGCACGTCCCAGACCCGATGAGGAGTATTCATTTAGCTGGAAACCAGCTGCTGACACATTTGCTGAAAACAGGGCCACCGCAACAGCAATTGTGGATTGTTTGAACAGGTTTTTCTGGTTCATGACCAAAACCTCTTTATATGCTTGTTATTTAACGTTGTTACACGGGGTAACAAGGGACGCGCATTGTAGGGGGCGCACTCAGCCTGACAAATCAGACCAGTTGCCAAAGTATAAGTTGGGAATACGCCAATGTTGCGCTTGTGTATTAAAAATATTTCCAAAATGATGCAAAATTTAGATCTGCTTAACGTTTTGGTTAATTTGTGTGAAGAGATATTACCCGGTTTTTACTGCTGCATAACACCTTAATGTGATTGATATCACTAAAATTACAGGGTGGCATGAAGTGCTGGTGCTGCTTTAGGAGGAGGGAGTAAAATATAAGGAAGATACAAATATTTGAACTGGATCAAATCTCCCGCGTCTTAAGTCTTAAGAGGAAAGTAGCATGACGAACGTAATCAACAAATGCAGTGCTGAGGAAACCGCAGCGTGTTGCTGTGTCGATGTCGGCACAATCATGGATAACACCGATTGCACGGCGTCTTACAGCAAAGTTTTCAGCGATCGTTCTGACGCGGAAGCCGCGTTGGCCGCGCTGACGGAAAAAGCGCGCGCGGTAGAATCTGAACCTTGCGACATCGTCAGCACGCTGGAAGAGGTAGACGGCGGCGTGAAACTGGACATCGATTTTACGTTCAGCTGCCAGGCTGAAACGATGATTTTCCAGCTCGGTCTGCGTTAATTTTTGTTGTGGCAGGAGCCCGCTTGTGGCTCCTGTTCGTCACCCTTTCTCCTAACGTACTACCTCACTTCTTATTTCCTTTATTTTTGCTATTTCTTCATCTTTGTTCGCTGCGACTCGCATGATCTTCACACTTTTATGTTGCGCAGCTTTGCGTAATGTAACTATCTGGTTAACAATGAAATCAGGTCTGACCTGTTGTGTGCGCACTTTATTTTCGGTTAACAGGAGCGTTTATGAGCGAGGTATTACCTCTGATAACCCGCCGTGGCGATCGCATTGCGTTCGTGAGCGGATTACGCACCCCATTTGCCCGGCAGGCAACGGCCTACCATGGCGTACCGGCCCTCGAGTTAGGGAAGCTTGTCACCAGTGAATTACTGGTTCGCACGGGTATCGATCCTGAATTGATCGAACTATTGGTGTTTGGACAAGTGGTTCAAATGCCTGAAGCGCCGAATATCGCCAGAGAGATCGTACTTGGCACGGGCATGAGTGTGCATACCGATGCCTACAGCGTGTCGCGTGCCTGCGCGACCAGCTTTCAGGCGGTTGCCAACGTGGCGGAAAGCATTATGGCGGGGACGGTGGAAGTCGGTATTGCCGGCGGCGCGGATTCCTCTTCCGTGCTGCCTATTGGTGTCAGCAAAGCGCTGGCCAGAACGCTGGTGGATATGAACAAAGCCAGAACGCTGGGTCAGAAGTTAAAGCTGTTAAGCGGCCTGCGCCCGAAAGACCTGCTGCCAGTTGCCCCCGCCGTGGCGGAGTATTCCACCGGGTTGCGTATGGGCGACACCGCTGAACAGATGGCAAAAACCTACGGCATCACGCGTGAAGAGCAGGATGAGCTGGCGCACCGTTCGCACAAGCTGGCGGCCCAAGCCTGGGAATCTGGCGTGCTGCGCGATGAAGTGATGACGGCTTATGTCCCGCCTTATGAGAAGGCGCTGAGTGAAGATAACAATGTGCGCCATGATTCCGCACTGGAGCAGTATTCCCGTTTACGCCCGGCATTCGATCGCCGGCATGGCTCCGTGACGGCGGCGAACAGTACGCCGCTGACGGATGGCGCGGCGGCCGTGTTGATGATGAGTGAGTCCCGAGCCAAAAGTCTGGGACTCACGCCGCTAGGCTACCTGCGTAGTTATGCATTCAGCGCTATCGGCGTGCAGCGTGATATGTTGCTGGGGCCGGCTTATGCCTCTCCGCTTGCGCTGGCAAGGGCTGGAGTGAAGCTGGCTGATTTGACGCTCATTGATATGCACGAAGCCTTTGCCGCCCAGACGCTGGCAAACCTCAAACTGTTTGCCAGCGATGAGTTCGCGCGTCATCAACTGGGTAGGAATGCCGCGCTGGGTGAGGTAGATCGCGCTAAGTTCAATGTGCTGGGGGGATCCATTGCCTATGGACACCCCTTTGCGGCCACCGGCGCGAGGATGATTACCCAAACGCTGAATGAACTGCGCCGTCGCGGCGGCGGACTGGGATTAACCACCGCCTGCGCGGCGGGCGGGCTGGGTGCGGCAATGGTACTGGAGGTGACGCCATGAACGATCAACAGCCTTTCTCTGCCATAACGGAAAGCCCCTCTGCCTTTTCCCTCACGATTCGGCCGGATAATATCGGCGTGATCGGCATTGACGTGCCCGGCGAGAAGGTAAACACGCTAAAAAGCGAATTTGCGCAGCAGATTCTTTCGGTCTTCGAGCTGGCGCGACAACATGCGACGCTCAGGGGGCTGATCCTGATTTCCTCCAAACCTGACTCGTTTATCGCAGGTGCGGATATCACCATGTTGAACCAGTGCCGCAGCGCTGAACAGGCTGAAAATCTGGCAAAGCAGGGGCAGGAAACCTTTGAGCAGATTGCTGCATTACCGTTCCCCGTGGTGGCCGCGATTCACGGCGCTTGTCTGGGCGGCGGGCTGGAACTGGCATTAGCCTGCGATTATCGCGTTTGCTCGCTGGATGAAAAAACGGTGCTGGGGTTACCGGAAGTGCAGCTTGGACTCCTTCCCGGATCAGGCGGAACGCAGCGTTTGCCGCGGTTGATTGGTCTGGATAGCGCGCTCGATCTCATTCTGACCGGTCGCCACCTCCGCGCGAATCAGGCATTACGGCAGGGGCTGGTCGATGAGGCCGTTCCGCACGATATCCTGCTGGATACCGCAGTCGAGATGCTCAAAAAAGGAAAACGTAAAGCGGAGCCGCTAGGCTGGCGGTCGCGCCTGCTGAGCAGTCCGGGCATTCGCCATGTGCTTTTCAAGATGGTGAAGCGCAAAACCCGTGCGAAAACACACGGCAACTATCCGGCCACTGAAAAGATTATTCAGGTCGTGCGCCGGGGAGTGGAAAAGGGTCGTGAAGAAGGATACCGACAGGAGGCGCGGGCGTTCGGTAAGCTGGTGATGACGCCGGAATCTGCCGCGCTACGCCATTTGTTCTTTGCTTCCAACGCGTTAAAGAAAACTACTGGTGCAGCCTCTGATGCGAAACCGATCCACTACGTCGGCATTCTTGGCGGCGGGTTGATGGGAGGAGGGATCGCCAGCGTGACGGCGACGCGCGGGCAGTTGCCGGTGCGGATTAAAGATATCAATGAGCAGGGTATCAACCATGCGTTGAAGTACAACTGGCAACTGTTGACCCAGCGCGTTCAGCGTAAACGGATGAAGCCGACGGAGCGTCAGCGGTTGATGACGTTGATTTCCGGCAGTACGGATTATCGCGGGTTTGAACATGCGGATATTGTCATTGAGGCCGTGTTCGAAGATCTGGCGCTGAAGCGGCAAATGGTGGCGGAGATTGAAGATCATGCCGCGCCGCATACGATTTTCGCATCCAACACCTCATCGTTGCCGATCCATCAGATTGCGGAAGGCGCGCGCCGTCCACAGCAGGTTATTGGGCTGCACTATTTTAGCCCGGTAGACAAAATGCCGCTGGTTGAAGTGATTCCTCATGCGCATACCAGCGCCGAAACGGTGGCGACGACGGTTGCTCTAGCCAGAAAGCAGGGAAAAACCGCGATCGTCGTGGGTGACAGCGCCGGTTTTTATGTGAACCGCATATTGGCACCTTATATCAATGAAGCGGCTTACTGCCTGCTGGAAGGCGAGCCAATTGAATCGATCGACTATGCGCTGGTGCGCTTTGGTTTCCCCGTTGGTCCGTTTGCGCTGCTTGATGAAGTCGGCATCGATGTCGCGACCAAAATTGTGCCAGTGTTAAGTGAAGAACTGGGCACACGTTTCACCTCTCCACCTGCGTTTGATGCGATCCTGAAAGATGGGCGCAAAGGTCGTAAGAATGGGAAAGGGTTCTATCGATACAATAAAACGCGCCGTTTCTGGCAGACGGGGAGGGAGGTTGATAGCTCAATTTACCCGCTGCTGGATGTGACGGCAAAGGCTCACATCGACCCTGCGCTAATTAGCCAGCGTGGCGTAATGATGATGCTGAATGAGGCGGCGCGTTGTCTGGATGAAGGCGTGATTCAATGTGCGCGCGATGGTGATATCGGGGCAGTATTTGGTATTGGTTTCCCACCGTTTCTTGGCGGACCGTTCCACTACATGGATCGTCTGGGGATGGAAACCGTCGTGAAAACACTACTGGTTCTGCAACAACAGTATGGCGATCGGTTCGCGCCCTGTGAGCGTTTGCTTGCGATGCGGGAAGGTCAGCGGACGTTTTATCCGCCAACCGATGAGGACGATAGCGCTAGTTAATTGTGACGTTGATCGTGACGGTGTCTTTATACGCCCCCTCCGGCTTGCTGGCCTGACTGGCGTTAATGCGGGCGGTGTACGGGATACTCTGTGTAATCCCCGAACCCGTCCCGCTGTAATCGTTCGTCTCGGTCCAGGCGATATTCCCGGTGCGATAGAACTGATATTGCAGGTAGTAGGGCGTGCCGCCGACGGTGGCTGTCATTCTGCGCCAATTGGCATCGTCAGGGTGGGTACTGACCAGCTTGACGGTATACGCGCCCAGCAGCGTACAGCGAACGCCGAGGCTATTGTTGACATCCGCAAAATCGGCAGGAAACGCCGCAGTACCAAAGCTGATATTCGGTGCGTTGGTGATCTGGCAATCATTGGTGATGTTCATGGTGATATTGAGGGTTGACGTCGTTGAGCCCTCATCGTAAATGCAGAGGCCTAATGCACCCAGCGCACACAGTCGGTAATCCCATTTGATGGTCACCGTGTCGGTATAGGTACCGGCGGAAATGTTGTTACCGGTACTGGTGCGGATATAGATCGGCATTGTGCCGTCAGTGGAATTGAACAGGCCTAATATGTCCAGAAAGGTAGTCCGGCTCCAGGTGTAGGACGAGTTGATGTTATAAAGCGTACCGCAGCCGGAATCCATACACAGGCTGTAAGGAACGTAATCTGTGCTTGTCCCTCTGCGCAGCCGCATGGTGGTTCCGCTGGGGTTGCTGTCACTCTGTATCGTCGCGGTGATGGTATTGGGACTGATTAAACTCAACACACTCCCCGTACAACGAAACCCGCTTCCCGATGCCACGATCTGTGGTGATCCGTTAACACCGACAACGGAAGAACCATAAGGCCCCAGCGTGGTGTTGCTGGGGGGCGTGGTACAGGCGGCATAGCCAAAAGGCGCGTAATAGAATGTCATCATGAGCAAGGGCAGACGCAACCAGCGGATAGCCTGCCAGTTGGCGGAAAAGGTGAAAGGAATCTTCGGTATCGGATTCAGCATCGTTTTATCCTTTTGGGTCAGTCTGGCAGGTGAGCGGGCCGATGGTCGCCATCATGTTCTGTGATTCCGGCAGCGAGAATTCCACCCGGCAAAGCCGTCCGTCTTCTTGTTTAAAGCGTAAGCGATTAGCGGTGCTCAGATTGGCGAAGTAGGCCAGACCATCGTAGCCGCTGATCGTGGTGTCGCCGCTGATTTCGTCGGTGATCCAGGTGCCGATGGTGAGCGGGTTGCCCTCCGAATTGAGCAGCCTGATGTTGGCGGAACGCACGACATGAACGGGGAATTTCACGATGGTGCCGCTGCCTTCTTTGACCGCCACGCGTGATTCCACCTGGGGTGTCGTGACGTTGGCTGGCAGTTGTAGCGTATCGATTTCCACTTTCGCTGGGTAGTTGGACACGACCCACGGGACAAGTAAGTGGCCGTTTTTGTTGGTTTTCCCCACGAGCTGATTTTCATATTTCACCGGGACATCGGGGTATCCTTCGGTATCGACCACAATAAAGGCATCGTTGATGCGGTTACTGGGGAAAAGCCCCCCGTTCATGTAGATTAGCGAGCCGCTCAGTTCCCCCCACTGTGTCATATTGCCTTCATTGCCATACGTCCCGCCAGCAAGCATGGCATAAGGGCCGCGCCAATTCAGCGCCCCTTGATGATAAGGGTTTCTGCCTGCGCCATAGGCGGCGTTCCAGCCTAATCCGCCTTCTGTCGGCGTGGTACGGTTCACTCCAATGCGCGGTGAGTAATCGCCATTGCTGTCACGCTGGACCCCGGCATTGATGCTGCCGTTGCGACCAAAAGGCATCACGAACTGGAGTTGGGCGCTGTAGCCGTTTCCTCCCAGCGCTTTGTTAAAGGCGAGGTAAATGGAGCTGTCTTGCCAGACCTGACGGCTGAAAGAGAGATTCAGCAGACGGGTACGGGTTGAATCGTACGAGCGGATATCGAAATAACCCACGCCGAATGAACCATTACCTTCACCAAATAACTGGCTGCTGAGCGTCGCCTGATAGCTTTCCCGACTGAGGCGGCCTTCTGTGAGCACGGAGGCTAAATCGCGGTACTTTTCACTGCGTTTAGCGTGTTGGACGCTCAGGCCAAATGCAGAACTGTAGTAAGAGTAGCCCGTGGTGTATTGGTGTCCGGTGGCTTCCTTTTCGCTTTGACTGTAAGAGGAACTCAGTGTGCCCCAGCGACCCACGGTAAAGTCCACCCCTGCGCCGAGTAGATACAGATCCTGTACGGCCTCGCCATGTGTCGATACCGTCAGCTTATTGGTCAGCCCGTAGCGATAGATGCCGCTGACGGCAGGATCGTCAGTGTAGGAATTATTCTGTACCCCATAGTCCCGGCGCAAAACACCAATGGACAGATCGAAATCGCTTAATCCCTCCCGCAGCAAGGCGTTGGAGACATAAAAAGGAATCGTGGTAGAAACCTGCCGCCCTTGAGCGTCCGTGGTAATCACCGTCGCTTCCCCTGCGCCATTCAGGTAAGGCGTATTGGTGAGGGTGAACGGACCCGCGTTCAGGTTCGTGCTGTTGGCTTTATAACCGTTAATAAACAAGTCAAGCGTGCTGGGTACGGCGGCCGTACCGGTGTATTGCAGCATTGGATAGGTCACGATATCCGGGCGAAGGCCGAAATTGCGGGCGACACGCAGGCCGCCCATACGCACCGAGTTGCTCCACGTCAGGGAGTTGCTAATCAGATCGCCAACCTGATAGGTGAGCATGCGTTCGTTATCGTTATAACGCCAATAGGTATCGAAGCGCTGATAGCCATCTTGCTGCGAGGTACTATTGCCCGATGTGAAATAGTAGATCCCCGTATTGGATAGGGTTCCGTAGGGGCTGAAAAAGCGCTGTTCCATCCAACTGCTGAGCGAGTCCGAACTGCTGCGGGGCGAGGTGTAATAAAGGTTATAGTTGAATAACAGGCCTGGACTGGTGCGAGCGGGAAGGCGCGCCATATTCTGCCCTCCGCCTTCAACGGATTGCTCGGGTAGCCAGTGCATGGGCACGGTGAGTTTTAGCTGCTGTATGGCCTGATCGTAATCGACGGTGACGTCTGGCAGATCGCTGATATTGACCAGCCCCACGCTTTGCTCTGACAGGCGAATGTGATTCTGGCGCAGCGCGGCCGCATCCACATAATAGTTCCCGGCACGATACGTGACAGGGACTACCGCGTTATCGCTCTGTCCGTTGACGGAAAGTGTTAAATAATAGACGGATTCGCTGAGCGAGGGCATCGCGCTGGGGGGGGCGGGGAGATCGGTATACTCTTCCGCGAGAAGGGTCGCAGAATAAAACAGCGCAAGCGGGGCGCACATGAGCAGGAGAAAGGCACCTGTTTTGTGCGTCATGCTACATCTCACCATGGCCGGACAGCCAACAGACTCGACTCTGTTCTTAACCGATCCATCATTCGCGTTTAATCAGTATGGGATCGGTGATATCGATCAGATTGGTGAAGAGCTGCATCGCTGCGCTCGGGGTGGATACGCCAGCAGGTAACGGCCAGCGCATCTCTTGCCCCGGTAGCACATAGCCTAAAAAGCCGTCGGTTATCTTTATTCGGCTTCCTTTCCCGCTCTGGTCGGCTGACCAATAGACGTTACTCAGCCGGGCATGCACCACGCCACGGTTGCGGACATAAAGATAGTTTCTCCCCCCCACCGCGCTGATTCGCCAACTGAGTACGGGCAGCGTCGGTTCGGCATTGGAGCGTCGTTTCTCCGGGCGAGCATGTGTCCAGACGCCTTCACCATCAAGAAACAGAGGTAGCAGATAGCGCATCTGGAATTGCAGCCCCATCTGCGGGGTATTTTGTTGATAAGGAGCGGAAATCTCATCAACGATGATGCGGTAAGCCTGTTCGGTATTAGCGGGGGCTGAGTTGACGCGAATCAGGCGCACCATATTGCGTTTACCCGGTTCCAGCGTCATGAACGGCGGTGTCGCAATTACGTTATTTTGTTCGGCATAACGATCCTGAAAGTCTATTTGCTTCCAGGACATGATGCGGATTTGCAAACCAACGGGTGCATTGCCTTTGTTTTCCAGCCACAGGGCTGAACTGTTCTCATCGGATTCAATGACCTGATAAATCGGCCACACGAGGATAGAACTGGCGGCAAAGCACGATGAGCCGAATCCGCTTAATAAAAAGACCATTGCCCGAATAAAAAACGTCATTTTCCTCTTCATCCTGTGTTCACCCTGTTTTGTTTTTAATAAGTCAGGCTGACGGTCACGTTATCGGTATAAACCCCTGCGGGAGGCAGAGGTGTGCCGCCAAAGTAGCGGGCATAAACGGTGTAGGTCTGGGTTGTGCTGGGAAAGGAGACAATACTGAACGCCAGACTTCCCGTTCCCCATACCTGCGTGCGCGCAGCATCGCGGTAAAGCTGATAGGCCAACAGGCGCGTTCCTGCTGCATTTTTCAGATAACGCTGTGCGCTGCTACCGCCATTGGCACCGTAGCTCAGTTCAATGATGGCGCTTGTGCCTGGTGTGCAGGTGGCAACAATCGAGCCGCCGCCGCTCGTGCTGGCGATATCCACGTTGGTCGCCGTGGCGCTGCGCGTTCCGAAGTCAAGTGTGCCCATATTGGGCTGACTATTTGCCGTACTGGTGCCAAAAACACAGCCTCTTTGTATCGTTGCCGTGACATCGAATGTGCTGCTAACGGTGAGCGCCATCGCCACCATGGGGATGATGGAACCGTACAGCAGAAGTGGCAAAACCAATACCGATAGAAAACGCATCGCAATACCAGTGGTTACTTGGCCTGAATGGCGATGCGGGCAGAACCCAACGCCAAGGGGAACGGCAGGCCACTGGCAGCAAACGCGATATCGCGTATAAGACGTGGTGACATAACGGCTCCTTTTCTTACGGATCAATGACCCTAAAAAGGCCGACATGTAGGCATGTCGGCCTGTAAAAGATTACCATTCGATAGTGGCAGTGACGGTATCGGTATAAGACCCAGCGGTGGGTGCCAGAACGGTCTGGTCTGACGGCTGAATACGCGCATAGATCGGAACCATCTGCGGGTTGCCTGTTGCGACGATAGCAATACCCGTTGCACTATTCAGCGGGATTTCAGTCGTGCGGGTTGAGTCACTGTATAAACGGTAGGGGACGTTATAGGTTCCTGTGCCTGGCGCCAGTCTGCGTAGCGTGGTGGAGGCGTTTGCACCTTCACCGATACGCAATGTGGCTGGCGTGCCAACAGAGCAACTGACAGTGATCCCGTTGCCACCGATGCTGGCCACCTGGCTATCAATCGCGGCAGTCAGGTCGGAGTGGGAACCGAAATCTATTGTTCCCCATGTGGTTCCTGCTCCTCCCCCGTTATTGACTGTACAGGCGGCGGTAATGGTGAGTGATACGGGGATCTGACCATTAATCGTCACGCTGCTGGCGGTGGGGGAAAGGCCGAACGTGGTGAATAGTGTCGCCAGAATAGATAATGTGATACGTTTAGAATTCATAACGATTCCTTTATATGCCTCTCACTTATTTTCATTGAAAGTGTCTTCACGAAAGTACCGTGGTCTCCGTGAAAACTGCTCGTTATGAGTGATTATTACGAAAGAAATCATAACGAGTCGTTTAATCAATATGGGTATTTACGTGGCATGGTTTTGGCTATTCAGGAAAATGCAGAGAAAGGCGTTATCTTTCCTTATTTCCTAAACCACGAACGCAAAAATGTCATATTGCTGAAATATATATCACTACTATTTTCAGTGCTTTCCGTTTGGTGAGAATAAATCTATAAAGAAATGTATTACTCATTTTTCTTCCATGGCGTGAATAATGGCGGGCATATAAAACAACAGAGAGATTCTTCGGGATTTATCCTGAATTGCGCATTCGTCCATAAATAGAAGAGCAATCTATTTTTATTATATGACGTTATATTCTGTGTCATTACCTTGTTTATATAAAACGAATAGTAAAAAAAACACTATTTAAGATAAAGATAGAAGTAGAGTGGTTGTTTAACAATATCACAAAATTAATATGTGTTAAAAAAGTGTAAAAAATTGACTTTTTTTATTTTTTTGGTTTTTTATGCTGATTTGTTTTTATTTTTTGAATTCTATATCTTATTTATTCGTTTTATTGTAATTGATTATAATGACCATTTTAAAATTATGGTCATTTTCTTCGGGTGGGGAATGATCTCTCAAATGTCTTTAAATGTTTTATTTATCAATATTTTATTGAGAAAAACTGAAAGTTGAGCGCGCCTTCTGATTTTATCGATTCATAACGATAATTGACTCTTTGGCGACGGATCGGATAAAAACGCGGCATTGAGGTGGTTAATTTTTCAACAGTATTCGGTCGTATTTTTGTCTGATTACGGTTGGTTGCCTGTGGTAAGACGCGGCGAGGATGCGTTTTTCTACCGAAACCTGATCTCAGGCGAGTTTACATAGCAAGAAACTCAGGTAACCTACAGCAAGACACTATACCTTATATGGCTTATGTTGCGGGCATGCCCAATTGCAGAAAAGCCAATCCTCATACCGACAGGGTTATGAGGATATACCATATATTTCATTAACATAGCGGTGTGATATGCAAGTGTTGATAATGCGTCATGGTGATGCGGTACTTGATGCAGCGAGTGATGCCGTTCGGCCACTGAGCGACGCTGGTCGCGATGAATCTCGCCAGATGGCGTGCTGGCTGAACGAGCAAAATATTGATATTGAGCGCGTTTTGGTGAGTCCTTATTTACGCGCGCAGCAAACGCTCGACGTGGTGAAGAAAGAGCTGCTGCTGCCGGAAGAAGCGGATTGCTTAAATGAACTGACGCCCGGTGGTGATGCCCAGCTTGTCGGTTATTACCTGCAAACGCTGGCGAGAGAAGGCGTTAGTGCGGTTCTGGTGGTTTCGCACCTGCCGCTGGTGGGCTATCTGGTTGCAGAATTATGCCGGAATGAAACGGCTCCGATGTTCGCTACGTCCGCCATCGCCTGCGTGAAACTGGAAGCGGAATCCGGCAATGGTGTGCTGCATTGGCAGGTTAGCCCAGCACAACTGACCGCGAAACCCTGATTGCTAATCGAGAAACTCGGCATTCAGAGGGGATGAGGCGTGTAGCTTGCTACACGCCCGCATGCTTGACGTATGACAAGGGTTACTCAAGCGAAGGTGCCTCCAGCGCCACCAATACCAGTAGCGCGGCATTCCCCCCAAATTCTTTCGGGGCCTGATGAAACGCCAACACATCGGGGTGCTGCGCCAGCCAGAGCGGTGTTTGCTGCTTCAGTATATGTTTGCCGTGCCCGTGCATCACGCAGGCGCAGTAAACGTGCTCCCGACGGCAAGCTGCCAGCAGCGCGCCCAGTTCCTGTTTCGCCTGAAGCTGCGTCAGGCCGTGCAGATCCAGAAACAGCTCTGGTGAATAATCTCCCCGTCGCAGTTTCTTCAATTCATAGTGGCTGGCGCCTGGACGGACATAGCGCGTAGGGCCTTCTGCATCCAACTGCGGCTGAAATTCATCCGAGAAATAGAAACTGGCATCAACCTGTTCCTGCAATGCCCGTTTTGCCGGCAATTCGCCTATTTTCCTGCGCAGTGGTTTGTGGGTATAGGTGTCCTGACGCAACTTTTTTGTGCCAGTGATTGACGTGCGAAAAAGCTGTAATTCGTCGTCATTCAGCGAATATTTATTACTCATATTTCATTCATCTTGCGTCAACATTCGATCAGTTTACCTTGTCTGCCTGCTGTCGCTAAATAAAAGTCTGTATCGGGGCGCGTTCAGTCGGTTATATCTGCTGATTTGTCGCGGGCTTCATGGCAAACTAAGCGCCAATTTCCCGTTCAGAACTGTCTGCGGAGGACACCCTTGGACAAAATTTTCGTCGATGAGGCCGTCAGTGAACTTCATACCATTCAGGATATGTTGCGCTGGGCTGTCAGCCGGTTTAACGCAGCCAACGTCTATTACGGTCACGGGACGGATAATCCCTGGGATGAGGCCATACAGCTGGTATTGCCTAGTCTGTATCTGCCGCTCGATATTCCTGAAGATATGTACACGTCTCGTTTGATCACCAGCGAGCGGCAGCGCATTGTTGAACGCGTGATCCGCCGCGTTAACGAGCGTATTCCGGTTGCCTATCTGACCAACAAGGCCTGGTTCTGCGGCCTGGAATTCTACGTTGATGAACGCGTGCTGGTGCCGCGTTCTCCTATCGGTGAGCTGATCAATAACTATTTTGATGAGCAGTTACCAAAAGCACCAAACCATATTCTGGATCTGTGCACGGGCAGCGGCTGTATTGCAATAGCTTGCGCTCAGGCATTCCCTGAAGCGGAAGTTGACGCCGTGGATATCTCCAGTGATGCGCTGGCGGTAACCGAACAGAATATTCAGCAGCACGGTCTGGAATACCGCGTGACGCCGATTCGGTCTGACTTGTTCCGCGATTTGCCTACGATTCGCTATGATTTGATCGTGACCAATCCACCGTATGTGGATGAAGAAGATATGTCCGATCTACCGCAGGAGTTCCGTTTCGAACCGGAGCTTGGGCTGGCGGCGGGCAACGATGGTCTGGATCTGGTTCGTCGTATTCTGGCCTGCGCGCCAGACTATCTTCGCGACGACGGCGTGCTGATTTGCGAAGTGGGCAACAGCATGGTGCACCTGATCGAGCAATATCCAGAGATTCCGTTCACCTGGCTGGAGTTTGATAATGGCGGTGACGGCATATTTATGCTCACGCAATCACAGCTGGTTGATTGCAAAGCGCACTTTAGCGCTTACCGCGACTAAGCGGTCATAACGATATTCAGTAGTCCTATCGTGCATCTGGCTGCGCGGTGGGACAGAAACAGAACACATGCGAAGGAGTTGTGATGGCAGGCAACAGTATTGGGCAATTTTTCCGCGTCACTACATTTGGTGAATCCCACGGTATTGCTCTGGGGTGTATTGTTGATGGCGTACCACCGGGGATCCCGCTGACCGAAGCGGATCTGCAACACGATTTGGATCGTCGCCGCCCGGGGACATCCCGCTATACGACGCAGCGCCGCGAGCCCGATCAGGTCAAGATCCTGTCCGGCGTTTTTGAGGGCGTGACAACAGGGACCAGCATTGGTCTGCTGATTGAAAACACCGATCAGCGCTCTCAGGATTACAGCGCGATTAAAGATGTTTTTCGCCCCGGTCATGCGGACTACACCTATGAGCAAAAATATGGCCTGCGCGATTACCGCGGTGGCGGTCGCTCTTCTGCGCGTGAAACCGCGATGCGCGTTGCCGCAGGCGCGATTGCGAAGAAATACCTGCAACAGCAATACGGTGTGAAAGTTCGTGGCTATCTGTCGCAGATTGGCGATGTCACCTGCGAACTGAAAGATTGGGATCAGGTTGAGCAAAACCCGTTCTTCTGCCCGGATGTCGACAAGCTGGAAGCCTTGGATGAACTGATGCGTGCGCTCAAAAAAGAGGGCGACTCCATTGGCGCGAAGGTGAGCGTCGTGGCGGAATCTGTGCCCGCCGGATTAGGTGAGCCGGTCTTTGATCGTCTTGATGCCGATCTGGCTCATGCGTTAATGAGCATCAATGCTGTGAAAGGCGTTGAAATTGGTGATGGCTTTGCGGTTGTCACCAAGCGTGGCAGCGAAAATCGTGACGAAATCACGCCGGACGGTTTCCAAAGCAACCACGCTGGCGGCATTTTAGGCGGGATCAGCAGCGGTCAGCATATCGTTGCGCATCTGGCGTTGAAACCGACCTCCAGCATTATGGTGCCGGGGAAAACGATCAACCGTCAGGGCGAAGCGACGGAAATGGTCACACGCGGCCGTCACGATCCTTGTGTCGGTATTCGTGCGGTGCCGATTGCCGAAGCCATGATGGCGATTGTGTTAATGGATCACCTGCTGCGCCAACGCGCACAGTGTGGGGATGTGAATAGTCAGGTTCCTCGCTGGTAAAAAATAATGAAACAAGGGTTAATCGGGGTTCTCGCGCTGGCGCTGAGCGCGCCGCTGTGGTCGAACGTCGCGTGGGCGAAAACGCCCTGGCAGGAGATCGCACATCCGGTTGCGGGCGCGCCGCAGTCAATTGGTAGTTTTTCCAATGGCTGTATCATCGGTGCCCAGCCGCTGCCATTGCAGTCGCTGGATTATCAGGTGATGCGTGTCGATCAGCGCCGCTATTTCGGCCACCCCGATCTGCTGGCATTTATTCACCGCCTGAGCAACGAGGTGAAGCGTACGACCTCGGGTAATGTGCTGGTGGGGGATATGGGCATGCCTGTCGGTGGACGTTTCAGCAGCGGCCACGCCAGTCACCAATCCGGGCTAGATGTCGACATCTGGCTGCAATTACCCAGACAGCGCTGGAGCGAGCAGCAGTTGCTGAAGCCGCAACCTATCGACTTGGTTAACGCCAGCGGACTGAACGTTAACCCGCGCGTCTGGCGACCGGAAATCACCACCCTGATCAAAACCGCCGCGTTGGATAACGATGTAACGCGTATCTTCGTCAATCCGGCGATTAAAAAACAGCTGTGTGCCGAAGCGGGCCACGATCGTGACTGGCTGCGTAAAGTCCGCCCCTGGTTTGCGCATCGCGCGCACATGCACGTGCGCCTGCGCTGCCCGGCGGACAGTCTGGAATGTCAGGAACAGAGTGAACCCCCCATCGGTGACGGATGCGGTGCCGAGTTAACCAGCTGGTTCCAGCCGAAGCAGCCGAGTAGCGAAGCCCCAGAAAAAACCACGCCGCCGCCATTGCCTCCTTCTTGTCAGGCATTGCTCGACAGACATTTTGCTGCGAGATAACGAATAACGATGGACTGGTTAGTTCTTGGGCCAGAGATGCTGGCCGTGCTGTTTTTTGTTGGGGCGTTGGCAGGGTTTATTGATTCGATTGCGGGCGGTGGCGGTTTATTGACGATCCCAGCCTTGCTGGCGGCGGGTTTATCCCCTGCGCAGGCGCTGGCGACGAATAAACTTCAGGCCGTCGGAGGATCCTTTTCCGCCAGCCTGTATTTCATCCGTCGCCGCGCGGTCAATCTGGGCGAGCAGAAGCTGGCGATTGCGCTGACGTTTATCGGTTCGACCTTTGGTGCCTGGCTGATCCAGCAAATCCATGCCGACTTTTTGCGCCAACTGCTGCCGGTGCTGATTATTGGTATTGGTCTCTACTTTTTACTCACGCCAAAAATTGGTGATGACGATCGGCAACGTCGCCTGTCGCCGCTTCCGTTTGCGATTGTGGCAGGCGGCTGCGTCGGTTTTTATGACGGCTTCTTTGGCCCCGGCGCTGGGTCGTTTTATGCGCTGGCGTTTGTCACCCTGTATGGTTTCAATCTGGCAAAAGCGACGGCGAATGCCAAAATCCTGAACTTTACCTCCAACTTCGGCGGGCTGCTGTTTTTTATGCTTAGCGGAAAAGTGGTCTGGGTGGTTGGGGGCGTCATGCTGATCGGGCAGATCCTCGGCGCGCGGCTTGGGGCTAAAATGGTGATGACGAAAGGGCAAAAGCTGATTCGTCCTATGCTGGTGCTGGTTTCCGCCATTATGAGCAGCAAGCTGATTTATGACAGCCACGGACACGAGATTGCTGCCTGGCTGGGACAGTTTTTATGATAACAATCTTATGATCACAACAGATAACATGACAACGACGCACCATTATCAGCAACTTATTGATATTTTTAATGATTGCTTTGGCGATGAATACAACACCCGTCTGGTAAAAGGCGACGATGAGCCGATTTATCTGCCAGCGGATGATGACATTCCGTATCACCGGATTGTGTTTGCGCATGGTTTTTATGCCAGCGCGCTGCACGAGATCTCCCACTGGTGTATTGCCGGTGCCCAGCGGCGTTTGCAGGTCGACTTCGGCTACTGGTACTGCCCGGATGGCCGCGATGCCACGACGCAAAGCCAGTTCGAAGTGGTGGAGATTAAACCCCAGGCCTTCGACTGGCTGTTCTGTGTTGCGGCGGGTTTTCCGTTTAATGTCAGCTGCGACAACCTGAACGGCGATTGCGAGCCAGATCGCATTGATTTCCAACGGCGTGTGCATGCGCAAGTGATGCAGTATCTGGACGAGGGGATTCCTGCGCGTCCGGCGAGCTTTATTCGTGCGCTACAATCGTTTTACAATACGCCCCCGCTGACGGCGGCGAGCTTCCCGTATCCAGCCGATCTGTGATGAGCGGGAACTGCAAAAAATTTGAGGATAAGAAATGATCGCAGAATTTGAAACGCGCATTCTGGCGCTGATTGATGACATGGTAGAACATGCCAGCGACGACGAGCTTTTTGCTGGTGGCTACTTGCGCGGTCATCTGACAGTGTCGGTTGCAGAAGCGGAAGAAAACGGGGAACACACGCTTGAAGCACTACATGTGCGCGTTAGCGACAGTATTAATAACGCTATTAAAAATGGCGAACTGTCACCGCCGGATCAGGTATTGGTTAACGGAATGTGGGAACGACTGTTCCAGCAGGCGCAGAACAGTACACACTGATTTCATCAGTGCTCATCGTTAAGCAATCAGTGCTGGCTTAGTCAAGCCAGCACATCTTCTTCCTCATTAATCCTGAGTGACGGGTTTGCCTTTCAGCAGTTTCCTTATCCAGAAGCGATTCGGGTTTAGCGCAGCAAGCGTGTCGCGATCCAGCGGCAGCGGTTCTCCATACATTTGTGAAGCCAAAATTTCTGCCGCGAGTGGGGCAGAGCAGAGCCCACGTGAGCCTAACGCACCGATAATAAACAGATCTCGCCAATAAGGCGCGCTCGGCACGGTGTCGGCACGGTGCTGTGGATGCAGCCGATCTTCATATTCTGCCAGCGTTTGTTCATAGTCCGGCACGGCTCCTAACAGCGGCAGATGATCGCGTAGTGCACTGCGCACACCCTGGCGTGCTTGCGCATTGCTGACATCGATCGTCTTGACCCACTCTGCGTGGGGCAAGCAGTTCAGTAGCCGCTGGCGGTTCTCTTGCTGTTCTTCTTCCCGATACTCACAGCGGGTTTCTCCCCGTATATAGCTTGCCCCGATGCAGTGCGTTTGATGGCGCGGGCTGACCGGTGTCAAATAGCCGTCGTAGCACAGAACCTGTTTAAGCTGCCCCAACACGGGGTTAGTGGGAATATGACTGACCTGCCCGCGCACGGCGTAGGCGGGTAAATGATGAGTTTGCGACCAATCAGTAATGTGATAGCCATTTGCCAGCACCACAACCGCATGACTTACCCGTTGGCCGGTACTGAAGGTGAGCGCCCAGCCGTCGTCCGTTTTCTCCAGTGCGGAAACGGAGGTATTCATCTGTACCGACAGGCCGTTCTGCTGTGCCAGCTTCAACGCAGCGGCTGTTAGTTCTGCCGGACACAGCCAGCCGCCGTCGGGGTAGGTGATGCCGTTTACGCCGGGATTCAGACCGCTTTGGTTTTCCAGTTGTTGTGCATCCACGCTAATGACTAACTCTTCCGGCCATTCGCCTTGCAGAATCTGTTCGATCTTACGCGCGCTTTTTTCATCCCAGGCGAGCTGGCTAACTCCGCACCACTGGTGCTCAAATGCCAGACCCTGTTGCGCCAGTGCCGTGTAACTGCGGCGGGCAAAGTCAAAAGCAAGGGAGAAGAAGCGGGATACCGCATCGTGCCTGTTATTCAGCAGGGGATACAGCGCACCCTGACGATTGCCGGAGGCACCCGTGGCAGGCAGGGCTTCCGCACAGTAGAGCGTGACCTTTGCTCCGCGCCGTTGCAGCGCCAGTGCGGTGAGCACGCTGGCGATGCCGCCGCCGATAATCGCAATATCGTCAGTCGTGCTGGCCGCAGGACGCGCATACCACGGTGTCGGCGAGGTGATGGGAAGCGTCTCGGGAAGGATGCCACTCAGCATCTCGCGTTTTTGCCCGAATCCTTTGACTTTACTGACCTGAAACCCCGCCTGTTGCAGACCGCGACGTACAAAGCCCGCAGCGGTAAAGGTGGCAAACGTGCCTCCTTGACGGCACAGACGAGCCATTGCCTGAAACAGGTTATCTGTCCACATGTCCGGGTTTTTGGCGGGGGCGAAGCCGTCCAGGAACCAGGCGTCGACCTGATGATTCTGGGTGTCATCCAACTCAGGCAGCAACGTGTTGACGTCACCAAACCATAAATCGAGCGTGATAGCACCTTGCGCCAGAATCAAGCGGTGGCAACCCGGCAGCGGCAGCGGCCATTGCTCACGCAGTTCATCCGCAAAGGCGGCCAGTTCCGGCCACTGAGCATGTGCGGCCGCTAAATCATGCCGACGTAGAGGGAATTTCTCGAAGCTGATGAAATGCAAGTGGCGCAAGGTCGCCTGTGGTTGCTGTTGACGAAAGTCGGCAAAGGCTTGCCACAGCGTAAGAAAATTCAGGCCCGTGCCAAAGCCAGTTTCTGCTATTACGCAGGCAGTGCGCGGATGTGTGGCGAAACGCTCAGGAAACTGATTGCCCTTTAAAAACACATAACGGGTTTCAGCTAACCCATCCTGATTCGAAAAATAGACGTCATCAAACTGTTGCGATACAGGTGTACCCTGAGCGTTCCAACTTAACGACGCATGTTGGATGGGGAGGTTCGTCACGGTAAAAGCTCATTATTCAAGTGATGGCGAGATTTTAACGAGCGGAATATCGTGGCGCAAATTTAGCAATAATTTCGCGATAGTTCGGCTGATCGGACTTGTTCAGCTTACAACTGTACGCTAAAGTGCGAAGCGAAATCCCAAACTCTATAAGTGGAAAAAGAGGTATTAAATGAAACGTGCAGTGATTACTGGCCTGGGGATCGTATCAAGCATCGGTAATAACCAGCAGGAAGTTCTGGCATCATTGCGGGAAGGCCGCTCGGGTATTACTTTCTCTCAAGAGCTGAAAGATTCCGGTATGCGTAGTCACGTCTGGGGGAATGTCAAACTGGACACCACTGGCCTCATCGATCGCAAAATTGTGCGTTTTATGAGTGATGCATCGATTTATGCCTACTTATCCATGGAGCAGGCGATTCAGGATTCCGGCCTGTCTGATGAAGTTTATCAAAATAACCCACGCGTTGGCCTGATTGCCGGTTCCGGCGGTTCTGCGCGCTATCAGGTGTTTGGTGCTGACGCGATGCGTAGCCCGCGTGGCCTGAAAGCCGTTGGTCCTTATGTTGTGACCAAATCCATGGGTTCCGCGGTATCTGCCTGTCTGGCAACGCCGTTCAAAATCCACGGTGTGAACTACTCCATCAGTTCTGCCTGTGCGACCTCTGCACACTGTATCGGTAACGCCGTTGAGCAAATTCAGATGGGCAAACAGGACATCGTATTCGCTGGCGGAGCTGAAGAGCTGTGCTGGGAATTGGCCTGTGAATTTGACGCGATGGGCGCGCTGTCGACCAAATACAATGAAACACCAGAAAAAGCGTCCCGTACCTATGATGCCGATCGTGATGGTTTCGTGATTGCAGGCGGCGGCGGTATGGTTGTTGTCGAAGAGTTGGAACACGCGCTGGCGCGCGGTGCGCACATCTACGCAGAAATCGTCGGCTACGGTGCGACGTCTGACGGTGCAGATATGGTTGCCCCATCGGGTGAAGGTGCCGTTCGCTGCATGAAGATGGCGATGAACGGTGTTGATACGCCAATTGATTACCTGAACTCTCACGGTACCTCTACGCCGGTTGGCGATGTGAAGGAACTGGGTGCGATTCGTGAAGTGTTTGGCGACAAATCGCCAGCGATCTCCGCGACGAAAGCAATGACCGGTCACTCTCTGGGAGCCGCAGGCGTTCAGGAAGCCATTTACTCATTGCTGATGCTGGAACACGGCTTTGTTGCGCCAAGCATTAACGTGGAAAATTTAGATGAGCAGGCTGCTGGCCTGAATATCGTGACGACTCCGACGGAGCGTAAACTGACCACGGTGATGTCTAACAGCTTCGGCTTCGGTGGTACGAACGCGACGCTGGTAATGAGAAAACTCGATAAATAATCGGTTTTTCATTCGCGTATTATTATGAAAAGTAATCAAACCCCGCTGGCGCAAGCCGCGGGGTTTTTTGTTGGAATACTTATGAGCTGCCTTGGTCGTAATGAGAACGGTGCTTAGATCAACACCCAGAGCAGAAATGCGGCCACGCAGGTGCTGACAATCACCAGAAACATCGGCTTATGGAACAGGGATTGCCAACTGAGCGGCAGTGAGGCAATCAGAGGGTTGAACAGCGGGTGCAGCAATTGTGAAGTTGCCGTCCAGTCCGTTTCCTGCGCACGCTGAATGCGCTGTGTAAACAGGAACGTCAGCAGATCGCTGACCTGCATCGGCGTCAGCGGCGTTTGTAAGCCGATATTGAAGCGATTCTGCGTGTAATCCATCAATAGGTGCTGTTCCTGCGCGGTCATTGGCTGTTGTAGCAAAGCCTGCAACGGGGCGAGGTTTGGGGAAAGCAGCGCGTTCTGTGCCGATAGTGGCTGTGATGATAGGTTCGCTGTAGATGACAGCGTCGCGTTTGTCGTATTAGCCGTGTTGGCTGTCAGCGATTCTGGTGCTGCGCCTGCGGTTCCCGCATTTGTCGGTGTCCCCTGAGATGCCGGTGAGGTGGCGCGCAGCAGCGTCTGTGTTTGTTGCAACTCAACCTGCGCTTGCAGGAACTGCGTGAGCAAGGGCAGGTGTTTTAACGGGATGGTGTCACCCGCGTTAAGATTCTGCATCATCATCAGATTACTCAGCACTCTTGCTGGTTGTTCCCCGGTCATGGTCGCCAATCGGGTGACTAACTGATTCAGGCCACGCTGTTCAGCAGGATTGAGGGGACGATCGGGCGAGTTGGCAGCCTGAGCGGTTTGTGTCGCGCTGGCCGGTGCCGTTGACTGCGGGATTTGCCCATTTTGTAGCAGCGTCACAACCTGTTGTAGCTGCGTTTTATTCAATGCGCTTAGCGTGGTGCTGCCGAACCGTTGCTGGATAAAATCGCTGACTGCCTGACGATTATTTCCCTGAGACAGCATATCCGTCAGGCGCTGGAGCAGTTGCTGGCGTCCACCGCTATCTTGTGCCTGCGTTAAACGCGTCTGAAGTATCTGCTCGGCAGGTTGGTAGTGGCGGGATTGCAGTTCGCTATTCTCTGCCAGACCTAATCCTGTTTTTACCGTCGTCCAGACTTCTGCTGCTTTTGATGTTGTCAGTGCGGCAACTTTAAGCACCAGATTTTCCAGCGTGGTACGCTGTGCCAGCGTGAGCGGTCGATCGCCGTTGGCGGAGCCTGTGGCATTCGAGGCTGAGGATGTGGTTGTCGACGTAACCGGGCGTTCGCCGGGCAGCGGGGCACCCGGGCCACTTACAGGTTGCATATCGGTTATCCTCACTGCCGTCATGATTGAGAGGAATCATAGCAATCTCCTGTGACCGCCGATAGTCATGCACCGCTTAAAAGGCACGAATCTCATGAGGGGCGTCCCAGCGGCGTACGCAGACGCTGGGCGAGGATAACACCGAGTAGTGTGATGCCACCGCCAATCAGATGATAATGGTGCAAAGGCTCGTGCAAAAATCCAATCGCGATCATTGCTGTAAAAATGGGCGTCAGATTCATAAAAATGGCGGCTTTGCTGGCTCCCAGACGCATAACGCCCTGAATCCACAAAAAAGGTGCGATGATTGAGGCCATGATGCCAGCGAAAATCACCAGCGGCAGATTCTGGGCATTAAGCTGCACGTTGTCCGTCAGCAGGAAATTTGGAATCAGTACCACCACGCCAAAGGCAATTTGCACATAGAGCGATACCCAGTTGGGTAACGGGATGCTCCAGCGTTTGGTTAACACACCATAGAGTGCATAGGACAGCGACGCACAAAACATCATGAATTCACCGGGGCCGATGCCTTGCGCCAGAATCTGTTCTGGATGTCCTTCTCCAATCAGCCAGATAATGCCTGCCAGCGACAGAATGCTGCCGAGCAGCACGCCTAGCGTGGGGGCGATGCGTAGCAGAGGGATGCTGAGCAGGACCGTGAGGAGTGGAATGAGCGACCCCATAATGCCCATCATCACCGCGCTGATCGAGTGCGCCGCGTAGTAGGCCAGACTTTGATACAGCACCATGCCGAGTAACCCCAGCACCAGCAATTTCCAGGCGTGTTGACGAATGGTTGTCGCATGCTGACGCAGGCTTGGCAGCATGAATGGCGTCATGACGAGAAATGCCAGTAGCCAGCGATAAAATGAGATAGCAGCCGGGTCGATGACGCTCGCGGAGAGCTTGTTGACAATGACATTCACTGACCAGATCAGCACGGCAATGGTGGGGAATAAGGCGTTCAACGTTGGATTTCTCATAACAGACCAGACAGAGAACGTATCGGTTGTCTGATCTGGGAGGTAAAGATAGGGCAAGTGCCGCAACGGCAAACAACATAGCAGAGGCACACGGCGACTATCAACTCGCGATGTCCTTTAACACGGTTTGGTTTTGCTGCGGTAAATGGTCGCCTCGTGCGTGGATGGGAGCCGCGTGATGTTGATGTGGGCAGAGGAAGGAAAGATATCGCGTCGTAATTGCCTTGGGTTTCTGCCCCATTCGGTGGCAAAATATCTCCCCGCTTTTTTTGGCTGGCTACCGATGTCGGAGAAGACAATGAAGATTCTGGTTGATGAGAATATGCCGTATGCCCGCGAGCTTTTTAGCCGTCTGGGTGACGTGCAGGCTGTGCCGGGACGTCCTTTACCGCGCGATCTGCTGGCAGGCGCAGATGCGCTGATGGTGCGTTCGGTCACGAAGGTGAATGCGGATCTGCTGTCTGGTTCGGCGGTAAAATTCGTCGGCAGCGCGACGGCTGGCACCGACCATGTTGATGATACCTGGCTTAACGCCAACGGTATCGCGTTTTCTGCTGCGCCCGGCTGCAATGCCATCGCGGTAGTGGAGTACGTGTTTTCTTCTTTGCTGATGCTGGCCGAACGTGATGGTTTCCAACTGCGTGATAAAACCGTCGGGATTGTCGGCGTGGGAAACGTTGGCCGACGTCTGGATGCGCGTCTGAAAGCCTGGGGCGTTAAAACGCTGCTGTGCGATCCGCCGCGTGCCGATCGCGGTGATGCGGGGGATTTCCTGCCGCTAGAGACGCTGGTGCGCGATGCTGACATTCTGACGCTGCATACGCCGCTGTATCTCGATGGTCCATACCGTACCCATCACTTGGTTGATGCCAGCGTGCTGGATGCGTTTGCCGACGGACGTATTCTGATTAATGCCTGCCGTGGTCCGGTGGTAGATAATGCGGCACTGCTTGAGGCCTTGCAACGGGGTAAAAAACTTAGCGTCATTCTCGACGTATGGGAACCCGAGCCTGAATTATCAACCGATCTGCTAGCTCGCGTCGATATTGGCACGGCGCATATCGCTGGTTATACGCTGGAAGGGAAGGCGCGCGGTACTACGCAGGTCTTTGAAGCCTGGAGCGAGTTTATCGGAACCCCGCAGCAAGTGGCGCTTTCGTCGCTTTTGCCTGAGCCAGAGTATGCCGAAGTGACACTGACCGTGCCGCTGGATGAGGCGCTGCTAAAACGTCTGGTGCATCTGGTGTATGATGTGCGCCGGGATGATGCGTTGTTGCGCCACGTTGCGCATCAGGAAGGCGAATTCGATCGCCTGCGCAAACATTATCAGGAACGACGCGAATGGTCGTCACTCCATGTTATCTGCGCTGATGCTGACAGCGCAGATTGCCTGAACGCGCTGGGATTCACGGCGTCAGTGCGGGGCGCACGCTAACGGCGTTTCGCGCGAGCATCACTTTTTTTATTCATGAACCAACAGACGGCGTCGCGATCGTCTGTTGGTTCCATTTATGATTTGTGTTTCATTCAAAATTTGGGAGAGAACCAAATGTCTGACGGCTGGAATATTGCTCTGCTGGGTGCCACGGGCGCAGTAGGCACGGCGTTACTGGAGTTATTGCAGGAACGCGAATTCCCGGTGGGTGAACTGTATCTGCTGGCCAGCGAACGTAGCGCGGGTGAAACCATACGTTTTAACGGCCAGTCCTGTCTGGTCACCGATGTGGCTGATTTTGACTGGTCACAGGCACAGCTGGCGTTTTTTGTCGCTGGTCAGGATGTCAGCGCCCGCTATGCAGAAGAAGCAGGGAATGCAGGCTGTCTGGTTATCGACAGCAGCGGTCTGTTTGCGCTGGAGCCGGATGTCCCGCTGGTCGTGCCCGGCGTGAATGCACATACGCTGGCAGATTACCGTAACCGTAATATTGTTGCGGTGGCCGACAGTCTGACCAGCCAACTGCTGACGGCGATTAAACCGCTGACCGATGCGGCAGGGCTTTCACGCCTGCATGTCGTCAATATGCTGGCGGTTTCCGCCCTCGGCAAAGCGGCGGTAGACGATCTGGCTGGGCAAAGTGCGCGTTTGCTGAACGGTATTCCGCCAGAAGCCGGGATTTTCCCGAAACAGCTGGCGTTCAATCTGTTGCCTTTACTACCGGATGAAGCCGGCAGCGTACGTGAAGAACGTCGTCTGGTGGATCAGGTGCGTAAAGTCTTGCAGGACGAAGGATTGCCGATTTCAGTGACCTGCATCCAGTCTCCTGTGTTCTATGGACACGCGCAGGTTGTCCATCTTGAATCGCTGCGTCCGCTGTCTGCGGAAGAAGCACGCGATGAACTGCTCAATGCTGGAAATATTGAAGTTAGTGACGAACAGGATTACCCGACGCAGGTCGGTGATGCGTCCGGCAATGGACAACTGAGCGTCGGCTGTCTGCGTAACGATTACGGGATTCCTGAACTGCTGCAATTCTGGTCGGTCGCCGATAACGCTCGCTTCGGCGGTGCGCTGATGGCGGTGGAAACAGCAGAATGTCTGGTGCGGGAGTATCTCGGGTAATGTCGGAAACCACTCAGGCGGAGGCGATTCAGGCCGACGCCGTTGCGGAAAACGAACGCGCCCCGCTGAAAATCGCGTTGGGCATTGAGTATGACGGTAGCCAGTATTATGGCTGGCAGCGCCAGAGTGATGTCGCTAGCGTGCAGGCTTGTCTTGAAAAGGCGCTGAGCAAAGTCGCGGATGAACCGATAGAAGTGTTTTGTGCCGGCCGAACCGATGCTGGGGTTCACGGTACCGGACAGGTTGTGCACTTCACCACGCAGGCGATCAGAAAAGATGCCGCCTGGACGATGGGGGTGAATGCGAATTTACCGCCAGATATCGCTGTGCGCTGGGTGAAAACGGTGGAGGAGGATTTCCATGCGCGCTTCAGCGCGACGGCACGTCGCTATCGCTATGTCATCTATAATCACCGCTATCGCCCAGCGGTGCTCTCACATGGCATGACGCACTTTTATCATCCGCTGGATGTGGAACGGATGGAGCGTGCCGGGCAGTGCCTGTTGGGGGAGAATGATTTCACCTCTTTTCGGGCGGTGCAATGCCAGTCGCGCACGCCGTGGCGCTATGTAAATCATTTAAAGGTTACACGTCACGGTGACTATATCGTGGTAGATATTAAGGCCAATGCGTTCGTTCATCATATGGTGCGCAACATTGTTGGTAGCCTGATGGAAGTCGGTTGTGGCAATCGCCCTGAGGCGTGGATTGCAGAGCTGCTGGCGGCCAAAGATCGTACGTTGGCGGCAGCGACGGCCAGAGCCGAAGGGCTGTATTTAGTGGCGGTGGATTACCCGGCGCGTTTTGCTTTGCCACAGCCCACGATGGGTCCACTCTTTTTGGCGGACTAGTGCTTATTGGTGTGAGTTGTGCGTTTTTTGTCGTATCGCACGGGGCCTGTTGACCTATGGTCATCTGACCGTGTGCGGTGCGTATTAAGGACGATGCTGTTTGGCGTGCTATACGCAAGGCAACGCGGGAATTCCGGCTGCCTTGCGTATATCGACCGCGTGCAATCGGTATACACTTTGGGGAGAAGAAGTTGTGATGGAATTTATACAGTTTATTATTGATTTTATTCTGCACATTGACGTTCATCTGGCGGAACTGGTGGCGCAATATGGTGTCTGGGTTTATGCCATTTTGTTCCTGATTTTGTTCTGTGAAACCGGGCTGGTAGTGACGCCGTTTCTGCCGGGCGATTCGCTGCTGTTTGTTGCAGGGGCGCTGGCGGCGTTACCGTCGAACGATCTGAATGTGCATACAATGGTGTTCCTGATGATTGTTGCTGCAATCACGGGTGATGCAGTGAACTACACTATTGGCCGGCTGTTCGGTGAAAAGTTGTTTAGCAACCCGAATTCGAAGATTTTTCGCCGCAGCTATCTGGATAAAACGCACGCGTTTTACGAGCGTCACGGCGGTAAGACGATAATTCTGGCGCGCTTTGTCCCGATTGTGAGAACATTTGCGCCGTTTGTCGCCGGGATGGGGCACATGAGCTATCGGCATTTTGCGGCCTATAATGTCATTGGTGCGCTGTTGTGGGTGCTGTCGTTCACCTATGCGGGCTACCTGTTTGGCGATTTGCCGGTAGTGCAGGAAAATCTGAAATTACTGATTGTCGCGATTATTTTTCTCTCTATCCTGCCGGGCGTTATTGAGATTGTCCGCCATCGTAGAGCAGCCGCGCGCGGCAATGTGAAATAAGTGAAGTATTTTAACATCCGGTTTGACCAGTTTTTTATCCACAGTCCCGGAACGTTATGGTTTAATGGGCAGCATTTATGGTCTGTTCTTGGGAACACCCTGAGTGCCGATGCCTTTGTACCGCGATTGTCGTGCGTCTCAGGCATTTTTTCATTGGCAATGTTGTCAGGGAATAACATGAACAGCGGACTGGCATTTGCCAGGTTCAAGCAGAAAGGTTATCAATGAGCTGGATTGAACGAATTCTTAACAAAAGCAACATCACACCGACCCGTAAAGCGAACATCCCTGAAGGGGTCTGGACAAAATGTGATAGCTGCGGTCAGGTTCTTTATCGTGCTGAGCTGGAGCGCAATCTGGGGGTCTGCCCGAAGTGCGATCACCATATGCGTCTTTCCGCACGTAACCGTCTACAGGCGTTTCTGGATAAAGAAAACACTGTCGAACTGGGAAGTGAACTGGAACCGAAGGATGTCCTGAAATTCCGGGATTCCAAAAAATATAAAGATCGTCTGGTTTCTGCGCAGAAACAGTCCGATGAGAAAGATGCGCTTATCGTCATGAAAGGCACGCTCTATGGCATGCCGATTGTGGCTGCATCCTTTGAGTTCTCTTTCATGGGAGGCTCAATGGCCTCTGTTGTCGGTGCACGTTTTGTGCGTGCCGTTGAGCAGGCATTGGAAGATGGCTGTCCGCTGGTGTGCTTCTCTGCCAGTGGCGGTGCGCGTATGCAGGAAGCGCTGATGTCGCTGATGCAAATGGCGAAAACCAGTGCGGCATTGGCAAAAATGCGTGAGCGCGGCTTGCCGTATATCTCCGTGCTGACTGACCCGACGATGGGCGGTGTTTCCGCAAGTCTGGCGATGCTGGGTGACCTGAATATTGCCGAGCCGAAAGCGCTGATCGGTTTTGCCGGTCCACGCGTTATCGAACAAACCGTGCGTGAAAAGCTGCCGCCGGGCTTCCAGCGTAGTGAATTCCTGATCGAGAAAGGGGCGATCGATATGATCGTTCGTCGTCCGGAAATGCGCTACAAGCTGGCCACTATTCTTGCCAAACTGACGAATCATCCAGAACCAGGCAATGATGATGTGGAAATCCGCAGCGATGCGCCGTCGGAATCATCACAGGATGACGCATAACTGACATGATGGGCTGGGCGTGTGGCACTCAACCATGTCGTTCTCGACGGGGTAATAATGCGCACGCTCTGCCCGCAATGAACCGTAAGCCAGTGAACGGGACTCATGGATACACTTCAAACACCTCAAGCCACGTCACCTTTGGTCACGTGGCTTCATTATCTTGAGCACCTGCACGCTCAGGCCATTGATTTAGGTCTGGAGCGCGTTAAGCAGGTTGCTGAACATCTCCATTTGCTACAGCCTGCCCCAACGGTTTTCACCGTCGCGGGGACGAACGGCAAAGGAACCACCTGCTGTACGCTGGAATCCATTCTGCTGGCCGCAGGGCTGCGGGTTGGCGTTTACAGTTCTCCCCATCTTGTTCGCTATACCGAACGGGTGCGTATTCAGGGCAAAGAATTGCCTGAAGCGCAACACACTCAGTCATTTGCGGATATCGAAGCAGGGCGAGGGGCGGTATCGCTCACCTATTTTGAATTCGGTACGCTGTCGGCGCTGCAACTCTTTAAGCAGGCGAACCTGGATGTCGTCATCCTGGAAGTGGGGCTTGGTGGGCGCCTGGACGCCACCAATATCGTGGATGCGGATGTCTCCGTCGTTACCAGCATAGCTATCGACCATACCGACTGGTTAGGTAATGATCGGGAAAGCATCGGTCGTGAGAAAGCCGGGATATTCCGACAGAGTAGACCTGCCGTTGTCGGCGAGCCGGATATGCCGGGAACGATTGCCGATGTTGCCGCTGAGAAAGGGGCACTGCTGCGCCGTCGTGGTCGCGACTGGGACTATTCCGTTCAGCGCGAAACGTGGAGCTGGCAGGATAAGCAGCGTGAGTTATCACGGCTGCCATTACCTAATGTCCCGTTGGCGAATGCCGCCACGGCGCTGGCTGCATTGCACTATTCTTCACTCAACGTGAGCGAAGACGCGATCCGGCAAGGGTTACAGCACGCGACATTACCGGGACGTTTTCAGACGGTGCAGGAGTCACCGCGAGTGATTCTTGATGTTGCACACAATCCCCATGCGGCGGCGTATCTGGCAAATCGGTTGGCCGCGTTGCCGACCACCGGAAAAATACGGGCCGTCGTCGGTATGCTGTCGGATAAAGATATTGCCGGTACGCTGGCCTATTTAACACCGTTGGTGGATGAGTGGTATTGCGCGCCGCTGGAAGGGCCTCGTGGTGCCACCGCGCAGCAGATTGCCGAGCACCTGACGCGCAGCCAATCGTTCCCTGATGTCGTGGCGGCCTGGCAGCAGGCGATGTCCGAGGCGGCGGAGCAGGATATCGTCATTGTATGTGGATCTTTTCATACGGTAGCGCATGTAATGGAAGCGCTGGATGAGGAGAAGGCGAATGGCGAGTAAATTTCAGAACCGCCTGGTGGGTACGGTGATTCTGGTCGCGCTGGGCGTGATCATTTTACCCGGCCTGCTGGATGGTAAGAAAAAGCACTACGAGGACGAGTTTGCGTCGATTCCGCTAATCCCTAAACCGGGTGATAGTAATGAGATGGAATCGCTGCCTGCGTTGAACCCGTCGCTGCCGAGTCAGCCACCGGAAGGGGCGGAGGCGGCGATGCAGAACAGCCCGGAAGCCGAAGCGCCTGATGCGAGATCATCGACAGCGAATTCATCGGCAGCGACAGCACCTGAAACCACGACGCAGACACCGCCATCATCCCATTCTGGCGCGAATACGCCAGCGATGACGGCACCGCCGGTTGTGGTGGAACGTCCGCCGGTTCAGACGCCGAAGCCTCAGCCAAAACCTGAGGTGAAACCGGAAGTAAAACCGAAGCCTGAGCCTAAACCGGAACCCAAACCGGAACCCAAACCGGAAGTGAAGCCTGAAACACAGCCGACGCAGCAAGCGCCCGTCGGACAGGCTTATATTGTTCAGCTCGGTGCGCTGAAAAACGCGGATAAGGTGAACGAGATTGTCGCCAAATTGCGTCTCTCTGGCTATCGTGCGTATACCGTACCGTCAACGCCGGTTTCAGGGCAAATCACCCGTATTTACGTGGGGCCGGATGCCTCGAAGCAGAAGCTGGAGTCGTCGCTGGGTGAACTGCAACAGCTCAGCGGACTCAGCGGGCAGGTGCGGGCACATTCCGTTCGTTAAGGCAGGTTAAGCGTGAAAATAACGGGGTGGATTGTCTGTTGTTTGCCGCGTAATAAGTAGAAGAAGCAGGCTGCGGGGATGAGGCTCATATGCGTGATGCTTCGCCCCGCACTCGTTTTGAGTGGCCTGTTGTTGATTTTGTTATGCCGACAGTGAATAGAATCAGGCATAGCGAGTTGCTGGTTTTTTCGCCTGATTATCTATTGATGAAATCGGCGGAAATACGCTACGCAAACGTTTTCTTTTTCTGTTAGAATGCGCCGCGAACAGGATGACGTAGCGGCTTATCGGTAGCATCGTTCATTATTAGGATCGTTCATGGTTTGGGTTGATTACGTCATTATTGGCATCATCGGTTTTTCGGCTCTGGTTAGCCTGATCCGGGGGTTTGTTCGTGAAGCGCTGTCGTTAGTAACCTGGGGATGTGCGTTTTTTGTCGCCAGCCATTACTACGCTTACCTCGCGGTCTACTTCACCCGTTTTGATGATGAGTTGGTGCGTAACGGCATTGCGATTGCCATTCTGTTTATTGCAACGCTGATTGTGGGGGCTATCGTCAACTATGCGATTAGTTCGCTGGTTGAACGTACCGGATTATCCGGCACCGATCGCGTTCTGGGCATCTGTTTTGGTGCGCTACGCGGGGTGCTGATCGTTTCCGCACTGCTATTCTTTCTGGATACTTTCACCGGTTTTTCACAAAGTGATGACTGGAAGCAGTCCCAGTTAATCCCGCAGTTCAGTTATATTATCAGGTGGTTTTTTGACTACCTGCAAAGCACGTCAAGTTTCTTGCCGCAGCATTTACCGCTGCGGTAGCGCTGATGAGGAAAAGACACCATGTGCGGTATTGTCGGTATCGCCGGTTTTACACCGGTCAACCAGTCGATTTATGACGCGTTAACGGTGTTGCAACACCGTGGGCAGGATGCAGCGGGTATTGTAACCATCGATGCCTTTAATTGTTTTCGCCTGCGTAAGGCCAATGGCCTGGTGAAAGATGTGTTTGAAGCGCGGCACATGCAACGCCTACAGGGAAACATGGGGCTTGGCCATGTGCGTTATCCAACCGCAGGCAGCTCCAGCGCCTCGGAAGCACAGCCTTTCTATGTTAACTCTCCGTTCGGTATCACGTTGGCCCACAACGGTAACCTGACTAACGCCCATGAACTGCGTAAAAAGCTGTTCGAGCAGGAGCGTCGTCACGTTAACACCACGTCTGATTCTGAAATTCTGCTGAACATTTTTGCCAGAGAGCTGGACCGTTTCCAGCATTATCCGCTGGAAGCCGATAATATTTTTGCGGCCGTTGCCGCGACGCACCAGCAAATTCGCGGTGCCTATGCCTGTGTTGGCATGATTATCGGACACGGTATGGTGGCTTTCCGCGATCCTAACGGGATTCGTCCGCTGGTGATTGGTAAGCGCGATCTGGAAGATGGTCGCAGCGAATACATGGTGGCGTCAGAAAGCGTCGCGTTGGATACGCTGGGCTTTGAATTTTTACGTGATGTGGCGCCGGGAGAAGCGATCTATATTACGGAAAAAGGGCAGCTGTTTACCCGCCAGTGTGCAGAGAATCCAAAGAGCAATCCGTGCCTGTTCGAATATGTTTACTTCGCGCGCCCGGACTCTTTCATCGATAAAATCTCGGTCTACAGTGCACGCGTTCGCATGGGCCAGAAGCTCGGTGAAAAAATTGCGCGTCAGTGGGAAGATCTCGATATAGACGTCGTGATCCCGATTCCTGAGACTTCTTGTGATATCGCGCTGGAAATCGCGCGTATCATTAACAAACCGTACCGTCAGGGATTTGTGAAAAACCGCTACGTTGGCCGTACCTTTATCATGCCGGGACAGCAGGCGCGTAAGAAATCGGTGCGCCGTAAGCTGAACGCTAACCGTGCTGAATTCCGTGACAAAAACGTGCTGCTGGTGGATGACTCCATCGTGCGTGGTACAACGTCGGAGCAGATTGTGGAGATGGCGCGTGAAGCTGGAGCCAAGCGTGTGTATCTGGCCTCTGCGGCACCGGAAATTCGCTTCCCTAACGTGTACGGCATCGACATGCCGAGCGTCAACGAGCTGATTGCTCACGGTCGCGAAGTGGACGAAATCTGTAAGATTATTGGCGCTGATGCGCTTATTTTTCAGGATCTCGACGATCTGATCGACGCTGCGCGTGAAGATAACCCGGATATCGCTCAGTTTGAATGCTCGGTGTTCAACGGGATTTACGTGACGAAGGATGTTGATCAAGGCTATCTGGATTATCTGGAAGTATTACGCAACGACGATGCCAAAGCGCTGCGTAGCCAGAATGAAGTCGAAGATCTGGAATTGCATAACGAAGGTTAACGGCTAGCTGTTCGTTAACGCTTCATCGAGGGGGAGGACGCGAAAGTGTCTTCCCTTTTTTTATATAGAAAACATCTTGTATATAGAAAACTGGGTTGTTTATAAAAACGCCGTTTCGGCGCTTCTCCTTGCTTATCGCCAATCAATACGGCAAAGTTTGCGCAGATAATTTTTCCGCGTTTTTGCTTACGCGGTCAGCCAGAGGCAGTACGAATGAAGCGACTGATTGTAGGGATTTCCGGCGCGAGCGGCGTCATTTACGGCGTCCGGCTGCTACAGATTTTACAGGCGCTGGAAGGTATCGAAACACACCTGATCATGAGTCAGGCCGCCCGGCAGACGCTGGCGTTAGAAACCGATTTTAGCCTGCGTGATGTACAGGCACTGGCCGATGTGGTGCATGACACGCGTGATATCGCGGCCAGCGTCTCTTCGGGGTCGTTTAAAACGGCGGGGATGGTGATTTTACCTTGTTCAATAAAAACCCTGTCTGGCATTGTGCACAGTTACAGCGATAACTTATTAACGCGCGCGGCCGATGTGGTGCTGAAAGAGCGTCGTCCTTTGGTGCTGGGAGTACGTGAAACGCCGCTGCATTTAGGACATTTACGGCTGATGACCACCGCCGTTGAACTCGGGGCGATAATCATGCCGCCTGTGCCTGCGTTCTATCATCGCCCAGAAAGTGTGCAGGATATTGTCGATCAGACGGTGAACCGCATTCTGGACCAGTTTGATATCGACCTGCCGAAAGATCTCTTTACCCGTTGGCAAGGTGCGTCATAGCAGGCTAGATGCTAACTCGTTCTATTTTCTTCTCTGCGGGCAGTAAAGCGTTACTGCCCTTTTTTTGTGCCTTTTTATCACATTGCACCAATTTTGATCGCAAAAGCACTTAAATGGTGCGTTTGTGTTTTTGTATTCATGGCAATGTTATCTATTCTTATTGTTATACGCCAAAAAGTTTCTCGGAAAATATTTCATAATCAAACAGTTATTCATTCGCTTTCCTATGTGTTGATCATGGGGTTTCTACAATGCCCCTGCCTTCATTGTGGCATGAAAACTGCTATGAAAAGGGTAATAGTCGGCGTTATAAAACAAATAGCACTTACATCGTTCATTTTTAAAGCAATAAATCGATATCTGTTCCGACATTGACGACACATGACATCAATCACTCATGATAAGGGTAGCAATATGAAGAAACTGATCAAAGTTTTGCCGTTGGCACTCATTCTGGTTGCGGGCAGCGCGATGGCGGAGATTCCTAAGAACATTAAAATCGGCACCGATCCTACCTATGCGCCTTTTGAATCCAAAAATGCCAGCGGTGAACTGGTTGGGTTTGATATCGATCTGGCGAAAGAGCTGTGCAAACGTATTCAGGCTAACTGTACCTTTGTGGAAAGTGACTTTGACGCGCTAATTCCTTCCCTTAAAGCTAAAAAAATTGATGCCATCATCTCTTCTCTGTCCATCACCGAAAAACGCCAGCAGGAAATTGCCTTCACTGAGAAGCTGTATGCCGCCAACGCACGTCTGATTGCGAAGAAGGGCGCGAGCATCGAGCCAACGTTGGCGTCTCTGGGCGGCAAGCGTGTCGGCGTTTTGCAGGCATCAACGCAGGAGGCATTTGCTAACGCGAACTGGCAGCCAAAAGGCGTTGAGGTTGTGGCTTACCAAAACCAGGATCTGATTTATGCAGACCTGACCGCAGGCCGTATCGATGCCGCCTTTCAGGATGAAGTCGCCGGAAGCGAAGGTTTCCTGAAGCTTGATATGGGCAAAGACTACGCGTTTGCTGGCCCAGCGGTGAAAGATGACAAATTCTTCGGTGTGGGGACGGGGATGGGTCTGCGTAAAGCGGATACCGAGCTGAAAGCTGCGCTGGATAAAGCCTTTGAAGAGATACGTAAAGACGGTACCTACGATACCTTCGCGAAAAAATACTTCGATTTTGACGTCTACGGCGGCTAATTTCTCCTAACGATTCACACTCTGTAGCGGAATCGCAGGGCCATACGACATGGGACCGTTCCTCCCGTGTCGTATTCCTGCCGATGACGCACTGTGCCATTAACCGCTATTTCAACGGATATCATTGATGCTTTATGGCTATTCCCAGCTAATTCTGGATGGTGCCATCATGACGCTGGAGCTGGCAGCGAGTTCGCTCGTGCTGGCGCTGGCTATCGGCCTGATTGGTGCATCGGCGAAGCTGTCTTCCAACCGGCTGCTGGCAGGGTGTTTTTCCTGCTATACCACGCTGATTCGTGGCATTCCTGACCTGGTGCTGATGCTGCTGATTTTCTATGGCCTGCAAATCGTCTTAAACGGCGTGACGGAGTCGATGGGGATGGCGCAGATTGACATCGACCCTTTGACCGCCGGGATTATCACGCTGGGCTTTATTTACGGCGCCTATTTCACGGAAACCTTTCGAGGTGCCTATCTTGCTGTACCGCGTGGGCAAATCGAAGCGGCTGTGGCATTCGGTTTTTCTCCTATGAAGGTGTTCCGCCGTATTCTGTTTCCTTCCATGATGCGCTTTGCGCTGCCTGGCATTGGCAATAACTGGCAGGTGATCCTGAAAGCTACGGCGCTGGTGTCACTGCTTGGCCTGAATGATGTGATTAAGGCGACGCAACTGGCTGGAAAGGGCGCACATGAACCATTTTATTTTGCGCTGGTCGCTGGGGCGATGTACCTGATTTTTACCACCATTTCTAACGGCGTGTTGTGGTGGCTGGAAAGGCACTATTCGCAGGGAGTCAAGAAAGTAAACTATGAGTGAGATCCTGCAACAATATTGGCAGCCGCTCCTGTGGAGCGATGGTTACCGACTGACCGGGCTGGCGATGACGCTCTGGCTGCTCATTTCTTCGGTGGTCATCGGTGGACTGATGGCGCTGCCGCTGGCGATTGCCCGCGTGTCGCCGCGACGTCGGTTCAGCTTTCCTGTGTGGTTATTTACTTACGTGTTCCGCGGTACGCCGCTCTATGTGCAGCTTCTGGTGTTCTATTCCGGCGTGTATAGTCTGGAGATTGTGCGCGGCACCGATCTACTGAATGCCTTTTTTCGCAGCGGGCTAAACTGTGCCATCTTGGCGCTGGCGCTCAATACCTGTGCCTATACGACAGAGATTTTTGCCGGTGCCATCCGCGCGGTGCCGCATGGGGAAATTGAAGCGGCCAGAGCATACGGATTCTCCCGTTTTAAGCAGTATCGCTGCATTATTTTGCCGGGAGCGCTGCGTATTGCGCTGCCTGCCTACAGCAACGAAGTGATTCTGATGCTGCATTCGACGGCGCTGGCCTTCACCGTAACCGTACCGGATATTCTGAAGATTGCCCGAGATATCAACGCCGCAACCTACCAACCGTTTTATGCATTTGGTATTGCTGCGGTCATCTATCTGGCGATTTCATTTGTGTTAATCGGGCTGTTTAGAAGGGCGGAACGGCGCTGGTTACGTCATCTTTATACCCGTTCATCTCATTAAGCGCAGGAAAAAAGCATGTCGAATAACAAACTGATGGTGACGGAACTGCGTAAACGCTATGGCCAGCATGAGGTGCTTAAAGGGATCTCATTACAGGCGAAAGCGGGTGACGTTATTTCAATTATTGGCTCGTCAGGTTCGGGAAAAAGCACCTTACTGCGCTGTATTAATTTTCTGGAAAAACCCTGTGAAGGGGCGATTTACGTCAGCGATCAGGAAATTCGCATGGTGCGTGATACTGATGGACAGCTGAAGGTGTTTGATAAAAAACAGCTTCAAATGCTGCGCACACGCCTGACGATGGTGTTTCAGCATTTCAACCTGTGGAGCTTCATGACCGCGTTGGAAAACGTGATGGAAGCGCCGATTCAGGTATTAGGGCTCAGCAAAGCGGAAGCGCGCGAGCGGGCGGTGTTCTATCTGAACAAGGTCGGGATCACCGATTCTGCCCAGCAGAAATACCCGTCTGATCTCTCTGGTGGTCAGCAGCAGCGCGTGTCGATTGCGCGAGCGTTGGCGATGGAGCCGGAAGTGCTGCTGTTTGATGAGCCGACATCGGCACTCGATCCTGAACTGGTCGGCGAGGTATTACGTATCATGCAGCAGCTTGCTGAGGAAGGGAAAACGATGGTGGTGGTGACGCATGAAATGGAATTTGCCCGCCATGTCTCCAGCCACGTTATCTTTTTACATCAGGGCGTAATTGAAGAAGAAGGCCCACCGGATCAGCTTTTCGGGAGCCCGAAAAGTGCGCGTTTGCAGCAGTTTTTGTCTGGAGCATTGAAGTAGGTTTTGGGGCTGATGGTGATCAGCCCCATACGTTTCTCTCAGCACTGAGTCAGCTCGGTTTCTTGATGACGTCCTGTAGGGCTTCTTCTAACTCGAAGAAACGGAAACCAAAGCCTGCGGCTTCTAACCGCTGTGGGATGGCGCGTTGTCCGCCCAAGACCAGCGTCGAGGCTTCTCCCATCAGCAATTTGATCGCAAAAGCGGGCGCTCGCAGAAAACCGGGGCGATCCAGGACGTGTGCCAGCGTGGCGGAAAACTGCTCATTATGAACCGGATAAGGCGCAACCATATTGAAAGGGCCGCTCAATATCGGTTGGTCTAGCAAGTAAATGATACCGTTAACCATGTCATCAATATGAATCCACGGCATATATTGCTTGCCAGAGCCCATCGGGCCGCCAAGCCCGAACCGGAAAATCGGCAGCATTTTTGCCAGCGCGCCGCCCTGTGCTGAAAGCACGATGCCGGTGCGCAGCAGGCAGACTCGGGTTTGATCGCTTTCGGCGGACTGAGCCAGCGCTTCCCAGCGAGCGCACAGGTGATGGGTGAATTCATCAACCGGAGATTCATCTTCCGTAACCAGCGCTTCTCCTTGATCGCCATAATACCCGACAGCAGAACCAGAGATAAAAACGGCAGGTGGTTCACTGCTGGCTTTTATCAGCGTGGCGAGTTGTTCGGTGATGTTCCAGCGGCTCTTTGCCAGCAGCTGTTTTTGCTGTGGCGTCCAACGCTTGTCGGCGATAGGCTCGCCTGCCAGATTGATGACGCCATCAAAGTCGTTCAGTGAGGTGATATTATTCAGCGTTGACCAATATTCCACCTGATTGCCGAGAACGCCGCGGGCGCGTTCAGGATCGCGTGTCAGTACCGTAATGTGATGGGAAAGCAGCTGTAATCGTTGGATAAGATGGCGGCCAATAAGGCCGGTTCCGCCTGTTATGAGTAGTTGCATTGCCCCCCTCTCCCTATCTTTATGCCTTGTGATAACGCAGGGTCATAGAAACCGAATCGGCGTATCGCAGGGCAAACGGTTTATCTACTTCTACTTCAGCATAGGTGATCCATTCGTGCTCGCTGGCGATGTTGAGCACATCCTGTGTTAATTTTTCCAGCAAAGCGAAGCGGTTATCTTCTACGTGGCGAATAATGCTTTTGGTGATGGTGCGGTAGTTCAGCGCATCGGCGATATTCTCGCTATTGCGCGCCTGCTCTGCTGGGTAGTGAATCACAACGTTGATGATCACATCCTGCTTATTCGTAATTTCCTCTTCTTTGATACCGATGAAGGTACGCAAACGCAGATTTTTTATACGAATAACGGCGTCAGAATAGTGATGTGGCATTGCTCGGCCCTCGGTTGCTTCTGTGACTGCGATAACACCGCAGCGTCAGGGTATCGTTAACGACAATATGTTGATTACCATAGCAGAAGATACCCAAAGGCCGAATGAGATGATGCCAGAATTTTATTGATCGGCGAGCTGATAGGCCCGCTGCGTTGCCGGACGTTCGCTAATGCGCGTATACCACGCTTTTACCGCTGGATAATCATCAAGATCGACACGCTGGCGGGCATAAGAAACCACCCACGGGTAGGTTGCGATATCGGCGATGCTGTACTGCTCTCCCGCTAACCACGGATTGTCCTGCAGGTGTTTATCCAGCACGCGATACAGGCGCTGTGTCTCCTGCTGATAACGTTCAATGGCGTAAGGCACTGGCTGAGGCGCATAGTGGTTAAAATGGTGATTTTGTCCCAGCATGGGGCCGAAACCGGCGACCTGCCAGAACAACCACTGTAGCGTGGCCGTGCGTTCACGTAGTGATGAGCTCAATAGTACGCCGTGTTTTTCCGCCAGATAGAGCAAGATCGCGCCAGATTCAAACAGGCTGATAGGGGCGTTGCCTTCCGCTGGCTGCGTATCGACAATCGCGGGAATTTTGTTGTTAGGCGAAATAGCCAGAAACTCCGGCCTGAACTGTTCGCCTTTGCTGATATTCACGCGGTGGAGCTGGTAGGGGATATTCGCTTCTTCCAGAAACAGAGTGATTTTGTGTCCGTTAGGGGTTGGTGCGTAATACAGGTCAATCATGAATCAAGTCTCCGTTTTAATTCAGAAAAACATCATGGACTGTATGGCAGTTGATCGCTTCAGAGAGCGATGCGCTGTCAGAATAGCGTATTGGGGAACGGGTTCTTACCCTACCACTTCTACGGGTGAAAAATAAGCGATGGCGCACATCGTTGGGCGATCTTTACCGGAAGCGGTTGGTCAACTTTGGTAGACTACTTCAGGTGAAAGGTACGCGTCTTGTGGATATAAACGTTGTGGAGATGACGATGAAGTTGATGTTTGCGTCCGATATACACGGTTCTCTCAGCGCGACGGATCGCGTGCTGGCGATCTTTGAGCAGAGCCGTGCCGACTGGCTTATTTTGTTGGGTGATTTTCTCAATCATGGTCCGCGCAATCCGCTGCCGGAGCAATATCAGCCTGCGGAAGTGGCGACTCGGCTGAACGCCTATGCATCGCGCATCATCGCCGTACGCGGGAATTGCGATAGCGAGGTGGATCAGATGTTATTGACCTTCCCGATAACGGCACCGTGGCAACATGTGCTATTGCCGCAGAATCGTCTTTTCCTGACGCACGGTCATCTTTATCATCCAGATAATCTGCCGCCGTTACGCGTGGGGGATGTGTTGGTATATGGGCATACCCATATACCGGTTGCTGAGCGACGCGGAGAATATTATTTCTTCAATCCCGGCTCAGTAAGCTTGCCGAAAGGGGGATTCCCCGCGAGTTACGGCTTGCTTGAACAAGACACGCTGCGGGTTCTGCCATTACACGGCGGCGATCCTATTGCGCAGGTCGCGATTAGACACTAATTTAGCTATACCCTGTTTTTGACCTTGAATAATGCCGAGGTAGCAGGGAAGATTTACAGCAAAATCGATCATTTAAAACAGACGCGCGTAGCAACGTGCCAATACTAAAGGGTTTCAGAGGATGGCGGAACAAAGTCAGGCAGCAGGCACAGAGTGGGTTGATATCGTCAATGAAAACAACGAGGTAATTGCTCAGTCAAGTCGTCAGCAGATGCGTGCGCAGAGTCTTCGCCATCGTGCTACTTACATTGTTGTGCATGATGGAATGGGTAAAATTCTGGTGCAGCGCCGGACCAAGATCAAAGACTTCTACCCAGGCTGGCTTGATGCGACCGCAGGTGGTGTGGTGCAAAGTGGTGAGCAAATGCTGGAATCCGCACGTCGTGAAGCGGAAGAAGAACTTGGTATTGCTGGCGTGCCGTTCGCAGAACATGGCTTGTTCTATTATGAAGGCGAAAATTGCCGGGTGTGGGGCGGGCTGTTTAGCTGCGTCACCCACGGGCCGTTCGCGTTACAGGAAGAAGAAGTGGATGAGGTTAGCTGGTTGACGCCGCAAGAGATCACCGCGCGCTGCGATGAGTTTACGCCGGATTCCCTCAAAGCCCTGTCGCTGTGGCTGACGCGCTATAGCGATCAGGAATACGGCAAGCCGATTTCACGCAAACTGAATGAGGTGGTAGAAGCTGCTGAGACATCTGCTGTTCAGCATGACAATGTTGATGATGAGAACGGCAGCAACATTGCTCCATCGGAAACGGATTCGCAGAAATAATCCGCGCCTGCCTCGCCGCGACTTTCTCTTCGCGGCGTCTTTACCTGCTCTTCCAAATAAAAATGCCAGCCCGAAGGCTGGCATTTACGTCATCATGAAGATGATTAGAGCTGTGTAGCCTGAATGGCGGTCAGAGCGACGGTGTAAACGATGTCGTCTACCAGTGCGCCACGAGACAGGTCGTTAACCGGTTTGCGCATGCCTTGCAGCATTGGCCCGATGGAGATCAGGTCGGCAGAACGCTGTACCGCTTTGTACGTGGTGTTACCGGTGTTCAGGTCAGGGAAGATGAACACGGTAGCTTTACCCGCAACTGGTGAGTTCGGCGCTTTGGACTGTGCAACGTCAGCCATGATAGCGGCGTCGTATTGCAGTGGACCATCGATAACCAGATCAGGGCGTTTTTCCTGTGCCAGACGGGTTGCTTCACGCACTTTCTCAACATCGCTACCCGCGCCGGAGTTACCGGTGGAGTAAGAGATCATTGCAACGCGTGGGTCGATGCCGAATGCAGTGGCGGAATCAGCAGACTGGATAGCGATTTCAGCCAGTTGCTCTGCGGTTGGATCTGGGTTGATGGCGCAGTCGCCGTAAACCAGAACCTGCTCAGGCAGCAGCATGAAGAACACAGAAGACACCAGAGAGCTGCCCGGTGCAGTTTTGATCAGCTGCAACGGTGGACGGATGGTGTTAGCAGTGGTGTGAACGGCGCCAGACACCAGACCGTCAACTTCACCTTGTTCCAGCATCAGCGTACCCAGAACCACGTTGTCTTCGAGCTGTTCGCGCGCAACTACTTCGGTCATGCCCTTGCTCTTACGCAGTTCAACCAGACGCGCAACATAGCGCTCACGTACGACAATCGGATCGACGATTTCAATGCCTTTGCCCAGTTCTACGCCCTGAGCGGCAGCAACGCGTTGAATCTCTTCCGGGTTACCGATCAGCACACAGTGAGCGATACCGCGTTCAGCACAGATAGCGGCGGCTTTAACGGTACGCGGCTCATCACCCTCTGGCAGAACGATGCGTTTGCCTGCTTTACGTGCCAGTTCGGTAAGCTGATAGCGGAAAGCTGGCGGAGACAGACGACGTGAACGCTCAGACTCTGCGCTCAGAGAATCGATCCACTGGGTATCGATGTGGCGTGCAACGTATTCCTGCACTTTCTCAACACGTTGACGGTCATCAGCTGGTACTTCAAGGTTGAAGCTTTGCAGGCTGAGTGACGTCTGCCAGGTATTGGTGTTGACCATAAATACAGGCAGACCAGTCTGGAAGGCGCGCTCGCACAGCTTGGCGATGCTCGGATCCATTTCGTAGCCGCCAGTCAGCAGCAGGGCACCGATTTCCACACCGTTCATGGCAGCCAGACAGGCGGCAACCAGAACATCAGGACGATCGGCGGAGGTCACCAGCAGTGAACCCGGACGGAAATGCTCCAGCATATGAGGAATGCTGCGTGCGCAGAACGTGACAGACTTAACGCGACGCGTTTGAATGTCACCTTCGTTGATGATACGCGCATTCAGGTGCTTCGCCATATCGATCGCGCGTGTTGCGATCAGGTCAAAGCTCCATGGAATGCAGCCCAGCACCGGTAGCGGGCTGTTAGCGAACAGCTGCTTAGGATCGATGTTGGCAACGCTGGCTTTCGTGGAGTCATCAAAGATTTCAGACAGGTCAGGGCGAGTACGACCCTGCTCATCTACTGGCGCATTCAGTTTGTTGATGATTACGCCAGTGATGTTTTTGTTTTTGCTGCCGCCGAAGCTGGAACGAGCCAGTTCGATGCGGTCTTTCAGCTGTGCTGGAGAGTCGTTACCCAGCGCCAGTACGAAGACGATTTCTGCGTTCAGCGTTTTGGCGATTTCATAGTTCAATGCGTTAGCAAACTGGTGCTTACGGGTAGGAACCAGACCTTCAACCAGAACGACTTCGGCGTCTTTGGTATTTTCGTGATAGCGCGCGATGATTTCTTCCATCAGCACGTCTTGCTGGTTGGAACTCAGCAGGGCTTCAACGCGGCTCATCGCCAGCGGCTCTGCGGCGTTGATAGCGGAATTCGCACGAATAATGGTGGTCGTCTGATCTGGCGTATTGTCGCCACTGCGCGGCTGAGCGATAGGTTTGAACACGCTCAGGCGGACGCCTTTCTGTTCCATGGAACGGATGACACCCAGGCTGACGCTTGTCAGACCGACGCTGGTGCCAGTTGGGATCAACATGATTATACGGGACACGGCTGAACCTCTTTACGGTTGCTCGTTAGTCAAAAACAACACCGTCAGCCTTGGCTGACGGTGTTGGGAGTTACGTGTTTTACGCAGTCAGACGGTAAGCGTCTTCAGCGATGACCAATTCTTCATTGGTCGGGATAACCAGCGCTGGACGGGTGCCATCTTTAGCGATGTTGCCACCTTTACCGAAGCGTGCTGCCAGGTTGCGTTCGTGATCGACGTCAAAGCCCAGCAGACCCAGTTTTTTCAGCGACAGTTCACGAACCATTGCGGCGTTTTCACCGATACCACCGGTAAAGATCACGGCATCCAGACGACCTTCCATCAGGGCGCTGTAAGAACCGATGTACTTAGCCAGACGGTGGCAGTAAACGTCCATTGCACGTTTCGCGTCTGCTTTCGTCTCGTAGTTATCTTCAACGTAGCGGCAGTCGCTGGTGACTTCTGTCAGACCTTGCAGGCCGGATTCTTTAGTCAGCAATTTGTTGATGCTGGCTACGTCCATGCCCAGTGCGTCGTGCAGGTGGAAAATCACAGCCGGGTCGATATCGCCACAGCGCGTACCCATCACCAGACCTTCCAGCGGCGTCAGACCCATAGAGGTATCAACGCATTCGCCGTTGCGGATTGCCGTAACGGAACCACCGTTGCCCAGGTGACAAGTGATGACGTTCAGCTCTTCTACAGGTTTGTTCAGCACTTTAGCGGCTTCGCGAGAGACGAAGTAGTGGCTGGTGCCGTGGAAACCGTAGCGACGGATGTGGTTTTCTTTATACAGTTTGTACGGCAGTGCATAAAGGTAAGACTCTTCCGGCATGGTCTGATGGAATGCGGTGTCGAAGACAGCGACGTTTTTATCAGCCAGATGTGGGAAGGATTTCAGTGCTTCTTCGATACCGATCAAGTGCGCCGGGTTGTGCAGAGGTGCAAAAGGTACGGAATCTTTGATACCCTGAAGAACATCATCAGTGATGATCGCGGATTGGGTGAACTTCTCACCGCCGTGAACGATACGGTGACCGATAGCAACCAGTTGAGCAGACAGCTCTGGCTTCTGAGACAGAATGGTATTAACGATGAAGTTCAGCGCTTCGCTGTGAGCTGCACCGGCACCCAGTTCGGCGTCGTGTTTACCGCCGTCCATTTTCCATTTGATGCGGGCTTCAGGCAGGTTGAAACACTCGGCTAAACCAGACAGGTACTCTTCTCCGTTAATCGCATCGATGATGGCGAATTTCAGGGATGAACTACCGCAGTTAAGAACCAGTACTAACTTACTCGACATGGAAGTACCTACTTGTTATACATGGTTAAAAAAATGTCATACAGGGCATAGCGTATCGCATGCCGCCGCTGGCATTTATGATTAACATCATACCTTGGTGTGATACACCAGACACAATGGTGAAATAGGGTCGATACTATGACGTATGTTATATCGGGTAATCGTTACAACAATTAATCGCTATAACTCATCTTTACAACAACGTGACATCGACCTGATGTAAACCGCAGCTTTTAAAGCGATGAATAACCGCGTTATGGCCGTTGGCTGCGCTTGTGTCGCAAGGGAATTATACTCCTTGCGTGTAGTCATACTACTTTAGGTATACAGCGGCCAAAAGGCCGGTCTAGGATACCGATAGCGTAGAGTAAACACAAAATATATTTTAACCTTATCAACTTGAGTTGTTGATTTGTGCAAAAGTTTTATTTTTTATCTGTAAAGTTGAGGTGTGGCTATGGCGACGAAACCAGACAGTAGAATCAGTTGGCTACAGCTACTCCAACGTGGGCAGCATTACATGAAAACGTGGCCAGCAGAAAAGCAGCTGGCGCCAGTCTTTCCTGAAAACCGTGTAGCACGAGCGACACGGTTTGGCATCCGCATCATGCCGCCGCTGGCGGTGTTTACCTTAACGTGGCAGATTGCGCTCGGCGGCCAGCTCGGCCCGGCCATTGCCACCGCGCTGTTTGCCTGTAGCCTGCCGTTGCAAGGCCTTTGGTGGCTTGGCCGCCGTTCCGTGACGCCTTTACCGCCGACGCTGGCACAGTGGTTCCATGAGATTCGTCATAAGCTGCTAGAGTCAGGTCAGGCATTGGCCCCATTGGAAGAAGCGCCGACTTACCAATCATTGGCAGATGTGCTGAAGCGGGCATTTAGCCAGCTTGATAAAACCTTCCTTGATGATTTGTGATCGGCGTCAGGCTGTGTGAGGGTTGATAGCTATTTTGTTCTTTCCCCTGTTTCAAATCAAAGAAGCGGTGGCTACCGCTATCGTGACACGATTCAGTATGCGATTCTGCGGTTAATACCTATTTAGCGACATTGGCTTACACCAAAGAGGGTTCAGGAGAGCAACATGGAAATGACGAATGCCCAGAGATTGATCCTTTCAAACCAATACAAAATGATGACGATGCTCGATCCTGACAACGCCGAGCGCTATCGCCGGTTACAAACGATCATTGAGCGTGGTTATGGTTTGCAGATGCGCGAGCTGGATCGTGAATTTGGTGAACTGACCGAAGAAGTCTGCCGCACCATTATTAACATCATGGAAATGCACCACGCTCTTCAGGTGTCGTGGACCAATCTGAAAGATAAGCAGGATTTGGATGAACGACGTCTGACCTTTCTGGGCTTTGATGCCGCAACGGAAGCGCGCTACCTTGGTTTTGTACGCTTTATGGTACATGTCGAAGGTCGCTATCCCCACTTTGATGCAGGCACGCATGGGTTTAACGCGCAGACGAAGATGTGGGAAAAATACAACAGAATGCTGGCTGTCTGGCAATCCTGCCCGCGCCAGTATCACTTGAGTGCGGTGGAGATCGCACAGATCATCAACGCCTGATTAATGAATAAGGGGCTTTCTGTGGAGTGTAAAGGTTTTCTGTTCGACCTCGATGGTACGCTGGTCGATTCACTGCCGGCTGTAGAACGTGCGTGGATTAACTGGGCAAAAGATCACGGTATTGAACCACAGGAAGTGCTGGATTTTATTCATGGCAAGCAGGCAATCACGTCCCTGCGCCACTTTCTTCAAGGGCAGAGCGAAGAAACGATTCAACAGGAGTTCGATGCGCTGGAGAAAACCGAGGCCTCTGATACGCAGGGTATCGTAGCTATGCCAGGGGCGAAGGCGCTGTTGGAGCGTTTGGATGCACTGGATATTCCCTGGGCGATTGTGACGTCCGGCACGGTGCCGATTGCCAGCGCACGTCATCATCGCGGAGAGCTACCTGCTCCTCGTGCCTTTATTACGGCGGAGCAGGTTGCCAAAGGTAAGCCTCACCCCGATGCCTACTTACTTGGCGCACAGCAGCTAGGGCTGAAACCGGAAGAGTGTGTTGTCGTTGAAGATGCTCCAGCGGGCGTGGTGTCGGGGCTGGCCGCGGGCTGTAAAGTCATTGCGGTGAAGGCGCCAGCGGATACGCCAAAGCTGGATCAGGTCGATCTGATCCTTGATTCGTTGGAGCAGATAGAAATAGAACCCTTACCGAACGGTGCTAAGGTGCTTCTGCGCCAGTAGGCGTCTGTAACATAATGACAAAACTGTGACTAAATATGATCAAACCTCGCATCCGCGAGGTTTTTTTATGGCAGACTATACCCGTTATACTTCAAGCTGCCTGTGCGTTGGCTCCCCTTTTCAGGGTATGCGAACCCACACCTCTCAACATGCATTTTTCCGTCAGGGGAACCGTTTTGAATAGCGAACTTCTCTGGGTTTTATCCCTGTTGCTGATCGCCATTGTGTTGTTTACCACCAATAAATTACGCATGGACGTCGTAGCGCTGTTGGTCATCATCGCGTTTGTTCTGAGCGGCACGCTGACGCTATCTGAAGCGCTGGTCGGGTTCAGCGATCCGAATGTGATATTGATTGCTGCCCTGTTTGTGATTGGTGAGGGGTTGGTTCGTACCGGTGTGGCTTATCAGGTCGGTGATTGGCTGGTTCGTGTGGCGGGCAGCGGTGAGATGAAAATGCTGATCTTACTGATGGTCACCGTTGCGCTGCTAGGTGCTTTCATGAGTTCTACTGGCGTTGTCGCGATTTTTATTCCCGTGGTGCTGAGCGTTTCCGCACGGATGAAGATTTCCCCCGGGAGGCTAATGATGCCGCTGAGTTTCGCCGGGTTGATTAGCGGCATGATGACGCTGGTGGCGACGCCGCCGAATATGGTGGTGAGCAGTGAACTGATGCGCGAAGGGGTGGCAGGTTTTGGGTTCTTTAGCGTGACGCCGATAGGGATAGTGGTATTGCTGCTGGGCGTGGCGTATATGATGGTGGCGCGCTACTGGCTTGGCGGCGCTGAGACAGCGACAGCAAAAGAGATGTGGAAGAGAAGAACGTTCCGCGATCTGATTCGTGATTATCGGCTGACGGGCAGGGCGCGCCGGCTGGCGATTCGTCCGGGATCGCCTTTTATCGGCCACCGTCTGGATGATTTACGCCTGCGTCAGCGCTTCGGGGCGAACGTGGTGGGGATTGAACGCTGGCGTAAGTTTCGCCGCGTGATGATCAGCGTAGCGGGCAATACCGAACTTCGCCTGAACGATGTTCTGCTGATCGACATGTCTGCATCGGAAGTGGATTTACGTGAATTTTGTACCGCGCAACGGCTTGAACCCATGGTGCTGCGCGGTGAATATTTTTCTGAGCAGGCGCGTGATGTGGGGATGGCGGAAGTCTCGTTGATCCCTGATTCCGAACTGTTGGGGAAAACGCTGTACGATGTCGGCTTCCGAAGCCGCTATGGTCTAAGTGTTGTGGGGATCCGCCGGGCAGGTGAAGCGATGGAAGGTATCCTCGCCGATGAACCGCTCCAGCTCGGCGATATTCTGCTGGTGATGGGCGACTGGCGCATGATCCGGCAGTTACACACGCAGAAAAACGACTTCCTTTTGCTTAATCTTCCCGCCGAGGTTGATGACGTCGCACCCGCGGTGAGTCAGGCTCCACATGCGCTGTTTTGTCTGGCGTTGATGGTGGCGATGATGTTGACGGATGAAATACCGAATGCGGTTGCCGCGTTGATCGCCTGTTTGCTGATGGGTAAATTCCGCTGTATTGACATGGAAAGCGCCTACCGGGCGATTCACTGGCCGAGCATTATTCTTATCGTCGGGATGATGCCGTTTGCGCTGGCGTTGCAGCAAACCGGCGGTGTTACGCTGATCGTCAAAGGGCTGATGGATGTTGCCGGGGACGCAGGGCCGCATGTGATGCTAGTATGTTTGTTTGTGCTGTGTGCCGTCATTGGCCTGTTTATTTCCAACACGGCGACGGCGGTGTTGATGGCGCCCATTGCGATCGCCGCAGCGAAGCAGATGGGCGTGTCACCGTATCCCTTTGCGATGATCATCGCGATTGCGGCATCCGCCGCGTTTATGACACCGGTCTCGTCACCGGTGAATACGCTGGTACTGGGGCCGGGCGGTTATAAATTCGGGGACTTTGTACGCGTTGGCGTCCCCTTTACCGTTCTGGTGATGCTGGTCAGCGTGGTAATGGTGCCATGGCTGTATCCGTTCTGACGACCTCTGACCGTTATAGCGGATGCGCGTTATAACGGAGAGTCTTGGCTGATTTCGTCGAGCGACAGGCTAAAGCTGGGAACGAAGACCGTCATGAAATAGTCCATTTCCGGGCTGTGGCGCAGCTGCAATGTTTTTTCCAACCGCGCTTTGGCCAGCGTGAACTCTGCATTTCCTGCGGATAATTCTTCCAGACACTTCAGGTAGGCGCATAGCGCGTCGGCCTGCTTAACGATGGCGCGTTCTTCTTCACTGGTGTAGCTGTCGTCCAGCAGCATCCGATAATCCTGCTGGAGTTCTTCCGGTAACATCTCAACCAGTTTCTGCTGCGCAATCTTCTCTATTTTCTTGTACTCATGCGCGATCTGCGCGTTGTAGTACTTGATTGGCGTCGGCATGTCGCCGGTCAGCACCTCGCTGGCATCGTGATACATCGCCAGAAGTGCGATGCGTTCTGCGTTCAGGTTACCCTCGAATTTTCGGTTTTTGATGACCGCCAGCGCGTGCGCGGCAAACGCAACCTGAAGGCTGTGCTCGGAGACGTTTTCCGTGCGCACATTACGCATGAGCGGCCAGCGGCTGATGAGTTTTAGACGAGATAAGTGGGCGAAAAAGTGGCTCTGATTCATGGCGATCTCTCAGACAACAGCACGGTGAAATAGCGATATCGTGGGCGTCTATTGTGAGGACTTGCCGGAGATTATGCAAACGAAGGTCAGGTTTTCGCCGGGCGATGATTGCCCGGCGAAGACAGGTACAACAATTGGGTCGGGTTACTGGTGATAGTGCCCCAAGAAACGCCCTAATTTGTGGATTGCCATATCCAGCTCATCGATACGCGGCAGCGTGACGATGCGAACATGGTCTGGGTAAGGCCAGTTAAATGCGGTTCCCTGAACCAGCAACACTTTTTCCTGTAGCAGGAGATCCAGCACCAGTTTTTGGTCGTCATGGATATTAAAGCGTTTGGCATCAATGCGTGGGAACATATACAGCGCGCCGCGCGGTTTTACGCACGATACGCCGGGAATCTGATTGATCAGTTCCCAGGAACGGTTGCGCTGCTCGTACAGGCGTCCGCCGGGCTGAATAAATTCGCTGATGCTCTGATAGCCGCCCAGCGCAGTCTGAATCGCATGCTGCATTGGCACGTTAGCGCACAGACGCATGGAAGCCAGCATTTCCAGCCCTTCAATATAGCCTTTGGCGTGTTTTTTCGGACCGTTCAGTACCATCCAGCCTTGACGGAAACCTGCTACACGGTACGTTTTGGACAGGCCGTTGAATGTGACCGTCAGCAGGTCCGGCGCGAGTGCGGCAATCGAGTGATGCTGTGCATCGTCATACAGAATTTTGTCGTAAATTTCGTCAGCGAAGATGATCAGGTTATGTTCGCGTGCAATCGCCACGATATCCAGCAGCAACTCTTTACTGTAGACCGCGCCCGTTGGATTGTTCGGGTTGATAATGACAATACCGCGAGTATTGGACGTGATCTTTTTACGGATATCATCCAGGTCGGGGAACCAATCGGAGGACTCATCGCAGAGGTAGTGAACGGCGTTGCCGTTAGACAGAGAAACGGCTGCGGTCCAAAGTGGGTAGTCCGGCGCAGGAACCAGCATTTCATCGCCTGGGTTAAGCAGTGCCTGCATGGATTGCACGATGAGCTCGGACACACCGTTACCAATATAGACGTCTTCAACCGTAATATCGCGCATACCCCGCGCCTGATAATGCTGAACGATGGCTTTACGGGCGGAATAGAGGCCTTTGGAATCACAGTAGCCCTGTGCCGTGGGCAGGTTACGGATGACATCGACCAGAATCTCGTCCGGTGCCTCGAAGCCAAAAGGGGCTGGGTTACCAATATTCAGCTTAAGGACTTTATTACCTTCTTCTTCAAGCCGTTTGGCTTCCTTTAAGACTGGGCCACGGATGTCATAGCATACGTTCTCCAGTTTCTTGGATTTTTCAATCGGAGACATAAATAGTACGAACCTTCTGCAGAGAGCGCATATTCCCATACGGAATAGCATAACCTGCTTAATGTACTCCTCCTGTAGTACCTTTTGAAGAATGATTATCGCTTTTGCTGCAAATGGTTGCGCATCTGCACTATATGGTTGTGTACTCGTTGGATGGTGCGATATGGTAGGGGTGCGGACGACTATTCATGCCGCACTTTTTTAGCGCCAGAATAGGGTGACAGGGAAGGCTCGTTTATTTAAATGTGAAGCGTATTTATTTCGCAGGATGAAATAAAGAGAAAGTGTCGTTGTTATTGAATGAAGGATTAAGACTGGTGAGCCATTTAATTAGTGATGTCTTACCAATGGAAAGGCGATAGGGGTAACGAAATATAAGTATTTTTTTGCCCTTATCGTGCGTCTGCGATAGTGTCTTTAAATGTATCGGTCATTACCTGTACATGTAATAAAACACCAGGAATATTTTGTTAAAATTAAAATAGATAAGTGAAAAATCGTATGACCAGTGTAAATCGACCAGTACTTAATCTCGATCTTGATTTACTGAGGACGTTTGTTGCCGTTGCAGATTTAAATACATTTGCAGCGGCGGCGACCGCAGTCAATCGGACTCAATCGGCTGTCAGCCAGCAGATGCAGCGGCTGGAGCAACTCATCGGAAAGGAGCTTTTTGCCCGGCACGGGCGTAATAAATTGCTGACCGAACACGGCATCCAGTTTTTGGGTTATGCCAGAAAAATATTACAATTCAATGATGAAGCCTGTATTTCATTAATGTACAGCGATATTCAGGGAACGCTGACCATCGGGGCGTCTGACGATACGGCAGACACTATCCTTCCTTATATTTTGCACCGGGTGACATCGGTATTTCCTAAGCTCTCCGTCAATGTCAGCGTAAAACGCAGCGCTGAAATGATGGACATGCTGAATCAAGGGAAAATAGATCTGGTCATTACCACAATGAACGGTGTGGTGTTTCCTCATGTGTTATTACGGAGTTCTCCGACGCTATGGTATTGCGCGGCGGATTATCAGTTCCGATCGCAAGAACCGGTACCCTTGGTTGTTTTGGATGAGCCAAGCCCTTTCCGTTCCTTGGCGACGCAGCAGCTGACGGCCGCAGGGATTCCCTGGAGAATCGCCTACGTGGCTTCAACGCTATCTGCTGTGCGAGCCGCGGTGAAGGCTGGCATGGGTATCACCGTGCGCTCGGTGGAAATGATGAGCCCGGAACTGCGAGTGTTGGGCGAAGAGGAAGGGTTGCCGAGATTGCCTGAAACACGTTATTTCCTCTGCCAGAACCCTAACCAGGAGAACGAACTGGCGACGGCAATTTTCAATGTGATTGAATCAGGGAAGCCCTCTCACATTACGCCAGTCAGCATGCTAGCAAATAGCACGAATGAAGCGTTGTCTTCCGATCCGTCGCTGAAGGACGCGATCTAATCGTAATGGGTAGTTAACTATCATTCGGGGAGAGTAAGGATGCACCCCGAATGATGATGATTTATGACTAAGGTGTTAAACCCGCATCGGTAGAGCCCCATTGCTCTGATTTCTTCAGTCCGACCCCTCTTTGCATTTTCCATTTCACATCAACAGGCTAGGCGCAGCGAGATTCACGGTTATCTCTGATTTATAAAACGCCGGTTCTATTTTTTTAAAATTATGTTATAGAAAATGACGTCCAGTCTTGTCCAGCATCATCTTGATTTTTTTACTAACTAAATTGGTAAAAATGTGTGCTGGATCAAAAAATACCCCTAATAACCACATGGGGGAACAGGCATTTTCTGTGAAAATGGTATAGTGACCAAGTGAATTTGCTTCCTGTGTTGCTGCTCGCTGGTTAACCGACAAAGGGACTGACTCGATTTAGCTATGGGTGAGGACACAAAATGTTAACAAAACAGCGTGCATGTAAAGTAATGTACTGTTATTTTTAGTAAGGTTGAAAAAAAGGTTACAAATTTAGGGGCTCAACCATACCAAGCAAGGCTTACCTGATACGTTTCCGTGCTTTTTTGTGGTTATTAATCCTTCCTTTTAATCGATGTGGCGCATTAACTGCCGATAATAGAGCAGGGATGTTACCCGCCACTTTTGATGAGTAAGCAAAGAGAATGTCAACAACTACTGAAATCCTCGCCCATCATTGGGCATTTGGGCTATTCCTTATCATTGCCGTAGGCCTTTGCGTCTTCATGCTGACCGGTGGATTCTTGCTGGGGGGGAGAGCCAGAGCCAGAGCTAAAAACGTACCTTATGAATCCGGGATCGACTCAGTGGGTTCAGCGCGGTTACGCCTGTCTGCTAAATTTTATCTTGTCGCTATGTTCTTCGTTATCTTCGACGTTGAAGCCCTCTATCTCTACGCTTGGGCTGTGTCTATCAAAGAAAGCGGCTGGATTGGCTTCATTGAAGCAACCATTTTCATTTTGGTGCTGTTGGCTGGTTTGATTTATCTGGTACGCGTTGGGGCACTTGACTGGACCCCGGTACGTTCCAAGAGACAAGTCGTTAAATCAGACATCATCAACACTACCAACACTCATCCGCAGTAACAGCGAGGCATTTTAAGATGGACTATACGCTCACCCGCATAGAGCCGGACGGTGAGAATGACCGTTATCCCCTGCAACGTCAGGAGATCGTTTCCGACCCTCTGGAGCAACATGTTCACCGCAGTGTCTACATGGGCAAACTGGAACATGCTTTACACGATACGGTGAACTGGGGGCGTCAGAACTCCCTGTGGCCGTACAACTTCGGCCTTTCCTGTTGCTACGTAGAAATGGTGACGTCATTTACGGCGGTTCATGACGTGGCGCGTTTTGGTGCTGAGGTTCTGCGTGCATCGCCACGTCAGGCCGACTTCATGGTCGTAGCGGGAACCTGTTTTACCAAAATGGCCCCCGTTATTCAGCGTCTGTACGAGCAAATGCTTGAGCCTAAATGGGTTATCTCCATGGGCGCCTGTGCTAACTCCGGTGGTATGTACGATATCTATTCCGTCGTTCAGGGCGTAGATAAATTCCTGCCTGTTGATGTGTATATTCCAGGCTGCCCTCCGCGTCCTGAAGCCTACATGCAAGCGCTGTTGCTGCTGAAAGAATCCATTGGTAAAGAACGCCGCCCTCTGTCATGGGTGGTAGGTGAACAGGGCGTTTACCGTGCCAATATGCAATCTGAGCGTGAACGCAAACGCGGCGAGCGAATCGCTGTGACCAACCTGCGCTCGCCTGATGAGATTTGACCTGTAGATGATAAACCCGGTGACCGTGTAATACCCCGATAATAGTGTGCGGTCATTATCAGATGCAGAAATAGCACATTTAATGTGGTGACATATTTATGACAGATTTAACGACACACGATCTCGCTCAGCCAGGCTGGCAAACCCGCGATCACCTTGACGATCCGGTCGTTGGCGAGCTGTGTAACCGTTTTGGACCAGATGCATTTACTGTACAAGCAACCCGCACAGGTATTCCCGTCGTGTGGGTCAAACGTGAGCAATTACTGGACGTTGTCGCATTCCTGAAAAAACAGCCAAAGCCTTATGTTATGCTGTTTGACCTGCACGGTATGGATGAGCGTTTGCGCACCCACCGTGAAGGCCTACCTGCCGCCGACTACTCCGTCTTTTATCACATCATTTCCATCGAGCGTAACCGCGACATCATGCTGAAAGTCGCGTTGGCCGAGAGCGATCTGCACGTACCGACCGTGACCAAACTGTTCCCGAATGCCAACTGGTATGAGCGTGAGACGTGGGAAATGTTTGGTATTACGTTTAACGGCCACCCGCACCTGACGCGCATCATGATGCCGCATACGTGGGAAGGGCACCCGTTGCGTAAAGATTATCCAGCGCGTGCGACCGAATTCGATCCTTTCGTGCTGACCAAGCAGAAAGAAGATCTGGAAATGGAATCGCTGACGTTCAAACCGGAAGAATGGGGAATGAAGCGCGGCACCGAAAATGAGGACTTCATGTTCCTCAACCTCGGTCCAAACCACCCGTCTTCACACGGTGCTTTCCGTATTATCCTGCAGTTGGATGGCGAAGAAATCGTCGACTGCGTGCCTGACGTGGGTTACCACCATCGTGGCGCGGAGAAAATGGGCGAACGCCAGTCCTGGCACAGCTACATTCCTTATACCGACCGTATTGAATACCTCGGCGGCTGCGTTAACGAAATGCCGTACGTGCTTGCCGTAGAAAAACTGGCGGGCATTGAGGTACCTGATCGCGTCAAAACGATTCGCGTGATGTTGTCTGAGCTGTTCCGCATTAATAGCCACCTGCTGTATATCAGTACCTATATTCAGGACGTCGGTGCGATGACACCGGTGTTCTTTGCGTTTACTGACCGCCAGAAAATTTACGATTTGGTTGAAGCGATTACCGGCTTCCGTATGCACCCTGCCTGGTTCCGCATCGGCGGGGTGGCGCACGATCTGCCACGTGGTTGGGAGCGTCTGCTGCGTGAATTCCTCGACTGGATGCCGAGCCGCCTGGATACCTATGTTAAGGCTGCACTGCAGAACACCATCCTGAAAGGTCGTACTCAGGGCGTTGCCGCTTACAATGCGAAAGAAGCGTTGGATTGGGGCGTAACCGGTGCGGGTCTGCGTGCGACAGGTATTGGTTTTGACGTGCGCAAATGGCGTCCGTATTCCGGCTATGAAAACTTCGACTTTGAAGTGCCTGTCGGTGACGGCATCAGCGATTGCTATAGCCGTGTGATGCTGAAGGTTGAAGAGCTGCGCCAAAGCCTGCGTATTCTGGATCAGTGCCTCAAGAACATGCCGGAAGGGCCGTTCAAAGCGGATCACCCGCTGACGACGCCGCCGCCAAAAGAGCGCACATTGCAGCATATCGATACGCTGATTAACCACTTCCTTCAGGTTTCCTGGGGGCCGGTTATGCCTGCCAATGAATCATTCCAGATGGTTGAGGCAACAAAGGGCATCAACAGCTATTACCTGACCAGTGACGGCGGCACGATGAGCTACCGTACCCGTATTCGCACGCCGAGCTATGCGCATCTGCAACAGATTCCTTCTGTTATTCGCGGATGTCTGGTATCCGATCTGATCGTTTACCTCGGCAGTATTGATTTCGTTATGTCAGATGTGGACCGCTAATTATGCCTGATCACAATATTTCTGAACGCAACATTTCTGATAACAACGTTTTTGTGTTGAGCGACGCCGAGCGTGACGCGATTGAACACGAAAAACATCATTATGAAGATGCGCGCGCGGCGTCCATTGAAGCACTGAAAATTGTGCAGAAAGAACGCGGCTGGGTACCGGATGGTGCGATCAACGCGATTGCCGATGTGCTGGGCATTCCAGCCAGTGACGTGGAAGGCGTAGCGACATTCTATAGCCAAATTTATCGTCAGCCGGTTGGGCGCCACATCATTCGCTATTGCGACAGTGTCGTGTGCCACATCAATGGCTATCAGGGCGTACAGGCTGCGCTTGAGCGTAAGCTCAGCATCAAACCGGGACAGACAACGTTCGATGGACGCTTCACGCTGTTGCCGACCTGCTGCCTGGGGAACTGTGACAAGGGGCCGTCAATGATGATTGACGACGATACCCATAGCCATGTGACGCCGGAAGGAATTGAATCGTTATTGGAGCAGTATCAATGAGTAAAAACATTGTTCTGACTGCTGAGCAGCATCCTCTGACCTGGCGTTTACGCGCAGACAAACAGCCAGTATGGCTGGATGAATATCGCAGCAAAAACGGCTATGTCGCGGCGCAAAAAGCGTTAACCGGCATGGCGCAGGATGAAGTGGTCTCACTGGTTAAAGACGCTGGCCTGAAAGGGCGTGGCGGAGCGGGCTTTTCGACAGGCTTGAAGTGGAGCCTGATGCCGAAAGACGAAAGTATGAACATCCGCTACCTGTTGTGTAACGCGGATGAGATGGAGCCAGGGACTTATAAAGACCGCCTGCTGATGGAGCAAGAGCCCCATCTGCTGGTTGAAGGTATGTTGATCAGCGCGTTTGCGCTGAAAGCCTACCGCGGCTACATCTTCCTGCGTGGTGAATACATCGAAGCTGCTGTCCACCTGCGTCGGGCAATCGAAGAAGCGAAAGCCGCTGGCCTGCTGGGCAAGAATATTCTGGGTAGCGGGTTTGATTTCGAGCTGTTCGTGCACACGGGCGCAGGGCGTTATATCTGCGGTGAAGAAACGGCACTGATTAACTCGCTGGAAGGCCGTCGTGCCAACCCACGTTCGAAGCCGCCATTCCCGGCGTCTGCGGGTGTTTGGGGTAAACCGACCTGCGTCAACAACGTGGAAACGCTGTGTAACGTACCGGCGATTATCGAACATGGTGCGGCGTGGTATCAGGGCTTGTCTGCGGGTAAAAGTAAAGATGCCGGCACGAAACTGATGGGCTTCTCTGGTCGCGTCAAGAATCCTGGCCTGTGGGAACTGCCGTTTGGCACCACGGCGCGTGAAATTCTGGAAGACTACGCGGGCGGTATGCGCGATGGTCTGAAACTGAAAGCCTGGCAACCGGGCGGCGCAGGGACGGATTTCCTGACGGAAAACCATCTCGATCTGCCGATGGATTTTGAGCACATTGCGAAAGCCGGTAGCCGTATGGGTACGGCGCTGGCGATGGCTGTCGATCACGAAATCAATATGGTTTCGCTGACGCGCAATCTGGAAGAGTTCTTCGCCCGTGAATCCTGTGGCTGGTGTACGCCGTGCCGCGATGGTTTGCCGTGGAGCGTGAAGATTCTGCGTGCGCTGGAAAATGGTGAAGGCCAGCCTGGCGATATCGAAACGCTGGAACAGCTTTGCCGTTTCCTCGGACCGGGTAACACCTTCTGTGCGCATGCGCCGGGTGCGGTCGAGCCGCTGCAAAGTGCCATCAAGTATTTCCGGGAAGAATTCGAAGCGGGTATCTCTAAACAGTATTTAGGCAACGTCAAAGCGATTGGCGGTATTCAGCCTAACCTGTTGAAAGAGCGCTGGTAAGTTATCGCTCAACATGTGCGAGATGCAGTGAATGTATCCGCAGGGTGGCGCAAATAAGCCACCCTCAATAAACCCAATAGATTTCAGGACGCAGGTAGCCAACGCATTTGCGATTTGAAAGATGAGGGTATACAGAATTTTTGATTAGCGCTCGTGGCAACACGGGCCATTATGGAAGCATGCTGACTATGGCTACTATTCATGTAGACGGCAAAGAGTATGAAGTAAACGGAGCAGACAACCTTCTGGAAGCTTGCCTGACTCTGGGACTTGATATTCCTTACTTTTGCTGGCACCCCGCGCTCGGGAGCGTCGGATCCTGCCGCCTCTGTGCGGTAAAACAGTATCAAAACGCGGAAGACACCCGCGGTCGTCTGGTGATGTCTTGTATGACACCAGCAACCGAAGGAACGTTCATCGCGATTGAAGATGAAGAAGCGAAACTATTCCGTAAGACGATAGTTGAGTTTCTGATGACCAACCACCCGCACGATTGCCCGGTGTGTGAGGAAGGCGGTAACTGTCATTTGCAGGATATGACGGTCATGACGGGGCAGAACTTCCGTCGTTATCGCTTCACCAAGCGTACTCACCGCAATCAGGATCTCGGCCCATTCATTTCTCATGAAATGAACCGCTGTATCGCGTGTTATCGCTGCGTGCGTTACTACAAAGACTATGCGGATGGCAAAGATCTCGGCGTTTACGGCGCGCATGACAACGTCTATTTCGGTCGCCCGGAAGATGGCACGCTGGAAAGCGAATTCTCCGGTAACCTGGTTGAAGTGTGTCCTACCGGTGTCTTCACCGATAAAACGCACTCCGAGCGCTATAACCGTAAATGGGATATGCAGTTTGCACCGAGCGTCTGCCAACAGTGCAGCATCGGTTGTAATACCAGCCCCGGTGAACGTTATGGCGAACTGCGTCGTATCGAAAACCGTTTTAACGGTAGCGTAAACCACTATTTCCTGTGTGACCGCGGCCGTTTTGGCTACGGCTATGTTAATCAGAAAGACCGTCCAAACCAGCCGCTGCAACGTCGCGGTGATGATTGGATCGCGCTGAATGCCGATCAGGCTCTGCAAGGTGCGGCGGATGTGCTGCGTCAAGCGAAGAAAACGATCGGTATCGGTTCGCCGCGTGCCAGCATCGAAAGCAACTTCGCTTTGCGTGAGCTGGTAGGGGCAGAGAACTTCTACACTGGTATTGCGCAGGAAGAACAAAATCGTCTGCAACTGATCCTGAAAGTGCTGCGCGAAAGTGGTGTGAGAACGCCAGCGCTGCGTGAGATCGAAGGCTACGATGCGGTTCTGATTCTGGGTGAAGACTTGACGCAGACGGGAGCGCGTATCGCACTGGCCGTTCGTCAAGCCGTTAAAGGCAAAGCCCGTGAAATGGCAGCAGCGCAGAAAGTGGCTGACTGGCAGATCGCGGCGATCATGAACATTGGTCAACACGCCAAGCACCCACTCTTTGTCACTAACGTAGACAGCACTCGTCTGGACGACATCGCAGCATGGAACTACCGTGCGCCAGTTGCCGATCAGGCGCGTCTTGGTTTTGCTATTGCACACGGTCTGGATAGCAGTGCTCCAGCGGTTACCGATCTGGCTGCGGGTCTTGACCAGAAAGTCGATATCATCGTACAGGCGCTGGCCGGTGCGAAAAAACCGCTCATCATTTCCGGCACCAATGCTGGCAGCGAAGACGTGATCGCCGCGGCGGCAAACGTTGCTAAAGCGCTAAAGAATCGTGGTTCTGACGTCGGTATTACCTTTGTTGCACCTGCTGCGAATAGCATCGGGCTGTCAATCATGGGTGGCGGTTCGCTGGATGATGCGCTGGCGCAGTTGGAAAACGGCGAAGCCGACAGCGTGGTTGTGCTGGAGAACGATCTCTACCGCCATGCTCCAATTGCTCGCGTTGATGCTGCGCTGGAAAAAGCGGAAAACCTGATTGTGGTTGACCACCAGCGTACTCGCATCATGGACAAGGCCAACATCATTCTGTCCGCTGCCAGCTTCGCTGAAAGCGACGGTACGCTGATTAATCAGGAAGGCCGCGCGCAGCGTTTCTTCCAGGTTTATGATCCAACGTACTACAACGACAAAGTCGTAATGCTGGAAAGCTGGCGCTGGCTGCACTCGCTGTATATCACTTACAACAGCCGTCAGGTTGACTGGACGCAGTTGGATAATGTGATTGATGCGTGTGTTGCGGCACTGCCACAGCTGGCGGCGATCAAAGATGCTGCGCCGGACGCCTCGTTCCGTATTCGTGGTCAGAAACTGTCGCGTTCACCGATTCGTTCCAGTGGCCGTACTGCGATGCGTGCCAATATCAGCGTGCATGAACCGCGCCAGCCCGTCGATAAAGACACCATGTTCGCCTTCTCAATGGAAGGGAACAACAGTCCGACAGCCAATCGTCAGCAGATTCCGTTTGCCTGGGCACCAGGCTGGAACTCACCGCAAGCCTGGAACAAATTCCAGGATGAAGTGGGCGGACATTTGCGTCATGGCGATCCCGGTGTGCGTATGATCGAAGCCGGAGAAGGTTCACTGGCATATTTCGACAACATCCCTGCGGCTTTCGTCCCACAAGCGGGTCAATGGCGCGTTGCGCCGTATTATCACTTGTTTGGCAGTGATGAAATGTCACAGCGTTCCGACGTGATTCAGCAGCGTATGCCAGAGCCTTACGTGATGGTAAACCCGGCTGATGCGGCAACGCTGGGTGTGAACGCCGGTACATTGCTGGAGCTGACCTGTGCAGGACAAACGCTACGTCTGCCACTGCGCTTAAGTGCGGAATTGAGTCAGGGACAGGTTGGTTTACCGCTGGGCTTGCCGGGTATTGCACCGGTGCTGGCGGGTGCAACCGTTGAAAATCTGCGGGAGGCCGCACAATGAGTTGGTTAACACCGGAATTAACCGAGATTCTGATCACCGTCGGAAAAGCGATCGTGATTCTGCTGGTTGTGGTGACCTGTGGCGCATTCATGAGTATGGGTGAACGTCGACTGCTCGGTCTCTTCCAGGGACGTTATGGACCAAACCGGGTAGGTTGGGGCGGTTCATTACAGCTTGTCGCTGACATGATCAAAATGTTCTTCAAAGAAGACTGGGTGCCGAACTTTACCGATAAGGTGATCTTCACGTTGGCACCGATGATCGCGTTCACGTCAATGCTGATTGCCTTTGCGATTGTGCCGATCACGCCAACCTGGGGTGTCGCCGATCTGAACATCGGGATCCTGTTCTTCCTGATGATGGCGGGTTTAGCAGTTTACGCAGTGCTGTTTGCCGGTTGGGCGAGTAACAACAAATACTCGCTGCTGGGGGCGGTACGTGCTTCTGCGCAGACCGTGAGCTACGAAGTGTTCATCGGCCTGTCGCTGATGGGCGTTGTTGCTCAGGCGGGCTCGTTCAACATGCGTGACATCGTCGATTCTCAGGAACACCTGTGGAACGTTATCCCGCAGTTCTTCGGCTTTATTACATTTGCCATTGCAGGCGTGGCGGTGTGTCACCGTCACCCGTTTGACCAGCCTGAAGCTGAACAGGAAATTGCCGATGGTTACCACATTGAATATTCCGGTATGAAATTCGGTCTGTTCTTTGTCGGGGAATACATCGGGATCGTTACGGTTTCTGCGCTGATGGTGACGCTGTTCTTCGGCGGCTGGCATGGTCCAATCCTACCTCCATTTGTCTGGTTTGCGCTGAAAACGGGCTTTTTCATGATGATGTTCATCCTGATTCGTGCTTCGTTACCCCGTCCGCGTTATGACCAGGTGATGTCTTTCGGTTGGAAAGTCTGTCTGCCGATAACGCTTTTGAATCTGCTGGCGACAGCGGCCGTCATTTTGTACAACGCTTAAGAAGGGGTGAATAAACCATGACATTGAAAGACTTAGTGGTTGGTTTCGGCACCCAGATACGCAGTATCTGTATGGTGGGTTCGAATGCTTTCAAGAAGCGCGAAACCAGAATGTATCCCGAAGAGCCTGTGAATCCACCGCCGCGTTACCGTGGTCGTATCGTGCTGACGCGCGATCCTGATGGTGAAGAGCGTTGCGTTGCCTGCAACCTGTGTGCGGTGGCCTGTCCGGTTGGCTGTATCTCGTTGCAGAAAGCGGAAACCAAAGATGGTCGCTGGTATCCCGAGTTCTTCCGCGTCAACTTCTCACGCTGCATTTTCTGTGGCTTCTGCGAAGAGGCGTGCCCGACAACCGCTATCCAGCTGACGCCGGATTTCGAAATGGGCGATTACAAACGTCAGGATCTGGTGTACGAGAAAGAAGATCTGCTGATATCGGGGCCGGGTAAATATCCGGAATACAATTTCTACCGGATGGCTGGTATGGCAATCGATGGGAAAGACAAAGGCGAAGCGGAAAACGAAGCCAAACCTATTGATGTCAAAGGCCTGTTGCCCTAAGGAGCTAGCATGGAATTCGCTTTTTATACCACAGGTTTGATTGCGATATTGGCGACATTGCGCGTCATTACGCATACCAACCCTGTGCATGCACTGTTGTATATGGTCACCTCGCTTATGGCGATTGCGGGCGTCTTTTTCTCGCTCGGGGCTAATTTTGCCGGTGCGCTGAGTATCATCGTCTATGCGGGCGCCATCATGGTGCTGTTTGTGTTCGTCGTCATGATGCTCAACCTCGGCAACTCCGTGGAAGAACAAGAGCGGAATTGGCTGAAACCCAGCGCTTGGGTTGGGCCTGGCATTCTCTCTCTGGCGCTGCTGGTCATTGTCGTCAATGCAATCCTCAGCTTGAAAGAGCAGGGCATCACTGGCACGCCTGTTGAGGCGAAAGCCGTGGGTATCAGCCTGTTTGGGCCTTATGTTCTGGCCGTTGAATTAGCGTCAATGCTGTTGCTGGCGGGATTGGTTGTCGCTTTCCACATTGGTCGTGAAGATAAACGTGGTGACGTTGTCAGTAAAGAAGGCGCGAACCAGGACGTTGAGAAGAAAATAACGGGGGAACGCGCATGATTCCGTTACAACATGGGTTGATTTTAGCCGCTATCCTGTTTGTTCTAGGGCTGACTGGTCTGTTAATTCGTCGTAACCTGCTGTTTATGTTGATTAGTCTTGAAATTATGATCAACGCTGCCGCGCTGGCATTTGTCGTCGCGGGAAGTTACTGGCAGCAGCCGGATGGTCAGGTGATGTACATTCTGGCGATTACGCTGGCAGCGGCTGAGGCCAGTATTGGTCTGGCGCTGTTGTTACAGATGTATCGTCGTCGTCAGACCCTGAATATTGATACAGTCAGTGAGATGCGCGGATGAACTTACTCTATTTAACAATACTCTTCCCGCTGCTCGGCTTTCTGTTGCTGGCATTTTCCCGCGGTCGCTGGTCGGAAAATACGTCCGCGACCGTCGGTGTTGGCTCGATTGGTCTGGCAGCGTTGGTTACCTCTTGGGTTGTGGTCGATTTCATGGGCCAACAGCACGGCGGCGTCACCTTCTTTAATCAGCATTTGTGGACATGGATGGCCGTGGGTAATTTCGACATCAGCGTAACGCTGACGCTCGATGGTCTTGCGGTGACGATGCTGTCCGTGGTTACGGGCGTCGGCTTCTTTATTCACCTGTTTGCTTCCTGGTACATGCGTGGGGAAGAGGGATATTCTCGTTTCTTCGCCTACACCAACCTGTTTATCGCGAGTATGGTCGTTCTGGTACTGGCAGATAACCTGTTGCTGATGTATCTCGGTTGGGAAGGGGTGGGGCTGTGCAGTTACCTGCTGATCGGTTTCTACTACACCAATCCGAAGAACGGCGCGGCGGCAATGAAGGCTTTCATCGTTACGCGTGTAGGTGACGTCTTCCTGGCTTTTGCTCTGTTCATCCTTTACAAAGAATTGGGTACGCTCAACTTCCGCGAGCTGATGGTATTAGCACCGCAGAAATTGGCTGAAGGTTCACCGGAAATCACCTGGGCTACGCTGATGTTACTGGGTGGTGCGGTCGGTAAATCTGCACAGCTGCCGCTGCAAACCTGGCTGGCGGATGCGATGGCTGGCCCAACGCCGGTCTCTGCACTGATCCACGCCGCTACGATGGTTACCGCAGGTGTTTACCTGATTGCACGTACCAATGGCCTGTTCCTGATGGCGCCGGATGTCCTGCATCTGGTGGGTATTGTGGGTGCGGTAACGCTGGTGCTGGCGGGGTTTGCCGCTCTGGTGCAAACCGACATCAAACGCGTGCTGGCCTATTCCACCATGAGCCAGATTGGCTACATGTTCCTGGCGCTGGGCGTTCAGGCATGGGATGCCGCGATTTTCCATCTGATGACGCATGCGTTCTTTAAAGCGCTGCTGTTCCTCTCTTCTGGTTCGGTCATTCTGGCCTGCCACCACGAGCAGAACATCTTCAAGATGGGCGGCCTGCGTAAAACGATTCCGCTGGTTTATGTCTGCTTCCTGGTTGGGGGCGCGGCGCTGGCTGCACTGCCGCTGGTTACCGCAGGCTTCTTCAGTAAAGACGAGATTCTGGCTGGCGCATGGGCCAATGGTCACATCAATCTGATGGTGGCTGGATTGGTCGGTGCCTTCATGACCTCGCTGTATACGTTCCGTATGATTTTCATCGTGTTCCACGGTGAAGAGAAAACCAAAGCGCATGCAGGAAAAGGCATTTCTCACCACTTACCGCTGGTTGTGCTGATGGTTCTGTCCACCTTTATTGGTGCGATGATTGTTCCGCCGTTGCACGGTGTGTTGCCGGCGACGACTGAGCTTGAACACGGCCAGTTGATGACGCTGGAAATTACCTCTGGCGTGGTGGCGATTGCCGGTATTCTGCTTGCTGCTGTGCTGTGGCTGGGTAAACGTCAGGCGGTGAGCAGCATCGCGAAGAGTGCTCCGGGTCGTTTCTTCTCGACCTGGTGGTTCCACGCGTGGGGCTTCGACTGGTTGTACGACCATGTCTTTGTTAAACCGTATCTGGCTATCGCGAAGCTGTTGCAGCGTGATCCGTTAAATGGGCTGATGACCATCCCGGCTACGATTACCCGTTGGGGTAACCGTGGGCTGGCACTCAGTGCGAATGGTCAATTGCGCTGGTACGTTGCTTCTATGGGCTTTGGTGCCGTGCTGGTGCTGGCCTTGTTGCTGCTGGTGTAACGCGGCATCCGGTAACGTATGAAAGGCAGGGCATTCCGCAGAGAGGGATGCCCGCCACGGCAAGTTTTCAGATTTCTTTAATTTAGGGACACAAAACGCCATGCTACTACCTTGGCTAATTCTTCTCCCCTTTATCGGCGGTCTGCTGTGCTGGCAGTTAGAGCGTTTTGGTACGAAAGTACCGCGCTGGATAGCGTTGATTGCAATGGGGCTGACACTCGCACTGTCTCTGCAACTGTGGTTGCAAGGCGGTTACTCACTGACCGCGCCGACAGGCGTGCCACAATGGCAATCCGAGTTTTATGTGCCGTGGATCCCGCGCTTCGGCATCGGTATCCATCTTGCATTGGACGGCCTGTCGCTGCTGATGGTGGTGCTGACGGGGTTGCTGGGCGTGTTGGCAATCCTCTGTTCCTGGAATGAAATTCAGCGCTATCAGGGCTTCTTCCACCTGAACCTGCTGTGGATTCTGGGCGGCGTTATCGGTGTGTTCCTTGCCATCGACATGTTCCTGTTCTTCTTCTTCTGGGAAATGATGCTGGTACCAATGTACTTCCTGATTGCACTGTGGGGGCATAAAGGCTCTGACGGTAAAACCAGAATTACGGCGGCGACCAAGTTCTTCATTTATACCCAGGCAAGTGGCCTGATCATGTTGATTGCGATTCTGGCGCTGGTCTTTGTGCATCACAATGCCACCGGTGTCTGGACGTTCAACTATGAAGACCTGCTGAAGACGCCGATGTCGTATGGTGTTGAATATCTGCTGATGCTGGGCTTCTTCATCGCGTTTGCTGTAAAAATGCCTGTTGTGCCGTTGCACGGCTGGCTGCCGGATGCACACAGCCAGGCGCCAACCGCAGGTTCTGTTGACCTGGCGGGGATCCTGTTGAAAACGGCGGCCTACGGTCTGCTGCGTTTCAGCCTGCCGCTGTTCCCGAACGCCTCCCATGCCTTTGCACCGATTGCCATGTGGTTGGGTGTGATTGGTATCTTCTACGGTGCCTGGTTGGCGTTTAAACAGACTGACATCAAACGCCTGATCGCTTACACCTCGGTGTCCCACATGGGCTTCGTCATGATTGCCATCTATTCCGGTAATCAACTGGCTTATCAGGGCGCAGTGATTCAGATGATTGCGCACGGCCTGTCCGCTGCCGGTCTGTTTATTCTGTGCGGTCAACTGTACGAGCGTCTGCATACTCGTGACATGCGTGAAATGGGCGGCCTGTGGGCGCGTTTGAAATATCTGCCAGCGCTGTCTCTGTTCTTTGCTGTCGCGACGCTGGGGATGCCAGGAACGGGCAACTTTGTTGGCGAATTCATGATTCTGTTCGGCAGCTATCAGGTTGTGCCGGTGATTACGGTGATCTCAACCTTCGGTCTGGTATTTGCGTCAGTCTACTCACTGATCATGATGCAGCGTGCTTACTACGGCGCGCCTAAATCTGATGAGCCATTGAAGAGTATGTCGATCCGCGAATTGTCTATCGTGATGCTGTTGGTGGTATTACTGGTGTTGTTAGGGGTTTACCCGCAACCGATTCTGGATACCTCCAGTGCCGCGATGTCAAATATCCAGCAGTGGTTTATGTCGTCTGCTCCAGATTCAATTATTTCAACAACAAGGCCGTAATTCGCCATGACAATAACTCTTCAACAACTAATTGCGCTATCGCCGCTGTTGATCGTCGGATTGACGGTAGTGGTTGTGATGCTGTGCATTGCGTGGCGACGCAACCATTTTGTCAACGCAACCATGACGGTTATCGGCCTGAATATTGCGTTGCTGTCACTGTACTTTGTCGGCCAGGCTGGCCCAACGGACGTGACGCCGCTGCTGCGTGTTGATGGCTTCTCAATGTTCTATACCGGGCTGGTTCTGCTTGCGAGTCTGGCAACCAGTACGTTTGCCTATCCGTGGCTGCAAGGCTACCCAGACAATCGCGATGAGTTCTACCTGCTGGTTCTGATTGCTGCGTTGGGTGGAATCCTGCTGTCAAGCGCCAACCATCTGGCGTCGTTGTTCATCGGGATTGAACTGCTTTCTCTTCCGCTGTTTGGTCTGGTGGGGTATGCCTTCCGTCAGAAACGTTCGCTGGAAGCCAGTATTAAATACATGCTGCTGTCGGCGGCGGCGTCTTCCTTCCTGCTGTTTGGTATGGCGCTGATTTATGCTGAATCGGGCGATATGAGTTTTGCCAGCCTCGGTAAGAGCCTGAGCGATCATCAAATCCATGAACCACTGCTGCTGGCTGGTCTGGGCATGATGATTGTCGGTCTGGGCTTCAAGCTGTCTCTGGTGCCGTTCCAGCTGTGGACGCCTGATGTGTATCAAGGGGCGCCTGCGCCAGTCTCTACCTTCCTGGCTACGGCTGGTAAAATTGCGGTTTTCGGTGCAGTAATGCGTTTGTTCCTGTACGCACCGATGGCTGACAGCGAGTCTGTCAGAATCGTGCTGGGCGTTATCGCGTTCGCATCGATCCTGTTCGGTAACGTGATGGCGGTATCGCAAACCAATATCAAACGTCTGCTTGGTTACTCCTCCATCGCGCATCTGGGTTATTTGTTGGTTGCACTTATCGCGGTTCAGAGCCATCAGCTGGCGTTGGAAACTGTCGGCGTGTATCTGGTGGGTTACCTGTTCAGCAGCTTGGGCGCATTCGGTGTGGTTAGCCTGATGTCCAGCCCGTACCGTGGCCCGGATGCCGATTCGCTGTTCTCTTACCGTGGTTTGTTCTGGCATAAACCGATCCTGTCCGCGGTGATGACGGTGATGATGCTGTCGCTGGCGGGGATCCCGATGACGCTGGGCTTCTTCGGTAAATTCTATGTGCTGGCTGTCGGTGTTAATGCTGAACTGTGGTGGTTGACTGGTGCGGTCGTGCTGGGTAGCGCCATTGGTTTGTACTATTACCTGCGCGTGATGGTGAGCCTGTACCTGACAGCGCCTCAACAGCTACAGCGTGATACGCCAAACAATTGGGCCTTAACTGCGGGCGGCGTGGTGGTACTGATCTCCTCCATCGCAGTGCTGTTCTTCGGTTTGTATCCGCAGCCGCTTATCTCTCTGGTACAGTTGGCGCAGCCAATGCTGTAACCTCCGACAAGAGTCGGGTTGAATGACGAAACGCCGTTGATGAGAATCAACGGCGTTTTTTTATCAGCAAAATCACCACGTTCTCGCATGGTAGTGAGAGCAGGCAAAATACGTTTTAGGAATGATCTGGTCTGCTGAAGCCGTAGATGTCAGGAAAAATTGTCTATAGTTAAGAAGGCAACGATTTATAACTATGACTTTTCATAACAGAAGGAAGCACTTTATGGCGGCAACTAAAAAACAGCCTGAAGAAATTCGTGTTGATGATGATTTAAAACTTCTGTCTGAAACGCTGGATGAAGTACTGCGCTATACGGGCGATCAGGCAGACCAAGCCTATGTTGATTTGAAGAAGGGAGCGGAAAAAGCGCTGCTGGAAGTTAAAGCCCGCATTGGCGTAACGGACAGCTATTATGCGCGTGCAAAACAGGTGGCCGATAAAGCCGATATTTATGTGCATGACAAACCTTGGCACGGTATCGGTATTGGTGCCACCGTCGGCCTGGTGCTGGGATTGCTGCTGGCTAAGCGCTAGTTTCTGCCATCATGTAGCGGGATTCCCCGCTACATCCTCCGAAATCCTCTATTCCTGAATCTTATCCTCTTTCTCCTGCATGCCTTGTACCCAATATATGGCTTCAAACGGACGTAGCTCCAGTATTGCGGGTTGAGGTTGAGCATCCGAGTAATTGCTGAATAACAGTCGCCAGCGGCGACCGTGGATATCAATGGGAGGCTGCCAGCGCAGAGGCTGTTTACTGAGGTTTGCCAGCACCAGAAGCCGTTGTTCTTCCCAGATACGCTGATAGCACCAGATGCTGGGATGGTCTGGCAGCAAATCCTGATAGTCTCCGTATGTCAGTAGTGGTAGCGCTTTACGCATAGCGATAAGCTGTTGATAGGTGTAGAAAACGGACGCCTTATCTGACAATGCTTGCTTTGCGTTGACGTGGGCAAAGTTTTGACACGGTGCTATCCACGGTGTGCCGGTCGTAAATCCGGCATGGTTACTGGCATCCCATTGCATCGGTGTACGGCCGTTATCGCGTGATTTGCTGGCGAGGATTGCCAAGGTTTGTGCATCTGGCTGACCCCGCTCGCGCTGTTCAGCAAATTGATTCAGGCTTTCAATATCCCGGTATTGTTCAATCTGCGTATAGCCGGGATTGGTCATCCCCAGTTCTTCGCCCTGATAGATATAGGGCGTGCCCTGCATGCCGTGAAGCACCATCGCCAGCATTTTGGCGGATTGCACGCGGAATTCGCCTTCATCGCCAAAACGCGACACGATGCGCGGCTGATCGTGGTTACACCAGAACAGCGCATTCCAGGCATGGTTGTGCATACCCTGCTGCCAGTGAGTAAAAATCTGCTTGAGCTGGATGAAATCAGGTTCTGCCAGCGTCCATTTTTCCCCATTGGGATAATCGACTTTCAAATGGTGAAAATTGAACGTCATGGAGAGTTCACTACCGTCCAACGCGGCGTAGCGACGGCAGTGTTCCAGCGAGGTCGATGACATCTCGCCGACGGTCATTAAACCGTGGGGCTGAAAAACATCCCGGCTGAATTCCTGCAAGTAATCATGAATCAATGGACCATCGGTGTAGAAACGGCGTCCATCACCCTGAGCGTCTGACGGGAAATTCTGTTGCTTAGAGACCAAATTGATCACATCCAGCCGCAGTCCGTCTACACCTTTGTCCGCCCAAAATTCACAGACCTGCTTTAATTCATCCCGTACACGTGGGTGTTCCCAATTCAGGTCAGCCTGTTCAGTGGCGAAAAGGTGCAGGTAATACTGTTTGCTTTCCGCGTGCCACTGCCAGGCTGGGCCGCCAAATTTTGAACGCCAGTTATTGGGTAGCGCACCGTCATTGCCATCACGCCAGATGTAAAAATGTCGGTAGGGGCTACGGCGATCCTGTGCGTTCAGGAACCAGTGGTGCTGCGTAGAGGTGTGGTTGAACACCATATCCATGACGACACGAATACGACGGCGATGCGCTTCTTCAATCAACGTTTCCATATCGGCCATCGTGCCGTAGGTTGGATCGATGGCGCAGTAATCGGCGACGTCATAACCGTTATCAACCTGAGGGGAAAGATAAACCGGAGTTAGCCAGATTGCATCAACGCCCAGCTGTTGCAGGTAATCGAGTCGGGCTGTGATGCCGGCGATGTCGCCAATGCCATTTCCGGTACTGTCCTGAAAGCTCTTCGGGTAGATTTGATAAATTACGCCGTTTTGCCACCAGGGAAGCGAGGTAGTCATGAACAATCCTCCTAATCTATGCGGGGTCCAGCGTGCCATTACGGCTCTTACGTTTATAGACCAGCGCCGTCAATACAATCGGAATGATGACGGCAACCAGCGTGGCGAGAGCAAAGATTCCCCAAAACTGTGGCTTGATGGAGAGAATGCCCGGCAATCCACCGACACCGATGCCATTTGCTGTTACGCCGTACAGGCCGCAAATGAGCGCGGCGGCGGCGGAGCCGATCATGGCGCACAGCATCGGAAAGCGGTATTTCAGGTTGATGCCATACATGGCTGGTTCGGTCACGCCAAGAAAGGCGGAAATGGCGGCGGGAACTGAAACTTCGCGTTCGTTGGCTTTTCGGCTGACGAGAATCACTCCAACGACGGCTGCTGCCTGAGCAATGTTGGACAGCGCGATGAGTGGCCAGACTGGCGTACCGCCCATACTCTGGATCATCTGCATATCAATCGCTAACGTTGTCTGGTGCACGCCCGTGATGACCAACGGTGCATAAAGGAACCCAAACAGCGCGGCGCCAATCGGAGCAAAGCTGCCCGTCATGACGGCTTTCACGGCCCAGGCGACGCCATCGCCAATCATACGACCAAAGGGGCCAATCAAGGTATGCGCCAGGAAAACGGCCAGAATCAGTGAGGTTACAGGCACAACCACCAGATAGAGGTAATCCGGCACGATTTTCTTCAGCCGAGTTTCAATCAGCGCCAGCGACATCCCGGCGAGGACGGAAGGGATAACCTGTGCCTGATAGCCTATTTTCTCAATCGTGAACCAGCCAAAATTCCATACCTCGGGCGTTTGCTGCCCGATGAGGTAGGCGTTCATTAACTGCGGCGAGACCAGCGTGATACCGAGTACGATGCCGAGGATGGGCGTGCCGCCCATTTTACGTACGGTTGACCAGCAGACCGCAACGGGGAGATAGAAGAAGATGGCTTCGCCCAGCAGCCAGAGGAAATCGTAGATGGTTTGCCAGGTCGGGTAGATTTGTACCAGCGTTTGCCCGTCGCGCATCGGGATATCGCCGATCACGTTACGCGCCCCAAGGATCAAGCCTCCGCTAATGAGCGCAGGAAGCAGCGGGAAAAAGATCTCGGCAAAATGTGAAATGCTGCGCTCAAACCAGCTCATATTCTGGCGGGCGGCGACTTTGGCCTCTTCCTTATTGATTTCGCCTTTGCCCGTCGTGGCGAGCAGCGCTTTGTAATACTCGTCGACGTCGGTGCCAATCACGACTTGAAACTGTCCTGCGTTGGTAAAGCACCCTTTGACAATACGCATTTCTTCAATGTTTTTGGGATGAGCTTTGGACGAATCATGCAAGACGAAGCGGAGACGGGTAATACAGTGCGTGACAGCCGCGATGTTTTCGCGTCCGCCAACCAGTTCGATCAGACGGTCAATATCCTGTTGCTTAACTTTACTCATAGTCATGTCCTTTTTATACCCGTCATACTTCAAGCTGCCTGTGCGTTGGCTGCTCTTACTCACCCCAGTCACTTACCTGTGTAAGCTCCTGGGGATTCGCTCGGTTGCCGCCTTCATGCAACTCGAATTATTTAGGGTATATCTTTTAGCGCAGACGTCAGGGACGCGAAGCAAGTACAGCTACAGAAAAGCATAGTCTGTTAACGATGATTGTGCTGTGAAAGGAGAACGCATTGGGCTGTTTTTAAAAGAGAATGTTCAGGCATGCGGTGTGCCGCACAGATCTGTGACGTACGGGTAGACAAAAAAGAAAGAGAGATGAATAGGATGTGGGAGCAGGAGAAAAACAAAAGCCGCCTATAGGAGGCGGCTTTAGAGATTGTTTATATCACAATCAGAACGGGCTGATGATTGACCCAATACGTTCACAGTAGCTGACATAAACATCTCCCATTCTTTTAAAGAATTTGCTGATTCTACGAAACATAGTCATTATCAGACTCCTCTAACGGGTTAATTAAGTGTGATGTTCATCACGTTTTTAATGGTAGCGGAGATGAAATTGGATTTCAACATTTTTGTGATGTTAGTCACAAAAATATAACGAGTTGGCAAATAGCGTGCGCCGTAGAGCGAAACGAACCTGATACGCGCCAATAGCGCTGCGCATCAGGTGAGGGAATGCAAGATGAGGCCGTGTCAGGTGGGGTAGTGATAAATATTATGATCGAACCATTGCTCACCAATCCGCTCTGCATCTTTCTCCAGGTGATGAAAACGGAAGCCGAGCCGTTGAGCAACGGCGTTGCTGCGTGTGTTGGCGGTTGAGGCTTTGATGACGCAGCGATCAACGAGATTGGCATCGGCATAGGCTGTTATCAGCGTGCTGACGGCCTGAGAAATGATGCCTTTCCCTTCAAATGCTTCGGCGAGCCAGTAGCCGATGACGCCTTCTTTATCCTGAATCGTATTGAAGGAGACGATGCCAGCCAGCGCGTCGTCCCAGCGGATAAGATACACGGCAGAGGTTTTGTCAAAGAACGCCTTTCTGTTGTCGCCAATGGTTTCACGCGTGTCATCGACACTCGTGACGGAATCTGGCCAGGGTAACGTTCGCCGCAGACGGGCTTTTTCCTGCTGAATCAGGCTGAAGAGCGCATCGGCATCGCATTCTTCCTGTATCGTTAGGCGCAGATGGGGCTGATGACGTAGCTCATACAGTTTGTCTGCAAATAACGGATCTACAACCGGCGTTTCCATAAAATCCCTCCCTTACCCTTGCAAAGTACCGTCAACGATCGTGACGCTGTGCCCGCCGATCCAGGGTTCGTCGTTCAGGTAAGTGACGGTAATCCGGCCATCGCAGTGCAGCATCGTGCCCTGTCGTGCCAGGTAACTGAGTGGCGCGGTGACGTTATTGGTCGAGTGCTGCTGGCGAAGCAGCGCTGCCAGACAGGCGTTGGCACTGCCGGTAACCGGATCTTCTTTGAGATGGCCACGTTCAATATAGAATGCGCGAACTTCATAATCGGCTGGCGTCGCGTTATCGTGCGGGCCGTAGATGGCGATGCCGTTAGTCTGGCTGAGGTTTTGCACGGCTGAGAGCGCGTCTGCATCGGGTGTGATGTTCAGACAGGTGTCAGCGCTGTCGACGCGAATCACTAGCCAGCGAATGCCCATGTGTACTGCGGTGGGCGGGTAGCGGTTATCGATAGCAGCATTATCAGAACCAGTAATGCCAAGCGTTTTTTCCAGCAGTGGCATATGCTCGTCACCGAACGGAACCATGGTGGCCTGCGGTGCGTGAAAAGCCAGACTGCCATCGTCATGAATATTGATCGGAACTAAGCCAACGCCGCACTGTTGCACTAACTGACCTGGGGATTTCGGGCGCAATCCTTCTTCCAGCAGGGCATGTGCGGTGCCTAGCGTCGGGTGTCCGGCAAAGGGCATTTCCGATTCTGGCGTAAAAATGCGCACGTGGTAATCCGCCAGAGGATCGGTAGCTGGCAGGACAAACGTGGTTTCTGACAGGTTTGTCCAACGCGCGATATTCTGCATTTGCGCATCGGTTAACCCATTTGCTTCCAGAATGACGGCAAGCGGATTGCCCTTGAAAGGCTGTTGGGTAAAAACGTCGACCTGTTTGAAACGACGTACTATCGGCATCGCATTTCTCTCCTGTATGCGCTATCGCTTAAATATTACTCAAAACTAACCGCGATCCTATCGCGCGCTTGTGGCATAATGCGCGCCAAATCACATTCCGACTCGAGTATAAGTGCTGTGTTAAGTACCAACAATATCACCATGCAGTTCGGCAGCAAGCCGTTGTTTGAAAACATTTCCGTTAAATTTGGCGGCGGCAACCGTTACGGTTTGATTGGCGCAAATGGCTGCGGTAAATCCACATTCATGAAGATTCTCGGTGGCGATCTGGTGCCGAGTGGCGGTAACGTCTTCCTCGATCCTAATGAGCGCCTGGGTAAACTGCGTCAGGATCAGTTCGCTTTTGAAAAATACAGCGTGCTGGATACCGTCATCATGGGCCACGGGGAACTGTGGGCGGTAAAAGAAGAGCGCGATCGTATCTACTCATTGGCTGAAATGAGTGAAGAGGACGGCTACAAAGTTGCCGATCTGGAAGTGCAATACGGTGAGATGGATGGCTACAGCGCAGAATCTCGTGCCGGCGAACTGTTACTGGGCGTTGGGATTCCGGTTGAGCAACACTATGGTTTGATGAGTGAGATTGCTCCCGGCTGGAAATTACGTGTCCTGCTGGCGCAGGCGCTGTTTGCCGATCCCGATATCCTGCTGCTCGACGAACCGACCAACAACCTGGATATCGATACGATCCGCTGGCTGGAGCAGGTGCTGAACGAGCGTAACAGCACCATGATCATCATTTCGCATGACCGTCACTTCCTGAACATGGTTTGTACGCACATGGCGGATCTGGACTACGGCGAACTGCGTATTTATCCCGGTAACTACGATGAATACATGACGGCTGCGACGCAGGCTCGCGAGCGTTTACTGGCCGATAACGCCAAGAAGAAAGCGCAAATTTCCGAACTGCAATCGTTCGTCAGTCGCTTTAGCGCCAACGCCTCTAAATCCAAACAGGCAACATCACGTGCGCGCCAGATTGATAAAATCCAGCTGGATGAAGTGAAAGCGTCCAGCCGCCAAAACCCGTTTATCCGGTTTGATCAGGATAAGAAACTGTTCCGTAATGCGCTGGAAGTGGAAGCGTTGAGCAAAGGTTTTGATAACGGCCCGCTGTTTAGCAAGCTGGGTCTGATGATCGAAGTCGGTGAGAAAGTGGCGATCCTGGGTACCAACGGTATTGGTAAATCGACGCTGTTGAAAACGCTGGTCGGCGATCTTCAGCCAGATAGCGGCACCGTGAAGTGGTCAGAAAATGCCAAAATTGGCTACTACGCGCAGGATCACGAATACGAATTCGATGAGACGCTGACGGTGTTTGACTGGATGAGCCAGTGGAAGCAGGAAAAAGATGACGAGCAGGCGGTACGCAGCGTGCTGGGTCGTTTGCTGTTCAGCCAGGATGATATCAAGAAGAAAGTGAAGGTGTTATCCGGTGGTGAAAAAGGCCGCATGCTATTTGGTAAGCTGATGATGCAACGTCCGAATATTCTGGTGATGGATGAACCGACCAACCACCTGGATATGGAATCCATTGAATCGCTGAACATGGCGCTAGAGATGTACGAAGGGACGCTGCTGTTCGTTTCTCATGACCGTGAGTTCGTTAGCTCGTTGGCGACCCGTATTCTGGAAATTACGCCAAATAAAGTGAACGATTTCACCGGCAACTATGAAGATTACCTGCGCAGTCAGGGGATTCAGTAAGCGTTGTATTACGGCCTCATTATTGAGGCCGTTAATCCCCGTCATACTTCAAGCTGCATGTGCGTTGGCAATACTCGGCTCATCACTGAGCCTCGCCCTGAAGGGCCGCCGCAAGCGGCGTTCAAATCGGCTAAGCCGACTTGTCCTCGTTCACCTCAGTCACTTACTGATGTAAGCTCCTGAGGATTCACTGTGTCGCCGCCTTCCTGCAACTCGAATTATCTAGGGGATATATTCGTTTAGTCAGGATAGAAGCCGCGATTCAGCGCTTCAACCGCTTCGACGACGCGCGGCCCCATTCCCAGTAAAATCGCCTGATCGAGTGCGATAATACGTTGGTTTTTCCAGGCTGCGGTTTGCGTCAGTCCCGGTACTGCCGCCAGCGCTTCCACACCGTTTTCCACACTTTGTCTGGTCACCACCACCACCTCTGGATTTGCCGCAATCATCGCCTCGCCGCCGTAAATACGATACTGGCTATGCGTAGCAACATTTTCCCCGCCTGCTAGCGCGATCAGGCTATCCACCACGGTATTTTTCCCCGCGACCTGCGCCGCGCTGCTGCCGACACTCAGCAAAAACACGACGCTGACGCGATTCTTTCGCGTCGCCAGCCGCTCTGATACTGCATTGAGCTGCTGGGAGAGACGCGTGGCCAGATGTTCGGCAGCCTCAGAGCGATTGAGCAGCGTGCCAGCCTGACGAATATTGCTAAACAGCTGCGCTGGCGTACTGGGCGTGCGGATAAAACGCGCGACCGTTACGCCCGCCTGCTCAAGCTGGTTAAGCACCTGCGGCGGGTTGGCATCCTGCCAGGTCATCAATAACGTGGGGTGCAGTGACAAAATACCTTCGCTCGTCAACTGCTGCCAGTTGCTGACCTTCGGTAGCGTTGCCGTTTGTGGCGGGTAGGTGGTGGTCTGATCGACGCCCACTACCGTATTGCCTGCGCCAAGTGCATAAACGATTTCCACCAGCGAGCCGCCGGCAATCACCACGCGCGGTTCTGCCGCGCAGGTGAAGGAAGACAGCCCAAAGAGCATTAACGCGATAAACGCCTTCATCATCCTCATTCTCAGAAGGAGAATGCCGCGCCAATCGCGGTGCTGAAGCCGGATGCGGGAATACTTTCATGCGCTGTGGTGTAGCGCTTGTCCAACAGATTGTTCAGCGCCAGCGTGACCTGATACTGATTCTCGCTGCCGAAGGTGCTGGTGAACTCCAGATTGGCCGTTGCCCAGCCGCTGTGCTGGACAGCGGTATCTGCCGTTTCATCCTTCGCGCGTGAAGCCGCCCGGAGGTAGAGATCCGATTCCAGCTCCATGCGCTCGAACAGCGTGATGTTTTTGACCCCGACGCGGCCAGTCAAGGTGGGTTCCCCGGTACGATAGGTGCTGCGAGTCGGCAATTCCAGCTCACGGCGGATGATGTTGCCGTTAACGTAAGGCGACAGCGTCCAGCCGAGGTATTCCGCATACATCTCCATCCCGTACGTGGTTGCACGGTTGGCGTTGGCGTAATAGCGGCTGCTGCTGTCCGTGCTGCCGGAGCAGGCGGCGTTACCGGCGCAGTTAAGCGTGGTGATGTAGTCTCTGGCGCGCGAGTGGTAGACCGCGCTGTCCAGCAGCCAGCTGTCGTCTTTATAGCGCATGCCGACTTCATAATTGTCTGACTTTTCCGCTTTTAGATTGGCGTTGCCGTAAGTGGTGCTCCCACCCGCTGCGGTGTCGTAAAACTTATGCGTCAGGGTAGGGTAGACATATCCTTGTGCAAAGGATGCACGCAGTTGGATATTGTCGAAGCCGGAATAGCGCAGGCTGCTGGCGGTGACTAAGGTGCTGTCATTTTCCTTCGCGGCGGCAGATGTACTGTTGTTCGGCATCACCATGCCGTTCATTCTCACCGTACCTGTTTTCTGGCCACCGTAGGAGAGTGACTCCACCCAGTATTGGCGAGCACCCAGCGTCCACGTCCAGTCCGGTGTTATTTTCCATTCGTCCTGTGCGAACAGCGCCCAGCTATTTTGCCGCCAGTGGTTATTGGATACCGAGCTGGGGTTAACCGACAGAGACGGTGTGCCCATCGGCGACAATGATCCCGTTACCCGGACATCGGAGAACGCGTTTTGCTTCACCACATCGGAGAGCCATTGTCCCCCGGCAATCAGCGTATGATCGGTGAATGGCGTGATATCTGCCTGTAAGGTCAATCCCCGACTGGTCTGCTTGTCGTCGGTTCCCGTGCTCATTGCCATTTTGCCCTGGTAAAGCGCCATGCTGTTATAGCGCAGCGGATTACCACTCTGCGACAGGTTGTTACGGAATTCGCGTTTGATATTTTGCTGGTAGGCATCCAGATGCAGGTTTTTCAGCACCTCGCCACCGATCTGCCAGTCATAAAACAGGCCGACCTTCTTTCTTTCCAGTTCAGGAATACGCACGCTGAAGCTGTCGTATTCAGTCGAATCGGTGTAGGTCTGCGTGCTGAGCTTGAAGCTGTCTAGCGACAGGCCGAATTTATGATCGCCAAGACGATAGCCGAGCCAGGCGGACTGCCCGCTGTTACGGAAGTGGGTATCCGGCAGTCTGCCATCCGGTGTGCTGCGGTTGCCCTGATCGCTATAGCTGCCGCTGAGGCGGTAATCAAAATTACCGATAGAGCCGTAGGCTAAACCCGACTCCTGCCAGCCTGCGGTCGCGCTGTCATAAACGGCTTTGATTTTCCCGCTCAGCGGCTTGTCTCCGCCCTTGCGGGTAATAAAATTGATAACGCCGCCGATAGCCTGTGAACCATATAATACCGAATGTGGGCCTTTCACCACTTCGATGCGTTCGATATAAGAAGGATCAATTAATAATCCGAGGCTGTAATTAGGGCCGGCGCGTTGATAAGTAACTTCCTGTCCATCAATTAACACTAATACGCGTGAGGCTTCTTCGCCGCGAATACGTATTTGTTTACGACCGGCCAATGCGGTATCGGTAATATCGACGCCGGGAATATCACGCAGCGCTTCGGCAATAGAATCGCCGGTATATTTACCCAGCTTTTCATTATCGATAACCTGCATCGTTACCGGACTTTCCCATAAATTCTGTTCCGTTCTCCCTGCACTAATAACGGTTATTTCATCGCTGTTTGTGGTCGAATGATTTGTAGATGAATCGTTTGTGGCTGCATTAATTGCGCCGCTGTAAATAGCAGGCAGCATAAAGATAGCCCAGCGAGAGGTCTTTTTATTCATGGCTTTTTCTCTGAAAAGTTAATGATTCTCATTTACGTTATCATTTGAGCGAGGGCGGCGATAATTAAATTTGAATGAATATTAAAAAATGTGACTGTAATCTCATTTGTTATTAAATAAGGACTTGCAATATTTTATCGGTTGTTAAATTAACGAATTTTAATGTGGTGGTTTTTGTTTTCATTTATTTAACATTTAAAAGCGGAGCAAGGGATTAATGTTCTGAAAATAATGGAAAATAACCCTGTTTATTTACACCTGAGATTTTAAACAAAATAAGCAACTCGGTTAATTTAAAGAGAAAATGACACGAAAAGAATAATCCGCCTCCTTTCGGCCTGCCGGGCAGGTTGCCAAATAAAAATAATTATCATTTAATTTATTTTATTGATTATTTGGGGGCCGTTAATGAACATCGATTTGACGCCGTATTATGCCGAGCCCGGTGAGCAGCCTTTTAGCGCCCGACGTATGGCAATGCCTTGGCGCAACCATGTGCCACTTTCACCAGAACAGATTCCGGCCGGTTGGCAGGCGCTGAAACAGCAAATCGTGCCTGCGCGTAAACGTCTGCTCTATTTGCATATTCCTTTCTGCGCGACGCATTGCACGTTCTGTGGTTTTTACCAGAACAAACTGCGTGATGACAGCACGGCGACCTATACCCGCTACCTGTTGCAGGAACTGGCGATGGAGGCGGATAGCCCACTGCACCAGTCTGCGCCCATTCATGCGGTGTACTTTGGCGGTGGCACGCCAACGGCGCTGGCAGCCGATGAGTTGTCGCAAATTATTCGTGCGATCCGCACCTCACTACCGCTGGCGCCAGACTGTGAAATCACAGTTGAAGGGCGGGCGATGGATTTTGATGATGAGCGGATCGATGCCTGTCTGGATGCGGGAGCGAACCGCTTCTCCATCGGGATTCAGACGTTTGATACCCGCATTCGTCAGCGTATGGCGCGTACATCGGATAAACAGCAGTCAATCCGCTTCCTGGAACGCCTGTGCGAGCGAGACAGAGCCGCAGTGGTGTGCGATCTGATGTTTGGCCTGCCGGAACAAACGCCGGAAATCTGGCGAGAAGATCTGGCCATCGTCAGCGATTTACCATTAGATGGCGTCGATCTGTATGCGCTCAATCTGTTACCGACAACGCCGCTGGCGAAAGCCGCCGAAAACCAGCGTGTCGCATTGCCTGATGTGGTTGCGCGACGTGATTTCTATCGGACTGGCGCAGCGTTTCTGGCTGACGCTGGCTGGCACCAGCTCAGCAATAGCCACTGGGCGCGCACCACGCGTGAACGCAATTTGTACAACCTGTTTATTAAACAAGGCGCGGACTGTCTGGCTATGGGGAGCGGGGCGGGCGGCAATATAAACGGGCAAGCCTACATGATGGAACGCAGTCTGGAACGCTATTACCAGCAGATCGATCAGGGGCAAAAACCAATCATGATGATGACGCCAGCCAGTCCGACCGGGCCGTGGCAGCATCAGCTTCAGGCGGGGATTGAAGTGGGCCGCATCAAACTGCCTCAGTTGACCCAACATGCCCGTGAACTTCAGCCGTTACTTAGCCAGTGGCATCAGGCCGGGCTGACCTGTGACGATTCCACCTGTCTGCGCCTGACCAACGATGGTCGCTTCTGGGCAAACAACCTGATGCAGGCATTACAACAAATTATCCCTCAGCTTAATGCCGAAGAGCATGCGCACTAACCGGAGACGCAACCATGACCATGACACTGAATGAATTACTGGCAACCAACCCTGATGGCACATTGGAAGAGATTGCCGGAAAGTACAATACCTCGCTGTTTGCCGTCGTTGAGGCTTTGCCTGCGGCGCAGCGTACGCTGGCGACGGGCGATCGTTTCGATCAGGTGTGGGACACAATAGCGACCTGGGGTGAAGTGACGCTCATTAGCCATACGGCGGACGCAATTCTGGAATTCAAGAGTGAGCTGCCAACCGGTACGCATCGTCATGGTTACTTTAATTTGCGCGGCAAAAATGGCCTGAGTGGACACATCCGCGCGACGAGCTGTCAGCATATTGCGTTTATCGAGCGTAAGTTCATGGGGATGGACACCGCGTCCGTGGTGTTCTTTAATGCCAGCGGTGCGGCGATGTTTAAAATCTTCCTTGGACGAGACAGCCACCGCCAATTGCTGAGCGCTCAGGTTGAGGCGTTCCGCACGTTGGCGAGTGAATTACAACCGGAGCAGGTATGACGTGGTTACTTTTCGGCGCGGGCAATGGGGTCGGCGCCTGTTTATTACAGCGTGCTATTGAGTGCGAGCAGACGGTCGTACTCGTCTTGCGCAATCCTGAACAGGCTAAACACTGGCGTGAGCAGGGGATGACGGTAGTGGAAGGCGATGCCTGCGATCCAGAAACGGTCGCAGAAGCCTGTCGTGTGGCAGGCCCTTCTGCCATTGTGGTATCGACAATGGGCGGCGGTACGGTAAATTATCAGGGGCACCGGACGGTGATCGATGGCGCAGAACAGGCGGGCATCAAACGTATGCTGCTGGTGACGTCGCTGGGCTGTGGTGATAGCTGGCCGCTGCTGTCGCCACGCGCCAGAGCCGCGTTTGGCTTCGCGGTACGTGAGAAGTCGCTGGCAGAAAGCTGGTTGCAAAGCAGTTCGTTGGATCATTGTATTGTGCGTCCTGGCGGTCTGCTGGACGTGGTGGCGACGCACAATGCGCAACTGACGCAAGGCGCGGCGACGTTGGGACTGGTGTCCCGCTGGGATGTGGCGCTGGCGGTTGATCAACTGCTGCAACAGCCTGTGTTTGGCAATCAGATCTATAATCTGATTGATCCCGATCTCACCATGCCTGCCATTCCGTAATCCCTACTGCGCCGTAATCTAATGCTGTCGGGATACTCTCTCCCGGCAGCAGACAAACTGTTATAGTCAATCTGTCGAAAACTGTATCTGTTATCTCTTATATGGCTATGTTCTAATCGACGCCAGCAGTGTTGTATTCCTTAAGCATGATGGTGACGACGATGGACGAAGTAAAACGCCTTCTTACCGAAGAGATCGAATGCATTAACCGGGAAGAAAAACGCGACAATAAAATACGTTTCAGCCGTAAATTCATGCAGTCTCACCCTTATTTGTTTGCCGCGATGCTGGTGAGCTACGTGCCGGTCGCGCTCATCCTCTTTTATGCCTCTTATTTTGGTTTACCGTATCTGATCGGTTTTACCGTTTTCCTGCTGGTGATGACGCTGGCACTTTCGATGGATATTAATCCAACCTATCGCTTTGAAGACATTGATACCCTGGATTTACGTGTGTGCTATAACGGCGAGTGGTTTACGATCCGCCACGTATCGCAGGACACGCTGGATCAGCTGCTACGCAATGAGCAAGTGCCGCCCGCGGTGAAAGCGGGGATAGAGAAAATTCAGCGGACGAAAGGCGACGTAGATTTTTATGACGTTTTCTCTCTGGCCTATCGTCAACAGCCTTCTGCCTGAACGATATAAAACAGCCTTCCTGTATACCCTAAATAATTTGAGTTTCAGGGCAAAACGTTAACGTTTTGAACAACGCGAAGCGTTAATCCTTTAGGGCGAGGCATACACAAGTGTGCCGAGCCGCGTAGCCAACGTATAGGCAACTTGAAGTATGATGGGTATAAAATAACGGCTATTTATATTCCCTCTATTTATCATCACAATAAGAAACTTTTATTATTCCTTTTTTTCTTGCGGATCGCTTATCCGACAAAGGTAAATCCTTACCAAACCAAATGTTATAGAAATTTTATTTTCTTATTAAGAAAGTGCAATATGATTGTGACCCTTTAAAAAGCATCTACGCTATTAAGTGGGGTGGAAACGATATATCCAGCATATTTATGCGGTTTCTCGACCCACATTCTCGCTTTTCTAAAACACTAACGTAATGCATTCCTTTCTCCATCATCGTGTTAGATGTGGGGTAAATGATGTGAAGATAAGGTTTGCTCGTATTGATGGAATTTTCTATGGCAAAACCATTTGTGTCCAGGTTGCAGGGTATCTGGCTGCTGATCTTGGGGTTAATCGTAACGGCGATAGGCGCTTTCTTCGCCTATTATGGCGCCAAACTGATTGGTTTGGGGGGGAGCGCCTATTTTCTGGTCTCCGGTTTAGTACTGTTGATTTCCGGGGTACTTCTCTGGCGTAAAAGCGTCTTAGGCGCTTATTTGTACGGTGCCGTATTGTTAGGAACCGTTATTTGGGCATTGTGGGATGTAGGCCTGGATTTTTGGCCTCTGGTATCGCGTTTGCTTACGCTGGCAGGGATCGCCATTCTGGTTGCACTGTCATTGCCTCTCTTGCGTAATTCAGCGGGCAAGCAGACGAGTTGGCGCACCGCAGGGCTTTCTGCGGGCGTGCTGGCGCTGGCCTTTGTTGCCACAGTTGGCGGGATGTTTGTTCCCCATGCGCCAGTACCGTCTTCCGGTGCTCAACTGCCGCTCGTCCCTGTGAAACCGGGTGAAGAGCAGCGTGACTGGAGCAATTACGGTAACACTTCTGGTGCGTCGCGTTTTGTCGCCTTGGATCAGGTCACGCGTGATAACGTGAAAGATCTCCAGGTCGCCTGGACGTACCGTACTGGTGATGTGCCGCAAAGTCCGGGCGGCGGCGGTGCTGAAGATCAGCAGACTCCGCTGCAAGTGGGTAACCGTTTATTCCTGTGTACGCCGCATAACAACATCATTGCTGTGGATGCCACAAGTGGCGAACAGCTGTGGAAAACGGAAATCGGCGCGCACCAGAAAAAGTGGATGCGCTGTCGTGGTCTTGCCTATTTTGATGCCACACAGCCGCTAGTGCAGCCCGATCTTCCAGGATCTACACCGGTTGCTCAGGTTTCAGTACCTGCAGGCGCGGTTTGCCAGCGTCGTATCCTGATGAATAGCGTGACGCCAGAGCTGATCGCCGTGGATGCGGACACCGGGGCATTTTGCCCAGATTTTGGCACAAATGGCCGGGTGGATCTCAGCGATCACATGGGTAAAGGTAGCGACAAAGGGCAATATTATCCGACGTCAGCGCCCACATTGGCAGGGACGACTATCGTCATTGGCGGCAGGGTCGCGGATAACGTCAGTATCGATATGCCCGGCGGTGTCGTTCGCGGGTTTGACGTGATTACCGGGAAATTACGCTGGGCATTTGATCCTGGCAATCCGCAGGAGACGACAGAACCAGCACAAGGTCAGAACTATACGCGTTCGACGCCTAACGTGTGGGCGCCGATGTCCTACGATCCGCAGTCAAATACGGTGTTCATGCCGACGGGAAGTGCCGCCATCGATTTATGGGGCGTCAAACGTAGCGATCTGGATCGTAAATTTGGTGCGTCAATGGTGGCGGTGGATGCCTCCACGGGGCAGGTCAAATGGGTCTATCAGACGGTTCACGATGACCTGTGGGACTTTGATGTGCCGATGCAGCCTTCTTTCGTTAATTTCCCCAGCGAAAATGGCAAAAACGTACCCGCGTTAGTGTTCGGTACCAAAGCCGGTCAACTGTTCGTTCTCGATCGTGCGACCGGTAAACCGTTGACTAAAGTTGAAGAGAGAAAGGTTGAGCAGGGAGAAATCCCGAACGAAGTCTATTCGCCAACTCAGCCTGTTTCCGTTGGTATGCCGCAGATTGGTGCAGATGTCCTCAAAGAGTCTGATATGTGGGGAGCGACGCCGTTTGACCAGTTGCTCTGCCGCGTCCACTTCAAATCTAAACGTTACAATGGGCTGTTTACCCCGCCGGGTCACGATCCGTCACTTAACCTACCTGGCTCTTTAGGTGGCATGAACTGGGGCGGATTATCTACCGATCCGGTGAATAACTACCTGTTTGTCAACGATATGAGAGTGGGGCTTGAGGTTCAACTCGTACCGACATCGGCAGAGGATAAAGGTAAGAAAAGTGATGGTAACGAAGCGGCCAGCATTGATCGTCCGGTACCGCTGGATGGCACGCCGTATTCGGTTAATGCGAAAGTTCGATTCATGTCGCCTATTGAAATTCCTTGCCAGAAACCGCCTTTTGGCACGCTGACGGCAGTGGATTTAAAAACGCAGAAAATCGCCTGGCAGGTTCCCGTTGGTACAGTGAAAGATACGGGGCCTTTCGGTATTAAGATGGGATTACCTATTCCGATCGGTATGCCGACGATTGGCGGCACGCTCGCGACTCAGGGCGGTCTGGTATTCATCGCCTCAACGCAGGATTACTATCTGCGTGCCTTTGATAGCGCGACCGGTAAAGAAGTATGGAAAGCCCGACTGCCAGTAGGAAGTCAGGCTACACCTATCAGCTACAAGTCTCCGGTTGATGGCAAGCAGTACGTCGTTATCTCGGCTGGTGGTGCACGTAACTCACCGGACCGTGGTGACTATGTGATTGCCTATCGGTTACCGTGATACCAAAGGAGCGGTATCGCCGTTGAAGCGGTAGAGATGAAAGGCCACCTGTCATTGAGGTGGCCTTTTACTATCCAGCATATGACTTGGATAGGAATCGTATTACGTTAGTGCTACGTTCGTAGGAGATGCTGCGCGTCGTGTTCTTGTTGTTTTTTGACGGGTGGTTTTTCAGCCGAATGATTTTTCAAACTTGTGATTTTTGAATACGGGCAGAACAGGACGATGAGCGAAAAGGTATTGCTGGTGATTCAGTTGGGCCAACCGCCGGAAGGTATTGCCTCTCAGGTTGGGCAACAGGGGAAATGGTTTAGCGATGCAGTACAGGGGAATTCGCAACCGATACAAGTGGTGCGTCCCGATCGTGGCGAGTCGCTCCCACCGTTTGATACGCTGGCGGCGGTGATTATTTCCGGCTCGTGGTCGATGGTCACGGATCGGCTGGACTGGAGCGAATACACCGCGGGTTGGTTGCGCGAGGCGTACTACGCGGAGGTTCCGCTGCTGGGCGTGTGCTATGGGCATCAATTGCTGGCCGATGCGCTGGGTGGCAAAGTAGGGGATAACCCGAACGGCAAGGAAGTCGGTGTTCAGGTTGTGACAACGAATGAAGCCGCAGCACAAGACCCATTACTGCGTGATTATCCGCAGCAGTTCGGCGCTTACCTGACCCATCAGCAATCCGTGCTGGAAGCGCCCGAAGGTGCACAGGTGCTGGCGAGCTCAGAGATGGACGGCTGCCAGATTATCCGCTACAGCGAGAAAGTGTTGACCGTGCAGTTCCACCCTGAATTCAGCACGGACATCATGCTGACGTGTCTGCGCCATAATGAAACGGCGCTGCGACAGGGCGGTTGGGATGTCGACCGAATGATGGACATTCCACAGGAACCGGTCTGGGCGCGTAAGATCCTGCTGGATTTTGTACAACGCTACGCGGCGAAATAGTCCTCGAACAACGCGATGTTCTCGATAAAGTATCCTTCTCGAACGTCACTCGTCGGTGGTGTTCGAGCCAAAAATAATGACAGCTTCATCCACCGAAACCGTAGCGCTATGGCAAAGTTTGAACAGCTCGCTCACCAGATTCGTGAGCAACTTCAGGAAGGGATTTGGCAGCCGGGTGACAAACTGCCCTCGCTGCGGGAGAAATCACTGCATTCGGGTATGAGCCTGATGACTGTACTGCACGCCTATCAACTGCTGGAAAGCCAGGGGGTGATTGTGTCGCGTCCGCAGTCGGGTTATTACGCGGCGCCACAACTGTCCGCATTACCCGCAGACAGCCTGCATTCGCCCGTGGGGCAGGAACGCGTTCAGCTTACCGAAGACGTTGACGTCAATGCGTTCATTTTTGACGTGCTTCAGGCTAGTAAAGATCCCGCGGTGATGCCGTTTGGTTCGGCGTTTCCCGACCCGCAGCTTTTTCCACAACGCCAGTTGACGCGCTCGTTGGCCTCGGTAGCGCGTCATATGCAGCCGCAAAGTGCACTGGATAATTTACCGCCGGGTAATGAGAGCCTGAGGAAGAATATCGCCCAGCGCTATGCCTTGCAGGGGATCGCCGTCTCGCCCGATGAGATTGTGATTACGGCGGGCGCGATGGAATCCCTGAACCTCAGCCTTCAGGTGCTGACGGAACCGGGTGACTATGTGGTGATCGAATCTCCGGCGTTTTACGGCGCGCTACAGGCGATTGAACGTCTTAAGCTCAAGGCGATTGCGATTGCAACCGATCCGCAGCAGGGCATCGATCTTGATGCGTTGCAGCAGGCGCTGAACGACTACCCGATCAAAGCCTGCTGGCTGATGACCAATTTTCATAACCCACTCGGCTGCACCTTGTCCTGGGAGAAGAAGCAGCAACTGGTGGCGATGCTGGAAAAACACGGTGTCGGGCTGGTAGAAGATGACGTCTACAGCGAGCTTTATGCTGGCCTGCAACGTCCGCTGCCCGCGAAGGCGTTGGATAAAAAAGGGACGATTCTGCACTGTTCCTCGTTTTCTAAAAATCTGGTAGCCGGGTTTCGTGTCGGCTGGGTAGCCGCAGGGCGTTATGCGGGAAGCATTCAGCGTTTGCAGTTGATGAGTACATTATCAACTAGCGCACCGATGCAGCTGGCGATTGCCGATTATCTGGCGACCAGCAGCTATGATAGCCATCTGCGCCGTCTGCGGCGGGCGCTGGAGCAGCGCAAAAACGCGGCGTTACAGTCGCTGCGTCGGCATCTTCCGGGCGACGTGCGTATTAATCATTCCCAAGGCGGTTATTTTCTCTGGCTGGAATTGCCTGAGGGAGTCAGCAGCACGGAGCTATACCGTCGTGCGCTGGCGCGGGGTGTCAGTATTGCGCCGGGAAAAATGTTTACGACTGGCGATAAATACGATCGCTACTTTCGTTTCAACGCCTCTTATGCGTGGGACGATCGCTGTGAACAAAGCGTGATCGTATTGGCAGCGCTGATCCGAACCCAGATAGGTGAACGCCCGCCCCGATCACCCCTTTAGAGGTGTGGAGATGCGTGCCGTTTTTCTGCTACTGTTCCGTCATCGTGGAAGGCGACGGCATCGATAGTGAAAAACAGCCATAACCTTGCCGGAAATCAGGAAGTCATCAGGCACGGTGCGTATAATCTCTGCTAAAGGTGAGCTATACCCGCTATCTTTCGGACCGCGCTGGCGGCCTTCCTGCACCCCGAAACCTATCGGATAGACAACGTAAACAACAGGAAAACCTACCCTGATGAGTATTCGCATTGTTCCTCAGGAACAGTTAGAACAGAATGGAAAATCGACGCCGGAAGGGCATATCCCTCCACTGCTTTTCGCCAACCTAAAAAGCCTGTACAGCAGCCGCGCGGAGCGTCTGCGCCAGTTAGCTGCGGCTCACCCGCTGGGGGATTATCTCACCTTTGCCGCAGGCGTGGTGGAAGCGCAACAAAAGGTGCTGCACGATCATCCGTTGCAGCTTGATCTGAGTAACGTGCTGACTCAGTCTGGTGAACGCCCACCGCTCGATATCGCGGTATTCCCACGCGATAGGCACTGGCTCACGCTGCTGCGCGCGCTGATTGAAGAATTAAAGCCGGATGCCAGTGGGCAGGTATTATCCACGCTGGAGAATCTGGAAAAAGCCTCGGAGCAGGAGCTGGAAGAGCAGGCAACGGCGCTGCTGCAACATGAGTTTCATGCTGAAAACAATGATAAAGCCCCGTTCATCTGGGCGGCGCTGTCGCTGTTCTGGGCACAGATGGCAAGTCTGCTGCCCGGTAAAGCGCGCGCAGTACCCGGCGAACATCGTCAGTTCTGCCCGGTGTGCGGCAGTATTCCTGTATCGGGTGTGGTGCAGTTAGGCACGTCCAGCGGCTTGCGTTATCTGCACTGCAATCTGTGCGAAAGTGAATGGCACATGGTGCGGGTGAAATGCAGCAACTGTGAAGAGTCGAGCGATCTCAATTACTGGTCGCTGGATAGCGAAAATTCCGCAATCAAAGCAGAAAGCTGTGGTCACTGCGGTACGTATCTGAAGCTGCTATATCAGGAAAAAGATCACCGTGTGGAAGCCGTCGCCGACGATCTGGCTTCGCTGGTGCTGGATGTGAAAATGGAGGAAGAAGGCTTTTCTCGCAGTAGCATCAACCCCTTCCTGTTCCCGGAAAGTTCGATCGAATAACCCATCTCATCGGTGAAGCGCGTTTGGGCTTCACCGTCTTTCTTTTCAGAAAAAAGTACAGAAAATCGGGGTCTACCACACGCCGCTGAAATGCAGCAGCAAGACCAGTGCGGTGAGCACTATTGACGACGATGTGAGCACGATCAATCCCTGACTGGCGCGCGATAGCACCGATTGGCAACAGGCATTAAAACGGTAGCGCAGAATCGCCAGCACCGACATCAGCGCGGCAACGAACAAGAGCAGAATGGCGCAGGCAAACACCGCACGGCTGTCATCCACTATGCTCAGACGAAAACACAGCAGGCTATTGATCAACATGACAAACAGCGTCCGTGACCAGGCCATGCCAGTTCGCTGCGGCTGTAATCCCGGATCGCGTGTCGTTTCCATGTGTTACCCGAATAGAATCATGGCGGCGAGTGCGATGGCGATGAGAGTGATAAACAGCGTCACGATCAGCAGCATTGGCGTATATGGCATATCGCTTTCCTGCCGCATGGCTTTTTCATTGCTGACCCAGCGACGATACGCCAGACCGCCTAGCAGTGCCGCGCTGACCACCAGCAACAGCGACAGCCCCTGACGCACCAGCGGATCGATGTGCACGGTAAATTGGTCGATACCCACCGCTCCCGCGAGAAACGCCAGGGCGGTGCGGATCCATGCCAGAAAGGTGCGTTCATTCGCTAATGAGAAACGGTAGTCCGGGGTTTTCCCCTGGCTCCACCACGGCGTTTTGTCCTGTCTGGGTGTTGTCATGTCGTCGTCTGATTTCAGGTTGAAGAGGGTATCCGATGTGGGCATAGCCTCTGCATTCTAACGCCCCGGGCTGATTTCGTCTGCCCTGGTGACGATATTTGCCCTGAATGATGAAGCGCCGATAGGGCGCTTCGTTTTCTCATGACGCGTCTTTTCCCGCTTCATGGTTCTCTACCGCTAATGCGGTGACCAGCGCGAACGCGCAGGCCAGCAGCGTGCCGAGTATCCAGGCGAAATACCACATCTTCTTTCTCCTCAAGTCCTTAGTAAACGGAATGCTTATTTTCTTCGATGTAGCGGGCATCGACCCGGCCAAACATTTTGTAATAACACCAGCTGGTATAAAGCAGGATGGTGGGGACAAAAATACAGGCCAGAATGGTCATCACCTGAAGCGTCAGTTGACTGGACGTGGCATCCCAGATGGTCAGGCTGACGTTGGGATCAAAGCTGGAAGGCATAATGAATGGGAACAGCGTAATCCCTGCCGTCAGAATCACGCAGACAATCGTCAATGACGAGGTCAGAAAACCCCAACCGCAGCGATTCAGGCGTGAGAAGAGCACGGTTAGCCACGGTAGAATCACGCCCAGCGCGGGGATCGCCCACAGTGTAGGATACGCCGTAAAGTTGGCTAACCAGGCACCGGCCTGCTGCGCCACTTCTTTGTGCAGCGGATTAGACGGGGCCGCTTTATCCATTACTGAGGTAATCACGTAGCCGTCGATGCCGGTTTGCACCCAGAAGCCGGCCAGTAAGAAGGTGAGGCTCATCAGTGCACAGGAAAACAGTACAGTTTTTTGCGCGCGGCGCTGAAGTGCATCGGTGGTGCGCATTTGCAGGTAAATCGCGCCGTGTGCGACGATCATGGCGACGCTTACCACGCCCGCCAGCAGCCCAAACGGGTTCAACAGGCCAAAGAATCCGCCGTGGTAGGTGAGGCGCAAATACATATCGACGCTCAGCGGCACGCCCTGCAACAGGTTCCCGAGTGCGATGCCGAACACCAGCGTGGGGACGAAGCTGCCGATGAAAATGCCCCAGTCCCACATATTGCGCCAGCGGCGGTTTTCCAGCTTGGAGCGATAATCAAAGCCAACCGGGCGGAAGAACAGAGCGGCCAGCACCAGGATCATCGCAAAATAGAAACCGGAAAAGGCGGCGGCATAAACCATCGGCCAGGCGGCGAACAGCGCACCCGCGCCGGTGATGAGCCAGACCTGATTGCCGTCCCAGTGTGGAGCGATCACGTTGATCATCACCCGTCGCTCGGTATCGTTCTTGCCCAGCAGGCGCAGCAGAATGCCTACGCCCATATCAAAGCCGTCGGTGATGGCGAAGCCGATGAACAACAGGCCAATCAATCCCCACCAAATCAGGCGTAATGTTTCATAATCCAGCATTATTATGGCTCCCGTTAAGGTTTTGCAGGTGTTGCGAGGGACGATGCGGTCGGTTGTTCAAAGTGGTAGCGGCCGGTTTTCAGGCTGCTTGGCCCCAGTCGGGCGAATTTGAACATCAGATACATTTCCGCAATCAGAAACAGCGTATACAGTCCGCAAATCAGCCCCATCGACAGCAGAATGTCGTGTGCCTCCAGTGAAGAATTGGCAACGGCGGTAGGCAGAACCTCGCCGACTGCCCACGGCTGACGGCCGTACTCGGCGACGAACCAGCCGGATTCAATCGCGATCCAGGGCAGGGGAATCCCGTACAGCGCGGCGCGGTGTAGCCATTTACGCTGTCCCATGCGGCCACGTATCACGCTCCAGAATGACAGAGCAAAAATGCCAAGCATCAGCACGCCGCAGCCCACCATCAGGCGAAACGCGACATACAGCGGCGCGACACGCGGGATTGAGTCTTTGGTTGCCTGCTGAATCTGGTTTTCGCTGGCGTTGGCGACGTCATCGGTATAACGCTTAAGCAGAAGGCCGTAGCCAAGATCGTGCTTGGCAGCCTCAAATTGGGCACGAACGGCGGGATCGGTGTTGCCCGAACGCAGTTCCTCCAGCAAACCATAGGCTGTCATGCCGTTACGAATGCGAATCTCATGTTGCGCCATCAGGTCTTTAATGCCGACGACGGGTTTGTCGAGCGAGCGAGTGGCGATGAGCCCTAACAGATAGGGGATGTGGATGGCGTACTCATTCTGCATCGTTTCCTGATTAGGAATGGCGAACAGCGTGAAAGAGGCCGGTGCAGGCTGTGTTTCCCATTCAGCTTCGATCGCTGCCAGCTTGGTTTTCTGTACGTCGCCCATCACATAGCCGGATTCATCGCCTAGTACGATGACGGACAGCACCGAAGCCAGGCCGAAACTCGCTGCAATGGCGAACGAGCGCTTGGCAAAGGCAATATCGCGGCCTCTCAGCAGATAGTAAGAGCTGATGCCGAGGACGAACATCGCGCCAGCGGTGTAGCCTGCCGCTACCGTGTGCACGAACTTCACCTGGGCTACCGGGTTCAGCACCAGTTCGGCGAAACTCAGCATTTCCATTCGCATGGTTTCATAATTGAATTCAGCGGCAATCGGGTTTTGCATCCAGCCATTGGCGACCAGAATCCACAGGGCGGAGAAGTTGGATCCCAGCGCAACGAACCAGGTCACCAGCATATGCTGGACTTTAGTCAGACGATCCCAGCCGAAAAAGAACAGGCCGATCAACGTGGATTCGAGGAAGAACGCCATCAGCCCTTCCATCGCCAGCGGCGCGCCAAAAATATCGCCCACGTAGTGAGAATAGTAAGACCAGTTGGTGCCGAACTGGAATTCCAGCGTCAGACCGGTTGCCACGCCCAGCGCAAAGTTGATGGCGAACAGCTTGCCCCAGAATTTGGTCATATCCTTGTAGATTTGCTTGCCGGTTAACACATACGTGGTGTTCATAATGGCCAGCAGGAAAGACAACCCCAGCGTTAGCGGGACAAAAAGAAAGTGATACATGGCGGTCAGGGCAAATTGCAGCCGCGACAGCTCAACGACATCAAACATGTTACGCTCCTAACTTCAGGCAGGAAAATGCAGTTATTCCGATACTTGCCGGAATAAATAGTGATGAATAAATGTGAATAAATTACCGTCGACGGTATTTGCATCCGTCGGAAATTAACGTCACTGATTGACGTGAGATAAGAATAAATAGTGAGTGAAACGTGCGGGGATTATACCGTGCAAAAACTGAAGGATAAATAGTACAGTTTTTCGATTTGGCATCTTTATCGTTAATGTTGTTTTTTCGGTTTTATATTTTTAATTTTATCTTATTTTTGGTTTTTAATTTCACATAAGTTAAATTTATTGTGTTTTTATTCTTGATTACTGCATGTGTCAGTGACTTATTTTAATTTAAACAGTACAGATTTGAAATATATAAATATAACAGTTTCATTTTTTATTTAAATTTACATTTTTGATGGGGAATAATTAGGGATTATCAGGATAGCCTGCTCAAAGAGACGGAAATGATGAGAGTGCCGTACGCTCAATACGGCACTCCTGATGTGTAATGGTTGCTGGTGTTACCGATTAAATGGATGGGGCTTCTGGCCACATTACTGATGTGGCTGTGAGGTCAATGCGGCTCAGCGCGACCAGATAAATTTTCCATTGGGTTAACCGTTCTTGCTCTTCATCCGTGGCAATGGCTAAGTCCACGGCGTAGCTCAGCTCGGTAATGTGGGTGTTTGCCGCCGTGCGTCGTGTTGTCAGTTCTTGTTGTAGACCTTGGGCTGTGGCAAGCTGTTGCGCCTCCCGGTTTGTCACCCATGTCATTCCATCCCACCGATCAAACTCGGTTACTGGGGCCAAAAATGTCATATTTTCAGGTAGATCGCCGAATTGCGTCACCGTCTGTGGCTGGCGGGTTTCCGTGCTGTAAACCGTCTGGCCACGATAGTCCGGCACCTGTTCCCACGATTTTCCATCAGCAGAACGGCGCAGGGCTTGTCCAACTGGCGGTAATTGCGGTTCGTCGGCATAGCTGTCGGCGGGCAGGCCAACACCTTGCATTACATATTCATAGCTGGCGCTCTGATATTCTCGAGTCGTCGGGTTCACGTGATAAACGGTAATCCATCCCGTATTGATGGCTAATCCGTGTTCGTTCAATTCTGCGTTTTTAATTTGTGTTGAATAGTTACTCATTATGCTGCTCTCACGATGTAGTTAAAGGCGATATTGCGTGGACGGGTTTCAGTTCCACCGGTCATTGATGTTAATTCTCTACTGGTCGACCCTGCTGAATGTCCGATATCCTCAATAACGGCGCTAGGTTGATTATGGGCATAGCCATATATTGCTCCGGCCCAAAGCGACGGATCAGAAATTGGTAGCATGTGATTGTGAGACTCTATCATTCCGATTTGCGCACTCAGTAGAGCACGCCCTGCATCAGCGCCGCGCCCATCATCCCAGCCGCGCACGAACTCGCCGCGTAGGTCTGGCAACACACCGGATGGATAACGGGATGCTAAAATCGGATACCGTGATTTATCAAATGATTGACCGTTGCATTTTAGCCAGCCAGTAGGGGCGACAGCGCCGGGGAATGGCAGGGGGATGCCAGCTAGATCGTTGATGGAAATAGCTCCCACATCTGCGGAGGTGGGTTTATTGTTGGGACTGTAGATGCGCTGGCCTTTTTCAGTGATTGCACCAACCACATTTACATTATGCCCGGCAGTTAACTCTCCAGTGGCAAGATTGATATCAAATGGCCGTAATGAATTAAAACTCCCTTTTTTATCGCCTTTGTTTGTCAGTAGTATATAAAATCGGTAACCGTCATTACGAAAAATAACGCCATAATCCCCATAATTCAGTCGCAATCCATTAGCCGCTGATAGCTGTAGTTCTCCAGTTGCCTCCCCGCCGGATTGTTTTAAATACCGGGTATCACCCTCGTCTTTTGAGTATGTACCGATGTCTTCCGGTGTAGGCTTATTATTCGGGCTGTAAACCCGTTTCCCTGCTTCATGCAGCATGCCGGAAACATATAACGACCCGTTAGAATTCAGTGACGCCAGTTCGCTTAATGCCTCATGATTGCCGTTCCAGAATGAAAAACCGCCACCGCCGCTGCCACGGTGATTCACGAAATCGGTACGTCCTTCCCCATTAATGCGATTCCAGCATAAAAACGCGCCTTGAGAATCCGGTAATTCAGTCCCCCTTCCGGTTACTTTTACAATATCGTTTGTCTCCAGACGACCGGACATTTTACCCCCGGTCAGCGACAGTTTTCCGGCTAACGCATTCAGTATCGTGGTGGAGAAGTTCGGATCATTACCTAACGCCGCCGCCAGCTCTTGCAGCGTATCAAGCGCGGCAGGTGAACCGTTTACCAATGCGGCTACGGCGGCTTTCACAAAGGCGGTTGTCGCCAATTGCGTGTTATTAGAATTGGAGGCAGCCGTCGGCGCTGTTGGGGTACCCGTGAACGCAGGGCTGTCTTTCGGGGCATATCGAGGGTGTGCATCAAGGACGGAAGCATGGGCATTCAGCTTATTGGCCGCATCAGTTTTCACATCAGCAATTGCATTCAATATGGTTGTGCTGAAGTGCGGATCGTTGCCTAACGCATTCGCCAACTCTTGCAGTGTATCCAGTGCCGCAGGAGAACCATTAATCAGTGCGGCAATGGCCGTTTTCACAAATGCCGTAGTGGCAATTTGCGTGTTATTTGTCGTCTGCGCTGTGGTAGGTGCAGTAGGCGTCCCCGTCAACGCTGGGCTATTTTTGGGGGCATATTGCGAATGCGGATCGCTGGCGGCGAGATGGGTTTGCAAACTCTTGCCCGTGGTTTCCTGCATTTTTTTCAGATAGGCCGTGCGGCTGGCTAACTGCTCTGCCTGACGGTTGGAGATTCCCCCAGGGCCTGCGACAACGGGATCCGATGTCTCAAGCTGATAAATTCCATCAATCCAGCTTTCTTGTTCAGATAAATTTGCCATGTTCATGCCTTCCTATGGTTGTGTCGTCGCTACGATGCGGTTTTTTCAGCGATTTTTTCTGTTTCCGCGCCGATGTCAGCATCGTGCCGATGGCTATAAAACAGTTTTAGTAACGATGATGAGAGTACCTTTTACGGTACGGCGGGTTTAGTAACGGAGTTTAAAAATGGAAGTGAAACGTGCACGCAAATGGCAGTCATCGTGCGGAGCACATGTCGTTTCTTTCTGCCGCATTGAACTGAGGTAACTGGCGCGCTAATTGCATCTTTCTGGCAGTGGTTTTTTTCAGGAGAGACAGCGATGGTGGCGGAGCCTTCAACGACAATTCGATTTTTACTTGCCTCGCGCCAGTGTGAGCTAAACAGCCTGCGCTACCTGCTGCAAAGTGGTGAGCTGGTGGGGAAAATCAGCCAGCTTGTGCATCTGTTGCAGCGCGAACGGGGAACGGCCAACCTGTTTCTTTGTTCCGATGGCCGATTTTTCGCTGACGAACTGGCGCTACGTGAGAAAGATGTGCAGGCGGCGCAGGCACACTTGATGACGCATCTGGCCGGATTGGAAAAAATGACGGCAGAATTGCCGCAGGCGAGCCGTCTGTTCAGCCGTGTCGCCAGCGTGGTCTATGCGCTGAGTCTGCTGCCCGCGCTGCGTCAGCAGATTCGCCAGCGTTTGCTGCCTCAGCCGCAGGCGATGACATTTTTCAACGATATTGTCCGTAACCTGCTGGCACTGGTTTTTGAGGTCTCTGACACGGCGGCCGATCCGGGGATTTCCCGCACGCTGATTGCCATGTTCAGCTTTATGCAGGGGAAAGAACTGGCGGGGCAGGAGCGGGCTATTGGTGCGGCGGCCTATGCAGCAGGCAGCGTCGATGAGGACACCCGGCAAAAGCTGCTGGATTTGATTGAACGGCAGGAGCGTTGTTTCGATACTTTTCTGAGCTTTAGCGATGAAGAAAACCAGCAGTGCTGGCGTGCTATCGCGGTAGACAGTGAATTTGAACGCTTGCGCCGCATCGTGTGCACCCGTAGCCCGATAGAAAAACTGTCGGAAGCCGACAGCCTGCACTGGTTTTCGATTGCCACGCGACGCATCGATGAAATGAAACAGATGGAAGATGAACTGGAGCAGACGCTGATGCAGCGCTGTCGGACTCGTATTGCGGCGGCGGAGAAAGCGTGCAGCGATCAGCGGGCGGATCTCGAAGAGCTGATGGCACATCAGGAGAATGACGATCCTGGTTATTCGATATTTGTCGCCGGTCACGACGTGGAAGGGCAGAATGCCCCTCCCGGTTGGCTACATAGTGATGGCGTCAGTCCACAACTGGGACGCTCGCTGCTGTCGCTGGTGCAGCAACAGTCGCGGCGCTTACAGGCGCAGGATCATGAACTGGCTGCACTACGAGCGACGTTAAATGAAAGAAAACAGATCGATCGCGCGAAGGGCTTACTGATGCAACACCGTGGATTAAGCGAAGAAGAGGCCTACAAAACCCTGCGCCGCATGGCGATGAGCCAGAATAAAAAGCTGATTGATATCGCAACGGCGATGCTCGCGGTAGCAGACGTATTCGGGGATACCCCTTAAGAGGTATATGCACATGAACTGTGCGTGTTCTGCCAGTTAGCGGTGCAAAACTCTGTCTTGTGAAGAGGAAATCGTGGAGTCAATAGAGGAGTCACTGACGGTGTGAAATGGTTTCGTGCGTAGTTGGTTCTCGCTGTCGTTGTGTTGTGATGAGCGTAAATAACGCTGAAGGAAAAACAGGCTTAGGATGAGCGGCAGGGAAGCCGCGAAAGTCGTTGCCGCGCCGGGAGCGCGTCAACGACGGTCCGTTAAGAGACTGTTTTTTCTGAAGGTATCGCATAGCGACGTTATTTCTCGCGAAAAAGCCACGGGTCACGGGGCGGCGGCGACTGAGCGCCCCGTGTCGGGCGCGTGCTACGGCGTAGCATAGAAATGGCAGTATTCTCGCGCACGAAATAATCATCATAATTTACATGTGGTTACCTAAATTTCAGTTCACTTATCGATTAAACAATCCCGCTCGACAATACGCAAAACTGTGACATCTGGCACAAACCTTGCTTTAACTCATTAGCAACAACCAAACATTCATAACGCGTTTCGGGCCAACGGCGGTGCGGAAGGTGTTAATCGGACAACGGCGTCCATAAGCGTGCAGATTTTGCATGGGCTTGTGGACGCCGTTTTTGTTTTTTCCGCCTGAAAAGGTGTTTTGCGCAAGGGTGTCGTTGATGAGTGATTCCAAAACCAAAAGCATGACCGTCTCTCGCCGCCAGTTTCTGTTGGGGAGTGCAGCACTGGGAGGCAGCCTGATGCTGCCAGGGTTGATGAATAGCGCCTGGGCCGCGGGTTCCGATGCACCGGAGAAAAAGGAAATCCGGGTCGGTTTTATCCCGTTGACGGACTGCGCCTCGGTCGTGATGGCGGCAGTGAAAGGTTTCGATAAGAAATATGGCATCACTATTGTGCCCAGCAAAGAAGCCAGTTGGGCAGCGGTGCGCGACAAGCTGGTGTCGGGCGAGTTGGATGCCGCACACATTCTGTACGGGCAACTGTACGGTCTGCAAATGGGGCTGTCCGGGTCGCAGAGCAACATGGCGGCGCTGATGACGCTCAACCAGAACGGGCAAGGGATCACGTTGGCTAACCAACTGCGTGAAGCCAATGTCACGGATCTCGCTGCGCTACAAAAATATATCGCCGCCAGCCCGGCGGGCACCTATACCTTCGCGCAGACCTTCCCGACCGGTACGCACGCCATGTGGCTCTATTACTGGCTGGCCTCCGCCGGAATTCATCCATTGAACGATGTACGCACCGTGGTGGTGCCGCCGCCGCAGATGGTGATGAACATGAAGATCGGCAACATGGTTGGTTATTGCGTCGGTGAACCGTGGAACCAGCGTGCCATCAGCGAAAAAATCGGTTTTACCGCTGCTACCTCGCAAGACATTTGGCCGGATCACCCCGAAAAAGTGTTGGGCACCCGCGCTGACTGGGCGAACGCCAACCCACACAGCGCCCGTGCACTGACCGCCGCGATTCTCGATGCTTCGCGCTGGATTGATGCCTCGGACGACAACCGCCGTGAGACGGCAGGTGTCGTTGCCGGACGTGCGTACATCAATGCTAAAGAAGAAACCATCGTCGGACGCATGTTGGGCCAATACGAAAACGGGCTGGGCAAAAGCTGGAAAGACGAACACGCGATGCGTTTCTACCACGACGGTTCCGTGAACTACCCGTACCTGTCCGATGGCATGTGGTTCCTCACCCAGCACAAACGCTGGGGCTTGCTCACCGAAGAGCCGGACTATCTGGCCGTCGCGAAGCAGGTTAACCGGATTGATATCTACAAGCAGGCGGCCGAGGCCGTGGGAAATGTGCCGTTACCCGGTAGCGACATGCGCAGCAGTGTGCTCATCGATGGCCGCCGCTGGGATGGTAGCGATCCGGCGGGCTATGCCAACAGTTTTAGCGTGAAGAAATAAGTGAGGTTGATGATGAAAAACCAGGCCCAAATCATTCCGATTACTGCGGATAACGCTTCGGAAACCGTGCACAGCGCTGAAATTATGCCGCTGCCAACCAAACCGGTAGCACCTGAAAAAGCACCGGCAACGCCTGCTTTCGCCTACCGCCCGCTGCTGCGTAAGCTGTTTCAGCCGCTTTTCCCAGCGGTACTGGGGCTGGGTCTGCTGGTGGCGGTTTGGCAGATTGCCGCGCTCAACAGCGAAAACTTCCCGACGCCGTGGGCGACCTGGCTTGCGGCGCTCAGCCTCTTCGCCGATCCGTTTTATATCGCAGGACCGAACGATCAGGGTATCGGCTGGAACGTATTGGCCTCGCTGCAACGCGTGGGTATTGGCTTCGGGCTGGCGGCGCTGGTCGGCATTCCTACGGGGTTTCTGATTGGCCGTTTTACGTTTCTGGCCAATATGCTCAACCCGATTATTTCGCTGCTGCGCCCGGTCAGCCCGCTGGCGTGGCTGCCTATCGGGCTGCTGCTGTTCCAGCGCGCTGAACCGGCATCCAGTTGGACTATTTTCATCTGCTCCATCTGGCCGATGATCCTCAACACCGCCGAAGGCGTACGCCGCATCCCGCAGGATTACCTGAACGTGGCGCGTGTACTAAAGCTCTCCGAATTCACCATCATGCGCAAAATTCTGTTGCCTGCGGTGCTGCCTAACGTCTTAACCGGCGTACGTCTGTCGATTGGCGTTGCCTGGTTGGTCATTGTCGCGGCGGAGATGCTGACCGGTGGCGTCGGTATCGGCTTCTGGATTTGGAATGAGTGGAACAACCTGAATGTAGAAAACATCATCATCGCCATCGTGGTGATTGGCGTTATCGGTCTGCTGCTTGAGCAGGGACTGGTGTGGATTGCTAACCGTTTCAGCTATGACAACCGCTAAGGAGCCGACGATGCGTACAACACCGATTATTCAAGTGCAGCAGGTGAGCCAGCGTTTCAATACCGCCAGCGGTGAGTTTCTGGCGCTGGATCAGGTGAGTTTTGACATTCATACCGGTGAGACGATCAGCCTGATCGGCCATTCCGGCTGCGGCAAGTCCACATTATTGAACCTGATCGCCGGTCTGACGCTGCCGAGCAGCGGCGGTCTGCTGTGTGACAACCGTGAAATCGACGGACCGGGGCCGGAGCGCGGCGTGGTCTTTCAGAATCACTCGCTGCTGCCGTGGCTGACCACCTACGAAAACGTTGCGCTGGCGGTACGTCAGGTATTTCGCGGGCAGATGAATAAGCACGAGATGCACGAATGGATTACCCACAATCTGGAACTGGTGCACATGGGGCACGCGCTGAACAAGCGGCCGAATGAGATTTCCGGCGGGATGAAGCAGCGTGTGGGTATCGCCCGCGCGCTGGCGATGAAGCCGAAAGTGTTGCTGATGGATGAACCGTTTGGTGCGCTGGATGCGCTGACTCGCGCGCACCTTCAGGATGCTGTCATGGAGATTCAGCAGCGTTTGCAAACCACGATTGTGCTGATTACTCACGACGTAGACGAGGCGGTGCTGCTGTCGGATCGCGTGCTGATGATGACTAACGGCCCGGCGGCGACGGTCGGTGAAATCATGACGGTCGAGCTGGAACGTCCACGCTCGCGCGTCGCACTGGCTGACGATCCGCGTTACCACCACTACCGTCAGCAGGTGCTGCATTTCTTATATGAAAAACAGCCTAAAGCAGCCTGATAGCGAGGCCGGAACGATGATGAAACCGCACCTGATTGTGATTGGTAATGGGATGGCAAGCGCACGATTCGTCGATGTGCTGCGTCAACTGGCCGCGACGCGCTACCGCATCACCGTGATTGGTGATGAACCGCGCGTCAGCTATAACCGCATTCTGCTGTCGCCGGTATTGAGCGGCGAAAAAGCGTTTACGGATACGTTGTTAACGCCCGCGGCTATCGACGACGATGCGGCGTTGCCGGTGAACACTCTGCTGGGTGAGCGGGTAACCCATATCGATCGCCAGCAGCGTGAGGTGACAACGACGCAACGGCAACTGCATTACGACCATCTGGTGCTGGCGACAGGTTCCACGCCGTTTATGCCGCCGATGCCCGGTATCGATCTGGCGGGGGTGTGTGGCTTCCGCACGCTGGATGATGTCGAGCTGATGTTGACGACGATCCGCCGGTCCGTTCCTGCGGTGGTGATTGGCGGGGGCTTGCTCGGGATTGAAGCGGCAGCGGCGCTGAAACTGCGCGGCGCTGACGTCACGCTGCTGCATCGCGTTCCGGTTTTGATGGAGCGGCAGTTGGACGCTATGGCAAGCGACCTGCTGTGCGACAGCCTGCGCGCACGCGGTATTGCCTGTGAGACGGATGTGCAGGTTGTGGCGCTGCACGGTGATGAACACGGCGTCACGGCTGTTGCACTGGCGGATGGCCGCACGATCCCCGCCGGTCTGGTGGTGGTGACCGCAGGCGTGATCCCCGCCAGCCAGCTTGCACGCGAGTGCGGATTACCCTGCAACCGCGGCATCCTGGTGGACGGTCAACTGCAAACTGCCGACCCCTATATCAGTGCAATTGGCGAATGCTGCGAGCTCAATGGCGAAGTTGTCGGGCTGGTTGCCCCATGTTTCGCCCATGCCACTCTGGTGGCGCAGCGTCTGGCCGGACACGCACCGCAAGATTATCAACGTGAACAGGCGGCGACGCGGTTGAAAGTTACGGGCATTGGCGTGGTCAGCGGCGGCGATATCAACGTGGCGCCTGACGATGAGGTGTACACCCTTTTTGATCCGCAGACGCAGCACTATCGTCGTCTGCTCCTGCGCGACGGGCGGCTGAGCGGTGTTCTGCTGTATGGCGACACCGACGATAGCCAGCGTCTGCTGGCCGCAATGGATCGCGCAACCGCAGGCGAGACGATTCCGCCTGCCTCGCTGCTTTTTGGCTTTTCTTCCCCCGATTCTGACTCACAGCCTGAAGCTGTAAGGATTCCTGTCATGAGCAAACCTATTTTAGTGGTCGTTGGCCACGGCATGGTCGGCCACTATTTTCTTGAACAACTGGTCGAGCGCGACTTGCACCAGCACTACCACATCGTCGTCTTTGGCGAAGAACGCCATGAGGCCTATGACCGCGTGCATCTCTCCGAGTATTTCTCAGGGCGCAGCGCCGCCTCGCTGTCGCTGGTAAAAGAGGGCTTTTTTGCCGAGAGCGGTATTGAGCTGCGCAGCGCCAGTGAGATCGTGGCTATCGATCGGGGACGTCAATGCGTGTGTGACGCGCAGGGCAGAGAAATCGCCTACGACAAATTGGTGCTGGCGACGGGCTCTTATGCGTTTGTTCCGCCGATTCCCGGCAATACGCGCCCCGGCTGTCTGGTGTATCGCACGCTGGACGATCTGGACGCGATTGCGGCACAGGCGAAAAAGGCTAAATCCGGCGTGGTAATCGGTGGCGGCTTGCTGGGGCTGGAAGCCGCCAACGCGCTGCGTCAACTAGGGCTGGACACTCATGTGGTGGAATTTGCACCGCGCCTGATGGCGGTACAGTTGGATGACGGTGGTGCCACCATGCTGCGGCGCAAGATTGAAGCGCTGGGCGTACAGATTCATGTCAGCAAAGAAACGCGAGAAATTACCGACGGCGAGCAGGCGTTGCATCGTCTCTGCTTTGCTGACGGCAGCGTACTGGAAACCGATTTAGTGCTGTTTTCCGCCGGGATTCGTCCGCGTGACAAACTGGCGGATAGCTGTGATTTAGAGAAAGGGCCACGTGGTGGCATTGTGATTGATGACCATTGTCAAACCTCCGATGACGCAATTTTTGCCATCGGCGAATGTGCGCTATGGAAAGGCCAGATTTTCGGGCTGGTGGCACCGGGCTACCAGATGGCACGCAGCGTAGCCGATACCCTGGCGCAGCGGGATACGCCATTTACCGGCGCGGATATGAGCACCAAGCTGAAACTGCTGGGTGTTGACGTGGCCTCGATTGGTGATGCGCACGGACGAACGGCGGGAAGCCAAAGTTATCAGTGGACGGATGGTCCGAACGAGATCTACAAGAAAATCGTCGTGTCTGCCGACGGCAAGCATTTACTGGGGGCGGTATTGATTGGCGATAGCAGCGATTACAGCACGCTGCTGCAAATGATGCTCAACGATATGCCGTTGCCCGCACAGCCGGAAAGCCTGATTTTACCTGCACGTTCTGGCGATGCGCCGAAAGGGCTGGGCGTAGCGGCCTTGCCGGCCAGCGCACAGATCTGTTCTTGCCATAATGTCAGCAAAGGCGATATCTCAGCGGCGGTAGCGGGTGGCTGCGGCGAGCTGGGCGCGCTAAAAACCTGCACTAAAGCGGGAACGGGCTGCGGCGGCTGTGTGCCGCTGCTTAAACAGGTGATGGAATATGAATTGACGCAGTTAGGCGTCGAAGTGAAAAAGGACATTTGCGAGCACTTCGCCTACTCACGTCAGGAGCTGTATCACCTGATTCGCGTGCATGAAATCCGTTCATTCGACAGCCTTCTTGAGCGTTATGGCCACGGTTTGGGCTGTGAAGTGTGTAAGCCGCTGGTGGGGTCGATGCTGGCGTCTTGCTGGAATGATTATCTGCTGCAACCGCAGCACCTACCGTTGCAGGATACCAACGATCGTTTCTTCGCCAACATCCAAAAAGACGGAACGTATTCCGTGGTGCCACGTGTTCCGGCAGGGGAAATTACGCCAGAAGGGTTAATCGCCATCGGTCAGGTGGCGCAGCGCTACAACCTGTACACCAAGATCACCGGCGGCCAGCGGGTGGACTTATTCGGTGCACGATTGGAACAACTACCGGCGATCTGGCGTGAGCTGATCGATGCCGGATTTGAAACTGGCCATGCCTACGGCAAATCGCTGCGTACCGTGAAATCCTGCGTGGGCTCGACCTGGTGCCGCTACGGCGTGCAGGATTCCACCGGGCTGGCGATCCAACTGGAACACCGTTACAAGGGGCTGCGTTCACCGCATAAGATCAAAATGGCGGTGTCTGGCTGTACCCGAGAATGTGCAGAAGCACAGAGCAAAGATATCGGCGTGATTGCCACTGATAAAGGCTGGAACCTTTACGTGTGCGGCAACGGCGGTATGAAACCGCGCCATGCGGATCTCTTCGCCAGCGATCTGGATACGGAAACCCTGCTGCGCACCATCGATCGGGTCTTGATGTTTTATATCCGTACCGGCGATCGCCTCCAGCGTACCAGCACCTGGATGGATAATCTGGAGGGCGGTATCGACTATTTACGTCAGGTGATTCTGGAAGACAGCCTGAATATCGGCGAAGAATTGGATAAAGAGATGCAGCGCGTGGTGGAGGCCTACCAGTGCGAATGGCAAACCACGTTGGAAAGCCCGGAACGTCTGGCGCTGTTCCGCGGCTTCCTGAACAGCGATAGCCCGGATGAAGCGGTGGTGATGGTGCCGGAGCGTGGACAGATTCGCCCGGCACAGGATCATGAGAAAGCGGTATCGCCAGAACCGGTTGCGCTGAAGCCCACGACACATGAAGCGGAATGGGTGCAGGTGGCGACGCTGGGGGATATTCCGCGTCATGCGGGTATGGCGGCACGCCTCGGACAGCAGCAAATCGCGCTGTTCCACCTGCCGGGTAGCGAGCAGCAGGTGTACGCACTGGAAAACCATGAACCGGGCAGCGGGGCGAATGTGTTGTCCCGTGGGCTGATAGGCGACGTGGCGGGTGAACCCGTCGTGATTTCTCCGCTGTACAAGAAACGCTTCAAGCTGCGTGATGGCGTGAGCCCGGATGACAGCGCGCTGTACGTGCGCGCCTGGCCGGTGCGCGTGGAAGACGGCGAGATTTGGGTGTGCTGTCAGCCGCTGGCCGTACCGGAAAGCGTCGGTCTGGCAGACGCTGCTATGGCGAAAGCATCATGAACGCGGGCGTCTGTCGGACAACCTGCCCGTATTGTGGCGTTGGCTGTGGCGTGCTGGCAGAGCGTGACGAGCAGGGTGCGGTAAAGATCAGCGGCGATCCCGTGCACCCGGCGAATTTAGGGCGGTTGTGCGTCAAAGGCTCTGCGCTGGGAGAGACGCTGGATTTGAATGGTCGCCTGCTGTGGCCGCTGGTGGAAGGACGTCGTGTGAGCTGGGAGCAGGCGCTTGATACGGTGGCTGAACGGCTGCTGGCAACCATGCAGCAACACGGCCCGCAGTCGGTGGCGTTTTATGGTTCAGGTCAGCTGTTAACAGAGGATTACTACGTTGCCAACAAGCTGATGAAGGGCTTTATTGGCGTCGCCAATATGGATACCAATTCGCGGCTGTGCATGGCGTCGGCGGTGATCGGCTACAAACGTGGACTGGGTGCGGATGCCGTTCCCTGTAATTACGAAGATATCGAACAGGCGGATGTGGTGGTGCTGGTGGGATCTAATACCGCCTGGGCGCATCCGGTGGTGTATCAGCGACTGGTACAGGCGAAACAGCAGCGGCCACAGATGCAGGTCGTGGTGGTCGATCCTCGACGTACCGCAACCTGCGATATCGCCGATCTGCATTTACCGCTGCAACCCGGCAGTGATGCCGGGCTGTTTAACGGCCTGTTGCAGTGGATTGTGCAGCACTCGCGTGTCGACATCGCCGAACTGGCCGAGCGTTTTTCCGGCGTAGAAGAGACATTACAATCGGCGCAGATGTGGTCGGTGGCACAGGTGGCAGATTTCTGCCAGTTGAATGAAGCCGATATCGTGCGTTTTTATCACCTGTTCAGCACGAGTGAAAAGGTGGTCACGCTCTATTCACAGGGCGTTAATCAGTCGTCATCGGGTAGCGATAAGTGCAATGCGATCGTTAATGCTCATCTGCTGAGCGGCAAAATCGGCGCGCCGGGTTCTGGTCCGTTTTCGATAACCGGACAGCCAAACGCGATGGGCGGGCGGGAAGTCGGCGGATTGGCTAATCAGCTTGCCAGCCACATGGGCTTCACGCCGCAGGATATTGATCGCGTGGGGCGCTTCTGGCAGAGCGATAACGTAGCGACGCAGCCTGGCCTGAATGCGGTGGATCTATTTCGCGCCGTGGAACGTGGCGATATTAAAGCCGTGTGGGTGATGGGCACCAATCCAGTGGTGTCGATGCCGGATGCGGATCGGGTAAAACAGGCACTGGAGCGCTGCCCGTTGGTGATCGTCTCCGAGGTGATGCGCCATACCGATACCGCAGAAACCGCCGATATCTTACTCCCCGCGCTGGGTTGGGGGGAAAAAGACGGCACGGTGACCAATTCCGAACGCCGGTTATCTCGCCAGCGTGCCTTTCTACCTGCACCGGGAGAAGCCAAAGCCGACTGGTGGATTCTGAGCCAGGTGGCGCAGCGTATGGGATTTGCCGAGGCATTTACCTATCAGCATCCGGCTGACATCTTTCGTGAACATGCAGCGCTATCCGGGTTTGAGAATAACGGGAGTCGTGCGTTTGATATCAGCGGGCTGGCGGCGCTTAGCAATCAGCAGTGGCAGCAGTTGGAACCGATACAGTGGCCAGTGAACGCGGCATTCCCACGCGGACGTGCCCGACTGAGTGACGATGGTCGATTCTGGCATGCCGATGGCAAAGCACGTCTGGTGGCGATAACCCCATCGCTGCCGCAAAGTCCGTGGAGCGCGGCATATCCGCTGGTGCTGAACACCGGGCGTATTCGCGATCAGTGGCACACCATGACGCGCACAGGTAAAGCGGCTCGTCTGATGCGTCATATCAGCGAACCTTACTGCGAACTGCACCCGCAGGATGCGCAGACGCATGATATTCAGGCGGGCGATCTGGTGCGTTTATCGTCAGTGCACGGTTGGATGCTGGCGCGGGCGCGGATTGACGCCGGACAGGCGCGCGGTAGCGTGTTTGTGCCGATGCATTGGAATCATCAGTTCAGCGCACAGGCGCGGGCAGACAGCTTAGTCGCGCCGATTACCGATCCCCATTCCGGCCAGCCGGAAAGTAAACACAGCCGGGTACGTATCCAGCCTTGGCATACCGCCTGGCAGGCAACGCTATTTTTTGCCGATGAGTCGGCTTCAGCTCCATTAACCTTACCCGCGGAGCATGATGTTCTGCCTCCGCCTGCAACGTATTGGAGCAAGATTCCGCATGCGGGTGTGACGCAGTACCTGTTTGCCGACCGCGTGCCGGTGGACGATTGGCAGGCGTGGTTGACGGAACATTATGGGTTAGAAAATATGCAGTGTCAGATCGCGCAGGGCAACGGCGTATTTCACCTGGTTGGCTGGCGCGAGAGCCGCGTAGTGCTGGCTTGCTATGTCAGCGCACAGGCGTTACGTATCGACAGCGATGCGGTGTGTCAGGCGTTTATCACGCCACCGCAACTCCCGCACGAACGCCACGCGTTACTGGCGGGTCAGGCACCGCAGGGGCAGGAACAGCAAGGGGCGACGATTTGCAGTTGCTATAGCGTTGGCGAAGCGATCATCGTCGGTGCGATTCGTCAAGGGTGCCACAGCGTTGCGGCATTAGGGGGAGCCCTGAAATGTGGCACTAACTGCGGTTCCTGTATCCCCGAACTGAAGGCGTTATTGAGCCAGCACGTGCCAATAACGGTCAATGAATTGAAGAAAGCAGGTTGAGCGCCACGGCGTAATGAGGTGTGACATGATGACAACACAATCAATATTGGCGCAGGGCCAACGGCGTCAGCCTGTACTCGGCGGTGAAATCTGGCTGGTGGGCGCAGGGCCGGGCGATGTGGAACTGCTGACGCTGAAGGCGCTGCGGGCAATCCAGCAGGCAGATGTGGTGGTCTACGATCGGCTGGTGTCGGCGGAGATAATGGATCTGGTGTCGGAGCAGGCGCTGTGCATCGACGTTGGGAAAACACGCGGCTGCCACCGTCTGTCACAGGAAAAAATCAATCAGCTGTTGGTCGAGTTGGCGCAGGCTGGGCAACGGGTGATCCGTCTTAAAGGCGGCGATCCCTTTATTTTTGGTCGCGGCGGCGAAGAGATGGACTATGCCCAGCAGGCCGGAATTGTCTGTCATGTGGTGCCGGGTATTACTGCCGCGACAGGCTGTGCGGCGGCCGTGGGGTTACCGTTGACCCACCGCGCCTGTGCACAGTCGGTACGTTTCGTGACCGGCCATTCGCGCGACGGCGAACCGCAGCTAGACTGGCCGACGCTGGCGGACAGCCAGCAAACGCTGGTGTTTTATATGGGGCTGAGCCACAGCAGTCGACTGTGTCAGCGCCTGATTGAGCATGGGTTGTCAGCACAAACACCCGTTGCGATTATCGAACGCGGCACCCAGCCGGATCAGCGGCTATTGACTGCAACGTTGGCAACCTTACCGGCATTACTGGCACGCTATCAGCCGCAGTCGCCCAGTCTGCTGGTGGTTGGTGACGTGGTCCGCTTCTGCCGTCATCCGGCGTTGCACGTCGACGCGGCTCCTGCGCGGCTGGCGATGGAAAAGCATGAAGCCGCCTGACGGTAACGACTCACTGACTATAGCCAGCGCCTCGACATAAACCGTTTTTTCTTCGAGGCGCTTTCCACTTTCTACGCTGTTTTCTGCTTTATTATCGCGTCCCCGTTACCCTCCCTACTGAATTTTTAGCCAGCGTCTGACAGGGAAGGGGGCGAGATGCCATCGCACGATGCGATCTTTAAACAGTTTCTGAGCGACATCGCCGTCGCACGGGATTTTCTGACCATTCATCTGCCGAATGAAATCCGCGAGCGCTGTGATTTCAGCACGCTGCAACTGGAGTCGGCGTCATTTATTGATGAAAAGCTGCGTGCGCGCATATCGGACGTGCTGTACTCGCTGCGCACCACCGCGGGTAAAGGGTACATTTACTGTGTGATTGAACACCAAAGCCGCCCGGAAAAGCAGATGGCTTTCCGGTTGCTGCGTTATTGTCTGGCTGCCATGCAGCAACATCTGGATCAGGGACACGATCGCTTACCGCTGGTGGTACCGCTGCTGTTTTATCACGGTAAGACCCGTCCTTATCCCTACCCCCTTCGCTGGCTGGACAGCTTTGCCGATCCCGTACTGGCACAAGCGCTGTATGAACAGCCTTTCCCACTGGTGGATTTAACTGTCATGCCGGACAATGAGATTCGCACGCATCGACGTATGGCGTTACTGGAACTGGTACAGAAGCATATTCGTACCCGTGATATGCTGGAGCTGGCGCGAGAGATTGGGTTACTATTTGAACGCTGGTCTGTGCCGCTGACCCAGCGTCGGGCGCTGTTATTTTATATTGCACAAGTGGGAAATACATCCAAACCCGCAGATTTCATTGACGCACTGGCTGCACCGCTATCAACCGGTCAGGAGGACATTATGACGATTGCAGAACAATTGAAAAAAATGGGATTCGAGGAAGGCATCCAACGCGGTATTCAGCAAGGATTAGCACAAGGACTAGAACAAGGATTGGAGCAGGGCATGAAAAACAGTGCCAGATTGATTGCCCGTAATTTATTGCTAACGGGGATGGATAAGAATAGCGTGCAACAGGTTACTCAGCTTGAGGAAGAAGAGCTGGAGCAGTTGGTCACAGCTATCCTGCATGAAACACAGCACTAATATCGCATTAAACGATACCGTATTAAAAACCGAGCGTTGCTGATGCCTGTGATGGAAAAAGGCCAGTCAGGCAACGCTCACGTCCTTTCGCTAACGCGTTGCCGTTAGCCCTTGCGTACTCGCGCCGTCAGCCCTTTCAGGAAGTAGCGGATGACCTGATCGCCGCAGGTGCGATAGTTTTTGTGGTCAGGTGCGCGCATCATCGCGGTGACTTCCGGCACTGAAATGCGGAAATTTTGTTCCAGCAGGATCGCCTGAATATCATCCGTTTTTAGCGAGAATGCGACACGCAGCTTTTTCAGAATAATATTGTTGGTCATCTTGCGCTCAAACTGCGGTGCAGGCTGATTTTCATCTTTGCCACGTTTTTGCAGAATCAGCCCATTCAGGAAATAACTCATCACGATGTCCGGGCAAGGTTGATAGCCTTCCTCACCCTCTTTTTTGACGTAGCTCGCCAACTGCTGGGGAGGGACGGTCATCTCCACCAGCGCCAGGATTTTCAGCAGGTGGTCATTATTCAAATTCAGCATATAGCGCACGCTGCGCAGGACATCGTTATTCATCATTACGGAAGGGGTCTCGCCGTTCGTCTTGGTACAAAACGCACAGTATAAAGGGAACGGCGGAGAAATGCAGAAACGATCGTGGAATTAGTGAAACGTCTCCCGCCCGGTAAAGTGCCCAACCCAGCCTTCTGGATTAGTAAAAATGCGGATCGCGACAAAATCAGGAAATTCGCCGCAGTCAAACCAGTGCAGCGTGTTGGCGGGAACGCGTAAGAGATCGCCGGCCTCGCAGGTAAGCTGGAAAACCTGCTCGCCAATCGGCACAAAGAAGCTTCCGCTGCCGCGCACGAAGAAGCGCACTTCATCTTCACTATGGGTGTGTTCCTGAAGAAATTTTTCCCGCAGCGCCAGTCTCTCGGCATGATCCGGCGTCAGGCTGATCACGTCGGCAGAGGTGTAGCCCTCTTGCTGTTTGAGACGCTCAATATCGGCATGATATTGCGTCAAGATGGTTTCGTTGCTGGCGTCAGGCGGCGGTGCGTCAGTGTGCCAGTGTTCCAACTGGATCCCGGCGCCGGCGAGCAGGGAAGCGATGTCAGTAAACGCGGTGAGCTGTTGGACGGGCTGTGTGATGTGCGGGCGGTGATAAATCGAGAGCGTTGTCATGGCCGTTTTTCTCATCAGGATAGAAGAGCCTTAACCATTCCCTTTATGGGGACAAAAAACAAGATGCTTTTTTTATAACTTATTCCTGCTAATTCAATGATTAACAATCATTACATCTGCCGATCAACGCTATTTCCATTTAATTACTAGCCATTATCATTTTTGTTATTTCGATTTAACTTTTCCCGTTGCTAATCTCTCTCCCTGCTAATAATTTTATAAAAATCGGGATAAAAATGATGAAGACGCGCTTTTCTCACCTGGCTGCATGCGTGTTGGCTACAGGGGTAATGACCTCGGTTCAGGCAGCGGATGAGACATTGTCATTGAAGGGAAAAACCATTGGCGTTGCCGTGGTGGGAACACAGCACTTTTGGGACCGTGAGGCCTACAAAGGGGCAACCGAAGAAATTGAGAAACTCGGTGGGCAGGTCGTGGGCGTGGATGGAGGGCGTGATAATCAGGTTCATGCCAATAACCACGATATTCTGCTGGCGCGCAAGGTCGATGCGGTGATCAGTATTCTCGGCGACAGCGCGGTAGAGCCGAAGTTTAAAGCGTTGCGTGAGGCAAAGATTCCGGTTTTTACCGTCGATCATGTCTCGTCTTATTCCATCAATAACACGACGTCAGATAACTACGCGATCGGCTCGACGATCGGGCGTTATACAGCGGATGCACTGGGTGGAAAAGGGAATATCGCCGTTTTCAACGCCTTCTCCAACGCGCTGCGTATCTGCGGTATTCGCTATGACTTGTGGAAATACGTTCTGCAAGACTATCCGGGGATCAAAATCATTCAGCCTGAACTGGCTGAACAATATTCCAACTCACCGGAAGATGCGCGCAAGAAAACCCTTGAACTGCTGAGCCAGCATCCGAAAGGCACGCTGGATGCGATCCACGTCGCCTGCTGGGATCAGCCTGCCATCGGCGTGGTGCAGGCATTGGAAGAAACCGGGCGTGACAAGGACGTGAAGGTCACCGCGATTGATGCTGGGCCAGAAACGTTGGAAATTATGGCGGAAAAAGGCAGTCCGTTTGTTGCCAACGTTGCGCAGCAGCCGCGTCTTATCGGTACAACATCGGCGAAAAACGTTGCCCGTTATTTCGCGGGTGCCACGCTGCTGCCGCAGACGTTTGTGCCGGTCTTGCCCGTCAAAGGGGAGGCAGAAGCCAAGGCGGTCTATAAACAGCTTGGCTATGGCGACCTGAAATAATCTATGGCGGGATATGATTCAGCCCCGTCGCCATCTGGCGGCGGTCTGGCAATGACGCACATCAGCAAGCAGTTTGCGGGGATTTCCGCGCTGGACAACGTATCGCTAACGGTCCGGCCAGGAGAAATTCTCGGTCTGATTGGGGAGAATGGCGCGGGGAAATCGACCTTAATCAAGGTGCTAGCTGGGGTCTATGCCGCAGATGGCGGTGAAATCGCTATCGATGGGCAGCGGTTGAGCACCGTGACGCCAGCGGTTATCCACGCGCACGGCGTGCGTTTTATCCATCAGGAACTGCATCTGATTCCCCATTTTACCGTGGCGGAATCGGTGTTTCTCGGACAGGAGCCTGTGAACCGCTGGCGAGGTGTCGATCGTCGGGCGATGCGGCGTGAAACGGAGCAGTTTTTTCAGCACACCTTTAATTTATCGATAGACGCTAACCGGCTGATTCGCGAGTTAAGCCTGGCGGAACGCAAACTGGTACAGATTGCGAGGGCACTGATTGACGGCAAGGCACGGCTGGTGGTGTTTGATGAACCAACCGCGCCGCTGGAAGCACGCGAAGCCGTACAGTTACTGCATACGATCCAGACGCTGAAACAGCGTGGTATCGCCATTATCTATGTCTCTCACTATCTCAATGAAATTGCAGATATCTGCGATCGCGTCACCGTGTTACGCAATGGTCGGGGCGTGACGACGCTGGACGATCCTGAGACGAAGGATATCGATGGAATGATTCGCCTGATGGTGGGCCGAGAGATTGCCAGCCTGTTTGACGGGAAACGCAAGACAGAGAAAAGTGAGACGCCGCTGCTACAGGTTGAACAGCTCACAGATCGGCAGCATTTCCAACCGATCCGTTTTCAGGTGGCGGCAGGAGAAATTGTTGGTATCGCGGGGCTGTTAGGTTCGGGGCGTGAGGCGCTGGTTGATGCACTCTATGGTATTGCGCCCGCCCGAGAAGGACATATTACGATCGAGGGTCAGACGCTACGCCCGCGTTCTCCGGTACAGGCCATCGCGCAGCGTATGGCGCTGGTGCCGCGCGATCGTCGCCATGACGGGCTGATTTTACCGCTATCCGTGGCGGACAATATCAATCTGGCTTCCCTGCCTGCTGTCGCCTGGCGCGGCTGGCTGCGGCGTAAGAAAGCCACTACGCAGGCGAATCATCTGGCGCAGATGCTGGATATCCGGCCGCGCGATGTCAGCGTACCCGTGCGCAATTTAAGCGGCGGCAACCAGCAGAAGGTAATACTGGCGCGCTGGCTGAAGACGGACACCCGACTGTTTATTCTTGATGAGCCGACGCTGGGCGTTGATATTGGCGCGAAGGCGGAAATCTATCAGCTCACCCGGCAACTGGCGGCGGAAGGGCGGGCCGTTATCGTCTCTTCCAGCGATGACGGCGAACTTCTGGGGCTGTGCGATCGCATTCTGGTGATGTGGCGCGGCGAACTTATCGCCGATGTGCCGACGGAACGCCTCTCGCTGGATAGCCTGTTGGCGTTGACCAGCAGCGGCCGAATGCAGGAGGCAGTATGACTCGAGCCTTACAATCCCTCCGAGCGACGCCGTATTTAGCCGGGTTTTTCAATCATATTCCCTTGTTGCTGTTTGCCGCGCTATTGCTGTTCCTCTGCCTGAGCGCACCTTACTTTCTCAGTTGGCAAAATATCACCATTATTTTGCGACAAAGTGCGCCGTTGGCAATTCTGTGCTTCGGACTGGTCTGCGTCATTACGGGCGGCGGTGATGATGTTGTCTCCGGCGGTATCGATCTCTCGCTGCCCGCGATTGCGGTACTTGCCGTAGCGATAATCAGCGATGGTTTGACGAACGCAGGGTTCAGCTATCCGTGGTTGATTGCATTGGTGGTGGGGGCGGCGCTAATGGCGGGGGCGGTGAATGCTGCGCTGGTGGTGGCGATTAGGCTACCGCCACTATTGGCGACGCTAGCCTGCTCCGTGGCGGTTATTGGACTCACCAATTTGCTCACCCAGCAGCGGCGCATTAGCGTTAGCGATCCGGTGATTGTGGCGTTTCGTGATAGTAGCCTGCTCGGGTTACCGCTGGCGGTCTGGTTCATGCTACTGGTCTTTGTCTTGTTTCAGTTTATCGTCCACCATAGCCGCTGGGGCCAGCATTTGCAGGCCGCGGGCGGAAACCGCGAAGCGGCGCAGCTGTCGGGCATTTCTCACACCCCGTTGGTTATTGGTTCGTATCTGTTAGGGGCGCTGGCGGCGGCGCTGGCCTCGCTGACGCTGGTAGCGCAAGGATCGGGCAGCTCGCCCGGCACGGCAGAACCGCTGTTGCTGGAGATGGTATTGGCGACGTTTCTCGGTGCGGCGTTCTCTCGCCGCCGGATGGTTACCATCTGGGGGGCGTTGCTGGGTACGCTGCTGGTTAATGCTCTGTCGAACGGCATGGCGCTGCTGCGAGTCGATATTTTCTGGGTTGGCGCGATTAAGGGCTTACTGATTCTGGTGGTGCTCACCGCTGCCTCGTTACGCAGGCAAAGGAGTCACGCGTGAAACCTTCTTCTTTGGCGGCGCAGCCTGTGCTGCCGGGTAACAAGCCAGGGCTGTCGTTTTTTATCCGCTATGGTTTTCTGGTCATCCTGCTGGCCTTTCTGGTGTTTTTCTCACTGCAAAACCCGATATTTTTGACATTAGGCAACTGGGGGAACCTGCTGCAGGGCAGCGCGGTGCTGCTGATTGTGGCGCTGGCCATGACGCTGGTGGTGACAGCGGGTGGGATCGACCTGTCCGTGGGCGTTGCGCTGGATTTTGGCGCTGCCTTCGCGCTGGTGGCGCTCAAAGTCTATGGTCTGCCGTGGCAGGCTGCGGTATTGGCCGCGTTGGCGGGGGGCGCGCTGGTAGGGCTGGTTAATGCGGTGCTGATTATTCATTGTCGAATTAAGCCGTTTTTGGCGACGCTAGGGACATGGTTTATCGGTAGCAGCATCGAACGTATCTACACCGAAGGCGGTGGGCCGATCGCTTACCGCCGGATGGCGCCGCAGTACCACGAACTGGCCGTGGGTGACCTGTGGGGCATTCCGGTGCCGATCGTGATTGTGGCGGTGCTGTGGCTTGCCTATTACCTGTTATTTGAACGGACGATTGCCGGTAAACGTATTCACGCGATGGGCTTAAATGCGCCAGCGGCGCTGATTGCCGGGGTTAACGTGCGGCGCACGATGTTCTGGCTGCTGATTGTCACGTCGGTGACATGTGCCATCGGCGGCGTGGTGTTATCCGCCAATCTGCGTCAGTTTACGCCACTGGCCGGACAGGCTTACCTGATGGACGCTATTGCCGCTGTGTTTATCGGCACCGCGTTTCATGCTCAGGGGCGGCCCAACGTGACGGGGACACTAATCGGCGTGCTATTTCTCGGTATGATCGCCAATGGTTTGAACCTGATGGGGCTGAATTTCATCGTAAAAGATGCGCTGAGCGGCGTGATTTTAGTGCTGGCGTTAGCGCTCTCTTTCCTGCAGGGGCGGCTGCGTCAACGGCAATAATGAATCGAACACGAATCAAAAACAGAATGTGAAGAGGGAGCGAGCGTGGGCCAATTTGATGCGGTTTTTGTCGGATTAACCATTCTGGATGTCGCTGGTCGACCCGTAACCGGTTTGCCCGAAGGCGGTGGTGTCCACTTTATCGATGAAATTCGCCTTAATCCCGCCGGTACGGCCAGCGGTGCGGCGATGAATGCAGCCAAACTCGGTATTCGTACGGCGACGGCCGCTTGTCTCGGTGAAGATGAAAAAGCCGATTTTATTCTGGCGACCTATCGCAAGCTGGGCATCGACTGTTCGCTAATACAGCGAACGACAGCGGCATCGACCTCTGCGACTATTCTGACCATTCGGCCGGACGGCGAGCGTCCAGCGCTGCATTATCGCGGTGCGTCAGATCACCTGTTCATCGATGAGCAGGACTTTGACGCCGTGTGCAATGCGCGTTTCTTACACCACGGTGGCACGGGGCTGCTGGCGAAAATAGATCAGGGGCAGAGCGCGCGTCTGCTTCGACACGCCAAAGCGAAGGGGTTGACGACCAGCTTCGATCTTATCGCGCCAAATGCGGAGACGCTGGCGCTGCTGACGCCGTTGCTGCCAGATGTAGATTACTTTATGCCGTCGCTGGACGAGGCCGCGTTTATCTCCGGCCTGACTATACCGGCGGAGATTGCGGCTTTCTTCCTCGATCGCGGCGTTGGCACCTGCATTTTCAAGGCAGGAGCGAGCGGGTCTTATGTGTTCGGTCAGGATGTCACGCTGCGCATTCCCGCCTATCGCGTGGCGGTATCGGACACAACCGGTTGCGGCGACAGCTACTGCGGTGGCTTTATTGCCGGCCTGGCAAAAGGCTGGGATCTGGAGCAGGCCTGCCGGCTTGGCTCGGCCGTTTCAGGGCTGGTTGCCACCGGATTGGGTTCTGACGCGGGCGTGATTGACTGGGAGGATACGCTGCGGTTTATGGCAGAAACGCCTACCTATTAAGAGACGCTGACCTACCAGATCGGTGCCGTGTCTATTTCCATTCGTAAAGCAGCGGTTCGCCGCGAATAAACCGCTGCAGGTCGGCGGCGATCATCGCAGTGTGCTTGATCAGCGTCTCCCGCGTCGCGCCGGCAATGTGTGGCGTGAGTACCACATTATCAAATTCGGTAATGAACGGGTGATGACGCCAGAGCGGCTCGCTGTCGTAAACATCAAGTGCGGCACCCGCCAGCCACTTTTCGCGTAGCGCCGCGATCAGATCGGCTTCGACAACAACGGCAGCTCGCGAGGTATTGATCAGATAGGCGGTAGGACGCATGGTTCTGAGCCTATCGAGGTTGACCAGCCCTTTGGTTTGCGGTGTGCTGTTCAGGTGCAGGCTGACGAAATCGGACTGCGAAAACAGCTCGTCCAGCGTGGTTTTTCGCATGCCCGGTTCATCGATCTCTTCGGCGGCGACATACGGATCCGCTATCAGCAATTGCATACCGAAGGCACGCGCCAGCTTCCCGACACGATGACCAATACTGCCATAGCCGATAATACCGAGCGTTTTATTACGCAGTTCGCCGCCTTTGAAAACTTCATACGGGCTGTCTTTGTCTACGTCCCACACTACATCCTGCCGTAACCCGTCCTGTGTCTGTGTCACTGTGTGGGTTTCGCGCGTGAATTCGCCGCGCTTTAGCGCGCTATGAGCCTGAGGGATGTGGCGGGTGGCATTCAGCATCAGCGCCAGTGTTAATTCTGCTGCGGCATCGGCATTGCGTCCGGGCGTGTAAAGCACCGGAATACCTCGGCGGCGTGCGGCCTCGATATCGATGTTGACCGGGTTGGCGCGGGTACAGGCGATAACCCGTAGGTGAGGACACGCCTCAATGACGCGGGCGGTAATATCGTCATAGCTGGTAACGATGACGTCGGCGTTCTCCGCCAGTCGAATCAGCGCCGCTTCGCTCAGTTTGGGCTGACCGATGGCCCAGCCGTCTACCACCAATTCCCCCAGTGCCTTAAAGGCATCAAGGTTGCCGCCGTATTCGGCGGTAAATACGATCTTCATGAGGCAAGACTTTCCTGTGAGCTAGGAGCCGTGTACGAACGCGCCGCGTTGTGATTGTCGAGTGCATTAAGCGCCTGAGCCCGTGCCTGCCAGAGCGGCTGTAGCTGGTCGCGCAGTTGGCGAAAAATTGGAAACAGAGTCTGATACTGCCGATGGACGTCGGCATCAGGGAGAAACGTTGAGGCCTGTGCATTGGCGGAAGGAACCAGGTTGGCACTTTCTCCGATGGACAGGGCGGCAAGGCGCGCGGCACCGCATGCGCTCAGTTCCTTAACCGAACTGGCAAGCACCCGCCGTCCGGTGCAGTCCGCAATGATTTGCAGCCAAATCGCTGAAGCGGCGCCGCCACCGGCGATGTAGAGATCGCCGTGGGCAGGGTAACCGCTGAGCGCATCGGTAATCGCATAGGCGAGCCCCTCAAAGACCGCGCGCAGCAAATGCGCGTTAGTGGTGGACTGCTCGATGCCAAAAAATCCCGCTCGTGCTGAGGTGCTGTAAAACGGCGCGCGCTCGCCATTAAGGTAAGGCTGATAGAAAACGCCACCGCTGCCGGGCGGCACGCGGGCAATGCGTGCGTTGATGGTCTGAAAATTGGCATCATCGGTCAGCGTGCTCAGCGCCCAGTCAATATTCGGCGTGCCAGACTGCATCGCGAACAGGTTGAGATAGTGACCTGGCCAGGCGTGCGCGACAAACCGGGTTTGCAGGCTCACCTGTGTTAACCCCCGGCAGACAATGCCAGTGCAGCAGGTGGTGCCGAGAATGGTGAAAATGTCGCCGTCGTGAATAGCGCCTATGCCCAGCGCGGCGGCGGACACATCCAGTGCGCCTGCGCAGACGGGAATTCCCGCAGACAGACCCGTTTGTGCGGCGATGGCGTCGCTGAGCGTGCCAGCGATGTCATCGGGATAAAGCAGCGGCGGGAAAAGTGATCTGATGGCGTGTAAGTCCAGATTATCCAGCACGGTTTTTGACAGCGTTTCGCTATGTAGATCCAGCAGCGACGTCCCAGCATCCGTCAGTTCCAGATTCGCCTGTCCCGTCAGTCGAAAGCGAACCCAGTCTTTGGCAAAAAAGAAGTAATCGGCATTGTTCAGCGCATCCGCCTGATGCTGTGCCAGCCAGCGCAACTGCTGCGCGCTGTTGCAAGGGAGCAGGGGAGAACCGGTTTCGGGAAAGAGCGTCGCTTCCAGATTCGGGCGCTGTTTAAGCTGATGAACCTGTTCCGCCGTCCGAGTATCGCTCCAGAGGATGGCTTGCCGGATAGGTTGCCCGTGGCGATCGCTCAGCCAGACACCTTCGCCTTGGCCAGTCAGCCCGATGGCTCGCACACGCCCGTGGTGAAGCAGCGGCGAAGCGGCCAGCGTTTTCAGGGTGGAAAGTACGCCGTCCCATACATGGTGCATATTTTGCTCGGCGTAGCCGGGCTGCGGAGAGTAAGTAACGGTATTGGCTGATGCAATCTGAAGTTCGTTGAAATCGGCATCGAATAACACCGATTTGACCTTTGAGGTCCCGATATCAATGCCAATGTAGTAATCCATCCACGCAGCCTCATAAAACCCGTATCAGCATCAGAGTAATGGAAAAATGGCGGCCGCTATATTCATAGAAATGCAAAGCAAAGCAGCAATATTGGAATAGCAGGAAAGGGATAATGGAGGGGCGTGTGCAATGGCGGAACGACCGCCATTAATGCTAAAAATTTACTCGACAGGTTGAGACAGAATGGCGTCGAGCAGGCCGGGAAAGCGCTGTTGCATTTCACTGCGGCGCAGTCGGTTGATGTGCGTAGTACCAATGTTGGTGGTATGCAGCAAGCCCGAATCGCGCAACACGCGAAAATGGTGCGATACGCTGGATTTCGGACGGCCGCCATCAAGTTCGCTACACGTTGCTTCTTCTTGTACGGATAAACAACGCACAATGGATAAGCGTAACGGATCGCTCAAGGCATACAGGACGCGCTCAAGGGTAAATTCTTCGGGGGATGGGTGCTTAAAAGGTCTCATAGGGGAATTATAGCGATAGGGTTGTCTAAAATCCATTGTTCGATTAATATCGAATTATCGAAGTTAACAAATGAAATAGGAAATGTTATGTCCGCACTGTTTCAACCCTTCAAATTGAAAGACATCACGTTACGCAACCGTATTGCCGTTCCACCGATGTGTACCTATTCCGCGAATGACGGCCTGATTAACGAGTGGCATCAGGTGCATTATGCTTCGCTGGCGCGTGGTGGTGCCGGGTTGGTTATCGTAGAAGCGACGGCGGTTGCCCCCGAGGGCCGCATTTCTCCGCACTGTACTGGAATTTGGAACGATGAGCAGGCGCAGGCGTTTGCCAAGGTCGCCAAATCCATTAAGGATGCAGGCTCCGTGCCGGGCATTCAGATTGCACACGCCGGACGCAAAGCCAGCGCCAATGTTCCCTGGGAAGGCGACGACCATATCCCTGCTGGCGATCCACGCGGCTGGCAGACTATTGCCCCTTCCGCGGTGCCTTTCGGTGCGAATTTGCCCAAGCAGCCGCAGGAAATGACGCTGGAAGATATCGCCCGCGTGCGTGATGACTTTGTCGCTGCCGCTCGTCGTGCTTTGGACGCTGGGTTTGAATGGCTGGAACTGCACTTTGCTCACGGCTATCTGGCACAGAGTTTCTTCTCCGTACACTCCAACAAACGTAACGATCAGTACGGCGGCAGTTTTGACAACCGCAGCCGTTTTCTGCTGGAAACGCTGGCTGCCGTTCGCGACGTGTGGCCGCAACATTTGCCGTTGACTGCCCGTTTCGGCGTGATTGAATTTGACGGTCGCGATGAGGAAACCTTGCAGGAATCCATCGAACTGACGCGCCGCTTCAAAGCTGCTGGGTTGGATATGTTGAGCGTCAGCATTGGTTTCTCTACACCGGAAGCGAATATTCCGTGGGCGCCTGCCTTTATGGGACCGATTGCTAAACAGGTACGCGAGCAAGCCGATCTTCCTGTCTCTTCCGCCTGGGGCTTCGGTACGCCGGAACTGGCCGAGCAGGCCGTCGCTTCGGGCCAGTTGGATCTGGTGATGGTGGGTAAAGCGCATCTGGCGAACCCGCACTGGAGCTATCAGGCCGCCCGCGAACTGGGTATCGATCGCGCCTCATGGACGCTGCCAACGCCTTACGCCCACTGGCTGGAACGTTATTAATTACGACTCACGATGGCAGGCGGCGTTTGCCGCCTGTAGCAACGCCATGTCTCCTTTCGCTTAACCGACTTCACCCTCCTTGTTTATCCAACGTTGTGTCAGAAACGAACGTTCTTATGTCGCGGTCTATTGATTTAGGAGAGGGGAACTCGTTCTCCCACACGGACTGCACTCTTCATTTTTTGAAAAATGTTTTCAGACTAACTCTTGACTAGGTAGAATGATCGTTCTACCATTTATTCATGAACAAAAAACTAAACGACACCCGAGAAAAAATCCTGGCGACCGCTGAGCAACTTATCTATCAGAACGGCATTCATGCGACTGGCATGGACCTTCTGGTCAAGACCTCTGGCGTAGCAAGGAAAAGTATTTATCGCTATTTCGCGACCAAGGATGACGTGGCAGCAGCTGCGTTGAATGCACGTGATGAACGCTGGATGCACTGGTTCAGAACGGAATGTGATAAAGGCAATACCCCTCAGGAGCGAATCCTGAATATGTTCACTGTACTCAAAAGCTGGTTTGAGTCAGAGGGCTTTCGTGGTTGTGCCTTTATTAACACGGCTGGAGAAGTCGGTGACCCTGCCGATCCCGTTCGTCAGATCGCGAAGCTTCATAAACAAAAATTGCTGGATTACACGCTTGAACTCACCAGTCAATTAAACATCGAGCAGCCGTCAGCCTTGGCCAGACAGTTGCTGATTCTGATAGAGGGTGCCATCACCACATCACACGTGATGGGTGATTACAGCGCAGCCGATAGCGCAAGAGAAGTGGCGCAACTGTTGTTGAAGCAGGCCTCTCACTAGAGCCTGAGTTTCAAAAAATCCCGTTCTACTGATGTATACCCCCAAATAATTCGAGTTGCAGGAAGGCGGCAAGAGAGGGAATCCCGATGAGCTTACTCAGGTAAGTGATTCGGGTGAGTGAACGTAGCCAACGCACATGCAGCTTGAAGTATTACGGGAATATCCAAATTTTCTGGAGGCTCTACTATGTCCGATAAACAGATTCGCCCGCCACTTCCTCCTTTCACTCGCGAAACGGCGATTGAGAAGGTGCGACTCGCTGAAGATGGCTGGAACAGCCGAGATGCCGAAAAGGTATCGCTGGCCTACACGCTGGACACCAAATGGCGTAATCGCGCCGAGTTTGCAACCAATCGTGAAGAAGCCAAAGGTTTCCTCACGCGGAAGTGGAAAAAAGAACTTGAGTATCGTCTGATTAAAGAGTTATGGGCGTTTACTGATAACCGCATCGCCGTTCGGTACGCTTATGAATGGCATGATGACTCGGGTAACTGGTTCCGCTCTTATGGCAACGAAAACTGGGAATTTGAAGCCGATGGCCTGATGCATCGTCGCTTCGCCTGTATAAACGACATGCCGATTAAAGAGAGTGAGCGCAAGTTCCACTGGCCACTGGGTCGCCGTCCGGATGATCATCCAGGTCTGTCGGAGCTGGGCCTGTAACGTTCTAAATTTTCTTCCGCTAAGCTCCCGACTTGTGTCTCAGCCGGGGGCTTTTTCTCAATCTAAAAATGGCGGCATATATTTATCGTACTAATGATGCCATTCGGGTGAGGTTATTATCGTTACTCTTTTGACCGACAGTAGCATGATTCAAGTTTGTCGAGGAACGTGAATAAAACTTTGTTCATTTCACTGTAATCATGAGCCCGTAGTTCTTCTGGGGTGTTGATGAAACGATATTCTGCGGCCTGACTTAATTCCTTATCTGAGTGTGCAATTAATAATTCGACGACGTCCGGCGTGAGTTCCATATGGCATTGAAACCCGTAAACCCGTTCGGAATAAGCTACGATCTGGCGTGGGCATCCTTCGCTGTAGGCGATAATTTTAGCCTCAGGCGTCAGGCCTGGCATATCGTTATGCCAGTGGCCTACGTTGAGTCGATTTCCGAAGTGAGAGAACATCTCGCTTTGGATGCCATGATCCGTCAGAAAAATGGGGAACATGCCTATCTCTTTTTCCGGACTGTGAGCAAATGTGGCACCCAGCGCTTCGCCAATCAGTTGAGAGCCCAGACAGACACCAATGATGGCTTTACCGAAACTCACTGCAGAGGCAATCAGCGCTTGCTCAGCTTTTGAATCGAAATGGGCGCATTGATCTACGGTGAAAGCAGGATCCTGTGGACCGCCCATCACGATCAACAAATCGATTTCTCGGGCATCTTGCGGCAGTTTTTCACCCGCATAAACACGGGAATACGTTATCTCATGACCGCGACTGATGGCCCAGGTTTCATAAGCGCCGGGCGCTTCGAAACTTTCATGCACAATAAAATGTACTCGCATTGGCGTATGCTCCAGTAATGTTTGTCACAACCTTAATTCAGCACGCTTTACCCTGCCAAAATGATCAGCTGGGTAGCGTCAGCTAGCTCATGGTAAACAAAGGGCTTCAATCTGAGATGTCAATATGTATAGATAAAGCGCCAAGACACGATGAGGCGACGGGTTGGTCAGGAACTGCCATATCCTATCAACGTGGAGAGGTCGATCCTCCTCATTACCATCTTGAAGGGCAATTACTGTTTGCCATTAAGGGGGTTATGCTTGTTGAAACCGCAGACAAGCGGTGGGTTATCCCTCCTCAGCGTGCGCTTTGGATCCCACCGTTGATGGTTCACTCTTACAGCCTTCTGTCCCATACAGAATTACGTGCTATCTACGTTAGCAGCAGCCTTATTGCGGAGTGCACCAATTTTACGAGGAACAGTCAGGTTCATGTCATTAACGCGACAGCGCTGTTGAAAGAGTTAATAGCGGGTCTGTTTACTGATGAATACAACGCTGCGACTAAGCGAAAAATGGCGCTTTTACTACTGGAAATTCTTAGTGAAGCGCCATCCGTGACAGCGGAACTCCCTATGCCGCGTGATGAACGTTTATTTCGTGCCGCAAGAGAGCTGGTGTTCAACCATCGGTGGGAAGCGACCTTAATGGACATGGCTGACATTGCGAATATGTCGGAACGTACTTTTTCCCGCCGTTTTTTACATGACACAGGTTTCAGCTTCAGAATGTGGAAACAGAGAGCCAGAATATATACATCATTAGATCTTCTCTCTAATGATGTACCCGTTAAACAGATTGCCTACCAACTCGGCTTTTCCTGTCCTGCCGCTTTTTCTGCTGCATTTCGTTCCGTGATGGGGACAACCCCAAGCGAGTTCTAACCTGGCTTTGAGTGTTTCTACTTAATAAATTCACTCGCTGTGGATACAAGTTTTCGTTTTCGCTCTTAACTGACGGAGCGGTCCTTTTACCTGACTGATAAGTGCTAGAAGTGGACGTTGATGGACTGGTGGTAAATCCCATTGTAGTGAGGAGCGTGTATCTGACAGATTCCTATTCGATACGTTTCACATCAGGATGAAGCTCTGTTGCTGCTTCATGGAAAATATCGCCTAGCCAGCCCAGTATCTCGTCTTCTGTCATATTATCCGGAATAGCAATGTCGTAAAGCCGGGAGAGTTTTCGCTCCGTCAGGTCTGCGCGGAATACCAGCCAGCGAGCACCTTCACGCTTGACCCCAATATGTCGTCCAAAAACGTTGTAGATCAGCACGATCGAACCCCTTTCAAGAATTGTGTAACTGGGATGGTATAGTCAACTCATGATGATTACTTCGTCAACAGATGCAAAATGTCTACCCTTTGCTTAAAGTAGACCTTATGCGCCACAGGCTTTTCAGTTGAGTGACAAAAGCGGAAGTTACGCGCATAGTCTTACATCAATTTGCGGCATTGGCTGATTGCTCATAGCTGCTAATGAAATTATATGTATTAGATGAAATTTATCTTTTAGAGCGCATCAATTTATGAAAAAGATTATGGAATATGCTCTTGAAGAATCACCGCTTTTCTCAGGAACGCGTTTTCTTTTTCTGGGTGAAGCTATACACGGTGTGTCAGAATTTTCTAGATTGAGGATGGAAATTGCAGAATGCTATTTCCGCAATCTAGCGGTTTTGATATTTGAAGCCGATAGCAGCGGGATGCTGTTTTCGCATCAACACAATGAAGATGCCAGCTCTCGCCTTGAAAACTTCCCACGCATTATGCGGACTCAAGAGATGCGGAATTTTCTCACCTGGGCTATAAGCAGAAAAATTCCCTGTCTTGGTATTGACTGTATTCCCCGTCGTTCTTTAACTGAATTTCCTCGGGAATGGCATTCGACACGCATGCGAGAAACTGATGATTATCTTAAGGCTAAGTCATCACAAACTTTTTTTGAATGGCGTGACATCCGAATGGCTAACCAATTGATTAAGTTAGCCTCATGCTATCCGGAGTATCGCATGTTGATCATGCTCCATAATCTGCACATAAAACGCTTTGGTAGCCAGGAGACGAGAGATCTGAGGTTGAAATCAGTACGGGAATACTTCGAGGATTTTTTCCCTCAGCAAAGCAACTCTATTGCTCAACTTGCACGAGGCGGTACTGCTTTACACAATGATTTAACGCCATTCAGTTTTAAAATAAATGACCCATTCTCTCTGGAAAATTACTCAGGGGCGGCTAACTGTATTTTACTTACAGAGTCAAAAATACCGGATGCTTGCATTACATGGCATCACGCTTTCGAACGCGAAACAATAACACCCAAAAAGCAATATGAGGGATGTTTTATATTCAAAGAAGTACACCCTCCGACGTTGGTATAAGCTGAAGGTAAAGGTAGACAGTAATCACTTATAAAATCACATATCAAAAAGATTTAAGAGTCCGGCGTATTTATGTCCGCACCTCGCTCAAAGCAGACCTGACAGCCCCTCGCTTTTTGGCCGCCTAGTACCAAAAACAGACGCTGTGAACATCACGGTGAGTTAGATCTTATTTTTATGGATCCCTGAGATGAGTCAGATGCTCTGATTAACAGGGCATAAGCAGAGCGAGTGGGTGAGCTGAGCAACGCCCCATCATCTGAACTGGGGCGGTTCGAGTGTGTATTGATTGACAGCGTATAGCCACAAGCAGCCTGTAAGCACACGTCTAACAACGATCAGAAGCGATATGTCACCTTCAGGCTTCCGGTAGGCGATGTTTTTCGTTGAACAATTGAGCTATTGCGCGCATCACCAGTCAACTGCGTAAAGCCTGCTGCGGCAATCATGCTCCAGTTTTGGTTGAACTTGTGCGTCCAGTCAGCATTCAGTGAATAGGCATAAATCCCAGATCCGACATCATGTTGGGTAAACCCCGATGCGGCCGACTGTGATGCATTTACCCCGTAGTAAGTCTGCATGTACTCGCTAGTCCCCCAACTGCTGGTCAGCGCCAGCGTTACGGAATTTTTCGATGAGGTATAGAGCGGGCTGATAATGCCAAAATGCAGGGCTTCACCATTGCTTCGTTGAGAAACCGGCACCTCAGCCTGCAATTGCAAATTAAGCCAGTCCGTTACCTTATACCCCAGACCAAGTACACCGATAGCCGATCCTTTGACGTCACCCATACCTCGTAAGTCGTCGCTACCGTAGCTGATCGAGTCGCTGTCCACGTCACGATCCTTACGGCCTGCGCGATAGCTCAGCGCAGCGCTGTAATCCAACTTGCTGATGTTGTTACCGTAACCGATACCACGTGTGGTGCTGACGAAGAAGCCATTTACCATAGAGTAATCAATCACTAGGGCAGTGGTGACGCGGCTTTTATCCGAACCAGAATAACGTGGCGCAACATCCACGCCTCCGCCTAAGGTCAACTCGTTGCCCTGTTTCTGTTCTGCTGCCAGTATTGGGGCGGCCAGTAACGCCAGGGCAGTTCCCGACAATAGTTTTTTCAGCGTACGCCCCGAGAGCGAATGGAGGAACTTATGACGCAGTTCGATGTTTCTCATTAAAGAAGTCCTTGTGGATTCAACTGATTACGATACAAGCGGTTTTAAACGCCAGAAGGCGCAGTTTGAATGCTCACCCTGAAGTTCTCATGAGCCAAAAATGAAGAAATGCTGAAGTCAGTACTGTGCTGCAAATCTGGTCGATTTCCTGATACCGTTTTTTTCTTCAGACGTTCTTCATTCACTGTTGATAAAGTAACTACTGTGAACATTCTCCTAATTGAAGACGACCTCGATCTCGGCAATGGCGTACGTATTGCCCTTGAAGATCAAGGATTAGATGTTATATGGGTGCGCCGTAAAGTGGATGCGCTGCATCAACTCGATCTCTGCGTGCCAGAACTTGTACTGCTCGACCTCGGTCTGCCCGACGGTGATGGTATGAGCCTGATGGCGAGTCTGCGTCAGCAGCTCAAGGGGATCCCCGTTATCATCCTGACTGCCCGAGGTACCCTGCAAGATCGCCTGACTGGGCTGGATGCTGGTGCGGACGACTATCTCGTCAAACCTTTCGTTCTCGCCGAGTTGTTGGCCAGAGTGAGAGCACTTGCGAGGCGCAGTTACGGTTTTCAGGATGAGGTGATAGAAATTCGAGGATTATCTCTCCATGTGCCGACTCGACGCGTGGCCGTGGGTACACGTAATGTTGATTTGACGGCAAGTGAATACGCGCTGCTTGAAACGTTAATGCTGCGCACTGACCGCGTGCTTACACGACGGTTTCTGGAAGAAAAGATATTCGGTGCAAAAGAAAACATGAGCAATCCTCTCGATGTGCATATGGGCAATTTGCGCCGCAAAATCGGCGAGGGCTATGTGCGAACGGTGAGAGGCGTAGGGTATGTTATTGATACCGTACCGATTCAGAAGGGGGCTGGTTGATGCGCAATTTTTGGCGCCACCTGAGAATCCCAACGCTCGTACGGAGAATTATTATCGCCCAAATGTTATTGCTTACGCTGCTTTGGTGTCTTTTTCTGACCTACGTTTTATGGGAGAACTTGCGCAGCCCCGCTATGCTATTGGGCAACAAGACTTACGAAACCATTCTTACATTGGTTGATCGTATGGGGGATCGCCCGCAGGATCTAACCGATGTGCTGGAAAAATTCAGCAAGGCGTTGCAGGAAGGTTATGGCGGAGGGGAAGATCCAGCACTGTCAATCAGCCTAATCGTTCGGAAGAATAAAGAGATAATTTATTCATCTGACGGCGCTCCGGTGGGGGTGAGAAACACCCGATATGAGAAAATTCAGAACATTCAGAGTGATGGTCGCACCTGGACTAGCCGTACACTAAAGTCCGCGAACTCCGATGCGGAGGTAACGCTGGTCACCCCTGCCGGAGGCTGGAACTTCTTTATATACCTGAACTCGCGTGGATACTACATATTGCCGCTGCTGGTATGCATTCCTTTTCTTTTGTTTCCCGCGTGGCTGTCAATCCGCATTGCAATGCGCCCCTGGAACAAGGTGGTAAGTGAAATTGCCTTACGCACTCCAGAAGATCTCTCTCCTTTAAAAGAAGTACCAAAGCACAGGGAGCTTCGCCAAATGGTGGACGCGACTAATATATTTCTTGCCAGGGTGCGAGAAAGTGCTGAAAGGGAAAGGGTTTTCATTGCAGATGCTGCTCATGAGCTGCGTACCCCTCTGGCTGCGATGCGTATCAATGTTGAGGCTTTGCAGTCCTATATAAGCAGCGATAATCAACAGGCGTTGCTTGCGGGGATTATTCGCAGCAATAGCCGTGCTGCTCGTCTCGTTAATCAGCTGCTGCTGTTGATGCACAGCGAAGCGCGCATTGACACGGTTATGGAGCCTGTGCCGCTGACGACGCTCATACAAGAGCGAATGGCCGTGTTGGCACCGCTAGCGGCTGGGCGCAGGATTGAACTTGAATTCTACTCCCATGATGAAGTTTGGGTTACCGGTGTTAAGGAACGCCTGATGTCGCTGATTGATAACGTCATTGAAAATGCCGTGAAGTACAGCCCTGAGGGCGGACGGGTTGAGGTAGAGGTACGATCATTAGATCAATCCATGCAGTTACGTGTCTCAGATGCAGGGCCCGGTATTCCCGTTGAATTGAGGGAGCGCGTGTTCGATAGATTTTTTCGCGATCCTAATCAGACGCAAAGTGGGAGCGGGCTGGGACTTGCAATCGTCAAAGCGGTTGCGCAGCAACACAACAGCAACGTATACCTAAGTACGTCTGCAGAAGGCGGGCTCATGGTCACGGTTGACTTTCCACACCACAATTCCGTCTTGAACCAAAGAATAAAATGATGCGGGTTTGTCGAGCATATCCCCAAGTGACGGGTTGTAAGAGTGAAACTCAAAAAAAGTGGCTGATGTTGTCCTTTTCCTTATTACTTGAGAAATCAGCCGCTCATTATCACTGCGCGTGCAGATACGCCTCATACCAGCGGCTGAGCTGGTCGGTTACCGGGCGGTGTTCGGTGTTAAACGGGCGACCGTCCAGCGCTTTTACCGGGGTGATGCCTGCCAGCGTGCCAGTGACAAAGGCTTCATCGGCAGTAAGCGCTTCTGCCAGCGTAAAATCCTGAGCCTTGACCTTCAGCCCGTTTGCCTCTGCAAGGTTGATAATGGTCTGGCGGGTAATGCCGTTGAAACAGTAGCGGCCTGATGATGTCCACAGTTCACCGCGGCGGACGATAAAAAAGTTGGTGGAGTTACAGCTGGCGACAAAACCGTGCGGATCCAGCATCAGCGCCTCATCCGCACCCGCCTGCAACGCCTGTAGTAGCGCCTGAATAAGATTGAGCCGACTGTGCGAATTCAGCCGCAGATCGAAGACGTCTGGCGTACTGGTGCGGTAGGTTGAAGTAAACAGCGTCAGGCCACGCTTTTTCGCCGCCGTATCGACGACTTTATACTCTGCCACGCACACGAGGGTGGCGCCGCCGATAATAAAGCGGGGATCCTGATTTGGCGTATGTTTTTTCCCTCGGGTAATCATCAGACGAATATGCGCGCCATCGGTCATGCCGTTGATGGCAAGCGTTTTATGGAGAATATCAGTCAGCGCTTCCCGGCTATGGCCGATATCCAGTTGGATCGCGGCAGCGCCGTCGAACAGGCGATCCAGATGGGCGTCCAGCGCAATCAGGCGACCGTTAACCAGACGCAAGCCTTCCCATACGCCATCTCCGCACACGTAGCCGGAATCAAAGATCGACACCACCGCGTTGTCGCGATGAACAAATTCCCCATTCACATACACCTGTACGTCGCGGTTACGCGGATCTTGCAAATAAGCCTGACTGCTTTGGCTGGATAAGGTGGGTTGCATCGTGCTGTTCCTGAATGATGAGTTAAAAGGCGCGCTCGGCAAAGCGGGCGAGAAAGGCTTGGGTACGGGGTTGCTGCGGATTTTTGAGCACCTGCTCGGCGCTGCCCATTTCGTGGATCACGCCATTTTCGATAAAGATAACGCGGTCGGCGAAGTGATAGGCGAATCCCAGTTCATGGGTGACTAACAGCAGGGTACGGCCTTCCTCTGCGAGCGCGTGGATGGTGTGCAGCACTTCGCCCACCAGTTCTGGATCCAGTGACGATGTCGGTTCATCGAACAGCATGATCTCCGGTGACATCGCCAGCGCACGGGCAATTGCCACCCGCTGCTGCTGACCGCCGGACAAGCTGCCGGGGCGGGCTTCTTGCTTGTTGCTCAGCCCGACCTTTTCCAACTGGGCTTTGGCGATGATATCCGCGTCATGTCGCGGCATTTTCTTCACCGACACCAGCGCTTCACGCACGTTTTCCAGCACGGTCAGATGGGGAAACAGGTTGAATTGCTGAAACACCATGCCCACGCGTTCCCGCACGGCGCACAGCTGCTTTTCGGGATAATCACGCTGGCCTTGCGCATTGGTTTTTCCCAGTACCACGCCATCGAGTTCGATGGTGCCGGCGCTGGGGATCTCCATAAAATTCAGACAGCGCAGCAGGGTGCTTTTTCCCGATCCGCTGCCGCCGATGATGGCAATTTTTTCGCCACGGCGTACATCCAGATCGATCCCCTTTAAGACCTCAACGGCACCAAAGCGTTTCTGAAGCCCGCGAATGCGCAGGACGATATCTTCATTCAAAGTACTGTTTTCATTCAAGGTAATAGTTTCACTCATAGCAATCCTGTGGCGCTGTCAGACTAGGGGGTTGAACGGAAACGACGTTCAAGTCGTGCGGCAAGGTAACTCCCTGGCCAGATCAAAATGAAATAGAGCAGCGCGACCACCGTCAGGATTTCCAGCGGACGATAATAGGTGCTGCTCAGCAGCCGGCCCTGATACATCAGTTCGTTGACGGCCAATATGGAAGCCAGTGAGGTCACCTTGGCCAGTTCGATCATCCGGTTGGTGAGGGCGGGCAGCATATTGCGTAACACCTGTGGCAGAACCACGCGCCGCAGGATCACGGCCTGCCGCATGCCCAGCGCTTTTGCGCCTTCCCACTGTCCGTGATCGATGGATTGCAGCCCCGCGCGGAAAATTTCCGTACAGTACGCCGCGCTATACAGCGTCAGAGCCAGCGCCGCGGCGGCAAAGGTGCTGAACTGTATGCCGACTAGAACTGGAAAAGCGTAATAAAACCAGATCAGTTGAATCAGGACCGGGGTATTACGGAAAATTTCGACAAAGACTCTGGCAGGCAGCGACAGCCAGCGTTTGCCAAATACGCGAAAAAGACCGAAAACCAGCCCTAGCACGGTTCCCAACACACCGGCCAGCAGCCAGAGTTCGAGTGTGACGCCGAGGCCTTTCAGCAGCACGGGAAGGTTGTCCCAGACCAGCGAGAAATCCCATTGATAGTGCATGATGTTCCTTACACGAGCCGACGGTCTGCCAGCGACAGCCGTTTCTCAATATGTTGACTGAACAGGCTAATCAGCAGCAGCAGGGTGAAATACATCACCGCCACCAGACTGTAGACTTCCAGCGGTCGGTAGGTTTGGCTGTTTATCTGCATCGCCTGATAAAGCAGCTCGCTGTAGGCCAGAGAGGACGCCAGCGATGTCGATTTGATGAGTTCAAACGAGCGCTCAATAAAGGGCGGGATCATCCGGCGTAACGCCTGTGGCAGAATAACCCGACGCAATGCGGTCGATTTCGGCATACCCAGCGCTTTGGCCCCTTCCCATTGCCCCGCGTGAATCGAGGAAATCGCACCACGGTACACTTCGGCATAAAAGGCACCGGACTGTGCGGACAACGCGATCACGGCGGCGGTGAAAGGCGAAAACGTTAACGGCGTAATGACGGGCAGGGCGTAGTAAATCCAGAAGAAGTGCACCAGCGCGGGCGTATTACGATAAAAGCCAATCAGCATCGCGGCGGGCAGGCGCAAGAGCCGCCGGGGCGACATTTTCATGGCGGCAAGCACCATGCCAGCCACCATCCCGATCAGGATGCTGGTGGCACCGATCTTTATCGTTCCCCATAGCCCCTCCAACAGCAACTGGTGGTAAGGCCAGATGGCGGAAAAATCCCACTGATAAGACATAAAATAGCGCCCCTGGAAACAACGTAATTAGGAAATACATTTCTTATTTTGTTAGAACCGATGCATCTTAGCAGGTCGAAAAAATGATAAATAAATAATAAAACGTGGTGCTAATATTCCTTTTATTTATAAAAGAATGGCGGTATGCCGATGTCTCACGCTGATGAACTCCCTCTGACGTTGCGCCTCGCGACCTTTGCCCACCGATTGACGATTCAGGACATTCCCGCTGCGTTAAGAAGAAAAATCGCGCTGCATTTTATCGACAGTCTGGGCTGCGGCATTGCCGGTGCAGGTAGCCTGGTGGTGCAAGACTGCGCCCGCGTTGCTCGCCTGCACTATGCGGCAGGCAACAGCCCGATATTGGACGGTGGCGCACCGCTGGGTGCTATTGGAGCGGCGTTTTTGAATGCGGCAGCGATCAATGCGCTGGATTACGATGATGGCTATGAGGTTGCCGGACGCGGTATGGGGCACCCCGGCGCTTCGCTGGTTGCCGCCGCATTGGCAGCAGTCGGTACGCGTCCGATCGACGGCAAAACGCTGATCTGCGCGCTGGCCGCGGCGTATGAAATCAATGGCCGGATCATTCAGTCTCAGCAACCGAGTCCGGCGCGTTTTCAGCAGGTCTATGGCGTGTGTCAGCATGAATCGATCGGGGCAGCGGTGGCCTACGGTTTACTCACGGGGTGTGACGCCACAGGGTTAGAGAACGCCATCGGTCTGGCGGCGTCGCTGACGCCGTTGCCCAGCTTGCACAAATACAACTGGCAGCAGCGGCCGCTGGTCTCTTTTAAGGATTACAACGCGCCTGCGGCGGAAGCCGGCGTCCGTGGGGTAGAGCTACATCGCGGCGGGATTATCGGGCCAAGAGATGTGCTGTCCGGCGAGCAGGGATTCTGGCGCATGATGGGATCTGACCGCTTTGATGAAGCGGCATTGATTGCTGGCCTGGGAGAGGCGTGGGCGATCCAGCACGCCAGTTTCAAGGCCTATCCAGCTTGTCGCTGGATACATACCGCATTGGAATCCTTCGAACGAATACAGCATGAGTTGGCGCTTGCACCGCAGGATATTGAGCAGATTCGGGTCAAAGGAAGCCAGAGGCTGGCCGCTGATTTTATGGATGCACGGCCGCAAAATGCGACAGATGCGCAGTTCAGCCTGCCGTTTGCGTTGGCGTGTCTGGCCTATCGTATTCCGCGCCATCACTGGAGTGCGGACGACACCTTAACCAGCCCGGAACTTCTGGCGTTGGCCGATAAGGTTCACGTTGAGGTTTCTCCCGAACTTGATCAGTTGATGGCGCAGGAGCGTCGGCCGGTGCTGCAGGTTGATGTCGTCACGCGGGGAAGTGTTGTAGGCGGTGAGCGCATTGCGTTTCCCCTCGGCAGTGCAGAACACCCGCTGGCGGAAAGCCGCATCATGGCGAAATTTGCGGAGAATCTCTCGTCCCGACTTGCCCCAACAACGGTTGCGGAGGCAACGGCGGCGTTATCCGAACTGGAGCAATGTCAGGATGTCGCCACGCTGCTGACCCCGCTAATGCAGATGTCCTGAATCCGTTCAGGACTGTCGCTTTAACCGCTTCGGGCTTATTTCCAGTCTTCTTTAATGACCGATGGCACTTTGCTGACGTCAACGCCGCGCAGTTTGAGCGCCTGCTCATAGTAGTGCTGCGTCTTGCCGGACTTATACAGCTTGGCAAACTCGTCATTCAGGAAGTTATGGAAAGTCTGATCGGCTTCTTTACGGATTGCCCCGCTCGTGCTGACCTCAATAATCGGCTTCGGCAGAATCAGATTGCCCTTGCCGACTTTAGCCTGCTGCAGCGCCAGCGCAGGGTGGAAATAGGACAGCGCATCGACCCGGCCAGCGTAGAACGCGGCCACGCCTTCATCCATATTCGGGAAACGCACCAGTTGCGCTTTTGGCAGACGTTTGGTCAGAATCAGGTCGGGGCTGGAGCCTAGCGTGACGCCGATTTTGACATCTTCCCGATTGAGATCGTCCCAATTGGTGACGGCGATGCCATCGCGAATCAACACGCCTTGTGCATACCAAAAGAAGGGCTGCTCAGGAAAATCGACCGCTTTTTTCCGCTCTTCCGTTGGGTCGAGCACTAACATGGTATCGATCTGACCAGTCTGTAAGGCCGCGATGGCGTTGCCCCAGGTGGTTTCCACCGTCACCAGTTTTACCCCAAGATCGTTTGCCAGCTCTTTTCCGATGTTATAGCCGATGCCGTCCCATTCTCCGGTTGACGGATTTTTAAAATACCAGGGCTCGCCCTGTGCCACACCGATGCGTAACTCACCGGTCTGTTTGATGTGTTGCCATGTCGAGGTTTGTGTGTCGGCGGCCTGACTGAAAAAGGAGGCGCTAATCAGCGTGATCGCCATGAATACCTGGTGAAGTGAACGTTTCATTATAGTTACCTTGATGATTGAGTTTTAATCGAGGCGATATATTTCGCTCATGCAGAGTAGCGAAATACTTATAATGAAATTAGTTTTTTTCGTCTTATCTCATTCCAGATAAATATAAGAATAACGCGGATGAAAAACCGCGTTGGTACGCGGCCTGTTTCGCTACAGGGCGTGGTGTCTGGGGTTGTTCCATTTACCCCGTCATGTAGCCGATGAGTATTGCCACGGTTTGCCATGTTTTTTCCCGGAGGGAAGGCATAGCAATAATTTCGCTATGCTTTTTAACTATTGGCAATTACTGATAATGCACCGTTCTTTCAGGTACCGTTCTTTTAGGTACAGTTTTTTCAGGTACTACGAGGCAGCGTCATTATGATGACAAGTCCGCCATTCTTGCCGTGTTCTGCATAAATAGCGCCGCCATGTGCAGTGATAATGGCTGACGCGATAGATAGCCCAAGCCCGCTGCCGCCGGAGTGCCGTCCACGCGAATGCTCTGCACGCCAGAAGCGGTCAAAAAGCAGGGGCAGCGATTCTGGCTCAATCCCCGGACCGCGATCGGAAACGGTAATCTGCCAGCACGGCGCGTTTTCACGCAGCGTCGTTTCACGTACATCAATTGCCAGATAGCGGCCATCGCTGGCGTAACTTAATGCATTCTCAATCAAAATCGAGAACACCTGTCCTAACCGTTCGCGGTCGGCAAAGCAAAAGTCGCGTTGTTCAATATGCGTATGCGTCTGGAACCCGGCTTGTTCTAGCTGCGGCCGATACCAGGTCAGTCGCTCAGTGATGAGCTCATCGAAGCAGAAAGGGGTGTGGACCAACTGCAGCTGTCCTGCTCTGGCGAGTGACAGGAAGTGCAGATCCTGAATGACGTGGTTGAGCTGTTCGAGCTGTTTGATGACCATTGTCAGCTGTGATTTATCTCGTGGAAAGACGTCATCAAGCATGCCCTGAACGCGCCCCATCGCCGCATTTAACGGTGTACGCAGTTCGTGAGCCAGCGCCGCGCTGGATTCACGCAGTTCCCGCTCGTAGCGCTCCAGCTGTGCGGTCATGTTATTAAAGTCGTCTGCCAGCGTCACCAGCTCCATCGGCGCCTGTTCGACAAGCTGCGTGCGCGTGTCAAACTTTCCCTGAGCGACGTCGCGTGCGGCGCTGGCAATATTGGAAAATTGCTGTGACAGCGGCCTCGCCCGCCACAAAACCACGACGACGACGATGGGCAAGGCGATCAGAACCATGATCGAGAGCACCAGCCAGTCGGTGCTGGCAATATTCGGCACAAAGAAATCCGGGCCGTAATACTGATTGATAATCTGCTGGTAGCGAGGATTACCGTAATCTTTCTCTTTGCTTAACAGCTGAAACTCAGCTCGCACCTCATCCGGCATCTGCTGTTCGACGTAGACATTGTTGACGGCGAAGCGCAGCCACATCAGGGTAGCGATGATGAGCAGGGTGGCGAGCAGCAGAGAAATAATACGGAAACACAGCCAGCGCCACAGCGACATTTTTTCTGACAGAAAGATCGATTTTTTCATCAGGTTCACCGGAATCGGTAGCCGACAGAACGGACAGTGACAAGCACATTGATGATGTTGTGCTGGTTGAGCTTCTTCCTGAGATTGTGGACGTGAGTGTCCACCACACGTTCCAGCGCGTCGCTTTCCGGCAGGCTGGCTTCCAGTAATTCGCCCCGTGTAAAGGCGCGGTTTGGCGCTTTGAGCAGCGTCACCAGAATATTGAATTCAGTGGGGGTAAGGTCGAGAACCACGGATTCGGATGGTGATAGCGCGATGCTTGCTGTCACGGAGCTCGGGTCAACGGATAAATTTTCGAATGTCAGGATCGCCTCTTCCCGAATGGCGTAGCCGGTGCGCCGAAGCACGGCCTGCACGCGCGCCACCACTTCCTGCGGGTTGTAAGGCTTGACGACATAATCATCCGCACCGTAGCGCAGTGCGCCAATTCTTTCCGGCTCGTCGCCGATGGCGGTGACCATAATCACCGGAATATTACTGCGCTGACGCAGGGCGGACAGCACCTCAGAGCCATTCATCTTCGGCAACATCACATCCAGCAAAATCAAATCGGGTTTACTGGTCAGCGCCATGTGCAGACCTTTTTGTCCATCAGACGCGATAGAAACCTGATAGCCATCGCGTCGCAGATAAGCTTCGAGCACGCTGGCGGCGTCCATGTCGTCTTCAATAATTAACACCCGTTTTTCTGCCATCACGACCTCTTGATGAAATCTTAAAAAACCACAAATCGTTTCTTGACTAAGCATCAGCATAATTCGCCACGGTGCCGAAAAGCCAACACCAATTACCTTGCACCCGCCGGGGAAACACCACGGTGCAAGATTATCGCGTTAAAGAGGGGATGTATGAACATAACAACAATGATTTTATCCACCAGTCTGTCCGCTATCGTGCTATCTGGCACTGCATTCGCTGCGGAGTCGGAAGCATCGTCGCCCTCGCTTTTGGCCGATCACACGGATGTGACCGTGGGCGTTGCCGCCCAGAATGCGCCGCGTTATCGAGGGAGTAAAGCTCGTCAAACCAACGCTCTGCCTGTACTGACCATTCAGCGCGGCCCACTCTATTTCGATTCCACGCACGGCATTGGCTGGCAATATCAATCGCCTTCCGGTTTTTATCTGGATCACGCGATTGGCTACGACATGGGAAGGGATGACAAAAACAGCCAATGGCGCGCAGGCTCAAACCGACTGAAAGGAATGGGTAAGGTTAAAGGATCGGTCACCACCACCGTAACGGCGGGGTATCAGTTTGCGCCGTGGCTGGCGCTGGAAGCGAGCGGCGAATTTGCGCTGAGTGAGACAAAAAGGGGAAACCAGTATCGCGTCGGAGCAAAGAGCACGGTATGGCAGTCTGCGGCAAAAGACGATGTGCTGGCGCTGTCGGCGGACGTGCTGATGGGGGATGCTCGCTTTAACCAAACTTACTACGGCGTGACGCAGCAGCAGAGTCAGCGCTCTGGATTGGCCGCGTACCATGTTGGAAAAGGCGTTTACGGCTATGCGCTGGGCGCGAACTGGACGCATCAATTTAGCCCCGCCTGGTCAACGAACGTCGGGGTGGCCTCAACCTGGCTCACTGACAAGGTTGCTGATAGTCAGGTGGTGGAACGACGGAATGATACCAGCGCCACGTTGGCCGTTCTGTATTCGTTCTGATGTTATCTGATGAGTGAGAGGATGCGATGATGGTCAGTCGTTTTGCCTTCTGTCTGCTGTCAGCCCTGCTGCTTAGTGGCTGCGACAGCGCCGATGATTTACCTGCGCCACCGCCCGTCAGGCCGGTGAAAACGCTGGTGGTTATGCCTGCGATGAACCGGGAACCCGTGACGTTAACGGGGGAAGTTCGCCCACATGAAGAAACGGCGTTAGGTTTCCGGCTGGATGGCCGCATCCTTAATCGTCTGGTGGATGTGGGGGCGTCGGTGAAGCGGGGCGATGTGATTGCGACGCTCGATGCGCGCGACAGTGAAAATCAGCTGCGCAGTGCGCAGGCGGATTTAGCCAGCGCCATCTCGGCGGAACGGCTGGCGAAAAGCAACTTTTCGCGCATGAAGGCGCTGGCACCGGGCGGGGCGATTGCGCGGGTACAGCTTGATGAAGCGCAGGCAAACTGGGATGCAGCGGCTTCCCGTCGTGAAAGCGCGCAGGCAACGGTGAAAGGTGCGCAGGAACGCTTCGGCTATACGCAACTCACAGCCGCGCAGGACGGCGTCATCACGACGGTCAGCGCAAACCCCGGTCAGGTAGTGAGCGCTGGACAAGAGGTGGTGAAGTTGGCCTCTCTGGGCGGACGCGATGCGGTGTTTGACGTGCCGGAGCGGCTGGTCAATCAGTCACTTGCCTCGCGCGTTATCCGCGTTTCGCTGCTGTCTGAGCCGAACGTTCAGGCTGAGGGACGCGTGCGGGATATCAGTCCGCAAGCCGATCCCGTTACGCGTACTTTTAGAGTGAGAGTCACGTTAACCTCGCCGCCCGCTGCGATGGTATTGGGTGCCAGCGTGAATGGTGCGATACAGCAGTCCGATACTGCCGTTATTGAACTGCCCGCTTCTGCGCTCACCCGACAGGGCGATCAACCTGCTGTCTATGTCGTGAATTCTGCGACTCAGACGGTACGTTTGCAGCCAGTTACCGTTGCCCGCTATAGCGACACGGCGATCTTCCTTTCCGGAGGACTGGAACAAGGCGACCGCGTGGTAACCGCTGGCGTCAGCAAACTACGGCCGGATGAGAAAATTCGGCTGGATGAAGAGGGGCGTCGCTAATGGCACAAGAACCGCAATCGACCGCACGTTTTAACCTGTCCGCCTGGGCATTAGCGAATCAGCAACTGGTCGCCTTTATGATGCTGGTCATTATGGCGGCAGGCGTGATGAGCTATCAACGTTTGCCCCGCAACGAAGATCCGGCGTTTACCATCAAGTCCGCAGTGGTGTCTGCCGCCTGGCCGGGCGCGACGGTGGGCGATACGGTCAATTTCGTCACCGATAAGCTGGAGAAAAAATTACAGGAAACACCGTACCTCGATTATGTCGAGAGCTACACCCGAGCCGGGGAGTCGGTTGTTTTCGTTAACCTGCGTGATGATACGCCGCCGTCTGCCGTGCCGAATATCTGGTATACAGTGCGTAAGAAAATGACGGATATTTCCAGTTCGCTCCCTGATGGCGTCAGCCCACCAGCCGTTAATGACGAGTTTGATGACACGTTCGGTACGATTTATGGCTTCACCGCCGAGGGATTCTCGCCGCGAGAGCTGCGCGATCGCGTTGAGGATATTCGCTCTGCGTTACTGAGCGTACCGGATGTCGGTAAGGTCGATATGCTGGGGGTGGAAGAAGAACAGATTGTGGTGACGTTTTCTCCCCGACGACTGGCTGGATTAGGGATTGATGCGCAGCAGGTTATCGATTCACTGAAAGCGCAGAATGCGGTCACGCCCGCCGGTATTATTCGCACCGACGATGAGAAGATCGCCGTGCGCGTCAGCGGCGCGTTTACCTCCGAGCAGAGCCTGCGTCAGATTACGTTACGCATCGGCGGAAAATTTGTCCCGCTGGTCGATATCGCCACGATTAATCGTGAAACGGCCGAGCCACCGTCGCCGACGTTTCGGGTTAATGGCGAGAAGGCCATTGGCCTGGCGATCTCAATGGCACCCACTGGCAACATGCTTCATTTCGGTCAGGCGATTCGCGAAAAAATGAATACGCTCTCTGCGCAACTGCCGCATGGGATTGAGATGACACGCGTGGCCGATCAGGCCGAGGTGGTGAAGGGGGCTGTCGGCGGTTTTGTAAAAGTGCTGCTGGAGGCCGTTGCCATTGTTCTGGCGGTGTCGTTTGTGTCGCTCGGCAGCCGCGCGGGACTGGTGGTGGCCGCCTCTATCCCGATTGTGCTGGCAATGACCTTCATCGGTATGGAAATCACCGGTATCGGGCTACAGCGCATTTCGCTGGGGGCGCTGATTATCGCACTGGGGCTGCTGGTGGATGATGCCATGATTACGGTGGAAGCGATGGTGTCACGGCTGGAGCAGGGCTGGGATCGCAAACGCGCGGCGGCCTGGGCTTATGAAAGCACGGCATTTCCGATGCTGACGGGGACGCTGGTGATGATCGCTGGGTTTATTCCGGTTGGATTTGCTGCATCCAGCGCGGGGGAATACTGTTTTTCGCTCTTTATTGTGGTTCTGATTTCGTTGCTGAGCTCCTGGATTGTCGCGATTCTCTTTTCGCCGTTGCTTGGTGTCTGGCTGTTGCCAAAAACGTTTAGCCACCATCACGACGAGCCGGGACGATTGGGGCGACTGTATCGCCAGTGGCTCCAGCACGCGTTGGCGCACCGGGGAATGACGCTAGCTATTACTCTCATTCTTCTGGTCATTTCGCTGTTTGGTGCTACCCGACTGGAGGGCGAGTTTTTTCCTGCATCCGACAGACCGGAACTGCTGGTCAGCCTGACGCTACCGGCGAATGCCTCACAGGCGGCGACGGAAACGCAGGCGAAACGGCTGGAAGCCGTGCTGAAAAACGATCCCGATGTTGACCATTTTTCCACGTATGTCGGATCGGGCGCGGTGCGCTTTTATCTCCCGATGGATGTCTTGCTGAGCCACGAAAATATCGCGCAGCTGGTGGTGGTGGCAAAAGATCTGGATGCGAGGGATGCGCTGGCAGCACGGTTGAAGCAGGTGCTGGCGCAGGATTTTAGTTCCATTGTGGCGCGCGTGTCTGCACTGGAGCTGGGGCCGCCAGTGGGCTGGCCGCTTAAATATCGGGTGGCGGGACCGGACAGTCAACGTGTCCGCGATATCGCGCAGGGGCTTGCCAGTCTGGTAGGGAAGCAATCCGACGTTCGTGAGGTGAATCTGACGGCGGGTGAACCTGAACGCACCGTGAACGTGGTGCTGAATCAGACGGAAGCGCGCGCCGTAGGTATCAGTTCGCAGGATGTGGCGAGTATGCTGGCGGCGATATTTTCCGGTTCGACGCTGACGTCGGTGCGTGATGGCAATCGGCTGGTGGATGTGGTCGTTCGCGGCACGCCGCAGGAGCGCAGAGACGTTGCGACGATCGCCAATCTGCAAATCCCGATTGCGGATGGACGTTCCGTACCGCTGGGACAGATTGCGACCGTTACGTATGGCGTTGAGGATCCGATTATCTGGCGTCGTCAGCGCGAACCGTTTATTACGGTGCAAATGGACATGGCGCCGGGCGTGCGGGCACCTGCGCTGTCTGAAAAACTGGCACCTGACGTTGAACGTTATCGCGCCTCATTACCTGCGGGTTACCACATCACGGAAGGCGGCGTTGCGGCGGAGTCCGACAAGGGTAATGGTTCCGTGTATGCAGTGCTGCCAGTGACGCTGCTAGTGATGCTGGTGTTATTGATAATTCAACTGAAGCGGATTTCCCGTATGGTGCTGGCGTTCCTTACCGCGCCGTTTGGCCTGATTGGTATCGTTGCGGCGATGCTGCCGACGGGTACACCGATGGGGTTCGTGGCTTTACTGGGGGCAATTGCGCTGGCGGGGATGATCATTCGTAATGCGGTGATTCTGATTGGTGAGGTCGATCTGAACGTGAAAAACGGACAGCCTGTGGTGGAGGCGATCGTGAATGCGGCCAGTCACCGTTCACGCCCGATTATACTGACGGCGCTGGCGGCGATTCTCGGCATGATCCCGATTGCACATCAGGTATTTTGGGGGCCGATGGCCTACGCGATTATCGGCGGATTGATGGTCGCGACGCTGCTGACATTGCTTGCTCTGCCTGCGGCGCTGAGTCTGCTGATGCAGTGGGAAGGACGGAAAATGGCAAATCAGACACCGCCCTAAGAGCAACACGGCAGGTCGTGGCGCGATATCTGGTAGCCACGACCTGCCGAAACACGGTTATTGATCGACGACGGAACCGTCGACGTGCAGTCGGGTTTTCAGGCCGCGACGGCGATAAGGGAAGCGGTTCTCCAGATCGTCCGCCAGCTCGATACCGATGCCTGATTGCGTCGGGATCTCCATAAATCCATCCACGCACTTGAAGGTGTTCTTCACCACGTCTTTTTTCCGCACGCCGTTCTCTACGCCAGTCGCACCAAATTTTTCCGACAGTGCCGGCTGGTCATCTCCCGGATATTCCAACAGCGCGAAGTTGGGAATGCTGACGGCGATCTGCAAACAGGCGGCAGTAGACACCGGGCTGAGCGGGTTGTGTGGCACCACCATTAAATCGTTGGCTTCTGCCAGCGCGGCCACTTTTTTCGCACCGGTAATCCCACCGCACATGCAGACATCAGGGCGTACATAGGCGACCGCGTTGCGGCGAATCAGCATCGCGAACTCCTGTGGATTATTCAGGCGTTCACCGGTGGCGATAGGAATATTGATTTTGTCGGCCACTTCAGCCATAGAATCGAAGTTATCCGCGCCGATAGGATCTTCAATGAAATAGGGATAAAACGGCTCAATGCCGCGTGCGAACACCACAGCATCGGCGGGTTTCAGACGGCGGTGAACTTCGATACACAGGTCGACATCGTTACCGACCGCTTCCCGATAAAGGCCGATGCGCTCGATGGCTTCGCCGATCTCTTTGGCGTGAGTAGTGAAGTAGGGCGCGTCGCGTGACTCATCCAGAAAAGGCGTCAGATGACCAATCGCGGTAAAGCCGTCAGCTTTGGCCTGTTTCAGGTTAGCGATGGTTTCTTCTGTAGTGCGACCACCCGCATGGGCATAAACGCGCGCCTTGTCGCGGCAGCGCCCGCCCAGCAGATTATAAACCGGCGTATCGTAATATTTGCCCGCGATATCCCACAGGGCGATATCGATGGCGCTGATCGCACCCATGATGGCGGCGCCGCGGAAATGCCAGCAGCGGTACATATATTGCCAATGGTGTTCGATACGCAACGGATCCTGCCCAATCAGATACGTGCGCAATGCCTCGACGGCACCTTTTGAGGCATCAAGAAAGCCCCAGGCACCAGATTCGCCAATGCCCGTTAGCCCTTCGTCGGTGGTGACCTCAACAAACATATATCGATTCGCGAGAATCACGCGCACGTCGGTAATTTTCATCAACCCTTTCCTTAAGTTAGCCTGCTTATCATTGAGTCTAATCACAGAGATGTGCGGGTTGTCAACGCTGGCGTCCGAGACGGTAGTCGTCTTCGAACGCCGGGTGACTTAGAGATGTCCTGACAGGCGCTGGTGAATTTTGGTGCTATGGGTATCTAACCCGACGATCGCGACTTTCGCATCGTAGCGATGATAGCGGGTCTCGATTGCGTCGAGCGCCGCCACGCTGGAGGCATCCCAGATTTGAGCGTGCGTCAGATCGATGGTGACGTTCTGCGGGTCCTGCGCATAGAGAAAGTGCTCGAAAAGATCGTTGCTGCTACCGAAGAAGAGCGGCCCACGTACCGTGTAGTGCACCGACTGGCCGTCTTCGCTCACCTGACGCTCCGCGTGAATGACGTGCGCCACGCGGCGTGCAAACAGCAGGATGGCAAAGATCACGCCGCCTGCCACGCCGATAGCGAGGTTGCCCGTCGAGACGGTCGCAATAACTGTCACGATGACCACCAGCGTTTCCGACAGCGGCATACGTTTCAGCGTCGCGGGGTGCAGGCTATGCCAGTTCATGGTTTTCAGCGCGACGATCATCATAATGCCCGCCAGTACCACCATCGGAATCTTCGCCATGATTTCGCTTAGTCCGGTCACCAGCAACAACAGCACCAGCGCGGCGGCGAGAGTGGAAATGCGCGTGCGCGCTTTGCCTAATTCCACGTTGACCACGGTCTGCCCGATCATCGCACACCCGGCAATGCCGCCATAAAATCCGGCGAAGATATTGGAAACGCCCAGTCCCCAGCACTCACGGCGCTTGCTGGACGGGGTATCCGTGATGTCGTCGACCAGTTTGGCGGTTAACAGTGATTCCATCAGCCCGACAAAGGCGATACTCAGCGCGGTTGGCCAGATGATGTGCAGTGTTTCAAGATTGAACGGCACCAGCCACTGGGTGAAGTCCGGCAATCCGGGCTGCATCGGGCCAGCATCGCCGACGTTAGGCACCGTGATGCCGGTAAAAATCGCAATCGCGGTCACCGACACAATGGCAACCAGCGGCGCGGGGATACTTTTCACCACATAGGGCAGCAGCAGAACAATCGCGAGCGTCAGCGCAAACAGCAGCCAGACAAGCGAGGATTGTCCGTAAACATGCGGCACCTGCGCGGCAAAAATCAGGATGCCCAGCGCGTTGACGAAGCCGATCATCACCGAGCGGGGAATATAGCGCATCATCCTCGCCAATCCGGCCAGCCCAAACAGAATCTGCACGATCCCAGCCATGATCACCGCAGGCAGAATATAGGCCACGCCGTGCGCGTGCACCATCGGACCGATAACCAGCGCCACGGCACCCGCCGCCGCCGTCACCATCGCCGGTCTGCCACCGAGAAAGGACATGGTGAAACATAATACGATGGAAGCAAACAGACTGACTTTGGGGTCAACTCCCGCAATGATGGAAAAGGAAATCACCTCTGGGATAAGCGCCAGCGCGGTGATGGTGCCCGCCAAAACCTCGCGCATTAGCAGCGAGGGCGAGCGTAATACAGCAAGCGTTGACGTCGCAGAGGGCGCTGGCGTCGGCGTTGCGTCGGGTGATGAGATCATATATGCAGGCTTAATTTTTATGTCATAACAAAAGGCGGGAGAGGATAAATTATCGGCAGGATAAAAGATACTGTCCTTCATCGGCGGGCAGGGAAAAGCCCGCGGAGAAATGAAGGGCGGATATCCTTGCCGCGATATCCGCCCGATCGCTGTGTTTGCGTCGTCAATAACTAGGCATCAAGTGCCAGAATAGCCATAAACGCCTCACGCGGAATATCTCGTTTTGAGAACCCAGTATTGTGTTTTTTGTTTTCCCGCTGTTTACGGATCAGGCGCTGTTTTTGCGACAGGCTACCCTGAAAGCCTTGTGCCAGTGCGCTTTTGCGTAGCGGGGGAATATCTTCGCGAGCGATGACGCGATTGCCTATTTTGGCCTGAGCAGGGACGGGATATAGCTTGCGTGGAATCACGTACTTCAACGTTTTCACGATCTCGGTTGCTCGCGGCCAGGCCTTGTGACGGGGAATGATGAAAGAGAAAGCATCAACTAACTGGCTATCAAGATAAATATCACAACGCACCAAATCGGAACGTCGGTAGCCATCTAACACGTAGTCCAACGTCGCGTAGCCTTGTGTCAGTGATTTCAGAGCATCAAAGAAGCCAAAGACCATTTCGCTAAGCGGCAATGTCCAGTTGAGTGCCACCAGACCATTATCAAGGTATTGCATATCGATAAATTCCCCGCGCCGCGATGCGCCATATTCCATCAGTGTGCCAACGTAGCGCTGGGGTGAGTGAATCGTGCAGATAACGTAGGGTTCTTCGACAAAATTTAACGTCTCTTCACCGGGGAAATGTGCCGGATTATCGATGGTCTGGCTCTGGCCGTTATGCAATGTAACCCGATATTCCACGCTGGGCGCGGTGGCGATCACGGAGATGCCGTACTCGCGTTTGAGCCGTTCGCGCACAATATCCATATGTAACATTCCAAGAAAACCACAGCGGAAACCGGCACCCAGTGAGGCGGACACATCGGGAGTCATGTGCAACGCCGCGTCATTAAGCGACAGCTTATTCATGGCGTTGCGCAGGCTTTTCAGATCGTCGTCCGCATCGGGGTAGAGCCCAGAAAATACGACAGGTTTTATTTTCTGATAGCGCGCAACCGGTTCTGTCGCGGGGCGATCGGCTAAGGTTAGCGTATCGCCCACCCGAATCGCGGCGGCATCTTTCAATCCGGCAGCGAGATAACCCACTTCACCCTTTCTCAAGACGCGACGAGGCTGGCGTTGGGGAGAAAAAACGCCAGTTTCGGTGACGTCGAAACACGTGCCGGATGACATAAAACACAGCGTTGATCCTGCCTGAACGCTGCCATCCACCACGCGAACGTGCATGATTGCGCCCTGATAGGGATCGTAATGTGAGTCAAACACCAGCGCGCGCAGCGGCGCATTAGCGATCCCTTTTGGCGCCGGGAAGCGGTGAGCAACAACACTCAGCACCGCCGCCACGCCTTCTCCGGTTCTGGCCGAGACGGACAGCACGGTAGTGATATCCAGCGAAGGAATATCTGCTAACTGCTGCATTACCTGCGGCACGTTAGCCTGTGGGCTGTCGATTTTGTTCAGGACGGGCAAAATGGTTAACCCGGCTTGTTGAGCGAGATTGAGGTTGGCGATGGTTTGTGCCTGAACGCCCTGCGTGGCGTCAATCAGGAGAATAGCGCCGTCACAGGCGGCCAGACTACGGGAGACTTCCGCAGAAAAATCGACGTGCCCCGGCGTATCCACCAGATTGAACTGATACGGCTGGCCGTGTTCATCCTGATAGCTCATGCACACGGTTTGCAATTTGATCGTGATACCGCGTTCCCGCTCTATCTCCATCGAATCTAGCAGCAGCTCACGCATGTCACGCTGAGCGACGGTGGCGGTTATTTCAATAAAACGGTCGGCGAGGGTGGATTTGCCATGATCGACATGGGCAATAATGCAGAAATTACGAATCTGAGGTGTACACATAGAACAAGGCCTTTCACATCATAATGCCTGACTCGGTATCGTCGGGAGCAGGCAGAGAAATTCGCGCTGAAAAACTTCAGCGAAGGTGAAAATCAAAAGATGTAAAAGTGAATAGCCGCGGCGATGATAGCGCGTTTTATTTTGCTGCGGCAAGTCATGATGTTTGAGGGGGGTTGTTCCCCGAGAATGATTGCTCGATTGACGTCATTCCGCCGCCAGCCGTTTGCCATGCGCTCGGCGTTACCCGCTCACATTGAGCGCCCATGTTTACTGGCAGCGCAGCCTGTCAAGCAAGGCATGGTCGGGGTAGCCATCCGGCGGTAACCCTTCCTGTTGCTGGTAGGCGCGGATCGCCTGCGTGGTGCCGCGGCCAATGTTGCCGTCAATCGCACCCTGATAGAGCTGTTTTTCCTGTAACAGAATTTGCAGCGCCTCGCGTTCTTTGCGTGTTAACGGCATTTCCTGCCGCGGCCACGGTTTGCGTACCGGCGCATCGTGCTGGTAGTTATCCGACAACAAGCCGACAGTAAGCGCATAGGAAACGTCATTGTTATACCGCAGAATGGCGCGGAAATTCTCCGTCACCAGAAACGCCGGGCCATTCTTCCCTGTCGGCAGCAATATCGAGGCTTTCTCCGAAGACAGCGCTGTCAGATCTCTAGGCACAGCGGTTTTTACCCCGAGCGCCTGCCAGTCAGCGACGGTTTTCTGGTTATCCATACCGGAAAGAGAATAATCAAAACCGGTGGGCAGATTCACTTCAAACCCCCAGGGGACGCCCGCCTTCCATTTAGCCTGCTGCATATAGTTTGCCACCGACGCCAGCGTGTCTGGGAAAGAGGTCCAGATATCAGGGTGGCGATCGCCATCAAAATCAACGGCATATTGCAAGTAAGAGGTCGGTATGAACTGAGGCATCCCCATTGCTCCAGCCCAGGAGCCTTTAATTTGTTCTGGCCGCGTATTGCCGTTTTGAATCATACGTAACGCCGCGATCAGATTCTGCCGGTTAAACGCACGACGATAATTGTAGTAATCCAGCGTGGCCAGTGAGCGTATGACCGCTTTGTTGCCGGTATTGGCACCATAATGACTTTCAATGGAGAGAAAGGCGAACAGCAGTGGCGGATCCACCTGATAGCGCTGATTGATGCGCGTCACGACGTCCGCGTATTGCTTAAGCAGCGTTTTCCCCTGCGCAATATTTTCCAGCGTGATCCGCTGTTCAAGGTAGGTCCACACGGGAGTGACCAACTCAGGCTGTTTTTGTGTGGCGGCTACCACGTCGGTGTCCGGCGTCAGACCAGCCAACGCGTTATCAAAGGTATCCGCCGTAATTCCCTGAGAAAGAGCTATCTGTCGTAGTTCCGCCTTCCATTGCTCTATGCTTTTGTCGGGCACGGGGAGACCCGTGGACGTGTCGGTGACACCGTGCGATTGTAGTAACCCGCTAATATCCTTGCATTCACGAGGTGTGTGAGCGCATGAACTCAACACACCGGAACCGATCATCAACACCATGACTCTCGACATCACCAGCATGGATGATGCCTGCGTTCTGTTATTGACCATGTGACTGCTCCATATAAGAGAGATACCCATCACACCGCAACTCGAATGATTTAGGGTATAGAGATGTATCGAAAGCAGGCCCGTAACGCCACAACCGAATCATCGTTGTCGGGCACCACTATGAAATCGTGCAACCTCTCTTAGAGTAATAATGCAGCAATACGTCAGAATATACAGACAACCATGGACACAAGTGTCACTAACCACACTCATCCGTAAGCATTACTTCTGTTTTCGTAACGGCGTATTGCCACAGGCTTTGCTCCCCGCCGCGACACCTCGTTTAGTGTTGCGGTGTCCACTCTCAGGTTCGTGGGGTTATGACGTCTTCGCGGTGGTTTCTGGAGGCTGCCAGCCGCCGGATGTTTCTATGGCGATCCTGAAACAGCTACAGCCCATCATTGATACGCTTCCCGCCGGATACCGTATTGAACAGGCTGGCCCGATTGAAGAGTCAGGGAAAGCCACTCAGGCAATGGCGCCGCTGTTTCCGATCATGATTGCCATCACGCTACTGATCATCATCCTACAGGTGCGCTCAATGTCGGCAATGGTGATGGTGTTTCTCACTTCACCACTGGGGCTGATTGGTGTGGTGCCGACGCTGTTGCTCTTCAATCAGCCGTTTGGCATCAATGCGCTTGTGGGGTTGATTGCGCTCTCTGGTATCCTGATGCGCAATACCTTGATCCTTATCGGGCAGATCCATCACAACGAGCAAGAAGGGCTCTCGCCATTCGATGCGGTGGTGGAGGCGACGGTGCAGCGAGCCCGCCCCGTGTTACTGACGGCAATGGCCGCCATTCTGGCGTTTATCCCGCTGACGCACTCGGTGTTTTGGGGAACGCTGGCTTATACCCTGATTGGCGGAACGTTTGGTGGCACCATCATCACACTGGTGTTTCTGCCAGCGATGTATGCCATCTGGTTCAAAATACGCCCAGAGAATAAGAAGCACATCGATAAACCCGTATCGGTGTAAACCGTCATCCCTATAAAAACGCTCGTCACATAAGGTGGCGAGCGTTATCCCGTCTGCTGCGTTGCACATATTTCCACGCCGTCATTACCGTAAGACCACCATGAGTACTGTCATTATGGCGAAAACGTATTCCTTTGACGCCCCACGATTAACCGGAAAAATTGTTGCACTCTTGGCGGGGCTTTCGGCCATTAGCATTTTGTTTTCAGGCCGGGCTTTATTTCGCCTCCACCGTGTTCGTTGTCTTTGGTGCGGGTATGGCCGCGCCGCGACTTGCCCACCGTTATGGACCGCGAAGGATAGCGTCGGTGGGGCTCGCTATCGCGTTAGCCGGCGGGAGTTTGCTACTGTTTGGGCCGAAGGCTCCAGGCCTGAGTTGGTATACCTTTTCCATGATCGTGTTCCTCTGGGGAATGGGCTTAGCCAATCCACTGGGAACGGCAATAACCATGGGTCCTTTCGGAAAAGAAGCGGGTCTGGCGTCTGCGCTACTTGGCTTCTTGACGATGGGAATGGCGGCGATGACAACCTGGCTGGGCTCTGTGCTGCCGTTTCCCCCTGTCACCACGCTAGGTGGTATACAGGCAACAGCCTGTTTGATTGCACTGGTATTGTTTTGCTGTAGCGCATTCGTGAGAGCGAATACGCGCTCAAGGGAAATTATATAGAAAATCCCAGCCCAAAAGAGGAGGGCTGGATGATCGGAGAAGGCTTTCTCGTTAATCGATTGAAAGGGAAATTCCCACGAGAAAAACGCCAGTCCTGAAGCTTTATTAAGGACTGGCGACAGCGTTACTGTGTTACCACCACATCATTGATGGCATAGACAGTACAGTTGGCAGCCCCTTTTGGCTGGAATTTTTCACAGTTTCTGACGGCGGTATCAGCCGCTTCATGGCCGGTCCGTGCCCAATATGCCGTTCCCCATGCCCCGTCTTTTCCTGTCGCAAATGCCTTCTCATAAAGCCGTGCCGCTTCGTATTTCCTGAACGCTTTTTTGCCCGCAAGGTTATTAAGGTTTGCGGGGGAAGTAAGGTGTACTGTCGGTAAGGAGACGACTTCATCGACTGGCAAGTGTTGCTGCGCAAGGAATCCCGCAACGGTTTTCCACCAGAAATCTTCTGGTGCGGTATCCATAAAGACGTGTCCATTCGTTCCAAAAGCAGGCATTTCAATAAATGCAGCGTTACCTCCACCGCTACGATAGGCCTCAGAAAAGGCTCTACCCATTTCTGGCGTGAAAGATTGATCGTTGCTGGAATAGAGCCACAGTGAAGGGATGCGAGCAGTGAGGCCATAAGTGGTGAATGCGTTAATCAGACCGGCTCTATCACAAAGTGATTTGCCGTCGATGGAACCTCTACCACCGTCAAAATTGATGATAGCCTGAACACCGGGCGGGTTAACCGCGCTGGTTGCCAGAACAGCAAAACCGCCTGCTGACATGCCTGCCAGAACTGCTTTATCTGGAGAAGCCCAGGGCTGGAGCCTTATTACTTCAAGCGCAGCCAGTATATCTCTTGTGTCTTTTTCACCTGCCAGCTTATGCAGAGGCTGTTTACAGGAGCCGCCTGAATATTCAGCTCCGCCGCTTGAATAACCGTATCCCTCCCGCAGAACGGTAACCGCCGCATAACCGTGGCGCGCAAAGGCAAGCGCTGTGGACGATTCACGATTTGGGTTTATTTCCCAGCGATCAAACTCAGCAGTACCCACGGTGCCATTAGTAATCACCACTACCGGGAGTTTCGTTTGGCTGACTGGCCGGGTGACGAATGCATCGAGTAGTGCTGGCTCACCATTATTCAGTGTGACCTGTAATGAAAGCGGTTCTCTGATTAGTCCTTCGAATTGCTGGTGTTTGAGCGAAACATCCGGTAGAGCAGCGATGGAAGAAAAGGTAAGACAAAACAATGCAGTAATGACGGTTACTCTGATTAGGTCGGCCACCGAGTGATGTCGCATTCTTGTTAACCTTGTCTGGTATGTGGTGATGTGTTTTTGTTCAACACGCCTCGATGAATATCAGGTATTCATCGAGGCCTCAACAGCAACTGAAAGTCTATTTAACGGTGGTTTAAATAAGTCCAGGCTGAATGCATCGGAAGCGTGGAGGAGCTGTCATCGGGCTTGAGGCTGCGGATTTTCACGCCGCCAAGAGGCATTTTGGGGGAACGCAGATAGCTAACCAATTTTGCCCCAAATCTGATCACCTGCTTTTCCCGTGTGAGGGTATTGTAAGTATCCCTGCAATACGGACCATTCACTTTTAGAGATCTTCCGACATACTAACTATGTCCCCTGAGGAGATCGCTATGCGCAAGATCCGATTCACTGAACACCAGATCATCGCCGTTCTGAAGTCCGTCGAAGCCGGACGAACCGTCAAAGATGTCTGCCGCGAAGCCGCTATATCCGAAGCCAGCTATTACAACTGGAAAGCAAAATACGGCGGGATGGAAGCGGCTGATATTAAAAAGATCAAAGATCTGGAAGACGAGAACCGGCGGCTCAAACAGATGTTTGCCGACCTCAGTCTGGAATGCCGGGCGCTAAAAGATGTTATTGAAAAAAAGCTTTAAAACCAGCGATAAAACGTGAGCTCGTCAGTTATCTGACCTCGCAGTTTGCGATGAGCATACGTCAGGCATGCAGGACGTTATCGTTGAGCAGGACGGTGTTTTTATACCAGCCAGATACCCGGCGTGATGAATCGGTGATCCAGGGGCTGCTAGTGATGGCTGAACGCTATCCACGATACGGATTTAAGAAGCTTTTTCAGGTATTGCGCAGGCAGGGGAATACCTGGAATCACAAGCGTGTTCACCGAATTTACTGTCTTCTGAAACTGAATTTTCGTCGCAAAGGAAAGCAACGTCTGCCGGTGCGTAATCCGGCTCCACTGGCGACCCCAGAGGCGCTGAACCAGAGCTGGTCCATCGATTTTATGCACGACGCGCTGGTCTGCGGCAGACGCTTCAGAACCTTCAATGTGGTGGATGATTTTAACCGGGAAGCCCTGGCCATTGAAATTGACCTGAATATCCCGGCCCAGCGTGTTGTCCGGGTACTGGATAGGATCGTGGCAAACCGTGGATATCCGCTGAAGATGAGGATGGATAATGGGCCAGAACTTATATCGCTGGCGCTGGCTCAATGGGCCGAAGAGCATGGCGTGATGCTGGACTTTATCAAGCCGGGTAAACCGACGCAAAACGCATTTATCGAACGCTTTAACCGGACGTACCGGACCGAAATACTGGATTTTTATCTGTTCAGAACACTGAATGAAGCACGGGAAATTACAGAGCGCTGGCTGGCTGAATATAACGGTGAGCGGCCCCATGAATCCCTGAATAACCTGACGCCGGAAGAGTACCGTCTGATGGCTGAAAACCCGGAAATCTCAAAAAGTGCGTGGAACTAAAACGGGTGTGCTTACATTAGCTGTTCACTATAATCCCGATATTTATTCTGTAATAAAAGTTAAGTTTATTGAGATATGGAAAAATATTAAGGTCTTAAATTCAACTAATACTCAATAGACGTAGTGTGCCCAAATAGTATTATCTAGTGTGTGTACACATCTGGTCATGATCTATCCAGTATCATCAATTTCTTTCTTAGACCCTTGCAAACATGCCGTAAAAAATCTAGTTGCCATTTTGCTGGTAAACAATTCTCATTGGCTGATATTCACTTTAATTTTTTATTATATCGATATTTTGATATTAATATTGGAAGGCTATGTTATCCATTAGTGCGTCTTTGATTTTCTGCTATTTTGTATATAAAAGAAAAATGTTTGCTAAAATGGTGATGATGTGAATAACGAATAGTGGTTTAGTAATCTACTCTGTAGAGATCTTGTTGAGATCATAGCAGTTATTCATTTTTCAGGTTTAGTGCAGCATTAATTTCATTGGCAACCAATTCTGTGATGTGGAACATGATTATAGTTCTAATGATTTTTTATTTCATTAAATAAATAATCTTCCTGTATTGATAATTATCCAAAATATGTTAAAGGATAATGAACAACAAACACAAGGAGGTTTAATGTATAAAAACAATGATGAAGCCATTGATTGGGAAGCCAAGCGACTTTTAGATGATGGTATCTATACCGATACAGAACAAGCCTATTTAGAAGCAGAAAAGATAGTAATCAATATTAGGGAACAAGCAAAGCAGCGCCAGATTAAAAAACATTTCAAGATGAAAATAAAATCAATCAAGAAAAAACTGAATAATGATGACTATGCGAATATTCCTTATGATAAAAATAGAAAACATTGGGGGAATGACATATGACAACAAAAACAATCAAACAACAAATTGCTTCAGCACAAGAACGTCTATACTTCTTGGAAGCTAAAAAGAAACAGCAAACGAAAAAAGAAAATACACGTCAGAAAATTATTTTCGGTGCAGAGGTTGCCAAAATATTAGGATGTGATATTGGTTATGTAGATAAGGAATTGGTCTTTGGGATTCTGCTTGATATCCCAAATCTTCATGAAAGCGATATTGAAAGGTATAAAGCACAAGGCCAAACTTATATCGAAAGGGTTTTAAATAAATCCAAACAGTAGTTTTCCTTTTCACGTCCGAACGGTGAGCCGACCTAAAACTTGTTTTTAGGTCGGTGAACTGTTGAGCAAGCCCAAGAGGGCGCGGTAGCTAATTTTGTCGAAATCGAAGATGGATGAGTGGGTAAGGACGTCCCTGACTGTCAAATTCAGAACGTCCCACATGTTCAAAGCCAATATGCTCATAGAACTCCATAGCCTGTGCATTCTGCTCATTTACATCAGTAGTTAACCGAGAATATTGTGAGAGTGCTGTATGCACCAGTGCTTTTCCTACGCCTTGCCCATGATAATCTGGATCTATAAAAAGCGCTTCCATATGCCCGTCATGTAAATACATGAAACCAATTGGTTGTCCTGTTGATTCACATGCAAGAGTCAGTTCGACTGTAGGAAAGAATACGGCAAGTTCTTTTTCTATTGCCGAACGATCTTTTACCGCTAAGAAATGATGTGTCGCATCAACAGCCTTACACCATATTTCCAAAATACGAGGGATATCTTGTTTTGTAGATGAGCGGATTTTAAGCATGTGCGGCCTTGATTTGTTAGATAACCGTCAGCGATGAGTTCTGCCAACGGTTTTGATAAAAATAATTCTATCAGATTTCAAAATCTTCCAAAGTCTTACCATTTTCAAGCGCAGCGGCGATAGCTTTTGGTGTACGGCCCTGACCTGTCCATAACTTTTCATTGCCGTTTTCATCGACATATTTATATTTGGCTGGACGAGGAGCGCGTTTAGATTTTGCTGACTTGGTGGCAGAAACAGAACCAAGCAGTTCAGCAGGATCGATACCATCTTCTAACAGTTTGGCACGAAGAGCTTCAATTTTTGCCAGACGTTCAGCCTGTTCTTGTTGAACTTTGGTTTCTTCTTCACGGCGCTCTTCAACAATAACGGTGAGCTTTTCCAGCATTTCTTCCAGTGTCGCCAGATCGGTTTCTCGTGCCTGAGCACGCAGGGTACGAATGTTATTTAATACTTTGAGAGCTTCACTCATAGCTTATTATCCTGATGGTGATAAAGAATCATTGATAGGTATATCGAAATTTGACACATGTCAGTAATAAATTATATATCAGTATAGAGACGGAGGAAATAATGAAAAAGAAGAAATCAAAGAAAAATCCGCTTGAGGATACGGCTGTGTTAAGTCGAATTGCCAAAAACGCCTCACAGAAAGCGATCAACGAGGCATTCAGGGCTGGAATGCCTATCCACTGTATTTCAGAAGGAAAACTGGTAAAAGTGTATCCTGATGGAAGAATAGAGTGTGTGAAAGATCTGAATATAGAACCTATTTCTCTCGCATCAGCCGTTCGTCAGTTATCCCGCTAATTACACACCGCTATCTATTGTTTAATTCAATGTAATTGTTTATCTGTTTTTCATCGTTTGGATGAAAAGGAGTTAAATAGGGTGTTATTAAAAAATAGAAAATATAGAAAAGGGTTCTCTCTGCTTGAGCTAATATTGGTTTTAGGTGTTATTGCCGGGTTGATTGTCAGTGCATTTATGATTTACCCCAAGGCTCAGGCGGCACAGAGTGCAGAGATTGAAGTAAAAAACATTACCGCTATCGTGTCTGGGATAAATGCTATTTATGGCTCCAGTACTAATTATACAGGCATCAATGCAAGAACATTAATTGATGCGAAAATCATACCAAACCAAATGAGAAATGGAAATACTTATCAAGTGATTAATGTATGGAAAGGACCTGTAAACTTTAGTTATGGGGTGAGTAATTTCTCTATTACATACGGTAATGTTCCCTCTGTTGAGTGTGCCAAGTTAGTGTTAGCAACGGCATCTATGTTTTCAACTATATCTGTTGGTGATAATGAGGGTTATGATGAAGAAGGTAATGAAGTCGGAACCAGTGGTACAGTGAATCAGGGCGTTAAAAATATCGATGAGATCACTAAATATTGTTCTAATGAAAACAATGTTATTACATTTGGTTATTAATTGATTATTTTCTTTCTTCTAATAATAAGCTGACATGATAAATAAATAAGTGAACTGATATCTTGACCGATTTTCTATTTTTGCTAATTAACATGTATGTAAATAAAAAAGGACGATGAAAATGAAAATAACAAATCAAAAAGGGTTTTCCCTATTGGAAATAACATTGGTGTTAGGTATCGGCACAGCAATGGCATTCATGAAGTTTCAGGACATGAAAAGCGATCAAGAGAAAGTAGTGGCGAATACCGTTGGTGCTCAAATGAAACAGATGGGGGAGGCGGTTAATCGTTATATCAGTATTCGTTATGACAAACTTTCAACATTAACTTCAAGCAGCAGCCAGAGCAGTGATCCGGGACCAAGAACCTGTTCTGCTAATGGTTGTGAAATTACGTATCAGACGCTGGTGAATGAAGGGCTGTTGCCTGTCAGTTATACCGGAATCAATGCGCAGAAATCATCTTATAAAATCATGTTAAAGCGCGATGGGGGTTCACCTAATTACGTTATTAACGGACTGGTTATCACCACGTTGCCGTGGTCAGAAGGGAACCGTGTTCGCTATGACTTATTAGGCCGTGCTATGCAGGCGGCTGGCATTGATAGTGGTATGACGCAATCCGCAACGGTGGCATCAGGTACGGCTGGTCAATGGACTGAAAACCAAAATAGCTACAGTGGGATTAATGCGGCGGGATTATTGGCCTACCGTGTAGGATACGATAGTTCTATGTATTCGGTTTACCTGCGTCGTGATGGAACACTCCCTATGACAGGTGATTTGAATATGGGCGGTCAAAGTATCAACAACGCCAAAGACATTACCGCATCGGGTGACGTGAACGCGACCTCATTTAATGGCACCTATGGGCGTTTTGCCAAGAACGTCAATGTGTCTGAGGATTTAAATGTTATTGGGTTTTCCACATTTGGTAAGAACGTATCGATGAACAGTCAGCTTACGGTAAAAAACGGCATCAACTCTGAAAACTACATTTCAGCCAAAACCCAGAGCAGCAAACTTCAGATTGGTGGCGGTGGCAGCAGCGATCCGAATATGATCCTGTTGAATGTATCTGGCGGAGCAGGTGATGGCTACCTTTCCCTGAATGGGAATAACAATTCCTCTGTTAAGCTGGATATCTGGGGAAGCCAGAGAGTGAGAGGCGACCTTACCTTATCGGGTTCAAATGATGGAAAAACGACAGGGGCCATTTCTGCGTCAGGAAATATTACGGGTAAATATTTGCAGCCTGCTTCAATATCAATTGCGGGTGAGGTTTGTTCGCCTGATGGTCTGATAAGCAGGGATGAAACAGGCGCGATATTGTCCTGCCAGAATGGGGAATGGAAAGGAACAGGTGGCGGAAGTATCACCCGAACAGCCACTGACAGTTTACGTTTTCAGTCTACAGGGGATTTTAACTATCTTAATGTGTTTGTGGCGTCAAAATTTTATCCGGCAGATGGTACACACACCGGTTCAGCCACGTTTAATGTTCTGGTAGGGGGTAAGACGGTGGGACAAATCACGACCTCCATTACGGTCTGGAAAGCTGGGAGTCGTGGAGATTACTGGGGATATGAAAATACGGGCGCGACATTGCGTATGTTTACTACCGCAGTAAAGCAGGGCGATGTTGTTCAGGTAGTTATGGCAAGTTCTGGATTTCATAGCAGCAGTGATATCAGCGTTTCATTATCTCAGTAAGCGTATGGCGAATAGGGATTTTTTGACAGGTTTATGACTTAATAAGAAATAATATCTGAACCTAAATAAAAATCTTATTCATCATCTCTGTATCGATGCCTGATACGGGTTTCGGTATTGAATCATCCATAAAAAGCGCCCAACATTCAGCCCTCAAAGGAATGTTTTACTGTCAAAGGAGAATGACAATGCCGGGTGCTGCCCGTCTTAATGATATCGGAAGTGGTCATGACTGTTTCCCTGAAACACCGATAATCGAAGGCAGTTCTGATGTAATTATTAATGGTCAGCCTGCTGCCCGTCAGGGGGATGTTGTTCTGCTTCATGGTTGTCCCTGTCCCAATGCACCACATGGTGTGCATTCCCGAAAAATAGCAGAAGGTTCATCGACCGTCCTTATTAACGGCAAGCCCGCTGCGCGTATTGGGGATGGTATCAATTGTGGTGGTGTCATTGCTTCCGGTAGTGGCAACGTCATCATTGGTGATACACCCCATCGTTCTCCGGTTCAGGACTGTGCTAAACAGGCAGCATTAACCCGTGCGCCATTGCTGGCGTTAACACCAATGTTGGTCGTCGAGCCTGTCTTTGCTAAATCCTGCTTACGTGGTGCGGGTTGTACTGATGCGGGAAAGGAAGACGAGCCACAGGGCAACATCGGTGAAATGAGTTTTTATGTCGCTGAACCTGTTGAGCAGGCTAATCCCTCGCAAGAAAAATCAGTTGAGGTAAAGCAGTATGCGCAGGCAGCGAAAAAGAAAAATACGTCTTCTGCTGTTTCTTCTCCTCAGTCATTTGCCGGAAAAAACGAACCATTACCCAATACCCCGCCCGGTGCGATTAACAAGCCTCAGATACCCCCGATGGAGCCGTGGTATAAAACGGTATTTGATCTGTTAGTGGGTAAAGCGGATGCGGCAATGTTGCCGCCACCTCAACCAGTGGTAATGGCAGGTTCGGCAGCACAGGCGGGTGCGACCGCTGCTGCGGGTGGCGCTGTAGCGCAGGCCAATCAGGATGCAGCAAAGGCACTGACACATCAGATGAAACGATTTTCTGGTCCATCAATCTGGCAAGGCCAGTTGCAGATGGCGCAGAGTTTTTTGCTGATGGGGGCGCTGATTCAGGATCTCCTGAAGGGTGAGAAAGCAGACTTACTGACACCTGAAAAGTTATTGGAGGTAGCGAAGAAACAGGGAACGGTGCCCAGCCGTGTGCGTTATCAGTGGGTGGAAGATGAGGAAACGGGCAGGCTGAAGGCGGTTGGCTACCACACCAGTATGGAAAGTGGTCGTGAGCAGGTTCGCGTCAGATTACTGAAACATGATTTCCCCAATAACCGTTACGAGTTCTGGGAAGAGAGCGCAACCGGACCAACGATTCTATGGACACCGGATAATCCGGGTATCGAATTACCCACGGATACGGCACATGGTGAACAGCCTGTTATTCCGTCAGCAGTGCCGGGATTTGAAATTCCAGAGATGGATGATGTCAGTATTCTTGCGACACCAATGCCGGACGAGAAGGATTTTCGGGATTACATTCTGGTGTTCCCTGAGAATGCGTTTCCACCGATTTATATTTATTTGAGTAAGCCCCCGGTTGAGTTTTTAGAAGTCGAGCTTTACAGTGATTTTGAAGGCAGATCACGGCAGGGGGAATATCAAGTTGACCACATGCCTTCGGCTGCAGCTGTAAAAGCTCACTACAAACGTTTGCATCCAGAGCTTGGACCAAAGGAGCTGAAAAAACTGTCTAAAAGGGTTGCTGCCATTGCTGTCCCTACTGGCGTCCATCAAAAAAATAGTGAAACATACGGTGGTCGAAATACGCCAGAAAAAGTCGAAGCAGATAGTCATGATCTTCGCTCTGCTACTGACAGTAACTTTGATGCGGAAAAGCAGGCGCTTAAAGAACATGGCGCAACGGAAGAGCAATTAGAAGAAGCAAGAGCAAAATTGCACCAACTAAATGAAAGTGTGGGGTTGTACAAAAAATGACTGTGAATGTTGAAGCATTATTTAATCGAATAGGTAAAACTTACCAAGAGATCTTTGATGAAGGATTGATTCCTTATAAAACTAAGCCTAAAGGGGATTCAGGCGATCCTGTATTAGATTTAGATATGGTCAAAGAATCTGTTTACTTAGCTTTTCATCGCTCATCGAGAAAATTGTTTTGTGTGACACTTACACTCTTTGATGAAGACAGGCCAACACAGCAATTCCCAAATGAGCTTCCTCTTCCTTTTAAGAAGGAAATGAGCATCGACTGGATGCATGAAAAATTCGGCATTCCTGAGAAAACCATCCCTTCCAAGGTTATTGGAGGTCTTCAGTTTGGAATGAAAGAAAAGTATAAGTTAGATGGTTTTCATATACCTTTAGCAATGCAGATAGCTTATACCGAGAAAAATACTGTTGAATCAATAACAGTTATGCCAACAGAAGAAATGAAGTGGTAATTACACAAATTAAATTACGATCTCGGAATAGCAGCACAACGACCTGTGTGCTGCTCAACTTACCACACAATTAAAGCTGTTCTACTGGAATCACTTCTGGCGTATGAAAAGTACGAAATAACAGATCAATCCGTTCACACAAAACAAAGATCAAAATCTCTTTTGCCTTGGGTTCATCCAGTTCAACAACGGCGTAAATTAATGCCCGACACTGATCGATGATTTCTTCCAGTTCCAGTGGGGTGTTATCGAACATGATAAGCCCCCGCTGCTGGATGTTGATATGTGGCAAAAAAAGCAGTAGCCAGATGCAGATTTTCAGGAAGGGAATAGGTAAACTGACAGACAGCCATAGCGTTACTCCGTATAACGTTGAGGTTAGCCCTTGTCTGGTATCGCAAGTACCTTTCAGGGGCGAAACAGGTGTTCAGGTGGTCTTTTGTCAAGTCTCGTACCTGATTCGCTGCAATGTAAGGCTAGGGCTGCTGCTAGTCAATTGCTAAACGCGATACTGGAAAATTCACTGGTGGCAAGTCTCCAACTTTTTAGAACCGCATAGCTCCATAACTAAGTTAGCAGTTGGATGACGATGCTGTGAATATGGACTGCTCTAAGGAGTTGACACGGTAGGAACTGATGAAGCAAGTGATTATGCTAAAAGATTAACCCTTAAATTATGATTTTAAAATTTGTTATTCGCATGGGTTTGACTATATCTATAAAAAATAGAGGAAATAATGTCATCAAACGAATCGAATACTACATCATATAACATTAGCAGTCTTGAACATCTCCATGCGATTTTCAGAGCATATAGACCACACAATGGATTTGGTGTTGTATATCGTGGTCAGGCTGATTGTCATTGGAAGTTGCTGCCAAAAGCTGGAAGGCAGGAGTATCTACTACCTGATGATCGCGATTTAGGGGTATTTAAGGACTGGTTGGATCGGGCTATAGCCTATGAAAATGTCCCGAATTATTTCATTGAGCAACTCGCTCTTGCACAACATCATGGCTTGGCTACTCGATTACTAGATTGGACTATTAATCCGCTTATTGCATGTTATTTTGCTTGTTGTTCCTATCCCGATAAAGATGGGGTTATTTACATACTTGAATTGCCAGAAATTTTTGCCACAGTCGATTTGTCAATGGAAATTTTAAAAGAATGCAGTGGAGTTATTTCTTATAGACCAAGACAATTTTCACCTCGGGTTTTAAATCAAGGAGGAGTTTTTACTATTCACAATCCTCCAGATAAGACTATAGATATTGGGCCGGGAAGAATCGCTTTAGATATGCCTAATTTAGTACAAGTAACACTGTGTAAAAAATTAAAGAATGATATTCTTGAAATGCTTTCTGATTATGGAATTGATGAACGTTATATTTATCCTGATTTAGATGGGTTATCGAGAAGTTTAAATTACTCAATGATTAAAATGGTAAGGCAAAGAACTCAAAGAATTGATGTTTAAATGTTAAATTTTTAAATAATGGGATGATATTATGAGGGTTTATAAATATTTAAATTCTGATGGTTTTTCAAGATTTTTAAATGCACCTCTTCTAAGAATTAGCAACAATAATTGCCTTAATGATCCATTTGAATATGTGTTAACTAGTAAAGACGTCTCAAGTGTGTTTGAGGTTCTGAGGGCTGTTTCTGAAGATTCGCATATACGCTCTTTCTATTCTACATTTAAGGGACATGGCATAATTTCATTAACTGAAACGAAAGATAATTTACTCATGTGGAGCCATTATGCGGAAGAGCATAAAGGTGCAGTATTTGGATTTGATTTTAATGACCCTAATGATATTTTCTTACATAAAGGCAACAATGAAAAAATAATTCCATCTAAAGTTTATTATAGGAAACTTAGAGGGTATGAGGGAGAGATAAATAAAAACAATATTAAAGATGTTTTGTTGCATTACTTATCAGTAAAGTCTGATGAGTGGAGTTATGAAAAAGAGTTTAGATTTATAGTCCCTTATGATTGCGCTGATGTTATTATAATGAACAATAAAAAACCATTGTATGAGAGAATAATATCTGACATGGGGGTCCCTGATCAAAATATTATTCAGTGTGAAGATATTTCAATTATTGATGTGCGCAGGCAAGAGATAAATGATATAGGCCTTCTTGCTGCATGGACCTTATCATATGAAATTGATGCTATGTTTTTTAAAGTAGTAGACGCGGCAGCGATTAAAGAGTGCTATATAGGATGCAGAGTCAATACTTCAAATTTATTTGATGTTTGCAATGACATTATAATTGATCCTAGGCTTAGAGAAAATTTTCTTTCTTCTGAACTTGGCGTTCTTAGGAATTTTTATAAGTCTGAGATTAATAATGAAAGATTCGAATTAAATTTCAAATTATGTGAAGGAACATTTCTAGAGAGTGCCCTTTCCTAGAGAAATGCTATTTCTAGCAAAATGGTTTTGCTTAGGCCTCTTTCAGGGGCCTAGAGAGCTTATTACTCGACTGTAGCTGTTGAACAAAAAGTATAAAAACCTTTTCGATGTCGATGTAGTTAGGTGAAGTATTCCGGCATGGTTTTTCTTCAGGTTATAGTTTTTCAGGAACATCGATTCCTCTCAAGGGGTTCATTATGTTTTCCTACCGCCTTATTAGTTTTATCAATAGGGGGATACATATCCAACATAAGGCGGGGTTAAAACTAATTTTTATCGCCCAAACTCAAACGGCCTCACCATACCGTTGCTGTTAGCATCCAGAAAATCAGCCCACCATTGCAACATGAGGCGGCGTTGTTCAAGGTGTTTGGCCTTATGGGTGTAGGCAGCACGAACGTTGTTCTTTTCCATGTGGCTCATCTGAAGTTCAACCACATCTTCAGGCCAGATACCCGATTCAATTAAGGCACTACACGCCAGCGTTCGGAAACCATGACCGCACAGATCGGTTTTGGTGTCATAGCCCATTTTTCGCAGTGCTTTGTTGATGGTATTTTCACTCATCGGTTTCATCGCATCATAACAGCCAGTCAGGATAAAGCCGTCATCACCGTTAACGTCATAGGTGAGGTCTTTAAGCTCTTCCAAAATTGCCAACGCTTGATCGCATAGAGGAACATAGTGTTTTCTGCGCATTTTTGCACCACGGCCTGAATGCTTGATCCCGTCAATGGCTTCACGTTGTTCAGGGATAACCCACAAAGCGCTTTTGAAATCGATCTCTGACCAACGGGCAAAGCGCAGTTCACTTGAACGGACAAAAATTAGCAGATTGAGTTTTATCGCTAATTGGGTCAGCCTGCTACGGCCTTTATAGGCTTCAATACGTTCCAATAGTGTAGGTATCTCTTCCAGTTCGATAGCGGGACGGTGTTCCGTTTGCGGCTTCTGAACAGCACCTTCCAAATCATAGGCAGGATTGAAACGGATCATCTTTTGCTGGACGGCATAACGCATGATGGCGGTAGCGTACTGTTTCACTCGCATGGCGATTTCCAGATAACCCAGCTTCTCTATCTTTTTGATGGGAACCAGCAGATCGCTGGTATCCAGCTCAGCAATATCTTTTTCACCAATATCAGGGAACAGGTAAGTTTCGAGTCGTGTCCATACAGAACGCTGATAATCGTCCGACCATGTGGTTTTGGTGGCAAACCAACTTTTGGCAACAGTTTTGAAAGCGCAGGTGTTGTTACGTCGCTCTTGAACGATTTTGTTGTCAGCCTGTTTTTTGGCGCTGGGGTCTACTCCAGCCGCTAACAGCTTTTTTGCTTCATCTCGTCGTTGTCTGGCATCAGCCAGAGAAACAGCAGGGTAGACGCCGATGGAAAACACCTTCTGTTTCCCTTCAAAGCGATAGCCTAACTGCCAGTATTTGGAACCGTTGGGATGTACCAGCAAGTAGAGGCCGAACCCGTCAGTGAGCTTAACCACCTTTTCTGACGGCTTGGCATTTTTTACTTTAGTATCAGTAAGTGACATGACGGTTCCCTCCGATTGCTGGTAAAAACGAAATCGAACCAGCTTTACCAGTATTTTTACCAGCAAAAGGGTATGGCTTCGAGTGTTTTTGGGTGAACGAGGGCGAACCTGAAGAAGGGGATAACCAATTGATAAAAAGCAAAAAAGCAGACGTAAGTGAACGTCTGCTTTCTCTAAAATGGCTCCTCTGACTGGGATCGCCTTTGCCAGCAACTGGCTAATAATTAAGCTAAACCTGAATTGTATTTCTGTCAAGACCACCATAATGACCACCAATAGTTGCGGGTTGCATAAATCTGGTTTGAGCTCCACACTCTGCATATGGTGGACTGATCCTACGGCACTAGAAATTTAAATCCCCCCCCACTCGACGGGGTTTGTACGAGGCCTCCTGGCTGAAACCACTGAGATGGCTGTGGTGCCGGACTCGGTTGTAAAAGACTTGAATGTAATCGAGGATATCAGCGTATCCAGCACCAGCTCTCATGAAAGCGTCGGTTTCATTGACCAGCCCATCACGTTATGGGCATAGAGGTTGATAATCGACACTTTGACGTGTCACCGCTTCCCGCATTGCATTGATACCTGAGGCAGGTAGGTATCGCTTGGCGCAGAGCTTCGCTAACACTGAAATCCAAGACCCGCATAATGAGGAAAAGCGACTCTCCATCTAACAGGCTATCACCCAGAGGCAGACGGACCATCCAGTATTTTATTAGGATGAAGTCGATATTGACCTGAATCCGAAAATTGGCGCGGACTGGATGCGCAAAGGAAAATAGAAGCCATTACGACGCAGAAACAGAACCAAAAAGGATTATCTGCCGGGTTATGCTGCATTCGGTTATGGGACGAGTCCACCGAAAAGATTCTACTTAAGAAATAGCGGAAAATGGCTCATCACAGCTATTTCATAATAAACTGCCAAAGAAAAAGGAGAGGAATAAGATATGCCATACCCCATTTTGCCTTGGGTACAAATTGCACCTTACTATCATCGGGATACGATATTGTTGGGTAATGGTGCAAGCATTGCTGTTTCACCGGATCTTGACTATGGTTCTTTACTTGCTTACGCCCGCCGGGCAGGCTTGTTCACAGATGATGTGAATCGACTCTTTCATTTTTTCAGAACATCCGATTTCGAGTTAATCCTTCGGCTGGTTTGGCAGGCATCAAACGTCAACAGTTCACTTCAAATTCCAGACAATCGCACACACCAAGCCTACCTGAGAGTTAGAGATTGTTTAATTCAGGCCGTTCGTGATGTACATCCTGAATATGAGCAAGTTAGCGATCAATTGCCTAATATGTACCAATTCCTCAAACGGTTCGATACGGTTTTATCATTGAATTATGACTTGTTGGTTTACTGGACAATGACCTATGGCTTCGACATCAGAGATGGTCATTTATTCAAAGACTGCTTCCTTGGGAACAGAATGTTCGACGATGCCTGGTGGAGATTTCGTGATCCTTTATTCGAGCGGACCAACACTTTGGTCTTCTACCCGCATGGGAGCTTGGCTCTGTGCCGAAATGTTGTGGAGCAGGAATTCAAGATTCACAACGCGGGGGAAGGCTTGCTCGAGGCAATCCTTGAACAATGGTGCAGCGAGCAAGTCGTACCGCTATTTGTCAGCGAAGGAACGATGCAACAGAAAGTATCTTCTATCCAGAATAGCTATTATCTGTCTACCGTGTATCGGGAGGTGCTAACGTCGCAGCGATCCACCTTAACGTTACTTGGCTGGGGACTTGGGGAGCATGACCGACATATTCTGAAGCGGATGCGCGGAACCGGCATCCAACGTGTAGCTGTTTCCGTCTATCGTGGTAATCAGGTCTATTGCAACTATGCGTACCAAGTTATTCAGGACGACTTAGGGCCCATCCCTGTGGATTTTTTTGATAGTGAAAGTCCTGGATGCTGGATTCATCCGATGCCACCAGTTTTACCCAGAATTTAGTCGACTCGTGGGTTAACGTCGTTACCTGTGTGAAGGCTGCGACGGAGATTTTGTTTTGACTTTTGAAACCTGGCGCGGCGGATCACAACCGCGCATGGTTTTTTGAAAAGCCGACCCGAGGGCAATATGATCCCGGGCCGGGGTTGCTGTGCGAACCGTTACGCGGCAATTGTTTCGGCCAGTAGCTGTTCACCTGCTACGGTGGTGTCATTCTCCGATTACTTGAGTTGTGAATCTTCCATCACATCCTACTGCTAGCTTTCGGCTTGGAAGATGGCAGACATCCACCCTGTTCCTTTCGTCAGCCGTTCGGCCTCACTGGTAATATCGCCCTTCATGAGCTTCGTCAATCGGGTGACTCCATACTCATTAATTGTGCAGAGTCTGCTATAGAAGGGAACAGACCGTAACGGCCATGATGCGGGTTCTTACCAAACATAAGAGACTGCTCACGCTTCATGATTGCATCAGGCGGGTCGGTGTTCTCAACAACGATGACTTGGGTGTCCCCAGGCAGAGCTTCAAGGTACGCGTAGAACTGATCTTTAAGGTCAGTACCGGTCAAATCATATTCTGTTCCATCTGGCTCTCTGTATGCCAGCAATGGAGAATCGAGTACAACGAATCCCGTGTGTGGTGTGTGGCGCTCACGGCAGAAAGCAAGCAGCCCGAGGGTGAAAGCTGCATGCGTAATGGCGCGAAGGCCCTTACCAAAAGCACTACGTGACTTTCCAGCAATGACAAGGTCTCGAGACTTGGAATCGAAGTACACATCCCCAGCCTCTGGGAAGTGCCAACTAGTCAGTATTCCTTCAACAGTCTTAGCAAAACTATGGGCCACAGTGCTTGAGAGATCTGCGTTAGCAACCACTCCAGCCTTCTCGTCTTCATTGCCCTTTTCAAGATCAGCCCGACGGCGCTCCATGTCTTGAATAGTGGCATAGAGTGCCAGCGCTTCGCGTACCTCGGCCCGCTTGTCGGCAAAGTCTGAATAGGACTTGCGAAGGGTCGAGAGCTTGGGTGCGAGCAATTCTTCAACTGACTCCGAAATCGACTCCAGTTCTCGAACAACAGTAGGCATTCTGCGATCAAAGCTGGCACCTTCGCGCTCAAGGCTTTGGACGGTAGCTACAAGTTCCGCGCGCAAAACTTCGATCTTGGCAATCTCCACTCGTGCAGCCTGAACGACGGCATCAGTATCTCCATTACACCCCATATCGGCGGGATGAAGAACGGGGTCCGCTCCACAAAGAGGACAATGCCCGGCACTCAGTACGCTAAAGAGCGTCCCACCTTCTTCAATGGCACGTAGTCTTTCAATATCGGACAAGTAGTGTCTATCAAGCAGCCTGAATCGCTCAAGCATCACACTTACCTCTGCACGTCGCTCTCGGCTTTCTTCCAGTTTTTTGCGCAATTCTCGCCGCTTCCCAGCAGCCTCCTGAAACTCATCTTCTGTGGTATTTACCTGGGCCGCCTGTTGACGAAGTGAGGTGTCGATCTTCTCTAGCTGCTCCTCCAATTCCTTCGGACTCTTTGTCAACTCCTTGAGCCGGTCACGATAGTCGTCAAGAAGCTGATCGAGAAGACGTAATTGTGCCTCGCGCGATAACTCTTCCGGCTCACTCTTATTACTGCTGGCGACCAATGCGGAGTCGTCTGCTCCGGTTAGAAGTAACTTGAATGTTGCCAAGTTCGGCGTATTGGCGGTGGGATTGCCATCAATAAGCGGAGAGCTTTGTTGTGTGATCTCCGTTTCATCGACGAGCATCAAACGCGCAATGTTGCGAAAGCTCAAGCTGATCGTTTCGTTCCGGGAGTTTTTGCGGACACGCTTGCCACCAAGGCCACATAGATCTAGCAAAAATGATGAAAGGTTCGTGTTGTTCTTATCGCTGTGTTTTTCGTCAAGCTGCGCATACGGAATTTCGGTCGTTGGTGGCGTCTGGTGCAAGTCGTCATATAGCCGAAAACCACCGCCATCTATGCTGCGCCAGAGTGTAAATGACTTCCCATCAAGGGTTTCAAACCCCAATAGAACAAGGTCGTAGCCAACGCGCTCAGGGATATCGCGCAGGGGGGGCTTTCCACCGAGCATAAAGTCGATGGCTTCGACAATGAAAGATTTTCCAGTGTTCGATGCGCCATAAATGACATTGAGGCCAGCACCGAAGGTCACTGTTGCAGGTGGCTTTTGTGGCCCAAAAAAACCGAGAAAGCGTAAGCGTAAGCCGGGAGTTACTGCCGTCATGCATCACCCCCCAAGCTTTGCTCAATGCTCTGAAACTGTTCGACCCATTTATCGAAGAAACGGCGCATCATGCCTTTGAACTGTTCATCAGTGAGATCACCAATGGTTTCGACAAGCCATACAGCGCGAACCTTCAGGGACAGCAGATAGTTGGAAGATACTGATGACAGGAACGGTGCAGCATTTTCGCCCGCGCTGTACTTGATCCCCTCGGATGTGACTTCGCGCTCAACGAGGTCACGGGTCATCATCAGAAGCAGTGATTGCTCAACCAACTTGCGGCGCACGAGCAATTCAGTAGGGCGCATTGGCGTCGGTGGGTGCAAATTGTCTGGTCCGCCAATATCGCCTGTATGAACAAGAAGGTAGTCAAGGGCCACAAGCCGCTGGAGGTCGTAGGTTTGCGGATAGGCAGCACCCAGAATCGAGACCGCACGGATACCAGCCTCAAGTGGGCTATTGAAGGTAATTGGCTTATGTTCTTGGCTCATGATCGTGTCCACCGAAGGCGCTCTTCATTCACTAGCTGGTGGCAGATTCCATCTCTATCCTTGGGGTTTGTACAAATGATGAGGGCGTTTGCCGTAATCTGCATGTCGCGGGCAGCCTTGGTGACAGCGCAGACTTTTTCGTAGCCGTCAGCATGGTTCCCGTCGTGTGTATCAATAACGCCATCATGAATGTCATCCAGCAAAGCTTCGAACGTGCCAGGCGGGACACTATCACGTGCGAAGACGCGCAGTGACTCAGCCTCGTAGAACGCCTCGCGCTGGCGGCGGAAATGATCCTTGAGTTTGGTCACGGACAAGGCCGAAGGATCAGTCACTATTGTTCCTGTGTGCTCGCTGTATGCGCCGAACAACTGCGTCACATAGCGACTCTCGGTGGCGGCAACTTCTTGGGGCGGTTTTTCAGATGCAGGCCGCGTTGGTAGTCCACCACCAAAGCGCGCTGTGTGAACCGGCGTGGCTCTGTGATCATCAACAAGCTGAAGTGCAGTCTTGGCGTCGAAGATGGTAAAATCGAATGAGTCTACATAGGCACGGAGCTTCGCGTCGAGCAACACTTCCTGTGTGCTAGTGATTGCATCTTTCACATGCTTATCCCAGTTAGCTAACAATTCCTCACGCAACTTCGTGCTATTAGACAATAGGCGGCTAAGCGACGTACCAGCACCTCGTGGCGAAACAAAGTAGTAGCGACGAGGGACCGTGTATTCACCTTTGTACGAGTACCAGATGATCTTGCCGAACTCAACCCAAACATCACTAGGCCTGATGGCATTATCGTAGTGCTTGCATTGGAAGTTGTCCCACACACCCTGAAGGCGTTCATCGCCAACGAACCCGGCGACATCAATACCCATATCGCCAGCACCAGAGAAACGCAGGACGTGTTCATACTTCGTCGTGAGGCAGTAATAAGCCCATTCCTCGACGAATCCCTCCCACTCGTCTGGTGAGTAGGTCAGCAGCCTTTGCTGCGGCGGCATGATGGGGCCGTTCGCCACCTGAGCTGCCGTAACAGCGGTTGCTGGGCTCGGCGGCTTATTGATGTCCATCCAACTCGCCGTCATAACGCACCTTGTCCTTGGTTATCATGTGGGCAGAAGTACGGGTTTTTGTGTATCTGAGCAGCCTGGACTTTCTTTGCGAAGAACTCCGAAAGGTCGCCTTGTTGCTCAAGCAGACGGACGATCTCATGAAGCGTCGAGAGAACTAAAACTTTGTGTTGCAGAAATTCACGTACCGTATGAATGGCTGGTTCAGTGTAGTCACTGGCAGAAATGAAGATCCCTCGGACCTCGGCACGCGACATGAGGCGAACAAGATGCTCTGAAATCTCAGGCTTACCCACTGGATTGCGATACCACTTCATTTCAACGAAATACAGTACACCACCGAGTTCAATGATCCCATCAATTTGCTCGACGATGCCTTCGCCAGCATCACCAACCAAATGAAAGGATTTATGAATGAGAACACCGTAGGCTTGAAAAAGATTATTGAGAGCCGTTTCCAGCAATTTTCCCCGTTCCTGTGCAGTCCTAGTAGTGCCAAACAATGTATATAAGCCTTGCTTGGCATTCTCGATTCTGTTGATGCGATCACGTTTTTCTGCTGCGATCCGCTGTGACTCAGCGAGGCGGATTTTCCGTTCTTCTTCGCGGGCATTGTTCATACGCGTGAAAGCGTCTTTTTGGTTGACGACTTCGCGGATACTGGCAACAAGACCCTTAGCCTTAAGTTGGTCAGCGGGCCAGCACGAATCAAAGTTCGCAAAGTCCACCACGCGCCGCAGCACCTCGCGCCGCTCACGGAGAGTGTGTTCTCCCTTCGCGTTGAGGCGTTCAAGCACCGTGCGAACCATCTGGTACTTGTTGACATCCTTTGGTGTTGCCCTCAAGTGAACTGCAATGTCAGAAGTTATGTTGTCAGGAACTCCAGCGCCCCGGAAGAAAACCAGCACATCCTGCTTAGAGCGATTGAGCAACGGCACAACATCCACCAGGAGGTTGAACAGCTCCGGTGGGTAGTGGAATATGATGTCTGAGGGTGCATCAGTCATGCGCTACTTCCCCTCCAAATACACTCATCAATGTAAGCAAAGGATTTATTCCCTTCTGTCATCAAGCTTCCCTATCAAGGCTTCATATACTGGTTAATCTTACAACAGTAAAAAATTGGGCCAGTAGGGAGCGATCTGATAGCCATTCCTGATTCAGCTTCGACAAGCTCCAAATCGTACAGTGCCTCCCAAGTGCATCCAGAACCACGAGTAATCGCTGAACCAATGAGCAAGCCGTAGTGCTGAGTCGCTGGTAATACTGCGTTTGCCGTTGATGATCTGGGTGATCCATTGGCTGGGGAGCCAAGTTGGCTCTCTAGCTCAGTCGTTAACACACCACCAGCCTCATGCCATTGTGTGATAGCTTCACCTAGGGGATGAGCTGTTGCGGTCATATTACGCCACAAAATAGACAGGCTATTACCCAACGGTAAGGGTTTTGAGGATGTACGTCAATCGTACATAAATTGAGTATAATCATAAACAATAAAAGTGAGCAGCGCATACACTCGGTATTCCAAAAGGTAAGGAACATGCTGCTACGGAGAGTTCAACATAGATCACAGCAAAAAGGGGGCGAAGCTCTCTTCGATCAAAACAACCCCCATTCGGCAAAGGACACCGTGGGCTCACCGCCGAAGTAAAGTGAGCCAATGTACGCATGTCAACCATTGCCAATCCTTTTTTAATCCGCACCCTCATCACCTTGTCAACATCATTGGGCTCAGGGATACCACTCGGATGGTTATTTGCAAGTATCACCGCTGCAGTGTAAACCCCAAACCATTTCACCACTGCGAACCAAGGGGCGCTACGCCCGATTATGCAGGGGCAGTTTTTTCTCCCGTGTGACTTCCGTTCCCGTATCAGCTTCCGGTTAATCGTTTCCCAACACAACCCGTCCCGCAAGGGTAAATGGCACGCATGCTGCGCCCTTGCAGTACAGAACGATGCCGGGAAAGCGAACCGTCAGGCGATACGAAGACGAAATTCACACCACTGACGGAGAAAAAACATGACGACTTCCCTGCATACCCAGACTAGCGCCCCTAACACCGCAGCGGCGACCAGCGTATCCCCGCTGGAGCAGTCAGGCTCCTCAAAAACGAAATTTTATCAAACCACCAGAACAGATATTTATCAGACTGTCACCGATAACATCATTGCAGCGCTTGATGCCGGTGTAAAACCATGGTCTTGTCCGTGGCAACGAGTGCCGGGCATGTCTGGGTTGCCTTCCAACTTCGCAACCGGTATCGCGTATAGCGGAATGAATATCATGCTGTTGTGGTGCAGTGCGTCAAAACAGGGTTTTGGTGATTCACGCTGGATGACCTACAAACAAGCACAGGCAGTAGGCGGGCAGGTTCGCAAAGGCGAACACGGCACGACAGCCATTTTCTATACAACCTTAGAGAAGGAAAACGAAGACGGCGAAATCGACCAGATCCCGATGCTGAAAACTTTCAACGTGTTTAACGTTCAGCAAATTGACGGCTTGCCTCTGACAACTGAAACAGTCAGCCCTGAAGCAACCTTTGACTCGTTGCCGGAGGCTGAAAATCTGTTCCAGAAGAGCGGCGCAAACATCATTGAGAAAGGACAAAACGCCTTTTTCAGACTCTCAACTGATGAAGTCTGGCTACCGGAGCGCCATCTGTTTTCAGATGCAGCTAATTTCTACGCTACTGGCTTGCATGAGCTGGTTCACTGGAGCGGTGGTAAAAAACGACTTAACCGTGAAATGAAAGGGAAATTTGGCAGTGCAGATTATGCGGAGGAGGAATTAGTGGCTGAGCTGGGAAGTGCTTTTCTGATGGCGGAGCTGGGGATTGTTGGAGAGGTGCAGCATGAAAGCTATATTGCCTCATGGCTCCAGGCGCTGAAAAATGATAAGCGCTATGTTTTCAAAGCGGCCAGCGCCGCCTCAAAAGCGCATCGTTACCTGATGGATAAGATTTGAGTCGGAGATGATAAGCCGCAAAGGAGTGCGGCTTTAAGCTTATTGCGGGGCAGGGAAGGTGAGAGATGTTTAAATTTCCCTGCGAATTTTCTGGACATAATATGCCCGGAAAATTCGCAGGCTGCGGGTGCGGGCGGCAAAGAGCCCGCGCATCCCGCAAACGGCGTTTGTACATCGGTGATTGCTGTAAACGACGGCTCAGGTATGACGACTGACTGTGAAGTTTGCAGGACTGCAACGATAGCAGAGCCTGTTTTTGGTGTTATGATAAGTGTATTATGTCGTGTAACACGCACGTATTCATGTAGGAGAGAAACCATGACCGCGAAACAACGCAACACGCAGAGCGTGACCATGTCAGTAGAGCGTGCCTTACTGGTAAGAGCGCGTGAGGCGGGTATTAATCTGAGTGCTACCCTGACAACCGCCCTGGATGCAGAGCTTCGCTGCCATGAAGCGAAAAAATGGCAAGAAGAAAACAGGGAGGCTCTCGCAGCACTAAATCGTTTTCATGATGAGCAGGGTTGTTTCAGCGATGAATACAGGACGTTTTAACCATGCAATTCACTGTATACGGGAATACCGGGAAAAGCGTTGTTTACCCGCTGTTGCTCGATGTCACGAGCGATATTATTGGGCAATTGAATCGTCGGATAGTGATCCCATTGCTCCCGATTGAAAAGTATCCGGCAGGCCGCCGACCGGATCGCCTTGTCCCCGTCGTCAGGCTGACGGACGGCAAAGAATACGCCGTAATGACCCACGAGCTGGCAAGTATCCCTATCCAGGCTCTGGGTGCGGTGTTTTGTGATGCTTCTCAGTACCGTACTCAGGTAAAGGCTGCAATAGACTTCCTCATCGACGGGTTCTGACGTTTCTTTCTATGCTGTTAAACAGGCATTGCCTTTAATCGTGGCTGACGGGAGCCTATTCCAGTTCGTCGATAGTGCGGAACAGAAACATCTGGCGTTAAACTGAACCGGAATACCGTTTCTTGCCACTGTTCTGATACTGTCAAACGGCCTAACCAGACCGCTGCTGTTAGCATTCGGAAAACTAGCCTACCATTGCAGCATCAGACGGCGCTGTTCAAGGTGCTTGGTGATTTTACTCTCTGCCCGCTCCGTGCCAGATACGGAAGTTGATGTGCCATCCTCGGCTTATATGAAAAGGCATAGATCTGGCAGTCAGTAAAGCTTGATCGGTTTATCGAACTGCCCAGGCAATGTTAGATTAGGAGTAAATTCCACTTATGGAAGCATCGATTTTTCGGGGGATTACTTTCCAGCCAAACGAGCCGGAAAACCGATACTAGAAAACTCTAACCCGGTGCTCAATTTTTGTTGACCACTACAAAGCTTCCTCACGTACAACCATGCTTTATGGCCTGAAAAAAGTGCCTGATGTATCAGGAGGATAGCCCTTCGACACGACAAAACCTTTGACACTTATCGTGGATTATTCGATGAAGGAACGGTAGTATAGTTATTCTGGGAAATATAAACAGTAAATGTCAAGGCTGTATTTGAAGTGAATAATAACGCTTAAGATTAAGTTGAGAAAAATGAAACTACTTGATAAAAAATATTATAACCTCGAACCTAATTCTGAGTACCTTAAGGACTCATTTATTTTAGGATTGGCATGGAAAAAAACAGACAGTTTTGTCAGAACTCACAACTGGTATGCAGATCTATTAGCGCTTGACAAGTGTGCCTTTGATATTAGTGATGAAGTCACTAAATGGTCAAATGAAGTCAAAAATGCCACTTTTCCCAAAAGTGATATTGAATTAATACTGGCTCCCAAAGGTGCTAACTGGTTCTTTAAAAAAGGGAGGTGGATTACAAATAAAGAGGATAGAAAATTAAGACCATTGGCTAATATATCTATCAAGGAGCAGTCTTTTGCTACAGCCGTAATGATGTGTATTGCTGATTCGCTAGAAACGAGACAGAAAGATTGTTCACTAAGTAGCCTTGGCTATGCTGAGCATGTGAAAAATAAAGTTGTTAGTTACGGAAACAGGCTTATTTGTGATTGGAATAATGATAAGGCCAGATTTCGTTGGGGTGGAAGCGAATATTACAGGAAGTTCTCTACAGATTATCGAAATTTCCTACAAAGACCTATCTATGTAGGAAGAGAAACTGTAAATAAAGTCAGTGGAATTGATGATGTTTATATTGTTAGTTTGGATTTGAAAAACTTTTTTAGCTCTATAAAAATAGATCTTCTGATAAAAAAACTTAAAGAAATATCTTCTAAACATTACGATTGCAATGTTTCAGATAATAATGATTTCTGGAGTTTGGCAAGTCAAATTTTGAATTGGACATGGCCTAAAGACTCTTTGTCTTTACTTGGAAGTTTGGATTTAAAAAAAATCGTTGGGCTTCCTCAAGGCTTAGCATCGGCTGGAGCTCTGGCGAATGCATATCTCATTGATTTTGATGAGTCTATAATTTCTAAGTTTCGTGATGGTAGCCGTATTATACTGCATGATTACTGTCGATATGTAGATGATATTAGGTTAGTGATTTCTGGAGAGGCGCTAAATAATAAAGAAATTAAGGAATTTGTTCATGGGTTAGTTCAAGGTGTTCTCGATGAAACATTAAAACAAGATAAGTTAGATGGAGAGCCTTATTTAGAGGTCAATGATAAAAAAACGTCAATTTTAATACTTTCAGATATTGATAACGGAAGCGGCCTTACAAATAGAATTAATGAAATTCAGCATGAAATAGGAACTTCGAGTATTCCTGAGCGTAACGGGCTAGATAATAATATACCAGCACTTCAACAATTATTACTGACTGAGCAAGATAATTTCTTCGATGATGCTAATGATTCATTCCCAGGGTTTAACAATGATAAATCGATTAAAGTAGAATCTTTGCGTAGATTTTCGGCCCATAGACTGGAAACAAGCTTAACTAAAAAAAGCAAACTGATCTCACCTGAAGAGAGAAAGCAATTTGATAATGAATCTGAGCTGATTGCAAAGAAATTATTTAAGGCATGGCTTAAAGATCCATCGATTATGGTTATCTTTCGTAAGGCAATAGCTATAAACCCTAATCTAGATGCTTATAAAACCATTCTTGATGATATTTTCAAAAGAATAAAATCAAATCGTGACAAGTGTGATAAATATATCATGATATATCTTCTTTCTGATATATTTCGTAGCGTCGTTGATCTCTACCGAAATATACAGCCAGAGTACATATATAATTATCAAAAGTTGATGAGTGAAGTTACATCATTTGCTCAAAAACTACTTTCTTGTAAATCTGACATTCCAAGTTACGCATATCAGCAAGCACTGCTCTATCTTGCAGTAATCAACAAGCCGTTTATAGCTAGTAATAAAGCTTCTCCTGATCTTACTAGACTCCAAAACGTCTTGATTAAAAAACACTTAGAACCATTGAGTATTAGTGATGGTTACCTATTTGAATTATCTGCTCAGATCAGCAAAGATTACCAAGCAAATGCTGTTTTTCTACTTTCACATACAAAAAATAAAGAAGCAGTAGATTCAATTATAAACAATTTTGCTTTCCGTGGTGGTGAATTTTGGAACGCAATTTGGAAAGAAATAGTTAGGATGAAAGATAGTGATATAGATAAAAATAGGATTAACGAATTTAGATGGGCCATACCTAAAAATGAGTCAAGACCAAATGGTTCGGAGCATAATCTTTCATCAGTAATCAGCTTCAAGGAAAACCCGTTTAAATATGAACATGCGCTTCTTAAACTGGGTATAGCATTAGTTGATCTTCTAGATGATAAGGAGAAAAAAACATGGAAATCTAATGGTAAGCAGTATTCTCCACATGAAATAAAAGTAAATTTATCAGATGTATCAACATCATGGACAGAACTATGGCGTCCTGGTGTTAATATTTCATGTTCGATAGATAAAATAGGAAAAAAACCTACAGACCCGCGCTATGCAAGCCCTGAGTGGTTAGTAGCTTCTCACCCCCCCCAACAACATGATGCACAAAAATTATATTGGGTGTGTAGTGTGCTAAGAAGTGCTGCTTTGGGTAATGTGGATTACACCCAGCGAAATGATTTAAAGTTTAATGGCGAAAAGTATGATGGTATACGTTCTCAGTTTTACAAGCGACGTATGGGAATGTTACATACACCAGAATCAATTGTTGGTTCATATGGAACTATAACTGATTGGTTTGCAAGCTTTCTTCAGCATGGATTGCAATGGCCAGGTTTTTCTTCTTCTTACATAAATCAAGACGATATATTGTCAATTACCTGCCTTGATGAGTTTAGAAAATGTATGGTAGAAAGGCTAATTTATTTAGAAACGCAAATATGCACTTCATCCAATGTTCCAACATTACCTACTGTTGTCAGTAGACCTGAGTTAGCATCTAACCAATTTAGAATTGTTACTGTGCAGCAGTTATTTCCTAAGGATAAACATTTTCACCCTTCTGACGTAACACTGGATAATTCCGATGTGCGTTGGAAGCATAGAGAACACCTCGCGGAAATTTGTAAGCTAACGGAGCAGACTTTAAATACTAAACTTAAGACGGAATCAAGAGACCATACCAGTACTGCTGATCTTATTGTCTTTTCTGAATTGGCTGTTCATCCAGAAGACGAAGACATAGTAAAAGCTCTAGCATTTAAAACTAAAGCCATCATATTTTGCGGATTTGTCTTCTGTGAACAAGACGGCAAAATTGTTAATAAAGCTCGCTGGATCATTCCAGACTCTTCCGAGTCAGGAACTCAGTGGCGTATTCGTGACCAGGGTAAATATCATATGACAATAGATGAAGTTACTCTTGGTGTTCAGGGATATAGACCATCCCAACATATTATTTCTATTGAGGGTCACCCCGAAGGACCATTTAAAATAACTGGCGCGATCTGCTACGATGCAACAGATATAAAGCTTGCGGCAGACCTGAGAGATTTAACTGATATGTTTGTCATTGTGGCGTACAATAAAGATATTGACACATTTGATAATATGGCTTCAGCGCTTCAGTGGCATATGTATCAACATGTTGTTATTACAAATACGGGAGAGTATGGTGGTTCAAGTATGCAAGCCCCATACAAAGAGAAGCATCATAAACTGATCTCTCATGCTCATGGGACTGGCCAAATAGCAATTAGCACTGCTGATATAGATTTAGCAGCTTTTAGGCGTAAGCTAAGTTTATACAGAAAGACAAAGTCCCAGCCTGCTGGATTCAATCGAAAACATTAAGAGTTCATATGGACACATTAGTTAAGTTAGCTACGATAGCTTCTCCGTTGGTAAGTGCTGGAGTGGCTATTTGGGCGATTTTAGTTGCCAAAGCAACCATCAGTGAGAGCAAAGAAATTGCCAAAAAAACTATTGCAGACACGGCTTATCAAGCATATTTGCAATTAGCTATGGAAAACCCGCATTTCTCTAAGGGTTACACTGCAGATGGTAGACATGAGCGAGACCCTATGTATGACCAATATGTTTGGTACGTGGCCAGAATGATATTCTGCTTCGAAAAAATAGTTGAGGTTGAAGGTAATTTTAAAGATGAATCTTGGGGGGAAACGTTAAAAAAACATTTGAAGTTTCATTCTGCACATTTTAAGAAAACTAAAGTTGTTGAAGAAAAACTTTATATCCCCTCAATTTTGAACCTCATAAAATGCGCAGCTAAATAAAAAATGCCATATTATTATATTTTTCACTTAAATCCCACTTGAGAAAATAAAACATCCCAAGAGAGTTCTTGGGATTGTTCTCCTAATTGACAGTAAGTATCAGTTGGGTTGTAAAATATTTTTGGAGCGTATTTTTTCATTGAACGATAAATTTTGTATTGCAGATTTAATTTTCGCTCCTCGCTCAAAGCAGCCTCTCTGGCCTTACCTGTAGGGAGGAATATCTCAGAATATTAAGTAAAAAAGGGCAGCTATTGCAATAAAAAATATGAGTAAAAGTATATATCTTATACTAATTACGCCATCCGGATATGGCTTTTTTTTTTGAGGCATCCACTCTGGCTTGTTACTGGAGGAAATTAACGTTTCACTAGAAAACGAACGCACTTTTTTTTCTAGCATAACTGCATTAAGCATTTTTTTTATGGGGTCAATCTTCTTGAGATAATCCTCATTTTGACTTACAAAAATTTCTCTGATCATTTCTCCATCTTCATTTGAAACATTTAATGGTACCGACAAATTAAGGGTTGGTTCTTCTTTTTCACCCAAAATCTGCAAATTGGATATTGATACAATCCTACCTGATATATCTCTACCAGCTGGAGCTGAAATGCAAAAAATCCTTTCTCCTGAATTTAAAGTTGTAAATTGACCAAATAAGAAATTCAATTCTAACTTTGTCCGAAACAATTCTTCAGGTATACCAAGTATTAACTCAGGTGGTAGTGCGCTAAGATCGATATGTTCATGCAAGTTGTGTATTATCCCACCTTCAAGGGCTCTGATACAACCTGTCTGTGTTCTGTCAGGCAGCAACCATATGCATCTCATTTCACTTTCCCCTCAGAATCAAAAATCATTTGTAATGCAGAGGTAAAACAAATACTAAAAATATGAGAATCGGTCATACTCATAGGACTTAGACCAGATATCCTACTAGTATAACTACCTAAGGTTTTCTGAGTTGCTTCATCAAGATTTTCACGGTGAACAATCAATGCAGAAGTCAATTTTTCCTCAATAGTTGAAGGATCTGCGCTTCCATCAAAGATTAGATCCATTTTATTTATAATAATAAACAGAGCGCTTTCTTTTTTAAACTTTGGAATGTTTGATGCAATCCATTTAAAATCAGATTTAATTCTGCGCATAGTGTTTTCATTATCGTTAGTTAACTTATCGAAATCAACTAAATAAAAAATTACATCCGCCTCTTTGCAAGATTGCAACCAGAATCTTTCTCTTTCATCAATCTCCCCACCGACATTAATTGAATTTTTACATTTAAATTTCACTTCGCTTTTATTAGGAAGCGGCCAAGAAATGTTGAAGGTCTTTACGTTTTCAGAACCTCTTGTCTGTATGTGCTCTGCAGGAACAATGCCTCCGCTTAACTTATTGAAAAAGCTATTTTTTCCTGATGCTGTTGGTCCAATGATGGCAATACTCTTACCATTCCACCAATCAACTAATCCTTTGTACATACCCGGAACCTTATCTATCGCAACCTTAGTTAAAGCTATAACAACTGCTCCGACAGCCTTTTCTATCCATTTTTTAAACATAGGAATTCCAAATTATAGTTTTGTTCTGTATAAGCATCTTATCAAATTAACCCTATTCTTCAACAATATCTTCCATCTATCTCTAATACAGATAATTAACTAAATTAGATTCATATTAATGACATTTCCTGTGAAAAATTTGGGTTCAGTTTCCCGTGGCGCAGTAATCTGTAAGGTAAAGTCCGCTTCTCGCTGTGAGTTCAACGGGTCGTTGCAACGCTATCCTTAATCAAGGGGGACGTTGCCATGAAACGAAGAACGCGCATTAACTACACGCCAGAACAGAAAGCGATTATCTGGGACCGGTATAAGCAAGGTGATTCCCTGCATGATATCGCCAGAATGTTCGACAGATATCATTCTTCTATTATGCCCACTATCCACCAGACTGGTGGATATCGTCCCCCTGTCCGAAAGCGGCATCCGTTAGCTCTTTCACTTGATGAAAGAGAGGAAATATCCAGAGCGCTGGTAGAAAAAATCAGCATCAGAGCGATCGCAAACAAGCTATCGAGAGCACCTTCAACGATTAGCCGCGAGATCAAGAGGCACGGTGGTGCAAAACAATACCGTGCATCAAAAGCGGATACTGCTGCGTGGGAAAATGCTCTGAGACCAAAACCTTGCAAGCTAATTGAAAGCCTCGCATTGTGTAAAATCATTGCAGAGAAGATGCACCAGGACTGGTCGCCGGAACAGATCGCCGGTTGGCTGAAACGCTGTTATCCGGATAATCAGGAAATGCATGTGTCACACGAAACGATTTATAAAACGCTTTTTATACAAACCCGGGGTGCATTAAAAAAAGAACTGCAGCAATGCCTCAGAAGCGGAAGAGTCGTGCGTAGATCCAGAACATCATCGCTTAAAGGGAAAGGATTAGGGTCAATCCCAGATACGGTCTCTATCAGCGAAAGGCCACCTGAAGCCGCTGACAGAGCTATACCAGGTCACTGGGAAGGTGACCTGATTCAGGGCTCGAAAAACTCCTATATCGTCACCCTTGTAGAACGTCATTCCCGTTTTGTTATGCTGGCCAAAGTCAGGGACAACAAGACCATAACGGTTATATCTGCACTCATTAAACAAGCCCGGGAATTACCTGCTGAGCTTTATAAAACATTAACATGGGACCGGGGTGCTGAAATGACCAGCCACACCCGGTTTACTGTAGCCACAGATATTCAGGTTTACTTCTGCGATCCTCAATCCCCCTGGCAACGCGGCTCCAATGAAAATACGAACAGATTGCTCAGGCAGTATTTTCCAAAAGGAACTGACTTATCGGTTCACAGCCAGCAAAGACTAAACAGTGTTGCCAGGCAGCTCAACGAGAGGCCAAGAAAAACGCTAGACTATGAATCACCCGCAGAGCGTTTTAACCAATGTGTTGCATCCATCGGTTGAACTCACAGCTCACAACGGACCTTCAGCTCAATTAGGTCGTCCGCTTCGTGCCAGGTGCGGACTTTGCTAAAGTCGGCACCTATTGATAATTAGGGGGAAGGTCAGAAGCTCTTCTGCTTATTGAACAATTCGTATTGTGAGTTCAATCGATGGTAATACCAACATTAAATGGTCCGGTTATGCGGGATATTTACAGTCACGACTCTGCTAACAAGAGAAACCGGTCCGTGCTCACGTTAGGTTTTACGTGAAATTCATCGAAAACCCAAATAGCCCTGATCGCCTAGCCTAATTGAATATACAAAAGACATAGAGTTAGGGCCGCCAAATGCGGCCCGTGACTTACTTCAAACCGTAGTATTTAAGTGCAGCTTCAGTGAGAACTTTAGTTGCAACTGCCATCCCAATTTTCCAGGTGCCATCAGCTGCTTTTCTTATATTTGAAGCAATCCAATTTTTCGCACCGTGTCCAAAAGGCTCTTCAGAACTTGTTGGTGCTTCAGATTCTACAATCAATGCGAACTCGCTAGCATCTTCTTCAGGAATGCCGGATTCTTTCAGGTAGTCTACGACCGATTCTCTATTATACGACTGAATATTCACGGTAATATTTGATTCGCTGCCGCCTGATATAGCATTTCCAACATTGCCATAAATTATTTGTTGTGTTATTTGCTGTGCTTTTGACGCATTATCGTTATTCATGTTCTGAGTACCAAAAGTGATGTGGGCTGCTGCGGGAATTGACTTTTCAAGCTCAATGGTTAGTTCAAGAACTCTATTACGAACGGCCTGTGATATTTCTGATAATGACACGACTGAAATATCACCTGAGATATCATTGCACGCATAACCATCATAAATTTTCCCTTGCAAGAGAAGGATTAAATTTGATGCGTTGATTCCAAGTGATCCACCATCTGCGCTAGCTTTAACAAGCTCGCCAACGGCAGCAATACTTTCTCTGACGGAGAAGTTATTCCAGCTATCATCTGCAAACTGTTTTATTAATATTGGAGGTATAGGCGCATTTTTTATACCGGAACCAAAGGGACCAGAAAAAGTGCCTTTATAAGTTACGCCTACAATTCTGTAATCGGGAAGCACCGCATCCAGAGGATAGCCTTCTGATTCATGCCTTACCCATTCTTCTAGATCGTTACTTCCTAACCTTGCTGCCAGGAGTCTGAGTTTAAGAAGTATTGGCCCCAAACTGGATCCATCTTGCACCACTGACTCTTGGATCTGATGTAACAGGGACATTGTTCTTCTCCGTATTAAAGCCCATGCAGACAGTCTATATGTGCCAACATGCAATTCAATCTATAAATGGCGTTTTTCACTTCTTTTGATGGGGTTAGTAAAGATAACGACTGTGCTCTGCACTGGCTGCTCCCTCGACCGAATGTGGGTTTACGGGTAGTTTACCGAAGCGCCGCATATAAACGAAAAAGCGGGGAGGTGTAGCTTCAGTCCACTCTTCGCTCTTAGCCAACCATGAGATTTGGCAACGTCAGAGCCAGCTTATGAATATTGCCTCAGCTCCAGTTGTCGCAGCTCGTCGAGAGTATAAATACGAAAAACATTCCGATGGCGTGCCTCCAGCGGGATATGTTGATGGTTTATAATGACGTGTTTTATATTGGTGAACAGCAGTTCAAGGGCGCGTTTTTTGTGTAGGTCCGGCACGATATAAAAAACGTACATCCAGTGTTTATGGGTACGGGCCAGCAAATGGCTGGCGATAATCGCCTGGTAGCGAGCTTTGGTTTTCAGGCGGCGCTCGGTTTCTACTGCGATGACCTGTCCGTCAGGGAGTGTGATGAGTCCATCCGGACGGTGTTTGACCTGATACTGGCTGAGGAACGTTGAGCGATCGCCGTTTATCCATCCGGATGCGCCTTTTTTCTCCAGGATGAGCCTAGCAACCTGATTATCAAGGTGGTGTTCCAGCGTCCAGCCAGTGATTTTTGAGGGTTCAAAGCGCGCGGGAAAAATATCATCGTCCGGCGTTAAAACGATAGCCAGTCCGTCGCTGGTTATGCCCCACAATGACATTTTCATCGTCCGTGATTCAAATACATACTTTTGTATTAACCCCATTCGCTCAATTTTTGTCAGCAGCGTATACAGCGATTTATGATCCCTGAAGCCAAACAGCAGCATCAGTGTTTTAAAGTCGCTGTAGGTTTCTTCCTTCAGGAAATTCAGCAGCCTTTTTATCTTCTCTCTGTTGCGAGTGGTGCGCTCGCTATGCGTGGCGATAAGCATGAAACCTCCTAAAAATTGAGCAAGGACGGTGTTTCGTCATCATCAGATCTCGGTTTTGCTGATTTTCTTTCCCCTTCAAAGAAAAGGTCTGGCTGGGTTGCCGCGACATTGGGCGTTGAAGCGGGAGGTACATCTTCCTCGTCGAAGTCCAGCGCGATTCTTGCTGGTACTGTCGACGCGGCAATATCCGGAGAAACGGAATAGATCTCCAGCTCGTGTTTTTGTACCTTGATGGGGAAAATCAGTGAGGCAGAGGGAAGCGTTCTCGTCGTAAAGATAAAGCTGACAAAATCGGGTAGGTTCAGGATCATATTGCTGTCGATAAAGAAACGCTCGGCCTGTCTAATCGTACGTTCACCGTCGATGGTTTCCGTCAGTACGGCATCAGTTTTGGCTTTGCGGATTTCATCATCCACTAAGATGGTGCCGGACATTCTCGCTACCCATTCCGCTGTATCCGGGTCCATAACGCGGTATACCAGCTTGAATTTAGCGTTTTCAACGACCGCACCGACAACAGCATCGCCTTTTAAATCTGCCGGGCAGTCTTTCAAATCGGCGACGGACTGATGCGCCATAATAATATGCACGCCTTTATCCCGTGCCGCGCCTAGCCCTTCCAGAGCCGGTTTTGACAGATGGTATTTTAATTCGTCGAGAAAGATGGCTATGGGGCGGGGCGTTTCTTTTACCCGGTCACGTCGTTCTGCTAACTGGTACAGACGTACCAGCAGCATTCGCTGGGCGGTGATAATCTTGCTATTGCGCATTGAGCCGATGACATAGCAGCAGCCACCTTCATCAAAAACCGATTGGAGTGAAAATCCTGTCGGCGCGTTGATGGCATTGAGCAACGCCAGCTCTTCAATCTTGCCGAAAAAGGCTTTGATATCCTTCGCGATACCTTGAACATATTCGCCGTTATAAATATCGCGGATAGTCGAATATGTATGACTGCTGACAAATTGTGCCGCCATACGTGCCGCTTTTCGGTCGTCGATACGATAAAAATCGGATTCCTGACCTTTTTCCGCCAAGCTGAATCCCGCAACAAACAATTCCTCTAGTTCGTCAGACGTAATATTTTCAATTAGATTTAATTGGTATTGCGGTTTTCGCAGGTCAATTAAGGCAAAGGGTTTTCCTGCATCCTCGCAGGCCTTGCGATAAAGATGCGTCGCCCATTCATCATCCTTTGGGTCCATAATAAATACACCTTCACCCGCCAGGATACTTTGGTAAAGCAATATACCGGTTGCTACACCTTTACCGGCTCCGGTGGTGCCGATAATATCCGCATGTTGTCTTTGCCAGTCTTTTAACGGGAGATACATCGGTTTTTCATCACGGTCTATCCCGATAAAAATACCCTTATTTAGGTTGATATAATCCAGCGGGTTATAATGCAGCGTTTCCGGTAACAGGGATTTTACCGTACGTACATCGGTGCGTAATTCCCGTTCAAGACTGGTCTTTTTGATGAGTTGTTTTTTTATGTTATCCAGTTTAGGAGTTAATACCCGGCGCAGACTAATATGGAGAATAAGCCCTGCCACGGTAAATATAATTAATATTGACCAGTCCAGAATGGGGGGGCGGGTAAGTATCCGAACGTTATAAAGCCACCTAAAAACGCTAATAAGTAAGGGACCCACTGTGCCAAACAGGAAACACAGCAGGGAAAAAGTGATAAACAGCTTTTTCCATAATGGGGCTTTCTGCCGATCATCGCTTTTCATTGAAGCGAAAAACGGCAGGGTCAGTCCCGATAATAGCGCCAGCATCAATTGATGCTGTTGCATAACATCAATAAAGGACAGCACACCATTTACTATCGGCGACAGTGAAATGGCAAGCTTATTTAACATCATGGTGCCTCCTTTGTCCGCGACTCGCCCCAACGTATCGCCCCATCAATTCGCCCCACGGTGTCGGGCGAAAAGTCGGGGCGAGCGTATGGGGTAAAGAAGGTGGCCGCTGTGCGGCCATGTGCCGGAAAGCATGCTTCCCGGTACGAAACGGCGTGCGCCAGTTCATGCGGGCTGGACGCCCTTATTGCCTAGCGCATGGGGGTTTTGGCGTGGCTGGACGCCACGCCAAACCCCCCGAGGTCAAAGGCGGCACACCGTCGCCCGCTACGCGCGACCACCCCCTTTGAGACGCCGTTTTTCGCCTATTTTTTCTTTTGTCCGTTCCGGCCAAGCGAAAAAATGGGAAAACGCCTTCAAAGCGGGTGGTCGCGCCACGCTACCGGCTTTTGGCCGGAGACTTAGCAGCGACGGTGTGCGGGGCTATGCCCCCCAAATAAACCGCTATCGTGGGCGATAGCTTTTCGCTCGCTGGGGCGGCGAAATTTATTCGGCTCCCCCCGGTCTGCAAAATCCGCGTGGGCGCGGCTGTTTGCAGATGGGTTCGGCGACGCAAATTAGCAATTTCTTTGAAATTGAATTTACTCGCCTTACACCACTTTTAAATTTCTGCTATTCGCATAAAATTAAAAGCCTAAAATCGTCGACCGGTGCCGAGTTTGCCATCCAAATTTGACAGGGGGAGCGGTAACAATTCAGATATTGTTATTGCTGTTTTCCTTTGAGTTCAATTACGCAAACGGCCAAATTTATTAATTATCTGGTCGATGATTTTCGGCTCGGCTGATTTGCATTCGATCAATAAGTTTCTTCGGGCGTCGGCGGTACGATTAGGTTGAAATCCGTGTCTGTTCTTTTTCACAATATTAAAGAAAGATCGTTCAGCCGACTGACATTCATTTCCTCCACTATTACCGGTTGTCTTACCGTACAGACATAAGACAATCTCACAGGCATCAGCAGCCATTACGGAAGAGGGCAGTAAAAAATTCATGCAGAAAAGGCAGGCTGTGAATATGATTGTTCTCATATCAAATACCTTTATTGGGAATGAGGGGGCGGTTCATCTATCTGAATGATTTCTTCATTTGATGAAGGTGTACAGGTTTGAAATAAATATCCCCCATCCGACGAATATCACCGTGAATATCTACGCTGACGATGATATCCACGCATTTAAGCACCTTGCGTAACAGCACATCGAACGGGATATTTTTGCAGTCAGGGTTCTCATAACAGCGGTCAATGATCCCTTCAATACACTCTTCCGGGCTGCCTGCGTGCAGGGAGGTGATAAGGCCTTCATGCCCTGAACCGATAATTTTCAGCGCATCCCACGCCTCCCGCCCACGAATTTCTGCCAGCAGAATGCGATCCGGATTCATTCGATAATTCGCCCGAATAAGTTTGCCGGGCGTGATAATCGCATCATCTCCGGCATCTGCCGGGTAAAACAGATGCACATAATTGGCGTGATGGTAAAAACGGATTTCGGGATTATCTTCAATCGTGGTTAGCCTGAGATGTGGCGGAATATAGTGCAGCAAAGTCTTCATATAGGTGGTTTTACCTGAGCCGGTTTCACCAACAATAAAGATCATTTTACCGAACTCAACGGCCTTTTCGATAAAGCTTGGAATATCACCATTGTTATAGCAGCGGATCAGTTCATCATCTTTGCTTTCGTTTCTCTCCTTACCGGTTATCCGGTTATAAAAACCGGCATCAATCCAGGACTGATGTGTTTTCTGCTCAAATGACGGGTTTCGCAGCGTAATCGATACGGTATTCCGCTCACAGGCTGGGGGAATAATGGTCTGGACACGTTCACCTGATCCTAATGTGGCGGAAAGGATAGGGGAGGTATCATCGATATTGTCCTCATTCCATGAGGCCAATGCTTTGGCAAACGCATGGCACTGACGCAACGTAACCGGAGAATCATGCTTCTGCCATTGACCGTTTATTTTGGTGTGGATCTCTCCGGGGCGGTTGATGGCGATTTCCGTCAGGCCATTCAGTTGGAGATAATCGCCGAACAACTGAGTTTTCATAAAATCCAACGACAGGTTTTCAGCGCTCATACCACCTCTTTTTTAGACGTAGTTGATAAACGGAAGAGAAATCGATATCCGTACCGGTCATGATGCCGATCACATCGCCCTGATTGAGGTACATCGTGGGCGGGATATTGATGCTGTTTTCTAAGGCCGTTTTCGCCATTTCTGACGCGGCAGCGCGGGTGTTTTCGGTGTAATCGGTATTGCGGTCTTTCCCCGGTGCTGAATCTGATGCGGCGGCAGCCACATCTTGTACGGTGCTCAACATTAACGCATTGCCGAACCGTTCCCAGAAATGGGTATCAATCCAGCCGCTAATCCCGGCCTCACCCAATGGACCGGTGGCTTCGGTATCAATCAGTGGGATTTGCAGGCTACCGGGTTCCGGTGTGCGTAATTCCGTCCAGATGACAAACATCCGGCTCCGGCCATGTTGCAGCGCCCCGGTGCGGTAGAACCCTCTGGCGACGGTTCCTGCAGGGAGCAACTTCACGTAATGGTTGGCGCTGTAGACATCTTCACCGATGAGGCAGGAAATACGACCACCCACGTCAGAGACAAAACGCCGCATCATTGAGCATGGAATATAACGATCAACCGGAAGGTAAAGATAGGGATCGAGATCCAGTCGCCTGACGCTGGTCACTTTTGCGACACCGGGATTGTCGTCGTTAGCCTTTGTGCCAGACATGGTTGCTGGTGTGTCTTTGCTCTGTGTGCCGGAAGGGGCAGTTTGTGAAGCCTGAGTATTACCGCGTTGTGTGGACTCAGCGGCACTACTTGAGCCATCGACCAGTGCCGCCGCCTTATTTAAAGCAGGTGGCTCTGACGGTGATGCCGTCTGTATTGGGTGATTATCTGTTGCGGTTTCCTGTTTGTCCTGACCAAACAAGCCGAACGGATTGTTGTCCATGCCGAGATTTTTACGCTCATGTTGCCCTGTACTGGCTGACGGCGGGGCTGTTGTTTCAACTGCCTTATCATCGCGTTGCTTTAATGATGCAAGGAAGCGATCTCCACCCAATGCCAGTGCAATCAGTGCGCCCAGACTCAGCAGGCTGACCAGCAGCGTCCGGCGGCTGGAGGCTTTTCTGAAGCGGGTAACTTCGGGTTGGCCGGGAGGCGTGTTCTGCTCCGGTGCCTGACTCGCCATCGCTGAACGGGCGCGTTCACGGGCTTCAGCCTCCAGCTCTGCCACGGTTTTTTCCGTTGTTTCTGGGAGCGATTTATCAGTCATTTAGCCTCCAGTGTGACGGCAGGCGAAACGGTATCGCCGCTGCCAACGGTAGCGTTGCCGAATGACGTATTCTCAATCCCGACTACCGAACCGCCATAGCGCAACACCAACTGTGGCGACATTGCCCGCACGACGACCACGGTGTAGCTTCCGTGTTTGGTTATGCGGGGTGTTACGGTCTGTTCCTGCCCGTTAACGATCCGGAAGATCGACGGAAGGATTTTGACGGGAGAAAAACCGAGATAGATAAAACGACCATCATCATAAGTGAAATCTGGTGCAATGGATGCTGAACCGGCAGCAACTCGCTTGGTATAAAGCCAGTTACGCGGCGTGGTAGCCTGCTCAAATGCTGTCGTTATCTGCTGCTTTTCCTGTGTTTCACGCAGGAGTTTCAGACGCGCTGCGCTGGCTGCGTCTGCTTGCCTGCGCTCGTCATCCGGATAGCGAAAACGGATAATAAAGGCCTGAGACGGTGAGTCATTCTCCAGTACGTTCAGCTCCAGACTGTAATCACGCTTCGATGTCACGACAAAGAGATTGGTTCTCCACTCGCTTGCCGTTGGCAGAAACACCTTATTGATGTTGTTGCCGTTATCATCGGTTACCGGCTGGGTGATAGGGTTTGGACTGACACCGACCCGGTTATCGCTTTTTGTGACTTTCCAGCCCTTTGGAAAACCCGCTTGCGCGTCGATGACTTCTTCATCGTCATCAAACAGGAGTGTGGTGAGGTAGCCGGGGCGGGTGTTGACGATGGTCGCATTTTGGCTGTTATAGGTGACATTCTGCATTCGGCTGTCATACGTGCTGCTGCGCGGTATCGCCGCGCTCCAGGCGATGGGTGACACCAGAAGGAGGCTCAATATCACGGTTGTTTTCAGCATCATTCACCCCTCAGTTCTTTATCGCGTTGGTAGCTGGTCACGATGAACCCCAGCGGGTTCACTTCTCGCTGGCTGTCTGTCAGTTGTTTGCGGGGGAGGTATCGATAAGTCAGCCGGATGTTCCAGACCTCTGTTTTAACCGAGTTATCGACAATGCGGCGGATAGTCCGTTTAATGCGTAAGGTCGCCAGATGGTCAGGATCTGTCGCGGTCGCGTGAACGTTGGAAATAATGTCGATAGACACGACATATTCCGCTTTATTGAAAATGATATCGGGTGCCTGATTGCTGTTAAACCCGTCGAGATAATCACTGTTAACGCTGTCGCTATTGAATAGCTGCACATCGTCGTAATCGCGCTGGAGAGCAAAATAGTTATAGCCCTCGCGGAGCCTGACATAATGCGCCGCTAACGCTTGAGCCAGTGCTTTCTCTGTGGAAATACTCTGCTCTTTAATCCGGGTCATATATTCATAACGTCCGGTCTGTTTATCCACCGACCATAATTCTATTTCGGTGGTTTTCAGCGGCAGCAGAATGATCAGCGCGGTGATCGCCATAGCGGCCAAAGCAAACCCTATGGCCGCTATTCGCCACGCCAACTTTTTTTCCCGTTCATCCTTTTCCAGCAGGACAGATTCAAAGGTTCGGGATGACGCAATGATGTTTTCTGTTTCAGACATGTTTTGTCAGCTCCTGAATAATTGCGGGGGAATTAACCGGTTGAGGCTCGCCAGATACTGGCGTCAAATCGTGCTGACGCTGTGCGCAGCCCGTGAGGACGCACAGCATCAGAAAGATGAGGCTGGATTTCATATTGATTCCTGTGTTTGTTGAAGACAGAAATACTTTACCGATGGCGGTTGCCACGGTACGAGATGGAGAGATGGGGGTTAGAAGGAGATTAGCGGTTACGCTGTTGGTTGAAACGCTTCATGCTGTCGATAGAAGCCGCACGTTTTTGCCATGCGGAGAGGGTTTTGCTGGTACCTGTGGCGATAAGTGTACCTGTTGCAGTAGCGGCGCTGACGCCCGCTTTTGCCGCTATCTGGGCACCCGCCGCACCGGTTTTCATGACCGGTTTTGCTGCATCAGAAGAGGGTTTCGCCAGCCCACGTAGACCGCCCATAGCGGCACCCTGTAGTGCGACCTGAACGGCGACGCCGCCTAATGCGTTCGCGATTTTTGCTGAAAACCAAATAATGATGCCTGAAATAACACCCGCAACGCAGCACTGAACGCCCAGTGTGATGATATTGGCGCTATCTGCAAAATTAACCGCTTTATCTAATAGCCCATTAAGATAATTGATGACAATCCTGATAGATAACGCGGAAAACATAATCGTCAGGATCACCGTGAAGATAATTTTCAGCCAGTTGTTAAACATCGGAATAAGGAATCCATACAGCAGGCAGAAAATAAATAACGGTGCGGTGGTGGTCATTAATACAATGATTATTCCGGCTAACAGGTTAACCGCCGAACCAAATAGCAGGGTGACGATTGCGCCTCCCCAGACCAGAAGTTGGGCAATACCGCCGTTGAGCTTTACATAGGTGGAATCATCTTGCTGATAAAGCTTTTGTCCTATCGTTTGCGCTTTCACCCAGACGGTATCCAGTAACACCCAGACATTGTCATCACCGCTGACGCCGTCGGTTAATCCGTTAATGGCAGAAATGGCTAAATCCAGCCAGCCATCGAGATTTAAAACGAATGTCATGATTAATAGCATTCGCCCGACATCCCATATGACATCTTCTACAGGCGTTTGGAGTTTTCCAGCAAGGGTTTGATAACCCCGATAAGTGACAAATAACGTGAAGGAGCTGACGGCGATAACGCTTACCATATCGCCGTACACGGAGGTTTGTCCCCGCAGTACGGCATGTAAACCGTCAGTGATCGTGTTGTTCATTCCAACAAACATACCACCTGACATAGATGACCCCTTTAATTCAAATTGGGAACCTTGGCATTTTCCTGACGGAGTTCAAATCGCGCTTCTCGTGCATTTTTGCAATCCTGGGAGTCATCGCCGGATGATTCACACGCTTTATATCGCTGACTCAGTTCATCCGGGTGTTCTTTGTACCACTGCGTTGATTTCGGGTTGTCACACCCCGCCAGAAATAATGAGCTTAAAATAATCGGAAAAATGCAAAGTGACGTTTTCATTCTTACCCTCTCAATAATTAAAGTCAGGAATCGGAGCGGCAAGTTGTTGTTCATTGAATGCTTTTTGCCGCTGTTGAGTCAACATCACGGATCGCTGTTCAGCCTGCTTGACTGACATTTCCCATTGGCTGGTTAATGCGTTCAATTGTACGCTTTTGGCTGCCACCGCGTTAGCCAGGTCCTGTGACTCTTTCGAGTCTTTGGCGTTGGCAATACGGTCGGATAAGTCTGATATATCGTTTAATGTGCTATTAATCTTGTTTTGAACATCACTGGTATTCTCAATCGAGACCGCCTGATTGAGAACAAGTTGTTTGCAACTTTCCAGATAACGTTGCGATGAACTGGACTGATTACAAATATCGAACGATTGATATTTGTTATATAGGCGCTGAAGGTCAGAAGAATAATAACCGTTTGAGTTGGTCAACAGGTCATCCAGTGAAGTACCATTTTTACGGAGGTGTTCGATATCGTTTTTTAGGTTTTTAGCATCGTGGAGAAATCCCTGAATATCCCGTATGCCTGTTGCGGTCGCTAATTGCTGCTTATAGGCGTCAAGCTCGCTTTTATAGTGAGTGATCGTTTCCTGCCATTGCTGGAGTTTCTGTACCCATTGGTTAATCGACTCGGTATTACTGGCGGCATCAAACACTGGGATACCGGCGCTGAGTACGGGTGTGGAAACCAATAGCGATAACGCCAGACACATCTTTCTGGTTTGCATGGTGATGACCTCCGGGGTGAATATCAGATAGCCTGGTTAAGGAACGTTTCTTTCCAGTCGGTGGGTGACATGCCTTCCTGATAAATGGCATCAAATATTTTCAGATTGTCTTCACTGCCGCTCAGGATTTTGGTGATGTTCCCAAGGTCCGATAAATCCATTCTTGCCATGGCGACAAATGGGCGCGTTTCACCAACACGCAGTGGTGTTTTCAGGACAACCATATAGTGCTCACTCGGATCAAGGTTACGAACAACGTCGTAAACGCTTTCAGGGACTTTCATTTTCTCCACGTAATCCGCACGGCGGGCTTTGGGGTTAGCGAGAAAGATTTGAGTGCTGCATTGCTCAATAATCGCCGGAGCGATGGGATGCCTGACGATTTCATCGGGCGACTGGGTGGCGGGGATAAAAATGCCGTTCAGCTTGCGAATCACCTTGAGCATATTGAGGGAGAATTTAGAAAACTCAACATCAGCTAGCCATTTCCAGAACTCATCCATGAACATCACCAGTCGGCGACCATCCAGCAGGCTGGTGACGCGGTACAGCAGGTAAAAGGTGATCGGCCCGCGAATGTCGTCATCATCCAAGAATTCCGTACCATCGATACCAAAGTTATCAATATCGCTGATGTTGAAGGTGTCCTCCTCGTTATCGAACACCCAGCCGAATTCACCGTCCTGCGCCCACTGCTTCAGTCGTATACGCAGGCCGTTAGTTCGGGCCTCCTTGGTCGGTGGTTCGGGCAACACTTCCAGCAATCGGGTAATACCATAACGGCGATATTCCGGCGGATAGTCCAGCATAATGGTATCCACCGCTGTGCTGATACGCTCTTCATCGCGGGGATCAAGTGGCTTACCGTCACGACGGCACAGCATGCGGATCAGCCGCTTGATAAAGCTGATATTTCGTCGAGTAGGAGCAAGTGAAAATGGGTTAAATCCGGTAGGAATACCGGTCCGGATACGGAAATAGCGACCTCCCATCTGGCGGATCGACATTTCTGCCGCTCTGTCTTTATCAAAGTAAACGGTGGTCAGCCGTTTGATGGTGGCAGAGGCGGAAAATGTCGCCGGATTGCGGTACTTCTGCATCAACTGTTTCATCATCGTCATCAGCAGGGTCTTTCCTGAACCGGTTTTACCGATGATGGCAGTATTCCCCGGCGTTTTCTCATTGAAGTCATCGCGTCCTGCCTGACTGTCATGCAAGTTCAGATAATAACCGCCACCACCGGGAGATTTCAGGATGGCGATAGCCTCACCCCATGGATTGCCGTTGCGCTTGTGAGGATGAAAGTTATGCAGACTCCCCATATCTGCGTAGTTCTGGCTACTGACCACCACCAGACGTGGCCGCAGCGAGTAGACGCCGGGGAGTTGAGCCAGATAGGCGGCAGGTAACGACAACGTAGACAGGGATGTCATGATGCCGAGATCGTTAAAAGGCTGGGCCAGCGCATTGGTCTCCTTTACCACCTGATCGGCGCTGGCGGACGAGACCAGAAGGGAAAAGTGATACTTGCCGCAAGATACATGCCCGGACTGGAGCAGATCGCGTAAGATGATCAATTCTTCACGCTGTGAAATGGCGTCATCGTCGGTTGAATTCAGCCGTTTTTCCGCCAGTCGGATATGATTTTGCGCTTCATCCCGTGCCATACAGGTAAAAGACTGCGTCAGTACATACTCGCTTTCGGCATACAGCAGCGCATCGAGCAGGCCGGTATAGGTCTCCGGTGAATAGTCTTTAATTTCCAGACTGCGGAAGAAGTGGGAACCGCCGACCGTCTGACATTCTGCGGTATCGGTAGTGAAGAACACATCCGGCGTGCTGAGTGTGTGATAAAACGGTGTGCGTGTCACCGCCACGTTCTGCCATTTGCCGGTAATCAGGCGATGGTAGAAAGCGAGTTGCGAAGAGTAAACCCGACCTTTCTCCTCATAAAGGCCCAGTGGTGATGCCACATAACGTGACAGGGCGGTGTTGATGGCTTCATGGTGCTCCAGTATCCCTTTCAGAGCATCATCTAGCGCCTCTTTCCTTTTTCCGGCTGGCTGCGTCTTCATGACTTTTTTCTCCAGCGTGGAGAAAGGGGCATAACAGATGGTGAAAAACAGCCGATGCCGCCAGAGTGGTTTCTCGTTTATTGGCTGGTAATAGCGTTCCGTGACTTCATCCGAAAAGGGGATGCCCGAACTGGCATCAAAGCCATCCTGGTACTTTTCACTTATGCGGTGAATATAGAAGGTGATAGGTAGCCCTTCATACGAGCGGATCAGGTTGTTAAGGTGGCTTGCCAGCAATGTCAGATGATGCTCGTCCTCACATTCAAACACAGCACCGTCCAATTCCCAGGTAGCGACTAAATCACCGGCGCGATTTCTTATGATTTGAGGGTGAATGTGCGAGGAGTAAGGGATGTATTTATCCAGCGTGATGCGCTCGTTTAATTTCATCTTATCGGTAAACTCCGAAACATCGACGGCGTCATAGTGGTTTGCCAGCACTGCACTGGCACCGAAATGGCGATTCGTGGCAAACCGCCCGCGAGTTTTAAAGGCGAGCCAAAGCAGTCCGAAATAATGAATATCCGTTCGAGCTTTTGCTTTCATTTCCAGCCAGGCTGGAATCAATAACAACGTAAGGTAATAGCTGATATAGACCGACAGCAGGACGATAGCCCCGCTGACGATCACGAACGGGACGAGAGGGATACCCATAATGGTTGCAGGGCGGGTCAGTGCTTTGTTCAAGGTGGTCATCGGTTCCCCCTAGGATGCCCAATAGGCACCAAAGCCCGATGCACCGACGATCAGGATGGCTCCGATAATGACGTTGCGCATGTCATGCAAGCTTTTACCGTCAAACAACACCTTATAACCGACCCACATGGTTGCCAGCGTTATCGTAACGGCGGCCAGCCCGAGCAAGCCAGTGGAGGTATTACTCAGCGTATCGTTGGCTTTATTAAACCCGCTCCCTGCTGCTAGCGTCTGGGGCGATATCAATAGGGAAGAAAACGCAGGCCAGTATTTACGTTTTTGCATCGTCATTGCTCCTCATTAATTACAGGTAGGGATACATCGCCGCGAATGATGGCGTTGGGGTAGTGCCAGGAGGTCAAAACCGGTATGGATTTATCTGTGAGTTCACCGCGCAGGACGGTGGTCGGATAATGAATCTCTGAAGTGGATTGGCTAGTGGTACTGTGCTTGAGATCTTCCCGCGTTGACGGGACCGCATAGCCAATACGCTGGATATAACTGGTTTGGTTAAAGGCAGGTTCTGGCTGCTGACCCGTATCGAAATTACCGGAATAGTAACAACTGAGTGCTCTTTTCAGCGTACCGCCTCGCTGGTAGCAATCGGTAAGAATGCGTTCAAAAACGGATAGATTGGTGCAGGGGTCTAACAAGTCATGGGCGGTCACGCCGTAATGCCTGAAATTAGTGCTGGTGATTTGCATCAGCCCGACCGAATAGCGGCGACCTTTTGCGACTACCTGGTTGATGATGTTGATGGCAGTTTGTTTGCTGGTGGGCTGATGAGAAATGACACCTGCACTGCCAGGTGTTCTCTCTTTCTTTGGCACAATCTCAGCGACAGCGTAAGGATTAAAGCTGGATTCTACTTTCGCCACATCAGACGCGGTGGATGGGTGAATTGTGGCGGCACACTGCATGACCGCCGCCAGAAAAGCAGTGGGTGAAAGCATGGTTGCCTCGGTAACAAATCTAGCCACACGTAGCCATCAGATAGTCGATGGCAAGGGCAAAGGAGGGTGAGTTGAGCGTTAATCTTGCTGGGGTGCCTGCGGCGTATCGCTATCGTCTCTCGGCTCAAGGAGAACCAGCTTACCGGAGACAGCAATACCGGGTGTCAGTACGATGTTCAATCCAGGTTTGCCGTTATGAGCGAACGCTACGCCGACCTTTGTCCAGTAAGTGTTTTTCTCTCCGTTAGAATTGGGCTGGTTTTCCTGCGTGACAAACACGTGATAGGTAGGTTTTCTCATGCTATTTCCTTTAATAAAAAGTCATGGTGAATTAACTCAATCGATCACATCCCAATTCTGCATTCCGGTTTCAACGGGTCAGCGAGAACATTCAGCGGTATCCTGAATTGTGGTTTTGTGACAGCCCGGTTCATATTTTTAAAGAGCAATACCCGCCCCGGACGAATAAACGTCTATAAAGCTCGCCAGTAGAAGGTGGCGCGATTAGCGTGCGATATCAGCGTCAGGATGAGAATGAGAAAATCAAAAAAGGAATGAGAGAGAAAATGTGTAGTGTGATAATTATTTTGAATGGATGAGTTGGGTTGAATTTTCACCGGTGCTTTGTAGCCCATGGGAATACCTAATCTGGCAGACAGATTTGTGCCAGGAGCGGACGTTGAAGATACCAGCGAAGTACTAAAACTAATTGTGCAGGATGCTAGAAATAATTCTGATGTGAACGACCAGAATTTGTTACAATAAGCATTTAGTTTTAAAAACACATGATTATTTAAATGTAGCTTAATTCAGAGGTTATAATGGGTGCCAATGGTTTACTAGCAGTCTTCGCCATACTTATTGCCTGGTACACTCTCTTAACAAATGAGAAGCGAGTTGATTTAAAATTACGCCTATCTAAACTTAATATTGCATTTATTATTTTTTTTATATCGACAATTTTGGTAGTTATATATTCAAAAGTTTTGCTAAGCATATTTCCGATAAAACCGATCCCATGGGTGCTAGGTTTTAACGATGATACATTGACTTTTACTTGCCTTTGCATTGTAATAGCATTTTTTGGGTTTAAGACTCTAGGTAAAAGAATACCAAAAGCAAACCTTAATAATTGGATCCGCGTTTCAGAAAGGTATATGCGCGCAAAAAAAATGGAGCAACTTGGATATCTTTTTGATAAATACCATGAGCAGTTGTTCGATATAATTAGTAGTAAAAAATGGTATGTTCGTGTGCATGATTTCTTAAACCCTTCATTGTTTTCCATAATAATAGATAAAGAAAAAGTAAAAAAAATACGATTCAAAAAAAGCAGAAGACTTCTTTCAAAGCTTTTCCCTTGTGAAGACAAGAATCAAGAAGCTATTCAATTAAATATCTCTAAACTTCTGAAATCAAAACCCTTCGTCCATTATTTAATTGACACTCACCCTCACATAGCAATGAAGGCTACCTGTTTATGGTTTAGGGATAGGGATGAATATTACACAAATTTCTTTACTTATTTAATATCCAACCCAAACAGCATTATGTATAGAGAGCTGCGCGATAATCAAAATCGATCACATACCGGGGAGTATGCACTCGACGAGAGTAACACCTTGCTCAATTTTTATTTAAATGATATTCGCACGGCGATCAGTGTAGGAATATGGAAACCTGTAGGTGATTACGTAGTTAGCTATATAAAGAAGCAAAAAGGAAATTCTAACTTTTACAATCAGCCGGACAATTATTTTTCAAGTAATGATGAGCGATGGGAATGCCCAATCTTCGTTGGATTGGTGTTTTTCGATGTCATGATATCAACAGCCATATTCAAACGTTCAAAAGATCATATGTGTCTCATGTATTATCGTTATTTTCTTGAAGAAATTATTAAGAGCCATGAAATATCAGATAGTATAGATGTAAATAGAGAATTCCCCATGCGATTTGATTATCTAATATATGAATTAATCTACAATTGCAATATATGGGTAGGTGCAGCTGAATACCTTTGCTATAACGACTGGACAACGGATGAAATAAAACAATCTCCAGAGTATCATGCGTCTATTACCTTGGGGGCAATGATGCGTCTGATTATTACTTCAGACAAATTGCAGAAGAATCAAAAAACATATCTTTTGGGAATTATCATTAAAAGAATGAACTCCCTTGACCAAAATAAGAAGTCTTTTTACTCCGAGGAAATTTTCATCAACCTTACCCGGTCGTGTTCTTGGTCAGGGATTGACACAAACGCAGTAAGTGAATTGCGACAACTATATAAAAGTGTTGATCATGTTCTAAAAATTAAAAGTTCAACTTTTGAAGTTGAACTTTCAAAAATACCTTAGTCAATAAAGCACTGTTAATAATATATTAATTCATCACCTGCTACATAGGCAGGTGGTAACCTGCTTCCAGTTGATCTATCGATCAAAATTTAAGTCTTATAGAGCTCAGATGTAAGAATAATGGCAACTTCCGCTACTCGCTCATAGCGGACTTCGCTACGCATCAGGCAGTTCACTTCGTGGCAAAAACGGACACCGTGAACATCATGTTGTTTTCATCAATTAGTGAGCAGGTAATTTCTGGAAGTTGTTTAGCGTTAAAGCTAGTCAGGAATACTTAGCCGATAATGCAAAAATCCGGTAAAATGCCAAAAGTCAATAATAAGTCACGAAGCTCCTAGCTTAAAGAAAGGATTATTGGCCTATGAAACTGTACGTAATAGGAAATGGATTTGATTTACACCATGGACTTGATACCAGCTATTTTACTTTTGGTTTTTTCCTACGATCATGCCAGCACGATTTGTACGACAGCTTACCTCCCGTCATTTCACTCGCAGATAGATCTAGTGATTTATACAGGGGGGAGCGAAAAACAGTACTTCAGAGACCACTCCATCTGTACTAATTGCATTCTGAAGTCCCTTATTTATGGACGACAGATTTAATTTTCATATCATCCTTGGCAAATAAAGAGAGGCAGGAATTGATTTCAATAAATAACACTCTAAATATGAATATGGCAAAAAACATCTACCTTTCTCTGACAGGGGCTGGTGTAGTAGTATTCATGATTTACTCGATGAGAATTGGTTTCTTACCTACAGGGTTATCATTGTCAGATGTCATTTTTTTTCTGCTTGTTATCATCTCTTTTTCAATCTTTCTAACATTGTCGCTGGTACTTTGGTATTCCATGTCGGTTGTGATCTCCTATTTCTGCACGAGATTCATTTTACTACTAGCACCCAATAAAAAGATAAAACGTGAAGAGTGGCGCGGAAGACTGAAAGCAACACTCAAAGCAGGGAAGAGGATGAAAATTTATGTTGCTTTATGCGGCCATGCAATCATTGCATTTATAGGTGGCTTTATTCTTATCCTTGGTAGCTATAATGGAATGTTGGAAGCGAAGTCCGTTTTATTGTCATTAGCATGCACAGCAATTTTCATCACCCTGATCCCCTATACATATATAGATAAAAAAATAAAAAAAGAAGATAAAAGAAGTACCGCCATATTAATTTTGGGTCTAATTATTGTTCTCTTTTTTATGATTTCAGATATGGCACCTGTGCTTAGCGATGCAGGCATGAGGTACATTGGGGTCCGCAAAACCAATGTGACAATCCTTCTGCAAGGAAGCGAGTTGGAAATGGCAAGACATTTAACCGGCAATCAGGATCAGACCTTCTTTGAGGGGGACGCGTTGTTTACCGGTGTAGGGACATCTTCTCTGCTGGTTATCAACAACAAAAACATTATCGTGAAAAATGAAAATCTGACCTTGTCTTTCTGATCACAATGATGTGTTGGTTACTTTATTGAGCTACTCCCAGTTAATTCACACATAACGCTGTTAGCAACGTCTGCTCCTCGCTCATTGCTGACTGTCAGGTTTAATCGTGTTCTAACACAGAACCTTGCTAAATCAAGGCTGAGGCAATACAAATAAGTAATAATGGTAGTGATTTTCTATTCAGCCTTTCGATGCTATAAAATATTTATAGTGATTGATTCAGATAATAAAAAACGCGCAGAGAAGATAGCTACTCTGCGCGAATGTCATCCTGTTATCAGCGCTGACGGCGCTCAAGAATAGTCTGGCATTCCGTACAGGTTGTCACGCCCGGCAGGGTTTGTCTTCTCTGCTCGGGAATGGATTCACCGCACAAACGACAGTAATGTAATGAGGGCGTGGTTGCTGGCTTGAAACGGTTTTGTTCAATCATCTCTTCCAGACGTTGCTCATTAAATTCCTGATCGCGATCGATCTCATCTGGCATGCGATGTCCTCCTGTTCAGTGCTTCTTTCTCACAAAGGGTGATACGGTTCCAGACGGCGGTCAGGGAAGGTCCTTTTTCGCGAGAAGACAATAATTCAGTAACTTGCATCATTGCTTCCAGCGCGTCAGGTGTATCAAGGTTTTCAGAGCGGTTCTTTTTCCATGACAGCCAAATTTCTGCATCAATGGCTTCATCTGGGATAGGTGTTCGGCCATAAGGGGTAGTGACCCCCAGCAACCGGCGACGAGCGCAGACTTCATTCGAGGTGAGGCCAAAAAAATGATTAAGGAGTGCAATAGATCCTCCCAATCTGACGGCGCGATTTATCTGCTGCTGGCGTTGCGCTTCCTGGTGGGACAGCGTCAGGATCTGTTGTAGAACGTCGTGACGGACAGTGATCGACATAAACTGTGCCGATGCCCGGCTGACGATAAACAGTTCGTCGAGGGATAGCTGATTGAGGGTATTCAATTCGTCGAATGTGAATCCTAACGTTTCACAATAACGAAAATTACCTTCCTTGAGCGCGGCAAGAGCGTTTGTTAATACCGAGTAATTCAGTGAGGGGAACATAATGCTCTATCTCCCTTCAGCGTGTTAAGCGGTTAGATAATTTGAAGTTAATCCATTCGTCAATTTCAGATTCGAGCCAGGCGACGCTGGCAGGTCCAATCTTTATTGAAGAGGGAAAGGTGCCTTCTTTCATGTACAGGTAGATTTGCGAGCGTTTCAGACCGGTTTTTACTTCCACTTGTTTCAGGCGTAATAACTGATGAGCTGTCATAAATACCTCCAGTGCAGAAATGGGATATGCCCGGAGATGACAAAAAAACACAGTGAGGAAAGGAGTGAAAGTTGAAGAGCCCGTATTACGGACACCACAATCCTTAATACGGGTTTTTTAGATTGAAGCGTGTAATGTCATTTTAATTGGGTGCTTAAACGGACGTCGGCGAACCACGTTCAAGCGCCGTTTTTAACGTATCGCCACTGAATCGATCGGTCATGCCTTCGTCTGATGCCCATTGTTCAAAGATGGACAGAAGCTTATAAGGTTGCCTGATTAATGGGCTGATAGCTTCATTGTTTTTACAGGCAAGCCAGAACAGTCTGGATAATGGAGTGGATATACGTGTCGAGGAGGGGGGAGATGTATCGTTTTTGGCGGGCATGTTAATTAATTTCTCAAGTTCGGCATGTTTGATGACAAAACAGGCATCCTTTGGCAAATCATGAATCGGAAAATATTCTCTATGGCTATACTGCTTTGTTTTCTGGTATGGGATTTTTTCAGTAATATGTGATGCGATATTTTTAGGAAGTCTCATGATTTGCTGTTTTATCCTTTCGCGATACCTGATTTTCTCAAATATTTGAAAGTGATCGTCGCCGATATTGACAGTAAGACCATAGTTAACGTGATTTTCTCCGATTACGGGTAGTGGAATACCCAGAGATCTCGCTAATAAACGTTGAACCAGTACATATTCATAGCCGATAAGCGTTGTATCAATCACTTGTTGAGTGGGGTAAGTATATTTCCCCTCGGTGGTGACGATTAAGTTTCTGTTATTGATGAAACAGTTTTTTTCGAGAATGCATAGCTGGTTAATCAAATGATTGCCTATAGGCTTAAGTTTTGCCTTAGCATTTGATGTTTTGATTCTTCGTAAGATGACTGGAGATTGGAAGTAGATCGAAAGATTGATGTCACCATATAAGGCATAGCGATAAATATCAGCTTCTGTTAACGGTGAGTTTCTTATCTGAGTCGCTATCGCAATAGCTTCTGGTATCGTAATCCAGTTAAATGCATCACTTTTGGTATTGAACATCCTATTTTTCATTATCATGATTCATCTCCTTTATATGAAAATGATATATGCATAGGTGTCTAACATTCCCTTATGCAGCCATGACGTATAGATAGGATTCTAAAAATGAGGAATAGGATTAATGAGAGGTTGTTATTATAACGATGATGTTATTAATCGCTTTTCGCTGGCGGTCACAAAAATGTTCCAACTGGGACGTTATCAGCAGATAGGTCAACTTCCTAATGTCGATTTTTATTCTGTGTGTTGCTGGTTTTATTCAGAGCAATACGACCAAAGCTCCGCATCAAAAAGGAATGAAAATATCCTGATTCAGGGCATATCAATTGGTTCGAAGTAACTAACGAACCAATTGATGATGCGGAATGATTGAATCGAGTGGAGACCAGAATGTTATTCCCTGATTGTTGGCGATTAAGCCCAGCAAGTGATCTAATTGTTTTTATGACGAATTTCTCGCGGAATGCGTTGTCCTTGTGAATCGAAATAACGATTCGGCCAGATTTCACTCGCTGGAATGCCCAGTGCGTCGGCGATCAGTCGTTCACCTTTCGGCCAGGGTCGGTTTAGTGCATTTGCAAGCGTTGATGAACTAAGACCCGCCTCACGTGATACGGCTGCTAACGTCGTCTTTCGTTTGCGCAGGGCTGCAATGATATCGGCAGGATGCCAGTCCATTCGTTGTTTCTGTTGTTCAATGTTCATACGTCCTCCTCTTGAATTGAAATTTTACTTCTTCCAGTAAACTATATCTTTATTGTGGTGCAAGAAACAATCAAAAATAAAGATAAAATTTATTTAGGGAAGAAATGCTTTAAGAAGGGCTTGCCGAGAGAAGCGATAATCAGTCTATGTTGATCAGTACCGTGGATAACACCGTGATTGGTAAGCGATTAAGACTAGCCCGAGTGAACAAGGGATTAAAGCAGGCAGAGCTCGGTTGCCTCGCTGGTCTGGATGAGGAAACAGCAAGCTCTCGTGTGAGCCAATATGAAAGAGAAGTCAGTGCGCCAGATTTTGGGTTGGTTTCTCGGTTTGCTACAGTGCTGGATGTTCCTGAAGCATATTTCTATGCTGTCGATGACGATCTCGCCACCTTGATCCTACAGTATCACCGTTTCAAGAAAGCCAACCCAAACTCCACGCTGCTCATCACACCTCAGTAAGGTTGATTCCCTAATGCGTCATGGTGTTCAATCTCTGTGCGTTTACCCTCCTAAATTTAATTATTCCTACTCTCAATAAATTAAATCTTCATTTTTGGGTTTAAAATAACCAAAAATAAATTTTAAATTTACTAGGTGAAGAACCACTTCAAGAGAGGCATAGCGGGAATGGCGATAATCGGCTTATGTTAATCTGCGAAGCAGGTAATGCCGTGATTGGTAAACGATTAAGATTGGCCCGAGTGAATGCAGGGTTAAAACAGGTCGAGCTCGGTTGTCTCGCTGGACTGGATGAAGAGACGTCGAGTTCCCGTGTAAGCCAATATGAAAGGGAAGTCAGTTCACCGGATTTTGGTCTGGTTTGCCGATTTGCGGCGGTGCTTGATGTGCCGGAAGCGTATTTCTATGCTGTCGATGAAGATCTCGCAACGCTAATATTGCAATACCATCGTTATAAGAAAAGTAACCCTAATTCTACGTTGTTGATTACCCCGCAATAGACCTTCATTTATGTATCCGGCCTGAGTAATTTCCTGACGTTTCAAGATTTTTTGTGAAATGCTGAGGTAAAAATTTTCTCGCTGTCTGAAAAGCAGATCCTGTTATCAGGATCTGCTCTTAGGAGCGTTATCGATCAGGCAGTTCCAGCCGTCTTATGTTGTTGAGCATAAATGTACGGCGCAATATATCCTTCTCGGTTGGTATCCAAATAATCCGACCACCATTGCATCATCGCTTTACGGGCATCGAGATATTCTGCTTTATGGATGTAAGCCGCTCGAACGCTATTGCGTTCCTGGTGGCTCATCTGCCGTTCAACGGCATCCTGCGCCCACAGTCCAGATTCCATCAGCGCACTACAGGCCATTGCCCGGAATCCGTGACCGCAGATTTCATCTTTCGTGTCATAACCCATCAAGCGCAGCGCTTTGTTGACCGTGTTTTCACACATGGGTTTATACGGATTATGGTCACCGGGGAATATCAGTACCTGATGCCCGGATATTTCACCTATCTGTTTCAGAATAGCAATGGAATGACGAGAGAGGGGAACGATATGTGGAGTGCGCATTTTCGCCCCACGCCCTGAGTAGCGGACACCGGGGATAGCTTCGCGTGTGGCTGGAATGGTCCAGATTTTGTTTCTGAAATCGATCTCAGACCAACGGGCAAAACGCAATTCGCTGGAACGGATGAACAGGTGCAGGGTGAGTGAGACCGCCAAGCGGGTTAATTCACGTCCTTGCTTGTAGTCCTCAATGCTAGCCAACAACTCCGGCAGTCGCTCCAGCGGAAGAGCAGGGTAGTGACGTTTAACTGGAGGGGCGATGATACCGTCCAGATTGGTCGCCGGGTTGTGCTCTATCAATTCCTGATGTATGGCATGGCGCATGATGTTGCACATATGCTGTCGGGTTCGTGCCGCCACTTCCAGCAAACCTTTTTTCTCGATACCTTTCAGCAGGTCAATGAAGTGGCGGGTTTTCAGTTCTGTAACAGGCAGGTGTCCAATTATCGGGAAGATATGGTTATTCATGCTGGCAAGCAGGCGGGCGGCATGGTTCTCTGACCATGAGCGGTTGCTTTTATGCCACTCCAGTGCCAGATGCTTGAAGGTTTTTTCTGGTGAGGAAGTGGTTCTTTCAGCGGAGCGCTGCTGTGCGGGATTGATATTCTGCGCCAGCAATTTTCGAATACCGTCACGTTGTTGACGAGCGTCGGCCAGAGATACATCAGGGTAAGCACCTAAGCCGAGGCGTGATTCTTTTCTATTGATGCGATATTTGAGATACCAGAGACGTGAACCGCCTGGATTAACTAAAAGGTAGAGACCGTGAGAATCGGAAACTTTGAAAGGTTTTGCTGATGGTTTTAAGTTGCGGATTTTAGTGTCGTTAAGAGACATTTGGGGGTCACTCCGTCATCGAACCAACTTGACCCCAAATCTGACCACCAAACTCTCCCGATGCGGAGGGAAAACTGAAAATGCATCGGGAAGACTTCTCACGCTAACTCATTGAATCAGAATCACATAGGGATTCGCAAAGCGGCATGAAAACAAGAATTTGGCTCCTCTGACTGGACTTTAACATGCACCTATCTGGTTGTTTTTTCATGTTAAAAATGATTTGCTGGGAAGCGTCTACCAACAAATCTACCAATAACACTATCCGTTTTTAAAAAACAATGTCAACAGGAACTTAAGCTAACTTTTTGTAGCGGCTGTCAGTATTCAGATACTTGGCGCTTAGGAGTAATCGGTCAGTCTAAATCGACTATTCTTTTTCCAGGAAAGGACAATTGATAGGATATTCATATGAAAAACTGGTCGGATAACCACACTAAAGAAATCGAAAAATGGCTGAATATCGATAAGTATCGTCAGTTTGAAAACATATCTCTTGAGCGGCTTTATCATGAGTTAGTGATGAGATCGTTATTTTTTAAATCTGATAATACGAATACTGAATTCATGTTGGCAGAAATTTATGCCACCAGTCTCTTTAGCGGAAAACCCTTCCTCATTACGGACAGCCATATGACTCGCCTTGCAGCAGACGATATGCTTTCCCCATCCCCTCACTTCTCTATAACAACGACCGGAAGGCTGGCAGATCTTTGCATTTACGGGATGGAGAAGTCGCTGTTTGGCCTGCATGACGATGAATATTGGGTAGATAAAAAAATCTATAACATCCCTATTGCAGAGACTATGCCGGTATTATTTCAACACAGTGTGATGATCGAGATAGATCTCACTGCTGGCACTGACGAAGAAATTGCTGAATCACTGAAAGCTCTGCTTCCTCAGTGGCGTAAAATCCGGGGGATTGAGCCAGAACTATCAGACTCTGTTCGCTTTGGCTATGGAACGATTAAGAAAATTATCAATTACAGGCTGCTCCCGATACTTGACATACTTATCTGGGCAAAGCGCAATGATATCCGGGTGTCAGATGATCGCCTTTCCACTCTGCTCCACAGCGATACTGATAAGGAAGATAAAACAAGAACGGGTAGTCGCATAAAGGATACCGACAAACCCCTTGCGATTAAAACAGTCAGTAAGTCATTCATTCTTCAGTTTCATCATTTCCTCAACAAGAATCCCCACTTGAGAGATATGAAAGTGTCTGGTGTCATGAAACTCGGAGATAAGGAGGCAGATAAGGAGAAAGATTAGGGAAGTCTGGAGGTGCTGAAGTTCGCTTGTTTCCCTGATTTTTTCATATAGTCTCTTCTAAAACCAATAGGAGAGACTATGAATACCCAGAATCGCCTTATTCGTTTCCCCGAAGTAATGAGAAAAACCGGCTTTGGAAAAGCCTGGCTCTATCGTCTTATTAGTGAAGAGCGTTTCCCCCAACCTGTAAAAATCGGTATCCGTGCTGTCGCATTTGTTGAACATGAAATTGATGAATGGATATTGTCCGCTATCGAAAAAAGAAAATGTAAAGAATTCCAGTGAGTGGAATTTATATTCTACAGGGAGTTTTACAGGTTATAAGAAGAATTTTATTTAATGGTTTTTTAGAGGGTTATTAATTTTCAGGTGAGCTTAATGATAAAAGTGTAAAGTTTATCTATGATGATTGATGTATTTTTTACAAAATACTTTACATTTTATCAAAGAGTCCTTTATTTAAAGGCTTCTCTCAATATCGGTATGGATATCATCAACTAGCCGTACCTGTTTATCATTCGTCAAATAAATTTTTTTAAAGTATTAATAAGTAAATGAATTAGTCCCTTTTATTTGTAAAAAATTTGATTTATTTAATTCATGAATATATTAGATAAGTCGGAGCGATATTAAAACGTAAAGTTTGAGGGAACAATGGGATACAAGATAAAAAAATTCATTACGAGTGGTGGAGAGCGAGGATATCTAATCCTTGATAAAAACACTGAACTGCCAGTTTACTATCAAAATCTTTTTCTTACTACAAATGTCAGGAATAAAAGTGCAACCGCTTCAACGATAGAGATAGTTGCAACTAATCTGCTGATTTTCAGTAGGTTCTTAGATAGCAGAAAAATAAATATAGTAGAAAGAATTGAGAATAAAGAATATCTTAGTCTTGCTGAAATAGATGATCTTATAAGATATGCAAGGCAAAGGTTCGACAAACAGAAAATAATAAATATAAAATTGATGAATAACACGTTTATTGCTAAGAGAACTTTTAGTTATAGGATACATGTTTTTTCACGTTATCTTAATTGGTTATGCGGATTAGTTCATTCGGCAAAGGGGATTAATGCAAAGTATGAAGTAGATTCATTTATTGACAGTATCAAAGCACATATACCAAAACACAGTTCATTGAATATGAATGAAAGATCTGAAAAATCTTTAAATGAGGAAGAGATCAAAATACTTTTCCATCTATTGGAAATTGGCGGGATTGAAAATCCTTTTCATAAGGAAGTTCAGATAAGGAACAGACTGATATTCACCTTGCTCTTGAGTTTAGGTTTAAGGGCTGGAGAGTTACTCAATCTCAAAGTAGATGATTTTGATCTCAGAGACAACACGCTGAGCATTATTAGAAGGCATGACTCAAAGGAGGACAGAAGACCTTATCAGCCATTAGTTAAGACTGGTGAGAGAGTTATTCCATTATCTGATGAGTTAGCTAATGAAGTTCTTGATTATATAATCAATAGTAGGGAAAAGATGACTAAGAGAAAAAAACATAGTTTCTTATTAGTTACGCACTGCACCGGAAAAACTGCTGGAGAACCTTTAAGTATTTCAGCTTATGAGAAAATAATATCAACCTTGAAGAGAGCAAGTCCAAAATTATCCAGTCTATCAGGTCATAGATTAAGGCACTCTTGGAATTATGTTTATTCAAAAGAAATTGAAGGGTCTCAATTGGAATATAGCAAAAGGAAAGACTTAAGAAATTATCTTATGGGTTGGTCGAAAGAATCAAAAATGTCTGAGAATTATAATTTCAAATACATAGTGCAAAAAGAAAAAGATGCCGTCTTAAGAGTTTATGATTCAGTTAACAAAATAATTAATGAGGCATAGCATGGAAATAAAATATATTGAAAATGAGACTGTCTTTTTAGCCAGAATGTCTGGCTATAGTTTCAAACTTTCCGATAGGAAATGGCAATTAGACAAAGAAACCTGTGTATACCCTTATAAAGTGGTAGAAAAAATGCCCGAACTAATGAAGCTTAGCTACCTAAAGACACTGGCCTACTATGCTTCTGAATATAGTCCAAGTTATATTGAAAGTATTAATTACCTGTTCAATGAGTGGTTTGGGATCATGACCATCAATACGATTGATGATAAGGCAGTATATCAATTGAATGTTCACTTAGGCTCAACGAAAAACTACAGGCTAAACACCATTAAGGCTTTTATTGCCAAATGGAAAGCGTTCAATTATCCAGGGGTAGAGGCAAGTGCTCTCAGAATGATGGAGAGAATAAAAATCATTCCGAGCAAAACTGGAGAAGCAGTCAAAAGACGAGAGCCGAATGCAGGTCCATTAACTGAAACCGAATTCAATACCATTCTTAAAATCGTGGGAAAAAATTATAGAGAAAATAAAATTGATTGTTATTTATATTGCTATATTGTCTTGTTGGCAAAAACAGGAAGAAGACCAGTGCAGTTAACATCTCTTAAAGCCAAAGATCTCATCAAAAACGAGAAAGGACACTTTCTTAATATACCAAGAGTAAAGCAACAAAAATATTTCAGAACAGAATTCAGTTTGAAAATGATAGATAGTCAATTGTATGAAAATTTATTAATTCTGATTAATGAAAATCAGTCTTTTGTTGAAGCTCAATTAGGTGCTGAGGTTTCTTACCTGAGAGATGAGTTGCCAATTTTTCTGGATGTTAAAAAAACGGCTGAAATAAAAGGTGTGGACAATTTTACATCTTATTTTAAAACGGATTTTCTTCACATGAGAAATTCATTTATCTCAAGGAAGTTAAAAGAGTTTTCTGTTGAGTTTGATATTAGATCCGAAAGAACTGATAGTTATTTAAAACTCAATGCAAGAAGATTCAGGTATACATTAGGAAGTCGTTTGGCTAATGAAGGTGCATCAATTGAGGTCATTGCTAAAGCATTAGACCATAAATCAGTAAACTCATCTGGAGTATATGTAAAAAATAGTCCTGACAATGTTCATGATATCGATAACAGGCTAAGTCCTTTTTTTAATCCCTTAGCTAATATATTCATGGGGGAGAAAAGTGAAGAAAACAAGGATCTGTTTATTAAGCATGTTTTAGATTCCTTTTTACTCATTGATGATAGGAAAGAGGAAGTTAAATGTTTAACTTGTAAAAACTGCAAACTCTGGAGTGCATAATGAGCAATATTTTCATATTTGAGCCAATTAATACTAATGATCCACACAAGAATACTGCTAAATTTATCGAGTTTTGCAAGACTACTATTTTTAATAGCACTTTAGTAACTTCATGGGAGAGTAATATATGGAAAAAATTTTACAGATTTAATAAGTTTGACATGAAAAGAAATTCAAACAGCCGGGAGCCTTTAGATGACTGTTTTATTGATTTTGCCAAAGCATACATGTTGCATGTGCATTCATTCAATAAAGCTAAGTCGAAACCCACAACATTAGCAATGTTGAAGATTGTTGAATTTGTTTTATTAAAATTAACCATGAAAGCTAATGTAACTAATTGTAATAATTTGGTTTTTGATGAATGCGTAAGATTAGCCTCTGAAAAGTATTCAAAAGAACATGCATGTTTTATTGGAAAGGAGCTTGAAAATTTAAGCATATTTTTAAGTGAAAATAGAATGACTAATTCATCTTACTTATTTTGGGTAAATCCATTAAGGCGTAAGGTCACTCAAACCTGGAGTGGTTATGAGCCTTCACTGGAAGGTCATTCTAGATTGCCTGATATCAAGTCTGTTATAGCAATTGCGGAGATTTTTTCAAAGGATGATAAACAATTATCTCCCAAGGATATATTTACTACTTCTGTGCTTGCGTTACTAATGTGCGCTCCAGGCAGAATTTCAGAAATTTTAGGTCTACCAGAGGATTGTGAAATCACCGAAAATGATAGTAAGGGGATTCAACGATACGGTTTGAGATTCTTTTCAGCAAAGGGATATGAGGGAGATATAAAGTGGATACCTACTGCGATGATACCAGTAGCTAAAAAAGCTATTAGTAGATTAAGAAAGTTATCCAGTCAGGCAAGACTTTTGGCAATAAAAATTGAAAGTAATCAATCTGAATCATTGGAAAAAACACTCAGAGAAAATATACCAGAAGATTTTCCCTGGTATGATGCTGAGAAGAATATTAAATATTCAAATGCACTTTGTTTATTAAATGAAGGGCAATTATGTAAAAGAAAATCCGTAAAATTGGATCGTTTGTTCAGGCCTACAACTCATTTTTTTATTGATTCAGCGAATATCAAAGGAGATTCTAATATATTTAATAGACATCATTATTTGAATGAAGATGGTAGCCCATATTTATTGAGAACACATCAACTGAGACATCTACTTAACACATTTTCTCAAATAAATGGTATGGATGAATTTAGCATTGCTCGTTGGTCTGGAAGGAAACTTATTTCACAGAATGTGTCTTATGATCATCGGTCGCATCTTCAAATGTCTAAACTGATAAGAGATGAAAGATCGTCAGTGATTACGAATACTCACAGAGTGAAACAAATACCCGTTGTTGATCTAAATGAGTTCGATTCATTGAGTAGCGGGGCAATCCTCATTACCAAATATGGGTATTGTAAGCATTCATATGCATTTAAGCTTTGTGATGCTTACCCTTTTAAAGAGTCTGGTATGAATAATGAGAGCTTAGCTAAAATACACAATAAAGTTATAGAAAGAACACTTTATGATAAAAATGATGGAAATATCCATGCTGAGAAATGGTATGAGTTTCAAAATAAAATAATAAAAGGAGAGTAAATGGCTAAGCATATAAATGGTTATCATGAAAAGAAGATAGTAGATTTAATTAATACATGGCCCATAGATAACAAACTAACCTGGGATATTTTATGTGACAAGTTAATTGGAGTCATTGGAAAAAGACCATCGAGACAATCTTTAAGTAGTCATGTAAAGATCGCCGAAAGCTTCAATGTAAAAAAAACCATTATCAAATCTGGTGAAGTCCACACGGTAAAACCCGCTAATTTAAAAGTAGCATCGCAAAGAATTAGAAGGCTTGAAGCAGAGAATGAAGCGTTGAAGGTACTGAATTCCCGATATTTAGAACGGTTTGAAATATGGATATACAATGCTCATCTTAAAAAAATAACGCTTGAAGAACTCAATAATCCCTTACCTGCAAAATATCTTTAGTTGATAGTTTTTAGCTATTGACATGGTTAAATATTATGGTATTTCTTTATTTGTCAGGATGACAATATTAATCATTTGAATGCAAGGATGCATAGTTATGAAAAAAATAAATATGAGTTTGATGGAAAAGTATTTGCTGTTGCTGGACAGATTCGTTGATAAACTTGACGAGTCTGGTTTTTCAGAATCAGAAATCACAGAGCAGTCTTATCTTTTTTGCGCAGGCTTTTACATTAAATACCAGCAGGACATAGAAAATCTGACATTCTCAAACAGAGAAGTTGTGCTGAGCTTTTTGCTTCTTTCTTACTATAGCCATATCGAAAAAATCAGTGATGATTTGATTGATAAAGCCCGTCTGAACAAAGTCTTCCACTCCATCATCAGTTTTATCATCAACAACGGTGGAAGAACCGAGCGAATCTACGTTCATGAGAAGAAGAAATATGACGCCAACAAGCTGATAAGGGCTTCAACGAGCCCAAGGAAGAGTGGTTGTCGATTGTGATGAAATGCATTGGCTAAGATCTGATCTGGCAGTGTTGGTGCACAGAGCTAAACGTAGTATGGCAGGCAGCTCTGTGCCAGGGGCGAACATTCCTAAATTTTCTCTAAACTATGAGTGCTGTAATTATATCCAGTTTGTATTTGGATGCCTCCATTGCTTGTTAGGCGGATTAACCTGTATTTGTCGCTTAAGAAAATTTAAGCTGCACCTATAAATTATTGTAAGTTGTGAAAAAGCAATGTAATGTTTTATACATTACATTTACAAAGGTGGGAACGTCAGTGTTTAAATACAGATCTTCTCGCTGAATAAGCGGTTAGCCATTCAAAAAGAACAAGTGAGAAATGAGCAATAAAACTGTTAAAAGCTATTGTCGTGATTGTTGTAAAAAAACTAATCACAATATTTTGTCAGGTTATACTGATTCGCATCGCGGAGAATACCAATGCGATATTTTATATCAAATATTGCAATGCCTAGGGTGTGACTCCAAATCCTTCCGTAAAGTGTTTTACGATATTGAGGCAGCGTACCCCACGCATGATAATAGCTGGGAGGTTCCCGAGGATGTAACTGTTTATCCCAAGGTTGTTGAAGGTCACAAGGAAATAGACAACTTATGGGAACTGCCAGAGATCGTAAGAATTATCTATTCCGAAGTACTCATGGCGTTGCGGGAAGATTCAAAAGTTCTCGCTGGGTTAGGATTAAGAGCAGTTGTCGAGGCGGTTTGCAACGATTTAAACATTCCAGGAAAAAGCCTTGAAGTAAGAATTAACAAACTAGCAAGTTCTGGATACATTTCAAAAAATGACGCAGAGCGACTACATGGGATTAGATTTATGGGCAATGATGCAGCCCATGACATCAAAACGCCTAAAGATGTGACGCTATCAGTTGCGCTTCAAATCGTAGAACATTTGATAGCTTCTGTGTATATTCTTGAACAAAAAGCAAGTGGAAATATTGAAACAACAGTTTCTAGATATGAAGTTTTCGAGAAATTACTTAATGAAAAACTCAAAAATTTTAACGTCGGTGATGAATATCCTATAGCAAAATATCTAGGCAAAGATATGCGCAGGGTTAAGGAGTCTATATCGACATTAGAGCAAGAGTTAATCTTAAAAATCGGTAGCGACGAGTTCACGAAGTTGTCAGTAGGTAAAGTTGATACTTATCAAAGCTCACAGAATCAATTGCAACACTTTGTCGTTAAATAGTGGCTAACAAAGCGCTGCACACCGACAAAATGCCGCTGAGCTCTATTTTTCCGGTGTCAGCGTCGACTTGTTGAACTCACAGTTCAATGCAGCCTGTCAGATTTGATTGTGTTCTGCGCGCGAAAACTTCCAGTTCAAGTTTAAGATAATGCAGATGAAAAAAGCCCGTAGTTTCACCACTACGGGCTGATACTTTCCCTAATGCTGTTTATGACGTATCAATTATTTGGAGGGTGAAACCTTCCAATTTCCTTCAAATTTAAAGAATTTAAACTCCATAGTTGAGGTTTTTTCACCCAGGAAGGGGAGTTTTGCACTGTATTCGACTGTGCATTTGTAACCCCCGTCGCTGTCTTTCTCTTTACAGGCGATTTTCTTAGCTGAATTGAAAGCGACCCTCGCTGATTCAGACGGTGCGCCCTTATTCATCTCTTCAGTAAAAGACTGCATTGCTTTTGTAATGTCTGCATCTGACGGTTCGCTGTCGCAGCCGGTAAGAAAAAATGACAGCACCAGTAAACCTAAGGATAATTTTTTATTCATCATAGCTCTCGTTAGCTGATTATTGCCTGTTAAAATACACCGTGTGTAAGCTCACTTGTGTTATCAGAGAAAACGTAAGTATCAATTTTTTCTCCTTTAAATCGCACAAGCAGAGATTTACTTTGCATGTCAGAGCCGCCTGTGAATAATCCACCGACAACAGGAATGAATGAGGTCGCTTTCATTTGGCTGTTACTCATTGTGTAAGACCATTGATCTTCACCGTCCACGACCATACGGCTATCGGGCTTACCAAACGAAGCTAAGACCTCATTTTTTGTCGTCTTTCCATTGATCAGTTTCGCTTTCACGCTTTCTTGTGTTTCGTTCTTTAATGACTGGTTGCCAGTGGATGTGCAGCCGACAAGACACAGTGAGACTAATGCTGCGATGATGATTTTTTTCATTACTATATGCCTTAATATTTATTATTAATTAATTTTTAACGTGTTAATGATTTAACAAGATGTCTGAATTCAATGTTAAATTTATCGTCTCTGACATTTACCCACCAAATTTGAATGTGACAGGCTAATGTTGACAATAAATAGATATGTAAGATATATTCATTTCTGAAATCGAAAAGGAAAATACAAATTGAAATGACAGAGATAATATTAAGAATGATAAAGATCATAGAGAAAAGACTAGGAATAGGCAGAGTGGAACTATAGCTGGCAGCAGAAAATTTACATTTAGGTCCAAGAAGTATAGCAAATGTAGTTAATCCAAACACAATAAAGGCTTTTCTGGGGAGATTAATGTGTCGTTCTTTGGTGGTTTTATTAACAATCACTGCATCTTCAAATGATGTATAAGCGTTATGATCGCTATAGCAGTGAAATGCGTATTTTTTAATACGATGTGATTCTCTGAACGCTAACCCATGCGCAGAGATTTGTGTTTCGGCTCCGTCATCTTTTTTTACCCACAGGGTATCGTTGTTCGGGTCATAGCTGATGACCGTGCCTGAGAACGTTTCCTGAAATGTATACGCCCGACCGCAAAACTCAAATTTCTCGGTGGTGATTTGTTCTTTCCACTGCTGATGCACCCAGTCTCTGGCATCAGCGTCTTCTTTCCGGTTATTCCTGTAGGTAAAAAAAGTCCAGATCAACAGGGGAGCACTGACGGGCAGCCAGAGCCACCAGACTCCGATGGCATTTCCTCTGGAAAACCAGTCAATAAATAAAGGCAGCAATAATGCAATCCAAAAACGTCTCATGAGTAAAATGCTCATACAAATTCCTTAATAGCTGAAAGTGAAGGTCATATTCGATGTATGAAGAAGTCAGGAACTATGCATGAGACGAGTTGTGTCATTTCATAACCTTTCGTTAGTTGAATAAGTAAATAGAACAGTTAAATCAGTATTTTATGAGATATCGCAAAGCTACATTTTGAACAGTTGTGATTAAACAAAGCAAATCGCTTGTAACGATCGATGGTTTACTTATGATAGATAAAATCTATCATAATTTATTTATAGATCGGTTATATCGATCATTGATCTTGTCTTTTTTGTATGAAAAAGAGCTTGATGTAAGCCTTGCCAGCCCTACATCGAAGGGGAGCGGTTACCGTGGATTGAAGGGATTTCAGCCGTGTTTTTTGGTGTTAACGCCGTAATTTCTATTATTTTCCCGCTAGTGATTGTGGTGTGTCTTTCTCGACGTTTGAGTGTCGGTATTTTCAGTTTTTTTAACATGCCAATGATGATGTTGAGGTAGGGGATGGTTTCTAACCATCTGAACGTTGAAATTGCATAGCTTCGATTGGGAGCTTCTTTTACCGCTTCGGTTACATGTGCTTCTTTACCACCGGCACCAGCTTCTATTGCAGCTTCAGTTGCATACGCTTCTCTATCACTTGCATCAGCTTCTGAGAGAACTACTTTGGAAACGATAGCGTATTCGTCCTGACCAGCACGGTTATCCTGGATAAGCGCTTCGATGCTGTCGTTAACGCCTTCTGTTGTGATTTCAGTAGCGGTAGTTATGGCCACATCAGGCGCTTCACTGACAGAGGCTTTCAGTGAGAACAGAAAGTCATTATCGCGTTCCGGTATGTAGTCGAGCTTGCTCTGTAGAGGAGACCAGGAATACCCTTTACCCAATTGAGATGCTTTGAAAGCAATCCCTTGGTATTCGAATGAAAAACCATTCATCTTTCCGGTAGAAGCGATGTTCGGAACTACCCTGATGTTTCGTGCCACAAGCTGCGTCACAAACTCAGTCGTTGATGGTTTACCGGCAAGTAATGCTTCAAGAGCTTCCTGAATGACCGATTTGGGTGATGGCTCTCCTTTATATTTCTCCATCATCGCTTCGTTACGCGACAGCTTTTTAGGTTTTGGTATTGCGCCCATAGGCTTTTGTGTCGGAGACTTTCTGGGTAGCGAAGTAGAGGAGGGCGATACTGGAGATGCTTCCGGTCCTTTTGTTCTTGTCAGTGAGTAGTCGCGTTCAAGCTGCTGAATGATACGAGTGCTGATGAGATTTTCATTTTTGCCGAGATAAAGTTTCCCTGCATGTATGTCTATGCGGCTTGCGATAATGTGAATGTGCTGGCCGTCAATATCATCATGTAACACATAGCATCTCAGATGCGTTTCAGCGAAGCCCATGCGCTTCATATAGTCATCAGCAATCTCTGACCATAGAGCATTTGTCAGCGCTTCGTTTTTCGGCAGGCGAAGCGAATTGTGCCAGACAGGTTTAGCTACATCCTGGCGAAGCGTTTTTGTGGTATTAAATTCAGCGATCAAATCGCCGGCTGTATCCCCCATCATGTTTCCACCAATCACTACCGGATCATTTTTATGATGAGAAGCTGGTTTTAATGCGTATAGAACGACACCAGCGAAGTTTTTACCTCGCCTGATCTTCTGCATTCCCTTCATGGGAAGCACTCCACATATTAGTGGTAATCAGATTTGTGCGAAGCTCTGAGATCTGACGTTTCACAGCGAAGAGTTCTGTTTGTGATAGCGAACTATCATTACTCTTACTATCCAGATGAGCAGTAAGCCTGTTCAGTTTCTGCGAGATTTCGCCAAGGATTTTCCATGCTTCGAGATTAATCGGAGGAATAACTGAGGGAAGGTTATGCTGAAATGCCATACGCAGCCATTCACCTTTACGGTGATGGCCACGCCTTTCATTCAGAAGCGACAACTCTTCATCATTAAGCCTAACACTGATACAGTGGCCGCGAAGGATTTTATTAAAATTATTACTTGCCATATGAATTCCTTTTCATAAAAGACTATCGTTTAATAAATTATTTTATATATTTTGTCAATGGATATGTATTGTATTTGTTTTTAAACTATGAGGAGTGTTATTATCTATATGGATAAGTAAGCTGAGGAGAGTAGGATGTCGACGTCTTCTATTATAAGTAATATCAAATGTGGAATGAAAAATGCTGCTTATGATATGTATTCAATGAATATTGACTCAGGTGCAGTTATGAATACAGAGTATTTACTGACAGTTAATATAGCACAGGCGTTAGTTAGGAAGTTTGGTGGATTAAATAGTAACAACTCTATTTATTTAGAATATTCAACAGAAAAATTTTTATCTGCATGCCCTCCTACTATAAAACGAGAGAAACCTAAAGAGGGTTATTTATTTGGAGTCTCAAAAGTCAGGAAGATAGTCGATACTTCTCGTTCAGGAAGAATTGATATTGCTATAATGAGAAATGATAATGGTAATAATGTAGCTCTATGTGCTATCGAAGTTAAAGGTAACACGCCTTCAAAAAACCTTGTTTTATCAGATTTAAAAAGAAATTTAGAGTACTTAATTCATGAGGATGATACTGGAAAGTCGAGGTTACAGTTAGCAGTGAGTTGTTCCTGTGAGTGTTTTTTTAGGCATAAATATGTAGTTACGGATAAAGATGAGCAAAAAAAACTATCATCTATAACTAAAAAATATCAAAATTATATAAAAGAAATTGAAATTCCCGATTTCATTAAAAAAAATGTTGATGTCTTTACAATAAAAAAGGAGTTATTAGATGATAACGCCACCAATGAGGAATACCATTTAAATGGAGATAATTTACATCTTGTGATTGGAATATTAATAACTTTTGAGATAGATAATGACTAGGTTTTTTCAATGTAACTAAATTAATATCACAGGTTATTATGGACAGAAGATATCTTGTTAAAGAAATCATCGAGTATTCAGAGTGCATTATTAAAAAAGTAAGCCCAAGGCCAGGTTGTTGTTTATATATAAGTGCACTTCTTGCTGGTATGATCAATAACAATCTTCCTGTTACAGCTAGGTTGGTCGTAGGGTCTCTTAGTATTAGTGGAACTTCAATTTTTAAGCATACACCTATACTTCCGCTCCTTGCTAAAAATGAAGAGATGAAAATTGACTGGGATGGACATGCCTGGATTGCAGTATCTGGTTTAATCTGTGACTTATCTTTATTCATGACAGCAAGTACGATACCAATGTAAGCACACCCGTTTTAGTTCCACGCACTTTTTGAGATTTCCGGGTTTTCAGCCATCAGACGGTACTCTTCCGGCGTCAGGTTATTCAGGGATTCATGGGGCCGCTCACCGTTATATTCAGCCAGCCAGCGCTCTGTAATTTCCCGTGCTTCATTCAGTGTTCTGAACAGATAAAAATCCAGTATTTCGGTCCGGTACGTCCGGTTAAAGCGTTCGATAAATGCGTTTTGCGTCGGTTTACCCGGCTTGATAAAGTCCAGCATCACGCCATGCTCTTCGGCCCATTGAGCCAGCGCCAGCGATATAAGTTCTGGCCCATTATCCATCCTCATCTTCAGCGGATATCCACGGTTTGCCACGATCCTATCCAGTACCCGGACAACACGCTGGGCCGGGATATTCAGGTCAATTTCAATGGCCAGGGCTTCCCGGTTAAAATCATCCACCACATTGAAGGTTCTGAAGCGTCTGCCGCAGACCAGCGCGTCGTGCATAAAATCGATGGACCAGCTCTGGTTCAGCGCCTCTGGGGTCGCCAGTGGAGCCGGATTACGCACCGGCAGACGTTGCTTTCCTTTGCGACGAAAATTCAGTTTCAGAAGACAGTAAATTCGGTGAACACGCTTGTGATTCCAGGTATTCCCCTGCCTGCGCAATACCTGAAAAAGCTTCTTAAATCCGTATCGTGGATAGCGTTCAGCCATCACTAGCAGCCCCTGGATCACCGATTCATCACGCCGGGTATCTGGCTGGTATAAAAACACCGTCCTGCTCAACGATAACGTCCTGCATGCCTGACGTATGCTCATCGCAAACTGCGAGGTCAGATAACTGACGAGCTCACGTTTTATCGCTGGTTTTAAAGCTTTTTTTCAATAACATCTTTTAGCGCCCGGCATTCCAGACTGAGGTCGGCAAACATCTGTTTGAGCCGCCGGTTCTCGTCTTCCAGATCTTTGATCTTTTTAATATCAGCCGCTTCCATCCCGCCGTATTTTGCTTTCCAGTTGTAATAGCTGGCTTCGGATATAGCGGCTTCGCGGCAGACATCTTTGACGGTTCGTCCGGCTTCGACGGACTTCAGAACGGCGATGATCTGGTGTTCAGTGAATCGGATCTTGCGCATAGCGATCTCCTCAGGGGACATAGTTAGTATGTCGGAAGATCTCTAAAAGTGAATGGTCCGTATTGCAGGGATACTTACACCAACACCAAGTATTATTAAATCGGTTATAGATAATACTTTTAAAAATGCTCCACTTTACTTGATTGGACAGGAAAATAGACTGATTGAGCTTGGAGTCGATTATTTGGAAATGGAAGAGTTAGATAAGTATTACATCAATGTTTTTATTTGTAATGCTGAGAGATTAGGGATAATATAATATTTTTTTATCTTTTTCAACTGAAAGGAAGAAAAAGCAAGGGGAACTCGAAGAAGCAGCGTAGCGCTTCGTAGAGTTAGCCCTTGCTTAATGGAGGTTGACAACAGAAATAGATATGTTAATTAAATGTATAATATATAAAATTTGGAGGCCTTATGAAGGGTATTTTATTTTCGTATGCAATGTCTATTATTTTATCTATGGTATTTCTAAATGTTTCTGATGCATTTTTTATTCAAGATATTAATGCATCAGGTAAGGTTGAATATGCTATTTATGGTTATGTTGCTATGTCATTGTTTTTTTCACCACTAACGTTTTTTATAATTCCGGCATTTTTCAATGAAAAAAAATAGCGTTTTTATTTTTCCGATTTATATTTCTTTCTATTTTCCAAGAATTCTAATGATGCAATGATTGCTTTAATTATAAGTAATAATGTATAACAAAATATCATAAGGCAACCGATTGAGTTTGTCATTAAAACAGCAAATGGGTCAATGTTGTAGTTAGGGATTGTTTTTAAAGTAAGTAAAGCAGTTGTCGCAGCAGTAACAAGAAATAAAAAGGTATCATTAGCTGCTTTGATTACATCTCTTTCTATCTTCTCTTTTGTTCTAATGAGTTGGTAAAAAAAAGGAGTTACTATTATAATTTGTACCAATAATAGCCATGGGGTGATTTGAATAGAGTCCCATGTAAATAATATTAAAGCAATTAATAAGGCAACGGTTATTGCAAAATTTATTAACAGAGCTGATTTTTTGTCATTTTTATCTACGTTGCTAATTTTTTCTTTTGTTCTAAAATCTGTATCCATTTCATATTCACTTTTTACATGTATATTAGATTTTTTCTTGAGTTTTATATTGATGCTTCCTGCATCGTCATTATAATTTATTCTTATTTTTAACCCTTTAACTTCTGCATCTTTTTCAATATCCATATTATATCCTATTCATCTGTTTATAAAATTTCTGTATAGCCTTGCTATACAAACCATATTGCTATTTTTAGCATTAAAAGTAAATAATGCTATTTTAAAATTTGATTCTAAAATTTATTTAGGTTTTTATTCACATTCAAAAAAATGTCAGGATATACTCCTTGGTGTAATCTGCATCCTGGACGCCAGGACTGAACGATATAACGACCGTCTCCCATGTATCTCATACCAAAGTCCTGATAGTGATAAAAAACATGTGAACCATTTTTACATGAACAGGAAGGACAACTTTTATAGTATTCATTACCAAACTCTGCAATTACAGATTCATGCAGAGAGTTCTGATAAGCAGGACACATATCCATAGAGATAACCTCTTATCAAAATGGTTAGTTTGAAAATGATTATTCTTCTATCTAAATTTTTTCTTCAACAACTTGTGTGATAGAAACATGCTCCAAAAAAATTTGGAAAACAAGAGGTGTTGATCATGTTCACTGATTGTAACTATAATCATGCTTCTTTTGCGTTTTATTAACGCATCTTATATGTTTTTTATAATAGTAAGCTAGTATTACTCATGATTTAATAAGACTAAAAATGAAGATTTTCTTTATTCATTAGAATTAAATTAGGATGATTTTAAAAAATTAGTCAATTTTAAAGGTGTGAAATGAGATTAACTATTAATGAATTAGACTATACTAAAGGATTTAGTTCTGAAAATGATATTTTTAAAAGGAAAGGATTTTCTCAGAAATTAGAAGAAATAATCTTAGCATCAGAAGATGATGGCTTGGTTTTCGCTCTTGATGATAAATGGGGGACAGGAAAGACCACTTTTATAAAAATGTGGCAAGGAGAGAATGACAAAAATGAAAGCAGTAAGATTAAAATGGTATACTTTAATGCATTTGAAAATGATTATCAAAATGAGCCTTTTATATCTTTAGCGGCAAAGTTTTATGAAATAATTGATGATAAATCTGAGTTAAAACCGAAGTTACTTGAAATATCTAAAAAAATAGGTAAAACTTTATTGTCTGTTGGAACTAAAGCTGGGATTGCTATTGCAACCGCAGGTATCTTAAAAGGTTCTGATGTTGAAGACGCTACGGATAAAATTTCCGAATCTATATCAGATCCAATAGAAAAATTAATAGAGGATAAATTTAAATCTATTAATAATGAAAGTGCAGTCATAAAATCATTTACTGAAACACTAAGAAAAATCTCTGAAGAAGAAGGCAAGAAAATTGTCTTATTTATAGATGAACTTGATCGTGCAAGGCCAGATTTCTCATTGGAACTAATTGAGAAAGTAAAGCATTTCTTTTCCGTGAAAAATGTTGTTTTTATATTATCAATGAATCGTAGGCAATTTGAGAAAGGAATACAAAAAAGATATGGTGATATTGATACTGGTTTATATTTGAGTAAATTTGTTCACTATTGGTTTTCTTTACCTAAAAATAATGATGGTTATAATTCGTTAATCAGAAATTACATTGATAACGTGTCACCAGTAATATTTAATAATGTATCTAATAAAAATTCTATTATTTGGTGGATCTCTGATTTATTAACAGCACAAAATGCGTCTTTCCGAGATGCGGAGCGTTGCCTTTCTATTATATCCATATTACTATGGAAATACGATGATATGCAATACGAAGACTATTTTCATTTCTCTGTTTCTACGGCAGCAGTTCTTAAAGTCATGACACCAGAAGTAGTTGATAAGATAAATGATATTACTTATAAAGAAATATATAATGCACTAAAAATAGATAAGATCGATGATCAAAATAGGCCATCTTATGAAAAATATCTAAAGTTGGAGTTTTTATCTGACAATGAACTTCATGGTTATTCTCAGAATACTCATGATCCTCTCATTCGTAGATCTGCCCTTATAAAAAGAGCTATTGGGTATATAGATAACCTTTCGCCGCATTGAATTGTTTTTTAATAAATTAAGAACCATCTCTAGTTCCGCTGGAGCTGGTTCATTTCATTAGATGACTTATTTCTTGTGAGTAGAATATTCCGAATGAAAATCCTGATGCAGTCAGTCCAAACTTCCCCATAGGATGAATGTCAGAGTTTCTTTCACCTGTGACTGTTTGGTTTCAATAACTGCGTAAATCAACACTCCGCATTGATCCATGGTCCATCTATCTGTATGTAACATATCCACTAATTTAATTTGAGTTAAGTCAAATGAAGCAAGGTGATATTATTATCTTGCTATCTTTTTGTGATTCAAGACTATTGGGTTAATTATTTTTAGCTCTCAGGTGGATCTTTTTCAAAAGTAGAGCTATATCGTATAAGCAGTATTTTAAAAATCATTAGCATAAAAATATTTTACGTCTGTAATTTTTTTAATTGTTATTAATTAGACAGGACAGCAATGTTTATAAAAACTATAGAAAAAACAAACCATTCTGAATGGGTGGTGAGAAACAGTTTGTATTGGATGTCTGCTTACACGAGATGGCAACTGGGAGCAGATGACAACGACTGGATCGTCTCTTTTGAATCCTTTGACGATACCATCAAGTTTGAATTTGAACGACTCCTGAATGATTACAAGCTTCGTGAAACCCACCAAAGCCATACCGGACATATCAGGGCTTCAATCATTTCCACGGTGCTGAGAAGCATTGATGCGAGGCTGACTGAATGAAGCCAATGCCATTTAACTTTGACAGGTTGAATGATGGCAGGGTCTTCATCAGCAATCTGGCTGGTTTTCATCATTTCATCTCTAACGATGAATTAGAAAGCCTTTCCTGCAACAAATGGTCGCCGGAGATCCGGTCTAGTGACATTCTGGAAAGTAAGCTTTTCATTGCCGACGATGCTTCCGAAGACCTCGCTTCTGCTTCGCTCAGTTCAGGTTTTGCTAAACGGCTGATGAGTGAGCTGGCTGTCAGACCGATTTTCATGATTGTGCCAACATTGCGGTGCGATCATACCTGCAAGTATTGTCAGGTCAGCCGGGCGGCAATCGGTGCCGAAGGTTACGATCTTGATCCGCTTCTCATCCCTGACATTGTTCAGACCATTAAAAAACTGTCTTCGCCTCCCTATAAGATAGAAGTGCAGGGTGGAGAGCCTTTACTCCGGTTTGATCTGATCCAGGCAATATATGCTGAGTGTGAGAGAACGCTGGGTCAGCAATGCTTTGAAATGGTAATTGCCACGACGCTCTCACTGCTTGAACCGTCCATGATGGACTGGGTTAAAGATCGCAATATCACATTCTCCGTTTCTTTGGACGGTGGTGAGGGTATCCACAATAAAAACCGTCTCCTTGCCGAAGGTAAATCCTATTCAAAAGCCGTTGCGGGGATGCTGGCGGTTCGGGAGCAGCTTGGTGCAGGTCGCGTGGCGACGGTCACGACCGTTACCAAGGCACTGATCCAACATCCGGGTTCAATCATTGATGCCCATCTGGGGTTAGGCTTGACTGATATCTTTGTCAGACCTGTTAGCCCCTATGGATTTGCCCATAAAGAAAGTTTCACTTTCTCTATGCAGGAATATTTCGATTTCTACGCCACGTTGATTGAAGAGATCCTGTGGCATAACCAGAAAGGCACTGCCGTTGTTGAACACTCAGCCGCGATACATGTAAAACGGATTTTCAACCCTGGTTTTAGTGGCTATGCCGATCTGAAATCTCCCAGCGGCGTCGTATTGAACTGTATTCTCTTTAACTATGATGGCCGTGTTTATGGCAGCGACGAAAGCAGAATGCTTCAGAAAGTGAATGCCGATGCTGATTTTAGTGCCGGGGCTGTTTCAGGGTTATCTTTTTCTCAAAGCCCTTACTATCAGTCAGTCCTGAGTTCATCGTTCAATTTTGCTTTGCCGGGTTGTGATACCTGCGCCTACCAGCCATTTTGCGGCGCAGATCCTTGCCAGAATATCAGTGTTCAGGGAGAGCCGGTAGGCGACAGAAGCCGCTCCATATTCTGCCAATATCATAAGGGAATGTTCCGGTTCCTGATGAATGCCATTGCTCAGGATGGGCCTACTGCAACGATGCTGAAAAGGTGGGCTTATGTCTGAGGTGCTGAGAAACGATATTTTCCGTTTTACAGCGGAGAACACGGTTGAAATGGGGTTCTATCGGTTGTGCAAAAAGAAGCCCGTTGATCCGCAATTTTTCCTGCCAAATTTACTGATCCAACCTTCTTTTGATAATGGTGCGGCTGCACCTTATTATGCAGGCGCTATCGTCAGTAATCAGCTATACGAGTCCGTAGAAGATGGCGATATTGGCGTTGTGAATAATGGCAATATGCTCAGAGTGATTTTGTCTCGCCGAGCGAATCATAATACTGTCCTTGTGACGGAAAGATGTAATAACCGATGCCTGTTCTGTTCTCAGCCGCCAAAAACGCCCAATGATGACTGGCTTCTTACACAGTCTGCTCTTGCGATTGCGGCATTTAACTTTAATGGGCTTGTCGGGGTCAGTGGTGGTGAGCCTCTGCTATATGGCGAAGAATTTCTCTCGTTTCTAGACTTTGTTATTGATAATGCTCCTGATACCTCGCTGCATGTATTAACCAATGGCCGACAGTTTGCTGATGCTCGCTTTGCCGAAAAGGTGAGGGAACGAAGTAAAAGAATGAATATCACCTTTGGTATCCCACTTTACTCTTCACGACAGCAAATCCATGATCATCTTGTGGGGAGTGATGGGGCTTTCAGGGATACCGTTAAGGGCTTAATTAACGCGGGAAATTCAGGCATCAACATTGAATTAAGGATCATCCCAACAAAAGCGAATTATCACGATCTTGCTGATGTAGTGGAATATATCGGCAGGGTTTTTTCTAACATCAGCCAGATCTCCATTATGGGATTGGAATCTATTGGCTGGGCAAGAAAGAACTGGGATGAGATTTTTGTCAGCCATGACTCTTATGCGACCTCTCTGTCTTTAGCTACCGACACGGCTAACAGAGCGGGTATCCCGTTGGTGATATTCAATTACCCGCTGTGTCACTTGCCTGAGTCTTTGTGGGATTATTCAACACAATCTATTTCTGACTGGAAAAACTACTATCCAGAAGCGTGTGATTCATGCAGTAAAAAATCATCCTGTGCAGGTTATTTTTCCTCATCAAAAGGCCGTTTTCATCAAATGCCGAGACCAATTCTATGAAAAGATTAAAGTTAGCCGCTTTATTACCTGGGTTTTTAGCACTCAATAACTCTGTATGGGCCAGTGATGCAGCGATGAATATTGAAGAGTTTGGCACCTCTCCGTTAAATGATCACGATCTTGTGCTGGCACCACTCAATACCGAAGTGCCTTTTTATATTGCCGGTCACCGAAGCCACAGCTCTCATCGTAGCCACAGTTCTCACAGCTCTCACCGTTCTTCATCAGGTGGTGGATATTACGGCGGTAGCGCTACACCATACTACCCCCGCAGCAGTGATTCATCTTCCGGGAGTAGTAACTCAGGCGTGGCGTCATCACCGTCTTCGCCAGCGGCATCTTCACCTTCGACGAGAGCACTACGTTCAGATAGTGGGAACTCGGTAAGCTCTTCGAGATCTGGAACGAGCCAAAATACTAACACTTCCATGAATGGTGTCTCTTCCGATCAGGAAAAGAGACGCAGGCTTATCATGCGTGTGCAATTTGCCTTGTTTGATAAAGGCTATTATGAGGGCATCATTGATGGCGTTATGGGACCAGGAACCCGATCTGCTATAAGAACATATCGGATTAATAAAGGTCTTCCTTTACCAGCCACTGAAACTTTAGATACCCAGTTGCTGAATTCATTGAATGTGCTTGCACGGTAATTTTTTTTAGAGAAGGTCATTTATGGCTAACAACTGATGACCGTATTGATGCAAAAGGATCTGGCTAAATATAAACCAGATCCATTTAACAGCAGGAATTGAGACAAATTTATATCATTAGATTGGTGTAGTTTCTGTCGAATGAAAATCCTGATATAACCAGTCAAGCCTTTCCCAGAGGATGAACGTCAAAATTTCTTTCACCTGTGGTTGCTTGGTCTCGATCACTGCGTAGATCAGTGCTCTGCACTGGTCGATGATCTCTTCCTGCTCTAGAGGTGTGTTATCGAACATAACGCATCTCCATAGCTTGCCAGAACAGATTAAAATAACGTTTACTGGATTGCTTAAAGTGCTGATCTTCCAATAGGGAATTGCTAGACTTGCTATTAGCCATATCGTTAACCTCTTAACGGTGTGGTCAGCCCCTGTCTGGTAGTCGCATACCTTTCAGGGGCGAAACTGGTGATGAGTGTAATGTGCTTCTGTGATAGTGTACGTACCTATAAAACAAGCATAGTTAAAAAGGTACGTACATGTCAACGATAAAACGCGATACGAAAAAATCTTCATCAGTGGGAAAATCGCCGACCTTCCAGATTCGGATCTCGTCTGAGCTACGCGAACAGCTTGATGAAATTGTGGCGAAAGAAGGTGTTAGCCTCGGTAACTGGTTCAAAGAGCTTGCCCGTCAGGAGTTGAGAAAGCAGGGGATTGAGCCGAAGGGGTAAGCTATAGTTTTTATATAAAAACTAAATAATCATTTTATGTTTACTATGAATGGAGAAGATAATCGTGCATGAAAAGTTGATACAGCTTCAAGAAAAGCTTGAAGGACTGCATACAGCATTGAAAGAGTTGAAATTTCCCCTAGATAACTTAATTGACAATGGTGATTATAATTTTCCTTTCCTCAACTCTAGTGATATCGTTTTCTTTCCAAAAGAGTTATCAGATAAGGTTTCTCGATTTAAAAAATATATTCCAACCGAAGATGATATTACGTACATAGAATATTTCATACTAGCGATTGATAACTCTAAAAAAAATATTCCTTATCTCATAAATGGTAATGCAAACGTTTCTGCCCCTGCTATTTACTCTTTTTTACTGTCGATGCTATTTATTAGTAATGGCATCAATGATCTTTTTTCTTTTGAAGTATTAGCTAATAAAGATTTACTGCCAAAAAAAATAATAAATAGATTAGATCTTTATAATTCTAAGCTAGATGAAATCCAAGGTAAGTCAGGAAATATTGACGAAAAAATAGATACTATTAACGAAGCGTATGATGCAGCGGAGGGACTTCCTACAACCTTAAAGAATTTAAGGGATATAAAAGAAGAAATTGATAATATAAAGATATTTTCAGAAGAAAATTTCTCTCTTACTCAACAAGCCTACGATAATTCAGATAAACTTCATAAAGAAATAGAACGTTTTCATTCTGAAATAAAGGAGTTGAAATCAAATATTGAGAACGAAGCTAAAGAGTATATGGATGGTCTTAAGAATGAGGCTGAAGTATATATAGATAAATGTGAAGAAGCATTCAGGACTACGACCTCTAAAGGACTTGCAGGGGCTTTTGAAGATAAAGCAATTAAATTGAATGTAAGTATTCGATATTGGGTCGGTGGGTTAATTTGTGCTTTGATTTTAGGGGCTGTCGTTGGATATTTTAGATTACAGGCATTAGAAAGTTATTTTTCATCATCAGATACATCTATATTTAAGATGATAATACAAATATTTCTCTCTGCATTTAGTGTTGGTGCGCCGCTATGGTTTGCTTGGTTGGCAACAAAGCAAATAGGGCAGAGATTTAAGCTTGCCGAAGACTATGAGTTTAAAGCATCAGTTTCTAAAGCTTATGAAGGGTATAGAAGAGAAGCCATTCAGTTAGATGATGGCTTTGCCCAAAGGTTATTTGGTAATGCGTTGACCAGGTTAGAAGAGCCACCTTTACGATTTGTTGAAGAAGCCTCCCACTCATCTCCTATGATGGAAATTATTTCTTCTGAAAACTTTAAGGACTTTATTAATTCTGGTGGGGAGAGAGTCGATGGTGTTTTACAAAGATTAGGTTTGCAGCGAAAAAAACAAGATGACGCAAAGGACAAAAAATCTAAGATCGACACTGATGATGAAATAGTTACAGTTGATGGAGAGGAAAAATAAAGATAAGGGAGGATAAAACCATTCTCCCTAAATTTTTCATTATAACTAGGTGTTTTCATCTGAAGTTTTAATTCTACATCTCGTATATATTTTTAACAACCGAAACTAACTATTAAGGTTAATCATGGAGTTTAAGTTTATTCTGAGTGGTGCTGTAATTGCGGCTTTTATTTCTGCACTTGTTGTTATTTTTGTTGCTGCAATTAACAACCACGTCAGCAGAGTTAAATCCCAAAATGAATGGCGTAGAGATAAAGTTTTATCTCTTATTTTAGAATTTCAGGATGAAGTGAGGAATAGTGATGAGATGTTTTTTAAATTAGCTGGTGAGTTATATAGTAGTGGCGTTGAGAAAATAGATAACGCATATTTTGCTATAAATATGGAAGCATATAATTCGAGATGCTATGAGAGAATGAAAATTGTTGTTGAAAAATTAGAATTATTGATTTTACCTCAATATAGGGATGTGTTAAAAAAACAGTTTAATGATTTTATTGAACAGGATAGGATTTTTTATGGAAAAATGAGTTTGGGAGCATTTCATCATCCCGATGATAATCAGCCTTTGCCGAAGCGACATGATTTTCAGCCTTTATTCTTGAAAATAATTGATAATCTACGCTAAAGAATATGGCTCTATATATGGATTAAATTTCTCACTATTATTCATTCAGCAAAAGGACTACAAGGTGAAGTTTTTTTCATTTTTGATGTTTGCAAAGCTCTTACCTGCCATGCGCTTAGAAATGAGATCTACAGACACGTAGAATGCTTTCATCAATCATATGATCAAGCTATGGTCGATGAGTCTTATCGTCTTGCATATGTTGCCATCACCCGTGGTGTCAAAAGAGTCTTTTGGATAGCACCAAAAGGAAGTGATGGAGCGTTTTCTCGCTTTAGAAAGTGATTATGCTATCTGATAATAGCCAGAGATAACTCTGGCTATAGGTTATATCTATATTGTGTGATTGGGATAGATGACGGAAATACCTGATTTCGAATAGCAGTTCCTCAGTCTAAGAGTCAGCTAAGAGCGAGAAGCGGATATCCGAAATATCAAATTAAAGGTTATTAGATAAATGTGTAGGTAAAGAAAGAAGGGGGTTCACCCCTTTTTATCAAGCAAATGTAAATTGATAATGTTTTTCATGCTCACGCATAGACATTACATAAAACAAAAGCTGTTTATTTTCACTGTCTGACTTGTTAATAAGTTTTCTAAAAAGCTCAAGATTGGCTTTTTGTATTGGGTTGAGGTTGTCACGAACATTTTTTATGTCTTCTATGCGATTGGCATTCAAATAGGCAAAGTATTTCTGGAAAACTCCGGCAACAACATCACTCACTTGAATAAATAAATTATCGTGCGAAACATCAAACTGATAGTCAAGCTTTACCAATTCTTCATCATGCGGGAGCGAAGATTCAAAGCTCTCTTTTACAACCTCTTCAACATCAAAAATGTGCTTACTATTAGGAAAATCCATGCCACGATATCGATAGAAGACAGCAAAAGCATCCACTAAATAGTTATCACTACTATCATCCTGACCTTCATCTTCACTGGCTTTAGATTTATCTTCTTTAGCTTCATATCTAAAGTCTGTGGTAAGAGTGAAATCCTCCATTTCGTTTTCAATACACATTTCAAGTAGCTCTCTGAGGCTATCCATGTGTAGTTTTTCATCTTGTGTAACAAGAGGCTTATAACGAAGGGTGTTGTAGTGCTCAAGAACTATATCATGTAGCTCTTGAAGAAAGTTTTTTTCTTTCCCTGTAAAATATGGGTAATCATAGCATTTTAGGAATCTTATGAACTTTTCTCTATTAGAGGAGACTACTTTATATAATTCATCTTTGTGGACATCTTGGTAATGCCGACAATGTTCTAAAGAATTAAAACTAAGAAGTTTCTTTTCAAGGCAGAATAGAACGCAGTCTTCAATAATATCAAGGTAAGCCCAGTACTCCATATTGAGATTAAAATATTGAACATAGAGATCGCTTTGTAGCAGCCATTCAAACAGCCCTTTAAGTTTTCGAGAGTTAAGCATAAAGATGAAGTCGCCAGTGGCTACATGGTCTCTCTTGATCTCTTTCGCTGTAGGTTGAAGCATAATGGATTTTTTAAGCGCATCGAAATCAGCCGTAGATGAGTCATTTAAATGTACCACTCCACCTAAAACAAAGTTTAAACTTGAATACTTATCTTCGTCATGTTCAATATTGTATCCGTCAATCTTATCTGACAAAGCCAATTTTCTTACGTTGTTAGATTCATCATAGTAGAAGGTATATTTTTTATTTTGAAGTTTATTGGGTAATAACATACAACATCCTTTTAGTTGGTAATGGTAGTTTCTATAAATTTGTATCATAAAAGACTGCACTGCTGCTCACTTATTGACTAAAGCGAGTGTTAGCAATGACTGCTTTTGGCTGTGAGTTCAACCGATGGATGCAACACATTGGTTAAAACGCTCTGCGGGTGATTCATAGTCTAATGTTTATAGTGCTTTAAATACATTTCAACAAAAATATCACGAGGCTCAACTTCACTACCAAGAAGCTGCTTCTTAAGCTCGTATATTAGGGTTATTTCGTTCTCAGTCAACAGGGAACGTCCATCATAGTTTACGAATGAGAAAATCGATTCGCTGAGCTCTTTGATATCCATACCATCCTAATCATTATAATTGCATCAATGGTCTTGAGTGTTCATTAGCGATAATATGCAAAGCGCAAACCATTGAAAAGGAAACTTATATGGCTAATTATGCATACATGACTATCGAAGGTAAATCACAGGGATTGATTTCTGAGGGTTGCTCCGCATTAGAATCTATCGGTAACCGATATCAGGCAGGGCATACCGATGAAATCATGATCTTGGCTTTTAACCATATGATGAGCAATGACGGTCATGCTGTTCATAACCCTATTACCCTGGTAAAACCTATCGATAAGTCAACGCCGTTACTGTTTAGAAACTGAGAATGCAAAGCAATGAACCAAGGTGATAAGACAATCTAGCCATCCTTGGCCGTAAAATCTATCCTTTCTGTGCAAACTCAAACGGGCTAACTACTCCATTGCGGTTCGCATCCAGAAAATCCGCCCACCATTGCAGCATCAGTTTGCGCTGGTCAAGATGGCTGACTTTATGGGTATAAGCAGATCTAACCGTGTTTTTCTCTTTATGGCTCATTTGAAGCTCGACCGTGTCTTCCGACCATAATCCAGATTCCGTTAATGCACTACAGGCTAACGTGCGAAAGCCATGCCCACACAGATCGGTTTTGGTGTCATATCCCATGCGCTGAAGGGCTTTATTGATAGTGCCTGAACTCATCGCAGAATCACTGTCGTAAAACCCGGTGAAAATAAAGCCGTCGCCAGCTTTTTCACCATAAGTGATCTGCTTAACCTCTTTTAAGATCTCCACGGCTTGCCTGGAGAGTGGAACAAAATGCTTTCGCTTCATTTTTGCCCCACGGCCAGAGTATTTTACCCCCTTAACTTCCTTTCGTTGTTCAGGGATAACCCACAGAGATTTTTTGAAGTCGATTTCATGCCATCGGGCAAAACGCAACTCACTCGACCTGACAAAAACCAATAATGTGAGTCTGATAGCCAATTCGGTTAAAAGACCCCGCCCATGGTAGTCGTCGATCTTTTGTAAGAGGTCTGGAATTTCATAAATCTCGATAGAAGGGCGGTGCGCTGTCTCACCTTTTTCGACGGTGCCTGCCAAATCATAAGCGGGGTTGTAACTGATGATCTTCTGCTGGACGGCGTATCGCATGATCGACGTTGTATATTGTTTAAGCCGCATGGCGATGTCGAGATAGCCTAATTTCTCAACTTTTCTGAGTGGGGTTAGCAGATCACTGGTATCAAGTTCTGATACATCACGTTTTCCCAGATCAGGCAGAAGATAATTTTCAATGCGTCTCCAGACCTTAACTTTGTAGTCTTCTGACCACTTGGTTTTGGTCTCTGCCCATGCACGAGCCATCACAGCAAAAGAACGTGATTCATCCTGTGCTCCTGGTTGATCCCTGATACTTGCCTTTTTCTTAGCGCCGGGATCAATCCCATTAGCAATCAGCTTACGCGCTTCATCACGACGCTCCCTTGCGTCAGTCAAAGAAATGGCAGGGTAAACGCCCAACGCTAACAGTTTTTGCTTTTGCGCAAAGCGGTAGGAAAGTCGCCAGTATTTAGAGCCGTTCGGGTGGACAAGCAGGTGCATACCAAAACCGTCAGTAAGCTTGTATTCTTTCTCAAGAGGTTTAGCTTTTTTTACTTTGGTGTCAGTAAGTGACATAGATTCTCTTTCCTTTTTGTTGGTATAAGGAAAATCAAACCAGGACTACCAAGAAATCTACCAACAAAACTGTTGGATTCAGGTATTTTTCAGTGGATGTTAGTAGACAAGAGAAGAGGGGCAAGTAATTGATTAAATGCAAAAATGTAGACGCCCGTAGGCATCTACATTCTTTAAATTGGCTCCTCTGACTGGACTCGAACCAGTGACATACGGATTAACAGTCCGCCGTTCTACCGACTGAACTACAGAGGAATCGTGTGAACGGGGCGCATGATATCCGCCACCCGCAGTACTGTCAACGGCAAAATCAGCTTTATCGTCTGACTGTTTAGGCTGTGTACAATTCGCTGTTTTTTTATGAGTTAGTAAATGGATGGGGCACGGTAGTTGACGCTGCTTTGCCAGCTTTTCAGGCGAGCGAGTGGATCTTGTCGATAGAATTTTTGGAAGCAGCGGTACAGGTCGGGGAAACGCTCGTCGAGCAGTTCGGGCGCGCTGAAAAAGTATTCTGACAATACCGCAAAGCACTCTGCCGGATCGTGGACGGCGTAGGGATCCATGCTGGCGGCTTCTTCGCCAACCAGATCGATCTCTTCCTGCAAAGCATCCATCGCACCGTGCAGATGCTGTTCCCAGACAGCAATATCGCGCAAGGGGATCAAGGGAACGCCCGTTGCTTCGCCGCTGCTGCGAATATCCAGCTTGTGTGCGACTTCATGAATGATGAGGTTGAAACCGGAGAGATCGAAGGAGTCCTGTACTTCCTGCCAGTTGAGGACAATCGGCCCCTGATCCCAGCTTTGCCCGGACTGTACCATTTTCCCCGTATGCACGAGCCCAATGTCGTCTTGCCACTCTTCCTCGACAATAAACGGGCCGGGGTAAACCAAAACTTCGTGGAAGCCATCCAGCGCATCCATTCCCAACGACAGCACCGGCAGGGAAAACAACAGGGCGATGCGCTGCTGCATGATTTCCGTTAACACCAGTTCCTGCAACGGAATCAGGCGCTTTTGCTTCAGAAACTGATCGGCAAGGGTGACCAGTTGCTGGCGTTCTTCATCGCTTAAGGGTGCGAGAAGCGGGATGGAAATCGCAGCTTGCCAGTGTTCAAGCGTCTGCACCTGAGGTTGAGAGTTTTTCCACGGCCATTTAATCATTGTTATTGCTCGTTAAGTCGTCACTTGAATTTAAAGGCGAGGGCGCGTGCTGTTAAAATGCCGTAAAAGCGGGCATCATGGCAACTGCTAAACGGAGAGATGCCGGAGCGGCTGAACGGACCAGTCTCGAAAACTGGAGTAGGGGCAACTCTACCGGGGGTTCAAATCCCCCTCTCTCCGCCAGCTATTCAAACACTTACCACGCGTTTAGTCTGTGACGCTTTCCACACTTGGCAGTGGGTTAAAGCGGGCAGCTCAAATCCCCTTCTTTACAACGTAGCATGCTTTTGAATTCTTCTACGCGCTCGGCAGTTTTCTGCGTCAGGCACTGGGAATACAGCATGCCATGGATCGATCCCCCTGTTGTTGGGAAGGTCTGAAACTCACAGTCAGCATCGCGATAGGCAATCCATTTTCTTTGGGCTGATTTGAGTAATGGTTTGTGCTCTTCAATCACCAGACGCTTGGCAACATCCTGATAAAGTCGATTAAGCTCGTCATCCACTTTTTTATACTCATCAGCAGCACACTGGCTCATTTCTAGCTGTGTGCTGGCGTTGCCGCAGTCCGCTGCTTCGGCTTGCGTTAAGGGCAGTAGAGCAAAGAGGGCAATGGCGAATTTTTTCATTCTTTATCCTTTATAAACAGGCATTACGCATGAGAATTGATTATACCGCCATTGTACATATACCGCGCACCTTTCCGCCTTTGGCAAAGATTAATCCCAATTGTTTCGGTGAATACTGACAAATCCCGAACGCTGAACTATTTTCAAAAGTAATTATCACGTTACGGAGGTTGATATGGGATTTTGGCGCATCGTTTTAACTATTCTTCTGCCACCGTTGGGCGTGTTATTGGGAAAAGGGGTTGGTGGGGAATTTATTCTGAATATTATTTTAACGCTGTTAGGCTATTTTCCCGGGCTGGTACATGCGTTTTGGGTACAGACGAAAGATGATGGCATTTAATAGCTGAGAGTCTGACGATGATGATGAAATAACGGGGAGGTAGATGACCTCCCCGTTATTTTTACGCGTGGGTAACGCTGGTGATTAATAATAGCCAATCAATTTCCACCACACTAAGCCGACGATAAAAATCAGGGCGACGTTAAACGTGACGATGCAGAAATTGATTTTATAGAAACGGTGCCGTTCAAAATATCCCTGAGCAAAATAGATAGGGCCAGGGCCACCGCCGTACTCGGTATTTCCCCACATCAGGTTGCTAAAAATACCAAAACAGATGGCAACCATCATGGGCGGCGCGCCTGCGGCTATTGCGGTGGCGGCGAAGGGCGCATAGAGTGCGGCGACGTGGCCAGAGGCGGTAGCAAACAGATAGTGCACATAAATATACAGGATGCCGAGAATCACAAAGGTTTCCATCGCGCCAAAACCCTGTATGGAATTACCCAGCTTAATGGTCATCCACTTAATGAAACCCAGGTCAGATAGCCCTGCGGCGAGGCTGATAATGACGCTAAACCAGATGACCGTATCCCATGCGGCGCGATCGTTGAGTACTTCTTTCCACTGTACGGCTTGCGTAACGAACAGGTAGGCGACCAAGGCCAACCCGACGGAAGTAGCGGAGAAACCGGTGATCAGGCTGGTGCCCCAACCAAGCAGCGCAAGAACAAAGCCGAAGGCCACTTTTTTCTCTGCCGGTTTCATGCTTCCCAATTCCGCCAGCGACTGACGTCCCATCTCTTTGGCTTCTGGCGTTTTTTTCAGTTCCGGATTCAGTATTTTGTAAACCAGCAACGGCATCAGGCAGAAACAGCACATGGCGGGGACGACGGCGGCAATAAACCAGCCGCCCCAGGTAATGTCCACGCCTAATGAGGTTTTCGCCAGACTGCCAACGAGTGGGTTGGCGGCCATGCCGGTAAGAAAAATGGCACCGGTGATCGGGGTAAACTGAAAACAGACCATGATCAGAAAGTCCCCGATCTTTTTACCGCTGACGCCGGATGTTGAACCTAATACTTCATTAATTGAACGGGCGATAGGAAAGATAATGCCTCCCGACCGCGCGGTGACGGAGGGCATGGCGGGTGCCATGATGAGATCGGAAACGCCCAGTGAATAGGCGATTCCCAGACTGCTTCCGCCGAATAGCGACAGCATTTTATAGGCAATACGTTTTCCCAGCCCAGACGTCACAAACCCCAGAGAGAGGATGTAGGCACAGAAGATGAGCCAGACAGTGCCACTGGAAAAACCCGCTAGCGCTTTGGCTTCGGTTAAGGTACCGGTGAAGATGGTCACGCAAAGAACGAGCAGCATGATTGCGCCCGACGGCAGCGGCTGCGTCAATATCGCGGCGATGGTGGCGGCAAAAATCGCGAACATATGCCAGGCCTGCGGCGTGAGGCCATCAGGAACCGGGGAAAACCAGATAATCAGGCCTAGCAGGAGAGGAATAATAACCGCGACTATTTTTTTCTTGGTGGATGATTCGGATGACATAGCGTCTCCTTAATCGTGCAAGTAATGGTTATCCGCCATCATTCCCGGCAACAGAAGGCCCGCCCAGACGCGTTATTATCTTGCGTCTGGGAATGTCTCGATCTCAGTCTGTTAGTTAGGGTGATACCGGATAATCACCGGTGATTAATGGTGTCTTTCTGTTTTATTTAATACCTGATCCACCATTTCAGGGGCGCTCCCCAAATAATTGACGGGGTTGGTCAGATCGTTGATTAATTTAGGATCGAGTCGGCTGGAGACACTGGGCATAGCATTGAGCACATCGGCCAGCGTACCGCCTTTCTCATTCACGATGCGGCAGGCATCGTAGACGATGTCGTGTGCTTCCTGACGGCCAATATACGGTGCCAGCCCCATCATAACGGCTTCAGCCACAATCAGGCCGTTGGTCATGTTGAGGTTTTTCAGCATCATTTTCTCATCCACAATCAAGCCGTTCAGCATGAATTTGGCCTGATGAAGCGCGCCAGCGGAGAGAATGAAACTTTCCGGAATGGCAATCCATTCTGCATGCCAGGGGCCCGTGGCGCGTTCCAGATCTTGGACCATCGCATCCAGCATCAACCCCGCCTGTTGGCGAACGCCTTTGGCGCAGGCCAGCATCAGTTCGCTGGAGATGGGATTACGCTTTTGCGGCATGGTGCTGCTGGCTCCACGGCCTTTGACAAACGGTTCATACAGTTCGCCAAATTCGTTGGAGGCCATCAGCATGACGTCGTAACCAATTTTGCCCAACGAACCCGTGATGACCGCCAGCAGGTTGACGGCTTCGGCAAATCCATCACGGGCAACATGCCAGGTTGAGGTAGGAACGCCCAGGCCGAGTTCGGCCATCAGGGCTTTTTGTACCGCGAGTCCTTTATCACCCAACGAGGCCAGTGTGCCGGCTGCACCTGCGAATTCGCCTACCAGCACACGCGGGCGCAGCTGTGCCAAACGCTCTGCATGGCGGTCAAACATATCCAGCCAGATGGCGGCTTTATAGCCGAACGTAATCGGGAGCGCCTGCTGTAAATGGGTGCGCCCAGCCATGGGCGTATTACGGTAGCGTGCGGCCAGTCCAGCCAGAATAGAACGCAGTGCATCAATATCTGCTTCAATTAACGCGAATGCATCACGGATTTGCAGCACCACGGCGGTATCCATAATGTCCTGTGTCGTTGCGCCCCAGTGCACATAACCGCCAGAGTGACCTGCCTGTTTGGAGATTTGATGCACCAGCGGCAGGATTGGGTAGCCTACAATTTCTGTTTCGTGGCGCAGCAGCTCAAAATCGAGCGTGTCGGCGTTACAGCTGGCTGTGATTTCTGCGGCAGCTTCTTCGGGGATGACGCCACAGCGTGCCTGCGCATTGGCCAGCGCGATTTCTACTTCAACATACTTACGGATGAGTTCCCGGTCATCGAAGATCGCCCGCATTTCCGGGGTACCAAATGAATCACGGAATAGAACTGAATCAAGCACATTCGAAGCCATAATGCCTCCTGAAGCGAATGTATTAGTGATAAGATGCAGGCCGTATCCGCGATAGGATTCCCTGGTAGCGACATGGCCTGAAAAACCAAATGTTCAGACATGTTTAAATGTCCGTACATGTTGAACTAATAACAACATGTACGGACAAGTTAGGGAAGTGGTTGAACGTCATTTTGTGATGCAGGGCATCAATATTGATTAAGAGCGTGAGCCGATGAAAGAACCCTTGTATAAGCGCATTGCCCGTGAACTCAGCCAGAATATTACGCTAGGCCGCTATCCTGCGGGTTCGTTGCTCCCCTCCGAGCTGGAGCTCTGTGAGCAATATCAGGTGAGTCGTCATACCGTAAGGGAGGCACTGCGCGATCTGACAGAAGCGGGTTTGGTCTCCCGTCGCAAGGGCGTGGGTTCCGTCGTTGTCGATAACGATGAAAAGCGCGAACGCAATCACCCTCTGGCCAGCCTTGAAGATCTGTTCGTGCTGGCAAAGAACAACCTGCGCGTAGTGAAGAAGATTGATGAAGTCGTTGCGGATGTTGAACTGGCGAAGATTATCGGTGGCAAGCCGGGCGATCGCTGGCTGCATATTGCCAGCATTCGTGAAGACAGCGAGAAAAAAGATGCCCCGATATGCTGGACCGATAGCTACGTTAGCCCGGATTATGCCAAGGTCAAAAGTCTGGTACGCAGCGATCCGTTTGCGTTGATTAGCGATTTGATTGAAAAGCATTATGGCGTACAGGGGGAAGAGGTGCGCCAGACGATTTCTGCCGTTAGCATACCGGCTAAAATAGCGAAAACGCTGGGCGTTGACGCAGGCTATCCGGCATTAAAGATAGTTCGCCATTATCTGGACCGCTCAGGAAACGTCTTTGAAACCACGGTATCGATTCATCCGGCGGACCGATATACCTGTTCGATTACGCTGAAACGCCAAACGGGAAACTGAACATAATCCGGTTGATGCCTTATTGATGACGGCGGCTTCCTGTTGAAATGTGCCTGTGTAATAAATACAGGCACATTATCTATTTAGCCACAATCCCTGTTCACATACGCCGTTGCTATATGGCGCTGACCACTTGATTACGTCCTTGCTGTTTTGCCTGATAAAGTGCGATATCGGCACGGTTGATCAGCATACTGAGCGTCTCACCTGCCCGATATTCAGCAACGCCGCAGCTGGCTGTCACCTGAATGATCCCTTCACGGTAGGGAAGAGGCGTTATCTCAATATTGTGTCGCAGGGCTTCGGCACGTTGCTGCGCGGCGTTGATGTCGCAATCGTCGAGCAAAATGACGAACTCTTCTCCTCCCCAACGGCAGGACTGATCGCTGGAGCGCGTATTCGCCGATAGGATGGAGGAAACTTCTTTTAAAACCATATCTCCCACGTTGTGGCCGTACTTGTCATTGATTTTTTTAAAGTGGTCGATATCGATAAGAATGATAGAGAGCGATTTGTGCTGTAGGGCGTTTTTCGTACCGAGACGGCGGAATAGATAATCAAATGCCTGACGGTTCATGAGGCCCGTTAGTTTATCGGTCGTCGCCATCTGTTCCAGACGACGCTGGTAGCCGCCAATGGTCAACCACAGCAGGAACAGGAAGAGAACGCTGACGAACGTGCTGATACCCAGATTTTTTAGCAGCGTGGCGAATAGCCGTTTTTCGCTGGGATGGCTGGTTTGCTCCACCATCAAATACCAGCCGAATTCAGGGATTAGCCGGGTGTTGAGGAAAATATGTTCCCCGTTTGACTGATATTCATAGGCTCCACCGGGGGAGGTTAAAACCGTGGTCGCGATCCGGTTCAGCCCCTGCTGTTGCTGAATTTGCAAGGGGCGGGTGTAGTTTTCCCCATGTAGCGTAATGTTGCCTTCTTTATCAATGAAATAGATTGTGCGGTTATAACGCTGTTCGTATTTTTCAATGAGATGCTTAACGCGCTCAACCGGAATACCCACGCCGGTAATGCCAATAAAATTGTCCTCATAATCCATGACTTTATGGCTGATGAAAATGTCCAGCCGCGTACGGTTTTCAGGATCGACGCGGAGATCGACGACATAAGGCATGTCATCCGATAGCGTTCTGTGCTGGAAATACCATTGATCGTCGGGGGAGGATTCCGAGACGGTTTTCAGGATGCGCTGCTGATCGTAGTAGAGCTTGGTTTTATCTGAAATGAAAAAAGAGAATACGGTGTTGAAGCGGCGATCGATCTCTTTCAGATAGCGGAATAGAGCCTGCGGATCGCTTTCATTTTTTAGCACCCAGTCGCGTAAAAACGTATCGTGCGCCATCAGCGATGAAATAAAGATAGGTTTTAACAAATCCTGCTGGATTTCAGAGTAGACGTTGTCACTGGTCAGCGGCAGGGTATTTTCTTCGATTTCTTCTTCCAGTGACTCCTTAGCCACTTCATAACTGGTCCAACTGATCACCAGAAATGCGGCGAGCAGCATGGAGCCGAATATGACGATTGCGCGTGTTTTATCCAGCCAGCGTGAGTTATTGATGAATCCGGTCTGCAAAATAATCTCCCCAGAGAAGCATTAATGGGATAGGTGAATAAGCCGCTGTTTTCACCTAAAAATGGTGGTGCCATGTGTCACTGGAATAACGGTGTAGCAACGTGGGTAAAGGGATCGCTGACTTGTAGGGTTCATTATAGTGGTTTCAGTGTGGAAGTATTAGCGGCAGAGTGCCGGAACGTAATGTTTTGTATTTTATTGTGGGCTTGTTAAAGCTCCCTTGTCGGTTTGATTACCCCTATGGTTAGATTTCATCAAACAAATTTCATCAAAAAATAACGTTGGGTGGATGACCATGAGCCATTATTCAGCAGTGAAGGAATCAGGCCCAACAGCGCTTTTATTTATTAATAAGCATGCGCGGAATGGCGATTCCTCTGCGCGCTATGTGAAGCAGCTATTACTGGAAAGCCGGATTCACATCATCGAACCGGATGAAAATGCGTCGGGCTCATGCAGCGATATCATCCGCGCGTACGCGGATCGGGTGGATTTTGTCATTATCGGCGGTGGCGATGGCACGCTAAATTCTGCCGCGCCTGGCCTGGTGGATACCGGATTACCGCTGGGCGTGTTGCCCTTAGGGACAGCGAATGACTTTGCCCGTACGGTGGGCATTCCCAGAGAGATCCGGCAGGCGGTTCAAGTTATCGTCGACGGGCAGCGGCGTACCGTTGATTTGGGCGAGGTCAACGGGCATCTGTTTTTTAACGTTTCCAGTATTGGGTTTTCTGCGGCATTGGCGCGCGGGCTGTCGGCGAAATCCAAGAAACGGTGGGGAACATTAGGCTATGCGTTGGCGGCTTTTAAGCTCTTGAAGCAAAGTCGTCCTTTCCGCGTTGAGATCGATCATGACGGCATGAAAGAGCGGGTGAGAACCGTGCAGGTGTCGGTGGGAAACGGACGTTTCTATGGCGGCGGCATGGCGGTAGCAGACAGCGCAGCGCCCGATGATGGGCGGCTGGACGTGTACAGTCTGGAAGTGTCCCACTGGTGGGAAATGGTGGCACTGATTCCCTTTATCCGCAGAGGAACGCACGGTCGCTGGCGCAAGGTTCGCGCCTTTTCCGCCAGACAGCTGACGTTGAGCACTCCGAAGCCGCACGATATCAATGCGGATGGTGAGCTGATTGGTAAAACACCCGCGGTGTTTGGGATCAGAGAGAAGGCGATTGAGGTTTTCGCACCACCGGTGCCTGAATAGAACCTAAAACAAACGGGGCACCATAGGGCGCCCCGTTTGCTGATAAAGCATGATTCAGCGGATTACTTAAATACGCGGAAACGTTCTTCAAAGGAAATATAGGTTTTCTCACCGGCGGGTTGCTCGATGGAGCCAAATGGCATTTGAGCACGCAGTTTCCAACTGGCTGGCAGGTTCCACTGTGCTTTAACATCATCATCAATCAGCGGATTGTAATGCTGGAGCGAAGCGCCAATTTTTTCCTGCGCTAGCGTAGACCACACGGCAAACTGGGCGATACCGGTTGAATGTTCAGACCAGACCGGGAAGTTATCGGCATAAAGCGCGAATTTTTCCTGTAGCGCTTCAATCACCGCAGTGTCTTCAAAGAACAGAACGGTACCCGCACCAGCGGCAAAGGAGGCCAGTTTATTTTCTGTCGGAGCGAAGGCGTCCGCAGGCACAATTTTCTTCAACTGCTGCTTAACAATATCCCACAGTTTGTGATGCTGCTCGCCGAACAGAATCACAACGCGTGAGCTTTGTGAATTAAAAGAGGAGGGGCTTTCATTAACGGCTTCGGTAATGAGGGCGGTAACCTGATCTTCTGATATCGGTAATTTATTGCCGATGGCATAGATTGAACGACGGGCCTTGATTGACTGCAAAAAAGCATTACTCATGGTGTGTTCCTCAGTTTACGTGATGACTTACCTTGATACTGTGTCACTGATTTTCGCCGTATTCAATGGCTTATCGTGCCGGATGCCAATCTTTCCTCGGCTCCTTTATCCGCCACAGACGTCGCAGTGCGGGTTTTTCGGCAGCATCATTTCGCGAAATTGCAGCGTCATCGCATCGAACATCAGCAATCGCCCCGTGACCAGTTTACCGTAGCCCGTCAGCAGCTTAATGGCTTCCATCGCCTGCAAACTGCCGATGGTGCCCACCAGCGGCGACATCACACCTGCTTCGACGCAGGTCAGCGCATTGGTGCCGAACAGACGGCTGAGACACTGGTAGCAAGGTTCATCGGGTTGGTAGGTAAAGACGCTGATTTGGCCTTCCATTCGAATCGCTGCGCCGGAGATCAGCGGTTTCCTGAGCTGAAAGCCAATGCGGTTTAGGCGGTTGCGAATGGCGACATTGTCGGTGCAGTCCAACACCGCATCGTGTTTGCTGACGAGTTGGCTCAATGCCTCATCATCAAGATCGCCATCAACTGTATCGAGCGAAAGATGGGGGTTCATATCGGATAATGTCAGACGTGCGGATTCGACCTTCGCCATGCCGATACGGTCGTCGCGGTGCAGAACCTGACGTTGCAGGTTAGACAGCGAGACGGTATCAAAATCCAGCAGCGTCAAATGGCCGACGCCCGCCGCAGCCAGATACTGCGCGGCGGCACAGCCCAATCCACCCAGTCCGACAATCAACAGGCGTGAAGCCTTGAGCTTTTCCTGTCCGTCGAAATCAAAGCCGCGCAGCACAATCTGTCGATTGTAGCGCAGCATTTCTTCATCGCTCAGTTCCGGCAGCATACTCAGTGTCCCAGCAGGGCGTTGAAAGGCTCGATCTCGACCCATTCGCCAGCAGCGACGTGGCCACGATCCTGCTCAAGCACGATGAAGCAGTTACCGAGGCTGAACGAGCTGAAAACGTGCGACCCCTGATGCCCGGTGGTTCTCACTTCCAGCTCACCCTGTGCATTACGGCTGAAAATGCCGCGCTGGAAATCGGTGCGCCCCGGCGTCTTTTTCAGTGCGCTTGTGGTTTTGACACGTACACGCGGCGGCTGGTGCCATTGCGTATAGCCGGACAGGCGAGCCAGCAGCGGCTGCACCAGTTGATAGAACGTCAGCGCCGCAGAAACGGGGTTCCCCGGCAGACCGCAGAACCAGGCGTGTTGTAATTTACCGAAGGCGAAGGGTTTGCCGGGTTTGATCGCCAGCTTCCAGAAATGGATATCGCCCAGCTCATCCAGCATTTGCTTCGTGTAATCGGCTTCGCCAACGGAAACGCCGCCGCTACTAATCACCAGATCGGCAAGCTGGTCAGCTTCATGGAACGCGGCGCGCAGGGCTGCCGGATCGTCACGGATAATCCCCAAGTCGTGTACTTCGCAGCCCAACTGTTCCAGCATCAAACGGACAGCGAAACGGTTGGTGTCATAAATCTGGCCGTCTTCCAGCGGCTTGCCAACGGGTTGCAGTTCATCACCGGTTGAAAACACCGCGACTTTCAGACGACGTACCACGTCAATCTGTGCAATCCCCAGCGAAGCCAGCAGCGGCAGCTCTGCCACACCCAGTTTGCAGCCCGCAGGCAGCACGCTGGCGCCGGCCTGAATATCTTCGCCCGCCAGACGAATATTCTGACCGGGTTTTACCTCATGGGGGAAACGGATGCCGTCCTCACTGGCGTCGGCCTGTTCCTGCATGATCACGGCGTCAGCCCCTTCAGGAATCGGCGCGCCGGTCATGATGCGAATGCAGGTGCCGGCAGGCCATTTGCCGGTGAAAGGGGCACCAGCGAAGGCTTTGCCAGCCAGCGGCAGCGGTGCGGAACCGGACACATCGGCGCAGCGTACGGCATAGCCATCCATCGCGGAATTGGCGAATGGCGGGACATTAATCGGGGAGGCGATGGCATGGGCGGTGATCCGTCCTGCGGCGTCGAACAGGGATACGCACTCTGTCTCGGTGAGGGAAGGAACCTGAGAAAACATGTTTTCCAGAGCTTGTTCAAGAGTCAGTAAACCTGAGGTAACGCTTTCCATCTTTACTCCACCGTTTTTCATCAATACCGCTTGTTTTATCAATAAGGCTGGTTTCATTAACGAGACGAGTTTCATTAATGAAAAATGTTCCGCCAATGCGTTGTTCATGGGCGAAAACGTGTTTCCTATGCCAGTATTAATTATGTCAGAGTTCGTAACGTGGGTGAATGTATGCAGGTCAAGGAATAGGGCCTTTATACCCGTCATACTTCAAGTTGCATGTGCGTTGGCTGCGTTCAAATACTCGGCCCGTCGTGGGCCTCGCCCTGAAGGGCCGCTGCAAGCAGCGTTCAAATCTGCTCCCGGCAGATTTGTCACCCGAATCACTTACCGGAGTAAGCTCATCAGGATGCCTTCTCTTGCCGCGTTATTCAGCCTTATGGCTTCCCCCCTTCGGGGCCAGCGCAAGCGCTGTTCAAAACGCTAACGTTTTGTCCTGAAACTCGAATTATTTAGGGTATAGCGCATGACTCGTCAGGCATCAAACGACAAGGGTGGGGTGCGAAAGCGTCACTTTTTTCCTACAACTCGAGCTACTTCGGGTAAAAGTGAGTGGATTTGCATGAAATATTGCATCTGATGATGCGTCTTTATTGCAATTAACCTAATGTTATAAAAGAAATTTTTCACCGTGCTGATTTCAGTTTCCGCTTTACATCATTCCTTGCGCTAAATATAGTCGAAAATCGCTGATAATTTGTCCCTGACCGCGTTGCGCTGATTCCAGCCGCATTTATATGGAGATTCGCCGTTCATGTCGCCCACACAGGATCATTATGCCTCGCTGTCTTCCCCTATTCCGGGGCTTGTTTTGCCTGAAACTCGGGTGGTGGAAGTCCGCAACCTGAGTGTGTACTTCGAACTGCAGGGGCAGCGGACGGACGCGGTGCGTAATTTAACGTTCTCTGTCGATCGGGGTGAAACGCTGGCCATCGTCGGGGAGTCGGGGTCGGGTAAGTCAGTGACGTCGCTGGCTCTGATGCGATTGGTTGAACATGCGGGCGGCGTGATTCATCAGGGCGATATGCTATTCCGTCGTCGCGATGGGCAAGTGCTGGATCTGCGCGGAGCGCGTCAGCGGATGATGCGCACATTGCGTGGTGCTGATTTGGCGATGATTTTTCAGGAGCCAATGACGTCGCTGAATCCTGTTTTTCCCGTCGGCGAACAAATAGCGGAGTCGATTCGTTTGCATCAGGGAATGGACAGACGCGCCGCGCGTGCAGAAACGTTACGTATGCTGGATCTGGTCAGAATACCGGAAGCGCGCAACGTGTTGGATCGCTATCCGCACCAGCTGTCCGGCGGTATGCGCCAGCGGGTGATGATTGCGATGGCGCTCTCCTGCAAGCCGTCGCTGCTGATTGCCGATGAGCCGACAACTGCGCTGGATGTCACTATTCAGGCGCAAATTCTGCAACTGATTCGTGTGCTACAGCGTGAAATGGCAATGGCTGTGATTTTCATCACCCATGACATGGGCGTGGTGGCGGAAGTGGCTGAACGCGTATTGGTTATGCACCGTGGAGAAAGCGTTGAAGCGGGGAGCGTTGGGCAGATCTTCACTGCGCCGCAGCATCCGTATACGCAGGGGCTGTTGGCCGCGGTACCCGCGTTGGGGTCAATGCGCGGTCAGCCGTTCCCGGAAAAATTTCCGCTGCTGGATCACAACGCTGTACGCATCGCGGACAACGTTCCGCAGGATACCGTTCCCGTACAGACGGAGCCGATCTTACAGGTTCGCAATCTGGTGACGCGTTTTCCTATTCGCAGCGGTTTATTGAACCGCGTAACCCGGCAGGTGCATGCGGTGGAAAACGTCAGCTTCGATCTCTGGCCGGGCGAAACGCTTTCGCTGGTTGGCGAATCGGGATGCGGCAAATCCACGACCGGCCGCGCGTTGCTCCAACTGGTTGAAAGCCAGAAGGGCGACATTATCTTTAATGGTCAGCGCATCCATCAGTTAAAAGGAGCGGCGTTACAGCATCTGCGGCGTGATATTCAGCTGATTTTTCAGGATCCGTATGCGTCACTGGATCCCCGCTTGACGGTCGGGTTCTCGATTATGGAACCGCTGCTGGTACACAACATCTGCCGTCGGCAGGAGGCGGAGAAGCGCGTGGAGTGGCTGCTGTCACGCGTGGGATTGGAGCCGGAACACGCCCGGCGTTACCCGCATGAGTTTTCAGGCGGCCAGCGCCAGCGCATTTGTATCGCCAGAGCGCTGGCGCTGAACCCGAAAGTGGTGATTGCGGATGAAGCGGTATCCGCGCTGGACGTGTCGATTCAGGCACAAATCATCAATCTGATGCTGGAACTGCAACGTGAGTTCGGCATCGCGTTTTTGTTTATTTCACATGATATGGCGGTGGTCGAGCGCATCAGCCATCGTGTGGCGGTGATGTACATGGGGCAGATTGTCGAGATTGGCTCACGGCAAGACGTATTCGAACGACCGCGGCATCCTTATACCCGCAAGTTGATGTCGGCAGTACCGATTGCCGATCCCTCATGCCGACAGCGCGAACAAGTGCTGCTGGTTGATGAAATACCCAGCCCGATTCGGGCGCTTGGCGACGAACCAAGCACGGCACCTCTGGTGCAGGTGGGTGAGCGACACTTTGTTGCGCGCCATCCGATAGCCGGTGCTTATTGACAGGGATTCACAAGGAGAACGTAGCATGAGCGTAATGACGATAAAACGGCGCTGGTTAGTCGCCGCAGGGGTCACCGTTGCCATGACGGCTTCACCCGTCTGGGCTGCCAAAGATGCGGTTATCGCCGTGGGTTCCACTTTTACCAGTCTGGATCCGTACGATGCCAACGATTCACTATCGCAGACGGTAGCGAAGTCCTTCTATCAGGGGCTCTTTGGCTTTGATAAAGAGATGAAGCTGGTGAACGTGCTGGCGGACAGCTATGACGTGAGCCCAGATGGACTGACGTATACCGTTAAGCTGCATCCGGGCGTCAAATTTCACGATGGCTCGGCGTTTAATGCCGCTGCAGTGAAAGTGAATCTGGATCGCGCCAGTAATCCAGATAATCGTCTGAAGCGATATAACCTGTTCAAGATGATCGACAAAACCGAGGTGGTGGACGATCTGACGGTGAAAATCACACTGAAGACGCCATTCTCGGCGTTCGTTAACAATCTGGCTCACCCGGCGGCGGTGATGATCTCTCCGGCGGCATTAAAGCAGTACGGCAAGGACATTGGTTTCCATCCGGTAGGCACCGGACCGTACCGTTTTGTGACCTGGAATCAGACTGATTTTGTCAAAGTTGAGAAATTCAGCGGCTACTGGAAAGCCGGTTTACCGAAACTGGACAGCATTACCTGGCGTCCGGTTGTGGATAACAACACGCGCGCGGCGCTGCTGCAAACCGGCGAAGCACAGTTTGCTTACCCGATACCGTTCGAACAGGCCAAAGTACTGGAGAAAAACGACAAGCTGGCGCTGGTGGCGTCGCCGTCGATTTTGCACCGTTACATCAGCATGAACGTGACGCAGAAACCGTTTGATAACCCGAAAGTCCGGCAGGCGTTGAACTACGCGATCAACAAAGAGGCGCTGATTAAAGTCGCGTTCTCCGGCTATGCGACGCTCGCCGAAGGGCCACTGCCGGGCAGCATTGATTATGCAGTAAAGTATCAGCCGTGGCCTTACGATCCGGCGAAGGCACGCGAGCTGCTGAAAGAAGCGGGCTACCCTGATGGCTTCACCACCACGCTTTGGTCGTCGCATAACCACAGTACGGCGCAGAAAGTCTTGCAGTTCACACAGCAACAGCTGGCACAGGTCGGCGTGAAAGTACAGGTGACTGCTATGGATGCGGGGCAGCGCGCGGCGGAAGTGGAAGGTAAAGGCGTCAAAGAAACGGGCGTTCGCCTGTTCTACACCGGTTGGTCAGCCTCGACGGGTGAGGCTGATTGGGCACTGTCGCCGCTGTTTGCGACGGCTTCCTGGCCACCGGCGCAGTTCAACACGGCGTTTTACAGCAATCCGCAGGTGGATGCGGATCTGGCCAATGCTCTGAAAACCACGGATCGGACGGAAAAACAGAAACTGTATCAGGATGCACAGGACAAAATCTGGGCGGATGCGCCGTGGATTTTCCTGGCGACAGAGCGTTTAGTCTCGGCTAACAGCAAAAAGCTCACTGGTTTTTACGTGATGCCGGATACCTTGTTCAGTTTTGAAGAGGCTGACCTGAAGGAATAATTCATCGTCAAAGCATGACCAGGGAGTCGGGGGCCGTCAGGCCGCCCGCTGTGGTCAACACACGTCTACTTATAGGGAGTCTGGCGCATGTCTGTGGAAAACTGTTCATGCTGAATTATTTTATTAAACGACTACTGGGACTGATTCCCACGCTCCTGATTGTGATGGTGCTGGTGTTCCTGTTCGTTCATCTGTTACCCGGCGACCCGGCGCGTTTAGCTGCCGGGCGGGAAGCGGATGCCGCCGTCATCGAGATGGTGCGGCAGGATTTGGGATTGGATAAATCGCTGCCGCATCAGTTCTGGCACTTCTTTACCAATATCCTACAAGGCGATTTGGGGACGTCGATGGTGTCGAAACGCCCGGTCACGGAAGAGATCGCCATGCGTTTTATGCCAACCTTCTGGCTGACGGTGTGCAGCATGGTGTGGGCGGTAATTTTTGGTATGGCGATCGGCATCGTATCGGCGGTATGGCGCAACGGCTGGCCTGACAGGATCGGAATGACGCTGGCGGTATCCGGCCTCTCTTTCCCTGCTTTTGCGCTCGGAATGCTGCTAATGCAGATTTTTTCTGTCGAATTGGGATGGTTGCCAACGGTGGGAGCGGACACCTGGCTACACTATATTTTGCCTTCGCTAACGCTGGGTGCGGCGGTGGCGGCGGTGATGGCGCGTTTTACCCGCGCGTCGTTTGTTGATGTGTTGCAGGAAGACTACATGCGTACGGCACGAGCAAAAGGCGTGCGTGAATCGCTGGTTGTGGTGAAGCATGGGCTGCGCAATGCGCTGATTCCCGTGGTGACGATGATGGGGCTGCAATTTGGTTTCTTGCTCGGCGGTTCAATCGTTGTGGAGAAGGTTTTCAACTGGCCAGGGTTGGGACGGTTGCTGGTGGATGCGGTGGAGATGCGTGATTATCCGGTGATTCAGGCCGAGGTGCTGCTGTTTTCGCTGGAGTTTATTCTGATCAATCTGCTGGTGGATATGCTGTATGCCGCGATTAATCCAGCCATTCGTTACAAATAAGGAAAGGGAATGAGACACTGGCGACGTAAAGCGATGTTGGCGACGCTTCCTGTCATTAGGGATAAACCGGTTCGTACGCCGTGGCGTGAATTCTGGCGGCGGTTTCTTCGGCAGCACGTTGCGGTCACCGCTGGCGTGTTTGTACTGCTGCTGATTGCGATCGCGTTTCTGGCACCGTATCTGACGCCGTATGATGCCGAGAACTATTTCGATTATGAGCGCCTAAATGAAGGCCCGTCATCGACACACTGGCTTGGGGTGGATTCATTAGGGCGTGATATTTTCAGCCGAATCCTAATGGGGACGCGTATTTCGCTGGCGGCGGGTATTCTCTCGGTGCTGGTGGGGATGATTATCGGCACGACACTGGGCCTGCTGGCGGGTTACTACGAAGGATGGACAGACCGGATCATCATGCGCATATGCGATGTGTTGTTTGCCTTCCCGGGAATCTTGCTGGCGATTGCCGTTGTGGCGATTATGGGCAGTGGGATGGCGAATGTGATTGTCGCCGTGGCGATTTTCAGCATTCCTGCCTTTGCCCGTCTGGTGCGAGGCAACACGCTGGTGCTGAAACAGCTTACCTATATCGAATCTGCCCGCAGCATTGGTGCCAGCGATGGGACGATCCTCTTTCGACATATTCTGCCTGGCTCGGTGTCTTCCATCGTGGTGTTCTTCTCGATGCGCATTGGGATGTCGATCATCACGGCAGCCAGCCTGTCATTTTTAGGGCTTGGCGCACAGCCGCCGATGCCGGAGTGGGGAGCGATGCTCAATGAAGCGCGATCGGATATGGTGATTGCGCCACACGTCGCGATCTTTCCTAGTCTGGCGATCTTTCTGACGGTACTGTCGTTTAATTTATTGGGTGACGGCCTGCGCGATGCGCTCGACCCGAAGCTGAAAAGCTGAATAAAAAAAGCGCGACAACCAGTGCCGCGCTTTTTAGCAGTAAGTCGTTAATGCTTAGAACGACGTGCGTTTGTAGCTACGGTACTGCGGCTGCCAGAAGTTGTGCTCAATTGCCTTTTGCAGCGCATCCGACGAGGTCACCACGGCGGCACCCTGCAGCTGTGCGGCTTTACCCACTTCCAATGCAATACGCTTAGACACCTGCTGGATATCAGCCAGATCCGGCAGCAGAGCGCCTTCACCGTTATTCGCCAGCGGTGAGCAGTCAGCCAGTGCGCGGCTGGCGGCCATCAACATACCGTCAGTGATACGCTTGGCACCTGATGCCAATACCCCTAACCCGATACCTGGGAAAATGTAGGAGTTGTTGCACTGTGCGATAGGGAAGACCTTATCCTGATAGTTCACTGGGGAGAACGGGCTACCGGTCGCAACCAGCGCCGCGCCTTCCGTCCAGCGAATGATGTCTTCCGGACGGGCTTCCACGCGGGATGTCGGGTTAGACAGCGGCATCACGATAGGACGAGCACAGTGTTTGTGCATTTCACGGATAATTTCTTCCGTGAACAGACCTGGCTGGCCGGATACACCGATCAGAATGGTCGGCTTGGCGTTGCGTACGACTTCCAGTAGTGAAATGGCATCGCTGTTGCAATCCCAGTTAGCCAGCAGTTCGCTTTTCTGCACCAGCTTGCTCTGGAAATCGAGCAGGTTCGGCAGTTTGTCCGTCAGCAGACCGAAACGGTCAACCATGAAGACGCGTGCGCGCGCTTCTTCGTCGCTTAGCCCTTCGGATTTCATCTGTGCGATGATTTGTTCAGCGATACCGCAACCTGCAGAACCAGCGCCCAGGAAGGCCACGGTTTGATCGCGTAACTGCGTACCTGCCGCACGGCTGGCAGCAATCAGACTACCCAGTGCAACCGCAGCGGTGCCCTGAATGTCATCGTTAAAGCTACAGATTTCATCACGATAGCGGTTCAGCAGCGGCGTCGCGTTTTTCTGTGCGAAGTCTTCAAATTGCAACAGCACATTCGGCCAGCGGCGCTTCACAGCCTGAATGAATTCGTCAACAAATTCATAGTATTCGTCATCCGTGATACGCGGATGACGCCAGCCCATATACAGCGGATCGTTCAGACGCTGTGGGTTGTTGGTGCCGACATCCAGAACGACTGGCAGGGTGTAGGCTGGGCTGATACCGCCGCACGCGGTGTACAGCGACAGCTTACCGATTGGAATCCCCATGCCGCCGATACCTTGGTCACCCAGACCCAGAATACGCTCACCGTCGGTCACAACGATGACTTTCACGTTCTGTTTGGTGGCGTTTTGCAGCATATCGTCGATATGTGCGCGGTTAGGGTAGGAGATAAACAGGCCACGGGCGCGGCGATAGATATCGGAGAAGTGCTCACAGGCTTCGCCAACGGTCGGGGTGTAGATGATGGGCATCATCTCACTGAGGTGACCGTCCAACAGGCGGTAGAACAGGGTTTCGTTGGTATCCTGAATGTTGCGCAGGTAAACGTGTTTTTCAATATCGTGTTTGAATTCCTGATACTGACGCCAGGCGCGTTCTGCCTGTTCTTCGATGGTTTCGACGGCTTCAGGCAGCAGACCATGCAGGTTAAAGTTAGCGCGTTCTTCTTCGGTAAACGCGCTGCCTTTATTCAGCAGAGGAAATTCGAGCAAGATTGGGCCAGCGTAGGGAATATGGAGAGGACGTTTGCTTTCGTATTCTAATTCCATGACTTTTTACTCTTCGGATAACAGAAAAAAACTCAGGTGTTGTCGATAAAAACTGTTGCGGATCTTAAATTACCCAGAGAATATGTACAGAAATTGTTAATTAAAATAGTTACAGATGGCTTGCATCTTAGCCAAAATGCAGGCTTTATCGATTCACCTCTCGTTTTTCACGCTTCCCTTGGCTGAAATCCTGCGCTTACCTCCGCCACTATTCCTCAATAAAGTGATGTTCAACGTCAGTGCAGCCCAATTCGGCCAGCATAATTTGCGAAATGGCCCAGTGGCTGACAACCGCATTGCGACGTTCAACAACAACGGCATGTTTCACCGTGGACAGATCTTCGCCAGCAAGATTCATCAGATTTAACGCAGTTTGCAAAGGTGGCAGGCTAGGGTTGAACGCCGCATTTTCTGCGTAGCGTCCGGTATAGGTGTTGCCACTTGAGGTTTCCAGCACAATGCCGCTAATGGCTTTGCTATAGGGGGCATGGCTGCGGTTGGCGGCATCCAGCGCCTGACGCGCAAGCGCATTCATATTCTGCAAAGTGGCGCCGTGGTTGATGTCATCCATCAGCAAAGTATCGATTTGCAGATCGACGGGGCCAAAGGAATCTGGCAGATAGTGGCTGAGCGTGGCAGGCTGACGACCCGGTAGTTGAATCTGCAGCGACGCCGCATTACGTAATTCGTTCATGAACTGGCGACAATGGCCGCATGGTGTGTAGTTTACGGTTACGGCTCGCAGTCCCCGTTCATTGCACATCCAGGCATGGCTGACGGCGCTTTGTTCGGCATGTACCGTTTGCTGAAGCTGAACGGCACTAAACTCCATGTTGGCACCAAAGTAGAAATTGCCGCTGAGCCCTTGTGCAATCGCGCCAACCTGAAAATTAGAAATAGGCGCTTGTGCGCAGGCGGCTGCCAGCGGCAATAGCGCAAAGGCCAATGCATCGGCGTCTAACTGACTGGCTTCACAGACGGCATTCACATCGTCCGCGGTGAGCATCGCGGCGAAATCCGGCTTATCGACTAATGGACGGAGCGCGGCTTGCAGACTGGCAGGTAATTGCCGAAAGGCGTTTTCAAATCGTGGATGCATAGTGGCTTACTCTTTTTACCCGTCAATGACGTCATGTTAGGTAGCAGAGTAGCAATAAATTGTGATCAAAATCTCTTTACTGAATGAAATGGATGCAAATTAACTGCTAAATGCGAGATATATCTCAATTTTTACTGCTTACGTTTTCTTTCCCTCATTAGGGGCGGCAATAAAAAAGGCGTACAACGGGTATTCATTATGCGCCTTCATGCTTAGCTGAGCTTTTCACCTACATGATGTGAGCTGAATTAGAAGATAATTTTTTCCTCTTTGGCTTTTTCCAGTCGTTTTTCCACATCACGAATAAAGGCTTGTACCTCTTTGGCTACGGAACGAGTGGCTACACTCTCTTTTCTGGCAGCAACTTTCCATTGCCGTGGCTGTTTTTTAACAAGCTCGGGATAATCTCGTAAGAAGAGATCGTACAGTTCTGGAATGCGACATGATTCCTTCGACAGATTTTCTTCCTGAAAAATTAGTGAGAGGGTAAAAGAGGAATTGGGGCCATTTTCACGTGCAATGTTTATATAAAGTGGCCAATAATCATAATCTTGTTTTAGCGCAAGCATCGCTGGCGTAGTGATATTAAACCAGGTTCTGCCTATTTCTAAATGATCTTCTGTTAACTGTGGGAACGATTTGCGCAGGGTAACCAGAATGCCGGAAATCCCTTTAGCCTGAATGAGCTGGTCGCAAAGTTGATTATTTTGCTGCATAAAGAGCAGGGCTTCACCCTCAACGCCTTCCAGATGAGTAGGTTTCCAATCTACCGGGTTTAATTTTTTGAGTTGAGAAATGCAATCAAGAACTGATTCATGCTGTGCGGCTAGTTGAGCTGACAGCTCAGAAATATGTTTTTCATTCGGATCTTGCCATTGTGCCTGCCTCTGACAATAGGCCATGAGTAACTGTGCGGCGGAATTGTTATTTTGTAATTGCAGACGAGCGCGTCGAGCTGCTTGCTCCAGCCATTGGTAGCTTAATAATGCCCATTTATTGCCTAGTTCTGCTAATTTCTCATCACTGTAGGTTTCCAGCTTTTTATCCATGACGATGTAGGCAAAATCGTAGCCCTTAAATAAGGGCTTACGTGAGAATGATTTATTGACAGCATCGTAATAATCATCAAGTTGATAACAGGACAGTGACGCCCTTACTTTGTTCTCAATGGTAACGATGATCTTATTTGTCGTATCGATTAAAAAAAGATCGAGCCGAAGCTTATCACCAAAGAAGTCGTTAACACCAAATTCGCGTGTGATAAAAGCCGATCCAAAGCTTGTGGTCTGTATGCGACCCGGTGTCCATTTTGCAAAGAATTTCTTATTGGCGGATTTACTGTTCTCATGGCCGGCAAAGTAGGCTGCGGTCAGAAAATCCTTAATAACTGCATCGCCCTGACAGTGTCCTTCATTGGGATTCAGGCACCAAGCGAGCATGCTGGAGTTTTGATTTTCGGTGAGGTTGATAACATCAAGAATGTTATCTGAAGTGCGTAGCTTTTCTCGTAACTCTAGCAACTGCTCGTCCGTGAGAAATTCGTAAAATTCCTCTATCTCCATATTTCATTTCTCCATTTTTATTTATTAAACGTTCACTAACCAACAAAATGCAGCAACAGGGGGAAGATAAACGGAGCAATCAGCGACGTGATGATCCCACATATGACCAGCGCCAGTGAGCTAAATGCCCCTTCCTGATAATCAACCTCCGCACAGCGTGCCGTGCCAAGGGCATGCGAAGCGGTACCCATTGACAGCCCGCGCGCGGCTTTGGTTTTGATACCTACGCGATTGAACAGACTGTGGCCTAATACGGCACCGAGAATGCCGACAAAAATCACGCAGACGGCGCTGATAGCCGGAATACCGCCAATAGAACTGGCGACGGCCATCGCAATCGGCGTGGTAACGGATTTAGGTAGCACCGAGGCCGCGATTTCCGGCGAAGCGCCCATCCACAGCGCCACCAGCGTGCCGGAGATAATGGCGGTCAGGCTACCGATGAAACATACGCTGATGATGGATTTCCAGCGGGCGCGAATTTGGTGCAGCTGTTCATAAAGCGGGAACGCCAGCGCGACCACCGCCGGTTGCAGCAGGTCGTTAAGGACTTTACTGCCTTGAAAATAGTGCTCGTAGGGAATCTTCAGCACCAGCAGCAGCGGAATAATAATCGCCATTGATACCAGCAGCGGGTTCAACAGAGAAAGCCGGGTCAGCACGGCCAGTTTACGCGCGGCGAAAAAGACAATCAGGGTGAGGGGCAGAGACCACCACAAATAGCTGAACATTATTCGTTATCCTTCGGCGGCGTGCGATCGCCAGCCATGGCACGTTCACGCTGCATTATCTGGGTACTGAAACCCACAACTAACATCACAATAAAGGTACTGATCAGGCAGGAAACCACGATGGGGCCAAACTGTTGGCTGACCAGATCGTAATAATTCATGACACCGACGCCGATAGGAACGAACAGCAGCGCCATATGACGAATAAGAAGGTGGCAACCCGGTTTTACCCACTGCGCGGGCAGGATTTGCGAGGCAAGAAGGGTGAATAAGACCAGCATACCAATGATACTGCCGGGGATAGTGAACGGAAGTAACGCGGATACCGCATTGCCTGCCAGCAGGCAGAGATAAATCAATGCGAAAGCGCGTAAATACTGCCAGCAAACGATGAACGTATTACGCATGGGAAATTCCTGATTAGCTGAGGGGATTATCATAACGCTAATGGAATTGACGTGCCACAGCTCACGAATCTTGTTGGGGAAGGGAAGACTCGCCTGCTTAAAGGGTGAACAAGGCCGTCCAGACTGAGCATGAAAAGGCGTGTGGGGTGGAATAAATTCGGTCCAGCCCTAACGATCGCATTGATACGGGGCTGAACCGGAAGAAATGAAGGCGACGACAGCGCCGTTATTTTACGTCTACGCTCCACTTGGTGATATCAATCTGCCCATCACCGCCAAAGATCTCGGTACCAAACTCAACGCTGCTGATATATTTTGTATTACTCATCCATTTCTTGGTGCCAACCAGATAGTTGGTGAAATGGCGAATATTGAGCGATGCACTGTTGGTATTGGAGGTACGGACAAAGGAAAAGACATTCCAGCCTTTGCCATTACCAGCATTGATCCAACCTTTGAATACGTTCCAGCTGCTACCACCGAGGAATACCGTTTCAATATAATCCCCCGCTGGACCTGCATTGGTATTATTTAGCCAGATCATTAATTCGTCGGTCGGCGTCGAATCCCAACTGGCTTTATCGGTAGTGTGGAACCATACATCATAAGCGGCGTTATAAGTGCCGGTAGATTTGATAGAATAAGTGACATTACTGGTAATACTTTTATTACTGGATAATTTTATCGGCAACCCACTATTTTCCGTATAACCCGCAGTCCAGTGCCAGCCGCTTACCAGCGATGGATAAGCTTTAACGCTGGAGCTGCTGCTTGGCCAGTGCCAGTTCCACCCCATGCTGGTAGGGCTATTATAGAAAACCGTTTGCTGCCATCCTTTTACTTCATCCTTCCCCCAGACGTTATTGAATACGTAATATTTATTATTCTCAAAATAGAGTTTGTCTGCGTCTTTGGATGAACTGACCGCAGAAACGGTTAGGGGTGAGAGTAACAAAGCAGAAAATAACACGGGGAATAACGTACGAAAAATACGCTGTAGCTTCTTATTCACTGTAAGCATAATAAATCTCCTTTTAAATATATGCTTGGGGTATTTCACGTTAAAATCTAACACGTATTCATCAGTTGTCTACGATTGGTTGAATGTAAAGTGTGGGGTGCGTAACATTTTATGGTTATTTCATCCAGTGTCAGAATAATTCAATGCATTAATCATGAGTAGAATGAAAATCTTATTCATGTGAATAATAATAAGAGCGGTAATGAATAGTCATAATATGGATGGTGTCAGAGATATTTTTTAAGGCGCACGAAAGTGTGCGCCTTGGGCAACGAGTTATTCAAATAGCTGTGCGTTATGAATAGCCGCATAGATAGCATCAGTTAGCTTATGCAGTTCATCGGGCTGAATGATAAACGGCGGCATCAGATAAATGAGCCGACCAAACGGTCGAATCCAGACGCCGCGCTCGACAAAGAAACGCTGTAACCGTGCCATATTGACCGGACGATGTGTTTCCACCACGCCGATAGCACCTAGCACGCGAACGTTCGCCACCAGCGGGGAATCCGCGCAGGGTTGCAGCGTTTCTCGCAACTGTCGTTCAATCTGTTGTACCTGCTGCTGCCAGCGGTTCTCCGCCAGCAGCGACAGGCTGGCGTTGGCTGCCGCGCACGCGAGCGGATTGCCCATAAATGTGGGGCCGTGCATAAAACAGCCAGCCGCGCCGTTGCTGATCGTTTCCGCTACCGTGCGAGTGGTCAGCGTGGCGGAGAGCGTCATATAGCCGCCGGTAAGCGCTTTTCCTAAACACATAATATCGGGTGAAATTCCCGCATGTTCGCAGGCAAACAGTTTGCCAGTACGGCCAAACCCAGTCGCGATCTCATCGGCAATCAGCAAAATGCCCCATTGGTCGCACAATTCCCGTACCCGACGCAGATAGGTCGGATGGTAAAAACGCATTCCGCCTGCGCCCTGCACGATGGGTTCCAGAATCACGGCCGCGAGCTCATGCGCGTGCGCTGACAGCATCGCCTGTAGTGGCGCGATATCGGTTTCCAGCCACTCGTCGGCAAAGCCCCCTTTACTGAGAGAATCGCAGGGCGGTGCATCGACAAACAGATGGGTGGGCAGGTAGCCCTGATACAGACTGTGCATCGAATTTTGCGGATCGCACACGGACATCGCACCGAAGGTGTCGCCGTGATAGCCATGACGCAGGGTGAGAAAGCGCTGACGGGTTTCACCGCGCGCCTGCCAATATTGCAGCGCCATTTTCATCGCCACTTCGACGGCGACCGAGCCGGAATCCGCCAGAAAAACGCATTCCAGTGCATCCGGCGTGATGTCTACCAGTTGACGACACAGCGCTACCGCCGCCGGATGGGTGATGCCGCCGAACATTACGTGTGACATCTGGCTAAGCTGGGTCTGCACCGCCTGATTGATTGCCGGATGATTGTAACCGTGAATCGCTGCCCACCACGATGACATGCCGTCGATCAGGCGACGCCCGTCATCCAGATGAAGCTCGACGCCGCTGGCCGATATCACCGGATAGCAGGGCAGTGGCTCGGTCATCGAGGTATAGGGATGCCAAATGTGGCGCTGGTCAAACGTGATGTCTTCCGGGCTCATGATGATCTTTCGTAAACTAAAATGGTTTCTATTTGGTTGACAGTATATCGGGTTAATTTACACTGGCGAAACGTTTTTAGTTTGGAGATGCCGAGATGGCTGACCGCATTTACTGGACGCTTGAGCAAGCGCAAGACTTATTTAATAAACCTTTTCTGGAACTGATGTTTGAAGCGCAGCAGATCCACCGTCAGCATTTTGATCCCCGTCAGGTGCAGGTAAGCACGTTACTTTCTATCAAAACCGGTGCCTGCCCTGAAGACTGTAAATATTGCCCGCAGAGCTCCCGCTACCGCACCGGGATTGATACCGAACGCCTGATGCAGGTTGAACAGGTGCTGGAATCGGCTCGTCAGGCAAAAGCCGCCGGGTCGACGCGATTTTGTATGGGCGCGGCGTGGAAAAACCCGCATGAGCGTGACATGCCGTATCTGGAACAGATGGTACAAGGCGTCAAAGCGATGGGCATGGAAACCTGCATGACGCTGGGAACGCTGCACAACGATCAGGCCGAGCGTCTGGCCTCCGCCGGGCTGGATTTCTATAACCATAACCTTGATACCTCGCCGGAGTTTTACGGCAGCATCATCACCACTCGTACCTATCAGGAACGTCTGGATACGTTGGATAAAGTGCGCGGTGCGGGGATTAAAGTTTGTTCCGGTGGCATCGTTGGGCTGGGGGAAACCGTGCGCGATCGCGCCGGGCTGCTGGTGCAGTTGGCTAACCTGCCGACGCCGCCGGAAAGCGTGCCGATCAACATGTTGGTTAAGGTGAAGGGGACGCCATTGGCGGAGAATGAGGACGTTGATCCGTTTGATTTCATTCGTACGATTGCCGTGGCGCGCATCATGATGCCTGCTTCCTATGTGCGTCTGTCCGCCGGACGCGAGCAGATGAGTGAACAAACGCAGGCGATGTGCTTTATGGCCGGCGCGAACTCTATTTTCTACGGCTGCAAGCTGTTAACGACGCCAAACCCGAAAGAAGACAAGGATCTGGCGCTGTTCCTCAAATTAGGTTTGAACCCGCAGCAGACGGCGACCGAATACGGGGATAACCAACAGCAGCAACGACTGGCAGAACAGCTGATTAATGCCGATAGCGAGCAGTTTTATAATGCTGCGGTATAACGCCCTGCGCATGTGCCGTCAGGTTAGGTGTGTTGCATCATGAGTTGGCAGCAACGCATTGAAGCCGCGCTGGCACAGCGCCAGCGTGATGATGCTTACCGTGTGAGGTTGGCGAATCAAGGCGGCAGCGGGCGCTGGCTGATGCAGGGCGATCGCTGTTATCTGAACTTTTCCAGCAACGACTATCTGGGACTAAGCCACCACCCGGAGATTGTGCATGCCTGGCAGCAGGGGGCAGAGCAATACGGCATTGGCAGCGGCGGTTCCGGGCATGTGACGGGGTATACCGATGCCCATGCCATGTTGGAAAGTCAGCTTGCCGACTGGCTGGGCTATCCGCGTGCGCTGCTGTTTATTTCCGGCTATGCCGCAAATCAGGCCGTGGTAGCCGCGCTGGCACAGGCGGAAGACCGTATTTTGGCCGATAAGCTTAGTCACGCTTCGCTGCTGGAAGCAGCCGCACAGTCACCGGCAACCCTGAGGCGCTTTAAACACAATCAGGCCGATAGTCTGCAAGCGCTGCTGGAAAAGCCAGCCGACGGCCAGACGCTGGTGGTGACCGAAGGCGTTTTCAGTATGGATGGCGATACCGCGCCGTTATCTGCGCTACAGGCTCAGTGCCAGGCGCACGATGCCTGGCTGATGGTTGACGATGCACACGGAATTGGCGTACTGGGTGATGAAGGTCGTGGGAGCTGCTGGCAGCAAAATGTTAAACCTGAGCTGCTGATTGTTACGTTCGGCAAAGCGTTTGGCGTGAGTGGTGCGGCGGTGCTGTGCGCTGAACCACTGGCCGAATACTTCCTGCAATTTGCCCGTCATTTGATTTACAGCACCTCGATGCCTGCAGCGCAGGCCTGTGCGCTGAGTGCGGCGCTCAACTGTGTTCGTCAGGGCGACGCTCGACGTGAGGCGCTACGGCGCAATGTTGAGCAGTTCCGAGCAGGCTTCTCTAACTCGTCCTATCAACTGATGGATTCACAGAGCGCAATTCAGCCGCTGATTGTCGGTGAGAACGCGCGCGCGTTGGCGTTAACAAGCCATCTGCGTGAACAGGGCGTGTGGGTCAGTGCCATGCGACCGCCGACGGTGCCGCCCGGCAGTGCACGCCTGAGGATTACGCTGACGGCGGAACATCAGCCGGAAGATATCAGCCGCTTGCTTACGGTATTACATCATGCTGACAGAAAACTATAACAAGCAGGCGATCGCGCAGGCGTTTGGACGTGCGGCAGGGTGCTATGACCGCTTTGCCGAACTGCAACGCACCAGCGGAGAACGCCTGCTGACGCTGATGCCGTCGCACGCTGGTTTACAGGTATTGGATGCAGGCTGCGGAACCGGGCACTTTAGCCGCCGCTGGCGTCAGCGGGGAAAAACGGTGATCGCGCTGGATTTGTCGGCGGCCATGCTCGCACAGGCGCGTGAGCAGCAGGCTGCCGATCGCTATCAGGAAGGGGATATCGAAAACCTGCCGCTGGCGGATTGCAGTGTGGATATCAGCTATAGCAATCTGGCCGTGCAGTGGTGTGACTCGTTACCGCGCGCGTTGGCAGAGCTGTATCGGGTTACGCGTCCAGGGGGCGTGATTGCGTTTGCAACACTGGCAGACGGCTCCTTAAGCGAACTGTCGCAGGCGTGGAAGCGGCTGGACGGCACGCAACGGACGAATCGCTTTCTGCCGCTCTCCGCCATCGACGCAGCCTGTCAGCCTTATCGGCATCATCTGGTGCAAGAACGTGAGGTCTGCCTGTTCCCTGATGTATTGGCGTTAATGAAATCGCTGAAAGGAATTGGGGCGACCTGGCTGCACGAAGGGCGTACGCCGGGGCTATTGAGCCGGGCACGACTGGCGGCGCTGTCTGCCCACTATCCGCAAGAACAGGGTGGCTACCCGCTCAGTTATCAACTGGTTTATGGAGTGATTTATCGTGATTAAGCGCTGGTTTGTGACGGGAACGGATACCGAAGTGGGGAAAACGGTCGCGAGTACGGCGCTGCTACAGGCGGCGAGTCAAGCGGGGTACCGGACCGCAGGCTATAAACCTGTGGCGTCAGGCTGTGAAATGACGGCCGATGGCATTCGCAACAGTGATGCGCTGGCGCTTCAGGCGAATAGCAGCGTCCGGCTGGATTATGAGGCCGTGAACCCGCTGGCGTTTATGGAACCGACGTCACCGCATATTATCAGCGCGGTAGAGCAGCGGCCTATCTCTCTTTCGACGTTATCCGCAGGGCTGCGGGCGTTAGAAACACAGGCAGACTGGTTGCTGGTTGAGGGCGCAGGCGGGTGGTTTACGCCGCTGTCGGCGCAGGATACGTTTGCCGACTGGGTGATACAGGAACAGCTTCCCGTGATTTTGGTGGTCGGCATCAAGCTGGGGTGTATCAACCACGCGATGTTAACCGCCCATGCGATTCAGCATGCGGGTCTGCACCTTGGCGGCTGGATTGCTAACGACATTACACCGCCTGGAAAATGGCACCAGCCGTATCTGCAAACGCTGCAACAGCGCCTGCCTGCGCCGATGCTGGGCGAAATTCCTTACTTATCGGATCTTCAGCAGCATAATCTGGGGCAATATATTGATATTGAGTTATTAGCGGAGTAATCATTTTTGTTAACCCTCGGCTGACTTTAATCATCACAGTAGGTTTTATTGTTTTTTTACCGGCATCTGTTTTCATAAGTATAAAACCTACATTTTTATAGCGATCAATAGATAAAACCTTCTTGAGTTTTCCTCTCACTCCCCGCAATACCTGAATTGTTGTGATGCTGTCCCCTGCTGTTTTTAGTCTTTTTCCATCTAATACTTATGCGATAAATCACAGAAAGAGTGTGAAGAAAATCCATATCAGAGGGAATCACGAATGAAGCGGGTATTTCTCTAACTCAGTGCTGATGCGGGCTTGTGGGAGTTATCCACCATTTCTGTGGATAACTATGTGTATTATGGATAGACAACGCGTCCTAACCGAGAGCTGGCGCGGGTTGTCGCCAGGTTGACGCTATTCTCCACGGTTTTGCTAATTTATTTATTATCATATGCTTAAGTAAAATCAAGCGTCTTAAGCAGCAACGGTGTGTAGTTGCATAAATTAACGTCATCAGGTGTCCCTGCATGTTACATTTTTACCAAATCTGGGGATAAATCATGATGATTTTATCTGGTAGATTGAAGATGAATGTGCTAGCAAATTCATTTGTTGATTAATCATCCAATCCAGCGATAATTTTCTTGATGCTGTTTTTATATCCAGTATCATTGCGGTGGCGAATTTCGCAATTGGCATTCAGAATAAAGCTCGTATGTCACACGTATCAGTGTGGTCGCTGTCGTGTGATCACGGTGCGACAAAGGATGCCGATGACGACCCGCAGCCGTGCCTGAAATCGTCAGTCTGTGTCTTTTACCTGCCTCCGAGCATCCACCCATGAACGTCGCCTTGAGCGATGCGTAATAACGATAAGTAGCGTGCTTAACGATGAGTAAAGTATTTACACTGAATTCCGACTTTAAACCGGCAGGCGATCAGCCTGAGGCCATTCGTCGTTTAAAAGAGGGCCTGGAAGACGGGTTAGCGCATCAAACGCTGCTCGGGGTAACCGGTTCAGGTAAGACGTTCACGATCGCCAACGTGATTGCCGATCTCAATCGGCCGACAATGATGCTGGCACCAAATAAAACGCTGGCGGCTCAGCTGTACGGCGAAATGAAAGAATTCTTTCCTGATAATGCCGTCGAATACTTCGTTTCGTACTACGACTATTATCAGCCGGAAGCCTATGTTCCGAGTTCGGACACCTTCATTGAAAAAGATGCATCGGTTAACGAACATATCGAACAGATGCGTCTTTCCGCGACAAAAGCGCTGTTGGAACGGCGTGATGTGATCGTCGTGGCTTCAGTGTCCGCTATCTATGGTCTGGGCGATCCCGATTTATATCTGAAAATGATGCTGCACCTGACGCAGGGGATGCTGATTGACCAGCGTGCTATTTTGCGGCGTTTGGCTGAGTTGCAGTATTCCCGCAACGATCAGGCGTTTCAGCGCGGTACCTTCCGCGTGCGCGGTGAGGTGATTGATATTTTCCCTGCGGAATCTGACGAAATCGCGCTGCGTGTTGAACTGTTTGATGAAGAAGTGGAACGATTGTCGCTGTTTGACCCGCTGACGGGTCATGTCCTCCAGACGGTGCCGCGCTATACTATCTATCCCAAAACGCACTACGTCACGCCGCGTGAACGTATTTTGCAGGCAATGGAAGACATCAAGGTGGAGCTGGCCGATCGCAGAAAGGTACTGCTGGCGAATGATAAGCTGGTGGAAGAGCAGCGGTTGAGCCAGCGCACGCAGTTTGATCTGGAGATGATGAACGAGCTGGGCTATTGCTCCGGGATCGAAAACTACTCACGCTATCTTTCCGGGCGAGGTCCCGGCGAGCCGCCGCCGACGCTGTTTGACTATTTACCGGCAGACGGACTGCTAGTCATTGACGAATCCCACGTTACCGTGCCCCAGATCGGTGGTATGTATCGCGGTGACCGTGCGCGTAAAGAGACGCTGGTCGAATATGGCTTCCGGCTACCTTCGGCGCTGGATAACCGCCCGATGAAATTTGAAGAATTCGAAGCGCTGGCGCCGCAGACGATCTATGTCTCCGCGACGCCGGGTAACTATGAGCTGGAAAAATCGGGCGGTGAAGTGATCGATCAGGTGGTGCGTCCTACTGGGCTGCTCGATCCGCTCATTGAAGTGCGGCCTGTGGCTACGCAAGTGGACGACCTGCTTTCCGAGATTCGCCAGCGTGCGGCGGTTAACGAACGTGTGCTGGTCACTACGTTGACCAAACGAATGGCGGAAGACCTAACGGAATATCTGGAAGAACACGGTGAGCGCGTACGTTATCTGCACTCGGATATTGATACCGTCGAACGTGTTGAAATTATCCGCGATTTACGCCTTGGTGAGTTTGACGTGCTGGTGGGTATCAACCTGTTGCGTGAAGGGCTGGATATGCCAGAAGTGTCGCTGGTGGCGATTCTGGATGCGGATAAAGAGGGTTTCCTGCGCTCCGAGCGTTCTCTGATTCAGACGATTGGTCGTGCAGCGCGTAACCTGCGCGGTAAGGCGATTCTGTACGGCGACAAGATTACGCCATCCATGGCGAAGGCGATTGGCGAAACGGAACGCCGTCGTGAGAAGCAGGAGGCGTACAACACCGAACACGGGATTGTGCCGCAGGGGCTCAATAAGAAAATTTCCGATATTCTGCAATTGGGTCAACCCACAAACAGAGGCAAAGGGCGAGGCAACCGTAAAGCGGCAGAACCGGCTGCACGTTATGAGCTTATGACGCCGAAAGCGCTGGAGCTGAAAATCCGCGAGCTGGAAAGCAAAATGCTGACGCATGCGCAGAATCTTGAGTTCGAAGAAGCTGCCGCCTTGCGCGATGAGTTACAGGCACTGCGCGCACAATTTATCGCTGCATCCTAACGATGCAAGCACTCACTGAGGATCAATGATGGACCCTATTATACCGGGTGTTGAGGTGCTGTTTGTGGCAGGTTTCGGGCCGATCGTGAAATCGCTGTCTGACAGCCATGCGCTCTATGTCGATACGCTGAAGTTGCCGCTAAAGCCTGTCGCGGAAGGGAGCGATTATCTGGTGAGCGATACAATAGATGGCGTGAAACACTTCGCCCTGTGGCCATTGTCACAGGCCAGCGAATCCTGCTTCGGGCAGGGAAGCTGGCCTGCGGATCTGCCTGAACCGCAAAGCTGGCTGGAATTTGAAGTGGCGGACATGACGGAAGCGACCCGTACGCTAAAAACACAAGGCTATGCGCTGTTGGTAGAAAACCGTCTTGAACCCTGGGGACAGCAGGTCACGCGTTTTCTGAGTCCCGAAGGCATCTTGATTGGCGTGACTTATACGCCGTGGCTGCGGGATTGAGAGCCTAGTAGCTGTAGCGCACGATCGATAGCCTGACGCAGTAGCTCACGGTCATGATGGTGAGGAACATCTGCTGCGGCCAGCTCTTGTTGCACGATCAGGCGATCGCCGATCTGACTGATATCGACTTTCGGACCGACGATCGCCACATCCACCACTGATTTACCCACTTTGTGCTCAATCCAGTCCAATTTCTCCGCCAGCGTCAGGCGGGCGGCGGGGTTGCTCTGCTCGCTGCCCAGATTGCCGATGTAGACCATGGGGGCGGGCGTGCGGCGGAGCGCCTGTGTCAAATCGTCCAGCAGCAGCAGCGGCATCAGGCTGGTCAGAAAACTGCCGGGGCCAATTAAAATCAGGTCGGCTTTGGCGATGGCGTCAATCGCTTCGCGCGTGGCCTGCACCGTCGGGTACAGCATCAAATCTTGCGGTAAAGTTGCCAGTTGATCGATCTCGACTTCGCCATAAACGGGGTTGCCCTGTTCATCAATCGCCATCAAATCGACCGGATGCTCGGACATCGGAATTAAAAAGGCATCGACTTTGAGCAGGTTGCGAATCAGATTGATGGCTTCCAGCGGCCGCACGCTTAGGTGATCGAGCGCTTTCAGCATCAGATTTCCCAGATTGTGTCCGGCAAGTTCACCGTTACCGTTAAACCGGTACTCAAACATCGTAGACGCCACGCTGGGCGTAGTGATCAGTTGATTCAGGCAGTTGCGGGTATCGCCCCAGGCAATACCGCCTTCGGAACGACGGATGCGGCCAGTAGAACCGCCGTTATCTGTCGTCGTCACAATGCCAGTTAGCCGTGAACCCAGGGAAGAGAGCGAAGACATCACACGACCTAAGCCGTGCCCGCCTCCTAGTGCGACAACCCTGTCGAGGTCGGCCAACGTGCGATTGCGCATAGAAAACCTTATGAATGAGCCAGAGGAATATGACGTGTGTGTGACAATCGTCGCTAAGGTAGCTGATTTCAGCGTAAAACGCGAAAAATCCTCACGCAGGCATGACCTGAGACAATTTCTATCGCATATTTTTCCGTATGCTGTGCACCATAAGATATTGAAAATTCGCTATATATTTATTTATATACCGATTTTGAGAGTGGTTGACTACGCGTTTTCGCAGTAGACTGCTCAATGAAATCACGATTCTTTATCGGCTGTTCCGTCGTTGTCTAACGGATAATTGATAGGAATCAAACTCCTAGCCTTGGTGCCTAAGTGATGCGCGTAGTGCGCGTTATACGGTGCCCTGGCCGTGACCTTCGCGGTCACCAGGGTGCGAGGTAGAAATGCCTGCATCTCCCGTATTTGGAAAGGTGTTTATGGTGAGTCAACTGACTGATGCGTTTGCGCGCAAGTTTTACTATTTGCGTCTGTCTATCACAGACGTCTGCAATTTTCGTTGTACCTACTGTCTGCCGGATGGTTATCAGGCCAATGGCACCAATCCGCATCGTTTTTTGTCACTCGATGAGATTCGTCGCGTCAGCCGCGCTTTTGCCGAACTGGGGACGGAAAAAGTCCGCCTCACTGGCGGTGAACCGTCTCTGCGCCGTGACTTTGTCGATATTATCGCCGCCATCCGTGAAAACCCCGCGATTCGCACGCTGGCAGTGACCACTAACGGCTACCGTTTGGCACGCGACGTTGCTCAATGGCGAGAGGCAGGGCTAACGGCGCTGAATGTGAGCGTGGACAGTCTGGATGCTCGTCAGTTTCATGCGATTACCGGGCAGGATAAATTCCGGCAGGTGATGGACGGCATCGACGCCGCATTTGACTGCGGCTTTGCCAAGGTCAAAGTCAACACGGTGCTAATGCGTGATGTCAATGCGGGCAGCCTGCAAACCTTTCTCGACTGGATTAAACACCGCCCGATTCAACTACGCTTTATTGAACTGATGGAAACCGGGGAAGGAGGCGATCTGTTTCGCCGCCACCACGTTTCTGGCGAGGTGATCCGCCAGCAATTGTTGCAGCAGGGCTGGCAGCAGCAGCAACGTGCCCGCAGCGACGGGCCAGCACAAGTCTTCTGCCACCCAGACTATCAGGGGGAAATCGGGCTGATTATGCCGTATGAGAAAGATTTCTGCCTGAGCTGCAACCGTCTTCGTGTGTCTGCTATTGGTAACCTGCATCTGTGTCTCTTTGGCGAACAGGGTATTCCACTGCGTGATTTACTGGCCGACGATCGCCATCTCGAAGATTTGAAGATGCGTATCTCGGGCGGGCTGTCGGCGAAGAAACAGACCCACTTCCTGCATGAAGGGAATAGCGGCATCACGCAAAACCTGTCATTTATCGGCGGTTAATCCGTGACATCACTGATTTTTAAAGGAGTCTGGCATGAGCAAAGTCAGCAGCGAATTTGTTTCTCTCAACCTTGCGGTTCTGACCGTTTCCGAGCGCCGGACGGTGGAAGATGACACCTCCGGTGACTATCTGCGCGAAGCGGCGCAGTCCGCAGGACATCGCATCGTCGATAGCGCCATTGTGAAAGAGAACCTGTACCAGATTCGGGCACAGATCTCGGCGTGGATTGCCAGCGATAAGGTGCAGGGCATTCTGATTAATGGCGGAACGGGCTTTACTGCAGGGGATGTGGTGCCGGAAGCTATTGGCGTCTTGTTCGATCGGGAAATTGAAGGTTTCGGTGAACTGTTCCGTATGGTGTCGTATGAAGATATCGGTACGGCGACGCTGCAATCGCGTGCGCTTGCCGGTCTGGCTAATCAGACGGTGATTTTCGCGATGCCAGGTTCGACTCGTGCCTGTCGCACCGCATGGGAACGCATCATTCAGGAACAGCTGGATGCGCGCCAGAAACCGTGCAATTTCTACCCACACTTGAAAAAAACCTCTTAACGGTAAGCGTTATTCACTATGTCATCCTCTAAATCCATGGCGTCATCATCTACGCCACAGTTGACCCACATTAACGCCGCTGGCGAAGCCGCAATGGTGGATGTTTCCGCCAAAGCGGAAACTGTGCGCGAAGCCCGCGCGGAAGCTTTCGTTGAAATGGCGCCGCAGACGCTGGCAATGATCATTGCCGGCAGCCATCACAAAGGTGATGTGTTCGCTACCGCGCGCATCGCCGGCATTCAGGCCGCGAAACGTACCTGGGAACTGATTCCGCTTTGTCACCCGCTGCTGCTGAGCAAGGTGGCTGTCGAGCTGGAAGCGCAGCCGGAACACAATCGGGTACGCATTGAATCTGTTTGTCGCCTGACGGGTAAAACCGGCGTAGAGATGGAGGCGCTGACGGCAGCCTCTGTCGCCGCGCTGACTATCTATGACATGTGCAAGGCTGTGCAGAAAGATATGGTCATTGGTCCGGTGCGTCTGCTGGCGAAAAGCGGCGGTAAATCCGGCGATTTTACGGCGGAGGGCGCATGATTAAGGTGCTGTTTTTTGCACAAGTTCGTGAGCTGATCGAGACAGATAGCCTGTCTCTGCCTGCTGAGTATGCCACCGTAGAGGACGTGCGACAGGCGTTGTGCCAGCGTGGCGCGCGCTGGGCGCTGGCGCTGGAATCGGGCAAGCTGCTGGCTGCGGTCAATCAGTCGCTGGTTGAGCTGACTCACCCACTACAGGACGGTGATGAAGTGGCGTTTTTCCCTCCGGTAACAGGGGGCTGATCGTGACAGAAACGCGTATTCGGGTCGGTGAAGAGAACTTCAACGTAGGGGATGAATACCAGTGGCTGGCGCAGTGTGATGAAGACGGCGCGGTGGTGACGTTCACGGGTAAGGTGCGTAATCACAATCTGGCGAAAGACGTCAGCGCGTTGACGCTGGAACACTACCCCGGTATGACGGAAAAGGCGCTGGCGGAGATTGTCGATCTGGCCCGCGAGCGCTGGGAACTGCCACGAGTGAGTGTTATTCATCGGGTGGGCGCACTCTATCCGGGCGATGAAATTGTGTTCGTTGGTGTCAGTGCCGCCCACCGCAGCGCGGCGTTTGATGCCGCCCAATTTATTATGGATTACCTGAAAACCCGCGCGCCGTTCTGGAAGCGCGAAGCGACGCCGGAAGGCGAGCGCTGGGTGGAATCACGCGACAGTGATAAACAGGCTGCGCAGCGCTGGTAGTTCATTTCTGTGTTAGGATAAAAGGATGGCGGGGAGGGCGTTTCCGTCTCGTTCCCCCAAACAGGCGGTTCGCGCCGCGTTAATCAGATAACTTTTATGCAAAGGTAACATCATGGACAGATATCCACGCTCGGGTTCAATCGTTGAGCGCTCGCAGTCGGGTCTCCAGGCCTATATGGCACAGGTTTATGGCTGGATGACCTGCGGCCTGCTGCTGACGGCGTTCGTGTCCTGGTACGCGGCGAATACGCCTGCCGTACTGAATTTTGTATTCTCCAGCCAGATCACCTTCTTCGGACTGATCATTGCTCAGTTGGGACTGGTCTTTGTGATTTCCGGTATGGTACAGCGCCTGAGCGGTGCGGTCGCTACGTCGCTGTTTATGCTTTATTCCGCGCTGACGGGGCTGACGCTCTCCAGCATTTTCATCATGTACTCCGGTGAATCCATCGCCAGCACCTTTGTCATTACGGCGGGGATGTTCGGCGCGATGAGCCTGTACGGCTACACCACGAAGCGTGATTTGAGCGGCTTCGGCAGCATGCTGTTCATGGCGCTGATCGGGATTGTACTGGCTTCGCTGGTGAACCTGTGGCTGAAGAGTGAAGCGCTGATGTGGGCCGTCACCTATATCGGCGTGGTGGTGTTTGTCGGTCTGACGGCGTATGACACCCAGAAGCTGAAAAACATCGGCGAGCAGTTGTCCGTTGATGACAAAGACAGCTTCCGCAAATACTCCATTGTGGGCGCGTTGACGCTGTATCTCGACTTTATCAACCTGTTCCTGATGCTGCTGCGCATTTTCGGTAACCGTCGTTAATTCTTGCTTACCTATCTGGCGCGGTTGTCCCTCGCGCCAGATATTACCCTACCGAGTATTCCCTCTTACTTCTACGCGATATTCCGTCGGAAAATGGCATACGCCGCCGATCCGGTGGTGAGTGTGATGATGAACAACGGCCACAGGCTGCCCCAGATAATGCTGAAATCCGCGTCCTTGAGGTAAATCTGCTTCGTTATATCGGTGAAGTGGCGGATCGGGTTAATCCAGGTGATGTGCTGCAACCAGATCGGCATATTTTCAACCGGTGACACATAGCCAGAAAGCAGAATCGCGGGCATCAGGAAGACGAACACGCCGATGAACGCCTGCTGCTGTGTGGCACAGAGCGAGGATATCAGCAGGCCAAAGCCCACCAGTGATAGGCCGTAGATCAGCATCGTGGTGTAAAACAGCAGTAGCGATCCGGCGAAGGGGATATGGAAAATCAGGATGCCCGCCAGTAGCACGATCGTGGCTTGAAACGTGGCGACGATCAGCGCAGGTACGGCTTTGCCAATGAAGATCTGGCTGGTGGACAGCGGTGAAACCAGCAGTTGTTCCAGCGTGCCTTGTTCCCGCTCGCGTGCCACGGAGAGTGCTGTGACAATCAGTACGCCGATGGTGGCAATCATGGCAATCAGCGACGGCACCACAAACCATTTGTAGTCCAGATTCGGGTTATACCAGTGACGAACCACCAGCTCGCTGTTGTTTGGATTGGAAGCGCTCTGATTTGCGCCGTTTTGAGCAGGTCTGGCCGCCAGCAATGCCAACTGATAATCGCGCACGATGTGCTGTACATCGTTAGCGGCAATCTGCGCGCTGTTAGAGCGTCTGCCATCCAGAATCAGCTGGATCGAGGTACTATTTCCGCTGGCGATATCACGCGAGAACTGCGGCGGGAAGCGCAAAATGAGAAGCGCACGCTGATTATCCAGCGTCGGTGCCACGTCCTGCGGGCTATGCAGCATCAACACATGAGAAAAGGACTTCGCCTTGGCAAAGCGCTGCGTCAACTCAATCGCATGGGGGCCGTTATCTTCGCTGTAAATGGCAATGGTCGCATTGGTCACGTCGAGCGTCGCGGCGAAAGGAAACAGGGAAACCTGAAGGATAACGGGCAACACCAGAATGGATCGCGTTTGCGGATCGCGCAGCAGCGATTGCAGTTCCTTAATAATTAACGTCCACAGACGATGCAGCATAGTCGCTCCCTAATCCAGCCTGCGCCGGGTTTGCCAGGCCGTCAGGCCAATAAAGACAATCGCCGAGAGAATGAGAAACAGCAGGTTAGTCATCAGCACCGTACCGATATTCCCCGCGAGAAACAGCGTTTGCAGTGTGCTGACGAAATAGCGCGCCGGGATGATGTATGACACGCCGCGGACGAATTCCGGCATGCTGTCGATTTCAAAAATAAAGCCGGACAGCATGATGGCAGGCAGAAATGCTGCATTCAGCGCCACCATGGCGGCGTTGAACTGGTTGCGGGTGAGGGTGGAGATGAGCAGACCCATGCCCAGCGTGCTGGCAAGGAACAGACTGCTGATAATAAATAGCAAAATCAGCGAGCCGCGATAGGGCACCTGCATGATAAACGTTGAGACCAGAATACACAGCGTCATGGCGATCATCCCGAGAAAGTAATACGGGATGAGTTTGGACAGCAGCAGTTCGGTACGGGTGGCCTGCGTCGAGAGCAGAGCTTCCATTGTCCCGCGCTCCCACTCGCGGGCGATGACCAGCGAGGTGAGGATGGCGCCAATCACCGTCATAATAATGGTAATCGCGCCGGGGATGATGAAATGTTGACTGATGGCGGCCGGGTTAAACCAGTAGCGCGACTGCACCTCGATAAGCTGCTCGAACGTCTCGCCACTATCTTCCGCCCGCTGTTGTTGCCACAACAGCCAAATGCCTTCCGCGTATCCCTGCACAAAATTCGCCGTGTTGGGTTCGCTGCCGTCGGTGATGACCTGGATCGGGGCGCGATCGCCCACCCGTGCCAGCCGTTTGGCAAAGTCAGTGGGGATGACGATCAGGCCGCGAATGCTACCTGCCTGCATCTGCTGAATCAGGAATTGACGATTATTGCTGATGGTCGGCTCAATAAATGGTGATGCCGCAAAGGTATTCGCCAGATCGCGCGCGTCCTCACTTTGCTGTTCCATCAGGATACCGACGTGCAGGCGACTGGAGTCCAGATTAATGCCGTAGCCGAAGATAAACAGCAGCAACAGCGGAATCACGAAGGCGATCAGCCCACTGCTGGGGTCACGCAAGATTTGGCGGGTTTCTTTCAGGCACAGCGCCCGCAGGCGACGCGTGGAGAAATGCGTGCTGCCGTGCTGGTTCGTGGTATCCGGCTCAACGCTATTCTGTTCAACCATGTTCCGCCTCCCCATCGTATGCCTGAATTAGCGCGATAAACGCTTCTTCCATCGTTGGTGATGGCGTCTCTGCGCTGGCTGCCTGCTGTTTCAGTTCGTCCGGTGTGCCGCTGGCGATCAGCTTACCGCGATACACCAGTCCGATGCGGTCGCAATATTCCGCTTCGTCCATAAAGTGTGTGGTAACCATCACCGTGACGCCGCGGTTAACCATGCCGTTGATATGTATCCAGAATTCGCGTCGGGTCAGCGGATCGACGCCGGAGGTCGGTTCGTCGAGGAAAAGAATATCGGGTTCATGCATCAGCGCACAGGCCAGCGCCAGTCGCTGCTTAAAGCCTAGCGGCAGAGCGTCCGGCGTTTGGCGATAAATCGGCTGAAAGTTGAAGGCGTCGCTCATGCCGGACATTTTATCGCGCTGCGCCTTGCCTTTGAGCCCATAAACGCCGGAGAAAAAGCGCAGGTTTTGTTCGACGGTTAGGTTGCCGTAGAGCGAGAATTTTTGTGCCATGTATCCCAAATGCTGACGGGCTTTGCCGGAACTGGTTTTCAGATCCATATCGAGCACCAGCGCTTTGCCGTCAGTCGGCACCAGCAGGCCGCACATCATCTTGAAAGTGGTTGATTTACCTGCTCCGTTCGGGCCGAGCAGGCCGAAAATTTCTCCCCGCTTTACCTGAAAACTGACGTGATCGGTTGCGGCGAAATCACCAAATTTTTTCGTCAGCGCCTGAGCTTCAATGACCGTTTCGCCGCCGCTGACATCAATCTGCGGCATGATGCTCGCCAATGATGATTCGCTGGCTGGGCCGCCACCCAGCAGATCGATAAAGGCATCCTCAAAGCGCGGATCGGTGTCGTGCAGACAACCCGCTTCCAGATGCAGGGCGGAGAGCAACAATGCCCGATCCGAATCGGGTTTGAGTATCAGCCTGACGTACTGTCCCTGAATCACACCATCGCTGACCTGCGGCAAACGCAGCGCTTCCTGCAACACATCCCGATGTCGACGATCGCCAGTATCAATCAGAATGCAGCGTCCCGCCATGCGTGCGGTCAGATCGCGCGGCGCGCCGCGATACAGCAGTTCGCCTTCGTTCAGTAGCAGCACATCCCGACACTGTTCTGCCTCATCGAGATACGACGTGCTCCATAGAATCAACATGCCGTCGTCAGCCAGTTCGTGCACCATGTGCCACAGTTCACGGCGAGAAATGGGGTCGACGCCGACGCCCGGTTCATCCAACAGCAGTACTTTAGGCTGCCCGAGCAGCGTACAGGCCAGCCCCAGTTTCTGTTTCATGCCGCCGGAGAGTTTGCCTGCCAGTCTGTCGGTAAAACGGGTCAGGTCGGTAAATGACAGCAGGCGATCGAAGGTGCCTTTGCGTACCTCGCCGGTGATACCGCGCAAGTCGGCATACAGCGTCAGGTTTTCCATTACCGTCAGATCTTCATACAGGCCGAACTTTTGTGGCATGTAGCCCAAAATGGCATGGAGCTGGCGATCTTCTTTGATGGGATCCAGATTTGCCACGCGCAGCGTACCGTGGCTGGGTGTTAATAGTCCCGCCAGCATGCGCAGCAGGGTGGTTTTACCCGCACCGTCTGGGCCAACCAGCCCGGTCACAGCGCCGCTGCGTATCTCGGCAGTGAGGCTGGCGAGCGCGGGTTTTTCCTGTCCGGCAAAGCGTTTTTCCAGCCCGTCCAACGCGATTTGCGCGGGAGAATTAGTCATGACGAACGGGCTCGTGCGCGCGGTTGGCATCCTCCGTGCGCGCATCTTCAACGCGTAGCGTGACCGGCATCCCTTGCCGTAAACCGTCATCAGGATCGTTAACGACAATGCGCAGGCGATAAACTAAATCGGTGCGGAGATCTTCGGTTTCGACGCTTTTCGGCGTGAATTCGGCGCTTGGCGAGACAAAACCGACTTTGCCACGGTAGGGCTGATTGGGGCGGCCATCGGTGTAAATCAGCATATGGCTACCGGGCACGACGCGGCCGAGGTCTTTCTCACTCACGTAAGCGCGCACCCAAACCGGTCGCGTCAGGGAAAGGGTAAAAACGGTACTGCCCGCCGCCAGCATGCTGCCTTTTTCGGCGGCGCGGGTGAGGATCACGCCGGGAGAAGGGGCAAGCAATTCGGCATCCTGCTTATCCAATTCCGCCTGGGCCAGCCCGGCTTCGGCCTGGGCTACGGCCGCCTGCGCGGCGGCAATTTCCTGTGGCCGGTTACCGCGTTCGAACTGGCTCAGCTTATCTTTCGCTGCCTGTAAAGCCGCAAGCGCCTGATTGCGTGAGGTTCTGGCGTCGTCCAGCATATTGGCTGAAATGGCGCGCTTATCCCACAGCCCCTGCTGACGCTGATAGAAACTGTTGGCGTAATCATAGGCTGCCTGACTCTGGACCACCTGAGAGCGCACCTGCGCGATCTCTTCCTGCCGGTAGCCTTCCTGCGCCAACTGGAGCTGTGCCTGAGCGCTGGCGAGGTTGGCCTGCGCCTGATGTTGTGCATTCTGATAAGGCGCGGCATCAAGCATTGCCAGCGGTTGTCCGGCCTGTACCGTATCGCCCTCATCAACGTTCAGCTCGGCCACTCTGCCACCGACGCGGAAAGCCAGATTGACGGTGCGGATGTCCACATTACCGTAGAGCGTTAACGGTTTTTCCTGCTGTTGCTGGTGGTGATAAAAGCCATAGCCTGCACCGAGCAGGATAAGAACGAGGGCGGCGAACGCCAGTTTTCTCTTGTTCATCACGCATAGTTCCTTGTTTATCAAGAATAATTCCTTGTTTATCAGCGGTGAGCTTGTCAACGGTAGCGATCCCGCAGGCCGTTCAAAGGACGCGTCGTCTCTTATTTCTGGAAGCTATTAATCATATGACGGGTTACAGAGGTTTATGGCGATTTATGGTGATCAAGTTCACAAAAATGCACGGCATCTGGCCGATGCTTTCAGGTATCTCCGTATGTCTTCGCCATAACAGCTTCATTTTGTTAAAAAACTGAAAAGAAAGTGTCACTATTGTAATTTATTTAATTGAATGATAATAATTGTTATTAGCAATTACATAGCGTTCTGGCGGCATTGATGTGGTGAATAGGGTGAAGCCCCTGCGTTCAATGCCTGAGCCAGTAATAACCGCCAAGATGTTTCGTGTGAGACGAAGCATTTTGGCGTTTTTTTGTCTGCGCCGAGGTGATTGTTTTCAGATAAATGCCTCGTTACAGGTAGTAATTTTTTATTCACGGTGGGATACATAACCAAAGGGGAAGGACAGTGAACCAGATGCGCACTTTACTCGCATTGATGCCATGCGTGCTGATTGCTCCGGCGTATGCACAGGATGACACGACCAAAAAGGATGAGACGAGCGGTGATGAGATGGTGATTACTGCCTCACGCTCGAATATCCAGCAGCAGAAAGCGCCGCAGGTGGTCACGGTGATTACCAAAGAGCAAATCGAGCAGCAGATGCAGGTCACCTCTGATTCGTCGCAAATTCTGAGCAATCTGCTGCCTTCGTTCTCCCCCAGCCGTCAGAAAATGAGCGGCAGTGGTGAAACCTTCCGCGGTCGTGCACCGTTGGTTCTGATCGACGGTATCCCGCAATCCAATCCGCTGCGTCCGACTGGGCGTGAAATGCACACTATCGATTTTTCGATGGTGGAACGCATAGAAGTGATTCACGGCGCGAACGCCACCAATGGTATGGGGGCGACGGGTGGGGTAATCAACATCATTACTCGTCGGCCAGAAAACGGTTCGTTTAATCAACACGTCAATGTGCAAACCACGCTCCCGACAGAGAAGATTCGCGGTGAGACCGCCAGCTATAAAACCACCTATCGGGTCGATGGGCGTGAAGACTATGTCGATTACCTGTTCTCGATTGGCTATGAGAATCAGGGGCTGTATCTGGACGGCAACAATCGGCCTGTCGGTGTGGATAATACCCAAGGCGACACCATGGATTCCCGCTCTTACGACTTATTAGCAAAAGTCGGCTACTGGCTGGATGACTATCAGCGCATTCAACTGAGCGTGAACCGCTATAACATTAAAAATGAGAATAACTATCTGAGCGTGGATGGTATCCGTAGCCAAGGGCTCCCGACGACGTCAGTACGGGGTACACCACGGGGTGAAGCACCCCATAACAGCATATGGACGACCGGCTTTACTTACGAAAATCATGATCTTGCAGGAATGAAACTGTCGGCTCTGCTTTTTAACCAGCGCTATGAAGCATTATTTGGTGCGACGAATTCATCTTCTTTTCAGGATACGTCGATTGCTCCAGACAAAACGCTTTACGATCAATCTCGCTCAGTAGCCAATAAGTACGGCACCAAGCTGGCGCTGACCAAGGACGATTTACTGGACGACACCCTGAAAGTCACGGTCGGTTTCGATACCCTGTACGATAAGGGTAAACAAGACCTCTACCTGACCAAGCGTACCTATGTACCGGAAACGGAATACACCAACTATTCCCCGTTTATTCAGGGTGAATATCAACTGTTGGATAACGTCACGCTGCACGCGGGAATTCGTCATGAAATCGCCAAGCTGAAGGTCGGCGACTATCAAACGCTGGCGTCTAACAATGGCGTGACAGTACAAGGTGGTAGCCCGAAATTTAATGAGACGCTGTATAACGCCGGTATCGTCTATGCGGCGACGGATTCCCTCAGTCTGTTTGCTAACTACTCGGAAGGATTCGGGATGCCGGATGTGGGGCGTGCGTTGCGGACCATCAAACGTTCAGGCGTTAGTCTGAAAAACTTTGACGGCTTTAAGCCTATTGTGACGGATAACGTAGAGACAGGGTTCCGTTTTAAGCGGGATAAGTTTGATTTTGAAGCAAGCTATTATGAGTCCAAATCGAAACTGGGCGAAAACGTGACGGAGAGTGGTGGCGTATTTTTGTCCGAACGCCAGCGCACACAGATTCGTGGTGTTGAAGTGACCGCGGGCTATCAGATCAACGAACAGCACAAGGTGAATGCTTCCTATGCGCACAGCGAAGGAAAATATGACGACAATAAAGATGGCAAAGTGGATAAAAAATTCAACGGCCTGAATATCGCGCCGGATCGTCTGATCACCAGTTGGTCGGCGAATTGGAACGATAAATGGAGCTCATTCATGCAGGCGAATTATGCTTTTGGCCGTAGCTTTGATGATGCGGGTATGGCGTTTGACGGTTACCTGTTGATGGATGCTGCCGTGGGGTACAAGTTGCCATATGGTCGCCTCAATGTAGCAGTGGCGAACCTGCTGGATAAGCAGTACATCACCTACTATTCGCAGGCGGGGCTTGTTAACGATACGCGCTATTTCTCCGGCCGTGGTCGTACGGTGACGCTGGGTTATTCGATTGATTTCTAAGCTTAACCGATTGAATCACGGCATCAATTCGGCAACACGGCGGCGTTTTATGCTGGCCGTGTTGTTGTCTTTTCTGCTAGTGACACTGGCACAGGCAGCGGAGTCACCGCGCCAGATTCGGCATGCGCTGGGCGTGACCACCGTGGACGGGACGCCGCTACGTATCGTGACGCTGTTTCAGGGCGCGACTGACTCTGCCGTGGCGCTGGGAATCAAGCCAATTGGCGTGGTGGAATCATGGTCGGAGAAACCGATTTATCGCTACCTTCGCCCCGCATTACAAGGCGTGACGCTGGTCGGGCTGGAAACGCAGCCCAGTCTGGAAACCATCGCGCTACTCAAGCCCGATCTCATCGTAGCATCGACGTTTCGACATGAGAAAATCTACGGCCTGCTGTCGCAGATCGCGCCGACAATTGCACTGGATAAGGTGTCTGAGTTTAAAGAGACCGTTCAAATGATGGGCGTGGCGCTGAACAGGGAAGATAAGGCACGCGAGATTTTATCCCACTGGAATCAGCGCGTGGATGCGCTGCGCGGCCGGCTGAAAGCGCGATTCGCTGAACGCTGGCCGCTCAGTGTGTCCATTCTCGAATTCCGTGAAGATCACATGCGTACCTATTTGCCCGCCAGCTTTGCCGGATCGGTGCTGTCGGAAATCGGCTTTGTCTGGCGGCGTCCGGAAAGCTACACCGCAGGTGTGATGCAAAAGCTCACCAGTAAAGAAAGCATTCCGGTGGTGGATGCCGATCTGTTCTTTGTTTTGCTCCGTTCAGGCAAACCGGCTGTGGCGCAGAATTATCGGGACTGGCAAGCTCATCCGCTCTGGCAGCGGCTGCATGCGCCTCAGCAGCAACAGGTGTATCCGGTGGATAACGTAGCCTGGAGCCTGTCTGGCGGTATTTTGGGGGCGAACCAGATGCTGGATGATATCGAACAGCAGTTTGCCGAGCCTGCGGGTAAAAAAAGCGATATCGCAAGGGAGAACACGACGCGATGAGACAGAGCATCGTGACGGCAGCGGGTATCGCATTATTGCTGCTGAGTATGGTTGCCAGCCTGATGCTGGGGCAGACGACGATTTCATTTGGCGCCGTATACAACGCGCTGTTCCATTACAATCCAGAGCAGATCGACCAGATACTGGTGTTGACGACTCGCCTGTCGCGAACGGTGATTGCCCTCGTTGTTGGCGCCAGCCTTGCCGTTGCCGGAGCCTTAATGCAGGCGTTGACGCGTAATCCGTTGGCTTCACCGGGGATATTCGGGATTAACGCCGGGGCAATGTTTGCCATCGTCCTGCTGTCCTCACTGTTTACCTTTTCCTCGCAGACTGCACTGGCGTGGACGGCCTATTTGGGTGCCGCCGTTGCGGGCGTCATGGTGTATGTGCTGGGTACGCTCGGCAATGCGCGTTCCAGCCATTTACGCATTGTGCTGGCCGGTGCCGCGATTAGCGCACTGTTTATTTCGTTTACGCAGGCGCTACTGGTGATTAATCAAGACGGGCTGGATAGCATGCTGTTCTGGCTGGCCGGTTCGGTGTCTGGCCGCAGCCTGTCGATGCTGTTACCCCTCCTGCCGTACTTTGTCATGGCGTTGTTCCTTACGCTGCTGCTAGCGCGTCATCTGAATATTCTGGTGGCGGGCGACGAGATCGCTAAAGGGTTAGGGCAGCGAACGGCGCTGGTGCGTGCGTTGTCCGGGCTGTGTGTCATCGGACTGGCGGGGGGGGCGGTGGCAATCGCCGGAAATATCGGTTTTGTCGGGCTGATTGTGCCGCATATTGTGCGTCGCGTGCTGTCTGCCGATCACCGCTGGCTGCTACCCGGCTGTGCTATTTTCGGTGCCACGCTGTTGCTGCTGGCTGATATCGCCTCGCGTTTGCTGATCGTACCGCAGGAAGTGCCGGTTGGGGCGATGACGGCGCTGCTGGGCGCACCGTTCTTCATTTATCTGGCGAGAAAGGGGATGCGGCATGGGTAAGGTGTGGACCGTGCGCGTGGGGAAGGTTTCGCGCCAGATTGATCGTCGTACGTCTGCGGTGGCGCTGTCGCTCCTGCTGGTGCTGTTAGCCGTTATATTTCTCTCGCTGTCGCTCGGTGAGGTGGTGATGTCTCCTGCGCAGGTGACATCGGCGCTGCTGGGAAAGGCAGACAGCGGCGTGCACTTTATCGTCAATGACCTGCGTTTACCGCGCGCACTGCTGGCGCTGTTGGTGGGCGGTGCGCTGGCGATCTCCGGCCTGATTCTGCAAAGCATTGTGCGCAATCCGCTGGCTTCACCAGACATTCTGGGGATCACCAGTGGCGCATCGGCGGCGGCAGTCTTCTTCCTCTCGTTTCTGGCGACGGCGATAAGTCAGCGTTGGCTTCCGCTCGCGGCGATGGGCGGTGCCTGGATAACGGCGATCGCGATTTATCTGCTGGCCTGGAAGCAGGGAACCTCGCCGCTGAGGCTGGTACTGGTTGGCGTTGGGCTGTCCGCCATCATGGGGGCGGCGGTGACGATGATGCTGGTGTTTAGCCCAATAGGCACCACGCTGACGGCCTATGTGTGGCTCACAGGCAGCATTTATGGCGCGCAGTGGCAGCATGTGTCTGAGCTGGCGGGGTGGCTGTTGATCGGTGCGCCGTTTCTGGTGGGGCTGGCGCGGCACGTTAATGTGCATGAGTTGGATGACGCGCTGGCCTGCGGTGTCGGTCAGTCTGTCGGACGCATCCGGCTGGCGCTGCTGACGCTGAGTGTTGCGCTGGCAGGGGCGGCGATTGCCTATGCGGGCGCGATGGCGTTTGTCGGCCTGCTGGCACCGCATATCGCGAAAAAGCTGGCGAGCCGTTCATTCCCCGGTCTGGCGTTGGTGTCGGCGCTGACGGGGGGATTATTGGTGATGGTGGCCGATTTAATTGGCCGCACCGCGTTCCTGCCGTTGGATCTGCCCGCCGGTATTTTTATCTCCGTGCTCGGAACGCCTTTCTTTATCTACTTATTGCTTCGGCAACGTTATTGAGATTGCAAGATTATGCCAGAGAATGTGCAGCCAACACGCATCCCCCCAACTGACCGCGAAGCGATTGCCGGCCAGTCACTGACGCTGAGCTACGAAAAACAGATCGTGATTGATGCGCTGGATATCACGCTGCCAGCCCGGAAAATTTCGGTGCTGGTGGGCAGTAACGGCTGCGGTAAGAGCACGCTATTGAAGTCGTTTGCCCGCCTGCTGAAACCCACGAGCGGGACGATTATTGTCAATGGGGCGGATATTCATCGGCAATCTACCGTTGAGGTGGCGAAATCGCTGGCGATTCTTCCGCAAACGCCGACCGCACCGGAAGGGCTGACGGTGTATCAACTGGTGAAGATGGGGCGCTACCCGCACCAGTCGTGGCTAAAGCAGTGGTCGACAACGGATGAGGAAAAAGTGCTTCAGGCGCTGCGTAGCACTGGTGTGCTGGCATTAAAGGATCGCGCGGTGGATTCACTGTCCGGTGGGCAGCGCCAGCGCGTATGGATCGCGATGACGCTGGCGCAGGATACCGATATCGTGCTGCTGGATGAACCGACGACCTATCTCGATCTGGCACATCAGATGGAAGTGCTGGATTTATTGCGGGAACTGAACCTTCAGCAGCAGAAAACCATCGTCATGGTGTTGCATGATTTGAATCTGGCGTGTCGCTACGCGCATCACATGGTGGCCGTACACAATCGGACCGTATTTGCGCAGGGCAACCCGCGTGACATTCTTACGGAAGCCACGGTAAAAACGGTGTTTAACCTGAACTGTCGCATCATTGACGATCCGTTCTTCGGCACGCCGCTATGCATTCCATTTGGGCGTGAGGCGGTGGAGACTGTAGCTGATGTCCGCTAATCGCCTGACGGCACAGCAGTGGGCGATGCTCTCCGGCACGCTGCAATTAACGGATGCCTCACAGCGTGCAGGGCAGGATAGCTGCCCAAGCCGTAGGGTGTTAGATCCCGACTATTGCCGCTGGCTGCTGGAAACGCTGACGCCGCCGCTGCTGTCGCCATCGATCAAGATTACCGCCTCGCTGCTGGCAAAGCGGATTGGGTTTCTCACCACGGCAGCCAGCCTGTACGCCATGTCGGTGTATAACAAAGGGCTGAACATGACGCTGGATAACAGCGTGCTGGAATTCGGACATGCTCACCTGTGGACGTCGACCATGCCGCTTTACGATCTGACGGTGTCCCAGCCTGAGTGGGAGCAACGGGATGCGTGGCGCGATAGTCTTTTTGAGACGCTGTTTGCTCACCACCTGTCGCCGATTCTGCATTCGCTGTCGGCGGTGTCGGGCGCACCGCTGCGCATACTGTGGGAGAACGTCGCGGTACGGGTGTTTTCATTATACGAACAGCGCATTGAGTGGGACGATCCGGCGGCGGTGTGCGCACCGGGAATGACGTTAGCGCAGCAGGTGCAGCAGGACTTTGACGCCTTGCTGGCTGCGCCCGGCGAACGTTTTGGCTGTGATGACAACCCGCTGAAACCGTTCTTTCGTGCGAAAACTCGGGTTCCCGTGGCGGGGCGTGCGGTGAGCTTTCGTGAGGTGCGCTTTCGCCGCACCTGCTGTTTTTATTACAAGGCGTCGCAGCCACAGGAATACTGTCAAAATTGTCCATTACTGCGGCCCACCAGAAAAACGTAGGGAACGTTTTTGAGATTGCTGACAAAGTCCGTAGAGCGGGAATAACGGATAGATCGTAAAGACGCTGTGAATACGTCCATGTACGCTCGGCTTGCGCAGATATGAATCTCATCCCTGAAAGAGTGGCGGGCAGAAAGCTCGCCATAAAAAAACGTAGGGAACGTTTTTCAACGTCGCTTGCGACGGCCCGTAGGGTGGCGAGCAGGAAGCTCGCCATACAAAAACGGGCTGATGCAGATAAAAATCCTCCCGTAGTTATACCCTAAATAATTCGAGTTGCAGGCAGGCGGCAAACGCGGGAATCCCCAGGAGCTTACACTAGTAAGTGACTGGGGTGACAAATCTGCCGGGAGCAGATTTGAACGCTGCTTGCAGCGGCCCTTTAGGGCGAGGCCCACGACGGGCCGAGTATTTAAGAGAAGCCAACGCACATGCAGCTTGAAGTATGACGGGGATAGAATCTCTGCTACAATCGGCGGCAGTCATGCACCGTAGTTGTGCCCGTTCATCGTGGTTGTTGCGTATGTCGTTGTTACGTGAAGTGTTACGTAAATTGTTGCGTTAATAGTGGCCCGCCAAACCCGTCTTACTGACCCTCTGAAAACTACACCGGCTGCTGTCCGGTCAGAGCGGATCTGGAGTTGTTCTTTTTATGTCATTTGATTCTCTCGGCCTGAGTGCCGATATTCTGCGCGCGATTGACGAGCAGGGTTATCGCGATCCTACCCCTGTTCAGCGTCAGGCTATCCCTGTCGTGCTGGAAGGGCGCGATTTGATGGCCAGTGCCCAAACGGGTACGGGTAAAACGGCGGGCTTTACGCTGCCATTATTGCAACTGCTGAACAGCCGTGAAGCGCAGAATAAAGGGAAAGGCCGCCGTCCGGTTCGGGCATTGATTCTGACGCCAACCCGCGAGCTGGCGGCGCAGATTGATGAGAATGTGAAGGCGTATAGCAAATATCTGCGCCTGCGTTCACTGGTTGTATTCGGTGGGGTGAGCATTAACCCTCAGATGATGAAACTGCGCGGCGGCGTGGATATTCTGGTGGCGACGCCAGGGCGTCTGCTCGATCTGGAACACCAGAACGCCGTTGACCTGTCACAGATTGAAATTCTGGTGCTGGATGAAGCAGACCGCATGCTGGATATGGGGTTCATTCACGATATTCGTCGCGTACTGGCGAAGCTGCCTGCTAAACGCCAAAACCTGCTATTCTCCGCGACCTTCTCTGATGAGATCAAAGCGCTGGCGAACAAACTGCTGACCAATCCAGCCTCGGTTGAAGTCGTGCGTCGTAATACGCCGTCTGAACTGGTGACGCAGCATGTCCATTTTGTCGATAAGCGCCGCAAGCGTGAACTGCTGTCACAGCTGATTGGTGAAAACAACTGGCAGCAGGTACTGGTCTTTACCCGAACCAAACACGGCGCTAACCATCTTGCTGAGTTGCTGGAGAAAGACGGTATTACCGCTGCGGCTATCCACGGTAATAAAAGTCAGGGTGCGCGTACGCGTGCGCTGGCGAACTTCAAAGACGGCAGCATTCGCGTGCTGGTCGCGACCGATATTGCCGCGCGCGGTTTGGATATCGATCAACTACCGCACGTGGTGAACTATGAGCTGCCAAACGTGCCGGAAGATTACGTTCACCGTATCGGTCGTACCGGTCGTGCGGAAGCGACGGGCGAAGCGCTGTCGCTGGTGTGTGTGGATGAGCACAAGCTGCTGCGTGACATCGAACGTCTGCTGAAGCGTGAAATTCCGCGTATCGCTATCGAAGGTTACGAGCCGGATCCGTCTATCAAGGCCGAGCCGATTGTGAATGGTCGTCAGGGCAACCGTGGCGGCGGCGGGGCGCGCAATGGATCGCCGCGCGCGCAGTCTGGTGCGCCACGCGGCCAGTCCGAGCGTAGTCAAGGTCAGAGCGAACGCCGCTCGGCCGATGGCAATCGTCAGCCGCGTAAATCAGGCGGCAATAGCGATAGCCCCTGGGGTGGTAATAAAGGCAACGGCGGCAAAGGCAATGGCGAAGGGCAGCGCCGCGCACCACGTCCGCAAAACCGCAGTAAGCCAGCGGACAAGTAAAATAGATAGGGAGCCAGTGGCTCCCTTTCTGTTGATCACGTCTGTATGCACCATCAACGTACTGAGATTAACGGTTGGATAAGCCTCCACCGTATTTTTCCCTTATCAGGTAATTATTTCGCCGCCAGCAGGCATAAATTCAACGCGACTTCATACGATTTCACAAATGACGGCACGGGTAAAAACTCAAACCGCGAGTGGAAATTGTGTGCGCCGGTGAAGAAGTTTGGCGTCAGCAATCCTTTGGCGGACAGCGCCGCGCCGTCCGTGCCCCCGCGCATTGGCGTTACTTTGGGTTCAATGCCCAGCGTATCCAGTGCGGCAAACAGCAGGTCGATGGCCCGGCGATCGTCGGTAATGGCGTTGCTGATATTGCTGTAGATATCAGTGAGGCTGAATGTCACGCTACCCGTCGGGTACTGTGCGGCAATCTTCTCTGCGATCGTGGCGATCTGCTGCTTCCGCTGTTCAAACGTAGCTAAATCGAAATCGCGGATAGAGGCTTTAAGCTTCGCTTCATTGGCATTCGCCGTCAGATCGTTAAACCAGATATAGCCCTCGCGTCCTTCCGTATGCTCCGGCGTTTGCTGGCGATCGAACTGGCTGATAAAGTCATGCGCCATAAGCAGTGGGTTGACCAGTACGCCTTTCGCCGACATCGGGTGCGCGGGCACGCCGGTAAAGCGAATTTCCGCCGAGGCTGCATTGAAGTTCTCATACACCACTTCACCCAGTTCGCAGCAGTCGATGGTGTAGGCGAAATCGACATCGAAGCGTTTGAGATCGAGCGCTTTCGCACCGCGTAGCCCAATTTCTTCATCTGGCACGAAGGCCACCACGATATCGCCGTGCGGCGTAGCGTCGGTCAGATTTTCCATCAATGTCATCACCACGGTAACGGCAGCCTTGTTGTCCGCGCCGAGTACGCTGGTGCCGTCGCTAAAAATAATGTCCTGGCCGATATACGGCAGAATTTCCGGGTGTTCGGCCGTGCGCAGCCAGATGTTCTGCTTGGCATTCAGACACAGGTCTTCGCCGGTAAAGCGCAGCGTCTGCGGGTGAATATGCGGCGACAGGCCGACGTCAACCGTATCGATATGGGTGATAAAACCAATGCGCGGCGCGGACGGACAGTTGCCCGGCTTCACGGCCGTCACGGTGGCGTGCTCATCAATCACGACATCCTGTAGACCCAGGGCTCGCAGCTCGTCCGCCAGCAATCGTGCCATCTTATGCTGTTCTGGAGTGCTGGGCAGCGTTGTCGAGCTGGCATCGCTTTGGCTGGAGACGGCGAGATAACGGTAAAAACGCGTGCTGAGCTGATGAGCCAGACTGTCTGTCATAACGAATCCTTTTTATTCAGTACGTTTTATTCAGTACTTTTTATTTAGTAATAACCTTGCTCGTTATCCTAACGTAGAAATTATTTCATTTGAGGGTTTTATTTGTCATTTTATTGTCATGACTTTTATAACCGTGCCATGGAATACAAATAACAAGCGAGGTCTGGGATGAAAAAGGCAGGAATACGATTCACATTGGCTGCGTTGACGCTGGCGGTCGCCTCAGCGGCGTCGGCGAATACTCTGGTATATTGCTCAGAAGGATCGCCGGAAAACTTTAACCCACAGCTTTACACGTCTGGAACCAGCGTGGATGCCAGCGCGGTGCCGATTTATAACCGTCTGGTGGATTTCAAAGTTGGCACCACGGAGCTGATACCGAGTCTGGCAGAGCGCTGGGATATCAGCGCCGATGGGCGCGTGTATACCTTCCATTTGCGCAAAGGCGTTAAATTCCAGAGCAACAAATATTTTAAACCCTCGCGTGATTTTACCGCTGACGACGTTATTTTCTCCTTCATGCGGCAAAAAGATCCGCAGCACCCTTATCACAACGTCTCGAAAGGCACTTATGCCAATTTTGAGAGCTTGTCCTTTGGCTCGCTGATTCAGAACATCGAGAAGGTGGATGACCATACGGTGCGCTTTACGCTCTCCCATGCGGAAGCCCCATTTCTGGCTGATTTAGCCTGGTACTTTGCTTCCATTCTTTCTGCGGAATATGCCGATGCGATGCTAAAAGCTGGCACGCCGGAACGCGTGGACATGGACCCAATTGGTACTGGACCTTTCGAGTTAGCGCAGTATCAGAAAGATTCCCGCATCCTCTTTAAGGCATTTCCTGCCTATTGGGAAGGCAAGGCCAAGCTGGATCGGTTGATTTTCACTATTACGCCGGATGCCTCCGTGCGTTATGCCAAGCTGGAGAAGAATGAGTGTCAGGTGATGCCGTTCCCTAATCCTGCCGATCTGCCGCGCATTAAAGAGAACAAAGATATCGTGCTGATGCAGAAAGCGGGATTGAATACCGGCTTCCTGTCGTTCAATACCCAAAAAGCGCCGACGGATAATGTGAAAGTGCGGCAGGCGTTAACGATGGCGATTAATAAGCCCGCGATTATCGACGCCGTTTTTCAGGGAACCGGAACGGCGGCGAAAAATCTGCTGCCGCCAGGTGTCTGGAGTGCTGACAGCGACCTGAAAGACTATGACTACGATCCTGAGAAGGCTAAGGCGTTGCTGAAAGAAGCGGGCTTGGCTGAGGGAACCACGATTGAACTGTGGGCGATGCCGGTGCAGCGTCCGTATAACCCGAATGCCCGCCGGATGTCGGAGATGATTCAGGCCGACTGGGCGAAAGTCGGCGTGCAGGCCAAAATTGTCACCTTCGAGTGGGGTGAATACCTGAAGCGGGTGAAAAGCGGTGAGCATCAGGCGGCGTTGATGGGCTGGACAACGGCGACGGGCGATCCTGATAACTTCTTCGGACCGCTTTTTACCTGCACAGCGGCCAACGGTGGTTCCAATTCGGCAAAATGGTGCTATCCGCCGTTTGATAAAATCATCACCGAAGCGCGCGCTTCACAGGATCATGAACAGCGAATAGCGTTATACAAGCAGGCGCAGCAGATGATGCACGATCAGGCACCCGCTGTCATGATTGCGCATTCCACTCTCTCTATTCCGGTACGCAAGGAAGTGATCGGTTATGAAGTTGACCCGTTTGATAAGCATATTTTTTATCAGGTCGATGTGAAGAAGTAAGACGTTGACAGTCCGGCACTGAGTGCCGGACTCCGGTGTTAAGTGGTTATTCGGTATCGTCGCCGTAATACAGCTTCCCGATACGGATAATATCGCGCCCCTGTGATTTGCGATGCTTATTGGAATCGCGCAGGGAATAAATGCAGCCGCAATACTCCTGTTGATAGAAACGTTCACGCTTGCTGATTTCGATCATACGCGACGAGCCGCCGCCTTTACGCCAGTTGTAGTCCCAATAGGTGATGCCGGGATATTTCTGTGCGGCGTTCTGGCCACATTCGTTAATTTGCTGCATGTTTTTCCAGCGGGAAATCCCCAATGAACTGGAGATAACGCTAAAGCCGTTTTCTGCGGCGTACAGCGCCGTGCGCTCGAAACGCATATCAAAACACATGGTGCAGCGAATGCCGCGTTCGGGCTCCCATTCCATGCCTTTGGCGCGCTCAAACCAGTTATCCGTGTCGTAATCCGCATCGATGAAAGGCACGTTATGCTGTTCGGCGAAGCGGATGTTTTCCTCTTTACGGATCAGGTATTCACGCTGCGGGTGGATGTTGGGGTTATAAAAGAAAATGGTGTAGTCGATGCCAGAAGCGGTGATGGCTTCCATGACTTCACCAGAGCAGGGCGCACAGCAGGAGTGCAGCAGCAGCTTGTCGGCGTTATTCGGCAGAGAAAGCTGTGGACGTTGCAGCGCGGCGGTTTTGACATTCGACATAATAAATAGTCACTTCGTTGTGGTCCGTAAGGACAGTGTCGGCACAAATTCGTAACGAATTATTGATGATATGCTCACAAGAGGCAACCTCCGAGCCCGCCCGGCGTTATCTTTCCCGTTGCGTTCCCCGTACAATACCCCCTAAGATTGCCTGCTTTTTTAGCCGTGCAATGAATGGCTGTGATTAACGATTGAATGGTTACCGAGTAGCGTTATGCGTGTTCTGCTTGCCCCGATGGAAGGGGTTCTCGACTCATTAGTGCGAGAACTGCTGACCGAAGTAAATGATTATGACCTGTGTGTCACCGAGTTCTTACGCGTGGTGGATCAGTGTCTGCCGGTTAAGTCCTTTTATCGTCTTTGCCCGGAGCTACACCATGCCAGCCGCACGCCGTCTGGTACGCTGGTGCGTGTACAGCTGCTGGGTCAATATCCGCAGTGGCTGGCGGAAAATGCCGCGCGGGCGGTGGAACTGGGTTCGTATGGCGTCGATCTTAACTGCGGCTGCCCGTCGAAGCTGGTGAACGGCAGCGGGGGCGGGGCGACGCTGTTAAAAGATCCCGAGCTGATTTATCAGGGCGCGAAAGCCATGCGTGAGGCGGTGCCTGCCCATTTGCCTGTCACGGTGAAAATTCGGCTGGGCTGGGATTCCGGCGATCGCCAGTTTGAAATTGCCGATGCGGTGCAGCAGGCGGGCGCAAGCGAGCTGGTCGTGCATGGCCGTACGAAAGAAGACGGTTATAAAGCCGAATGCATTAACTGGCAGGCGATAGGGAAAATCCGCCAGCGGTTGCGGATTCCGGTGATCGCCAACGGCGAAATCTGGGACTGGCAGAGTGCACAGGACTGTATGGCGACAACGGGGTGCGACGCAATTATGCTCGGGCGGGGCGCGCTAAACGTGCCGAACCTGAGTCGCGTCATTAAGTATAACGAACCGCGTATGCCGTGGCCTGAGGTCATGCTGCTGCTACAAAAATATGTGCAGTTGGAAAAGCAGGGCGACACCGGGATGTATCACGTCGCACGTATCAAACAGTGGCTCGGCTATTTGCGTAAAGAATACGATGACGCCACCGAGTTATTCAGCGAGATTCGCACCCTGAAAACGTCGGCGGACATCGCACGCGTGATCGGTGAGCCGTAGGCGCTCACCATTTCCTCATTTTCTGCTTTCCCTCTCTTGTGTCTTCATCACATTGTTCGTTTTTAACGCACTTCATCGCTCTCTCTCCGGCCTGTACTTTACTTTACGAATCGCTTGACGGTATAACACTCCATCTGTCTGGAAGTTTAGACGTCTATAAATAAAGGTCATCATGGAACAACACGCACCAGGCTCGGAAGGGCAGTTTAAGCGCACCATGAAAGCTCGCCACTTGGTGATGCTTTCACTCGGCGGCGTCATCGGTACCGGCCTGTTTTTCAATACGGGCTACATTATTTCCACCACGGGGGCTGCCGGGACGCTATTGGCCTATCTGATCGGCGCGCTGGTGGTGTATCTGGTGATGCTGAGCTTGGGGGAACTGTCCGTCGCGATGCCGGAAACCGGGGCGTTCCATGTGTATGCATCCCGCTATCTCAGCCCGGCAACGGGCTACACGGTGGCGTGGCTCTATTGGCTGACGTGGACGGTCGCACTGGGCTCCAGCCTGACTGCTGCTGGTTTTTGCATGCAGTATTGGTTCCCACAGGTGCCGGTCTGGACCTGGTGTCTGCTGTTTTGTGTGTTGATTTATCTGCTGAACATTGTGTCGTCCCGTTTCTTTGCCGAAGGGGAGTTCTGGTTCTCGATCGTGAAAGTGGTCACGATACTCGCCTTTATCGTACTCGGCGCAGGCGCGATGTTTGGTTTTATTCCGATGCAGGATGGCTCTCCTGCGCCGTTCTTCCGGAACATTACCGCGTCTGGCTGGTTTCCACACGGCGGCCTGCCGATCTTAATGACGATGGTGGCGGTCAACTTCGCTTTCTCCGGTACGGAGCTGATCGGTATCGCGGCAGGAGAAACCGAGAATCCACAGAAAGTGGTGCCGATGGCGATTCGCACTACCGTTGCACGACTGGTGATCTTCTTTCTCGGTACGGTGCTGGTGCTGGCGGCGATGATCCCGATGGAAGAAGCAGGTATCGCGAAAAGCCCGTTTGTGCTGGTGTTTGAAAAAATTGGTATTCCTTACGCCGCTGATATTTTTAATTTCGTGATTTTGACGGCGATTCTGTCTGCTGCTAACTCAGGGCTGTATGCCTCGGGGCGTATGCTGTGGTCGCTGTCCAATGAAGGCACGCTGCCGCGCCGCTTTTCTCGTCTGACGCGCCGTGGTATTCCACTCTTTGCGATTTCTGTCAGTATGCTGGGCGGGCTGCTGGCGCTGTTTTCCAGCGTGGTCGCACCGGATACCGTTTACGTGGCGCTGTCTGCGATTTCCGGCTTTGCCGTGGTGGCGGTGTGGCTGAGTATCTGCGCCTCGCACTATATGTTCCGCCGTCACCATATTCGCACGGGAAAACCGCTTTCTGACCTGCAATATCGTGCGCCCTGGTACCCTATCACGCCGATTCTTGGCTTCCTGCTGTGCCTGCTGGCCTGCGTCGGACTGGCGTTTGATCCAAGCCAGCGAATTGCGCTGTGGTGTGGAATTCCGTTTGTCGCGTTGTGCTATGGTGCTTATTATTTCACGCAGTCACTGAAGAAGCGTGGATTAACGGGAGTGGAAGACATTGCGTAAAAATACGGTTACCGAACTGCTGGCAACGGCACCCACGATTGTGTTGGATGGCGCGCTAGCGACCGAACTGGAAGCGCGCGGCTGTGATTTAACGGATCCGCTGTGGTCCGCGAAAGTACTGGTTGAGAACCCGGCGCTGATTTATCAGGTTCATCTCGACTATTTCAAGGCAGGGGCGCAGTGTGCAATTACGGCCAGCTATCAGGCGACGCCGCAAGGGTTTGAGGCGCGGGGCTATAGCGAAGCGGAGTCGCTGGCGCTGATTGCCAAGAGCGTACAGTTGGCGGCGCAGGCGCGGGATGATTACCGCCGCGACAATCCGCAGGCTGGGGCGCTGCTGGTGGCGGGGTCGGTGGGGCCATACGGCGCCTATCTGGCGGATGGCTCGGAGTATCGCGGTGATTATCAGCTGCCGCAGGCTGACATGATGGCGTTTCATCGGCCGCGTATGGCGGCGCTGCTGGAGGCGGGAGCGGATCTTCTGGCCTGTGAGACGCTGCCGTCTTTTGCTGAAATCGAGGCGCTGATTGCATTACTGGCTGAGTTCCCTCAGGCGCAGGCCTGGCTCTCCTTCACGCTGCGCGACAGCGAACACCTCAGCGACGGCACGCCATTGCGCACGGTGCTGGCGCGGGTCAACGCCTGTTCGCAGGTGGTCGCTGTGGGTATCAACTGCATTGCGTTGGAAAAGGTGACGCCTGCGCTGACGTACCTGTCTTCGCTGACGGATTTGCCGTTGGTGGTTTATCCCAATTCCGGCGAGCAGTATGATGCGGTAACGAAAACCTGGAGCAGCGCTCACGATGCCGCCTGCTCGCTAACGGCGTATCTGCCCGAGTGGCAAGCGGCAGGGGCACGTCTGATTGGCGGCTGCTGCCGAACCACGCCTGCTGATATTGCCGGTATTGCACGTTGCTGCCAGCATGAGGGTTAGCACTAAATAAGGGGATGCCGTGATGGAAAATGATGTGAATCTGCAACAGGTGTACTCGCTTGCCAGACAGCGCGTTGCGCCAGATGTGCCGGTAACGGTGCTGCACATTGGCGAACAGCAGACGACGGTTGTCTGCGGGACGGCATCACAGCCGTCGGCAACCCTGCAACTGACCATCGGTTTTGACAAAACGGCTACGACGTTTTTCAAGCATCTTCCCCCGACGCCGGACGAAATGGAGTTGGCGATCATGGCGGTGGAGGATGAAGTGACGCGTATTCGCCACGATATTCCTGCGGGGTCTGCGCTGTTTTCTTTCGACTCTGATTTGGTCGACCTCGCACAGATTTCAGGCGCAGAAGAAGAGGAAGGCGGCTGGCGCTTGCCGCAGGATGACATGGAGCGGACATTTAAACGTCTGGAACGCGTCATGCTGGGGAGTCCGGCAACCTGGGAGGGTATTCCGCTTGAGAACGCTTTCTCCGCCCGGTTGCTGATTTTGCGTGAGTTTATGCATCATCACGGCTTCGATTCTGCACTGATTTTGCTATTACCTGCGGTTGTTGCGTGAAGAACTAGCGGTTTTTCCCTTCTCAGCTACTATTAACGGCGGTCTGCGTCCAGCAAGGGGGCTGACCGCATTCTTTTGCTGGGAAATATCCGATGTTATTTATTAATCGGTATTCTCTGACAGGAAATTGCACTCGGGATATCTGACGTTGTAAGGTAATAACGCGGCATGATTATCGAGGTAATGCTATCGCGGTACAGTATGTGACAGGATGTAAGGTGTGAATCAAGGAGGGTGAGAGGACGGCCATTCGGCCATATTATGTTACCTGTATGATCTATTTTGCGGATGACCGAATCTTTAATTATCTTGAATTTCCGTATGACAGCGTAATAAAACGCTGTTTCGATATGGCGGGAGTCAATGTTATTTCAGGGAGTCCAGTGAGGGGAAAGAACATGGTTGAACATTTCACAGGGAAATATGAAGTTGAACTTAAATTTCGCATCGACGATATAGCCGTTTTTAGAAATACGCTTTTTAGCCTTCACCCAGAGGCTTTCGTCTTTGAAAATAAAGAACACGATGTTTATTACGATGATGCAGAGAGGCGTTTACAGCAGCAAAATATCAAAATGCTGGTGCGACGTATGGAGCCATCAGGAATTAAGCTCTGGATCGTGAAAGGGCCGGGTGTCGAGCGCTGTGAAGCGGTTAACGTCGAAGCTTTTGAAAAAACCGACAGCATGCTACAGACATTAGGGTATCAACCCCTTTTTGAAATTCATAAAATTCGCAGTATCTACTTTTTAAATGCTTTCCACATTACGCTCGATTATATTGAATCGCTTGGTTATTTCGTGGAAATATCGGTAATGACCGATGATGAAACCCAGTTGAAAGCACTCAGAGATCGGTGTATAGAGTGTGCGCTACGGCTTCAATTGTCATTGGATAATATTGAAACGAAATCTTATTATCAATTATTAGGTTTTAATTAACTGTTATTCAATGGTTATTGAATTGTTGTTTTTATTGTTCGATTTGCACACGGGGAAATGATGAAGAAATCTATTTCGGCAGCGCTGGCTACATTAGTGATGGCTTTTTCTCTGTCCGTTCACGGCAACGATGTGGTGCACTATAAAGACGGCACCTACATCGGTAAAGCGCAGGGCAAGGCGGCAGAAGTTGAGGTAACGGTCAGCATTAAAGAAGGGAAGATTGCCAACGCGGAAGTGCTGAAGCATGGCGATACTGAAGCGATGATGTTGAGTGCGACGGATCAAATCGTGCCGGAGCTCATTGAGAAGCAGGATATTAACAAGGTGGATGCGGTAACGGGGGCGACGTTATCGAGCCAGGGCGTGATTAACGCGGTGAAACAGGCGCTGGAACAGGCCAAAGTCACGCCGTGAACGCTCCGGTTTGTTGACTATCACCGTTGCTGAAGGCTTCATTGCTGAAGGAATCGTACCGCCGTGGAAAATCTGCTGATTATTTTGCGTCACACGCCTTATTGGGTGTGGATCGTGTTGGGTTACCTGATTTATGCCGGAATAAAAGCCAGCCAGCCGCGACAGCAATCGCCGGCACGGATGCTGGTTGTGCCGATCGTGTTCATGGTATGGGGTGTTAGCGCGATTTTTCATACGCTGCTGATCCCGCTTGCGGCGGCAGGCGGATTTCTGCTCACGTTGATTGTCGGGTTGGGGATTGGGTGGCGCTGGGGGAAGACGTCAGGCGCTTATCTGCCGGAATCACGTGTTTTTCAGCGCAGCGGTTCGTGGTGGCCGTTGGCCTTAATGCTGCTGACGTTTTGTTCTCGTTTCTATTTTTCCGTCCAGCTGGCTCGGTTTCCTGCGTTGGCGCATGACCCCGTGTTCTGCCTGTTGTCCGGCGCGGTAAGTGGGATTACCGCTGGAATATTTAGCGGCGTCAGCCTACGTTTGTTCAACCAGATGCGCAAAATAAAACCGTCGCTGACGTAATGCTATAAAAAACAGTGGGTTGATAAAACCGTTTGTCAAAATTTGTCACAAAGCTTTTTCTGCTGCATGAGTGCGCGGGGAAGGGCGGTAAATTATAATGCCGATGCCTATCCCTTTCATTTAACAGAATACTGTTTAAGTTATTGAAGAATGACTAAAAATTTTAAGCTTTCTCTTTGTGGCCTGTTGATGCTATCAACCCATGTTGTGATGTTGCCTCAGGCTATGGCGAAAGCGCCGACGTATTCCGCCGGCACTGCGCATCAGGAAATTGCTTCCGGTAGCGCTATGGTGGTGGATTTGCGTGATAACCACATCCTATATTCCAGTAACCCAGATGTGGTGGTGCCGATTGCTTCGGTGACGAAATTGATGACGGCGCTGGTGGTGCTGGATGCCAATCAGCCGCTGGATGAAATCATCTCTGTCGATATCAGTCAGACGAAAGAAATGAAAGGGGTGTACTCGCGTGTTCGTCTGAACAGCGAGATCAGCCGCCATGACATGCTGTTGCTGGCGCTGATGTCATCAGAAAACCGCGCGGCGGCCAGTCTGGCGCACCACTATCCAGGCGGCTATCAGGCATTTATCCGCGCGATGAATGCCAAAGCCCGTGCGCTAGGTATGGCTCACACGCGCTATGTCGAGCCGACTGGGCTGTCCATCAATAACGTCTCGACCGCCCGCGATCTCACCAAACTCCTGATTGCCAGTAAGCAATATCCGTTGCTGAGCCAGTTGAGTACGACACAGGAGAAAACGGCGACGTTCTCTCATCCAGCGTACAGCCTGCCGTTCAGAAACACAAACCATCTGGTCTATAAAGCTGACTGGAGCATCCAACTGACCAAAACGGGCTTCACGAATCAGGCGGGACATTGTCTGGTGATGCGCACGGTTATTAACCAGCGGCCTGTTGCGCTGGTGGTGCTGGATGCATTCGGTAAATACACGCACTTTGCGGATGCTAACCGTCTGCGTAAGTGGATAGAAACCGGCAAGGTCAGCGAGGTGCCTGCTGCTGCGTTGAGCTATAAGAAACAAAAATCGCTGGCTTCTCGTCAACCGCAGAGCATGGCGAGTATCGAAACCGAATAACGGTTCCCCTTCCTGCTGTGCTGGAGGGGAATAGCGACGGTGGCCGAACGGGCCACCGATTGCTACGGCGCTACGCGCGAGCGCGCAGATCTTCTATCACTTCTCCCGCTTTTTTCACTTCTTCTTCATGCTCATCTTCACGCCAGGTTTCCGCTAAGGCGTCCTGTAGCCAGCGTTGCATCGCGGGTTGGGCTAACAGGTGGTCGCAATAGGCAGCGGCTTCGGGCGACACGGGGAGCTGATAGGTTTTGATGCGGAATACGACCGGAGCAAAGAAGGCGTCTACCGCTGAAAATTGTTTTCCTGCCAGAAACGGTCCACCAAAGCGCGTTAACCCTTCCTGCCAGAGTTCGCCGATGCGGTTAATGTCGTTGCTGAGAGCGGGAGAGATTTCGTTCATTTTGACGCGCACGCCGCAGCTCATAGAGCAGGTGTTACGCAGTGCGGTAAAACCAGAGTGCATTTCGGCGGCAGCGCAGCGTGCCCACGCACGGGTTTTGGCATCGGCAGGCCAGACGCCGGGATGCTGTTCAGCCAGATACTCGGTAATCGCCAATGAATCCCAGACGGTGGTTTCGCCATCGAGCAGGCAGGGGACTTTTGCCGTCGGCGAAAAGGCCTTAAATGCCGGCTGTGCCATGCCCGGTGCAAAAGCAACCAGTTTCTCTTCGAAAGGAATTGACAGTGTTTTCAACAGCACCCACGGACGCAGTGACCAGGACGAATAGTTTTTATTGGCGATATACAACTGATACATGTCTGAGGCTCCTTGTGTTAACGAAGCCTTAGCATTAGCACGAAAGGCGGTAGAAATCATCCTGCATCTATTCGCCTGTATGCTGTGTGAGGATCGGCAATAAAGCCCGCAATAAATCATGGGAAGAGGGATATCAGGCGACGATAACCTGCTGGCAATGCATCTGGAGTAAAGACAGCTCGGGTTTATCCGCACTAGATGCATCAGTCACCACCATATCGATTTCCTGCATGGTGGCATAGACAACCCGACTGGTGACGCCGATCTTGCTGTGATCCGCAAGGATAATGCGCGTTCTGGCATGTTGCACCATGGATCGGGCAATTGCCGCCTCGTGGTGAGCAAAGCTGGTGGCGCCAGATAGCGCATCGACACCGACCGGAGAAAGAAGCGCCACGTCGGCACGGTAGCGTTCCAGTTCATTGACGGTGATATCACCACTGGTTGCCTGTGCTGAAGCACCCATATATCCACCGAGTAGTATCACACTATGCTGTGCGACTGATTCTGCTGAGGTGAGTTTCTGTGCGACGGTTAGACTATTGGTAATGACCGTCATCCCCGGCATGGAAAGCAGTTCGTCGGCTAACAGAGAGGTTGTACTGCCCGAGTCGATAAACAGCGTCTGCCCGGCTTTTAGCTGTTGTACTGCCGCACGGGCAATAGCCTGCTTTTCTTTTTCACGTACGGTATTGCGAATGGATAACGGCGGTTCCGGTTCCTGCGTGGTTGCTACGATCCCACCATGGACGCGGCGTAACACCCCTGCCGCTTCCAGTTTTACAATATCGCGTCGTACTGTTTCGCGTGAAACACCGAGATGTTGAATAATTTTCTCGGTGCTCACCCGGTTTAATGTTGAGAGCAGAGCTTGTATGCGATGTAACCGCGTTTCTTCTAACATAGCTGTCCATTCGTTGATGTTTTGACATCGGTTACCATGATTGTCGCTTTTCTGTCACAAGATGCAGCAGGAGTGCGGTCATCGCCACGATGCCCATAATACAGGTCGAAAAAGCGGCAGCCTGTGACGTAAAGCCTGCTTCATCCAATCGCATAACGGTGACGGCACCTAAAGGCAGCGACGGTGTGACCAAAAAAATCACGGCTGATAGTGTAACCATTGAGCGCATGAATAAAAACATGGCGACTGAAATCAACGTTACGCGCATGGCGGGCAGATACACATCACGTAAAATACGTACCACGCCGCCGCCTAAAACAGTAGTGGCATCTTCCATCGCATGCGGCACGTTGCGTATTCCCATCATCATCGTGGTGTAGCCTTGCGTGTGATAGTGGTAGTAATTACATAATGCCACCAGCAGTGCCGATCCATACAGCATTCCCCAAGGGAGATCGGCCGTATTGAACGTGAACACGTAAGAGAGCCCCAACACCAGCCCGGGAACAGCAACAGGCAATGCGCTCAGCAGTACCGCGGCGTTGGCAACTTTGCCGGGTTGCCGATGAACGCCGAAGGTCAGCAGGAATAACAGCACGGTACCAACCACCGCCGCCAGTGCGGAGATCCAGACCGACGCCCACAGTGGCGTATAGCCTCCGGCGAGATCGATATCGTAATGTTTAAGGGTCAGATCCAGCCGATACGGCCATAGGCGTATCATGCTGGCAATAATGACGGTGCCAATAACGGCGACAATCGTGAATGCGATCGTCATCGTTGCCAGATAGAACGACATATCGCGCGTGCGCAGCGGTTGTGGAATGTGTGGGATCGCCGCATGTGAGCCGATCGCTTTTTGCCGTCTGGCCGTTGCACGTTCTATCCAGATCGATGCAGCGGCAGGTAACAGGAGCAGGATCCCGACGACGGCTCCCATGCCGAATTTCATTTGACCACTGACCTGGCTGTAGATCTCTGTTGCCAGTACCGAGAAGTTGCCGCCGATAACAATGGCGTTGCCGAAATCTGTGATCGTGATGGTGAAGATAACAAAAGCCGCACTCAGCAGGCCGTATCGCAGACCGGGGAGGGTGATATCCAGAAACTGTCGCCAGTCCGAGGCACCGAGAACGTTAGCGGCTTCATACTGGCGAGTATCGCTATGACGCAGCGTGGTACGAATGATCAGAATCGCTTGCGGTAGTGCGTACAGGACGTTGGCGATCAATAATCCCCAAAAACCATAAATATCCAATCGCACGCCAAGAAGATTACCGATAATGCCATTTCTTCCCAGCAGAAAAATTAATCCCAATCCCAACACCAGCGAGGGAGCAAGTATCGGCAGCGAGGTCGCAAATGCGATAAAACGCTTTGCTGGCATCGCTGTACATTCCAGACCATAGGCGACAATAAACCCCAGCAAGAGCGTCACCAGTGTGGTGACGATGCCAAGTAACAGGCTGTTGATCGTCGCGCGCCAGATGCCGGGCGAATCCATTAGCGCCAAATAATTTGATAGCCCAACGGTACCGTTTTGATCGTTCAACAGACTGTGCCAGGCGATACTCAGCATCGGTATGCCGAAGAACATGAGCAGCGCCAGCAGTGGGATCCACAGACACAGACGAGAAAGCCAGCGGTCACTGGCCGTTTGCGGGGGAAGAAGTGTCTGATTCATGATTGTACCCAGGCGCAGTCTTCTGCGCGAATCGAGAGATGAATGGGGTCGCCAGGATTCCAGTTCACGGCGCTGCTGGTCTCGACTAATAGCGGCTGCGATTTCCATACCACCTGTATGCGTTGGATACTCCCGAGGAAACTGGTGTTGATGACCCGTCCTTCTGCGCCTTCCGCTTTATGTAGTGCAATCCTTTCCGGTCGGATAAACAATTCAGCGCCTTCTGGTAGCGCAGTTTCCTGTGCAGAGGGGAGCAGTTCCGGCATCCACGTGTTGACGACATCGCGTGACAGCAGATTGCTGTGCCCCATGAATTCGGCAACGAAACGTGTGCGTGGGCTGGTGTAAAGTTCGTGAGGCGTGCCTTCCTGCACAATGCGTCCACCGTGCATGCAAATGATTTTATCCGCCATGCTCATCGCTTCTTCCTGATCGTGTGTGACCATCAAAGTGGGAATGCCGAGCCGCTGTTGCACGTCGCGTAATTCCTGACGCAATCCGGCGCGCACGCGAGCATCCAGTGCCGAAAGGGGTTCATCCAGTAACAGTAGGGAAGGGTTGACCGCCAGCGCGCGTGCGATAGCGACACGCTGTTGCTGCCCGCCTGAAAGCTGGGCAGGATAACGATCGCCGAATCCACTAAGGCGTACGGTATCCAGCAGATCGCTGACGCGTGCGGCAACTTCCTCGGCAGGCGTCTGGCGAATTTTGAGCCCATAGCCAATATTTTGTGCAATCGTCATGTGGGGAAAAAGCGAGTAAGACTGAAAGACAATGCCAAAACCTCTTTCCCTGGCAGGCACGTTAACCAGATCGCGATTGTCCAGCGTGATTTTTCCTCCATCACAGCTTAGTAATCCGGCAATGATACGCAGCAATGTCGTTTTGCCGCAGCCGCTAGGCCCAAGAAGACAGACAAATTCGGCATTTTCGATCGACAAGTTGATGCGATCGAGAGCGACATAACCCTCAAAGCTTTTATAGAGATTTTGAATAACCAGTGCCATGATGCGGACCTCTTAATTACGGCTGCCGCGAAGATACAAACACGCTGCGCGGCAGTCTTTACTGCGAATACAGGCCATTATCGACCGATGGATTTTTGCCAGGTTGCCAGTGTGGCGTCGCGATCGTTGGCGCTTTTGGTGAAGTCCACAGGGTAGAGTACGTGTGTGAGATCGGCTGGCAGACCCGCTATTTGCGCGGCTTTGGACTGTTCAACGCCAGGAATTGTCACGATCTCTTTATATTTGGTGTAGAGCGTGGCGGCATGGCTGGAGAGTGTCCAGTCGAGGAAACGCTTGGCATCCGGTTTGTTCTTGGCTGCGCTCATCAGAGCGGAGGCCTCCAGCTCATAGCCTGCGCCATCGTTTGGGATCACCATTTTGATGGGGTAGCCTTCTTCAATTGACTGCATAGCGGCAAAAGCCAGCGATACGCCAATGGCATATTCTCCGGTGCGTGCTGCTTTGCAGGGGCGAGAGCCGGACTTGGTGTATTGGGCGATATTGCCATCTAACGACTTCAGAAAGGCCCAACCGTTTTGTTCCCCTTTGGCTTGCAGCAATGCGGCGATTTGTAGGTAACCTGTGCCGGACGAGACAGGATTCGGCATCACAACCTCTCCCTTGTAGATCGGATTAGTCAGATCCTGCCAGGAGGCGGGCACGGGAAGATTTTTGGCTTTTAGCGCTTCGGTGTTGACGCAAAAGGCCGCCATATAGCCTGTTGCCGCAAACCACTTGTGATCCGGTGCGCGATAGGTGGCGGCAAGGCTATCACTGCCTTTGGCATCGTAAGGTTCCAATAATGCAGACAACCGTGGGTCCATCACGCTGGTTACGGCCCAGCCCCAAATGACGTCATGCTGCGGATTTTTGGATTCGGCCAGAATCCGTGGTCCAAGGTCGCCGGTAGACAAGCGCAGTACGTTAATGGTCAGGTCGGGCAAATCTTTTTTGGCCTGTGCGACGTAATCTTTGATCTCATCTTCTTCCAGCGAGGTATAGACCGTGATGGTTCCCGCGTGTGCGGCAGCGTTAACCAGCGTGGCACAGGTGAACGCAGTGAGCAGACTGACGCGGCGAAATAAAGATCGGTTCATAAATGTTCCCCTACGGTTGTGGAAAATGTTGGCATCGGTGTCACCCTCGCCTCGAACGGTAAATCGTCCATTCTGTGCATTTTTGTGTTTCTTGCGAGTGGTCTGAAGTTTTAGCACTAATCGTGCCATTTTCTGATTTGACGAAAACCAATATAAAAATAAATATATAAATCAATATATTATTTATATTGCTTTGTAAGCGGAGTAGTTCGATTAACGGATAGCGGAACCGTGCATCCATTTTGTGATGTTTTTATTGCACTTTTTTGGCATTTTTGTGCATCAAAAAAGTGCGTTTTTTTGTATTTGTGTGTTTTGTTGCTTTTGGTGTAGGGTGAGTGTTATCTGAACATGCACGCTGCATTTCCTCATGCAATACGCAGTCGGGCCACCACCTTTCTACAGGAGTCATTATGGCGACACGATCAACCATCATGGATACCAACAGCTTTCGTACTGAGCATGCGGATGCGCTGGATGAAGATACGCGGAGACTGACGGATAGACGTTCTCAGGTGTTAGGGGATTCTTATCGTTTGTTTTACCGTAATCCGGTGCATCTGGTTCGCGGTGAGGGACAATATTTGTGGGATGCCGCTGGACATAAATATCTGGATGTCTACAACAATGTTGCCAGTATCGGACACTGCCATCCTGCGGTCATCGACGCCGTTCACGCGCAAATGCGTCTGCTCAATACCCATACCCGCTATTTGCACGAACGTATTCTGGATTACTCCGCAGATATTCTCAGTACCGTACCAGCCGCCATCAATAAGGCGATGTATATGTGTACGGGATCGGAGGCTAACGATCTGGCGATCCGTGTCGCTCGGGCCTATAGCGGCGGGACGGGCATTATTGTGAGTCGAGAAGCCTATCACGGGACCAGTGAGTTGACGTCCGGTGCGTCACCTGCGCTTGGAAGCGGGCAGCCTTTGGCGGCGACAACCCGTCTTGTGCCTGCTCCCGATCGTTATCGCGTGAATGCTCCCGATCTGGGTGTCTGGTTCGCGCAACAAATTCAACTGAAAATTGATGATATGGCCGCGAACGGCATCAAATTTGCTGGTTTTCTGGCGGATTCCATTTTTTCTTCGGATGGCGTATTGCCGGGACCTGCAGGTTACCTGAAACCTGCGATAGATGTGGTTCATGCCAATGGTGGGATTTTCATCGCAGATGAGGTCCAGCCTGGTTTTGCACGAACGGGCGAGCATTTCTGGGGATTTGGTCGGCACGATATTGTGCCTGATGTCGTGACGTTGGGTAAACCGATGGGCAACGGCATCCCCGTATCCGCGCTATTGGCAAAAGCCGATGTGCTGGCGGCATTCAGTGATGAAATTCCTTATTTTAATACTTTTGGTGGCAATCCCGTGTCGATAGCGGCGGCGCAGGCGGTATTAAACGTGATTCGTGAGGAAGGGCTACAGGAACACAGCCGTGTTGTTGGGGAAAAATTGAAGCGGGAGTTAACGCTGCTTGCCGATCGCCATGCGTGTCTCGGCGATGTGCGCGGTGCAGGGCTTTTTATCGGTTTTGAGTTGGTCAGCGAGCGGGAAACAAAAACACCGGATAAAGCGCTGGCGCTGGACGTGGTTGAACAACTTCGAGCTGAACGCGTCCTGACATCGGTTGCTGGTCCGCATGGTAACGTGTTGAAGCTGCGCCCGCCGTTGGCATTTCAGGAACATGATATTGACTGGCTGGTCGGGGCGCTCGATCGCGCGCTAAGCTTGCAGTCACATCGGCGTTAATTCCCCCTCAGATGCGCATGCGTCGGCAGTTGTCCGCCGCATGTGGCGCCATGCTGTTTATTTCTTTTCTGTGACCGCCCGCGTTGAATGTAAGTTTTGCGTACCGTCTAGCATTATTCTTGCAGTTTTTATTAAATGAAATCTCAATAAATGCACTATATTACGCGCTGTGCATTTGAGTGCGTCGGTGCGGCAACCACTATCGGGAAGCCTTATTCGCTTAAGGCAGGGGAAGGTGTTTTTCGCCTTGTCAGAGAAGGGATGTGACCGTCGGAATCTTCAACCTGTCTTGTGCTTCAGCGCCTTATTCTGTTTTGCTCTGACGCCTGGATTGACTGGGTCTTTATAACGAATGAAATGGCTTACTTCACTGACTATAGCAATTGGACTTGCTTGTAATCCGGCGTTTGCGCAGGAGTTGACGTCTGCGCCGGCATCAATATCGCCTTCACATCAGCAACGTGATGCGTTTGTCACGGATCTGCTGAAAAAAATGACGCTGGAAGAGAAGATCGGCCAGCTCCGATTGATCAGCGTTGGGACGGATAACCCCAAAGAAGCCATTCGGGAAATGATCAGAAATGGTCAGGTTGGCGCGATTTTTAATACGGTAACCCGCCCGGACATTCGTGCGATGCAGGATCAGGTCATGCAACTCAGCCGCCTGAAGATTCCGCTGTTTTTTGCCTACGACGTGGTGCATGGTCAGCGCACCATTTTCCCTATCGCATTGGGACTGGCTTCCAGTTGGGACATGGCCGCGATTGAGAAAAGTGCGCGCGTGGCGGCTTATGAAGCGACGGAAGACGGCCTGAACATGACCTGGGCGCCGATGGTGGATATCACCCGCGATCCGCGCTGGGGCCGCGTGTCGGAAGGTTTCGGTGAAGACACCTGGCTGACCAGCAAAATTGCTGGTGTGGTTGTTAAAGCCTTTCAGGGCGATGACGTAACGGGTCGCCATTCGCTGATGACCAGCGTAAAACACTATGCGCTTTACGGCGCGGTGGAAGGTGGGCGCGACTATAACACCGTGGACATGAGCCCTCAGCGCATGTTCCAGGACTATATGCCGCCTTACAAAGCGGCGATTGACGCGGGCAGCAGCGGCGTGATGGTCGCGCTGAATTCAATCAACGGTACGCCAGCTACCTCAAACAGCTGGCTGCTGAAAGATGTTCTGCGCGATCAGTGGAATTTCAAAGGCATTACCATTACCGATCACGGTGCGATTAAAGAGCTGATTAAGCACGGCGTGGCCAGCGATCCGCGTGATGCATCGCGTCTGGCGGTGAAATCCGGTATCGGTATGAGCATGAGCGACGAGTATTTCGTCCGTTATCTGCCCGAGCTGGTGAAAAGCGGGGCAGTGAGCATGCAGGAGATCGATGATGCCTGCCGTCAGGTGCTGAACGTAAAATATGACATGGGGCTGTTTGAAGATCCGTACCGCCATCTGGGGCCGGTAGGTTCCGATCCGGTGGATACCAATGCGGAAAGCCGCTTGCACCGTCTGGACGCGCGTGATGTGGCGCGTAAAAGTCTGGTGCTGTTGAAAAACCGTCTGCAAACGCTGCCGTTGAAAAAAGAAGGCACGATTGCTGTTGTCGGGCCATTGGCTGACAGCCAGCGCGATACGATGGGAAGCTGGTCTGCTGCGGGCGTAACGAAACAGACGATTACCGTTTATCAGGGGCTGAAGAATGCCGTCGGCGATAAAGCCACCATCCTCTATGCCAAAGGTGCCAACGTCAGTAATCACAAAGGTATCATCGACTTCCTGAATCAGTATGAAGATGCCGTACAGGTAGATAAACGTCCGCCGCAGGTGATGATTGATGAAGCCGTTGAGGCAGCGAAGAAAGCGGATGTGGTAGTTGCTGTCGTCGGCGAAGCTGCCGGAATGGCGCATGAAGCATCCAGCCGCTCGAATATTGACCTGCCGCAAGGCCAGCGTGACCTGATCGCGGCGCTGAAAGCGACGGGTAAACCGCTGGTTCTGGTGCTGATGAATGGCCGTCCTCTGGCGCTGGTGCGTGAAGATCAGCAGGCCGATGCGCTACTGGAAACCTGGTTCAGCGGCACCGAAGGCGGTAATGCGATCGCCGATGTGCTGTTTGGTGACTATAACCCGTCCGGCAAGCTGCCAATGTCCTTCCCGCGTTCCGTTGGTCAGATCCCGATTTATTACAATCACCTGCCGTCAGGCCGTCCTTACACGCCGGAAAACCCAGGCAAATATACGTCTCACTACTACGACGAAGCCAATGGGCCGCTCTATCCGTTCGGTTACGGCCTGAGCTATACCACGTTCAGCGTGTCAGACGTACGTTTGTCCAGCCAGACGATGAAGCGTAACGGGACGATCAACGCCAGCGTGACGGTGAAAAACACCGGCAGCCGCGCGGGGGAAACGGTCGTGCAACTGTACGTGCACGATGTGGTGGCTTCCATTAGCCGTCCGGTGAAAGAGCTACGCGGTTTTGAGAAAGTGATGCTACAGCCGGGAGAATCTCGCACGGTCACGTTCACGCTCGATCAGGAAGCACTGAAGTTCTACAATGCTCGCATGCAGCAGGTGGTCGAGCCCGGTAAATTCGACGTGATGATCGGTCTGGATTCACAGCGAGTGAAGAGCGATAGCTTCACCTTGCTATAATGATGTTCTCTCGCCGCCGGGAACACCGGCGGCGAATGAATACGAATTGTGATTACCACAATACAGTGTGATTGCCGGAGAGTAAGGTATTGCAGGAGAAGGGTATGCCGTTGACTGAAGTGGTGCTGGTTGATGAAAATGACAAGCCAACGGGCGTAATGGAAAAGCAGGAAGCGCATGTAAAAGGAGCATTACATCGTGCGATTACCGTCTATATTTTCAACTCTCGCCAGCAGTTGTTATTGCAGCAGCGGGCAGAGGAGAAATATCACAGCGGCGGTTTATGGAGCAATACCTGTTGCAGCCATCCTGCGCCCGGTGAAGAGACGCTGCAGGCGGCACACCGCCGTTTGTATGAAGAAATGGGATTACGCTGTGAACTGACGCCAATGTTTACGCTGACCTATCGTCTGCCGTTGGATAATGGGCTGATTGAGCATGAACTGGGGCATGTGTATTTTGGTGTGACGGATGACCTTCCGCAGATCAACCCCGATGAAGTGTCGAGCTATGAATACCAGTCGATAGACAACATAGCCCAGCGGATGGTGGAGACGCCCGAACAGTTTACTGCCTGGTTCCAACTGACCTTCGCGCGTATTCCTGCTTACTGGCAAGCATTTCGGTCTGAACAACTAAATTAATTAAAGCGATGCTAATTGCCGCGTTTCCGTGCGGCACCGTTCGTGCAGTCGGCGGGCGCTGTGAGTCAAAAGCCTCAGCCCGCGTGCTCGATAATAATGTAGCCCACCAGCATCATGCCGGACATGCCACCTAAGGCGAGAAAGGCAAAGAGACCGATAATACCGATTTTTTGAAGAGTCATCAGGTTATCCTTTTGTTAATTGCCTCGAATTATAATGCCTTCAGCCCATGAAACAAGACCGAAACGCTCCGCGCTTTTTAAATACACCGTATTAGCGAAATAAAAGCAGCACACCAAAAAAGAGCAGAATGACGCCAGCACCGCGTTCAATCGGGTTAAGCCAGCGCGTTAAACGCTGCTGAATCAGCGGGCGAGCGATCAATGCAGCGATCAGCAGATCCCACATCAACACGACAGAAAACATCCAACTACCGCTGACGAATTGCTGCGTAGGTGTCACATTTTGCCCAAGAATACTGGTCATCAGGCTAATGTAGAACAGCATGTTTTTGGGATTCAGTAGCGCCGAACCGAGTCCTAGCAGGACTTGTTTACGCAGTGTTGGACAGCGGTTGGACTGTTGTTCCGCCTGTAGCGATAGCACAGAACGGCTTTTCACTAACTGATAGCCCACCCAGATCAGATAAGCTGCCCCGGCTAATTCTATGAGGCTAAACAGCGTGGGCGAATGCTGAATGCCCGCCCAGCCGATCGCCGCCAGCAGAATATACATGCCGTTACCTAGCGCGATGCCTAGACAAATTCCCGCGCTGCCGCGCAGTCGGTAGCGAATGGCGTAGGCCGTCAGCAGGAAGAAATCCGGGCCGGGGCTCAGTAGCGCCACAAAATGCGCCAGCGCCAGAGCAGGAAAATGGGCGGGAAAGAGAGAATCAGCAGAAAAAAGGGTATTGATGAACGGCGTGTTGATAAACGTGGCATTGGTAAACATGCTATTTCTGACCTCAATAAGTAATCGAGGCCAGTCTAGACAAGGTGTTCCGCTATTTATTGTCAAATATTGATCGTGCGTACTGACCTGGTGTCGCAGCGGTGTATTGCACAAACGTTTTGTGGAAATGACTTTGATCGCAAAAGCCGCTTTGGTAGCTGGTATCCACCAGCGGTGTACCTTGTTTCAGCAGCGATTTGGCATACTCAATGCGGGCATTATTCAGAAATGCCATCGGTGTGATACCCGTATCGTGACGAAACTGCCGCACGATGGTTTCACGTCTCAGGTTCAGCTCCTCCGCCAGCGTTTCCAGAGAGGGCGCTTCTTGCAAATTATTCAGCAGACGTTCACGTACGTGGTGCGTCGTGGTTTGCGGTGCCTGATGCGGTAGTGCGGGCAAACAGGATGGCGCGGGCAGGCAATATTGTTGCCAGATGGGGTTCAGCATCGCTTTGAGCTGGTTATCTGCTGACGCGATTTCTCCCCGATATAGCAGGGTAATGATGTGCTGATAATGTGTAAACAGCGCAGGATCGCGTAAGACGACGCAGCTGCAATGCAAGGCCTCAGCCTGATAGCCACAGTGAGTCGCGATCTGGTCGAGGCACCACCCGGCATCCAGATATAGCATGTGATAACTGCGCGTTTTGCCGGGCAGCGGGTTACAGCTGTGCGGCTGTTGGGGATCAATAAAGATCAGATCGCCAACCTGTAAGTGGTGAATGTCGTTACGGTAATGGCAACGTGTTTCGCCGTGTTCTATCGCCCCAATCGAAAATTGCGCATGGCTATGTGTTTTATAGGCATGGCTGCTGTTGTACGTGCTGCGGCTTTCCACATGGGGTAATCGTGGTGAAAACCAGTACGATTGGTTAATAGCGTGGACCGAAGACATAATTTACCGAAGCTATTGTTTACCGAAGATAGCGTTTACCGCTCGCGATAAAGACCGTGTTTGATAAAAATACATGTTTGATAAAAAGAATAGCTTACCCTAATCGCTGGATGGAAGATTGTCGAGGTCGGAATGGTCTCGAGCGTGATATCGGCTGACGTCGCCGGGCGTCTGTGGGACAATGGCGCTCAGGTTACACAGATACAGAGTATGCATGACGCTGTCCCCCGCAATAAAATTGCAGATTGGTCAATGGTATAAGGCCCTGCAAGAACAAATCCCGGATTTTATTTCCCGCGTTCCCCAGCGACAGATGATTGCCGAAGTGGCGAAAACGTTGGCGGGCGATTACCCGCGCCATCTGGCTATTGAAGCGCCAACCGGCGTCGGGAAAACGCTTTCTTACCTTATTCCGGGTATTGCGGTGGGGCGTGCGGAGGATAAAACGCTGGTGGTCAGCACCGCGAACGTGGCGTTGCAGGATCAGATCTACAGCAAAGATTTACCGCTGTTGCAGAAGTTTATTCCTGAACTGAAATTTACCGCCGCATTTGGCCGTCGTCGTTATATTTGCCCGCGCAATTTGGCGATGCTGGCCACCGATCCCGATGCGCAGGGGGATTTGCCGCTCTTTCTGGATGATGAACTGATGTCCGCCAGCAAGGAGGAAAAGCGCACCTGTGTACGGCTTGATAAAGCGCTGCAAGGTTACGCCTGGGACGGACTGCGTGACCATTATCAGGATTCAATTGACGATAGCCTGTGGCAGAAGCTGAGTACCGACAAAGCGAATTGTCTTGCGCACAACTGTCATTATTATCGTGAGTGCCCGTTCTTTATCGCACGGCGTGAGATCGAACAGGCCGATGTGGTTGTCACCAACCATGCTTTGGTGATGGCGGCGATGGAAAGCGAGTCGGTACTGCCTCCCCCTAAGAATCTCCTGTTGGTACTCGATGAAGGCCACCATATTCCTGACGTTGCCCGCGATACGCTGGAGATGTCCGGCAATATTCATCCGGCTTATATGATGGCGCAGCTAGAACAGCTGGTGCAGCTCATCGGGCAGTGTATGGCGCAGTTTGCCCCTAAATCACCGCCGCGACTGGCTAACAGCGAACGGTTGACCAGCCACTGTGAGGAGATCCGCGAGTGCGTGCTGTCTTTCTCGCAAATGTGTGGGCTGTTTCTTCCGCCTGACGGTCAGGAAACCGAGTACCGCTTTGCGATGGGCAAAATGCCGGATGAAATGCGTGAACTCTGCGTACGGTTGTTCAAATTAACCGACACGCTACGGGCGCTGGCCGAGTATATGCTCAACGACCTGAGTGAGAAAACCGGGAAGCATGACGTGGTGCGCGTCTATCATGCTCTGCTGAAAATGAGCCGCCAGCAGGGCTACCTTGAGTCTATGAGTAAACTGTGGCGGCTGGCGGCAATGGAGAAATCCTCGAATGCGCCGGTTTCTAAATGGATTACGCGGGAAATGCGTGATAACCAGCCGCATCTTCACCTTCACTGCGCGGGGATCCGCGTTTGCGACCAGCTTGAAAGGCTGCTGTGGAGTAAGGTGTCGCACGTCGTGGTGACCTCGGCAACGCTGCGCTCGCTGAACAGTTTTGCGCGCATACAGGAACTTTCCGGTCTGGGCGAGCAGGAAGGCGATACGTTCATCGCGCTGGATTCTCCGTTCAACCACCGTGAGCAGGGACGTCTGGTGATTCCCAAAATGCGTTATGAACCGCTGATGGAATCTGAAGCGCAGCATATTGCTGAAATGGCGCAGTTTTTCCGGGCAGAATTAAAGCAGGATAAGCATAAAGGCATACTGATGCTGTTTGCCAGCCAGCGTGCCATGCAACTCTTTCTCACGCAGGTTACCGATTTGCGCTTGATGCTGCTGGTTCAGGGAGACAAGCCGCGCTACAGGCTGGTCGAACTACATCGTCAGCGGGTACAGGAAAGTCAGACTAGCGTGCTGATTGGCTTACAGTCTTTTGCAGAAGGGTTGGATCTGAAAGGGGATCTACTTTCTCAAGTGCATATCCACAAAATCGCGTTTCCCCCCATCGACAGCCCGGTGATTCTGACGGAAGGCGAGTGGCTAAAAAGCCTCAAACGGCATCCTTTTATCGTACAAAGTTTGCCCAGTGCGTCGTTTAACCTTATCCAGCAGGTTGGACGCCTTATTCGCAGCCATGACTGCTTTGGTGAAATCGTCATTTACGATCGTCGTTTGTTGACCAAAGGCTATGGTGCACAACTGCTGGCGGCGCTGCCCGTCTTCCCGATCGAACAGCGGGATATGCCATAACAAATTCCTCTTTATCCGTTCGTCGAATAAGGAGGCAATTAGTCCCTATTTAGCGCTATATTTTTTTATTCTTATTTGTTAGATTTGTCTCAGAACAGCAAGGATGCCGTTAATACGTGTGACAAGGTATGTCATTGCACGGCACGGTTTTTATCAACCAAGGATAGGTACCACGATGAGAATTAACGCCGTTAATAAAAACTCCTTCCTTTTCAAAAACGAATGCTGTCTGGCATCCGCTTCTCTTGCTGTCCATATCCATACCAATAATAAAAACTAGTCACCACGACCTTATTATTTATCATTTGATAATAACGAAAATAATTGGCGTTCTTTCTTAATTATTTCCTTATAGAGATAATTTTTATTTATATGCGTTTTTTACCTATAAATATTTTTTAGTGAGTTTTATCTAACCAGGAGACGATTAGGCCGCCGCCACGTGCGGTACATGCAATACAGCCATTGCATGAAGGGATTTAGGATTCTGATCATCCCGATCAGACTTATGGAGAAGAAAAGATGGCTTTACGAGCTCAAGATAAGGATACCGCAGAGTCGGCATTGCATGCAGCGGGAACGGGGTATAGCGATGTGTACGATCTGTACAATTACCATTCCCGTGGCGATGGACAGCTTAATGGCAAACCCTCGTTCACAAGCGATTTGGCAGCGAAGGAAATTGTCCGCGACGGTCTGACCTGGAATGGAACGAACGTATTCGGCAAATCCGCTAATCTGACCTATTCGTTCTTACAGAACGTGCGGTCTATCCCTTCTGGCGATCAGGGCTTTGTGAAATTCAGCGCAGCCCAGGAACAACAAGCCAAACTGTCTCTGCAATCGTGGTCAGATGTCGCTAATGTCACGTTTACTCAGGTTAGCCCTACCCAAAAAGCCACCATCACGTTTGGTAACTACACCCGTGATTCAAGTGGTCGGTTGGACTACGATACCCAGGCTTACGCTTATATGCCGGGTAACCACTCGGCGGCGGGCAGCGCCTGGTTTAACTACAACTCCGACACGGTGCGTAACCCGGCGACGGAATACGGCAAGCAGACGCTGACGCATGAGATCGGTCATGCGCTGGGTCTGAATCACCCAGGTTCTTACAATGCTGGCGAAGGTAACCCAACCTACCGCGATGTGACCTATGCGGAAGATACGCGCCAGTTCAGCCTGATGAGCTACTGGAGTGAGCAGAACACCGGGGGAGATTTCCAGGGGCACTATGCTGCAGGTCCGCTGATTGATGACATCACGGCCATCCAATATCTGTACGGTGCAAACATGAACACGCGTACCGGTGATACGGTATACGGTTTCAACTCCAACACCGGCCGTGATTTCTATTCAGCGAATAGCAGCAGTGACAAACTGATCTTCTCCGTTTGGGATGCGGGCGGCACGGATACGTTTGATTTCTCTGGCTACAGAAACGATCAGCGTATCAACCTGAATGAAGGTGGATTCTCTGATGTTGGCGGCCTGAAAGGTAACGTGTCTATCGCCCACGGCGTGACCATCGAAAACGCCATTGGCGGTTCCGGCAACGATATTATTATCGGCAATGACGCGAATAATATTCTGAACGGCGGCGCAGGCGATGACGTCATTTACGGCGGCGGCGGTGCAGATACGCTGACGGGCGGCACGGGCAAAGATATTTTTGTCTACGCCAGCGCGAGCGATTCTTCTTATAAGAACGGTTATGACACCATCACGGACTTCCAACGCGGCATCGACAAAATCGACCTGTCAGCGTTGAATCAAAATAAAGATTTGCAGTTTGTTGATGCGTTCACCGGACGTGGCAATGAAGCACTGCTTGACTGGGATGCGGGTAGCAATACAACCAATCTGTGGCTGAATTTTGCGGGTCAGACCACACCAGACTTTGTTGTGCATATTGTTGGTCAGCCTTCTGCGGCAACTGATTTTATCGTGTGATGTAACAAGGACGGGGTTCCCCCGTCCTTTTCTGTTATCGACTAGGGGCCACTATGAAAAAGTTAATCATCGCGGCGTTGTTAAGTGCAATAAGCGGAGGATGTATGGCAAGTAGTCTGAAATTGCCTTCAGCAAGTGAGCTAAGCGGCGTATGGCAATTGCGTGGCGGGGAACAGCAGTGCGAGGTTGTGCTGCATAACGCGTCGTTAGTGGAGAATACCTGGCGCCTTGAGGGAGATGTTCAGTGTTTAAAAGCGCTGCTGCCGGATGTGCCAGCCGGATGGCGACCGACGCCGGACGGTATCACGCTGACGAAAGAGCAGGGGCAATCCGTCGCGTTTTTTAGCAAGGAAAAAGAGGGCTATACGCTGACATTGCCTGATGGCAGTACACGGACGTTGCATAAACAGCCCTGACAGGAGAGGCAAGCGCAGTGAGTCAACTATCAAATAAGGAACGTTCGTTGTTGAGTATACTGCGTCCTTTCCGGCGCAGCTTTTGGAGCATTGGTATTTTCAGCGCCATCGTTAATCTACTGATGCTGTCGCCTTCTATCTATATGCTTCAGGTTTACGATCGCGTACTGGCTTCGGGGAATGGTACTACGCTGCTGATGCTTACCCTGCTGATTGCCGGTCTGGGGGTATTCATGGCGGCGCTCGAATGGGTGCGTAGCTTGGTTGTCGTCAGGCTCGGGACCCGGATCGATCTACAACTGAATCAACAGGTTTTCAACGCCGCATTTGAGCGCAATCTGGAGGCTGGAGAGGCCAAAGCCGGTCAGGCGCTGAACGATCTCACGCTATTGCGGCAATTTATTACGGGCAACTCACTGTTTGCCTTCTTCGATATCCCCTGGTTTCCCTTCTTTTTATTGGTGCTGTTTCTGATCCACCCGGTTCTCGGTCTGCTTGCTCTGGGGGGAACCGTGGTACTGGTGCTGCTGGCGTGGCTGAATCAATATCTCACCACGTCGCCTTTGGAAGAGGCAAACCATGAAGCGCTACAGGCGACGCATCTTGCGGATACGCAACTGCGTAATGCGGAAGTCATTGAATCAATGGGGATGCTGCCTAATTTACGCCGTCGCTGGCTGGGGCAACACTACCGCTTTATTACCTTGCAAAATCTGGCAAGTGAACGAGCTGCGGTTGTCGGCGCGGCATCAAAACACGCACGCGTTTTTCTGCAATCGCTAATGCTCGGTGTGGGTGCTCTGCTCGCGATTAAGGGTGAAATTACGCCGGGCATGATGATTGCGGGGTCAATCCTTGTCGGGCGCGTGCTGAGTCCTATCGATCAGTTTATTGGTATTTGGAAACCCTTGAGCAGCGCCCGTCAGGCCTGGCATCGGCTGAGTCGTATCATGGCAGCTTACCCGCCCAAAGCGGAGCCCATGGCGTTACCTGCGCCGGTTGGCCAGCTCAGCGTCGAGAATGTGCTGTTGCAGACGCCACAAGGCGCGGCCAGGTTGCAGGATATCCATTTCTCGCTTCAGGCAGGGGAAACGCTGGCGATTCTGGGCGCATCGGGTTCAGGAAAATCGACACTGGCACGCCTGTTGGTGGCAACGCAAACACCAACGCGAGGCAAAGTTCGACTGGATGGCGCCGATCTCAGCCAGGTAGATAAAACGGCGTTTGGTCCGGCAATGGGCTACCTGCCGCAGGATGTGCAACTCTTTAAGGGCACGCTGGCGGAGAACATTTCTCGCTTTGGCGAACATGATGCGGAAAAAATTGTGGCGGCGGCGAAGCTGGCGGGTGTCCACGAAATGATTCTTAGCCAGCCACAGGGATATGACACGCCTCTCGGCGCCGACGGCAACGGGCTGTCGGGCGGTCAGCGGCAGCGTATCGCGCTGGCGCGGGCAGTGTATGGTGAACCCTGCTTGCTGGTACTCGATGAGCCGAACTCCAGCCTTGATAACGAAGGTGAAATGGCTCTGGCGCAGGCGATTTCGCATCTTCAGAAACGGGGGGCAACGGTGGTACTGATTACGCATCGTCCTGCATTAACTACGCTGGCGCATAAGATTCTGGTGCTTAATCAGGGTAGGCAACAACGCTTTGGGCCTGCGCGTGAGATTCTGAGCGAACTACAGCCGCGCCGTGCTGCCAATCAGGCACAAATGACACCCTCTGCCGCTGTCCAGCGGTAACATGGAATAACGAAAACAGGGAAAGACATGTCCGCATCAGAAATAAGCGAAGAGAGTATGAACCAGACGGCGCAGCGTGATGAAAAACGCGCGGTGCGTCTGGGATGGTTGCTGGTGCTTGCCGGGTTTGGTGGTTTTCTCCTGTGGGCACTGTTTGCACCCTTGGATAAGGGCGTCATGGTGAATGGCAGCGTCGTGATTTCCGGTAACCGCAAGGTGGTGCAACACAATCAGGGCGGTATTGTCGATAAAATTCAGGTGAAAGATGGCGACAGGGTCGAGGCTGGCCAGATTCTGCTAACGCTGAATGAAGTTGATGCGCGTTCGGCGAGTGAAGGGCTGGATGGTCAGTATTTACAGCTGGTGGCACGGGAAGGGCGACTGCTTGCCGAGCAGCAGCGTCTGAGCGACATGGTAATGACACCCCGTTTGCAGCCGCTAGCGGAGAAACCTGAGATGAGCGTGATTACGGCATTGCAGCGTGATTTACTGCGCAGTCGTCAGCACTCGCTCAGGCTTGAAGCCGAAGGGATACGCTCCAGCATTGCGGGCATGGAAGCCTCACTCAATGCCCAACGTCAGGTGATGTCCAGCAAGCAGAAGCAGCGGGAGACGTTGGAGCAACAGCTACAAGGGCTGCGTTCACTGGCGGCGGAAAACTATGTACCACGTAACAAAATGCTGGAGAACGAACGTTTGCTGGCACAGCTTAACGGCGATATCGCCCAGCTGGCGGGGGATATTAATCGTACCCGCCGTGATATTGAGCAACAAACGCTGTTGATTGCACAGCGCCAGCAGGAATACGACAAGGAAGTGAACAGCGAGCTGGCGGAGGTGCGGGCGCTGCTGAGTGATGTGGGCAGCAAGAAGGAAAAAGCCGATTTTAATCTGGCGAATATCCAGATGCGGGCGCCCGTTTCCGGCACGGTAGTCGGATTGAAAGTGTTTACGGAAGGCGGTGTGATTGCGCCGGGACAGACGCTGCTGGAGATCGTACCGGACGATCAGCCGCTATTGGTGGATGCGCGCCTCCCCGTGGAGTTGGTCGATAAAATCTGGCCGGGGCTACCCGTCGAGTTGCAGTTCGTCGCGTTTAACCAAAGCACAACGCCGCGCGTAGCGGGAACGGTTGAGCTGTTGTCTGCCGACCGCCTGTTGGATGAGCGAGACGGCTCCCCTTATTACAGCCTGCGTGTGGTGGTGGATGACGAAGGAAAACGTGCACTAGAGGGTCTGGAAATCAAACCCGGCATGCCGGTACAAGGGTTTGTGCGTACCGGAGAGCGGTCATTCGTCAATTATCTATTTAAGCCTTTAATGGATCGCCTGCATCTGGCATTAACGGAAGAGTAATCATGCAAAGGATCGCGATAATCGTGCTGTTTGGGCTGCTTTCTTCGGGCGCTAACGCATTAGGACTGCTTGATGCCTGGGAATTGGCGCTGCGTAACGACGCTCAGTTTCGTGCCGCGGGGTTTGAGCGAGCGGCGGGTCTGGAAGAGGAAAATATCGGGCGCGCTAATCTACTTCCCAATCTCCAGTATGGCTATAGCGCTAACCGTAGCCACTCCAAAGTCACTCAAACGGATAGCTTCACCAATAACACGCTAAAACGCGATTACAACAGTTACACATCCACGCTGTCGCTGCGCCAGCCGCTGCTGGATTACGCGGCCTGGGCGCGTTATCAACAGGGCGTTGCCCGCACGCTGATGGCCGATCAGCGGTTTCGCGATCGCAGTCAGGATCTGATGGTGCGGTTATATAAAGCCTGGAGTAGCGCGCTCCTGGCGCAGGAAAAACTGCAATTGCTGGATGCACAACAGCGAGCGTATCACGAACAACTGGCGCTGAATAAACGCCTCTTGCTGGCGGGCGAAGGGACGTTGACGGACGTGCGTGAAACGGAGGCACGTTTTACGCTGATTGAGGCACAGCGGATTGAGCAGCAGGATAATCTGGATGCCGCGATGACCGATCTGGAAAATATGACGGGTACGGTGCTGGATATCACGGCGCTGTATCCTCTGGCGCTCACGCAATTGCCGTCAGTGGAATCAGGTAAGCAGACGCTGGCGCAGTGGCGCGATCTTGCCGTGCAGCATAATGCCAAACTGGCGACACAACGCGAAGGGCTGGCGGTCAGCCGTTATGAAATTGAACGCAGTCGCGCCGGACATTTACCCACGCTGTCGCTGGTGGCATCGTCACGCAATAGCCGTTCGGAAAGTGAATACAACTACAATCAGAAATACGACACGCAGAGCGTTGGTTTACAGCTGAATGTCCCGCTTTATTCCGGTGGCTCCGTCTCGGCATCGATGCGACAGGCCGCCGCGGAATATCAGCAAAGTCAGGCGGAGTTGGACGATCAAACCAAGCAAACGCTGGCGGAATTGAAAAAGTACTACAACCTGTACAACAACGGGTCGGCGAAAATTAAGGCCTGGCAAATGACAGCCTCGTCGGCGCAGGAAGCGGTCAACGCCACGCGATTAAGTGTTGCGGGCGGCGAACGTATCAATCTGGATATTCTACTGGCCGAACAGGATTGGTATAACGCCCGACGAGAGCTGGCGGAAGCGAAATACAGCTGGCTTCAGGCGTGGCTCCTACTGCGCTACACTGCAGGCACGTTGAACGAGAAAGATATTCTGGAACTGGCGGCCTGGTTTCAGCCTGCAACGAATCCATTGGATAACGGTAAGATCATCAGTAACTAAAGCCGCTGAAAAAATCATCTATCAGTAATCGGATATGATTTTGTCAGCGGAGACGTCTATACCGGTAACGTGAAGTATGGCGAATACCGGGCGACGATAAATGGTTCAATTCTGTAGGGTATTGCGCCTCAGGAATACTTAAACTCCTTTAAAATCATAAAGCATCCTCATTTTGCATAATGGCCTCCGTTCTTATCAGGAGGCTTTATTGTGAAAAAAATCAAAAAACCGCGTCTTACCGGCTGGATTGTGACATCCGCTTTCCTCTTTGCTGTTATCGGGCTGATTTCACCGCAGCAGCTTCCCGTCACCGTCTATAAGCTCTCGCTTATTTCACTCGCCGCAGTATTAGGCTATTGGCTGGATCGCTCGCTGTTTCCTAAAGCGCGTCCCGGTTTGTTCCTCGAACAAGGGGATGAACCTGCGCCGCGCGGACGCTTCCCGGTTCGGGACGGCCACCACACCGTCTTTGCCGCGGCGATGTTGCGGCGTGCGCTGATTGTGTCCGCTGTCTGCATCGGCGTAGCGATGGGGTTGTGATATGCGCTACCTTTTCATCACGCTGCTTTTTAGCCCGATATTTTTTAGTGCTGCGGCCTGCGCTGACACGATCCCTCGTGCTGCGCAGGCGTACCGCAGTGATGTTATACGTAGCGCACGGCTGGATTGGGGCATGAATGCCCCGATTGCGGACTTTGCCGCGCAGCTGCATCAGGAAAGTGGCTGGAATCCACGTGCTGTCTCTCCCGCCGGCGCACAGGGGCTGGCGCAGTTTATGCCGACAACCGCTGACTGGTTTAGCGGTATTGTTCCTGAACTTCGCGCAAATCAACCGTTTAATCCAGCCTGGGCTATCCGCGCTCTGACAGGCTATGACCGCTGGCTATGGACGCGAATCAGTGCCAGCAATGATTGCGAACGCATGGCAATGACCTTGTCGTCCTACAACGGCGGGCTTGGCTGGTTACAGCGTGATAAACAGCGCGCGAAGATCGCCGAGAAAGACATCCTTCGCTGGTTCGGTCATGTGGAAACCGTCAATGCCGGGCGCAGCGCCGCCAACTGGCGTGAGAACCGTCATTATCCCGACCGCATTCTGCATCAGCTGGCGCCACGGTATCTGAGCTGGGGGAGGGCGAGCTGTGTGGAATAACCTGTTTCTTACTAGCCTGAGATCCTTTTTTTCACCACGTGTGGTCACCGTTCTGCTTGCCGTTGTGCTGCTACTCGCGATTTATCTGACCGGTCGTAATCAGGGTTATCAACTGGCGCAAGCATTGGGGGATGCCGCGCTGGCAAAACAGCAGGCGGCATTCAATTTGCTACAGCAACAGCAGGCCGAAACCCAGAATCAGTTATTACGTGCGGCGGCGGAACAATACCAGCAGCAGGTAGAGCGTGGGAACCAACTCGAACAGCGCTATGTCGCAGCGCGTCAAAAACTGGCGGCGGATAACGCCGCCCTGCAACGGAAAATCGATCATGTTACTCAGCAATACATTGACGAAAAAGGCAAGGCTCAGCCTGTGCAGTGCGTGTTTACTCGTGGCTTCGTGCAGTACTACAACGCCGCTTTCGGTTTGTCCGCCGACGGTGCCACAGACGTTACCACCGCTGCCCGCCGCACTGGCGCAGCGTCCGGTTCCGGCGCAACCGCTGACGCCGAACTACAGCCTTCAGGCATCTCCCAGCGCGATATTCTCGCCAACATCAGTGACAACGGAGAGCGCTACCAGGCGCTAGCGGCGCAGGTTAACGCGCTGCTGGATTACATCGAAGCGTTACAAAACGCAGGGGAGGTCACACGTGAAGATTGAAGTGGAGTTCTGGTCGCTGGTCGGCCTGCTGTTGTCGTTTATGAGCTTCCTTTTTGCTGCCGGGCGGATTCTGCTCACGCAGATTGAAAAGCGGCTGAACGAGCGTTTTGCCGCCCTGGAAAACGCACGCCAGAAGAGCGAACAAGGGTGGACGCGATTGGAGCGCGAGTTTCTGGAATTCCGCGCTGATTTACCGCTGACTTACGTGCGACGTGAGGATTACATCCGTGGTCAGACGGTCATCGAAGCCAAGCTGGATGCGCTTTATAACAAGCTGGAGTTGGTGCAGCAGCGGCATGTGGGAGGCAATCATGGCTGACACGCAGCGTATCCGACAGGAATCGATGCGTTGGCATTTGCTGATCGCATTAAATAAAACACGCCCTTATACCGCGAACGAAATGTTCCTGCTGGCGCTGATGCAGCGGCTGTATGCCGATGCCTCAGAACCGGAGCTGCGTCATGCACTGGATTATCTGGCCGATCGCAAGATGGCGGTATTGACCAAGGAGGTGGGCGGCGTCTGGCTGGCGAATCTCACCCGTCTTGGCGTGGATGTCGTGGAGTATGCCGTTGATTGTATGGTTGGCATCGCTCGACCGGAAAAATACTGGGATCGGTAATCCCCTTGCATGGCTTTCTCTTCTGTCTTTACGCGTTATCAGTGTCGTCATATTCCTCTGCGCCAGCACGGTTGTGCTGGCGTTTTTTTATCGAAAGGATTTTTATTTTTCAGTGTATTAGCCGTATTTTTTCAGATAAATCACTTCGCTGTTTTTTCTAAAACAGATTAAAAGCCGCAGCTCGTCGTTATCCGGATACTAGCGCCATCAACACGATGTGCCACTAAAACATCGTGCCATCAAAACAGCGGGTGAACGGATATGAATACCAGACCAATTATCGATGCGGTGATAGCCCGCCTCCAGCAGCACTTACCGACGCGGCGGATCACGTCTTGCCCAGAAAACATTCTGAGCGAGCCCGATCGTCTGACGCTCGGTGATGTGCTGGTGGGATATCGCGGTTCCGAATTTTCCGCACCGGAAGATGTGGATTCTCCGGTTCAGACGCAGCGGCCACGGCTGATGGTTGCCGTGCTGTTACCGGAGCTGGATGGTGCAGATGGTGTGCTGGCTACGCTCGATACCGTCCGTCAGGCGTTGGGAGGATACCGACTGCCTGACTGCCATCGCGGTATCCGGTTAGTTCGTGACCGCTACGTGGGTTACACCGAAGGACGCTGGCATTACGCCATCGATTGCACCACTGAAACCCTGTTTATCGAAGACCGCGAGCAGACGGATGGTCCGCTGCTTACCACGGTTAATTATGAGGAGAAAGACGCATGAAGTATCGCTATACCGGCCCCGCCAGCGGCGTCACGCTGGCAGATGGTCAGGAAATTCTGCTTTGGCCCGCTCAGGTTACTGAACTGCCAGCAGATCATGAGTACGTGAAAACGCTGATCGCGCTGGGCTATTTGCTGCCTGTCGCAGGTCAGAATCTGGCTGATAGCGAAACGGAGGTGACCCTTGGCCGCTAATTATTTACACGGTGTAGAAACGATTGAAGTTGAAACCGGTGCTCGTCCGGTGAAAACCGTCAAATCTGCGGTAATTGGGTTGATTGGTACGGCGCCACAGGGGGCGGTCAATGACGTTACGCTGTGCCTGTCCGAAAAAGACGCGGCACAGTTTGGTAGCCAGTTCGGCGGCTACACCATCCCGCAGGCGCTGGATGCGATTTACGATCATGGTGCGGGTACGGTTCTGGTTATCAACGTGCTGGATCCGGCGAAACACAAATCGTCGGTGAGCGCAGAAAAAGTCACCTTTGACAAAGCGACGGGTACGGCACAACTGACGAACCGTGTGGTTGCCAAAGTGGTGCTGACGGCGGCAGAAGGCGGCCAGCCGTTTGTCGAAGGTCAGGACTATACGCTGGATGCACAAACTGGCGTACTGAAAAATCTGGGTAAAAATATCGATGCCGCCGCTGTAGTCAGCGCGTCTTATGACTTTGCTGATGTTACGAAAGTGACTGCCGCTGACATCATCGGCAGCATCAATGCCGCGGGCAAACGCACCGGTATGAAGCTGCTGAACGATACCTACAACCTGTACGGCTTCTTTGCCAAGATTCTGATTTCGCCGGTGTTCTGTACGCAAAATAGCGTAACGACCGAGCTGATCGCGTTGGCGGACAAACTGGGCGCGATTGCCTACATCGATGCGCCAATCGGTACCACTTTTGCGCAAGCGTTGAGCGGTCGTGGCCCGGAAGGCACGATCAACTTCAACACCAGCTCTGAACGCGCTCGTCTGTGCTATCCGCACGTAAAAGTGTACGACGCGGAAACCAACAGCGAACGTCTGGAACCGCTGTCGGCGCGTGCTGCTGGCCTGCGTGCCAAAGTCGATCTGGAGAAAGGTTTCTGGTGGTCATCGTCCAATCAGGAAATCAAAGGGATCACCGGCGTAGAGCGCCAGCTGTCCGCGATGATTGACGATCCGCAGAGCGAAGTGAACCTGCTGAACGAGCAGGGCATCAGCACCATTTTCAACAGCTACGGTTCTGGATTGCGTCTGTGGGGCAACCGTACCGCAGCCTGGCCAACCGTGACGCACATGAAGAACTTTGAAAACGTGCGTCGTACTGGCGATGTGATTAACGAATCCATCCGCTATTTCAGCCAGCAGTACATCGACATGCCGATCAATCAGGCGCTGATCGATGCGCTGGTGGAATCGGTCAACGCCTACGGTCGCAAGTTGATCGGTGACGGCGCGCTGCTGGGCTTCAAATGCTGGTTCGATGCCGCGCGTAACGAGCAAACCGAGTTGGCGGCAGGGCACCTGTTGCTTAACTACAAATTCACTCCGCCGCCGCCGCTTGAGCGTCTGACCTTTGAGACGGAGATCACCTCGGAATACCTGGTAACGCTGGAGGGCACTAACTGATGGCCGGGAAAATTGAAGTAAACCGTATTACTAACGCCAACATCTACATCAACGGCACTAACCTGCTGGGGCGTGCGCAGGAAATCAAACTGCCAGATGTCTCCATGATTATGCAGGAGCACAAGGCGCTGGGCATGGTCGGCAAGATCGAACTGCCTGCGGGCTTCGACAAGCTGGAAGGCGAGATCAAATGGAACTCCTTCTACCGCGAAGCGATGCTGGCGGCGGCGAATCCGTACCAGTCGCTGGCGCTACAGTGTCGCTCCAGCGTGGAACGCTATGGTTCTCAAGGCCGTATCGAAGAAGTGCCGCTGGTGACGTACATGACCATCATGTTCAAAAAGAATCCGCTGGGCACGTTCAAGCAGCACGAAAACCCAGATTTCAGCAGCGCGTTCAACTGCACCTACATCAAACAGGTGATGAACGGTGAAGACCTGCTGGAACTGGATTACATGTCCAACATCTTCATGGTGGGCGGCGTGGATCAACTGAACAGCTACCGCGCCAATATCGGCGGTTAATTTATCTTCCAGGCCCGTCAGTGAGGCGGGCGTTTCTATCAATCAGTGAGGAGACTATGTCAGCAAAAGTATTTGATATTATCGACTTGGAAAATAATATTCATTTCCAGTGCCGTGAGGATGTCTACATTTTGGATGCAGGAGAAGAAGCGGGTTTTACTTTACCCTATTCGAGTCGTGCTGGCGCAGACCCGTCATCGGCAGCACGTTTGATTTCTGGTCAGGTCGATCAAAGTGATGGTTCCTATTTAGATGACAACCAGAAAGCGGCAGGCTTCTTTCTGACGGATACCTCTTACCCGCTAAGCAACTGTGTTGTTCGCTTCTTTGCAGAAGATGAGCTGCATCGTTAATTATCAATATTCACGTTATCGTAATGAAAGGGGCTTCGGCCCCTTTCTTATGCCTGCCGCTTTCGTTTTCTAATTCACTTTAAAATCGTTATTCCTCGCCGCACGCGATACTGCTCCCGACATTTACTAAGGAGCCGTTATGCACACTGAAACTTATTCTCTGCAATTCCCTTACACCACTTCTGCCGGTCAACGCGTGGAGTCCATTTCGCTCAAGCGTCTGAAAGTCAAAGACATCAAAGCGGTGAAAAAAATCAGCGATGACCCAAGCAACTGGGACGACGCGCTGCTGTCGCGCATGACCGGCCTGGTGCCGGAAGACATCGATGAGATGGACGCGCAGGACTACATGGCGCTGCAAAAACGATTTCAGCAGTTACTTGGGTTGGATAACGCAGCCGGCGCTGCTGTGGAAAGCACAAGCCCTGCTGGCGAGGTGGTTTCGCTTTCAGCCGAGTGAGATTGATGCGCTGGAACTGGACGACTTTGAACGCTGGCTGGATGAAGCCAGCGAACAGATAAAACGTGAGAACGGTGAGGAAGACTGATTACTGACAGGATTAATTAGGCCACCATCCACCCAACCCGGCCAGCGACAGGACGCTGGCCGTTTTCCTCCCTCACCACCTGTCTTCTTCTCCCGCTTATCACCTGTCCTTTTCCTCGCTTTATCCCCGGTTTGTGATGGGGAAACCTAACTGGAGCGGCGTAAGCCGCCGTCTCCGATCCGCCCCGCAAGGGGTTTTTCTGAATGAGAGTGAACCGTGGATATGCTTTTAAACGGTGTCATGCTGGGCAGGGCGTTTGGCGCCACGCTGGATGACACAAAAAAATCGCTGCAGCCACTTAGCGATAAACTCAAACAAGCTGAGGAGTGGCAGCGTCTGTTTAATCAGTCGCTGGAGCGCTTTGGCAATGTCAGTTTGCGCAGCACACAGGTGACATCCCGACTGAGCCAGTCACTAAGTAAATTGGTAACCAATCAGGAACGGCTGGAGAGTATCCAGTCACGTCAAGAAACACTACGTAGCCGTCGGGGTGAACTCGCCGATGACTTTAAGACTAAGCGTGAGCAGTTTGGTTCTGTCATGAAGCCGATTGTGGCGTCGGTCACACGCTATGCGTCGTTTGAGGCGCAGTTGCGTGGCATCAGCGTTGCTCATGGGATATCGAGTGAGCAAGAAAAGTTGATGGGGCAGAAACTGCGTCAATCTTCTCAACAGGTGAACCAAAAGCCAGATGCATTGCTCGGTAGTGCCGGGCAACTGCTTGCTTACGGCATGTCACCGGATCAGGCAACGGATGTTGCGGCAGTATTGGGGAAAACGTCAACGGCCTCTGGCGCGGCGCTGTCCGATCTTACTGCACTTTCGGCCACGTTGGATGACGTGTTTAACCTGAAAGGGGCGAAGGCGCTGGAGGAATCCTTCTCTCGCATGTTGGCAGGCACGAAACAAGGTTTCTCCATGGCGTCGATGACGCAATACGCGACTGCGCTGGCTCCAGGGTTTACGGCAATGGGGGCGACGGGCAATCAGGCGTTGAGTCAGTTGGTTTCCAGCCTGAGCGCGACAAAAGGCGCGGATACGGAGGCGAACACGGCTGCCCGGTTGGGAAGTTTCATGAATGCCGTGGGACGAACCGACATTGCCGACAGCTACTACAACGCGGGCGTAGATTATAACGCGTCGCTAAAAAGCTACATGAAAGGCGGCTATTCACAGTACGACGCCGCAGTTCAGATTAGTAACCGATTCATCGACAGCAAAGGCAGTCAATTCCAGCAACTTTGGGATAAGGCCAGTAAAGCGGGCAACGTAGATGCACAGCAAAGTTTAATGCAGCGCTACGGATTGCAGGAGGTGTTCCGTACGCCAGAAGCTGTGAATCATGCGATGTCGATGAAGCAGAACTGGCAGAGCTATCAAGCGAACCAACAGCGGATGAACAGTCCGGCAGCCATGCAAACGCTGGATCTCGACTTCGCCCGGCAGAATGACACATTGACTGGGCGCTGGAATCAAATGACAACGTCAGTGATGAATATTGCACTCAATGTGGGGGAAGCGCTGACGCCAGTATTGGTTTCCTTGAGTGACATACTGATTCCTATTCTGGATCAACTGGTGACCTGGACGGCGGCGAACCCTGAACTGGTTCGTGGGATCGTGATGGCCGTCGCTGGTTTCTTCGCGTTCAGAATGGCATTGAGCGGTGCGAAGCTGGGGATTACCACACTGTTATCGCCTTTACTGAGCGTTTGGGATGGTATTTTGCAGGTTCAGCGTGGCTGGCAGCTGTTCAATGCAGGATTAAGAACGACGGGTGTGTTGCAAGGGGTAGGCGCGGCGTTGAACTGGCTGGTTGGCGGAGCCGGAACATTAGGCCGCATGCTTGGCGGTGTGTTACGCAGCGGCTTTATGATGGCGGGTCGAGCAGTATTGTTTCTAGGTCGTATGCTGCTGATGAATCCGATTGGCTTGGCAGTAACGGCATTCGCAGGGGCCGCTTACCTGGTTTACCGGTATTGGGAACCGATTAGTGCATTCTTTAAAAACCTCTGGTCACAAGTCAGTCAGGCTTTTAATGCTGGGTGGGAGGCACTCAATAATGCGGTATCCGGCGGAGTAGCTGGTATTGCGGCATTACTGCTCGACTGGTCACCATTTGGCGTGCTGTATTCCATCTTCGCTGATACCGTCAGCGAATTGGGTATTCAACTTCCCGGTAGTTTAAGTGAACTCGGTGGCGTGATTATTGATGCATTGGTTAAGGGACTGATCAGTTATTTCCCCGAGCTAAAAAACGTCCTGAAAACGATCAATGAATTTATCCCTGATAGCGTTAAAGACTTTCTGGGTATCGGCTCGAAAAAAGTATCTGTAGAAGCCAGCGGCCAATCTGTGGCTGCTGGTGTTATGACCCCGCCAGTTCTGCAACCTACGTCGGTATCTGCATTGTCGCTACAGCCGACACTGCCTGTTGAATTACCTAAGACGGAAGACACAATGCCAACCCCGCAACAGCGGGTTGCAATGTCATCATCTGTCGGCGGAGCGAAAGGTAAGTTAGTCAGCGCAGCCCCTTCCGAACGTGTTCAGGTTGCTTTTTCTCCCACCATTTACCTCAACGGCCAGAAGGCTGCGCCAACGCCAGAAATGACGAAGACGCTGACCCTTAGCATGAATGAACTGGAAAATATGTTGAACAAGCTGCTCGCTCAGCGTGAGCGTAGGGGGTACGCCTGATGTTTGCGGTATTAGGAAATATTGAATTTAAAGTGACCGCCTACTGGGACGGCTTTAATACGTCATTTGGTGCAGATTATGCCGAGCATGGCCGTATTGAAGGTAAACCCGGTCTGCAGTTCATCGGTGCGAAGCTGGACGAGATTCGCATTAGCCTGGTGTTCCACAAGCAGTACTGCACGCCGGATACGGAGTTGAAGCGGTTGAATGAGGCGATGCGGGCGCATCAGGCGATGGCGTTGGTCTTTGGTAATGGAGATTATCGCGGCTGGTTTGTGATTACCGCATTGACCTCGACCAGCCAACATACCGACGCGAAAGGCAACGTATTGGCCATGAATGCGGAGTTGACGCTGCGCGAATACATTGGCGATCCGAAGAATCCGCTCAAGCCACCGGCGATACAGACCTCTGTTCCTAATGTCAGTGCTATCACCAAGGCGGTCGAGAAAGTGAGCGACTTTGCGTCCTCATTACGCACGGCTGTGACGTATGCCAAGAAGGCGCAATCGGCCTTTAAGGCGGTGAAAACCACCGTACAGATTGTAAAACGGATGAAGAAAAACCCTGAAACTGCGCTGTTGCAAATTCCCGGACTGCTAACGCAGGTCGGAAATGTATTGACGCCGTTAAGTGAGGTGGAACCGGCGTTTAAAAAAGCGGCTGAGGCTATTTCTGATGCAGCGGTTCAGGCAGAGAAGATGACGCCTGAAATTACAGCGGTTAATAAAGCAGCGAATGAAATGCTGAAGCAGGTTAAGCAAGTTGCCACTTTGTTGCAGGGCGTCGACAGCAAAAACGTTATCGAGAAGTTGGAAGCCATCAGCAAACATGTTGATGCCGCGAGCGACACATTTAAAGGCGCTGAACCTGCACTGAGCAAACTGACGGCGGAAATCGTGAAGAGGGTTGAAGCATATGCACCTTGAACATATCACTACACAGGGCGAACGCTGGGATACCTTATCCTATCGGTATTACGGCGATCCGCTCGGCTATCCGCGTATTATTGCCGCGAACCCGCATGTCCCCATTGTGCCACTGTTGCCATCAGGCCTGGTGATGCTGATTCCGATTATTGAACAGGCAGAGGCCAGTAAAGCGGAGGATACCCCACCATGGCTGCGTTAACGGAAGAATTCAAGCTGCTTTCTCCCGCGGTGTCGGAAGTGCTGCAACCGACGTTCACCCTGTGGTATCAGCAAAAAGATATCACCAATGATATCGCCCCGTATGTCACCAGCGTGACATATACCGACAGCATTAAGAATGAATCGGATGCGATCGAGGTCCGGCTCGATGATACCGATGGTCGCTGGATGGATAAGTGGTATCCCGGTACGGGCGACACGCTGTCGCTCAAGCTAGGCTATCTCGGTGAAATGCTGTTTGACTGCGGCACGTTCTCGATTGATGAGATTGAGGTGAGTGCACCGCCTAGCCAAGTGATGATTCGTGGTGTGGCTACATCGGTTAATCGCGCACTGCGAACCAAATCAAGCCGCGGTTTTGAAGATACAACGCTTGCCGCCATTGCGACGCGCATCGCGAAAAAGCATCAGTTAATGCTGGTGGGGATGATTGAGATCGTCAAAATCGATCGGGTTACGCAATATGCGGAAACCGATGTCGCTTTTCTAAAGCGGCTCGCCAGCGAATATGGCTATGTTGTGAAAGTGGTCAGCGACCAGCTGATTTTTTCCCATCTGGCAACGCTGCGTAGTCAGGCACCTATTCGGCAAATCCAGCCAACGGACGTCGCGCGTTTTTCACTGCGTGACACGATCAGCCACGTCTATAAAAACGCCAAGACGAAATATCAAAAGGGGAGTGAAAAGAAACTGGTGGTTTATGAAGCCGGCGGTGGTATGAAAAACGAAATGAAGTCTGCGGGTGCTGAGACCAGTGCAGATACGTTGAAAGTTAACGCGCGCGCGGCGGATGCCTCTGGGGTGAGGATGAAAACGGATGCGGCATTGGATGCGCACAACGAAAAGCAACAAACGGGGTCGATGACGCTGATGGGCAGCCCGCAGTTGGCGGCGGGGAATAAAGTGGAGCTGGTGTCGTTCGGCCAACTTTCTGGCCAGTGGCTGATCGAATCGGCTCGACACGTTCTGGAACGGGGGAGTGGCTACACGACAGAGATCAGTGTAACGCGTGGGCCGATTACGGCGGGCAAGCGTAAGCAGAATAGCGGGAAAACGCTGGTGACTTACCATCCGGACGGCAGCCAGACAACGCAGACGGTCAAGAGTAAAAAGGAGGTGCTTCCATGAGTTTATCTCGTCGAATTGGCACGATCAGTGCGGTGGATGAGGTTCGCGTGATGGTGCGCGTTCGTCTACCAGAGTGTGACAATCTGCGTACGGCCTGGCTGCCGGTATTACAGCGCAATACACAGAATAATAAGGATTACTGGTTGCCAGATATTGGCGAACAGGTCGAAGTTCTGCTGGACGGCAACGGCGAGGATGGCCTGGTGCTAGGGGCGATTTACTCCGCTGCTGATGTGCCAACGCTGGCAGATAAGGACAAAAGGGCGGTAACGTTCGCTGACGGCGCGCATATTGAATACGATCGCCGAACGCATACGTTAACGATCAACGGCGGCGTGCAGCATATTGCGATTAGCAGCGGTACTGACGTGGTGGTTAACGCTCAGCGTGTCACGATCAATGCGCCAGAGACAACGGTGACGGGCAAGCTACTGGTACAAGGGCAACTCACCTACGAGAGTGGGATGTCCGGTTCCGGCGGTGCCAGCCTCAGTGGCGATGTTAGTATCTCCGGCAACGTCAGCGCCAGCGGCAGCGTCATGGACGCTGGCGGCAATTCCAATCACCACTCGCACTAGTGTTTCCCTAAACCGCTTTACAATTTCTTCCTCTCACCGGGGGCGACAATAGCCCCCTATGAAAACTCAATCTGTTTTTTGGCAACCGGCGCTGCAACGTTCTGGCGAGATCGTCGAAGGAACGGCAGATATCATGCAGGCGATTCACATCATCCTGCGGACACCCTGCGGCAGTGACCCACATCGGCCTGACTTTGGTAGCAATCTACATCTTTATCTCGATTATCCGATCGATCGTGCGATCCCGCATGTCGTCAGGGAGTCGGTAGACGCGATCAAACGATGGGAACCTCGCTGCCAGCTACTGGCGGTTAAACCTTCTGTGAATGGGGCTCACCTGACGCTGCATGTTAGCTGGAAAACCGCTAACGGCGCGACACAGACCACGGAGTTGTTATGGCGCTGACAGAACCCAATTTTATTGAACGCGATGCGGCGAAGATTACCGCCGAAATGATCGCGAAATATGAAGCTGATTCAGGGAAAACACTCTATCCGGCGCAGGCCGAACGCCTGCTGATCAACCTCTTTGCTTACCGGGAAACTTTATTGCGTAGTGCGGTCCAGGAAACCGCCAAGCAGAACCTGGTCGCGTTTGCTCGTGCACCGATGCTGGATTATCTGGCGGAACTGGTCGGCGTCTCCCGTTTGGCAGCGCAGCCAGCGCGCGCAGAGCTTCGCTTTACCCCCGAAACGCCGTTAGTCAGCGATCTGCTGATTCCTGCGGGCACTCGCGTGAGCGCATCGGACAGCGTGATTTTCACCACTGACAGCGACGCGCTGCTGAGAGCGAACGGCAACGGGGTCACCGTACTGGCGACCTGTACCGAAAGTGGCGATGTGGGCAATGACTGGCTGCCTGCCCAGATTAGTACGCTGCTGGATGAGATTGGCGACAGTGATTTACGCGTCGTCAATATCAGCAAAAGCAGCGGCGGTTCCGCTGAAGAAGATGACGATCGCCTGCGTGAACGTGTTCAACTGGCACCGGAATCGTTCAGTACGGCGGGATCGAAACTGGCGTATCGCTTCCATGCGATGCGAGCACACCAAAACATTGTCGATGTGGCAGTGATGTCGCCCGAACCAGGTGAAGTGGTGCTGTATCCGTTGCTCAGTACTGGCCTGCCGGACAGTAGCATGCTTTCGCTGGTGGAAAGTTTTTGCTCCGACGAACAGGTGCGTCCGTTGACGGATTTGGTCTCCGCCAAATCGCCTAAACAGGTGGATTACGCCATTAACGCCAAATTGACGTTGTTTAACGGTGAACAGGCTGGCGTCGTTCAGGCTGCGGCGGAGAAAGCGGTACAGGCCTGGGTTGAAACCCGAACCGCTACGCTGGGGCGCGACATTGTTCCAAGCCAGATTATTGCCACGCTTTCTATTCCCGGCGTGTATCAGGTGGAACTAACTTCGCCGTCATTGATGGTGCTTGATGACAGTGAATGGGCGAACTGTACAGGCATCAATGTCAGCGTCGTCGGGGTGTCGAATGGCTGATTCACTACAACTGCTGCCACCGCCTCTGGCTGCCGATGCCCGCTTTCGCTCGCTGGCGGAGCTGGCCGACCGCTTCGATGACATCGATCTGAATACCTTACTGGTTTATCTGATCGATATTGCAGACAGCAGCGCGTTGCCCTGGCTGGCAGAACAGTTCTCGTTGTTTGGTGACGGTTGGGAGCTGGCGGAATCGGATGATTCCAAACGTGCGCTGATCAAAGCCGCTATCGATCTGCATCGCAGCAAAGGGACGCCCTGGAGCATTAAAGAGATCATCCGCCGCTTTGGCTTCGGTGACAGCACGCTGATCGAGAACATTGGCCGCCTGAGTTATGACGGTGAAACCACCTACAACAACCTGTATGTGCACGGCGACAAAGCGGCCTGGGCGGTTTATCGCGTGCTGCTAAAACAACCGATTACCAACGATCAGGCCAGAATGTTGCGCAATGCCATTGGGATGTTTGCCCCGGCACGGTGTCACCTGGCCAGCATCGAATATTGGGAAGTGCCTATCCGCTACAACCGGACGGCAATATACGACAGTAACTACAATCATGGGAGCGCTTGAACATGGCGAATTTGTCAGAGAACCCGCAATGGGTTGACGGCATTTACCAAATCGAAACGTCAGATCCGGTCGTAGGTGGACCGGATGGCGTTTCAAACCGACAGGCTAAAGAATTGGCCAGTCGTACCAGCTATTTGAAAAAAGAGCAGGAAAAAACGGGCAGCGATTTGGCGACGCACGCCGCTGCCGCCGATCCGCATACGCAATACGCGCCGAAGGCGAATCCAACCTTCACCGGCACGCCGAAAGCGCCAACGCCAGCAATGGATAGTAATAGCCAGCAGATTGCGACGACGGCGTTTGTACGCTCGGTTAGTGCGACGAAACTGGCGAAAGATCAAAACGGGGCAGATATTCCTGATCGAGAGCTGTTCAACCGCAATCTCGGTTCATCGCGTGCATACAGTTCTTCGATCCCAATTGGAGGAAGCGATGGTTTATGGACAACCGCTGAGTTCATTGGCTGGTTAGAAAGCCAAGGGGCTTTTGTTCATGCTTATTGGGTTTGTCGTGGTTCGTGGTCATACGCTCACAATAAAATCATCTCTGACACTGAGTGTGGCCAGATACCACTGGCTGGTTCTGTTGTTGAGGTCATGGGGCAAAACGATGCCACGACAATCAGGATAACAACGCCTTCAACAACGCCAAGTGGGCTTAGTGATTCAGCTAATGCACAATTTACTTATGTCTATAACGGTGGTGATTATTCTCCAGGTTGGCGACGTGATTACAATACGAAGAATAAACCGACTGCGGCTGATGTTGGCGCGTTACCAGTGAATGCTGTTGCCCAGGCGGCCGCAAAGCTGGCTACTCCGCGCGCCATCAACGGTGTGCCGTTTGATGGTACGGCCAATATTGCACTGACTCCCGCAAATATTGGCGCATTGCCAGCGTCAGGAACGGCGGTGTCTGCTGCAAAATTAGCCGTCGCGAGAAAGATTGCTGGTGTGGCATTTGACGGCACGGCAGATATAAATATTAATTCTCAAGGTATTTTCTCGGCATCGTTATCTATCGGCAATGCTGTTGACTTGAACGCTTATACCACGCCGGGACTATATCATCAGGCTGCAAATGTTCAGGCAGCATCGGGCAAAAATTACCCAGAGGCGCAGGCAGGTTCGCTTGAAGTTCTGAAACATGCTGGCATTACTCAAGTTTACCGTATTTACAACAACTCCCGCTGTTACAAACGAACCCAGTATTCGGGAGTGTGGTCTGCATGGGTGCTGGATTACGATACTGAAAATAAGCCTACTGCAGCAGATATTGGTGCTATGGCAAAAACAGATGCTGATAATAATTATGTGCGACAGGGCTCATCCGGTGTTGTTTATAAGAATGATGATCTTGCATGGAATAGCCCTACTGGTGCGTATTTAAAAGATAACGGTACACATTCATCCCTAATTTGGCATATGGGATTAAATACCGGTTCGGCATCAGCAGCTCAGTTTTATTTTGACTTTGCTAATGGCGGAATAAAATATCGAAGCTCGCGTGATAATAGTGGTTTTGAAAAACCGTGGGCACGTATTTATAGCGATCAAGATAAACCTACTGCTGCTGAAATTGGGGCATTACCAGTTGCAGGAACTGCGGTGTCGGCCACTAAATTGGCCACACCTCGGAAAATTAACGGTGTAAATTTTGATGGCTCGGCTGATATAACGTTAACTCCCGCAAATCTCGGTTTTAAAGAAATCACTGAAACGGGATCGGGAGCAGGATATTACTGGCGAAAATATGCGGATGCGGCGATAGAGCTTTTTGCCAGCGAAGAAGTTGTAATGGGTTCGAATAAAAATGTTGTATTTCCCATTAAGATCAATGAGGTGATTTTTATCACTGGAAGCGATATCGGGGGATATAATGCTGGAAATGCGTATACGCTACGAATTTCTAATGTAACAAACGCCGGATTTTTGGTTTCATGGGATAGATTTAATGAGAATGGTATTTGGAACAAGAAAACACTTTACTACCATATAATCGCTAAATCTGCATAAATTGTGGCCCTATTGGGCCACTTTTCATTGTCAGCCTTAAACCACCTCCTCGGGAGGTGGTGATTGTACTTGTGAGGCTATAGCCTGAAGGAAGCCCATGCCAGAAAATTCCAGCTTACTCACCACAAGTAAGAAGGAAATCACTGATATGAGCAGTTATAGAAGTTCAGCACATGTGTTTTGGCGTTGCAAATACCACTTGGTTTGGACCCCAAAATATCGCTACAAGATTTTAATGGGCATAGTAGGGAAAGAGCTTTACCGTTCGATTTACATACTTTGCAATATGAAAGATTGCGAGATATTGGAACTAAATGTTCAACCAGACCATGTTCATCTTGTAGTGATGGTTCTACCGAAACTCTCAATTTCAACGCTAATGGGCGTCCTGAAAGGGCGCACGGCTATTCGTCTGTACAATAAATTCCCGCATATAAGAAAGAAAATGTGGGGTAATCACTTTTGGGCTAGAGGATACTTTGCGGACACGGCGGGAGTGCACGAAGAAATTATCAGACGTTACGTGAGGCATCAGGATAAGAAAGACCAAGAGTACGAACAGCAAATGGAGTTATTGCAGGATTAAAACGGACAAGACCCCCTTCTAGGGGGCCCCACTTAAAGCCACCTCTTCAAGAGGTGGATTTTTACATTAAATATAAGGTTCTATGGTTTCTATTTGATATCGTAAACAATAATAGTTGCCATATCAGTACGCAACATGGCAGTGCTAATGGACGTCGGTTGATTATCTGCATCTATGGTGACCGAATCTAGTGAGTCATCAAAATCATAATGAGATGAATATGACGAGGAAACTATAGGTGCATTTTTTACTGAAACAGGTTTATTAAGCGTTATATCGTCGAGCGCACGCGGGCTGGCCTTGATGCTGCTCGGTTGCAGGGGCGCATTGGTGGTCGAAAGCGACTGATGACGCCAGATGTGTTTTGTCGTGCTAAAGCGATGTTGGCGACAGGGGCGACCCGCCTTCAGGTGGCGAATATCGTCGGTGTATCAGAGAAAACCATCTATAAATACTTTCCCGCCCGGAGTCAGGGCGACGTTCCTGCTGCTGGCTAAAACGCGGCGTGATAGTAATTTCCTTTGCGCCAGAATCACCAGAATCTCGCTAAACATGTTATTTTCATTGATAAGTTCTTTACTGTGTCGCCGCAAATGAGAGGCCAGCATGGATTACACCAAAATTATCAAAGAAGTGGGGCGCGGGAAAAATCATGCGCGTGATGTCGATCAGGCCACGGCTTATGAATTGTATAGCGCGATGCTGCGTGGCGACGTGCCAGATCTGGAACTCGGTGGGCTGTTGATTGCGTTTCGCATCAAAGGCGAATCCGAAGCCGAAATGCTGGGTTTTTATCAGGCGATGGACGAGTATGTGTTGCGCCTGAATCCGCCAGCGGGATTCCCTATGCCCATCGTGCTTCCTAGCTATAACGGCGCGCGGAAACAGGCGAATCTGACGCCGCTGTTGGCGCTGCTGCTGGCAAAGTTGGGTTTTCCTGTCGTGGTTCACGGCGTCAGCGACGACCCAACCCGTGTCACCAGCGCGGAGATTTTGCGTAATCTCGGCGTGACGATTGCAGAGAATGCCGAGCAGGCTCAGCGCGAGCTTGATAACGGTAGCCCGGTATTTATCCCCGTCTCGACACTGTGTCCTGCCATCGATCGCCAGTTACAGCTGCGTTGGCGTATGGGCGTGCGTAACAGCAGCCACACGCTGGCCAAGGTCGCGACGCCGTTTGGTGAAAGCGACGCGCTGCGTGTCGCCAGCGTTTCCCACCCTGAATACGTTTCCCGCGTGGGGACGTTTTTTCACGATATCAATGGACGTGCGCTTCTGATGCACGGCACGGAAGGGGAGGTTTATGCTAACCCGCAGCGCTGCCCAGAGATTCATTTTATTCATCAGCAAAACACTAAAGTGCTGCAACTGCGGCAGGATATCAGCGTCGCACCCGATGCGTTGCCTATTGCGAAGGATGCTGCCACCACTGCGCGTTGGACGGTACAATGCCTGACAGGCGAAATTGCTATCCCGCAGGCGATTCGCCTGCAACTGGCGTGTTGTCTGGTTGCTGCCGGCGAAGCGGCGACAATGGAACAGGCTGTCGCTACGATTAAGAAACGCCTTGGCTGATCGACCTGTCGGAGCGGGTTCGGACGCGGTTTATCGCGCCACTTCATACAGCCAGGCGGCTGTCATTGGAAGAGAGAAGGAATACTATGCAACAGGTAGCGGACTATTTTAACGCCTTGAATCGCGACTATCTTGCGGTTCATCAGGCGAAAGAAGAACTGTTTTGGCAACTGTATATGGGAACTGGCGACGATGAGGTGTCCGAGCGTTTCTCTGCCGCAGAAAGTGCGTATAAACGCTTTATTTCACAGCCGCGGCGTTTGGCTGAGCTAAGAACCCAGCTTGCAACACTGGAAAGCAGCCCACGTGATGAACAACAGCAGGCGCTGTTACACGGCTTGCAAGGCTGGTATCGGTTTTTCGACTGCAATGTGATTGAAGATCCACAGGCTCAGGCGCTGATGGATGAAATTATTGCTGCTGAAAGTGCGCTATACGCCAAGCGTAAATCCTACGAAATGACGCATCTGGATGCTAAGGGTGAGCGTGTTTCTGCCTCGCTCGGAGAGCTGCTGACCAATCAGACGACTAATGATACTGAGGCCTATCGTCAGAGTTCTCAGCAGGCGCTGCGCGATCTGGAGCAGTGGCTGTTGCAGAACGGTTTCCCCGAACTGATTTCACTGCGTAACCGCTTTGCCCGTCAGATGGGTTACCGGAATTATTTTGACTATAAGGTCAATAAAACGGAGCGGATGACGCCGGAGCAGCTTTTTGCCATTCTCGATCCTTTTGAAGAGCAGACCCGTGAAGCGAATGCCCGCAGCCTGAAAAATCTGGCGAACGAAAAGGGCGAAGATGCGCTGCAGCCGTGGAATATTCGCTATGCCAGCGCGGGCGATGTGACGCGTCAGCTCGATCCTTATTTCCCTTTCTCGGCGTCGCTGGAGCGTTGGATCAACAGCTTTAAGCGATTGCGCATTGGGTTTAACGGTGCAGAAATGCAGCTCGATTTGCTGGTACGCAAAGGTAAATACGAGAACGGTTTTATGCACGGCCCGGTGCCGCCGTTTGTGCAGGAAGGAAAATGGGTTCCGGCGCGGATTAATTTCACCAGCCTGGCAAAGCCGGATCAAATTGGTAGCGGTGCCAGCGGCATTAATACGCTGTTCCATGAAGGTGGACATGCTGCGCACTTTGCCAATATTAAGCAGAATGCACCCTGTTTCTCGCAGGAGTTTCCGCCAACGTCGATGGCCTATGCCGAAACGCAGTCCATGTTCTGTGACAGCCTGTTGGGGGATGCTGACTGGTTAAAACGTTATGCAAAGAATACGCAGGGAGAAACGATTCCTGACGAATTAATCCGTGCAGACATCAGCACGCAGCAGCCAATGCGCGCTTTCAACGAGCGACACATTCTGCTGGTGCCGTATTTTGAATGGCAGCTTTATTCGTGGGACGATGAAGCACGTACGCCGGAAGCGATGACCAAACTGGCGCGCGACACCGAACAGCGAATTTTGGGCATTAGCGGTAGCCCGCGCCCGACACTGGCGATTCCCCATCTACTGTCTATGGAATCAGCGTGCTCTTATCAGGGCTATCTGCTGGCGCTGATGGCGGTAGAGCAGACGCGGAGCTATTTCCTGCAACGCGATGGCTATCTGACGGATAACCCGGCTATCGGCCCCGATTTAGCGCAGCACTATTGGTTGCCGGGGAATAGCGTGAGTCATGACGATACGTTGCGTAGCCTGACCGGTGAGGGTTTCAATCCCGCTTATCTGGCGCAGGCCTGCAATCTGACGGTCGATGAAGCCTGGCAACAGGCGCAGGGCACGATGGCACAGGCTGCTGCGCGTCCTCAGCCTGCTGCGGATTTCGATTTGTCAGCCCACATTCGCGTGGTCGATGGTAGCCGCGTGCTGGCGGATAATGCGCAGGGTGATGAGAAGATGTGTCAGGATTTTGCGGCGTTTATTGAACGGGAATACCCACGTTCGTAGGCATAACATTCGCTAATATCGAAAAAGAGAAAGGGGGGCGAAAGCCCCCCTTGTTGATCAGGATACGTGTTGCAGGAATTCACGCAGGCGGTCGCTGGGTGGATTCGTAATTAGCGTTTCCGGGTTGCCATCTTCAGCGATGCGGCCTTTATCAATAAAGATCAGACGAGAAGCCACTTTATGGGCAAAGCCAACCTCGTGGGTGACGATGACCATTGTCATACCTTCTTCGGCCAGATCTTTCATGACGGTCAGCACTTCGTGACGCAGTTCCGGGTCGAGAGCAGACGTCGGCTCATCAAACAGCATCAGCTTCGGTTTAACCGCTAAAGCACGGGCGATGGCCACACGCTGCTGTTGACCGCCGGAAAGCTCGGAAGGGTAGTGATGCGCGCGTTCTGACAGGCCCACTTTCGCCAGTAATTCCAGCGCCAGTTTCTCGGCATCGGCTTTGCTCGCGCCACGTACGCGGATAGGACCGAACGCGACGTTTTCCAACGCGGTAAGATGCGGGAACAGGTAGAACTGCTGGAATACCATCCCGGCTTCTTGACGGATTAAACGCTCGTCAACGCGCGGATCGTTCACTTTCAGGCCGTCAACAATCAATTCGCCGCTGGTAATTTCTTCCAGCTTATTGATGCAGCGCAGCAGCGTGGATTTACCCGAGCCTGACGGCCCGATGATGACCACAACTTCACCCTGGCCGATGGTGAGATCGATATTATGTAAGACCTGTGTCTTGCCAAAGTGTTTGGATACGTTTTTAAATTCAATCATATAATCTTAAGTCTTCTTTCCAGACGACGCAGAATAAAGCTGAGGATCAGCGTGATGCACAGGTAAATAATGGCAACCGCAGTCCAGATTTCCAGCGCACGGAAGTTGCCCGCGATGATTTCCTGTCCTGAACGAGTCAGTTCAGCGACGCCGATAACAATAAACAGTGACGTATCTTTGATGCTGATAATCCACTGGTTACCCAGCGGCGGTAGCATGCGGCGCAGGGCAAGCGGGGCAATAACATGGCGTAGCGTCGCGCGGCGAGATAGCCCAAGTGCCAGACCTGCTTCACGGAAGCCATTGTGAATTGACAGTACTGAACCGCGAGTAATTTCCGCAATATAAGCACCAGAGTTAATCATGATGGTCACTACAGCAGCGGCAAAAGGGTCAATCCGCACGGACGTGAAAATCATCGGCAAGGCGAAGTAAATAAACATCACCTGCACAACAATCGGGGTACCGCGGATAATTTCAATAAAAACGAGCGAGATGCGGCTGGAGAACCAGCCGCCGTAGGCGCGGGCAAAACCCGCGACCACGCCAATCACCAGGCCGCCAAGCAGACCCAGTACAGAAATCAACAACGTCATTTTTGCCCCTTCCATCAGGAGGGGCAGAGAAGGCCAAATGGCACTCCAGTCAAACTGCATGGAATATCTCCAGATTAAATCGGCAATTACTTAGGTTCTACGCCAAACCACTTCTTGTAGATCTCAGCATAAGTGCCGTTTTCACGCAGTGTTTTCAGGGCGCCATTCACTTTTTCACGCAGTTCGTTGCTGCCTTTCGGGAACGCGATGCCGTATTGCTGGGCTTTAATGGAATCACCTACCGCTTTAAACTGGCCATTGCCTGCGGTTTTGATGAAGTAGAGAATATTTGGCGTGTCGTGCAGCACGGCGTCAGCACGGTTGGTGCCCAGTTCCATATAGGCATTGTCGATGTTCGGGAACTGGCGCAGATCTTTGGTTTTGATATTGGCTTTAGCGTAATCAACAGAACCCGTGCCGCTCTTCACTGCCAGCACTTTACCGGCTAAATCCTGCTCGCCTTTGATGTCGTTGTTGTCTGCTTTGACCATCACCAGCAGGCCGCTGTTGTAGTAGCCGTCAGAGAAATCGATTGCTTTTTTGCGCTCTTCAGTAATGGTAATACCTGCCAGCGCCAGATCGATGTTACGTGTTTGCAGTGCAGGAATAATGCCGCCGAAGTCCATTGGCTTCAGGGTGTATTTCAGGTTGAGCTGTTTAGCGATAGCATCCCAGAGATCGATGTCAAAACCGACGTACTTGTCGCCTTGTTTGAACTCAAAAGGGACGAACGCGGTGTCTGTGGCGACAATCAGTTCTTTTTCAGCAGCATAGCTAGATACGCTCATCATCAGCGTCAGTGCAGCCAAAGAGGCTTTAAGTAGTGATTTCATCAAATCCTTCCTATTAGCAGTTGTGGGAGCTTTTTGTTTTACAGGTGTTTAAGCGTGTTGTAAGCATAGTACATCGTGCGAAAGTGAAACCTGAGTCAGTTACCCTGCGTTGTGCTTAACCTGTTGCTTTTATTTATTGCCCTGCCAGCGGTGAAATTTTCACCTCCGATTCGCTCAGGCAAGGCGCTGCTATGATTAACTGATTTATACGAGGGAAACAACCGTTGATTAGCGTTATGGCCAATTAATGGAGGCAAAAGCTAATTTTTTGAGCGTATTAACGGATAAAATGCGTGGTTTGTGCGGGTTTTACCCGTAAAGAGGGGGCTAGCGGGGGAAAGCGGCAGTAAAAAGGCTGCCTAAGCAGCCTTGAAAGCGTTCTCGGAATGATAATGCCGATTATTCAATATTTGATTCAATGAACCACAGGAACTGATCCAGATCGCGTGATGCGGCGGTCAGAATGTCTGCAGAGGCCTCATCTTCCGTTTTACCAATTGCCTTACGTACGTTGTTGGCGACAATCGCATAACGTTCTGCCAGCGCCTTCAGATGATCCTGAACACTATGGATGTTGGTTGGATAGCTTTTCAGCGAGGTTTGTTTACCCACAATTTGTACGGTACCCAGTGCGACACCGCCTATCTGCACCACGCGCTCGGCGATGGTGTCCTGATGGTCAATAATCGAGGTGCGGAAGCCATCCAGCATTTCGTGAACGGCGATGAAGTTTGCACCGCGCATATTCCAGTGCGCCTGTTTGGTAATCAATGACAGGTCGATGAAATCAACAACCAGTTGGTTTAACAGCGCGATCGTCGAGGTCTTAACGCTATCATCCAAATCATTGCGAGTGTAAAGCAGTGCGGACGGGGCTGATTTCACGAGTTTGGCGGTAGACATAATAGTTATCCTCTCTTTAATTATTCATAGTCTTACTGTTCAACGTGATTAATTATAGCAGTGATAAAAATTAATATTGAAAAGAATCACCTATCAAATGAATAGCTTTAGCATAACGATATTGTGGGTATTTGTAGTCAGGATTTATCTGATATCAATAATGTGGCAGGTAGCAATGTTATTGCAATATTTTAATTACTCCCTGAAACATAATCTCATATTTTGATAAATATCATCATCGCTTAGATGAAAATAGTTATTATTTGACAGCTATCTTTATACAAATAAGATTGCAGCGTTGTTTTCCTTCTGAAGAATATTGCATGCCAGTAAAGGGAGTCGTGCAGAATGAGAGTGAACATTATTGGCACCAGTGGAAGTGGTAAATCGACACTTGCTCGCCGCTTGTCTGAAAAGTTGGCTATTCCGTACATTGAAATGGATGCGTTGTTCTGGCTGAAGGACTGGCAGGAGCGGACAGATGCCGATTTTTTTCAACGGCTTGAAAGCGCACTGGAGCCTGAAAGTTGGGTGCTGGATGGTAACTATAATCGCACGCGTGATATCAAATGGCGCAATGTTGATGTTGTGGTTTGGGTTGATTACGGTTTTACCCGTACGCTTTTTCAGGCGATTCGGCGTGCCTGCGCTCGGGCATGGCACAAAGAGGAACTCTGGATTGGCACGGGAAACAAAGAATCTTTTCTCCGTAGTTTCTTTAGCCGAAAATCAATTATCCTTTGGACAATAAAAACCTATTCAAGAAACCGGAAGCGGTATTTAGCGGATTTAGCCGACCCGCGTTATCAGCATATTCACTTTATTACGCTGCGTTCTCCTCGCGAATGTGAAACTTTTCTGCAACATTTTCCCGAGGAAATACGCCTTCATTCTGTTTGAGTTGTCACATTGGCCGCACCTGCGGGTTTTATTGTCAACGTTGCGCCTATTGAGGCGATGATAATAAAGATAAGCGCCATCCACTGTATGAATGATAGGTGCTCACCGAGGAAGAGGATTCCTGATAGGGCGGCAATCGCGGGTTCCATGCTCATGAGGGTGCTGAACGTTCTGGCGGGTAGACGAGTCAATGCCACCATTTCCAGAGAGTAGGGGAGCGCGGTGGACAGAACCGCGACGGCAATACCGAGCGGGAGTATTGATAGCGAAAACAGCGTGCTTTCCGCATAATATGCGCCAATAGGGCAGAAAATCAGTGCGGCAATGCAGGAGCCGATTGCGACCGTTCCCGGTCCATGATTTGTGCCTGCTTTTTGCCCAAACAGAATATAGAGCGCCCAACAGGCACCCGCACCCACGGCGCAAGCCGCGCCCACCAAATCAACATTGCCGATATTGTGACCCAGCGGTAATAAGAACCATAGCCCGGCAACGGCCAGAAAAACCCATAGAAAATCGATAGGCCTGCGTGAAGCTAACATAGCAACGGCAAGCGGGCCGGTGAACTCGAGTGCAACAGCAATGCCGAGCGGCACCGTCTGCAGTGAGAGATAGAACAGAAAGTTCATCCCGCCCAGCGTGATGCCATATACCAGCAGCGGCAGGCGGTTACTGCTAAAGCGCATTCGCCACGGTTTGAAGATGACGCACAGAATGATCGTACCAATTCCCAGGCGCAATGCCGTTACGCCGGTAGCGCCAATGAGTGGAAACAGACTCTTGGCCAAAGCCGCGCCGCTTTGGATAGAAAGCATTGAAATTATGATGAGCAAGACCGGTACAAACGATGAGGAGCGGTGGGAAAATAAGGTCATTCTTTTGGCCTTAAAGCAGGTATAACGTTCCGTTGCTATTATATCCAATTGTAAACAATTTGTCTGGTATGAATTGACTTTTATTGACCTTTATTTACGCATCATTTAACTGCTTTATTTTTGTTCAATTCAGTTAGCATACAAACTGAGCGGGAAATTAGGAATTATCTGTTTTACTGCCTTGTGGTGAATTTATTTTTAATCTAACTGTCACAATAAAAAAGCCAATGTAATTAGTGCGATAGGTTGGTTTTGACAATATTTGTTACATCTAAAGGCCAATTGATAAATATTTATAGGGCGGCAAGCTTCGAACTTCTTTGTTATATTTAAGGCGTTAGTTAGTCTTTCATAAAATGAATTTGAGGCTGTAAATATGAAAAAAATCGCGTGTCTTTCCGCTCTGGCTTGTGTATTAGCCGTTGGCGCAGGTTCTGCATTTGCTGGTCAAAGTACTGTAACTGCAGGTTATGCTCAAGGTGATGCTCAGGGCGTACAAAATAAAGTTAAAGGTTTTAACCTGAAATATCGTTATGAGCAAGATAATAACCCACTGGGCGTTATTAGCTCTTTCACCTACCTGGAAAAAAATGGTAGCGATGGCAGCGACTACAGCAAAGGCCAGTACATGGGCTTCACTGCTGGTCCAGCTTACCGTCTGAATGACTGGGCAAGCCTGTACGGTGTTGTTGGTTTCAGCCACGGTAAAGTAACTAACAACGCTACCAACGGCCAGAACAACAGCAGCAATGACGATTATGGCTTCACCTACGGTGCTGGTGTTCAGTTCAACCCAATTCAGGACGTTGCTCTGGATGTAGGTTACGAACAAAGCCGTATCCGCAGTGTTGACGTTGGTGCCTGGGCTGTTGGCGTAGGTTACCGTTTCTAATCTAACCCTGTAGGGGTTATCTACCCTCAGCGTTGGTTGTTAGATGTGTCGGAAGAATCCGCTCTTTTCAGAGCGGATTTTTTTATGGCGAATTTCCTGCCCGCCACTCTGTGGGACGTCGTAAGCGACGTTTTTCTATGACTGTTTGTCAAACCCGTGACGAGTTTCGCCAGTCTTTTAGCCAGTCACTTTCCCGCCGGTCGCTATTCAGGTGTTCTTGCCACGGTTAAGCAAAAGCATGTGTATCGGTCTGTCATCATATTTTATCTTGACGTTAAGGTTCTTTATGTGAAGATATTGACCATCAGGCAGCAATGATTTGCTCAAGCTATTGAGGTTATACATGGTAGTGATATCAACGGCCCGCACGCGGGCTTTTCTTTTCTTCACGATTATCCTATTGGGATTGAATTTACGCCCTGTACTGGCAGGGATTGGTCCGTTGCTGAATCAGATTCAGGCAGCAACGGGCCTGGATGACAGTATGGCGGGTATGTTAACTACGCTCCCCGTGTTCGCTATGGGGTGGTGTGCGTTATATGGCGGCCAGTTGCAGGCTCGCCTTGGAGAATATCGGGGAATCACGCTGGGTATTGTGGTGATTGCCCTGGCGTGTGGCGCCCGTTGGTGGCTGAATAGCGGCATTGCTCTGCTGGTTAGCGCCGCACTTGCCGGGATCGGGATTGCCTTGATTCAGGCGCTGGTGCCGTCGTTTATCAAGCTCCATTTTGGCCGCCATAGCAGTCTCCTGATGGGCTTTTACACCACGGCGATTATGACCGGTGCAGCGTTTGCGGCTTCATCCGTTTCCCCGCTGGCAAATGTGTGGGGTTGGCAAAGCGCGCTGGCCTGTTGGGGGATTGTCGCGCTGGTTGCCACGGTGGCCTGGCGGTGTGTCCCTAAAGCGTATACCGCGAAGCAGGACACGGCGGCTGTTGTAGCAACGCGCCGAAGCGGAATGGACTGGCTGCTGATGGTGTTCTTTGGTATTGGTACGGGCGCGTATACGCTGGTGCTGGCATGGCTGCCACCGTATTACATTCAACTGGGATTGGATGCGACGCAAAGTGGCCTGATGTTGGGGGGATTAACGCTGACGGAGGTGATTTCCGGTTTGCTGGTGTCCACGTTCATCAACCACTTCCCTGATCGGCGCAAACTGCTACTTCCTATTCTGATCGTGATGCTGGTGGGGATGATTGGACTGATCGTGGTGCCGCTGACGTTCACGTATCCGATTATTATTATGCTGGGGATTGGTATTGGCGCGCTATTCCCGCTGTCGTTGATTGTAGCGTTGGATCAGGTGACGGAATCGCATAAGACCGGTTCACTGATGGGCTTTGTGCAAGGCGGCGGCTACATCCTCGCCAGCCTGATGCCTTTGCTGGCGGGTTTTATACGCCAGCATACCGCAGGGCTGGAACAGGCCTGGATGATTATGACCGTTGGTGTGGTTGTATTGATCCTCATGGCGACGCGTTTTGCTCCAGTGAAAAGCCCGAGTCGCTAAGCCGTTTGTTGTGTTGTCAGCGAGCGGAAACCCGCTCGCTATGCTTTGTCCGTGGGGGAGCGATAGCGCCATAGCCAGCGTCCGCTCATCAAGCGGCGGTAATAGAAGAAGCCGCGGACAATCCAGTCAAAGAACATTCCCATCCACACGCCAATCACGCCAAAACCAAGCATCACACCGAGGATATAGCCTGCGATGACCCGACATCCCCACATGCCTGCCATTGCCACCCACATGGTGTAGCTGGCGTCTTTCGCCCCTTTCAGGCCGGCAGGGAGCACCCAGGCCGCTCCCCAGATTGGCATAAATAGCGCGTTGAGCCACAAGAGATGTTTTGCCACTTCGATAACTTCCGGCTCATTGGTGTAAAACGATGCCAAAAAGCTGGCACTTGGGACCGATAATACGGCGAGTGCGCACAGCCCAATATTGGACAGCCAGAAGATATACTTCAATTGGCGGGTCGATTGCATGATTTGGCCTTTCCCCAGCCGTGTGCCCACAATAATGGTAGCGGCTGCGCCGAGCGAATTGCCGGGAAGGTTGATCAGCGTTGAGATGGAGAAAGCAATAAAGTTTCCGGCGATGACTTCGGTTCCCATACCCGCCACAAAGCGCTGCGTGATCAGCTTGCCGATGTTAAACATCACGGATTCTATGCTGGCGGGAATACCGATACTGAGCACTTCATAGAGGATCGACAGGGTAAAAGGTGCAAAGTAAGACTTGAAGGGAATACGCAGCGCACCGTTAAAACCGTGCATCAGCGTCAGAATCACGAATACCGCACCGATATAACGTGAAATGGTAATCCCGATACCAGCACCAATAAAACCGAGGCCATTCCAGGAAAAGGCACCGTAAATCAGCAGGCTGCTGATGGCAATATTGAGGATGTTCATCCCAATGTTGATGACCATGGGTAACTTGGTATTGCCGGCGCCCCGCAATGCGCCACAGCCTACCAGCGCGATGGCAACAGCAGGGTATCCCCATACTGTCCAGCGAAGGAACGTGAGAGCGAGTGCTTTAACCTGTGCGTCGGCCTGTCCGGCGATCAGATCGATAATCGCTGAACCGGCGAATTCAACTAACGCGACTAACAGAAACGATGACAGAACCAGTAATGACATCGACTGGCGAGCAGCAGAACGCGCCTGCTTTCTATTGCGTTGTCCTATGCTGAAAGCCACAACAACGGCGGTCCCCAACGCGACGGCGGTAAAGAAGGCGATGATGACCATATTGAAGCTATCAGCCAGACCGACGGCCGCCATCGCTTCTTTCCCCAGCCAACTGACCAGGAAGGTGCTGAAAACCCCCATCAACACGACGCAAAGGCCTTCAATAAAGATAGGGAAGGCGAGCGGTGAGATTTCTCTCCAGAAGAGAACACGGTTGGAGTAACGCTTTTTATACCAGTCTGTATCTTTTAATTTTTTCATGAAACGGTCTTGGATCGATCTCAAGTTTCCCAGTCGGTGCGGTAAACAGAGCCATTAAGGTGGCTCGCAAATAGCATTATTCTTGCACGATACGTAATTGATACAGTGACTTACCCATACCGTGTCTGAACCATTTTGTACGCTCGCGGCAGTATGGCTGTTTTTTAAAATAGCGTTCCTGTTTACAGAGTATCAGCCGCCAAATCGATGTCCAGCCTGGATTGCTTTCCTCGCATGGAAAGTTGTTGCACGCGCCCACCATTTAATTTAGATTTTACTTAATTAGATTTATCTAAATTAATGGTGGCACGCATACCATCAGCGATATCACCTTCCTTACCGACTTACCGACTTACCGACTTACCGACTTACCGACTTACCGACTTACCGACTTACCGACTTACCGACTTACCGACTTACCGACTTACCGACTTACCGACTTACCGACTTAGCGCTACGCTGAACAGTTGCATTATGACGGGTTTCCGCGGCTCAAAAGAGGATCACGATCATGCCAATACCACTTGCTATCTCACCTGCTCAGGCCCGCAAATTGTTAGATGAAGGGGCGATACTGATTGATATTCGCCAGCCGGAAGAGTACGCCCGCGAGCACATCGCACAAGCGAGGTTACAGCCGCTGAATTCCTCTGCCGGATATGTTCTCCCCGATGATGGCAGGGAAGGCCAAACGGTGATTTTCCACTGCTTATCCGGCATGCGTTCGGAACAGAATGCTGGCTTGCTGGCACAGGCGGCGTCACCCGCAACGGTTTTTCTTCTGGAAGGGGGAATGGCCGCATGGAAAAAGGCGGGGTTTCCGACAGAGGTGAATCGTAAGCAGCCGATTGAACTCATGCGGCAGGTTCAAATCGCCGCTGGTGCACTTATTCTGAGTGGTGTATTACTGGGTTACAGCGTAAGCAGCGCTTTCTTCCTGCTTTCTGGTTTTGTAGGGGTTGGGTTGCTGTTTGCTGGGGTAACCGGTTTTTGCGGTATGGCAAGGCTGTTAATGAAAATGCCGTGGAACCGTGACGCCAAACGCTGATTGGCCGGGATGACCTGCCGGGATAGTAAGCGGAGTGTTAACCATCAAAAAATAGGGGCAGCAATATGGACATGAAGAACATTCCGTTTGGTACGACCGACTGGTCGCAAATAGAACCCACCGAGCATCACGGGGAGACAGGAATCGCCTACTGGCGAACACAGCGTTTTGATAATATTCGGGTGCGTATTGTTGAGTACACGCCTGGTTACCTGGCCGATCACTGGTGCTCAAAGGGACATATTCTGCTGTGTCTTGAGGGCGAACTTCATACGGAACTGGACGATGGGCGTGTTTTTGTTCTTAAACCCGGAATGAGTTATCAGGTTGCGGATAACGCAGAAGCTCATCGCTCCTACACCGAGACGGGCGCTAAGCTGTTTGTTGTGGATTGATGGTGAGGGGCTAATCCGGAGTAGGGAGATTAGCCCTCGACCATAATTAACTCATCCTATCTGGATTCGCGTTCGTCGAAGCCAAAACCGTTTGTACAGAAACGCTCAAGTCGTTGCTCGATACGGAAGTGACTCGCTTTTAAACCTGTTGTCGTTGTTGATATATAACACTACACTCAATGTGGTTAATGGGTGTGTTGGGTTATTGTCTATACGAATCAGGAGTGTACGAACGTGTCTATCAGAATTGAACTTGCAGAATCGATGGAAGTGCTGAGCCTTCGGGTCGTGGGTCCCTATTACGAAAAAATACCGCAGGGATTTGATGAAATATTATCGTGGGCAAGGGAGCACCATCTCTCCATCGATAAATCTTTGGCGTTCTACTGGGATGATCCCAGCAAAGTAGAACCGGATGAATTACGGGCCGATGTAGCGATTACGTGCAAAGAGATGCCGTCAACGTTGCCAGAAGATGTGGGAATACGTAGGGAAGTCATTCCCGGTGGACTTTATGCTGTGACGCACACTATTGTAGAGAATGGTGATTTTGCGAAAGCCTGGGATGACTTTTATAAAGCCATTAATGCACAGGGATACCGCCCGGCAGGTGATATCTGTTATGAAAGCTATTTGTGCGACGGAAGCAATGGCAAATGGGAAATTGAAATATGGCAGTCTGTTGAAGCAGCGAATTAAGTCTGTTCATCAGGGTTAGCTTAAAAATAAAAAAATATCGGAGCAGCCTGCATCGTTACTGTGAATACGCTGTGAGAATATTACACTATGGTATATCGCTGGTATGGTTGAAGTTATCTGGCATTATCACAGGCACTCAATGAATGCCTGTTGTAATGCATCATTTAATCACTGAGTTATCGATAGTTTTAATGGCTGTACCATTCTGCTGCTTGATGATGTTTAACTGGACTCCGTCAGATTTACGTGTTGCTAAAACATTAATATCCTTTTCATCATCGCAATTGAAATCACCTTGCAACGATAGCGCGATGGCTTTTAGCGAATCATCGGTAGAGAAAGGAATAGACAAGACGGTATTGTCTTTGCTGATGATTTTTACACCGACAGCGCCAGTGATGTCGTTCTGATACAGGTTATAGACTTTTCCGTTACGAGAGTCGGTATCAATAAATACTTCTGTTCCCAGCGCTTTTGCACTCGTCAAAACAATCGCGTCGATGTCGGCACCCGGTGAATCGGCATATTTTGACAGGCTGGTGTCGACGATTTTTAGATAGGTAAATGAATCAGACTCGGAATCAATCACGTCAATGTCATATCCGATGACAGAACCACGATTGGTTGTCGTCTGGGCGGATGCCGGGTTAATGGCCTGAAACACCGGTGTAGCTTTAATCCATTCACTGCCGTCATTGGATACGTAGGCATCCCATGACTCATAGGTTCCTGCTTCATAGACATAGACATCCGCCTCCGCAGTACCGCTCTTTTTAATCGCGTACGGGGTAAAACGAACCACAACACTACCTGCTGCACCGAGGGAAAGTATATTTTCATTCGCGCTATAGCGGTTAGGCTCACCCAGTATTCTTTCAGGCACTTTATAACTTGAAGATACATTAGGACCAGGCGTATAGCTCACGATTTCTGTGGCAAAACCCACCGCGGTACCCGGAATATCGGGATAGCCTTTATAGGTTTCAGCAAAGGCTGAAGCTGAGAATAGGCACATTAATGCAATTGCATATTTTTTCATTTCACTTCCTCTTAATATAAAAATCACGATTATGGGGAATGAGTCCATTCCATTTTACGTATACCAGCACGTTGATAATTAGCCCGCCGCAGCATTGATGGACATTGCGCTAGCACGTAAACGGCACGTGTAATCGAACCGACAATAGGCAGCGTCTAATAGCACTGACGATCGATTCACGTTGGATAATGATCTCGCAAACCCTCGGAGCTTCATTTAAATTCTTTTTAGTATTTAGTCGAGGTGGATTTTCCTGATCGGTGAACGTGTTACAGCGATGAAGGGCCAGCACAAACCTCGCAATTGCACTGATATTTTCAATTTGTTTTGGGCAATGTTGTGTTATTGATTTGGCTATCTGGGGTGTTTTTTTGGGGAAGGAAATATATATTCTTGATAACTTCGGGTAGGTTTTATCATTCACTATCTGGCGGTAAAACGCCTGTGTATGAAGAGGTGTGGAATCTGGGGTATTATTTTAATGCAATAGAAGATGATGCAGGAAGAGTGGTTTAACACAAACTTATACGAGTAGTAGCTGATAAATCTTTAATCTTTACACATGGTTTATTTTAAATACTTCATTTGTAATTATGTAAAAAATTTCTTCCGCATCATTACAAAATCTCATCATCATTCACGTCATCGACAACCTGAGCGGCAATATCCAAGTGCGTGGGTAGGGCTGTCAGCATGTCGCCGAGTACGCAGATCGTCGTTCCGTTATAGGTGATCGTTTCCATTTTCTCATCCTTGATTTTATGACGGGTTATTCCCCCGTAATTCCACCATAATTCCCCCAGTGAAATCCAGACGAAAAAAAACCAACCGCACGAGAGAAGTTGAATTTATAGGTTAACTGATTGTTTATGTTGATTTGATTGTGATTCTATTTTTTATCATATAACTAAACGTATAACTAAAACGAAAAGTCATCATGAGAAATAGCCTGCGCATGACTGTAGAGTTTCGTTTGATACTCTGATTTTTAGCGCTATCTGTGCTGTAAATTTAATTTTGCTTTACGACGCTCCAACACCATCATTTTTCGGGTGTGTTGCCATAAAATCCCATCTAGCAACATAAACTCACGCCACTCGGCTGTACCCAAAGAAAGCGATCTGTGCATCAACTCGCCAACACGTTCAGCAAGGAGTAGGTTTCTTACACGTAGCAATTGCAACGGCGTAAATCGCCCATTATCACCCGCCAAAGGAAAGAATGCCTGGCGGCTGCGTTCCCCATGTTTCACCGCATTGGTGTTACCAATTGGAGCGCCCGCGCCGATACGTTTCCCGCCCCAGCCAGACGATCTTGATTGTTGGGTGTGTTTTTTGTCGTTTTTCATGGTTGCATGGCGGTTAGTCTGTGGATGTACGTTCGTTAAAGGTTGTCACCATTTTGACGGTAAACGTCTGTGCGTATGAAAGACGCGCAGAATCTGGATCATATTATCTTTCACGCGGTAGGGGATGATGTAGGGATAGTGCGTTAATACCAGCTCACGCGTTCCTGGCACACGGCCTGGCCTTCCCATTGCTGGCTGTTGCGGTAGTAATTCCGTTAATCTTCGGACTTCATCTACGAACTGGCTGGCAGCCTGTGGATCGTCTTGCGCGATATAGAGGTATTCGGCTTCCAAATTGGCCGCAGCTTTACGCAGCCATTTAATTTCCATGTCTTGCCGTTCCTAGCTTTTTAAATAGATTGTTCATCTCATCTGATGAGACAAAATCGCCTGCATCGGCTTCTTTAATGGCTTGCTCGATCTCTGCTATCTGCCATGCTTCCCGCGCAAGATAGTCTTCAATAGCTTGTCCAGCCAGAAAAGAGCGGGTACGTCCTGTAGCTTTAGCCAGCGCATCAAGCTGCGCAGTTGTTTCATCATTTAAGCGAACGGACATGACGCCCATATTGTTACCTCACTACATTGTGTGTTTTGTATACATTGTAGTTGTCAAGAGGGAAGGAGGCAAGTGGCTACTCAATGGTAGCCACTTGCCTCCTTCCCTATGATGAGATGGTCATAGATGTATTTTGACTAAACTTAACCCTTTTTTGTAAGATATGAAATATGAGGAATGCTGACATCAATTTATAGTGTTCGATTTTTGTAGATTCATGCTTTTCCTATTCCCTCTAGGGACTTCAGTCAACAACTAACTGAGAGAAAATTAAATTGATTAATCTATCAATAGATGGAGAGAAAAAGTTTGAAAAGCTGCTTATGGAGCTAGCACGCGCATACAAATTATGGATAGATGATCATAATGCCTTCTTTCAGGAGGTGAGCAAGGCCAATCTAATATTTACAATTATCGATCCCCCTTGTAATTTACGCGAGGAAATGTTGAATAAACTGAAAAATCATGAACTTTGTGTTTACCAGTTACATAATACAGAACAGTCATTATCTTTAATTAGAGAGTTGGCAGTAATTATTCGAAGATGTTGTAACTTGAACTGTTTGCCCTATGAGTTACATCCATTAATAGAAGCGATAACATACGAATACGTCAATAATAATCTGGAAAGTTTCTTTGATAGTGCCATGCAAAACGGAAATAATTACAATATTCAGATTGAAATTCTAAAAAATATAGTATCCTGTAGAGTATCAGATTTTAAAAAAGGATTTTCATCTTACGTATATCAATTCCCAATTAGCATTTTTAATTTAGATGGTGAACTAAAACTAAGTGATAGTATTCTATTGGTACCAATAGATCCGATGGACATAACAGAGCAAGAGTTAACTCTGTTTAACGAAACAAGAACATTTGATTGCAACTATTATATTGAAGTTTATGTGAAAACAAAATGTAGTGAGAAACTTTCATTACAACAAGCTGAAAAGGCAAGGGATGCTACTTACAATATTCTAAAACTTTTAGCTACACGTTTATCGCCAAGAGCAATCCCTCTGCTCACTTCCACCGATAGAGTTACACACCCATTCCATTTTTATCGATATGGAAAAAATAGAGAGGATATAAATAATGCAATAACCCGAAACTTTCCAGTTTTTCAATTCGACTCTAAACTTTTTTGGGAAGAGTTTCATAAAAATCATAGTATAAATGGCAGTCTTATAAGTATTTCATTACATATTGTAGAGTTATTGTTAATTCCCAACTTTTCTAGTGAAAGAGTTGTAGATAGATTGGAACGTGCTTTATTATGGTATGGGGACGCTGTTACCGAGTATATTTTTTATCAGCAAATACAAAAACTAGTTAGTTCGATGGAGGCATTAATAAATTTTCGTGATGATGATGCTGGTGATATTACGGAAACCTTTAAGCGTAGAGTTACTCATCTAAATATTACTCATACTGGGCTTAATGATGATATAAAGGAAAAAGCCAGGCAGCTTTATGATGCTCGTTCAAAAATTGTTCATGGGTCATCGCTTGATGAAAGATTTACTTTTTGTATTATAGAATTATGCTCTGAAACCCTACTTAGAGCAATTTATTACTTTTCTCTTTTCGGATTAGAAAAAACTGATTTTAACAGAGCACTACCTAAATTTTTGGATGAAATACCAACAAATGCCGTGCTTAAAAACAATTCATAATTGTATGCTCTAAATAGTTTTATTTTTAGGACGGTGGTAAGTGAGGGAATCCTGATGAGCATTCTCTGGTAAGTATCCGGGTGACAGAACGCAGTCAGCATACGTACAACTTGAAATATGACGAGTATAGAGAGTAATTAAATGTGTGAACCTAGCGTTAATGAATTACCTGATTTTTAGCAACGTCTACGCTGGCATATGAGTGGCCGTCAAAACAAGTTATGACTGGCATACTGAAATGCCGAGCAGATTCTGATAATTGGGCATATATAGAAAATACACCCCAATCTACCATTTTAAGCACGTTCCCCATACCGTTCCCCGCCGCGCCGACTGCGCAAAAAACCTTAGCATTTCTATACATGCGTACCGACCAAAAAATTGATTTCAAATTGAATAAAATGAGGTGTGGTGCGGATTGTAGCGTGGTACGCAGTTCGCACAGCAATGCGCAAAACTGCGTACTATATTGCGCATTTTTCCGTACCCGCTATGTGTCGTTTTGCGCACTTTCTTGCTGGTAATGGTTTAACCCATCATGATTTTTGTGTGCGCAAATTCTTATAGATAAGCAAAAGTGGGTCGGTTCGGTCGGTTCAGTCGGTTCACGTAGTCAACTGATTGATAGATAGGGTAATTATTTTCAGAATTGAACCGACCTATGGGTAGGTTCACGCGGTGTGAAAGTCGGTTCACCAAGCCAGCCAGAAAAGGGGGGGTTTGATTAGGTCGGTTCAAAATGGCTAAAGTCGGTTCAGGGTCGGTTCACTATTCAAATAAAAATAACCATAAATCAAAGTATTAAAATAATGAACCGACTGAACCTACCGAACCGACCTTATTTTACCTTACGCGTGATTTACTCTTCCTCGTCGTCGAGCGTCATGAGCACTACAAAGCGCGGCTGCTTGCCGTCAATGCGCAGTGATTTACGTGTAATGCCTTTGGCGGGTTTATCCAGCATTCCGGCATCGGCCAGCACCTGCGCAAACGCGGCGGCATTGGCACCAGCGGCAATTTCGTTATTGAACACAGCGGGGAAGGTGTGAAACACCAGCGTATCGGCTCCCGGTTTTTTCACCCGATCCCCTGCCAGATCCTTGATCGGTAAATCGCGTGGATCTGGATTGGGATGGGGTAAATAGCGGCTGTAGCCAAACTGGTGCAAAAAGGCGTCGGCCTGTTCTACCCAGGCTTTGGCTTCACGGTTGCCCATGCCAAATTCATTTACCCAGGCATAGAAGCTGTGTTGTAGCGCATCGTGGCATTTTTGCGCCGTCCAGCCAGTAAAAGAGGCAGAGAGCAACAAAGCCGCTTCCAGTACGGCAAAACGTGACGCCACACGCCGCACTTGTTCGCTGGCATCATCGGGTAAGAGTGATAACCAGCGCCGCTCTGTTTCACGGTAGGTTGCCAGCGCATTTTCTTTCTGGCTGGTAAGGTAGGCGATCCACGCTCGACCGACTGCGCCATAATGGGCGTTGCTGGCATCCCGGATTGCGTCGGCATGGGCTTTGCCGTCCTGATAGCCATGAAATACCGTTGCTTTGGTGATTGGGACGTTCAGCAAGCGCACCAATTGACCGGCATTCACCCGCCCCCCGTCAGCGCGGATATAGCTTTCAAGATCGATCTCGCCGGTACTGAACGCCATTGCCCGCCAGCGTTTTAGCTCTCGGTTGCCGCCTTCTCTGGCTCCCTGAATCTTACCCACGCCGTTAAACAGCGCATAGGCGGCATCGGCCACGGCTTTACGATTGCTGCCTTGCCCGATTTCATCCAACGGCATAAAGCCGTCATTATGGGCGGCGGCTTCGTTCACCAGCCCCAACGCGGTGGAATACCACGTTAGTTTAAGCGCGTTAGGATCGCCATAGACGGAAGAGGCGATATTGCCGGTGGTGGTTTTGCCCGCAGAGGAACCGCCAAACAGGTGGACGCCGAACCCGTCCGCGTTTACCAGCCCGATAAGCGGTGCGGCAAAGGCGCAGGCGATCCCCAGCATCATGGAGGGATTACCCTGTGCCAGTGCTGCGACGTTTTCACGCCAGCTTTGCGCCGTTCCGCTGGTGGCATAACCTCTGGCTGCACCTGATTTACCGTTGAACAAGACGGGAATACTTGGTGTACCGATAACGGAACCATCCGGCATCAGGTATGCCCCATGTTGCCAGCTGGTGGCGCTGGCGATTGCCCAGCGGCAACCCGCATGACTGCGACACAAGTGATCGGCCAGTATTGCCCGTAACCCGCCTTTGGCCGTGACTGCCAGCCCACCCGCACGTAATCGCGCCCAGCCTTCACGTTCGCCAATATCTCGCATTGGAATGGCTTCGGTGCGGGATTGGCTCTCACCGCTTGGCGTCCAGCTTAAAACCAGATAACGCTCTGATTCATCCGATCCGATACCCGCTACCGTAATAGGATCAGACAGCCAGCTTTCACGCGCGATAATGTCGCCGCTGTCATGGTCAGTCTTCGGCTCTACCCAATACAGCCCACCATGACGAATATCTGCGTAAGGTTTTAAGGGGGAAGCGGAAGATGGCTGCTGTTTTTGTCCTGGCTGATAAAGTGAAGCAGCAAAAGCCGATATCGATACCGCCGCGCCATGCTGCTGGTAGTAATCATTCCAGTCAGCTTTTTCAGTTGTCGGCGGGAGTGTCACCCAACCGTTTACCGCTAGTGCCGCTTTTTCAGCCGCGATTTTTCCGGTGTTACTACCATCAGGTTTGTTGTCATTGTCCGCAGCCAGGATAATTTTGGTGTCCGGCCAGACTGTACGACAAGACCGCGCAACGTGAATCAGATTCCCGCTGTCTAACGCGCTGATAGCGACACCTTGCATCAGTAACGATGTCGTAAGCGCCGTGGCGTATCCTTCGGCAATGATCACCGTGTCTGTGTGTTCGGGTAGGGTACTAACGGGAATGAATGCGCCTTTCTTGCGGCTACCGGCAATCAGCTTTTTCTCACCATTAGGTTTGATAAGCTGTGCGCCAGTGGTGGTTCCGTCCATGTTTTGCAGCACCAGCAACAGGGAATCATCATCTAAGAGTAGTGAGGGGCGTTGCAGCCCCTTATTCAGTAGATAGTTAGATTGACCGGATACCGATTTCGCCACCAGCGAATTCACCCGTTCGGTAATCGTGCGATTATCAGGCTTCTCACTGGCGGGGGTAATGACGGGCAACGGAAGCGACAGCACCTCGGCGACCTGTTCCGCTGCTTGTCTTGCACCACACTTATTCACTTTCATCACCAGATCCAGCCCGGTTCCTGCACCGCAGTGAGAACAAAAATAAGTGCCACGACCTTCTTTATCGTCAAAACGGTAGCGGGTATTCCCGCCACAGTTGGGGCATTCACTTTCCTGTCGATTGGTCGGGATGCCTAATCGCTGCAAAATCCCTTCCCAATGGCCGTTGGCTTTTGCCCGCACGTCCTGAATAAACGTGTTGCTCATGCGGCTTCGTCCTCCTGCGCTCGGTGGAGCGCATCAAGCCGTTCGGCAAGAATGAACATCAGGATCTCTTTTGCCTGTGGTTCCCTTAACTCCACGATGGCATAAGCCAATGCACGACACTGATCGATCAGTTCTTCCTGTTCCAGCGGTGTGTTATCAAACATGGCGCACCTCCTGCACGGGAATACGAGCAGCAAAGAACAGAATAAAATCAGGCTCAAAATACTGACGAGCGGATCGCTCATTTGGGGCAACAATGGCTTTACGGTGCGGTTTTTCGTGCGGCGTTGTGCGGTAGACCGCCAGAAAGAGAAAGGTGAAATGAGGGTGAGACGGGGTAGGGGTAGCAACCATAGCGGTGGCCTCTTGTACGGGTTTGAAAACCTCACCACACCGCTGTCAATCGGGGTGGTGAGACGTAACAGGGTTGACAGACCGGCGTACAAGAAACCGGCGAGCCCGAAGGCTCCCCCATTACGCCCCACCATAATTTGGGCATAACATGGTTTACGGACGTAAAAAAACCGCATGAAACTAAAGCGGTCGTCCGCTTGTACATTCAGGCTGTCAAACCTGGTCGCCGATTTTGCGGCAACGGCGAAACGATAAGCCAGATGCCCCGCCAGCGTCAATACGTTTTGTATTGGTTTTGCCAAGCGTTGCGCATTTTTATGAGTAATAAAAATAGACTTTCTATTGTGCATGAATAGGGCTGTTACCTGATTTTGGGCGTAATAATGCCCGTTCCGGCCAGTGCCAGATTTTTGGAACATCATATTTTTTGATTCCGATATGCCGCTATCGCGGCAATAAAAATGGATGTGTCGGCTTATGCGGTTTCGGTTTGCTGGTCACGCTCGGCAATACGTTGCCTTAACCAGTCGCTAACTTCATCCTCGAACCAGCCTACGCGCCGTAAGCCAACCCGAAACCCTTTGGGAAATTCTCCGGCATTGATCATTTCCTGAAAGCTGCTGTCCGAGCTAACGCGCAGAATGGCTTTCACTTCTTTCTTTAACAGGATTTTTCTGTCTAACAGGTTCATACGTGTTTATCTCCAATGAAACCGGTGTTGCCCGGTCAGTGCAGATAGTTAAACGGTTTTGTGGGCTAAAGGGTGGTAGGCAATAAAGAGAGTTGGTAAGAGAGAAAATCAAATGAGGTAAAGCATTATGCGAGTTTGGTAACGGCCACCGTCTAACATGGCCGTTATTCTGTCACTGATGCAAATAAGGGCGTTAGCTAACGGGGATAGTCGCCAGTGCTTCCGCAATTAACTTACGGAAAGACTCTGTTTTATCCGGCGTGTTCTCACCAAGCACCGTACCCACTGCCAGCGCTGCATCTTCTGCGAGTTTTTTCTGGTTTAGTTTGTTACCCCATTTATAAACACCGCCGCTTTTACCTTCAAGCGCCTTCGATAAACCAGCGATAAGAAGCAACGCGGTATCACGGTTAGCGAATTCGCCCCAATTTTCTGGTAATGGCGTGTCTTTTTTGGGATCGGAAAAGCCATACCAGGGTGAATCATCGGAAAGTAATTGATTAGCCCACGGCCAGATATCAGCGGCAAGAAATGTGGCATCGTGGATCTGTGTATTGCGATCGATAGTGTCTACATCAATCTGCGTTGTCCAGACATTGGTCGTGTCCCCCCACGCGCTGGTATAAGAAGCTCGGATAGGTTTAATGATACCGAATCTTACTGCTTGAAAGATGGTTTGCAGATAACTTTCTATTTCAGATTCTTGGTAATGGGGAACGGAGTCAGGCAGGTAGTCATCGGTACAATAAGTAATAGAAGTATTATCGCCGCTGTCACCAGCCATAACGCTTGCCACCTGATGTGCAGTGACCTCGATCATTCCCCTCATGTGTTTAGGTATTTTCAGCATAGTCCCTCGGCTGGTATATCAAATAGCACAGCCCCGATGTAAAGGGGCTGGTTAACGGTGTGGGTTTCTTTCGGTTTACACCGGATAAGTGCATTTTAGGAGGGCAACTAACAGGAATCAATAAATAACTGTATATAAATACAGTATTAACTATTGGCGATGCGTAATCCTCTGGCTCCTTCCGATGCCATCACTTTTCCTGTTGCGGCTGTTTCTACAAATTCGCCCCACCAGCACATCAATATCTTGCGTTGTTCCAGGTAGGTAGAGCGGTTATAGGCGCGGCGTACCTCGTTGGTGTCTACGTGGGCGAGGGCGGCTTCGATCACATCTGGCGGGAACCCTTCTTCATTGGCGGCGGTACTGAATATGGCGCGTAGGCCGTGAGATACCAATACACCTTTGTAACCCATACGGCGCAATGCGGCGTTAGCTGTTTGGCTGTTCATAGGCTGCTTCGGATCTTTACTGGATGGAAACAGGTATTCTCGGTGTCCGCTGATGGGCTTCATGGCGTCCAGAATGGCTAATGCCTGCGGGGGCAGGGGAATAATGTGATCACGACGCATCTTCATGCGGCCAGCGGGGATCGTCCAGGTATTATCTGTAAGGTTTATCTCGCTCCAGCGGGTTTCAGCGGCTTCGGCAGGGCGGGTAACGGTGAGTAGCTGCCATTCAATCAATAAGCGGGTCTGTAACTCAATGCTGGCGACCGATAGCGTTTTCATCAAGCCAGGTAATGCCTCTGGCCGAATGGTCGGCATATGGGTTTTCACCGGCGTCTGAAAGGCTTTGCGGATCTTGGCGGCAGGGTTAGCGGGAATCAGCCCGGAGTTAACCGCATAATCCATCACCTCGTTGATTCGCTGGCTTACCCGTTTGACGGTTTCTAGTTTACCGCTGGCCTGTATCGGTTCTAATGCGGTGATGAAGTGACGAGCGGTAAGCTGGGTGATCGGTAGGGTTCCGATGAACGGGAACACGTATTTTTCCAGCGAACGCCAGATATCTTTAATGGTGTTCTCGGCTAGCGGTTGAGACTTTTTTAATTCGTACCAATCAGCGGAGACTTTGGCGAACGTGTTTAGGTTGATGGCTTGCTCTTGTTCGCGCTGCTGTTGCTGGTAGAATTGTGGGTCGATACCTTTACTTATCAGCGCCTTTGCCGCTTCACGCCGTTGTCGTGCTTCGGCCAAAGAAACCGCAGGGAATGAACCAAAACTGATTAATGCACGTTTCTTTGTATCGGGACGATAATAGTTAAAACGCCAGATTTTAGAACCGCTCGGTTTCACCAGCAGATACAACCCATCTCCGTCCTGTAGCGTATATTCCTTCTCGGCAGGTTTGGCGGCTTTGATCTCGGTATTGGTCAGTGGGGTAGTTATACGAGCCATCGTAGTTATACGCTTTTGTAGTTATATGGGGCGGTATAACTAAGCGTATAACTAAACTTTCCGGCTGTAAACGGGGTATCCCGATAGGTAACAGGCAACAAAAAACCCGCAAACTCAGTGAGAATGCGGGTTTCTGCGGGGTTTCCGGTAGTAAACGATACTAACCGGATATGTATTTGGTCGGCACGAGAGGATTTGAACCTCCGACCCCCGACACCCCATGACGGTGCGCTACCAGGCTGCGCTACGTGCCGATGCTATGGGCATTTATACTACCTTTTCTTGACCTTATTGCAATAGCTCGATGGAACGACTGCTTTAGATTTAGGCAGTTAGTTGGCAATAAAGCGTCTTTCGTTCGTTAGTACCTGTAAGAGCAGAGCAAGCTGTGGTTTTTCATCATTCAGCCGATTTCCCTGCGTGTCGTAAGCGCGGTAGTTGCCGTTACTTTCCAGGACGATGAGCTGATCCTGCGTTGTGATTAGCAGTGTGCCGCCGTTACCGTTAATCAACCACGGGTAGCGCCGTTGGGCAGAGAATAAGTCTTCACCCTGTGAATAATCATCCGTGCTGTTTTTAACATGGAGCAGGCGTTGCATCAGCGTGGTCATGACGTCTTTGTTGTCCGTCATTTTCGTAATAGTCTGCGCAGGGGTATTCGGCCAGTGAACAATGAGCGGCGTTTGCCACTGGGTACGGGCAAAACGTGCCGCGTTACTGGTATTGGCATTCTGGTTTTGGGCGGTTGTCACGATGATGACCGTGTTATCCAGAATATTTTTTTCCTGCAAGGTACGAATGATTTGGCCAATCTGGCGGTCAACGTCCTGAATATTCATTCGGCTGTTTGGCTCTGCATCTTTACCAGACGCATTTTTCGGTGCGCTGTTGAGTTCAATGTAAGAGAACCAAGGGGCAGGGTTACTATCGCGGTTGAGCCACTCCTGCCATTGCGTGATGATGACATCGCCGCTTTGCTGCTGCGGCGCAGGCAAGGAGAAATCAGAAAGCAGCGCCTGACGATAAAGTGGGCTGTTGAAGCCGTTCGCTGAAAAGAGTCCGAACTGATAGCCCTGCTGGCTCAATGCGGTGATTAACGCTGAAGGTTTACGCGCGCTCAGGACGCCATCCATATAGGTCGTCGAGAGGCCGTAGAACAGGTTAAACAAGGCCGCATCTGGCTGCGAACCCGAATCGTAATGATCGCTGAAGCGCACGTTTTCTGCGGCGAAGCGCGACAGGTTCGGCATGCGGTTTTGTATGGCATCAGGTTGCGTATCGTCGATCATCACCATCAGCAGGTTGTAGCCGCTACCGTTATCGCGGAAGGTGATGTTATTGAGCGGATACTCCACCGTTATGGCTTCAGGGTTACCCTGCTGCGTTAGCCGGCGCTGATATTCCTGTGCATCCAGCAGGCCATGTTTTTCCAGAAAACGGCGAGCCGTCATCGGATAAGACAGCGGCAGGTTGGCGCGTTGCATCGTAATCGGGCGATAGAAATTTGCATCGGCCCAGATGTACATCAGGTGCGATGCAAAGAACGCCGAGATGAAAACGCCCGCCAGCGGTTTGCCAAAGTGGCGGCGGTTTAGACTGCGTAATTTTTGCCAGCACCAGGTGCCGAACAGCATTTCCACCATGAAAATCAATGGAATGCCGATAAACATCCACTGCCAGTCGCGGGCAATCTCCCCTTGTCCCGGATTGACGACAAGTTCCCAAACGGTGCTGTTGAGGTGCAAGTGAAAACGTGTAAAGACCTCAACATCCACTAACAGTATCGTCAGCCCAGCCGTTGCCAGCGCCGCAGACAGGAATCGCAGCAGGCGCTGCGACATCACAATAAACGTGAGCGGGAAGATGACCAGCAGATAGGCGGCAAAGACAATAAAACTAAAATGACCAAGCCAGCTAACCAGCGCGTAAATTCGACCGAACAGGGAGATCGGCCAATCGGCAACAAACAGATAGCGGCTACCCAGCCCCAAAGTGAGCAAAATGTTGAATAAGGCGAACCAGTGTCCCCAACTGATCATCTGGGAGACTTTTTCGCGGTAGCGCTGACGGTTGGTTACCATACGTTGGTCAAAACTTAGTGAGCTTTATCGGCTTTTTTAATCGAAGCCTGCAGGGCTTCAGCGAAAGAACGCGCCATAACCTGACGTTGCGCAGGCGCGATGCTGGTGTTAATCAGGTTTGTCACCATATTACCGAGCACCATCAAAGCAAGATCGGTCGGAGCGTGGTGCTTTTCCAGCACATTGACCATCTCAGAAAGCAGTTGTTCAACGTGTTCGTCACTATAACGGGATGATTGTGGCATAAAATGGCGTATCTCAAGCTGGTAAAGTCGCTTATCTTACCGTATAGGCTTATGCTTTTCCGCACTTTTATCATTACCGTATTTTATTACTGGCGTGCTTCTATCAATAAGTAGTGTAGACGCTTAGCGCGCGTACCGGTGCGAAGGGCGGCTTTATGTGTTGCGGGTCGTCCGCATCAATGCTTGAATACGCGCCTTGCCAAAAGGAGAGTTTATCATGAGTCTGGATATCGCCCAGATTGCCCTGCATCAGCTAATTAAACGTGACGAACAAACGCTGGAAATGGTGTTGCGTGATTCCCTGCTGTCGACCAATGCGGCAGTTGAAGAGATGATGGCTGAATTGCATCGCGTCTACAGCGCCAAGAGTAAGGCCTATGGGCTGTTTAATGAGCAAAGCGAGCTGGCGGATGCGCTGCGTGCCTGTCGCAAAGGGGATGAGGACTTTCTGAGTTTCTCACGCGCTGCGACCGGACGTCTGCGTGACGAGCTGGCGAAGTACCCGTTTGCCGAAGGCGGTATCGTGTTGTTCTGTCAGTACCGTTATCTGGCGGTCGACTACTTGCTGATATCGGTGCTCAATAGCTGCAACAGCATGCGGGTTAATGAACAACTGGATATCAGCACCACGCATTATCTGGATATCAATCATGCCGATATCGTTGCACGTATCGATTTGACCGAATGGGAAACCAATCCAGAATCTACGCGCTATCTGACGTTCCTGAAAGGCCGCGTCGGGCGCAAAGTGTCTGACTTCTTCATGGATTTTCTGGCCGCATCGGAAGGGCTGGACACCAAAGCACAAAACCGTGGCTTGTTGAAAGCGGTCGATGAGTATTGTGATGAAGCGCAGTTAGATAAAAACGAGCGTCAGAACTATCGTCAGCAGGTGTATAGCTACTGCAATGAGCAATTGCAGTCCGGTGAGGAAATTGAACTGGCGTCGTTGTCGCAGGAACTGCCACCGCTGGGTGAGAAAACTTTTCAGCAGTTTTCAACTGAGCAGGGTTATGAGCTGGAAGAAAGCTTCCCTGCCGATCGTGGCACACTACGCCAACTGACCAAGTTTGCGGGCAGCGGCGGCGGCATCAGTCTGAATTTTGATGCGCTGTTGCTTGGTGAACGCATTTTCTGGGATCCGGCGACGGACACGTTGACGATTAAAGGCACGCCGCCGAATCTGCGCGATCAGCTACAGCGTCGGACGAGCAGCAGCAAGTAGTCGGCATCACTTCAGAAGACGACGTTGCCCTTTTTCTTATCGTCAGGAAAAGGGCAGCGACTGATAATGTCTGGAAACGAGAGCGGTTAGAAATATTTAAGCCAGCGGATGTCTCGGCGGCGGGCTTTCAGGCGGGCAAACGCTTGAACCGGCGAAAATAACACGACCATCAGCACCAGAGCACACCCCCACAATTGCCAGACGGCGGAAAAGCCGAACCACTCTCCCTGATTTTTCCCCCAGACTGCGACAGCGGTTAAATACATGCCTTTTAAAACATACAGATGCAATAGGTAGAAAAACATTGGAGCGGCACCAAAGCTTGCCAGCATCACAAGCCAGCGCTTCTGTTGCTGACGTTCAAATACGGCAAGCAGGCACAGCCCGATGCCGAGTGTCAGGCAGAGAAATAGCAGCGATGGCGGATATTTCGTGATGTTGAAATAGCTCATTAGTGTATAGGTGATGACATCACTCTGCTGCCAGGGCTTGTCGCCATAGAGATTGATACTGCGTAGCACGAAGAACAGCGCGAGCGTGATTCCCGCCGCGATGAGTAAGACTTTCTGGCGCTGAAGCGGAAAAACGTCTTTTCGGTATAGCACACCAGCCGCATAGCCAAGTGAAATGACACCAATCCAGGGAAGTACCGGATATGAGGTCCGCATACGGAAGGTTTCGCCGATTTCTATCCAACCGCGATCGTGCAGTATCGCCCAGGGAATGGACCAGATGGAGTTTGCGGAAGCATGCAGAGGATCTAGCAGATTGTGTCCGCCCACGATAACGACGCCGAGTATGAAAACCAGTCCGGCAGGGAGCCAGATCAACGCGCTGAGGGCGATCATGCTCATACCTATGGCCCAGATGACCTGTAAATAGATGACCTGCGGTGGGAATTGGAACGTCCACGCGAAGTTGATCAATGTGAGTTCAAGCAAAATAAGAATTAAGCCGCGCTGGAACAGGAAGAGGGCGGTTTGTCGGCGATCTTGTACTTTCTGCTGGTAAAGCGCCGCGGAAAGCCCGGTTAAAAAGACAAACACGGGAGCACATAAATGTGCCAGCGTACGGTTGATGAATAGCATGGGGTCGGTGCTGGTGACATCAATCGGATCGGCGAGTTGCAGGTGCAGATAAAAAGTCTCCCTCACATGGTCTAGTAGCATAAGTATCATCACCAGACCGCGCAGGGCATCAATAGCGATAAGCCGCTGTGGAATACCACGAGACATGTTCACATTCCTTTGTGAATGAACAAATTTTTATAAAAAAAACGCCGCATAAGCGGCGTTCTTCTTTTCCGGCGTCCCGGAAAACAACTTCAGCGCAAACTAAACGCGTACGAAGTCGATGTGAGTCAGTTTTGGCTTGTAAACGTGACGTTGTACAGCCTGAACTTTAACTTGTACTTCTTTGCCATCGATAGACAGAATCAGTGCAGTACCGTAGAAGCCTTCTTTCGCTTCCTGGTTTTTCACTGAGTCGTGATCCAGTTCGATAGATACTGGTGCTTCTGAACCACCGTAAACGATGGCTGGGAATTTACCAGCGGAACGCAGGCGGCGGCTCGCACCCTTACCCTGATCCTTACGTACTTCTGCTTTGATAGTAATCATTTTATTCTCTACTTATAAAAGTAACCCTGCTACAGGCGACCCAGCAGCAGGCGGGGTTATTCAGCTTTTGCGAACAAAAGCGGGCTGAATTCTAGCGGAATATGCCCTTGCGGGCAAATGAATCTCAGCATTACTCGTCATACTTCAAGTTTCATGTGCGTTGGCAGCGTTCTGTCACCCGAATCACTTACCTGAGTAAGCTCATCGGGATTCCTTCACTTGCCGCCTGCCTGAAACTCGAATTATTTAGAGTATACTTTAGCCGCGGAGCTCATTGGCGCGACGAAATCGTCCCTGATAATCAAAGAGCTTTTCACGGATTTGCCAGAATTTTCCGTGTTTGCGGGCGACAACAAAGTCTGGGGCGCGAAGTAAGGCCTGCTGCGCGATAACGTCGGCGGCATGCTGCCAGTTAAACGGCGTTCCCGGTGCTCGCTGATGAACGCGTAAAAACTGTTGCAGGAAAACATGGCGTTGCGCGGTGGAGTGCAGGCGAAAACGTTCGCTCACGTCGGCCCCGTCTTCATCGTGGTAGATGATTTTCAGCCATTCCCCTTTCGCATCCTGCCCTTGCTCGAAGCTCATGCCACTACAGCGTAAAACCAGTGCATCTTTCAGCTTCAGCGCTGCTTTCAGCATATCGTCGGGATCGACCAACACCTCATCACACTGGTGGCAGCGCCGCGCCGCGATATCGTTTTCCGCGCCGCAGTGCGGACAGACTTTAAACCGAAACCGGAAATCACACTGTTGGCGTTGGCCATTTTCCGCCATTTCCCAACCCTGGCAGCGGCGACCATAGTGTTCGATGACGTCGCCGTCTGGAGTGGTTTTTCCCCAAAACAGGTTGGCAAAGCCGCATACGGGGCAGAAGACCTGCACCGGTTGGCTACCGGCATGCGGCTTGCTGTTGCCGACTTCTGGCGTATAGAGATCGTGTGGATTGCCCGCGTAATCCAGAATCAGACAGTCCGTTTTTCCCGGATATAAGCGTAAACCACGTCCGACGATTTGCTGGTACAGGCTGACGGATTCTGTTGGGCGAAGGATAGCGATAAGATCGACATGTGGAGCATCAAAACCCGTTGTCAGCACCGCCACGTTGACCAGATATTTCAGCGACTGCTGTTTAAAGGCGTCAATCAGCGCATCGCGCTCGGCTGCTGGTGTATCGGCGCTGACCAACGCCGCCTGGTCAGCCGGTAACAAGGTCGTAATTTCTTTGGCGTGTTCGACGGTGGACGCAAAAATCATCGCCCCGCGCCGTGTTTGCGCATAATCGATGACTTGGCTGATGATGTGCGGCGTAATGCGTTGCTGACGTTTGAGTTCGAGGTTCAGATCAGCCTCACTGAATAGCCCGTTGCTGCGGGCGGCGAGTTTGCTGAAATCATACTGCACCACGGGCATATCCAGTCTGTCAGGCGGCACCAGAAAGCCATGTTTGATCATATAGCGCAACGGCAGTTCATAGATACAATCACGGAACAAACAGCGCTCATCACCACGTATCATGCCGTGATAGTGATACTGATATATCCAGCCTTTGCCAAGCCGATAAGGCGTGGCGGTTAAGCCGAGCAACCGCAGCTGCGGATTGGTTTTTTGCAGATGCTGGATGATTTGTTGATATTGGCTGTTATCGTCGTCGCTAATACGGTGACATTCGTCAATGATCAACAGAGAGAACGCATTGTCGAACTGGTCGAGGTTCCGTGCGACAGACTGCACACTGCCAAATACCACTTTTCCCTGACTTTCTCGCTGTTGCAGCCCGGCGGCGAAGATATCCGCATCAAGCCCCCAGGCGCAGTATTTGGCGTGGTTTTGTGCGACCAGCTCCTTAACGTGCGCGAGCACCAGCACGCGGCCGCGTGCGAGTCGCGCCAGTTCGGCGATAACCAGACTTTTCCCCGCGCCGGTGGGCAAAACAATGACGGCCGGCTGGGTATGACGACGAAAATAGTCGAGTGTGGCGGAAACAGCCTCACGTTGGTAAGGCCGTAGCGTGAACGACATAACTAGTGCTGACAGATTTTACTGGCGCTGGTAGTAAAGCCCGCATCCTGCGGGATAAATTTTCCGCGTTCAGACAAAAACTGTACCAGCATCGAGGCCGTCATATTTTCGGCGGAACAGGTATGAAAACGCGCCTCGTTGCCGAAGCGGGCTTCTATCGTGCTAATCAGCTGTTCGGTGGTAAATGACTCACCGGATGCGATCATCATTTGCAACACTTCATGACCGTGAATAGATGACATAGGGTTGTCCTTAAAATGTAAAAAATTGCCCTTATTATGCCTGTTGATAATACCCGGCGCGAGGGATAAGCAAAGGTCATGCAGCGTGAAGGCCTGCTAAAAAGAGCAACGTATGGACGGTGAATTGCAGGACGCGTGAACAAACCCCCGTTATACTACCCCCTCACAATTTAGGGTCTCATGATTTGAGACAGGCAGTTATTTGAGATAGGTAGTGAGCTTTAATGCGATTGGACAAATTTTTATCCCAGCAGTTGGAAATTAGTCGTTCACTGGTGGCGCGTGAGCTCCACGCGCAGCGCGTTACCGTAGATGGTGAAGTGGTAAAAAGCGGTGCGTTCAAGTTATCCCCTGAACATAACGTTGAATTTGATGGTAACCCGCTGAAACAGCAGAACGGGCCGCGTTATTTCATGTTGAATAAGCCTCAGGGCTACGTCTGTTCAACGGACGATCCCGATCATCCGACTATTCTTTATTTTATGGATGTGCCGGTGGCGTACAAACTGCATGCGGCAGGCCGACTGGATATCGATACCACGGGATTGGTGCTGTTAACTGATGATGGGAAATGGTCACACCGTATCACTTCACCTAAACATCAGTGTGAAAAGACCTACCTGGTGACGCTGGAGCAGCCGCTGGCTGAGGATACCGCCGCACAATTTACGGCGGGCGTGCAGTTGCATAACGAGAAGAATCTCACCAAACCCGCTACGCTTGAGAAGATAACGGATCATGTTGTTCGACTGACGATTAGCGAGGGTCGCTATCATCAGGTGAAAAGGATGTTTGCGGCGGTGGGGAATCGGGTCGTGGAACTACACCGCGAGCGTATTGGTGACATCTGGCTTGATAGCGAACTGGAACCGGGAGAATTCCGGGAATTAAGTGATGAAGAGATCGCCAGCGTAAAATAAAACGGTTCAGAACGACCTTCTTCCTAATTTGGAGTTATTAGTGCAATTACGCCGTTCTTCTCATCTCGGGCTGATATTTATTCTTGGCCTGATTTCGATGCTAATGCCGTTAGCCATCGATATGTATTTACCTGCGTTACCGACTATTGCCAACGAGTTTGGCGTGGAGGATGGGCACGTCCAAATGACGCTCAGTACCTATGTACTGGGGTTTGCTATAGGCCAGATGTTCTACGGGCCGATGGCGGATAGTCTGGGGCGTAAACCTGTCATTCTTGGTGGTACGCTGGTTTTTGCGTTCGCAGGCGTGGCCTGTGCGCTGGCGCAAACGGTAGAGCAACTTATCTACATGCGCTTCCTGCACGGAGTTTCTGCAGCAGCAGCGGCGGTGGTGATTAATGCACTGATGCGCGATATGTTCTCGCGGGATGATTTTTCTCGCATGATGTCGTTTGTCGTGTTGGTGATGACGGTCGCACCGCTCATTGCGCCGATTGCTGGTGGCTGGCTGTTGCTGTGGTTTAGCTGGCATTCTATTTTCTGGACGATCTCCGGTGCGGCGTTTCTGGCCGCAGCGCTGATTTTCTTTTTTATCAAAGAAACCTTACCGCCAGCGAAGCGGCAGAAATTTCATCTGCGCACCACCATCGGGAATTTTGCCATCCTGTTCCGCCACAAGCGGGTGTTCAGCTATATGGTGGCGAGCGGACTGTCGTTTTGCGGCATGTTTTCCTTCCTGAGCGCCGGGCCGTTTGTGTATATCAACCTGTATGGTGTGTCACCTCAGAATTTTGGCTATTACTTTGCCCTGAACGTCGTCTTTTTGTTTGTGGTGACATTGTTTAACAGCCGCAATGTGCGACGGTTGGGGGCATTGGCGATGTTCCGTGCGGGGCTGGTGATCCAGTTCGCGATGGGAATATGGCTGGTGATTGTCTGCCTGTTCGATCTCGGCTTCTTACCGCTGGTGTTTGGCGTAGCGCTGTTTGTCGGCTGTATTGCGATGGTTGCGTCGAATGCGATGGCGGTCATCCTTGATGATTTCCCCCATATGGCAGGTACGGCCTCGTCGCTAGCAGGAACGCTGCGCTTCGGTCTTGGTGCGATTGTAGGCGTTCTCCTCTCGCTGGCCTCATTCAACAGCGCCTGGCCGATGGTGTTATCGATGGCATTCTGTTCGATTGGTGCCTTTCTGCTGTATCTGTACGCGAACCGCTCGGCAGCGTCCTGATTTTCCCTTCTTCTCAGGTGTAGGAAAGGTGTTCCTGCATCTGAGTCTGTTTTCTTCTTTCTTCATTTCCTTTGTGACGGCGAGCTCCTGCATGGCTTTTGTTTTGCTAATGTAAAATATTTGACCCAAAGGTGAACAAATGGGTCGAAAAGGGTTGAGATATTAAATGGAAAAGGTTACATATAGCCGGAAAAGAAGAAAAAATCGTGATCGGTTTGGCATTAATAGTGCTTGCAATCAGGCTTGTTAACCACTATTACGATATGAAAAAAGCGTGCTTGTTGTTTTTTTGTTCATGAAAAGTGGCAAGAAATGGTGTGAACACGCTACTATGATAAATATGTTACTATTTTGTGAATTATTACCTGAGGAAAACAGTAGTGGACAGTTTGCAACTTTCGGTAGTTCATCGTTTGCCGCAAAGTTATCGCTGGTTATCGGGTTTTGCAGGCGTCAATGTTGAACCGATTCCGCTGAGCGGCAGAGAAGAAGAGAATAACCTGATTGGCCTCAAGCTGTTGAGTCATGACGGCGATATTGCATGGAAAATCATGCACCAGTTACATCAGTCTCTATCTGAAATTCAGGTTGAATGCGCCGTTCTGGAATGGGAAGGCGAACCGTGCCTGTTTTTGCATCGCAATGATGAAAGTACGGCAATGTGCCGTCTGAAGAACGTCGGTGTCGCTATCGCTGAGTCCGTATCGGCACAATACCCCTTTTAAACCACAGCGTCAGAAACTGGCGCTGTGGGATTCTCTCATCTATGCCGACGGTGTTTCCGTCGAGTAAGATGAAAACTGTAGTAATTCCCGCGTGTAATGTTCAGCAGGGTGCGTGAATACCGCTTTGCATTCCCCTTGCTCAACCACTTCGCCCTGTCGTAACACAATCACCTGATGGCACAGCGAGCGGATAACCTGCAAATCATGACTGATAAACAGATAGGCGATCTTGTGCTTTTCCTGCAATGATTTCAGCAATGCCAGAATTTGTGCCTGAACCGTTCTGTCCAGCGATGATGTCGGTTCATCAAGGATCAGCAACTCCGGTTGCAGTATCAGGGCACGAGCGATAGCGATACGCTGGCGTTGGCCGCCGGAAAACTCGGAGGGATAACGGTAGCGGGTCGTGGGATCCAGCCCGACTTCCTGCATCGCTTCAACCACACGCTGGTCGCGCGCTTCTTTGCTCAACTTATGATGAACGGTCAACCCCTCAGCAATAATTTGCTCCACATTCAGCCGCGGGTTCAGCGCGGAGTTCGGATCCTGAAAAACAACCTGAATCCGATGGCGGAAAGGCAGCATTTGCTTACGGGTGAGTCCCTGTAAGGGCTGGCCATCAAACCAGATATCACCGCGTGATTGAATCAGGCGCAGTAGCGCTAACCCGGTCGTGCTTTTACCTGAGCCGGATTCTCCTACCAAACCGAGACTTTCGCCGCGCCGCAAGGTGAAATTGATATCGTTCACTACCTGTTTTTCATCAACCGTACGGCGCAAAAGGCCGCGTTTGATAGGAAACGAAACGTGCAGTTTTTCCACCCGCAGGAGTGGTTCACCGTTATCTGTCACCGGAAGCGGTTCGCCTGAGGGTTCTGCATCCAGCAGCTGGCGCGTATAGGGGTGCTGCGGTGCACTGAAAAGTTGCTGACAGCGATTGTGCTCCACGGCCTGACCAGCTTTCATGACCGATACGTTATCCGCTAACTGGCGGACAATATTCAGGTTGTGGGTGATGAACAGTAAACTCATTCCCAGTTCCTGTTTCAGCTCGTTCAGCAATTTCAATATTTGCGCCTGAACGGTCACGTCCAACGCCGTCGTGGGTTCATCAGCAATCAGTAAATCCGGCTGTGTCAGTAGCGCCATTGCAATCATGACGCGCTGGCGTTCCCCGCCGGAAAGCTGGTGCGGAAAATCATTCAATCGGCTTTTCGCCTGACGAATCCCTACGCGATCCAGACAGGTGATGACTTCGCTTCGGGCTGCCTCGGTGCGCATGCCTCGGTGAAGTGAAAGCACTTCAATCAGCTGTTTCTCAATGCTTTGCAAAGGATTAAGCGACACCATCGGTTCCTGAAAGATCATTGCAATCCGATTGCCGCGTATCTGGCGCAGTGTTTTTTCATCAGCATGCAGCAGCGATTGTCCTGCGAAGCGGATATCTCCATGTGGATAAATGACGGGCGGGGAAGGGAGCAAACGCAAAACCGACAGCGCAGTGACGCTCTTACCCGAGCCTGATTCACCGACCAGCGCCAGCGTCTCGCCGGCATTCACCGTCAGTGAAAGCTGGTCAACAACGCGCTGCTCCTGATCGCCTTTGCGGAAGGCAATGCTGAGATTATCTATCTGCAATAAAGGTGAACTGGACATATTAATGCGCCTTGCTAGGGTCAAAGGCGTCGCGCACCGCTTCGCCGATAAAGATGAGTAAGGAAAGCACGATGGAAAGCACCATAAACACGGTAATACCCAGCCACGGTGCCTGAAGGTTATTTTTCCCTTCCAGCAATAAGGTACCTAATGATGGCGAGCCCATCGGTAGACCAAAGCCGAGAAAGTCTAACGATGTCAGCGTGGTAATCGAGCCGCAGAGAATGAAGGGCAGATAAGTCAGCGTAGCGACCATCGCGTTTGGCAGCATGCAACGGAACATAATCGCGCGATCGCTGACGCCCATCGCCTGCGCGGCGCGAATATAGTCAAAGTTGCGGGTACGCAAAAATTCGGCCCGTACTACGCCAACCAGGCTCATCCAGCCGAAAAGGACGGTAATGCCTAATAGCCACCAGAAATCCGGCTGAATCACGCTGGACAGCAGGATGATGAGAAACAGTGTTGGCATGCCGGACCAGACTTCGATAAAACGCTGACCCCAGAGGTCGAGACGCCCGCCGTAGTAGCCCTGTGTCGCCCCGACGGCGATACCAATCACGCTGGACAGGATCGTGAGCGCCAGACCAAACAGCAGTGAGATGCGGAAGCCATACAGTACCTGTGCGACCACGTCTTTCCCCTGACTGTCCGTGCCCAGCCAGTTTTGCCAGTTTGGTGCGGATGGGAAGGAAGCCGTCGTGGCGTAGTTGATGGTGTCATAGCTGTAGTGAATCAGCGGCCAGATGGCCCAGCCGTGGCTGTTGATACGTTCGGCGATATAAGGATCTCGGAAGTCTGCGGTGGTATCCAATTGCCCGCCGAATGTCCTCTCGCTGTGGTCAATGAGCGCTGGCGTATAGAACTGGCCGTCATATTTCACCAGCAGCGGTTTATCATTGGCGATAAGCTCGGAAAACAGGCTGACGATAAACAGCACCATGAAAATCCACAGCGACCAGTAACCGCGGCGATTACTTTTAAAACGCGCCCAGCGCGCCTGATTAATCGGGCTTAAGCGGCTCATTGGCGTCCCTCAAAATCGATACGCGGATCCACCAGCGTATAAGTCATGTCACTGACGATATTAAGCAGTAGGCCGATCAGCGTGAAGATATACAGCGTACCGAACATGACGGGATAGTCACGTTGCAGCGTCGCGTCATAGCCCAGCAGGCCTAACCCGTTGAGCGAGAACATCACCTCAATCAGTAGTGAGCCGGTGAAAAACATACTGATAAAGGTGGCGGGGAAACCGGCGATCACCAGCAGCATGGCATTACGGAACACATGGCGGTAGAGAATACTTTTTTCATCCAGCCCTTTAGCGCGTGCGGTAACCACGTATTGCTTACGAATCTCATCCATAAACGAGTTCTTGGTGAGCATGGTGAGGGTAGCAAAACCGCCAATCACGGACGCGATAACGGGTAATGCGATGTGCCACAAATAGTCGGTAACCTTGCTGTACCACGGCAGAGTATCAAAATTGCTGGAAACCAGCCCTCGAAGCGGGAACCAATCTAGATAACTGCCGCCGGCGAACAGCACAATCAAAATGATCGCAAACAAAAACGCCGGGATCGCATAACCGATAATGATTAACGTACTGCTCCAGGTATCGAAAGGCGTACCGTTCTTCACCGCTTTCTTGATGCCAAGAGGAATAGAAATCAGGTAGACGATCAGCGTACTCCATAGTCCCAATGTGATTGATACCGGCATGCTTTCTTTAATCAGTTGCATCACCGAAGAGCCGCGAAACAGGCTGTCGCCGAAGTCAAAACGTACGTAATCCCACAGCAGTTTAAAATAGCGCTCATGGATCGGTTTATCGAAGCCATAGCGTTTGGTGATTTCCTCGATGACCTCCGGGTCGAGCCCGCGTGAGCCTCTATAAGCATTCTCGATATTGGGGGCACCGCTGGTGCCAGTACGTGCCATTCCTGCATCCATTCCGCTATTGGCGGTATAGCCGCTGCCGTGTCCCATTTCAATTGCCGCGATGGCCTGATCCACCGGGCCGCCGGGGGCAATTTGTACAATGAAAAAATTAATCGTGATAATCGCCCACAGAGTTGGAATGACCAGCAAGAGGCGGCGTAACAGATACGTTCCCATATTGATTCCTTAACGTCGCTCTGCAGGCAGCGTTGCCGCCTGTTGGGTATCGAACCACCAGCCATCAAAACCTAGCGAATAGGCCGGGCGTATAGCAGGCATGGCAAACTTGTTCCAATAGGCAAAGCGGTCATGATTGGAATACCACATCGGAATCATGAACTGATTCCAGGTCAGCACCCTGTCCAGCGCGCGGCCTAATGACAGTAGTGGTACTTTTTGCCCCTGATGCTTAACGATTTCCTCGACGAGAGAATCAATGGCGGGATCGCTGACGCCCGGCCTGTTGTAGGTCGAATTGATGTACTGCGAGCTCCAGTACATTTGCAGGTTGTCACTGGGGTAGAGGAAAGCAGGGTACACCATTGCCGTCATATCGAAATCTCGCTTACGAATACGGTTGTTGAACTGCGTGCTATCGATATTACGCACGTTCATGGTGATGCCCAATTTTTTCAGGCTCTGCTGAAAAGGCAGGACATACTGCGAGTTACCGGCGCTTGGCAACAAAAGCTCAAACGTAAACGGCTGCCCGGTTTTGCTACTAACCAGCTTCTGATCTTTCAATTCCCAACCTGCCTCTTCCAGCAGCTTAAGTGCCTTAAGCCAATTTTGTCGGTCATAGCCGCTGCCGTCGGAGGAGGGCGGTTGATAGCTAGGACCAAAGACCTCGGCTGGAACTTTGTCTTTGAGCGGCGTCAGCCAGGCCAATTCCTCAGCGGTGGGTTCGCCTTTAGCGGCATACTCGGTGTTTTGGAAATAGCTGTCGGTACGTTGATAGGCGTTGTAATACAGCGCCTTGTTCATCCAGTTGAAGTCAAATGCCAGGGCTAACGCCTGACGTACGCGACGATCCTGGAACAGCGGCCGCTGGATATTGAATGCTAGCCAACGCGTATCCTGGGCGGATTGATTAACCTGATCCTGCTTAATGATGTAGCCACGCGCAAAGTTTCCACCCTGATATTGAGTCGCCCAGTTTTTGGGCGATCCTTCTTCTCGCAGATCGAAGGCACCCGCTTTAAAGGCTTCCAGCGCGACGCTGTCGTCCAGATAGTAGTCGTAGCGGATTTTATCGAAATTGTACTGACCTTTATTGACCGGAAGATCGGTGCCCCAGTAGTCCTTCACGCGGGAATAGGTGACATATTGCCCCGTTCTATAGGCGGTGATGCGGTAAGGGCCACTGGCGGGTGGTGGGTACGATAGCGGCTCGCTAAATTTATGATTCTTCCAGAACTTCTCCGGCATGATAGGCAGAGTCAACAAGCTGAACATGCGGTTTTTGTCGGACACGGGAAAATCAAAACGTACGGTCAGCGGTGCAATCGCTTTGGCGGTAACGTCTTTAAAATAGATGCGGAACTGAGGCACGCCCTGTGTCATAAACATGTTATAGGTGAATGCCACGTCAGCTGCGGTGATCGGTGAGCCGTCATGAAAGCGAGCTTTGGGATTCATCTCTATTTCAATCCAGCGGAAATCCGCCGAATGGCGTGTCGTCAGCGCGACCAGCGGATAATAGCTGCCGGGTTCGTCATCAGAAGAAGTGAAAAGCGAATCGTAGAGCCGTTCCGTACGGGCTGCGGCTACGCCACGTAGTGCGAAACGGTTGAAATTATCAAAGGTACCTAGTGCGCTGAGGGTGATGCTGCCGCCCTTGGGTGCATCAGGATTGACATAGTCAAAATGGCTGAAGTTCTCGGCATATTTGGGTTCACCTAAAAGTGCAAAGCGGGTGCTGTTTTCAATCGTTTCAGCCTGCACGCCAAAATGGGCCGTGCAAAGCAATACGGCAGCGATAACGCGTTTTAACATCTGACGGTAATCTCCTGCGAGCGGATGTCGTCTGGTGGGGTATCGTCTGATGCAGACGTGCCATACCGTAACATCAACAATGCCGATTTCATCGACATAAAGTTCTTGAAATAATTAACATTCCCATCGGGAAGCTGTGTGTTTACTTTTTATCATGAAATCAGGTGATAAACCTACCTTAATCACGGCCTGTTAGTGTTTCAGGTTGTTGAGTTAGTCATATTTTGCGCAGTGCGTCGCAGAAGGGGGGGAGGGGCTGCAATCTTCGGGTGAAAAGCGAGCATAAAAAAACGTAGGGAACGTTTTTCAACGTTGCGTAGCAACGGCCTGTAGGGTGATGGACAGGGATGTCCATCATAAAAAAACGCCGCTTGTTATAAGCGGCGTTGATGTCGTCTCGTTTCGTTGGCTAACAGCAAGGTTCTCTTACAAACAAAGCAATATCACAGCAAGGGCGCGGATATGACTTAGCTGGTAGTGGTTCCTTTACTCAGAACACGGCGTCCTTCTTGATAACGCTTATTCCAGTAGTCTTCCGTCATTTTTGAAATAATGACGCCGCTGCTGGTTGACGCGTGGACGAACTGATCGTTGCCGAGATAAATGCCAACGTGGCGTCCGGTTGAACCTGCACGGAACAGAACAAGATCGCCAACGCGCAGTTTGTTGCGCTGAATTTTCTGGCCCATCTCTTGCTGTTCATAGGTTGAACGCGGTAAATCCATGCCAAACTGTTCGCGGAAAGTGCGCTGAACGAAAGCTGAGCAATCAATGCCACGGCGACTATCACCACCTAAGCGGTAACGAACACCTTTCCAACTGGCATATTGGTTGAGCAATTTGGACTTGATGTCCACATTACGAACCAATGCTTCAAATTCATCCTGAGAGGCTTGCAGTAAAAGACCATCTTTATCATTAACTGCATGCATATCAGTTTGAGCTTTATGGTTATATGCACTGTTACTTCCACATGCGGAGAGCATCATTGCTACCGCGACGGCAGGCACTGCCCGCCAGATATATCTCAGAATCGGTTGAGACTTGACCATTATTGTTATGTTCCCTTGCTGTCCTTAACGATAAATATCGCTATGTAGTATCCCCATTTCACTGGGGCATAAATGCCAAACGAAAACGAGACTCAGACTAAAACAGAGTTTCTTCTTAGCCAAACACTCATCAGCGAAAGTGTGCCGGAATGCACATTATTTCTCTTGCTGCTGCTAGTTCAGTATGCGCTAAAAAGCAAACTTGAACGAGACTACCGTAACAGCAGCAGGATTGCGAGAAGTTTTAACTATTTTATTTATAAGATTTAATGATGTATTCAGCTAAAAAATGTCGATGTAAAAAATCTGAAATCATAGAGATTTATACTGTCCGTTTTTTAGGTAATAGACGGTCTAACAGAGCAATAGCGGCATCGCTTGCTGGCGTTAATAACCACCAGCTCAGGCCAACTAAAACAACCGAGAGCGAGCCGACGGCAATATCGGTAAACCAATGGGCGCCAATCATGATGCGAGGTAATGAGAAGATCACCATGATGACCAGGGCGATGGCGAAAGCGGTGCGGGTGAAATAGCGCAGCATAAAAGCGGCAAAGATCATCAGCATCATGCCGTGGTCGCCAGGGAAACTGTCCGATGAAGCATCTTTGGTCGGAATGCCCGTTAAGTCTGAAACGCGGTTGATGTCGTTAAAATAGAGTGTCGGGCTGGCGTGTTGCACAGGTAATAAATGCCCCGCCTGATTCAGCGTCACTGCGGTAAGCAGCATGACAAAGCCGATGATCAATAAACGACGGCGTTCTGCGGGCGTGGCTTTCAGATAAAACGACAGATACAGCAGACCCATCGCAATGAGCGCACAGCCGTCAAAGGCGCGGTTGTTGGTAATGGCAACCAGATGTAAAAACGTCGGACTATCGACTAAGAGTTGATTGAAATAGAAAAAGATATGGCTATCAAGTGTGAACCAAAATCCATGGTTTTCGAGTAGATACCAAGATAAAAACAAGCTAATGCCCAATACATTGAGCACGACAATAGAAGAAAAACGAGCAAATGACATAAGGCAAAGCATCCAAATAAAGACGAAAAAACTCCAGTTTAGTCCACGTTAGCTAAACGAGCCTTTAACAATGAGGCTTGTAACGTGTTCCATTCTGCTGGTGTTTCATTGATGATTTCGATACGGCTATCCATCGGTGCCGCCGATCGGGTTTCTATATGAAGGTCGTGTCCCTGACGGTTAACGACGAGCGTCCCTTCTTTTATACGCATGACTCCTTTAACTCGGTTTACGGGAGAAAGACGAACCCAGTCCAGCAGGGCCGCAGTATCAAAAGCGGTTTCAGGGGCGAATATCCAGCCGCAGGCGTGATATCCCTGTCCCTGATTGAGAGAACGACGCCAGGATTGCCCACCCGGTAATTGTAGCGCGGCCAGACCATTTGTGGGTTTATGCGAGTGGTGATGAGCGCCATCCGGCAGTTCTCGCATGTTGTGTCGCGATTGATCGAGCAGTTGTCGGTCAATCTTTCCCTCACTGGCTTCGATAATTTGCCGCCCGTCGCCGCTCGCCTGCTGCCACTGCTGTAAGGCTGCGAGATCGTCGGCGTTATAAGTGTCACGCTTGTTGGCAATAATAATGTCAGCGGCGGCAAGCTGGTCACGGAAATTTTCATTTCCCGTGTAACGAGTATCGCTTAACTGACGCGCATCCAGCAGGCACAGCGTGGACTGCAATGTCAGCCAGGGCTGATAGATATCGCTTGTCAGCAATGAGAGAATTTGTTTTGGGTGGCCGAGCCCTGTGGGTTCGATGAGCAGACGGTGAGGCTTTTTCTGTTGGAGCAGCATATTCAGACCAACCTGCATAGGCAGACCGTTCACGCAGCACATGCAACCGCCGGGAATCTCTTTTAGTACTGCGCCGCTGTCCGCCAGTAGTGCGCCGTCAATGCCTATTTCGCCGAATTCATTGACCAGCACCGCCCAAACTTCGTCTTCTGGCTTTTGTGACAGAAGATGACGGATAGTGGTGGTTTTCCCACTCCCCAGAAACCCCGTAATCAAATTGACTTTCGTTAGCATGGCAGGCTCCTATGTGTGTGGAAGGTTTACGTGTGCCGGATGTATCACCCGGCGACAAGTATTGTGCGGGAAGCACAATGTAGAATGTTAGTCTGCGCGGCCCATATAGCGACGTTCTGGAATGTGAATACGGATTTTTTCACCCGCGCTCAGGTATTCTGGAACAGGGATGGTCAGGCCTGTGCTCATGGTGGCAGGCTTGTTGCGCGCACTGGCGGAGGCACCTTTAATACCCGGAGCCGTATCCACGATTTCCAGGTCTACCGTTTGTGGCAATTCCAGCGCGATGATCTGGCCGTCCCAGCTCAAGACCTGAATTCCTGGCATACCGCCTTCAGGGATAAACAGCAGCTCTTCTTCTATTTGATCTTTTTTGAAGAGGTAAGGGGTGTAGTCCTCATCATCCATAAAGACGTATTCGTCGCCATCAATATAAGAGAAGGTGACCGTGCGGCGTGTCAGCGTGATGGTGTCGAGAATATCATCGCCTTTAAAACGCTCTTCCACTTTCAGCCCGGTACGTACATCAGAAAAACGCATTTTGTATAGCGTGCTGGCACCACGGGCGCTGGGGCTTTGGACATCGATATCCTTTACCAGCAATAACTTGTCGTTATAGTTAACGACCATACCACGTTTAATCTCGTTCGCTCTTGCCATAAAAATTACCTGCTATAAGGAGTGTGATTTTTGTGGCGACACGTTACTCGCGACGGGGAATTCAGGCAAGTGATTAAGATGAAGGAGCTGATATTGGTTTTTGACGACGAGACTGCTATCGTGGCGCTCTCTATCTTTTGTCAGCCCACCGGAGAGTTTGCTGATGGACTGTCGCTCCCATTGCGGCGCCTGTTGTACCGCGCCATCGATTTCAACCCCCATGCCGGGGTTGCCGCACGGCAAGCCAGCTAATACGCCCTGTATTCATCTAGATGACGCGATGCGCTGCGGGTTATTTCATTCACCGCTGCGGCCCGCGGTTTGTGCAGGGCTACAGCCGCGCGCAGATATGTGTTTCAGTCATCGGGATGAGGCGATGGTTTATCTGCTTAAACTGGAAGCTGACACTGCGCCTTGACGTCCGGCGATCAGGCGTCCTTGATACGCCACATGCAATAGATGGAACCGGCGATCATCAGCAGCGCGAAGAAGAAGACTGCATGATAGTTCCAGATTTCAGCAACGATCCCAGCCAGTGAACCAGAGATGATCCAGCCAACGCGCGTGGTATTGGTAAACAGCGTCGTCGCTGCACCCGCTTGTCCAGGCATCAAATCCTGGAAGTAAAGCATGCCGATTCCGGCCAGAATACCAATGAAAATGGCATTTAGCGCCTGTAACACCAGCAGGGCTATTTCCCCGTTGAGAACCAGCAAGCCGCCGAAAAACAGTAGCCCGGAGGCAACGGCAAGCCGCATCAGGAAACGTTTCCCAAAGCGTTTAGCGACGTAGCCAGCAATCAGCATGACCGGAATTTCCAGCCCGGCAGCCACACCCATCATGATACCGGCCAGCTTTTCCGGTAGATGCAGTTCATGCACCAGATACAGCGGCATATTAATGAGGTAAATACCGTTGCAGGTCCACATCAAGGTACAGGCAACGAACAGCAAGAGCGTGTCCCGGCGATTGCGACGTGGTGATTCCAGCGTAGAGGTGGTCTTTTCCACGGCTTTGGGCATGGAAGGTAAGAAGAGTTTGACCAGAATACCGCACAGGATAAAGACGGCCGCAGCGGTCAGATACATTGTTGTGAAGCCGAAGCCCAGCGCCAGTGCAAAAGCGATAGGGGGGCCAACAACCCAGGCGAGAGAAATCTGGGCGCGGAGGATGGAGCTGAACATTGCCGCTTCTCGGCCGGTTTTATCCGCGTGCTCCCGCGCCAGCGCAAAAAGCTGCGGGTTCGCGGTTGAGCCAAAGCTGCTCAGCAGAACGCCGATAAAAAGCAGAATAAAGTAGTTACGATTCCATGCAAACAGCATGCAGGCCAGTGCGCCCAGCAGGCAGCAGACGAAGATCAGAGATTTGCGATCGCCTTGACGGTCCGAGCGCGTGGCCAGCATTTGGCTGACGACAATGCCAATAACTGCACTTCCGGTATAAAACATCCCCACCAGAAAAGGACGAGCTTGTACTTCGCTGGAAAGAAAGAGGCTGAGCGTAGGAAGTTGCAGGGCGCCGGCCGTTCCGGTCAGAAAGGCAATAATCAGGAATGCTGACGATGTCAGGTCAAGCGGGCGTCGTGTTGTGTTTGCTGGAGTGAACATAAATTGATAGCGCTTGGAAAATAGGCAGAGGCTGTCGAGCGCGACATAGTACTCGGGTTTATTCTGAAACAGAAATCATGTTTCATTATTTTTCGTCAGCACAGCTTCAGCCATTTACGGATTTTTGTTGGCGGGCAGCGCATCATCCACGTTAAAATGTGCGTGATGTCAAAATTCTGTTACGTCATCAGCGTAGAAAGCTTGCATAAATGACGTAATAGAATGAGACTTTTGAAACGTTTCAGCGGAATTTTTTTTGAAACGCCCTAACAATCGACACATTTTTTTCTCATAAAAGCTGAAACGATTCAACTTTCAGCAAGAGAGGAGAGCCATGTTCCAGTTGTCACAGCAAGATATTCATTTGGGCGCAGCGGCCAGTAATAAGCAGGAAGCCATCCAGCTTGTTGCTTCAGCACTGACCGAGGCCGGGTGCGTTAACGCAGGGTATGTCGACGGCATGCTACAGCGCGAACAGCAGACATCCACCTATTTGGGAAGCGGCATTGCTATCCCTCACGGCACCACCGACACCCGCGATCTGGTATTGAAGACCGGGGTTCAAGTATTCCAGTTTCCTCAGGGTATCGCCTGGGGTGAAGATCAAACCGCCTATGTGGTGTTGGGGATTGCAGCCCGTTCTGATGAACACCTTGCGCTGCTGCGTCAGCTGACTCACGTCCTGAGCGACGATCGCGTAGCGGCACGTTTGGCAAGCACCACATCAGCAGAAGAACTGCGTAGCTTGCTGATGGGCGAGCAACAGCTGGCAGAATTCCGCTTTGACACCTCGCTGATTGCGCTGGACGTGGCAACCGATAATCTGCTGACCCTTCAGGCGCTGAATGCCGGTCGTCTTCAGCAGGTCGGTGCAGCAGACGCCAGCTTCGTCAGCACCGCTGTCAGCAACAAGCCGCTGAATCTGGGACAAGGTGTATGGTTCAGCGATAGCGCTGTCGGTAACCTCAGCAGCGCGGCGGCAGTCGCTCGTCCAGCAACGCCTTTCAGCGTTGACGGTGAAAACGTGGCGTTACTGGTAACGGTAGCTGCGGCTGACGATCAGGCTTTTGCGCCGATCGATTACCTGAGCAATCTGCTGATTGCACAAAAAGCAGAACGTCTGCTGACGGCTGATGCACCGACGCTGCTGGCTCTCTTGACCAGCGATGTACCGGAAGAAAGCGAAGTGCTGACGGCGGAATTTACCATTCGTAACGAACACGGCCTGCACGCGCGTCCGGGCACCATGCTGGTGAATGTGATCAAACAGTTCACCAGTGAGATTACGGTGACCAATCTGGATGGCACAGGCAAACCGGCAAATGGCCGCAGCCTGATGAAAGTCGTCGCGCTGGGCGTGAAAAAAGGTCACAAACTGCGCTTCACCGCCAGCGGTAGCGATGCAGAACAAGCACTGGCTGCTATTGGCGACGCAATTACGTCCGGTTTGGGCGAGGGGGCAGCATGAGCAGGAGAGTAGCCACAATCACCCTGAATCCAGCTTATGACCTGGTTGGCTATTGCCCGGAAGTTGAGAAAGGCGAAGTCAATCTGGTTCAGACAGCAGGTCTGCACGCCGCCGGTAAAGGCATTAACGTTGCCAAGGTGCTGAAAGATCTCGGGATTGATGTCACGGTAGGTGGCTTTCTGGGCAAAGACAATCAGGATGGTTTTCAGCAACTGTTCAGCGAGCTGGGTATTGCTAACCGTTTCCAGGTTGTGCCAGGACGTACGCGCATTAACGTCAAATTAACCGAAAAAGATGGCGACGTAACCGACTTCAACTTTTCCGGTTTTGAAGTGACACAGCAAGACTGGCAGCGTTTCGTTAATGATTCGCTGAGCTGGCTGGGGCAGTTCGACATGGTCGCGGTAAGCGGCAGCCTGCCTGCTGGCGTCGATCCTGATGCGTTTACCGACTGGATGTCTCGTCTGCGTACGCAGTGTCCTTGCATTATTTTCGACAGCAGCCGTGAAGCGCTGGTGGCGGGACTGAAAGCCTCTCCCTGGTTGGTGAAACCGAACCGCCGGGAGCTGGAGATATGGGCTGGGCGTAAATTACCTACGCTGGCTGATGTGGTGGACGCTGCCCACGCGCTGCGTGAACAGGGTATCGCGCATGTTGTGATCTCATTGGGGGCGGAAGGCGCACTGTGGGTGAATGCATCCGGCGCGTGGCTGGCGAAACCACCAGCTTGTGATGTGGTAAGTACGGTAGGTGCGGGCGACTCCATGGTTGGGGGGTTGATTTATGGCTTATTAATGCGTGAGTCCAGTGAGCACACTCTGCGTTTGGCGACGGCCGTTTCAGCGCTGGCTGTGAGCCAAAGTAATGTTGGTATTACCGATCGTCCTCAGTTGGCCGCGATGATGGCGCGTGTCGACCTGAAACCCTTTAACTGATACAGCAGGAGATAAACAATGAAAATGCTGCTGATTTTGGATAAATCACTGGGCCTGGCGAGAAGCCAACTGGTGAAGAACCTACTCGGCGCTGCCGCTGCGAAAGCAGGGGTGACGTTTACAGAACAGGCTAACGACGCAGAACTGGCGATCTTTCTGGGTGCATCCGCTGCGGCGGACAGCGCGCTGAATGGCAAACAGGTTTATGTCGGTGACATTGAACTGGCTGTTTCACAACCGGAAGCCTTTTTGGCGAAAGCACAGGCTGAAGCAACGGTATATCAGGCTGCCGCGTCAGCTTCCGTTCAGCAACCCGCTGCTGCCAAGCGCATTGTTGCCGTAACGGCGTGTCCGACGGGAGTCGCGCACACGTTTATGGCAGCAGAAGCGATTGAAAGCGAAGCGAAAAAACGTGGCTGGTGGGTTAAGGTAGAAACGCGCGGATCCGTTGGTGCGGGCAACGCGATTACCCCAGAAGAAGTGGAACAGGCCGATCTGGTAATCGTCGCTGCGGATATTGAAGTCGATCTGGCGAAGTTTGCTGGTAAGAAGATGTACCGCACCTCAACAGGACTGGCACTGAAGAAGACGGCGCAGGAGTTGGATAAAGCGCAGGCTGAAGCGAAAGTGTATCAGCCATCCGGGCAAACCAGTGCGGCAAGCACGAGCGAGGCTGCGCAGAAAGGCGGGGCTGGCCCATATCGTCACCTGCTGACCGGCGTATCCTACATGCTGCCGATGGTGGTAGCGGGTGGTCTGTGTATCGCCCTGTCGTTTGTCTTTGGTATTGAAGCCTTTAAACAAGAAGGTACGTTGGCTGCGGCACTGATGAAGATTGGTGGCGGTTCTGCCTTCGCGCTGATGGTGCCAGTGCTGGCAGGCTATATCGCTTTCTCCATTGCGGATCGTCCGGGTTTAACGCCGGGTCTGGTTGGCGGGATGTTAGCCGTGAGTACCGGTGCGGGCTTCCTCGGTGGGATTATCGCAGGTTTTCTGGCAGGTTATATCGCCAAAGCGATCAACAATAAGCTGATTCTGCCGCAAAGTCTGACTGCGCTAAAACCGATTCTGATCATTCCGTTGTTTGCTACGCTGATCACCGGTCTTATCATGATTTACGTTGTCGGTACGCCGGTGGCGAAAATCCTGACTGGCCTGACAGGCTGGCTGCAATCCATGGGCACGGCAAATGCGGTGATTCTGGGTGCGATTCTGGGTGCCATGATGTGTACGGATATGGGCGGCCCGGTTAACAAGGTGGCTTACGTCTTCGGTACGACCTTGCTCAGTAGCCAGATTTATGCCCCGATGGCGGCGGTGATGGCAGCAGGTATGGTGCCTCCACTGGCAATGGGGCTGGCGACCGTGTTGGCAAGTAAGAAATTCAACCCGACCGAGCGTGAAGGGGGTAAAGCGGCGTTTGTACTGGGCCTGTGCTTTATTTCCGAAGGGGCGATTCCTTACGCCGCGCGTGATCCAATGCGTGTTCTGCCTTGCTGTATTATCGGTGGTGCGCTGACCGGTGCGCTGTCGATGGCGGTAGGCGCTAAGCTGATGGCACCACACGGTGGTCTGTTCGTACTGCTGATTCCAGGTGCAATTACCCCGGTTATCGGCTACCTGTTAGCGATCATTGCGGGAACCGTTGTGGCTGGCGTGCTGTATGCGTTGCTGAAACGCTCTGATGAACAACTGGCGAAAATCGCGTAAGTCTGACTTTTACGATGCAGGAAACGGCGTCATGAATAAAAAGTAATGCCATAACACAAGGATGTGGATGAGATAGCGCCAGTTGGTATTCATCAACTGGCGCTTTTTTTATGGCGTGCCATCTCTGGCCGCCACCCTTACGGGCCGTTGCTGATGCAACTTTAAAAATTTCTCCCGGAAATTTTTAGCATTGGGCTTCGGACTTGAGCCAGGCGATTTCGTCAGCCCAGATATCGGGATTGATTGTCTCCAGAATCATTGGGATCCCATCAAAACGGGCATCTTTCATGATGTAGCTGAAGGCCGTTTTGCCGATATTGCCTTCTCCCAGGCTATGGTGTCGGTCAACGCGACTGGCGAACGCGCTTTTCGCGTCATTCAAATGCATTCCGCGCAGATAGCGAAACCCAACGATGCGATCAAATTCTGCAAAGGTCGCTTCGCAATCCGCTTCCGTTCTTAGGTCGTAGCCGCCAGCGAAGGCATGACAGGTATCGATACAGACGCCAACACGGCTTTTATCTTCTACACCGTCAATGATGGCCGCCAGATGCTCAAAACGGAATCCGAGATTACTGCCTTGTCCGGCGGTATTTTCAATCACGGCGGTAACCCCGTCCGTTTCCGCCAGCGCGATGTTGATGGACTCCGCAATACGGGCCAGACAGTCCGCTTCTTCGATCTGTTTCAGATGGCTACCGGGGTGAAAATTCAGCAGGCTGAGCCCAAGTTGCTGACAGCGGGCCATTTCATCAATAAACGCGATACGTGATTTCTCTAACGCCTCGGCGTCCGGGTGTCCCAGATTAATCAGGTAACTGTCGTGGGGAAGAATTTGTGCTGACGTATAGGCATACTGTTCACAGGCGGCTTTAAAACGGTCGATGACCTCGGTGCTGAGCGGCGCAGCCTGCCATTGGCGCTGATTCTTGGTAAACAACGCGAAAGCCGTCGCCTTTATCTCATGAGCGCGAATCACGGCCTGATCGACCCCGCCAGATGCGCTAACGTGTGCCCCGATGTATTTCATGTTGGTCTCCTCTGGTTTCGAGGACATTATGGCATCGTCATAGTATCGTCGCGCAGGTTAATCAGACGTTAACAGGTAAATAATTTATCGTTAGCCGAATAAATGTTCGAAGAACAGATTGATTCCTGCACCGCCAACCACCAGCCAGATAAATAAAACGAGAGCCAGCAGTAGCGGTTTTGCGCCTGCCTGACGAATGGCGCTGAATCGGGTTGTGAGCCCCAGAGCAACCATCGCCATGGTCAGCAGCACATTATCAAGCTGAACCAACTGCGTGACGACGACGGGGGAAAGGAGCTGGAAAGAGTTAAAGGCAGCCACGGCGATAAAACCCAGCGCAAACCATGGGAACATCAGTGGAATGGCGTTTTGTGTATCACTTTTTTGCGTCGCTTTTTTTAGGTAGCACCCAAGAATGATAAGGAAAGGCGCCAACATCATCACGCGTAGCATTTTGCTGATGACGGCGATATTTTCCGTAGCGCCATCGACGGCATGTCCGGCGGCAACGACCTGAGCGACTTCATGTATCGTTGAGCCAAAGTACAGGCCGGCGATCTGCGGCGTGACCTCAATCCAGTGATGATCGAGATTGAGCTGATAGAGCCACGGATACAAAAACATTGCCGTCGTACCGAAAATCACCACGGTGGAAACGGCGACGGCAATGGCATTGCTGGACGCTTTGACAACGGGTGCGGTTGCCATGATCGCCGCCGCGCCGCAGATACTGCTGCCAGCACCGATGAGTATCACGGTTTCATTGTCGAGCTTCAGCCAGCGTTTACCCATCCAGCAGGCGAGCAAAAACGTCAGCGTGACCACGGTAAGATCGATGGCGACACCAGTCACGCCAACGGCGGTAATCTGCTGAAAGCTGAGACGAAAGCCATAAAGTATGATGCCCCAGCGGAGTAAATGCTGTTTGGCCCACTGCACGCCAGGGTCGCACAGCGGATGAAGCCGTGGATAAACACTATTTCCCAGCACGATCCCCATCAGGATCGCTAATGTCAGAGAACCGGGTCCCCAGTGGGCGATTTTCGGAATATTTGCCAGCCAGATGAGTGAAAAAGTTATTAAACTTACTAACAGCAGACCGGGTAATCGCGCTTTTGCTCCATTGGGTGGAACCATCGCTTGTAACGTTGCAGGAAGAGCCATGGGTTTGGTGCCTATTCTGACCGTACCGAATTGAGAAGCCAGCTTATAATCCACGAGATTAAAAGAGAAATTGATTATATATTTATAACCTATAGGTATTTCAGATAAAGAGCGCACTATGCATATCACGTTACGTCAACTGGAAGTCTTTGCCGAAGTCTTGAAAAGTGGTTCAACGACACAAGCCTCCGTTGTGCTTGCCCTGTCTCAATCGGCTGTTAGCGCCGCGCTGGCGGATTTAGAAGGGCAGTTGGGTGTTCAACTTTTCGATCGTGTGGGTAAACGTCTGGTGGTCAATGAGCATGGTCGCCTGCTGTATCCGAAAGCGTTGGCATTACTTGAACAGTCGATGGAAATTGAGCAGCTCTTCCGGCGTGATAATGGAGCACTGCGTATTTATGCCAGTAGTACCATCGGCAACTATCTATTACCTGCGATGATTGCCCGCTATCGCCATGATTACCCTGAAATCCCACTAGAATTGCATGTCGGCAATACCAAAGATGTGATTACCCGCGTGTCTGAATTCAGCGTCGATTTGGGCTTGATCGAAGGACCTTGCCATCATCCTGATTTGATTACGCAACCCTGGTTGGAAGATGAACTGGTGGTATTTTGTTCTCCGGAACATCCGCTCAGTCGGGGCTCGGTATCATTAACCGCGCTGGCTGATGCGCACTGGATCCTGCGCGAACGTGGATCAGGTACGCGTGAAGTGTTGGATCATCTGCTGCTGACGCACCTGTCGCATTTCCATCTGGTTATGGAATTAGGGAATTCTGAGGCGATTAAACATGCGGTTCGCCATGGGATTGGCATCAGTTGCCTGTCGCGACATGTCATTGCCGAACAGTTGGCGTCAGGCTCGCTGGTGGAGTTGAAGGTGCCATTGCCTAAACTTACGCGGACGCTGTATCTGGTACATCACCGACAGAAACATCTTTCAAATGTTCTGCAGCGTTTCCTGAGTTATTGCTGCGAAACACCATAGCGAAAATATTTTCTGCTGCTAATAATCGGACGCGAGTTATTAAGCTCTCTTATAACTCGACGATCTTAACTATCCAGCACAATGCTATTTGCTACAATCCCGCCTCGATTTTTAGCACGAGCACGCGGGATAACAATGGCTCAGCACGATATTCAACAAACTACACAGGGCGCACCGACCCTGCGCCGTGAACTGAAAGCACGGCATTTAACGATGATCGCCATTGGCGGATCGATTGGTACCGGATTATTTGTCGCCTCTGGTGCGACGGTTTCACAAGCAGGCCCCGGTGGCGCACTTCTGTCTTATGCCCTGATTGGGCTGATGGTTTACTTCCTGATGACCAGCCTGGGCGAACTGGCGGCATTCATGCCGGTGTCCGGTTCATTCTCTACCTACGGTTCCCGCTATGTTGAAGAAGGGTTCGGTTTTGCACTGGGCTGGAACTATTGGTACAACTGGGCGGTGACCATTGCGGTCGATCTGGTCGCCGCCCAGTTGGTGATGGGATATTGGTTCCCTGAGGTTTCCGGCTGGATCTGGAGCGCTCTTTTCCTGGCGCTGATGTTCCTGCTTAACTACATTTCCGTGAAAGGGTTTGGTGAGGCCGAGTATTGGTTCTCACTGATTAAAGTGACGACAGTCATCATTTTCATTGCCGTTGGCGTGATGATGATTACCGGCATCATGAGCGGTGCGGAAAATGCGGGGTTCCACAACTGGCAGATCGGTGATGCGCCGTTTGCAGGGGGTTTTTCCGCGATGATTGGCGTGGCGATGATCGTCGGTTTCTCTTTTCAGGGAACTGAACTGATCGGCGTGGCTGCGGGGGAGTCTCAGGATCCGGGTAAAAACATACCCCGTGCGATTCGTCAGGTTTTCTGGCGCATCCTGTTGTTTTACATCTTCGCGATTTTGATTATCAGCTTAATCATTCCTTATACCGATCCGAACCTGCTGCGTAATGATGTCAAAGACATTACGGTAAGCCCGTTCACGCTGGTGTTTGAGAATGCTGGCCTGCTGTCTGCCGCGGCGGTGATGAATGCGGTCATCCTGACGGCAGTGCTGTCGGCGGGTAACTCCGGGATGTACGCCTCGACGCGTATGCTGTTTACGCTGGCATCGGAAGGCAAAGCACCGCGTATTTTCGCCAGACTATCAAAAGGCGGCGTGCCGCGTAATGCGCTGTATGCCACAACCGTGGTGGCGGCGCTGTGCTTCCTGTCTTCTTTATATGGCAACCAAACAGTTTACCTGTGGCTGCTGAATACTTCGGGTATGACGGGGTTTATTGCCTGGTTGGGGATCGCGATCAGTCATTACCGTTTCCGTCGTGGCTATGTTATGCAAGGCAATGACCTGAACCGTCTGCCTTATCAATCGAGTTTCTTTCCGCTGGGGCCGATCTTTGCCTTTGTGCTCTGCCTTATCATCACGCTGGGGCAGAACTATCAGGCATTTCTGGAAGATAAGATTGACTGGTATGGTGTCACGGCAACGTACATCGGTATTCCGCTATTCCTGCTGATTTGGTTTGGCTATAAGCTGTGCCGTGGAACGCGCTTCATCAAGTATCAGGATATGACGTTCCCCGATCATAAAGACTAAATCGTAAGCACGCGGTTAACTATCGCGCTTTTTAACTTAGCATATCGCCCTCCACGCCGCTGATAGCATACTTATCAGCGGCGTTTTTATTGGGCAAAACTTCATTTTTATATCAAATATTTTGAATTTAATTATTGCAACAAAGTCCTCCCTAACCGTTTTTATTCTTCTTATTAAGTGCTTTCGTGCTACGAAAAATGGCATTTCTAAACCGTAGTTAAACGAAATGAAGAATGCTAATACTTATCATTTACGTTTAAATGCATTCCTTTACACTCTTTTCTGCAAAAAAACTCAATAAAATAACGAGGAATCATGAAAGGAAATTCTCTGATTAATCTCAAGAATGCAGTCGCACTGGCTCTGGCGGCCACAGCAACAAATGTCGCGATAGCGGCAGGTAGTGATGATGTTTTAGTTGTCACCGCAAGTGGTTATGAGAAAAAGTTGACGAACGCACCAGCGTCCATTTCTGTCGTCAGTGAGGAAGAACTCTCGCAAAAAAGCTATCACGATCTGGGAGAAGCGTTAAGTGGCGTGGAAGGGGTTGATGTGCGCAGCGGTACGGGTAAAACGGGTGGTCTGGACATCAGCATTCGCGGTATGCCCAGCAAGTATACGCTGATCCTGATCGATGGTGTGCGTCAGAACGCCAGCAGTGATACCACGCCGAACGGCTTTGATACCATGAATACGGCGGTGATGCCGCCGTTGTCGGCCATTGAACGTATTGAAGTGATTCGCGGGCCGATGTCGACGCTGTATGGTTCTGATGCGATTGGCGGTGTGGTCAACATTATCACCAAGAAAGACAGCAAGCAGTGGCGTGGCAGCGTGAATCTGTCACATACGGTGCAAGAACATCGCAAATGGGGCGATAGCTCCACGCTGGGTTTCTATACCTCTGGTCCGTTGGTGAATGATCAATTTAGTTTGGCATTGCGCGGCAATGTGGAACATCGTCAGGGATCAAGCGTCACCTCACTGAGCGGGACGGGTGACACGCGTGTTCCTTTCCCGACCAAGACGGATAACTACACTGTCGGTGGGAAACTGAGCTTTAAAACCAGCGACGCCAATACCCTGTGGATTGATGGCGATGTGTCACGCCAGACTTACGATAACCGCAGTAGCCAACTGGGCCCGATTGGCGTGGGTGGTGGTGGATACCGCGATGAACTGCGCTTTGAGCGTAATAAACTGGCGATAGGGCATGATACCGATCTGTCGTTTGGTCGCTGGAGTTCAAACCTGTCCTATGCCACCACGGAAAATACGGGGCGTATACTGACTCCGCGCCTCTTGAATGCCGCTAACGCAGGCTTCTCTGGTAGCGATCGTGAACTGAAAAATACCAACACTATTTTTGATACGATGCTGGTGTCACCGGTAGGGGACGACCATTTGATAACTGTCGGTGGACAGTTCTGGGATGCACGCCTTAAAGATGGCATCGTGCTGGTAAACAGTGGTGAAACGTTCAAACAAAAAAGCTGGTCGCTGTATGCGGAAGATGATTGGCAGTTACTTGAACCACTCTCTCTGACTCTCGGTGCCCGCTATGAGAAACACGATAGCTTCGGCGGCCATCTGAGTCCGCGTGCCTATCTGGTATGGAATGTGGCAGATGACTGGACGGTAAAAGGTGGCGTCAGCACCGGATATAAAACGCCTTCTCTGGCGCAATTGCATAATGGTGTCAGCGGCGTGGCAGGGAATGGCTGGTCGACAGTCTTGGGTAACCCGGATCTGAAGCCGGAAGAAAGTACCAACTTTGAAACAGGGCTGTACTATGAGAATGCCGCGAACGTAAAAGCGAACATTACTGGTTTTGTTAACCATTACAAAAACATAATCGACAGCTATACGATTAGCAGCAACACAATAATGTTGCAAAATGGTACGAGAGTGACGGAGAGCGTTGGCTCTAGCCGTAACATTGGTAAAGCCAGAACGCAAGGTGTTGAGTTCGCAACGTCTTTCCCTGTGGTTGTTCCTGAATTAACGCTGGGATTGAATTATACCTATACGCACAGTGAACAAATCGGTGGGCTGAATCCTGGCGCCGCATCCACCAACACCGCTAAACATATGGCGAATGCCCGTCTGAATTGGCAAATTGACGAGCAGTGGGCTACCTGGTTGGCCGCTGAATATCATGGCAAAACGCCGCGTTTTCTCGGCAATTATGCCAATCTGAGTAATAATGAGAAGTTGGTATACAACGCGCGCGGTGCCGATCTAAAGGCGTGGACGGTGGTGAATTTGGGTGCCTCCTACAAAGTGACAAAGGATGTTACGTTGAATGGTACGGTAAACAATTTACTGGATAAAGACTTCTCCCAGGTACAATCGTATAACGGGTACTATGCGGGTGATTACTTCGACTCCAGCCGTTCTACGACCGGTTATGTCACTCCAGGCCGTAACTATTGGATGTCAGTCAACGTTAATTTCTGATTGTCATCTTTCCCCGAAGCGGATGTTCATCCGTTTCGGGGTGTTAACACGTTGCACTACAGACTCTTTCATCCCTCTTTCTGCTTCACTCTGCTTCACTAATTCCGCCTTTCTCTTCACCATGCATTTATCTTTTCTATTTTCATCATCGTTTTTTGCCCTATTTTTGTGATATTTCTGAATATTGATGCTAACAATGTCAATGAATGAAATTCGTTATATTAGGTATTGTTAATTGCTTTAATGCTGACTACGCTTCACGTTACGGAGTGATGGATTTCCGATGAGGCAGGAAGTGTAACGTTATTAATACGTTCGTTGTCTTGTGTCGTACAGAGAATTTAATTCATTATTTTTGTATGAGAATACCTGTCGTGATTGCCGATTGTGGAACGCTTGATATCTGCAATCGTCAGTCAGTGTATGAATAGCAACCAGGGCACGATGATGTTAAAAATTACCTTTTTGGATAAAGGCTCACTGCCTGAAACCATTTTCCTGAAAAAGACGAATTTTAGGCGTCCACAATGCCGCCATGAATGGATTGAATATTGCTACACCTCGCCCGAGCACGTTATCGACCGAGCCAAAGATACCCACGTTATCATTACGAATAAAGTTTTATTAACGCGAGACACTTTAGCCGCGTTGCCTGCACTGAAGCTGATTGCCGTGACGGCAACGGGAACCGACAATATCGATCTTGTTGCTGCCAAAGAGCTGGGCATCACGGTCAAAAATGTACCTGGCTACTCGACGCAAGCCGTGTCTGAACACGTAATTGCCATGATTTTCGCGCTAAAGCACAGCCTGATGGCGTGGTATCGCGATCAATTGGGCGATCGCTGGGCCAGCCAGTCGCAATTTGCCTATTTTGATCACCCCGTCAAGGACATCGCAGGCGCGACGCTGGGCATCATCGGTGCGGGTACGATTGGGCGGGAAGTTGCGCGACTGGCGCAGGCGCTGGGGATGAAGGTGATTTTTGCCGAGCATCGTGGAGTCTCACTGTGTCGTGCTGGTTATCTGCCGTTTGAAGACATGCTGCGGCTAGCGGATGTGGTTTCACTCAACTGCCCGTTGAATGCCAGTACACAGCACCTGATTAATGCGGAGACGCTCGCGCTGTGTAAGCCCACTGCGTTTCTTATTAATACCGCCAGAGGCGGGTTGATTGATGAAAACGCGCTGGCAGCGGCATTGCAGCAGCGCGTCATTGCAGGTGCCGCGCTCGACTGTCTAACGCAGGAGCCGCCGCAAAAAGACAATCCACTAATGGTCGCGGCGAAAACCCTGCCGAATCTTCTGATTACACCGCATATCTCCTGGACGTCTGCCTCATCACTGCAATTGTTGATGGAAAAGACGATTGAAAATATTGATGAGTATGCCCAGCAGAATGGATACAAATAAGAGATAATTTGATTTCGCCGGGTATGAAGGAATATTACCCGGCAGCGTAAATATGATATTCATCAATTTTAATTGATTACTAAAATTGAACGTTTCACCAGATTGAATCTTTCACTGTTGATTATCTGCTTCATGCCCACTATATCCACACCGGAATGAAAGATAGCCGCGAGCGAATGAAAGTAGCGTGCACTAGACTTAAAGCGAAAATGTCATTCTTTGTGATTATTCTGATTACCCTCTTTGTTGTGCGAGGGAATATTTATTTCTTAATAATAACGGCAGTAAATAATCAGGTGGTGCAGTGATAATTGCCAGTGTAAAAAGCCGATTAATGAAAGAAGGTGACGGTAGTGGTGGGCTGCGTTGTTAATCCGCCCCGAATTCGGATGAATGGGGCGGAAGTCAGATTAGTGCGTATCAGCGTTTCTGGATATACGTCATTGCCAGCGCGAGCGCCAGAACCAGACCTTTGATGATATCCATGGCGTAGTAAGGCACGGAGAGCATCACCAGCCCATTCTGCAAGACGCCAAGAATAACAGCGCCGAGCAGCGTACCCAGCGCGTTCGGTTTGCCGGATCCCGCCAGCGAGAAACCGATGTAGGCTGCGGCAACGGCATCCATCAAATAGCCACCACCAGCATTGACCTGAGAAGAGCCAATGCGTGATGCCAGCAAGATGCCACCCAATGCCGCGAGTAATGAGGAAAACACGTACGCCTGTACCCGATAACGCGCGGTACGAATGCCAGCAAGTCGAGCGGCTTCAGGGTTGCCGCCGATGGCATACATCCGGCGACCGTGTTTGGTAAGGGACAGATATAGCTGCACCAACACCGTTACCGCCAGCATGATGACCACAATGACCGGTACCTGACCCAGTGTGGCAAAGAACTCAGGAATAACGCCTTCCGCCATTTCACCGCTGGGCAATACCATGTTCTGGGTGATGGAGCCGCCATAGCTGTACGTCATCGCGACGCCCTGGATGACGAACAGACTGGCAAGTGTCGCGAGCATATCGGGAATCTTCAGTACGACGATAAGAAAGGCGTTGAATAGCCCAACCAGTGTACACAGAAGAAGTGTCAGAACGATCGCGCCTGTGGTGCCGAATCCGTACCAGACAAAAAGCGAGATAACCAGTGCATTGGCCAGCGACGCCGTTGAGCCCACGGACAGATCAAAACCGCCGACGGACAGCGAGATAGAGACGCCAATCGCAATCACCGTGACGATGGCGATAGAACGCAGAATATTGATGATGTTATACGGGTCAAGAAAGTTGTCCGACGCCAGCCCGAAAAGCGTAATCAGCGCGACAACCGTGATCAGCATGCCCCACTTATAGAGAAACTCGAAAACGTGGTGACGGAAGGGGAGCGCCCCGTTAGATGAAAGTGGGTGACTCACGCGGGAGTTCCTCCAGTTGAATATAAAAGTAAGGTTTCTTCGTCAATCTCAGCGGCGTTCAGTTCGGCGACAATACGACCATCCCATAACACGCAGATGCGATCGCAGAGTCCGACAAGTTCGGAAAATTCGCCCGAGGCATAAATAATGCCTTTTCCCTGACGAGCGAGGCCGTCAATCAGCGTGAACAGATCCTGCTTGGCCTTGATATCTACGCCTTTGGTGGGTTCATCAAAAATAAGAACTTGTGCTTCACTGCGTAGCCATTTGCCGATAGCCACTTTTTGCTGATTCCCACCTGACAGGCGCGCCAGCTTTTGCGTCGGACCGGTGGTGCGAACCGCAAGCTGCTCAACGACCTGTTTCGCCCAGCTAACAGCCTTACTGCGGCTGAAAACGCCCCAGCGGGAAAAGCTGTCAGTGGCAGTGATGCTGAGATTCATGGTGACGGATTCATCAATAAAAATGCCTTCTTTACGCCGCTCTTCAGGAACCAGCGCCAAACCTTGTTCGACGGACTGGTGTGGCGAGTGCGGTCGCCAGGGCTTACCGCGATATTCACCTTGCGCGATTTGGCAGGGTTCCGCGCCGAACAGCGCTTTACATAGCTCGGTTTTCCCCGCACCTGCCAGCCCGGCAATGCCCAGAATTTCCCCTTTGCGCAGCGTAAGGGAAATATTGTGCAGCAGTGTTTCATCGTGCAAACCGGTGACCTGAAGCAGCGTTTCTTCAGCAGGTGCGGTTCGGCGTGGTGGGAAAATATCGTCAAGCCGATGCCCCAGCATTCTCTCCACGATCTCTTCACCACTGAGCCCCTGCATCGCGCCGCTGCTGACAAACTCGCCGTCACGCAGGACGGTCAACGTATCGCAGATTTCGCTCAGCTCATGAATACGGTGGGAAATAAACACGATTCCGATGCCATCCGCCTGCAAACGGCGTACTACCTGAAAGAGGCGAGCGCTTTCGGCCTGATCCAGCGGGGCAGTGGGTTCATCTAAAATCAGGAAACGACATTCGTGGGACAAGGCACGGGCGAGCAGAATTTGCTGTTTCTCGGCCAGCGAACAGGTATCCAGTCGCTGACGAACATTCAGGTGAACGCCAAGTTGATCGAGAAGTACCTGCGCCTGACGGTATATCTGCGGCCAGCTCAGCAGATGCCCGTCTTGTGCCAGCGTATCCAGCATAATGTTTTCCGCTACGGACAGCGTGGGAACCAGCGCGACATCGACTTCCTGCTGCACCAGATGAATACCGTACCGCTTGGCATCACGCGGTGAATGGACATCGACCTGCTTGCCATTAATCAGAATGTCGCCCTGATAGTGATCGTAAGCGCCGGATAAGATGGTCATGAGCGTGGATTTACCCGCGCCGTTTGCGCCGGTCAGGGCATGAATCGAACCACCTTCCAGTGTGAAATTAACCTGCTTGAGGGCGTGGAAACCAGAAAAGGAGATGGAAATGTTCTGCATTTCCAATCGGCTTTGGGCGGTAGGGATCATGGTCGGTAACGCTCTTGGCGGTCAGGGTCATGAAATAACGGAAAAGAAAGGTAGCACATATCCCAGAGAATTTAATACAGCTTCAAGTGTTTGAGATTGGCTGGCTATGAACGAAAAAGCATAAATTAAGTAAAAAAGTTCTTAAGCTGCCGCAAGCAAGTGAATAAGATGGGATTATCAATAGGGTAGCGCAGCAGATTCATCTACCAGACAAACATAAGATAAAATAAGAGCCGTGCTCACGAGAGTGGTCGGCGAGGAAGATTCAAACATGCACACAACGACAGTCCGCGTACAGGTTGGTCCCGCCAACTATTTTTCGTTCTCTGGCGCTATCGATAAGCTGCTGGAGTTTTATCCGCCAGACGTGCTGAAAAACGCGTTGTGGATCTACGGTGAGCGGGCGATTGCGGCGGCGCGACCATATTTGCCCGCCGAGTTCGACGCGCCGTCAGCCCGACGCGTTCAGTTTGGTGCGCATTGCAGTGAAGGTGAAGTTGCAAAACTAGTGGCGCAGGCGGGTGATGACTGTCAGGTTGTCATTGGCGTCGGCGGTGGGGCGGTGCTGGATACCGCGAAGGTCGCCGCGCGTCATATTGGCGTGCCGCTGGTGGCGATTCCAACCATTGCAGCGACCTGTGCGGCCTGGACGCCGCTGTCCGTCTGGTATAACGATGCCGGACAGGCGCTGCGCTTCGAAATTTTCACTGACGCTAACCATCTGGTTTTGGTGGAACCGCGAATTCTGCTGGCGGCACCCGTGGAATACCTATTGGCTGGCGTCGGCGATACGTTGGCGAAGTGGTATGAAGCCGTGGTGCTTAGCCCTCAGCCAGAAACGCTGCCGCTTTCTGTTCGACTGGGTTTACAGGCCGCATTGGATATCCGCAATGTGTTGCTACAACAAAGTGCAGCGGCGCTGGAAGCCGTCAAGCGTGGCGAACTGACGCAGGATTTCCTGGATGTGGTGGATGCGATCATTGCCGGAGGCGGCATGGTTGGCGGGTTGGGGGAGCGTTACACCCGTGTGGCGGCCGCGCATGCGGTTCATAACGGTTTGACGGTGTTGCCGCAAACGGAACGCTTCCTGCACGGCACTAAAGTTGCTTATGGCATTCTGGTACAGAGCGCCTTGCTAGGGGATAGTGAAACGCTGCGCCAACTGAAAGCGGCGTTTAAGGCGTTTGGTTTACCAACCTCACTGGCTGCACTGGATGTGGATATTCACGATCGCGCGGCGCTTCAGGCTGTTATTGCTCGAACTTTGCAGGCGGGAGAATCCATTCATTATCTGCCGTTGGCGCTTAATGAAGGCGTGTTGATGGCAGCTTTTACTACCGTTGAATCTACTGAAGAATAAACGGATGCGAAGAAGCGGAGAGAGAACTCTCTCCGCCCTTAACGACTATTCTTTATCTTTAAAAGCTACTGTGTTTTCTCGTAGGGGAATGAATTTTTGATGTAGCTGGCGTAGTAACGGTACTTCGTCTTGCTTGCCATCAGCTCTTCATAAATCATGCGTGCGACGCCGCTATAGAGGTAAATGCTCCCATTCAGCATTTCGACTTCTAACTGACTTTTTTCTGCATCGTATCCGACTGAAAACAACTCTGTTGATGAAACTCGTTTTCTCTGCAAAATTAATCACTCCCAACGTATCAATGCCGCATCCTGACGGTATACCACCTTTCGAGCCTTCTAACCATATTGTGTTATAACCTGAAAAATAGAGTTACAGCTCGAAATATATCGCGGGTAAACAGCAGCATATCGTTATTAGATCATGAATAATCAGTAAACGCTCACAGAATTCTTGCTCTGTCGCTTCCCTATCGATTTGTTATTCATCCCCGATCAGGAGAGGGTCTATTGCCTCGTTAATCCTGAGCGAGAGCGCGTTGAAACGCTGGCTGGCTCTCTATCCGCTCAATGTATTGCTGGATATGCGGATAGCGGTTGAAATCCAGACGCGTTTTCGCTAACACCAATGGGACTGCCATTTGTATATCGGCACCGCTGAGCGACTCTCCTGCAAACCAGTCTTGTGTGCTCAAATGCTGTTCGATGAACTGAAGTTGCGTCGTCAGTCTCGGCACAATAAAGGCCTTCTCGATGCTCTGCACAATTTTGCGTGCGATGGGGCGGATGAAAAACGGCATCGGCGCGGATTCTGTTTTTGCCAATACCAAGCGCATTACCAGCAGCGGCATGAGTGAACCTTCAGCGAAATGCAGCCAGAAGCGATAGTCCAGTAGCGCTTGTCCGTTCTGTGGACGGAGTCTGCCATTGCCGTAAGTCTCAATCAGGTATTCCACAATGGCTCCGGATTCGGCAATCGTGAGTTCGCCATCGGTAATCACCGGTGATTTACCTAACGGATGAATTTGTTTGAGCGATGCGGGAGCACTAAATGTTTTTGGGTCACGCGCGTAGCGAATGATTTCATAATCAACGCCCAGCTCTTCTAACAGCCAGGTCACGCGGGTTGAACGGGATTTTTCGAGGTGATGAACGTGTATCATCAAGATTTCCTTTTTTTCTTTTTTGATCCGTTAAGGCCGCACGCGGCAGGTGCGCTCGCGTTGTTCAGGGATTACGGCGATTGGGTTATTGCAGGGAGAGAAAACGCGCTCAGGAGATTCCTGAGCGCGGCGCTCAACGAGGTAAGCATAGCACCATTATTCGAGCTGCTATTCTTCAAACAGCGAGCAGTTATTCTTCAAACAGATAGTGCGCGTGGAAGCGCAGATGATCTTCGATAAAACTGGCGATGAAGAAATAGCTGTGGTCATAGCCGGACTGTGTCCGCAACGTCAGCGGCCAGTCATACTGGCTTGCCAGCGCTTCCAGTTTCGCCGGTTGCAACTGGTCGGGGAGGAACTGATCGCAGTCTCCCTGATCGACCAACATTGGTAGCTTCTTCTGGCTATTTGCCAGCAAATGGCAGCTATCATACTGCAACCACTGCGTTTCATCCTCGCCGAGATAGGCGGTAAGCGCCTTGCGTCCCCAGGGAACCTGACTTGGGTTAACGATCGGCGCAAACGCGGATGCAGACAGGAATTGCTCTGGGTTGCGTAGCGCCAGCATTAGCGCGCCGTGTCCGCCCATCGAATGCCCACTGATAGACTGACGACGGTTCACGTTAAAATGCTGCTGGATCAACGCTGGCAGTTCGCTGCTGATATAGTCATACATCCGGTAGTGTGCCGACCAAGGCGCCTGCGTGGCATTCACGTAGAATCCCGCGCCTTGACCCAGATCGTATCCGGTATCATCTGCTACGCCGTCACCACGCGGGCTGGTGTCAGGCATCACCAGCACCAGACCCAGCTCGGAGGCAACGCGCTGCGCGCCTGCTTTCGTCGTAAAGTTTTCGTCGTTGCAGGTTAACCCGGACAGCCAGTAAAGCACGGGCGGCGGCGTGTCATCCTGCGTCGGCGGCAGATAAATGCTGAACGTCATCGTGGTGTTCAGCGTGTCTGACACATGGCGGTAACGCTGTTGCCAGCCGCCAAACATACGGTGTTCTTCCAGCAGTTCCAGTGATGAGGTCATCGCTGTACAGCCTCCTTTTTCTGTTCCTGACGGTGGTGCAATTAACCGAAATGAATCACAGTGCGAATCGATTTGCCTTCGTGCATTAAATCGAATGCTGTATTGATCTCGTCAAGCCCCATGGTGTGGGTGATGAAGTCATTCAGCGGGAATTCGCCTTTCAGGTAGCGATCGACAATACCTGGCAGTTCGCTACGGCCTTTTACGCCGCCGAACGCAGAACCGCGCCATACGCGACCAGTCACCAGTTGGAACGGACGGGTAGCGATTTCTTCACCTGCACCAGCCACGCCGATGATGATGGATTCACCCCAGCCTTTATGACAGCACTCTAGCGCGGAACGCATGACATTAACGTTACCGATACATTCGAAGGAGAAGTCTACGCCGCCATCGGTCAGCTCAACGATGACGTCCTGAATCGGCTTATCGTAATCTTTCGGGTTGATGAGGTCGGTAGCACCGAGTTTACGTGCCAGTTCGAATTTACTGGTATTGAGATCGACACCGATGATGCGTCCGGCACCGGCCATTTGCGCACCGATAATCGCCGACAGGCCAATGCCGCCGAGACCGAAAATCGCAACCGTATCGCCCGCTTTAACTTTTGCCGTATTCAGCACGGCACCCATGCCGGTGGTCACACCGCAGCCCAGCAGGCAGACTTCTTCCAGTGGCGCTTCTTTATTGACTTTCGCCAGCGAAATCTCAGGCACGACGGTGTGTTCTGCGAAGGTGGAGGTGCCCATGTAATGGAAAATCGGCTGGCCGTTTTTGGAGAAGCGGGTAGTGCCGTCTGGCATCAGGCCTTTGCCCTGCGTGGAGCGAATAGCCTGACACAGGTTGGTTTTGCCTGAGCGACAGAATTTACACTCGCCACATTCTGGTGTGTAAAGCGGGATCACGTGATCGCCGACAGCGACGCTGGTTACGCCTTCCCCAATGGCTTCAACAATCCCGCCGCCTTCATGGCCAAGAATCGCCGGGAATACGCCTTCAGGATCTTTGCCGGACAGGGTATAGGCATCCGTGTGACACACGCCGGTTGCGACGATGCGTACCAGGACTTCACCTTTCTGTGGTGGCATCAGATCCACTTCTTCAACCGACAAGGGTTGGTTGGGACCCCAGGCGATGGCGGCACGGGTTTTAATCATTTGCATGGTGGAGGACTCCTAATGGCATTCCGTTATGGGTTGTAAGTTGAATGATAGGACGTGGCATTCATCACCGTATCGTCCTGTCTTGAAAATGGTCGCTCAGGGAAGATAAGGGATTATTCCTGCTGAGCGGGTGGTTCAATCATGCTGCTCTGTTCAATAATGAGCTTTTTCAGCGCCTCGACATTAGGGCCGAAGGCGTCACGTCGCCAGACGAGCCACGTGGACGCATCGGCGATATCGGGCGGTAATTCATGTACCTGAACGCGCGCGCCAGCGGGCAGCGATTCCAGGATGGCATACGGGAGCATGGCAAGTCCGGCACCACTGGCTACACAGGCAAGCATGGCATGGTATGAGTGGATCTCCATGATAGTACCGGGCACTACACCATCCTGTCGGAACCAGCTCTCAAGGCGCTTTCGATAGGAACAGCTGGGGCGGAAAGCAAACAGCGTATCGTTGCTCGCATCTCGCGCATGAGTAATCGGCGCGTGCGTCGTGTCGGATATCAGCACGAGACGTTCCGTAAAACATGCGCAGCCATTCAGCTCATCGTAGACGACAGGGCCATCGACTAACGCAGCGGCCAGCGTTCCCGCGCGCACACGCTCAATGATTTCCCCGGATGTGCCGGTATTCAGAGACAGCGAGACGTTGGGGTAACGCTGATGGTAAGCCGCTAATAGCGTGGGCAAACGGGTTGCCGCAGTGCTTTCCATCGAGCCTAACGCGAAATTACCTGCGGGTTCACCCGTGCGCGTCATGCTGATCGCTTCTTCGCTAAGCGCCAGAATGCGCTGCGCATAGCATAAGAAATTGTGCCCGATAGGGGACAGGCGCAGACGCTGTTTCTCGCGGATGAACAGATCGGTACCCAATTCCTGTTCCAACTGGCGTAACCGCGTGGTCAGATTTGAGGGCACCCGATGAAGCTGTTCCGCGGCGCGTGCGACTGAACCTGTTTCGGCAACGAGGCAGAACATGCGGAGCTGGGTCAAATCCATATCTTTCTCTTTTTGTAATGAACTGGCGTTTGATTATTCATTTTTTGTGAAGTGTAGCGGCAAGCTGCGCATTTCGCAACTGTCTTACGCCACACTGATACGAACGTAACGTAAACCAGCGGTATGCAGACCTCGCACGAATGTGAAAATGACGGGCGTAATTATCATCAGGATTAATATTTGGACATAGAAAGAGATAAAATGATCGCGGCCTGAATTAATAGCACCACAATCAACTTTACAACTTATATGGGTATATTTTCTAAAGCAGAGGCGTGAATGGAAAATAAGAATAATCACAGAAAAATAAAACTGTATTTTACCGTGATGTAATCGCGGAGGAGAGAAAATAAATAGATAATTAAAATAAACAGTTAAATGTGTAGATAAATTGTTGCAACGAAGCAATAGCCAAAAACTATCGCATTTCTTCATTTTGATCGCATTTGTTGATGAGAAGGCGTAAAGTGCCCACGCAAAGTGCCGATAATGTTAATGTATGGTAGGAATATCTTATCGTTATTGTAAGGAAGTGTATCTTTTGGTCATTAAAGGAAAATAACTCTAACTAATGAGAGCCTCTGCTCTTCATTAAATGACGTAACACCAGGCGTATTTCCAATTAAAAATGTGCAGCCATGTTGCAGAAAGCGCAGAGGAAAGTCGCCAAGATAATTTATAGGAGTCTTCTGTGAATTTTTTAAAAAATATCACCATCAGGGCAATGCTTTTAACAATATTGGGTCTGTTTCTGGCTGTATGGGGGGGAGCATCTTTCTTTACTACCACCTCGTTGAGTAGCATGACCAAACTATTGGAATCCGGCGAAACTCAGCGTAAAAACGTAGAGAAGCTGGTAAAAGGCAATGACCAGTATTTTCGTACGGTTACTCGTCTTTTACGCTCAATGGATTTCCAGCAAACGGGCGAAACGGCGGAAGCAGAAAAAATATTTACGTCCGCAACTACCGCATTTAAAAACACGTCGGATCAACTGGCTGCGTTTAAAGCCGTTGAGCACGCCGGTGTCAGCAAGGAAACCGCGGATAATATGATCGCTGCGTGGACTCAGTTACTGGATAACGGACTGACGCCGATGCTGAACGCCGCACGTGAGAATCGACAGGAGGAATTTCGTCAGCTTTTCCGTAAAACCTACCCGCCGTTGAGCGTGGCGTTTGGCGCGAATATGGAAAAATATCAGACCGCGATTCTTTCATCGTCGGAAGCGTCAATGAATGAGGTCTACGGTCTGGTTGGCTGGAGTAATCACATCCTGCTCGGTGCGGCAGTTCTTGGATTGCTCATCCTGCTGCTGACGGATCGCTATCTGGTTAACTATCTGGTCAAGCCGTTGAATATGATCAAAGGGTATTTCCAGGTGCTGGCTGCCGGGCAACTAAACCACCCGATAGACGAGTTTGGTCGTAACTGTGCCGGACAGCTGATTCCTTATCTGAAAGAGATGCAAGGCAGTCTGGTTAATACCGTCTCTATTATCCGCGACAGCTCGGCATCGATTCATCAGGGCTCCAGCGAAATCAAAAGCGGCAATAACGATTTGTCCGCGCGCACCGAACAGCAGGCTGCGGCACTGGAACAAACTGCCGCCAGTATGGAAGAGTTGAGCGCGACGGTGAAACAGAATGCCGATAACGTTCATCAAGCCACTAAGTTGGCGCAGGACGCTTCCGTTGCGGCGAAGAAAGGAGGCGACGTCACGGCAGATGTGATGGCGACGATGGCAAGCATTACGACCAGCTCGAAGAAAATTGCTGACATCACCAGCGTGATTAACGGTATTGCCTTCCAGACCAACATTCTGGCGTTGAACGCAGCGGTAGAAGCTGCCAGAGCCGGTGAACAGGGGCGTGGCTTTGCGGTGGTTGCGGGCGAAGTTCGTAATCTGGCGCAGCGCAGTGCTCAGGCGGCGAAGGAAATTGAAAGCTTGATTACAGAGTCGGTTGAACGTATCAACACGGGGTCAAATCAGGTGACACAAACTGGCGAAGCGATGGATTCCATCATTTCCGCCATTACCCGCGTAAACGATCTGATGGGAGAAATCGCATCGGCATCGGATGAGCAGAGCCGCGGTATTACGCAGATTGGTCAGGCGGTGACCGAGATGGATGGCGTGACACAGCAGAACGCCGCGCTGGTGCAGGAGTCTGCTGCTGCGGCTGCCTCGCTGGAAGATCAGGCCCGTCAGTTAACTGAGGCTGTATCGGTATTCCAGCTGTCGGCCGCAGAGGCGCATCGTCGTCCTCAGCAGCGTCTGGCGGAGAGAGCGCCAGCGGTAGAGAAGCCGATGCTATTAGCGGCTGCTGGCGGTAAAAAAGGTAATGCTAACGACAACTGGGAAACCTTCTGATCATCCCACGACACGCGGCGTCAGACGGCTGACGACCGCAAAAATCGAGTGATTTTCCACTAAAACACCGGGATAACCTCCCGGTGTTTTTTCATTTACCACGGAACATTGGTGACTGAAGCGTGGTTTTTCTGTGCATAAAATTCGCGCCTCATTACTGCACACTGGCACATCCGCTGGGCTTGATAACTTGAATCTATTTCAACAATCATGACATACAATCGCTGGATAATCGTGACTCTCTCAACTAGAGTGTTGACGGCGCTAGGGTCTAATCAAGGCCGTGATAGTGCGATAGGCATAGTTACACCTGCAGGAGAATAATAATGTCATCACTAAGTAAAGAAGCCGTTATGGTGCACGAAGCGCTGCTGGCACGCGGTCTGGAAACGCCGCTGCGCGGAGCGTTGTTAGATCGAGATACGCGTAAGCAACGTATTGCCGAGCATATGACGGAAATTATGAATTTGCTGAGCCTTGACCTGAGCGATGACAGTCTGGCTGAAACACCGACGCGTATCGCCAAAATGTACGTTGATGAAATATTCTCCGGTTTGGACTACGCCAATTTCCCCAAAATCACCATCATTGAAAACAAAATGAAGGTTGATGAAATGGTCACCGTGCGTGATATCACACTGACCAGCACCTGCGAACACCATTTCGTGACGATCGATGGGAAAGCAACGGTGGCGTATATTCCGAAAGATGGCGTCATCGGCTTGTCGAAGCTCAACCGAATCGTCCAGTTTTTCTCTCAGCGCCCTCAGGTGCAGGAGCGCTTGACGCAGCAGATCCTCGTCGCGCTACAAACGCTCTTGGGCACGAATAACGTCGCGGTTTCGATTGATGCGGTGCATTACTGCGTGAAAGCCCGCGGTATTCGCGATGCAACCAGCGCCACGACCACGACATCGCTCGGCGGGTTGTTTAAATCTAGCCAGAACACGCGTCAGGAATTCTTGCGCGCCGTGCGCCACCATAATTAAGCCTGCTCTTATCGGCGATGATGAAGGAAATACCCTCGTCATCGCCACATCGGTCATTGTCAAATCAGCAAGTACCTTCGCTTTTTCCCTTTCTGTGCATACAATCGCTACTTCGATGATTTGAAAATGTAATTTGTATGCCTTCTCACACTGTACCGTCACCTCATTTGCCACTTTCGCGGCCACCTTCACGGATAGCTACGCTGGATTTTGCGCGCGGCGTCGCCATTCTGGGCATTTTACTGCTGAATATTACGGCGTTTGGTTTTCCGCATGCGGCCTACCTCAACCCAGCCTGGCAAGGAGAACCGACGCTGTCCGATGCCTTGACGTGGGCGGCGATGGATCTGCTGGCGCAGGCGAAATTCCTGACGCTGTTTTCTCTTCTTTTTGGCGCGGGGCTACAGCTACTGCTGTCGAGGGGGAAGCGCTGGATACATGCGCGTCTGTTCTGGTTGATGATCATCGGGCTAATTCATGCCATCTTCCTATGGGATGGCGACATTTTGCTCGACTATGCGCTGATTGGGCTAGTGTGTTACGGCATGATTCGCCATGCGGAAAGCAGCCAGTTGCTAATGCGTACGGGGGCGGTTCTTTATCTGGTGGGCATCGGCGTGCTGTTTGTACTGAGTCAGATTCTAAGCCTGCAACCGGGGCGATTCTGGCTGCCGGGTATGGCGGATGTTACCTATGAGGCGTACTGGCGGGCGTTAGGTGGACCGGAAGCGTGGAGCAACCGCGTCGATCTGCTTACGGAAAGCCTGCTGTCGCTAGGCGTACAGTACGGCTGGCTGCTGGCGGGATCGATGCTATTAGGGGCCGGATTGATGCGCAGCGGCTGGCTAAAAGGTGAATTCAGTACGGCACATTATCGCAAGGTTGCACTGTGGCTGATCCCTATGGGGCTGGCGATTAACAGCGTTGGCGTGGTGGGACAGTGGCTGGTGGACTGGGAATATCGCTGGAGCGGGCTGTTATTGCAAATTCCGCGCGAGCTGAGTTCACCCTTGCAGGCGATCGGCTATCTGGCGCTGTGCTACGGTTTTTGGGGCTCGTTATGTCAATGGCGCATCACGTACTGGATTACGGATGTCGGGCGTATGGCGCTAACTAACTATTTGCTGCAAACGCTGATTTGCGTGCTGCTGTTTAACCAGCTTGGCCTGTTTATGGCTTTCAGCCGCCTGCAATTGCTGGCACTGGTTCCTGCTATCTGGATCGCCAATCTGCTCTTTTCCCACTATTGGTTGCGCTATTTCCGTCAGGGGCCGCTTGAATGGCTATGGCGTAAACTCACCAATGCGATAGGGAAAACGGTGTAGAGAGAGAGGCTACGGTGCGGCGTGCTCGTTCTGTGGTTTGGATTCGGGCTCGGCTTTCGCCGGTTGCTCAGGTTTACCCTGATGAACGGGTGAGGGGAGCACCTGCTCCGGCAGGACGGCAGGATAATCCGGGGCATCCTCTGGGATGGTATGTTCTGCGGGAATTGGCACCTGTGGCCCTAAAAAGCGCGGTTCGCGTTTGAGGATATACAGGTCGAACAGCGCACCCAGACGAGCGCCAAATTCACGAACCCGTACGGTCATCATATTTTTGGGCGAAGGCACTGCATAGCATTGCGCCTGAATGCCGAGGTGCAGCGCGATGAATAGCGCGCGTTCGCAGTGGAAACGCTGGGTGATAATGGTGAAATCGTTGGTATCAAACACCTTACGTGTTCTGACGATAGAATCCAGCGTGCGGAACCCCGCATAGTCCAGCACGATATCCGAAGGCGGAACGCCTGCGGCGATCAAATCGCGACGCATTGTCATCGGCTCATTGTAACTTTGCAGCGCGTTATCACCGCTGAGGAGCAGATAGCTGACTTTTCCGCTGTTGTAGGCGTTAATCGTCCCTTGCATACGGAACAGGTAATACTGATTGATCACGCCGGTACGGTAGTATTTCGCTGTCCCCAGCACGACGCCAACCTGACGCTTCGGCAAGGCCTGAAGTTCATCGTAAATAAATGGCGCGGTTTTCCAGCTGATCCAACGATCGAGGGCAAAAGCAGAGAGCAGCAGCACGCCAATGAGGGCTAACAAACCGAATGTCAGGCGTTTCCACATGCTTATGCCTCGGGTAAGGCTAGTCGACTAATCATGCCTCAAGGCTACTTTACCTGACAGAGTGACGCAAGATGAAGGCGAGGAACGGACGGTTTATTGATTGAATTTTCAGCGTTAGGATGAGAGGGCGAGAAAATAACACGCCAGCCTTTCGGGCAGAAAAGCTGGCGTGATGGGGAGGTTATACTCGGCTACCCCACAGATCGTATTCGTCAGCGTGTTCAACTTTGACCTTAACGATATCACCGACTTTCACGCCAGTTTCACCGTTCAGGTAAACTGCGCCGTCGATCTCAGGTGCATCGGCCATGCTGCGGCCAATCGCGCCTTCTTCGTCGATTTCATCAATCAGTACCAGCACTTCACGGCCAATTTTATCCTGCAAACGCTGGGCGGAGATCGCCTGTTGAAGCTGCATGAAACGGTGGAAACGTTCTTCTTTGACCTCTTCCGGCACCTGATCCGGCAATGCATTTGCCGCAGCACCTTCGACCGGGCTGAATTTAAAGCAGCCCACGCGGTCGAGTTTGGCTTCTTTCAGGAAGTCGAGCAGCATCTGGAAATCTTCTTCCGTCTCACCGGGGAAACCGACAATAAAGGTAGAACGCAGTGTTAAGTCCGGGCAGATTTCGCGCCAGCGTTTAATACGTTCCAGCGTTCTTTCGACTGCGCCAGGGCGCTTCATCAGCTTGAGAATTTTCGGGCTGGCGTGCTGGAGTGGGATATCCAGATAAGGCAGGATTTTGCCTTCCGCCATTAATGGGATCACATCGTCCACGTGTGGGTAAGGGTAGACATAATGCAGGCGCACCCACACGCCCAGCGACGCCAGTTGCTCACACAGGCTGACCATACTGGTTTTGACCGGCTGCCCGTTCCAAAAACCGGTACGCTGCTTCACATCTGCGCCGTACGCCGAGGTGTCCTGAGAAATCACCAGCAGCTCTTTTACGCCGGCATCAACCAGACGCTTCGCTTCATCCAGCACCGAACCGATTGGGCGGCTATCTAAATCGCCACGCATAGATGGGATGATGCAGAATGTGCAGCGGTGGTCACAGCCTTCTGAAATTTTCAGATACGCGTAATGGCGCGGCGTGAGTTTTACGCCCTGCTCAGGGACTAAACTGGTAAACGGGTTGTGCGTCGGTTTAGGAACATATTGATGCACGTGCGACAGCACCTGCTCGTAGCTGTGCGGACCGGTAATTTCCAGAACTTTTGGATGCACTTCGCGTATTTGATTTTCTTTGGCACCCAGACAGCCTGTTACGATAACTTTACCGTTCTCATTCAGCGCTTCGCCGATGGCTTCCAGCGACTCTTGTACGGCGCTGTCAATAAAACCACAGGTATTGACGATCACCAGTTCAGCGTCGTCATAGCGGGGGACGACCTGATAACCTTCAGTACGCAGTTCGGTCAGAATCCTCTCGGAGTCGACGAGGTTTTTCGGGCAGCCGAGGGAAACAAAGCCGATACGTGGTTGTGGGGGGGCGATATTGCTCATAAGGATAAAAAATAGTCAAAGTTATGTTCGTTAGGGCAGCGATTGTACCGATGTCAACATCAAATGCCTATAAGAAGATGAGGGAGAAAGTGATAACAATGGGTATTTTTATCCACGGGACGTAGGGGCTAATACCGCACGTTTAAGCATTGATAGGCTCAGCGAAACTACGGGGAGAGGTGTTCCTGAGAACCTGTCCCCTATTTATCTTAAAAATGGTTTTAAGTGATAAGCATGAAAGGTAGGACTCACTTTCTCCGTTTTCCGGCCAAATTGTAGCGAATCATTAAGATTAGTAGTCGGAAGTGTGGATGGTAGAAGCGATGTCTGTTAGTGGCCATGCCTTCCGGTTGTGCTTTACGCCAGATCTAGCTTATCCCGACGAACCCATCCGTTTGATGCCGCCACAAACGGGCATATACCCCCTCTTGTGCCAATAAATCTCTATGGTTTCCTACTTCGACAATTCTTCCCTGTTGCATTACCACCAGACGATCCATTTTGGCAATGGTCGATAGTCGGTGGGCGATAGCGATAACGGTTTTTCCCTTCATTAAAATATCCAGATTATCCTGAATAGCGGCCTCGGCTTCCGAGTCCAGTGCTGACGTTGCCTCATCCATAATCAAAATAGGGGCGTCTTTCAGTAAAACGCGTGCGATGGCAATACGTTGACGCTGGCCTCCCGATAATTTGATACCTCGTTCTCCTACATGTGCATCTAGTCCTGAACGGCCTTGAGAATCGGCGATTTGCATGATGAATTCATCTGCTTGTGCATTCCTCAGCGCTTGCATCAACTCTTTATCAGTGGCGTTGTATTTACCGTACAGCAGGTTATCGCGTATCGAGCGGTGCAGCAGCGAGGTATCTTGTGTAATCATCCCGATTTGCTCCCGCAAACTTTCTTGTGTCACGTCGGCAATATTCTGGTTATCGATGAGGATACTTCCACTTTGCAGGTCATAAAGGCGAAGAAGCAATCCGACCAACGTTGACTTTCCTGCTCCAGAAGGCCCGACGAGACCGATTTTTTCCCCAGGCCTGATGCAAAAATTTAATCCTTCAATGATGTGATGTGAGGTGTTGTAACAAAAACTAACCTGCTCAAAAGTGATGGTGCCATGTTGTACCTTCAAGGCTGGTGCATTTAATTTATCGGTAATACTGATCGGCTGAGAAATCGTCTTCATGCCTTCTTGTACGATGCCAAGACTTTCGAAGATGCTATTCACCACCCACATGATCCACCCTGACATATTGGTGATACGAATTACCAAACTTGTCACTATTGCGATTGCGCCAGCGCTTAGTAACGAGTGCGTCCAGAGCCATAGCGCAAAACCGATACTACCGACGATCAGCAGACTGTTCAGCATGATGATTGTCAGGTCCATACTGGTGAGTATACGGTTGGCCATCTGCATTTTATGCGTATGTTCTGTTATAGCGTCCCTAACGTAGCGTGCTTCAAGCATGGTATGAGAAAACAACTTCAAAGTGAAAATGTTGGTATAGCCATCAACGATACGACCAATGAGTTTTGAGTTAGCCTCTGTTGATTCAATGGATCGTGCTTTCACCCGTGGCACGAAATAGCGCAGACAGCTGATGTATAGCACCACCCAGATAATAAGTATTACCATTAAACGCCAGTCCATTTCTGAAAGCACGAACAGCGTACTTAATACATAAATCAGCACATGCCAAATGGCCGATACAGCCTGAACAATAGAGTCACGTAAGGCATTCCCTGTTTGCATAATGCGGTGTGTGATACGTCCGGCAAAATCACTTTGAAAGAAATTCAGGCTCTGCTTGAGTACGGTATTGTAGTGCTGCCACCGAATCATGCTTGTCATGCAAGGGTTAATTGATTGATTAGTTAGTAAATTTCGTAATCCAAGGAAGAAGGGCTGAATGATGAGCGTAAGGGCTGCCATCCAGAGAAGTTCATTACCATGTTCACTGAAGAAGCGGTTACTGGGGGTAATGCGGATGAGATCGATGATACGGCCTAAATAACTGAGTATAACCACGTCAATGAGCGCAGTAATCCCCCCTACGACTAACAGCGCAGTGAAGCTTGGCCATACCTGATATAGATAGTGAAAATAAAATGGTCGTAATCTATTTGGTGGTATATCTGCTGGTACATCGCGAAATATAGTAATCAGTTGCTCAAATCGACGATAAAGCATATCTAACCCCTTGTATATTCTTCCCTGAAGAAAGCGGCCTGTTCTACTATTCCATCCAGAACATACTCAGCCGCATTTAGCGATAACCCGTGAATGTTTATATTTATGCTCAATCTGGTAGACCGTGCTTAGAGCCGGGTCCTAGAGGGAGAGAAAAATATCTTTTCCGACAATTCGCACGGCATGGTCATAAAAACGAGACCAAAGTGCCGTCCCTTGACCTAAATAGGCCAGGTGCCACGGCTTGGGCGTGCTGACAAAATGGACGATAGCCGCGTTTTCATACATAGCGCTCATTGGTCGACCTGGAGGCATATAGCAGTTATATTTTCCATCCAGCGTCAGATAGAGACCACGAATCGCTTTGTTCAATGCGCACTGATCTTGAAAAATAAGGACGCTATCTGTGTCTTCACTGTAGGCAATCGCAGCTTCTATTGCGGGTAATGTAGCTGGGTGATGGAAATCCAATAGCATCACGCCAGAGTTAAAATAGCGACCATTAGGGATACCATGCAGTGTGATTGCATGGTCAACCAGAGGACCCACCTGGTCATGGCACGCAGCCAACGGAAATTCTTCCATATCCATATACAACAGTGGCAGCGGTGAAGATTGGATAACTACATCGGAATCAAGATATAGGGCCCGTGCTACACCACATTGGGATAGATAACGGCTGGCATAAAGTCGAGCGTATGCCATGGTGCTCAGCATATCTCCCATGGAATTAAACCCGTAGTGTGCCCGGCTCTGATCAAGTTGCATTTGCAACGTTGAGACTACCCGTAGCGTCAAAGACGGAAATTCTCTGTTGAAGCTGCTGGCGAGTTGTCCCCATAGACCATGTGCTTCCGGCAACACGAAAATATAGATGTCAGGTAAATTTTCGCTACGCTCGATGGCGATTGCCAGCGAGATGAGGGCGACGATAGCCGGAGCCGTGTACGCCGTATCGGCACAGAAGAAAATGGCATTTTCAGAAACGGGATGGGGTGGTGAGAGAGAAACGCCAAGCGGATAGTATGCAGTCAAGCTTGTGCTTTCGGTTTCATCCCCCTTGTCGTCCTCACGCTGAATGCGTCGTTGTGTAGCATCTAACGTTATTAGCGCGGAGCGTAAGCGGATCAGATCAGGTGAGGTAAACCAGCCGTGTAACTGCTCTATAGCGCGTATCAGCCTGATGGTTTCTCCAGTCTGGGTCGCAACCAGCAAAATACGCTTAGCGGCCTCCTGATAAGAAAAATCGAGGTTAAACCATGCTTCGAGCAAAGGTATAACATCGTTGTAACGCGCTAAACTGATCAAGCACTGGATGGCGCAATGAATAAGGTTAGCCGATAGCGTTTCAAGTGGGCCAAGGTCGGCCAACCATGCCAGCCCTGCTTCTGGATTGCCTATAGTGCACTCATAGCGGGTACGAAGCGCTACGAGTGCTTCCGACATCTTATAATCTCGAGCGGGAATGCTCTCGAGCTGCTGGCGAAGTTCCTCAAAACGCCGGCCTTTAAGTAGGTACTTTAAGTGAAGCATGCGGGTATTTGGATGCTGGCCAGCAAACTCTGATAAATGTGAAATGATGGCATTAGCTTCTTCTAATTGTCCGGCATCGAGCAGGCGGTTTGTGGTGCCGACAAGGCTGTAGTAGTGACTGGAGGAGTAGGCGACGGGTGTGCGCTGAAAAAGCCTGGCTACCCCACTGTCAGCACCATACTGCAGGCAGATTTCCACATAGCGGGTAGCCAGAATACCTGATGAAAGCGGCATTTGTTGCTGTAGTGCAAACATCACCTCGTCAGTATCATGCTGGTTGAGAAGTGTTTTGAATATCTCAGCATGAATATCGCCACGCAGTGTGCTATTGGCAAGAGAAGATGCTGCCACCATTGATTGTCTCTCTGGCTGCGGTGTATGGTTTGAAAGTACTAAGTTCCGATCTTGTTTAGGCATATCTGCGTTCCTTGCGTTGTTGGTTTTCCAAAATCGATACCAAACACATGATTCATTGGCGGCGGTCAATATCTGCTCATCGTCATGCCACCTTGCTTATGGCGTAAAAAATACCCTCGCCGATCACCTGTATTGCATGATGTTTGTAGTCGGCCCAAAGTGTTGCTCCTCTCCCGCTGTAGTTAAGATCCCAGGGTTTCGGCGTGCTGATAAAATGCATGATCGCGGCATCCTCGTCTTGAGGATGGGCAGTATCGTCAGGAACAATGAACCAGTTAAATTTTTCATCCAAATCCAGATACAGCCCCTGAATGGCTTTGTTCAGCGCACATTGATCTAGATAGAGCAGCTTGTTGTCGAGTTGCTCGCTATAAGCGATGGCCGTATTTAGCGTTGATTGCGTTGCCGGATGCTGGAAATCAAGCAGCAAAATACCAGAGTTAAAATAGCGGCCGTTGGGAATACCGTGCAGCTTAATCGCGCGGCTGATTCTTGGGTGTGCACGTTCAGTACGTGCTGCGAGGGGATACCCTCCCATGTCCATATGTAGCAAACCAAGTGGTGAACGGCGGATAACAACATCGGAGTCTAAATACAGTGCGCGTGCAATACCAAGTCCTTGCAAATAGCGGCTTGCGTAAAGCCGGGCGTACGCGGTGATGCTCAGTATTTTGCCGTAGTTTTGAAACCCGTAGTGCGCTCGGCTTTCATCGAGATCCATCTGTAATGTCGATACAATTTTTACTGTCAGAGGAAATTTTTTGGCAAAACAATGTGCGATCTGGCTCCAGATTTCATGCGTTTCAGGCAGAACAAACATATAAATGTCGGGGGGAGGATTAGCCTGTGCAATCGACATTGCCAACGAGGTTAGCGCTACCAGCGCTGGAACGTTATATGCGGTATCAGCACATAAGAAAATAGCGTGTCTTTGCCTTGGGGTCGTCATGGATATCATGCCGTTGGCGTAGGGGAAGTCGAGCTCTCTGATGCTCTGCTTTTCATCAACAGAAGTCACTTTTGCATGAGCAGAATGGCGTGCTTCAATTGTTTGGAGTAATGCGGTACGCAGGTGTAACAGGTCGAGCGAAGTGAACCAGCCATGTAATGCCTCGATAGCCCGCACGAGCCTCAAGGTGCCACTGCTTTTTGACGCGGTATTCAGCACCAGTTCCGCGTGATCCTTAAAAGAGAAATCGAGGCTGATCCACACCTCAAGTAAAGCTAAGGCATCTTCAAATTTGCCGAGTTCGTTCAGACATTGTGCCGCTGACCACATGAGATCGACAGGTAGCGTGTTGCGAGGGCCGAACTCGTCCAGCCATGTGAGCCCGGCATCGGGTCTTCCTGTAATACACTCGTATCGAACACGCAGCATAAGAAGTTCCGCATTGATCCGATAATCCCGTAACGGAATATGGGCAAATTGTTTGTGCAACTCGTCGAACTGTGCAGTCTTAAACAGGAATTTTAAACGGAGAATCCTAATCTCTGCAGTCGGCCCCGTGAACTTACATAAGTGTGCAATGACCGATTCGGCGTCGGACATCAGACCTGCATTGATGAGACGAGTTGCGACACCGATCAGCGCGTGATAACAGCTATGCACGTATGCCATTTGCACGCTCTTTAGCAAGCGGGCGACACCTTGATCGGCACCATAACGGAGGCATAGTTGTAGGTAACCGGTTGTCAACGTAACCTGAGAAACACCTGCATTATTCTGTTGCAGCGCAGCAAACGCGATGCTGGCGTCGTGCAGATTAAGTAATATTCTGCCTATCTCAGTACCGAAATAGGCATCGGTTATGGCACTGCTAGCCGTAGGCCCGGCCATTCGGTTAGCCGGTAAATGATCTGAAACAAAGGGCGGTACAACGGGCCCTCCGGTATGATGTGAGGAAACAAAATCCTTTTCTTGTGCCGCCATCTCTGCACTCCTTAATTTGCGGATATCGTGAATTGGTACAGCCGCCTCATGAAATGACGGCCAGCGCTATCCGCGCGCAGTTGTATTACCTGTATCGTTAATCAGGTGAAATCACGATGGGATTTCACCTATTGCGTCGATAGAATATTTGAAGCGCCCTGGTGTTCCTGAATGTTTATTTTTATCAAAAGTTCTCACCTTTCATGAGGGACAAACCGGGCTAGAACAAAAAATTTCATCGCCGATTATGCGTATTGCGTGGCGTTGGTATTCACCCCATATCGTGAGTCCCTGGCCAGCGTAGCCCGCTTGCCAGGGCTTAGGGGTTTCAATGAAGTGCATAATGACGGTGTTGTCCTCTATCACTTGTGTAGCGCTACTTGGTGGCATGAACCTGTTGTAGCGCTCATCCAGTGCCAGATAAAGCCCGGAAATGGCTTTATTCAACGCGCATTGATCGAGAAAAAGTAACGGGCTATTTCCTTGTTTGCTATACGTAATTGCAGTGTTGATGGTAGAGATCATGGCGGGATGTGTCAGATCAAACAGTATCACTCCAGCATTAAAATAACGTTCATTGGCGATCCGATGTAGCCGGATAGCGCGCTTTATCAACGGAGTATTTCGGTCAGTACGCGCAGCCAATGGGAACCCCTGCATATCCTCATAGAGCAGGGATAAGGGCGAATGCAGGATCACAATATCAGAGTCGAGATAAAGCGCACGGGTCACGCCGAGATAGTGTAAATAGCGGCTCGCGTAGAATCGCGTGTAGGTGGTTGTGCTCAATGTCTCACCGACGTTATAGAAACCAAATTGCGCACGGACTTCATCCAGATCCATCTGTAAGGTCGAAACAATTCGTAGCGTTATAATTGGAAATGCTGACGTGAATCGCTCGGCAATACGTTCCCAAAGCGGGCGAATTTCAGGCGGAACAAAAATATAGATGTCGGGGAGATTATTGGCACCACCTATCGACATCGCCAGCGATGTTAATGCCACAACGGCTGGAAGACTAAAGTCGGCGTCAGTACAGAAAAATATGGCATATTCAGAGAGAGGCTTCGTTGGCTGTAGCGCGGCATCTCCGCATGTCGGGCCGTTGACTGTTGGAGAGGTCTCGCTAATTTGAACGGGGTGTGGAGGGGAATAAGCCTGAAGCAGCGTCGTGCGTAAGCGGACCAAATCAGGGCAGGTAAACCAGCCATGGAGGCGTTCGATAGCCAGCACCAATCTGGGGGTTTCCCCCGTTTTTTCTGCCACCCGCAGTACGCGCTTGGTATCTCTCCGATAAGAGAAATCAAGGCTAAACCACGCCTCCAGTAAGGGGACCGCCTCCTCGTACCGTTCTAGTGTCGTCATGCAGTCCACCGCCCACTGGAGTAAGCGGGGAGGAAGTGTGTCGAGAGGTGCTAATGCGATTAACCATTCCAGGCCAGCAGATGGGTTCCCCATGACACAGTCATATTTGACTCGAAGTGCAATCAGTTCGTCCGAGGTTTGGTAATCCCTTAATGGGATGTCTTTAAACATCTCGCTCAGCTCATCAAGTTGTTCGAGGGCAAACAGGTATTTTAAGCGCAAAATACGTTGAGCGGGATGCCGACTAGCGAACTCTGATAAGTGCAAAATAATCGTATTAGCCTCGTTCATGAAACTGTTGTTAATCAAACGTGTTGCGACATTAACAAGATTATGATGAGTGCTTCGGTTGTAGCGCATTCTGATCTTTTGAAACAGGTTGGCCACACCGCGATCGGCACCGTACATCAGGCAGAGTTGTAAATAGTGGGCTGACACATGAGCTAAAGTCAGTTCTGGCATTCTCTGCCGTATTATTTCAATCACTTCCTTTGCATCATGTCTATTGAGCAATGTTTTAAATACTTCCGAGTGAATATCCTGAACTGGTTGTGTAATGGAATAAAATTCTTTTACAGGGTGAATGGCTGGTTCTATTCTAATATGTTCTGGGGGATGTGGTAATAAACTATCGTGTGGAATAAGTAAATCTTGGCCTTTTTGATCCATATATGCACTCCTTGCTATTAGGATTTTAATGTGATGTACGTCACAGACTTGTCAAGTTAATGAATGACTTACAATTTACCATTATTAATGGATGTGTTTTCAATGCTTGTTAAAATAGATTTTTCTGGATCAAGCAGTCAAAGCATTAAGCATTGCGTGTGATGCTTGAGCTATGCTGAATGTAATTTATAAGGTATTGATTTTTTATTAAATTAATCTTTAAGGTGTTGGGTTGTATGGTGATGAAGTTTTTTATTTCCTTTGTTGAGTCTATTAATGGCGTTGTGTTTTTTTTTTTGATGTTTAATTATGTGGGTTTGATTTGTTGATTTTTATATGAATACGAAAAAAATCGTATCTTATGCTAATGTTTGTTGCAAATGAATATTTCAACAACCGCATTTTATGCACATTATCGAGATTTGACATTTTTTTAATTTAATTCGGAATGGTTTCTATATTTCATGAAATATGAAGATATAGGTTCTTAATATTTCTAATTGCAGAAAGGTGGTAAAGAAAAAATAGAAGTGTATAGGTATGATGTCAAAGGCTTCCTCGTATTGGCTTGTCGTGATTTTTTTGCACAAACACAGCCTGACGCCTAAATTTACAGGACTTTTGTTTGATGGAGACAACGCTATGTCCTATTGCCCCATGCCTCGCAATTTTGCTTCATACACCCGGTTACGACGATTTTCTGCTGCGCCTCATTGGCTGCTGCTTAGCGTGACGCTGCTGTTTTCCAGCCAGCTAGTAGCGGCGGAACCGAAGGTGACGGAATTGCAGGATAAGCTGGACCACCCGTGGTCATTAGCGTTTTTACCGGAGAATCAGGGGATTCTGATTACAGAACGTGCCGGGCATTTACGCTTGTGGAAAGCGGGGAGCGCGCTGTCTGCGCCGATCGCTGGCGTCCCGAAGGTTTTCGCGAAATCACAAGGTGGATTACTGGAAGTCGCGCTATCACCAGATTTTGCGCAGAATCGGCGCATCTACCTGAGCTTTGCCGAAGAGGGGAGCGATGGTAAAGCGGGAACCGCTGTCGGCTATGGCACACTCTCCGAGGATAATAAACGGTTAGAGAATTTTACGGTCTTCTTCCGGCAGGAACCGAAGCTGTCGACGGGTAACCACTTCGGCGGCAAGCTGGCTTTTGATCGACAAGGGCACCTGTTTATCGCGCTGGGTGAAAACAACGAGCGTCCGACCGCACAGGATCTGGATAAGTTACAGGGCAAGATTGTTCGCCTGACAGCGGAGGGTAAAGTACCGTCCGATAACCCGTTTGTGAACACGCCTAACGCGCGGCCGGAAATCTGGTCCTACGGACACCGTAACCCACAAGGATTGGCGATTAACCCGTGGTCTGGTGTGCTGTGGGAAAATGAACACGGCCCGAAAGGCGGCGATGAAATCAACATCCCTAAAGCGGGAGCAAATTACGGCTGGCCGATTGCGACACACGGCATTAATTATTCCGGGTTGAAGATTCCAGAAGCGAAAGGAAAAGAGATCGAAGGGATGGCGAACCCTGATTTCTATTGGGAAAAATCACCGGGCATCAGCGGCATGGCCTTTTATAACAGCGATCGTTTCCCACAATGGAAAAACTCAGTGTTTATCGGTGCGCTGGCAGAGAAGAACCTGATTCGACTGACGCTTGATGGCGACAAAGTCGCTTCACAAGAGCGTTTGCTGAGCGATCGCGGTGAACGTATTCGTGAGGTAAGACTGGGGCCTGATGGCTACCTCTATTTGCTGACCGATCATGACAATGGCAAATTACTGAAAGTCGGACTGGAGTAAGAAATCAGGCACCTTGCGGTGCCTGCCTCACTTAAGACAGCGGAATCATGACGTGCTTCTGATAAGCCGGACGTTCGGTGAGTTGCTGATACCAGCGTTCCAGATGCGGATGCGACTGCTGCTTAATCGGCATATTCAGCCAGCCGTAGACAATACAACCGAGTGGAATATCGCCAACACCAAACTGTTCGCCGGATAGCCACGGCTGATTAGCCAGAACGGTATCGACAATATCGAACAGGCGTTCGCATTCGGCGATGCCTTTCTGTACTGAGGCCATATCGCGTTTTTCCGGCGCGACGCGCACCATATTAATGAACACCGGTCCGAAGGAGACGGCGAGGGCGCTTGCCCAGTCCATCCACTTTTCAGCACTGGCGCGTTTGCCTGCATCCGCGAGATACAGCGAATCCTGCCCGTACTGCGCCGCCAGATAACGTACGATGGTGTTGGATTCCCACAGCACCAGATCGCCGTCTCGCAAACAGGGGATGAGGCCATTTGGGTTCATCGCCAGATAATCGGCTTCATGGTTAAGACCGAATTGTCCACCCGCCGCAATATGCTGATAAGGCAGCGCCAGTTCTTCTGCACACCACAGGACCTTCTTTACGTTGGTCGAGTTATCACGACCCCAAATCGTTATCATACTTGCCCCTCTTTCTTCGTGAAGCCTGCCCAGGTCATCCGCAGCAGTTGATGAGAAATAATGATATGCCTTTTTAGTCTTTATGATTTAACTTGTCATTCTTAATAATGACAGCAAGTTACATTCAGACAGGAAAGTTACACAATGAAATTGACGCATTCTGTTCGCGCCGCTCTGGGCATCACACTGTTTGCTGCTGGTATGCAACTGGCGATGGCCAGCAGCGATCCACAGACGATCACATTTGGCGTGGCGCCAGGGCCGTATGGCGACATGGTGAATCTGGCGATCAAACCTGAGCTGGTGAAGAAAGGCTACAAGGTCGTCGTGCGTGAATTCAGCGATTACGTTCAGCCCAATCTGGCGTTGGCTAATGGCAGCATCGATGCCAACCTTTTCCAGCATACGCTGTATCTGGAAAAATTCGCCGCTGATAAAGGGCTAAAAATTTCCCCGTTGATTACCGTGCCGACGGCCAGCATGGGCTTCTACTCGAAGAAAATCAAATCGCTGGATGAACTGAAGAAAGGAGATGTCGTCACGCTCTCTAACGACGCCACCAATCTGGCGCGCGGCCTGCGCTTCTTACAATCGATGGGGCTGATTACGATTAAGGCGGATATCGATCCGACCAAAGCTTCGGAAAAGGATATTCTTGAAAACCCGCGCGGGTTGGTCTTCAAACCGATGGAGGCGGCGCAACTGCCTCGCACGCTGGATAGCGTGACGGCCTCGCTGGTGAACGGTAACTTCGCGCTGGCGTCCGGTCTGAAACTGTCATCGGCTATCAAGCTGGAAACGCTGGATGAGAACCTGAAGAACATTATTGCCGTACGCACCGACGATCTCGATAAGCCTTTTGTTAAAGATACCAAAGCGATTGTGGAAGGACCCGCGTATGCCGCAGTGATCAACGATCCGGCATTGATGTATAGCCAGTTCCAAAAGCCGGAGTGGATGCAGGCGAAAACGCCAGCGCCCGCACAGTAAGCGTCAGGCTTGCACAGCATACTATTTGGCCGGTCTCTGACCGGCTTTCTTCTTTTCCGCTCAGGCCAGGAGTTTGCGGATAATGATTCAGTTAGAAGGGGTAAGCGTTGACTTCTCTCATGGGAAGCAGCCAGAAAATCGCGCGGTAGACAACGTGTCACTGCACATCCAGCGCGGAGAGGTTTACGGTATTGTCGGCACCAGCGGCGCGGGAAAAAGCACGCTGTTGCGGACCATCAATCTCTTACAGCGTCCGACGTCAGGTCGTGTGCTCGTTAACGGTGTGCTCATCAGCGAACTGTCAGGGCAGCTTCTGCGAGAGCAGCGGCAAAAAATCGGCATGATCTTTCAGCATTTCAACCTGATGCAGACGCGCACGGTGGCGGAAAACGTGGCGTTTAGCCTGAAAGCCGCCGGAAAATCCAACGCGGATATCGCAGCGCGCGTGCCGGAAATTCTGAATCTGGTGGGGCTGGCGGATAAAGCATCATCTTATCCGGCACAGCTCAGCGGCGGACAGAAACAACGCGTAGGTATTGCCCGAGCGATTGCTAACGATCCCGAAGTGTTGCTGTGCGATGAACCAACGTCGGCGCTCGATCTGGAAACCTCTGCCGCCATTTTGGCGCTGCTGAAAGAGATAAACGACAAGCTGGGTATCACCATCGTGCTGATTTCTCATGAGATGAGCGTGATTAAAGCCGTCTGCGATCGGGTCGCGGTAATGACGGGCGGTCGGGTGGTGGAAGAGGGCGATGTTTTCGACATCTTCGCGACGCCGCAGCATGCATTTACCCGCCAGTTGGTTTCCCACACGCTCGATTTGGCACTGCCGCCGCGCTTGCTGAAGGATTTGCAGGGCACATTATTGAAGATTCTATTCGTCGGGGAATCGGCGGAGCAACCCGTGCTGTCGGATGTCGCGACGCGTTTTGGTGTGTCCGTCAACATCCTGCACGGTAAGATCGAATACATCGGCAATCGTGCGCTAGGCATTCTCGTGGCGCTATTGACGCATCCATCCGACCCCGCAAAAGTGGCGGAAGCGGTGGAACATATTCAGGTAAGAACGGCGAACGTGGAGGTGCTGCATGGCTGATTTATGGATCGATCTGGTCGCGGCATTCGGCGAAACATTCCAGATGGTAGGGATTTCCACGCTGCTTGCCATCATCGGCGGTTTGCCACTGGGGTTGCTGATTTACGTCACGGACAGGAATCTGTTCTGGCAAAACCGCGCCGTCTACCTGTTTGGCACCGTGCTGGTGAATATTATTCGCTCTATTCCCTTCGTGATTCTGCTGGTCTTGCTGCTACCGCTGACGCAGTTTCTCTTGGGGAATACAATTGGACCTGTGGCGGCGGCGGTGCCGATGTCAGTGGCGGCGATCGCGTTCTATGCGCGGCTGGTGGATAGTGCGCTGCGTGAAATCGATCCCGGTATCGTGGAGGCGGCTGAAGCATTTGGAGCCAGCCCGATGCGTATTATCGGCACGGTGTTACTGCCAGAGGCGAAAGCAGGATTATTGCGCGGCCTGACGATTACGCTGGTGAGCCTCATCGGCTATTCAGCGATGGCGGGCATCGTCGGTGGCGGCGGCGTGGGGGATCTGGCGATCCGCTTCGGCTATTACCGCTATGAAACCGAGGTGATGGTGATCACCGTTGTTGCATTGGTCATTCTGGTGCAGGTGGTACAAACACTGGGCGACTGGTTGTCAAAGCGTGCAGATAAGCGCGAACGCCGCTAAGGGTTTTCATGTATCGGCACGAGGGCGGGGCTACACTACCATGTTCCTCGTGCCATTCGTTATTTCCTCTGATTGCTCGATCGTTTGCATTTTCAGATATTCCTTATTTCCCCTAACTCCTTTTTTTATCAGCATTTTTTTAGAAGCTTTCATTTCTTTGACTATCTTTACAGAAGGAACGGTTTTCATCCCAGAGATGACGCGTTACCTTTATATGTTACTAAAGTTTTCAAAACATATTGAAAATTAAGAATTTTTAACGACTGATGGACATTGCGGCGAACTCATGAAAACAACCCCTTTCCTGACCAGACTCACGTCTTTCTCTGTAGGTGCGGTATTGCTTGTTGGTGTGGTGCCATTCACCTATGCGGAACAAATGCCTGCGGTGCCGCAAATCGACGCCAAAGCCTTTATCCTGATGGATTACCACAGCGGTAAGGTGTTGGCGGAAAGCAATGCCGATGAGCGTCTTGATCCTGCCAGCCTGACAAAAATCATGGCGAGCTATGTCATTGGACAGGCGATTAAATCCGGTAAAATTAGTCCGACTGATGAAGTGACCGTCGGAAAGGATGCCTGGGCAACTGGCAACCCAGCGCTACGTGGTTCGTCACTGATGTTTCTTAAACCGGGTGACCGCATCCCCGTTTCTGAGTTAAATAAAGGGATTGTCATTCAGTCTGGTAACGATGCCAGCATTGCGCTGGCGGATTACGTCGCAGGCAGTCAGGATGCATTTGTCAGCCTGATGAATAATTATGTGAAGGCGCTTAACCTGACGAATACGCATTTCCTTACCGTGCACGGGCTTGATGCCACAGGGCAGTACAGCACCGCGCGTGATATGGCTCTGCTCGGTCAGGCGTTGATTCGCGACGTACCGGAAGAGTATGCGCTGCACAAGGAAAAAGAATTCACCTTCAATAACATCCGCCAGCCTAACCGCAACCGTCTGCTGTGGAGCACTAACCTGAATGTGGACGGTGTGAAAACTGGCCACACCAACGGTGCGGGACACAATCTGGTCGCCTCGGCAACTGAAGGCAATATGCGTCTGATTTCCGTGGTGTTGGGGGCGCAAACGGATGCCATTCGCTTCCGCGAAAGTGAAAAGCTGCTTACCTGGGGCTTCCGCTTTTTTGAAACGGTAACACCTATCAAGGCGGATGCACCGTTTACCACGCAGCGGGTCTGGTTTGGTACCGAGAAAGATGCGCGACTTGGCGTCGCACAGGACGCCGCGCTGACCATCCCGAAAGGGCAGATGAAGAACCTGAAAGCCAGCTTTACGCTCAATCAACCACAGCTTTCCGCACCGCTAACCAAGAATCAGGTTGTCGGCACCATCGATTTTCAGCTAGATGGCAAAAGCATCGGGCAGCGCGAACTGGTGGCGATGGATGATATCCCCGAGGCCGGTTTCTTTAGCCGCCTCTGGGATACGGTGATGATGAAGGTTCAGCAGTGGTTCGGTGGGTTATTCGGTTAATCCCCTGGGTGGATTAACTGGATGCCGTTGTTGGAAAAGTAACGTAAGTAGGTTTCGCCCGGTACGCTGTCGGAAATGACCGTATCAAACAGCGTCATCGGGCCGATACAGGCGCGTTTGATCTGGCCGAATTTGCTGCTGTCCGCCACAATAATAATTCGTTGGGCGGTCGCCATTGCGCGTTGTTTCATGCCCAATTCGGCAAAGTTAAAGCAGGTAGCACCTGCGTTAAGTTCAATACCCGCCGCAGAGATAAACGCTTTATTCGGGCACACGTTGTCCAGTTCGCTGCGCTGGTTGAGCGGAGTGAAAATTGCGTTATCGGGATGATATTCCCCGCCGCACAAAATCACTCTGCATGCCTTTTTGTCCTGTAGCGCCAGGAAGGTATTGAGCGAATAACAAATCGCGGTAAAAGGCAGCTCATCAGGAATGGCATCAATGATGAAGGGGATGGTGGTGCCGCAGTCGAAAAAAACGGTATCGTTTGCCTCTACGAGAGGCGCAGCCACCGCACCGATAGCCTGCTTTTCTCTTACGTGCTTGTTCTGCTGGTCGGAGACAAAATAGTTCGTGACACCGTTATTTTTCAGGTCGCTCACGACGTAGCCGCCGAGCAGCATAACGCTGGTGGAATCGGCATTGAGATCGCGGCGCACGGTCATCTCGGACACGCCGAGTAGCTGTGCGGCGTCCTTAAGATGGAGTTTATCGGTTTTCTTTAATGCCTGAGCCAGTCTGCCGATTCGTTCGTCGCGCCGCGTTTCCATAAAATTCCCAGCTCGTAAGCTATTTTTGTTGTTAGTAGTTTCCTGCTGCGGCAGCTTCACCTGAAACGATAGCAACGCCAGAGCTGGTGCCGATACGCGTAGCGCCAGCTTCAATCATGCGTTGTGCCGTTTGGCGATCGCGAACCGCGCCGGATGCTTTGACACCCATTTCGCTGCCGACGGTGTTACGCATCAGTCGAACGTGTTCTTCGCGTGCACCGCCGGTGCTGAAACCAGTAGACGTTTTGACGAACGCGACATCCAACTGACGACACATTTCACACACCAGGACAATCTGTTCGTCGTCAAGCAGACAGGTTTCCAATATTACCTTCAACGGTATAGCGGCGCAAACCTCACGCACGGCCTGAATATCCGCCTGAACGGCGGCAATTTTCCCGCTTTTCAACCAGCCGACATTAATCACCATGTCGATCTCCTGAGCACCGGCATCAATCGCCGCTTTGGCTTCAAAAGCCTTACTGGCAGTCAGGCCTGCTCCGAGAGGAAAACCGATAACAGAGCATACCTGCACGTCCGTGCCTTTCAGCTTTTCGGCGACTAAGGGAACGTAACCTGAATTCACACAAACGGCATAAAAACGGTGTGCTACCGCTTCATCACACAGCGTGATGATTTGCTGTTCGGTGGCATTGGCGGCCAGCAGTGTGTGGTCGATATAGCGTGCGTAGTCAGTCATGGTAAATCCTCGGTGGTATCGATAAAAAATCAGATGGTGCGATTATGACACTCAATGATTGAAATGTCATAAAAATAACAAAAAAATTATTATTTGTTATTTTAATAACAAAAATGAAGCGAGAGATGACTATCCGTGCACGGGGAGAGGGAAAGATAGATGGGGTTACATCGCGTAAAACAGAAAAGAAAACGCCCATCGTTCTTGAACCTGAAAGGCGGGAACGATGGGCTCCTCAATAAGGGGAATCAAAGAAAAGCAGTGGCACTTATTCAGACTTTAGGGAAAAGAAAAAGTTCTCGCTTTTCTGGAAAATATTGACGATTTTTTACATTTTTTCAGCCGGGTAATTCAGGCCAGATAATCACGATAAGTGAACCCGCTAATGTCAGCAGCACGTTGGCGATCGCATAGGTGCCCGCATAGCCGAGGGCAGGGATGTTACTGCGAGCCGTATCGCTGATAATGTCCATCGCGGGAGCACAGGTTCGTGCGCCCATCATCGCGCCAAACAGCAGTGCTCGGTTCATTTTCAGAACATAGGCGCCGAACAGGAAACAAATCACCACCGGCACCAGACTGACAATAAGCCCCGAGGCCAGCATCTGGATACCGACTTCACCCAGGCTACTGTTGATGGTGCTGCCTGCACTCAGCCCAACGCCAGCCATAAAGACCATCAGGCCAAATTCTTTGACCATGTTGAGTGCGCCTTGCGGAATATAGCCGAAGGTCGGGTGGTTGGCGCGCAGGAACCCCAGCATGATACCGGCGAATAGCAACCCGGCTGCGTTACCGATACCAAAGGTGAAGTTGCTAAATTGGATGGTGATCAGTCCGACCATGATACCGATAACGAAAAAAGCGCAGAAAGCCAGTAGATCGGTGACCTGGCTGTGAATAGAAATGAACCCGATTCTGTCAGCAATGCTTTTTACCCGGCGAGCGTCGCCGCTGACCTGCAAGACATCTCCTTTATTCAGCACGACGCTATCGTCAATCGGCATTTCGATCTGGCTGCGGACAATACGGTTTAGAAAACAGCCGTGGTCGGTCAGCTTCAATTGGCTAAGGCGTTTGCCGACGGCATTGTGATTCTTGACGACGATCTCTTCGGTGACAATACGCATGTCCAGCAAATCGCGATCGAAAACTTCCTTACCGTCGCGGAAATTGGAGTTCAGGCGGGAGTGCGAATCTGGATAGCCAACCAGCGCGATTTCATCACCGATTTGTAAAACGGCATCGCCGTCAGGACTGGCCAGAATGCCGTTGCGTCGGATGCGTTCGATGTAGCAGCCGGTCTGACGATAGATCCCCAACTCGCGCAAATTCTTGCCCGCTGCCCAGTCAACCAGTTCCGGTCCGACGCGATAGGCGCGAATCACTGGCAGATAGACTTTTCTCTGGCTGTCTGCGTCTAGCCCGCGCTCGCGTGCAATCTGCTGCGCGCTGGTGGGGAGATCCTGATGCTGAAGTTTGGGTAGATAGCGTGCGCCAAAAATGAGGCTGACCAGCCCGACCAGATAGGTCAGTGCATAGCCCAGGCTCAGGTGGTCTTGCTCAATACCGAGCTGGCTGCCCATACTGGCGGTGTTGCGCAGCGTGTCGCCAGCGCCGACCAGCACCGGCGTGGATGTCATGGAACCCGCCAGCATCCCGGCCGTCAGGCCAATTCCCCAGCCAAAGAATTTACCTAAACCCAGCGCGAGTAACATTGCGCTACCGACCATCACCAGCGCCAGCATGAAATAATTTTTTCCGTCGCGGAAGAAAATAGAAAAGAAATTGGGTCCGGCTTCCACTCCCACGCAAAAAATAAATAACATGAAACCGAGGCTCAGCGCTTCGGTATTAATCGAAAAATGTTGTTGGCCGAGTAATAAAGAAACCACTAAAACGCCAATAGAATTACCGAGTTGTACTGGCCCGAGGCGTAATTTCCCCAGACAGAGTCCTAATGAAAGAACCACGAATAAAAGCAGAATGTAATTCCCATTTAACAAATTAGCGACGTTTATATTCATGGAATGTAACTTGTTGTTTACCAGTAAGTTCTTGATGTTATTCATTATAGCGGCTAGATTTAGCCATGAAATGCATGAATTCCCGTGACGGTATCAATACACGTCAGCTGAAAGGAATCAGCCTCGTTCAGTATAATTTATCCGATAAAATTGTTCAGTGTAATTATTGTTTAATTTAATGATTGTGGTGTCGCCGGTGAAGGAATGCGGCGGGTTATTCTCTCTTTCTACGGATAACCTGCGCGTCGAATAAATCGTAGCGAAGCCTCATGTTTTTCATATCGGGGAATAGAGAGACCCATCATTTTTACCATACCGCACCATGTGTTTTCGGTATCTGGTTGATGCAGGTTGGGAGGCATATTGAAAGGGGGCGATTTATGGCAAAAAATAAAGGTTGGGTCGGCGCGACCTGCTGTTTTCTTTTGTTCACCGTGGTATTTCTGAGCCAAAAGATTGAGGCATCGGATGTTGTGGTGAATGACGGGCTGCGTGGTAGTCCGGGGATGTTGCTTTTTCTACTGCCCGGCATGGTGGCCTGTTTTCTTTCCGCACGTGGCCGCTTGCTTTACCCGTTGTTTGGCGCACTGGCGGCGATGCCCGTATGCTTACTGGTGCTTCATCTGTGGAATACGCCGATGCGATCTTTCTGGCAAGAGCTGGCCTATGTGATGAGCGCGGTCTTTTGGTGTGTGCTGGGCGCGTTGGGCGTGCTGTGTTTACGTAGCCTTTATCGACGCTATCTTCGCTAAGAGCCTATCTCATTGCCATAAAAAAAGCGCGGACTGTCGCCGCGCTATTGTTCTGCCAGTTCGATGATTATGACTGGAACAGAGCCAGGTGCTCTTTGGCATAGGCTTCAAAATCGGTGCAACCGCCGATGTGTTTCTCGTCCAGGAAAATCTGCGGTACGGTTTCAACCGGCTTTCCTACCGTCTTGGACAAATCTTCTTTCGAGATACCTTCTGCATGGATGTCTACATAGCGGAAGCTGAAGTCATCACGTTGCTCGGCCAATTTCTCTGCCAGTTCTTTCGCACGAACACAATAAGGGCAAGCGGGGCGCCCGAAAATTACAGCGAACATGTAAACTCCTTTGTAAAATTAGAAAATGTTCTCATTCTTGAAACGTATAGCGTGACGCCTGTTGCAGACAAGGTCACGACTAAAAGTGTTACGGTTAATGAGGTTACTGCGAATCGCGTTACTATACCGAAATTTATCAATACTATGCCCGCATTCATTGATGAAAAAAAGTAGTCATTACCTGTTACAACGATTTGCTACGCCGATTAGACTGTGGGGTAATGCAGACTCCGCCTGAGCTACGATATACTCCCGCCATACTTCAAGCTGCATGTGAGATGTACTTTACCGACTGAAGGATGCCCGTGTGACACCGACCATTGATTTGCTACAGCGCCACCGTTCTATTCGCGCATTTACGTCTCAGCCAGTAACGGATGAGCAACGCCACGCCATTATTACCTCCGCACAAAGCGCGTCCAGTTCCAGTTTTTTACAATGCAGCTCCATTATTCGTATTACCGATCCTGCCGTGCGCGAAACGCTGGTTCACTATACCGGCGAACAAGGCTATGTAGCGCAGGCGGCAGAATTTTGGGTCTTTTGTGCCGATTTCCACCGCCATGTAGCGATCTCCCCACAGGCAGAAACTGGGCTGGCCGAGCAGTTGCTGATTGGCTGTGTCGATACCGCGCTCATGGCGCAGAATGCGCTGGTTGCCGCGGAGTCGCTGGGATTAGGCGGGGTATTTATCGGCGGAATCCGCAACCGAATCGCCGATGTCACGCAGTTGCTGCAATTGCCAACGCTGGTTATACCATTGTTTGGCCTGTGCCTGGGACACCCGGATGCGGAACCGATGCTGAAACCCCGTATGCCAACCGCTATGCTGCTGCATGAGAATGTCTATCAACCGCTCGACCACGATGTGCTGGCGCAATACGATCGGCAAATGGTGGAATATTATCTGCAACGTACCGGTAGTCGCCGCGAAAGCTGGAGCGAGCACGTCGAACGGACGCTGAAAAAAGAGTTGCGTCCATTCATGCTGGACTACTTACATCAACAAGGATGGGCGATACGTTAGTATCTGTAGGATATTTATGAAGATAGCCATTCTGTCTCGTGATGGGGCGTTATATTCCTGCAAACGTCTGCGTGAAGCGGCTGAGACGCGTAAGCACAGCGTTGAGATCATTGATCCGCTTTCTTGCTACATGAATATCAATTCAGCGGCGCCGTCGGTGCATTATCGTGGGCGTCGGTTGGATAAATATGACGCGGTCATTCCGCGTATCGGTTCACAGATCACGTTTTACGGCACGGCGGTATTACGCCAGTTTGAAATGCTGGGAAGCTACCCGCTGAATAATTCTGTGGCGGTAATCCGTGCCCGCGACAAACTGCATTCGCTACAGCTACTTGCCCGTGAAGGCATTGATCTGCCGATTACCGGTTTTGCTCACTCGCCGGATGATACCGGTGACCTGATCGCGATGGTAGGCGGTGCGCCGCTAGTCGTAAAACTGGTCGAAGGCACGCAGGGGATTGGTGTGGTGTTGGCTGAGACGCGTCAGGCGGCGGAAAGCGTGATTGATGCCTTTCGCGGGCTGAATGCGCATATTCTGGTGCAGGAATATGTACGTGAAGCGCAGGGTAAAGATATCCGCTGTCTTGTTATCGGCAACCGTGTGGTAGCGGCGATTGAACGGCAGGCAAAAGCGGGGGAGTTCCGTTCAAACCTGCATCGCGGCGGCTCGGCGAATAACGTGAAAATTACAGCGCAGGAGCGTGCCATCGCCATCAAGGCGACGAAAACGCTGGGGCTGAATGTCGCAGGCGTTGATATTTTGCGTGCCGACCGAGGGCCGCTGGTGATGGAAGTTAATGCTTCACCCGGGCTGGAAGGGATTGAAACGACGACTGGGTTTGATATTGCTGGCATGATGATTGAGTTTATTGAGCAAAATACTCAGAGGCGCTTCGCAACATCGGCAAGCATAAGTAAAAGTTAGCTTTCTGAAACAGGGGCAGCGCCGTAAAATACGACGTTCCCGATTGCGGGGGCATCGTGCCACGGCGCTATCCGGTACGTCGTCGTGTAGCAGAACGAGGAAAGCGGGGACGACGCGCTTTTATCATGGCATCGTCGCGCAATATTCCGTAAGCTATGTGCCGTTTTTAATGATGTTTCTGTTTTACGTTTTAACATCGCTCCGATATGAGCGGTGCTTTCTTTTCAACAACGCTGTTTTTACGGCGACAGGTATGAGGCAAACATAATGGATTCACTCATCGTCCCGGATTTGGCTATGCTACGGCGGTGGCTGGATCAACTGAATATTCTGTATTTTGAATGTGATTCCTGTCAGGCGCTCCATCTTCCTCATATGCAAAATTTTGATGGCGTGTTCGATGCGAAAGTTGATCTGGTAGATAACGTGATCCTGTTTTCCGCACTTGCCGAAGTGAAACCCAGCGCGTTGATCCCTCTGGTCGGCGATCTGAGCCAAATCAACGCCAGCTCGTTGACCGTCAAAGCGTTTATCGATGTGCAGGACGATAATCTGCCGAAGCTGATTGTCTGCCAGTCATTCAGCGTTGCCGCTGGCATGACGTTGGAACAGTTCCGCCACTTCATGCAGCAGTCTGAAGAACAGATCTCAATGGTGATCCTCGAAGCTGGTGCTAATAATCTGCTGTTTATTGGCGAGGAAGAAGAGGGCTCTGCTGTCAGAGTCACAACCTCACATCTGCATTGATACGGTTGCTGCCAAAGGCAGCAATTGGTTTTACTTATTTTCCTCTCGCCGACACTTATTCTGGCTATTTCGCATTATTGCCAGATATTTCTCTTTGTTTGCCGCTAAACACCTTCATCACATCGATAAAATGTGAATAAATAATCGTTAAAACCCATTTTTTACGTTCAAGTATGGTGCATAGGATGTTGTGGGGTTATGCTTTATTCCTGTAAGACACGGACAGCTGAATCAGGGCTATGTCTGTGTTTGAGCGAATAAAAATCGGTGCATACTCATTCACCGATTGGATAGCGCGGCAGGACATATTTTGTATCGGAACGATACAGGCTCATTTCCATGAATCACCCCCTTATATGGAGGAAGGAACGGATGTTCACCCAACGTAAAAAATGGCTATCGGGTGTTGTTACCGGCTTGCTGATGGCCGCGTCCGTCACCGCATCTGCGGAAGAGAAAACGCTGCATGTTTATAACTGGTCCGACTATATCGCGCCGGACACGTTAGCCAATTTCCAGAAAGAAACCGGCATTAAAGTCGTCTATGACGTGTTTGATTCCAACGAAGTGTTGGAAGGCAAGCTCATGGCGGGCAGCACGGGTTTTGATCTGGTGGTGCCTTCTGCCAGCTTCCTGGAGCGCCAGCTCTCTGCGGGAGTTTTTCAGCCATTAGACAAGAGCAAGTTACCGAATTACAAAAATCTGGATCCTGAGCTGATGAAGCTGATTGCGCAGCACGATCCAGAGAATAAATATGCCCTGCCTTACCTGTGGGCGACCACGGGCATCGGCTATAACGTTGAGAAAGTCAAAGCAGCGCTAGGGGCTGACGCACCGGTTGACAGCTGGGATCTGGTACTGAAACCAGAGAACCTGGAAAAACTGAAAAGCTGCGGCGTCTCCTTCCTGGATGCACCGGAAGAGATCTTTGCAACCGTGCTGAATTATCAGGGTAAAGACCCAAACAGCACCAAACCGGGTGATTACACCACGTCTGCGACCGACCTGTTGCTGAAACTGCGTCCGAGCATTCGCTACTTCCATTCATCGCAGTACATCAACGATCTGGCAAACGGCGATATCTGCGTCGCAGTCGGCTGGGCGGGCGATATCCTGCAGGCAGGAAACCGTGCGAAAGAAGCGAAGAACGGGGTGAATATCCAATACAGCATTCCGAAAGAAGGCGCGTTGGCATTCTTTGATGTTCTCGCTATTCCAAAAGATGCTAAAAATCTGGATGAAGCCTATGCGTTTCTGGATTACCTGATGAAGCCGGAAGTGATGGCGGGAATCAGTAACCATGTGTATTACGCGAGCGGTAATCTGGCATCCTTGCCGTTGGTGAACGCAGAAATTCGTAATAACCCGGGCGTTTATCCGCCGGCGGATGTGCGTGCCAAACTGTTTACGCTTAAGGTGCAATCTCCTCAGATTGACCGCACGCGTACACGTGCATGGACTAAGGTTAAGAGCGGCAAATAGCCTTTTAGCTTTGAATAGTTACCCAAGCGCTTGATGGTTGCTGGTTTCAGCAACCAAAGAATGGATGGGTATAAAATGTGGCAAACAGGCGGATGAACCGCCTGTTTGCGCTCTATATTGTGTCACATCGCTGAATGCAAAAAACGCCGAATGGCGGCATCTGCGGTGTGGCTTGTTCTGCTTTTGCCGGAGAGCAATGCGAAGTGAATGACGCGATCCCCCGCCCTCAATCAAAACCTCAAAAAGCGGCCACACCGCTGCTGGAAGTGCGTAACCTGACGAAGTCGTTCGATGGTCAGGCCGCCGTCGATGATGTCAGCCTGACGATTTATAAAGGCGAAATTTTTGCTCTGCTGGGTGCATCCGGTTGTGGGAAATCCACGCTGCTGCGCATGCTGGCGGGTTTTGAGCTCCCCACGCAGGGGCAGATTGTTCTGGATGGTCAGGATTTGTCATTGGTGCCGCCTTACCAGCGTCCTATCAATATGATGTTTCAGTCTTATGCGCTGTTCCCACACATGACGGTGGAAAAGAATATCGCGTTTGGTCTGAAGCAGGACAAGCTGCCACGTGCAGAAATTAAAGATCGTGTGGAAGAGATGCTGTCTCTGGTGCATATGCAGGAGTTCGCTAATCGTAAACCGCATCAGCTTTCTGGCGGTCAGCGTCAACGTGTTGCGCTGGCACGTAGTTTGGCGAAGCGTCCTAAACTGCTGTTGCTGGACGAACCGATGGGGGCGCTGGACAAGAAACTGCGCGACCGCATGCAGCTCGAAGTCGTCGATATTCTGGAGCGCGTGGGCGTGACTTGCGTGATGGTGACGCACGATCAGGAAGAAGCCATGACCATGGCAGGCCGTATTGCCATTATGAATCGCGGTAAATTCGTACAGATTGGCGAACCGGAAGAGATTTATGAGCACCCGAACACGCGTTTCAGCGCGGAGTTCATCGGCTCGGTCAATATGTTTGAAGGGATCTTGCAGGAACGTCAGGACGATGCGCTGATCATCAAAAGCCCTGGGCTGGTGCATCCGCTGAAGGTGGATTCGGATGTTTCGGTGGTGGATGGCGTTCCGGTCTACATCGCGTTGCGTCCAGAGAAAATCATGCTGTGTGAAGAGGTTCCAGCCGATGGCTGTAACTTCGCGGTAGGGGAAGTGGTGCATATCGCCTATCTGGGCGACCTGTCGATTTACCACGTCAGGCTCAACAGCGGGCAAACCATCAGCGCGCAGTTACAAAATGCTTACCGCTATCGCAAAGGCGCACCGACCTGGGGAGATGAGGTCCGGCTGTGTTGGGATGCGGATAGCTGTGTGGTTCTGACGGTGTAGTGAGGAAGAATGCCATGACTTTATTTCCCGAACGTAGCACGGCGGAACCACCGGGCAAGGCCAGACTCTGGCTCCGTGTGCTGATGGCACGCTGGCGTCAAAAGCACGGACGTAAGCTCGTCATCGCGCTGCCGTATCTGTGGTTGCTGCTGCTGTTTATGCTGCCATTCCTGATCGTATTCAAAATCAGCCTTGCAGAGATGGCGCGGGCGATTCCGCCCTATACCGATCTGGTTTCCTGGATGGACGACAAGCTGGATATTTCCTTGAATCTTGGGAATTACCTGCACTTGTTGGACGACCCACTGTATTTCGATGCCTATATGCAATCACTCCAGGTTGCTGCCGTGTCGACGTTGTGCTGTCTGTTTATCGGTTATCCGTTGGCCTGGGCGGTAGCGCACAGTAAACCTTCAACGCGTAATATCCTATTATTGTTGGTGATTCTGCCATCGTGGACATCGTTCCTGATTCGCGTCTACGCCTGGATGGGGATTCTGAAAAATAACGGCATCCTGAATAACTTCCTGCTGTGGCTGGGTGTGATCGATGAACCGCTGGTTATTCTGCATACCAATTTGGCGGTTTATATTGGTGTCGTGTACTCCTATCTGCCGTTTATGGTGCTGCCGATCTATACCGCGCTGATGCGGTTGGACTATTCGTTAGTGGAAGCATCGTTGGATCTGGGCGCGCGGCCGCTGAAAACCTTCTTCAGCGTGATCGTCCCCTTAACGAAAGGCGGAATTATTGCAGGCTCGATGCTGGTCTTCATCCCTGCGGTGGGGGAGTACGTCATCCCTGAACTGCTCGGCGGGCCAGATAGCATCATGATTGGCCGTATTTTGTGGCAGGAATTCTTCAATAACCGTGATTGGCCGGTGGCGTCTGCCGTTGCCGTCGTTATGTTGCTGCTATTGATTATGCCGATTATCTGGTTCCACAAACATCAGAGCAAAAGTGCGGAGGGTGAGGCGTGAATAATTTACCTGTTGTTCGCTCACCGTGGCGTATTGTGATTTTGGTGCTGTGCTTTACGTTCCTCTATGCGCCGATGCTGATGCTGGTGATCTATTCATTCAACAGCTCCAAGCTGGTTACCGTCTGGGCGGGCTGGTCGGCGCGCTGGTACGTTGAGCTATTCCACAATACGGCGATGATCAGCGCGGTGCTCCTGAGTCTGACGATTGCCGCAGCCTCGGCCACGATGGCCGTGATTCTTGGAACAATCGCCGCCGTGGTGATGGTGCGCTTTGGCCGTTTTCGTGGCTCCAATGGGTTTGCATTCATGCTGACAGCACCGCTGGTTATGCCAGATGTGATTACCGGCCTGTCACTGCTGTTGCTCTTTGTGGCCTTAGGACATGCGATTGGGTGGCCAGCGGAAAGAGGGATGTTAACTATCTGGCTGGCACACGTCACGTTTTGTACCGCGTATGTCACCGTGGTTATTAGTGCTCGTCTGCGTGAGCTTGACCGTTCTATTGAAGAAGCAGCAATGGATCTGGGGGCGAATCCGCTCAAGGTGTTCTTCATTATCACGGTGCCGATGATTGCGCCTGCGCTGCTTTCCGGCTGGCTGCTGGCGTTTACGCTGTCGCTGGACGATCTGGTTATCGCCAGCTTCGTGGCTGGGCCTGGTTCGACGACGTTGCCAATGCTGGTGTTCTCCAGCGTCAGAATGGGCGTTAATCCACAAATTAACGCATTGGCTTCCCTGATATTGTTAGTCGTTGGTATTATTGGTTTTATCGCCTGGTGGTTTATGGCGAGAGCAGAGAAGCAGCGCTATCGCGATATGCAAAAAGCGAGACGCGGCTGATTCGATTTCTCACTGTAATTTGTTAGCCTAGCGAAGATTTCCAGCAACGCCGCCAGAGTATGGGGGCGTTGTTGTTTTATATTCGCGTTAGGTTTTATATCAGCATCCTATTTTATGTGGGTGTTGTATTTGGGGGCGGATAAATGGCCGCATGAAGGGAGAGCGTTGAAATTCTGTACACAAAGAAGGAAATGACACAACGCAAAGTTTATGCCCCGGTACCAGTCATGGTGGCGGGGATTGCGATTATTGCTACTCGTTTTTTGGGGATTTTGCTGCTGGTGTGGGAGCTAGGGCTCAGCGATTTTAGCGGCTGGATTGGCAGCAACGCGGAAGCCTGGGATTCGACGCTGGTGTTACTGTTATCACTTGTTGTCGTTGGCGTTGAGATTCGCTGCGGCTTTGCCGTTTTGGCTGGTGTGAACTGGGGGCGCTGGGGCTATGTGGCCTGTCAGGCCGCGGTGGTGTGTTATCTGTTGCTGGCGTCGTTCAGTGAGTTTATGCCCGCGATATTCCATATTTCAGGAGAGAACAACGCCGCCGTGTTGCATCAGCTCCTGCTGCAAAAGATCCCAGATCTTCTGGTGATTGTTTTACTGTTTCTGCCACGACGCAGTAAGCGTTTTTTTCTGCGCCAGAAATAGACATTTATCGCTCTTGAATCAGTCTGGCTGCTGGCGTTGCCCATGAACAAGCGGAAAGATCGCAGGGTGACGCCATCAGGGTGGTATAATCCTCTCATTCCGTATTATTTTTAATAGTTAGATTTTTATGCATTGTGCCCGCTACAGCACGGGAACCTGTCGTTCCTGCCAATGGCTGGAAAAAGCCTACCCACAGCAACTATCCGATAAGCAACAGCACCTTGAAGGCTTGCTACAGCCACACGCCGTGCAGCGTTGGTTACCGGTGCAGCCTTCTGCGCAGTCTGCGTTTCGTAATAAAGCCAAAATGGTGGTGAGCGGCAGCGTGGAGCGCCCGCTACTGGGGATGCTGCATCGTGATGGAACGGCGGTGGATCTTTGCGACTGCCCGCTTTATCCGTCCAGCTTCGCACCGATTTTCAACGTGCTTAAAGTCTTCATCGCTCGAGCGGGGCTGACGCCTTATAACGTGGCCCGACGCCGTGGGGAGCTGAAATATCTGCTGCTGACGGAAAGTACGCAGCGTGGCACGTTTATGCTGCGTTTTGTTTTACGTTCGGAAACTAAACTGGCGCAGTTGCGTGCCGCATTTCCTTGGCTACAGCAGCAGTTACCACAGCTTGAGGTGATATCCGCCAATATCCAGCCGGTCCATCAGGCGATAATGGAAGGGAAAACGGAAATCATCCTGAGTGAGGCTGCCGCGTTGGCCGAACAGTTCAATCAGGTGCCGCTGTATATCCGCCCGCAAAGTTTTTTCCAGACGAACCCGCAGGTGGCTGCCGCGCTGTATGCGACAGCACGCGACTGGGTTGCAGAGCTGAATATCACCAGCATGTGGGATCTGTTTTGCGGAGTAGGGGGATTTGGTCTGCATTGTGCGTCACCCGAGATGCGTTTGACAGGGATTGAAATCAGCGCAGAGGCGATAGCCTGCGCACGCCGCTCTGCGGAACAGCTTGGGCTGAAACAGGTGGAGTTTCAGGCCTTGGATTCTACACAGTTCGCGACAGGTAAAGCGGAAATGCCCGAGCTGGTGCTAGTCAACCCGCCACGCCGCGGTATCGGCAGCGAACTATGCGCTTACCTGAGCCGTATGGCACCGGACTATATTCTCTATTCCAGCTGTAACGCTGAAAGCATGGCGAAAGACATGACAGAGCTGACGAATTACCGTGCGCTGCGCGTACAACTGTTCGACATGTTCCCGCATACGGCGCACTATGAAGTGCTAACGTTACTGAAACGTGCTTGATAAGCGATGACTGTAATAGAAAATATCTTGGTGGCAATTTACTACGTTATTGTATCCATGTTCGACAGTATGAAAGTTTCGGGCGTGTCAATTCTGGTGCTTTCTATGATTTCATCACACGCCCGACAAGGAGCGCTCAATTGCCGCAGCTCCTTGACCACTGTCTTTCGCGGCGTCCTGCCGCTCACTCGACGGTAACGATCACCTCAGCGCAATTTTTTACGCCTGGACGACAAAAAAGCGGCGTTATATGCATGATTTCATAAGATATCGCACCGCGCAGATGGAACCTTATTGCGGGAACCACTTGTCGTTGATGGCTTTGTACGTGCCGTCCGCTTTGATGGCGTCCAGTGCGTTATTCAGTTTCTCCAGCAGTACTTTGTCATCGGGACGAACGGCGATGCCCAATCCGGTGCCGAAGTATTCCGCGTCAGTCACGTGTTCACCAACCGTCGCCAGTTCAGGGTTCGTCTTAATCCATTCGTTGACGACAGCGGTATCACCGAATACACCGTCGATACGGCCGTTTTTCAGATCCAGTACCGCGTTCTGATAACTGTCATAAGAGACGGTTTGTACTTCCGGGTGCTTGTCGTGCATATATTTCTGGTGCGTCGTACCGTTTTCCATACCAATACGTTTGCCTTTCATCGCCGCAAAATCGCTGAATTTCCCTTTTTGCGCGATAACGACAGCAGAGTTGGCATAGTAAGGCTGCGTGAACGTGACCTGCTTGCTGCGTTCTGGCGTGATGTCCATACCGGAAATCACCGCATCATAGCGACGGAATTTCAGCGCAGGGATCAGGCTGTCAAATGCCTGATTGGTGAACGTACAGGTTGCCTGCATTTGTTTGCACAACGCTTTCGCTAGATCCATATCGAAACCGACGATTTCGTTGTTGGCATCCAGTGATTCAAAGGGCGGGTAGGTGGCTGATGAGGCAAAACGGATGGTGTCTGCCGCGGTGGCGCTGAAGGCGATTCCTGCCAGTAAGGTGGCGAGCACTAATTTTTTCATTACCTACTCCTGTCTGTTTTTCTTATAAAATAGTTACGCGGAAACATTCCAACGTCATGGCGATTACCATGCCATTGATTGAATTTATATGCAATTAAAATGATTAATAAGTCGGTTTGTTGCATGTTTTTACATCAGCAGGCAACGGACTAAGGGGACGGGCAGAGATGGCACGCCATAAAAAAAGCAGGCTGGTAAAGCCTGCTTTCTAAACGGATAAGTGTGATAAGGATTAATTACGGCGTTCAAACACCAGCGCACGACGTTCAACCCAGCGCATCAGTAGCGTCAGTAACCCGTTGACACACAGGTAGATAATCCCGGCGGCACCAAACACCATCACGTCATACGTCCGGCCGTACATCAATTGGCTGTAGCCCATGACTTCCATCAGCGTAATGGTGTAAGCCAGTGACGTACTCTTAAACACCAGCACCACTTCATTTGAATAAGAAGACAGCGCACGCTTAAACGCGAACGGCAGCAAAATGCGTAATGTTTGCCGCTGATTCATCCCCAGTGCCGCACAGGATTGCCACTGTCCGGCAGGAATCGCTTTGACTGCGCCATAGAACAGCTGCGTGGTATAAGCTGCACTATTGAGCGCCAGCGCCACCATCGCACACAGCCACGGTTGCGAAAGCAGGTTCCATAGCCAGGGGATTTGCTGGATAGAAGTAAATTGCCCTGGGCCATAGTAAATCAGGAAGATTTGCACCAGCAGCGGCGTGCCGGTAAACAGCGTAATGTAGCCTTTTGCCAGCATCGAGATGACAGGCGTTTTGAGCGTCAGTACGACGGTCAGCAGCAGCGACAACACCAGCGCCACGACGATAGAGACGGCGGTTAAGGTCAGGCTGGTATGCAGGCCTTTTAATAGCTCAGGTAAATAAGCGAGCATCAGGAAGGTCTCCGCTCAAAACGCGTGGTGCGCAGTTCAATGCGTTTCAGCACATACTGACTTAACAGCGTGATAATCAAATAGATCGCCGCCGCGACAACGTACCAGGTAAAGGGCTCTTGCGTTCGTGTCGCAATGCTTTTGGTTTGCAGCATCAAATCATTAACGCTAATCAGCGAGACCAGCGCGGTATCTTTCAGCAATACCAGCCACTGATTGCCTAATCCTGGCAACGCATGGCGCCACATCTGCGGCATGATCAGACGGAAAAAGATCGCAGATTTACTGAGTCCCAGCGCCTGACCCGATTCCCACTGTCCTTGCGGTACGGCTTTTAGCGCACCGCGCAGCGTTTGGGAAGCATAAGCGGCATACAGCAATGCCAGCGCAATCACGCCACACAGGAAGGGGCTGATTTCAAACATGCCGATATCCAGTTTGACTGGGATCTGCACAATGAAGAGATTCAGGGGGAAACCATCCGCCAGCAGCATCAGCAACTGGGACGATCCGAAATAGATAAACAGCACGACCAGAATTTCTGGCAGGCCGCGCAGCAGCGTCACGACCGCCGTTCCCGTCCAGCTAACGGCTTTCCAGCGAACGGTTTCCCAAACGGCAAACAGCATCGCCAGCACGAGGCCGAGCACCAGTGCACAAACGGCAAGGCCGACGGTCATCCCGGCGGCGCTTGCAAGAGGTTGGAATTCAATCATTGAGCGTCAGATTACTGCTGGAACCATTTTTTGTAGATGGTCTCGTAAGTGCCATCCTGCTTGATTTTGTTGAGCGCATCGTCGAATTTTTTCAGCAGCTCATCGTTGTTCTGGCGCACGGCGATGCCCAGACCGATACCGAAGTAACCTTTATCTGTTACGTTTTGACCAACGGTCGTCAGCGTATCGTTCTGTTTCAGCCATTCGTTAACCACGGCGGTATCACCGAACACGGCATCCAGACGGCCATTTTTCAGATCCAGCACGGCATTCTGGTAGCTGTCGTAAGGCACAGTTTTGATATCGCTATGCTTTTCCATCAGGTATTTCTGATGGGTCGTACCATTCTGTACGCCAACGCGTTTGCCTGTCAGCGCAGCAACATCGGCCACTTTCCCTTTCTGGGCAATAAACTGAGCGGAGTTATCATAGTAAGGCTGAGTGAATGACACCTGTTGCTGACGCTCTGGAGTAATATCCATTCCCGCGATGACGGCTTCGAAGCGACGGAATTTCAGGCCGGGGATCAGGCTGTCGAAAGCCTGATTGCTGAACGTGCAGTTTGCCTGCATTTCTTTGCACAGGGCATTAGCCAGATCGATATCAAAACCCTGAATCTGGTTATTGGCATCGACAAATTCGAACGGAGGGTAGGAGGCTTCGGTCGCGAAACGGATGGTATCCGCGGCGTTAGCAGAGGCGGCGCCTACTGCGAATAAGGCTGCAACAATCAATTTTTTCATTATCATTTTCCTGATAGTAATCAATGTGACAAATAACCAGCGAATTCAGGCGTCTGCGGCTGGGTAAAGTGCGTCGCATCCCCCTGTTCAACGATGCGGCCGTTTTCCATATACACTACCCGGCTGGCCGTTTTACGGGCAAATTCGACTTCGTGGGTCACAATCACCTGCGTGATACCGGTTTGCGCCAATTCACGGATGATGTTGACGACCTGAGCGGTAATTTCTGGATCCAGTGCGGCGGTGGGCTCATCAAATAACAGCACCTGAGGTTCCATCATCAGCGCACGCGCAATCGCAACACGCTGTTGCTGCCCGCCAGACAGATGAAGGGGAAAGCGATCGGCAAAGTCATTGAGGCGCAGACGCGTCAGCAGTTTATCTGCCCGTGCTTTAGCTTCTTCTTTACTCAGTCCCAGCACGCGGCAGGGCGCTTCAATCAGGTTTTGCGCGACGGTCAGATGCGGCCATAAATTGTATTGCTGGAATACCATCCCGACGTTCTGACGCAACTCACGGATCGCGCTATCGGATGGCGTGCGCTGAAAATCAAACTGATTACCGGCGATGGAAAGCGTGCCAGAGCGCGGCATTTCCAACAGATTAAGAACGCGTATCAGCGAGCTCTTTCCTGCTCCGCTGGGGCCAAGAAGAACCAGCGTTTCACCCGCAGGACAATCGAGGGTGATATCAAATAGCGCCTGGTATGTGCCGTAGAAACAGTTAATGCCGTTTAGTTGAATACTCATGCGTAAGAATTGAATAGACATTGATGCGGCGAATGTTAACGTCGGCAGAATAGTTATGCAATCACCGTGGGTTAAAATTTGCCAATAAGCGATTTGTTGGTTAAATAATAGCACAAAATAGTGACTTACGGCTGAGCACGTGCTTTCTCATCGCGATGCCAGCAGAGCCGCGCCCTATATAGCCAATAGCAGTGAAAGGAGACGACATGCAATTATCCACTACGCCGAATCTGGAAGGTTTCACCATTACTGAATATTGTGGCGTCGTGACCGGCGAAGCCATTCTGGGTGCGAACATCTTCCGTGATTTTTTTGCCAGCATTCGCGATGTCGTTGGCGGTCGTTCTGGTGCCTATGAGAAAGAGCTGCGTAAGGCGCGCCAGATCGCGTTCAAAGAGCTACAGGAACAGGCCGCTGATTTAGGGGCGAATGCCGTGGTAGGCATCGATCTTGACTATGAAACTGTCGGGAAGGATGGCAGCATGCTGATGGTGACCGTCAGCGGTACCGCAGTAAAGGTTCGCCGCTAGTGGCTGAAATAGCCGATTAGTGCAGGCAAGAAACGCTGCGGAAAAGATACCTATATAGTGGAATAACGATGTTGAAATGGATGGTCTGCATAGTGCTGGGGTTGTTGACGGGGTGTCAATCGACTTCCTCGTTGCAGGAACAGAATAATTATGTGCTGGAGACGGGATTGCAGTCGCGGGCACAGGAGTCCCGTATTCGCTTTCTGGTGATCCACTACACCGCGGAAGATTTTGCCACCTCGCTGAATATTCTGACGGATGAGCATGTCAGCGCGCATTATCTTGTTCCGGCGCATCCGCCTTTGCAGCGCGGCAAGCCGCTTGCCTGGCAACTGGTACCGGAATCTCAGGCTGCCTGGCATGCGGGTGCCAGTAGTTGGCGCGGGTTCAGTCGGCTAAATAATTCCTCGATTGGTATTGAGATTGAAAACGCGGGCTATCAGCGCACGCTAACGGGCTATACGTGGGAGCCGTTCACCGCCGCGCAGATTCAACTGGTAACTGCGCTTGCCCGTGACATTGTCGCTCGCTACCAGATTGCGCCGCAGAATGTGGTCGCACACAGCGATATTGCCCCGCAGCGGAAACAAGATCCAGGGCCGCTGTTCCCCTGGCAGGCGCTGGCGCAAGCGGGCGTGGGTGCCTGGCCGGACGCGCAGCGGGTGGCGTTTTATTTGCAAGGACGACCAACGACGCAGCCGGTGGATGAAGCGGTTCTGCTGGAAAAGCTAGGGCGCTATGGCTATTCGGTGCAGGATACGATGACGGTGCGTGAGAAGCGGCAGGTGATTGCCGCTTTCCAGATGCATTTCCGACCAACGAACTATCAAGGTCAGCCAGATGCGCAGAGTGAAGCGATTGTCGACGCACTGCTGGAGAAATACGGCAGCCGCTAAACCACTTCCCTCTCTGCCAGTTTCGCAATGCGCGCCGCCATGCCACGGAAGATAAACAGGTGAGCAGGCATCATCAGAAACCAGTAAACCAGCCCGTTGAACCCGGAAGGGTGCCAGCGGGCGCGGACATCCACGGTTCGGTGAGTGCCTTTGTCCGTGATAGTAAAATTGAGTTTACCCAGCCCCGGTGCTTTCATGCCGAATAGCAGTACCAGCTGACGCTGTGGCTTGATCGAGATAACCTTCCAGCCGTCGATTTTGTCGCCCACTTCCAGCGTCGGGCGCTCGGGGCGTCCATAAGTGACGCCGTTACCGCAAAGGTCGTCCAGTCGGGCACGGATGTTCCACAGCGTATTCGCGTAAAAATAGCCTTCTTTGCCACCGACCTGCTGAATGACCTGCCAGAGCGCCTGACTGGAGGCTGTTGTCTCCATCGTATGCCCCGCCTGTTTGGGGTAAAAACCGTAATTTGGTTTCCAGCGCGCGCGAACCTCGGTGTCATCGCCCCAGTCGGCCTGCTGTACGCTCTCCATTTCGCTTTGTAGCGTGAGGCGTACGGCGTCATCAAAGCTCATCAGCGTTTGTGGAATCAACGCCTGTAGCTCATGGCCATCGGCCTGTAAATCGTGTTTTAACCCCTGAATCAAGGCTCGGGCGATGGATGGGGGAACCGATGTCACCAGATGCAAGAACCAGACGGACACCAGATGCGTCGGCATCGGAACGGGAATCAGCACTCTGCGTTTGCCGCTAATCTGAATGAAACGCTCGAACATCGTCTGGTAGCTGATGTATTCAGGGCCTGCGGCATCCATGATGCGATGTTCTGTCGCGGGGTGCTGCACGATGTCGATCAGATAAACCAGCAGGTTTTCCAGCGCAATGGGCGACGATTTAGAACGCACCCAGCGCGGTGGCGTTAGCACTGGCAGGTTATAGACCATATCTCGCATGATCTCGAACGCCGCCGAACCCGCGCCAATAATAATGCCCGCACGCAGTTCCGTGACGGGGATGCCGCTGCTGCGCAGAATATCACCGGTAATCTGGCGTGCCTGCATATGCGGTGAGGTGTCATCCTTCGCCTGAAGCGACCCCAGATAGATAATCTGTTTCACGCGGCTGGAGGCCAGTGCCAGCAGCAGATTCATGGCTGCCATGCGTTCCCTTGCCACGAAGTCAGCGCCGTCGCCCATGCTGTGCACCAGATAATAGAGCGTTTCCGCGCCCCACAGGCCATCAGGCAGGCTTTCTGGCTTGGCGAGGTCAATTTGTTGGCAATCGACGCCCGGCCAATGCCGTGACGCGAGGGACTCGGTATTACGACCGGCAGCGATGATCTGCTTGCCCTGTTTGCTCAATCGTTCGGTTAAATGGCGGCCAATGTAGCCAGTTGCGCCCAGAATCAGGATCGGGGCTGAGGGGGATGTCATGTGCCAGCGGCTCCGCAGCAAAATATAACCATGGCTTACTATAACGGGGAAAAGGCAAAAAGTGAGGAAAAGAGTGGCATTGATACTCGTCTGAAAGCAACGCGTATTTAACATGACCTACCTGCCCGATAGCTCACGCTAGCAGGCAGAAGGGGGTAAAGCGAGGAGCGTATCAGGCCAGAACAGCGTCGCCTTGCAACTGGCAACTACAGGCCAAAACATAGCCCTGTTCAATCTCGGCGGGGGTAAGCGTCATGGTACTGGTCGTGGTGTACTGGCCAGACAGCACGCGGGTTTTACAGCTTCCGCAAACACCGGCGCGGCAGGCAGCGACAACGGGCACCTTATTGGCTTCCAGTGCAGCCAGCAGGCTGATCCCCACCGGAACGCGCAGATTTTTCAGCGGACGGCTGATGGTCAACGTGAGTTGATCGGCATCCTCGTCCACCATGTCATCTGCCGGGCGGAACTGTTCTTTGAAGATGCGGTTTGAGGCAACGCCAAGCTGTTGACTCAGGGTTTCCATCTGGTTCATGTAGGGGGCTGGACCGCAGGTCATCACGGTACGGCTGGCGATATCCGGCACGTGTTCGGCCAGCAGGTCGCCGCTGATACGTCCGGCAAGGAAACCGGGTGCGGCGTCAAACTCTGCCATCAGCGTCAGATGCAGTTGCTGCGGGTAACGCTGCACCAGATCCTGCCATTCGCGAGCGAAGATCACCTGCAACGGATTACGTACGTTGAAAATTACGTGGATATCGGTTTGCGGCTTGTTTGCCAGCAGCCAGCGACACATCGACATAATTGGCGTGACTCCGCAGCCTGCCGCCGCCATCAGGTAGCGATCGCTGACCGCGTTGGCACAGGTAAATTCGCCCTGTGCATCAGACAGCCACAGGTAATCACCGACTTTCAGCGTTTGGGTCAGCCAGCGGGAGCCGATACCGTCGTCCAGCCTTCTTACCGTGAGAGTAATAAAGCGGCTGAGCCCCGGTGAAGAAGAAATCGTATAAGCCCGCAGCGTCTCCGCGCTGTTAGCAATGCTGACCAACGCATATTGACCTGGCTGATACGGATAAAAATCATGATTAACCAGTGAAATCGTCCAGACATCGGGCGTTTCCTGCGTAATGGAATGCACCTGCATGCGGTTAGAACAAAGCGGCGTCGGCCCCGTCTGTGGTACTGGCACTGTCTGTAGTGCGGGCATGGTCATAGTCAATCTCCATAACAAACGGATACGGTGAAGCGTGTAAAAAGGCAGCCCATAAAAATTGGGCTTAGCGTGAGGTGCAGTGCTAACACCTCACGCGGCGTGATGAGGAACGCGCTCCTCCGTCCGCGTTAATTCATCAAGCGGCCAGAATGGTGTTCATGTCCTGTTCAACGGTGGTAATCGCCCGCATACCGAATTTCTCGTTCAGAATGGCGAGCAGGTTGTCCGTCAGGAAACCCGGAGCCGTCGGTCCGGTGTAGATGTTCTTCACGCCGAGGGACAATAGAGTAAGCAGGATGACGATCGCTTTCTGTTCAAACCACGACAGCACCAGACTTAGCGGCAGGTCGTTTACGCCACAGCCCAGTTTTTCTGCCAGTTTGACGGCCAGAATAATGGCGGAGTAGGCATCGTTACATTGGCCGACATCCAGCAGACGCGGCAGGCCTTCCAGCGTACCGAAGTCCAGTTTGTTGAAACGGTATTTACCGCAGGCCAGCGTCATGATCAGGCAGTCCTGTGGAACGTTCAGCGTGAAGTCAGTGAAGTAGCTACGTTCTTCACGGCTACCGTCGCATCCGCCAACCAGGAAGACGTGGCGCAGTTTTTTCTGTGCGACCAGATCGATCACGGTGTCGGCGGCGCTCAGTAGAGTTTCGCGACCAAAGCCGACGGTGATCATGTGTTCGATTTCACTGTACGGGAAGCCAGCCAGACTCTGTGCCTGTTCGATCACTGGACTAAAATCGTCGCCTTCCAGATGGTTCACGCCCGGCCAGCCAACGATGCTGCGCGTCCAGATGCGGTCGCCGTAGTTACCGACGTTTGGATCGATAATGCAGTTAGAGGTCATGACGATTGCGCCAGGGAATTTGGCGAATTCTGTCTGCTGGTTCTGCCAACCGCTGCCGTAGTTGCCCGCCAGATGCTTGAATTTTTTCAGCTCTGGGTAACCGTGTGCAGGCAGCATCTCGCCGTGCGTATAGATGTTGACGCCTGTCCCTTCAGTTTGTTCCAGCAGCATGCGCAGGTCTTTCAGGTCATGGCCGGAAATCAGAATCGCTTTACCTGCAATCGGACGGACGTTAACCGCAGTCGGCTGTGGGTTACCGTAAGCATCGGTTTCGCCACGGTCGAGGATTGCCATGACGTTGAAGTTCATTTTACCGATACCCATGGCGTTGTTCAGCAGGGTATCAACATCGGATGGCTGTGTGCCCAGCCATGCCATGAAAGCATGATATTCGGCATAGATAGCGTCATCATACTGACCAAGAACGTGGGCGTGCTCCATATAGGCCGCCGCGCCTTTCAGGCCATAGAGGTTGAGCATGCGCAAGCCGTGAACATCATCGCCGACGATAGCTTTATCGCTGTCCAGCGCAAAATCCGCCGCCTGTTGCAGTAAGGTTGGAATATCGTTGCCAGCCAGTTGCAGCGCTGCCATTGGGTGATCTACGGTCGCGGTGGCATCGTGCAGACGGCAGCGAACCGCCAGAGACTCACGCAGTGTGATGGCTTCCTGTGCGTAGCCAATAATGCGCTGGGAATCGAAGTTTACGTTGGTCAATGTAGAGAAGAAGGCGCGTGGTGCAAAATTGTCGACATCGTGATCGATGATATCCAGCTCGCGCGCTTTCAGCGCCCAGGCAGAAAGCCCTTGCAGCACAGCGACCAACAGGTCTTGCAGATCGGAGGTTTCTGCGGTTTTGCCGCACATGCCCTGCGCGTAAGAGCAGCCGTTTCCAACAGGGGTACGAATCGTTTGTTCACATTGCACACAAAACATAATGACTTCCTTTTTTTAAGTTGCATTTAAAATGCTTGTTTAAAGCATAGTGTCAGCCGAGGCAGGTAAAAAGGCTTTTTTACTGCAACTTTAGGTAAATTTGATTTAGCGCAATTTTGATGATGGGCAATGAAAATCACTCTCAATCACGGCCCATAAAAGCAGGGAGAAACGACGTCCAGTGTGTACTTATGAGGAAAATAGCGCCATCAGTATCGGTGCGGCGAGGCTTAATAAGAAACCATGTACGATGGCGGCGGGTACGATATCGATACCTGCGCTGCGCTGTAAAACGGGCAGCGTGAAATCCATTGATGTTGCGCCGCAAAGCCCTAATGCAAAGGAACGGTTACGCTGTGCCAGCGCGGGAACGAGCATGATAGCCAGCAGTTCGCGGGTCAGATCGTTGAAAAACGCCGCGCTGCCGATGACGGGCCCAAGCGCGTCGGTCAGCAGAATGCCAGACAGCGAATACCACCCATAGCCTGATGCCATCGCCAGACCGGTTTTCAGCGGCAGCCCCAACACCCACGCAGCCAGCAGTCCGCCGCCCAGCGCGCTGATACCGACGATGAGCGCGATGACCAGACCGCGACGGTTTAATACGATTTGGCGCAGCGTCATCCCACTGTTACGCAGTTGGACGCCCACCAGGAATAACAGAAAAATCAGGGCATATTCGCTGCCTTTGCTGGCATAGGTGAACCCTGACCAGTGCGTTAATCCAAGTAAAAAACCACCGAATACCACGCTGCAAAGTTTGAACGATTCAAGGATCATACGCAGTCGGGAAGGTGGGGTATCGTCTTTGTACTTGCTGCGCCACGCACTGCGCTTTTCCCATAGCCAAAGGGCAACACCGTTGGCCGCGACAATACAGACGGCGAAGACGGCGGTGTAGCGGAAGATCAGTAACAAATTGCTGCTGATATTTTCCAGAAAGGCCAGACTTATTCCCATCAAAAACAGAATAACGTACACCATCCAGCTCAGCAGTTGGTTAATCAACTGTAATGTTTTTTTGGCGCGCAGCGGCACCAGATAGCCAATGATGAGCGGTAATAAAATAATTAATAATCCTGAATACATCACAGAATTGATGTCCTTACGCGAGAAAAACGGCGCTAACCCGTATTTTAGGATGAGCTGGGGCTACCGTAGTCAGACAGTGAGGCTTTTCTTCTTCATTTCTATCCCCGATAGACATCGACACGGCGGAAACACAAACCGTTCATTGACAACATCGTGGGATTCATCGGCTACACTTGGCGGGAAGAAAAACGATAATTTATTAAAATTAAACAAATTATCGGAGTGAGTAAAGCGCTGTCTGGCAGGATGTTCTCTATGATGGGCATTCTGGCAGCAGAAAACCGCAGGCAGCCGCTACAGGAGAGAAGGATGCATCTGGAAAGTATTGAAATCCTGGGATTTCGGGGAATCAATCGTCTGTCGCTGGCGTTGGACGAGAATAACGTACTGATTGGTGAGAACGCCTGGGGGAAATCGAGCCTGCTGGATGCGCTCTCGCTGCTGCTGGCACCGACATTGCCGCTTTATCATTTTGATATGCAGGATTTTCACTTCACTCCGGGGGATGAAAATAGTCGGGAAAAGCATCTTCAGATTATTTTCACGTTTTGTGAAACCGCACCTGGCCACCATTTATCTCCGCGCTACCGTTCGCTTAGCCCTGTTTGGGTGGAAGGCGAGTCATCGCTATACCGCATTTTCTATCGGCTGGAAGGTGAGGTGGACGAAAGCCAGTCGGTTTTTACCTGGCGTAGCTTTCTGGACGCCGACGGGCACCCGATACCGCTGGATGATATTGATGAACTGGCGAGAGAGATTATCCGCCTGCATCCGGTGCTGCGGCTGCGCGACGCGCGTTTTATGCGGCGTCTGCGTTCCGGAACACTGGCGGCGACGTTAGATAACAGTAATGAAAAGCTGGCCCAGCAGTTTGAGCAACTGATGCGCGAGCTGGCGCAAAACCCGCAGAAGCTGACGGATAAAGAGTTGCGGCATGGTCTGGTGGCGATGCGGCAATTACTGGAGCACTATTTTTCCGAGCAGAATGCCACGGGGAACGACCGACGCCACCATCGTCATGCGCGAGCACACAACGGTAAATCGTGGCGGTCGCTGGACAATATCAACCGCCTGATTGCCGATCCAAATAGCCGCAGCCGGCGCATTATCCTGCTGGAGCTATTTTCTACGTTGTTACAGGCGAAAGGGTCGGTAGCGCTGGATCCGCATGCCCGTCCGCTTTTGCTGATTGAAGACCCCGAAACCCGCCTGCACCCGATTATGCTATCCGTCGCCTGGGGGCTTCTGGTGCAGTTGCCGCTCCAAAAAGTCACGACAACGAATTCGGGAGAGCTGCTGTCGCTGGTGCCGATGGAGCACGTGTGCCGTCTGGTGCGGGAATCTTCACGGGTTGCGACATATCGCATTGGTCGTCAGGGCATGAGTGCGGAAGACAGCCGGCGCATTGCGTTTCATATTCGTCTGAATCGACCCGCTTCACTTTTCGCACGCTGCTGGCTGCTGGTGGAGGGGGAAACCGAAGTCTGGATGCTGAATGAACTGGCGCGCCAATGTGGGCACCATTTTGAGGCGGAAGGGGTGAAGGTGATTGAGTTTGCCCAATCCGGGCTCCGGCCATTGCTGAGGTTCGCACGGCGTATGGGGATTGAATGGCATGTGCTGGTCGATGGCGACGACGCGGGGAAAAAGTATGCCGCGACGGCGAAAAGCATGTTAACCGTTCAGGACGAGAGCGAGCGCGATCATCTGACCGTCTTGCCCGCATCGGACATGGAACACTATATGTATCGTGAGGGGTTCAGCCACGTTTATCACCGCACCGCGCAGTTGCCGGAGAAAGTGCCGCTATCGATGCACAAAATCATCATCAAGGCGATTCATCGTTCATCCAAGCCCGATCTGGCGATTGAGGTGGCGATGGAGGCAGCAGCGATGGGCAGCGATGCAATCCCACCGCTTATACGCAGCATGTTCTCCCGCGTCCTGTGGTTGGCCCGCGGACGTGCGGATTAGCGTGATACAGAAATAAAAATGCCGTTCAGTGTGCTGAACGGCATTTGTCGCATTATAGTCATTTTACGGTTTAGCGTAGGTATTCTGAGTAAACGTGTAGGGTGTAGAAGGGATCAGGATGCGGCCTCGGCGACTTGCGGGACGATCAGGCAAGCGTGATTACCTTTCGGCCCTTGATGAACATCAAACCTGACAACCTGTCCGGCTTTCAGAGTCCGGTAGCCATCCATTTGAATGGTTGAGTAGTGCGCGAAAATATCGTCACCACCCCCTTCTGGACAGATAAAACCAAACCCTTTGGCATTATTGAACCATTTAACAGTACCTGTCTCCATGCATTGACATCCTTCGCAAGAGTATTCTTTTCAGTAAGGTGTGGTTATTTGGTTACTACGAATACGAATTGATTAAAACCCCATCAATTCATCCGTACACTTTAGTGAAATCGATCCCGGCGTCAAGCGATCCACCGCGTGGTGTTGAGGGGAGTTTGTCAAAGTTTGATGCAGGTAACGCTATTGATGAACCGACGATCGCGTTGCGTACTCAAGATATCGGTTACAGGCCTTGAATTTTGCTTTCCAGGAACCATTTATTCCCTCAGGTGGTAAAATAAAAAGTAGACGTGATACTGTAAATGTAGAGATACCCGTCATCTTTCAAGTCGCAGGCGCGCATTTCCTGCTTCTCGAATCTATTGGGAATAAACAGACGAATTCGCGCGCCGCGGTATTCGTTACAAGATGTGGATAGAGAATGGGAAACAACAGTACGTGGTCACAATCTGAGAACCTGACCGCCGATAAACAGAAAGAAAAATTGCAGCCGCCATCCATGTACAACGTGGTGTTGAATAATGATGATTACACCCCGATGGAATTTGTTATTGACGTTCTGCAAAAGTTCTTTTCTTATGATATTGAACGTGCCACACAGCTTATGTTAACCGTGCATTATCAGGGGAAAGCGATTTGTGGCGTATTCAGCGCTGAAGTGGCTGAGACCAAGGTCGTACAAGTCAATCGTTATGCCAGAGAAAACGAGCACCCGCTGCTCTGTACGCTGGAAAAAGCCTGAAGTCAGGCGTTTTATTGGGAGAGGTGCCTATGCTCAATCAAGAACTGGAACTCAGTCTCAACATGGCTTTCGCCAGAGCGCGTGAGCACCGACACGAGTTTATGACCGTGGAGCACCTGCTGTTAGCACTGCTCAGTAACCCAGCCGCCCGTGAAGCATTGGAAGCCTGTACGGTAGATTTAGCCGCGCTGCGCCAGGAACTGGAAGCGTTCATTGAGCAGACCACACCAACATTACCGCAAAGTGACGACGAGCGAGAAACTCAGCCTACGCTCAGCTTCCAACGCGTACTCCAACGCGCCGTCTTCCATGTGCAGTCTTCCGGCCGCAGCGAAGTGTCCGGCGCTAACGTTCTGGTCGCGATTTTTAGCGAGCAGGAATCTCAGGCTGCCTACCTGCTGCGCAAGCATGACGTCAGCCGTCTGGATGTGGTGAACTTTATTTCCCACGGCACGCGTAAAGAAGAAACCGATCAGGCGCCGAACCCTGAAAATCCCGTCAATGAAGAACAGGCAGGAGGGGAAGATCGTATGGAAAACTTCACCACCAATCTGAATCAACTGGCTCGCGTTGGCGGTATCGATCCGCTCATTGGCCGGGATAAAGAACTGGAGCGCACGATTCAGGTCTTGTGCCGCCGTCGTAAAAATAACCCGCTGCTGGTCGGCGAATCCGGTGTGGGCAAAACCGCGATTGCTGAAGGGCTGGCCTGGCGTATTGTGCAGGGCGATGTACCGGAAGTGATGGCGGAATGCACGTTGTACTCGCTGGACATCGGTGCGCTGCTGGCAGGCACCAAATACCGCGGTGACTTTGAAAAACGCTTCAAGGCGCTGCTGAAACAGCTCGAACAAGATAAAAACAGTATTCTGTTCATTGATGAAATTCACACGATCATCGGCGCAGGCGCTGCGTCCGGCGGTCAGGTTGATGCCGCTAATCTGATTAAACCGCTGCTTTCCAGCGGCAAGATCCGCGTCATCGGTTCAACCACCTATCAGGAGTTCAGCAATATCTTTGAAAAGGATCGGGCGCTGGCGCGTCGTTTCCAGAAAATTGATATCACTGAACCTAGTGTGGAAGAAACCATACAAATCATTAATGGTCTGAAGCCGAAGTATGAGGCTCACCATGATGTTCGCTATACGTCGAAAGCGATTCGTGCGGCGGTAGAGTTGGCGGTGAAATATATCAACGACCGTCATCTGCCGGATAAGGCGATTGATGTGATCGATGAAGCGGGCGCACGCAGCCGTCTGGTGCCAATCAGCAAACGGAAGAAAACGGTTAATGTGAGTGACATCGAATCTGTTGTCGCCCGTATTGCCCGTATTCCAGAAAAAACCGTCTCCGCCAGCGATCGCGATGTGCTGAAGAACCTCAGCGATCGCCTGAAAATGCTGGTGTTCGGACAGGATAAGGCTATCGAAGCGCTCTCTGAGTCTATCAAGATGAGCCGAGCAGGGCTGGGTCAGGAGCGTAAGCCGGTTGGTTCCTTCCTGTTCGCGGGTCCTACCGGTGTCGGTAAGACGGAAGTGACGTTACAACTGGCGAAAGCGCTGGATATTGAACTGCTGCGCTTTGATATGTCTGAATACATGGAGCGCCACACGGTCAGTCGCCTGATTGGTGCGCCTCCGGGCTATGTGGGCTACGATCAGGGCGGCCTGCTGACGGATGCCGTGATTAAGCATCCTCATGCGGTGCTGCTGCTGGATGAAATTGAGAAAGCGCATCCGGACGTCTTTAACCTGCTGTTGCAGGTGATGGATAACGGTACGCTGACGGACAACAATGGCCGTAAAGCGGATTTCCGTAATGTCATTGTCGTCATGACCACCAACGCGGGCGTGCGGGAAACACAGCGTAAATCCATCGGTATCATCCATCAGGACAATAGCAGCGATGCGATGGAAGAGATCAAGAAGGTATTTACGCCGGAATTCCGTAACCGTCTGGATGGCATTATCTGGTTCAACCATCTGTCGACTGACGTCATTCAGCAGGTTGTCGACAAATTTATCGTAGAACTTCAGGCGCAACTGGATGCGAAAGGCGTGTCGCTGGAAGTCAGTGATGAAGCGCGTAACTGGCTGGCAGAAAAAGGCTACGACAAAGCGATGGGTGCCCGACCGATGGCGCGCGTAATGCAGGAAAGCCTCAAGAAACCTCTGGCCAACGAGCTGCTGTTTGGTTCACTGGTAGATGGTGGTTCTGTCACGGTAGAACTGGATAAAGAGACGCAGCAGTTGACCTACGGCTTCAAGAGTGCGCAGAAGCGGAAAGCGGAAAGCGTTAATTAATCAATATCGTTTGATACCTAAAAGGGATGCTGAGGCATCCCTTTTTTACATCCCTTTGCCAGACTCTCTCCCAAAAACAAAAGCCCTTGCCATGAAGGGAAGGGCTGGGGAGGGTGTCACATCCTCGTATATCGCTGTTATCAGCGATGGGCGAACCGGTTAACGGCTGCGGAAGACAATGCGGCCTTTACTCAGGTCGTACGGGGTTAACTCTACAGTGACTTTGTCACCCGTCAGGATGCGGATATAGTTTTTACGCATTTTACCGGAGATATGAGCGGTAACCACGTGCCCGTTTTCCAATTCAACGCGGAACATGGTGTTGGGCAGCGTATCAAGCACGGTGCCTTGCATTTCAATATTGTCTTCTTTGGCCATCGAATCCTCTAGGTCTAACTACCTTTATTTTTTAACCGCAAGATAATGCCGAAAAACCGCCATTATGTAAAGAAGCGTTCACGTTTGGGGGATTATTTACCCGCTTTTCTCTGTCATAGCGTCGGTTCGGCGAGCTGTTGGGGGCGCCAGCAGCCGTCGTCGACGGTGAGATCCTGCCACTGAGAAAGCTGTTGCAGGAAGCTATCGCGAGAGATTTCACTTACGCCCAGCGACGCGGTATGGGCGTTTAACACCTGACAATCAATTAAATGACCACCGTGGCGAATAAAATGTTGTTGAAACGCCAGCAGCGCGTATTTTGACGCATTATCCGTACGGCTGAACATCGATTCACCGCAAAATAATCTTCCTTGTTCAACGCCATATAGCCCACCAACCAGTTTGTCATCCTGCCATACTTCGACAGAGTGTGCCTTGCCGGCCAAATGAAGCTGGCGATAGGCTGAGATAATCTCCGACGTAATCCAGGTGCCGTCATGGTGCTCGTGCGCACAGGCGTGAATGACGTCATCAAACGCCTGATTCAGCGTGGCGTGAAACGTATGGCGCTTCAGAAACTTTTTCATACTGCGGCTGACATGGAGTTCATCAGGAAACAGCACTGCACGCGGATTCGGAGACCACCATAAAATAGGCTCACCGGGAGAGAACCAGGGGAAAATTCCCTGTCGGTAAGCCGCTTTTAACCGGGCAACGGAGAGATCGCCGCCAACGGCCAGCAGGCCGTTGGGGTCATCCAATGCATGATTCGGGTCAGGAAACTGAAGCGATTGAGACGATAGTTGGTATAGACGCATGTTTTTCAAACGTTGTGTTTCAACTGAGTTTGCCTTAAACGTGTTGGCGGAATTGCCAATAACGCCCTTTTTGTGCCATTAGCGCCTGATGGCTGCCCTGTTCGATCACCTTGCCATCGTCCAGAATACAGATGCGATCCATTGATTCTAAACCGTATAACCGGTGAGTGATGACGATCAGCGTCTTATCAGCACAATGTTGGCGTAGCAGTTGCAGAATACGTTTTTCAGTCTCTGCATCCAACCCTTCAGTCGGTTCATCCAACAAAACAAGCGGCGCGTCGTGCAATAAGGCACGTGCTAAAGCGATACGGCGCTGCTCACCGCCGGAGAGTTGGCGACCGCCTTCTCCCAGCCAGGCATTCAGCCCTTCATTTTCCAGCAATTTTTCCAACCCGACCTGCTGTAATACCTCGGCCAGTTTTTCGTCCCGCGCCGTTGGTGCGGCCAGCAGCAGGTTATCACGCAGCGTTGCGCTAAAAATATGCACACGCTGTGGGACCACGCTCATCATTGCACGGAGGTCGGTTTCCCGCCAATCGTCAAGGGCGTGGCCATTCAGCCTAATGTCTCCGTATTCACAATTCCATGCCCGAGTCAGCAGTTGCAATAGCGTCGATTTCCCGCACCCGGTACGCCCCAGCAGCGCCAGATGTTCGCCCGGTTTAATGGAAAGAGAAATGTTTTGCAGCACGGGCTGTGGCTGACCGGGGTAAGTGAACCCCACATGTGAGAGGTCGAGTGCGGCCTCGCGTGACGTTTCTGGCCCGCGCTCAGGGAAAGTGACGTCAACGGGCTGGCGAATGATTTGATCGACTCGGGCGGCGGAAGCAATCACTTGCCCCATATGCTGGAAAGCCACCGTGACCGGAGCCAACGCTTCGAAGGCGGCAAGCGCGGCAAACACGAACAGTGCAATCAAGGCACCGGGCTGTGGATTACCGCCTACGCCATCTGCCGCTAGCCACAGAATCAGGGTAACGGTCAGCCCGCTGCATAGAATCATCACCGCCTGAGACAGGCCAGTAAGATTGGCCTGCTGACGTTGGCGGCGCAGCCAGTTAATCTCCACCAGCGCCAACTGCTGACGGACGCGATCGAGCGCACCGAAGACAGTCAACTCTGCCTGACCTTGCAACCAGGTCGTTAGCTGAAGGCGGTATTGTGCCCGCAGCGCGGTCAGATCCTGCCCGATGCCATTTCCTGCCCGATAAAATAGAACCGGCAGGCACAGCAGCAGTACCAGCATGATAGTGCCAAGCGTCAACGCCAATGTGGCGTCAATGAAGCTCAGGCCGTAACAGACAATAAGAATGACGGCGAAGGCGCTGATGATGGGGGAAATCACGCGCAGATAGAGGTGGTCTAGCGTATCCACGTCCGCCACAAGCCGGTTTAGCAATTCAGCCTGGCGAAATTGTGCCAGCCCACCCGGAGAGAGCGGCAGAATGCGAGAAAAGGTGAAAACACGTAAGCGCAGCAGAACGCGGAATGTGGCATCGTGGCTGACTAGCCTTTCGAAATAGCGCCCAGCTGTGCGCGCAATCGCCGCACCCCGCACGCCTGCGGCAGGCAACATATAGTTGAAGGTGAGCAGCCCGACGATTCCTGCCAATGCGGCCCCCGCAAGAAACCAGCCGGAGAGGGCAAGCAGGCCGATACTGGCAAGCAGGGTTGCAATAGCCAGCACGACACCAAGACTTAAGCGCCAGATGTGCTGGCGGTAGAGCGCCAGAAACGGTTTTAATACCTGCATCGTTTTTCTCTGAGCCATTACAGGGCCTCCTGTCGTTGTGCCAGCAGCGTCGCAAAGGGGCCTGCTTCGGCTCGGAGTGTTTGATAATCACCTTGTTGGACTAGCTGACCGCCGTCCATTACCCAAATTGCATCATATTCGGTGATATCGGCGAGCTGGTGCGTCACTAGCAGCGTGGTCTGGTGACGTGCCGCGTCGTTTAACGCCGTCATAACCAGCTCTTCGCTGTGGGCATCCAAACTGGCTGATGGTTCATCTAGCAGCAATAAGTTGCAAGGGTGGATAAGCGCACGGGCAACGGCAACGCGCTGTGCCTGACCGACGGATAAGCGCGCTGCGCCGTCACCGATCGTGGTTTCCAGCCCTTGTGGGAGCTGTGGTAAGAATTCCTGCACATAGGCGCGCTCAATTGCCCGCTGTAGCTCCACAATGCTGGCCTGCGGGTTACCCAGCAGAATATTGCTGCGCAGCGTCTGTTCCGGTAAATGGGGATTTTGCCCAACCCAGCTTAACTGCTTACGCCATGATTCTGGCGTTAGCGTGTTCAGGGCCTGACCGTTGACGGTTAATGAGCCGCGATAGGGCAGGAACCCCAGCAGGGCATTAAGCAGCGAGCTTTTTCCTGCGCCGCTGAGGCCGACCAGCGCGATACGCTCGCCTGCGCGAATATCGAACGTCAACGGTTGAGTGAGCGGTGTGCCATTGGGCGCGAGGACGACCAAATCTTCCGCTCGAATGGCGATGGCGGTATCACTGCTGAATGTTTGGGTGCCAAAGCCTACCGTTTCACCTTCCTCGGCTAAAAAGGTCACCAGCGATTCCGCTGCGCCGATAGCCTGAGCCTTGGCATGATAGAACGTGCCCAGATCGCGTAAAGGCTGAAAAAACTCCGGCGCCAGAATCAGCACGAGAAAACCGGCGAAGAGTGTCACCCCCATACCGTAATGGCCGAAATCCAGTTCTCCGAGATAAGAGAAACCGAAATAGACGGCGACAACAGCGATTGAAATGGAAGCAAAAAACTCCAGTACGCCCGAGGAAAGAAATGCCATGCGCAGCACTTCCATCGTGCGACTGCGAAAATCTTCGGACGCGTGGCGGATTTGTTCGGTTTCAGCCTCGCCTCGATGGAACAGGCGTAGTGTCTCCATCCCGCGTAGGCGATCGAGGAAATGTCCGCTCAGGCGTGCCAACGCCAGAAAGTTACGTCGGTTGGCATCCGCCGCACCCATACCGACCAGCGCCATAAAAAGCGGAATGAGCGGGGCGGTGAGAAACAGAATCAAGCCCGCAGCCCAATTGAGTGGGAAGATCGTGATTAAAATAAGCAACGGGATCAGCGCGGCAAGATACATTTGCGGCAGGTAGCGGGCGTAATAATCCTGCATATCATCAACCTGCTCAAGAATCATCGTTGCCCAACTGCCCGCAGGTTTGCCTTGTACCCAGGCAGGGCCAAGCTGTTGCAATCGATCCAGTACCAGCTTACGAATTTGCTGTCGAACGGCTTGCCCGCATAGAAAACCAACGCGCTCGCGTAACACGCTGTTAAGCGCACGCAGAACAAATGTGGCGATCAGAAGAAGAAAAGGGGAGAGCAGAGATTCACGGGGAGCATGCTCGATGATCAAGGCATGAAGCAACGTCGCTAACAGCCAGGCTTGTGCCACGATTAATGCACCGCTCAGGAACCCAAGCAGCAGTGAAATGCGTAGCCAACGTTGCGCCAGCTTACTCTGCTGCTTCAGCCAGGCGGTCAGTTCTTGCTGTCTGGTTTTTTTCATCAGGCACCAGTTCGTTATATTGCAGAAATGGACTTAACAGAAAATAACTCTTATGTAACTGTTAGTTAACAAAATTATCTTCTATCATGCAGAATGACGCCATGTTACCGCGACAGGGGCGCGCTGCAAACGAAAAGGAGAAGGGAAATGGGGGAGGCGATCAATTTTTGTGTTGCGGAAGGCAAATCGGTAGGAAGAAAACGGAACGGCAGATGCCGCTCCGTTTCAGTGTCGTATTACTTATTGACGGTCAGTCCGTCCAGATAACGTTCGGCATCCAGCGCTGCCATACAACCGGTACCTGCAGAGGTAATGGCCTGACGGTAGATGTGGTCCATGACGTCACCTGCAGCAAAGACACCAGGAATGCTGGTTTGCGTCGCATTGCCGTGAATGCCGGATTGTACTTTGATATAACCGTTTTCCAGTTCCAACTGACCGCCGAACACGGCCGTATTTGGACTGTGGCCGATAGCGATAAATACGCCAGCCAGTTCCAGCTCTTCCGCTGCATCGCTTTGCGTATCGCGGATACGAACACCGGTCACACCCATATCATCACCCAGCACTTCATCCAACGTACGGTTGGTATGCAGGATGATGTTGCCGTTTTTAACTTTGTCCATCAGTCGGTCAATCAGAATCTTCTCTGAACGGAACGTCTCGCGGCGGTGGATTAAATGCACTTCTGCCGCGATGTTAGACAGATACAGCGCTTCTTCGACGGCAGTGTTCCCGCCACCCACCACGGCAACTTTCTGATTACGGTAGAAGAATCCGTCACAGGTTGCACAGGCGGAAACGCCCTTGCCTTTAAATGCCTCTTCGGACGGCAGGCCAAGGTAGCGAGCCGATGCGCCAGTGGCGATGATCAGCGCGTCACAGGTGTACTCGTCGCTATCACCGAATAAACGGAAGGGACGGTTTTGCAAATCAACACGTTCAATATGATCGAAGATCACTTCGGTATTGAACTTGGTTGCATGCGCGTGCATGCGTTCCATTAACAGTGGGCCTGTTAAATCATCGGCGTCGCCCGGCCAGTTTTCTACTTCGGTCGTGGTCGTTAGCTGACCGCCTTTTTCCATACCAGTGATTAATACTGGCTGTAAGTTCGCCCGTGCGGCATAAACTGCGGCAGTATAGCCAGCGGGGCCTGAACCCAGAATCAATAACTTGTGATGTTTAACGGTACCCATGCTTTCCTCATTTCATGACGGTGGATAATGTCCATATGAACAGTCTCTACCACGGACAATGAGAATGATTGTAAGGAAATTACAGGAGTAAAAAAAGTATGCAGAAAAGTTGCTGGCTATTTGTTTAATCGTTAATGACGATGGTGACGACAAATAGCTGAAAAATCAGCCACATTCATAAGTAAAATGATTGAAGTCATCTCGGTGAGTGGCTCTGGCTTATCCAATCTGGCAGTTTCTTCTGATTTTCGTTGTTTTGCTTTGACAATCGGCTGTGCATTTGCGAAAACATCTGGGTAAGAGGAAATTTTTTGTATGTGAACAGTTAAAAGCTCGGCTTTTTATTCGTTTTTGCGCAGGTAGTAGGCCTTTGGGCCACGGATATGACGTGATGGTCTTTTTCGCGGGTGAGCAATACGTGGGGCGAGAACGAGAAGTTAATGACTTTTGATATACAAAATAGGCAGCGTGTCTTCTTTAAGGGTAGCTCTGATACATGAGGTCTATCGGGGTAAAGCGGGTGCAGGGAAAAGTGAAGAGAGACAATAATAATGGTAGACACTAAAAAACGGCCAGGAAAAGATCTCGATCGTATTGATCGTAACATCCTGAACGAATTGCAAAAAGATGGGCGTATTTCCAATGTCGAGCTGTCCAAACGTGTTGGTCTGTCGCCAACGCCTTGTCTGGAGCGCGTGCGTCGTCTGGAAAGACAGGGTTTCATTAACGGCTATACAGCGCTGCTAAACCCACATTATCTGGATGCGTCACTGCTGGTTTTTGTTGAAATAACGCTAAACCGCGGCGCGCCTGATGTGTTTGAACAGTTCAATGCTGCGGTGCAGAAGCTGGAAGAAATTCAGGAATGTCATCTGGTTTCGGGTGATTTTGACTACCTGTTGAAAACGCGCGTGCCGGACATGTCTGCTTACCGTAAGCTCCTGGGGGAAACGCTGCTGCGTTTGCCGGGCGTAAACGACACCCGTACTTACGTGGTGATGGAAGAAGTGAAGCAAAGCAACCGTCTGGTTATTAAGACGCGATAAACGTGTGGGTGCAAAACCCGATAAATTCAGCTACACTCCTGTGAATTTATACAGTCCCAGCGCCGGGTTTTCTCGGCGCTTTGTCATAAACCTTACAGGCCCCTGGAGAGACTCTTGAGCCAGGAATATACAGAAGATAAAGACGTTTCCCTGAAAAAGCTCAGTGGTACACGTCGTTTGCTTGAAGCGATTTTAATCGTTGTGGCACTTTTTGCGGTTTATCTCAGTGTCGCACTACTCAGTTTCAGCCCTTCCGATCCCAGTTGGTCACAGACTGCATGGCATGAACCGATTCACAACCTTGGTGGTGTAGCAGGTGCATGGCTGGCGGATACGCTGTTCTTTATTTTTGGTGTGCTGGCCTACGCCATTCCGCCGATTATGTTATCTCTGTGCTGGGCTGCTTTCCGCCAGCGTGATAACCATCAGTCTATTGACTACTTTACCTTTTCACTTCGCCTGATTGGGACATTGGCGCTGATCCTGACCTCTTGTGGTCTGGCTGCGTTGAATATTGACGATCTCTACTATTTTGCTTCCGGTGGTGTTTTGGGAAGCCTGTTGAGTAGCTCAATGATCCCGCGTTTCAACAGTATGGGCGCGACGCTGATTCTGCTGTGCGTGTGGGGAGCCGGGTTAACGCTGTTTACCGGTTGGTCATGGCTGACGATCGCTGAAAAAATTGGTGCTGGCGTGTTGAGCTGTCTGACATTTATGTCAAACCGTTCACGTCGCGATGAAGACTACCGCGAAGAAAACGATCGTGAAGAAGATGAACGCGATGTGCTTAACCTGCGCCACGATGAAGCGTCGGGCGAGGCGATAACGCAACAGCGTGATGACGATGATGTTCTGTTTTCTGCACCTTCCGTGGCCGATATCGTAAACGATACGGCGGCAGAGAATAAGATCGAAGCGTCATCATCTTCAACTGAAAACGCGTCGGCTGCTACTCCACCGGCTTTCTCAGCAGAAATGCCTGCGGCAGGGGCAACATTCCCCGAACTGGCAGCGCCAGACTCGCCATTGTCTGATTCCGCGCCTGCTACTGTGCCACCTGTTGCCTCATCAACGGTTGATGCGGCACCATCGCTGAATCCGCCGCTGTATTCGTTTGAAATTCCTGAAACACCCGCAGCGATGCCAGAGATCGCAACGTCGCCCGAACTCCATAGCAGTGCGTATACGCCTTACGGCAATAGTTACGGAGAGAGTGTCGTACCGCCGATCGTAACAGCACCGGTGGTTCAACCCTTTGCTGAACCGCCACAGCCTGCACGCGATACGGATTTCAACGCGAACAACACCTTTATGCCTGCGTTCAGCGCTGATGGGGATGATAACCCGCAAATTAAACGCGGCGTCGGTCCAGAACTGCCGCGCCCCAATCCGGTGCGCATTCCTACCCGCCGTGAACTGGCGTCGTACGGAATTAAACTGCCGTCGCAGCGGCTGGCTGAAGAACAAGCAAGGCTGCAGGCGCAGAATGAGAGTACGGAAACGGAATTGACGAATGATATCTATCAGGAAGAAACACCTGATGACATCGCCCGTCAGGAAGCGGCACTACAGCAGGAGTATCTGAATCAGCAGCGCCAGCGTTATGGCGATGAATATCCGTTACAGGAAGAGGATGAAGACGCGCTTCTACAAGCACAGTTAGCCAGAGATTTCGCTGCACAGCAGCAGTCCCGCTATGATGCTAATGCACCACAGTACGATGAGGAGAGGCCTGCTCCGACAGCATCGCCTGCGGTCAGTGAACCTGTTCAGCCGACGCCTGTGGCATCGCATAACGCTTTTTCATTCTCGCCGTTTAGCGCGGAGAATGAGCGCGAGCCTGAGCCGCAGACGTTCAGTGAGCCGACGTATACGCAGCCATCTTATCGTGCCGAACCCGATCTTCCACCGATGCACGCTGGTGACGATGACGACGATAATGAGCGCAACCCGCTGACGTTTGGTCAGCCAACGCAACCGTCTTCAGTGTCGGTAGACGCTGCGCAACAGGAAAGACCAGCCGCGCCAACGCATCATCCGGCAATGGAGGGTCTGATTCATCCATTCCTGATGCGTAATGAACAGCCGTTGCAGAAGCCGACTACACCGCTGCCAACGCTGGATTTATTGACTCCGCCGCCAGCCAGTGAAGCGCCTGTTGATAATTTCGCGTTGGAGCAGACGGCGCGACTAATTGAAGCGCGCCTGGCTGATTTTCGGGTTAAAGCGGATGTGGTCGATCATTCTCCAGGTCCGGTGATTACGCGGTTTGAATTGGATCTGGCGCCGGGCGTAAAAGCGGCGCGTATCTCGAATCTGTCGCGCGATTTGGCACGTTCACTGTCGGTTGTCGCCGTGCGTATTGTTGAAGTGATTCCAGGCAAACCGTATGTCGGTCTGGAACTGCCGAATGCGCATCGTCAGACGGTTTATCTGCGTGAGGTGTTGGATTGCGACAAATTCCGCGATAACCCATCGCCGCTGTCAATTGTGCTGGGTAAAGATATTGCCGGTGAGCCCGTTGTTGCCGATTTGGCGAAAATGCCGCACCTGCTGGTTGCTGGTACGACAGGCTCGGGTAAATCGGTCGGCGTCAACGCTATGATCATCAGTATGCTGTATAAAGCCACGCCGGAAGACGTGCGTTTTATTATGATCGACCCGAAAATGCTGGAACTCTCGGTGTACGAAGGCATTCCGCATTTGTTGACGGAAGTCGTGACCGACATGAAGGATGCGGCAAATGCGTTGCGCTGGTGCGTCGGTGAAATGGAACGACGCTATAAGCTGATGTCGGCGCTTGGCGTGCGTAATCTGGCCGGATACAACGAACGGGTGATGACGGCAAACGCGATGGGACGCCCGATCCCCGATCCGTTCTGGAAGCCGGGTGACAGTATGGATATGACGCCGCCAGTCCTGGAAAAACTGCCGTATATTGTGGTTATGGTCGATGAATTTGCTGACCTGATGATGGCGGTGGGTAAGAAAGTTGAAGAACTGATTGCCCGACTGGCGCAAAAAGCGCGAGCTGCCGGTATTCATCTGGTTCTGGCGACGCAGCGTCCTTCGGTTGATGTTATTACCGGATTGATCAAAGCAAATATTCCGACGCGTATTGCGTTTACCGTGTCCAGCAAGATCGACTCACGAACTATCCTCGATCAAGGCGGCGCGGAGTCGCTACTGGGGATGGGGGATATGCTGTATATGGCGCCTAACTCCTCGATACCTGTCCGCGTTCATGGCGCTTTCGTCCGCGACGAGGAAGTTCACGCCGTCGTTCAGGACTGGAAAGCGCGGGGTCGTCCTCAATATATTGATAATATTGTCAGCGGTGGCGATGATGCTGAAGGTGGAAGCCTCGGCCTTGATGGCGATGAAGAGCTCGATCCGCTGTTCGATCAGGCGGTAGAGTTTGTGGTCGATAAGCGTCGTGCATCCATTTCCGGTGTGCAGCGCCAGTTCCGTATCGGCTATAACCGCGCTGCGCGAATCGTTGAGCAAATGGAAGCGCAGGGCATCGTCAGCTCTCCTGGGCACAATGGCAACCGCGAGGTATTGGCTCCGCCATCCATGGAATAGCGCGTAGTATTGATTGACTTCACTCCATTATAAGGGCTGCGCGTGCAGCCCTTATGCAAAGAAGCGTAAAAGCGGTAATAAGCAGATAATTCACCTATCACCGTCCGAGTGGGTTCAGATAACATAGTTATATAGGTAACGTGGATCTACCGATAACGTAGATCGACAAATAACACTGTTCCACAAATAACATCGACGCCATGTGAAGCATCTGTCTTCACTTGTGAAGGTGGTTATATCAGGACACTCAAAGGATTATGCGTATGAAAAAGTGGTTAGCCATCAGTTGCCTGATTGCAGGTATGACCTCAACTGCTGTCTATGCGGACGCGGCAAAAGATTTGCAGGGTCGCCTCAATAAAGTAAACAGTTTCCATGCAAACTTCAGCCAGAAAGTCACCAGTGCCGATGGCGCAGCGGTGCAGGAAGGGGAAGGCGAACTGTGGCTGAAGCGTCCTAACCTATTTAACTGGAAAACCACATCGCCTGATGAGAGTACATTGATTTCTGACGGTAAAACACTTTGGTTTTACAACCCGTTTGTCGAACAAGTCACGGCAACCTGGCTGAAGGATGCCACAGGGAATACGCCGTTCATTCTGATAACGCGTAACGATGCCAGCGACTGGAATAAGTACGATGTGCGCCAGAAAGGCGATGATTTTGAGCTTACGCCGAAATCTGCGAGCGGCAATCTGAAACAGTTCGCGATTAATGTGACGACTAACGGCACGATCAAGCAGTTTACCGCGACGGAACAAGATGGGCAGCGGAGCACCTATGTGCTGAAGAACCAGCAAAATGCCGCTGTTGATGCCGCGCAATTCACGTTCACACCGCCGAAAGGCGTCACGCTGGATGACCAGCGTCAGTGAGGCCAGAGTGAGTAACCTGTCCCTGGATTTTTCCCATAACGAATTTCAACCTCTGGCCGCGCGTATGCGGCCTGCGACGTTGGCACAGTATATCGGCCAACAGCATTTGTTAGGCGCCGGTAAGCCTTTGCCACGCGCAATTGAGGCGGGGCAACTGCACTCTATGATTCTCTGGGGACCGCCAGGCACGGGGAAAACCACGCTGGCAGAATTGATTGGGCATTACGGACAGGCTGATGTAGAACGCATTTCTGCCGTGACGTCCGGTATTAAAGAAATTCGTGAAGCGATTGAACGTGCACGACAAAACCGCAATGCCGGGCGTCGTACCATTTTGTTTGTCGATGAAGTCCATCGTTTCAACAAAAGTCAGCAGGATGCGTTTTTGCCACATATCGAAGATGGCACGATCACCTTCATCGGGGCAACAACAGAAAATCCCTCTTTTGAGCTTAATTCCGCGTTGTTATCGCGCGCCCGCGTCTATTTGCTGAAGGCGCTGACGGCGGAAGATATCGAACAGGTATTGCAGCAGGCGATGAGCGACAGCGAACGGGGATACGGCGGACAGAATATTGTCCTACCTGCCGACACCGCACGTATGCTGGCCGAATTGGTCAATGGCGATGCCAGACGTGCGTTGAATAGTCTGGAAATGATGGCAGATATGGCGGAAATTGACGCGCAGGGTATGCGTGTCCTGACGCCAGCGCTCCTCAATGAAATTGCGGGCGAGCGTAGTGCCCGTTTTGATAACAAGGGTGATCGCTATTACGACCTGATTTCAGCGCTGCATAAATCGGTAAGAGGCTCTGCGCCAGATGCGGCGCTTTATTGGTATGCCAGAATTATCACCGCTGGCGGTGACCCGCTGTATGTCGCCCGGCGATTGCTGGCGATCGCATCGGAAGATGTCGGTAATGCTGACCCGCGAGCGATGCAGGTGGCGATCTCTGCATGGGATTGTTTTACTCGCGTTGGTCCGGCGGAAGGGGAGCGTGCTATCGCTCAGGCGATAGTTTATCTGGCCTGTGCTCCCAAAAGTAACGCCGTCTATAGCGCTTTCAAAGCGGCGATGCAGGATGCGCGCGAGAAGCCAGACTATGATGTTCCCGAACATTTGCGCAATGCACCGACCCGATTGATGAAAGAAATGGGGCTCGGAGCAGAGTATCGGTACGCACACAACGAACCCAATGCCTATGCGGCTGGCGAGATCTACTTTCCGCCAGAAATGGCGGAAACGCACTATTACACGCCGACCTCGCGCGGCCTTGAAGGCAAAATTGGTGAAAAGCTCGCCTGGCTTGCCGCTCAGGATCAAAATAGCCCGACAAAACGCTACCGTTGAACTAAGCGTTGCGGTAAGGTTATTGCGGTATTTTCTGAAACCGGCCGCGTAGCGCGCCGTGTACGCCACCATTTCATTTGATAATCATAAGCACAGGATTAGCATGCTCGATCCCAATTTACTGCGTAATGAGCTAGACGCAGTCGCCGAAAAGTTACTGGCTCGCAGAGGCTTTAAGCTGGATGTTGAGACCCTGCGTAAGCAGGAAGAACGTCGTAAAGTATTGCAGGTAGAAACCGAAAACCTGCAGGCAGAGCGTAACTCCCGATCGAAAGAGATTGGTGCAGCGAAAGCACGCGGTGAAGATATCGAGCCTTTGCGTCGTGAAGTTAACACATTAGGCGAAAAACTGGATGCCGCGAAAGCCGAGCTGGATCAGTTGCAGAATGAAATTCGCGATCTGGCGTTAACCATTCCAAACCTGCCGGACGACTCCGTCCCGCTTGGCAAGGATGACACGCAGAACCAGGAAGTGACCCGCTGGGGTGAACCGCGTAAATATGATTTCCCGGTACGCGACCATGTTGAGCTCGGTGAAATGGCTGCCGGACTGGATTTTGCCGCTGCGGTAAAATTAACTGGTGCGCGTTTTGTTGTGATGAAAGGACAGATCGCTCGCCTGCATCGCGCACTTTCCCAGTTCATGCTGGATTTACATACGCAGCAACACGGTTATCAGGAAGCGTATGTGCCTTATCTGGTAAACCATGCCACGTTATACGGTACGGGTCAGTTGCCTAAATTTGGCGAGGACCTGTTCCACACTAACCCGTTAAGCGAAGAAGCAGAAAGCAGCCAATATGCGCTGATTCCGACGGCTGAAGTTCCGCTGACCAACCTGGTACGTGACGAGATTCTTGATGAAGAATCTTTGCCACTGAAGATGACTGCACATACGCCTTGCTTCCGTTCTGAAGCGGGGTCGTATGGTCGCGATACGCGTGGTTTGATTCGTATGCACCAGTTTGACAAGGTTGAGCTGGTACAAATCGTCCGTCCTGAAGATTCTATGCAGGCGCTGGAAGAGCTGACAACCCATGCTGAAACGGTGCTGCAACTGCTGAAATTGCCTTATCGTAAGGTCTTACTGTGTACCGGCGACATGGGCTTTGGTTCGACTAAAACCTACGATCTGGAAGTCTGGCTGCCCGCGCAGGATACGTACCGTGAAATCTCCTCTTGCTCAAACATGTGGGATTTTCAGGCGCGTCGTATGCAGGCTCGCTGCCGCAGCAAGTCCGACAAGAAGACCCGTTTGGTTCACACGTTGAACGGTTCTGGTCTGGCAGTTGGCCGTACTCTGGTGGCAGTTCTGGAAAACTACCAACAGGCCGATGGCCGTATTGAGATTCCTGAAGTGCTGCGTCCGTATATGGGCGGGCTGGAATTTATTGGCTAATTTTCAGTTATCTGCATAAAGCGCCTAAGGGCGCTTTTTTTACGTCTTGTGTTCGGTAATATTTTTTCATCGTAAAAAGAGTTCCTCTGCTTCAAACCGTTCGTGTGACTTAATTTTAACGCTAAAACTGACTTAAAATCAGTCGGGTAGCTTCTGTGTGTTTTTAAGCATGGCGGCCTGCCTATGGGAGTTGATGAATTCTTTCAATCCATAATGTGGGAAAGGACTTTTAGCACTTTTTGCCCGGATTGACTTTTATATGCGCAGTGGCATGATGCGCTCACTCTTCTCCGGTTGTTTGGTTATCCACTTCGCTATGTCTGCTTATTCCCGCCCAGTGCTGCTATTGCTCTGCGGACTCTTGCTGCTGACAGTTTGTATCGCAGTATTAAATACTCTGGTACCACTTTGGCTAAGTTATCAATCGCTTCCTGTTTGGCAGGTCGGCCTCGTTGGCTCGTGCTATTTCGGCGGCAATCTGGTTGGAACGCTATTAGCCGGTAAATTAATCAAACTTTACGGATTTAACCGCAGCTATTATTTCGCTGCTTTATTATTTGGCATCGCGATTTTTGGCCTCGGCATTTCTGCGGATATCGGCAGTTGGCTATTCTGGCGCTTTCTTGCTGGGATCGGCTGTGCATTAATCTGGGTTGTGGTGGAAAGCGCCTTGTTGTGTAGCGGAACGCCGACGCAACGAGGGCAACTGCTGGCTGCGTATATGATTGCCTATTACCTCGGTAGCGTGATTGGACAACTCCTGCTTGGTGTATTACCGACAGCATTGCTGAGCGTGCTGCCGTGGATGGTCGCACTGGTTATTCTGGCAATATTACCACTGCTGTTTACTCGTCTTCCTACACCGCCAGAACAGCAAGAAAAGTCTGTTAGTCTGTGGAAAATGCTGACGTATCGCAGCGCGCGTTTAGGCGTACACGGCTGTATTATTTCCGGTGCAATTTTAGGATCGCTGTATGGCCTGATGCCGCTATATCTCTCTCATCAGGGAATGAATGACGCACAGGTTGGATACTGGATGGCCCTGCTAATTAGCTCAGGGATTATTGGTCAATGGCCTATTGGACGTATGGCCGATCGATATGGCCGGCTGTTAGTTTTGCGGGTATTAGTCTTTGTTGTCATTATTGGCTGTGTAGCCATGTTAAGCATCAGTCACTATGCCATGGCGCCGTCGCTTTTCCTGCTGGGATGCGCAGGCTTTACGCTGTATCCCGTTGCTATGTCGTGGGCATGTGAAAAAGTGCGTCCTGATGAGCTGGTGGCGATGAATCAGGCTTTGCTCCTCAGCTACACGCTTGGCAGTCTTTGCGGGCCAAGCGTTGCTGCGGTATTGATGCAGAGCTACTCCGATCGCTTGCTGTTTGTATTGATTGCTGCTGTTGCCATGATCTACCTGATGATGTTGCTCAGAAAAGCCGATCATCATCCAACGCCATTAGCTGCAGCTTGAGGTAGAGACATCAAGGCCAGCCAGCGAGCTTTGTCCCGCTTCCACCATGTTGTTCCACAGCGCTTCAGCGACTGGGCTAAGGCGCTGTTTTGCATTTCGCACCAGATAAAATATGCTGGTTAGTTTTAAACGGTCTGGTGAAATTGCGGTGAGTTTCCCTTTCTCAACCCAAGGAGCAGCATAGTGATCGGGAAGAAAACCAATATGGGTGCCCGCCAGCAGCAGCAGCAAACTTGCTTCTACATTCCATGCTGTATCCTGCAAACCTTTCTTTGCAACAGGCCCTAACTGTTTACTAATTTCGTGTAGTGCATGCCCACCGATGAGCAGTCTGTTAGGGTTAAGTGTGCCCTCGTGCCACTCTCTTTCTATGCGTTCCCCGTGTTCAGACGCACAATAAAAATGGCTTTTTTCAACGAAAACAGGCTGGAAATGGATATCTATTGGAACATCATCTGGTAAGACGCTCAGAATGATATCAAGGTGACCATTTTTTAGGCGTTCCATTAATGGTGTATAATCACCAATCTCTAGTTCCACTGCAACATCAGGGCTTTGGTCGTACAATTTGCCAATAGCGTTAGAAATGACTTTGTCTGGGTGAGTCACGGTATTATCCAGACAACCAATCCGAGCTTTACCAATAAGCTGATGTTTTATACTTGCCAATCGATTAGCAAAATCGTCCAACGTAGCGATGACAGATTTAGCTTCCTGATAGACCACTTCACCTTCGGTTGTTAAGGCAAAACCACCGCGCCCACGCTCGCACAAAACGAGTCCAAGTGTATCCTCAAGGCGAGATAGGTAGTGACTTAACACGGGTTGGCTTAGGCCTGTTGCGTCTTGCGCGTTGGTAATTCCTTGTTTTTCAACAATTTTACAGAAAAGCTTTAACCAGCGGATCTCCAGTTTATCTAAGCGCATAGCATTTCCTTCGCACACATTACATATCTGAATGTTAACATCAAAATATATCTGTATTAATCGATATGAAACCCATTTATCTTGTCGTTACGCCACATACATTGATGTGGTTGCCACAAAAAAGCGTGGTTTTATGTGTCACATCAGGGTCTCTCATAAGCACAATGGTGTTGTTAGCTTGCTGACGACACCATTGTTCTATACGCCGTCAGGCAACCTCTATAAAATATCACAACGATACAATAATTATTTGCTGCTTATTTAATGGAGGTAATATGTCTCAAGGGAATGCTGTACCTGGAAAAGAACAACAGGGGCGGCAAATCTATGATTACGAATACGAACCTGTCCCTGCTGAAGCGAGAAAAAGCTGGTATGTTATTGCTTTAATATGGCTGGCAATGGGGATTGATATCTCAGGTTTATTCCTTGGTGCTTTCTTAAGCGGAGGATTGCCTTTCTCCCAAGCTGTTAGCGCCACGCTTATCGGTTCTGCCTTTTTAGGTGTATTGGCCGCATTATGCGCGAACGTCGGTTATGGCTGTGGGTTATCAACAACGCTACTAAGTATCTCCGTTTTTGGACGCTTTGGCGGAAAGCTTATTGGTATTTTCTCTGCTGTATCATTGGTTGGTTGGTTTGCTTTTCAACTCGATTTTTTTGGCGTAATGCTGCAAAAAGCACTGTTACATTATCAAATTGAACCAGGTCGTTTTCTTATTTTGGTTTTTGGCATGGTGCTGATGACTTCTACGGCTATTTGGGGTGTCAGAGCATTGGGTAAACTGAGTGTATTCAGCGTGCCACTCATGTTGATATTGATAATTACAGGCCTGGTTTTAGCGGCGAATAACCACCCCGAAATACCCCTCCCGATAATTAAAGCGCCGATTAGTATGGGAAGCGCTATCTCTTATGTTGTTTCTATCTGGATAGTCTCTGCCGTGATGTCCCCGGATATAGCTCGCTATGCTAAAACACGTAAAGATGCGTTACTTGGTGCGGGATTGGGGTTCTTTTTAGGTAATAGCTCAACAATATTAGTTGCGCTTATTCTGACTCATCTTGTCGGTACAGAAGATTTAGTTGAAGTGTTTTTCAGTATTGGTTTGGGGATGTCTGCAATTGTGGTGCTTATTTTTGCCCAGTGGACAACAAATAGTACCAACCTTGTCTCCGCATCATTGGGGCTATCCGTTGTTATTCGAGCACTATCACGGCCGGTATTGGTTGTGCTAATGGCTATTGCCGGGTTGCTGTTAGCGTATAACGGTATGATTAATAATTTTACCCAATTCTTGTCGCTGCTCGGTGTCCTGATTTCCCCTATCGCAGGTGTTTATCTCGTCGAATATTATTTTATTAAGTCCTCACGTTTGCAGAAAAATGTATCAGAGGCTTCATTCTTGAATGTGGCGGCGGCTATATCTTGGTCACTTGGTAGTCTTGTGAGCCTGTTAACTTCCCCAGATTTTTTTGATTTATTTACGATAAGTTCGATCTCTGCTCTGGATGGCGTCATTGTAAGTATGGTGATTTATATCGGCATACATAAAATTTTCCCTCAATTGGCAGATTAAACGTGTTACGCAGATAACATGAGACCTTGGGTAAAATATGTCTCGTTATATTAATGTACAAACCATTGATGATATAGCACTAGGGGCCGCGGTTCTCGGTACTGGAGGCGGCGGCGACCCGTATGTAGGTTCTTTGATGGCAAAACACGCATTAAAAAATGCGGTCAAGGTTCCTGTATTCGATTTAGATGAAATTAAAGACGATGAGCTGTTTGTTCCCTGTAGCATGATAGGTGCAACGACGGTAGTTGTAGAAAAAATTATGTCAGCTAGCCAGTTTGTTCTGGCGTTTGACGCGATGGAAACGGCGCTTCAGCGACCTATCACTGCAACATTTCCCATCGAAGTTGGCGGTATTAATTCGCTCATACCGTTTGTTGTTGCGGCTGCAAAAGGAGTACCTGTCGTTGATTGTGATGCGATGGGTAGGGCTTTTCCCGAAGCGCAGATGGTGACCTTTTTTCTTGATAATTTACGCTCTGCGCCAAATACGTTAGCGGATGAAAAGGGAAACACGGTTACCTTAAATCCTATTGATGGCATGTGGTCTGAGCGTTTGGCCAGAGTGATTGCGGAACAAATGGGGGCCGCCTGTGCCATGTGTGATTACCCATTGCACGGTAGCCAACTTAAGCGTAGTGCCATCAAAGGTACACTCACACTGGCGCAGAATATTGGAAGAACGTTGCGTCAGGCACACCAATCGGGAAGCCATCCCGTGCAATCCTTACTAACCATACTGAATGGCTACGTTATTGCATCAGGCAAGGTTGTTGATGTTGATCGTCGCACCATTGGAGGGCTTGCCCGGGGCAAAGTAGTTCTGGATGGCATGGGGAGCGATAAAGGTGAGTCGTTTACGGTGCTTTTCCAGAATGAGCTATTGCTTGCTTACCGTTCGTCACAGGTGGCAAATCCTACGCAGGATAATCTGCTGGCTGTTGTGCCTGATTTAATCTCCATAGTAGACAGTGAAACCGGACGTCCAATTATTACGGAACATTTACGTTATGGGCAGCGAGTCGATGTTATTGCCTATCCGTGCAATGACAAGTGGCGAACGCCAAAAGGGATTGACGTTGCGGGGCCGGAGTATTTCGGTTATCCGGTGCAGTATGTGCCGATAGAACAGCTTGCAAATCGCTGAGGCTTTCCCGATGTTACATAAAAATGATTACCGACTCGGGATTGATGTCGGCGGCACCAACACGGATGCGGCAATTTTAGATGCGGATCTGCGCTGTATTGCGACGGCCAAATTTCCTACCAGTCTGGATATTTATAGCGGTATCGAACGGGTGATTGCTGAAGTATTGTCGCAGTCAGGTATCGAGCCGCAGCATATTCGCTATGCGATGTTGGGCACAACACAATGTACCAATGCGATTGTTGAGCGGAAAGGGCTGGATCGCGTTGGTTTATTACGCCTGAGCCTGCCAAGCAGCGATAGCGTCCCACCGCTATTTGGTTGGGACGATGAATGGCAAAGGACATTAGGCGAGCATTTCTACCAAATTCATGGTGGCTATGAATTTGATGGCCGAGAGATTCATCCCATATTGCGGGATGAAGTCTTGGCGGCGTGTGACAGGATGCGCGGTCATGTGGATAGCGTGGCAATTTGTGGCGTATTCTCACCCGTAAACAATAAGCAGGAACAGCAGGTTGCCCAGTGGGTGAATGCAGCACTGCCTGATGTTTCCGTGTCGTTATCCCACCGGATAGGCAGCACCGGATTACTGGAAAGGGAAAACGCGACAATCCTGAATGCGTCGTTGCAAAGCACGGCAAACCGGTTTGTTAGTGGCTTTACGCAAGCGCTAATCCGACATGGTATTAAAGCTACACCGTTCTTCGGGCAAAACGACGGCACATTGATGTCCGAAAGTATGGTGAAGCAATATCCCATTCTGACGATGGCCTGTGGGCCAACGAATTCGATTCGCGGAGCGTGCCACCTTTCCGGGCTGGATAATGCACTGATTATTGATGTCGGTGGCACGACGACAGATATTGGCGTGTTGGTGAATGGCTTCCCGCGTGAGTCGGCTATCGCTGTTGAAGTGGGCGATGTACGAACGAATTTTAGAATGCCGGATATTATTTCTATCGGCATTGGCGGGGGAACCTGTGTGCGGCAGTCTCAGGATGGGAAACTCACGCTTGGACCTGACAGCGTCGGTTATCGCCTTCTTGAACAGGGTGTCAGCTTTGGTGGGGAGACGTTAACGCTCAGCGATATTATGCTGCAGCTCCATCGCGAGCGATGGACATCCGATCTTCCTCGCCCGCTTCCTGAGCTAGATAACGTACTTTGTCAGCAGGCTTATCGTCAGATGATTGATAAAGTGGAAAGTGCTATCGATCGGATCAAATCGTCCAGCGCGGCTATTCCGGCGGTGCTTGTTGGTGGCGGTAGTATTTTACTGCCTGACGTTTTATCGGGTATCAGTCAGGTCATGCGCCCGTTGAATTTTGATGCGGCAAATGCGGTAGGTGTAGCCTTAGGAAAGGTTGGCGCACAGATTGAGCGCGTAGTGAAAATGCCGGATAACGATCGTGAGAAGATAAAAAGCGAGCTGCAGCAACAAACGGTTTGTCTTGCAGAAGAAACGGGTGCGATGCCGGGCAGCGTTGAAATCATCGACTATCAGGAAATTCCGTTGGCGTATCTGCCAGGGAATGCGGTACAGGTGAAAATCAAGGCAGCAGGAAATCTGGCTTAGTGCAGCGCTTAACGTTGTAAGGATATCTCTTTGCTACAATGAAAATAGCGCGCCATGAGCGCGCTATTTTTTCAGGAACGATCAGAGATTAGTACATGACCTTGTGACCGTAGCTTTCAAGAATCGATTTAATACGATCCATGGTATCGGCCTTCGGTGGTTTAACACCGTCTAACTTGTACTCTTCACCCATTGCGATCCACTTGTGTTTGCCAAGTTCATGGTAGGGGAGAAGCTCAATTTTCTCGATGTTCGTCATATCCTTGGTGAACTCACCCAGCTTGTGTGCGGACGCATCATCATCAGACCAGCCGGGGACGACCACATAACGTATCCAGGTACGCTGGTTGCGCTTTGCCAGATAACGTGCGAAATCCAGAGTACGGTGGTTCGATACGCCCACTAAATTCTGGTGTATGTCATCGTTCATTTGTTTCAGATCGAGCATCACTAAGTCACTGACGTCCAGTAACTCGTCAATGACGGGGTCATAGCGGCGTACAAACCCGTTGGTATCCAGACAGGTGTTGATACCTTCTGCCTTGCAGGCGCGGAACCAGTCGCGTACGAATTCGGCCTGAAGAATGGCCTCGCCGCCGGATGCTGTGACGCCGCCGCCAGATGCATTCATAAAGTGGCGGTAGGTCACGACTTCTTTCATAAGTTCTTCCACCGTCACTTCCTTGCCGCCGTGCGTATCCCAGGTATCACGGTTATGGCAATACAGGCAGCGCATCAGGCAGCCCTGGAAGAAGATGATGAAACGGATGCCTGGGCCATCGACAGTGCCGCAGGATTCAAAGGAGTGGATGCGACCGATTACTGACATTGCGAGGTTTTCTCCAAATTTGACCGAACAATAGCGGTCTTTATGAGCGCAGTCATAAGAAAGCAGGTGTTAATCTGGCAGGGATTGCTGACAGAAAAACACCGTAGGACAGATGCTGCGTCGAATCTGTTTTACGAGCCATCCACATGGTGAGAGCAATATAGCGGGCTGGCAAAACAGGCTAACAACCTGAACGACAATCTGGGGTGAGAAAAAGGCCCCACTGATGTGGAGCCTTTATTTTACGCCTTTTCAGACAGTCATGGAAATTACATTGACTGAGTGAAAGTACGGGTGATGACGTCTTGCTGTTGTTCTTTCGTCAGTGAGTTGAAACGCACTGCGTAGCCAGATACACGGATAGTCAGCTGCGGATATTTCTCTGGGTTTTCCATCGCATCAAGCAGCATTTCACGGTTCATGACGTTAACGTTCAGGTGCTGACCGCCTTCGATGCTGGCTTCGTGGTGGAAATAACCATCCATCAGGCCGGCAAGGTTAGCTTTACGCACGTTGTCGTCTTTACCTAACGCGTTCGGTACGATGGAGAAGGTATAAGAAATACCATCTTTCGCGTAAGCAAACGGCAGTTTGGCAACAGAAGTCAGAGAAGCAACAGCACCTTTCTGGTCACGACCGTGCATTGGGTTCGCACCAGGTCCGAACGGTGCACCTGCGCGACGGCCGTCTGGGGTGTTACCTGTTTTCTTACCATATACCACGTTAGAGGTGATGGTCAGAACAGACTGCGTTGGGGTTGCGCCACGGTAGGTAGCCAGTTTCTGAATTTTCTTCATGAAACGTTCAACCAGGTCACAAGCCAGTTCATCTACGCGAGCGTCGTTGTTACCGAATTGCGGATATTCGCCTTCGATATCAAAGTCGATAGCCAGACCATCTTCATCACGAACCGGTTTAACTTTGGCATATTTGATGGCTGACAAGGAGTCAGCAGCAACAGACAGACCAGCGATACCACATGCCATAGTACGGAACACGTCACGGTCATGCAGTGCCATCAGCGACGCTTCGTAGCTGTATTTGTCATGCATGTAGTGGATGATGTTCAGCGCGGTGACATACTGTTTCGCCAACCAGTCCATGAAGTGATCCATGCGATCCATCACTTCGTCGAAGTTCAGAACGTCGCCTTTGATTGGTTCTGATTTCGGACCAACCTGCATTTTCAGTTTTTCGTCCACACCGCCGTTAATAGCGTATAGCATGGTTTTCGCCAGGTTTGCACGGGCACCGAAGAACTGCATTTGTTTACCAACGATCATTGGGCTTACGCAACAAGCAATCGCGTAGTCATCGTTGTTAAAGTCAGGACGCATCAGATCGTCATTCTCGTATTGCAGAGAAGAGGTATCGATGGAGACTTTAGCGGCATAGTTTTTGAAGTTCTGTGGCAGTTTTTCAGACCACAGGATGGTCATGTTCGGCTCTGGAGACGGCCCCATGGTGTACAGGGTGTTCAGGAAGCGGAAGCTGGTTTTACTTACCAGCGTACGGCCATCCAGACCCATACCAGCCAGAGATTCAGTTGCCCAGATTGGGTCACCAGAGAACAGCTCATCATACTCAGGAGTACGCAGGAAACGCACCATACGCAGTTTCATGACCAGGTGGTCAATCATTTCCTGAGCTTCTTCTTCAGTGATTTTGCCAGCTTTCAGATCGCGCTCAAGGTAGATATCCAGGAAGGTGGACACACGTCCGAAGGACATGGCTGCACCATTCTGTGATTTCACCGCAGCCAGGTAGCCGAAGTAAGTCCACTGAACCGCTTCCTGAGCCGTTGTCGCTGGGCCAGAAATATCACAGCCATATTTAGCTGCCATTTCTTTAATTTGGCTCAGGGCATGGTGCTGATCGGCAATTTCTTCACGCAGACGGATTGTTGCTTCCAGATCTTCGCCGTTTTCCAGTTTGGTTTGCAGAGAAGTGAACTGAGCAAACTTGTCTTTCATCAGGTAGTCGATACCGTACAGCGCAACGCGACGGTAGTCACCGATGATACGGCCACGGCCGTAAGCATCTGGCAGACCAGTCAGAACGCCAGATTTACGGCAACGCAGGATGTCTGGGGTGTAAACATCGAACACGCCCTGGTTGTGCGTTTTGCGGTATTCAGTGAAGATTTTTTTCAGTTGAGGATCCAGTTCACGGCCGTAAACTTTGCATGAACCTTCAACCATTTTGATGCCGCCGAACGGAATCAACGCACGTTTCAGCGGAGCGTCAGTCTGCAAACCAACGACTTTTTCCAGACCTTTGTTGATGTATCCCGCGTCGTGAGACGTGATAGTTGCGGCAACATTGGTATCAAAATCAACAGGGGCGTGAGTGCGGTTTTCCTGCTTGATGCCTTCCATGACGCTGTCCCACAGGGCAGAAGTCGCTTTGGTTGCACCAGCCAGGAAAGACTCATCACCTTCATACGGTGTGTAGTTTTTCTGGATAAAGTCACGAACATTGACGTTATCCTGCCATTCACCTTTGCTAAAGCCTTGCCATGCATTGGCCAATTTTTCATTCAGCTCGGTCATTTTACACCTACCTTTGATATGGATTTCTTAAAACCCGACGTTGCGGCCGATTGCACCTTAGTGGTGCTTGTCTCCACCGCGCAAATAAATTACCCAGTATGTTAAACCGACCAGGACGCCACCGCCGATGATATTCCCCAGGGTTACAGGGATCAGATTATCGGTAATGAAGTGGCTAACGGTTAAATGTTCAAACTGAGACGGCACCATTCCGATAGCATTCCAGAATTCCGGTCCCGCAAAGTTTTTGATGACGATGCCCATGGGAATCATGAACATGTTAGCGATACTGTGCTCAAAGCCGCTGGCAACGAACATGGCAACAGGCAGAATCATGGCAAACATTTTGTCGGTAAGCGTACGGCCGGAATAGCTCATCCACACAGCCAGACATACCATCAGATTAGCCAGAATCCCCAGACACAGTGCTTCAACAAACGTATGTTCCAGTTTGTGTTCAGCCGTTTGTAGGACGTTGAGACCCCACGCACCGTTTGCGACCATGTGCTCTCCCGAGAACCAGATAAGCCCAACGAAGAAAAGCGCGCCAATCAGGTTGCCGACATAGACATTTGCCCAATTATAGGCTAGTTGCTTCCAGGTAATACGTCCACTGGCTTTGGCTATCACGATGAGAACGGTTGAGGTAAACAAGTCTGCACCGCAGACGACAACCAACATGAGGCCAAGGGAGAAACAAATACCACCGATCAATTTCGCGATACCGAAAGGGATCGTTGCGGTTCCTGTGGTGGCAGTAATATAAAAAACGAAGGCGATCGAAATAAATACACCCGCGGTTATCGCCAAATAAAACGTCGTACACGGTTGTTTGGTAGCTTTATAAACTCCGGCGTCTTCAGCAACTTTTGCCATTGCAGCCGGGAGTAATAGAGTAAAGGGGTTGTCAGCTTTCACACTAACTCTCTCTTAAAAATTATCAGCATTGAGATACTAACAAAGCAGTATACGGTAAAATTTGACGTGGATCATATTGCAAGAAATTAACAAGGTGGTGAGGAGGGGGGGGGTGCCCTGTTTTTATGGTTAATTTGTTGAATTTTATGATAAAAAAATATTTTAAATTTTGCAAAAAGAGTTGAATGGCATACGTTAAACCTACCGATTTAGCGTTAATAAAAATCATGTTTTGTAGAATTTCAGTACCACCTTGTCGACGTAATTTAATTAAAAATTCACCATTCAATAACAATGTTCTGATTATGCATTACGAATAATAAATATGACTCTGTGGATAATAAAAATAGCCCTTTAAAATAAAGGGCTATTTGGGGTTGCTACAGGCAGATTGCTATTTGCAATAGCGCGTCCATCAATATAAGACGTACGCTGGCTGCATCAGTCGGCCATTATTTTGCCTGCCAGTAACGGCGTTTAGCCTGTTGCAGCTTCTCATAGGCAGCCAGCAGCGACTGGTGTGCAGGTAAAGTGGTAAAGGTGTCATCCACGGCAAACAAGCCGTAGAAGCAGGCTTCGCCAGCAACGGCGGCGCTGGCGGCATCGACTGTTTCACTGCCGTACATTTTGGTAAAGGCGTCGTAATATTCTGCCGGGTTGCGCTCAGGCTCCTGAGCCAGTAACAGCAGGGTCTGAAGGCAACGGTAATAATTGCTGCGCCGCGCCGTAAAGACGGAGTCGTTGAAGTCCTGCGTCCACTCTGTCCAGCTTAGCGCCTGATCCAGATCGCCGCCGGCCAGTGCCAGCATCGCTTTCAATTCGCCAACGCGCAGAGTAAACCAGCCATTATCTTTACCGGTGGCAATGCCGAGCAGTTCGCGTACGCGGGTGAAGTCGTCCAGTCCTTCATCATCCAGTTGTTGCAACAGCGCCAGATAGTCTTCTTTTTCCCATTTGCTATCAGGCAGCGCCAGCAGCGTGTCACGCAGGTGAGCGCCCATGCTGTTGTTGGCCAATAACAGATCGTCAGCAGGGTAGATGTCTGACATTCCCGGCACGATGATGCGGCAGGCATAAACCGACAGATGCTCATAATCGGCAATGTAAACTTCTTTATCTTCCTGCTTGAAGATCGCCATTAGCGTGGCGAATTCTTCTTCCGTCGACCCTTTAAAGCTCCAGTCGGCAAATTCATAATCTGCTTCTTTCTTGAACATATCCCAGGAGATCAGACCGCTGGAATCGATAAAGTGGGTTTCCAGATTAGCGTGTTCGGCCACTTCTTCATCATCGAATGTCGGCGGGGTGAACACATCCAGATCTTTCAGTCCGCGACCTTGCAGCAGCTCGGTGACGGTACGCTCCAGCGCCACGCCGAAATCCGGGTGCGCGCCGAAGGAGGCAAAGCAGGTGCCGTTAGCTGGGTTAAACAGAACCACGCAGATAACCGGATATTTCCCGCCCAGTGAGGCATCGTAAGAGAAAATTGGGAAGCCTTCTTTCTCCAGTGTCGCAATGGCTTCGACCACGCCAGGGTAGCGGTTCAGCACCGCTTGCGGGATTTCCGGCAGGCTGATGGACTCGGCAATGATGCGGTTTTTGATGCTGCGTTCGAACACTTCGGACAGTCCTTGAACGCGGGCTTCGTTAGCGGTGTTCCCGGCGGACATGCCGTTAGAAACGTACAAGTTGCCGATGATATTCATCGGAATATAAACGGTTTGCTGATCGGACTGACGAGTAAACGGTAGTGCGCAAATGCCTCTGTCGGCATTGCCAGATTGCAGGTCGATGAGATCACTGGCGCTCAGTTCCAGCTCAGGATCATAAAATTTGTGCAGGCGTGCATCCAGAATGCCTTCTGGCAAGGTGTCATCTTCTGGAATTGGGAACCATTTTTCATTCGGGTAGTGAACGAAATCGCCGTTGGCGATGGTCTTGCCGAGATAGAAATCAGCGAAGAAATAGTTAGTAGACAGACGTTCGAAATATTCCCCTAACGCAGAGGCTAATGCTGCTTTCTTACTGGCGCCTTTGCCATTAGTGAAGCAGAGCGGGCAATCGCGGTCTCGAATATGGACAGACCAGACGTTTGGCACCGGGTTCAGCCATGACGCTTCTTCGATGTTAAACCCCAGGTCTTGGAGCTGTTGTTGAAAACGGGCGATGGAATCTTCCAGGGCGGCGTCTTTGCCTGGGATAAACGTTTGAGTCATGGTGTTCACTCTTATCGAGATTAGCGGAAGCGGCATGATACGGATTTTTCTGCCCAGACTCTATTTATTCATAACAGATTGGTAACGATGAAAAAGAACAGACTCCGTAACGTGCCGTTTTGCATAATGAAAGCGCAATAAGCGTTGCAGCCGCGATGGACGAGTGATAAAACCGATAGCAGGGTAAAAGTAATGTGGTTATGGCGGTCATTCCGTTATAACTACTATCTCGTAACAGCGGTATTTTTATAACCGACAGGTTTATAAAAATGGTATTTGTAACAACGGTGATAAAACAGCCGCTATTTTTCAGGTGTGGTGAGGGGAAATGACTCAGATTTTTAATTTTAGCGCCGGTCCAGCAATGCTGCCGGTTGAAGTACTGCGTCGTGCTGAACAGGAATTGTGTAATTGGAATGGCCTGGGTACATCGGTCATGGAAATCAGCCATCGCAGTAAAGAGTTTATGCAGGTTGCCGCTGAATCCGAACAAAATCTGCGTGATTTGCTGAAAATCCCCTCCAACTACAAAGTGCTTTTTTGCCACGGCGGTGCTCGCGCACAATTTGCGGCAGTGCCATTAAATCTCTTGGGTGAGCGCTCAACGGCGGACTATATCGATGGCGGATATTGGGCGCACAGTGCGGTCAATGAAGCAGAAAAGTACTGTACGCCTAATGTGATTGACGTGAAAACGCGCGTAGACGGCCTGCGTGGCGTTAAGCCGATGCGTGAATGGCAATTGTCTGATGACGCGGCATTTGTGCATTACTGCCCGAATGAAACCATTGACGGTATTGCGATCGAAGAAGAGCCTGATTTTGGCGATAAAATTGTGGTCGCCGACTATTCTTCCAGCATCCTGTCTCGTCGTATTGACGTCAGCCGCTACGGTGTGATCTACGCCGGTGCACAGAAAAATATCGGTCCTGCGGGTCTGACGTTGGTTATCGTACGTGACGATCTGCTGGGCAAAGCGCGCCGTGAACTGCCATCGATTCTGGATTATCAGATTCTGGCGGACAATGACTCCATGTTTAACACGCCGCCGACCTTTGCCTGGTATCTGTCCGGTATGGTCTTCAAATGGCTGAAAGAGCATGGCGGTCTGGCTGAAATGGAAAAACGCAATCAAGAGAAAGCCGACCTGCTGTATAGCGCCATTGACGGTAATGATTTCTATCACAATGACGTCGCGGTAGCGAACCGTTCTCGCATGAACGTGCCGTTCCTGCTGGCAGATGCCGCGCTCGATAAAGTCTTCCTGGAAGAGTCCGTTGCGGCGGGCTTGCATGCGCTGAAAGGCCATCGCGTAGTGGGGGGCATGCGTGCTTCCATCTACAACGCCATGCCGTTGGAAGGCGTAAAAGCGCTGACTGAATTTATGGCTGACTTCGCACGTCGCCACGGTTAATTAATTCGACCTCGCTATACCCTAAATAATTCGAGTTTCAGGCAGGCGGCAAGAGAAGGCATCCCGATGAGCTTACTCAAGTAAGTGATTCGGGTGACTAAACGTAGCCAACGCACATGCAACTTGAAGTATGACGGGTATATACATTTTTATAAACCCCGGGCTTGCCGGGGTTTTTATGTCCACGTTGAAAGAATAGGCTTTACATGCAGGAATCCCTGACCCTACAACCCATTAAACTGATTAACGGTACCCTTAACCTTCCAGGATCAAAAAGCGTCTCTAACCGCGCGCTTTTACTGGCTGCGTTGTCCGAAGGAAAGACTCGCCTGACTAACCTGTTAGACAGTGACGATGTCCGCCATATGCTGACTGCTTTAACGGCGCTGGGTGTGGAATATCATCTGTCATCCGATCGGACCGTGTGTGAGATTACCGGTCTGGGTGGTGCGTTTACGGCATCGCAACCGCTGGAACTGTTTTTAGGAAATGCCGGTACGGCGATGCGTCCACTGGCCGCGGCCTTATGTCTGACGGATGGCGATATTGTGCTGACGGGTGAGCCCCGTATGAAAGAGCGTCCAATCGGGCATCTGGTCGACGCCCTGCGTCAGGGCGGGGCAAAAATTGACTATCTGGAGCAGGAAAACTATCCACCGCTTCGTCTGCATGGCGGTTTTCAGGGCGGCGAAATCAGCGTAGATGGTAGCGTATCCAGCCAGTTCCTGACGGCACTGTTGATGACCGCGCCTCTGGCCGCGCAGGATACGCAAATCAGCATTCAGGGCGATCTGGTTTCTAAACCGTATATCGATATTACGCTGCATATGATGAAAGCGTTTGGGATTGAAGTACGTAATGAGAACTACCAACGCTTTTTTGTCGCCGGGCGCCAGCAGTACCGCTCACCGGGTGATTATCTGGTGGAAGGCGATGCGTCATCGGCTTCTTACTTTCTGGCAGCTGCGGCGATCAAGGGCGGCGTTGTGCGCGTGACCGGTGTTGGCCGTAATAGCGTACAGGGTGATATCCGCTTCGCCGATGTTCTGGAAAGAATGGGGGCGACCGTGCGCTGGGGTGAGGATTATATTGAATGCGAACGCGGCGAACTGCACGCAATCGACATGGATATGAACCACATCCCAGATGCTGCGATGACTATCGCAACGGCGGCGCTTTTCGCACAGGGCGGCACGACTACGCTGCGTAATATCTATAACTGGCGTGTGAAAGAGACGGATCGTCTGGCTGCCATGGCGATTGAGCTGCGTAAAGTGGGGGCGGAAGTGGAAGAGGGTAATGACTACATTCGCATTACACCACCAGCCAAGCTGAAAGTGGCAGAAATCGGGACATACAACGATCATCGTATGGCGATGTGTTTCTCGCTGGTGGCGCTGTCGGACACACCGGTCACGATTCTCGATCCGAAATGTACCGCCAAAACCTTCCCCGACTACTTTGAACAGCTGGCGCGCCTCAGCGAACTGGCTTGATTCCTCTCTAAGGCACGGTCTCCGTGCCTTTTTTCTTGCTCTGCTTCCCTCAAACAGCGCTCTGTTTTCTTCCTGAATTGCGCACTGCATTCAGAGAATGCCTTATTTTTCCCACCATTCCGGCATTGGGGTAACCTTTCTCTGCATTGATGCGTATAATGAGGCTCCGTGATGCCATAAAACGGCATAAGCGGAACTTCCCAGTATTAAAGGAGAGAGAAATGACGGTGATGGCACCGGTAGTTACGGTTGACGGACCGAGCGGCGCAGGCAAAGGTACCTTGTGTAAGGCATTGGCTGAAGCTTTACAGTGGAATCTGCTGGACTCGGGAGCTATCTATCGTGTTTTGGCTCTGGCAGCGTTACACCACCATGTCGATATCAGTTCCGAAGATGCACTGGTCCCGCTGGCCTCTCATCTTGATGTGCGCTTTGTTGCCGAAGGTGGGCAGTTAAAAGTCATTCTGGAAGGCGAAGACGTTAGCCACGAAATTCGTACCGAAGCGGTAGGTAATACGGCTTCTCAGGCTGCGGCGTTTCCTCGTGTTCGTGAAGCCTTGTTACGTCGGCAGCGCGCTTTCCGTGAGGCTCCGGGGTTGATTGCCGATGGCCGTGATATGGGTACGGTGGTCTTTCCTGATGCGCCTGTGAAGATTTTCCTCGATGCCAGCGCGGAAGAACGCGCACAACGTCGCATGCTACAGTTGCAGGGGAAGGGCTTTAATGTTAACTTTGAACGTCTTTTGTCTGAGATAAAAGAACGGGATGAGCGCGATCGCAACCGCCCCGTTGCACCGTTAGTACCTGCTGCCGATGCGTTGGTGCTGGATTCAACGGAAATGACAATTGATGAAGTGATAGCGCGCGCGTTGGCTTATGCCCGCGAAATTTTAGCGTAATCACAGAACACAGAATTTTTACCTCGCTGTAAGGATGCACAGCGGGGCATGTTAAACAACCCCATCGAGCAGGATGCCAGATGGACGTTAAATTGAAACCCTTAAGATTATCAACATGACTGAATCTTTTGCTCAACTCTTTGAAGAATCCCTGAAAGAAATCGAAACCCGTCCTGGTTCCATCGTACGCGGTGTTGTTGTTGCTATTGACAAAGATGTCGTACTGGTTGACGCCGGTCTGAAATCTGAATCTGCCATTCCGGTAGAGCAATTCAAGAACGCACAAGGCGAACTGGAAATTCAGGTTGGTGATGAAGTTGACGTTGCTCTGGACGCTATCGAAGATGGCTTCGGTGAAACGCTGCTTTCTCGCGAAAAAGCTAAACGTCATGAAGCATGGCTGACGCTGGAAAAAGCCTACGAAGAAGCTGCAACTGTTACCGGTATTATCAACGGTAAAGTTAAAGGCGGTTTCACTGTTGAGCTGAACGGCATTCGTGCGTTCCTGCCAGGTTCTCTGGTAGACGTTCGTCCGGTTCGCGACACGCTGCATCTGGAAGGCAAAGAGCTTGAGTTCAAAGTTATCAAGCTGGATCAGAAACGCAACAACGTTGTTGTTTCCCGCCGTGCAGTTATCGAATCTGAAAACAGCGCTGAGCGCGATCAACTGCTGGAAAACCTGCAGGAAGGCATGGAAGTTAAAGGTATCGTTAAGAACCTTACTGACTACGGTGCATTCGTTGATCTGGGCGGCGTTGATGGCCTGCTGCATATCACTGATATGGCTTGGAAACGTGTTAAACACCCAAGCGAAATCGTCAATGTGGGCGACGAAATCACTGTTAAAGTGCTGAAGTTCGACCGCGAGCGTACTCGTGTATCTCTGGGCCTGAAACAACTGGGCGAAGATCCATGGGTTGCTATCGCTAAACGTTACCCAGAAAGCACGCGTCTGACTGGCCGCGTGACCAACCTGACTGACTACGGCTGCTTCGTTGAAATCGAAGAAGGCGTTGAAGGCCTGGTACACGTTTCCGAAATGGATTGGACCAACAAAAACATCCACCCATCCAAAGTTGTTAACGTTGGTGATGTAGTGGAAGTTATGGTTCTGGATATCGACGAAGAACGTCGTCGTATCTCTCTGGGCCTGAAACAGTGCAAATCTAACCCATGGCAGTTGTTCGCAGAAACCCACAACAAGGGCGACCGCGTTGAAGGTAAAATCAAGTCTATCACTGACTTCGGTATCTTCATCGGTCTGGACGGCGGCATCGATGGTCTGGTGCACCTGTCCGACATCTCCTGGAACGTGGCTGGCGAAGAAGCCGTTCGCGAATACAAGAAAGGTGATGAAATCGCCGCTGTTGTTCTGCAGGTTGACGCAGAGCGCGAGCGTATCTCCCTGGGCGTGAAACAACTGGCTGAAGATCCGTTCAATAACTACCTGTCTGTTAACAAGAAAGGTGCTATTGTTACTGGTAAAGTTACAGCAGTTGACGCCAAAGGTGCTACAGTTGAATTAGCAGATGGCGTAGAAGGCTACCTGCGTGCTTCTGAAGCCTCTCGCGACCGCGTTGAAGACGCGACACTGGTTCTGAACGTTGGCGACAGCGTTGAAGCGAAATACACCGGTGTTGATCGTAAAAACCGCGTTGTTAGCCTGTCTGTTCGTGCGAAAGACGAAGCTGACGAGAAAGATGCAATCGCAACTGTCAACAACAAGCCTGAAGAAAGCAATTTCTCCAACGCAATGGCAGAAGCGTTCAAAGCAGCTAAAGGCGAGTAATCACAACGGTAGAATGAGCAACGTAAGTTGCTCATTCTTGTAACGGTAGTCAGTTATCCTGGTTATTGATAGCCACGCATTTGGAGGAGCTATGACCAAGTCTGAACTTATTGAAAGGCTTGCTGGACAGCAATCTCATATCCCGGCCAAAGTGGTTGAGGATGCAGTGAAAGAAATGCTCGAACAAATGGCTTCTACGTTAGCCGAAGGCGATCGTATAGAAATCCGTGGGTTTGGCAGCTTTTCACTTCACTACCGTGCACCGCGTGTAGGTCGTAATCCGAAAACGGGTGATAAAGTTGAGCTGGAAGGTAAGTATGTCCCTCACTTTAAACCGGGCAAGGAACTCCGCGACCGCGCTAACATTTATGGTTAATCGTTAGCCATAAATACCAGCCTTATAAAAGCACCCTATATTGGGTGCTTTTTTATGTTTATCGTTCTTCTTCTTTCCGAACGACTGCACGACTGATGATGTGACCGACTGGCCGTTCAGAAAAACACCACGCTATATGCCTCTTTTTTTCCTGCCATTCCATAGGTTAAGTGACCGCCCGCACACGAAATATGAATTTTTTGATTTTCAACCGTTTGGACGTTGAAGTTTTGAAGGTTGTTACCTATTTTTCATTCGGAACATTAACATTTCTAATACGTTATCTCTAAATAAGGAAAGTGTATGAGTGAAGCGTGTGGTCATTCCGGCGGCATAAGCTGTTCCTGTTGCAGTCCTCTGTGGAAATCATTTCTTCCTAAAACGTCAATTGATATCCCGGAAGAAGAAAATAGTCTGTTTACCGAAACGAAATTATTCCGCTCTGCGCCAAATAAAGATGGTAGTCCTGGAAAAGCGATTCTGACGCTAGAGGATGGGCTGGACGTGGCGGTTGAAGCGATGGGGATTCATGATGGACTCGTGGTTGCAACGGGTTCATACCAAGATGTGAAGGCCAAAATGCCGAAAAACACACCTGAGCACCTATTATCAGGTAAGCAAGCACTGTTGCCAGGCCTGATTGAACCGCATGTACATATCATTAATACGGCGATGTTATCTGCTATCGGCAATGACGTTAGCCCATTTGAAGAACAGATATTACGCAAAGATTATAATAGAGATTGGGTGACATCCAGCCTGGCTACGAAGGTGGCGGCAAAGTCGGATTCGGACTGGCTTATTGGCTTTGGTGCAGACCCTTCCTTGTTTATTGGTGGAGAGAAGGAATTCAATGCCACCATTCTTGATGAACATGTGACGGATAAACGACCCGTTTTTGTCATCAATGCCTCAATGCACATTGCCTATATCAATACCTGTGCCATTAAACTCGTCAAAACTAAAGGCGTTGATGCTCCATCGGACGGCATTCTGAACGAAATCAAGGGTATAAAGCCTGTTGTGGACGTCATTACCAGTAGTTACTCCCAAACAGAATTGGCGGCGAAGTTAGTTGCCGCAGTGCATCATTTGTTTGGTGTGGCGAGTCAGCGCGGTGTGACTTATATGCTTGATGCGGGCGTTGAACCCAAAAGCGAGCAGTCTGCTTTTGATCAAGTGAGCTTGCTGGATAAATGGGCGCATCTGCCGGGCTGCCCGGTGCGGATTGGTGGCGCGCTGCTCGTGACGAGTGATGGTGATTTCAAGAGTCACGTGGTCGATTCTTACTCCCCAGGCTACGGTGATGAACATTTTCACTTACCGTATATCAAGATTATTTCGGATGGCTCTAATCAAGGGCTGACGGGGTATCAGTCCAAGCCGTATTGTTGTAACAGCCGCTATGAAAAAACGCCGAGTGAAACAAATGCTGGTGCTTTCAACTTCGATCCTCTCACGGACATCAATACGTTGGTGAGTAGCGTTGTGCAACATAAATGGCCGTTGATGATTCATACGAATGGCGATGAGGCCATTAGTCTGACATTAGCGTCATTTCAAGAGGCTGGCGTGACATCTGATACCTATGAACAGCGCCGCGATCGTCTGGAACATGCATCCCTGCTGAGTGATGAGCATCTGTCTGAAATGGTGTCATGTGGTATTTCGCCGAGTTTCTTGATTGGTCATGTGGGGTATTGGGGCTGGGCATTTCAGCAAACTATATTGGGAGAAGGTCGGGCTAATCACCTCGATCGCTGCCAGACCGCACTTAATGACGGGATGAGGATTACGTTACACAGCGATAACGGTGTTACACCGCTTGGTCCGCTGCGCATGATGGAACAGGCTATTTCACGGGTGATGGAAGGTGCACCTCAACAGGCGACTCCTGCTGTGCTGTGTGAGCAAGAACGGATTTCCCGTTTCGCTGCGCTTAAAGCCACAACCTATGATGCTGCCTGGCAATGTCATGCAGATCAGTGGGTCGGTTCGCTCGTCGCAGGTAAATGTGCTGATTTTGTTATTTTGGCGGATTCTCCGCTGACCTATGACTCAGCAGACAAGAATAATCCGGTTAAAGATATGCGTGATATCCCGGTTCTGGAAACCTGGAAAGGGGGACGTAAAGTGTATTCAGGAACGGGTCATTCTTAACGTCGCATCATGCTAAAGCCCCGCGTTATCATTGACCGATAACGCGGGGAAAGGTTTACTTATTGTGACGCTCTTTCAGACGATTGATGATGGTCGCCAGATCCAAATCTTGATCCTGCAACAGCACCAGCAAGTGGTACATTAAATCTGCGGCTTCGTTGGTCAGTTCTTCGCGGTCATGCACCGTTGCTGCTAATGCGGTTTCCAGTCCTTCCTCACCCACTTTCTGCGCAATACGCTTGGTGCCGCTGGCATACAGGCGTGCGGTATACGAGCTATCTGGATCGGCGTGCTTACGCTCGGCCAGCAACTGTTCCAACTGATAGAGGAACGTCCAGTCGCTGGCAGCAGGCGAGAAGCAGCTGCTGGTGCCCAGATGACAGGTTGGCCCGATTGGGTTAACCAGAATCAGCAGCGTATCGTTATCGCAGTCTGGCGTAATAGAGACGACATTCAGGAAATGTCCCGAAGATTCACCTTTGGTCCACAACCGCTGTTTGGTACGCGAGAAAAACGTGACTTTTCCGCTTTTCTCTGTGGCCTGCAAGGCATCCTGATTCATGTAGCCCAGCATCAATACTTCACCGGATACCGCGTGTTGCACGACAACCGGCAGCATGCCGTCCGTTTTTTCCCAATCGAGTTGGTTCAGTTGTTTGTCGTTTAAAAAGCACTCTTCGCTTAACACACTCGAATCTCCACACCCTGTTGCTTAAGATATTGTTTCAGCTCGCCAATATTAATAATTTGCTTGTGAAACACCGATGCTGCCAGCGCGCCATCTACATGAGCGGTTTGGAATGCATCCAGAAAATGTTCCATGGTGCCTGCGCCGCCGGAAGCAATAAGCGGAACATTGCAGACATCACGCACCAGATTGAGCTGGTGTAAATCATAGCCGTTGCGCACACCGTCCTGATTCATCATGTTCAGCACAATCTCACCCGCGCCGCGCTTTTGCACTTCTTCTACCCAGTCCAGCGTTTCCCAGGTGGTAACCTTGGTACGTGCTTCATCGCCTGTGTATTGATTAACGTGGTAGCGACCTGTCGTGGCATCGTGCCAGGTATCAATCCCGACGACGATGCACTGCACGCCATAACGATCGGCCAGTCGCGTAATCAGCTCTGGATCGGCCAACGCCGGTGAGTTGATGGAAATTTTATCCGCGCCGAAAGAGAGGATTTGACCTGCTTCTTCCACGCTTTTAATACCGCCTGCCACGCAAAAGGGAATATCGATAACTTCGGCAACGCGGGATACCCAACTTTTATCGACCACTCGGCCATCGGAAGAGGCGGTAATATCATAAAACACGAGCTCATCAGCACCTTCCTGCGCGTAGCGCTGCGCCAGCGGCACGATGTCACCGATGATTTCGTGATTGCGGAACTGCACACCTTTGACGACCTGACCGTTACGCACGTCCAGACAAGGGATTATCCGTTTTGCCAGCATGAAATAGCCTCCGCGACGTTAAATTTACCTTCCAGCAGCGCACGACCCACGATCACGCCTTGCACACCGCTGCCGCGCAAATTGGCGATATCTGTCAGGTTACCTATACCACCGGATGCCTGAAAGGCAATCTGCGGGTAGCGCTGGCTGATTTCACGATAGAGCTCGACGTTGGAGCCGCTCAACGTACCGTCACGGGAAATGTCAGTACACAGTACATGCTTCAGACCGAACGGCAGATATTGCTCGACGACCTGCTCAAGCGTGGCGTCAGAATTTTCCTGCCAGCCGCTGATGGCGACGAACTTTGTGCCGTTGGCGTCAATACGCACGTCCAGCGCCAGCACCAGCGCTTCTGCGCCGTAGCGGGTGAACCATTGCTGAACCAATTCCGGCTGTTTCACGGCGGTGGAACCGATAACGACACGGCTGGCGCCAGCTTTTAATAACGCTTCCACGTCCTGTTCGGTGCGAATGCCGCCGCCGATCTGAACCGGTACGCTAACGCCAGCCAACAGCGTGGTTAATAGCGGAATCTGGCGGGCAGAAGGATCTTTTGCACCGGTCAAATCCACCAAGTGCAGCACGCCAGCCCCTTGCTGCTGGTAATCCTGCAGGCGGGGAAGCGGGTCGCTGCCGTACTGGCGCTGTTGGCCATAATCACCCTGATGCAGACGGACAACCTGTCCATCAATCAGATCTAATGCGGGAATAATCATGACGCTCTACATCTCCAGAAAGTTTTTCAGCAGTTGCGCACCCGCAGCACCGGAGCGCTCTGGGTGGAATTGCACGCCAAAGAAATTATCTTTTTCCAGCGCGGCAGTGAACGCTTCGCCGTAGTTGGCTTGGGCAATCGTGTTTTCGCAGACTGGCATGGCGTAGCTGTGAACGAAATAGAAATAGGCACCGTCATCGATATCGCGGAATAAACGGTGTCCGGCCTTCGGAATCACCTGATTCCAGCCCATGTGTGGTAGCGGCAAGCCGTGGTCAACCATCTTTTGCACTGGCGAATCGACAATCCCCAGCGTGGGGATACCACCATTTTCGTCGCTGTGTGTCCCCAGCAATTGCATGCCGAGGCAAATACCGAGAACTGGTTGAGTACAGGCTTTGATCAGTGCGATCAGTTCACGCTCTTCCAGTTGGTTCATCGCCGCCTGCGCGGTGCCAACGCCCGGCAGAAACAGCTTATCTGCCTGCAGGACTATCTCGGCCTCGCGACTGACTACGGGGGTATACCCCAATCGCTGAACGGCATAGGTTACCGAAGAGAGGTTGGCGCAGCCGGTATCAAGAATGACGACCTTCATCAGAGCACTCCTTTCGAGCTCGGCAGCGTATCACCCTCGACGCGAATTGCCTGGCGCAGCGTGCGTCCGAAGACTTTAAACAGGCTTTCCACACGGTGATGATCGTTACGCCCCTTGGTTTTCAGGTGCAGCGTACAGGCCATGGAATAAGACAGCGAGCGGAAGAAGTGTTCGACCATTTCCGTGCTCAGGTCGCCCACGCGCTGGTAGCTGAACTCCGCCTTATATTCCAGATGCGGACGCCCGGAAATATCCAGCGCACAGCGTGCCAGACACTCGTCCATCGGCAGGACAAAGCCAAAGCGACCAATACCGCGTTTGTCACCCAGCGCTTTATTCAACGCTTCGCCCAGCGCCAGACCGGTATCTTCCACCGTGTGGTGATCGTCAATGTACAGATCGCCTTTCACTTCAATATTCATGCGGAAGCCGCCGTGGGTGGCGATTTGATCCAGCATGTGATCGAAGAAGCCGACGCCAGTGTTGATTTTGCTGCCGCCTTCCTGATCCAGCCAGACGTTCACGTCAATCGCGGTTTCGCGCGTAACGCGGTTAACGTGGGCATGACGATTGCGTTTGGTTAACTGGTTGGTAATCGCTTGCCAGTTCAACCCGCCGCGCTGGTAGAGCAGGCCAGTAATGCCCATGTTTTGCGCCAGTTGGATATCGGTCTGGCGGTCGCCGATGACGTAGCTATTTGCCACATCCATCAGGCCATTATTCAAATAGCTGGTGACCAGTTCGGTTCTGGGTTTGCGGCAAGCGCAGTTATCCGCTGGCAAGTGTGGGCAAATCAGCACTTGTTCAAACTGGATGCCCTGCGATGTCAGAATCTGCATCATCAGGTTGTGCGGTGGATCGAAGGTTTCTTGCGGAAAGCTTTCGGTTCCCAGTCCATCCTGATTCGTGATCATCACCAGCGTATAGCCAGCTTTTTGCAGCGCCAGCAGCGAGGGAATGACATCTGGTTCCAGCGCCAGTTTATCCAGACGGTCAACCTGAAAATCCTCAGGCGGTTCAGCAATCAATGTTCCGTCACGGTCGATAAAGAGGTATTTCTGGCCCACGTGAGCTCCTTAAAATTAAGCGTTGATGCCCGGCAGTGATTGTAATGCAGCAACAACGCGTTCGCATTCGTAGCGGTTGCCGATAGTAATGCGCAAACAGCCTGCAAGGCTCGGTTGCTTATTTTGGTCACGCAGAATAATGCCCTGATCCCACAGTGTTTTAAATACAGACGGGGAGGCGGTAAAACGAACCAGCAGATAGTTACTTTCGCTGGGGAAGACTTCTTCAATGCAGGGAATGTCTTTTAAGGCATCGCTCAGCCAGCGGCGAGCGGACGTAATCTCTTCAACATTCGCCTTCATTTTGGCGATCCCTTCACGGCTCAGCGCCTGCGCCGCAATATCTGCCACGGGGGTGGACAGAGGATAAGGGGCAATAACTTTCAGCAGAAGCTGAATCACTTCAGGGTTTGCCAGCGTAAAGCCACAACGCAATCCGGCGAGCGAAAAGGCTTTAGACAAGGTACGCAGAATTACCAAATGAGGAAACTCGTCCAGCCAGACCGCGGTAGTCGCCTGCGGGCAGAATTCAATATAGGCTTCATCGATAACGACCAGCGCTTTTCCCTGTGCCATCGTGAGCAGCTGGCGTAAATCTTCTCGTGCAATCAGGTTGCCGGTCGGGTTATTCGGGCTGCAAACGTAAATGACTTTGGTGCCATCCAACTGTGCCTCGATAGACTCAAGATCCAACTGCCAGTCAGCTTTACTGGCTGCGGTGCGACGTTCTACACCAAACGTTTCGGCGCTAACGGCATACATACCGTAGGTCGGTGGACAGAACAGGATGGCGTCTTTCCCCGGTTCGCAGAATGCACGGATCAGTAATTCGATGCCTTCGTCGGCACCGCGGCTGACCAGAACCTGCTCCGGCTGAACACCCGCATACTCGGCGTAACGATTGATGACCTGTACCGGCTGACATTCCGGGTAGCGGTTCAGCGTCTGTAGCGTCAACTGAAACGCGGGGGCTTCCGGGTATTCATTGGCGTTCAGCCAAACATCGCCGTTGCCGCCCAGACGACGGGCAGACTGGTAGGGGGTTAATGCACGGACGTTGGCACGTGCCAGTTGTTCAATGCTGCTCATGCTTGCTCCTTCAGTGCTGCGACACGCAGGGTAACGGCGTTTTTGTGGGCAGTTAGCTGTTCGGCCTGTGCCAAGGTTTCTATCGTCGGTGCCAGTTGCAGTAACCCCTGCGGCGTGAGCTGCTGTACGGTCATGCGCTTCTGGAAATCGGCCAGACCCAGGCTTGAATAGGTTGAGGTATAACCATAGGTCGGCAGAACGTGGTTAGTACCGGAGGCGTAGTCGCCAGCGGACTCCGGCGACCAGTCGCCGAGGAACACGGAACCGGCGCTGGTGATGCTATCAACCAGTGATTCGGCATCGCGCGTCTGGATGATCAGGTGCTCTGGGCCATATTGATTGCTGATCTCAACGCACTGCGCCAAATCACGTGCGACGATGACGCGGCTACTGGCAAGTGCCTGACGCGCGATGTCTGCACGGGACAGTTGCGTGAGCTGTTCTTCAACGGCGTCCGCCACGGCTTTAGCCATTGCTGCGTCTGGCGTGAGCAGAATGACCTGTGAATCTGGGCCGTGCTCTGCCTGCGACAGCAGGTCGGAGGCAACGAACGCGGGCGTTGCGCCGCTGTCGGCGATCACCAGCACTTCGGAAGGACCGGCGGGCATATCAATGGCTGCGCCATCAAGCTGCTGGCTAACCTGACGCTTGGCTTCCGTGACGTACGCATTGCCAGGGCCAAAAATTTTGTCTACTTTCGGCACGCTCTCTGTGCCAAACGCCATCGCAGCAATCGCTTGCGCGCCGCCGAGCTGAAAGACTTCTTTAATGCCGCACAGCTGGGCGGCATACAGAATTTCATCGGCAATCGGCGGCGGTGAGCACAGCACCACGCGACCGCAGCCGGCGATGCGCGAAGGCGTTCCCAGCATCAACACGGTTGACGGCAGTGGGGCGGAACCGCCAGGGATATACAGTCCGACGGTCGCGATAGGGCGAGTGAGCTGCTGGCAACGCACGCCCGGCTGCGTTTCGATATCGACAGTCGGCAGCTTTTGCGCGTTGTGGAATGTTTCGATATTACGCACGGCGATCGCCATCGCCTGTTTGACGTCATCACCCAGACGCGCCGCGGCTGCGGCGATCTCGGCATCGGTGACGCGAATCGCATCCACCTGAACTTTGTCAAATTGGGCGCTGTAGTCGCGCAGGGCGTTATCACCACGGCTTTTTACGTTTGTCAGAATGTCGCTGACGATGGCGGTAATGCGGTCTGACGCGGAAATGGCCGGGCGAGTCAGTAGCTGACGCTGCTCTTCTGCTGAGCAGCGCTGCCAGTCGACGAGCGTGCTGAAACTGCCGGTGCTGTTGGTGTTATCAGCCATCGTCATCACTCCATCATTTTTTCAATCGGCAGAACCAGAATGGAACTGGCACCCAACGATTTCAGTTTTTCCATCGTTTCCCAGAACAGCGTTTCGCTGCTGACCATGTGCATGGCGACGCGACTTTGGTCACCCGCCAGTGGCAGAATGGTTGGACGCTCGGCGCCGGGCAGCAGGGAAATGACTTCTTCCAGACGTTCGCTAGGCGCGTGCAGCATGATGTATTTTGACTCGCGCGCCTGAATCACGCCCTGCATACGGGTCAGCAGTTTATCGATCAGCTGTTGTTTCTCTGCGGGCATCTCGCCGTCGCGTTGAATCAGGCAGGCTTTGGAGCGGTAAATCACTTCCACTTCACGCAGGCCGTTGGCTTCCAGCGTGGCACCGGTCGATACCAGATCGCAGATGGCATCGGCCAGACCAGCACGTGGTGCAACTTCGACAGAACCGTTAAGCAGACAGGATTTGAAGCTGACAGATTTTCTGTCGAGATATTGTTTGAGCAGGTGAGGATAAGAGGTGGCGATACGTTTGTTTTGCAGACACTCAGGACCGGTATAGTCTTCGTCCAATGGCATCGCCAGCGACAGGCGGCAGCCGCCAAAGTCCAGACGGCGCAGCGTGAAGTAACGCGGATCTTCGCCCTGAGCGCGGCGGTTTAACAGTTCTTCTTCCAGAACGTTTTCGCCGATGATGCCCAGATCGACCACGCCATCCATCACCAGACCGGGGATATCATCATCGCGCACGCGCAGGATATCAATCGGCATATTTTCTGCGAACGCGATCAGGCGCTGTTGCTGTAAGTTGATTTTGATCCCGCAGCGCGCCAGCAGTTCGCGTGAATCGTCGCTCAGGCGGCCTGACTTCTGCATTGCTATCCGTAAACGTGTTTTATCCAGCATGGAAACCTCATTAACCTGTCAAATTTAAATTTTTGGAAATAGAGCGAGCATAAAAAAACGTCGGGAACGTTTTTTAACGTTGCATAGCAACGGCCTGCAAGGTGCGCGCAAGGATAGCGCGCATAAAAAAACCCTCGGAAGATGATCTTCCGAGGGCTCTCTTTGTGTTCTGCGCCACTGGAAGATCTTAACGTCTTCCAGCACCAACTGCCCGAAAGACTAATCAGGATGATGGTGATGATGGTGGTTAAACAGAACGCGTGTCATAAGTTGTCTCTTGGTTGTGTCAGTATTTATTAAATCAATAACGATTTGTCTGTCGAATAACCTAAACCATGTTCGGGTTGTTGTGCAACATTTTTTTAGCAGATGTAGGCAGTTCATTTTGGGTTGTGTGATGCGCCTGCCTAACCGCACGGGATATCGGCTTGTGATAGGCAGAAAGGGTTGCTGAAATCGGACAGGCAGCCGTAGCGATAGGTATGAAAGCCGTTTACTCTGTAGGCGTGCGTAGTGTTACTTAACAGGCTCCTTGCAGGGGAGAACGGCTGATGAAAAAAGTATCGATTGTTGGATTGGGCTGGCTGGGTATGCCGCTGGCTTTGACGTTGAATGGACACGGCTACCACGTAACGGGAACGAAAACCACTCAGGACGGCGTCGAGGCCGCACGTATGAGCGGCATTGAGTGCTATCAATTGTCTCTGACGCCAAAATTGGAATGTGACGCTGACGAGCTTAGCGCGCTATTACAACAGGTTGATGTCTTGATCGTGACGTTGCCCGCCAGCCGAACGGCGGAGGGGGGTGAAGGGTATGTGCAAGCGGTACAGCAGTTGGTGAATATGGCGCGTGTGTTTCATGTCCCGCGCATTATCTTTACCAGTTCAACGTCGGTCTATGGTGATGGTAGCGGTATAGTAAGAGAAACCTCGCCGCTACAACCGACGACGGTAGCAGGGAAGACGCTGGTGTCCCTCGAACAGTGGCTACAGCATTTACCCGATACGTCGGTGGATATCCTGCGTTTGGCAGGGTTGGTCGGCGGCGATCGCCATCCCGGGCGTTTTCTTGCTGGTAAAACCAATCTGCCGCGTGGCAATCATGGCGTGAATCTGGTGCATCAGGAAGATGTGCTGGCGGCTATTCTGTTACTGCTGAAACTACCGAACGGTGGACATATCTATAACCTGTGCGCACCGGAACACCCTGCCAGACAGGATTTTTATCCTGAACAGGCGCGTAGGTTGCACGTGTCTCCGCCGCAGTTTGCCCCCGTAGCCGAGAGCGATCGGGGTCGAATTGTTGATGGACAGCGTATCTGCCATGAACTTGGGTTTGACTATCAATATCCTAATCCATCAACAATGCCGCTGAACGAGGGGGCGCAGAGTTAAGCATCATATGCATCAGGGTTTTGATATCACGGTTTTTGATATCACGAATAGGATGTTTGATTTGCCCGGACGCACATGGAGCTATCCGGGCGTGAGCGGTTAAAAAGACGTCCAGTCGCTCTCTGGCGAGACGGTTTTTTTGTCTGCCGTTGGCACTAGTTTTGATAGCGCATGTCGTGGCGTAGAGGAAGACGCACGTAAAGCGGCGCGGTTGTCAGATTGGGACATGCGAAAGTGTTCGAGCAACTTCCTAATGATAATTCGTGAGGTTTCTCTCCTGCGGTTGGACAACGGCACTGCAAATTCAGGTTGAACTACCAATAAGCGTTACTGAAACCGTTTAAGAATAAACACAGATAATTTTGATTGTTTTTTAATTTTTAAAAAATAGAGAAGGAAATGGATGGATGAGAAACGTATTGAAAATACAAGTAGGGTAAAAATAACGAATGGTTAAATTTGGTATTAATGTCGGCGGATCTGACAGATCGATTAATCGCGTTATTCTTTTCCTGAGTTCTTATCGCATTTTTTATCTACCCTATCTTACATCGGCGTCTGTCTCTGCTGCATACCCTGTGACGGCACATTTCGCCGCCATAGGATAGGGATGTGGTACCTAGTGGGTGTGCTTTGTACGATACAGCCGACGTGGATGACCAATCTTTCCGTAACGCATTTCGATATCGAGAAACTGGTTTTCAACGCAAAACTCCAGATAGCGGCGCGCCGTCGTTTTACTCAACCCGGTTTTTTCGACGATATCATCGACGGAATACAGCGTCTCACCGCCATCGCTGGCAAAAATCTGCTTGATCAACCCCAGCGTGTTCTCCTCAATACCTTTTGTTGATGAGGAAGGCGCGGCACCGGACGATTGCAACTGATAGAGAATATCGACGTTCTGTTGATCGACAATTTTGTAGGTGTGCTGAGTTTTTACAAATTGAATAAATCGCTCCAGCGAAGAGCGCAGTCGCGGATAGGAGAGCGGCTTGATGATGTAGTCAAAGGCTCCGCAGCGAATGGCCTGAGCGCAGGTGTTCATATCGCTGGCTGCGGTAATAAAGATGACGGAACAGTCCATTCCTTTGAGCAGTTGGCTTTCAATCAGCGAAACCCCTTCGCCGTCGGGCAAATAGTTATCGAGCAGGATCAGGCGTGGTCTATGTTGTTGAAGGAGTTTTTTGGCTTCAAAAAGCGTCGCGGCAATCCCGACAACACGCAGATTGAAATGCTTTTCAATAAATTCAGCATGAATAGTTGCCAGCTTACTTTCATCTTCAACGATTAAGACATCGAAATGTTCAGTGTGCTGCATGGTGTGAATCCCTGTTAGTATCTGAAACATAAAAGAAGATCTGCTATCCGTTACACCTGTCATATTTCACGTTGCCTATGCGTCTTGCAACTTTTGGCAGATCAACTTATTTGGGGGATAGCGGTATAAATAGGGAAAATATGCTGCCATTCGGCTGATTGGTCGAGACTTCAATCATTCCCTGCGCCTGGTTAACGTAGCTAGACACCAGATGCAGCCCCAGCCCGTGATCGCCCTGCGTTTTACTGGTTACGCCCATTTCAAACAACCTATCGGCAATCGCCGGATCGATCCCCGTTCCCTGATCGGCGACCTCAATGACCAGTTCTTGTTCGCTATCATAGATATACACCTCGACAGGATAATGTGGGGCTGTAGTGGCTAATGTTGCTTCCATTGCGTTATCCAGCAAATTACCAATGATGGACATGAATTCCGTCTCGCTTAGCGCCGATGGAATATGGGTGAGCTGGCAGCGTGGATCGAAAACAATCTCAATGCCTTTTTCCCGAGCCGTTGCGTATTTACCCAGCAGTAACCCGCACAGTGCGGGCGAACAGAAGCGGCGGGAAACAAAATCCAGCACTACCTGGGCGCTTTCCGACTGTGCTTCAATATATTTTATCGCTTCGTCATAACGTTTTAGATGCAGGAGCCCGGCCAGCGTTGCTGTCCAGTTCAATTGCTCATGCCGCAGAATACGCAGACTGTTTGCATAACGCTTTACCTGACTAAGCTGCATGCTAAGCGTATGGATATCGTTTTTGCTGCGGAAGCTGATGACCCAGCCCTGAAGCTCATCTTCCAGCATAATCCGTACCCGACTGGCAATCACGGTGGCATGGTTAAAACGGCAGATCTCATCGTGGGTGTCGCTGTTCCACATGGCCTCGCCAGAGAAAAAAGGCACGGGTTTAATGACGGTATCAATCGGCTTGCCGCGCAACAGATAGGACGGTTCGTTCAGCCCGAGGATCTCTTTGGCCGCATGGTTAATGGCGGCGATGCGGTGCTGTTTGTCGATGGCGATGACCCCTTCATAGATCGATTCGAGCAGTGCTTTCTGTTGCCTGACCAACATGCGAATCTCAAGAGGTTCGAGGCCAAACATCTGCTTTTTCAGATTCCGCGAGAACCACCAGGAAAAGATAAACAGTGCGACAAAGAGCGCCAGAATGGCCAACAGAATGTGCGCCAGTTTACTGAAGGTCAGGTTGTCGATGTGAGTTTTCAGATAACCAACGGAGACAATACCGATAACCTGACCGTCAGCGATGATCGGTGCTTTGCTGCGTAGTGAGACACCTATGCTACCGTGACGCACGGTAATCACGCTTTTTCCCGCGAGTACGTCGAAATTATCTCCGCCGACCATTTGCGTGCCGACGAGCTTATCGCTTTCCGCGTATTCAGAATGAAACAGATGACGCGCCTGATTATCACCGACCACGATATAGCTGGCATCACTACGCTGTTTTAATTGCTGAGCTAGGGTATATATCTGTTTAATATCTCTATTTTTTACCGATTCCACCAGCGTTGGGATGATGGCGATCTCTCTGGCCTGCACCTGCGCGCGCGTACCCAACTCGGAATACAGCTGCTTATCGATATCGTGATAATAATAAATGCCTGTCATCAGAAGTAACGCAGAGAAGAAGACGATCAAATAGATAAATAATTTGATATGAAAGGAAAGTCTCAATCTCATGATATGCGGTTGCCTGACGGTAAATGAGAAATAGCTGATGAATTTATCACGAATGGTAATAAGAATGGACTGAGAGGAAAAAACTTGTGAGCAATAACACGTTTAAATAGGTTGCAAGCAATAGAGTGTCGGTAATAATAAGATAAAATTAAACGTATCCTTTTTGTTTAATAAACAACTTAATTACTTTTTATCAACATAATTATGTTTGGGAAATAAAAACCATAAACACCATAAAAACCTTAAAATTTATTTTGAGCGTAAATTCATCTAACTGCCTGCGTTATAAACGATTTTCGAATATAAACCATAAAAACCATAAACACCTTTAAAACTCATTTTTTAATTTGAAGGGAATCACATAATAATACGACCCTGAACCCTATGATGCGCTGACAAAATAAAACGGGGGAGTGAGTTATGAGTACGACTGATGATTCATATATTGTTGTAAATAATGAGGCGGCTGGGAAGGTCTCATTAAAGGAAAAATGGTGGCACATTCTGGATACCTATAAAGTAGGTATTATTCCGGTGCCGCTCTTTGTGCTGGCGGGGGTATTAATTGGTATCGACTGCCTGAATGGTAAGTTGCCGAGCGACATCGTTGTGATGGTGGCGACGCTGGCATTCTTTGGATTTGCCTGTGGTGAATTTGGCAAGCGTCTGCCAATTATCGGCAAGATGGGGGCAGCGGCAATCTGTGCGACCTTCATTCCTTCGGCGATGGTGCATTATGGCCTGCTGCCGGACGTTGTTGTTGAATCCACGACCAAGTTCTACAAAAGTACCAACATCCTATATCTCTACATCTGCTGCATTATTGTCGGCAGTATTATGAGCATGAATCGGCAGACGCTGATTCAGGGCTTCCTGCGTATTTTCTTCCCTATGCTGTGCGGTGAAGTTGCTGGGATGCTGGTGGGCATGGGCGTAGGTATTGCGCTGGGTCTGGATCCGTTCCAAATCTTCTTCTTCCTGATTCTGCCAATTATGGCGGGTGGGGTAGGTGAAGGCGCCATTCCGCTGTCTATCGGCTATGCCACGATTCTGCACATGGATCAGGGGGTGGCACTGGGCCGCGTCTTGCCAATCGTGATGCTGGGTAGCCTGACCGCTATCATCATTGCCGGTGTGCTGAATCAGTTGGGTAAACGCTATCCACACCTGACTGGCGAAGGCGAACTGATGCCGAATAAAGGCAACAATCTGGGCAACGGTGAAAGCAGTGCCCCTGCTTCTGCCTTTAGCGGTAAAGCCGATGTGACGACCATTGCTTCTGGCGCGCTGCTGGCCATCCTGCTGTATATGATCGGTATGCTTGGCCACAAAGTCATTGGCCTGCCTGCGCCAGTCGGTATGCTGTTTGCCGCTGTGCTAGTGAAGTTGGCTCACGGCGTTTCACCGAAAATGCTGGAAGGCTCTCAGGTGGTTTATAAATTCTTCCAGACTTCCGTGACGTACCCAATTCTGTTTGCCGTTGGCGTGGCGATTACACCGTGGCAGGAACTGGTGAACGCTTTCACGATTCAAAATCTGCTGGTGATTATTTCTACCGTAGTCACGCTGGTCGCGACGGGCTTCTTTGTGGGTAAAAAGATCGGTATGCACCCGATTGATGTTGCCATTATTTCCTGCTGCCAGAGCGGACAGGGCGGTACCGGTGACGTCGCGATTCTGACGGCGGGTAACCGTATGGTGCTGATGCCTTTCGCGCAGATTGCCACACGTATCGGCGGTGCCATTAACGTTTCGATTTCACTACTGGTACTCGCCAACTTTTTAGTCTGATGTCAGACAGAAAATAAAAGATGCTGAGCCAAGAAATCGTGTGTTGAAAAAATAAGTTGAGTTAACGAAATAAATTCCGCCAATACGCGTGGGTTTATTTTGCACAGGAAATATTATGAAACTTGCAAGCTATCGTTATAACGGTAAGGACAGTTACGGCATTTATACGCCAACGGGATTAATCGATCTCGGCAGTAAAATTGGTCACCGTTACCCCGATCTGAAAGCATTACTGGCGCAGAATGCACTACCTGTTGCGCATGAATTCAGTATGAATACGTCGGATATTGCGGTCGCCGATGTGACGTTCCTACCGGTTATTACCGCACCAGGGAAAATACTGTGCGTAGGAATGAATTATGCCGCTAAACGTCAGGAATTTAATGAGCTGAATCCTGCGCCAACGTTATTTGTGCGGTTTGCAGATTCGCAAACCGGACACGCGACGCCGGTTATTAAACCGCATTATTCCAGCGAATTCGATTATGAAGGCGAACTGGCGGTCATTATCGGTAAAGGCGGGCAGAATATTTCTCAGGATGTCGCGCTTTCTCATGTTGCTGGTTACAGCTGCTACATGGACGGCTCTGCGCGTGACTGGCAGCACAGTTGGTTTACCGCAGGCAAGAACTGGCAGAAAACCGGGGCGTTCGGCCCTTATCTGACCACCACGGATGAAATTCCCGATCCGCATGTACTGGCAATCCGCACGTATCTGAATGGCCGCATGGTACAGGACGACAATACCAGCAGCATGATCCACAAAGTGGCTGAATTGATTGAATACATCAGCACCTTTACTGAACTGAGTGCGGGCGATGTGATCATCACCGGTTCACCGGGCGGCGTGGGGAAAAAACGCAATCCGCCGCTGTTTATGAACGCCGGTGACTGTATTGAAGTGGAAATCGAAAACATCGGTCATTTACGCAACACGATAGTGGATGCCGCTGCGCCGTTGAAATCGACGCTGACTGCCGCTGAAGCTGCCGCACACTGAGCATAAGTGTAAGTACAAGGCTGCCGGTGTGAAAACCGGCAAGCCTGCAATGATGCCATAACCCATTCGAGTTGCAGGAAGAACCGTGATGTATGCCAATGATTCCGTCTTTTTTGACACGCTGGATGTGCGCCTTCGGGAGCAGGAGAGGGGCGCGGTACGTCAATTCCTTGCACACTGTCAGCTCGGCATGGATGACGATATTGACATCGTTGTGGTTGGCAAACTGGGCGGGCGACTGATCGCCTGCGCAGGGCTGGCTTCCAACACCATTAAGTGCGTTGCGGTCGATCCTGAATTCAGGCACCTCAATCTGGGCGTGCAGGTGGTGAATGAAGTGATGCAGCAGGCAGCACAGCGCGGCCATTTCCACCTGTTTCTTTATACCCGACCGGAAAATGTCGACATCTTCCGTGGATGTGGTTTCTATCCGCTGGCGTGCTATCAGGACAACGCAGTACTGATGGAAAATACGCCGATTGGCATTCAACAGTATTGCCAGTCTTTAGCTGCCTTCACACAGCCTGAAGCGCTTGCGACGCGGACAGATAAAAAGATCGGCGCCATTGTCATGAATGCGAATCCTTTCACGTTAGGGCACCGCTATCTGGCGGAACACGCGGCGCAGTCGTGCGACTGGCTGCATGTATTCGTGGTACGGGAAGATGTTTCTTTTTTCCCTTTCAGCGAGCGCCTGGAGATGGTGCAGCGTGGCGTGGAGCACATCCGCAATATCACGGTGCATGCTGGCTCGAACTACATGATCTCTAAAGCGACGTTCCCCGGTTATTTCCTGAAAGAAGAGAAGCTCATCACCCGCGCCCATGCGGCGCTGGATTTAATCATTTTCAGGAAATATATCGCGCCAGCGCTCGGGATCACCCAGCGTTTCGTTGGCACCGAACCCTTTTGCCCGGTGACGAATCAGTACAACCAGGACATGCACTACTGGCTGGAGAAAGACCAGACGCTGTCTTCCCCCGCATTAAGCGTGGTTGAAATTGAACGTAAACGGCAAACCTCAGGACTGGCCATTTCCGCTTCGGAAGTCAGGAAATTACTCAAACTTCGGCAGTACAGCCGTATTCAGGACATCGTGCCAGTCTCAACCTTTGAGCATTTACAGCACTACTACGAACCCGAATACGCGTAATTAAAATTAATCAGGATAAGTCTATGAAGATTGTTAAGGAGTCCCTGGCGGGCACCTTTGAATCCAGCGATCTGCTGGTCAAAGTGGCTCCGGCAGACGGGAAACTCACCGTGGTTATCAACAGTGAAGTCATGAAGCAGTTCGGCCACCAAATCAAACAGGTTGTGAATGAGACGCTGGCGGCGCTAGGCGTACAAGAAGGGACAATCATTGTGGATGACAAAGGCGCACTGGATTGTGTCATCCGTGCCCGCGTGCAAAGCGCGGTGCTGCGCGCGACAGACGGACAGCAGATTGAATGGGAGACATTATAATGAATAAACTTCGCCGCAGTATGCTGTTCCTCCCCGGTGCTAACGCCGCCATGCTGTCCAATGCATTTATCTATAAGCCTGACTCCATCATGTTCGATCTGGAAGATGCGGTTTCCCTGCGGGAGAAAGATACCGCACGCCTGCTGGTTTTCCATGCGCTACAACACCCGATGTACCGCGATATTGAAACCGTGGTGCGTATCAACCAGCTCAGTACACCGTTTGGTCTGCTGGATCTTGAAGCGGCGGTGCGCGGCGGTGCCGATGTGATCCGTCTGCCGAAAACGGACTCCACCGATGATGTGGATGAACTGGAACATCATCTGGTTCGTATCGAAAAAGCCTGCGGCCGTGAAGTGGGTTCTACGCGCATCATGGCAGCGATTGAGTCTGCGGTTGGCGTCATTAACGCGGTCGCGATTGCACGTTCTTCCGAGCGCATGATCGGGATTGCGCTGGCGGCGTTTGACTACGTGATGGATATGCAAACAGAGCGCGGCGATGGCACGGAGCTGTTTTATGCCCGCTGCGCGGTGCTGCATGCGGCTCGCGCTGCCGGTATCGATGCCTTCGACGTGGTCTATCCCAACGTCAATGACGATGCAGGCTTCCTGAAAGAGGTCGATCTGATCCGCAAGCTGGGCTTCAACGGTAAATCCCTGATTAACCCGCGCCAGATTGAGCTGTTACACAACGCCTATGCGCCTACGCAGGATGAAGTGGACTATTCCCATCTGGTGATCAAAGCCGCCGAAGAGGGCGAACGTGCCGGTCTGGGCGTTATTTCCCTGAATGGAAAAATGATCGACGGGCCGATTATCGACCACGCCAGAAGAGTGCTGGAACGTGCTCAGGCCTCCGGCGTTCGCAAATAGCCGTTGCGCGATTACACCGCAACGGCCGCTCTCAGGAATTACAGGATTAGACAATGAGTCATTTTATTGAAGCACTGCAAAAGCAGTACCCGGAAAAACGTCATCTGCAAGCTTTCGTCAACGCGAATCAAAATACACCGTGGCTGAATGATGTTGCCCAAAAGCATGAGCGCAAACTGTGTGCCGATCTGGAAGACGCGATTCGTCACAGCGGCCTGAAAGATGGAATGACGATCTCTTTCCACCACCATTTCCGCGAAGGCGATAAAGTGATTAATCTAGTGATTGATACACTGGCACGCATGGGCTTTCGCGACCTGACGCTGGCATCCAGCTCACTGATGAGCTGTAACGCACCGCTGATTGAACATATTAAGGCAGGTGTGATCAGCCGGATTTACACCTCTGGGATGCGCGGCAAGCTGGCCGACGCCATTTCCCACGGACTCATGAAAGAACCGGTACAAATCCATTCCCACGGCGGTCGTGTTCATTTGCTGCAAAGCGGTGAACTGAATATCGATGTCGCTTTTCTGGGCGTACCGTGCAGTGATGAATTTGGTAACGCCAACGGTACCGTCGGGAAATCCAGCTGTGGCTCGCTGGGCTATGCGATGGTCGATGCGCAGTTTGCCCGTAAAGTGGTACTGCTGACCGAAAGTCTGGTGCCGTTCCCCAATATGCCCGCCAGCATCGTGCAGGATCAGGTGGACTATATAATTCAGGTTGATGAAGTCGGCGATCCGGCCAAAATCAGCGTGGGCGCGGCGCGCGTCACCAGCAATCCGCGTGAGCTGTTGATTGCCCGTTCTGCGGCGGATGTGATTGAACATGCTGGCTATTTCAAAAATGGTTTTTCTATCCAGACCGGCTCCGGTGCGGCCTCTACGGCCTGTACGCGTTTCCTCGAAGATAAAATGCGTCAACAGAACATTGTGGCGCGTTTTGCCCTCGGCGGTATCACCGGCGGCATTGTCGATCTGCATGAAAAAGGGCTGATCGAAAAACTGATCGATACGCAATGTTTTGATGCCAATGCGGCGGCGTCACTGGCGAAGAATCCAGGCCATGTCGAGATTTCCACTAACGTTTACGCCAACCCAAGCTCTAAAGCGGCCTGCTGCGATCAGTTGGATATGGTGATTCTCAGCGCGCTGGAAATTGACACCGATTTTAATGTCAACGTGATTACCGGCTCCGACGGTGTGATGCGCGGGGCGTCCGGTGGGCACTGTGACGTCGCGACAGCCGCGAACCTGACCATTGTCGTGGCACCGCTGATCCGCAGCCGTATCCCGACCGTGGTGCGTCAGGTGACGACGCGCGTTACGCCGGGAGAAAGCATTGACGTACTGGTGACCGATCACGGCATTGCCGTAAACCCGGCGCGTCCTGAAGTTGCTGAACGTCTGAAACAGGCGGGGCTGACGGTGATGACGATTGAGGCGTTGTATCAGCGTGCGATTGAGTTGGTTGGTGAACCACGCGCTATCGAGTTTCATGACCGCATCGTCGGCGTCATTCGTTATCGCGATGGCAGCGTGATTGACGTCGTTCGTCAGGTGAAAGAAGCCGACGAATAAGCGTGAACGCATGAGGGAATCGATGATGACAAATGCTGTTTCCATTTCGCTGGAAACCTTACTCGCGGCAAAGGAATGCCGCGCAGTTCGCCAGCAAGAATGGCTCACTCGGCACGGTGCGACGCTGGTGTCGTTGACGCTGGTTACGCCGGGGCCAGTAAAAGATAGCGAAGGCTATCGACAGGTGATGGCCGAAGCGATCAAAGCATTCACGTTTCTGTGTCAGGCAAGAGGTTGGATGGTGCTGGAACAGCAGACATTCTGGTTGGCAACCGGAGCGGAAGCGCTGTGGGCCATCACCAAAGATGCGCTGTCGGTGAAAGCGGCGACTATTGCGCTGGAAGATAGCCACGAACTGGGGCGGCTATGGGATTTCGACATCTTCAGCCCGGAAGAGGGATCGATCGGTCGGTCGATGCTGGCGCACAGCGGACGCTCCTGCCTCTTGTGCAATCAGATGGCACACGCCTGTAGCCGTTCACGTCGCCATTCGTTATCTGAATTACTTGAGCACATTGAGGACAAGGTCAATGCCTACTTTACGCCAGCCTGACGGTGTACTGTCGGTCGCACTCTCTCATTCCGTCGTCAGCGAGTATCGGGAATGTGATTCGTTGCCGGATATCGACCAGCGTGTTGCGCATGCGTTGACGATGGAAGTAATGCTGACGCCGAAACCTGGACTGGTGGATCGTGCGAATAACGGTGCTCATCGTGATATGGATGTGGCGCTATTCCAGACCAGCATTCAGGCGATTTCGCCTTGGTTTCGGCATTTTACCGATGCGGGTTATCAGCACGCCAATATACCGCTAGCGCAACTGCTGTCTCAGGTTCGGCCTATCGGTATCGCTTGCGAACAGGCGATGCTGTCCGCGACGAAAGGCGTGAATACCCATAAAGGCGGAATTTTCGCGTTTGGCCTGCTGTGCACTGCCGCAGGCTGGTTGGCAGGGCGGGGAGAGCGTGTGACGCAGCGCAGCCTGTGCGACAGCGTTGCCGCAATGTGTCACGATCTGGTACGTAATGAGCTGGAAACCTGCTCCGGCGCGGCAACGGCGGGTGAGCACCTCTATCAGCGTCATGGGCTGACGGGCGCAAGGGGGGAAGCCGCTAGCGGTTTCAATACCGTATGTCAGTACGCACTACCTGCTTTGCAGCAGGCGATTGCCGCTGGGGCGGATAACGAAACCGCGCTGTTACGGACGCTGCTGGTGCTGATGGCCCACAATCCTGACACCAATGTCGTCTCTCGCGGTGGAATGGACGGACTGGCGTTTGTGCAAGCTTACGCGCAGAAATTACTGGTTGGTCCGCTGGATCGTCAGGCGCTAATCAAGATGGATGACGCACTGATTGCCAAAAACCTTAGCCCAGGCGGTAGTGCCGATTTGCTGGCGTTAACCTGGTTGCTGTATCACTATCCTGCCGAATAGCGTTGCGGGCCCATACACTGGGGCAGAATAGTCGCTTAATGGCAATATTGTACTCATCAACGATGTACAGAAAAACGCCATTATCTGGTCGCTTCTGCTCACCTTTTTTCTATTATTCCGCTAAAGTAGTTGGGCAAACTGCCGATATCGTTTGCACAAATCTATATCTTACGATTTCAGACACTCCGCATGATCGTTTTCAATATGCAGTCAGTACGGTGGCATCGTAGTGGCACACATAGACTTGAAAGATAACGGAGAGGCGTGCATCAATATAAGCCATTGACACATAATCCATGTAAATAATGGTGGGGATGAAAGCGGTGAATGAAAATTTGAAAGAGCAGTTTGTTAAGCGCAACAAACTGGCTATCTGTGCAACCCTGCGCGAATTAAAGAAGAATGATATTTCTCTGATGGTTCATCATTCTCACGGTCAGTTCATCAGTAAAATTCTTGACGTTGTACCGGACAACAACCTGTTTGTCTTCGATTTAGGCGGTATTGAGCGTGAAAATAATCGCGCGCTGTATGCCGGATCGCTCTCTTTTGTCGCAGAGCCTGCGGGTGCAAAGGTTGAATTTAATGCCGAAATTGCGAAAACGGTAACTTACGATGGGCTGCCAGCCTTCAGCGCGCAGATTCCTGAACTGCTTTATCTTATCCAACGTAGAACCTATTTCCGCATCAATACGCCACTCTGGCCGCCGTTGACGTGCCGTGGCGAACTGCCGGATGAAAGTGTTTTCCTGTTTACTATTAAAGATCTCTCGTTGGGTGGGTTGAGCCTGTATACCGACCGTGACACCACCGGGCTGTTGACCGAAGGCGACATCATTAAAAGCGTGGAAATGGATCTTGCCGATCACGGCTTCTTCTGCGTCGATTTGCAGTTCGTCGGTCAGGCAATGGTGAAAGTCGTCGATAACAAAGGCGAAGTGAAACTCACGCAGCGTTTGAGCTTCAAATTCCCTTCACTGAACGCGGCACAGGAGCGGGATCTTCAGCAGGTGATTTTTGAGCTGGAAAGATTACAAAACGAAAAGAAAAAGCGGTTCCAGGAATTGTAATTTTTAAGCGCGACCTTTTGTTTCGGCTTTACACATAACAGCAACGTTTTTCATTACAAGTATTAACGTATTTATCCTGAAATGATTCAGGCTGCGGAGCAAAATATGATTGTTTTGCATGCGAAAAATCAATACACACGCCGCTTGATGTATGACGGGGATAAATAAATTGTTTCCAACGTTCTCAGAGCCTTGTCAGATGAGATCGTCTGGTGCAGAATACGCGCCTTGCAAATAACCGACGTCTAATAGCGTCGGTTATTTTTTTACATTTATGCTCGTCAACCTTTCAGGTTACAGGGGTATTGGTGTGGTTTCTTACCTTCTCTGTGGCTCGGTTTGCTGGGTATAGGGTCTTCAACCAAAGAGGCCGGACAACGATCCGGATAGATAATTTTGTGTGTGCCTGTGAGCACAGTGAGGAAAGGAAAGATGGGGCAATCAGTAAGTTTCACACCGGTACCCGCCGGTTTGGGCTGCAATGGTATTGGTTATGGCGCGACGTCGTCGCAGGTTATTTCTGGTGCTGTTTCAGCTACCTCTTCTCATCGTGATTCAGGCAAGTCCTGTATCCATTCATTTGTTTCCGGTGCGTATGCCCCTGCCGTAATGAACGGAGGTGTACGCCATGTCGCTTGATACATCTCTGCCTAACGCTGGCGCAAAACGTGCTCAGTTAAAAAGAACGCTTACGCTGTGGCCCGTTGTTATGATGGGGCTGGCGTACATGCAGCCGATGACCATTTTTGATACCTTCGGTATCGTGTCTGGCCTGACCGACGGCCATGTGGCGACCGCCTATGCGTTTGCGCTGGTGGCTATTCTGTTCACGGCGCTGAGCTATGGCAAATTGGTAAAACGTTTCCCGTCAGCGGGTTCTGCTTATACCTATGCGCAAAAAGCGATCAGCCCGCACGTTGGGTTTATGGTCGGCTGGTCATCGCTGCTGGACTATCTGTTCATGCCGATGATCAACATTCTGTTGGCGAAAATCTATCTGGAAGCGATCTTCCCCGGCGTGCCGTCGTGGATTTTTGTCGCGGTACTGGTTGGATTGATGACGTTGTTTAATCTGCGTGGCATCAATCTGGTTGCTAACCTGAACTCCATTATCGTGGTAGTTCAGGTGGCTATCATGGCCGTGTTCCTGGGGCTGGTCATCCACGGTGTTTATCTGGGTGAAGGTGCAGGTACGCTGACCAGCACGCGTCCGTTCTGGTCTGAGAATGCGCATGTGGTGCCGATGATTACCGGGGCAACGATTCTCTGCTTCTCGTTCCTGGGCTTTGACGGCATCAGCTCGCTGTCGGAAGAAACGCAGGATGCCGGTCGGGTGATTCCAAAAGCTATCTTCCTGACAGCACTCATCGGTGGTGTGATCTTTGTTGCCGTGGCGTACTTTCTGCAACTGTACTTCCCGGATATTTCCCGCTTTAAAGAGCCGGATGCGTCTCAGCCGGAAATCATGCTGTATGTTGCGGGTAAATTCTTCCAGTCTATTATTCTGGTGTTCTCCTGCGTCACCGTGTTGGCGTCCGGTATGGCCGCACACGCCGGTGTTTCACGTCTAATGTATGTGATGGGACGTGATGGCGTGTTCCCTGAGCGCTTCTTCGGTTATATCCATCCAAAATGGCGTACCCCAGCGCTGAACGTCCTGCTGGTTGGCGTGATCGCACTGTCTGCGGTGTCATTCGATCTGGTGACGGCAACTGCGTTGATTAACTTCGGTGCGCTGGTGGCGTTTACGTTCGTGAACCTGTCGGTTATTTCACAGTTCTATATTCGTGAACGCCGTAACCGTACCGTGAAAGACACCATTAACTTCCTCGTACTGCCTGTACTGGGCGCGTTAACGGTAGGGGCGCTGTGGGTGAATCTGGAAGCCAGCTCGATGACGCTGGGTCTGGTGTGGGCAACGATCGGGCTGCTATATCTGGCGTTTGTGACGCGCAGCTTCCGTCAGCCAGTCCCGCAATGCAGTGAAGAGCCAGTGTAAATAACTGACGACGCGCATGAATGAAAGAGAAAAGCGGAGCCCGAGTGCTCCGCTTTTTTATGGCGAGTAATCCCTGGCTGCCACCCTTACGGGCCGTCGCAAGCGACGTTGAAAAACGTTCCCCACGTTTTTTTATGGCGGCAATTATTCTTGCCGCCGACATTCGGGTTGCTACTGCGCAGTGTTGAGAACGCGTCCTGCGTTTTTACACGTTATCCCACCAGTTCCTGCGCATAGGCGTACAACGCTTTTAACTGCGCCATCTTCTCTTTATCGTCTTCATGAAGCTGATACAGATTACTGAGCTCTGACAGATAATCCTGCAGACGTTCCGGCGTAAATACCGCGCGACGATGCTGCAGCCAGCGCTGCTGTTCACGATCGTCCAGCGTGCCGGGGAAATTGCGGGCGCGATAGCGGAAAAGCAGCGGTTCCAGTCGATTATCGGCAAACGTGAGATCCAATGCAGGGAGGTTCTGCGGAGCGGTCTCCTGAATAATCTTCATCGCCATACGGTCAGCATCGCCGAAGAAGCCATCATAAAGCCGTAAATCGACATCATCAGATGCGACAAATGCGGGCGCTTCAGCAAACAGCTCGACCACTTTTTCTCTGACGCTCGTGTTGTTGCGCAGCAGCGCCAGATTATCCAGACAGCGTTGACGATCGATGCCTAACCTTTCTGCGTCTTCGGGGCGTAAGGTATTGGCTGGTGCCAAGACCGGACATTTATTGATGTGCACCAGCTTGAGCGGAACCGCACTCTGATCGGGTTCCAGCGCATCCCGACGGGTATATAACCGTTCACGCAATGTCTCGCTGTCCAGTTCCAACAGCGGCGTCATATCGCCAGCCAGATCGCACATGATGACCGCATTACGGTTGTCCGGATGCCAGGCGAGCGGCACGACCCAACTTGTGTTGCTCCTTGCCGCGCCAAACATGCCAGATACGTGCACGAGCGGTTTCATCTGTGGGATATCAATCAGTGCGGAAATTTTGTTTTTGTTACGCAGCGTGAACAGATACTCAAACAGCTTGGGCTGTGCCTGCTTGAACAGTTTCGCCATGGCGATAGTGGCATAAACGTCGGACATCGCATCATGCGCCTGTTCGTGCGAGATGCCGTTGGCTTTCGTCAGATGTTCAAGGCGGAAACTGGGCAGGCCGTCATTATTATCGGGCCAGACGATGCCTTCCGGCCGCAGCGCATAGCAGGCACGTAACGCATCCAGTAAATCCCAGCGCGAATTGCCGTTTTGCCAGCTGTAAGCGTAAGGATCGTAGAAGTTACGGTAGAAAATATTCCGGCTGACTTCATCATCAAAGCGAATGTTGTTGTAGCCCATAATACAGGTGCCGGGCACGCTGAACGCGTCGTGGATCTGACGGGCGAACTCCGCCTCATTAACACCTTTTGCCAGCGCGACCTGCGGAGTAATGCCGGTGATCATCACCGCTTCCGGCTCCGGCAGGTAATCATCGGAAGGACGACAATAAATGACCAGCGGCTCACCGATAATATTGAAATCCATATCGGTACGAACCCCTGCAAACTGCGCAGGGCGATCGCGCGCCGGGTGTTTACCGAATGTCTCGTAATCGTGAATGAAAAAAGTGGGTTGTATTTTCTCGGCCATATATGCAGTTAGCTACGTGTGCGCGCTGAGCCTGAAATCAGGCAAAACAGTCTGGAAAACGGCAAGGATATCATTTAATCGACTTTTCTGCGGCGCTTTCCTGATTTGCATCACTTCTCTGACCTACATCAATAGGCAGGTGGAGATAATCGCTAGGCATGACTGTGTCCATTCGGTTACAATTTTTGTTTTAATGCGAATGATAATTAAATTCGATACTTTGCGAAGTTATTCGCACTGCTTAATACCGAAATAAGGAGAAAGGAATGCGGTTTCCCTCGATGATAAAAATGACGCTGCTGGCTTCCGCGTTAGTGGTGGCGGGCTGTGATCAGTCTGATTCAACACCTGCGGCCAGTAAAACTGTCGCGATCGAACATACAAAAGGTGTGACGCAGGTTCCTGTGAATCCGAAAAAGGTCATCGTGTTTGATACCGCTATTCTGGATACGATGACCGCGTTGAACATTGACGTCGCGGGCGTACCGCAGGGTGACGCAAAAATTTTCCCTGACGTTCTTGCCCAATATCGTGACAGCAAATATCTGAATGCGGGCACGCTGTTTGAGCCTAACTATGAAGCGATTAGCAGTGCCGCTCCCGATTTAATCATTGGCGGTGGTCGTGCTCGTGATGCCTATGACAAATTAAATGCTATCGCGCCGACGATCGCATTGGATATCGATGACCACCAATTCATGACCAGTTTTACGCAGCGAGTTGAACAACTGGGGGAGATTTTTAGCAAGCAAGACGAAGCTAAAGCCAAACTGGATGATTTTAAACAACGCATCGCCCAAACGCGTGAAAAAGCCGATAAGGCAGGTACGGCATTATTGGTGATGGTCACGGGCGGCAAAATGTCGGCATATGGCCCTAAATCTCGTTTCGGCTTTGTTTTTGACGAGCTGGGATTCAAGCCTGCAACGGAATTTCCTGATTCCGGACGCCACGGTAACGTCGTGACCTCTGAACTGCTGTTAAGCGCTAACCCAGATTGGTTATTCGTCTTCGATCGTGACAGCGCAATTGGGAACCAGAAGGAAGGCCAATCAGCAAAACAGGTGCTGGATAATCCTTTGGTGAATAAAACCAATGCCTGGCAGAACAACCGCGTTATTTATCTGGACTCCTCTTCGATTTATATCGCGGGCGGGCTGCAAAGCTATCTGCGTCTAATCGATGATGTCAATAAAGCACTTGATGCCAAACCCTAAGACTGCATCGTGACTTCGGCAATGAAAACGTTTTATTTTTCGGTTGGTATCATCTTCATGCTGGGGATGATTACCACCAGTCTGTTTATCGGGGCAGGGCAAGTCACGTTTAATGCGGTATGGACCGACCCGATGATGCGTGACATTTTCTTTATTAGCCGTGTTCCGCGCACGTTGGCTCTGCTGTTGGCGGGGAGCGCCATGAGCGTTGCAGGCTTAATCATGCAACTGCTGACGCAAAACCGTTTTGTCGAACCGTCACTGGCTGGCACAACGCAGTCTGCGGGGTTTGGCCTCCTGGTTGTGATGGTGATTGCCCCGTCGGCTTCACTGATGGTGAAAATGGTGGTCGCCAGCGCGTTTGCGATGGTTGGTACGTTACTGTTTATGATGCTGTTGCGCCGTATTGTCCTCAAATCGGCTCTGGTCGTGCCGTTGGTCGGGATCATGTTGGGCTCGGTCATCGGTGCGGTGACTACGTTCGGCGCAATGCATTATGACTTGCTTCAATCGCTTGGCAGTTGGGAAGCCGGGGACTTTTCCGGTATTTTACAAGGACGATATGAACTGCTTTGGCTGGTGGGGATTCTCACATTGTTGGCCTGTTGGACGGCGGATCGTTTTACCGTTGCCGGAATGGGGCGAGAGTTCTCTGTCAATGTCGGCCTGAACTACCGAAAAGTGATGCTGCTGGGGCTCTCTATTATTGCGGTGATTAGCGGTGTCGTTGTCGTCGTCGTGGGGGCATTGCCGTTTCTGGGGCTGATTGTGCCGAACCTTATTAGCATGATGATGGGGGATAACGTGCGAAAAACCATCCCTTGGGTCTGTTTGCTCGGCGGTGGGCTGGTGCTGTTGTGCGATATCATTGGCCGCGTGGTGCGTTACCCGTTCGAGATTCCCGTGAGTGTGATTTTGGGCGTGATTGGTGCCGTTGTGTTCCTTTTCCTGTTGTTGAGTCAGAGACGTCATGTCAGTTAATGAGTTCAAAGTTGATACCCCCACTGCCACTTCGTCTGTAGCGTGCAGCTCATCACCTTATCGGCGTTTATGGTGGCTGAGTGCGGTGGCATTAGCGGCCATCGTGGTGTTCATGACCATCAATCTGGGCGGTAACCTGCGCTACATCCTGATACATCGGGGCCAGATTTTATCCACGATGGTACTGGTCGCGTTTGCTGCTAGTGTGTCAACCGTCCTGTTCCAGACGGTGACGAATAACCGCATTCTCACGCCTTCTATCATGGGGTTTGAGGCGCTGTTTATCTTGCTGCAAACAGCGGTGCTGTTCTTCTTTGGGGTACAAGGTATTACGGCGGTTGGCGTGAGCGGCAAATTCATCCTTGAAGCGTTGCTGTTGGTGCTGTTTTCCTTGTTACTCTATCGTAGTCTGTTTACCGGGAGTCACAGTAATCTACATCTGGTTCTGCTGGTCGGGATCATCTGTGGCACCTTGTTTCGCAGTGCTTCCAGTCTGATGCAGCGGCTCCTGACCCCCGGTGAGTTTGCTGTGCTGCAAAGCAGAATGTTTGCCACCTTTACGCGTGCAGCGCCGGAACTGATTGCGCTGTCTGCTGCGATCATCTTGATTATTGCCCTGTGCGTATGGCGATTGCGTTTCCAATTGGACGTACTGGCACTGGGGAAAAATACAGCGATTAATCTAGGTATCTCTTACAAACGCCATGTAACGCTGGTGCTGTTGCTAGTGTCAGTGCTCGTCGCTGTGTCGACGGCGTTAGTGGGCCCGTTAACCTTTTTAGGATTTATGGTGGCGAATTTAGCCTATCTGATTGCGGGTTCCAGCCAACATCGCATTGTGCTGCCGACGGCGTTTTTGCTTGGCATCATCGCGTTAGTGGGAGGGCAGTTAATTCTGGAACATCTGTTGGGCATGGCGGGAGCGCTTTCCGTGGTGCTCGAATTTATCGGTGGTTCGCTGTTTATTGTGTTGTTACTGAAAAAGGTTTCTGTGTGATTGAGATCGGCAATGTAACTAAAACGTATAATAACGTGACGGTATTAGACAATGTCTCGGCGACGGTGCCTCGTGGCGGTGTGACGTCGATTATCGGCCCGAATGGGGCAGGGAAGTCGACATTGTTGTCCATCATCAGCCGCTTGCTGGAAGCGGATCGCGGACAGGTAAAAGTGAACGGCATGGATGTGATGACAACGCCAAGCGATAAGCTGGCGACGTGTTTGTCCGTGCTACGGCAGGAAAACCAGTTTACCAGCCGTTTAACGGTAGCGGAGCTGGTGGGTTTTGGCCGTTATCCCTATACCAAAGGACGGCTGAATGCTGACGATCGTGAACGCATCAGCGCTGCATTGGCGTTCCTCAATCTGACTGAGTTGAAAGATCGGTTTTTAGATGAGCTCTCCGGCGGTCAGCGGCAGCGGGCTTATGTCGCCATGGTGCTGTGTCAGGACACGGAATATGTGCTGCTGGATGAACCGCTGAATAATCTGGATATGAAACACGCGGTGGCGATGATGAAACAGATTCGTCGTGCGGCTGATGAGCTAGGTAAAACCATTGTGCTGGTTATCCACGATATCAACTTTGCTTCCGCCTATTCGGACTACATTATTGCGATGCGCAAAGGGCAGGTTATCTACACGGGGAAACCGGAGGACATCATGGTGTCCGACGTCCTGGAAGATATTTTCGATACCGAAGTTGCCATCGAAGAGGTTCATAATCAGCGCATCGCGGTATACTATCGATAATGGTTTGATGACAGATTATCCGCTCAGCGAGGCATTAGCGCAAAGCGCGTAAGCACTGCTTGAAAGACGCTGGGTATAACCTGTATGGTGAATGCATAAAGAATTTATGTATGACTTAAGGTAAGGGTAAAAGATGGATAAGGACACTAAGCCGTGTTTCCAGGATGTGCTGGAATTCGTGCGCATGTTTCGCCGTAAAAACAAACTTCAGCGTGAAATCGTCGACAACGAAAAGAAAATTCGCGATAACCAGAAGCGCGTCCTGTTGCTGGACAACCTGAGCGAATATCTGAAACCGGGCATGTCCATCGAGGACGTGCAAAATATCATCGCCAATATGCGCGGTGATTATGAAGATCGCGTTGATGACTACATCATCAAGAACGCCGATCTGTCGAAAGAACGCCGTGAACTGTCTAAAAAGCTGAAAGCGATGGGCGAAGTTAAGTAACCTGACGCGCCGTTTTTACGGTAAATAGCTACTGTAAAAGGATCGCTTCCGCGGTCCTTTTTTCTTTTTTATTCTCAATCAGTTCATTCCCTCCTCTTTTGGCCTAACCTCTTTTCAGTCAATCATTGTCGTATCGGACGCCTGAAAAACTGGAATCCAGCTCGCACGTCGAGTGCCATTTTTTGCAATTTAACCGCTTTCTTGCGAAGCGTTTCCCCACCTGAGTATTTCGTCCTGTTGCATGAACTTGAGTTACTGCAACATTCCCAAGCGATCAACAGGGAAAGAGGGAAGGGATTTGTCATGGCAAGGGACGATGTCGGTAAATAGTCTGGCTTGGGCTGGCGTGCTGGGTATTCTGCCGCTGCTTTTTTTGCCGCATATCCCGGTGCAAACGCTGTTGTGGTGGGGAATGGGGCTATCCATCTGTGTGATTCTGGGTGGATATCGTTATGCTGGGATGCGGTTTATCGCGCTTGTTGCTGTGAGTTTTTGTTGGGCAGCGTTGAATGCTCAAACTCTGCTGCTACAAATTGATCGTTTCACGCAGGATTCGGTTAACGCTGTCGCGACAATAAGCAGCATACGGTTCAGCGAACACGGTGATGGCGGGATCACGGTTCGGTTGGAAGAGATAAACCAGCAGCGGGTCTTTCCACCGCTATATGCTCAACTGACCCTATCATCGGCGATGGAAAACTGGTGCGGTGGCCAACGCTGGGCGATAACCGCCAATTTTCGACCTATTCATAGTCGACTAAATGAAGGCGGCTTTGATAGCCAACGCTGGGCGATAGCCAAACGACAACCGTTATCGGGTCGTGTGCTAACGGCAAAAGTGATAGATAGTCGCTGTGATTTCCGCCAGCGCACGATCGCGCAGGCGGAACAGCAGGTTCAGGGCTTACCATGGCGTTCTATTTTATTGGCACTGACGTTTGGCGAGATGAAGACGGTTAGTCCGGAACTCAAGGCGCTCCTTCAGAATACGGGTACGATGCACCTGATGGCGATCTCTGGCCTCCATATCGTGCTTGCGGGGCTGGTCGGATGGGGAATGGCGCGGGCGTTGCAGTATGGCTTTCCCGTTCAGTGGATTGGCTATCGTTTCCCATTGCTCACGAGTGCCGTGGTTGCCTGGGGATATGTCTGGCTGGCAGGGGGGAATCCTCCTGCGGTGCGATCGGCGCTGGCGCTCAGCGTGTGGGTTTGCCTAAAAGTCTGGAGCGTTAACTGCTCAGCCTGGCAGGTTTGGCTATGGTGCGTTGCGCTGATTCTGGTGAGCGATCCATTGAGCGTGTTGTCAGACAGCTTTTGGCTCTCTTGTCTTGCGGTGGCATCGCTCATTTTCTGGTTTCAGTGGGCACCGCTTCCCCACCGACTACAGACGCGGCAACGATGGTTCTGGCTACGCTGGATCCACCTGCAAACGGGAATCACCCTGCTATTGATGCCCCTGCAGCTTCATATCTTTCATGGTTTTAGCATTACCTCTCTGCCCGCCAACCTATGGGCGGTGCCTTTAGTGTCTTTCGTCACCACACCGCTCATTTTGCTGGCATTGAGCACGATGGCATTTGTACCACTAGGTGAAATGCTTTGGTGGTTGGCAGATATTTCGTTGCGTGTGGTGTTCGCACCGTTGACGTATCTACAGACAGGGTGGATCTATCTTGATGCATCGTTACTGCTAGGGAGCGTCGCGGGATGGGGTGCCGTCGTAATATGGCGCTTTCGCTGGTGGCGAATCCATCCGATGAGTATCGGCGCGCTGATTCTGGTTTTATTGGCTTTCCGCATAAAGAGCGATGAACCTGCCTGGCGTGTGGACATGCTAGATGTCGGCCATGGGCTGGCTATCGTGATTGAGCAGCGTGGAAAGGCGGTGCTGTACGATACGGGAAATCGCTGGGAAGGAGGCGATATGGCGACGCGGGAAATTCTGCCTTATCTGAGATGGCGGGGAGTCGACGTGGAAAACATTATCCTGAGCCACAGTCATATGGATCACATCGGGGGACTGGAGACGCTACAGGCAGCCTATCCTGAAGCAACGATCTATAGCGCAACCAATGCGATGAATCATCGTTCTTGCCTACGTGGCGAGCGTTGGCGCTGGCAGGATCTCACGTTTACCGTGCTGTGGCCGTTAGCACCCGTTGCACGAGCGGAAAATAACGATTCCTGTGTGATCCGCGTTGATGATGGCAAACACAGTGTCTTATTGACGGGCGATCTGGAATCAGATGCAGAAATGGCATTAGTGAGGTTAGAACGTAGTGCACTGCGTGCGAATTTGTTACAAATCCCTCATCATGGCAGTAAAACGTCATCCTCACCCCCTTTCATCCGCTCGGTTAATGCCGAGTTCGTTATCGCCTCTGCGGCACGTTATAACCCGTGGCGACTGCCTTCAGTAAAGATTGTTGAGCGATACCGACAATATGGTTACTCATGGATTGATACCGCGTCATTTGGGCAGCTAAGTGCTCGTTTTTTCAGCGATTCATGGCATATTCTGCGGTTCAGAGATCACATATCGCCTCGTTGGTATCATCAGTGGTTTGGCGTAGGGCGGTATAATGAGTAAAATGGTCGGCTATTTCTTCCCGCTTCAGGTTTACTACATGCTGAATGATAAAGATCTCTCCACCTGGCAGACCTTTCGACGCCTATGGCCGATGATCTCTCCTTTTAAAGCAGGGTTGGCAGTTGCTGCAATCGCACTCATTGTTAACGCTGCTGGCGATACACTAATGCTTTCTCTACTTAAACCGTTATTGGATGAAGGCTTCGGCAAAGCCGAACGCTCCGTATTGATTTGGATGCCGCTGGTCGTCATCGGGTTGATGTTAGTGAGAGGACTCTCTGGATTTGTTTCCAGCTACTGTGTCGCTTGGGTTTCAGGCAAAGTGGTGATGAACATGCGCCGCCGCTTGTTCTCCCATATTATGGGGATGCCTGTCGCGTTCTTCGATCAGCAGTCAACAGGAACACTACTCTCGCGCATCACCTATGATTCCGAACAGGTTGCGGCTTCGTCATCTGGTGCGTTGATTACAGTCATCAGAGAAGGGGCATCGATTATCGGCCTGTTCATTCTGATGTTCTACTACAGTTGGCAATTGTCCATCATTCTGATTGTGATTGCGCCGATTGTATCGATCGCCATGCGCGTGGTGTCCAAACGATTTCGCAGTATCAGTAAAAACATGCAGAATACGATGGGGCATGTAACCACCAGCACGGAGCAAATGCTTAAAGGGCATAAAGAAGTACTGATGTTTGGCGGCCAGGACGTTGAGACTAAACGTTTTGACCAGGTCAGCAACCGGATGCGTCAACAGGGTATGAAAATGGTATCCGCGTCGTCGATTTCCGATCCTGTTATTCAGCTGATTGCTTCGCTTGCGCTGGCATTTGTACTGTATGCCGCCAGCTTCCCTAGCGTGATGGAGACATTGACTGCCGGTACCATCACAGTGGTGTTCTCTTCCATGATTGCCCTAATGCGTCCGCTAAAATCTTTGACCAATGTGAACGCACAGTTCCAGAGCGGGATGGCCGCGTGCCAGACGCTGTTCGCGATTCTGGATATGGAACAGGAGCGCGACACGGGTAAACGCGAAATCGAGCGCGCGCAAGGTGAACTCGAATTCCGCCAGGTGAGTTTTGCTTACCCTGGAAGAGAAAATCTGGCATTAAAAAATATTAACTTGCATATCCCTGTAGGGAAAACGGTGGCGTTGGTTGGGCGCTCTGGTTCGGGTAAATCAACGATTGCCAGTTTGATCACGCGTTTTTACGATATTCAATCAGGAGAAATTCTACTTGATGGGCACGATCTACGCGAGTATCGCCTGTCGTCTTTGCGTAATCAGGTGGCGCTGGTTTCTCAAAACGTGCATCTGTTCAACGATACGATAGCGAACAATATCGCTTATGCACGCAATGAGCACTATAGCCGTGAAGAAATTGAGCGTGCGGCGAAAATGGCCTATGCGATGGATTTCATCAATAAGATGGAACATGGTTTGGATACGATCATTGGTGAAAATGGCGTAATGCTTTCCGGTGGACAGCGGCAGCGTATCGCAATTGCCCGCGCGCTACTGCGTGATAGTCCGATCCTGATATTGGATGAAGCTACGTCGGCGCTGGACACGGAATCTGAACGAGCGATCCAGGCTGCCTTAGACGAACTGCAAAAAGATCGTACGGCCTTGGTGATTGCACACCGTCTCTCCACGATTGAAAAAGCGGATGAGATTCTGGTGGTTGAGGACGGCAGAATCATCGAACGTGGTAACCATGTTGCACTCCTGGCGGAGAACGGTGCCTACGCTCAGTTGCATAGAATGCAGTTTGGCGAATGATTGAACGTATCTGGTCCGGTCGATCGCGACTCTATTGGCTGTTGCTGCCGTTGTCGTGGCTATACGGATTTATCACGTTTCTGATCCGCCAAAGCTATCGACTGGGGTGGCGGAAAAGCTGGCGATCTCCCGTTCCTGTCGTGGTCGTGGGGAATCTGACGGCAGGTGGCAATGGGAAAACGCCTGTCGTCATTTGGCTTGTCGAGCACCTGCAGCGCAGAGGCTATCGTGTCGGCGTGGTGTCACGCGGCTACGGTGGAAAAGCGGAGCGTTATCCTCTGCTTTTAGATTACGCGGTAACAACGGCGCAGGCAGGCGATGAGCCGGTGCTGATTTTTCAGCGAACCGGAGCACCCGTTGCGGTAGCTCCCTGTCGTCGGGACGCCGTGAGTGCGTTATTGGCACAGCACACGCTAGATGTTGTGATCACGGACGATGGATTACAGCACTATGCGTTGGAAAGAGATATTGAGCTGGTTGTGATTGATGGAATGCGGCGTTTTGGCAATGGATGGTGGTTGCCTGCGGGTCCAATGCGGGAAAGAGAAAGTCGTCTAACGTCGGTGGATGCTGTTATTGTTAACGGCGGCACGCCGCGAACAAATGAGATAGGCATGACATTAACGGCTGGGATGGCAGTTAACTTACTTTCTGGTGAGTCTCGCCCGCTGCGCCAACTGCATGATGTCGTTGCGATGGCGGGTATCGGACATCCCCCGCGTTTTTTTGCTACGTTGCGCGAGGCTGGCGTCAGCATTGCACGTGAAGTTGCCTTTGCTGACCATCAATCGTACCAACCAGAGCAGCTTGAATCGCTGACTCAGGATGCGACACAGCCTCTGCTGATGACGGAAAAAGATGCTGTGAAATGTAAGACGTTTGCCCAACGTAATTGGTGGTATCTGCCGGTCGACGCTATGCTCGCTGAGCCCCGAGCCACGCAGTTGCTCGATAAACTGGAAAACGTGATTAAGCTGCATACGAGTAACAGAACATAAATCGAACTTGTACCACGGTTTTAGATATCTTCCTGAAGGTATCGCCATAGTAGATCGCTGCCATAGCGAGAAAGAACATGCCGGTCATCGATCGGCCAAAGATGGAGGAAGCATGGATCACCGTTTACTTGAGATTGTTGCCTGTCCTGTTTGTAACGGTCGGCTGTATTTTAATAAAGAGAAACTGGAGCTGATATGCAAGGTCGATGGTTTGGCCTATCCGGTTCGTGATGGCATCCCCGTGCTGCTGGAAAACGAGGCTCGTAAACTCGGCGCTGACGAGATAACACAATGACCTATACCGTGATCATTCCTGCGCGTTTTGCGTCAAGCCGACTGCCGGGTAAGCCGTTGGCGGACATCAACGGTAAACCGATGGTCGTCCATGTGATGGAGCGGGCGCTGGAATCGGGAGCGCAGCGCGTGATTGTCGCCACCGACCATCCTGATGTTGAAACGGCCGTGAAGCAAGCTGGTGGTGAAGTGTGCCTGACCCGTGCCGATCATAATTCCGGTACGGAGCGCTTGGCTGAAGTTATCGAACGCTACGGTTTTACTGACGATGACATCATCGTTAACGTTCAGGGCGATGAGCCACTCATTCCTTCCGTGATCATTCGTCAGGTGGCGGAAAACCTCGCGGCCAGTAAAGCGGGAATGGCAACGCTTGCGGTGCCGATTGAAACCAGCGAAGAAGCATTCAACCCGAATGCAGTAAAAGTGGTAACCGACGCGGAGGGATATGCGCTGTATTTTTCTCGTGCGACGATCCCTTGGGACAGAGAGCGTTTTGCTCAGTCTAAGGAAACTATTGGCGATCATTTCCTGCGTCATCTCGGCATCTATGCCTACCGTGCCGGGTTTGTGCGTCGTTATGTCAGTTGGGCACCGAGCCAACTGGAGCAAATCGAATTACTGGAACAGCTGCGCGTGCTATGGTACGGCGAGAAGATTCACGTTGCGGTTGCGAAAGCGGTGCCTAGCGTCGGTGTGGATACGCCAGAAGATCTGGCGCGTGTGCGGCACGTTATGGCTAATCGCTAAGACCTATCACACCACGCGACTATGAATACTTCATGGGGAATCTATTCTTGCCGGAATAGATTTTCTCCATGAGGTTTTTTCTTTATATGACATATTATTTTTTAAATTATTTAGCACTTATTTAGATAAGTATTCTTAAAAACTCTCAAATTACGCTGTGCCGCTTTATTCCATAGGCGATTTATTTTCATTCTGAATTGATGAATAGCGAGTGAAACTTTTATTTTTATATTTAAATGCTACTATCAATTCGCCATGTTTTTGCATGGCGTTTTTATTATTTCAACTAAGGACGGTAATGATATGAATGCTAAACGTTATATCGCAAATTTTTTTCTCGGCGGTATGCTGATGGGGGCTGCGGCGGGCAGCAGCGCGGCGGTGTATTACATGGCGCCCAACGGCAATGACGCGAATAACGGCAGTAAAAACTCTCCCTGGAAAACGATCGATCGCGCACAGAAAACATTAAATCCCGGCGACCGCCTATGGATCCGTGGCGGTAACTACGTGTTTACCAAGGGGCTGAACGTCTGTGCAACGCGTACTGATGTGGTGAACGCGATTACGCTGAATAAGAGCGGTACCGAAGGTAAGCGCATTGAGTATTGGGCGTACAGCGGAGAAGTGCCCGTGTTTGATTTCAGTCAGATGCAGGATGATTGCCGCGTCAAAGGCTTCAACGTTGTGGCAGATTGGATCTCTCTGAAAGGACTGGAAATAACCGGTGTTCCGCAGCGCAATAACCTTAACCATGAATCCTGGGGAGTATGGATAAGGGGCAGCAATAATATATTCGAGCAATTAAATATCCACCATATTATGGGCACGGGTTTGTTTATCCAGCGCGGGGGATATAACCTGGTATTGAATAGTGACTCCCACCATAATTACGATCCGCTAACCTCTAATGGCGCTGGTCAAAGTGGCGATGGATTTGGTGCGCATATTCCGGCTAATCAGCCAGGTAATATTTTCCGCGGTTGCCGGGCATGGTCAAACTCGGATGATGGCTTCGATTTAATTAATGCCTATTCTCCGGTGCTGATTGAAAACTCTTGGGCGTGGTCACACGGTTATTTGCCGGGAACGACGCAGTCGCTGCCGGCAGGTAATGGTAATGGCTTTAAAGTCGGTGGCTACGGCGGCGTTTATGTGGCAAATGCGGTAAAGCATACCGTGCGTAACTCGGTTGCGTTTTTAAATAAAGCGGCCGGTTTTTATGCTAACCACCATCCGGTTGCGAACGATTTCTTTAACAACACCGGTTATAAAAATAACCCTAACTTTAATATCCGCGGTATTGATGCAAACGGAAAAGCGATTGGGCTAGGTACGCTACGCAATAACGTTTCTCATGGCGGTAAAGACCTGTCGTTCTCCGACGGTGCGAACATGCGCTATAACTCATGGGATCTGAAAATTGCGGTATCAGATTCTGACTTCGAGAGCGTTTCGGTGACCGGCTGGGATGCACCGCGTCAGGCGGATGGCAGCTTGCCAGTACTGAAGAGCCTGCATCTTGCGTCGGGTAGTGCGCTAATCAACAAGGGTGGGGATGTCAAACTGCCTTACAAAGGTTCAGCCCCAGATCTGGGTGCTTTTGAACGCGAATAATGGCGGAGTGTAAATACACTCGCCTGTCACTCACACTATTCCTCCGCTAACAGGCAGGGAATAGTGCGGCAATAACACCGGCAGGGCATGTTCCCTGCCGTCATTGATCCTCTTTTATTTGATCTGCGTTGAAGAATTTGTCCTTCGCTCGCCGCATCATGGTGAGTGGAGTCATTTGGCTCAACGGGGGTATAGCCGTTTATGGAACAGTTGAAATCGGAGCTCAGCACCGTGTTGGGGGAAAGCCTCAGCCGACTTGAGCGCATAAGCGAACAGCCCTATGCGGATCTGTATGCCTTGTATGATAAAGAAGGCAACGCCATTCCTTTGTTGGCTAAAAGCTATATTTGCCAGGGCGTCGCACAGCAAGAAGCCTACAAGCTCTCGATGCTGGCGCGTGAGGGCGATGTTCGTTTGCCAACCGTTTATGGGCTGGTTCTGACGCAGCAGCAGCCTTATCGTGAGCTGTTACTGATTGAGCGCCTGCGCGGTGTGTCGGTGGAGGCACCACCAAGAAGCGGTCAGCGTTGGACGCTGCTGATGGATCAGATTGTTGAAAGCGTATTAGCCTGGCACCGCATTGATAGTCATGGTTGCGTCGGTTCTGTCGATAGCACGCAGGACAACGACTGGGTCAGTTGGTACCAACAGCGTGTGGAAGTGTTGTGGTCGACGTTGCTCAATGTCAGTGCGCCACAGCTGACGCAACAGGATCGGGGCGTGCTTTATCGCTCTCGCCAGTGTTTAGCGATGCTATTTGAAGATTTTGAGGATGGCTGTGTACTGGTTCACGGCAATCTTTCGCTGCGCAGCATGTTGAAAGACGCCCGCAGCGATCAACTGTTGGCGATGATTAATCCAGGCATGATGCTGTGGGCGCCCAGAGAGTATGAGCTCTTCCGGCTTTGTGAAACCGGGATGCCGGAGCAACTGCTTTATCACTACCTAAAACAGGCACCGGTAGCTGAGTCTTTTGTCTACCGGCGCTGGTTGTATGTTATCTGGGAAGCCGTGGCTCGTTATATCCACACCGGTCAATTAGACCGTCAGCTCTTTGATGTGGCTTCCCGAGAACTGTCCCCTTGGCTGGAGTGAGCCTGTGGTTGTTCGGCACTGTGTGGTGTTGCCGACGTTCCCTTCAGCGCTTGCCAGAGGCGACCGAGTGTTTCATACCAAGCGCGTTCGCTGTGCGATAAATAGTAAGCGGAAGGAAAGACTTTCTCCCACGGGTTGAGCGCAGAGGTGATCGCCATCTGATTCGCCGGAGCCGGAATTGGCGCTAGCCCCTGAGCCTGGAAGAACCGTATGGCGCGAGGCAGGTGGTTTGCCGAGGTCACCAGCAAGAAAGGGCGATCGCCAACAATCTTAGCGGTTGCCGCCGCTTCTTCTTCCGTATCCCTTGGCGTATCCAGAATGACGATATCCTGTTGAGGAATACCCAGACTTTCTGCGACCAGCGCAGCGGTTTTCGCACTGCTAACTGGGTTACCCTGCGCCGCGCCGCCAGTAAAAATTAATTTTGCGCCGGGGTTGGCATGATAAAGGCGAATCCCTTCCGTCACGCGTGGGAGGCTGTTGCTGATCAAATTGGAACTGGGTGCCCATTCCACGTTATAGGTATACCCCCCGCCCAGCACGACAATATAGTCGGCTTTGCTCGCCTGCGGCGTTTGCCGCCAGGTTGGGTAGTGTGATTCCAGTGGTAACAGCAGCCTATCGGCGACAGGTTGCAGGCTGAGCAGAATCAGCGCCAGCCAACTGGCTAAGATTATCGTTCTTCCCGTGCGCTGCCGTTGGGTAAACCAGAGCAGTAGCAGGCCAACACCCATCAGAAGCAATAGCAATGGCAGAGGCTGCAGAAGGCCACCGACGAACTTTTTGAGTGTGAAAAGCATAAAATTGCATTCCTTTTGAGTGAAAAACCCGCATCCGGGAAGATATCATGCGGTAAGGCCATTTATTCTAAGCCAGCCTGTGCCAAAATGGCAGGCTGGAAAAATCGCATCGCGCAGACATGTGCTGCACGAGCTCCCCCGTTTATATGATGCGGAACAATGACTGATGCAGGATCGCAATTTTAACGATATCGCCGAAAAATTTGCTCAGAATATCTATGGCACAACGAAGGGGAGACTTCGGCTGGCGGTATTGTGGCAGGATCTTAGCGATCTTTTGACCCGACTTCCGGCACGACCATTGCGCATCCTTGATGCGGGAGGCGGTGAAGGGCAGATGGCGTGTCGTCTGGCGGCTTTAGGACATCAGGTATTGTTGTGCGATGTTTCCGATGAGATGATTCAGCGCGCCAAAAATGCGGCAGAGGCGCAGGGCGTGACCCATAATATGCGTTTTGTGCAGTGTGCCGCACAGGATATCGCGCAATATATGGAAAGCCCCGCCGATCTGATATTGTTCCACGCGGTGCTGGAGTGGGTCGCGCAACCGCAGCAGATGCTGAAAATATTGTATGATTGCCTGTCGCCAGGTGGTGCGCTGTCTTTGATGTTTTATAACCATCACGGACTGTTGATGCGTAACATGGTTCTGGGCAACTTTGATTATGTTCAGGCTGGCATGCCGAAGAACAAAAAGCGCTCGCTATCGCCAGATCATCCGCTGGATCCGCAAGAGGTGTACGGCTGGCTTGATGAAATGGGGCTGACCATTAGCGGGAAAACTGGCGTGCGTGTGTTTCATGACTACCTGCAGAATAAGCAGCAGCAAATTGATAAGTTTGCCGACATTCTGGAGCTCGAACAGCGGTATTGTCGGCAGGAGCCTTTTGTGAGTTTGGGCCGTTATATCCATGTCATGGCGCATAAACCCCATTTGAAGGATGCATTATGAGTGATTTTTCCCAGACTGTACCCGAACTGGTCGCCTGGGCACGAAAAAACGATTTCTCCATTTCCCTCCCTACCGAACGCCTGGCGTTTTTGATGGCGATCGCCACGCTTAACGGCGAACGCATGGATGGTGAAATGAGTGAAGGTGAGCTGATTGATGCCTTCCGCCATGTGAGTCAGGGATTTGATCAGACGAACGAAACCATTACCGTCCGCGCCAATAACGCGATTAACGATCTGGTGCGCCAGCGGTTGCTTAACCGCTTTACCAGTGAACAGGCGGAAGGCAATGCGATTTATCGTCTGACGCCGCTGGGGATTGGCATTACCGATTATTATATCCGGCAGCGTGAGTTCTCGACGCTGCGACTTTCCATGCAGCTCTCTATCGTGGCACAGGAACTCAGCCGTGCGGCCGATGCAGCAGAAGAAGGCGGCGATGAGTTTCACTGGCATCGCAATGTGTTTGCGCCGCTGAAATATTCCGTTGCTGAAATTTTTGACAGTATCGATCTGTCACAGCGTGTGATGGATGAGCAGCAGCAGGGTGTGAAAGACGATATCGCAGCGTTGTTAAATCAGGACTGGCGGGCAGCGATCAGCAGCTGTGAACAACTGCTGACGGAAACGTCGTCTACACTGCGTGAATTGCAGGATACGCTGGAAGCCGCTGGCGACAAGTTGCAGGCGAGCCTGTTGAGCATTCAGGATGCGATTATGAATAATGCGCATAATCTGGAATTTGTCGACAAACTGGTCTTTGACCTGCAAAACAAACTCGATCGCATTGTGAGCTGGGGACAGCAGACGATAGACCTGTGGATTGGCTACGACCGCCACGTACATAAGTTTATCCGTACTGCGATTGATATGGATAAAAACCGCGTCTTCGCCCAGCGCCTGCGTCAGTCGGTGCAGAGCTATTTCGATAGCCCTTGGGCGTTGACGTTTGCCAACGCCGATCGTCTGCTGGATATGCGTGACGAAGAGCTAACGCTGCGTAGTGAAGAAGTGACCGGTGAATTGCCGCCGGAGCTGGAATACGAAGAGTTTAGTGAAATGCGCGAGCAGTTGATCGCGCTGGTCGAGCAGGCGCTACATAAATATAAAGCGCAACAGATTCCGCTGGATTTGGGGGAAGTGATGCGTGAATACCTCGCGCAGCATCCTCGCTCGCGGCATTTCGATGTTGCCCGAATCGTGGTCGACCAGGCAGTCCGCCTGGGCGTAGCCGAAGCAGATTTCACCGGATTGCCTGCATTGTGGCGGGCAATCAATGATTACGGAGCCAAGGTGCAGGCCCATGTCATCGACAAATATTGAACAATTTATGCCAGTGAAACTGGCAACCGCGCTGTCGAATAACCTCTTTCCTGCGCTGGACAGCCAATTGCGCGCCGGGCGTCATATTGGCATTGAAGAGCTGGAAAACCACGTATTTCTGATGGATTTTCAGGAAGTGCTGGAGGAGTTCTACAGCCGTTACAACGTAGAGTTGATCCGCGCGCCGGAAGGTTTTTTCTATCTGCGTCCGCGATCCACCACGCTGATCCCCCGTTCTGTGCTGTCTGAGCTGGATATGATGGTAGGGAAAATTCTCTGTTATCTCTATCTGAGTCCGGAGCGCTTGGCGCACGAAGGCATTTTCAGCCAGCAGGAGCTGTATGAAGAGCTACTGAGTCTGGCGGATGAAAGTAAGCTGTTGAAGCTGGTTAACCAGCGTTCTACTGGTTCCGATCTGGATCGTCAGAAGCTGCAGGAAAAAGTCAGAACCTCGCTTAACCGCTTACGTCGGTTAGGTATGATCTACTTTATGGGAAATGACAGCAGCAAATTCAGAATTACCGAATCGGTGTTCCGCTTCGGAGCTGATGTACGCAGCGGCGATGATGCCCGCGAAGCGCAGCTACGCATGATTCGCGATGGTGAAGCGATGCCTGTTGAAGGTAGTTTGTCGCTGAAAGATGACAGCGACGATAACGATCGCACCGATGATACCGCGCCAGAAACGGGCGAGGATGAATAAGAGCGTATCCCATTCCTACTGGGGTAGGCTCTGTGTTGAGGATGAACAGGAATGATTGAACGCGGTAAATTTCGCTCACTAACGCTGGTCAACTGGAACGGCTTTTTCGCCCGCACCTTCGATCTGGATGAACTGGTTACCACGCTATCCGGCGGTAACGGTGCTGGGAAATCCACCACGATGGCCGCCTTTATTACGGCGCTGATCCCTGACCTGACGCTGTTGCACTTCAGAAACACGACCGAAGCCGGGGCTACCAGCGGTTCTCGTGATAAAGGCCTGCACGGTAAATTACGTGCAGGTGTTTGTTACTCCACGCTGGATGTCGTTAACTCGCGCCATCAGCGCGTGCTGGTTGGCGTTCGTCTCCAGCAGGTCGCGGGTCGCGATCGTAAAGTCGATATCAAGCCTTTCACCATTCAGGGATTACCGACAGCTATCCAGCCGACGCAAATTCTGACGCAGGTGGTCGGCGATCGTCAGGCACGGGTGCTCTCGTTGCAGGAGTTGAAAGATCGCGTTGAGGAGATGGAAGGCGTTCAGTTCAAGCAGTTTAACTCCATCACCGACTATCACTCGCTGATGTTTGATTTAGGCGTGGTGCCGCGTCGTCTGCGTTCTGCTTCCGACCGTAGCAAGTTTTATCGCCTGATTGAAGCCTCGTTATACGGTGGTATTTCCAGCGCCATTACTCGCTCGCTGCGTGATTATTTACTGCCGGAAAACAGCGGCGTGCGTAAAGCGTTTCAGGATATGGAAGCGGCGCTGCGTGAAAACCGCATGACGCTGGAAGCGATTCGCGTCACCCAGTCCGATCGCGATCTGTTTAAACACCTGATTTCCGAAGCGACGTCCTATGTTGCCGCTGACTATATGCGCCATGCCAATGAGCGACGCATCCATCTTGATGGGGCGCTGGAATTGCGCCGCGATCTGTTCTCCAGCCGTAAGCAACTGTCGAGCGAACAGTACCGTCATGTGGAAATGGCGCGAGAACTCGCGGAGCAGAGCGGTGCGGAAGGCGATCTGGAAACGGATTATCAGGCAGCCAGCGACCACCTGAATCTGGTGCAAACCGCGATGCGCCAGCAGGAAAAAATCGAGCGCTATAACGCCGATCTGGAAGAACTAAGCTATCGCCTCGAAGAACAGAACGAGGTGGTAGAAGAAGCGCGTGAGCAGCAGGCGGAAAACGAAGAACGCGCCGATGCTGCTGAGCTGGAAGTGGATGAACTGAAAAGCCAGCTTGCCGATTATCAGCAGGCGCTGGACGTACAGCAAACGCGTGCCATTCAGTACCAGCAGGCACAGCAGGCGTTGGAACGCGCTCGCACATTGTGCCAGTTGCCGGATTTAACGGCAGATAACGCGGACGAGTGGCTGGACAGTTACCAGGCCAAAGAGCAGGAAGCGACAGAAATTCTGCTGATGCTGGAACAGAAGCTGAGCGTGGCTGATGCAGCGCACGGGCAGTTTGAGCAAGCCTATCAGTTGGTGAGCAAGATTGCCGGTGCGGTTAACCGTAACGAAGCCTGGCAGGTCGCACGCGACTTGCTGCGCGACAGCTCTTCGCAACGCTATCAGGCGGAGCGAGTACAGCCGCTGCGGATGCGCCTGTCTGAACTGGAACAGCGCCTGCGTGAACAGCAGGATGCCGAGCGACTATTGCAGGATTTCAGCAAGCGCAACGGTCAGGATTATCAGCCGGAAGAACTGGAGTCGCTCCAGCAAGAGCTTGATGCCCGTATCGAGACGCTGTCATCGCTGGTGGCGGAAGCGGGTGAACGCCGCATGGCGCTGCGTCAGGAGCTGGAGCAAATCCAGCAGCGTATTCAGAAGCTGACGACGCGTGCGCCAGTCTGGCTGGCCGCTCAGGAAATGCTGACGCAGTTGAGCGAGCAAAGCGGCGAAACGTTTGAAGATAGCCGTCAGGTGACGGAATTCATGCAGCAGTTACTTGAGCGTGAGCGTGAAACGACCGTTGAGCGTGACGATATCGCTAGCCGCAAGCGACAGATTGAAGCGCAGATTGAGCGACTGAGTCAGCCGGGTGGTTCCGAAGATCCACGCTTAAACGCGTTGGCGGAACGCTTTGGCGGCGTGCTGCTATCTGAAATTTATGATGATGTGACGCTGGATGATGCGCCGTACTTCTCGGCACTTTATGGCCCGTCCCGTCATGCCATCGTGGTCGCCGATCTCTCGCTGGTACGTGAACAGCTTGCTGGTCTGGAAGATTGCCCGGAAGATCTGTATCTGATCGAGGGGGATCCGCAGTCGTTTGATGACAGCGTGTTTGCCGTTGAAGAACTGGAACGCGCCGTCGTCGTCAAAGTCGCGGAGCGCCAGTGGCGTTATTCCCGCTTCCCGGAAGTGCCGCTGTTTGGTCGCGCCGCGCGGGAAATGCGTCTGGAAAGCCTGCGTGATGAGCGCGAAGCGCTGGCCGAACAGTACGCGACGCTGTCGTTTGACGTGCAGAAAACGCAGCGCTTGCATCAGTCCTTCAGCCGATTCATCGGTACACATCTGGCTGTCGTTTTTGATGAAGATCCCGAAGCGGAAATTCGTACGCTCAGTTCCCGTCGCGGCGAGTTGGATCGTGCGATTGCCAGCTTTGATGGTGAGAACCAGCAGCAACGTCAGCAATATGAACAAGCGAAAGAAGCCAGCGTACAGCTGAATAAACTGATTCCGCGTATTAGCCTGCTGTGCGACGAGACGTTGCAGGATCGCGTGGAGGAGATTCGCGCGGAGCTGGATGAAACCGAAGAGTCTGCCCGTTTCATTCAGCAGCATGGTGCGACGCTGGTTAAGTTGGAACCGCTGGTTTCTGTCTTGCAAAGTGACCCGCAGCAACATGAGCAGTTGCAGGAAGATTATGCTCAGGCACAGAACGCACAGCGGCAGGCGAAACAGCAGGCGTTTGCATTGACCGAGGTTGTGCAGCGTCGCGCACACTTCAGCTATGCCGATTCCGCCGGCATGCTGGGTGAAAACGCTGGTTTGAATGACAAATTGCGTCACCGTCTGGAACTGGCTGAAGCAGAACGGACAAAAGCACGCGAACAGCTCCGTCAGCATCAGGCACAGCTGACGCAGTACAGTCAGGTTCAGGCGTCGCTGAAAAGCTCTTACGATGCCAAACAGGATATGCTGAAGGAGCTGACGCAAGAGCTTCAGGATATCGGCGTACGTGCGGATGCCGATGCCGAAGAACGTGCTCGTCAGCGCCGTGATGAGCTGCATGCGGCATTAAGTACCAACCGCTCGCGGCGTAATCAGTTGGAAAAACAGATTACGTTCTGTGAAGCCGAAATGGACAGTTTGCAGAAGAAATTGCGCAAGCTGGAACGTGATTATCACCAGATGCGTGAGCAGGTTGTCACTGCGAAAGCAGGCTGGTGTGCGGTCATGCGTTTGGTGAAAGACAACGGCGTTGAGCGCCGTCTGCACCGCCGTGAGCTGGCGTATATGGAAGGCGATGAACTGCGTTCCATGTCGGATAAGGCGCTGGGGGCGCTGCGTTTGGCGGTGGCGGACAACGAACATCTGCGCGATGTACTGCGGCTTTCGGAAGATCCGAAGCGACCAGAGCGCAAGATCCAGTTCTACATTGCCGTTTACCAGCACCTGCGCGAGCGTATCCGTCAGGATATTATCCGCACCGACGACCCGGTAGAGGCGATTGAGCAGATGGAGATCGAGCTCAACCGTCTGACTGAAGAGCTAACGGCGCGTGAACAGATGCTGGCTATCAGCTCACGCAGCGTGGCAAACATCATTCGTAAAACGATCCAGCGTGAGCAGAACCGTATTCGTATGCTGAACCAGGGGCTGCAAGCGGTAGCGTTTGGTCAGGTGAAGAGTGTTCGTCTCAACGTCAACGTGCGTGAAACGCATACCACGCTGCTCAATGTGTTGTCCGAACAGCAGGAAATGCATCAGGATCTGTTTAACAGCAACCGCCTGACCTTCTCGGAAGCGCTGGCAAAACTGTATCAACGCCTGAATCCTGAAATTGATATGGGACAGCGCACGCCGCAAACGATCGGTGAAGAACTGCTGGACTACCGCAACTACCTTGAAATGGAAGTTGAGGTTAACCGTGGCGCGGATGGCTGGCTGCGAGCGGAAAGTGGAGCGCTGTCTACCGGGGAAGCGATTGGTACCGGGATGTCGATTCTTGTCATGGTGGTACAGAGCTGGGAAGAAGAGTCCAAGCGCCTGCGTGGTAAAGATATTATTCCGTGTCGTCTGCTCTTCCTCGATGAGGCAGCGCGTCTGGATGCCAAATCGATCGCCACGCTGTTCGAACTGTGCGATCGTCTGGAAATGCAGTTGGTCATCGCGGCACCGGAAAATATCAGCCCTGAGAAAGGGACCACCTATAAGCTGGTGCGTAAAGTCTACCAGAACAACGAGCACGTCCATGTGGTCGGGCTGCGTGGTTTTGGAGCAGAAGCCCCTGAGACGCAGGAGCAAGCCTCATAGTGGAGTGATAAAGTTTATCGCAGCAAACCTTACTGCTCTTTTCCTCTATAATGATAAAGCCGCTTTTTTAAGCGGCTTTATTTTTACGTAAAAAGAATGCTGACAGTGAATAAGTTCATCAAGCTCGAAAGATAATAACCAGAAGAAGAAGCAAAAATATTTTTCTCTTTATATACTGACGGTAAAGCGATGGCAGGCTGCGGAAGGATTTGCGGTTGTATATTGTACAGTGACGACCGTGAATAACGGGCGCGATATAAAAACGATCATATTTCATTCTTTATCGTTTTCTACAATGGAAAACGAAAAATGAGTTTACGCCAGTGCGAGCGAATCCGGTTTGTTATTTCCATGTTCAATGTGGATTGTCGTAAAAGCATAGTGATTAATAAGTACAGGGGATAAATGGATGTTGTTGTTACATAAACGAAAAATGGTCAGGCTGCTGTTGCGCGTGGGTTGTATTTGGGTCGGAAGCCTGTCTCCTTCGTTTTCGGTGCTGGCAGCATCTCCGGCGGTGATATCTGGTTTATCGCAAAGCTCGGGCGCAGTTTCTGTAGAAAAGAGTCGTGCAGGGCTTCTTTCAGCGCTGCCGCACGGCATGTCGGTACATTATCTCTCTGATTTATCATCGCTTTATGCCCAACATCAGATGCAACCGATGTGGGCGGATAATCGCGCGGTGCAACAGTTTCAACAGCAGCTTGCCGAATTGGCGATAGCGGGCGTACAGCCGCAGTTCACTACGTGGGTGACCTGGCTGACCGATCCGCAATTGACCGGGTTTGCGCGCGATGTCGTGCTATCGGATGCAATGCTGGGTTATTTGCAGTTTGTTTCTGGCGTGGAGCGTAACGGCAATGACTGGCTGTACAGCAGCGTACCTTATCGTCTGCAATCGCCTGCGTTGAATATCGTTTCTCAATGGCAACAGGCCGTAAAATCCGGCACCAGTGCGGCCTATGTGGTTTCGCTGGCACCGCAGCATTCACAGTACGCCAAAATGCATGAGGCGCTGAAGACGATGCTGACGGACAATCGCCCGTGGCCGAGTCTGAATTTGACGGAATCTCTGCGTCCGGAACAGCAGAGCCGAGAGCTGGCAGTACTGCGTGAAATTCTGCAGCGAACTGGCATGCTGTCGTCAACGGAGAGCATTACGCTGTTTAACGAAAATACCGCCGCGACGACGATACCGGCAGGTCAGTCTCCGTTGGTCGAGAGTGGGGCTGCGATCTACACGGGTGAACTGGTTGAAGCGGTGAAACGCTTCCAGCACTGGCAAGGGCTGGAGGACGACGGCGTTATTGGTAAGCGTACTCGTGATTGGCTCAATGTTTCCCCACAAATGCGCGCGACGCTGCTGGCGCTGAATATTCAACGCCTGCGCCTGCTGCCGGATAATGTTCACACCGGTATTATGGTGAATATCCCCAATTATTCGCTGATCTATTATCAGGACGGCGCTGAACGCTTATCGTCACGCGTTATTGTTGGACAGCCCAAGCGTAAGACGCCGTTGATGAGCAGTTCGCTGTATAACGTGGTGGTCAATCCGCCGTGGAATGTCCCTACGACGCTGATTCGACAGGATATCATTCCTAAAGTAGTACGCGATCCTGGTTATCTACAGCGTCATGGCTATACGGTGTTGTCCGGCTGGAGTCAGGATGCAGAAGTGATTGATCCATCGATGATCGATTGGCAGATTGTGTCACCAGAGCGTTTCCCTTATCGCTTACGTCAGGCTCCTGGCGCGAACAACTCGCTGGGGCGCTATAAATTCAATATGCCAAATTCGGAAGCGATTTATCTGCACGATACGCCCAATCACAACCTGTTCCAGCGTGATATTCGGGCGCTGAGTTCCGGCTGTGTACGGGTCAATAAGGCATCGGAATTGGCTAGCATGCTATTGCAGGATGCGGGATGGAATAATAGTCGAATTTCTTCCACGCTGGATCAGGGGAACACGACCTTTGTTTCAATGAAGCACCGGATTCCGGTTAATCTCTATTATCTGACAGCGTGGGTAGCGGAAGATGGCAGGCCTCAATTCCGCACAGATATTTACAATTATGATGATACTGCCCGAGCCGGGACGAAAGTCCTCTCCAAAGCAGGGTTATTGCTTCAGTAAGTATTGAAAATACGGGCATTAGTCGTATTGGTATTTTATCGTTTTGCGGGGGATTGATGCGATCTCCCGCAAACCCGTAAGCAAAGCGGGTTGACTCACTTTTCTCTGGCAGTTAAGGTTCAAGGCGGTGCGTTTTTTGCCTCCTTTTATACCGTTATTTTAGCCAGGGTACTCGTTCTATGGATCACATTGACAACCATCGCCGTAAGTGGCTTGCACTGGGTGGTGCCGCGTTTGGTATCGCACTGCTTCCCGGTCAGGCATTTGCAACGTTATCTACGCCCCGACCACGAATTTTAACGCTGGACAATCTGAATACCGGAGAGCGGCTAAAAACGGAATTTTTTGATGGCAAACGGTATAACAAATCAGAACTCTCCCGCCTGAATCACTTTTTCCGCGATTATCGCGCCAATAAAATCAAAACGATAGATCCCCAACTTTTCGATCAGCTCTATCGCTTACAGGTCATGCTGGGCACCAATAAGCCCGTACAGCTGATTTCCGGTTATCGCGCGATCGATACGAATAATGAATTACGTGCGCATAGCAGAGGTGTGGCAAAGCAGAGCTACCACACGAAAGGGCAGGCGATGGATTTTCATATTGAAGGAGTTCAACTGGCCAACATTCGTAAAGCGGCGATGAAGATGCGTGCAGGTGGGGTTGGCTACTATCCGCGCAGTGATTTCGTTCACATCGATACCGGCCCGGTCCGCACCTGGTAAGTCGCTACCGCAGCATGACATTTTTCTGAGACGGTTCGCGAATACATCGCGAGCCGCTCAGTTTATTCAACATGGAGTGATATGAAATATCAAATTGTCCCAGTGACAGCATTTAGCCAGAATTGTACGTTGTTATGGTGTGAAAAAACGAATGAAGCGGCGATTGTCGATCCCGGTGGCGATGCAGAAAAAATCAAACGCGCCGTTGCGGATGCTGGGATTTCGGTTAAGCAGATTCTGTTAACACATGGTCATCTGGATCACGTTGGTGCGGCGGCGGAATTGGCCGAACACTATCAGGTTGCGATTATTGGCCCGCAGATTGAAGATGCATTCTGGCTGGAAGGGCTACCGGCACAGAGCCGGATGTTTGGCCTGGAAGAGTGCGCACCGCTGACACCATCGCGTTGGCTACAGGAAGGTGATGAGGTCAGCCTGGGGGAAACCACGCTGGCGGTTTTCCACTGTCCTGGCCATACACCCGGCCATATCGTTTTCTTTGATGCAGAATCGCGCCTGGCACAGGTAGGGGATGTCATTTTCAACGGTGGTGTAGGGCGTACCGATTTTCCACAGGGCGATCATCAGGCGCTGATTGCATCCATCAAGAATAAGCTGCTGCCGCTGGGTGACGATGTGACGTTTATTCCAGGGCACGGCCCGATGTCAACGTTAGGACATGAGCGCAAAACGAACCCTTTCCTGCGTGAAGATGCCGCGATTTGGTAGTTTCCCTCCCTTTATCAGCAAAAGGGTAGAAATGAAAAAGCCGACACACGGTGTCGGCTTTTTTGATCGCTAAACGGATTAGAGCACGGCAACAATCGCTTCGCAGAGCGGAGCCATATTTTCCGGCGTCATTCCCGCAACGTTGATACGGCCAGAATTCACCGCATAAACGCCGAATTCGTCACGCAGACGCAGAACCTGCTCTTTGGTCAGGCCACTGAATGAGAACATCCCATTCTGGTCGATGATGAAGGAGAAATCCTGCTGTGCGCCTTTTTCCTGCAAGGTATTAACGAACAGCTGACGCATACGCTGAATGCGCTCACGCATCGCCGTTAATTCCTGCACCCAAATGGTTTTCAGCGCGTCGTTGCCCAGAATGGTAGCCACAACGGTCGCACCGTGTGACGGCGGGTTAGAGTAGTTTGCGCGAATAGCCGCTTTCACCTGACTGAATGCTTTATCTGCCGTTGCGGCATCGGCAGCAACCAGCGTGCAGGCACCGACGCGCTCATTGTACAAACCGAAGTTTTTAGAGTACGAGCTGCATACGATCAGTTCATCGTGCTTCGCGGCGAAAATGCGCAGACCTTCCGCATCTTCTTCGAGGCCGCGGGCAAAGCCCTGATAGGCGAAGTCAAACAGCGGCAGCCAGCCTTTCGCTATCGACAGATCAGCCAACGTAGCCCACTGCTCAGCTGTAGGATCGATACCGGTTGGGTTATGGCAGCAGCCGTGGAACAGTACCACGTCACCCGCTTTGGCGGCGTTCAGGCTGTTCAGCAGACCATCAAAATCCAGCGCATGGTTCGCTGCATCGTAGTAGTCATACTGGCACACTTCCAAACCGACGGCAGAGAAGACGTTATTGTGATTTGGCCAGGTTGGGTTGCTGATCCAAATGCGCTTTGCAGATGTCTGATTGGCAATGAAATCCGCCGCTACGCGCAATGCACCCGTTCCACCTGGGGTTTGCGCCGTACGGGCACGTTTGTCGGCAATGATGGCATTCTGCTTGCCAAACAATAGCTCCTGCGTGCACTGACCGAATGCTGGCAGACCGTCAATGCCCAGATAGTTTTTGGTGGTTTCATTTTCCAGCAGATACTGTTCTGCTTTTTTTACGCTGGTCAGAACCGGAGTTTTACCGGTTTCATCTTTATAGACACCAATACCCAGATTGATTTTATTCGCGCGGTCATCGGCGCGGAAAAGATCGGTCAGCCCGAGAATAGGATCGGCCGGTGCGGCAGAGATATTTTCAAACATTGCCAGAATGTTCCATAACTGAGATGAAATAAGAATTCTCAGAGTACCGTCAGTAAAAGGCTTTGCCAACCGTTGATGTCAAAAAGAAAGGGAAATAACAGGGAGTAGGAGAGAGACGAAATAAAAGACTGGCTAGACGAGAATAATTGGCGCAGCGTGGCGTAAAGCAAAAACAAAAAACGCGGGAAGGGTTTTTCAACGTCGCTGGTGGCTGCTCGTAAGGTGCTGTTGAGCACACAATAAAAAAGACAGAGCCGAGGCTCTGTCTTTTTCTGCAATACGAACGATTAACTCGTTACGTTATGCTGGGGTAACTTAGAACTGGTAGATTACACCGACGTTCACGACATCGCCGTTTTCTTGACCGAATGATTTAGTCTGGTCTTTATCAAGCAGGTTGATATCGTATTCAACATAGGTAGAGAAATTCTTGTTGAATGCGTAAGTACCACCGACGCTTGCGTATTTAACAGAGTAGTCGTTTGCAACGTTATCAACTTTGTCCTTACGAGATACGTAAGCGATAGTTGGAGTCAAACCAAAATCAAAGTTGTACTGTGCAACCACTTCAAAGATTTTGCTTTCGTCAGCCAAACCATTAGCTAAGCTAGAAGAGCCAGTATTGAAGAAGTTACGGGCTTCACCGTAAGTTGCAGCAACGTAGATGTTGTTTGCATCATATTTCAGACCAGTTGCCCATACGTCAGCACGGTCACCTTTAGCGCTGCTTGAAACACGCTGATTTTCTGTACGTTCATAGGTACCGTAAGATGCAACCACACCTACACCAAAGTCAGTGTCATAGGACAGAGACGTTGCCCATGCATCACCATGGTTGCGTTCGATATTTTTGTTAGGGTTAGTAGTTGAAGCTAGGTTAACAGTAGAAGATGAATCATCTTTAGCAATGTATTGCAGGCCAAAACCTAAACCATCAACCAGACCGAAGAAGTTGGTAGTATTAAAGGTTGCTGCATTGCCGATACGGCCAGTTAGAGTATCAGTAACGCTGCTATCGCCGCCGTTTTCTGGCAGGACGTCAGTATAAGCCAAACCGTTGTACGCAACACCAGTGTTACGGCCATAGTCGAAAGAACCGAAGTCAGCAAATTTCAGACCAGCAAATGCTTTACGGGTTTTCCCAGCGCTGCCATTGTTATCTTCAGCCTTGTTAGCATCGAACTGGTATTCAAAAGTGCCGTAGCCAGTCAGGTCGCTGGCGATCTGAGTCTGGCCTTTAAAGCCCAGACGTGCGTTGGTGTTGTCTTCATTGTCTGTGCTTTGGTTATTGAACGTATAACCAGCGTGTACACGACCAGTCAGATCCAGCTTGTTCGCATCTTTATTATAGATTTCAGCAGCGTTGGCTGCGCCTGCGACTAACAGAGCTGGGATTACTACTGCAAGAATGTTGCGTTTCATCATTATTACCCTCATTGGTGTTATTTAGACACCTGCCACTGCCATAAATAATTCTTTACGGAACTATTCCTGAAAGTTTGGTGTCTTCCTGTGTCTGAACGCAGTTTTCCATTCACTCGCTAGTTAATCCACCCTAAAGATGCTACAAACTTCGTAATCGAGTAACAAATGGAAATTATGTGTGTCTAAATGTAAATATCAGGGAACTTTGTGAGACATAACAAAAATTAAAAAAAAAGAGCCGGGAAACCCGACTCTTCTTTTCTACATATTTGTTTTACTTATATTAAATTTTTATTTAGAAACTAGCGTTCCTCGGTGTGCGTGGGAAAGGAATCACATCGCGCACATTTTGTACACCGGTAACATAAGCAATCAGGCGCTCAAAACCTAAACCGAAACCGGAATGTGGAATGGTGCCGTAACGACGTAAATCACGATACCACCAGTAGTCTTCTTTATTCAGTCCCATCTCTTCCAGACGGCTATCCAACTCTGCCAGACGCTCTTCACGCTGAGATCCACCGATGATTTCACCGATTCCCGGCGCCAGAACATCCATCGCGGCAACAGTCTTACCGTCGTCATTCATACGCATGTAGAAGGCTTTGATGTCTTTCGGGTAGTTTTTAACGACAACCGGTGCTTTGAAGTGTTGCTCCGCCAGATAACGCTCATGTTCGGAGGAGAGGTCAACGCCCCAATAAACCGGATTTTCGAATTGCTTCCCGCAGTTCAGAAGGATCTCGACGGCATCGGTGTAATCCACCTGGGCGAAATCGGAGCTGACGAATTTTTCCAGTCGCGTGATGGCTTCTTTATCTACGCGTTCTGCAAAAAACGCCATATCATCGGCACGCTCGTTCAGCACGGCCTGGAAAACATATTTCAGCAGGTTTTCGGCCAGACCCGCGACGTCATCCAATGTGGCAAACGCAACTTCCGGTTCGATCATCCAAAACTCAGCCAGATGGCGGCTGGTGTTAGAGTTTTCAGCACGGAACGTGGGGCCAAAGGTATACACATTGGACAGTGCACAGGCGTAGGTTTCGCCATTCAACTGACCAGATACGGTCAGGAACGCTTCTTTACCGAAGAAGTCTTCGCTGAAATCCACTTTGCCCTGTTCGGTACGCGGCAGGTTTTCCAGATCGAGGGTAGAAACGCGGAACATTTCACCCGCACCTTCGGTATCAGATGCGGTAATCAGCGGAGTAGATACCCAGAAGTAGCCGTTCTCGTGGAAGAAACGGTGAATGGCCTGCGCCAGCGTATGACGAACGCGCGCAACGGCACCGATCAGGTTGGTGCGCGGACGCAGGTGGGCGACTTCACGCAGGTATTCGATGCTGTGACGCTTTGCCGCCATCGGATAAGTATCGGGGTCGTCAACCCAGCCGACGACGTTGACGTTGGTGGCTTGCAGCTCGAAGCTCTGGCCTTCACCCGGAGAAGCGACGACGTTACCGGTGATTTCTACGGAGCAACCAGTGGTCAGACGCAGTACGTCATCCTGATAATTGGAGAGATTATTATTAACGACAGCCTGTAACGGATTAAAGCAGGAGCCGTCATAAACGGCGATAAAGGAGATACCGGCTTTAGAATCTCTCCGGGTACGTACCCAGCCGCGCACGGTGACTTCGCTGTCAACGGCGACACGGCCTTGCAGTACATCGACTACAGGCACTACGCTCATAAAATTCTCTCTTTAATTAATCGTGTTTAAGAAATATATCGTGTTTGAAACGCCAAATGGCCCAATCCGAGCCATTTGCTATGTTACTTGCGATGCAACAGGACACAAGCAGAAATCACCGGAATGGCGCGAAGTTTTCGCGTATTACAGTGAATCTGCTGCAAAGTTGGTCAAATACCCGTCATACTTCAAGTTGCATGTGCGTTGGCTACGTTCACTCACCCGAATCACTTACTTAAGTAAGCTCATCGGGATTCCCTCTCTTGCCGCCTTCCTGAAACTCGAATTATTTAGGGTATACGGGAAAGCTTAACTGGCCTTTTTCACGCGGGGTAAGTCAAACGCTTTGCGTAACTCACACACAAAGTTCTGATCCTGACAGATGGTTTTACCTGGGCTATCGGAGAGCTTTGCCACCGGCTTGCCGTTGCATTCCACCAGTTTGATGACGATATTCAGCGGTTTCACGCCGGGGATATCACACGTCAGTCGCGTGCCGATGCCAAACACCAGATTCACGCGCTGCCCAAAGTGACGGTACAGCGCTAGCGCTTTATCCAGATTCAGATTGTCGGAGAAGACCAGCGTTTTACTCATCGGATCGATATTCAGGCGCTGATAGTGCGCAATGGCTTTCTCTCCCCAATCGACCGGATCGCCGGAATCGTGGCGCAGCCCCTGATAGGCCTCCGCGAACGGTAAATCGAAATCGCGCAGGAAGGCATCCATGGTGATGCAGTCGGTCAATGCGATACCTAAATGCGAGGGATATTCACGCAGCCACATTTGCAGTGCAGCACGTTGGCTGTTGGCCAACGTTGGACTGATTTGCTGGTGAGCCTGAAACCACTCGTGCGCCTGTGTGCCGACTGGCGTGATATCCAAACGGCGCGCCAGATCGTAATTGCTGGTGCCGATAAGGTAAGGGAAGTCAGTTTGCAGCGCCGTCACAATCGTCTGCTGGACATCACGAGAGAAACGGCGGCGTGTGCCGAAGTCCATTAGCTTGAACTGGCTAAGATCCACATCTGCGCTGTGCTGGCGGAAGCTTTCCAGTGAGGCTGACAATTGAACGAGCGCTTGTTCAGCCGTAACGTTGGGCGAACGATGCCGATGCACGACTTCACTGATCACTGCCAACAGAGGGACTTCCCACAAAATCACTTCACGCCACGGTCCGGTGATACGGATATCCAGCTTGCCCGCATTATTCTTGATCGAAACCTGCTGCGGATTGAAACGAAAGCCCCGCAGCCAGTGTAGATAATCCGGCTTGAAGAATGGCAGAGAAGAAAGATAGGTGAACTCATCGTCATTGAGTGACAAGAAACGCATCAGATCGACCTGATGGGCTATTTCGTCGGCGTAAACGCCTAATAACTCATCACCGCGACAGCGAAATTCAGCCGCAACGTCAACATCATAATAGTGATGATACACCGCCTGTTGCATATGCAGTTTGTAGGCATCGGTATCCAGCAATGAGTGTAGAATCGGGGAAGTGTGCAAAGTCATAATGCGTTACAGCATCCTCGTAAGATGCATATCCACCATCGGGACAATCAGCAATGTCCGGTCAGTATACCTTGATTATTTGCTTATTACATTACGACAACATAGCGAGACGTGCGGGAGCGAACCACGGTGCGATGATTATCCTCATTATTTTGTCGTGGTAACATTAAGATAACAGGCTTAGACTTGATCTTTGATGCTTATGACGAGGTGGAAACTTTATATGAATCAACAGCCGCAAATAAAATATCGCCATGACTACCGTGCACCGGATTACACCATTACCGACATTGCACTGGATTTCGATCTCCATGCCGAGAAAACTCGGGTAAAAGCCGTTAGTCAGGTGGTGTTGCAGGGGGACGCTGGCGTGCCGTTGAAGCTGGATGGTGAAGGGTTAACGTTGATTAGCCTGAGCGTTGATGGACAGCCGTGGACACATTATCAGCAGCAGGACGATGGCCTGATTCTGACGCAATTGCCCGCGCGTTTTACGCTCAGCATCGAAACGGACATCAATCCTGCCGCTAATAGCGCGCTGGAAGGGTTATACCTCTCTGGCGAAGCGCTCTGTACACAGTGTGAGGCCGAAGGTTTCCGCCACATTACCTACTATCTCGACCGCCCGGATGTGCTGGCAAAATTCACCACGCGCATCACGGCGGATAAAGCACGCTATCCTTATTTACTCTCTAACGGCAACCGTATCGCGCAAGGCGATCTGGAAGGCGGTCGCCATTGGATTGAATGGCAGGATCCGTTCCCGAAACCGGCTTATCTGTTCGCGTTGGTTGCCGGCGATTTTGATGTGCTTCAGGATCGCTTCACGACACGTTCTGGCCGTGATGTTGCGCTGGAGTTGTATGTTGACCGTGGCAACCTCGATCGCGCTGGCTGGGCGATGACCTCGTTGCAAAATGCGATGAAGTGGGACGAAGAGCGTTTCGGTCTGGAATACGATCTCGACATTTATATGATCGTCGCCGTTGATTTCTTCAATATGGGGGCGATGGAGAATAAAGGGCTGAACGTATTCAACTCTAAATACGTGCTGGCCAAAGCTGAAACCGCGACGGATAAAGATTATCTGAACATTGAAGCGGTGATCGGCCATGAATATTTCCACAACTGGACGGGTAACCGCGTCACTTGCCGCGACTGGTTCCAGCTTAGCCTGAAAGAAGGGCTGACGGTGTTCCGCGATCAGGAATTCAGCTCCGACCTGGGGTCGCGCCCGGTGAACCGTATCGATAACGTACGTGTGATGCGCGGTGCGCAGTTTGCCGAAGATGCCAGCCCGATGTCCCATCCGATTCGTCCCGATCAGGTGATCGAGATGAATAACTTCTATACGCTGACGGTCTATGAAAAGGGATCGGAAGTGATCCGTATGATGCACACCTTATTAGGTGAAGAAGGTTTCCAGGCCGGCATTCGTCTGTATTTTGAACGTCACGATGGCAGCGCGGCGACCTGTGATGATTTCGTGCAGGCGATGGAGGACGCTTCCGGTGTCGATCTTACCCAGTTCCGTCGTTGGTATAGCCAGTCTGGCACGCCGGTGCTGACCGTGCGTGATGATTACGATCCGCAGACACAACAATATCTGCTGAGCGTGAGCCAGACTACGCCAGTCGGTGCCGACAAACAACCCAAACTGCCACTGCACATTCCGCTGGATATCGAACTGTACGATCCGCAAGGGCAGGTGATTCCGTTACAGAAAGACGGCCAACTGCTGGCGTCGGTACTCAATGTGACCGAATCCGAACAGACGTTCATTTTCGATCAGGTACCTTGCCGCCCGATTCCTTCTTTATTACGTGAATTTTCTGCGCCGGTAAAACTGAACTATGCCTGGAGCGATGAACAACTGACGTTCCTGATGCGTCATGCGAGCAATGCGTTCTCTCGTTGGGATGCGGCACAGAGCCTGTTGGCCAACTATATCCGTCTGAACGTTTCACGCTATCAGCAGAAACAGCCGCTTTCCGTGCCGATGCATGTTGTCGATGCTTTCCGTGGCGTGTTGCTGGATGACAAACTGGATCCGATGCTGGCTTCTCAGATTCTGACATTGCCGAGCGAAAACGAGATTGCTGAGCTGTTTGATATCATCGATCCGACGGCGATCGCTGCCGTACGTGACAGCATGACGCATACGATGGCGAAAGAGATGGCGGATGAGTGGCTGGCGGTATACCACGCGAATCAGGCGCCACAGTATCGCATCGAACACGCGGATATGGGTAAACGTGCGCTGCGCAACGTCTGCCTGCATTATCTGGCATTCAGCGATGAGGCGCAGGCGGATAAACTGGTGCAGGCGCAGTTCCGTCAGGCGGATAACATGACAGATTCGCTGGCGGCGCTGTCGGCGGCAGTTGAAGCGCAGTTGCCAGTGCGTGATGAGCTGCTGACGCAGTTTGATAACCGCTGGCATCAGGATGGTTTGGTCATGGATAAATGGTTTGTGCTGCAAGCCACCAGCCCGGCAGCCGATGTACTGACCCGCGTGCGTGAACTGCTGCAACACCGTTCATTCAGTCTGAACAACCCTAACCGCCTGCGTTCGCTGGTGGGGGCGTTTGCGGCCGCTAATCCATCGGCTTTCCATGCCGAAGACGGTAGCGGCTATCGTTTCCTGACGGAAATTCTGAGCGATCTGAACACCCGCAATCCGCAGGTCGCGGCACGGATGATCGAACCGTTGATCCGCCTGAAACGCTATGATGCTAAACGCCAAGCGCAAATGCGTCAGGCGTTGGAGCAACTGAAGACGTTGGAAAATCTGTCTGGCGATCTGTTCGAGAAGATCAGCAAGGCACTGCAAGACTAATCCTGCCACGCGATTAGCACAGCCACACGCGGTATCCTGCCGCGTGTGGCGATTATTTCCACATCACGATTTCCACGTCCCGCAAACGTTTTACTTTCCGCAAAGATGGAATTACCATCACCGCCCGTGAGTTAAACCGTAATCCACGATTGCTTACTTTCAGCGTAGGCAAGATACCTTTGCGATAGGGATCTCAGGAGACAATATGTTCTATCCCGTTATCAAAAAAGCCCTGTTTCAGCTCGATCCAGAGCGTGCGCATGAGCTGACCTTCCAACAATTACGTCGTATTACCAACACGCCTTTTGAATTTCTCGTCCGTCAATCTGTTCCAACTAAACCGGTTACCTGCATGGGGTTATCTTTTAAAAACCCACTCGGTCTGGCGGCGGGATTAGATAAAGACGGCGAATGTATTGATGCATTAGGCGCAATGGGATTTGGTTTTATTGAAGTGGGGACGGTCACGCCGCGTCCACAATCCGGTAATGATAAACCGAGATTATTCCGCGTAGTAGAAGCGGAAGGATTGATCAACCGGATGGGATTCAATAATAAGGGCGTAGATTATCTGGTCGAGAATGTAAAGAAAACACGCTTTGGCGGTGTATTAGGGATCAACATCGGTAAGAATAAAGATACGCCTGTTGAGCAAGGTAAAGACGATTATTTGATCTGTATGGATAAGGTTTATGCTCACGCTGGCTATATCGCGATCAATATTTCGTCCCCCAATACGCCGGGATTACGCAGCCTGCAATATGGTGAAGCGCTAGACGATCTTTTGCTGGCGATAAAGAACAAGCAGGCGGAATTAAAAGAGAGACATCAAAAATATGTCCCTGTGGCGGTAAAGATCGCGCCGGATCTTTCGGAAGAAGAATTGATCCAAATTGCCGATAGTTTGGTGCGTCATAACATCGACGGTGTGATTGCCACGAATACCACGCTCGACAGAAAACTGATTCAGGGATTAAACCACTGCGGGCAGACGGGAGGATTAAGTGGACGTCCGTTGCAGACAAGCAGCACGGAGATTATCCGCCGTTTGTCACAGGAATTAGCGGGGCGTTTACCGATTATTGGCGTCGGTGGAATTGATTCTTTGGTCGCCGCACGCGAAAAAATGGCGGCTGGCGCATCGCTGGTGCAGATATATTCGGGCTTTATTTTCCATGGTCCTCGTCTGATTAAAGATATCGTTACACATATTTAATCCGAAATTCCTTTCATTTTTAGCTGGGGGTTTATTTATCCCCCCAGCTAGTCTATATTTTATCCGTTTGCGTAAATAATCTATCAACTGATGTCTGATCTTCTTACCGCAGCGTTTATGACGATGACCGATTATTGCGATGTAAGAAAACACAATCAGCCATTTCTGATATTTCTACTGTGAAGACGAAGGGTAAATAATATGAAGTTAAAACCTGACGATAACTGGCGCTGGTATTTTGATACCGAACACGACCGCCTGATGTTGGATTTGGCTAATGGCATGTTATTCCGTTCTCGTTTTCCCTCTAAAATGTTAACGCCGGATGCTTTCAATGAATGTGCCTTTTGCGTTGACGACGCCGCGTTATTTTTTACGTATAACGACAAATGTCAGAAAGCGGCGCTGCATCGCGATCTTCAAGGCGAATTAGTTTTGAACGCGCTGGTGGCAACCCGATTCCTGAAACCGTTAATGCCGAAAAGCTGGCATTTCATCCAACAGCCGGATGCCGCGACCTATTCACCGCAGGCGGGTGACGTTGTACAGGTGCAACTCACTGAGACCCATGAAACGGCTTGTTTTCTGGTGGCGGAAGCGGGGGATAAAGCCTGCCTCTGCTTGCTGGCGCAAGAACAGCTGTCATTAAATGGGAAGACGATGGTGCTGGGTGATGCCATAAAAATCATGCATGACAGATTAATGCCTGCCGCTATTCAAAATAGCGCTGAGTGGGAAACCGGATTAGGCGAAGGCACATCGGCATTTGAGTATGCCAAGGTCGTCTAGGTCCTCGGCTATACCCGTCATACTTCAAGCTGCATATACGCTGGCTTTTCTTTGGCTATTGCAAATGAAGGTCACTCTGTGGAATACAGCTACAGCTAAGAATCTCGCCGTTTCCTCTGATGGCGCTTTGCTTCAGAGCAGAAACGTCTCCGCTGACTAACGTCAATTTACAGCAACCGCACAGTCCTGCCCGACAAGAGTAGGGGACTCGAATGCCCTGTTGCTCCAGCTGTTCCAGTAAAATCTGCTGATTATTCCCTTGCAACGATTTTCCCTGATAGTGAATGGTAACGGCCTGTTCGCTTTTCTCGGGAACGACAAGGCTCTCGACCACCTGACCAGAACCATAAGGGCGCGGCGGCTTGGTTGCCAGGACTTCTAGCGTATCGCCTACGCGAATAATGCCCGTATTTCTGGCGACCAGATTTTGCCCAAAATCAACGTCGCCGTTTTCGGCCGTGCGGAACGATTGCAGCGTTGCCAGCGGTTCTCCTGATGGGTGCTTACGACCACGTTCAATGCTGACGGTGGTGAAAATGCAGCGGCTACAGGGTTTGACGACGTCAAAAATAATCTCGCCAATACGAATGGTTTTCCAACTATCTTCGGCAAAAGCGTCTGCACCCGTCACCACCAGATTGGGGCGAAACTGTTCGATCTTAATGCCGGCGGAACAGCGCTGACGCAGTGCCTGAAATGACGCGTCATTGATTAACAGAAACGGATAGCCGTCGGCAAATGCCAGGGGAACGTCTGGATAATGCTTAACCCGACGGGAGGGCTCATTACCCACCCAGCGAAGCTGGACGGTGCGCTGAAAATAGTGGCTTAGCCATGTGTTGATGGCATCGGGGGCGACGAGCGCCGTAAAGTGCGTGCCCCAGACTTCCGTCGGCTGAGGTGCTGCGGTGAAATCGGCAAAACGAATGGTTGCGGTTTGACCGTCCGGTGCAGCAATAAACAGTCCGTCCGGCAGCAACGCCGGTGTAAACAGCACCATTTGTGGATACTGGCGAGCGGTAATAAATGTTCCATCAAGTTCGGTAATCATGAAAGCACGATCGTTCGCCAAACCGCTGACAGACGCCATCGCGTGGGACAGCTGTAGCCCCCGCATCGATTTTACCGGATGAATATAAAGCCGCGTTACGCCAATCACTAACCTGTTCCTTGCCAAAGTAAAACGGCAACTTTATGACAAGCGTCTGGGATTAGCTATAATGCGCCTCAATTTCTTTTTTTTTACATATTTTGGTGATAGTGACGACATGAATGCTTTGTTTGCCAGCACGGCGCGGGGACTGGAAGAGTTATTGAAAAGCGAACTCGAATCATTGGGCGCGCAGTCCTGTACGGTGGTGCAGGGTGGTGTCCATTTTGAGGGTGACAACCGCCTGCTGTACCGGAGCCTGCTGTGGAGCCGTCTGGCGTCGCGCATTCTGCTGCCGCTGAATGAATTCAAGGTACACAGCGATCTGGATTTGTATCTGGGCGTGCAGGCAATTGACTGGTCAACGGTCTTCAGCATCGATAAAACCTTTGCCGTGCATTTTACCGGCACGAATGAAGATATCCGCAACAGTCAGTACGGTGCGTTAAAAGTTAAAGATGCGATTGTTGATAGCTTCACGCGCAAAACCGGACAGCGTCCGGACGTAGCGAAACAGCAGCCGGATATTCGCGTTAACGTCTTTTTACAGCGTGACACGGCCAGCGTGTCGCTGGATTTAAGCGGCGAGGGCTTGCACCAGCGCGGTTACCGCGATCTGGCGGGGCTGGCGCCGCTAAAAGAAAACCTGGCCGCGGCGATTGTATTACGTTCCGGTTGGCAAAACGGTACGCCTCTTGTTGATCCGATGTGTGGTTCCGGTACGTTGCTGATCGAAGCGGCGATGATCGCCTCCGATCGCGCGCCCGGTTTGCATCGTACGCACTGGGGGTTTAACGCCTGGCTGAAACACGATGCTGAACTGTGGCGCGACGTGACGGCGGAAGCACAGCTGCGGGCCCGTCAAGGGTTGCAGGCAACCACGTCACGCTTCTTCGGATCGGATAATGACCGTCGGGTGATTGACATCGCCAAAGCCAATGCGCGTCGTGCAGGCGTGGCCGAACTGATTTCTTTCGGCGTCAAAGACGCGGCACAGCTACAAAACCCGCTGCCGGAAGGTCCGAAAGGGACGGTCATCAGCAACCCGCCTTACGGTGAGCGTCTGGAAAGTGAGCCTGCATTGATCGCTCTGCATAATATGCTGGGCCGTAAGATGAAAAGCGACTTTGGCGGCTGGCAGCTCTCGCTGTTCAGCGCATCGCCGGAGCTGTTGAGCTGTCTGCAACTGCGTGCTGAACGCCAATTCAAAGCGAAAAACGGTCCGCTGGACTGCGTACAGAAAAATTATCAACTGGCAGAAACGCAGAGCGAATCCGCCGGGCAAATCGCGGAAGACTTTGCCAACCGCCTGCGTAAGAACCTGCGTAAGCTGGATAAATGGGCAAAGCAGCAGGGGATTGAATGTTATCGCCTCTATGATGCCGATCTGCCTGAATATAATGTGGCGGTCGATCGCTACGGCAGTTGGGTAGTCGTACAAGAGTATGCGCCACCGAAAACTGTTGATGCCCAGAAAGCCCGTCAACGCCTGTTTGATGTGATTAATGCGACGCTGAGCGTGCTGGAATTACCGTCGAACCGCCTGGTGCTAAAAACACGTGAACGCCAGAAAGGCAAAAACCAGTATGAAAAGCTGGCGCAGAAAGGCGACTTCCTGCTGATGGAAGAGTTTGGTGCCAAGCTGTGGGTCAACCTGACCGACTACCTCGATACCGGTTTGTTCCTCGATCACCGTATCGCCCGCAAAATGCTGGGTGAGATGAGCCGTGGCAAAGATTTTCTCAACCTGTTTGCCTACACCGGCACAGCAAGTGTACACGCCGGATTGGGCGGCGCACGTTCAACGACGACCGTCGATATGTCGCGTACCTATCTGGAATGGGCGGAGAAAAACCTGCGGGTGAATGGCCTGACCGGACGTCAGCACCGTTTGATTCAAGCGGATTGTCTGTCGTGGCTGCATAACGCCAATGAACAGTTTGATGTGATCTTCATTGACCCGCCGACTTTTTCTAACTCAAAACGCATGGAAGAATCGTTTGATGTTCAGCGCGATCATCTGGCGCTGATGAAAGATCTCAAACGTCTGCTGCGTCGTGGCGGCACCATCATGTTCTCGAATAATAAACGCGGTTTCCAGATGGATAGCGCCGGCCTGACCGCGCTGGGGCTGAATGCCAAAGAAATTACCGCGCAGACCCAATCGCAAGATTTTGCTCGTAATCGTCAGATTCATAACTGCTGGCTGCTAACGCATGCTGGTGAGGAAAAGTAACCGATGTCTTTAATCAGTGTTTCAGGTGCGTGGCTGTCGTTCAGCGATGCGCCGCTGTTGGATAACACCGAACTCCATATCGAAGAGAATGAGCGCGTTTGTCTGGTTGGACGTAATGGCGCGGGCAAATCTACCCTGCTAAAAATTCTGGCCAAAGAAATCCCGCTGGATGATGGTCGTATTACCTATGAGCAGGATCTGATTGTTGCGCGTTTACAACAGGATCCTCCGCGTGATGTTGCTGGTAGCGTCTTTGATTTTGTCGCCGAAGGGGTGGCTGCGCAGGCGGGTTACCTGAAAGATTACCATGCCATGCTGCGCCTGGTAGAGAGCGACCCGAGCGAAAAGAACCTGAATCAGCTGGCTAAGTTGCAGGATGTTCTGGAGCATCAGGGCCTGTGGCAACTGGAAAGTCGCATTCACGAAGTGCTGGAACAGCTTGGTCTGTCAGCCGATGCGCCACTGGCGTCGCTTTCTGGCGGCTGGCTGCGTAAAGCTGCGCTGGGCAGAGCGTTGGTGAGTTCACCGCGAGTTCTGCTGCTGGATGAACCGACCAACCATCTGGATATTGAGACGATTGACTGGCTGGAGACGTTCCTGAAAACGTTTCAGGGCAGCATTATCTTTATTTCCCATGACCGTTCATTTATTCGCAACATGGCAACCCGCATTGTCGATCTTGACCGCGGTAAACTGGTTTCCTGGCCGGGCAACTACGATAAATATCTGGAAGGGAAAGAAGAAGCGCTGCGAGTGGAAGATCTGCAAAATGCGGAGTTCGATCGCAAGCTGGCACAGGAAGAAGTGTGGATCCGTCAGGGCATCAAAGCCCGTCGTACCCGCAACGAAGGCCGTGTACGTGCGCTGAAGGCTATGCGTCAGGAACGTGCCCAGCGCCGTGAAGTGATGGGCTCGGCGAAAATGCAGGTTGAAGAAGCCGCCCGCTCCGGCAAGATTGTGTTTGAGCTGGAAGACGTGAACTATCTGGTTGATCAGGGCCCTCAGGGCGAAAGGAAAGTCCTGGCGCGCAATTTCTCCGCTCAGGTACAGCGCGGCGACAAAATTGCGTTGGTGGGGCCGAATGGCTGCGGTAAAACCACGCTGCTAAAATTGATGCTGGGTGACCTGGAACCGATCAGCGGCCGCGTACATTGCGGGACGAAGCTGGAAGTTGCCTATTTCGATCAGCACCGTGCCGAACTCGATCCAGAACGTACGGTGATGGACAATCTGGCAGAAGGTAAACAGGAAGTGATGGTCAACGGCCGTTCACGCCATGTGTTAGGCTATTTACAGGACTTCTTGTTCCATCCCAAACGCGCGATGACGCCAGTAAAAGCGCTGTCGGGTGGGGAACGTAACCGCCTGTTGCTCGCGCGTTTGTTCCTCAAACCTAGCAACTTGTTGATTCTCGATGAACCGACCAACGATCTGGACGTGGAAACGCTGGAATTGCTGGAAGAGTTAATTGAAAGTTATCAGGGAACCGTTCTGCTGGTCAGCCACGATCGTCAGTTTGTTGATAATTCGGTTACCGAATGCTGGATCTTTGAAGGTGAAGGCAAGATTTCCCGCTTCGTCGGTGGGTATTACGATGCGCAGCAGCAGCGGGCAACGGCAACGCCATTGAGAACGACGAGTGCGCCAGCGGCAACTACGTCAGCGACGGCCGCGAGCACCGCACCGTCCGCTAAACGCAGCGCGGGGAAATTAAGTTATAACCAGCAGCGCGAATTAGATCAGTTGCCGCAACGCCTTGAGCAACTGGAACAGGACATTGCGTCGCTGCAGGCGCAGATGAATGATACGGGTTTCTTTAGCCGCCCACGCGAAGAGACGCAGCAGGTGTTAAATGCTCTGGCGGAAGCGGAAAGCGCGCTGGAAGCCTGTTTCGAACGTTGGGAAGAGTTGGAAGCACAGAAAAACGGCTAATCCACGTGATTGCATGACCCCATCAAGGCAGGCGTGATGTCTGCATTGATGGGGTTTTCAGTCATACGCTGACGAGTTTTGAAGGAGATAATGCGTGTGTTCCCATCACGATCGACATGACCCTGATCTTCAACAAAAACAGAGTCATCAACACAAGCACGATCTTCAACATGAACCTGTTCATGGGCATAGCCCTGAACACGAACATCATCACCATGATGATTATATGCTTTGCCCGCAGTGTGACCTGCTGGTGGAGCTACCTGAACTCTTGCGCGGCCAGAAGGCGACCTGCCCGCGTTGCAAAACGGGACTAACCAGTCGACAGACGGAGCCACGTAAACGGCCGGTTGGCTATGCGGTGAGCGCGTTATTCATGCTATTGCTGGCAAACCTCTTCCCCTTCGTTTCTATGCGTGTGGCGGGAATCACCAGCGAAATAACCCTGATACAAATTCCTAAAGTGATGGTGGCGGAAGACTATGCCAGCGTCGCGACGCTGTTTATGCTTTTTGTTCAGTTGGTTCCGGCCTTAAGTATGCTGACCCTCATTCTGCTTTGCCTGCACGCCTCATTACCGCTGGTGTTGAAAAAAAGCATGGGTAAGATGCTGTTTCATCTCAAAAGCTGGGGAATGGCAGAGATTTTTCTGGCTGGCGTGCTGGTCAGTTTTGTCAAACTGATGGCCTATGGCGATATCGGTATTGGTACCAGTTTTGTGCCTTTTGTCCTGTTCTGTCTGTTGCAACTGCTGGCTTTCCAAAGCCTCGACCGCCGCTGGCTGTGGAATGATATCGTGCCGCCCCCGGCATTACCTGCGCCCCCGGTTCTGGGTAAAAGCGGACTATCGCAAGGGCTGCGTTCGTGCTCATGTTGTACCGCTATTCTGCCAGCCAGTCAGTTAATCTGCCCACGCTGCCACTCACGCGGACATGCTCGCAAGAAGCATAGCCTGCAATGGACGCTGGCTCTGCTGATTACCTCGGTGATGCTGTATATCCCCTCGAATCTGCTGCCGATCATGGTGACCGAAGCCTTCGGCGATCGCATGGGATCGACGATCATGTCGGGTGTTATTCTGCTGTGGGGAATGGGATCTTATCCTGTTGCGATGGTTATTTTTGTCGCCAGCGTCATGGTGCCATCGCTAAAAATGCTGGCCTTAGGCTGGCTTTGTTGGCAGGCGAATGGCAAAACCAAAAAAATGGAAGACAGCGAGCGGATGCATGTCATCTATGAGATGGTTGAGTTTGTTGGACGTTGGTCGATGATTGATGTGTTCGTGATTGCCGTCCTGTCTGCGATGGTGCGCATCGGTCGCCTGATGAGTATTTATCCCGCCGTTGGGGCGGTGCTGTTCGCGGCCGTGGTGATTTTGACCATGTTTGCCGCGATGATGTTTGATCCCCGTTTGTTGTGGGATCGTCGCAATGATGTTCTTCATAAGGAGCCTGCCGTTGGCGAAAGATAATCATGCCGTTGCGGATGTAGAAACGATTAAACGCTGGTCGCCGGTCTGGATTGTGCCGATTGTCACGGTGCTAATCGGCGTCTGGATACTGTTTTACCACTTCAGTCATCAAGGGCCACAAATCACGCTGATGACCAGCAACGCCGAGGGCATTGAAGCGGGCAAAACCGCCATCAAAAGTCGTAGCGTAGACGTTGGGGTGGTAGAGAGCGTGGTACTGAGCGACGACCTTCATCAAGTGGAAATCAAAGCGCGTCTGCATGATGGCATGGAGAAACTGCTAAAGCAGGACTCCGCTTTCTGGGTGGTGAAACCACAAATTGGCCGGGAAGGGGTTTCAGGTCTGGGGACGCTGCTATCCGGCGCTTATATTGAGCTCCAACCCGGAGCCAATAAGGATGAGAAACGCGAGTTTACTTTGCTGGATGCGCCGCCGCTGGCCTCGCCGGATGCGAAAGGCATCAGGGTAATACTGGATAGCGATCAATCCGGGCAACTGAATGCGGGCGATCCGGTTCTGTTCCGTGGCTATCGGGTGGGATCGGTGGAAACCAGCGAGTTCGATCCGAAAGCGCGCAAGATGCGCTATCAGCTGTTTATCTCAGCACCGTATGACGGGTTGGTTACCAGCAATGTTCGTTTCTGGAAAGACAGCGGCGTTGCATTTGATATGTCGGCACAAGGCATGCGTGTCGAAATGGGCTCGTTGACCACGCTGTTCAGCGGTGGCGTCAGCTTTGATGTCCCAGCAGGATGGGAACTGGGCGATGCGGCCAAGACCATGGCGCAATATCGGCTCTTTGATAGCCAGCGTAGCATTCAGGACTCGCTGTATACCGAATATAAAGAGTATCTGCTGTTCTTCAGCGAATCGATCCGGGGCTTACAGGCGGGAGCACCGGTTGAATTCCGTGGTATTCGACTGGGCACGGTTGCCGAAGCGCCGTTTTTCCCAAAAAATATGAAGCAAGATCTGGATGATGATTATCGCATTCCGGTGCTGATTCGTATTGAACCCGATCGGTTCGAGAAGAAGATTGGCGGCTCGTTTGATTTTGAACAGCACCTAAAACAAGCACAATCGTTGGGACTACGCGCCTCTATGAAGTCGGCTAACCTCCTGACGGGAGCGCTCTACATCGATTTCGATTTTTATCCAAAAGAGAAAGTGGATAAAAAGCTATTGGTTCTGGATGGCTACCCAATTCTGCCTACCATTGACGGCGGTCTGTCACAGATTCAGCAGAAGCTGATGGCCGTGCTCGATAAGGTGAACAACCTGCCGCTGAACCCGATGATTAATGAAGCGACGAAGACGCTGTCGGAAAGTCAGGCGACGATGCGTGAAATGCAAAAAACGTTGGCGACGCTAAACAAGCTCACGTCCAGCAAAGCGATGCAGGACCTGCCGGAAGATATGCAAAAAACACTGCTTGAACTGAATCGTAGCATGAAAGGCTTCCAGCCCGGCTCGCCAGCATATAACAAGATGGTGGCGGATATGCAGCGGTTAGATCAGGTGTTGCGGGAGCTACAGCCTGTGCTGCGTACCCTGAACGAGAAAAGCAACGCATTGGTGTTTGAGGCCTCGGGTAGTCAGGATCCTCAGCCGAAGAGGGCGAAATAATGATGAAAGCATGGACACTGGTTCTGGCGCTGGTATTGAGCGCGTGCAGCAGTAGCAGTACGCAGAAAACGTATTATCAACTGCCGATCATCGCGGATACCAACACAGTGCAGGCTGCGGTGATTCAGGGTCACCCGCTTTGGGTTGAACATGTCAGCGTGGCGGACTATCTCGTCAATGCGGGATTGGTCTACCAGACTAACGATGTGCAGTATGTCATTGCCAGTAATAACCTGTGGGCCAGCCCTCTGGATCAGCAATTGCAGCAGGCGCTGGTGACTAATCTAGGGCATAAATTGCCCGGTTGGGTTGTGACCACACAGCCGCAAGGAAGCGATCAGGCAGTGTTGAACGTGTCGGTTACGGGTTTTCACGGCCGCTATGATGGCAATGCTGTCGTGCGCGGAGAGTGGATGCTGACCTATCAGGGAAAAGTAGTTAAACGCTCCTTCAGCGTAGTACTACCACAAACGGAAGATGGCTATGACGCACTGGTCAGAACGTTGGCACAAGGCTGGCAGCAGGTTTCCCAGTCGATTGCCCAGCAGGCCGTGACGCTGAACTAAGCGTTAGCCATGCTCTGCATCATCCGATTGTGATTTGAAAACACGAAGTCCCCAAGACAGGTTTCTCGTTAATCAGGCCCTAAGAATGTAATGCTGTGATTGCATTATGTTTTTAGGGCTTTTTCATTATTTTCAATTGGTTATGATCTTTTGTGATGTAGGAGGGAAAATTCCTATTTTGGATCACAAATATGACACTGGCGTGAATTTTGCGCCTTGACCTTTGGCGACAGAATCGGTATTGATAGTCTGTGGTTGCTTATAAAGTAATCATTGTTTTCTTTCCACCAGATAAATAATGAGGGAAATAAGGCATGAAGAGACAGAAACGCGATCGCCTGGAACGGGCTCATTCACGTGGTTATCAAGCAGGTATTGTCGGTAGACCAAAGGAGTTTTGTCCTTATCAATCCATTAATGCCCGGTCCTACTGGTTGGGAGGCTGGCGAAAAGCCATGGAAGACAGGGCTGTTACCGCTTAGCGCGCCTTGTCATTAGAGGGAACGCCTCCGCTTTTGCGGAGGCTTTTGTTTTTTAGGGGCTAAATACCCGATTCTTCTTCTCCCTGCGTATTGATGTCGGGCCAACGACGACACCACCAACCGGCAGAATCAACGAACATAATCGACAAATGCGCTCGGGAAGTCTGAGGCCTCGGATAGCGCCCTGAGATCTTGCCATTTCCGTAACGTTATTTACCTATTAATTTCGATTTCGATCATTTTATTCATGATTTTTAGTCTTTATTGCTCGATATCGTCTTTAAATTGAGCGAATAAGGTGATTTTTCATTATTTTTTGTTAAAAAATCTATCATTACTACCTGGATGGTATGGTTCGGAGCGGCAATGTAGTGTAATTTTTTGTTCGGAATTTTCTGAAAAGCTGTTAGAGAGAAAAATATCGTGAAATTACGAACCAGAATTGCACTGCTATGCGGTACGACCTTGTTAGGGATGTTAATTTTATCCGCGGTGGCGCTGAATACGCTCTATAACACGATGATGAGCGAACGCGTCGGCCAGCTTTCTACGTTAGTTCAACTGGCTCATTCGGCGGCACAAAAAGCGTATGACCTTGAAAAAAGTGGTCAGTTGTCGCATGAGGACGCAGAAAAAGAGGCCAAACGGACGATCGGCAATTTCCATCAGGGCGATCGCTATTTCTTTGTGCGCGGTTACACGAATGATGTGAACTACGTTCATCCTAATCCTAAGCGTATTGGCATTGTCGATGCCAATGGGGGTAAAGAAGCGGGGGAACGCTATCGTGCTTCGCTTCAGGGCAATACGATCGGCACCGTGATTGCGGAAGGGACGCGCCCAGGGCAGCAGAATAAGGTTGAGAAGCTTTATGCCGTCATCAAATTCGAGCCTTGGGACTGGACGATTGGCTACGGCGATTACATTGACGATATCCAGCAAACATTCTGGCGTAATGCGCTGATCCTGCTGTCCTTAGGGCTGGTTCTGCTGTTAATCATTTCTGCATTTGCGTGGAATATGTTCCGTACGCTGATGCGTCAGCTCGGCGGTGAGCCTCAGTATGCCGTGGATGTCGTACGCGAAATTGCGGGAGGTAATTTACGCGTCGATGTTGAAACAAAGCAGGGCGATCAAACCAGTATTCTTTACGCTATTCGCGCGATGCGCGACAACCTGTCTCATCTGGTTAATCAGGTTCGCAGTAGTACCAACTCCATTGCTACTGCTTCAACACAAATCGCATCAGGTAACGGCGATTTGTCTGCGCGTACCGAATCACAGGCTAGCGCATTAGAACAGACGGCTGCGGCAATGGAACAGCTGACCGCGACGGTGAAACAGAATGCGGACAACGCCCGTTATGCGAATGAGCTCGCGGTATCAGCGTCGGATGTGGCGGTGCGTGGTGGTGATGTTGTCAGCCGGGTTGTTGTGACGATGGACTCCATCAGCCTGTCGTCATGCAAAATTGTGGATATTATCGGCGTTATCGACAGCATCGCTTTCCAGACAAACATTCTGGCGCTGAATGCGGCGGTAGAAGCGGCACGCGCCGGTGAACAAGGACGTGGCTTCGCGGTGGTCGCGAGCGAAGTCCGCACATTGGCGCAGCGCTCGGCATCCGCCGCCCGGGAAATTAAAGGCCTGATTGATGACTCTGTTGCTAAGGTGGGTGAGGGCACGGACTTCGTGAAGCAGGCTGGCGATACAATGAATGAAGTGGTTGAAAGCGTACACCGCGTAACGTCCATGATGGGTGAAATCAGTGTGGCGAGCGCGGAGCAGCGTTCTGGGATTGAACAGGTTAATCTTGCGATATCGCAGATGGATCAGAGTACTGAACAGAACGCTGCGCTGGTTGAAGAAGCGCTGGCGGCGGCACACTCGCTGAGCGAGCAGGCACAGGAATTGTCACGTACCGTTGAACAGTTCCGCGTCGATGAGTCAGCAGGCAGCTATCTGGCGCTGGGGGCAAGATAGCTGTAACAAAATGGCGGGGTTTAGGGACTACTCGAACCCTGCCAAGGCTTCTCATCCGTTCCAACGGTATAAAAGAAAACGCCCTTAACTTGCGTTAAGGGCGTTTTCTTTTATATGGCGGTGAGGAAGGGATTCGAACCCTTGATACGTTTTCACGTATACACACTTTCCAGGCGTGCTCCTTCAGCCTCTCGGACACCTCACCGTGGTCTCGCTGCATCGCATATCAGCGGACGGCGCTAATGTAGGTAAATTGCCGAACAGCGTCAACAAACTTCTGCATTCAATACGCGCAATTAGCTAAAGTTAGCGCAATTTGTTGCTTTGCTCACCATTTTTGCTCTTGTCTTCGTTCATTCCCTTTCGTTATGCAAAAAAACAATGTTTCATTTATGTTAATCATGCGTTGTAATTTCGCTCACTGGCTGCGGAATACCCCCGAAAATGGTATGCTGACTGGCAAACGTTGACCCAGGAGAACCTATGTATCCCGTCGATTTACATATGCACACCGTTGCCAGCACGCACGCTTACAGTACCCTGCATGACTACATCGCTGAAGCACAGCAGAAGAATATTCGCCTGTTTGCTATTACCGATCATGGTCCGGATATGGCGGATGCGCCGCATTACTGGCACTTCATGAATATGCGCGTTTGGCCGCGTCTGGTTGATGGCGTCGGTATCCTGCGCGGTATTGAAGCAAATATTAAAAACATTGAAGGCGATATCGACTGCACCGGGCCTATGTTGGATCAGGTGGATGTCATTATCGCGGGCTTTCATGAGCCGGTTTTTCCACCACAGGATAAAGAAACGCATACCGCTGCGATGATCGCGACCATGGCGCGCGGTGACGCGCATATCATTAGTCACCCGGGCAACCCGAAATATCCTGTCGATATCCGTGCAATTGCGGAAGCTGCGGCGAAATACAATGTTGCGCTGGAGCTGAATAACTCCTCTTTCATGCATTCACGCAAAGGCAGCGAACCAAACTGTCGGGCGATTGCTGAAGCCGTGCGTGATGCCGGTGGGTTACTTTCTTTAGGTTCTGATTCCCATATCGCGTTTTCTCTGGGAGACTTTACCCACTGCGAACGTATTTTGCAGGAAGTAAATTTCCCGCAGGATCAGATATTGAATGTAAGCCCTCGGCGCGTGTTGGATTTCCTCGAACAGCGGGGAATGCCTGCTATCGCTGAACTTGCTGATTTGTGACATTGTCACTTAAAAATGCTGTCACTTAAAAATACTGTTACTTAAAAAACAAACAGGGTTATCAATGAACGAATTTTCTATTGTGTGCCGCCTATTGGGCACGCTGTTTTATCGCCAGCCACAGGATCCTTTGCTGACGCCACTGTTCACGCTGATTAAAGAGGGGAAGCTGGCGCAACATTGGCCGCTGGAGCAGGATGCCTTGTTGGCCCGTTTGCAAAAAGGACTGGATTTACCTGCGATGGCGGCGGACTATCAGGCTCTGTTTGATAGCGAAAACGGCTCAGTTTCGCCGCTGCGTTCGTCCTATGAAAGCGATGCGGATGACGCAGAAATTCGTACCTTTTTGCAACAACGTGGCATGCCGTTAAATGACGGCGCAGTTGGTCATTTTGGTAGCTTACTGCTTGCGGCATCATGGCTGGAAGATCAGGCACAGGAAGACGAAACGACGGCACAGATTACCCTGTTTGATGAATATCTCTTGCCGTGGAGCGATCGTTTTCTTGGGAAAGTGGAAAGCCATGCGACTACCGCGTTTTATCGTACGCTGGCGATCGTGTGCCGTGAGGCGCTAGAAGCCATGCGAGATGAATTGGGTGAAAGCGACGACGAAGAAGACGAGTCAGAAACAGAAGAATAATACGGTGGTATGAAACCCCGCAGTATGAAACCTTGCAGTATGAAACCTAGTGCGCCGATAGCAGACATAGTGTGTGCTATCGGCGAGTAACTATTAGTCAGTAAACAGGATAACGATCTGGCCAGGTTTGATTTCGATGCCTTTCGCCATCTTCTTCGCCAGCGATTCCGTCGTGCTCTTATCTGCATTCAACACGTAAGCCGGTTTTTGGTCAAAATAGCTTTTTAGCGATTGATTGAGGTAAGGGCTTAGCGTTTTCATTACCGTCTGCATTTTTTCCGGCTGAACGGTGTAATCGACCAGTTCCATGTCTTTCAGGTAAATCGCGCCCTGAGTTTTATCAAATACCGGCTGCGCTTTCAGCGTTAGCTTCATATCGGCAGCCTGATTGCCTAACAGGGACGAAATATCGACCTTCGCATTGCCCGCTAGCGTGACTTTCCCCGGTTCAGCCCGGCCAATCTGGCTGGATAGCTCGGTTAACACGATATGCGCATCCACCACGCCAGGCACGCCAAGCTGTTTCTGGTAATCATTGTGCTTTTGCAGGTACTCATTCACTTCCTGTTCACTGAGCGTGTATTGCGTGAGTTTATTACAGCCGCTGAGTGTAAAAGCCAGCAGCACTGCGGCTGCTGCCATCCATCCTGATTTTTTCATTATTCTGACCTCTTAATGCTATTGACGCGCACAATCTACTCATCAGTGGCGTGTGTTCATACGGGTAATCTATTTGTGTGAGCAGTCAACACGAATTACACATCGGCAGCGTGCGCTTGATGTGCAGGGTAAACAATAGGATAGCACTGAAATAGCGGGAAAACGCCGCCTCACGACGAAGCGGCGGAGTAAAATCGAAGGGTTAGATTGCCAGACTGCTGAGTAGCGTGACCTGAGTCTGTTTCGCCATGTTATCCCGATAGGCTGCAACGCGCGAAGGGGGCGTGACACCCGCAACGACAGACAGCGATCGGAGCAGCGGGAAGAGGTCGATATCGTCCGTTGATAGTTCCCCGTTGCAGGCGTTTGGCTGGACAATCAGCGGATCCAGATCCTGTAAGTCATTGTTCAATTTCTTAATCAGCCCCTGAGAATGACTCAAGTGGTCAGCAAAATTGCCTAGTTGCGCTTCCTTCTTATTAATAAAGTATTGCCGGGCGGAAGCGGAGGCAAATTCTTCAAAGGCAGCCTGAGCAAAGCGAGGGATAATCAGACGTGGCGTATATTCGGTGACTTTGCGCAGCCAGGCGGTGATGGCGGGATTGGTGGAGCCGGTCAGCAGCGGCTTGCGGTCGTAATTATCGATGAAATGAACAATGTCCATGCTTTCAGGCATATGGCTGCCATCGTCTTTTTGCAGAATGGGCACCATTTTCTGACCGATCAGCCGCTCTGGTGTCGCGGTGTCATCGTTCGCCAGTATTTGTAATTCGACAGGGAGATTTTTCAGGCCGAAGATCATGCGTGCTTTAACGCAGTAGGGACAGTGATCGTAAATGTAGAGCTTCATACGTTGTCTCCTTAATCACAGGGTATAGACAAAGGCCGCGGTGCGGCCACGCGAGTAACCCATCATCAAACAAAGTAAACCGAGCGTGTGAGAAAGCCCGCGACTGAACAATTGTTTGAATGTATTAGGAAAGTATAGAAGGGCATTACCGACGAGATCAAACTCGTCGGTAAAATTCAGACTAATGACCACCCAGCATGGCAGGCTCGATGCGGCGTTGATTGAACTGCCAGTATAGTGCGGCTAACGTCAGGAACCCGATAGTGCCGAGCATAAACCACGGCAGTTCTGGCTGGTTCAACGCATGTCCGGTATCGAATAGCCAACCGCCGCCGCTGTAGCCAATCGCGCCGCCGAGCGCCAACCCAAGCCGACTGAACCCCATATAGCTGCCTCTGGCTCTGGCATCCGCCAGCGAGGCGCTCAGGGTTTCACGCGCGGGTTCGGCGATAATCGATCCAATGTAAAACAGGCAGATCAGCATCAGCAGGGTTTGTAGCTCTGTCGTCATCCCGATAGGGAACATACTGACGGACATAATGAACAGCCCTGCCATCAGGCGCTGTTCCAGCCGGAAGCGCTTTTCGCTCCAGCGGGCGATAGGGTACAACAGCGTCAGCGAAAGCGCTGCTTCAATGGCGTACATCCATTTCACCGCAGACGGCGTTCCGGCGATTTCGTTGACCATAATCGGCAGCATCAACAGCACCTGTACGGCCAACATGTAGTAACCCGTCAGCGTTAACACATACATCAGGAAACGGCGGTCGCGAATAACGCGTGTGAGGCCTTCCAGTATTGGCGTCTTGACTGTTGAGATGCGATAGGCTGGCAGCAGCCAGGCATTGAGCGCCGCCGCGAGTACGAAGATGACCGCCCCTGTCCAGCAGACGATCTCAAAATCATACTGGAGCAACCAACTGCCAATGAGGGCGCCGATAACAGCGCCAGCGCTATCCTGCATCATTAACAGCGAGTAAAAACGGCCGCGTTCCTGCGGACGAATCAATTTGATGACCAGTGCGGTGCGCGGCGGATCGAAGAGCGTGCCGCCGAGGCCGGATAGCGCACAAGACAGCCAAAGCAGCCAGGGTTCGTCGGCAATTGCCATGAACACAAAACCGGAGGCGCGTAGGAGCATCCCGGTAATAATCATCGGTTTGGCGCCAAACCGGTCAGCAATGGCCCCGCCGAAAATACCGAGCCCTTGCTGAATAAACTGACGCAATCCCAATGCGATACCGACTAATAATGCCGCCCAGCCGAGATCGTCGACAAAACGAATGGAAATAAGGGGGAAGACAACAAAGAATCCCAGAACCACCAGCATATTATCGAGTAATAAAAAATATTTACCCAAGCTCCGAGCTTGCGACATCAGAGGCATGTTTCACCACAACGAAGAAAGGAGGAAAATAACAGACGTGACTATTTTGTACTCTAATTCGACTTTGGTATAGCCTATTGTTGGATAATATTTTTTTATCGATTTAACGTTATCCGGGTAGCATTTCAGCGAGAAAAAACGGCTTTCCTGATTCAACTGCGCAATAACTCGGCGACGAGGATTTTACGTCTCTGAATTTATGTGGTTATAGTAAGGATTATCGGAAATGCCGATATTTTCTGCTTATGTGGAATAATTACTTTTTCAGCGGCGATGAATTTTACTTATCGATAACATGGAGAGGCAGGGGGAAAAATGTTTGGCTACCGTTCAACACCAGCAAGAGTGCAATTGACAACCGACAGGCTGGTGGTGCGTCTTGCCCATGAGCGCGATGCATGGCGTCTGGCTGAATACTATTCTGAGAACCGTGATTTCCTTAAGCCGTGGGAACCTGTGAGAGACGCCAGCCATTGCTACCCATCAGGCTGGCAAGCACGTCTGAGCGTTATTAACGATATGCACAAGCAGGGCAGCGCCTATTACTTCCTCCTGTTGGATCCGAATGAAAACGAAGTGTACGGCGTGGCTAATTTTAGCAACGTACTGCGGGGATCGTTTCACGCCTGCTATCTGGGCTATTCGCTCGGTCAGAAATGGCAGGGGCAGGGGCTGATGTATGAGGCGCTGCAACCAGCAATACGCTATATGCAGCGTCAACAGCACATGCATCGCATCATGGCCAACTATATGCCGCATAACCAGCGTAGCGGAGATTTGCTGGCGCGTTTGGGGTTTGAACGTGAGGGCTATGCGAAGAATTATCTGCTCATTGACGGCAAATGGCAGGACCATGTATTAACCGCGCTGACCAACGCAGAGTGGAAGTCTCCGCGTTAAGGAAAAATGATGAAATACCAACTAGATACTCGTGAAGCTCGCGTGATTGGCTGCATGTTGGAAAAGCAGATCACGACCCCGGATCAATACCCGATGTCGTTAAACGGCATCACCACGGCCTGTAATCAGAAAACTAATCGTGAACCCGTGATGGAACTGAGTGAAAGCGAAGTGCAGCAAACGCTGGATTTACTCGTGAAGAAGCATTTTCTGCGCACGCTTAGCGGTTTTGGCAATCGTGTCGTGAAGTATGAACATCGTTTTTGCAACTCTGAATTTGGCGACCTGAAACTCTCACCGGCGGAAGTCGCACTGGTGACGACGCTTCTCCTGCGTGGGCCACAGACGCCAGGTGAACTGCGCACTCGCGCGGCCCGGCTGTATGAGTTTTCAGATGTTAGCGAGGCGGAATCCACGCTTGAACAGCTGCAACAACGCGACGATGGCCCGTTTGTCGTTCGGCTGGCGCGGGAAGCGGGTAAGCGAGAAAGTCGTTATCGGCACCTTTTCAGCGGCGACGCCAGTGATGCTGCTGCTCCTGAAGAAGAAGGGACGGGCGACAATTCACATCAGTTGACTGAGCGGGTTGAGACGTTAGAGAAAGAGGTCGCGGAACTCAAACGTCAGCTTGCCGCGCTGTTAGCGTAATGGATCGGTATCTGGGAGAAAAATCGTTATGAAGCCTCAGATTACATCTGCGGAACGTGTCTCAGAGCAGAACATCGCTACCGAGCGTCCTCGTATCGGTGTTATCGGGTTGGGGTCTATCGCGCAGAAAGCGTATTTGCCGATTCTCAGTCAGGCCGAGCGCTGGGAACTAGTCGGCGTATTTTCTCCTGACCAACAAAAGACGCAGCGGATTTGTCAGCACTATCGAATGACGAGTTTCTCTGCGCTGGATGAGCTGGCTGCACAATGTGATGCCGTTTTTGTGCACAGCAGTACCGCCAGCCATTTTTCCGTGGTGAGCCAACTGCTTAAAGCTGGCGTCGATGTTTATGTGGACAAACCGCTGGCAGAGACGCTGGAGCAGGCGGAAGCACTGGTCGAATTAGCAGAGCAACGGCAAAAAATTCTGATGGTCGGCTTTAATCGTCGTTTCGCGCCGTGCTATCAGCAGCTAAAACAGCGGCTGGATCAGCCGGCATCTCTACGCATGGATAAACACCGGATTAATGGTATTGGGCCACAGGATGTGCGTTTTACTCTGCTGGATGACTACTTGCACGTGGTCGATACGGCGCTCTGGCTGGCGGGTGGCGATGCCCAACTGATTGATGGCGTTTTGCATGCTAATGCGGACGGTCAATTGCTGTATGCCGAGCACCATTTCCAGAGCGGTAGCTGTCAGGTGACGACCAGCATGCATCGTCATGCCGGAAGCCAGCGAGAATGGGTTCAGGCCGTGACCCATGGCGGGCTCTATCAGGTGGATGAGATGCGTGAATGGCGTGAAGACCGTGAAGGTGTGACGCTCCGCCCGGCCGTGCCATCCTGGCAAACCACGCTGGAGCAACGTGGGTTTGTCGGTGCAGTGCAGCATTTCATGGCGGCAATTGAACAACGGAAACCAGCGGAAACATCCGGTAACCAGGCGTTGCTGTCGCAGCGCATGATTGAAAAATTGCTGGGAAAAAGCTGAAAAGTTCAGCGGTTATGACAATGCGCGGTAGCTATTACTCGCGCAATGCGTAGACTAATCGCACCTCGCAATCAGGATGACCTTAACGGGTTACTAATCGGTCCTGAACCGTTCAGAACATAATCGGATGAATTTACTTAAATCACTGGCTGCCGTCAGTTCCATGACCATGCTATCGCGCGTCTTAGGGTTCGTGCGCGATGCGATCGTCGCTCGTATTTTTGGTGCCGGCATGGCGACGGATGCTTTCTTTGTGGCGTTCAAACTGCCTAACCTGCTCCGCCGTATTTTCGCAGAAGGCGCATTCTCACAGGCGTTTGTGCCTATTCTTGCCGAATATAAAAGCCAGCAGGGTGAAGAGGCCACGCGAACGTTCCTCGCTTATGTTTCCGGTATGCTGACGCTGATTCTGGCATTGGTCACCGTTGCGGGAATGGTTGCCGCGCCCTGGGTTATTATGGTGACCGCTCCCGGTTTTGCCGCGACGCCAGAGCGCTTTGAACTTACCTCGGCTCTGTTAAGAGTCACGTTCCCCTACATCCTGCTGATTTCGCTGACCTCTATGGTGGGGTCGGTGCTCAACACCTGGAACCGTTTCTCGGTGCCGGCGTTTGCCCCGACATTGCTTAACGTCAGTATGATTGGCTTCTCGCTGTTTGCCGCGCCGTATTTTAACCCGCCGGTAATGGCGTTGGCCTGGGCGGTGTTGGTTGGCGGTTTACTGCAGCTCGGCTACCAGTTACCGCATCTGAAAAAGATTGGCATGCTGGTATTGCCGCGCCTGAAATGGCGGGAACCGAGCGTCTGGCGAGTCATGAAACTGATGGGGCCTGCGGTTTTGGGTGTCTCGGTAAGCCAGATTTCACTCATTATCAACACTATTTTCGCGTCCTTCCTCAGCGAAGGGGCGGTGTCATGGATGTATTACGCCGATCGACTGATGGAGTTTCCTTCCGGTGTTCTGGGCGTGGCGTTGGGAACGATCTTACTCCCGTCGCTGGCGAAGAGTTTTGCCAGTGGCAATCATGACGAGTACTCCCGTCTGATGGATTGGGGGCTCCGCCTGTGTTTCCTACTGGCGCTGCCGAGTGCGGTCGCATTAGGTATTTTGGCTCAACCGTTAACGGTGTCGCTGTTCCAGTACGGCAAATTTAGCGCCTTTGATGCGCTGATGACTCAGCGGGCGCTGATAGCTTACTCGGTTGGGCTGATGGGATTGATTGTCGTTAAAGTGTTAGTACCTGGCTTTTATTCCCGACAGGATATCAAGACGCCTGTCAAAATCGCGATAGTCACGCTGATTCTGACGCAGGTCATGAACCTGATCTTTATTGGTCCGCTGCAACATGCGGGTCTGGCGTTGTCCATCGGTCTGGCCTCCTGCCTGAATGCAGGGCTGTTGTATTGGCAACTGCGTAAGCAGGACATTTTCCAGCCACAGCCGGGCTGGAAAGGTTTTCTGGTGCGTCTGCTGGTCGCGGTGATCGTGATGTCGCTGGTTTTGCTGGGGATGCTGTGGTGGATGCCCGCGTGGGATGACGGCAATATGACGATGCGAATTCTGCGTTTGCTGCTGGTTGTGGTCGCGGGTGCGGGCTCTTATTTTGCCACACTGGCGCTGTTGGGATTCCGCCCTCGGGATTTCGCCCGCCGTAGCGTGTAACAACGGCAAATCGTTATTCGGTTGTTTTTTGCCTGCAACGCAAAACGCCATTGGTGGCAGCACCAATGGCGTTTTGTTGTCAATCGACGGACAAGCTTTCAGTCGATGGAAGATTACATCTTCTCGACGGTTTCGATGCCCAGCGTATCCAGACCTTGCTTCAGCGTTTTCGCCGTCAGCAGCGCCAGTCTCAGACGGCTCTGACGCACGTCGTCACTTTCGGCATTGAGGATCGGGCAGTGCTCGTAGAAACCAGAGAACAGACCCGCCAGATCGTACAGGTAGCTACACATCACATGTGGAGTACCTTCACGGGCGACGGAGGTGATGGTTTCTTCAAACTGCAGCAGGCGTGTAGCAAGGGCAAACTCGCGCTCATCGCTCAGCGTAATCGGCTGCGTTAAGCTGTCTTCCTGTATTCCCGCACGTTTGAAAATAGACGCGACGCGGGTGTAGGCGTATTGCATGTAAGGTGCCGTGTTGCCTTCAAACGCCAGCATGTTGTCCCAATCGAAGACATAGTCCGTCGTGCGACTCTTCGACAGATCGGCGTATTTGATCGCACCGATAGAAACCACTTTCGCCAGCGCGCTTAACTCATCACTTTCCATTTGTGGATTTTTCTCTGCGATGAGTTTCAGTGCGCGATCGTAGGCTTCATCTAACAGCTCGGACAGTTTGATCGTCCCGCCTGCACGCGTTTTGAATGGCTTACCGTCTTTGCCCAGCATCATACCGAACATATGATGTTCCAGACTGACGGAGTCAGGCACATAGCCAGCTTTACGCACGATGGTCCAGGCCTGCATTAAATGTTGATGCTGGCGGGAGTCGATGTAGTAAAGCACGCGATCGGCATTCAGGGTTTCATAACGGTATTTGGCGCAGGCGATATCCGTTGTGGTGTAGAGGTAGCCGCCATCCTTTTTCTGGATAATGACGCCCATCGGTTCGCCTTCCTTGTTTTTATATTCATCAAGGAAAACTACCGTTGCGCCTTCACTTTCTACCGCCAGACCTTTTGCTTTCAGGTCGGCAACGATACCCGGCAGCATGCTGTTGTACAGGCTTTCACCCATCACATCCTGCTTGGTCAGCGTAACATTGAGGCGTTCATAGTTGATCTGGTTCTGCGTCATGGTGATATCGACGAGCTTGCGCCACATCTGACGGCAATATTCATCACCGCCTTGCAACTTCACTACGTAACCGCGTGCGCGCTCGGCGAAATCAGCGTCATCATCGTAGTGTTTCTTCGCTTCACGATAGAATGCTTCAAGATCGGACAGGTCCATCTCACTGGCATTTTCGTTTTGCATTTTTTCAAGGTAGGCAATCAGCATACCGAACTGCGTACCCCAGTCACCGACGTGGTTGGCACGAATAACATTGTGACCTAAAAACTCCAGCGTACGAGCGGCAGCATCACCAATAATGGTTGAACGCAGGTGGCCGACGTGCATTTCTTTCGCGACGTTGGGGGCAGAGTAGTCAATCACGATCGTTTGTGGTTCAACCGGTGTTAAACCTAATTTCGGTGCATTCAGTGCGTTCTCAACCTGACTCGCCACCCACTGCTTATCGAGAAAAATATTAATAAATCCCGGGCCTGCGATTTCTGTTTTTTCCGCAATGCCCTCCAGCGCCAAAAGCTGGACGACTTTTTCGGCCAATTGTCGCGGCGGCATGCCCAGTTTTTTTGCCACGGCCATGACGCCATTGGCCTGATAATCACCAAACTGTGCTTTTGCCGACTGACGAATCTGAGCTTCGCTGTCTGCTGGCGCGCCCGCGGCGGTTAACGCCTGGCTGACTTTTTCGGAGAGAAGAGCCTGAATATTCACCGGTTTACCTTAAATAAAAAATTAAGCCTTGCTTATACCATATTTGCCTTTCCTCGTCAGCAGACGGGGAGGGGCAACGGGACGTTCAGGCGAAAAAACACCCGCAAGCAGGATATGAAAAGGGAGCGATGATAGGGGAAAAACAGATAAGGAGAACACGACAAAAAAGAGAATGTAGTTTTAGGTAGAATAAAAATAAATAAAAATTACGGCCTTAACGTTTTCTGGATCGATTATTTACACCAATTTTATGTGAGTCTCTGGTTTTAAAATGACGAAAAATAGCGTATGCCGCAATAGCGATAAGCGCGATGGATATAATGAGTAAAACCATGATGATATCTCTGCGTTATTATTTGTGTTCTTAATTTATACGTTTTCTTTTAGGCGTTCAATGGGGCATCTATTATTTAAGATTCCTCCCAGAATAGGTTGCGAGACGTATCGCAGATTAACGCCGAGTAAAAAACATTTACGTTTATTAATCAAACAGCAGGGTTGTCTTTTCTTTGCATTTAATGCGTTTCATGTAACGAAGGTGTAAATAATTGTACAAGGGGAAAAGTAGAATTTAATTAGAATGCGCCACGGGTATGATATTCTCACTGCGTAAATGGTTATTGATAATGTGAGATGCCGCAAGGAGTTTTACCCGATATGTTACCCAATGATTTGATAACGGATTTAGCACGTTTTGAGCAGGAGTTACAGGAATTGGCCGATGTGCTACAGCTGGATTTAAGTGCATTTCATGCTGACCATATCTCTCTGCGTTGCCATCAGAATACAACGGCTGAATCCTGGAAGGCGGCGCTGTTAAAACGTGGCCGTTTGCTGTCTGAAAATCAGATCAATGGTCGCCCAATCTGCTTGTTTATACTGGATAATGCCATTCCGGTCGGCCCGTGGCAGATGACGTGTGTCGAGCTACCGTGGCCGGGGAAAAAGCATTATCCGCATGAAGGGTGGGAGCATGTGGAACTCGTGCTGCCTGGGGATGTGGAAACACTGCATCAGCGTGCGTTAGCCTGCTTGTCTGATGATGCGCTGCGTACGCCGGGCATCAAACTTAAATTCAGTTCTCCGCAAGGCGAAAAAGAACGCATGCCTAATCCGACGCTGGCGGTCACCAACGGGAAAGTGACAATAAAATTTCATCCATGTGATATACGCGATGTCGTCGCGAGCGAAATGTCTTCATGATGAAAATAGTAAAGCACTCGTATGCAGAGTAATCAGAAAGATAACATTGGCTGAAAGGTAAAATGACATGTCACATTATTCACGCCATTTTCTTCTACTTTATACCCTAAATAATTCGAGTTTCAGGACAAAACGAGTTCGTTTTGAATAACGCGGCGAGAGAGGGACAAATTCGTCGGGAACGAATTTGACCAGCCAACGGCTGGCCTTCGGTGAGAGACAGGACGTCTCTCATTTCATCCCGATGAGCTTACTTAGGTAAGTGATTCGGGTGAGTGAAGGTAGCCAACGCACCTGCAATTTGAAGTATGACGGGTATAGAACAGATTAATAAAACTGTGGATTATGTCATGTTTATTTCGGCAATGTATCGCGTTCATTGTGACTCCTGTCTCCTCACGATATGAATGTGAATGCCATAGTTATTACTTTAGTCGGTCTGATGATTCGCCGATTTTTCGCTAAAGAAAATAGTCTGAGAGTTTACATGGAGGAGCAGCGATGACGAAACTGGAAGTATGCTGTTATAGCGTTGATTGTGCCATAACAGCAGCGCAGTCTGGGGCTGACAGAATTGAACTCTGTGCAGGACAACGAGAAGGCGGATTAACGCCATCCTATGGCGCGCTGCGTAGCGCTCGTGAAAAAGTCGCGATTCCCGTTCACCCTATTGTGCGTCCGAGAGGCGGCGATTTCTGCTACAGCACGATGGAATTGGCTGCCATCAAATATGACATTGAACAGATTCGCGAGATGGGGTTTCCTGGCGTCGTTGTAGGCGTACTCAATGAAGAAGGGCACATTGATTTGCCCAAAATGCGCGAAATCATGGCGGTGGCTCAAGGAATGGCGGTGACCTTTCATCGTGCGTTTGATATGTGCCTGAACCCTTATGTTGCGCTGGAACAACTCACCGACCTTGGCGTATCGCGCATATTAAGCTCTGGGCAGCAACAAACGGCAGAAAATGGGCTGCGGTTATTACGTGAACTAACACAGGCCAGTCGCGGTCCAATTATTATGGCAGGTTCCGGCGTGCGACTGACTAACCTGCACAAATTTCAGCAGGCGGGTATTCGAGAACTGCACAGCTCCGCCGGGCAGTGGACGTCATCCCCCATGCGTTATCGCAAAATCGGTGTGTCGATGTGTTCTGAGACGGAGTTAGATGAATTTAGCCAGTATTGCGTGGATGGTGATGTGGTGGCCGCAATGAAACGGGCGGTGAGCCCCGACCGTGAAATGCAGTACGTGTCATAACGTAAGGCGTTTCACGGTGTAGTAGCGATATAGGTATTGCTATAAACAGCATTGCAATCAACACGACATCGTCATTCTTCGATTTTGCCGCGCAGCATACCATTCGGTTTGCATGGCAAGTACCAGGCCCCAGCGTGTTGCTGGGGCTTTTTTTGTCGCATGCAGTCATTTAGGGTTGGTAGATGCCGGGTTTACGTGCAACCAAGACGGCGCGTACCGGTGCGGGGTAGCCTTCCACCGTTTTTGACGGATCCTCAGGATCGAGGAATTCCGCCAGTGACTCTGTGATCATCCAGTCTGTCCGCCGCTGTTCCTGCGTTGTCGTTGTGCAGACATCGACGACGCGGACATCAACAAAGCCGCATTTTTCAAGCCATGTGGTCAAGGCCGCAGCAGAAGGAATGAAATACACATTGCGCATTTGCGCGTAGCGTTCTCCCGGTACCAGCACCTGGTTTTCATCGCCTTCAATGACCAGCGTTTCCAGCACCAGTTCACCCCCCGCCACCAGTTGATTCTTTAATTGCCACAGGTGATCGAGCGGGGAACGGCGGTGATACAGCACGCCCATCGAAAACACCGTGTCAAACGCCGCCAGTTCGGGGAGTTGCTCAATGCCGAGTGGTAAAACGTGCGCCCGTTGATCGTCACCGAGCAGTTTACGTACAGCTTCAAACTGACATAAGAATAATTGCATAGGGTCGATACCGACCGCCATCGTGGCGCCTTCACCGACCATCCGCCACAGGTGATAGCCGCTGCCGCAGCCTACATCCAAAATCAGGCGATTCTTCAACGGGCTGATGTGCGGGAGTACACGCTGCCATTTCCAGTCAGAACGCCATTCCGTGTTGATATCCACACCGTAAAGCGAAAAGGGGCCTTTACGCCAGGGCATCAGGTTACGCAGCAGCTTTTCAATGCCTTCACGCTGCCCCTCTGAAATATCGGGTTCCATGCGCGCAGTGACGCTGTCGTTCAAATCCAGAGTGGTTGGCGTCAGCGAGGGGAGATGTTCCAGCGAGTTAAACCAGAGTTTAAACTTACCGTGCAAGGATTCCTGCTGCCAACTGCTGAGCTGTGAAGGCAGCGTGTTAAGCCAGTGGCTGAGCGGGCCTTTTGCGATTTGCTGATAAAAATTGCCGAAATCGATCACGCCTTTTCCTCTGCTTTCACGGCTAATAACGAACCAAAATTAAAACATTGAAACCAAACTTCGCTGTGCTCAAAACCGGCGCTTGCCAGCCGAGCCTTATGGGCTTCTACCGAATCGGTCAGCATGACGTTTTCCAACATACTGCGTTTCTGACTGATTTCTAACTCGCTGTAGCCATTTGCTCGTTTGAAGTCGAGGTGCATGTTAAACAGTAATTCGCCGACGTCTTTGTCCGTAAAATTGAATTTTTCAGAGAGGACGAGCACGCCGCCGGGATTTAATCCCTGATAAATACGTTCGATGAGCACCTGTCGCTGGGAAGGTTCCAAAAACTGAAGCGTAAAGTTCAGCACCACCATAGACGCATTTTCGATATCAATGTTCAGAATATCGGCTTCTATAATCTCGACGGGAGTGTCGGAACGAAAAGCGTCAATATGGCTGCGGCAGCGTTTCACCATGGCCGGGGAATTGTCTACCGCGATAATTTTGCAACCTGGAACATGGATATTGCGTCGCATGGACAGCGTAGCTGCACCCAGCGAGCATCCTAGATCGTAGACGTGGCTATCCGGGCGGACGAACCGTTCTGCCAACATGCCAATCATCGAGATGATGTTGGAATAGCCGGGTACAGAACGTTGGATCATATCGGGAAAGACGTCAGCAACGCGTTCGTCGAATGTCCAGTCGCCTAAATTGGCAATTGGCACAGAAAAAAGCATATCGCGGTTTGGCATGGCAGAAGGTGCACTGAGAGTGATAGTAATTAAAGAGGGCATATTCTAGCAGAATACACCGTGGCCTTCACCTTTCACATTGTGTAGACGCATAGTGTGGACGCGTTTTTTGATTCCCGGGCGCATAAAGATTCGTACGACCGGGAGGGCAGGCATCGTGCTTGTTTCCGCTATCAATACAGCGTGAAAACCAGATCCCAGGGGAGATAATAGAGGTTTGCTGCAATCATCAGGATGAGTGAGGCATAGGTTGCTGCCATACCTGAACGCCGCCAGCGAAATTCACGGTGCCGGAGGCCGTAGTAGTGAACTAAACGTCCGGTAATCAATAAAATACCGCAAAAATGGATCATGATGATAAGGGCGCCGTTCATTTCCATCAGCACCAGCAAAATCGCCGCAATCGGGATATATTCGACCGCATTGCCATGTACCCGGATCGCCGTTTGCAATTCATAAAATCCGCCGTCGCCGTATGCAACGCGATACTGCATTCTGAGCTTCACAACATCAATAGACAGCTTTATCAACAAGATTGCGCCAAGCACGATATAGAGCGCACTTACCATGTTTTACTCCGTAACCTAACCGAAAACGGCTTGCAGAATAATAGCTTTCCCTAACGCAACTGTCGCCTGTAAAGGCCGATTTTTTTAGCGGAAATGCGTTGCGTTGCGAAAGGGTTTATAACCAAACGGGCTAACACCCGTCAGTTGGTGGATCAAAAGAGCGTCGCCTGCTGTGGCCAATCCGGCTGGGGTGGCAAGGTTGGGTCAATCTCGGCGAGTAACGGCCAAAGCTGTTGTGCCAGCGGCGGGGCATCACCGATATCCGGCGTGTGAATAAAAAAGAAAGGATTGGCTTCACGCCACTGCGGCAGCTTGTTACGCCATGACTCGAACCAGCGAAGATTTTCTTCCGGCGTTTCACTACCGATAAAGCGGATCAGCGGCTGTGTGGCCGTGAGCACGGCGTGTACCGGCACGCGAGGCTTCTTACGCTGGGCTTCACGCATGGCGGCACTGTCTGGCGCGGCATGATGAACCGGTCGACTGTCGAGAATCACGCGATTAATGCCACGCTGCTGTAGCCCCTGATTCAGTGCGCGCTCCTCATCGCCTTTGGCAAAAAACAGCGGATGACGAACTTCCACGCCGTAGCCGAACCCCTGCGGCAAAGCATCAAGAAAACGCCACAGAACGGGCAACTGCGAGGGACCAAAGGCGGCAGGGAGTTGCAGCCAGAGCTGTCCGATACGGTGTTCAATCGGCTCCAGGCATTGATAAAAGAGGCTGACATCGCTGTCACAATTTTGTAGGGCAGCTTTATGACTGATCGTTGAGGGAAACTTGAAGCAAAAACGAAAGTCATCATGCGTCATATCACGCCAGCGTAAGACAACCTCGCGTGAAGGCAACGCATAAAAGGTCGTGTTCCCTTCCACGCAGGTAAAATAGCGGCTGTAATCAGCAAGATCGTTTAACCCCAACCGACTCCAGGCAGAATGCTGCCATTGTGGTAATCCGATGTACATCATCGCACCATAACTTCATTGAGCTTCACGTAGGATGGCGGTGATTATCGCGTAATTGTCAGGACTGCGCGAGTGAGCCGAGAGAAATCGTTTATAAAATCTCATCCGCCCACTGTGTTGCCTCCATGATCATGGTGAAGAAGTTTTCTTCATCGATACCCAACTGGATTAAAAGTTGCTCAAGTTCTTCCCATTCTTGTTGTTCATATTTAGAAATTAACGTCAGATAAACCGCCAGCTCACCAGTATTTTCTAATAAGCTCTGGTTAATTTTTTCCGATAGGGCGATTTGCGAGAGCAATAGAGGCATCGGCGAATCTAATACGGCATCAAGCAGTGACAATAATCCGCACAAAAATGCATCGGTGGTATCCTCCTTCACATTAAAAGAGGCATACAATAATTCGAAGAATCTGGCGCGAATTAAGCTGGTACGATAAAGCTCGCTGGGTTTATTTTCGTTACTATTAGTAATGCTGATCAATGAGACAAAACGTTTAAGCTCCCGTTGCCCAAGGAGCATTGCCATGGAACGGAAAGACATTGATGTCGCGGTAATGCCAAAGCGGGTGTTGTATTTGATATTGGTGATGTGGCGCATCAATTTATAATAAAGCGAGAGATCGGCACAGACCAATTCTTCGATCGTGGCATAGTTGATTTCAGGCTTATTGACTTCTCTCAGTAGCCTGATGGTATTGCTGGAGTTATTGACCAGTTTTTTCGATCTGATCATCTCTGGATGGCTGAAAAAATACCCCTGAAATAGTGAGATACCCAGCTTTTTGCTTTGCAGATATTGCTCATGTGTTTCTACTTTTTCGGCCAGATAGGTTAATTTACGCTGTGCAGTTCTGTTGATGAAATTTTCAATATCACCAAACGTCGACAAGGTTAAATCAAATTTGATGATGTCGATGTAAGGCAAAAATCGATCCCAATCTGAATCCATCGAAAAATCATCCAGTGCAATTCTGAAGCCTTTTCTTTTTAGTTTTTTTACGGCGACAAAGAGATCGTTGTCGGGGATCGCATTTTCCAGAATCTCGATAACGACCTTTTCCTGTGGCAGGACTTCAGCCTGACCGTTGATCAGCATCTGGTGGGGAAAATTAATATAGTAAGGCTGCTCAGCCACGGATTTTGTCAGCGGATTAGTTAAAAATTGATCGGAAATGAGCTGTGCGGTTGCAAACTCAGGACTGACGTCAGGAAATCTATTGGTGACGTCCATGCGAAAAAGGAGTTCGTAGGCAACGGTTTGGAGGTGTTGATTTAAAATAGGTTGGCGGGCAACAAATGAATACATAGTTGTTCTCCATGTAAACCATACGCATTTGCCAATAATGGGAATGCGTTTTTTATTAAAATTTTTATAAAAATAAGCAGTTACTTGGTAATTTTAGCAGGTTTTATTAAAAGAGAAGGTCGGTTTCCGTAAATCCTCACGCTGTGCGTATTGGTGAGTTCTGTCTCTTTGGGCTGAGGCGTCGCGGTTTTTCGGACGCTCACTTTTGCAACAACTCAGTGCTGATTGGTGAACATTTCGTTAACCGGAAAGGAAATTTCATAAAAAGAGTAGGCGGCTGCGTCGCAGAGCGTTACCTTCATGCTTATCGTTCGGGCGAATATCCTTTATAATAGCCGCCTTTTTTCACCGGACAGTAACCCAGAAAAACCATACCGTGCAGCGAAAATGCCACTGTTTTTGTGCTGTGATCTACCGTGAAAAGTGATCTACCGTGAAACGTGTGAGCTGGCGGATGAGTAAAAGGACATCGTGATGCGTACTAATTATTGCGGGCAGTTGAATTCGTCCCATGTGGGCCAGGAAGTGACATTGTGCGGTTGGGTTAACCGCCGCCGCGATCTGGGTGGTTTGATTTTTATTGATATGCGTGACCGCGAAGGGCTGGTTCAGGTGTTTTTTGACCCAGACCGTCAGGACGCATTTAAACTGGCATCCGAGTTGCGTAACGAGTTCTGCATCCAACTTACCGGTGTAGTACGCGCCCGTCCAGAAAGCCAAATCAACAAAGATATGGCGACGGGTGAAGTCGAGATTTTTGCCAACGCCCTGACGATCGTTAACCGCTCTGAAGCGCTGCCGTTGGATTCAAATCAAACCAACACTGAAGAAGCTCGTCTCAAATACCGTTATCTCGATTTGCGCCGTCCTGAAATGGCGCAGCGCCTGAAAACGCGTGCCCGTATTACCAGTTTTGTTCGTCGCTTTATGGATGAGCACGGCTTCCTGGATATCGAAACGCCAATGCTGACGAAGGCGACGCCGGAAGGCGCGCGCGACTATCTGGTGCCGAGCCGCGTACATAAAGGTAAATTTTATGCGCTGCCGCAGTCTCCACAGCTGTTTAAACAGCTGCTGATGATGTCCGGTTTTGACCGTTACTATCAGATCGTCAAATGCTTCCGTGACGAAGACCTGCGTGCTGACAGACAGCCAGAATTTACCCAGATCGATGTGGAAACCTCTTTCATGACCGCGCCGCAGGTGCGTGAAGTGATGGAGAAACTGGTGCGTGAACTGTGGCTGGACGTGAAAGGCGTCGATCTGGGCGATTTCCCGATCATGACGTTCGCAGAGGCGATGCGTCGTTTCGGTTCCGATAAGCCAGACCTGCGTAACCCGCTGGAACTGGTTGACGTTGCCGATCTGGTTAAAGACATCGACTTTAAAGTGTTCTCCGGCCCGGCAAACGATGCCAAAGGCCGCGTTGCCGCTATCCGCGTACCGGGTGGCGCACAGCTGAGCCGTAAGCAGATTGATGAATATGGCAAGTTTATTGAAATCTATGGCGCGAAAGGTTTGGCTTATATCAAGGTCAACGAGCGTGCTAAAGGTCTGGAAGGCGTTCAAAGCCCGGTAGCGAAATTCCTGAATGCAGACATGCTGTCAGCGTTGTTGGATCGTACTGCCGCGCAAGATGGCGACATTCTGTTCTTTGGCGCAGACAGCGCGAAAGTGGTCACCGATGCGCTGGGCGCGCTGCGTCTCAAACTGGGCCGCGATTTGAGCCTGACGAAAGACGACAGCTGGGAACCGCTGTGGGTCGTCGATTTCCCAATGTTTGAAGAAGATGGTGAAGGCGGATTGGCTGCGATGCACCACCCGTTTACCGCGCCGCGTGACATGCTGCCTTCTGAGCTGGCTGCCAACCCGGTTTCGGCGATTGCCAATGCCTATGACATGGTGATTAACGGTTATGAAGTGGGCGGTGGTTCGGTACGTATTCACAACGGTGATATGCAGCAAACTGTGTTCAGCATTCTGGGCATTACCGAACAAGAGCAACGTGAGAAATTTGGCTTCCTGCTGGATGCGTTGAAATATGGTACGCCGCCGCATGCGGGTCTGGCGTTTGGCCTTGACCGTCTGGTGATGTTGCTGACGGGCACCGATAACATTCGTGATGTTATCGCCTTCCCGAAAACGACGGCTGCAGCGTGCCTGATGACGGAAGCGCCAAGCTTCGCCAACCCGGCCTCGCTGGAAGAGCTTGCCATTGCGGTTGTCGTGAAAGGGAAAGCGGCTCAGGATGGAAAATCCGAGAACGAATAAGATGGTATACAAGCGACCCGTTTCGGTTCTGGTGGTGATCTATGCCCGTGACACCGGACGGGTGCTGATGTTGCAACGGCGTGACGATCCCGAATTCTGGCAGTCGGTAACCGGCAGTATAGAAGAAGGGGAAAGCGCGCCGTATGCCGCACAGCGTGAAGTCAAAGAAGAAGTGAACATTGATATATCCGCGGAAGCGTTATCACTCTTTGATTGTCAGCGCTGTATTGAGTTTGAGCTATTTGCTCATTTGAGACGTCGCTATGCGCCGGGGGTTACGCACAATACCGAACACTGGTTTTGTCTGGCGTTACCTGCTGAGCGCGAGGTGCAATTATCCGAGCATCTTGCCTACCAGTGGTTGGATGTGCCCCACGCGGCACAGTTGACCAAGTCCTGGAGCAACCGGCAGGCGATTGAGGAATTTGTTATTTATCCGGCCTGAACAGGCTTTTTTCGGAGATTTTTATGGCAGGTCATAGTAAGTGGGCTAACACAAAGCATCGTAAAGCAGCACAGGACGCCAAACGCGGTAAAATCTTTACCAAGATTATCCGCGAACTGGTTACCGCAGCCCGTCTGGGCGGTGGCGATCCCGGTTCTAACCCGCGTCTGCGCGCAGCGATCGATAAAGCACTGTCCAACAACATGACGCGCGATACCCTGAACCGCGCGATTGCCCGTGGCGTCGGCGGTGACGAAGATGCCAACATGGAAACCATCATTTATGAAGGCTACGGCCCGGGCGGCACTGCTGTCATGGTGGAGTGCCTGAGTGACAACCGTAACCGTACCGTTTCCGAAGTGCGTCACGCGTTCACGAAGACGGGTGGGAATCTGGGGACTGATGGTTCCGTTTCATACCTTTTCACCAAGAAAGGCGTTATTTCTTACGCACCAGGTCTGGATGAAGATGCAGTGATGGATGCGGCGTTAGAAGCAGGTGCTGATGATGTCGTGACGTATGACGACGGTGCGATTGACGTCTTCACGCCGTGGGAAACGTTCGGTAACGTGAAAGATGCGTTGGATGCGGCGGGCCTGAAAGCCGAGTCAGCTGAAGTGTCGATGATTCCATCCACCAAGGCGGATATGGATGCAGAAACGGCACCGAAACTGATGCGTCTGATTGACATGCTGGAAGACTGCGACGATGTGCAAGAGGTTTACCATAACGGTGAAATCTCCGATGAGGTGGCTGAACTGCTGTAATGGCAGGTCGGTAATGCAAAGTAGAAGCAGTTACCCACACGCGCGAATCGACGGAGCGACACGATGACAATAATAGTTGGCATTGACCCCGGTTCTCGCGTGACGGGCTATGGCATTATCCGTCAGCAGGGGCGCCACCTGACGTATCTCGGCAGCGGCTGTATCCGTACCGTGGTGGATGATATGCCCACGCGGTTGAAGCTGATTTACGCTGGCGTCAGTGAAATCATTACGCAATTTCGTCCAGATTGTATGGCGATTGAGCAGGTTTTCATGGCGAAAAACCCGGATTCAGCCTTGAAGCTGGGGCAGGCGCGCGGTGTGGCTATCGTCGCGGGAGTCAATCAGGACCTACCCGTGTTTGAGTATGCGGCGCGTTTGGTTAAACAAACGGTGGTGGGAACGGGCGCGGCGGATAAAAAGCAGGTGCAGCATATGGTCCGCTCGCTGCTGAAATTGTCGGCCAGCCCGCAGGCGGATGCCGCCGATGCGTTGGCGATTGCCATCACTCACTGTCATTTTAACCAAAGCCTGCTGCGTACATCGGCGGCGAAAGTGAACCCGCTGGCAGGACGACTGCGCTGAAACAGGAGGCTGGATATTCATCCAGCCTTTTTTATGTTATATACTCGTCATACTTCAAGCCATTCATTCCCTAAGTAAAAGGAAGCGCAACGTGATAGGTCGTCTCAGAGGCATTATCCTGGAAAAACAGCCGCCGCAGGTGCTGATAGAAGCTAACGGCGTGGGTTACGAAGTCCATATGCCGATGACGTGCTTTTACGAACTCCCTGAGCTCAATCAGGAAGCGATTATCTTTACCCATTTCGTGGTCCGCGAAGATGCGCAACTGCTGTTCGGTTTTAATGATAAGCAGGAGAGGGCGCTGTTCCGCGAGCTGATCAAAGTGAATGGCGTTGGACCGAAGCTGGCGCTGGCGATTCTCTCCGGGATGTCCGCGACGCAGTTTGTCAGCGCGGTTGAGCGCGAAGAAATCGGTGCGTTGATTAAACTTCCGGGCGTAGGTAAGAAAACGGCGGAAAGGTTGGTTGTTGAAATGAAAGATCGCTTCAAGGGCTTGAGCGGCGATCTGTTTAATCCGGTCAGCGATATTCCGCTCGCATCGCCGGCTAGTACAGAAAGCCGTGCCAGCGATCCCGAAGCGGAAGCCGCAGCAGCACTGGTTGCGCTGGGCTATAAACCGCAGGAAGCTAGCCGCATGATTTCCAAGATTGCGCGCCCTGAGGCCGACTGTGAAACCCTGATCAGGGATGCACTGCGCGCGGCGCTGTGAGGTATTCATGATAGAAGCCGATCGTTTAATTTCCGCTGACGCTATTCCTGAAGAAGAATTTCTCGACCGAGCGATGCGTCCTAAGCTGCTGAACGAATATGTGGGCCAGCCGCAGGTGCGTGAGCAGATGGAAATTTTCATTCAAGCCGCCCGCAAACGTGGGGATGCGCTGGATCATCTGCTGATTTTTGGTCCTCCCGGACTGGGTAAAACGACGTTGGCGAATATTGTCGCTAATGAGATGGGCGTGAATATGCGTACAACGTCGGGTCCGGTGTTGGAAAAAGCAGGCGATCTTGCTGCGCTGCTGACCAATCTCGAACCGCATGATGTGCTGTTCATTGATGAAATCCATCGCCTCTCGCCCGTAGTGGAAGAAGTGCTGTACCCGGCGATGGAAGATTACCAACTGGATATCATGATCGGCGAAGGGCCCGCGGCTCGCTCGATTAAACTCGATCTGCCTCCTTTCACACTGATTGGCGCAACGACGCGTGCGGGGTCGTTAACCTCGCCGCTGCGCGATCGTTTTGGCATTGTGCAACGTCTGGAGTTTTATAATGTGGCGGATTTGCAGTATATCGTTGGCCGCAGCGCACAGTGTCTGGGATTGGATCTGACGCCGGAAGGCTCCCTGGAAGTTGCTCGCCGCGCGCGGGGCACGCCGCGTATTGCTAATCGGCTATTGCGCCGGGTACGCGATTTTTCCGAGGTTAAATCGGAAGGGGCGATTACCGGAGTTGTGGCAACGCAGGCGCTGGATATGCTGGCGGTGGATACCGAAGGGTTCGACTACATGGACCGTAAGCTATTGTTGGCGATTATCGATAAATTCATGGGCGGCCCCGTCGGGCTGGACAATTTAGCGGCTGCCATTGGCGAAGAGCGTGAAACCATTGAAGACGTGCTGGAACCGTTTTTGATTCAGCAAGGGTTTATTCAGCGTACGCCGCGCGGTCGGATGGCGACGCAACATGCCTATCGGCATTTTGGCTTAACGCGCGAAGATTTGGGCTAACGAGTAACTCTACATAGCGCCTCATAGAGGTTTTGCCAGATTCAGGGAGACCACCGGAGTCTCCCTGAATGTATGTGATTAGAACCAGGCTTCCCACATTGCCCCGACGTTGAACGAATCGAGTTTCGTGTTGACGCCAGTCGTTGTCCGCGCGGTATGCTTGTTATCCACTTCCCCACCAGTCACATAGAAGCGCAGCATCGGTCTGAATTCCGGCCCCATGGCGATCGAGACATTCTGCGAAAGCGTCAGTTTCCACCCTTTGTTATCACCGCCCTGACCGTAATCCACGTGCTGATAGCCTGCTTCAAGCCAGGTAGAATGCACATCATTCCAGAAATACATGGGTCGAACGATGGCATTGTAGTTACGACGGTCGTCCTGACTCGCTGAGTCGTTCGAGTAGTCGTGGTAGGCAAGCAGATATTCGACCTGCGTCTGCGGTGTGAATTTGTATTTACCTTCGAAGCTGGCATAGAAGGTTTTCAGGTTATCCGTTTTGTTGTAAACGCTGTTGTCCGCATGATTCGAGTAGCGAGTAATAAATTGATTAAGGCTATTTTTTCCTGTGTGGCTCAAGACCGCACCGCCTTGCCAGGCTTTCAGGCGCGCATTGTTATCCACTGCTTTTGAATCAAAACCGTAGTTCGCGTACAACGCAAGATCTAACGCCCCCAGCTTAATGCCATGTATTTTGGAGGTCAGTGCGTAATTACCTTTATCGCCCGTGCCGGAGCCACCGGTACAGCTGATGCGTGAGGGGTTCGAATTATTGGTTATAACCTGAGGATTACAGGACTCTACGGCACCGACGGCCGCCACATCAAATTGAATACCACCAAGTTCAAAATTCTTTATCCCCGCCCCCTGACCGTCATGGTTCATCCAGAAATAGTCGTTGATACCTTGCTGTGGACGCTGGTGGAAATCACGCCCTGCCCAGAGGTAGGCATTTGGCTGGGAAGCAAAAAGGTTGGTGACGCCGGCATAGGCTTTTTTCAGGTTAACTTCGTCACCCCAGTGGTCGATCATCACGACCACATCCCAGATTGCGCCGTTGTCACTCTTGAAGGCCTTGGAAAGCTGGAATTCACCGCCGTTGCCTTCGTTGCCCAGACGACCCAGCGCGGAAGCACCATTGTAGGAGCCGTCAACCGCAACGTATTTCTGGTCACCACTCTGGAATTGCGCGCCATAGCGAGCGTAACCGGTGAAGTTGATCCCGTAGGGGATCGCCATATCAGGCGTCTTGGGGGCATCCGGCGTGGTCAGCGGATCGACTTGTTTACTGGCGATGGCGTCTAATTTGGCTTGACGCTCCGCCAGCGCTTTTTCCACGGCTTGAGCAACGATGCGATCTAATTGCTCCTGAGTAATTGTTTCTTGTGCGAATGCGGAACCGGAGCAAAGGGCAGCCAGAACCGCCAGCGTAACTGGAAGTTTTTTGCAATTTGTCATAATCATCTCAATTCGGTAAGTTATTTTCAGACAATAACCATCCCGTTCTGAGTAGCGTGAATAATGACACGATGTTCAGAACAAGGTGATTGTTATTTTTTACAGCATCACGTAATTAAATAACTGACGTAATCGATCCTCCCTTTAAGAGGTATTTGTTATTTTTATTATTGCCGTTGATAAAGATGAATAATTTCTTCTGATAATTCTCGAGCAAGTAGCGATGTCATTAAATGATCTTGAGCGTGAACCATAATTAATGTCATCGGCTGTCTGGCTTCTCCTGCATCCTGTTCGATCAGTTGGGTCTGCATGTGGTGAGCTTTACGCGCATAGCCATCAGCTTCTTTCAACAGATTTTTAGCTTCATCAATGTTGCCTTTACGTGCAGCGTGCAGCGCCTCAAAGCACAGGCTGCGTGACTGCCCCGCATTGACGATAATTTCCATTACTGCATCTTCTAATGTAATCATCATATGACCTATTTTTATGTGACCAAATATTCGCAGCACATATTTTTCATGCCACGTTCTTAAATAGCATTCAGATCGGCGAGTATGAATAATGAAAATATGTAGCGCTGAATGCTTTATTTTCTTCTTTATTTAATTCCTTTATTTAATTCTTTATTAATGTCATTAATTGCTCCTCACCGTTTTTGTCAGCGATAAATCACCCTGTATTTTTTTCTCTTCGGTTTTCAGTAATGACCGTTCGTAGGCTCGCAGGAACGGCAAATACATCAGCGCGGAAAATACCATGCACAGCAGGCACATAATGAGTGGACTGAAACTCCAGTTTGCGGCCCATGATGCGCCAATGGGGGCGGGGGTTGTCCACGGCGTGAGCGAGACGACCTGCGCTAGCCACCCCATTTTGGTCGCGGTGTAAGCCAATACGGCATTCACCATCGGTACGAAAACAAAGGGGATGAACAGCATCGGATTCATGATAATCGGCGCACCAAACATGATCGGTTCGTTGATGTTAAAGAAGCTCGGTACGACGCCCATTCTGCCAATGGTGCGTAAATGCGTGACCTTGCTGCGTAACAGCAGGAATGCCAGCGGTAGCGTCGAACCGACGCCGCCAATCAACAGGTAGTGATCCCAAAAACCTTGTAAATAGATATGCGGCAGTACTTCACCGGCTGCCAGCGCGGCCTGATTTACAGCCAGATTGGTCATCCAGAATGGATTCATGATGCCTGTGACAATCAGCGAACCGTGGATCCCCGAAAACCAGAAAAGCTGGCACAGCAGCACAGACAGAAGAATGGCAGGCAGCGAGTCTGAGGCGGACACCAGCGGTGCCAGCAGGTGCATAATCGCTTCGGGAATGATCATGCCCGTTTGCGCTTCAATGAAAAGATTGAGCGGGTGCAGCGTTGCGACAATCACCAACACGGGAATGAGGATTTCAAACGAACGGGCGACACCCGTCGGCACTTCTTTCGGTAAGCGAATGGTAATGTTGTGTTGTTTCAGCGCTGCATACACACGGGTGGCGTAGATGGAGGTCAGTAAAGCGGTGAAGATCCCTTGTCCTGATAGATACTCGGTAGAGATTTTGTCATCGGCGTAAGGGGCGGCGACGAGCAGGAAAGCCATAAATGCCAGCAAGCCAGACATGACGGAATCGAGATTAAATTGTCGTCCCAGACTGGCACCCACGCCCACGGAGATGAAAAATGTCATCACGCCCATACTGAGCTCAAAAGGCAGCATCAGTTCTGCGCGGTAGGTGATAGAGAAATCCAGCCAGGTACGAGCAAATCCGACGGTCGTATCGGCAGAGAAGGGAGGGAAAATAAACACCAACATAAATGAACCGATGATCATAAAAGGGAGCGCGGCGGTAAAGCCATCGCGGATAGCGATCACATATTTTTGTTGCCCTAAACGTCCGGCCAGCGGGGTAATCGATTGTTCGATCGCGGCAATCGTTGATTGATATAAGGAACTCATGTGAACACCTTTTTCATGTGTCGCCGTAACAGCGACAGATCGTCATCAAGTATGTTACCGCCACGACTATTCCATAACACATTGAATAAAAATGTGTTCTTAGGTTCTATGCGTGGCGGCCTGTTATGATCGTGAGCCTATACCCGTCATTTTTCTTCCGCGGCGGACCGCATTTTCCGCTAAACAGAATGTAAAAAGTTATTGCTAGTATGATTGGATATCATATGGAAACCGTTTTCCATGCAAAGAAAAGAGAAGTGTGATGACCGTCAATATGTGATGATTTCTGGCGATATTAATTAGATTTACATCACATCTTATTGGTATGAATACGTATTGGATGTGAAACGGATAATCGGTTTCCATGCTGGATGGAAAGGGTTATACTGCAAAGTAATACAATGCGCTGTGGGTGTTCAGGTTTTTTTGAGTCGGATTTAGCGTTTTCCAGGGGCAAATAGATGTCTACAATCAACGATGTATCGCGTTTAGCTGGGGTGTCCAAAGCCACAGTCTCCCGGGTGTTGAGTGGTTCACGCGGCGTAAAGGAAGCCAGCCGTCTTGCGGTGTTAAAAGCGGTTGATGAGCTTAAATATCGGCCGAACGTCATCGCCCAATCGCTGCTGAGTCAGTCAACGGGCTGTATTGGTGTGATCTGCGCACAGGACAACATTAACCAGACGACCGGCTATCTTTATGCGCTGGAAAAACACTTTAGCCGGCATCAAAAGCATCTTTTGTTACGGTTTGCCAGCAGTAGGTCAGAAGTCATGAGCGTGCTTGATGAGCTGAGCAGCGGGCTGTGTGATGACATTTTAGTCATCGGCGCGCGCTTCCCGCTGAATCTGCCCGACAAGAACATTATTCTGATCGATTGTATGGAGACGGACACCGCAAACAGCCTGCAATTCGATCACGCTTTCGCCACGGAAACGGCATGTAATTACTTGATTCGACAAGGCAGGCGACAAATCGCGCTGATTAATCCCGCCGCCAGCAGTTCAGCGGAGCAGGTGCTTTTAGGGTACAAGCGGGCGCTGGAAAATAATTTCTTGCCGTTTAACCGCAACCTGATTTTTATGGATGCGTCTTCATCGTCGTCGGTGGCGCTGCAAGTGTTGCTCAATAACAGCACGACGCTGAATTTCAATGCGCTTTTGGTCGCGGATGAGCAGGAAGCCAAACGTGTTATTACACAGCTTCAGGCGTTTAATAAATCTGTGCCAAAAGACATCATGGTATTCAGTCTGGCAGGGTCTCTCGATATTCCTGGCATTCCGGCGATACCGGCCATTGAATATTCGATGGATGCGATAGCGGCCAGAATCGTGTCCTGGCTTAATGAGAAAACGCAGGACGTGCTGGGCTCGTATGTCTTGCGCGGTGATTTAATCATTCCAGATATGGCGAACCGGAAATAAACGCGTTTTTCACCATCTTTAAAATAGAAAGCCCTTCTGGACATGATACTCAGAAGGGCTTTTCCTTTTAATCTGTGCTACTGACAGGCTAGGCGGGCTGTCGCTTAAGCAGGCTGACAATAAACAGCAGCGAAGCGCACAGCACCACGGATGGCCCGGCTGGCGTATTGTAGCCAGCCGAGAAGGCCAGGCCGCCCGTCACGGCAATCATGCCAACAATAATCGCGATACTTGCCATTTGTTCCGGCGTCCGCGCGAATCGTCTGGCGCTGGCAGCGGGAATAATCAGCAGAGACGTAATGATCAGCGCACCAACAAATTTCATGGCAATGCCAATCGTTAATGCGGTGGTCAGCATCAAAAGCAGTTTGGTGCGCTGTAGTTTCACCCCGTCGACGTGTGCCAGCTCCGGACTAATCGTCATGGAAAGCAGCGCGCGCCATTGCCAACGCATAATAGCAACAACGACGATCACACCAGAACCGATGACCCACAGATCTTCTGTCGTGACGGAGAGCAAATCGCCAAACAGGTAAGCCATCAAATCCACGCGCACGTTGTTCATCAGGCTAACGACAACCAATCCAAGCGATAAAGCGCTGTGTGCCATGATGCCGAGTAATGTATCGACGGCCAGATAGGGACGCCGTTCCAGCCAGACAAGCCCCAGTGCCAGAATGAGCGTCACGGTGATGACGGCAGCAAATAGGTTGATGTTCAGCAGCAGGCCGAAGGCGACGCCGAGTAAGGATGCGTGCGCCAGCGTATCGCCGAAATAAGACATGCGTCGCCAAACGACGAATGAACCAAGCGGGCCTGCCGCAATAGCCAACAATATCCCCGCCAGCCAACCGGGAAACAGCAGTTCGATCATGCGTCGTTTCCGCCTTGTCTTTTCAGAATGATACGTCCCTGTAGATCGTGACGATGATTGTGATGGTGGCGATAAATCGCCAATTGCTCCGCGCCGCGGTGGCCAAACATCGCTAAGAATTCTGGGTGAAGGGAAACGACCTCAGGCGTGCCGGAACAACAAACATGTTGATTAAGGCACAGGACTTCATCGGTTTTCGCCATCACCAAATGCAGATCGTGCGAAACCATTAACACGCCGCAGTGGAATTCCTGCCGCAGCTGGTTGATGAGATCGTACAGCGCCATTTGTCCGTTGACGTCGACACCCTGTGTCGGCTCATCAAGAACCAGAAGTTGAGGCTGGTTGAGCAGTGCGCGTGCTAACAGTACGCGCTGGGTTTCGCCGCCGGAGAGTTTCTGCATCGGTTGTTCCAGCAGGTGTGCCGCCTGAACACGCTTAAGTGCAGGTAAAATATCCTGCTTTTTCACGCCGGGACGCAGTTGCATAAAGCGGCTGACGGTCAACGGCAGCGTGGTATCCAGATGCAACTTCTGTGGAACGTAGCCGATACGCAGCGCGGGATCGCGGACCAGCGAGCCGGAAGTCGGAGAAAGTAGCCCCAGAACTACGCGCACCAGTGTTGATTTCCCTGCACCGTTCGGCCCCAGCAGCGTCAGAATTCGACCTGCCTGCAAGGTAAGAGAAATATCTGACAAGACCTTCCGGCTGCCAAATGTAACTGAAATATTATTGAGTGATACCAATGTGGACATAGAATTCGGTTTGCACAACCCATGTGACGTTATATTATAACAAACAATACGATAAAAATCGATGGGATCGACTTTCATGCAGCTATCTATTCAACAAAAAAAATGTATTCAGCAGAAAAAATGGTTAAAAAGTGTGTTTGTTGCCAGCGCGCTACTCGCGAGCGGGATGTCAATCAGCGCGGCCTCTGCTGCGGTCATTACTTCAATTCGTCCGCTAGGATTCATTGCGTCGGCGATTGCCGATGGCGTAACGCCAACGGAGGTTTTGTTACCGGATGGCGCATCGCCCCACGATTATGCCTTGCGCCCGTCTGATGTCCAGCGTTTACAGTCCGCCGATCTGGTGATTTGGGTTGGGCCGGAAATGGAAGCTTTCCTCGGGAAGCCGTTAGCGAAAATTTCACCTGCGAAGCAGATCGCACTTTCCGCACTGCCAGCCATTAAATCTGCGCTGGAAAAAGACGCCGAGCACGATCATGAGAGTGAACATGAAACTGCGCATGATGACCATGAAAAAGGCCACGATCATAGCCATGCCGCCCATGATGATGGCGACGATGGCCACCATCATGGCGAGTACAATATGCACATTTGGCTGTCGCCGGAGATGACAAAACAGGCGGCAATTGCCATTCATGCAAAATTATTGGAACTTATGCCTCAGAATAAGGACAAACTAGACGCGAATCTGCTTTATTTCACGGATAAAATCGCGCAAGCAGATGAAAAAATTGTTAAGATGCTAGCGCCTGTGCAGGGTAAAGGCTATTTCGTGTTCCATGATGCCTATGGCTATTTTGAGAAACACTATGGGTTAAGTCCCCTGGGTTACTTCACGGTGAACCCCGAAATCCAACCCGGTGCACAGCGTTTACATCAAATACGAACACAGTTGGTTGAGCATAAAGCCGTATGCGTTTTTGCTGAACCACAATTCAGGCCAGCCGTTATTAATGCTGTTGCCAAGGGAACCGACGTGCGCTCGGGTGTGCTCGATCCATTGGGAAGCACTATTGCACTGGGTAGAGATAGCTATGCCGATTTCTTGTTGCAGCTATCGAACCAGTATGTGAGCTGTCTGGAGGAAAAATCATGAGGATACGAATAAGTGCAGCAGATAGTCCGAACTATCGCTCTGGCGTATAACAGCTTACCTCGACCCCATCGCGTCATGCTGGGGTCGCTTACTGTTGTAACATTGGCCGTTGCTGTTTGGCGGCCTTTTGTTTATCCCCACGTCGATGATGCGCCTGTCATCGTGAAAGATATCGACCTGGAAACCAGCCAACTGCGTACGCTAACGCCTGAAGCCAGTGAACCGATAGACCAACCCTCCCCGGATGACGACGTTCCACAAGATGAGTTAGACGATAAGGTGGCCGATGAAGGCGGCGTACATGAGTACGTGGTGTCTACGGGCGATACCTTAAGCAGCATTTTGACGCAATATGGTATCGATATTGCGGATGTCACCCAGCTCGCCGATCAGAATAAAGATTTACGGAACCTGAAAATCGGTCAACAAATCTCATGGGTACTGGGAGAAAATGGCGATCTGCAAAGCTTGACCTGGCAGATGTCCCGCCGTGAAACACGCATTTATGAACGCGTGGGTGCTGATTTCAAAGAGCGTATTGAGACGCTGAAAGGCGAGTGGCGCAACAGCGTTCTGAATGGTCGGGTGAGTGGTAGCTTTGTCAGCAGTGCAAAAAACGCCGGTTTGACCAGCACCGAAGTGCGTGAAGTCATCAAAGCACTTCAGTGGCAGTTGGATTTCCGTAAATTACGCAAAGACGATACCTTCTCCGTACTGATGTCCCGCGAAATGCTCGATGGTAAAAGTGAGCAGAGTGAACTGGTCGGCGTGCGTCTGAATACCGGTGGTAAAGATTATTACGCCATTCGCGCGGAAGACGGCAAATTCTACGATCGCGAAGGTTCCGGTCTGACGCGTGGCTTTATGCGTTTTCCAACGATGAAACAGTTCCGTATTTCCTCCAACTTCAATCCACGTCGTTTGAACCCGGTGACAGGGCGTGTCGCACCGCATAAAGGTGTCGACTTCGCCATGCCAGTCGGTTCGCCAGTTTTGGCCGTTGGGGATGGTGAAGTGGTGATTGCGAAGCGAAGTGGCGCGGCGGGTAATTATGTCGTGATTCGCCACGGCCGTCAGTATACGACGCGGTTTATGCATCTCAACCGTATATTGGTTAAACCTGGGCAGAAAGTGAAACGTGGCGATCGCATCGGGTTGTCCGGTAATACAGGTCGTTCCACTGGTCCTCATCTGCACTACGAACTTTGGATCAACCAGCAAGCGGTGAATCCGCTAACGGCTCAGTTGCCACGTTCTGAAGGGCTGGCAGGTAAAGAACGCCGTGATTATCTGGCGCAGGTGAAGGAAGTCGTGCCGCAGCTTAAGTTTGATTAACCATATCCGTCATACTTCAAGCTGCTTGTGCGTTGGCCGCCTTCATGCAACTTGAATTATTTAGGATAGATATACTGCATGTTATGCCGGTGGCTTGCTGCCGGCATTTTCATTTATAGAACACTTTATAGAGTACGGTTCCTGATTTTTTATTGTCGAGCAGGTATGTTTTTGCGTAATTGTCGGCGGGTGTTGCCAAACGCGGGGTGGCAATTATGATTATGTTTATTGATTGAGCTGAAGAGTTTAGGCATGGAAAAAGAAAAAAAATCGAACGCTGAATTTGTTCCCCAGTTTGAACGCGCCTTTTTTCATCCGCGCTATTGGGGCGTTTGGTTAGGCGTAGGGGTAATGGCGCTGGCTGCCTATATTCCTGCGCGGTTAAGAAACCCAGTGCTGGGTGGGTTAGGGCGTTTTGTCGGGAGAATATCAAAAGGCGCACGCCGCCGTGCCCGCATTAACCTACTGTACTGTATGCCAGAGTTAACGGAAGCACAGCGCGAAGCCATCATTGATGACATGTTTGCGACGGCCCCTCAGTCGATGATCATGATGGTGGAAGTGGGAATTCGGAACCCGAAGAAAATCGAGAAATATGTTCGCTGGCACGGCGAAGACATTCTGGATCGTATTAAAGAACAAGATAAGAATGTGATCTTTCTGGTTCCGCACGGCTGGGGCGTCGATATCCCTGCTATGCTGCTGACCTCGCGTGGGCAGCGTATGGCGGCGATGTTCCACAATCAGAAGAACGCGCTGGTGGATTACTGGTGGAATCGGTTACGCCGTCGTTTTGGTGGTCGTATCCATGCTCGTAACGACGGTATTAAACCGTTTATCAGCTCCGTGCGTTCTGGATGCTGGGGTTATTACCTTCCCGATCAGGATCACGGCCCTGAACATAGCGAGTTTGTTGATTTCTTTGCGACCTATAAGGCAACGCTGCCTGCTGTCGGACGACTGATGAAAGTATGCCGTGCGGATATCATTCCGCTGTTTCCAGTATATAACGCTAAAGACGGCTGCCTGGATGTGTATATTCGCCCGCCGATGGATGATTTGGCCGAAGCGGATGACGCCTATATTGCGCGACGCATGAATGAAGAAGTGGAAATTTTGGTCAGGCCGAATCCTGAGCAGTACACCTGGATTCTGAAGCTGTTGAAAACCCGCAAACCGGGTGAGATTGAACCGTACTGTCGGGATGATTTATACCGCAACTAGTTTATATCGCGTCACTAAGAGCAAGATAGACGGCGATAGTAAATAGAACGATAGATAAAAAAGCCGGACGAGAAATCGTCCGGCTTTTTACTGGAATGAACCGTCTGCCTGCTAGCGAACGGTTATGGCAAAGATTATTCCACGCGCAGGATACGGATCGTGTTAGTGGTGCCCACGGTACCCATGATGTCGCCCTGTGTGACGATAACCAGATCCCCAGACATCAGGAATCCTTTATCGCGCAGTCGAATCACTGCATCATTAGCGGCAGCCACACCGTCCGTGTAGCTATCGAAATGCACGGGGGTGACGCCACGGTATAGTGCCGTCAGGTTCAGCGTTTGCTCATGGCGGGACATGGCAAAAATCGGCAGCCCTGAACTGATACGGGACATCATCAGCGCGGTGCGACCTGATTCCGTCATGGCAATCAGCGCCGTAACCCCTTTCAGGTGGTTGGCGGCATACATGGCCGACATCGCGATGGATTCTTCCGTGTTATCAAACTGTACGTCAAGGCGGTGCTTGGAGACGTTGATGCTTGGGATTTTCTCCGCGCCTAAGCAGACTTTTGCCATGGCGGCGACGGTTTCAGCCGGATATTGACCTGCAGCGGTTTCTGCTGACAGCATGACCGCATCGGTGCCATCTAACACGGCGTTGGCGACGTCCATCACCTCTGCGCGCGTTGGCATCGGGTTGGTGATCATCGATTCCATCATCTGCGTGGCGGTAATGACCGCACGGTTTAGTTGACGAGCGCGACGAATCAATTTCTTCTGAATACCCACCAGCTCTGGATCGCCGATTTCAACGCCCAGATCTCCCCTCGCTACCATCACCACGTCGGAAGCCAGAATAATGTCATCCATCGCAGCATCTGAGCAGACGGCTTCAGCGCGTTCAACTTTTGATACGATCTTGGCGTTACAGCCGGCATCGCGCGCGAGGCGGCGTGCGTAGTTGAGGTCTTCACCGGTACGAGGGAAAGAGACGGCCAGATAGTCGACGCCAATTTTTGCGGCAGTAATAATGTCGGCTTTATCTTTTTCTGTCAGCGCTTCGGCAGACAGACCACCGCCGAGTTTGTTGATGCCTTTGTTGTTAGACAGCGGACCGCCAACGGTGACTTCGGTATAAACTTTCAGGCCTTCAACCTGAAGCACTTTCAACTGCACCCGGCCGTCATCCAGTAACAGGATATCGCCAGGTACTACGTCACTCGGCAAGCCTTTGTAATCGATCCCGACTTTTTCTTTATCGCCTTCGCCTTTCGCCAGATTGGCATCCAGCAAGAATTTGTCGCCGACATTCAGGAAAATTTTACCTTCTTTGAAGGTAGAAACACGAATCTTAGGCCCCTGTAGATCGCCAAGAATGGCAACATGGCGGCCTAATTTAGCCGCAATTTCACGAACTTTGTTGGCACGTAATTGATGATCTTCGGGTGTGCCGTGAGAAAAATTCATGCGTACTACGTTAGCGCCCGCGTTGATAATCTTTTCGAGATTATTATCACGGTCGGTAGCGGGCCCCAGGGTGGTTACAATTTTGGTTCTTCTGAGCCGTCTGGACATGTATAACTCCGTTCACTTGTGAAGCTGTAGTGTTGCGATTAAGCGTCGAATAACGGTGCAAAATGTCACTTTACAACAAAACTATTTCACCTGCGTTATCCGAACATCGTGTTGAGTCTGATTATCATACTGTACAGGTAATCCCCACCATCTTTCCATGCCTGTAATCTTTGGCCATATAAAGATGAAACGGGTAATGATACCGCTCATTTTTCATAGATATAACTAAAAACAAAGTACAACGTAAAACTTAGCGATCACCTGAAAGGATTAATCAATCGCTCGTCTTTATCAAAGCGAGATTCGCGCAAGGCCTCTTTGACTCGTTTCAGGTTATCACGAAATTTTTCGCCGCGGCGTAGCGTGAACCCCGTTGCCAGAACGTCGATCAGCGTCAGTTGGGCGATACGGGACACCATCGGCATATAGACATCGGTATCTTCAGGCACATCAAGCCGCAATGCCAGCGAGGCTTCACGCGCCAGCGGCGTACCGTCTGAGGTGATCGCGATAACGGTCGCGTCGTTCTCACGCGCCAGTTGTGCCATTTCAACCAGACTTTTGGTTCTACCCGTGTGGGAGATCAATACCACGACGTCGCCGTCGCTCGAGTTCATGCAGCTCATGCGCTGCATCACAATGTCATCGAAATAAACGACGGGGATATTGAAGCGGAAAAATTTGTTCATCGCATCGTGTGCGACAGCAGCAGAAGCACCCAGACCGAAGAAAGAAATTTTCTTCGCCTGCGTCAGCAAGTCCACGGCGCGGTTGACGGCGGTGACATCCAGACTGGATTTCACCTGTTCCAGGCCAGCCATTGCGGATTCAAAGATTTTACTGGTATAGGCATCAACGCTGTCATCTTCTTCAACGTTGCGGTTCACATAGGGTGTACCGTTTGCCAGACTTTGAGCCAGATGTAGTTTAAAATCGGGAAAACCTTTCGTTTCAAGGCGACGACAGAAACGGTTAACCGTTGGTTCGCTGACGTCGGCCATTTTGGCTAAGGTCGCGATGCTGGAGTGAATGGCTGTCTGTGGAGTGCTCAGGATCACTTCAGCAACTTTTCTTTCCGATTTGCTCAAGAGTTCTAGGTGACTCTGGATTTTTTCCAGCATATTCATACGACAAGGACCATGTAAGTTTTTTCCAATTTCAACTAAAGGTACAACTGGCGGTATTACGTGAAAAAATGCTACGTGAAAAAATGCAAGTCGTGAAAATATACTACGACCCTGTAGTGGTTGGCAGCGGGCAACACGCTAAGTTGGGTCCTTTTTTTGCCAGAACATGACATGTGTCTAACTTTCAGAAAAGTAATCGACTGTCAGAAACGACGAAAAATTTCGCTTTAGGGCGAATGCCTAAGTGATTTCAACCGCTGCACAGACCGATTTATGTGTGGTTTTCAGCCAGTAGTGACCATTATTTGGCATTTTTATGATGGGTTTACTGGCTGTAGTCAAAAAGAGTACATTATCGCTGTAATAAAATTACAGCATCCTGCAACGAGGAGATGAACATGGCGGTAACTTCAACAGCCCAAGCGTGCGATCTGGTTATTTTCGGTGCCAAGGGCGATCTGGCGCGCCGTAAATTGCTGCCTTCCCTGTACCAGTTGGAAAAAGCAGGCCACATCCATGCGGACACCAAAATTATCGGGGTGGGCCGTGCTGATTGGGATAGAGCGGAGTATACCCGCGTCGTGCGCGAAGCGCTTGACACCTTTATGAAAGAAGCCATCGACGACAAGTTGTGGGAAACGCTAAGCAGTCGGCTGGATTTCTGCAATCTTGATGTGGAAGACACGAAAGCGTTCAACAAGTTGGGCAAGATGCTTGACCAGAAAAATCGCACCACAATCAACTATTTTGCGATGCCACCGAGCACATTCGGGGCGATCTGCAAAGGGCTGGGAACCGCAGGGCTGAATAAAGAGCCGGCGCGCGTGGTGATGGAAAAACCGCTGGGAACCGATCTGGCGTCTTCTCGCGTCATTAACGATCAGGTTGCGGAATACTTCAACGAGTGTCAGGTTTACCGCATCGACCACTATCTGGGTAAAGAGACCGTTCTGAACCTGCTGGCGCTGCGTTTTGCCAACTCGCTGTTCTCCTCAAACTGGGACAACCGGACGATCGACCATGTGCAGATCACGGTGGCCGAAGAAGTCGGGATTGAAGGGCGCTGGGGCTATTTTGATAAAGCCGGCCAGATGCGCGATATGATCCAGAACCACCTGTTACAGATTCTGACGATGATTGCGATGTCGCCGCCGTCCGATCTGACGACTGACCGTATTCGTGATGAAAAAGTGAAGGTGCTGCGTTCACTGCGTCGTATCGACCGCTCCAACGTGCATGAAACGACCGTACGCGGCCAATATACCTCTGGTTTTGTTCAGGGACATAAAGTGCCGGGTTACCTGGAAGAAGAAGGCGCGAACAAAAGCAGCAGCACGGAAACCTTTGTCGCAATTCGTGTTGATATCGATGATTGGCGCTGGTCTGGTGTGCCGTTCTACCTGCGTACCGGTAAACGCTTGCCGACCAAATGTTCGGAAGTGGTGGTGTACTTTAAGAACCCTGCGCTGAACCTATTCCATGATTCTTACCAACAGTTGCCGCAGAACAAACTGATCATTCGCTTGCAGCCGGATGAAGGTGTGGAAATCCAGATTCTGAATAAAATTCCAGGATTAGAACACAAGCACCGCCTGCAAACGGTGAAGCTGGATCTGAGCTTCTCGGAAACCTTTAATCAGCAACATTTGGCCGATGCCTATGAGCGTCTGCTGCTGGAAACCATGCGCGGAATTCAGGCGCTGTTCGTCCGTCGTGATGAGGTTGAAGAAGCCTGGAAATGGGTGGATTCCATCATGGATGCGTGGGGAATGGACAATGATGCGCCGAAACCGTATCAGGCTGGAAGCTGGGGACCGGTGGCATCCGTAGCAATGATTACCCGAGATGGCCGTTCCTGGAATGAGTTTGAGTAATTATTTGATAATACGTCAGTAATTGAGATGCCGAAAACGATCGGCATCCCGCAGTTTTTTAATGTATGGCTAACGGTGCGGTTGGCATCTGCGGCGACGCAGATCCCTGTGGCAGGGGCGCGCTATATAATTAATGATGCCTTCGGGCATGACTGGAGATAACTTTTGATGAAAAACTGGAAAACGAGCGCGGAACAGATTTTGACAACGGGTCCCGTTGTTCCTGTGATTGTGGTCAACAAACTGGAACACGCGGTGCCGATGGCAAAAGCGTTAGTCGCGGGCGGCGTTCGCGTTCTGGAACTGACATTACGTACCGACTGTGCCATCGATGCAATCCGCGCGATTGCGAAAGAAGTACCGGATGCCATCGTGGGTGCGGGTACGGTGACAAACCCTGAGCAACTGGCTGCGGTAGTGGAAGCGGGCGCTCAGTTCGCTATTAGCCCTGGCTTGACTGAGCCGTTGCTGAAGGCTGCGACTGCAGGCAACATCCCGTTGATCCCAGGTATCAGCACCGTATCTGAACTGATGCTGGGTATGGATTACGGCTTGCGTGAGTTCAAATTCTTCCCGGCGGAAGCTAACGGCGGCGTGAAAGCGCTTCAGGCGATCGCGGGTCCATTTGCTCATATCCGTTTCTGCCCGACTGGTGGCATTACGCCGAAGAACTATCGTGACTATCTGTCGCTGAAAAGCGTGCTGTGTGTGGGCGGTTCTTGGCTGGTGCCGAACGATGCGCTGGAAAGCGGTGATTACGCGCGTATTACCGAACTGGCGCGTGAAGCCGTTGCGGGTGCAAAAGCCTAAGTTTGCTCGTTACTGAATGACGAAGGCCACTCATTGCGAGTGGCCTTTTTTATGACGGACATTCATGTCCGCCACCCTGCGTGCCGTCGCAAGCGACGTTGAAAAATGTTCCCCACATTTTTTTATGGCGGACATCCTTGCCCATCATCCTGCGGGTCGTCATCAGCGACGTCTCATCTCGCCGATTGGCAATAGAATCTATCAGCCGCTGACGGTTACGCCTGTAGCGACGCGCTTGGCGATTTCCACGGCATCTTCCGTGGTTTCTGCGCTGGCTAAGGCGACGCCCATACGACGTTTACCGCCGATATCAGGTTTACCAAACAGGCGAATTTGCGTATGAGGGAGTAGCGCGCTTTCCAGCCCCTGATAACGCACGTTGTTGCTCTCCAGTTCCGGTAAAATCACCGCGGAAGCTGATGCGCCGTATTGGCGAACCGCGCCAATTGGCAAACCCAGAAAAGCGCGAACATGTAGAGCAAACTCGGACAGATCCTGAGAAATCATCGTCACCATACCGGTGTCGTGCGGGCGAGGGGAGACTTCACTGAAGATGACCTCATCACCGCAAACGAACAGCTCAACACCGAACAGGCCATAGCCTCCGAGCGCTTTCACGACATCGCTGGCCATCTTCTGCGCGCGCTCCTGTGCCAACGCACTCATCTGCTGCGGCTGCCAGGATTCACGATAGTCGCCATCTTCCTGACGATGTCCGATAGGCGCACAGAAATGAATGCCGTCAACCGCATGGATGGTCAGCAGGGTGATCTCAAAGTCAAAATTAACCAGTCCTTCCACGATGACGCGTCCACCGCCTGCACGTCCACCCTGCTGAGCATAGTTCCACGCCTTATCTAACTGCTCCGCGGAGCGAATCAGGCTTTGCCCTTTGCCAGATGAGCTCATGACTGGTTTGACAATACAAGGGTAGCCAATCGCTTCTACTGCCTGACGAAAACTCTCTTCGCTGTCGGCAAAACGGTAGGTGGAGGTAGGAACGCCGAGCGTTTCGGCAGCCAGACGACGGATACCTTCACGGTTCATCGTCAGGCGTGTGGCTTCGGCGCAGGGAACAACATGGTGACCCTGTTTTTCCAGCGTCACCAGCATGTCGGTTGCGATGGCTTCAATTTCCGGCACGATGTAATCAGGACGCTCGGCTTCAACCAATGCTTTCAACGCATCACCATCTAACATATTGATGACGTGGCTACGATGTGCAATCTGCATGGCAGGGGCATCGGCATAGCGATCGACTGCAATCACTTCGATTCCCAGACGCTGACATTCAATCGCCACTTCTTTGCCTAATTCACCGGAGCCAAGCAGCATCACTCGTGTGGCATCCGCACGCAGGGCGGTTCCAATCGTTAACATAACCTTATACCTGATCGGGTTGTGAAAAATGGCCGCAGTATAAACGAAAACGTTTGCGTGCGCATTAAAGAGGGGATGCATTGGAATGCGGTGCGCAAAAGCGCACCAAGTGGTAAGGGTGTGACTTGGCATTGCCGGGCAATCGTGCCACTCTTCTTTCAGAGTAAAAATTTTATGTTAAGACAACGAGATCCGACGCGATGAAGACACCGCAAGCTGAAAAACGCCCTCATGTGATGAGCACGCATGGCGATACGCGTATCGACAATTATTACTGGCTGCGTGATGACCAGCGTACCGATCCGCAGGTGCTGGCCTATCTGGAGCAGGAAAATGCCTATAGCGATGCTGTTATGGCCCCTCATGAGGCGCGTAAACGGTCGCTGTATGACGAAATGGTTAAGCGCATCCCGTCGACGGATATGTCCGTGCCGTATGTTCGAAAAGGCTATCGCTACCAAAGTCGCTACGAGCCAGGCAAAGAGTACGCCATCTATCTGCGCCAGTTTGAGCAAGAAACGGACGCGTGGGACACGCTGCTGGACGGGAACCAACGTGCGGAAGGGCATGAGTTTTATAGCCTCGGCGCGCTTGAAGTTAGCCCGGACAATAGACTACTGGCACTCTCGGAGGATTTTTTATCCCGTCGGCAGTACACGCTTCGTTTTCGCGATCTGAACAGCGGCGAGTGGCTACCGGATGTGATCGACAATGTCACGGCGGGAGCGGAATGGTCGGCGGATTCGACGGTTCTGTATTACGTACGTAAACATGAGCAAACACTACTGCCGTATCAGGTCTATCGTCATCGGCTGGGGAGCGACTCTGCTCAGGATGAACTGGTATATGAAGAGAAAGACGACACCTATTATGTCAGCCTGAGTAAAACGACATCAGAGCACTACATCACCATTTATCTCAGTAGCACTACGACGACGGAGGTGTTATTGCTCGACGCGACACGCCCAGATGCCGTGCCGCAGGTATGCATTCCACGCAGGAAAGATCATGAATACGGTATCGATCACTATCAGGGCAAGTTTTATCTGCGCTCTAATCGGGAAGGAAAAAACTTTGGCCTCTACCGATCGGACAGACCTGATGAACAAACGCTGGAAACGCTGATTGCACCACGTGAAAATCGCGTGCTGGAAGGATTTGAACTTTTCCGTGACTGGCTGGTGGTCGAAGAAAGAGAACGCGGGCTGACCAGCCTGCGCCAGATTCATTGGCATACGCAGGAAGAAAAAGCGATCACCTTCAATGACGCGAGCTATGTGACGTGGTTGTCTTACAACCCTACGCCAGAAACGGCATTGATGCGGTATGGCTATTCATCAATGACAACCCCCAGCACGCAGTATGAATTGAATCTGGATACGGGCGAGCAGCAGTTACTTAAACAAGCCGAGGTGAAAGACTTCTCTTCGGACAATTATCGAAGTGAACGCTTATGGATCACCGTTCGGGATGGCGTCGAGGTTCCCGTTTCTCTTGTTTACCATCGCGATCACTTTAGCCCAGGCAAAAACCCGATACTGGTCTACGGCTATGGCGCTTATAGCCATAGTATGGATCCGGATTTCAGCGTTAGCCGTTTGAGTTTATTGGACAGAGGGTTCGTTTTTGCCTTAACGCACATCCGCGGGGGCGGTGAACTGGGGCAACAATGGTACGACGATGGCCGGTTACTCAATAAAATGCATTCCTTCACGGATTTCATCGATGTATCGCGAGCATTGATAGAAAAAGGTTATGGCGACAGGAAAAACATGTTCGCAATGGGAGGCAGTGCGGGAGGATTATTGATGGGGGCGGTAGTGAATATGGCGCCCGAACTGTTTAAAGGTGTTGTCGCCCAGGTTCCCTTCGTTGATGTGTTGACGACGATGTTGGATGAGTCTATCCCGTTGACGACCGGCGAGTATGACGAGTGGGGCAATCCGAATGAGCAAATCTACTATGACTACATCAAACAATACAGTCCTTATGACGGCGTTATCGCACAGCGTTATCCACATTTACTGGTGACGACCGGGCTCCACGATTCGCAGGTACAGTATTGGGAACCCGCGAAGTGGGTGGCGAAATTGCGTGACGTTAAGACGGACGATCGTCTGGTGCTGTTGTACACCGATATGGATGCGGGACACGGCGGAAAATCCGGTCGTTTCAAACGCTATGATGATATCGCGTTGGAATATGCGTTTCTGCTGATGGTGCTTGAAATGTCTGAGGACGATCGCGGATAAGGGATAAAAGCGGTATCGATGAGGGTAAACCCATTTTCGGGTTTACCCGATAGGTACATTGCTTAGGTTACCAGAGAGTAGGTTATCAATCCCTAAGTAATGTCAGCCTGCGTTTTCTTTGCTTTTTTGTCGGCTCGCTTTTCGGCGGCAGTTCTCAGCGGTTTCTTCTTACTGTTCTTTTTGCTATCCAGTCCTTTACTCATATCTTGCCTCGCTTGATAAAAGGTTAGGTTGCCTGTCCATTAACCTCCTGTGCGGGCCGATATGCAAGTAGAAAATTGTTTTTGCTGTGTAAGAATGTAACCCGTGGAAAGGGATATTTTCCACGGTACAGTCGGCGCAAACTGGAATGACGGGATAGGGCTATTTAGCCTTGGGTTCGTAGGGTAAACGAGAGAACTGCAGCGAGCGTTGGCGATAAAACATCACGCGCTCACGAAAGTAGTTGCGTAGGTGCTCGGGCTGTTCTCTCTCAACAGCTTCTGGAATGACCGGCATATTGTAACGTTCTTTGAAGGCAACACCTGATGCCGCCAAATCTACGTTCACTTTATCCATATCCTCTTTGGACAATTCTGCCAGATTATATCCCATACCGTTTTCTCCTGCTGATCGATCACCGACTGATGTGTGCCACGGTAAAGTAGCGACAGGAAAATGGCAAGTGTTCGCCCGATCATGTGGATGTTTATTATTCTCATTACGAAATGGGAATCATTTTTAATACGACTTTCTCGTAACTAATATAAATTCCGTTGTTATTTTTGATAATAAAAATGATTCGCAATAATATATTTATCTAAGGTTTAAGTGATAATGAATATCACTTAAATTTAATGTAATTTATTGTTTTTATTGGTTATTTAAATATTTATTCCTCAATGTTAATAAAGTGTTTTTTATTTTGTTTTTTCAGGCATAATGCCCTAAATAATTTCACCTGCCGGGAAAATAGGGAGTTAATATGTTAAAAAAAGAAATGATTCAGAAGCTGAATGAGCAACTTAATCTGGAGTTTTATTCCGCGAATTTGTATCTGCAAATGAGCGCATGGTGCGGTGATAAAGGTTTTGAAGGCGCATCTAGTTTCCTCAAAACACATTCTCAGGAAGAAATGCAGCATATGCAGCGTCTGTTTGACTATCTGGACGACACGGGAAGCCTGCCTGTGTTAGGTGCGATTGCTGCACCGCCAATTGATTTCGATTCATTGGCTGATGTCTTCAAACTGACCTATGAACACGAACAACTGATTACGGCAAAAATTAATGAGCTGGCCCATGCGGCGATGGCGTTGCAGGATTACTCCACGTTTAACTTCCTGCAATGGTACGTTGCTGAACAGCATGAAGAAGAGAAGCTGTTCCGTTCCATTCTGGACAAACTGGCTCTGGTCAAAGCCAGCGAAGGCGGCCTGTTCTTCATCGATCAGGACCTGAAAAAAATGTCTGCGGCGGCACCGTCAGCCTAACGACAGGCGACGCTTCTGTCGGCCAATCATGATTTGAATGATGCGGGATACGGTTTTCTTTATCCCGCCATTTTCCCTCCTGAACGACTTTTCTGATGGTACCAGACCGTCGATGTTATTCCTGACGTCGTGCTCGACTTCATCTCCCTCTGTCGTTATGATCGCCTCAGTAGTGATATACAACATTCTGTTTTATAAGGTTTGAGGCTGTCTTTCTCTGATTCGGATAAGGCTGCAAAACTTACACACATCATTGTCTGAATACGCCATGTCGGGAATACCATGATGAAGAAATTCTTGCTATCTATCGTGCTTACCACACTTTCTGTGAATGCTTTTGCTGCTGCCAAACTGGCAAATATCAGCCGGCTGGAATACGGCGATCGCTGGGCTTTCACGCGTGAAGAAGTTCAACTGATTTGCCGCCCTGGCAATGCGCTGTACGCTTTACATACCGGGACGCTGATGCAATATCCGTTAAACGATGTTGCCATTGCGCAGATGAAGTCCGGGCAGGTGAGTGCACAACCGATAGACGCTATCTGGCTGGACGATCCTAAACATCCTGGACAGAAAAAAAGCCTTCAGCCATTTATCGAGCGTGCAGAGCAACTGTGTCAGCCAGATGCTAAGCCATGAAGTGATTGATTCATTTGCCAAATGTTAATTTTTAATGCATTTACGGTTAAAGCAAAGTGTGAAATCTGTTCCATTTGTGATAATTGCGAGCGGATTGAAGCTGGAAAACGTGGAGGAGTTGGCTAAGCTTAAATCTACAGGGCTAGTACAGCTTGTATAAATGCCAACTTTTAGCGCACGGCTCTCCCAAGAGCCATTTCCCTAGACCGAATACAGGAATCGTATTCGGTCTTTTTTTGATTTAGAACGCCAATGAATGAAAAACGATCTTTAACCTACTATCTCCTTGGTTTATTTTTTTCAGAAACTGGCGAATTTTGTCTCTGTAGGCCTTTTAAGGCATATTTAAAAATAAATGCTTGCTAAAGATATTTATACATGCGTTAATGAGTGGTCGGTTTGATTCGCAGACCTAAAAGCAGTTTAGTAAAGCAGTTCTCATTTCTAAGTGTTATCCATAGATATCCCTTCTTTTGAGCCTCCTTATTGTTGCTAATTAAATTCTGTGCACAGGCCCTATTTGCCGGAAGGCGCTATAAAAAATTAAGGTAATTTCTATGTCTAATAAAATGACTGGTTTAGTAAAATGGTTTGACGCGGGTAAAGGTTTTGGTTTCATTACTCCTGACAACGGCAGCAAAGATGTATTCGTACATTTCTCTGCTATTCAGAGCAACGATTTCAAAACTCTGGACGAAGGCCAAAAGGTTGAGTTCACCATTGAAAATGGCCAGAAAGGCCCAGCAGCTGGCAACGTTGTTGCACTGTAATAAAGTTGCACTGTAATAAAGCCAAATTGCATTAATGTTTCTCTTGCGATAGCGATGATGGTTTAAACCGGAGCAGTCAAGAAAAACACTAAAAACCCCTAGCATAAAGCTGGGGGTTTTTATTTGTATCTTATACTAACCTTCAGCAGATTTTATTTTCAGAACTCATCGGAAATTATGTCTTGCTTTGTATCACCTACAGATATTCACCCTCGCTGACTGTTTCAGAGAGAGAGAAATTAATTGTTCTCTTTTATTATAGAATACCTTTTATCATGACTGAATCGGCAGATTCATGCCCCGTTTGTAGCGATTATCGACTAAATTGATAGAACACGACGTGATGGGAGGAAGCAATGACGGATAAACATACGAGTACCAAACACAAGGATGAAAACGATCATCCAGCAAAAGACGCGCCGAAGGATCAGGGTGAGATTCCTCGCAAACGTGATGACAGCAAGGATGATGTTGAAGATCCCTTCGATGCGAACGAGGATTAATAGGTTGGCGACAGGCTTCTGTCGCCAATGTACTGCGGAAAATTAGTGCGCTTTGGCAAGTGCGGCGCTTGATGCCTCGGGAGTGAAATAGTCGCTGTCATCCACAATCGGAATATAAATTCTGACCCACTCGCTGCCTTCAACCATCTCCCAGCTATGTCCTTCCCCTTGCGTATCAGCGGCAATCAGCACCGTTCCGGGAGAAAGCAGAAAAGTAGAACCATCGCTGACCCGGAATTTCAACGTGCCTTTCAGCGTGATGACATATTGCTTGCGCGGGGCTGGGTGGACATTCTTCTCCCAGTCTTCAGTAGAATTACTGAGCCAAAATTTCTGTGCGGTGATTTTTTCCAGAGCTGGCACGCTGCCTGTTACGAAGGCCGAGTGATTATCGGGTGTATTGATCAGTTTGATAGCGGGTATCCGTGCTTCCTCCGCGTGAGATGAGGGAGGCGCTGCGGAATAAGTCGTAACGGAAACCAACAATCCGGCAAGTGCCAGAATAAAACGCGATGTCTTTTTCATTTAAATAAAATCCATATTATCTATGTCCGATGAGCAGGCAAAACCCTATATATGTCAGCCGTATCTGTGTACGTCTTACAACGTCGGGGATGGTACTGCTGAGTAGGAGCCTTCACCAGATGGTTAAAGCAATCGCACTGATTGGTATCGCACTTGATTTGTCTATATTTTCGCCATGATGGAATGAGAAGGTGAGAAACAGAAACGTCAGGCGGGAATATTGTGAGGGTGATACGACAGAGGAGCCCTGAGGCTCCCTGACGTCTGGTACGATTTATTTGTACAGAATTGCGGTGCCGCGTAATTGATTATTACCGGTTGCAGAAACGATGCGATATGACGACGCGCCTGCTTTTTTGGCTTTTTGGGCGACCTGTGCTTCGAAGGCGTCTAATGATTTAGCTCCGCTAACAGACACCGTTGCGATTTCTTGTGCTGCAAAAGCGCCGAAAGATAAGGTAGAGAGTGCGATAACTGCGATAAAATTTTTGATGCTTTTCATGATTCATTCCTTCACGTTTTATTGCGTTGATTAGTTATGCTGCCTTGATGTGAAAAATGATATCGCTGGATGCTGACAATGAATATCAGAGAGATTTGCTTTTCTATTTCAAAAATATTGATGTTTATTCATTGTGCCATTCATCCCCGTTCCGCAGTAGGATGAATCCTGTGAACATTCATCAATAAATAAAGGGAAGAGGCATGCAGATTTCAGCCAGCCGTCTGATGGCCACGGTACAAGTCATATTGCAAAAAGCAGGATGTGAAGAACATGAAGCCCGTACAGTCACCGAGCATCTCGTGGCGGCTAACCTGAAAGGGCATGACAGTCACGGCGTGGGGATGCTGCCACACTATGTGGAATTTATTGGGAAAGGCATTATGCACCCGAATACCCCGGCGCGTTTACTGCGTGATAGCGGAGCGGTGCTGCAATTTACTGGCGATCGTGGTTTTGGTCAGCGCACGGGAAAAGAAGCGATGCAGGCGGCCATTGACCGCGTGAAAACGACGGGCGTGTGCTTAATGACGCTGTCATCTACCTGCCATTTAGGGCGTATCGGCACCTATGGGGAAATGGCGGCGGATGCCGGGCTCGTTTCGATACACTTCGTCAATGTTAACGATCTCGACCCGATTGTGGCTCCCTGGTGCGGTAGTGAGGCTCGTTTTGGGACGAACCCGATCTGCATTGCATTCCCGCCAACGGAGCATAACGCGGCCTTTGTTCTGGATTTCGCCACCAGCGTGGTAGCGTTGGGAAAAACCCGTGTCGCGTATCTGGCAGGCAAAACCTTTGATGAAGACGTCATGCTGGATTGCCACGGCGTTTCCACTAATGACCCAAAAGTCATGTGGGAAGGTGAGAAGCACGGTGCCTTAAAACCGATTGCGAAACATAAAGGCGGCGGATTGATTTTAGCGGCTGAAATGCTGGCGGGATTGCTGTCTGGCGGTGGAACCATTCAACCGGAAAACGCGCGCCAGGGAGCGATAGTGAATAACATGACGACGATTGTTATCGATCCCTCCAGTATGGTTTCTATGGCGTGGCTGCAGAAAGAATATGATGCAATGCTGGACTATGTTCGTTCTTCAACGGCTCCCGATCCGGCACAGCCTATTTTAATCGCTGGTGAACCAGAACGTATCTCTCAGGCGCAGCGCCACGCAGACGGTATTTCTCTGTCCGATCAGGAGTGGCAGAAAATTGTGGAGGCGGGGGTATCACTGGGAATGAATCCGACTGAGTTTGCGTTAATGGCATAATATTACTCAGGAGAAGACAATAATCGGGGACGATGCTGATGCGAGGATGGTTGATATTTTTGGTAATTCTGGGGACGTTAGTGGCGTTGGCTCCCTGGATCCAACGTCACCTTCCCCCTGGTTACGATCCCTTCTCTCCACTGTCTGTCGATGATCCGCCCACGTTTATCACCCGGCTGAAAATGAAATCGGTCGCCAGCGATCCTGATGCCTGTTTGGCGGTGTTAAAGCAGGCACAGGAAAGTGGGAGACTTCGCTTCTCTGAGGCTAATGATGTCAGTGGACAATGTCCGGTGGTGTCGCCCGTTCGGGTACAAGGTTTTGGCGCGGTCGCGCTGAGTTCCAGTTTCCTTGCGAGTTGCCCGCTGGCGCTGAGTAGTACCATGTTTGTGGCGCAGGTTGCGGGGCCGCAGGCACAATCACTCGGTTCATCGCTGGCGCGTATCGACCATATGGGCAGCTACGTCTGTCGCAATGTCTATCATCGTCCAGAAGGACGCTTGAGTGAGCACGCGACGGCGGACGCGTGGGATATCGCGGCGTTCCGTCTCTCTGATGGACGGCAGGTGAGCGTCCTGAATCAGTGGTCGGCAACGGACGAACGTGGCAGCTATCTGCGCACCACGTTCAGGGAAAGCTGTCGCTTTTTCGGTAATTCGCTGGGGCCGGAATACAACGCCGCACATGCTAATCACTTTCATTTTGGTATGCGCGGTTTTGGCGTGTGTCGATAAAAAGATGGCGTTGAGATGAAGCTGAGGGGGCATAGGGGCTCTGCTGCTCAGAAAAGAGCGTCTTGCCACACATTGAACCGCTTGTGCATTGGTGATAATCGACTTAATTTGAGCTATGTTCTTGAGTAGGGGGCCAAAGGGTGTTCATACCTGTGGCACTGATTTGTCCGGTCCCCTAATAACTGACTTAGGTTGGTTACAGGGGATGATGGGTCTCACAAGTGAGGCCCATCCTTCGGTCTTATTACCCAACGTTTCCGGTATCGACATTTCCCTTGAACCCACCAGTATTAGACCAATTCGTTTTATGTTGCTCTTTTCCTCCAACCAGCTCACCTTGCAGTTGTTCAGAAAATTTTTCTTTAATGGTCACATTATTACTTGTCAGAATAGGTTTTTCTTTCATATTCCAGGTGTTTTGTTGATAGGCATCGCTTTTTATATAGGGATCATCAGCCGATACGGCATGAATGGCTGTTGCTTCTCCAGACACATTGTTGGCGTAACGCATTGACATCATATCCCACAGAATATGGGGAACGGAGTCTTTGGGGGTTGGAATAAGCGCTTTTGCTCCGGTTTTGGCTAATCCCGTTTCAGCTAGCATGTCAACGCCACTGCTATTAATCCCTTTTTCGATCAGTTCTTTTCTGGGAGCATAATTTTCAGGGCTTGATTCCGTTCCTGATGTATATTTGAACCTTTCCTTAAGATAAGAAAAACTGTCTGCCTCGCCACTATAATTGTGTAGTGCATGGCCACCTTGAGTCATTTCTAAAGTGGTGCCAGAATTTTTTTCCGCCATAGATTGTGCTGTGAGCATTGCAGAATGTATAACCTCCCCATTTTTTATTGTACTTCCACTCCAGAAGTAAGCTCCATTATGAGGGGAATTCATGTCTGCTTTTGCAGTAAATTCACCTATCTTTTCTAATTCTTTATTGCGGTTAAGGACAATGCTAATCGCGTCTTTAAGCAGCATTTTTTCTGAGTTATCTGGGGACCCTTTCTGCTTGTTTCTTAGCGTAGACTGTGCCTCATCTGCTTTGTTACCATAATGTTTTGCGATAGTAAGGTCATGATCTTTTTTATGTTCATTATTGGCACTAAATATCTCCTTATTTAGGCCTTTTGATAATGAGGATAATGCCTTTCCCCTGATTTCCTCGGGCGTTGCTTCTTTGATATTTGGATTGCGATTTTTTACAGTATCGCTTTCTTTATTTTGTTCATTACTTTCAGCTTTTGGTTTTTCTTCGCTTTTCTTCTCTTGCGTAGAGGCAGATGCTGTCTCTGCCCGATTGTAATTTGTATGTGATATTGACGTATTTAATGATACAGGCATAAATTTTCCCCTTTAAATATGAGTTTCAATGGTAAAAAATAGTAAAGGTAATGGTGAGTCTTCCTCATTTTCCATATTGCTACGGGTATCAATCACCGAATAGAAATGCTTCCAACGTGATTGATGCAAATTGAGTGGCAGGAATTAAAAAAATGTTCCCGACATGAAGAAATATTTTCTGATTGAGAAAAATTCAATTTTCGTACGGAAATGTGCCGTTCAAATGAGAAACGTTAGGTATGTTAGTGCTGGTATTGGATGATTGCCCAACCAGAGTTGTACTGCGAAAACGGGCTCAAATGGACATGTTAAAAATCAGCATACTCCTGTGCGGGAATCCAGAAGCCATCAATATACTCTTCGATGGGGAAACAGCCCGCGCGGCGCAGACGTTGTTCGTCCATCGCTTGCAGACACTGCGCTTCGGTGTTGTAGGCACCGACGACCACATCGTCACAACCATGCCCGAGATAACAAACAAATATCACTAACGCAAACATGCCGTTCTCCAGACGTTACTGATTTTCTCTCTAGAGATGATAGATGAAAATCCATGAGGAAAGAGAGAACGCGCGGTTCATCAGGTGGTTTTATCACCACCTGATGCAGAAACCGCATTTATTCTTTAGCAAGTTGCTGGGCGGAGGATGCGCCATCTCGCACTAAATCGCGCGGCAGGCTGTTTTTTATCCGGCTATTGATACGCTTGGCCAGACCGACTGGCGTGTTCTGGTAGGTTAAAATCAGCTCATCTGCAGTAGGCAGCGGTTCGGGATAGCAGTCTTTGCCCTGGAACCACTCGCAAGCGATGTCATCGGTCAGTGCGTAGGCATTATTTGCGTTTGGATCGGCCAGAGCGACAACCGCTTCATGTTGCCAACGGAAACCTTTAGGGAAGCGTTCGGCGAGTTTAATGCCAATACGCGAGAATTTGATGTTGCCAAAAGCGGAGGTTAGCGCCGCAGGGAAAAGCCAGATCTCGCTATCACGCTGCCATAGTTGCAGTAACGTCTCATCCCAGTGAATGCCTTGTTTATGTGCCGCCTGTATGAGTGGCACGTAATCTTTGGGGGCAACCGGAGAGAACGGGAATTTACCGACTTTATAACCCGGGCGCGGCAGCAGCGGCACACTAGCGGTTTTCCGCAAACGGGCAACAAAAAAGCCTTCGCTGTCATAAATCTGCGGGAAGACGTGCAGGAAGCCGTCTTCCGTTGTGGCGCGTTCGGCATCGGTGAAGAGATCCCGTAACGATTCAAATTCACACGCATCGGGAAATTGCGCCTGTAGCCAATGGCAGACCTGCTGGTTTTCCTGCTTATTTAGCGTACAGGTGGAGTAAATCATCACGCCGCCGGGCTTCAGGGCATGGAACGCGCTCAGAATCAGGTCGCGCTGGGTGGCGGCAATCTCGGTAATACTTTCCCGCGACCAGTGGCTCATCGCCGCCGGATCTTTACGTACCACACCTTCACCAGAACACGGCGCATCCAGCAGTATTGCATCAAAATACTCCGGCAGCGCTGCGCCAAAAACGCGTCCGTCGAAGTGTGTCATCGCGGTATTGCTGACACCGCAGCGGCTGATGTTGGCATGCAGCACTTTTACCCGGCTAGCCGAATATTCGTTGGCGACGATAGCCCCTTTGTTATCCAGCCGTGCTGCGATTTGCGTTGTTTTAGAACCCGGTGCAGCCGCGACGTCCAAAACCGTTTCCAGCGCTTCGTTACGATGAAATAGGGCGCTGACGGGCAACATGGAGCTGGCTTCCTGAATGTAAAACAGCCCGCTCAGGTGTTCCAACGTATTACCTAGACGCATGTTTTCCTCTTCTGCATTCAGCAGCCAGAAACCTTCCTGACACCAGGGAATCGGCTCAAGCTGCCAGCCATAAGGCTGCACGAGCCGAAGAAAGGCCTCGACGCTAATTTTTAACGTATTGACGCGGATGCTCCGGCGCAGCGGACGCTGGCAGGCGGCAATGAAATCGGCCATCGAAAGCGATGAAGGCATGATGTCTCGCATCGTGTCGAGAAATTCAGCAGGCAGGTTGGCTGGGGTAAATTTTGCCACGGCGTGGTTCCGTACAGGTTATTCAGTAAAACGAGGGGAAGAAGCGGCGAAGTGTAGCACGGATCTTTCATGCATCATGCGAAAACGACAAGGCGGCGCGTGAAAACGACAGGGCGATCATCGTCGCCCTGTCAGGTGTGAGCGTTAATTATTGGAGGGATTTGGAATCGCTGTACCCCATTGCCGCCACTCTTTAGGTTCCTCGTTTCGTAGCAGGAAATGTTTCCCTTCCTGCGCCTTAGGCGCGAGTGGCGTGCTAGGCGGCGTGGCGAAAGCGATACCGCCGCGAATAAACTGCTGGAAGGTTCCGCTCTTGATGACGCCACCAACCAATCCGAATTCCAGGTTGTAACCCGAAGCCTGCCAGAAGACGGAATTATCTCGCACCAGATGCTGATAGCGTTTGCTGATGCGTAGCGACACGGCGATACGGTCGGAGAGCGTACCCAGTGACAGCCCGGTTACCGTACCGACTTCAATGCCGCGGAACAGCACCGGTGTACCGACCTGCAACGCGCCGGCTTCCGGTGCATCAACGCTGATATTCAGGCCGTCCTGATAGCGAGAATCGGAGATGGTGGCCTGTTGCAGTTCAAAATTGCGCGTGACGCTACCGTTGCCCGGCTCGACGTTGATATAGGGCTGGAATAGCGTTTCCAGATGGTTTACACCAGCCGCGGAGATTTCCGGCGTGACGACGGAAAAACGCGTTCCGGCACGGGCGAAATTACGCACATACTCAGGATAGAGCACGGCCTGCACCAGCACTTCGTTGCGTTGTTCGGACAGCTTCAGCGAATCCAACTGACCTATATCAATGCCCAGATAACGGATCGGCATGCCCGGCGCGAGCTTACTGGCGTCGTAGGTGCGCAGAATGATGCGGCTGCCCACGGCGCGCGCCGCCGTTTCGTTGTTGTACAGGACGCGTTTACCGCCTTTAATTTCCGGTGCGCCTTCCAGATTATCAAAACTGATAGCCCCCTTAAGCGCCCGATTCAGCGGGGAAGCTTGCACGGTCAGACCCGAGGTATTCAGCTGTACACGGGCTCCGCCTTCTGCCCAGAACACGCTGTTTTCCGTCAGTAGCTTGCGGTATTCGGGACGAATATAAACGTCAACCTCAAAGGTATCGGCTTTCGGTCGCACCCGCATGATTTCGCCTACCTGGAATTTACGGTACAGCACGATAGAACCGTCCTGAATATCCGGCAAGCTATCGGTCACTAGGGTGAGGGTGGGAGAGGGGGTGGAACCGCGAATACCTTCTTCGGCTTTTTCGAGATCGCTGAACAGCGGGTAACGCACCTGCACGTCGCCTTTGCTGCCCGGTAAAACCTGAATGCCGCCGTTGACCCACTCTTGCGCGCTGGCACCCAGCACTTGAATCCCATCCAGCCCCATCTTCACATTTACGCGGCTGTTAACGATGAATTTGCTGTCGCGGTGCAATAACTGGCGATATCGCGGCTCGATCACCAAAATGAAGCTGACGCCTTGTTCATCCAACGTGCGTTTCACGACCTGACCGATCTGCACGCCGTGCAGCAATACGGGTTGACCGCTATCAATGCCATAGCTTTGGGCCGCCGTAAGCTGAATAGATAGCGCGCCGGGTTGGGTGAGTTGCTGTTGTCCGCTATCCAGCACCGTAAAATGCTGACGCGGTTCGCCTTCGCCGGGAATGAGTGTCAGCGTTGGGCCACTCAGCAGACGTGAAACATTCAGATCGCTGAGCGAAAGCTGGGGTTTGCTGAGTTCGATACGCGTGCCTTCCCGCATCAGCGAAACCACGGAAGGATCGATGATCAGCTCTCCGCTGACCTTGCTGTCGTCTGGGTTCAACGTGATTTTATTCAGCGTGCCGACTTCCAGCCCCTGATACATCAGCGGCGTGCGACCTTCAGATAGACTGTCGCCCGAAGGTAAATCCAGCGTGATTTTTACCCCGCGCTGGCTCTGTGCCAGATCGGGATAGAGGCGATAGGATTGCTCGGCACTCGCGTCTTCGCTCTCTTCCGGTGAATCGAACGCGATTGCTCCGTTAACCAGCGCCGCCAGATTCTCCATCTCAATTTTCGCACCGCTGACGCTGATGTCTGCATTAAAGCCGGACACGTTCCAGAAGCGGCTATTCTTCTTCACCAGATGAGTAAAACGGCGTTCGACCAGCACGTCAATCATGACACCGCGGCGATCCTGAGACACCGTATAATCATAGACTTTTCCCACTGGGATCTTACGGTAGTAAACCAGCGAGCCCGTATTCAGTGAGCCGAGGTCGTCCGCATGGAGATGGATCATCAACTCTCCGGTATTCACGCGGTATTTCGGCTGTGTATCCAGCGCGGAAAAGTGCTCTTGTGCCTCGCCAGAACCGGGCATCATACCGATGTAGTTACCGCCCACCAGCGCATCCAATCCTGAAACCCCGGCAAGAGAGGCTTTCGGCGTCACCAGCCAGAATTGTGTGCCACTGCGCAACGCTTCCTTCATATCGCTTTTGATACTGGCTTCGACCTGTATGGTGCGCAGGTCTTCGCTCAGCTTGATGTTTTGCACCGTGCCGACTTCCACCCCCTGATAACGCACGGGAGTACGCCCGGCGACAATCCCATCGGCGGAGACGAAATCAATGGTGACGGTGGCGCCACGCTCTTGCTGATTGGTGTAAATCAACCAACCAGCAATCATCAGTGCAATCAGCGGCAGCAGCCAAAAAGGTGACAGGCGACGCTTGTTTTTCACCGTCGCTTCGGTTGGTGTCTCGGACGTATTATCTTGCATTGTTATTCCACATCAGTGTTATCCCACATCAGTCGGCTATCCAGCCATTCAACGGCAAGGATAGTGAGAATCACCGCTGCGCCAAAGTAAAAAGCAGCAGGCCCCATGGTGAAAGCGAGTAGTTGATCGCGGTTGACGAGTGACATCGTCAGGGCAATCACAAATAAATCGAGCATAGACCATCGGCCGATCCAGCGAATCACGCGCAGCATCTTCATGCGCATCATGATATTGGCTTCTGACCGGAGATGGATGCTCACCAGCAGCCCGAACAACACCATCACTTTCGTAAACGGCACCAGAATACTGGCGATAAACACCACCAGCGCGACGGGAACATTGCCTGATGCGAGTGACAGAATGCCGGAGAAGATCGTGTCTTCCGTGCGGGCACCGTTGACATAAATAATCGATATGGGTAGCAGGTTAGCGGGGAACAGTAAAATGATGGAAGCAATCAGTGCTGCCCAGGATTTTTGCAGACTTTGCCGCTGGCGTAAGCGAAGCGGAATATGGCATCGAGGGCAGCGCCCCCGGTTGTCCGGTGAACTGGTGAAATGGCAGGAAAGGCAGATTCGATAGCGATCCGGCGCAATCAATGGCCTCATGCGTGGATAAAAACGCTGCCAAAGCTGGTCGGTATTTAAGTGAATCAGCGTCAACAGACTTAAGATCATCAGTGCCAGAAAGGCGACCAGCCCAATGCCGGCCTGAACATCCGCGAATTCTCGGACCTTGATTGCTGCGACAGCCATGCCAACCAGATAGATATCCAGCATCATCCACTCTTTTAGCCGTTGCAACATGAGCAGGATGGGCCGCAGATTCATGCCGATTCGGGGAGCAAAGAATAGGTATAACAGCGAAAAGACCAGCGTGAGCGGCGCACCAACGGTACAGAAGGCAACCATGCTTGCCGTGAGCGGATGCCCCTGACGGGTAATTTGCCAAATACCTTCAAACAGGCTGGCATTGATGGTGACGCCCAGAAGACGAATGCTGATTAACGGTTCAGTGAAGGCAAACGGCATCAATACCAGCATGGCAACGGCCATTGCAGCCAGTCGGGAAATCGGCCAGTCTCTGCCTGAGCTGACTTTGGCATCGCAGCGTGGGCAGTTCGCTGTCTGGTTACGCTTCAACGGCGGCAGCGCAAAAAAAGCATCACATTCTGGGCAACGATGATAACGATCGATTGCGTGTACGGTACTTTTCGCCCCATCGGTTAACGGCGGTCGGGGAGAGGGGTACGGCGCAGGACTGGCGATAGTATGTATTTTCATTGTTCCTGCGATCCGGTAGAAGGTGTTGAGATCCGTTATATTCACGATAGATAACGTATTCACAGCTATTTAGTGTAACTGAAGGCTCACCGAATGATAAATTCATAATAAGGCTCTGATCTCTGCCCGATATTATTTTGCAGGTGGAAATAGCACGATATGCGCGACGGCAGTACAGTAAAGCGAATGATTCTTCGCGCGAAGGCGCTAATCTTATGGCATTCTGTAACCGATGCTAATGCAGTCTGTGCGGGAATTGTTCGCACCGTTTTGAAAAGACAATGATTATTTTATGAATAAACAAGAGTTTTATCAGGATCTCATTCGCGACATGTCATCGCTTATCGCGGATGAAAACCGTTTTATTACGATCTTATCAAACAGTAGTGCGCTGCTGTTTGAGCGTTTGGATGGGGTTAACTGGGCAGGGTTTTACCTGTTGGATAACGACACGCTTTTCCTGGGGCCGTTTCAGGGCAAGGTTGCCTGTGTGCGTATTCCTGTTGGCAAAGGTGTATGCGGTGCGGCGATAGCTGAAAATCGCATTCAGCGCGTGGATGATGTCCATGCGTTCCCCGGTCATATCGCCTGTGATGCCGCGAGTAATGCGGAAATCGTGCTACCGCTTGTCGTTAACGGGCAACTGATCGGCGTTCTGGATATTGACAGCACCCTTTATCAGCGTTTTGACGCAGATGATGAAGAAGGGCTGAGGGCCGTAGTTAGCGTACTTTGTGCTCAACTGGAAGCGAGTGATGTGATGACATTCATCAATTCTCTCACGTTGAGACAAGGTTAACGTGGCAATTGCCGATGGCGTCATTATAATGACGCCTGTTCATGCCTGCGCCGGTTGGCAAACCCGTTGTAATCAGGAAATTTCATGGAAAATCAACCTAAGTTGAACAGTAGTAAAGAAGTTATTGCCTTTTTGGCAGAGCGGTTCCCGCTTTGTTTCACCACTGAAGGTGAAACTCGTCCGTTAAAAATCGGTATTTTTCAAGATCTTGTTGAGCGTGTACCCGAGTCCGATAACGTCAGTAAGACGCAATTACGCTCTGCGTTGCGCCTTTACACCTCAAGCTGGCGCTATCTGTACGGTGTAAAATTGGGTGCTCAACGTGTCGATCTGGACGGTAATCCGTGTGGCGAGTTGGAACAGCAGCATGTCGATCATGCCCGCACGCAGTTAGAAGAAGCGAAAGCGCGAGTTCAGGCTCAGCGTGCTGAGCAACAGGCGAAAAAACGTGAAGCAGCCGGAGAGTCGGCCGACGCAGCGCGTACCCCTCGTCCTGCTCAGAAACGTGCGCCGCGTCGCGATGGTTCAAACAATCCATCTCGAAGCAACTCGTCTCAAACCCATGCATCGCGCAAACCTCGTCAGCCTTCTTCCGGTCAATCGCAGTCCTCTCCTCAGCAATCAGCCAATGCTCAACAGCGTCAGGAAAAACCTGCCAGCAATGAGCGTCAGCGGGTTGCGGTTACGGATGTTTCCAAACTGCAAATCGGTCAGGAAATCAAAGTCAGAGCCGGCAAAGACGCCATGGATGCCACCGTGCTTGAAATTGCCAAAGGCGAAGTCAGAGTACAATTGGCTTCTGGACTGGCAATGATTGTACGCGCAGAACATTTGCAGTTCTGATACGGAGGCCAACCTGGGCATGAACAACTTAGTCAGAATAACCGCCATCGCAGGCTTACTGCTGGCGGGCTCTAGTTTTGCAAATGAAAATATTACGCGTGTTGATCAGATTCCTCAGCTACATCAGGAGCCTCAACATGCCACCGTTAGCGACCGGGTGGCCTCACGTTTTCTGCGTTCGCATTACCGCCAGTTTATGCTGGATGCGCAGTTCTCTGAGAAGATTTTTAACCGCTACCTCAACATGCTGGACTACAGCCACAACGTGCTGTTGGCCTCTGATATCGCGCAGTTTTCCGGGCAAAAAGCCCAGTTGGGCGATGCGTTGAAATCGGGCCAGCTGGATGTGCCGTACGCGCTGTACAATCTGGCGCAGAAGCGTCGGTTTGAGCGTTTTCAATATGCACTGTCGCTGCTGGATAAACCGGTCGATCTGACGGGCAATGACACGTTTGAGCTTGACCGCAGCAAGGCCCCTTGGCCGCAGAATGTCGGTGAGCTTAACCGCCTGTGGGATGCCAAGGTAAAATATGACTGGCTCAGCCTGAAGCTGACCGGTAAAGATGATAAAGACATCAAAGAGACGCTGACCAAGCGTTACCAATTTGCGATTCGCCGCTTGGCGCAGAGCAACAGCGAAGATGTTTTCCAACTTGTCATGAACGCCTTTGCGCGTGAAATTGACCCGCATACCAGCTACCTGTCACCGCGTAACACCGAGCAATTCAACACCGAAATGAGCCTGTCGCTCGAAGGGATTGGTGCGGTGCTGCAGATGGATGACGACTACACCATGATTAATTCTATGGTGCCCGGTGGTCCGGCTGCGAAAAGCAAAAACATTACCGTGGGTGACCGTGTGGTTGGCGTCGGCCAAAACGGCAAGCCAATGGTGGATGTCATCGGCTGGCGTCTGGATGATGTGGTCGCACTGATCAAAGGACCGAAAGGCAGTAAGGTGCGTCTGGAAATTCTGCCCGCAGGCAAAGGGACGAAGACCCGTATTGTTACGCTGACGCGCGAACGTATCCGCCTTGAAGACCGTGCGGTCAAAATGTCCGTCAAGACAGTTGGCAAAGATAAAGTCGGCGTGCTGGATATCCCCGGTTTCTATGTCGGCCTGACGGATGACGTAAAAGTTCAGCTCCAGAAGCTGGAAAAACAGAACGTCAGCAGCATTGTGATTGACTTACGTACTAACGGCGGCGGTGCGCTGACGGAAGCGGTAGGACTTTCCGGCCTGTTTATTCCTAGTGGCCCTGTAGTTCAGGTGCGCGATAATAATGGCAAAGTGCGTGAAGACAGCGACACCGACGGCATTGTGTATTACAAAGGCCCGCTGGTGGTACTGGTAGACCGCTTCAGTGCTTCCGCTTCCGAGATCTTTGCGGCGGCGATGCAGGATTATGGCCGTGCCTTGATCGTGGGTGAACCGACGTTTGGTAAAGGCACCGTGCAGCAGTATCGCTCGCTGAATCGGATTTACGATCAGATGCTACGTCCCGACTGGCCAGCGCTGGGTTCCGTGCAATACACGATTCAGAAATTCTATCGCATTGACGGTGGCAGTACTCAGATGAAAGGCGTGACGCCTGATGTGATGATGCCAACCGGCACGGAAACAGTGGATACTGGCGAGAAGTTTGAAGACAACGCGCTACCGTGGGACAGCATCAAAGCGGCTAACTACACGAAGAGTGGCGATCTGAAAGCGCTGATTAGCACACTGAATGAGCATCATCAGGAGCGTATCGCCAAAGATCCTGAGTTCCAGTACGTCGCGCAAGATATTGCCCGCTACAACGCGCTGAAGGATAAGCGCAACATCGTGTCGCTCAATCTTGCTCAGCGTGAGAAAGAGAATGATGATGATGAAGCGATGCGTTTGAAGCGGATTAACGATCGATTGGCGAGAGAAGGTAAGAAACCACTCAAATCGTTGGAAGATTTGCCGAAAGATTATCAGGCTCCCGATCCTTATCTGGATGAAACAGTGAAGATCGCTCACGATTTAGCGCAGGAACAGAAAGACTGATACGCTAAAATCGCCCTGATTGTCTGAGATCGTCAAGCGCCCTGTGGGTTATCCAACAGGGCGTTTTTTTGAAGAGCACCGTTGTTTACATTGCCGTGGCGTTGAATGTGGCAGGATGCGCAGTGCAGTAAATGACGATTAACGAATCTTGGTGGGTGAACAGCCAAAACGGGTTTTGAACCGTTCGGAAAAACGCGCCGAGGATTTATACCCGCAGGCTTCAGCCAGACGCTGCATACTCCATGACGTCGTCTGTACCAGCATCATCGCGTGTTGCATTCGCGTCTCCAGCAGCAGCACCTCAAAACGTGTCTGCTCGGAGGATAGCCTCCGGCGCAGCGTGGCTTCGCTCATCGCCAGCCGTCGCCCCGCAGACTGTGCCGTCCAGTAATATTCCGGTTCTTCGCTGATAAGCGCACGTAGCTGTGCCGTAATGCCAGGCTGCGGCGGTGCGCCAAAATGGTATCCCCGTTCCGACAGCACCAGCAGCATATCCATCAGACGCAGTTCGAGACGCGCTTCGGTCAGCGTGTTGTCTGTTATTCCCTTCACCAGATACTGCAGTGTGCAGGTCATATCGTCATCCAGCGCGAGGGGCGTGAAGGGGGCAGAATGGTGTGCTGACGTCAATTTTTCAGGATAGCGATGATAAAACTGCGCCAGAAGCGTGGATGAAAACGTCATGAAGATTGATCGAAAGACAGAGTCATGACCGCTGGGCGTCTTTGTTAAATCTGCACTTGCACCAGATGTAATCAGGCAAAGCTGAGACGGGGTATCGACAACCGTCGTGTTGTGCTGTTCGAGAAGGGTCAATTGACCAGAGAGAACCAGCAGAAGCGTGGCCTCATAAAAATGAAAACGCGTTGCCTGCTGCGGTGTACGCAAGTGAGGTTGCGCTAATGCACACAGGCCATACCGCTGTAGCGGCTGGCCTGACGGCAATGTCCAGTCCGCCTCACGAAGAGGCGGAGTCGCTGAGCGTAATACGGTCACGCTCGTAGCCTGTCATGCTTATAATGCGTCATTATCGTACTTATTATCACAATAATGCTGGGTTCAGCGTATACAGCCCAGTGAGTTTCGCTTCTGCTAATACGGGGGCGTTAGCGAGCGCAGCACGGACATTCGCTCCGTTAAGCTCACCTTCTATCGCTAAAGATGGCGTTGCGAGGGCGTAAAGCGTGAAGACGTAGTGATGGACCAGCGCATCATTCCACGGCGGGCAAGGGCCATCATAGCCATAGTAGGTGCCTTTCATCTGCTCGTCTGTGGCAAACCAGGCGGTGTAATCATTAATGCCGTGTCTGAAGCCTGTTGGTGCATCCGGGCCTGCTTTCCCGCGTGGGGTAATCGTATTGGAATGCGAAGCGGCGGGAATCTCACTGACGTTGGCCGGAATATCCAACAATAGCCAGTGGTAGAAATCGACGCGTGGTAGAGACGCGCTAACCTCGCGGCCTTCCTGATTCACATCGTCACCACGGCTGGGGACATCCGGGTCGTGGCAGATCAACACAAAAGACTGTGTCCCTGCGGGCGCGTCGCGCCAGGCAAAGTGGGGATTATGATTAGAAGACAGCGCAATGTGGTTATTTGCATCCGGTACGGCAAAGGCAAACTCGCCTGGGATAGTTTCGCCGTCCTGAAAACTGTGGCTGGAGAGTTGCAGCATGGTGGTGCTCCTTATCGTCGTGATTCTTGTGGGTGTGGAATCATTATAGAAGAAGCGACGCGCAATTATTTTCCTAATACCGTCAGGATAATGCTTTTCGCTGTCAATTTGAGGGCTTTAGATGCTATGAAGCAATGTGAAAAAACGGCTTCCGATAAGGGAAGCCGTTATGACGTAGTTGGTGTGTATCGCGATAGCGTGTGCGATTAACGACCCGCTTTTAGCTGCTGGAAATAGGTTTCATACAGCGTACTGGCGCTGCCAACGTCGTTCTGCCATTCACCTTTTGCGATGGTTTCCTCATCCGGGTACAGCGTTTTGTCTCCTGAAACCTCCGCCGGCAGTCGTTTTTTCGCTGCCAGATTCGGCGTTGGATAACCGATAGTTTCCGCAACCTGTGCCGCCACTTCCGGGCGCAGCAGGAAATCGATCAGCTTCATCGCGCCGTCAACGTTTTTGGCGTTGGCTGGAATCGCTAGGCTATCCATCCAGAAGATGCCGCCTTCTGCTGGCCAGATAACATCTAGCGGTGTACCTGCCTGACGCGCCACGTAGGCAGAGCCGTTCCACACCATACCCAGATTGACTTCGCCTTCGATAAACGGGTTGCCAGGGTTGTCTGAATTGAACGTCAGCACATTCGGCATCAGCGCTTGCAGTTCTTTATACGCGGCCTCAATTTCTTTCGGATCGGTGGTATTCGCGGAGTAACCCAGCTTACGCAGGGCGATTTGGAATACCTCGCGCGCATCGTCCGTCAGCAGCAGGCTGTTTTTATACTTCGTATCCCACAGGTCGGCCCAACGGGTAACGCTGGCGGGGTCAATCACTTCATGATTAACGCCAATCGCCGTCGCGCCCCAGATATAGGGAATAGAGTAGTCATTGTTCGGATCGAAGGACTTGTGCAGCAGGTTCGGATCGAGATTATGGAAGTTGCTGAGTTTGCTGGTATCAATCTTTTGCAGCATGCCTTCTTTGCTCATCTTGGAGATGAAATAGGTTGATGGCACAACCAGATCGTAGGCGCCGTCCTTATAGGTTTTCAGCTTGGCATACATACTCTCGTTGGATTCATAGGTGGAGTAAATCACCTTGATGCCCGTTTCTTTAGTGAACTGTTCCAACAGGCCCGGCGGCACGTATTCGGTCCAGTTATAGAAATAGAGCGTTTTACCGTCGTTGGCATTGGCGGTGCTGATGCCAAACGCCAGCGCGCAGGCTACCAGTAGGTGTGGCCACTTTTTCATTATATTTACCTCCATATAGGTCCCAAAGAAAATACCTGCTTGATATCAAACGGTATGAAAATAGCGGTATTCATCGCGTGAGTCGCTGCCTTATTTTCCGGTGCGGTCACGTAAAATCAGCTGGCTACTGAGCACCAGCACGAGCGATAGAATAAGCAAAATCGTCGCCAGCGCGTTGACTTCAGGGGAGACGCCAACCTTAACCATCGAGTAAATCTTTAGCGGCAGAATTTCATACGCGGGGCCGGTGACAAACGAGGAAACCACCACGTCATCCATCGAGAGCGTAAAGCTGAGCAGCCAACTGGCCGCTACTGCTGGTATCGCCAACGGCAGAATGATTTTGCGCAGAATAATGACTTCACTGGCACCCAGGTCGCGCGCGGCTTCCAACATCCGTACGTCAAAACCTTTCAGACGCGAATAGACGGTGACCACCACAAACGGCAGGCAGAACGTGATGTGGGAAAATAGTAGCGACCAGAACCCAAGCGAGATGCCCAGTAGCATAAATAGCACCAGCAGAGAGATGGCCATAACGATATCCGGCGACATCATCACCACGAACAGCATGCCGCCGACAAAAGGTTTGCCGCGAAAGCGATAGCGATACAGTGCGACGGCGGTCAGGGAGCCAATCAGCGTCGCGAACGTTGCGGAAAAAATGGCCATCGTCAGTGAGTGCTGCGCGGCCTGAAGCAGGCTATCGTTGTTCATCAGTAGCCGATACCAGTCCAGCGTAAATCCCTGCCAGTTGATGCCGAAGCGTGCCTGATTAAAGGAGTTCACGATCAGAATAATGATCGGGATGTACAGGTAAGCGTAAATGATGGACATAAACCCACCGCGGATTAAGCGTCCGGTCATTCCAGCTCTCCTTTTTTATTCAGCAGGCGGGCTGTACGGTAGTAGATAAACAGCAGCACGCCCATGACCAGCGTCAGGCAGATACTGGTCGCGGCACCAAACGGCCAATCGCGGATATTGAGGAACTGGCTTTTAATGACGTTACCGATCAGCAGATTCTTGGCACCGCCCATCAGGTCGGCCACGAAAAACAGTCCCATGGCGGGCAGCAGCACCAGCAGGCAGCCAGCGATAATTCCCGGCATGGTCAGCGGGATTACCACGCGAATAAAGGTTTGCCACTTATTGGCACCCAGATCGCGAGCGGCTTCAAGGTAGGATTTATCGAGCTTTTCAATGCTGGAATAGAGCGGCAGCACCATAAAAGGCAGCAGGATGTAAATCAGGCCGAGAATGACCGCTTCGGAGGTGTACATGATCCGTAGCGGCGTATCAATCAGGCCAGTCCAGAGCAGAAATTCATTCAGATGGCCGCGTGTACTGAGAAAGATTTTCAGCCCATAAATGCGGATCAGCGAGTTGGTCCAAAAGGGCACAATCAGCAGAAACAGCATCAGTGGCTGAATTTTTTTCGGTAAGCGCGCCAGAATAAAGGCAAACGGATATCCCAGCAGCAGACAGCAGAGCGTGGCGATAACCGCCATGTTCAGCGAATGCAGTAGGACTGATGCATAAAGCGGATCGACCAGTCGCGTGTAATTTTCCAGCGTAAAGACCAGGCTGACGAAATGCGTGTCATCGCGCGTCAGAAAACTGGTTGCGATGATCATCAGGTTGGGCAGGAAAACAAACAGCACCAGCCAGGCAACGATAAGTGTGATAATGGTGTTTTGAAAGCGTTTACGCGACTTCTTCATCGTGCAGAACGACCTCCCAGCTTTCCACCCAGGTGACGTCGACTTTCTGGTTGAGTGAATGGTCGAAGTCGGGATCGTCTTCGTTAAAGAACTCGCTGACCATGACCATTTTGCCGTTTTCCAACTCGATATTGGATTCCAGCGTCATGCCTTTATAGTTGCGTTCGCGCACGTAGCCCACCATGCCTTCCGCCTGCATACCGTCGCCCAGTTCTTCGACGCGCAAATCTTCTGGTCGTAACAGCACGTTGAGGTGTTGGCCGACGGTGACCGGGAAACTGACGGTAATAGTGCACTCGTGGCCTTCGACCTGAGCGCGAACCCGCTGTTCGTCCAACGGTTTCAGTACTATGGCATCAAAAATATTGATTTCACCGATAAAGCTGGCGACGAACAAATTTTTCGGTTCTTCGTAGATTTCACGCGGCGTGCCGTCTTGCTCGATGCGTCCATCACGCATCACCACGATACGGTCGGACATGGTCAGGGCTTCTTCCTGATCGTGCGTGACGAAAATAAATGTGATACCCAGCTTACGTTGCAGCGCTTTCAGCTCATTCTGCATCTGCTTACGCAGCTTATAATCGAGCGCGGACAGGGATTCATCCAGCAGCAGAACTTTTGGTTGATTGACGACGGCGCGGGCGATAGCCACGCGCTGTTGCTGGCCGCCGGACAACTGGTGCGGGCGACGTTGCGCCAGTTCTTCCAACTGCACCATTTTCAGCGCGTCAATCACGCGTGGTGCAATCTCTGCGGCGGGCGTTTTTTGCATACGCAGACCAAACGCCACGTTCTCAAACACGCTGAGGTGAGGAAACAGGGCGTAACTTTGAAATACAGTATTAACGTGTCGCTGTTCGGCGGGCTGGTGGGTGATGTCCTGCTTTTCCAGCATGACATTGCCGCTATCGACCGTTTCCAGACCGGCAATCAGGCGCAGTACGGTGGTTTTGCCGCAGCCGGATGGCCCGAGGATCGTTAGGAACTCACCGTTATTAATGGTGAGATTAAAATGTGAAATGATGTCTTTACCATCAAAGCCTTTATGGACGTTGAGCAATTCAACGACCGGCACAGCCAGGGAGTTTTCTTTCATTAGGTAGCGTTCTATTTCCTGATTTGGCCGATCAACGGTATCGCCGTTGCGATCGTACCAAGGGTTATCACCTTTCAGACAGCGTGCGTAGTAAGGGCCGTATTTTACGGGAAACGTTGCTTAACGCCAACTTGTGTGGCCCTACGTCTGGCCAACTGGTGGTGATTCAGTCAATGAATTTACGTATATGTTTCTCGATTGTTACTTGATTTGGGCACTCTTCGTGATGGGTGAGCCGCTTTTTGGCCTGAATTCTGATCTGACAGTTTGTTAAATCGGAAAAAAACTGACCTGACGCAATATCTACCGGGGTAGCCCTATCCATAATGCCTTTCAGGGTTCAGGGGGCATAAATAAGATGGATAAATTACTCGACAGATTTTTGAACTACGTTTCATTTGATACACAGTCTAAATCCGGCGTTCGGCAGGTGCCGAGCACCGACGGTCAACTGAAACTGGCGCGTGCGTTGCAGCAGGAATTGCTCGAACTGGGATTTGAACAGGTTGTACTCAGCAAGCAGGGCTGCCTGATGGCGACGCTTCCGGCTAACGTTGCCTGGCCCGTTCCGGCTATCGGCTTTATTTCACATATGGATACGTCGCCGGATTTTAGCGGCAAAAACGTGAATCCGCAGATTCTGGAAAACTATCGCGGCGGCGATATTGCCTTGGGCGTGGGGGACGAAGTGCTGTCACCCGTGATGTTCCCGGTGCTGCACCAGCTACTGGGGCATACGCTGATTACCACCGATGGCAAAACGCTGTTGGGAGCGGATGATAAAGCGGGGATTGCGGAAATCATGACTGCGCTGGTGCGTCTGAAAAAAAGTCAGCTCCCGCACGGCGATATTCGCGTTGCCTTTACGCCGGATGAAGAGATTGGCAAAGGTGCACAGTTCTTTGATGTTAAAGCATTTAACGCACAGTGGGCCTATACCGTGGACGGCGGTGGTGTAGGGGAACTGGAGTATGAGAATTTTAACGCCGCCTCGGTTCAGGTGAAAATTGTGGGCAACAATGTGCATCCCGGTAGCGCCAAAGGCGTGATGGTTAACGCGCTTACGCTCGCCTCTCGCTATCACCAGCAGGTGCCAGAGAGCCAATCACCGGAGCAAACGGACGGCTATCAGGGGTTCTACCATCTTCACAGCATGAAAGGCTCTGTAGAGCGTGCAGATTTGCATTACATCGTTCGGGATTTTGACCGCAACGGCTTTGAACAGCGTAAACAAACCATGCTGGATATTGCGGAGAAGGTTGGCGCGGGGCTGCACCCGGATTGCTACATTGAAGTCACGATTACCGATACCTACTACAACATGCGTGAGCAGGTTGAGCAGCATCCGCACATTATTGCACTGGCGCAGCAGGCGATGCGGGATTGCGATATTGAGCCGAATATGAAGCCGATTCGCGGTGGCACTGATGGCGCACACCTGTCATTTCAGGGCTTACCGTGCCCGAATCTGTTTACCGGCGGCTACAACTATCATGGCAAACATGAATTTGTCACGCTGGAAGGCATGGAAAAGGCGGTTTCTGTCATTATGCGTATTGCCGAATTGACGGCGCTGCGTGCGAAGCCGTAACGCTTCTATTCTATAAAAACGAATAAGGCGGGAATATCCCGCCTTATTATTGTGTAAACCGCTATTCAGGTTGGCCTTAATCCGCGAAGTACCAATAACCGCTGTTGATCAACACGGTGAGTTGCGCAAGGAAAGAAGGGTCTTCCAGTGCATCACCCAGTTGTTCCGCATCAATAGTTGTGTGCTCAGCTAATGCAAACAGCGCCGCCTTGTGCGTACTGTTCACTTTCTCTCCGTTAACGAAGCAGCTATCCCCAACGCAGATGACACGCAGGCCGCCTAAACGACGCAGTGGTTCACCCTGTTGCAGATATTCATACACTTCGCCTGCCTGATAAGGCGGTTCCGGCGGAGAGAGGTCAAGCTCATGACGGGACTGGGAGATGAATTCACCAAACCAGTTCTGGAAATGTTCCGGCTGCTGCACCAAATCCAGCATCATTTTTTGCAGTGCATCCAGCTCTTGCGGCAGCACGCTGGCAATATGTTCACGGGAAGGAATATCAGGATCGCTGTAACGATAGCTGCCGAGCTCGCGGGAAAGCACATAATCCGCAAAACCACTCACCAGCTCGCGCGCATTGGGCGCACGGAAGCCCACCGAGTAGTTCAGCGAATTCTCCAGCGAATAGCCTTCGTGTGGGAAACCCGGTGGAATGTAGATGATATCGCCCGGTTCCAGTTCTTCATCAATAATGGCTTCAAACGGTTCGACCTGCAGCAGGTCTGGGTGCGGACAGTGCTGCTTCATCGGTATTTTTTCACCAATGCGCCAGCGGCGACGTCCCGTACCCTGAATGATGAAAACATCATATTGATCCAGATGTGGCCCAACGCCACCGCCGGGAACGGAAAACGAAATCATCAAATCATCAGTACGCCAGTCCGGCAGTTGCCGAAATGGCTGCATCAAGGCAGAGGAGGGCTCATGCCAGTGATCGACGGCCTGCACCAGCAGCGACCAGTTACTTTCCCCCAGATGGTCGTAGCTCTCGAAAGGACCGTGGCTGACTTGCCAACGTCCGTTCTGATGGCTGACCAGACGGCTATCGACCTCATTTTCCAACGCCAGACCAGCGAGTTCGTCAGGTGAAATCGGATCGATAAAATTCGTGAAGCCGCCTTTAATCAGGAGCGGGCGCTTTTGCCAGTAGTTCGCTAAAAAATCCTGCCAATCGAGATTGAGCTGATAGTCCATACTGTTTTCCAGAAACTCGTTTTTGAGGAAATGACTGTTCTTGAAGACATGATTTTTCTTGAAATAATCAGTATTTTAAAACAATCCGCATTGTGGCAATAAGTATAGCGGAAGCATCGCGCGCTGTACTGCCTTTCACCCCTCATTCTGACTCAGGTTCTGGCGAGAGAAAATGGCTTCGACTCGGGCGCCGCCCAGTGCGCTGTCGCTGATGAGGATCTCACCCTGATACTGTTCGATAATTTCGACGGCGACGGCCAGGCCGATACCTTGCCCTGGGCGCATGCGGTCAGCGCGCTGCCCACGCAGGAAAATCATTTCTCGTTTGCTCTCGTGGATGCCTGGACCATCGTCATCGACAATCAGATGCAGCTTGTGATCGGAGTACTGCACGCTAATTTCGACAAATTCCAGACAGTACTTACAGGCGTTATCCAGAATATTGCCCAGCACTTCCATGAAGTCATTCTTCTCACCGACGAAAGTGAGCTCGGGCGGTATATCGAGCGTCAACACCACGCCTTTGCGCTGATACACCTTATTCAGCGCGGAACACAGGCCATCCAGTAGCGCTGGAACCGAGTGTACCTCACGTATCAGTAAATTATGTTCGGAACGCACGCTGGCACGATGGAGGTAATAGCCTATCTGCTGCGAGATGCGACTGATCTGCGCCAGCATAATGGGCTCAGCCTGATCGATAGTGATCTCTTTACCGGTACGCAGCGCGCGTAACGTGGTCTGTAAGACGGCCAGTGGCGTTTTCAGACTGTGGGTGAGGTCGGTGAGCGTTGTGCGGTACTTATGGTAACGCTGGCGTTCGTTATTCAGCAGGATATTCAGGTTTTTCACCAGACTGAACAACTCTCGCGGCGGATTTTCATCCAGCTGTTCGCGCGTGCCTTTTTCCAGCTCGGCAATCTGTTTTACCAAGTGCTGAATAGGGCGCAGGCTCCAGTGAGCACCCAGCCACAGCAGGGGAAGCACCAGCAGCAGGTTGGCGATCAACACATAGCTGAACCATTCCCATACGACGTCTTGCTGCTGAAGCTCTTGCGGAATGCGATCGACAACAACAATCGTGATGGAGGGAAGATGATCGGTCTTTGGATAAACGTTCACGGCGATGGAGTGCGTTAGCGCATTGCTTTGTGTGCCGTTCAGCGCTCGCAGACTGCTCAGCAGCAAGGTGTTGCCCGTGAGTACCGCGCTGCTGGTATCGGTGTCGGTATCCAACTCATGATAGGCCGTTTTATTCAGCCATTCTGGTTTGATAAGCGCTTCCAGCTCAGGAACGTGCTTTTCACGCCAGATCATGTTGCCGTGTTCATCGTATATCAACACCAGTGTGGGAAAGTTGATATCAACGTCGGGCGGCGTGATGATGTTCAGTTGGTTATCGCGCCACTGTGCGAGGCTGTAGTAGAGGTTACTCTCACCGCGCAGCAGGCGGAATGAGGTTTTATCAAAGTTGACGCTGTAGCCGATAATGGCGACGACGCCATAGGCTAGCGACAACGCCAGCACGATGGCCGCTGTCGCGAGTAAAAAACGAATACGAAGCGAGAAGGGCAGCCTCTTATCTCTCATACTGAGCCTGACGGCGTATCAATATCAAAACGATATCCTTGTCCACGCACGGTAGTGATCACATCCGGCGCTTCAGCCTGCTGAATTTTCTTACGCAGTCGCCCCATTAGCACGTCGATGGTATGACTTTCCCGTAGTTCTGCATCCGGGTACAGCTGTAGCATCAGCGACTCTTTGCTGACGACTTTTCCTTTGTTGCGAATCAGTGTCTCGATAATGGTGTATTCGAACGCGGTGAGCTTGATAGGCGAACCGTGGATCACCAGTTCTCGGCGCGATAAGTCGATCTCAAAGGGCGGCAGGCTGATGACTTGCGATGCCAGGCCGCTGTTGCGCCGCATCAGCGCTTGCAGGCGCGCAACGACCTCTTCCATATGGAACGGTTTCGTTACGTAATCGTCGGCTCCCGCTTCCAGCACGGCCACTTTGTCCTGCCAGCCTTCACGGGCCGTCAGCACCAGAATCGGGAGTTTGACCTGATGAGTGCGCCAGCGGCGAATCATGCTCATGCCATCTTCATCGGGCAACCCGAGATCGACAATCGCGATGTCCGGCATATTCTCATGCAGGAAGTAATCCGCTTCTTTGGCGTCAGACGCGGCGTCAACCTGATGCCCCATTTCGTTCATCTGAACGGTTAAGTGATGACGCAATAATACATTATCTTCAACGACCAGAATCCGCATCGTTATATCCTCTGTCGAATAGATAGGGTCATATTCCCGTCATGCTTCAAGCTACATGTGCGTTAGCAATACTTGGCTCATCTCTGAGCTTCGCCCTTGCGGGTCAGCGCGTTACGTTGTTCAAAACGTAGACGTTTTGTCTTGCAACTTGAATGATTTAGGGAATTGTATTCGAAATACTTTTATGCACGCTATCTTTCACGTATGCCACTGCTACTTCCGCGTATCAACATTATACGCAGAGAAAGCTATTTATTTTATTTGCTAAATTATCCACAGGGAGGGTAAACCGGGTTTAAACAGGCTGGAAATGCTTGGTCTTATACAAAATTGGCGGGCAGGGCGCCCGCCAGAGAGAGATTGCGATCGGGATTGAGAACGGTTATTTCAGGTCATCGACCATCGCAATCGCGCGGCCGATGTAGTTAGCTGGCGTCATGGCTTTCAGACGCGTTTTTTCCGCTTCCGGCAATGCCAGACCATCGATAAATTCCTGAATACCCGCGGCATCCACGCGTTTGCCGCGCGTCAGCTCTTTCAATTTCTCGTACGGTTTTTCAATCCCGTAGCGGCGCATGACCGTTTGGATCGGCTCTGCTAACACTTCCCAGTTGTGATCCAATTCGTCAGCCAGACGATCGCGGTTCACTTCCAGTTTGCTGATGCCTTTCATCGTGGCCTGATACGCAATCAGCGCATAGCCAACGCCGACGCCCAGATTACGCAGCACGGTCGAGTCAGTAAGGTCACGCTGCCAGCGAGAAACCGGCAGTTTGCTGGCCAGATGCGCCAGAACGGCATTTGCCAGACCCAGGTTGCCTTCCGAGTTTTCGAAATCAATTGGGTTCACTTTATGCGGCATGGTGGAGGAGCCGATCTCGCCTGCAATGGTTTTCTGTTTGAAGTGATTCAGTGCGATGTAGCCCCAGATATCACGGTCAAAGTCGATCAAAATCGTATTGAAACGCGCGATGCAATCGAACAACTCGGCGATGTAATCGTGCGGTTCGATCTGCGTGGTGTACGGGTTCCAGTTGATGCCCAGCGAGGTGACAAAGCTTTCGCTGAACTGATGCCAGTCCACTTCCGGGTAGGCCGCCAGGTGAGCGTTATAGTTACCGACGGCGCCATTAATTTTGCCCAGAATCTCAACCTGTTGCAGTTGACTATATTGGCGTTCCATACGGTAGGCCACGTTCGCGAACTCTTTACCGATGGTGGATGGCGTGGCGGGCTGACCGTGTGTGCGGGAAAGCAGCGGGATATCGCGGTATTCCTGCGCCAGCGTTTTCAGCGCATCAATGATTTGACGCCAGTGCGGCAGGATGACGTCGCGGCGAGCAGAATCCAGCATCAACGCATGAGACAGGTTGTTGATATCTTCTGAAGTACAGGCGAAGTGAATGAATTCGTTGACGGCGTGCAGTGCTGGAATCGCAGCAACTTTTTCTTTCAGGAAGTACTCAACGGCTTTCACGTCGTGGTTGGTCGTACGCTCGATAGTTTTAATGCGAGCCGCATCTTCTTCACTGAATTCGGCGACAATTTTATCAAGGAAAGCGTTTGCGTCAGCATCAAATGCAGGAACTTCCTGGATCTCTGCACAGGCTGCCAGTTTTTGCAGCCAACGTACTTCAACCTGCACACGGAATTTCAGCAAACCGAATTCGCTGAAAATGGTGCGCAACGTGCTGACTTTATCGCCGTAGCGTCCATCGATAGGGGAAACGGCGGTCAGTGAGGATAATTCCATCGCAAGCAACTCCTGAGATTGGTTTCAATAACGATTAGTTTCAATAAGAACGGCGAATTTCAATAACAATAAGCCATTTCAATAACAGCAACGGGTTTAGTGACGCTGGCGTTAATCACACCAGCGTCAGGCATAGCGGCAAGAATACCATCAAACGGATGGGCAACGCGCCAATATCTGTTTCGCTTCTTTGACCAACTGGCCGCGTGAAAACATCAACTGCAAGCGCCCGCCGCCAATTTGCTGCCAGAGTACCGCAGAGCGGATACCGGCCAGCAGCGCAGCGCGCACTTTCGCCTGCACCTGACTGTTTTTCAGCACTTCCGGTGAACCGGTAACCTGAATACGTGGCCCCAGCGTACTGATGACATCTACGTAAATCGCCGCCAGTGCGCTCACAATCGTTTCGGAAAGCAGGTCAAAATGCTCCAACTGGCGCTCTAACTGCCCGATGCGTTTGCCCAATTCGTCAAGCGCGGCAGGCTTTGCTTTTAGCTTGCGTTCTAACGCAATCAGGCTGAAGGCATAGCGTGATAATTCAGCCCCCGCGCCTTTATTACTGCTGGTGTTCAGAATGCCTAACAGCGCTTCCAACCCAACTTTCAGGTTTTGCTCGTCATTACCGTAAACGGCCAGCGTGGACGCCGGATTGAGGTTCAACACGCTGTTCAGCGAGGTATGCAGCACATCGTTATTACAGTGACCCGTATGGGCCAACTGCTGGACGATATGCGCTGATTGGCAAATGCCCGCTAACGCCAGCGTAATCTCATAATAATTCTTAGCCACGGTTACTCCTGTAAGCGTTCTTCAATGATGCCGCCGCCAAGGCACACGTCGTCCAGATAAAAAACGGCGGATTGGCCGGGCGTTACGGCTGCAACGGGCTCATCAAAACGCACGGTAATACGATCGTCACCAAGCGGCGTGACGGTGCAAGGGATGTCCGCCTGACGGTAACGGGTTTTCACCGTACAACGTAATTCAGCGGTTAGCGGCTGACGGTCAACCCAATGCAACTGCTGTGCGATTAAGCCGTGCGACATCAGGCGAGGGTGTTCGTGGCCCTGTGCGACATACAGAATATTGTTGGCGACATCTTTATCCACCACATACCAAGGATCTTCGCCGCCATCTTTGACGCCGCCGATGCCCAAGCCTTTACGCTGTCCTAACGTGTGGTACATCAGCCCTTGATGTTGTCCCATCGGTTTGTTGTCGTCGACGGACAGAATCGGACCCGGCTGTGCGGGCAGGTAACGCGCCAGAAAATCAGTGAATTTGCGCTCGCCGATAAAGCAGATACCGGTAGAGTCTTTCTTCTTCGCGGTTGCCAGCTCGAGCTCTTCGGCGATCTTGCGCACCTGCGGTTTTTCCAGTTCACCGACCGGGAACAGACTTTGTGCGATCTGCTCGTGGCTCAGCGTATAAAGAAAATAGCTCTGGTCTTTGTTGCCGTCCATGCCGCGTAGCAAACGGCTTTTGCCGTCAACGTCGTGACGACGAACATAGTGACCTGTCGCGATATAGTCGGCTCCGAGATCCTCGGCGGCGAATTCCAGGAAGGCTTTGAATTTGATTTCTTTATTGCACAGGATATCGGGATTGGGAGTACGGCCCGCTTTGTATTCTTCAAGGAAGAGTTCAAACACGTTGTCCCAATATTCAGCGGCAAAGTTGACGGTATGTAATTCGATACCCAGCTTGTCGCAAACGGCCTGCGCATCGGCGAGGTCAGTGGCTGCTGAGCAATATTCCGTGTCGTCGTCCTCTTCCCAGTTCTTCATGAACAGGCCTTCAACATGATAGCCCTGTTGCTGTAACAGGTAAGCGGAAACGGAGGAATCAACACCGCCGGACATACCGACAATCACTTTTTTCTGGCTGTTATCTGACATGGAAGTCTCACGAACTGAAATTTACTGACGCATTGATGCGAAAAACAAGCGGCGTATTTTAGCATGTTGAACCGAGGGCTGCATCGCTATTCCTGCCATGCGCTGGCTCGCTCGCGCATGGCAGGAATAGCAGAATGCCTAGAACGGCCAGTTGAACGCGCCCAGTACCGTTAACGGATAGCGTTCTGGCTGCTGATAGCAGCGGATACTTTCAGCCACCAGCGGCGAACGAAGCTGGCGAGAATGCAGAATTTCCTCGGCGGTCAGCCAGCGGCAGCATTCGATATCACTGTCATGCGGCTGGGTTGCGACCCGCTCAGGCAGATCGAGTGCGAAGCAAAAGCGTAAAAAGGGCGTGCTGTCGGGCGCGATCCATTGGTGCAGACGTAAGAAACTCTGCGGCGTGGCCTGAATGCCGGTTTCTTCCCACAGTTCACGGCTTGCCGCCTGAATCAGCGTTTCGTCCGCTTCCAGATGGCCTGCCGGCTGGTTCCACAATAATTTATCGTTAATCAACTCTTCGACGACCAGAAAATGGTTTTCGGCCTGTACCACACAGGCAACTGTCACATGGGGCTTAAACATCCGCTATCTCCTTCCATTCACCGGGTAACAGGTTTTCTACCGTCTGATTGGCCATGCCGTACCGAATCAGACGCAATGTAGGATAACCGATATTCGCCGTCATACGACGGACCTGTCGATTACGACCTTCATACAGCGTTATTTTTAGCCAGCAGTCAGGGATGCTTTTACGTTCACGTATGGGGGGATGACGCGGCCATAGCCAGCTAGGCTCGGGTACGATTTCTGCCCCAGCGGGCAGCGTTTTGCCATCATTCAGATCCAGACCCCTACGAAAGCGCGTCAGTGCGGCATCGTCAGGTATACCTTCGACCTGAACATAGTAAATTTTGGCCGTTTTTTGCGTTGGCTGGGTCAGTCGAGCCTGAAGTTTGCCGTCATTGGTGAGAATCATCAGACCTTCGCTGTCGCGATCCAGACGACCGGCGGCATAAATACCGCTAACCGGAATGTAGTCTTTTAGCGTGCGGCGTCCGGCTTCATCAGTGAATTGTGGCAGGACATCGAAGGGTTTATTGAACAAAACGATTCGGCGCGGCGCATTGTCAGGTTGCCTTTTTCTTGCCGGCTGTGAGCTGAATCGTTTAACTTTGTGATTTTTAACAGGGAATTTATTCATCATCTTTATAGTCGCGGAAAACAAAAGCATTATACTCGAAATGGTTTGCGATTGGCGCGGGCTAAATATTCAAGTAGTATTGACACGCATCTTACAAGTCATTAACAAAATTGCGCTCGAAGGAGAGGTTAATGGAAAGCAAAGTAGTTGTACCGACAGAAGGTCAGAAAATCACGGTTGATGCTCAAGGCAAACTGGTTGTTCCAAACAATCCGGTTATTCCTTTTATCGAAGGTGACGGCATTGGTATCGATGTAACGCCTGCCATGATCAACGTCGTTGACGCCGCCGTGAAGAAAGCCTATCAGGGCAAGCGCGCGATTTCCTGGATGGAAATCTATACCGGTGAAAAATCCACGCAGGTTTACGGTAAAGATGTCTGGCTGCCAGACGAAACGCTGGATTTGATCCGTGAATACCGTGTGGCGATTAAGGGCCCGCTGACAACGCCAGTCGGCGGTGGTATTCGTTCTCTGAACGTTGCACTGCGCCAACAGCTGGATCTGTATGTTTGCCTGCGTCCGGTACGCTACTACGAAGGTACACCTAGCCCGGTTAAACAGCCTGAGCTGACCGACATGGTGATCTTCCGTGAAAACGCCGAAGACATTTATGCAGGTATCGAGTGGAAAGCGGGTTCTGCTGAAGCAGACAAAGTGATCAAATTCCTGCGTGAAGAAATGGGCGTTAACAAAATCCGTTTCCCTGAGCAGTGTGGTATCGGCGTGAAGCCGTGTTCCGAAGAAGGGACCAAACGTCTGGTTCGCGCCGCAATCGAATACGCGATCACCAACGACCGTGATTCCGTGACGCTGGTGCACAAAGGCAACATCATGAAATTCACCGAAGGCGCGTTTAAAGACTGGGGATACCAGTTGGCGCGTGAAGAATTCGGCGGTGAGCTGATCGATGGCGGCCCATGGGTGAAAATCAAGAACCCGAACACCGGTAAAGAGATCGTCGTAAAAGACGTAATCGCCGATGCATTCCTGCAACAAATCCTGCTGCGTCCTGCTGAATACGATGTGATCGCCTGTATGAACCTGAACGGTGACTACATTTCTGATGCCTTGGCGGCACAGGTTGGCGGTATCGGTATTGCCCCTGGCGCGAACATCGGTGACGAATGTGCACTGTTTGAAGCCACGCACGGTACGGCACCAAAATATGCCGGTCAGGATAAAGTGAACCCAGGTTCCGTTATTCTGTCTGCTGAAATGATGTTACGCCACCTGCAATGGTTCGAAGCGGCTGATCTTATTGTTAAGGGCGTTGAAGGCGCGATCAAGAACAAGACCGTGACTTACGATTTCGAACGTCTGATGGAAGGCGCTAAGCTGCGGAAATGTAGCGAGTTCGCGCAGGACATCATCGACAACATGTAATCTGCTATTCAGCGCAGATGAAAATCAGGGGCCAATTTGGCCCCTTTTTTTATGGATGACCAATGCTCTGTGAGCCGGGAATGAGCCGGAAATACATGTGCTCGGGAATCGGACTGTCCCAGCCGCCGCTGTACATCGCAAAACCGATCATGCCGAAAAGAATACCGAGTACCAGCACCGTCATCGTAATACCGGACAGCGCGGTTTGTCGCCATAGTGGTTTAGTTGCTTCGCTGTCTGCCTGCGAGCCTGAGGGTTTTGTAAGCGAAAAATGGAGCGTTGATGCCACCGGGCAGGATTCGACGCAGGTCATGCAGGCCGTGCATTCCGCCGTTCTCACCTGAATTAGCTTATCCACCGGAATGTTAGACGGGCAGGCTCTGGCGCACTTACCGCAGTCGATACAACTGGTGGTGTTGCGACGAATTTTGAAGGGGGACAGCAGCGAAAATATTCCCATGAGCGCACCGTAGGGACAGAGGTAGCGACACCAGAAATGACGGACAAACAGGCTGGCAAACGTGAAGAGAAAAACGCAAACCAGCGTGATAGTGCCGATATTGCGGAAGAAGCCGAGCATTTTAACGTCGGCGATCAGGCCATAGGGCGACATCAGGAACATATAAATGCTCTGTGCCGGCATCGATAAGGCGATATAAAGGAAAAAGCCTAGTAACAGATATTTCAGGCTGCGCAGCGGAATATCCAGCCACTTCGGAAGAATGAAGTGACGGCCAACTATTTTTTTCCCCAATGCACCTACCCATTCGGAAATCGTGCCGATAGGGCACAGCCAGGAACAGAAGGATTTTTTCAGCAACAGGCTAATAAGAATAAACGCAACAAGTAATAGCATTGACGCAAGGTGGATAGGGGGGAAATGGCCCGTTTCCCATGTGAACTTAGCGTTCATCAATCCAGCAATGGGCAGCCAGCTTTCAATGCCGCCTGGCCTTGTCATATAAAGGCTCGTCCCACCGGTTTCAAAGTAGCGAACCCAAAAATAGAAGGTGATACCGATATAAACGTTGATCGCCAGCAGAAGAATTTGTATTGCTCTACGCCAGGTCAGAGCATTGCGCCAATCGTTCCAGAGACGTTTACCGCCGATGGTTCCAGAACGGCGTTGCCACCGCTTTCTCGCTTTTTCACTCATTGCTCTCAATTGCCCCCATTTATTTTTTTCACTCGACACTCTCAACATGCCGGCGGGATTGTGGGGCAACGTTATCACGCGTTTAATAGTTAAAAATTGATTTGTGCATTATAAATGCAAGTTTATGATTTTTTTAGCTGAGTGATTTGAATAAGAAGAGGGGAAAGAGTGCAGGAAGATCAAAAATGCTGGAGATATAAAAAGAATGGATACGTAAACGTACCCATTCTATTAATTACCAAAAGTTACTATAGTTGTAGGTATCTACCATACATCAAATTGCATGTGTTGCACGGGATCCGCGTATAACAATACCTTGCTGCATTTGCCACAATTCTAATGATTTAATTTGTTTTTAATTAAAAATAGAAACTATCGTTGTTATTAGATCATCGTTTTTATTTTAATTATCGCCTGATTTTTTAATTTATGACTTTTTTGCATTATGCCTGAGAGTGTTGCTTGGCCTGTAATTCCTCTTTTCGCATTGTTCTGACAATCTTATAAATCCATTGCAGCGAGACATTATATTTTTTGGCCAGCGCACTGTGATTGCGCCCGTCAAATTCTTCATAGATTTGAAGATCGCGCTGAGAAGCACGCCAGGATATTCCCATTGGGAAATAAACGTTTTGTCCGCCCCAGACGGTCATCATATGTTTGGCAACGGCATTGCCGACCAGCTCGGCTGTTTGCGGATCCAACTCTGTGACGTTTTTGACCGTATCGGCCACGTGTTGAGAAAGTTCGACCAGAAGCTCAGGGCCTTTACTGCGAAATTGTGGTTCAGTCATAAATCACCTTATTGTTATGCATGTGTGTTGTTACTGACGTGAAAACTGGGTTGTTGCCTTTGCAGAGATTGCTCTGCTGCTATGTGTCTATTTAAAACTATAGTTGTTTTCATGTCAACATCTTTAGTTTTAATTTGAGTTGTTTTTGGTTGTAAAAAGAAATGACAACCTGCGAGGCTGCGCACATAAAAGGCCAGATGAAGGACAAAAAAATCCCGCCATAAAGGCGGGAAAGGAACACAGAGACAGGATGAATAACACAACATCAACAAGGGTTGATGAAACAATAGCATGGTGATTGTATAAAACTGTTGCGTGTGGGTAAGGTTATCTGGGAGAGGGTAAACGTTTTTTAGCGGCGCAGCGTTTATTCGTAACGCGGCTATTAGCGGCAGCAACACAAAGCCGGTGTCCGTATCGATCCACCGGCTTTGGTAAGAGGAAAAGAGAGACGACTATGGCACGGATACCGCCAGTATCGGGACTATAGCAGCACCGAATACCAGAATACGCGGCCAATGATCTCGACTTCTGATTCGTAAGCTTCTTCGTCAGCCTCGCGATTGAAGCTATGGATGACGAGAAGGCCGCCAGGTTTACGGTAAAGCTGCTTGATTCGCTTGAGCTTATCGTTACCACCGCCTTCCTGAGCGATAGCGTAGAGCTTTCCATCGATGATGCGTTTGTTGTTGGTATCAACCGCGACGGTGGTTCCATCTGGAATTATGGGTTCCATACTATCGCCAGCCGCCGGGAAACAAAGCACGCCCGAACCATCCGTATTGGCGCCAACCTTACGCAGCGTTGCTTTAGAAAAACGGAGTTTAAAGCCGTTGTAATCCTCGCTTTGAATGCGTCCGTCGCCGCAGGCAAACTCAATATCCTTTAAAAAGGGCACTTCCACCTCGTCCTCTGATAGTTCTGTCGTGCTGTCCCAAGCTGATACGGTGCCCCATTCTGATTTTGGCGGAATGCTCGATTCCTGAACTGGTCGAGTCACCCCGTCGCTACGCATTGGGTCTTCGCCGTTTGCCAACCATTCAGGGCGAACATGTAGTGCATTGGAAAGCTCAACAATTTTGGTTGTCTGCGACGCTTTCCCCACCTCGATCTTCTGTATGGCGGCCTGAGATACGCCAATCAGGTCGCCAAGCGCTTTTTGGCTAAGCCCCTGTGCGATTCTGGCGGTCTTTAATCGTTCTGCAAGTGTCGTTTTCATCCGTTCAATGTACAACTTAGGTTGTTGCTTATCAAGCAAGTATTAATCTTGTTTAAAAAAAACCAAAGTTATCTCTCATTGATAGGGGCAAGATTTGCTGATGAATACAACTTAGAAACGATTTAAGTTGTTTTTTGGGGGCAGCAAACTCGCTTGGATAAGTGAGACAACGTCGGCATTACTGACGACTATCAAAAATCCTAATAAATATCATGCAGTCATAGTATCATCTTATTCCACCCCTGATTTGCTTTAAAGGTGTATTTCACTTGATCTAAATCACAATCCGACCGCATGCATTTTGCTCTTATGAAAATCCCGCTGTGGGAAATATAACCAATCAATTCGTTTCATTAAGCATGCGCATGACTGCGTGTCGCGGAGGATGTATGTCTGTAATTCGCACGTGTTTAAGTCTGTTTGGTGGTGATACGGTAATTGTTCGATGTGCAAATACATTTGAAGTACAAATGAGCAATGGTGAACAGGAAGCGCTAGCTGAAGAGAATAGTGCTACGCAGGATTCTATTTGCTGCCATGCGGAAGGCGAAGTGTATTTAACGGTACCTTATACTGGGATTTGGGATGTCGTGATCCGAGCAAAAAATGACACACCTGAGCATTCAATAACCTATTTCCCTGCCTGATGATTCTCCGGTTGGTTATATTCTGTTAATAACTTGATAATATGTTGTCGTTATCCTGTCGTGAAGGCTTGAATATACCAACCGTTCCCTTTCTTTTTGGCCTCCATCGTTCAACGTTGTGAGTACGTCGCTATCTTTCTATTTCGCTTTTCATCTATCATCTTAATTGACACTTCCACTTGTTATTATTAATGATTCGAAGGGATGATAGAGTCTGGATCTTTTGCCATACTCAACACTCAGCCACCGCGCGTCGTGATTCTAGGCAAGAGAAGGGGCTTTGGTTTGATAACGCGGGCCCGCTGTTCTTATCGTGCTCATTGCTGCAACATTTTGGATTTATAGCTAAATTTTTGTCTAATCTGAACATTAAATACGATGGGAGGGGGGAACCCATGAGCCGTGCCCCAGTAAGCAAAGATGAAGACAAACGTCTTGCTGCTCTTCGTGAGTATGGAATTAAGAACGTATTATTTGACCCGAGTCTGAGTAACCTGATTAGCCTGGCCGCTAACATCTTTAATGTGCCCATCGTTTTGGTGTCGTTAGTGGAGGCTGAACGCCAACTGTTTGCTGCCAGCGTGGGGGTTCCTTTTTGTGAAACGTCTCGCGATATCTCTTTCTGTGCGCATACGATCCTGAAGAAAAAGATCATGGTGGTGCCTGATGCACTCAAGGATGCGCGTTTTAGAAATAACCCGCTGGTGGTGGGCGTTCCTTACATTCGTTTTTATGCTGGCATTCCTTTAATTACGCCGTCCGGGCATGCCATTGGCACCTTATGCATTATCGACTTGAAACCCCGATCGACATTCACTAAACGTGATGAGCATAATTTGCAGGATTTGGCTTCATTAGTGATGGACAAGCTGGAAATGCGGCGTCTGGAGCTGGCGCGTAAAGCCAGTCAGGTTCGTTTTGAAAATATTGCCAATACCTCGCCTGATACCATTCTGTGCGTTAATGAGAAGGGGATGATTACCTTCTGGAATACCGCTGCGGAACATATGCTGGAATATACTGACGAAGAAATCATTGGCCGCAGTATTAATACCATCGTGCCCGATGCCTTTGTTGTGCAGCTTAATCACCTGGTTACCGATCGTGATTCGCTGATGAAAGGCGTGACGCTGGAACTGAATGTGCAAGCCAAAAGCGGTAGCCTGGTTCCGGTTGAATTGTCGGTTTCAATGTGGGAAGACAACGACAATATTAGCTATGGCGCAATATTGCGTGACATTACAGAGCGGCGGCGCAACGAAGAACGCCTGTTTTTGCTGGCGCATTTGGATCCGTTAACCGGATTGGCAAACCGAACGCTGCTGACATCCAATCTGGAAACAGCGCTAAAGAATGAACCTGCGGTCTGCATCATGATGGTGGATCTGGACGGGTTTAAAGATGTGAATGACAGCCTGGGGCATTCCAGCGGCGATAATATTCTGGTGCACGTTGCTAAAAAAATAAAAGCTACGGTTCGCTCCGGTGATGTGGTGGCGCGAATGGGCGGGGATGAATTTGCGCTGTTGTTTCCCGGTCTGAATGATAAAAAAGTCGCGGGCAAAATTGCTGAGCAAATTATTCATGAAATTTCGCAGGCGATGATTATTGACGATCATCAAATCAATATTAGCGCCAGCATTGGCGCGGTGTTGTATCCAGAATATGGGCTGACCGTGCAGGATCTTTTGACCAGCGCGGATTTAGCACTGTATCAGGCGAAATCCGAAGGTCGAAACTGTTACCGCTTTTTTACGCGCGAACTGCTTGAAGTCTTTCAGGCCAAGCATGCCTTCCAGCTCGAGTTTGTGCGGGCTTACGAGCAGCATGAATTTGAGATGTTTTATCAGCCACAGGTGAAGCTGGCGACAAATGAGATTGTTGGCGCAGAGGCGCTGCTGCGCTGGCGTCACCCGGAAAGAGGGTTACTTAGCCCTGCCGCCTTTCTTACCGCGCTGGAGAATGGCCCGTGGGCTGAGCGAGTCGGTGATTGGATCGTCGAAACGGCATGCCGACAGGCGGCGGAATGGTGTCGGGAGAGTGACCGCTATTTCCGCATCAGCATTAATCTTTTCAGCGCACAGTTTCGTACCGGCATGTTGGCGCAAAAAATTATGGATATCCTTGCGCGTACAGGATTGCAGCCAAGCTCGCTGGAACTGGAAATCACGGAAAATATCATCCTGCGTTATGATGAAAATATGCTGCAACCGTTGAAGGCGCTGCGTGACGCGGGAATCGGTATTGCCTTTGATGACTATGGGACGGGCTATGCGTCGCTCAGTATGCTGAAAAACTACCCGGTGACGCGGTTGAAGATCGATCAGACTTTTGTCAGAACCATGTGTGAATCTCCGCCTGACGCGGCGATTGTCCGGGCGATCCTGTATCTCGGGAAAAGTTTTGGCTTGGGCGTAATTGCAGAGGGTGTGGAAACATTAGAACAGAGCGAACGACTGCGGGGCAAAGGGTGTGAGGAAGCACAGGGATACCTGTTTGGGCATCCGATGCCTGCGGAGGAGTTTACTCAGCTACTGAAATTGAATAAGCCCATAGACGTTTAAGTTCGTAAATAGACGGATAACGGTGTGCGAGCTCTCTTTTCTCAAAAGCCAGCGTTCGCTGGCTTTCATACTTTCGCGCTGCACACGAAGCTAACAGACTAAAAAGTGGAATCCGGATCACATTTTTTCTATAGTGCAGGCTTGTAAACCTGTACCGGATGTCCCGTGCACGAAATATTTGAGATGCTCCTTGCGGTCTTTGACCGCGCCGCGCTGATGCTGATTTGCCTGTTTTTCCTCACCAGAACACGCCAGTTCCGGCAATTACTGCAAAAAGAGCAACACTCGCCGGGAGAGCGAGCGACGGTGACCGCCATCTTTTCACTGTTTGCGCTGTTCGGTACCTATTCCGGTATTAATGTTGAAGGGTCGCTCGTCAACGTGCGCGTCATTGCCGTGATGTCTGGCGGTATTCTCTTCGGCCCCTGGGTGGGGATTGCGACGGGTATCATTGCGGGAGTGCACCGTTATCTCATTGATATCGATGGTATCACTTCCGTGCCTTGCCTGATTACCAGCATCATCGCCGGTATCACTTCTGGCTACATCAATAAGAAAGTCAAAAAAGAGCAGCAGTGGAGCATCGGGATTCTGGGCGGCATGTTGTGTGAGTCGTTAACTATGCTGCTGGTTGTGGCATGGGCGACGCCTATCGCGTTAGGGCTGGATATTGTTTCAAAAATTGCGGTGCCGATGATTCTCGGCTCTGTTTGTATTGGCCTGATCGTCTTGCTGGTACAGAGCGTGGCGAATGAAAAAGAGGTGATTGCTGCCAGGCAAGCCAAGCTCGCACTGGATATCGCGCATAAAACTCTGCCGTATTTCCGCAATATTAACAGTGATTCACTGACGGCTATCTGTCGCATTATTCGCACCGAGATTAATGCGGACGCGGTGGCGATAACGAATACGCAGCATATTCAGGCTTATGTGGGGATTGGGGAAGAAAAATATAATATCGGCCACGACATTATCAGTCCAATGACGCAACAGGCGATTCATGACGGGAAAATCATCATTAAAAATAATGATGAACAGCACCTGACGCCGGAAATCCATTCGATGATTGTCATTCCGTTGTGGGAACATGGGCAGGTGACCGGGACGCTGAAAATTTATTATCGTCATGCCCACAAAATTACCTATTCATTACGCGTGATGGCCGTCGGTTTATCACAAATCATGTCAACGCAAATTGAGGTATCCCGCACCGAGCAACTGCGTGATATGGCAAATAAGGCGGAACTGAGAGCGCTGCAAAGTAAAATCAATCCGCACTTTCTTTTTAATGCGCTGAACGCGATCTCCTCATCGATTCGTATTAATCCCGATACCGCGCGTCAGTTGGTGATCAATCTGTCTCGGTATTTGCGCTATAACCTTGAGCTTAACGATGATGCGCTGATCGATATAAAAAAAGAGCTGTACCAAATACAGGATTATATCGCGATTGAGCAGGCGCGATTTGGCGCCAAGCTCACGGTGATTTACGACATCGATGACGATCTGGCGTATAAGATCCCCAGCTTATTAATTCAGCCGCTGGTAGAAAACGCGATTGTGCATGGTATTCAGCCTTGCAGAGGTAAAGGAACCGTGGTGCTGTCCGTGAAGGAGCAGGGCGACAGATTGCTGGTGGCGGTAAAAGACACGGGGCACGGCATCAGTCAGGAAACGATGGATCGCGTCGCGCGCAATGAACTACCAGGGAATAAAATCGGCCTGCTGAATGTCCATCACCGGGTTCGCCTGCTCTATGGCGATGGTCTGCATATTCGCCGGTTGGAACCCGGAACCGAGATTTATTTCTACATCCCACGAGAAGATAAAATACCGTCGGCCTTGCCGGATACCGTTCAGGTGCCGCAGCCGGGATATTCTGCTGCTGAACAAACAGGAGGCAACCCATGAAAGCCATTATTGTTGAAGATGAGTTCCTCGCGCAGCAAGAGCTGAGTTACCTCATCAAACAGCACAGTAATATTACGATTGAGGCGACATTTGATGACGGACTGGATGTACTGAAGTATCTGCAACATAACGAGGTCGATGCGATCTTTCTGGATATCAATATTCCCTCGTTGGACGGCGTCTGGCTGGCGCAAAATATCAGCAAATTTGCACATAAGCCCTACATTATTTTTATTACCGCGTACAAAGAACATGCGGTGGAAGCCTTTGAGGTCGAAGCCTTTGATTACATTCTTAAGCCGTATCATGAATCACGTATTGTCACGATGCTGCGTAAGCTGGAAGCAACCTGGCAACAGCAGAAAATGGCATCCGCTGTCGAAACCGGCGCGGCGTCTGGCGCACCGAGAAGCGCACAGCACACCATTAACCTGATGAAAGACGAGCGAATTATCGTGACGGATATTAACAATATCTATTACGCCGCGGCGCAGGAAAAGGTCACGCTGGTTTATACCCGACGTGAGGAATTCATCATGCCGATGAATATTACGGAATTCTGTAGCCGTTTGCCGGAAGAGTACTTCTTCCGCTGCCACCGTTCTTACTGCGTCAACCTGACGAAAATCCGTGAAATTGTGCCGTGGTTTAACAATACTTATATCCTGCGATTGAACGATCTGGATTTTGAAGTGCCGGTAAGCCGGAGCAAGATAAAGGCATTCAGGTCATTGATGCGTCTTTAAAGGCATTTCATTCCGCGTTTCAGGCATCTCATTCCCCATTCGATCAACCACTGTCAGCCCGCTTGTATACTGGCCTCAGCCCATAAGCTGACAGTGTTTTGATAGATTTTTTCTTCTCCACATCAGCTTATATTTTTTAGCGTACCGAGTGAATCGGACCACTTTTTGATGTAGGGGAAAACCCATGAATACCAAACCTGCTAATCGGGGATTGATTGTCCTCGGAACCATTATCACCCAAATGGGACTTGGCACTATTTACACCTGGAGTTTGTTCAATCAGCCGCTGGTGGACAAATTTGGCTGGACGCTGAGTTCAGTAGCAACAACGTTTTCCATCACCAGTTTCTGTCTGGCATTTGCCACGCTATTTGCCGGTAAGTTTCAGGAGCGTATTGGTCTGCGTCGTTTGACCATGGTTGCTGGTATTGCGCTCGGGGCAGGGCTGATGGCGAGTGCGGTGAGCCCGTCGCTGACGCTGATTTATCTGCTAATGGGCGTGGTTGTTGGTTTTGCTGACGGTACGGCTTACATCACGACGCTGTCCAACCTGATCAAATGGTTCCCTAATCGCAAAGGGTTAATCGCGGGGATTTCTGTTGGCGCATTTGGTACCGGAAGTCTGCTGTTCAAATACGTAAACAGCTTTTTGATTGCGGAAGTCGGTGTGTCGGAAGCCTTTTTCTACTGGGGCGTTATCGTCATGGCGATGATTCTGGTCGGCAGCTCACTGCTGAAAGAGCCTGCTGCGGTTCAGGTTCAACAGACTGCGGTTCAGGGACAGACGCGTGATTTCTCGCTGGCTGAAATGTTGGCAACGAAAGAATCGTATTTGCTGTTTATTATCTTCTTCACCGCATGCATGAGTGGCCTGTATTTGATCGGTATTGTAAAAGATATCGGTGTACAAATGGCCGGAATGGATATGGCGATGGCGGCGAATGCCGTGTCGGCGATTGCAATTTTTAATACCGTGGGACGTATTGTGCTTGGCGCGCTTTCTGACAGTGTCGGGCGTATGCGGGTAATCAGCTTTACGCTGTTCGTGACGATTCTCGCGGTCTCCGTGATGACATTCCTGCCGCTGAATCCGGTGCTGTTCTTTATCTGTGTCAGCGCGATTGCTTTCTGCTTTGGTGGCAATATTACGGTATTCCCTGCGATTGTCGGCGACTTCTTTGGCCTGAAAAATCACAGCAAAAACTACGGCGTCATTTATCAGGGATTCGGCATTGGCGCGTTGTCTGGCTCGTTTATCGCCGCTCAGCTAGGGGGCTTCCAGGCTACATTTATGGCAATCATCATTATGTCTGTCGTTTCTCTGCTGATTACCTTGTGGGTCAAACCACCTAAACATCAACCGGTCAGCACTTCACTACGTGCGGATATGGCACACGCACAAAGTTAATTGCATATCGTGGCGGGCAGACGACGTTCTGCTCGCCACAAGATTGTCCTGTCATAGCCCTCTCTTACTTGCTGAAATATCGCGATACAGTTCACCACTTCCCCAGTCATCTCCATGTCACAGGTAAATCCTAGCGTCGTTATCAGCGCCGCATTTTCCTAAAACACATTTTCCAAAACGACACTTTCCTAAAAGCAGCGATTTTTTCCTAAAAACAAAGAGTACCGGAGAAAACATCATGACGATTCGGTTTAGGTTCACGTCCGTTTTTCTGATGCTGTTAAATATGGTCTTGCTCGTCCCGCTGTCTGCCAGGGCAGCCGTTGAACTGACGTTTTGGCATGGCATGGACAGTAACCTGAACACGGAATTGATACGGTTGGTCAACCGATTTAACGAATCTCAGACCCTGTACCATGTTGAACCCATCTATAAGGGCAGCTATGAACAGACGCTGGCCGCGGGTATTGCCGCTTATCGCACCGGTAACGCCCCGGATATTTTGCAGGTTTATGATGTTGGTACGCCGAATATGATACACAGCGGGGCGGTTATCCCGGTGTTCGACCTGTTCAAACAGGTGGGTATCGATAATGACGAAAAAGCCTTTCTGCCCGCAGTGGCGCTGTTTTACAGCGACAGCCAGACCGGACATCTGATTTCCCAGCCGTTTAACAGTTCAACGCCCGTTCTTTACTACAACAAAGATGCGTTTATTAAGGCAGGGCTCGATCCTGATAAGCCACCGCGAACCTGGAATGAGCTGGAGTACGATGCGGCGCGATTGCGTCAGAGTGGGATGACGTGCGGCTACACGAATGCGGGGCAGCAGGGCTGGATATTACTGGAAGCGTTTAGCGTGTGGAACGGGCTGCCGATCGCGACGAAAAACAATGGTTTCGACGGTGTCGATGCGCATCTGTTGGTGAACGGTCCGTTGCAGGTCGCACACATTACCCAGCTTGCGGAGATGATGAAAAAGAACGAATTCAGCTATTTCGGCCGCAATGATGAGGGTACTGCGCGCTTTTATAACGGCGACTGCGGCATCTTGACCACCTCGTCGGGCGGGCTACGCAAGATTCAGAACTATGCCAAATTTCACTACGGTGTTGGCATGCTGCCCTACAGTGAAGAGGTTAAAGGCGCGCCACAGAATACGTTTATCGGCGGAGCAAGCCTTTGGGTCATGAAAGGGAAAGCGACCTCGCATTATCAAGGTATTGCTGAATTCCTGCATTTCCTGACGCTGCCGGAAAATGCGGCCGAATGGCATCAGATGACGGGCTATCTACCGGTGACACAACCCGCTTACGAACTCACGCGCGAGCAGGGGTTTTATGTCAGATACCCCGGCAGCGATGTTGCTATGAAACAGCTTACCAATAAACCGCCACTGCCTTATACGCGCGGGTTCCGCTTGGGCAATATGCCGCAAATTCGCACCATCATGGATGAAGAGTTGGAGAAAGTCTGGGCAGAACAGGAAACGCCACAACAGGCGCTGGACAATGTGGTTTCGCGGGGCGATCTCCTGTTGCAGCATTTCGCGCAGTCGGTTTCCCGTCATTCGTGATATTCCCCGTTTATTTGGAGCTTTCGACTGATGACAAAGCACAATAAAGGTATGACTCAGAGTGTGATCGCGGCGCAAAATGCGACGGTTCTGGCCGTCGCACATCGCGGCGTTTGGGCATCGGCACCGGAAAATTCGCTGGCAGCGCTACGCGAGGCGATTCGTCTGGGCGTTGATATCGTAGAGATTGATGCGCAATTGACGGCAGATAGCCACGTTGTGGTGATTCATGATGACACGCTCGATCGCACGAGCGATATGCGCGGTCACGTTAGCCAGATGACGCTAGCCGAAATTCGTCGAGCGCGTCTGCGCGGGAGTGACGGCGATTTGGCATGGCCATTGAGTGACGAAAAGGTGCCGCTGTTGTATGAAGTTCTCGAAGAGGCGCGAGGACGGGTTGTCATCAACGTGGATGTTAAACATGTGCGAGAATTTGATGTGATCGCCCGCGATATTCGCGATAAAGGTTTGAGTTCCGGCGTGATCATGAAAAGTCCGGTTGATCTTGCTTCTGCCTCTTTTCCCATTGCATCACCGTCGCGGGATACCCAGATACCCTATATGCCGATGATCCACCTCAAGCGGGGAGAAACTGCCGACATTCTGAGGCAGGTTGATGACATTGGCATCGCTATTGTGGAGGCCAATTTTGATCATATTGATGCAGTGATCGAAGCGTATGCCGAGTTTCAACGGCTTGGGGTGAGGATTTGGGTGAATACGCTGGATTGCTCGCATTCTCTCGACTATAGCGATACGCGCGCCTTAGCGGATCCGGAGGCCGTATGGGGAGCATTAATTCACGCTGGGGTGGGGGCAATTCAGGTCGATCACGCTGATGCGTTTATTGATTTTCGATCGGCGCTGTCGCGCTGATTTGCCGCAGGATTAACAGCAGGCAGGACGCTGCTTTCCTTTTGAAAAATGTAAAGTTATGTGGATTTAGTAACTGAAAAGTTAAGAATGCTTGAAAATGCCACGGCAACCCATACGATGTAGGTGTTGCAAACTTTATTTTTCTGCGAGAGGAAATCAGACCTTTATGATGCGTATTGCGCTTTTCCTGATCACCAACCTGGCGGTGATGTTGGTTTTCGGGCTGGTACTCAGCCTGACGGGAATTCAGTCCAGCAGTGTCCAGGGCTTAATGATTATGGCTGGGCTGTTTGGCTTTGGCGGTGCGTTTGTTTCACTGCTGATGTCTAAATGGATGGCGTTACGGTCCGTTGGCGGTGAAGTCATTGAACAACCACGTAACGAAACTGAACGTTGGCTGGTGGAAACCGTTCGTACACAGTCACAGCAGGCAGGGATCGCGATGCCGCAAGTGGCAATCTACCATGCGCCGGACATCAATGCGTTTGCGACGGGCGCCCGCCGTGATGCATCGCTGGTGGCAGTCAGTACCGGTTTGTTGCAAAACATGAGCCGTGACGAAGCAGAAGCTGTTATCGCGCATGAAATCAGCCACATCGCAAATGGTGACATGGTGACCATGACGTTGGTTCAGGGGATAGTGAACACTTTCGTTATCTTCGTTTCTCGTCTGATCGCTCAGGTCGTTTCCGGTTTCCTGTCCGGCAACCGTGATGAAGGTGAAAGCAGTAACGGCAACCCGCTGGTTTATTTTGCTGTCGCAACCGTGCTGGAACTGGTGTTTGGTATTCTTGCCAGCATTATTACCATGTGGTTCTCACGCTACCGTGAATTCCATGCGGATGCGGGTTCCGCCAAGCTGGTGGGGCGTGAGAAAATGATCGCTGCACTGCAGCGCCTGAAGACCAGTTATGAACCGCAAGAGGAAAGCAGCATGATGGCTTTCTGTATCAACGGTAAATCAAAATCCTTCAGCGAACTGTTTATGTCTCACCCGCCGTTGGATAAGCGCATTGAAGCGCTGCGCTCCGGTGATTACCTGAAGTAATTCACGATATTCTCTTCCCAAAGGCCCATTCGGGCCTTTGTTATTTCTGCGTTTATTGATTTAGCCAACCTGTGCTTTCTCTCTCCATGTGTTTTCATTAGATCTGAAACAGGTGGTGAAAAGAGAAAGAATGTTTTATAAAATAAAACCACGATCACGGAAAAATGAAACATTGTTTCTATAATGCCGATATAACAGGCGTCTCGCGTGAGATTGGTGGCCTGATTTTTGAACAACCGATGTCGGGGTAACCCGTTTGTCTGGCGTTCGGAATGTCAGGTTGTCGAAGAGTATCTGCGTGTGGCGTCAGATTCTTCATGACAAGTTCTAAGGATTTACGGATGGCCAAAGGTAACAAGATCCCCCTAACGTTCCATACCTACCAGGATTCAGCAACCGGCACCGAAGTTGTGCGTTTAACCCCGCCCGATGTTATCTGCCATCGCAATTATTTCTACCAGAAGTGTTTCTTCAACGACGGCAGCAAGCTGCTGTTTGGTGCTGCGTTTGACGGCCCGTGGAACTACTATCTGCTGGATTTAAAAGAGCAGAGCGCTACGCAGTTGACAGAAGGTAAAGGCGACAACACCTTCGGTGGTTTCCTGTCTCCGAATGACGATGCGCTGTATTACGTTAAAAATACCCGTAATCTGATGCGTGTCGATCTGGCTACGCTGGAAGAGAAAACAATTTATCAGGTGCCTGACGATTGGGTCGGCTACGGTACCTGGGTTGCCAACTCCGATTGCACCAAAATGGTCGGTATTGAAATCAAAAAAGAAGACTGGAAACCACTGACCGATTGGAAAAAATTCCAGGAATTCTACTTCACTAATCCTTGCTGCCGCCTGATTCGTGTCGATTTGGTCACAGGCGAAGCGCAGACTATCCTTCAGGAAAATCAGTGGCTGGGTCACCCAATCTACCGTCCGGGTGATGACAACACGGTTGCTTTCTGCCACGAAGGCCCGCATGACTTGGTTGATGCCCGTATGTGGTTCATCAACGAAGATGGCACCAACATGCGTAAAGTGAAAGAGCATGCTGAAGGCGAAAGCTGCACCCACGAATTCTGGGTACCAGATGGTTCCGCGATGATCTATGTCTCTTACCTTAAAGACGACAGCAATCGCTATATCCGCAGCATCGATCCGGTTACGCTGGAAGATCGTCAACTGCGTGTCATGCCTCCGTGTTCTCACCTGATGAGTAACTATGATGGCACGCTGTTGGTTGGTGACGGTTCCGATGCACCAGTAGACGTACAGGACGATGGCGGCTACAAAATCGAGAACGACCCGTTCCTGTATGTTTTCAACCTGAAAACCGGCAAAGAACACCGTATTGCACAGCACAATACATCATGGGAAGTATTGGAAGGGGATCGTCAGGTAACTCACCCACATCCTTCTTTCACGCCGGATAATAAACAAGTCCTGTTTACTTCTGACGTAGATGGCAAACCTGCGCTGTATCTGGCGAAGGTTCCTGATTCAGTCTGGAACTAATAATACTAATAAATCCGCGTCACATTTTATGGCGCGGATTATTTTAAAATATTTACTTACATATTATTTTATTAAGTCTCTGACGCGGTTATTTCTCAAACTTAACTTGATTATCGTTATTGCTCCATTGCCATAATCAAAGCGTTCCCTTTATACTAAAACCATTGTTCTATTTTTTTTAAAACAAAAAAACCTGAGTAGGGTAACCACAAAAATGGCTATTGCAGATTTAGATAAACAACCCGATTCCGTGTCGTCCGTTTTAAAGGTTTTTGGTATTTTGCAGGCATTAGGTGAAGAGAGAGAAATTGGTATTACCGAGCTTTCTCAGCGAGTCATGATGTCTAAGAGTACCGTTTACCGCTTCTTGCAGACGATGAAATCCCTGGGCTATGTCGCGCAGGAAGGTGAATCAGAGAAATATTCGCTAACGCTCAAGTTGTTTGAACTTGGTGCAAAAGCATTGCAGAACGTAGATTTAATCCGCAGTGCGGATATACAGATGCGTGAGTTGTCTGCACTAACGCGGGAAACGATCCACCTTGGCGCGTTGGATGAAGACGGCATCGTTTATATCCACAAGATTGATTCGATGTATAACCTGCGCATGTATTCGCGCATTGGTCGTCGTAATCCGCTGCACAGTACCGCAATCGGTAAAGTGCTGTTGGCATGGCGCGATCGTGGCGAAGTGGCCGAAGTTCTGTCGACTGTCGAATTCACCCGTAGTACACCGCACACATTGTGTACTGCTGAAGATCTTCTCAACCAATTAGACGTTGTCCGCGGACAAGGTTACGGAGAAGATAACGAAGAGCAGGAAGAAGGACTGCGTTGTATCGCTGTGCCAGTATTCGATCGCTTTGGCGTTGTGATTGCTGGCCTCAGTATTTCTTTCCCAACGATTCGTTTTTCAGAAGAAAACAAACACGAATACGTGGCTATGCTGCATACTGCCGCCAGAAATATCTCTGAGCAAATGGGCTACCACGATTACCCTTTCTGATATTCACTATCGATTCCTGAGCCTGTCCTTGTCGACAGGCTTTTTTATGGAATGCCATCTCTGCCGCCACCCTGCGGGTCGTCGCAAACGACGTTGAAAAACGTTCCCCACGTTTTTTATTTTTGCACCAATACGATAGCGATGCGCATTGATACGATATGAGTAACGGATAGGGTTGGGTATCGAACTTGGCTATGCCACGGTGTTAAGATAGCCGACAGGTACCTGTCATAAGTGGTTATAAGTGGAGTCGTTGTGAACATATTAGAAGTGGTGTTTGTCTTGCTGGTGGTGCTGCTGGCCGCGCTGGTCTGGTTTTTTGTTAATCGAGCGAGCGTCAGAGCGAATGAGCAAGTGAAATTGCTGCAAGAGATCGTGGAACAGCAGCGCCAGCAGTTAGCGTTATTGAAAAAATTGCTGCCCCAAACTGCAGAGAAAAGTGAGCCCGAAACGCTGGCCGCCGAGTTGGAGCGTGATGACGTGGAGTTAACGTTTAAAAGTGTCATCCCTGAACGTTAATGGTTTATCACCTTGTCGCGTTTAAACCCCTATCCCTTTGCCTGCTTGCGTCATCCTTCATAGTGATGACGTGAGCGGGCATTGTTATAAAAATGAAGAAGGCTTTACAGGAAGCACAAAAACAACATGGCAAATGCGCAAAACAACATAGCAAATGATCAGCAGGAGTTGGTTTTAAAACGAGGGTTAAAAAACCGACATATCCAACTGATAGCGCTGGGTGGCGCTATTGGTACCGGATTGTTTTTAGGAATATCGCAGACAATCCAAATGGCAGGGCCGTCCGTTTTATTGGGCTACGCGATTGCGGGAATGATTGCGTTTCTGATTATGCGACAGTTGGGTGAGATGGTGGTGGAAGAGCCTGTAGCGGGTTCATTTAGCCATTTTGCCTATAAATACTGGGGCGATTTTGCGGGCTTTCTGGCTGGTTGGAACTACTGGGCGATGTTTATTCTGGTAGGGATGGCTGAACTGACGGCCGTGGGGATTTATATCCAATATTGGTGGCCTGAGACGCCAACCTGGCTGTCCGCCGCAATATTCTTCGTACTGATTAACCTGATCAATTTGGTGAATGTGCGGATGTTTGGTGAAACGGAATTCTGGTTCGCCATTATCAAAGTGCTGGCCATCGTCGGGATGATAGTCTTCGGTAGCTGGCTGTTGCTGAGTGGCAATGGCGGCGAAACGGCCACGGTGCGCAACTTATGGATTCATGGCGGATTCATGCCGAATGGCGCAAGTGGATTGATCATGGCGATGGCCGTGATTATGTTTTCATTCGGCGGACTGGAATTGGTAGGTATCACCGCTGCAGAAGCTGCCGATCCGAAACGTTCTATCCCTCAGGCGACTAATCAGGTGGTTTACCGCATCCTGATTTTCTATATCGGTGCGTTGTCTATCTTGTTATCGCTTTATCCGTGGGGGAATGTCGTCGATGGCGGTAGCCCGTTTGTTCTTATCTTCCATGCGCTGAACAGCAATATAGTGGCAAACGTACTTAACATCGTGGTACTGACAGCCGCGTTATCGGTTTACAACAGCGGCGTGTACTGCAATAGCCGGATGCTGTACGGTTTGGCAAAGCAGGGGAATGCGCCGAAGTCTCTCGCGAAGGTCAACGCGCGCGGTGTTCCCGTTCGCTCTATCGCGCTGTCAGCCTTAGCGACATCCTTCGGTGTGGCGATCAACTACCTGATGCCAGGCAAAGCCTTTGAGCTGCTGATGGCACTGGTGGTGTCGACGCTGGTGATTAACTGGATCATGATCTGCTTTGCGCACCTGCGTTTCCGTCAGGCGATGATTGAGAAGGGGATTGTTCCTGCGTTTAAAGCCTTCTGGTATCCGTGGGGCAATTACGTGTGTCTGGCGTTTCTGGCGGGGATTTTAGTGATTATGCTGCTGTCGCCGGGAATTCGCATTTCGGTCATTTTAATTCCGTTCTGGATTGCTGTTATTTGGCTTGGTTTCCGATTTTCCCGCAAAATAACGCGGCGTTGAAATCGACGCAAACACAGTAAACACTTCCGTGGCCTGTTCATCATGCGGTAACGATGCGCAGGCTACCCATCCGGCTTTAACACACCACTTATAAGGTGTATTATTGTCGCCGACGTTATCCATGTCACGCTAGTGCATGCCTTTAGTCGTGTGCATCATGTGTATATATTTCACAGAGTACAGAGGAATAGCATGGTTAACACTTTTGATTTTCAATTGATATACGATTTTTTGCATGTGAGCTTTCGTGTGGCTCACCACTGTAAATAAGGGAATTATAATGCCAGTTATCACCCTTCCTGATGGAAGTCAGCGTCATTACGACCATGCCGTTTCTCCCCTGGATGTTGCACTTGATATCGGTCCCGGTCTGGCAAAAGCCTGTATCGCCGGACGTGTCAATGGCGAGTTAGTTGACGCCAGCGATAAGATCGATACCGATGCGCAGTTAGCCATCATCACTGCCAAAGATGAAGCGGGTCTGGAAATTATTCGCCACTCCTGTGCTCATTTGTTGGGTCATGCGATCAAGCAATTGTGGCCAGATACCAAAATGGCGATTGGTCCGGTTATCGATAACGGTTTTTACTATGACGTAGATATCGACCGTACCCTGACTCAGGAAGATATTGAACTGCTCGAAAAGCGTATGCACGAGCTTGCTGACACTGACTATGACGTCATTAAGAAAAAAGTCAGCTGGCAGGAAGCGCGCGACGCATTCGCTGCACGCGGTGAGACCTACAAAATGGCGATTCTGGATGAGAACATCAGTCGCGATGATCGTCCGGGTCTGTATCACCATGAAGAATACATCGATATGTGCCGTGGTCCGCACGTACCGAATATGCGTTTCTGCCATCATTTCAAATTGCAGAAAACGTCAGGCGCTTACTGGCGCGGCGACAGCAAAAACAAAATGCTGCAACGCATCTACGGCACCGCCTGGGCAGATAAAAAGCAGTTGGCTTCTTACCTGCAACGTCTGGAAGAAGCGGCTAAGCGCGACCATCGCAAGATCGGCAAACAGCTGGACCTGTATCACATGCAGGAAGAAGCGCCGGGTATGGTGTTCTGGCACAACGACGGTTGGACGATCTTCCGGGAGCTGGAAGCGTTTGTGCGTATGAAGCTGAAGTCGTACCAGTATCAGGAAGTAAAAGGTCCATTCATGATGGATCGCGTGATGTGGGAAAAAACCGGTCACTGGGAAAACTACAAAGAAGCGATGTTCACGACCTCATCGGAGAACCGTGAATACTGCATTAAGCCGATGAACTGCCCGGGTCACGTACAGATTTTCAATCAGGGATTGAAATCATACCGCGATCTGCCGCTGCGTATGGCTGAGTTCGGTAGCTGTCACCGTAATGAACCATCAGGCTCTCTGCATGGCTTAATGCGCGTGCGTGGCTTTACCCAAGACGATGCGCACATCTTCTGTACGGAAGAGCAGGTTCGCGATGAAGTGAACAGCTGCATCAAGATGGTTTATGACATGTACAGCACCTTCGGTTTTGAAAAAATCGTGGTGAAACTGTCTACACGTCCTGAAAAACGTATCGGTAGCGATGAGATGTGGGATCGCGCTGAAGCCGATTTGGCCGCAGCGTTGACTGAAAATAACATCGAATTTGACTATCAGCCGGGTGAAGGGGCGTTCTACGGCCCAAAAATTGAATTTACCCTGCATGACTGTTTGGATCGTGCGTGGCAGTGTGGTACGGTGCAACTCGACTTTTCATTACCGGGTCGCCTGAATGCGTCTTACGTTGGCGAAAGCAACGAACGTCAGGTGCCAGTTATGATTCACCGGGCTATTTTGGGATCAATGGAGCGTTTCATCGGTATTCTGACCGAAGAATTCGCCGGTTTCTTCCCAACCTGGTTAGCTCCGGTTCAAGTAGTGATTATGAATATCACGGATACTCAGTCTGATTATGTCAACGAATTGACCCGAAAACTGCAAGAAGCGGGCATTCGAGTAAAAGCAGACTTGAGAAATGAGAAGATAGGCTTTAAAATCCGCGAGCACACTTTACGGCGGGTTCCCTATATGCTGGTTTGTGGCGACAAAGAAGTTGAGGCAGGAAAAGTTGCTGTCCGTACTCGTCGCGGTAAAGACCTGGGGAGTCTGGATGTCAGTGAAGTCATCAGTAAGCTGCAGCAAGAGATTCGCAGCCGTAGTCTTCATCAATTGGAGGAATAAGGTATTAAAGGCGGAAAACGAGTTCAACCGGCGCGTCCTAATCGCATCAACAGAGAAATTCGCGCACATGAGGTACGCCTGACAGGCGTCGAAGGCGAACAGCTTGGCATTGTCAGTCTGAATGAAGCATTAGAAAAAGCCGAGGAAGCAGGTGTTGATTTAGTTGAAATCAGTCCGAACGCCGAGCCGCCGGTTTGCCGAATCATGGATTACGGCAAGTTCCTCTATGAGAAGAGTAAGGCCACAAAGGAACAGAAGAAGAAGCAAAAAGTTATTCAGGTCAAGGAAATCAAATTCCGACCTGGTACCGATGATGGCGACTATCAGGTCAAACTACGCAACCTGATTCGCTTTCTGGAAGATGGTGACAAAGCCAAAATCACACTGCGTTTCCGCGGTCGTGAAATGGCGCACCAACAGATTGGTATCGAAGTGCTTAACCGCGTTCGTGACGATCTGAGTGAACTGGCTGTCGTCGAATCCTTCCCTACGAAGATCGAAGGCCGTCAGATGATCATGGTGCTAGCACCGAAGAAGAAACAGTAAGGCATTCAAGTAACAGGACCGCACTGCTTTTCTTGCGTTAAGCAATAAATTTGTGCGGTTTTGTTCGCCTTATCTGATTCGTTTTATTAACAATGCGAAGTGGAAATAAAAATGCCAAAGATTAAAACAGTACGTGGCGCCGCTAAACGCTTCAAAAAAACCGCCGGTGGTGGTTTCAAGCGTAAGCATGCTAACCTGCGTCATATTCTGACCAAAAAATCGACTAAGCGTAAACGTCACCTGCGTCCGAAAGGCATGGTCTCCAAAGGAGATCTGGGCCTGGTTGTCGCATGTCTGCCGTACGCATAAGTAACCTTTTTTTAATTCAGAATAAGACTTTAGGAGAGAGCATATGGCTCGCGTAAAACGTGGTGTAGTTGCCCGTGCACGTCACAAGAAAATACTGAAACAAGCGAAAGGTTACTACGGTGCCCGTTCGCGTGTTTATCGTGTTGCCTTCCAGGCAGTAATCAAAGCTGGTCAATACGCTTATCGCGACCGTCGTCAACGTAAACGTCAATTCCGTCAGCTGTGGATTGCACGTATCAATGCAGCAGCCCGTCAAAATGGCTTGTCTTACAGCAAATTCATCAACGGCCTGAAAAAAGCCTCTGTTGAAATTGACCGTAAGATTCTGGCTGATATCGCCGTATTCGACAAATTAGCGTTCAGCGCTCTGGTCGAAAAAGCGAAAGCAGCCCTGGCGTAAGTCAGTTGAGAGAGGGAGCTTTGGCTCCCTCTTTTCGTCAAGTGCCACAGGTCGTTTTATTATTTTCGACACTTTTTGTGATTCTCAAGACAAGGTAACGCAAGTATGAATGCTGCTATTTTTCGTTTCTTTTTTTACTTTAGCGCCTGAACTCAGGGGGCTTTGCGCGTAAGAAAAGAAACGAAAAGTAGCGCTTAAGCCTCCCTTAGGGAGGCTTTTTTGTTTACAACAATCGGTTTTTGCTATTGTTTTTAGTAATATTCATCGCTTTAGTAAAACGACATTCTTCAATCATGACCGTTGGCCACATAGGCAGAAAAAGAGGAACACAATGCCACATCTCGCAGAGCTGGTTGCTAAAGCCAGAACAGCTATAGAAGAGGCCCAGGATGTTGCCGCACTGGAAAATGTGCGTGTCGAATATCTGGGTAAAAAAGGTCACTTAACCCTTCAGATGACCTCGCTGCGCGAGTTGCCGGCTGAAGAACGCCCTGCTGCGGGTGCCGTCATTAATCAGGCTAAGCAAGACGTTCAAGACGCGCTGAATGCCCGTAAGCACACGCTGGAATCCGCGGAGTTAAATGCGCGTCTGGCGCAAGAAACCATCGATGTATCTCTGCCGGGCCGTACGATTGAGAACGGTGGTCTGCATCCGGTAACGCGTACTATCGATCGCATCGAAACCTTCTTCGGCGAACTGGGCTTCTCCGTTGTAACCGGGCCTGAAATCGAAGATGACTACCACAACTTTGATGCGCTGAATATTCCTGGGCATCACCCTGCGCGCGCTGACCACGACACGTTCTGGTTCGATGCGACACGCCTGCTGCGTACGCAGACGTCTGGCGTTCAGATTCGTACGATGGAAAAGCAACAGCCGCCTATTCGTATCATTGCGCCGGGTCGCGTTTATCGTAACGATTACGATCAGACCCACACGCCAATGTTCCATCAGATGGAAGGGTTGATCGTCGATAAAGACATCAGCTTCACCAACCTGAAAGGTACGCTGCATGATTTCCTGCGTAATTTCTTTGAGGAAGATTTGCAGGTCCGCTTCCGTCCGTCTTATTTCCCGTTTACCGAGCCGTCCGCTGAAGTGGATGTGATGGGTAAAAACGGCAAATGGCTGGAAGTTCTGGGTTGCGGCATGGTGCACCCGAATGTCCTGCGTAATGTCGGTATCGATCCAGATGTGTATTCCGGCTTCGCGTTCGGTATGGGTATGGAGCGCCTGACGATGCTGCGCTATGGCGTGACCGATCTGCGTGCATTCTTCGAAAACGATCTGCGTTTCCTCAAACAGTTTAAGTAAGGCGGGTATACATCATGAAATTCAGTGAACTCTGGTTACGCGAGTGGGTAAACCCGGCGGTTGACAGTGAAACGCTATCCGAACAAATCACGATGGCAGGGCTGGAAGTGGATGGCGTTGAGCCGGTTGCTGGCGCATTCCACGGTGTGGTTGTCGGTGAAGTGGTTGAATGTGGGCAACACCCGAATGCAGACAAACTGCGTGTAACGAAAGTCAATGTAGGTGGCGATCGCCTGCTGGACATCGTGTGCGGCGCGCCGAACTGTCGTCAGGGTCTGAAAGTAGCGGTGGCGACGGTAGGTGCCGTATTGCCGGGCGATTTCAAAATCAAAGCCGCCAAACTGCGTGGCGAGCCGTCTGAAGGCATGCTGTGCTCATTTTCCGAATTGGGGATTTCCGACGATCACGACGGCATTATCGAACTGCCAGCCGATGCGCCAATTGGCACGGATATTCGTGACTACCTGAAGCTGGATGATAACGCGATTGAAATCAGCGTGACGCCAAACCGTGCAGATTGCCTCGGCATCATCGGCGTAGCGCGTGATGTAGCCGTGTTGAACCAACTGGCGTTGAATGCACCGGCTATTGAACCCGTTGCTGCAACCATTCAGGATACTTTCCCGATTCAGGTCGATGCGCCGCAGGCATGCCCGCGTTACTTAGGCCGTGTGGTGAAAGGCATCAACGTTAAGGCGGCAACGCCGTTGTGGATGCGTGAAAAGCTGCGCCGCTGTGGTATTCGTTCTATCGATCCGGTGGTGGACGTGACGAACTACGTTCTGCTGGAGCTCGGCCAGCCGATGCACGCATTCGATCTCGACCGCCTCAATGGTGGCATCATCGTGCGTATGGCGAAAGAGGGCGAAACGCTGACGCTGCTGGATGGTAACGAAGCGAAGCTGAATGCAGATACGCTGGTTATCGCTGACCAGCAGAGCGCGCTGGCAATGGGCGGCATCTTTGGCGGCGAGCATTCTGGCGTCAATGAAGCCACGCAGAACGTTCTGCTGGAATGCGCCTATTTTAATCCGCTGTCAATTACCGGGCGCGCACGTCGCCACGGCTTGCACACCGATGCTTCCCACCGCTACGAGCGTGGCGTCGATCCGGCGTTACAACACAAGGCTATTGAGCGCGCGACTCGCCTGCTGATCGATATCTGTGGTGGCGAAGCGGGGCCGGTTGTTGATGTAACCAGCACGGCAGATCTGCCGACGCGCGCAACGATTACGCTGCGCCGTGAGAAGCTGGATCGTTTGGTTGGACATGTGATTGCCGATGAGCAGGTTAGCGATATTCTGCAACGTCTGGGCTGTAATGTGACGAAAACCGACGCAGGCTGGCAGGCGACGGCACCGAGCTGGCGCTTCGACATGGAAATTGAAGAGGATCTGGTTGAAGAAGTCGCGCGTATTTACGGCTACAACAACATTCCGAATATTCCTACTCAGGCTCCGTTGATCATGACCTCGCATCGCGAAGCGTCACTGTCATTGAAGCGTGTGAAGACATTATTAGTCGACCACGGCTACCAGGAAGCAATTACTTACAGTTTTGTTGACCCGAAAATTCAGGGATTAATCCACCCTGATGAAGCGTCATTAAGCCTGCCGAGCCCGATTTCTGCAGAAATGTCGGTGATGCGTCTGTCGCTGTGGAGCGGCCTGCTGAGTGCGGCGGTGTATAACCAAAACCGTCAGCAAAGCCGTCTGCGTTTGTTTGAGAGCGGCCTGCGTTTTGTACCGGACAGCAGTGCCGACCTGGGTATTCGTCAGGATCTGATGCTGGCGGGTGTGATTACCGGCACGCGCTATGAAGAGCATTGGGATCTGGCGCGTCAGGCTGTTGACTTCTATGATTTAAAAGGCGATTTGGAAGCTGTACTGGCATTGACGGGCAAATTGTCTGAAACCGAATTCAAGGCCGAAAACAATCCGGCATTGCATCCGGGACAAAGTGCTGCTATTTATCTGGGCGAAGAACGTATTGGATTTATTGGCGTTATTCACCCAGAACTGGAGCGCAAGTTGGATCTCAACGGGCGCACCGTGGTGTTCGAACTGTTGTGGGATAAGGTCGCAGACCGCGTATTGCCTGAGGCGAACGAGGTTTCCCGCTTCCCAGCGAACCGTCGTGATATTGCCGTTGTGGTCGCTGAAAATGTCCCTGCTGGAGATATTTTGGCCGAGTGTAAGAAAGTTGGCGCAAATCAGTTAGTTGGCGTAAACTTATTCGACGTGTACCGAGGGAAGGGCGTAGCGGAAGGTTATAAGAGTCTGGCTATCAGTCTGACCCTGCAAGATACCACGCGTACACTGGCAGAAGAGGAAATTGCTGCTACCGTTGCAGAATGTGTAGCAGCATTAAAACAGCGATTCCAAGCATCCTTGAGGGATTGAACCTATGGCGCTTACTAAAGCTGAAATGTCAGAATACCTGTTTGAGAAGCTCGGGCTGAGCAAACGGGATGCCAAAGAGCTAGTCGAGCTGTTTTTTGAAGAAGTTCGTCGCGCTTTGGAAAATGGCGAGCAGGTCAAGTTGTCAGGTTTTGGCAATTTTGATTTGCGAGACAAGAACCAACGTCCGGGACGTAACCCAAAAACTGGCGAAGATATTCCGATTACGGCGCGCCGTGTGGTCACGTTCCGTCCGGGGCAAAAGCTAAAAAGCAGGGTAGAGAACGCCTCTCCCAAAGAGTAATCGTGTCACCCAAAAAGGCCGCGCAAGCGGCCTTTTCCTATTTGATTCGTCTTCACTTCATCTATCTCAATGTCGCGTCGGTATCCACCGGTGCCGTTTGCTGCGAGGCTAAACGGGTTGCCCGCTCGGTTGACGCTTTTGGCGCGATCTCTTTCTTCGGCTTCGGATAATCCGGCACTGGTCGATGATCGTCGATCAAGTGACGTATTGCCAGAATCGGGTGACGTAACAGCATCCGCGGCCCTGACCAGCGCATAATCGCTTTTATTGCTTCACGTCTGGCAGGTTGATAGCAGTGGATAGGGCAATGCTTACACGCAGGTTTATCTTCACCGAAATGACAGCGCTCCAGACGCTTGATGGCATAGCTGAATAAGTCTTTATACTGCGCGTTATCGTCGGTTTCAGGGTGGTGCTTTTCATACAATTCAATCATCAATCCGACGGTACGGATCTCCCGCTGTCGGTATTTTCCCAGGGGTTTTCTCGCCATGTGCGTCATGTCCTGATGAAATCATAATAGGTGTATTTTAAATGCAATTTATTGCAAGAGAAACCTCTTAAGTCACATCGATGCATAAAAGGAGAGAGAAAAAGGCGAGGAGAACCCTCGCCGAAGGAGGTGAAGAATCAGGCCTGGCCGAACTGTGCCTGATGTAATCTGGCATAAATACCGCTTTGTTCCAGCAGCCCCTGATGGCTACCTTGCTCAATGATGCTGCCGTTATCCACCACCACAATACGTCCGGCATTCTGTATGGTTGCCAGCCTGTGAGCGATGACCAGCGTGGTACGTCCTGCCGAAAGTTCGCTGAGAGACTGTTGTATTGCCTGCTCCGTTGCCGTATCCAGCGCGGATGTTGCTTCGTCAAGAATCAGAATCGGTGGGTTTTTCAGGAAGATGCGTGCGATCGATAGACGTTGTTTCTGCCCGCCCGACAACTTAACGCCGCGCTCACCGACCACGGTATCCAGTCCATCGGGCAGATTCTCGATCAGTTCATCTAACCGTGCACGTCGTGCGGCTTCCATGATTTCGTCATCGCTGGCATCAAGTTTGCCGTAGGCGATATTTTCCCGAATAGTGCCGCCGAACAGGAATACATCCTGCTGTACGATGCCGATTTGGCTGCGCAGTGACGCCTGTGTCATCTGACGGATATCCATACCGTCAATAGTGATGGCTCCGCTGGTTAAATCGTAGAAGCGGGGAAGCAGAGAACAAAGCGTCGTTTTACCCGCGCCGGATGGGCCGACAAAGGCTACGGTTTCCCCGGCGCGAATCGACAGGTCGATATTGCTGAGAATCGGGCGATCGGCAGAATAGCCAAAGCTCACCTGATTAAACCGGATATCGCCTTTCAACTGCCCGGCATCACGTGCGTCGGGGGCATCGGCAATCTCGGGAACGGTATCGATCAGCTGGGTAAAGCGTTTGAAGCCCGCAATGCCTTTAGGGTAGCTCTCCAACACCGAGGTAATTTTTGCCACTGGGCGGAAGAAAACTTCAATCAGCAGCAGGAAGCCGATAAAACCGCCGTAGCTGAGTTCACCCTGAATGACATACCAAATACCTGCCAGCATGACGATAAGCTGTATCAGACGCGTGCTGAGGTAGCTGAGCGTTAGACTGGCGGTCATGATGCGATAGGCCTGCAATTTGGTTCGGCGGTAGTTTTCGTTATCGTTAGAGAACAGTTTTTTCTCATGTGCTTCATTAGCAAACGCTTTAACGACGCGGATACCGCCTACGCTCTCTTCAATCCGGGCGTTGAAATTGCCAACCTGACCGAAGAGTTGACGCCAGGTTTCCGTCATGCGGGCGCCATAGCGGCTGACGAGATACGTCATGAAAGGCACGATAATAATCGTCAGCAGCGCCAGGTTCAGGTGAACGGTCGCCATCAGGATGAACGCACCGATGAAGGTCATGATCGCGAGGAAGAGGTCTTCCGGACCGTGGTGGGCGATTTCTCCGACTTCTTCCAGATCTTTGGTGACGTGGGTGATGATATGCCCGGTCTTCATATTATCGTAGTAGCGGAACGGCAAATTTTGCAGGTGCTCAAAGGCCTGCCGCCGCATATCGGTTTCAATACCTACGCCCAGCGCATGTCCCCAATAGTTGACGATGGCCATCAGCGCGGTATTCAGCAGATAGATCGCCAGTAGCGCCACCGACGCTAGCAGGATTAGCGACCAGTCCTGAGCCGGTAACAGTTTGTCGATGAACGCTTTAATCGCCATCGGAAACCCTAATTCAAGCAGGCCAGCGATGATGGCGCAGCCGAAATCGAGAACGAATAACCCTTTGTAAGGGGAATAGTAAGAGAAGAAGCGTCTTAACATGTGTGACTGTTTTTAGGTAACCAAATGTGAGGGTGACTATAACAGCTTAGCGAGAGGAATGTGACCGCGTGCAGATTAAGGTTTTTATTGGCCGGGGAGTTCTGACTGAAAACAGAGGGGGACGACAGCGGATCAGTTCGTGGGCGTCCGTGTAGCATACCAGCAGAGCAGTGAACCTGCTGTAACCATGGCGACACCTTGCCAGAACGACATGGCGGGCGTGATGTTGAGCCAGAGTGCAGCAAGCAACGTGGAAAGCACGGGCGTAAAGTAAGATGCGGCTGCCAGTAGCGTCAGGTTGCCGTGCTGAATACCGATATTCCAAGCGGAATAGGCCAGAGCGGTCGACGCGCCCATAAAAATCAGTTGCAGCGAACTCGGCAATGTTAATGAAATCGTACCTTCGGTGCTGAAGGAATACTGAATCCATAGTACGAGGGAGGAAACGAAAAAGAACAACGATACGCCGCTTTTTCCCTGTCCGTAACGCTTAGTGATATTGCAATAGAGTGCCCAGGTCAGTGCCGCAGAAAATGCCAGACTGTAGGCTAGCGGGTTGGCAAGAATGTTGTTCCACAGGAGTTCTGGTGTCCAGTTGCTATCTCCTTTCATAATCCACACAATGCCGCCCAGCGCGAGTGCGAGGCCCGGCCAGAGCAGGAAACGGCTTTTTTGCTGATTGATAAAAAGAGAAAAGAAAATGGTCAGACTGGGCCATAAATAGTTAATCATCCCGATTTCTATCGCCTGCATGCGGCTATCCGCTAACCCAATCGAGAGTGATAGAAATATCTCGTAGCAGACAAACATCGCACCACCGGCGAACAAATAGACTTTGGGCAGTGTTTTAATACGAGGCAAACCATAAAAAGCGACTAAACATAGTGTGCTGGTGGAATAAATCATCGCGGCACCACCGATGGTGCCAAGCGCTTCTGTCAGGCTGCGGATAAGCCCAACGGATGTGCTCCATAGCATGATTGCCAGTAACCCCGTGAGCGTGGCACGTTGTGGCGTCATATTTATTCCTGTCATCCTTCAGACTGCCTTTGCACTGACTATTATTCTCGGCCTTTCTATGGGGCTCGCTCTTACGGGAAATGTTTCGCCTTGTTCCAAACGCTAGCGTTCTGTTCCGCCACTCGAATGATTGGGAGAACCGTGAAGCGTGTGCAGAAGAAATCAAGAGCAAACCGGGTGCCATTATCCGCGCCCGATTTGCTCACTGCGATGATTTATCGCCAGAAATCATCAAAAACGGTAATCGGCGGACGGCGCTTATGTTCGGTTTTGCGATACCAGTTTTCGATAATGGCCGCATCCTTAGCCTCAATCTGCTTGCCTTCCAGATAGTCGTCGATCTTTTCATAGGTGACACCCAGCGCGACTTCATCCGGGAGAGACGGGCGATCTTCTTCCAGATCGGCGGTGGGGGCTTTGGTATAAAGATGAGAAGGGCAGCCCAGTTCGCGCAGCAGCGCTTTGCCTTGACGCTTGTTCAGTCGGAAAATCGGGTTGATATCGGTACCGCCATCACCGTATTTGGTGAAAAAGCCCGTTACCGCTTCTGCGGCATGATCGGTGCCGACGACTAGCCCGGCGTTCATTCCCGCAATACTATACTGCGCTTTCATCCGTTCTCTGGCTTTCTCGTTGCCTTTGACAAAATCGGAAAGCTCCACGCCAATGGCGCGCAAGGTGGCTTCACTGGCTTCAATGGCGGGCTTGATGTTGACGGTTAACACGCGATCCGGTTGGATGAAGGCGATGGCATCCTGACAGTCGGCTTCATCCGCCTGTACGCCGTAAGGCAGTCGAACGGCGATGAACTGATAGCGAGCGTTCCCCGTTTCATTGCGTAATTCCGCGATAGCCGTCTGACACAGTTTGCCGGTCAGCGTAGAATCCTGACCGCCGCTGATTCCCAAAACTAACGACGTAACGAACGGGTGAGCATTCAGATAATTCTTTAAAAAATCAACGCTAACGCGGATTTCCTGTGCTGGTTCGATACTGTTTTTCACTCCCAACGCAGTGATAATGTCGTTTTGTAATGACATGCCATCCCCCTCCTGAACTTATTGATACTGCAAAAGAATTATTACGATTGCCTGAGTGTAAAACGAATTGGCGTGAAGAAAAAGAACAAGCTGTCAGGTAGTCATTTTCCCTATAGGTAACCGATTTTTGACTATCGGCCAATATGTTACATATCCACGTTATGATTTGAAAAAGTGGTTGCCGCCGACTAGCCTTAGTGTGACCCATTCATAATGAGGTGATGAGATGAAGAATAACAGATTACTGATGTGTATTGCGGCAGCAGGTGCTGTCATGTTGGCGGGATGTTCGGCTTATAACAAAGCAGAAAGCTATGTCAATGAGCCTGTGGTGAAAGATGTGAAGGTGGGAATGACGAAGCAGCAGGTTCATCAGATTGCGGGGACGGGCGGCACTGAGAAACGTTTGGTGAATGCCAAGGGCACCTGTAGTGATTATCTGCTGAAAAACCGCGATGGTACCGCGCAGAACTATTTCGTGAGCTATAACGACACGGGGCATGTTCTCAATAAAGGCTTCCAGAGCTGCCAGGCTTACGATACTAACCCACAGCGCTAGTTAACCTGATAGCACGATATCGTTATTAGAAAAGTGTTATAAAAAACGCCGACAGCTCCAGCCGTCGGCGTTTTCTTTTGTGCAGCAAGCGTGGCTTAACGGTGTGTCAGTTCCGCGTCATCCTGCGCGTTGAAAACCGTTTTATCTGTTTGTTTCATCAGTTGGCTGGTGACGGTACCGGCCGTCATCGAACCGCTGACGTTAAGCGCAGTACGGCCCATATCGATAAGTGGCTCAATGGAGATCAGCAGCGCAACGAGGGTCACTGGCAGCCCCATAGCAGGCAGGACGATGAGTGCGGCAAAGGTTGCGCCGCCACCGACACCGGCTACGCCGGCAGAACTGATCGTGACGATACCGACCAGCGTCGCGATCCAGACAGGATCCAGCGGGTTAATGCCGACCGTTGGGGCGACCATGACGGCCAGCATTGCTGGATAAAGCCCTGCACAACCATTCTGACCGATGGTCGTACCGAAAGAGGCTGCGAAGCTGGCGATAGATTGCGGTACGCCAATACGGCGCGTTTGCGCCTCAATGCTGAGTGGGATCGTCGCTGCACTGGAGCGGCTGGTAAACGCGAACGTCAGCACTGGCCAGACTTTACGATAAAAACGCGCCGGATTGATACCGGTGAAAGACAGAATCAGCGCATGGACGCCGAACATAATCGCCAGCCCCAGATAGGACGCGACAACGAAGCTACCCAGCTTGAGGATGTCTTGCAGGTTAGAACTAGCGACCATTTTGGTCATTAACGCCATGACGCCGTATGGAGTCAATTTCATCACCAGGCGGACGAGCTTCATCACCCAGGATTGCAGCGTATCAATGGCGGTTAACACACGTTCGCCTTTCACCGCGTCATCTTTCAGTAGTTGCAGGGCAGCCACACCAAGGAACGCCGCGAAGACGACGATACTGATAATGGACGTCGGGTTAGCGCCGGTTAGCTCAGCAAACGGGTTTTTAGGAATGAATGACAGGATAAGCTGAGGAACGTTAAGGTCAGCAACTTTACCGGCATAGTTGTTTTCAATCGCCGTTAATCGCGCGGTTTCCTGTGCGCCTTGCACCAACCCGGTAGCCGTCAGGCCAAACAAGTTAGTCACAAAGACGCCGACCAACGCAGAAATCAGCGTGGTGATCAACAGGGTGGAAAGCGTTAATAGGCTGATTTTCCCTAATGACGACGCATTATGCAGCTTGGCAACAGAATTCAGGATGGAGATAAATACCAGCGGCATGACGATCATCTGTAACAGCTGCACATAGCCATTACCGACGATGTTAAACCATGAGATGGACTGTTTAATGACCGGGTTGTCGCCGCCATAAATCAGATGCAGCGCCAGACCAAATAATACCCCGACAACCAAACCCAGCAACACTTTCTTTGCCAGACTCCAGGAGGGGTTACGGCTGGCGTAACCTAGTCCGAGTAGTAATACGACAAATAGCAGAATATTTATGAGTAGCGGAAAATTCATCCGGCTTTGCTCCCTATCAGTGAATCGCACCACATTGGCCACGCCCTGCGTCACAACGCAGAACGGTAGAGGCAGTGTGATCTTTTGCGATAAAAAATAACAAACGCGCACAGGATAACAGGTCTTTTGCCATCATGTTACAGACATATGTCTGACGGTAGGTCACGCGGCTATTTCACATATTGAAAGAGGTACGTTTGGGCTGACTGCAAAAAGCGAAATGACTGCTCGTAGGTACAGCAATTCAAATTCTTCTGCGGTTGATACAGTGAAAAACCGATACAGGCAATGCACAGGAATCGCTCCAGTTGATTACCTTTTTGGCTGTTTAAGAGCGGTAAGCGGAAACGCCAGCGGCAGGGCCAAAGCAGGGGAACACCGGAGGGGGTCAGCATGTCAGCAAGGATGTGGCTCAAATAGCCGACGATCATGGCATGGTAAGCATCAGTCGGAATCGGCCAATCTGGCGGCAGACGCGTTTGAATAAAGAAGATACCGGCGGCGATAGCAAGGAGGCTGTGCGTAAACCCTCGATGACCAAAGAGACGGGCAATCGGCGCGGAAAGCCACTTAAGGCGCTGCCCGAGGACAGATTTGGGGTGATCGATATCGGGCAGCAGCGCGGTAAGGAGTGCACCGGGAATAATGTGCCACCAGTCTCCGGCAGCCAGCGCGGGCGATAATTCAACTTTTTTAGCCAGAATCGCGCAGGCAACAGAAAACAGCAGGTGTCCTTCCGCAGTCATGAAACGTCTCAAATAAAACTGTTATTTTATACAGTATAAGAGATTATCCCTGCCTGCGGAAGCGGTGACGGCGTAACGATTTATTTCGGCTATGGTGTGCTTGCCGCCTTTTATGGCGCGGCTTTCGGCTGTTCTGTGCTTACCGGTAAAACACGCAGCCAGTTGTCCAGTAGCTGAGGCCAGGCAGCGGCAGGCAGCCCTTTGGTACCGCGCAGGCCGAAACCGTGTTTACCTTTCTCAAAGAGATGCATTTCAACCGGAATTTGTTTTGCCCGCAGTGCGCTGAACATCACCAGACTGTTATCAACCGATACCGAAGGGTCATCAACCGCATGCACCAGAAACGTAGGGGGTGTTTGCGCGGTAACCTGTTTCTCTGGAGAGTAACGCAGCACCTGCGCTTCTGTCGGCTGTTCGCCGATCAACTGTTTGCGCGAGCCTGCATGCGCAATATCCGCCTGCATCGAAATCACGGGGTACATCAGCACCATGAAATCAGGACGTGCACTTACGCTATCAATGGCATCTGTCGCGGGGTAAACGGACTGCGCAAATCGGGTTCCGAGGCTGGCAGCAACATGACCACCGGCGGAAAACCCCATAATACCGATGCGCTGTGGGTTAATGTGCCATTTATCAGCGTTGGCTCTCAGGGTTCTGATAGCACGCTGTGCATCGGCCAATGGAGCATCAGCGCCTTCTTTATGGCCTTCACCGGGCATACGGTAGGTCATCACAAAAAGTGTGTATCCCTGCTGATTAAAGAAAGGGGCCAGATCGCTGCCTTCCTTATCCAACACCACGCGCTGGTAAGATCCGCCTGGTGTAATGAGCAATGCCATGCCATTGGGCTTCTCTGCTGGATAAACGGTAATTTCGGGGCTGCGAATACCGGTTGCTGCCCGATCGGGAAGAGAGGGATCTTTGCTTCGTTCGACCAGTTGCGGCTGTGCCGTTGAAGAAGAGGCTCCCGGCGCTTCGCCGTGTGGCCAGACAGGAAAAACAGGTTGGGCGTAACTGAATCCATTTACAGACATCATAATGGCCCCGACAAGCAGAGAACGAACAATCATGATAGATCACCTGACAAAGGGAAGGAGGGGGGAAATCGTTGGGCGATGGTAAAAAAATAGGGTAGCCATCACATCGGAGAAAAAATGACCACCCTGAACCGTAAATTTTAATAAAGAAATAACATTCATACACGAAGAGGGTAAATCAGACACAGTAATTCCAACAGCTAAAACGCATGTAACTAAAACATATTTAACTAGAGCGTATGTCACAAAGAAACGTAACTAACCTGCTTAACCTACGACGAACATCATAATAAAGGGATGTTAATGATAAAATAAAACCAGTAAACCCATTAACAATAACATCCCTTTTTCTTACTAATAATGCTTATTTAGATAATAAGGCCGTTATTAGAAGCTATATTGTACACCAACACGGAAACGGGTTTGACGATGATCTGTTTTTCCATCTTGAGCAACGTTACCAACAGCAGTGTATGGTTTCCAATTTTTATCCCACTTATAAGAAAGTTTTACGTCGTGATCGAAGTTATCATTGTCGTTATCGTAAAGAGTTTTCCCAGCTTTAGTTGCTTTTTTATAATCTAACTCATAATCAACTTGAAAATCTTTCAGGAATTTATAACTTAAAACAGTCGTTAAGTTATAGCCTTTCTCGACAGAAGGATCTCCATTTTTTCCGTTAATTTTTAGCCCACTCTCTCTGAGGTAATATGGACGATAGCGGAAAGAAACAGAAAAATCATCAGTAACAGCCGCACGGCCACGTAGATAAGGGCGGTAGTTGTTAGAAGTAGAACTTGAATCTAAAGAGAAACCTGGTTCAACTTGGAAAGTTTTATTAATTTTGTACACATAGCTAGCAACTACTTCGGTGCCGTTGCTGACGGTTTCATTAAATGGCTTATCAGGCGTCGTTTCGTTACTTGCTTGACGCCATTTTGCTTCGGCTGAAAGACCAAAACCATTATCAAAACGATGAGATATTGATAGACGGTCCCGGTGATCTCTAGTTGGAGTGTCTTTCATTTCATGACGATAATCGATCGTTACAGCCATTGCGTTCACACTAATTAATGACGTAACTGCCAGAGCTAGTAATTTAACTTTCATTGTTATATTCCCTATTGGTTAGGATATCTCTAATAAAAAACACGCATTATGCTTTTTGGGACAAGTTCTATTTTATTTATTATTAAACTACGTTCTGTGATCGAGATCGTCTTGAGTAACAAAAAGTAAAATGGGGTTTCAAATTGTGAGGGAGATCGAATTGAATATCGCGGTTGTTTTAATTTAAATGAAAAATCCCTGCCGTCAGTGCGGCAGGGATGAATTACAGAGTAAATCGAGTACTACATTATTTCATTGCGCGTTTCAGAATACGCTCAGATTGACGCTGGAAGTATTTCGCTGCGTCTTCCACAGATTTCTGACCGTAATCGATAGACTGGATGGTATCACCAAACAGAGAAACGATTTGTGGATCGTCGAAATAAGGAGAAACGGCAACGTCATGTGGCAGAGACAGCGCCAGTTTCAACCCGGCAACCGCTGGTGCATCGTCTTTGATGACGCCATCAGCAGTCAGCTGAGCAACAGCCGCTTTACTCAACGGAACACCACGTTCCAGACCCAGAGCCTGAGCACCTTCTTTACTGTTCAGCAGGAAATTGATCAGCTGAGCAGACTCTTTAGGATACTTAGTCGATTTACCGATAGACAGCATCTGTGCAGGTTTGAAGAACAAGCCGGCATCTTTCGCGCCTGGCAACATTGGGTAGTTACCCAATTCCAGTTTTGCTGGTGGTTGCAGGTTGTCAGAGTACTTGGTAATGGTGGAGTTCCACATGTAAGTACCAGACCACTCGCCGTTGATCCATGGCTTCATTTCATACATGTTGCTCTTGCCGAAAGAGGCATAGTACTTAGCATCAGGCATGACATGGCTGTCGATCAGTTTTTTATACATGCCAAAGAATTCAGCCCATTGCGCATCGGTATAGGCGAATTTCTGACCTTTTACATCAATCGCTGGAATGTTGTACTTCTGAACCATATAAGAGTTCAGCAGTGCCAGAGAATCCTGGTGTTCCAATACGATAGGGTAGTATTGGTCGCCCAGTTTCTCTTTGAACACTTTACCGGCGTTCAGCAGTTCGTCCCACGTTTTCGGATATTCCAGACCGGCTTTTTTCCAGCTTTCGGTATTGAAATAGAACACGCGAGCAGTAACGGAAATCGGAATACCGTTCAGTTTGCCGTTGACCGTGGTGTTTTGCAGTTCTTTGGATTCGAACTGGGTCAGATCCAGAGAATCTTTAACCTTGTTCAGATCGTAAAAACCATCGCCGTTTTTAGAGAAAATCGGCAGCCAGTTCCAGTTGGTCTGCATCACATCTGGCTCGGTATTACCGGCAATCTGCGTTGTCAGACGAGACAGGTGACCATCCCAGCCCGTGTATTCCGCTTTAACGGTGATGTTTGGATGCTGCTTATGGAACTCTTCAATGGCTTTGAGCGTCTGCTGGTGACGGCTGTTGCCGCCCCACCAGGACATTCTCAATTCCACATTATCAGCGGCTAAAGACGGCATTGCCACTAACGCCAGAGATGAAGCTATTAACGTGTGTAGGATCGCTTTTTTCATCGGTTACTACTCCTGTTAAAGAGAGATATTTTTTTCTGTTTTTGCATCAAAAATATGGCATTTTTCCATGTCGAACTGGAAATATACCGGACGATGCAGTCCCTTCTCGATAATCAGCCGACCTTCGTCATAAGGAATGCGGCTGGTTAATTCAAAGCCATCGACTTTAATGTACATAAAGAATTCGTGACCCATGTTTTCTACGCGAACCAGCTCACCCTGTGAGTGGCTGCCTTCAAATGGCGTATCTGACACGGAAACATAGTCTGGACGAACACCGAAGAATACGTCTTGTCCGATATAGCTGCGGACTTTGTCTTGCTTCGCACTGCTTAATACCAGCGCGTTATTACCCACAACAACGCCAACCTGACCGTCTTTCTCGACCAGTTTGCACGGCTTAATGTTCATTTCTGGTGAGCCAATGAAGCCAGCAACGAACATGTTGACAGGGAAGTGGTACAGGTTATCTGGTGTGTCGACCTGCATGATGTGACCGAGTTTCATCACGCAGATACGGTCACCCATGGTCATGGCTTCAGTCTGATCGTGGGTAACATATACGCTTGTCGCCGCTTTACCGCTTTTCTTCAACTGCTTGTGCAGGTCGGAAATACGGATACGCATGGAAGCACGCAGTTTGGCATCCAGGTTTGACAACGGTTCGTCAAACAGGAATACATCGGGTTTTTTAACGATGGCGCGGCCTACGGCTACACGTTGTGCCTGACCACCAGACAGCTGGCGCGGCAGACGATCCATCAGTTCTTCCAGCTCCAGAATTTTGGCGGCTTCAGCTACCTGCGCTTCGATTTGCTCTTTAGGCAGTTTGCTCAGCTTCAGACCAAACGCCAGGTTCTCTTTTACCGTCATGTGAGGGTAGAGGGCATAGTTCTGGAACACCATTGCAATCCCACGCTCTTTTGGCGCCAGATTGTTAACAACGCGCTCACCGATGCGAACTTCACCGCCGCTAATGGTTTCCAGGCCTGCCAGCATGCGCAGCGTGGTGGATTTCGCACAGCCAGACGGGCCGACGATAACCATGAATTCGCCGTCTTTAATCGTCAGGTCGATGCCGTGAACAGCTTTGAAACCGTTGGAGTATACTTTTTCCAGTTTATTGAAAATAACTTCAGCCATGATAAATCCTCTATTAACCTTTAATTCCGCTGCTGGTCACGCCTTGTACGAAGTAGCGCTGTGCCAGGAAGAAAACAATAATGGATGGCAGAATGGAGATGCTGGACATGGCCAGAATTTCATTCCACGGAGCGCCTTCAGTAACGTCGATAGACATTTTCAGCGCCAGCGCAATCGGATATTTATCCACGCTATAAACATAAATCAGCGGACCGATGAAGTCGTTCATTGACCACATGAACTGGAACAGCGCAACAGAGATGATGGCTGGTTTCAAAATCGGCACGACCACATACCACAGAACCTGGAAAGAGTTACAACCATCGATCTGGGCCGCTTCTTCCATATCACGTGGTACACCACGCAGAAACTGGATCAGCATGAACACAAAGAACCCTTGTGTTGCAAACGCTACCGGCAAGTACAGTGGCAGATAGCTGTTCAGCATGCCCATTTCACGGAACATGAGGTACTGAGGAATCAGCAACACGGTGCTTGGTAGCAGCATGGTGGCAATCAGCGTGGCAAACCAGAAATTCTTCCACGGAATGTCAAAGCGAGCGAAACCATAAGCCACAATCACCGAGGAGATGACGGTCAGAACCACTTTCGGAATCACATACTGGAAAGTGTTAATCATGTAGTGACCGAAATTGTATTCCGTACCGGTTTTCCAACCGTTAACGAAACCGTCCCAGGTAGCGTGAGCAGGCCACAGACCCAACGTAGTGAAGATCTCATGATTCGGCTTGAACGACGCCGAGAACATCCACGCCAATGGATAAAGCATCAGTAAACCAACAAACAGCAGTATCACGTAACGGATAGCGGCACTGAGTTTTTCTTTACGCAGCGTGCGGCGTACTTCTGCAGCAGCAACTTCTTGTGCTGTAGTCAGGTTTGAATGCATGTCAGCCATTTTTTCCTCCTTTATCAGCGGAGTAGAACACCCAGTATTTCGACGACTTAAAGGAGATAGACGCAAATACTGCAACAACCAGGAACAGAACCCATGCCAACGCAGCACCGTAACCCATATCGAAATACTTGAACGCCGTATCGTAGATATAGAGCGAGAACAGGTAGGTGTAGTGTGTTGGACCGCCGCCAGTAATGACGTAAGGCGCCGTAAACTCCTGGAATGCCTGAGTGGTCTGCATGATAAAGTTAAAGAAGATAACTGGTGTAATCAGCGGTACCGTTACTTTCAGGAACATTTGCCATTTGGATGCGCCATCGATCATTGCCGCTTCATACTGTGATTGCGGAACGTTCTGCAATGCAGCTAGGAAGATAACCATCGCGGAACCGAACTGCCATACGCGCAACAGTGTTACCGACATCAGTGCCAGAGACGGTTCGCCCAGCCAGTTGATGGCGTCAAAGCCAAACACGCCGAGGAAGCTGTTTAACAAACCATCGATGGCGAACAGTGCACGCCACAATACGGCGATTGCCACGCTGCTGCCCAGAATAGAAGGCACATAGTAAGCAGTACGGAAGAAACCGATACCACGCAATTTGAAATTAAGTACAAACGCAATTAACAGCGCGAAGATTAATTTCAATGGAATGGTCAGAAATACATAGGCAAAGGTAACGCCCATTGATTTCCAAAAGAGGTCATCCTCCAGGAACATGCGGTGATAGTTTTCTAGTCCCGTAAATTCAGGCGGATTTATCAAATCATACTCAGTAAAACTGAGGATAAATGACGAAACAAAGGGGAAAGCGGTAAAAACTATCAGCCCTATAATATAGGGGGAGATATAGGCTAACCCCAGCATTCTGTTTTCATTCATAATGCTTACCTATTGATTAATTGTGAACCATTAAAAAAAACATAAAATTAAGCTGTTAATAACTCTGGATAAATTAATTCCACGTCATAAACAATTCTATTTTCCCCGTTAACGTGAAAATCACCGTGAACATATCCACCCTGTGTCAGGTACGGCGGGATATCGTTTAATTTGTTGCGACAAGCGGCAACGAAAGTCAGTAAAGCCAGCGGATAGGTATCATCCAGACGAACATAACGATGCTGTGCGGAGCGAACAAACAGACCACGATGGAAATGTTGTTCAAACAAAACGTCAGCCAACTGCGCGGCGTAATGTGCCCAAGATTCTGATTGCTTGTGATCGGCCAGTTCGATGACGGTTAACAACAGTAACGGACTGGCGATGGATTGAATGTCTTCTTTATTCAGTCGCGTCAGCATGGTGTTAACCAGTGCGTACAGGTCCTCATCACCGCTCAGGCGATAAGCCCGAACCAGCGGTAATAAATAATCACCTTCTAATGCGAACGGTTTTAACTCCGTTCCTGCTTTGCCGTAGTAGCCATCACGTTTAAAACGGTAGCCTGTCATGTCCTGACCGTTGTTCCACATCGGGCGCAGCGTATTGCTGGTGACATCATAAGCGTATTGGTAGTAATTTTTTAACCCTGAAATAACCCAATCCAGTATTTCGGCATCAGGTTGCGTGCGGAGAATATCCAGCATTGCCAGTGGGTTATCAATCAGCAGGGGGCGCATATCGCGGAACAGCACATTGGCTTCACGCGCGATTTTACCGAACTCCGGACCAAACTGGCGTTGCGCGCGATCGCCAAACCAAGACTGCGTCTGGTTGTCATCTTCCGGCACCGGCTGGCGCTGCTGTGGTGAACTGAATTGATACACGGGCATACCGGTTTCTGGGTTGCGCGCCAAAACGTATTGGCGATAAAGGTGCTTACCCCAGGCTGCGGCGTGGCTGTCGCCCGTGTATTCTGCATATTTGAATGCGGCGTAAATCAGGTCTGTGCCTGCATTAACAAAAGTCAGCCCCTTGGTTAATGGCAGAACAGGCCACTGCGCCGGATCGACGACATCATGGCGGGCATGCAGGAAAACATTCGGATCGCGTTTCTTGCTGTAATCGCCATGGCGACCCAGATCCAGTGAATCCCAGTCTTCAACGTGCGCGTTCCAGAACCCCTGAAAGAAGTTCAGCGTCTTTTCCGCATTCACATGATGTAACAGCGCATAATAGGGCAGGTGGTGCTTTAATTCGTGCACCTGAGCTTTAGATTCTGGACCTTCACCGTCCAGCGTATCCAGATTAATAAAACGGTGACCACCCCAGTAGAATAGGCCGCTATTATCATCAACGAAGTGATCCAGGAAATATTCGCTTTGTGCGATAGCGTGCTGCTGGTAACTATCATTACCTGTAACTACGCTCATGGCGCACAGCGTTCTTAACCAATTTTGCTGGCTGGCAAAATTAGAAATAGGTGCGCTATGGCCATCCGGAAATTGCCACATTACTGGTGCATAATTTTCAACATCAAAACCGTCAGCCAATAATAGCGTCGGCTTAGTTTGGCTGCGGCCTTTATCCTGCACACAGGCAATATGACTATCAAGTGCTGCAACCCATTCGTCGAGCTGCGATTTCCTGCTGGTGTATAAGTTTTCAAAAATACTCATGGAGTACCTTCTTATGGAACCGTGGAACAGTTCCTTATAAATAGAAACACTGTTTTGATTGATTATATTGCGCTATTAACCTTGTCGTCATGCACGCAATATCGAAAGTGTGATCAAAGTCGGAACGTTGTTTTGATTTTTTTTAAGAAAGGATTGTGGCAGGAGAAAGAATCGTAAAAAGAGAAATAACAGGTTGAAAAATAAATAAAAAGCACAACCGAAATTGTGCTTTTTATCGTAAGTTGGCGAAATGCCGCTAAGAAAAACTGCGCTTAGCGAGCCAGCCAGCCGCCATCAACAGCAATCGTGTAACCGTTGATGTAGTCAGATGCGCTGGAAGCCAGGAATACTGATGGGCCCATCAGGTCCTGCGGTAAGCCCCAACGACCTGCCGGGATACGATCCAGAATTTCTTTACTGCGTTCTTCATCGGCGCGCAGCTGCTGGGTATTGTTGGTAGCCATATATCCCGGCGCAATTGCGTTGACGTTGATACCGTGTTTTGCCCATTCGTTCGCCATCAAACGAGTGATGCCCATAACGGCGCTTTTTGACGCAGTATAAGAAGGTACGCGGATACCACCCTGGAAGGACAGCATAGAAGCGATGTTGATGATCTTGCCGCCTTTACCTTGTTTGATGAACTGGCGCGCAACGGTCTGAGACATAAAGAACACGCTCTTAATGTTCAGGTTCATTACGTCGTCCCAGTTTTTCTCGCTGAAATCGATCGCATCTTCACGACGGATGATACCGGCGTTGTTGACCAGGATGTCAACGTGGCCAAATTCAGCAACGGCTTTTTCTACCAGTTCAGCATGACCAGCGACGTTGCTCATGTCAGCGGTCAGGCTCAGGAAACGGCGTCCCAGTGCAGTGACTTTTTCGATGGTGTCTTTCGGTTCAACGATGTTGACGCCGACGATATCACAACCGGCTTGTGCCAGACCGATAGCCATACCCTGACCCAAACCCGTATCACAACCAGTGATAAGAGCAACTTTACCTTGCAAATCAAAAGAATTTAAAATCATATCTCTAATCTCTCTATAAGCGACAATAATTAGTCGTTAGCTGTTACTGTAGGGAACACCGGTAATTCCGGTTGAAAGCGATTAACGTAACTCGCTAACCTTGACGTGATCCATGTCACCGAAAACCTGATTCTCGCCAACCATGCCCCAGATGAAGGTGTAGCGTCTGGTGCCAACACCGGAATGAATCGACCAGCTCGGTGAAATCACCGCCTGCTCGTTTTTTATAACTATGTGACGGGTTTCTTGCGGTTGACCCATCATGTGGAAAACGGCCGTTTCATCGTCCATGTCAAAATAGAAATAGACTTCCATTCGGCGCTCATGCGTATGGCAAGGCATGGTGTTCCATAGGCTGCCTTCGGCCAGCTTGGTTAATCCCATTGTGAGCTGGCAGGTCGGCAATACATCGGGAACGATGTATTTATTAATTGTACGGCGATTGCAACTGGCATCTTCACCCACAGTTTGTGGTGAGGCGTCAGCCTGAGTAATCTTGCGGGTAGGGTATGTCGTATGTGCTGGCGCGCTGTTGTAGTAGAACTTGGCGGGATTAGCCGCATCGGCGCTGGTAAATTGCACGTCTTTCACGCCCATACCAACATAGATTGCTTCTTCATTACCCACGTCATAGCGTTCGCCATCGACAGTCACGATGCCTGCGCCGCCAATGTTGATGGCGCCGAATTCGCGGCGTTCCAGGAAATAGCTGACGCCGAGTTGTTTGCCCACTTCACCGCCAATCGTCACGGCGCTGTGTACGGGCATAATGCCACCGACGATGATTCGGTCGATGTGGCTATAGGTCATAGTGTAGGCATCGGCAGAAAAAATCTGCTCGATCAGGAATTCACGACGTAGGCCGGCGGTATCCAGTTGCTTCGCGTGATCGCTGTGAATGCTTTGACGAACTTGCATTGCTTAGCCTCTCTTTCAGAGAAAAACAAAAATCAGGCGCGATTCCTGAAGCAGGAATCATTCCTGGTGAAAGCGCCGGGCGAAACAGATGATGTTGCGTGGCAGTGACAACGTCACCTGTTCCTCAACGTGCCCGGTTCTTTCTTGTTATGCGGGATGATAGTTTGGATGGGATGTTAATTCAATAAAAATGAAATAATGTTTTATTTATTTCTTGAGGGCCGTCATGGTTTTGCTTATTTTATGTTTCTTCTGGTACTGATGTGGCTAAAATGTCGCAATCCATAGTCATACACTCGTTGTCGTGCACGGTTTGTTGACGCAATAGAAGGTATGGGCAATACAAGCGTTAGAGGAGAGATGATAATGAGAAGATACTTTATTGATGATGAAACCCCGTGGGAAGAGCTGGGCGGTGGCATTAAACGTAAGATCATGACCTGGAGCGATGAGCTGATGATGGTCTATGTGCACTTTGATAAAGGTGCCATCGGTACGCCGCACTTTCATGAAATTCACGATCAGATCGCTTATGTTGCCGCTGGCAGCTTTGAAGTCGTGATCGAAGGTGAAAAACGTATCCTGAAAACCGGCGACGCCTATCTGGCGGTGAAAAACGAGATGCACGGCGTGGTCTCGTTGGAAGATGGTAGCGTCCTGATCGATGCTTTCTCGCCTAAGCGCGCTGATTTCCTGTAATACCTAAAGCGTGGTCAGTCGATTGGCTGACCACGCTTTCGTTATATCCTGCAATGTTTGTTTTCTATTCTTTCGCTTCTTTATTCCTACATTAAATTCCTACACTAGCAGCAGGTGTTCAGCGGTCAGCTGATTCAGGGAATCCAGCTTATAATCGGCTAACGCCCAGCGTGCATCAGCGCGGAATTCGGCCTGCGGAATAACGATTGAACGCATGCGTGCTGCCTTGGTGGCGATCATGCCATTCACCGAGTCTTCCAGCGTCACGCATTGCGTGGGGGAAACGCCGAGCGCGTTTGCTGCATTCAAATACACTTCAGGATGCGGTTTGCTATACGGCAGCGCTTCGGCTGACATTAAGACATCAAAGTAGTGATCCAGGTTAAACATGCGCAGCACCTGCTGCTGCATATGGAGCGGTGACGCGGAAGCCAGCCCAATTTTGAGATTCTGTTCACGGCATAGTTGAAGCGCATGCTCGACGCCGGGCAGAAGCGGGCGTTGTTCGGCAACGAGTTCAATGGCGCGTTCGATAATACGGCGAACAACCTCGTCCCGGCTTGGTGTCGTCCAGGGGGAGTACTGATACCAAAGTTCAACAACCATATCGATGCGCAGGCCCAGCGTGTCTTTCATTGTGTGTCGCAATGAAATATCAACGCCCAGCGAGGCGATCACCTCCAGCTCTGCTTTATCCCACAACGGTTCTGAATCAATCAGCAGCCCATCCATATCGAAAATCGCCGCTCGTATAGAAGAATCAAAGGACATACCACTGGCTCCGTCAGCAAAGAAAAAGGAAATTTAATGGTAAACTATACCCTAAAGAAGTCGAGTTGCAGGATAAAACGCGAAGCGTTTACCCATCAGGACAAGTTCCATGGACAGGCGAGGAATACAGTCAATACGCTCGCTGCTATATGAGAGGGGTAATGTCGCCATTGTGGCTTATCAGGCGGTGGGGGAGATAAAGTGTTGACTGCTCGTAAACTTACAGTAGGCTACCCGTCGTACTAAAACGATATATTACCGATGTTGCGTCGCTAAGAAGGGGTTCTCATGACGTATCAACAGGCTGGCCGTATTGCCGTCGTTAAACGCATTGCCGGATGGATCCTTTTTATTCCCGCGCTGCTTTCAACTTTCGTCTCGCTGGCTAACTATCTCTACGCGTATACCCAGAAAAAACAGGGTATTGACGCTGTTCTCTTGGATTTTCTGCATTTGATGGTCGACATGGTGCGCTTTAATACGCCTTTCCTGAACATTTTTTGGTTCAATTCGCCGGTGCCGGATTTTACGCGCTTTTTTAGTGCCGCGACGCTGATGTTTTGGCTGATCTACATTCTGATTTTTATTGGCCTAGCTTTGCAGGTTTCGGGTGCCCGGATGTCGCGTCAGGCGAAGGCAATAAAGGAAGGCATTGAAGATCAACTGATTCTGGAAAAGATGAAAGCGGATGGCGGGAACACGCGTGAGACGTTGGAATCACGCGTCATTGTTCCTGGGCATACGATTTTCGTGCAAGTCTTTCCGCTTTATATCCTGCCGGTGATTATCGCTGGTGTGGGTTATCTGGTGCTGCGCTTGTTAGGGCTACCCGTCTGAATGACGGTCTGGCGCAATGGTTGCGCCAGACTCCGTATCCTTCCTGTCCCATCTCTCATCTTAGAACAAACGTCTCACCCTAGATTAACAACTGCCGCTCAATGAGTTGTTGCGCCTCAACGATATGTTTGCCGCCGAAAAGATTGGCGCGGTTAAGCAGATAATAAATCTGGTAAATAGGCTGGCGATCGATAAAGCCTTTATCCAGCGGCCATACGCTTTGGTAGCCATCATAAATTTGTGCGGGCAGGGCTGGGTAGCGCGGCAACATCGCCAAATCACATTCTCTGTCCCCCCAATAGCAGGCCGGATCGAACAGATAAGCGCCATCCTGGCTATTCGCACAGTTATCTGGCCACAGGTCGCCGTGCAAGAGAGACGGCTGTGGCTGATGCCCCGCCAGACGTTCTTCTACGCGTGCGATCAGTGTTTCAATGTGACCAAAATGCATCCCTTTTTCTGCTGCTAGCTGTAACTGCCATCCAATACGCTGTTCGGCAAAAAAGGTCGCCCAGCGCCGCTGCCAGCTGTTTGGCTGAGGCGTGGTTGAGAGATCATTGTCGAAATCCAGTCCAAATTGCGGCTGGTCGCTCCATTGGTGCAGACGCGCTAACTGCTCGCCCAGACACCAGGCACTGTGGGCATCCAACGGTTTAACGGGCAGGAATTGCAGAAGCAGGAAGCTGTGATCGCGTGAACTACCGACACCATAAACATCTGGCACACGCACGGTATTGCTGCGGCTTAGCAGGTGCAGTTGATCGGCTTCAGCAGTGAATTTAGCCAACATTTCACGACTATCGCATTTTACGAAGACGTCATGATCGCCGTAACGGACATACCAGGCTGGATGTATTTCACCACCGGGCAGTTCGCGGTGTTCCTGAATATCCGCAGTACCGTGATGCTCTTCCAAAAGTCGGCTGATAGCTTGCCACATAAGGTCATCCTCCCGTTGATGTTGCCGATACCCTGCTATTCACTGGGGTGATTCGTTTACGGTAACCCATTGAGCGCAATAAAAATGGAATCTATAGCACACTGATAACAATAGGCGCAGATAGCGAGAAACAAGTATAGTCGGAATTAAAAATAGCGGGGTTAGGATAACGACCAATCTGCCGGATGAAGGCAGAGAATCGTGATGAGTGACGTAACCGGCAGCGATCTTCCGGTTACGTCAGGCTAAGAGGCTTGCAGCGAGTAAGCGCTATAGCGCGTCGGTGACAACCTGAGATGCCGACTGACGACGCAGTTTTAGCTGGTGGTACGTCAGCGCCAGCGTGAAGAACAAGGCCTGAACGATAACGATGCAAGGGCCTGTCGCGCCATCGATATAGAAACTGATCAGCGTACCAGCGATACAGGAAATGACGGAAACCAGCGTGGCGACAAGCACCATGCGCTCGAAGCGCTTGCAGACCATAAAGGCAATAATGCCCGGCGCAATCAGCATCGCAATCACCAGAATAACGCCGACAGCCTGTAGTGATGCGACAATCGTCATCGCCAGCAGGCTTAGCAATCCATAGTGCAGCAGCTTAACGGGCAGGCCGATGACTCGGGCATGGTTGGGGTCGAAGCAGTACAGCATGAAATCTCGCCGTTTCAATAAGACAATACCCAGCGTCACCCCGGCAATCAGTAAGATTTGCGTCAGCTCTTGCTGAGTGATGCCCAGCACGTTACCAAACAAGATATGGTTTAGATGCTGATCGGTATCAATACGCGCGAACATGACGAGCCCCAGCGCAAACATACCGGAAAAGATGATCCCCATTACCGTATCTTCTTTTACACGGCTGTGTTCTTTCACGTATCCCGTCGCGACTGCACAAAAAATACCGGAAACGAAAGCGCCGATGACCAGCGGGATCCCCAGTAAAAACGCGACAACGATACCGGGCAGCACGGCATGGGAAATGGCATCACCCATTAGCGACCAGCCTTTCAGCACCAGATAGCACGACAGTACCGCGCAGACCGTACCGGTGACGACGGCGGCAAGTAACGCACGTTGCATGAAGGGATAGGTCAGTGGGTCAATTAACCAGCTCATCAGCGTCATAATGCATCTCCTGATTGATCGCGTAGCCGCAGGCGGCGCGATGCCAGCAACCCGTGCTTGGGGGCAAAGACAAACGCCAACAGGAAGACGACGGTTTGCAAGGTGACAATCACGCCGCCAGTTGCGCCATCAAGGAAAAAGCTCAGATACGCACCCACGGCGCTGGTAATGGCGCCCAGTGCAATAGAAATCACAACCAGACGACCAAACCGATCGGTGAGCAGGTAAGCGGTAGCACCCGGTGTAATCACCATTGCGATTACCAAAATCGCCCCGACGGTTTGCAACGCCGCGACAGTACAGGCGCTCAACAGCGTAAAGAACAGAATTTTCAGCTTCAGCGGCGAAAGGCCAATCGAACGGGCGTGATTTTCATCGAAGAACACGGCTAGCAGATCTTTCCACAGCAGGCAGAGAATCAGGAACGTTACACCAATGATGATTTCAACTTGCAGAATATCTTCGTCGGCAATGCCCAAAATATTGCCGAAAATGATGGATTGCACGTTAACCGATGTCGGATTAAGCGAAATGATCAGCAGACCGACAGCGAAAAACGTTGAGAAAATAAAGCCGATAATCGCATCTTCGCGCAATCGGGTAATGTGACGGATGAGGGTCATCGCCAGCGCGGCGAGCATTCCGGTAAAAAATGCCCCCGCCGCGTAGGGCAGGCCCAACGCATAGGCACCTGCAACACCGGGAACGACAGAGTGGGAAAGCGCATCGCCCATCAGCGACCAGCCTTTCAGCATCAGGTACGCCGAAAGAAAAGCGCATACGCCGCCGACAATCGCGCTGACCCAGATCGCTTTGACCATGTAGTTATAGCTGAATGGCTGCAACAGGATATCGATCATCAGGGCTGCTTCTCCTCCGGTATTGTACGCGACGCAGGAGGATCGCTCTTGGTCGAACCGTAGAACACAGCCGGACGTTCATCGTCTGTCAGCACTGTCACCGAGCGTACATCGTCATCATCGTGAAGATGAGATCCGCCAAGGTTGATGTGTCGCAGAACGCCACCGAACGTTTTCTCCAAATTGCTTTGTGTGAAGGTGCTGTGCGTCGGCCCGGCAGCTAAAACGGTACGATTGACCAAAATAACGTTGTCGCAAAACTCTGGAACGCTGCCAAGGTTATGGGTTGCCACCAGAATCAAATGGCCTTCATCACGCAACGTGCGCAGCAGATCGATAATGGCGTTCTCTGTTTTAACGTCTACGCCGGTGAAAGGTTCATCCAGCAGTAACACGCTGCCTTGTTGAGCCAGTGCCCGCGCCAGAAATACCCGTTTTTTTTGACCGCCGGAGAGTTCACCGATTTGGCGATGTTGCAGCGTCGATAGCCCAACGCGTTCCAGTGATTCCGCGACAATGGTGCGATCCTGTTTACTCGGGATGCGCAGGAAATTCATCCGTCCGTAGCGTCCCATCATGACAACATCGGACACCAGAACGGGAAAATTCCAGTCTACATCCTCTGTTTGTGGAACATAAGCAACCAGATTCTGTTTCAGCGCCTGATAGATCGGTTGCTGATTGAGCAGTACCTGCCCAGAGGTAGGCTTGACCAACCCCATAATGCTTTTGAACAGCGTCGATTTTCCACTGCCGTTTACGCCAACCAATGCGCAAATCGTACCGCCGGTCAGGGAAAATGAGGCGTGGCGAATAGCTTGATGCCCGTTGCTGTAAGTAACTGAAACATCATTGACTTCTAATGACTGTACTGCTCGATCGCTACTCATTGATTAAATCCTTTCGCGATGGTTTCCACCGTCACTTGTAACAGGTCGATATAGGTTGGCACAGGGCCTTTTTCTGTAGACAGCGAATCAACATACAGCACGCCGCCATATTTAGCCCCCGTTTCCTTGCTGACCTGTTTGGCTGGTTTATCGGAAACGGTGCTTTCGCTAAATACCACAGGAATAGATTTTTCGCGCACGGTATCGATAACCCGACGCACTTGCTGCGGAGAGCCTTGCTCGTCGGCATTGATTGGCCAGAGGTAGACCTCATTGAACTGATAATCCTTCGTCAGATAGCTGAAGGCGCCTTCACTGGTGACTAACCAACGCTGTTGCTCTGGAATGCGGGAGAGACGCTCACGCAGCGGTGCGTCGAGAGCCTTAATTTTTTCTGCATAGGCTTTGGCATTACGATTATATGTCTCTGCATTAGCAGGATCGGCTTGCACCAGGCCTTTGCGGATATTTTCAATATAGATTAATGCATTGGAGGGAGACATCCAGGCATGCGGGTTTGGGTTGCCATTATAAGCACCTTCGCGAATCGGAAGCGGCGTGATGCCTTCCGTTACTACAACGGCGGGCACATTTTTCACGTTTTCAAAAAAGCGCGTAAACCAGCGCTCAAGATTCATTCCGTTCCACAGTACCAACTGCGCAGACTGTGTTTTCACAATATCGCGCGGTGTCGGTTGATAATCATGAATCTCGGCACCGGGTTTGGTGATGGATTCGACGGTCGCGGCATCGCCTGCAATATTCTGTGCGATATCCTGAATGATGGTAAAGGTGGTGATGACTTTAAGCTTTTCAGCCGCTTGAGCGGAGGTACCAGCTAAAAGCAGTAACACGCACGGCAGTGCGATGCGACGAAACAGGGCGGGTAAACGGGCGTGAAAACCAATCATGAGGATATCCTTACAAACCGTGAAAGTGTTACTTGAGAATAATTATCAATATCATTTAAGTCAAGAGGCAGAAAAGGGCAGGGAGGCAATATTGGAGGGTGTCTCATGACACAATAAATCACTGTTCGCAGGCTCGTTGCACGCGCTTGCGCGGGTAAGGAACGCATCATGCTCCTTTAGTAACAGAAATGTTGCTTTAATTTAATGAATCGTACTTAAGGTTACAACGAAAGTCTAACGGTAACGGTAGTGAACTGTCGCGCGACTATACATAGTTATACACATGGTGAAATTTACGCCAAAAAAAGAGATAAATCTGATGTAACCTTAAGAAAACAACGGTAGCTGCCGATAAACCATAAAGAATGTGAGAGATGTCTCTATTTTATACGAAAGGATTGTAAGTGATATGAGCACAAAATCAGAACGACGTTGGAAGCTGGCAAGTTTGGTCCTATTGACTTTTTTAATGGCATTATTAGTGTTGTTGGTTCAAACAAGTTAATTCCTGACGTAACGAAAGGTTAGGTTATAAATAATTTCTATTATGTAATGTATTAATGCAAAAGATATAGATAGCATAAAAATGGCAATCGATTTTAAGCATTGATATAAGCAGTGACTGCTATCGGGCACGCGTGTTGTTAGCGTTCAATATCTCTTCATCGTCGCCCGCCAATTATAGCTTTTTGTTATGATTACTGGTGCGACTGTGTCAGAAATGCGACGGTTGTCGCGTATTTTTCTGCATAATAGAATCCAGTGGGCGCTTATTGTACGGGGGCAGAAGCAACCTCTGAATATAGGCGCCAGCTAACCTTATCGTGTATTAATGAATCAGGGATGACGTGAATTTGTGCGGCATGTCCACGACTGATAAAAAATGCCTTGCCATTGATTACATAGTGTGTAATAACGCTTCTGGGTAAAACGAGGTACAGTTCTGTATATGAATGGCATTTTCAGTAAAGAAGACTTAAGTACAACCTTTAGCGTTGCATGCTGCTTCTCTGCCGATCCTTATCTTAGTGCCTCAAGCAGTAACGACTTTGGTTTGTCTGTATAACGCCTTTTTGGCGGTTTAAACAATTAAAGGAAATATTTGAAATGGCAAAGATTAAAGGTCAGGTTAAGTGGTTCAACGAGTCTAAAGGCTTTGGTTTCATCACTCCTGCTGACGGCAGCAAAGATGTATTCGTACACTTCTCTGCAATTCAAGGCAACGGCTTCAAAACTCTGGCTGAAGGCCAGAACGTAGAATTCGAAATTCAGGATGGCCAGAAAGGTCCTTCCGCAGTAAACGTCACTGCGCTGTAATTTTACAGCTCTGTTGCAAAACCCGCCATGGTGCGGGTTTTTTGTTGTCTGCGTTTTATCTTTACCCGTGACGCAATAAAGATGTTTTTAATGAGGAAAATGTGCCGATGAGTTATCAGTGTCCGCTATGCCAGTTACCTCTGGAGCGACACCCGCGGCAATGGACGTGTGGTAAACATAGCTTTGACTGTGCGAAAGAAGGGTACGTCAACCTGTTGCCGGTGCAGTTTAAGCGTTCAAAACAGCCTGGCGACAGTGCCGAAATGATGCAGGCGCGGCGCAGTTTTCTGGAAGCCGGTCACTATCAACCGCTACGCGACGCTGTTGCACAACACGTTGATACTATTGTGGCAAGTGACGCTACTGCACTGTTGGACATCGGCTGTGGCGAAGGATATTACACCGCGGAGCTGGCGCATCGTCTCACCTCGCACAGAACGATGACGGTCTACGGACTGGATGTATCCAAAGCGGCGATTCAGCGTGCGGCAAAGCGGTATGAAAGTGTTGAGTTTTGCGTTGCATCCAGCCAGAGACTGCCTTTTCGCGACGCATCCCTTGATGCAGTGGTAAAAATCTACGCGCCGTGTAATGACGCTGAGCTACAGCGCACCATTAAGGTGGGTGGTTGGGCTGTGACGGTGTCTCCGGGGCCGCGACACCTTTATCAACTGAAAGCGGAAGTCTACGATGAGGTGTTATTACACCCGAGTAAAGATGAAGTGCTCGCTGGCTTTCAGCTTATGGATCAGCAAACGCTCGCGTACCCGATGCAGTTATCCGGGAACGAGGCTGCCGCACTATTGCAAATGACGCCTTTTGCCTGGCGGGCAACGCCAGACGTTAGCGAGCGATTGCGAGCGACTGCCGTATTTAGTTGTGAAACGGATTTTATTATTCGCTTGCATCAGCGTGTTGATAGCGTCGTCGTCGCTTAATTAAGCAGAATAAAAAACGGGCAGCGCGATAGTCGGGCTGCCCGTTAGTGTAGATGTGTTTTATCAGGCGGCGTAGCCGAGATGCTCATACAGGATATTACATCCGATACCAATCAGAACCAGCCCACCCATCACTTCTGCTTTTTTACCAAGAATTGGGCCAATATAGCGGCCAATCATCATTCCAAGCGTAACCATAATCATAGTGGCGCAACCAATCACCATCGCAGTATGGAGAATATTGACCTGAAGGAAAGCCAGACCGACGCCGATGGCCATGGCATCCAGACTGGTGGCAATAGCTGTGCAGACCAGCAGCGCCAGGCTATGATTTTTTACTTTTTCGCAGCGACAGTCTGAAGAACCTTTGAATCCTTCAACGACCATACGTCCGCCTAAGATCAGTAAGAGCGTAAAGGCAACCCAGTGATCCCACTCGAGAATATATTGGCTGGCAAAGAAACCAAGTGCCCAACCGATGAGTGGGGTGATAGCTTCAATAACGCCGAAAATGAGACCAGTACGAATGGCATCACGGAAACGAGGATTATGCAGGACGGCACCTTTACCGATTGACGCGGCGAAGGCATCCATTGACATACCAAATGCTAGGATAAGTGTTGCTGACATATTCATTGTAAATAGCCTCGGCTGGACGATTAACCATATACACGCAGATCATCCCCAACCCGAACGACGATCTTACGTGTCTATGGTCTCGCCTGCCAATCACGCTTGGCCGCCCGCACCACGTTCATGCTCCGGTAAATTAGGAGATAAAACGAGTATGTTGATACGAGCATTTCTGATTAGTTCGGTGAATATTAATTAATCAGAAATCGGCTACTCCCCAATGACGGCGCAACCTTACCATATTATTTATGCAGTAAACAACACTAAAAGTTTTACGTGTTAATAATGCAATTGATAATTATTTTCATTTGATTGCTGAAATCGACTAATCGTATAAAATAACGACAAGGTTATTGGGGTTAAAATACCACCAGGAAATCAGGTGTATATTATTGGCTATTTTAAATAATTTCCCTGATAAGCTTACCTCATTGATTCTCAATCATAAATTTATATATTTTTTCTAAATCATCAAGCTGCGTAACCTGTATCAATAAACGGCGTTTTTCAAGAGCAATGACTAATACGCCATCCTCAGATAAATTCATATTTTTAATTCTGGCATAAGGAATGAATATATTTGCATAAAAGAAACCGGTTGATTTAAAAACCAGTTTAGGTCGACGAATATAAGCCAGATAACACGCCATGAAAGCGAGAGAAATCAAAAGATAGGTAGTGAGAATAGCGCCATTACTCATCACATTTTGATAAATAAGAATCCCCACTAAGCCGATAAAAATCAGCGTATCGAGCCGATTCGTCCGTTTCAGCGGGACGAAGAGCAACGTTTTCCCTTTGCGTTTATCCATGATGAACTCATCATAGATGGAGTAAATCAACGCTAATGCAATCAACACGACCAGCGCGATATCTGTCATTGTCATTCGTATTACCCTTGCCTGTTATGTATCTGTATTCGCTAAGCATTCATATCCGTTAAACATCCATATCCGTTAAACATCCCGATAATAAAAAGCGCAGGGAACATTTTTCAACGTTGCTTGCGACGGCACGCAGGGGGGCGGACAAGGATGTTCATCATAAAAAAATGGCCGGACGTATTGGCGCCCGGCCATTGAATATTACACGCCGAGCAGACCGATCCAGTATCCGAAGATACCAATGGCGAAGAAGCCCATAATCAGCCACAGTGCGTTCACTTTGCGCCGTAACAGCCACATACAGCCGAACGTCAGCAATAGGGGAACGAGCCCAGGCATAAGCTGATCAAGGATGGATTGAACGGTTGTCACCGTGGTTTCACCGTTCTGGTTCGTCACCGTCGACACCACCATCGGAATGTTGACGTGCGTCCATTTATTGACCAACGCCCCCATGACGAATAGACCGAGAATAGAGGCAGCCTCGGTCATTTTTTGCAGGAAGCCGCCGCCCATATCGCTAACGATATCAATTCCTTTACGGTAGCCGTAAGCGACGCCATAGTAGCGCACCAGCAGGCGAACCAAATTGAACAGGACGAAGAAGAGGACAGGCCCTAACAGGCTGCCGCTCATGGCAATCCCCGCGCCCAGTGCAGCGAATACCGGACGGGCGGTGCCCCAGAATATCGGGTCGCCGACGCCAGCCAGTGGCCCCATCAGCCCGACTTTCAGGCCGTTTATTGCCGCGTCATCAATGGGAGCGCCATTCGCGCGTTGCTCTTCCATCGCCATCGTTACGCCGAGTACCGGAGCCGCAACAAAGGGCTGTGTATTGAAGAACTCCAGATGGCGCTTGATCGCCTGTTTACGCTCTTCCGAGTTTTCAGGATAAAGACGGCGAATTACCGGCACCATGGAAAAACAGAAGCCGAGTGCCTGCATACGTTCAAAGTTCCAGGAGCCTTGAAACAGGTTGGAACGAATAAACACCGCGCGGATGTCGCTGTCAGTGAGTTTTTTGACATTCGTGTTTTCGACCATTTTTCTCACTCCTGTTAATCCAGTTCGTTATCAAGGTCGTTATTGCCTGATGAAACCGGCTGGCCTTGAACCTTGTTATATTTCGGGCTGAGCTGGATATACAGCATCGCCATCACAATACCGATTACGCCCAGCGCCACCAGATTGAACTCGGTGAACGCAGCGGTAACGAAGCCAAGATAGAAGAACGGCATCAGGTAGCCTGCACGCATCATGTTGATGACCATCGCGTAACCGACGACGACAATCATGCCACCGGCGATATTCAGACCGTTGGTGACCACTTCCGGGATAGAATTCAGCATGGCGTGGACGGCATCGGTGCCGACGGAAACCGCGACAATGACCGCAGGGATCGCGATGCGCATCGCTTGTAGCAGCAGTGCGGAGACGTGAATCCAACTGATGGCTGTCAGATTACCTCGCTCTGCCGCGCTATCAGCCGCATGTTGGAACGCGACTGTGATGGTACGAACAATGATGGTTAATACTTGTCCGGCTGCGGCGAGCGGAATCGCCAGCGCAATCCCGGCGCCGATCCCCTGACCGCCGGCAATAACCAGAATGGTTGAAATAATCGAGGCCAGGGCCGCATCCGGTGCGACGGCCGCACCGATGTTCATCCAGCCTAATGCGATCATTTCCAGCGTACCGCCAATAATGATCCCGGTTTTTAAATCACCTAATACTGCGCCAATCAGCGTACAGGCGACGAGTGGACGGTGGAACTGGAATTCATCAAGAATTGAACCCATCCCCGAAACACACGCGACGAGAAATATCAGCACAATTTGAAGTGTGGTAATCTCCATCGTACTTCTCCTATAAAATGTGTCTGAGTAAAAATAAATCGCCATCCCCATTGTTTTTCTATATCGACATAAAGCGTTGCAATATCGACATAAATACCTATCTTGAAAATCGCCAGGGCTATAAAGCTATTATTGATGGTGACATTCGCGTTAATCACATTCGCATTGCGATAGGTATCAGCGCGGCATTTTGTTAATTAAATCCATCATTTTAAGCCGGGTATCGGTTGAGACTTTTCGAACCTCCAATTCAATTCCGCGTTTATCTAATTCTCGGAATGCAGCGATATCCTTCTCATCGATAGAAACAGCGTTATTGACCTGCGTTTTTCCCTGTTTGAATGCCATTCCGCCAATATTGACCGAAGTGATTTTTACGCCATTTTCGATCAGCGTTAATACATCCGTCGGATTGGTGAACAGTAACATCACGCGATCGGCGGCATATTTGGGGTTGTCATAAACACGAACGGCTTTTGCCACATCCACCACGTGAGCGGTAACGCCCGGTGGCGCAACCTGAGTCAACAACGTTTTACGCACGTGATCGGCGGCGACTTCATCGCTGACGACAATAATGCGCGAAACATTGGTTTCTTTCGTCCATCGGGTGGCGACCTGACCATGAATCAGACGGTCATCGATACGCGCCAGTCCTATCTTCATGTGTTCACCGGATCCTGCTGGTGTGGGAACGGCGTTGGCTTTTGGAGCTGGTGGAGGGGAAGGGGGCGTTGCCTTGGGTTTTTCCTGATGCTTCAGCGCTTTTACGCCATCTCTACCGGCTTCAAGAGCGATGGAAACCAGAGCGGAGAAGGAAGGATCATCATCCCGAGCCATAAAGGTTTCTGCCAACATGGGGATATTCACGCCAGCGATAACATCATGGTTTTCTTTGTCGGTGACGAGGCGACTGGCGGCGTTAAACGGGCTGCCGCCCCAAGTATCAACGAGAAACAGCACGCCTTGCGATGTGTCCAACTGCGTGAGTTTTTCCTGATATTTTTCTATCAAGGTTTCGGCGTTTTCTCCAGGAACGAAATCGATCCAGGCGACGTTACTTTGCTCGCCAAGGATCATTTCTGCTGTCTTTAACAGCGGTCCCGCAGTGGCGCCGTGAGTGCATAACATTATGGCAATACTCACTTGCTACCTCCTCACGTTCACGATCAAAAAGAGTCAATGTGTCAGGAAACAGGGTTAACGCTGAGCTACTGAATGTTAACCGTCGCGGTATTAGTATGGCTGCAAGAAAAAATTTTACCGTGGATTCATGACATTCACTGTGTTCCTCCAGGTTGTCAGGCGAGAAATCGTGACTGACAGATTTATTTTACTTATCGAAAAAATAAATAGTGTGATGATGCTCTAATGCTGACCAGTTAGGCGTGCGCCTAAAAGGGGGCAAAATAGGAAAATTAGAACGCGTTATCAATGCGAAGCAGGTCTAAGAAATTCTTTGTGAAAATTGGTAACAACCTGTTAGAGTAAACGTCCCTTAAATTGCTTAGGAGCACCGGGCATCAGCCCTTCCCATGGACTGTCACCGACAAAACGTTCTCTGTTTTCCCGCTAATGCTGGCGGTTTTCTGTACTCAGCTGGTCACTCAGACCACACTCAGAATCTCTCTGATTCACATCAACTCTTTTTATTACCATTCAATGCGGCTCATGCATTGATGTCATCTGCTCGTTCATTTTCTGGAGTCTGACATGGAATTTTTGCTAGATCCTTCAATCTGGGCAGGCCTATTGACGCTGGTGGTACTTGAAATTGTTCTGGGTATCGACAATTTGGTGTTTATCGCTATTTTGGCGGATAAATTACCCCCCAAGCAGCGAGATAAAGCCCGCATTATCGGTTTAAGCCTGGCGTTGTTAATGCGTCTGGGTCTGTTGTCTTTGATTTCCTGGATGGTCACCCTGACGCGTCCATTGTTTAGCCTTGGCGATTTCAGCTTCTCAGGTCGTGACCTGATTTTGCTGTTCGGCGGTATGTTCCTCTTGTTCAAAGCCACGATGGAGTTGCATGAACGGTTAGAGAACAAAACGCACGATGGTAACGGCAATCGCGCTCACGCCAGTTTCTGGGCCGTGGTGGCGCAGATCGTCGTGCTGGATGCCGTGTTCTCGCTGGACGCCGTGATTACTGCCGTGGGAATGGTAGATCACCTGGGCGTGATGATGACGGCGGTGATCATTGCGATGGGCGTCATGCTGATTGCTTCTAAGCCACTGACTCGATTCGTCAACGAGCATCCAACCGTGGTTGTTCTGTGTCTCAGCTTCTTGCTGATGATTGGTCTGAGCCTGATGGCGGAAGGTCTTGGCTTCCACATTCCGAAAGGCTACCTGTATGCCGCGATTGGTTTCTCTATCCTGATCGAGCTGTTTAACCAGATTGCCCGTCATAACTTTATGAAGCATCAGTCGCACCGTCCTTTGCGTGAGCGTACCGCAGAGGCCATTCTGCGCCTGATGGGCTCGCGGAAAAACACGGATGATCTGGATGCGGATGAACCGCAGAAGAAACTCACGACAGAGGAATTCGCTGAGGAAGAGCGCAATATGATCAGCGGCGTGCTGACATTGGCGTCGCGTTCGCTGCGCAGTGTGATGACGCCACGTACGGAAATTTCCTGGGTGGATAGCGAAAGTTCTGTCGAGCAGATCCGTATGCAATTGCTGGACACACCTCACAGCCTGTTCCCAATATGCCGCGGTTCTCTGGATGAACTTATCGGCGTTGTCCGTGCTAAAGATCTGCTGGTGGCGTTGGAAACACAGACCGATGTGGAAAGCTTTGCCGCAGCGAATCCGCCAATTGTCGTACCAGAAACGCTGGATGTGATAAACCTGCTGCCCGTTCTGCGCCGTGCGAAAGGCAGTCTGGTCATCATCGCCAACGAATTTGGCGTGGTACAAGGGTTGGTAACGCCGCTGGACGTGCTGGAAGCGATTGCGGGTGAGTTCCCGGATGAAGACGAAACGTTGGATATCATCCCTGACGGCGAAGGCTGGCTGGTAAAAGGTGGAACGGATCTACACGCTCTGCAACAGGTGGTGGATAGCAGCGATCTGGTTGATCCGAAGGAAGATTATGCTTCACTGGCTGGTATGCTATTAGCGCACAGTGATGAGTTCCCGAAAGTCGGTGCCATCATTGAGTTGTACAACTTACGCTTCCATATCATTGAGGTTTCCGAATACCGCATTGAACTGGTTCGTGTGGAACGCATTGTGGATGAGGATGACGCTGAAGAAGCGTAATGCGATCTGCGTAAGTGAACTGCAAAAATAAAGCCCCGCCAAATTGGCGGGGCTTTTTGTGATCTACGGTAAAAGCCGTGACGAGAACGGATTAATCACACTGCACTTTTAATCACACTGTACTTTGATCGCCAGCCCGCCTCGTGAAGTTTCGCGGTATTTGGCGTTCATGTCTTTACCCGTTTCGTACATGGTTTCAATAACCTTATCCAGCGAGACGCGCGGTTCGCTGGTGCGGCGGGTTGCCATGCGAGCGGCGTTAATCGCCTTAACGGAAGCAATCGCGTTACGTTCGATGCACGGAACCTGTACCTGACCAGCAACCGGATCGCAGGTTAAGCCCAGATTGTGTTCCATACCGATCTCGGCAGCGACGCAAACTTGTTCCGGGCTGGCGCCCATCAGTTCTGCCAGTCCCGCGGCGGCCATCGAGCAGGCCACGCCGACTTCACCCTGACAGCCCACTTCGGCACCGGAGATGGAGGCATTCATTTTATACAGAATGCCGACCGCGCCTGCCGCGAGGAAATAGCGGATATAAATGGTCGGGCTAACCGGTTCGATAAAGTGGTCGTAATAGGCGAGAACAGCGGGGACGATGCCACACGCGCCATTTGTTGGCGCGGTAACCACGCGGCCGCCTGCTGCGTTTTCTTCATTCACCGCGAGTGCGAACATATTAACCCAGTCCACCACGTTCATTGGGTCGTTGGACAGCTTGTCGGAAGACACCAGCATACGACGCAGTGCAGAGGCACGACGCGGTACGCGCAGCGGGCCCGGCAGCACGCCTTCGGTGTTCATGCCGCGATCGATACAAGCACGCATCGTCTGCCAGATATCGGCAAAGTACGCGTCAATCTCCTGACGGCTGTGTAGCGCCAGTTCGTTACGCATCACCATTCCAGAAAGCGAAAGGCCGCTCTGTTTACAGTGCTCCAGCATCTCTTTGGCAGAATGGAATGTGTAAGGAACGGAGACGTCAGTGGCGGTGTCTTTGCCAAAATGCTCTTCATCGACGATAAAACCACCGCCGATGGAGTAATAGGTTTTGCTATAAACTTCTTTATTGCTGGCAAAGGCGGTGATGGTCATGCCGTTTTCGTGCAATGGCAGATTTTCACTGCGGAAAACCATGCCGCCTTCGCGTGGGAAATCGACTTCATGCTGCCCATTAGCCAGCAGCAGGCGTTCGCGTTGCTCAACATCGCGGATAAAGCCGGGGATGGCATCGATATCAACCGTATCCGGCATGTTGCCCGCCAGACCCATGATGATGGCGATATCTGTGTGGTGACCTTTACCCGTTAGCGACAGCGAGCCATACACATCGACGGCAATACGCGTCGTCGCGGTCAGTAAATCCTGGTTGATCAATTCATCGACAAATTGCTTACCGGCTTTCATCGGTCCAACCGTATGAGAGCTAGAGGGGCCAATACCGATCTTAAACATGTCGAAAACGCTTATCACGCGAAACTCCTCAAAGACTCAGGGTTGTCTCCACCCTTTATTTTCCGATCGTCTACGTCCGGTTCCTTCACCACAATCAGCTGTTTATGCTGCTAATTATCTGGTTTTTTCGGTTCTGGCGAGACATGACCTGAATTTTAGTGGATATCTACCCAAAGATTAGAATAAAACTCGTCAAATCGCGCTATTGTAGTGTGGAATATGTTGTGTGGCTTTCTTTTTCGCATGAAATAAACTTATGGCACGGCACAATTTAACTTATCTCAAATGTGCGCTAAGTCATTGTAAATTATCTCAGCGAATGCTTTTTGAGCAGGAAGCCCACTTTTAAAATAGGGATATTTAGTGAGGGAAAAGAAGTGGTGAGCCAAAAGCCGCGCTATGCGGCTGTAAGTTTAGGGTCTGTCGGAAATCTGTAAGGCGAGCTGGTGGATGATGGCAGCCGTCAGCCCCCAGACAAACTGTTGCTGATACCAGGAGAGATAAACCCGATGGCGCTGCTGTTTGCGCTCGATATCCAGCGGATAATAGCGTGTTAGCGCGAAAGCCTCGTCCAACGGCATTTCAAACAGCTCGGCGACTTCGTCTTCATTGGGATGGAAGCGGGTCTGTGCGGCGATGAGGCCGACAACTGGCGTGACCTGAAAGCCGCTGACGCTGTCCAGCGGCGGTAATACACCCAGCACCTGAACGTTTTCTGGTGGGATAGCCACTTCTTCCTGTGCTTCACGCAGCGCCGTTTCGATGAGCGAACGGTCGGTTTTGTCTGCCGCCCCGCCGGGGAACGCCACTTGGCCTGCATGTTTACGTAAGTCTGCAGAACGTCGGGTCAATAACAGCGTGGGCGTAGGATGGCAAATAATTGGCACCAGAACTGCGGCCTGACGCTGCTGGTGCACAGGCCGCAGCGATGGCGGAAGCTGTAGCTGAAAGCGCGTAATAAAGTCGTTCAGCGCAAAGGCCGTTGGCGGCAAGACGATCTCACTCATTGATTCGGTACCTGAATTGTCTGGGAACCATCCAATAGGGGAAGAATACGGCCCACTTTATCAAACGTTTCCTGATATTCAGCCTGTTCTTTACTGTCAGCAACGATGCCGCCGCCCGCCCAGCAGTAAATTCTACCGCGTTCGGTTAATAACGTCCTGATGGTGATATTGGTGTCCATCGTGCCGCACAGACTGATATAGCCGATGCTACCGCAGTAAGCATTGCGGCGTTGAGGCTCCAGCTCTTCAATGATCTGCATGGCGCGGATTTTGGGCGCACCGGTAATCGACCCCCCGGGAAAACAGGCGCGTAGCAGCGTGGTTGCAGGACAATCATCCGGTAGCTGTGCCTCGATCGTACTGACCAGATGGTGCACGGCGGGAAAGGGTTCGACAACAAACAGTTCCGGCACGCGGACACTGCCCGGAACCGCGACGCGCCCGATGTCGTTACGCAGAAGATCGACAATCATCAGGTTTTCTGAACGGTCTTTCTCTGAAGCAGCCAACCGGGCTGCCTGCTGTTTATCCGCTTCCGAATCTACCAGGCGCGGCAGCGTGCCTTTAATTGGGCGCGTTTGAATGCGCTGATCTTCCAGCCAGAGAAAACGTTCTGGTGATACGCTGATAACGGTATTTTCCGGTAGACGCAGGAAGGCTGAAAAGGGCGCTTTATTGCCTGCGGACAGGCGTAAAAACGCCTGCCATTCATCGCCATGGTAAGCCGCAGAAAAACGCTGCGCCAGATTGACCTGATAACAGTCTCCCGCCAGAAGGTAGTCCTGTATTTTGCGGAATTTTTCGCCGTACGCATCGCGTGACATATTCGGCTGCCAGGCACCGGCGAGGGTGAAATCGGCTTTCGGGGCGCTAACGGGTGGATTGGCTAGCCAGTCGAGCCGCGCCTGAAGGGAATGATGTACGATCAGCGTTAACGTCTGTCGGTGGTGGTCGGCAACCAGCGCCCAATCGTATAAACCGACTGCCATATCCGGCAGGTCGATGTCCCGTTCAGCCTGAGTAGGCAGCGCTTCAATCTGACGACCCAAATCATAGCCGAACAAACCCAGTGCGCCCCCCTGAAAAGGGAAATCAGAATGTGCGTCAGCAGGCAATGCCAGCGTATCAATCTGCTGTTGCAGCAGAACAAATGGATCTCCCTCTACGGGATTCGTTACGCCGTCACGTGTGATTTCAGTCCTGTTTCCCCGCGTGCACAGCGTGACTCGCGGATCCGCGACCATAATATCGAAGCGATTGTGCGGATGATCGGCAAACCCGGAATGCAGCAACATCGCCCATGGCTGTTGGGAAAAGGGGGCAAAGCGATCGAGCAGCACAGTCGGGTAGTAAGGCAGCGTGTGATAGAGAACGGCGGAGCCCATCGCGGTGGCCGAATCGCTGATGTTGGTTACGTGGGTCGTATTGGCGGCAGTCATGTTCTTCGTGTTGTGTCTATTATTAGGGTGTCGATTTCACTGACCACAGCGTACCACAAAGCAGAAATGCTGGTGTATGCCGAAGCGGGCATGCGATGATACGTGCGAATTTATCAACCAGGAAACCACCATGATTGCAGGTATGCCCGCGCTGACGCACAAACAACAGCAAGATGCCGTAGAGCGTATTCAGGAACTGATGTCTGAGGGCATGAGCAGCGGCCAGGCGATAGCACAGGTTGCGGCCGAGATCCGTCAGGAACATCAGGGTGACAACGTTGCGGTGATGTTTGACGAAGACGACGACACCGTTAATGACAGCGACGAAGAACACTATTTTGACGATGGTGAAGAGGAAGACGAGCAGTAACGTCCATCCTCTTCGTTAGGAGATGAAAAAGGGATATACGGTTATATTGCCGCAATCGCTTTTATTTCGACTTTAAATTTCGGATGCATCAACTTAGCCTGTACGGTGCAGCGTACGGGCGCGCTGCCAGCCACGACCCAGGCATCCCACGCGGCGTTCATCGCGGCAAAATCATCTGCATCGGCGAGAAAAATCGTCACGTCCAACAGCTTACTCTTATCCGTTCCCGCCTGTTGTAGGATGGCATCCAGCGCGCCCAGCGCGTTCTCCGTTTGCGCCTGTGCACCGTCATCCAGATTCTCCGGCACGCTGGTGTAATACAGCGTGTTGTTGTGGATGACGGCGTCTGACCAGCGAGCTTCAGGATTAATACGTGTGATCGCCATGAGATGAATTTTCTCCATTGTGGGGATAAGTAAAATAGAAACATCAAGCAAAACCAGTCGCCAAGCCTAACACAGCGGGGGGCGACACGCTTTCCTGATTTAGGGTGGTAGCGCCGGGTGACTCTTGGCATAATCAGCGCGATATTTTTGCCGTGACCTGAAACGGTTAGTGGCGACAGACAATGTTTTCCTATGAGAAAGAGAGCAGGCGTGACGAACGATCGGGTAATCGATGATTTTGCGAATGACGGCGCGCTGGCGAAAGCGATCACGGGTTTCAAACCGCGTGAACCACAGCGGCAGATGGCGCAGGCGGTAATGCAGGCCATCGACGATAAAACGGCGCTGGTGGTGGAAGCGGGAACCGGAACCGGTAAAACCTATGCCTACCTTGCGCCCGCCTTGCGCGCCGATAAAAAAGTCATCATCTCGACAGGTTCAAAAGCGCTACAGGATCAGCTCTACAGTCGCGATTTACCGACGATTGCGCAGGCGCTGAAGTACAAAGGTAAACTCGCACTGCTGAAAGGCCGCTCGAACTATCTCTGTCTGGAACGGCTCGAACAGCAGTCGCTGGGCGGCGGTGATTTACCCGCTGAAACGCTGAGTGAACTGGTCAGGCTGCGCGGCTGGTCATCGGAAACGACGGAAGGCGATGTTACGACCTGCTCAGGCGTCGCGGAAGACAGCGCGATCTGGCCGTTAGTGACCAGCACCAACGATAACTGTCTGGGCAGCGACTGTCCGCACTACAAAGAGTGCTTCGTGGTGAAAGCGCGACGCAAGGCGATGGATGCCGATATCGTGGTGGTTAACCACCATCTTTATCTGGCGGATATGGTGGTAAAGGAGACCGGCTTTGCGGAGCTGATCCCGGAAAGTGATGTCGTGATTTTCGATGAAGCCCACCAGATACCTGACATTGCCAGCCAATATTTTGGTCAGCAGCTTTCGAGCCGCCAACTTCTGGATTTGGCAAAAGACATCATCATTGCTTACCGCACCGAAGTGCGCGATGCCTCTCAACTGCAAAAAAGTGCCGATCGCCTGACGCAAAGTACGCAGGATTTTCGGCTGGCGTTGGGCGATCCGGGGTTTCGCGGTAATCTGCGCGATGTGCTCGAACAGCCGTCGCTTCAGCGTGCGTTGCTGCTACTGGATGATGCGCTGGAGCTGTGTTACGACGTCGCGAAACTGTCGCTTGGCCGATCTGCGCTGCTGGATGCCGCTTTTGAGCGCGCCACGCTCTATCGCAACCGACTGAAGCGGCTGAAAGAAGTACAACAGCCGGGCTATAGCTACTGGTACGAATGCAATTCACGCCATTTCGTGTTGGCGCTGACGCCGCTGTCTGTCGCCGATCGTTTTCGCGAACTGATGAAGGACAAGCCTGCCGCCTGGATATTTACCTCCGCGACCTTGTCTGTTAACGATCAACTCTTCCACTTCACCGATAGGCTGGGGTTGGATAACGCGAACACACTCCTGTTGCCCAGCCCATTTGATTATGCCAATCAGGCGCTGCTCTGCGTTCCCCGTCATTTGCCGGAAACCAACCGCCCCGGTGCGGCGAAAAGGCTGGCGGCGATGCTGCAGCCGTTGATTGAAGCAAATCAGGGGCGCTGCTTTATGCTGTGTACCTCGCATCAGATGATGCGGGATTTGGCCGCCGAGTTCCGTGCCATGCTAACGCTGCCGGTGCTGCTACAGGGAGAGACCGGCAAGGCACAGCTGCTGTCGCAGTTTGTATCGGCGGGCAATGCCTTACTGGTGGCGACCAGCAGCTTCTGGGAAGGTGTGGATGTGCGTGGCGATACGCTCTCGTGCGTCATTATCGATAAACTGCCGTTTACCTCGCCGGACGATCCGCTGCTGAAGGCGCGTATCGAAGACTGTCGGCTGCGCGGCGGCGAGCCTTTTGACGATGTGCAGGTTCCCGATGCGGTGATTACCCTGAAGCAAGGCGTGGGGCGCCTCATCCGTGACGTTGAGGATCGCGGTGTGATTGTGATTTGCGATAATCGACTGGTGATGCGTCCGTATGGCGCAGTGTTTCTCAACAGCCTGCCGCCAACGCCGCGGACCCGCGACATTCGGCAGGCAATTAATTTCCTGACGCGTAACACATAATCCCTCGCTGGCGATAGTCGTATGCCCTGACCAATAGGGGGAAGGGCTGCGGTACGGCAGGGGCTTATGCTATGATACGGGTTGTTAAGATTTATTTATCCTGCCTGAGGTTGGCATGTCTACGCGAATTCTAGCGCTTGATACCGCAACGGAAGCCTGTTCCGTCGCACTCTGGAATGAAGGCGAAATTCATTCTCTGTTCGAAATTTGTCCCCGTGAGCACACACAACGCATTCTGCCAATGGTTCAGCAGGTGCTGGCCGATAGCGGCCTGACGCTCAACGATCTTGATGCACTGGCCTTTGGTCAGGGACCGGGAAGTTTTACCGGCGTGCGGATTGGTATCGGTATTGCACAAGGGCTGGCGCTGGGCGCGGATCTACCGATGCTCGGTGTATCGTCACTGGCGACGATGGCGCAGGGCGCTTTCCGCCTGACGCAGGCGACACAAGTGCTAGCGGCCATTGATGCGCGAATGGGCGAAGTGTACTGGGGCCGCTATCAGCGCGATGCTGACGGTATCTGGCTGGGCGAATCCGAGGAAGCCGTATTGAAACCTGAGCAGGTGCAAGCCTTAACGGCTGCTCTGTCAGGCGAATGGGCCACGGTAGGAACCGGGTGGGAAACCTACCCTGAACTGGTAAGCCATTCCTCGCTGGTGTTAGCGAAAGGCGATGTACTGCTGCCGCAGGCGCAGGATATGCTGCCGCTGGCCTGTCAGCTATGGCAGGCAGGAAAGGCAGTCAGCGTCGAGAATGCACAACCGCGTTATCTGCGCAATGAAGTGACCTGGAAAAAACTTCCCGGCCGCGAATAAACAGACTACCTATTTGGTGCGGCGTATAACTTCTATAAACAGCAACTTATTCGATGCTGAGCAGTCTAACTATCAGATATCTGAAGAGGGGGTTGTGCCATGTTTGTACCAATGAAGCATGTACAGATAAAAAGTGTGCGAATTAAAAATCTGCATCTGAATCAGAAAAAAGCACGACTCTGTCTGGTTGCGGCGGCAGCGCTGCTGCTTTCAGGCTGTGTCACGATACCGGATGCGATTAAAGGCACGTCTCCAACGCCGCAGGACGATCTGGTACGCGTGATGAATGCGCCGCAGATTTATGTCGGTCAGGAGTCACGCTTTGGCGGGCGGGTGGTTAGCATCCGCAATGAAGCGAATAAAACGCGCCTGGAGATTGCCAGCATGCCGTTGGATAGCGGTGCAAAACCGCTGCTGGATATGCCGTCAGAAGGGCGTTTTATTGCCTATGTGAATCGTTTTCTGGAACCTGTTGATTTTAAAGACCAACTGGTCACCGTTGTCGGGCCGATTGTCGGCACCGAACAGGGCGCTATCGGCGATAAGCCTTATCGCTACGTCGTGATCGACGCGCAAGGCTACAAACGCTGGAATGTTGTGCAGCGTCTGATGATGCCACCCGGCGGCTATGGTTATGGCCCGTGGGGATGGCGTGCAGGTTACGGCTATGGTTGGGGACCCGGATGGGGATTTGACGGCGGCTGGCCTGGTCCAGCACGGATTGAGAATGTCGTGACAGAATAAGAATCTACTCAGTAGGACTATTGAGATCAGGCGACGCAGGTTGCCTGATTTTTTTTGAATAAAGAATAAATTAGTGATCGCTCTCGCAACCTTAACATTGTTTGTTAGCTAACTGGTAGGCTGAGTTAAAATAATGTTAATAACAATAAGCCTCTGAGGGCGACGACGATGCCACTAAAAAAATATCTCGGGAGTGACGTCTTGGAAAAAATTTGGTTATCACGCTATCCGGCGGACGTGCCGGCGGAAATCGATCCGGATCGCTATTCGTCGTTGATTGAAATGTTCGAAACTAGCGTGAAGCGTTATGCCGACCGACCTGCATTCGTCAACATGGGGGAAGTGATGACGTTTCGCAAGCTGGAAGAGCGGAGTCGGGCGTTTGCGGCCTATCTGCAAAACCAGCTTAAATTGCAAAAGGGCGATCGTGTGGCGCTGATGATGCCCAACCTGCTGCAATATCCCGTTGCGCTGTTTGGCGTGTTGCGCGCGGGTCTGGTGGTGGTTAACGTTAACCCGCTGTATACGCCGCGTGAGCTGGAACATCAGCTAAAAGACAGCGGGGCCAGCACGATTGTCATCGTGTCTAACTTCGCCCATACGCTGGAAAAAGTCGTCCATAACACGGCGGTGAAACACGTAATCCTGACCCGTATGGGAGATCAGCTCTCCACGGCAAAAGGCACGCTGGTCAACTTCGTGGTGAAGTACATTAAGCGACTGGTGCCTAAATACCATCTGCCGGATGCGATATCGTTCCGTCGTGTTTTGCAGGAAGGACGGCGTCAGCAATATATTCGCCCCGATATTATCAATACCGATCTGGCATTTCTGCAATATACCGGCGGCACCACGGGCGTCGCTAAAGGCGCGATGCTGACGCACCGCAATATGCTGGCGAATCTTGAACAGTGTAAAGGGGCATACGGCGCTATTCTGCAAGAAGGGAATGAGCTGGTGATCACGGCGTTGCCGCTCTATCACATTTTCGCGCTCACGGTGAACGGCCTTTTGTTCCTTGAATTGGGCGGGAAGAATCTGTTGATCACTAACCCCCGCGATATCCCGGCGGTTGTGAAGGAACTGAAACAATACCCGTTTACGGCTATCACTGGCGTCAATACGTTATTTAACGCACTGCTTAACAACAAAGAATTCCACGAGCTGGATTTCTCAACGCTGCGTTTAGCGGTCGGCGGTGGGGCATCGGTGCAGCAAGCGGTGGCAGAACGTTGGGAAAAACTAACGGGTAAACATCTGCTTGAAGGATATGGGTTAACGGAAAGTTCACCTCTGGTGGCCGTAAACCCTTACGATCTCAAACATTACAGCGGCAGTATCGGGCTACCGGTGTCATCAACGGACGTCAAAATCATTGACGATGACGGCAACGATGCTGGGCCGGGTGAGTCTGGCGAGCTGTGGGTGCGCGGGCCGCAGGTGATGTTAGGGTATTGGCAGCAGCCTGCCGCGACGGATGAAGTGTTAAAAGACGGCTGGCTGGCAACGGGTGACATTGTCACCTCTGATGATGAAGGGTTCCTGCGTGTCATCGACCGCAAGAAAGATATGATCCTGGTGTCCGGCTTTAACGTCTATCCGACGGAAATTGAAGATGTTATCAGCCGTCATCCCAAAGTGTCCGAGTCGGCGGTGATTGGGGTGGCGAATGAGGTATCCGGTGAAGCAGTCAAAGCCTTTGTGGTCAGGCGTGATAACTCGTTAACGAAAGAGGAACTCATTACCCACTGTCGCCGAAATCTTACCGGTTATAAAGTGCCGAAAGAGATCGAATTCTGCGACGATTTGCCGAAATCTAACGTGGGGAAAATCCTACGCCGCGAATTGCGCGACGATAAGAAGGTGAAGAAAGACGCTGCCGCCTGACGATTTTCCATGAAAACGACTGCCAGAGAGAGGCAGGACGCGATATGATGTTTTCACGCCGGTTTATCCGGCGTTCTTTTTTGTGGCGAACTTATACCCGTCACCCCATGGGCCGTCGATTGCGACGTTAAAAATGTCCGCCGTAATTTTTTACGGCGATACGGATTTGACCCAGAACCGTAAAGTAAAAACAACCAAGAGAATGACGTTTTGAATTATCAGTTGATCACTTCCGACATCGGGTTACAACAGGTTTGCGCCCAGGCGCGACGTTTTCCGCAGGTGGCATTGGACACGGAGTTCGTCAGAACCCGCACGTATTACCCGCAATTAGGGTTGATTCAATTGTATGACGGCGAACAGCTTTCACTTATTGACCCGCTAACGATTACCGACTGGGCTCCTTTTCAGGCGTTACTGCGTGATGACCAGGTCACCAAATTCCTGCATGCGGGCAGCGAAGATCTGGAAGTGTTTCTCAATGCGTTTGGAACACTGCCGGTGCCGTTCATTGACACACAGATTCTGGCCGCATTTTTAGGGAAGCCGCTTTCCTATGGCTTCGCTGCGCTGGTGGCGGACTATATGGGCGTGACGCTGGATAAAAGCGAGTCGAGAACGGACTGGCTTGCTCGCCCGTTGAGCGAAAAACAGTGTGATTACGCGGCCGCCGATGTGTTCTATCTGTTGCCAATGGCCGCGCAGTTAGTGGCGGATACGGAAGCCGCAGGGTGGATGAACGCTGCGTTGGACGAATGTCTCCTGCTTTGTCAGCGTAAACAGGATATTTTGGCACCGGCGCTCGCCTATCGCGAATTTGGCAATGCCTGGCAACTGCGTGGCCGGCATCTGGCTTGCCTACAGCGTCTGGCTGAGTGGCGCTTGCGTAAAGCGCGTGAGCGAGACAGTGCGGTGAATTTTGTCGTACGTGAAGAGAACCTGCTGCAGGTGGCGCGTTGTTTGCCAACTTCGCTGGGTGAACTGAGTTCACTGGGGCTGAGCGGCCCGGAAATTCGCTACCACGGGAAAACGCTGCTGGACTGTGTTGCACAAACGGACGGTATTAGTGACGCGGATTGCCCGCCACCGGTCATTAATTTGATCGACTATCCCGGCTATAAAAAAGCGTTTAAAGATATCAAAGCGCTGGTACAGCGCGTGAGCGAACAGAGTGGATTATCCGCCGAGTTATTGGCATCACGTCGTCAAATTAACCGTCTGCTGAACTGGCACTGGAAATTAAATGGGCAAGACGCAGGGACCCCGGAAATGTTATCTGGCTGGCGCGGTCAGTTATATGGCGATGAACTACGTGACATTGTGCAAGGCTATTAATCACCGGTAAGCACGTCTTATCAATACGCCTTATTTGCTGTGATGATGCCATCATGAAAAAAGCAGCAAATAGGGTGACAAAAAGACGACGAAAAAACAAAACAAGAAATAAAAGACTGGCTAAATATACAGTCTATTATGGAATGAAGTGCACGTAATTTGAAGTATGACGGGAATAGCTATCCCCTGCGTAAAAGCAGGGGATATCACAGCAGAAAAATCATTTAGGCGTTTCTTCCGCTTCCGGTAATGTCACGTTCAACTCAAGCACGGAAATATCATCTCCTTTTTGCTCAAGTTGAACTGTCACCATCTCAGGATCAATCTGTACATATTTACAGATAACCTCAAGAATATCCCGCTTTAATTGCGGCAGATAATGGGGTTCACTATCTCCCCGGCGTCGCTCCGCGACAATAATTTGCAGCCGTTCCTTGGCGATATTGGCTGTCGTTTTTTTGCGGGACAGAAAGAAGTCCAGTAAAGCCATAATTTATCCCCCAAAAAGTCGTTTAAGGAAACCCTTCTTCTCTTCTTCAATAAAACGGAAAGGACGCTCTTCGCCAAGCAGACGTTCAACGGTGTCCGCGTAAGCTTTGCCAGCATCAGCTTCAGCATCCAGAATGACAGGTTCGCCCTGGTTAGAGGCGCGGAGTACGGACTGGTCTTCAGGGATCACGCCAACCAGCGGAATCCGCAGAATCTCAAGCACGTCTTCCATACTCAGCATGTCGCCACGGCTCACCCGGCCTGGGTTATAGCGTGTCAACAGCAGGTGCTCTTTGATCGGATCTTCAGAACGTTCAGCACGGCGTGATTTCGAGGACAGAATGCCCAAAATACGGTCGGAGTCGCGAACGGAAGAGACTTCTGGGTTGGTGGTGATAATCGCTTCGTCGGCGAAATAGAGCGCCATCAACGCACCCGTTTCAATCCCGGCAGGGGAATCACACACGATAAAATCGAACTCCATGTCGCCCAGATCGTTGAGCACTTTCTCCACGCCTTCATGCGTTAACGCATCTTTATCACGCGTTTGTGAGGCAGGCAGAATGTAGAGGTTGTCCGTTCTCTTATCTTTGATTAACGCCTGATTCAGCGTGGCATCACCCTGAATAACGTTCACGAAGTCATACACCACGCGACGCTCACATCCCATGATCAGGTCGAGGTTACGCAGACCAATGTCAAAATCGATGACAACCGTCTTTTTTCCTTTCTGGGCTAAACCGGTAGCAATGGCCGCGCTTGATGTGGTCTTGCCAACGCCCCCTTTACCCGATGTAACAACAATGATGCGTGCCATAAATGTTTCCTTGGGAGATTCTAGTCTAGAGGTTTTATCGTTAAAACATTGTCCAGCTGGTTCAGGTTGATCCGCGCTGGCTGCCCAAAATACGGTTCAGGAATCTGGTCGCTCAGCCAGTAACGGCCAGCGATAGAGACCAGTTCTGCGGCCAGATGCGTACAGAATATCTGGCTCTGAACATCGCCAGAAACGCCTGCGAGGGCTCGACCGCGCATCATGCCGTAAATATGAATATTGCCGTCGGCAATCACCTCAGCCCCCGCGCTGACGCTACTTGTGACAATCAAGTCACAGTTCCGGGCGTAAATCTGTTGGCCGGAGCGAACGGGGGTGTTGATGACTTTCGTTTTCACCGCGGCAGGAACGGCGGCGACGGGTTCGACTACCCGGCGTTGTGCTTTACCTTCGCTCAGAAGGGGAAGTCCCGCCTGCGCAATGGTTTTCTTTAATGCATCGTCGGTGCATCCACTGACGCCAACGACATGCAGACCGGTTGATGAAATGGCCTGCTGTAATTTTATCCAGTCAGTCTCCGCAGTTAATGCGGCAACGTTAATGACAACGGGGGCATTTTTCAGGAAAGCAGGCGCTTGCTCTATTTTTTCCTGTAGTGCCTGGTAAATTACCTCGGGTTGGGAATCATGCAAATGAACAACCGATAAGGTAAAGCTGCTGCCTTTTAACTCTATTGGCGTTTGTGACATCTATCCTGACTCAGTTTCAGCATCTTTTAATCCCTAGAGTAACATTTAAGGCATGATATTCCAGAGCGCTGTAAGCATGTTATAGTCACAATTATATACAGGCAAGATGGCATTCCCATCAAATAGAGTAAAAAAAATGTTTTGTGTGATCTATCGAAGCGCTAAACGCGATCAGACCTATCTTTATGTTGAAAAAAAAGACGATTTCTCACGCGTGCCGGAAGAATTAATGAAAAGTTTTGGCACGCCGCAGTTAGCCATGGTCTTACCGTTGGATGAGCGTAAAAAACTGGCGAATGCTGATATAGAAAAAGTGAAACTTGCGCTACAGGAACAGGGCTTTTATCTGCAAGTTCCACCTCCGGTCGAGAACTTATTAAACACGCCGGTGTAAGTGTAAAAAAATAATACCAAGGCGTATTTTCAGATAAAGCCGCAAACATAATTTGGCGTGGAATATCTTAGCCATTGACATGATATTCCGCGCGATAAATATTCATTTTTCTGGTTTTACTCCGCCACAATTTAATTGTTTCCCTTCTTGATGGGTTATGACGTCTCTCCAGACCACACGAACGCCCGCCTTGTTCTCCTGAAATCTGTTGGGTGAACCCCTGTTGCGATGATATAACGATGGTTTTGCACCATCGTGTTCTTATAACACCCTAAATAATTCGGGTTGCAGGAAGACGGCAAGCGAAGGACAAATTCGTCGGGAACGAATTTGACCAGCCAACGGCTGGCCTTCGGTGAGAGACAGGACGTCTCTCATTTCATCCCGATGAGCTTACACAAGTAAGTGATTCGGGTGACTGACAAATCTGCCAGAGGTAGGTTTGAACGCTGCTTGCAGCGGCCCCAATGGGCCGAGTAGCGTAGCCAACGCACATGCAGCTTGAAGTATGACAGGTATAGCTGTTTTCTTTTTGGGCAGATTCTGCACCACGAAGGCAGCGAGTAATCCAACAGACAGGGCAGGAGAATACCCATGTACCAACACAGAGACTGGCAGGGCGCGTTGCTTGATTTCCCAGTAAATAAAGTCGTTTGCGTCGGAAGCAACTACTCAGAACATATCAAGGAAATGGGCAGTGCGACTCCGGGTGAACCCGTGTTATTCATCAAGCCTGAAACCGCACTGTGTGATTTACGCCAGCCCGTTGCCATTCCTAAAAATCTGGGTTCGGTTCACCATGAAGTCGAGCTGGCCGTGCTGATCGGTACGCCGTTAAAGCAGGCGAATGAAGAGCGCGTCGCCCGGGCGATTGCGGGTTATGGTGTGGCGCTGGATCTGACGCTGCGTGATTTGCAGTCCGAATTCAAAAAAGCGGGACAGCCGTGGGAAAAAGCCAAAGCATTTGACGGTTCCTGCCCGATCTCCGGTTTTATTCCGGTGGCCGAGTTTGGCGATCCGCAGCAAACCGAATTGGGTGTAAAAGTGAATGATGAAGTGCGCCAGCAGGGCAACACGCGTGATATGATTACGCCGATTCTGCCGCTGATTGCCTACATGAGCCGTTTCTTTACGCTGCGCGCGGGCGATATTATTTTGACGGGTACGCCAAAAGGGGTCGGTCCGATCCTGTCTGGCGATATGCTGACGATTACGGTGAATGACCGGACGTTGAGCACGCGTATTATCTAACGCCTCTGGCTGCCCGTGTTGAACGACGGGCAGCAAAACCTCCCCGCCGTGCCTGCCAGAATCACGCATCTTTGTTTACAATATTCACAACGCAACATAAGTTAACTGGAAGAAACATGACTGAACGCCCTTTTTGGCAGCAAAAAACGTTGTCTGAGATGTCTGACGATGAATGGGAATCGCTGTGCGATGGCTGCGGTCAGTGCTGTTTGCATAAACTGATTGATGAGGATACGGAGGAGATCTACTTTACCAACGTCGCCTGTAATCAACTGAATATTAAAAGCTGTCAGTGCCGTAACTATGAGAAACGCTTCGAGTACGAACCCGATTGCATCAAGCTGACGCGAGAAAACCTGCTGACGTTTAACTGGCTACCGGCGACCTGTGCGTATCGTCTGATTCATGAACGTGAAGATTTACCGCAGTGGCATCCGCTGGTCTGCGGCACCAAGACAGCCATGCACCGCGAGCGTATCTCCGTGCGCCATATCGCTGTACGTGAGACTGAAGTGGTGGACTGGCAGGATCATATACTGAACAAACCTGAATGGGCGAGATAGTGATGGTTTGGCGTGGTCGGTTGCCTGATTGAAACGATTTCCCGGTTAAAGCTGGTTACTGGTTAAAACAAGAAGCCCCTCAATCTGAATGACTCAGAAGAGGGGCTTTTTATCGGGGGGAGCGTCAGTGTTCATTAATCATCCCATTTGGGGCTTAAGTACGCCGCCAGGAAGCTGAGAAAAAGAATGCCGCCCAATACGGCGATGAAAACATTGATATTGTCTAACATGGTTGTTTCTCCTGAATAAATTAATTGCGATAGAAATACCTCATAGGGTGGGAAGTCATCGTTGACCTGCGATAGGCACTATAGGCTTGAGGCGCAGGTTAATGAAGAAAAAACGCTCAGAAAGAGGGCGATGGTTTACCTATCGTTGAGTTAGAAAACGCCGTACTTCACTGCTGGAATCGGAACGCTTATTTGCGTTTTGCCTGCCACTTCACATTTTTCTTTTTCCTTGTGCGAATCATGCTGTCACCTCCGGCATAAATCGTGACGTGTTGTATAATTTTAGAGCAGCATAACCAGCAGAGGGGGAGAGCATGTGATTAACTTTGAGAAAATCATTCTTGAGTACAGCGAGCAGTACACCGACTTTGCTGCCTCCACGATTGCTTTCATGGAAAGTCAGGAAAAAAAGATCGACGCAGATGAAATATCACGAAGAATCCCGCAGGAAAAAAGGCCTTTCTTCAACGAGCGATTAGGCCATTATCGCGATATCTACAGACCACAACAGTGAGCGTCGTAGCAAGCCTGTGAGGCGTAGAAACAGTTACCAGAAGCCCGACAACAGTGTCGGGCTTTTCGGTTTATGCCTAACAGATTATGGATTAACGGCTGAAGAGGTCGCGGCGTTTGGGACGGAAAGGCTGAGCGATCAATACCAGCACGGCAACCACCAGATAGGCGACAAAGATGCCAAGCAGCCATTGCGGCATTTCCAGAGAGAGGAATTCCCACTGACGCACTGAGCAATCCCCTGTCGCATTGAAAATGGCCGGGAGCCATTTGTCTAAAGGCAACCATGATGGGAAGCTGACAAAGAAATCACAGGTGGTAAATGGCGACGGATTTAACAAAATATCCGTGTGTTTCCAGGCCAGTCGAACGCCTTCGTAAGAACTGTATATCCATAACGCGATGGCCGGGTAACGCAACGCCGTTGATGGTGCGATGGCACCAACAATACCCGCGGCGAACACGCCCCACAGCGCGCAACGCTGATAAATACACAGCACGCAAGGTTTTAATAACATAACATGCTGAAAATAGAGCGCAGTCAATTCCAATGCTAAAGCAGTAAACGCCAGCAGCAGCCACGCACCACGTCCGCGTGAGCAACGATTAAGAAATCGTAACATAAAAATATTCCATGCTAAACATGATTAAAGCAGCAGTGTAAACCGTTCTGGCTTCACTGCCATCATTTCACTGTGCAAAACGTAACGATATGTTTATTTGATGCTTTTTCTGTCATTTTACGGCGGCGAAAATCGTATTGATAACATCATCAAGACGGAAATTGTCGCCACCGTGATTACTATACACGATCGTGATTATGAGTGACTGCCTGATAGGGTCAAATTTGGCAAAGAAATCCAGTGATTATTCATCAAAAAGTCAGTAAACGGCACTAGCGTGAACTCAACGCAAAGTAACCCGACCAGTGTCATCACAATGGTGTAAGGCAGCGCCATGATCACCATACGTCCGTAAGACAGGCGGATAAGCGGAGCCAGCGAAGATGTCAGCAGAAACAGAAACGCCGCTTGCCCATTCGGCGTGGCGACAGAGGGCAGGTTGGTGCCGGTATTGATCGCCACAGCGAGCAACTCAAACTGGGGTAACGAGATTTTGCCGTTTTCAAAGGCGTTGCGTGCTTCGTTGATATAAACCGAACCAACAAAGACGTTATCCGATATCGATGAGAGCAGGCCATTAAACAGATAAAACTGCGTCAGTTGTGCACTCTCAGACGATTGCAGGACGTAATGGATAATCGGTGAAAACAGCTGTTGATCGATAATGACGGCGACAATGGCAAAGAAAACCGTCAGCAGCGCGGTAAACGGCATGGCATCCTGAAATGCTTTACCGATGGCATGCTCTTCGGTCACGCCGCAGAATGTCGTGGCCATAATAATCACGGAAAGGCCAATCAATCCGACCTCAGCCAGATGAAACGCCAGCGCGACAATAAGCCAAATGCCAATCACCGCCTGTACGAGCAAGCGCACTTTATCCTGCGGCGTGCGTTTTTCTGTCATGTCCCGATCGTAATCCTCAAGCACGCGTCGCACGTTGTCCGGCAGACTTACGCCATAGCCGAAGACTTTAAAACGCTCAACCAGCACGCAGGTTAGAATCCCGCAAATAAAGACGGGAACGGTCACGGGTGACATATGCAGGAAGAAGCTGACGAAATCCCAGCCAGCGCTTTTCGCGATGATCAAATTCTGAGGTTCACCAACCATCGTCATCACGCCGCCCAGTGCAGTACCTACGCCAGCATGCATGAGCAGGCTGCGCAGGAATGCCCGGAACTGTTCCAGCGTATGACGATGTTCCTCGCTGCTTAGCGCGCTATCATCGCTGATATCCGCTTCGTTCCCACCCTGTTGGGACGCGAAACGGTGGTAAATACCATAAAATCCGATAGCGACGCTGATAACGACGGCGATCACGGTCAGAGCATCAAGGAATGCGGAAAGGAAAGCGGCGGCACCGCAGAAGGCGAGAGATAACAGTGCCTTGGAATGAATGCGCAGCAGCAGTTTAGTAAAGACAAAGAGCAGCAGTTGCTTCATGAAATAGATGCCTGCCACCATAAACACCAGCAGCATGAGAACTTCAATATTCCCCGTAACCTCATGCCACACCTGCTGCGGGCTGGTCATACCGATGAGAATGGCCTGTAGTGCCAGCAGCCCACCGGGTTGTAGCGGGTAACATTTCAACGCCATGCCTAGCGTAAAAATAAACTCCACGACTAATAACCAACCTGCCCAAAATGGGCTGACAAAATAGAACAGCAGCGGATTAACCAGCAAGAAGCAAAAAATAGTCAGTTTGTACCAGTCTGGCGCGTATCCCAGGAAATTTTTTAACAGCGCGCGGTGGAGGGGCATGCCGATCATAATGGGAGAGAAATCCTTATTCGTTAGAATAGTTTGATGGCTCTTATCATATAGTAAAAACTTTACAAACGGTCAGAAGTCTAGCGTTCTATGCGGCGAGAGGGCGGTTTGCAGTCACAATTTTTCATTGAAATGGTTCGGTGCCTGAGTGCGGCGCTATATCATGATTCTTTCGTCTGGTATCATGGTTCAGCTTTTTTTCAGCAATCACCGCTACGGATTATTAAACACATGGTTATAAAGGCGCAAAGTCCGGCTGGATTCGCGGAAGAATACATTATCGAAAGTATATGGAATAACCGTTTTCCTCCTGGCTCTATTTTGCCCGCGGAAAGAGAACTTTCCGAACTGATCGGCGTGACCCGTACTACCCTGCGCGAAGTGCTTCAGCGCCTGGCTCGCGATGGTTGGCTAACGATACAGCACGGGAAGCCAACAAAAATTAACAATTTTTGGGAAACTTCCGGGCTCAATATCCTGGAAACGCTGGCACGGCTCGATCACGATAGCGTGCCGCAGCTGATCGATAACCTGCTGGCCGTGCGAACCAACATCGCCGCCATCTTTATTCGGACGGCGTTACGGCATAACCCGGAAAAGGTGCGTGACGTGTTGACTCAGGCAAACGCGGTAGACGATAGCGCTGAAGCCTTTGCTCAACTGGATTACAACGTGTTCCGCGGTCTGGCTTTTGCTTCCGGCAATCCGATTTATGGCCTGATCCTGAACGGTTTGAAGGGGTTATATATTCGCGTAGGGCGCTACTATTTTTCCAACCCGGAAGCCCGCAAGCTGGCGGTGAATTTTTACGGTCGGTTGGAAGCATTGCGCAGTGAAGAGCTGTACGATCAGGTAATGGATGTCGTCAGACATTACGGTAAAGAAAGCGGAGCGATCTGGCACAGTATGCAGAGCGCTATCCCACGGGATATCGCGGAAGTTCGCCGCTAAGGTTTATACCGCGTCGCTGCATTGTTAAACGGAACATGTGAAAAGGGGATTCAGGTAACAACCTGAATCCCCTTTGTCTTTGGCTGTGTAGCCGTGTTCCGCTATGTGGATGCTGTTCCGTTACGCGGCGGGCAGCGTTCAAGCAGCTCAACGCTGCCATCTGCGTTAGCCTGTTCCAGATAGACGTCAAAGCCCCACAGGCGGTGGACGTGCTTCAACACTTCCTGGCTGCTTTTATCCAGCGGGGCGCGATTATGCGGAACATAGCGCAGCGTTAGCGCCCGATTGCCGCGCAAATCCACATTCCAGACCTGAATATTCGGCTCCAGATGGCTCAGGTTGTACTGTGCGGAAAGCTCCTGCCGGATCAGGCGATAGCCTTCTTCGTCGTGAATCGCCGCGATTTCCAGATAGTTGTTTCGATCGTCGTCCAGCACCGTAAATAGCCGGAAATCACGCATCAGCTTAGGCGACAGGAACTGGCTGATGAAACTCTCGTCCTTGAAGTTCTGCATCGCAAAATGCAGCGTATCAAGCCAGTCTTTACCGGCAATATCGGGGAACCAGTAACGGTCTTCGTCCGTCGGCGACTGACAAATGCGCTTGATATCCTGAAACATCGCGAAGCCCAGCGCATAGGGGTTGATTCCGCTGTAATACGGGCTGTTATACGGCGGTTGATAGATCACATTAGTATGGCTGTGCAGGAATTCCATCATGAAGCGCTCAGTGACCCGGCCTTCATCATAGAGATGGTTCAGAATGGTGTAGTGCCAGAACGTAGCCCAGCCTTCATTCATTACCTGCGTCTGCTTTTGCGGATAAAAATACTGACTGACTTTCCGCACGATACGCAGAACCTCACGCTGCCAGGGCTCCAGCAGCGGCGCGTTCTTCTCCATAAAATAGAGCAGGTTTTCCTGCGGCTCTTGTGGAAAGCGTCTCGCTTGCTCCGGTGCGGCACCTTGTTCACGTCGCGGTAATGTCTTCCAGAGATCGTTAACCTGGCTTTGCAGGTAGGCTTCACGGCTTTTCTGGCGCGACTTTTCCTCTTCAAGCGAAATTTTTTGTGGGCGCTTGTAGCGATCAACGCCGTAATTCATGAGCGCATGGCAGGAATCTAACAGGCGTTCCACTTCGTCCACGCCATAACGCTCTTCGCATTGCGCGATATATTGTCGGGCAAACAGCAGATAATCGACAATGGAGCTGGCATCGGTCCAACTGCGGAACAGGTAGTTGCCTTTGAAGAACGAGTTGTGTCCGTAGCAGGCATGCGCCATGACGAGCGCCTGCATCGGCAGTGTGTTCTCTTCCATCAAATACGCGATACAGGGATCGGAGTTGATGACGATCTCATACGCCAGCCCCTGCTGTCCGTGTTTGTAGCGTTGTTCGGTTTCGATAAATTTCTTCCCGAACGACCAGTGGGCATAGTTGATCGGCATTCCTATACTGGAATAGGCGTCCATCATTTGTTCTGAGGTGATGACTTCGATCTGATGAGGATAGGTCGACAGACGATACAACTTGGCCACCCGATCAATTTCATCAAGGTAAACCTGCAATAACTCAAACGTCCAGTCCGGTCCATCACTCAGGCGAAGTGTTTTTTTTACCTGATTATCCGTGGATATAGCCATCAGCGCGCCCCCTAATATAGCAAACCTGTACGTGAGATTCCGTTTACTGCCTTCCGGTTGGCCCAGCCAAAAAAACCATCGTTGTTCATTTAGTTATAGCTGAGCTTTGGTGGCGCGGCAATTGAGGAATCGAACGTGTGTGATGGTAAGAGGTTGTCGGTAGGGTAAAAAATGCACGCGTATGTACGGGAGAAAAGGGAAGTGCGCTCTCCTGAGAGAGCGCAAAAAATGCAGGCCGGATTAGGGGCGTTGATAGCGTTTTAGGAGTGCCTGAATATCCCTGAGTCGCGAGACGGCGACGGTAGACAGTTTCTCTTTTGAAATTGCACGTTCGAGGGATATACAGTCTTTCCAGAGTGAACGTCCGGCAATGACGCCAGATGCGCCATTTTTCAACGCGCTTTCTACCTGAGGGAGAAACGTTGCGTGATCGACACCCGCAGAGAGGACTGCCCAGGGGATGTTACCGCAGAGCGCGGTAACGTGCGCGCAGGCTTCATCAGATCCAGGATAAGGAATTTTTAAAACCTTTGCGCCGGCCTCGATACAGGCCTGACAGCCTGCTGGAATGAGTTCGGGCAGGAGACGCGTGTAGGTGTCGCGAGATTCATTTTCCAGAGAGTAGGTCAGAAATTCGACGACGAGCAGTAAATCTTCCTGCGCAAAATCCTGTATCACGGTACGGAGTGTTTCAAGGTTACGGGTATTGGCATCCGGTCTATCTGGACGCAGGTAGATCATAATTTTCCCCCCTGTCGCTCCCCATTCACGTACTTTACGCGCCGTGACGCCCTCAACCAGCGTGGAGATCCGATACCCTTCTGGCGTCGTTTCCCAGCCTGACGCATCAAGCCCGATGAGCAGACCGGTATCACGAGGCAAGATGTTTTCATCGATCAGACCGGGTATGGCGCAAATAGGATCAACCAGCACGCATCCTGCCTCTGCCGCCAGATAACGTGTGATGTCATATTTTGTTTTTCCTAATGTTTCATTAGTAATGGCCGCCTGTGCTTCAGGGGTCGATGCTAATAATGTTCGCATCCCGCCACGTTGATCGCAGGCAATAACCATCATTGAGCCCGTTGCATCACAAATTAATTGATATCCCCGGTATTCAGCCGTGGTCATGGTGTTCATCATAATTATCCTCATAAAATTAATATCAATAATCGATTAATCCAGGTGGTTTTTAATCCATTGAATGAGTTCCTGATAATTAATGTCCTTATCCTGATCAACCGTGTAGCACTTACCAATACTCATCGGGTTAGCCTGATGTGCGAGTGCCATTAATTCCGGAAGGTATTCATCACCGGGATGGCCTTTTATTCTTTTATGCACTCTGGCCTGATAACGTTCTGCTACTCGTTCGGGGGAAATTGCATTCCATATTTCAAGCGTGTGCTGGATGTCACACGCAGTGATATATTCTTGTAATCGTGATTTTTCGCGAAACCCAAACCAGGCATCAAGAATAATGGTGCTGTTTTTCGGTGCCTGCTGAACGATATTAAACATGGCTTGATACGCAGCATACCCTAGCTTTCTGTTTAACGTTCTATCAATGGTGTCGCAAAGTTGCACCATGAAAGGCTCTTTTATTTCATCGAGACTCAACAGAGGGAGATGTAATTCATCTGCAATGACTCGAGCTACCGTACTTTTCCCCGATGCTGGTATACCATTTACTAAAATAAGTTTTTTCATAATACCCCGGCAATGTCATCGGATGTTATGGCGGTTCGAATACGAGAGATCATGTCGTCTTTTTCCAGTAAATTGACGATAGAGGCAATGCCTTCCGTAATATGTGCATCACTGCTAACGCCACCGAACATAATTAAAATATCCACGGGTTCACTTCCCTGAATAGAGATCGGTGTTTGTAACGTCAGTAAACTGAAACAATTCTCCCGCACCCCGCATTCAGGGCGAGCATGTGGAATCGCGATGCCTTCATCAAAAACATAATAAGGACCATATTCCTTCGTGTTTTTTATCACCGCGATGGGATACTTCTCCGTGATAAATTTTGCATCAATTAATGGTTGTGCGGCACAATATATCGCGTCTTCCCACGTTTTACATACCACGCCAAGTTGAATACAGTTATGTTGTAACAGGAAGTTTTTTATGCTCATAACGCCTCATATACTTTTACGAATGGTGTTTCTGAGTTCATCAATTTTGATAAAAATATCATCAACGCGATGTCGATAATCAGGATGCCCAGAAAATAACTGGATGGCCTGGTTGTATTTAATCATTAACATTTTCTGCGTTTCACTATGGTTCGGATCTTGTATTAAGCGAGATTCCAGCTCTGCTAATTCTTTTTCCATTTCTTTGGCAAGATTGTCATTCACATGACTACGACGATCGGCAGAGGATCCGGAAGATAAAAAACGCCTGAGAAAAGAAAACATAGTGACCCCTTAACCCGTTTACATAACATTAATGACGACAGACCATCGAAAGGCCATGCGCTATTGCGATAATTTACGATTCGCAATAAAGGCAATGAATGCAACGAATGCGACAAACGCAGCGACAAATAACCAATCTTGTTGGAATGCGTGCCCTAATATCAGACCTGTACTGATGACATCAGAATCACTAAAGGTCACGCCGGTAAACCCGAAGACTTCCAGTAATGGCACCAGAATGGCGGGCAATAGGGTAATGAAAAGACCATGAACGACGCCTCCGATGACGGCGCCACGACGTCCTCCCAGTGCGTTGCCGAAAATACCCGCTGTCCCGCCAGCAAAGAAGTTGGTCAATAACCCCGGCAGAATCATCGCCAACCCAAACATTGGGAAGATCAGCATCCCCAGAACAGAACCGACGGTGGTAGCAAGAAAGCCGACAATCACGGCGTTGGGCGCATAAGGGAAGAGCACCGGGCAATCCAGCGCGGGTTTGGCGTTGGGTACCAGACGCATCGCGATGCCGCGGAATGCGGGAACTAATTCATTAAGCAGCAGACGTACACCGCTGTAGAGAACAAATACCCCTGCGACAAACTGCATGGACTGCATGAAGGAATACATCAGATAGTTAACGCCGTTGGCGTATTGCGCGATATAGGCCGGCCCAGCCGCCACGGCCGGGATGAGGTACATCGGTACCATCACCACGGCCATTGACAGGTAGGTATCCTGCAAGAACTTGAAGTTATCGGGTAGCGTTAAATCCTCGGTGGATTTGGAGTTTTTACCGACTAAGCGGGCGACGGCAGCCTGTACCAAATACCCAATGGTACAAAAATGCCCGAGCGCCACATCGTCAGAATTCGTGATTTTACGTACAATCGGCTGCGCTAGCGCGGGCATCAGCACGGCCATAATGCCGCCAAATATGCCTCCGGTGAGGATCAGTGTTGCGCCGGTTAAACCCGATTTGTAGCCGATCACGGTACCGATTGTTGCCATCCACAGCAGAGCTTGCCCAGTCAGGAAGATATATTTAAAGGGAGTAATGCGTGCAATAAGGATGTTGACCGCAAAGATCACCATGAGCGTCAAGGCAACTTCTGACCCGAGTTCGCGGTTGGCCAGCCCGGCGATAGCGGCAACATCGGTGATGTAGCCTGTCATGCCAAAACCCTGAGTAAAGATGCGATTCAAATACGTCAGGGTGTCGACGATGATGTTAATCCCCGCCATCATGATGAGGAAACCCAGCAGCGTCTTGAACGTTCCTTCTGCAATTTTTCCGACTGATTTTTTCTGTAGAATCAAACCAATCATGGCGATCAGTGCGATTAATATGGATGCCTGGCCTAATAAATCTTTCACAATGAAATTGATAACGGTGTTCATTTTTTACCTCATGTTATTTATGAGCCTGAATATACGCTAAGATTTTTTCTTCTATTTCGTCTTTGTCGGTCAATTTATTAAGAATGATGATTCTCTTTTTCTCATCCTCATTGGCATCACTAGTCAGAATATCCGCAAATATTTTCTGCGTTAAAATGACGTCATAGCGGAAGGCAGAGGCTTCTGAAATCGTGGTGTGATTTATTTCTGCATCAATGCCCAGTTTTTTTAGTACGGATTTTGCACTCATTTCGATAGCGAAACTGGAGCCTAATCCACAGCCGCATACGCAAAGAACTTTCAACATAATAATGGCCTCATATAAGATGATGAGCTTTCGCGAGCTTATAAAAATGACTTTCTACATCGACTAAGCGGCGTTCGGACTCCTCTAGGTCGATGGGAATAGCTTTGTTGTTGTTATTAATAATAATGATTTTATTTGTCAGCCCAGTGTTGATACACCGAACGACTTCCTCTGCTAAAAGGGTGCCCTGAATAATTTCTTCCCCGGTGGGCGCGCCATTTCGTAAACCGTATCCCAAAATAGTCTTTCGGATACGGATTCCAATTTTGTGCTCTAGCTTCTTGATAATGGTGTCGATCGCGCCCTGAAAGCCGGGTGTATATTCCTGGGTATAGCCTTCAGAGCATAAAATAATCACGCTGTTCTGTTCTGCAATCTTTTCCCGAATACATTGTGACAGCGTATCCATGTCCCAGGGGGACTCTGGAATAAGCGCAATATCAGCATTGCTTTTCAACGCGGCCTGTAATGTTAATTCCCCACAATAACCGCCCAGCAGTTCAATCATGAATACTCGGCCTTGTAATCCCCGGCCCGTATTGCGTAACTTTTCTACCTCACTCATTACCTGTTCGCAGGCGGTAGAAAAACCAATCGTGTAGCTGTTTCCTGAAATGTCATTATCAATCGTCATTCCTACGCCGTAGCAATGAACACCATAGTGGCTGAGTTTCTTGAGGAATTGAAATGATCCATCTCCCCCAGCCATGATGAGCGCATCGAGTTTTTGTTTTTGTATATTTTTAACGATTTTCTCATAATCAGCTTTTCTGCATTTTCCTGCTCTTCTCCCTGACGTCATCAACGGCATTGATGAGATGGAATAATCAACCAGATCGCGGCGAGTAATCGCTTTGCAGCAATTGTCGATAAGGCCATTAATTCCACCATCAAAAATGACGATGTCAGCATCTGTCATTCTGTTCACCTGAAAGATGAAGTTATTTATTCCGCTAACATCGCCGCCACTAATGACTAATCCAATTTTCATCGTTGACCTCTGAAATATGAATAATTATCGTGTGAACACAATGTTATTAAACTGATAAAGCATTTTTTTGATGAATATCTCAAATTTGTATTTAATTACGGGGTTTCGCAGCTTGACAGGGATGAATAGGGATAGGTTTCTGTGATGGTTATCATGATTTTAAAATGTGCGACTGGGCTAACATCTTCATTCATTTGAGTTTTAACATTTCCGTCTTTTTTATCTTTTCTGCCGTTTCTTCCTAAAAAACGAATGCCTATTTTGTGAATGATTTCACAGTTATTTCATTACGAATGTCCTGGAGAAGATTGATTGGGGTGAGAAGGAACAATAGATAAATGTTATCGTTGAGATGGGTGACAATTCCTTCCCAAATGCTAGAGTAGTCTCCAGTTTCACCTGTTACCTAGTGTTTTATTCCATTAAATAAACAGTTTTCTAGCAGATTAGACGGTCTTTAGCGGAGAGAAAGGGAGAGCGGTAGCATGCGGGTTGTGATTCTGGGAAGTGGCGTAGTTGGCGTGAGTACCGCCTGGTATCTTGCGCAGGAAGGACATGATGTCACCGTTATCGATAGACAACCGGAGCCCGCGTTAGAAACCAGCGCCGGGAATGCCGGGCAGATTTCACCCGGCTATGCTGCGCCCTGGGCGGCGCCGGGAATACCGCTGAAAGCGATAAAATGGATGTTTCAGCGCCATGCGCCTCTGGCTATCCGGCCCGACTTCACGGCCGCGCAGTTGTGCTGGATGTGGCAAATGTTGCTCAATTGTGATGCGCACCACTATAAGACCAATAAAGCGAGGATGGTGCGTCTGGCGGAGTACAGCCGTGATTGTTTGCAACAGCTGCGGCGGGATACCGGTATCGAGTACGAAGGTCGGCAGGGCGGAACGCTGCAACTGTTCCGTACCGAACAGCAATATGACAATGCAACTCGGGATATCGCCGTACTGGAAGAAGCTGGCGTGCCATATCAACTGCTGACGCGTCATGAGCTGGCCTCTGTTGAACCTGCGCTGGCAAATGTGGCGGAGAAACTGACCGGCGGGCTGCGCTTACCACATGATGAGACAGGGGACTGTCAGCTGTTCACCCGTCAACTGGCGGCGATGGCTGCCGATGCAGGCGTCACCTTCAAACTGGAGCGCCACGTTCGTCAGTTACGGGTGGAAGGCCAAAACGTGACGGGCGTACAGTGCGACGATGAAATGATCGTGGCGGACGCCTATGTGATGGCCTGCGGTTCCTATTCCACGGGGCTACTGCGCCAATGGTTCGATATTCCGGTTTATCCGCTGAAAGGCTATTCACTGACGATCCCGCTGGCGGATGATGCCTCCGCGCCGGTTTCTACCGTGCTGGATGAAACCTACAAAGTGGCAATCACGCGTTTTGATCGTCGCATCCGCGTTGGAGGAATGGCAGAGGTCGTGGGCTTCAACACCGATCTGAATCCTAAACGACGTGAAACGCTGGAGATGGTCGTGCGCGATCTGTATCCCCATTGCGGCCCGATTGAACAAGCGACATTCTGGACGGGGCTGCGTCCGATGACGCCAGACGGCACGCCGCTGGTGGGGCGTTCTCCGCTGAAAAATCTGTACCTGAATACCGGACATGGCACGTTAGGCTGGACGATGGCCTGCGGGTCAGGAAAGTTACTGGCGGATATTCTGTCGGACAAATCACCGGAGATTGAGGCCGATGATTTGTCCGTGGAAAGATACGTTCGTTAGTATCGCTGTGCTGTTTTTTGAACTCATTAATGTTTTGAACATCACCGAGATTTTACTCAGTGCGGGGCAGTGATGTAATGCTGCCCTTGTGATGCCGCGTGAGCAGACGGGCGCGTATTGCGAGCAGAGCGGCACAGAGCATCACCAGTGCCAGTGATATTTTTGACGGCAGAGGGAGCGCCATCGCCATCAACCCCAGCGCCGCACCCCCTGCCATTTGCACGAATCCTACCATCGCCGACGCAATCCCCGCCTCATTGGAATAAGGCTCCAGCGCATAGCTGGTGGATGGACCGATCAAAAATGCCAGACCGGCACAGGCCAAGGCGACGGGCAGCATGTAGGCCGGCCAGGTGTTTTGCAGCGCGTCAGGTAAGAGCAGAACACCACCAAGCAGCGAAAGGAAACCCGCGCCCATCAGCAGGCTACCCACAGCCAGACAGCGTGGACGGCCGACTTTGCGGATAATGCGGTTTGCAAAAAAGCTGACCAGCATGATCCAAAAGCCGTTTGCGCCGAAGGCAATCGAAAACTCAAGCGGCGTCAGCTGTGCCTGATTCATCAGTACCACAGGGGAAAAGGTGACGTAGGTTAATGCCATCCCCATTGCGCCTGCGTTGACTGACGCGAACCCTAGAAAGTGGCGATCGGATAATAGGCGGGCATATTGGCGCAGCGGTAAGCCGTGCACGGGCAACGTTGAGTCCGGGCGCGTTTCGGGCAGAAAACGGATGACGAGTGCCAGAACCAGAATGCTGTAGCCTGCGAGGAACCAGAAGGGGGCACGCCAGCCGAAGGCTTCGGCCAACAGACCGCCTAATAGCGGTGCCAGCGCCGGCACAATATTCAGCGTGCCGTTGAGAAAACCATAGGTTCTGGCGGCATCGTCGCCGTTTAGCTTGTCACGGACGCTGCTGAAAATGGCAACGGCGGTACAGCAGACGGCCATACCCTGAAAAAGGCGTGAGAGAACGAACAGTGTGGCGCTGGTCGCCAGCGCGGCCATGACAGCACCGATGATATAGATCATCACGCCAGCCAATGCCATCGGGCGACGACCGTACTTGTCGACCAGCGGCCCAGCCAGAAGCTGGCCTAATCCCATGATCAGAATAAACAGGGCGACGGTGGACTGAATCAGCGATTCAGGGCTGTTTAGCGCCACGGCGATGGCAGGAATAAGCGGCAAATAGATGTCGATACCCAGAGGGCCGAGCAGAACCAGAGTCAGTAAAATCAGAACAAATCGTTGCATAACAAAAACAGAAATCTACATTTTATGGGGTCGACAGGGTAATGCGCACGCGGGCGGAAAGAAAGTGTTATCTTTGTGACAATGTCACGTAACCGTAACGAAAAATGGCTTTGTAAGGCCATGATTAAAGAGGACGTGGGCAGGCGGAGTTACTGTCGTTAGAGCATCTCCACCCGTGAGTCAGGTGTGCTTAATCCGCTCAGGCCGTTTCGATGCGGGGATAAAAATCATGGTTCTCCCGCTGCATACGCTCATAGACCTTCCGCAATACGTGATTAGCATCCGCCCGGAAATCCCGGTCGTGGCCAATCAACTGTGAAGCCGTATTCCAGCGACGGGAAAAGGCATCGTAATCGGCGGCAATGGTTTGCATTTCATCCTGATAATGCTGACTCATTTTCGTTAACTGTTCATCACCGCTGCGCTGAAGCGAAGGGTAAAGTACGCGATCTTCTGCGGACAGGTGCAATTTGATAGTGGAACTCATGGTGACGATAGCGCGGGCGATGTCAGCGGCATTTTCCGTTACGCCTGCACGGGATAGCTGGCGCAGGGTATCAATGCTTTCGAGTATCTCGGTGTGCTGGTGTTTGAATTTATCAATGTTCATAAGCGATTCTCTATGCAGGTATAATGTCATTTATAATACATGTATTTTAAATGCATGTTTATGGAAAAATGCGCAGAGAAAGAGAATCAGCCAGCTAACTATTGATCATCAATGACTATCATCATCAACAACTAACAGATAACTGGCTGGAGAGGTGGTTAATGGCCTACGGTTTGTTTACGGAAAAGTTCACGGAAGACAGGGTAGATATCATCCTGATCGCGAATATGCTGCATAGCGAAATTATCGAATGTATCGCGCAGCGTTTCATATTCGCGCCAGAGCGTTTGGTGTGAACGTCGGGTGATTTCAATATAGCTGTAGTAGCGCACCATCGGCAGAAGCTGATTCGCCAGAATCTGGTGGCACAGCGGTGAATCGTCAGCCCAGTTATCGCCATCCGATGCCTGTGCCGCATAGATATTCCACTGTGACGGATCGTAGCGTTCACGTACGACTTCTTCCATTAGCTTTAACGCACTGGAGACAATGGTGCCGCCGGTTTCCTGAGAGTAGAAGAACTCTTGTTCATCGACCTCTTTTGCCTGCGTGTGATGGCGAATATAGACAACGTCCACGTTTTTGTAATTTCTGCTGAGGAACAGATACAGCAGAATATAAAAGCGCTTCGCCATGTCTTTTGTCGCCTGATCCATGGAGCCGGATACGTCCATCAAACAAAACATCACGGCCTGGCTCGATGGCTCGGCCCGGCGCTCATAGTTCTTGTAGCGCAGGTCAAACGTATCGATAAACGGCACGCGTGCAATTTTCTGGCGCAGTTCGGTAATTTCCTGCCGCAGCCGTTCCTCTTCCAGCAATTGTGCGGGTTCAGTATGTGCCAGCTGTTCCAGCGACTCTTCCAACTCATGCAGCGTGCGGCGTTTACCCGCTGTCATCGCCATACGGCGTGCCAGCGAGTTCTGCAGCGACCGTACCACGCTGATATTGGCAGGAACGCCGTTAGCGGTGTAGCCGGCACGGTGTGTCTTATACTCGTTCATCTGCCGATGCTGGGTTTTCTTCAGGTTCGGTAGCGCCAGATCTTCAAACAGCAGATCCAGATATTCGTCTTTGGAGATCTGAAAGACAAACTCATCCTCGCCTTCGCCATCTTTACTGGCGTCCCCCTGACCGGAACCACCGCCGCCACCTCCTTGTGGCCGCTCGATTTTGTCGTTCTGCACGAAGTGATCGTTGCCCGGGTGGACGCGGTGGCGGCGTCCTCCACGGCCCTGATGGAACATCGGTTCGTTGATGTCTGCATTGGGGATCGATACTGACTCCCCGCTTTCGATGTCGGTCACCGAACGCTTATTAATGGCCTCGGAAATCGACTGTTTTATTTGCGACTTATAGCGGCGCAAAAAGCGTTGGCGGTTCACCGTGCTTTTGTTTTTGCCGTTTAGCCGTCGATCAATAAAATAGGCCATGTTTCCCCCAAACGCTGTTGCCAGCATCGTGCGTCATTATGATGATTTCCTCACCCGCAGATACCATTCGCACAGCAAACGTACCTGCTTCCGGGTGTAGCCTTTCTCCATCATACGATCGACGAAGTCATCATGTTTTTTCTGTTCATCCGTTGAGGTCTTGGTATTAAACGAAATCACAGGCAGCAGCTCTTCCGTGTTGGAGAACATTTTCTTCTCGATAACCGTGCGCAGTTTTTCGTAACTGGTCCAGTTTGGATTCCGGCCGCTATTATTGGCACGGGCGCGCAGGACAAAGTTGACGATCTCGTTACGGAAGTCTTTAGGGTTACTGATACCTGCAGGTTTCTCGATCTTTTCCAGCTCAGCGTTCAATGATTCACGGTCAAACAGCTGGCCCGTATCTGGGTCACGGTACTCCTGATCCTGAATCCAGAAATCCGCATAGGTAACATAACGGTCAAAAATATTCTGGCCATATTCGGAATAGGATTCGAGATAGGCGGTCTGGATCTCTTTGCCGATAAACTCCGCGTATTTCGGCGTCAGATAGCCTTTCAGGTGCTCCAGATACTTCTCTGCCTGCTCCTGCGGGAACTGTTCGCGCTCGATCTGTTGTTCCAGTACGTAGAACAGGTGTACCGGGTTGGCGGCCACTTCGCTGTGATCGAAGTTAAATACGCGTGACAAAATCTTGAACGCGAAGCGGGTCGACAGGCCGTTCATCCCTTCATCTACGCCCGCGTAGTCGCGGTACTCCTGATAGGATTTCGCCTTCGGATCGGTATCTTTCAGGCTTTCTCCGTCGTAAACCCGCATCTTGGAGTAGATGCTGGAGTTTTCGGGATCTTTCAGGCGCGACAGAATGGAGAAGCGGGCCAGTGTTTCCAGCGTGCCGGGCGCGCAAGGTGCATGCGTCAGTTCGCTGTGATTCAGCAGCTTGTCGTAAATTTTGACCTCTTCGGACACGCGCAGGCAGTACGGCACTTTCACGATGTACACGCGGTCAAGAAACGCTTCATTGTTCTTGTTGTTACGGAATTGCACCCACTCGGATTCGTTGGAGTGCGCCAGAATAATCCCGTTAAACGGCAGGGCGGCGATACCTTCCGTTCCGTTGTAGTTGCCTTCCTGTGTCGCGGTCAGGAGCGGGTGGAGCACCTTGATCGGCGCTTTGAACATCTCGACGAATTCCATAATGCCCTGGTTCGCGCGGCACAATGCGCCGGAGTAACCGTAGGCATCGGGATCGTTCTGAGCATAATGCTCCAGCTTGCGGATATCGACTTTGCCGACCAGCGCTGAAATATCCTGATTGTTCTCATCGCCAGGTTCGGTTTTCGCGATCCCGATTTGTGCCAGAATCGATGGCCATACTTTGACGACTTTGAATTTGGAAATGTCTCCACCAAATTCCTGCAGGCGTTTGGCCGCCCACGGTGACATGATGGTGCCGAGATAGCGCCGTGGAATGGCATACTCTTTTTCGAGTATTGCGGCATCTTCCTGCGGATTGAACAGGCAGAGCGGGTGATCATTCACCGGACTGCGCTCGCCGTTGGCGCTGAGGATGTAAATCGGTACACGTTGCATCAGCGCTTTCAAGCGTTCGGCCAGAGAGGATTTCCCGCCGCCGACCGGCCCCAACAGATACAGGATCTGTTTCTTCTCTTCTAATCCCTGCGCGGCATGTTTCAGATAAGAAACAATCTGTTCGATGGCTTCTTCCATACCGTAAAATTCTTCAAAAGCCGGATAGCGAGCAATCACCCGGTTCGAGAATAGGCGCGACATTCGTGATTCTTGGGCGGTATCCACCATTACAGGCTCACCGATAGCCGTTAACAATCGTTCAGCGGCGTTCGCATAAGCATTGCGATCCTGCTGACAGATGGTAAGGAATTCCTGCAGAGTGAACTCTTCGTCCTTGGCAGCGTCGTAGCGCTGGCGGTAGTGATCAAATATGTTCATAGCGATGCCCGTCCTTCGTCGATTAGCACAGATTAAGAGAGCGCGTGGAATATATGCCTATTAATGTATTGCCCTCCGAAAGAAGAAATCTCCTGAGTCCAGCAACCCTTATGCCAACTTGTTGCGTCAGGGCGTCGTGATTTTATTCATGCCTGCTGGTCAAGGAGACGTCACCTTCTGTATTAAAGCGTAGTTTGCATCCGTAAAATTTCCTCTAGTCCACGGACGTATTTTTAAGATATTTCAAGGACTCACTTTCAGGAAAATCCGTGTAACATTATAGAGAATAGGCGCTCGGCCTTAAGGACACTGCCTATTACCGACGTTAGCGCACGTAAAACCTATCGAATATATAGGTTATTCGTTAATGTTATTTTTATATAACCTGAACGCGAACGTGTGTAATTGGCCTATCATGTTTCATGATATTTATCTGTAATAGGAAATAGAAAACTGTGAAAAAACCTCAACTATGTATGCTGGCCGCGCTGATTTCTGGTGCTGTGCTCCTGCCTTCAGCCTATGCCGCAGATGTCTCTCTGGGCCTTGGCGCTGCGGGTTCAACGTCTGTATACCGTGGTGTTGATAATGACGTTTATCCGCTTCCTGTACTGAATTATGAAAGTGAAAATTTTTATTTCCGCGGGCTGGGTGGTGGATACTACCTGTGGAATGACGGCGCAAATCGTCTCTCTTTAACGGCCTACTATCTGCCTTTAGGGTTTAAGCCGGGAGATAGCGACGATCTGCGGATGAAACAGTTAGATAAACGTCGCGGTACGCTGATGGCGGGTGCGGCCTACCGTCATATCGCCGATTGGGGCGAAATCCGTACCGTACTGGCAGGCGACACGCTGGATTACAGCAATGGTTTTGCGTGGGATACCGCCTATCTTTACCGCTTCTCAATGGGCGATTTGAGCATCACTCCGGGTATCGGTGCGACCTGGTTCAGTGAAAACATGAACCAGTATTACTACGGCGTCAGCGCACAGGAATCCGCGCGTTCTGGCTTTAACCAGTATAGCCCTGGCGATGGCTGGGCTCCGTATCTTGAACTGAGCGCCGGTTATCAGATTAACCAAAGCTGGAGCGCCTGGGCCGTGGGTCGTTACACGCGTTTGTCTGACGAAATGAAGGACAGCCCGATTGTCGATAGTAACCACAGCATCTTAATGAGTGCAGGTGTCAGCTATCGCTTCTGATGCTTTTCGTGAGCATGGTGCATTTGCCGTACAATAATGGGGTGATATCACCCCATTTGCACATTTATGGTGCACTGAATGTCATGTTAGGTTGAGGGGAACCGTTACGTTGACGGCAAGCAAGGGAGGAACGCGTGACAAAAACGATTCGTTTTCCAGATGACACCCGTGTACCCGCGATCGGTCAGGGAACGTGGTACATGGGTGAAGATGCCCGAATGAAAGAACAGGAAGTGACGGCGCTGCAAGCGGGTATCGACCTCGGATTAACATTGATTGATACAGCCGAAATGTATGCGGATGGCAGAGCCGAGGATGTCGTCGGCGAAGCAATACGCGGCCGTCGTGACAGCGTCTATCTGGTGTCGAAAGTCTACCCGCACAATGCCGGTGGCGAAAAGGCGATACAGGCGTGTGAACGCAGCCTGAAGCGTCTGCAAACGGAGCGTATCGATCTCTATCTGTTGCACTGGCGTGGTGGCATCCCGTTAATTGATACGATCGCTGCAATGGAACGATTGCAGCAGGCGGGTAAAATCGGTCAGTGGGGCGTCTCCAATCTTGACTTTGAGGACATGCAGGAGCTGTGGTCTCTGAATGGCGGACAACGCTGTATGACCAATCAGGTGCTTTACCATTTGGCATCGCGCGGTATTGAATTTGATTTACTGCCGTGGTGTCAGCAACAGCAGCTTCCCATCATGGCATATTGTCCGCTAGCGCAGGCTGGACGTCTCCGTGACGGATTATTCTCACATCCGGTGGTGAACCGCATTGCGCGCGAACATAGCATCACGCCCGCTCAGCTGTTATTGGCGTGGACTATCCGTCAACCGGGTGTGATCGCGATTCCTAAAGCAAGTTCTATGAAGCATGTACAGGAAAATGCGAAAGCGCTGGACGTGCAGTTATCTGCGGAAGATATCGCGCAGTTAGATCAGGCCTTCCCACCGCCGACGCGTAAACAGCATCTGGATGTGGTGTAGTTGAGGCGAAAGAGGTATATGGCGAAATCGCCATATACCTCTGGCGGTGGTTATTTTTTGATGCGAATAACCGTTGCCAGACGTGCTGGCGCGTTGGCGGATGCGACAAACGGTTGATTAATTCGCGCAGTTTCCACGCACACGAACGTTTTATATCCCTCATCGGTCATATCGCTAATCGTACGAGAGAGTTCTGCACCCGGGTTCCATGACACGACATCACTATGGTGTGAATGGTGTACTTCGATACTGCGTTTCAGGACGGCATCATGTACCACGCTGGTGTCCTGTGGCTGGGTGTAAATGCGGTCTGTACGGTCAGTAAAGACCAGATCGCCTTGCTGTGTCGCCAGCTTGCCCTGATCGACCTTATCAATAAATGACTCACCCAGACCAGTAATGCGAATATCACTGATGTCGCCGATGTTGAAATAGGTGTGCAGCGCGCTGGTAATGCTGTAATCACCTTGGGCTTCCAGTTCAATGCCACACTCTTTGCCCAGCTTGAAGCGAGCGATGAGCGTGAACGCATGCGGCCAGCTCTTACGTGTCTCTTCATTGTCCCGCAGCGTGAACGTGAGCTGTACGCCGTGCTCATCTTCGCTGTGGGCGGTAAATTCCCACGGCAGCAGGCGGGCGAAACCATGATTAGGATCGGCGAAAGGGCCAAACCAGGGGAAACAAATCGGTACACCGCCGCGAATCGCCACGTGATGAGTAAAAGGCGTATTGTCGCTCAGCCAGAGCACTGGCTCTTCGTTTGTCGGCTGCCAACTGAGTAGGTGCGCCCCTTGCAATGCTACTGCCGCACGCACTTCAGGATGATCAACGACGATGATGGGGAGTTGGTCCAACTGACGCTGGCTGAGGGTGGCGCTAATTTGTTTCGTGACGGGGAGTGAGAAAATTGTGTTATGCATGATAGAGCCTTTTTTTGATTGTTTTTCGTTGTAAAAAGAAATCTGCAATAAACAATAAAAAAGGGCGACATCACGTCGCCCTTTTTTCACCGAATCATCGCTGACACTTATTTAGAAATGTGGGCGATCAGATCCAGAACTTTGTTTGAGTAACCTGTTTCGTTGTCGTACCAGGAAACCAGTTTCACAAAGTTGTCGCTCAGTGCGATACCTGCTTTAGCATCGAATACAGAAGTCAGTTTTTCACCGTTGAAATCGGTAGAAACTACTTCGTCTTCAGTGTAGCCCAGCACGCCTTTCAGCTCGCCTTCAGAAGCAGATTTGATTGCTGCACAGATTTCTTTGTAAGAAGCTGGTTTTTCCAGACGCGCAGTCAGGTCAACAACAGAAACGTTCGGGGTAGGGACGCGGAACGCCATACCAGTCAGTTTGCCGTTCAGCTCAGGGATAACTTTACCCACAGCTTTAGCTGCACCGGTAGAAGATGGGATGATGTTCTGTGCTGCGCCGCGGCCGCCGCGCCAGTCTTTGTGAGACGGGCCATCAACGGTTTTCTGGGTTGCAGTGGTTGCGTGAACGGTGGTCATCAGTGCTTCAACGATACCGAAGTTGTCGTTGATGACTTTTGCCAGCGGAGCCAGACAGTTAGTGGTGCAAGATGCGTTAGAAACGATGTCCTGGCCTGCGTAAGCTTTGTGGTTTACGCCCATAACGAACATCGGGGTGTCATCTTTAGATGGACCAGTCAGAACAACTTTCTTCGCGCCAGCAGCGATGTGCTTACGTGCAGTGTCGTCAGTCAGGAACAGGCCAGTTGCTTCAGCAACGACGTCAACGTTAACTTCGTTCCACTTCAGATTTGCAGGATCGCGCTCTGCGGTAACACGAATGGTTTTGCCGTTAACAACCAGGTGGCCATCTTTAACTTCAACGGTGCCGTTGAAACGACCATGAGTTGAGTCGTACTTCAGCATATACGCCATGTACTCAGCGTCTAACAGATCGTTGATTGCAACGATTTCGATGTCAGAACGCTCTTGTGCAGCGCGGAAAACAATACGGCCGATACGGCCAAAACCGTTGATACCTACTTTGATAGTCATATATTCCACCAGCTATTGGTTTGTGAATAAAAGGTTGGTTGTAAAATTACAAAAACCTTGCTGAGCGTCAAGCGGAATCGTGTCAATAGTTGCTGTAAGTCAAACCTATGACCAATCTTTGTGCGAAAACCGCTCGAGCCTGTAACTAAGTAACATCTAAGACTGATATGAGGGCGGAATGCATCATATAAAGCCTGTGTTGTCTCAATATGTGACGTGTATCACAATTAAATATTCATGCTAATAACATTCATAATATTAGGCCAGAACAGCCTGTCAGGTTGTTAATTTTTTGTTATAATCAATGATTAATTGAATTGATAACACCCGCTGTGAGACTTCCATGACTAACGACTCTGCTTCGCGTACCCCGTCCGATAACACAGAACTGACAGAGATGCAGCGCTATGTCACCCAGCAACGCGGTACGGAACCTGCGTTTTCAGGCAAACTGCTGCATAACAAGCGCACCGGCGTTTACCATTGCCTGTGCTGCCAGGCGCCGCTGTTTTACTCCGATAGCAAATATGACTCCGGTTGCGGCTGGCCTAGCTTCGATCAACCCGTCTCCTCAGAGGCTGTACGCTATCTGGAAGATGATTCACACAATATGCGCCGTATCGAGATCCGCTGTGGGCAGTGTGATGCGCATCTGGGCCACGTTTTCCCTGATGGCCCGAAAACCACCGGCGAGCGCTACTGCGTGAATTCAGCGTCGCTGAGCTTCATTGATGACGTTGATGGCGAGCGCGTTGACGGGTAATCTGTGTGATGAATAGGGCGCGGTAGGCTGATATTACATAGCTTTAAACGATTCAGCTATCAGGTGTTCCTGTAACTACCTGTGCCGCTGTCAATAACAGAACTCAGTAAGCATAACTCTGACCTTTCTCGGAGCAGAAACCGGATATGGAACTCAATGATCTGATCGACGCTATGACGCCAGAAATTTACCAGCGCTTGGTCACGGCGGTAGAACTGGGCAAATGGCCAGATGGTGTCGCGTTGACGGCTGAACAGAAAGAGAACAGCCTGCAAATGGTGATGATGTGGCAGGCTCGCCATAATGAACAGGCTGAGCACATGACGATTGGCACCAATGGCGAAATTGTGATGAAAAGCAAGCAAGAACTGAAGCGCCAGTTTAGCGGTGCTGACGCCATTATTACGTTGAAACCTGAGCATTGAAACCCGACCGTAACGTGTAAGTTGGTAGCCGCTGCCGCGATGTTGGGCGGCAGTGACGATAACTAACGCGCGGAAGGCAGTGAGGCAAGAAACTCTGTCATGTCCGTAAGCGTCGCTCCACGCTGTGCCATCTCCCGTAATGCGGATTCGCTGTCATCGGGCGAAAGATTCAGGCCGCGACAACCGTCCACCAATACTTCGGTGTGATAACCCAGAGCAATTGCATCCCACACGCTGAACTTGACGCAATAATCTGTCGCCAGCCCCAGAATGGTCAAATGGGTGATGTGGTTGGCGTGTAGCCAGTCATCCAATTCGGTTTTTACTCGATGTCCGTTATCGAAAAAAGCGCTATAGCTATCGATCTCCGGCTGAGTCCCTTTTTGTATGATCCATTGAATAGCAGACTGATTAAGTGCAGGATGGAAATCAGCGCCTGTCGTTCCCTGCACGCAATGAATCGGCCACCAGATCTGCGGCCATCCGTTTAGTTCGCCGATTTCTCCGATCTTGGTATTCGCATTCACGGCAAAGCAACCGTGGTTCTCGGGGTGCCAATCTTGAGTAGCGATCACGGTGACGCCCGCAGCCATGCAGGCTTCAATCGCGCGGTTGGCAACCGCAATGACGCGATCACCTTCGTCAACGGCTAATGCGCCGCCGGGACAAAAATCATTTTGTAAATCAACTAATAGCAATGCTTTTTTCATTACCTACTCCGTGATTGACTCAATCTTTATCGCTCAATTCTCCATGCAGGTTCTGCTGCATTAAATGGCGAATTTCATCGGCGCTTAAATCCTGCTGGCTCAATAAGTAATGCAGTTTGGTTAATGCGGCTTCAACGGTCATATCAAAGCCACTGATCACTCCCGCATGCGCCAGCGCATTGCCTGTCGCATAGCCGCCCATATTCACACGCCCGGAAATGCACTGCGTCAGGTTGACGACCACAATGCCGCGCGCGGAGGCTTCACGTAATTCGTGCAGCAAGCCGGGACTTTGCGGTGCGTTACCAACGCCGTAGGAGCGCAGGATGAGCGCCTTCACCGGTTGGCGAAGGAAATTACTGATGACATCGGCAGAAATGCCGGGATAAATCGTAATCACCCCGATAGGCTGTGGCGTAATGTGATGCACTTTCAGCGGCGGGCAGTTGTTGCATTCTACGGTGGGTGCCAGCCGACGAATATGGATACCCGCTTCCAGCAGTGGCGGGTAATTAGGGGAGGCGAAAGCATCAAAACCATCCGCATGAGCTTTGGTGGTGCGATTGCCGCGTAGCAGTTTGTTATTGAAGAAGAGGGCAACTTCATTAATCGGATGATTAGCGGCAACGTATAGCGCGTTCAGCAGGTTGGTCTGGCCGTCCGAGCGCAATTCCGCTAATGGAATTTGTGACCCTGTCACGATAACCGGCTTGGCCAGATTTTCCAGCATAAATGAGAGCGCAGAGGCGGTGAACGCCATCGTGTCAGTACCATGCAGAATCACGAAACCGTCGTAATCATCGTAGTGGTCTTGAATATCGTCCGCGATGGATTGCCAGTCTGCTGGCGTCATGTCGGACGAATCGATCAGCGGTTCATATTCATGAATCGTAAACGATGGCATCTCTTCGCGATGGAATTCGGGCATTTTTGCCAACTGCTGCTGTAAATGACCGGATACCGGTACATAGCCATTCGCAGATCGCTGCATGCCGATGGTGCCGCCCGTGTAGGCGACATAAATGGATTTCTTTCGCATGGTGGTGTGAGTAAGGATTAAACCAAGAATTATAGAGGGAAAAATAGCCCGATAATACTATCATAAGCAATGACTATTACCGGGCTATACCCGTCATACTTCAAGCTGCTTGTGCGTTGGCAATACTCGGCTCATTTCTGAGCCTCGCCCTGAAGGGCCGCCGCAAGCGGCGTTCAAATCGGCTAAGCCGATTTGTCCTTACTTACCCCAGTCACTTACTGGTGTAAGCTCCTGGGGATTCGTTCGGTTGCCGCGTTACAAGGCCCATAAATGAGCCTTGCCCTAGAGGGTCAACGCTTTGGCGTTGTTCAAAACGCTAGCGTTTTGTCACGCAACTCGAATTATTTAGGGTATATATGTGCGCTTACTGTAAACGCTACCGGACTTCTCCGCAGTTAAGGCAAAATGCGTACCGGTTCTGCGGGTCGTTCAGGTTATTCATGATAGACGGCTGTGCCCGCACGACCTCCGCCAGCTGTGCGACCGGTGCCGGCAACATAGACTGAACGGCAACGGGCAGCAGGGCGTAAACGGAAGCGTTCACCTGATTCAGCATGGTGTCGAGCAGGCCGGGTTGTTCGGCATACCAGTTCAATTGATATTGTCCCAGTTTGGCCAACTCAGCGGCTTTCTTCACGGCGTCATCAAAATCACCGATCTGATCGACCAGACCATTTTCTTTCGCATCGCTACCGACCCAAACGTGACCTTGCGCGATCTGATCGATTTGCTCCGGCGTTTTCTTACGTGCCTGTGCCACGATATCGATAAAGTTCTTATAGCCGCGTTCAATACTCAACTGCATCATCTGCGAGAATTCAGGTGGCAGGGATTTGGTAATCGACAGATCGGCCAGTGGGGAGGTGGCAACGCCATCCGTATGGACGCCAAGGCTTTCCAGCGAGTTTTCGAACGTGGTAATCACGCCAAAAATGCCGATAGAGCCTGTCAGCGTACTGGCGCTGGAGATGATCGCGTTTGCTGGCGTTGAGATCCAGTAGCCACCCGATGCTGCCATACCGCCCATAGATACCACGATCGGTTTGCCCGCCAGACGGAGTGCCATCAGTTCCGAGCGAATCAGCTCCGACGCAGTGACGCTACCACCGGGGCTATTGACGCGCAGTACCAGTGCCTTGACTTTAGGATCGAGGCGTGCGGCACGAATTTGCGCTGCTGTGGTATCGCCACCGACCATTCCCGGAGTTTCCGGCCCGTCAATGATTGCACCATTAGCAAACACAACCGCGATCTGGTTGTTGTTTTGCACTGGCGGTTTGACGACGTAATCGTAGATGCTGACGAAGTTAAAATTGTTTTTCTGACTATTCCAACCGAACGCTTTAACCAGCGACTGTTCGGTCATGGAACGTGATGCCACTTCATCAACCAGTTTGTTGTCCAGTGCATAGCGTGCGGTATCGCCCTGAACGGACTGTAAGCCTGCAATGATACCCGCAGCACCAGGGAAAAGTTGCTGAGGCGTAATCTGGCGGTTAGCGGAAACTGTATTTAAATACTGTTGCCACAGCGCATTAATCCAACGACCATCGGCATCGCGCGCCGCAGGGGACATATCGTCACGCAGATACGGTTCAACGGCTGACTTATAGGTGCCCACACGGAAGATATTGGTGGTCACTTTCAGTTTGTCGAGCATGGATTTGAAGTAGAGATTGTTGGTCGCAAAACCGTGCAGATCGACGCTACCTTGTGGCGTCAATGACACCGTATTGGCAAAACTGGCCAAATAATATTGAGACTGGTTGTAGCTGTCGCCGACTGCATAAATGGGTTTACCGCTATCGCGGAATTCGCGCAGCGCCTTACCAATATATTGTAAGGACGGTTGATCGGCACCAGTGAAGTCGCTGAGATCCAGCACCATTCCTGTGATGTTGTCGTCGCTTTTTGCCTGACGAATACTGTCGACGATATCAAACAGTGAATTTTCCTGACGACGGTTGTTCGATGCGCCGAAGAATTCGCGCCCTAATTGGCGCAGTTTGTTATTGACGGTGGGTTGATCAACGACCACACCCGTTAGATCGACCAGCAGCGCACCCTTCGTGGCTGCTTCCGGCGTTGTTTTTACCTGTGAGTAGATCCCAACGCCAACCAGAATCAGGGCGATAAGGAAAATATTGAGAATAAATTCTCTGATAAAATTAAGCAGACGCCATGTCCACTTAAAAAATCCACTAAAAATTCGCCACAATGTGCGCATGATATCTCCATGAACGGGTAAACAACGTGTGCTCTACGTCCTTCAACTCGCCCTTTGGCAAGTGATGAAGCACAAGGCGTGATAGTATCCTAATGAGCGGACAGTAAAAAGTCAGCATTAAATCGCCGCGGAGGCGCGCCCTGTCGGGGTTATCTTGTAACAAAACTTCTACTTGTGCTAACGTGGCGCGCAACGTTGCCGTACCCCTGTTTTTACCGTAAACATCGTTTTAGCGTAAATAGTGCTTCTACCGTAGAAATAGGGTGTATCGCAGAAATTATATTGCCATACAGGAGATGTGCGATGGATGCTCTTGAATTGCTATTGAATCGTCGTTCGGCCTCGCGCCTGACCGCGCCAGCACCGACGGGTGACGCATTGAATAACATTATCCACGCGGGTATGCGTGCGCCGGATCATGGTGCCATGCAGCCGTGGCGCTTTTTTATGATCGAAAATGACGGTCTGGATCGTTTTAGTTCGCTACTGACTCGTGCGGCGCAGCAGGAAGGGCTGGATGACGCCGGTATCGATAAGGCACGTCAGGCTCCTTATCGCGCCCCGCTGATTATTACCGTTGTCGCGCATTGTGAAGAGAACCCGAAAGTCCCGCTTTGGGAGCAAATTGTCTCCGCTGGCTGTGCCGTTCAGGCTATGCAAATGGCTGCATTGGCTCAGGGCTTTAACGGTATCTGGCGTAGCGGTGCCTGGACGCACAATGCGCTGGTACGCGAAGCGTTCAACTGTCGTGAACAGGATGAAATTGTCGGTTTCCTCTATCTTGGGACGCCACAGCTCAAAGCCTCGACTACGGTCACGCCGCTTGATACTGACACGTTTGTTCACTACTTCTGATTGCCATCTTTTGAAGAATATCGATTTCCCACCCGTTTTACAGCGTGCTTTCCCGCGAATTACGCGGGAAATGCCTAGCCTGTGTGCGATAGGGTGAATAATGCGACTTTTTATTGCCGAAAAGCCCAGCCTTGCGCGGGCGATTGCAGACGTGTTACCCAAACCGCATCGACGCGGCGATGGCTTTATTGCCTGCGGCCAGAATGATGTCGTGACGTGGTGCGTAGGACACCTGCTGGAGCAGGCGCAGCCGGATGTTTATGATGCGCGCTACGCCCGGTGGTCTCTTGCCGATTTACCTATCATTCCTCAGAAATGGCTGCTGCAACCGCGTCCCTCGGTCAGTAAGCAGCTGAACACCATAAAAAAACTCCTGAATGATGCCAGCGAAGTGATTCACGCGGGAGATCCCGATCGTGAAGGGCAACTGCTGGTGGATGAGGTGCTGGAATATCTGGCTCTGCCGGAAGAAAAACGCCAGCAGGTGCGTCGTTGCCTGATCAACGATCTCAACCCACAAGCGGTAGAGCGCGCGGTTTCTCGTTTGCGTGAGAACCGAGAGTTCATTCCTTTGTGCGTGTCGGCACTGGCGCGTTCCCGTGCGGATTGGCTCTACGGCATAAACATGACCCGTGCCTATACGCTATTAGGACGCAATGCTGGCTATGATGGCGTGTTGTCGGTTGGCCGCGTGCAAACGCCGGTGCTGGGACTGGTGGTGCGGCGGGATGAAGAAATCGAAAACTTCGTTCCCAAAGATTACTTTGAAGTGAAAGCCCATATCGTGACGCCTGCCGATGAGCGCTTTGTCGCACTCTGGCAGCCCAGCGAATCCTGTGAACCTTATCAGGATGAAGAAGGGCGGTTATTGCATCGTTCTCTGGCAGAACATGTCGTCAAACGTATTGAAGGCCAGCCCGCGTTTGTCACCAGCTATAATGATAAACGGGAATCGGAAACTGCGCCGCTACCTTATTCGCTGTCGACACTACAGATCGAAGCGGCGAAGCGTTTCGGGCTGAGTGCTCAACAAGTGCTGGATGTGTGCCAGAAACTCTATGAAACCCATAAGCTGATCACCTATCCGCGTTCTGATTGCCGCTATCTGCCCGAGGAACATTTTGCCGGGCGTCATGCCGTCTTAAACGCGATATCCGTACACCAGCCCGATCTGCTGCCACAGCCGGTTATGGATGTGGATCGACGCAACCGTTGCTGGGACGATGGTAAGGTCGATGCTCACCACGCAATTATTCCTACCGCTCGTAGCGCAAGCGCCTCGCTGACGGAAAATGAGCGTAAAGTGTATGGTTTAGTTGCGCGGCAATACATCATGCAATTTTGCCCAGACGCCGTGTTCCGCAAGTGTGTCATTGAACTGGATATTGCGGGGGGTAAATTTATTGCCAAAGCGCGGTTCCTGGCCGAAGCCGGATGGCGCACGCTGCTGGGCGGTAAAGAACGCGACGAAGAAAACGAAGGCATGCCGTTGCCTGTGGTGGCAAAAGGTGATGAGCTACTATGTGAACGCGGTGAAGTCGTTGAGCGCCAAACGCAGCCGCCACGACCGTTTACCGATGCGACGTTGCTGTCGGCGATGACAGGGATCGCGCGTTTTGTGCAGGATAAAGAACTGAAGAAAATCCTGCGGGCGACCGATGGATTAGGCACAGAGGCGACGCGAGCAGGTATCATCGAATTATTATTTAAACGGACGTTTCTGTTTAAGAAAGCGCGCTATATTCACGCGAGTGAAGCGGGACGGGCGTTGATTCACTCACTGCCTGCCAGTGCAGCACACCCAGACATGACGGCGCACTGGGAAGCCACGTTGACGCAAATCAGCGAGAAGAAATGCCGCTATCAGGATTTTATGCAGCCGCTGACCCATTCCTTGCAGGAGTTGATTCAGCAGGCCAAACAAAACGGCGCGGTGAGAGCGTTTAAAGGGCTTTCTGCGCAGCAGTCGGGTGCCGCAAAACGGCGCAAGCCTCAGACTAAAAAAGCGAAGGAGCAGGAGCAATGAAATCGTTAGTGTCTTTGTGTTTCGCCAGTGTGATACTGGTGCTGCCCACGCTGGCACAGGCTAATCGCGGCGGAACGGATATTGTGGTTCCCGTGCCACCGGAAGTGTGGGGCGCGGGTACGACGGTGCGGGAGCAAAATAACAACTGCCTGCGCTGTTGTGTGTATGAGAACCGTAACTATTCTGAAGGTGCGGTGCTAAAGGTTGAAGGCGTGATTCTGCAATGCGTGCGGGACAAACAAACGCTGGGAACCAACAACCTGATATGGCAGGTGGTTAAGCAATAACGGAGCGATAAGAGAGTATTACGCTTAATCTTCCCACTGCTTTTTATCCCCGCTGCGATTTGATGCGCTGCGGGGATATTGTTTTTACCGCGTACTGTTTGTTACCACGTACTGTTTGTTACCACGCACTGCCTTTACAACGTACGCTTTCTACAGAGCAATCTGTTTCTATAGCGCAAATTGTGCCCAAATTGGCGCATGGTCAGACGGTTTTTCCATTCCACGAATATCGTAGTCAATACCGGTAGCAACACAGCGGTCGGCCAGGAAGTTGCTGGCGAGAATCAGGTCGATACGCAGGCCGCGGTTGTCATCGAACCCGGCTGAGCGGTAATCAAACCACGAAAAACGATCGTTGCTCTCTGGGTTGGCGGCACGGAAAGTGTCAATCAGTCCCCAGCCTTGCAAACGCGCCATCCATTCACGTTCTTCCGGTAGGAAAGAACATTTACCCGTGCGTAACCAGCGCTTGCGATTCTCTTCGCCAATGCCGATATCCAGATCGGTGGGGCTGATATTGACATCGCCCATCACGATCAGCGGTTGTGTGGCGCTGTGGTGCTGTTCCAGATAGGTTTGCAAATCCTGATAGAAACGCGTCTTCGCGGGGAATTTCACTGGATGATCACGGCTTTCTCCCTGTGGAAAATATCCGTTAACGATTGTGAAGGTGCCATGTTCAGTGGCGAAATCCGCCATAATGATTCGGCGCTGCGCATCGTCTTCATCCGTTGGGAAACCACGACGCACCGCAATCGGCTGCGTTTTACACAGCAGGGCGACGCCGTAGTGTCCTTTTTGCCCATGATAATAAACGTGGTAGCCGTACTGGCTGACATCCTCTAACGGAAACATGTCATCGTGGACTTTTGTTTCCTGCAACCCGATCACATCTGGCTGGTGTTGTTCGATAATGGCGGCCAACTGATGAGGGCGCGCCCGCAGACCATTGATATTAAAAGATACAACTTTCATGTTCGCTGCCATTCGCTAAAAAATGTGACCAGATGGTAGCAGAAAATGAGGTATGCCGTCACGGCGAGGCGAGGCTTTAGGCTGTCGTTAATGAACGTATTGCCGTTGCTCCAGAGGCGGTTAGCGCAGATGAGAATCGTTGAAAATAAGATTCACTTATATTCAGTTGAACCTAAGCCTTGTCGGCCGTTATACTCCGCACCTCGCAGGAGAGAGGGCACATAGTATAAGTAATACTATAACGCTCCGCCGAAGGCGCAAACTCCCATAATCGCTCAGGCTACCCTAACTGCGAATTCTATTGAAGCCAACTGGAGAGAGGTTGCAATGCAACCCACCGAAGGGGCAAGCAGCACGGCTGCGTAAACTCTCAGGTAAAGCGGACAGAGGGAGTGGCACATTTCACAGGATAACTTGTGTGCTGACTTACATCTATCTGATCGCGATTACGGCAGAGGGGATGTCCGGGGCGCTGGCCGCTGGACGTCGTAATATGGATATTTTTGGCGTAGGCATGATTGCCTTTATCACCGCGCTTGGCGGTGGCACCGTTCGCGATATTCTCCTCGGTAATTATCCCATCGGCTGGACGCAGCATCCCGGCTATATCTATCTCACCATTGGTGCGGGTCTTTTCACAATTATCATTGCACGCTTTATGCACCATTTGCATCGCCTCTTTCTGGTTCTTGATGCGATGGGGCTCATCGCCTTCACCATTATTGGCTGCAATGTGGCGTTGAAGCTGAATTATTCGATGACGGTGGTGGTCATGGCGGGCATCGTAACCGGGATTTTTGGTGGAATATTGCGTGATATTTTCTGCAACCGCACACCAATGGTATTGAAGAAAGAGCTGTACGCCAGTGTCTCGCTTTTAGTCGCACTTTTATATTTGGGGCTCAAGTCGCTTAACATCAACCACGATATTAACCTGCTGGCGTCATTCACTATTGGTTTGGCGGTGCGTCTGGCCGCAATTCGCTGGTCATGGCAACTCCCGGTGTTCTCTTATGTTCCTGGGCGCTGGAAAGGCAAAGTGTAAGGCTATCTTTTTCCCCATCGTCTATGTTGCGCTGACTAGCTGTGCGTATGGCGGTGGGGTAAATAACGCTGAGGGTTGCTCAAAACCGTGCCGGTTTTGTCGAACCTTGGTCGAAGGTTCTTACCTTCCCCCTGACGGGAATCTGATGCTTTGGCGTTGGGAGGTAATTCAGAAGTACAGCTTTGAAATGGTGGTGGGGGAAGGATAATTCGGTGCTTCGCACCTCACCCTTCGGGTCAACGCTGCGCGTTGCTCAAAACCGTGCCGGTTTTGTCGAACCTTGGTCGAAGGTTCTTACCTTCCCCTGACGGGAATCTGGTGCTTTAGTGTAGGGGGATAGTTCAGAAGTACTACTTTGAAATGGTGGTGGGGGAAGGATAATTCGGTGCTTCGCACCTCACCCTTCGGGTCAACGCTGCGCGTTGCTCAAAATCGTGCCGGTTTTGTCGAACCTTGGTCGAAGGTTCTTACCTTCCCCTGACGGGAATTTGATATTTTGGCGTTGGGATGTAATTCAGAAGTACAACTTTGGAATGGTGGTGGGGGAAGGATTCGAACCTTCGAAGTCTGTGACGGCAGATTTACAGTCTGCTCCCTTTGGCCGCTCGGGAACCCCACCACTGGCCTTGCTGCAAGAGGCTTTCGCTTCAAGCGGGGCGCATCATATCAAATGCCACGCCCCTGTAAAGCGGTATATATCAAAAATAAATGCGCTTGCCGTTTTTTTATTCCGTTCGGCGCATCCTTATACAAAAAGATGCCCGATCAACCAATTACAGAATAATAGTACGATTGCCGTAGACAAAAACACGCTGCGCCAGCACGCGATACAACGCACGGCTCAGAACATTTTTCTCAACGTCACGGCCTGCGCGCATCATGTCATCTGCTGAGTATGTATGGTCGACGTGAATAACGTCCTGCATGATAATCGGGCCTTCATCCAGATTATCGTTAACGTAGTGTGCCGTCGCGCCAATGATTTTTACACCGCGTTCGTATGCCTGATGGTACGGTCGGGCACCGATAAAGGCGGGTAAGAACGAATGGTGGATGTTGATCACTTGATTCGGATAGTGCTGAACAAACGCCGGTGTCAGTACTCGCATGTATTTCGCCAGCACGACGTAATCGGGTTTATATTGATCGATCTGCGCGATCATCTGTTGATCGTGCTCTTCGCGAGTTAACCCTTCATGGCTGACCAGGTGGAACGGAATATCAAACCGCTCGACCAGCGTCTGCAAGGTATCGTGGTTGCCGATGACGGCAGCGATTTCGACATCCAGGCCGCCATAAGCGCTTTTCATCAACAGATCGCCCAGACAATGGGCTTCTTTTGTCACCAGTACGACGATACGACGACGACCTGCGGCGGTTAATTCGCGAGAAGAGCCTTCAGGAAGTGCGCTATCCAGATCGGCTAACAATGTGGTGTCGTTGAAAATCCCTTCCAACTCGGTCCGCATGAAAAAGCGGCCAGTACGATGATCGACAAACTCATTGTTTTGCACGATGTTCAGTTCGTGCTTGTAACAAATATTCGTAATTTTTGCGATGAGCCCTTTTGCATCGGGGCAAATGGTTCGTAATACTTTTCTTTGTATGTTTTGGGATTGCATGAGCGTGTGGATCCTGTCCAAAAACTAAAATAACGATTTTGTGGTATCGCAGCGATAAAGCCGCGTGGGCGACTGCCTGTGTTCTATTGTCCGCAGCACTTTTTGTATTTTTTGCCGGAATCGCACGGGCAAGGTTCATTTCTGCCTGTCTGCACATGAACGCCGTCTATATAGTACCAGCGATTATGCTGGCGAAGGAAGCGTGAGCGTTCTCGCATGACTTCTGTTCGCTGGCTGTCTGTTTCTGAGATATAACGTGCGGCGAATTCCACATATCCCTCATCGGGCGTTTTTCCGGGAGACGTTGCCAGTATAGTGAGCCCGAGCCACTGCGAGTTCTGGCAGCTTTCAGCGAGAGACGCGCGCCATTTCTCGGGCTGGAGATCGGGATGCCAGGTGGCGATAAGGTAATCGACATCGTGTTTGACATAGGCGGTATAGCGCGATCGCATCAATACGGCGGGTTCAGCCGCTGTTGCGGCATGCGTGAGGTAGGGTTGACAGCATGCGTTATACTGCAATCCACTGCAACAGGGGCAAGATTCTGACACGATGTCTCCTGAAGAAAATTTAAGATAAAAACTGATAGATAATAAACAGATCCCTATGCAGGATGCCGATATGTTACCTAAGAAACTCTACGTGTAGCAATGTGCGCTAAAATGAAGACGGGTGGTTCGATCATGCAGCGGAAAAAAATTGGAGTCGCCTTGGGATCCGGGGCAGCGAAGGGATGGGCGCATATTGGTGTGTTTAATGCGTTAACAGAAATGGGCATTGCGGTTGATGTTGTAGCCGGTTGTTCTATCGGCGCGCTGGTCGGGGCGGCGTATGCCACCAACAATTTAGCCTCAATGGATCGCTGGGTGAGGGCGTTTGGCTATTGGGACGTGATTCGACTGATGGATCTCTCCTGGCAGCGCGGAAGCTTATTGCGCGGCGATCGTGTCTTCAATAGTGTGAAGCATTTGCTTCCGACAACACAGATTGAAGACTGTGATATCAAATATGGCGTGGTGACGACAAATCTGAGTACAGGACGTGAGCTCTGGCTGACAGAAGGCGATTTACATCAGGCTATGCGCGCATCTTGCAGCATGCCTGGCCTGTTATCCCCCGTTCGATTTAACGATTACTGGCTGGTGGATGGCGCGGTGGTTAACCCTGTTCCTGTTTCTCTGGCACGGGCTATGGGCGCTGACATTGTGATTGCAGTTGATCTCCAGCACGACGCCAGTCTGAATCACCAGAATTTGCTGTCAATAAAACCGACGGAGTCGGACATTGATGCGGAAAATGTCCCGCAAGATTGGCGTAGCAGAATTCGTGAACGTTTACTGCGAGGCCGCCGTCAGCCAACAGAAAGTTCGCCAACGGCGATGGAGATCATGAGCACATCGATCCAGATTCTGGAAAATCGGTTGAAGATGACCCGGATGGCAGGCGATCCGCCTGATGTACTACTGCAACCGTATTGTCCTCAGATCGCGACCTTGGATTTTCATCGCGCACAGGAAGCGATTGAAGCAGGCTATAAGGCAGTAGAAAAGATGCGTGATGAATTGTTGCCGCTCGCAAAAGAAGCGTAACGAAGAACGTCATGGTGCAAAGAGCGCATGTTGTTGAGAGCACATGTCGTTAAAAATGCGTAAGTATGCCGTCTATCTGGCATGTTAGCGCTAAAGCAGGTGTGATTATTCGGGGTTTGAAGTAAGGGGTACTGATGGAACAACCACTAGCGGGTAAGCATATTTTAGTCATTGATGACGAGGCCGTTTTTCGATCTGTGCTCGCTGGTTATCTGACTTCTCTTGGGGCTTCAGTTCAGGAAGCGATTAATGGATTAGATGCGCTAAGTATTCTCGAACACTATCAACCCGATTTAATGATTTGCGACCTGAAGATGCCGACGATGGGAGGCATCGAGTTTCTTGAACGCCTGCGTTTGAAAGATAACGATACGCCGATACTGATTATTTCTGCAACCAGTCAGATGGCGGACATTGCCAAAGTCTTGCGTCTTGGTGTTCAGGATGTGTTGCTGAAACCGATTCGTGATTATGCCCGCTTGCGTGAAGCCGTAATGTCCTGCTTGTATCCTGATATGTTCACTTCACAGCTGAATGAGATGGATCAACTGATGCAGGACATGGATTCCCTCAATCAATCACCTGAAGCGGTCACCAAACTGCTTGCCCAGCTACAGCCTCCCGTGCAGCAAACACTCGCTCATTGCCGTGTTAACTACCGCCAATTGACGGCAGCGGAGCATCCTGGACTGGTGTTGGATATTGCCGCACTTTCGGAGACGGAGTTGGCGTTCTATTGTCTGGATGTCACTCAGGGTGTCAATAACAATGGTACGCTTGCAGCCTTACTGCTGCGAACGTTGTTCAATGGGCTGCTTCAGGAGCATTTAGCCGATCAGCAACACCGTTTGCCGTATCTGCCGACGCTATTAAAGCAGGTCAACCAGTTGCTGCGTCAGGCGAGTCTGGATGGACGTTTTCCTTTGCTGGTGGGTTATTACCATCGACAGTTAAAACAACTGATACTGATTTCTGCTGGGCTAAACGCGACGCTGAATGTTAACGAACAGCAGATAGCCCTAAATAGCGGTATCCCTTTAGGCACGCTTGAAGGAGCTTATCTCAACCAACTGAATTATCAGTGTGAAGCATGGCAATGCCAGATATGGGGTGGCGGTGGCCGATTACGGCTTATGTTGACGGCAGAATAGTCCGATAGCGCAGGGCTGTACGGATTTAAGGCCATCCCCATCTTTCGGTATTATTTTTTATTCCCTACTATGTAGGGAGTTATCTTATTTTTATTGAGTAGTAATGTTGGGACAAGCGTACTCTTGTTAAAGTCGTTATACTCTTTCGGTTATCTTGATTAGATAAATAAAGTTCATTATTTGAGCGGTATATAAGAGGCTGTTTATGTCTATTGTGAATAAAAAAGTAAAAAAAGCGGTCATACCGGTTGCTGGATTAGGGACGCGTATGCTGCCTGCCACCAAAGCCATTCCTAAAGAAATGTTGCCGTTGGTAGATAAACCGCTGATCCAATATGTTGTTAATGAGTGTATCGCTGCGGGGATTAATGAAATTATTCTGGTTACACACTCTTCTAAGAATTCTATCGAAAACCATTTCGATACCAGTTTTGAGCTGGAAGCCATACTAGAAAAACGCGTTAAACGTCAGCTGTTGGAAGAAGTTCAATCTATCTGTCCTAAACACGTCACCATTATGCAAGTGCGTCAGGGATTAGCTAAAGGGCTGGGCCATGCCGTATTGTGCGCGCACCCGTTAGTGGGAGATGAACCCGTCGCAGTTATTCTGCCGGATGTGATTATTGATGAATATGCATCCGATCTGAAGAAAGATAACCTGAGCGAAATGTTGCAACGTTTTTCTACTACAGGTCACAGCCAGATTATGGTCGAGCCGGTTGAAAATGTAAGCAGCTATGGCGTGGTTGATTGCAAAGGCGTGGAATTAAAAGCAGGGGATAGTGCACCTATGGTGGGCGTGGTTGAAAAACCGAAAGCTTCCGAGGCACCGTCTAATTTAGCCGTCGTTGGCCGTTATGTACTCTCTGCGGATATTTGGTCTCTGCTGGAGAAAACACCGCCGGGCGCTGGCAATGAAATTCAGTTAACCGATGCCATCGCAATGTTGATGGAAAAAGAGACGGTAGAAGCCTATCACCTGAAAGGCGTGAGCCATGACTGTGGTAATAAATTAGGCTATATGCAGGCATTCGTGGAATATGGTTTGCGCCATGACGGTTTAGGTCAGGAATTTGCGCAATGGCTGCAGGAAACGATTGAAGCAGAAGAAAAATAACAGAATGTAATGATTGCTCTCTGTTTACAAAAACAGAGAGCAGCTAAAAACGGCGGCATATACCAAAGAAAAACCCCCGATAGTCATCGGGGGTTTTTTTAGTATTCAGTACTTATAAACAATTACAGCAGGAAATCGTCTAAAGATTTACCTTGCTCTTCGATTGCTTTCTTGATTACTGCCGGTGTACGACCCTGGCCAGTCCAGGTTTTAACTTCGCCGTTTTCGTCAGTGTATTGATATTTTGCCGGACGGGCTGCTCGTTTGCTTTTACCTGCAACTTTCACTGAACCTAAAGACTGTAATAATTCGTTAGGGTCAATACCGTCGGCAATCAGCATATCGCGATATTGCTGCAATTTACGCGCACGTTCTTCAACTTCAGCCTGAACCTGGCTATCTTCTTCGCGGCGTTCATTAACCACGACTTCCAGTTTTTCCAGCATTTCTTCCAAAGTATCCAGGGTACATTCTCTTGCCTGGGCACGCAGAGTACGGATGTTGTTAAGAATCTTTAGTGCTTCGCTCATTGTGATAATCTCAAATTAATATTATTGGTGGCGTGTAGTGTGATAATAGAGTGCTATTTTCCTTTCTGCAATAGTCAAATTTGTAAGTTTGTTAAAAAACCTCATTTTTAAAACAGAACTCACATCGTATGTTACATAAATATAAATACTTTCCTGTTATCAAAAAAATACATTTGGTATACCGTTTTTCTCTCTCAAACGACAGAGAATGGCTTATTGATGCCGCGTCGTTGTTATAAGGAATGTTTATATCTTTTATCGTAACAGGCCGCCGCTGGTGGGCATATGGACAAAATATGGTCTGGGAATAGCCCATTGCACAGCGTGAAGACGAGTTGTTACAATAAGTTTTTACGACACGAAGATCATATACTCCAAATAATTCGAGTTTCAGGCGGGCGGCAAGAGAAGGACAAATTCGTCGGAAACGAATTTAACCAGCCAACGGCTGGCGTCCGGTGAGAGACAGGATGCCTCTCATTTAATCTCGATGAGCTTACACAGGTAAGTGATTCGGGTGAGTGAATGTAGCCAACGCACATGCAACTTGAAGTATGACGAGTATATAGCCTGCCTTTTGGAGTAGCTGAGTGGCCCAACTTTATTTTTATTATTCTGCAATGAATGCAGGGAAATCGACGGCGCTATTGCAGTCATCATATAACTACCAGGAGCGCGGGATGCGTACGCTGGTGTTCACTGCTGAAATAGATAATCGGCACGGTGTGGGGATTGTAAGTTCACGAATCGGCCTTTCTTCTCCGGCATTATTGTTTAATCCGCAGACATCCTTATTTGGATTGCTGGAGAAAGAGCACCGTGCTCAGCCCGTAGATTGTGTATTAATTGATGAATGTCAATTTTTAACCCGCGAGCAGGTGAGCGAGCTTTCCGATGTTGTGGACCAATTAGACATCCCGGTATTGTGCTACGGGTTGCGTACTGATTTTCGCGGTGATTTGTTTTCCGGGAGTCACTATTTATTAGCATGGGCAGATAAGCTGATTGAGTTAAAAACGGTCTGCCATTGTGGCCGTAAAGCTAACTGCGTATTGCGATTAGATGCGCAAGGTAATGCCGTCCACGAAGGGGAGCAGGTCGTTATTGGCGGCAATGAGAGCTATGTTTCCGTGTGTCGTAAACATTATAAAATTGCGCTGGGATTAACCCGTAAGGAAAGTGAGTAAGGCGGTTAAATATCCGACTGGCGGACGAGTAATACACGGCGTATTGATGTGCGTGAGTAATAAAAATGCCCAACCGTTTAGGGGTTGGGCAGTACAGTGAGATAACGCGCCTTATAGAGAACTAGGCGGTTGTGGTCAGAACCTTAATGTGCAGCTTTCTTACCGGTTTTAGCGGCTTTTGCTACAGGCTCAACCACTTCTGCTTTCGCCTCTTCAGAGAACTTACGACCATAGTAAGTATCCAGCAGAATCTGTTTCAGCTCCGAAATCAGCGGGTAGCGTGGGTTAGCCCCGGTACACTGATCGTCGAATGCATCTTCTGACAGCTTATCTACCTTAGCCAGGAAATCGGCTTCCTGTACGCCAGCTTCACGAATCGAGGTGGGGATCCCCAGCTCAGTCTTCATTTCTTCCAGCCAGTTCAGCAATTTCTCGATTTTCTGCGCGGTACGATCGCTTGGTGCGGTCAAGCGCAGGTGGTCGGCTATTTCCGCGTAGCGACGGCGAGCCTGCGGACGGTCATACTGGCTGAACGTCGTCTGTTTGGTCGGGTTATCGTTCGCGTTATAACGAATCACGTTTGAGATCAACAGGGCGTTAGCCAGGCCGTGCGGGATATGGAATTCAGAGCCCAGCTTATGCGCCATGGAGTGGCAGACACCGAGGAAGGCGTTGGCAAACGCGATACCGGCAATCGTCGCGGCGTTATGCACGCGCTCACGGGCAACCGGGTTTTTCGCGCCGTCGCGGTAGCTGTCTGGCAGGTTCTCCTTCAGCAGTTTCAGCGCTTGCAACGCCTGTCCGTCTGAATATTCGTTTGCCAGTACGGAAACATAGGCTTCCAGTGAGTGTGTTACCGCATCGAGTCCACCAAACGCACACAGTGATTTCGGCATGTTCATCACCAGATTGGCATCAACAATCGCCATATCTGGCGTCAGCGCATAGTCCGCTAACGGATATTTCTGTCCGGTTGCATCGTCGGTCACCACGGCAAACGGCGTCACTTCGGAACCCGTACCGGAGGTGGTGGTAATGGCCACCATTTTGGCTTTAACGCCCATTTTCGGGAACTTGTAGATACGTTTACGAATATCCATGAAACGTAGCGCCAGCTCTTCGAAGTGTGTCGTAGGGTGTTCATACATCACCCACATGATTTTCGCCGCATCCATTGGTGAACCACCACCCAGCGCAATGATCACATCCGGTTTGAAGGAGTGCATTTGCTCGGCGCCTTTACGCACGATGCTCAGCGTTGGGTCAGCTTCAACTTCAAAGAACACTTCGGTTTCCAGCCCGTGCTGCTTCAATACTGATGTCACCTGATCGACATAGCCATTATTGAACAGGAAGCGGTCAGTTACGATAAAGGCGCGTTTTGCACCATCGGAGGCCACTTCTTCAAGCGCGATTGGCAGTGAGCCGCGACGGAAATAAATGGATTTAGGAAGTTTATGCCACAACATATTCTCTGCTCGCTTGGCTACCGTTTTCTTGTTGATCAAATGCTTCGGACCGACGTTTTCGGAGATGGAGTTTCCGCCCCAGGAGCCACAGCCCAGCGTCAGAGACGGAGCGAGTTTGAAGTTGTAGAGATCGCCGATACCCCCCTGAGACGCAGGTGTGTTAATCAGGATACGCGCGGTTTTCATCATATTGCCGAAATGATTCACGCGCTCAGGCTGATTGTCCTGATCGGTATACAGGCAGGATGTGTGACCGATGCCACCCATTGCGACCAGTTTTTCCGCTTTAATCACGGCGTCGTTGAAGTCTTTCGCACGGTACATCGCCAGCGTCGGAGACAGTTTTTCATGAGCAAATGGTTCGGACTCATCGACCGCGGTGACTTCACCGATCAGCACTTTAGTGTTGGCAGGGACGGTGATGCCCGCCATTTCTGCGATCTTCGGTGCGGGTTGACCCACGATGTCAGCATTCAGTGAACCGTTCTTCAGCAAAATACCCTGTACGGCATGCAGTTCTTTGCCTTTCAGCATGTAGCCGCCGTGGGTAGCAAAACGTTCACGCACGGCGTCATAGACGCTGTCTACGACGATGACTGATTGCTCTGACGCACAAATTACGCCGTTATCGAAAGTTTTCGACATCAGAATAGAAGCAACGGCACGTTTAATATCTGCGGTTTCGTCAATGACGACCGGCGTGTTACCTGCACCTACGCCGATTGCGGGTTTACCGGAACTGTACGCGGCCTTCACCATACCAGGGCCACCGGTAGCCAGAATCAGGTTGATATCAGGATGGTGCATAAGCTGGTTGGACAATTCAACGGAAGGCTGATCGATCCAGCCGATGATATCTTTCGGCGCACCTGCTGCAATCGCCGCTTGCAGAACAATGTCTGCGGCTTTATTGGTCGCATTTTTTGCACGCGGATGCGGAGAGAAGATAATCCCGTTACGGGTCTTCAGGCTGATCAGCGCTTTAAAAATCGCGGTAGAAGTGGGGTTGGTGGTGGGAACAATACCGCAAATCAGGCCAATAGGCTCTGCAATAGTAATCGTACCAAAAGTGTCATCAGTTGAGAGAACGCCGCAGGTTTTTTCATCCTGATAGGCGTTATAAATGTATTCAGAGGCGAAGTGGTTTTTGATGACTTTATCTTCCACGATCCCCATACCGGATTCGGCAACCGCCATTTTTGCTAGCGGAATACGTGCATCCGATGCAGCGAGTGCAGCAGCGCGGAAGATCTTGTCCACTTGTTCCTGAGTGTAAGTGGCAAATTCCTGCTGTGCCTTTCTCACTCTTTCGACCAGTGCGTTAAGTTCAGCAACGTTGGTTACGGCCATAATGCTCTCCTGATAAATGTTAAACTCTTTCAGTCAATTGTTCGCCGAATAGAACAGTATAGATAAACGAGCGGGTAGCGTTTCCGTTACCTGGCTATTCTTTTCTGCCCATTTCGCATTAATTGACTCAAAGAGCTTGTCAGCCACCGTTGTGGCGCGATTTCTGCTTTTTAAAATACTGTAACCGCCGATATCGTAAATTTTTGAAATATTGTTTTGAAAACACATCAAAATTAAGAGGATTTACGTGCTTGTTACGGTATGGAATGAGCATACCTATTTGTGGGTGCCTTTTTTGTGATCAATATCTATTTTTATTGATGCTGACACCATTCAGCAGACTGTAGATGATAACGAATATCATTAACTAGATAAAATCAACGGTTTCTCTACCTAAAATGGATCGGTAAGGAATAAACGGCGGGCGCTGAGGTGAAGTATTGTCGTGAGAAATGCCAGGGACGATTTGTTTGTGTACTGGGGATGACCTGTTCGTATAAAACGTGTTCGTATAAACAGTGCTTATATCTTAATCGGGTTAGTTATTTTGCATTGAGCCTATAAGCCTAGAGATAGGAGACCATTGTTGGGCAAGATGAGTAATGTAATTGTTAAAATAATAACATTTCTGTCAGGCAATGACGCGGACAGGTAAGCATGCATCATCATTTTTGTTCTGTGAAAATGATGAAACCCACTACGATGTTTTTTTGCGCAAAATCTATAAATTGCTGAATTTTTAAAAAATACGTGCAAATTAAAATAAAAAACATTGTTTATCATAAGGTTAATGGCTTCGTTGTTCTGTTGCATTAAAGCCTTTATCCGACTGTCGTAAAGAAAATTAAGCAACATCAATGTAAAAATATTGGCGAATGTGTCCGCTTTTGATAGCTTCGAGTTTCTGCCTGTTATTCGTTATTTACCCATAAATTAATTTTATGATTTATTTGGATAATAGGCATTCTTTTCTGCTCTATGTAACAGCGATTTTTGCGCATAGAGTCCGGTATGGCGTGGTATCAAGACAGGGGCGTTTATAAAGTGAAAATTCGCAAAACAAAACGATGCTTTGTTACCAGTATGATTGCTGCCGCAGTGATGGCGTCATGCGTGAATGTTCAGGCTGCTAATGTACCTGCCGGTGTTGAGCTGGCGAAAGAGCAGGTTCTGGTGAGAAACAATGGCGCCGAGGTGTCATCACTGGATCCGCATAAAATAGAAGGTGTACCGGAATCCAACGTAGCACGCGATTTATATGAAGGGCTGGTGATTTCCGATCCTGACGGACACCCGATTCCTGGCGTGGCTGAGCGGTGGGAAAGCAGCGATTTTAAAGTCTGGACATTCCATTTACGTAAAGACGCCAAGTGGTCAAATGGCGAACCGGTTACCGCGCAAGATTTCGTTTATAGCTGGCAGCGTCTGGCCGATCCGAAAACTGTTTCTCCTTATGCCAGTTATTTGCAATATGGTCATCTGCTGAATATTGATGACATTATCGCCAGCAAGAAATCACCTGATACGTTAGGCGTAAAAGCGCTCGACGACCATACGCTGGAAGTGACATTAAGCGAGCCAATCCCGTACTTTTATAAATTGCTGAATCACTCATCGATGTCTCCGGTCAATAAAGCGACGGTGGAGAAATTTGGTGATAAATGGACTCAGCCTGAAAACTGGGTAGGAAATGGTGCTTACCGTCTTAAATCCTGGGTCGTGAATGAACGGCTTGTGTTGGAGCGTAATAGCCAATATTGGGATAACGCCAAGACGGTGATTAATCAGGTCACCTATTTGCCGATTGCTTCTGAAGTCACGGATGTTAACCGCTATCGCGCGGGTGAAATTGATGTCACCAACAACAAACTACCCATTGAGCTATTTCAGAAGCTAAAAAAAGAAATCCCACAAGAAGTTAACATCAATCCCTACCTCTGCACTTATTATTACGAAATCAATAATCAGAAACCGCCATTTAACGATGTACGGGTGCGTACCGCTCTGCGCATGGGGCTGGATCAAGACATATTGACCAATAAAGTTAAAAATCAGGGTGATATTCCTGCCTATGGCTATATTCCTCCCTTCACGGACGGCCTGAAAGCGCATACGCCAGAGTGGTTTACCTGGCCGCAGGCGAAACGTAATGAAGAAGCGAAAAAACTGCTGGCGGAAGCGGGTTATACCGCAGAGAAGCCGCTAACGTTTAATTTGCTTTATAACTCGTCTGATTTGCATAAAAAGATGGCGATCGCGGCGGCCTCGATCTGGAAACAAAATCTGGGCGTTGACGCGAAGTTGGAAAACCAGGAGTGGAAAACCTATCTCAGCACGCGTCATCAAGGCAATTATGACGTTGCGCGTGCCGGATGGTGTGCGGACTATAACGAACCGACATCGTTCCTGAATAGTATGCTGTCAGACAGCAGTAACAACACCGCACATTATAAGAGCGCGGCGTTCGACAAGCTGATGGAGCAGGCTGTTCAGGCGAAAACGGACGATGAACGTGCACAAGTTTATCAGCAGGCCGAATCGCAGTTGGATAAAGATGCGGCGATCGTGCCGGTTTATTACTACGCGAACGCCAGGCTGATCAAACCTTATGTCGGCGGCATTACCGGTAAGGATCCTTTGGATAATATACGGGTGAAGGATCTCTATATCATTAAGCATTAATCCGCGCTGTTTACGGTTTGATGCAAATGAAGTGAGCGAGCAACGATTAATTTGGTGTTTAATCTCTGGTTACCCATTCCTGCTATGTGGGAATGGGTCGTGAGTCGAATCGATTAATCGTTTTTTCATAAGGCTCTAATTCAGGAATCGTGCTGGGATAACTAACACGGCAACATTACAGGAGAAAATAATGACACACATCACAACTAAAAAAAGAGTAGCGGCCGCTATTATCGCGGCATTGAGTAGCACGATGGCTGTTTCTGCTTTTGCCGCGACCGTTCCCGCCGGCGTGCAGTTAGCAGAAAAACAAGAGCTGGTTCGTAATAACGGCGCTGAAGTTTCCTCCCTTGACCCGCATAAAATCGAAGGCGTGCCGGAAGCCAACGTCTCGCGCGATCTGCTGGAAGGATTGGTTATTTCCGACGTTAACGGCAAAACCAGCCCGGGCGTAGCGGAAAGCTGGGATAACAAAGATTTTAAAGTGTGGACATTCCACCTGCGTAAAGATGCCAAATGGTCCAATGGTGACCCAGTTACCGCACAAGATTTCGTCTACAGCTGGCAGCGTCTGGCCGATCCAAAAACAGCATCGCCTTACGCCAGCTATCTGCAATACGGTCATCTGCTGAATATCGATGACATCATCGCCGGCAAAAAATCTCCGGATACGCTGGGCGTGAAAGCGATTGACGATCATACGTTTGAAGTCACGCTTTCTGAAGCCGTACCTTACTTCTATAAACTGCCTGTTTATGTTGCGATGTCCCCAATCAATAAAGCCGTAGTTGAAAAATTCGGTGAAAAATGGACGCAGCCGCAAAACTGGGTTGGTAATGGTGCCTACAAGCTGAAAAGCTGGGTCGTGAACGAAAAAATGGTGCTGGAGCGTAACCCGCAATATTGGGACAACGCCCATACTGTGATTAATCAAGTGACGTATTTGCCGATTGCGTCTGAAGTGACGGACGTTAACCGCTACCGCAGCGGTGAAATCGACATGACGTACAACAACCTGCCAATCGAACTCTTCCAAAAGCTGAAGAAAGAAATCCCGGATGAAGTGAAGGTTAACCCGTATCTGTGTACTTACTACTACGAAGTTAACAACCAGAAGCCGCCGTTTAACGATGTGCGCGTACGTACTGCGCTGCGTCTGGGTCTGAGCCAGGATATCCTGACCAACAAGGTGAAAAATCAGGGCGATATTCCTGCCTATGGCTTTGTACCACCGTATATCGATGGCCTGAAAGCGTCAGTGCCAGAGTGGTTCACCTGGCCACAGGCGAAACGTAACGAAGAAGCGAAAAAACTGTTGGCAGAAGCGGGTTATACCGCGGAAAAACCGCTGACGCTGAGCCTGCTGTACAACACATCCGATCTGCATAAGAAGATGGCGATTGCGGCTGCCTCTATCTGGAAACAGAATATCGGTGTGGATGTTAAGCTGGAAAATCAGGAATGGAAAACCTTCCTCAGCACCCGTCATCAGGGGACTTATGATGTCGCGCGCGCCGGATGGTGTGCGGACTATAACGAACCTTCAACCTTCCTAAACAGCATGCTGTCTGACAGCAGCAGTAACACCTCGCACTATAAGAGCAAAGAGTTTGATGCACTGGTGGCGAAATCCCTGCAGGTGAAAACCGACGAGGAGCGCGCCGCGATTTATCAGCAGGCTGAATCACAGCTGGATAAAGACGCTGTCACCATCCCAGTTTATTACTATGCGAATACCCGACTGGTGAAACCTTATGTTGGTGGATTAACGGGCAACGATCCTCAGGATAATGTTTACGTGAAAGATCTTTATATCATCAAGCACTAATAATAATGGCTGGCCGCACGCGGTTGTGCTGCCAGCCTTTTATAGGTACGAGCAATGTTAAAATTTATTCTTCGCCGCTGTTTAGAGGCGATTCCAACACTATTTATCCTGATCACCATCTCGTTCTTTATGATGCGATTGGCACCCGGCAGCCCTTTTACCGGTGAGCGTAATTTACCGCCGGAAGTGATGGCGAATATTGAAGCCAAGTATCATCTGAACGACCCAATAATGACGCAGTACGGTAACTATTTACTGCAACTGGTGCAGGGTGATTTCGGTCCTTCTTTTAAATACAAAGACTATTCTGTGAACGATTTGGTCGCGACGTCTTTCCCCGTTTCTGCAAAATTGGGGTTCGCGGCATTCGTTCTGGCGATTGTTTTTGGTGTGAGTGCTGGCGTGATCGCCGCACTGAATCAGAATACGAAATGGGATTATACCGTGATGGGCTTTGCCATGACGGGGGTGGTGATTCCCAGCTTTGTCGTCGCACCGTTATTGGTGCTGATTTTTGCCATTACGCTGCGTTGGTTGCCCGGCGGTGGCTGGAACGGCGGGGCGCCCAAATACATGATTTTACCGATGGTGGCGCTGTCTTTGTCTTATATTGCCAGCATCGCGCGTATTACCCGAGGATCTATGATCGAGGTTTTGCACTCTAACTTTATCCGTACCGCGCGCGCCAAAGGGCTGCCGATGCGTCGCATCGTTCTGCGCCACGCGTTAAAGCCTGCGTTGCTGCCGGTGCTCTCCTACATGGGGCCGGCGTTTGTCGGGATTATTACCGGCTCAATGGTGATTGAAACCATTTTTGGTTTACCGGGTATTGGGCAACTTTTCGTGAACGGTGCGCTGAACCGTGACTACTCACTGGTACTGAGCCTGACGATTCTGGTCGGCGGCTTAACCATTCTCTTTAATGCGATCATTGACGTGCTCTACGCTGTTATCGATCCGAAAATTCGCTATTAATTGGGGGCGCTATGTTTTGGAATCGAAAAAACGTTGAAGCGTTAGAGAACTTCACCGAGCAGACAGAAATTGAAGGGCGTAGCCTGTGGCAGGATGCGCGCCTGCGCTTTATCCATAACCGTGCCGCGCTGGCCAGCCTGTTTGTTTTGGCTGTCATTACCGTGTTTGTGATTTTTGCCCCGATGCTGTCCGCATTTGACTATGCCGATACGGACTGGGGAATGATGTCAGCCGCGCCGGATATGACGTCCGGGCACTATTTTGGTACGGACTCCTCTGGTCGTGACCTGCTGGTTCGTGTTGCCATCGGTGGCCGGGTCTCGCTGATGGTCGGCGTGGCGGCGGCGCTGGTCGCGGTGATTGTCGGAACGCTGTATGGCGCGATGTCCGGCTATCTGGGTGGGAAAGTGGATTCAGTGATGATGCGTTTGCTGGAGATCCTCAACTCATTCCCGTTCATGTTCTTCGTCATTCTGCTGGTAACGTTCTTCGGGCAGAACATGCTGTTGATCTTCGTGGCTATCGGTATGGTGTCCTGGCTGGATATGGCGCGTATCGTGCGCGGTCAAACGCTGAGTCTGAAACGTAAAGAGTTCATTGAAGCGGCGATGGTGTCCGGTGTTTCCACGCGCGGTATCGTATTGCGCCACGTTGTGCCTAACGTGCTGGGTGTGGTGGTGGTTTACGCCTCATTACTGGTGCCAAGCATGATTCTGTTTGAATCCTTCCTGAGCTTCCTGGGGCTGGGTACGCAGGAGCCGTTAAGCAGCTGGGGCGCCTTACTGAATGATGGCGCTAACTCAATGGAAGTATCGCCGTGGTTACTGTTCTATCCGGCGGCGTTTCTGGTTGTCACGCTGTTTTGTTTTAACTTTATCGGCGATGGCCTGCGTGATGCCCTCGACCCGAAAGATCGCTGAGGAGTATTAACATGAGCAAGATTGAGTTAACTGGCGCGCACGACGCGCTGCTACATGTTCAGGATCTCCGGGTAACGTTCAAGACGCAGGATGGCGATGTAACGGCGGTTAACGACCTGAATTTCACGCTCAACGCCGGTGAGACGCTGGGGATTGTCGGAGAATCTGGTTCCGGTAAATCACAAACCGCGTTTGCGCTGATGGGGCTGTTGGCACGCAATGGTCGCATTGGCGGATCTGCCCGTTTTCGTGGTAAAGAAATTCTCAACCTGCCTGAAAGCCAACTGAATAAGCTGCGTGCTGAAGAAATCAGTATGATTTTCCAGGATCCGATGACCTCGCTGAACCCTTACATGCGCGTCGGTGAACAGCTGATGGAAGTGCTGATGCTGCACAAGCATCTGAGCAAAAGCCAAGCGTTTGAAGAGTCGGTCAAAATGCTGGATGCGGTCAAAATGCCGGAAGCGCGTAAGCGTATGAAGATGTATCCGCATGAATTTTCCGGTGGGATGCGTCAGCGCGTGATGATCGCGATGGCGCTGCTGTGTCGTCCAAAGCTGCTGATTGCCGATGAACCGACAACGGCACTGGATGTGACGGTTCAGGCGCAGATTATGACGCTGTTGAACGAGCTGAAGCGCGAGTTTAATACCGCCATTATCATGATCACCCATGACCTGGGCGTCGTTGCTGGTATTTGTGACAAAGTGCTGGTGATGTACGCTGGACGTACCATGGAATACGGCGCTGCCCGCGATGTCTTTTATCATCCGAGTCATCCGTATTCTGTCGGCCTGCTTAATGCCGTGCCGCGTCTGGATGCAGAGGATGAAGTATTAGCGACCATTCCGGGTAATCCACCGAACTTATTACGTCTGCCGAAAGGGTGCCCATTCCAACCGCGCTGCCCGTATTCAATGGATGTCTGCCATAGCGCACCTGCGCTGGAATCTTTTGGTGATGGCCGCTTGCGCGCCTGCTTTAGAGCGATTGAGGAGGTGGTATGAACAACGCGGACGAGAAAAAGGTGTTGTTAGAAGTGGACGATCTGAAAGTCCACTTTGATGTCAGAGATGATAAACAATGGTTCTGGCAGCCGCCGAAAAAACTGAAAGCGGTCGATGGCGTGACGTTGCGCTTATATGAAGGCGAAACACTGGGTGTAGTAGGGGAATCCGGCTGCGGTAAGTCTACGCTGGCGCGTGCCATTATCGGTCTGGTAAAAGCGACCGACGGGCGAGTGACCTGGCTGGGGAAAGACCTGCTGGGTATGAGCGACGATCAATGGCGTGCGGCGCGTAGCGATATTCAGATGATATTCCAGGATCCGCTGGCGTCGCTGAATCCGCGTATGACCATCGGTGAGATTATTGCGGAGCCGTTAAAGGTTTATCATCCTGAACTGGATCGGCAGACGGTAAAAGATCGCGTGAAAGCGATGATGCTGAAGGTTGGGCTGTTGCCGAACCTGATCAACCGTTATCCGCATGAATTCTCCGGCGGCCAGTGTCAGCGTATCGGGATCGCGCGCGCGCTGATTCTGGAACCGAAGCTGATTATCTGCGACGAGCCGGTTTCCGCGCTGGACGTGTCGATTCAGGCACAGGTCGTTAACCTGTTGCGTCAGTTGCAGCGTGAAATGCGCCTGTCGCTGATTTTTATCGCGCATGATTTATCGGTGGTGAAGCACATTTCCGATCGCGTGTTGGTGATGTATCTGGGCCATGCGGTGGAGCTGGGAACGTACGACCAGGTCTATCAAAATCCACAGCATCCCTACACCCGTGCGCTGATGTCAGCGGTGCCGATTCCCGATCCCGATCAGGAGCGCAATAAGCAGATACAGCTGCTGGAAGGGGATTTACCTTCACCGATCAATCCGCCATCGGGCTGTGTGTTCTGCACCCGCTGCCCAGTTGTCGGCCCTGAGTGCTCGAAAACCCGTCCCTTGCTGGAAGGGAGCTTTACACACGCGGTGTCGTGCCTGAAAGTTGATCCTCAGGCATTGTTACCGGTGGAAGAAGTCGAAGCTCAGTAACCCGTTTTACCGGTTACGGATGTAAAAAAGGCGTCTCCTGCGGGGGACGCCTTACGTTTAAGCGAGATAACTTATTCTTTCCACAGGGCTTATTCTTTCCACAGAATGTGGCAAAGCTTGTGGTCTTTTTCCCGGCAAATCAGCACGCGGGCGAAAATATCGGTAATTTCGTCACCTTCATTCTCAGCCAGTCCAATCACCACTTCAGCGAAGAAGTCAGGGTTCAGATCGAAATCAACGTGTTCGGCCCAGTCTTCTGCGGGGTCGAATAACTCTGCGCCGCCGCGCTCTTCAAATTGCAGGTTGAACAGCAGAATATCTGCCGGATCGAGATTGTCCGCCGCGAGTTCCAAAAAGATGTCGTAGGCCTGTTCCAATGCTTCGTCTTCGGTCAGGCGATTATTCAAATCCATAACGTAATTCCTGTTAATTCCCCAATGGCCTTATTAGAACACGGGAAAACGTGCATTTATAGCAGGGGACTGAAAAAGTAGAACAACCGCTCGACGATACGTTGCCAGTAAGGGCGGTTTTGCCACTGTGTCGCGTTTAACAGGCGTGAGCGGGCGATATAATCTTCTTGCACGCAGGCTAAATCGCTGCCGAATCCGGCATCGTCAATCACCAGTGTGATTTCAAAATTCAACCACAGGCTGCGCATATCCAGATTGACCGTGCCGACCAGGCTAAGCTGTCCGTCGACCAATACGCTTTTGGTGTGCAGCAGGCCGTCCTTGAACTGATAAATTTTTACGCCAGCGGCCAGCAATTCCGTGAAGAAGGCGCGGCTGGCCCAGCCGACCAGCACGGAGTCATTCTTGTGCGGCACAATAATGCTGACATCAACCCCGCGCTGGGCAGCGGTGCAGATGGCGTGCAGCAGGTCGTCGCTGGGCACGAAGTAGGGGGTGGTCATGATCAACTGCTTACGTGCTGAATAGACGGATGTCAGCAGCGCCTGATGAATCATCTCTTCCGGGTAACCGGGGCCGGAAGCAATCACCTGAATAGTGTGGCCGCTCTCCTGTTCGAACGGCATGACGTTAACATCCGGCGGCGGAGGAAGCAGGCGCTTGCCTGTCTCCATTTCCCAGTCGCAGCAGTAAATAATCCCCAGTGTGGTCGCGACCGGCCCTTCAATTCGCGCCATCAGGTCAATCCATTGCCCGACGCCAGCATCTTGTTTGAAGAAACGAGGATCGACCATATTCATGCTGCCGGTGTAAGCAATACGGTTATCGATCAGGATAATTTTACGGTGCTGCCGCAAATCCATGCGGCGCAGGAAGGCACGGAACAGATTTACTTTCAGAGCTTCAACCACTTCTATTCCGGCTGTGCGCATCAATTCAGGGTGATGCTGGCGGAAGAATTGTACGCTGCCAGCAGAATCGAGCAGAATACGGCAGTGTACTCCGCGTCGTGCCGCCGCGATGAGAGAAGAGGAGACTTGCTCAACCAAGCCGCCGGGTTGCCAGATGTAGAACACCATTTCGATGTTGCTGCGGGCCAATTCAATATCACGCAATAGCGCTTTAATCGTGTCATCAAACGTGGTCATCAGCTGCAACTGATTGCCTTTAACGCCACCAACCCCTTGGCGTCGTTCACACAGCTGGAATAATGCGCTAGCGACTTCGCTGTTTTCCGTCGCGAAAATACGGCGATACTCTTTTAATTCGCGCAGCCATTTTGCGGTTGATGGCCACATTTTGCTGGCGCGTTCAGCCCGGCGTTTGCCCAGATGGAGCTCACCGAACGAAAGATAAGCGACAATACCGACAAGTGGCAGAATATAAATTACCAGTAGCCAGGCCATCGCAGAAGGTACCGCCCGACGTTTCATCAGAATACGTAAGGTCACACCTGCGATCAGCAACCAGTAGCCAAAAACCAGTAACCAACTTATTACGGTATAAAATGTCGACATAAAAGCAGCACAGTTCCCTTCTGCAAAGAATTAACAAAGTGTACGCATAGATTTATAAAAGGGGAAATGCCTTTCCTCTGAATAAAATAGCGTAACGAGTAAGAAGAAGGTGGCGGAGAGGGCGATTCACTGATTGTCGCCACGTATCAGGGGTATATAATGCCCAGCGCGAGTGTATTAACAAGAGTCGCATCATGAAACGCAGTCGGAATGAAGTGGGGCGCTGGCGGATGTTACGTCAGGTCCAGCGTAGAAGAAGTCGCTGGTTGGAAGCTCAATCACGGACGTATCGCCATATTCGCTCTGCCCGTTATTTGCAGCAAAAGCACAAACGACGAGCGTTGCTCTATGCGGTAACCTACGATTGGTAAGCCAGTGAGGAAAATAGCGACCCGAGGTATGGTCGCTATTTTTTTATCACACGGCTATCACATGCTGGGGTTATTGCTTCACCTGCTTATCCCATAACGGGAATGCGCTGCGGCATGTCTCGCTGATCGAGCATCGGATGAATGTCATCCTCTGTCGAGGGCAGGATAAACAGCGATACCGAGGTATTTAAGCGTTCCGTTTGCTCCAGCAGTGAGGTGAAGGTGTGTGCGGAGGCTTCAACCTGTCCCGCATTTTCTCTGACGGTGTCATTCAGCGTACTGAGTCGGGCGGTTACTTCATGAATACTTTTGTTCTGCTGGTGCGATATTTCCGAGATCTCGCTCAAAAACGTGCCGGTGCCTTTCGCCGTCTGAATGATGTTGTGCAGGCTGTCATTCAGTTTGTTCACCAGTCGCGTTCCTGCGCTTACGCTGTTGTCTGAATCACGAATCAGCACATTAATATTTTGTGCGGAATGACTGCTTTGTGAAGCCAACGTACCGACTTCCCGTGCGACAACGGCAAAACCTCGTCCCATCGTCCCGGCTCGTGCGGCTTCTATTGCAGCATTCAACGACAAAATATGCGTCTGGAACGCCACGTTTTCAATCATCCCAATCACTTCCGTCATTTCGCGCGTCCTGCCCGCAATATCTGACATCGCCGCTTTGACGTCATTCATCATGTTCTCGCCCTGTGCGGCGATCTTGCTGGTGTCTTCCGCATGCAGGTTGGCCTGTTGAGTGTGCAGCGCATTTTGCTCAAGATGCTGGCTGAGCTGAATAATGTGCTCTGTAGTGGCCTTGAGCTCATGGGATTGGCGATTAGCCTGTTCGGAAAGCTGCTGGTTATCCGCTGCAACCCGATCAACCTGCGTCACCATGTGGTCAACGCCCTGGCGAACCTGATTGACTAATGTCACCAGACCTTCCTGCATTTGAATGACGCTGGTATTAAGTTGACCAATCTCGCGTGTACCCCGTATTTCTGCGTTTACCGAGTGAGAAAGATCGCCTGCGGCAATCAGTTTTAAATGGGCAATAATCTTCGTCAGGGGACGAATAATGACCCGACTCACGCCGATCCAAACTGCGATGGCGATCGCCAGTAAGAGCCCTAGTACCGTGATAAAAATCGTTTTAGCTTGATCGAGAGACGCCAGAAATTGTTGGCCGTGCTGCTTTTGCAATGCATCGGTGTCTTGCAGGTAGTGTGAATATTTCTGGGTAAAATCGCTTTGATAGGCCTGAACGGGAACGGCAAAGAAAATATCGATCTGGTTGGTGGATTTTATTCCCTGAGCGAGTTCAATAAGCCCGGAATAGAGTTGGCTGTAGCTCTTCTTCAGGTCGATGAACGCGGCTGTTTCCGCTTCTGACGTCGTGACCGTTCCTAACTGTTGGTAGAACTCCTGTGCCTGTTTGAGAGACACTTCTGCCTCATCCATCAGGCTGTGCCAACTGCCTTCAGACCCTGTTTCTTTGTCCACCAGTAGATAAATGCCCGCGCGGTTGAGTTTATCGCTGGCATTCATCACTTCCATCCGTGCTTTATCCATTAACGCTTGTTGCTGACGAAGGCTTTCGTTAGCGGAAATATCCTGCTGAACCTGGGTCATTGTTTGGGAAATGACCCCGACGGAAACCAATTGCAGTAAAGAAAATAACCCAATGATCAATAACAATCCGGAGAGAATACTGAGGCGATGACGGCGGCGGATAGTAGCAATTCCGTTTCGCAAAATCGCTGGCATTAACATGATTGTTGACCCTCTATATATGAATAGCGGTCAAACTATCATTGTTAAATGACTAAAATATTTCAGCTTTTAGCGGGGAGGTAAAGGGTCATGATTTTTCCCTCCAATCATGACCTGTATCAATAGAACCTTAAAACACTTTCTTGTAGGGCTTCACGCTGACGTGTTTATAGACGTCTGCCGCGATATAGGGGTCGGCATCAGCCCACGCTGTTGCCTCATCCAGTGACGCGAATTCGGCGATAATGACGGAACCGCTAAAGCCAGCTTGGCCGGGATCGTCGCTGTCGATAGCAGGTAAAGGCCCCGCAGTAATCAGTCGCCCCTGATCGCGCAATGCCTGTAACCGGGCAAGATGATCGGGTCTTACCGATAGGCGTTTTGCTAATGAATCAACATTATCTTCAGCATAAATGACATAGAGCATAGTGACCTCACAGGTAGGAAGGTACCCTTGTTCGCTTGGGATGCCGGGCTAGCGCCCAGTGGCCAAACGCTATCGGGTAAGAGACGCGTGTTTCTACCATCATACGTGATGTTGTTCGAGGACAATAGGTTGATTTGCCAGAGTAATCCCCCCACGATTTCTGTTTTTTTGACAATTCCACGGGTTGTTATTGAATATGATTGCTATTTGCATTTAAACTTGGGCGGCATAAGAGGATAAAGACAGACTATGCCGCAAAAAAAGTTTTTTTTGACCCGCCGTTACTCATGGCCATTCATACTTTCAGTTGGTTTTCACGGTTCACTGATTGCAGGTTTGCTGTACGCATCGTTTAATAATTCAATCGAATTACCGCAGGAATCCAAGCCCATTAGCGTTGTGATGGTGAACCCTGCGGCCTATGAAGCGGCTCCAGCTGCCAAATCTGCCCCTGAGCCAGAACCGGTTAAGCAGCCTGAACCTGAGCCGGAACCGATTCCAGAGCCGGAGCCGGAGCCTGTCCCGCAGCCGGTTCCTATGCCATTGCCTGAACCAAAGCCCAAGCCGCCGAAGCCTAAACCGGAACCTAAGCCAGTGAAGAAGGTTGAACAGCCGAAGCCGGTTAAGCGTGAGCCAACCGTTGAAAAACAGCCGCCTTCGCCGTTTACCAGCGAAGAACCGACGCGCAACGTGAATAATGCACCGGTGAAGCAGGCGCCTGCGCCAGCAGCAAGCACGCAGTCTAGTGGGCCGCGCCCGCTGAGCCGCGCACAGCCTCAGTATCCTGCTCGCGCGTTTTCCCTACGCGTCGAGGGCCGGGTAAAAATGCAGTTTGATGTGGATGAGTCTGGACGTGTTGATAACGTTCGCGTGCTTTCTGCCGAACCGCGTAATATGTTCGAGCGTGATATCAAACAGGCGATGCGCAAATGGCGTTACGAATCTGGCAAGCCGGGTAAAGATCTGGTTGTGACCATCGTCTTTAAAATTGATGGCGGGGCAGCCGTCGAATAATTCATGCCAGTCCAAAAAAGAAACGGGGTGCCATCGTTAGCTGATGACACCCCGTTTTCGTTAGTTCGATATATCCATTAATTATTCAGGATAGATGACGTCGCACTTACGTCAGAATGATGCCGGACACTACTCGCTTGGCGTGAAATTGCTTTTACCCGCTGGCAATTCACGTGGATGACCTTCTTCATCTACCGCGACGTAGGTGAATAACGCTTCGGTCGCCCGATAGCGCTGGCCAATCGGCTCAGACGAGACTTTCTTTACCCAGACTTCAACGTTGACGTTGATAGAACTGCGACCAGTCCGTAAACAACGCGCATAACAGCAAACCACATCGCCAACGGCGACAGGTTTTAAGAACGACATTCCATCAACCCGTACGGTAACGACACGCCCTTCGGCAATTTCTTTCGCCAAAATTGCGCCGCCGATGTCCATTTGTGACATCAGCCAGCCGCCAAAAATATCCCCGTTCGCATTGGTATCGGCTGGCATTGCCAGCGTGCGGAGAACCAGTTCGCCCTGTGGTAACACGTTTTGTGTGCTCATTGTGCAATCAGTCAAGTTGGTTAAGTTGAGTATACCCGTCGGTCAAAGCGTTCTTGCTGACGGGTATAGTGTCTTTATCAAACACGGTGTATTGCTTTAGCGAATTATGGCTGCTCGCTTTTTTCTTCTTCTGGTTTTTCCTGATCGCCAGGCAAGTGGCGGTAGATGTAAACGCCACAGATCAGCGTAAACAGCAGCGTCACACCGGTCAGGCCAAAGACTTTGAAATTGACCCAAACGCTTTGCGGTAACCAGAAAGCAATATAGATGTTAACCAGTCCACACACCAGAAAGAACATGGCCCAGGCGAAATTCAATTTCCCCCAGACGGATTGCGGCAAGGTTAATTCTTTACCCAGCATCTTCTGAATCAGCGTCTGCTTCATGACAAACTGGCTAACCAGCAGAGCAACGGCAAACAACGCGTAGATGATGGTGACTTTCCACTTGATAAACAGATCGTTATGGAACACCAGCGTTAGCGAGCCAAAAACGACGACCATCGCAAAGGTGACCAGCGTCATTTTCTCTATTTTACGATACATCACCCAGGTGACTGCGAGTGACAGCGCCGTTGCCGCAATCAGTGCACCCGATGCGATATAGATGTCATAAAGTTTATAGGCCGCAAAAAACACGACCAACGGTATAAAATCAAGAAGTTGCTTCATTATGTCAATCCATCACTCAAAGTGTCGTAATCATAACCCACAAGAGTTATCCGATAGCTCATGCCATTATCCTTCATTGTGGAACACCATTCCCGAGATATTGTAATAATTTGCAGAAAATTACGATTGGGCAAGTCTTGAACGCGGGAACTGGCGAAGCCTATGCCGCCGGAGTTGCGGCATAGGCGAAGAGCGGTAATTATGCGCGCAGCAGCATATAAAGGCGGAAGAGATAAATCAGCAGGATAGCGGAGATCAGGTTGCTTAATCCGTTCAGAACCACGCCGAGCACGGTCGGTGAGGAAATCGGTAACTTCGACACGACCAGCAAAATAGCGATTTTAGCCAACAACCACATCACGATGGCTGGCGCGGTTGCGCGTAAGTTGCCATAGGCCAATTTGGTGCTTGCTTTAATCGCGCTGAAAATCCCGCTTTTTTCAGTGACGACAATCACGGGAGACAAACTCAGTGCGATGGCCAGCAGCACGCCAGGAATGACCAGAAGCATCATGCCAAGCTGGATGAGCAGCGTGCATAGCAGAATCAGGAAAAGTAAGCGCAGTAAAAAAGGCGTGGAAGCGCCAATCGCACGCAGTGCGCTGGTGCGGTGCCCGTCAGAGACCAGTTGGATCAGCATCAGAACGCCGCCCGTCAGCAGTACGTTGCCCACTAACGCAGCAAAGGTGCCCGCCGCCGACATTTTTAGCAACACGGTTTGTTGTTCCGGCGTCATCTGCTGAATCAAGTCCATCAGGCCGGATTCGACAGAAGATGACAGATCGCTGCCGGAACTGCTCAGAATCCGTAACTCGTCTACAGAAGGCGATAGCGCATGATTCAGTATGACAGTAATGAAGGCCGTCAACAGTGACATCATTAAGATGCTGATGAACTGGTTGCGGGTAAAGTTCATTGTGTCACGGTACAACGTGTTAGCCGTGATAGGCATGCAGGCTCCTTGAAAAAGATAAATCAACGGATAGAACTTAACTCGTGATTGTAACCTGTTAATCCGTACTGTGGCACCCCGTCAGTGATGCAATGCTGTTTTTCCCTTCAGTAATGAAAGACGGTGATGAAAGGGTTACCAAAGGTGGCAGGCCGTACTTTTCCCGTGCCCGATTGCAGGCATCATTGGTCTGTCCATTTTCACCGGATTGCATAAATTCACGGCACGACGAAGGGCGATTAACATAAATAGAACAACTAACGGTATCCCCGATTGTGCCTTCCAACGCCTCGCAGCGCGGGGTTTTGCTGTTCGTACCCACCATGCAGCGTAAAAAAGGGGAAACGGGTTCGGTGAGCGAAGAAGGTACAACACCGCCACCGTCATCCGCTTCAGCCCAATAGAAAGACACCCTGAAATAAGCGCAGCATGCGCCACAGTGCATACAGGTATTATCGCTCATTGGATGACTAACTGCCCCCAGCCAGCGTGAATCACGTTAATGAAAATAAAAATCTACCGTTGAATGCGTCCGCGCGGTAACGCAATTTGCTGGCAGAGCACGTTATGTATCTTTCGTCATTTATTGATTTGGATCAATTCTAGTGTTTTTAATCAGTTAGCGATAAATGATGTGGTTCAATTTGAGTGTAAAATCTTTAAAAGATGTGATCTGGCTTAAAACAAGGATACCTACTTAGGGTTATATTTCGCTCGAAATTTAAACCCTATAAATGGAGCGGGTAATGAAAAAGACATCTTTGTTATTGTTGGCAGCGGCGTTTATGCCTGCGTTGGCACAGGCTCATCAAGCGGGTGATTTTATTGTTCGGGCAGGCTCAGCAACGGTGCGTCCTGCTGAAAGTTCGGACAACGTGCTGGGGTTGGGGGAGTTTCAGGTTAGCAACAATACTCAGTTGGGCCTGACTTTCAGCTACATGGTGACGGACAATATTGGGGTTGAATTGCTCGCGGCCACCCCATTCAAACACAAAGTCGGAACACCCGGTACGGGCACGATTGCAGAAGTGAAGCACCTGCCGCCTTCACTAGTCGCGCAGTACTATTTTGGTGATGCTCAAGATAAATTACGTCCTTATTTGGGCGTTGGTCTGAATTACACGATGTTCTTCGATGAGAAATTTAATGACAAGGGGACAGGTGCGGGCCTGAGCGATCTAAGCCTGAAAAATTCCTGGGGCGTTGCTGCACAAGCTGGGCTGGATTACAACCTGGACAAGAATTGGCTAGTAAACATGTCCGTATGGTGGATGGATATTGATACCGATGTGAAATTTAAAGCCGGTAACGCTCAGCAAAGTATCCATACTAAGCTTGATCCATGGGCCTTTATGTTTGGTGTAGGCTACCGCTTCTGATGGTTAATTTGATGTAAAAAACGGCGACGTAAATAACGTCGCCGTTTTTATAGACAGGAAATAACAAACCAATAAAGAGAACGCTATTTTTATTACAGCAATTATCTAGATGGCGTTAGCCATTAGAAACTGTATTGTACACCTACACGGTAGCGAGTTTGACGCTCGTCAGTGATTGTGCTGCCTTTGACGTTACCGATTTGAGCGTAAGGCGTCCAGTTTTTGTCAAATTTATAAGCCAGTTTAATATCGTGGCTCATTTCATAATTTTCACTATCCGCTAAATACCAAGTAGCGCCTGCTTTGTTGTTTTTGTTGTATTCAAATTCGTATTCAACCACAAAGTTCGCAGGCAGTTTATAGCCCAGCGTACTGGTGATGGTATAGCCAGTGATATCGGTAGGATTTGTCACGCTTGACTTGCCAATGTCACCGCTGACGCGCAGGTAGGACGCACGATAGCGCAGGCCATAGTACAGCGAATCGGTGATATTCGCGGTGCCTTTAATGTAAGGACGATAGTTATTGCTCGTGGAATTGGAAACCAAATTCAGGCCGCCTTCCAGACCAAAGGTTTTATTGAATTTGTACAGGTAGCTTGCGGTCACTTCGGTGCCGTTGCTGACCGTTTCGTTAAATGGTTTGTTTGGTGTCTTATCAGCGCTAGACTGCGCCCATTTGGCTTCCATTGACAGACCAAAACCGTTGTCAAAACGGTTAGATATCAGTAAACGATCCTGATGGTTTGCGCTTACTGTATCCTTCATTTCATGACGATAGTCAATCGTAACAGCCATGGAGCTTAAGCTGATTAAGGAAGTTACCATCATCGTCAATATTTTAGCTTTCATTTTATTATCCCAAGTCAAAGAGAATTATTATTTAAAAACGCGCTGCCACTTTTGTTCAGCGGTTCCATTCTATTTATTATTTCTTACAGTAATGTGAACGAGATCGTTAAAAAGAGAAAATTAAAAACGATCTCAATTCTGTGATTTTCTTCGTATTTTATTGGCGGGATTTATGCAGTTTAAAAAGGAATGGCTAATTAATTTTTTCTTTAATGTGAAATTAAATAATTATTTCAATTTGAAAACATTTCTTACAATTATAATGGGTTGGACATTAAATAATAATTGCAGATATTTCAGGTTAATTAAATAAGAAATAAATTGAAACATTATTCGACGCGCGATACGGCTTGCGTTAAGCACAAATCGCGCGCCTGAAAAGTGTTATGAGCGCGTAGCGGCTTTCATTTCACTCACAAAGGTGTGTAACTCTGACAGCATAACGTCAGGCTGGTTCAGATTCTTTTCGATAATCCGCACGATCGCCGAGCCAGAAATGGCACCCGCAGCGCCTGATGCTAACGTTTCCCGCACCTGAGTAGGATCGGAAATACCAAATCCTTGCAGCGGAGGGGCAGCATGGTACTCGTTCAGTTTGGCTACCAAATGATTCAGCGGCAGTTGGGCGCGCTTTTCTGCCCCGGTTACGCCCGCACGCGACACTAAATAGGTATAACCGCGGCCATAGGAAGCGATCTCGCGCAGCAGTTCATCGTCAGCATTGGGTGGACAGATAAAAATAGGAGCAATGCCATGCCGCAGCGCAGCCGTACGGAAAGGCGCTGACTCCGCCACTGGAACATCTGCCACTAACACCGAATCAACGCCAACCTGCGCGCAGCGTTGATAAAACTCATCAATGCCGTTGCTGAAGACCAGATTGGCATACATCAGCAGGCCAATCGGGATGTCCGGATATTTCTGACGAATGGTTGCCAGCATTTCGAAGCACTGGCCGGGGTTAACGCCGGCAGCAAAGGCGCGCAGGTTGGCATCCTGAATGGTTGGGCCATCTGCCAGTGGGTCAGAGAAGGGCACGCCTAACTCCAACGCATCGGCACCGGCGGCAATCAGCGTGTCGATAATTTTCAGAGACTGCTCGGGGGAGGGATCGCCCAGTGTGACAAAGGGAACGAACGCGCCTTCCTTTTTCTCTGACAGGCGATTAAACAGCTGTTGATAACGTTCCATTAGATTTCTCCCCGATCTTTCAAAATATCATGCACGGTAAAGATGTCTTTATCACCCCGGCCGGACAGGTTGACCACCAGCAGTTGCTCTTTCTCCGGTTCCGCTTTAATCATCTTCAGGGCGTGTGCCAGCGCGTGAGAGGATTCCAGCGCGGGGATAATGCCTTCACTGCGGCAGAGCGTTTTGAATGCATCCAGCGCTTCGTCATCGGTAATCGAGACATAGTCAGCGCGGCCGATGCTGTTCAGGTAGGCGTGTTGCGGGCCGACGGACGGGAAATCCAGACCGGCGGAAATAGAGTAGGACTCTTCAATTTGTCCGTCGGAGGTTTGCATCATGGGGGACTTCATACCGAAATAGATACCGAGGCGACCGTGTTTTAACGGTGCACCGTGCTGCCCGGATTCAATGCCCAAGCCGCCAGGTTCAATGCCGATCAGACGGACACTGGTATCGTCGATGAAATCAGCAAACATCCCAATCGCGTTAGAGCCACCGCCGACGCAGGCCAATACCGCATCCGGCAAGCGACCTTCTTTTTCCAGAATCTGGGCTTTCGTCTCTTCACCAATCATGCGTTGAAATTCGCGCACGATAGTCGGGTAAGGATGCGGGCCTGCCGCTGTTCCCAGCAGATAGTGTGCGGTTTCATAGCTGCCAGACCAGTCACGTAGCGCTTCGTTACAGGCATCTTTCAGCGTGGAGGAACCGCTGTGAACCGGAATCACTTCTGCACCCATCAGACGCATACGGAAGACGTTCGGCGACTGGCGCTCAACATCTTTTGCTCCCATATAAACGCGGCATTTCAGGCCGAGAAGGGCGCAAGCCAGCGCTGTCGCGACACCGTGTTGGCCTGCACCGGTTTCAGCGATGATTTCGCTTTTACCCATGCGCTTGGCCAGCAGAGCCTGCCCGAGCACCTGATTGGTTTTGTGCGCGCCACCGTGCAGCAGGTCTTCGCGTTTCAGGTACAGCTTGGTTTTCGTCCCTGCGGTCAGGTTTTGACACAGGGTTAACGCCGTTGGACGACCCGCATAGTTTTTCAGCAGATCGGTAAATTCAGCCTGAAATTCAGGATCTTTTTGTGCATTGACGAAAGCCTCTTCCAACTGGCGTAATGCCGGCATGAGGATCTGCGGAACAAATTGTCCGCCGAATTCACCGAAGTAAGGGTTGAGTAATGTCATAATTTTCCCGTCTGTTTTAGCGCTGCGGCTGACGTAATGTCGCAAAAACCGCAGCAATTTTATGTGAGTCTTTTTTTCCCGGTTCGCTTTCTACCCCGGAATTGAAATCCAGTCCTGCGCAACCTTGCTGTGCTGCCAGCGCGCAGTTATCGCTATTTAGGCCGCCGGCTAACACCACGTTATCCAATGATTGATTCGCCAACAGCGACCAGTTGAAGGTTTTCCCGCTGCCGCCCTGACCGTTGTCAAACACGTAGCGATCGACGTGGGTGAGATTACGCGCTGGCAGGGTGTCCGCGATGCTCAACGCTTTCCAAATCTGGCAAGCCGCAGGGAGTTGCTGGCGTAGCTTGTCGATCGTCTGTTGATCTTCATCGCCGTGTAGCTGAACGGCCGCTAGCCCCAACTGCGTCGTGATAGCAACGATGTGTTCGACAGGCGCATTACGGAAAACGCCGACATAGCGCAGTGGAGCGCCTGTCATCACGTCGGCGGCGTGTTTAGCGTCAACATAGCGTGGTGAACTGGCGACGAAGATTAATCCGCCGTAGAGCGCACCGGCTTGATAAGCCGCTTGAGCATCCTCGGCACGCGTCAGGCCGCAGACCTTGTTTTCTCCCAGAATAACGCGGCGTACTGCGCCGTTCAGATCGGGTTCTGACATCAGCGAACTGCCGATCAAGAACCCCTGGGCAAAGGCGCTGAGTTCACGAATCTGGGCATGTCGGTTGATGCCGGACTCGCTGATCACTGTGACACCCTCGGGCAGCCGTGGTGCGAGCGTCCGGGTGCGGTTAAGATCAATGGAGAGATCGCGCAGGTCGCGGTTGTTGATTCCGACAACGCGTGCTTCCAACTGAATGGCCCGCTCTAGCTCTTCTTCATTACTGACTTCCGTCAGGACACCTAGCTTCAGACTGTGTGCCACGTCGGCCAGTTGCAGGTATTGCTCGTCGTCCAGCACGGATAGCATCAGCAGAATGGCATCGGCCTGATAGTAGCGGGCCAGATAGATCTGGTAAGGCGAAATAATAAAGTCTTTGCACAATACCGGCTGATGTACTGCCGCACTCACCTGCGGCAGAAAGGCGAAGTCACCCTGAAAATATTTCTCGTCGGTTAAAACGGAAATCGCGGACGCGTAATCTTTATAGACCTGGGCAATCGCTACCGGGTCGAAATCGTCGCGAATCAATCCTTTCGACGGCGAGGCCTTTTTGCATTCCAGAATAAAAGCGGGCTTATCCTGTTTCAGCGCCTGATAAAAGTCGCGCTGGCTGGGAACAATTTCATGCTGAAAAAAGTCCAGCGGCTGTGCTTTCTCTCTCTCCGCAACCCAAAGCGCCTTATCGCGCACAATTTTATGTAATACGGTTTCCTGCATGATTCCCTTACCCTCTCGCGGACAGTGCGATAACGCGCTGATAAGCCTGTCCACTATGAATGACTTCAAGCGCCTGTTGCGCATTCTGGCGCAAATTTTCTTGTCCGAATAATCTCAGGAGCAGCGCAACATTGGCGGCAACCGCAGCAGCGTGCGCGCGTTCACCTTTACCTTGTAGTAGTGACGCGAGAATGTCACGGTTTTCTTCTGGCGTACCGCCTTGTAATGCCGACAGCGAATACGTATCCAGTCCGAAATCGCGGTGCGTCAGTTCGTAGGTTTCGATCTCGCCATTGTTTAATTCAGCCACCTGTGTCGGCGCATGAATGGCGACTTCATCCATCCCGCCGCCATGCACAACGGCGGCACGCTGGTAGCCCAGCACCTTCAATGTTTCGGCGATAGGCCGAACCAGTTCAGGGCTATACACGCCAATCAGCGCCAGCGGCGGACGAGCGGGGTTAACCAGTGGCCCCAGCACGTTGAAGACGGTGCGGGTTTTGAGCTGCTGGCGCACTGGCATAGCATGGCGGAAACCCAGATGATATTGCGGGGCAAACAGGAAACACACGCCCAAATCGTCCAGCGCCTGACGTGAATCCTGCGCGCTCATGTCCAGCTTAATACCGAAAGCAGAAAGCAAATCGGATGAACCGGAACGGCTGGAGACGCTGCGGTTGCCGTGCTTGGCGATTTTCAGGCCGCAACTGGCAGCCACGAAGGCACTGGCGGTTGAAATGTTGATGCTGTTCGTACCGTCACCGCCGGTGCCGACGATATCGGCAAATAAATAGTCAGGGCGAGGGAACGGCTGTGCATCGGCCAGCAATGCGGTGGCGGCACCGGCGATTTCATCGGGATGCTCGCCGCGCACCTTCATGCTAATCAGCGCCGCTGCCAGTTGGCTGGCTTCCAGTTCGCCGCGAATAATGGCACCAAACAGCGCCTGACTTTCCTGACGGCTGATGCTTTCTGCACGGTATAATTTTTCCAGTATATTTTGCATGGTGACGACATCCTGAGCAGTAGACGGTTCCCGGGTCTTAGAAGATGGTTGCGTAGAAGACAGTTGCATAATCGTATCCCTCGTTAAGCCAGCGCCCAGTCCAGCGTTTGTTCCAGCAGTCGAGCGCCGTGCGTGGTCAGGATCGACTCCGGGTGGAATTGGAAACCGCAGACGCGATCGGCGTCGTTACGCACGGCCATCACCATCGTGTTGAAGTGTGCGTTGACGGTCAGCGTAGAAGGAATACTGCTGCCGACCAGCGAGTGGTAGCGGGCGACCGGTAGCGGATGCGGCAGACCGCTAAACATGCCGCTGGCATCGTGGTCGATGGCAGATGCTTTGCCGTGCAGGATTTCGCCTGCCTGACCGACATGGCCGCCGTAGGCTTCCACAATGGCCTGATGGCCGAGGCAAATGCCGATAATCGGCAACTGACCGCGCAGACGTTGCAGTAGTTCCGGCATACAGCCCGCTTCGGCTGGCGTACCGGGGCCGGGGGAGAGCATCAGAATCGGTTTTTCCATTTGCTGTAACCGCGCGATGATCACATCGGCAGGCAGATGGTTACGGTAAATCACGACCTGATGACCGCTGGCACGCAGTTGATCCACCAGGTTGTAGGTGAATGAGTCGATATTATCGAGCAGCAGGATGTCGGCCATCAGAAAATCTCCTTTGCATGGTGCGCACTGGCAATCGCTCGCAGTACGGCCCGGGCTTTATTACGCGTTTCGTCGGCTTCAGCCTGAGGGTTGGAATCCAGAACCACGCCCGCACCCGCCTGAACGGTGGCAATACCGTCTTCGACATAGGCGGAGCGAATCACGATGCAGGTATCCAGATCGCCGTGAGCGGTAAAATAGCCCACCGCGCCGCCGTAGCTACCGCGGCGAGTTTTCTCACTCTCGGCAATCAACTGCATTGCCCGAACTTTCGGCGCACCGCTCAGCGTGCCCATATTCATGCAGGCGCGGTAGGCGTGCAGCACATCCAGATCTTCACGCAGCGTCCCCACCACGCGAGAGACCAAATGCATGACGAAGGAATAGCGGTCAACTTTGGTCAGATCGGCAACGTAACGGCTGCCGGGCTGACAGATGCGCGCCAGATCGTTACGGGCTAAATCCACCAACATCAGATGTTCAGCCAGCTCTTTATGGTCGGTACGCATTTCTAACTCAATACGGCTATCGAGATCGCGATCCAGCGAACCATCGGCGCGGCGACCACGCGGGCGGGTACCCGCAATCGGGTAAATTTCGATTTGGCGGCTGTCGGCATCGTATTTCAGTGAGCTTTCCGGCGAGGCGCCGAACAGCGTGAAGTCCTGATCCTGCATGTAAAACATGTAAGGACTCGGGTTGTTATCTTTCAGCGTTTGGTAAGCGGCCAGCGGTGAAGGACACGGCAGAGAAAAACGGCGTGACGGCACGACCTGGAAAATTTCACCGATGCGGATGGCTTCCTGCATCTGGCTGACAACCTCGCCGAAGGCTTCATCGCTCTGATTGCAGCTCAACGTCATATTCTCGATGGACTGACGCGGCAGTGCGGGAGCGGGCTGGGTAAGCTGAAACTGTAGCTGTTCCAGACGCTGTTGCAGCCGCTGCTTTTCGCTGTGGTTTGGCGTAAACAGGCTGGCTTGCAGCGCGGTCACGCGTTTTTGGTGATCGAGCACCAGCAGTGTTTCTGCCAGATAGAAGCAAAAGTCCGGGCAGCGCTGTTGTTGGCTCAGCGTGGGTAACGCTTCAAACCCGGCAACCAAATCGTAGGCAAACAGGCCACCGAGGAACATGGCTTCACGCTCCTCTGCCGGGCTGGCAACCAGCGTCAAAATTTGACGTAAGGCATCAAAGACCGACAGCGAACGCAGACGAGCGTCTTCATCTTGCATGACGTCTGCCAGTGGAAAAGTGAGCTCACGACCGTTCGGACGCGGTTGATTAATAATTTCCGCTGGCAGTGCGGCATCCAGAAGCGGCAGGAGGCTGGCACCGTTCGCCGTTAATGCCTGAATGGAAACGTGCTGGCCCAGCGCAGTAATGCGTAGCGCGCTATCAACGATTAACAGGCTTTTCAGGTTTTCCTTACTGTCGATTTCAGCCGACTCTAACAGCAACGTGGCTGGTCTGGCACCGCAGAGCTGATGGAAGATGGCGCTGGGGTCGTTACGGTAAACGGCCTCGGTACGCAGCAGTTCCAGTTTAGGTTGTGTTGTTTGCATTCTTGCTACCCGTTTAATGTTGTGCCCATCAAATAAAAAGCCCGCTTAGTTAAGCGGGCCTGGGAATATCTGCATGTGTGATAACAGCGATGCGTGATTAGTCCACCCGCGATAGGGAAGAGTGCCACCAACCATGCTTCATCATTTTCTGCGTTGCCATTATCATCATCTCGCTGTTTGTGTTCGGATTACTGCGCTGAGCTTGTGTACTAGTTAACTGGTTCGTCGATAAAATGTCAACACCTGCAATAGGATTATTTTATCCATGCTTTACGTCATAAAAAGGCAGCAGTTATGTCATTTCATGGGCAAGCATGCCTTCCTGCCACCTCTCTCGCGAAAGAATCCAGGAGATGACCTGAACCAGCGCAGGCATGCTCGGTGGAAGCTGCTGAGCTCTTTATATCCAACCAATTCAGCAACTTGAGAAAGTGGGTATTGGCTATATATGAGGTAATATTCTGCAAGATTCATTTTTACTTCCTCAAGTATATCCTTGAAATAAGCCCCTTCTTCTTCCAGACGCCTCTGCAATGTCCGTGGAGTCATAAAGAGGTCAGATGCGACAGAATGAATATTGCATGAACCGGTTTCTAGTCTTTTGCTAATGCTGTCTCTTACCCGGCCCTTTATTGTTTTATTAAAAAGAATGTCGATCAAGCAGGTTGCGTGTTTTTCGTGCAACTTGAAAAGTGATGCATTGGACGTAACTAATGGCATTAACAGTGTTTCTGCATTCAGATAAACACGATTTCGATCTGTGCCAAAGGTCATTGGGCAAGCAAATAGCGTTTCGTATTTTCTTATGCTATAGGGTTGTGGATAACTAAACTCCATGGCAGAAAAATGAGTAAAATTAGCCGCAGTGAGCCACTGGCAATAAGCCAGTAAACTGGCGACTGTTAATTCATGAAATTGACGGATGATTTCGTTGTTTTTATCTTGTGGATAGAGATAAGTAAATCCAATACAGTATGTTTTTGTGTTTTTTTTATCTAACGTTAGTTGGCATCCGCTGTATAACAGTCTGGAAAAACGGCAAAGGCATTCAAGCGCATGTAATAGATTGTCACTACTCATCATAATGTAATTAACAATGTCATAATCACCAGGATGAAAATATTCATAAGATAGTAGCCCAAAACTTTCTTTTCCCTGGCTGGCATAGGCAATGTCAAGCAACGCTTGAATGTTATAAACACTGGTGAATTCATCATCACTTTCTTCACCCCTGTCACGTATTGTTGTATCGTTTGATAGTGCGTCTACGTTTACCCCTTCCTTTTTTAATATAGTCTCTAATGATGTTATATATTTTCTTCTTATTAAATACATGATGTAATACTCCTTGTTTTATTGTTTTTATCTCATCCAATAAGTAACTTCATGAGATAAAATTTAATTTATCAAAAATGTCATTTAATGGCAAAACAGTGTCATTGATAAGTATTGTCATATGTGGGGTTTTTTGACATAGATAATCAAAATAATGTCATCGTTTGTCATTAATCATAAGTTGGCGAATAAGTATATTAATACTGCGTTAACCATGAAGGTTATAATCATTAGGGTGTTGTAATGTCACTACATTATTTTGTGAAAATTATCATTCCCTGATTATTTCAAATTTTTTTAATGGGATTTTTTAATGTTTGAATTTATCTCTCTTGATAGAGACGGGATTTTATATATTGCAGCTTTTTTGGTGATGATAAGATCTGTGTCACTATATATTTTTTCAAAAGGAAACTATGGTGAGAAGGCCAATGTCAACGTATTGATGCTGGTTTTTTTTCTGTTATTTATGGCGGCATCTTTCCTGTCATCGTGGCCGCTTATTTATTTTTTGGTACTGTTCTTCGTCGGCAGTATGATCTCTTTCACATGGTACAGATACTCAGGAATGATAACCCCCTTCGGTTCGGGTCTTACAGCAATTAGTACTACTTTGCTTTTATGTCTGCTCAGTTATGTATTTTCTTTTTATGAGATGTTTGTCGAACATGGCCTTCAGGCTATTTTTATTACTATCTTTTCATTTTCAATAATAACGTCGATTTATTCATTTTACTATTCCCCGTTTTCTCAAAACTCTTTGTTTTATCTTAATTTTAAGCGAAATAAAAAAGTGGCGCATATTCAGGATTGTAGTGAGATATATTCACCAAAAGTCACTATTCACCTGCCTTGTTATTCAGAGCCGCCTGAAATAGTAATTAATACACTTAATAGTATTTTTGCATTAGATTATGACAATTATGAAGTTATCGTCATAGATAATAATACTCAGGATGAAGCACTCTGGAACCCCGTAAAAAAGCATTGTGACATGTTGGGTGAGAAATTCAGATTTTATCATATTCCTGTACTTGCAGGAGCAAAAGCTGGAGCGCTGAATTACGCATTAAAAATTACGTCTTTTGATACTGAGTTAATCGCTGTTATTGATGCAGATTATATTACTGAGCCAGATTTCATTCGACGTTATGTCAGAATATTTAAAGATGAAAACGTCGGCTTTGTTCAGACTAGCCATGATTACTATAATCATCAATCAAGCCATGTTATGGAAGGTGCCTATTACTTTTGGACATTATTTCATAAAGTAGAGCTGCCATCATATACAGAAATTAACTCTGCATTTACCGTCGGGACGATGTGTATTTTGAGGAAAAATATATTGGAGAAGGTAGGAGGATGGGATGAAACCGCATTGACAGAGGATTCCGAGCTTGCAGTGAGAATGCATGCGCAAGGATATATAGGTTATGTATTTGCCGACACAGTAGGAAGAGGACTGATTCCCACCACTTTTTCTGATATGAAAAAACAGCAAATCAGATGGACTGCGGGACCTGTTCAACAATTACTTAAACATTGGCGACTGTACTTTGGTTTTTCTAGTGAAAATAAAATGACCCTCAATCAAAGAATCATGGAAATTAGACATAGCACATCTAGAGTCAAACCCATTCTTTCGCTAGTATCACTTCATATTATGGTGATGATGAGCCTTTTCCTCTTGAGTGAAAATGTTTATTTAGCTATGCCTTATGAAGTGATTTTTTTCTTTTTATGCATGTTAATAAGTGCCTTTATTGAAAAAATGGCCTGTTTTAGAATGCTTAATTGCTCAAGGGTTCTTTCTGTTTTTTATTATGGGATTATGGCTCGGGCGTTAGAGTGGACTTTTATTTACGGAGTCATTTCATCTCTGTTTGGTCTTTCAATAAAATGGGACAGGACAAATAAATTTGAAAATTCGAAGAGCATTAAACGTGCATTGCTAGCATCAAAAACAGAGGTGGTAATGAGCAGCTTTTTTTTCTTATATTCGTTTTTTTTATTATCTGGGAATCATTCTGGCTATAATGATTTTGTTTTCCTTACAGGTATTGCATGCTTTGTTAAAGGGATAAGTTTCCTGTGTGCGTTGTTTGTGGCTTCCTTATTGGAAAACAATTTGCGTATCTTGGAAGTACCTTAAAAATCTCGCAGGAAAAGGAGAGAAAAGGGCACTTATAGATAGATGAGAATTACCCTTTTCCTCCCATTGATGGCATCATGCGGTCTTCGCATTATTCTTGTTAATGGATAGGCTTGTGCCAGAAGATTCTCAACCGATATCGTCGTTCCCACTTTATGATTTGCATAGCCATACCACGGCATCTGACGGTCTTTTAACGCCGACGGCGCTGGTCAGTCGCGCGGTAGACATGCGGGTGAGCGTGCTGGCGATTACCGATCACGACACGACGGCTGGGCTTGAAGAAGCGCAGAATGCGATTGCACAACAGGGGCTGCCGCTGAGATTGATTCCCGGCGTGGAGATCTCCACGCTGTGGGAAAACCATGAGATCCATATTGTCGGATTGGGGATGGATAGTGCACACTCAGCGCTGACGAGGTTGCTGCAACAGCAGGCGGAGTGTCGACAGAGTCGGGCGGAACAGATCGCGGCTCGTCTGGAAAAAAACCGCATTCCTGATGCGCTGGCTGGCGCACAGCGTCTGGCCACGGGCGGACAGATTACACGCGCGCATTTTGCACGTTATCTGATCGAACTGGGCATCGCGGCGAATATGAATCAGGTGTTCAAAAAATATCTGGCGAAAGGCAAAATCGGTTATGTGCCACCGCAGTGGTGCACCATACCGCAAGCGATCGAGGCTATTCATCAATCCGGCGGTGTATCGGTGTTGGCGCATCCGGGGCGCTACGATTTGACGGCCAAATGGCTAAAGCGTCTGTTAGCTACCTTCGCAGAAAACGGCGGGATCGCGATGGAAGTGGCGCAATGCCAACAGGCACCAGATGAACGGACGCAGTTGGGGCGCTATGCGCGGGATTTCAACCTGATGGCGTCACAAGGATCGGATTTCCACCTGCCGTGTGCCTGGATTGAGCTGGGCCGCAAGCTGTGGCTGCCTGCCGATGTCGAACCTGTTTGGCATCATCCCGTGTTGGTAAATTAACGCTGGCCTGTTCTCTGAATAACCGCGTGCGTTACTCAGTCATATACCTGAAAATAATATTGCTGTTGGACATTCTTTCAACTGCATTGTTGTGCATGTTGATGCCCTGAGGCTGGCTGATAAACGCCCATCCGCCCTGTCTGTTATCAAAATGCATGATGTTAGCCGCGACAGGCATTAATAAAGCATTATTGTGCTGAAAATATTCACTTTCAGTAAAAGCATCGACTTTGCTGCCTGCGATTTCGTCAATAAGGTCCGTCTGTACCTGGCTGGTTGGATGCTGATTATGAAAAATTCGATAATAATTATCGCGAGTGGGATGTTCTCTCACTTCTAACGCGCATCCATTCATGCCGGGCGTAAAGGCAAAAATCGCACTGTCGTCACGTGGCGCATGATGTGGAATTTTCGGAATATCTGTATATCCAGGCGTGACATTACCGCTCTTGAACGGGATCCAGTGTGCGTAAATGACATTTTCTGCCTCTGCCACCGTGGAAACATTGACGGGTTTGAGATGAAATTTACTATTTCCATTTTCGGATGGAATGAGGGCGAAATACCCTTTTTTAAGAACATCATTGAGCATGGAGGTAGTGCTCGTTCGATCATTACTCTTCATTACGCCTGATATATCCAAGATATTTTGCGCCAAAAATCTCTCCGGATTCGACTTGAAGTCCTTCATCGCCTGAAGTGAACCCTTTGATAAATCAGAGGTGCGTATAATATTAGCAATATCTGAAGATGCGCTTGCTTGTGCAGGGTGTGAAGCGCGGATAAACATGGTATGTCCTTTTTAAAACAAGTTAATGGTTTTATGCGTTACCCAATATCTATGAGTAGTAAAACCGGGCGGTGAGTTCCGACTGAATAAAATAAATTTTTTTACAGTAAACACGTTCTACAATAGTCAGTTAGAAGATGGAACATTCGGACTTTGTCACCGACGTGAACGCATTGCACGATGCGCACGGTTGAGGTTCGGGAGTATTGTTACGATGTTGTATGATGCGCGGTCAGGGTGCACAACGCTGCGCAATGTCAGACGTATGAGGTAGGGTCATGAGCCAGTTTTTCTATATTCACCCGCAGAATCCGCAGCCGCGATTGATCAACCAATCGGTGGAGTTTCTGCATAAAGGTGGGGTGATTGTTTATCCCACGGATTCCGGTTATGCGTTGGGCTGTATGTTGGGCGAAAAAAACGCGCTGGAACGTATCTGCCGGATTCGCGATCTGGGTAGCGATCATAACTTCACGTTGATGTGCCGCGATTTGTCCGAACTCTCGACGTATGCCCATGTTGATAACGCGGCTTTCCGGTTAATTAAAAATAATACGCCGGGCAACTACACCTTCATTCTGAAAGCGACGAAAGAAGTCCCTCGCCGCTTAATGAACGAAAAGCGTAAAACCATCGGCCTGCGCGTGCCGTCCAATCCCATCGCGTTGGAACTGCTGGCCGCGTTGAATGAACCGTTGATGTCGACAACGCTGATGTTGCCGGGAAATGATTTCGCCGAGTCCGATCCCGAAGAAATTCAGGAAAGATTGGGAAAACAAGTGGATTTGATTATTCACGGTGGCTCGCTGGGTCAACAGCCGACAACGGTTATCGACCTGACTGAATCCGCACCGCGCGTTGCCCGCGAAGGCACTGGCGATGTCACGCCATTCTTATAGAAGACGCTGCGACAGGTTGTAACAATGGGAATACAAATGGCGCGAAGATCGGTATAATCGCGCCAGCATTGAATACTACGAACGATTTTTACGTACACACTATTTTTACGTAACTAGCTGAATTTTATCAGCAGTTATGACTCCCCCCGACGCCTGGGAAGGCGACACTAGAGGTTGCTCAATGAGCGAAAAGTTACAAAAAGTTCTGGCGCGCGCCGGACATGGCTCACGCCGCGAAATTGAAGGTATCATTCAGGCTGGACGCGTCAGCGTTGACGGTAAAGTTGCCACACTGGGCGACCGCGTTGAAGTGACGAAAGCCACCAAAATCCGTATTGATGGTCATGTGGTTACCGTTAAGGAAACCGAAGAAACCGTGTGTCGCGTGCTGGTGTATTACAAACCAGAAGGCGAGCTGTGTACCCGCAACGATCCTGATGGCCGCCCGACGGTGTTTGACCGTCTGCCGAAAATTCAGGGCTCTCGCTGGGTGGCGGTAGGGCGTCTCGACGTGAACACGTCCGGTCTGCTGCTGTTCACGACCGACGGTGAGTTAGCCAATCGCCTGATGCATCCTAGCCGTGAGGTTGAGCGTGAATACGCCGTGCGGGTCTTCGGTGAAGTGGACGACGAAAAGATCAAACAACTGAGCAAAGGCGTCCAGTTGGAAGACGGCCCAGCGTCGTTCCGTACGATCCGCTATCAGGGCGGTGAAGGTCTGAACCAGTGGTATAACGTGACGCTGACAGAAGGGCGTAACCGTGAAGTTCGCCGTCTGTGGGAAGCGGTTGGCGTGCAGGTGAGCCGCCTGATTCGCGTGCGCTATGGCGATATTACGCTGCCGAAAGGTCTGCCGCGCGGTGGCTGGGCAGAAATGCCGCTGGAACAGCTGAATTATCTGCGTGAGCTGGTGCAGCTTCCGGCAGAAACGGTATCGAAGCTGCCAGTTGAGCGCGAACGTCGTCGGGTGAAAGCGAATCAAATCCGTCGTGCGGTAAAACGCCACAGCCAGATTAGTACCGCTCCGGCCCGCCGTACGTCTCCGAAACCGAAACGCAACGGCTAATATCATTATTTCTATGCTTCACGGGCAGCTTGCGCTGCCCGTTTTCATTTCACGATATTTCTTTTCTCACTGATGGCGGTTTTACCAGTCAATGCCTTGCTGTGCCTGAATCCCGTTATCAAACGCATGTTTGACAGGGCGCATTTCCGTCACGGTATCGGCCATTTCCAGCAAATCACGATGGCAACCACGACCAGTAATAATGACCGTTTGTCCGGCAGGGCGCTGCTTCAGTGCAGTGACAACGTCACTTAAATCCAGATAGTCATAACTAATCATATACGTCAGTTCGTCTAACACGACGAGATCAAGCTGTGTATCGGCCAGCATTCGTTTGCCATGCTGCCAGACATGCTGCGCTGCTTCCGTATCCGTTTGACGGTTCTGCGTCTCCCAGGTAAAGCCGGTCGACATGACCTGAAATTCCACGCCGTGCTGTTGCAACAGGTTCTTCTCACCGTTTGGCCATTCGCCTTTGATAAACTGGATCACGCCTGCTCGTAATCCGTGGCCGATTGCCCGCGTGACGGTGCCAAACGCGGCCGTGGTTTTTCCTTTCCCGTTACCGGTGAAGACAATCAGGATACCGCGCGTTTCATTTGCGGCGGCAATACGGGTGTCGACCTTTTCTTTCAGGCGTTGCTGGCGCTGCTGGTGGCGTTCATCGCTCATCGTACGTGTTCTGCTCTCTTATTCGGCTGGACCGGCTTTTCTGCCCGGCTGTGCGTCAAAACTCATCCCCGTCTTGCGGCGGCTGTCATCACCCATCAGATAAAGATACAGCGGCATAATATCTGCTGGCGTTTTCAGCCTCATCGGATCTTCATTGGGGAACGCCGATGCACGCATTCCCGTACGCGTTCCGCCGGGGTTAATACAATTCACGCGCAGGTTTTGTGAGCGATATTCTTCTGCCAGTACTTGCATCAGGCCTTCTGTCGCGAACTTGGATACGGAGTAAGCTCCCCAGCCAGCTCGACCTTCGCGACCTACGCTCGAACTGGTGAAAACCAGAGACGCGCAAGATGATTTCAATAACAGCGGCAGCAGCGCCTGTGTCAGCATGAAGGTGGCGTTGACGTTAACCTGCATAACCTGATGCCAGATCTCTGGCGTTTGCTGTGTGATAGGCACGATTTCCCCGAGCAGCCCGGCGTTGTGAAGAACACCGTCCAGATGCGGTACAACCTGTGCCAGTTCGTCAGCCAGTTGAAAGCACTGTGCGGAGGATAAGGCCAGCATATCGCAGACCACAACGTGTGCTGGCGTACCGTGTTCCTGCTCGATTTGCTGTTTAACCGCCTGAAGTTTACTTTCTGTTCGTCCTAATAAAATGACGTGTGCCCCGTAGCGAGCGTAGGTCAACGCGGCTTCCCGGCCAATGCCGTCACCGGCACCAGTGATCAGAATGATGCGGTTTTGCAGTAAATCGATTTTAGGCTGGTAATGCACAATGAATTCCTCTTGCCGTGGCGCAAAACAGCCACGCTTCAGATAATGAACCTGCCATTGAGTGTCGGCACGGCGAGATGTATCGGGGCGTACCGCTCAGAACGCCAGATGACGGCGCATCCGGGCAGGGTGAATGGGGGTGTTATGCCTCAAATGTCGTACGTTTTCAATGAGACTGTCTCTATTTATCCCTGTGCTGTTGTAAAAATCAGCAATAGGCATAAAAAACGCAGGAATAACATCGCCATATTGCGTGCCATCAGTTAGGTTATAGGAAGGGTATGGCGCACGACGTCAATGCCACGGTTGGTGAGTAAACCAACATTAATTAATACGCAGTCAATGAGGACGGTGTTTGTGGAATTACTTTCTCTGTACGGTTTATTCCTGGCTAAGGTACTCACTATCGTGGTGGCTATTGGTGCGTTAGTCGTTCTGGCATTCGGGATGACGCAGCGTAAGCGCCAGCATAAAGGTGAGTTGCAGGTCACGAATCTGGGCGAGCAATATCAGGAAATGCAGCGCGAAATGCAGACTGCCTGTATGAGCGACACCGAACGTAAGCTGCTATCGAAACAAGAAAAGAAGAAAGACAAAGAAACCGCGAAACAAGATAAACAGCGCGCCAAACGTGGTGAAGAGAAAAGTGTCAAACCGTGCCTGTACGTTCTCGATTTCAACGGCAGTATGGATGCGGGCGAGGTCAGTTCACTGCGCGAAGAGATTTCCGCCGTACTGGCTGTCGCGAAGCCGCAGGATGAAGTGCTGTTGCGTCTCGAAAGCCCCGGTGGTGTGGTGCACGGCTATGGGCTAGCGGCTTCGCAATTACAACGTTTACGTCAGGGCGGTGTGCGTTTGACCGTAGCCGTGGATAAAGTGGCTGCCAGCGGTGGTTATATGATGGCCTGCGTGGCTGACCGTATTGTAGCGGCTCCTTTTGCGATTGTGGGTTCTATTGGTGTCGTGGCACAAATTCCCAATTTCCACCGTTTGCTGAAAAACAAAGACATTGATGTTGAGCTGCACACCGCCGGTGAATTCAAGCGTACGTTGACGCTGTTTGGTGAGAATACCGAACAAGGCCGTGAGAAATTTCGCGAAGATCTGAATGTCACGCATACGCTGTTTAAGGATTTTGTGCAGCAGATGCGCCCTTCGTTGGATATTGATTCGGTTGCGACAGGAGAGCACTGGTTTGGCACGCAGGCGAAAGATCTGGGATTGATTGACGCCATTGGCACCAGTGACGATCTGCTGATTGCTGAAATGGCCAGCCATGAAGTATTAAGTGTGCGTTATACGCGCCGTAAACGCCTGTTGGATCGCCTGACGGGCAGCGCTGGGGATACGGCAGAACGACTGATGCTGCGCTGGTGGCAACGTGGTTCAAAGCCCCTGTTGTAATCGCTCCAGTTAAGCACTACACGATCAAATGCCCGCAGTTCGCGGGCATTTGCTTTTAATCAATCAGATAATATTTTTCGGATAAAACATGTGCAAGATGCTTGAACATGTTAAATACCGCAGTGCTTTTTAAGGTTGGCATTCCATTCTCATCGAGAAAAAACTCACCGCGAAAAACCAGCACGCCGTTTTTTTGTTCTACGCTATCAGCGACCATGCCATGCAAATAGTCATCGTGATGTTTAATGATGTCATTGGCTTCAACTAATAAGCTCTGGCGGTCAATAGGACGCTTTTCTTCGTTAACCTGATGTTCAGGTGACATGATTCTTACTCCTGTACTCACCCTTGAAAAGGGGGTAGTTGCACGCAATCTACAATGCGCGGTCTATCAACGGAATGCGATTTATTAACGACGTTACTTCGAAAACCGATACCGCTATTTCAACAATCAATAGGGCTATTTCAAATAGTCGCATCAAGGGAAAGGGTACTGCGATACGGTTTCAGCGTAAAGGGTAGATTATAATGCAAATGGGCTACATTTTAGGGGCTTACCTGCCGATATTCCGTATGGCAGGAAGCGGATAAAACCGGATTTCCATGCTAATTAGGTTGCGTGGCAGTATTTATCAGGTAGAGTGTGGGATTTTGCGCAGTCAGTAGAATCCGCTCTGGATGCCCCGAAAAATATCTGATTTTCAGAAGAATTCAGCAGGTAATAGTACATATGGGTAAAGCTCTCGTTATCGTCGAGTCCCCGGCAAAAGCCAAAACGATCAATAAGTATTTAGGCAATGACTACGTGGTGAAATCCAGCGTCGGTCATGTACGCGATTTGCCGACGAGTGGCTCAGTCAGTAAAAAGAGCGCGGACTCAACGACTAAAGATAAAACGAAAAAGAAAGTCAAAAAGGATGAAAAATCCGCGCTGGTTAATCGTATGGGCGTCGACCCTTACCATGGCTGGCAAGCCAACTACGAAATACTGCCGGGTAAGGAGAAGGTTGTCTCCGAATTAAAAACGCTGGCGGAAAATGCCGACCACATCTATCTCGCAACCGACCTTGACCGCGAAGGGGAAGCCATTGCCTGGCACCTGCGGGAAATCATTGGTGGTGAAGATGAGCGTTTCAGTCGCGTGGTGTTTAACGAAATCACGAAAAATGCCATTAAACAGGCGTTTGAAAAGCCAGACACGTTGAATATTGATCGCGTTAATGCACAGCAGGCGCGTCGGTTTATGGATCGCGTGGTGGGTTACATGGTATCCCCGCTGCTGTGGAAAAAAATCGCCCGCGGCCTGTCTGCCGGACGCGTGCAGTCGGTTGCGGTTCGCCTGATTGTCGATCGCGAACGCGAGATCAAGGCGTTTGTGCCGGAAGAATATTGGGAACTGCACGCCGATTTGCTGGCAGGCAGCGATATTCAACTGCAAATGCAGGTAACGCACCATAGCGGCAAGCCGTTTAAACCGGTTAATAAAGAACAAACACAGGCTGCGGTTAGCCTGCTTGAAAACGCCCGCTATGTGGTTGCCGATCGTGAAGATAAACCGACCAGCAGCAAACCGGGCGCGCCGTTCATTACCTCAACGCTGCAACAGGCCGCCAGTACACGCCTTGGCTTTGGCGTGAAAAAAACCATGATGATGGCACAGCGTCTGTATGAAGCGGGCTACATCACTTACATGCGTACTGACTCAACGAACCTCAGTCAGGATGCCTTGACGATGGTGCGTGGCTATATTGGCGAAGAATTCGGCAAACGTTATCTGCCCGAATCTGCGAACCTTTACAGCAGCAAAGAAAACTCTCAAGAAGCGCACGAAGCAATTCGTCCTTCCGATGTTGGCGTGCTGGCCGACAGCCTGAAAGATATGGAAACCGATGCGCAGAAGTTGTATCAGTTGATTTGGCGTCAGTTCGTCGCCTGTCAAATGACACCTGCGCAATACGATTCCACCACGTTAATCGTGGAAGCGGCCGATTATCAACTGCGTGCGAAAGGCCGTACGCTGCGTTTCGATGGTTGGACGAAAGTCATGCCTGCGCTGCGTAAAAATGATGAAGATCGCACGCTGCCAACCGTGGCGGTGGGCGAAGCGCTGTCACTGCAGAAACTGCTGCCTGGACAACACTTCACTAAACCGCCTGCACGTTACAGCGATGCATCACTGGTTAAAGAACTGGAAAAACGCGGTATTGGTCGACCTTCTACCTACGCGTCTATTATTTCAACCATTCAGGATCGCGGCTATGTTCGAGTGGAGAACCGCCGTTTCTACGCCGAGAAGATGGGCGAAATCGTTACCGATCGGCTGGAAGAAAACTTCCGCGAATTGATGAATTACGATTTCACCGCGCGGATGGAAAGCCGTCTCGATCAGGTCGCCAATAATCAGGCGGAATGGAAAGCGGTGTTGGATGAGTTCTTCAACGAATTCAGCCAGCAGTTGGAAAAGGCAGAGCAGGATCCGGAAGAAGGCGGCATGCGTCCCAATGCGATGGTGTTGACCAGCATTGACTGTCCGACGTGCTCTCGCAAAATGGGGATTCGTACTGCCAGCACCGGGGTGTTTCTGGGCTGTTCCGGTTATGCACTGTCGCCGAAAGAGCGCTGCAAAACCACGATCAACCTGATACCGGAAAACGAAGTGCTGAACGTGTTGGAAGGCGATGATGCTGAAACCAACGCGCTGCGTGCCCGTCGTCGCTGTGAAAAATGTGGTACGGCGATGGACAGCTACCTGATTGATAATCAGCGCAAGCTGCACGTTTGCGGGAATAACCCAGCCTGTGACGGGTATGAGATCGAAACCGGCGAGTTCCGCATCAAAGGCTATGATGGCCCGATTGTTGAGTGCGAAAAGTGTGGTTCCGAGATGCATCTCAAAATGGGACGCTTCGGTAAGTACATGGCGTGCACCAGCGAGACGTGTACTAACACGCGTAAGATCTTGCGTAATGGCGATGTTGCGCCACCGAAGGAAGATCCGGTGCCGTTGCCTGAGCTGCCTTGCGAGAAGTCCGATGCTTATTTCGTGTTGCGTGACGGTGCAGCAGGGGTGTTCCTTGCCGCTAATACGTTCCCGAAATCTCGTGAAACGCGGGCACCGCTGGTAGAAGAATTAGTGCGCTTCAAGGATCGTCTGCCGGAAAAACTGCGCTATTTGGCGGAAGCGCCAGTGGTCGATAAAGATGGCAACAAGACGCAGGTGCGTTTCAGCCGTAAGACCAAACAGCAATATGTCTCGTCAGAAAAAGACGGCAAGGCAACGGGCTGGTCAGCGTTTTATATCGATGGCAAATGGGTTGAAGGCAAGAAGTAACCACCTTCTGCCATCTTACGCATAATCCCGTTATGTGTGAGCAATAGCGACATCAAGCCAGCCGCAAGGCTGGCTTTTTCGATCGCAGAAAATCTCCAGATAAAACAGAGGTATGAAGATTGTCCTGCGGTAGCATGAGGATTGTTGATCCGTGATAGAGAATCATGCGGTTTACCTCGGTGATAATCGCACGTACTGCGTTCTTTATCGCTATCACCATGTAAAAATGGTTATATAAAAATAATTTTTATGATTAAATGACATTAATTGATGGAAATATACGCCAGATGGTTAAGGCGTAGTCAGATCAATAAAACGGAACGTCGTCAGAACGTCGTGAGATGCCACGTGCACACTTCAATTGGGAATGGGATAAATTATGAAACTACAACAGCTTCGTTATATTGTTGAAGTTGTTAATCACAACCTGAATGTGTCTTCTACCGCAGAAGGGTTGTACACCTCCCAGCCGGGGATCAGTAAGCAGGTCCGCATGCTGGAGGATGAGTTGGGCATTCAGATTTTTGCCCGTAGTGGAAAACACCTGACACAGGTGACACCAGCCGGACAGGAAGTCATCCGCATTGCACGTGAAGTGTTGTCGAAAGTCGATGCCATCAAAGCGGTTGCCGGAGAGCACACTTATCCCGATAAAGGGTCGTTGTACGTGGCGACCACGCATACGCAGGCACGCTATGCGCTGCCAAGTGTGATTAAAGGCTTTATCGATCGCTATCCCCGCGTGTCGCTGCACATGCATCAGGGGTCACCGACGCAGATTGCGGAGGCTGTTGCGAAAGGGTCTGCGGATTTTGCTATTGCGACCGAAGCGCTCCACCTGTACGACGATCTGATCATGCTGCCGTGCTACCACTGGAACCGCGCGGTGGTGGTAAAACCCGATCACCCGCTGGCCTCCAAAACAGATATCTCCATTGAAGAGCTGGCTGCTTATCCCATCGTCACCTATACCTTTGGTTTTACGGGGCGCTCCGAGCTGGATACCGCGTTTAACCGTGCGGGGCTGACGCCGCGTATCGTCTTTACTGCCACGGATGCCGATGTAATTAAAACCTACGTGCGTTTAGGTCTGGGTGTAGGGGTGATTGCTAATATGGCGGTCGATCCGCAAACGGAAACCGATCTGGTGACCATCAACGCGAACAGTATTTTCAGCTACAGCACAACGAAAATTGGCTTCCGTCGCAGTACGTTCCTGCGTAGTTACATGTATGACTTTATCCAGCGTTTTGCTCCGCATTTAACGCGTGATGTCGTCGATACTGCCGTTGCGCTGCGTTCAAATGATGAAATAGAAGCGATGTTCAAGGATGTCACGTTGCCGGTGAAGTAAGCGTCATTCAGGGCGGATAAACCAACGTAAAAAAGCCAGACATTGTCTGGCTTTTTATCATTTATATCATCAAACGCTTTGCTCATCGCACCTCACACGTTCATTGGCGTGAGGTGCTCAGGCTGGTTATCAGGCGGATGCTGTCGTAGTGGCGGCGTCCGCAGGAACGTCGGTAGCGACATCTTGCGTCATGCGCGTCAGTTTTGGCGCGGTCAGCAGCATTAGAACGGCGATGATGCCCGTAACGATACCAATCTGCATGAAGACATTGCTGTAAACCTCAAGGGATACGTGCGGGTCTACGACGTTCTCAGGCACGGCCATCATGTTAGCGACGTAGCCTGCGATAATGGCGGCACCCGCTGATGTCAGGAACCAGGCACCCATGATGAAGCCCATCAGGCGCTGTGGCACCAATTGAGCGACCATCGCCAGCCCCAGACCGGAAATCATTAATTCCCCGATACTTTGCAGGCCATAGCAGAGGATCAGCCAGTTAACGGACACGATACCCTGTTCGTTTGCCATGCTGGCGCCCCACGGCAGTACCAGGAACGCGCCGGAGCACAGCACCATACCAATCGCAAACTTGTGCGCCATCGGCAGTTGGTCGCCCATTTTGTTGTAAACCGCAGCCAGAAGCGGGCTGGCAACCATGATCCAGAATGGGTTGAGTGCCTGATACTGCTCCGGCTCAAAGGCAAAACCTAAAATAGAGTGCTCAACGTTGCGAATCGCAAAGAAGTTCAGCGATGTTGGCATCTGGTTGTACAACACAAAGAAGACCACGGCCTCCAGCATGAGCAGAAGCGCAACGATCATTTTCCGGCGTTCAGCACCGCTCACCGCCAGCATTTCTTTGATGAAGATGGCGACAACGGCCAGTGAAATGATGGTCAGAATCCAACGGGCAACGCCCTGATTGTGCAGCAGCCAGGTGGAGAGCGCGACCAGCACCACGATACCCGCGAGGGTAATGACCAATTTTTTCAGGTTGATTGGTTGGAAATCTGGCTGAGAACCTTGTGTGCTAACCCACTTACGGCAGAACATGAAGTTAACCAGCGTCAGAATCATACCGACTACGCTCAGGGAGAAGGCAACGCTCCAGCCATAGTTCGCTGCAAGCACCGGCGTTGCCAGCATAGAGAAGAAGGAACCAATGTTCACCGCCATGTAGTACATGGTGAAGGCGCCATCCAGACGTGGATCGTCCTTCGCATAGCAGGTAGACAGCAGGGCTGACGGGTTGGCTTTAAACAATCCGTTACCGACGGCAATGGTTGCCATACCGATATAAACCCACGCCACGCTGTGGCCTGAATAGGCAATCATGGTGTAACCGATCGCCAGCACGATAGCACCCAGCACGATCACACGTTTGGTGCCGAGGACCTTATCACCCAGCCAGCCGCCAATAGCGACGAAACCGTATACCAGCGCGCTGAACGAGGAGAAAAGGGTGATGGAGTCGGTTTCGGACATGCCCAGCATTTTGACCAGATAAACGGCCATGATGCCTTGCAGGCCGTAGTAACCAAAACGCTCCCACAGCTCAATGCTAAAGATGAGATAAAACGCTTTTGGTTGTTTGAAAGCGTTCATGCTGACGCTTTCGGTAGATTCGCTGTTGTTGTTTGCTGTTGACACAAAGACCTCTGATTTTACATATCTCGTTTTTTTTAACGAGAAAATAACAAGAGTGAAACAGTGAAACTGCGTCCTCTTTTCATTGTTATGGGGAGGAAAAACGGCGTTATATTGACGTTATTTTACGGACAGGCAAGCTTTTTGACATGTTTTGTTACAAGTGGGTTTTGTTACGGGATAAAACCATAAATCAAATGTTATGCAGAGTTTAATTTCATATCTTGCTTTCACTTCAAATTATTATCTCGGTTTTACGTTTTTGTTTTCCCGTGAAGGGATATAATCTGCCTTTTAGTTAAAACCAAGACAATATCATTAACTATGAATGAATATGCGGTTTAATCTTTTGCATATTACTAAATATGCAGTGAGTATAAAAATCGATCAAATGCACGTAATAAGATGAATATAGGGATAATCACTCTAAGTGACTTTCAATCACTAAATTTTCTATTAAAAATAACTTATTAGCCTTAAATAGTGGTTATGTGTGTTTTTATACAGGCTTTTTGATAGAAGAATATGCTACAACATAGGATTTGGGGAGCAGCGAAACAGTAACCGCAGTTAAGCGGTTACTTTAAATAGCCATTAAATTAAATATTAATGTGCTACGCCATTATTCTAATGATGTTGAAATGAAGGCCGGAAAGGTCGAACTGGACATTGCCACCTCAAAACTCTCTGCTTCAGTGTTCAAAAGCCCCTTCGCAAACAGATAAAAACAATAAACGTCGCGGAAGTTCGAACCCAGACCAAGTGAAACACGTATTGCTCCGCAGTGGCCCTTGCTGAGGATCTTGTCATCAAAGGTTTTGCAGTCGAGGATTTTTTCATACTTATCAAGCTCACAGTGTTCCGCTCCGGCAGTAGTGTATGTCGCCTGCTGAACAGTGCCCAGATTGCAGAAACACCCGTTACGCACAATGATTCCCACGTTCTCCAAAGCTTGCCTGATCAAGGCGTGGGAGAAGATGGCGTTATTGCAGTCGAAAAAATTTAGCATCACTGTGGCCCCTTTATTTTTCACCGACAGTCCATACACCTGACAGAGAGGGGTACCGAGTTTAGTGCTGTGCCGAAGTTCTGACAGTTTCAGCTCAAGCCATCGCGCAAGAGCAGATGAACGTCTCTCAACCTCTTCAAGTCCCAACTCGGAGAGAAACTGAAATCCCAAGGCAATGGCATGGAAGGAGGCATAGTTTGGCGTACCGATCTCAAATCGCCGACCATCATCACGGTACAGCAGTCGCTCCGTTGGAGACCACGGTCCCGAGTAGTAGCACACGGCACCGCCAGCAAAGGAGTGCGGCACCAGTTTATCCAGCGATGATCTCCTGGCAATAAGACAACCAGCCCCGGTCGGATAACCAAACATCTTGTAAAAGGAGATAGTCATAAAATCTGGCTGGTGTTGCGAATAATCCAGTCTGGACTGCGGGACAAACGCAGCTGCATCCAGCAAAACCATGGCTCCCTTCTCCTGTGCGGCATTAACCCACTTCAGGCTGTGCCTGATACCGGTGGCGTTTGACTGCGCTGGGTAGGCCAGCAGATGGGTATGCCTGGGGGACAAATTATCCAGTGCCCGCCGCATTGAACTGTCAGGGATCTGGAGAGCCTGGTCCAGGGGAATATATTTTACCTGTGCCCCCTTTGATTTAGCGTATTCCCGAATGCTGTGGACAGAGGTGTGGTTATCTTTGGTCAGCAGAACTTCTGTTCCATTTTCGTAGGGGAACGATTCCGCCACAAGGCGGATAGCACTACTGGCGTTAGCGGTGAAGATGATTTCATACTCATCTGGTGAACAGTTGAAAAAGTGATAGATCGCCTGACGGGCCTGCTCATAAATTTCCTCGGAAGTCCTGGAACCACTGTGTGGATTGCCCAGGATAGTGTTCCTGAGCATCTGGTAATTCCCTTCAATAAGACACAGTGGTGCCAGCGTGCCACCTACATGGTCCAGATAGGTCACCTTGCGAGACTCCATACGTGAAAAGTTGCGTGCACGAAGCGCCTCAACCTTGGCTTCAGGGTATGTGGGATATTCGGACAAGAATACCTGCTTCATTGCCAGGTACTGCTGTAGTGGTTGAGAATTTTGCAGCAAGGGCGGTAATGTCTTTCTCTTCCTGAATGCTTCTGGCGTTAGTTGATAAAACGCGGCCAACGCTGCAAATTCAGGACCCGGAGCCTTTTTAACAGATGTGTTGCCCGTTTTATCGACCTGTCCGCGTATCAGCCAGGCTTCGACCTGATAGTGTCGGTCCGGAACCTGCGCATTAAAAGCGCGGAGCATGGTATCCAGATGTTGCTCTCGCATGACGCTGTCACACTGGTTGAACTCTTCCAGAAGAATGCAGGCATTAAAGAGGAATTCACGCGTATCATCGTCACTAAGCTGAAAACTCATGGGGTACAGGGTGACGCTCTCATCGGTATTCTGACACAGTCCCTCAAGGGAGAAGGCCTGGGTGATAGGGGAGTGATCGCTCAGGCTAAGCGCTGCGTCCATAATTGCAGAGGGGATACCAAAATATTTCTGCGATTCACTCCGCGCCAGATCGAATAACACGTTGTAATGAAAAACCGTGCCGTAAATTTTTCCACCGGAACGTAGCACCCGTTTAAACTCACGGGCGATCCGAACTTTGTCCGGCGGGAACATCAGCCCAAAGCCACACACGATAATGTCAAAACTGTTGTCTGCAAAAGGCATATCGGCCATGTCCACATCCGCCATGAAGGTGACATCCCGCCTCATCTCATCACTGACCACACGCTGTGCCATGTCAATTGCGATCTTCGACAAATCGGTCGCGGTGAGTTGGATATTTAGTGGCTTTGCCAGCCCCTCATAGATTGCAGTGGTGATTCGGCCTGTTCCACAAGCTACCTCCAGGATGCGGGTGGGCGGCGTCCTGGTATCAATATCTTTTCGAATCTCGTTGACAAGCAGTTCTCCATAGGGTTTGTAGAGTCTGGATCCTAGGACTCGCTCATAGAATTCCGTGAACGTACTCAATGACCATTGTTGATCTGACACAACCTTGCAGTGATGCTGTGCTGAATTATTCATTGTCGGGTATCCAAAATTATCGTGGTCAACGATAACAGACCACAGTTTTAGCATTGTTTCGGAATCTTTTTCCGATTCATCGGGCGTCACTCCGCTGGGGCCTGTGCATAATTTCAGGGTTCTATGAACCGTCTGATTCATACAGGCCTGTATACCGCTTCAAAACGTAGTTCATACTATTCTTTGTGCAAATCCCGTGAAAATGGACGGCTGAACGTTATGTCCATAATGAAAATAAACGAGGAAATGACAGGGTCATTCTGACTGTAGGATAACTAAAGACGAGGCGGAGTGAGGAATAACGGAGAAGGCGGTCTGGTGAGTGGGTTTCTACCAGACCACAAGAGATTAGGCGTCGATCTTCTCACCAAATTCGCACAAATCTTCAATCAGGCAGGAACCACAGCGTGGTTTGCGTGCGATGCAGGTGTAACGACCATGCAGAATTAGCCAGTGATGGCAGTCGACTTTAAATTCTGCTGGAACGACTTTCAGCAGTTTTTCCTCTACCTGCTCAACGTTTTTACCCGGCGCAAACCCTGTGCGGTTGCTGACACGAAATATGTGGGTATCAACAGCAATGGTCGGCCAGCCAAATGCGGTATTCAGAACTACGTTTGCGGTTTTCCGTCCGACACCCGGTAAGGCTTCCAGTGCCGCGCGATCTTCAGGAACCTGTCCCTGATGCTTTTCCAGCAATAGACGGCAGGTTTTGATGACGTTCTCCGCCTTGCTGTTAAACAGACCGATGGTCTTGATGTAGTCTTTCACGCCGTCCACACCGAGTGCGAGCAGGGTTTCCGGCGTATTCGCGACAGGGTAGAGTTTTGCCGTTGCCTTGTTGACGCTGACATCGGTTGCCTGCGCGGAAAGCAGAACGGCGATGAGCAGCTCAAACGCTGTACTGAACTGCAATTCAGTCGTGGGATGAGGATTGTTAGCGCGTAAACGCGTCAAGATCTCAATCCGTTTGGCTTTGTTCACAGCGATTCCCCTACGGTGCCGGTTGCCGGAGCGGCTTTCTCTTCGGTGGCAGCGGCGCGAGCTCGACGTTGTTTCATTTTCTCATCGATCAAATATTTCGCAGCCAGCAACAGTCCCAGACCAATAAAGGCGCCCGGTGGCAGCATCGCCAGCAGGAACGGGGAGTCAAGGTGTACAACCTCGATACGGAGAGATTTAGCCCAACTACCCAACAGCAAATCCGCGCCGTCGAACAGCGTGCCGTTACCCAGAATTTCACGTAAAGAACCGAGCACTACCAGCGCGCTGGTGGCTCCCAGCCCCATCGCCAGGCCGTCAATAGCCGAAGGGAAGACGGCATTCTTGGACGCGAAGGCTTCGGCGCGACCGATAACGATACAGTTCGTCACAATCAGAGGAATAAAGATCCCCAGCGACTGATATAAGCCGTAGGCATAGGCGTTGATCAACATCTGCACGGTGCTGACCACCGAGGCGATGATCATGACGTAAATAGGAATACGAATTTCCGCTGGCACCCAGCAGCGTAGCGCAGAGACGGCCATATTGGTACAGGTGAGTACCAGCGTGGTTGCCAGTCCGAGCCCCAACGCGTTCGTTGCGGTGGATGACACGGCGAGCAGGGGGCAAAGACCCAGCAATTGAACCAGTGCCGAGTTGTTCTTCCATAACCCTTCAATAAAAAGCGCTTTGGTCTGACTCATTGGTTCTCTCCACAGGCGGATAGCGTGTTGATTTGTGACGGCAGCGTTTGCAGGTAAAGCGCGCTGCGTTTTACGCTATTAATGACGGCGCGTGGCGTAATCGTGGCCCCGGTAAATTGATCAAACATTCCGCCTTCTTTCTTCACTGCCCAGCGGGCATCTTGCTCGCTCTGTACCGTTTGTCCGCTGAATCGGGTGATCCAGTCAGAGATGCGTATTTCGATTTTATCACCCAGCCCCGGCGTTTCATGATGCTCGGTCACACGAACGCCGAGTACCTTGCCATGAAAATCGGCGCCAACCAGCAGCCGAATAGCACCAGAATAGCCATCTGGCGCGGTACTTTCTAGTGCTGCTGCAACAGGTTCACCGTCCTGACGGGCGATGAACACGCGGTGCGGCGCTGACGATCCTAATGCTGGGTTAGTGACAACGTAACACTCTTTTTGCATGTCACTGTTGTATAGCTCTGCCGGAACTACCTGATCCAACAGCATCTTTTGCTGCAACATTGCCTGATGCGAGATCGTGGGTTCCGTCAGCATGTTCACCACGGCAGTGACTGCGGTAGTGAAGGCGGCAAACAGGGCCAGTGTTGTCGCGTGGCGACGCATTGTTGTTATCATGAACGTCCCCTCAGCGACGGTGGCCGTAAGCGCGCGGCTTGGTGTAATAGTCGATCAGCGGCACGGTAATATTCGCCAGCAAAACGGCAAACGCGACGCCGTCCGGATAGCCACCGTAGGTTCGAATCAACCAGACCAGTAATCCAATTAGCGCGCCAAAAATCAGACGGCCACGGTTTGTGGTCGAGGCGGTAACGGGATCGGTCGCAATGAAAAAGGCACCGAGCATGGTGGCGCCGGACAGTAAATGCAGCATCGGCGGAGCGAATTTCTCCGGTGCGATAACCCAGCTTAGCGAAGCGCAGAACATCAGTGACAGCAGGAAACTGACCGGAATATGCCAGCGAATGGTGCCGCGCATTAGCAAAAACAGCCCGCCGATGAGAAAACCGATATTCACCCACTGCCAGCCAATGCCAGACAGCGATTGCGCAAACATCGGCTGTTGCAGAATGCTCTGCGGCGTTTGACCGGATCGCAGGCTGGTTTTAAAGGTATCCAGTGGGGTAGCCTGACTGATGCCGTCAACGTTATGCATCAGCTGCTGCATGGTGTATCCGTCAGGCGTATGTCCGGTAAAAATAATGACTAACGCATCATGGAAACCGACGGGGATGGTTTGCAGTGGCACAGGTGGCAGCCAGCTTGTCATCTGCACCGGGAAAGAGATCAGTAGCACCACATAGCCAATCATCGCGGGATTAAAGGGGTTTTGCCCTAAGCCGCCATACAGCTGTTTGGCGATAATGATAGCGAAGACGGTTGCCATGACCACCATCCACCAGGGGGCAAGCGGCGGCAGGCTGATGCCGAGCAGCACGGCAGTCAATAGTGCAGAATTATCCGCCAGCGTCGTACGTACGGCAAACTTTCTGAGTGACAGTGTCACGCCTTCTGCGATGAGTGCCGTGGCTGACGCTAGCCCGACCTGAATCAGGTTGCCGTAACCAAAGAAATAGACCTGTGCCAGCATGCCGGGCAGACAGGCCAGAATCACCAACAGCATGATGCGCTGTGTGCGCTGTTGGTTATGTGTAAACGGTGAACTCGCAATTCTAAAAGCCATTTATTCCTCTTGATGTGACGATGCCTGCGCGGCTTTACGGGCTTTAACGCGAGCTATAGCGGCAGCAACAGCAGCCTTGCGGGGATCTTCCGGCTCTTGTGTTTCAACAACCGCAACAGGTTCTGCAACTATGTCAGAGGCAACCGATGAAACGGATCCCTCGACGTTTGTCGCCGTCTGCTGGGCAGCCTTACGGGCTTTAACGCGAGCGATAGCGGCAGCAACAGCAGCCTTGCGCGGATCTGCCGGCTCTTGTGTCTCAACGACCGCGACAGGTTCTGCAACTACGTCAGGGGCAACCGATGAAACGGGAGCTTCTGCGTTTGTCGCCGTCTGCTGGGCAGCCTTACGGGCTTTAACGCGAGCGATGGCGGCGGCAACAGCAGCCTTGCGTGGATCGTCCGGCTCTTGTGTTTCAGCGGCCGCGACAGGTTCTGCAACTACGTCAGAGGTAACCGATGAAACGGGAGCTTCTGCGTTTGTCGCCGTCTGCTGTGCAGCCTTACGCGCTTTAACGCGTGCAAGAGCGGCGGCGACTGCCGCTTTGCGAGGATCATCCAGCTCGGTGGAAGGCACGTCGACCGTTGGTGTTTCCTGTTGCGCCTGGTTTTCACGCGCTCGCTCTTCACGAACTAATGCCTTCCGTGCCGCGCGTGCGGCGATGGCAGCGCTGTTATCCGGCTGCGCATCAGGCATAACCGCGATTGGTGCCCCAATCTCTGTTGTGGCGCTTTGCTTGCGACGCACGCGTTCCAGCGCTGCCTGGACGGCATCTTTATCGCTAGTGGATACGCCAGCCGCTGCCTGTTTATGGCGCAGTTCGCGCGCGGCTTTTTCCCGTTCCAGACGCGCCTGTTTAGCATCAAAGCGCACTTTAGCCTGCGCGGCACGCTGTGCGTCTTCGTCAATTGCCCGAATTTCGGCTTTTTCCTGACGGTAATACTGAACCAGTGGGATGTTGCTGGGGCAGACGTAAGCGCAGGCACCGCATTCGATGCAGTCAAACAGATGGTGATTGCGCGCTTTTTCGTGTTCCTGCCCGCGGCTGAACCAGTAAAGCTGCTGTGGCAAAAGGCCTGCCGGACAGGCATCGGCACATTGGCTACAGCGAATACAGGACTGCTCTTCGGCAACGGGCTCCATTTCCGTATGTGACGGTGCAAGCAGGCAGTTGCTGATTTTGACGATCGGCACATCCAGCGACGGCAGGGTAAAGCCCATCAGCGGACCACCCATCACTACCATCGGCTGCTTATTGACATGGAAGCCGCCCTGTTTAAGCAGGTGACGTACGGGAGTCCCCAGCCGCGCCCACACATTACCGGGTTGGCGTAAGGCTTCACCAGTGAGTGTCACCACGCGTTCGGTGAGCGGCTCGCCGTCGATCACCGCACGTTTGATGGCGAAGGCCGTACCGACGTTCTGCATTAGCACGCCAATCGCGGCGGAGTGTTTCCCGAACGGGACTTCTTTGCCCGTCAGAATCTTGGTGAGCTGCTTGGCGCCGCCTGATGGATACTTGGTGGGGATGACGCGCAACTGCATATCGCTGCGTTTACCCAATGCCAGCCGCAGGGCGCTGATGGCTTCTGGTTTGTTATCTTCGATCCCGAACAGAATACGTTTCGGTTGCAACAGGAATGACAGAATCTCGACGCCCTGAATTATCTCGTCGGCGCACTCCTGCATGAGTCGATCGTCGGCGGTGATATAGGGTTCACATTCTGCGCCGTTGATGATCAGGGTTTCAATCCCACGCATCCCACCCTGTAACTTGGCGGCGGTAGGGAACCCTGCGCCGCCCAGTCCTGCAATACCCGCCTGATGCAAGTGGGCAAGCAGGGTGTCGGTGCTCTGTGTTTGATAATCCGCCAAAGTCTGGCGATCGCACCAGCGATCTTCACCATCCGGCACGATAATGATGCTGAGTTCGGACAAACCAGAAGGATGTGCCGTCGTGTGCTGACGGATTGCGTTCACCGTTCCCGACGTCGGTGCGTGAACGGGCAAGGTGCGGCCTCTGCCTCGGGTGAGCGGTTGGCCGCGCAGCACTTTATCGCCGACGCTGACGCAGATCTCTCCTTCCGGCCCAAGATGCTGCTTGAGTGGAATAATGAACTGTTCTGGCAGAGGAATTTGGCGCAGTGGCGTCCGGCTGGACTGCGTCTTCATTTCCGGCGGATGAATGCCGCCGTCGAAATCCCAAATCCTGTCTTTTTTAAAGGCGGAAAACAGCTTAAGCATGTCGTTCTACTTGAATAACGCGTACTGGAATCGTATCAAGATCCCATTTCCAGTTAGCGGGAGTCGGAGCGATAGGACGTAACTCGATACAGTCCGTCGGGCAAGGGGCGACGCAGAGATCGCAGCCAGTACATAAATCGCTCACGACGGTGTGTACCGCTTTGGTACTGCCGATGATGGCATCAACCGGGCAGGCCTGAATGCACTTGGTACAACCGATGCAGTTGTTTTCGTCGATCCAGGCAACCTGACGCGCAGGTGCTTGCACATCGGCATCGCCTTCCAGCGGCTGCGGTTCGACGTTAAGTTTTTCAGCCAGCTTCAACATCATCGCTTCGCCGCCGGGGCCGCACTTATTAATATTTTCCCCATTCAGCGCGACGGCTTCGGCGTAAGGTCGGCAGCCAGGATAGCCACACTGGCCGCACTGGCTTTGTGGCAGCATCGCTTCCACTTCTTCTACGATCGGATCATTTTCGACTTCAAACCGACGGGAGGCGTAGCCGAGCACCAGACCGAATGCCAGCGCGAGTGCGCTTAATGCCGCAATGGCAATCCAGATAGCGCTCATCAGAATTTCACCAGTCCGGTAAAGCCCATAAACGCCAACGACATGAGGCCTGCGGTGATTAGCGCGATAGAAGAACCCCGGAACGGTGCGGGAATATCCGACACGGCGAGGCGTTCGCGAATAGCGGCGAAAAGCACCATCACCAGCGAGAAGCCTGCAGCACCGCCGAAGCCATAAATCGTCGATTGCAGGAAACCGTGCGATAGATTGATGTTAAGCAGGACGACACCAAGCACCGCACAGTTGGTGGTAATCAGCGGCAGAAAAATCCCCAGCAGGCGGTACAGCTCCGGGCTGACTTTGCGTACGAACATTTCGGAGAACTGCACCACAACGGCGAGCACCAGAATAAACGCCATGGTGCGTAGATAGAGAATATCGAGCGGAACGAGAATAAACTCGTTGATCAGCCAGGAAAACATGGAGCCCAGCGTCATCACGAACGTGGTCGCCATTCCCATGCCAATCGCCGTCTCCAGCTTTTTGGACACGCCCATAAAGGGGCACAGCCCAAGAAACTTCACTAAGACGAAATTATTTACCAGAAGGATGCTAACAAAGAGCAATGCGTATTCGGTCATTACGGTGCCTACAAAACAAAACCGGACTATTATCAGGCATTGTCGGGTTTTCGACAACATACCCAAAGTAGGGTTATCGACGACCCCAGCAAGGGGCGAAAGGTTAGTTGTTCTGAATAAGAGAAACGCCGGGCTGTCAGACAGTCACGCAAAGTACGTTCTGAGCCATTGCCCGGATGGAAATTATTGCATAATTATTCTTTTTATCGCTGATAACTATTTATCACTACAGGACGTGATGCCAGACGGATTTTGGCACGCAGCCGATATCGAATAAGCGCCCGCCAGACACCAGTTCAGCCCGCCGATGATCCGCGGCACGATACATGTTGATGATTTCCTGACTGTCTGTCAGAGAGTAATTGAGGTGATCAAAGAGTTTTTCCAGACTTTCTGTTGAGCTGACTTTTCTGAATTTAAGCAAATAGTCATGAACGGTCATGGTGATTGGTCTAATAGTTATGTGATTGAGATGACTAAGTATATGCAAGCGATAAAGCCTGTCTAGAGGGCGATGTAATAAAGTACGCTTATTTTTCAACAACAAACAAATGAAAATGAAAAATAATGAATTGACACGAAAAGATGCCGAATGCTAAGTCGACGCGCTAAATAGCGCGTGGGAAGGGTGAATGCCTATAAAGGGGCAGATTATGTGGGAATCTGCCCCTGATGTTTGCTTCTAACGATGCTTCTAGCGACTACACAGCTTGTAGTACACCTCATTCCAGCGCAGCGCATCTTTGAATTCGTGGAGTCGGGTTTCGTTGTCGATGACCAACAGTTCAATGTTCTGCATCTCGGCGTAGAGCCGCATGTGTTCGAGATCTAACGCCTGACTAAAGACAGTGTGGTGCGCACCGCCAGCCAGAATCCAGGCTTCGGCCGCCACGTCCAGCGACGGCTGCGCTTTCCAGATGGCACGGGCAACCGGCAATTTCGGCAATGGGTGCGGCTGTTCGATCGTATCGACCAGATTAACCAGCATTCTGAAACGGTCGCCCATGTCGATCACACTGGCATTCAGTGACGGCCCGGCTGGTGTGGAGAAAATCAAGCGAGCAGGGTCGGCTTTTCCTCCAATACCAAGGTATTGCGCATCCAGAATCGGTTTCTGTTCTTTCGCAATGGTGGGGCAGACTTCCAGCATGTGGGAGCCAACGACCAGATCGTTACCGTTCTGGAAGTTATAGGTGTAATCCTCCATGAAGGACGTTCCGCCCGACAAACCGCCGGCCATCACTTTCATGATGCGCAGTAGCGCGGCGGTTTTCCAGTCGCCTTCGCCACCGAAACCATAGCCCTGTTGCATCAGACGCTGTACCGCCAGCCCCGGCAGCTGTTTCAGACCATACAGGTTTTCAAAATCGGTAGTGAACGCATGGTAGCCGCCTTGTTCCAGAAAGCGTTTCATCCCGAGTTCGATCTGCGCTGCATCCAGCAGGTTCTGGCGGTTAGCGCCGTTGAGTTTCACCGCATCCGTTAACTGGTAGCTGGCTTCGTATTCGTCGACCAGCGCATTGATATCGCCTTTGGATACGGCATCAACCACGGCAGTTAAATCACCCAGTCCCCAGGCGCTGACGGAATAACCGAACTGGATCTGCGCGCCGACTTTATCGCCTTCGGTGACGGCGACTTCACGCATGTTGTCGCCAAAGCGCGCGACCTTCAGCTGTTTACTTTCCTGAATGGCGGCTGCTACCCGCATCCATTTCCCGATACGGGTATGGGCGTTTTTATCCTGCCAGTGGCCGACGACCACCTGATGCGCCTGCCGCATCCGGGCGCCGATAAAGCCAAATTCGCGTCCGCCGTGCGCGGTCTGGTTCAGGTTCATAAAATCCATGTCCATGGTATCCCACGGCACTTCGGCATTGAACTGGGTGTGGAATTGCAGCAGTGGTTTACTGAGTATGCTCAGGCCACCAATCCACATTTTGGCTGGAGAGAACGTATGCAGCCAGGTCAGCAGGCCGATACAGTTATCCTGATAGTTGGCATCGCGACACAGCGCCAGAATTTCGTCCGGTGTTTTCACCAGCGGTTTCAGCACCAGCTTAACCGGCAGGTTCGCCTGTTGATTCAACCCGGCGACGACCTTTTCCGCGTTCTCTTTTACCTGACGCAACGTTTCCGGCCCGTAGAGGTGCTGGCTACCGATGACGAACCAGACTTCAAGCTGCTTAAAATGATCCATGATGACTCCTGTAACGTGATCCCCAGAGGGATAAAATTAGTTTTTTGCCGTAGACGTTGGGCTATAGGCCGGTTCCGCGAGGCGACACCACTGCTGATAGCGCGCATAAAGCTGCTGATAACGGGCAACGCGCTGGCTGTCCGGCATTAAAGTGCGTTCGATGCCGCTGGCCATATGCTGCTGTGCTGTTGGGATATCGCCGTGAACGCCGGCAGCGACGGCGGCAAAGATTGCCGCGCCGAGCGCACAGCACTGATCGGAAGCGACGATCTGCAAAGGACGATTCATCACGTCGGTACAGACTTGCATGATGACGGGAGATTTCCGCGCGATGCCGCCCAGAGCCAGCACGTTCTCGACGGGGACACCCTGATCTTCAAAGCATTCCATAATCGCGCGAGCCCCAAAGGCGGTCGCCGCAATAAAGCCGCCGAACAGCGTGGGGGCGTCGGTCCCCAGATTGAGATCGGTAATCACGCCTTTTAGGCGCTGATTGGCGAACGGCGTTCTACGGCCGTTAAACCAGTCCAGCACGACAGGCAAGTGATCCAGCGTGGGATTTTCCGCCCAACAACGGGTAAGCCGCTCCAGCAGCTTGGCTTCCATCGCCTCTAATGACGTTTTGAGTTCGGGATGACCTTGTTCGGCATAGTCTTTTGCCGCTTCCTGTAACGACCAGCCCAGCAGTCGCCCAAACCAGGCGTACATATCGCCGAAGGCGGACTGTCCGGCTTCGAGACCGATATAGCCAGGGATGACGCTGCCGTCGACCTGTCCACAAATACCAGCGATGGTGCGATCGGCAATACGTGCGTCGTCGGCAATCAGAATGTCGCAGGTAGACGTACCAATCACTTTAACCAGCGTATACGGCTGTGCGCCTGCGCCGACGGTGCCGACGTGGCAGTCAAATGCACCGCCCGCCAGAATAACCGTCTCGGGAATGCCGAGCCGCTGCGCCCATTCGGCGGTAATCGTGCCGACCGGCTGTTCGGCGGTCCAGGTATCGGTAAACAGCGGGTACTGTAATGTCTCGGTCAGGCAGGGATCGAGTGCGTGTAGGAAGTCTTTTGGCGGCAGTCCACCCCAGCTTGGGTGCCAGAGTGATTTATGTCCGGCACTGCATCGACCACGGCGGATATCGGCAGGCGCCTGCGTACCGGAAAGCAGGGCGGGCACCCAGTCGCACAGTTCTATCCAGGAGACCGCAGCCTGACGCACGGCGGCATCTTCACGCGAGACATGCAGGATTTTGGCCCAGAACCATTCGGACGAGTAAACGCCACCGATATAACGGGTGTAATCCGGAAATTGGCCGCTCCGGCACAGCGTATTAATCGCTTCCGCTTCTTCTATTGCCGTGTGGTCTTTCCACAGCACAAACATCGCATTGGGGTTATCAGCAAATTCGGGGCGCAGCGCGAGGATCTGACCGTGTTCATCAATCGGTGCGGGGGTGGATCCGGTCGAATCCACGCCGATGCCGATGATGTGTTGTCGCTGTTCGTTCGTCAGGCGGGAAACCACCACCTTAATCGCCTGTTCCAGCGATTCGATATAGTCCAGTGGATGGTGTCGGAACTGGTTGTTGGCAGGCTGACAATATTTACCCTCGCGCCAGCGGGGGTAGTAGACCACTTCTGTTTCCAGCTCTTGCCCGCTTTGGCAGTCAACGGCTAAGGCGCGTACCGAATCACTGCCGAAGTCGAGGCCAATCGTAATAGCGCCCGCACTCATGCTTTGCTCCTCATTAATCCCAGATCGTTGGTGTTTACGATAGGCAGGGAGACGAAGAGGCGGTTAGGAGCGGTTAGCTGGAAGTATGTATTTTTCTGTCGCCAGCAGCCATTTTGTGAAGCCCGTCAAAGGTTAATGATTGGTTAAAATCGCTAAATGTATGTACAAACCTGCCATTGTTCCGGGATGTGATAAAGCTCTATATTCGGACCGAAAATAACGACTAAAACATAAAGCGTCTGAATGCTACTGAGTAAAGGATTGCGCTAAGTCTGTGTTTTTCCTTTATCCAGACCGGAAATACCTTACCCACAACGTGAACGCGTTTCGGCGTTGCTGGCGAACGAAAAGATAATTACACCGGAGAACATCATGCATAAATTCACTAAGGCGCTGGCAGCAATCGGGTTGGCTGCGGTTATGTCACAATCAGCTATGGCAGAGAACTTAAAGCTGGGATTTCTGGTTAAACAACCGGAAGAACCCTGGTTCCAGACCGAATGGAAATTCGCGGATAAAGCAGGAAAAGATCTCGGTTTTGACGTGATAAAAATTGCGGTTCCCGATGGGGAAAAGACCCTGAACGCGATTGACAGCCTGGCGGCCAGTGGAGCAAAAGGTTTCGTTATCTGTACGCCCGATCCGAAATTAGGGCCTGCCATTATGGCGAAAGCGCGCAGCTACGATCTGAAAGTGATCGCGGTTGACGATCAGTTTGTGAATGCCAAAGGCCAGCCGATGGATACCGTACCGCTGGTGATGATGGCCGCTACCAAGATCGGTGAGCGTCAGGGGCAGGAACTGTATAAAGAAATGAACAAACGCGGCTGGAAAGTGGACGAAACGGCCGTGATGGCGATTACCGCGAACGAACTGGACACCGCGCGTCGCCGTACCTCGGGTTCTATGGATGCGCTGAAGGCCGCAGGCTTCCCGGAAAAACAGATCTATCAGGTGCCGACCAAATCTAACGATATCCCCGGTGCGTTTGATGCCGCTAACTCCATGCTGGTGCAGCACCCCGGTGTGAAAAACTGGCTGATTATCGGTATGAACGACAATACCGTGCTGGGCGGCGTGCGTGCGACGGAAGGTCAGGGCTTTAAAGCGGAAAACGTGATTGGTATCGGTATCAACGGCGTGGATGCGGTCAGCGAGCTGTCCAAAGGTCAGGCGACAGGCTTCTTTGGTTCACTGCTGCCAAGCCCGGATATTCACGGCTACAAGAGTATCCAGATGCTGAATGACTGGGTCACCAAAGGCGTAGAGCCCGAGAAATTTACCGAAGTAACCGATGTGGTGCTGATCACTCGTGACAACTTTAAGGTCGAACTGGAGAAAAAAGGCCTGATGTAATCACGCCTGATTTCGTAAAGACGCGGATAACGCCGATCGGCATACGCTGGTCGACGTTATCCTGATCGAAGTTATCCGCGCTCTACCTGCATCGTTATGAGGAAACAGACATGACAGCACAGTCACCCTATTTGTCGTTTCATGGGATTGGCAAAGAATTTCCCGGTGTTAAGGCACTTTCGGATATCAGTTTTGCCTGCCATGCCGGCCAGATCCATGCATTGATGGGGGAAAACGGGGCGGGCAAATCGACGCTGTTAAAGATCCTGAGCGGCAACTATTCTCCGTCAGCGGGTGAAATCTATATTCAGGGCAAACCCGTGCAGTTTACTAACACGATGGATGCCCTGAATGCGGGTGTTGCCATCATTTATCAGGAACTGCACCTGGTGCCGGAAATGACGGTCGCCGAGAACATCTATCTGGGGCAACTGCCACATAAATACGGCATGGTGAATTATTCGCTGCTGCGCTATGAAGCCAAGCTCCAGTTACAGCATCTGGGATTGGATATCGATCCTGATACCCCGCTGAAATACCTGTCTATCGGGCAATGGCAGATGGTGGAAATCGCCAAGGCGCTGGCCCGTAACGCCAAAATTATTGCTTTTGATGAACCGACCAGTTCGCTGTCTGCCCGTGAGATCGAGCAACTGTTCCGCGTGATTACGGAATTGCGCAGCGAAGGCCGGGTCATTTTGTACGTTTCGCACCGGATGGAAGAAATTTTTGCGCTGAGCGATGCCATTACCGTGTTTAAAGATGGCCGCTATGTGCGCACGTTTGACGATATGCAGCAGGTAAACCATGAATCGCTGGTTCAGGCGATGGTAGGGCGTAACCTGGGGGATATCTATGGCTATGCGCCGCGTCCGCACGGTGAAGAACGTTTGACGCTGAAAGACGTGAAAGCGCCGGGCGTGAAATCTACCGTTTCCCTGAACGTGAAGCAGGGGGAAATTGTCGGGCTATTTGGTCTGGTTGGAGCTGGCCGCAGCGAGCTGATGAAAGGGCTGTTTGGCGCGACCAAAATCACCGGCGGTCAGGTGCTGCTGGATGGCAAGCCGCTGGTGGTGAATTCTCCTATCGACGCGATTCGTCAGGGCGTGATGCTCTGCCCAGAAGATCGTAAAGCGGACGGTATCATTCCTGTCCACTCGGTGCGTGACAACATCAATATCAGTGCGCGGCGTAAGAGCCTGAAAGCCGGTTTTATTATTAATAACCAGTGGGAAGCGGATAACGCCTCGAAACGGATTGCGGCGCTGAATATCAAAACGCCGTCCGATGAACAGCTGATTATGAATCTTTCCGGCGGTAACCAGCAGAAAGCCATTCTTGGCCGCTGGCTGTCCGAAGAGATGAAGGTCATTTTGCTCGATGAGCCCACGCGCGGTATTGACGTCGGCGCGAAGCACGAAATTTATCATGTCATCTATGAACTGGCGAATCAGGGGATCGCGGTGCTGTTTGCTTCCAGCGATTTACCAGAAGTGCTTGGGCTGGCCGACCGGATTATCGTCATGCGCGAAGGGGCTATCTCCGGCGAGCTGCTGCATGCCGATGCCACAGAGCAGAAGGTGCTCAGTCTGGCTATGTTACGAACCCCCGATATCGAATCTGCGGTTGCCTGACCGCGAAGGAGCAAAATAATGTCAACGGTTACATCTGCAACCTCAGAAAAGAAGACCGGCAGTTCGGGGTTTTCCCGGATTTGGGATAACTACGGCATGCTGGTGGTGTTTGCCGTGCTGTTTCTTGGCTGTGCGATTTTCGTCCCGAATTTCGCGACGTTTATCAATATGAAAGGGCTGGGGTTAGCGATCTCGATGTCCGGTATGGTGGCCTGCGGGATGCTGTTCTGTCTGGCATCTGGCGATTTTGACCTGTCGGTGGCCTCCATCATCGCCTGCGCAGGGGTAGCCACGGCAGTGGTGATCAATATCAGTGAAAGCCTGTGGATTGGTGTCAGTGCCGGGCTGCTGCTGGGCGTGGCGTTCGGTTTGCTCAATGGTTTTGTGATTGCCCGTTTGAAGATCAACGCGTTGATCACCACGCTGGCGACGATGCAGATTGCGCGTGGTCTGGCGTACATCATTTCCGATGGTAAAGCGGTAGGGATTGAAGATGAGCGCTTCTTCGCACTGGGTTATGCCAACTGGCTGGGTTTGCCCGCGCCAATCTGGATCACCATCGGCTGCATGATTCTGTTTGGGCTGCTGCTGAACAAAACCACATTTGGCCGCAATACGCTGGCGATTGGGGGCAATGAAGAAGCGGCGCGTCTGGCTGGGGTACCAGTGGTGCGTACCAAGATCATCATTTTCGCTTTGTCCGGCCTGGTGTCAGCCGCTGCGGGGATCATTTTGGCCTCGCGCATGACCAGTGGCCAGCCGATGACCTCCATCGGGTATGAGTTGATCGTAATTTCTGCCTGTGTGCTGGGTGGTGTGTCGCTGAAAGGTGGGATCGGTAAAATTTCTTACGTGGTGGCTGGTGTACTGATTTTGGGGACGGTGGAAAACGCGATGAACCTGCTGAACATCTCTCCATTTGCCCAGTATGTGGTGCGCGGTCTGATTCTGCTGGCGGCGGTTATCTTCGACCGCTACAAACAGCTGGCGAAGAAAACGGTGTAAATGCCTGTGCGGCAGGTAAGAGCCTGCCGCTTTCTTTCTTATTAGCGTGTACCGGAGGCTCGATGTATCACCGTATGGCGCATGAATCTCAGCCTAATCCGCTGCTGCCGGGATATTCGTTCAACGCTTACCTCGTGGCAGGCCTGACGCCGATTCTGGCAGAAGGACCGCTCGATTTCTTTATCGATCGTCCCGATGGTATGAAAGGCTACATCATTAACCTCACCATGAAAGGACAGGGTCAGGTCTTTGACGGCGATGAGACCTTTTTCTGTAATCCTGGCGATCTGCTGTTGTTCCCGCCGAAATCGAAACATTTTTATGGTCGTTCGCCGAGCAGCGACTGCTGGTATCACCGCTGGGTCTATTTTCGCCCGCGCGCCTACTGGGCGGACTGGCTGGAATGGCATACTAAAAGCAGCGGCATTGGCCGCATGAGCCTGCCGAATAACCAATTGCTGCTGGAGTTCGACAGGCTGTTTGCCAATATCGAGCAGACGCAGCGTTCCGGGCGGCGTTTTTCAGAAGAGTTGGGCATGAATTTGCTGGAGCGCTTGTTGCTGCGAGCGATGGAGGAAGATCCGCAGAGTCCGCAGAAGATCATGGATCCGCGCGTGATAGAAGCCTGCCAGTTCATTACCAGCAATCTGGCTGGGGAGCTGCGTATTGACGAAGTGGCGCGTCACGTTTGTCTGTCGCCGTCGCGGCTGGCGCATCTGTTCCGTGAGCAGGTGGGCATTAATATTCTGCGCTGGCGTGAAGATCAGCGCGTGATTCGCGCCAAACTGTTGTTGCAGACGACGCAGGAGTCTATCGCCAATATTGGCCGCGTGGTGGGGTATGACGATCAGCTTTATTTCTCACGCGTATTCCGTAAGCGAGTCGGCGTTAGCCCCAGTGATTTCCGCCGCCGTAGCAGTGAAATCAATTACCCGGCGGCCAAAACGCTGCCTATGGCGTGGGGAGAGCGAATGCCCAATGTCGTAAGCGGTTAATATTCCGAAACGAGTCAGATTCCCCTGACTGTTATCCCTCTCTGCACTCTGGCGGATGACGGGTATATACTGAGTGAGAAATCACAAAGTCAAAATAAGTTAAGGGGAATCGTCATGAGTGAGACCGTTCGTGTTGGGTTGCTGGGCTACGGTTATGCCAGTAAGACATTCCACGCGCCGTTGATTGCAGGTACGGCTGGTATGGAACTGGTCGCGGTATCCAGCAGTAGTGCTGAAAAAGTGCATGCGGATTGGGCAAATCTGCGAGTAGAGAAAGACCCTCAGGCGTTGTTTAACGATCCCGATATTGACCTCATTGTTATTCCTACCCCCAATGACACGCACTTCCCGCTGGCAAAACAGGCGTTGGAAGCGGGCAAGCATGTCGTCGTCGATAAACCTTTCACCGTGACGTTGTCACAAGCATACGACTTAGGCGCGATTGCCGAACACGTCGGAAAAGTGCTTTCTGTGTTCCATAACCGCCGCTGGGACAGCGATTTTCTGACGCTGAAACAGCTGCTGTCAGCGGGAACGTTAGGAAATGTGGTGTATATGGAATCGCATTTCGATCGCTTCCGTCCTGAAGTGCGTCAGCGCTGGCGTGAAGATGGCAGCGAAGGCAGTGGGATTTGGTACGATCTGGGGCCGCACTTGCTGGATCAAGCATTAGAGCTGTTTGGTTTGCCGGTCGCGATTCAGGTGGACATGGCGCAACTGAGGCCGGGGAGTAAGGCAACGGATTATTTCCATGCGACGCTGATTTACCCGCAGCGCCGGGTGGTCCTGCACGCCAGTATGCTGGTGGCCGCGGCTTCTGCACGCTATACCGTGCACGGCACGCGTGGCAGTTTCGTCAAATACGGGCTCGACCCGCAGGAAGATCGCCTGAAAGCGGGCGAACGTCCACCGTTAGCCGACTGGGGACAGGATAAGCATGATGGTGTGCTGACGTTGTCTCGCGATGGCATAACGGCAGAGCAAACGATCGCCACGATTCCAGGTAACTATCCCGCCTACTATGCGGCGGTGCGCGATGCGCTGCTCGGTAAAGGGGAAAACCCCGTCAGTGTGCATCAGGCGATTCAGGTGATGGAGTTGATCGAGCTGGGACTGCTTTCCCATGAGCAGAAAAAAGCCGTCACGCTGAAAAATAGCTAGATTTACTGCACTTTATTCCAGATAGTTAACGGTTTGTTTATACAGGCGGTCTTAGGATCGCCGTAGACTGCCATTTTGGGCGATCTTCGGGTCGCCCGTCTTGTTAGGGTGTTCATCAGATAAATAACAGGCTAGAGGAAAGGTGTCAGGCATGGGGTGGTTACAACGGTTACGCATTGATAAGTTTTTATTGGTTCTGATTCTGGTTGTGCTGACGGCGTCGATTCTTCCAGCTGAAGGCGGCGTGAAGGTCTTCTTTGAGTATCTGACAACGGCGGCGATTGCTCTCCTGTTCTTTATGCATGGCGCAAAGCTCTCGCGCGAAGCGATTACCGCAGGGATGGGACACTGGCGTTTACATCTGGTGGTGTTTGCCAGCACGTTTATTCTGTTCCCGCTGCTGGGCATCGGCATGAGCCTGCTGTCGCCGGTTGTGCTGACGCCAACGTTGTATCTTGGTTTTCTCTATCTGTGTGCGCTGCCTGCGACGGTGCAGTCGGCGATTGCGTATACCTCAATGGCTGGCGGTAACGTAGCGGCTGCTATCTGTAGCGCATCGGCATCCAGTATTTTGGGCGTGTTTCTTTCGCCGATTCTGGTTGGTTTGCTGATGCACACGCAGGGCGGAGAAACGGATACGCTGCATGCTATCGGTTCCATTATTATGCAGCTGATGGTGCCTTTCGTGATTGGGCATCTGTCTCGTCCGTTGATTGCTGGCTGGGTCGATCGCCACCGTAAGCTGATTAATATCACTGACCGGTCATCGATTCTTTTAGTGGTGTACGTCGCTTTCAGCGAGGCGGTTGTGCAGGGGATCTGGGGACAAATCAACGGCTGGTCATTGCTCGCCGTCGTCGGCTGTTCGATGGTGCTGTTAGCGATTGTGCTGGTGGTGAATACGCTGGCCGCGCGCAAGCTGGGCTTTAACACCGCCGATGAAATCACTATTGTCTTCTGTGGTTCGAAGAAGAGCCTGGCGAATGGGATCCCGATGGCAAACGTGCTATTTCCTGCCGCAGCGGTAGGGGCGATGGTGCTGCCGCTGATGATTTTCCACCAAATTCAGTTGATGGTGTGTGCGGCTCTGGCTCAGCGTTATGTCAAGCGACTACACAAGGAACAGAATACGCCTAACCAATAAGCGGTGATCGTTCTCTCAACATGATAAACGCCCCCGGTCTTACACAGGCCAGGGGCGTTGTTATTTTCCGCTATCACTTGTAACTACTCGGAAATACAATAAATAATCTATTGCAGTGATAGTTACGTAGATTTATTACTTTTTCGATCCGTTACGTTATAACGAGTGTGGCTCATCGAGAGACGTTATCGATAGAGCAGGACGCAGTTAACGATAATTATTAGTTGAGATCGAATGAATATGTTAAAAAAAACGGTGTTAACTTTCGCGATGTTAGGGACGTTGGCCTCCGCATCTGTGCAGGCGGCTCAGAGTACCGAGTGTGTGAAAACCAGTAAAAAAGAGATTGCATCGTTATTTGACCGTTGGAATGCATCGTTACAAACAGGGGATGCGAAGAAAGTTAATAAAAACTATGCGTCGGATGCCGTTTTGTTGCCGACACTATCGGGTAAACCGCGTACAACTGACGCGGAGCGCATTGATTACTTCGAGCACTTTCTGGCGAAAAAGCCGGTAGGTAAGATTGATACCAGCACGATCCGTATTGGCTGTAATGACGCTATCGATACCGGAACATACACGTTCAGGTTTGGTGATGGGAGTGAAGCGAAGGCACGTTACACTTATACCTACATCTGGGACGTGAAGCAGAAACAGTGGCTGATTAGTTCACACCATTCCTCGGCGACCCCGAACGACTGATATCTGTGACTCGTTGGAAACAAAATCATGTCAAACGGCTAACAAAAGTTAGCCATTTTTTCGTGAGTTTTGGCTCGGCGTGACGATACGACGCTATCAGGCTGTGCCACGTTTACGCAGTACCTTTTCACGCAGTTGCTGCTTTTCCTGCTCGCTGATAAACGCAATGTTCAGGCCGTTTTCCTGTGCTTTACGCGTTTCTACCGCTGTCAGGCCAGCAAGTGGGGCGGCAATCTCATATTCATGGCGGATTTCTATGCCTTGAACCGCCGGATCGTCCGTATTGATGGTGGCGGGGATTTCATAGCGCAGGAAGTGGACGAGCGGATGTTTATCCAGCGATTCCACCGTGCTGGTCTGAATGTTGGAGGTCAGGCAAGATTCAATCCCGATCCCGTTTTCTGCCATATGTGTCATCAGGTGAGGATCGATAATGGCAGTCACGCCGTGTCCGATTCGCTCGGCACCCAGATGAGTAATCGCCTGCCAGATACTTTCCGGACCGGCTGCTTCACCGGCGTGAACCGTGATGTGCCAGCCGGCATCGCGCGCCTGTCGGAAATGAGAAGTGAATAGCGCACCAGGGTGCCCCAGTTCATCGCCAGCCAGATCGAGTGCGACGATACGGTCACGCTGGGACAGCAACGCGTCCAGCTCTTGCTGGCACGCCTCAGTGCCGAAGGTGCGGCTCATGATGCCAATCAGGCGAATGTCGGTATCGAAATCACGGCAGCCGGCGGTAATACCGTCGATCACCGCTTCCACCACGCCAGCAACCGGAAGCTTATGGTTCATCGCCATATAGTAGGGAGAGAAACGCAGTTCGGCGTAATCCAGCCCGGCTTTCACGGCATCTTCAACGTTCTCGTAAGCGACGCGGCGACAGGCGTCCAGTGAACCGAGCACGGCCACGCCCCAGTCAAGTTTTTGTAAAAAACTCACCAGATCAGGTTCATTTTTGGTGACCTGAACGTGAGGGCGAAGCGCCTCAAGATCGCGGGCGGGTAACGCTACATTGTACTGGTGTCCTAGCTCCAGAATACTCTGGGCGCGGATATTGCCATCCAAATGGCGGTGGATATCCGTCAATGGCAGGAGTAAATCGATCATAATATTATTGTCTGATTACTGTTTTTCATACGACAAAGTATAAAAAGAAATCGTGGTAAATAGCCAATTGTTACCGCCGAAACGCGACTCCCTGAGCAATCATTGAGCAAAAACAAACGCCTATCGCTTTTCCTGCCTAGAGTTACACGCGTTCAGCTTAGGAATAACCCGGATATAAATAAGCTCGCTGAGTAGCTCCACTAACGTTTGGCTGACGATGACCGCAGGAAGTAGCGGTAGCGCACCGGGTATAGCCAGCGCTAATGGCAAGATAACCAGAGAATTACGCGTGCTGGCGCTAAAGGCTACGGCGCGTCCGCCAGTGGAGTCCAACCGGAAAACGCGGCCAGTGAACCAACCGAGTAGCGGTGCCAGCAGCGCGAAGAGTAGATAAAATGGCACTGCGAGCAACACCGATGCCCAAGTGGCGCGCAGTTGTGGAATCACCGCAGCCACTACGACAAATAGTACCAGCGCGGTAGCCGGAACGGGGAAATAGCCCAATGCATCCGCAAAGACTGTCATCGTACGTTGGCGTGCTGCCAGCCATTGCAGAATCGCCGCCAGCGCTAAAGGCACGGCAATCAACCAGATAAACGCATCGATAAAAGGCGCGAAGACGATGAGTCCGGCGGCATCATGGCCGAGAAACAGCGTCAGGTAGAAGGGCAAGGCCAACATTTGCAGCAACAGTAAAATAGGCGTTGCGGCCAACAGACGGGCGGCATCGGCACGACCCAGATGCGCGAATGTTACGACGTAGTCAATACACGGCGCGAGTAACACCAGTATGATGCCCAGCTTGACCAGCGGTTCGGCAGGAAGAAAGGGTAACAGCGCCGCAACCAGTAAGGGGATCACGATGAAATTGGCAACGAGCAGTGCGCCGATGAATCTGACCTGAGTGAGGCTTTTTCCGATCGTAGTCAGCGGAACTTGCAGAAACGTGACAAACAGCATCAGCGCCAGCGCCGGATTAATCACGACATCCCACTGCTCCGTTCCTGGCAGCATCATGGCCGTTGCTACCGCTGCAATCACGGCAACAAAGTAGATTGCCGCCTGATGAGATTCCAAAAAGGGTTTTAACGCAGACATGGTGTCATCTCGACATCAAACTGAATAAGCGGGCAGAAAAAACGGTGGCTGCAAGTGCGGCCACCGTGTGTTTTAGCACGTAGTCTTACCGTGTACGGGCTTATTGTGCCGGTGGCGTGACGGGTTCTTCCTGTGCGCCAGGCAGTGATTCTTCACCTTGTTCCGTTGGAACGGAGAAATAAGGGGCGATGAAATCGGCCAGTGCTATTTTGTTGCCGTTGAAGTCAATTTGACCTTCGGCATAGTGCAGCGAGCTGGTAATCGCGTTGTCTTTGGTGACGCTCAGTTGGTTCATTTGACCGATGTCTGCCATCATCTTCGCTTGTTGCTGCGCCATTTCTGTCGCCTGCTTTTGCTCTTCATCGTTAGCTGGTTTTGGTCCTGCCTGTACCATTAATTCTGTCAGCATATCCAAAGGCACATTGAGCTTGGCATCGAGTTTTTTGACGGACTGACGAATGATTTTTTCTTCGTCAGATACCGCTGATTCAGCGGCTTTATCCGTGCTTTGCAAGGGATCGGTTAAATCCAGCGCCAGTGTGAACGTTCCTTCACCTTTGCTGTTTTTCCAACTGATCGGGGAGATAGCAATGTTCGGGTTGCCTTTCAACAGCTGCGGCAGGTATTGCAGAACAGACATAACAACTTCGTGCTGATACGTGTCGGGATCCATGGCGGCCGGATCCTGCAACAGCTTCTGCACTTTTTCCTGATAGGCGGTGAGGAATTGCTTGGTGCCCGCGCCATCAAGCTGTGAGATAGACATGTTTACGTTACCCGACCCCAGATTGCGGTCGCCGATGATTAACGAACCCAGCGTCACAGCCATGTTGCCCGCTAGATTTTTGTCATCTTCCGTTGCGCTACTTTTTAAAGAAAAATCGTTCAACGTAACGGGTTCGCCACCTTCTACGGTAAACGTCATCGCTTTAAGAGACAGTGCGCCATCGCCTAAATCAAGATCGAATTTGCCTTTTTGATTGGTTCCTTTGATGGAGAAATCGGTGACATCGACATTCTCTGTCTGGCCCCAGGCATTTTTCCTTTCCATCTTCACGCTGCTGATGGTGGTATCCAGCTTGCTGCTACGCAAATCGTGCCCGATATCCAGTAGCGCTTCCGCACCGCTGAAAGAAAACTTTTGTTCTGGTGACTGATGGTCGATAGGAGCCAACGTAATGAGTGACTGAGTATCCCCGCTGTAGGCGACGCGAGTTTCGGACGTAAAGAACGGTTTATCTTTAGTCAAATCAAACCATGCTTTGACGGCCGGCGTGTTGGCTAACTCGGTATGGACAGAGGCCATTGCCGGAATGAGGTTGAATTTCTTGAGCTGTGCCAGCGGGAACGGTCCGTGAGACACGGTTTCGTTGAAAACGAGTTCTTCACCGGGCGCCAGGAACTGTGCGCCTTTTGCCGAGCCGTCTGCCTGCAAAACATAGGCCAGAGTACTAGTGAATACGCCGCCCTGATAGTCGCGATAGACTACTTTCAATCCGGCGTTCGGGTAGTTTTGCTTGAGTTTAGTATTCAGCATATCGGTAAAACCATCAATCTGCTGAGCTACCTGCTTGCCGGTGTACCAGGATGCGCCGGTCCAGACGGCACCCAGAGCAACAATAACGCCTACGGTGACTAACGACTTTTTCATTTTTATTCATCCTTTAGTAAAAAAATGCGCGTTTTCAACGCGAAACGCTGGCAGCTTACCCATAGGTAGCCGCCGCGTATAGAACAAGTTATCGGTTAAATACGCGAGCGAGACGCCCCTGTCCCTCAACAGTTATCGGTGACTCACTGGCGGAAATAAAGCAGGATTCTCCCGGACGTAGCGAGAGTCGCTGCTCATTTTTTTGCAGGACGGCGTGGCCGTCAACACAAAATACAATCGCGGCACTGTTCTGGCTGAGCGTTTGCGGGCTCTGCGTCAGTTCGTGCAGCGAAAAAGCAAAATCATCAACAGGGATCGGGAAGCTGAATTCATGGCCTTGGCGGAGTGGCGTCGTCAGCAATTGGTTGGCGGGTTTGGCCTCAAACACGACATTATCCAGCAGTTCTGGAATATCAATGTATTTCGGCGTTAGCCCAGCGCGCAGCACGTTATCCGAGTTTGCCATGACTTCTAATGCCACGCCTTTCAGATAGGCATGCGGTGTTTGAGCAAACAGGAACATGGCTTCGCCAGGCTGAAGCGTGATGACGTTTAGCAACAGCGGGGAGAATAACCCGCTGTCATCAGAATAGTATTGGGTAATCGCGCGAATGGTCGCCCAGGGTTCGTCATTCTGGCTGTTTAGCGCAGCCTTCAACACACCGAGCGCCCGCGATTTTTGCTCACCTTCCATGCTTAGCAGATTGGTGAACAGCATGGCGAGGTTCTTCGCGTCGGGCTGTTGTAAAAACGCAGTGATTGACGGATGTGCGCTGGCAACTGGCTCCAGCAAGCGTACAATTTCAGATAATTCTCGGAACCCGTTCATCGCTTGAAAAGGCGTTAATGCATAGACCAGTTCCGGTTTGTGATTGGCATCTTTGTAGTTTCTTTCGGCCGCATCTAACGGGATGCCTGCTGCATTTTCTTTCGCAAACCCTTGTTCTGCCGATGCTTTACTTGGGTGAACTTGAATGGAAAGCGGCTGTTCCGCGCACAAAACCTTAAACAAAAAGGGCAGTTCGCCGAAACGTTGTGCAATCGTTGCACCAAGATGCGTCGTTGCGTCTTCGGCAATCACGTCCCGCAGGTTACGGGTGTTGCCTTTTTCATCAATAATCGCAGAGCTACTTTTAGGATGGGCGCCCATCCACAGTTCTGCCATCGGTAAATTATTAGGATTATCAATGCTGTATAGCTCGGTTAAAGCGTTTTTGCTGCCCCAGGCGTAGTGCTGGATACAGTTAAGCATTTTTTGCATGTCGGCTTCCTGCTATTACATTAATTGTTAATTTCTGTGATGCTGGCTGTTAATTACCTGAGTGATTATGAATACACTGCATCTTCTTCGCTTCATGGTAATGTTTTATGTAGCGTGATACCAGACAGTGTTAGTAGACCAATAAGTGTTATCAGGCCAGTGAGTGTCATCAGAATAGGCCCAGCGATGTGATCCAATGTCTTCTACTAGTTGAATGTGTTTTTTAAGGAGGAAAGGTAATGAGCACGACGCGTAGTGAAAAAGACTCAATGGGACCGATTGATGTTCCTGCTGAACGTTTGTGGGGCGCACAAACGCAGCGCTCGCTGGAACACTTCCGTATTTCTGAAGAGAAAATGCCACGTGCGCTGATTTATGCGTTGGCGCAAACCAAGCGTGCGGCGGCTCGCGTCAACATGGATCTCACGCTTCTGCCTGCCGAACGGGGAAATGCGATTATTCAGGCGGCGGACGAAGTGTTGGCAGGCAAGCATGCCGGGGAGTTCCCGTTAGCGATTTGGCAGACGGGGTCGGGCACGCAAAGCAATATGAATATGAACGAGGTGTTGGCTAACCGCGCCAGTGAGCTGCTGGGAGGAGAGCGGGGCAACAATCGACTGGTGCATCCCAATGATGATGTCAACAAAAGTCAGAGTTCTAACGACGTATTCCCCACGGCGATGCATGTCGCGGCCGTGGTCGCGCTCAACGAACATCTGATTCCTGAATTGAAGGCGCTGCACGCCACGCTGGCGTCGAAGGCTGAGCAGTTTAAGGATATCGTCAAGATTGGCCGTACGCATCTACAGGATGCGACGCCGCTGACGCTGGGGCAGGAAATCTCCGGCTGGGCCGCGATGTTGCAACATAACCTGAAACATATCGAAAATAGCGTGCCGCACATTTGCGAGCTGGCGCTGGGCGGTACTGCCGTCGGTACGGGGCTCAACACGCACCCAGAGTATGCGGTGCGTGTGGCGGCGGAACTGGCGAAACTCACCGGTCAGCCGTTTGTGACGTCACCGAATAAATTCGAAGCGCTGGCGACCTGCGATGCGTTGGTTCACGGGCACGGAGCCTTGAAGGGGCTTGCTGCTTCGTTGATGAAGATTGCCAACGATGTTCGCTGGCTGGCTTCTGGCCCGCGCTGTGGTATCGGCGAACTGAGTATTCCTGAAAACGAACCAGGCAGTTCCATCATGCCGGGCAAGGTCAATCCAACCCAGTGTGAAGCGCTGACGATGCTGTGTTGTCAGGTGATGGGCAATGACGTTGCGGTGAATATCGGTGGGGCATCCGGTAATTTTGAGCTGAACGTGTATCGCCCTATGGTGATTCATAACTTCCTGCAATCGATTCGCCTGCTGGCTGATGGCATGAAGAGCTTTGATGAGCACTGTGCGGTAGGTATCGAACCGAATCGCGATCGCATCAATCAGTTGTTGAACGAATCGTTAATGCTGGTAACCGCGCTGAATACGCACATTGGCTATGACAAAGCGGCAGAAATTGCCAAAAAAGCGCACAAAGAAGGGCTGACGCTGAAGGCCTCTGCGCTCAAACTGAACTACCTAACCGAAGCGCAGTTTGATGAGTGGGTCCGGCCGGAAGATATGGTCGGCAGCCTGAAAAAGTAATGTAGTTCGCGCGTTATCCTGTAGCCTGCTGGTGTGGATCAGCAGGCTTTTTCTTTTTCATTCCGGCGCATCGGTATACAGATGCAAACGCGGAATGAGCAGACGAAGTTCGGCCGCTTTGGGTTTGTGCTTATGCTTGATGTTGTTGGCGTCATAAGGATTGAGTTCACCGATAATTGGTACGTCGCCGCCGGACTCCTGCTGGCAAAGCACAAGCAGGGGGGATGGGCAGGGATGCTGAACCTGTTTCTGCTGTTCGGGATACCACACGCGTGCGATGGGCTGTACTTTCACCGGCCGTTTGATCTTCAAGACGGCGTCTTCCGGCAGCGGTAATACCGCGTCAATCTCCTGCTCGATATGCTCAATCCACTGCGCTTTGGTGTATGGTGCTGTATGTTTTGCTGCATTCCGACTTTTTGTCAGTTGCTCCAGCAGTTCCCCACGTGTCATATTTTTGATGACGTGCTTATTCGCCCAGCCAAAACGGACTGAGGCAGGGTTCGTTAGGAGCGTCAACGAACGGTAAGCACTCAGCGTAATTAAGCCTTTCAAATGCGTGTGGACGAACTCAAAGCGCTGTTCCGGTTCCAGACCAGACTCGACGGTGATGATCTGCTCCAGCTCTTTTTTCAGCGCGTTGATTTCCGTGATAAGCGATTGTGCCTGCTGATATTGTGTGGCGTTGACGGAAAAACAGAGGGCTCCGGGTAAGCGAATCGCGCTTTTACTGCTGAGCGTTTCCGGATAGTGGTGAATGAACAAACGCTGAAAGTGCGCTAACCCTTTATCACGCGCGTCTTGCCCGACGTACTGTGTTACGGCGATATGCTCGATAGGATCGTGCTCCGTTCCTTTTTCCACAGGGGGAAGGGAATAGACGCGACCTGCCAGCAGTCGATAGTCGGCAAACTGTTGTTGCATTACGGCAAGTTTCTTTTCTAACGTTTGGAAACAGCGGTTCATGCGATCGATTAGCGTGTAGCGATTCATCAATAAGCTCACTTTAGTTACAACATACTTATCTTTATACTAACAAACATACGCATCAGCAACTGTGGATACCATCATTTTTAGCAGGGCTGGTAGGGCTGTATAAGGGGAGTGAACAGGAGCAGTCTGGAGTTTACCCAGACTCAGGTAAACTCCGGTAAGAAAGGTGTTTAAAGCCGTTTTTTGAGTATCAGGCTGACTCCCAGCGCGAGCAGTAAGAGTGCGCTCAGAAATACGGTGATGCCCGTCCAGCCAAATGAATGCCAGAATAATCCCCCGAGCGTACCAGCCAGGCTCGATCCAAGATAGTAAGAAAAGAGATACATGGATGACGCCTGACCTTTCGCGCGCCGTGCCCGTTGGCCAATCCAACTGCTGGCTACCGAGTGTGCTGCGAAGAAGCCAGCGGTAAAGAGCATCATCCCACCAAAGATAGCAAATACCGGCGTCAGTGCCGTTATTCCCAGACCTGTCAGCATCAGGAGGATAGAAATGCTGAGTACGGGGCCGCGTCCGTAGCGAGCCGTTAATGCTCCGGCTTTTGGCGAACTGTAACTTCCAGTGAGATAAACCACGGAAAGTAAGCCAACTACCGCCTGACTGAGTAAATACGGTGAGGCTAACAGCCGATATCCAATGTAGTTAAACAGAGTAACGAACGCGCCCATCAGTAAAAATCCCTGAAGGAACAGCAGCGGTAACCCCGCATCGCGCCAGTGCAGTTTGCTATTCAGCAGCAGCGTTTTCGGTCGTAGCGATCCGGGGCGGAAATGGCGGGATTCGGGCAGAATACGCCAGAAGGTTATCGCCGCAATGAGCGCCAGTACGCCGATCGTGCCGATGGCAACTCGCCACGGGAAATAGTCCGTCAAGACGCCGCTCACCAGACGTCCGCTCATACCGCCAATCGAGTTGCCGCTGATATATAACCCCATCGAGAACGCCAGCACGCTGGGATGAATTTCTTCACTCAGGTAGCTCATGGCGACCGCCGCGACGCCGCTTAGTGACAGACCAATCATCGCCCGCATGATCAATATGCCGTTCCAGCTGGTCATAAATGCGCAAATCACGGTACAGAGCGCAGCCAGCATCAAAGAGACGACCATGACATTCTTACGACCGATGGTGTCGGAGAGCGGGCCGGTGAACAGTAGCCCAAACGCCAGCATTACCGTCGATACGGAAAGCGACAAGCTACTGGTAGCTGGCGAAATACCGAAATCCTGAGAGAGCACAGGCAGCAAGGGCTGAACACAATACAGCAGCGCAAACGTCGCTAATCCGGCAGAAAACAGCGCCAGCGTGACGCGCATAAATTGTGGCGTACCACGAGCAATATAAGGCATTTTTCCCGAAGTTCTCAGGGCAATATCATCCGCATCGTCGGCCGTAGAAAGGGGCCAGTCGTTCGGTGCAGAAGATGGCAGGTTACTCACAATAATTCCTTACCGGAAAAGGTAAATCAGGCGTAAAACAACAGTAGGACGATCATAGAAGAGTGATATTATTTTGTATAATATATTAATAATCATGATTGATACGTTTAAAGTATGAGTATCGAACTACGTCACCTTCGCTATTTTATTGCGGTCGCTGAAGAGCTGCATTTTGGTCGAGCCGCAGAAAGATTACGCATTTCACAGCCGCCACTGAGCCAGCAGATTCAAATTCTGGAGGAGCAGGTGGGAGCGAAACTGCTGGCGCGCAATAACCGTAATGTCCAGCTTACCCCGGCGGGCGAGATGTTCCTGAAAGAAGCCTGGTCGATTATCAGCCAGGTTGATCAGGCGGCTGAGCGAGCGTCCCGCATTCAACGCGGCGAAATTGGGGAATTAACGATTGGTTTTACCTCGTCCGCGCCGTTTATCAAAAAGATCTCCAGCAGCCTGCTGCGCTTTCGTCAAACGTACCCGGAAGTGCATATTCAGATGATGGAGCTCAACACCAAGCAGCAAATTGAACCGCTGCTGAACGGTAAGCTCGATATCGGCATTATGCGCAATAACCCGCTGCCGGACGCGCTGGATCATCAGTTGTTATTACGTGAACCGCTGATTGCCGTCGTGCAGGAATCCCATCCCTTAGCTCAGCAGGCCGCTGGGCGGGCAATCAATATCACACAGTTGGCGAATGAACCGTTCGTTTTCTTCTCTCGTGCGGTGGGAACCGCACTGTATGACGACACGCTGACGTTGCTGAAACGCTATGGCATCAGCCCCTACATTACGCAAGAAGTGGGCGAGGCGATGACTATCGTCGGGCTGGTGTCGGCGGGGTTAGGCGTATCCATTTTGCCGGCATCGTTTTTGCGTATTCGGGTCGATGGCGTGAAATATTTGCTGCTGGAAGAAGAAGACGCCACAACGGAAGTCTGGCTGGTTACCGCGCGGCACCATCCGCAAAGTGCGGCGGCAAAAATGCTAATGTCGCTGATGTTGGGCGGATAATCGTTAAAATATGCGGGCTAAATCACATAACGAATCAAATATTTGACGAGTTTAGTGAAAAGCCCCACCATACCCGCAGTTTTTTTATTTTGCAGCGTGAAAAATAGTCATACCGCAATAATAAAGATAAATTTTTCAACAGCAGTGCCAGATATACCCTAAATAATTCGGGGTGCAGGAAGGCGGCAAGGGAAGGAATCCCGATGAGCTTACTCAGGTAAGTGATTCGGGTGACTGACTGAAGCCAACGCACATGCAGCTTGAAGTATGACGGGTATATAATGAGTAGGAGCCAGGTTTGTGATATCCGACGGTCAACCAGGACACATCGATCAAATCAAACAAATGAATGCCGGCGCGGTGTATCGGCTGATCGATAAGTACGGCCCGATATCACGTATCGAACTGTCCAAACGCGCTCAGCTCGCGCCCGCCAGTATTACCAAAATCGTCCGCGAACTGCTGGAAGCCCATCTGGTGCAGGAAACCGAATACCAGGATGTGGGTAGCAGGGGGCGTCCTGCTATCGGGCTGATCCTGGATACCGAAGCCTGGCACTATCTTTCCGCCCGCATCAGCCACAATAGTATTTCCTTGGCGTTGCGCGATCTCAGCAGCAAGCTGGTTGTAGAAGAAGATATCCCGCTTCCCGCAGAAGCGCCGCAACCGCTGCTTGATCGTATTTTGAATGAAATCGACCAGTTTTTTATTCGTCACCAGAAACGACTGGAGCGATTAACCGCAATCGCGATTACCGCGCCGGGCATGATTGACGCCAACAAGGGCGTTATTCACCGCATGCCGTTCTATGACGTTGAGGAAATGGCGATTGGCCCGGCGCTGGAACAGCGTACGGGGCTACCCGTGTATTTGCAGCACGATATTTGTGCCTGGACGATGGCCGAAGCGTTATACGGCGCGGCGCGCGATTGTCAAAATGTCATTCAGGTGGTAATCGACCATAACGTTGGCGCAGGTGTGATTACCGGCGGACGCATCCTGCACGCGAGAAGCCGGAATCTGGTTGAAATCGGGCATACGCAGGTCGATCCCTATGGTAAACGTTGCTATTGCGGCAATCACGGCTGTCTGGAAACGGTCGCCAGCACGGAAAATATGCTGGAGTTAGCGCAGCAGCGCATGAATACATCCATGAGTTCGCTCCTGCATGGTTCACCGCTTAACGTTGAGAATCTGTGTGATGCGGCGCTCAAAGGCGATCAATTAGCCAAAGATATCATCAACGATGTCGGCAATAACGTAGGCCGAATTGTTGCCATCATGGTGAATCTCTTCAACCCCGATAAAATTCTGGTGGGTTCCCCCCTGAATAAAGCGGCCAGCATTTTGCACCCCGCCATTTTAGGCTGCATTCAACAGCAGTCATTCCCACCCTATAGCCATAACATTCAGGTAGAAGCGACCCAGTTCTACAATCAGGGGACGATGCCCGGTGCAGCATTGGTAAAAGACGCTCTCTATAACGGATCGCTGCTGGTTAAACTACTACAGGGATAACCAGAAAGGCGTAGAGCAACAAAACATTGCGCTAACGCAAACCGCCCGAATGAGGCATAGCCTAGACTTTCACGCTTGGAAAGCATTTTAGCTGTGCTTGTTTTTTGGTATTCAGGTGGTCTGGAGTTATCCCATGTTGAAACGTATTTTTGTCACTGGTACTGATACCGCCGTTGGCAAAACAGTGGTATCCAAGGCGCTACTGCAAAAACTAGCGCTGGCAGGCAAATCGGTTGCGGGCTACAAACCGATAGCGAAAGGGTGCGAAGAGACGGAAGCGGGCCTGCGTAATAAAGATGCACTGCTGCTACAGGCGGCTTCCACACTGGAATTGCCCTATAACATGGTTAACCCCATCGCTCTGCGAGAGGATGAAATCAGCGCCAGTGAAGGAACGATTGATTACTGCACGATGACGCAGGGTCTGCGCCACATGAGCGAGGCAGCGGATATTGTGGTGGTCGAAGGCACGGGCGGATGGCGAACCGTCATGAACGATCTGCGTCCGTATTCCGAATGGGTCGTACAGGAACAACTGCCCGTTGTGCTGGTTGTTGGCATCAAACTGGGCTGTATCAGCCATGCGTTGCTGACGGCGCAGGCAATCATCAACGATGGTTTGCCGCTGGTTGGCTGGGTCGCTAACCGTATTAACCCCGGTCTGGCGAATTACGCCGAAATCATTCACGTTCTGCGGAAAAAAATTCCGGCACCACAACTGGGCGAGCTACCTTACTTACCGCGTGCCGAACAGCGGGATCTCTCGCCTTATATCGATCTTTCTGCCGTCAGCAATTAATTTCTGTCGTCTTCTATTCCCGCTGCTCTGCGGGAATAAATTTTCTCCGCCACATCACCTGTTATACTCACAGGCAGTTTTTCTTCTTATCCTGAAAATATAATGAAAACAGAGAATAACCAGAAACAAACGCCTGTCCCACATCGCCACTGGATTTTGATTGCCTGTATGCTGGCCATGTTTACGGCGGCGATTGAAGTGACGATTGTCGCCACGGCGCTGCCCACCATCATCGCGGATTTAGGCGGATTCTCCCTATTAGGATGGGTTTTTGCGGGTTATTTGCTGACACAATCAATCAGCATTCCGATTTATGGCCGCCTTGCCGATCTCTATGGCCGCAAAAAGATTTTCTTCTTCGGCATGATGGTATTCCTGCTGGGATCGGTTCTGTGCGGATTTTCGACACAGATGGGCTGGCTGATAGTCTTCCGTACCTTGCAAGGGTTGGGCGCAGGCGCGATAACCCCGATTGCATTCACCATTGTTGCCGATGTATACAGCTCGACCGAACGCCCGAAAATACAGGGTTATCTGTCCAGCGTGTGGGGCGTTTCCGCGATTATCGGCCCGCTGTTGGGCGCGTTTATCGTCCAACACTTCAACTGGGCACTGGTTTTCTGGGTCAATGTGCCGATTGGACTGTTTTCCATCTTCCTGCTGGCTCGTTACCTGCCGACGATCAACGCCGTGCGCCAGCACCAGTTGGACTGGGTGGGGGCGTTCTATCTGGTTGTGTCCGTCGCCAGCCTGCTGATGGCACTGCTACAGGCTGAGGTGTTTGGCTACTGGGTAATCCCGCTGCTTGCGATTTCTGCGGTGGGTTGCATCCTGCTGGTCCGACAGGAAAAACGCACGGCAGAGCCGCTGTTCCCGCTGGCACTCTGGCGCAATCGGGTCATTATCGCCGGTAATCTCGGAGGATTAGTCGTCGGTGCTGCGATGATGGGCGTGAGCGCTTTTCTGCCGACGTTTATTCAGGGTGTGATGGGTAAAACGCCGCTGGAAGCAGGCAGTATCTTGGCGATGATGTCGATTGGCTGGCCGCTGGCCAGTACGCTGAGCGGACGCTTAATGCTGTGGACGTCTTATCGCTTTACGGCAATGCTCGGCGGTATCGTGCTGATTATCGGCAGTCTGACGCTGTTAACCGTTCAACCAGACAGCAATCTCATGTGGGCGCGGCTAGCGGCATTTCTGATCGGTTCGGGAATGGGGCTGAGCAGCACCACGTTTCTGGTATCGATACAAAACTCGGTGGATTACTCTATCCGCGGCATTGCGACGGCTTCCGCCATGTTTACCCGCATGCTGGGTTCCGCGTTGGGAACCGCAATTCTTGGCGCCACGCTGAACATCAATCTACACTGGCGATTGCCGGACGTGAGCGATCCACTCCAGACGCTCATGGATCCGGCCAAGCGTATCCTACTGAGCGTCAACCAGCTCGATACGCTGGCCTCGCAAGTCGCCTCGTCAATTCACGGCGTATTTATCGTTTCCGCACTCATCGCTGCTATCACACTGCTTTCCGCCAGAATGATCCCCGCAAGCCAGCGACCGGGGCAGGTTGAAACCAGAGAGAAATAACGGCAAAAGAAAAGGCGCGAAAGCGCCTTTTGAACATGTATTTTGAACATCCAGAGGAAGAGATTACGGTGTTGTGGTCGGCTGGCCTTCTGCGGGTGCAGATGCATTTCCCGTATTAGCGTCGCCTTCAGCATGACGAGTGTAAACAATCTTGTGCGAATCGTTTTCGCAGTGACCCACCACCAGACCACCGGCTTGATTTACCTGATCGTTCGGGACAATATCCAGCGTAAAACCGGATTCTGGCACGCCATTGGCGATGATTTTCTGGGCAATATCTGCTTTCACGCTCTCGCAAGATGCCAGTGCAGCCAACGGAGCGACCAGGAATAACGCGGTACCCAAAATGACGGTTTTTTTCATCTTTTGATCCTTTTCTCTGAAAAAAGTCTCTTTGAGTATATCAAACGATGAAAATAACGCGAAAAAGCCGCGGAATTAGACCATCAATGATGGCCCAAACCGATTAAACACAGGGCCCGGTGGCGCAGCCGTACATCATAAACAGCGGGAAAAGGACGACAGCCGGAATCATGAGAGGAGCAAGCAGTACCTCTTTGCCAGAGTTATCGCTGCTATTGATGACGACGGGAATAGGCTGCGGCAGACGCCCATTTTGGGTCGGGCTGACCAGTGAGCCTTCTTTCTTACTGAATGTGCCGCTTGCGCTAAAGGTGACTTCACCTTTTCCCATTGTCGTGGGAATGTTCGCCGCGAAGAGTTCGCGTAAATCGACTTTCTGCTCTTTGGTCAATCGGCGAGTATCAATCACGTTTTTATACTTCGCGTAGACCTGACCATTTCGGAGAGAAAAATCGACCCTCACGCCAAGGATAATGTCTTTGTAATCACGATAAAACGCGTAATAGTCCTGATACTCTTTTTGTGCTCTGGCGTCGGAGAATTTATAAACGTAGGTATCGGACTCAGCAACAATCGTTCCGTTGTTATTGGTGATAGTCGTGATGTTGTCCGTCTCCGGGTACGAGCTTGCGCACGAGCTGGCCAGTAGGCACATGATGAGCACGCCCCACAGTTTGATGTGAAAAGCGCGTGAAAATAATCGTGCTAAATCCATATTCATCCTGATGCACTCCATTTTCTGGATAAACCCCATGTTGCAACGTTATAGAACGATAATCGTTGAATTGAAAGGGAATGTCATCTTTTGAGAGTAAGGGAATGTGCCGTAATACGAAGGGAAAAGGGGAAAACCCACGCCAGAAGGCGTGGGTGAAGAATCAAGGGGTAACCGGGCGACCAGTACGACGATCGAGGCAACGATCGGTCGTGTTTTCCCAGTAAGCATTGACGTTGTAGCTGGCGTTGCATTTTTCACGCCCATCAATGGCTTTTTCCGTTTTATCGAATTCTTTCTCAACGCGGCTATTCACTTTATTACGCAGTGAGCGGGTTGAGTCCCATTGCTCTTTACTTTGACGCGCCGCTTCTTTCGACAAGGTGCTGTCGCCGGAGTCGACAATGATATGGCGCGTATCTGCCAGAGCGGCAGGCTGCCAGGCAGCGGAAACGATAACCAGAGAAAGCGGGATGAAGGCCCGAATCAAAGAAGAAAAAGAGTAGTGGTTCATGTTTCACCTTGACAGAACAAATGATAAAAACAAACGCCGATGCCGCAAAACGATAAAGCGCACGGCAAGCGATAGACAACAAAAGGCGACCGGCGTTCCCTGTAACCTTCGCGCGTCGTGCAAAACGAAAGGTTGCCTATAACAAGAAGTATACATCCTTCGCTTCAACGGCACTATAACCACGCAGTATCTGGCAAACGTCTGACGTGTGAAGCTATAGAAAAGGGCATGAAACCGTGTTCATGCCCTTAATACTGGTGTGCCGAAAATTATTAACCTTCGCGGTGTACGCTTAATCCAGCAAAAGACTGGCTGACTGGCATCATTTCCAGCGTGTTGATGTTGACGTGCGCTGGCAGGGTGGCCACCCAGAAAACGGCTTCAGACACATCTTCAGCTGTCAGCGGCGTAGTGTTGTCGTAGGTTTTACTGACTTTTTCATCATTGCCTTTGAAGCGCACCGCAGAGAACTCGGTTCCACCGACCAGACCTGGTTCGATATTCGTTACGCGAATTCGAGTGCCAGACAGATCAGCACGCAATCCCAGGCTAAACTGCTGCACGAACGCCTTGCTGGCGCCGTAAACGTTACCGCCTGCGTATGGCCAGTTTCCGGCGGTAGAGCCGATGTTAATGACGTGACCGATATTACGTTCCACCATCGCTGGCAGCAGCGCGCGCGTCATGAACACCAGCCCTTTGTTATTGGTATCGATCATATTTTCCCAATCGTCTACCGACGCTTTATGCGCAGGTTCCAGACCCAGCGCCAGTCCGGCGTTGTTCACCAGCACATCAATCGCCCGCCATTCAGCCGGCAGGGCGGCAACGGCTTGTTCAATCGCCTGACGATCGCGTACGTCCAGTTTTACCGTATACAGCGCATCGCCCAGTTCTGCCTTCAGCGCATCCAGACGTTCCTGACGGCGGCCCGTCGCAATCACTTTATGGCCTGCACTAATAAATTTACGCGTAATTGACTCACCAAACCCAGCCGTTGCACCGGTAACAAAAATAATCATGCTCTTATTTCTCCCTGACCGTTTTCATATTCTGCTTGTGCCTGATATCAATATAAATAATGAAAGGCATGAGGTCATTTAGCCGCGCAATTCCCCGCGGGTCAAGCGTTACTCAGGTTTCAACGGTATGGTTCAGGAATAATCACCCCTCAGAAAGAGGGGCGGATGTCTTACCCTTTCGGTGCGACAAGAGCGGTATAACGGAGAATTAAATCCAGTTCTTGTTACGGAATTCGCGCATGGTATCGGCTACCCATTGCATTTCCTGCGGTGTTCCTAATGAGATACGGCACCAGTTATCCGCAGGAGGGAACGCGCGACCAATCAGTACGCCTGCATCTGCCATATGCTTTTGGTAATCCTTAAGCGGCACGACCAACTGGTGGAAAACAAAGTTTCCTTCTGACGGTAAGTAAGGCAGTTTCAGGTCATCCAGCGCCTTCAGCAGGATTTGGCGCGACACATCATTACTCTTTTTGCTGTAGGTAATGAACGCCGAGTCGTCCAGAGATGCCAATGCCGCATCCACGCCGCTAAAGTTAATTTTCTCACCTGCAACATACCGACCCATTAACGCGATGACTTTAGGATGTGCAACGGCATAGCCAACGCGCATACCGGCCATTGCATGTATTTTAGAGAACGTTTTGAGCAAAATAATGTTCTCCGCGCCCTGGGTAATCATCGGCGAAATAGAACGAAAACGCGGATCGTTGACGAACTCGGCGTAGGCTTCATCGACGATAAACATCGTATTGGCAGGTTTGCTGGCAATCCACGGTTCAATTAAATCCGCCGGCGTAATCGTGCCCGTGGGGTTATTGGGATTGACCAGATAAACGATGGAAGGGCCGCTATAACCGGCAACCGCGGCTTTTAACCCTTCAATATCGAATGCCCAGTTATCGAGCATCTTGACTTTCGTTACCTTGATTCCGGCAATTTTGGCGAAGTGCTCGCCATCGCCGTAGGTTAATTCAGGAATAACCAGTTGTGCATCCAGCGACGCGTAGGCTTCAATCGCCGCCCGGATGCCTTCAGACGATCCGGCCGTCAACAAGACGGAAGACGCTTCAACCTGATGGTGTGCGGCCAACTTATTGCCAAGCATTAAGATTTCATCCTTTGCATAGCGATTGGCTTTCACGACAGCGTCACGTGCGGCGGCTTGTGCCTTCGGTGACATACCCAGTGGATGTAAGGGATCCATCATGACGCATAAAATGATGCATCATGATGCGCTTGCCCTATGAGGTCGCGAGGAAGGCGTTATGTTTCCTGATTGTCGGCTTCTACCGCAGCGTACAGTCGTTCTAGGATATCGGGAAAAGCCGACTGCACGCGGTTCCAGCTAGGGACAAAGGGTTTATCGCCCGGGCTATCACTATAAACATGGCCAGCATGGGTGATCACATCAGAGAAGAGCTCCACCGCGGATTCCTCTTTATGACGATCGAAACTCAGGCCGTTCATGCGCGCGTCATGTTCGAAAGCATCGATCATATCAAGAGCGGTACGATAGTAGGTCGCCCGCAGGACGCGGAAAGAATCCGAGGTGATATTCACGCCGAGAATCGCCAGCTTGCGATACAGCGCTTTGGTGATATCCGCTGCCATGCGCTGTAACCCTGCGTTCGGGTCGTCTTCAGACATCGGCTGATGTTTATGGTCGTAGCGATCCGCGATATCTACCTGACAAATACGCCGGGTAGCGGTGCCGCGATGAATTTCTGACAGCACGCCAATTTCCAGCCCCCAATCACTCGGAATACGCAGGTTGTTCAGAATGGTGGTGCGCATCGCAAACTCGCCAGAAAGCGGATAGCGATAACTGCGCATGTAATCCAGATAGTCGGAATTGCCATAAACCTTTTGCAGCGATTTCAGTAACGGATAAACCAGCAGGCGTCCCACACGGCCATTCAGTTTTCCTTCAGCGACGCGGGCGTAATAGCCTTTGCAGAAATCATAATTAAAGTGCGGATTCGCTACGGGATAGAGCAGGCGAGCCAGCATCGCCCGATCATACGTGACAATGTCACAGTCATGCAGGGCAACACAGGCTGAACGGCGCGATGCCAACGTATAGCCGACGCAAAACCAGACATTGCGGCCTTTACCGGGCTCCTGCGGTGCCAGCGATTTCTCTGCCAGTTCATCGCTGAGCGCTTTCAGGCGTGGGCCATCGTTCCACAGAATACGGTGCCGGTGTGGCAGGCGAGAGAAAAACTGTCGTGCGTAAAGAAATTGCTCCCGATCGGCGCGATCCAACCCAATCACAATTTCGCCAAGGTAAGAAACCTGAGAGAGCTGGTCGATAATGTGGCTTAGCGCAGGACCTTCCAGCTCAGAATACAGCGAGGGCAGAATCAACCCCATGCTGCTTTGTCCGGAAAATACCTGAAGTTCATACTCCAGCTCTTCCGTCTTTCTCTGGGTGAGATTGTGAAAATTGGTAATGATGCCATCTTGATAAAATTCGCTCATCACGTGCTCCCATACCATCTTGCGGCTGTTTTATGCCGAGAAATGACCCTTGCCGATAAAATGTGCCAGTCCTTCACTCCAGCCCTGAGGCCCTGGCGCTTGCGTGTAATAGTGCTTTCCGCTATGCGATTCCGGCAGGGTAACAATATGATTTCCCTTACCTTTAATTAATACGGCGTAGTCCATCGCGCATAACAGGGATACATCGTTCGGGCCATCTCCCAGACCAAGCGTTTTGATATCAGTACCGTACTTCTTGATATACTGTGTTTTTATCCAGTTAACCATGAATCCCTTACTCGTTTGGGTGCTCATGACGTGATAGAAGCGCCCCCCTTGTGTCAGAGCCAGACCGGCCTCTGCCAGTAACTGACTGAAACGCGGTAGCGCAGTGGGCTCATCCAGCCACACCAGCGGTTCAGATCCTTCACGCTGTTGCGCTCGTTGGGCATCTTGCTCGTTTAACCCTGTCACTTCTGCTATCTCCGCGCTGCTCATATCGCCAAAGCCTTTGAAGCGAAAACCGGACGTGCGCAACTGCGCTAACTGAGTACGGATGACGGAATATTCCACGCAGCTCCTCTTGCGTGGGTAATCGGGATGCGTTTGCCATGTCGGAGGGAGTACGGCAATAGCGCCGTTTTCCGCAATATAGGGATAATGATCCAGCCCGAGCGCCTGCCGTAAGGGGGCAACTTCGGCCGCCGTTTTACTGGTGGTGATAATCAGTGGAATTGCCTCGTTTGCCAGTCGCGTCAGCCACGGCTGCGCGGCGTCCCACCGATAAGTCTCATGATCGAGCAACGATCCGTCGAGATCGCTGAAAATAATCAGCTTCGTGTTACACGTTTGCATGGGTTCTCCATGTTTTATCGTGGATAAACTGGGTGTCACGATGGACGATTAACGTTAGTCAGAAAGGGCGCGTGTTTGTCAGTGAGGTGTTGTATTCGTGGTGGCAATGACTGTGATCACCATCACATTTTAAGCGTAGGCGACGATTTGTATCTTCACCAATAACATAATGATCTCGCTACTTTCCTGTTCGCGATGAAAACGAGCGGACGCTGCTTTTATCCTGAAACGTTTTACGCCAGTCGGTCGGGCTAACGCTAAAACGCTATTTGAACGGCTAACTGAAATACCTGCCTCAGGATGAGGCAGGTATAAGGGCAATGGTTTTGCATCTTCACATTCGCCTAACTACCAACCCTGAATACCCATTTGTTGGGCGGCAGCATGAATCGCATTGTAATGAGCCTGCGTCATTTCCGACTGAAGATTAGGTTTGCCTCTATCTGCAGTACGAAATTCATCTCGTGAGCCTCTCAACAGACTCTGCCCGTGGCCATCGGGAGAGCCTGTACCTTGCGTGTGTTTTTCGTGTGAAGCTCGCGCCGAATTACTTCCCGCAGCGATGAGGATCGCGCGAGCCCGGTTGTAGTCATTATCGCTAATTGCCATTGATGAACTCCTTCATATTGATATAGATACCGTGTGGACGTACCGTTATCTATCCACTCGGTTGATTTACGCTTTCGACTGTATGCGATCGCGATACCGGTTTAGTTCTTCCAGTTTGGCCGATGCGGCCTGCTTACGTTTGAAGGCGATGTCCTCGATCTGGCTTGCCGAGGTAGTGAGATAGGATTTCAGTTCATCACCCGTCAGGTACGTGCCGCTCAATTTATTCAGCTTGCTCCAACCGTCTTTAAAGTTATCCACAAACTTGGCTGACACGATGCCAACGGCCTGCCATTCAGCCGTTTGAGTGATGAAGAAATCATTTGTGTTCCGTTTGATGCGCTTAGTGAAACTTTTCGTCGGTTGATTCCGATCGAGCGCTTTCTGGAGCAGATCTGACTGCTCGGTCGAACTGTCTACGACGCTCTGCATGAAATTCGCAAACGTTTTGAAGAAAAAAGAGATTTCGACAATAATTTCACGCATCCGCTTCAGCGCTTTGAGGCTCAGTCCCAGAGACTGGATCGCCAGTTGAATGGTTTCTTCTTCGGTTCGTTGTCCCTTTAGCAGGGCGTTGATTTTTACCAGCTCTGCCGCTTGGGTACGTTTCTCTTTTTCATAAGCCTCGACCTTTTCCAGCATTTTCATCTGCATGTCGCGGAGACCCGTCGCCTGTTTTTCTTGTTTCTCTGCCATTTTCCCCATGTTATCGCCAAGGGATTCCAGCGCGGCATTTAAGGCTTTCAGCGCGGTTTCTGCCGCCGAAATCTTGCTGACCTTTTCTTTGATTTCTGCACTGTTGTCTTTGATTCTATTATCGAGAGATTCCAGCTGTACCGCTTTCGCGTCTGCATCGATCTGTGCGTCCTCTTCAATTTTTTCCTTTTCGGCCGTCAGCTCCTGATTCTTCTTCTCCAGCTCAGCTTTTTCACGCTCAGCGGTCGTTTTTTCGGTACGTTTGTCAGCAATTTTTCCCTTAGTTTCTATCGCCTTCGCTGTTGTGTCGTTCTCTTCTGTCGCAGTTTCCGCATTGATCAACTGCCGTGCCGTAGAGTTGACTGAGGCGGCAACCAGCGATGCGCCTCCCGTGGCGACCCCTGTGATGCCAGCGGTAATTGCCGGAACCATGGATGAAATCATCTGTGCGCCGACGCTCACGATAGACATGATAAAAGCGCGGTCCTCGGCCGTTTCTGCTTGCGATTTATATTCGTTCGCCATTTTTTCATACTTGGCGATATCGTTTTGCAGGTCTTGTACCAGGCTGTCCAGTTTTTCGCGTTGTGCGTTGTTCTCAGCAATTTCTTTTTCTATCTTTTCCTTATTTTTCAAACGCGTAGATAGCGCCAGCTCTCCCTGCTGTGTCGTCTTGGTGGTATCGTCAATAATGCTATCGTAGGTATTCGCGATCTTTGTCAAATCGGCACTGACCCGCTCAGCCCGTTTCTTGATTTCTTTGGCCAGATCCACTAAATCCTCGCCAATGAAATCTTGCAGGTCCTGAGGATCATTGCTGTCACGGGCCTCCGTCCAGTCACTGAACAGGGTGCGTAATAATTTGAGAATCCGTTCAGCATCCGTCGACGCGCCGCGCATTTTCTGTTCGCTTTCCTGCTGAGCCGCAATCAGGCGACTCATCAACTTATCAATTTCAACCCTGATCTTTCCTTCTTCCTGGGGCGTTGTGTTGTAGGCGATATAAAGCAAATCGATAGCGTTATCGGTGTCTTCCTTGGATCGGGAAACGTCATAGGTGCCCTCAATCCTCCTGATGTAATCCTCAACCAGAGGGTGGTTAACATCAGGCAACGCCACATTATTACTGTCCAGAATTTCCTCGACTTGGGCATCAATACGTTTATTGACATCGAACTCGATACTGATGATTTTATTTTCAGCAGCCATGTTTCTCTCCTCAGATTCAGCAAAAAGGTTAGTTTGTGCAGATACGCTCGCCATCCGGAAGTTGCAGGCCGTTTATGTCGAGCAATTCTTGAGACTTAAGCAGTAAAACATTCAACGATTCAGATTCTTGGTGCAGGCGATTCACAATAAACCGCCGGTCTGAGGCCGGGTCGAGACCGTTAAGTTCCGCAATAGAGTCGGTAAACCTGGCGAGTAGGGTGGCGTTATCCTGTTTGAGTTTTCTGATCTCGGTCAGTGACGCCTTGATTACACTGATCTTGTTTTCGACTGTCGCAATATCAGTCCTGTTTTGCTCAGTCCTCATCAGGCTTTCCTTTAACCGTGTTTCAGCCTGACTTTTTTTGTCGGAGGCATTCTTTAAATATTCTCTGGATGCTCTGACTTTTATGTCGAGTTGCTGTCTTTCGTTATCTAGATTTCTTAGATCACTGTTCAGGCCAGAAATCTCGGCATAAAGCTCACATCCGATATAAGTAAAGGGGCTCAAAATGTCGTCAAAAAAGGAGCCCGTTGGTCTTTTGCAAGAATCAAGCTCGCTCTCTTTTTTCCTGATTTGATTTTTGACATGTGACATGCGTTGTTCTAAGCCATTCTTTTGCTCTAACTCCTTATCTAACGCCTCTGAAAACGCCTTAACTTCAGATTCTGCACTCGTCAACTCAGCAACCAGTTGCTGTTCCTGACGGTGCAGTTCACCAGCCGTTTCCTCTAACCGATGACTATTCGCCTCAAGCTCAGTATCTTTGTCGGCGTAGCACTGTCCTTTAGCGACCAGCGCTGTATCAATACGCTGTGCGTTGGCAATCTGCGCATTGAATGCTTCAATTTCGGATGGCGTCAGCGTTTGAGTTGCCGCTGACAGAGAAAGGGATGTAGCAAAAAATATGGTGAGAAAAGCAGCCCAAAGATAGTTCAAACACCGCATGTTGGATTCTCCCTATTAATGTTACCCGTGAGGGGCCGTCATTCTACGGGCTACGGTAACAATAGGGCGCAATGCTGCCTATACGGCATTTAGCCGGTGGTTTGGCGAATGTCGTACGCGTTGGAGGTAATATCTGAGAACATGATGTTATTTGTGCGCGGTGCCGTCTTCATACACAATGACTAGCTTATCAACGTGCTGTTGCATCACTGAAAAGGACTACCTATGCCACATATTGATGTCAAACACTTCCCAAGAAACCTGTCTGAAGAAGAGAAGAAAGTCATTGCTGAAGATCTTGCTGCGGTTCTGAAGAAGCACTTCGGTTCTTCTGACGATTCGCTTTCTGTCGCGTTCAACGAAATTCAGCCCGATCGCTGGAAGGATGAGGTTTACGATCCGATCATCAAACCGCATTTGGATACGTTGGCGAAAAAACCGGGATACTCATATTAATTCGCCCCGCATCCTGACATGTTAGTTTGCCTGCTCCGAGACTTTTTTTAATGTAGCGGAGCGGGTTGACCACCAACACAGTAGCGATCCCAGACTAACCATCGCCGCGCCTTGCCAAAAGGCAACGGTTAACGTCGAGTTAAGAATAAATGCCGCAAGCGCTGCGGAAATGACGGGAATGAAATAAGATGCTGTCGCCAGAACGGTGACGTTGCCGTGAAGAATACCCACGTTCCACGCGGCGTAACCAAAAGCCATGGCGCCGGCGGCAAGAAACAGGCTGATGATAACGGGCGTGCGGATAATAAACGCGGGTTGAGGAGCAAGCAGATAGTTAACCCACAGCGTTAACGCCGTTAGTATAAAGAAGAGGGTAATACCGTTCGCACCATTAGCGATTTTCTTGGTCACCGCGCAGTAAATTGCCCAGATAATCGCGCCACCAAAAGCCAGCCCATAACTTAATGGATTGCTATACAGGTTAGCAATAATGCTGCTTAAGGATAATCCTTCATCACCGCCTAATACCCAGCCAATCCCCGTGATAGCCAGTAATATACCGGGGATAATCACCAGGCTGGTTTTTTGCCGATTGACCAATACGGATAACAAGATTGTCAGGCTGGGCCAGAGGTAGTTAACCATGCCGACTTCTATTGCCTGAGTGCTGTTGTTGGCATAGCCAAGAGATAAGGAGAGACACAGTTCGTAGCAGACAAACAGAACGCTGCCGATGATGAGATAAGACCTCGGGAAGGTGTTAATTTTAGGAAAGCCCACCGTAATGAATAACATCACCGAGCTTAACGTATAGACCATCGCCGCGCCGCCAGCCGCGCCGAATCCTTCACTCACACTCCGAATTAGCCCGACGATAGTGCTCCAAAGCACGACCGCGATTAACCCGATTAGCGTTGCTTTTTGTGATGTCATTTATTCATCTATCCCAGAATTTCTATTTATTCCGTAGCCACGGCATCAGGCGCTTGCGAAATAATACGGCCAGAAAACCCAATATGATGAAGTATGAGACGGTATGGGTTCAACTACTCTGATGAGAAACATCGTGTCATCACGCATCCCTGTTTGACGGTGGGCAATAAAAAACATCGGGAGCGTTTTCAACGTTGTGCAGCAACGGCCTGTAGGGGGCGAGCAGGAAGCTCATCATAAAAAAGCCGATAACCTGTTATTGTTATCGGCTTTTCACGATGCGGTGAAGCAGGGGGATTACGCAGTCAACAGCGGCTGTGCGGTGCTTTCAACCAGCGCCAGCAGGACTTTAACATCGTCCAGACTAACGGTTGGGTTCAGTAACGTCAGCTTCAGACAAGTCACGCCATTAAACTCGGTTACCCCTACGTTGGCGCGGCCCGATTCCAACAGAGCATCGCCAATGCGCTGGTTAAGCAATGCGATAGTCGCATCATTCGCTGCCGCCAGCTGTTGCGGACGGAAACGGAACAATACGCTCGCCAGCTGTGGCTGCATCACCAACTCCAGCGAAGCGTGTTCAGCGACATACTGTGCAACCTGCTGTGCCAGTGTGACGCCGTGATCGATGATCGCGGCGTACTGCTGTTGGCCTAACGCTTCCAGACCCATCCACAGTTTCAGCGCATCAAAACGACGCGTCGTCTGTAGTGATTTCGACACCAGGTTAGGAACGCCCTGTGCTTCATCAAACTCAGAGTTCAGATAAGCCGCCTGATAGCGCATCAGCTCATAATGGCGAGCTTCTTTCAGCAAGAATGCGCCACAGCTGATGGTCTGGAAGAACTGCTTGTGGAAATCCAACGTAATGGAATCCACCAGTTCAATGCCATCCAGATAATCGCGATACTTCTCGGACAGCAGCAGTGCGCCGCCCCAGGCTGCATCGACGTGAACCCAAATCTGATGTTCCGCAGCCAGTGTCGCAATCGCCCGCAGAGGATCGATCGCCCCCGCATCTGTGGTTCCTGCCGTTGCGACAATCGCCAGAATCTGCTCGCCGTTAGCTTCGGCTTGCGCTACTTTCTCTGCTAAATCGTTCAGATCCATCCGCGCGAAGCGATCGGTTTTCACCAGCGTCACACATTGATAACCCAGCCCCAGTAAAGCCATGTTCTTTTGCACCGAGAAATGGGCATTTTCAGAACAGAACACTTTAATTTTCTTCAGGTTACCAACTAATCCATCTTGCTGGATTGAATGTCCCTGACGGGCAAAGAAAGCATCACGCGCCAGCATCAACCCCATCAGGTTACTCTGGGTGCCGCCGCTGGTGAATACGCCAGCGTCGCCAGATTGATAGCCAACCTGAGTACGCAGCCATTCAATCAGCTTCATCTCGATGATGGTCGCTGACGGGCTTTGATCCCAGGAGTCCATGCTCTGGTTCGTGGCATTAATCAAGACTTCAGCCGCCTGGCTGACCACCAGACTTGGGCAGTGCAGGTGAGCGACACACTGTGGGTGATGCACCGACAGGCTGTCTTTCAAAAAGTACTCAATCGCACGCTCAATAGCGGCCTGGTTGCCCAGGCCCTGAGGATTAAAATCCAGCGTGATGCGTTCACGCAGTTCAGCAACGGTTTTTCCCTGATACATCTCAGGCTGTTGCAGCCACTGCATAACGGCTTGGCTACTCTGCGTAATCGCTTCCTGATAGGCTTCGATACTCTGCGCAGAAGAGGCCAAAATCGGGTTAACTGCTGTTTTTACTAATTGGGACATCGTGGTCATTCGCTCCACTCAGACTGGCTTCACGCCAGCAGACAGCAGGGCGTTTTCAAATTTATCCAGGAAGATTTCCAATTCAGCATTGCTGATCAGCAGGGAAGGCAGCAGACGCAGAACGCAACCGTTACGGCCACCGCGCTCCAGAATCAGGCCTGATTCAAAGCATTTTTTCTGTAACAGGGCAGACAGCTCGCCGTCAGACGGGTAGCAACCCATGTGATCCTGCGCTTCGCCAGGTTTAACAATCTCAATCCCGATCATTAATCCCAGACCGCGAATGTGACCGATCACCGGATAACGTTTTTGCAGCTCAGCCAGTTTGGCTTTCAGCCATTCACCTTGCTCGGCGACTTTGTTTGCCACCTGATTATCTTTCAGGTGCTTCAGCGTCGTCAGGCCGGTTGCCATCGCCAGTTGGTTACCGCGGAAAGTCCCCGTGTGGTGACCCGGTGCCCAGGCATCGAACTGCTTCTTGATACCCAGTACGGCTAATGGCAAACCGCCACCAACGGCTTTGGACATCACGATGATATCGGGCTCAATGCCGGCGTGTTCAAAGGCGAAGAATTTACCGGTACGAGCAAAACCAGCCTGAACTTCGTCGATGATCAGCAGAATACCGTGTTCCTGCGTCACTTTACGGATGCGCTGTAACCACTCGGCAGGTGCCGGGTTAACGCCGCCTTCACCCTGAACGGCTTCCAGAATGACAGCCGCCGGTTTGCGTACGCCACTCTCAACGTCGTTGATCAGGTTTTCAAAATAGTAGGTTAATGCTTTAACGCCAGCTTCACCGCCAATGCCCAGCGGGCAGCGGTATTGATGCGGGTAAGGCATAAACTGAACTTCAGGCATCATGCCGTCGACGGCTTCTTTCGGAGACAGGTTACCGGTTACGGACAGCGCGCCATGCGTCATGCCGTGATAGCCGCCGGAGAAGCTGATCACACCAGAACGGCCAGTGTATTTTTTTGCCAGTTTCAGCGCGGCTTCAACCGCATCGGCGCCAGACGGGCCCGTAAACTGGAGGCAGTACTCTTTGCCGTGGCCAGGCAATAAGGAAAGCAGGTATTCGGAGAACTGATCTTTCAACGGCGTTGTCAGATCAAGTGTATGTAACGGCAAGCCGCTAGTAATGACACTTTGGATGCTTTGCAGCACGTCAGGATGGTTGTGTCCCAGCGCGAGCGTACCCGCACCCGCCAGACAATCAAGATATTGATTATTTTCAACATCAGTGATCCACACGCCTTCAGCTTTCGCAATTGCCAGAGGCAATTTGCGTGGATAACTCCTCACGTTCGATTCAAATTCAGCTTGTCTTGCCAAATAGGTTTCATTGTTTCCGGTTAATGAATTCGCACCTAAACTGTCAATACGGACTTTATCCGTCATCATATCTCTCCTACAACCGTGTGCTCGCAGGCAACCACAGTTGAATAAATGAATTAAACACGTAACTGCTATAAGAAAAACGCGGCCAATATAGGTTTTTTCAGTCACCGACTCAATGATTTATTTCGTTTCGAAACTTTTATTTTTTTACATAAAAATCAATTGGTTGATTGCATTGTCGCGAATTATGATGCCATGTGTATCTTACATGCTTATTAAATAAGCAAAAAAAATCCTCCAACAGCAGGATTCCTGAACCGAAAACGTGGCAACAACAGAGGAAAACAGCACGTTTAGCTAGCGCGTTCAGGGGAGAACCACACGTTTGGGAGAGGGGATTTCAGGCGTGAGCCAGCACAAAAGGAAGATGCAGAGGTTTTGGCAACCTCCACAACTCGTTAAATAGGATTCCAACGGTTCCTGAGGTAATTCACGGCTTCCTGGGTCTGTGGTTGATTGAGATAGTTTTCTCTGAACAGAATCGTACCGTTAATATTTGGCATAGACTCGTTCAAATCGAGCTGCTTTTTCAGTTCCGGCACGCCGCCATTGATCGTCCAGTCTGGCTCATTCTTTGACGGTTCACCCACTTTATACAGTGCAACGCCAATATAGAGGCGTGTGTTCGTCGGCTTCACCACATCCGCCCACCATTTTGCCAATACATCGTAGCGAGCCGCGTCGCGCGCGAACGGCCAGTATAGCTGCGGTGCAATGTAATCCAGCAGCCCTTGCTGTACCCACAGACGGGTATCGGCATACGCTTCATCATAGGCGGCTGCCCCTCGCGTGTCGGAACCCGCCGTATCGTGTGATCGGTTGCGCCATACGCCAGCGGGGCTAACGCCGAATTCAACCTCAGGTTTCAACTGCTTGATGGTGTGGGAAACCTGTTCAATCAACTGTTGAGTATTGTGCCGCCGCCAGTCCGCTTTTGAGATAAACCCTTGACCATACTTTTTAAAGCTCTCGCTATCGTTAAGAACGGAGCTGGATGATTCCGCATAGAAGTAATCATCGAATTGCACACCGTCAATAGCGTAGCGGGTAACGACTTCGGCTACGATACTGGTGATCCAGCTTCGTGCTTCCGGGATACCAGGGTCGAGCACAAAGCGATCGCCTGCTGTACGGATCCAGTCTCGATGCAAGACAAATACGCTGGCCGGATTCTGCGACAGCGTGCGATTTAATTCCGTCACGGTTGCAGCTTTGGTGTTAACGGAGACGCGATAGGGATTAAACCAGGCATGAACTTTCATACCGCGCTTGTGCGCTTCATCCAGCATGAACTGGAGCGGATCGTAGCCAGGATCTTCACCAATATGGCCTGTCAGCATATCTGACCAGGGCAATATTTTAGAGGGCCAGAGCGCGGTGCCATCAGGCTTAACCTGGAAAAAGACGGTATTGATACCGAGGCTTTTCAACTTATCCAGCTTGCCTTTCAGCGCTTCCTGCTGCTGAGTAATACGGAGAGCGGGACTACTGGCATTGACGGATGCCACTGGCGGCCAATCGAGGCGGGAGACCGTTGCCAGCCAAACCCCGCGCATCGGTTCCTGACTTTGCTGCGGTTTCGTCGGGAGCGGTTGTTGAACAGGGGGAAGCGGGGTAACCAGCGAACTCGGTGGTTTCGACGCGCAACTGACAAGTAGAAGCGCAGCAGCAATCAGTACGACTGGCTTTTTCACGTTAATTAGCTCTTATTTCTGCGGCTATTGGCCCAGGGATCAACGACGCTATCATCTGGTTTTACGGAAGAGGTTTCATCCAGAGAATCAAGATACAGCGCTTCAACTTCAGCGCGAGCCCAGGGCGTCCGACGCAAGAACTTTAAACTGGACTTGACGCTTGGATCGTTTTTAAAGCAATTGATGTTGACCAGCTTGCCCAGTTGAACCCAACCAAAACGCGCAACCAGCGCATTAACTTGCATTTCAAGCGTTACGCCATGCAAAGGATCTTTAGAAGTATGAGCGGTCATGTAGTCGAAGTCCGGTAGTTTCAGATGTTGTGTTCAGAATTGGGCTGTTAGCAAGGGAAGGGTACAAGAAAGCAGGGCGAGCGACAATGCTATGCGGTTATGTGAGTATAACGATGTTCGTTCTGATACACAGGATTACATCAGCAACGTGCTAATCTTACACACTAAACAATAATAAATAAGGGATTTTAATGTTCTGCAAATCGACATTGGTGACTTTACCTCTGCTAGTGACATCGGTATTCCTGCTGACAGGATGCCCCGCAGCACCGGATCTAATGATGTGGCAACGTCCTAATACAGATACTGATGGCGTGCGCGTCGCGATGGGTAAATGCGGGGTGCAGCTTCCTGGGTCCGATATTCCCAAAACGGATAATGAGTCAGTTCTGTATTACCAATGCATGGAGAGTATGGGGTTTACCCGTAAAGACGGATTCAAAATTTGCAGCGTTCGTGTTTACCATGATACCCCCGCCTGCCTCAAACAAGAGCGGGGATCTCCTTTGAGCCAGAGCCAGTTGGAAGCGCTGCCTTTTGTTGCAGACAGAGGGTTTCACCCGATTAAGCCAGATTCCGGCATGAGCCAGTTTTCCTTGATTACCTGGCGTAAAGCTGGAGCGTCACTGCATTTTTCTCATGAAGTCGAAAACGACAAACAAGCACTGGAGGTGATGTATCAATGCGGTTATCCGCAGCCTTTGGGCTCGGTGCCTTACGTGCCGACACTGCGTAAAGCCGCAGATGTTCAGAGATGCATGCTGGATAAAGACTTCGAGCCGAAGAACAAACTTAATCTAGTCTGTCGCAATTACCCGCAAGTCACGGGCTGCCAATAAATGAAGTCAATGATTTTGGAACGAATAAATTTGGCCAGTTTTACCTGGCCACTACATTAATAAATGGCAGGTTTTCAATTGCTATAGCGCGCTGCTGCACGACTGTTGCTAAACCCCTGAGCCAGCAGCATTCTTGCGTGTTCAAATGAATTCCATTCCTCAATGTCAGGAACAGGAGGGATCGTTACCAGTTCCTGGCGGTCAAAACCGATAAGTGCAGCGTTGACTAATTCTTCTACTTCCATGACATCAGGCACGTTGCTGATATCAGCTCCGATACGCTCGTAAATTTCAGTGCGTGTGGCGGCAGGCAGAACGGCCTGGATATAAATATCTTTAGCATTTAGCTCAGTTGCCAGGCTTTGAGAGAGCGTCAGAACATAAGACTTAGTGGCTGCATAAATACCCTGAGAGTATTCGGGTAACAGTGCCAGCACTGAGGCAATATTAATGACAGAGCCACGACCTTCCTTTACCATCTCCTTTATCGCAGCGGAAGCGAGAAGGGTAGGCGCAACAACGTTAAGCTGCAGAAGATTTTGCATCTTCGCTGACTCTGCTTCTGCAAATCCGCCCGCCAAACCTGCACCTGCATTGTTGACAAGAATATCAATGAAAGGGCCGTTCTGGAGGCGCTGAACCACCTGTTCGAGTTGAGTATTATCTGTCAGATCGGCAGTGATCACCTCGATGTCAACGGCATGAGCGCTGCGCAATTTAGTAGCCAGGCTTTCGAGACGTTCAGTTGCGCGTGCAACCAGTACCAGGTTGTGACCACGCGCTGCGAGGCGGCGTGCGTATTCAGCACCGATGCCACTGGAAGCACCGGTAATAAGGGCTGTTGTCATATTTTATATTTCCTAATCATTATTCAATAATGAATATGTAAAAAAGAGAGTTAACATCACGATAAAAATCATGTTACCTGCATCGCGTAGCCGTTTAAAGAAAGCGGATATATCATGAGCTTGAATCTATTGGTAAATAAATACTCACCTTGTACCGTCAATAAGTAATAAAATTATTACTCATCATGAAATAGAATTATCAACCACGAATTTTAAGGCTGAGCATCACATAATGCTCATAATATCCCACGCCATTTTTCACAACCGGATCTTGTGACGTTAGTTCACTGATATCCTGTTCATCGGCGATTTGAAATAGCGATACGCCATAACCACCATTTTCATCAATGACAGGGCCATGAGCAATGATAATGCCACGATCCATCAGGCTATTAAGGTAAATACCATGCTGAGTCATCAATGATTTCTCATGCTCGGTCATTGTTGACAGAAAGTCACTTCTTGGAGGGATAAACTTGCACAAATAAGATTTCATAATTTCCTCCTGGTACAGGATGTTTTTTAATATGAACAGATGTTAATTAACACGGTTCAGAATCATCATAATCACCGCAGATTTAATCCGGAATATGATCAAAGCACATTCATCACACAGAGTTATTTAAACAGGAATTATCTCAATGCATGAATGTAAAACTTCCTCGTGTCAGCTCAGAAAAATATGTGAATGATGATTACCCGGCACTCTTCACACTCTTAATAATTGAACTTTCAAACATGCCAGGCGCATACTGTTGCAGGAAAAGAATCATCCCTGTCATCTTGCCAACTGGATTACTGAATTTAGGTTTTTTGGCTTCAATGAGATTACCGATAGTTCTCACTACAGCTTCAGGAGATTCGGCGTCCTCAATTTTTAGTGAATATTATGAAAAATAAAGATTTCTCAACCGGATCTTGTCCTATTGCAAGAAGCCTCGTTTTTTTAGGGGATGCATGGACAGTGCTGATACTCAGGGATGCCCATGCCGGAATGACTCGCTTTGATCAATTCCGTAAAAGTCTGGGGATTGTGCCAACGATGTTAACCAAGCGACTAGCCTCATTGACTCAGGAAAATCTTCTGCAAAAGAGGCTGTATTCGGAGCATCCGCCACGCGAGGAATACGTTCTGACAGAGTCGGGACGGGACTTTTTACCTGTGCTGTTTATGTATGAAGCATGGGGACGAAAATACCGCGGTGAAGGTGAACTTATGCGGATCCTTGATGATGAAACCGGACTTGAAGTGCAGCCCGTCGCGATAGACCGTATTACCGGTGCTGAAATAGGTACCAGACCGTTTCACATCGTGCAGCCTAAAGACAGTGAAAATATAACTCAAGATGGAGGCAGTAATGACATTGTCGGGAACTGAGCAAAATGCATGGATAAATCGTCCTGAATATTCAGAAATTAGCGAAGACAGAATAGTCATAGTGAGTGATGCGCACACTGACTTTTGGGAAAACACGCACTATGACTTCAGCCATTACACCGGGCATGCGTACGGGAAAGAAACTGAGAGCGATTTCACTTTTCAGGTCAGAATCAAAGCGGATTTCAAAATCCTGTACGATCAGGCAGGGATTTTCATTGGAGGAACAGAGACTGTCTGGATTAAGGCCGGAATAGAATTTAATGATGGACAGCCAGCTATCGGATGCGTTGTCACTGACAATAACTCTGACTGGTCGACAGGGGTTTTTCCGGGAAATCCAGGCAACTTTTGGATGCGAGTAACATCTAGAAGCGACGTCATACGCATCCAATATTCTATTGACGGAAAAAACTGGCCTCTGCTCAGGTTGTGTAGATGGCCAGGGGCAGGGAAGAAATTCATTGGTGTGATGTGCTGTTCTCCTAAAAGAAAAGGATTAAGCGCCGAGTTTACCGACATCTTATTGACACATCCGCTCGATAAGGAGCTTCACGACCTTTCATAGTAACAAGCCAAGATGATCTACATATACCGCAGAGGCTGGCTGCTCCAAACATCCGATGTCAGTGGTTGATGTTGAGTGAGGGGGATGTGATTTATCGCAACGTGGATGTGGCTTATGAACTTATTTACCATTACAGGTTATTTAACATAATATACATTATGCGAATCAAGAGAGGTGCTCGAAGGAAATGGCCGTTCCGCTAAGCAATCCCCACATTCGCAAAAACTCTTTTTCTGGCATCAAAAAACTAAGAAAAGAAAAACCATGCTGTATTAATAAGCCCGTTATCTACCTCAAAAACGGCAATGCTTTCTATTGGCGCCGCTGAAAGCCCATAAATGAGCTCATGATCGAATACTTTATTACCTAATACTGTACGAGATACCAGTTCAGCCCTCAGTTCCGGGTTATTGAATCGGTTATTCACGTAAAACGCTCTCAGCGCCTCTTTTCCTACCATCGACGGTGTTTCAGACGGCATGCGGTACGCTTTAAAATCTGGCGAAAAACAGGCCACGAATGCATCTATATCATGTTCGTTGTATGCTTTAAATTGCGCTGCTACAGGCAACTCTGGTGACATTATTTCTCTCCGCTATACGTTTATATTCATCGGCTACTGTGTCTGAATAATCAGGCGATTTATCTGGGACTCTGCGTGTTTTCCTCTACAATGTATTTCACCGGTCGCTTATTAGGTTCATTCCCATGCAAAGACTGACTCAGAAAGACATGACAGAAAGTGAACAACGCCAACTTAAAACGTTACTCGATCAGGCAAGAAAAAAACAAGACCGCCCGCTGACCAACTCTGAAAGTAATCACATTAAAGATGATTACATCGATAAACTCATGAAGGAACGTGAAGCCGTGGCAAAGCAAGCGCGAGCCGAGAAGAAGAAAAATAAATTCAAGCCAGACGCCTCCACAACCTATGAATGGTCTGCTAATACGAATTTACGAGGCCGCCGCTAACGTACCGGCTCCAGTGATTGAAAAAGATGCCTAACAGCCGCCGCTCGCACGCTCTGGCTCAACGCCTCCAACGATGCAGAGCGGATATTCCAGCGGTGCCAGTACAGGCGGATATCAACCGGATCGCCAACCTGAAACGGTACTAATTCGCCTTTTTCCGTATGTGATGATGCCATATGTTCCGGAATCATCCCCCACCCTAGCCCTCTGAAAATGGCGCCAACAAAGGCTGCGGTTGAAGGGACAAATTGCTGTGGCGGCTCGATCACTTCTGGGACCAGTGATTCGATGAATAAGGACTGTAGTCTGTCCTTATTGTTAAATATCAGGAGCGGCGCGTTCTGCAGGCTGTCCACATTAATGCCGTCAGCAAAGTACGTATCGTGAAATGTCTGTGAGCAATAGGCGCGATAACGCATCGTTCCTAAATACTCTACGCCACAGCCTTGAATCGGTTCTGGGCTGGCGCTGACCGCTGCCATGACCCGACCTTCACGTAATAAAGTCGCGGAGTGATCCTGATCCTCGACAAGAATATCGAGCAATATATCGGACTGATGACAGGCATTTTCCATCGCATCCAAAAACCATCCATCGATTGAATCCGCGTTCACCGCCACTGAAATACGCTGTCTGGCCGGCATTTCAAGCGTGCTGAAAAGTTCGCTCTCCAACATATCGATCTGTTCCGCGTGCCGAAGGAGCGCTTGCCCTGTTGACGTCGCCCGGCAGGGATTGCCCCTTACGATCAATACCTGACCAAGCTGATCCTCCAATTGCTTGATACGCTGGCTAATGGCCGACTGCGTGACATGAAGTTTACGGGCCGCAATATCAAAACTGCCGCTGCGGACAATCTCCATGAACGCTCTCAGGCAAGGATAATTCAGATGCATGGTTATTTTTTCTTAACAATATCAGGATGATTTAATCTGCCTTAATTAAGGCGACGATACAACTTTCACAACGGTGCGGATACAACAGTCGATATTGGAGGAATGTGGGTAAGCATGGCAGGTGTGCCGAATAGATTAACCCGGCGACCTTGTGGTCACCGGGTGATAACGTGCCTTTGTTACTTTAAGAGCGCATGGGGTAACGCATGCTGCTGCTCCAAACGGAAATGCTCGATCGTTTGCGCCAACAGCATGGACTGATCTTCCAGTGAGCTGGCCGCAGCAGACATCTGCTGTACCAGCGCGGAGTTTTGCTGCGTAACGCCATCCATTTCATTGACGGCAATCGTAACCTGGCTAATGCCTTTCGCCTGCTCATCCGATGCCGTGACAATTTCACCGATGATACTTTGTACCGAACTGACGGCGTGAGTCATATCCTGCATGGTTTTACCGGCATCATTCACCAGCTTAACGCCGCTTTCAACGCGCTGGCTGGATTCCTCAATCAGCGCGGCAATCTCTTTCACCGCGCTGGCGCTGCGCTGTGCCAGGTTGCGAACTTCCGATGCGACCACTGCGAACCCTCTTCCCTGCTCGCCCGCGCGCGCCGCTTCTACCGCCGCGTTAAGCGCCAGAATATTGGTCTGGAAAGCGATGCTGTTAATCATGGTGGTAATATCGCCAATCTTCTTCGCACTCTCATCAATCTGCGCCATTGTCTGGACCACCTGACCGACCAGCGATTCACCGCGCTGGGCTATCTTCGTGGCGTTCTCGGTGAGCGTCGTAGCCTGATGAGCATTATTGGCGTTGTGTTTCACGGTTGCGGTGATCTCTTCCATACTTGCCGCGGTTTGCTCCAATGCGGCAGCCTGCTGCTCCGTACGTGATGCAAGGTTGAGGTTGCCGCTGGCAATTTCCCCCGCACCCTGTCGCACGGAATCGCTGGCTTCTTTGATCTGCCCGACCACCTGACGCAACTGTGATTGCATGGTGTGCAGAGCGAAAAACAAGCTGCTGCGATCGTTGGGCTTCACGTCAATCACATTACTCAGGCGGCCTTCTGCTACGGCCAGCGCAATGGTGGCAGCTTCACGTGGTTCACCACCCAGCGGTTTCAGGACTTTACGACTGAATACCCAGCCCAGCAGCGCACTCACCAGCAGTATGCTGATCACCATCATGATGACGGCATTCATTAACTGACGTTGAGAAGCGGCCATCACCTGGCTCACCGGAGCGACAACGCCCAGATACCATTTCTCCGTGCTGTTACCGATGGTAACCGGCTGCCAGGTTACCAGCGCCTGCTCACCCAGAATCGCATCGTCATGTTGCACCACTGAGGATGTGAAATTGTCCGTCGGCCCTTGCCAGACTTTGCTCGTCTGAGACTTATCAGGATAAGAGATAACTTTACTCGCACTGGATAGCAGCATCGTGTAGCCGCCGCCTTCCCAAGGTTTAATCTGGTTAACTTTTTGCTGCAATGACGCAAGAGAAATATCGGAAGTGACAACGCCCCACAGTTTCCCTTGGCTGACAATCGGTGCGGCGACTGACGTCAGCAGCGTTGGAACGCCGTTATAAGCATAGGTATAGGGTTCGATTAACGTATCTTTCTGACTCTTTTGCGGCAGCAGGTAGTAATCGCCCTGTCCAGGAGTCAGATAAGAAAGCAGAGGATGCATCTTATAATTGCCAGTCTGATCGCGGTCGACAAACCAGGCATAGCGGCCTTTTGGTGCCTGACCCGGTTGATCGGCAAACTCGGCATCACGCCCGTCAAACGCATTTTCTTCAAAAATGACGGAGATCGAGAGGTATTCCGGGTTATCCCGCAGAGCATACTCCATCATTTTATCGACCACGGCGCGGTCTTTAATTCCTGCGGTGGGCAAGGCAACCAGCCCTTGACCAAGGTTATGCGCTACATCACGGGCGTAGTTAAGCTCCTGTTGAATTTTTAGTGCTTCGCTTTGAGCTATCTGCTGTAAATAGCGTTCGGCTAGAGATTTTTGTTCACGGCTAGACTGCCAGCTGAGCACACCGATGGTGACAGCGAAACCGAGTGCGATGGTTAATGCGCCGGTTAACAATACTTGGGCGCGGGTGCTCATTGTCTTTTTTTGTATTAATTGCTTGGCCATTATGGCTCTCCTGGTGTTGACTCTTATCGTAATCAACATTCCCTTGCAATGAGTTCCCTACTATTTGTCTATCGGCGTTTTTTTTTTGAACTTTAGCGACGCAGAAATGAACAAGGAATAAGGACTGGAGGCCAATGGCTGGCTGAGATCGTTTTTTACGTCATAGACTTAGCCGCAGTCTGACGATGCATCCGGTTCCAGATTTTTATGCATGTTAAAACCGGTAATCTGGAAACCACTTTTTTCATATAACGCTCTGGCAACGGGATTATGTACAGCCACTCTGAGCCCAATTTCACCAATACCTAACGCCACGAGTGCAGCATCCATCGCGGCAAGTGCTGCTTTACCAAAACCACGGCCCCGCCACGCTGGCAAGAGACAAAAATCAGATACCCAGGCGGCGTTCTCTTTCAGAATCACCCACAAGTAGCCGATGACGGCGTCTTCATTCTCCGCAGAATGAATGCACCATAATTTATTGGCTGCCGTGTGAACACTTTGTGGCAGTGCAATATCGATCGATTGCGTGGCGATCGCCCTCGCCTTTTCCGCGTCATAGCCCCGGGATTCCTGTAAATCCTGAGCATATTCAAGAATAAAAAACTGCCGATATTCAGGGTAATCCCCCTCGGCCATATCCGTTAAATTTACCATTGTGTTCACTTTCCCAGATCGACGTGACGGCCAGTCTCACAATCGTGATGCATCACGTTATTTATCATCAATGTCATCAACATAGTGACACACACTGCGCGGTTCCGGTAACACGAAACGAAACCGCTCAGGAACGTCAGGATGGGGTTTCCGATGCAGCTCTGATTGAACGTTCTCGGGCAGAAGATGAACAGACGAAGGCCAGAATCACCATAAAAAGAACCGGCAGCATGGCGATGCGTAGCCCTGCGACCTCGCCAAGAAAGCCCAGCGCAGGCGGGCCGACGAGAAAAGCAAAGTAACCTAGCGTTGCGGCAATGGTGACGCGAACAGCGCTATTTTCTCCACTGCCTGCGGCGGAAATGGTGAGCGGGAACCCCAGCGATGCGCCAATCCCCCAGAAGATAACCGCAGCCGCGGCCAGCATCGGCGCATCCGAGAAAATGACCAGCGTCAGCCCCAGTGCGGCAGACGCGGCGCTGAAGCGGAGCATATTGACCTTGCCGAAGCGATCGACAAAATACCCGCCGGCAAAGCGGCCCAGCGTCATACCAGCAGTGAACCCGACATAAACCAGCGTTCCCGTCGTGTGGCCAAAGTTGTGACCATCGATCATCAATAATGGTAACCAGTCGTTGGCAGACCCTTCTGCCAGCGCCATCGCAAGAATCACCACACCGAGAATCAACAGCCGGCTGTCTTTAAGTTCATTGAAGACCTGAGTCTTGTAATCCCCCTTTTCTTCTTGCTCCGCACTGGCCAGGTCACTCAGCCACGGCATCTGACGCATCAGCATGATCGCGGTAAGTATCGACAGTGCCACAACGACGACAAAATGCAGCGTCGTGTTAATGCCGAAAGCCGTCATCGCCATCCCTGTCAGGGCACCGACCAGCGTTCCCAGACTGAAAAAACCGTGCAGCGTTGTCATCAGGCTTTTATTCAGGTGCTGTTCAAACGCCGCCCCTTCGATATTGATAGCGATATCAACCAAGCCGACTCCGGCGCCGAAAATCAACAGCCCCATAAAAGCACTGGGCGTGCTCTGAATCGACAGCGAAGCGGCAAGCACGAGTAGCCCAAGCAGAAGCAGCAGAAACCCGCCGGCCATGGTTTTACGAATACCGAGGACATTAATGACCTTTCCTGCTCCCAATACGCCGAGCATAGAACCACATGAAAAGCCAAACAGGATCATGCCCATCGTTTCCGTTGAGGCATTCAGTACGTCGCGCATCACAGGGGTTCGGGTTACCCAGGTTGCCCACGTAAAACCGGGGATGAACATCAGTCCAAACAGGGCAAATTTATTGATAGCAGGCTTTGTGGTCATCGTTTTCGTCGTCTTTATTTAAATGTATTCGTACATATGTACGAATAACTATCGCACGAATGCGCATCGCTTTGCACCTGTTTAATTGCGTTCTTTTTTAACTGAGAAGAAGCCTGGAGAGATCGCTCCAGGCGGGATCAGGACGTGAGTTTTATCACCGTATTGAGAATGTCTTCACGGCTAACGGCTTCATTATTGAGATAATTATGGATCGTATACCCTTCAATCATGGCATCCAGTGAGCATGCTGTCGCAATACTGAAATGGAGATGAAGCGATTTTCTGCTGCGCGTCATCCACTCCTGCAATATTAGCCGATACTCTTCTTTCCGCGATGCCAGTGCGTACAGTTCAAAACTTAATGTCAGGTGGCGTGGCGTCGCCCAGATGTCGCCACAGATCAGGTCAACCACGGCTTCGCGCGCGCTGTCGATATCCTTTGCCTGCTTGAGGCGGACACGAAATGCGTGTGAGATACCATCCACCATATAAACGAACGCGCTATTCAACAGCAATTCAATACTGCTGTAGCGATAGGTCAGCGTCCCCGGCGACAACCCGGCTCGCTGCGCGATTTTTCGATAGGTTGCCCCTCTCACGCCATGATCCAGTATGGTTTCCAGCGCGGCCTCAAGAATTCTGCTTTGCGTATCTTTGCCATCATTCATCGTATCGTGTGATGGTGACGTCATTCTATTCCCCCCTTAACTGGCAATCCTGACCGTCTAACCTTTATAACAAAAAAAGCCGCCAGTGGGTTCGCTCTCCACTGGCGGCTTATGGTAAACGAAAAGCGGCTTAGCCTCTCAATTTACTGTGATATTCGCCTTTCAAGGTATTGATTTCAGCTAATACGGCTTTGGCTTCGCTCAGTTTTCCGGCATCCGCCAGAGCCTGTGCGCTATCAACTTTTTGCAAAATCTTATCCAGACCTTCCACATAGGCTTTTCTGTCTGGGCCATCTGCTGGCTGCTTGGCGAAATCAGGCGGCACCTGCGTTTTAGCGTGCTCGACGTGCTCACGGAATGTGCTCAGCGCGGTTTTCAGCGCGGCGGCATCATCCGCTTTTGTCGCGGCGGTATAGCTTTTTTGCATACCGCGCATGTCTTCCGACGTGGTAGCGTTTGCCAAAACAGGTGTCAGCAAACTACCGGCCAACAGCACAGAAAAACAGATCTTGGTCATCTTATTCATCTTGAACTCTCGCTTGTGTTCCACAGCACGACATACTCAGAGAATCTGGCCTTCACAAATCGGCCAGCCCAATATTGCTCTTGTTATATTGCGTCCTACGCCATGACCAGATTACAACGTAATGGCTATTCTGATTTTATGGTTATTACTGTAAAGATGTTAAATTATTTTTAATCATTCCGCTTTTTTAAATTGTATAAATGTAAAAAGGCTTGCCGGTACGATTCCGGTAAGCCTTTTTATCAGCACAATTTTTAGCGTTAACACAGGGGGAACCGCCTTCATTCAGCGGTTCGCCCTTAATTCAGTTGCCCGGTCTTAGTTCAACTGCCAGGACTTAGTTCAGTTGCCAGGACTTAGTTCAACTGATAGTCCAACGTGATATCGGCTTTGAGCACTTTTGACACCGGGCAACCCGCCTTCGCCTTTTGGATAATGCTATCGAACGTGGCGTCATCAATACCCGCCAACTTCACCTTACTGTGCAGCGCGATTTTGGTGATCGCAAACCCGCCATCGACTTTATCCAGCGATACATCCGCAGTGGTATCAATCGACTCAGGTTTATGGCCTTCTTCACCTAACATCAGCGATAGCGCCATGGAGAAACAGGCCGCATGCGCCGCGCCAATCAGCTCTTCCGGATTCGTGCCGGGCTTACCTTCAAAACGGGTATTGAAGCCGTAAGGTTGCTGCTGCAGTGCACCGCTTTCCGTTGAGACGGTGCCTTTCCCCTGCTTGATATCACCTTCCCAATGCGCGTGCCCTTTTTTGTGAATGGTCATGCTATCTCCTCTTCATTATGGATTAGCCATTGGCAGCTATTCGCGTTGGTGCGAAATGATGCTGTCGTCATACCCTTTAAACCGTAGAACATATTGAGAAGAAACCCAAATCGATTATTTCATTTGCATAATAATTTCACCGCAAAGAAATAAACCTGCTGATATATTCACTGCTTTATTATTTTAAGAAAAAACCGATTTACCTATTTATACAAAAGCCTGATTATCAATACGCCAAAACAATGGGGTTTCAAAAATGGATTTCCGTTTTGGCATTGTTATTTTCACCACTCACCTATGTTATTAATCTTGAATCATATTGGATGTGAAACATGAATAAAATAACTTCATTAGCATTATCTGCATTATGCGTTATCCCCCTGATTAATACCGCTCACGCCCAGTGGGAACTGGACGACATCTGTTACGGCTACGCCACTGCAACGGGCTCTGGCTATCAGGGCGGCGCGCTCTTGCTGGATCCGATTCCACAGAACATGGAGATTACGGCGTTAAACCGGAACCAGTTGGATTATCGCGGCGTGAAGGCATCACTGGCCGGAGCCTATCTGAAAGTAAACGGGCCAAAAGGCAGTACGGTGGTTTATGTCACAGACCTTTACCCTGAAGGTGGCGATTGTGCATTAGATTTATCGTTTAACGCCTTTGAAAAAATAGGCGATCTACGGGATGGGAAAATTAATATCGACTGGACGCTCATTGAAGCGCCGGTAAATGGCAACGTTATTTATCGTATAAAGGAAGGGTCAAATCCTTATTGGGCTGCGGTGCAATTCAGAAATGTAAAATATCCGGTTATTGAGATGAAATATATGCGCAATAACCAATGGATTGCCGCCCAGAAAACCGATTACAACCACTTTATTGTTGAACACGTTGGAATGAACGATATTCCTATTGAGTTTACCGACGTAAAAGGCAACGTCCTCAGTGATACACTGCCGCCGATGTCACAAAGCACCTCATCTGCTTACCTGATCACGGGCAACGTCCAGCTTTAATCCTCACTGCCTTGAGGGAGGCTGACATCGCGCAGCGTCCCTCGTTTCTGCTCTGCAACGCCACAGATCGGCAAAATCATAGCGGAAAACGTAAGCATCGTTTTTGTCAGCCTTTTCATCACATTATCTGGACGTTATCTGCTGCACGTGCGTACACTTCGTGTTTCCCACTTTTTCTATTGCTCAAATATTTGTTAGTTTTATCACTTCTTTAAGCGTTTGATTCGCCATCATTCGCACTACAGTATACCCTGTCGCAGATTACATTCTCTTTTCTGCTTTAGGCATCATTACAAAAGGTCTCTTTTGCGTGGCAAAATTATTTTTACGTAGTGGAAGTTTGGATGATTTTCTGGCGCTGGGCGAGAACGGGCAGCCAGTTTACGCATCGGCACTTCAATTGCGGGAAACGTTACGTCTCAGAAAACAGCAACAGATTGCCGATTGTCTGGCGATTCCCCAACCCAATGAACATGGCGACCGCATTGACTGGTATTCACCCGTTGACGGTAAAGTCACCTCCTGGATTGCCGCGAGCGAAGAAGAACGAGAAAAAGCGCTGGCATTACTGGAAACCTATCAGGCCGCCGTGGCCGACATCAGCCAGCGTGCGCAAAATGCAGAGAAAGCCGGGCAGAAACTTTTCGGTGTTCTGCTGGCAAAAGCGATACAGTTCCCTGGGGCAAACCACGTCTATCTGGTTGATGGCAAACCGGTCTTAACGTTCTGGGGCTTCGTCAATCTCGATAAGAAATCCCGTCTTGATGCGTTGGACTGCCTGCGGCCTGTCATCAAGGAAGCGGAACCGCTTTTTGTTGCTCCGGCACCCGCAGCAACATTGCCGCTTGTCGATCCTGTTCCCGAGCCCGAACCACAGCCTGTTCGTCCACCGGAACCCGTCGAACCAGCGCCTGCACCTGCTGCCGCTGCGGCAGCCGTCCCTGTTCGTCCGCCGTTCTTCCGTTTGTGGTGGCTGTTACCTGCCGCCGCGCTGTTAGCGATTCTGTCATTGCAGATACGCGGCTGCGTGTCTGGGCAAGACGACAAACCAGCATCTGATTTGGCTGCAACGGTCAAACCGGAAAAACGTGCCCTGCCTTCTTCCACACCAGTTGAACCTGCGCCGCAGCAAGAAAGTGCACCGGTTCCGCCTGTCGCAGAAAAAGAGGCGATAAAAGCGGTGGAGCCAGCGCCGCCTGTTGCTGCCGTGCCAGCAGCAGAAGCGACTAAACCGGAAGCCCCTGCGGCAACGGAACCGAAAGAGCCTGTTACGCCACCGGCTGAGCCCGTTGTGGAGCAAGTACCATCGATCCCTGCGGGTAAAGATGATTTAGTCATGCCTGCTGACGCGGTGAAAATCGGTTCCATCAAGTTCCTGAACGGCAACTGGCGCGTCATTGTGGATGGTAAAGCGCCGATTACCGGCAGGCCGCCTAGCCTGCGTTACCAGATTCAAAATGGAAAAGGTACCGCACGAATTACTCATGGTGACGGTGTCACGTGTCGTGCCAACGTTGAAGCAGGGTTAATGAGCTCTGGCAATCTGATCATCAACAGCCGTTCTGGCGCACGCTGTTCCGATAATTCTCGTTTCCAAATGCCAGAACTGGTCTGTAAACAAGGTGCTTCCGGCACTGCTGCTGAGTGTATCGGCCGTTATGATGCAGACACCGTTTTCCCGATGACGATAAAGCGCGAGAGTAAATAATCATGCTGGCGACCATTACCGATTATAAACAACGCATTACGTTGATTCAGGACAGCGGAATTCAGTTTTTGGATTTTGCGTTAAAGCCACAGTTTTCGGCTGAACAGCCTAACTGTTACGTGCGTAAAAGCGCCAACGGCCCCCTGCTGCACCTGCTTTACGATGAACATACGGAAAAATTCCTGCTGCCTTCCGCTACTGGGATGCCGCCGGAAGTCGTGAAGCCAGAGTTGAGCATTCCGCTTGAGCAATCGCTGAAGCTGCTGGAGAAAATCTGGCTGCCGCTGCCCTTTTTCCGTTTTAATCCGCCACGCACCTTTATGGGCGGGCCTGATAACTGGGCGCGGATGCAGATACTGGCATTAGAGACACCCGATCAGGACGGCAACACGCACCGCATCTGTCTGGCGTTCGATACCAAGACTTATCCAGAAGGCCACGAATACGAATCGCTGGCGCCGAATGCCAATGACATCAAGACCGGCGGAAGTTTCGCGCTGGCTTATCACAGCGACGAGCTGGGTGAATTTCTTGATGAAACCTGGGTCGACGGCTGGCTGCGCGAAGTCTTTACTCAGCGGGTTAAAGCGCTGGAAAACCGGGATAGCCACGATGTGAAAGTGGCGCTCAGAGGGTTTGAATATCAGGCACATTACCTGAATGTGTTGGATATGCTGGGCAACCAGCTCGAAATACCGGAAATTCGCATCAATACCAGCACGTTGCAGGAACCGGCAGTGAACGTTGATCTGATTTTGGACGTCGGTAACTCCCATACCTGCGGCATTCTGGTTGAGGATCACGCAGACGAAAGCAACGGCCTGAAGCAGACCTATGAACTGCAATTGCGCGATCTGAGTGAGCCGCATTATCTATACAACGAACTGTTCGAGAGTCGCGTTGAGTTTTCACAGGCGAAGTTCGGTAAAGAAAACTTCTCCGTAGAAAGTGGTCGTGATGATGCCTTTATCTGGCCGTCCATCACCCGTGTCGGACGAGAAGCCAGCCACATGGCGCTGCTGCGTCAGGGAACGGAAGGTTCAAGCGGTATTTCCAGCCCGCGTCGCTACCTGTGGGATGAAGAAAGCTATGCCCCAGGCTGGCGTTTTAGCCAAACAGATGCACATTCACAGACCGAACCGCTAGCGACAGCCATGCCGTTGACCATCATGCTGAATGATGAAGGTCAGCCGCTCTACAACCAACCGCTGGAAGAACGCTTACCGGTGTTTTCCCCGCACTATAGCCGCAGTTCGATCATGACCTTCATGCTCTCCGAACTACTGGCACAGGCGCTCATGCAGATGAACAGCGCCGCACAGCGGTTGAAGATGATCCACAGCACCGCGCCGCGCCAACTGCGAAATATCATTCTGACGTTGCCTTCCGCGATGCCGAAACCCGAGCGTGAAATTTTCCGCCGCCGGATGCATGAAGCGATCGCGCTGGTCTGGAAAGCGATGGACTGGCACCCTATGGATGAGGATTTCACCACGCCAGCCGACAAGCAGCAGAGCCGCGTTCCGGTGCCTGACGTGCAAATCGAATGGGATGAAGCCACCTGCGGGCAGATGGTTTACCTGTATAACGAAGCGCAGGTGAACTTTGGCGGCCGTGCGGAAGATTTCTTCGCCAGTATGGCGCGCCCGGATAAAGAGCTCGACGAGGGGGAACCCGCAGGCAAAACGCTGCGCATCGCCTCAATCGATATCGGAGGCGGCACCACTGACCTCGCGATTACCCAATATCTGCTTGATGATGGCGTCGGCAGCAACGTTAAAATCATTCCGCGTCTGCTGTTCCGTGAGGGCTTTAAGGTCGCAGGCGACGATATTCTGCTGGATGTAATTCAGCTCTATATCCTTCCTGCGTTACAGGCCGCGCTGAAAACGGCCGGACTGGCCAGCCCGGATGCGCTGATGGCGAAGCTGTTCGGCAATGAAGGCCGTATGGACGCCCAGCTTACGCTGCGCCAACAGGTGACGTTGCAGGTCTTCATTCCGATCGGTCGCGCGATCCTGGAAGCCTATGAGCGCTTTGACCCGCTGGATACCAGCGCCGAAATCGAATCCACCTTCGGCGAATTGCTGGATCAGGCGCCGACGGAAAAAGTGCTGGAATACATCAATACGGAAGTACAGCGCGAACTGCCGGTTAGCGATAGCGTATTTGATATCTTGCAGGTTCCGCTCATCCTCAAGCTGAGCAAGCTGCATGGCGAATTCCTGTCGAACAAAATGAACATCACGCAGAATCTGCGCCTGATGTCTGAAGTGGTGTCGCTGTATTCATGCGATGTGCTGCTGCTGACCGGACGCCCTTCGCGCTTCCCTGGCATTCAGGCGCTGTTCCGCCACCTGCAACCGCTACCGATTAACCGAATGCTGTCGCTGGATGGGTATCACACCAATGACTGGTATCCGTTTAACAAACGTGGACGCATCGATAACCCGAAATCCACCGCCGCCGTCGGTGCGATGCTGTGCCTGCTCGCGCTCGATCTGCGCCTGCCGGGCTTTTACTTTAAGGTCGGTGATTTCCAACCTTATTCGACGGTACGCTACCTCGGTATGATGGACAGCAACAACGCGCTGACGCTGGATAACGTTTATTACAGCGATATCGATCTGGATGCGCCGGATTTCGTGCTTGACCCACAGCATAGCTTCCAGGTACGTGGCTCACTCTGCCTTGGCTTCCGCCAGTTGGACAACGAGCGCTGGCCGGCATCCTCGCTTTATATGCTCTCGATTGTCGATCAGGATTTAGCCCGTAAAGTCGTCGGCGACAGTAAACTGCGCGTCCGGCTAGCCGTGACGAAGAGCGACGATCAAGATAGCCCTGAGCGCTTTGAAATTGCCGATGCGGTGTTGGAAGACGGCACCCGCGTTCCGCCACAGCATTTACGACTCAAATTGAACACATTATCCGCTAACGGTTCAGGAGCGACCCATTATTGGATCGATAGTGGGAGTGTATTTAAAAAATGAAACGATTAACGCCCAAACAGCTTTCTACCCGACTCCATGGCCAGCTACAGGCCGTTGCGCAAGGTGTTGAACAGGCTATCGACTGGGTTGAAACTACCCGTCAGAACGCCCCGCGTCTGGATATCGAAGCCGATCGTCTGATCGTCAAACTGCGCCGTAACCACAACAAAGCGCAGCACTTGTCCGATGTGGCGCAGAAAGAGATCGCCATTGGCTTTTTTGGCCTGTCTCAGGCGGGGAAATCCTATCTGATCGCGTCGCTGGCCGGGGGAGAAAACGGCAAGCTGGAAACCTCATTTGAAGGGCAACAGCTGGATTTTATCGATCATATTAACCCGTCCGACCGGGCAACGGCTCTCGTTACGCGTTTTAGCCGGCAGTCGGGCATGAAGAACAAGTCGTTTCCCGTTCAGCTACAGCTGCTTAGCGAACTGGATATCGGCAAGATTATGGCCAATGCATTTTTGAACGATCTCAACCACGAGACCACGTTTGAAGAGCTGGATGAGCGCCATATTGCCGAACACATTAAAACGCTGCTGATGCACCGTCAGCCAGAATCCGTTGAAGGCATGAGCCGCGATGAAGTGGTCGAACTCTGGGATTATCTCGCGCGTCACGATGTTAAACGGCAAAAACAGCTGGAAGCACACTTCTGGCCAGTTGCGATTGAATTAGCGCCTTACCTCACCGTTGATGACCGCGCCCAGCTCTTCTCCGTATTGTGGGGCGAACTGAATGCGCTGACCACTGCGTATCGCCATTTCAGCCACACGCTGCAACACCTGTCCGGTGCGAGTAAGCTGTTGGCACCGCTACGTACACTGGTCGATGATGAGTTAAATCCGGCAGACGGTCTGATCGACGGTTCGGCGCTGGAACGGCTACACAGCGCTGACGATCCCGGCGTGCTGGTGCGGCCGGTTCAGAATGGCCGCGCTGGGAAAACGACGGAGCTTTCGCTGGCTGAGTTAACCATGCTGACGGCAGAACTGCTTATCCCACTCCATTTGCCGCCCAAAGAAGCATTGTTTGAACAGGTTGATGTGCTGGATTTCCCCGGTTTTGGTGAACTCCGCGAAACACGGGACGAGCCACCAGCAAGACGCCAAGCCACACAGCATCCACTGGCGCACACATTATTGCGGGCGAAGCGCGCCTATCTGCTGGAACGCTATACCGATAATCAGGAAATGAACGTACTGATGGTATGCAGCGCCGCAGGCGATCGGGGTGACGTTAAAGTGGTCGGCAAGGCGCTGGATCACTGGGTTAAACAGACTCAGGGCGAAAACGCGCAGGTAAGGAGCCACCGTAAACCGGGGCTGATTTGGGCGGTTACCCGTCACGATCGCCGTATTACGCACGGGCAAAACTACGACGCAGCGGTACAACGCTATGTGGGTAATCCGGGCGATGCCTGGGGAACGATGTTGGCGATGGACAAACGCGGCGTAGCGCGTATGGCAACATGGCTGGGGGCTGAGGTTCATCGTGAAGTCAAACTGGGGCGCATCAGCGAACAGCTCAGCGAGCTTCAACGCGAACTCAGCGATAACCTACTGGGTAACTGGTATCTGCCTGTCGATGTTGACGATCCGGCAGAAAAACAGCGCGTCGCAGAGACCTTACTCAAATCGCTCCAGACCCGTACCGGCGTGCATGGCGAACTGCTGGAGCGGCTTTTGCCTTCGCGTGATGAACTGCGTCGTCTGTATCTGCAACAGCAAGGGGCAAGCTATGGCGGTTTCCATACCGATGCTGAGGACCTTTCTGCCCCGTTGGCCAATAGCGATCCGTTTGGTGTCGGGATCGAAATCGATCTGTTTGCCGATGAACCGATCGCGCTCGACCAGCCTGTAACACCTGTATTGACGCTCGATCATGGCTATGAGGCCGACTACGCGCACAGCGTTTACCGTTTCTGGATTAACCACCTTCGTAGCCTGCCAGAGAATGCGCCGCTCATTGACCTGCTCAACGTGTCGAAATCCACGATCGAAATGCTGGTAGAAGAATTGATTACCGGTAGCATCCGTTTGAGGATCGAAGAAGCGCTGGTCGACATGCTGGTTGATGGTGAGCAGTTGGGCATCAACCGCGAGAATAAAGCTGACCGTCAGGTTTCACGCGTGCTGACCATTCTTGGTGACTTTGTCGCCTGGCTCGGCTTCCAGCAGCTTGATGAATCCCTGCGCCCTGCCAGCCGCATCAATCGCGGTCATAAAATTTTCGCCAAGCCCGAAAAACAGGCGGTCAGCTTTGGTGCTTCACAGCGCTTAACCAAGTTGTCACTGACACCTACCAACAATACGGCGTTCTATATCTATGACTGGCTGGTTGGCCTGAATGAGATGATTATCCAGAATGCGGGCTATTCCGCGGCGCGAGAAGTCAGTGCGGAACAGCGCGAACAGCTGGGCACGATTTTGGCGTTGATTAAGCCTGCGGAGAAATAACGCTCAATTTATCGCTACCGATCTAAAAAACATGGCGTGACATTGTCACCAATTTTGCGCCATGTTTCCTTCTTTCTGCCACATTCTTCCCTCCTGCTGTGTTTATCGCCCACAACCGTTCCTCAAAATCTTATTTGACGAACGATGGATTCAATCTATACCTAAGTTGATGACTTTCAATTAATAAGCGTTGAGTTCCTCTATCTGTTAGCCATTTCCATCGTGTGGAATGGGTGACCTTAACAGGAGTGGTTATGACGATAGAAAAAGCGCGCGAGGAAGACGGCATCTCGGTAGAAAATGGTGAATATGAGCCTATTATTTTGAAAATAAAGGCATTCTATCGCGAACTGACAAACGAAGGGTTAACGACACTGGGTGATATCTACCATCAGGATATTCATTTCATCGATCCCGTTTCCAGCCATCATGGGCTCAGTGCCTTGCACAGTTACTTTTCTCATTCACTCGAAAATCTGAGCTATTGTCAGTTCGATATCAGCGATATCCACACCTTTCGCGGCGGTGCAACGATGTTCTGGACAATGCACTATGCCCATCCGTCGCTAAAGCATAATGCGCCGTTGACGCTAGCAGGCTGTAGCCACCTGCTCTTTGCTGACGACAGAGTTATCTACCACCGTGATTATTACGACATGGGCGCAATGCTTTATCAGCATGTTCCCTTGCTGGGTTCGTTAATCCATTATCTAAAATCGAGGCTTCAGGCATGAAGCGCGTGTTGATTACCGGTGCCAGCTCTGGAATCGGTCAGCAACTGGCACTGGATTATGCCCGAGACGGCTGGGGCGTCCTCGCCTGCGGGCGTGACGAACAGCGGCTCCATGCGTTGACTGTTGCCTTTCCAGCCATTCGTACAATGGCATTTGATATGACGAACCTGGCCGAGACGCAGCAGGCATTAGGCGGTGTTACCGCCGATCTGGTGATTCTTTGCGCGGGGACCTGTGAATATCTGGATAACGGTGTCGTTGAAGCGGAAAAAGTCAGTCGGGTGCTAACAACCAACGTAATCGGCCCGGTGAATTGTCTGTCAGTGCTATTGCCACAGCTTGCGAACGGTAGCCATCTGGCGTTGGTGGGGTCGACCGCCAGCCTTGTTGCACTGCCAAGAGCAGAAGCCTATGGCGCGTCAAAAGCGGCACTGGCCTATTTTGCCCGCAGTCTGTCGCTGGATTTGCAAGCGCGTGATATCACCGTATCGCTGATCCTGCCCGGTTTTGTCGATACGCCACTGACTGCACGCAATGACTTCCCGATGCCGATGCTGATTTCTGTGTCACACGCTGCGGAGGCAATTCGTCGCGGGCTGGCAAAGAGAAAACGCGAGATCGCCTTCCCTCTGCGCTTTGCGCTGTTGCTCAAATGCGTTTCTGTGCTTCCACAATCGTGGCAACGTTTCCTCACCAGCCGGTTAGTAAGGTAAAAGGTAAAAGGTAAACAGTATGAAGATTGCCATTATTGGCAGCGGCATTTCCGGCCTAACCTGCGCACTCAAATTATCGGATCGCTTTCAGGTCTCGGTATTTGAAGCGAACGATTATTTGGGTGGCCACACGGCAACGGTCGATGTGGTTCATGATGGCGTTACCTATGCCATCGATACGGGATTTATTGTCTATAACGAGCGGACCTATCCCCATTTTATTGCACTATTGGACGAACTGGGGTTAACCGGCCAACCCACAGAAATGAGCTTCTCGGTGAGTAATCCGGTTTCGGGTCTGGAATATAACGGGCATACGTTAAACACGCTGTTCGCCCAGCGCGGCAACCTATTTCGCCTCAGTTTCTATCGTTTCGTTGCGGAGATTGTGCGCTTTAACCGCGTGTGCAAGCGGTATCTTGCCAACGGCGATTATCAGGGGCTGACGCTAAGCCATTTATTGCAGCAGGAAAAATTCTCACCATTTTTTGCCCAGCACTATCTTTTGCCGATGGGTGCAGCGATCTGGTCGTCGTCGCTTGAGGATATGCGACATTTTCCTCTGTCGCTTTTCCTGACCTTCTTTAACCATCATGGGCTACTGGATTTGGTCAACCGTCCTCAGTGGATGGTGGTACCTGGCGGTTCACGGGAATATGTACGGCGTATCGCAGAACGTATCCACGATCGCGCGACGATCCATCTCCACACGCCAGTCAGTCAGGTAACGCGGGATGACGCAGGTGTTACCGTGCATACCGCCGCGCAGGCTTATCGGTTCGATCAGGTTATTTTCGCCTGCCATTCCGATCAGACGCTGGCGTTACTGGATACGAGCACGCCCGATGAGCAGCGCATCCTCGGCGGCATCAGCTATCAGCCTAACCACGTCATTTTGCATACCGACACTCACCTTCTTCCCCATAACCGGCGGGCATGGGCGAGTTGGAATTATCGTCTGCCGGTCGATCAGGCGTTTAGCCGTGCACGTGCCTCCGTCACCTACAATATGAACATCCTGCAAGGTATTCGCTCATCGACCACGTTCTGTGTCTCGCTGAACCCTCAGCAGGATATCGACCCGAATAAAATATTGTATCGCACGATTTATCATCACCCGGTCTTTACTCAGCAGACCACAGAGCACCAACAACAGCGTGAGCGTATTAATGGGCACAACCGCAGCTGGTTTTGTGGTGCCTATTGGTACAACGGCTTTCACGAAGATGGCGTAAAAAGCGCGCTGGATGTCGTTAGCCAACTTCACCAGAGCGTGCAATATGAATAGTGCGCTGTATGTGGGTAAGGTTCGCCATCGACGCTTCACGCCCGTTACGCATCGCTTTGACTATGCGCTATTCATGACGTTAATCGATTTAGATGAAATTCCCGCCTTGCCACACGTGGGTATCGCCCTGGAGCGTTTTGCTCCTGCGTCATTTTGTCGCGGTGATTATCTGGGCGGTGGCGATATCAAAACCAAGGCACAGGATCGGATTGCGGAACTGACTGGGGAACGCCTCACGGGGAAAGTGTTGTTGCTGTGCCAACTGCGCTATCTGGGCTGCTATTTCAACCCGGTCAATTTCTATTATTTGTACGATGAGCATAACGAACTACGCTGGTTATTGGCAGAGGTGCGTAATACTCCGTGGAACGAACGCCATACTTATGCCGTCGTCCCCGATGGTTCTACGCCTGTCGCCAAAGCGTTTCATGTGTCGCCTTTTAACCCGATGGATATGGTGTACCACTGGCGGCTCACACCACCCGTCGATCGTCTGAGGATCCACATCGAGAATCACAGACAAGGACGCGAGTTTGATGCCACGCTGCTGTTGCACCGTCAGCCGCTCACTCGCGCCGCCCTGCGCGCTCAGCTTTGGTCTCTGCCGTTAATGACGATGAAAACCGCCTGCACCATATATTGGCAGGCTTTGAAACTGTGGATTAAACGCTCGCCCGTTTATCCCCATCCGCAGTCTGGAAAGAAGGATACCTCATGAGCTCAACGCAAACACAGGTGGTTCGTCACCCGAGCAATATCACTCGCTATACCCGAGCCCGAAAAGTGCTATTTCTCCTGCTTAGCCGAATAGAAGGCGGAGGATTACGTCTTCGTGAACCCGAAGGCCATGAAACGTTATTCGGGGATCGGCACGCGCCCCTGCAAGGCGAAATCACGATACACCATCATCGCGTTTATCGCCGGGTATTGCTGGGAGGAAGTATCGCAGCTGGAGAAAGTTATATCGATGGGGACTGGAGCGCCACGAACCTCACGCCCGTTCTCCAGCTTCTGGCGCAAAATCAGGCGCTGATCGATACGCTTGAAACGCGTTTTGGCTGGTTGATAGCGCCACTTCATCGGTTTATCCACTGGTGCCGCCGTAATCGGCCACAGCAGGCGCAGAAAAATATCGCCGCCCATTACGACCTGGGCAACCACTTTTACCGTAGCTTTCTCGATAGCGAAATGCACTACTCCAGCGCCTGGTATCAGCACCCCGACATGACGCTGGAAGAAGCACAGCAAGCCAAGTTGCGTCGCCTCTGCGAACAGCTGGCACTGCGCGAAACGGATCATTTACTGGAAATTGGCACTGGCTGGGGAGGATTAGCCGAACTGGCCGCACGTGAGTATGGTTGCCATGTCACCACGACCACGTTGTCACAACAGCAGTATGATTACGCCGTTGAGCGCATTCAGCAGGCAGGACTAAGCCATAAGGTGACGGTGCTGTTGCAGGATTATCGTACTTTGACGGGTCAATACGACAAGTTGGTGTCGGTCGAAATGATCGAGGCAGTCGGCAAAGCCTATTTACCCACCTTCTTCAAGCGCTGCCAGCAATTGCTGCGTCCACAAGGCCGCATGGTGCTTCAGGCCATCACAATTGCCGACCAGCGTTACAGTCGCTACTGCCGCAATGTGGATTTTATCCAACGCTACATTTTCCCTGGCGGTTTTCTACCCTCAATTACCGCGATGACCACCACCATGACACGGCATACCGACTTTATCACTCGCGATCTGTTTGATATCGGTCAGGATTATGCCAGAACGCTCAGCGAATGGCGGCAGCGCTTTTATCAGCAGTGGCATACGCTGAATACGCAGGGCTTTGATGAATCTTTCCAGCGCCTGTGGGTGTTTTACCTTTGCTATTGTGAAGCAGGCTTTCGCGCACGCACCATCAGCACGGTACAGCTCACCGCGGAAAGGCCATGAGTAAAAAGCATCGCGGTCGTCCTTTCTTTACACTCAACCCTAAGAGGCAAAAGACAATGAAACTGAAGGCACTCATCCTGACAGGCGTGTTCTTTTCCTGTTCCACCTTCGCAGCCAGCACCACAGTGACGCTGAATGAGGCGCTGCCAACGGGCGCTGGCAGCAGTATCGGTGAGGTATCCATTACGGAAACACCGTACGGCCTGCTTTTCACGCCGAACTTGAAAGGACTGGAAGCGGGTATTCACGGGTTCCACGTGCATGAAAACGCCAGCTGTGAACCTGCCGAGCAGGATGGTAAACCAGTTCCTGCGCTAGCAGCGGGCGGCCATCTCGACCCGAAAAAAACCGGTAAACACCTTGGGCCTTATGACGATCAGGGACATTTGGGTGATTTGCCCGGTCTGGTTGTGAATGCCGATGGCACAGCAACCTATCCTATTCTGGCTCCGAGGATAAAATCATTATCTGAGGTGAAAAATCACGCGTTGATGGTTCACGTCGGCGGGGATAACTATGCTGATACGCCGGCAAAACTGGGCGGCGGCGGTGCCAGAATGGCGTGTGGTGTGATTAAGTAAGGTATCGCACTCCGAGCGTGCGATGCCATACGGCATCGCACATTAACCACGGTGGCTATCGAATCGCACGTTTTAATATGCGGTTAGCGCCGTTGAGGAAGTCATCGGCCACCTTATTCACCTCTCCGTTACCGTAATCCAGTTTTTGCAGACTGGTCGTCCACAGCTGAACCAGCTCCTGATTTTCCATAAACGGTGAAACAGGCACCTTAGAGGCAGGTTGTTCCGCCGCGGCGCGATAGGCATTTGCTAACAGGTTACCGGGATTGATCACGCCAATATCTTCCAGCAATTTTTGTGCCTTCGGATTAGCGGGCATCCCGTTTTGCAGCCCAAGCGCTTTCACGCCTTCAGGATTACTGAGCATGAAACTCATCAGCATCGCTGCTTCTTTAGGGTGCTTACTGTTCTTGCTGATCGCAAACAGCGAAGACGGTTTACTCGTCAGCCCTGAATCTTTGGCGTTTGGCATGGTGATGAACGGCCCGGTTTCCAGCACCACCTCTTTCGGCATATTGCTGGAATAGGTGTAGATGGCCGAATCCCACAGGTACATACCGGCTAACTCACCGTTAATCCACGGACGAATCTCATAGACATTAGTGCGCCCGAACGACGAGAAATAGCGCTGGTCGGGGATCACATGGGAATCAACCAGCTTTTTATAAAAGCCGAAGAGTTCACGCACCTGATCGCGGCTGTAGGCGATACTCTGCTTCTTCTCATCAATGAGGTCGATACCGTATTTCTGTGCCATGTAGCTACGGCCGAGTGTGAGGATATCCAACACATCACTTGCACCCTGGGCAACGCCAAGCGGGTAATAATTGTCGCCCAGTTTTTGTTTAAATACCGGACCGGCAGCAAACAGTTCGTCCCAGGTTTTCGGGTAGGCAACACCCGCTTTGTCCCAGGTGGCTTTGTTGTAAATCATGCTGCGGGACGTCATCGAAATCGGAAGACCTTGCAGCTTCCCTTTGACATCCGAGGTTTGCAGGTAGTTAGGCGGGAAATCTCCCAGCGTCAGAATCTCTTTTTGCTTATTCAAATCATAAAAGCCGTCGCCATTGCGGGAAAACTGCGGCAGCCAGTTCCAGTCAATACGAATAACATCCGGTTCCTGCCCGCCAGCCATCTGGGTTGACAGGCGGGAAAGATAGCCGTCCCAACCGGCGTATTCGGCTTTGACGGTAATGGTCGGATTGGCTTTCTGAAACGCGTTAATCGCCGCGAGTGTCGCCTCGTGCCGTTGGTTGCCGCCCCACCAGGAGATGCGGATCTCGGCAGCATCAGCAGAATGAGAAAATGTCGCGCCGAAAGGAAGCGCAGCACAGAGCAGGAGTAGGTGAGATAATGTGTTCCGTGTTTTCGCCATAATAAAACCCTTATAATAGTATTCGGAGGTTTCCACCTGTCTGCCGATATGCAGGCAGGCAGACAGGTACTACGGATGCGGAAGCGTTTTCTGCCTGCAATATTCAGGCAGATACTCTGATTAATTCCCTCTTTTCAGGTTAACGGCCAGTTCGCTTATTTTCACTGGCAGTTCGGTGCGTAATGATCGATTGGCCGCAATGCCGGTTAGAATAGACATCGCCCCATCACGATAATCTGCTGCACGATGTAATGGATCGGGTTCCGGTGTACCAAACAGATCGTTTAACATGACCTGATCGCCGCCGCCATGTCCGCCGGCTTTAAATTCAACGGGCACGACATAAGGCTCATCAAACATCGGATAGATCTTTATTTCACATTCATTCAGCACACCTTCATCCTCTTTTTGTCCGCCTCCGTTTACGTAAGATTTTTCCACCAGCTTCATTTCCAACCGGCCCTTGCTGCCATTAAATACTACGTTCAGCCCTTCCCAGGGCAAATACGCGTTGAGTGAGTACGTCATAATGGCTTTGCTCTTATAACGCACCATTACACCCAGTACATCTTCAATATTAATTCCGTCATCGAACACGCTTTTATCGCGGTAATAGCCATCTTCATGTTCGGCATCTAAATATAATGCGGTGAGCTGTTCGCTTTGATTCATATGTAATGCAAACGGATCGTTTTCTGCCGCCGCGCTATTATGTGAACGTGAATAAAATTCTGTAACCCCGCGTGCTTCGGCATTCGCTTTGCCGTAAAAACGCAAATCCCCTTGCGCATAGACCGTTTCCGGTTCGCTATTCAGCCAGAAATTCACCAGGTCAAAATGGTGTGTGGACTTGTGCACCAACAGCCCACCACTGTTGCGCTTGTCACGGTGCCAACGACGGAAATAATCGGCCCCATGCTCAGTATTCAACAGCCACTCAAAATGAACCGAATAAACTTCGCCAATCACCCCTGCGGCGATCAGTTCACGGACTTTGCTGTGATGCGGAGCGTAGCGGTAATTAAAGGTCACCCGTAATTTACGGCCGGTACGGTTAATCGCATCGATAATCGCCTGACATTTCTCTTCATCGATCGTCATCGGCTTTTCACTGATGACATCACAGCCTAATTCCATTGCACGGATAATATAATGATGATGCGTCCGGTCCAGCGATGTCACAATAACCACATCGGGTTTGGTTTCCGCGATCATCTGCTCGAACTGTTCGGCGCGATATGTCGGCACATTATCGTGTCCATATTTATGGACAATCTGGTTGGCGTAATTCATTCGGGTCTGGTTTGTATCGCAAAACGCAACAAACAACCCCTGATCCTGATAATCCCTGGCAATTGACTCCAAATAAAGGCCTGCGCGGCCCCCCGTTCCCACAACGGCATATTTCTTTTTCATTCTGCGCATTTCCTCCAAATAACGTCGGGCACATAGCTATTCGTACATAAAACGCCTGTGCCATAAAAAATAGAGCATACCAACATCGTTCACCTTCATATTATTGCCATGCGAGGGTGTTATCTGGCAGTAGGATAAAGATTGACATGCTCCATCTCTCATAAATACAAATTGAATATTTACTATATTACTGTTTGATTTTATTGGTAATGTTAGATGCAATTTATCCCACACACCTCACACTGCATGCGCATCGTTCTTCCTAAGTGCTCATGCGCCAACAGAATTCTCCCCACATAGCGTAGCCCGTTCATGCAAAGCCCTGCGATTCTTGCCAGGTTGAGATGCCGAAGCGACACGGGGTTACGATCGTGATGGTTTTCTCTTTTCTCACCTCCCTGCGTGACATACCTCGCATTTTATTTTCAATCCACCTGAGGATGCCGGATAATCGGCACGTAACTAATGAGAGAAGCAAGAAAGCGACACGCGCGTAAGGAATCACTATGCAGACTTTTTTTCAGGACACCATGGCAACGCCGCTCGGGGAGTTATTGATTATTGCTGATGAAAATAATCATTTGCGTGCCGTCGAGTGGCGCGAGTATGAAGACGATTTATTTCGCTCGCTCAATCGTAGTTATCGAAATGATCCCTTTTCGTTGCAGGCGCGTCATAATCCCGGCGGTCTGACAGACAGTCTGCAACGCTATTTTGAGGGTGAATTAACGATTATTGATACGCTGCCTGTGGCTTCCATAGGGACTGAATTTCAACAGCAAGTCTGGCGGGAATTACGCCGCATTCCCTGCGGAGAAATTACCACGTATGGTGAACTCGCGACGCTGTTGGGACGCACTGGGGCAGCACGCGCGGTCGGCATGGCAAACGGCTCAAACCCAGTCAGCATCGTGGTTCCGTGCCATCGCGTCATCGGTACTGGCGGTGCGTTGACGGGCTATGCTGGCGGCATTCACCGTAAACAATGGCTGTTAGCTCATGAAGGGTATTTACCTCAACAGCTATTTACACTTGACTGAATAGCTTACCGTTATAATTTTTTGCGCTTCCGAAACGCAGAAATGACCTGCCGAATTGCTTATCGCCGTAAGCAATTCGGATTAATCAATGTGTTAACCGTTCGGTAACGTAATGGAAAAAAATATTATCTCCGACGGGCCTTATATATCGGAATATTTTCCAGCAAAATCGAAAAATTATAGTTAGTTCACTATTTATTGGCCTATTCCAGTGATTGCCGCTCTTATCACAGCCGATAAAAGCTGTTAAAATTGACCAATATCAATTATTGCCTGAGCAAAGCCTATGATCCCGGAAAAGCGAATTATTCGACGCATCCAGTCTGGCGGTTGTGCAATCCACTGTCAGGATTGCAGTATCAGTCAGCTATGCATCCCTTTCACCCTGAATGAACACGAGCTCGATCAGCTCGACAACATCATTGAAAGGAAGAAGCCTATCCAGAAGGGGCAAGCGCTGTTTAAAGCAGGCGATGAACTGAGATCGCTGTACGCCATTCGCTCTGGGACGATAAAAAGCTATACCATTACGGAGCAAGGCGACGAGCAGATCACCGGTTTTCATCTTGCAGGCGATTTGGTGGGCTTTGATGCTATCGGTACCGCTCAGCATCCGAGTTTCGCTCAGGCGCTGGAAACGTCAATGGTCTGCGAAATTCCGTTCGAGACGCTGGACGATCTCTCCGGGAAAATGCCTAACCTGCGCCAACAGATGATGCGCCTGATGAGCGGCGAAATCCGTGGCGATCAAGACATGATTCTGCTGCTGTCGAAGAAGAATGCTGAAGAACGTCTGGCAGCGTTTGTCTACAACCTCTCCCGTCGTTTTGCTCAGCGTGGTTTCTCTCCACGTGAGTTCCGCCTGACCATGACGCGTGGTGATATCGGCAACTATCTGGGGCTGACCGTTGAAACCATCAGCCGTCTGCTGGGGCGTTTCCAGAAAAGCGGCACGCTGGCGGTAAAAGGGAAATACATCACGATCGAGAATCTTGATGCGCTTTCTGAATTAGCCGGCTCATCACGTAAATAATCGTTACTGCCTAACTCGTTGACGCTGCCACTTTTTCTACCGTAGCAGCGTCAACACCTTTCCCCTTCCCGCCTCATCCGTGATATTTCCTATTTTGTTATTCTGCTGCGTATCTCTGTTGTCCAAAACGATTCCATTGCGGTACTCTTGATTAACAGGCTGTGGAGTAACAGCTGTTTGGAGGAGCTATGGCAAAGTATCAGAACTTACTGGTAGCTATTGACCCAAATCAGGATGACCAACCAGCGCTGCGTCGGGCGGTTTACCTGGTTCAGCGACTTGGCGGCCGCATCAAGGCATTTCTGCCGATTTATGATTTCTCTTATGAAATGACAACCCTGCTTTCTCCCGATGAAAGGGTGGAAATGCGTCAGGGCGTTATCCAGCAGCGGACAGAGTGGATTGCCGAACAGTGCAAATACTACATTGAAGCGGGCGTTCCCATCGAAATCAAAGTGGTATGGCACAATAAGCCCTTTGAAGCCATCATTCGGGAAGTAATTTCCGGCCAGCACGACCTGTTGTTGAAAATGGCACATCAGCACGATCGGCTGGAAGCCGTCATCTTTACGCCAACCGACTGGCAATTGCTGCGCAAATGCCCTTGCCCTGTGTGGATGGTAAAAGATCAACCCTGGCCAACCGAAGGTCGAGCGTTGGTTGCCGTCAATTTGGCTAGCGAAGACCCTTATCACGATCCGCTCAATATTAAACTGGTATCGGAAACGCTGGAGCTGGCGAAGCAGGTTGACCAGACCGAAGTTCATCTGGTTGGTGCTTATCCCATTACCCCCATCAATATTGCCATTGAACTGCCTGATTTCGATCCCAGCGTCTACAACGACGCGATTCGCGGGCAACACCTTATCGCGATGAAATCGCTACGGCAGAAATTCGGTCTGGATGAACGTGTGACGCACGTAGAAAAAGGCCTGCCAGAAGAAGTGATTCCCGACCTTGCCGAACATTTGCAGGCCGGTGTCGTGGTATTGGGGTCACTGGGCAGAACTGGCCTTTCCGCTGCTTTTATCGGAAATACCGTCGAGCATGTCATCGATCACCTGAAATGTGATCTGCTTGCGATCAAGCCCGATGATTTCGTGTCACCGCTGACGTTGGAAGACGGCGATAACAGCTGATTTCTTGTTTTACTTTATTCGAACCACCTAATGCCAGCCTCTCAGCGCTGGCATTATTTTTTTGCAGCGGACAAACGATAAGACGCAAAAAAGGGGCGATATTCGCCCCTTTCGTTTTCTACGTTCTGTCACGCTTACAGCGCTTTCAGAATCGCCTCAACGCTGTCTTTGGCATCGCCAAACAGCATTTGTGTGTTCTCTTTAAAGAACAGCGGGTTCTGCACGCCAGCGTAGCCGGTATTCATGGAACGTTTGAACACGATAACATTCTGCGCTTTCCACACTTCCAACACTGGCATGCCTGCGATTGGGCTATGTGGATCTTCCTGCGCTGCCGGGTTAACGGTGTCATTCGCGCCAATGACCAGCACGACATCGGTATCGGTGAAATCGTCATTAATTTCATCCATTTCCAATACGATGTCGTAAGGCACTTTCGCTTCAGCCAACAGCACGTTCATATGGCCAGGCAAACGCCCTGCCACCGGGTGGATACCAAAGCGAACGTTGATACCGCGCGCGCGCAGCTTTGCGGTGATGTCATGCACAGGGTACTGCGCCTGCGCCACAGCCATACCGTATCCCGGCGTGATGATGACTGAGGTTGAGTTCTTGAGCAAATCAGCCACGTCTTCCGCTGAAGCCTCACGATATTCCCCGACCTCTTCGCTCTCACTGGAGGAAACGCCGTCCGTACCAAAACCACCGGCAATGACGCTGATGAAAGAGCGGTTCATCGCTTTACACATGATGTAAGACAGAATCGCACCTGAAGAACCTACCAGAGCACCCGTCACGATCAGCAGGTCATTGCTCAGCATAAAGCCTGCTGCCGCTGCCGCCCAACCGGAGTAGGAGTTCAGCATAGAGACAACGACTGGCATGTCAGCACCGCCAATCGATGCAACCAGATGCCAACCAAACACCAGTGCAATGGCCGTCATCAGAATCAACGCCAGCACCTGCAGCGCTACACTGCCCGTATTGACGAAAACCAGAAGCAGCAGGAAGGACACAACCAACGCCGCCAGATTCATTTTATGGCGATGAGGCAGCATCAACGGCTTGGAAGAGATCTTGCCGCGCAGCTTACCGAATGCGATAACCGAACCCGTGAAGGTCACCGCACCGATGAAGATACCCAGGAAGACTTCCGTCAAATGGATATTGACCATCACCGGATCGGTGATTTCGCCGTGATCGAGGAAACTGTTAAAGCCAACCAGCACCGCAGCCAGACCCACAAAACTGTGAAGAATAGCGACCAGCTCTGGCATTTCAGTCATTTCAACCTTACGCGCCAGATAAATACCGATTGATCCACCGATCACCATCGCAACGATGATCCAGCCAACGTTGCCAGAATCCGGTCCCAGAATCGTCGCGATCAGCGCAAGCGCCATCCCGCTGATACCGAAAATGTTCCCTTGTTGCGACGTTTCGTGCTTGGACAACCCGGCCAAACTGAAAATAAAGAGAATTGCGGCAACAATGTATGCAGCAGTTACTAATCCACCAGACATGTGTTACCCCTTAGTTTTTACGGAACATTTTCAGCATGCGCTGAGTCACGGTGAAACCACCGAAAATATTGATGCTGGCGATCAGTACGGCAATGAATGAGAAGAACGACACCCATCCGCCGTGGCCGATCTGCAACAATGCTCCGACAACGATAATGCCTGATATCGCATTAGTGACTGACATCAATGGCGTGTGCAATGCGTGACTGACATTCCAGACCACGTAGTACCCCACCACGCAGGACAGTGCAAAAACGGTAAAGTGAGACAGGAACTCTTTCGGTGCGGCATCAGCCAGCCAGCCAAACAGCAGAATAGCAATCGCGAGGAACGCGTATTTCTTCCACGGCGATGTCGGTTTGGCTTCTTCCTTCACCACGGCAGCGGCAGGTTTTGCCTGCTGTGGCTGCGCTGATACTTGAATTGGCGGTGCCGGCCAGGTGATTTCACCCTCTTTAATGACAGTCACGCCGCGAATAACGGTATCGTCAAAATCGACGTCGATTTCGCCGTTTTTCTCTTTGCAGAGCAATTTCAGCAGGTTAACCAGGTTTGTGCCGTAAAGCTGTGAGGACTGCGTCGGCAGACGGCTGGGTAAATCGGTATAACCGATAATTTTGACGCCGTTTTCCGTCACGGTGACGCGATCGGCCACGGTCAGTTCGCAGTTTCCGCCCGTTTGCGCGGCTAAATCAACAATCACGCTGCCGGGCTTCATGCTCAGCACCATTTCTTTGGTGATCAGTCGCGGTGCCGGTTTTCCGGGAATCAGTGCGGTAGTGACGATAATGTCGACTTCTTTCGCCTGTGCAGCAAACAGTTCCATTTCGGCTTTGATAAAGGCTTCAGACATGACCTTGGCATAGCCGTCACCGCTGCCCGCTTCTTCTTCAAAGTCGAGTTCGAGGAACTCGGCCCCCATGCTCTTAACCTGCTCTTTTACTTCAGGGCGGGTATCAAAAGCACGAACGATAGCACCTAAGCTACCTGCTGCGCCGATCGCGGCCAAACCGGCTACACCTGCGCCGATAATCATCACTTTGGCAGGAGGAACTTTACCTGCAGCGGTAATTTGCCCGGTAAAGAAGCGACCAAACTCGTGGGCTGCTTCAACAATAGCGCGATAGCCAGCAATGTTGGCCATCGAGCTGAGCGCATCGAGTGACTGCGCGCGTGAAATACGTGGCACGGAATCCATGGCCATTACCGTCACCTGACGGGCTGCCAGTTTTTCCAGCAGTGCCGGGTTTTGCGCGGGCCAGATAAAGCTGACAACCGTACTGCCCGCACGGGTCAGCTCGATTTCGTCATCCTGCGGCGCATTCACCTTCAGGACGATATCGGATTGCCAGACTTCCGAACTGTCAACAATCGACGCGCCAGCTTCTTCATATGCCGCATCGTCAAAACTTGCCAGTTTTCCCGCTTCACGTTCTATCGAGACCGTAAAACCCAGTTTCAACAGCTGTTCAACCGTTTTCGGCGTCGCTGCTACACGGGCTTCATTGGCCAACCGCTCTCTTGGTACACCAATACGCATACTGATACCCTTTTCGCTTATTTTTAACGAAGGTTATTATTCTCACCCTACTCTGTTATACGAATTCGCCGAGACCTGCTGCACCCTGTATCCCCGCATTCACGCGGTAGGAAGAGGGTCTTATCATCTTCTTGCCACACGCTTTTTTTGGGGCGTCTCACTGTAGGCGAACTCATTTATAACGTACTGAAAATGTGATCGATGATCCATAAATAAAATGAATTTCACAGAAAAGCCGAGTTATCACAGGTTATGCCAGCCTTTCTTGGTCGAAAATCATGCTCTTCTCTGCCTTTTGTAGCATTATTACAGAAGTATTTTTCGGTGCTGTTTCACAAAAATGGTGTGTTACAAGGTTGTTAATGCGATAAATCACATAAATATCACTTATGATGGCAAAACAATCATTAACCGTTATTATTAGCACTTTTCTTGTTCAGAGCCGAAGCATTACGGCTTTTCAGCACCGCTGAAAATGCTAAAGCACAAGAATTTATTCCGTGCGATAATCAGCCCTATTCCGTTACAGGTTGATTGCTATACCTTAAATAATTCGAGTTGCAGGAAGGCGAAAGGATTTTTTATGAAGCTGAAGACTACTGTTATTGCATCTACATTGTTGTTATCACTCTCGGCATTTTCAGCGCAGGCGGCACAGGAACTGACTCCTGAGCAGGCAAAATCCCTGCAACCTTTTGAACGAATTACGTTCAAGGGGCGTTTTAATGCGATCAATGAAGCGGTTGCCGCAGCCTCAACACGAGCAGACAAGTTGGGTGCAGAGTCATTTTATGTTCAGTCTATGACGGATACTAATTCAGGCGATTCCTGGAATGTGACTGTCGATCTGTACCATAAAGATGCCCCTAAAGCGAAACAGAACGTGCAATATCGCACCGTCTACGGCGTAAAAGAATTGCCGAAAGATGCGGCTTATTTGCTAGAACCTTATGACACCGTTACGGTAAGTGGTTTATTCAGCACTCAGCCTGATCTGATCGATGCGATTGCAAAAGCGGCAAAAGAGAAAAATGCCGATTCGTTCTACATCGTGCGCCAAATCGATGTGAACTCGAATAGCGCGAATCAGAGGGCTACCGCGTTTATCTATAAAGCCGATGCGCCAAAACGCCAGCTTCAGAAACCTGATGCGATCCCTGCCGATTCTGATGCGGGTCGCGCTGCGCTGGCTGCCGGTGGTGCAGAAGCCGCGAAGGTTGAAATCCCTGGCGTTGCTTACTCGGATAGCCCTAGCCGCAGCGTGGGCAACTTCTTTGAAACGCAATCCTCGAAAGGTGGACGTTACACGGTAACGCTATCTGATGGCACTCAGATTCAGGAACTGAACAATGCTACCGCAGCGCAGATGGTGCCTTTCGACTCTATCCAGTTCCGCGGCAACTACACTAACGGCACTCAGATATCCGAAGCTGTTGCTAAACGTGCGGGCGAGAAAGGTGCCAAGTACTACCACGTCACCAGACAGTGGGAAGGTAAAGGCAACAACATGACGATAAGTGCCGATCTCTATAAATAACAGCGATTGCGCAGCGTTGTAGAAAACGACGAACGTTTATAAACACAAAAACCCGCGATATCGCGGGTTTTTTTACGTCAGTAATCAATCTTGCGGTAAATAGAAGATTACTTACTGGTATCCAGCTCCGGGAAACTTTTCACCAGATCGTCAATTGCTTTGATCTGTTGCAGGAACGGTTCCAGTTTGTCCAGCGGCAGCGCAGACGGGCCATCGCATTTTGCATTTGCAGGATCCGGGTGAGCTTCAATGAATAGCCCTGCCAGACCAACAGCCATACCGGCGCGCGCCAACTCCGTCACTTGTCCACGACGACCGCTGGACGCCGCACCAAACGGGTCGCGGCACTGTAACGCATGCGTAACGTCAAAAATCACCGGTGAACCGTTAGAAACCTGCTTCATGACATTGAAGCCGAGCATATCAACAACCAGATTGTCGTAACCGAAGTTGCTGCCGCGATCACACAGAATGACCTGATCGTTGCCGCCTTCGATGAACTTATCGACGATGTTGCCCATTTGCCCTGGGCTGACGAACTGCGGTTTTTTCACATTAATTACCGCACCCGTTTTCGCCATCGCTTCGACCAGGTCAGTTTGACGCGCCAGAAACGCAGGAAGCTGGATGACATCAACCACATCAGCAACAGGCTGCGCCTGATGTGCTTCATGCACGTCAGTGATAATTTTTACGCCAAAGGTTTGTTTCAGTTCCTGGAAGATTTTCATCCCTTCTTCCAGACCGGGACCACGGTAAGAGTGAATCGAGGAGCGGTTAGCCTTATCGAATGACGCTTTGAACACGTAAGGAATACCCAACTTCTGCGTGACCGTGACATAATGCTCACAAATACGCATCGCCAGATCGCGTGATTCAAGAACATTCATGCCGCCAAACAGCACAAAAGGCAGATTATTGGCGACGGGGATATCCCCTATCTTGACCACTTTATTCGTCATACTTTTACCTTCATGTCGGGAAATAAATTAACGCTGCATTACTGCAAAACGGGTTCTTAATGTAAGACTGTTTTTTTAATGCAAGACAATCTGTTTCTGCTCTATCGAGTGAATCTGCACTTTTATCATTTCACTCACTGGATCTTCCGGACACTGTTCAACAAAATAGTTGAGATCGGAAAGCGCAATGTGGTCGCAATCCAGTTGCGCATAAATCAGGCCGCGATCGCGAATTTCATACGGATCGTCCGGGTCAAATTGCAGCACAGCTTCGCTGGCTCTTAACGCCAGCTCCATCTGTTTTTCTTCCATCAGTGCAACTTTCAACGTATCGAGCATCTTACGCACAATCAGGACGTTTTCAGCTTCATCCAGATCTTCATCTAGCAGGCGGGTTGATGGACCGATGTTACCTTTCAACCAGACTTCCAACACATGTTCGCTCAGCGTATCGCCGTTTAACGGGTTGATCAGCCACATCTCTTCGTCGAGCCAGTCGGCACGCAGAATCAGCTGTGTTGGGAAAATGACTGGCATCAGCGGCAAACCCAGTTCATTGGCGATATGCAGGAAGATAACGCCAAGTGACACGGGCATGCCCTGACGCGATTCAAGTACCTGATCGAGCCACAGTGCATCAGACAGGCGATAAACGCCGCCCGCACCGCCGAATCCCCAGGTGTGGTAAAACAGCTCAATCAGCTTTTCAAGCTGAAGATCTTGCTCAAGATCTTCAGGAATAGCGGATCGAGCGCTCTCAACCAGCTGTTGCAGATTTTGCCGCACATCCTGAGCGGGAAAGTCGCGGCGAATAGCCTGTGAAACCAACACGACACCATCACTTAGCAGCGACTGGTTGAATTCAAAATCAGCAATAGCACTCATAATTATTCCATCAGCAACGGTGACTGAGTCAGTGCCAACAGCACGACCACACCAAAGCACATTAAAGCAGATACAAACGCCAGCCAGCGAACTTTCTGGCTACGGGGGCGTTTCCCCAAGGCGATCGCGCCAAGAAGGATATAAATAATAACGCCAAACAGTTTTTCCGTCAGCCAGCTTTGCTCGGGAGTAAACGGATAAGTATGGCTAAGCGTGATTAAACCAATACCGCTGATTAATAACAAGGTATCGTTAATATGCGGCAGGATTTTCACCCAACGCTGTTGCAGCATCGCTGATTGCCGGCACAGCCAGAAAAAACGAATAATAAACAGAGAAATACTGATGCCAACCGTTGCCAGATGCAGATATATCGTGGCTGGGTAAAGAGTTATCACGTCCATTGCTCCTAATGCGTTGGGGCATCCAACCAGCGTCCTAACGACACGCGGTCATTACCACCATAGTCCTGACAAGTTTCTATTTGTGTGAATCCGCGTGCCTGTAAAAGCTGACGTACAGCATCAGCTTGCTGCCAGCCATGTTCCAATAGCAACCAGCCACCGGCCGCTAAATAATGCGGGGCAGATTCAATAATGGTGCGTAAATCAGCCAGCCCGTTGTCGGCAGCAATCAGTGCGCTGGCCGGTTCAAAACGAACATCGCCCTGCGACAGATGCACATCATCCGCATCGATATAGGGTGGATTACTGGCGATGAGTGCAAAGCGCGTTTGATCAAGCGGTGAATACCAGCTTCCGGACAAGAAATGGGCGTTATCGAGACCCAATTGCTGGGCATTCTTTGTCGCTAACGCGACGGCATCCGATTGAACATCAACGCCCGTCACCCGGCAATCGCGCCGCTCACTGGCCAGCGCCAGCGCGATCGCTCCGGTTCCGGTACCCAAATCCAACACGGAACACGGTATTTGAGGCAAGCGCAGCAGTGCCTGTTCAACCAGGCACTCGGTATCGGGACGGGGAATCAGCGTCGCGGGCGACACAGACAGCGGCAGTGACCAGAACTCACGCTCGCCGATCAAATAGGCAATCGGTTCGCCCTGTTCGCGGCGAGCTAACAGTTCAGATAACTGCTGCTGTTCAGCCGCGCTTAGCGCTGTTTCACCAAATGCCAGCAGGAACGTACGGCGCTTGCCGGTCACAAAGCCCAGCAAAATTTCCGCATCTCGCTTCGGACTTTCTCCCGCCGCAAGCCGTGCCGTCGCAGAGATTAACCAATCCTGATAGGTCATTATTCCTGCTCGGACAGCGCGGCAAGCTGATCGGCCTGGTATTCCTGCACGACTGGCTGAATCAACGTATCCAATTTTCCTTCCATGACTTCGTCCAGGCGGTATAACGTCAGGTTAATTCGGTGATCGGTCACCCTTCCCTGTGGGAAGTTGTAGGTGCGGATGCGGTCAGAGCGATCGCCACTGCCGAGAAGGTTACGGCGGGTTGAGGCTTCTTCCTGCTGACGTTTCTGCACTTCTGCGGCACGAATACGCGCGCCCAACACTGACAGCGCTTTGGCTTTGTTCTTGTGTTGTGAACGCTCGTCCTGGCATTCCACGACAATACCCGTTGGCAAGTGAGTAATACGAATGGCCGAATCGGTGGTGTTAACGTGCTGACCGCCCGCGCCAGAAGAACGGAAGGTATCGATACGCAAATCCGCAGGGTTGATGTCCGGCAGTTCCGCTTCCGGCACTTCCGCCATCACGGCGACCGTACAGGCTGAGGTATGAATACGTCCTTGAGATTCTGTGGCAGGAACACGCTGCACGCGATGGCCGCCGGATTCAAATTTAAGCTGGCCGTACACGCCGTCGCCGGAGATTTTAGCGATAACTTCTTTATAACCGCCATGTTCGCCATCGCTGGCGCTCATCACCTCAACACGCCAGCGGCGAGACTCGGCATAACGACTGTACATACGGAACAGATCGCCGGCAAAAATCGCGGCTTCGTCGCCGCCCGTTCCTGCACGCACTTCCAGAAAACAGCCGCGTTCATCGTCGGGATCTTTCGGCAACAGCAGCACCTGAAGCTGTTGCTCCAACGCTTCAATCGTCGCTTTACCCTCTTTCAATTCTTCCTGCGCCATATCGCGCATTTCAGGATCGTCCAGCATCATTTCTGCGGTCTGCTGATCCTCTTGTGCCTGCTGCCATTGCTGGAAACAGCGAGTAATATCAGTGAGTTGAGCATATTCTCGCGACAGCGCGCGAAAACGATCCATATCAGCGATGACGCTGGGCTCACCGAGTAACGCCTGGACTTCTTCATGGCGTTCTTGTAACGCTTCCAGTTTAGCAACAATAGAAGGCTTCATGCGGGCGGTTAAATCCTGTAATAGAGATGAATGCTAGTCCAGCCCAAGGCTGTCACGTAAAATTTGTAACCGATTTTGGTCGCCGTCACGAGCGGCTTGCTGAAGGGATTTGGTCGGCGCGTGAATCAGGCGGTTGGTTAAACGGTGCGTCAGTTCCTGAATCACCGCTTCAACGTCATTGCCTTGTTGGATGGCAGCCAGCGCCTTGGCCGTCATTTCCGCACGCAGTTCATCGGCCTGAGCGCGATAATCGCGAATGGTCTCCACCGCTGACTGCGCACGCAGCCACGCCATGAAGTCGGAACTTTCCTGCTGCACGATGGATTCGGCCTGCACCGCCGCCGCTTTGCGCTGCGCGAGGTTATGCTGAATAATCGCGTGCAGATCGTCCACGCTGTAGAGATAAACGTTCGGCAATTTGCCGACTTCCGGCTCAATATCACGCGGAACCGCAATATCCACCATCAGCATTGGCTGATTCCGTCTCGCCTTCAGCGTCCGTTCCATCATCCCTTTTCCGATAATCGGCAGCGTGCTGGCCGTTGAACTGATCACAATATCAGCCTGAACGAGCTGTTCATCCAACTCTGCCAGCGTGATGACCTCTGCGCCCACTTCCGTTGCCAGCGCCTGCGCACGTTCACGGGTACGGTTTGCGATCACCATTTTCTGTACGTTGTGTTCACGAAGATAGCGAGCGACCAGTTCAATGGTTTCTCCGGCACCGACCAGCAGCACCGTGACATCCGCCAGTGACTCAAAAATCTGCCGCGCCAGCGTACAGGCGGCAAATGCCACCGACACCGCGCTGGCACCGATATCCGTTTCCGTACGAACGCGTTTGGCCACGGTAAAAGACTTCTGGAACAAACGTTCCAGCTCGCTGGACAGGGAATGACCACGCTGTGATTCGGCAAACGCTTTCTTCACCTGCCCCAAAATCTGCGGTTCGCCTAATACCAGAGAATCCAGACCGCTCGCCACGCGCATCAGATGACTAACAGCGGCATTATCCTGATGCCAGTAAAGACTGCCGTTGACGTCTTCCGGGCGCAATTGATGATATTCACACAACCAGCGAATCAACTGTTCACGCTGGTTTTCCTGTTCGTCAACGCTAAGATAGAGTTCCGTACGATTGCAGGTAGACAGCACAACGCCGCCCTGCACCAGCGGTTGCTGTAGCAGACTGTCGAGGGCCACTCCGAGTTTATCTGGTGAGAACACAACGCGTTCACGCAGAGAAACCGGTGCGGTTTTGTGATTAATACCAAGCGCAAGCAGGGTCATTAGGCTGTTTCTGAGTAATACCGGTCTTAGTATGGATTTCGTTTGAATCGCATTCTACTTGATGCAGGGGTGCAAGAAAAGCGACAGCACGCGATACACCTCGTCTGAGGTAGTCACTTTTTGACAAAAAACAATAAACGCCATTAACGAATAACAATGATTGACGCTGAGCGGTAAGCCCGTTAGCGTGACGTATTTCACGAACTCCGTTCATTTACAGGATACGACCGACATGCCAACCCAAACCGTCCGATGCCTGCGTTTACTGCCTTTAGCCAGCGTATTGCTAGCCGCCTGTAGCGTTCATCAACCCACCCAAACGGGTAAAAGCCCCACCTCGCCAGAGTGGCAACAGCATCAGCAAAAAGTACAGCAACTCAGCCAATATCAAACTCGCGGCGCTTTTGCCTATATCTCCGATAGCAAAAGAGTATCAGCCAATTTTTTCTGGCAGGACACACCGCCGCAGCGTTATCGACTGCTGCTGACCAACCCGCTCGGCAGCACCGAATTAGAACTGCGCGCCCAACCTGACGGCGTACAGATCACCGATAACCAAGGCAAACGCTACGTGGGGAAAGATGCTGAATACATGATTCAGCAGCTCACCGGCATGGCGATCCCGCTGAACAATCTGCGTCAGTGGATCCTCGGTATCCCAGGCGACGCCACCGAATTCACGTTGGATGAACGCTATCTGCTGAAAACCGTTACCTACCGTCAGGGTAACCAAAACTGGAATGTCAGCTATCAAAGCTACAACACCGAGCTGACGCCGCCGCTCCCAACCAGTCTGGAGCTGGTTCAGGGCGAACAGCGTATTAAGCTGAAAATGAATAACTGGATGGTTAAATAAGCGATGCAACCGACGGTTATCGAGACATGGCCAGCACCCGCCAAACTGAATTTGTTTCTTTATATTACTGGTCAGAGACAGGACGGGTATCACCTACTGCAAACGCTATTCCAATTTCTGGATTACGGTGACACCCTGACGATTCAGCCACGTGATGACGACCAGATTAACCTGCTTACCCCCGTGGACGGTGTAGAGAACGAGCAAAACCTGATCGTCCGCGCCGCACGCTTATTACAGCAGCACTGTAAACGTCATAATATTCACCCTGCCCAGTTCGGTGCAGATATCCGTATCGATAAATGTCTGCCCATGGGCGGCGGGCTGGGCGGTGGTTCATCCAATGCAGCTACCGTTTTGGTCGCCCTTAACCATTTATGGCACAGCGGGCTGAGCGTTGATACGTTGGCCGATCTGGGGTTGCAATTAGGTGCGGATGTTCCCGTCTTTGTTCGTGGGCATGCCGCCTTTGCCGAAGGCATTGGTGAGCGGTTAACACCAGCAAATCCGCCAGAGAAATGGTATCTGGTGGCTCACCCTGGCGTGAGTATCGCCACCCCGTTGATTTTCGGCGATCCGGAGTTGACGCGTAATTCGCCAGTTCGTGATTTAGATACTTTATTAAACCAGACCTTCGTCAATGATTGTGAAGCTATCGCAAGAAAACGTTTTCGTGAGGTTGAACAGCTACTTTCATGGCTGCTAGAATATGCCCCGGCGCGCCTGACTGGAACGGGAGCTTGTGTGTTTGCAGAGTTTGACACCGAGTTCGCAGCCCGTCAGGTGCTTGACCAGGCCCCGGAATGGCTAAACGGTTTCGTCGCGCGAGGCGTTAACGTCTCTCCGCTACAACGTACGCTTTCCGGGCAACTTTAGGTTTTGCCACACACCGGCTGCCATGCGGCCAGTCTGTAGCAAACTTAATTCATACACCCGTATGCATATTGTGCCTGTTGCTCTCCCTGCCTGGCAGGCGCAATATTTCTCTGGACGCAAGCCTGAGGTTCTTCTCGTGCCTGATATGAAGCTTTTTGCTGGTAACGCCATCCCGGAACTAGCACAACGTATTGCCAACCGTTTGTACACTAGCCTTGGCGACGCCGCTGTCGGTCGTTTTAGCGATGGCGAAGTCAGCGTGCAAATCAATGAAAATGTACGCGGTGGTGATATTTTCATCATCCAGTCCACCTGTGCACCCACCAATGACAACCTGATGGAACTGGTTGTGATGGTCGATGCTCTGCGTCGCGCTTCCGCGGGACGTATTACCGCCGTTATCCCCTACTTCGGCTATGCCCGTCAGGACCGCCGTGTGCGTTCCGCACGTGTGCCAATCACCGCGAAAGTCGTTGCTGACTTCCTGTCCAGCGTCGGTGTTGACCGTGTTCTGACCGTCGATTTGCACGCTGAGCAGATTCAGGGTTTCTTCGATGTACCAGTAGATAACGTATTCGGTAGCCCGATCCTGCTGGAAGATATGCTGCAACAGAATCTGGAAAACCCAATCGTGGTTTCTCCTGATATCGGTGGCGTTGTGCGTGCCCGCGCAATCGCTAAACTGCTGAACGATACCGACATGGCAATCATCGACAAGCGCCGTCCTCGCGCCAACGTTTCTCAGGTGATGCACATCATCGGTGACGTCGCTGGCCGTGACTGTGTGCTGGTTGACGATATGATCGACACTGGCGGTACGCTGTGCAAAGCAGCGGAAGCGCTGAAGGAACGTGGGGCTAAACGTGTATTCGCTTATGCCACACACCCGATTTTCTCAGGCAATGCTTACGAGAACATCAAGAACTCTGTAATTGATGAAGTGATTGTCTGCGATACCATTCCGCTGGCGGAAAACATTCGTTCACTGCCGAATGTTCGTACGTTGACGCTGTCCGGTATGTTGGCCGAAGCGATTCGTCGTATCAGCAACGAAGAATCTATTTCTGCGATGTTTGAGCATTAATCATTGCTGATCGGGTAACCGCTCGCAAACGATAATGAGGGAGCCACCTGTAACAAGGTGGCTTTCTTATTTTTATCACTGTAAAAAACGCTATCGCTATAAAAAAACAAAAAACCGCCATAGCAAAGCTACAGCGGCTCCCATGTTCAATTTTCATTAGCACCGATGGCGCCTTAACGGTTATGGGTGACGTTGGCGGCGGCAACGCTTATCGAAGTGTTTAACCCACCAATAACGATCTGCGACTTCCTCACGCCCGCTAATACGTGCTCCCACTAACCAAAATATTGCACCAGAAAAAATACCGACCAGATCAATATAAGTCATATATTCAGGGACATTCAGTTTAGGGAACTGGCTGGCGATGGAAAAACCAATACCGCCAATCATCAGAATCATACCGAGCCCCATCAACATGTTACCCAATACTGTCACGTTTTTACGTTTCATCTGCCACCTCCAGATTAATTCTGTGGATGAATCGGAGTGCCATTACCGCTGACTTTCTTATTATTGATGTAATTATAGACAATAGTATGCTTGGATGATTGCGGGAGGGATCACAGATAAAAGGAATGATTAATATTTTTTTACGTTTAAACAAATAAATAGACGAAACTCGGAATAGTCACATCGCTGAACAAATAACATTGTATTTACATTCCAACACCGAGATTTTGCTATCCACCACACGGTGTGTAAACTAGCGCTTTCGTTTATCACGCTACCCTGCGTAAGTTTAAGCACGTAATCTGGAATATACCGTGAGCAGCATTAAATTAATTGTCGGCCTGGCGAATCCCGGCGCTGAATATGCCGCCACCCGCCATAATGCGGGCGCCTGGTTTGTTGACCGTCTGGCGGACGCGTATCGTCAACCGCTGAAAGAAGAAAGCAAATTTTTTGGTTACACGTCCCGCCTGAATCTAGCTGGGCAAGATGTACGCCTGCTGGTTCCCACCACGTTCATGAATCTGAGTGGTAAAGCCGTCGCGGCAATGGCGACCTTCTATCGCATCCAGCCCGATGAAATTCTGGTTGCACACGATGAACTGGATTTATTACCGGGGATTGCCAAACTTAAACTGGGTGGCGGACACGGCGGTCACAACGGACTGAAAGACATCATTAGTAAATTGGGTAATAACCCGAACTTTCATCGTTTACGCATTGGTATCGGCCATCCGGGTGATAAAAGCAAAGTTACTGGCTTTGTGTTGGGAAAACCACCGACAAGCGAGCAGACGTTGATCGACGACGCTATTGACGAAGCCGTACGCTGCACAGAAATTCTGATGAAAGAAGACATGATCAAAGCGATGAACCGTTTGCATGCCTTCAAACCGGCATAAACTGGTCAGAATGCGGATGGGAGATCGAGATAAATCGCCATTCCGTGTATAATCGGCCGAAATGTTTCCATTCTGACAGGCAAAATATAGCAATTGCCTGATTAATAAGTTATTTAAGGTGATATAAACATGGGATTCAAATGCGGTATCGTTGGGCTGCCTAACGTCGGTAAATCCACTCTGTTCAATGCGTTGACCAAAGCCGGCATCGAAGCGGCCAACTTCCCGTTTTGTACCATCGAGCCAAATACTGGCGTCGTGCCGATGCCCGATCCACGTCTGGACAAACTGGCCGAAATCGTTAAGCCACAGCGTATCCTCCCTACCACCATGGAGTTTGTTGATATCGCTGGTCTGGTAAAAGGCGCGTCTAAAGGTGAAGGTTTGGGTAACCAGTTCCTGACCAACATCCGTGAGACGGAAGCTATTGGCCACGTTGTGCGCTGCTTCGAAAATGACAATATCATCCACGTAAACAACAAAGTTGACCCAGCGGATGACATCGACGTGATCAACACTGAGCTGGCGTTGTCTGACCTCGATACCTGTGAACGCGCCATTCATCGCGTGCAGAAAAGAGCCAAAGGCGGCGATAAAGATGCTAAAGCTGAATTGGCTGCGCTGGAGAAATGCTTACCGCAGTTGGAGAACGCTGGGATGCTGCGCTCGCTGGATTTAAGCGATGAAGACAAAGCAGCGATCAAATACCTGAGCTTCCTGACGCTGAAACCAACCATGTACATCGCCAACGTTAACGAAGACGGTTTCGAAAATAACCCGTACCTCGATAAAGTGCGCGAAATCGCTGCCGCTGAAGGTTCTGTCGTCGTGGCCGTCTGTGCCGCCGTTGAATCAGATATCGCGGAATTGGATGACGCTGACCGCGAAGAGTTTATGGCTGAGTTAGGTCTGGAAGAACCTGGCCTGAACCGTGTTATCCGTGCAGGCTATGAACTGCTGAACCTGCAAACCTACTTCACCGCGGGTGTGAAAGAAGTTCGTGCATGGACCATCCCTGTCGGCGCTACCGCCCCGCAGGCCGCTGGTAAGATTCACACCGACTTCGAGAAAGGCTTCATCCGCGCGCAAACTATCGCCTATGAAGATTTCATTACCTACAAAGGTGAGCAAGGCGCGAAAGAAGCCGGAAAAATGCGTTCAGAAGGCAAGGACTACATCGTAAAAGATGGCGACGTCATGAACTTCCTGTTCAACGTCTAAATAGCTTCTGTTGTCTCATGCGATCTCAACACATCGCATGACGACTGATAAAACCTCTAAAATCCACGCAATTGCGTGGATTTTTGTTTTCATGACTCTCATTTCATCTCATAAATGTCCCGTAATGAATCAACGCCGCTGTTCCGCGTTTCGTCTCCCTAGTGCAAAGCACATCATGGGCAGAGGGAGCGTGACAATAAGCAGCATCCATAACAACGTATACACGGCATCCACCCCGTCATTTTGTAGATTGGTGTACAGCTTGACGGGAATTCCTTGAGGGAAGTAGGCGAAGATCATCACAATACCAAACTCACCGACAGCGCGAACCCATGCCAGGGTTACGGCGGAGGCCAAGCCGGGAAAGGCGATGGGCAGAGCTAGATAGCGAAAGCGGTTCCACGCTGATGCGCCAAGAGTTTGACCGGCCTCGAGGATATCTTTCGGCACCGTGGCAAATGCGGAGCGTGCCACCACAATGAAATAAGGTAATGAGCCGTATATTTGCGCCAACACAAAAGCCGCCGGGTTGTTGACCAGCGTAATTCCAATTTTTGATACCCACGACCCGAACAGCCCGTATGGCCCCAGCGCGGAAACCAGCAGGATCCCCATCGCCAGTGGTGGCGTGAGCAGTGGGATCATGACTAGCAACTCACCTATCAGCCTATATTTTCCAGTGGCCTGCGACAGCCACCAGGAAACGGGTAAGCCGATAGCGACCGTAATGCAGAGCGCTAGTCCGCCTAGCCCCATCGACACGGCAATCGCGTTATCGTCTCGCCATGCCAACTGTAAATGGTGCCACGGGGTTACGCTAAGTAGGGTAATAAACGGAAGGCTCAATAGGAGAATAGCAGGCAGGGAAAGCCAGCCAGCTATTCTGCCTGGACGACTTAACGAGCGTATAGGTTGTCCCCTTTAGGCTCCGCGTAGCCGTATTGTTTAAATAGAGCCTGACCCTGAGCGCTCTGCATAAATTTGACGAATTTATCCCCCTGCTCAACGCCGTTAGGCGCATTTTTCAGCACGGCAGCGTAGAACACCATTGGTTGAGTATGCAGAACCAGATCTTTGCCCTGGCTGTCTTTGATGGTGAAGCTCACAGTGTCATACCACTGCTTCGCCATGGCCGGATTGCTCAGGTTAATTTCATCCGGCAGCGCCACGTATGGCTGGTGTGCGGAGCGAATTTCGCTTTCATAACCAGCGGCGGCATCAACCTGCCCGCTTTCAAGACGCGATATCAGACCACCTTCCTGGTGGGTCTGCTGTGGGTTTTGCAGGCTGCCGAGGATCTTCATCGCGATGCCAGGCTGCTGATAATATTTTTCTGCCAACATCAGGGTAAAGACGATGTTCTGGCCTTTTGGATCGACGTACGGGTCGGTACGCCCGAAACTGATATCTTTCTTCGCCAGCAGGTTTAGCCATGAACCATCGTTTTTCTTGCTAGCTTCGGCAAACTGCTCGCCATATTTGCCTTTCGGGTTGTAGGCAAGCACCATGCTGGTACTGGCAACGGGAACCGCTTCGTCAATTAGCCCAGCATCTTTCAGGATCTGCATTGGACCTGGGTTGATAGAAACAAATACATCTGCCTCAATTTTGTGGCTGGCTAACAGACGAGCCATGCCGTAAGCCCCCTGCCCTTGGCCTTGATATTCGCCACTCTCAACCTTACTAAAGGCGGGACCGAGACCTTGATCCATCACTTTACCCATTGAGCCAGCATAAGTGACGCGGATATCTTTTGCGAATACTGTTGGTGTGCAAACCATCAGTGCCAAAATCCCGTACTTCATTTTTCCTGAAACCATCGAACTGCCTCATTATATATTTTTTTACATAACGATTTTTCATCAAAACGAGAGGACGAACAACTCCGGCGAGACGGCCGTTGAGCTTAAGTTGAAAAAATACTCACAGCGAGGTAGTCATGTCATCCCTGTCTGAGCAATCGGTGGTGTTGTTTCTGTCTTACTGACTAAGAAGCTTAAGCGCTTATTATTAGTCTCTTTGGCCAGGAGCGCCCATACAGTCCTCGCATGCTTATTCATCATCCCAAGATTCTGAAGCATGCCGAAATCATTTCAGGCAATCGGGAGGAATATTCATATGCGGCAACACCGATTTCAGAATATCGCCAAAAATAGGCGCAGCCACAGAACCACCAAAGTGAGCTCCGGCCGTAGGGTTGTTTACTAACACCACTAACGCCAGTGTTGGGTGATCCACAGGAACAACGCCGGCCATGTAGTTAACATACCCACCGTCGTATTTCCCCTTCTCCCCGAGTTTTTCCGCCGTTCCTGTTTTTGTTGCCATGCAGTAACCTGGAATAGCAGCCTTGACCCCAGTCCCCCCGGGAAGGACATCACTTTCCATCATGTGAACGACGGTCCTGACGGTATCAGGATCGGCCACCTGAACCCCGGTTACCGGCGGAGTCACTTTGGTGATTGACAGATTTCGATAAAAACCAAAAGCCCCGAGCGTTGCATATTCGCGCGCTATTTGAAGGGGGGTCACGCGCAGCCCATATCCAAACGAAAACGTTGCTCGTTCAATATCGCTCCAGCGTTGTCGGTGAAGAGGAAAGTAACCCACACTTTCTCCGGTCAGACCAAGATTTGTCGATTTGCCGAGACCAAAGTCATGATACAGATTGACCAGTACTGACGCTGGCATGGCCAGAGCGATGTGAGAAACCCCTATATCACTCGATTTTTGCAGGATCCCGGTGATCGTCAAGCGGGGCCAGATGCCTACGTCACGGATTAAATGCCCGTTAATCTGGTAAGGTGAAGTATTCAGCAACGTGTTGGGTTGAATGATGTGATGTTCCAGACCCGCCAATACCACAAGGGGTTTGACTGTTGATCCCGGTTCAAAGCTGTCATTAATGGCAACATTTCGCATTTCTGCAGGCGTTGCCGTGGCAAAATTATTGGGATTAAACGATGGATAGGATGCCATAGCCAGTATTTCACCGGTCTCGATTTTAACCAATACCGCTGTGCCAGACTCTGCCTTGTTCAGTAATACGCCCTTTTTCAGGGCCGTATACACGACGTATTGTTCAAAACTGTCGATACTGAGCTGCACTTGTGGGGCGATCGGGGGCTCATCATCATTACTGACAGAAATCTGGTGCCCCAAAGAATCCTGACGGTAGGTTTTCTTCCCTGATACACCTTGCAAGATAGCGTTGTAACTATGCTCAATTCCTTCGACACCATCATTTTCAGCCCCCACAATACCTATCAAGGGTGCGGCGGCTTCGCTCGCTGGGTAAAACCGCTTTTCATCATCTTCTTCACTGATGCCAGAAAGATGAAGATTGTTTATGCCTGATGATGTCTCCAGGTCAACATTCTTCTTAATAAAGAGAAAATGCCGTTTGGGATGCTCCAGAATGTCATGATAGATCTCGTCAGGTGTCGTATTCAGCACGGAGGCGAGGTATTGCCATTTGGGGGTTTTAATATCTGGCGATGATTCAATAACCCTGACAGGGTCGGCAATAATATCCTTGGAAGGCACACTCACCGCTAAGGGATTTCCATTCCGATCGGTGATTGTCCCTCGGCTGGCGGTGACAACGGTGGTACGCAGGGAGCGTAAATCGGCTTCGTGCTCGAGCATTTTGCGTTTTACTATTTGTAAATCGGCTGTCCTTACAAGCAAAGTCACTAAACAAACCGCGATACCAGCACACACTAATTGGTATCGGTAAGGATTAAAGTATGTACGAGCATTTTTATTCACATTCTTTTTGTTAACAACAGCCATTAATACAGTCCGATTAAATCCTGAAAAATACTATCCACCGCGTGGATTTAGCCATGTATGTACCTAACATGGCTCTTTTTGCTATAACAACACGAGGGTTGGAGAGGTTTTCACGGCGAAACCCAGTCAACATTGTTCCCGGATAACTGCGCTTCTCCATCCTGAACATCCACCGCCACCTGCTTTTGCCAACCCGATACATAACGGCTCTGTAACCCCGTTTTCGCCGTAATATGTACCGATTCCAGATGGATATTCTTTAACGGTGCCTCCGGTAATCCACTGATAATCCCAGCATGGGTTGCACCGCTTGCCTCGATATGTTGAAGGGTAACATCGTGAATGTTGGGAGTGGTGGTGGTCAGCGTCTGGTATTTTATCGGGCTAACGCTGTCAGACGAGTACCCCCCATTGCCACCATAACTGTCGGTAATCACCAGTGGTGTTTTAACCTGCTGCATAGTGACATTACGGATAATTACCGGGCCGATATTTGCGCCACGATCGCGCCCGGACTTAATGCGCACACCGTTTTCGGTACCCGTAAAATGCAGGTCCTGTAGGGTGACCTTGCCAATACCATTAATGGTTTCACTGCCAATTGAGATGCCGTGTCCATTTTCCGACTGAATATGGTCAATAGTGATATCACGGCTTTCTGCATCATCAGCCCGTTTTGCCAGACCCGACTTAACCGAAATGTTGTCATCACCGGTGGAGATATTCAGATGGTGGAGGTGGACCTGACGAGAGGAAATAATATCGATGCCATCGGTATTGGGTGAATCGGACGGATTGGTGATGGTGCTGTTAGTAACTTCTATATGTTGACTGTCGCGGATGACCAGATTCCACATGGGAGAATTTTCTATCCCGATACCGGAGATTTTCCCCTGTGACACATTGGCAAATTCAATCAGCCATGGGCGCGGCATGCCATTGGCCGTCGGAATGCCCGGATAGTGTTGGGTAAACCAGTTGGTATCCCCATGCTTGAGGTGATTACGAGCCTCGGTGGCAAGTGGCCACCAACGCTGCTGCCCCTGACCATCAATGACACCGGGCCCTGCAATCGCAATGTTTTTTACATCTTTCGCCAGAATAAACGCTTCACCTTCATGCGCTGGAGCCGAAATGAACCCCGGTTTAAACGCATCGCCCTGATAACTGGCTGTCAACCGGCTTCCCGCCGCCAGATACAATTCTACATTATCTTTTAATAACAACGGCCCACTTTGCCATACCCCAGCAGAAAGCTCGACGCGGCCACCGCCAGCTTGTGAACATTGGTCAATCGCATGCTGAATAGCCGATGTTTCGAGGGCGCTCCCTTCGCTAACAACCGGAGGGCGGCATGCCTGAGCACCTAATGATAAGAAAGCGAAACTGATACATACAGGCAAGAAAGATAACGTCGTTCTCATTGTTTCCACGTTTTAGGGTCAGTAAATTTTCAGGCAACACCATAGAACGTTGATGATTTTCAAAACGTTATTATTCGCAAATAAATATTTTCATTAATGCGACGCAAATAGGAAACGTAGATGAGTATGGTTAGCTTGCCGATCCGACGTTCCTATGTCACCCGTCAGCGGTAACGGATATGATGATTGTTTTTTGCACTCCCTCCTCGGTCACCTCGAACGAAGAGGAGTATGGCGTACTCAGTTTGTTGGCGCTGAGAATAGCCTGTATGTCTATACCTCGACTCGCAAGTTCACTCATTGCAGACGCTGGCAAAATCAGAGCAAGCATGTTTACGGCGAATGCGGGCACACCAAAACTGTTTTCCAGACTTCCAGCAGCGAATTTTTCCACGTTGATTTTTGACACAAGATACTCCTTATGAGAGTGAATAGGCTAACGACTGAGTAACGAAACAACTCAAATCGCCTCACGACATGGCGAAAACACATCCAGTTCGGGTTGGTATACGTGGCTGTGAACACCAAATAAGCCCAGCATGGAGTGATAAAAATTGTCGTGACTGTAATCTTTGTTGTCCGCGTTGTTACGCAGGCAGGCAAGATTGAAACCAGCATCTTGCGCAAATTTCGGTGAGAACCACATCACCATGGGCACCTGCGTTTGCTCTTTAGGCGCAATCAGGTAAGGCGTGCCATGCAGGTAGATCCCGCGCTCTCCTAAGGACTCACCGTGATCGGAAAGGTAGATCATGGCTACATCACGTTGCCCCGAATAGCGTTGCAACAAATCGATGGTTTTGCCCAGCATCCGATCGGTGTAGACCAGCGTATTGTCGTAAGTGTTGGTCAGCGCTTCGTTGCTGCACTTCTGAATCTGGTTGCTATCACAGGTGGGGCTGAAGATTTTTTCCTGCGCCGGATAACGTTCGAAATAGGTTGGCCCATGACTGCCCAACTGGTGCAGCACGATTAATGCGTCGCCCGACATGGCATCAATGCGTGAACTGAGTTGGTGCAGTAGTACGTCGTCATAACAGGTGCCGTCCTTGTTGACGCATTGTTCAGTAATTTTCAGTATCGGCATGTCATCGGTGGGCACGCGCTCGCACACGCCTTTACAACCGCCATTATTGTTGTTTCGCCAAAGTATTTGCACACCGGTGCGTCGCAGGATATCGAGCAGGTTCTCTTCCGTCGCTGCACGTACTTCATCGTATTGCGTACGAGTCATACGGGAGAATATACAGGGCAGTGAAATGGCTGTAGCCGTGCCACAGGATGAGACGTTTTTGAAACTGATGATGTTTTCGCGCTGCGACAGAGATGGGTTGGTCGCTCGCGGATAACCATTAAGCTGGAAGTTCTGTGCCCGCGCGGTTTCCCCCACCACGGCAATCACGAGTTTGGGCCGCTCTCCGGTCTCAGGGCGCGTGGCATCTTCTGCTACAGTTCGCAACAGCTGAGATGTCGTGCGTTTCAGATAACGTTTCAGGTAGCCGTTGGTGTTGCGCACAAAATTGAAGGGTAGCACTTGATCCCTGATTTGCAGGTTGTTGCGCAGCAACGAGGCGTAGTCCTTGTAGAACAGCATCGTCACCGCAGCCAGCACGACGAATGTCACCAGTACATTGCCCAGCCACCATAGCGCGTTTTGCAAGGGATGCTCAGTCTGTTTGGTGGGTAAACAAACCATCACCGCCGCAGGTAGCACACCCAGTACAAGAATGGTGAGCAACAAGGGGATTGAAAAGTACGAGGCGAGCTCTGCCTGATTGGTCTCAAAGACGTTCTGCACCATGCTGCGATCGATCAGCACGTTATAGTTGAGCATAAAGTAACTGCAGCTGGCGCTGATGACGACCAATAGTGCCAATAGCGGCTTACGCACGTAAGGTAATGCCAGAACGGGCGTAAGCAACAGGTTGATAAGACAGAAAAAGAAAACCGGTAGGCTGATGAAAAACAGCAAGCTGTGCAGGCTGTTAATCTCCACTTTGGACCATAGCATTTGCCACAGTCCAACGTTGCCAATGGTGGTAAAGAACAGAGCGGCTACCCAGGTCAGTTGTACCGGGTTGAGCCGCAAGGATGACAGACGTTGAAACACGCGCAATCCCCAATGAGTTGAAAGTGCGCGTAGTATCAAAAAGCGTATGTCAGGAAGTTGTTAGGATATCGATTATCTATTTATAATTTCGATTATTTATCTATAAGTCTGCTTACTATGACACGCCTGCTCATCATCGAAGACAACCCGGAGTTGGTGGCCAACCTATACGAATTTTTCGAGCCGCTGGGCTATGTGCTGGATGATGCACGCGATGGTGCCACTGGTCTGCGTATGGCCACGCAAAATGATTACGATGCCATTTTGTTGGACCTGATGCTACCGCGACTGGACGGCATGACGCTGTGCCGAAAACTCCGCCAGGAATTTCAAAACCCGGTACCGGTGTTGATGCTGACCGCTCGCGATCCGATAGATGACCGCGTGCAGGGCCTTGCCCTGGGCGCTGACGATTATCTGGTGAAACCCTTTTCACTCAAGGAACTGGACGCGCGTATCAAGGCACTGGTGCGCCGCTCCCAAGGCCGACAGGTGCAAGGCACGCTAGTCTGGGAAGATCTACAGGTGGACACCCGTGCCCCACAGGCCCAGCGACAGGGCCACACTATCAACCTGACCCCTACCACGCATAAATTGCTGCTGTGCCTGATACGATCCGCACCTGATGTCGTTAAAAAACAGGAGATGGAGTACTTACTCTGGGGCGACGAACCGCCTGACAGTGGCGCTTTGCGCACACACATTCATGACTTGCGTCAGCGGATTGACAAAAATTTCACATCTGCGCTGATAGAAACGGTGCATGGCATCGGTTTACGCCTGCATAAGCCTGAAAAGGCTGCACCGGAATAATCATATAAGGGCAGAGTAATCATCATGAAATCCATTTACCAACAGGTGACGCTCAAGACGCGCATTATGGTTTCCTTCGTGCTGCTGATGGTGGCCGTCATGGCATTTGTGGTTGTCGCGGATCAACTCGACTACGATGAATTGAGAGCCTATGTGATCTCGGAGAATCTGCGCAACGAGGTGCAGCCTCGGCTGGAGGCTGATATTACCAAAGGCATCACCCCTATCATGCCTGAAGGTAACCTGCTCTATGATGCGCAGAGCGCGCCCGATGTTCTGCGCCAGTACGCACCGGGCTACCACCGCATGGAAAAGCCCGCTGGCTGGCATCTGCTGGTGTTTGAACTCAACGATCGTCGCTACTACCTGTTGCAGGATGGTAAGGATTACGAGTATCTGGAGTACATGATTGACGGCTTCGCGCCGCTGGTCATCTTGCTGTGCATTCTGTGTGCGTTCTGGATTGGGCGACTGACTTCAGCGCGCGTTACCGTCCCCATCACACGCTTGGCCGACGTTGTGCAGCGTAAGCAAAAACCCTTCCCTTTTCAGGATTCTAGTGACGAAATCGGGGTGCTCGCGCGCGCATTTGCGCAACACAGCGATGAGCTGGAGCGGTTTCTACAGCGAGAGCGATGCTTTGTGAGCGATGCCAGCCATGAATTGCGCACACCGCTGGCCATCATTGGCGGTGCGGCGGAAACCATCGTGCACCAATTGCCTACCGGTAGTCACCTGATGCCTAGTGCTGAGCGCATCGTGCGCACTACGCAGGAAATGCAACGCCAGTTGACTTGCCTGTTACTGCTTTCGCGCGATCCGCAAACCTTACCTCTCGCCGACGTGCCTCTACGTCCATTGTTCGAGGAATGCATAACGCGCTGCCAACCCTGGCTGGCGAAAAAGCCAGTGGCACTCACACTGGATGTCCCGCAAAACGTCCATGTGCACACCAATGCCGAACTGGCGCGCAGTGTGGTCTGGAATCTACTGCGCAATGCCTGCCAGTACACGGATGAAGGCGAAGTGCGCATTGCCCTGCATGGCACAACTCTGATCATTTCTGACACAGGGCCAGGCCTGCCGCCCAGCATCGACCCGCAGCAATTTCAACGTTTTCTGCCTAGCTCACGTGAAAGTGGCGAAGGGCTTGGCTTATCCATTGTGCAGCGCATCGTGGAGCATCTGGGGTGGAACATGACGGTCGAAAGCTCAGAAAAAGGCTGCCGCTTTACGCTGGAAATGCGCTGCGCGGCATAATCGGGAATGGCGGTATTTATCAAAGTGGTCTGTTTCCGCCTATCTCAACATCTATCCAGACGGGTGGGAGCAGCCATTCCGTCTGTCACTCAGCACGGGTCATTTCATTAATAACCCCGAATAACGCCTACGTATTATGTTTGCAGCACAGTGATTCCCGCTCATACGAACCTTAGTGCTACCACCACTGACTAAACGACTGCTGCGGGTTATCAACCTGAACACGTTCACCAATGCGCGGCGTCATCAGCCGCCAGTCCTGATTTTCACTCGCCTGCGAAATACGCTCCAACGGATCGTTCCAGCGGTGGTGCGCCAACTTAAATTTGCTGTTATGGCTCGGTAGTACCGCTTTAGCCTGCAAATCACTGGCAGCCAGTGCGCTCTCTTCCGGCGTCATGTGCACATGAGGCCAGTCCCGATCGTATTGTCCGCATTCCAGTATCGCGATATCGAACCCGCCCAGACGCGCGGCGATCTCTTTGTAGTGTGCGCCATAGCCGCTGTCCCCGCCGAGATACAACCGATGCTGTGGCGTGATCAGCGCAAACGATCCCCACAGCGTTTGGTTATGCTTGAGGAGTCGACCGGAAAAATGCTGTGTCGGCAGCACATGAATTTCTACCCCGTTCTCTTTCAGATTGCTGAACCAGCCACCTTCCGTAATATCTTTCTGCGGGAAGCCCCACTTCACAAAATAGGAACCCACACCGGTTGGCGTGACGATGCGGCGGATTTTTCCGCGTAGCGCATTCAGAGTGGGGTAATCCAGATGATCCCAGTGATCGTGGGTAATCAACAGATAGTCGATTTCGGGAACGTCTTCCGGTAAATACACATTGCTGCCTTTGAAGGCGATATTAGTACGCGGCACTGGTGACGCGTTGTCGCTAAATACCGGATCCAGCAGGAAAGTTTTCCCTTCCAGTTGAATAAAATAGCTGGAATGTCCCATCCAAATAATGACGTTTTCCGTTTTACTTAACTGATGCAGATCGGTCTTTTCCGACGGCAGGCGGGTATCGGGCAATGCACCAGCATCTTTCTCAAAAAGAAAGCGGTACAGCAGAGCCCAGCGGTTCTGACTCGCCACCGTTGGGCGGGCGACCAGGTTATGAAACGCACCATCGCGAAAGAGTGGGTTTTCCGGTTGGGGTTCTACCTCTGGTGACACATATTGTGGCTGCTTTAACCAGCCGTAAACGACCACTGCAATCACAGCCAAAACGAGTAACAAAAGCATAAGGTTTATCCGGTGTCGTTTCGTGATAAAAATTGTGTGTAATGCGTACGTTTTCGTAATGATAATTTCAGGTATCGACTCTCTGGCTCCGGCAGTTATGCATGAACGCCAGGAATCTGGCAAGGGTGTATCAAGGGATTTTTGGTGCAAAAAAAGCGAAGGCACGTTCGTCTTCGCTTTCAGAGTCTGATCAGTCTGTCATCGGTGACGCCCGTTCTGGTGCGTCAGGCGTGATTATTTTTTCAGCGCCAGCAGCGTTTTTCCCATCCCGATAACGAACTCATTCTGCTGTCCGATAACTTTATGCAACCCGGCTTCATCCTGAATATTTTCGACCGTATTGATGGCCTGCACTTCCAGCACGCGCCCTTTAATCAGTGTCGAACACAGCGAATGCAGGATCTTATTGTTCAGAATCGTTTGTAAGCAGCGAAAAGGCGTCGCATCGTCAATGTTCCCCGCGCGCTGATCGGGTTTGATACGCTGGCGCAGCATCTCTTTTTCCGTGCTGGCGATTACCGCATCCAGATCGCTGGGCGTCGAAGCGATGGGAATCGTGCCCTTGCTGTTTGGCGGTAACATATACAGTGAAACCAGCGCCTTATTGCCTGTCGTAGGATCGACATATTCGGTCTGAACCATGTGGTTTGCCGCATCGACCACTTTGTCTCGCTGAATCATGTTCAGCAGTTGCGCAGGTAATGCATCGGTTAAATCCTGCGTGGTATAGCCGACGAACAAATCGGGATCTTTTGTCTCTGCGACACCGTACAACGGCAGCGCCAGTAACAGTCCCACAATCCCTTTCTTTATCACACTGATTTTCATTATATTCCTCGACGATTCATTGTGTGCATTCCCCTATCCCACCACGCGTTATTTTTAGTACGCTAACGTGGATAACCTCTGGCCTTTTTACCACGTTTACGCACAGCAACGCATTCTACAACTACAGGAAAGAATAGCATTTTTTATACAAAAACTTGTTGTCCGGGGATTCCTTCGCTAGAATCGCGCCGTTTACTCACCCTCAATGTGTCATTTGGAGCCCCAAAGTGCCCTGTACGTCAGCCTCCCACTAACCGCCGACGACTGCATTAAGCAGCCTCGATTCGGCGCAGTCTGCGCCAGCGTTGGCTGCGGTACGAGTTCCCTTCTTTCCCCGCTATTGTGCGGAGCAGAGAATGAATCTCCCGCTTCCTCCCCCGCGACTCTGACCTCTGGAATGCCAGCGGCCAGCTATTGACTCGCGCCAGAACACGTTCGTCGGCCCTCTTTTTTACCGTAGATGGGCCTGGCTGCGCCAATAACGCAGCAGGCGAAAAATATGAATTTACATTCAATACCGTTATTAAAGTATCCGCGTACCCCTCATCTGGAAGGTTCGCGCTTACAGCCCGGCGATGATGCGTCGGACCAAATCGCACTGAAAGCGCTGGTAGGCCGTTACGTCGTGATCGAAGAAAAGATCGATGGCGCAAACAGCGGCGTGTCCTTTAATGAAACGGCTGAGCTCTTGCTTCAGTCGCGCGGCCACTATCTGGCTGGCGGCTCGCGGGAACGGCAATTCAACCAGTTCAAGCTCTGGGCCACCGCGCACGAAATGCGGTTTCTTGAGCTACTGGAAGACCGCTTCGTGATGTACGGCGAATGGGCTTACAGCAAGCATTCCGTGTTTTATGACCGTTTACCGCACTACTTTCATGAATTTGATATTTACGATCGTCGTGACGGCATTTTTTTATCGACGGCCCGCCGACACGCAATGCTAGCCGGCTCGCCTGTGTTGTCCGTTCCGGTGATCTATGCCGGGGAGATGCCAACAAATCCGGCATTGCTGTGGAAGCTGGTGTTCCGCTCTCTGGCAAAAAGCCAAGACTGGAAGACCGTCTTTGAATCCACCGTGCAGCGTGAAAGTTTGCCGCTCGCGCTGTGCTGGCAGCAAACCGATAAATCGGATCGTTCGGAAGGTCTGTATCTGAAGGTGGAAGATGATGAACAGGTACTGGCGCGCTACAAGCTGGTACGCCATGACTTCATCCAGACCATTCTGGACAGCGGCTCGCATCATTCCCGACGCCCTATTTTGCCGAACCAACTGGCTGAAGGCGTTGATTTGTACGCGCCTTGTCCAACCGTATCCTGGGAAATGCTGGGGCTGAATACGCTGCGTTCTTTGGACGCGCTCGCCGCCGCCATGCCCGATAAATAAGGAGTATGACAATCATGGATTGGAATACCATCAGGGGATTGGTCCCCGCGTCTGGCGCACAGCCAGATTTTGCTGATTGTCTGGACGCATTTCCGATGCTTCAACGCGCCAAAGAAACGCCGCAGGAGCCGCGCTACCACGGTGAAGGCGATGTCTGGACACATACTATGATGGTGATCGCGTCGCTATTGCAGCTTCCCGATTACCAGACGGCCACTCGCGAGCAGCAGGAAATCTTGTTTCTTGCCGCATTGCTGCATGACGTTGCGAAATACCGAACGACAGTGATTGACCCGGTGACAGGGCAAATTGGTCAACCGGGACATTCGCGCAAAGGGGCAATCGACGCCCGAGTACTGCTGTGGGACGCAGGCGTTCCGTTTGCGATTCGGGAAGCGATTTGCCGATTAATTGCGGTGCATCAGGTACCGTTTTACTGCCTTGAGGATGAACACCGTCGGGTGTCCCCACTCTTCACGATTCGCGAATTATCGTGGCAGTTAAGCATTCCGCTGCTGGCAACGCTGGCGGAAGCGGATATGCGTGGGCGCATCTGTCAGGATCAAGCGCGTGTGCTCGACAGTATTGAGCTGTTCCGCGAGCTGGCGCGGGAAGAAGGCTGTTACGGCCAGCCGAGATCGTTTGTCGATGCCCACACGCGCCTGAGCTACTTTCACGGTGCTGATGTTCATCCAGACTATCCGTTGTTTCAGGAGCCGGGATCGAAAGTCACCGTGATGTGCGGTTTGCCCGCTGCGGGTAAAGACACGTGGGTACGAACACATCGGCGCGATTTACCCGTGGTTTCGTTCGACGATGCGCGAACAGAACTGGGGTTGAAACACGGCGAGAATGAAGGAAAAGCAGTGCATTGGGCGACCGACAAAGCACGTTCACTGCTGCGAACGCATGAACCGTTCGTGTGGAATGCCACGCATCTGAGCCAGCAAATGCGCACCCGCACGTTGGATCTGTGCTATGCCTACGGCGCAGAAGTGGAGATCGTGTATCTGGAGCGCCCGCGTCAGGAATTACTGCGTCGCAACGGTAAACGGGACACCACATTGAGCAATAAAACGCTGCAAGGTATGCTGACGAAATGGGAGCTTCCCGCACCGACAGAAGCGCATGTTGTTCGCTATGAACCTTAATGCAGCCGAAGCGCGGTAAACGGGCTCTCGTATTCCGTGATACTGCGTCTTTCTGCACCCAAATACTGTTTTTCATAGATCAATTTATCGTCCTCGAAACGCACGGGGACGATAAATCCCCCACCATCTGAAAAATCAGATCTTTTCTAGATTCCCCACGCTTTATGACGCAAACCAAGGCTCTATCGGGTCCGGATAATCTAACCACATCGCCAGACCTTCTGCCATTTCTTTGTCCGTCAGCAGCGCGGTTTCCAGACGGGCTCGCAACGTGAGTTCATCCATATCGATACCGATAAACACCAGTTCCTGTCGCGCATCACCCACGCCATCCACCCATATGGAACGAATGTAATTGAGCGATTCACTATCTGTCGGCCACTTTGCTTTTGGCACGCTGACCCACCATGAACCAGCCAGCCCCTGACGCGCCACGCCGCCTGCCTGAGACCACGAGCCGGCATATTCCGGGCGGCTTGCTAACCAAAAATAGCCTTTGGATCTGACAACCCCGGTGAGCGAATTTTCCATGACCTGTGCGAAGCGGGCAGGATGAAACGGCCGACGCGCGCGAAAAACAAAACTGGCGATGCCATACTCCTCAGTTTCAGGCGTATGTTCACCGCGTAATTCTTTCAACCATCCGGGAGCCTGCGCCGCTTTGTCAAAATCAAATAATCCTGTGTTGAGCACCTCGTTCAGCGGCACAGCTCCAAATTGTGCATGAAGTATTTTCGCACCTGGATTCAGTGAACGGATAATCGCAACCAGCTTCTGCTGTTGCGCCACATCAATAAGGTCGATTTTGTTGAGAATAACCACATTGCAGAACTCGATCTGATCGATCAGCAGATCCACCACGTTGCGCTCGTCACCTTCTCCTAACGATTCTCCACGAGAGTGAATGCTGTCCACCGAAGCGTAATCTTTTAAAAAATTATACCCGTCAACAACGGTCACCATCGTATCCAGCCGCGCCACTTCAGAAAGGCTTTCTCCATCATCACCCGCAAACGTGAACGTTTCTGCGACAGGAAGCGGCTCTGCGATACCGGTTGATTCAATGACCAACTGATCAAAACGCCCTTCTTTCGCCAGCCGATTAACCTCGATCAGTAGATCTTCACGCAACGTACAACAGATACAGCCGTTACTCATCTCCACCAACTTTTCGTCCGTCCGTGAAAGTTCAGCGCCACCCTCCCTCACCAGTGCAGCATCAATATTCACTTCTGACATGTCGTTGACGATCACCGCGACGCGGAGACCAGCGCGATTATTCAGAATATGGTTAAGTAACGTGGTCTTTCCCGCACCGAGAAAGCCAGATAGTACGGTCACAGGTAATCTTGCATCTGCGCTCTGTCGAGCTACTACGTCAGCCATATTTCACACTCTCTGATGATTTAAAGTCGTTTGCAGTTTTACTTTTTCGCTGCGGGATGATTCATCACCATGAATATTTCGCTTTTAAACACTCGCCGCGATAATCACCCTGCACTTGATTTGTTATGTTATAACATAACAAAAAGGGCATGAAAAATCATTGAGCGTTTGATTTTGTTTAATCATATTAAGAAATAGGCTGGAGACACCCGCTGTTATTGCATTGAGCCAGCAGGTTCAGTCAGAACTAGAGAAGTGGGGGCTTGTTCGCGCTTATAAGGAGCAGTTGACAGCGTTGCTGTCCACAGGCACTCACGTGCCGACAATGCTCACCGATCGTGACGTCACACAGTTCGATGCGCTATTCCATGGGAAGATTGAGAGTTCACCCCAACCGCAGCGCACTCCAGCGCGAAAGCGCGGTAAATGGGATCTCGTATTCCGTGGTACCGTTCCTTTCTGCACCAAAATACTGTTTTTCATAGATCAACGTATCGTCCTCGAAACGTATGGGGACAATAAATCCTCCCACCGCCTGAGAAATCTGGCACTGCCTTTCTTCGATCACATCAATACAGAGTAAAGCCGTTTGCGGGCCATCGCGTTCCGCCGTGGAGAGCCACTCTTGCACTGCCAGATAGCGTGAATCCGGCGACCACAGTAGTTCCTTGCCAAAAACGCGCCCTTCCAGAGCGTTACCGTCGATCGAGAGTGAAAAATAAGGCGGACCAAACCGAATTTCACCGACGTAAATCAGCATCGCGGTATGTTGTTGATCGAATGAGGACAGTTTGTGCAGCATACGAAAGGGGTCCGAATCAGTCTGAGGTTATCTCTATCAGATTACCATCAGGATCGCTGACGATCGCCTCATAAAAACCGTCTCCCGTCATGCGCGGTGGGGCAACCAAAATGCCGCGTTCTGCTGCTTTGCTGGCTAATGCCTCAACATCAGCCTTGCTTCCGACGGAAATCGCCACATGCGCCCAGCCGCAGCTTTCTTTATTGGTTAACGCTTCCGCCAACACCGGCAGCGTCATCAACTCAATCGATGCCCCTTCACTCAGTTGAACGAAATGCGATTCAAACCCAGGACGATTCCGGCTCACATATTTTTCTCCGACCTGAGCGGCGAAAAATTCCTGCCAAAATGCTGCCTGCGCGGCCAAGTCGGCCGTCCATAACGCAACGTGTGCCACTTTCATCATGATTCCTTCTTAAGCGTTGTCTTTCACATCATCGGGGTATGTGATACAAAACGGCGGCTATGACCGCGTTCCGTTCAGAATGGCTAAAACCTGCTGATGCAGCGCTGGGTTACCAGTCGCAACTACCGTGCCACCCGCTTCCGCTCGCTGCCCGTTGAGATCGGTGATGATACCGCCCGCCTGTTCAATAATCGGGATCAACGCGACAATGTCGTAGGGCTGCAATGCAAATTCCACGCAGATGTCAATCTGGCCTGCCGCCAGCATCGCCATGGCGTAACATTCTCCGCCATAGCGCGTCATCAACGTGCATTCGGTGAGTGCAGTAAAGCGAACGGTCGGGTGCATGCTCAGCGCTTCTGGCGCAGTTGTGTGCAAAATCGCCTGTTCGAGCGACACACCTTTGCGCGTGCTTAAACGCACTTCCCCATTGCGGTCGCTACGCCAGGCCTGTGAACCATCAGCCCAGAAACACTCTCCGGTAAACGGCTGGCTCATCATCCCCATTACGCCACGTTCATGGTGCAGCAGACCGATAAGTGTTCCCCACACGGGTAGCCCACATAAGAAAGGTCGGGTGCCATCAACCGGATCTAAAACCCAACGCACTGGGCCTTCCCCACTCAGGCCAAATTCTTCCCCCATGATCGCGTGTTCGGGATAATGGCGCGTGATGTGCTCACGGATGACCCGCTCAGCTTCCCGATCGGCTTCCGTCACCGGATCAAAACGAAAACCCTCTTTTGGCTTGGTTTCAATTTGATTGGCGGTAAGAGAACGAAAACGCGGTAACGTTTCCTGACTGGCCAGCCTGGCGAGTTCATGAAAGAAGGCAATATCGGGAAGCAACTGACTCATGGTGTTTACCTTCCTGCGCGTTTATAGACGGTATTATTGAACATTGATAATAAACCACAATGCTCACTATTGCTCGATTATGAGATATTATCATAATGAATACCACTAAACATGCAAAATCAAGCAAAAGACTACAATTCATATTCCCTGTATCTGGGCAAAAAATGTCTGGGTAAAAAAATAGCCCCCAAACGTTACCGTTAGAGGGCTATAACAAGAATAGCTAAACGCGACTACTTCATTCAGCTCAGATCGGCGCCGTTGCTGGCAATCACTTTCTTATACCAGTAGAACGATTTCTTTTTCTTTCTGGCTAATGTGCCTTCGCCACGGTCATCGCGATCGACATAGATGAAACCATAGCGTTTACTCATTTCACCGGTGGAAGCCGCAACCAGATCGATACAGCCCCATGAGGTATAGCCGATGACCGGGATTCCGTCGCCGATGGCATCCGCCATCGCGCTGATGTGCTCACGCAGGTAGCTGATGCGATAGTCATCATCAATCTCGCCCTGTGCGTTAATCTCGTCCTTCGCACCTAGCCCGTTCTCTACCAGAAACAGCGGCTTCTGATAGCGGTCATACATCATATTCATGGTGATCCGCAGGCCCAGCGGGTCGATTCCCCAACCCCATTCACTCGCCTTGATGTGCGGGTTCTTTAACGATTTAACGATGTTCGCCGCGCTGCTGTTGTGCTCGTTCATGTCTGCCGAGGCGCAGCGAGAGGCGTAATAGCTAAAGGACACAAAATCTACCGTGTTCTTGAGAATCTCATCATCACCCGGCTCTGACGCAATCGTGATGCCCTTCTCTTTAAACAACCGGCCGGTATATGCCGGATAGGTGCCGCGCGCCTGCACGTCGATAAAGAACAGGTTCTCACGATCTTTATTCAGCGCCGCCCAGACATCTTCCGGTTTGCACGACCACGGATAGAAATTACCGCCAGCCAACATACAGCCGACCTGATTTTCCGGGTTAACCTCATGCGCAATCTTCGTCGCCAGCGCGCTCGCCACCAGTTCATGGTGCGCAGCCTGATATTTCACCTGCTCCTGATTTTCACCATCGGCAAAGACCAGACCCGCGCCGGAAAATGGGCTATGCAGCAAAATATTGATTTCATTGAACGTTAGCCAGTATTTCACCAGTCCGTCAAAGGCTTCAAAACAGGTTCGGGCGTAACGAGCGAAGAATTCCACCATTTTCCGGTTACGCCATGAGCCGTATTCAGTGACCAGATGCATTGGCACATCGAAATGGCACAGCGTCACCAGCGGCTCGATGTTGTATTTCTTGCACTCGGCAAACATATCGCGATAAAAGGCGATGCCTTCCGCGTTGGGCGTCAGCTCATCCCCGTTCGGGTAAAGTCGGCTCCAGGCGATGGAGGTACGGAACACCGTGAACCCCATTTCCGCCATCAGCGCGATATCTTCCTTATAGCGATGATAGAAATCGATCGCCTGATGGCTGGGATAAAATTCATCCTCGCGCAGTGCGAAACGCGGTTCTTGCCCCAGTTTCACCGGCAGACGATTCACGCCGTGGGGAATCATATCTACCGTCGTCAGCCCTTTACCGCCTTCAAGGTACGCGCCTTCTGCCTGATTGGCCGCAATCGCGCCCCCCCATAAAAACCCATTGGGAAATGTTGATGCAGACATACGCTATTCTCCTTCGTATTAGTGCTTCATTTAATTCGTGTTCGTGGCGCGTTGCGGCGCGGAAAAATCATCACCCTGCACGTGTTTCTCTTCCGGTTTCTCTTCTACCGGAATGTCTTCAAAGCCCAGCAGCAAGGTGACGAAGAAAGAAATCACGACAGACAGAATCATGACGCCGAACACCCAGGCAATGCTCATCGGATTCGCGGGATCGAAGAATTGCACGCTGGTAAACAGCCCCGGCGATGCCATTGAATGACTGGCCAGCCCGCCGATACCGGCAACGGCGCCACAGATGAAACCGGTAATTAGACAGGCGATCAGCGGACGCTTCAGGCGCAAAGCTACACCGTACAGTGCGGGTTCAGAAATCCCGGCAACAATCGCCGAGGCGGCCGCGGCCAGCGCCGTCTGGCGCAGTTCCGGGTTTTTGGTGCGCCAGGCGACCGCCAGTGAAGAACCACCAAGCGACAGGTTCGCGCCAATTTCAGACGGCATCACCATGCCTTCTTTTCCCGTTTCGGCGATGGTTTGAATAATAGTCGGGGTAAACACGCGGTGCATACCGGTCATCACCAGCAGCGGCCAAATGGCACCCATGATGGCAACGGACAGCCAGCCCAGATAATCATGCACGGTGTAGACGACAGCAGAAATACCGCTACCGATCCAGATTCCAATCGGGCCAATAAGCATGATGGCAATCGGGGAGGCAATCAGCACGATTAACATCGGCTTCAGGAAGTTTTTGGTCACCGCAGGCGTAATGCGATCTACCCATTTTTCAATGTAAGACAGAATCCAGGTCATACACAGCGCCGGAATCACAGTGTAGGTGTACTTCACCGCGGTAACGGACAGCCCCATAAACACCACTTGCTGCCCCTGTGCCGCTTTTGCCATCAAATCGATAAACGTCGGATGCACCAGCACCCCAGCGATAGCAATCGCCAGCGACATATTGGTTTTGAATTTTACCGCCGCAGATGCTGCCACCATGATCGGCAGGAAGAAGAATGCACCGTCGCCAATCACGTTCAGAATCGTCAGCGTGGAAGATCCCTTCTCAAATATGCCGGTCATATCCAGGATCATGGCGAGCAATTTCACCATCGATCCGCCGATAATCGCCGGAATGAGCGGCGACATCGTACCAATCAACGCATCCAGAATGCCCGCACCAATGCGTCGCAGCGTAATTTTATTGTTCACCGGCACCGCTTTTTCCGCCGCCGCGCCTTCCGGCAGCAGCTTCACCACCTCGGCATAGGCCTGAGAAACGGTGTTGCCGATAATGACCTGGCACTGGTTATCGTTTTTTACGACGCCCAACACGCCGCTTATCGCCTTCAATTCAGCCACATTCGCTGCATCGTTATCTTTCAGCACGAAGCGCAGGCGGGTCATACAGTGTGTCACGGCGGCGATGTTATCAGCACCACCGATGGCATCGACGATCGAACGGGATACAGCCGCATAATTCTTTGACATGGATAGACAATCTCTCGTAATCGCGCACGCTCTCCCTGAATCAACAAACGGCTTAACGCGTTCGAAACGGGGACATTACCTGATGCACGCACATTTATTATTCAGTTTCATACAGTTATGAAAGTATTCATGCCGGTATTCCTGCTCCCTATAACGTGATGAAACGCTAATGGGTAACCGGTTCCACATGATAGTGTTTATATGTGAATTCAATTTCAATAGATTTGTTATGAATATTTTACTTATGTGATAACGATCGTCGTGAATAGCCTCTTCCTTTACCCGCTAGCCTCGCTTCTGCGCTCATCACCCTGCTGCCAGTCCATATCCTAAATAATTCGAGTTTCAGGCAGGCGGCAAGAGAAGGCATCCCGATGAGCTTACTCAAGTAAGTGATTCGGGTGACAAATCTGCCGGGAGCAGATTTGAACGCTGCTTGCAGCGGCCCTTCAGGGCGAGGCCCACGACGGGCCGAGTATTTAAACGCAGCCAACGCACATGCAACTTGAAGTATGACGGATATAAAGTGTGTAAAATGATACAGGTGTTCAACGTGTCAGGATGTCCCATGTCGACAATGCAGGAAGTGGCGAAGAAAGCAGGCGTATCAAAAGCGACGGTATCGCGCGTGCTATCGGGCAAAGGCTATACCAGTGAAGAAACCAAAGCGCTGGTTTATCAGGCCATTGAGGAGACGGGATATCGGCCCAATTTACTGGCACGGAACCTGGCGACCAGCAAATCCGCCTGTATTGGTTTGGTGGTGACTAACACGCTCTATAACGGCAGCTATTTTAACGAGCTGCTGTCACAGGCCGCCAAGAAACTGGAGGACAATGGACGTCAGTTGATTCTGGTTGATGGCAAGCACAGCGCCGATGAAGAGAGAGCCGCGATTCAATTCCTGCTGGGGTTGCGCTGCGATGCGATTATCATCTATCCCCGTTTTCTTAGCGTGGATGAAATGGATGACATCATCGAGAAACACAAGCAACCGATCATGGTGGTTAACCGTAAACTGCGTAAGCACCAGAGCCACTGCATCTGCTGCGATCACAAAGGTTCCAGCTATAACGCCACGCAGCATTTGATCGCACGCGGCCATAGAGAGATTGCCTTTATCACCGGTTCGCTGGACTCGCCGACCGCGATCGAACGCCTTTCCGGCTATAAAGAGGCCCTGACGGCGGCGAATATCACGGTACGGGATGAATTAATTGTGAAAGGAAAATGGACGCCGCGCTGCGGATCGCTCGCTATTACCACCCTGCGCGATAATCGGGTCTCGTTCAGCGCCGTTCTCGCCAGCAATGACGACATGGCAATTGGCGCGATAAAAGCGCTGGATGACGCTGGCATTGCCGTACCGCACGACGTTTCTGTCGTCGGGTTCGATGATATTCCCACTGCCCCATTTTTAAAGCCGTCACTCTCCAGCGTCAAAGATCCGGTAAGCGATATGATCAACGAAGTGATTAACCGCCTGATCGCGATGCTGGACGGCGGCTATTTCTCGAAAGACAATCTGTTCTTGTCCGAACTCCGAGTCAGAGATTCCATTCAGAACGGGCCGTACAATAACCAGCCCGCCTGAATGCGATGCGGGGTCGTTTCAGACCCCATTTAACGCCGAATTTCCCTTCAGCAGCTAAGTCCGCTCTTCACAGCAACAGGTTTAGAATTGCCACTGCACGCCTACACTATAGCGCGTTTGATCGCCATCCCGATGACCGAAACGGCTACCGACCTCGGAATACAGATTCAGATTTTCTGCCGCAAGCCACTGCACACCAACGGTTGCGCGACCGAAGTTCTTATCCTGCTCCCCAACCGCAATACGGCGGTTTGCACCATCGACGTGATCTTTCACCGTAAAGCTGGAATCGAGCCCATCGGCTAATTCACGCACCCACGCCACCGTAGCATAAGGTTGCAGAGACGCTTTGTTGCTGAATTCCACCTTGCCACGCACGCGCCAGCCCAGACTGGCTTCCAGCGAATCGACATCTTGTTTTTCATACCGCACGCCAGTTCGCAGGTTACCTTTATCATCAAACGCATTGATGCGATAACGCGCATAATCCAACCCGACAACCGGACCAGTCCGCAGTCCGCCTAGCGAAAAATCATAGCCGCCAGTTACGCGAGCACCGACAAATTGCGCTTCGGTATTGCCATCCAGCGTGTTGTCCAACAGCACCGGACCGCCCGCAGATTGCAGATACACCGAGCGGCGTGACGCAATCGCTGCCCGGCCCGCCGTCACGTCGCTACCCAACCAGGCTGGACCTCCCTGATTCAGCAAACCATATACGCCAGCTTGCCAGGTATCGCTTTCAATATGTCCATTACGCTCAAGCTTATCCTTGCTACGCAGCAGGCTCAGACTGCCACCAACGGTGACACCGTCACTTAATTGATAATCGACCAGCGCATAAGCCATCGCCTGACGAGAACGCTGCTGCGGTGCACGGTCAAAGCCATTTGACGGAGTCACATCGCCTTCAATCCCGACTGCCGTATCCAGCGTACCTGCACTACGAGTGGTATTTTGCAGCAGTAACCAGCGCTGATTATGCAAATCACTCAATGATTGGCGCTGACGCTTCAGGCTCTCCTCCATTGCCTGTTGCATCGCAGCGGCGGAATAGGCCGAATGCAGCAAATCGGTATTGGAAATTTCCAGTAGCAGTCGTGTCACCAACCGTGAAACGTCGCGCAGGCGCTGGTCAATGCGTTCCTTACCCAGCACGCTGGTCAGAAAGGCTTCGTTATCAACCGTAGGATCATGCCATGTCGCGCCCCCCGGCACCGCAGGGTTCGTGGTTTGCTCATAGCCGTCCTGATCGCCGATATCCCAATTGGTGGCCTCCATATAGAGTACGGGAATATCAAACGCGGCGTTGAAGCTATCGCCGTCACTGCAACAGCCAGTTCCTGCCGGATAACTCGCATTTAACCCTGGGTTGGTAAACAGTTCGATGCCCAGTTCGTTCGCGATACGCAACGTCTGTTCACGCAGGCTTGCCAGCGCAGGATTCGCTACACTGTTATCGCCAGCATGCGCGTAGAGTTTGTCGCCGGTAATCATGCTGTCCATGTTAATCATGGCCGTAAGGCCGCCAGCAGTTCCTTGCGCAATCAGATCGTTAACCATTGCACGCGAACCGCGTAGCCCCTCTTCTTCTGCCCCGAAGGCCGCAAAGACCAGCGTTTTTTCCGTCTGGATGCCGCTAAAATTACGCGCCACTTCTGTCAGGATCGATGCACCGGATGCGTTGTCATCCAGCCCTTGCAGCGTCGGCCGCCCGAAGAAGGTATCAAAGTGCGCGCCAGTAATAATGTATTCGCTGCTCAGCCCGACATTAGAGGCCAGCACATTCTGTGACGAACGCGTCGTACCGCCTGCCGTCCAGGAGAAATCCTGCCTGACAGTGGTATAACCGGGCGCCATCCGCTGCGTCATCCAGTCCGCCGCACCGGCAAAATTTGCCGTACCGCGATAGCGCCCCGGATAATCATTAATGAGCGTATCTACGGTCTCGCGCGCATAATCACCGTAATCATAAGCCCATGCTGGTACAGATAAACACGCCATCCCTACCGCAACTGCGACTTGCTTGAACATGAACACCACTCCCTTTTCTCGTTATAAATCGAATCTTATCGTTATCAACACGGGTCATTCTTAACCGCGTTACCAGAGGAACCTTATTCAGGTCATGTCGTTGTTAAAGAAAGGAAAATAACAGCAATATTCATTCCAAGGCTATGGAACAAAAGAAAATGTGATGAAATATGTCAAGATGCGGCAAATCGAAAGGAAATCGTCAGAATTGTGTAATGCTGATTAATCATAGGGTTAAGCGTGGATGACATCGGGGATGGTCAAGTGACTAACAGAGAAGAAAAAAGAATGGAAACGCGGCGGAGATGGTGGCAATACGGGATAAAGATGCTTTTTGAAAATAAAACGAAAACAAAGAGAGCAAGCACGCACCGAAAACGATCGTTTACAGCACGCGATTGCCCATCTTGCCCGTTTGATACCATCCTAAACATAAACGTTAAGCTGGTTAGTTTCCGTTGGGCGGTTAATCCCATCCGCTATGGGCGGCTTAAAGATTGAAGCACTATTTTCGTACGTTGTCCGGGTTCGGGTAGAAGCATCAGGCTGAGGGTAACCAGACAGCTGCGACGAGCGGGAAATACCCTGAACATGATCAGGTTTGTCCGGCATGGCGTAATATGACACTGGAGAAACAAGGTTGAGACCAATCATTTTTCTTCCCCCTCTTCATCTCATCTGTCAGTAAAAATTATCTTGCTTATTACTGAGTATAGAACAATCAAGGAGGGGGAATATGTAAGGTTTTGTCTGAAAAAACGCCGCTAACGCGCCGACACGCAGGAAAACAAGACCAAAAAATTAGCCCTCTATTTTCTATTTATTATCATGATGTTGCTTGTTTTCTCCCACGCGCGCAGGCGTCCTGCCGCATTTTTATAAGGCGAAGCGGTGTTGAATTGAATCATCCGACCCCGCGTCCACTTACCGTACCAGCATTCACCGTAGAGCTGTGCATCGGTATAACGCTCAACCAGCGCAATGATCTCCCGTTTATTCGCGACAAACCGCGCGACCAGATCAGACCATTCGGTGATGTGGGCGAAGTCCTGATAGAATTTTTGCGCCAGCAAACCGAGCTGATTCCACTGGTAACCCGTCTCTGGGAAATCAATCTGCTTGCCCTGCTCTTCATTTTTATGCCATTTCAGCACCAGATTGCCCCAGCCCAGCAAATACGCCACCAGATTTGCCGGGCTCATCTGCGTTCCCTGCGCATGCCCAGCCAGTTCCGGCACGAATGCACAATCGGCGGGAACGGCTTCGATGCGTTTCATTAACAGCGTAAACTGACTATTGATTGCCTTGATCAAGGCATCCTTGTTCTCCGGCACCGCCATTATTTTCCCCGATTATGTTGCTATAGACAAAATCAGGTTACTGTCCACAATGCGACACCACCTTGTCATCGCTCACGTTTTTCGCTATTACTCAGCGCGATGCCAGCAGGCGGATCGATGCCTCACGCTCGCGGGGGGACGTCACGGGCGTATGGATGATGAACTCATCTACGCCAAAGCGCTGATGATAACGTTCCAGCTGCTGGTGAATGTGCGCTGGCGTGCCGTAAAGCACATTGCGCGGCTCCTGCACGATGCGAAAATCCGTTGCACCCGCCTGCCGAACAAAATTGTCGGCCTGTTCCTGACTTCCTACCGTCAGCGGCGGCTTGTTCTCAATATAAACCTTGTAGTTATGCTGCGTACTAGCTAGCGCCTCCGCATCCTCATGACGTTCAGCGGCAATCACCGACAGCGACAGCAGCGTCTGGGCGCTGGCGGGCTTCAATTCCCGGTAGCTCAGAAGTGATTCCGTCAGCAACGTCTCACTGGCGTTAATGAACCCGGCGAAGACAAAGTTCCAGCCTAGCGATGCGGCTAATCGCGCACTCTCCTGACTGGCTCCCAGCAGAAAGCGCTGTGGCGTGTGTTCCGGTAACGGCGTGGCATTCAGGCGCTCTGCCGTTTCGTCATGGCTATCGAGAAAACGGTTGAGCTGCTGTAATTTCTCTGTGAAGGAAGCGCGCTCTGCCTCGCCGATTTCCTGCTGTAGCGCCCGCGTGGCCAGCGGCAGTCCACCCGGCGCTTTACCGATCCCTAAATCCACCCGACCGCCCGCCAGCGCGCCGATCACATGGAAGTTCTCTGCAACTTTATACGGGCTATAGTGCTGTAACATCACCCCGCCGGAACCGATGCGCAGCGTTGTCGTGTGCGCCAACAGCCAGGTGATTAATACCTCGGGAGAGGACCCCGCCAACTCATCAGAGTTATGATGTTCGGAAACCCAAAAGCGGTAATAGCCAAGCGCTTCTGCCACTTTCGCCAGCGATACGGTTTGCGCCAACGCCTGTTCCACGCTCATTCCTTCGGCGATGGGGCTTTGATCTAATAAACTGAGCTTATATCCCACGATGTTTCCTTATTTTCAGTGATTATTCGTCAGCATTGTTTATTAAAAGTAACGGCTTATTTCAAAATCACTCGATACAACTATATTTACCCAAGCATATTATTCTAAATAGAGCCTCACGATAAAATTAGTCCAGATAAAAAACAGAATAAGAAGCATGTTGTATAACGGTGTGAAATATAAATATCAATAACGGGTTTTGTTAGCAGAAATATTCATAATAAATGAATGCAAAATCGACCGCATAAAAAGACATGAAATATAACCAGACGGTATTTATCCATAGCGCGGCTATCGGCTACCTTTACGATGTATAAGTTTTGTTAAGGAGGTGTATTGATATGGCTGAATCTATCCCCTGTTGTGATACGTCATTTGAGCAGCAGCTTATTCACTGGCGACGGCACTTGCATCAGTACCCGGAACTGTCCAATCAGGAACACCAAACCACCGCGCACATCACCCGCTGGCTACAAGAGAAAAACATCCGCCTGTTGCCTCTGGCGCTAACGACTGGCGTCGTTGCCGAGATCGGTCACGGTAGCGGTCCGACGATTGCGCTGAGAGCGGATATTGATGCGCTACCGATAGAAGAACTGGTGGATGTTCCCTTTCGCTCTCAGCACGCGGGCGTCATGCATGCCTGCGGACACGACTTCCACACCGCAGTGATGCTGGGTGCGGCCTGTTTGCTGAAAAAACGCGAATCTGTCTTACCGGGTAAAATCAGGGTGTTTTTCCAACCCGCAGAAGAAGTTTCTACCGGCGCCAAACAGTTCATTCGTGCCGGTGCGCTTGCCGATGTGGCTGCTGTTTTTGGCCTGCATAACGCGCCCGAGCTCCCCGCTGGCACCTTCGCCACCCGCAGCGGCCCGTTTTATGCCAACGTCGATCGCTTCTCTATTCACATTACGGGCAAAGGTGCGCATGCCGCCAAACCCGAACAGGGTATCGACAGCATCGTCACCGCCTGCAATATCGTCAATGCGCTGCAAACCCTGCCCAGCCGTAGTTTCAGTTCACTGGAATCGCTAGTCATCAGCGTCACGCGCATTCAGGGTGGCAACACCTGGAACGTACTGCCGCAAACGGTAGAACTGGAAGGTACGGTACGCACCTACAATGCCGCGATTCGTGCAGAAATACCGGCGCGAATTGAGCAATTGATCGGCGGCATTGCTCTTGCGCTGGGCGCAAAAGCGGAGCTGAAATGGTATCCCGGCCCGCCTGCGGTCGTGAACACCAGCGAATGGGCAGACTTCAGCAAGCAAATTGCCCGAGACGCAGGCTATCAGGTAGAAAACGCTGAACTGCAAATGAGCGGTGAGGACTTTGCGCTTTACCTTCAGGACGTGCCGGGCACGTTCGTCAGCATTGGCTCAAACAGCGAATTTGGCCTGCACCATCCTCAATTCAACCCGGATGAAAGCGCGATTGCGCCAGCCTCACGCTATTTCGCACAGCTGGCGGAGGCTGCGCTGCACCGTCTGCGTACCACGAAAGTTACCCCTCCGCAGGCGGTAATGCCGATCGTTTGACGAGCGAGATACCCGGAGCAACCACGGGGTGAGGCATCCCTGCGGGAACCTCATCCCCGTGTCTCTCCTAATATCGGACTGACGTAATCAACTCATCACCTCCGCCAGATTGATCTGACGGAGGCAGCAATTTTTATAAATCAATTAATTACGATGAGTGCATTAGGAGAGAAAGTTATACCGATTAACCCCGAACGGCATGATAACGGCGGGAAAAATACACCAGACCATCCGTGCCTTCACCCTGCTTAATCGCTAATACCCGGCAAATAAAGATATCGTGCGTCGCCGCACTCACAACTTCCTCAACCCGGCAGTCAAACGCGACCAGCGCATCCCGCAACACCGGTGAGCCCGTATGCAACACATCCCACTCCGCCGCCGCAAACCGTTCTTCGGTTGATGACGGGCTGCCAAACAGCGTCGACAGCGTTTCATGATGAGCGGCCAGCGTATTGATGCACAAATGTGTATTCGCCTGAAACGTGGGATATACCGACGAACCGCGATTCAGGCACACCAGCAGCGTGCCGGGCGTATCGCTGACGCTGGATACGGCGGATGCCGTAAATCCAGCCTTACCTGCCGGGCCATCCGTCGTAACGACATTGACCGCTGCGCTCAGCTTTGCCATCGCATCGCGAAACGCCTGCCGGTCAACCGTAACAGTCGCCGCAGAAAGCGTTGCGTCATTCGCGGTTACGTGTCGTTCAACTATCAGATCAGACATGGATATTTTCCTTTAAATACGGCGAGAGACATGATCGTTAACATTATACTAACAAAATAAGCCGCGTCATCATCTGAAATTTTTGAATTTTATTATCCATTTTTGTTGTTTTACATCATGCCCCGTCTCATCAATAGTGAAAACACGCTATTAACGTCTAATTAACCTTTCATTGAATACGTGAATCCCTCGTGATGGCTTGTTTATTGATAGCCGATTTAGTGATGGATTATTTTCACTTTCATGAAGGTTAATTCAACTAACAATATGTTCGCTCAATTAATAACAAACACATTCAATTAATAAAAAGGTTCCTGATAATGAGTGAAAAGCAACTCTCCACCAAGCGACAATTAAGACTGGGTTTAATATTACAAGGCGCTGCGGGAAATATGTCCGCATGGCGACATAAAAACGTCGTACCCGATGCCAGTATTAATTTTGGTTTTGTTCTGGATGCGGTAAAAAAAGCCGAACAAGGGAAATTTGATTTCGTCTTCGTGGCTGACGGTCTGTATATCAACGAAAAATCCATCCCGCATTTTCTCAATCGCTTTGAACCGTTAACGCTACTGTCCGCACTGGCCACCGTCACCACCCATATTGGCCTGGTCGGCACGCTCTCGACATCCTATTCGGAACCCTTTACTACCGCTCGGCAGTTTGCCAGCCTCGATCATCTGAGCAACGGCCGTGCAGGCTGGAACGTGGTGACCTCCCCGCTGGAAGGGTCGGCGAAAAATTTTTCCCGCGCGCAACACCCAGAACATGCACTACGTTACCGCATTGCCGATGAATTCCTTCAGGTGGCGAAAGGCTTGTGGGACTCCTGGGAAGACGACGCCTTTATTCGTGACAAAACCAGCGGACAGTTCTTCGATCCAGAGAAGCTGCACACGCTGAACCATAAAGGGGAATTCTTCTCGGTACAAGGGCCGCTGAATATTGGCCGATCCGCGCAAGGTCGCCCTATTGTATTTCAGGCTGGTGCGTCTGAAGACGGCCAAAAACTGGCCGCCAAACACGCCGATGCCATCTTCACCCACCAACACACGTTGGAAGAGTCGCAGCGTTATTACCGCGAGGTAAAACAGAAACTGGAAGAAAACGGTCGTCGAGCCGATCAGCTACACGTCTTTCAGGGCGTCAGCGTGATTGTCGGCAACGATGCGGAAGACGTGGAGCGTCAGTATCAGGAAACCGCACAACTGGTGACAATTGAGGACGCGCTCAATTATCTGGGCCGCTACTTTGAGCACTACGACTTCTCACAACATCCGCTGGATGCGCCCTTCCCTGATATCGGCGATCTGGGGAAAAACAGCTTCCGCAGCACCACCGACGAAATCAAGCGCAACGCCCAGGAAAAAGGCTTAACGCTGCGACAGGTCGCGCTGGAAGCGGCCTCACCGCGCCCAGTCTTCAGCGGCACGCCCGAACAGGTAGCAGATGGCTTGCAGCTCTGGTTTGAAAACGGTGCCGCCGACGGCTTCATCATTCAGGGCGGTACGCCGGATACGCTCAATCATTTTGTCGATCGCGTCGTGCCTCTGCTGCAACAGCGCGGCCTGTTCCGTCAGGAGTATCCCGGCTATACGCTGCGGGAAAATCTGGCGCTGGATTATCCGGTGAATCAATTCACGCGCTAATTCGCGCAACAGGAGATTCACCGTGAAGCGTTCCTCTTTTATCACCACGACGGGCATGGCGACATTATTGAGCACCGCGCTGGTCACTCACGTGCAGGCGCAAGATGCGGGATTCGTCAGCCGTATTGATCTGAAGGCCAACCAGATTCCCATTCGTATCGTGAAAAATGACGAGGCCATCGCGCAGATCCCGGCTCATTTCAAATTCGTGACGCCGGGTAAGCTAACGATTGCCGTCTCGGCGCTCAGCTCACCGCCGCTGTCGCTGCTGGCTGACGACAACAAAACGATTGTTGGCAGTGATGCGGATATCGCGCGACTGGTGGCCGACGGACTCGGGCTGGAACTGAAACTGGTTCCCGCCTCCTGGGAAGACTGGCCGTTGGGGATCACGGCGGGAAAATACGACGCTGCCATTTTTAATATCGCCGTGACGAAACTCCGTAAGGAGAAGTTCGATTTCGCCACGTACCGCATTGATACGCTGGGTTTCTACGTGAAATCAACCAGCAAGATTACGTCGATTAACAAACCGGAGGACGTTGCAGGTCTGAAGGTGATTGTTGGTTCCGGCACCAATCAGGAAAACATTCTGCTGGGTTGGGATCGGCAAAACCGCGCCAACGGCCTTCCGCCCGTGCAGCCTGTCTACGTCACCGATGATGCCGCCGCCAACCTGAGCATTCAGTCGGGGCGCGTTGATGCCTTTTTCGGTCCCCATTCTATCGGAGCCTATAAAGCGGCGCTGACGGGCAAGACACGCATGGTCGGCAAAGGTCCGACGGTCGCTTACGTCGCGGTCACCACGCAGAAAGGTAACGGTCTGGCGCAGGCAATCAGCACTGCCATCAATGGCGCGATCCACAACGGCAGCTATGCACAGATACTGGATCGCTGGGGTGAAGACGATGAAAAGATCGCGCAGTCCGTCGTGAATCCGCCGGGTATCGGCGATTAAGTCACAGTAACTCACCTTAAAAGTGACAATGTCACCATTATAACTAATAACCTGCAAGGGAAAGACAGATGCAAAAAGAGATTGTCCACACCATCGCACAAACGGTCGCAGCCCCGCGCGTACGCACATCGTTTTTGACAAGGCTACTGACGGGATCGCTGCTGCTCGGCACATTTTCGGTCACGACAGCACAGGCGGCCATCGACCTGAAAGCCAATCAGCAGCCGATCCATGCCCCGAAGAACGCGGAGGCTATCGCACAGATTCCGGCTGATTTTAAATTCGTCACACCGGGTAAATTCACCGTGGCGATTGCCGCACTGGGTTCGTCACCACCGCTGGCGTTTCTGGCCGACGACAACAAAACCGTGGTGGGCAGTGAGCCGGATATCGCCCGGCTGGTGGCCGACAGTCTCGGGCTGGAATTGAACATCGTCCCTACTTCGTGGGAAGACTGGCCGCTCGGTGTGTCCTCCGGCAAGTACGACGCTGCCATCATCAACATTACCGTCACTAAAGAACGCAAGGAAAAGTTCGATTTCGCCACCTACCGCGTCGACTCACTCGGCTTCTATGTGAAATCCACCAGTAAGATTCAGTCCATTAAGGAAGCGAAAGACATCGCCGGGCTGAAGATTATTGTCGGCTCCGGCACTAATCAGGAAGCAGTGCTACTGGCATGGGATAAGCAAAATCGCGCCAACGGCCTGCCCGCCTTTCAGCCGATTTATGTCACGGATGATGCGGCCGCCAACCTGAGCCTGCAATCCGGTCGCTCAGACGCTTATTTCGGCCCCAACGTGATCGGCGCGTACAAAGCAGAGTTAACCGGCAAGGTTAAGCATGTCGGTACGGTCAACGGCGGCTCCCCCAACATCGCGCATATTGCGGTCACCACGCGCAAAGGTAGCGGGCTGGTACAGCCGATTAATACGGCGCTAAACGGCGTGATTAAAAGTGGCGAATACGACCAGGTGCTAAACCGCTGGGGAGAAAGCATTGAGCGTATCGATCGTTCAGAAATCAATCCACCGGGACTGGGCGATTAATAGCGCCCGATGGCTATCGGGATACCACGATCGAAACGTCACGGTCACCGATAGCCCGTATAGGTAAATGAATCAGGAGCACGCCATGTCCGATGACATCTTCATTGTTACTCAGCCCGAAGACCCTATCGTGGCCCCGATTATCGACGGCCTGTTCGCGGAATATGAACAGCGCTATGGCGACTTTTTTGGCGAGCGGGAAAGCGATCCGCCGGGAATTTACCAGCAGCCACACGGCATTTTTATTGCGCTGCTACGTCAAGGTGTACCAATTGCTACTGGCGCGTTTAAACGCTACGACAGTACCACCGCCGAAATTAAGCGGGTATGGACGGATAACGCACTACGCCGCCAGGGGTTGGCAGGGAAAGTCATGCAAGAGTTGGAGCAACACGCTCGCCGGTTAGGCTATCAGCACTTTTTCCTGACGACCGGTTTCCGACAGCCCGAAGCTGTGAGGCTCTATCTGAGCCACGGTTACTCGCCTCAGTTCGATATCAGCGTCGATCCGGTGACCTACAGTATTCCGCCTTACGATGGGCGACTGCCGTTTAAGAAAGCGTTGTTTGACGCGACGACGACGCGGGCAGCCCGGCAAACGGAAGTCGATCTTATCGCTCGCCATTTGAAAGTGTGTTAACCCAGCGCACCGCGACTCACCCTGTGCGGTGATGAAGAGCAAAGGACATTTTTCAAAATCACCTGCAAAGAGTATCGATTATGACGCAATCTCTACATACGTCTTCTCAGCAAGCACCGCTAAGCCAGGCGCAGGACGCGCCGTTGCGCATCGTTCCTGCGCGTTATCCTTTTCGTTTTGCCGGCGCGCTGTTTTCGCTGTTTATTTTTGCCGCGATTATTCAGTCAATTGCGCTGAATCCACGCTGGGAATGGTCGGTATTTGCCGAGTGGTTTTTTAATCCGGTTATTCTCACCGGTCTGGGGCAAACGCTGCTGCTGACCGCACTTGGCACATTATTCAGCATTGTTTTCGGCACCGCGTTAGCGCTGGCTCGGCTTTCGCCGTCTTATCTGCTCTCCACTCTGTCGTGGCTGTATATCTGGCTATTCCGGTCACTGCCGCTGATTCTGGTGCTGATTATTCTCTACAATTTCTCGTATCTCTATGACGAGCTGGCGTTCGGGATTCCCTTCACTTCCGTTGTCTTTCTGCGCTACCCGACGATTGATTTGCTGGATCAATTTTCCGTCGCCGTGCTTGGCCTGACGCTGGTGCAGTCCGCCTATACGGCGGAAATTATTCGCGGCGGGATTCTCGGTGTGGATGCTGGCCAGTTTGAAGCCTCGGCCGCACTCGGCCTACCCGGCGGTCGCCGGACAGTACGTATCATTCTGCCGCAGGCGCTGCGCTCCATTCTGCCCACCGGTTTCAACGAGATCATCAGTTTGGCGAAAGGTACGTCGATCGTTTATGTGCTGGCACTGCCGGAGCTGTTCTATACCGTTCAGGTCATCTACAACCGTACGCAGCAAGTTATCCCACTGCTGATGGTCGCCACCATCTGGTATCTGCTGATCACCACGGTGCTATCCGTCATCCAATACTACGTGGAACGCTATGTGTCTCGCGGTGCCGTGCGTGAAATGCCGCCGACGCCGCGCCAGAGACTCGTCCGTATCCTGACGCGCAAGCGCGCACGTTAACTCACCCGATTCTGGAGATTCACCATGTCTGAAGCTATCGACTACTTTGCTCACACGCGCTCCACCGCTCAGCCACAAGCAGAAAGCGCGCGTGGGCTGATTGAGATTCGCAACGTGGCGAAGCATTTTGGTCAACACAAAGCGCTGGAGGATATCAATCTGACGCTGGCGCCCGGTTCCGTCACGGTAATCCTCGGCCCATCCGGTTCGGGGAAATCCACGCTGCTACGCACGATTAACCATCTTGAACGCGTAGATGAAGGGTTTATCCGCATCGACGGCGACTACATCGGCTATCGCCGCAAAGGGAATACGCTCTATGAATTGAAAGAAAAGGACGTGCTGCGTCAGCGCATCAATGTCGGTTATGTGTTTCAGAACTTCAATCTGTTCCCCCACCTTTCCGTGTTGGAAAACATCATTGAAGCTCCGCTGGCACATAAGCTGTATTCACGTCAGGAGGCGGAAGATATCGCCTTTACCCTGTTGGAAAGCGTCGGTCTGCGTCACAAGGCGCAATCTTATCCCCGCCACCTTTCCGGTGGTCAGCAGCAGCGCGTCGCCATCGCCCGCGCGCTGGCGCTTAAGCCGAAAGTAATGCTGTTTGATGAACCGACGTCCGCCCTCGATCCCGAACTGGTCGGCGAGGTGCTGGACGTAATCAAATCACTTGCCCGCTCCGGCGTGACGTTGGTTGTTGTCACACATGAAATCGGCTTTGCGCGCGAAGTGGCCGACCGCGTGGTGTTTATGGTCGATGGCAAAATCGTCGAAAGCGGAGATTCCTGGCAGGTACTAAATCACCCCCGCCACCCGCGGACAATCAACTTTTTGAATAAGGTGCTGTAAAGAAATAAAAGTGTCAGTTATCGATAACAATCGGAAAGGCTCACTGCGAGTGAGCCTGACGAGAGCATGCATAAATCATTATTTTGCAGATAATGGCTCAATATACGGGCTGCTATAAACCTGAACCATCACGCTTTTATCCGTATCAAACGTCGCAACCGTCACAACCTCATTAGTGCCAGCCACTCGCCAACATTCAGCCTCAACATCGCAACGCTCCTGCTTCTTATAACCCATCGACGTCAGATAAGTATGAACCTTGTTGGTATCTTCAGTGCCATAGAAGTTCACCGTCCATACTTTAGCTTCCGGGCCGGTTACGTTCGAAAAATTGAAGTCATAGCGTGCGGTAATGCGCGGCATATTTTTCAGAATATCGGGGGTATAGAACGCATATTCCCTTTCATCCTGTTCGCTATAGTGCGCGCTACTGGCAAAATTCATTTTGACATAGGGCCATATCGTACCGATCACAGCCGCAACAACGATGATGCCGATAATAGCAAACATTTTCAGCGGTTTACTCATCCTTAAGTTCCTTTTAACTCTTGCTCGCTCGGTCTGAAATTTTTGTACTCACGGCATGAAGCTAAAGTCAAATCGCGACCAGTCCCCGTACGCCGTCCTGTTCCATCGTTTCACCTCGCCCACGCTGTATAATTTCCCCGCGTGACATCACCAGATAGCTATCGGCAAGCTCGGCGGCGAAGTCGTAAAACTGCTCAACCAGCAGAATCGCCATATCGCCACGCTGCGCCAGTTGGCGAATCACCGCGCCAATCTCTTTGATCACCGACGGCTGTATGCCTTCTGTCGGTTCATCCAGAATCAGCAACTGTGGTTTACAGGCCAGCGCCCGCCCGATCGCCAACTGTTGCTGTTGCCCACCGGACAAATCGCCGCCACGTCGCTGCTTCATTTCGTCCAGCACCGGGAAAAACTGATAGATCTCATCCGGCACTTGCCTCGCCTGTTTGCCTGGAAAGCGCGACAGCCCCATTAGTAGATTTTCTTCTACCGTCAGGCGAGGAAAAATCTCTCGTCCCTGTGGCACATAGGCAATTCCAGACTGCACTCGCTGATAGGGCTTGCGCGTATTGATCGCTTCTCCCTGCCAGCGAATCGTGCCAGACTTCGCCGGAATCAGCCCCATCAAACATTTCAGCAGCGTGGTTTTCCCCACGCCATTGCGCCCTAACAGGCAGGTAATTTCGCCGGGATTTACCTCAAAAGATAAGCCGCGCAGAATGTGACTACCGCCATAATATTGATTCAGTTCTGAAATCTCTAACATCTTAGCGCCCCAGATAAACGTCAATGACCTGCTCGTTCGCCTGCACCTCGCGCAGCGAGCCTTCCGCCAGCACCTGTCCCTGATGCAACACCGTAACGTGGTCAGCAATGCTCTCGACAAAACCCATATCGTGTTCCACTACCATCAGCGAGTGTTTGCCTGCCAGGCTGCGGAACAGCTCGGCGGTATAGGCGGTTTCTGCGTCAGTCATCCCGGCTGCGGGTTCATCGAGCAACAGCAGATGCGGTTCCTGAACCAACAGCATGCCGATCTCCAGAAACTGTTTTTGCCCGTGCGACAACAGCCCCGCAGGCCGCTGCCGTTCGTGGCCGAGCCGCAACAGCGTCAGCGTCTCGTCAATCCGGTCACGTTGTTCGCCGTTCAGCCTGGCACGCAGGCTTGCCCACACCGATTTATCCGTTTTCAATGCGATTTCGAGGTTTTCGAACACCGTCAGCGCTTCAAACACCGTCGGTTTTTGGAATTTCCGCCCTATTCCCGCACGGGCAATGTCCACTGGCGATAGTGTCGTCAGGTCAGTGAACTGATCGTAAAACACCTTACCGCTATCCGGGCGCGTTTTACCGGTAATGACATCCATCAGCGTGGTTTTCCCCGCGCCGTTAGGACCGATGATGCAACGCAACTCCCCCACACCAATCTGCAACGAGAGATCGGTCAGCGCCCGGAAACCGTCAAAACTCACATTAATCTTGTCGAGTTGCAGTACCGGGTCGGTCTGGTGCCGATGGCGATCTGACGGGTGTCGCTGAGCAAATTGGGTCTGTGAAGCAACCGACGGTGCCGCCACTGAGGATACAGATACAGGCTCAGTCATGTTTCTTCCTCCTCAACAATCCAATCACCCCACGCGGTAAAAATAGCGTGACGAGAATAAACATCAGTCCTAGAAAGAACAGCCAGTACTCAGGAAAGGCCACGGTAAACCAGCTTTTCGCCCCGTTGACGATACCCGCACCGAGCAGCGGTCCGATCAGCGTCCCACGTCCACCCAGCGCCACCCAAATGGCGGCTTCGATAGAATTGGTTGGCGACATTTCGCTGGGATTGATGATACCGACCTGTGGTACGTACAGCGCCCCCGCCAGCCCGCACAACACGGCGGAAAGCGTCCAGACAAACAGCTTGAAGCCTTTCGGATCGTAACCGCAGAACATCAGCCGGTTTTCCGCATCGCGCACCGCCGTCAGCACACGGCCAAATTTACTGCGCGCCAGCGCAAATCCCACCAGCAGGCTGGCAATCAACAACAATACGGTGGCGACAAACAGCCCAATGCGCGTACCCGTGGCCGTAATGGGGAATCCCAGCAGCGTAGTAAAACCGGTAAATCCGTTATTGCCACCAAAGCCGGTTTCGTTACGGAAGAACAGCAGCATGCCAGCGTAGGTCAACGCCTGTGTCATGATTGAGAAATACACGCCCTTGATTTTGGAGCGGAATGCGAACCAGCCGAACACAAACGCCAGCACACCCGGCACCAGCACGATCAGGCACAGCGCCCAGGCGAAATACTGGGTTCCTGCCCAAAACCACGGCAGTTCCGTCCACGACAGAAAGGACATAAACGCAGGCATGCCCTCACCAGCAGCCTGCCGCATTAGGTACATGCCCATCGCGTAGCCTCCCAGCGTGAAAAACAGACCATGACCGAGCGATAACAGCCCAGCATAGCCCCACACCAGATCCAGCGCGACGGCAACAATCGCGTAGCACAGAATTTTACCGATCAACGTCAGCGTATAGGTGGAGATCGCCAGCGGGTTCTCTGCGGGCAGCAGCGCGAGAAATGGCAGGATTAGCAAGGCCAGCAACATCGTTGAACCGAGGCCAAGCACGATCCGCGGCGCGCGCTGCGTCAGGGTTAGTGTTATGGGTTGCGTCATCAGTCAATCACCCGTCCTTTGAATGCAAACAACCCCTGTGGCCGTTTCTGAATAAACAGCACGATCAGGACCAGAATGACGATTTTTCCCAGCACTGCACCAATCTGCGGTTCCAGTACCTTATTAAGAATGCCGAGGCTGAACGCGGCCACCACCGTTCCCGCAAGCTGCCCGACGCCACCCAACACGACGACGAGGAAGGAATCAATGATGTAACCTTGTCCCAATTCCGGCCCGACGTTGCCCAATTGCGACAGCGCCACACCGCCAAGACCTGCGATGCCCGAACCAAGACCAAAAGCCAGCATATCAACGCGTCCAGTCGGCACACCGCAGCAGTCCGCCATCGCCCGGTTTTGCGTCACCGCCCGCACATTCATGCCAAGGCGGGTTTTATTGAGTAGGATCCAGGTGAGCAGCAGCACGCCGAGGACAAACAGGATGACTGCGATACGGTTATACGGCAGCACCAGATTCGGCAATACTCGCAACCCGCCAGACAGCCACGCGGGGTTCGCCACTTCCAGGTTCTGCGTCCCGAACAGCATCCGCACCAGTTGTATCAGCATCAGGCTAATCCCCCAGGTCGCCAGCAGCGTTTCCAGTGGTCGGCCATAAAGATGACGAATCACCGTGCGCTCCAGCGCCATCCCGACGCCAGCGGTAATGAAAAAAGCGACAGGCAGCGCCAGCAGCGGGTAATACGCCAACCAGCCAGGCGCAAACTGTTGACACAGCGACTGCACCAGCCAGGTTGCGTATGCTCCCAGCATCAGCATTTCACCGTGCGCCATGTTGATGACGCCCAGCAGCCCGTAGGTGATTGCCAGCCCCAGCGCCGCCAGCAGTAAAATAGAGCCGAGCGACAGGCCGGTAAACGCCTGCCCCAGCAGATCGCCGACGATCAAACTTTGTTTAATCTGATCCAGGCTCGCCTGCGCCGCCGCACGTACGCCGGTATCTGATTCATTTTGTGCCTGCGTCAACGGCTGTAACAGCGCCTGCATTTGCGGATCGCCGGTTTGTCCTAAGCGTTTGACCGCGTCAAGTCGCACCAGCGGATTGGCATCACTTAACTGCCGGGTCGCAATGGCGATATTCAGCGCATCGTGAACCTGTGCGTCTTTTTCTACCTCAAGGCGCTGCATCAACAGCGGCAGTTGCTCTGCACTGCTCTCGCTCTGCAACTGCCGAACGGCATTCAGGCGAGTAGCGACATCGTCGCTGACAAGCTGATGTGAGGCCAGCGCGGTGGCAACCAGCACGCGCAGGCGGTTATTCATAAAGAGTTTTTTCGTCGCGCCAACCGGTTCCGCGTTCCCTTCCAGCGGCGTTAACCTACCCTGCATATCCCTAAACGGCTGCTGATTCTGATCGAGTACCACCGATTCATTACGCAACGCCTGTAACAGCGGCAAACGCGCCGGTTCCGGCGCTGCGGCCCATTGCTGCAACAGTTCGGCCTGCTGCGTGCGGCTGGCGGCGGCGAAATCGGCCGCAGGCCCAGCTTGTGCCAGCCAGGGAAGCATCAGACACAGCGACAGCACAAACGTAGATAATTGACGATTAATCATCGCAATGTCCGCCATATAAGAGGAATTATCCCCGTCCTACATGCTGGACGGGGCGTGTAGGAACGATGCTTACTGTGCGGCTTTGATTGGATTATCGGGTTTCTTATCATTGCCAGCGATGTACGGGCTCCACGGCTGCGCACGGACCGGTTTATCCGTTTGCCAGACCACGTTGAACTGGCCGTTTTCCTCAATCTCGCCAATCATCACTGGCTTGTGCAGATGGTGGTTGGTCTTGTCCATCGTCAGCGTAAAGCCATCTGGCGCGGCAAAGGTTTGGCCAGCCATCGCGGCGCGGACTTTATCCACGTCCGTGGTACCTGCTTTCTCTACCGCCTGCGCCCACATATGAATGCCCACATAGGTCGCTTCCATCGGATCGTTAGTCACCACCGTGCTGGCGTTCGGCAGGTTTTTCGCTTTGGCATAGGCTTTGTAGGCTTCTACGAAGTCGGCGTTGGTTGGGTTATCTACCGATTCAAAGTAGTTCCATGCCGCTAAATGACCGACCAGCGGTTTAGTGTCGATGCCACGCAGTTCCTCTTCACCGACCGAGAATGCAACAACGGGGACATCGGTCGCTTTGATTCCCTGATTCGCCAGCTCTTTATAGAACGGCACGTTGGAATCACCGTTGATGGTGGATACGACGGCGGTCTTGCCACCCGTCGAGAATTTCTTAATATTGGACACGATGGTCTGGTAATCGCTGTGACCAAACGGTGTATAGACTTCCTCAATATCTTTGTCCTGAACGCCTTTGGAATGCAGGAAGGCGCGCAAAATCTTATTGGTGGTACGCGGATACACATAGTCCGTGCCCAGCAGGAAGAAGCGCTTCGCCGCCCCGCCGTCTTCGCTCATCAGGTATTCCACCGCAGGGATCGCCTGCTGATTCGGTGCCGCGCCGGTGTAGAACACATTTGGCGACATTTCTTCGCCTTCATACTGCACCGGATAGAACAGCAACCCGTTTAGTTCCTCAAATACTGGCAGAACCGATTTACGCGACACAGATGTCCAGCAGCCGAACACCACCGCTGCTTTATCCTGCGTCAGCAATTGGCGTGCTTTCTCGGCAAACAGCGGCCAGTTCGAGGCGGGGTCGACCACCACCGGTTCCAGTTTTTTACCCAACACGCCGCCTTTGGCATTGATTTCATCAATGGTCATCAGCGCGACATCCTTCAGTGGCGTTTCTGAAATCGCCATCGTGCCGGACAGCGAATGCATAATGCCGACTTTGATGGTGTCTGCCGCCTGCACGCTCCAGGTCAACCCCATGCCAACCACCGTCGCAGAAAGCGCAAAAACTTTTAGCAATGAACGTCTTTTCATTTATTAGCCCTTAAGTCGTGTTGAGTGAGAATGGAATCGTGTGATGCGTCAGGTGGAACCACTTCCGTTGAAACGGATTGCGTTGGAGCCGATTGCGTTGAAACCGATTGAGGCCGCGCCTGCTGTAACATGTGTAAGGTAATTTTCCTCACCTCGGCCTTACTGACGGCAATGTGGTCGGTCAGAATGCGCTGCGCCTCCTCAGTGTGCTGTTGCAATATCGCCAGCAGGATGCGGGCATGTTCTTTATAGGTCGCGTCGATACGATCCTCACGGGTGAAATCAAGACGACGAATAATGCGGATTTTCTCCGTCAGCTCACCGTGAACTCGCGCCATTTCGCTGTTGCCCGCCGCCGTCACCAGCCCCCGGTGAAATCCTTCGTCGTAGCGGGAGACGGTCTTGCCGTCATCCAGACGCGGTTCCTCAATCCAGAAGCGTTTCAGGTCAGCCAATAGCTCGGTGCAGCGCCCCGGCGGCATCCCACACAGTCGCCGAATGGCTTCCCGCTCCAGTACGATGCGGAAGTCATACAGTTCTTCAAAATAGGCGAAATCAAACGGACGAACCTGCCAGCCGCTGCGGAAATAGACTTCGACATAGCCTTCCCGCTCCAGCCAGAACAGCGCCTGACGCACTGGTGTACGACTGACCGACATCCGCTCGGCAATTTCATTTTCACTAAAGCGATCGCCCGGCATCAGGTGAAAGTCGAAAATGTCGTTTTTCAGCGTTTGATAGACCCGCTCCGCTAGCGCTTCCGGGCGATCTTTGCTGCTCTTTTGTGTGCCTGCTCGCATCGTTTTCTCTGCCTCGTCGTTATTTCCGTTCGTCCGTTGGTTCAGGCGCGTCCCTTTATTGCTGCCTGTCTTTTACTCCAGCCATAGCAACGCATCGCCGGGGCTGACCGGTCGACCCGGCTGGCAGCCGATGCGTTTCACCCGACCAGACTGCGGCGCGCTAATCGTCAGTTCCATCTTCATGGCTTCGACGATAATCAGTGGCTGTCCGGCTTCGATGGCATCCCCTACGTTCACCAGCACTTTCCAGATGTTGCCGTTCATGTCCGCACTCACCTGAAACGCGCTCTCGTCGTTCTCCACAGGCGCGGTAGAAACGATTTCCTGCGGCGTACTCTCATCCTCCTGCTGCCACAGCGCGACTTCTGTTTCAAACGCCGTGGCCTGACGCTGACGGAAAGCGGCAATGTCGTCGGCCTGATCCGTCAGGAAACGTGAGTGCTCAGCAAAATCAAACTCGGCTTCTTCGATGCGAATCGCGGCGCGTCCTTCACGGAAGTCATCACGCAGCGCCGTCAGTTCGGCTTCGCTGACCGGATAAAACCGCACCTGATCGAAGAAACGCAGCAGCCAGGGTTCACCCGTAATGAACTGATCGTTTTTGAGGAATTTGTTCCAGATAGGCAGCGTGCGCCCCACCAGTTGATAGCCGCCCGGCGAATCCATGCCATAGATGCACATGTACATGCCGCCGATGCCGACCGTGCCTTCGGCGGTAAAGGTGCGTGCCGGACTGTATTTGGAACTCAATAAGCGGTGACGCGGATCGACTGGCACCGCACAGGGCGCGCCGAGATAAACGTCACCCAGCCCCAGAATCAGGTAGCTGGCATCAAAAATGATGTCGCGCACGTCATCACGGCTCGCCAAGCCATTAATGCGTTGAATAAAATCGACATTATTCGGCAGCCAGGGCGCGCTGGCGCGTACGGTTTCACGGTAACGTTCCACCGCGCCGAGCGTGGCGCTGTCTTCAAACGCCATCGGCAAATGGACGATACGCGACGGCACTGTCATCTGGCTGACGTCGCCCAGTTGGCTTTCCAGATGCAGCAATACGTCCAGCAGCGCACGTTGACGGAGAACCCGACTGTCGTAACGCACCTGTAGCGAACGCACGCCGGGCGACAGTTCTTCGATCCCCGCGGTCTCTGAAGCGCGGATCGCCGCCATTAACAGATGAACGCGCAGCCGCAGTGCCAGATCCAGCACGTTCTCACCGTATTCAATCAGGATGTAGTTATCCCCTGCCTGACGATACGCGGCGGCTGGCATAGTCGCGGTGGCCGGTACCGCAGCCAGCACGGTTGCAGAACCGTGTTCTGTCGTCGCCAGCGAGGGGACGTCAAACGCAGGTGCATGAGCGGCTGCCAGCGTGGAAACGCAGTCAGACTGCGCTTGTTCCAATGCCAGTGCTTCATCCGCGCTGATGGGATGGAAACGAATACGATCGCCGGGCTTAACTTGACCGACTTTCCACAGTTCCGCTTTGGCAATCGTCACCGGACAGACAAATCCACCCAGACTCGGCCCGTCACGCGTGAGGATCACCGGGAAATCACCCGTAAAATTCACTGCGCCGATGGCGTATTCACAGTCGTGAACGTTGGAAGGATGCAGACCCGCCTCGCCGCCGTTCGCCCGCGTCCAGGTAGGTTTTGGCCCGACCAGACGCACGCCCAGTCGGTTTGAGTTGTAGTGCACCTGCCATTCTGCCGCGAAAAACTCATCAATTGCCGCGTGGGTAAAGAAATCCGGCGCGCCGTGCGGGCCATAGAGCACACCAATACGCCACTCATCGCCGTATTGCGGAATCAGCGCCACGTCCACGGCCTGCGGCGCGCTTACGGGCGCGGGTGTGGTGCAAGCGGGTAAATGGGGTTGAGAAATCGCCAGCATATCCGCTACGCGCAGCGTTCTTCCGGCATGGCCGCCAAATTCCCCGAGCGCGAACGTCGAACGGCTACCGAGATACTGCGGCACATCGATGCCGTTACGCACCGCCAGATAGGTGCGACAGCCAGACTGTGCACGCCCCAGCGTCAGCGTTTGCCCAGCGGTTACCGTCACAGGCTGCCAATATGGCACCTTTTCACCATCCAACATCGCCGGGCAGTCAGCGCCCGTCAGTGCAATCACTGCCTCGCAGTGGAAGCGCAGCGTCGGCCCTTGTAACGTAAATTCCAGCCCTGCGGCGGCCTCATCGTTACCGACGATGCGATTCGCCAACCGAAACGCAAAATCGTCCATCGGGCCGGACGGCGGCACGCCGATATCCCAATAGCCAAGGCGTCCGGGATAGTCCTGCACGCTGCTCCAGGTACCGGGTTGAATCACTTCAATCACCGAGGCAGACGGCGTAAAGCTGTCGAGCATCCGCGTCCACACGGTTCCATTGCGGAATGCGTCGGTAGCGACAATCTGGCGCAGGTAATCGAGGTTGGTGGCAATACCGTGCAAACGCGTAGCATTCAGCGCCTGCTGCATCTTCTCCAGCGCCAGTTCGCGATTTTCCGCATGAACGATCAGCTTAGCGATCATCGGATCGTAATATGACGATACTTCGGTGCCGGTGCTTACCCAGCCGTCGACCCGCACACCGTCGGGAAACGCCACTTCGGTCAGCACGCCGGGGCTGGGCTGGAAGTTTTTCAGCGGATCTTCCGCATAAAGGCGGACTTCAATCGCGGCACCACGCGGTGCCTGCGTCAATGGCGTCCAGTCCAGCGCTTCATCCGCCGCAACACGCAGCATACATTCGACCAGATCCAGCCCGGTGACACACTCCGTCACCGGATGCTCCACCTGTAAACGGGTATTCACTTCGAGGAAAAAGAACGCATCGCGTTCGGCATCGTAGATATACTCCACCGTTCCCGCACTGCGATAGTTAACCAGCTCACCCAGCTTCACCGCCGAGGCCAGTAGCGCCGCGCGTGTAGCGTCCGGCAAGTGCGGTGCAGGCGTTTCTTCCACCACTTTCTGGTTGCGCCGCTGCAATGAGCAATCACGTTCGCCCAGCGCCACCACGCGACCTTTACCATCGCCAAAAATCTGTACTTCGACGTGACGCGCCCGATCGATACAGCGTTCGAGAAAGACGCCTGCATCGCTAAAGAATTGCTCGCCCAAACGGCGCACGCTCTCCCACGCGGCCTGTAACGCCACGGCATCCGCACAGCGAGTCAGGCCAATGCCGCCGCCCCCGGCGGTACTTTTCAGCATCACCGGATAGCCGATGTCTTCGGCAGCGGACAGCGCATCCTCCAGCGAGGCCAGTAGCGGCGTTCCCGGCGTCATCGGTACCCCCGCCGCGGCCGCCAATTCACGGGCGCGGTGCTTCAGACCGAATTCGCCAATTTGCTGGGCGGTTGGCCCGACAAACACAATGCCGGCTTTTTCACACGCAGCGGCAAACGGCAGGCTCTCTGACAGAAAACCGTACCCCGGCCAGACAGCCTCTGCCCCCGCCTGCTGTGCGGCGGCCAGTACCTTATCGATACACAAATAGCTGTCGCTGGCCTTCTCGCCGCCAATGGGTACGGCAATGTCTGCCTCTTTCACATGCTGTGCGTTTTTATCCGCATCGGAATAAATCGCTACGCTGGTTATCCCCAAACGCTTCAGCGTGCGTATGGCGCGGCAGGCAATTTCACCGCGGTTAGCGATCAGTACGGTCTTAAACATGAGACGCCTCCTGACGGGCAAGCCAGTTGCGCCAGCCGCCGAATTCCGTGATATCCACGGCGTCGCTCAGCGCAGCCGGTTCGCAAATAAAGCCTTTAACCTGCCGTCCGTCGGATAACGTCAGCGTGCCAATACCCAGCGGCGCCGGAATCTCTGCGACAAACTCACCAAAACGCGCCAGCGGGATGTCCCACAGCTCGACGATAATCGCCGCACCATCGGTGCTTTTCGCTAAACCGGGTTTCGCCGGTTGCGTATTCGCCAGCGCATAAAGACGATAGTTTTCCGCCGTGCGCGTCTCTTCCACCCGTACGGCATCACGGCGGGTCAACTGATGGTTCAACGGCATGCCCGTCAGGTGCGCACCGACGACGGCAAGACGAACGTATAATGCGGAAGGCGGCAAGGTAGCCTGTCCTACAGGCAGCGTTTTTCCTGTTGCCCCCAGCGTAAGCGCCAGCTGTGCCTGCCAGCGCAAGCCAAAGCTCGCTAATGCACGGTCGTGCCAGGCGGGCGCAATCAACGTGATTCCCGCAGGCAAACCATCCGTGCGGAAAGGGGCTGGCAGCGCCAGTGCCGAGAGATCGGCCAGATTGGTAAAGTTGGTGTAGGCGCCCAACTGGGAGTTGTAGCGCACCGGTTCCTGTTTCATCGCTTCACGCGTGTGGATGGTCGGCGACGTCGGCACGACTAACGCATCAAACGACGCCAGCGTCTGCTGAATCTGACGCGCCAGTTCAGCACGCAGGTACTCGGCTTTAAACGCCTCTACCGCACTGAAGCGTTCGCCGCTCGCCACAATACCGTGCACCACAGGATCCATGTTCTCGGGTTGCCGCAGCATGTCGCCCACCGCGACGGTGCGTTCTGCCACCCAGGGGCCTTGATAAAGTTGCTCGGCTAGCTGCGTGAACATACTGAAATCGATCGGATGTAGCGTCGCACCCGTCGCTTCCAATTCGACCAGTGCGTGTTGCCAGGCCGCCTGAGCGACAGCGTCAGCAAAGAAAGTGGGATCGCTGGGGATAGCAAAGCGCGGCGTCGCTGGCAGCGCCGCAGGCGCACTGGCGGGATGGCTGCGCGAGTAGGCATCCGCGGCATCGTATCCGCCAGCCAGTTCAGCGACGGTAAAGGCGTCTTCAACGGTCAGCGCAAATACCGAGATAGTGTCATTCAGGCGACAGGCCGGTACGACACCGCTTGCCGATAACCACCCTTTTGTCGGCTTCAGGCCGACAATATTGTTAAACCCGGCAGGAACGCGCCCCGATCCAGCGGTATCGGTTCCCAGCGAAAACGCAACCAGCCCGCGCGCCAGCACCGAGGCCGAACCTGAACTGGAACCGCCGCTAACATAGTCCGCGTTAAAGGTGTTTGGCACCTCACCAAACGGTGAGCGCGTACCGACCAGACCGGTCGCAAACTGATCGAGATTGGTTTTGCCAATGACAATCGCCCCTGCCGCTTTCAGTTTGGCAACGGCAGTCGCATCGTTGTCGGCCAGATAGGTAAACGCCGGACACGCCGCGCTCGTCGGCCAGCCTGCAACATCAATATTGTCTTTGACGGCAAAAGGAACGCCGAACAGCGGCAGCGCGTCTGGATTTTCACGATACCGAGGCAAGAGCGCCGCGATCTGTGCCTGAAGCAATTCAGGGGTTGCCAGCGCGATCCACGCCGGATCGTCCGTCGACAAACTGGCGAGCAGCGCGCCTAGCGTTTCACCAACGCGATCGGCCTGCTGGTGATAATGCTGTTTCCATTCCTGAAGCGTGAGTCCTGTCATTCTTGGCATGATGTGAATCCCATCTGGTATACAAGATTGAATTCACTAAAGCGAAAACCATGCCAGATTTTATTTCATTGATTTTTATGAAATTAAATGAGAGGGGTTTGTTGCCATGCACAGAAAAGGAACAACCATGCGCCATTGCGGAGCACGGTTGTCAGGAGGAATACGCAGAACAAGCGTTCTTTTAAACGATCTTCTTCGCGGCCTGCTGCGCCAGAATCGACAGTTCCGTCGCTTTGAAGATATGCGCTTGCGACATCGCCAGCTCGGTGCGCTCACGGCAGTCATGCAAAAAATTCGGGAAAAAGGTGCGCTCGACGCAGCCTGCGGGGGTAAAGCGCTGTTCACCTTTACCATTCACCAGATAAACGACGTTGCTTTCGCCGCGCGTCAAATCGACATACTTTCTGATTTCGATATAACCTTCTGTCCCCAGTATCGTCAGACGGCCGTCACCCCAGACGCTCAACCCATCCGGCGTAAACCAGTCACAGCGAAAATAGCCCGTTGCCCCATTGTCACCCAGCAGCATCGCATCGCCAAAATCCTCAAATTCTGGCTGATGCGAGTGGTGATAATTCGCCGTCTGGCTGGTCACCACTTGCGCATCGGTGTTGCCGGTAAAATAGAGAAACTGTTCGATCTGATGAATACCGATATCGCAGAGGATCCCGCCGTACTGACGCTTTTGATAAAACCAGTCAGGCCGCACGCCGCGTTCACGATGGGGGCCAACACCGATCGTCTGAATCACTCGACCGATCTCACCCTGTTGCACCAGTTCACCGGCAAACAGCGCGCTATCCACATTGATTCGCTCATTAAAGTACACGGCAAACTTGCGGCCGGTTTCTGCTACCCGACGCTGGACGGCATCCAACTGCTCCAGCGTGGTCAGCGGCGGTTTGGCGGTGAAGAAATCTTTGCCTGAATCCAGCGTGCGCAGCGCCAGTTCGGCTCGGTCGTTGGGAATAACGGCACAGGCGATGAGATCGATAGAGGCGTCGCCAATCAGCTGTTCCGCAGAATCAGCAAAAGGTACGGAGGGGAAAAGCGAGATGAATTTTTCCCAATTATTTGGGTCGGACTCGAACACGCCAACCAGTTCCGCTCCTGCATCAACCAGTTGCCGACACATGTCATAAATGTGGTTGTGCGCTAACCCAATCGCCGCAAATCGAATCTTTTTCATCTTCCGCCCTGCCGATACCATCACGCCAAACGACTACAATAAGGTGGAAATCGAGCAGGCTAAAGACAAAAGCCGCGTAACGCGTTAGAATTTTTCCTGTTTTTTTAACATACACACATTTTTTGCAACGCAACCAAGAAAGATAGCCATGAAAAGAAAACGTATTCTTATCCCTCTCATCATTCTGATCCTGTTTGTGCTCTATCTGAATCGCGATGCGTTGAACCCTTTTGCGCCTGACTGCAAAAACCTTCCTGCGAACCAACCCAAACCCGAAGTGTGTAAAAAACCAGTAAAAGAAGTCGCTCCTGGCTTTGAAATTTAAGCTCGAAATTTAAGCTGGCGTATCAGCGCGGTTTGGGAATATTGAACTGTTCCAGTGCGGGGTTAACCGTTTTGGCAAAATCCTCCCGCCGGTTCTTGAGTTTGCTTTTGGCATTGAAAAAGTTCACCAGTTCCGCAATCCCCATACCGATGCTGAGCGCCCCGCTCACTGCCCATCCCACCGGCCCTGCGGCCGCGCCAACGGCAGAGGCGGCTGCCGCACCAGCGGCCTCACCCGCGATAGCCCCCACGACTTTTCCGGCAATCGCTGCGCCCGCTTTACCAGCAAGCCCAATGGCCGTTTTACTCCCCGCCGCCTTGGTTAAATCCTCTGCGTGTAGCGACGATTTAGCAAAACTCATCACGCTGCGCCCAGCCTCTTTCACCGCCTGCACATCGCTTTTTACTCCCATCCCCTCATGTGATGCAGCCGAGGGGGAAGCATCAAGTCCAACCGTTCGCGGCGCGGTCGGTGATATCGTAGAGAAACGTTGGCTCATCGCCGCCTGCGCAAGCAGCGGATCGGACAGTAAAATGGTGTTTATTTCACGCGGCACCGCCTGCTCAAAATGCTGAATCACATCTCTGTCTTTCTGTAGCGCTTCAATGCGTTGATTTAACACCTTTTCTGTTTCTTCGGTATTCCGGTATTCACGCCCCGCCATGACCTGCTCCAGCGTCTGTTGCAGTTTGACCAACGTCGCCGACTTTTGCGCCCCGCTGTACTGCTGCGGTCGGGTAAAAACGGCTCCATTCAACGTACTGATATCGGTTTTTGCCGCCAGTCCCAACGCCGCCGCATTGTGTAACGTATCTGCCGCTTCCTGATGGTTCACTGGTGCCTGTTCGCGGATCCAACTTTTCATGTCCTTCATCATCAGTTTGCCATCATGTGGGACTCGTGCCAGTTTTTCTCCTTTGACATCCGCATGTTCCAGAATCCCGAACAGCCCGGGATTAGACCACAGTCGGGCAGCCGCTTTTAGCTGAGGTGATAGCGTCGGGTTGTCGGTCATGATCGCGTTCAGATCGGTCAGGGTGCTGGTGCGATCGTTCTTTTGCGGCGGAGAATGCGTGTAGGATTTTTTTGCATCGGCAGCATTAAGCAGCGGCTCGTTGGCGAGCAAAAGCGCGGAAGATTGCACTAACCGCAGCGACTGTGCATCGGCTGTCGGATTTTTTTCCCGATATTCCTGCACAACATGGCTGGCATCGCTGGCACGTCGCTCCATGCTTTTAATAAAGGATTTGGTATCCCGATTCGAGATATGTCCGTCGGCTCTACCGCCATCCTTTGCCGTATCCATCGCAGTGTAGATCGCCGGATTTTCACGCAGATAGACAAGCGCTTTTTCCGCGTTCGTGCCGCCCTCTTGTAACATTTTCGCCGCCGCCAGCGGGCGATTCAGCTCCTTTGCCGCCTTTTCGCGTTCGTTTTCCGGCAGATCGCTCAACAATGCCGACCACTTTTCCAATGCCCTGGCGTTACTGTGCTCCGAGCTATCTATCGCCTGAAGATCGACGGAAGGCTTGGGTTCCGCAATCAGTGAACTGTCGGCAATTTGCATAGTTGACAGCACGCGCGCGGGTGACATTGATCTCTGGCCAGAAGGCACTGGCGACAGGCTCGGCGACGCGTCGCCAAAATCGATTGAGCGCGAACCCGACCGTGCCGTGGGCAATGCCGCCGTTTGTCCACCCTGCCGACTCGCTTCTGTATTGTGTGGCGCAGGCAAAGGCGCGGTATTTCCCCACCGATTTCCGTTCTCAATACGATTGATCATTACTGTCTCCATTCTGCTGTCGTCAGGCTTAACAAACGAGTCTCCCGCGTCATTTGAGTACAGAAAGGCCAGCAAGCGTGCCGCTCGCAGGATGACGGGTATAAGTGAGTGGAATGAAAACGCGATAGGTTCCCTGAAAATATTCAGGGGTATTTGATGGCTATTGGCCGCTTATTCATTTTTATGGAAATCGCTTTCTACAGAATATTCACGGAATGATGTGGAGAATAAGACAGATAACCGGTTAACAGCTGTTCAATTACATATCACCATCATCATTAACGATCAAGAGATACATCTCCCAACCTGACAACAACGATCGTCGTTACCGCCCTTCTTTACTCTTACAATAATCAGACGAAATGATTACAAAAAATCTCAAAGAGTAACCAAATGTGTGATCCACATAAATGAAACAGCGTTTCCTTTTCACCATAATGCCACACGACCTAATTATCAAGTCTGCTGATAATTAGGACAACCAGTAAGTGGTATAAATTATCGACATTCACTCATCAGCCTAAGCCATTTCGCTGATTGAAATACCCACAAACAAAATCATATATAAGGGAGCATCGATGAACTGATAGAAATCTGATTTACCAGGGATCTCGCCCTGTCTGACATTATTAATGGCGTCATCATCATTTCTGGTGATTCTATTTTTACGCCCAAAAAATGGCATCCACTGTCTGGTTTTAAAGATAGAGACTGCACTCGCCAATAATATTATTTATTCATCAAGAAAGAGAAAGACAGAATGAAAATATACACACGTAACCTACTCATCGTTTGTGCCGGATTCGCTCCTTTCCTCACTCAGGCAGAAACCGATGGCAAAACGACCTTTCAGTACGAACATAACTGGAAGACGGAAGACCGCCGCCACGCAGACTCCATCAAGCTCATTCACAAGAAAACCAACGGCTGGTCGTACGAGGTCAAATTCAGTACGTCGGCTGGTGGGAACAAACGCTACGACGTTGCCTATGACGATATGCAGGGCGGCTCTGGCGGCATGGTGATCGGTAAGGACTTCAAGCTAAGCAAGGCCGCTACCTTAACGCCGAGCTTTGAATTCTCCATCGGTAATGCCAGCATGATGTATCAGCCGGGGCTGAAATATAACTATCGAATTAACAGCGACTGGTCCACTTATGGCCGCTACCGTTATGAATATAAAAAACCGTCTCGCAGCTCGCGTTATTCGACCATTTCCGCGTCTGACAAATATGGTCACGCAGGAGAGTCTTATTTGTCAACATCCGACACTGGACGCCACCGTCTGGATGCTGGGGTAACGTATTCTGGTTTTGATAAAATTAATCTAACTTACGTCTTTAACTACTATATCGGTGATAACACCACAAAATCGTATAAATATAGCAAGGGTGAATTCACGGAAAAAGAATACGCCGTCTATGACAATGGTAAAACGGATTATGAACATCAGTTCAAAGTTCAATATAAGTTAAACAAACAGCTAACTCCTTACATTGAGTATGATGATATTAACAAATCCAGCACATCATCAAGCCGTCAGGGGAAAATCAAAGTTGGTTTCAACTACGTTTTCTAAGAAATACCGAATTTTATAAAGGAAACACGCCGTATTTCGTGCCGCGTTGAGGGAAAAATAAATTCATGAATGAATTTTGTCTATCAGCGCACAGTTTTCACAATTAACGACCAATATTAATGGTGCCCATAATGAAAAAACGCTACCTTGTGGCCGGTATTCTCTTTGCCCAAATTTATGCTATTTCCGCCTCTGCCTCTGATACCAAACTCAGCTATGAACATAGCTGGGGAACGATGAATCGCTACCACGGTGATCAAATCGGCATGCGGCATTTTATGGATAATGGCCTGTACGTTGGCGTTGAGCTGAACTTTTATAATAAGAATAAAGATCTGACCATCGATGATGTCGTCTCGAATTCTTATGCTTTTTATACCGGCTATGCCTACAGCTTAACGCCTGAACTAACCTTAACGCCGAATCTGGAAGCGCGCTTCTACTCCGGCGGCACCAGCGGTGAAGGCACCGTAGGCGATATCGGTGCCAGCCAGAGTTCCGGCGCACGCTATACGCCAGGTTTGAAACTGACCTGGGCGGTGACTGACAAGACGGATCTTCATACGCAATATCGCTATGACCTCAGAAAAATCACCCGCAGCAAGCGTACCAGCACGGATGATGATACCCACCGTCACCGCTATGAAGCGGGTGTGGCCTACAAGGGTTTCGATAACTTCACACTGGCGTACACCGCTTACTACTACCACGCGGATTACGTGCTGCAAAACAACAAAAAGCATGATTATCAGCAGGATTTTGATGTGTCTTACACCATCAACGACAACTGGACGGCACACGTTGGCGTTGAAGATGTCGCCAGCGGGCGCGATGTGAAATCGCGTGAAGGAAAAGGGAAAGTCGGCTTCACCTATACGTTCTAACAACGACTTAGCTTTCTAACAATAGCTGACTGCTATGCCATGTTTCTCGGGGATCCTGTTTATCAAGCAGGATCCCTTTATTACAAAAGCTATACAGGTAGATAAAAATGAAAAAATTTGCGCTGTCGCTTCTTGCAGGTCTGGTTGCTTTACAGGCCAGCGCCGCTACACCAGACCGTCTCACTATCGTCAATCAGTATGTTGATAACGTGCTGACCAAAGCCGGTGACCAGTATCACGGTCAATCACCCACACCGCTGCTCGCCGATGGTATCGATCCGCGTACTGGCAAGCAGATGGAATGGATCTTCCCTGACGGCCGCCATGCCGTGTTGTCTAACTTCTCCGCGCAGCAAAACCTGATGCGCGTGCTGGTCGGGTTAAGTAACCTGAGCGGCAACCCCAGCTATAAGCAGCGCGCCGAAGCGATTGTGAAGTATCACTTCCAGCACTATCAGGATGAGAGCGGCCTGCTGATTTGGGGCGGTCACCGTTTCGTTGATTTAAAAACGCTGCAGCCGGAAGGCCCGAGCGAAAAAGAGATGGTGCATGAGCTGAAAAATGCCTATCCCTACTACGATTTGATGTTCAGCGTTGATAAAGAGGCCACCGCACGCTTTATTCGCGGTTTCTGGAATGCGCACGTTTATGACTGGAAAATCATGGAAACCAGTCGCCACGGTAAATACGGGCAAAAAATGGGCGCGCTCTGGCAAAGTCCGTTTGAGCAACAGCCGCCCTTCTTCGCCACCAAAGGCCTCAGTTTCCTGAATGCGGGGAACGATCTGATCTATTCCGCCTCGCTACTGTACAAATACAATAAAGAAGACGGCGCGCTGGTCTGGGCAAAACGTCTGGCACAGCAGTATGTGCTGCCACGGGATAAAGCAACCGGACTTGGCGTGTATCAGTTTACTCAGGCGCTGAAGCGTGATGAAACCACCGACGATGCCGATACGCATTCCAAATATGGCGATCGCGCCCAGCGTCAGTTCGGCCCAGAGTTCGGCCCTACCGCGCTGGAAGGCAATATGATGCTGAAAGGACGCACCAGTACGATCTATTCCGAAAATGCGCTCATGCAGCTTCAGTTGGGTAAAGATTTAGGCGCGGAAGGCAAGGAACTGTTGACCTGGACAACCGATGGCCTGAAAGCCTTTGCCAAGTATGCCTATAACGAGTCCGATAACACGTTCCGCCCGATGCTCGCTAACGGCAAAGATCTCTCCAACTACGTTCTGCCACGTGATGGTTACTACGGTAAAAAAGGCACGGTGATCAAGCCTTATCCCGCAGATAACTCATTCTTGCTGTCGTATGCTCGCGCCTATACCGTTTTACCGGACGCCGAACTGTGGCGTGTCGCACGCGGCATCGCTCGCGCACAAGGGCTGGGTGAGTTAGGTTCAGCGGCGGGTAAAGACGTCAAAGTGGATCTCGCTACCAAGAACAACGATCCTTACGCCTTGTTCGCGCTGCTGGATCTGTATCAGGCGAGCAAAGTGAAAGACTATCTGTCGCTGGCGGAAAAAGTGGGCGATAACATTATCAGCACGCGTTATAAGAACGGCTTCTTCATGGCCGATCCCAACAGACAATATGCTGATGTCGATACCATCGAGCCTTATGCTCTGTTAGCGCTGGAAGCGGCGGTACGCAATCAGCCACAGTCCGTTGCCCCATTCCTGAATGGTGCGGGCTTCACCGAGGGCGGCTACCGTATGGAAGACGGTTCAACTCGCATATCTACTCGCGATAACGAAATCTTCCTGCTGAACGTTGGCGAAACCTTGAAACCCAACAATAAGAAGTAAGCGTTAATCCTCAACATGCCAATGGTGGTTCGCTGCCATTGGCAATCTTCTCTTACTTACCCTGCTCACCCCTTTACCGAACAAGACCGCCATTATCGGGCTTGATATTTAATCGCGTAGTGCTAATCGAGGGGTACTTAACACGTGGAACTTACAGAACGTAATGCCGGCCACGATGAACGTGACCAGCATGAAGTAACGCAATAATTTCAAACGTTAGTTAACCAGAGGCACCTCTGGGTGCACGCCAAGCCAGCCCGGCGTCGGTTCGCCTTTCGCTTCACCGACATACAGGCTCATCTGTGCGCGGAAACGTTCGACCGCACCACGATCGTACATGAAATCAGCAAACGCCTGCGGGCGGGTGTTACGGTATTCCCAGATAGGCTTGTAACCCTCTGGCGGCGCAACGTCAGTACGCACAGACCACATACGCGAAACCTGAGTTTGCGTTTGCGGATCCAGTACCCAGCTCAGGTACAGCTTGGCGCTTTCTGGGTGCTTAGCCTGTTTGAAGATAGCGGCGCGTTGCGCCCAGGAAACAAAAGGATCGGACTTCGGCAACACAAAGCGGGTCACAGCATCCGCAGCCGGAACGAGCGCGCCGGAGCTGGTAAACGTTGCGCTATATTTTCCCGTTGCGATTTCAGCACCGGGGACATTAGTGCCGCGCACGTAGACGGGGTCCTGCTCCTGTAGTTTTTTAACAAAATCCCAGCCGTATTTATCCACGACCAGCTTGTACCAGAACAGCACCGCATCGTCGTCATTAGGATAGGCCAGAATCAGGTTGCCCCTCAGATTGGGACGAAGGTAATCATTAGCTTCACGCGGCCAGGATTTTTCATCCAGAAGCTGGGTGTTGACCAAATTACTGAATGCGATGACATAGGCACCGGTCCAGGCACCATCTGCATCACGAAATTCCGGATAGATTTTATCCCAGCCACGCGCTTTGTAGTTCAGCAGCACCCCTTCCTTTTTCCAGCGTGGGAAATTCTGCACCGTTTGCAGTTGCACCACATCAGGAATCAGCGTACCGGTCGCCAGTTGATTATCGATACGGGCATCATGGTATTTGCTGTAATCGACAATCACATTCAGTTTCATGCCAGGAAAACGTGTCTCAAATGCCCGCTTGAAACCAGCCTGCTGCGACTGCACGTCACCGCCAGCGTAAACGGTAACCGTTCCGCCTTCTCTCAACGCACTCTTATAGATTTGATCCAGCGAGCGCGTTTCAATTTCGACGCCAGCCTGACTTTGCCCGACGCTGAGACCGGCCATCATAGCCAGCATCAGCACTGTTTTCTTCAGGTACTTCCCAGTGTATTGCATTGTGATTTCCTTCACTTAATGAATAAAACCCATACCGACAAACGACAACTATCCGCCGTTAAAACGGCAACGGTGTGACCAGCGGATCGCAAGCCAGCGACGCGCAGGATTGGATCGACGTTAGAGGATCGTCAAAAATAAAATCAAAATAGAAGCACGTGAGCCATCGTCGTTATATCGACCATTCGAGGCTAATCTCCCTGCTTCGACTAGGGGAATTAAGTATTGAGTTTACAGGATTAAATAAAAGCACATACGAAGAAAAAGCGAACAATATAGTTAAAAATATTGAATGGATAAAAAATGGAATTATTGTGTTTAGTGCAGGTTAAGCATGGCAGGTGAAAATAAGATAGCATTGCATTACTTACCTTTCGCAATAATTTCATTTTTAATGATATTATTTGACATTATAACAAAATAAAAACATTAGAGTTGCTATTCCTCCCATTTTGCATTAAAAAATAAACTCTGGGAGTTATTACTCTCCACTTTAAATGAACATCTATCAATCACGACGTAATAATAAAACATTGTTAACATTCACATTATATCTATCATGGTTCGGGACGTATGTGATTACGCTAAGAACTGCTTGCCAGATAAACAGATAATAAAATAAAGAACACAGCATTGATCCTATTCAGTAGTGTATTATCTTCACGATTAAAAATAGACTTCGCCTTATAGGCAATCGTCGCATATGTTGCATGCGCGCAGACAAACGCTAAACAGAAGATTCCCACCAGAGATAAAAATTGCAGTAAGTAATCCTGTCGCCTATCAATAAAGTGAGGAAAAATAGAAAAGAAAAACAAAATAGCATTTGGGTTCGTAAATTGTAAGAGCACGCCTTCTGTGAAAATACGTCTTTTTCTAACGACTTTCGCATTCTCAATCGTCATAACTTTACTTTGAGTAAACCACAACTTCACACCAAGATAGAACAAATAAAGAGCACCGCAATAAGAGATGGCTTTAAAGGCATGTGGTGATGAGACAAGGAGCAACCCCAGGCTGGTTGCAGAGAGCCCGGCAACCGCACAGACACCGATGGTTAATCCAGAAATGCCAACGATAGACCCTTTTAGTCCATAGTTTATTGAGTTGGCGATCGACTTTACTGTTCCTGGCCCTGGCATGAAAACAACGGTCAGTGCAATAGCGGCAAAACTCAGATAACTGTTCACAATCGTATTTCATCCTAAATGTCTGTGGCATACGACATTGTGGAGAGGTTGAGTAATAAAGTGAAATACCAATTACCTAATAGGTTAATACGGATTTCTTATTAGCCACGTATTGCGTTAGCCACTTAACCCCATATTCAACAAGAGGATGACCGTTACCAGGATTCCAAACTAAAGCAGCGGTTACTATTTTTATTGATTCTTTGAGAGGAATTAAACGGACATTACCAGGAATAAAGCGACTCATGCTCAAAGGGACAAGAGCAGCGCCTTGTCCACAACTCACATAAGCAATTTGCGCCGTCACTGAACGAACTTCATACAGAATTCGTGGATTAAAACCATTTTCTCTGCAAGCCGAGGTCAATATATCAAAATATGTCGGGTTCACACGTCGTGATGACATAACGAATGCTTCATCTTTCAGATCGCCAAGCCGAATTTCATTATTACAGGCCATAGGATGTTCTACAGGCAATGCGACTCCCAATAAATCTTCTGTCAGCGGTATAGATTTCAGCGTCTGTCCAATATCCCCCTCAACCCTGACAAAAGCCATATCCAATTTCCCAGATAATAATGATGAAATAGCTTCAGCACTGTCGATCTCATTAACAAAAACAGTTACGTCGGGATAGTGATGTTTAAAATAGTTTAGAAATTCAGGGACAACATCAAACATCGCCGATGTAATTGCACCTATATGGATCACACCGACCTTTCCCTGAGCGACTTCTTTCACCATTTTTTCTAACGACGCCATATGGTCAACAAATCTTTTGACCTGCGGCAAAATAGCTTTTCCGGCAGGGCTAAGGGTCGTCCCACGCCGTGAACGTTCGAATAATGTTAACTTCAAAGATTGCTCGAGTATTTTTATCTGTTCAGTCAGCGGAGGCTGAGACATCCCAAGTCGCGCTGCCGCCCGACCAAAATGCTCTTCTTCAGCAACAGCAAGGAATAAATACAATTGCTTGATTAATCTATAATCGATTTTACTCAATGTATTGCCTCCGCCTGATAGACCAATCAACACTATGCGAGTGGAATGTAAAGTTCTATTCTTATTTTAGTATCATACAGATACATAAAAACGAATTTACATATCAATACAGACAGATGAAAGTAGCCAATTTCCACCTATTTAAGGTCACCATGGCTCCTTTTGAGAAACAGCAATTCTCTAAATCAATCGATGGAATTCATGTCACTATCTCTGCCATAACACGTCATGGAGAAAAAGCGCCGATTGTTTTTTTACATGGATTCGGCTCGACTAAGGAGGACTACGCAGATATCGTTCTACACCCTGATTTCGATGGTCATCCTTTTCTGGCTTATGACGCACCGGGATGTGGTGAAACACAATGTAACGATGTTACGTCAGTTTCCATCCCCTTTCTTGTAAAAACAGCAATTTCCATGCTGGATGCGATGGGATTTCTAGAATGTCATTTAGTCGGCCATTCGATGGGCGGATTAACCGCATTACTCTTGGCAGATCAGAACCCCGAACGCGTATTATCTTTTACCAATATAGAGGGAAATATCGCACCTGAAGATTGTTTTTTGAGCCGTCAGATTATAAATTATCCTAGTGATAACGCTGGTGAGTTTTTTGAACACTTCATTGAAAGAACACGTTTTTCGCCTTATTTTTCCAGCGCTCTCTACGCAGCTAATTTACCAAATAAAGTACACGTCGATGCGGTAAAGGGCATTTTTAGCTCGATGGTTCATCTATCCGATCACGGCGCATTGATGGACAAATTTCTCAAACTGCCATGCCCTAAAATGTTCATGTTTGGTGAACAGAATCGCTCCCTGAGCTATCTTGAAAATATAGAGAAACACGGTGTTTTACTAGCAGAAGTCTCTCACTGCGGACACTTCCCTATGTATTCCAACCCATCTTACATGTGGGAAAAAATTGCAGAAAATATAGTGTTAGGCCAGCGTCAGCAGCATTATTCTTACTGCCCAGAGTAAAGAGGGAAACGATCTATGTCCCTGATATTCTATACGTTACCGTTGAGCATGGTACGCTGGTGATTGAGTCTGAGGATCGGCAAAGTGACGATCATAACAATTTGGTTGGGATCTTTGTTAGCTTAAGTTTTTTTTCCTTTTTTTATAATCCTGTAAATATTTTTCAATAGGATATGCAGTTCCTAATGAATGTATTTCGCCACTATCTTTATCAATGATGAATGGAGCATTACCCGCCAATAGCGCAGATGAATCTCCAGTTTCAAGATACTCTCTTGATTGAAAGCAGAAAACCCACCCTTCAGTAAAACGGCCAATCAACGTTATTACAACGGAAGGCTCATCACCTTCCAAATATTTATTAGCTTTCTCTAAAGCATCGTCAAAGCTGATCATGTATTTATCTATAAAAAAGAAGTCATAAACAGGCAAGAAATAACGCATGGCTGCGACACTCGAGCACCGCAACCAACTAAGTGAGGTAGTTAATCATGGCTGAACGCGATTCTAAACCAGAGCCCCACACGACTAAAGTAAAAGAGCTCCAGCGGCGGGAAAAAACCGCCCAGCCTGCAGCTTAAGCTTACAACAATTGGCTGGAAGAATTCGATTTTAATGCTGGACAGTCGGTGATTGTGAATGTTGAATGCGGACCGACTGGTCATTGAAACTGAGGTGCGGTTCTAAGGTCAGATAAAAAACCCCGGCCTTTTTAGGGCCGGGGTTTTTTACGATTACTTTTATTGAGTCAGGAAATTTTCATTACTGCCCAAAATTTTTCCACGATAGCGCGTGCTTTTTTGATTCAGTATAGAGACAACTTTCAATTTTTTTCCACATAGACTCATTTTCATCGGTGGTTGTAACTAAAGACTCAATAAGCCCAGTTGCTACCGCCGTTGCCAAGTCATCATTGTCTGACATCATTCCGGTTTCGATGTGCTGGAAAAAAATTGATTTATCTGACTGCTCTAATGTGGCTAATTGGCTAACTAGCGCTTTACCTACTAGCGAAAATAATAAAATTGTCGGCGGTGGATCTGGATACCAATACTCGAAACTCTTATTTACTTCATTTTTTATATATTCCGACTTCTGAATAAAAATACTCAGATACTCATTAACATACTTATCCATCACTTCTTACCCTTAAGAGCATTTTGCATATCTTTCAGAACGTTTTCCGCCGCAGTTCTATCACTTGAAGGGGCCTGAGGATTTTTATTCAACCGCCCTAGCCGTATCCTGACCCGACAGTTGGGCAACTACCGCCCCCACCACCGCGTTGGTCGCGATATCCGACGCCGTGATTTTGCTTTCATCCTTCGGTAGCGTGACGTCTTTCACTAGTTGCGCCAGGTACGGCGACGCACCGCTGGCTATCGCTTTCTGCATCTCGGCTTTGTAGGTCGGCGATTCCGTCAGCGCCTTTTTATAGTCCTCCCACATCGCGACCGAATCACCCGTCTTTCGAACCCTCGACGGTGGCATCGCCTTTCGCTTCCGCCGCTTTCTGCGTCTTCAGCTCACCCTCGGTGCGCACGATATCCATCAACTGCGCGCCGATTTCACCTATCAGCTGCGCCTGTTTCAGGCGTTTCTGCTCTTTCTCTTTGTTAAAGATCGGGCTGAGCGCGTTGTTCGAATGCTCAACGTCACGGCTCAGCGTGGTGATTCTTGCACTGGATTTGCGACCGATACCCCGGTCGTTATCACTGTTGAACAGGGACAACTGGTGATACGGCCTGCGGTTGAGTGACAGACAAAAAATCCCGGCCTTTTTAGGGGCCGGGATTCTATCATTACTCACTAATATGGCAAGCAATAGGAGCCTTCTAAAGATTCATATTGTGTAACTGCCGCAAGGCCTTCAGCTAAATATTCTACGTCTATAGGTTCCGGTGGATAATCCTCAGTATAAGAACCGTCCAAAAAGGAGCGATACTGTTCCAATACATATAATGTTTGTTCAATAGTTAAAAGTACCTGTTGCTCTTCAACATATTCACAACCAATGAAAACTTTACCTTGGGTCACCATCACCCAATGGGCATTACCTATACCAAAATTACCATCGGTAATTTTTCCAGAAGCTAAAGCCGTTAAATTTTTTACCCAGATATCAACAGAATGGGTTCCATATTGAATGTCATTAGATAACCACCCTGCAATTTCACGCGCTCCATAACCCAATACCCCCCCCCCCAAGCTATCACGTATCTTCCCCCCAATAGGAATAAATAGCTTGCTTTTCTCATTCCACCAAAAAGTAATCCGATCATTCAACATTACTTTTTCCCTCCTTTATATACAGGCCATGCGGTTGCACCTGTTCCATCGGGCTTACCGTAAAAACCTTGAATTTCCAGCCCACTAGATGATTTTCCGCTCCACATTTCTGTATTAGGTATTCTTTCAGAATTTTTAAACGCACTCTCGATCTCTTGGGCAGTTTGGCGTTTTGACCATTGCACAGGGAAAAACGTAGTCTGTGCTTTCTTACTAACCCACTCGCCTGTAGATAGATCCCTCACAGAAATATAACCAGTTGAAACACCATTAGCATCTGGAACTCCCGTTATCTCATCGATCTTAATATTTGAATCGCGAATATAATGCCCGCCAGAGCCAACTTTTGTTCCATTCTTCAAAGTTTTCACTTCACCGTTTAGGATGTGATCCATCCTGATATATGCAGTTTGTGAACCTTTTTCAGCCTGTTCCATGACCAATTCCAGTGGACTAGGCGAGGGTTTAAAGTCGTCAAGATACTCACCAACCTTCCATGGTGGACTATTCTTAGCAGCATTAGCTGCCACAGCCTCAGCCTTAGCCACCGTTGCTTCTGCAACCGTCCTGCCAACCCCGATAGCCCCAGCAGCACCCACACCTCCCGGTGTGACAGCTTCCGCTACCTGCAATCCGGCATTGTTCAGACAAATCGTCGGCGCAGCCTTACACCCTTCCAATGCCGCTTTTGCCGCCGCCACGATTTCCGGCGTGGCCCCCACGATCATTGCGCCACCGGCAACGCCTGCCACACCGGCTGATACCACGAGATTACCCTCAGCAATGCCTTTCGCAATCTCCGCCTTACAGACAACACCACATTCGTCGCTTTTGCCTAACCAGAACCCTAACGCCGTCCCGGCATCCGCACCCAAAGCATTATTCTCCACCGCATTGCGCCCGGACTGTGCACCGCTGGCGGCGGTGGCCGTGCTGTTGCCAGCCAGACCCGATACCAGCCCGGCGGCCAGCGTCGAGAGCGCGCTGACCGACTGTTTTTCCGCTTCCGTCAGGTCGTTCGCCGTCTTGCCGGGATATTGCAAGGCCATAATCGTACGGGCGGCCAGTTCACCGCTGGAGGCACCAATCGCCCCCGCCGCCGCATCCTGTCCCGACAGTTGGGCGACCACTGCACCCACCACCGCGTGCGCCATCGCATTGGCCGCGATATCCGACGCCGTGATTTTGCTCTCATCCTTCGGTAGCGTGACGTCTTTCACCAGTTGCGCCAGGTACGGCGACGCACCGCTGGCTATCGCTTTCTGGATATCCCCGCCCGCCAGGGCCTGAATCGCCGCCGTCGCCGCCTGTGCCGCACGCTGGAAGTCGCTGCCCGTGCCGTATTTCTGCATCTCGGCCTTGTAGGTCGGCGATTCCGTCAGCGCCTTTTTATAGACTTCCCATTCCTGCGCTGAATCCCCCTCTTGCGGACGTTTGACGGTGGCATCGCCCTTGGCCTCCGCCGCTTTCTGCGCCTTCAGCTCGCCTTCCGTGCGCACGATATCCATCACCTGCGCGCCGATTTCACCTATCAGCTGCGCCTGTTTCAGGCGTTTCTGCTCTTTCTCTTTGTTAAAGATCGGGCTGAGCGCGTTGTTCGCGTGCTCAACGTCACGGCTCAGCGTGGCGATATCCTGCACCTGCTTCGCTGTATCCCGCAGCAGCAGGGTGCCGTCACTCACCGCCGCATAGGTGGTGCTGGACGCATTGCCGCTGCTCCCCAGCGCCATCAGCGCCGACGGCACGTTCATCGCCAGCGTCGACAGCATACTGCCGTTCAGGGACGGGCTGGCGCTGAACCCGGCACCGCTGTGCTCCACCTTGAATTCAGCTTTATTGTTGAGCCCGCTCCAGCCCAGCGTCCCCGTTTCCAGCCGGTTTTTCTCGGCGTTGGCGGTGGAGGCAATGACCGCAGCGTCAAGCTGGGTATGTTCTCCGGTCTTTATACCAAATCCGTCTTTACCGGCAAAGAGCCCCGTCTGCTGCTGCACACTGTCATAATTGCTGTGCATCTTGTCCTTGCTGAGGCTGATATAGCCGCTGCCGCCCCCGCCGCCCCAGGTAAAGCTGCCGCCCGCCGACCCGCTCACCTGGCTGGAGTCATAGCGGTCGCTGTCCTGCTGACTTTGCAGCAGCAGGTTACGCCCGGCGTCAACATCAATGCGTTCGCCGTTCACCTGCGCGCCGGTCAGTCGCGTGTCGCGTTCGCTTTTCAGCGTGACGTGATTGCCCGCATCCACCGTGGTTTCTGACCAGGTGTTGCCCGTGCCGGTTTCCCGTCCTTTCGCCGCATTGACGTTGGCGAAAATACTGAGCCCCGCGCTGCCGTTGCTTAAGCCCAGACTGACGCCGATATTGCCGCCGCTGCTGCTGTTTTTGCCGCTCAGCGCTTCACTATTACGGGCAGAGAGCAGGTGAATATCCTGCGCCGCGTTCATCAGGACATCGCCGCCCGCCTTAAGCTGGCTGCCCGCGACCGTGATATCCCCGGTGCGCGATTCGATACCGATATCCCCGGCCGCATTCAGCGTCGAGCCAAAACTCTGTTTCTGCTCGCTGGTCTGGCTGGAGCGTGAGTTCTGCGCCCCGAGGGAAATGCTGACGCCGACAAAAGACGCTTCCCCCTTGTTGTTCAGCTCGGACTGGCTGCCCTGATAGGCCTGATACCCCGCCAGCCCGGCCTTCATGCCCTGCAGCAGCGCCAGCCGGCCATCGCTTTCACTTTTTGCCGCCTGAATGCTCTGCACCGCGCTGTTGAGCGCCGAGCCCACCACGCCGGAGAGCGCCACGGTCAGCCCTGCGCTTTTCTGCTCAAACTCCTGCTGCTGTTTGCGCGTGTCGTAGCCCGGGTCGAGGGTGACATTGTTACCCTGCAGGAGAATGTCCTTCCCGGCCACCATGTCGGTGCCGCTGATGCTGACATCGTTCCCGGCCTTCACCGTCACCGAGTCGGTCGTGCTGCCGAGGGTGCTGATGCTCTGACTTTGGGTCGCCGCCTGGTCACGCAGTTTCTGGCTGGTTGACGTTGAACCGATGGTAAAGCCAATGCCGCCGCCGCTGAACAGCCCGCTCTTTTTCTTGCTGTACTCTTCATAATTCTGGTAGTTCTCCACGCTGGCAGCGGTGTTGACGTCGTTGTTCGCCAGCAGCGTCACCTGCTTGTCACCGACCACCGAGGAGCCCTGCAGGTTGATATCCTGATTAGCCGCTAGCGTGACACTGTCACCCGACAACAGGCTGCCTTTCTCATTCGTCTGCAACGTTTCCTGCAGCGTATGCGTTACCGTCTTCGAAAACCGCTTCTTCTTGACCTGGGTTTCTTCAAAGAAGGTGTGCTGCGTTTCGGTCGCCGACAGCAGGTTGATGTTGTTGCCCGCCTGCGCCGTCACCGCGCCGCTCGCCACGCCCTGCGCCGCCTGCAGATTGATGTCTCTGCCGGCCTGCAGGTTCAGGCCCTGGCCCGTCGTGAGTTCGGTGCTCTGCTGGGTGATGTTTTGCTGCCAGTCAGCGTGGCGGTTCCACCAATTGCCGCTGTAGGTTTCTTCGGTTTCAGACAGCAGATTCAGGTCGCGTCCGGCCGCCAGTGTCGCCGTGCCTTTGGCGTTCAGGCTGGCCGCCTCGGACAGCACATCCCGTCCGGCCACCAGACTCAACTCGCCACCGCTCAGCAGCTGAGCATTAGCCACCTCCTGCGTGCGACGCTGCGCGGTGCTGCCGCCCTGATACAGCGTCTCTTTCAGCGTGTCCTGTGCGGTCAGGCGAATGTCGTTACCCGCCGCCAGCGTCAGCGCCGTGCCACCGGAAAGCGCGCTGGCATCAATCTGAATATCCTGACCCGCGACCGCTTTCAGCGTACCGCCCGCCGTGACGGTGCTGCCCTGTACGGCCGTATTCAGCGCGGTGTTGCTGCTGCCCCCGCCGATATCGACACGGTTGTTGGTCAGCGTCAGTGCCTCCATCGCCACATTGCCTTTGGCGTTCAGCGCCATGTCCTGACCGGCGTTGAGCGTGGCCGCCACGTTGCGGATATCCTTGCCCGCGCTGAGCGTCAGGCTGTTGCCCGCGACGATTTCGGCGGTTTTGCCCAGTTCGGTGAAGACCAGCGAGCCGGTGCCGCTATGGGAAGCCGTCGGCTGCGCGGTCTGGAAGTTGCGGCTTTCGGTGCGGTTGATGATGTCGCCGTTGATGCTGGCGAGCTGCAGCGTGTTGCCCTCCATCCGGCTGCCGCTGTTGGTGATATTGTTGAGCGCCACCAGATTCAGGCCGCCGTCTGACTTGATCAGCCCGCCTTCGTGGTTATCAATTTTATCGCCGCTGGCGATTGCCAACACGTCAACCGCCCTGAGCGTACCGCTGTTGGTGACGCTGCCGCCGGCGTTCAGTTCAACCTTGTTCGCGACAATCGCGCTGCCCTGCAGGTTACTTTTATCCGCCTGCGCCAGATACAGCTTCGGTGCCAGCACGGTCTGCCCGTTGACCTCGATATTTTCCCACCAGACCAGACTCTGGCTGAGGTTGGCGACCTGCTCCGGCGTCAGGCTGACGCCCAGTTGCAGGTTCATGCCTTTCTGCGCCACCGCCGCATTATCCAGCAGCATTTGCATCTGTGCCAAATCGGAGCCCGTGCCGTTCAGGTGACGCTGGCCGCTCTGTTTCAATACCGCCTGGCTGATGTAGCGGGTATCAAACTCCGCATCCCCGAGGAAGCGGTAATCGTGGTCTGCATCCAGATTCAGCTTGTCCAGCAGGTAGGACGAGCCCAGCACCCGGTCGGTCTGCGTCCACTGCGAGCGCGTCTCAACCGGCACCACCGTTGACGGCTGTTGCCCCAGCAGCGTCTGCAAATCGCTGAACAGCGCATTGTCGACCTGTCCCAGCTGTTCCAGTTTCGGGTTGGTGTGGATCAGGTAGCGGCTGTCGGCATTCGGGTCGACCACCAGCAGCCCGTTATTGCCGGTCGGCAGCGGGTACTCGGCAAGTGGGTTGGTGCTCAGGTTTTGCAGCCCGTTGCCGATGGCGCTCAGCAAGTCTGCGGCAGAGAGAGGTTGTGGTACAGCAGGTGCAGTTCCGCCCGGCGGGGTGTCTGCACTGACCGTTGGCTTCGGTGCATCAATCACGGCCATGCCCGGTGTTGCTAACGCAGCAGGCGTGCCCACCGTGCCCGCTATCGTGATACCCGCCGCGGTGTTGTCCACGTTAACCGGCGTCAGGCTCTTGCCCGCATCAGGCCGCTGGCCTGTTGACGTCAGCGCAACGGCATCAGGGTTGCTGACATGGCCGGAGGTTGAAGGTTGTAACGCCACCGCACCGTCGGTGTTCAGCGTCAGCGGCCCTGTAGTAGTCGGTGTCGCGATGACTGAGGAGATATTCTCCGCCTGCGCACCGGTTTGCAGCGAGGTCCCAGACTGCGGCGTCAGCACGACCGCATTAGGATTATTGACGTGGCTGGAAGCAGAAGGCGGCAACACCACCGTGTCACCGGTGTTCAGCGTCAGTGGCCCTGTAGTAGTCGGTGTCGCGATGGTCGCCGTGATGTTGTCCGCCTGCGCGCCCGCCTGCAGTGCGGTGCCAGACTGTGGCGTCAGCGTGACTGCTTTACCCGTCGCCGCCACGCCTGCGGCATTGCCCGCCAGCGCAGCCTGCCCGTCGCCGGCTTTGGTGACGTCTACAGCCCCGGCATTAAACGACGAATCCTGACTGACCAGCTGGCGCGTGGTTTGCTTCTGCAACGGTGACAGCGTGGTGATGGCATCCAGCACCGGCTTGGTGGAGGCCGGCATAAACCCACCGCTGCCCGGCTGTAATGTGGTATTACTGATATCCTGTTTGAAATTGGCGGTAATGGTGCCGCCTGCCTGAATTAAGGCGTTATAGCTTTCGCCAACGGTTTTTTCGGTAGTTGGGGTATTTTTCAAGATATAAGTAAGATATGGGGAAAAATTGGCCAACATGTAATCAAAACTAGATGGTGTATATTTAACTTTTGAAAGCACACCATTTATATAATACTGTGCTGGTTTGTACTTAGTATTTTCATACTGATATGTTAAATATTTTTTTGTAACCCCAGTTTGATATGACTGATTACTTATACTATCTCCAATTAACTCTATTTTTTTTCCTGAAACAATCTGAGAGGCATCATTAATTAGGAGAATTGAATTTATAGAAATATTATTCCCAGAATAAATTCGGCCATCATAACCTAGTACAGATATATTAATTTCCTTATTTGCTATTATGATATTTTTAATATAAGCATGTTCGTAGGGAACATATAACGAAGATGATGGCTTCATACCATATATTATTGATTCATCACTAGAATATCCATCACCTCTATAAACAGATATGAAACTTGCGACCCCATAATCCTCAGCTTTAAACCATTCAATAGGAATATTCGCCGTTGTTCTCCCAACCCAATCCGGCACCGAGTCCCCAGCCAATTCCGTTTCCGTCACAACCAGTCCTTCCCGCTGATTGGTCAGCGTGCCGGTGTTGATCGTGATATCGCCGGACTGGGTTTCAATCGTGCCGGAGCTGTTGAGCAGCGAGGTGCTGGCAGTGCCCTGTGCATCGCGCTGCACCCACAGGTTATTGCCCGCCAGAATGGTGCCGAACACGTTGGTCAGCGAATCCGACAGCAGGCGCATATTGCCGCCCGCGTAAAGCATGCTGCTGTTGTGTAGCAAGCCGCCGGCCTGCACCAGCAGGTCGCCCGTGGTGCCAATCAGCCCCTTGTTATTCAGCGTATTGTCGCTTATCAGTGTCAGATTACCGCCCGCCTGAATGCTGCCCGCTTCCAGCTGTACGATATCTTTTGCACTGACGCGCGATTCCCCACCGCCCGCCAGAATATTGCCCTGATTGGTCAGCGTGCCGGTGCTGGTCAGTTGGACGGATTGGCCCTGCAGGGTGCCGCGCTGGTCGAGGTCGCCCGCCACGTTCAGCGTCAGCTGTTTCCCGGCCGCCATACTTTGGGTAAAGGTCAGCGGCCCGGTAATGTCGGCACTCAGGTTGCCCAGCGCCACCAGTTGCCCGTCCTGCTGCAGTGTATGGGTTTTCAGGCGCAGCTCCTGCGCGCTGTAGAGCTTCGCCCCCTGACGGTTAATCAGCCGCTGCGTCTGCAGCGCCAGCTGTGTCAGGCCCAGCAGCGTGCCATGGTTGTCGAGTTCGTCGGCGATAATCTCCAGTTCACCGGCCTGCACCAGCCCGTTATTCACCCACCGCGGAATGGATAACGTCAGTTTATCCTGTGCCATCAGGCTGCCCTGCTGGGTTAGCTGCGCGGTGTTCACCGCCAGCCCGCGCCCCTGCAGCCAGCCGAGGTTGTCCACCGCCGCCGCGTTCAGCGTGGTAGTGCCATCGGACAACAATTGCCCGCCCTGCTGGTTGACGATGCGGTCTGTCGCGTCCAGTTGCAATGCCGTGGTGCCCTGCACCGTGCCGCCGTTGGTCACGGTATTCCCCGTCAGTGTGGTAGTCGCGGCTTTGATGTCACCCTGATTGGCCAGCGTCGCCGCCTGCACGTTCAGCGTGCCGTCGCTGCTCAGACGTGCCTGCGAGGCATTGGTAAACTGACGGGAGACCGTCGCGTCAAGCGCGCTATTGCCACGCAACGTACCGTGGTTCGTGAGTTCATCGGCACCCAGCGTCAGGGTGCTGCCCTGTATCTGCCCGCGGTTGGTGATGTCATGCGCCGTCAGTCTCAGGTCGCCACCGCTGACCAGTTGGCTGCCCTGCGCGCCCTGATACGAGCCGCTCAGTTGCAGCGTCCCGCGCTGTACGCCCAGCAGATTGCCCTGCTGCTCAAGGTCACGGGCGGTCAGTTGTAACGCGTCCGACTGCCACAGTCCCTGATTGCGCAGCACACCGGTGGTCAGTTCGCCCGTGCCGCCGCTGAGCAGTCGCCCCGTCGCCAGGTTATCGACACGGTCGGTGAGATTCAGCGTAAAGCCGCCGATGCCCGTCAGCGTGCCGCCGTTCTCCAGCATCTTGCCGGTTAACGTCACCGTGCCCTGCGAGAACACTTCTCCCTGATTGTTGAGTGCGTCACCGTTGAGCGACAGACGGTTCAGCCCCGCCACCGTGCCGGTATTGCTGAACGATTCACCGTTCAGCGTCAGCGTACCTGCCTGCCATAATCCGGCATTGTCCGCCCGTGTGGCATGCAGTGTCGCGACACCGTTGCTGAGCAGTTGACTGCTTTTATTGCCGACATAGCGCAGCACGTCGAGCAGACGTAGCGCGTCGGTACCCTGAATGCGGCCCTGATTATCTATTTCACCAGACCGCAGTTGCAGGTCATTCGCCTGCAGCGTACCGGCATTGCGCAGCGTGCCGCTGTCGAGGCGGCCTGCGCCGTTGGTCAGCAGCTCGCCGCCGGCACGGTTAAGCAGTTCATCACGGTTGGTGACTGTCAGGCCATTGCTGCCCAGCACGCGCCCGCTGTTATCCAGCGTGGTGGTGGTCAGGCTCAGCGTGCCCGCGGCTATCTCACCGCTCTGCGTCAGGCGGTCAGCCGTGATAACAGCCTCGCCGTCGCTCAGCAGACGTGACTGGCCATTTCCCTGATAGGTGCCCAGCAAATCAAGCCGCAGCCCGTCCTGTCCGAGCAGCGTGCCGCCGTTTGTCAGGTCGTTTGCGGACAGCGCCAGCGTGTTCCCCTGCCAGAATCCGTCGTTAATGACAGCACCGGCCTGCGCCAGCAATACCCCATTGGTCAGAATCTGGCCGGTGCTGCCGACCGTCAGGCCGTCACGCAGTTCCAGCGTGATACCGCGCTCACCGATAACCGTGCCGGTGTTGCTGAACGTCCCCCCGTTTAGCGCCAGCGCCCGGCTTTCCCAGCGTCCGCTATTGTGCAACTGATTGCCGCGCAGCGTCAGCGTGTCGGCAGTATGCAACAGGCCTGCCCCCTGATAGTCGCCATTGAGCGTCAGCGCCCCGTCGGCAATCACGTTGCCCGCATTGTTTATCGCACCGCTGTCGAGCGTCACCTTACCCACGCCGGACACGGTACCCTGATTATCGAGCAGGCTGGCGCTCAGCCAGCCGTCACCGCCGGAGAGCAGCGTCCCCTGATTCGTGAGCAGGCTGGCCGGATTAGCGCGATCCAGCGTAATGGCTAACCCGTGGTCCCCTTGCATCCGCCCGCGGTTGGTCAGTTGCTGCGCGTCAAACGTCAGGCGGTCTGCCTGTACGTCGCCGTCGTTTGTCACGCTCGCCGCGCGTAATACCGCGATGCCCTGCGACAGCAGTGTGCCGCCTTGCTGGTTGCCAAGGTCATTTGTGGTCGTCAGCGACAACCCATTGATACCAAAAATCTGTCCACGGTTAGTCAGGTCAGTGGCCTGCAGCGTGATATCGCCCGCCTGCCACTGCCCCTGATTGTCGACCCGATCCGCCGTCAGCGTGCTGCTGCCCTGACTCAGCCATTTGCCCTGATTGCGGGCCGTCCCTGCAATCGCCAGCGTCAGCGCATCCACGCCCAGCATCTTGCCGTGGTTATCCAGCGTCTGCGCGTCCACCCTCAGCGCGCGCGCTTCCAGCGTCCCCTGCTGGTCGATATCGTTCGCAACGATATCCAGTGTAGTGCTACCGCTGATTAAACCGCGGTTATCCAGTTTATTACGCAGATCCAGTTGCAGATCGTCCGCGCCCAGCATCTGCCCGTGGTTGAGCACGTCCGCCGCGGTGATACCGATACGCTGACTGGTGAGGTCACCGGTGTTGGTCAGGGTGCCGTCCAGCGTCAGTTGCAGACTGCGCGTGCCGTTAAACAGTCCGCCGTTGGTCACGTCGCGAGCAGCAATGGCGAGCGCCTGGCTGTTCAGCGCGCTCTGATTATCCAGATGATTACCAAGCTCCAGCGTCAGCCCGTTCACGCCCGTCAGGGTGCCGTGGTTGACGACGTCATTGGCCTTGAGCATCAGCGCCGTGCTGCTGATGTCACGGGTATTATTCAGCGTTCCGTTCAACCCCAGGGACAGGCTGTCGACGCCGGTGATTGTGCCGCTGTTGGTCAGGTCGTTCGCGTTCAGCGCCAGCGCCGCCCCGTACAGCGAGCCCTGATTATCAAGGCCATTGCCAACGGTCAGGTCGAGCCGGTCAAGACCGTTGATTTTCCCGCTATTGTCGAGGCTGCCTGCCTGCGCGGTCAGTTGATAGCTGCTCAGTGCGCCATGATTGGTTAAGGCGTCAGCCAGCGCCAGTTGAAGACCGTCAACGCCAGTGATCTCACCCGCGTTGCTCAGCGTGCGGGCAGCGATGTCGGCGCTCCTGCTCCACAGCGCCCCCTGATTGGTGACATCACCGTTTGCCAGCGTCATCCTCAGTGACTGGTCGCCTTGAATGTGACCGGTGTTGGTCAGTTGCTGCGCCTCCAGCGTCAGGCTGTCCGCCTGCCATTCGCCGTCATTACTCACCTCAGCCGCGTTCAGCACTGCCAGTCCCCGTGTGAGCAACTTGCCATTTTGCGTATTGGTCAGACGGTTTTTCGCCGTCAGCGTCAGCGACGACAGTCCCAGCAGTTGCCCGGCATTCCCGACGTCATCGGCCGTCAGCGACAGTGTGTTGCCCTGCCAGAACCCGTCGTTACTGACATTGCCCGCCTGCGCCAGCAAGGCACCGTTGGTCAGCAGTTGACCCGCACTGCCGACCGTCAGGCCGTCACGCAGCTCCAGCGTGATGCCGCGCTCACCGATGACGGTACCGGTGTTGCTGAACGTCCCTCCGTTCAGCGCCAGCGCCCGGCTTTCCCAGCGTCCGCGGTTGTTCAGTTGATTGCCGCGCAGCGTCAGGGTATCGGCAGTATGCAACAGGCCTGCGCCCTGATAGTCGCCAGTAAGCGTCAGCGCCCCGTCGGCAATCACGCTGCCCGAATTGTTTATCGCCCCGCTGTCGAGCGTCACCTTACCCACGCCGGACACGGTGCCCTGGTTATCGAGCAGGCTGGCGCTCAGCCAGCTGTCACCGCCGGAGATCAGCGTGCCCTGATTGGTTAACCGACTGGCCGGATTGGTACGCTCCAGCGTGATGGCCAACCCGTGGTCCCCCTGAATGCGCCCGCGGTTGGTCAACTGCTGTGCGTCAACCGTCAGGCGATCTGCCTGCGCGTCGCCGTCGTTTGTCACGCTCGCGGCGCGCAGTACCGCGACGCCCTGCGACAGCAGTTTCCCGTTTTGCTGATTCGTCAGGCCGTTGGCGGCGCTCAGCGACAACGCGTTAATACCAAAAATCTGTCCACTGTTGACCAGATCGCTAGCCTGCAGCGTAATGTCGCCCGCCTGCCACTGGCCGCCGTTATTGTCGACCCGATCCGCCGTCAGTGTGCTGCTGCCCTGACTCAGCCATTTACCCTGATTGCGTGCCGTATCCGTAATTGCCAGCGTCAGCGCATCGACACCCAGCATCTTGCCGTGGTTATCCAGCGTCTGCGCCTCCACCTTCAGCGCGCGCGCTTCCAGCGTCCCCTGCTGGTCGATATGGTTTGCAACGATACCCAATGTAGTGCTGCCGCTGATTAAACCGCGGTTATCCAGCGTATTGCGCAAATCAACTTGCAGATCGTCAGAGCCCAGCATCTGCCCGTGGTTCAGTACGTCCGCCGCGGTGATACCGATGCGCTGGCTGGTGAGGTCACCGGTGTTGATCAGGGTGCCGGCGAGCGTCAGTTGCAGACTGCGCGTGCCATTAAGCAGTCCGCCGTTGGTCACGTCGCGGGCAGTAATCGCGAGCGCCTGGCTGTTCAGCGTTCCCTGATTGTCGAGGTGGTTACCGAGCAGGAACGTTAACCCGTTCACGCCCGTCAGGGTGCCGTGGTTGACGACATCATTGGCGTTGAGCGTCAGCGCCGTGCTGCTGATGTCACGGGTATTATTCAGCGTTCCGTTCAGCTCCAGAGACAGACTGTCAATACCGGTAAGCGTGCCGCGGTTGCTCAGGTCGTTCGCATTCAGCATTACCGCCGCCCCGTACAGCGAGCCCTGATTATCAAGACCGTTGCCAACGGTCAGCTCGAGCCGGTCAAGGCCGTTGATTTTCCCGCTATTGTCCAGCCTGTCGGCCTGCGCAATCATCTGATAGCTGCTCAGCGCCCCCTGATTGGTTAAGGCGTCATCCAGCGTCAGTTGAAGTCCGTTCACGCCGGTGATCTCACCCGCATTGGTCAGCGTGCGGGCGGCAATATCGGCACGCTTGCTCCACAGTGTGCCCTGATTGTCTACATCACCGTTTTCCAGCGTCACCGTCAGCGATGTATCACCCTGAATATGCCCGCGGTTGTTCAGGGTTTGCGCCTCCAGCGTCAGGCTGTCCGCCTGCCATTCGCCGTCATTGCTCGCCTCAGCCGCGTTCAGCACTGCCAGTCCCTGCGTGAGCAGCGTGCCGGTTTGCGTATTGGTCAGACGGTTTTTCGCCGTCAGCGACAGCGACGACAGTCCCAGCAGTTGCCCGGCATTCTGGACGTCATCGCCCGTCAGCGTCAGCGTCTTCGCCTGCACCTGGCCTGTGTTCTCCAGCTGTCTGGCGGTCAGCGTGCTGTCGCCCTGACTCAGCCACTTCCCGCTGTTGCGGGCCGTGGTGTTAATCGCCAGCGTCAGCGCATCCACGCCCAGCATCGTGCCCTGGTTGTCCAGAGTGTTCGCCTGCACCTGCAGCCGGCGGCTTTCCAGTGAACCCGACTGTTCGACCTGATCCGCCTCCAGCTGTACCTGCTGGCTGCCGCTAATCAGACCGCTGTTGTGCACCGTCTCCTGCAGCGTCAGATGCAGGTCGTCACCGGAGAGTTCCCCCTGATTGAACAGGCCGGTCGCCGACAGCCCCAGCGTCGCCCCGTAGAGCTCGCCCTGATTGGTCAGGCGCTCAGCAAGGGTTAGCTGCAGTGCGTTAACCCCGGCAATTTCGCCGCCGTTAAACAGGGTATCGGCCGTGATGTCCGTCCGCTGCCCCAGCAGCGAGCCCTGATTCTCCAGCGTGAGCCCCTGTAACTGAATGGCATTCGCCTGCCAGCGCCCGCGGTTGGTGAGCGTGGTACCGGACCAGTCCAGCCGCCCGTCGGTCTGCAGCGCCCCGCTGCCCTGATAATCCCCCGTCAGCGACAGGGATGTCAGGGCGACCACGGCACCGTCATTCTGGATCGTGTTGCCGGTCAGGGTTGCCGTGCCGTTACCGGAAAGTGAGCCCTGATTGACGATCTGCGTGGCCTGCAGCTGCAGGTCACCACCCGACACCAGCGTACCCCGGTTGTCCAGTACACCGTCTGTTGCTCCGTCGCTCTGGCGTGAAGATGAGGCGTTGAGTTGCTGAATATCTGCCGCCAGCGACAGCGCCATCGGCAGGAATGAACGTTGACGCGCGGCACTTACGGGCGCAACGGTGACGCTAAGTTCACGATCGGCCTGCACCCGCCCTGTATTGTTGAAACGTTCGGCCTGCAGCGTCAGGTTATCCGCCAGCCACTCGCCGTGGTTCGCCGCCTGAGCGGCCTGTAACACTGCCGCGCCCTGCGTCAGCAGTTTGCCGCGTTGTTGGTTGGTCAGCCCGCCCTGTGCCGTTACCGACAGCGCCTGAATACCGAGCAGTTGCCCCGCATTGGTCACGTCATCCACTTCCAGCGTGAGGTTTTCGGCCTGCATCAGCCCGCTATTGTTTATCTGCTGTGCCGTTACTACGCCCGTTTTCTGGGTCAGGAGATTGCCGTCATTGGAAAAATTACCGGCAATCGACAGCGTCAGCGCATCCACACCCAGGATCTTGCCCTGATTGACCAGCGAGGCGGCGTCCAGCGTAACGCTTTTCCCTTCCAGCGTGCCGCCCTGCTTGACGTCACCGGCTGTCACCGCCACAGACTGGCTGCCGCTGATGACGCCCGCGTTATCCAGCAGCCCGGTGGTGTTCAGTTGCAGGGTATTGATGCCCTGCATGTCGCCACGGTTGTTCGCGCCCGCCGCCGTAACAGACAGGTTGTTGCTGCGCAGTTCGCCGCCGTTATCCAGACCGCCCGATAACACGATCCCCAACGAATCGGTGCCCACAACGCCGCCGAGGTTCGTCAGACGGTTCGCCGTTATCGTCACGTCATTACCCAGCACCGTGCCCTGATTGGTAAAGTGCTTCCCTTGCAGGGACAGCGCCCGGCTTTCCCAGTGTCCGCCGTTAACCAGCGTGTCGCCGTGCAGCGCCAATGTACCCGCCGTATTCAGCAGGCCACGTCCCTGATAGTCGCCGCGCAGCGACAGTCCTGTCGCCGCCACCAGACGGCCGTCGTTCATCAGCGACAGGCCCGTCAGTGTCGCGTGGCCCCGGCTGGACAGCGTGCCCGGATTCTCCATCAGGCGCGCGAACAGCGTGGCGTCACCGCCCGTGGTCAGCGTGCCGCGGTTGATTAACCTCCCTGTGCCATCGGTCGTTGGCAGCGTCAGGGACAAGGCGTCATCGCCCTGGATCTGGCCGTCATTGGTGAGATTATTTGCCGTCAGCGTCAGGGTTTTCGCCTGCCAGTCTCCGGCATTCACCACCTCCGCCGCGGTGAGCACCGCCGCGCCCTGAGACAGCAGTTTTCCCGCCTGCTGGTTGGTGAGCCGATTGGCCGCCGTCAGCGCCAGTGAGGACACACCAAAGATTTTCCCCGCGTTATCCAGTTCATCCACCTGCAGCGCGACGTTTTTCGCCTGCAACGTGCCCTGATTATCGAACCGTTTAGCCCTGGTGCTGCTGTCACCGTCACTCAGCAGTGTTCCCTGATTAGACAGGTTGCCGGTTATCGCCAGCGTCAGCGCGTCGGTGCCCCGCAGCGTACCCTGATTGTCGAGCTGCGCGGCATCCACACGAAGCTGGTTACCCTGCAGCGTGCCGGTATTATCCAGACCGTCGGTGATGGACAGCGTCAGTGCATCGGTACCGTGAAGCGTGCCCTGATTGGTCAGCTGTGCGGCCTCCGCATGAAGCTGATTGCCCTGCAGCGTGCCGGTGTTAGTCAGGTTGCCGTTCAGGAAGAGCGACAGGTTAGTGATACCGCTAATCGTGCCACGGTTGTCGAGAGACGCCCCCTCCGCCGTCAGGGTTAGCGCCTGCAGCGTGCCCCGGTTTTCGGACTTTGCCGCCTGAAGACGCAGCGACTCTCCGCTGAGCCAGTCGCCACTATTGGTAAAGGTATCAGTGACGGTCAGGTTCACCGCGCCCCGCGCCTGTGCCTGTCCGCTGCTTGTAAGAGTATTGGCCTGAAGGGTCAGAGCATTTCCCTGCAACGCCCCGGCCTGGCTGACGACATCGCTGTGAATGGTCCAGTTGCCCGCCGTCAACAGGTTGCCGCGGTTGTCCAGATGAGTGGCCGAAATCTGTCCGTCGCCGGTAAGACTGGTTTTGCCCGTATTCAGCCAGCGTTCGGCATTTAGCAGGAACTGCTGCGCCTGAATCGCGCCATCGGTCTCGGCCTGTCCGGCGTTCACCGTCAGGTCCGTGCCGGCCAGCAGCGTGCCGCTCGCGGATTGCGTCAGCGCACGCGTGGCCTCAAGCTGCAGTGCGTTGTCGGCCTGCAGCGTCCCCTGATTGGCAAGTGTGCCGGTGCGCAACTGTAAATCAGGCGCGGTGAACGTGCCGTCATTGCTGAGACGGTCGGCGGTCACCTGCAGGGTGTTGCCGGCCTGCATCAGGCCACGGTTATCCAGCGTGTCACCCAGCGTCAGTGCCAGTTTTTCACCCGCACTGAGCGTGCCGCGGTTCACCAGACTGCCGCCGTGCAGCGCCAGCATCTGCCGCGCATTGATAGTGCCGTGGTTTTCTGTTGTCTGGCTGGTCAGGTCGAGAGTGTTCGCGGTCACCTCGCCCTGACTGGTCAACTGGTTAGCCTGCGCACTCAGCGTCGCGGCCTGCAGTGTGCCGCCGTTGGTGATGGTGTCAGCCAGCAAAAACAGCTGATTATCCGTCAGGATGTTACCCTGATTGTTCAGTACCGTTTGCAGCTCAAGCGTCACGTCATGGCGGGCGCTGAGTAACCCGCTGTTGTCCAGACGCTGTGCGTTAACCGCCAACCGCTCGGCCGCCGCCAGCGTGCCGCGGTTCGTCATGTCACCGCCGCTGAACGTCAGCCCCTGCCGCGCGGCGATATCGCCCCGGTTATCCAGCGCATCCAGCGTCAGCGTGAGGGTTTTCCCTGCCAGTGTGCCGCGCTGTACCAGACGTCCGCCGTCAACGGTGAGCACATTACCGGCGGTCAGGTTTCCCTGCCAGTCGCCCTGCTGCGCCACACGCACCGTGGCGTTGTTTTTCGCCTGAAGCTGCGCGCTGCCGGCACCGGTAAGGGTCTTCGCCGCCAGTCGCACGTTTTCAGCGCCCGCACTCCCCGCCAGCGACACCGCGTCGCCGCGTATATCAAGCACCGACTCCGCCTTGATACCACTTGCCGCATCCTGCTGCAGCGACTGGCCCGCGTTGACCGTCACCTTGCCGGCGGCAAGCTGGGTGGCACCAAGCGTGACAGCGTCACCGATAAGGGATAATTGATTGGCGGGTTTGACGGTGCCCTGCGCATCGACACCCGCGCTGATGACGCTGTTTTGCGCCTTCAGCCCACCACCCGATGACAGCGCGATGTCTTGTCCGGCACGCAGCGTGGCGTCCTGCAGTGTGATGTCCTGTTTGGCATTCAGCGTCAGCGCGTCACCCGCCTGCTGCTTGCCCCGCAGCGCCAGCGCGTCCGCGTCGGCCTGAATATTCCCCTGTGCCACCGTATCGCCGAGGCTGAGTTTACCGTTGGCCGACAGCGTAATATCCCCGCTGCGCGCACTGAGATTGCCGACGTTGACGCCCACGCCCTTATCGCTGGAAACCAGCCTGATGCGGTTGGTGTACATCCCGCCCAGTGCGCCCGTATCCAGTGCGACCTTCACACCGCTGTCTGCTGCCTGCGCCGTCACCTTGCCCGTTGCGTCAACCTGATTGGTACCCAGCACAATCTGGGTATCGTTGGCATTCAGCCCGGCATTAATCTGCGCAGTGCGGGCAATCAGGCTGAGGTAGTCACTCTTGCTCGCATCCAGCCCCTGCCCGGTCAGCGTGATATCACCACGCTTCACGTCGATATGTTGTAGGTTCCCCTGCGCATCCAGCTGCGGTTTGCCGGTGGTCAGCGTCACCTGCGGAGTATTGATAAAGCCGCAGCCGTCGCAGGTAATGCCGTTGGGGTTGGCCACGATGACGCTGGCCTGTTTGCCGCCCACTTCCAGATACCCCGCCAGCGTACTGCGGTTGGTCGACACCACTTCGTTGATAATGGCATCGGCGGCCTTGCCTTTCAGGTTCGGGTTGTTCTGGATCAGCCCGCCAAGCTGGGTGGGATTGAGCTGCGCCGTGCCGTTATTCAGGATCAAACCGGGTTTATCAACGTTAAAATCCTGATACTGGTTGTGGGAAATTCCCGCACTGTTTGGCGTGGCGATATTGATGACCGGGACGCCGTTACCGGCCTGATCCAGCGCGGTGTTGCCCGTCGCGACCTGCACGCCCGCGGCCATGGCCGGCAGCAGCGGCTGAAACGCAATCAGGTGGATCAGCGTGTACGCCAGCAGGCGCTGTGTGGTTTTTACTGGTTTCATCCCTGATCCCCGGTCTTAACGATGCACAATTAGCAAAGAAAAATTAACAACGAATAATTAAAACGACAGCCCAACGCGGTAATACACCACGGCGCTATCCGGTTTTAGCCAGTCGGGGTGTGCCAACGGCCAGCCAACCGTGATTTGTTGTGAGAGATATTGATTCGCGACGCCAGCCCCTACCGCCGCGCCCCACAGCGTACCCGCCGATTCGCTTTCAGCTTTCTGTGAGAAAAGATGCCCGCCGTCCACCGCCGCCGTCAGGGTAACGCTGCCCAACAGCGGCAACTGTGCCGCCCGCCAGTTGAGTTCGTTGCGCCAGTAACCGCCACGATTGCCGGAGAGATACTGCTCTTTGAAACCCCGTACGGAAGTTTCCCCGCCCAGCGTGACCTGTTCACTGCCATACAGGCGCTGCGGTGAATACTGACCATAGAGGTTGGTGAGGTAATGGAGGTTGTCAGCAATCGGGTAGTAATAACTGGCCGCCAGCGTCACTTTGTTGAATTCGGCACGCAGCGCATCATCAGATTTCCCTTCATCGCTTTCCGCGCCGAACCAGCGCGTTCCCCGGCTATAAGCAGGGTTGAGCGTCGCCAGCCCGCCCCACAGTTTCTGGCTGTGATTGATGCCGATAATCGCACTGCTGAGCTTACGACTGCTGGATTGCAGCAGAACACTGTTCAGGTAGTTCTGCCCGATACGGTGCGACATGCCTGCCGAGAGGCTGGTTTTCATGTCACCGTTGCGGAATATCACGCGTGACAGCGTGGCGCGGTGCGTTTGACTATCACCCGTTGAATGCCAGAGAAAATCCCGGTTGATGAAATCGTTACGGTAACGGCTTTGAGAATAGTCGTAGCTGAGCGTCCAGTAGCCGTAAGGCAGCGAGACGCCCGCCTGCAGGCTTTCGGCATTGCGACTATCGCGAAATTCGCTACTGTGTCCACCGTTGATAAACCACTGGTCGGCCAGCCCCAGCACGTTATCCGCCCACAGGCCGCCGTTTAGCTGCCGTTCCCCGGTGCTTTTCTGCCCGCTATTATCGAAACCGATATTTGCCGTCAGCGGAATTTGCTTTTTACTGGTCAGGTTGACGATGGAATAACCGGGCTGGTTGCCGGGCTGAATTTCGATGCTCACCTGCTGCGTCGGCATGCGGTTGAGCTGTTCCATGCCCTGTTCGATATCCCGGAGATTGAGAATTTCGCCTTCCAGGCCTGGGAAAACCTGTTTTAATGCCCACGTTGATTGGTTATTAAGATTAATAGATTCGAGACGACCTTCCAGAATATCGATCTGCAATACGCCGCCAGAAAGATCCTGCTCAGCAATAAAAGCGCGACTGGTAATATAACCCCGTTCGATATACCAATTACTGACGTCATGAATCAGCTGATTTATATCATTAACATTAAGGCAACGATTAATATAATCTTTATTTAACCTGTTTTTATCTCTTTCACGCAGCAGCGAGCTATTGTAATAATGAATATCTTTAATGAAAAAACAGTGTCCGGCATTACTTCCGCCTGTGGGATTCACCGTTGTTTGTGGCTGATTTAATTGCAATAAGGAATCGCGCTGCTGCCGGGATTGATCGATCACCTCGGCCTGGCGCTGCTGAATGTCATTTCGGTCTGCCGGATTAAGCGGCGCGGAAAATACGGTATAAGAAAATAGCGCAGGCATGATAGCAATCAGCCTGAAAAAACCACGCATGGTTTCATCCCTGATGATAATAATTTTTTTGGCATAGTAGAGCCGTTAATTACCAAGCTCAATATGTCAGGTAATATATAATTTTATGATAATGGATTTGCGTTAAGTCGCGATAAAATATTTCCTTAACCAATAATTTCAGCTCTGTTACACCTCGTCACACAATGCTGCGCATTTCATGACCTTTTCTTGTCGATTCGTCAACCGACAGACACCTCGCCCATAGCTTCGTTGATGCATCATATTGTATATTAGCGCCTCATCGCCGTAGGTTATTGCGGCACTCACTTATATTTATCTCACCACGTTGCGCAGCGCTTCTCTCTGGGGGAACAGTGAATTATCCAATCGGGCAGATCAATCACAGCTATCTGGGCTCCAGCGTTTATACCATGCTGCGCGAAGCGTTAATTACCGGCCAACTCAAACCGGACGACCGCCTGAGAATACGGGAGCTTGCCGCACAGGTGGGTACCAGCGTCACACCAGTGCGAGATGCGATCCTGCAATTGGCGAAAGAACAGGCGCTGGTGCTCAAAACGCCGCGTGATATCCGTGTTCCCCAGTTGACCGAAGCGCAATTTATCGAGATCCGCACATTGCGGCTGGCGCTGGAAGGCACGGGAGCCGAGCAGGCTGCCGCACACATTACGCCGAAGATGCTGGAGCAGATTGAAGAGAATATTCGCCAGAATCGTCTGGCAATTGACGAGAAAAATCTACGCGAAGCGCTGCGATTAAATAGTGAGTTTCACCTGTTTCTGGCGCAGGCGGCGCGTATGCCGCTGTTGACGCAGTTCATCGGCAGCTTGTGGATGCGCACCGGCCCGCTGATTGCACAGGCCTATGCGCATTTTTCCGTGCAGATGGCGATCGAACATCATGAAGATGTCCTTGCCGCGCTACAGCAGCACGATGCCAGCAGCGCCCGACAGGCCATCCAATCCGATATTCTGGATGGCAGCGAAACAATGTTGGCCTTTATTGCGATAGAACAATAGGTTATCGCGTTATGCCGCCATGAGTCGTGGCAACAAGCCGCGAATCAGCAGTCGGATTTCTTTTGCCTGACTGATAAACGCGGGCAGCAACGCGGTAAAGCCGGGTTCATCGAGCGATTCTGCGGTGTGCTGAGTGCACAAACGCAGCGTGGAATTCTCATCCAGCGCCAGCCAGCAGCCTTTCATCGCCGCCATTTCAAAGTTAATCATCAGCATGAGCTGATAAACCGCCGTGCTGACATCCCCCTGAAATCGCATCACATCGCTGTGTAATAGCAGCACGCTGCTGCTGGTGGGGACCTCTAACACCACCGCTTCCTGTCCGTCAGATTCGCGTAGCGCACAGATGCCGTCCTGCAGACTCAGTTGAGTACGGCTGAGCGAACCGTAATGGCGCAGTAGGCGAGTAATATGCTGTTGTGTGGGTGTCATCCTGTTCTCCTTTAATCACCGTGTGTTATTTACGATCAGCCGTTAAGTTGCAGGCCTTCCTGCTGTAACTGCTGCAGGGCGTTGGCGGTAGCCGGACTGGCTTTAGCAATTTCGCCGCTCAGTTTGTAGCTTTGCGGTACGTTTTGATCCTGCCCGTAACTGAAGCTGACGCTACCGAGCAGTTTATTCATGCTGACGCCCGCGCTGCTTGAGGCGTTAATGATGACCGCTGGGGTATTGAACCCTTCGCTCTTCTTCACCGTCTGCGAGACATCAATACTGGCGAGACGTAAATTATTGCCGTCTTTAAACAGCGCGATGACGTCATCTTTGCCGTGCGTTTTGTCCTGAATGCCCTTCTCTATCTTCTCCCGCACATCGTCTTTCAGCTCCAGCGCAACCGTCACCGACGCTCTGTCGTTATCCTGCAAGCGGCTCACGATATCCTTCAGTGCAGGGTTGTCCGCAATCAGTTGATTAATGCGATCGGCATTACTCGGCGGCAGCGAAGAAAACAAATGGTTGCCGATGACCTGGAACAGCCCGTTTTCCGTCAATTTACTGAGATTGGTGTAGGACGTCGTGTGTTTGACGCTATCCAGCGTGGCTCCGTCGCGCTGCGCAACATCCTGCCGCACGTTCAGCTTTTTCAGGCTCATCAATCCCTGATGCTGATCGTCAGTTTTTGCCGTTTTATCCGCAAAGTGCTCATTCAGTATGGCTAATTGATCGTCCGGCTCCGCCATTTTTTTCACACCGTCAATCAAAAGCTGACTGGCCGGATCGTTAAACGCGGAGTTCAGCGTTTTGGTCAGCGAATCGATGTCCTTTTTCTCCAGCGGTTCGGCTTTCTTCAAGCCCAGACTGATCGACTGGTTAGTGCGTGAGTCTGCTGCCACATTCACCCCGATACTGGCCGAGGTGAAGAACGGAACGGTGCCATCCGATGTCGTTCTGGCCGCACCGGCACTCAGGGTCGCGTTTGCCCCCATCGCGGCCTGATTCATGAAACGCAGGCGGTTGTCGGATTCCGTGTAGGTTGTGGATTTTTCACCTTGTGCAACGCTGGACGAACTGGTGGCAGACAGCACATTGGCGCTTGCCGTCAGACCGACGGATCCGCGCAGCGTAGCGCTGGTTGGCGCCGCACCTTTTTCCGTCAGGTTTATGCCGCCGCGCAGCTCCAGCGCCGCGTTGCTATCCAGATTGAAGCTAACCGTTTTACCGGCCTTCACGCTGTGCTGCTCCCCTTTATCCAGCAGGGCAAGCGGGTTGATCGTGCCGCTCGACAGGCCGTCAATAAATCCAGGCAGTTCTTCTTCGCTGAGGGTGAAATTCAGGGCGTTTTGCTGCGCCATTTGCAGGCTGGCGGATACGCCGAATGAGGCGCGGACATCCGGTGCAAAGCTGTGTTTACTGTTAATACTTTGCGTCATCTGCTCCGTGGTTTTCCCTGTCAGATACTGGCTGACGTCATACCCGCCGGAGTAGCTCACTTTACCGGTGATGCCACCTGAACGCTCGAAGGCGACATTGATGCCGTTTTCACCGCGAGAAAAACTCAGATTGTAATTCCGTTCGCCGCTGACACCACCACCCGGCACCGGAGGAAAAGGCAATGGCGTGCCGCTGACCACAAACGACATGGATGCTCCACCGCCATAGGTTCGGTTAAAGGCGATGCTTTCGTTGCTATCCAACGATAGGACGGTCGCCTTCATTTTATCGATCATGTCCGTCTGGTTGGCCGCCTGCATCACGGTTTTCGACGTTACGCTGACGGCATTCTCTTCTTTCCTGAACGCCTTCATAAAGGTTTTCACCGAGTCATAATCCGCTTCCAGCGCCTTATGGTTGGTGAACCCCATGTCGGTCATCTTCTTCACTGGGTTTTCGCCGTAGTCCCCCTGACGCAGCGCGTTAAGCTCTTTCATCATCGAGGCCAGTTCCGCTTCACCCGGCGATGTGCCAGATAACGTATCAATGCGATCGGTCAGCTTATGCAAATCCCCCATCACCAGGGTATCCAGCACCAGCCGCGTTTTCGCCAGCGACAGGGCGTCGCTGGTATCCCGCTGCTGCCCAAACGCGTCACTATTCGGCTTTTGAGCAATCGGCGTTTTGCTGTCTACAAAGGCTTTGATCAACGTACCCGCCGTACTCGTTTTCGATGAAGGGTTACTTTCCATCGCCGCCAGCAGCACCGGAGCCAGATCTTTTTCTCTGCCGTGCACGCTGGCAGGCTTGCCTTCCGTGTTTATGACACCGTTATCGTTCACCACGCCCTGTTGCCTGCCAATAAGCAGGGCTGCTTTGGCCGAACTGCTTTCCAGTTCGGTATGGAACTGTTTGAGCAAGTTCACCAACGGTTTCCCTTTCTCCCCCAGATCCAGCTTATCTAGCTTACTTTCCAGATCCATCGCCGCGCTCTGCGGCTGGCCCGTTGTGGCATCCAGTTTTTTCAGTAACTCCGTCTGCATGTCGTAAACGGGCTTCAATCCTTCACGCCCGCTGATCTGGTGCTGAACATGGTCAGCAACGGTTTTTAACGGCCGGGGGACTTCCATGGAGAACGAGACAACATGCGCTCTGAGCAAATCTGACAGCTTGCTTTTCACCTGCTGTGACTCTTCGCCGGTTTTACCCAGAACCTGCACATCGGCTTTAACCGTGACCCCGGTCAACGGTATCTTCGTCCCTTTTGTCGCGACATCAAGCCGGCCAAACACCGTTTCTGCGGCACGCGCTTCCGAGGGTAATGGCGTTTCCCCTTTCGGCACCGTCGTTTTCCACGCCTTGCCTTGCTGGGTATGGAGCTCATGATCGTCATGCGCCACCTGCAAATGATGCTGCGCATCCGTGCTCAGCGAATTGACTTTCCCCTCAATCGGCGTCTTCACCGGCTGCCATTGGGCAGAGTCATGATTAGCCGCATTTTGCCAGTCGGCCTTCGGCAGTTGGAAAAGCTGTCCGTCTTTGTTCAAGGCGAAGAGCGTCTGCTGGTGATCCAGCGTGATGTCTTGAATCTCACCGGACAACCCATTTTTAGGCAACGCCAGCGGTGGCGCGGCGAGTTTATCCGTTCCCGGTTTGATCTGATGGAAATGCAGATCGCCCTGCTTATCGACGGCAATAAATTTATTGCGGTTGAGCACCGCCATCGCCGATACGCCGTCGTCCTTGGCGATCCCAGGAAGCGCCGTGCCCGCAGACGGCGTCATTCGCACCTGCGGCAGCGCAAACACAGTGTTGTCACCGTGTGTAAAAGAGCCGGATTTCTGGTTGATGGACAGCGGCGTGATTTCACCGTCTTTCAGCGTGTAAGCCTGATTGTCTAGTCCGCGCTTCAGTTGGCTGGCTTCAACGCTGGATGCCTCCCAGTTTTGGGTATTGCCGTTGTGAAAATGGACTTTGCCGTCCTGTAACCCAATTTGCCCTAGTCGCCCCAGATCTAAGGTGTCTTTCGCGGCTGGGGCTGTCGTCGTCAGCCCCAGTTTGTTATCGACGACCAGACTGTCGCTCAGGTTCCACCCCGGCGTTGGCGACAGCCCATTTTGTCCGAGAGAAGCGACGTGTTTTTGTCCCTGACGATCGGTGGCGAGCGCCTGCGGCTGGCCGTGTTCATCATGGGCAAATCCAGTAATACGATGGTCGTTGCCCAGCACCGCATTCAATTCCGGCGTACTGACGGGGGTTAATGTAACCTGTTGTTCACCCGTTTCAGGCCGTGGTGCGTGGTAAAGTTTGCCGTCATTATCGGCAATCAGCAGATGTTCTGCGGTTAACCCCACCGCTTTTGCATACACCGGTTCACCGCTTGCCAGTTTGAGATCCACCGGCTGCGGCGCAGCATCCAACGCGCTCATCAGATGCAGTTGCGTAAGGTGATCCTGCTCGGTCAGCACAGCCGATTGCCCATTCTGATTAGCGGAGAACGCCGTAATCTTATCGCTGAACGTGGCTGATTCCGTTCCCGCCGAGAGATTACTCAGCGTGTGATTATCTTTAACCGCATACAGTTGCCCATCCCCCTGCCGGGATAACTGGCTGTGGGCGACATCGCTGCTTTGTTGCCAGACGCCAAACTCGGTGTTTAACGCAAAAAGTTTGCCGTCATGCAGGCGCAATTGCTCGCCCGCGCCTGAAGCTGAATCAGGCTGTCGGTGAATACCGGTCAACAGCTCATGGTTCATGCGCCCAGATAGCGGCACGTTGGTGGATTTCCCCGCTTTTGTTTGTAGGGAGAGATGCTCTGGCGTGGATTCCAGCTTTACGCTACCTGCGCTCGATTTGCCCGTCGGCATCGCGCTGCGGCCGCTGCTGTGAAGCGCAATATGCTGATCGTCATTGCTTTGAATCACGAACAATCGCCCTGATTTATCGACTAGCGCATGCTGCTGCGTATCCTGATTTTCATGGTGGGCAACGAACGGCTGGCCATTTTTCCCGATGGTCTGTTGTAACAGCGTGGTCAGCGCCTCCGGCAAGCCTTTGCCGAACTGAAGCTTACCGTGGCTGTTCAGCGTGATATCGGATTTAGCCGCAGGTGGCGCGGCACTGCTACTGCTGATTTTGCTCTCAGCCGCCGCGATGGAGGCAAAACGCGGCAGGCTCTGGATAGGTCCGCCTGACGCCAGCGAATCGCGCGATGGACGCGCTAAGGCCTTCCCCATGTCTTCCGATGAAAATAGTTCGCGTAAGGTCGTTGATCGCGTCCCCTGACTCTTCACCTGGCTGCTGCTTCCCTGCTCCAGCTCGGGCGGTCTGTTTTTATCATGCAAACCTTGCTGAATCAGAGATTGCGCGCCTTTCTGGCTCGCACTGGTGCTACTGCCCTGCGATAACGATGTTTTAGCTAACGTAGCTGGTGCAATCTCCGAAATGGACAGACCAGGCTGAACATGCTGGATTTTCTGCATAACAAGTTCCAAAGGTGATGAGGTGAACGTATCGGTTAAGTGGTCGTTTTCCCCTTCTGGTTCCCATCATCTTTCTCTTCCTTACGGGGAACCACATCACGCCTCTCCTCACTTAATACGCAACAGACGTAAGCCTGTTAATAACCCATCACGATTCACTTTCAAGGAGATGTTATGGCTGATATGACGATTACGCTCAGCATACAACCCGGCGCAGGCCTGTCCTCAACAGGCCTGAATTCCCCGCTTTCAGGCAGCAACAGCGGGGCATCGCAACGCTCTGCACAGCAAGATAGCCAGCTCATGGAGGCGCTGGGCACCCTGCTCAGCGCGCTCTTGCCTAATGCACAGGGCAATACACCGTCCTCGACCGATGGCAGTCCGCTAGGCCAGACGGGCGCGGGCAACGGAGGGAGCTCGGCGTTAGGACAAAACGGTAGCCCCGCCGATATGCTGATGAAACTGTTGGAAGCGCTAATTCCAGGGAAAAACGGGCAGGAAGCAGGGAATCCGCTCTCTTCCGGTTCGTCGGGTGCGGCAGGTGGCAATAGTGGTGCCTCACCGCTGACGGGATCATCTGGCCCTGGTGGCGCAGGCAGCGCACAAAACCCAGAAGATCTGAGCCGCTCTCTGCTGCAAGATTCGGCTGGCAGCGCATTAGATAATGCCATTAGCCCAACGGCGGACGGCGGCGGCCAACTGAGCGGTAACGATCTGTTAAAAGCGCTGCTGGAATTGATCGGCAATCTGATGGATTCACAGAAAGGTGAGTTTGGCCAACCGCAAGGTAGCGGCCAATCCCAAGGTGGCGGATCGCCGTCAGTGGGCGCACCGCAGGCTGCATCCGGCGGTGGCGGTGGATCGCCTGCCGCACCGTCTGCTGGCGGCGGCGGTTCACCTGCTGCACCATCAGCGCCCTCTTCACCCGTTGGAGGCGGCGGCGCAGCACCCGCTCCACTAACGGCCACACCATCTGGCATTGGTGGCGGTTCGGCAGCATCCCCCACGACATCAACAGCAGGTGCTGGCCCAGTCTCTTTCCCAACCGCCAGCGGTGATGCCACGGTGGTAAATGAAACCATTAAAGTCGGCCCTGGAGAAACCTTTGACGGCGGTGGTAAAACCTTTACTGCCGGCAGCAAGTTAGGTGACGGTGGCCAGGCTGAAGGCCAGAAACCAGTATTTGAGCTGGCTCCGGGCGCGACGCTGAAAAATGTGGTGTTTGGTGATAACGCAGCGGATGGTGTGCACGTTCGCGGCGATGCCAAGATTGATAACGTACACTGGACCAACGTGGGTGAAGATGCGCTGACGGTGAAATCCAATACTGGCAAACCTGCTAACGTGGAAATCACCAACAGTAGCGCTCAGGGCGCTGCCGACAAGATTTTCCAGTTGAACGCAGACGCCAATCTGACCATCGATAATTTCAAAGCGAAAGATTTCGGTACATTTGTTCGCACCAACGGCGGACAACAGGGTAACTGGAATTTGAACCTGAGTAACATTGATGCAGAAAACGGCAAGTTCTCATTCGTGAAAAGCGACAGTGAAGGGTTGAACGTTAAAGGCAGCAATATCAACCTGACGAATGTCAATAATCACTACAAAGTGCCTGATTCCGCCAACTTGCAGGTGAATTAAGATGCCAAACACGATGACCACTCCCACACCGACACGCTGGGCAGATCTCGCCAGACAAGGCGGATACATCACGCCTGCTCAGCGTGAATCATTCACTCAGGCCATCCACCTGGTGAGAGCACAGTTGAACACCGTACTTGGTCAGTCAGGATCGCTGCGGCGGGGTGAGTTCGAGTTCGACGCCTTTGTGGATTCGCTGGAGCAGGATTTCCTGCATCAGGCCGATATCCATACGAAGAACGGGCTACACAGCGACGTGGCGCAGACCTCGTTCTGGGTCGCCCGCCTCATCGCCGATCGTTTTATTGCGGTGCGTCAAATGTAATACCTGCGCCATACCGCACCGGGGAAAAGCCAGCCAGGGAAACCTGTGCTGGCTTTATTACTTACTGACTATAAAAAAGAAGATAACCATTCCTGATACTATTTTTCTTATTCTTCCTGCATCACCAGATCATTTAGTATTGTGGGTAACGCGTTTCCCAATTTTTCTTGAAGTGACTTTCATTCACGCCAAATGTCTGCTCTATGAAGGCCATACATTTATAGAAATCATCGAAGGTATAATAGTCGTCACCCTTCACATGTGCCGCGAAAACCTCGGAGTCAGAGTCTTCCAGATATTGCTTTTCAATATCGCAAACATTTAGGTTATAGAGCCAGAAAACATTGTTTCTATCAGGAACGTAGCCTAATGCTTTTACTTCCGGGTACATTTCTTCCAGCGTCAGCATTCCTTTTTCCAGAAAACCCATTTCTCTTTCAAACATCTCTTCAGGGAAATAAGCTCTGGGTCTGATGATAATAAAACGTGAATCCTTACCGCCATTGATATCCATTTCACAGTAGGAACCGTCTCTAACATCCCCTCTAAAGCCGTAGGGGTATGGGTTATAGGGGGTGATTTTCTCGGTCATGACTTACGTCCTTACTGTGCCCAGTATCGTGATTGCCGACGGTAGCAGGCATAACCCACGGTTGCATTTCTTATGAACCCGTTGATTAAAAACCAGGTGAGTGGTTTAAGTCTGGCTAAAGACAACTCGTTGAGGGCAATGGGCTTACGCAACAAGAGGCAGGCTTGACGAGGCAGAATAGAATAATGAAAACGTTCCATGTGGTTCCTTGACGCAAGTCCCGTTAAGAAAAAGTCGCGCGTAAAGGATAGCAAGCGAAGTGAAAACGCCATAATGCAAAGAAAGGACTAAAACGGAGCAAGCTGATTGAATTGATTTAAATTGAATTGAAATAATCACATTAAAACTAATAGAAAGGGAGCAGCGCTTCCGCCCTGCTCCCTGTCGTTTTTTCGCCTTTTTTCGTTTTAGCTGGCGAGCTTTTGCAGCCCCATATTGACGATGCGGTCACCAATCATGGCCGCATCAATACCCAGAGACGAGCCACCATTGCCGCGAGCGTTCAGGTTGGTATTGCCGGTATCACCGGCGACCGCGCTCTTGATCATACCCACAGCCTTCATGAATTTATCCATGCTGCCTTTGGTCATGCCGTCGTCATCCGGTTTGCTCAGCGCTTTCGCCCAGGATTTGTCATCCTGCTTCGCCGTCTGCCAGTTATCTTTCTGATATTCCGGCTTGCCGAAGACTTCAGGATATTGATCCATAAACTGACCAATTTCTTTCGCCATCGCCCGATCTTCTTTATCCACGAAGTAACGGGTCGGACTGTCATTGTGTGTGCTGATGTTGTTCAGCTCCTGCAAACCGGCTTTTTGCCCAACGCTCATCCCCAGCGTGCTGCCCAGTTGATTGAAAGCGCCAGCGCCACTCAAGCCTTGCAAACCGTTGTTACCCAGTTGCAGCGGTGAAGTTTGCCCTTTCGCCTGGCTCAGGCCGTTGCCCAAAATGGCGGACAGCGCATCGTTAACGCCCTGGGTATAGGCAGAAATTTCCGGCGACGCTGGCTGCTTGTTGCCGAAAAGTCCACCCTGTTGCTGCGACATGCCGCCGCCCAGCAGATCTTCCAGTGCGCTAAACAACAGGCTGCCCATCATGGCCGATGGATTCATGGCATTCATACCGGCACCCAGCGCCCCGCCCAAGCCACCGCCGAGTGCGCTGCCCAGTCCGCTACCGAGGCTGCTGCCAAGACCGCCACCCAGCCCTCCGCCCAACAAACCGCCACCTAATCCACCCAGGCTGCTGCCCAAACCACCGAGCCCACCGCCTAAACCACCACCCAGGCCGCCGCCCATCAGGCTGCCCATGAACATCATGGTCGTCATGATATCGGACAGCTGCTCTGCGATGTTGCTGCGCTGGCCACCAAACGCCGACTGCGACGGCGAGCCGCCCTGTTGTGAAGACTGAGATTGAAATAAACCGCCGTTACCACCCGCCTTGATCGTGATTTGCAGAGAGGTTCCGCCACCAAGAGAATTAAGCATAATGTTTCCTCAATGAGTAAATGGGTTATGAAAGCGCCAATGGATGTGCGGTCAGCCCGCGTAATTGTGACACTCCCCCATTAAGTGATTTTCTTGCCTGCGCGGTTCCCGTCTGATGCATAAAAACGCCTGACTTTTTCACCGTTCAGCGCGGCGGCAGACCCGCCAGACGCCACAGTTCATCGATCGCCGTGAGCGACTCATTTAATGTGGATAATGTGCGGCGTAAGCGCAGATGTTGCTGTTCATCCAGACTCAGGCTACAGGCTGGCAGCGCGTCAGCCTCCAGAAAGCGGCGTTGTAATATTTGCCGCAACATACCGGGATAATGGTGAGCCGGCGCCAACGCTAAGACGAGTGCGGCCTGACGCGCCGAGATCGCCGTAAACCACAGCGTGACGCCCGGCTGTACGACCCAGCAGGCCGTCGGTGTGGTTTCCAGCGCCATGAGAAAATCATGCTGATTGTCGAATACGGCCGCTACCTCACTCATCCACGCTAACCCTGCTGTAATCTGCCGGGCCGCTCCGCAGATCGGGCTGCCACCAGATGATGAGCTGCCGCGTTTCCGGCTGCGGACGACAAGTGACCGAGGCACAGTTGGCTACCTGCCGCGGTGCATTACAGGCGCTCAGCAGGAGTGCTATCAGCGCGATAGACAGTGCTTTGTAGTTCATGAAAATATCCTTTATTAGCTTGGGCAATTAACGAGATGAGCGGGCTGACATATCGACCTTGCCCTCCCAGCTTCCCACTTTCACAGGAGGCGTTCGGGAGGGGGGAAATGTCCTGAGGGCATCAGCCCACGCGACCGTTTATCGGGATGTCAGCACATGACGCCGGGCGGTCTGAGACGCGAGCGCGGGCTGTAACGCCAGGAATACCTCGCTGGATTCCCCCGGTGCCAGCGTCGTTTTTGGCCATACGGCTACCGCCAGCGTGCGGCTACTGGCACAGGCGGCTTCATCAAAACGCTGCGGCTGTGTTCCGCCGTTGCGCACAACGCCGACGCTCAGGCGCACCTGACCGTTGTCGTACCACTGATAGCGAGAGCTGTCGTAGATCAGACCTGACTGCGAGCGACACACCTCGCCCAAGCGCGCGCCGTTGCTGACAGTCTTAAATCCGGCGGGAAGCTGACGGCTGGCGAGATCGCGAAAGGCGCCTTCAATCTGGCTATAGAGATCCGTTTTACCGTTGCGCTGCGCGACGCGATTCATCGCACCGTTCAACTGCTGGCGATTGGCGGAGGAAACATAGCGCGTGGGATCGGTTTGATCGCCGACAAGGTGTGGCGTCAGGATAAACAGGCGTTCACGGCGGGAGACTTCGTGGCGCGTCGAGGTAAACAGTTTCCCCAACAGCGGGATATCCCCGAGGATCGGAATGCGACGATCGCGATCGCCGCTCTCCTCGACGTGGAAACCACCCAGCACCAGCGCACGGTTCTCACCGATCAGCGCCTGCGTGCTGACGGTGCCCCGCTTCACGCCCGACGCTTCACCTTCGCGCCCTGTCTCGACCTGACCATCTTCGATATCAATAACCAACTGGATGCTGCGCTGTGCGCCTTCGCCGACCACACGAGGTGTCACCTGCAGACTGGTGCCGGCAGTCACCGGTTGAATGTCTGCAACACGTTCGCCCGTAGCAGTGATAAATGCCGTCCGGCTGAAATCGACAATCGCAGGCTGATTCTCCAGCGTCAGTACGGAAGGATTAGCGACAATGGAGGCCGTTCCTTCCCCTTCCAACGCCTGAATATCGGCGAAGAAGCGTTTGAAATCGCTCACAAACAGGGTGCTTCGCCCCATCATCATGGTACTGCCCGCGCTCACATTGCCGAGCTGCGCCTGCCAGTTTGCTTCCAGCCGCGACAGAGCGGTACGGTCCACATCCAGAATAATGGCATCAATGTTGACCAGATTTTGCGGTACGTCGATATGATCGACGAGCTGCTGATACTCCGCCCGGCGTTTTTCATCATCCCGAATCAACAACGCGTTATTGCGTACATCGGCAGAAATCTTGCCGCTTAGCGTCACGCGGCTCGATGCATCCCCACTGCGACCGGGATTATTACGGGTTGCCAGGCGGGTCATCAGCGAACGCGTGCTGTCCCGCATCGCTTCCATCCCCGTATCCGGCTGCACAGGCATCGGCCCCGATGCACCCGCTGGTGCCGCACGCTGACCATCCATCAGCTCATTGAGAATGGTCGCAACACCGGGAATGGTGACCTTCTGATCGCGATATTGCAGCGTCCGGTCGGATACCGAGGCATAGCGCAAAGGAAAAATCATGACCTTACGCCGTTCGTCCTGTTTTTCCCGCTGCTGGCTAAAATTACGGATCAGATCGATATATGCCTGCGGGCCAGTGACCAGCACTACGCCTTCTTCCGGTAACTCCCCCCAGCCGAAGCGCGCATCGAGCAACCCGATACCACTGAGCGCCTGTTTAATATCAGGCGCAGCATCCGGGGAAATCTCCAGACGCACCGATGCCTGTTCATCCTGCGGGCTGACATACAGTGCGTTGTTATACACAAACCACTGAAAACGGTGCTCCAACGCCAGCCTGTCGAGAAACAGCGCGGGGGTCTCCGCCCGAATTTTCGCCGTGACGTCATTGTCCGCAATGTTGCCCAGCACCAAATCTACGCCGTGACTGTTGGCAAAATCCGTCAGAATCGCAGACAGCGGTGTTTGTTCGGCAGAATAGGCGTATGCCCCCTTGTTCCAATCGGCTGGCGTGGCGGCGTGCGCCAGAGAAATCACCCCATTTATAGGGATAATCCCCATTAACACCACCGCCCAGCAAAACCAGCGATAGACCGCCAGCAAAATGCTATACGATCGATGACGCATCAATCCCTTACGCATGTCGTTCTCCTTGCAAAAAAGCCAGCGTGTTCAGATTCAATGGAGCGGAAACGGGCACCTTTGCGCGCGGCGTGAGCATGCTCAGCCAAACGTCCCGTTGATTGAGTAGGGTTTCCAGGCTGCGGCAGAGCTGCATGACGTCATCAGCATCGGGCCGCATCCATAGCCAGAGTTGTTCATCCTGCGCAGAGAGCGACAGGATGGCGGTGTCATCCTGAAACTGGGCGTGGGCGGCATCGGCCAGTTGCAATGCTCGTGTCAGCATCGGCTCATCCGGCAACGTGCGCAGCGGAATGACCGCGCGGCACGTCACGCCCGATGACTGCCGCACCATCGCCACCGCGCCGCCGTCAATCTCCAGCTTCAACGTCGACGTTCCGCCGTTTAGCCACCGCTCCAGCATCGCGGCCAACTCAGTTGAAGTCATTGATGATGGCCTTTGCCAGACCGTGTTTAACGCTCAACAACTGCCCGACAGCCCAGCTGGCATTAGAATAATCCATGCTGGCCTCAAAAAAGGCGTAGCTATCCGCCTGACTGGCGCCGCCTTCGGCAACATTCAGCGCAATATCATCCAGTTGTTTCTGCGAATCGACCAGGTGCGCGTCAAGACGACGCTGGATTGGGTTAAGGGACATCGCACGCTCTCCTCATTAAGGTAGTTTCCTCACAACACAGGTTTGGGTCGTTGACCTAAAAATGGGTCATTGACCTGATAGTGAGTGGTTAACCCCGGCGTGCAGTTCCCGTTGTCAGTCGCAATTTTGTCAGCCGCAATGTCACATCGCGGCAGGATACTCCGGCGGCATGAGCTGTTTTACCGCCTGCCGCCAGCTCAACGACATCACGCCGTGCGCCGTAATCAGCTTCATGGCATCGTTATCCAGCGCTTCATCGCTGGCAAGACGCCATTCCAGATGCGCATGGGCATCCAGCCAATGCTGCACATCGGCAAGCTGGGCGGGATGGCAATACAGCGTTCCCCGGCTTTCCCCCTGCTGTTGCTTCAACAACTGCCGCAGTAAAGCGTGATGGCGCGACGGCGCAGGTGTTTTATCCAGCACATGTGCCAGCGCATCGCGCAGTAGCTGTCCGGCTTGCGTAATCATGACCTGCTCCATCTGCATTCGGTCTTGCCGAACCCCCTGCAACAGCACATTTGCCTGCTGCCAGAATTCCGCTTCTGCCTGTTCTACTGCCTGCTCACACAGCGTTCGGGCACGTTCGTGCGCCTGCGCCACGATCGTATCGGCCTGCGCATTGGCCTCTTCCCAAAGTGTCCGACTGCGCCGATGTGCCGCGACTCGCTCCGCCGGAATAATCACCGTTTCATCCCGACTGGCATCGGGTAATGTCACAAACGTTTTCGTCGTCAGCATGCTTCGTCCTTAGCAAAATGAATGAAAATGAGGGGATTATGCGGGCGCCGATGCTTTCCAGATCAGGGCATCGCACAGCGCATTGAGTCTGGCGGCAGGCAATGACACCGCAGAGATAAGGTGATGATCGGGCCAATCGCGTGGAAAGAGCAGCCGTAGACGTGACCAGTACACTTCACCATAACGAATACGCAGCAGCAGCAATGCATCCTGATAGCCGGTTGCGGAGGACTCCGACAGCGATGGCGCGGCAGATGACGCAGAAAAGGTCATCTCCGCCGGTAGCCATAAGCCAGGCCGCAATGCCTTTGCCAGCCGCTCACACCATATGCCCTCGGCATCAGCACGATCCGGATTACGTATGGGCTGACAAACCCGCGCCATCAGGCGTAATACCGTTTCCCGCTGCGCGGTATCCAGCTCGCCGATGTGCATGAGTGAAGCAAGCGGATCCGGTGGCAACCGCTGTGGCAGAGATAAATGGCGATGAAGCTGTTCGGCGTTCACATGCAGCCAGTCGCGGCGCTGCGGCGACTCGGGTAACGCTACCTTCCCGCGCCACCAGCTGGGATCGGCCTGTAACAAACAATCTTTTACCCACCAGGTCAGCCATGCCAGCGCGGTGGCATCACCCAGCGTCAACGCCCTGCGGTGCTCTTGTGTTGTCATTGTGACGACGGCTCCCCGGCTTTTTTCTGCTGCCATTGGCGCAGGTAAGGCATGCCAACGCGCCAGCCTAATAGTCCAGCCAATAGCAGGCCAAACAGCCCCGCGCTCCACTGCCAGCGTCGCATCTCATCCGGCGTGAGCGTGAACGGCCCCAGCGTGACAACCGGGATCGTGTCCTGATACGGTTCGGCCGGAACAAAGACGATCGCCAGTTCTTTATCATCCTTGCCGGACAGGCCGGGGATACTGCTGGCCACCATACGGCGGATGCGCGGCTCCATCCCATCAGGTTCCAGTTCAGCACGATATTTGATAAACACCGCTGCCGAGGCAGGCTGAACCGGCTCGCCGGGGGCGATACGCTCCGGCAGCACCACGTGCACCCGCGCCACCAGTACGCCATCAATCTGCGCCAGCGTTGCTTCCACTTCCTGCGATAAGGCATAGATATAGCGGGCGCGCTCTTCCAACGGCGTCGAAATCACACCACTTTTCTGAAAGACCTCGCCCAGATTAGTACGTGATTGCTTCGGTAAGCCCGCCGCATTGAGAATATTGACGGCACGTTCCATGTTTTTTGCGTCGATCACCAGCGTAACGCCGGTTTTGTCCACCCGTTTCTCCGCGCCGATCTGATAACGGCCAAGCATCGAAATCGCTTCGTTGGCATCGTTCTCCGACAGCCCGCGATTCAGCTCAATCGGCTCGCCGCAGCCAGCCAATAGCCCGATCAGCAGAAGAAACACTCGCTTATCGATTTTCATAGGCCGCTACTGTAAGTTGGTGAGTTTTTCCAGACTCTGTACACTTTTCGCCACCAGTTTGGCGCTCAGCAGACTTTCCAGATAGAACGAGGACAGCGTTCGGGTCGCATCCAGCACATCCTTTGGATTATTGGAACGCATCGACTGGCTGACGTCGCGTTCGGCGGATTTAAAGACGCCGTTCAGTCCCTGAGATTTTTCCGCCAGCGCGCCCAGCCACTGACTATTACCGCTTTCTGCCGTCATTGGTGCCGACGACAGCGCCGCGCTGAACCAGGACACATCCTGATTCGTGGCGGAAAAGGAAAAAGACGTGCCGTTGTCCGCCAGCGGCGCATCCCCCGGCTGAGACAGCGTAGTGGCATGATTAATTTTCATGGTGTGGATTCCATCACGGACGGATAAAATAAAGCCGGAGCAAGGCTCCGGCTCGTTGACTCACAATCAGAACTGGATAGCTTTTGCCGCTTTCTGCCCGGAGTTCAGTGATTTGGACGCAGAATCCATCTGACCATCCAGAATGGAGTTTTCCGTATCCAGCGCAATTTTCTGTGCCTGAGCGCCTGCTGCACGCGTCAGAGAACCAGCCATCGCGGTATCCAGAGTCTGAGAAGCCGCCTGAGATGCAACCTGAGAAAGTCCTAAAGCCATGATATATCTCCAAATATGATGAATGTTTACGGTGGTGAACTGTCATGCTGTACATACAGTCATCTTGTTCATTCATTAAGTGGGAGAGCGGGTCAGTGAGTTCCCGCAGAAAGGAAATTCTTTCGGTAATAACAAGATTCTTTCGACAAGAACAGTGTGAGGGGCAGAACTAGCCTAGTTTTCGCTGTGTTTCCGGCCGTTAGTTATCGTAGATTTTCTTTTAAAATAATAAAAAGCGTTATTGCCTTACCGAAAGATCGTAAGTTATTTCCGATTTGCAGGAACGTTTTACCCTGTGTAACTGGCAAGGATGCGATATCTGAACCCATGCCGTACTATTCTCGTCACGCTGCCAGATGGTCGCTATGCTCACCTTAACTACCAACACCGGATTGTGGTTCAGACTTGTTTTGATTTCGTTTGCCAGCGCTTTGCTGGCGCTGTTTATTGGGCAAGGCATTTTAGCCCGGCTGGAACAGACGCAGTTGCAGCACTATAGTCAGGACGTCCTCAATCAGGGAATCGCCGTCGCGAATGAAGGTCGGGAAACCATCAACCGGGTGCTGACGCTGAATAACGCGCCTTGTTCCAGCGCCGACTTGAAAGAGTTACGTCTGATCTCCTTTTACTCCGTTTATCTGCGTGATATCGGGCGTATCAAGGACAACTATCTCATCTGCTCCGCAGGCTGGGGGATTCTCAACCCACCAATTTATCTGCTGCCGCCGAACCTGACGACGCCAGAGGGCGTGCAGCTATGGACCGCGATGAAAGACGTGGTTGATCCACGTATTACTGCCGATATGGCAAGCCTGAACGGTGTCGTCACGATTACCGCCGCCGCCGCATTTCGCCGTTTCATTCATCCGCCTGCCGAATACAACGCCATGCTGATAACACGCAATCTGGGTCATATCTATCAGACCTTTGGCGATATCGATCTCTCGGCGTTCAAGCAGACACAGCAGCAGAAGAACGCGTGGCTGACCATGGGAAAACGCCAGACGTTTTTCTGTGCGGCAAACCGGGATATCTGCGTACTGGCTCAGTTAGATTCTGCGGGTATTCTGTATCGTCCCTGGTATATCATCACCGCCCTGTTTTTTGTCGGGGCGCTCATCGGCGCCAGTTTTACCCTGTCCTATCAACTCTACGACGATCGGCATCAGGCTTTGCCATCACAGCTAAAACGCGCAATCAAACACCAGCGACTGCATGTACATTACCAGCCGCTGATCAGCCTGCCACAGCGTGCAATTATTGGTGTAGAAGCGCTGGCACGTTGGAAGAATGAGCGTGGTGATAATGTCTCGCCAGAGCTTTTTATCGGTATTGCTGAAAAAATGGGCTATTCCGCCGAGCTAACCCGCATCATCACGCGTCAGGCGCTGCGGGATATGCAGCCGTACCTCACGCAGGAATCGCCCTTTCTTCTTAGCATTAATCTGTCTGTGTCTGACATTGTGTCGTCTGATTATCATCACTTCCTACAGCAGTTGTGCGACGAACTGGGGATAGACAGAACACGTGTCATGTTAGAACTGACTGAGCGGTCGAGCACATCCCATAAAACACTGGCAGACGGCCTTGAGGCCTTACGCCGTTCGGGCTATAAGGTTGCGCTTGATGATTTCGGTACCGGATATTCCAACCTCGATTATCTGAGCCATTTACCGTTCGATATGATCAAGATCGACAAGATTTTTGTCGGCGCCATCGGTACCGACTCGGTGAATGCCGCTATGGCAGATCTGTTATTCACCCTGGTCAAAAAACTGGACGTCCCTGTGATCATCGAAGGGGTAGAAACCCGCGAGCAAGCCGCTTACATCCTGCAACATTGCCCATCGGCGATTATTCAAGGATGGTATTTCAGTCGGGCGGTGGCGTTGCACGATCTCCCGGATATCCATCACTATCCGTGCCCGCCGATAGAAACGGCGTAGCCAGAAACGGTGCAAATAGAAACAGCGCAACCTGAACGTTGACCTGTCGGGGTACCGCAGGTCAACGTTCGATATTCAGCCTTCATGCCTGACAGGCTTCCCCGCCCCCGGCGCACATCTCTCGCACCGTCACATTCAGCACTTTCAGGCGATGATAGAGTGTCCGCTTGGGGATCCCCAGTTCCACAATCACATCGTCAATGCAGTGGTCGTGGCGACGCAGCGCATCCTGAATCAGAAATTTTTCAATCCGCTTTAACCGATCTTTGAGTTGCAAAGGACGCGGGTGCAGCAGCGGCTGAATTTCAGCCAAGGGCGACAGCCCCATTGCCCAGCGATCCGCCGCCGCCTTCAGTTCACGGATATTGCCTGGCCAGCTGTGAGTCAGCAGCTGCTCGTAAATCTCTGCCGTCATCGGTGGTTGCGTCATTCTCAGGCGTACCGCCGCTTCCTGACTAAAGCGTTGAAACAGCGGCAGAATGAGATCGCTACGGGAGCGCAGCGTCGGCAGTTGAATCTTGACCGTATCAAGACGGAAATAGAGATCGCGTCGAAACAGCCCTTTTTCCACCAGTTGCAGCAAAGGCGTTTGCGTCGCCACAATCACACGCATATCCACGGGCGTAAACTGGGTACTTCCCAACCGCTTTACGCCACGGCTTTCCAGCACACGTAGCATCTTGGCTTGTAGCGTCATCGGCATACTGTCGATCTCATCCAGAAACAGAATCCCCTTATCCGCACTTTCCAGATAGCCCGCGCGGGATCGGTTCGCGCCGGTATAAGCGCCCGACACTACGCCGAACAGTTCGCTTTCGGCCAGATTTTCCGGTACGGCGGCACAGTTCACCGCTACCAGTGGGCCGCTGCATCGGGACAGCCGATGAATGCGATTCGCCAGTGTGTCTTTTCCCGTACCGGTTTCACCTTCCAGCACGATATCGACATTAAGGGGAGCAATAACATTGATGATTGGCGACAGCGATGAGTGAATATCATCAGTCGTAGACGATGGCGGCAGGGAATAGTCGAATGATGACGCCTTCTCTACGGGTGAATGATCGAATGATGAATACTCGAGTGATGAATCGTGTTGTCTGTCCTGACGGTAATGATTATTCATTGACTACTCCTGGAGCCCAAACGGGCTAACTGACTGCCTTCCATAACGTGGGGTCCACCGAAAATCCGTGGCGTTTCTCCGCATAACGCACACCGATTTCATCACCGGTGGAACGATGACAAGCATTACCGCCATTGAATAATGAAACCATCAGGCATCGCTGAACATCAGGTAGGAATTCCAGAGCAATTTGTAGGGAAATACCTACAAAAAAACGACCAAAGCAAGAAAAAACAGCCCATTACCTTTTCAAGTAATACACAAGAAAGCGAAAGAATATCGTTAGGAAATCGTAAGGGTCAGTAAAGGGATTCAGCGACGGTTGAATCCCTTTTATCTGTTCTCCTTTTCACCGCGGTTCCCACTGCTAGGGAATCAGCTTCTTACTCACAACATATTTCACAATCTCCACATTGGTACTGAACTGCATTTTTTCCATCAGACGCGCCTTATGAGTGCTGACCGTTTTATTGCTGATGGCCAACTCATTGGCGATGGCATTGATGCCCATCCCCTGCGCAAACATAATCATGATCTGGTGCTCTCTGGCCGTCAGCACATCGTGCTCGGCTCTGCCCCCCTCCGTGTAGTTGGAAAACACCAGCTGCTCGGCAATCGTGTGGTCGATATAGCGAGCCCCCTGCGCCACACGTCGGATCGCCGACAGCAGGGCTTCCGGGTCTTTATCTTTGGTGATGTAACCTCTGGCGCCGCTCTTCAGCGCATGCTGTGCAATCTGCGCTTCGCTGTACATGCTGAGCACCAGAATCGGCAGACGCGGATATTGCGCCACCACGCGTGAAATCAATGCTTCACCGCTGATACCGGGCATCGACATATCCAGCAGCAGCAAATCAGGCGTCACGCTGCGCAGTTGTGCCAGTACCTGTGCGCCATTTCCGGCTTCGGCGACGACGCTCAGCGATTCATCCAGCGCGAAGATCTGCTTGAGCCCTTCACGCATGATGACGTGATCGTCTGCGATCATTAAACGTATTGGTTTACCCATCGCTCATTTCTTCCTTTTGTTGTTATTATCCCGCGATTAACGGGTATCGCCATTTTTAGGAAACGTTAACTGCACCAGCGTGCCTTTACCGGGCTCACTTTCAATCACGACTTCTCCCCCCAGCATCCGCCCTCGCTCTTTCATACTCATGAGCCCGAAAGCGTTTTTATTTTTAGCTTGGGAATCAAAACCTTTGCCGTTGTCTTTAATGCACAGCACCACACAGTCAGGCTGATTATCCAGCGTAATGCGTACCTGGGTAGCGGCGGCGTAGCGCGCGACGTTAGTCAACGATTCCTGCACGACGCGGAATGCCGCCGTGGTGCTTTCGTCATTGAGCGCCAACGGTTCCCCCAACGTTCGTAGCAGACAGGTGGCGCTGTAGTGCCGGTTAAATTCGTCGCACAGCCATTCCAGCGCAGGTGTAAGCCCCATATTCAACACATTCGGCCTAAGCCGGGTCGACACGTTACGCACCACCTGAATCGTTTGGTCAGCCAACTGCATCAGCTTTTGCAAATGCGCCTGCATGTCAGGGTTTTCCTTGGCAAAACACATGCGCATCAGCGACAGGCTCATGCGGATCGTGGTCAAATGCTGCCCCAGCTCATCGTGAATTTCCTGCGCGATATGCTTACGTTCCTCCTCACGCGATATCTCGCGCTGGCGTGCCAGCAAACGCAGTTGCATATGCGAATCAGCCAGTTTTTTCTCCGCATAGCGAATCGCGGTAATGTCCCGCCCTACGGTCAGAATCGACACCAGCGCGCCATGCTGATCAAACTCCGGCACACAGCGAATATGGTGAATACTTTGATGGCGCTGATCGCCTTTCCCCCGCGACTCCATCACTTCACCTTCCGCGCTGCTGCGGGTATCAACCACCTGCTGCACCAGTTGTTCCATACGGATTGCACACCCAACACCGGGCATTAACTCCGTAATCATACGGCCCCGAAGTTGCTCTACGGTGAAATCCAGATGTTTCAAACTGGCCGCGTTGGCGTACAGGCAATTCAGGTTGGGATCGAAGCGAATAATCAAATCCGGCGTGTTCTCAACCAGCGCGCGAAATTCCTGCTCTCGCGCATAGGCTAACTGTTCAATATGTTTACGTTCCCTGATATCTCTGACGACACACATGCTGTAGCTACGTCCTCTGTGTTGGAAATGTGTGAGATTAACTTCTACCGGAATAGTCATGCCGTAGCGGGTGAGGTGTCGGGTTTCAAACGTGGTCCCCACGCCTGATTCGTACTCCTGCAGCCAGTCCGGTGACCGATGATCGGCGCTCCATAGCGGGTCGATGTCGACAACGCTCAGATGCATGAATTCCGTAATGCTGTAGCCCAGTGTCTGGCTGGCGGCCTCATTGACATAACAAAAACGCTGATCTTCATTGACGATATAAATCGCGTCCTTGATGCGACCAAATGCAAAATCCACCAATTCCAGCTCGGGAGCCTTGGTTTTTTCATCGGAACGAAACGGTTGGGTGAACATCATTGCCATCTCCTTATTTTGAATTAAGACACTTGTGCAGCCACCCGCCGTGCAGGTAGCGCGATACGGCGTCTCAACATTCCAGAAGATGGACAGGAAACCCTGCAACGGCATAAATGCGACCTGATATCACGGCGTGCGACCCACTCACTGAGCGGCAACCGCCACCTTGAGCAAGGCGGTTACCACAGCAGTCAGTGAAAAACGGTAGGTACAGGCTCGCCCTTTCGTCCCGTGAAATGCCGTCAGGACTCAACGGCCTGACGGATCACCCCTCGGGCACGAGACAGCCGTGACCGCACCGTACCGATGGGGATCTCCAACTGCAACGCAAGATCCTGATAACTGGCATCGGTATCCAGCAACTGCATCAGCATCTGACGGGTATCCTCAGGCAGTGAGACGATGGCATCCATTGCGCGTTTCAATGCCCGCTGGCTTTCAGCGATCGCGCCGGGATCGAGATCTATCGCAATATGCTCCAGCATCTCATCACCCATTTCCTGAGCGCGCTGCCGTGCCTGCTTGAAATAGTTGCGAACCAGATTGAGGGCAATACCAAATACCCACGTCTCCGGCCGCGATGCTCCCGCAAATTTATCCTGATGTTTGAGCACTTCCAGGTAGGTCATTTGCTGTAAATCCTCAACGTCGTCATGGTTGCTGACGCGCTTGCGGATGAAGTTATGCAATTTCTTTCCGTGTTGACGAAACACCTGTTCCCAATCGACAGCGAGCGCCGGGTAAAGCGAAGGGGTCGGTTCGATGTGTTTCAGGGTAGACATATCCATTTGCTGACTCTCCGTTGTTGTGCCCCATTGGCAAAAACGGAAGAGCAAGCCCTGTGCCAGCCCGGAATTGTTTTTATAACACTGATTTTTAATCAGTTATTTTTCACCTCGCCTATTATCGTGCCATTTTTTGCCAGCGCCCACAGCACGAAATTGCAAGTTATTGCAATCAGTAAAACGGCATTTCACCCAATCCGCCATCAAATTCAGCCTGCTCCGATGACTTCACGCGGGGGAACCCATTCTTTTCAGATTCCACACAGCAATACATGCATATCGCTGCACGTTCACACCACGACACGTAGCCGACTTATTCAGGATGACACCATGATCAAAATGCCGACCGTCCTTCCCTCTAGCAACGCCCTGCCGCGCCCTGTCGTCGTGGATGACGACCCCGTGCCGCAGGCCGCGGTGCAGCAGACCAGTTCTCACCACGCGGCTCCCGGATCGCCGTTATCTACCTCAATGGAAGAGGTAGCGATGGCGTTTGGCGAGCAGGCTGAGCGGAGAAGTAAATCGCTGAATCGACGACAAATCGCCCAGCAGCCAGAGGCTCGCGCCACTGCGAATGTCGAACGGATTGAGAAGCTGACGGAACTGTTCAGGATGCTGGAAAACCCGTCGCAAAGTACGCTCGACCAGCAGTTGAGCCGCATGCGCGATCTGCTGATGCAGAAAGGTTCGCCGTCGCTTGACGCCATCCTGGAAGCCGCAGGCAACGATCCGGCGCGCGGCGATATCCTGCTGCGCCACATCCAGCAGCAATCTGCCCAGCAGCCAGAACTGGCGACGGCGGCAAAGACTGCACTACAGCAGTTGCATCAAGAGAAAGGGCCGGAAGTCCGAGCGGGTCTGAATACCGCGACGGCCATTGCGTTGTTCAGCACCCAGCCGGAACAGAAACAGGCGATGCGCGATCTGTACTACCAGAAAATCGTGCATCAGCAATCGGCCAGCGCACTGCTGGACTCTCTTTTGGAACGCTTTGATGCCGCCACATTCTCCATTGGGCTGCGCACGTTGCAGCGGGCGCTGGCGGCGGATATCGCCTCGCTGACACCCTCTATTTCAAAGGCCGTTCTTAGCAAAATGCTGAGCAACCTCAATGATTCCCGCCACCTGAGCCATACGCTGTCATCCAGCCAGACGCTGCTAACGCGGCTGGCGAACAAAGTGCCAGCCTTTACGCTCGGCGCCGTGGAGCTGACCCGTCGCCTGATTGGCCTGAGCGCCAACGGTGCCTATGCCCGCGACCTGCATAATCTCGGGCGGGAAGTCGCCGGGACGCAGGTACAGCATCAGGCAATGTTTTTCAGCGCCCTGCTGCCACTCGTCAGCGACCTGCCGCATCCGCTGTGGCGGGACAGTAAAAACCGGCAAACGGCGCTTCAGCTGATACGCGGCATGATTGGCGATATCGCCCGATACGAAAAGCAACAGGCCAATAATTCTCAGCATAACGAACGGGCACCGCGTGACGCCGCATCGCCGCAAAAACAGGACGCGCGCGACTCGGATAAGGAGCAGCCATGAATCTGCTGATTACCTGGCTGAACCGTATTGCGCTGAGCGCGATGCAGCGCTCCGAGGTCGTTGGTGCGGTCATCGTGATGTCTATCGTTTTCATGATGATCATCCCGCTGCCTACCGGGCTGATCGATGTGCTCATCGCGCTCAACATCTGCGCCTCTTCTCTGCTGATCGTGCTGGCGATGTATCTGCCCAAGCCGCTGGCCTTCTCGACGTTTCCCGCGGTGCTGTTGTTGACCACCATGTTCCGACTGGCGATCTCCATTTCCACCACACGCCAAATCCTGCTTCAGCAGGACGGTGGCCATATCGTTGAGGCCTTCGGTAACTACGTGGTAGGCGGGAATCTGGCGGTCGGTCTGGTTATCTTTCTGATTCTGACGGTGGTGAACTTTCTGGTGATCACCAAAGGCTCCGAGCGCGTAGCTGAGGTAGCGGCACGTTTCACGCTGGATGCGATGCCCGGCAAACAGATGTCCATCGACAGCGATCTGCGTGCCGGGCTGATCGAAGCCCATCAGGCGCGGCAGCGGCGCGAAAATCTGGCAAAAGAGAGTCAGTTATTCGGGGCGATGGACGGCGCGATGAAGTTCGTCAAAGGCGATGCCATTGCGTCGCTGGTTATCGTGTTCATCAACATGATCGGCGGTTTCGCCATCGGCGTGTTGCAGCACAATATGGCCGCGTCCGATGCCATGCACGTCTACTCGGTTCTGACTATCGGCGACGGACTGATCGCCCAGATCCCGGCGCTACTGATATCGCTGACTGCGGGGATGATCATCACCCGCGTCTCAGCCGATGGGCAAAAAGTGGATGCCAATATTGGTCGGGAAATCGCGGAACAGCTCACCAGCCAGCCCAAAGCGTGGATCATCTCCTCCATCGGCATGTTTGGCTTTGCGCTGCTGCCGGGGATGCCGACGCTGGTGTTTGTCGCAATCAGTCTGGCGTCGCTCGGCAGTGGTCTGTTTCAGCTTTGGCGCATCAAGCAGCAAGGTCAGTTGGATGCCAGCCAGTCGGAGGCGGACAACATGCCAGCCGAACAGAATGGCTATCAGGATCTGCGGCGTTTCAACCCCACCCGTGCCTATCTGCTGCTGTTTCATCCCATCTGGCAAGGACAGCCGACGGCGACGGCGCTGGTGCAGAATATCCGCCGCCTGCGTAACAAACTGGTCTATCGCTTCGGTTTTACGCTGCCGTCTTTTGATATCGAATTCAGCGATCGGCTGGCGGAGGATGAGTTTCAGTTTTGCGTCTATGAAATTCCCTACGTGAAAGCCACCTTTGTCACCGATCGGTTGGCTGTTGCCAGTGCTGCCGTTGAACAGGTTGATACCGAGCTTGCCACGCCGGGTCCCACGCTGCGGGATGAAAGCCAATGGCTCTGGCTGCCGTTGGCTCATGTTTCGCAGCAGCCCGACGACGTACCGCGCTGGACAGCGGATGAGCTGATTCTGGCACGTATGGAGCAGGCTATTCATCGTACCGGTTCACAATTCATCGGCTTGCAGGAAACCAAATCCATTCTGGCCTGGCTGGAGAGCGAACAGCCGGAATTGGCGCAGGAGCTACAGCGCATCATGCCGCTCTCGCGTTTCGCCAGCGTGCTGCAACGGCTGGCTTCCGAACGCGTGCCGCTTCGATCGGTGCGCCCCATCGCCGAGGCGCTGATTGAAGTCGGCCAGCATGAGCGGGATACGCTGGCGCTGACCGACTACGTGCGCCTGGCGCTCAAATCGCAAATCTGCCACCAGTACAGCGATGAAAACAGCCTTGCCGTCTGGCTACTGACGCCGGAAAGCGAGGAACTGCTGCGTGATGCGCTGCGCCAGACGCAGAACGAAACCTTCTTCGCCCTGACACAGGACTACGCCTCAACGCTGCTCAGCCAACTGCGGCAGGCATTTCCGCCGCTCTCGTCGCAGCGCAGTCTGGTGCTGGTGGCGCAGGATTTACGCAGTCCGCTGCGTACCCTGTTACAAGACGAATTTCACCACGTTCCGGTGCTGTCCTTCACCGAACTGGAATCCACCCTGTCGATCAACGTCATTGGGCGTCTCGATCTTTACGACTCCCCCGATCCCTTTAGCGCATAGGAACACACCATGTTTGAATTACGCGTGCTGACTGGTTTACATCGCGGTGCGGCGCTGCCGCTCTGTGGAAACGCCTGGCGCATCGGTGCAGCCGATGATGCCGATCTCGTGCTCTACGATCCCGGTATAGCGCCTTGCCACGGCCAGTTAGAGAAGACCGCTGACGGCTGGGCGCTCAGCGCACAGGATGGTGCGTTATGTAATGCGGAAGGCCATACCGTCGAACAGATTGACGCACTGCCGCCCGGCACGCCCTTTGCGCTGGGGCAGATTTGGCTCTGCATTGTCGCGGCGGATACCCCCTGGCCTGACGACAGCGAAACGCCTCCGACCGCAGAAGAAGATGTTCCCCCAGTGGAACCATCCGCCGACGAACCGCCAGTTCATATCGCGGCGCCTATCCCTACGCCCGCGCCACGCCTGCCGCTGTGGGCCAAAGCCAGCTATCTGCTGCTTGGCGCATTGTTGCTGGTGATGGTAGGCAGTTGGCAACTACAGGAGAGCGTCGCGATGCCTGCCGCCCCGCCGCCGCAGGATACCCGCAAACCGCTCAGCACGCTGCCACAGCTAGAAAGCACGCTGCGCATCATGTTGCAGGAGCGGGAACTGAGCGCGGCCGTGAAAGTGGCGGCGTATCAGGATCGCGTCACGCTCACCGGACAATTAACGCCGGACGATCAAAAAAAGCTGGAACGGATGCTCGCCCAACTCCACCAACGTTATAGAACCGCGCTGTCCGTGGATAACCGGACGCAGCTGAAAACGGAACAACTGCCGTTTCAGATCGTTCAGGTGACGAGCGGGTCGCGGGCGAATGTCGTCACGGCGGATGGCCAGCGCTTTTTCATCGGCGATGAGATCGACAACCTGCGTCTGGTGAAAATTGATGAGCACCAGATTGAATTCAGCGGCAGACAACAGATAACGGTGAACTGGTAATGCAGACACAACCTTCTTCTTTCCCCCTGCTCGATCAGTGGGTCGCACGGCAGCGCCAGCATTTGGCAGGTTATGCGCCCGTGGAGAAAAAAGGCCGCGTCATGGCCGTCAGCGGCATCTTGCTGGAGTGCAGTCTGCCGCAGGCGCGCATTGGCGACCTGTGCTGGGTGGCACGCCAGGACGACAGCCAGATGATGGCCGAAGTCGTAGGGTTTAGCCCAGACAATACCTTTCTCTCCGCGCTCGGGGCGCTGGACGGCATCGCTCAGGGTGCAACCGTGACGCCGCTGTATCAGCCGCACTGCATTCAGGTGTCGGAACGTTTGCTGGGCAGCGTGCTGGACGGGTTTGGGCGGGCGCTGGAGGACGATGGTGAGAGCGCGTTTGTCGAACCCGGTCATGCTACAGGTCGCACGCAGCCGGTGCTGGGCGATGCCCCGCCGCCGACCTCCCGACCGCGCATCAGCCAGCCGCTCCCCACCGGATTGCGCGCCGTCGATGGCCTACTAACCATCGGTCAGGGGCAACGCGTCGGCATCTTCGCCGGCGCGGGCTGCGGCAAAACCACGCTACTGGCCGAACTGGCACGTAATACGCCGTGCGACGCCATTGTTTTCGGGCTGATTGGCGAACGTGGCCGCGAACTGCGCGAGTTTCTCGATCACGAACTGGACGATGAACTGCGCAGTCGCACCGTGCTGGTGTGTTCCACCTCCGACCGCAGCAGCATGGAACGTGCGCGCGCGGCGTTCACTGCCACGGCTATCGCCGAGGCTTACCGCGCCGAAGGCCGTCAGGTGCTGCTGATTATTGATTCCCTGACGCGTTTCGCTCGTGCCCAGCGCGAAATCGGTCTGGCGCTCGGGGAACCGCAGGGGCGCGGCGGACTGCCGCCGTCGGTCTATACGCTGCTGCCGCGGTTGGTCGAACGCGCCGGACAAACGGAAGACGGCGCCATCACCGCGCTCTATTCCGTGCTGATTGAACAGGATTCCATGAACGATCCGGTCGCCGACGAAGTCCGTTCATTGATTGACGGGCACATCGTGCTCGCCCGACGTTTGGCGGAACAGGGGCATTATCCGGCTATCGACGTGCTGGCCAGCCTGAGCCGCACCATGAGTAACGTCGTAGATACCGATCACACCCGCAACGCGGGCGGCGTACGGCGTCTGATGGCGGCGTACAAACAGGTTGAGATGCTAATTCGCCTCGGCGAATACCAGCCCGGCCATGATGTACTGACCGATTCCGCCGTCAACGCCCATGCAGAAATCACGCAGTTTCTTCGTCAGTCAATGCGTGAACCGATGCCTTATGGCGTGATTCAGCAACAGCTCGCCGGAGTCAGCCGCTATGCCCCATAACACCGAACGCGATGCCGAATTACAGACCGTGTTGAATCTGCTGATGCCGATACGCCGTCAACGCTTAAGCCGCAGCGAGCGCCAACAGCGGCAGGAAGAACAGCAGTTGATCCGGATTGCGGAGCAGCAGCAGCGTCATCAGCAACAGGTTGACGCGCTGCAACAAGCTAGCCAGACGCAGCGCGACCAGTTTGCCCGAGACACTCAGGGGCAACGCCAAACGCTGGAAAATCTGAAAAAGCGCCTTGCCGCCGAACAGCGCTTACTCGGCGAGATAGCGGCAGAAACGCAGCAGGTACAAGCCACACAACAGCAATATCACGATCAGCAGCGCCAGGTTGATCACGCCCGAGAGGCCACTCGCCAATGCCAGAAGGCAGTGGAGAAACTGGAATATCTGCTGACGTTACCTCAGGAGCACGTATGAACAACCGACAGATTGCGTCATCCGAATCTACGGCGACGCAGAACGCGCAGGCCGTACTGCACGGTAAATCCTCTCGCGCAGACGGCTCACAGCATGATCCACAACCCGATCTACAACATAGCGATTTCTGGGAAGCCTTCACATTTTCAGATGGCTTTGAAGACGCGTTCTATCAGGATACGCCAGTCGCTTTATCACCGAGCGGTGCTCTCAATGCCCCGTTGCCGTTGCAGACTGACGCGTCGGACAACCCACAATATGTGACACCGTCACCGTGGCAGCCACTGCAATGTGAACTGATTGAAGCGATGGACAACATCTGCGCCCCGCCGTTTGCCTTTAGCCTGCAACTGCCGCAGTTAGGCGATATCGATGCACGCTTAGCCACTCTGGTACCGCGCGGCTGGGATATTTCTCTGCGTTTTAGCCGGGAAAGCTACCACCAGTTAAAAGATAGGCGCGAAGCCTGCCGCCATTCGCTCGCCAGCGCGTTGGATTGCCCGATAAACCTGCGTTTTGACGCCAGGGAGTATGAGCGATGAGTTCAAATTCCCCACACATTCGAACGCTGACACTGCCGACGCTGCGTGCGCAGCACGCCCGCATCCGCTCGATGCTGGCCACAGGGCTAGTGCTGCCGTTTATCCGCGAGGGGTACGAGGGCCGACTGCATCTTCAACTGACGAACGAATGCGTGCTGGCAGAGGAATCGTTCTCTGCACAACCACACGGTTGGCGTAGCGATATTGGCGATATCTCACTGACCGATCCGTTCCCGGTGCTCAGCCTGCTGTCGGACTGCCCGCTGCTGCCGCTATCTGAAGACGATGATGCGGCACAGGAGTGGTACTGGACGCTCTACAACCAGTCACTTAATCCCGTCCTGCGCGCGCTCGTCGGCGAGATTTATCCGCTGGGTATGGGTCATGAAACGCCGCACGACAAGGGTGCCGCCCTCTGTGCCTGGCTTTGTGTTAGCTGGAATGGCATTACCGCACGCAGCCGGATGCAGGCCGCTGACGCTGTCTGGCTGGCATTGTTTTCTCGCGCAGGCTGGCACCGTCAGCGCCGTGCACTCCCCGGAGGAATGACGATCGCTCTGCCACTCACACTGGCTGATGCCGTAGTGCCGCTGCCCGCGTTACACCATTTGTGTACGGGTGACCTCATTCTGCCCAACCGTCCGTGGTTTACCCCCTCTGGAGAAGGAACATTGTCATCCGGCACGCTGCGCCTGCACGGCACATTACAGCTCACCGCACATGCACCCTATACCTTTACCATTACCGACATGGAGACTGTCTCAATGCCCTCGTCTGCTACCGATACAATGTTCGCCGATCCTCACTCAGAGGCATCGGCATTTGAATTCACGCAAGAAAGTGACAATGTCACCGAAAACTTGCCACCGCTGCCGGTTACCTTACACCTTCGCTGCGGCAGCCTGACGATGACGCTAACGGAATTGCAGCATCTTGCCAACGGTAGCGTGTTAACACTGCGCGACGTGGTGCCGGGACAAGCCTGGCTGTATTACGGCGATATCGCTCTGGCGAGCGGTGATCTGGTCGATGTGGAAGGCCGGCTGGGGCTACAGATTACCCAGCGCTTTGCTGCACCGACACATTTTTCCGCACCAACACAAAGTCTGCCGGCAGTGGATGAGGATCACGCCGTCGAACCGGAGCTGGCACCATGACCTCCGGCGCATTCGACCCGTTGATGTTTGCGCTCTTCCTGGGCGCACTCTCCCTGATTCCGCTGATGATGATTGTCTGCACCTGCTTTCTGAAGATTGCCATTGTGCTGTTGATCACCCGCAACGCCATCGGGGTACAGCAAGTACCGCCCAATATGGCGCTGTACGGCATCGCGCTCGCGGCAACGCTGTTTGTGATGGCGCCGGTCTTTCAGGACATCAGCAAGCGCGTGCAGGAAAAGCCGCTGGATATGACCGATATCACGTCGCTTCAGGCCAGCGTGACCTACGGTCTGGAACCGCTGCAAACCTTTATGTCGCGCAACGTTGACCCGGATATTCTCACCCATCTGCATGAGAACAGCCTGCAAATGTGGCCCGCGTCGCTATCCGAAAAGGTGAATACGCAAAATCTGCTGCTGGTGATCCCGGCTTTCGTGCTGTCGGAGCTACAGGCTGGGTTCAAAATCGGCTTCCTGATTTATATCCCGTTTATCGTCATCGACCTCATCGTCTCCAACGTGCTACTGGCGCTGGGGATGCAGATGGTCGCGCCAATGACGCTGTCGCTGCCGTTAAAGCTGCTGCTGTTCGTGCTGGTGAACGGCTGGACACGGCTGCTTGACGGCCTGTTTTACAGCTATCTGTGAGGCCGCGATGGAAATAATCACACTTTTCCGTCAGGCCATGGTGATGGTCGTGCTGCTCTCGGCGCCGCCGCTGCTGGTTGCGGTGATCGTCGGCGTGCTGATCTCGCTGCTACAGGCGGTGATGCAGTTACAGGATCAAACGCTGCCCTTCGCCGTCAAGCTGATTTCCGTCGGGTTGGCGTTGGCGCTCTGCGGACGCTGGATTGGCGTAGAGCTGATGCAGTTGGCTATTACCGCATTCAACATGATTGCGCAGACCGGGGTATAAATCCGCATGATCGCCACCATTCAGCACGTTTACGACTTTATCATCGCCATAACGCTCGGTATCGCCCGGCTGTATCCCTGCTTTATTCTGGTGCCGGTTCTTTCACTCAACGTGCTGAAAGGCATGATGCGCAACGCGGTGGTGATTTCCCTGACGCTGCTGCCTGCTCCCATCGTGCAACAGCAACTCCTGCTGACGCCGCTGTCCTGGCCGATGCTGCCCGGCCTGCTGTTGAAAGAGATTATTGTCGGGCTGCTCATCGCATTGATTCTGGCGATGCCGTTCTGGCTGTTTGAATCCGTCGGCGCCCTGTTCGATAACCAGCGCGGCGCGTTGATGGGCGGTCAGCTCAACCCTGCACTGGGCTCGGACGCCACGCCGCTTGGCCATCTACTGAAACAGACCCTGATTCTGCTGCTGATTATTGGTATCGGCCTGAAGGGACTAACGCAGCTGATATGGGACAGCTACCAGATCTGGCCGGTACTGTCCTGGCTGCCCGCGCCGGGCGAACAAGGGTTTGAGGTCTACCTCGATCTGCTGGCCGATACCTTCACCCATCTGGTGGTGTACGCCGGGCCACTGGTGGCGCTACTGCTGCTGTTGGAATTCAGTATTGCGCTACTCAGTCTGTATAGCCCACAGCTTCAGGTCTTCGTCCTCTCCATTCCGGCTAAGTGTCTGGTCGGGATGGCCTTTTTCATCGTCTACCTGCCAGTGTTGCAGTATCTGGGCAGTGACAGACTGAAGGGACTACCGGATCTTAAGCACCTGCTCCCACTACTTTTTACGGCATCGAATAGCTAATCAGGCGGAACCATGAGCGAGAAAACGGAACAGCCCACAGATAAAAAGCTGGAAGACGCGCGCCGTAAAGGAGAAGTCGGACAAAGTCAGGATGTGCCCAAGCTGCTGATCTGCGTCGGTCTACTGGAGTGCGTGTTGGCATTAGCGGACAGCACCATGGGGAAACTCCAAACGCTGGTGCAATTGCCGCTACAACGGCTGGATGCGCCGTTTGCGCAGGTGGCGAAAGAAGTCTTTCATGACGCCGCCGTGCTGGCAGGCACACTCTGCCTGTTAGCCGCCGCGATTGCCGTCTTGCTGCGCATTGTGGGCGGCTGGATCCAGTATGGCCCGCTGTTTGCGCCCGAAGCGCTGAAGCTCGATCTCAATCGACTGAACCCGATTAACCAGTTTAAGCAGATGTTTTCGATGCGTAAGCTGGTGGAAATGCTGACCAATATCCTGAAAGCCGTAGTGATCGGTACGGTCTTTTATAAAGTGGTGGTGCCGGAGCTGGAAGCGCTGGTCGAATTAGCCTATGGCGATCTACACGGCTTTTGGCAAGGGGTGAAAGCGCTGCTGACGCGTATTGCCCGCACCACGCTGACGGCGCTTTTAGTGCTATCTGCACTGGATTTCGGCCTGCAAAAGTATTTCTTTCTCAAACAGCAGCGTATGAGCCATGAGGATTTACGCAACGAGCACAAGGATTCCGAAGGCGATCCCCACATGAAAGGCCATCGTAAGTCGCTGGCACACGAACTGATGAACGAACCCGCCGCCCCGCGCCCCAAAGCCAAAGTCGAAGACGCCGATATGCTGCTGGTGAACCCAACGCACTATGCGGTGGGACTTTACTATCGTCCCGGCAAAACGCCGTTACCGCGCATCTTGTTTAAAGGGGAAGATAGTGCGGCGCAGGAACTCATCGCTCAGGCGAAAAAAGCAGACATTCCGGTGATTCGCTTCATCTGGCTGACCCGTACGCTGTATCGCACCACGCCGGAAGGCCAGTACATTCCGCGCGAAACGCTTCAGGCCGTAGCGCAGGTGTATCGCGTTCTTCGCCAGCTCGAAGACGAGCAAAAACGCGATATTATCGAGATGGAGTGAATGTAAAACAAAGGCATCGCGTTTCTGTCTGCACCGAGCAATGTTTCGTGCGCATCAGCCAACGTGGATTTCTTCAACTCTCCCAGTGTGCGCCCGACATGGGGCGGCTCACTCGCCGCCGCCCCATGGCCCCAGGCTTTTCACGGAAATCTCGTCGCTACGCGATGCTTTCGGCGTTCGTGACTGCTATTCGGGTTCGCCAGTGACGCGCTCCATGCGCGGCACTGACTTTCGCGGCGTCCTGCCGCTCACCCGGCAGTCACGCTCGCCTCAACGCGATTTTTTACGTGAAGGGAAAAACAAAAAACGAATACGTTGATAGCTATAGTCATTTATTCTAAGCAACGTCAATAAATCGTCTCTGTCGCCACCTGACTCAGGTAGTGCGCTTCCCCCTGACGCAGTTCCGTCATCATGAAATCCAGGAAAGCCTGCTGCTGGGGCGCATGGGCTTTCCCTGCCAGCGTTTGGATCTGAAGTGAGCGCTGGTCAAGCTGCCTGATATTCAGCGGTTTCAGGCGCATCGGTTCCTGTAAGCACTTGTACATCACGGAATAGAAACTACAGGCGGTAACCGCACCCGGCGTGCTCATCGCATAGTAATAAAGCGTGGTGAAGTTGTTGCAGCACAGCGTCGGTTCCAGAAAGGTGCCGTTCATGCGGCACGAGAGGTCGAACAGCTGGCGTAGCGTGGTCGAGGGTTCCGGCAGCGCCAACGGGAAAGGATGCAAATCGGCCAGTTGAATAGACTGCTGCGCCAGCGGGTGATCGTCGGACATCAGCAGCATCAGCGGCGCAGGCAGCGCCAGTTCCACATTCACGCCCTGCTCGGGCGCCAGCGCAAACTGGAGCGCGATATCCACTTCACCATTGCGAATCATCTGCGACACCTGCATCGCCGAGTCCACCTTCAGCGCAAAGGTGGTATCCGGGTCATGCTGACGAAAACGCGCAAACAGCGTCGGCAGCAGATCAAACGCCATCCCTTCCGTACAGCCGATGCGCAGCAGCGCTCGACGGCTGGCTTTCAGCCCCTGAATTTCCGCCACGGCGGCATCCATGTCCATCATGCTCTTGCGCACATGGTTTTCCAGAATGCGCCCGGCATCATTTAACACCATGCCGCGCGCATGACGCTCGAACAACGGCACGCCAATGCGTTCTTCCAGCCGCTGGATTTGACGGCTGATCGCAGAAACAGCCACAAACAAGTGCTGACTAGCGGCGCTGAGCGAACCGGTGGTGGCAACCACCAGAAAATAACGAATCTCGGTGCTGTGCATGACGGCGTTCCTTCCAGACATCGCGGGGGGATTGGCAGGTTTATATTAAAAGCAAAGCTTAATTGCAATTTTTATTATTGTTGCAAAGCTCATTTTTTCTTTAAATATCGGTAACTTCGGCACATTATCCAGCAAGGAAAGGCATGACCAGCGCAGACCTTATTCGTATCGCCTGTGAACGTTTCGATCGCGGAGAATTTAAACAGACGCTGGCACGGCGCATTGCCCATGCCAGCGAGAGTCAGAAAGCGGGTAACCAGCTCGCGCTGAACCGCTATCTGACGGAAGAAATCCAACCCGCGTTGCAGGCAATGGGGTTCAGCGTAAGACAGATTACCTCGTTGGATGAAGGCCATCCCCCTTTTCTGCTGGCCGAACGCATTGAAGATCCCAGCCTGCCGACCATGCTGTCTTACGGCCACGGCGATGTGGTTTTCGGTGATGAAGAAAACTGGCGCGATGGGCTCAAACCATGGGAATTGGTGGAAGAAGGCGATCACTGGTACGGACGCGGCAGCGCCGATAACAAAGGGCAGCACAGTATTAACCTGATGGCGCTGGAGCAGGTGTTTCAGGCTCGCGGGCAGCGTCTGGGCTTTAACTGCAAACTGTTGTTCGAGATGGGAGAAGAAATTGGCTCACCGGGGCTTGCCGAGCTGTGCCAACAGCACAAACAGACGCTGGCGGCCGATCTCTTTATCGCCTCCGACGGACCACGCCTCAGCGCAGAGCGCCCGACGCTGTTCCTCGGCTCTCGCGGCTGCGTGAATTTCCGTTTGCGCATCAAGGCACGCGATCAGGCCTACCATTCTGGCAACTGGGGCGGTTTGCTGAGCAATCCAGGCACCCAATTGGCGAACGCTTTAGCCAGTCTGGTGGATGGACAAGGCCGGATGAAGATCGACACCCTGCTGCCACCGCCGTTGACGCCCGCGCTGCGGGAGATTCTCAGCACCATCGATCCCGCTGGTGGCGAGGACGATCCAGCGATTGATGAAAACTGGGGCGCAGAGGGACTCACGCCTGCCGAGCGGTTATTTGGCTGGAACACGCTGGAAGTGCTGTCGTTCATTACCGGCAACCCGCGTAAGCCGGTGAACGCGATTCCCGCCGACGCGACAGCGATTTGCCAACTGCGCTTTGTGGTCGGCACCGACTGGCAGAATCTGGCACAACATGTGCGTCAACACCTTGACCAACATGGCTTTGCGCAGGTGGACATAGAGGTGCTTAACACCTCTCCGGCGACGCGCTTTAACCCGGAAGATCCGCTGGTGAACTGGACATTGGCATTGATGCAGCAAATCAGCGGTAAACAACCCGCGTTGCTACCAAATCTGGGCGGATCGCTACCGAATGACGTCTTCGCCGACATCCTCGGCCTGCCAACACTGTGGATTCCCCACTCTTATCCGGCATGCGGCCAGCACGCGGTCAACGAACACCTGCTGAAATCCGTCGCCCGCGAAGGATTAGCGATCATGACCGGGTTGTTCTGGGAACTGGGGGAGCAAGGACAGGCACTATTAGAAGAACACCGCGAATATGCGAATCAGAGGTGATGTTTAGAACCTGATCGTCATGCCGTATAAACGAAAAGTGGCCGTATTAAACGGCCACTGAACATAATTTATCTTTCATCACAGTAGCATCAGAGAATAGCACTTAACCCTTTTCTCTCAATTACCTCAAGTATTCGTAACGCCGCCCCAGTTGGTGAGCTTACTCCACGTTCCCACTTCTGAACGCTATTAGCCGACATATTAATGATACCCGCCAGTTGGCTTTGACTAATTTTTTCACGCTCACGAATGGCTCGAACTCTACTTGCATCCATGCTGGCGCGTGATTCCGTCTTTCGACTTTCCGCAACCAAGCGGTTGATAGCCTCAAGATCGACGTCGCTGACCGTACCTGCGGCATGTTGGCGCTGAATCATGCTCTGTATATTTAACAAGCGCTTATCAACCATTTATCACCTCAACAAGCTCTTTGTTTTTAAGGTCTATTTCAAGATCGGCATCAGATTTGTTTTTAAACACCGTTGACGCAATTTTAAAAGCAGCCAATACATCATCGGGGATTTCTTTCCCGCGCGTTGATACCGTGTTTTTCTCCCATCCCTCAAAGAAAAACACGTTACCTGCACGATGATAAGCCACTATTGTTCGTGCGCCACCACGTTTACCCAGACCAGTAGCAATTCGTTTCTTATACACACCGCCACCTAGACCCCCTTTATCTGGATTATCAATAATATCAGTCGCAATATCACGTAACTGCTGATCGGTTATGCCTGATTTTCTACGAGATTTATCGTAGTGACGCGCAACAAAAATCCTTTTTTGTCCCATTCTTTTCCCATAAAAGATTGCCCGATATTACTATGGTAATCACTACCATAGTAATATCGGGCAATCACGTCAATCAATGCAGGTATCGTTTACTCGGCGTGCGTGCCTTTCTTCATCCACTCAGGTTTCTGGAACGCGTGGAACATGGAGTTTTTATCTTCAAAGAACGCGGCGAATTCCGGAGATTGAACGGCGGCTTTCAGGTCCTGAGCAAACGGTTTGTCGGCATCTTCTGCACGCACGACAATCATGTTTTTCAGATCTTCCGGCAGCACATCTAACTGAATTGCGTCAGACAGATTCAGACCAGCAGAAATCGCGAAATTGGCGTTAATCAGCGAACCGGTTACGCCACCCAGCGCGCGCGGCAGCTGTGCGGCTTCCAGCGGTTTAAAGACCAGACCTTTCGGGTTTTCAGTGATATCACGCAGCGAGGCTTTAGTCGGTGTAATCTCTGGATTGATCTTGATCAGGCCGTATTTTTGCAGGAAATCCAGCGAACGTGCCAGATTGGACGGATCGTTTGGCAGCGTGACGATATCGCCCGCTTTCAGCTCATTCAGCGAGCGGACTTTATTGGAGTAAAAGCCCATGCTGGCCGTCGGTACGGTGATCACTTCCGCCAGTTTCAGCCCTTTATCCGCACTGAAGCGGTCAAGGTAGCGGCGGTTTTGGAACAGGTTGGCGTCGATACTTTTGTTCGACAATGCCAGGTTCGGCTGGATGTAGTCGCTGAATTCGCGCACTTTTACGTCGTAGCCTTTTTTCACCATCTCCGGTTTGATCGCTTTCGTGACCATATCACCGTACGGCCCCGGCGATACGCCGATGGTGATTTCTTTGCCTGAATCTGCTGCGTAAGCCTGAGAAATGCCCAACGCCAGCATGAGTGGAATAAGTTTTTTCAATCGCATCGTCGCGTTCCTGTCTGTCCGATTTAGTCAGTGTTTACCGTTTTGCTAACGGCATTCTCGTTATTGTTATATAGAGCGCCAGCACAGGGCTAAGCTCGAGATACCGGGAGCGGCCACAGTGTGAGGTATCCCTACGGGAACCTCATCACCGTGTTTCTCCCTAAATCCATACTCTTATGCCCTGTGTGGCATCGCTCATTATTTTTTTCTATTTTTATAACGTTATTCCCTGGTGTTGGATAACGTTTTACTGCTCACATGTTTTACTAAAAAAGCTTACTAAAAAATCGTTAATCAACATCCGTTAAAACAAAAAGGTTTCCTGTCCGTAGCAATATTTGTCATACAGTTCAGGGTTGATATCGAAGCCGATTCCCGGCTTATTTGGCACCGCAACACAGCTGTCTTTGTCTAATTCGACAAATGGAAGCATGAAGTCTTCATGCCAGTAGCGGGAAGACGGTGGAATATCGTGCGCGTAGATAAAGTTCGGCAGTGTTGATACCGCAATGTTGTGCGCTTTACCGACTGCCGTATCCAGCATGCCGCCGCACCACACCGGAATATTGTGCGCCTGACAGTAATCATGAATCAGCTTGGTTTCGGTAATACCACCGACACGAGCGACTTTAATATTGATAATCTTGGCGCTACCCAGCTCTATTGCCTTACGCGCGTCTTCTACCGACGCAATACTTTCATCCAGACAGATAGGCGTATTCACTGCGGCCTGAAGTTTACGGTGGTCGATAATATCGTCATGTGCCAGCGGCTGCTCAATCATCAGCAGATTGAATTTATCAATCCGCTTAAAGAAATCGATATCGTCCAGCGTGTAGGCGGAATTGGCATCCACCATCAGCGTAATATCACCAAACGTCTGGCGCAGCGCCGCAATATAGTCGTAGTCTTTTCCCGGCTTGATTTTTATTTTGATGCGTTTGTAGCCTTCCTTCAGGAAATTATCGACCACGCTGACTAATTTATCCGGCGTTTCCTGAATACCGATGCTGACACCCGCTTCGACTTTATCCCGTACGCCACCCAGCAGTTGATGTAGCGGTACGCCTTTTATTTTCGCGTAAGCATCCCAAATACCGCCTTCGATTGCCGCTTTGGCGCAGTTATTACGCTTTACCGGCGCGAAAATATCGCGCACCTGTGATGGGTGCTCAATATCTCCGGCCTGCTTAACCATCGGGATCAGGAAGTCACGCATAATATGCCACGCGGTGACGTTGGTTTCTTCGTTATAAAACGGCAGAGAAATTGCCGAGCAATCGCCGTAACCAATATGTCCACCCGCGTGAACTTCCGCGATGGAGAAGTGTTTCTCCGTCTGCGTCGCAAAGCTGGTAGTAAATGGCGTTTTCAGCGCCATTTTCATTTTTCTTAATACAATTTTGTCTATTTTCATGACATCTCTCTGCTGCCCTGAATACCCTATTCTGTCGTGGTTTAGCGGCGTTCGCGCTTATTCGCCCGTCGTGATAGCAAATCACCCAGCGTTTGTACAATCTGCACCAGCACCACCAACGCAATCACGGTCACGACCATCACTTCGGTTTCATAACGGTAATAGCCGAAGCGGATCGCCAGATCGCCCACACCGCCGCCGCCGACAATTCCGGCCATCGCCGAGTAGCCAATCAGGCTGACCAGCGTGATCGTCAGACCGCGTAATAACCCCGCCAGCGCCTCCGGCAACAGCACAGTGCCGATGATACGCGTTGGACTGGCACCAAAGGCCTCCGCCGCTTCCACAATACCCGGATCGACTTCACGCAGCGCGGAATCCACCAGTCGAGCATAAAAGGCAATCGCCGCCACGGACATCGGCACGGCCGCTGCCACTGGCCCTATCGTGTTCCCCAGCAGAAACTGGGTTAATGGCAACAGCAGCACCAGCAAGATCACAAACGGAATCGAACGGATAATATTTACCAGAACGGTCGAAACCAGATAGATAAAACGGTTCTGCCAGAATAAATGACGATCGGTCACATAAATCGCGATACCTAACGGTAGGCCGAATATCACCGCACAAAGCGTTGAAATACACACCATCGTGAAGGTTTCACCGAAGGCGAAAACTAATTCACCAAATAACTCAGCCATTGATGACCTCCACCCCAAAGGTATTCTGTCGAATATAAGCAATAGCGGCGGCGAGGTTATCCGCCGTCGGATCGTCACGGTATGAAATCTGGGCGATAATATGCCCCAGCGCGCGATCGTTAATGTATTCAATATTGCCGTGCAGAATATTTACCGATACCTGAAACTGCTGTGCCACATCGGATAATATCGGTTGTTCTACCGAATCATCGGCGAAGAGTATTTTCAGCAAGACGCCTTTATTATTCTGCTTAAAGCGTTCAGGTAATTCGACCGGACTGGTATGGCTAACCAGCTGTTTGGTGTAGGCATGCTGAGGCGAAGAGAAGATCGTAAAGACGTCGCCCTCTTCCACAATATTGCCGCCCGTCATCACCGCCATGCGCTGACAAATGCTTTTAATCACGCTCATTTCATGGGAAATCAGCACGATCGTGATGCCTAATCGAATATTGATACTTTTCAATAAAGCCAGAATTGAGGCTGACGTTTCCAGATCCAGTGCCGAGGTGGGTTCATCGCACAGCAGCACTTCGGGATGGTTAGCAATCGCGCGGGCGATGCCAACACGCTGCTTCTGCCCACCGCTCAGTTGCGCCGGATAAGATGTCCCTTTGTCCTGCAACCCAACCAGCGCCAGAATTTCCGGCACGCGTGAGGCAATCTCTTCTTTGCTCTTCCCCGCGGCACGCAGGCTGAACGCCACGTTGTCATACACATTACGGGTGTGCATCAGATTAAAATGCTGGAATATCATCCCGATACGCTGCCGATGCTGACGCAGTTCGCGGCCAGACGCATCGCTAATCAGCGTATCGCCCAGAAACACGCGTCCTTCAGTTGGACGCTGCAATAAATTGATTGTCCGCAGCAGCGTACTTTTCCCCGCGCCGCTGGTGCCGACAATCCCAAAAACTTCACCCTGTTGAATGGTCAGGTTGACGTTGTTTACCGCTCTGGACTGTGCTGCTTTGCCGGCGGGAAAATCAACGCTCACGTTTTCTAACCGAATCATTACCTGACTCACTCCTGCTGACTGACTATTTTAAGAGATATAACGGTGGCATACGCAAGGTAAGCCTGTTTGATGTAGGGAAGCCTGTGTTTGTGGGTAAAGTCATTTCTCATTAGCGGGCGTTAAGCCTATCCCACGGAACTGTTTCACTTGTTATGTTGAACAGAGATAGGCTCTTCATCGCCTTTTTGCATTGAGGAATAACCGGGCTATTTATGGCTGCCATTTTTGTTATAATTAGATTAATTCTTTATAAATCAATAAAATATTAAAAAATATTCGTCTGTTTAAGTTAGAGAGAAATGAGCTTTGCGTCAATGATAAAAAAAGCAAATCACCTTTCTGTTTTTTAGAAACTTTTTTATGTCTTTTTCTTCTATATAGGTTACCGCTGCCTTCGGTTATCGCCATACCCATCACGACATCACCAAACATAACAAATCATGATAATTCGTTGATAAGCATCTCAAAATATATCCTGAAACATTACTATCACAATCAGCGCCTAGCCTGATCCCGCACTGAAAACGTTTATCTTCCCGATTAAGGATGCCACCATGCGTTATCGCTCTATGCTGCTACCGGCGACCAAAACATTACCCGCGCTCAATATCTTATCGGCGTTCAAACGGCTGCCTGTTGCTGGCCTTTTTCTGTTCCCCCTCTATGGCGTGGCGGCTCCGGCTCAGCCAGATAACGCGAGTATCAGCGCCATTGTCGATACCACCACGCAGGCCAGTAACCGTCCTCACGTGATTGAACTGGAACAATCCATTCAGGCTGCGCTGCGCAAAGCGATCCAGGGAGAGGCGCCACAGCTTACCCGAGCGCAGTTAGAGCAGGCGAGAGAAACGCCACAAATGGCGGATATCGATTGGCTCAACAACAGCGGTTATGACTTCGCCGTGAAAGCCAACCAGCAGGCGGGCATTGCGCTACTGGAATCCTTCTCACACCTTTCCACCGATGTGTTACAACAAAACACCGCTATTGTGACGCGCATTAATCGCGAAGCCACCACCGGGCAGCGCGAACAGGCACTGGTGGATGCAGAGGGTCAGGGGTATCTCTATTATCTGGCTGATGCGCTGGGCCCACGCTTGGGCAAGGTCTTCATTAACGCGTATAACCACGGTGAAATACGCAAGGCAGCCGTTTTACTCAAGCTATCCGCCGTCAGTACGTCCGCGGCTAAACAGCATTTTAACTATCCGCGCCCTTTCCTCCAGCCGAACAACACCATTCATCTGGTGCCGGATACCGCCGTGATTGGCGATAATAAGCCCTACACGGCTTCCGGCGGCGCATTCCCGAGCGGGCATACCAACACCGGCTACACCGATGCGTTGCTCTTAGCGGAAATGATCCCTGAGCGTTTCGTCCCGTTAATCGATCGCGGCGCGCGCTATGGCTATTCACGCATCGTACTGGGCGTACATTATCCACTGGATGTAATCGGGTCACGGATGCTGGCCGAACGTAACGTGGCGCATTACCTCAACGATCCACAGTATCGCCGACTGTTTGAACAGGCGAAGACGGAGTTGCGCAGCGCGCTAGAGAAGGCCTGTGGTACGACGCTGAGCGCCTGCGCCAAGAGCGCTCCACAGGACGACCCCTACGCCGCGCCGGAAATGAAGACATTTTATCGCTACACGATGACCTACGGCCTACCGGCGCAACCCGGTAAAGCGTCTCCGATTAGCGTTCCCGAAGGTGCAGAAGTCCTGCTCGAGCCCGTGCTTCCACATCTCTCCGCCGCCGAGCGAAAAAACCTGATGGTGAAAACCGCGCTGGCTGACGGTTACCCACTTTCCGGTGCGCCGGGCGACAAAGGCACGCAAAATTTCTGGCAGCGCCTCAACTTGCATGACGCCGTGCAGTCAGCACAGCGCCGCTAACGGATCCCTCTTCTTCGCGTTTTCTAACGCGGGGAAGAGGAACGCCACAGGCAGATAATATTTAATTACGGAAATTCATTATCATTATTATCTTCACTCGGTGTCGTTTCACTTTTTTTAAAAATTAATGATTCTTTTTTTTAAAACCGCCCCTCTATGAAGAAATGATAACTCTACAGTCGTACCTTCATAGCGCATCTTCACGATTATTCCACGCTTTTAGCTGTAACGGTAACTTTCCAGGCAGGATAATATTTTAATGGTTATTTGCGTATCAGCATAGAATAGCGATCGCTTTGTAAATCAATGTAAATCGACGCTGTTACAAGTCCCCTAATGCCATTTTTTAATTTTAGTTCACCTCAATATAAACCTTATCTTTTCTCCGTCGATATAGAAATACCGCTCCTTATTCGGGAGTCATTTAGAGGTACTTATGAGCATTAAACTTAAATTAATTTCGGTTATGTTGTTAATGGCATTATTGCTTTTGGTTGTCTCTTTGATTGGGTTATTTGGCATGAATAATACCAACCAGTCGATGAAAACCCTGTACCAGGACAGGCTGATCGCACTGGGCTATCTGGATAATATCACCAGACAGGTGAACAACGTGATGTTTGAAATCGCCAGCATTGACCTCTCTCAACCGAACAATGTGAAGACCGGGCTAGCGCACATCGAAGACGCACAGAAAATTTATAATGAGCAATGGGACTTATACAGTAAGACGTATTTAACGGGCGAAGAAAAAATATTAGAAGAACAGTTTGCAGTATTATATAAGCAATACAATGATAAAGTCGTTGTTTCCGCCATCAATGCAATACATAAAAATGACAAAGATGCATTAGAATATATTATCAATCACACATTAAAAAGCTAATACGCGCCGCTACAAAAAACAGCAGACCAGTTGATTAAATTACAATCTGATGTGGGTCAGACACTCTATTCCGAATCACAAAGTAGTTTCAGTAATCTATTATTTTTCGTAGTCATTACGCTTCTTGTCGGCGTCGTTATCGTTGCCTTATCCGGCTGGCGGTTGATTATGTCGATTGCCGTACCGATAAAAAATGCGGTGGATTTAGCAAGAAAAGTCGCAAGCGGCGATCTGACGCATCGCATCGCGATTACCTCGCGCGATGAAATGGGACAATTGCAAACCGCACTGCGGGAAATGGTGCTGAACCTGACGGATATCGTTGAGCGTGTACACAGCAACGCAGACATCATTGCAACTGCATCAAGCCAGATCAGCAGTGGCAACATCGACCTCTCCTCCCGAACCGAGCAGCAGGCCAGTTCGCTGGAAGAAACGGCGGCGTCAATGGAGCAGATGACCTCCTCTGTTAAACAGAACGCCACTCATGCTGCCCACGCCAGCCAACTGGCAACGACCGCCTCGCAGCGCGCCGTTGATGGCGGCAAGATGATGGGCGATGTGACCAATGCCATGCAACAGATGGTGTCATCCGCAGAAAAAATCACCAATATCATCAGCGTGATCGACGGTATTGCGTTCCAGACCAACATTCTTGCACTGAACGCCGCCGTGGAAGCCGCTCGGGCGGGCGAACAGGGACGAGGCTTTGCCGTCGTCGCAGGCGAAGTCCGCACGCTGGCACAGCGCAGTGCCAGCGCGGCGAAAGAGATCAAAGAACTGATCGGGACGTCCGTCGAGCAGGCAAACCTCGGTCACACCGTCGTCATAGACGCAGGCGGCACGATTCAGAGCGTCGTAGAGGACATCAAACGGGTTGCATCGCTGGTGACCGAAATTTCCACCGCCAGCCATGAACAAAGTCTGGGCATAGGACAGATTAATACCGCGATTTCGCAGATGGAAACGGTCACGCAGCAGAACGCCGCACTGGTTAACGAGGCCGCCGCTGCCGCCGGTTCATTGTCCGAACGTGCAGGTGAACTCAGCCACGCCGTTGCGGCGTTCCGCATCTAACCTTCCCGCATTTTACTGCACCCGCGTAATCGGTTATCTCGGCGCGCGGGTGCTGTCGGTTAGCGTTAAGACATCGCTCAACGTGGTTAAAAACACATCGGCGTGTTCTTCCTGAAACACCAGCGGCGGGCGAATTTTCAGCACGTTCGCCGCGGGCCCTGTCGCGCTGATCAACACGCCGCGCTGGCGCATCGCATTCACCACCTGCAATGCAGATTCACTTGCTGGCGTTTTGCTTTCACGATCGTTGACTAGCTCTACACCGATAAACAGGCCGTAAGCCCGAATATCGCCGAGCAGTGGAAAGTCCTGCGCCAATTGCTGTAACCCTTGCCGCAGATAATGCCCCACTCGCTGAGCGTTCTGTTGCAACTGCTCTTCCCGAATCACTCTCAGTACCGCGTGCGCCGCCTGACAAGAAACCGGATTGCCGCCGAACGTATTGAAATAACGAACTTCTCGCCCGAATGCCTCGAACAATGCGGAACGCCCAACCAGCCCGGCGATAGGATGCCCGTTGCCCATCGGCTTCCCTAAACTCACCAAATCCGGGACGACACCGTGACGCGCAAAGCCCCACATTGACTCCCCGGTGCGACCAAAGCCCGGCTGCACTTCATCCGCGATAAACAATCCGCCAGCCTGGCGAATCAGCGCCGCCGCCTGTGCCATTTCGCCTTCCGGCGCACAGAACACCCCGTCGCTGGAAAAAATGGTATCCACCAGCAGCGCGGCAGGACGAATACCTTCCTGCTGCATCTGTGCCAGCGCCTCACGAATACTGGTAAGAAATGCGCCGGGCTGACGATAGGAATCTGGTGCGGTAATCAGCTTCACATGATTACCGCGCGCCACGCCATCCCCCAACGACGGCGACAGCTCCGCCAGCGCACTGGTCACGCCGTGGTACGCCCAGCGCGTCACCAGGACGCCCGTTCCCCCCGTGATGTGGCGGGCAATGCGCAACGCCAGATCGTTGGCCTCACTGCCGGTACAGGTCAACATCACGTTATTTAGCTCGGCGGGAAATTCGCTGAGTAAATCTTCCGCAAAATCGACAATGGCTGAGTGCAAATACCGCGTGTGGGTGTTGAGCTGAGCGCTTTGCCGTGCCATCGCCTCCACCACCACCGGGTGACAATGCCCGACCGAGGCCACATTGTTATAGACATCCAGATAACGTTTCCCCTGATGATCGAACAGCCACACACCCTCGCCGCGCACAACATGCAGCGGTTCTTCATAAAACAGGCGGTAACCGCTGCCCAATACCCGCTGACGACGTGCCAGCAACGCTTCTGTCGTTGTCATTTCAGGCGTGATATCTCTCTGACTCATAGCATGTCCTCCGGGCAAACCTGCTGTAGGCGAGTCACAAACTGCGCATGGGAATAGGTCGCGATGCGCTGCAAACTGTGCCAACAGCGCGGAACATTACGCAGCAGATATTCCCGATTGTCGGGATAGCGTGATGCTCGCCACTGGGCAATCGTCAGGGTCAGCGCCATGCGGGTCGCAATCAAATCCGGCAACAGTGCGATCTCCTCCGGTGCTAACGGCCTGTGCTGGTGATACGCGGCAATAAACGGCACCACATGTTCCAGCAGATCGGCGCCATCGCCAACCTGATACGCCAGCGCTGTCGCGACTTCGCAGATTAACGGGGCGAATACGGCGTCGCCAAAATCGATAATGCCGGTCACTCGTGTCGGTGACGCCCCATCGACCAGCACATTATGCGGATTCAGATCGTTATGAATGACCTGACGGCGCAACGTCATCAATTCGGGCGCGACGCGGCTGTCATAGCGATCAAAAATGCGCCGAAGATGCTGATGCTGCTGTCGTTCAGAAATAAAATCGAGGTAAGGACGCACCTGCTCTGCACGGCTGATATCCCACAGCAGCGAACGGTTCGCCGCCGGATGCGTAAAGCCGTGAAGCGCATTATCCAACTGCGCCAGTGTGCTTCCCAACTGCGGCATCAATGCCGTGGAAGGCTCAGCTAGGTACTGCGGCGTACCTGCCAGATAGCTCACCAGCCGCACGCGCAGCAGTACGCCACCCATTTCAACGCACGTTTCCGCCTGACCCGCGAGAGTCAGCCTGATTCGCGGCACGGGCAGCTCAGGTGCCTGCTGAGCAAGATGCAGCAGCAGCGCAGTCTGGAAATCGCTGACGTCGGCAGGTTCCGCCGCGTTGATCACCTTCAGCATATAGCGTTCATCTGGTGTGACCGTCAGGCAGAAATTCATATCGCGCTCTCCCTGAAGCAGCGCCATCTGCCCGGACAAACCATATTCTTGCTGGGCAATGGCCAGCGCCTGCTGGCAGGAAACCTGCGGCACGGCCTGCGTCATCAGGTCGTCGCTATGCGATACCGCCTCGGCAAACACCGGCTGATTGGACGCAGAAGATTGGAACATGGGAGAAAATGTCGTGAGCCGTCCGTCAGACATGCTGCCCTCCGTTAACGTGGATTTCCGCGCCGTTGACATAAGACGCACCGGAGGTGCAGAGAAAATAGATCAGGCTTGCCACCTCTTCGGGTTTACCTAAGCGTTGCATTGGCACCTGCCGTTCAATGATGTCATCCGTGCCGGGTGACAGAATCGAGGTTTCAATTTCCCCCGGCGCAATCGCATTCACGCGAACGCCATGCTGACCAAAATCAAACGCCATTTCCCGCGTCAGCGCGGACAGCGCCGCTTTTGAGGTGGCATAGGCAACACCAGCAAAAGGATGAACGCGCGATCCGGCAATTGAGGTCACATTAATCACACAGCCCTGTGATGCTTTTAGCTCGTCAAACAGGCCGTTTGCCAACAGTGCGCAGGAAAACAGATTGACGTTGAAGACCCGCAGCCAGGTCGCATAGTCCGTGTCGCGCACGCCCAAACGCTGCCCGCCTTCCCCCTTTGGAGAAATCCCTGCGTTATCGACCAACGCATCCAACCGTCCACCCAGTTTTTCCTTAATCAGCGGCAGCGTCTGTTGCAGGCTGTCGATATCTTCCAAATCGAGATGAATGTGGTTAAGCAACTTTTCCGCCCACGGGCACTCTTCCGCCCAGTTCTGACGCGACGCGGTAAAGATCCGCCACCCCGCCGCGTGGAAATGCTTAACGGTGGCATGCCCGATTCCCCGGCTGGCACCGGTCAGCAAGAGTGTTTTTTGTGCTGTCATACCGAACCTCCTGAGTCTTTGTAGACGATGCATCAAAACGGTGTTTGATGCATCATAAATTGAGTTTTAAAAAAAGCTGAAAAAATTTCAGCAAAAAACGATCGTTCCCCTTGACGAAATGCGCTCTTAAACACATTTTTATGCCGAATCAGAGAGCGTTTCGTGCGCGACAGCACTGCCATTTCATGCAACTTCGTAGCACGCGCCCGACGCAGGGCGGCTCAATCGCCGTCGCCCTGCGAACCCTGGCTTCCGGCTAAATTATGCCGCTGCGCGGTGCCATCGGTGTTCATGAGCACTATTCGAGCCACCAGTGACGCGTTCCCTACGCGACACTGGCTTTCGCGGCATCCATGCCGCTCACTCGGTACTCATGCCCACCGCTGCATAATTTCTTACGCCGGATAACTACTCCCCATTGTGCTGTGTATTACGTGTGCAAGAAACGACACACGAAGGGAGAAATAAGCTATCAACGCGCACGAAACACACCACCAACACTAAACAAGAATTACGGGGCACACCCTAGCGTGGTGTGGTTACCACCTTAGCCCCCACTCCGTAAACGCTCCGAGCGGCGGCGCAGGATTTCCATCACGATCAGCAGGATAAGCGCAGCACCCACCATCATGGTCGCGGCAGCGGCGATCGTCGGGTCGAGGTTCTCGCGGATGCCAGCAAACATCTGTAGCGGTAGCGTACGCTGGCGCGGGCTGGCGAGAAACAGCGTGACGATCACTTCATCAAACGACGTCGCAAAGGCAAAAAGCGCCCCGGAAAACACGCCGGGTGCAATTAGCGGAAACGTCACCTTGCGAAAAGCCAGCAGCGGCGAAGCACCTAGACTCGCGGCAGCGCGCGTCAGGTTGTGATCGTAGTTCTTCAATACCGCCGTGACCGTAATCACCACGAACGGCACGCCCAGCATCGCATGTGCCAGTACCAAACCCAGATAGCTGTTCAACAGCGACAGTTTGGCAAAGAAGAAAAACATCCCTACCGCAACAATCACCACCGGTGCAATCATCGGTGAAATCAGTACCGCCATCACCAGCGATTTACCGCGGAACTCACCGCGCACCAGCCCGACGGATGCCAACACGCCGAGTACCGTCGCCAATAGCGTCGCTAGCGGAGCAATCAGCAGACTGTTGCCCAGTGCACCCAGCCACTCGCTGGAGTTAAAAAACTCTCGATACCAGCGCAGGGAAAACCCCGTCAGCGGATAGCTCAGAAACGAACCGGCATTAAACGAAAGCGGAACAATCACCAACACAGGGACAATCAAAAACAACAGCATCGCCGCCCCGTAGAAATTAAAGAAGGTATTCCACAGACGGATAACCACTTCACCCTGCTGTCTCATTTGCTATCTCCCAATATAAAGTTACGGATATCGAGCCTAGTGCGCCGCGGCTTCCGCATTGGTGCGCGTTACCCGGATGTACACCACGTACAGTAGCGTCACGATAATCAGCAGTTGTGTCCCTAACGCGGCCGCCATTCCCCAGTTCATGGTGGTGTTAGTAAAGAACGCGACAAAGTAGCTCAGCATCTGGTCGCTCGGCCCGCCTAACAGCGCTGGCGTAATGTAGTAGCCAATCGCCATCATAAAGACCAGCAGCGCTCCTGCCGTCACACCGGCGTAGGTTTGCGGCACATAAACCCGCCAGAAGGCGATAAACGGATGCGCACCCAGTGAGACCGCCGCCCGCACATAGTTCGGGGAAATGCCTTTCATCACCGCGTACAGCGGCAGAATGAAGAACGGTAATAGGATGTGGGTCATCGAGATGTAGACACCGATACGGTTAAATACCAGCACCAGCGGTTCATCGATAATGCCGATATTCATCAGCGAACGGTTGATCAATCCACCGGACTGCAACAGCACAATCCAGCTCGCGGTGCGAACGATCAGTGATGTCCAGAACGGCAGCAGCACCAAAATTAGCAACAGATTGGCGCGATTAGAGGGCTGCTTCGCCAGCCAATATGCCAGCGGGTATCCGAGCCCCACGCACAGCAGTGTTACCACGCCCGCCATCAGCAGCGTGCGCAGCAGCACGTCCACATACAGCGCCTGATCGGCTGGCTGTGGGACGATTTGCTGCGTGGTGGCATCAACTTTATGGTCAAACACCGCCAACAGGTAATAGCTGGTAAAAGGCCGCGCCGCACGATCGAACGTTTTCCAGGTCGCTAATTCTCCCCACATCGGCTGCTCACGGATCAGTTGATCACGCACGTCGCTGCTGCCCTCTATGGGCAGCTTGCGCAATGTGCGGGTAATCAGCGTGCGGTATTCCGCGCCTTCATACCCTAGCCGTTTGGTAATCGTGCTTAACTTACCGCTGCTGCGGGCATCGCGCAGATCGCCGACCAGCGCCCGAAAGACGGTTTCATCCGGCACATCGTTGCCCGACCATTGCCGCATCGCGGCAATGGTCTGTGGCATATTGTCGCGCAATTCCGGATTGGAGACGCTTTTCCCCAAAATCGAGGTGATCGGGAAGAGAAAACTCACCACGATAAACAGAAACAGCGGTGCAATCAGCAGCAGAGAGCGTTTTTTATAGGCTTTCTGCGCTAGCCACAGTTGCTGCTTCAAGGTCGAATTTTCCTCGTTTCCGCCAGACGGCACAGCGGCGGCGATATCGCTCTGGGACATAGGCTCTTTCTCCATCATCACGTACGGTCAATCACTACGGCCTTACTGCGCGGCCCAGGCGTTAAAACGTTGCTCCAGTTCTTCACCGTGGTCGATCCAAAACTCTGTATCTACCTGCAAGGCCTGTGCCAAATTCTCAGGCGCAGTCGGAAGATTGGCGGCGACAGCTGGCGTTAGCAGACTGGTGGTTTTGATGTGCGTCGGGCCATAGGGAATGTTCTCGGCGAATACTTTCTGGTTTTCCGGCTGGTTGGCAAACGCAATAAACTGCTCCGCCAGTGCCTTATGCTTGGAGCCTTTGACGATTGCCCAGCTATCCAGATCGTAAATGCTGTCGGCCCAGACAATCTTGAAATCATGCCCTTCTTTCTGCGCCGCTGAGACGCGACCGTTATACGCGGACGTCATCACCACATCGCCCGACACCAGCCATTGCAGCGGCTGGGCACCAGATTCCCACCACTGAATATTGGATTTGATCTGATCCAGTTTCTTAAAGGCACGATCGACGCCCTCTGGCGTCGCCAGCACCTTATAAAGATCGTCACGTTTCACGCCATCAGCCAACAGCGCGATTTCCAGCGTAAATTTGGCGCTTTTACGCAGCGCACGCTTTCCGGGATATTCTTTTACATTCCAGAAATCAGCCCAGCTTTTCGGTGCCTGCTTCAGCTTCTGCGCGTTATAGGTCAAGACGGTTGACCACAGGAAAATTCCCGCGCCGCACTCGGTGACCGCCCCTTTGACAAACTGGGATTGATCGCCCAGCTTTGACCAGTCCAGCGGCTCAAATAATCCCTCGTTACAACCACGCATCAGCTCAGGACCTTCGACTTCCACGACGTCCCAGCCTACCTGCCCGGTTTCCACCATCGCCCGGATACGCGCCATTTCACCGTTGTACTCACCGGCTTCGACCGTACCTTTACCCGCAGCGGCGAACGGTTTGTAAAATGCCTTATCCTGCGCGTCCTTGTTTAATCCGCCGAATGAGATCACCGTGACGGACTCCGCCTGCGCCTGACAGGCCATCGTCACCAGAAAAGCCGTGGCCGCAATTTTCTTCAGCGCCTGACGTCCCTTTGCTTTGGGCGTGTTATTGAATGTGAACCTGTTATTAAATGTGAACATCATTTCGCTCCTGGAGTGGTAGTCAACGTAAAGGTCAAATGCGTATCACTATTAGCGCACGCTATTTCTTGCGCATCATTTTTGATGCATCATGTATCAAAATAATCATGCCAAAAAATATGAGCATAAATTGTGCCAATTCAAAAATTTTATTGATGTTTTACTACAGCGGCGGCGGGAACGGGGATGAGAAGCATCAGGAGGAGACGACCATCCTTTACACCTGATGAGACTTCGCCATTTTTGCCATATTGTGGTGCACGCTGATATTGCCTTGCACCACCTAAACGCATTGCGCGTTTGGTATCCGCGTGCCGATATCGACTATCGACACGCGTTTCTTACCGATGATCTAAGCGATGTGTTACCGGGAAAGATCGACACAGAGGTATTTCATTTCCAGATAGTCTTCGATACCGAATCGTGACCCTTCACGCCCCAGCCCAGACTGTTTCACGCCACCAAACGGCGCGACTTCGTTCGAAATCAGGCCGGTATTGATGCCGACCATGCCGTAGTCCAGAGCTTCCGGCACCGTCCACTGGCGCACGGCATCACGCGTGTAGACATAGGCTGCCAGCCCAAACTCGGTATCGTTCGCCATCGCAATCACCTCCGCTTCATCGCTGAAATGGAACAGCGGTGCCACAGGTCCGAATGTCTCTTCACGGGCAAAACGCATGTCGCGCGTCACCCCGCCGACGATGGTTGGTGTGAAGAACGTGCCACCCAGCTCATGGCGTTTGCCCCCCAGCAGCAGCGTTGCTCCGTGCGATAGCGCATCGGCAATATGTTGCTCAACCTTGCTAATCGCATCGGCATCGATCAGTGGTCCCTGCGTCACACCCGGCTGCGTACCCTCACCGACCTTCAACTTGCGCACTTCCTCTACCAGTCGTTCGACCAGCGCAGGATAAATACCCTCTTGCACGTAGATGCGGTTGGCGCAGACGCAGGTCTGCCCGCTGTTGCGGAACTTGGAGGCCAGAATGCCTTTCACCGCCAGATCCACATCGGCATCATCGAACACGATAAACGGCGCGTTGCCACCCAGTTCCAGCGACAGCTTTTTCACCGTTGGCGCGCTTTGCGCCATCAGGATGCGACCGACTTCCGTGGAGCCGGTGAAGCTCAGTTTGCGCACCACTGGACTATCGCAGAGCACCTTGCCGACCGACTGCGCGTCACCGACGATGACCTGCAACACGCCGCGCGGAATACCGGCCTGCTGCGCCAGTTCCGCCAACGCCAGCGCGGTAAACGGCGTCTGTTCAGCAGGTTTGACGATCATCGTGCAGCCCGCCGCCAGCGCGGGCCCGACCTTACGGGTAATCATCGCCGCCGGGAAATTCCACGGCGTAATCGCCGCACACACGCCGATGGGCTGCTTGATGACCAGCAGGCGCTGTTGCCCTTGTGGCGATTGCAGCACGCTGCCTTCAATACGTTTGGCCTCTTCCGCAAACCAGTCGATAAAGCTGGTGGCGTAGGCGATTTCACCCCGTGCTTCCGCCAGCGGTTTGCCCTGTTCCGCCGTCAGCAGCGCAGCCAGATCGTCCTGATTATCCATAATCAGGCGCGCCCACGCCTGCAACAACGCGGCACGTTCTTTCCCCGTCTTTTTACGCCACTCAACCAGCGCCTGTTCAGCTGCGGCAATCGCCTGCTCAGTTTGTGACACCGTCACTAACGGTACACTACCCAGCACCTCACCCGTCGCCGGATTCGTGACATCCAGACGTTCACCGTTGTGGCTGTCTTGCCACTCGCCGTCAATCAGGCAGTGTTGGCGGAATAACGCTTGCTGTTTTAGCGGTATAGTTGCTTTCTGTTGCATAGTTTCTCTTCTATCGTGTAAATACGCGCGTCAGGATGCTCATGGCCTTACTGAACTGATCGTCAGGCACCGTTAACGGATACAGGAAACGAATCACGTTGCCATGTACACCGCAGGTCAGCAGCAGCAGACCAGCTTCCAACGCACTTTTCTGAAATTGACGGGTCACCTCCGCCGACGGTTTTCCGGTGTGCGGATCGTTAAATTCCGCCGCCACCATCGACCCCTGCGCACGAATCGCTACCAAGGCCGGACACTGCGCTTTGATTTTCTCCAGCGTTTCCACCAGCGCAGCACCCAGACGCTGTGCCCGCTGGCACAATTTCTCTTCTTCAATCACGTCCAATACCGCCAGCGCGGAAGCCACCGACAGCGGGTTCCCCGCATAGGTGCCGCCCAGCCCACCCGGCGCAGGTGCGTCCATGACATCAGCACGACCGACGACGCCGGAGATCGGGAAACCGCCGCCCAGACTTTTTGCCATCGTGATCAGATCCGCTTTCTCCGTGTAATATTCCATCGCGAACAGCTTGCCGGTACGGGCAAAGCCCGTCTGAACTTCATCAGCAATCAGCAGGATGCCATGCTCATCGCACAGTTTACGTAGCCCGCTAATAAAGGCCGGTGGCGCGACGTTGAAACCACCTTCGCCCTGCACCGGCTCCAGCAGAATGGCGGCCACCTGATCGGCGGCGATATCGGTATGCATCAGACGTTCAACGCTTTCCAACGCCTGCTCAACGGTAATGCCGTGCTGTTCACTGGGGTAAAGCGCGTGGAAAATGGAGCCGGGGAACGGCCCGAATCCTGTAGAGTACGGTGCCACTTTGCCCGTTAGCGTCATGGTCAGCAGTGTGCGGCCGTGAAACGCGGCGTTGAAGGCAATCACGCCGGGGCGTTTGGTGTAGGCGCGAGCAATTTTCACCGCGTTTTCCACCGCTTCGGCTCCGGTGGTAAAGAACGTAGTCTTTGCCGCGCCTTCAATCGGCGCCAGCGCATTGATGCGTTCGGCAAGGGTAACGTAGCTGCCGTAAGGCACAATCTGGTAGGCCGTATGGGTAAAGCGATCCAGTTGCTCGCGCACCGCAGCAACAATTTTCGGATGACGGTGGCCGGTGTTCAGTACCGCAATCCCGGCAGCGAAATCGATAAATTCTCGACCTTCAACATCCCACAGGGTGCTATTTTCCGCACGCTCAGCATAGAAGTCACACATGACGCCCACACCACGCGGCGTGGCGGCCAGACGGCGTTGATTCAGTTCGCTATTCTTCATGGTCTGCTCCGGTATCCCAAACACATCGGTTAGTCGTTGAACGATGGTGAGTCGAACGATGATTGTTAGTGTAGTTGCAAGATGATGATGTCATTTAGACGCGAGATGGTTCTATAATCCAGTGCCAGTTTTGAATATTTGAAGGATCCACTTTTGCGCTCACTTCTGACCGACTTATTGCTTCAGCGTTTAGCCAACCAGCAAGACGGTGCGCTAAACAAGCGTTTGTACGACTGCATTCGGCTAGCGATTCTTGATGGCGCGATTGCCGCTGGCGAGCGTCTGCCGTCGTCGCGCGATCTGGCGCAGCAGCTATCGCTGTCACGCAATACCGTACTGACCGCTTACGAACAGCTCCTGGCAGAAGGCTATATTGATGCGCGCAAAGGAAGCGGGACATTCGTCACGGAACAGTTGCCCGATGGCAATATGCAACCGGTGAGCAGCGACAGCGCCGGAGAAATCCGTGAACCTAAACATGAATTATCGCGTCGCGGTATGCATCTGCTGGGTTATGCCGGCGCCTCCGCCCGCCAATGGGGCGCGTTTATGCCGGGCATCCCGGATATCGCCAGCTTTCCTCACGATTTGTGGCGACGGATTCAGACGCGACTGACGCGCCGCGTTCGTCCCGAACAGCTTTCCTATTCACCGATTGGTGGCTGTCCCGAACTGCAACTCACTCTGGTGGATTATCTGCGCGTCGCCCGCTCCGTCAAATGCACGCCGGAGCAGATTCTGATTACCGAAGGCACGCATCAGGCGATGGATCTGCTGGCTAAAATGCTGTGCAACCCCGGCGATTTGGCGTGGATTGAAGATCCCTGTTACTGGGGGATTCGCAATGTTCTGACGATTAACGGCCTGCGAGTCGCCCCCGTTGATGTCGATGAACAAGGGCTGGCACCGCCGGAAACGCTGGCACCCGACGCCGTTCCACGCCTGATTTGCGTGACACCGTCACATCAATATCCACTGGGCGCGGTGATGAGTCTGGCACGGCGTCAACGCCTGCTGGCACTGGCGCAGGAGCACGGTTGTTGGGTGGTGGAGGATGATTACGATAGCGAATTCCGCTTCTCCGGCAGCCCGATCCCCGCGCTGCAAGGGCTACAGGCGCAATCACCGGTGATCTACATCGGCACATTCAGCAAAACACTCTACCCCGGTCTGCGTGTCAGCTACATGGTGCTGCCTCCGCTGCTGGCGCAGTCGCTAAAGACTGCACATTCCGAACTCTATCGCGGCGGTCACTGGCTCACACAAGCGACGCTCGCGCAGTTTATCCACGAAGGCCACTACGCCGCACATATCCGCCGTATGCGCCTGCTCTACGCCCGACGCCGCGCGCTATTGACGTCGTTGATTGAACAACATCTGGGCGCGGATTACGTTGGAGACAACAGCAACGCCGGGCTGCATATGCTGCTCAGCCTGCCTCCTCATATCGACGATGTCGTGCTAAGCGCGGCAATCTTGCGCCGTGGCGTGATGGTTAAACCCCTCTCCAGCTACTACCTGCAACCGACGCAACAGCGTGGTTTATTACTGGGCTACGCCAGCGTGGAAGAGAGCCAAATGACGCAGGCGTTTTCCGTGATTGTGGCCTGTATTCAGGCGCTGAATACGCGCCATTCCGACGTCTGATCGCCCTCGTTTTCATCTGAGCCAGCACGCACCGTTACGGTGCCATTTGCGTCAACACGCCCCATCACAGGGCATCTGTGGTAGTGAACGATCGCGTTTTAGTGCATTGCGCGCGGTATTTTCTGTTCGCTTAGCATCCGGCATGGTTTATGCATTCTTATGAATAACAGTGACTGCCGGAGAGTGAAAAATGAGAAATTATGTCAGCTTCAGGAATGTTCAGAAGACCTATGACGGCGACCGCCTGATCGTCAAAAACCTCAATCTGGATATCCGTGAAGGTGAATTTCTGACCCTGCTTGGGCCATCCGGCTCGGGAAAAACCACCAGTTTGATGATGCTCGCCGGGTTTGAAACCCCGACGCAGGGCGAAATTCTGCTGCGCGATGCGCCGCTGCACCATCTTCCACCACACCAGCGTGACATCGGTATGGTATTTCAGAACTACGCCCTGTTCCCACATATGACCGTGGCAGAGAATCTCGCCTTTCCATTGTCCATCCGTCGCCTGAACCGCGCCGACATCAAAGAGAAAGTGGATCGGGTTCTGGATCGCGTGAAACTCACCAGCCTGGCCGACCGCTACCCCGCGCAGATGTCCGGCGGCCAACAGCAGCGTGTGGCGCTAGCCCGCGCGTTGGTTTTCGAGCCTAAACTGGTGCTGATGGATGAACCGCTGGGCGCGCTGGATAAACAGCTGCGCGAGCATATGCAGTTGGAAATCAAGGAGCTGCATCAGTCGCTGGAGTTAACCGTGGTGTACGTCACCCATGACCAGAGCGAAGCGATGACGATGTCCAATCGCGTCGCCGTGTTTAACGATGGCGTGATTCAGCAGATGGATAGCCCCAGCGATATCTACGAAAAACCGGAAAACGCCTTTGTGGCGCAGTTTATCGGCGAAAATAATACGCTGCTCGCCACACGCGCCGAGGCCGAAGGCGCATTCTACCGGGCAACACTGGACGACGGCACGTCACTGCGTGCGCTGAAAGTCCGCCCCAGTTCGCCGGGTCGAAAAATTACGCTTTGCATCCGTCCGGAACGCGTTCACGTCAACGCGCCCCACGTCGACGACGGCATGCAGCAGGTCAAAGCCCGCATTCAGCAGTTCATCTATCTGGGCGATCACGTCCGGATGATGACGGAAGTGGCTGGCCAACCGCAATTCATGGTGAAACTCCCCGCCAGCGAGATTCAGCCGCACTGGAAAGCCGGCACCGAAGTCAACTTGTCATGGCAGCCAGAGCACCTGCGCGCGCTGGATAGCATCATCACGCATTAACTGACAAAAGCACGGATATGAATCGCACGCAGTGCGCAAAAATGGGCGCACTGCTTTTTACCTCACCCCGTCACTCTTGCTCTCTGACCATCAGTATTAACCATAATCACCTTCCCCACGCCCCTTCATATACAATTTGAATAATGACCGATATTCTCTAAGGTTATTTAGACTCGATAATATACCTACTAAAAAAGCATTTTGTGGATAAAGAATTTAGCATATACGTCATAATATTTTCGGAAAAATGAATATTTTTAAATAAACTGAAGGAAAATCCCGGTAAAGAATAATATAAAAACCACAATAGAAGGTGCAATAAAATCGCAGGAAATACAACCATAAGTAAAATGATTAAAGGATTTCTCATTATGCTTTCAGCATATAATACCCCCCCCATTATAAAAACATTTTACCGCCCCATAGAGGTTGCTATTCGTTGGAGTCAATTAATGTCATCAGAGTCTGAAATACTTGATAAATTCGATAATAACCCGCTCACTTTCTTACATTCCTCTACTCAAACATGGCCAAACCTATCATTAAACCACGAAAGAGTGATTGATGGACTCATCAATGGAGAACTGCGGCATAGCAAACGCGGAATTACTAGTTCAACCCCCATAGACTTAAGCGATCCCGATTTATCAATTCGTCATGTCGATCTAAAAAACTGGATGATGTCATATTATCCAAATGAGAAACCCGACTTTTTGTTCTCTCCAGAGGAAAAAATCCCCGCGATAACTATAAATATAAATTCGGTGCAAATTCTTTTAGCCGAATTAGAGGTGATGCGTATAAAGAACAACAATCTTGAAACCCAGAATAATAATATACAAAACGATTACCTTTCACTAAAAGCTACTTGCGCATCAGCGATGTTGAATTCAACACAGTCCGCACTGGGAGAACGGAGCGAAAGTACATATCTGACAGTGATTGGGGCGTTAATTAGCTTATATAATCAACATTCACCTTCAGGCCAGGCATATACGCTTTTTACCTCTCAGGATGCGGTGATTTCCGCTTTAATTGCTCACTATGGCGATAAAAGGGGCATTTCCAAAAGCACGCTTGAAAACAAGTTCGCTCAGGCAAAACGTCTGCTCAATAACTCATAGTTTTTACCCTTACCGGGGTCTACTCCACCCCAGCTAAGGTGAAAACCACATACTCTTTTTACATAGTAGATGTCCGCATCATTCTATTACGTCTGAGGGATAATCTACTATCATGCATAAACAAGCTCGTTTTGCATTAGCGTATCTTACGCCATTCCATACCCAGCAGATCTCATCGCCCCGTAGAAAACCACGACCATCATCTTTTGCAAGTAGTCTGTGCAACATTCTCATTCTGCTGTGGACCCTCACATTCAGCACCTCAGGAATCGCCTTAACAATTGCAGAAACACGCCATCTGATCGACCGCACTGGATTTGGCACAACCCCACAGGATATTGAACGTTTCAAAGAGATGACGCGGGAACAAGCCGTGGATTATCTGCTAAGCACACTCGATGCGCCTTTTTACACTCTTCCCCCGGCTTTCGTACAGAAACCTTATCCAGATTACTGGCAGGAAGGCTGGCGAGAGCAAAATATGATTTTCTTCCGTATCAACGAAATTAACCAGTTGCAGGCGTGGTGGGTACAGGAAATGATTCTGACACCCACTCCATTTGCCGATCGCCTCACGCTGTTCTGGCACAACCATTTCGTTTCCCGGTTTGACAGCACCCTCATCACCGCCCCTTTTTTCGATCAGCTCACTCTATTTCGGCAGGTCGGTAGCCAGAGCTTTCGCCTTCTGATACGAAAAATACTCCAAGACCCCATGATGCTCAGCGGGTTGGATAACACCTCTAATACACGCCAGAATCCTAATGAAAATCTTGCAAGAGAATTGATGGAGCTCTTTACCCTGGGAGAGGGTAATTACAGTGAAAATGACGTCAAACAAGTGGCCCGCATTCTGGCCGGGCATGGTGTCAACGCCATGCAGCAATGGCGTTATCGATTTGACGCCAATGCGGCGGTATCTGGCGAAAAAACGCTGCTAGGCAAGAGAATTCAAGGAACACCCGATGAAGAACTCGATCAGCTTGTTGATGTTTTATTGTCGCAACCCCAAACGGCAACGCGTTTAGCAGGAAAGTTTTACCGCGCCTTTATTTCGCTAGAGGATGACCCAGAAACGGTATCCGGATTAGCACAAAATTTACGCAATAATGACTATGCGATGAAACCGTTCATACGTGAATTGTTGCTCAGTCCCGCTTTTTGGCACGAACGCAATCGTGGAGCATTGGTCAAATCCCCGCTGGATCTTATCGTCGGTTTTTCTCGCACGCTGTCGCTGGTGTTGCCTGATCAACACATCCTACTTGATTATCTTCAGACTCTGGGACAAAGCCCCTTTATGGCTCCCTCAGTGGCGGGATGGGAAGAGGGAATGGCATGGCTTGATGGCAAGACACTGGTCGATCGTACCAGAGTGTTAACCCGACTGTGGTCTGCTGTAGAAAATCCGCCGCCTGACAATGATGGGTTAATCGTGCGTTTTTCATCCGAAAATCGTGGGCTACCAGCTCGCTTTATCGTCACCGCCAATGGGCAAAAGCTTGCCAGAATTACTGCAAAGATCGGGGCAGATACCCGGCAAGAACAAGCTTCCAACGAGCCAGGAAATCTGAAACCCATGTGGGAAACCGTCGCTATTCCCTTACCCAGCGGATCCGCAACATTGGAAAATGTCACCATTACGATGGATGCAGATGAACCCGACACCCATTTATTTATCAATTGGATTTCCTTCAAGGGTTATCGTTTTTCTCCCCATCAAGCCAGTTGGATCATCCCGAAGGGTTCCTCCTGCCTTGCAGACTCACCGTTAGGATCTTTTTACTGCAACCTGAGTTTATCTTTTGACCTTACCACACCGATCGGGAGCGAAGAGGCCAGTCTGATCGATCGGAGCACCCCACTCAACGCCAACATCGAATACGGTACAGGTCGCCTAAAGCCGCAATTTAGTCAATCGGGAAGCGCGCTACCCACTAGTGTCACACCTTATGCCCGTATATCTCCTCATTCACTACTGGCTATCTCGCCTTTTAGACAACCCGTCAGTTGGGATAACAGTGCCGTGACCTTAAAGGCACTGACACTTGACCCTGCATTTAATCTGAAATAGATAAGGATATCCGCTTATGTCAGCACCGTTTATACCGTCACGGCGTTTACTTCTCGGTGGGCTTGCCGCAGGGATATTAACAACCATGCTTCCCCTGCGCGGGTTCGCCAAAAGCACCATTCCTATTAATAAGCATTTGATCGTCATTGAATTATTTGGGGGAAATGATGCGTTAAACACGTTGGTTCCCTATCGGGATCCGCTCTATCGACATTATCGCCCTATGCTAGCGTTAAAAGCGCACGAATATGCGCCTTTAAACGACGATTTAGCTTTTAACCTCGCCTGGAAAAAACTCGCTCATGTATTTCAAAAGGGGGAGTTAGCGGTAATACAAGACGTGGGTTATCCGTCGCCCAATCTGTCTCATTTCAGTTCCGCCGCAATATGGGCCAATGGCGCTGATACCCCGACGCTGAAATCAGGATGGGCTGGTCGCGTTCTGAGCACCTCTTCACGTGAGGAGCGGTATCATGATACCGATGGCATTATTCTCTCTGGCGATCAGTCTTTACTTATCCATCCGACGATCCAGGCGCTGACGCTTCAGGATAGTCGCGCCCTGCTTAGCACCGATTTAACCCTGGCCTCCTCCCAAACCAATGATAACCGCCCTCCCGCAGCACAACACATCCTGCGGTTAATGGAGAGTACCAGCACGATAAGTCGACGAATTCAAAATAAGCTGCGCAATCAGAACCATTTCACTCGTCGATTTACCCACGACGGCTACATTGAACCGCAAAATGCCCAAGCGGCAACAATACTCTGGCTTATAGAGAATAATGTCCGTTCACCGCTGTACAAAATCAGTTTGTCTGGCTTCGATCTGCATAGCAATTTGCGCGGTGAACATGAACGCCAACTCAGCAAAGTAGAAACGTTAATGCTGGGGCTACGGCAAGGACTCATCGATATTGGCGCCTGGCAGGACAGCCTGATTATGGTGCACTCAGAGTTCGGACGTCGGCCAAAAGAAAATGCATCGGGCGGAACCGATCACGGCACCTGTGGGCCAATGTTGTTATTGGGTGGTCAAGTCGAGGGGGGTATCTGGGGAGCCCGCAGCCCACTTGATAAGTTGGATAGCGATGGCAACCCTTATTTCTCTACCGATTTCCGCTCGATATACGCCGCCGTCGCCGAACGTTTTTGGAAACTTCCAGTGACTCAGGCTGGGGGAACGCCGCTCTCTCCTCTGAATATTCGCCTTTAACCGATCGCCTTATTTCTACGGGACACCCTTGTATGAAAAAAACCATGGCACTGAACCATCCGACTACGATCACCGATAGCGATAACTGGCAAATGCTGGCAAAAATCCGGCAATCCTGTCGTGATAATATCCGTATAAGCGGAGGCCTCCCCGCCGGACAAGCCGATATTCTCGTGTGCCTCACGCTGTATAACGAACCGGCTCCCATGCTTGCCGATACGCTGGCAGGGCTGGTTCGTAATCAGCAAGAGTTAACCACAACGTTTGCCAATCGTCCGCCCAACATCATCATTTGCATCCTACTTGATGGCACCGACAGCGCTCACCCATCAACCGTCTCGCTTTTAGCCTCGCTGGGATTACTGCCAGTGCAAACGCCCACATCGGACAAGCAGAGCAATTCATTGACGCTTCAGGTCAGCGAACAGTCCACCTCTCATATTCTGCGCTGCTGTGATCAATCTGGGATAGCTGAAAGCGCGGAGCAGAACATGACGCTACTTCTTGCCAACAAGCGCCATAATGCAGGAAAGCTGGATAGCCATGCCTGGTTTTTTTGGGGTGTAGGGCGTGTCGTTAAGGCAGAATTTGCCATGCAGATCGATGCGGGATCGGTCACTGAGTCAGCATGTTTGATACAGTTACTACAACATATGTGGCGAGATCCTTATTGTGGGGCCGTCACAACGCGCGTGATGCTCCCGGTTCCCACGGATGCAAACCTGGCACAAAATTGGCAATACGCCGATTTTATTTGGGAAAAAGTCAGTGATTGGGCCATCGGCAGTGCTCTGGATTATCTGGAAGTGGTTCCTGGACAATGCAGTATGATTCGATGGAGCCAATTTTGTGAAAATCACGGACATCCGCACGCGCCGATTGAGGCCTACCTGCGTGGGCTAATTCCCCAAGGTTTATTAGAGCGTAACCTGTTTCTAGCGGAAGATCGGGTTATGGGGTTTGAACTGGCCACACACCATCAAGGGAGCGGGGTACGTTATGAGCAAGGTGCCGTTGTACGTTCAGACCCAGCGCCTACTTTCATAGAACTTCTGCGCCAGCGACGACGTTGGGTCAATAGTACCCTTGCCGCTCGCTTACACTCGTTATCCCGATTGCCCGAGGTGATAACGCAGTCCTCTCTTTCGCCAATGCGACGCTGCAATGTTACGCTTTCTTTACTTTGGGGAATGTTACAGTTTATTTCTCAATTTATGATGCCCTCATTTAGCGCCATTTTGCTCGCGGCAGGTGTACACACATTTGTCAGCCGTATCCTGCCAGACGCCAATCCGTCACTTAACACCACTGCAGCCATAGGGGCGGCACTGCTTTTTATTGTCATCTGGATCGGAACGCTCTGTATGAACCGTAGAGCCACGTTGAATAATGAGGCTGGCACGTGCTACCACATCGCTGCGATGTCGGTACTCGGAGGATTACTGGGAGCGGCATGTATCCTGGCACTGTTGGAAACCTCCATAACGAACGTCAGCCTCATGGGCGTGGCTCTGTTACTGCTTTGCCTTGCCATTGGCCTGCATTCATGGAGTTATCTACGGCAGTTCCTACGCTGGATGCCCCTTTACCTCATTCTATTACCGATTTTCAGCGTCTATCTGACAACCTACTCTATCGCCAACATTAATGATGTCAGTTGGGGAACCAAAGGCTTGACCACTCATCAGTCTGGGGATAATAAACAAAAATCGTGGGCGGCCACTCGCGACAAACTGCTATTTATCTGGGGTGCCGGTTCACTGACCGTCGTGTTACTGTTCTTGCTGGCACTCCCTAACACGCAATGGATGTTCATTATCCAATGCGCTGCCATGTTTTTCTGTGTTCGTATAATACTGTCATCCATCACCAGCATCGGTGCCAGTCTCACCAAACGATTGCGCATGCGGCGTAAACACGCATCTGTTCCCTTTGTCGATAGCGTTGAATATCCCGTCTCCTCTTTGCTCCCTATCGTCAGGCCGGTTTTCCCACCTTTCGAGTCCTTCTCGTCGATCATAGAAGAGAGTCTTACCCGCGGTAATGTCACCAACAATGGCCCCTATGTTCGCCAATTAGAAAGTCGGTTAACTGAATATCAATCGGTTCCCACACGCGTATTCTGTAACGGTGAGCAGGCATTAATTACCCTGTTACTGGCAGCAGACATTAAGGGCAAAGACGTTATTGTTCCCTCATTTACCTTTGCTGGCACGCCTCATGCTGTCGTTATGGCCGGGGGAACGCCAGTTTTCGCTGATATTAAAAGCCAGGATTGTCCGCTGCTGGATCCCAACGATGTCATACGTCGCATCACTGCGAATACTACCGCGATTGTTGCCGTAGACGTGTATGGCTATGCCAGCGACTATGCTGTTTTACAACAAATTGCGCGAACCCACGGGCTGCGGCTGTTTATCGACAGTGCCCCTGCTTTTGGCACCACGGTTAATGGACAACGAATCGGAGGCTTCGGCGATGCGCAAATTTTCAGTTTTCACGCAACGAAGTCATATAACACCATTGAAGGTGGCTGCCTATGCAGTCATGACGCGGAGCTCATCAAACGTGCCGAAGCGATTCGCAATTTCGGGCAGGATGCATCTGGTATCTGTGTACTTCCTGGATTGAATGGCAAGATGAGTGAACTCAACGCGATTATCGGGCTGGCACAACTCCCTTATCTCGAATCCCAATTAACATGCCGTCGGCAAGCGGCGTCGCGTCTGATTACAGGTATGACTTCCATTCCCGGCCTGACCCCCTGCTTACCCCCCGAGGGGCAATCCCCTGTCTGGCAATATCTACCCATTTACGTAGATGCGAAGCGTTATGGTATGAGCCGTAATGACCTGCAACACGCGCTGCATGCACAAGGGATCATGGTACGCAGCTATTACGCACCAGCCTGTCATCTCATGCCCGCCTATGCAGGGAAGCCGCAGGCCTCACTCCCACAAACCGAACATCTGTCTGCATGTGTTTTAGCATTGCCAATTTACAACGACATGACGGAGAAAGAATGCGAACTCATCATTACCTCACTCAGAGCATTAGCCCTTTCTCCCCTCACTCACCACGTTGCTGAAGGAGTACACGCATGAAAAACACGATTCTGGTTGCTGGCGCAGGTGGCTACATCGGCATACCGCTATGCCATTTATTAATTAATCAGGGATACCGCGTGGTGGCCTTCGATCGCTTTTACTTCGGCCAGCCCGTATCAGAAATGCCACAATCTCCAAAATTCCATACGCTACGTGGCGATATACGCCACATCACCCCCGATATATTGCACAATGTTGAAGCCGTCATCGATCTCGCGGGATTAAGCAACGATCCTGCCGCACAGATATCGTCCACGCTCACCCATGCCATCAATTACGACGGCGCTTGTCATCTCGCCAATACGGCAAAAAAGGCGGGTGTTCAGCGCTACATCTATATGAGTTCCGCCTCGGTTTATGGTCGTTCTGGTGCAGAATCAGCAGATGAAGAAATGGAGTGCAAACCACAGAGCCTCTACGCGGAACTGAAACTCAATGTGGAACGTAAACTTCTCCAGTTGCGCGATACCACTTTTCACCCGGTCATTCTGCGCAATGCCACAGTATTCGGTCTCGCACCTCGCATGCGTTATGATCTCTCCGTCAATATCATGACGCGTATGGCCGTGCGGGAGAAATTCATTACCATTGATGGTGATGGCCTCCAGCACCGTCCGTTTATTCACGTTCAGGATGTCGCACGTGCCGTACTACTCGCCTTACAGCTTGATCTCCCACTTTCAGTGCCCCCCGTTTTTAATATTGGTGGCGACTCGTTAAATCACACCATCAACAGCATTGCTGCCATCATCACCGAGGAAATTCCCGAGGTGAAAATCGTTCATCACCCTCTATCTCTGGATACCCGTGATTATCAACTCTGTTTTTCCCATGCGAGAACTACGTTAGGTTTTTTACCTACACACAGCATTCGTGATGGAGTAAGAGAAATTGTTCATGTGCTAACTACCGATCAACTGGCGGGAACACAGCCGACCTGCTTTACCGCACAGTGGTACACGGATTTAATTGAGTGGGAGAAACGCTTACAACCTTTGCAGCTAGATGGGCATCTTTTTTAGGTTTATACAGATAACATTGATGGCGGCGGGGTTGTAAAACAATCCCGCCGCACAGTCACACCAACGCGGAGGTAACAATTAAAACGAAGAAAATAATTATCTTTATACTGAATAATTTTATTTAGGTAGTTAATGCGTAACTAATCACAACTCAAAAATATCCTGTTTATTAATGACAGAATATCGCTGGAGTTTTTTCCTGATATCTATTTAAACTCAATGCAGTTTCAAGTGCGATCCCTTCCTATTTCAAGTTTCAGGTACGTTATTCAATAATAACGTTTTATTCTGTAACACGAATTATTTAGGGCATATTCTAATGGATAGAAATCTCAATATAAGGGAATCGGTATGGATACGCCGCACTTCTTTGCCCTGTCTGGAAAAACCGCGCTCATCACCGGAGGATCGCGTGGGCTAGGGTTGCAAATTGCCGAAGCGCTCGGTGCACAAGGCGCTCATATTATCCTCTCAGCGCGCCACGCCGATGAATTACAGACCGCGCAGTCACACCTCTCCTCGCTGGGTATTCGTGCCGAATGGATTGTCGCCGACAATACGCAAGACAGTGATATTGAACGCCTCGCCGAGGAAGCCATCGCTAAAACAGGTCAGGTAGATATTCTCGTCAATAATGCCGGTACCGCATTTGGTTCCCCGGCGGAAGACCATGCGATTGCTGACTGGGATCGCGTCATGAACCTGAATATCCGCAGCCTGTTTTTATTAACGCAGAAAATCGGTAAAGGCAGCATGATCCCCCGCCGCTATGGAAAAATTATTAACGTGGCATCGCTTGCTGGTTTACAGGGTAATCTGCCCGGCTGGCTGGAAGGCATCGCCTACAGCACCAGCAAAGGTGCCGTGGTGAATTTTACCCGAGCATTAGCGGGCGAATGGGGAGAATTTAATATCACCGTCAATGCGCTCGCGCCCGGTTTTTTCCCTTCAACGATGACGCAGAACCTGTTGAATCGCCTTGGCGTCGATGAGCTGGCGCAAAAGTCCCCACTGCGACGCATTGGTGATGATGAAGACTTAAAAGGTGCTGCGATCTTATTTGCTTCCGACGCCAGTAAATATATTACGGGCCAAATACTTTCTATTGACGGAGGTATGAGCGCCATATAAATCCCTCCGCATTATTAGCTCTACCCTAAATAATTCGAGTTTCAGGCAGGTGGAAAATCTGCCGGCAACAGATTTGAACGCAGCTAACACCCATGCAGCGTGAAGTATGACGGATATAGATTCATGTACGGTGTTTTTCAGTCGAGCTAATTACAGGAGTAATAGCGATGAAAAGTTGCTTTGATGGATGGTCACCACAGGTTATTGATAGTGAAGATAAAGCGGCCGTTATTGCACATCTCGAAAAATATCGATTTGCCATCGTTACCAGCGAATGGGAATATGATGATACTGACTTCCAAAAAATATCAGCGCTTTATTCGCTGGGGGAGATTTATCAGTCAGCCTTTAACCGTCAGGAACATAAAGAAGGCGTTTCCACATCTGGGGTAAATCAGATTGGCGGGCTCTCACACGGCACGCATATGGTTTTCAATAGTACCTCACATCTTTCTCTTCATACCGATGGTTCTTATATCCCGATTGGGAGCATAAAAACGTCGATTCTTCTGTGTAAGCAGCATGCCAGCCAGGGCGGTGAAACCGTGCTGTTCGACAGCGTTTCCGCCTTTCAGCAGCTTCAGGCTGAACACCCTGATTTAGCGAATATTCTCCTCGAAGAACAGATTTTCCGTCGCCGTTCAACCGGCACACAGTCAGGGAAACAGTTCGCCCATATCGGCCCGGTTTTTCGTCGCGATCGCGACGGTGGGTTTATTGGTGGCTTTACGCTGGATGTGACCGCCGACTGGGAGTATTCGCGCGGCATCAACCCGCGCGTTGTCGAGGCCGTCGAGTATCTATCACAACTGGCCGCTGAAGGTAGCCGCTATCACCTGACATTCCCTCTTTATCGCGGGCAGGCGTTGATCATGCGTAACGATAAAATCTCTCACGGACGTCATGCCTACACGGACGATCCCGCCCATCCGAGAACGCTGCTGCGCGGTATGTTCACCCGCGAACCGACCCTGATCGCATAATCAAGGAGAGAGAATGACCGATCGTTCAATGACAGAATCTGTCTTAGCGGCACGTTGGAATGGCTGGCTGACGTGCCCGCAAGAGCACCTCCACGCTCGGATGCGGGATGAGTTAGCCGAGACGCCGATCAGCGATAAAACGCTGGCAGCCATGCTGGCCTTCGTTCATGAATACCGACTCAACGGCGTAAACTGGAGTGCTCAGGGTATACGCGGAGACGAAGTTCAGGATCAACTACAAGGCCTCCAGCACGATGCACCGCCGTATTTTGCGCTGTTTTGCGAGAAAATTGCCCTTGCTGAAAAATATAAATGGGTCGGCGGCAGCGTGGATGCAGACGTTCTGGCAGCACAAACCCGCTATCAGAAATTTGCTATCGTCTCCACGCCCAGAGCGGGCACCCACCTGCTCCGCACGCTGCTAGGTTCCCACCCGAACATTGAAATGCACGGTGAAGCGTTCAACCGCTTTGGTCAACATTTGTTGCCCTATTCCGTTAAAGACACCGCTATTGAAGCGATCCTGCATCGACACCTGTTCAAACCCTATTTTGAATACGTCGAGGCGGTTGGTTTCGTGCTGTTTCGGGATCTTGATACTACCTGGGGTGATGCGCCGATTTGGCCTGCCTTGCAGGCGATCCCCGACCTGAAACTGATCCTGCTGGAAAGACAAAGTCGGCTACAGCAATTCGTGTCGCTGAAGAAAAGCCTGCGCGACCGTATCTGGTACGTCGGTCAGCATGACAGCCGCCCGGTTTCTCACGATAAAATAGCGGTATCGCCCGATGAATTGACGGCGTTCATCGATAACAATCTGGAAAATCAGGCTCTATTTTATCAGGCTTTTCAGCATCACGACATCCTCAGCCTTGACTACGAAACGCTGATGTCAGCACCCGATCGTGTTGCCAGCACGGTACTGTCCTTTTTGGGAATTTCCGATTTCAGGCTCTGCGCCGGCACAGGGAAAAAAGAGACCCGATCTATTGATACGATCGTGAGTAACGTTGACGACCTCAGAACCACGCTGACAGGGACAAAATATGAATCCTACCTCTAACTCATACTGGCCGCCTTATACGGCTCTCGCAGAGAAAGACGAACGCCCGCTGATTCATCGTGGTGAAGGGGTTTATCTCTACGATGAACGCGGCCAGCGCTATTTTGACGGGATGTCCGGCTGCTATAACCACTGTCTGGGGCACTCTCACCCTGAATTCATTGCCGCCCTGCAACAGCAACTATCCACACTGATTCATGCCTGCAATATCTATTCAAATACCCAACTCCCCGCCGAACTGGCCGAGAAACTTGCTGCGAAGCTCACCGGTACGGGTCTGAGCAAGACGTTCATCGTCGGGATCGGCAGCGAAGGCGTTGAAAGCGCACTAAAAATGGCCTGGCAATATCAGGTCAACCGCTCCCGTCCGGCGCGAACGAAAATCGTGGCGATCAACGGCGCGTACCACGGCTGTACACTCGGCGCGATGATGGCGACAAGACGCCCGTTTATCAATGAAGGCATTTTACCGTCTCTGCTCGACAGCAATACAATCACGATGCCCCCGCCTGAACATCTCAGCGACATCCGCGTCTGGGAAACACTGCTGGAAGAACAGGAATCGAGCATCGCTGCCGTCATTATTGAACCGATTATGGCAATGGAAGGCACTCGACTCCTGCCGGGGGGCTTCCTGCAACAGCTCTCGCGGTTAACAAAGAAACACGACATTCCGCTGATCTGTGACGAGGTCTACTGCGGCGTTGGCCGCGCGGGGACATTCTGTGAATCAGTCTCACAAGGCGCACAGCCTGACATCGTCATTTTCAGCAAGTGTCTCGGCGGTGGCGTTCCTATCACCGCCGTACTCGCCACTGAAGCCATTAGCGACAGCTTCACCGGACAAGCGCCGCCGTTTTTCCGCCACGGTCATACGCAATCCGGCAACCTGCTAGGCTGCCGCGCGGCGCTATTTGTCATGGATTATCTGGAGGCACATCACCTCTACGATGCGGTCACGGCAAAGGGAAGGACGCTCCTCCAACTCGCCAAACAGCATTTCCCTCAAACCGAGGGACTGATCAGCCTGCAAGGCAAAGGCCTGATGCTGTCGATGACATTTGCCTCTCTCGAACAGTGCGGCCGCGCGCAGGCGGCGATACGTCAACAGGGTGTCATCGTTGGCGCAGCAGGCCCGTACTTAAAATTGGCACCGGCCTTCACGATTTCAGCCAATGAAACCGAGGAACTGATTCAACGTATGACTACCGCACTGGGAAGCCTCTGATGGGCGTTAGCCGCCGCTATCAGGTGTGATTAACACCCATCAGATATAATTAACGACAGGGAGTGAAAAATGTCCGACTATTTTGATCTTGAACGTATCATCCACGGCAAACGACATGAAACCCCGTTCCAGTGGGGTGAATTAACCCAGATATGGCGTAACAGCAGCATCGCCTCGGCGCTTGCCCATGAGTTCCCAACCGATGGATTTAACTACCGTGAACGTAACGGCGGTTACTTTTATCGTCGAACGCTGATTCCTTTAGCCTCCGGCAAAGTGAGCGATGCCACCACGCTCTCTGACGCCTGGCTGGGAATGTGTAACGAGCTGACCTCTGACGCTTTTACTGCCGCCCTGTCCGCCTTCTGCGGAGCCGACCTTTCCGAACTCAAAATGGAAGCGGTGGCTTTTCGCGGCGGCCGGGACACCCACTATCTCCCCCATGTCGATGCGTCGCTGAAACGCGGATTCCGCCTGATTATCTATTTCAACGCCGAATGGGAAGAAAGCTGGGGCGGCGCCTTTCAGATTCTCAACCCAGACAACCATGCTGACGTCTGTCATTCCGTCCTCCCGCTCATGGGCAACGCCAGCGTCATCATCCGCAACGGGTTTTATGAAACCTGGCATGCCGTCGTGCCACTAACCGGTGTTTCCGTCAAAACACGTAATGCGCTGAATATTACCTATTACGAACCCGGCACGACGAGTACGGCACAGTGAAGAAGCTTATTTTCCTCTACGGGCCACCTGCGGTGGGGAAACTCACGATCGGTCGCCTGCTGGCGGAGAAAATGGGGGCAACGCTATTCCATAATCATCTGACGTATGATTTAGCGATGGCGGTGCTCCCGCCTGATAGTGCATTTAGCACGCTCAGGCGCTTCGCTTGTCAGCTCAGGCTCTATGCCATCGCACTGCTTTTTGCAGAGGATGAGCGCGACCTGATCACGACCTTCTGCTATGAGGGAGCCAAAGACGACGGGTACATTGAGGCGATAAAGACACTGTGCGCGGAACAGGGCGTTACGCCATTTTTCGTGCAGCTCCGTAGCGACGAAGCGCATCTCTTAAATCGAGTGGAAAACGCGGATAGACAGCAGTTCGGTAAAGTAAATACGCAGGATAAGCTCAAAGAAATTCTGAAGAATTACAACTACGCGGATACGATCGATGCCGTCCATCATCGTTCACTGCACACTTCTGCGCTGACACCTCACGAGGCCGCAGAGCAACTGCTCGACTGGTTTTCTTCATATTGAAGCAATAAAAAGTCCGTTGCCCCTAAACCGGGGCAACGGGTATAGCACTAGTCTCGAATCTTGCGGTACACCCACAGCACGACAATCGCGCCGACAATCGCCACCACAAAACTGCCGAAGTTAAAGCCATCGACCCGGCCGAACCCAAAGAAAACGCTGATATAGCCGCCCACGACCGCACCAACAATCCCGAGCAACACCGTCAGGATAAAGCCGCCGCCGTCTTTACCGGGCATAATCCACTTAGCCAGAATCCCCGCAATCAAGCCAAAAATAATCCAGGACAGAATCCCCATACCTACTCCTCGCGTTTTCGTTTCACCACACCCGACGTTACCACTCATTGGCAAATCGGACAGTTAAGCAAGTATAGGTGAGGATTGAGGAAATGGTGGTTGGGTGCTACGTAGCTATCTAACACCTATCCAGTGATTGGATGGGGTAAGTGTTTATTCAAACCACTTTTCATATTACTTCTATACTTTAGTCGGACTACTTAAGTCACGGAAAAATGGTGAATCAGATTTTATAAATGGATTGACCCGTTGCGCTTATTACCACATACGGCAGCGCTTGGTAACAGGCTATTTTACCAAGCCGCCAAGCACATTGCTATTAAAAAATAAACCGTCCACTCAAAAAGGCAGAATATGATGGAGTTATTAATTGCATTAGATGTATTGAGAAAACAGGGCCATAAAGAACTCTGGATCTCTACTAATAGTCCCGTAGGGCGCATTCTCGCTGGGGGTCCTTATTCCAATATGGCTAATTGGAATAATCCGACCATTAACAGGACAGACGGCACCATTCTGGCACAGCGAGTGGCGCTTCCAGATGACTGGGAATTAGTTAATGGCCATCAAAAAATTGAAACAAGGGCTGGATCCCTCCCCAACCCGGTTTGGATCACACCAGAGCAGATCTACGAAGAAATCGCCAACATAGAAAGAATCAAGAAAGAACGAGATGAATTGATACGCCACCAAGAAAGCCAACGTGAAACCACAGGTAAACTTCGACTCTGAGCACCCAATGACCCCTACTTCGCATACAAATACACCGAAGCCCGCGATACGCCCAGGTACTGTGCGATGGTTTCCATCGATTTTTTGACTTCCAGCAGGCCGCTGTCTTTCAGTTCCTGAAGCAGGATTTTTCTGTCTTGCGCTTTTAGCGCCCGTGGCGTGGTGGCAAGCCGGGCGGCGAAATTGTCGATGTGTTGTCGGATTGCCGCTGCGCCGTTTGGTTCCAGATGCTCGGTCACAGAATCGGAAGCAAGTTGGGTGAACTGCGCTAGCGTATTCTGCATGCCACGAAATAGCGTCATGTCGACGTTCAGGCACAGCGCCGCGACGTAGTCACCGTCTGCATTTTTGATGCCGACCGAGGTGCTTTTTACCGGACGCCCATCGGCAAACTGGTTGGCGTAGTTCGCCAGAATGTTAGGAAATTCAGGCGAGGCGATGCGGGCAAGACCCAGTTCCGTCGCAGGAGCACCCACCTCCCGGCCAGAGAGGTTATTGTGAATGGAAAGTATCGCGTGTTCCGGGTTCTTCAGATCGTGCACGACCACTTCACAAAATGGCGCAAACGTCTCGCTCAGCCCTTTCGCGATGGCCTCTAACTGCGTCAGCAACAGACCTTCTCCAGATGCCGCCATATTCCTCTCCCCTACCAATATTTGCGCCAGCGCATTTTCTGGCGCTGAGTGTACTGTAAGTACACCCGATTTAGTACCGCGCCTTATCCCTACTCATTCTGCTCTTTTTCAGCAGCACACGATGAGTCTCACAGCAGCGAGAAGCTAAACATAAATCAAGTTAGACAATTTATCTAATTTTATATATTTTGTTTATTACGCATTCGACAGCATCGGGGTCAGCGGCCTCGGTATTCACAATCACGATTAGCAGGTGATCCAGACATGAGTGACTTACGCCTCCCCACTTTCGACGATGTGGTAGCCGCAGCGGAACGTATTGCTGGCTATGCCAATAAAACGCCGGTAATGACATCACGCACGGTCAATGACGTATTCGGCGCAGAGGTTTTCTTCAAGTGTGAAAACCTTCAGCGCATGGGCGCATTTAAGTTTCGCGGTGCCATGAACGCGCTGTTGCAGTTCTCCGACGAGCAGAAAGCCGCTGGCGTCGTCACGTTTTCTTCCGGTAACCATGCACAGGCCATTGCCCTTTCCGCCAAATTACTTGGTATTCCAGCAACAATTGTCATGCCGCACGATGCACCGGCAGCAAAGGTCGCCGCAACGCGCGGCTACGGCGGAAACGTGGTGGAATACAATCGATATACCGAAGATCGTGAGCAGATTGGTAGAGATCTCGCCGAAAAACATGGCCTGACTCTGATTCCCCCTTACGATCACCCACACGTTATTGCCGGGCAAGGCACGGCGGCCAAAGAACTGTTGGAAGAAACCGGTGAGTTGGATGCCCTGTTCGTCTGTCTGGGCGGCGGCGGGCTACTAGCGGGTTCGGCGCTTTCTGCCCGCCAGCTATCACCACATTGTAAAATTTATGGCGTCGAGCCTCTCGCGGGCAACGACGGACAGCAATCTTTCCGCAGCGGAAGCATTGTGCATATTGATACGCCCAACACCATTGCCGACGGCGCACAGACCCAGCATCTGGGCAACCATACCTTTCCTCTGATTCGCCAGAACGTCGACGATATTCTGACCGTGACGGATGACGACCTGATTGATGCAATGCGGTTTTACGCTGAACGCATGAAGATTGTCGTGGAGCCAACGGGTTGCCTCAGCTTTGCGGCAGCACGCAATCTCAGAGAATCGCTACGCGGTAAACGCATCGGCATTATTATCAGCGGCGGAAACGTCGATATCAGCCGCTACGGCGCTTTTCTGACCGGCAATGCTTGAGGAAAGCACCATGATTTTTATTTCTGAAGCAGAATCGGCATCACTCATCAGCCATGAGCTGGCCTATGATGCCGTTCACGAGGCGCTGCTCGCCGCCAGCGAACCGGAAGCTCGCAGTTTTCCAGTGGTACACGGCCAAGGCTCCGATCCAGGTAACACTTTCAGCATCAAAGCGTCCGCCACAAGTGAACTTGCCGGGCTAAAAGTCGGTTCGTTCTGGCCGGGAAACCCTGCTAACGGGCTGCCCCGTCATAATTCCCTGATTTTGCTGTTCGATCAGCAAATCGGGAAAATCGCTGTCGCGATTGAAGCCGGAAAGGTAAACGCCTTTCGTACCGCCGCTGCCAATGCCGTTGCCGCCGATTTGCTGGCAAGACCTGATGCCTCGGTTTTGGCCGTGTTCGGCACCGGCAATCAGGCGTGCTATGAGTGCGCCGCGCTGGCAAGAATTCGCCCGATTCGTACCGTGCTGATTGTCGGGCGCGATAGCCGCAAATCCGCAGAGATGGCACAAGAACTCAAGGCCGCCGGGCTGGATGCGCAAATCATCGATGCGGAAAGCGCGTGCCGCGCAGCGGATATCATCGTGACGGCAACGCCATCCCGCGCGCCGCTGTTTAACGCTGACTGGGTTAAAGCCGGAACGCATGTCGTCAGTATGGGATCGGACGCCGTCGGCAAGCAGGAACTGCCGCCAGAACTGTTTACCGCTGGCCGCCTGTTTTGCGATCTGCCTTCCCAGTCTCGCATGATAGGTGACTTCCAACACGCGCCAGCCCATGTGACGCTGACGGCCATCGGCGACGTGATTAGCGCAGGTGCAGCGGGACGACAAACGCCGGACGACATCACCGTGTTTGACAGTTCCGGCTTGTCCATTCAGGACTTATATATCGGCCAGCGCATTCTTGCCGCCTGGCAGCAGGCTCAACGAGACGAAGGTGCACAATGAACAATATTGCATGGCTTAACGCGCTGGAAACGCCCTTTTTACTGATTGATGAGTTCCGCTTTCAACGCAATATCGACAGGCTTTATCAGCGAACGGAAGCGTTGGGCAGCCGGGTTCGGCCGCATCTCAAAACGCTACGCTCGATTGAAGCAGGTCGCTATCTGCTCAAAGATGCCAATTCACCCGCGACGGTTTCGACGCTGGCAGAAGCGGACGCCTTTGCCGAGGCGGGTTATACCAACCTGCTCTATGCCGTGGGGATCGCCCCGCACAAACTGCCGCGCATCGCTAACTTAATCCGTAACGGCGTGAATATTCATATTCTGCTGGATAGCGCGGAACAGGCGCAGGCGGTGGTCGATTTTGCTCGCGCCAACAGCGTGACGTTTTCAGTCTTTATTGAGATCGACTGTGACGGGCATCGCGGCGGCATCCCGCCGGAAAGCGACGAGTTACTTGCGCTGGCGAAACAGATCGACGGCAACGGTGCAACACTCACAGGCCTGCTGACGCACGCGGGAGAATCGTACGCTTGCCGCACAGACGAGGCGATCAGGGCGGCCGCGCGTGCAGAATGTGAAGCCATCAACACCGCCGGACGGCGTGTTCGCGCGCTGGGGATTGCCTGCCCTGAACTCAGCGTCGGTGCCACGCCGACGGCACATTTTGCCGAAGATCTCACCGGCGTGACCGAAGTCAGAGCGGGCGTGTTCACCACGTTCGATCTGGTAATGAAAAATGTCGGGGTGTGCACATTGGACGATATCGCCCTGTCGGTTGTCAGCACCGTCATTGGTCACAACCGTGAAAAAGGCTGGGTGTTTATCGATGCAGGCTGGATGGCGCTTTCCCGCGATCGCGGCACAGCATCTCAGGCAAAGGATTACGGTTACGGGCTAGTTTGCGACCTGTACGGCAGCCCTTACAACGACCTCTGCGTGACGATCACCAATCAGGAACACGGCATTATCACGCTACCTGTCGACAGTGGACTTTCGGTCGATCATTTCCCCGTCGGCACGCGGTTGCGGATATTGCCTAACCACGCCTGCGCGACAGCCGCGATGCATCAACACTATCAGGTGCTGAAATCGCACAGGAATGCGCAGGAAACCTGGCAGCGCATTACCGGATGGTGATGACCGGCTACATGCAATCGCTCATCCCGCCCGATCTGTACGCGTCGGGCGGTGATTTCACATCACTCACGTTTATCTCTGCCCGCCGTCAACGCGTTCAGTTCAGTTGCTCGTCCCTAACGTCGGCTCGCAGTTCACCGGAAAATTCACCGAATGGGCGATGTAGCAGGCGTCATGCGCTAGTTCATGCAACTGGGCATATTGCTCAGCGGTAGGCTGCTTTTCGCCGCTGAATGTTACCTGCGGACGCAGCGTGACGTCCAACATCGCCGTTTTTCCTGCCGCATTCACGCCCATCGTGCCCACCGCGTGATCCTGATAATCATCCACGCAGAAACGTTTTTTGGCCGCAATGGAAAGAAACCACAGCATATGGCAACTGGACAACGAGGCCACCAGCGCCTCTTCAGGGTCGACTGCGTCTTCCAGCGAAAAAGGTAGCGGGACAACATGCGGTGACGACGAGGCACGCAGCGTAATACCGCCATCAAACCGCCACTGATGCAATCGGCTGTAGCGGTTATCAATAAAATCTTGCCCATCGCGCTGCCAGCAGATTAAAGCACGGTATTCAGACATGGCTCAGTTCCCTTTGTTATGGTTTTCCAGCCCTCGCAGTAGCGCCGCGAGGTTATCATCAAGCGCAGCCAGGACATCGGCAGGCAGTACCGAGAGCACCTGACGCTCGTTCTCAATGTGTGCCTCAACGGCACGGTTAATCAGTTCAAGCCCCGTACCAGTGAGTTGCACAAGCGTACTGCGCGCATCCTGTTCATTCTGCACGCGTTCGATAAATCCACGGGTTTCAAGACGCTTTAGGCGGTGAGTCATGGTACCCGACGTCACCATCAGCGTGGAGAACAAATCGGTCGGACTCAGGCAATGCGGCGCGCCCGCACGCCGCAGCGTCGCCAACATATCAAATTCCCAACTGCTGAGATCGAATCGGGAAAAACAGGATTCCAGACGCTGATCCATGAGCACGGCACAGCGTCGGAGACGTCCAATCGGTCCCATCGGGCTGGCATCCAGATCAGGCCGTTCGCGCCGCCACTGTTCAAGAATGGCATCGACCGCGTCGTATTCGCGCTCACGAGTTTGATTTTTCATTTATCTTGACTTCAAGGTAATTAATCAACACTATCATAATATCTTGAATTGAAGGTAAAGTCATGAACACTACATCCTCACCACACTATTGGCGTGACGTTCTACTCACGGCGCTGGCTCCCGCGATTTGGGGGTCTACCTACATTGTGACATCCGAACTCCTGCCACCGGATCGTCCCTTCACGGCAGCGCTTATCCGCGTGCTGCCTGCCGGTCTATTACTGCTTTTATTCACCCGCCGCTTTCCTGCCCGGCAAGACTGGTGGCACGTCGTCGTGCTCAGCGCTCTGAATATGGAGTTGAAAGCGGGAAGCCGCCAAAATTTTGCGGCTCACTATTTTTAGTGGTCTTTCGGAACCTCGATAACACCATCTGCAATCCCCTGAGCCAGTCGCTCCATCCATTTCGCAAAGCGAAAATATCCAGAATATTGCAGGCAAATATAGTCCATCTTCACCTTTGATGTGCTGTCTATCACCCGTTTAAACGCCTCCATGTAGTCATAACAACCCTGCAATAATTGCGCATCACTATCCTCTGTCAGAGGAAACTGGTCGGCGTAGTCATGAACTATTTTCGCTAATTGCCGCTGTTCTGCCGTCAGGTCGATCATTTTTATCCTCGCATTTGTGGCCCGGTCTTTAATGAAGCTTTTTTTCGACAGTATTATCTGCCCGAGTTTCAGATCCCACTGGCGTTTAACTCTGGTAGATAATTGTGGCGCTACATTCCAGCGGGCACCGCTTTCAGTGTGGACTGTCACCGTTTGCCCCTCTTCAGCCCGGAAGCTGACCACATCCCCGGGCAGATGTCCGGTAAAAGGTTTTGATACACGCGCCTTTTTGCAGGGCTGACAGGATAACCTGTTCCGGGATCCGCATATTATTCCTTATGATTCCGTGAAAATGTCCGGTAAGCCGTTGGTCGTGAGACCGAAAATAACTCAGCCAGGTCGCTAATCGAGTACTACCCGGTTTCATGCATCCGTCACAGCTCTTTCTGTTGTTTCTCAGACAGTTTGGGCGGCTTCCCCCGCAGTTTCCCTTTCGCTCGGGCAATCGCCATCCCTTCCCGGGTACGCAGGCGTATCAGATCGCCCTCGAACTCAGCGAAAGTGGCCAGCACCTTAAAGAACATTTTCCCCACCGGGTCTTCCGGATCGTAGAGGCTGGCTCCCAACGCCAGCTTCACGCCTCTAGCCTGTAATGCATCCGCAATTTCACGCGCATCAGGTACCGTTCGCGCCAGACGGTCAAGTTTCGGTACAACCAGGGGGTCACCGCGGCCAGCACTTGCTCCAGCCCTGGTCTCTGCTGGTATGACCCTGTCAGCCCTTTGTCGGTGTAAATCCGCGCCGGAGAGACGCTGAGTTTCACCAGCGCCTCCTGCTGGGCGGTCAAATCCTGTTTGTCAGTGGAGCAACGGGCATAGCCAATCCGTATTTCAGTCATAAAGTGTACGTTTAAGGGGCCATGAAAGAGATTGATACCGCACCAGTTATATGAGACAACGTCGCAGCGATTTTCTCTGAAGTGCAAATTTAATTTTTACCGTCCGCAGAGCGATCCACTTACGGACATATTCAGTGCGAGGTCAGGATGACATCCCGTCGTAAAGATAAAGGCAAAAGACTCTCCGTTTTAACGGATGCAGAAAAATTCGCACTGTATGGTCTGCCTGATTTTGATGAAGGCCAGCAACTGAAGTATTTCTCGCTCACCGCAGAGGAGCTGGCAACCAGTCGCCCCGGAATACTGGCACAGATTTATTGCATCCTGCAGATGGGTTATTTCAAGGCCAAACACGCTTTCTTTCATTTTTCTTTCACCGAAGGACGTGTATGTCGCTGTCGATGGGCAAAAATTCAGCGTCGAACGTCCGACGATCAAAGCCCGTGCATCAAAAAATATTTTGGACCTGGGAAGAGCGTGGTGGCTTACCCCCTATTGTGCAACCATATTCCACTAAATAGTTACCTCATCGGTGCCCATGAGTATGAAGCACACCACGTTTTCGATATCTGGTACAAGAATACCCGCGGGTATTGTACCCACGGCGATAACTGGCGACATGCACAGTATTAACTGGGCTAATTTTGCCATTCTTCACTGGTTCGGGCTGCGTTTTGAACCCCGCTTTTACCTCGACAGAGAACATGCTGAAAGAGCTATACTGCGCGGGCGATCCGGAACGTTATAAAAAATGTCTTATCCAGCCTGTAGGTCAGATAAATCAGAAAGTTATCATCGATTAAAAACCTCACCTGGACCAGATTGTCGCCACGCTGGGAATGAAAGAAATAACTCAGGGTGTCCTGACCCGTAAATTGTGTACCTATTCAGCAGAAAACCCGACAAGGAAGGCCTTGTTTGAGTTTGATAAACGAATCCGTAGCCTTTACATCCTCCGGTATCAGTGAAGGGAAAGAGCTCGATCTGGACGCGATGATTGAGGGGCTGACATTGTCATCAGGCTGAAAGCATGGGGACTGGCGACGGTTAGCTGCTCCCCGCTTACACAATCCATCCGATTTTTCTAAAACATAATCACAGGAGACCCTATGTGGTACTTACTGGCTATATCTCTACTCATACTTCAGTTCAATAAAAAACTATCCGTAGCCCTGCTAGTGGTTACCGCAGTAGTTGGAGGATACACACAGGTTCTTGACTGGCAGGCCCTCGCATTTTTGGCTGTGTTAACCTTCATCGCCGGTGTTTACTACAAATTTAGCGACAAAACACTGCGCACCATACTGGAAATCCTGCTGCTGCTGGCATCAGTTGGGTTGATGTTGCATCTGATACCCGGTTTCCATAACCTCAGAGTGCTGGATGGCGTCAGGGTGGGCCCAGAAAGCGCACCATTCACGATGTATTACAACTTTGATAAAGCGCTGGTGCCGTTTGTATTGCTTATCTGCCTGAAGTCTCTGTTCACCACTGATACTCGTCCACATACTAAGCCCTGGTACTGGCTGATGTTAGTCATTGCCGTACCGTTATTGCTGATGGTGGCAGTGGCGGTTGGTGGGTTGAAGATAGAACCTCACCATCCCGAATGGCTGTTCCAGTTTGTGCTGGCCAATATATTCTTCGTGTCACTGGCGGAAGAGGCCCTTTTCCGGGGTTACCTTCAGCAGCGTTTGTCTTCGGTGATGCATCCCGTACTGGCGCTAATAATCGCGTCGCTACTGTTTGGTGGGCTACATTACGCTGGTGGTAGTTTGATGGTCATCTTTGCTACGCTGGCCGGTCTGATTTACGGATTAGCATGGATGTTGAGCGGGAGATTATGGGTAGCGGTGTTGTTCCATGTCGGGCTGAACCTGTGTCATTTACTCTTTTTCACTTATCCGGTGTTGCAGCGACTGCCGTACACAAGCTGAAGTGCTGGCCAGATAAGCGCATCCTGACTGTGTATCTGGCTAAATAGTTCAGGAGGGTTTAATTCAGCCTCCTGAGTATCATTAACGGAACCCATAAGCAGGTAAGCTTTCGTGCTGATAAAATTTTGGCGGCTTCCCGCTTACAACCCCAATATCGGTGTTTTTCAGGCACTGCTGTTCGTCGCCGCTTACCGGCTGGCAACTTTTCATCGGCGGATTAATGCTGGCGCCGGTCGCATGGCTGGTTGATGCGCCGCTACCCGCGTTAACCCTGTCGCAGTGGGCCGCCTACGCCTATCTCTGCCTTGCGGGTGCCGTACTCGCTTATGGGCTCTGGTTTCGTGGCGTGACGCGCCTGCCGACGGTGGCCGTGGCATCATTGGGGTTGTTGAGCCCACTTACCGCCGTAGTGCTAGGCTGGGCGTTACTTTCCCAGTCGATAACTGGCACAGCGTTCTTAGGTTTGGCGATCGTACTAGCCAGTGTCTTTGCCGTGCAATGGACGACGTCGCGGAGCAAGTAACCGACTGAGCTGCCGGTGGTGAGTGCTGTCGGCAGCTCTTTTTACCCTTTTCCAGATCAACTCGAATGCGTTTTTATCAATTCCGCCATATCCGATGCAGAGCATATTACGAATATCATCACGCCAGAGTCTGAAACGCCTATTCAACCAAATTTACCTGCACTTAAAAATAAATTTTCTTTTTTTATAACCACGCCATTCATAAATTTATCCAGATAAACCTATCTCGCCTTATTCTTATGATGGATTTTCATACAAAATGAGGGCGAAGATCAATAACTATGCTTATAGCGTTATCGATATATTGACGATAGGCCATAAAAAACATAGAGTCATACCTCTACGGATAGAATAAATGGATGCTTCATGAACAATCAATCAAAATCCTTCCCTGAAAATTGTTTTTATTCCTGCAACATTCTCATTAGATATTCACTTGTTTTTTGATTATAACGTTTTTTCTTCCCCATAAAATAAAGAACAACAATGAATTCCCATACAGGAACTTTACTTGGCAAGTAGCTAATATGAAAAAACTAATAGACTTAAAAGAAAACTTGATTCCATTTATTGCGGAAAAAACACCATCTACTGTTATATGGAAAAATAAATCCTTACCTCTCGACTCTGAAGCGATAAAATCCAGCACAAGTTATCTTATCTCAGAAAGCGAAAAAATATCTATTTTTACCGGAAGAGAGCTTTCCCATAATGAGAAAATTTTTTATGCTGAACGGTATGGCGGTGGAGCGATATCTTATAATGGCGGAGGATCTCGATGTGGTTTCGATGGAACATGGCAAGTAAAAGGTATTGGCGCAAATCCACTACTGGGCCAAGGATCCGTTCATATCGATGGAGAGCTAACACTTACCGAAGCAATTCGTGAAGTATTATGGGGAAGTGTAATGGAGAAATTACTTCCTTTTGGCGCAGTTCCAACCATAGCTTTATTACTAACAGATAAATACCCCGATGGGCGCGTAAATCCTGGAGTGTTATCTTTCCCATTAGCTTTACTTGTTAGAAAACCCGCTATTCGGCCAGCGCATTTTTGTCGTGCACCTTACTATCGTTGTCATGAATCAATGCGTTCACAAAAACATGATGCGGAGAGAATTGAAAATGTGATAGGAGAGGTTATTAATTGTCTTCCACAGCCGATAGAAATAACAGAAAACCAATGGTTAAACATGCCAAAAGATGAAAAGGCAATTTGTGGACTTGCCGAATTATCGAAGAGACTTGCCACACAAATCGCGTTTTGTCAGTCACGCCATTTGTCGATCATGAGTTCGCCATCGAACTGTGATATGGAAGGAAGGTTTCTTGATTTTCATGGCGTGACCAGTATCTTTCCGACAGAAAGACAAGAACCAGGTTCCAGTTTTGTACAGTTGGCAAGGTCAAATGAAGATCCACCACTACTCCTTCAGGGATTATTAGACATTTGCTTTTATCTATATAAATATAAATTCGATTCTACTTTCCTTTTTAGCGCTCAAAAAACCATTTCCGAAACGTTTAATTACAATTACAATAAAACTTATTGGATAGAAAGTTTATGCATCGCTGGTTTTGAAAGAGAGTTCTTACATTCTATTTACAGTAACCCTGATTACGCCTCAATAGGGACAGATTGCCAAAAAATAATCAACATGTCCCCAGGTATATTCTCATTAAAATTAGGTATTTGCCAGGCAGGCGAACATCCTGCAATACCAATGCTATATAATTTAATCGAAGAGTCTGGCTCATTAATAAATAACTCATCACAAAACAAAAAAATGGTAAAAACTCATTCAAATAGCGCCTCTGAAAAATTCAAATATCTTTGCCATGATTACTTTAATTATAAATCATCCAGCAGCGAATCTATTAAAGATGTAATAGGGAAAATGAAACTAGAACTATCCAGACGGTTGCAGGCAAGAAAATTCATGGAGCGAAAATCAATTCAGCACGAAATATTAGAATTGGGAAAAAACATTAACGAAATATCAAAAAACATAGAAGAATATGAATCTCAATTTGTAAAAAAAACATTGAACATACTTAAATAGCCTGATGAGATAAAAATGGAATTTATAAAAAAAATCAGTAACGAGAAAATTAATACGTCAGATTATGAAAAACTGGGGTTTGCTGTAGCATGTATGTTGATGAACAGAAACTACAGTTTGTATCATATCAAAACACTTCAACAGTGGACGCAGAAAGCAATATCTCATAATCAATTTAAAGTTTTTTTTAACAATACTAATCACCCAATAGGTTATATGACATGGGCATTCCTGAGAGAAGACACTCTCTCACGGTTATCTCAGGACCCACTGTTTCTGCTGCATGATTCCGAATGGGATGAAGGCGGAACACTATGTATTATGGATTTTTGTTGTAAACCCGGCAGTGCCATTTATTGCATTAACGATTTAAAAAAATTACCGCCGATAAATACCGCAAAAAAAGTTGTATGGCGATCAAGAAAAACAGGTAAAATCCTTTGCAAGGATAATACTCGAATGCATGGATGATACTTGTTAATTCAAGAAGTATATTATTATAAAAAAGCCACTTTGATTAAAGTGGCTTAAGTAATCAATATTAAATAATCATTAAAAATTTTTTTAATAAAAGATATTAATTCGACCCTCTCCCCCCCAAAATTGGTCCTTCATTGCTATTAATACTACTGCCCCAAGGAATCCCAGAAGGCCCGACGGAACCTGGAGTTCGTTCTCCAGCCAGGTAATTTCCTACCGCGCCACCGACTATAGTACCAATAACTGCACCAGACGTACCGCCAACTGCGCCAAGACCAGCACCTATGGCACCACCGACAGTTTCTGGAGAAACTGTCAGCGTACCGTCGCGATCGCCAGCACCAGAAATATAAAAACACTCTTCTTGTGTAAGATTTCTCATAAACATCCTTTTCATTAAAAAATTATTTTTTCTCACTAAAAAAATGAGAAAGAATTTGATAAAACACAGCAGCAGTACTGGCTATAAATACGTATCGGATTACTCGCTCCATTTCAAAATAATCAGCCAGCATTCCCATTATAAAAACAAAAATGAAAATGAAAAACATTAAAAAAAACCTTTTCATAACGCTCCTTCATATGATTAATGACATTAAAGTAACTTTCATACCCCCCCCAAAAAAATCAGACTAAAGGAATAACCCTTTCGGCTAGAGAAATAGTCGATGGGCGATGAGAAATAATAACTCTAGTTATTTTTAACTCTGCAATTTCTTTATTAATGATCGCTTCATTTTCTAAATCCAAGTGGCTAGTTGCTTCATCCATAAAAATTACACTTGGCCGACGATACATTGCTCGAGCGATTAAAATTCGTTGTTTTTGCCCACCAGATAAATTACCGCCTAATTCTCCGATTAAAGTTTCATATCCCATGGGCATTTTTTTAATATCTTCATGGATATTACAACGGCTCGCACATTCTGTCATCCATTCGAGAGCGATATCAGGCGTAAACCCTGCTATATTTTCTGCAATAGATCCTGCAAGCAGCTTATCATCCTGCAACACACAGGCAATACATTGGCGATAATTATTAATACCGACATGGCTAATATCTAGATCATTAACCAGCAAGTTACCTTTTTCTGGTTCCAGAAGCCCACACATCAATTTCATTAGCGTGGTCTTACCCACTCCTGATGGCCCGATAATGGCGACGCTTTCTCCTGCTTGAATACTAAAGCTTAAATCTGAGATTATTGGTTTTGAAAGATTATCATAACCATAATGGAGATTACGGACTTCAATACTTACCGGCTCTCCAGAAGAAAATAATTGGCGAGGTGATATTTGTTTTTCTTGCGGTGTTAATACAATATCTGCCACTCTTTCATTATGTAAACTAAGCATCCGTAGATTTAATGCCATGTCGATGAGTCTACCTGCCCTTTCAGAAAACTGGCCACGGTAAGCATTGAATGCGACGAACATGCCGAGTGTCATTTGATTATTTATCACCATCGATGCGCCTAACCAAAGTATAATAATTTGATCACAAGTTGCAATAAATGTATTAACACCGCCAAAAAACATATTTAATTTTGTTAATTTTACGCCTGCGTTAATTGTATCGACATTTAAATTTGACCAACTCTGTGTTCGAGACTCGGATAAACCTAATGTTTTAAGGGTAGCGATACTGTACAATGTTTCCATAAAGTATGATCCTGCTTTAGCACCTTTTACCAGTTGCTCTTCGGAAACCTGGCGATAATACGAGTAGGTTAGCAACCGTAAAGCTACATATAGCGTGGTAAACCCAGACACAACCCAAACTAACCAGCCACCATAAAGTAGCATCATTATAAAAACACTAATCGACATTATGCTATCTATAATGCTATTAACAATGTTGGTAGTGAGTGTGGTACGGATCACATCCAAAGAACCAAATCTTGATTGAATATCGCCTAACTTTCTTTTCTCGAAATAAGAAAGCGGTAGTTTCATTAAATGTTCAAACACACCTGATTTCCACTGAATATCAATAAAGACGCCCATGACAATGGAAATCCAAGATCGCAGTGTTGATACACAAGCTCGAAATAAAATGAAGAAAAGAAGGCCAATACATATTAATGAAAGCAAATCATGATCGTTAGCGATAATGACGTGATCCATGACTAATTGTGTACCTACAGGTAACAACAAATTAACCGCCTCGATCACAATAGAAAGAAAAAATATTTTGGTTAATGAACCTTTCAACCCAGAAATATTTTTCATTAGCGTGCTGAGACGCAATTTGCTTTCCTGCGTTGCAGGGGAAAATTCGTTATTCGGCAATAACTCCAGAGCGATCCCTGTAAAATGTTTTGATAGTTCCTGTAATCCCATAACTCGGCGACCAAAAGCGGGATCATGAATCGTAACACACCCACGTTGGACACTGACCAAAACAACAAAATGATTCATATCCCAGTGTAAAATACACGGTTTTCTCAGTGCATTGAGTTCATCAATACTTAACGATAACGCTCGGGTTTGCAGATTAAGGTCACCTGCAATTTCAATAAGTCTGGCGAGAGTCGCACCACGGGAAGATAACCCGTACTTGCTTCGTAAATTAAATAAATCAACATTTAAGCCATAGTAGTGACACACCATTGCCAGGCTTGCCAAACCGCACTCTGTGACTTCTGTTTGCAATATTTTTGGTACACTTTTCCGAAATTTTAAATTTAATTTATTTTTAATTACACTAATTAAATCATTACTCATGAACAGGACCTTCAAGGCTCTTTTTTATGTCATAGAAAGGTGAAAACATCCATTGATAAAGAGGTCTTTTTTCAAGGAATAGCGTTGATTTCGCCCTCATACCATTCGATAATTTTAATTTTTTATTTTGATATTTAAATGTATTCGTATCCAAAGAAACCATGATTTTGTAATAGGCTTCTTTAGGCTCTGTAGTTTGGTATGCGGGTGAACTATTATAGGTCATCATTTCCTGGGATGATGCAGGTACATATGCAATGCTTTCAATATCCCCATGAAACTGGCCAAATTTCTCAAATGGAAACGCATCATAACGAATATTAATAGCATCGCCAACTGAGATGTAGGGAATACTATTATTAGGCACCCATAGCACCAAATTATAAACGGGATCTATTTTTGGAATTAATTGTGCCAGACTATCACCAATACTTACCATCTGCCCTGTGGTCACACTAAGGGATTCAATCCTTCCATCAGACGGAGAACTGATGATTAGCGTTTCACTGACATCAACTTCAGCAAGATTTTTTTTAAGCTCATTTTTTTGAAACTGAAATTGAGATATTTGATTATCGAAATCTGCGGCTTTAGTAACAATATCACTCTCCAGGCTGGCGATTTGCAGAGATTCCTGGATATTGCCACTATATAAATTTTGAAAGATGTTTTGTTGCTGATAATAAGAATAGGTTTGATTAATTAACTGATCTTTCGTAATTAACCCTCTTTGCTGATATTCCTCGTAGGACTGCATGTTTTTCTTTGCAAACTCAACACCTTTATAAGCATTATCCAAAACCTTACGCGACTGCGCATAGGCAATCTCATATTTAATCTTCTGATTTCTTATATTTTCAATGGCTATTTCTTTATTAGACTCTAACTTGCTAATAATAGCATCTATCTGTAATAGTTGATTATTCAACGCTATTCTTGTTGTGGCACTCACTTTACCAGAATTTGTAACACGACTTACATCAAGTTGGTAAATCGATTGCCCTTTTTTAACTACATCTCCTACATTAACAAACGATTCTGAAATGAATCCCTGCTGTGGAGAAAATAGATTAACAGGACGGGGAGTCGTTACAATTTCACCATAAATGTTAATTTTTCTGGTGTAATTACAAAAAATCAAAAAGAGCACCAAAACAATAACAAAAAAGAGGGATAACGTGGCGATTATCCAGGCAGGCGTTCCCGATATTAATAATGCTTTACCTATCCATTTTGTACGCTGGTGTTCAACGGCTTCCTGCCGAAACAGATCCTGCATGTAAGCCACTTCCCTTGTGAAATCAAAAAAAACTAATCCATCTCATGATTATAATTAATTATTATTTTTATGTCACTCGAATTAATTTTTAACCAGTAATATGTATCAACGAAATGATTGATTTTAAATCAGGATAGCGCGTCAATGAAATGTGCTGTTTTTTTCATCATTGAGAAGCATGCCCATCGTCGAAATAGAGGAAAAGTTAAAACGCAGAGGGAAAGGAAGAGATTAAAACGGCGGTGCCATTATAACACCGCCATTTTCTATCATGTCTAGCGGCGGTTACGCACGAGCTGGTAGCGACGCGTCAGATACTCGACCGGTGCGCTCCAGATGTGAACCAGACGGCAGAACGGAAACAGAACGAACAGCGTCAGCCCCAGCACGATGTGCAGCTTGAAGATCAGCGCAACCCCAGCCAAATGTGCAGACGCCCCGCCCTGGAAAAACGCCACGCTTTGCGCCCAGCCGACCAGCTTCAACATTTCACTGCCGTCCATATGCTGTGCAGAGAACGGGATGGTCAGCAGCCCCAGCCCCGCCTGAATCACCAGCAAAGACAGAATAAGAATGTCGCCAACGCTGGACGTGGCACGAATGCGCGGGTTGGTCAGACGGCGTTTTAACAACAGTACGCCACCGACAAACGTCAGCAGACCTGCCGCACCACCGCCAAACATCGCCATTTTCTGTTTTACTTCCATTGGCAGGAAGGCTTCGTACATCCAGTGCGGCGTCAGCATACCGAGGAAGTGCCCGGCAAATACGCCCAGAATCCCCAGATGGAACAGGTTAGACGCCAGACGCATCCCTTTCTTATCCAGCATTTGGCTCGAACCGGCACGCCAGCTGTACTGACCGTAGTCATAACGCAGCCAACTGCCAATCAGGAAAATAGCCATCGCCAGGTAAGGATAGATGTCAAAAAAGAATATGTTGAAATAGTTCGTGATTGCACTCATTAGCGTTGCCCTCCCGCCGATGTAGCGTCAAGATTCAGATATTGCGGCACCACCGCGCCAGCGAAGCGGCGTTGGTGTTGCGTTTGTTGGGCCGATGCGCAGCCTTCTTCACCGAGGAATTTAACCTGTTCCTCTTCCCACACGGCATCCAGCGCCTGCGGCGTATCGTCGCGCGCTTCGTCAGCGACCTGACGTGTGACATCGTCACTTTTCAGATCGCTACCGGACAGCGCCAGCAGCAGATCGAACAGCACAGCATAGCTGCTGTCACGCTGCTGCAAACGCGCGCCAATCAACGCCAGAATTGGCGCGATGTCGACTAAACCCGCGCGGCTCTGCGCGGGCTCCAGACGAGAAAGGTACTCAAGATACAGCGGCAGGTAGTCCGGCAGCTCACGGCAATCCAGCGCCAAGCCGGCATCCTGATATTGCTGCATCAGATCGACCATCGCCTGACCACGGTCACGAGATTCACCGTGAACATGCTCGAACAGCAGCAGCGAGGTTGCACGACCGCGGTCAAACAGGCCGCTGTACTCCGCCTGTTTGTCCAACAAATCTTGCGCACACAAGGTATTGATGAACTGCATCAGTTGATGGCTTTCACGCAGCGGTAAAGCATCGGCCTGCTCTACCGCCTCGATCAGCTCAGCCCGGTTTTCCCACAGTTCGCTATCGGGGTAGTCCAGCAGGCGGGCAATAATCCGCAGGCTAATCATGGTTCGTCTCCCGCATGACTTTGCTGTTCATATCGCGCGTTTTGCTGCTGACATCAATCGCATCAATACGCTTGCTGTTGAACAAGTTGAACTTGGTATCGCTGCCGTGGCAGCCATCGCCAAAGCTGAAGCCGCAACCTTTGCTTTCCGGGAAGGCTTCACGCGCCAGTTCACGATGGCTTGATGGGATCACGAAACGGTCTTCGTAGTTAGCAATCGCCAGATAGCGGTACATTTCCTGCGCCTGAGCTTCCGTCAACCCAACCTGTTCCAGCGCACTGGTATCAATCTTGCCTTCTACGCTTTCCGCACGTTTGTAGTGACGCATCGCCAGCATACGTTTCAGCGCCAGCAAGACAGGCTCGGTATCCCCTGCGGTCAGCAGGTTCGCCAGATATTGCACCGGAATGCGCAGGCTTTCGACGTCCGGCAATACGCCGCTGTGCGCCAGTTGGCCTGCATCCGCCGCAGACTGAATCGGAGACAAAGGCGGGACGTACCAGACCATCGGCAGCGTGCGGTATTCTGGGTGTAGCGGCAGCGCCAGCTTCCAATCCATCGCCATTTTATACACCGGCGACTGCTGTGCCGCTTCAATGACGCTGTTTGGAATGCCGTCTTTCAGCGCTTGTTCAATCACTTTCGGATCGTGCGGGTCAAGGAACACGTCTAGTTGGCTTTGGTACAGATCTTTATCGTTTTCCACCGACGCCGCTTGTTCGATGCGGTCGGCATCATAGAGCAGCACGCCCAGATAGCGGATACGTCCAACGCAGGTTTCCGAGCAGAGCGTCGGCTGACCGCTTTCGATACGCGGGTAGCAGAAAATACATTTTTCTGATTTGCCGCTCTTCCAGTTGAAGTAGATTTTCTTATACGGGCAACCGGTCAGGCACATACGCCAGCCGCGACACTTGTCCTGATCGATCAGGACGATACCGTCTTCGCCACGTTTGTAGATCGCGCCGCTTGGACAGGTCGCCACACACGCTGGGTTCAGGCAGTGCTCACACAGACGCGGCAGGTACATCATGAACGTGTTTTCGAACTGGCCGTACATCTCTTTCTGCATATGCTCAAAGTTTTTATCTTTGGCGCGTACGCTAAATTCCCCCCCCAGATCGTCTTCCCAGTTCGGGCCGTTCTCGATTTTCTTCATCCGCTGGCCGGTAATCAGCGAGCGCGGGCGGGCGACAGGCTGATGCTTACCTTCCGGCGCTTTACGCAGGTTCTGATAGTCGTAGTCGAACGGCTCATAGTAGTCGTCGATTTCCGGCACATCCGGGTTAGCGAAGATTTTGGACAACACGCTGACGCGGTTACCCATACGCGGCTCAAGCTTACCGCTGATTTTACGGATCCAGCCGCCCTTCCATTTTTCCTGATCTTCCCAGGCATGGGGATAGCCCACGCCCGGTTTGGTTTCGACGTTGTTGAACCAGGCGTACTCCATCCCTTCACGGCTGGTCCAGACGTTTTTACAGGTAACGGAGCAGGTGTGACAACCGATGCATTTGTCCAGATTCAGCACCATGCCCACTTGTGAACGAATTTTCATCAGGCTTTCTCCTGCTGTACCGATTTTTGTACTGTTTGTTGCTGAACCGTTTGTTGCTGAACATAGTCCTGGCCTTCATCATCCAGCCAGTCGATGCGTTTCATTTTACGAACCACGACGAATTCATCGCGGTTTGACCCGACGGTGCCGTAGTAGTTAAAGCCATAAGCCAGTTGGGCATAGCCACCGATCATATGGGTCGGTTTCGGGGTGATGCGGGTCACCGAGTTGTGAATACCGCCGCGCTGTTGGGTCACTTCCGAACCTGGCAGGTTAATAATGCGTTCCTGCGCGTGGTACATCATCGTCATACCCGCAGGTACACGTTGGCTAACTACCGCACGTGCCGTCAGCGCACCGTTGGCGTTAAACGCTTCTATCCAGTCGTTATCCGCAATGCCCAAATCGCGGGCATCCTCTTCGCTCAGCCAGATAATCGGGCCACCGCGACCCAGCGTCAGCATCAACAGATTGTCGCTGTACGTGGAGTGAATGCCCCATTTCTGGTGCGGCGTCAGGAAGTTCAGCGCTTTTTCCGGGTTGCCGTTAGGTTTCTTATTCATTACAGGTTCTGCCGCACGAGTATCGACCGGCGGACGGTAGACCAGCAGGCTTTCACCGAAGGCGCGCATCCACTCATGGTCTTGATACAGTTGCTGGCGGCCGGACAGCGTACGCCACGGAATCAGCTCATGAACGTTGGTATAACAGGCGTTATAGGAAACGTGTTCGTCTTCGAGGCCAGACCAGGTCGGGCTGGAGATAATCTTGCGCGGCTGCGCCTGAATATCGCGGAAGCGAATTTTCTCGTCTTCTTTATTCAGTGCCAGATGCGTGTGGTCACGCCCCGTGAATTTGCTCAGCGCTTCCCATGCTTTCACCGCTACCTGACCGTTGGTTTCCGGGGCCAGAGACAGAATTACTTCTGCCGCGTCGATCGCCGTTTCAATCTTCGGACGACCTGCCGCCGCACCTTCCGCTTTGGTGTAGTTCAGCTTTTTCAGGAAATCGACTTCGGTCTGCGTGTTCCAACCGATGCCTTTACCACCGTTGCCCAGCTTGTCCATCAACGGACCGAGCGAGGTGAAACGTTCGTACAGGTTCGGGTAATCGCGCTCCACGACCATCAGGTGCGGTGCCGTTTTGCCCGGAATCAGATCGCATTCGCCTTTTTTCCAGTCATCCACGCCAAACGGCTGTGCCATTTCCGCCGCCGAGTCGTGCTGAATCGGCAAGGTCACCAGATCGGTTTCCTGACCCAGATGCCCCTGACACACGCGAGAGAAGGCTTTCGCGATACCTTTGTAGATTTCCCAGTCGCTTTTGGAATCCCATGCGGGATCGACGGCCGCAGACAGCGGGTGAATAAACGGATGCATATCCGAGGTATTCATGTCGTCTTTTTCGTACCAGGTTGCCGTTGGTAAAACGATGTCGGAGTACAGGCAGGTGCTGGACATACGGAAATCAAGCGTCACCACCAGATCCAGTTTGCCTTCAACACCCTGATCGCGCCATTCCACTTCTTCCGGCTTCACACTGCCCGCCGTACCCAGATCTTGCCCCTGAATACCGTGCTCCGTACCCAGCAGGTACTTCAGCATGTATTCGTGGCCTTTACCGGAGGAGCCCAGCAGGTTAGAACGCCAGATGAACAGGTTGCGTGGGTAGTTTTGCTCACTATCCGGCTGTTCAGCGGCAAATTTGATTTCGCCTGATTTCAACGCGGCAACGGTATAGTCCTGCGGCGTTACACCCGCGGCCCGCGCTTTCTCCGCGATATCCAGCGGGTTAACGTTCAGTTGCGGCGCAGACGGCAGCCAGCCCATACGTTCAGCACGTACGTTGAAGTCAATCATGCTACCGCTAAAGCGGGATTTGTCCGCCAGCGGTGACAACAGCTCCTGCGGCGCGACGGTTTCATAACGCCATTGGCTGGAATGGTTATAGAAGAACGACGTGCTGTTCATGTGGCGCGGCGGACGCTGCCAGTCCAGACCAAACGCTAGCGGCGTCCAGCCCGTTTGCGGACGCAATTTTTCTTGTCCGACGTAGTGCGCCCAACCGCCACCGCTCTGACCGACACAGCCGCAGAAAATCAGCATGTTGATGATGCCGCGGTAGTTCATGTCCATGTGGTACCAGTGGTTGATACCCGCACCGACGATGACCATAGAGCGCCCGTGCGTTTTATCCGCGTTGTCTGCGAATTCACGTGCAATACGGATGATGTTCTGACGAGAAACGCCAGTAATCTTCTCGGCCCAGGCAGGGCTGTACGCTTTGACATCATCGTAATCACGCGCGCAGTTGTCGTCGCCCAGACCGCGATCCAGACCGTAGTTCGCCATCGTCAGGTCATACACGCAGGCAACCAGCGCTTCGCTACCGTCAGCCAGCGTCAAACGCTTAACCGGCAGTTTGTGCAGCAGAATTTCTTGTAGCTCAACATTGTTGAAATGCTCGCTGACCGCGCCACCAAAATACGGGAAGCCGACATCAACGACATCGTCGTGCGACCCCAGCAGGCTCAAGCGCAGCTTCACTTCTTCACCGCTCAGACCGTCGCGCTGTTCCAGATTCCATTTGCCCTGATCGCCCCAACGGTAGCCGATCGACCCTTGTGGTGCCGTCAGGTTGCCGCTTTCATCGTCAATCGCGATGGTTTTCCACTGCGGATTGTTGTCCTGACCGAGGTTGTCCACCAGATCGGAGGCTCGCAGCATACGACCCGCCGCGTAGTAACCGTCTTCGCGCGGCTCCAGCAGCACCAGCATCGGTAAGTCCGTGTATTGGCGCACGTACTCGCTGAAATACTGACTTGGTTTGTCGAGGTGGAACTCTTTGAGAATAACGTGGCCCATTGCCAGCGCCATCGCGCTGTCGGTCCCTTGCTTCGGGTTCAGCCACTGATCGCACAGCTTGGCGATTTCCGCGTAATCCGGCGTGACCGCCACGGTTTTGGTGCCTTTGTAGCGGACTTCCGTAAAGAAGTGGGCATCCGGGGTACGGGTTTGCGGAACGTTAGAACCCCAGGCAATGATGTAAGAGGAGTTATACCAGTCGGCAGACTCCGGTACGTCAGTTTGTTCGCCCCACGTCATCGGTGACGCAGGCGGCAAGTCACAGTACCAGTCGTAGAAGCTCAGGCATACGCCGCCGAGCAGAGAGAGGTAACGCGCACCAGCGGCGTAGGACACCATCGACATCGCAGGAATCGGGGAGAAACCGATAATACGGTCTGGGCCGAAGGTCTTGGCGGTGTAAACGTTAGAGGCGGCGATCAGCTCGTTGACTTCGTTCCAGTCAGAACGAACGAAGCCGCCACGGCCACGAATTTGTTTGTAGTATTTGGTTTTTTCGGGGTCGTTGACGATGGATGCCCAGGCATCCACCGGATCGCTGTGCGTCAGTTTCGCTTCACGCCACAGTTTCAGCAGGCGCTTACGCATCATTGGGTATTTCAAGCGGTTAGCGCTGTAAAGATACCAGGAATAGCTGGCTCCGCGCGGGCAACCGCGAGGTTCATGGTTAGGCAGGTCCGGGCGGGTACGCGGATAGTCAGTCTGTTGCGTTTCCCACGTCACCAGACCATTTTTCACATAAATCTTCCAGCTACATGAACCGGTGCAGTTTACTCCGTGGGTAGAACGCACGATTTTGTCATGCTGCCAGCGACTGCGATAGCCGTCTTCCCAGTCACGATTGGTATTGAGGGTCTGGCCATGACCATCGGAAAACGGTTCGGCCAGTTGTTTGAAGTAACGTAACCGGTCAAGGAATTTGCTCATCCGGACTCTCCTGCTGCGAAGCCTGCTGGCCCCTGTCGTTATGAAATGCTCGTAGCAGACATCTGTTTTTGCTTACGACACATCGCTCAAGTTGGCGCTAGGGTATCCAGCAACCACGTCGCCAAATTTGATAACGATCAAGAGTGTCCCCCGGTGAAAAACGGAGTACATCAGCAACTACCACTAAAGAATTATCACGAAAAAATAAGACAATATATTGATTTATAAAGATAAAAATAAAACCATTAATTTTGTGTTTATACTGAATTCATACACACGACTATTTAGAGGTAGTAGTCGGAAAGCGACGAAGAATCGTACAAATTCAGTAAAGGGGGTGCCAGATACGGCGCAAAAAAAACGCCTCCCCGAAAAGGAGGAGGCGTCGTAGTCACATTTTTATGTTTTATGCAGGTATTGCGAATATTTCGTGCGCGACAACACTGTCATTTTCATGCTACTTCGTAGCACGCGCTCCTTGACCTGTGGCTATTTGGCGCTAATTGTGTCGCTACGCGATACCTTCGGCGTTCGTGGCTGCAATTCGGGCCACCAGTGACGCGTTTACTCGCCCCATAAATGGAGCTCGCCCTTCGGGCCAGCACAAGTGCTGTTCAAAAACGTCTCTGACGTTTTTGTCAGACGCGGCACTGGTTTTCGTCGCATCCATGCGCCTCACCCGGCAACCACGCCCACCTCAGCACAATTTTTTACGCCGGGAAAAACGAAGGCAGTGGATATTTCGGAAATGTAGGCCGCTAACTTTTCTTTCTGGCATAGAACAGCCACGTCACCAGAATGCACACGACATAGCACACCACAAACACCTTCATCGCCCCCGTGGGTGAGCCAGTTAACTCCAGCGACATCCCGAAGGCTTGAGGAATGAAGAACCCGCCGATCGCGCCGATAGCCGAAATAAAGCCCAGCGCCGCCGCCGTGTCCGTCGCCGCGGTACTCTGTGCATCCGCATCGCTCCCGCCTTGTGATTTAACGCGATCCGCCGTTAATTTACGGAAAATCACCGCGATCATCTGGAAGGTTGAGCCACTTCCCAAACCTGCCGTCAGGAACAGCATCATGAAGATGCCAAAGAACATCTCGAATGAACCCGTAGAGTTCGCACTCGGCAGAGACAGGAACAGCAACACCGAGAAAATCGCCATCAGTATGAAGTTAATCAGCGTAACTTTCACACCGCCAAAACGATCAGATAGCATACCGCCAACGGGACGCGCCAACGCCCCCAGCAGCGGCCCGAAGAACGCGTAGTACAGAATCACAATGTCTGGGAACTGCGTTCTGGACAGCATGCCGAAACCCGCAGAAAAACCGATAAATGAGCCAAACGTGGACAAATACAGAAAACTGAGCACCCACAGGTGCATTTGCTTCAGAACTGGCAACTGCTTGCGTATTGACGCATTAGGAGCAGGAAGATCGTTCATGCCAAACCAGGCCGCGGTTGCAGCAATCACCAAAAACGGTACCCACATCCATGCCGCATGGTGCAACCAAATCTGATGGCCGTCTGGCTGAACAACACCATTGCCGGAAAATCCCAAAATTGGCAGGAAAATCACCACCGGCACCAGCAGTTGCATCACGCTCACGCCGAGGTTACCCAAGCCGCCGTTAATGCCTAGCGCGCTGCCCTGCCGTGATTTGGGGAAGAAGAAGCTGATGTTAGCCATGCTGGAGGCAAAGTTTGCGCCCGCAAAACCACACAGCAGGGAAATCGTCACGAAAATATTGTAAGGCGTGTGCGGGTCTTGTACGGCAAACCCGAGCCAGATACAGGGGATAATCAGAATGAAAGTACTCAGCGTCGTCCAGCGGCGACCACCAACCAACGGGATAACGAAGGAGTAAGGTACACGCAACAGCGCGCCGGAGACGGAAGGCAGCGCGGTCAGTAAAAATAACTGATCTGTGGTAAAACGAAACCCGACCTTGTTTAGGTTAACGGCTACAGTGCTGAATATCATCCAGACACAAAACGACAACAGCAAACAGGGAACAGAGATCCAAAGGTTACGCTGTGCTATCCGTTGGCCGCCAGATTGCCAGAATTTTGTATCTTCAGGGTTCCATTCCCTGATCAGCGTACTTTGCGATACTTTTTCGGGTGATGAAGGCTGCGTCATAAAAACCTCGATAAATAAAAACGCGGTAGAATTAAGGCGCAACATTAGGGATTACACCGCAGGTAAAGTTGATGCAAATCAACGCGCTGTCAGGTAAAAAAACCGTGTAAAAACAGCCACACTCCTTAATGAGTAATAAAAATAGAAAAATAAGCAGCGATAATTCAATCTGTTATATCTCCATTTTTTCTGACTGTCATATCCCCTTTCAAGGCATGGATATTCAGTGGTACTCACTAGTAGGTATAGGGTTATCATGCAGGATCGGGAAAAATGCCAAAAGGGTTATCCTTCCCGGTACTGATTTTCTACTCCTCCAGCAGAGGTCGCTGTTTATGTTGAAACGTTTCCTGCTGCCGCTGTCGCTCGTCAATCAGGTTGCACTATTGATGCTGCTACTCGGTTTGCTGGGTATTGCAGGTATGTCGGTTTCCAGTTGGATGTCTCAGAGCATCCAGGGGAACGCGCACGCCATTAATAAAGCGGGCTCGTTGCGCATGCAAAGCTACCGCCTACTCTCGATGGTGCCACTCTCTGCCGAGAATGAAATTTACCTGCAAGAACTGGAAGAGGACGAAATCAGCAGCGATCTGCAACAGGCGGTACGCCGGGAAGGGCTCAGCGAACAATTTACCGCGTTGCGTGTTTTCTGGCTGGAGAATCTGCAACCGCATCTGCGACAGGCAACGCATTCTTCCGATGCGTCGGCAGATGTCGCCCGCTTCGTGAGGCAACTGGACGATCTGGTTTCCGCCATCGATCATAAGACAGAACAGCGATTAATGATGGTCACGCTGGTGCAGCGCGTCTTCATCGGCATCATGCTTATTCTGCTGATTACCACATTCTTTTATCTGCGTCGCCGTCTGTTGACACCGTGGCGGCGCTTGGTGTCGATGGCGCAGGCCATCGGTCACGGCGATTTCACCCAGCGCGTTACCATTAACGGTCATGATGAAATGAGCACGCTGGGACAGGTGCTGAACAGCATGTCAGATGAACTGTCCGCCATGTACCACAGTCTCGAGCAGCGCGTGGCAGAAAAAACCGCCGACCTGCAACAGAAAAACGATCTACTCTCTTTCCTTTATCGCGCCAGTCGACGCCTGCATACTGGTGCGCCGCTGTGCAGTCGGCTAATGCCGATTCTGAACGAACTGTCATCGCTGACGCCGCTTCGCAATATTCAACTACGGCTGTATGAAGATAACAATCAGGAGCAGTTTCATCAGTTCAGTGATTTCAGCCAGTCGCAGCCGGATCACTGTCCGGACAACAGCTGCCAAAGTTGCGGTATGCAGGTAAAACGTGAAGAGATGCAGGGGGAGCCTCACTGTTGGGATCTGCACGATAAACACGGGCAGTACGGCGTCGTACTGGCCACCCTGCCGGGCAATACCGCACTAAGCCGCGATCAGAATCAGTTACTGAATACCTTATTGGAACAGTTGACCAGCACGCTGGCGCTCGAGCGGCAATCCAACCATCAACAGCAACTGATGCTGATGGAAGAACGCGCCACGATTGCCCGCGAACTACACGACTCTATCGCGCAGTCTCTCTCCTGCCTGAAAATTCAGGTGAGCTGCCTGCAAATGCAAGGCGGTGATTTGCCCCCGGCTTCACAGCAGCTGTTGACGGAAATGCGGGAAGAGTTGAACACCGCCTATCGCCAACTGCGTGAACTCCTGACTACGTTCCGACTGAAACTGTCGGAATCCGGCTTACTTGCCGCGCTGCGGGCCTCAGTCGATGAATTCAGCAAACGACTTGGGTACCCCATCGAACTCCATTACCGTCTGCCGCCGCAGTCGGTCTCCGCGCATCAGGGCATTCACGTCCTGCAAATTGTGCGTGAAGCACTGAGCAATATTTACAAACATGCGCAGGCCACACAGGTCGATATCACCCTGCAACTGCGTCAGGGCTACATCGAACTCAGCGTGGCCGATAATGGCATCGGCATTCCTGATGATGCCAGCCGCGCCAACCACTATGGACTTATTATCATGCGCGACCGTGCACGGGGTTTGCACGGCGAATGCATTGTTCGACGCCGGCCATCGGGGGGCACTGAAGTGAACGTCAGCTTCCTCGCCGAATACCGTCACCGGCTGCCATTAACAGGAGAAACTCATGATTAACGAAGATGCTGCCACCCTACTGCTGATTGATGACCATCCCATGTTGCGCAATGGCGTGAAGCAACTCATCAGCATGGATCCGGAATTACAGGTAGCAGGTGAAGCCAGTCACGGCGAACAAGGTGTTGAGCTCGCGGAGCAGTTGGATCCGGATTTGATTTTGCTCGATTTGAACATGCCCGGCATGAATGGCCTGGAAACGCTGAATCGTCTGCGGGAAAAATCGCTGTCTGGTCGTATTGTCGTATTTAGCGTATCTAACCACGAAGACGATGTTGTCAACGCCTTAAAAAATGGGGCCGATGGTTACCTGCTGAAAGATATGGAGCCAGAAGATTTACTGGCTGCGCTGCATCAGGCCGCTTCAGGAAAAATGGTGCTGAGTGAAACACTGACGCCGATTCTGGCCGCCAGCCTGCGTGAAAGCCGTCACAGCAGCGACCGGGATATTCAGCAGCTCACGCCGCGCGAACGCGATATTCTGAAACTGCTGGCTCAAGGATTGTCCAATAAAGTCATTGCCCGCAAACTCACGATTACCGAAAGCACCGTTAAGGTTCACGTCAAACACCTGTTGAAGAAGATGAAGTTAAAATCACGGGTTGAAGCGGCCGTCTGGGTATTACAAGAAAAAGTGATTTAATTAAATTGTCATAAAAAACAGCTATTGTCAGCGGTACGGATAAGGCGCTCTGGCGCCCTACCGTCCGAGATTATCCTCGCGCGAGCGAGGATGCAGCTACAGTTGGTGCAAATCCCACCAACGCCCCACAAAATGTAAACAGTTGCTAAACGAAACCGGCATTTATAGCCATTATCCTAATTAATGTGACGTTGCTCTCGTCTAAACTAGTTTGTAATCGCATTTTTCGGCTTTTACACCGAGTTTAACGTTGAGGAACAACATGAAGAAGGTCAATAAGGAGCGATTTATCGGCCTGGAATGGTTACGATTTTTGCTCGGCTGCTATGTGATGATCTATCACACGGTCCACGTTTATCCCCAGCGTGAGCGCATTCCTTTCTTAAGCGAACTCACCAGCATGGGATTCTTCGCGACCAGCACGTTCTTTGTTCTGTCGGGTTTTTTACTCGCGCATGTCTACATTAAAGACGGGCGTCTGCGTGAGCCGGTTCGTCAGTTCTGGGCCAAACGCTTCTTTAATCTTTACCCTATCCACATCATTGCCCTGCTGTCTTCTATTGCCGTCGTCACGCTCATGCAATGGCTGGCCGTGCCGCCGGAAGGGCAAGTCGCCAGTGCGCGTTTTGTTATTTATGACACCAACGACCCCGCTGCCGATCCCGAAACGCTGCGCCATTACATGACGAATGCGCAGTTGGCGTTCAACGGGTTATTGCAGGTACTGATGTTGCAGGCATGGAATCCTTACTTCCTGACCTTCAATGCCCCGTTATGGTCGCTTTCTACTCTGTTCTTTTTCTATCTGACCTTCCCGCTGCTGGCCCCGCGTCTGCTGAACAGCCGGCATCCGTGGTTGTGGATGGGGATCGTCTGCCTGTTGTACCTGCTGCCGCCGATTTGGGTTATCTGGCAACAGCAGTTCGGCATGCCGTACACCGGGTTATTGCAGCGCGGGCCGATCTTCCGTCTGCCGGAATTTTTGGCCGGGATTTTGGGGTATGCGCTATTCCGTCATTATCGTCAGAAAGATCGCTTGCCGCTGACCAAAGGCCAGCGCTCTGCACTCGCTCTCTTTATCAGTGTAAATTTCCTTGTCGCCACCTGGCTGTTCACAAAAGGTGAAGCCTATTGGTACTTCCTGTTGCATAACGGCTTGCTCCTGCCTGCTCAGGTCGGTTTGGTCTGCCTCAGCGCGTTGGCGCGTGAGCCTGACAGCGCGTGGCTGCGACATTGGTCCCCGCGTCTGGGTGCAGCATCGCTCTCGATCTTTGCGCTGCACGTTCCGCTTTTCAATCTGTTCCGTACGCTGGAACAGCTGGTGCGCGGTAATCCGATGGCCTGCTTCAGCGATTGGGATCAGTGCATTGCCGCCGCCGGTCAGGTGCAGCTTTCCATGACGGGCTATATTATTTTCCTGCTCACGACCGTGACGCTCTGTGTGCTCTTCCAGGAACGGATCGTGCTGCGCGTGAGGACGTTCCTGACCTCGCGTTTCCTGAACACCAACAGTACTTCACGAACGCAACGCGCCGCGTAGCATCAGTTCTCGCACACGCCTCTCTGGCCTGAAATCGCTCGGGCCAGAGAAACCTGCCCACATGACACATGCCTTTCTATCAGCCCCAAAATGTGACAGACATCGCGTTATAGCTGTTAATCATCAATAGCAACTTTTATAACTATTTACATTCTAATCAATTACCGTTTTCGGGTAGAGCATCACTTCGATTCCTGTTAATGTTTGCCGTTCCGGGCTAAACCGGTTCGTTTTCAACGGCTGTACGTCTCTGACGGACATCTCAATACATGTCACCACTGTTTACTTGGCAATAATGACACTATCCAAACACGCAATCTCTTCCCTCAGCCTGGTTATCGCCCTCTCTGCTGGCATTACACAGAGCCGCGCTGACACCATTTGGCTGAACAACGGCGACAAGCTCACAGGGAAAATCACGCTGCTCGACGGCGGTAAACTCTTTATCAACACCGACTATGCCGGCTCTATTTCTGTAGCCTGGGACAAGGTGAAAACCTTTGAATCCGATCATGGTCTGGTGATTCAAGGCGAACGCTACGAGAAAGGCGTCCTGTATCCGACGATCAAAGCGAGCGAAAACCGTGCCATCGTCGCGAACCCGTCACTTGCTAACGAAGCCGCAGGCCCGCAAACATTACCGCTTTCCGAGATCACGTCCATCGTCGCGCAGAAGCCGCTGGTGACCGATTTCGCCTGGAAAGGCAACATTGATGCCGGCATGTCGCACAAGAAAAGTTCGACTGAAACGGATAACTACGATGTGACGCTGAACACCAAAGCGCGTCACGATACGTGGCGACACAACCTTGATGCCAGTTACCATTTGGCAAAAGAGGATAAAGTCGAGAGTACCAAGAATGCGGCTGGCGAATATGCGCTGGACAAATTCGTAGATGAGAACTGGTTCTGGCAGGGCCGTTATCAGTACAAACGCGACTGGATCGAAAGTATTAAAATCAACCGTTCCTTCGGTCTCGGTCCCGGTTATCAGTTCTGGGATAACGATTTAGGCGCGTTCTCTCTGACCTCACTGGTCAACTCCCAAACGTTTGTGTACCGCGATCAGGGCGATGATGATTTCTACTCTGGTGCAATCAAATGGGCGTACAACCGCTATATGTTTAGCAAATCGGTTGAAGCCTTCACCAACGGTGAATTGGGGCGTTCATTTGATGGCACTGCGCCAATCTATCTGAAAGCGGATGCAGGTCTGCGTTTCAAACTGACAGACTGGTCTTCGATGACCATGAAAGTGTCACGTACCCGTATTGAAAGTAATCAGGGGAATGTTGACGACACGCTGTACACCATGGGTGTTGGCGTCGGCTGGTAATTCGGTCACTTCATAAGTCTCAAGGTGAACGGTGATGTTGTCGTTCACCTCAATTCTCACGCTCATCGCGCCGTTATTGTCCGTTCCCTGCTGCCGCAGAACACGACTGTTGCAGAATACGCACCCGCTGCGCCAGTTCGCTCACGCTTGCATCTTCCGTACCGTGATTTTTCAGCTCCTGCTCCAACGCAAACAGATATTGTGCATTGGTGCCGAGCGGGCCGCTCGCTCGGGCAATCAGCGGGGCAACGCTCTGAATACAAGTATCATTTTCATTCAAAGGGTGTTCCGGTTCGGATACAAACACCAGCGCCGTCAGCGGTGCGCCGTTTTTCCGATGCAGCTCACACCAGAGCGGACGATAGCAGCCCGTCAGCATTTCACGCTTCCACAGCAGCTCCAGATCTTCACGCAGAGACGCTTCCGGTAAACGGAAAGCCAGACCTGTCGTTTGTCCACCGGGCTGCAACGCCAGCATCCGTCCCGGCTGGGTTACCGTGCCGCGACCAATGGTGAGGCGCAGGCAAAAGGCACGCTGCCACCCTGTCAGCGTAGCAAGGCAGGTTTCTTCAGCGTCAAAAACCGGGTTCCACATCAGCGAACCGTAGCCAAATACCCAGACCGGACAGCTATTGGGCCGGAGCGCCAGCATCCTGTCCAACGAATCAGCCCGCTGTTGCGGCGTGAGCAGTAAGGTTTCCTCAATACAACCAAAAGACGTTCTACAATCTGCTTTCTGCAAAAAATCGCGTGTTAACACTACTTACCACCCCCAACCTTACTCTTTTTCTGCTCGTCAGATCGGCTTTCGCCCTGCGTTTAAAAACCTAACTGCTTCATCTGCTTAATTTTACAACACCATCAATATTGAGGTTATTCATTTATGGCTTTGCGATCAAGTTTGATAGTGGTCACAAAAACTAAAAAAGTTCGTGATAATGTTTCATCCACGCGATATTCCGATTTTATATCAACTAATCGGCAACGCGCCGCCAGACTTGACGTTTTCCTGATACAAACCTCATTTTTGTGACGTCAGCAACCTGCCGAAAATCGTACGTTTGCCGCTTACACGCCAGCGCTCGCAGAATATCGACGGAGACAAGATAATAACGGCCAGACATCAAATGATAACAATTATCATCTCGTGTTATTATCTTCTTTATTTTGGCATCGACTACCCACGGAGACACTGAATGGCAACGCCGCGTCAGCCTGTTTTAGTTCAGGTTAAACAGATCCACGATATTTCCCCTCATTTGCGCTGCATTACTTTCCAGCATGACGCGTTGCGCGATTACCCAGCCGAACGCTATGGCGCACATATTAAACTTTTTCTGCCACAGGCGGGACAGCAAAAACCGGTTCTGCCAGCCATTGGCGAACGCGGCCCGGTCTGGCCGGAAGGCGAAGCCCGCCCTATCGTTCGCACTTATAGCGTCCGCGCACTGCGGCCGGAAGAGGCGGAGCTGGATATGGTTTTCGCGCTGCATGATCACGCTGGTCCTGCCGTCGTTTTTGCCCGTCAGGCCAAACCCGGTGACTGGGTCGGTATTTCACAACCCGGCGGCCCGCTCCCTATGCTGCCGCCTGCCGCCGCTTATTACCTGGCCGCGGACCCGTCGTCGCTCCCCGCACTGATGGCGCTGTTAGAGAACCTGCCTGACGACGCCCAGGGACATGCCGTCATTCGTGTCGACAGCGAGGCAGATAAGCTCGATATCGTTAAACCATCACAGCTTCAACTGCATTGGATCGTCGGCGGAACAGACGCGACCGATACGCTGTTGCAACGTTTTCAGGCGCTTCCAACGGCTGAAAATGCATTTTACTGGTTAGCGGGTGAGGATCGTATCGTGGTTCAGCTTCGTCGCCATGTGCGTCGTGAACGTGGGTGTGAACGAAATCAGATGTATGCAGTGCCTTATTGGCGAGAGGGGTTAAATGAAGAGGATTATCATCATAAACGCCACGATATCATGGACAATCCTGACGAATAACCACAAAAAATACATTTGATATTATTATGATAGGGAGAAGATACACAAATTCTCCCTTTTCATTTGAATTTCATCTCAAAGCGTAAAAATCCGTAAAACTCCCCGCATTACGCCGACAATCTGTTATCATATTGTTCGTTTCATTACGTTATAACTACTTTTTAGTAACCTTTTGCTGTTCATTACCGTTTTATGCCCTGAATAATTCGAGTGTCCGGTATGCTAGCTTGAAGTATGACGGGGATATTTTGCCGTATCATTCCTCTGGATAAGGAGAACTCCCGCAATGAAGTCTCATGCTGAGGTGGTCAAAACTCGCCATCATGAATACTCACTCATTTTTCCTGTTATTGCGCTGGCCGTGCTCTACATGTGGGGCAGTTCACAAGATTTCATCGCTATTCTCGGCATCAACGCCCTTGCGTTAGCCGGAATACTTTTCAGCGCGTTCAGCGTGGTACGTCACGCCGACGTGCTCGCGCACCGTCTGGGTGAACCCTACGGATCGCTGATCCTCAGCCTGTCCGTCGTCATTCTGGAAGTCAGCCTGATTTCAGCGCTGATGGCAACCGGTGACGCTGGCCCAGACCTGATGCGTGACACCCTCTATTCGATTATCGTGATTGTCACCGGTGGCCTGGTGGGCTTCGCCCTCTTACTCGGCGGCCGCAAATTCGCTACACAATACGTCAATCTCAGCGGCATCAAGCAGTACCTGATGGCGATCTTCCCCTTGGCTGTGATTGTGCTGGTTTTCCCCAGCGCGTTGCCAGATGGTAATTTCAGCGTAGTGCAATCGCTGATTATTGCCGCTATTTCTGCGGCGATGTACGGCGTGTTCCTGTTGATTCAAACGCGTACGCACCAAAGCCTGTTTGTGTATGAGCACGAAGACGAAGGCGATGGCGATGACCCTCATCACGGTAAACCATCCGCACACAGTTCGCTATGGCACACTGGCTGGCTTCTGATTCACCTGATTGCCGTTATCGCGGTAACCAAAATGAACTCCATGCCGCTGGAAGCGCTGCTGACCGAAATGAACGCGCCGACGCAGTTTACGGGCTTCCTGGTTGCGTTGTTAATCCTCTCGCCTGAAGGGCTGGGAGCGATCCGCGCCGTCCTGAAAAATCAGGTGCAGCGTGCCATGAACCTGTTTTTCGGCTCCGTGCTGGCAACCATTTCACTGACGGTCCCTACCGTTACGATCATCGCCATGATTACCGGCCGTACGCTGAACTTCGGTCTGGATATGCCGCACATTGTCGTGATGCTGTCGGTGCTGGTGCTATGCCACATTACGTTCTCCACCGGTAGAACCAACGTATTAAGCGGCAGCGCACACCTGGCGCTCTTCGCCGCCTATCTGATCACCATCACACTGTAACCCCTCTGCCGACGCGGTTTTCGCCGCGTCGGCCCCGCAAGACTTCACTTCTCTTGATGTATATCTGGATCTTCTGAGCGTGTCCGGCGTATCGTAAGGCTGTCGTCGACGGACCGACAGGCCCGCCATATTGATCTATTTCCTTACTTTGGTTTCTGCTTAGATGAAAACGCACGGAATTAACGGTGTCAGGCCATTCAGCGCGCTGATTGACGCGTGTTGGCGCGAAAAATATACGCTGCAACGTTTTACCCACGACATTATCGCCGGCGTTACCGTCGGTATCATCGCTATCCCTCTGGCGATGGCACTGGCCATTGCCAGCGGCGTGCCTCCGCAGTACGGGCTCTATACCTCGGCTATTGCCGGGATCGTCATCGCCGTCAGCGGCGGTTCACGCTACAGCGTGTCAGGTCCGACGGCCGCCTTCGTCGTTATTTTGTATCCGGTTTCGCAGCAGTTCGGGCTATCCGGTCTGCTGGTTGCCACCTTGCTTTCCGGTGTGTTTTTACTGCTGATGGGGGTCTGCCGCTTCGGCCGCCTGATTGAATACATCCCGCTCTCCGTGACGCTGGGGTTTACCTCTGGGATCGCGATCACCATCGGTACCATGCAAATAAAGGATTTCTTCGGTTTGCAGATGGCCGTCGTCCCCGAGCATTACGTTGAAAAAGTGGCGGCGCTGGCGCAATCGCTGCCTACTCTGCATCTCGCGGATACGCTGATTGGGGCAACGACGCTGTTGGTTCTTATCCTCTGGCCCAGACTCGGTATTCGCTTGCCCGGCCATTTGCCCGCCCTGCTGGCAGGCGTCGCGGTGATGGGGATCATGTCGCTGCTCGGTGAGAATGTGGCCACCATCGGTTCACGGTTCAGCTATATGCTGGCGGATGGTTCGCAAGGGCAAGGGATTCCGCCTATCCTACCGCAGCTCATTCTGCCGTGGGATATTCCGTCGCCGGATGGCAAGACAATGACGCTGGATTGGCAAAGTATTTCTGCGCTGCTGCCTGCCGCATTTTCTATGGCGATGCTGGGCGCGATTGAGTCGCTGCTGTGCGCGGTCGTGCTGGACGGGATGACGGGCAAAAAACACAATTCTAACGCGGAGCTGATGGGCCAGGGTTTCGGTAACATCATCGCGCCCTTCTTTGGCGGTATTACCGCGACCGCCGCGATTGCCCGCTCCGCCGCTAACGTGCGCGCAGGCGCGAACTCACCGATTTCCGCCGTGGTTCACGCACTGTTGGTGTTACTGGCGCTGCTGATACTTGCGCCGTGGCTGTCTTATCTGCCGCTGGCGGCAATGGCATCACTGCTGCTGATTGTCGCCTGGAACATGAGCGAAGCGCACAAGGTGGTGGATTTACTGCGCCACGGGCCAAAAGATGACATCATCGTGATGCTGCTGTGTATGTCGTTGACCGTGCTGTTCGACATGGTGATCGCCATTACTGTGGGCATCGTGCTGGCATCCCTGCTCTTCATGCGGCGTATCGCGCAGATGACCCGTCTGAGTGAACTACCGGACACCAAAATACCGGACCATCTGGTGCTGCGCGTTAACGGCCCGCTGTTTTTCGCCGCAGCAGAGCGCATCTTCAACGATCTGACCGTGCGCAGCGAAGGCTATCAAAATATCATCTTGCAGTGGGATGCCGTGCCGGTGCTGGATGCCGGCGGGCTCAATGCGTTCCTGCGCTTTAGCGAAACGTTGCCTGAAGGCAAGCAGCTCATCATCACCGACATCCCCTTCCAGCCGTTAAAAACGCTGGCGCGGGCGAAGGTTCATCCGATTGAAGGGCGGCTTAGCTTCTACGGTTCATTAGCGCAGGCGATTGAGGCGACGACGACTCGCCCCAACGTAGCAAAAACAGAGTAGAAATACCGTGCAGGCTCCGCCGTACTAGTGCTGTACGGCGGGCATATTGAAGCGGACGGACAGACGTTCGTCCCTTAGCGTTAAATCCAGCGCGGCGTCACATTCGCCGCTAATGGTGCTCAGTTGCTCGTTCGTCAATGAATAAGGCAGTTGGATATCAAACGCGTTCAAGCCTTGCTGACGAGCCAGCGTAATCAACCTGATAATGTTGGTTTCGTCACTCACCTGCGTAGAAAGTACCTGTAGCGCAAGCATCTTCAGCCGCTCTTTCGGCGCACTTTGCCGAGACGGCGCCATCTTGGTCACCATCCCAAAAATCGGCATCACGCCGTACATCGCATCCATAAAGCGCCAACGTTTTTTGCACAGTGCCGCCAAATAATCCGTATAGTCCAGACAGAGTTGCTCACTGGAACTTGTAGACTCAGGGGATTTTTCCATATTCCCACCTCTCCTCTTCGCCAGTGTTGTGTGGCGTACTACCCTGACGGGTATAAAACCATAGCCTGTGTAGTAGTTAATTCAGGTATATTGTCACGGTTCGCCCCCTTTTGACTAGCGTGTTGAGGAGACCTAATTGTGACAACTTTTTCTTCTGCTCCCGTGTTAATTACCGGCGGCGCGCGGCGTATTGGGCTGGCACTGGCGCGTTCGTTTCTGGCGCAGTCGATTCCGGTCATCATCAGCTATCGTACGCCTTATCCCGAACTGGAGGCGTTACAGCAAGACGGCGCGATTTGTCTGGCCGCCGATTTTTCCACCACAGAAAATATCTATGCGTTTGCGGAGCAAATCCAGTCGCTCACGCCGCGGCTGCGCGCCATTATTCACAATGCCAGCCGCTGGGAACCAGAAAGTGCCACAATACCGCCAGAACAAACGCTGGCCGATATGCTGCAAATTCATGTCTATACACCCTACTTGCTCAACCAGTTACTGGAACCTTGTCTGCGTGGGCAAGGCACCGCGGGTGCGGATATTATTCATATGACGGATTACGTGGTAGAAAAAGGCAGCGATAAACACATCGCCTATGCCGCCAGTAAAGCAGCGCTGGATAACATGACGCGATCGTTTGCCCGTAAATTGGCACCGGAGGTGAAAGTCAACGCGATCGCCCCCGGTTTAATCCTGTTTAATGAACAGGATGACGACGCCTATCGTCAGCAGGCGCTGGACAAATCCTTGATGAAAATCGCCCCCGGCGAAGAGGAGATCGTCCAATTGGTGGCCTACCTGCTCAACAGCCGCTACGTTACCGGGAAAACGCTGGGCGTTGATGGTGGCCGGGCTTTGCGTTAACGCACTGAGTCTCACTGTGAGGATAAAAACATCACCACCAGCGACGTTCGCCAGCAGTTGACTGCACATTTGACGCGCCTATGGCGCTATGGACTGGTGCTGTCGCGTAGCCATGAAGTTGCCGAAGAGCTTGTCCAGTCTACCTGCGTTCGGGCGCTCGAAAAGAGCACGCAATTTATACCCGGCACGCGTATCGACAGATGGCTGTTCTCCATTCTCCATTCAATATGGATTTCCGAACTGCGTGCCCGCCGCGTGCGTCAGGGACAGGGGTTTATCGAAAGCGAAGCATTGCTGGCCCCGGATACCCATGAGCAGGATGACAATCGCCTGCATTACCAGAAAATAATGCAGCGCGTCAGCGCGCTTCCCGAAGCACAGCGCAACACCGTCTTTTTAGTTTATGTCGAAGGGTTTTCCTATCAAGAAGCGGCAGATACGCTATCGGTGCCGATCGGCACCATCATGAGCCGACTGGCAGCCGCGCGGGGTACGCTGGCTAAATCCATTGATACGTTGCCCTCGGCAAAGGAGAAACTGCCTTGAACACTATGCGTTTTACGCCTCCCTACAGCGACGAGGCCATCGTTGCCTGGCTGGATGGCGAGATGAATGAAGCCGATGCGCAACGATTCAAGGCATTACTTGAGGGAGATGCACAGCTTGCCGAGCGCGTCGCCGAACTGATGAAAAGTCAGCTTGATTTTGAAGCCGCCTTCGCCCCCTTGCTCAATAAAGCGCCTGAAGCAGCCATGCAGGCCAGACTTGAGACGTTAATGACGAACGCGCCGACATCAGCGCCCCCGTCACCTCATGCTGGTGTCAGCCGCCGCTCGCTTATTGCGGCATCACTCAGTTTTTTGCTGATTGGATCGGGGTTAGGTTACCTCGCGCGTTCGCCCCGGATGATTCTCAGCGACAGCGAGAAAATTCGCGATCTTGAGGCGCAGTACATGTCACTGTACCGCGCGGAAACCCTACTCGATGCGGATAATACCGCACAGACCTTGCAACGAGGACTCTCGCGCACGGCTCAGGACATGGGATTGCATCTCAATGAGCAACAGCTGACGCTTCACGACGCAGAGTTGAAAATGGTGCGTCTGCTGCGCTATGACAATATACCGATTGCGCAGATTACCTGGATGCATGCCGAATATGGACCGATGGCGCTGTGCATTTCCCCCGAGCGTCAGGCAACGTCCACGGCGCTTAACAATGAACAACGTCATGATATGCAGGTCGTCTGGTGGTACGCTCACCACTATCAGTTCGTCTTAATTGGCCGTAGCCCTGTTGCCTCAATGACAGAAAGTGCGCGCAGGTTACAAACGTCGCTGACATAGCCCGTGAACAGCCTTCCACACACGGACGACTCCACGTGTGGAAGGCCACTATTTATACGGCGTATCGGGTTAGACAGAATTTCGGGCTTTCGCCCGGATTTCAATATTAATCGCGACGCGATCGTCCACCACTCCGGTAAACCGATCCATGTTAAACGAAGAGCGCGAAATCGCGGTGGTAGCATGAAGAGACAGCACACCGTCATGCGATGACGTTCCGCCTTGTTCTTCAAGTGTGGCTTCCAGAATGACCGGACGTTGGACGTTTTTTACCGACAGTGAACCAAAAACCCGGAAGTGCCCCTGCCCCAGCGCCACAACCCTACTGCTGGTGAACGTAATATCGGGATAGTGTTCAGCATCAAAAAACAGGCTGCTTTTTAACTGATAGGTCAACAGGCCGTTGGAAGCCTGTAGCGTCGTGATGGGGATTTTCACATCAATACGGTCATTCATTTCCTTTTCAGCATCCAGTGTAATGTTGCCCGTCACGCCGTCGAGAGAGGCTTGTGACGGGTGCCCAAATGCTTGCCACGAAAGCCCAATAACGGTGTTATCAGTAGCAACGGTGTAGTTGAGCGGCATAGCATGTAACAGTGGGCTGATGAGCAGCCCACTGGCCAATACGGGAAGGATGCGTGTCATAACAGGATTCTCCTCAGAATAAACAACGCGTAAACGCTCAGGAGGAAGAATTTATTCGGTCAATCCTTATTATTTTTTTCGGTACGGAAAAAAACATCGGGCACTCATGGTGGACGGGCTTTGCGCTACAGTCCCGCCCAATAAGATCGCTGGCGCTATGTCACGCTTTGTTCTTCGCTCGCCCTTTGCGCTGGTACGCTTTATTGTCGGCGACATACGTCAGGTAGGCCGCACGCGTCATCCCACCAACATATTGAGCAAACGCATCGTAGGTGGTATCGGGCGGCAAATCGAACTCAGCCAACACCTGTTCCCATGCTTCACGGTGTTCTGGATTGAGTAGCGTTTTATCGTAGTGAGGGAAACCGCTATCGGCAAAGCATTCGGCCGACACGCTGCTATAGGCACCATTGTTCATGTAGCTGCGTCCGGCCCTGAAAACCGTATCCTGACTGGCTTTATTGACCGAACAAGGCCCCCATGACAGGCGATAGTCGCTTTTCTGTGCGCTGATACTGGATCCATAGCCCACCGGGAACAGAATGTCTTCTTCCGCCAATATCTTCGATCCCACAAATTCATAGTTACCGCGCAGAAAGGCGTCATCCATAACGATCCAGCATTTTTCAGACAAGGGCGACGCCACAATCTCCGACAAGGCGGGATTACGCACCGTGGTGCGAAACAGATAAGGCCGGACAAACAGCGGCATCGTCATCACATCATGCCAAATGCTGTGTTCAGCAAACAGCGCGTCCTTTTGCATCTGACGAAGGTTACCAATAACCAGAACATAGCCATCGGTATGTAAGTCTATTTCAACCCGAAAAATGTCGCCTGGAACCGTTTTATGCTGCTGGTTTTTCATCCTCATCAGCCGTTCCAGCTTATCCGCGTAATCAGTCGGTACACGCTCGGGGTAAGATTGTAGCCAGTCGACAAGCTCCTCTTTGCTGACCAAATGCCGACATTCCGGCAGCGGTAGTCGAATAGAGTTTCGGTAATTGCTGGCGTTGATGTAACCGTAGTTTCCCGAGTTCAGCGTTCTGACGCCCGCAGAAAACACAACGCCATCCGCCTTCACACTGGAAACGCTGGTGTAAGTCAGCTTTTTCTCTTTACCACGCGTCGTTCTCGGCAAAATCACCTCACGTCCACGCGTATGAATAATGACATCGTCTTCCTGATAATTTAGCACGGTGGCGGTAATGCGCTTGCGGATCGTGTCGCCATCAAAGCAGATAAAATAGTCATCGCGTACGGTCAAAATATCCCATTCAGACGATAACGGTTCCAGCCCAAAATAAGGGCGTAAGGCTTCCTGCATCCAGCTGTTTATCTGGTCAATCGGTTTCATCTTCAGCGCGGTTCCCAGTGGAATAATCGGTAATGGTGGCGTGGCCGTTCTTGATAAACGACGAAAATCCGGTGCGATATCGCCCCAAAAAGCACGCACCGCAGCTTATCTAATTTGGACAAGCAAACAAACACTTAACACCCATTTACGCTTCATATCTCGTTTATCATCTATCATCAGGCTATGCTATCAGCAGTGAGATGGGGATGACGTAGATACCATGCATAAGATTGTTTTTATAGAAGATGATACTGAAGTAGGAAAATTGATCGCGGCCTACCTCGGCAAGCATGACATTGATGTTCAGGTTGAAGCTCGAGGCGATCAGGCATTGGCCTTTATTGAACAACAGCAGCCCGACCTTGTGTTGTTGGACATCATGCTGCCCGGTAAAGACGGTATGACCATCTGTCGGGAATTGCGGCCACAGTATACCGGCCCAATTGTGCTGCTGACGTCGCTGGACAGCGATATGAATCATATTCTGGCGCTGGAAATGGGCGCCGATGATTACATCCTGAAAACCACACCGCCCGCCGTGTTGCTCGCCCGCTTGCGCCTGCATTTACGCCAGTACGCCACCGCGCCACAGGTTGTGGCGGAAAACGCCGCGCCTGCGGCATTACAAGTGCATAAATCACTGCACTTCGGCCTGCTTTGCATCGATCCGGTCAATCGCGAAGTGACATTAGGACAAGAGCACATCGTGTTATCCACCGCGGACTTTGATCTCCTCTGGCAACTGGCGACCCACGCCGGTCACATCATGGATCGGGATGCGCTGCTGAAAAACCTGCGCGGCGTTACCTATGACGGCATGGACCGCAGCATTGACGTAGCGATTTCCCGCCTGCGTAAAAAACTGTACGACAACCCGCTGGAGCCGTTCCGCATCAAAACGGTGCGTAACAAGGGGTATCTGTTCGCCCCCAATACCTGGGAGAGCGTCACGCTATGAGAAAGCTGTTCGTCCAGTTTTTTCTATTGCTGTTCGCCTGTTTTGTCGTCATGACGTTACTGGTCGGGCTGGTCTATAAAGTCACGGCCGAACGTGCCGGGCGTCAGTCCATGGATGACCTGATGAAAAGCTCGCTGTACCTCATTCGTAATGAGCTGCGCGCGATCCCGCCTCGCGACTGGCATAAAACCATCAACCAGCTTGATTTAAACCTGTCGTTCAAACTGCACATCGAACCGGTGAGCAAATATGCGCTGAGTCCCAAGAATCGCCAGCGTCTGAATCAGGGGGAGATTATCGCACTGGATGACGAATATACGTTTATCCAACGCATCCCCCGCAGCCACTACGTGCTCGCTGTCGGCCCTATTCCGTATCTGTTCTTCCTGCACGAAATGCGGCTGCTGGATTTACTGCTGGTGATGCTGATTGGGCTGTCGCTGGCGCTGCCGGTTTTCCTCTGGATGCGACCACACTGGCAGGCGATGCTAAAACTGGAGAATGCCGCACAGCGCCTGGGGGATGGTCATCTGGAAGAGCGCATTCACTTCGATAGCACCTCAAGCCTGTTCCGGCTTGGCGTCGCCTTCAACCGCATGGCCGATAACCTGAACCAGCTCATCAATAGTAAAAAACAGCTGATTGATAATATTGCACACGAGCTGCGTACGCCGCTGGTCAGGCTGCGCTATCGGCTGGCCATGAGCGACAATCTGACGGAAGACGAACAGCAGGCGCTAAACCGGGATATTGGCCAGCTTGAAGCGCTGATTGACGAGCTGCTGACCTATGCCCGACTCGACCGTCCGCAGGTGACGTTGCACCTTGCCAATATCGATATTCCCTCGTGGTTACAGGCAAAAGTTGACGATTTTCGTCTGATCCACCCTGACAAACATATTTCGCTGGACATGCCCCCTTCAGCACAGATTGGCGCACTCGATTTGCGCCTGATGGAACGGGTTCTGAACAACCTGATCGGTAACGGGTTGCGCTTCTGCCATAGCCGATTACACATCAGCCTGACGTCCGACGCCGAGCATATCGCCTGTCTGCAAGTCGAAGATGACGGCCCCGGTATTGCGCCCGAAAGCCGGGAAAGCGTGTTTGAACCGTTTATCCGTCTGGAAGCGGGTATCGAGAACAGCAGCGGCGGGTGTGGACTCGGGCTGGCCATTGTTCATGCTATCGCCCGCGCCTACGAAGGCAGTATTACCGTGGATGAAAGCCCACTCGGCGGCGCTCGTTTCCGCTTTTGTTGGCCAGTAAAAACCACGACAGCGCAGACGACCATCGCCATCCAGCACTAGCACAGAGGCGGCGGTAACCCCGCCGTCTCTCCCCTGTTACCCTCGTTTTCCCAGCTTGTACATTAGGTTACACGCCGAAACCAATCACTCACTGAAGCCGCTCTCTGTTTCTCCTATTCTCTCTTCACCGGCCCAACCGAGGGCTACGAAACGTGAATGAGATAACGAGGAAATGATGATGAATAAAGTATTAGTTATGATCGCAGGTGCGGCACTGGGTCTGTCCTCTGTAGCGTTTGCCGCGGATACCGTAACCACCGCACCAGCTCAGCCAACGGCGACCACGTCTGCTCCGGCTAAAGCCGTTCACCATAAAAAACAGGTGAAAAAAGCGAAACCTGCCGCTGAACAAAAAGCGCAGGCTGCCAAGAAACACGTGAAGAAAGCGAAACCAGCTCCTGCTCAAAAAGCGCAAGCTGCCAAGAAACACGTGAAAAAAGCTAAACCAGCGCCTGCTCAGAAAGCGCAAGCTGCCAAAAAACACGTGAAGAAAGCGAAACCAGCTCCTGCTCAGAAAGCACAGGCTGCCAAGAAACACGTGAAAAAAGCGAAAACTGCAAAACCTGCTACCACCACGCCAGCCGCGTAATCAATAAGTACCCGCTCCTTCCCCACGGGAAGGAGCCACTTTCGGTCAGTCCCAATTTGAATCAAATCGCTAAAGGATGACCAAAATAGAGCAACTATCAAACACTCGGTTTACCGGGTGTTTATTTCATCGGGGGACGGGAAAATGATGCGTCGTTATTCATTTGAAATTATGTTGTCCCTCGTTCTGCTTTGTGGCCTTATCACCCTGAGTTTTTTTCTCTAACCGCCAGTATTCCTCTCTCCTCCGACTATCCCCGTATTTTCAATATCGAAGCCATACGTAAAGAAAACCTCACGTCGTTTTGATAACAAGTCTCATTAACAGTATTATTTCTTGGTGTAATTTAATAATTTCTGTTCCCATCTGACAGGTCAAACCAGATAAAAACACCACCCAAACCAAATAATATCAATATCTTATAAATATACACCTGAGCTGAAATGACAAATAAGCCAATAACAATTGAATTATCGAAATCTTAAACTACAATTTCGAAATCAATAATAATTAACATTGGAACTCGAATTAAATTTATTATTAAAAATAAAGCACACTAACTACAAGGTTTAATTTCCTAAAATATCATGACATGAAAAACAACGCCGCACTGCGGTCTTGTTTGTCATTTCATGGTGCTAATGAAGCATTACCCATATAGTCATTTAAACTAATGAGGCCTCTATTGATTAAAAGACAATAATATATTTAGTCGAATATGGATTGACTTTCAAAACCACACAATTAATTACATACCTTTAAGGAATTTACATTCATCATAAGACGAAATGGACGCGTTATAACTCCATCATGCACAGGTTTTAAATGAAAGAATTAAATACATCTATTTTTCGCATCACAAAAATACTTTCTCCACACAGCAATATCGCAACCCCAACCAAAGTTATTAAAGGGAAACGGCTCTATTTCTTTTATCCATCAGGGGAGCAAGTTATTTACTTCCTGGATGAAGGAACATTCTTAATGAAGCAATCCATCGATGATAAGGTTATTTCTGTTATCTTATCACCCGCTATCGTTGGCTGGTCCATGGTGACACTTGATGGTGGCGAACTTTATCTGGAAAGGGTCGATTATGGGAAAATTCGTAGTATTCCTTTCAATACCGCCATGCGCATCATTACGGCTTATGAGCGTTTCGATGATGTCTTAACGATTGTTAATACCGGCTTTCATGCACTGATCGATCACTGTATTGGGAATCATGGCGATTCACTTTCTATCGTGCATAAAATGCTACGTTCGCTGAATCAACTTCCCCCCGATGTCAAACTCCGCTTTTCTGCTCTGTCCTATATTTCTCAACGAACATCACTATCAAAAAGCACGATAAAACGGGGGCTTAAACAACTACAACAACAAGGTTTACTCACGTTAGAACACGGTAAATTACGCCACCTCACTGAATGTAATTAAATAATCACTTATCACGACGGGTCACCTGACCCGTCACGTCTCTTCAATACCGTCTTCCAACGTTTACTGATAGGTTAGGGTAAATGTTGCATCCGCATTTGCAGAACCGGCCGTGACTGGCGTACCAATCGCAACATACTGCCCGTAAAACACCAGCGGCACGCGTGCAGCGTTTGCCGACAGCGCATAAACGGGTGTCGGTTGGCCAAGTGGCAACCGACGGCGTTCGCTATCCAGTATCGCCACGGCAACATTCGTCGCACTGCTACTGGCATTAAGCGCGAGCAGCGTACTATCCTCCGCTGGCGCGCTGCCATGAAACGTGATCTCGACGCCAGATGCCGCGACACCGCAGTTCTCCAGCACAATCTCGAAACGCGTAGGATTAGGGCTTTGCGATCCTACCGCAAACTGCTTACTTGGCCAGGTACCGAGTTCAACCGTTTGTTCCTGCGTCCCTGTGCTGACGCTACAGCTGTTCGCCAGCAGCGTCGCCGTGAGCCGCATATTGGTCAGCCCGAGATCGGCACGGACTGGCTGCACAGCACACGTCATAAAGAGCAGAGAAACCCAGCCGAAACGCGCGGCCCATGTTACTCGCGTACGCACCGCGCCAGCCATCACACCCTGAGATCGGTTCATCGATTCCCCCTTTTAGTAAAAATCGACGCGCAGATAAGCATTTGCTGTCGCGACGCCTTCCTGGGGCTTAGTCCCCGTCACGCTGACCGGATACGCAGTAATCGCCACATTGGCACTTGCTGCCTCATCCAGTGTAAAAGGAATCACGCTCGCTATATCATTGGGCGTCAATGGATTACTTCCACTGTCTGTAACAATAAAGCCGACGTCAGGATTGTCAGAAACCACCATATTGCCAGACGATTTATCAGCCTGAAGACGCATCGACATACTCGCCTGCGCATCGATACCGTTGCAGGCGATACCAATCGTCCGCGTCACCGGTGGAACCCCCTCCGGTTTTTCACCCGCCGTTTTAAACGCCCCTGATGAAATTCCGCCAAAATCAATGCTGATGATCTGACCCGCATTCAAAACGCAACTTTGAGGAACCGTGACCGAACCGCTCATGTAGCCAACCACCAGTGGCGACCCCACGCTTTGCCCACTACCTCCCTGATTGCCATAGAGGTAAAAAATGGGTGTCATCGGGATATTGGAAATCCCGACAAACTTGCGTTTGATACGGAAATTTACCTGAACCCGACTGCCCGTTGTCGCATTCCCACCGCACAGCCCATCACAGTTGTTGCTCACATCGGTAAACGGCACATTATGAAAAATGCCCGCCGCGGTGCGGTTATAAACAAAAATACGCGATGCCACCTGGAGATAATCATTGCCGGTAATATCAAACCAGTTCACGCCGCTTTCCGTTGATGCCAAAACCAACGATGGGCCGGACCGGGCGGAATAGTAGACCGTATCTCGGTTATTACATGGACCACTTATCGCATAGGAACCTGCATCGGTTTTTTCATTCCACCCGGTAACATATCCGACATTGTTCTGAGTGGAAGCCAGCGCGTAAGTGTAGTCATACGTTAAAGGTGAACCGCTTGAGGTCGTGCACTGTACCGCGCTGGCTTGGCTGGCAATCCCCAACAAGCCAGCCACGCTAACACCGCGCCACCACATCGTGCTCCGCGTCGCGCCACTTTTATTTTTCGTTAATAATTTCATTGACATACCGCCTTCGTATAGGATACCGGTTGGTTTTCACTTCCGTCTGGAAGAGCGTAGCGAAGTGTGCAGTGCTGCTGTGAACTACTTCCCCATGCAACCTTCAACTCGCCTTCAGGGGCTAACCCAGACAGAAAGACCTGCCCATCGTCACCAACAATACTGGTACTATCGCTGTCTACGCGGGAGACAAGCGCACCAAAAGGAATCGGTCGGCCATCACGCTGCTGTAACGAAATCAGCGCACGCCCACCTTGATAAGCCGTAAAGCTGGCACGAACTATCGCCCCTCGCGTCGGTACAAGGTTGGCTACCGTATTGTTGATTTCAGTGTTTTGATTTAACGAGTTGACGTCGAGGGCAATGCGGTTATTGCGATAAACGCTGGCGTAAGGAATAACGGCATAGCCACGCCAGTCAGTCTGGATACCGGTGGTATTCTCCACTTTGACACGGCTGGTACCGGGAACCTTAATCAATACGTTGGTATCGCCCAGCGGCTGACTAAACGTGACCCCATCGGCATGCGCCACCACACCGCCGCTTACCCCATAGTTAAGCTGACGGGTGTTGCGCGTATAGTTGTAGTTGGCGTTGCTGTTGCCATAGGTGCCCTGATAGCCAAGCCCCGCGTTCCCACTATTCCCAATGCCGCGATTACCATACCCTTGGGAGACGTTGTAGTTAAGATTGCCATCCGACAGCATCGTGCCACTGAGCCCTACCTGCTGTAACGTGCGCCCTTGATTGTCCGACGTCATGTTGTAGGAAGCGTAAGCCGTATTCTGTGAACGCCGCAGGTTAATCCCTTCACGGTGTCCACTGAGCCACTGACTCAGTGGAACAGAGAGGTTAAAAGCAAACAGCTGGTTCCGTTCTTCCAGTCCTTGATTCTTGTTATAGCTGTAACTCAGGTTATAACTCACACCGCGGTACACATTGCTGTAGCCGACCTGCAACAGATCGTTTGTACCCTTGGTATGCCAATAATCCTGTCGGCTTCCCGTTAAAAATAAGGACCCCATTCCCTTCCCTAACTGCTGGGTGATATTCATCTGCATCCTGCTTTTTTTCGCGTTATTCAGGTTGTAGTAGTCGCGTACCACAGGTTGAACATCGGTAAAGTCGACCGTATAACCACTCATGTTTTTATAGCTGGCTTCATCCAGCGTAAAAAAACCTTTGGTTGAATAGCGATAACCCAGGATCTGAAAATTCGTCCCCAGATCATTCAGCGATTTGGCATACAGGAAACGCAGTGACTGCCCTTTATGATCGCTACCATCCGACAACGTGCTATAAGCCTGCGTGAGATCGGCTGAAAATGCGCCCCAGTCGCCGAGGTTTTTCCCTGAACCTAGCGTCAGTGCCTGATAATCTTCAGCCAGTTGTGTGCCGCCATACAACGTCACCCCAGCCGAACGCCCCCAGATCAGCGTCCCCTGACCAAACAAGGGCTGATCCTGTTGTGGATTATTGCTACGGTATTTACCGACCATTGCGGAATATTTCATCCGGTTCTCACGCTGGAGCAGCGGCACGGCGGAATACGGCACGACAAAGCTGTTCGTCGAGTTATCGCTCTCAGTAATGGTTACCTGTAAATCGCCGCTGGATGACGTTGGGTAAAGGTCGGTAATTTCGAACGCACCAGGCGCAACATAAGCCTGATAAATCACATAGCCATTTTGTCGGATGGTGACGCGGGCGTTGCTTTTGGCAATCCCCCTGATCGTTGGTGCGAACCCTCTCAGGCTGTCCGGCAGCATCGCGTCATCGGACGCAATCTGTACGCCGCGAAATCCCAAACTATCGAAAACCTCGCCTACTGTATTGCTGTCACCGAGAGTCAATTCGCTGCGCCAGGGAATGATGGCACGCTGTAAATAAGTACTGACGTGCTGGAATTCGTTATAGCGCTGGTTTGCATAGCGGGAATAACGCCAGGTAGAGTAATCGCGCAACCGCCAGCCGTTCCAGTTCACTCCGCTATCAAGATTGAGAAAATAGCTGTCACTGCGAGCATCGCCGTGCGTATTACTGCCCGTGAACTGGTAATTAAATAACGCTGACGTGATGCCCTCATCCCACTCCTCCGGTGGAATATATCCTCGCCCGGCATTTTTTAGCGCAATTTGCGGCAAGCTGATGTTCAATCTCTGGAGTTCAAAGTCAAAGCGCACGCTGGCATCGGGAATCGACTGAGGCACGTTGATGCACGCGGAAGCCGGTTCATCACGTAAAGAAGGAAACGACTGCAGATTGACATTAAGTTGTTCCAGCAACGCTATCGGCAGGCAAGGCTCAAGACCCGTATCGTCACTGGACGGTTTATCGGATGGCGTGCGTAGTTGAAACGCAATATCACGAGAAAACGCATATTCCGCATTAACATAAATCTCTACCCGATAGATACCCGGTGGTTGCCCTTCACCTTTATCAAAGCGAGAGAGATCGGCAATAGCCGAAGGATCATCCGATAAAAATGTCGGATTAAAGAAAGTCTCAGCATCACCAGCGAGTGGGAATGCCATGTACAGCATCACGGCCGGGTACCAACGCAGGTATGGACGGACTGCGCGATAAGGGGCGGCGGAACGCTGCTGTTTCGTCGGTTCTGAACGCATACAAAAGTTCCTCATCTATGATGATGAAAAGCGCAGGCAATCGCTGCAATGCAGCTCGACGCCAGCCTGTACCTCACCGTTTCATAGCCCTTTACCTGTGACGCGCGGCGTCATGGCTCCGTAATCGTTAATGGTCTGGAAACTCACCGCACCGGATGCTCCCCCAGACAGCGTCAGTGATGTCGAACCTTTTGGCGGCACCATCGTGTTGGGAAGTTTCTGGCTGCCAGACTGGAGGTTGACCAGCGTAATAAAATAAGGAGAGGGGTTGGTGATCGTGAGCGCCGAGCCTGACTGCTGGAAACGCAGCGTCGCGGGTGCGCTATCGGCCCCCGTTGGAAGATTAGCGGGTCTAACAAAAAGTTTAATGCGAGATAATACCGCTAGTTGCAACGCGTTCTTATCCTCCAGCGATCGTTTCTCAACTGCCGGGATCGCTTTGACATTGACCCAATAAACGGATTCGCGATCGGTAGGCAAAGATGTGCCAACATGCATCAATCGCAATGTGTTCTCACCTTTGGGTTTCACCACAAAAAGCGGAGGTGTTGCGAGGAAATCTTTGGTTTTATTCCCGTCTTTATCTTCTACCCAGGATTGAATCAAAAAGCGGTTATTTTCATCACTGTTAATAATCGAAAGTGAAGCCTGATTGACCTCTGCGGGATAAATCACCCGCGTAGCGCCCAGCGCAATCCCACCCGCCTGTGCCTGTTGAGCAATAAATGAAGAAAAAGACAGTAGTCCAAATAAGAAAGATCGGAATAAAAGAGATGTATTCTGCACACACCACCTCACAATAACGTGTTGTTGAATGGGGTATAAGGACGGCCATCCTTGGCTTTATGGCCTCCTTGCTAACCGTTCTTATTGATAATCGATGGTGAACGTGGCATCGGCATCTGCCGCGCCCGGCGTCGGCGTAGCCTGCGTCGCTTTATAGCGTGCATTAAACGCCAGGACGTTGCTGCCATCGTTCAGTGTGTGCGTTGCAGAATAAACGGCGCCGTTTGGCGTCAGAACCGCACCAGTACGATCGGAGATTTCAATCCCCACGCCGCCTGCTGCGCCAGAGGCTCCACCACCAATGTTGCTGACGGCCAAAACGGTGTTGTCATTCGAATCAGCCGTACCGGTAAAGGCGACAGCTGCGGTGGTGGATACGGTGGAATCACAATCTTCGAGGTTGATGGTGAACGGCACTTTGCCAGAGTAGGTTCCCACGCCGGTAAAACGCGCGGTACGGTATTGGCCCAGATTCACAATCTGATCGGCCGTATTGGTACTGACTGCACAAGCCGCGTTAACGATCTCACCTTTAAAATGAACCGTTCCACCTGCAACGGTGGCCGCAAAAACGGTCACACTGGATGACAATAATGAGGCGCCAATCAAGGTATTGAGTAGAGATTTATGCATAACTTATATTTCCTGATAACAGATAAAAGTTAACGATCGCCTTAAAAACAATCGTGGCTCTGTCGCTAAAGCGACATCTCGATCTTTTTCCTCAGTGCATCAGTCAGGGTCTCTTCTGACGTCCTTAGACGCAGAAAAACGTCAGGCTAAGATGGCCTGCACACGTTCCGTCGTGATGCGTTAATAAATATTTTTCATGATGGTTAATTTGTAAAAGTTGGTTGCAGCCTGATAGAAAAAGTAAAAAACCAGCATTAAAAACCAACAAAATAAAAAATATTGAAATTTAAAATCACAAAATAAAAACAATCAGGAATATACGTTTATTTTTTTATTCAGCAGTGAATCCTCGCATAAAAAATACAGGCGCATGAAATGGGCCAAATGAGCCCGTATGTTTATTTTTTATGATGTTTCATGGTTGATTTCACAACGTAAAGCGGACCACTGCGATAAAAACGCGAATGCGTCATCGAGAGATAGGAAATAAAAAAACGGATCACACAGGAGAAAGAAAAAACGATGGTATTGAGGGTAAATAGCTAATGGAGAAACGATAGACATTGCGATGAAATACCCAATCACGCAGGGTAAAAGCGCTCAACCTTCGAGTGATGTAATTAACTGATTTAAAAAATGATTATTCACACTGGATGAACATCACTCAACAAAGGTTTAGGTGCAATAAAGTTTTATCATTTGATGCCGTTTATACCATTACACACCAGGCAATACCGAGAACACCATAATGAAAAAAATCCTGCAAAAAACAGCCATCTTGCTCTGCATTGTGGCTGCAACACCGTATACCTTCGCTTCATCCTCTTCGTCGACAGGCATCATTCGCTTTGTCGGTGCCATCGTCGAGCCCGTTTGCGATGTTACGACACAGTCAAGCAATGTGACTATCAGTTGTGAACGGCAAGGAAGAGTACAAACGCTACAAATGAAAAACGGCTCACACTATGCGGCTTTGCCACAAAGCATCGGTTCCGTGAGCGCAAAAACCTTAAGTTCAAATGTACGTATCGTGACCGTCAGCTACGAATAAGGCTGATGGCACTGCGAGATGTCATTTACTGATGTGAAAACGCTACGCCACGTAAGACTGCGGCGTAGCGTTTAACATATGAGGACATGGTGAAACAGTCGCAGAACGGTTTTTCGCAAATAATCTCGCCCCGCAACAACCCTTTTGACGTTCGTTAATACCCTGCCCGCTACCGTGCCGTGATGTCATACCGCACCTTTTACACTCAATAACATTTTAATTTTCAGTCCCTCACCAACAAATACATCTATAGTTAATCCAACGCGCTATATTTAGCGCCTCAAGATGGCTTTTATCATAAGGTTTATTCACTACATGCGCATATCAGCCTGGTTGTTATGTTCATTATCATTTATCGCCCCGCTAACTTGGGCTGAATCCTCATCCACAGATACCGACGCGCAGAAGCAGCAGCAAATTTTATTTTTCAATCACGACGATCGGGATGTGGTTCCTGATACGGCTGTCTGGCCGTGGCAGGCTATTGGGCAGTTGGAAACCGCCAGCGGTAACCTCTGCACTGCAACGCTGATTTCCCCGCATCTGGCGCTGACGGCCGGGCATTGCGTGGTCACGCCACCGAAAGGCGAGATCGATAAACCCGTCGCGCTACGCTTTCTGGCGACAGAAAATGGCTGGCGTTATGAAACGACGGAAATTGAGGCACTGGCGAATAAAACCCTCGCCAAAAAATTGAAAGCTGACGGCGAAGGATGGATCGTTCCGCCTTCAGCCGCACCGTTGGATTACGCCCTGATTCGGCTAAAGCAAACGCCGCCGGGAATTCGCCCACTCCCGCTTTGGCAAGGCAGTCGCCAAGAATTGATGCAGACGTTAAAGGATAACGGTCAGCGCGTCACGCAGGCTGGTTACCCGGAAGATCATCAGGAGACGCTTTACCGCCATCAAAACTGTTTGATCACTGGCTGGGTTCACACCGCCGTGATGGCGCACCAGTGTGATACGTTGCCTGGCGATAGCGGTTCCCCTCTGATGCTAAATTCAGCGACAGGCTGGGTGCTTATGGGCATTCAAAGCTCTGCGCCCGATGCCAGTGAACGCGATCGCGCCGATAACCGAGCCGTTTCCGTTACTGCGATTCGTCAGCAGTTAGAAATGTTGGCAAAACAACGTTAACGACTAGCAGATACGCCAGGTAGAAACCGTTATTCAGGGGTCACCTGGCGTCCCCGTCTTCCCATCCGCGTCACAGTATAAAAAAATATCTGTTCTATTCTTATCAGAGATATAGGTTATTCATCCATATTGTTACTGTAACAACGGAACAACAATTATCAGGATGCTATTTTTACCTTATTGAAAATGCCATTTTTTATAATTAGATTCTCATTTATTCGCAGAGCGTTTTCTCAGCTAAACGGTTTATCTGGACTCATAAGCCATGGGAAAATATCATGAATTTACAGCGGGCGTTGAAACATGAAAACATGACTTAAGACAAAAAATCGCCTGAACCTTAACGGAAAGATAAAGGTGGTATAATAAGTTACCTCAATTTTTAACCTCTATGTTATTGTGTCGCCGTTAAATTAAATTGATGTCGTCGCGATTATTATTGCGGAAAGGAAGAGTCTACATGTTAAAACATTTGAGCCATGACGAAAAAATACGCATGCAGACTCTCGACGAATTACAAAAAACCGATATATCTCAAGACGATATTCTTCACAAGCTCACAAAATTAGCCTGCCAACTGCTCGAAGCCCCGACGGCCCTAGTGACGCTAACCGGCACCAAATCTCTGCACGTTAAAGCAAAAACCCATTTCCCATTGGATGATATGGATAAAATCGGTTCATTCGACCATTTTACCGTACAAACGGGTCAGGCCTTTATCTGCCCTGATGCTATTCATGACGAGCGTTTTAAGGAAAGTCCTTACGTAAAAGGGACGCCGTTTATTCGCTCCTATGCGGGTGTTCCGCTTAAAACCAAAGAAGGTTACGCCATCGGAACATTCAGCATTATCGATTATGTTCCGCGCACGTTCAGTAAAATCCAGCTGCGGTTACTGCATGATTTAGCCGCCATCGCGATAGTATTAATGGAATACCGCAACGCGATTGGACTGATTGATGCCGTGACCCTATTGCCCAACCGCCAGCGCCTCATTGACGACATCAGCCGCATTACCGACATCCACGAGCGCTACCTGCTTATTCTGATTGATACCATCGACATTTCTTACGCCTATGAAATGGGATGCGCGCTGGGTATGCCGACGGTAGAAGGTCTGCTGAAAGATATCGGTATCTTCCTGCGCCTCAGTTTGAGCTCGCCAGAAAATATTTACTGCGCCGCGGTAGGACGTTTCGCCCTGCTGGTGAAGTCGGAAAATAAAGATCAGGTTCTGGCGGAGCTCGATGCCTGTGCCGAGCGGATTCATGAAAGCATCACCAGCCATATTCCGCTCAAGCTGGAATTTTTCGTTGGATATACCGAATTCCAGATCCCGGCCAATGATCCTCAGCGAATCCTGCGTGAATCTATGAGCGCGCTGCGTGCCGCTATCACGACCAATACTCGTCAGTTCGCCTACAACCAAGAGGCCGATAAGGCACAGCAAATCGCGTTTACCTTGCTCAATGAATTGGCCGACGTGTTACAGAACAACAAACCGGGTCTCTATCTGGTTTACCAGCCGAAATTAAGTATCAAGACCAACACCGTTATTGGCGCCGAAGCGCTGATTCGCTGGCGTCACCCTGATTTGGGTGAGATTTACCCTGACCAGTTTATTCCGCTCGCGGAAGGCACCACGCTGATGCGACCATTGACGGACTGGGTTACCCGAGAAGCGGCATGCCAGGTGAAGCAGTGGCGTCAGCAGGGGCTACACTTCCCGGTGTCAATTAACGTTTCTGCCAGAAATTTCTCCGAGAATGATTTTATCCCACGCCTCATCACCATTCTGGAGAGCCACGGTCTTACCCCTCAGGATATTGATATCGAGTGCGTCGAAACGCAGAAAATCATCGAAAGCACCGAAACGCTCGCCACCATTCAAACGCTGCAACAACTCGGATTTACCATCGCGCTTGATGATTTTGGCACGGGATATAGCAACCTAAGCTATCTGCGTAATATCCCCTCTACGGTGATAAAGCTGGATAAATCGCTGATTAAAGATATAAAAACAGACCATAAAAGCCGCGTCATTGTGGAATCGATTATCAGTATGCTGCACAAACTGAACTATATTGTGTTGGCGGAAGGCGTAGAAAATAAAGAAACGCTCGACTACCTGGCCTGTTTTGGGTGTGATGAAGTACAGGGCTACTATTTTTCCCGGCCCATTCCCCCCGAGGCATTCACCACCTGGTTAACAACGCGCTCGTCACAAACCTCGACATAACATCCCCGTCAGCGGGCTATTCAACAAACGGTATGGAGAACGCGCATGACTCTTCTTACTTCGCAGGATGAGCTCGCTATCAGAAACGCCATGGCGCTACTCGAAGCCCCCTCTTTTGCCATACAGGCGGCGAGTCTGGTTGGAAAACCGATTGAATGGAGCCTATCGAAATTACCCGCCCTGGTGAAAAACAAAATACAGGATGTGGTTCACACGGCGTTGTACAAAGCGGTAGACGCTGCGCTCTATACGCTGGACGATGCGCCCGCTCGCGTGGCGTCGCCAAAGACACATAAACTGGCCGTCGCCGCTTCCGGTGCGGTCAGCGGCTTTTTTGGTGCAGCCGGTCTGCTGGTCGAACTGCCTATCAGCACGACGATCATGATGCGTTCCGTGGCGGACATCGCCCGCAGCGAAGGTTTCTCCCTCAGCGATCTTTCCGTTAAAGCCGCTTGTGTGGAAGTTTTCGCGCTCGGTGGAACACAAGAAAGCGATGATGCTGCCGATTCGGCCTATTACACCTCACGCACCGTTCTGGCTGATATCACCAAACATGCCAGCCGCGAATTAATCGGCATTGCTGGCAAAAAAAGCGCAGGGAAAGCCTCTGCAAGAATGAGCACCTCACAGGCAGGAAAAACGCTGGCAAAGCTGATTGATGCCGTCGCCACCAGACTCGGTGTGACCATGACAGAGAAAATGGCCGCACAGATTGTCCCGGTGATTGGCGCTGCCAGCGGCGCCGCCATCAATACGCTGTTTATCCACCACTACCAAAACATGGCGAAAGGCCATTTCATCATAAAACGTCTGGAACAGACCTATGGTGAAGAGGCAATCAGGTCGGCTTATCTGGAGCTAAAAAACAACCGTCGCGACCTGATCGAATAACAAGAGATTAGCCTTCGACCTGCTCCATCGCCTGCAATACGCGCTTATCCGAGATCGGGAACGGCGTCCCGAGCTGCTGGGCAAAGTAGCTGACGCGCAGTTCTTCAAGCATCCAGCGCACCGCTTTCACGTCCTCATCGTCACGTCGCTCCGCTGGCAGCTTGTTCCACCACTGCTGCCACGCCTGTTGAACCTGCTCCACCTTCAACATCTGTGCCCGATCGCGGTGGACATCCTGTGCCAGTTTCTCCAGACGTCGTTCTATCGCTTGCAGATAGCGCAGCACGTCCGGCAGGCGCTGCCAGCCGTTTTCGGTCACAAAGCCACGGAACACCAGACCGTTCATCTGACTCTTGATATCGCTTAACGCCAGCGCCATCGCCATGTCTACACGCCCTTTCAGACGTTTATTAATGGTGAAAACGGCTGTCAGGATTTGCTCAACCTGTTTGGCGATATCCACCACCGTATCGTTCAGCTCCGCACGCACTTTTTCATGCAGTTGCTGGAAGGCTTCTTCCTGCCAGACCGGACCGCCGGATGTCTCAATCAGTTTATCCACCGCGCAGGCGATACAGTCATCGATGAGATCCAACACTTTGCCGTACGGGTTGAAATAGAGACCGAGCTTCGCCTTGTTCGGCAGCTTTTCATGCAGATATTTGATCGGTGATGGAATGTTCAACAGCAACAGGCGACGTAGTCCCTGCCGCATCACCTGCTGTTGCTGGTGCGGCGTATCGAACAGACGAATTGCCACGCTATCCTTTTCATCCACCAACGCCGGATAGGCTTTAACCGAGTAACCGCCGCGTTTCTGCTCATAGCAGTCCGGCAATGAACCAAAGCTCCAGACGTGCAGACCGCGCTGCTCCAGCCCATCATCCGCCACGGATGATAGCGTCTGCTGCACTTTATCTTTGAGCTGATCCTTCAGGGCGTTCAGGTCTTTGCCTTCCCGCTGCGTCCGATTCTTCTCATCGATGACGCGGAACGTGATTTTCAGATGATCGGGCACCTGATCCCACTGCCATGCCTCGCGCGGCACCGTCACACCCGTCATCAGCCGTAGCTCACGCTCCAGCGCATCCAATAGCCCTTTCTCTAGTGGCGTGGTGCGCGCTAGAAACGCTTCGGCGTAGTTCGGCGCGGGAACAAAGTTACGGCGTAATGGTTTGGGCAAGGATTTAATCAGCGCGATCGTCAGTTCGCGCCGCACGCCGGGGATCTGCCACTCGAAGCCCTCTTCACGCACCTGATTGAGGATGGGCAGCGGAATATGCACCGTGACGCCATCCGCATCCGCACCCGGCTCAAACTGATAGGACAGCCGTAATTTCAGACTGCCCTGATGCCAGAAATTCGGATAATCCAGCGCGCTCACCTTCTCCGCGCCGTCTTTAATCAACATGCTCTTTTCAAAATTAAGCAGGTCGGCATTATCCCGGCTGGCGACTTTCCACCACTTGTCAAAGTGGCGCGACGAGATGACATCGTGCGGCAAGCGCTGATCGTAGAAAGCAAACAGCGTCTCGTCATCCACCAGAATGTCGCGGCGACGCGATTTGTGCTCTAAATCTTCTACTTCCGCCAACAGTTTGAGGTTAGCGCGGAAAAAGGCGTGATGCGTTTGCCAGTCGCCTTCCACCAGCGCATGGCGGATAAACATCTCACGCGCCAGCGTTGGATCGATTTGGCTGTAGTTCACCTTGCGCGCCGCCACAATCGGCAGCCCGAAAAGCGTCACCTTCTCCTGCGCCATCACCGTGCCCTGCGCTTTTTCCCAATGGGGCTCGCTGTAGCTCCGCTTAATCAGATGCTGGGCTAGCGGCTCGATCCACTCGGGTTCAATACGCGCGGCAATACGTCCCCACAGGCGGCTGGTTTCCACCAGTTCAGCCACCATCGTCCACTTAGGCGGCTTTTTGAATAGCCCCGATCCGGGGAAAATCGCAAACCGGGCGTTACGCGCGCCGCTGAACTCCTGTTTCTCAATATCTTTCTGCCCGATATGTGACAGCAGCCCGGTGAGCAGCGAGCAGTGAATACTCAGGTAATCGGCCGGTTCGCTGTTGACCGGCAACCCCAGTTCTTTCACCACCTGACGCAGCTGTGTGTAAATATCTTGCCATTCGCGCACACGCAGGTAGTTAAGGAAATCGGTGCGGCACTGACGGCGGAACTGACTGGAAGACAGCGTTTTCTGCTGCTCACGCAAGTAGTCCCACAGATTGACGAAAGCCAGAAAATCGGAGTCTTTATCGGCAAAACGGCGGTGTTTCTCATCCGATGCCTGCTTCTTATCCAACGGCCTTTCGCGCGGATCCTGAATCGACAGCGCGGCAGTGATGACCATCACTTCACGCACACAGCCGGTTTTACGCGCTTCCAGCACCATTCGCGCCAAACGTGGATCGATCGGCAATTGCGCCAACTGCTGCCCCTGCGGCGTCAGGCGGTAATGCCCATTTTCCGCCAACGTAATGGCACCTAGTTCTTCCAGCAGCCGTACGCCGTCCTGAATATTGCGTTTATCCGGTGCTTCAACAAACGGGAACGCAGCGATATCGCCGAGCCCCAGCGACGTCATTTGCAGAATGACGGAAGCCAGATTGGTACGCAAAATTTCAGGATCGGTAAATTCAGGCCGCGACAGGAAATCCTGCTCGGAATAGAGGCGGATACATACCCCGGCGGCTACACGACCACAGCGCCCTTTACGCTGATTCGCCGATGCCTGTGAAATTGGCTCTATCGGCAGGCGTTGGACTTTGGTACGGAAGCTGTAGCGGCTGATACGCGCCGTGCCCGGATCGATCACATAACGAATTCCCGGCACGGTCAATGACGTTTCCGCTACGTTGGTCGCCAGCACGATACGGCGGCCATGATGTGACTGAAAGACGCGGTTCTGCTCCTGATTCGACAGACGCGCGTACAGAGGGAGAATTTCGGTATGCGGCAAGTCCAGACGGGTCAGCGCTTCTGCGGTATCGCGGATTTCACGTTCACCGCTCATGAAGACCAGAATATCCCCCGGCCCTTCGCACGTCAGCTCGTCTACCGCATCAAAAATGGCCTGTAGCTGATCGCGTTCGCTGTCGTCGGCATCTTCCACCACAGGACGATAGCGCACATCCACCGGATACGTCCGCCCGGACACTTCGATGATCGGGGCGTTATTAAAGTGGCGGGAGAAGCGCTGCGGGTCGATAGTAGCCGACGTAATAATCACTTTTAAATCAGGGCGCTTTGGCAACAGCTGGCGCAAATAGCCCATGATGAAATCGATATTCAGGCTGCGTTCGTGCGCTTCATCGATGATCAATGTGTCGTACTGCATCAACAGGCGATCCTGCTGAATTTCAGCCAGTAAGATACCGTCGGTCATCAGTTTGACCAACGTATTGTCACTCACCTGATCGTTAAAGCGGACTTTATAGCCGACGCTGCCGCCCAGCGGCGTTTCCAGCTCGGCAGCAATGCGGTCAGCGACGGTTCTGGCCGCCAGACGACGCGGCTGCGTATGGCCAATCAGGCCGTGCACGCCACGCCCCAGTTCGAGACAGATTTTCGGTAACTGCGTGGTCTTCCCCGACCCCGTCTCGCCCGCGACGATAATCACCTGATTATTACGCAGCGCTTCCAGTATCTCGTCTTTTTTCTGGCTAACGGGAAGCTGTTCAGGGTAGTGAATCGCCGGACGGCTTGCCCGTCGATTCTCGACTTTCTGACGCGCCGCGACAATCTCCCCCTCAATTTCCTGCGCGATCGCAGCCTGAGCCTGCGGGCTGCTAACCTTCGCGGCGCCCTGCAAGCGGCGGTGCAGACGCTGCCGATCGCGAAGCATTAGCTCACTTAACTGCGTAGATAATGCACTGAGAGGTGATTTCACGTTGCTCTTCCTTAATCGTTTCTCTAATTCTTTTCTCTGCCGGGACAATACGCGTCGCCGAATCTGGCTCAATTGAGCCTACCTGATTTCAAAACACGGCATGTTTAAACCGTGGAAATGCTTAAACCGTGGGGATTTTTAAGTCGTGGATAGTAACACATTGTCATAAGCGGCTCTAATCACCCCGCGCAGTCTTATTCAAACATCGTCTTATTCAAGAAAATCGAATAAAGACCTCGAATATTTGCACTTTTCACTTTCCAGAGCACCGCATAAGATGTGACACATCAAAGGGCGTTATGTTGTCGCCCACTTCAATCACTAAAGGAATTGGCAATGAGCAAAGTATTGGTTCTGAAATCAAGCATTCTGGCAGGTTATTCTCAGTCAAACCAACTGGCCGACCACTTCACCGCCGAGTGGCAGTCTGCACATCCAAACGACAGCATCACCGTACGCGACCTGGCCGCTCAACCGATTCCGGTTCTTGATGGCGAATTAGTCGGCGCACTGCGTCCTTCCGATGCTGCACTGACCCCACGTCAGCAAGAAGCGCTGAAACTGTCCGACGATCTGATCGCCGAGCTGCAGGCGCATGACATTATCGTGATCGCCGCGCCAATGTATAACTTCAACATTCCTACCCAGTTGAAGAACTACTTCGACCTGGTTGCCCGTGCTGGCGTCACGTTCCGCTACACCGAGCAAGGCCCAGAAGGTCTGGTGAAAGGTAAACGCGCTATCGTCTTAACCAGCCGTGGCGGTATCCATAAAGGCACAGCAACCGACCTGCTGGAACCGTACCTGCGCGTCTTCCTGGGCTTCCTGGGTCTGACTGACCTTGAGTTCGTGTTCGCAGAAGGTTATGGCTACGGCCCGGATGTGGCGCAGAAAGCGACCGAAGCAGCGAAAACCCAGCTGTCTCAACTGGTCACTGCATAACGAATCGTTATTCATATCATTGTTACCGACCTTGCCATTATATTGCTTTAATTGGCTTAATTATTGCGCGCCCTCCGGCGCGCTTTTCTTTATCTCATCACCGGCTGCATTATCCGATTTTTCGAGCAATTGCGTCGCTTCTTTATCCGCTTTGATGTGAATTTCATGCTCGATCTTCACGTTCATATTGATAGTGATGGGCTCTTTGGGCGCAGCCACTTCGATACGCGGCACACATCCTGTCAGGAAAACGACCGTGCACCATGCCACCAGCAATGTCTCGCTCTTGTTCATTGTTCTGCCTTGAATTTATTCATTTGCCTGTTGTTCCAGCGTATCCCGCAAGTTATCGCCAAAACGTAAGCTGCGCCATAGCTGGAAGATATTCTCCTGATGGCGATAGTTAAGAATAACCTGTCGATTCGCACTGAGCTGCGGATTTTTCCCCTGCACCTGCGAGGCTAATGTCAGTTCACCCTGATTACTCAGGTCAAGCGTGGCATAGGAACGCCCGATCTCCAGATAGCGCAACCAGCCAATTGCCGCACCGCCTGCCAGATTTTTACTCGCTAATTCATCGGCCAGTTGGTTATCCAATCGCAGCGTCAGGAAACCATCATTGGTAATGCGTCCACCTTCAATCAACATGGTGGGGTGATTAAAATTCAACGGAAGCGTGCCGCTCACGCGCCCGGACAGCGCGAACTGCTTTTGCTTCAACACCGTCAGCAGTTCGCTGAGATCCACGCTCTTAACGGTAAATAACGCGGGTTCCCGCTGTGGCCAACGCAGCGTCGATAGCCCAATATGCCCATCCAATACGTCCATATCCGCCTGAGACATAATCAGCGGTCGTCGTTCGCTGTACGGGTAAAAACCCTGAAGATCGACGCGGATATTGCTCATGCGAAACAGGTTATCCAGTACGTCAATTCGCAGCGTGACGGGCTGCCTGACGCCCAGTTGCCAGCGCTGATCTTTCAAGCGGTAAGGCAGAACAAAGTTTACGCCGCTGACTTCACCATCCTGTAACCACAGCCCGCCATTTTTCACAACCCAATGCCCACCCGCGCTGAACCCTTCTTTACGTGCAGCGGAGAAGGCCGCCTGTGCGTAAAACTGTCCGGCGCGAATGTTCATTTTCAACTGTGGGGAAAGCAGAGGCTGAAACACCTTAAGCGGCTGCGTCGGCCACCATGCACCACCTCGCAGTCGCTCACCATCCCAGCGCCCGCGCAGCCTGACCGGGCCGATATCCTCAGCCTGAAGCTGCCCCTGTAGCTGGAAATCATCCGGGCTGCGCCCCTGCATCGCCAGCGTTAACAACGAAGGAGGCAGATAGCCACCGTTGCTGAAATGTGTCCGCTCTGAGGCCAGTTGCAGCGCCCCTTGAAAGTACTCACCAGAACGGGCGCGCTGCCAGCGGATCGGCTCCGTAATCGTCAGCCGAGGCTGGTGCACCGTCACAATGCCATAACCCAATTGATCCAGACCGCTCGACAGTTGGCTGACCTCGAGCAAGGTGTCCTGCCACTGCCCACGCCCGGCTACGTCCCACTGACCTTTCAGCGGCGGCAGGTGGCCATTGCCCCAATAACGCCATTGCCATTGCCCTTGATCCGGCCAGAAATCCTGCGCCTGACCGTCAAGGTGCAGGTTAAAACGTCCCCAGTATGCTTCTCGCGCTTTCACAATCGCCTGTAGTCGTCCATTCACGCCGGTCGCACTGACACGAACGCCCGCCAGCGGCCAGCGCGCCTCTTCCAGATAAACCTGCGGCGCAGGCGTTCCCCAGGCACGCAGCAGCGCCCCCGGTAAAAGAGCGAGTTCAGGATTGAGGATCGAACCTTGCAACACCCCCGGTAGCGTCGCCGTCAGGGAGAGCGCCGGTAAATTAGCCTGCCCGGTAAGCTGAAAGCGCAATTCGCTGTTGAGCAGGCCAATCTTGCCCGGCCCCAGCACCAGTACAGCGTTCGCCTTGCCGTTATGTCCTTGCGTCAACATATTCAAACGCGCATTAATCGTGGTGGCATCCAGCCCTTGTCGCCAATGCTGTAACGTCATGGCGACCTGCCCTGAAAGTGGCTGATCGGCATAAGGCCAACGCCAGACGCCGTTAGTGACCTGAATTACCTCATCCGTCAGTTGCCACGGCAGCGATATCAGCGGCGTGTCATCATTCGCCGCATTCAGCACTAATTCACCAGCTTGATGATGCCAGTCCAGCAGGAGCGAAAGTGGATCCGGCGTCTGTCCTGAATCCAGTTTTCCGGTAAGTCGTCCCTGTATCGGCGCGGCATCCAGCGTATCGGCCAACGTCATGTCACCGCTGACCTGTAGACGTACAAATCCCGCGGGCGTGGCGAGCATACCTTCATGCAGGGTCAGCTGTGTCTCATTCAGTTCAGCCCTAACCACCAGTTGATCGCCCTGATAATCCAGCGTTTGTCGCCGTTTACCGTCACTACTGAGTCGCACCTGCCCGGCATAATCCTGCCAGGGCAGCAGCGTAAACGCTTTTATCTGAATATCGGCAGCAGGCAATCGCTGTTGCCACTGCGCCAGTTGCGCTGGGGATTCGGAACGGCTACTCGCTGGCACATGCTGCAGACAATCGCTGTTTAACGTCACGGCATCAATCGCAACATGCCATCGCCAGCCATGCCAACGCAGCGTCATATTCCGTACGTCAACGAGCTGGCACTCGCCAGCCATAATGCTGAACCCCGCGCTATATGGCCCACCGCCCTGCCAGCCAGGCACCCCATTCACGGCCAAAGACATCTCCGCGGGCAGCCAGATTGTGGCGATGCGTGGCAGCCACTGCGGCAGCGTTCGCCAGGAAAGAAACAGCAGCGCGACAAGCAGGAAAGCGATTGGAAGTGCATGTTTTTTAATCATTAGCGCGAATTAAGCATCCTGTTCAATAGCGGCAAAAATTCGTCCTATCTGTCTCTGTCGTTTATTCATTCACAAATCGCTCTTTTTGTTAACAAACAATCCTATCCAACTCACATTTACCACCATTGAGCGTACATGCTCATTACCCTTTCGTGGTAAAATGTTTAATTGAGGTTATATTTTGTAATGAACCACGTTATCTCATCATGAACAAAGCGTTTCGGGGTGAACATCAGGATTATCTCCGTCTGTCCGAACCGCCTTAAAAAAAGCAATGAGCAACCTGAACCATTACTGCTATCCACTCATTCATTTCCGTGGATACGCCTCAGTTAAATCAGTATTCGGACACAGCATATCAAGGACTGCTTCATGCGTAATAACACCCCTGTCACCGACCGCCAGCTCACTCTTTCTGAAAAAACCAGATTGATGTCGGTCACTACGCCAGAAAGCCATATTACCTACGCAAACAAAGATTTTATTGACGTCAGCGGCTATAGCACCGATGAGCTAATGGGGCAGCCCCATAATCTTATCCGACACCCGGATATGCCACCAGCCGCCTTCGCGGATATGTGGAAAACGCTGCGTGCGGGCAATATCTGGACAGGAATAGTGAAAAATCGGTGTAAAAATGGCGACCATTACTGGGTAAAATCCAGCACTACACCGTTGAGAAAAAGCGGGGAAATTACCGGTTATATGTCGGTGCGAACCGCCGCGTCGCCCGAAGAAATTCGTCAGGCCGAAGCGCTCTACGCCAATGCAAACGAAGGTAAACTGAAATACCGCACCTTCCATCACGGCCTGCTCATTTATACCGGGCCATTACGCATCCTAAGCCTGTTTAAAACCATGCCGCTACGCTGGCGCATCCGCAGCTACTTTCTGCTTTTTAGCCTGATCCCGTTGATCGCCGCCTATTCCCTGCTGGCGGGAACGGCATTGGCTTCCGTACTCTTTCCGCTGCTCATCGCCTGCTGTTTTGTCAGTGGCGAGCTTCTGGTGCACCATATCGCTCGCCCCATCGAAAAAATCCTGTCTCAAGCCATGCGTTCCGCTGCTGGTCAGGCAGACAACCTGACGCAGCTTAATCGCGTGGATGAAATTGGCATGCTAATGCGGGCCGTAAATCAGTCTGGTATGAATTTCCGCACCTTCGTGGACGATGTGAACACCAATCTGAGTGAGTTGAAAAACGCCTGTAATGAAATCGCGCAAGGCAACCAGACGTTGGCACAGTGCTGCGAGGAAACAGAAGAAAGTCTGCAACAAACTGCCGCCTCCGTGGAACAACTGACGGCGACGATAAAAAGCAATGCGGAAGCCTCACTTCAGGCTTCGATATATACGCAGGATGTCAATCAGGCGGTAAATTCTGGAGAACAGGCCGTCAGCCAGGTCTCTACTACCATGGAGACGATCACGCGTTCCAGCGAACGTATTACCGATATCGTCAGCGTGATGGATAACCTCGCGTTCCAGACCAATATTCTGGCCGTGAACGCCGCCGTCGAAGCCGCACATGCCGGGGAACAAGGTAAAAGTTTTGCGGTAGTCGCCAGTGAAGTTCGCTCGCTGGCACAGCGCAGCGCTTCCTCTTCCAGTGATATTTCGACCATCATTGACGAAACGCTGAATAGTATTCGTACTGGCGAACAGCAGGTTTCGCATACACACAAATCCATGAGCAATATTCTGCTTCAGGTTCAGCATGTCACCAACTTGATGAATGAGATCAGCCTCGCAACACAGGAACAATCTCAGGGGCTGGAACAAATCAATGAAGCAGTAAACCGCATTGATGAACTCACACATCAGAATACTGCACTGGCCAGTCAGTCACACTCGGCCACCGATCATCTGCAACAGCAGATATCAAGCATGGTACAGGCCGCGTCTGTCTTCAGCCTTTCCCGCTAAATCTCGTCTTCACGGGCGCTCACGTCAGAGCGCTCGTCGCCCCTCTTCTCGCCATTTCACCGTTATCTAGCATTCGTTGCCGCAGTGCAAATTCGCAGAGTCATAATATACTTAACAAACGAATGCTTTTGGTCATCGGCACGTGCGTTTATCGCGAGTCGGGTTAGATAACTACTTTCTCGCAGAAAAAATAACGGGCGAAATTAGTGACAATATATAAGTCTACCCGCTAATTATTTCGCAAATATTGCCGTTAATTAAATAGCATCAACCGCCTTTCTGTTCGCTAATAGATCTAAAAACATCATATTTATGCTTGCTTATACTAAAAGGATTAATAAATGCGTAAGAATTTTCCGGTCAGTGATATTCAGTATTTATTAGATGAAAAAGCCAAGCTAATGTCGGTTACCACTACCGATAGTCATATCACTTATGCAAATGACGATTTTATTGATGCCAGTGGTTACGACTTTGAAGAAATCCTCCACCAACCTCACAATATCGTGCGCCACCCAGACATGCCTCCGCAGGCGTTTGCCGACATGTGGGCGACGCTAAAGGCAGGTAAAATCTGGACTGCCGTCGTCAAGAACCGCCGCAAGAATGGCGATTACTATTGGGTAAAAGCCAGTACGACACCGCTGATGAAGGAAGGGAAAATAACAGGATATATGTCGGTACGAACTCGGGTTTCACAGGAAGAGATTCGGCAAGCTGAAGTACTTTACCGTCAAATGAATGAGAATAAATTAAAAAACCGCCGACTCTTTCAAGGGCTGCTGATTTATAAAGGACCACTAAAATTTCTTAGCTTATTTAACGTCATTCCCGTACGCTGGCGGATAAGAAGCTACGTATTCCTTTTTATGCTATTTGCGCTGCTTTTCTTACTTGCTACCCTTCCACTCACTACGCCGCTATTAATTTTTGCTTTGGTGCTACTCACTAGCGCGGCCATAACCAGCGAATTATTAGTTCAGCATTTGGCAAAGCCGCTGGAAAAAATTCTACGCCAGGCCATTAATTCCGCATCCGGGCAGGCAGACAACTCGTTTCAGCTTAATCGTGTGGATGAAGTCGGCATGTTACTACGCGCTGTCAATCAATCCGGTATGAACTTCCGCACGTTTGTCGATGATGTCAACGGCAAGCTGGTCGAACTGCGCCACGCTTGCGGCGAGATCGCCTCCGGGAATTACACACTGAGCCAGCGCTGTGAAGATACCGCCCAAAGTCTACAATCCACCGCGTCATCAATGGAAGAACTGACAGCGACGATTCAAAGCAACGCCTCTGCTTCTCAACTCGCGACGCGCTGTGCGAACGATGCCAATCAGGCCGTCGATGCCGGGGAGAAAGCCGTCAGCCAGGTCACAGACACCATGGCAGTCATGACGCGTTCCAGCAAAGAAATCACCGACATCATCAGCGTGCTGGATAATCTGGCGTTCCAGACCAACATTCTGGCGCTCAATGCCGCCGTCGAGGCCGCTCACGCGGGAGAACAGGGTAAGAGCTTCGCCGTGGTCGCAGGGGAAGTGCGTATTCTGGCGCAGCGTAGCGCCGCCGCCGCCAAAGACATCGCGGAAATTATCGATACCACGATCGCCAATATTCACACCAGCGATAAATTGGTCAATCACACCAGCCAGTCGATGAACAATATATTGACGCAGGTGCAGCAGGTTACGCAGCTTGTGAATCAAATAAGTCTGGCGACACAGGAACAATCGCAAGGGCTGGGGCAAATTAACTCAGCCGTGAACAATATTGATGAATTGACGCGTCAGAATACGATTTTGGCAACGCATTCCAGTTCTGCCATTAACAGCCTGGAACAGCAGATCTCCACGATGTCTGAAGCCGTGTCAGTTTTCAGTACGCCTCGCTAAACCCGCTCTTACTCTATTATTGCCCCGTCAATTTCAAACCGTTACTGTCAGTCAGGTAACGGTTTGTCACCGCCCTATTTTCTGATAGCTTAATCTAAGGATTTTTCGGAGAAACTATCAATGAAACTGGCAATTTACAGCACCAAGCAGTATGACCGTAAATATCTGGAGCAGGTCAATCAGCAGTTTGGCTATGAGCTGGAGTTTTTTGATTTCATGCTGACATCGCGCACCGCGAAAACAGCCGCGGGCTGTCAAGCTGTCTGCATCTTTGTGAACGATGACGGTGGTCGCGAGGTGTTAACCGAGCTGGCAGAGATGGGCATTAAAACGCTGGCGCTACGTTGTGCAGGCTTTAACAACGTCGATTTGGACGCGGCGAAGGAACTGGGCATCAGTGTGGTGCGCGTTCCCGCGTATTCCCCTGAAGCCGTCGCCGAGCACGCCGTCGGATTGATGCTGACGCTTAACCGCCGTATTCACCGCGCCTATCAGCGTACTCGCGATGCGAACTTCTCTCTGGAAGGGTTGATTGGATTCAATATGCACAACCGGACGGCGGGCATTATCGGCACCGGAAAAATCGGCATCGCCACCATGCGTATCCTGAAAGGTTTTGGCATGCGCCTGCTGGCCTTCGATCCCTATCCAAACCCGCAGGCATTGGAATTAGGGGCAGAGTATGTCGATCTGAAAACGCTGTATGCCAACGCGGATGTCATCTCCCTGCACTGCCCGCTGACGCCGGAGAACCATCACCTGCTGAATCAGGCAGCCTTTGCACAAATGAAAAACGGTGTCATGATCGTCAATACCAGCCGTGGTGGACTGATCGACTCACAGGCGGCTATCGACGCGCTGAAGCAACAGAAAATTGGTGCACTGGGTATGGACGTTTATGAAAACGAACGCGATCTCTTCTTTGCCGATAAATCCAACGATGTGATTCAGGATGATGTTTTCCGCCGCTTGTCCGCGTGCCATAACGTACTGTTCACCGGACATCAGGCATTCCTGACGGAAGAAGCGCTGATCAGCATTTCTCAAACCACGCTCCAGAACCTCAAAGACATCAGCCAGAACATGCCTTGTGCAAATCTGGTTACATCTTTACCTTGTATACCCTAAATAATTCGAGTTTCAGGAAGGCGGCAAGAGAAGGAATCCCGATGAGCTTACTCAGGTAAGTGATTCGGGTGAGTGAACGCAGCCAACGCACATGCAACTTGAAGTATGACGGGTATATTGCGGCAGTGCTGACTGCCGCACACTTACCCCGCCGGACAGCTTCCATTCATCAGCGACTGTTCGCTACAGCGCTTACCATTGGCTAACTGGCAGGCCCCTACGCTCGCACCGTCAAGCTGCCGTGAGATCCCCATTGTGCCGCCAATCAGCGTACAGTTGACGTCAACCGGAGAGCTGCTTTTCAGCAACACGACGGCATTCTTATCATCATTTTGCGTGGCATCTTGCTGGGTAGCCGCAGCGTTCTCACTATGATTACTGCATCCTGCCAGTAACAACACAGCGGCAGTACACAGCCATGGCAATAATTTCATGTTTTGGCCTCAGATCGGGTGGAGAGTCGGCTCTGACACCACATTTGGCATCAACACCTATCGAATAGATTTTTCAGACAAGGACTATATCTATCACACCTCGGGACGACAACACAGGGTTCAATGCGGGTAATCGGGAAAAGATCAAGGAAATGGTGGGTTATATGGGAAGTGGGGCAACTATAAAGCACAAGCATTATGGTCTGCCCCCAAATGTTTTTGTTTTGATAATGTCCCCTTCTTTATGAAGGGGACATATTTTTCCATTTTAAAGATACAAGCTTAAAAAATCCGCAATCAGTTCCATCTCTGCCAGTCTTCAAAGAAGACTTTGTGCGCTTTTTCTTCATCTTCCAGGAGCTCTTCTACCCCTGTTCGAATAATACAGTCACTTTGAGGATATGCTGAACAGGTTAATATAAATCTAACTTTCTGCTCATCGCTTAGAAACGTACCATCCGATTGATCAACGAGACCGCTAATCAGTAGCGCAGCACATGAAGAGCATGCTCCAGCACGACATGAATAAGGTGAATCAACACCAGCCTCTTCAAGTGAATCTAAAATATAAACATCATCAGGAGCCTGAATTACAGCCCCTGTGGTTAAATCTCTAATTGTATAAGTATGTCCCATCACTTTTATCCTTTTATAAAAATTGAAATTTTTTACCGTGCACAGAAACACTTCGCGCGATTACATCCAGGCCGTCTTTTATTTGAGTCATCGGCGTGACGCTCTTTATCAACGGTCTCCTCTTTTTTATTAACGTCTTCTGACGCATGTTCATTTTTCAAACGTTCATTGTTTTCTTTTTCCATTTTTCCCTCTTTATTAAATTGATTAGTGAGCATGGTGGAAATTTCCGCTCAGCCAATGACAGCTGTCACAGCGCGAGAGATATATTACGTCTAATGCCTATTTTTTTATTTTAAAGCACTTTACTAATCAGACGGTTGCAGGGCAGCATCGGATGCTCGGTTTGCGTTACCGAGCGAGTGAGCGGGTACATAAATGTACAACAGTATTCGATAGCAACATTACGATGAGGGATAAGGGAAATGCTCAGAACGCAAACGTGATTAATCTATACTTATTACATAATCGCCTCATATTAAAATCAAAAATATAATTTCACATGAAATAATTTTCATTATCACCAATATTTTTAAAACACTCTAGCCACTAGCAAAACACCTAAATATTCTTATTTTATTTTTTGATATACTTTCATCTTATTCATACAAAGAGAATGGCACTCTCCCTTGCCAAAGAAAATAAAATAACCTAGTATCACTTTACTGCCCTGTGAAAAATATTAATAGGGCAACACAGCAATTGAATTATCCATTAAATTAAATGAGGTGAAATAATGTCAGATCAACTTTCTGGTGGATGGACTGCTTTCCGTGATTTGAATGATGCTGATAAATCACTTTTTAAATCTACCGTACATTTGCTGGGTGTGGCTTACACACCGCTATTTGTTGCAACACAGGTGGTATCCGGCACGAACTACTCGTTCCTGACGAAAGGCACGGTAACGACCCCAGAAGCCCCGCTAAAAATTGTCAAAATTCATATTTATAAGCCACTGAGCGGCGATGCGCACATTACTAAAATTGAAGAAGTCTTACCGCAATAAATAGTTCATAGAAAAAATGACACTACGGCTAGGTTGCTTATCTCACTAGCCGTAGCGTTGTTTATATCTTCTACTTCCCTGCTTTGCCAGAACCACCTCCTGCCTTGCCTGAATTTCCGCCTGAAGATGAAGGAGCATTACCTCTATTTCCGCCCGATGGATTTCCGGTTGTGCTAGGCCAGTTTCCTCCCTGTTGAGGGTGACTGGACGATGATCCCCTTGATGTGCCTTTACTCATGATATCTTCCTCTCTTGGTTAAAGACTCCTCTATCAGGATAGTCATAAGCGGCACCGTTGCCAAAAATGGCTTCAGTTCGCGATAACATACAAACAGAATCGGTATTCTGTTTGTATGTCATCACTTTGAAAAAGTCAGTAAAAGTAGCGATCCCCCCTCGTCCATAGAGCCATTGTGGAACGCTGGTGTAAAACGATCTGGTATTCGTCGCCGTAATCCGTACCATACACGCCAGATAGCTGACCAGCTCACGCTTTATCGCTGGTTTTAAAGCCTTTTTCAATAACGTCTTTCAGTGCGCGGCACTCGAGATTCAGATCCGCAAACATCTGTTTCAGCCGGCGGTTTTCATCCTCGAGGCTTTTCATCTTTTTGATATCAGAGGCTTCCATACCGCCAAACTTCGCTTTCCAGTTGTAGTACGAAGCCTCAGAGATCCCGGCTTCGCGGCAGACATCTTTAACGGTGCGTCCGGCTTCGACGGACTTCAGAACAGCGATAATCTGATGTTCGGTGAATCGGGCTTTGTGCATGGCGATCTACTCCAGGGACATAATCAGTATGCCGGAAGATCTCTAAAAATGAATGGTCCGGTTTACCGGGATGCTTACGTAACTTGCTCAGTCTGTTCTCAATTGACTCAATCTGGGCAATGTTGCGATCAAGCCCTTGCTCAGCCTTGATGAACTTATCGTAAAGCTCAATGCGCGCTTCGATTGATTCCGCATTCTGCAAATCCTCCATGATTTTGTTCAGCGTTTTCGTCACTGACAGCGCACGGGCGCGGGTGAAAATCAGCTCATCACGCAACTCAGTTTCTTGCACCGCCTCAAAAAGCTCATCAGCGTCCAGATATTTTGCATAGGCAGAATGCTTGCGCGGGATTTGATTGCCAGGCTGGAACGCATTAGCTGGAACACCATAATTCCCGCCCAGCTTGTTCCCTTCCACTAGCATCCCGTTGCGGTTCCGTTTCAGGCTGCTGATCGCTGATGTCGCTGTCGTCTGCGTTTGCTGATTCCTCGCTATCGTTATCGCCAGAATCATCGCGCTTTTTCTCGCTTTTGCAATTCGTGCCTTTCTCTTTGCGAATCTGCGAATCACTTTTTTGCGAACTGCGAATTTGCGAATTCTGCTCAATAAAATCCGTCGCAGCCTTTATCGTAATATGACGCTTCGCAGAGCTATACGGAACTTCATTCTGAGCACACCACTCTACTGGGGAGATTCCCGTTGCTGAGTATGCCGTTGCATAATCGGCCAGCAGCTTTTTCCAATCGTACTTTGCCATAGCGTCCTACTGAGTAAGCATTATCGAGCCACCTCTGGGAAGTGACTCTGGAATGCCTTACTCACCGCACTCCGGTTGTGGCTTAACACATAGTACAGTTAGCCTTTGGCCTGAATCTTTTTCTCAATGTGTTGATCGGTGACTTGTGTCATGTACTTGCCTTTTGTTGGGACGATGAAAGCACCGACGGATGCTGACCGGTGCTTTTCATACTGTACTTCATCATTACAATTAGATTGTGATAACTGTTATTATCTTAAATAGATGATGCATAAGTATACTCAATAAGGAATGCAAACTATGGGATGGAAAAAAAAAGCAATATTCAGTGTCCTGATAACAGTGGTTTCGCTATCAGTGTATAAATATTACTCTCAGTTCATTGGACCTTCATGTGACGAGATCACTTATGAGCAAGTAGTAACTAATGTACAAGATGATCTAATCGAGCATCGCATACCACGTTGGCTAAAACTAAGACCAACCTCTCCCGACATTGCTCCACCTGATATCATCTTTGATAAAGAAAACACATCTAGAACAGTAGATGTTTATCTATTACCAGTAACCGTATCCTACCCAAAAAAATCTCATCAGTTGTTTGCTATGTATGAATGCAAAAGCGGTTCTGTTGAATATAGCGTCAAGAACTGAGCAAGTTTATAAACGCTGACCACGCCCAGAAATATCAAGTGTGCCAGGGATTTGAATTTCATAAGGAGTACCGTTGAATTTATCAAGTACTCCTGTTGACCACTCTCCTAACCTGTCACGATGGGTACTGGGATTGGCATCATAAAGATCATTATAAGCACGAATCCCACCATTATAACTCCATGCACCATCGGGTGAAATACTAAGAACCCCTTCTGTTTTTAGCGTAATATTGCCAAGATAGGAAGCAGGGATAATGCCGTCTAGCACAGTATTACGATTGAAATCACTGCTAATATCAAATCGACCAATAAAACCTTGATTGATAATATTCATGATCGGTGGGATTTGACTAACATCAATAGAAAGTCCTACGTCATTTATATTAATAGATTTATTAGTTCCATTACCAAACAAATAATGTCGGAAAGCATCTACTGGGGTAAACAACCCGTCTAAAAGTTCTGGAGAATCGTTGCCACCAAGTAATCCGAATAAATACTCAGACATATCACGATATGAATCATAACCCAATAGCATTTCCTCCACCCCAGTTTTAATAACACAATTGCTATTAGGGTATGCCGCACAAGTCAATACAAAATATTTCTGTTGCTCTTCGTCTAAAAAAGAAGCATCACGCTGATCAACACTCCCACTAATAAGTAGAGCTACACATGATGAGCATGACCCAGCACGGCAAGAATAGGGTAAATCAAGCCCTGCTTCTTCAGCAGCATCGAGTATATAAGTATCGTCAGAACATTCAAACTCAACATTACCTGTCAAATCTTTAATTTTATAAGTAGCCATACTCATTATCCTTTTATTTAAATAAAAATTTATCGTGCGCAGTGGCATTTCTTTCTATTACATCCGTTCTTCCTTTTGGCATTATCGGTGGGAATACTTACCGATTCATTTTTTTCCTCCTTCGTATCGAGTTTTTTAGAGTCTTGCTCTGATTGAACGTATTTATCTTTCAACATTTTTTCCTCTTATTGTAAAAAACTCTCTATCGCGAGTTTTGGTTTAAATTTTTCTCGTATAGCATCCAATTGTCTATTAACCTGCTCAATCGCCGTCAGTAACGGGTCAATCCAGTAAACGGCCTGCCCATACGTCAATCGGCACCCGGAGGCTGCGGTACTAACACTGGCTGCGTCAACTCCGCTGGCAGTGGCACGCATTGCGCTGGCACGTAGACGGTGCGCGTAGTCGAGCAACCCAGTAACGACATCATCAGACACACACTCACGACTAGCAGGACTACGTTTAATAATTGTCCTGTAAACAATCTGCTTTTCATTAGAATTCGCTTTAATAATTGCGCCGTGTTGATTCGCGTTGCGCGCGATTTCATTATAACGATGGAACTGAAGCGACTGCCCGGCGATAATAGCTTGCTGGCTTGTACTGATATCTTCCGACTACTGCTTATCCCGCTGCGCAATATCCTTATCCCACCGCAATCCTTGCACATACCAACCTGCGCCGAACGCAGCAGCCACCCCACCGCATAACAGCAGCGCTTTCATTTTCGTGGTTAACATGGTTTCTCTGTTAAAAAGTGAGAGGATTGATGAGGGTGAGGAATTCAGATTTCACGTAGCATCGCCAAAACAGCCCTAAAAAGGCTAATTTTTAGACAAATCAATCTGTTTTAGGACAAAGTGCCGAATTCCTATCATCGCAATACATAGCAAAATAATGCTATCGGCCTGTCTATCTGATCCACTTCCACCAATCAGCGCCCCCATGCACGAAATAGAAAGTGCCGAATACATTAGTTTGCCGACTACCCCATCTTTAACTTGATCACTGAACACGCACCACCCAGACCACAGAAGAATGGTGACGTAGGCGATGGTGAAAATCATTGGGCACCTCCACCAAATCGGGATCGGATAAGCCCCCACAGGTCGGCAGCTTCAATGGCCTTGATAACAGCGGCAATCAGCGAACCGCCGAACGCCCCCAGAAGAAAGCCAATGCCGCCTGCCGACGAAGGATTGATATTGAAATAATCGCCAACAATGCCTGTCAGATAGTGGGCGCAGGCGCTACCCGTGAAAACAAAGATCGCGATCCCACGTGCCGTTCTTAAGTCGCTCTGGAATGGTACAGATATCAGTGCACCAATGAGCCCGGCTACCGCCCATTGAAATTGCTCCCACAGTCGGGACAACCATTCCATTACGCTGCCCCTTGGTATTGCTATCAAGTTTGGTGTCATAGCGGTTTTTGGCATACGCTGGGCCGTTGTAAATTCGGGCGAAGGTTGCCCAATCCCGACTTTTCAGCGCCGATAGCAGTTTGTTATCCGCTTTAATAAAGCGCACGAACGTATCGAGTTGGCCGGCCGCTGTGTATTGGGCGTTAATGAAAGCCTGTAATGTCGGGTAGCCGCAAGTTTTCCAGTGGTAACCCATGACCTGGAATGCTCCCCATGATGCAGATTGCAACGCGCAGCCGCGATTAATAACTGTCGCAGCCCGGTCCATATCTTTATCCTCTTTATCGGTGGACTGATAACTACCAGGTTTACGAGCCACCAGATCAGGATGTTTCGCTAATTCAGCATTTGCCCGATCACCGCCGAAATGTTTCGTCAGTTGCTGATACATGACGTGCGGCTCATATTGCACTTTTACCCGACCATCCGGTAAAAATCCGCTGCCATTACTTTCTACTTCCGTCACAGCTTTAACCGTAGCAACCGGAACCCCCAAACCACTCGCGGCGACCCGGTAATCTAAAAGGGTGAGAATTTTGGACATAACACGCTCTATGTGCAGGAAATAAAAAAGCCTGCTGGGCGAACCATGCAGGCTTGAGGACTGACCAATAAAAAACCGGAGCAGCTTTTTAAGGCATACTCCGGTATCTTTCGCGAATTTAGCGCGTATCTGATGTGGGGTCAATCTGGCTCATGCTATTAATCAATTTCGTTATGAATTCTCTCGCTCAGGGTACTAACCGCCTGAGACTCTTCAACATACAACCAGCGCATACAGCGTTTAACCAGATCCAAATATTGTGGCCATTCACCGGCGGCTATCACAGCCCCTATGATAGCCAGCGATTTACGCAGATGCTCGAACGTCGGCGCAATATGCCCGTTACCACCACATTCATTACACACCACAATGGCTGGGCGTAGCGTTTTCCCCGTGCCGTTACAGCGTGGGCAGACATTCAATTGCGCCGCCTGGCGTTCCGACCATTCCCGTAACGCTTTACGCTCATAACCAATTCGCTCATTTAGCTCGGCGATTTCTATCCCCGCGCTGATGTAATCAGCGTGGCTCACCTTCTCGCGGCAGCGCTGCCTTTCAAGTTGCTTAATCTCTGAGCGCAAAGCATCAGTATTCTTGCGCGCCTGCGCTGCTTTAGCGCCGTATCTGCACAGTAGCCCGGCGATATGATCGATTTGCGCGGGAAGATTACGCTCAAGCACTATGCTTAGCGCCAACTGACAGGCAGGGACTGAGTACATAAGGTGAGTTCGAGTTTTTACCCAGTTAGAAATCGCAACTCGAATACGTTGTTCTGCCTGGCTATCGTGACGATATTTTGCCATTAGCACATCAAAGCCAATGGAATGGTATTGCTGTGTGACGGCAAAAGCACCAACGATCTGATCCTTGGAAAGAATACCTTGCCCGCGCTCAACATTTAGTGATTCAATGCTCATACAGCGCGGATCACGCATTCTGATAAGTTGCTCTATAGCTATGGCCATTTGGTCAGTCCTTCTTATTTTAACATTAAAAAATCGATTTCAGTGTAATCAAAACCAAGATATTTTAAGCTAATTAAATGATTTTTATTTTACTGATTTATTTAAAATACAAAAATCAGTTGCAAATGGAGATAATTGAATTGAGAAACACTTCATGGATTTTTAAGTTTATTTGTTACTCCTCCTTGGCTTTATCTCTATTTTTCTTATGGAAATGGATCGAGTTATCCAATCAACAGAATCGAGACCTAGTAGAAACAATAAGCAATGGAATTATAAGTGGAATAGTTACATCCTTGATTGTAGTAATATTTTCTTTCTTATGGCGTTCCAATATCACTCCTTGGTTAGAAAACATCCTATATAAAGACACTAAAGTAGAAGGAATTTGGGAGGGTATGCTAATTCCCTATATTGGAATTGATCAAATTGATAAAAGACGACAAAAAATAGTCATGGGGATAATATCAAAGAGAAAGATGGGGAGTAACGTAAATAGCAAAACAGAGATCAAAAAAGAAACAGGAGTTTCAGCATTACTAATTGACAGCAAGGGAAAAGAGGAAAAAGTTGATGCGGAATTGATTTTAAAAAATGATGGGAATGATAGAGAAGAAAGCAATCACGAATCATCAACTATAAAAATATCTATCGCTGTCGTACCTATTGAAATTAGGGCGGAAATAAAAAGATCAGGACATACAATAACCGCAAATATTATTGAAATAGGAGGGGCAAGTCAAATACATACATACTCAGTGAAAGGATCATTCAAAAACCTTATCTTTACGGGCGAATATGAGAATGATGATCCTTCCAATATAGATAGAGGTAGTTTAAGTTTAATGCTTATAAAGAACGGTCGTGTTTTTGAAGGTTTTTTTTCTTCATATGCAGATAATGAAAATAAAATGCACCCTTTTAAATGCATTTTACAAAGACAAAAAAAATAAATACTCTAACTACCTACTATATAGGATCATTGATGCCCTACTCAGTGAGGCATCAATGATCAGTTAGCACCTGTATAGTTATTCTCAGTTACTCCCTCCAACAAATCTCGTCGGAGGATCACCAATATCAGATGCAATTCCACTGGCAAGAGACTTGTACGTATTTCCCTTAGCTTTCATCTCAATCCACACACAGTGAGAAAAAGCCAGAAACAGATCTGGCACACCAGCACGAACACCCAACCGCTTTGCATCACGCGCTGCCTTCGGTCCACGTTTTCCCTCATTTGGGATATGCAGTAGATAATCGCCGATGCCAACACCATCAACAACGATATTATCTACCCACTCAATCTATAAGATTGCAGCTCGATAACTAACTGGGCTTAAAGTGAAATTCAGCTCCACCGCCCCTTTCTGGGTAAAAAGTTGGTATGTCTTATTCTTTACATCAAAATTATAAACACGATAAATAAAATACTTTTCTTCACAAGCTTTTGATACTTTCACTTCATTTTCAGAAATATAAAAAACCGTATTTTTACCACCCATAGTTGTTTTAACTTCAATATATTTCTCATTCCCATCAGAATCGAAGGAAAGGATATCATATCCAGCCGCACAGTTCATTTCCGATACTTGTTTAACTTTCTCTGCAAGATCTGCCCTTCCTGCTTTTATCAACTCGTTTTTTTCATAATGCAAAACCAACAACTCCCCCTGACTTCCTAAGTTCGAATTCCTTTCATCTGCTGCCGCTCGATCAATCTCTGATATCTCTCGTTGACTTTTATAAACGGTCGACGTTCTCTCTTTATATTTCCTGTTGTTTTCTTCCTCTTTAAGAAAAAAATTCGCAGGATCAAAATCATCGGCATCACTAACTAATGGAATGCTATGTACAAGATTGCTCGAATCAAAAAGATCATTTAATTTTCTACTAATAACCGAGTTTATTAACCGCCATTTAAAATGCACTGGATTAGAACTATTTCCGTTATGCCACTCATATCGAAGAAGTCCTAAATATGAGTACTTATCTTTCTTATTATATCTCAAAAATAGATGAATATTGCTAGTATTGTGATCATGTCCAATAAGACGTTGAACAAATTCATCGTTGATACTCATTTTTGTCTGGGTTTTCCAATTCAGTAAACCATCATCTGACAAAGAATCCCCATATGGATTACCTTCATGTGGTTTTTCCAAAGTTACAATAAAAACAACATCTTTATCAATTTTTACTATTCCAGACACTCCCCACTTCCCTGATTGTGGAGTGAACTTATAATTGGGCTCAAAAAGGTTACAAATTTCTTCCCTGTTGTATTTATTATTAACAGATAAACTTTCATTAGCAGTCTTAAGGATTATTTCAAATCCTAAATTTCTCAAAACTGAAAAGCTTATTGAATCATCCCCCCCACTAAATTCTGAAGATACTAATGGTCTATTTATAATGTGTTTCACTGAAAACCCTAAAACTTGTTTAGGTGCATACCGTTTCCCATCATAAATCAGATCATATGTACTTGAGTGTTTATAGCAATAATTTTCAAAACTTATATTAGGAAATTGATTTAGCGTTTGAATGACATGAGAATCAGTTAACTTAGAAAGAAATTTCTCAAAATCTGATACTCTACCAACTTTATCTTTTTTTATATTTATCACCTTATTGGCATCTAAATAAATAGAAGTGCAAGCCATAATGTATGTAGCCATATCAATATTTATCTTAGATATATAAGATCTTTGATGGGGGGTACCTTCAATAGTTATCGGCGGATAGTCTTTTCCCTTTATAGCAACCAAATGATTTTTATGTTCGGATTTTTTAGAAATTCTCATCGGGTTTTTAAGAGAATAAAACACAACGGACACACTGTAGTCATTATACCCATTAATTATTTCGTGCTTCGCGTTAGTTTTTGCAAAGCCGATATCACTAATGTAACCAGCATGACAAACAAAAATCACATCGTTTTCTCTTACGAGATTTAATGTTTCTCTATACCCATTCTTAGTCCCAATACCAACGACAGAATGTAGATATCCGCCAGGAATTTCCTTATGATAACTCTCATTATTTGTCACCCAAAAATATTGTCTTTCTTGACTGCCTTTTTTATTTTTCATATTCACTCTTATAATATTATTGTTAATATTGATTTCTTAATGTGTAATATAATGAGCTGAGAAATATTTCCTCCTTCTCCCCTGCCCGCCAATCATACGACACACGCCCATCAATCACATCGTGACAAGATGAACAGCCATAGACAGCCCAGAAATCGTCACCTTTATACCCCATCCCATGCGTAGGGCTGGGAAGATGGCACAATACCGTTGTTTCGAGATTAGCGTTACAGATGCCAGAGATCTGCAACCTACAAGCCTGCCCTCGGGCAGACTCACGTAGCGCTTTGCTTCTGAAAGCAGGAAATTTTTCTCATCATAATCAAAAGTTCATCAGTTGGCTAACAGCTTGTTCCATTTCATATTGATCAGCAAAATACTGGCTCAACGTCTCGTTCCAGATCACGCCAAATACGCCGCGGTAAACCTTGTCGAACTTCTCTTGCCCCATATTGACGAATGCAATGCTCCAACGCTGTTTAAGCGTGCCACCATCAGGATTAAGTGCCAAATCATAGAATCCGGCCTTTACCATGACGTGATTCAAGTAAGCATCTTTGGTTTTAACCGCTTCAGGATCAAAACGCTGGCGGCGTTGGGCTGCAATCCTTTCCAATACCCGCACCGCAATGCCCTTCGTCACGTTGTCATAGAGCGATAAATCGCCCGCTTCCTGCGCCAGCTCCTTGGCAACTTCCTGGGCTATCCATGCCTCCGATTTGCTGACAAACGCCCATTCTGGTTCCCAGTACGCAAAACCCAGCTCAAGTAATTTCCAGAATTTACGATGATGTTTGATATTACGCCGGTCGCCGATAGGTGTGAGCAAGATCGGAGTGCCGATTGGCACCCCTTTCATTACGTCACGATCGTGATCGGTACAATACTTGATGCCGCTGCCGGGCAGCAGAACGCCCAGCGCTTCGGTTTTGTGCTTCTTAGGTGATTTGGTGCGGGTAGCTATTGTCATGCGGCTACCTCTTCACGTTCGGCGCACATTTCCGGCAGATTTGCACGCACAAGCACTTCGGCAAACGGAGGCGGAACGGCATTGCCGCACTGCGCAACCTGAGCGGTTTTCGTATGCCGCACAACTATGGCGGCTGAAGCATGCGCAGGGTGATATTAGCCAAAATGATATTTTGGACTACAGAAGCCAGCTACTGCACGGGGAAACACGCTATCCCACTGCCCTGCTCTGCTCACTACTCCGCTTTACGCACCGCTCTGGTTTTATATCAGGTAGGCCATTTGTAGGGGATAAAGAAGCTGCAAAAAAGCCGCCCACGCCCCGCTCCGTTACTTAAGCATGAGTTTGACCAGCTTATCGGTAGTTTGTCGGGGCAAAGCAAGAACCTATGGCAATTGGCATTTTACACCGGGCTACGCCATGGTGAGTTAGCCGCATTAGCCTGAGAAGATATAGACCTGGATGCAGGTGTTATCCATATCTCACGTAATTTAACAATCCTCGGGCACTTTGGCCCTCCTAAAACTCAGTCTGGTATCCGTACAGTCACCTTGCTTAAACCGGCTCTGGAAGCACTTCAATCTCCAATGAAAATCGCGGGGAACAAGCGTACCAACGATATTATCTATCACCACAAAGAATATGGCCTCACTGAAATTCAGCGTTTACGCTTCGTTTCTCTATCCAGAACACGCACCGTGAGCAAAAAATCAGTTACACATGCGGCACCATAGAGCCATTGTGGAACGCTGGTGTAAAACGATCTGGTATTCGTCGCTGTAATCCGTACCATACACGCCATGATTACGCAGACCGTGTTAGCGTCTGCGCCGAACCGTTTTCCATCCGCAACGCCTTTTGCAACGAGCACAGATAAAAATGTCAGAAAAACAAGAGATTAACCCAAAAACTCAGTACAATTTAAACAAATTGCAAAAGCGCCTGCGGCGTAACGTCGGCGAAGCTATCGCTGATTTCAATATGATTGAAGAAGGCGACCGCATTATGGTGTGCCTGTCCGGCGGGAAAGATAGCTTCACCATGCTGGAAATTTTGCGCAATCTGCAACAGAGCGCGCCCGTTAATTTTTCTCTGGTCGCGGTGAATTTAGATCAGAAGCAGCCTGGATTCCCAGAGCACGTTCTGCCGCAATACCTTGATAGCATCGGCGTGGAATACAAGATCGTCGAAGAAAATACCTACGGGATTGTGAAAGATAAGATTCCAGAAGGCAAAACTACGTGTTCACTGTGTTCACGCCTGCGTCGCGGGATTTTATACCGTACTGCAACAGAACTCGGCGCGACAAAAATCGCCCTCGGCCACCACCGCGACGATATTCTGCAAACGCTGTTCCTGAATATGTTCTACGGTGGAAAACTGAAAGGCATGCCACCGAAGCTGATGAGCGATGACGGCAAACATGTCGTTATCCGCCCGCTAGCGTACTGCCGTGAAAAAGATATCGAACGTTTTGCTGAAGCTCGTCAATACCCGATTATTCCGTGCAACCTGTGCGGCTCGCAGCCAAACCTGCAACGCCAGGTGATTAAAGATATGCTGCGCGACTGGGACAAACGCTACCCTGGCCGTATTGAGACTATGTTCAGCGCTATGCAGAATGTTGTGCCTTCTCATCTCGCCGATCATGCGCTGTTTGATTTCAAAGGTATTCGTCACGGTAGTGACGTGGTGGATGGTGGCGATCTGGCTTTCGACCGTGAAGAGTTGCCATTACAGCCTGTTGGCTGGCAACCGGAAGACGATGAAGAAGCGCCGTCGCTCACCCGCCTCGATGTGCTGGAAATTAAATAAGCGTAACATTCTCGTCAGGAATAGCATTAAGACGCTGAACACGGTGGCAAGAAGCAGCAGTTGCTGTTTCGCCACCGTTTTTATTTCCGTTTTCTGTCGTGTACAGCGCCGTTATCGGCCTTGCGGTGGTTCAGTGACCGGTTCATGTTCCGGCCCTGTCGGTGGCGGGTCAGGAATGGGCGGTGGATCGGGAAGCGGACGAGGTGTCGGGTCATTCGGTATAATGGGAATCGGTTCAACCGGAACCGTATCGGCTTGCAGATAATCCGCTGCGCCTTGAGTGAGCATATTTTCCTCCTCGGTGTTGGATAATGTTAAAGCAAATCCAGCTACTGAAGCAGTACAGACATGCGTTACGGATGGTCAGTCAGTACCAACCCTTCCCCTTAAGCATAGTAAGCTAATGAATAAAATGCCAAAGGCATTTTATAACGTCGCTTGCGACGGCCCGAAGGGGGGTGGCGCGTAGCCCACCATAATAAAATGCCAAAGGCATTTTATAACGTCGCTTGCGACGGCCCGAAGGGAGGTGCGCGTAGCCAACCATAATAAAATGCCAAAGGCATTTGGCAGCATTGTGTGGGATGAACAGGCAAAAGTGGGATCGAAGGACAAAAAAAAGCCGACAAAACTGTCGGCATGGTGTGAATCAATTGTGCTATGCAGTAATTCAAAAAAGGAAGTAAGACAATATGGAGCGCAACGCCCATCGCTTGACGTTGCATTCACCTGCGAGAATGATAGTGCCGTACAACAGGGTAAAAAATGTTGATATTGCTCAATTTACGCGTGGTTTTTTAGCCGTTCGCGACAGTTTGTGATTATCTGCGCACCCACACACCGCAAGTCGCTATAGCCATTTACTGCGTTTTAACCACCATGCAACGCCGCCAACCAATATCACCAACATCAGGCAGAACGTGAAAAAACCAAACGGTGCATCGCCGCCAGGAATTCCCCCTAAATTGACGCCAAATAGACCGGTTAAGAACGTCGTCGGCAAAAAAACCATCGCCAAAAGCGACATCGTATAGGTACGGCGATTCATCGCTTCGGTCATCAACGCGGTGATTTCATCCGAAAGTACCGTGGTGCGCGCAATACTGGCATCCAGATCCTCCAGCCCACGCCCTAGTCGATCGGCAATTTCCTGCATTCTGCGGCGATCGTCATCCTGCATCCAGGGCAATTTCTCGCCGGAAATACGTGAGAACACATCGCGCTGTGGCGTCATATAACGGCGTAGCACAATGAGCTGTTTGCGGATCAGCGCCAGCTCACCGCGCGGTGGAATCTTTTGCTCCAGCAAATCGTCTTCCAGATCGATGATTTTCTCATGCAAATCATCAATAAACTCGCTGGTGTGATCGGTCAATGATTCCGCAATCGAAACCAACCAGCTTCCGCTGTCCGTTGGCCCATTGCCCTCCTTCAGGTCGGTAAGAATCTCATCAATAGCTAGAACTTTACGACGTCGGGTAGAGATAATCAGCTTGTCGGTAATGAATACCCGAACCGCCACCAGTTGATCTGGCCGTGCATTGGCATTCAGATTAATACTGCGCAGCGTAATTAACGTGCCATCCCCCAAACGCGTCACTCTGGGGCGAATGCTTTCCCCTGCCAGCGCATTGCGCACGCTATCCGGCACCAGAGTCGTTTTATTCAACCAGCGCGCGCTGGCAGGCAATGTAGAGTCCAGGTGCAGCCAACAGGGTTTCTCGCTGTTAACCACGTCCTGCTCGCCAATCGGGGTTATGCCCCCCTTTCCATCCAACTGATACGCATGAACCGCACCGCTGTGTTGCAACTCTTTTCCTGCAAAGGATTCCACGTCTTGCCTCCAACGGTGTTTGCTATCGCTCTTTTGCTATTAATTCTTTTACTATCAACTGTGCGATGGTCAGCCGGAATGACCATCATGACCACGCCGGCGTTATCGCCACATCATTCGATGTGTTTAATGCTTCTCGATGTAAAGCATATGGCTGTAGGCCACGTCTTCAGGGTTAGTAATGGGATAACCTTTCACCCACGGTTTGATCAAACGTCCGTTGGTATATTGATAGATCGGTGCAATCGGTGCTTCATCCATCAATATCTGCTCTGCCCGGTTATAGTCGGCATTCAGCGCCTGCGGGTTAGTTTGATTACCCGCTTCATCCAGTACGCGATCGTAATTCGCATTTTTAAAGCGCGCGATGTTACCGCTATGGTGCGAAGTCAGTAGTGAAAGGAATGTCGACGGCTCGTTATAATCCCCCACCCAGGACGCCCGCACGACATCAAAATTACCGCTATTGCGACTGTCGATGTAGGTTTGCCACTCTTGGTTGGACAGACGGACGTCAACCCCCAGCGTTTTCTTCCACATGGACGCCACGGCAATTGCGATTTTTTGGTGGCTTTCTGAGGTGTTGTACAGCAGCGATAATTTCAGCGGATTGTTTGGACCATAGCCCGCCGCCGCCATCAGCGCTTTTGCCTGCGCATCCAGTTCATCCTGAGAATACTGTTGCAACAGGCTTTCCGTCGGTTTGAAGCCTGCGGTGACATCCGGCGTGAAGTGCCAGGCCGGTTTTTCCCCCGTGCCCAGTACTTTTTCCGCAATCACCTTGCGATCGATAGCGTAAGACAGCGCTTTTCTTACTCGGGCATCGTTGGTCGGCGCCCGCTGGGTGTTAAATGCGTAATAATACGTGCCAAGCTGATCCGGCGTATAAACCTGACCGGGCAAATCTTGCAGCAGCTTTTGATACAGGTTTTTAGGGAACGATTCGGTGATATCAATATCCCCGGACAGGTAGCGTTTTGTCGCGTTCGATTCCTGATTGATAGGAACAAAGGTCACCTTTGTCAGGCGGGTGTTGGCGTTATCCCAATAATATTGATTCTGCGTCAGCACCAGTTTCTCATTCACCACGCGCTGATCCAGCTTAAACGCGCCATTGCCAACCAGGTTACCCGGTTTCGTCCAGTCGCTCCCGAATTTTTCTACCGTAGCCTGATGTACCGGAAACAGGCTGAAATTCGCCGTCAGGCTGACAAAATAAGGGACTGGCTTGCTGAGCTGCACTTTCAGCGTATGGTCATTGACCGCCGTCACGCCAAGCTGATCGGCAGGCAGTTTGCCCGCCAGAATCTGCTCGGCATTCTGAATTCCTGCAAGCCGGGCAAACCAGGAGAACGGCGAGCTGTTTTCAGGTGTCACCAGACGGCGCCAGCTGTAGACAAAATCGTTTGCCGTAACGGGGTCACCGTTAGACCAGCGGGCATTATCACGCAAGGTAAAAACAAACGTGCGGTTATCGGTCGTCTGCCAGCGTAGCGCTACGCCCGGAACGATGTTCCCCTTGGCATCCTGATTGACCAACCCTTCAAATAAGTCACGTGCCACCTGTGCTTCCGGCAGCCCCACCGCTTTTATCGGGTCGAGAGAAGCCGGTTCATCTTTAATGTGGCGGACGATTTCCTGTTTCTCGGCCAGAGCCGTTCCTGCCGGAACCTGTGCCGCGACGGCATTGCCCGCCATGGCCGCCATCAACGCGACATAAAATGCAGAATATCTAGAGTGCATGATGATTTGACCTGAAAGCATAATGAAATGATTGAAGAATATAATAGTCAGAAATCAGCGCTATCATCCAGCGATCCCCCGCAATTTGTCAGCTCACATCGCCGTTTGCGTCTCCAGGTCGATTTTTTTATGATGAAACGCATACGCAACCACAGGGCAATATCATGGAAAACACGATCATTCCTCTTCAGGCACGCCAGCAGCGAGGCAATTTGCCGTCGTTGGGCGAACCTTATGGGAAATCGCTGCTGGGCGCACCGCTGCTGTATTTCCCCGCCGAGCTAGCGCCCTCGGAGAGCGGGCTGATTATTGCTGGAACACACGGTGATGAAACCGCAGCGGTGGTGGCGCTTTCCTGCGCGCTGCGTACGCTCTTTTCTGGGCAGCGTCGCCATCACGTCATTCTTGCCGTTAACCCGGACGGGTGTCAGTTGGGTCTGCGCGCCAATGCTAACGGCGTCGACCTCAACCGCAATTTTCCAGCCAGTAACTGGCAGCCGGGGAAAACCGTCTACCGCTGGAATAGCGCGGCGGATGAACGCGATGTTGAGTTATCTACGGGTGAAACCGCCGGTTCAGAACCGGAAACGAAAGCCCTTTGCACACTGATTGAGAAACTTAATCCCCACTGGGTTGTCTCTTTTCATGAGCCACTCGCCTGCATTGAAGATCCACATCGTTCCGAACTGGGTCGATGGTTGGCGCAGCAATGCGAGCTGCCGTTAGTATCGAGTATCGGCTACGACACACCTGGCTCTTTCGGAAGCTGGTGCGCCGATCGTTCGCTCCATTGTATTACCGCTGAGCTTCCGCCAATCTCGGCAGACGCCGCCAGCGAGTGCTACCTTAACGCGATGGTTGCGCTGCTAAGCCAGCAATTTTAATGATAATTTTTATACCAATGTTGCTAATGTTGCCCTAAACTGAGCAGCGTGTTAATCACCTGTAATTAAGGACGCAAACATGTCACAGAACGTACATTTTCAAGGCAATCCTGTGCCAGTATCAGGGTCATTCCCAGCCAAAGGAAGCAAAGCCCCGGCATTTACCCTGGTCGCTAAAGATTTGTCAGATACCCCACTCAGCAACTATGCTGGCAAGCGCAAAATCCTGAACATTTTCCCAAGCATCGATACCGGTGTTTGTGCCGCGTCCGTGCGCAAATTCAACCAGCTGGGTTCTGAGCTGGATAACACCGTTGTTCTGTGTATTTCTTCCGATCTGCCATTCGCTCAGTCCCGTTTTTGCGGCGCGGAAGGTCTGAACAACGTCGTTGTGCTGTCTACCCTGCGTGGCGGTGAGTTCAAAGAAAACTACGGTGTTGCTATCGCTGATGGCGCGCTGAAAGGCCTGACCGCTCGCGCGGTTGTTGTACTGGATGAAAACGACAACGTGCTGCATAGCGAGCTGGTGAACGAAATCACCACTGAACCAGACTATGACGCCGCACTGGCTGTTCTGAAATAAACAACACTGACAGCTATTCGCACTGTCAGTATTGAAAAAACGGCTGCTTACGCAGTAATGCCGATCAGTTAAGGATCGGTTGACCGATCCAGTGGATGTGTAAAAATCCGGAAATGCTCACCCGTTTCCGGATTTTTTTATGCACATTGGACAGGCTCTTGATCTGGTATCCCATTACGACTCTTTGCGTAACCCACTGACTTCTCTGGGGGATTATCTCGACCCCGAACTCGTCTCACGTTGTCTCGCCGAGTCCGGCACGGTCACGCTACGCAAGCGGCGTCTCCCGCTTGAAATGATGGTCTGGTGCATTGTCGGCATGGCGCTTGAACGTAAAGAGCCCCTTCACCAGATTGTTAACCGTCTGGATATTATGCTGCCGGGTAACCGTCCCTTTGTCGCCCCGAGTGCCGTGATTCAGGCTCGCCAGCGCCTGGGAAGTGAGGCCGTTCGCCGTGTGTTCACACAAACTGCACAGCTCTGGCATAGTGAAACGCCACATCCACACTGGTGTGGCCTGACTCTGCTGGCCGTGGATGGCGTGGTCTGGCGAACGCCGGATACACCAGAAAATGATGCCGCCTTCCCGCGCCAGACACATGGCGGAAAACCGGGACTCTATCCACAGGTAAAAATGGTCTGCCAGATGGAGCTGACCAGCCATCTGCTGACGGCAGCAGCCTTTGGCACGATGAAAGAGAGTGAAAATGCGCTTGCAGAACAGTTGATAGCACAGACAGGTGATAACACGCTGACTTTACTCGATAAAGGCTATTACGCACTGGGTTTGCTGAATGCCTGGAATCAGGCGGGGAAACACCGGCACTGGCTGATCCCGCTGAAAAAGGGGGCGCAGTATGAAGAGGTCAGGAAGCTGGGTAAAGGTGATCATCTGGTAAAATTGAAAACCAGTCCACAGGCCCGTAAAAAGTGGCCGGGTCTGGGGGAGGAAATCACAGCACGGCTACTGACACTGACCCGCAAAGGAAAGGTCTGTCATCTGCTGACGTCGATGACGGATGCGCTGCGCTTCCCTGGTGGAGAGATGGCGGACCTGTACAGCCACCGGTGGGAAATCGAGCTGGGCTACCGTGAGATAAAGCAGACGATGCAACTGAGCAGGCTGACACTGCGAAGTAAGAAACCTGAGCTCGTGGAGCAGGAGTTATGGGGAGTATTACTGGCCTATAATCTTGTAAGATATCAGATGATTAAAATGGCAGGACATCTGAAAGGATACTGGCCAAATCAGCTGAGCTTCTCAGAATCGTGCGGAATGGTGATGCGAATGCTGATGACACTACAGGGTGCTTCACCGGGCCGCATCCCGGAACTAATGCGTGATCTTGAAAGCCAGGGACAACTGGTGAAATTACCGATAAGAAGGGAAAGGGCCTTCCCACGAATAGTAAAAGAAAGGCCCCAAAAATACAGTAAGGCCCGTAGATAAACTGCCAGTCAGTCGCTTAACTGACTGGCATTACTGCTTACGCAGCCGTTTTGTTATTTTGATATCTATCGATTCCCATACATATAATTGGGTTTTTTGTTAATCATCTTGTCTCTATTTGATATATTAATTTTTATTAATGATTTATTTCATCACGTTTATGATATGAATGTATCGTTTTTTGATAATACTCATCTTATACAGACTTTCTCGCCATACTTTGGCGTTTTCATCGCAGCAAGTACGATGCCAATAATAACTACTATTTTCTGTGTAGAATAATGAATGTGGAAAATAGAAAGTAATTGCACCATGACTAACTCTGGTATGTTAGTGCTATTCACAGGAGTGATGGCTGTTGAGAATATTATTACTTCCCCTTCAAATAGCGGCTTTATTTTCAGGCCTCGCTTTTAGCCAAAGCAGTGAAGCTGCATTCACGTTTGATCCTCTGAAATGCCATACCCCTGATCCAGAAGGCAAAGCCTATGTTGCCTTGCGGGATACGGTATTCCACATCTCTATCGATCAGCTCAGCATACTGCACGACCCTGTTTTACGCGATGGCGAAACCCTGCCACTCCCACCCGATCCTAGCGAGCCTCTCGGGTGTAAAGGCAATCCGCTGAGTCAGCAAAGTTTATTGTTCAGTCGCAATTTCAACGGAAAGCTGGGCGATCGTCCTGACTGGCCCAAAGCCTGGCCGTTACGGAAATTCCAGCTATTCAGCTCAACGCCGGATCATTGGGGATTTCGATTACATATGCTCTACGACAAAATGTGTGAAACGCGGCCAAAACAGACAGGTCTGGTTCCTAACATGACGGCCTGTTTATATGAGAAAAACCCTGCACGCCCGGATCGATATGATGTGGAGGAGGCAGGAAGCTGGCTGATTGATCCTGAGGTATATTCCGCCCCTTTTAATCAGAGACTCGCTATTTTTTGTATGTTTGCCATTTCTGGAGGAACCGACTGCGAAGTCGGTTATAAAATTTTCCCTACGGTGAACCTTCGCTATGAATTTAAACCCAAAGAATTTCCGCTGACAGAGGTTATTGATTTTGATAAACACTTGAGAGCGGAATTAGAACAGGCTGTGGTTAAAGATTATCCCTGGAAGAAGAGCCCCCCCTAATTTAATTTTATATATGGAAATAGATATATGGCGATCACATATGAATACCATTACGGAAATGGTGGATTTATCTTATCAACCCATCAACAAAAAGAGCTTGAAAAATTACTTATTGAACAGACAGCTCTGGCAAATTCAGGAGCGAAATCGCTCGCTGTCCCACTATATGATAAAATCCTCAGTTATCTTCCTGTACCCAGCATAAACATAGGTGAATACTTCAAGGTATATACTTGGTTACAGGGCGCTCGTGAAGTCAATAACGATTCAAGCGTATATTCCGTTTTTATTAGGAATTATACCAAGATACAGTATGAATTACGTTATGGAGAACTGAGCGACCTCGAATTAAGTATACTTAACAATAAAGTCAATGAGGCCTCTAACAATATAGGATTTGAGTTGGTTAGAAATATACTTAACCACAACGGCTTACTTCCCGGATTAGAAGGGCTAGGTGTATTAGACGGCGGTGAAGCGGCCAGAAAGGTATTTCAAGGTGACATTTATCCAGAAGGTGACTTTACAGGCTGGGCTGGTACAATGCTTTTCCCTTTCTTAGGCTATGATCGGTTTTATGAAGAGTGGTTATTAACCACAGAAGAAATTAATGCAGAAATCCGTACAGGGAGCGGTATTGTAGACCGCATAATAAAAGAACATAGCGGAACTTATGACTTGATTGCCGCATTGCAGGCTAACCAGGAAACCATTGATAGTTATAATTTGCTAGAGTCTATATACGCCGTTATTCGCAGCTTTGAAAATGTCGATAAATCACAGCAAGAGATTATCGAGCAAACCAATAATTTTATTAGCACAACCTACGCGCTGCCAGTTGACCATCCGTTTTTAGCCGGTAATAAATTACCTTATGATAAGGTTTTATTTCAAACTACAAATTTAGGATTCTCATCGGGTAGTCAAGGCGATGATGATTATAAGGACTTTTGGATAGGTGACAGAGCAAACTATCTTAATTACATCGTGCATGCTGGTATAGGAAATGACAACATCCTTGGTGTCCCTACGACTTATTTAGGTCTAATTCCCGGCAGTGCGCTTATTGATGGTGGGCCAGGTTACGATACCTTATCCTATCACGCTACTCGGGATGGTGGCGATAACGCAGTCCCTCTTAAACTCAGTATTAGTTTTGAAAAAATAGATAGCCCTTTGTATAACTGGAGATTCTCTGTCGATAAATCACCATCTGAAGGGTATAGTATTTATAAAGGACATGATTATGCTTATAGCATAGAAAAACTCGAAGGAACAAATAATTCTGACACGATTATTATAAAGGAACTCCCTGTATCTAATGAACACATCATTGTGGATCTATTAGGTTCTAAGTCCGGATATGGCGACACGATTGACCTTTCCCATATTAACCATGGAGTAGAAATTTCGTTAATCGGTAATGAAGTTGTATTTCCCTTTGAAGGTGACGGTTCCCTGACAATCAAAAATATGGAGAACATCATTGGTTCATCATTTAATGATGTATTATACGGAAATGGCGACAGTAATATTATTGTTGGCGGAAGAGGCGAAAATATTATTTACGGAAACGGAGGTGCAGATAAATTCGTTATTACCCAGGGGGTGAATACTATCAAAGATGCTGATAGCGATGACAAACTTTACATTAATCTTTCATCTATAAACCAGTTAACTAACCAAAAAGACCTTGGTTTAGAATTAAAAGGGGGATTTATTGTTCGCAGTAACTCGCCAAATCCCGGAGGAGAAGTGGCACTTCAAGATGGTGATACTGCTGTATTTTATCCTGCTATCCCTAACCCTATGAATTTTTCGCCTGCACTTGGGGGAAGCAGAGATATGATTGATGAAACGCTGGGCGATCAATTTATTGTTCGTTATACATTGTCCGGCACAACACTGCTCGTATCGGCTTCTTTTGCTAATCTGGATCCCGCAGAAGCTATCATTGAAAACTATAATGCTGGCGATCTTGGATTAAAATTCAAATCTCTTGTTGTTCCTAACTATTCCAATGCAGCTGCTTCACATGCCAGTAATATGGATCAGCTCGTTGACCAATATATTCAATTACACTCAGAAATGATTACAGACCGCTTCACGCTCCCTACATCTTCTGATTTATGGTATGCCTGAATCTGCTATCTTTCTTCTCATACTAAAACGGCTGCTTGCGCAGTAATGCCGATCAGTTAAGGATCGGTTGACCGATCCAGTGGCTGTGTAAAAATCCGGAAATGCTCACCCGTTTCCGGATTTTTTTATGCACATTGGACAGGCTCTTGATCTGGTATCCCATTACGACTCTTTGCGTAACCCACTGACTTCTCTGGGGGATTATCTCGACCCCGAACTCGTCTCACGTTGTCTCGCCGAGTCCGGCACGGTCACGCTACGCAAGCGGCGTCTCCCGCTTGAAATGATGGTCTGGTGCATTGTCGGCATGGCGCTTGAACGTAAAGAGCCCCTTCACCAGATTGTTAACCGTCTGGATATTATGCTGCCGGGTAACCGTCCCTTTGTCGCCCCGAGTGCCGTGATTCAGGCTCGCCAGCGCCTGGGAAGTGAGGCCGTTCGCCGTGTGTTCACACAAACTGCACAGCTCTGGCATAGTGAAACGCCACATCCACACTGGTGTGGCCTGACTCTGCTGGCCGTGGATGGCGTGGTCTGGCGAACGCCGGATACACCAGAAAATGATGCCGCCTTCCCGCGCCAGACACATGGCGGAAAACCGGGACTCTATCCACAGGTAAAAATGGTCTGCCAGATGGAGCTGACCAGCCATCTGCTGACGGCAGCAGCCTTTGGCACGATGAAAGAGAGTGAAAATGCGCTTGCAGAACAGTTGATAGCACAGACAGGTGATAACACGCTGACTTTACTCGATAAAGGCTATTACGCACTGGGTTTGCTGAATGCCTGGAATCAGGCGGGGAAACACCGGCACTGGCTGATCCCGCTGAAAAAGGGGGCGCAGTATGAAGAGGTCAGGAAGCTGGGTAAAGGTGATCATCTGGTAAAATTGAAAACCAGTCCACAGGCCCGTAAAAAGTGGCCGGGTCTGGGGGAGGAAATCACAGCACGGCTACTGACACTGACCCGCAAAGGAAAGGTCTGTCATCTGCTGACGTCGATGACGGATGCGCTGCGCTTCCCTGGTGGAGAGATGGCGGACCTGTACAGCCACCGGTGGGAAATCGAGCTGGGCTACCGTGAGATAAAGCAGACGATGCAACTGAGCAGGCTGACACTGCGAAGTAAGAAACCTGAGCTCGTGGAGCAGGAGTTATGGGGAGTATTACTGGCCTATAATCTTGTAAGATATCAGATGATTAAAATGGCAGGACATCTGAAAGGATACTGGCCAAATCAGCTGAGCTTCTCAGAATCGTGCGGAATGGTGATGCGAATGCTGATGACACTACAGGGTGCTTCACCGGGCCGCATCCCGGAACTAATGCGTGATCTTGAAAGCCAGGGACAACTGGTGAAATTACCGATAAGAAGGGAAAGGGCCTTCCCACGAATAGTAAAAGAAAGGCCCCAAAAATACAGTAAGGCCCGTAGATAAACTGCCAGTCAGTCGCTTAACTGACTGGCATTACTGCTTGCGCAGCCGTTTTGTTATTTATTCCTCGTCGTCCCCCGCCGCTTTACGTTGGCTAAGTCCATATTCCCGCAGTTTGTTGGCTATCGCCGTGTGCGATACCCCTAACCGCTTCGCCAGTTTGCGCGTGCTTGGATAGGATTGATAAAGACGGGTCAGTACGGAGCGCTCAAAGCGTTTGTTGATGTCATCCAGCGAGCCGTCAAGCAAGGTTTCATCTTGTGGAGCATCAATCGAAAACGCCGGGAGATCGATGTCCTGCATATGCAGTTCGTTGCCTTCCAACTGCGTTAGCGCTCGGTAAATGGTATTCCTCAACTGCCGAACGTTACCCGGCCAGCCATACTGCGGCAGGAAATGTTCCACATCTGGAGCCAGTTTAGGCCGTGGAATCCCCTGCTCATCGGCAAACCGCGCCACAAAGAGCTCGGCCAGCGGCATAATGTCCGCCGGACGCTCACGCAGCGGCGGTAACATCAGCGTGAGCACATTGAGGCGATAATAAAGATCCTCCCGGAACTCGCCGCGCTGCACCAGTTCCAACAGGTTTTTCTTGGTTGCGCAAATCACCCGCACGTCCACATGAACTTCGTGATCTTCGCCCACGCGACGAAATGTCCCGTCATTCAGGAAACGCAGTAACTTAGTCTGCATCTGCGCTGACATTTCACCGACTTCATCTAACAGAACCGAACCGCCGTTAGCCTGCTCAAAGAACCCTTTCTTACCTTCCTGCGCATTGAGATACGCACCGGGCGCATGGCCAAACAGTTCACTCTCCATCACATCATCGGGTAACGCCGCGCAGTTCAGCGCCAGGAAAGGATTCTTGCCACGTGGTCCGCGCAAATGGCACGCTCGCGCCAGCATATCTTTGCCCGTCCCCGTGTCGCCGACGATCAGCAACGGCGCATCCAGCATTGCCAGTTTGCGTGCCTGCTCAACCACCTGACGCATTTTCGGGCTAACGGCAACGATGTGATCAAATTCATTTTCATCATTTACGGTGAGATTCTGTAGTTGCCGCCCCATGCGAGCCGCCGATTTCAGCATCACCAGCGCTCCCGCCGTGGCGGTTTTACCGTCATCATCGTCCAGACGGACCGGCGTCATTTCCAGCAAGAAATCCTGACCGCGAATCACTACGCGCTCAGCGACGACGGTGCTACTTTTTTCCAGCCAGTTGGCAAAATTGAAACCGGGAATCATGCTGCCAATCGTCAAATCGCTGATGGTCTCTGCCGATTGCTCAAACAGCGCCAGCGCGGCGGGATTAAATAACTCCGGTTTCCCTTTCATATCCAGCGAGAACACCGGTTCCGGCATAGATTCCAGCAGCGCATTCAGCGCCCGATGTTCACGTTCAGACGGCATAAACGCCACAGTGCGCACATCGCTCACGTTTTCAATGCGACGGATTTCCGTCATCAACAGACGAAAAGCATCGAAATCGAGGGTGGCAAAATTGAGGTAAATACGACCAATGGGGGCAATTTCGATGCCGCGTAAATCAATATTGCGTGACGCCAGCAGATCTAGCAGTTCACGGACCATACCAATGCGGTCTTCACAAATCACTTCCAGATGCATCAACGGCTACCTTCTTCAAGAGACACGATATGGCTATTGCTGTTGATAATACCCTTTCGTTTGCACCGGATGAAGTCAGGTGGCAGCAAAAGTTGACACATCTGTACGTTTTTTCCACGTCAATAGCGAAACGGGATTATGGCAGCGGCGTCGTGGCCATCGTCACAATAGTTCGAACACCTTCCAGATAGTTACCGAGACGTAAATTCTCATCAAAACTATGCTGGTTATTATCGGCATTCACCAGAGGAACAATGACGTAAGGCACTTTCAACACGCTGACCGCCCCGCTCATTGGCAACGTTCCGCCCATCATACGGTTCTTCTCCGGTGCGATGCCGCGCGGCGCGGTTGTGGTCGCGACTGCCCAACGCCCCAGAGGAGAATCGATCTCGGTTCTGGCCGCATAGGCACTGCTCGGATATGCCGTCAGATGAAGGGAAATCAAATGCGGATACTGCTCGCGCTCAGCCTGCGTAGGGGCTTCGCCCGCAACGATATGAAAACCTTTGCTGGCGATATACTGACGTAACAGGGCATACATATCATCCGGCGACGTCTCCGGCACGGTACGAATATTCACGCTGGCCGTTGCGGTTGCCGGAATGGCATTAGCCGCTTTTTTTCCTGTATCGCCCGCTTTAATACCGAGAATATCCAGCGAAGGATATTGCACTGCCTCTGCCGCATTGCTGGCGACCTTCTCTAACTGAGCCACACCAAAGCGTTTTTCCAACGAACCCGCAGGTGGTGCCGTTTCCGCTACCTGTTTTTTATCGCTATCGCTAAGCGTGACGCGGTCATAATAGCCAGGGATCGTAACCTTACCGTCCGCATCCTTCATGCTGGCAAGCAGCGTAACCAGATTTTGCACCGGATTCGGAATGACATTGCCATAGCCGCCGCTGTGCGCTGCCGCGTTAGCACCGAAAACTGTCATATCGATTTGAATGGAACCACGGTTGCCGAAGTTAATGCCAGGGCGATTGCTGGATGGCATCGCACCGTCATAAATCACCATCCCATCGCTTTTCAGCAGCGTCAAATGTTCGTCCATCACCGTCGTCAAGCCGGGTGAGCCCTTTTCTTCTTCGGAGTCCAGCAGCACCTTGATGTTGACGGCGGGTTCAACGCCTTTATCTTTCATCGCATCCATAGCGGCGAGAAACATCGCAATCGGCCCTTTATCATCAGCAGACGCACGGGCAAAAAGACGCCATTCCGGGTTGATGTCTCCTTTCAGAAGACGTGATTCAGGCAGTGTCTGCCATTGACCCGCGGCATCTTTTTCTTTCAACACAGGCTGCCACGGCGGCGTTTGCCATTCGGTCGGATTCACAGGCTGTCCGTCAAAATGCATGTAAAACAAGATGGTTTTACGATCGGCTTTTGGCGTGCCTAGCTCAGCATAAACCAGCGGTTTATCACCATTCGCCAGTTGCTGCGTGGTGAAGCCGCGCTTCTGAAAGGCCTTTTCTAGCCAGCCAGCATTGCGCTGGATATCCGCCGGCACGGCGGCATCATTAGGCAGCGTGAGTAATTCGAGATATTCAGGAAAACTGTTTTGCGCGTAATGCTCAGCATCGGCAGGTGTCAGCACCAGCTGTGCGCTGGTAGGTAAGCAGAAAATGGCGGCCGACAGCGACAGTGCTGCCAGCGTCAATTTTTTATCGAGAATCATAAAAACGTCCTGTTATATAGCGATGAGGAGTTTTTATCCTACACACGATTCTGTCATAGCGGTACTATCTGCCAAAGTCGGACGCCGCTTGTGCTGTATTTCCCCGTTAAGCAGAAAGATAAATCACGATGGCACACGTCCAGCGCCATCGTCTTGATCGCTAACGCCCTTTTTGCAGCGTTTCTTTCACCTGACCAATCAGCTCGCGGCGGAAATCACCGAGGCGCGGTTTATCATCCAGCCACGGCAGCGGTCGGCACAGTTCCATCGCTTTGATGCCCAGACGTGCGGTCAGCAGACCCGCGCCAATGCCCTGTGCGGCACGAGTCGATAGCCGCGCGGCAAGATCCTGCGACATCCAGTCCATGCCAATTTCCCGCACCAGCTCCGATGCGCCAGCAAACGCGATATTGATCAGCACCAGCCGGAACAGGCGAATGCGACTGAAATAGCCCAGTTCGATGCCGTACAGCGCGGCAATACGGTTAATCAGGCGTAGGTTGCGCCAGGCGATAAATGCCATATCCACCAGCGCTAGCGGGCTGACGGCAATCATCAAGGTAGATTCCGCCGCCGAGCGGCTGATTTCACGCCGTGCCTGCGTGTCCAGTACAGGCTGAACCAGACGTGCATAAAGCTCTAGCACTTCGCGGTCATTGTGGGTTTCATGGAGCGAAGCCTGCCAACGCTGTATCGCTGGATGGCCGCTATCCAGCCCTGCCTGCCGCGCCAGCTTTTCACAGAACTCGCGCCCACACCCGACACCATGACTGTGTAACAGATCGCGAGCCACGTCGCGCTCTTCAGCACGTTCCCGCAAACGATAGAGCCGTCGCCACTCGACGGCCAGCGAACCGACGCCCGCTGCCACAATCAGGCTACCCGCGGTAATGCCGCCCAGCGCAATCCAATCCTGCTGTATCCAGGCGTTATGCAGCGACTGCACGCCCTGCGCCAGCGCGCTGACGCCAAACAGCCCTATTCCCGCCATCACCATACGCCGCCACAGGCTGCGCTTTGGCCGCAGCGCCGCGCTGATCGCCTCTTCCGCGGCCCCTTCTTCCGGCACTTCTTCTTCACGACTGATGGGGGAAAATGGCGTGCCGCTCTGATCGTCAAATGCTAATCCTGCACGCAGTTGCGGCAGCGGCTCTTGCGGTGAAGCATCATCGAACGTGACACGGGGTTTCAGTGGTTCGTTCATCGCAATTTATCCTTTAACAAAAAGTCCATGACCGTATCCAGCCGAATATGCGGCAACGGTGTGTCTACCGTCATTTCTCGCGGGCGGAACTGATCAAAGTGGAAGCCCTGCGTTTGCCAGAATGCCGCACCCGGCAAGCGAGCAGGCACTTCACCAGGGTAAACCGTCAGCGGCTGACCGTCGCTGAGTCGATGCCCCTTCAGCGCCGGAATTTTCTGTCCCTGATGATCGACGACGCCACTCTGCGTTGACTGGATCGACGCAATGCCTTCACAGCGCATATCAATGCCTTCAAACGCGGCGTTCTGCCACGCCTCTTGCACCAGTTGTTGGAGCAAAGACACCAGATTAGCGTGCTGATCGGCGGTAATGTGATCCGCTTTACTCGCCGCAAACATCAGTTTGTCGATGCAGGGCGAAAACAAACGCCGGAACAGCGTACGCTTCCCGTAGTGAAAACTTTGCATCAGTTGGGTCAGCGCCAGACGCATATCGTTAAACGCATGAATACCGCTATTGAGCGGTTGCAGGCAGTCAACCAGAACAATCTGTCGGTCGAAACGGACGAAGTGATCCTTATAAAACCCTTTGACGACCGACTGGCAGTAATAGTCAAAACGCTTGCGCAGCATGCCGATATTGGTTTTCTCATCCGCCTGCGCCAGTTTGGCTTCACCGATATTATTCACCTGCGGCCAGGGGAAAAATTGCAGCACCGGTGCGCCCGCCAGATCGCCCGGCAGCACAAATCGCCCCGGTTGAATAAAGTGCAGCCCTTCCTGTTTGCAGCGATGCAAATAGTCGGTGTAAGCCTGCGCCACCTCGGCAAGCTGATTTTCATCCGCCGGAGCCAGCGGATCAATTTTCTCACACAGCGCCAGCCAGGGCTTTGCCCACTCGGTGCGCCCCCCTTGCAGCAAGCCGCTCATTTGCTGCGACCAGCTCAAATAGGTTTGTTCCAGCAGCGGCAGATCCAGCAGCCATTCGCCGGGATAATCGACAATTTCCAGATAGAGCGTCGAGGTGTCTTTAAAGTGACGCAGTAATGAATCTTTAGAACGATAGCGCAGCGCCAGACGGATTTCGCTCACGCCGCGCGTCGGCGTCGGCCAGTCAGGCGGAGAGCCATACAACGCTGCCATGCCTTCATCATAGGCAAAGCGCGGCACGCCCAGATCGCGCTGCGGCACGCGTTTTACCCCCAGCAAACGCTCTTCACGCACGGGGGAAAACATCGGCAAATGTGCACCGCTGTGGGTATTCAATAATTGATTGACGAACGCGGTGATAAACGCGGTTTTGCCACTGCGGCTCAACCCGGTGACAGCAAGACGCAGGTGACGATCTACGCCGCGATTGACCAGTGAGTTAATTTCGTTCTGTAGTCGACTCATCGAATGAACCATCACTCCTTTGGTTGAGAGATATATCGTATCAATATAACAAAATCAGACAAACGCCTCACGCCGACATAAGTTCAACCACGATCATCTATCTCATACCGTATTTTTACCGCCGGAATGTAAAGAAACGATAAATTTAAGACAACTCTTAGTAAGCAATAAGACAACTCTTAGCAAACAAATTGTTAACGTATATAACCTGAAATTGTACTAAGTAACCAATTGTTTCTGGAAACGAATATTGTCCCAATTATAATCAATAATTCAGGTTAATTAATTATGCTACGGAATGCGTCATTCACTGACGGGTATCAACCTGCGCGTCTCAACCCGCTTGCGCTATTTATTTTATTGACCACCTCAGCAAGCAGCTGGGCGGCAGATAATAATCTGACGCCTCTTGCCGCACCGGACCGGGTGGATGAGCAGCTAAATATCAACCAGCAGGATCGCCAGCGTGCGATGCAGCAGCAACTAGCGCCGCAAACGCCCGATGTGCGTTTGCAGCCACCCTCCTCATTCTTTACTACGTTGCAATTTCCGCAGGAGCAACAGTGCTTTACGCTGTATCACATCATACTGACCGGCAAAGAAGACTTCCCCTCCTGGCTGCGTATGCCGCTGCAACAGCTGGCCGATCAGGGTAAAGGTCAGTGCCTGGGCGCTCAGGGTGTCAACCTGCTGATGAGCGCACTGCAAAACCGTCTGATCGACCATGGCTATGTCACCGCACGCGTAATGGCACCGCCGCAAAACCTGAAAACCGGCACACTGCATATCACCCTGATTCCGGGCAAAACGCGCCAGATCAAACGGACCAAAGAGAGCGATCGCTACGTGAGCCTCTGGAGCGCCTTGCCGGCGCGTGAAGGCGAACTGCTGGATTTGCGTGATATTGAGCAGGGACTGGAAAACCTGCAGCGCGTGCCCACCGTACAGGCAGAGATGGCGATTGTACCGGGCGAACAGCCCGGCGAAAGCGACATTGACGTCACCTGGAAACAGAAAAAAATGTGGCGTCTCGGCGCGACACTCGATGACTCTGGCACCGAAACCACCGGTCGTTATCAGGGCGGCCTGACGCTGTATATCGATAACCCCTTCGCACTCAGCGACCTGTTCTACATTTCCGGCAACCATGACCTTGAATCCGGCAGCGAAAAAGGCAGCAAGAACTATATGCTGCACTACTCCGTACCGTTCGGTTACTGGATGGCGGGCGTCACCGCCAGCGGCTACGACTACAACCAGAATGTGGCGGGCGCGTATGAAGACTACAACTACAGCGGCAACAGCAAAAACCTTAACTTCCAACTGAGCCGGGTGCTGTATCGCAGCGGCAGTCAGAAAACCTCAATGAGCTATGAAATTCTGACGCGCGAATCACAGAACTTCGTCAACGATACCGAAGTGGATGTGCAGCGACGTAAAACCAGCGCCTGGCGTCTGGGCCTCCAGCATCGCCACTACTTCGGCGCCACCACTCTTGATGCCGCCGTGAGCTACCAGCGCGGTACCCGCTGGTTCGGCGCTATTCCGGCGCAGGAAGAGTATTTCGATGAAGGCACCGCGCTGGCGAAAATTATCCAGTTGAATGCACAACTCGATGTGCCGTTTACGCTGGGCAATCAGACCTTCCGCTACAACGTGCAGTATCTGCGCCAGATCAACCATACCAAACTGACGCCACAGGATCAGCTGTCGATTGGTAACCGCTGGACCGTGCGCGGCTTTGATGGTGAACGCACCCTGACGGCTGATAACGGCTGGTTCGTGCGCAACGATCTGGCCTGGCGCACCCCGCTTCCTAACCAGGAACTGTATCTCGGCGCTGACTACGGCGAAGTGGACGGTACGCGTGATTATCTCGCCGGGAAACATCTGGCGGGCGGCGTGCTTGGTCTGCGCGGTAACGCCTTTAACACCGGCTACGACCTGTTTGTCGGTGTACCGTTCTCCAAACCGGAAGGTTTCCACACCAGCCCGGTCACTCTCGGTTTCAACCTCAGTTGGCAGTACTAAGGAGGCGCGTGATGAAGATTCCTGTTAATGGCTATCAGTTAACCGCCCCGCTGCTAGGCGGTCAGTTCAGTGAAGCGGAAGCGCTTGGCGCGGCGGTCTGGCTGTGGATGCATTCGGAACAGCACCGCGATATTCCGCTCAGTGTGCTGCCGACGCTGCTGCTGCCCGCCATCAAACATCAGCAGTTTGTTATTGCCAGCCGCGATGACAAACCCATGTTTTTCCTCAGTTGGGCGTGGATGGACGAAGAAGCGGAACAGCGCTATCTCACCGGCCCCGGCATCCTGGTGCAACCGCAGGACTGGACCAGCGGCAACCGCCTGTGGTTCCGCGACTGGGTCGCGCCATTCGGCGATCAGCAGGCATTTCGTCGCATCGTCGGCGGCACGCTGTTTCCCCACTTATGTGGCCGCGCGCTGTACCACAAAGGGGCGGAACGCGGACAACGGGTACTGCAATTCCGTGGCGATGACGTCACCCAGCAACAATTCAGACTCTGGCAGCAGAACACGCCGCTGGTTGCTTAACATCACTTTTAGCAGGGATAACTTTTCGTGAATAAGAACCTCTATCGCATCATTTTCAACAAGGCTCGCGGCCTGTTAATGGTGGTTTCCGAAATCAACCGCGGCCAGGGTAAAAGCAGCGCCAACGGCGTCGGCCATACGCTGAGCCAGCTGATTGGCAGCATGAAGCCCGCCGCCTTCCTGACCATGACCGCACTCGGCCTGGTCACGCTCGCGCCACAGGCACTGGCAGCCGGAATTGTCGCCGACAAGAGCGCCCCGGGCGGCCAGCAGCCGAATGTGATGCAGAGCGCCAACGGCACGCCGCAGGTCAATATCCAAACGCCGAGCGCCGGTGGTGTTTCGCATAACAAATACACCCAGTTTGACGTCGATAACAAAGGCGCAATCCTTAATAACTCGCACAAACAGGTGCAGACCCAGATGGGTGGCTGGGTGGCGGGTAACCCATGGCTGGCGAAAGGCGAAGCCAAAATTATTCTTAACGAGGTCAACTCGCGCGACCCGAGCAAGCTGAACGGCTATGTCGAAGTGGCAGGTCGTAAGGCGCAGGTGGTCATCGCCAACCCGGCGGGCATCAGCTGCGACGGCTGTGGCTTTATTAACGCCAATCGCGCCACTCTGACCACCGGCACGCCGCAGATGACCAACGGTGAACTGCGCGGTTACCGCGTGGGCAATGGTGAAATCGTGGTGGAAGGTGCTGGCATGGACAGCAGCCGTCAGGATTACACCGACCTGATTGCCCGCACCGTGAAGGTCAATGCCGGTATCTGGGCGAAAGATGTGACCCTCACCACCGGCAAAAACGAGGTGGCCGCCGATAACAGCACCGCCACAGCCAGCAGCACGACGGACAACGACGTCAAGCCGACGTTGGCGATCGACGTCGCCCAGTTGGGTGGTATGTATGCCGGTAAAATCCGCCTGGTGGCGACCGAGCAAGGGGTCGGCGTCAGCAACAAAGGGACTCTTGGCAGTCAGGCGGGCGACATCACCATTAACGCCAATGGCGATATCGTCAACAGCGGTACGGTCAATGCCGGTCAGGATCTGCTGCTGGGCGGTAAAAAAGTTGACAACAGCGGCACCCTGTTTGCCCAGCGCGATCAGAGCACGACCGCCAGCGACGCGGTGACGAATACCGGCCTTATCGCCGCCAAAGGCAACACCCGTGTGCGCGGCGCCAGCATCCACAACAGCAAAGGCGCGGCCATTGCCGCCGGGATGAAAACCGATGGCACGCTGGCCGATAGCGGCAATCTGACACTCGCCAGTGACGGTAAACTGACCAGCAAAGGTCAGGCGTTGGCCGGTGGCGATCTGAACGCCAGCGCCAGCCAGATTGATCTCAGCGGCAGCGATACCGCCGCGCATCACGCTACTCTGACCAGTAGCAGCGATATCATCACCGACGACGCGCAGCTGCTGGCGAGCGGCGATTTGAAACTCTCCGCCGCCGGTAAACTTAGCAACGATCGCGGCGTGATTAACGCCAATACGCTGCAGGTCAGCACGCCGGTTATCAGTAACCGCGGTGGCCAGTTACTGCAGAGCGGCGAGAGCGATCTGCAACTCAGCATTAACAGCATTGATAACCAGAATGGCCGCATCGCCGCCAATGCAAAAAAATTCAGCGTACAGAGCGCCAGCCTGAATAACCAGAGCGGCACGATTATGGCGGCCGGTTCCGGCTCGCTGGATGTTGCAGCCAACAGTGGACTGAATAACCAGAACGGTACGCTGGCCGCCGCCAGCGATCTGGCGATCGCCACTCCGGTGCTGAATAACAATCAAGGACAGATCTCCGCCAATAAGCAGTTGACGCTCGAGCAGCAAAACAGCAGCGCCCTCGCCCGCACCGCAGCCACCAGCAGCGATCTGCGTATCAGCAATGAAGGTGGCCGTCTGGTGGCAGGTCAGCAGTTGATCTTCCGCGGTCGCGAGATTAATGGCAGCGGTGAAATTCTGTCGCTTGGCGATATGGATCTCAGCTTCGCCGACGGCTTCAGCAACACCGGCAAAACGCTGGCGAACGGCGATCTGACGCTGAATGTTAACAACAGCCTGATCAACACGGCGCTGCTTGGCGCAGGCGGTAAGCTGAATGTGCAGGCCAGCAACATCGACAACCAGACCACTGGCGAACTGAGTTCCCAGCAGACCACGCTGAACGCCAGCGATACGCTGAACAACCGCGGCCTGATCGACGGCGTGCTGACCCGTATCAACGCCAGCACCGTCAACAATGTCGGCACCGGCCGTATTTATGGCGACGGACTGGCGATCGGCGCAACGACGTTGAATAACCTGGCGGAAAATAACAGCAACGCCACCATCGCGGCGCGTCAGCGTCTGGATCTGGGCATCGGTACGCTGAATAACCGCGACCACTCCCTGATCTACAGCAATGGTGATATGGCCATCGGCGGCGCGCTGGATGCGGACGCGCTGGCGACCGGCAAGGCTGGCGAAATTAACAACCACAGTTCGACTATCGAATCTGTGGGCAATATGGCGCTGAGCTTCACCGCGCTGAACAATATCAATGACAACTTCGTCACCAGTATGGTGCAGTTGTCCCAGCAGCAGAAAGAGGAGTACATGGTGGTGGACCTGAGGAATGGCGTCCACTACAGCCCTGACGACTACAACATCAGCTTCTACAAAGATGAAGTGCGCCATATCTGTATCGAAGGCGTGGTGTGTGGTCGCGACCATTACTATCAGTACAGCTATACCAAGACCATCAGCGAAGAGCAGATCACCCAGAGCGACCCGGCGAAAATCATCGCGGGTGGTCAGATTTCACTCTCCGGCGATAAGCTGCTGAACGACAAGAGCCAGATTATTGCCGGTGGCACCCTGCTGACGGCGGTGAAGGAACTGGTGAATACCGAAGTCACTGGCCAGAAACTGACGGAAAAAGTCGGTCAGGTCATCGAATGGGATCGTATCCATAAAAAAGGCAAAGACAGCCAGAAAGCACGCGCTTCAGCCTATACACCGCCAACGGAAATTCAGTCCATCAGCCTCAGCCCGAGCGTGATGAAGGAGAATACCCAGGCAACCAGCAGCGCACCATCGCTGGCTGAGTATGCCACGCAGCGCGTGGAAGTGGCCGGACAGAACACTGATGTGATTCGTTCCATGACGCCGGATGCTTCCCTGCCAACCGGCAGCCTGTTCACCACCCTGCCGGATGCCACCAGCAGCTATCTGATCGAAACCGACCCGCGCTTCACCAATCAGAGAACCTGGCTGAGCTCCGACTATATGCTGAGCCAGTTGCAGACCGATCCGTCGATCACGCAAAAACGCCTCGGCGATGGTTTCTATGAACAACGTCTGGTGCGCGAGCAGATCGTTGAGCTGGTCGGCCAGCGCTATCTCGCCGACTACACCAGCGATGAAGAGCAGTATAAGGGGCTGATGGAAGCGGGCGTCAGCTTCGCGAAGACATTCAACCTGGTGCCGGGCGTGGCGCTCACTGCCGAACAGATGAAACAGATCACCCAGGATATGGTGTGGCTGGTTGCGCAGGATGTGAAGATGCCGAATGGCACGACTCAGCGCGTGCTGGTACCGCAGGTATATGCACAGGTGCAGCAAGGCGATATGGACGGCAGCGGTGCGTTGCTGGCCGGTAAGAACGTTAGCATTGGCATCAGCGGCGGCATGCTGAACAGCGGACGCATCAGCGCCACACAGCTGGTTACTGTTTCCGGCGACGATATCGTTAACGTCGGCGGCATTATTGCTGGTAAATCCGTGTCGCTGCAGGCGACCAACGATATCACTAACACTGGCGGCACGGTGCGTGCCACCGATACCCTGCTAGCGCAGGCCGGGCGCGATATCACCGTTGCCAGCGAGACTAACCACGCGGAAAGTCAGAACGGCAGTAACCGCTTCAGCCGCGACAATATCGACCGAGTGGCAGGCATGTATGTGCAGGGTGACGATGGCAAACTGCTGCTGCAGGCAGGCCGAGATGTCAATCTGCAGGCCGCGCAGGTGGTCAGCTCCGGTGAAAACAGCCAGACGCAGATCGCTGCTAACCGCGATATCAATATGACCACCGTTACCACCGGCAGCAGCGACAAGGTGGTGTGGGATAAAGATAACCACGTCACGCAGACGCTGACTCAGGTACAAGGCAGTGAAGTCACCAGCGACGGCAATATCTCGCTGAATGCCGGCAATAATATTAACGCACAAGCGGCAAAACTGAATGCCGATCGGCAGCTTGCACTGACCGCCACCAATGATATCAACCTCGGCAGCGCCAGCAGCCAGGAATATCTGGATATGAATTCGAAGGTGAAAGGTTCCGGCTTCCTGTCGAAACGCACCACTACCACCCGCGCCGGTTACGATGCCACGCTGGCAAACGGCAGCAGTCTGGGCGGGGAAAATATCTCCGTCAGCGCGGGTAACAACCTGAATATCACCGGCAGCGATGTGGCGGCGGATCGGGATCTGGCGCTGCGTGCCGGTAATGACCTCAATGTCACGGCGGCAGAAGAGAGCCGCGACAGCTGGTCGATGAAAAAAACCACCAAGTCAGGCCTGATGAGCAGCGGCGGCATTGGCTTCTTTGTCGGTTCGATTAAAGAGAGTTCAACCTCCGATACTGTGGCGCTGACCCACAACAACAGCACGCTGGGCAGCGTCGATGGCGATACCAGTCTGGTAGCGGGTAATAATATCGCCGTGCAGGGCTCCGATGTGATCGCCGGTAACGACATCAATATGGTGGCGAACAATATCACCATTGATGCTGCGAATAACCAGAGCACCACCGATACCACTTACGAGCGTAAACAGACGGGTCTGACGCTGGCGCTGTCCGGCGCGATCGGCAGCGCTATTAATGCCGCTTACACCAGCGCGAAAGCCGCCGATGAGCAGCAGGATGGCCGTATGGCATCGCTGCAAAAGCTGAAATCAGGTCTGGCAGGCGTACAGGCCGCTCAGGCAGCGGTACTGGCAGCACAGAGCACTACCGATCAGAACGCCATTGGCGTCAGCCTGTCGCTGAGCACCTCGAAGTCGAAGAGCGAGAGCCACAGTGAAGCGGTTAACGCTTCCGGCAGTACCGTGCAGGCGGGCAACAATATCAACTTGGTAGCGACCGGTTCAGAGAATGGCACCGATGGCGATCTGACGATTGGCGGCAGCCAGTTGAAAGCGGGTAACGATGTGCTGCTGTCAGCGAACCGCGATATCAACCTGCTGTCGGCGCAGAATACCCAACTGCAGACCGGTAAAAACAGCAGCAGCGGTGGCGGCATCGGCGTGAGCATCGGCGCTGGTCAGGGCGGCGCGGGGATCAGTGTGTTTGCTAACGCCAGTAAAGGTTCCGGTAACGAAAATGGCGATGGCCTGACGCATACCGAAACCACCGTCGACGCCGGTAATAAGCTGACGGTTAACAGCGGACGTGACACCACCCTGCGCGGCGCACAGCTGAGCGCCGACCAGGTGGTGGCGAATGTCGGCCGTAACCTGACGCTTCAAAGTGAGCAGGACGTTAATAACTACGACTCGAAGCAGAAGAACAGCTCAGCAGGTGCCAGCTTTACCTTTGGCAGCATGACTGGCAGCGTCAGCGCCAACGTAGCGAAAGATAAGATCCACAGCACCTATAACAGTGTGCAGGAGCAGACCGGTATCTTCGCCGGTGATGGCGGCTTCGATATCACTGTCGGTAACCACACACAGCTGGATGGCGCAGTGATTGGCAGCACCGCCAGCGAAGATAAAAACCGTCTCGACACCGGCACGCTGGGCTTCAGCAATATCGACAACAGTGCCGAGTTTGAGGTGTCGCACAGCAGCGTCGGCATCAGCACTGGCGGACTGGGTGCACAGGATCTGCTGAAAAATGCCGTACAGAATCTGGCGGCCAATGGTCTGGGAGCGGATGGCAGCGATGGGAATGCTTCCGGTACGACTTATGCCGCCGTTTCGCCGGGATCGCTGATTATCCGTGACAAGGCGAACCAGCAGCAGGATGTCAGCGAACTGAGCCGCGATGTTGAGCATGCGAATCAAAGCATCAGCCCAATCTTTGATAAGGCGAAGGAACAGCAGCGTCTGAGCCAGTTGCGGTTAATTGGCGACGTTGTTAATCAGGGCGTGAATATCACCCTTACCCAAGGGCAGATCATGGCGAACAGTGCTGGGATCGAAGCTGCGGGTGAGTGGGATAAGACGAAAGAGACGCGCAAAGAGTACTGGGACCGCGTGCAGAATACTGCGGCTTATAAAGATATCAGCGAGCAGTATAAGGCAGGCGGCGACCTGGAAAAAGGTATTCGTGCCGCAGCGGCTGCCATCACTGCACTAGCGGGTGGTGATCCACTGAAAGCGCTGGCTCAGGGCGCTGCACCTTACATGGCGGGTGTGGTTAAAGACATGACTGTCGGGTTTGATGAAAATCCTACAGCCGGGCAAATTGCAGCGAACGCGATTGGCCATGCAGTGCTGGGTGGCGTGATCGCTGAACTATCCGGTGGTAATGCCACTGCCGGCGCAGTTGGCGCAGCAGCCGGCGAACTTGCAGCGCGCGCAATCAAAGACTATCTCTACCCGGATACCGCAACTGCTGATTTGGCCGATAGCGATAAGAGTAAGATCAGTAACCTGGCATCGCTGGCGGCAATGCTGGCAGGCGGCGTAGCAAGCGACTCTTCTGCTGGTGCGGTGAGTGGCCATGATGCTGGCAAAAATGCAGTGGATAATAACTATCTGACCGTGAAGCAGATCGATGACTGGGTCGCTGAAGTCAAATCCTGCCAGGCTAAGGGCGGCGATTGCGGCCCTATTATGAAGAAATATCAGCAACTCAGCATCGTGCAGCAGGAGCAGCTGATGAGCGACTGCGCTAACGATCCAGATAGTTGTCAGGCTAAATATGGCAGTGTTCTTGCCAATAGTCTGGCGGTTAAGCAGGCAATTGACCGGGCAATGGGCGAAGACCTTCCCTGGAGTATGAGTTATGATTTATCTGCTCTATGGATGCATCAGATGGATGCCGATGGTGTCGTTTCCAGTAACTTCGTATCGGAAAATCTGCGAGCTAAATATGGTCTGGATCAGGTACAGGCTGACCTGATTGCAAGTGCCGCACTGGGTGCCATTACTGGCGTAGGTAAAGCAAAGTACCAGCCAAATAAGGGTGCGGTTGGTAATATGGGAGAATTTTTCAAGCAGTCAGGCTTTGGCGGCCAGATGAAGACTAGCTCGCAAAAAACCAACCAAATATTTCAGGGACAAAGTGTTTATCAGGCGAAAGGAACTGTCGGCGACCATATTGCTAAAGGTGACAAGTACTACCTTGATGGCCTCCACAAAGATCATATTGAAGTTTTTGACAGCAAAGGAAAAGTCAAAGCAGTTCTGAACCTGGATGGCTCTTACAACGATTCGAAAACAGCTAGTGCGATTAAAGAAGGACGGAGGCTGCCTAAATGATAAATGATCTCTTTTTTGAGTTAATGAAGAACAATTTCATCGCGGTATTGAAGAAAAAAAACACATCTTCTATCGAAATAGATGACCTGTCGATTGACTACAATGGGCAACTGAATGAACAATTCCTGAATCAATTAAATTTTCTGAAAGTTCATACTGACTTACTACAAAAAGCCAGTACTGAACATGATGAACTGGCAATGCAATCAGCTTTGCTGAAGTTAAGGAGTCACGCAATGACTCTCTCAAGTTTCTTCGAGGCCATAGCTGAAGATAGTGAGGTGTTATTGAAAATGAATAGCTGGCCTGAGATCCCTGAAGGTTATCAATTACCAGCGCATTATGGTTTACCAGGGAAATAATACCTAAAACCGCTAAGATGTTACGATAAGGCAAGGACGCCTTATTTATAAGGAACATAAAGTGAAAAATATCTTAAAATTTAAACTTGCTATTCTTGCATCTTTGAGCTCTGCCTGCTCCATAATGCCAAATAATGATTTTTTTGTCCCCGCCTCTCAAGACGCTGATTCAGCATGGGTTCGTATTATAGACAATACTGAACAAACCAGCATTTACCAGACCCTAAATGGCAAACGCACTGGCGGTCTTATTCGTTCCAGTGAATGGGTTTTACAAAACACCCAGGATCGCGGAATGCCAAAAGTATCCGGAGAAAAATACGATATCGACTACTACGAAACACCATTAGTAGCAGGCGTTGAAACCGCGATAGTCAACGTTTATGTTGAAAGTAAATACTCATGCCTGATCACCACTCGCTTTATTCCAGAAAAAGGCAAAAATTATCAGTTCCAGTTGGAAGCCGATACCTTGAATTACCAGTGTCGCGCGCATGCCAGCGAAATCGTGAAGGACAGTAATGGTCAGTGGAAACTGGTACCGCTACAGAATGTGCGCTACAGCGCGAAAGAAGGAAATGGCTGGCACCCGATGCATAGTGGGATCGGATCATAGAGATTGCAGCGAAAAAGCAGCGTGACGTTATCCACTCTCGACACAAGTCGTACGGTGGATAACGTCAGCGAAAGCGTATAACTGATGACAAATTACAGGTGACGAAAGCGGTTCTGAACGCCAAACGTATCCGAGGTGACATAGCGCTCAATGCTGCGCAGGCGCTGTTCGCTGGCCTGCAATGTCGCATCCGCCTCATTCAGCAGTTGGCTGGGTGTGCGGGCCGTTTTTTCATCCTCAAATCCCATTCCCGCCGGAGCCGGATCGAGCATAAACGTCAGAATGATGTAAGCCACGATAGTGAAAAAGAACAGGCCGAAAAACATCGACAGCACCACGATTATCCGCAGGAGCTTCACCGGCACGTCAAAATAACGCGCTAAACCAGCACAAACCCCTTTCAGCATGCCTTCTTCCGGTATGCGGTATAACGTTTTACCTGACCACGTATTTTTCATTACGATTTTCTCCAGTCCGGGTGTTCTGCATCCAGAATATCTTCCAGCGCTCTGATACGCTCACGCATGCGGTTGGACTCTTCCGTTAAGCGTGTCAGACGTTGCATATCGTTTTGTCCCAGTTGAGCACTGTTTTTACGCTGGCTGTAATGTAGCCAAAGCCATATCGGCGCCACAAACAACATGAAAATGGTCAGCGGAATGGCAAGAAACAACGCACTCATTGTGTCTCCTTAGTTATTATTCGCACGCGGGTGGCTGCCGTTTTCTAACGACAGCCATCCGATGGCATCTACGCGTTTATTACTCTGCTGGCTTAACTTTAGCTTTAAGCGCCGCCAACTGCGCGCTGATTTCATCGTCCGCTTTCAGCTCGGCAAACTGCTGATCCAGCGATTTTTGTTTCCCCAGACCGTGGCTCTCCGCTTCCGCTTCCATCGTGTCGATGCGGCGTTCAAACTGATCGAAACGCGCCATCGCTTCGTCCAGCTTACCGCTGTCCAACTGGCGGCGCACATCACGCGACGATGCCGCAGCCTGATGACGCAGCGTCAGTGCCTGCTGGCGAGCGCGGGTTTCGCTTAATTTATTTTCCAGCTCACCGATTTCACGTTTCATGCGCTCCAGCGTTTCATCTACGCTTTCGGCTTCATGCTGCAACACCGCAATCAGGTCGGTCAGCTTCTGCTTTTCAATCAGCGCCGCACGAGCCAAATCGTCTTTGTCTTTACGCAGCGCCAGCTCGGCTTTTTCCTGCCACTGATCTTGCTGACCATGCGCTTGTTCAATACGGCGGGCAATCTGTTTCTTTTCTGCCAACGCCCGCGCTGAGGTTGAACGCACTTCAACCAGCGTATCTTCCATTTCCTGAATCATCAGCCGCACCAATTTCTGCGGATCTTCAGCTTTATCCAGCAATGAATTGATGTTGGCGTTCACGATGTCGGCAAAACGAGAAAAAATACCCATAATTACATCCTCTTCATGATTTCCAGCGTCTGATTACGCCTGATTTATCACCGTGACCAGCCGAGCCAGTCGCGATCTCCCTATAGGTATATCAATAAGCATGCCAACTTTTAATTTCCGTTAACTAATTGAAAATTAAGGAGTAGATAATTTTGACTATTTTTCTCTTTTCGTTAGATTAGTCAAATACGCTAACAGTTAGTAAAAATAACACGGTGGAACATCATGCTTCAGGAAAAAGAGAATCTGCTGGGCGAGGCCAACAGCTTTTTAGAGGTACTGGAACAGGTGTCACAGTTGGCACAGTTGAATAAGCCGGTGCTGGTAATCGGCGAACGCGGTACGGGTAAAGAGCTGATTGCCAGCCGCCTGCACTACCTTTCCCCCCGTTGGCAAGGGCCATTCGTTTCTCTGAACTGTGCGGCACTCAACGAGAACCTGCTCGACTCCGAGCTATTTGGTCATGAAGCTGGTGCCTTTACCGGCGCGCAGAAACGCCATCTGGGACGCTTCGAGCGCGCCGACGGCGGAACACTATTTTTGGATGAGCTAGCCACCGCGCCGATGCTGGTGCAGGAAAAATTACTGCGGGTGATCGAATACGGCATGCTGGAGCGCGTCGGCGGCAGAGATCAGCTACAGGTTGATGTGCGGCTGGTGTGTGCGACCAATGACGACTTGCCTGCACTTGCCGCCAGCGGTAAATTCCGTGCCGACCTGCTTGACCGTCTGGCCTTTGACGTTGTGCAGCTTCCGCCGCTGCGCGAACGCCAGCAGGACATCATGCTGCTGGCCGATCACTTTGCGATTCAGATGTGCCGCGAATTACATCTGCCGCTGTTTCCCGGTTTCACGCCCGCCGCGCGCCAGACGCTGCTGAATTACGGTTGGCCAGGCAATATCCGCGAGCTGAAAAACGTCGTTGAGCGCTCGGTGTATCGTCACGGCGACAGCGAACAGCCTCTTGATGCCATCATTCTGAATCCCTTCCGTCGGACTCCCGCCATTCAGGAAAAAACACAAGCCACATCTGGTCAGCCGGATTTACCGCTGGATATGAAACCGTGGCTACTGGAACAAGAAAAAAGCTTGATCGATCGGGCATTAACTCAGGCAAAGTTTAACCAGCGTAAAGCCGCTGAACTGTTGGGATTAACCTATCACCAACTGCGTGGATTGCTGAAGAAACACGATATCGCGGTACATGAGTGAGAAACGGGAAAGAAAAAGCGGGCGAATTCACGCCCGCGGAATCAGTAGATTAATAGGTCAGCGACGTGCTATTACGGCTCCACGCCCCATATCAGCTTACCTTTATCGTGTACGGTGATCTTATCCCAGTTGGTGTAGCTCGTGACGTTAGCACCGTATGAATAGTCATTCGTTTCATTCACGTTGCTCCAGTCTCCGGCGTGGATACGCACCTGCACTTCACCGGTTTCTGCACCCGGCTGAAGAGAACCGGCTCCGCTGCTGAAGGTCACAAGAACATAGCGATTGGCTTTATCGGTACTGGCGGCTGGCGTACCTGTGCTGGTCACAATGTTGTTAGGGCCGATATTCGCCCAGTCAACAAAGAGGTTCGCACCCGGTTTGCCATCATCATGGAAGTAGTAGCGCACTTGCAGATCGCTAAGTTTGATCGGCGTACTTCCGGTATTTTTGATGTTGACGGCCATGCGAATCGCATCATCGGAAGGATTGTTATCCACATTACGATATTGCAGTACGATGTCACCCGTGGTTCCGCTACCTGGATTGGTCGGTTCCGTTGGCGTGGTTGGCGTATCGCCACCGCTTAGATTCGCAGCCGCGCGAATCTGTGCTCTGACAAATTTTCCTGACGCCGACAAATTCTGTTCTGTCCAACCGCCAGATTTGCTCGCTCCCGGTGCCAGCGCCGCAGACGCCTCTGATTTATCGGTAAGCGACCAGTTAACCCAGCTCACACCACGGTTGTTCAGGAAATCGATCCAGGTCTGCGATTCAGGCAGGAACGGTCCACCATTGCCGGACGCATCGCTTGTGCCCCACTCGCTGACAAAAATCGCGGCACCGCGGCTTTGTGCATAATCAATGCGATCGCGCAGGAACTGCCCGTGCGTACCCGCATAGAAATGCAGCGCGTACAGCGTATTCGGATCGGGCAGCTGATTATCCGCCGCGTCATGAATATCCTGACTCCAGGTACCCGTGCCAACGATAATCAGATTATCAGGATCTTTACTACGGATAGTTTCAGTCACTTCGAGCGCATAAGGCCGAATTTGCCCGTTCCATGTCACGCCGCCGTTGGGTTCATTGGCGATTTCATAAATCACGTTCGGCGAATTACCGTACAGCCCCGCCATTTCGGCAAAGAAGGTTTTTGCCTGTGCTTTATAAATATTAGGATCGTTATCCGACAAAATGTGCCAGTCGATGATGATGTAGACGCCGAGGCTTTGTGCCGCCGCAACGGCTTCTTTGACCTTATTCGCAAGGGAAGGATTGGAAATATAGCCATCCGCTGCCGTGTACATGGCAACACGGAATACGTTAATCCCCCAGTCATCGCGCAGCCATTTCATCGAATCTTTGTTGACGTAGTCACCAAACCACTGCAAACCGTGCGAACTGACCCCTCTCAGTTGCACCCTTTTCCCCTGTTCGTCCACCAGTCGCCCATTTTCAATGGACAGTTGGCCATGCGTTTCCACCGGTGTGGCGGATAATGCAGAAAAACTGAGCGACATCCCCAGCACCGTTGTTACCACCCCTAACGTCAATTTCCTGACGATTTGATTCCTTCTTATCCACATATTCCTTATCTCCATTGTGAACACCCATGATCTTGGGTATAGGCATGATAAGGGAGATTTTTGTTCCCGCAAACAATTTAGGAAACATCTCAATCATTTTGATTTTATTAATTATTTATAGAGAAATAGTAAGCGTGTTATGTAGTCAGGGTTGATAAGAAGACAGCATGTATACTGGCGCGTGATCCTGATGTCCGTGGCACAACCTTGACGGGGACTCCTACCCTGAATTCCCCAGTCGCAATGATACATCTCCCAACAGGCGTACTTGCAAAAGAACAACAAAGCACCCGATGAGCGTTAATAAGCGATCGGCCTAATCGACCGACCTGCGATCGTGCATACCCGGCTCAACCAGCGGCCTCGTTGACTGTCGGAAATCTGGCCGCGGCACTCAGCACCGCCAGCACCGAAGCAGTGACAATGTTCGGGTGTCGCCCAACACCAAAGCGCGATCCTGATACGCCAGGCCTGACCGCTTCCACGATAGCGAGCGCTACGGCATCCGCCCCTGCTCCCAGGCTGCGTTCCTCGTAGCTGTCGATACGCAATGGCAGTCCCAGTGCCGCCACCGTCGCGGAGATTGGCCCGTTACCTTCCCCCCGGCAATGTCGTGGCTCACCATCAGCATCAATTAACGTTAAATCAATACCTTGCCCTTGAGGATTTTCTGACAGGCGATGCGCGTTGTAGATGAATCCAGGCTGCTCAAAAGCCGGTGCGAGGTAAGTTTGTTCGAAAATCTCCCAGATTCTCTCGCTACTCAGTTCAGTTTCGCTCGCATCAGCCAACGTCTGGACAATAGCGCTAAACTCTACCTGCATACGGCGCGGCATCACGATGCCATGGTCACGTTGCAGTAGAAAGGCAATTCCCCCCTTACCCGACTGACTATTGACGCGGATGATACTGTCATAGTTACGTCCCACATCCTGAGGATCAATGGGCAGATACGGTACGCGCCAGAGCGCATCCGCACGCTGTGTGGCGAAGCCCTTAGCGATAGCGTCCTGATGCGAGCCGGAAAATGCCGTGAAAATAAGATCGCCGACATAAGGATGGCGCGGGTGGATAGGCAGTGCGGTGCAATCTTCCGCCACACGTGCGACAGCGGCAATATCAGAGAAGTCCAGATGCGGTGGGATACCCTGGGTGTACAAATTCAGCGCCATCGTCACCACATCCAGGTTTCCGCTACGTTCACCATTGCCAAACAGACAGCCTTCGACCCGCTGAGCGCCTGCCAGCAGCGCCAGTTCCGCGCAGGCAATGCCGGTGCCGCGATCATTGTGCGGATGAACGGATAGCACAATATGTTCGCGACGTGCCAAGCGTCGGTGCATCCATTCGATCTGATCCGCGAAAACGTTAGGAGTAGATACCTCCACCGTCGTTGGCAGGTTGATGATCATCGGGCGCTGCGGGCCTGCATCCCAGGCTTGAATGGCGGCGTTGCAGACGGTCAGCGAAACCTCAAGTTCAGCCATACAAAAGGTCTCAGGGGAATACTGAAGAACCCACTCTGTTTGAGGATGCTCTGCCGTCAACTGTCTCAGAAGCGCAATAGCGTGTTCGACCTTTTCGATGATCTGCTCAACGCTCATGCCGAACACGATTTCGCGCCAGACCGGCGCAATGGCATTGTAAAAATGGACGATCACACGGCGTGCGCCGGCCACACTGCGCACCGTTTCTTCTATCAGGTCATCACGTAACTGCGTGATAACCATCGGTGTTACATCGTCGGGAATCAAATCGGCATCAATCAAGTGGCGTACAACCTCAAAATCAGTACGCGATGCGGAGGGAAATCCAACCTCTATCTCCTTGAAGCCAATACGCACCAATTCCTGAAACAGATGCAACTTACGTTCGTGGTTCATTGGCTCAAAGAGCGCCTGGTTGCCGTCACGCAGATCCGTGGACAGCCAGACGGGCGCGCGCGTCAACGTGCGCGATGGCCATTGGCGGTCAGCCAAATCAACGGCAGGAAAAGGACGGTATTTTTGAGAAGGATCGGTCAGCATAAAAGCCTCCAGGGGAATCAATAGAACCTGCCCCAGCACAGGAAAAGCGGCTAATTGTGGGGTCAGATGGAATCAGGATAGAGCTGACGCAAATGCATGCGTGCCGACCCCGGCCGAGAGACAATCGTCGTAGCCGCGCGCGAATGATGGCTGAACGGCAATACAGACGCGACGCTCAACGTTGTGATTGCGTTTTCATATTAGGTTTGCACACATCGTCCATCTACATGAAAATAGACATTTCATTGCTTGTTTTGGACAAAGTGAGTCGATATGGGTTTTTCCTCTCCCGGAGACGGCGGGCACGCGCTTGACTTAGACGCAACGGAGGCCTCAACGCAACCTGTCACGGGTGTCGCCATACGCTATCCACAAGGGCATATCGTTCCCATGCACGACCACCGCAGAGGTCATCTGATTTACGCGGACAGTGGCGTTTTACGCGTGGAGACGCCAACCGGACAGTGGCTGGTGCCACCGACATCTGCCGTCTGGTTGCGCCCCGGCGTCCCCCACCGTCTGGTCATCCCGGTTGCCTTACAGGCGCATGGCATTTTCGTGCGCGAGGATATTTGCACGATGCTGCCCACCGTGGATTGTGTGGTGCGAGTATCTGGATTGGCGAGAGAGTTAATCGGTAAGTTGACCGATAGAGACGGCCACGAAAGGACATCGCGCTATACGCAACTGCTCGGAGAACTGCTAATCGAGGAACTGCGCGCCCCTCCGCATCTCCCGTTTTACCTACCCTGGCCTCAGGACGTGCAAATGCAGACGGTTTGCCAGACACTCATGAACGACCCTGGCTATATCGCAACGGCTGATGACTGGGCTGGCAAGTTGGCTGTTAGCGGGAAAACCTTCCATCGTCGCTTTCTGAAAAGCACAGGTATGACGTTCGGCAAGTGGCGCCAGCAATTGCGCCTGATCTCATCATTGACCATGCTGGTGCAAGGCGCGCCCATCATTCAGGTCGCACTGAACAGTGGCTATGACAGCCACAGCGCCTATACGACAGCATTCAGAAAACAATTCGGTCAATCACCTTCGGCATTTGTGGGAGACAAACGTCGAAACACAGAGTGAGTTCGTCGAGGGGAGCCATTTTTCAGGCAAAAAAAAGCCAGCACATAGGCTGGCTAAAATAATACTGGAAGCAATGTGAGCAATGTCGTGCTCTCCTTCAGTGCCTGCGAGAAGCCACTGCCGAAGTGCGAAAGTGATGATAATAGTTATCAGTATCATCTGTAAAGCACTTTGTTGAGAATTTTTCTCATTTCCATACTAACGATAGGGTTCCTGACTGCATTATCGCTACCAATCGCAAGCTTAATGCCCCGTAGGGTTAAACAGCCTATGACTGTAAAAATCCGGGATCGCTTCAATCAGTCGCAGCTGGCTTACCGCCGGATGTAGCGGATTAATCAGCGCATTACGCATGCTGCCAAACGGCTTAACCGTGCTGGTCGGCACCCAAATCACCAGTGATTGCCCCGCATTCAGGCAGCGCGACCCCAGCGCCTGTACGTCAGGCATAAACGGGTAGCGGTGCCAATCCTCAGGCAGCATGTCCAGCGTAATGGACTCTTGCGGGACGTCGTCCGGCAGTTCATACACCCCCAGACGATAGCTGGCAGGCAGCAACTGCGGCGAAGGCAGATAATTACCCATTTCCAACATCGCGACCGCGGGCGTTTCACTAAAATACAGAACCGGCGTGTTGGGCTGATTGAAGCGAGCGCCGTGCAGGAAGCTCACGCCCGTCTGCCCTGAAAATGACTCCAGCCAGATCGCTTTGGTAATGCGGTACAGCCTCATATGAATTCGCCGTATTCGATCCGGCTCAGCGCATTATCAACCAGCTGACGCCCTTTGTGCGTATCCAGCATTTCCGCTGGCGTTTTCCCGCCAAAGGCCGGAATACCGCTCTCCATCCACAGCTGTGCCTTCGCTTCATCTTCAAATGTCGTCATGGCTTTCAGCCATAAACGAAACGTCTCCAGCGCGGCCTCTCCCTGCTCCAGTGTTAAATGCTTACGACGGAACAAACGGGAAATGTTCGAGGGATCGACGGACAGCGCCGAGCCAATTAACTTACGGCTTAGCCCGCTGGCATCCGCACCACGTTTCAGCATCGCGCCGGAAATCCCGCCGCGTACCACACTGACAAACATCAGCGGGTCATGAAACACGCCGTCAGGCAGTTCGGCTTCACGGGCAAAGTTTTCAACTTTAAGACTGATTTCTGCATTCATGGTTACTTCCTCGTCATTATGACTTAACTATAGCATTCATTATGACGTTTTCAATCGTTAGTCTGGTGACTCAACCGGTTGGAAAGTCGCCAGACGCGCATAACAAGAGTGGGGAGGATGCCAAGAGTGCGATACACTCTGTGTATAACCGTATTGACTGAAAAATCCCGTATGTTCGGAAAAACCTGTTTCGCACTGGCATTCACCTGGCTGGCATTACCTGCACTGGCCGCATCGCCGTCCGTGCCAACGTCACCTGCTCCGCTGGAAAGTATTCACCAGAGCGGCTTTGTCTATTGCGTCAATGATGTCCTGAACACGTTTAACCCGCAGATGGCGCGCAGCGGCGTCACCATTGATACGCTGGCAGCACAGCTTTATGACCGCCTGCTGGACGTCGACCCTTATACCTATCGTCTGATGCCAGAGCTGGCTCAGCGCTGGGAAGTGCTGGACAACGGTTCGACATACCGTTTCTACCTGCGCCGCGATGTGCCGTTTCAGCGTACCGCCTGGTTCAGCCCAACCCGAAATATGAACGCCGACGACGTAATCTTCAGCTTCCAGCGCATGCTGGACGAAAAGCATCCATATCATGATGTTAACGGCGGTGAATACCCCTATTTCGACAGCCTGCAATTCGCCGATTCGGTACAAAGCATCCGCAAGCTAGGTGAGTATAGCGTTGAGATCCGCCTCAATAGCCCGGATGCGTCTTTCCTCTGGCATTTGGCCACGCACTACGCACCGATCCTGTCTGCGGAATACGCGCAGCGTCTGGCAAAAGAGGACAAAAAGGAGCTGCTGGATCGCGAACCAGTCGGTACCGGCCCTTATCTGCTCAATGAATACCGCAACGGGCAATATATCCGGCTGACGCGCAACGACGATTATTGGCGCGGCCTGCCACGCATGCAGCAGGTCGTTGTCGATCTCGGTTCCGGCGGTACGGGTCGCTTATCCAAGCTGCTGACGGGCGAATGTGATGTTCTCGCCTATCCGGCGGCTAGCCAGCTAACGATTCTGCGTAACGACCCTCGCCTGCGTCTCTCGCTGCGCCCTGGCATGAACGTCGCCTATCTGGCTTTCAACGTACGTAAACCCCCGTTGGATGACCGCCGCGTGCGGGAAGCCATCGCACTGGCGATCAATAACGACAGACTGATGCAGTCGATCTATTACGGCACGGCGGAAACCGCAGCGTCGATTCTGCCTCGCGCCTCATGGGCGTACGACAATGAATCGCAAATTACGGAATATAACCCGCAGAAAGCGCGGCAAATCTTGCAGGATTTGGGGCTGACGAACCTCAACCTGCGCCTGTGGGTGCCCAGCGCCTCGCAGTCCTACAACCCCAGCCCGTTGAAAACGGCAGAGTTGATACAGGCCGATCTGGCGCAGATTGGCGTCACCGTAACCATTGTTCCGGTGGAAGGCCGTTTTCAGGAGGCGCGGTTGATGGAACTCAGCCACGATTTAACGCTGGCGGGCTGGGCAACGGACAGTAACGACCCGGACAGCTTTTTCCGACCGCTGCTAAGTTGCGCGGCGATTCGCTCCCAGAGCAACTACGCGCACTGGTGCGATCCCACGTTTGATGAAGTGCTGCAAAACGCGCTCTCATCACAACAGCTTTCTAAGCGGATTGACTATTATCAACAGGCACAGCGTATTCTGGCAGAACAATTACCCGTTCTGCCGCTGGCATCGTCATTACGACTACTGGCCTACCGCTATGACATGAAAGGGCTGGTATTGAGCCCGTTCGGCAATGCCTCGTTCGCGGGCGTCTTCCGCGAGGATCAGCAGGCGCAGCAGAAACCCTCTGCACCGGAAACCGTGGAGGAAGCACAGCCGTGATTATTTTTACCTTACGACGTCTGGTGTTACTGATAGTGACACTGTCACTACTAACATTGGTTGGCTTTAGCCTCAGCTACTACACGCCCAATGCGCCGCTCAACGGCGCAGCGCTATTTGATGCCTATCACTTTTATCTCACCAGTCTGCTTCAGGGAGATTTTGGCCGATCCAGCATTAACGGGCAGGCCATTAGCGAGCTGCTGAAAGAAGTGTTCCCGGCCACGATCGAGCTTTGTCTGCTGGCGTTTGCACTCTCGCTGCTGGTCGGCATTCCGCTGGGCATTACCGCCGGCGTGATGCAGAACCGCGGCGCGGATATTGTGATCAGTACGCTGGCGCTTATCGGTTTTTCCCTGCCAGTATTCTGGCTGGCGCTGCTGTTAACGCTCTTTTTCTCGCTGCACCTCGGCTGGCTGCCGGTTTCAGGCCGCTTTGACCTGCTCTATCAGGTGAAAACCGTCACCGGGTTTGCCCTGATTGACGCCTGGCTGTCAGATTCGCCACACCGTGGCGAAATGATCGTCAGCGCTATCCGCCACTTAATTCTGCCGATTACCGTGCTGGCCGTCGGGCCGACGACTGAAGTGATCCGCCTGATGCGCGTCAGCACCACGGAAATTATCAGCAAAAACTATATTAAAGCAGCGGCCACGCGCGGACTCTCGCGTTTTACGGTCATTCGTCGCCACCTGATTCACAATGCGCTACCGCCAATCATTCCCAAACTGGGATTGCAATTTTCCACGATGCTGACGCTGACGATGATTACCGAAGTGGTCTTTAACTGGCCGGGCATCGGCCGCTGGCTGGTGAACGCCATTCGCCAGCAGGATTATGCCGCGATTTCTGCGGGCGTCATGGTAGTCGGCGCGATGGTCATCACAGTAAACATCCTGTCCGATATTTGGGGTGCTATGGCAAATCCGTTGAAACACAAGGAATGGTATGCCCTTCGATAACGTTTATAGCGAAAAACGGCTGCCAAGCCGACTGGGCGATACCTGGCGGGCGTTCCATCAGGATATGCTCGCGATGATCGGGCTATACGGCTTTCTGATCCTGATTGGTCTGTGCCTGTTCGGCAAGTTTCTTGCGCCTTATGAAGTGGATCAGCAATTTTTAGGCTACCAACTGTTGCCCCCCTCCTGGTCTCACTATGGTGAAGTGTCGTTCTTTCTTGGCACCGACGATTTAGGCCGCGACCAGCTAAGCCGCCTGTTGAGCGGCGCGGCACCGACCGTCGGCGCATCGCTCATCGTCACCTACGCAGCGGCGCTGTGCGGCATCGTATTGGGCGTTTTTGCGGGCGTCACCCGCGGGCTGCGCTCTGCGATGCTCAACCATATTCTGGATACGCTGCTGTCGATTCCCTCGCTGCTGCTGGCGATTGTGGTGATTGCCTTTATCGGCCCCAAACTCGAACACGCGATGCTCGCCGTCTGGCTGGCGCTGCTGCCGCGTATGGTGCGCACCATCTACAGCGCCGTACACGCAGAAATGGACAAAGAGTACGTGATCGCCGCTCGTCTTGACGGCGCGTCCACGTTTTATTTGGTGTGGTACGTTGTGCTGCCGAACATTGCTGCTCTGCTGATTTCCGAGTTTACCCGCGCGCTGTCGATCGCCATTCTGGATATCGCCGCGCTGGGCTTTCTCGATTTGGGTGCACAGCTGCCGACGACCGAATGGGGCGCGCTGCTTGGCAACTCGCTGGAGCTGGTTTATGCCGCACCGTGGACCGTGATGCTGCCCGGCGCGGCTATCGCGCTGAGCGTGTTAATCGTCAACCTGCTGGGCGACGGCATCCGCCGCGCGCTCGTCGCGGAAACGGAATAAGAGGCAACGACTCCCTATGCCATTACTTGATATCCGTAACCTGACGATTGAATTTCTCACCGCCGACGGCCCCGTCAAAGCCGTCGACCGCGTCAGCATGACGCTGAGCGAAGGGGAAATTCGCGGTCTGGTGGGCGAATCTGGCTCAGGTAAAAGCCTGATCGCCAAAGCCATCTGCGGGATCACCAAAGAGAACTGGCGCGTAACCGCCGACCGCTTCCGCTTTGATGATATAGACCTGCTGCAGCTGTCGTCGCGCGAGCGGCGTAAGCTGGTCGGCCATAACGTCTCCATGATTTTTCAGGAACCGCAATCCTGTCTCGATCCGTCCGAGAGTATCGGGCGGCAGTTGGTGCAGGCGATTCCCAGTTGGACGTATAAAGGCCGCTGGTGGCAGCGATTCAACTGGCGCAAACGCCGCGCTATCGAACTGCTGCACCGCGTTGGGATTAAAGATCATAAAGATATTATGGGCAGCTATCCCTATGAGCTGAGCGACGGCGAGTGCCAGAAAGTGATGATTGCCATCGCGCTGGCGAACCAGCCGCGCCTGCTGATTGCCGACGAACCCACCAACGCGATGGAATCCACCACGCAGGCGCAGATTTTCCGCCTGCTTTCACGCCTGAATCAGAACAATAACACCACGATTCTGCTCATCAGCCATGACCTGCAAACCATGAGCAAATGGGCTGACCGGATCAACGTGCTCTATTGCGGGCAAACGGTAGAGAGCGCGACCAGTGAAGATTTGATCACCGCGCCGCACCACCCTTATACGCAGGCGCTGATTCGCGCAATGCCCGATTTCGGTCGTTCGCTGCCGCACAAAAGCCGGCTGAACACGCTAACCGGTGCGATCCCCTCGCTGGAGCACCTGCCGATTGGCTGCCGGCTCGGTCCGCGCTGCCCGTATTCACAAAAGCAGTGTATGCAAACACCGCCGCTGCTTTCGGTTAAGAACCACTTATATGCCTGCCACTTCCCGCTCAACATGGAGGAACCGTAATGGTTGAGATGCTGCTTGAAGCCCGCAACCTGACCAAAACGTTCCGCTATCGAACCGGACTGTTCCGTCGTCAACATGTCGAGGCGGTGAAATCCGTCAGCTTTACGCTGCGTGAACGACAAACGCTCGCCATCATCGGTGAGAACGGATCGGGGAAATCGACGCTGGCTAAAATGCTGTCAGGCATGATCGCCCCGACGTCCGGCGAACTGGTTATTGACGATCACCCGCTGCATTACGGCGATTACCGCTATCGCAGCCAGCGCATCCGTATGATCTTTCAGGATGCGAGTAATGCGCTCAATCCGCGCCAGCGTATCGGGCAACTGCTGGATGTCCCGCTGCGGCTGAATACCGACCTCAGCGCCGAAGCGCGCGAACGAGCGATTAATCAGGCGCTGCAGCAGGTCGGGTTACGCCCCGATCATGCCTATTATTATCCGCATGCGCTCGCGCCGGGACAAAAACAGCGTGTCGGTCTGGCGCGCGCGCTTATCCTGCAACCGAAAGTGATTGTGGCCGATGAGGCGCTGGCATCACTGGATATGTCTATGCGGTCACAGATTATCAATCTGATGCTGGAGTTACAGGAAAAGCACGGTATCTCTTATATTTACGTGACGCAGCATCTGGGCATGATGAAGCACATCAGCGACCAGATTCTGGTGATGCAGGCTGGTGAAGTGGTCGAGCGCGGCAGTACTGCCGATGTGTTGTCCGCCCCGCTCCACGACCTGACGAAACGTTTGATTGCCAGCCACTTCGGCGAAGCGCTCAGCGCCGACGCCTGGCGACGCGACGGCGCACAACGTTAATCTCCGCGCACAACGACGGTATCCCCGCTACGGCCGCAGGACGGTGAAAGAAGGGAGGATACTGCTCGGAGTACCGCTACCGTCCCCAACATGGTAGAATCGCGCGGTTTATTCATCTCGGTCGTCACTTGCCGCGTAGGTTTACCGGCACCGAAGTGGCGATCGCAGCAACAATGATCACAAGGATTACTGCTATGGGTTTTCTTACCGGTAAGCGCATTCTGGTAACAGGTGTTGCCAGCAACCGTTCTATTGCCTACGGTATTGCACAAGCAATGCAGCGTGAAGGTGCCGAACTGGCCTTCACGTATCAGAACGACAAATTGAAAGCACGCGTTGAAGGCTTTGCCAGCGAGCTGGGCTCCAGCATCGTTCTGCCGTGTGATGTCGCTGAAGATGCGAGCATCGAAGCACTGTTTACCGAACTGGCTAACGTATGGCCGAACTTTGATGGCTTCGTGCACTCTATTGCTTACGCACCGGGCGACCAACTGGACGGTGACTACGTTGATGCCGTGACCCGTGAAGGTTTCAACATCGCTCACGATATCAGCTCTTACAGCTTCGTCGCGATGGCGAAAGCCTGCCGTAAAATGCTGAACCCGAACTCTGCGCTGGTTACCCTGTCCTACCTGGGCGCTGAGCGCGCTATCCCGAACTATAACGTGATGGGTCTGGCAAAAGCGTCTCTGGAAGCAAACGTACGTTACATGGCGAACGCCATGGGTGCTCAGGGCGTGCGCGTTAACGCCATCTCTGCGGGCCCGATTCGTACACTGGCTGCATCCGGCATCAAAGACTTCAAGAAAATGTTGTCTCATTGCGAAGCCGTTACGCCAATCCGCCGTGTCGTTACCATTGAAGACGTGGGCAACTCTGCTGCGTTCCTGTGTTCCGATCTGGCTGCCGGTATCTCCGGTGAAGTTCTGCACGTTGACGGCGGCTTCAGCATCGCTGCAATGAACGAGCTGGAACTGAAATAAGTCATCAAAAGTAGCCTGTCCCTGATGGGCTACTTTCCTCTCTTTCTCAGTAGCGCTACGTCTATCAGATAACGCAGTATATTCTGGTCATAATCCAGATCGGTACTGGTGTATTGTGCCGGGTCTCTATTGACCCATGAGTCCGTGACCCGAACGCCGGCGGGTGAACCATCCAGTTTCACCGCATAGATAAAAAAGCCCGTCCAACTCCGATGAAAACGGAGCCAGCCGTCCTCAAAATAGATAAACCATTTATCTTCCATTTGCTTTGGAATGATGCCCTGCTTCATTGTTTCAGCTTCCTCATCCGTAAACAGCGCCTGAAAATTAAGCGGCGCAGTTTGCTGCGGTGCGGGAGCGTGTTTCCAGTCTTGTGCCTGAGCGTGCATAAATTTAGTCGTTTCCTTGCGGTAAACTGGTACGAATGTGCTGCAACAAGGTAATAAAGGCCTGTTTATCCGCCAGATTATTCAGATAACTGCTGGATATCACCGTGGTATCCAGTAAGGTTATTTGCTCAATGGCACGGTGTAGCATGTGACCAAGTTCTGGGGCGTCCAGCTTGCGGGCTGCGGCATAAAGTGTATCAGCAGAGAAATCAAACGCATCAAAGCCACAGCAGGCTGACACGCACTCGGTTTCAATAATCTGCCATAAAGGTAACAAGCCTTCGAGCACGTCATCGACATTAACAGCCAAATGATGCCGCCCGGTTAAATCGGGTAAGACAATACGTTCGTTATCCCCTATCGGGATAAAATCTTCCTTAATAAACGCCACGTTATTCACTTTCCGGCTCAGATCCAACCTTCACCGTATAGTCGCCGAATAATCCGTATCCAGCAATTCAAACGTATGATGTTGCTGAGAAGAAAAGATGATCTCTTTACTCTTTGTCACAAAGATGGCCTCAATGTCCGGCTGATGTTGTAGAAACTCAATGCCCGCGTTCACGCCCATACCGTAGAGCAGCGTGGTGTAGATATCACCGTCGAGAGAATCATTCGAGATAACCGTTACGCTGTGCAGTTCATTATCCAGCGGATAACCCGTCCGAGGATCGATAATATGATGGTAGATGCGATCGTCCACGGTAAAAAAGCGCTCATAAACGCCGGATGTCACCACGGATTTGTTCTTCACCTTAATGATGCCAAGCAGGCTATCGCGATCCGCAAAAGGCTTCTGCAACCCGACGCTCCATAGCCCTTGCTCATCCGTCAGCGCGCTGCCGATAGCCAGCACGTTTCCCCCCAGATTGATCAGCGCATCCTGAATCGCATGTTGATGCAGAACATCCCGGACGATATCGGCAATATAGCCTTTCGCAATCGCCCCCAGATCGATCTCCATTCCGGCGCTTTCTAGCAATACGGTACAATCCTGCTCTCTGAGAATAATGCGCTCGGGATGTGTCAATGCCAGCGCTCGTTGTATCGATTCGCTGTCAGGCACCGTGCTGCCGCTAAAACCGATTTTCCAGAGTTTGACGACGGGGCCTATCGCCACATTAAAGCCGCTATTTTCAATCAGACTCACCGCTTTAGCGCGCTTAATCAGCGCAAAGACAACCGGGCTGACCGGCACAGACGCTTTTCCCGCCTCGTGATTGATACTCATCACTTCCGACTGCGCCCGATTAACAGTTAGCAGGTCTTCAAGCTGCTTGATGCGCAGGAAAACTTGCCTGACAGCGGTTTCATCATGAACAAAGAGTTTGAGCAGAATGGGGCTACCCATGAGATGAACGGAATAGACGTAAGCATTATCGACAGAAGGCATACGGTAGCTCCAATGAACGAACGGCAATACAGAGAGGGAAGCATCGGAAAATCGCGGACGCCCTTTCAGACGCCCGCCAGTATACCTACTGTTTTATCACTTATTCCTCTACCAGCATCGACTGATTTTCCGCCGTTTTCACCGTTGTTTTCACAAACTTCGCCTTCCGTGCTTTCGTTGGGAAAATACCAGAACGACGCGGCATCCGCGCATAGGCCGCCGCCTGAATCCCCGCCTGAATACCGAAGATAATGATATCCGCCACGGCGTTGCCACCAATGCGGTTCGCGCCGTGAATACCGCCAACCACTTCCCCAGCGGCATAAGCCCCGGAGATCGTCTCTTTATAGCGGTTCAGCACTTCCGCTTTCTCGTTGATGGTCACGCCCCCCATCGTGTGGTGCACGCCTGGCGCCACCTTAATCGCGTAGTAAGGCGCCTGATTTAGCGGATCGCGCATCCCCGTCGTACGGCCAAAATCCTCATCCTGTTTATCGGCAATGAAGGCATTGTAGCGTTCGAGCGTGGTTTGCAGTGCAGCCGACGGCATATCGAGCTTATCAGCCAGGTCCGCGACGCTGTCCGCGCTGACGGTCAGCCCTTGCGCGACATACTCTTCGACCGCCCGATTACGGTTTCTCACCTGCTCGTCGAACAGGATGTACGCATAACCTTCCGGCAGATTCACGATGGCTGACGAGACGTTATCCCGCGTTTCCATTTCGTTAAAGAAGCGCTCTCCACACTGTGACACCAGAATAGCGCCACCGCCGCGAATGGATTCGGAAATCAGATAAGATGTCGTTTGTTCCACCGTCGGATGGGTCTGAATTTCGCCCATATCCACCGTATCCGCACCGATATGCTCCAGCAGCCGAATCCCGCCGCCCATCGCACCTTTGTGGTTGGTGGTGACGAAGCCTTTCAGGTCTGGGCGGTATGACTCCACCATCGCCTGATTGGCGCTAAAACCGCCTGTCGCAACAATCACCGCTTTTGTCGTAATCAGACTTTCTTCCTGCTCATCATTAACGACTTTGACGGCGGTAACCTTGCCCTTCTCCTGCACAATTTCGGTCACCGACGTTTCCAGCAGCACCTCAATATTGTATTTATTGAGATTTTTAATCAGCCCGCTGACCAGATAGCCGCCCACCGCTGCGCCGTTGGCAGGCCGATGCGTTCTGTCAACGCTCATGCCGCCCGTCGTGGTGATATCGCTCAGTTCAATATCGTGCTGCGCCAGCCAATTAATCGCGTCAGATGCGTGCTCGACGAAATAGTGCACCAGCGCGGGATTGTTCTTCTGTTTACCGCTTTTCAGGGTTTCGTTATAGAACAGCGCGTGGCTATCTTCGATGCCTTTATTTTGTTGGAAGACGGTTCCCGCCGCGTTCATACCAGCAGATGCCTTGATGGTATTCCCACCAATGACCGGCATCTTTTCAATCACGATAACGCGCGCGCCCTCTTCGCTGGCCTGAATCGCCGCCGCCAGCCCCGCACCGCCGCTGCCAATCACCACCACGTCCGCTTCGCGGCGCGCGTCAGGGTTACCGCCATCGGCAATAATGGCGTCTTTGCTGGATTTCACCATCGCCTTGGTGACAGCCTTTTTAATCGCTTCACTCTGTGCCGTTGCGCCCGTTACAGCATCAACATGTGGGCTATTGGTATCCAGAATGCGTTCGCGGATAATGTCAAAACTGATTTTCAGTGAATCATCGATCTCGCTATTTTCCAGCGCGATATCGGCGACCCGATTCTGCTCAAAATGAACATGAATTCGCAGCTCGCCACATTCATCCTGAACGCTTTCCTGATAAACCCCGGATTTAAATTTTTTTCCGGTTAAATTTACATCCCGAATCATGGCTTCCACTAATGAAAAACGCCACAGCGGTTCGGGAATCATTAATGCTTCACGTTTATCACTGGCAATATAAAGTTCGAGCTTTTCCTGCTCGGCAATACGATCTGTCCAGTCTGGATAAGCAATACAGGCTCTGCCGACGGCAATCAGGTCATAACCATTTTCCAGCGCCGCGTCGGCGTCTGCCTGATTCACAATATCCCCGACGCCGATAACCGGAATCGCGGCTAATGTTGCAGAACGACGGGAAACATATTTTTTAATCAGCGGCGTCGGGTCATTAATCTCAATAATGGATGAGCGCAGGATATTTCCCATAGAGAAGTGGACATAATCCAGCCCGCGTGCCGCTAATTTCTCCAGCAGATAGAGTGAATCATCAAAATGAATGCCCGGTTCTTCGATCTCTTCCGGTGAGAAACGATAGCCGATAATAAATGCAGGATCGGCGTATTGAGCCGCGACCTCATGGGTGATATCCAACACCGCCAGCGGAAATGCCGCTCGATTATCACGGCTGCCGCCCCATTTATCTGAGCGCTGATTAGAGTGTGGAGAATAGAACTGTTGGATCAGGTAGGTGTTCGCGCCGTGAATTTCTACCCCATCGAACCCCGCCTGAATAGCACGACGGACGGCATCGCCAAATTTACCGATCATGGCGTCAACCTCATCGCCCGACAGCGCGACCGGAACCGTCGCTCCTGCGCGCGGCGCGGCAATAGCGCTCGGAGCAACCGGTGTCGCACCGCCAATAAAACGCGGTTCGACCATGCGGCCACCGTGATAGATTTGCAGGATCGCCGTCGAGCCTTTTTCTTTAATCGCCGTCGCAATTTTAGCCAACCCGGCAATTTTATCGTCGTGGTCTATCCCTATCGCACCGGGAAACGCTAACCCTTTGTCATCAATAAAGCAGCATTCCACAATTACGGTGCCGATACTGCCAGCTCTGGCCTGATAATATTCCACCAGCTCTTTGGTAACACTCCCATCGTAAAACCCACTACAGGTGGTCATGGGAGCCATCAGTACCCGATTTTTCAGCGTCGCGCCGTTGGGGAGTGTAAAAGCGGCAAATAGATCATGGTGATTATTCTTCATAGCGAATACTCCACTTAAAATAAAAACTCTGTTTGCAAATAAATCGGAAGCTGCCGTATTTGTTTTTATTAATTTTTTTGGCTGATAATTTGCGAACTTATTACTTACCAAGTATCTATTTTTTTAACTGTTATAAAATGTTTTTTTACTATTTAAACTATTTTGTAGTTCCGCTTTTATTAAGGGTATTCGCACAACTCTTTTCTATATTTAATATTCCATTCACTTCATTAACATTTCCTTATCCTGAAAATAACTAATCGAATATTATTTATATTCTGCATAACAAAAAAACGCCCCGGTAAACAAATAAGACCGGGGCGCAACAGGAAATAAAATGGGATGGCTATTGGTGTTGATAGGTCTCCGTGTGGACACCGTTGATGTATAGCTGACGCTGCTCACCCGCCGGCAAGCGCAGCGTCGCGTGCCGCCAGGCAGGCTGATATCGCCCTTCCGATGTGAACGTCACGTCAATGCGCTGGTTATCCGTACGAATTTCCCAACGCAGCCACAGCGCGTTTCCTTCGCGCCATTGCCACGTTTCACCATCGTCTTCAAACAGTAGCCCGCTGTCTGTGCCGCCCGCCGCAGGCGGAAAGAGCAGAAATTCACGCTGTTCGTCTTCATGGGGGCTGACATATGCCGTTCGCTCCGACAGCGGGATCATCGCCCCCGCGCGGACCATCAGCGGAAGGCGCTCCAACGGGGCATCCAGCACAATGGTCTGTCCGCCGCTGAACCACTGACCGGAATGAAAATCGTACCAGCCTGACGTATTCGCTGGCAGATATACCGTACGCTGACGCTGCCCCGGTTCAACCACGCTGGCGACCAGAATATCGCGTCCCAGCATGAAATCGTCGGTTTCTGCCAGCGTCGCGCTGTCTTGCTCGTGATCGAGGAACGTCGGGCGCAGCATCGGCTCATCATCCGCGCTAGCCTGCCACAGCAAGGTATAAAAATACGGCAGCAAACGATAGCGAAGCTCAATGGCACTGCGTATCGCAGGCGTTACCGCAGGATACATCCACGGTTCGTTCACCGTATGATCGTCATTCCAGGAATGGATGGTGAAACGCGGATGCATCACGCCATTTTGTACCCAGCGTACAAAAAGCTCGGCGTCCGGTTTGTCACCGGAGAAGCCGCCGACATCATGCCCAACATTAAACAGGCCGGACAGACTCATTCCCACGCCCATTCGGGTGTTGTAGCGCAGTGTTTGCCAGTTGGTGCGATTATCGCCGCTCCAGGTTTGCACATAGCGCTGCATTCCCGCACAGCCGGAACGCGAGATCAGATAAGGGCGCAGCGTCGGGGCAAAACGCTGCTGTGCTTCCAGCGAGGCACGCATCATCAGCAACGGCATCAATGGCCGAATGTGTTTGATCACCATCGTGTCGCCGAATCCGTGGCAGCGGGCTTCGCCATCCCAGACTTCATATTCGTTATTGTCATTCCACGTCGAATCAATCCCTTTCTCCAGCAGTTGCCGAGTGACGTTCTCCTGCCACCACGCCACCGTTGCCGGGTTGGTGAAATCAAGGTGCGACCCTTCGTCGTCCCAAAAGCTGGAGCGTTCTGGCACATCGGACTCGGAATCGAGGATAAACAGCCCCTGCGCCGATACCTCTTCATATTTGGGGTGATCTTGCAGTAAACAGGGCTTGATATTGGCAGCCAGCTTGAGGCCCGCATCATGAAAAGCCTGCGACATCACCTCCGGTTGCGGGACTTTGTCGTAGTTCCAGTTAAACACATAGCGCTTATTGTTAATCGACGTGTAGCCCGACGAGAGTTGAAATGAATCACACGGGATATGGTGTTCGCGGCACAGCGCGATAAATTTCATCAGCTGCTGCTGCGCATCGGGCGCATCCGTGTAATGCATGGTGGAACCGCTATAGCCGAGGCTCCACTTTGGCCCAAAGAGCGTTTTACCCGTCAGGCGCACGAACGCTTTTGTCACATCCAGCACGCGCGGCCCGATGAACAGGTAATAGTCGAGATCGCCCGCTTCTGCCTGATAGCGCCGATAAGCCAGATGGTAGTTATCGATTTCATTACCGAGATCGAGCCAGGTCGTGCTCAGGTTATCGTAAAACAGGCCGAAACTGACATCATCGCGTCGGGTAATGGTAAACGGAACATGCTTATACAGCGGATCGGTGCTCGCCGCGTTGTAGCCCATCGCATCCAGATTGCGGAACTCAAACCGGCGTCCGGTGCGTTCCAGATCGCCCGCCTTCTCGCCCAGACCGTAATAACGCTCCGTTGGGAAACGGCGCTGATAATGCGCCACACCATCACCATGTGGATTCAGCAGATAGGCGCTGGTGGGTCTATCCGCGGCAAACGGCTGCCATTCACCCTGTTCATCACGGTATTCCCACGCCAGCCACAGCGGTTGATGAATCGTAATACGCATCCGCGTGGTGCTGACACGCAATGCATTGTCCAACTGTTCCAGCGAGAATCCCGGCAGGCTAAAGCCTTCGCTACTTTCGCGGCTGCGCCCTTGCCAGGGAACATCCTGCTGCGGTGCGATGCTCCAGGTGCGATTCAGCTTCAGTTTGCCATTTTGTTTAACCAGAACACGGGCCAACATCGGTTCCAGCACGTACAGGCGAAAAACATGTCTGTCATCCACCAGCAACTCAACATGGTCGGCGCTCTGATGACGGAACACCCAAGTTTTCAACGTTTTCATACAGCGTCCTTTTCAGGAAAAAATAAATTAGCCGTTACGCCTGTGGCCGCGCTTTCCCACGACGTTCAGCAATAAACGCGATCAGGAACACGGCACCGATCAGATCGAAGAATCCCATGGCGACAAACAACGGGTTAAACCCGATTTTGTCGGCGGTGACGCCAATCAACAGCGAGAACAGGAAGCTAGCAATCCAGGCGAATGAACCGCGCATCCCGTTCACCGTTGCCATCTGGCCTTTATCAAACGATTCCACGACCAGTGCGCTCAACATGCAGGAAATCACCTGATGGCCAAAACCGCCGATGGAAATCAGCAGAATCGCGACCCACGGATCTTTACTGATGGCGACCAACGCCAGCGACAGCATCAGAAACGCACCCGTTACCGAGCTGGCCACAATCGAGTTAACGCGCGAACAGCCGAACCAGCGGGTGTAGAGCCGAGTGAGGTAACCGCTGGCGACGCTGCCCAGATCGGCGGCAAGAAACGGCAACCATGCAAACATCGCGATTTGTTTCAGATCCATACCGCGTTCATTTGCCAGATAGAGCGGCACCCAAAAGCTGAGCACGGCCCACGCGGGTTCCGCCATAAATGCAGGAATCGCAATACCGTAAAAGCGTTTGTTTTTTGAGACGGTTTTCAGCGCGGTAAAGAAAGGCAGTTTGACAGGAGGCGCTTCGTTGTCCTGACGGATGAAATCCAGCTCCTCGCGGCTTAAATTGGGGTGATCTTCCGGGTTATGGTAGAACAACCACCACAGCATCACCCACAGCAGCGCCAGCCCACCGGTGAACATAAACGCGCCCTGCCAGCCCAGATAGGCATGCGCCACAACAATAATCGGCGGTGCCAGCATCGCACCGATGGAGAAACCGACACCAGCCCAGCCTGCCGCAATCGGGCGTTCCTTTTTCGGGAACCACTCGCCCAGCGTTTTGGCATTCGCCGGCGTCGCCGCTGCTTCGGACGCGCCCATAAAGAAGCGCAAGATCGCCAGATGCAGCCAGCTTCCCGCTCCCGCGTGGAAGATGCACATCAGCGCCCAGATTGTGGCACAAATCATAAAGCCCATTTTCAGACCAATGACATCGATCAACCAGCCGCACACCGGCTGGAAAATGGTATAGGCCAGTTGGAATGCCCCCACAATCCAGGAATATTGCTCGGTGGTGATGCCCATCGTGGTTTTCAGTTCTGGTGCCAGAATACCGAGCGAATTACGCGTGATGTAGTTAACAGTAACGCCCAGCAGAAACAGGTCAAGAACCCACCAGCGCAGATTTCTGAATGTCCGTTTACCTTTGGTAGCGATGGAGGACGAATTGATGTCGAGACTCATGGTGACTCCTATACAGGAAAGTAGGGTTACATTGGTCTGATATCTCAGCGGCATTTTTGTATTTATAGCCTACCGAACACTCAAACCATTTTTATATCATTGTATTTATTAACTTAAATCCTTTTTTATTGCCTCTAACCACTGAAATTGGTTTACCAAATTGAGAGTAGAACAATTGAAAATCGTGAAACACTCACTTTTTTGAAAACATTTTCATGCTATGGTCAAAATACAGGCAAAAAAACCTCTGTATCGCCTGAAAACAGGCAACAGGTGGCAATGAAAACTTTGTCATTTTCGAAGGTGAACGGGATCACAAAATGAAAGGAAACCTGAAAATACGTGAAATTGCGCAGCGGACAGGCTACTCGATCAGTACGGTTTCACGCGTATTGTCTGGTCAGTCCAATACCAGCGAGCACGCAAAAGCAGACATTCTCAACTGTGCCCGCCAGTGCGGCGTACTGGCCGATCTTGCCAACGGCCGCCTGCTCTTGAACGGGCTGACGATATTCGCCCCGCCGCGCGCTTTTGATATTCGGTCCGACATCTTCTATCACAAAGTGGTACAGAGCATCATTGATGCCCTGAAACCACACGATGTGCGAGTGCGGTACTGTGGACTGGAGGAAAATGACAGCGATGCGGCGCTCTTTTTAGACAAAATGCGCGATCCGGCCACGGAGGCGGCGCTACTGATCGGCATCGACGATCCCTATATTCACGCGCTGGCGGCAGACAGCGGTAAGCCCTGCATATTGATTAACTGTCTCGACCGTAAGATGCGATTACCGGGTGTGGCACCGGCGCACCGGTTAATCGGCGAGTTCTCCGCGCACTATCTCTTCGAGCAAGGACACCATACCGTGTTGACGCTGTTATGCCTGCGTCGCTACACAATGGAGCTACGTCTGGACGGTATCCGGGATGCCTATCAGTACCATAATCTGCCGTTTTCCAGCGGAGACAACTTGCTGTCGTTAGATAATTTCAGCACGGCAGATGCGGAACAGGCGATGACCGCCTTTTTGTCACGCTGTCCGCAGGATAAATGGCCTACGGCTATTCTGGCAGGCGGTGATTTCATCGCGGTCGGGGTGGTCAATGCGCTGCATAAGGCGGGATTACGCGTACCGCAGGATGTCTCGGTGATGAGTATGGATGGCTTCAATCTGTCGGCCATCCACGATGTACCGCTCACGTCGGTACATGTGCCACGTGAGGCGCTAGGCGAAGAAGCCGTCAGGCTGCTGCAATACCGCCTGATCCGTCCCGAAGCCCCGGTTGGCAACACGCTACTCAACGGTACACTGGTCGCGCGCCAGTCCGTCAGGCGGCTGCGCGCCAGTAAATCGGTAGCACCCGTACAGGACGAAAGCCTTTACGACTGAGCCTGCAACCACTGCTGCGCCGCATCAAAGAAGTTCTGCGCCAGCGGCGTTGCTCTGCCAGCCTGTGCGACAACAACCGCGGCGCGGCGGCGCATCGGCGGAAATTGCAGCGGCCGCAGCGTTAACGCGGGCGTCATTTCGGGGATCAAGCTACCGTGGGGAACAATCCCACACCCCAGCCCAACATAGGTACTTTGGATCAGTTGCAGGACAGAAGCGCTTTCCACCTTGACCCACGGCGAGACGCCCATTTCGCGAAAATGGCTATCCAGATAGCGGCGGAAATAGCGGCTGGCCTCCGCCAGGCAGAGCGGCACGTCGGAAAGTGCGGTGAGAGGCAGCGGCGTGTCACCCACTAACTGCGGGAAATGCTGAGGATGAAACAACAGATCGATACCCTGCTCCGTCAACGGCGATGCCTGAAAGTGCAGCTCCTGTAGCGTCGAAAACTCAAAAAAGCCGATACCGACATCTACCGAATGCGCATTCAGCGCTTCCAGCAGTTGATCCGCACTGAACAGCGAAATCTGAAAATCCAACTGCGGGTAAACCTCATTGACCGCGGCCAGCAGGCTCGATAACGCGATGCTGCTTTGCGGCACCGCACCGATGCGCAATACGCCACTCACGCCACGCTTCAGCGACGCCACTTCCAGCTTCAGCCCCTGATACACCGAGACGATCTCCCGCGCCCAGGCCAGCACGCGCTCACCTTCTGCGGTAAAGCCTTCAAAATTGTTACCCCGGTTGATTAGCGCCAAATCCAGCTCTTTTTCCAGATTCTTCAACCGCATGGAGAGCGTTGGCTGGCTGACAAAACTGGCTTCCGCTGCCCGGCCAAAATGGCGCTCTTTCTCCAGATTGCACAGGTATTGCAGTTGCTTAATATCCATCGTCAGACTCTGTAGTGGGTAAGCCACAAGTATACCCTAAATAATTCGAGTTTCAGGAAGGCGGCAAGTAAGGGAATCCCGATGAGCTTACTCAAGTAAGTGATTCGGGTGAGTGAGCGCAGCCAACGCACATGCAACTTGAAGTATGACGGGTATATACTCTGATAAATAGCCTCTATCCCACCATAGCCGCATTTGATTAGACGGGATCGCCGACGGCACCTAAACTTCCCTCAAGAGCAAATATTTAAAATTTTGTTCACATAAAAAAAACAAACCCTAGATAATTCGAGTTTCAGGCCGGCGGCAACGCAGCGAGTCCCCAGGAGCTTACTCAAGTAAGTGACTGGGGTGACAAATCTGCTGGGAGCAGATTTGAACGCTGCTTGCAGCGGCCCTTCAGGGCGAGGCCCACGACGGGCCGAGTATTTGAGGCGGCCAACACACCTGCAACTTGAAGTATGACGGGTTTATTCACCTGCGGAACATGCTATGAAATTCAAACCATCCATCAAGCCATACCGCAATGCGGCTGGCGGCTGGGGCTCATTGGAAGCCACCACGCGTTTTGTGCTCGACAGCAAGCAAGCGCTGAAAAATATCCGAAACTTGTTACGGGTCAATAAATCGAAAGGTTTTGACTGCCCCGGCTGCGCTTGGGGTGATGACAACAGCAGCACGTTCAGTTTCTGCGAAAACGGCGCGAAAGCGGTAAGTTGGGAAGCGACGCGCAAAGCGGTCGATCTGGATTTCTTCGCCGCCCATAGCGTCACGACGCTACGCCAGCAAAGCGACTATTTCCTTGAGTATCAGGGGCGTTTAACCCACCCGATGCGCTATGACCGCGCCAGCGACCGCTATGTTCCCATCGACTGGGACGCAGCGTTTGCGCTGATTGCTCAGCACATCAATAATATGGCTCATCCCGATCAGGTGGAGCTTTATACGTCCGGCCGTGCCAGTAATGAAGCCTCTTATCTGTATCAGCTTTTTGGCCGCATGTTGGGCACCAACAATTTCCCCGACTGCTCAAATATGTGCCATGAGGCCAGCGGAATTGGCCTGAAACAAAGTATCGGCGTGGGGAAAGGCACGATCCGGCTGGATGATTTCGAACACGCTGACGCGATTTTCGTTTTTGGTCAGAATCCCGGCACCAATCATCCACGCATGCTGCACAGCCTGCGCCACGCTGCCGATCGCGGCGCGCACATCGTTTCCTTTAATACGCTACGCGAACGCGGTCTGGAACGCTTTGCCAATCCGCAGAATCCGCTGGAGCTGCTCACGCCGCTGTCTGGCACCATTAGTGAAACCTACCTGCAGCCTAATCTGGGCGGCGATATGGCCGCCGTACGCGGCATGGTGAAAGCACTGCTGGAAACACATCGCCAGCGTCTGTCTGCCGGAGAAGCGGGTTTATTCGATCAGGATTTCCTGTCTACACACACCCAGCAGGTGGATGAATACCTCGCCGTGGTGGACGCCACCAGTTGGCAGAAAATCGAACAGCAATCCGGCCTGAGCGAAGCGCAACTACGCTATGTGGCGGCGATTTATCAGCAGTCTCCGCGTGTGATTTGCACCTGGGCGATGGGCATTACCCAGCACAAGCATTCCGTCGCTACCGTGCGGGAGATCGTCAACCTGCAACTGCTGTTCGGACAGTTGGGGAAACCGGGTGCAGGTCTGTGTCCAGTACGCGGCCACAGTAATGTGCAGGGTAACCGGACCATGGGGATCGATGAGAAGCCGACAGCGGCATTTCTCGATCGTCTGGCGGCGCATTATGACTTCACACCGCCTTACGCCGCAGGCCACAACACGGTAGAAGCGCTGGAGGCCATGCTGCGTGATGAGATAAAAGTGCTCATCGCGCTGGGCGGTAACCTCGCTGCTGCTGCACCGGATTCAGCGCGTACCGAAGAGGCGCTCAGCCGCTGCGATCTAACCGTGCATATCAGTACCAAACTCAATCGCAGCCATCTGGTTACTGGCAAGGTTGATGCGCTGATTCTGCCGACGCTTGGCCGAACCGATCTCGACATGCAGGCCAGCGGCCCGCAGTTTATTACCGTAGAAGATTCTTTCAGCATGGTGCATGCGTCACAGGGTGTCGGGCAGCCGCTTTCGCCGTTGCAGCGCTCGGAAACCGCGATTGTTGCCGGGATTGCTGATGCGGTCCTCGGTCATGAAAAGCTTGACTGGCTGGCGCTGGCGGACGATTACTCACGCATCCGCGATCACATCGCCGCGACCATTCCCGGCTTTACCGATTTCAATGCCAACTGCGACCTGCCGGGCGGATTCTATCTCGGTAACGCTGCCGCCGAATTGCGCTTCAATACCCTCAACGAGAAGGCGCAATTCAGCCAGGCCAAGTTGCCCGATACGCTGTTCCCACAACTACAAGGCAGCGACGTGCCTTTTACCCTGCAAACCCTGCGTTCACACGATCAGTACAACACCACCATTTATGGGCTGGATGACCGCTACCGCGGCGTGTACGGGCAGCGGGAGGTCCTGTTCATGCACCCGGATGATATCAGCGCGCTGGGGCTGGAAGATGGCGATCTGGTCGATATCGAAACGCTGTGGAACGATGGCATTACCCGTATCGTCAACGGCTTCAAGCTGGTGAGCTACGCCATTCCACGCGGCAATCTGGCGGCCTACTACCCGGAAACCAACCCGCTGGTACCGTTGTCCAGCTTCGGGGATGAAACGCACACGCCGACCTCTAAATCGGTGCCGGTTAGTGTTCGACGCAGTACGCAAGCAGAGCCTCTGCTGCGTATCGCCTAAGCATCTGCCCATTAGGCTGTAAATCATTCCGTCAACGCCCCTGCCGTGCCACAAACTCGATGATGTGCACGGCAGGTGAAGGCATTGAAATCAGTCCTGACTTTTCTCAGATTGATTCGCGCTTTCATCGCCACAATACACCCACACCATCCCCGATTATTCTTGCCGCCAGCACCCGATTCGAGTAAAACTGTGAACCGCTAATTGAGCCATTCACAACCGTATTTCTGGACGCTATGTTTCAAGATAATCCGCTGCTTGCACAGCTAAAACAGCAACTTCACTCTCAGACACCGCGTGTTGAAGGTGTCGTCAAAGGCACCGATAAAGGATTTGGCTTTCTTGAAGCTGACGGACAAAAAAGCTATTTCATTCCCCCTCCACATATGAAAAAAGTGATGCACGGTGACCGGATTACCGCCACCCTGCATACGGAAAAAGATCGGGAAATTGTCGAACCTGAAACGCTTATCGAACCCTTCCTGACCCGATTTGTTGGCCGCATTCATAAAAAAGACGATCGTTTATCCATTACGCCTGATCATCCACTGCTAAAAGATGCGATTCCCTGCCGTGCTGCACGCGATGTGACGCACAATTTTCAGGAAGGCGATTGGGCGGTGGCAGAAATGCGCCGTCACCCGCTGAAGGGCGACCGTGGATTTCATGCTGAACTGACGCAATACATTACTACGGGCGACGACCCGCTGGTGCCGTGGTGGGTGACGTTGTCACGTCATAATCTGGAGCGTGCTGCACCGGACGTTGAAGCAACGGAACGCCATGACGGTGAACTCGTCCGCGAAGATCTGACCGCGCTGAGCTTTGTCACTATCGACAGCGCCAGCACTGAAGATATGGACGATGCACTGTACGTACAGGACAACGGCGATGGTTCTCTACAATTAACTATCGCGATTGCCGATCCGACCGCCTATGTCGACGCGGGTAGCGAGCTGGACAAGATTGCGCGCCAGCGTGCCTTCACCAACTATCTGCCCGGCTTCAACATCCCGATGCTGCCGCGCTCTCTGTCCGATGATATCTGTTCACTGCGCCCGGACGAGCGCCGTCCTGTCCTCGCCTGCCGTGTGACGATTGCCGCCGATGGTGCGCTGGGTGACGATATTCACTTCTTTGCCGCCTGGATCGAATCCAAAGCCAAGCTCGCGTATGACAATGTCTCCGACTGGCTGGAAGAACAAGGCGAATGGCAGCCGCAAAATGACGCGATTGCTGAACAAATCCGTTTGCTGCACCGCGTCTGTCTGGCTCGCAGCGAATGGCGCACTACCCATGCGCTGGTATTTAAAGATCGTCCTGATTACCGCTTCCTGCTGGGTGAAAAAGGCGACGTATTGGATATCGTGGTTGAACACCGCCGCATCGCCAACCGTATCGTTGAAGAAGCCATGATTGCCGCCAACGTCTGTGCGGCCATTGTGCTGCGCGATAAGCTGGGCTTTGGTATCTATAACGTCCATAACGGCTTCGATCCGGTATCGATTGATCAGGCCGTTACCGTGTTGGACACCCACGGTGTTCAAGCCGACGCACAGACGCTGTTAACGCTGGAAGGATTCTGTAAGCTGCGTCGCGAGCTGGATGCCCAACCGACACAGTTCCTGGATAGCCGTATTCGCCGCTTCCAGTCTTTCGCGGAAGTCAGCATCACACCGGGGCCGCACTTTGGTCTGGGGCTGGAAGCCTATGCCACCTGGACATCCCCTATCCGTAAATACGGCGATATGGTGAATCACCGTTTGCTGAAAGCGGTTATCACCGGACAGGCAGCGGAAAAACCGCAGGACGATGTTACGGTACAGTTGGCAGAACGCCGTCGCCTTAACCGTATGGCCGAGCGTGATGTCGGCGACTGGCTGTACGCTCGCTACCTCAGCGACAAAGCGGGTACCGATGTGCGTTTCAACGCGGAAATCATTGATGTCACACGCGGCGGCCTGCGTGTCCGCCTGCTGGATAACGGCGCAGTCGCATTTATCCCATCCTCCTTTATCCACTCCGTGCGCGATGAGCTGGTGTGTAGCCAGGAAATGGGCACCCTCGCGGTGAAAGGCGATGTGGTTTATCGTCAGGGCGATACGCTGGACGTCGTCATCGCGGAAGTTCGTCTGGAAACCCGCAGCGTCGTGGCAAAGCCAGCCGCCTAAGCGTCATACCGCCGATTCATCTCGGCGGGCAGCATCTCCGCGCGGGCGTTCATAACGAACGACTCCGCGTGTCATCATCGTTTATTCCGCGATATGCTTTACCACCGACTTTTATCAATGATTTGTTTATCGAAATAGCCACGTCTGAACCGTTTTGAGCGTAGTCAACGGCAGGCGGCAACCCTACTAACAGGAGTGTTCCCGATGAAAAAAATAACAATCGGCACATCCGCGATACAGGCTTCCAACATTGCGCTGGGCTGTATGCGAATGGCGAAGAAAAGCACGAATGAAGCGGCTGAGATCCTCAATGCTTCCGTCGAGGCGGGCATCGATTTCTTCGATCACGCTGATATCTATGGTTCCGGCTTGTCGGAAGAGATTTTCGCCGCGGGTTTACACAAGACGTCTATCCGCCGGGAGTCGATTTTTCTGCAATCGAAATGCGGTATCCGCAAAGGTTTTTTTGATTTTTCCAAAGCGCACATCATCGCCTCTGTTGACGGCAGTCTGCAGCGTTTAAAAACAGACTATCTTGATACGCTCCTGCTGCATCGCCCGGATACGCTGTTTGAACCCGATGAGGTTGCCGCCGCCTTCGATGAGCTGGAAAGCAGCGGGAAAGTACGCCATTTTGGCGTCAGCAATCAGAACCCGTTGCAGATTGAGCTACTAAAACAATCCGTGCGCCAGCCGCTTATCGCCAATCAATTGCAGTTCAGTATCATGCACACGGGGATGATTGATGCGGGTTTTAACGTGAATATGACGAACTCGGCATCGGTGAATCACGATGGCGCCATTCTGGAATACAGCCGCCTGAATACCATGACCATTCAGGCCTGGTCACCCTTCCAGTACGGCTTTTTTGAGGGCGTTTTCCTCGATAATGAGAAATTCCCCAAGCTGAACGCGACGATTAATCACATCGCCGAGCAGCATGGCGTCACCAACACCGCGATCGCCACCGCGTGGATCTTGCGCCACCCTGCCGCGATGCAGGTGATTATCGGCACCATGAGCCCGGAACGTATTCGTGACATCGCTGCGGCGTCTACCCTGTCGCTCAGCCGCGAAGAATGGTACGAGATTTATCGCGCCGCCGGAAACGTTCTGCCTTAAGACACATGTTGTCTTAAGCGCACAGGCCCTGCGTCTCGGGTAACGGGAACGCGTTACAAACTAGGCATAGGGCCGCGTTCAACAAAGGTCGACAGGACAATATAGCTACGTGTGCTGTCGACACCTTCCACTTCCTGTAACTTACCTAACAGTTCCTCTAAGTCTTCCGTATCCCGGGCACGAACCTTGAGCATGACGCCACAATCTCCGGCAACGGTATGAAACTCCTCAATTTCCGGCAAATGACTTAGTGCCAGTAAACGTTTGGTACTCACGACATTTTGACGGCCAGCAGCCAGATTGCCTCGATAGTGTGCATATTCCTGATGGCGGCTTTTGGATTTGCGACCATCTCTCCCATTCAGAAACTGGTGATGGACAAGGCCAGAGCCGCAGGTGCGCCGACGCTGGCTTCCGCGGTCAATATTGGTCTCTTTAATCTTGGTAATGCCCTTGGTGCCTGGGTAGGCGGAAGCGTTATCGCCAGCGGCTTTGGTTTCACTGCGCCAAACTGGGCTGGCGGGATCCTGTCGCTGAGTGCACTGATCCTTGCTATCGCGGTTGGGGTGGTCGATAAACGAAGCAGCCCGTTGACAGCATCAGTAGAATGCCATTAATGAAATAGCTATAGCATGCAGAAATGCGCGGGCGATGTCCGCGCATTTCTAATGACATTGCCAGCATGGATCCACAACTTTCATCGCACGTCGGAACTGATTATTCATCAGACTGCGTCCTCTTTTTTGCCGCCCTTATTTTCTCCCTTTTACCGCGCCAGCACGTTAGCCCTTGTTTGGGCTTTAATTTTCTTTACAAAAATTCACCTTCGCTCACATTTTCTCATCCATTCCCTTCTCTTCGTCATTAAACCCACTATTGTTAAATTGCATTAACACTCGCGCCATATACCCCAAATAATTCGAGTTGCAAGACAAAACGTTGACGTTTTGAACAATGCAAAGCATTGGCCCGCGAGGGCGAGGCTCATTAATGGGCCTCGTAACGCGGCGAACGCATGAATCCCCAGGAGCTTACACAAGTAAGTGACTGGGGTGAGTAAGAGAAGCCAACGCACATGCAGCTTGAAGTATTAACGGTATACCCTTTCTGAATAACGAAGGAGCCGTTGTTATGAGTAACGTAAAGAGCATTGTGATCTGGCTGCTAGTCGGCCTGGCGGGCGCCTTTGCGTTCGCCACGCTGGCACTGAGCCGCGGTGAACACGTCAATGCCGTGTGGTTAGTCGTCGCTGCTGTATCGTGTTACAGCATTGCCTATCGCTTTTACAGCCTGTTTATCGCCAAAAAAGTTTTTGAGCTCGACGATCGCCGCCTGACACCGGCGGAGCGTCATAACGACGGTCTGGATTACGTTCCCACCAATAAATGGGTCCTGTTCGGCCACCACTTCGCCGCCATCGCCGGTGCCGGACCGCTGGTCGGGCCGATCCTCGCCGCACAGATGGGCTTCCTCCCCGGCACGATCTGGATTCTGGTCGGCGTTATGCTGGCAGGTGCCGTGCAGGACTTCCTGGTACTGTTTATCTCAACCCGCCGGGATGGTCGTTCTTTGGGTGAGATGGCGAAACAGGAACTCGGGGCATTCGCGGGTATCATCACCATGCTCGGTGCGTTGGGTGTGATGATCATCATTCTCTCAGCGCTGGCGCTGGTCGTCGTTAAGGCGCTGGCGGAAAGCCCGTGGGGGCTGTTCACCATCGCCGCCACCATCCCTATCGCGCTCTTTATGGGCGTTTACATGCGCTTTTTACGTCCGGGTAAAATCGCGGAAGTGTCTATCATCGGTTTTGTGCTGATGATGCTGGCGATTGTGTATGGCGGTAACATTGCCGCACACCCCTACTGGGGGCCGTTCTTCACGCTGAAAGGCACGTCGCTCACCTGGATTCTGGTGATCTACGGCTTCATCGCCTCCGTATTGCCGGTCTGGCTGCTGCTGGCGCCGCGTGATTACCTCTCAACCTTTCTGAAAATCGGGGTCATTATCGGTCTGGCCTTCGGTATCGTGTTCGCGATGCCGGAAATGAAAATGCCCGCCGTTTCCCGCTTTATTGACGGCACCGGCCCGGTCTTCTCCGGTACGCTGTTCCCCTTCTTGTTTATTACCATCGCCTGTGGCGCGATTTCGGGCTTCCATGCGCTGGTTTCCAGCGGCACCACGCCGAAACTGGTTGAACGTGAAAGCCACATCCGTTTCATTGGCTATGGTGCCATGCTGATGGAATCCTTCGTCGCCATCATGGCGCTGATTTGTGCCTCGGTCATCGAACCGGGCATCTACTTCGCCATGAACTCACCTGCCGCGCTGATCGGCACCACGGTTGAGAGCGCCTCGCAGGCCATCAATAGCTGGGGATTTGTGATTACCCCGCAGGAGTTGAGCGCGATTGCCAATGACGTTGGCGAAGCCTCTATTCTTTCCCGCGCTGGCGGTGCACCAACCTTCGCAGTGGGCATGGCCTACATCATCACCGAGATCTTTAACAGCCGGGCGATGATGGCATTCTGGTATCACTTCGCGATTCTGTTTGAAGCCCTGTTCATTCTGACCGCAGTAGATGCCGGGACGCGCGCCTGTCGCTTCATGGTGCAAGATCTGGTCGGTATTGCGATTCCCAGACTGGCCAACAGCCACTCCTGGTTAGGTAACCTGGCCGGTACAACCGTCGCCGTTTCCGGTTGGGGATTCTTCGTGTATCAGGGTGTCATCGATCCACTTGGAGGAATCAATACGCTCTGGCCGTTGTTCGGTATCGGTAACCAAATGCTGGCTTCAATGGCGTTAATTCTCGGTACCGTGGTGTTGTTCAAGATGAAGAAACAGCGCTATGCGTGGGTGACGATCGTCCCTACCGTGTGGCTGTTTATTACGTCGATGACAGCGGGCTGGCAAAAAATCTTCCATGAAAAACCTAGCATCGGTTTTCTGGCACAGGCGAAACGCTTCGCGGCGGGCATTGAGCAAAACACCCTGATCGCCCCGGCCAAATCGATTAAAGACATGGAAACCATCGTCTTCAGTAACCAGATCAACGCCGCGCTGTGCGGGTTCTTCATGCTGGTGGCGGTGACGATGCTGGTTTCCGCATTCTTCGTCATTCGTCGTGCACTGAACAGCGATGTCCCAACGGCAAAAGAGACGCCAGTTGTATTACGGGACGGCGTGCAACCTTAAACGCCACCGTCGCTCATTCCTCAATCCCTCCCTCGCGGAGTAATGCCAGTCAGTTAAGCGACTGACTGGCATTTTATCTACGGGCCTTACTGTATTTTTGGGGCCTTTCTTTTACTATTCGTGGGAAGGCCCTTTCCCTTCTTATCGGTAATTTCACCAGTTGTCCCTGGCTTTCAAGATCACGCATTAGTTCCGGGATGCGGCCCGGTGAAGCACCCTGTAGTGTCATCAGCATTCGCATCACCATTCCGCACGATTCTGAGAAGCTCAGCTGATTTGGCCAGTATCCTTTCAGATGTCCTGCCATTTTAATCATCTGATATCTTACAAGATTATAGGCCAGTAATACTCCCCATAACTCCTGCTCCACGAGCTCAGGTTTCTTACTTCGCAGTGTCAGCCTGCTCAGTTGCATCGTCTGCTTTATCTCACGGTAGCCCAGCTCGATTTCCCACCGGTGGCTGTACAGGTCCGCCATCTCTCCACCAGGGAAGCGCAGCGCATCCGTCATCGACGTCAGCAGATGACAGACCTTTCCTTTGCGGGTCAGTGTCAGTAGCCGTGCTGTGATTTCCTCCCCCAGACCCGGCCACTTTTTACGGGCCTGTGGACTGGTTTTCAATTTTACCAGATGATCACCTTTACCCAGCTTCCTGACCTCTTCATACTGCGCCCCCTTTTTCAGCGGGATCAGCCAGTGCCGGTGTTTCCCCGCCTGATTCCAGGCATTCAGCAAACCCAGTGCGTAATAGCCTTTATCGAGTAAAGTCAGCGTGTTATCACCTGTCTGTGCTATCAACTGTTCTGCAAGCGCATTTTCACTCTCTTTCATCGTGCCAAAGGCTGCTGCCGTCAGCAGATGGCTGGTCAGCTCCATCTGGCAGACCATTTTTACCTGTGGATAGAGTCCCGGTTTTCCGCCATGTGTCTGGCGCGGGAAGGCGGCATCATTTTCTGGTGTATCCGGCGTTCGCCAGACCACGCCATCCACGGCCAGCAGAGTCAGGCCACACCAGTGTGGATGTGGCGTTTCACTATGCCAGAGCTGTGCAGTTTGTGTGAACACACGGCGAACGGCCTCACTTCCCAGGCGCTGGCGAGCCTGAATCACGGCACTCGGGGCGACAAAGGGACGGTTACCCGGCAGCATAATATCCAGACGGTTAACAATCTGGTGAAGGGGCTCTTTACGTTCAAGCGCCATGCCGACAATGCACCAGACCATCATTTCAAGCGGGAGACGCCGCTTGCGTAGCGTGACCGTGCCGGACTCGGCGAGACAACGTGAGACGAGTTCGGGGTCGAGATAATCCCCCAGAGAAGTCAGTGGGTTACGCAAAGAGTCGTAATGGGATACCAGATCAAGAGCCTGTCCAATGTGCATAAAAAAATCCGGAAACGGGTGAGCATTTCCGGATTTTTACACATCCACTGGATCGGTCAACCGATCCTTAACTGATCGGCATTACTCCCTCGCGGAGGGATTTTTTATGGTGTGCCATCTCTGTCCGACATAAAAACGATAGCGCCGCAAATGCGGCGCTATGTAACTTAAATGGAAAGTGAAAGGAACCGCTGCGGTTTATTGTCCGTAATAGGCGTTCTTACCGTGCTTGCGTAAGTAGTGTTTATCCAACAGGGTTTGCTGCATCTCGCCCAGTTGAGGTTTTAGCTGGCGCGAGAAAATCCCCATGTAGGCAAGTTCTTCCAGAACAACAGCATTGTGCACCGCGTTGTCTGCATCTTTCCCCCATGCAAAGGGGCCGTGCGAGTTAACTAATACGGCGGGGACATCTACCGGAGAAATGCCACGCTGCTGGAACGTTTCGACGATCACTTGCCCGGTTTCCCACTCGTAGCGACCGTTGATTTCTTCATCCGTCATCAGGCGTGTACAGGGAATAGGACCATAAAAGTAGTCCGCATGCGTGGTTCCCCAAGCGGGAATATCTTTACCCGCTTGTGCCCAGATCGTGGCATGGCGGGAATGGGTATGCACAATACCGCCGATATCGGCAAACGCCAGATACAGTACACGGTGGGTATCGGTATCTGACGACGGTTTCTTCGTCCCCTCAACCACCTTGCCGCTTTCCAGCTCAACGACAACCATATCCTCTAGCGTCATGGCTGAATACTCCACGCCAGAAGGTTTGATCACCATCAGACCATGCTGCCGATCCACCGCGCTGACATTTCCCCAGGTGAATGTCACCAGATTGTGCTGCGGTAAGGCCAGATTGGCTTCCAACACCTGTTTTTTTAGCGTATCTAACATATCAGCCTCCCATCGACGCGATGACACCATTTTCGCGGCCTGGCGAGCGCGTCGCTATGGGCTAAATCGCTAAAGACCTAGCGGTGTTCTGCTATGGGAAAAAGAAAGAGACACCCCACATAATTGAGCAAAAAACAGCCAGATTTATCAATTATTGCTATCGTTAACATAACCGTGGGGGAATTAAGAGTTTTTACCTGTTGCAGTTTTTTCCGATGATTATACTTGTCATCAAGCGGTAAAAGGCTCGATTTCTTTATTTAATACCGTAAAAATCACGTTATTCGATATTTCCTCACAAGAAACGTGAGACAAAGAGCAGAAGGGGAAAAAGATGAAATTAAACAAACGTTTTGCGACAGCCGCCCTGGCGATTACGCTTGCTGTTACGCTCGCGGGCTGTTCAAACATGTCTAAACGTGACCGTAATACCGCGATTGGTGCCGGTGCCGGTGCGGTAGGTGGGGCTATCTTAACGGATGGCGGAACATTAGGAACGCTGGGCGGCGCCGCTATCGGCGGGCTGATTGGCCGTCAGGTCGATAAATAACGAATTGATAGCAGCAGGTTAACGGGAGTAAACCTGCTGCTTTCATCTTTATATACTTTAGCCACCGGCCAGCTTAACCTTCATTCCTTTCGCTTCCAGAAGCTGTTTTAGCAGATCTCGTTTATCTCCCTGAATTTCGATCACGCCATCTTTCACTGAACCACCACAACCGCATTTTTTCTTCAATTCAGCCGCCAGCTTATCCAAAGCAACATCGTCAAGATCGAGGCCGCTAATCAGGCATACGCCCTTTCCTTTACGTCCGCTCGTCTGACGCTGGATGCGCACAATCCCATCGCCTTTTGGCCGAACCACCTTTTCTTCTTCCGGCTTAATACGCCCGGTTTCCGTGGAGTAAACCAGTTGGCTATTTTCGTCACGACGCATGTTCATGATGACGCACCGTTTAACAGTGAAGCGCGAATCTCGCGCAGCGTCTGTGCCGGATCCGCAGATTGGGTGATCGGACGTCCAATAACCATGTAATCCACTCCCGCCTGCTGCGCCTGCACCGGCGTCATGATGCGGCGCTGATCGCCAACGTCGCTACCCGCAGGACGAATACCCGGCGTGACCAACTTAAATGCCTGACCGCATACCTGCTTCAATCGCTGGGCTTCATGTGCGGAACACACCACGCCATCCAGCCCGCTGTTATGCGTTAACACAGCCAACCTTTCCGCCTGCTCAGCCGGGCTGACGGTAATGCCAAGCCCGCGCAGATCGTCTTCATCCATGCTGGTTAACACCGTTACAGCAATCAGCAGCGGCGCATCGTTACCAAACGGCACCAGCGCTTCTTTCGCGGCCGCCATCATGCGCGAACCACCGCTGGCGTGGACATTCACCATCCACACGCCAAGATCGGCCGCTGCCGCAACGGCGTGAGCGACGGTGTTTGGAATATCGTGGAATTTCAGATCGAGAAACACATCAAAGCCGCGCTGTTGTAACGTCTGCACGAACTGTGGGCCGAACAAGGTAAACATCTCTTTGCCTACCTTCAAACGGCAATCCTGCGGATCGATACGGTCAACAAACGACAGCGCCGCCTGCTGACTGGCATAGTCCAGCGCGACCACAATCGGGGATGATACCGTTTGATGCTTTTGCTGTAGATTCTCGTTTTTCATTCGTCACCCAGTCTCTTGCGAAGCCAAAATTCCCGCCGCATTCTACATGCCCCGCCCCTGAAATCCCAGTCGCCTGTAGACCAATGCCGTTAAAGAGGCTGGCTGGAACAGAAATCATCGATAGCCATTAGTATGTTGTAACTAATCTATATTAGATGATATTCACCTGACATCAGGGTTTGAAGGTCAATGATGGAAGCAGTTGGATAAGGCCTCACAAAAAAATCAGGGAAAGAGATAAAAAATGGTTCTTTATTCGCCACCAGGAATAGACATGCTAAAGTTAAATAACCTTATGGTTTATTTAACGAATTCACGAGGCTAAAAAATGAAAGCAGCAGTATATGATGGCAATGGAAAAATTTCATGGAAAGAAGTGAAGGATGCAACACTAGAAGAAAATACTGACGCTTTAGTAAAAATAATAAAAACCACTATTTGTGGCTCAGACTTACATATATTGAAAGGAGATATGCCGTACGTACCCAGTGGTAGAGTATTGGGACACGAAGGTATAGGAATTGTAGAAGAAATTGGAGATGCGGTAACTCAATTCAAAAAAGGTGATAAAGTTGTTATTTCTGCAATTTCATATTGTGGCAAATGTCACCATTGTAAAAAAGGCCTATATTGCCACTGTGAGTCCAAAGATGGTGGATGGGTTTTAGGTAACTCTGTCAACGGTACTCAAGCTGAATATACTCGGATTCCGCATGCAGATAATTCGTTGATTAAAGTACCAGAAAACGTAGATGAAGAGTCAGCACTGATGTTAAGCGATATCCTGCCGACAGGGTTTGAAGTTGGAGTCCTGGCAGGCGAAGTTAAACCAGGTCAAAAAATTGCAATTATTGGTGCTGGTCCAGTTGGACTATCTGTACTCATCACATCTCAATTCTATTCTCCAGCCAAAATAATTATGATTGATATGGACAAATCCAGATTAGAAATGGCAAAACAGCTTGGGGCAACTCATACAATAAATCCCCAATCAGATGATTATGCATCCATATGTAAAGAGCTAACTGATGGATACGGTGTTGATGTCGCTATTGAATGTGTTGGCATACCAGACACGTTTGAAATGTGCCAAGAAATAATAGCCAAAGGTGGAAGAATCGCTAATATAGGCGTTCATGGTAAAAAAGTAGATTTACACATGGATAAACTATGGGGAAGTAACATACAGATAACGACTGGTTTTGTATGCACTCATAGCACACCAATGCTAATGGAGAGTATTTCTTCAGGAAAAATAGATCCCAAAAAGTTAATATCTCACCATTTTAAGCTGGACGAAATTGAAAAGGCATATCAGGTCTTTGGAAATGCAGCCAAAGAAAAAGCCATCAAAATAATATTGAGTAAATAAAGATAACCATTGTCTGAAAGTGGCGCTAACGGATGGTTACTGGCCGTCGAGCCCGCGGATCGGCTTTATGCTGGCCCAGGTGCGGCAGGAAGGACATTGCCAATAAAGTGATTGCGACGTGAAGCCACATTTGCGGCAACTGTAGCGGGGTTTGGTGCGAATCTGTTCGCCCACCATGTCGCGTAACCCCTGAAGATTTTCTTTTGTTCGTCCGTCTTCTGCTTCATGCAGGTGAAAATCCATCAGACGATGGAACACGCGCATTGTCGGGTGACGTTGAAGCTGACGGTTAATATAAGCCTGTGCAACCTCTGCACCCTCTTCTCTTTCGAGGATGTCGGCCAGCATCAATTCCGCCGTCGCACCGGTATTTTCTTCTACGCAGCGTTTGAGAAAATTCGCCCAATCCAAGGGCTTATCTAAATGCTGATAGCACTCCTGGAGCATCGGCAGTGTTTCACTGACCAGTTCTTTATCCTGATCGAGAACCTGTCGCAGCGCTTCCACGGCACGCGAATAATCCTGCTGTGCCATGTAGATGCGCCCCATCATGATAGACGCACGGGCGCACTGATTATCCGCCGCCGCGCCTTTCTTCAGGAGCGTTAACGCTTTATCCAGATCGTCACTGCCCATCGCCAGCAGCGCCAATTCGCAATAAAAATGGGCGATGTCCACGCGGAGCTGATCTTTTCCCATCTTGACCAATTTTTCCGCAACATCAATCGCCGCCGGCCAGTCGCTGGTCGCCTGATAAATCTGCAAGAGCTGCTGCAAGGCGCTGCGCCGGAAATCTTCTTCATCCACCAACTGATTGAAACTTTCTTCGGCGCGGTCGTACAGCCCCGCAGCCATGTAGTCACGACCCAGTTGTTGTACCGCCAACAAACGTTGTTCAAAGGTGAGCGATGCGCTTTCGGTTAGCGCCTGATGGATGCGAATCGCACGGTCAACTTCGCCGCGCGAACGGAACAGATTACCGAGCGTGAGGTGGGCTTCAAAAGTGTTGCTGTCATCCTTGAGCATGTCGAGGAACAGTTCAACCGCCTTATCCTGCTGATTGGACAACAGGAAGTTAACCCCGGTGACATACTCACGGGACAGGCGGTTAGATTCCTGCTCTTTGTCCTGCTGCGCACTTCTGCGACCCATGTACCAGCCGTACGCGGCGGCCACGGGCAGCAACAGAAACAGCAGTTCTAACATAGAGAGAATTCCTTAGTGGGTGACCGTCTGCACTGGCGCCACGTTCTCCTCGGTAGAGGTAGAAAGCTGTTGTTCCAGACGCTTGATTTTACGTTGTGCACGGCCAAGCGCAATGCGCTGACGCAGATAAAACAGACCACAAATAACCCAGCCAAGGACAAAGCCCAGGGCAAACAGCGTCGCAAGCAGCGTGGAGATACGGTAATCCCCCTGTGCCAGCAGGTAGTTAAATGTCACAACCTGATCGTTGTGCGCACCCAGTGTGACAGAAATGATGAATATCGCCAGCACGAGTAAAAAAATCAGCAAATATTTCACATTGTCCTTCCTGTGATATCCATTAACCGGATGAATTATGCCAAATTTTGGCGACAAACCCCATTAAATTACCATGTCCAGCGCAGACAGGGAAATCACGGCGTCAGCCCGATTTTTTGTCGCCGCACTTATCACCACACTTCCACTGTACAAAAGTCAAAAACAAGAACCCTGCTCCACCACCGTCTAAGCTTGTTATTTATTCTGTGCTGAATAAAAATGACAACAGCATGCCAGCAAGGGGAAAAGTCATGTCAAAGCAGGACGAACAGCGATTATTGGTCAAGATCGCTACGCTCTATTATAGCGAAGGGATGAAACAAGCAGAAATTGCCGCCTCACTCCATTTGTCACAGTCTTTTGTCTCCCGCGCCATCACGCGCTGTGTTAAAGAAGGTGTGGTCAAAATCAGCGTAATTCAACCCCCGAACATGTTCATGGGGCTGGAAGCGGCAATTCGCGGCACGGCAATCTGCCATTAATTTTATTTTTTATTAACAAAATCAAACCCCTACGCACGACATACATCGTACGTAGGGTGTCTACGAAGGAGACTATCTACAATAGGGACAGCGGGAGATTACTTATTTTCAGAGGCTATGAGGATTTATTGTCGGCGGCATCCTCTTCCGCCTGTTCTTTGATTTCTTCATACTGGAGCGAGAGCGGACCGCACCAGCGCTGTGCCAGCCAACTAGCTACCACCACCAGCAACCAGCTAATTAACGTCGCCACCACCAAATCCTGCGGCCAATGCATGCCGAGCACCAGACGACTCCCCATGACCCCGTTGGCCCAGAGCATCAGGATCACCACCGTTTTATAATGTCGGCGTGCCCACAGCAACCCAACACCCAGCAGCGCCCAGGTTGCGGCAAACATGGTGTGCCCGGAGGGAAAAGCAAAGCCAGTTTCAAACTGCCAATGGCTGCGCAGCCATTGTGGAATCTGCGTTTGGTCCTGCAACTGCGTTTTCACCAGTTCCGAACGTTCCTTACGCGGGAGTGAATAGAAATAGCTGTCGTCCACCTGATGGTTTTGCTCCAGCCAGACCACATAGGGCCGAGATTCCTGCACCCATTCTTTAATCGCCGATTTGATGCCCTGTCCAATCAGTACGGTAATCGCCATGATGACCAACAGACCGAGCGCAGGCTTCAGACGAAAACGCAGGCACCAGAGAAACCAGAGACTCAGCACAATGCTGGTCAGAATGCCCCACGGCGACGTCACCGTTTCTGTAATCCAGAAGAGTACGCGTAACCAGAGCCCGTTATACTCCGGTTGCCACTGCCAACCGCTCATCCAGATAATCATTGGCATAATCAGTAATAGTGCGGCACCAATGGTTGTTCGCTTGGCAATTTCGTACATAATTTCTTCCCATAATTCAGCATGATGCTTTGCAACAAAACTTTCACAATTCTATCAGAAAATCCGACACGAACTGTCAGTATGGCGTAAAATAGCGCTCAGTTCTGTCAACGAACCTGAAACCAGATGGCAGTCTGGCCACGTTATAATTCAATTTTTGTGATGTTCTTAGACAGGCTTTTTTGCTGGTCAAGCGCGATGGGTCGCAGTAGGATTCGTCTCAGCATTTTTTTGGACACAGCTTTTTGGATACAGCATTTTTGGAGGAAAGTATGCAACTAAAACGGGTGGCGGAAGCCAAGTTACCCACCCCGTGGGGCGATTTCCTGATGGTCGGTTTCGAAGAGATCGCCACAGGTCACGATCACCTCGCTTTGGTTTATGGTGATATTTCCGGTTCAGTTCCCGTACTTGCCCGTGTGCATTCCGAATGTCTGACAGGGGATGCATTATTTAGTCTGCGCTGTGACTGTGGTTTCCAGCTTGAGGCCGCATTGGGCCATATCGCCGAAGAAGGTCGCGGCGTGCTGTTATACCACCGCCAGGAAGGTCGAAATATCGGGTTACTGAATAAAATCCGTGCCTATGCGTTGCAGGATCTGGGCGCTGATACGGTAGAGGCCAATCATCAGCTTGGGTTTGCCGCCGATGAGCGTGATTTCACGCTGTGCGCCGACATGTTCAAACTGTTGGGTGTTGATGAAGTTCGCCTGCTGACCAATAATCCGCAGAAAGTGAAAATCCTCAACGAAGCCGGGATCAATATCGTCGAACGCGTGCCATTAATCGTCGGACGCAACCCGAAGAATGAGAACTATCTGGCAACCAAAGCTGCCAAAATGGGGCACATGCTGGATATGAAATAACGATCCCGCTTCGCGTCAGGATCGTTTCTTTAAATGACAACAGCCAATGACAACAGCCGGTTTCTCACCGGCTGTTTTATTGAGATTAGTGCTTAAGAATGTACATATCTTGCGTGTAATAATCGCCACGCACATTCGGCGAAAAACCACCAACATACGTCTTAACCATCTGTGGCTGAACATAATAGTAGATTGGCAACAATGGAATAGTGTTATCTAAAATATCCGAAGCCTGTTGATAAATAGCCTCTTTCTCCTGCTTATCCTTGACCGTCAGCGCCTTTTTCAGCAACGCATCATACTGGGCATTACTGAATTTACCGTTGTTGTTACTGTCATTGGTTTCCAACGTATTCAGGAACGTACTGGCTTCATTGTAATCCCCTGTCCAGGATTGTCTGACCACTTCAAAATCCCCCGTACGTACGGTATCCAGCATGGTTTTCCATTCCTGATTTTGCAGCGTCACTTCTGAACCAAGATTTTTCTTCCACATTGAACTCGCGGCGATCGCCACACGTAAATGTGATTCAGAGGTGTTGTAAAGCAGGTTGAATTTCAGCGGATGTTTTTCATCAAACCCGGCCTCTTTCAACAGTTTTTTCGCTTCGTCATTGCGCTGTTGCTGTGTCCAACTTGCCCATTGAGGATCCTTACGCTGGAAGCCCCCGATATTTTTAGGAATCAAACTGTAAGCAGGCGTCTGTCCCATCCCCAATACATTATTTGCGATGATGTCTTTATCTAAGCTGAGGTCCAGAGCACGACGGACACGAGGATCGTCAAAAGGAGCCTTTTTCGTATTGAAGCGATAGAAGTAGGTACCGATCTGCGGTGCCACCTTCACTTCCTGCGGGTATTCTTTTTTCAGTGATGCGAACTGAATCGGTGATAAAAGCCCCGTAATGTCAATTTCGCCCGATTTATAACGGTTTAATTCCGCCGCTTGCGAGCTGATCGGCAGGTACGTCACTTTGTTAATCACCGTATGCGCGTTATCCCAATACTGGCTATTGCGCTTACCGACAATGCGTTCGTTAACCACCCACTCGCTCAGCGTGTAGGGACCGCTGCTGACAAAATTACCGACCTGCGTCCAGTTTTCTGGATGTTTTTCAATCACTGCTTTCGGTAATGGCACCAGTACATGGTAAGCCGACATTTCCAGAAAATACGAAAGTGGATGCTCCAGCGTAACTTCAACGGTATGACTATCCAGTGCCTTGATACCCAAGGTGTCTGGCGCTTTCTTACCCGCCATAATATCCGCCGCATTCTTCACGTACATGCTAGCGACATAGCTGCCGTAAGGTGACAGCGTTTTCGGATCGCCAAGGCGTCGCCAACTGTAAACCACATCGTCAGCGGTAATCGGTGAACCATCGGACCATTTGGCATCAGGCCGCAGGTGGAACGTCCACACCGTGTTGTCTTTATTATCCCAGCGTTCAGCCAGTCGCGGCTGGATAACACCATCATCACCGACACGCACCAGATTATCGAAGAAATCATTGATAATGTGGCCTTCTACATCGCTTTCCACCTTGTGCGGATCCAACGAGGCAGGCTCAGAACCATTGCCGCGCACTAACTCTTGCTTATCCGCCAGCACCGCGCCGGCAGGAACCTGAGCTGCAAAAGCCGATGTCGCCCCCGCCGTACACAGCGTGAGAAACAGCAGCGAGTGTTTGAAACGTTTTTTGATCAACTCATTCATGTAACCTCCTGTTATATCCCCGTCATTCTTAGCAGCATTCACGCTGTATCCGGGGCATGGCTGGGCAATAATTTTTACTTATTCCCCATGTAGTTAGCGTCACTACAACCTAACCACAATTCACCTGAGGATTCGAGCATTTAATGTGGGAAAACGTGCGCCGGTGCATCATGATGGATATGTCCTGCCTAGTCGCCAGAAATCAAAGCGACGCAGTTTTGATTAACGCTTCATTTTTAATCGTCGATAGTCCAAGCTATAAACCCGCATGGCTATAACAAATGGAGATTGTTATGGACAATTCAAAAGAAGGAAGCTTACGACTGCTTACGTCTGGTGAAATCAGGCTAGCGAAATCTATTTTTGGCGATTCTATCCACTACCACAAAGTCTGGATTCATCACGGCAGTTACCTTCCATTCGGACTTCAGGATAAAAATACGGCGATGAGCCCAAATGGAGAACTGTACTTTCGGGCATGGTATAGCAACGATTTTTCCCTCACGAGTATGACCAGCCAACACCTCTTTATTCATGAAATGAGCCATGTCTGGCAGCGTGAGCGAGGTATGAATGTCATATTTAGAGGCTTAGTAAGCTGGGCTGTCAGCTATCGCTACAAGCTTGGTCGTCACGCATTAAGATGCTACCCAATGGAACAGCAGGCACAGATAATCGCTGATTATTTCGTTTTAAAAACCTATGGCTATCAAGCGTGGAAAATGTTGAGGGCGCGAGGGGATGTCACCCTTGATGGCGATATTTCTGAGGCTGTCATACGGCAACACTATCAAAAAACCATGCAGTTCTTTCCCTGGAATTAACGATGAAATTTACTGCAAAATTGCCTACGTTTCTGCTTATCGCGGCGAGCGCTCTTCTTGTTGGTTGCCCCGGTTCAGGCGATCGTCTGGAGCCAGATGAACTGACGTCGGTCAGACAAGCAGGAAGCGATCTCTGTTTTTTAGTGAGTGATGCTCAGGATTACCAACCGACTCTTATTACGATTAGCGCAAGAGCCACCCCGCCACAGGAATGGACGCTGTATGAAAATCCCAACATCGCCGTTACACAAGGCGAACTGTGCATTCCTTCTTCTTTTTACCGCTTTTCAGACGACAGAACATATGTTGTCAGGTATATCCTGCAATCGAAAAAATACAGCGATTCAAGAAGAAGTGTCGTATCTGCGATAGCCTTTACGCACGGCAGCGTCCGAAACGTACCGCTCAGGAAGGATGAAGCTGCTTATTATTGATGTACTCGTTATACGTTGAATTGATCTAGTCCACCGAGAGCAGGTTTTCTGCCCTCGGTGACCAGACATACAATTACAGCATATTGCGGATAACGTAATGCAGGATACCGTCGTTCTGGTAGTAGGTCAGTTCGTTACGGGTGTCGATGCGGCAGCGGGTGCTGATTGCCTGCGTGTTACCGCTGGCATCCGTGATGTTGACCTCAACCGTAGCACCCGGAGTTAGCTGATTTAATCCCGTAATCGAAATCTGCTCGTCTCCGGTAAGCTGTAGCGTCTTACGCGTCACCCCTTCAGGAAATTCCAGCGGTAGAATCCCCATCCCGATCAGGTTGGAGCGGTGAATACGCTCGAACGATTCGGCAATCACCACTCGAACTCCCAGTAAACGCGGGCCTTTCGCTGCCCAGTCGCGGCTAGAGCCTGAACCGTATTCTTTCCCCGCAAACAGCGCCAGCGGGACATTGTCGTCCTTGTAGCGCATCGCCGCGTCATAGATCGTCATCTCATTCTGCGACGGGATGTGGCGGGTATAGCCGCCCTCTTTACCCGGCACCATCTCATTACGGATACGGATATTGGCGAATGTCCCGCGCATCATCACTTCATGGTTACCACGCCGTGAACCGTAAGAGTTGAACTCCGCAGTTTCGACACCGCGCTCCAGCAAATATTTCCCAGCCGGACTATCGCGTTTGATATTGCCTGCCGGTGAGATATGGTCGGTGGTAACCGAATCCCCCAGCATCGCCAGAATACGCGCCTTGTGGATATCCTGAACCGGTTCAGGTTCTTTCCCCATATCCAGAAAGAAAGGCGTCTGGCGAATATAAGTCGACTCTTCCGGCCATTGATAGGTGGGATTGTCATCGACCTCAATGTCCTGCCACTCCTGTGTTCCTTCAAACACCGCCGCATACTGTTTATGGAACATACCCGCGCTGACGTTCAATACCGCGTCTGCCACCGCTTTGGTCGACGGCCAGATATCTTTCAGGTAGACGGCTTTCCCGTCACGATCTTCCCCCAATGGTTCTTGCGTCAGATCGACGTTCATATTCCCCGCCAGCGCATACGCGACGACCAGCGGCGGCGACGCCAGCCAGTTCGTCTTCACCAGCGGATGAATGCGGCCTTCAAAGTTACGGTTGCCTGACAGCACCGCGCCAACCGTCAGATCGCCGGCTTTTATCGCGGCTTCAATTGCATCCGGCAGCGGCCCGGAGTTACCGATACAGGTGGTACAGCCGTAGCCCACCAGATTGAATCCCAATGCATCAAGGTACGTCGTTAATCCCGCTTTGGCATAGTAATCGGTTACGACCCGCGAACCGGGCGCCAGCGAAGTTTTCACCCACGGCTTGGTTTTCAGACCGCGTTCTACGGCGTTTTTTGCCAGCAGCCCGGCCGTCATCAACACGCTCGGGTTCGAGGTATTGGTACAGGAGGTGATCGCAGCAATCACGACAGCCCCCTGCTGTAAACGGTGCGTTTCGCCTTCCAGCGTGAATTCTTCATAGTCAGAGCGGTTCTTCACCGTGCTGACATCCAGCTCCCGACTGGCTTTGAACGCTTCCGGTACACCCGCTAAAGGCACACGATCTTGCGGACGTTTCGGTCCTGCCAGACTGGTTTCCACCGTCGCCAAATCCAGCGCGAGCTGGCTAGTAAATACCGGCTCATCCCCAGTATTACGCCACAGCCCTTGCTGCTTACTGTAGGCTTCCACCAGCGCAATCTGTTCTTCCGCACGGTTGGTCAACCGCATGTAGTCCAGCGTGATGTGGTCGATAGGAAAGAAGCCACAGGTCGCACCGTATTCCGGTGCCATGTTGGCGATGGTTGCACGATCCGCCAGCGGTAGCGAATCCAGTCCATCACCGTAAAATTCCACAAATTTGCCGACCACGCCGTGTTTACGCAACATCTGCGTAACCGTCAGAACCAGATCGGTTGCCGTGATCCCTTCGCGCATCTTGCCGCTTAGCTTGACGCCAACCACATCAGGGATCAGCATCGAAACTGGCTGCCCCAGCATCGCCGCTTCGGCCTCTATCCCGCCGACGCCCCAGCCGAGTACGCCCAAACCGTTAATCATCGTGGTGTGTGAATCGGTTCCCACCAGCGTATCGGGATAGGCAAACTGTTTGTCGCCCTGCTTTTCATACCAGATGGCCTTAGCCAGATACTCCAGATTCACCTGATGGCAAATTCCGGTTCCCGGCGGCACAACGCTAAAGTGGCTAAAGGCATTTTGCCCCCAGCGCAGAAATTCATAACGTTCACGGTTACGCGCCATTTCCAACTGTGTGTTATCCGTCAGCGCCTGACGATCGCCGAAGTGGTCAACCGTCACCGAGTGGTCGATAACCAGATCGACCGGCGACAGCGGGTTAACCTTATTCACATCGCCGCCTAGCCGTTTCACCGCCGCTCGCATCGCCGCCAGATCGACTACGGCTGGCACGCCGGTAAAATCCTGCATTAATACACGCGCGGGACGATAAGCGATTTCCCGGTCAACGTGGCCTGTCTTTAGCCAGTCCACGACGGCCTGAAGATCGTCCTGCTCTACCGTGTCACCGTCCTGATAGCGTAGTAAATTCTCCAGCAGCACTTTGAGTGATTTCGGCAATTTATCGATGTTGCCAAGCGTTTTCGCCGCCTTTGGCAGGCTGTAGTAATGGTAAATCTGCTGTTGTACCGTCAGTGTGTCCAGACAAGTGTCGCGAAGGTGTGATGACATGCTTCCTCCCAAATTAACTTGCTATTCGTTATTCTGCATCGGGCGATTAATGAATAACCAGCCTGAGCTTGCGGTCTTATTTAAAGATAACACAAACAAAAAATAACGTTTTTGCAACAACACGATATGAATGCAGCAATAGCCGCTAACTATTGAAAAGCAGCGGCGCGGAACAAGCACAAAGAGGAAAGTGAAGACGGCAGAAAACAGTAGTAAGGGTGGCGTGGTGAGGATAGCGAAGGCAAAAAAGAAAGACGGCTCGGATGCCGTCTTTCTCTGCGTATTAACCTGAACTGGATTTAGACATTCCCGGTTGCCATCACAGGGGCTTCTTCCTCGGAATGCTCATGCTCGGGCTCTTCCAGATCGTGGTTGCGTTCCAGCTTGGCAACAACCGCGGTCGCCATGCCGTTACCAATCACATTGGTCGCCGTGCGGCCCATATCCAGGAACTGATCGATACCAATAATCAGTAAAATGCCGGCTTCGGGTAAGCTGAACATCGGCAATGTCGCCGCCACCACCACCACCGCCGCACGTGCTACACCCGCCATACCTTTACTGGTAATCATCAGCGTCAGCAGAATCAGCGTCTGCTGCGTCAAACTGAGGTGAATATTGTAAGCCTGCGCGATAAACAGAATGGCAAACGCCTGATATATCATGGAGCCGACAAGGTTAAAGGAATACCCCAATGGGAGTACAAAGCTGGTGATTTTTTTAGGAACGCCGAACTCGCTCAGCGCTTCCATTGTTTTTGGATAGGCCGCTTCGCTGCTGGCGGTGGCAAAAGCCAGCATACTGGGTTCACGCAACAGTTTGATCAAACCCCAGGTTGCTTTCTTGCCGAGGAACAGCGCACCGGCACCGAACATAAGCCCCCATAGCAGCGCCAACCCAAGGTAAAACTCACCGATGACCTTGCCAAAGTCGAGCAGAAGCCCCAGACCTTCAGTCGTAATAGACGACGCCAGAGAGGAAAATACGGCCAGAGGCGCTAACCGCATGACATAATCCGTCACCCGGAACATCACTTTCGCCAGTTCCTCGACCATCGATTCCATGGTAACCGCATGCTTGTTTTGGCCTTTCACAAAAGCCAGTGCAGAACCAAAAAACATCGAGAACACCAGGATCTGCAATATTTCATTATTCGCCATCGCCTCGACGATGCTGCGTGGAAATATATGGGCAATGAAGCTTTTCAGCGTAAATTCACCGGTACTTACGCCAGTATCTACCGCTATTGGCGTACTGGGAATGGCGAGGTTCATACCAACACCGGGCTCGAAGATATTTGCCAATAACATGCCAATAAAAAGGGAAACCATTGAAGAACAAACAAACCACACCATAGCCTTCAGACCTATTCGGCCGACGGAAGAAGAATTCCCCATACTGGCAAGACCAGATACCAGTGTGGCGAATACCAATGGTGCAATAATCATCTTTATCAGACGAAGAAAAACATCGGTCACTAAATTAAAGTAGGAGACGACTTCTTTAGTTTGTTGCTCAGTTAATAAAGAATGACAAACCCCGCCGACAATAATTCCGAGAACAATAGCCAAGGCGATAAAAAACAATAAGCTGTTCTTTTTCATAGTAACCTCATGGTAATAAATAGCACCAGACAATACGCATTATTAGTAAGAATTCACCGTTCGATACATCATCGCAATCACCTTACGGTTCATCCTGTTCTTGGTCGTAATATTGTCTGTATCTTGATACAAGAATAACTGGGAATGTTATTGATTCTTCATCATTAATAGAAAAATTTCAACAACGCGAGGGGATAATTGGAAACCTCATGACTCGCTAATTTCACGCCATTTTCACGAAAATCATTCAACATAGCTACTCCTTTTTTGTTACATGCAACAAATAAAGGGGTAATTTAATCGGCATGACAATAAACGACGTCCCTTCATACCCCCTCCTATTTTCATTTTTAAATATCCATGAGGCACTCGCCTTGGGGAAATAACTTAAATTGACGGTACCATGAAAAATACGAAACCTGTCACTAATGAAATTTTTCTTATCAACAAATTTAGTAATAATTAATTAACATCTATAAGTCATGCGCAGAAAAACATCACTCATGCCGCTGATTTAACCGCATGTGCTTAAAAAAACCACTGTGCCATTTTATTTAGCGTGTTCCCTGCGTTATCGCCTCTTCACCCTGTCTATCGCGATCATGTTTACCCTGAAGTCCCCTAACAAACCGTAACGCTGGTGAATCTGCCCAGCCAAAGATGGCATACGTCACGTGCGGCACGGCTTTACTCACCTCCGCGCCAAAACCAGCAAGACGGCCTCGAAATGACGTATAAAAATTTGACGTTGCACCGTCAAAATCGCCCAAATTTCATGCAACAATCATACATAAGGAGTATTTTGCAAGAGGCCTCACACTCTCCCGTTACGTTTTGTTGTAAAAAAACGACATGTAGCTATTCAACAATCATCAGCGCATGTGTTGATGGAAAAATAATAATAGAAAGGGGTTTTCATGAAACTGTTTTATCAAGCTGAAAGCAGTTCTCTTTTTACACACATCGTTTTGATCGAATCCAAACTGGAGTTCAAGCTGGAGAAGGTTAATCTGCGCACGAAAAAAACAGAGCGTGGAACCGACTATACGTTCATCAACCCAAAAGGGATGGTGCCAGCGTTAGAGCTAGATGATGGTTCTATCCTGACTGAGGGTGTTGCCATCGCTGAGTACATTGCCGATCTGGTTCCGCACTGTAACCTTATCGCCCCCACCGGCAGCATGGCACGCTACCATACTCTCGAATGGCTGAATTACATTTCTGCTGAGCTGCACAAAACGTTTACACCGATCTTCCGTCCTGGTACGCCGGAGACGTATAAAGAGCTGCTAATGGAATATTTGCAGGTCAAATTCCGTTATATCAATTTGGTGTTAAGTGAGCAGAATTATTTAGTCGCCAACCGTTTCAGTATCGCCGATGCGTATCTGTTTACCGTGATGCGCTGGGCACAGTCGCTAAAACTGGATATGTTCCGCTACCCTGCGCTGGCGGCTTACCTCGACCATATTGCCGAACGCCCTTCCGTCGCGACCGCGCTTAAGGTTGAAAGGTTGAAAGGTTGAAAGGATAGCACGCCATAACGCCCCGACATTCGGGGCGTTATACGTTTTACGACAGACGAACCGCCTGGAAATGATGACGTGGATTAGCAATCCCGTCCTGAGCGGCAACCAGTTGCAGCTCATATTCATTCATCTCTTTCGTCACCAGCATGACTTCATAAACAGCCGCCGTGGTATGCTCCAGCGCTTTATCCAACGCCACGCCTTTAAGCAAGTTCACCAGCAGTAATCCACTGGTTAAATCGCCCACGCCGACAGGTTGACGCTCGAACTCCACCAGCGGCCGGCTGATATGCCAGGCATCCGTCGGCGTAACCAACAGCATTTCAAAACTGTCTTCACGCGCGGCGGCTCGGCTAAGGTGCTTGACCAGAACGATTTTTGGCCCTTTTTCACACAAGGCGCGCGCGGTTGCCACAGCTTCCGCCACGTTATGCACGGTACGTCCACCCAGCAGTTCCAGTTCAGGCAGGTTCGGCGCGATAATATCGGCCGCTAGCAGCGACTGCTGACAATGAAAATCAGACACGCCGGGCGCGACGATGCAGCCTTTCTCTGGCGTACCCATCACCGGATCGCAGAAGTACAGCGCATCAGGATTAGCCGCTTTTACCTGCCGCACAATCCCCAAAATATGCTCACCTTGCTCCGCTGAGCCGATATAACCGCTCAGTACAGCATTACAGGTCTTCAGTTTGTCGATATTCGCAATCCCCTGCACCACTTCGGTCAGGTGGCTGGCAGGCATCACACACCCCGTCCAGTGGCCGTATTGGGTATGATTCGAGAATTGCACCGTATTCAACGGCCAAACGTTTGCGCCCATCCGACGCATCGGAAACTCTGCCGCGCTGTTACCGGCATGACCAAAAACGACATGGGATTGGATGGAAAGTATATTTTTCATTAGATACGACTCAAATCCTTGCCAGCGCCTGCGCGCCTCAACTTACAAGAAGAAAGGGAGCTGGCGCTCCCTTATCGGTAATGCTTATGCTTTCCAGCAGATCAGGCAGTAGTGCTTTTTACCGCGGCGCAACAAGGTGTAGCGATCAAACAGACGGTCAGACGCGCTGAAGGTGTATTCAGGATCGGCCTGTTTTTCGCCGTTAATGGTTACCGCATTCGAGGAGATCATCGTACGAGCCTGACCGCGTGACGGCACCAGTTCGGCACTCACCAACGCCTGTTGCAAATCGGCGCCGTTTTCCAGTTCGATAATCGGCATACCATCCTGCGCCAGTTGGGCAAAATCGTCCTGCGTCATATCCTGCAATGCGCCAGAGAACAGGCTTTGTGTAATACGACGAGCCGCTTCCAGACCCGCTTCGCCATGCACCATACGGGTCACTTCTTCTGCCAGCACATACTGCGCACGCGGAGCCTTACCGCTGTTTTTGTCTTCTTCTTCCAGCGCGTCGATGTCTTCGAGGCTCATGAATGTGAAGAATTTCAGGAAACGGTACACATCGGCATCTGACGTGTTGATCCAGAATTGGTAGAATTTGTAAGGGCTGGTCTTGCTGGCATCCAACCAGATCGCGCCGCCTTCCGTTTTACCGAATTTCGTCCCATCCGATTTGGTGATCAATGGCACGGTCAAACCGTAAACCTGTTTCTGGTTCATACGGCGTGTCAAATCGATGCCGGACGTGATGTTGCCCCACTGATCAGAACCACCAATTTGCAGCTCGACGTCATGCTGCTTGTTCAGCGAGGCAAAGTCATATCCCTGCAACAGGTTGTAAGAAAACTCGGTGAAGGAAATGCCCACGTCATCACGGTTTAAACGCTGTTTGACGGCTTCTTTGTTAATCATCTGATTAACGGAGAAATGTTTGCCGATGTCACGCAGGAAATCCAGCACGTTCATACCGCCAAACCAATCGTAGTTATTGGCTGCAATCGCGCTGTTTTTGCCGCAGTCAAAATCCAGGAATGGAGAAACCTGACGACGGATTTTCTCTACCCATTCACCCACGGTGTCGGCCGTGTTCAGCTTACGTTCTGTCGCTTTAAAACTTGGGTCACCGATCAGCCCCGTGGCGCCGCCTACCAGTGCCACCGGTTTGTGGCCAGCCAGTTGGAAGCGTTTCAGGCAAAGCAGTGGCACCAGATGCCCCAAATGCAAGCTGTCAGCGGTGGGATCAAAGCCGCAATACAGTGCAATTGGCCCTTGCGCCAGCCGCTCTGCTAACGCACCCTCATCCGTCACCTGGGCAATCAAGCCCCGCTCTTGCAATTGTTTAATCAGGTTACTACTCGCCATCGATAACTCCATTTTTATAAAAAACAGGCTGTTACGCACCCTCTTTGGGTGACGCACAACGCCGTGAGAAATGCGCAGCATACCTGCCTGCTGCCGCATGATGATTTCGCTGTCGCATTACCTTATGCAATAGGCTACGAACGCCATATTGCCGCGCAATGCCCAGTCAACGCGAAACTTCATAGGATAAAGTGCTGATGATAGGAGCGCCAGCGTTTAACACGGATATTTCGCGATTAAGGCGCTAAACGATCAATCTGCCAGCCTTCTTCCTGTCGCTGGTAAAAAAATCGATCGTGCAAGCGGTGTTCTCCGCCCTGCCAAAATTCGACAGAATCGATAACGACGCGGAAGCCTCCCCAGAAACTCGGCAAAGGCACCTCGCCATTCTGGAATTTTTGCTTCAATTCCAAAAATTTGCTTTCCAACACACCGCGCGCTGAAATCCGGCTGGACTGCTTGGATACCCATGCGCCAATCTGACTGTCTTTCGGGCGACTGTGGAAATATTTCAGCACCTCAAGCGCAGGGAGCTTCTCCACCCGTCCCAGCACTATCACCTGTCGTTCCAGCATATGCCAAGGGAACAACAAGCTGATACGTGGGTTGTTTTCCAGATGACGGGCTTTGCGACTGCCCATATTGGTATAAAACACCATGCCTTTCTCGTCATAGTGCTTAAGCAGAACGATGCGCTGGTAAGGTTGCCCGTGCTCATCAACGGTCGCGACGGACATTGCGGTAGGATCGGCCAGTTTCGCGTCACAGGCCTGCTTCAGCCAGCGTTCAAATAAGTCCAGCGGGTTAGCGGGAAGATCGCTACGACGAAGCCCACCACGCGTGTATTCACGGCGGATGTCGGCAATATCGGCGGATTGAAGAAGAGGAGTACTGTCAGAGGGCGTGCGTTCCTGAGTCATAATATCCTGCTGTCGCAATGTCGGGCCAGAAGCGGGCGAAAATCCCATTTTGCTCCCGTACCCGAAAAATCGCAATCAGCAGTAACACCGCAACCGTGCGGCGTAGTTACATCGGTGCCAATATGCAGTCATCCACGATAACCCGTTCACCACGTTGGATAAATGCACGATCGCCTTTGCTCCAGAATGTGTAGGTGTCATTGCTGTATCTGACGCCAGAAGCGGACACCACCTGAGGGAGAGCAAGGCGTTCGCCATCTAGCAGGAAACTCACCTGCGAAGGCGTTTCACCGCCCTGCTGTAGTGTCACCGTGAGCGGCATGGTGCCGCATTGATAATGCAGCGTTTCAACCGTTTGTTTATGACCGAAATAGCTGCATCCGCTCAGCAGAATCAGCGCTGTCCCTGTCAGCAATCGTTTCATTTTTTTCTCCTGTCATTCTTGTCGATGGCGGCAACTGACACGGCCGCATACTGAAGTTTAACAAGAGGATAAACATGAACCTCTCGGCAAAATCCGATTAATCCGCGTTGACCGGATAAATCGCGCCTAATACCGTTTCCTGACTCGCTCCCGTGACGGAAGGCAGATTGCCAGACAGTCCCGACAGCGTGCGTGAAGCTAGCCAGGCAAATGCCAACGCTTCCATGTCATCGCCGCTTACGCCACATTCATCCGTCGTACTGACTTCGATGCCCGGCAGCAGCGCCGAGAGACGCGTCATGATGAGCGGATTACGCGCTCCACCGCCACAAACCAGTAAACGTTCACATCCGCCGACCAGCAGCACCTGTTCGGCGATGCTCATCGCGGTTAACTCAACCAGCGTTGCCTGAACATCCTGCGGTGCCATCGGCGGCAGGCCAGCCAGCATTCTCTCCAGCCAGCTCAGGTTGAAATACTCGCGTCCGGTGCTTTTGGGCGCCCGTAACGCAAAATACGGATCGGTCAACATCCGACGAAGCAACAGCGGATTCACCTGCCCGCTCATCGCCCACACGGCGTCTTTATCATACGGTTGTGCACAATGCCGCCAGATCCAGGCATCCAGCAGCATATTTCCGGGACCGGTATCGTAACCGCGCACGGGCGCACCCGGCACCAACAGCGACAGATTGGCGATGCCTCCAATGTTGAGCACGATACGCCGTTCGACAGGATGTAGCAGCAACGCATGGTGGAACGATGGCACCAGCGGTGCACCTTGCCCACCGTAAGCCAAATCGCGGCGGCGAAAATCCCCCACGGTCGTAATACCTGTCAATGCGGCGACACGGTTATTATCACCGATCTGCAACGTGCAGGGCGCATCACCCGTGGGCTCATGCCAGACCGTTTGCCCGTGACAGCCAATCGCCGTAATATCCTGGGCTCTCAACTCCGTTTCTTTAAGCAGCGTCAGCACCGCTTCGGCAAACAAGATCCCCAGACGCGTATCCAACTGCCCCAGCGCCGACAGTGTCACCGCCTGCCCCTGACACATCCCCAGGATCGCCATTTTGATGTCCTGCGGTATCGGGTGACAGTAGCTGGCCTGCTGAGCAACCGTATGTTCGTCAATCGCGGCTAGCACAACATCCACACCATCGAGGCTGGTGCCGGACATTACGCCAATATATCTGCCTGATCTCATTATGTAGCCTTTGCCCTTGTGGGATAAAAAGAGAACACCGATAACAACCGTTATATCGAGAATAAAAGTAGCACGTTAACACGCTGAATTATTAAATTTTTTGCGTTTTTGCCACACGGGCTAGGTTTTAACCAAATGTGGGTTTTTGATAATATTTGCTACAAAAAAAACCACTTCTCGTGCTATTTACTTCTCTGTTTATACGAAATTTAAGCGCACTATTATATTCTGAAAAAAAGAGTAAAAAGAGTGGCATGCTACACTGAGCCAGACCATAATTTATTGGTATAACACTGCGTCGGCCGCGGCTGTGCCAGCCCGACATATTCGCGATTAAGGAGTTTGAATTATGATGAAGCGTTTACTTGTGGTTACCCTTGCAGGTATCACGCTGGCTGGTTGTGCTAATACCAGTACGCTTTCAGGTGATGTTTACAGTGCATCCGAAGCTAAACAGGTACAGACCGTTACCTACGGTACGATTGTTTCTACGCGCCCGGTTCAGATTCAGGCGGGAGAAGATTCTAACGTGATCGGCGCACTGGGTGGTGCCGTATTGGGTGGTTTCCTGGGTAACACTATCGGCGGCGGTTCCGGTCGTAGTCTGGCAACAGCAGCTGGCGCAGTCGCCGGCGGTGTAGCGGGTCAAAGCGCCACAGGTGCACTGAACCGCACGCAAGGTGTAGAACTGGAAATTCGTCGTGATGACGGTAGTACCATTATGGTGGTACAGAAACAAGGCGATACTAAATTCAGCGCAGGTCAACGCGTTGCTATGGCCAGCAATGGCCGCAGTATCACCGTTTCTCCACGCTGATGCTGTGTGACGCTCGCCACGGTCTGTGGCGAGCGTCACAACGAATAATCAACTCCCGGAATAAACAACCAATAACAGATACCGGTAATATTGCCGGGATTTAATTCTCCCTCTGCGTAACCCAAATTTAGCTACGCTTGATTTTCATGTAATGCCAATATATTTTTCTCAAGGCGCGCAACCAGCAGCGCTAATTCATCAACCTGCTCCGGCGTAATTCCAAATAATACTTCATTACGTGTATGGCTAATTACACCATTGACTGCCTGTATAATCGGCTCTGCTGATTCGGTCAGCATAATACGTTTTGCCCGACGATCGTGCGCACAAACGTGGCGAGTGATTAACCCTTTCTCCTCAAGCTGATCCAGTGTTCGGACTAATGAGGGTTGCTCAATACCTATCGCTTTGGCCAGCTGAATCTGCGACTGACCAGGGGGTAGATGGTATATGTTATGCAGCGTAACCCAATGCGTCTGGGTCAGTTCAAGTGGTTTTAATCGATGATCGACCAGCGCACGCCACACGCGCACCAGACGGGCTAAATCAGATCCTAATGGCAATTCCATCACCTCTCCTTATTGTTAGCACGCTAAGTTATATCCCTGGATTGCAATCAACTCTGATTTATAAAATAAGAAACGACTTTATTGTTGTAAAAATAGAACCATCGTGAAATGGATTCTATCAAATAAAAGTCTTCTAAAAATGATCTCAGGCTTATTTTATTCAATCGAACGCTCCTGCGTTGCTTAAACAAAATTTCACGTAAATAGATCATCTAAGACAAGATGACTTAAAACAACGATGGCTGACGGGATTCTGCTGGTGTATCGGTTTTCTCTGAACGCTGTGAGCGTTTCATTCTCTGCCGACACAAACGCAGCACATCCTGTTTCTGCGCATCACTCATTTGGCCCCAACTAAAGCGTTCATTACGACTGCGAAAGCAACCGCGACAATACCCGCCTTCATCCGCCTGACAAATACCACGGCATGGATTAGGGACAACAAAGAGTTCAAGTTGCTCTGGCACAACACCTCCTGCGACAACTCTATTTATTGAAGCCCTGTTCTTTACCGCTGGCAAGCCAAAACAGACAGTCATAATGAAAATAATTAGATAACCATTGTAATAACTGACGATTTTTTTACACGTCAGGCGTTCTAAAAGTGCTCCAACGCGCTATTTGCCCCTCCTGTTAGTACGTTTTAACACAAACCTCACCATCGTGTCGCATTTTTAGCATCATCCCAACAGCTTGGACTCGACAGAGCCACAACGCTATACTTCCCTTTTGTTGCACTTTTTAACGAGGACACTATGCGTTTACTTCACACCATGCTGCGTGTTGGCGATTTACAACGTTCTATCGATTTTTATACTCAGGTTCTGGGAATGCGCGTGCTGCGCACCAGCGAAAATACCGAATACAAATACACGCTGGCTTTCGTCGGTTATACCGAAGAGAGCGAAGGTGCGGTTATTGAACTGACCTACAACTGGGGCGTCGACAGTTATGATCTGGGCAACGCCTATGGTCACATCGCACTGGGCGTCGACGATGTTGCCGCAACCTGTGAGCGTATCCGCAAAGCAGGTGGCAATGTCACGCGCGAAGCCGGTCCGGTCAAAGGCGGCACCACCGTCATCGCGTTCATTGAAGATCCAGACGGTTATAAAATCGAATTGATCGAAAATGCCCACGCGGGTAACGGCATCGGCCGCTAATATCTCGCCTTATACAGGTGCTACAGCGGCACCTGTTCTCCCCCCTTCTTCTGCCATCACCCTCGTTTGAACGGCAACGGCATGCTGCATCTCCGGCCAAAATTTGCAATAATGCGCGCTGCATTTTGCTAACAATTAAGAGACAAATGGCTGATAAAAGTGATCTGAACGCCCTGAGCGGTCGTTTTCGTGGGTTTTACCCGGTAGTGATTGATGTTGAAACTGCCGGATTCAATGCGAAAACCGATGCCTTGCTGGAAGTTGCGGCGGTAACATTAAAAATGGATCAAGACGGTTGGTTGCAGCCAGATGAAACGCTACATTTTCATGTTGAGCCATTCGAAGGCGCGATCCTCGAACCCGCCGCGCTGGCATTTAACGGTATTGACCCCACAAACCCGCTACGCGGTGCAGTGAGCGAATATGATGCACTGCATGAAATTTTCAAAGTCGTGCGCAAAGGGATCAAGGAGCAAAACTGTAATCGTGCCATTATCGTGGCGCATAACGCCACATTCGATCACAGTTTCATGATGGCAGCAGCAGAGCGCTGTAGCCTGAAACGTAACCCGTTCCACCCTTTCGCTACCTTCGATACCGCCGCACTCAGCGGGCTGGTGCTGGGCCAAACCGTACTAGCTAAGGCCTGTATTACCGCAGGGATTGCGTTTGACTCCAGTCAGGCACACTCCGCGCTGTATGACACCAACCAGACGGCATTACTGTTCTGTGAGTTGGTTAATCGCTGGAAACGCCTAGGCGGCTGGCCGATTGCGCTGGAAGAAAATTCGCTGGAAGACGTGTCCGCCGAAGACTGAAAAAATGGGAAAGTCAGAAAACAAAAAACGGGTGCCATGAGGCACCCGCTGGAAGAGGATTTACGCTCGCATCGTAACAACATTACGCATCGTCATTACGCCAAAAGAAAGTATTACTCTTGATCGGCCTGCTGCGATTTGTATTTGTCTGCCGTTTCTTTGATCAGCGGTTGCAGTTCGCCACGCTGAAACATTTCAACCACGATATCACAACCGCCAATCAACTCACCATCAACCCACAGCTGCGGGAATGTCGGCCAGTTCGCGTACTTCGGAAGCTCAGCGCGGATATCCGGGTTCTGTAAAATATCAACATACGCAAAACGCTCGCCACATGCAGACAGCGCCTGAACGGTCTGTGCGGAAAAACCGCAGCTTGGCAATTTCGGGGAGCCTTTCATGTACAGCAAAATCGGGTTTTCAGCAATTTGGCGCTGAATTTTTTCAATTGTCGGTGTCGTCATCTTCTTGCTTCCTTAAACCTATAGGATGGCTAACGTCCAAAACGCTAGCCATGAGCCGCCGTCAGAGGTACTACGACAGCGACATTGACTCAGTGATATTGTACCGATGCCACTAGCCACAAAAAAACGCCATTTTTTGTAAGGGTATTTTCCCTGCAAGTTATTCACCATTGATGAAATCAACACCAGAATGCGTTGATAAATCAATCGAAAAAACAACTATTAACGTTTTTTCACTATTCTGTATGAATAAAGCGGTCATGCCCACTTTTTTATGACGACGTTTTCAGGAATACTGTGCGGATTGAGCGAGTTAAGGATTATGTTCGGTCACTTTTATTATGCGCTTATTTATTACTCTTTTTATATTATTTTTCAGTAATCTATCCCTGAACGTCGTTCAGGCTGCGCCGCATACCCCGCATTCTGCGCCGAAGAAAAGCGCCGTTGAAGAAACCAACAAAAAAAGCCGCCAAACAAAGGGTAATGCTAAATCACCGACACCGATCAAAAGCAAAAAACCAGAACCTACCGCAGCCAGCACGAAAACCAAGCCCCGTAGCGCGAACAAATCAACAGAGAAAAAGCCATCTCGGACGCAAAGCAGCACGCCCGCGCTAGTGAAAAAAAACCTCAAAAAGCTGAAGCCTGAAGAAGAGAAGCAGACGACCGCACAGGTCAGAGTCAAAACCGGGCTGAAAAAGACAGTGCTCAAGGGAAAGGTAGATAAAAACCCGTCACCCACGGAAAAAGGAATGGCGCTGAGCGCGGCACATAAAAAGCGTTATCAGCATGCCAAAACGACAGCGATGAATAAGTTGATGAGCCAGATAGGTAAGCCTTATCACTGGGGCGGTTCATCACCCTTTACTGGATTCGACTGCAGCGGGCTGGTCTATTACGCATACAAAGATGTCGTTAAGATTCAAATTCCGCGCACCGCTAACGAAATGTATCATCTGCGTGACGCCGCTCCGATTAAAAAGAGCGAACTGGAAAGCGGCGATTTGGTGTTCTTCCGCATCAATAATCGTGGCGCAGCCGATCACGTCGGAGTTTATCTGGGAGAAGGGAAATTTATTCAGTCGCCGCGTACCGGTTCAGATATTCGTATCAGCAAGCTGAGTGAAGATTACTGGCAGGAGCACTACGTGGGCGCGCGTCGCGTGGTCACACCGCAGACAATTCGTTAAGAGACAGACAACCTACATCGAATGGAAATGATTCAGACACGTTTTATGTAGCATCAACGTGTCTGAATACCTAGTCTGTGCAGAGCATCGTTCGGTTAATTCAGCACCGCAATAAAACTAAACGTGATGATGACAGCCAACGAGCCAACTGTTGTCAGCAAAGACATCTTCAGATCTGTATCCATAAACCACTCCTTTATTAGCGAACAAATTTTAGCTGAAAATTTCACCTGAAAGCGCTATCTGAAATAAAGACACCGCGATTCACAGCCGAACCCATTTAGGCAGTTAAATCTACAAATAATAGGGTTATTACGATTCTTTCATAATTCTAGTGAAAAATCTCGGACGTATGCATCACTAATAGTATAAATTACCCCTTTCACTTTCATGATAAATCGGACACAATCCGCTGTTTATGAAAGCGCTGCGTATCAGTCGAAAAACGTCAACCCAGATCCCTTCGGTATAACATTCGGCATTCTCCTTCTGAAATCCTGTTTTTTAGCTTAGAAGAAGAACATTAAACGTAGGCAAACGATTAACAATATACTTACGTCTGTAACAGGTAAGTTCAGGAGTCATTTTTAGATGGCAACGATTAAAGATGTGGCAAAACGTGCTGGCGTTTCCACCACAACCGTATCGCACGTGATCAATAAAACACGTTTCGTCGCCGAAGAGACCAAGGCAGCCGTCAGGGCGGCAATCAAAGAATTGCACTATTCGCCCAGCGCCGTCGCCCGCAGCCTCAAAGTTAATCACACCAAATCTATCGGTTTGCTGGCCACATCCAGCGAAGCGCCCTACTTCGCCGAAATCATTGAAGCTGTCGAAAACAGCTGCTACGCCAAAGGTTACACGCTGGTGCTGTGTAATTCGCATAACGACATCGATAAACAGCGCGCTTATCTCTCCATGCTGGCGCAAAAACGCGTCGACGGCCTGCTGGTCATGTGCGCCGAATATCCACCTGAACTGTTGGCGATGCTGAAAGATTATCGCAGCATTCCGATGGTCGTGATGGACTGGGGACAGATGCACAGCGATTTTACCGATACGATTATCGATAACGCCTTTGAAGGCGGTTATATGGCCGGTCGCTACCTGATCGAACGTGGTCATCGGGATATCGGTGCTATTCCTGGTATTCAAGAACGTAACACCGGCAGCGGACGCTACCTCGGCTTTTTAAAAGCGTTGAAGGAAGCCGACATCACCGTGCGTGAAGAGTGGGTTGTTCAGGGCGATTTCGAGCCGGAGTCCGGTTATAAAGCCATGCATCAGATTCTCGCGCAGAAACAGCGGCCAACGGCCGTATTCTGCGGTGGCGATATCATGGCGATGGGCGCGATCTGTGCAGCCGATGAATTAGGTCTGCGCGTGCCGCAGGATATTTCGGTGATCGGTTATGACAACGTGCGCCACGCGCGTTTCTTTACGCCGGCACTGACGACCATCCATCAGCCAAAAGAGCGTCTGGGTCAGTCTGCTTTCGCGATGTTGCTGGATCGCATTACCAGCAAGCGGGAAGATGCGCACGTCATCGAAGTGCACCCGACGCTGATTGAGCGCCGCTCGGTTGCAGACGGCCCTTACCTCGACTATCGCCGCTAACGGCAGCAATACCGTCCAAACGATTTTTCTATTCCTGTTCGCTTTCCCCTCTGCTTCAGCCCATTTTCTTGTATGCTGGCTGAAGCAGTTATAAATCTACTATCGCGTTTCATTTCCTCTGGTGACAGCCGATTACGTCGGCTGCGATAAGTGCTGTCCAGGTGTTTTACGATACTTTTACATAAAGTTAAGGAGACATGATGGGTTCACCTTATACAGAAGAATGGGATCACGATGCCACGCCTTGGTTCCGCATAATGCGGGATAAGTTGGCCGCTGCGGATATCATAATCAACGGTACCCGCCCTTTTGACATCCGCGTGATTAATCCCGGCATTTTTAAACGTGTCTTGCGAGAAGGTTCATTGGGATTAGGTGAAAGCTATATGGATGGGTGGTGGGAGTGTGAACGGCTGGATATGTTTTTCCATCGTGTCCTGCGCGCAGGGCTAGGGAACACCTTGCCTCACCGCCTGCACGATGCCATGCGAGTCGCCCTCTCTCGCGTCACGAATTTACAATCCCGTCGGCGCGCTCAAGTGGTCGGTGAAGTGCACTACGATCTGGGGAACGATCTTTTTACCCTCATGCTGGATCCTTACATGCAATACTCCTGCGCCTACTGGAAACAGGCACAAACGCTGGAACAGGCACAGGAAGATAAACTCACCATGATTTGTGAAAAACTCCAGCTTAAATCCGGCATGACGCTGCTGGATATCGGCTGCGGCTGGGGCGGGCTTGCCGAGTTCGCGGCGCGTCACTACGGCGTTTCGGTTTATGGCATCACCATTTCCAAAGAGCAGCAAATGCTGGCACAGCAGCGCTGTCAGAATCTGAACGTCACCATTGAACGACAGGATTACCGCGATCTCGATCGGCAATTTGACCGCGTGGTATCGGTTGGCATGTTTGAACACGTCGGGCCGCGCAACTATGACCGCTATTTTCGCGTCGTACAGCGTAACCTAAAGCCTAACGGGCTGTTTCTGCTACATACCATCGGGGCCAATAAGACCGATCCGCATGTCGATCCCTGGATTCATAAATACATCTTCCCCAACGGCTGCATCCCCTCCATACAGCACATTGCGCAGGCGAGTGAGCCTTACATGGTGATGGAGGACTGGCACAATTTCGGGGCCGATTACGATCGCACATTAATGGCGTGGCATACGCGCTTTCAGCAAAGCTGGCCACAGCTTGCCACACGCTACCCTATCCGTTTCCGCCGGATGTTCAGCTACTATCTGAACCTTTGTGCCGGTGCTTTCAGAGCAAGAACGCTCCAGCTCTGGCAAGTCGTGTTCAGCCTGGATGGGATCGAAGGTGGATTACGCGTTTCACGCTGACAGAAAAGAAAAAACCGGACGAGGCTATTCGTCCGGTTTGATTTACAAAAACAGGCAACGTAGAAATTACGCTTCGTTGGCGGGGTCGCTCGCCTGCTTGCTGGCCAACACGCGTTCAACGGTGTCCACTACGGCCTGTGTCTGCGGATCGATTTCAATGTTGATGCGATGCCCCAGACGTTTCTGTCCCAGCGTCGTGCGGTTCAGCGTTTCAGGAATTAAATGCACGCAGAAACGCCCGCGGGTGACTTCCCCTACCGTCAGGCTGATGCCATCAATCCCGACGAAGCCTTTATGCAGCACGTATTTCATCAGCGCTTCATCTGCCAGGCGGAACCAAATCTGATGGTTATTCTCTGAAACCTGAATCTTCACCACTTCAGCCGTACACATGATGTGGCCCGACATGACGTGTCCACCAATCTCGTCACCGAATTTTGCGGCGCGCTCAATATTTACGACATCGCCTTCATGAATATCGCCCAGATTCGTTAATCGCAGCGTTTCCTTCATGAGATCAAAACTGACGCGATCGCCGTCAATGGCAGTTACCGTCAGGCAGCAGCCGTTGTGCGCCACCGAAGCGCCGGGCACCAGCCCTGGCAACAGGTCGGGGGGGAGTTGGACAACGTGCGTACGAAAGTTGGATTTTTCTTCAATCGACACCACCGGCGCGGTGCCCTGAACAATACCGGTAAACATGCGGTTTGCCTCTTAAAAACAAAGAAATGACTTTGTGCAGTGTGCCCGATATTCCGCGGAAAACCAAACCGGAATACGGTACGCCAGTACGCTATCGAAACCACTGCGTAACAAAAAGAATATATTCTCTTTCAAGCTGGTTTACTTTTATTAAGTCGTTACAATAACGATCTCGTTTTATTCTTGACGTTTTTCATATCCAGATTATTCATCCTGCTAGCAAAATTAAGTCATTCAAGGAAGGTATCCGTGCAACAGTATCTGACAGAAGCGCGTAAATTATCGGCGCTTGCTGTTCCTGTCATTATTGCGCAAGTGTCTCAAACGTCGATGGGTGTTGTTGATACCGTCATGGCAGGTGCCTATAGCGCCACCGATATGGCCGCCGTCGCCGTGGGAACCTCTATCTGGCTACCCGCCATTCTTTTTGGTCACGGTCTGCTGTTAGCGCTGACGCCCGTTGTCGCACAGCTCAACGGTTCCGGTCGACGCGATCGCATCTCGCATCAGGTACGACAATCCTTTTTTCTGGCCGCCATTATCTCCGTATTTACCATGCTGGCGCTGTATCAAGGGGAATATGCCATCAATCTGATGAGCGACGATTCGCCTGAACTGGCCGCGAAGGCTATCGGTTACCTGCATGCGCTACTGTGGGGCGTACCCGGCTATCTGTTCTATCAGGTTTTACGCTGCCAGTGCGAAGGGCTGTCCAAAACCTACCCCGGCATGATGATTGGGTTCATCGGGCTGTTAATCAACATTCCGATTAACTATGTCTTTATCCACGGCAAATTTGGTATGCCCGAACTGGGCGGCGTAGGCTGCGGCGTCGCGACCGCGTCGGTTTACTGGATCATGATGCTGTTGATGATGTTCTATACCCGGCACGCCTCCTGGCTACGCGATATCCGCCTGCATCGCCCTGCATTCCGTCTGGACGGTGCCGTGCTAAAACGCCTCTTTGGCCTCGGTTTACCCATCGCGTTGGCGCTGCTTTTTGAAGTCACGTTGTTTGCCGTGGTGGCACTATTGGTGTTGCCGCTGGGCGTCGTCGATGTAGCTGGTCACCAGATTGCTCTGAACTTCAGTTCGCTGATGTTTGTTCTTCCGCTCTCGGTTGGCGTTGCCACTACCATTCGCATCGGGCATCGCTTAGGCGAAGGTTCAGTTGAGAACGCCCGCATTGCCGCGCACACTGGTATTATGGCTGGCGTGGCCTTAGCCAGCTGTACAGCCATTTTCACCACGCTGCTGCGTGAACCTATCGCCCTGCTCTACAATCAGGATCCGCTGGTTGTCGCGATGGCTTCTCAGCTCATGCTGCTGGCTGCCGTTTATCAAATCTCCGATGCCGTTCAGGCGATCGGCAGTGGCGTGTTACGCGGCTATAAAGATACCCGGTCGATTTTCTATATTACGTTCACCGCGTACTGGGTGCTGGGATTGCCGAGCGGCTACCTGCTGGCGTTGACGGATATCATCGTCCCACGCATGGGGCCGGCGGGGTTCTGGTGTGGTTTCATCATTGGCCTGACGGCAGCGGCCGTGATGATGGTGACGCGGATTCGTTTTCTCCAGCGCCAACCCGCCGCACGGATTTTAGCGCGCGCCGCCCGCTAGATAACGTTTCATCCAGTTTACGTCGAAAAAAACGACGGAATGGATACAACCCCAGCAATCGCGCTGGCAAGAGCACAAAATTGCATTTTTCCTCTTGCCAGCTTTCCCCTTGCTCGCTACTATTCGCCTCGCTGTCAGACAGGCAGCCCGGTATCTCAATGCGTTCATAGCTCAGTTGGTTAGAGCACCACCTTGACATGGTGGGGGTCGTTGGTTCGAGTCCAATTGAACGCACCATTCCTTGTTTTCAAAATACTTTATTTCCACTATTTCTACTGAAAACAATCTGCTCAATCCTCTGTTGAGTTTGCATTGATTATCTTCCCGTAATCTCAATTTCATTCCGGCTACATCTACGTTCGCTGCGTCTATTTGATCTGACTCAAAAGCAATGCACTGAATTTCCACAGGTTTGTATAGACACCTCGACGGTTATGATAGAATCCTTCCGCGAAAACGATATTAAAAGAGTAGATTGCAATGGATTGGTTACGTGATTACATACCGCTACTTCTCATTGGCGGTGGAATATGGGAAATTTTTCACGTCTATAACGGACTCAAATCTGGCGTGTTAGTCGAGAGAATTAATAGAAAAGACGTGACCTTTCATCGTGGCGAATTTTGGTTTAGTTTTTGGATCGGCTTTCATATTATTTTTTCAATAGGAACGTTCGCCGTTAGCCTCTTTCTCATCAGAAAATATGCGCTCCTTCCTGACTGGTTGCACGTGTATGTCTCTCACTTTTATTCACTCTGACAACCCCAGCGTCAGCAACGTCTCAATGTGACTTTGCATGGTGTCCACACTTATCACAGGTCGTTTCACGCCAGAGTATTACTCTGGCGCAAAGGCAAGCGCTCCGCCACTCTTACTACCCTGCTTAACCGTCTGCTCAACCCCACATGCCACTTGAAGTATGAAGGGGATATACGACAGTGCGCCACCGTTATTCCGTTAGCGGTTCGATCACCACCACGCACTGCCCAGCGCGCACGGATGCACCGGGCTGACAGCGGATATCCCGCACCGTGCCACGCTGTGGCGATACAATCGGAATTTCCATTTTCATCGATTCGAGAATCATCAGCGTTTCTCCCTCCGCGACCGTTTTGCCGACCTCCGTCGTCACCTGCCACAGATTGCCGGAAATCGGGCTTTCTACGCCGACCTGTCCCGGCAGGAGCGGCGCGTCGTCCGCCTCCTCAATCACCATGTCGACACTATCCGTCACCAATTGACCGGCAATACGCCAGCGTTCGCGCTCCGCCTCAAACGCTGCCCGCTGACGCACGCGGAATGCCTCGATGCCCTCCGCTTCCCGTGACAGAAAATCCTGATAGGCGCTTAACGCCAGCTCGCTTTGCTCGATCCGCAACGGATAGCGCCCCAGCGGGAAATCCCGTCGGATAGATAACAATTCGTCGGCCGACACCGGATAGAAGCGAATTTGGTCAAAGAAGCGTAGCAGCCACGGTTTACCGTCAAACGCGTCAACGCCGCGATAGCGATCCCACATTTGCAGCGTACGTCCGACAAACTGGTAGCCTCCCGGCCCTTCCATGCCGTAAACGCACAGGTACGCACCACCAATGCCCACCGAGTTTTCCGCCGTCCAGGTGCGCGCCGGATTATATTTGGTAGTGACTAAGCGATGGCGCGGATCCAGCGGCGTTGCCACCGGTGCACCGAGATAAACATCGCCTAACCCCATCACCAGATAGCTGGCGTCAAAAACCGTGCGGTAAACCTCATCGAGGTTATCCAACTCGTTAATACGCCGGATAAATTCAAGATTGCTCGGGCACCAGGGCGCATCGTTGCGTACCGTGGTCATGTATTTTTGAATCGCCAGTTGGCAAGCGGGATCGTCCCAGGACAGCGGCAGATAAACCACCCGCGACGGCACGGTCAGATTCTGCTGGGTGCAAACGTCCTGCCATAGTATGGACAGCACGTCCAACAGATGCGGCAACGACAGTGCTTCAGGACGATAGTGCACCTGTAATGAGCGGATACCCGGCGTCACGTCAACGATGCCATCGAGCGTCAGTTGTTCCAGCGCCAGCATCAGCGCATGGACGCGGAAACGCAGCGCGACATCCAGTTCCGCCGCCCCCACTTCCAGCAGTAAATGGGTATCGCCGGACAGTCGTGCAACCAGTCGTTTATCCGCGTCACCGATATCCAACACCACCGGAGAAATCAGCGCGGCAGGCGACCAGTCGATCGCAATCGGAGCAAGCTGCTCCACCTCCGCCTGACGTGCCAGCGCCAGCACGCGCGCCGTGGGGAGATCGACAGGAATAAAGCGTACGCGGTCACCGGCGTTGAGCTGCCCCAGCGCCCACAGATCGGCCTCAATCACCGTCACCGGGCAAACGAAGCCTCCCAGACTCGGACCATCCGGCCCCAGAATCACCGGCATATCGCCGGTGAAATCCACCGCGCCGATAGCATAAGGGTTATCGTGAATATTCGACGGGTGTAGCCCCGCCTCACCGCCGCTGTCGCGCACCCACTCCGGTTTCGGACCAATCAGACGCACGCCCGTGCGGCTGGAGTTAAAATGCACTTCCCATTCGGTGGTGAGAAACGTGTCCATATAGGCAGGCGTGAAATAATCCGGTGCTGCATGTGGGCCATAAATCACGCGCAGTTCACGTACGGTAGACAACGTGGTGCGCAACGCATCCGGCAGGCTGTCGCCGATACGTCGGTCAACCAGCGGCGCGAGGTGCAATACATCACCCGCCCGTAGCGCTCTACCCGCGTGACCACCAAATTGCCCCAGTGTGAAGGTGCTTTTACTGCCGAGATAATCCGGCACGTCGAGACCACCACGCAGACAAAGATAGCTGCGGACTCCCTGCGCATTCGCCGCACCTAAGCGCAGCGTGGCGCCCGCCGATATCGCAAAGACGCTATCCATCAGGACAGGCTTGCCGTCCAATTCGATAGCGATAGCCGCACCGGTGACCGCCGCCACCGCATCCGTATTAAAACGCAACGTCGGCCCGTTCATCGTGATCTCCAGCGCGGCCGTGCCCGCCGGATTCCCTACCAGACGGTTGCCTAAACGCAGCGCGCGATCGTCCATTGGCCCCGATGGCGGCACGCCGACCGCCCAGTACCCGAGACGTCCGGGATAGTCCTGTACGGTGGTCTGCGTACCCGCGCTCACCACTTCGCAGGTTGTCGCCTGATAGACCAGCGCATCCAGACAACGTGTCCACGGTTGGCCACTGGCAAAAGGCTCTGCCGCCAGAATCTGACGCAGATAGTCACGGTTGTGTTCCACGCCGTAGAGTCGCGTATCCGCCAGCGCCCGATCCAGCCCAGCCATCGCCTGCTCGCGGGTAGGTTCATAGGCGATAATCTTAGCCAGCATCGGGTCGAAAAACGGCGGGATCTCGCATCCGGCCGTCACCCAGGTATCGATGCGCAGGCGATGCCCCTCCGCGGCGGGAAACGCGACTTCCGTCAGTAACCCCGGCGACGGCTGGAACTGCTTGCCCGGATCTTCCGCGTACAGACGCGCCTGAATCGCATGCCCCTGAGGATTCAGTCCGACGGCCAATTCGCGCAGCGGCGGTAAATCCCCCGCCGCCAGTTCGATCATCCAGCGCACCAGATCCACGCCCCAGACCTGTTCCGTGACGCCGTGTTCCACTTGCAAACGCGTATTCACTTCAAGAAAGTAAAAACGGTCCGTCGCGCTGTCATAAACGAATTCCACCGTTCCGGCACTGCGGTAATTCACCGCCTGCGCCAGACTGATTGCCGCCGCGCACAGCGCATCGGCGACCCCGTCCGGTAGGTTGGGAGCGGGGGTTTCTTCAATCACCTTCTGGTTACGGCGCTGTACCGAACAATCCCGAACCCCCAACGCCAGCACGTCGCCCTGACCATCGCCAAAAATCTGTACCTCCAGATGCCGGGCGCGCTCGATATACTTTTCGATGAATACGCCTGCATCGCTGAAATTGTTCTGCCCCAGACGTTTTACCGTTTCAAACGCGTCGGACAATTCCGTGGCGCTATAGCAGACGCGCATCCCGATCCCGCCGCCGCCCGCCGTGCTTTTAAGCATGACCGGATAGCCGATCGCTACCGCCGCACCGAGGGCCGCATCAATATTTTCCAGCAGCTCGGTGCCTTCCAGCAGCGGCACGTTGTGTTTTTTCGCCAGCGCGCGCGCCGTATGCTTTAAGCCGAATACCCGCAGTTGCTGTGGCGTCGGCCCGACAAAGGCGATCTGCGCCGCTTCGCAGGCTTCGGCAAACGCCGCATTCTCGGACAGAAAACCGTAGCCGGGATGAATGGCCTGCGCACCGCTATGCCGAGCTGTAGAGAGAATTTTTTCTACATCCAGATAGGTGTGCGCCGCCGCGCCCTCGCCCAGGCTCATAGCTTCATCGGCGTCCTGAATATGCAGGCTACTGATATCGGCATCGGAATAGACCGCGACGCCACGGACGTTCATCTCGCGCAGCGAACGCAGAATACGGCACGCTATCGCGCCACGGTTGGCAATCAGAAGTTTGTCGAACATACGCTAGACTCATGCAAGGGCAGGTCGTCCCGCCAGAATGCGATCCGCATGATGGTCGTCCATCACGGTAACGGTCAAAGGATGTAGAGGCGTGCTACCACACCGAAATCATCAAGTTTTGTCAGTCTGAGAACGGCTCGTCGACGGCAGAAAATACCGGTTTGCCCTTGCCTCCAGCGCGCTCACCAGCCACATTTTCACTCGCTGCCAGCGCGTAGGTTTTTCACCGCCGCGATCCGGCGTCAGTTCCATACCAGCACCTCCGCTGGCGTTGGGTTCCAGCCGTTGCACGGGTTATTCAACTGCGGACAGTTGGAGATCAGCACGATGACATCCGTTTCAGCACGCAGTTCCACGTATTTCCCCGGTGCAGAAATGCCGTCCTCAAAGGTCAACCCGCCTTCCGCCGTCACCGGCACATTCATAAAGAAATTGATATTCGCGCCAATGTCCTTTTTATTCAGGCGGCCATCGTGCAGACAGGCGCAGAGAAAGTTATCGCGACAGCTATGCATGTAGCGTCGGTCGAGCGCATAGCGCACGGTATTGCTTTCCTGCGCACAGGCGCCGCCCAGCGTGTCATGGCGGCCGCAGGTGTCGGCGACAATTGTCAGCAGCGGATTACCAAGGTTGGAATACAGCACGCTGCCCGTCGTCAGATAGACGCTATTCTGGCGGCGCAGCGTACGTTGTGGATCGTAGCGTTCGCGCGGGTCGCCGACGCGATAGAACAAGGTATCCACCGCCTGATTGCCCTCCAAATCCAGCAGTCGCAGCGTCTGTCCCTGTTTCACCTCAAACAAATAAGGTTCACCGGCAGGAATTACATGGCGGAATACCGCGTCCTCGGGCGTTTTATTGCTGGCAATTAAGGTCATGTCCGGCCTCCTTACAGGTAAAAGCGTTCGGTATTGTGAAACGCACGCGCATTTTCCTCACGGAACGCACGGCAGTACGCGGCAACATCTTCGCCTTCCGCTCGGCTCCAGGTAAGCGCAATCGGGCGCGGCACATAAGTCGGGTTAGGATCCATCGGGTGTTGCAAGGCGGTCAGCACCACCAGCGTATCCATCGGCGCATACAGCTCGATGTAGTCCCCCGCCTGAGAATGATTGGCGTGAAAATGAAATTGCCCTTGCTCATCCACGGTGACTTTGCTGAACAGGTTGATCGTCATCAGCAGATCTTGCAGATTGAGGTTCCATTTCCCCATCTCGACCAGCAGATTATCCATCCCGTTACGAAAAAAGCCGTTGCGCCGTTCCTGATAACGCCCTTGCCCGTATTTCTCCTGTACTTCCTGCGCATTGAGCACGCCGCCAAAGCTGTCGTGCCAGCCGCACGTATCGGTAACGATCGCCGCCAGCACGCGCCCCATATCGGAATAGAGACAGTGCCCGACCGTCAGCCTGGCGGTATGTTGCCCTTTCAGGGTATCCGGTAGGTTCAGGCGTTCGCTGGTCTGGTGCGCATTGAACAACAGCAGGCCAACATTGCCGCCGCCTTCAACATCTTCGATGCGCAGAATCTGTCCGCGCTTGAGAATGAAAGAGGTATGCCCTCCGCCCGGAACGATTTCTTCATCAAATGGGGTTCGGCCTGTCGATGTGTTTGTCGATGTCTGTATCTCTGTCATCACAGAAAGCTCCTTAAAGGGGGGATATCGCCGCACTGACCACGGGAGGCACTGGCGTAAGCGCACGCTGGCGCGTAGCGAGACGCTCCTGATTAAGCGGGATGTCATAGGTAATGCGTGCGCCATAGGCTTCTGGCGCATGCGGATCGACACGGACTTTGTCGAACACCAGCAAACGCGTACCGAGGTGGAAACCTTCCGGCAAATCGTGGGTGACCATAAAAACCGTTAAGCGGGTTTCCCGCCACAGCTCCAACAGCAGCGTGTGCATATCGCCGCGAATACCGGGATCCAGCGCGCCAAACGGCTCATCGAGCAGCAGGATACGCGGCTGGACAATAAACGCCTGTGCAATCGCAAGCCGTTGCTGCATACCGCCGGAAAGCTGGTTGGGGTATTTATGCATGGCGTGTCCAAGCCCGACGCGCTCCAGCATCCGCGCGGCACAATCTCTTGCCGCTTGCTTATGCTGCCCGAATAACCTGCCAAGCCAGGGGGAACGCGGTATTTCCAACCCTATCACCACGTTTTCCAGCACGGTCAAATGTGGGAAAACCGAATAACGCTGAAACACCACGCCGCGGCTGGCATCCGGTTCTGCGGGCAGCGGCTTCCCTTCAAGCCGAACTTCGCCACGGCTGGGCGTTTCCTGTCCCAGTAGCAGGCGCAGAAAGGTGGATTTACCGCAGCCGGAGGCCCCAACCATCGTGCAGAACGCTCCTTCCTCAACGTTCAGGTTAAGCCGTTCCAGCACCACGTGGTCGCCGTATTCCTGCCAAATATTATCGATTTCGATAAAACTCATGCTTTGCTTTCCTCTGACCACGGGAACCAGCGGCGATGCAGCCAGCGCAGCGCCATATCCATGAGCCATGCCAGCAGCGTGATCCATACGACATATGGCAGAATCACATCCATCGCCATGTAGCGTCGTACCAGAAAGATGCGGTAACCCAGCCCGGCCGTTGCTGAAATCGCTTCGGCAGAAATCAGAAATAGCCACGCCGCGCCCAGCAACAGCCGCAGTGAAATCAGCAGCCGCGACAGCAGTTGCGGCAGAATGACACGCAGAACCACCACCCAACTGTTCGCACCTAATGTCTGAGCTTTAATCAACGTTTCCTGCGGTATGTTGCGGGCGCGCTGTTCGAGATCGCGCGCTAGCATCGGCGTAACGCCAATGACGATCAGCATCACTTTCGAAAGTTCATCTAAGCCAAAGACGATAAAAAGGATGGGTAAAATCGCCAGCGGCGGAATCATCGACAACACGGTCATCAGCGGCGAAAGCGACGCACGAAAGAGCGGGAAAGCCCCTGCCGCAATCCCGAACAGCAGGCTCAACAGGCTGGCGATCCCCAGCCCCAGCGCGAGGCGCACCAGACTGGCCTGCGTATCCAGCCAGAACAGGTAATCACCGCTGCGTTTGTCCTCGGTCAATGCCATGCGCTGCATCGCCTCGGCCATTTGCCCGAGACTCGGCAGGAGTTTGTCATTCGGGTTAGCCTCCAGCCGCAGCGCCGACCCAACGAGGTACAGCACCAGCAGCACGACAAACGGCAGCAGAACCAGCAACAGTCGTCCGCCCCGGCTGGGTGAGCGATTGATCAAGCGCACGGTAGTCTCTCCAGTCTGTGGGATCAGAGTTTGTGCTCTGCGGCCAGACGCACGAAAGTGTCGTCAAAGCGCAGTTTCACATTGGCACGGTCACCCTGTGTGACCTGTCCGGGGAATGTCATGCCGATAAAATCGGCACTCTGTGCGCCTGCACCGAGCAGCCCTTTATCGAAGGAGAAATCCGCGACGCGCTTCATGGTGTTAGGAAGATCCGAACTGGTCAGAAACGCCAGATTGTCCTGCGCGGAATAAAACAGATGGGTGGTTTTTAACTGGGCCTGATAGCCAGCCAAGTCGGTGCCGGAAGCAGCAGCCATTGACTCCAGCGCCGGTTTATCGCCCGCTTTCATTAGCGCCATCATTTCAAACCAGGCACCAGCCAGCGCTTTGCCCAACACCGGATTGTCCTGTAGCGTCTGCGTGTTCACGACCATCATGTCGATCAGCTCGCCGGGGATCTGACCGGACTGAAAGACTTCCGTGGTGTCCGGCTGGCTTTTGATTGCAGAAAGCTGCGGGTTCCAGGCGACAGCCGCCTGCACGCTGCGGGTAGCAAAGGCGGCGACAATATCGGCGTCCGACGTGTTGACGACCGTGACATCCCGTTCTCTCAAGCCAGCGGTTTCCAGACCGCGCACCAGCAGGTAATGCGAGACCGAGAGTTCAGGCAGGTTGACCTTCATCCCACGCAAATCGCTCAACGTTTTCCCTTTGCCTTTGAGCACAATACCGTCGTTGCCTGCGGAGAAACTGCCGAGCAGCAGCGCCGTGGTATCCACACCGCCCGCGGCTGGAATAGTCAGCGCATCCATGTTGGTCATCGTACAACCGTCAAATTGTCCGGCGGTGTATTGGTTGATCGACTCGACGTAGTCGTTGAGCTGGGTGACCTTAATCTTGATGCCGTATTTGTCGGCCCATTTATCGATAATGCCCTGCGTGCCGATGAACCCCCACGGCATCCATCCGGCATAGATAGTCCAGCACACATTGAATTGCGTTTTAGGCGCCGCCTGAGAAGGGAAGCTCAGCAAGGCTGAGAGACTGAGGACGCAAACGCCCAGTAAACGAGATAGGTTCATGCCAGACCTCCGGTTGAGTAGGAAAAAAGCGGGAACAGCGCGACACCATGGGTGTTGCTGTCTCCCGGGCTTTTGTCCCGCCGTGTAACCTCAACTGGAGGTCGCCAGCTCTCGGACCAGACATCCATATTGCATGGATCGGAACCCTAGCCAGCTATTCAGGTTGTTCAGCGCCCTATGTGGTGCTGTCCCGAATAGAGAAGAGCAAAATGCGTGCCAGCACCGAAAATGCCGGTACTGCGGTGGTTTATAGGGAGAATGATAGGGAGAAGTGCGCCGCTCTCGCGCCATCTCGGTGCAGTAGCACAGCGAGTGCGCTTCACAGCAGTGCAGTGAGGGTTAGCGGGCGTGGGGCTTAGCGTGCAGAACGGTTCTCCGCTATTTTTTCCAGCAGCGCGCTGAACGTGGCCTGTTCCTCAGGTGACAGTACCTGAAGCATCTGCGCCTCAATCTGTTTTTCCTGATGCAGAAAAACCTGCGTAAACGCGACGCCCTTCTCGGACAGACTGAGCCACACGCTGCGGCCATCATCCGGGTTATCGATCTTGCGGACATAATCGCGTTTGACCAGCTCCGCCACCATGCGGGTGATCTGCGCCTTATCTCGCCCCACCGTTTTCGCCAGCAACTGAGGCGTAATGCGCCCTTCCATCGCGATGATCTTACATAGCCGGATGTGCACCACATCCAGACTAATGTCGTGTGCTTTCATTTGTTCCTGCATCTGTGCCTTATAGCTTTCCAGTAAGGCAAAAAGAGCTTTCATCATGTTTTATTGACTCAGTCAACCAATGATCATATAGTTGATTTTATCAACTATCTATCATGAGTTCAATTTACCGAGGCTACGATGGGAAACGTCTACCAGATTACGGTGGAAGAAAAAGCAGAGCCGCAGCGCACGCTGTCGTTTGAATACTCGATTCACGATGACCTTTTCAAGATACTGGAAAAAGTTGATGGCAAGATGGACATGACGCCAGAACAGACTCAGGCCTTTATCGTCGGTTTGAAACTCTTCAGCGAAGTCATGATGCAGCAAAGAAAACACCCGCTGTTTAAGGAATTTGCCGCCCCGTTCAAAGAATTTATGCTGAACCTCAAAAAGCAGTGATCCACAACGGGGCCGCAGTGAAAATGCAGCTCCCCGCGCAGCATGAACAGCAGTACGGGGAGCCTTACCTCTTGTTACTCTGCCAGATCGAAGCGATCCGCATTCATCACTTTCACCCAGGCAGCAACAAAGTCATTCACAAACTTCTCTTTGTTGTCGTCCTGTGCATAAACCTCGGCGTAAGAACGCAGAATGGAGTTGGACCCAAAGACCAGATCCAGACGCGTCGCCGTCCATTTAACTTCACCCGTTTTACGATCGCGGATTTCATACAGGTCTTTACGGTATGGCTTCCACGTGTATTTCATGTCGGTCAGGTTGGCGAAGAAATCATTCGTCAGCGCCCCTTCACGATCGGTAAATACACCGTGCTTCGTGCCGCCGTAGTTGGTTCCCAACACACGCAGCCCGCCAACCAGCACCGTCATCTCTTTCGCCGTTAACCCCATCAGCTGAGTGCGATCGAGCATCAGCTCTTCCGGGCTCACGGCATAATCTTTCTTCAGCCAGTTGCGGTAGCCATCGTGGATCGGTTCAAGAACGTCGAAAGACTCCACATCGGTCAGGGCATCGGTGGTGTCGCCGCGTCCCGGCGCAAATGGCACGGTGATATTCACGCCCGCTGCCTTCGCCGCTTTCTCAATCCCGACATTACCCGCCAGCACAATGGTATCGGCCACGCTGGCCCCGGTTGCGGCCGCAATACTTTCCAGTACGACCAGCACTCGCGCCAGACGCTCCGGTTCGTTCCCTACCCAATCTTTCTGCGGGGCGAGACGAATCCGCGCACCGTTAGCACCGCCGCGCATATCAGAACCACGGAACGTGCGAGCGCTATCCCATGCGGTGGCTACCAGCTCACTAATGGACAGGCTACTTTCTGCAATGCGTGCTTTGACAACATCGACATCATAGTCGGTACGGCCTGCCGGAACCGGATCCTGCCACAGTAAATCTTCCTGCGGTACATCCGGGCCGAGGTAGCGCGTTTTCGGCCCCATATCGCGGTGCGTCAGTTTGAACCACGCGCGGGCAAACACTTCGGAGAAGTAAGCCTGATCCTGATAGAAGCGCTCGGAAATCTTGCGATATTCAGGGTCAACTTTCAGCGCCATATCAGCATCGGTCATCATCGGGTTGTAACGGATAGACGGATCTTCAACGTCCACCGGTTTGTCTTCTTCTTTAATGAAGACAGGTTCCCACTGCCATGCCCCCGCCGGGCTCTTTTTCAGTTCCCACTCGTGATTCAGCAGCATATGGAAGAAGCCGTTATCCCACTGCGTCGGATGCGTTGTCCAGGCACCTTCCAGCCCGCTGGTGACGGTGTAGCGTCCTTTGCCCGACCCTGTCGGGTTATGCCAGCCCAGACCCTGTTCACCCACATCCGTTCCTTCTGGCGCCTTACCCAGCAGGCTGGCATCGCCATTGCCGTGGGTTTTGCCTACCGTGTGTCCACCCGCCGTCAGGGCAACGGTTTCTTCATCATTCATCGCCATGCGGGAGAACGTCACGCGCATATCCTGTGCGGTACGCAGCGGATCGGGATTGCCGTCGACGCCTTCCGGGTTAACGTAAATCAGCCCCATCTGTACAGCAGCCAGCGGGTTTTCCAGCGTGGTACGATCGTCGCTGCCGTAGCGCCCGGTGCTTTTCGCCAGCCACTCTTTTTCGGAACCCCAATAGATGTCTTTTTCCGGGTGCCAGATATCTTCACGCCCAAAGGCGAAACCGAATGTTTTCAGCCCCATAGATTCGTACGCGATATTACCCGCCAGAATAATCAGATCCGCCCAGCTGAGTTTATTGCCGTATTTTTTCTTGATTGGCCACAGTAAACGACGCGCTTTATCAAGGCTGACGTTATCCGGCCAGGAGTTGAGTGGTGCAAAACGCTGGTTACCCGTTCCGCCGCCGCCGCGACCGTCGGCTGTACGGTAAGTCCCCGCCGAGTGCCAGGCCATACGAATCATCAGCCCGCCGTAGTGACCCCAGTCCGCCGGCCACCACTCCTGACTGTCAGTCATCAGTGCATGCAGGTCTTTCTTGAGGGCATCGACATCGAGGGTTTTGAGAGCGTCGCGGTAGCTGAAATCGCTGCCTAACGGGTTGGTCTTGGTATCATGCTGATGAAGAATGTCGAGATTGAGGGCATTTGGCCACCAGTCCGTGTTTGATGAGCCAGTAGCCGTATTTCCGCCGTGCATAACCGGACACTTGCCGGCTGGTTTCGTTTTATTCTCGTCCATCATTATCTCCCAGTATGTTGCATTGCCTTAATCGCTGCGCAAGAAGGTGGGTCGTCCTCCGATAACCTTACGGAGACTTCACCTATTCCCTCTTCTTGATGCAAGACAGTGCCAGAGTCTCCCTATAATTTATAATTGTATATGCTAACTTCTGCGATAGTTTAAGCTGATGAAAAGCGGCTCAATCGCACATTTTTCCTATCTGCATCAATAATCTTGCCGATAGCACAGTTTGCGATAATGAGCCGTCTTATCATTATGACAGTCTCTTTGAGGAAGCCGCTGACGCTATTCCCAAAAAACCTACAGCGAAGACGAACGGAGTATGAACTGGGTAATTTCGGCGCGTTTCCCTAAGCGGATCGGAAAGCCATTCCACAGCCCCGCACCATTGCTCACGTACAGATGCATGCCATCCACGTCATAGCTGCCTGACACATAGCCTTCATTCGCCAGCTGTGTCACCCAGTGCATGCCCAGCACCTGACCACCGTGCGTATGGCCGGAGAGCTGTAAATCCGCCCCGGCACGCGCATTTTCTTTCGCCCCCGTTGGCCGATGGCTAAGCAGAACAACGGCGCTATCTGGCGATACCCCGTTGAGCGCAGCGCCCGTATCCGGCAGCGGCTGTTGAAAATCGGCGGCAGTACGATCGGTGATGCCAGCCAGTACAAACGTGGCATTATCGCGACCGATCGACACATGTTCATTGAGCAACAGGCGCAAACCCAGCGCGTTCAGCCGCTGCACCCATTGTGTATATTCCACGTAATATTCATGGTTGCCCACGATGGCAAACACGCCGTGTGGCGCAGTCAGGTTACGCAACGGCTCCATATCCTCATGGCGAGCGCTCACGGTGCCATCGGCCAGATCGCCAGTAATCACCGTCAGATCGGGCTTAAGTGCATTGGTTTGGGCTACCACCGTCGCTATCCACGGGCGCTGTAACAGACGACTGGCATGTAAATCGGTTAGCTGCACCAGCCGGAAACCATCCAATTCGGGTGGCAGTTGCTTCAGTTTAACTTCTACCGTACGAACCTCAGGAACACGCACCGCCTCCCACACGCCGATAGCCGCCAGACCCATCGCCACAACAGCAATGCCGCCACGCAGCGCCATATTGTTCAGCAGAACATTCCCCGCCGAACGGAATAAAAAACGACTCGCTACGCCAAGAAGATCGATAGCCAACAGCAGAAATGCGGTTATCAACAGCGCGCCAAACGCCCAGCCCAGAAACATCAGGACAAACGCGGGCACTTCCGGCGACGCCATCGTGCCAAAAAACGTGCGCGTAATCAGATGATGCTGTGACGCCAGCAGCACTAGCACCGCCAGTATGCATTTTACGGACATACTGACACGCAAGCGCCAGACCAGACGCCAGATAACATAGAGGGCGATAAGCCCGGTAATGATATGAAACACGGATGTTTTTCTCTCTTTATCGGTGATATCGGTATAGTAACGCGTAAATTTTACACTATGACGCACACATTGCAGAGCAACGCGGCAGAGAGGTTGTGTTGCTGGAAGGGGCGGATTAACATGGCGCGATTCCATGCGTTACACAGCCCAGACAAAAGTGGCACCTGCTCGCTGACAGCAGGTGATGCATGATAGTGATTAACAAAGGACATTTATGTTCGATTACACCGACTTTCCCGAACAGCGGCAAGCCAAAATCCGGCAAATCCTCAGCGAGGAAGGCAAAGTCGTCTGCACGCAGCTCTCACGTGAATTGAACGTATCCGAGCACACCATACGGCGCGACCTGAAGGAGCTGGCGCAATCCGGTGCCTGTAAGCGCGTCTACGGTGGTGCGGTCATCATGCCCCCAGAAGCCATCGATTTTGCCAGCCGAGCGAGTATCGATGCCGTCCAGAAAGATCGTATCGCTCAGGCCGTTATCCCGCTGATAAAACCTAACAGTTGCGTCTTCTTTGACACTGGCACCACCAATCTGGCCGTGGCGAAGCAGCTTCCGCTGGGCCTGAAATTTACCGCCGTGTGTAATTCGCCCATTATCGCGACAGAACTGATGCAACATCAGGATGTAGAAGTGATTTTTCTTGGCGGACGAATCCAGAAAGAAGTCGGCGGCGCAATTGGTATCGATACGCTCAGACAGCTAGAGAAGATGTATTTCGATCAATGCCTGCTGGGGGGCTGTGCCTTTGACGCCAATGAAGGATTGACCGTTTTTGAATATGACGATGCAGAATTCAAAAAGTGTCTGGTCACCCGCAGCAGCGAAGTGATCGTCGCGCTGACCGCTAATAAGATCTCCGCTTTGGCGCGCTATCGCGTCGCTGGGTGTGAGGATATTACCGCGCTGGTGACCGATGATGAAATCGCCCCTGCCTGTCAGGACGCATTAAGCGAAAAAAACCTGGATCTGATTATTGCCAGATAACACGACGGTAGCCTCAATGGCTGCCGGTTTGCTTCCTGTGCTTCAATTCATGAAAGCAGCAGCTTTATCGTGTTGAGAACCCCATCCTCGTCATTGCTACGGGCAACAAAGTTCGCTGCGGCTTTGGTTTCCTCAAACGCGTTGTGCATCGCAAAGCTGTAAGCCCCGCGGCTCATTAACTCAATATCATTGTAGCCGTCGCCAAACACCATCGTTTCCTCTGCCGTCACCGCCAGTTTGTCCTGAAGGATGTCTACGGTATGCCCTTTGTGTACGCCGACATTAGCAATATCGATCCAAGCCGCTTCAGAGACCACGATATAGACATGATCGTGAAACGCATCGAGATACTTCGCCGTCTCATGACAGTGCCCTTCCGGGTCATAAACCGTGATTTTCACAAAGTCATCGGTGACGGCAGCAAAGCTGGAGATCAGCGTCACGTTGGTGTACGACTTCTTTACCTTTTCCAGTAAAGCCGGGTCGATCGTTTCCCTGACCATCGCACCATGTGGGGTACAACCGATGACCACGTATCGGTCATCCACACTTTCCAGCACGCCAATCAGACTCAAGGCCAGACGGTTTTTGATAAGCGATTGGTAAACGTAATCTCCCCGATATTTGATGCGCGTCGCGCTATCTCCCAGAATCCAGATGTCTTTTGCAGCATCACCAAAAAGCGCTTCGACCCGCTCGCACTGCTTACCCGTACAGGCGGCAAACTGCACGCCCTTATCTTTCATTAACGCATAAACCTCAGCAAACAGAGTCCTGTTGTAATCGCCATCGCTGTGAAGAAACGTGCCGTCCAGATCGGTAATTACCAACTTGATCATTCCACTCCCCCTTTCAGATTTTACGTATACAGATAGCCGTGAGTCAGGCTGTCATAGCCTGTCTGAACAAAGAAAATATCGCTTTGTGCGGCGAGTTAGATAGCTGACGCGGTGATTCGACGCCAATGCTCGATTAGGCTCGATAATGAGTTAGATATACGCAAAAGAGCACATAAAACACAACAACAACCCATTTACGCCAGATTCATTGAGGTATCACGCGAGGGCTAGCATAGCACTTATTGATAATGCGCAACAAGAATCAAAAACAATCATAAGTGAGCAAAGAAAGAGTTAAAGCAGTGGCAGAACCGTCAATGATCTCTGCAACACTTAAATATCCAACCGAGATCATGTTATTCACATTTCATTAGACCCCACCGTTGACAACGTCACTGCTACGCCATATTCATATGTACGGACAAGTTGAAATGTCCGTACATATGAATATGGCAGTGGCTACGACACATGACTCATCACGCGGGTTGTATCGCTAAAAATAAAAAAATCTTGTTAGTTCATGTCGTTAGGGACATTCACTGCATGATGGCGAGTTTTGCTGGTTCAGCCTTTATCCGTACTGTTCAACCTACAAGAGATCAACACTATGTCGACAAAAACACCTGTCTGGAAAGGTCTGACATTTCAGGTTCTGGCAGCGATGGCCCTGGGCATTGCCCTCGGTTTTGCCGCACCGGAATTGGCCGCAAAGTTTAAAATCCTCGGCGACATCTTTCTAAAACTCATCAAAACCGCCGTCGCACCGCTCATCTTTTTTACGGTGGTACACGGCATCGCCTCCGCAGGGGATATCAAGAAAGTGGGAAAAATCGGCGTGCGTGCGCTGATCTATTTTGAGCTGGTGTCAACCTTCGCACTCGCACTCGGTCTCGGCTGGGCAAACATCATTGATATCGGTTCAGGCATTCATGCCGGGAGTATCAGTCAGACAGCTACCGCTGCCGTTGACTCTGCGATAGCAAAAGGCCACATGCCTACCACCACCATGGATTTTATCTACGGTATTTTCCCCGATAACTTCATCGGCGCCTTCGCTGGTGGGCAGCTCTTACAAGTACTGGTGGTTTCACTGATTTTTGGGTTCGCGTTACTCGCACTCCCCCATGAAAAACGCAGCGTAATTGAAAATGGCATGAACCGCATCTCGGAATGCTTCTTCGAGTTCATCAACTTAATCATGAAATTAGCCCCGATTGGTGCTTTCGGTTCTGTGGCGTATGCCGTAGGAAGTAACGGCAGTAGCGTGCTGCTTTCGTTACTGAATCTGGTATTGATGTTTTATGCCGCCGTCGCCTTTTTCATCATTGTTATCCTGGGCGCTATCTGCCGATTTGCCGGGTTTAGCCTGACTCGCTTTCTTAAATACATCCGCGATGAGATCGTCATCGTGCTGGGTACGGCCTCGTCCGAAAGTGCCTTACCTCGGCTGTTACAGAAACTGGAACGTTTTGGTTGTTCACGCCAAAGCGTGGGGCTGATTCTCCCGACAGGCTATGCATTTAACCTCGACGGAACCAGTATTTACATGTCGATGTGTACGCTGTTTATCGCCAATGCCTATGGCGTCGACCTGAGCTGGCAACAGCAGATGGGCATCTTGCTCATCATGCTGGTGACATCAAAAGGCGCCGCAGCCGTCTCTGGTGGCAGCTTCGTGGTGTTCGCGGCAACGGTGGCAACAGTGGGTAATCTGCCGATAGAAGGACTGGCGTTAATTTTCGGTGTCTATCGCTTTATGTCTATGGCGATTGCGCTGTGCAATACCATCGGAAACAGCGTGGCCACCATCGTCGTTGCAAAATGGTGCGGTGAATATTCACCTCAGCCTGACAATGCACTGGACAGCACACCCCTTACTCAGGAAACCCGCCCCGCTCGCTAATCGCAAGCCAAACGCGGCAAAAACGGAGCATTACAGATATCAGCCAGGACGACTCACAGGGATTCTGGCTGAATAATTAACCTCAGGACGCAAATCCGGCTAAACATTCGACACTTGAAAGAAGATGATAAACAAAGCGCTTGCCACCAGCGTCGGAGCCGTCCATAATAGCGCCCATTCCAAACGCTGGAATGAAGAAAAGCATTCTAATCAAAACGTTACTGATTAAGATGTTATCTCCTGTACGACCGTAGCTCAGTTGGTTAGAGCACCACCTTGACATGGTGGGGGTCGGTGGTTCGAGTCCACTCGGTCGTACCAATTCATGTTCTATAAATATTACCCTACGCCCGTAGGTTAATGAATGTGAGTTGAAATTCCCCTTACTCGTATCCTGTTAGTCTCGCAAAACCTAATTCAATCCCGACGTTTTTCCCGTTGTACATTCTGATTAATTCAAATTCAGGTTACTGCGATAAATCGCGCTGGCTAAAACCCTTCTTCTTTTGGGCTCGATTCGTAAAAAAGCATTCGTCATTTATGCTCAAAGAATACCGGCCTATCATGGGACGATGAATCAAAGGAGTTACTGGCCTCGACAGTACGCCTATTGACGAACTGGTTACAAACGCCAAGGCAGACTAAAAAATCATCTCATCTACCAGACAACAACGCGGCCCTACTGGCCGCGCGTTTCCAGATACAGCACCGTGGCAGCGACGCGGGAGCGTACGTTGAGTTTGCGCAGCATGTTGCGAATATGCACTTTTACCGTCTCTTCTGAGATATACAACACTGCGGCGATTTGCTTGTTGGATAATCCTGACGCCACTTCCTGCAGCACATCCAGTTCGCGCTCCGTCAATACGGTAAAAGGCGACGGTGTTTCCTGTATGGCGATACGGTGACGTAGCACGTCCCTGACTTGATCGCTGAAAGCATCACTGCTGCGAATGGCATCCAGTAAGTGTTCTGGGGCGCTGTCCTTAAGCAGATAGCCATCGGCCCCCGCGTCCATCAGCGCATAAATATCGCTGGGCGCATCGGAGACCGTCAGCACAATCACACGGGCACAAATCCCATCGCGCCGCAGCGCGTGGAGCGTATCCAGCCCGCTCAATCCTTTCATGTTGAGATCGAGCAAGATGATATCGGGAGAATCCCGGTTCGCGAGGCTCAGCGCCTCCATGCCGTTACTGGCTTCCCCTATCACGTCAAAGATGGCATCGGTCGCCAGTAGCTGACGGATTCCCCGGCGCATAAGCGGATGATCGTCGACGATCAACACACGATAAGATGGTTTTTCTGACATGCCCAGCCCCAATGTAATATGGATCTTATTATTTTATTTATGATTATGATCTATGATTTATCGCCGTCATACTTCAAGCGACCTGCTTCCACTCGACTTATTCCGGGTAGAGAGTGTTCGTGTTATCGCGTTCACGCGCTGCCGTCGGCGTCGAGAAACAGACGCTAACCTGCGTTCCCCCTTCAGGGTGAAGGCCGATAGATAACTTTCCGCCTAACCGTTCGGCACGCTCCTGCATAATATTTAAACCGTAGTGCCCTGCGGGTTCCTCCTGATTGATAATGCCACAGCCGTTATCACGAATATCAACACAATGACGGCCATCAGGCTGTGTCCGACAGTTGACGGTAATCGCCGTCGCCTGCGCGTGTTTAATGGCATTCAGCACCGCTTCACGGATGATTTGTAGCAAGTGAACCTGCTGTGATGCATCCAGCGCTTGCGTAGGAATCCGGCAATCAATCGTGATTGCCGCCGAAGTCTGCGCGCGCAGCGGCGCGATCATTTCCTGCATCGCCGCAGGCAAATCGGCCTGTTGCAGCGTCAGTCGGAACGTACCCAGCAGTTCCCGCAGTTGGCGATAAGCATCACTGAGCGCCTGTTCAAAATCGGTGATGATCTGCCGGGCCTGCGCATTTTCTTCCGCGACCGCACGCTTTAACAACGTCATCTGGATATTCAGATAAGAAAGCACCTGAGCCAATGAGTCATGCAGTTCACGCGCGATGGTGGCGCGTTCCTCCATCAGTAATAGCTGCTGGTAATGCTTCTGCGCCTGATTAAAATAGAGGCCGCGACCTAGCATATTAGCAACGCTTTCCATCAACTGCGCCGACGGTTGCTGCGTTGATGCCTGCCAGCGCAGTTGACCAAACTCAACCTCTTGCAAACGGATGGGCAAGGTCTGCCACGCAGCCTGCTCATCCGGTTGGCCTTCACATAACCGCCAGTTCTCTCCTACCCGCATTTCCAGACAGCCGACCGTTTCATAGCGGCGAACAATTTGCAGAATCTGCTGGAAGCAATGTCTGTCGATGGTGCTGACATTCATCGCCTGAGAGCAGTTGTACAGCACCTTCAGCATGCGGTTCACTTCCTGCAAGCGCAGCGTTTTCTGCCGTACCTTGTCTTCCAGAGAACGATAAAGTTTTTGCAGTTCATCAGTCATACTACTGAAGGTTTGCGCCAGTAAGCCCAGTTCGTTAGGCAAATTGACGTCCAGCCGCGAATGGGTAAAACGCCCCTTTTCAATAGACGCACAGGCCGCCATCAGCTTATTCAACGGCACGACCACCTGACGACGGATGCGACGCAGCGTAAAGAAGATCAGTATATAGATAGTGATCGAACCAATTATTGATGTCACAACAACTATCATCATCTTGCGTTCGGAATAGTGCTGCAACGCCAGCACAAAGAGATCGATCTGCGTGACATAGCGAACAATGTTGTCCTGATACCACGCCCGATCCCCCGCGCTCAGGCGCTCATCCATCGTTTTCCAGCTTTGCAACAGCGCAGCGTAGCGATCGCGCACATCGCGCGGCACATACCAGCGATCCAACAGGTGAAAAACCGGGGAATCCAGCGTTTGCGCATAAAGGCGGCGATGTGATGCTAATTCTGCGCGATCGCCCTGCAAGTCATATCCCATACGATAGCTTTGCATACGCATGGAGCCAGCAACGTTGATCGCTTCTGCATCGCGTAAACCACTGGCCAGCGTTAGTAGTGCAATGCCGGTCGTCAGGAATGAAAGCAGCGCGATATAAAAAAACGCGCGAGCCAGGCTGGTAGAAACAGGACGTTTAACCATCACAACGAGCAATCCCCTTTAACGTCATACCTACTCTAAATAAGTAGAGCAGCGTCTCAGCGCCACTATCGCGATCCCCATCCAAACAGGCAAGCCAATGAGACGCGAATCCCACATAAGCTTGATCCGGCACCACCATTTACCTCTAAAGGGTGATTATCGCATACAGCCTAAGAGGAATAGTGTAACCCCTACAAAAACAGCGTGTTTCTTATTGGATATTTCATTGCGTGCCAGAGCGACAAACTGCCATGACTAACTTTTCCCGACGTTCCCTACTGACTGGTGGCCTACAGCGGGCAGACAACGCGTTGCGTCCGCCGTGGAGCGGCGTAGAAAGTCGGTTTCTGAGCCAGTGCATACGCTGCAACGCCTGCATTGATGCCTGCGATTCGGGGATCATTCAGCGCGGCTCGGGCGGTTTTCCCACCATCGATTTTCAGCACGGCGAATGCACGTTCTGCTACGACTGCGCGCGTGCCTGTCCACAAGCGCTGTTCGCGGAGAGCCACACCACGCCGTGGGAATACCACCTGACACTTCAGGACGCCTGTTTGTCGCTGCATCAGGTGGAATGCCGCAGCTGTCAGGATGCGTGTGAAACCGGGGCGATACGGTTTCGTCCCGCCATTGGGCGCGTTGCCGCACCGTCAATCGACGACGATGCCTGTACCACCTGTGGCGCCTGTATTTCCGGGTGCCCTGTCGGCGCTATATCGATGAAAAAGATCACTGCGGGACATCACCCCGCACCAACGCGTCTCCTGACGCAACAGGAAAACCGATGAGCACAGTCTGGCATGTTTGCAGTGTAGTGGTTCACGTGAATACGGCACAGATGGCGGCCGTGGGCGAGGTGTTAGCGACGCTGCCCAATGTCGAGGTGGGTGCCAGCGATAGCGATACCGGAAAAATGGCCGTGGTGCTGGAGTCAGATTCAGAAGACGCACTGTTAAAACAAATAGCGTCAATACGCGAACTTACAGGCGTACTGGCGGTTTCGCTGGTTTATCACCAGCTTGATGAACAGTCTTTTGATGAACAGTCTTTTACTTTCGATGAACAACCTCTTGATCAACAAGCTCAGGGTGAGGAAATACCATGAAACTCAGTCGACGACACTTTATGAAGGCGAACGCTGTCGCAGCGGCCGCTGCGGTCGCGGGCATCACCATTCCTATCGCGGTCCGCGCCGCGACCGAGCAGTCAGAAGCCATCCACTGGGATAAAGCACCCTGCCGTTTCTGTGGCGTAGGGTGTGGTGTGCTGGTCGGGACGCAAAACGGCCGCATCGTCGCCAGTCAGGGCGATCCTGACGCGCCGGTTAACCGTGGTTTAAACTGCATCAAGGGCTATTTCCTGCCAAAAATCATGTACGGACAGGATCGCCTGACACAGCCCTTGCTGCGGATGCGTGACGGCAAGTTCGATAAAGAAGGCGAATTTACCCCGATCTCCTGGGACAAGGCCTTTGACATCATGGCGGAGAAATTCAAAACCGCCCTGAAAGAAAAAGGTCCGAACGCAATAGGGATGTTTGGCTCTGGACAATCGACGATTTGGGAAGGCTATGCGGCCGCCAAATTGTTCAAAGCCGGTTTCCGCTCCAACAATATTGACCCCAACGCGCGCCACTGTATGGCATCGGCGGTCGTGGGCTTTATGCGTACCTTCGGTATGGATGAACCGATGGGCTGCTACGACGATATCGAGCAGACCGATGCGTTTGTACTGTGGGGCTCCAATATGGCGGAGATGCACCCGATTCTCTGGTCGCGCATCACCGACCGCCGCCTGTCGAACAGCAATGTTACCGTCGCCGTGCTATCCACCTATCAGCACCGCAGTTTTGAGCTGGCGGATAACGGTATGGTGTTTACGCCGCAAACCGATCTGGCCATTCTCAACTACATCGCTAACTACATTATTCAAAACAATGCGGTGAACGAGGCCTTCTTTACCCGCCACGTGAACCTGCGCAGAGGCGTGACCGATATCGGCTACGGACTGCGTCCGACGCACCCACTGGAGAAAGCGGCGAAAAATCCCGGCTCCGACGCGTCCGAACCCATGAGTTTTGAAGAATATAAAACCTTTGTCGCCGACTACACGCTGGAAAAAACAGTCGCCATCAGCGGCGTCCCTGCCGACCAGTTGGAAGCGCTGGCAAAACTCTACGCCGATCCGAAGAAGAAGGTGATCTCCTACTGGACGATGGGCTTTAACCAGCACACACGCGGCGTCTGGGCGAACAATCTGGTTTATAACATCCACCTGTTGACGGGCAAGATCTCCCAACCTGGCTGCGGGCCGTTCTCGTTAACTGGTCAACCTTCTGCCTGCGGTACTGCACGTGAGGTCGGCACCTTCGCCCACCGTTTGCCTGCGGACATGGTGGTAACCAACGAGAAACACCGCGCGATAGCGGAAAAACTGTGGCAGTTACCGACCGGTACCATTCCTGAAAAGATCGGTCTGCACGCTGTCGCACAAGACAGGGCGCTGAAAGACGGCACGCTGAATGCCTATTGGGTGATGTGTAACAACAACATGCAGGCTGGCCCGAACATCAATCAGGAGCGTATGCCAGGCTGGCGCGACCCACGCAACTTTATCGTCGTTTCCGATCCCTACCCGACCGTCAGCGCGCTGGCTGCCGATCTGATTTTGCCGACCGCAATGTGGGTGGAAAAAGAAGGCGCTTACGGCAACGCCGAGCGCCGGACACAGTTCTGGCGTCAGCAGGTGAAAGCACCGGGCGAATCAAAATCGGATCTGTGGCAGGTCGTGAGCTTTGCCAAGCGCTTCACCGTAGAAGAAGTCTGGCCGGAAGCACTTCTGGCGCAGAAACCGGCCTATCGCGGCAAGACGCTCTACGACGTGCTGTTTGCGAATGATGTCACCACGCGCTTCCCACTCAGTGAATTAGCGGAAAATCAGCTGAACGACGAATCCCGAGACTTCGGTTTTTATCTGCAAAAAGGCCTGTTTGAAGAATACGCCGCGTTTGGCCGTGGGCACGGTCACGATCTGGCGCCATTCGATGACTACCACAAAGCTCGTGGGCTACGCTGGCCAGTGGTTAACGGTAAGGAAACGCAGTGGCGCTATAGCGAAGGGCACGATCCTTACGTCAAAGCGGGAGAAGCCTACCGTTTTTACGGTAAACCGGATGGCAAGGCGGTGATTTTCGCACTGCCATACGAACCTGCCGCCGAAGCGCCGGACGACGAGTACGATCTCTGGCTCTCCACTGGCCGCGTGCTGGAGCATTGGCACACCGGCAGCATGACGCGCCGCGTACCGGAACTGCACCGCGCCTTCCCCGAGGCCGTGTTGTTTATCCACCCACAGGATGCCAAAGCGCGCGACCTGCGTCGCGGTGAGAAAGTGCGCATTATTTCGCGCCGTGGTGAAGTCGTCTCCGTGGTTGAAACGCGCGGCCGTAATAAACCACCGCGTGGACTGGTGTATATGCCGTTCTTCGACGCCGCGCAGATGACTAACGTCCTGACGCTGGATGCCACCGATCCGCTGTCGAAAGAAACGGACTTTAAGAAATGCGCCGTCAAGCTGGCTAAGGTGTAGCGCGCATGGCACGCCCGGAACATTCATCACCCGCTCGCCGTCGCTTTCTGCGTGACGCCGTCCGTGCCGTTGCGGGTTTATCCGCCGCGGTCACGATACTCGGCATTCAGCAGCGACGCGCTCAGGCCGACGCGATCCGGCTACGGCCACCGGGTGCGCTGTCGGAAGCGGCGTTTTCCGGTGCCTGCATCCGCTGTGGCCAATGTGTTCAGGCCTGCCCGTACGACACACTGAAACTGGCAACGCTGGTCTCCGGTCCCGCCGCCGGAAGCCCTTACTTTGTCGCACGCGATATCCCGTGCGAGATGTGTGAGGACATCCCCTGCGTCGTCGCCTGCCCCAGCGGCGCCTTACAGCCGCTGGACACCATCGATGACGCCCGCATGGGATTAGCGGTGCTGCTCGACCAGGAGAACTGCCTGAACTATCAGGGGTTACGTTGCGATGTGTGCTATCGCGTCTGTCCCCTCATCGATAGCGCCATCACGCTGGAGCCGGAGCGCAATGCCCGAACCGGAAAACACGCCCGTTTTCTGCCTACGGTGCATAGCGATGTCTGTACCGGCTGCGGCAAATGTGAAAAAGCCTGCGTACTGGAACAGCCTGCGATCAAGGTCTTGCCGCGCGCGCTGGCAAAAGGCGAACTCGGACACCACTACCGTTTCAGTTGGCTGGAGGCACGCAATGGCAAATCGTAAGCAGGACGCCGGACGAGAAGCCCGAGCGAAAAAAGGCTGGTGGCGTAGCCACCGCTGGCTGGTATTGCGCCGTCTGACGCAATCTCTGGTGCTGCTCATGTTCCTTAGCGGCCCGCTGCTAGGGTTCTGGATCCTGCGCGGTAACTACAGCGCCAGTCGTTTACTCGACACAGTACCACTTAGCGATCCGCTGATGGTGCTGCAAAGTCTGGCCAGTGGTCATCTGCCCGCCACGCTTGCGCTGATTGGTGCACTGATTATCGCGCTGGGCTATGCGCTGGCAGGCAAGCGCCTGTTCTGTAGCTGGGTCTGCCCGGTTAATCCGCTCACCGATTTAGCTGCCTGGCTACGTCGTCGTTTCGGCATCACTGCCTCGGCGACGATCCCTCGTAATCTGCGCTATCTGCTGCTGATGCTTATTCTGGCAGGAAGCGCACTGACGGGCGGGCTGCTGTGGGAATGGGTCAACCCGGTTTCACTGATGGGTCGCGGGCTGATTTTCGGGTTTGGTGCAGGTATCTGGCTGCTGCTGGCGCTATTTCTGTTTGATTTGTGGGTCGTGGAGCACGGCTGGTGCGGACACCTATGCCCAACCGGCGCGCTGTATGGTGCGCTTGGCGGTAAAGGCGCGCTGGCTGTGGATGCCACTGAGCGTGAACGCTGTACGCGCTGTATGGACTGCTTTCATGTCTGTCCAGAGCCACAGGTGTTGCGCGCCCCTTTACTCGATAAACACAGTCCGGCACAGGTTACTGACCGAGACTGCATAACATGCGGACGTTGTATTGATGTCTGCGCTGAAGACGTTTTTAAAATAACCCTTAGATGGAAATCGGGAGCAAAGTCATGAAAAGCCTGAGAATGGGATGGTTTCGCTGGATCACCGCCCTGGCGATACTGGGCAGTGCGATAGCCACTGCACAGGTCGATTTAAGCCAATCGCCGGAAGTCGCCGCGACACAGCCGGGAAATAGCCGGATGCCGAAGCAGCAGGAGCGTATGGCACTCAACTATGTCAACCAGCCACCGATGATCCCGCATAGCGTGGATGGCTATCAGGTCACCCCGACCTTTAACCGCTGCCTTCAGTGTCACGGCGTGGAGAACTACCGTTCCACCAGCGCCCCCCGCGTCAGCCCAACCCACTTTGTCGACAGAGACGGTAAAGTGCTGAGCAATGTCGCCCCTGCCCGTCATTTCTGCCTGCAATGCCACGTGCCGCAAGCGGATAGTTCACCGATCACCGGTAACACGTTCACCCCTTCTAAAGGCTTTGGACAGTGAGGTTTGCTATGAAACAGCCAGGAAAAGTGGGACGGTTGTTGCGCCAGCTATGGCAATGGTGGCGCCGCCCGAGTCGGCTGGCGCTGGGAACATTGCTCATTATCGGCTTCGCAGGCGGTATTTTCTTTCTGGCGACGTCCCAGAAAGGCATGGAAATGAGCAACAGCGAAGCGTTCTGCATCAGCTGTCATGAAATGCGTAATACAGTCTATCAGGAATATATGGAAACCGCGCACTACAGCAACCGCAGCGGCGTACGCGCCACCTGTCCCGATTGCCACGTTCCGCATGAGTTTGTGCCGAAAATGGTACGTAAGATTCAGGCCAGTAAAGAGCTGTACGGCAAAATAATGGGCACGATTGATACGCCACAAAAATTTGAAGCACACCGGCTGACGATGGCGCAGAACGAATGGCGGCGCATGAAAAACAACAATTCTCAGGAATGCCGCAACTGCCACAACTTTGACTATATGGACTTCTCAGGGCAAAAAACAGTCGCGGCGGAAAAACACAGCGAAGCGATAAAACTCGGTCAAACCTGTATCGACTGCCATAAAGGCATCGCCCACAAACTGCCGGACATGCACGGCGTCAAAAGCGGGTTATAACCCCCCTTCGTAACACCCGGGACGGCGTATGCCGTCCTATCGTTGCTGACAAAGTCCGTAGAGCGGTAGTAACGTATTCTTGTAAGTACCGTGAGGGTTTCGTGCGCAGTAAGCCACGTGATTTTCTGCAACTCGCGTCGCATGCGCCCGACGCGGGGCGGCTCAATTGCCGTCGCCCCGCGCCCCCTGGCTTTTCGCGGGGAATTACGCCGCTCCGCGGTGCCTTCGGCGTTCGTATCCGCTGTTCGGACCGCCTGCGACGCGTTCCCGGCACGGCGCAGACTTTCGCGGCGTCCATGCCGCTCATCCGGCGGCCACGTTCACCTCAGCGCAATTCTTTACGCTCGAAATCTTCACTGCAACAATTGCAAAGAGTTACCCTGCTTATTGCGCACGAAACCTTCACGGTAACAACAGAAATAATAGAAACAACAAAAGGGCGATATCTCGCCCTTCTGCTATTGATGATAAAGACAAAAGAATTTTTACTTCCCAGTGACCGCCTGCACCGACAGTGATGCTTTCGCCTGCGCGACGCTGCGCTCGATGACCGCACGGCGTGTGTCGTTTTGCGGGAGCAGTTTCAGCATCATTTGCCAGGCATCAATCGCGTCCTGATAGCGCTGGGCTTCATAGGCATTGAAAGCCAGCAGGCTCAGCACGCGCACATTGGTCGAGCCGGAATTCATCAGTTCACGCAGCATGTCTCCACCGCGCTGGCTATCACGCGGGTCGGTGGAGCGCGACAGCAGATCGGCATAATCCAGTGCCAGATCCGTATTTTTCGGATCGAGCTGGAACGCCCTGGCAAACGCCTGCACGGACATGTCGTAGTTGTTCAGCAATCCCGCAATGCGCCCCAGCATCCACCAGTCTTGGGGATTATCTGGCTGGGCTTCCAGTTGGCTACGCAGCCCCAGACCGAGACGCGCGACCTCTTCAATGGTCAGTGGTTCAGCGTCGGGATCCAATGCCCGCTTCATCAGGTCCGGCGTTAACGCAGCAACCTGCTGTAACGCCTGCACCCGATTAACCGCAGACGTCTTCCAAAACACGCCGAGGCTGACGATAACCAGCAGTAATACGCCCGGCAACAAAACCCAGCGGTTTAGCGGACGCTGCTGTGCCTTCGCGCCGCCGGGAATATCCTGCAACAGCGTATGCTGGAGCTCCTCAACCAGTTGAGCACGCTCCTGTTCATTGGCAACATCCGCAGTAAGCTCACGCAGCCGGTCGCGATACAGCGCCTGATTAATTGCATCACGATCGTATTCGCCCCGTGACGACCACGGCGCAAGCAGCAGAGCAGAAAGCGCAATCAGCGATAGCACAATGGTTGCTGTCAGTAGCATCATTCCGATTTCTCCTCACGTCCCAACAGCGTCTGCAAGCGCTTTTTATCCTGTTCGCTCATCGGTTCTTTGGTACTTCTGATGCGGTGCGCACGCCGAATAATCATCCATGCGCCCGCCGCCAGAAACAGTGCCGGCAGCAGCCATAATAGAATGGTAAACGGCGTGATCGGCGGCTCATACGTCACAAAATAACCGTAACGATCCACCATGTAATCGACAACCTGCTCTTTCGTTTGCCCCTGCTGCATCAGCTCGTACACTTTCTGCCGCATATCCGAAGCAATCATCGAATTGGAATCGGCAATGCTGTTGTTCTGGCATTTCGGGCAGCGCAGTTGCATGGTCAACTCACGAAACTGTTGCTCCTGCGTGTCGTTGTCAAAACGCAATACCTCGGAGGACGCCAGCACGCTGAACGACAGCAGTAATGCACCAAGGAAACTCAGCACTCTCATGCGCCGCCCTCCTTGCTGTATTTCTCCCACAGCGGTTGCAGCGTTTCTTGCCACACCTGCATATTGAGATCGCCCGCATGGCGATAGCGAATGATGCCTTTCCCGTCGATCAGGAAGGTTTCCGGTGCGCCATACACGCCCAGATCCAGCCCCAACATGCCGTCACCATCAAACAAACTCATCGCATAGGGGTTGCCTAACGTTTTCAGCCACTCAACCGCTTTGGGGCGTTCATCTTTATAATTCATGCCCACAACGCGAATCCCCTGCGCCGCCAGCGTGTTGAGGAACTGGTGCTCCGCGCGGCACGTCGGGCACCAGGTCGCCCAGACGTTCAGCAGCAGCGGTTTACCATCGCTCAGTTCAGATTGGTTATAAATCTTTCCCGGCTGATCCAGCGATTCAAGACGAAATTCGGGAATCGGTTTACCAATCAGAGCAGATTCCAACCGCATGGGATCATCGCCGTCGCTGTTGCGCACCAGTTGCCACAGCAAGGCAACGGCCAGCAGTAAAAACAGGGCGAGCGGAATTAACAAAATTTTGCGACTCATGATGCTGTCTCCCGAACGGCGCGACGCAGGCGATAGCGCGGGTCAAACATGCACAGGATGCCCCCTAACGCCATCAGCCCCCCGCCGTACCAAATCCAGCGGATAAACGGTTTGTAATACAGCCGCACCGCCCAGCTACCGTCATCCAGCTTTTCACCCAAGGCCGCATAGAGATCGCGCGTCACACCCGCATCAATGGCGGCTTCCGTCATGATCGCGCCGCTGGTGTTGTAGAAGCGCTTTTCCGCTTTCAGCGTCGCTTCCGGTTTGCCGTTGCGCGTCACTTCAATCGTCCCTTTTGCGCTTTGCCAGTTAGGCCCCACGACATCACGCACGCCTTGAAACGTAAAACGGTAATCGTGGATCGCGATGCTGTCGCCAGCCCGCATCCGCACATCCCGCTCGACGCTATAATTCTGGCTGAAAGCGATGCCTACCACCGTCACCGCCAGCCCAATATGGCCGCACACCATGCCCCACTGGCTCAGTGAGAGCTTGGTCAAACCGCGCAGCAGACCATGACGCCGAGTGGAATTGCTATGCAGCTCGTATACCGTTAAGAAGAACACCCACAGCGCCATCGACAGACCGACCACCGTCATGGCAACCAGCGAATCCTGTAACAGCCACGGCAGCAGCAACGACAATGCCGCAGTCACGGCCAGCGCAATCAGCAGTAGCTTACGCAGCTTTTGCGGTTCATCGCGTCGCCAGCGAACCAGCGGCCCTACGCCCAGCAGTAAGGCAAACGGTGCCATTAATAAGGTAAACATGGTGTTGAAGAACGGTGCGCCAATCGAGATGCTGCCTAAGCCCAGCTGTTTATGCACCAGCGGCAGCAGCGTTCCCAGCAGCACCACGAGCGTCGCCGCCATCAGGATCAGGTTATTGCCGAGCAGGAACGTTTCCCGCGACCAGAGTGAATTCGTTACTCGCGCCCGTACCCGGTTGCCTTTGATGGCGAACAGCAGCAAAGAACCGCCGATAACAATGACCAAAAACGCGAGGATAAACATCCCACGCGCCGGATCGGAGGCAAAGGCGTGCACCGATACCAATACGCCGGACCGAACCAGAAATGTCCCCAGCAGGCAGAGCGAGAACGCACCGATAGCCAGTAGTACCGTCCAGGCCTTGAAGCTGCCGCGTTTTTCGGTAACCGACAGCGAATGCAGCAGTGCCGTGCCCACCAGCCACGGCATCAATGATGCATTCTCGACCGGATCCCAGAACCACCAGCCGCCCCAGCCAAGTTCGTAATACGCCCAGCCCGAACCCAGCACGATACCCAGCGTCAGGAATGACCAGGCTGCCTGCGTCCACGGTCGGGACCAACGCGCCCACGCGCTGTCCAGTCTTTCCGCCAGCAGCGAAGCGACCGCAAAGGCAAACGCCACAGAAAACCCGACATAGCCCATGTAGAGCAATGGCGGATGGAAGATTAACCCGACATCCTGCAACAGCGGATTGAGATCGCGCCCGTCAATCGGGTAGTCCGGCAGCGTGCGCGTAAAGGGATTCGACGTCAGGATGATGAACAGCAAAAAACCGACATTTATCATCCCCATAACGGCCAGCACACGGGCAACCGCATCCAGCGACATCCCTCGACTGAATATCGCCACGGCGAAGGTCCAGCCGCTCATCAGAAGCACCCAGAGCAGCAGCGACCCTTCATGTGCGCCCCACGCTGCCGCCACGCGATACCATACCGGCAACGCACGGTTCGAGTTGTTGGCTACATAAAGAACGGTGAAATCATTGATCACCAGCGCATGCACCAGCACGAGGAAAGACGCCAAAATGCATGCAAACAGCGCCCAGGCAAGCGGACGCGCCAATGCCATCAGGCGGGTATCCTGACGCGACGCGCCCCACAGCGGATACACACTGAGCAACAGCGCAACACCCAGCGCCAGACAGAGCAGATAATTGCCCACTTCAGGCATCATAACCGTTTACCCTCTGTGGCAGTCGCCGGTGCATGGCCGTGCTGTCCTTCCATCGCCGCCTTGATTTCCGGTGGCGTGTAGTTTTCATCATGTCGGGCCAGCACTTCTTTCGCCATGATGTGATCGTCGGTATCCAGAATGCCCTGTGCCACCACACCTTGCCCCTCGCGGAACAGATCCGGCAACATCCCGTTGTAAGTCACCTCGACGGAACCCTGCGCATCATAAACGGTGAAACGCACTTCCAGACTTTGGCTGTCACGACGTACGCTGCCCGGCATCACCATGCCGCCGACGCGCAAGCGCTGCCCGATCGCCGGTTTTTCCTGCGTTTCGTTCTTGCCGTAAAGAATTTCGCTGGGCGTATAAAAGAGGTCGATATTTGAACTCAGCGCATAGAGCGTCAGCGCAATCGTCAACACCGCGCCGCAAATGACGGCGAGAATGGAATAAAGGCGAGTTTTACGCGGCGCACTCATGGCGTCACCTCCACCGCTTTCGACTGACGGGCCGTGCTCTTGCGCTGCTCGCGCGCCTGCTGGCGACGGATGTCGTTCATCAATGTACGACGATGCCAGAGGGTCTGCCCGACCAACGCACTCAGCGGCAGCAGCGTTAGCACCACGGCCAGCCAGACGTAAAAGGCATAGCCGCCCATCGCAAAGAAATCCTGCCAGCTTGTAAAAGCGATGTTCATCGTGCGACTCCCTCTTTATTGACCAGCGCCGCAACCCAAGGCGCACGACGCTGCTGCATCAGTATCAAATTACGCAAGCGCATGAGTGACAATGTCACGAAAAGACTCATGAAACCTAACATCATGATTCGCAGCGGAAGACGCATGGCGGGATCGATGGTCTTCTGCATTTTTGTCGATCCTTGATGCAGGGTATTCCACCACTCGACCGAGAAATGGATGATGGGTAAATTCACCACGCCGACCAGTACCAGAATGGCCGCCGCACGACCGGCAAGACGGCGATCGTCAAACGCGTTGTAGAGCGCGATGATGCCCACATACAGAAACAGCAGAACGAGTTCCGATGTCAGGCGCGCATCCCAGACCCACCAGGTTCCCCACATCGGTTTACCCCAGGTGGACCCCGTAGTCAGCGCAATGAAGGTAAAGACTGCCCCGACCGGCGCCATCGCCGCGACGGCAAGCTCTGCCGTTTTTGACTGCCGAATCAGTCCGATAAGCGCAAACATCGCCATCACGGCATAAACGCCCATCGACCATACGGCCGCTGGCACGTGCAGGTACATGATGCGATACCCTTGCCCTTGCTGATAATCCGCAGGCGCAAAACCAAATCCCAGCAGGCAACCGCCGATCAACAGCGCCGCGCTAATCAAGGCAAACCACGGGATAAGCCTGCCGCAAAGGCCATAAAGGCGATCCGGCTGCGTAAGCTGATAGTTTTTTTTCAACATAACGAGTGCTCACTCTGCTAAAACTCATCCCAACGGGACGATGAACGCGATCCTGAGATCGGAAAATTATTGTATGCTCACCCGCAACGCCGCCGCCGTGGCAAACGGGCTCAGGGTGGCGCTGCCCGCCAGAAAAGCGCCGAGGATCGCCAGATACCCACCTACCGGCAGTTGCATCATGGCGGCCTCGACCGCCGCCGTGGCAAAAATCAACAGCGGTATGGTGAGCGGCAAGACCAGCAGGCTTAACAGCACACCGCTGCGGCGCAATCCGACCGTTAATCCCGCCCCAATCGCACCCAGAAAACTGAGCGTTGGCGTGCAGAGCAACAGCGTTAACGCCATCACCCACCAACCGTGGCTGTCCAGTCCAAACAGCAGCGCCGCCAGTGGGGAAAGCAGTAACAGCGGCAGCCCGCTAACCATCCAATGCACCACGACTTTCGCCAGCACCACTAACGGCAGCGGCAAAGGCAGCAGCGTCAGCTGTTCCAGCGAACCGTCCTGATAGTCGTCACGGAAAAGCCGATCCATCGCCAGTAGAGAAGCCAGCAATGCCGCGACCCACACCACGCCCGGTGCCACACGCATCAATAGCTGTGGCTCCGGTCCAATGGCCAGAGGGAACAAAATGATGACGATCAGGAAGAACCACAGCGGGTTGAGAATTTCGGCGTTATTACGTAACGCGACGCGCAACTCTCGGGCCATCAGACGCCGCATGATAGTGCTCCTTCACTCGGCGTAAGCTGGATACAGCGAATAGCCTGAGCGAACGGACGCAGCGGCTGGTGAGTGGTTAAAATGATGATGCCGCCGCGCGCAATATGGTGTTCCATACGCAGTGTCAGCATGTCGACGCCCGCCACGTCGAGCGCGGTAAGCGGTTCATCCAGAATCCACAGCGGAACATCGGTAAGCCACAAACGCGCCAGCGCAACGCGCCGCTGTTGTCCTGCCGAAAGGCGCGCCACGGGTACGTCTTCATACCCAGCCAGCCCGACAGCGGCCAGCGCCTGCCAATGCGCCTCCTGATGCTGATGCGGATAGAAAAAGCGGAGGTTCTCCTCACCGGTCAGGACGCTCTTGATGCCCGGCTGATGACCTAGCCACAGAAGCTGCTGGTTAAACTGCTCACGCATGCGGTTGATGCGTTGCCCCTTCCAGAGAATTTCCCCCGACTCGGGCGTCGCCAGACCGCTTAAAATGCGCAGCAGCGAGGTTTTGCCCACGCCGTTAGCACCGGCAATCTGCACCATTTCACCGGGGCTCGCCGTAAACGACAACGCGCTGAACAGCACATGCTCATCGCGTATGCAAACCACATCGCGCGCTTCTAACATCGGGGTGTACTCCTGCTTTCTAATGCCATATACCCTTGGATATAGAATAACATGGTGCCCTTACTCCCCCCTCTCGGGGACCCTAACCATAAAGAGTTAATCTCTTTTATTGAGATCAATAAAACCGGTGATTCCGGTTATTCCTGTCATCGCACCGTATCGAAAACCACGCCGACATGCTTAAACCGGAAATCTATTGGGCATATTTTTATGCAGCCACCGAGACTATTTCGTGCGCCACAAGACCTTCATTTCATGCTACCGCTTAGCACGCGCCCGACGCAGGGCGGCTCAATCGCCGTCGCCCTGCGAACCCTGGCTTCCGGCTAAATTATGCCGCTGCGCGGTACCATCGGTGTTCATGAGCAAAACCCGAGCCACCAGTGACGCGTTCCCGACGCGGCACTGGCTTTCGCGGCATCCGTGCCGCTCACTCGGTGCTCACGCCCACCGCTGCATAATTTCTACGCCGTATAACAGTAAAACCAGTAATAAGCTGTAGCCGTACGGAATGAGAAACAACGAAAGCAAAACGTATCGCGCACTATTTCTGGCTGTTCTTCAGCAGCGTTGCGGTGTTGATTGCTTCGATCAACTGGACACGATTAACCCGCGGGCTATAGGTATCCAGCAAGCGCTGCCAAATCGCAATCGCGCGCGCATAGTCCGCTTTCAGGAACGCGTCCGACGCCAGCAGCATCAGCGCCGTCACTTCATTGGCATCCAGCGCCAGCGCTTTATCGACCATTTCCTGCATAGGCGGCGTGACGACCTGACCCGCCTGGTAATACAGCACCGTCGCCAGTGCCGAATACAGCTCCGCGCTGTCGCCCTTCAGCACAATCGCCTGCCGATAAGCGCGCAGCGCGTTGTCATACGCGTTGCGGTAAAGATAATATTCACCCAGTTCAGCCCAGAGGACGCTGTTACCCGGCGTTTTACGAATACGGTCCTGCAAGGTAGCCAGTTGCTTTTCCTGCTGCTGCGCGGCGCTAAAATCGTGTAGCGGATCGGCCAATCGCTGGCGTTCTGCCTGAACAAGCACACCGCGCTGGCTGAGCATGTAGAACGTCGTACTGGCCAACAGGATAGCGATGAGCGCGACCGCAACGGCGATAACAGGCATCGGGCGCGATGCAGAAACAGAAGATGACGCTAACGGCAGGTCATGAGACAGCTCGCGCCCTAGCATTCTGGCTTCATGTTCAGAAAGGGACTTCCCTGCCTGCTCGCACTGAAAATGCCAGATGCGATCTGCTAAACGCGGTAGCCTGTCCTCCTCCTCCGTCTTGCGCTGGGGCAACAGCGGCCATAACAGTCCGGCAGCCAGAGCAACACTCGCGGCAACGATGAACACGATATTTAACAGATTTAGGGTTAACAGGTTCATTGGCTCGCCCCACGGTTCTGTCGCCGTATCACCCGCCACGCGATAACCGCAATCGCTAGCAGCAAAAACAGCGGCGTGAGCCAGAGAATGCCCGTTTGCATTTTCATCGGCGGGTTGTACTGAACAAAATCACCATAGCGCTGATTCATAAACGCAATGATTTCTGACTTGCCCTTGCCCTGCTCCACCATAGAGAAGACCTCATGGCGCATGCTGACCGCCACGGGCGAATTCGATTCCAGCAGGCTCTGGTTCTGACATTGTGGGCAGCGTAATTCGCCGGCAATCGCCAGAGCAGCCTGACGCTGTGGCTGACTGGCAAACACCCAGGTATCCACCACCTGAGCCTGCACAGAAAAAGCCAGCAGAATAAGAAGAAACGTAATCTGCTTAGTCATAGACCCTTCTCCCTCTGAACCACCCCAGCAGTGCGCCTGCGACCATTAACATGCCGCCGCCCCATACCCAGCGAACACCGGTTTGTACATAGAACCGCATGGCATAGCGGTTTTCGCCGGTTTTCTCACCCATCACGGCATACCATTCTCTGATCGGCCCCCAGGCAATACCCGGTTCAACCATCTGCTGCTTGCGTGCGTTGTAATAACGACGTTCCGGCATGACGCGGGCGATCGGCGAGTCGCCGCGATAAATCGCAATCACGGCCTGCTCTGCGGTGTAATTCTGCGCCGCCACTAAATCCAGCTGTAAAAAGCGGAAATGGTAGTTGCCCAGCGAGACCTGTTCCCCCTGACCGACATTGGCGCTGATTTCCTGTTTGCTGCCCGCAGAGAACACAATCCCCAAGGCAAACAGCGCCACACCCGTATGCGCCAGCAGTGCAGGAAGCTGCTGACGTACCGCCGATAGCGGCTGCAACCACTGCGCGGCCATGACCCAGCCGATCAAACCCGCAGCCAGTGCGACGGCGACCCCATGCGGCCATAAGACCAGCGCGGTGGCGACGCCGACCGTCAGCGTTACGACTACGCGCCGGACAGGCCATCGCGCGCTGCGTTTCCAATAGCCTCCCGCCGCTGCCCCGATGAGCAACAGCATCAGGCCACCGAAGGGCAAGAGCACACGATTAAAATAAGGTGCGCCCACGGAGATCTTTCCCCACCCCGCTAACCCATAGATCATCGGGTAAAGCGTGCCAAGAAGCACCACCAGCGCGACGGCACTGAATAACAGCAGCACCAGCAGTAGCGCGATTTCCCGCGACCAGCCGGAAAAGCGGGCAGCGGAGCGGATAAGCTGAGCGCGCCAGCCGTAAACCGCCAGCGCCGCCATACTTAAGCAGGCAAACAGAATAAATAAAGGCACCGCACGGTCATGTTCGAGAGCGAAGGCATGGACGGAAACCAGTATCCCGGAACGCACGATCAGCGTTCCCAGCAAACATAAAATGAACGTCAGCAATGCCAATATGAGCGACCAGTGACGGAAGATGCCGCGCATGCGGGTAACCGACAGGCTGTGAAGCAATGCACTGGCCGTTAACCAAGGGAGCAGCGAGGCATTTTCTACCGGATCCCAGAACCACCATCCTCCCCAGCCGAGTTCGTTATAGGCCCACCACGATCCCAGGATGATCCCCAGCGTTAACAGGCTCCATGCAGGCAGCGTCCAGCGCCAGCAGATCCAGGCAGCAGGTGCCGTAAACTCACCGTGGATCAGAGCCGCTAACGCCAGCGCCGCACTCACGGTTAATCCGCCATAGCCCAGATAGAGCAACGGCGGATGGAGGATGAGGCCAATGTGTTGCAGCATAGGGTTGAGATCCCTCCCCGACACTGCAGGCGGGAAGAGACGCACAAAGGGATCGGAAAAAAAGACAATGAAGACCAGCAACGCGGTCGCTATCACGGCCAGTACCGCCAGCGTCAGCGGGAACAGGTCGCTCGTCGCCTTACGGTAGCGGAAGGCGAACGCAGCGCTCCAACCGGTTAAACATAACAGCCACAGCAGTAGCGATCCTTCATGCCCGCCCCAGACCGCGGCAATCTTTAGCCCTAGCGGTAAATCACGGTGGCTATGCTGAGCGACGTAATTAACAGAAAAATCATCCTGCACCACGCTCAGCGCCAACGCGACAAACGCGAACAGCACAAGGCCAAACAGCACCAACGTCCAGCACCGCGCCAGTCGGTATGTACCCGACCAACGCAGGGTGTAACCTGAAAATGTTAGCAATGCTGTCGCCACACCGACGCAAACCGCCAGCAACAGCGCCACATACCCACATTCTGGCAATAACAACATCAACAGGCCTCTTGCTGGGAATTAGACAACGGTTAACTGCCCCGCATAGAGGATAAAAAAGCGCAGTAGCAGGACGCCCACCAGACTCATGCCACACACCGCCAGCACACCATAAGGTGAATGCAACCGGCTAGCCCATGACTTGAGCAGCAAGGGAATGACTAATCCAATCCCGACAACGCCCAGCCAGAACCATACGGCCCAGAATCCCCCAGCCAGTGCGACCACCAGCGCGCGCTGCTTCCCATCATCCCCTAAGGCCAAGCCGATAAAAAACGCGAACAGCAAGAAGATCTCCAGCCACACGACCGGTGTTTCAACGCGGTGTACAAAGTGCGCTTCTTCGCTATGCGGATTATTACGATAGCGGCAGGCCATGGCGATCAACGCTACCGCGGCACCAGAGGACACCCCTGAAAACAGGAACAACGCCGGTAAGATCGGGTTATTCAGCAGCGGATAAGTCTTCAGCGCGGACAGTAAGAATCCGGTGTAAGCCCCTAACATCACCGCCAGCAGCAACATCACGATATCCAGCGATTTCTGCAGCGGCGCCAGCCAGCCGAGCACTTTGGGAACGAGCGTCAGCTTCGGTAGCCAGCGCTGTTGCAGCACGATAACCTGCTCGCTAAAAATATTGGCGAGCCAGACAGCCAGCGCTGCCATGTATACCTGAAACAGCATGACCCCGACCGACATCACCGAGGTAAAGCTGTAATGGAACATGAGCTTCCAGAACGTCCAGGGGCGCGTCAGGTGGAAGATCAGAATCAGCAATCCAAAAATGATGGTGCAGGGCGCGAGAATCAGCGTGGTGCGCATAAGCGTACTGTCGGCGGTTGCCTGTTCAGGATGGTAGCGCCGCAGCAGGGCCGACAGCGTCACCAGCCCCGCAGAAATGCCCACCAGAAACAGGTAAATCGCAATCGGCCAATCCCAGACCAACGAATCAAAATGGAATGCGCTTGAAGACACGGGCGTCATTGATGAACCTCCCCGTATTTAAACGGTACGCGATAAACCTTAGGACGAGTGCCGAGCGCGATTTTGTAGCGATACGTCGGCTGTTGACGAAGCAGGCGGGAAATCTCGCTGTCAGGGTCGTCAAGGTTACCGAACGTCAGCGCGTTGGTCGGACAAGACAACACACAGGCAGGCAGCTTTCCGGCTTTCAGGTTGGTCTTGCGGCAAAAATCGCACTTATCCGCCGTTTTCGTCTTCGGATGAATAAAGCGCACCTGATAAGGGCAGGCAGCAATACAGTATTGGCACCCTACGCACAGATCGGGATTCACATCCACAATGCCGTTTGCTGCATCGCGATACGACGCCCCGGTAGGACACACGTCAACACAAGGTGCATGATCGCAGTGCTGGCAGGAATGACGGAAAAAACGGTATTTCACGTCCGGGAACGTCCCTATCGGTTCGCTGCGAATGATCGTCAGGCGCGATACGCCCTCCGGCACCTGATTGACCTCACGACAGGCATCCATGCATGCCGTACAGCCGATACAGAGCGATTCATCGTGGATCATGCCGTAGCGGACGCCGTTGATATTCAGCGTCTGTGCGACAACCTGCCCCGCCGTGCTGGTGAGGGCAATCAGCCCTCCCATACGGGCAAGAAATTGACGACGAGAGCAACTCATGGCTACCTCTTATTACCCAGATGTACTGAGGCTGGGTTAAAATCGGGGTTATTACGCTGGTCGCTGTGGCAATCCACACACAGTTTGATGCGGCTCTTGTCGTTAAGCGTCTGCATACTATCCTGCACGGGGTGCATCTGATGACAGCTGGCACACGCTACTTTCGTCACATGCACATCGTGTGGCCAGAACGCTTTCTGCAACTGTTCGGGCGCATGGCATGACATACAGACGCCATTTTGTTCTTCCACCTTGTACATCGGGAAGTTAAAACGCATGACATCTTTCACACCTTCGCGGTGCAGCAGCGACGGCTTGCCGTGACAGTTAGTACAGGTCAGCTGTTTTTGATTATGCGGGTTGATGGCGGAAGCATGTTTCCCCTGCATGCCATCCTCTTCCGGTTTATGACACTGTAGACAAGCCTCATCAGGATTGCGCTGTGGCATAACCTCCCACCGCTCTCCTTTTTCCGCCTGAGGTGCGGGCTGCGTCAGCCCTGGCAATGCCCAAAGCATGCCTGATACCAGCACCCCGGCAGTCAATAACGAACGTAATACGCTCATATCCACTCCACTTTATGATCGCCCGCGTCCACGGGCGATGAGGGGTTATTAGTTCAGTCGTCCTGCTTTACGCGCTTGCTCATCCCACTGCGGCACTACCGTATTCAGGAAATCCTGTTTTTCGGCTTTGATTTGCTGCATGTTGAGCCCAATCGCCTGCTGCGCTTTTTCTTTCGTTGAGATATCCGGCAGCTTGACTTCGCCTGTCACGCCTTTTTGTGCCAACAGGCGCACCAGCTTGGTTCTCGCCTCAGCGGATTTACTCAGCGACGTGCCGAGCATCCGTAAGCCTTCATCTGGCGCATGCATGTGAATACCGTGAGAGGCAACCGCCAGATCCCAGCGCCACTGAGCATGGCGGATATCCATCAGAATCGGCTGCATTTCCGCTTCGGTTGCACCGGCATCCCAGGCCGCTTTGGCCTCAAAATGTGCATGAACCAGCTGTTCTTCCGCTTTCAGTTTTAATTCATGAATAGCCGTTTTACGTTCGGCGACAACCGCCTGCATCGCCGCTTTATCCTGCGTGTGGCAATTGGTACAGGTTTCGCCGTAATTATCGAAGGGGTTACCAATCTTGTGATCGGTGTACAGCTTGCCGTCTGCGTTTTTCACTTTCGGCATATGGCAGTCGATACAGGTCACGTTATTTTTACCGTGGATACCGACACTCCAGGTTTCATATTCTGGATGTTGGGCTTTCAGCATCGGTGCGCGGGAAAGGGTGTTGGTCCAGTCGGAGAAAGAAATGGCGTCATAGTATTTTTCCATGTCTTCGACTTTCGTGCCGTTATCCCATGGAAATTTCACCGCTTTGTCTTTACCAGAAAAATAATACTCAACGTGGCATTGTCCACAGACCATAGACTGCTGGCCGAACCGGCTAGCTTGATCAAACGGCTTACCAATCGCTTCCATCGCACGTTCCGCATAGGGGCGAGACAGCGTCAGCGCCGGTTTGCCCTGAGCAAAATCCGGCGACGCGGTATCATGGCAGTCTGCACAGCCGAGATCGTTAGTAATCTCCGGCCCGCCTCGCGCCCACTTACCTTTGAAGTAACCGTCCTCGCCTTCCTGCTGGATCAACCGTGCTACATCAGGGCTTTTACAGCTCCAGCACGCCATTGGCAAAGGGCCATCTTCTGCCGTTTTCGGTGCGCCGGTACGCAACGTTTCACGCACATCTGTTATTGCGTAAGCGTGGCCACGCGGCTTGTTATAGTCCCTGGAGAAGGGGTAACCCGCCCAGAGGATCACCATATAGGGATCTTCTGCCAGCGCATCATGACGTTCTGACTGTTCACTGGTGGCCTTCCACGAGTTGAACTGATCGGGGTGTTGAGCGGTGAAGACTGAATTTCTTGCCTCTATCGGCGCGGGAGGCGGTGACGCCGGAGCATCAGCGGAATAGGCGGGCATCATGAGAAAAAGACTGGCTACCATGCCCCACAGATAGGAGATTGACGTGCTTATCCTGACCATGCGTTTGTGTCCAATTTAAGCCGCCTACTGGCGGTCATTTTAGTTATCTATTTGACAGAAACCACAACAACTGTCGTGACATTACTCGCCGTATGAATAACAAAAAGATGCATTCAAAATATTGTTTTTGATCAAAGGTAAAGAAAAGTAATGAATCGTATCGAAAGTTATATGAGGTGTATCTCAGTCACAGAGAGCGGACATCGCCAGAATAAGGCGGGTACTTAAACGTTGAGGGCTTTAAAATTAAGCACTTAAAAAATGGGAGCTTAATTATCAAGGTGGTGGCAAGAGCACTGAGATGAAGTGTCCATGTCGGCAACTCATCCCAGTGTATTTTCTGATCAAGCGTGACGTTTTAATCCGGTAGAGAAAATTCTGTCGCTAAATAAGTGAGGCTTAAGTAGCAAACATCACCTCGTTGTCTCTAAATCCGTGTTTAAGTAAGCGTGATTAACCCTCCATACGCTTTACTTTTCCTGACCATAGGCCAACGCCAGCTTGGCGTAGAAATCTTCCAGTGTGAATCGGGCATCGACGGCGTTATATACCCGAATTTGACGAGCATTTTCCTGAGGCGCATAGGTTAGATCGTCGTTTAACTGTGGCGCATTAACCAGCGTGTAGTGATATTCGTGGTCATCCAGCAGCAGAGATACCGAGGGGTTATCGCCCAAGACCCACACTTCGCTTTTCGGCCAGGGAACATCCTTGATGGTTTCGGAAATCGCACGATTAAACTCGATCAACTGTTGCCACAGGTACTCTCCGACCTTCCCTTGTGGCTTAACGCGTACGGCAAGCTCAGACAGCGAGACGCGCACGGACATATAGACATTATGTGGAACCTGCCACAGCGGCACCTGAGACTTGAATACGCTGTTCGCCGCAACCGGATCGTTGAACATATTGTATTCCCAGCCGCCTTTCGGATAAGGCATGCCGCCAATCCACACCACCGTCATTTTGCTGGCGATCTTCGGTTCAGCCTGTAACGCGGCGGCGATATCCGTAATCGGCCCCATGACTAACACAAACAGCGGATGCGAATCGTCTTTTAATGCTTCCTTGATCAGCATTTGCGCCCCTTCACTCAGCGCAGGCGTGCCACCGTCAGCTTTTAGCGCCTGCGTCGCACCGCGATAAACGGGAATGTCAGCCTTTCCCATCACATTCATCAGGCGCTGAAGCTCATGATAGCTTTCCATCATGCTGTTTTCGCCATCGCGTTTCATCAACGGCGCGGTACGGGAATAATGGGCAGCAATCAACCCTTTAACCTGCATCGTCGGCGTCAACACCGCATGGGCAACGGCAAAATCATCATCAGCTTCGTTTTTCGCATCCGCGCTGATAATGACGCGAATCTGCTTATGATCGGCAACATCAAAAGGTGAGGTTTGAGCAGCCTGCACGGTAAACGTGCTGAAGAGAGGTAATGCCACGATCAACATGGCGAAACGGGAAAAATATCTACGGATAGACATGATTATCCTTAACGGTGCTTGGCAGTCGTTGATGTGGCAGCCCGCAGAATCAGGCTGCCATCAGAGAAAGCGGACATGCGACGAGGCTGCCCGCAGTACGAAGACGCTATTTAAAAAGTTTCTGAACAAATTCACTGTAGGCCGGTCGCCAGACATCCATTTCATGGCCGAGATTCGGATAATGGCGGTAGTCAAAACGGATATTCTTCTGCTCCAGTGTCGTTTTCAGCCCTGCAATATCCTTACCGGTGATGTTGTCGGTTTCACCAATCACGACCGTAAAGTTATTCAGTTGCTGATTGATCTGCTCAGGCCGTTCAAGCTGTGCGGCAACAGCCGTGTTTGGTACCGTTTCGGTGGTAACGCCGCTGAACGTTGCCAGCCAGCCGAAATGATCCAGATGGCTCATGCCAGATACCAGCGCCTGATAGCCGCCCTGAGACAGCCCGGCCAGCGCTCTGCCGTTCGCATCCTTACGGACGTTAAAACGTTTGCCGATTTCGGGGATAATGTCATGAATCAGCTCCCTGTCCGCCGCCAGCGCATTGCGCGGGTAGAAAACCTTGCGGCGCTCCTGCGGTGGATATTCTTCCGGGATGATGCCGGGAACGTCCGTTTCCGTATCCGGAATGACGACCAGCATCGGCTCAATCTTTCTCTCCGCCAGCAGATTATCCATTATCTGCGGTATCCGCCCTTGCACCACGGCCGATGCCCCTGTGTCGCCAAAGCCATGATAGAAGTAAAGTACCGGCAGCGGTTTTGACGATTCGCTATAGCCCGGTGGCGTCCAGACATACACCTGACGCTCAGATTTCAACGCGTTGGAATGATAGGTTAGCGTTCTTAGCTCACCGTGTGGCACCTGACGCACATCCAGAATACTCCCCGGTACCAGAATCAGGCTGGTATTCACCTGACGCTGCGGTTTAGTCAACGCCGTACCGGTATCAATGGTGCGAAAACCGTCCACGCTAAAAAAATATTCATACAGGTTCGGTGCCAACGCTGACGTTTTGAACGACCACACGCCAGATTCGTCTTTCGTCATCGCATGGGACACGATGCTATCGGGCGTCGAACCGGTAAAAACACTGACCTGTTTCGCCGTTGGCGCAAACAGGCGGAAGGTAATGCTGCTATCCGCATTAACCGCCGTGACGTATTCACTCACGGGGACAGTTGCCGCAGGCATAACAGGAAAATCGGCAGGTAGCGCAGACGCGTTGACAGAAACACCCGCCAATACACCCAGAGCCAATAATGATAAAGATACTTTCTTCATGTTCATTCGCATAATTCCATCCCGAATATCACGTAATCGAGCCTGTTTTTGCTAAATGTAGCGGCACCGCCGAAGCGATGCCGATGTGCTGACAGCGATTACCACCAAACTTCCGCTTGAACACCCACGGAGAATTGATCGCTCTTACTGTCGTTAAAGGTGGCCTTGCTGATATCGTTATCTTCAATTTTCAGGTAAGTACCATAAAAACGAATTTCCGGCCGTGACGTCAGGATACTGGTATTAACTTTGATGGCGTGATACAGCGTCGTTTTATACCCAGACTCATGGTAATTCACGCCGTTTGTTTTATTGGTCTGATTAAAGTACGCCAATTCCACCCCCGTCTGATTGAACTTATCCCAAATATAAGCAGGGCGAAGTACGGCACGAATACTATCGAAATCGGTATTTGCACCCGTGTCATAGCTATAGATGTCATTACCTTTTGAATAAACCAACGCATTCGCCATAATAATATCATCACGCAAATACATTTCCCCCTGCGAGATCACACGGAATGCATTTCCTGAGTGATTACCGTAGTAATCACCATTACGGCTATACGTTGGGTTAGCATTGGATATATTAGCAAAACCGCTGGCGATAGAGTTGCTGGCACCTTGTAGAGTGAATTCATTGAATCCGCCGTTATATAATCCCTGACGTAAAATGACGCCAGCGGTCCAGGCCTCTTTCAACTTATAAGACAAATCATCGTTTTCGTCATTTTTCTGTACATTATCTTTATTCGCCTGAGCATATTTACCCATCAGGGTCAGCGTTGCATTATCCCACAATGGGATGCCTTTATAGCGGATATCAATCGAATTGGTATTGACCTGATGTGTATCCTGAGGCGAACTGCTATCGTTCGGGTTATAGAGTGCATGGCGCGCGTTAACATCTTCCCGATTCAACGAGATATCCAACTGCCCTACACCCAGTTGCCAGTTTTCGATACCGACGCCGCCAGCTGCTTCAGAACGGTGGCTTTTCCAGTCCAGCATCTGGATTTCATAGACGGGTAAAGTGTTTTTACCAACCCAAAAATCAGCCTCTGGCGCGAATGGTAAAAACCCTTTCGTATTGACGTACATCTGGGAGAATTGCAGTTTATTTTCGTTAGTCGCGTCTTCACCAAACCAGGCACTGCTGTACTGCATCCCCACGTTGCCATCCAATTGAACCACGGCATCGACGCGTTTGTTGCCTTCTTCAAACACTTTCTGATTCAGAGAGAGATCAAACCAGCCGCTGTGCTCGTTGCCAAAACGTCCCAGCGAGCCGATCGCATAAGATTTTGGTGAACCATGATCGGCAGTTGCCCATCCCGAACGGAAATAGCCTGTGTAACTAAAACCGAGATCATTTTTGACGTATTTACTAATTTCAGCCAGCGTCAGTGATTTTGGCTGCGTATTTGCAGTCGCGGCAACATCGACCGTGTTTGTCGCAGATTGCGCAACAGGTACAGCAGCAGTCTGGTTAGCTGGAGAGCTGTCAACAGATGCAACAGCCAGTGTTTTATCCTTCGCCGTTGAATTTGCAGCTACGCGTGTTTTATTTTCCGCGATCGCCTTATATTCACGCAGCTCTTTTTTCGTTGACTGCAATTCGGCTTTATTTGCCGCCAGTTCTTTCTCCAATAGTTCCAGTCTTTCTTCTACGGTCAATTTTGCGGCCATAGCACCATTAGACAAAAACACTGATGACATCAGTAATACCATCATCTTTACAGGGAATTTTTTACGCATGATTATTATCCGAGTAGGGTACATGTTAACATTGGAAACAGCGGTTTTAAGTTGAAATAACCCCCTCGCGACGCTAGCCGCAAGTCCGCCTATTTATAAATTTTTTGTAAAACCCACATGACCGTTTATATGATTTAATGGCTAGCCTATTCCCTCCCGTTTCATCTTATTCCCCTGCCATCTTTCCCATGGATAGTAAAAAAGAGAATTCGCATTCATTCCAGATCTTATTTTTTCTGAGAATGAATGCGTAAATGACTCATCGATACGATGATTTATTTCAACGTTTCACCATTAGAGGAAATGACCTCTTTATACCAGTAGAAACTTTTCTTACGTCGACGTTCTAATGTGCCGTTCCCTTCATCATCACGATCGACATAAATAAAACCGTAGCGTTTCGACATTTCGGCTTTTGATGCACTAACCAGATCGATCGGCCCCCAGCAGGTATAACCCATAACCTCAACGCCATCTTCCAGCGCTTCACCCACTTGATACAGGTGATCGTTCAGGTATTTGATGCGATAGTCGTCGTTAATGCTGCCATCACTTTCAAGTTTGTCTTTGGCACCCAAACCGTTTTCCACAATGAACAGCGGTTTTTGGTAACGGTCATACAGATAGTTCAGCAAATAGCGCAGCCCTTCCGGGTCGATCTGCCAACCCCATTCAGAGCTTTCCAGATGTGGGTTCGGCACCATGTTCAAAATATTGCCGCGCGCTTTCAGGTTCACTTCTTCATCGGTGGTCACACAGCCCGTCATGTAGTAGCTGAAAGAAATGAAATCGATAGTTTCTTTCAACGACTGGCGATCGTCTTCCGTTACCGTCAGCGTAATCCCGTTCTGTGCAAAGAAACGCTTCATGTACGCCGGGTAGTATCCTCGGCTTTGAACATCGCCGAAAAACAGCCAGTCGCGGTTCTGCTGCATCGTTTCCATAACATCCGCAGGCTTGCAGGTTAATGGATAGAACATGGAACCCAACATCATATTGCCGATTTTGGCATCAGGGATGATGTCATGACACGCCTTCACCGCTTTAGCACTCGCAACGAGCTGGTGATGAATCGCCTGATAAATATCCTGCTTACTGCTCTCGGTCGGCAAACCAATTCCGGTAAATGGGGCATGTAATGCACAGTTGATTTCATTGAACGTCAGCCAATATTTCACTTTGTCTTTGTAGCGCTGGAATACCGAACGGGCGTAGCGCTCGAAGAAGGTGATCGTTTCACGGCTTCCCCAGCCGCCGTAATTCTTCACCAGGCCATACGGCATTTCATAGTGGGACAGCGTCACCAATGGCTGAATGCCGTATTTTGCCATTTCATCAAACAGGCGATCGTAAAATGCCAGCCCTGCCTCATTCGGCTGGGTTTCATCGCCCTGCGGGAAAATACGCGTCCAGGCAATCGAGGTTCTCAGGCATTTGAAGCCCATTTCCGCAAAGAGCGCGATATCTTCCGGATAGCGGTGATAAAAATCGATCGCAATATCTTTAATTCCGCTGTCGCCCGGCGTACGCGTGACGATCTCGCCAAAAATACCCTGAGGCTGTAAATCGGATGTTGATAGCCCTTTACCGTCCGTTAAATAGGCACCTTCAACCTGATTAGCTGCGATCGCGCCGCCCCACAAGAATGCTTCCGGAAACTGATGGCTCATCTTTTCTCCTCCCAATTGGGTCGTAAATTTCAATGTCAGCGAATTAACGTCAGTAAGGCGCCTTGCTCCTGCACGGTGTCTCCGGCAGTAGGCAGAACATCAACGTAATCTTCACTATTAGTGATAATGACGGGCGTCGTTGTGTCATAGCCGGCTTTCTCAATCGCCTGATAATCAAACTCCACCAGAAGATCGCCCTGCTTCACGACATCGCCGGTTTTAATGTGTGCGATGAAATACTGACCATCCAATTTCACCGTATCGATACCGACGTGAATCAGCACCTCGGCTCCCTCTTCAGATTCGAGTCCAATGGCATGGTTGGTTTTGAACAGCGAAGCAACCGTGCCACTCACGGGTGAAACCACACGCCCGGCCTGCGGTTTAATCGCGATCCCTTTCCCCATTAAGCCACTGGCGAAGGTTTCATCACCGACCTGCTCAAGCGGAAGCACCGTTCCCGCAATCGGGCTGCTTATCTCTTGCTTACGCGTAGTATCGCTCTGACGCGGTGTGGCTTGCGGCGTTGCCGTGGATGTATTGATTTCTTTCGTAGCTTCTTGAGATGGAATGCCGAAGGCCCAGCTCGCGGCGGCGGCAAAGGTAAAAGCAATCACCGTACCAATAATGGCGGCCCAGACCGTGTTATCAACACCTGACGGCGGGATAACCTGAGTAAAGGTGAAGATGCTCGGGAAACCAAAGGAATAGATAGTGGTATGGAAATATCCCAGAATGGCGGCACCCATTGCGCCACCAACGCAGCCAAAAATGAAAGGACGCTTCAGCGGCAGCGTAACGCCATACACCGCCGGTTCAGTAATACCAAAGATCGCAGCCGAGAAAGCGGAACCGGAAATCCCTTTTAGCTTCATATCACGTGTACGCAGCAACACACCCAGTACCGCTCCCGCCTGCCCTAATACCGCAGGAACCAGCAGCGGCATCATAGTGTCATGCCCCAATACGCTGAGGTTATTGATCATCAGCGGCGTTAGCCCCCAATGCAGACCAAAAATAACAAACACTTGCCACAGCGCCCCCATCAACGCACCCGCGATCATGGAGTTCAGCCCGTAGATTAACTGGTAACCGCTGGCCAGCATGTGCCCAAGCCAGGTTGCCGCAGGGCCAATCAGCAAGAACGTGACGGGAACCGTAATGCAGAGGCACAGCAGCGGCGTGAAGAAATTGCGGATATTAATATGCAAGATAGCATTCAGCGGTTTTTCCAGACGTGAAGCAAGCCAGGCCGAGAAAATAATCGGAATAACTGAAGAGGCATAATTGATGAAGGTAATCGGAATGCCCAGGAAATACAGCTGTTGATAACCTGTATTCTGCATGGCACCAAATTCGGCAATCATGGATGGATGCACCAGCGTGGCGCCAATTACCATGGTAACAAATGGATTGCCACCAAACTTTTTCCCTGCGGTATAACCTAATACTACCGGGAAGAAAAAGAATAATGCATCGCTTGCCGCAAACAGTACTTTATAGGTTCCGCTGGTTTCAACCATCCAACCACACGCCAGACTGAGCGCCAGAAAACCTTTTAAAATACCCGACGCTGCCATCACCCCAATTAACGGGGTAAATATTCCAGAAATAATATCAATGAAGCGCGAAAAGATATTTCCTTTTTTCTCCTCGCCGTCTTCATGATTCGCAGAATCCGTCCTGTCGGTCAATCCAGAAATATCCAACAAGCTGTTATAGACATCACTAACGTGATTGCCTACGACAACCTGAAATTGCCCGCCGCTTTCAACGACCATGATCACGCCTGAGTTATCCTTCAGCGTCGCGGCATCCGCTTTTTTGTTATCTTTTAATTTAAAACGTAATCGGGTTGCGCAGTGCATGACGCTAATGACGTTGCCGCGTCCGCCGACACCATCGAGTATCTCACTTGCTAATGCTTTGTATTCCATCGCCTATCCTTAATGCTATATCCGTCATACTTCAAGCTACATGTGCGTTGGCTGCGTTCGCTCACCCGAATCACTTACCCGAGTAAGCTCACCGGGATTCACTTTCTTGCCGCCTTCCTGTAACTCGAATTATTTAGGATATAAACAGACTTAAATATCAATAATTTAAGATTGCCAGTTCTGTTTGAGACAAAAAAAACCTAAATCGTTTTCCCAATACGCATTGAGAAAACGATTTAGGTTTTGCCTGCCCGCCGAGACTAGCCTGAACAGTAACAATCCTACTTGTTTGCCAGCGCGACTTACGCACTAACAATAAAAACGTACTTCATCTGATAATTTACTTTCCACATACTTTATTCTTTCACTTTCACCGTATGCAAGTACATTTACCTTGCCATACGGCTATTTTGTGACGAAAAGCAAATTAGCAGAAATTACTCCCCATCACCTGGTTCTATTTTATCCTGACCTTCTGTTCGCACGCGTTCAATATGAATCGTTAAGAACATCAACTCTTCTTTCGTTAACGTGTAGTGATACTTTTGAATAATGTGTGCCTGTATTTTTTCCGCACAGCGATAAGACAGTTGGTACCGTTCTTTCACCACATCATGTAATGACTCATCATCACTAAAGACCGTACTTTTTCCTATTAACCGCTGCGCAAAGAACTTCAAATGTGTCACAAAGCGATGATAACTTAACGCTTGTTCGTTATAATCCAGGTTAAGCTGATATTTTACAATATTCAGTATTTCCTGCATGATTTTAGTAATTTGCAGTACTTCCGGCATTTCACTGTCGAGCTGCGCGTTCACCAAATGCAAAGCAATAAACCCGGCTTCATCTTCCGGTAAGCGCACGGCCAAACGCTGCTCAATAATATCCAGCGCTTCCAGACCGACAGCGAATTCTTTTGGATACAGACGCTTTATTTCCCATAGCAGGACATTGCGGATATCCACGCCCTGTTTGTGGCGTTCTATCGCAAAGTGGCAGTGATCCGTTAAAGAGATATAGACGCTGTTTTGCAGTTTCCCAGGCAACCGATCCTTTGCCAACAGGATGATCTTGTCCGCTGTCGTGATGACATCCATCGGAATCTCTGACAATAACTCCTGTAGACGTGACGTCAGTTCCCCGGATTTCATCACAAACACGCGTTCAATCAGCGTTTCGTCCAGCAGATCGCCAGAGTGCTTTTTGAAGCCCAGCCCGCGTCCCATCACAACCGACTCATTATTGTTTTCGTCGATTACGGTAACGACATTATTGTTGAGTATTTTGGCAATCTTCATTTTTCAAACCCTGGAAACAAAAAAACCAGACACCCGTAGCAAGAACGAGCATCTGGTTTTGCCTGCTTACGCAGTAACAATCCGCAATGGCAGGTAAACTACCATCTGCCTTTATCTTCTCAAGAAGCATGACACAAAAACGTGATACGGATCGACAGAAAAGCGTGCGACTTACACGTATTTTCTTTATTTATTGCCAGCCGTTACAAGAATCGCACCCGAGCGCCCATTCACCGCAGTACTGCATTCATACTGCGTTTTTGTTAGGCAGTTGCGCAACAAAGTTGGGTAAAAACACCAAATCGCTCAATTTTTTGCGTAAACGCGACGAAATATTCAATTTCATACCTTTTACCACCTTGTTTCTCGTCGCTTAATAACTATAATACGGAACGTCGTTTCAATTGAATGGTTTCAGCTAAACAACGTGCCACTATCAATAACATTATTATCAACGGCATCGCCAACGCGACTCCCGCAAATCTTATGCGACGAGCGGTTGCGCACTTCATCACCCATTCATTACGACCATCTATACTTACCTTTTCTATACTGTTTCCTCATACATTCTTTCCAGCGGCTTGCCTCGCATCGCCACTGGTTCACTCGTTTTTTTATCCATCACAACTTGTAGAAACTATCGTATGAAAAAGACAAAAATTGTTTGTACCATCGGGCCGAAAACAGAGTCAGAAGAAGTGCTTGGCAACCTGCTGTCTGCCGGCATGAATGTTATGCGCCTGAACTTCTCTCACGGGGATTACGCAGAACACGGCCAACGCATCAAGAACCTGCGTGCCGTTACGGAAAAAACCGGCAAGAAAGCTGCTATCCTGCTTGATACCAAAGGCCCTGAAATTCGTACCATGAAGTTGGAAAATGGTGCTGACGTCACGTTGACCGCCGGTCAGACGTTCACGTTTACCACCGATCAGAGCATCGTCGGTAACAAGGATCGCGTCGCCGTCACATACGCGGGCTTTACTGAAGACCTCAGCGTCGGCAACACCGTTCTGGTTGATGACGGCCTGATCGGTATGCAGGTTACGGCAATCAACGGTAACGACGTCGTCTGTAAAGTGCTGAACAATGGCGATCTGGGCGAAAATAAAGGTGTTAACCTGCCTGGCGTTTCCATCCAGTTGCCAGCACTGGCCGAAAAAGACAAACGCGACCTGATTTTCGGTTGTGAACAAGGTGTCGATTTCGTTGCTGCCTCCTTTATCCGTAAACGTTCCGACGTTGAAGAGATTCGTGCTCACCTGAAAGCACACGGTGGCGAGCACATCCAGATCATCTCCAAGATCGAAAACCAGGAAGGTCTGAACAATTTCGACGAAATCCTGGAAGCGTCTGACGGTATCATGGTTGCTCGTGGCGATCTGGGCGTTGAAATCCCGGTTGAAGAAGTCATTTTCGCGCAGAAAATGATGATCGAGAAATGTAATCTGGCACGCAAAGTGGTGATCACCGCGACGCAAATGCTGGATTCCATGATCAAAAACCCACGCCCTACCCGCGCTGAAGCTGGCGACGTCGCTAACGCCATCATCGACGGCACCGATGCCGTTATGCTGTCTGGTGAAAGTGCTAAGGGTAAATACCCGCTGGAATCCGTTACCATCATGGCGACCATCTGTCAGCGTACAGATTCTGTGATGAAAAGCCGTCTGGATACCATCAAGACGCCTGGCGTACTGCGTATCACCGAAGCCGTCTGCCGCGGTGCGGTAGAAACTGCAGAGAAACTGGATGCACCGCTGATTGTCGTTGCAACCAGCGGCGGTAAGTCTGCCAAATCTATCCGCAAATACTTCCCAAATGCCCGCATTCTGGCGCTGACAACGAACGAAGTCACCGCGCGTCAGCTGCTGCTGAGCAAAGGCATTGATACGCTGCTGGTGAAAGAAATCGCGTCTACCGATGATTTCTACCGCATCGGTAAAGAAGCGGCGCTGAACAGCGGTTATGCGCAGGCTGGCGACGTTGTGGTGATGGTCTCTGGCGCACTGGTTTCCAGCGGCACAACCAACACCTCTTCCGTACACCGTCTCTGATCCCAACAATCAGATCGGAAAAAAGCGCCTTAATGGCGCTTTTTTTATATTTTGAAACGACTTCCTACAGCGCGATAACCTAATTAATGCGTTTGCGTAACACGCCATTTAATAGCCTAAAGCCTCGGAGTTATCCGATAAAAATAGCACTGTTTTCCTTACTTTTTTAATGAATAGGTAAAACTCGCTGTTTCTTTGAGCGAACGATCAAAATTAAGCATGTTCTCATCAAAAATTTATTCTCATTAGAAAAAAGTTTGTGTAATACTTGTAACGCTACATGGAGATTAACTCAATCTAGAGGGTATTAATAATGAATCGTACTAAACTGGTACTGGGCGCGGTAATCCTGGGTTCTACTCTGCTTGCTGGTTGTTCAAGCAACGCTAAAATTGATCAGCTGTCTTCTGACGTTCAGACTCTGAACGCTAAAGTTGACCAACTGAGCAACGACGTGAACGCAATCCGCTCTGACGTACAAGCTGCTAAAGACGACGCAGCTCGTGCTAACCAGCGTCTGGACAACCAAGTTCGTACTTACAAAAAGTAATCGAACTGGTTAAGTAGTGAAAATGGCGCACAATGTGCGCCATTTTTTTTGTCTGCGTTTTACCTTTTCAGCTTTCCCTTTCAATCTTTTTTCGCCTGAACAGACATCATCATCCTTCCGCACTATCCCTGGAACCAGCACAGATGCGCCTGAACGCATCTGGCCGATTTATTTCACGATTAACGCGAGGTAGTACTGATAGCCGTGATCGGTGCAGCCTGATGCGTCTCAGGCGCTTCTGGCGCTGATTCTACCGGTGGCTGGTAGGTATTGATATCTTGTCCTACGCTCACCACGATCGGCATGCCTGAACGGCGCACAATCGCATCAGCAACCGCTTTACTGTCCGTCTCCGCATCTTTAACAAACTTCTGCGTCTTCGCCGTCAGCGGAATCGGCATGGTTTGTGGATCGTCTTTATCGGTCTTCGACAGAGGCTGATGCACTTCAACGTAACGTTTGCCGTCCGGTTCAACGGAGGTTTTAATTGCATCGTTAAGAATCTGCACTCGCGTACCAACCGGCACGTTGTCGAACAACGCCTTAATGTCATCCGGACGCAGACGGATACAGCCGGAACTTACGCGCATACCGATGCCGAAGTCCGCGTTCGTACCGTGCAGCAGATAAACGCCGCCGTGCGCGGACAGACGCAGCGCATGCAATCCCATTGGGTTATCCGGTCCAGCCGGAACGACAGCTGGCAGCTTAATGCCCTGCTCTTCAAGATAATGCTTGCGGATGTTTGCCGTTGGCGTCCAGGTCGGGTTCTCACGCTTCTCACTCACGCTGGTCGTCATCAGTGGCGTATTGCGCCCCAACTGACCAATGCCGATCGGGTACACAATGACGGTATTCTTCCCTTTCGGGTAGTAGTAGAGGCGCAGCTCCGCCAGATTGACCACAATACCTTCACGCGGGGTATCCGGCAGCAGCATTTGCGTTGGGATGGTGAGCGTGGAACCCGCTTTCGGCAGGTAAGGATCCACGCCTGGATTCGCTTCCATCATGCCCAATAAACCAATCTTGAAATCCGCCGCGATAGCTTCCAGCGGACGACCATCATTGGGGACCGTATAAGCGATATTCTCGCCGATGAGGCGGCTATTTGGTGGCGGTAGCGGGTATTCCGTCGCTTTAGCGGCGGTGCTGGTCAGGTATGCCGCGAAAGCCATACCAAGTAAAGTTAACGCGCGTTTCATATTAGATTCCCTACAATCAATAACATCTGGCTATGTACCCAGAATGCAGTATCCGGCTATACCTCTTGATCTGGTGTCAATGCGACTATTACTGCCACTCTCCACCGAACGTGGGTATATATTAGCATTGTTGTAACAAAAGAATATTTTATTTAAAAATCAAAGCATTGATATTCAATTCTTTACAAAGCAGAGTCAGCATAAAATTTAATGGGAAATAAATATACGGGACGAATTCTGAAATATCAGCGAGTTAATAAATATGCCGGAAAACAATAACGTGCCGTTGGTAAAAAACCGTAAATGTAAAAAACAAAAAAGCGCTGGACGTTTTTTCCGTCACAGCGCTTTTTTACACTCTAGGAAAGCAGAAAACAGGGAAGAAAATTAAAGCAGTGCGGCGGCGTGCGCACGAATTGCGCGTAACATCGCCTCAAGCCCCTGAGAGCGGGATGGCGTCAGATGTTGATTCAACGCCAGCGATTCAAAGAAAGGCCGTACATCCAGCTCAACTATTTCCTGCGCTGTCAGCCCCTGATACAGGCTGAAAACCACCGCAATCAGCCCCTTCACAATAGCGGCATCGCTGTCGCCGTGCAGAACGATAACGCCCTGCTCGTCAGGCTGCGCCACAATCCAAACCTGGCTCTGGCACCCCGAAATCAGGTTATCTGGATTACGCCATTCATCGGGCAACGGATCAAGACGCTCCCCTAGCTCGATGATATAAAGATATTTTTCTTCCCAGTCATTACAGCGCGCAAAGTTGCGCGCCAGTTTCTGCGGTTCTGGCAGACTCGCCATGGTTTCCTCCCCGAACAGATTCGCGCGCGGCGCTTAACTGCCCAGCAATCGATGGATACGTTGCAATCCGGCAACCAGCCGGTCAATTTCTTCGCGCGTAGTATAAACTGCCAGCGAGGCGCGGCACATACTGGGAACACCGTAATGTTCCATCAGCGGCATCGCGCAATGGTGGCCGGTGCGAATCGCAATACCGTACCGATCGAGGAAACTTCCGACATCATAGGCGTGGTGTTGCCCAAGATTAAACGCAATGACGCCGTGACGCTCAGCAGGGCCGTACAACGTCAGATCGGGCACTTGCTTTAGTGCCTCCAGCGCATACTTCATCAGCGAGGATTCATAACGTTGAATCTCTTCCCGCCCCAACGCCGTCACATAGTCCAACGCCGCGCCTAAGCCCATGATACCGCCAGTATTGGGCGAACCAGCCTCAAAGCGCCACGGTGAATCCGCATAGGTGGTGCCTGTGCGCAGGCTAACCTGACGAATCATCGCCCCGCCACCTTCCCACGGCGGCATAGCCTGAAGCAGGTCACGTTTGCCGTACAGCACGCCAATACCCGAAGGGCCGTAGATCTTATGTCCTGAAAAGACAAAGAAATCACAGTCCAGATCCTGCACATCGACAGTCTGGTGCATAATCGACTGCGCACCATCGACCAACGTAACCGCACCAACTGCTTTTGCCTGTGCGATCATGGCCTTAACTGGGTTTAGCGCACCAAGTACGTTAGAGATTTGCGTTACTGCCAGCAGGCGAGTTCGCTCATCTAGTAATCCAGGAAGTTGCGCAACATCCAGTGAGCCATCTTCGGCCAGCGGCAATACGCGAACCTCAACGCCACGCGCTTCCGCCAGCATCTGCCAGGGAACGATATTCGCGTGGTGTTCCATCTCGGTGATGATCAGGTTATCGCCCGGCTGGATGAAGGTGCGGCCATAGCTGTTAGCCACCAGATTGATGGCCTCCGTCGTCCCGCGAACAAAGACAATCTCTTCCACTGAAGGCGCATTGATAAAGGCAGCCACCTGCTCACGAACCGCTTCCATCGCGCTGGTCGCCTGTGCGCTCAGCGTGTGAATGCCGCGGTGCACCGCGGCATATTCATGACGATAGAATTCGGCCTCACGTTCGATAACCGACTGTGGCTTTTGCGCACTCGCGGCGCTATCAAGATAGGCTAACGGCTGACCGTTAACCTCGCTTGCCAGCAACGGAAAATCGGCGCGAACCCGTTCAATAGGATAACTCATCATACCGCCTTGCCGGCATTCGCCAGCGCGTTTGGCAAACGCTGCGCGATACGTTGCAGAACCACATCTCGCAGAGACTCGTTTTCAATCGCTTCTGTGACTTCCGCCGCAAAGGCGAAGATGATCATCTGCTGCGCATCCTGCTCCGTAATACCGCGAGAACGCAGATAGAACAGTTGCTCTTCATCCATACGGCCAATCGTGGCACCGTGGCTACATTTCACGTCATCCGCGTAGATTTCCAACTGCGGCTTGGTGTCGACCTCAGCCAGTCTGCCCAACAGCAGGTTATTGTTGGTCATCTGTCCGTCAGTTTTCAGCGCGTGAGGGGCAACTTTGATCATGCCGTTAAACACCGCTCTGGCGCGATCGTTGACGATGACTTTATGCAACTGACGACTTTCACCATAGCCCTGATTGTGTTCCAGATACGTTCGCGTATCACACACTTCGCTGCCGACGGGCAGAATCAGGCTATTCATGGATAAATTGGTACCTTCGCCGTTCAACTGAGCGCTGGTATGGTGACGCGTCAGCCCAGCTCCCAGCAGGAAACTGTGGCTACGAACCCGAGCGTCGCGTGCCAGCACCAGATCGTTATGTGCGAAGTGGTAGCTCGCCGCCGCTTCAAACGCCAGCTTATAGTGACTAACCTGGCTATTTTCTGCCGCATTCACCGTCAGGCGTGCGCCAGTAAAGTGGGCATGCTCATCCAGACTGACATAGTGCTCGATAATTTCCGCACTCGCGCCACGTTCAACGTTCAGATGGTGGCGATGGTGAACCGTGTTCAATGCCGCGGCCTGGCTGCTGCTGATATGCAACAGGTAAAGCGGTTTTTCCGCCTGCTGTCCGGCAGCCAGACGAATCAGCGTGCTCGTACTAGCCAGACTTTCGGTCAGATGCAGGAACACCTCGGACTGGATCGCCGCAGGCAGTACGCCCTGCGCTCGCGACGCCTGTACGTCAACCTGATACGGACCCCAGGCGCTGTCGCTGAGTTCAGCATTGAATACGCCATCGACAAACACCAGACGCCAGCTATCTACCGCGAATGCCAAAGCATCCACCGCTGCACGATCGAGAGACGGGGCCTGCGGTGCGACAAATTCGTTACTCAGCAAACCATCCAGCGGGGTGTATTTCCAGTGCTCGTGCTTACGGTGCGGTAAGCCAAGACGCACCACGTCCTGCCAGTGTTGGTTCGCCGCTTCAGAACGGCGCGACGCATCACGTTCAAACAGACCTTGCCATTGCTGCAGCGCCTGTTCTTGTTTCTGTGCGATGCCAGTTTTACCCGTCGCGTTCTCGCTCGTCACATTATTGCCCGTCGGTAAGCCAGCCATAGCCTTGCTCCTCCAACTGTTTCACCAGCGAGAAATCACCGGATTTCACAATGCGCCCTTGATACAGAACGTGGACGTGATCCGGTTTGATGTAATCAAGAATACGCTGGTAGTGCGTGACGATGATGAACGAACGTTTGCCGTCACGCAGGGAATTCACGCCGTTAGAGACGATTTTCAGTGCGTCGATGTCCAACCCGGAGTCGGTTTCATCCAGAATGCACAGATCCGGCTCCAGCGCCGCCATCTGCAGAATATCGTTACGCTTCTTTTCACCGCCAGAGAAGCCCACGTTGACTGAACGGGTCAACAAGTCTTCTGGCATATTCAACAGCTTAATCTTTTCTTCGATAAAGTCGGCGAAGTCAAAGCGATCCAGCGGTTCCTGCTCGCGGTATTTACGCACCGCGTTAACGGAGGTTTGCAGGAAGAACTGGTTGCTGACACCGGGGATTTCTACAGGGTACTGAAACGCCATGAAGACGCCTTCGCCTGCGCGATCTTCTGGAGACAGTTCCAGCAGATCTTTTCCTTTGAAGTCCACCGAACCGTCGGTCACTTCATATTCTTCACGTCCAGCCAGCGTCGCGGAGAGCGTACTTTTTCCTGAGCCATTCGGGCCCATAATCGCGTGAACTTCACCCGGCTTAATGGTGAGATTAAGCCCTTTGATGATCTCTTTGCCTTCTACGCTGACTTTTAAATTTTCGATGCTTAACATGCTTATTCCTTCCAACGCCCAATGCGACGAGCGCTTAATGAATTCCGGGACCGATGATTCTCATTATTCGTCTGTGAAAATCCCGGTAACCGCCGAATTAACCCACGCTATGTTCCAGGCTAATCGCCAGTAACTTTTGTGCTTCTACCGCAAATTCCAGCGGCAATTCAGAGAAGACGTCCTTACAGAATCCGTTCACGATCATCGAGATGGCGTCATCTTCGCTGATTCCACGTTGCAGACAGTAGAACAGCTGGTCTTCACCAATTTTCGAGGTCGTCGCTTCGTGCTCCAACTGCGCAGTATTGTTACGCACTTCCACGTAAGGGAAGGTGTGTGCGCCGCACTCGCTACCGATCAGCATAGAGTCACACTGGGTGAAGTTACGGGCGTTGGTTGCACTCGGCATGATCTTCACCAAGCCACGATAGGTGTTCTCACTGCGTCCGGCGGAAATCCCTTTGGAGATAATGGTCGAACGGGTGTTTTTACCGATGTGAATCATCTTGGTGCCGGTATCGGCCTGCTGACGACCATTGGTCAGGGCAACAGAGAAGAATTCGCCGACGGAGTAGTCACCGCGCAGAATGACGCTCGGGTATTTCCAGGTGATCGCTGAGCCGGTTTCCGACTGCGTCCATGACATTTTTGAATGCTCGCCTGCACACAGCGCGCGCTTGGTCACGAAGTTCAGAATCCCGCCTTCTGCATCATCTTTACCAGAGAACCAGTTCTGCACCGTGGAATATTTCACTTCGGCATTCTTGTTGATGATGACTTCTACCACGGCGGCGTGCAGCTGGTAGGTGTCACGAACGGGCGCGGAGCAACCTTCGATGTAGCTGACGTAGCTGTCGTCATCGGCAATCAGGATCGTACGTTCGAACTGACCGGTTTTCGCCGCGTTGATGCGGAAATACGTCGACAGTTCCATCGGACAGCGCACACCTTTCGGGATGTATACAAACGTGCCGTCAGAAGCGACCGCCGAGTTCAGCGCCGCAAAGAAGTTGTCATTCGCGGGTACGACCGTTCCGAGATACTGACGCACCAGATCGGGATGATCCTGAATCGCCTCGCTGAATGAACAGAAGATAATGCCTTTTTCAGCCAGTTCGTGCCGATACGTGGTCGCAACGGATACGGAGTCGAAAATCGCATCAACTGCCACTTTCTTGCCTTCGCGGACAGGAACACCCAGCTGGTTAAACGCATTCTCCACTTCGCTGGTCAGGTAATTATTCACGTCCGTAATCCCGGATTGCTGCTTGGCGCCGGGCTCAGAGCCGCAGCTGTCGTCGCAGTTACCACAGGAAGGCGCGGAATAATAGCTATAGTCCTGATAGTCGAGTTTCTCGTAATGGGCTTTCAGCCAATGCGGTTCTTCCATCTCCAGCCACGCCTTGTAGGCGTTGAGGCGAAATTCCAGCATCCACTCAGGTTCATTACGCTTCGCCGAGATCGCCCGTACGACATCTTCATTGATGCCGCGCGCCAGCTCATCGGTTTCCAATTGCGTAAAGAAACCTTCTTTATAGCGTCCATCACCCATCCAGATCTGGACATCATCAGGTACATCTACCGTGCTACGTGCCATAATTTTTCATCACTTAAATGCCAAAGCTTTCGCCACATCCACAAGCATGTTGCGCTCTGGGATTATTAAACTTGAATATCTGATTCAGCCCTTCACGGACGAAATCAAGTTCTGTGCCGTCAATGAAAGGCATTGCTTTCAGTGGGACATACAGTTTTGCACCATCACGTTCGAATACCAGATCGTCGGTTTCGAACTCCTGTACCAGATCCAGCACGTAGCCAAACCCCGCACAACCTGATTGTTTAACGCTGAGCCGCAGTCCTTGCACGGCCTCATCCTGCTTCATCAGATTCTTAATCTGCTTCACGGCGCTCTCTGTCAGCGTCAATCCTTGCCAGACATTTTCATCCAGTGAAAACGTCCCTACATTTTCCGCTTGCATATGGAATACCTCATTGCGTGTGGTACCAGTTTTCGGCTGGTTTCCCCTAATGTTAGTGATAATGAAACTAGCTTCAACCTCTTGTTTCGCAGGGCTATTCGTAACATTTCGATTTTTAGCGAGCTAATAGCGTTATTTTACACGTCTCGGGCTCGCCAAACAACGCCGCAAAAAACCAACTAACTAATTGATAATAAATGAATTAAACTCCCTTCCCATACCTCTTATGGTCGGATAATAGTTATCATCTCGTTATCATTATTATAACATTTATCGGTGATACCTATTTATAAAACAGGGAAGGTATATGAAGATTTATGTGATTTCCGATCGTACTTTTTGGCGTTAAAGCACATTTTGCCCATTGATCGTGGCCTTTTTTATCAATATGATAATGATTATCATTTGATGTTCAGGATCGATCACCATGCTTTCCGTGAATGCCTGGCTGCACCACCAGATTGACGAATATAAATTTCAGATTCGCGATGCCACCGTTGATTTTTACATGGCGGAAGCTCGCCTGAACCGGCCTGGAAGCAATATTGACCATTTACGTCGCTATCATAACGCCTGCATGGATATGGTTGAACTCTGTCTGAGAAACGGCGATGACGACAGCTATCTACATGCGCTGGTCAAGTTGCATAATCGGTTGATTAAAGAGATTAATAATGAAGGGCGTTGCCATCTCTTTCGCGTGCAAAGCTACTACTTTGCCCGTAACACGCTGAAGTCGATTTGCCATCAGTTAAGCATGCAAGGTTCATGGGACAAAGCCACCGCGTTTCAGACCGATTTCGTTAAGCGCGTGCCTTTTCTGCCCTGACGAACACTGTCTTTTCAAAATAATGCCATTCCAGAAAAACAGAACCAGACCGGCCAGCAGTCTGGTTCAGCGCTTCATGTTTACGGCGTAATAACGGATGTTGTCAGACGTGAAATGCAGCATAGGCGATTCTGATTATCAAAAATCTCAATCTGCCACACCTGGCTACGGCGGCCAACGTGAAGCGCACGACACACGCCCCGCACTTCACCTTCACGCACGGCTCGCAGATGGTTGGCATTGATTTCAAGGCCCACCACCTGCTGATCGCCCTCAGAACACAGATAGCCCGCGACGGAACCCAGCGATTCCGCCAGCACAACGGACGCGCCGCCATGCAATAAGCCAAACGGCTGGCGTGTGCGAGCATCCACTGGCATCACCGCTTCCAGAGAATCATCCGCGATATGGGTATAATGAATACCGACATGACCAACCATGCACGTCTGGCTTTGTTGATTCAGTTGCTCAAGCGTAACCTGTCGTTTCCATAACATCAGATAATCTCCAGCAGGGCCTGTAGCGGATGGCGCAATGCGCTGCCTTCCATGCGTTTCACCTGACTGCGGCATGAATAGCCCGTGGTCAGGCAGCGTTTCTGAGGTAACTTCTGCAACACCTGTTGCCAGGATAGCGCATAAATGCCCTGCGAATTAGCGAGGTTTTTGGTTTCATGACCGTAGGTTCCCGCCATGCCGCAGCATCCGACGCTGATATTCTCCAATTTGGCACCAAAGCGCGAGAAGATATCGGCCCACTGTTTCGTGCTAATCGGCAACGCCGTGGTTTCCGTACAGTGCCCCAGCAGATACCAGGATTCGCCAGTGGCAGGCTGCGGCGAGCTATCTGCCAGTGCCGTCACCAGCCATTCATGCACCAGTTGCACCTGAAAATCACCACGTTTCTCACCCAGAATTTCACGATATTCGTCGCGATAGCACAGCACCAACGCCGGATCGACGCCCACCATCGGCATCCCCAGTTTCGCGACACGGTTCAGGAAATCTGCCGTCTTCGAGGCCGTTTTGGCAAAGCGTTGCAGGAAGCCTTTAATGTGTTGCGCCTTCCCGTTTGGCGAGAACGGCAGCAGCACCGGTTTCAGCTTCAGCTTTTCAATCAGATGGACGAAATCTGCCACCACCTGCGCATCGTAATAGCTGGTAAACGGATCCTGCACGATGAGCACGTATTGCTGGCGCGCCGCTTCCGGCAACTGCTCCAGTTGTTCCAGCGTGGTGTTGACGCCGCTATGCCCGGCAAACTGCTGGCGCAACGACGGCGATGACAGCAAGGGTAAATCAACCATGCCGATCTGGCTGCGGCTCAGGTTATTCAGCAGCGGCATTTTCAGGAAGAAGTTAAACGTCTTCGGGCTACGTGCCATCAGCGGCGCATAGCTTTCGACACCAGCAACCAGATAGTCACGAACCGGACGCAGATAGCGCGTGTGGTAAAGCTGTAGGAAGCGGGAACGGAAGCCAGGCACATCGATCTTGATAGGGCACTGCGTTGAACAGGCTTTACACGCCAGACAGCCCGACATCGCGTCTTTGACTTCGTGGGAGAAATCGTAATCCCCCTGCTTCGCCTGCCAGGTATTGCGCGTTTTCTGGATAAATGCGCGCAGGCTCAGCTTCTGCTGCGGCAATGCCTTCTCCAGCGCCACCGGATCGACGCCCTGCTCCGCCAGCAAGCGTAACCATTCGCGCACCAGCGTGGCACGGCCTTTCGGTGAATGAATGCGGTTGCCGCTGATTTTCATCGACGGGCACATTGGGCTACGGGCATCAAAGTTAAAGCACAGCCCGTTACCGTTACACTCCATCGCGCCACGGAACGCTGTGCGCACCGTCAGCGGGATCGTGCGATCGAACGTGCCACGCTTGACCGCATCGACTTTCATCATCGGCGCATCGACATCCAACGGCGCACAAATTTTACCGGGATTCAGGCGATTATCAGGGTCGAACGCCGCCTTGATGCGGCGCAGTTCGGCATACAGCTCCGGCCCAAAGAATTCAGGACTGTATTCGGCGCGGAAGCCTTTGCCGTGTTCCCCCCACAGCAGGCCGCCATATTTAGCCGTCAGCGCGACAATCTGGTCGGAAAGCTGTTTCATCAGCATTTCCTGTTGCGGGTCGCACATATCCAGCGCCGGGCGCACGTGCAGCACGCCGGCGTCCACGTGGCCGAACATCCCGTACGTCAAATTATGGCTGTCCAACAGCGCGCGGAATTCTTCGATATAATCCGCCAGATGCTGTGGCGGCACGCAGGTATCTTCCGCGAACGGAATCGGCTTCGCCTGCCCTTTGCTGTTGCCCAGCAGCCCTACGGCTTTTTTCCGCATGGCATAAATACGTTCGATTCCGGCCAGGTCGTTACAGGTTTGATAGCCAATCACCCCGCCTTCTCCGCTCGCCAGCAGCGTATCCAGCCCCTGACATAGCGCGTCGACCTGTCCGTTAATCAGCGTGTCATCATCACCCGCGAACTCAACGATATTCAGGCCGAGCATTTCCTGATTAGGCACATCGGTAATCAGCTCGCTAACGGAGTGCCAGACGATATCCTCGCGGGCAAGGTTTAATACCTTAGAGTCCACGGTTTCAACTGACAGCGCCTTCGCCTCTACCATGAACGGCGCATTGCGCAGCGCTGAATTAAAGGAGTCATACTTGATATTCACCAGACGGCGAATCTTTGGCAACGGCGTGATATCGAGTTTCGCTTCGGTGATAAACGCCAGCGTACCTTCGGCGCCAGTCAGAATACGCGTCAGGTCAAAAGTGCGGAGATCGTCGCTGAACACATGGCGCAGGTCGTAACCCGTCAGAAAACGATTCAGCTTGGGGAATTTATCGATGATCAACTCGCGCTGTTCGCGACAGCGGTGCAACACCGTATGGTAAATACGACCGATAGGTGAATCTTCTAACGCCAGTTTCTCTGCCAGCTCCACTGGCATCGCCTGCGTATCCAGCATTTCGCCGCCTAACAGTACCGCACGCAGCCCCAGCACATGGTCTGAGGTTTTGCCGTACACCAGCGAGCCTTGCCCCGAGGCATCGGTATTGATCATGCCGCCCAGCGTCGCCCGGTTACTGGTTGACAGCTCAGGCGCAAAGAAATAGCCATAAGGCTTCAGATATTGGTTAAGCTGATCTTTAATGACGCCCGCTTCGACACGCACCCACCCCTGCTCAGGGTTAATTTCCAGAATGCGGTTCATATAACGCGACATATCGACCACGATACCGCGATTCAGCGCCTGCCCGTTCGTTCCCGTACCGCCTCCGCGTGGAGTAAAGGTCAGCTCTGAAAAACGTGCTTCCCCCGCCAGGCGGGATAAGATCGCGACATCAGCGGTTGAACGGGGGAAAACCACCGCATCCGGCAAAAGTTGATAGATGCTGTTATCCGTTGCCATTGTCAGACGATCGGCATAATTGGTCGCCGTATCGCCCGTGAATCCATTTTTCTTCAATGCTTCCAAAAAATTAAGCACCGGCTGAACCAGCCCGGGAGATTGCGTGATCTGTGGGATCATTATTTTTTGACCCTGTCCGTACATGATGTGTTTGCCAATATGTCGTGATATGCCTGTGAAGCGCGGTATATAGCCTAATCTTGATCGCTTAAGGATAGAGATACCGGGGCTACCACGGTGTGGGGCATCCCTGCGGGAACCTCATCACAGTGCTTCCCCTAAAGCCATGCTTAAGTGACTAGCATTTGTATATAGCCGCCCTTTCATCGGGGACATCACGTTTTATCACATTTCGCAATCGTGTGCGCTCCCGGATCGGCAAAAACATACAGCGTGTTGGCTAATGGCCGTTTCACCAACAAAATGTTCAACAGGCTGTCAAAACCCCCGGAAATATCTCATGATGACGGGTGACAATAGGTTGTCACCCAAGCTACCTCGCCTTCAGCCTTTTCTTTTGTTATTGAGGAATGATTCGTTGAGCAAATATTCTCAGCCACCACGATTTGATCTGGCCAGAATCCTGTTCAGTCTGGCGTTTATTACCATCATGATTATTGCCTGCTTTTGGGTGGTACAGCCTTTTATTCTGGGATTTGCCTGGGCGTGTATGGTGGTCATTGCCACCTGGCCGATGCTGATTAAATTTCAGGCGTTATTGTGGGGTCGGCGTTCTCTGGCCGTCATCGTTATGACGCTGCTGCTCATTCTGCTGTTTATTGTCCCCATTGGCGTGCTGGTCAGTAGCGTGGTGGATAACAGCTCGGCGTTAATGAGTTGGGGAGCCCGGCAGGAAAACTTTTCGCCGCCCACGCTGGAATGGCTGACGTCAATTCCTTTAGTCGGAGAGAAATTGTTCAACAGCTGGCAGGCGCTGTTACAAAGCGGCGGCAGCGGCCTATTTGCCAAAGTGCAGCCCTATTTTGGTAAAACCGCAACCTGGCTGGTTGCACAGGCCGCCCATGTCGGGCGTTTTCTGATGCACTGCTCTCTGATGCTGATCTTCAGCGCCCTGCTGTATTACAAGGGAGAAGCCGTTGCGAAAGCCGTGCGGCATTTCGCTATCCGGCTGGGACAGGAGCGCGGCGATGCCGCCGTGATTCTGGCGGCGCAGTCAATTCGAGCCGTTGCGCTGGGCGTAGTGGTAACGGCCATCGTGCAATCGGTGTTAGGCGGAATCGGTCTGGGACTGTCCGGGATTCCCTATACCACACTATTAACCGTACTGATGTTTCTGTGCTGTCTGGCGCAGTTGGGGCCGCTGCCGGTACTCATTCCTGCCATTATCTGGCTGTATTGGACGGGTGATAACACCTGGGGCACCATCCTGCTGGTCTGGAGTTGCGTCGTTGGAACAATCGATAACATTATCCGCCCGGTATTAATCAGGATGGGTGCCGATCTTCCTATGCTGCTGATTCTTTCCGGCGTCATTGGCGGATTGCTGGCTTTTGGCATGATTGGCTTATTTATTGGTCCGGTCGTCCTCGCCGTTTCCTATCGCCTGCTCTTTGCCTGGATGCGTGAAATCCCCGAACCGCAAAACATCCTCTCCGTTAATACGTCCAGCAAACCCAACAAAGAATAAAGACGGTAAACACCGTTTCTCCTCCCCGTGGGTGGTGTGCCGCCCACGTATTGCTCATTCTCAGCATTATTGCTTCGTATCGATTTATTCCCTTACTTTTTCAATAGGTAAAAATAGCTAATGATTAACCCTCTATTCTTGGGGATTAGTCCTAAAAATTTTGATATCATTTCTCTAATGCATCAATATTATTGACAATATCAAAATCCCGAGAAACCAAACCTTAAAAGATAATTAACTATTAGGATGATTCTTAATGACTGAATAGCGCATAATCCATAGGATTAATACCGGAGCTAGTATTAACCTACTGTATGTCAATGAGGTTTCCTCCTCGTCAGAGTTAGTAACGAATTGCTGTGTGTAGTCTTTGCCCATCCCCTGAGATGGGCCTTTTTTTTTCCTCTCATTTCTCTTCCATTCAATTACGCGTCATTCCTTTTTTGTTACTCTCCTGTCTGCCTACTCTCAGTTCAGTTTTTCAGGAGTTTTTCATGACGCCTCTCGCCGCGAAGAGATTACTACTCTGTGGCTTATTCAGTCTTCTGACCGCCTGCGATAATCCAGCACCAACGGCACAGCGCCCCTTGTTGACCATTGAAGGTAAAACGATGGGGACGTTTTACAGCGTAAAAATTAGCGGCGACATCACCGAAGACAAAACGCAGTTGCAACGAGAAATCGATGCCCTGCTGGAGCAGGCCAATAACGACATTTCCACCTACCGTGACGATTCCGTGCTGTCGCGTTTCAATCAGTATCGGGGAACGGATCCACAGCCCATCAGCAACGGCATGGCGGATATCATTCTGGCTGCGCTGCGTATCGGTAAAGCCACTCACGGCGCGATGGATATCACCGTCGGCCCGTTGGTTAACCTCTGGGGGTTCGGCCCGCAAAAACAGCCTACGCGTATTCCCAGCCAGCAGCAGATCGATGTCGCACGGCAAAACGTTGGGTTGCGTCACCTGAAACTGATCGGCGACGAAAAAGGAGAATGGATTCAGAAAGATCTCCCGGATTTGTATGTCGATCTCTCCACGCTGGGCGAAGGATATGGCGCAGATGTTCTCGCACAGTTAATGGCGCGTAAAGGGATCACCAATTATCTGGTTTCCGTCGGCGGCGCCATTTCCAGCCGTGGCGTAAATGCAGAAGGAACGCCGTGGCGCGTGGCGATTCAGAAGCCAACCGACCAGGAAAACGCGGCACAGGCAGCGGTGAATTTGCAGGGCTATGCAATCAGCACCTCCGGCAGCTATCGGAATTATTTTGAACAGGACAACAAACGTTATTCTCACGTTATCGATCCCGAGACGGGCAGACCGATTACTCATCAACTGGTTTCTGCGACCGTGATTGCGCCGACAGCACTAGAAGCCGATGGTTGGGATACCGGTTTGATGGTGTTGGGAACAGAGAAGGCGTTGAAGCTGGCAGAACAACAGGGGCTAGCGGTTTATCTGATTACCAAAACGGATAAGGGTTTTAGCGCGGTAATGACGCCACAGTTTAAATCCTTCCTGATTGCGGCACCGTGATTTTCAGCACGACTTGCGATCAGCGGCGGTCGAGCGGTGGTAATGGATAGATCGTAAAGACGCTGTGAATACATCCCTGTACGCTCGGATTGCGCCATCCATGGCGCAAACGCTTTACTCTTCTATTCCATTACCACCGTTTTCATTCTGTGAATACTGTTTCAGTTGCCTGATGATTATATATCAGACATTCACCGAACTAATTACTTGTGCTCAGCCAGATTCAGCCAGGTTTGCACCACGGTATCTGGGTTGAGCGACAGGCTATCGATGCCTTGTTCCATCAGCCAGAGGGCGAAATCTTCGTGATCTGACGGACCCTGTCCGCAAATACCGACGTATTTACCCTGCTTCTTAGCGGCCTTGATCGCCATCGACAGCAGCGCTTTCACCGCATCGTTACGCTCATCAAACAGCGACGATACCACGCCGGAGTCACGATCCAGACCCAGCGCCAGCTGCGTCATGTCATTTGAGCCGATGGAGAAACCATCAAAGTGTTGCAGGAATTCGTCAGCCAGCAGCGCGTTGGACGGAATCTCGCACATCATGATGATTTTCAGGCCATCTTCGCCACGACGCAGCCCCTGATTCGCCAGTTCTGCAATCACCGCTTCCGCTTGCGCCACGGTACGAACAAACGGGATCATGATTTCCACGTTCTTCAGACCCATCACATTACGCACGCGTTTAACCGCTTCACATTCCAGCGCAAAACAGGCTTTGAAGTCCGGCGACACGTAACGACCCGCACCGCGGAAGCCCAGCATCGGGTTCTCTTCTTCCGGCTCATAACGCTCGCCACCGACCAGATTGGCGTACTCGTTGGATTTAAAATCGGACAGGCGGACAATAACGCGCTTCGGCGAGAATGCGGCTGCCAGCGTCGCGATCCCTTCCGTCAGACGACCGACGTAGAACTCGATCGGATCGTCGAAGCCCTGCATCAGCGTCTTGATCTCACGTTGCAGCTCAGGGGTTTGCTGGTCAAATTCCAGCAACGCACGCGGGTGCACGCCAATCATGCGGTTGATGATGAATTCCAGACGCGCCAGACCGACGCCATCGTTTGGCAGGCAGGCAAAATCAAACGCGCGGTCAGGGTTGCCAACGTTCATCATGATTTTCAGCGGCAGAGCTGGCATTTCATCAATCTGTGAACTCTTCACAGAGAAATCCAGCAGATCCTGATACACATAGCCCGTGTCGCCTTCCGCACAGGAAACGGTGACTTTTTGCCCTTTGCGCAAACGCTCAGTCGCATCGCCGCAGCCCACAACGGCTGGAATGCCCAGCTCACGCGCGATAATCGCCGCATGGCAGGTACGTCCGCCGCGATTGGTCACAATCGCTGCCGCCTTCTTCATGATCGGTTCCCAGTCCGGGTCGGTCATGTCGGTAACCAGTACATCGCCTGCGTTGATCAGGTGCATCTCGCTGATGTCCTGAATCACTTTGACTTCACCCGCACCGATGCGGTGACCGATCGCACGGCCTTCCACCAGCACCGTGCCGCTGGCTGGCAGGTGGTAACGCTCCATCACCTGACCGTTGGAACGCACCGTTTCCGGGCGCGCCTGCACGATGTAGAGCTTACCGGTGTGACCATCTTTCGCCCACTCGATGTCCATCGGGCGGCCGTAATGTTTTTCAATCAGCAGTGCCTGACGCGCCAGCGCCTGCACTTCATCATCCGTCAGGCTGAAACGCGTCGTTTGTTCTGCCGGCACATCTTCAATCCGTACCTGCTTGCCATGTTCCTGGCTCGCGGCATATACCATACGGATTTTTTTCGATCCCATGTTACGGCGCACAATCGCAGGTTTGTTGTTCTGCAAGGTCGGCTTGTGGACATAGAACTCGTCCGGGTTCACCGCGCCCTGCACCACCATTTCACCCAAACCGTAAGCCGACGTGATAAACACCACCTGATCAAAACCGGATTCGGTATCAATGGTAAACATCACGCCCGCGGAAGCCAGATCGGAACGCACCATGCGCTGCACGCCCGCCGACAGCGCCACACCGCGATGGTCGTAGCCCTGATGCACACGGTAGGAGATCGCACGATCGTTAAACAACGACGCAAACACGTGCTTCACCGCGACCATCACAGCATCAATACCCTGCACATTCAGGAAAGTTTCCTGTTGGCCGGCAAAAGACGCATCCGGCATATCTTCTGCGGTGGCGGAAGAACGCACAGCAAACGAGGCGTCTTTCTCGCCATCGGCCAGTTGCTGATAGGCGTCGCTTATCGCCTTCTCCAGCTCTGGCTGGAATGGCGTATCAATAATCCACTGGCGAATCTGCGTACCCGCGCTGGCCAGTTGATTCAGGTCGTCAATGTCGGTGAGATCGAGCAGCTCATAAATGCGCTGGTTAATCCCGCTTTGATTAAGAAAATCATTAAACGCCTGCGCCGTTGTCGCAAAGCCGTTGGGAACGGCTACGCCCAATCCTGAAAGGTTGGTGATCATTTCACCCAGAGAGGCATTTTTGCCCCCCACCCTTTCAACGTCGTGCATACCGAGCTGGTTATACCAAAGGACATTACGCAAATCAGGGCCGTTATTGGACATCGAAAATAATCCTTTCTGCATACAATTAGGGTATGAAAGAGTTCGGTTGAGAATCGCCTCAACGCAATCAGGTTAGCATAGCGTTTTGATGAACATGGACAGGTGAATCGATCAACCTATGAAAAAAAACTGATTTCACGGCGAATGATTGCCTAACACGGTAAAAATCCAATATCGTAGAAGATTAGCATTCTTTATCATAAAGATAATGAAATGGTGTTTTAATAAAAGTATTCGTAAAACACAATTTTTGACGAGGTTAACGTGTTCGAGCTGTCGGAAATATCACAAGGGGGTTATGTGGAAAGAAGCGTATTTTATGTCTCGGACGGTACGGCCATTACGGCAGAAGTACTGGGTCATGCGGTGTTGTCCCAGTTCCCCGTGAACACGGTTAGCTATACCTTACCTTTCGTTGAAAGTGAAGCGCGCGCTAAAGCCGTGTGTGAACAAATCAATACGTTATATCAGCAAACCGGTGTGCGTCCGCTGGTGTTTTACTCCATTGTCACGCCGACCGTGCGTAACATTATTATTAGTAGCGAAGGATTTTGCCAGGACATCGTACAGGCGCTGGTTGCACCCTTACAGGAAGAATTGAACACGCCGCCTACGCCAGTTGCTAACCGCACTCATGGCTTGACGGCCAATAATCTGAGCAAATACGACGCCCGTATCGCTGCCATCGACTACACGCTGGCACACGATGACGGTATTTCACTGCGCAATCTCGATCAAGCGCAGGTGATTTTGCTGGGAGTGTCACGCTGCGGCAAGACGCCGACCAGCCTTTATCTGGCGATGCAATTCGGTATTCGTGCCGCCAACTACCCTTTTATTGCTGATGATATGGACAACCTGCGCCTGCCGGATGCGTTGAAGCCCTTCCAGCACAAGCTCTTCGGACTCACCATTGATGCAGAACGGCTGGCGGCCATTCGGGAAGAACGCCGGGGAAACAGTCGCTATGCGTCACTACGCCAGTGCCGCATGGAGCTCAGCGAAGTTGAAGCGCTATTTCGCAAACACCAGATTAAATATCTCAATACGACCAATTATTCCGTTGAGGAAATTTCCGCCAAAATCATCGACATTCTTGGTATGAGTCGAAGAATGTACTAGTACATGATAGATTTTTTTGTCCTAATGCGGTTGTAATGTGCGCCATTTCGTTTATTGTGTGCTCCATCACTTCCCGGCATTTCGCCGCTGCGAAGCAACCTTTTAGTTGGAAACCTTGTCTGAAAACACCGGGATGTCCATGTTTTTTCGGTGATGACAGGTTTTCGACTTGACCGTATTCAGAGACAAAACATGCTACAAACAGATGAACTGCGGAGCGCGCGCATCGAGAGTCTGGTTACACCCCAAACGTTACTCGCCAGACTCCCGATCACCCCTGCCGTTGCCGAAAATGTCACCTCGTCACGCAAGAAAATTGAAGCCATCCTAACCGGTCACGATCCACGTCTTCTCGTCGTGATTGGCCCATGTTCGATCCATGACACCGACAGTGCGTTAGATTATGCACGCCGTCTTGCTGCGCTGCGCACGCAGTATCAGGATCGGTTAGAAGTCGTCATGCGCACCTATTTTGAAAAACCGCGCACGGTCGTCGGCTGGAAGGGACTCATTTCCGATCCGGCACTCAACGGCACCTTCCAGGTAAACGAAGGGCTGGAGATTGCACGCCGCCTGCTGTTGGACGTCAATCAACTCGGATTGCCGACCGCGACGGAATTCCTCGATATGGTCACCGGCCAGTATATTGCCGACCTGATTAGCTGGGGTGCGATTGGCGCAAGAACCACTGAAAGCCAGATTCATCGGGAAATGGCCTCGGCGCTGTCCTGCCCCGTCGGCTTCAAGAACGGCACAGACGGCAACACGCGCATCGCCGTCGATGCCATTCGTGCCGCCCGTGCCCAGCATATGTTCCTTTCGCCGGATAAGCAGGGCTTCATGTCGGTCTACAAAACGCAGGGCAATCCGTTTGGTCATATTATTATGCGCGGCGGGAAAACACCGAATTACCACGCGGAAGACATTGCTGCCGCCTGCGCTCATCTGCGTGAATTCTCGCTGCCCGAGCATCTGGTGATCGATTTCAGTCATGCCAACTGTCAGAAACAGCACCGTCGCCAACTCGACGTAGCCGATGACATCTGCCAGCAAATTCGTGCGGGCTCACGCGCCATCGCGGGCATCATGGCGGAAAGTTTCTTAATTGAAGGCAACCAGCCTGCTATCAATCCTCTGGCATTGACGTATGGGCAATCCATTACCGATCCTTGTCTGAGCTGGCAGGACACCGAAACGCTGCTGGCTCGTCTGGCAGACGCCGTCGACAGCCGTTTCTAATCTGATACGCGCTGGCACACTCACCTTCTCCGGTCGTGTGCCAGCCGTTTCCTCTTTTCCCGCCGCCTCTCCCACACTTTCGCAGCACGTAAATTCCTCTTACGATTTCTCTTATTCCACTTATTAAGAAAACTTCACTTGAGGTTGCGTTTTTGTTACATGAAAATGATTCTCATTCATTGCTATAATCAATACGACAACGATTAAGGGAACGAACGAGATGCAGACGTCTATTTACCAACAATACCTCCAGGCTAAAGTTGAACATCCGCGTAAATATGCTCGCGATCTGGCTGCGCTACTCGGCATCAGCGAAGCGGAACTGACTCACGCCCGTGTCGGACATGATGCACAACGCCTACAGGGTGATGCTAAAGTCTGGTTAAGCGCGCTGGAGCAGGTTGGTAATACCAAGTCGATCACGCGCAACGAGTACGCCGTGCATGAGCATACTGGCTATTATCAAAACCAGACGCTGGATGGACATGCTGGCCTTATCCTCAACCCGCGCGGATTGGATCTGCGTTTGTTCCTCTCTCAATGGGCTTCAGCCTTTGCGCTGCGTGAAAACACCGCGCGCGGAGAGCGTCAAAGCATTCAATTCTTCGATCATCAGGGCGATGCGATTCTGAAGGTCTACACGACCGACACCACGGACATGGCCGCCTGGCAGCTATTCGTTGAGAAATTCACCAGCAGCGAAAACCCTGCGTTGGCACTTCGTCCGGCAGGCAATGGCACGGCGGCCGAACAGACCATCGCCCATAACCCTCAGTTTGAAACAGACTGGCGTGCAATGAAGGATGTGCATGATTTCTTCATCCTGCTCAAGCGCTATAACCTGACGCGCCAGCAGGCGTTTAACTCGGTCGCTGACGATTTGGCCTACCGGGTAGACAACGATGCGCTGTCACAGATCCTGTTTGCCGCACGTGAAGATCAGAACGAAATCATGGTATTTGTCGGCAACCGTGGCTGTGTACAAATTTTCACCGGCACACTCGAGCGCGTAGAACGTATGGAACAACACGCGGAATGGATTAACATCTTTAATAAAGATTTTACTCTGCATCTGATCGAAGGCGCGATTGCTGAAAGCTGGGTGACGCGTAAACCGACGGTCGATGGTGTCGTGACCAGCCTCGAACTCTATGCCGCAGACGGCTCTCAAATTGCACAACTCTTCGGGCAACGTACCGAAGGAACACCGGAACAACAGCAATGGCGTAACCAAATCGATGCCCTGAAACCGCATAAGGATCTCGCTGCATGAAAAACTGGCTATTCCCCCTGCTATTGACACTCCCGCTGGGGGTGTCTGCTGCCGAACGTATCGTGTCTATCGGCGGTGACGTCACGGAAATCATTTATGCACTGGGCGCAGAGAAAGATCTGGTTGCGCGAGACAGCACCAGCCTGCACCCGGAAGCGGTGAAGAAGCTGCCTGATGTCGGCTATATGCGCCAGCTCAACACCGAAGGCATTCTGGCAATGAAACCGTCTCTGGTTGTCGCCAGCGATCTGTCTCAGCCGTCTCTCATTCTGCAGCAGGTTGCCAGCAGCGGTACCAAAGTCGTTCACGTTCCTGCTCAGCCTTCGTTGGATGTTGTGCCGCAAAAAATCGGCGTCATCGCACAGGCGCTGGGGAAAGAGACGGAAGGTAAAAAGCTGGCGGAAACCTATCAACAGCAACTGGCGGCAGTAAAAAACGCCCCGCTGCCGGTGAATGTGCTGTTCGTTCTCAGCCACGGCGGCATGACCGCGCTGGCAGCAGGCAAAAATACCCCGGCGGACACGATTATCCGCAGCGCGGGATTAAAGAATGCCATGCAAAACGTTGAGCGTTACCAGCCGCTGTCGCAGGAAGGTGTGGTTGCCAGTGCGCCGGACCTGATTCTGATCTCCAGTCAGGGGCTGAAAATATTGGGTGGTGAAGCGCAAGTCTGGAAATTACCCGGTCTGGAACTGACGCCTGCTGGCAAGCACAAACGCCTGCTCGTCGTCGATGACATGGCAATGCTCGGCTTTACGCTCGATACCCCAGCGCTAATGGCAACGCTGCGTCAGACAGCCGAAGCGATAAAATGACGTCACGGTTTCACCCGCGCACGTGGTTGCTCGCACTGCTGTTACTGATGGTGGCACTGATGGTCGGTGCCGCCAACATGGGCGCACTGAGCCTCTCGCTCAAAATGTTATGGCAAACGCCGCTTGACGATCCGATCTGGCATATCTGGTTGAATATCCGCGTTCCTCGCGTACTGCTGGCGATACTCGTCGGCGGCGCGCTGGCCTGTTCTGGCGCAATTATGCAGGGATTATTTCGTAATCCGCTTGCCGATCCCGGCCTGCTTGGCATCAGCAGCGGTGCCGCACTCTGCGTGGCGCTGACTATCGTACTACCGCTTGGCCTTCCCCCACTGCTGGCACTTTACAGCCCGATGTTTGCCGCCTTTGCGGGAAGTCTGGCGGTTACTGCCATCATTTTCATCCTCAGCCGTTCCGAACAAGGTGGATTAACGCGACTGCTGTTGGCAGGCATCGCGCTCAATGCGCTGTGTATCGCGCTGATCGGTGTCCTGACCTACATCAGCACCGACCAACAGTTGCGCCAGTTTTCACTCTGGGGCATGGGCAGTCTCGGACAGGCCCAGTGGCCGATGTTGCTGGTTGCCAGTACGCTGACTATCCCCGCCATGATCGTGACGCTGTACTACGCACGCCGTTTGAACCTGCTTCAACTCGGGGATGAAGAAGCGCACTACCTCGGTGTCAACGTGAGGCGTACCAAGCATATTCTGCTGTTGCTCAGCTCGCTGTTGGTAGGTGTCGCAGTGGCGGTGAGCGGTGTGATCGGGTTTGTCGGGCTTATCATTCCACATTTGATACGTTTGCATCTGGGTGCCGATCATCGCTGGCTCCTTCCCGGTTCTATTCTCGGCGGTGCCTGTCTGCTTCTGTTTGCCGATACGCTGGCACGCACGCTGCTTGCGCCAGCAGAAATGCCCGTTGGGCTGTTAAGCAGCCTGATTGGCGGGCCGTATTTCTTATGGCTGATCGTTCAGCATAAAGGACGTGGCAATGACTGACTCCGCGTTTGACCAGACGTTAGTCGCGCGCCATCTACGCTTTCAGACCAACGGTCGCTATCTGACGGATGATGTTTCTCTGGAACTGCACTGTGGGGAAATCGTCGCAATTATCGGCCCCAACGGCGCGGGAAAGTCGACCCTGCTCCGTTTGTTGACCGGTTATTTGACGCCCGATGACGGCGAGTGCTTGTTAGCCGGACAGCCATTTTCACACTGGCAGCCCGGCGCACTGGCAAAAACACGCGCGGTGATGCGCCAGCATAGCGGCATGGCGTTTGCGTTTAGCGTGCGGGATGTCGTCGCGATGGGGCGTTCCCCGCATGGGCGCTATCCGAAAAACGATGACGTCATTCAGCAGGTCATGGCGCAAACGGGCTGTCTGGAACTGGCTGCGCGCGACTATCGCCACCTGTCCGGCGGGGAGCAGCAGCGTGTACAGCTCGCTCGCGTGCTGGCGCAGCTGTGGCATCCAGAACCGACGCCAGGCTGGTTGTTTCTAGATGAACCCACGTCGGCGCTGGATCTGTACCATCAGCAGCATCTCTTGCGGCTACTCAAGCTGCTCACGCGTGAACAGCCGTTAGCCGTATGCTGCGTCCTGCACGATCTGAATCTGGCGGCACTGTATGCCGATCGCATTCTGTTGTTACACGAAGGAAAACTGGTCGCACAGGGTACGCCCGCCCAGGTGCTGCAGGCGGAGACGTTGACCCACTGGTATCGCGCCGATCTCAGCGTCGGTTCACACCCTGACTATCCCCTTCCTCAGGTTTACCTGCGGCAATAGCCATCCCCCTGCTCCGGCTCAGCTGGAGCAGGAAATCTCCAGATGTTTGCCCCACTCTGGTGGTAACGCCGCCAGATCGTTCTTATCCGGCTGTTCGTCAAACGGCTGACACAAAGCTTGATGCAGACGTGCCAGTACGCTGATGTCATCGTTTTCAGCCCGTTCAATCGCCATTTGCGCCAGATAATTACGCAGAATAAATTTCGGGTTCGTCGTATTCATCAACCGACGTCGCTCTTCATCACCTTGCTCTTCCTGCATCAGCCTCTGGCGATAAGTCGCAAACCAGCTATCGAACGCAGCCCTATCGATGAATTCATCACGGAGCGGCGAGTGCGATGCCTGCTTTTCACTGTCTGCCAGCAAACGGAACGTGCGGGTGTAGTCGCTGCCTTCCTGCTGCATCAGACGTAACAGCCCGACCAGTACGTCATTATCTTCCGCGCTCGCGGTAAACAAGCCCAACTTGGCGCGCATCAGCATGCCATAATGCTGCATCAACGCCGGTTCATAACGGGCAAGCGCGCGCTCCAGCGTGTCGGTATCCATCAACCCCGACAGCGCCTGCGCCAGACGATGTAGATTCCATAGCCCCACCGCAGGCTGATTATCAAACGCATAGCGCCCGCGATGATCGGAGTGGTTACAAATAAAGTTGGGTTGATAGGCATCTAAAAAGCCATAAGGACCGTAGTCGATGGTCAGCCCCAGAATCGACATATTATCCGTATTCATCACGCCGTGTGAAAACCCCACCGCCTGCCAGTGCGTAATCAGACGGGCGGTGCGTTCTACCACATCGCCGAACCACAGCTCATAGCGACGCTCGTCGTTTTCCCACTGCGGCCAATGGCGGGCAATGACATACTCCACCAGTTGACGCACCTTTTCCGGCTCACGGCGATAGTAGAAGTGCTCAAAATGGCCGAACCGCACATGGCTTTCCGCCACGCGCATCAGCATGGCGCCCTTTTCTTCCTGCTCACGCTGTACCGGATGCGTGCTGGTGACAATCGTCAACGCCCGCGTAGTGGGGATCCCCAGATGGTGCATCGCTTCCGAGGCCAGAAATTCGCGTATCACCGAGCGCAGCACGGCACGACCGTCCCCCATGCGCGAATACGGCGTCAGCCCTGCGCCTTTCAGGTGCCAGTCCATGCTGCGACCATCTGCCAGCTGTTGTTCTCCCAGCAGGATGCCGCGCCCGTCACCCAATTGGCCGGCCCACATGCCAAACTGATGGCCGCTATACACCTGCGCCAGCGGCTCCATTCCCGGCAACAAACGCTCGCCGCTCCAAACAGCATCCTGTTCTGGCGTAAACCAGTCAGAAGACAAACCGAGTTCGGCGGCTAACCCCTCGCTATGGTAAAGCAAGCGAGCGCCATGTAGCGGTTTGGGCTGTAGCGCGGTATAGAACTCCGGCAGTTGGTGAAAATAGTGATTTTTGAATAACGGTGTCTGCTGCATTCTGTCTCCCTAATACCACCCTGTTCAGGTGAAGAGAGCCACACGCTCACCACACATCGACTAACGGGTATGCAGAAAGTGTAGAGGGATGATAATGAAATTAACACGGAGGAAACATAAGGGTATTCGCTTCACAAGCGAGATCCAAAAAACCCTCACGTCCGAAAAGTAGTTAGACCGATTGAATTAGCCAATAAGCGCCGTGTGTGGCTCAAGTTCGTCAAAATGTACGGCAGGCCACATTTGCCCCTGAACGGCATCAATGTCCAGTAGTCTCATTGTGTTCAGAACCGCCACGGTGTTGATCTCCTTGGCGACAATGCTGATGCCTGAATAGCTGTTTTTAATCGTCCGCAGCAGCGGCTCCATCATCAACGTATTTGCCGGACGCGATAAAAGTTGCCCAATGAACTGGCGATCCAATTTTACACCTTGTACCAGGCCATCATACAAAGGCTTAAGCGTTGTCTTTCCAGAACCAAAATTATCCAGCCATAAAGGAAAGGCCTGACTCAGATTCAGCAACATGGCGTTTTCTTTTCCCTGCGAGAGCTGCGGGAAAAACTCATTAATTTCCAACAGGACAAAGTCGAGACGTTTGATTTCGCCGCGCAGCACTTCAGAATTGATTAAAATTTCTGCTATTTCACGCCCCACCTTCAGCACCAATTGAATGTGGTTATCGATAAACCATGCTGATTTTTCTTTGATAAAAAGCAGCTGTTCATGAACCAAATCATGCTTCTGGCGTGGATTTAATTGCATGAGAAGAATATCGGCAGGCATGCTCAGCTTGCCCGAAAGACCATTAAAATGGCTTATCATTTCGACTGCCAGCAACGTTCCATCCAACCTGAATATCGGCCAGAAAACGTAGTCACTGGTGTAGTCAACAGCAAGGTGGATGCGCATGATCCTGTACTACATGGAGATTAATAATAATCACATTACGTTATTATTATAGATGAATCTACAGCGCTTATTCGCATAACGCACGAAAAGCGTCTGTCTGCCATGCAACAGGACTCATTTAGCAGCGAATTTCACGTTTTAACGCAAACTCTGCTCCAGCCACTCAGCCAGTTCCTGCAATTCGTTTTGCTGTTCAGGGAAAGCGGTAATCAATGCCTGACACGTTGCCGCCATATTTTCCGGGCGATATGCCGTTCCCTGTAATGCGCAAGCGAGTGCTTCTAACGGCGCAGGGTTCAGGCTATCGGTATAAACCTGCGCGCGGACAATCACGCCGCGTTCCACATCAAAATGCAATTCAATCCCGCCCCAGGTAAATCGGTTATCAAGTAAATGCGAGAAGTCCGGCGCCTGACCGAAATTCCATTCCCAGCTACTTTGACGCGCAAACTGTTCGCTGAACCCCGGTAAATCGGGGTAAGCAGAAGGCGAGATAATTTCCGGTTCGCACTGTTCGCCGAAATAATCGAAGAAGGCCTGCGTCACCGCCTGACAGATCACCTGATGATCGACAGAAGGCAGCAACTCCACCAGATTGGCAACGCGAGAACGCACAGACGTAATCCCTTTTGCCTGTAGTTTTTTAATGTCTGGGTTCAAGTAATCAGCTAAACGATTGAGGTCTGCGTTCAGCAGCAGCGTGCCGTGATGAAAGCCGCGATCTTTCGTTTCGCGATAGGCGGAACCGGACACCTTGCGCACGCCGTCTGTGGTTTCCACCACCAGATCGTTGCGGCCTGACGCGCTGGCTTTTAACCCAAGAGCACTGAGTGCATCCAGAACGATCTGCGTTGAGACGCTTTTATCGTACTCCGGTTTGCCCGCCATAAAGGTAAAGCAGGTATTCCCGAGATCGTGAAAAACCGCCCCGCCGCCGCTGCTGCGTCGTGCCAGCTTGATGCCATCCTCTTCCATCCGCCGCGTATTGCACTCTTTCCACGGGTTTTGGGCACGACCAATGACCACAGTTTCCGCATTACGCCACAAAAACAACACCCGCTGCGTAGTGGGCATCTGGCGAAAGATGCATTCCTCAACGGCCAGATTAAACCAGGGATCGTAAGAGTCAGAGATCAATAAACGCAGAGAGGACATGAGCAGCTCCGTGCTGTAAGTACGCTAAATAAAAGGGGGGAAATCAGATGCGGCGGGCCTGCCAGTAAGCCCGTTTCCAGTACACGTTATCCAACGACGAACGGATTACGCCCTGACTGGTGGAGGCATGAATAAACTGGTCGTCTTTGTCATAAATGCCGACGTGCAACCCGCTGCTGCCGCTGCCGGTTTTGAAAAAAACCAAATCGCCCGGTAACAGATTCTCGCGATCAATGCGCTCGCCCAATTCGGTTTGTTCTTCGGTGGTGCGCGGCAGCTGCATGCCAAATTTATCGCGGAACGTCAGGTAGACAAAGCCGGAACAATCGACACCGTTACGATCCAGCCCGCCATAACGATAAGGCGTTCTGTACCATTGTCCCAGTTGATCGTTTAGCTGCACCATCACCATGATCGAATCGCTCAGACGCGCGTTCGGCGGCGGATTATTATGTCGGCTACTGCTACAGCCGACCAAAATCAGGCTGGCGAGAATCAAAGCGTGTCGTAAACGTATCATCGCGATTACCATAAAACCGCCCAGGCCATAGACCTCTGGCGTTTGAAAATGCTAGGTATTGGATTAATTTAGCGTTTAATCGGGGTGACTGGCAAGTAAAGGCGATTTTTCCTATTTTCTAACGACGCAGATTTTCTCTCGGCATCAGGCACTGCGAGTGATGATCCAGTTTTTGCCATCGACCACGTGCCGCTGAAACGCGACACCGAATACCGGGGACAGCACCTCCGGCCGCATGACCTCGGCCGTTTCGCCCTGTGCCACCAGAGCACCTGCCGACAATAGCCATACGCGATCCGCATGGTGGGCACTGTGGTTCAGGTCGTGTGCGCAAACCACAACCGTGATGCCAGAACGGCAGAGTTCACTCAGTAACGCATCCAGCGCCACCTGCTGCGCCACATCAAGGCTATTGGTCGGTTCATCCAGCAGCAACAGACGCGCGTGCGGATTGAGGGTCGGCCAAATCTGCAACAGCACCGCCGCCAGCCGAACGCGCTGCCACTCGCCCCCCGACAGTTGCGTAAGCGGACGCGCCAACTTGTCGGTTAACATCAGGCGTTCCGCCAGAAGATGCACTACTTTTTCAACCGCGTATTCCTGAGCCAGAGGCGGTTGATGCAGTTGCCAGTATTGGAATACCGGCATCAGCGCCAGCGGCGGTTGCTGCTGTGCCAGATAGGCACGCCGTATGGCCAAATCTGCCGCCGTATACTGCGACAGCGACGTGCCAGCCAGCAAGACTTCGCCTTCTCCCGCCAGCAACCCCGCTGCCCTTGCCAGCAATGTGCTCTTTCCGGCGCCGTTCGGGCCAATGATATGCAGCAGTGCGCCACGACGACACTCCGCCGTCGTCGGTGACAAACGCGGCGAGGCACCAGCCTGCCGCAGCTCCAATACCGGAGAAGTCTGTTGCGTCAATTATTTTGCCAGCGCATCGTCGATCGCTTTCACGATAGTGTCATGGTCAGGTGCCATATCCGGCGCAAAGCGATCAATCACACGCCCTTCGCGATCCACCAGGAATTTTTCGAAATTCCACAGAATGTCTTCCGGGTTCTTAGGCTTACGTCCCTTATTGACCAAACGCGCAAAAAAGTCACTTTTCCAGGTTCCGTTGGCTTCTGGCTGTTCACGAATTAACAACTGGTACAGCGGATGACGATTCTCGCCATTCACTTCAATCTTGCTGAACATCGGGAACTGAACGCCAAATGTCCCACGGCAGAACGCCTGGATCTCTGCTTCCGAGCCCGGTTCCTGCCCGGCAAATTCATTGGAGGGGAATCCCAGCACGACCAAGCCTTTGTCACGATAGGTTTCATAGAGTTTTTCCAGCGCGTCGTATTGCTTCGTCAGGCCGCATTGAGAGGCGACGTTGACGACTAAAGCAACCTGCCCTTTAAACGCCTCAAACGTTGTCGCTTTCCCGTCGATAGTAGTCAGTGGAATAGCGTAGATTTCAGTGCTCATCGTTTTGCTCCCTTTAATGATCAATAAGAATGGATAAAACAAGACATATCGCTACAACCGATTACGTAATAACAGCCAGATAAACCATGGCGATCCCAGCGTAGCGGTAACCACGCCTATCGGCAACTCGGCTGCACTCAGCGCAACGCGCGCGACCGTATCCGCCAGCAGCAGAACCCCGCCGCCAGCCAACGCACAGCCGCTCAATAAATAGCGCTGATCGGTCAACCCGCACAGCCGCAACATATGCGGGATCACCAAGCCAATAAACGCGATGATGCCAGCCAGCGCTACGCTCAATCCGACCTGTACGCCCATGACCAGCACGAGCATCGTGCGCCAGCGATAGACCGGAATGCCCAACTGACGCGCCTGAATCTCGCCGAGCGTCAACCCGTTCAGCACCGTCCCCTGACGGCTTAACCACAGCAGTAGCGGCAAGAGCGCCAACATCAGCCAGCCGTGCCGCCAGTCAATGCCGCTGAAGCCGCCCATCATCCAGTACATTAGTTGGCGTAAATCGAGACTGGTACTGAAATAGACGGCCCAGGTCATCACCGCACTACAGATAATGCCGAGCGCAATGCCGATAAGTAATAGACGGGTATTGGAAATATGACGACGGGCAAAATGAAGTAACAGAAAGGTAATCAGCAGCGCGCCAGCTATCGCGCTCAGACTTAACGTCCAGACGGGCAACAGTCCCTGCCCCAGCAGCACCGTCAGCACTAAGGCCACGCCTGCGCCGTTCGCCACACCCAGCAGCCCCGGCTCCGCCAATGGATTATCAAAGACGGCCTGCATCACGGTGCCCGACATTGCCAGACTGGCCCCCACCAGCATCACGGCCAGCGTTCTGGGCAAACGCAACTGCCAGACAAAGAGTTGCTGAGCCTCATCCAGCCAGGCCGTCGGCCAAATCCAGCGTTCTCCGGCACACAAACTGACGACCAGCGTAAGCGCGAGAAACGCCAACAGCAGTACCAGACTCCGACGATCGCGTCTGTACTGCTGTTGTTTTAGCTGGCTGTAGTGAGGCAACTGCGTCGCGTGCTTTAGCGGGATATCACCCGGCGATAATGGCTGCATTGTTCACCGTAACAAGGGATCCAGCGCAATGAAAAAGCGCAGTTAAGATAACGTCCTGTCACATATGTTAAACGATTTCGCCCGCCTTACACGCTTTTTCCTTGTTATCGCAATGCAATCAAAATGAATATGAACGCTACTTCGTGCTGCATACCGCAATATAGTTAAGCTGGTTGCGATTGCGGCGGAAGGTATGAAACATGTTGAAGAACATGCCACGGTTTTCTTTCTTCAGCGCATTTTTTACGATGCGCGCCGCGCCAGCCAAACCTTCATCATAAATCAGCCCTTGTGGCGTCAGCAGCGTCATTGCACCGTTATCGTAGCTAACCTTGCTAAAACCACACTCCTGAAACAGCGTCACCCAGCGCTCACGCAGCATCGGCTGAGCATGTACGTTGATCGCTTTATGCATCTGTTCCACCGCCTGCAATGCCCCGGTATCTTTCTCGGAGAGCAGCATAATATCGTGAGTAATCAGGCGGCCACCCGGTTTCAGCACGCGATAATATTCAGCAATAATCCGGCTTTTGGCCTTGTCGGCATACATCGTCAGCATGGCTTCGTTAATCACCACGTCAAAGTGATTATCGGGAAACGGCAGTTCCAGCGCATTCGCCTGCATAATCGTGACCTGCGAAGCCAGACCGTTCGCCGCGACATTTTCCTGCGCCTTCTCTAGCGCGGCTTTATCCATATCCGCACCGATGACCTGGCAGCCAAAACGACGAGCGATCTCCATCGCCGTAGTGCCCATATTGCAGGCAACTTCCAGCACGACGCTGTCCTGCCGGAACCCAGCCTGACTGAGCAGCCACTCGGTTGCTTTCCTGCCGCCGGGACGCAGACGTTTTTTCCCCAATCGAGCTAAAAATTTATGCCCTGCTTCATGATCGCTCATACTCTCACTCCTTAATTCTGTTTATCGCGTTAGCCGTTTATGAAATAGCTGTTTAGTTCGTTTTCAGCGTCTTCAACATGGTCAGCAACATACGCGACGACTGCTGCGCATCAACGGCATGTGGGATATTGGCTGGCATACGCACCAACGTGCCAGGCTGCGCGACAACGGGTTCGCCACCGATCGTCAGCAATAATTCACCTTCAAGTACCATAACCAGTGCATCATAAGGCGCACTGTGTTCACTCAACCCCTGCCCCTGATCGAAAGCAAACAGCGTGACATTGCCGCCGTCGGTACGGGCCAATACGCGACTGGCGATACCGTGTTCGGTTGGGGTAATCAATTCATGGAGAACCAGCGCCTGTGCCGCCGGAAGGGTATTTTCTTTCATAGAAACGCTCCGCTATTCTCGATTCGGCGTGCCGTGATTTTGCTTGCCGAATCCATGCAAGTGATTATTATTTTCATTTACTGACTTGATGGTAATACCAGCCTCTGGGAGGGCAAATGACATTTGTCAAAAAGGCGCTGTCGCCCGATGAATACGGCGAGGTGCTGTTTCAGCATGACTGGATGCGCGGTGAACCCAGCAATGTGGTGTGTGAGTTATTGGCAAAAAGCGAGCGCCTGTTTTTCCGGCAGGATGACGTCCTGTTTCGTGAAGGCGACAAAATGCAGCACTGTTTGCTGGTTGAAACGGGAAAGTTACAGGCTTTTCGCCATACCTATGGCGGGGATGAAAAGATCTTCGGACAATTTGAACGCAGTGAGTTTGTCGCCATCGCGGCGGTGTTTATGGATCACGGCCGTTTCCCGATGAATATCCGCGCGTTGAGCGATGGCCATACGCTGATGATTCCACGGCAGGATATTCACCAGTTCTGTTTACAGCGCCCGGAGCTGGCGCTGCGTTTGCTCAACTATCTGGGCAAAAAACTCTATTCGACGATCAACCAAATCGACTGGCTGACATCCAGCTCTGCGCCACAGCGTCTGGCTGATTATCTGCTGCGGCAGCACCACATTCAGCAAACGCAGCAGCTGACATTACCGGTGAGCCGAGGGCAGCTCGCAACGTCATTAGGGATGCGCGGCGAAACATTGAGCCGATTGATGTCCGACTGGAAGCGGCAAGGCTACATTGCCTATCGGGGTCATCAGGTGGAATTGTGCGATATGAATTATCTGAAAGAACTGGCGGCCGAGGCCAGACGGACATTCTGATCGTTCTAAGTCTTTGTCGATTCAGGCATGACGGGTGGATAGAACAACGGTGGTTATACTCTAAATAATTCAAGTTTCAGGAAGGCGGCAAGGGAAGGAATCCCGATGAGCTTACTCAAGTAAGTGATTCGGGTGAGTGAACGCAGCCAACGCACATGCAACTTGAAGTATGACGAGTATATACATTTTGACAATTGTCATTCCCTCATCACCGAATTATCAACTACGCTTAGCCTACATTGATGAGAATCACTCTCATTAACATAATTATCTCATGCCTATCGTGATGAGATACCGTGAGGGTAACGCTATGCTGGACTTTTTCCGACGAACCTTATCTCTTCATGGAACATCGTCACGCCATGACAGCCAACAGCCACGGCATCCACAGGCGGCCTCGCCGACAGACACCGCTGCTCATGCTCGCTGTAGCGAGAGTGAATATTGTTTCTTTAACCACACAGCCATGTTGCCATTCGATCAGCTTGACGAATGCTGCTGCGGCAACGATAGAAATAAACAAGAGAAAACGTCGTCCTCATACGATTCATGACGTTTTCACTTTTTGCTGGCGTTTAAAACTTGATGCTTTGACCACGCGTCAGCCAGGCCGCGACAAATTCGGGCACGACTGTACTGGCGGGACCGTAGATTTTTTCATCAAACTGGCTTTCTACCTGGCTGGGCTCCAGATTCAGCTCCAGCGTGTAGGCACCGTGCGAATGAGCCTCATGGACAAAGCCGGCAGCGGGATACACATGCCCCGATGTGCCAATCGCAATAAAGTAATCTGCCTGCGATAGCGCATGGTAAATCTTGTCCATGTGCAACGGCATTTCACCAAACCACACTACATGCGGGCGTAAAGGCGCGGGAAATTGACAGCAGTGGCAGCGTTCGCCGACGGCGAGATCGTCCGTCCACTCAACGATCTGTCCACTTTGGCTACAGCGTATTTTCAGCAGCTCACCGTGCATATGAATGACACGCTGGCTACCGGCACGCTCATGCAGGTTATCGATATTTTGCGTAATCAGCAGGAAGTTATCTTCCAGCATCGCTTCCAGGTTGGCCAATGCCAGATGTGCGGCATTCGGCACAATTTCCGGCTGCTGTAGCTGACGGCGGCGAGCGTTATAAAACGCCTGCACCAGCTCAGGGTTACGCTGAAAGCCTTCCGGCGTGGCGACATCCTCGACGCGGTGTTCCTCCCACAGGCCATCGGCAGCGCGAAAGGTACGAATACCCGACTCCGCTGAGATACCAGCCCCCGTCAGTACCACCACGCGCGGTTTTTTCACTTCGCTTGCTGCCAGATAATCACGATGGAAAATACGCGCACGAAGACGCTGTTGCCGCATACGCTTTCCCTTATGAAAACGCCCTAATCGTTGACGCGTATACATACGTTCTCCAGCTAGTTATCCATTAAGTGTAGCAACGCCGCGCCACGTACGCCGCCCGCATCACCGTGACGCGCTTTCTCTATCCGTGGCAGTTTCGCAATCGGTAAAAGTCGTGAAGGAAGACGCGTCGGCAGAATCTGATAAATTTCATCAAAATTCGACAGGCCGCCGCCTAGCACCAGCAGATGCGGATCGAATAGGGTCAGCAGGTTACCCAAACAGGCCGCCAGCAAATCCATAAAACGGTCGACAAACTCTCGCGCTTTTTCCTCTCCACCACGATAGTGCCGGATGATGGTTACGGCAGGCAGAGCTTCACCATACATATGCTCATATAGCCATTCAAAACCACGACCGGAAATATAATTCTCGATGCAGCCAGATTGCCCGCAACCGCACTTCACGCGGGGAATGTCCACCCCGATGATATCCAGCGCGTCGGACGGCAGGCGGAGATGACCAAATTCACCGGCGATACCGTTGCGCCCGTCCACCGGACGCCCGTTAATCACCAGTCCACCGCCCAGCCCCGTCCCCAAAATTAGGCCCAAAACGACAGGATAGGAGCGAAATTCCGCGTCCCACGCTTCCGACAGCACAAAGCAGTTGGCATCGTTGTTGATACGAACATCTCGCTGCAAACGCTGCGACAGATCCGTACGCAGTGGTTTTCCCATCGCCGCAGGCAGGTTAGCAGTAAATAGCGCGCCGTTATCGCCCGTTTGTATTCCCGGTATACCGATACCGACCTTCCCCTGTACGCCGACCTGCGCGTCAGCCTCATGCACCAGATCAACCAGCGTGGCGAGCAGCTCATCGTAATGCATGCGCGGTGTCGGCACCCGCTTTTGCCACACCTTGTTCAACGCCGCGTCGAACACGCCCAGCTCAATTTTCGTGCCGCCCATGTCAAAACCGTAGTACATGACTGCTCCTTAGGGTGTGATCGCTTTCCCACACGATAGGGACTATCCCCGTCATATCTCAAGCCGCATGTGCGTTGGCTTGGCTTACTGTCCGCTCAACACGCGGGCAGGGTCAATCCGGCTGGCGCGCCGTGCCGGATACCAGCTGGCAATCAGGCTTAACACCAGCGAGGTTCCTAATACGATAAAGACATCCATCAGATGCAGTTCCGACGGCAGGAAATCAATAAAATAGATGTCGCCGGACAGCAGCTTATGGCCGATGAGTGCCTCAATGCCGTGAATAATCGGCGTCAATTGCAAGGTCGCGATCACGCCAATCACCGCGCCTATCACGCTACCCAGCAGCCCGGCCAATAGCCCGTACCAAATAAAGATAGCCCGAATCAGGCCGTCTGACGCACCCAGCGTACGCAGGACCGCGATATCGCTGCTTTTGTCTTTCACCGCCATCACCAGCGTTGAAACAATATTAAAACAGGCCACGCCGATCACCAGGATCATCGCTAAATACATGATGGTTCTCACCATCTGGATGTCCCGATACATATAGCCATAGGTGCCAATCCAGCTGCGAATAGTGACATAAGACTTCGTGACTAAACCTGCATCCCGCACCAGTTTATTGGCGGAGAACACGTCGTTAGCTTTGATGGCGATCCCCGTTACACTCTGCCCCATATCCAGATACTGTTGGGCATCCGCAAGTGGAATCAGCGCTAAACCGTGATCGAGCTGGCCGCTCAATTGTAAGATGCCGCTGATGTGCAGCCGGATGCGTTTAGGCTGCATCAGCTTCATTTCCGGGTCGCTGTTCGGGATCATCACCGTGACCCAGTCCCCTTGCGCAACATTCAGCGCCTTTGCCACACCTTGCCCAATGATGACCTGCTGTTCGCCCGCGTGAAACCGCTGCCATGCATCATTGAGAACATAATTAGGCAGCGCGCTAAGACGTTTCTCCTGCTGAGGATCGACGCCTTTTACCTGAACTGCCTGAAGTTTGGCACCGTTCTCCAGCAGACCGGTGAAATTGATATAAGGCGCTGCGGCTGCAACACCAGGCACCTGTTCGATTTTAGGCAGGATGTCCTGCCAGCCGTCGAAAGGCTGATTGACCGGCGCGATCTCGCCATGTGGCACGACGGCGAGGATGCGGTTATTCAGTTCACGTTCAAAGCCATTCATCGCACTCAGACCAAGAATCAACACCGCCACGCCGAGGGCAATCCCTAACGTCGAAATAACTGAAATCAGCGAAACCATGCCGCCACGCCGACGGCCACGGCTAAAACGCAGGCCAATCAGCAACGAGAGCGGAGGAAATGTCATTGCCGCGCTCCCATCAGGGTCAGCTCTTGCTGCAATTGACCATCACGCATTTCCAATTGGCGGTTCAGTCGGCTAGCCAGTTGCAGATCGTGCGTCACCACCAGAAACGCAGTACCCTGCCGGACGTTCAGCTCTCCCAGCAGTTCGAAAATGGTATCCGCCGTGCGCTGGTCGAGGTTACCCGTCGGTTCGTCCGCCAGCACCAGAGACGGACTGTTAACCAGCGCTCGTGCAATAGCGACACGCTGCCGCTCACCGCCGGACAGCTCCGACGAACGGTGGTGGCTGCGCGCCTCCAGCCCGACAGCCGCCAGCATTTCCCGTGCTTTATCCTGCGCCTGCGAGGTTGGCACTTTACCAATCAGCAGCGGCATCGCCACATTTTCCAGCGCGGTGAAATCCGGCAATAGATGGTGGAATTGATAAATAAAACCCAGCTCGCGGTTGCGTAAATCTGCCTTTGCCGCCGCCGAAAGTGTATTCAGCGACTGACCTTTAAAGATAACCTCGCCCGACGTCGGCGTATCCAACCCGCCCAACACATGCAGCAACGTACTTTTGCCCGAACCGGAACTCCCGACGATTGCCATCATCTCCCCGCTGCTCATCTCAAAAGAGACGTCGCGCAACACGTCAGTCGACAGCTTGCCGTCCTGATAGCGCTTGGACAGGTTGTTGCACTGCAATAACGATAAATTACTCATAGCGTAAAGCCTCAGCGGGTTGAACGGCGGCGGCGCGCCATGACGGGTAAAGTGTTGATAAGAGAGCAATCACCATCGCGGAAATGGCAATGGTCACCACCTGCGCGGGATCAATATCCACAGGTAACGCGGCGCCATCGAGCAAGACGCCCAGTATTGGCATCAGCGTATTCAGTTGGCTGGCCAATAGCGTCCCCAGCAATGCCCCTAACAACGCGCCAATCACGCCAGCGCTGCCCCCCTGCACCATAAACACCGCCATAATCTGGCGTTGAGTCAGCCCCTGCGTTTGCAAAATGGCGACTTCACCCTGTTTTTCCATCACCAGTAAACCCAGCGAGGTAATAATGTTGAAAGCGGCCACGGCCACGATCAGGCTGAGCAGCAACCCCATCATGTTTTTCTCCATGCGCACGGCCTGAAACAGCTCGCCTTTACGTTCGCGCCAGTCTTTCCAGACCGTGCCTTCCGGCAGCGTTTGCGTGCTCAACGTATCAACCGATAGCGGTTTTTCCAGCCACAAACGCCAGCCGGTAATGTGGTTCGCCGGATAGCGCATCAATCGAGAGGCATCCTGCTGATTGACCAACAGCTGATAGCTATCCACTTCGCTGTTCGCGGCAAAGGTGCCGACAACGGTGAAGATACGCTGGCTGGGAATACGCCCCATCGGCGTTAGCTGGCTGGCACTCGTGACCATCATGCGAATCTGATCGCCAGCTTTAACCTCTAGCTGTGCGGCCAGTTTTTCGCCCAAAATGACCTGATACTGACCGGGTTGCAGCTGCTGCTGTTTGACGTTGACCAGATAGCGCGACAGCGGCTCCTGCTCGTCAGGATCAATCCCTAACATCACGCCCACGGCAACGCTGCGGGCGCTTTGCAGCACCACATCGCCCGTCGTCAACGGCGCAATGCGCGTCACGCCGTCCAGCGAGTCTAAGGAGGAAGCAGGAATCAACGCCGGGTTCAGCGAACCTTGCGGTGTAGAGATGACCGCTTGAGGCATCACGCCCAGAATATTGTCTTCCAGTTCGCGCTCGAAGCCATTCATCACGGAAAGCACGGTGACCAGTGCCATCACGCCCAGCGTGATACCAATGGCGGATAACCAGGAGACAAACCGGCCGAAGCGGTCTGATGCACGCCCACGCATGTAGCGCAGGCCAATAAATAAAGCGACAGGTTGATACATGAAATCCGTCTGGATAAGGTTGCCAAAGCAAAGTGATCAAGGATAATAAAGGGTAGTACTGCTTTATGGAACCCTAACACCCTCACTCTACGGCTTTTTCTTATTCTTGGCCGGATGCAGGGAGGCGAGACCCGATAATCAGATGATGCCTGAAAATTACCGTTATTCGCTGCCATCCAAAGCCGGTGAGCAGCGCCTGCTGGGCCAGTTAACCGGCGCTGCCTGCGCCGTTGAATGTGCAGAGATTATTGAACGCCACGCCGGGCTGGTGGTGCTTATCGCTCCCGATATGCAAAATGCCCTGCGCTTACGCGATGAGATTCAGCAATTTACCGACCAGCACGTCACCACGCTGCCTGACTGGGAAACGCTGCCCTACGATAGTTTTTCTCCGCATCAGGAGATTATTTCGACTCGCCTTTCCACGCTCTACCAACTCCCCAACATGACGCGCGGTGTTCTGATTCTGCCGGTTAACACGCTCATGCAGCGCGTCTGTCCGCACAGTTTCCTGCACGGCCATGCGTTGGTGTTGAAAAAAGGCCAGCGCCTCTCGCGCGATAAGCTGCGTTCGCAATTGGAGCAGGCGGGCTATCGCAGTGTCGATCAGGTCATGGAACACGGTGAATATGCCACGCGCGGCGCGTTGTTAGATCTGTTCCCGATGGGGAGCGAAGAACCCTATCGTATCGATTTCTTTGACGACGAGATCGACAGTCTGCGTCTGTTCGATGTGGATACGCAGCGCACGCTGAATGAAGTGCCGCACATTAATCTGCTGCCTGCGCACGAGTTCCCAACGGATAAAACCGCCATCGAACTTTTTCGCAGCCAGTGGCGCGAACAGTTCGAGGTACGGCGCGATGCCGAGCACATCTACCAACAGGTCAGCAAAGGCGTCTGGCCCGCAGGGATCGAATACTGGCAGCCGTTATTCTTCAGTGAGCCGCTGCCATCGCTGTTCAGTTACTTCCCTAATAACACGCTGATCGTCAACACGGGGAATATCGAACAGAGCGCCGAGCGCTTCTGGCAGGATATTCAGCAGCGTTTTGAAAGCCGCCGTGTCGATCCCATGCGCCCATTACTGCCGTCAGATTCACTCTGGCTGCGGGTAGAAGGTCTGTTCACGGAGCTGAAAGCGTGGCCGCGCGTGCAGTTGAGAACCGATACATTGCCGGAAAAAGCCGCCAACGTGAATCTGGCCTATCTGCCATTGCCAGAGATGGCGATTCAGCATCAGCAGAAATCCCCGCTGGATGCACTGCGCCGCTTCATCGAACAGTCCGAAGGTCAGGTCATTTTCTCCGTCGAGAGCGAAGGCCGTCGCGAAACGCTACAAGAGCTATTGGCACGCATCAAACTGAATCCTACGCTCATCAGCACGCTGGAACAGGCTCAGGAGCGTGGCACCTACCTGATCATCGGTGCCAGCGAGCACGGTTTTATCGACACGCTGCGCCAGCGCGCCTTAATCTGCGAAAGCGATCTGCTGGGAGAACGCGTTAGCCGTCGTCGTCAGGATAATCGCCGCACGATCAATACCGATACGCTGATCCGCAATCTGGCGGAACTGCGACCGGGGCAGCCCGTCGTCCATCTTGAACACGGCGTTGGTCGCTATGCTGGGCTGACAACGCTGGAAGCCGGCGGCATCAAGGCTGAATACCTGATTTTGACCTATGCGGGCGAAGACAAACTGTACGTCCCCGTTTCTTCATTGCATTTGATCAGCCGCTACGCAGGCGGTGCCGATGAAAATGCACCGCTGCATAAACTGGGTGGCGATGCGTGGTCACGCGCACGGCAAAAAGCGGCGGAAAGAGTACGTGATGTCGCCGCCGAACTGCTGGATATTTATGCCCAGCGCGCAGCGAAAAGCGGTTTTGCCTTTAAACATGACAAAACGCAGTATCAGCTTTTCTGCGAAAGCTTCCCCTTTGAAACGACCCCCGATCAGGCGCAGGCCATCAACGCCGTGCTGAGCGACATGTGCCAGCCGCTGGCGATGGATCGTCTGGTGTGTGGCGATGTCGGTTTTGGTAAAACCGAAGTGGCGATGCGCGCCGCGTTTCTGGCGGTTGAAAACCACAAGCAGGTTGCCGTTCTGGTGCCAACGACGCTGTTGGCTCAACAGCATTTTGACAACTTCCGCGATCGCTTTGCCAACTGGCCCGTGAAGATTGAAATGATCTCTCGCTTCCGCAGTGCGCGTGAACAAACTCAGGTGCTGGAGGAAACACAGGAAGGCAAGGTCGATATTCTGATCGGCACCCATAAGCTGTTGCAGAGCGACGTGCGCTGGCGCGATTTAGGGCTGTTGATTGTGGACGAAGAACACCGCTTCGGCGTGCGTCACAAAGAGCGCATCAAAGCGATGCGGGCGGATGTCGATATCCTGACGCTAACCGCTACGCCGATTCCGCGCACGCTCAACATGGCGATGAGCGGGATGCGCGATCTGTCGATCATCGCCACGCCCCCTGCCCGTCGTTTAGCGGTAAAAACGTTCGTGCGCGAATATGACAATCTGGTGGTACGCGAAGCCATCCTGCGTGAAATCCTGCGCGGCGGGCAGGTGTATTACCTCTATAACGATGTCGAAAATATCGAAAAAGCCACTCAGCGACTGGCGGAACTGGTGCCGGAAGCACGTATCGCTATCGGGCACGGCCAGATGCGTGAACGTGAGCTGGAACGGGTCATGAACGACTTCCACCACCAGCGTTTTAACGTGCTGGTGTGTACCACCATCATCGAAACCGGGATCGACATCCCGAGTGCCAACACCATCATCATCGAGCGTGCCGATCACTTCGGTCTGGCGCAGTTACACCAGTTGCGTGGCCGCGTCGGGCGTTCCCATCATCAGGCTTATGCCTACCTGCTGACGCCGAACCCCAAAGCGATGAGTACCGATGCGCAGAAACGTCTGGAAGCGATCGCTTCGCTGGAAGACCTCGGCGCAGGCTTTGCGCTGGCAACGCACGATCTGGAAATCCGCGGCGCGGGCGAGCTGCTTGGAGAAGACCAGAGCGGACAGATGACCAGCGTCGGTTTCTCGCTGTATATGGAACTGCTGGAAAGCGCTGTCGATGCTCTGAAAGCGGGTCGGGAGCCGTCGCTGGAAGATCTGATCAACAGCCAGACCGACGTCGAACTACGGTTACCGGCCCTGCTACCCGATGATTTCATTCCCGACGTCAATACACGCCTGTCGTTATACAAACGTATCGCCAGTGCGAAAACCAGCGACGAGCTGGATGAGCTGAAGGTCGAGCTGATCGATCGTTTCGGCCTCCTGCCCGATGCAAGCCGCTATCTGTTGCAGATTGCTGCCCTGCGCCAGCAGGCGCAAGCGCTGGGTATTCGTCGTATTGAAGGCAATGAGAAAGGTGGATTTATCGAATTCAGCGAGCAAAATCGCGTCGATCCCTCTCACCTCATCGGCTTGTTACAGCGCGACCCGGGCACCTACCGTCTTGATGGCCCAACCCGCCTGAAATTTATGAAGGATTTAAGCGATCGCCCGCAGCGCATTGAGTTTATCGGTTCGCTGCTGGGGAACATGGCGCAGCATACGCTGGCGGCGTAATTCGCTTTGACGAGTATAAACGGGAACCTTTAGGTTCCCGTTTATACCAACCGCTCCCGTGCTGTAGCCATATCACGCCAGTGGCCGGCCACGCTACGTCGGAATTCATCTCACTTCCTTTTTATCTCATTTAGTTGAGCGAGAAATACCGGTCGCCATACGCATGAAGCGGTCAAAGGCACGGTCTGATAGCAGCCGACGTATACACATTATCGGCTTTGCACCAAAACCGACGGCATAGCGTGTTTTGGGCCGACGAGCGCTCACTGCCAGAGCGATAGTGTCAGCAATCACATGCGGGGAAGACTGGCGTTTCCGGCTACTTTCACTCACCATGGAATCGGCCATCGCCTGTGCCTGTTTTGCATAGGCTCCGTCCCCTGATACACCCAACAGTTTCGCGGCGGCAATATCTGCCCACTCGGTTTTAATGCCACCGGGTTCAATGACCACGACATCAATACCGAAAGGCTCCACTTCCAGACGCAGGCAGTCGCTGATCGCTTCCAGTGCAAATTTGGTTCCGTGATACCAGGCACCGAGAGGTGTATAAATCTTCCCTCCCATCGAGGTAATGTTAATCACGGTGCCAGAACGTTGTGCTCGCATATGCGGCAGTGCCCGTTGCGTTAGCTGTACTGCACCAAAGACGTTCACCTCAAACTGGGCGCGTCCTTCCTCTAGAGACACCTCTTCCACAGCGCCATAGGAACCATAACCCGCATTGTTTACCACAACGTCGATACGTCCACATTCGGCAATGATGGTATCCACCACCGTCTGTATCGAGACACTCTCTGTCACATCCAGCGGCAGTACCCGTATCCCCGCCTCTGCCAGTTTCTGCATCTTCTCGACCCGACGAGCAGCATAAATAGTATGGCCGGCGGCCTTTAAACGCATAACGGTCGCTTCACCAATCCCCGAGGAGGCGCCAGTCACCAGAATAACTTTTGATTTCATACATTGGCCCTTATTGCTGACATAACACGGTGACGCACGCGATGTGCTCATCATCGTCCTTGTGATGTACTTTAGGCGACAATATCAACCACGGGGATAGCGTATTGCGCCATGTCACTTGCCTTATGCGCCAATCATCAAAGCCGGTATTCAAATAGCGTGGCGTTGTTACGGTAAGGCGGTTTGTCAGTGTAAGCGTGCCGTATTGCGAACGCTGTCCGGCGTCTGGCCCGTCCACTCATGGAACGCGCGGTAAAAAGAGTTCGGATCGTCAAATCCGAGAAGAAAAGCGATTTCGCCTGCGGGCATTGATGTGCTCTCCAGATAATGTCGCGCCAGTTTTTCACGCGTACCGTTTAGCAGTGAGCGAAAGCTTTCTCCTTCTTCTTCCAGACGCCGCTGGAGTGTCCGCCTGCTCATCGCCAGTCGGCCCGCAACCACATCGACACCTGCGCTATTACCGGGCAGCAATTCCAATAGCAGCGCCCGAACACGCTCGGTAATACTGGCCTTCTCATCCAGTTCACTCAGGCGGCGACGAAGTTCAGGCTCGAAAATCTTCCACATTCCATCACTGGCAGTCAGGAATGGACGCAGGCTGTCGGTTGATGAAAAAGTAATTAACGGCTGTGGGCCATGAACAATGTCACACCCAAAAAAATAGGTGTAATGGCGGGAATAAGGCGACGGCGGGAGCACCGGCAGAGCAACATGAAGCGCATTGACAGATTCACGCGTACCCAGCTCCGCCAAACGAATAAAAAAGGCAAGCTCAGCAATCTGCAATGAGAATGGCACCTCACTCTGTGCATACAGCCAGACAGGTGCCAGCGTCATATTACCATCCTGACCTACCCGGATATCCAGACGCATCGGAGCCATCAATTGCTTGTACTTTGCCAGTCGTTGAGCGGCCTGCATCAGGCTGGTGCTGCACAGCGCGGCAAAAAGTGGAGGATCAAAAAAGTCAGCGGAAACCTTTTTCACGATATCCAGAGGAAATAACGGTGCACCGACCTCCTCTTCAAGCCCCTGCCAAAAGCGAAAATATTCTGCCGTCGAGAGCCCCACTGCGCTTCTCGACAATAAATCATCCGGCAGACCAGCCCTGCGCATTACATTCACAGGCCGAACACCCAAATCCTTCAACAAGATCTTCCAGCCCGCGTTGAGAAAAAATATTTCGCTGCGTGTCATCTTCACTTCTCAGACCATCTGGTGATGGAATCATCGGTTGATAAGCAAACTGTCATTCTAGGGTAAAATAAGGACAGAAAACTTGCTATATGCGCCAGAATGGTGGTAATTCATGCCATCGCCGGGCGATACATCAGACTTTACAAGCCCTGCCAGAACGCAGTAAAGTCGCCACCTTTTTTTATGGCCTGCCATTTCTGGCGGCCTCCCTTCCGGGCCGTCGCCGGTGCGACGTTAAACGTTTTTCCCGGAAATTTTTATGGCATGGGGCACGACGATGTTTATCGGTTTTGACTACGGCACGGCGAACTGTTCCGTGGCAGTGATGGATTCAGGTACACCACGGCTCCTGTCGCTGGAAAAGGATTCTCCTTATCTTTCTTCTCTGCTGTGCGCGCCCGTGCGTGAAGCCGTGAGCGAGTGGTTATGGCGGCACCATCAGGTCAGCGCTGAGGGCGAGAACGCGCTGTTGCTCAAACGTGCCATCAGCTATAACCGCGAGGAAGATATTCGCGTACAGCCCGATAGCGTGAAGTTCGGGCGCGAGGCGTTACGCCACTATATGGATGACCCGGAAGAGACGTGGTTCGTTAAATCGCCGAAATCTTTCCTCGGAGCTGTCGGGCTGAAAGCGCAGCAAATCGCGCTGTTTGAAGATCTGGTTTGCGCCATGATGCTGCATATCCGCAAGCAGGCAGAAAGCCAGCTTGACCAGCCTATTCGTCAAGCCGTTATCGGTCGCCCGATTAACTTCCAGAGCATCGGGGGCGAAGAAGCCAACCAGCAGGCGCAAGGGATTTTAGATCGTGCGGCACACCGTGCCGGATTTGAAGACGTTGTCTTTCAGTTTGAACCCGTCGCCGCCGGGCTAGATTTCGAATCGACATTGACGAAAGAGACACGCGTGCTGGTCGTGGATATCGGCGGCGGAACCACCGACTGCTCCATGCTGCTGATGGGGCCAGAGTGGCATAAGCAGCACGAACGCGCGCAAAGTTTGTTAGGGCACAGCGGCTGCCGCGTTGGCGGTAACGATCTGGACATCATGCTCGCGTTCAAACAGCTCATGCCGCTGCTTGGCATGAATAGCGAATCAGAAAAAGGCATCGCTCTGCCGATCATGACCTGGTGGAATGCCGTCGCGATTAACGATATTCCGGCGCAAAAAGAGTTCCATAGCACCGCCAGCCGCGCGTTAATCAACGAAATGATCCGCGATGCCCGCCAGCCCGAGCTGGTGAAAAGGCTGCTGACCGTGTGGCAACAGCGCCTGAGCTACCGTCTTATCCAACTGGCGGAAGAGAGCAAGATTGCCCTGTCCCATCAGTCCGAGACGACGGCCGATTTGCACTTTATTGAATCAGGTCTGGCAACGTGCATTCATGCGGATGAACTCAACGCCGCCATCGATAATCCACTGACTCGCATTCAGCAGCAGGTAACGCTGGCGTTAGAAACCAGCCAAACCCGCCCGGAAGTCATTTATCTGACCGGCGGTAGCGCACGCTCTCCCCTATTGCGTCAGGCCATTCAGCAATTGCTTCCCGATATTCCTATCGCCAGCGGTAATGATTTTGGTTCTGTTACCGCCGGACTGGCGCGCTGGGCAGAGATTATCTTTCGCCGTTAAGCCAAAGACGAGACGTAAGCTATGCGTCTCGTCAGGCCATCGTGTTATTTATTTTTGATTAACTAGTGTGGCTTGACTAACAGCCCCCGTAGCAGCAATTCCAGCGCGGCAACACCTTGTGTCAGCCGCGCATTACCATCCTCTCCGTCCGCAATCCAGAATGCCGCTTCGGCCAGACTGCCGTAGATTAAGAACGCCAGCGCCTGTGGTTCGGCTTCAGCCACTACACCTTGCCGGATAAGGTTATCGATCAGCCGCTGCATCGACTCAACGCAATGGCGCTGTGAATCCGGTGAGGCCCCCCCCAGCACGGCACGGGCATCGCGCAGCACAATCCGCTGAATCTCCGGTTCCAGCGCCATTTCCAGATAGGCACGGCAACGACGGCGAAAACCGTCCCAAGCATCCTCGGCGGTATCGGAAATGACTTGCAGTCGTTCATCCATCTCGGCATCGATCTGTTCCACCACTGCCGCGAGCAACCCCTTTTTATCACCAAAGTGGTGATAAAGCGCCCCACGGGTCAGGCTCGCCTGCGCGGTAAGATCGTCCATTGAGGTATCCGCATAACCGCGTTCGCTGAAGACCTTACGGGCGGTCGCCAGCAGCGTAGCACGGGTTTCTTCCATTTCAGCACGGGTACGACGAACCATCGACACTCCTTTACATACACATAGTATGATTATTTACATTCACCCCGTATGAATATATGCTTTTATTCATACGCCTTGTATGTATTGTCGCTGTGCCGCGATGTGGTGGCAAGCGGATTCACTTTGGAGAACAAGATGGTTAACCCATATCGCGAGCTTTTCTCTGCGCCCGGCACAAAAGGCTTTGCGCTGGCTGGCCTGTTGGCGCGGATGCCGCTGCCCATGACAGGCATCGGCATTATCACCCTGTTGTCGCAACTGCACGGCAGCTATGCGCTGGCTGGCGCAGTCTCTGCCACCTTCGTCCTGACCTACGCACTGCTGTCACCGCAGATCTCCCGTCTGGTCGATCGTTACGGGCAAAGCCGCGTGTTGCCCATCGCAACCGCCGTCAGCGCGATCGGCATGCTGCTTCTGCTTGCCTGTTCCTGGTTACAGGCACCGGAGTGGACCTTATTCATCGGTGCCTTGCTGGTCGGTTTCATGCCCAGTCTATCGGCGATGGTGCGCGCGCGCTGGACGGCGATCTATCGGGGAGATCCCCGCCTGCAAACCGCCTACTCGCTGGAAACCGTGCTCGATGAAGTCACCTTTATCGCCGGACCACCTCTGGCTGTCGGGCTGTCCGTCGCCGTTTTTCCACAGGCTGGCCCGCTGGCGGCAGCGCTCTTGCTGGCTATCGGGGTGTTTGCGCTGGTGACACAACGCAGCACCGAGCCAACTGTGGCAGCAATGAGTACCAGCACCGATCGTTCCGGTTCGGTGTTCAAACAGGCCAACATACGCCTGCTGACGCTGTTGATGGTCGCGATGGGCATCATCGTGGGCACCGTAGATATCGTCAGCGTAGCCTTCGCCGCCCAGCGTGGTCAGCCAGTGGCGGCCAGTCTGGTCTTGTCAGCGTATGCCGTAGGTTCCTGTCTGGCCGGACTGCTGTTCGGCGCTCTCAAGCTGCGAACCGCACTACACCGCCTGTTGTTGCTGGGCGGTTTGGCTACGGCAATCACCACGCTCCCTCTGCTATTCGTTGGCAGCATTCCCGCACTGGCAATGGCCGTCCTGATCGCCGGACTATTCTTCGCCCCGACCATGATCGTGGCGATGTCGCTGGTCGAGCGTCTGGTGCCCGAGCACCGTCTAACCGAAGGCATGACCTGGCTGCTGGCAGGGCTGAATATCGGCGTAGCGCTAGGCGCAGCGGTATCAGGTCACGTTGTTGATAACGGAGGCGCGCGGGTTGGGTTCACCGTGGCACTGTGCGCTGGCGCGTTGGTGCTGCTGGTCGCGCTGTGGGGCTATCTGCGTCTGCGGGCAAACGCCGCTTCGCTTGCCAATGCCGCCTGACGGTGACATCACGCTCTTCCCCCGATTAAGGACTGAACTATGAATACGTCTTCATCTATCCCGATGAACGGGCCTGCACAGCATCTCTGGCTGGCCGTCGTCGCCGTCGGCCTTGCAACCTTCTCTGTGGTCACGACGGAAATGCTTCCGGTCGGCCTGCTGAACCCGATTGCCGATACGTTGCATACCTCTACCGGAACTGCAGGCTCAATGATCTCCCTGCCCGCCCTGCTGGCTGCGCTGTTTGCCCCGCTGGTGGTGATCGTGTCCGGCGGCATAGATAGACGCCGAATTCTGTGTGGGCTGTTGACACTACTGGTTATCGCCAACATCGCCTCGGCACTGGCACCGAATATAGGTTGGATGCTGGCTGCGCGCGTGCTGGTGGGTTTTTGCATGGGCGGCATCTGGGCGATTGCCGGCGGTCTGGCTGCCCGACTTGTTCCCGAGCACGCCATCGGACTGGCAACATCGATTATCTTTGGCGGCGTCGCAGCGGCTTCCGTACTGGGTGTACCGTTCGGCGCACTGATCGGTGATGTCGTCGGGTGGCGCTGGGCTTTCGGCGGCATGGCTATGTTTAGCGGGCTGGTACTGATGCTCCACCTCGCGGTCATACCTGCGTTGCCCGTTGCCCATTCAGTCACCATACATCAGTTCGCCAAACAGCTAACCAACCGTAAGTTACAAGTCGGATTGATTCTGACGCTGCTACTGGTCGCCGGACACTTCATGGCCTTTACCTTCGTGCGCCCGCTTCTGCTCTCGGTATCAGGATTTGAGGCGCGATGGATTGGCGCACTGCTGTTCGCTTATGGCATTGCTGGTATCGTCGGCAATTTTCTGGCGGGCCTCATCGCAGCAAAGCGCACCGCACTGGCCTTGATGGCGATCGCACTGGGGCTGCTGTTGACCCCGATATTGTTCCTGACCATCGGTGCCTCACACATCGGTGGCGGCGTGACGCTGCTGGCCTGGGGGCTGGCCTACGGCGGTGTGTCCGTCGGGTTGATGACATGGATGATGAAGGCGGCACCCCACGCCGTAGAAATTGCCGCCGCACTGTATGTTGGCGTTTTCAATATTGGCATCGCGCTCGGGTCATGGACTGGTGGCCAAGTCGTAGATAGCTCAGGGCTAATCACAACGCTTTGGCTCGCAGGTGGATGTACCGCTGTCGCCCTGCTGTTATCCCTGAGCATGACGCGGATCGAAAACAACAAAATAGGATAATGAAAAAAACCGCGAGCACCTTATTCAGGCGTCTCGCGGTTTTTAGAGATGGTGTCAGCGCAAAAACGTAGACGTAGGGTAAATCAACTCTGCTGATTCAGAATCAACTGACCGTTCCTGTCCACTGGAATTTGTGTGCCAGGATCGCGATCCATGCGGATTTTACCCTGCTGGTCGCCGATTTTATAGGTGACATCATAACCCAAAACTTTTTGTGATTTGTCGTACACCGTCTGACAACGCTGCTGCTGTGTCGTGTACGTATCATTTTCCTGCATACCGCTTTGTACGCGGTTACCGGCATAACCGCCCGCCAGTGCACCCGCTACCGTCGCGATATCTTTACCGCGTCCGCCACCAATCTGGTGCCCCAGCACACCACCCGCGACAGCACCCAGCACCGAGCCAGCAATCTGGTTTTCATCCTGTACCGGACGACGATGCGTCACGTTTACGTTACGGCACTCCTGACGAGGCGTTTTGACCGTCTCTTTAATCGGTGTTGCCGTTAGCACCTGTGCAAACTGAGGTTTAGAGGAGAACACGTCCATACTCGCCACCGCCGCCACACCCAATGCAGCAGCCACACCAATACCTACACCCGCTAACATTGATTTGTTCACAGGATACCTCCCGAATCTATTCTCACGCATTCCCCATCTGCAACCCCGTCGTAAGATTTGCTTTACGCCAGCTCGCGTTTAACGCGATGAGTCCGATGGTTCCTTCTGAATATCAGCATTCAGAATTTTCGACGTGCGTGCTACGCCATCTGTAAACAGTGGAAAGTCTGCACAATGTTTCACACTCTCGCAATAAGACTAATTAACCAAAAGTGTCAGATTCGTAACATAAAAGCGTCATTTGGGAATTATCTTAACTGGAATTGCTAATAGGACGATATTTTATACTGTTATTTCAGGGACTCAGTAACACGGCGAATAGAGGTACGGCTAAGGGACAAAGTCTTGTGAACGTACTGATGGGGAGGCACGTTTTTTCGAGAGAACCAAAGCAGGCCGATGAGAAAAACAATACGGGCGCAAACTCACGTTCACGCCCGTATCAGAAGGATGTCAGCCGTTGTGGATTAATGCAATTTGAGGCGCGGGCGAATCACCCGGTTGATCCCACCGACCAGCATCATCAGACCCGTTTTCACATAGCCATGCAGAGCAACCTGGTGCATACGATACAGGGAGATGTAAACGAAACGCGCAATCCGCCCTTCTACCATCACCGATCCCCGCATCAGGTTCCCCATCAGGCTACCCACTGTACTGAATTTAGACAGCGAGACCAGAGAACCGTGATCTTTATAGACGTATGGTTTCAGCGTCTGTCCGTTCAGCAACGCAATGATGTTACTGTGGCAGCGAGACGCCATCTGGTGCGCCGCTTGCGCGCGTGGTGGCACGAAGCCACCGCCTTCCTGCGGGCAGGAGGCACAGTCACCGATAGCGAAAATGTTGGGATCGCGCGTCGTCTGTAGCGTCGGTTCAACCACCAGTTGGTTAATCCGGTTTGTTTCCAGACCAGCAATCTCTTTCATCGCATCCGGTGCTTTAATCCCTGCTGCCCAAACCATCAGGTCGGCTTCAATAAATTCACCGTCCTTCGTATTCAGGCCGCCACTTTCCGCGCTGGTCACCATGGTTTTTGTCAGCACACGGACGCCAATATTGTTCAGTTCCTGATGTGCTGCCGCGGAAATACGCGGCGGCAGCGCAGGTAAAATACGCTCACCCGCTTCCACCAGCGTGACGTTCAGCGTTTGGTTATCAAGCCCGTCAAAGCCGTAACTGTGCAACTGTTTCACCGCGTTATGCAGTTCCGCAGACAGTTCAACCCCCGTCGCACCGCCGCCCACAATCGCGATATTCACCCGCTCTTTTTCATCCTGATTCGCCGTGAATTTCAGGAACAAATTCAGCATTTCATTATGGAAACGACGGGCCTGTTTCGGGTTATCCAGGAAAATACAGTGATCTTTCACGCCCGGCGTACCGAAGTCATTTGAGGCACTGCCTAACGCCACCACCAAAATGTCATACGGGATACGACGCGCCGCAACCAGAACGTCGCCTTGCTCGTCACACACTTCGGCCAGTTGGATCTGCTGCTGCTCGCGGTCGATATCCGTCAGCATGCCCAGTTGGAACTGGAAATAGTGATTACGGGCGTGCGCCAGATAGCTTAGCGCATCCATGTCGTCGTCCAGCGAGCCGGTTGCTACTTCATGCAGCAGCGGTTTCCACAGGTGGCTATGGTTACGATCCACCAGCGTGATCTCTGCTTTTTTCTTGCGTCCTAACTTGTGGCCCAAACTTGTAGCAAGTTCAAGTCCGCCAGCTCCCCCGCCGACAATGACAATTTTTTTGGTTGGTGATGTCAAAATGACCCCCTAAAATGTGAACCAATGGTTAATAAAGAGTAAAAAATAATATCCTTATATAACATAGGGTTCGCGTAAGTTAAGCCTGATATATGCAGCAAGAATAGCACGCTAGGTTATTTGGTCATACCAAAATTGATATATATCAATTTATTTTGTCACCCAGGTTTTTACCGAAAAAATTCCATCTTTATTTCAGTGAATTAGCGGAAGTCGGTGTGAAGAAAAAATGCTGAATCGTGTGCAAATGCCTCACGGCACGCACTAAGAAAAGTAAATAAATCGCGTTATTCCTCCCAATCCCCCAAACGAGGGCATCAGAAGGAATGATGAGCAGCGATTAACATATTATCGCTAAAGTGGCTTAACCCAGCGTTTTGAAGGCTTTGATCCGCTGCAAATGGGGGGAGATACTTTTGAATTTATGCGTCTGAATGTCGTCCCAGACAATCTCGTAATACGCTCCCAACATCTGCGCACTGCGCTGGCTGTCGAGCATTTCATCATGACGGGAAAGCATCACCATGCAGCGATCGCGATTCTTTTCACGAAAATTCGCCACGCACTTGGTGGCGATATCTACATACTCTTCCGGGCGATCGATTTTCCCGCCCATGTTTTCCTGCGGGAACAGGTTAGGATTGACGATGACTTGCCGTATGTCACACAGGAAACCGACCCGTTCTGCCCAGAACCCCCCCAATCCCACGCCGCAGATCAGCGGACGATCGTCGTCAGAATGCTGAATCATCTTGTCCACCTGCTTTAGCAGATGTTGCATGTCATGACGCGGATGCAGCGTGCTGTAGCTAATCAGCCGTACATCTTCATCAATAAACTGAAGCTGTAAGACCTTTTCATGGTTACCGGGACTGGTTGAGTCAAAACCGTGTAAATAGATAATCATCTTTCATCCTCACCACTGACTGGGTTGCCTATTTCTCGCCATTTTTATACCCGTCATACTTCAAGCTGCTTGTGCGTTGGCTTCCCTTACTCACCCCAGTCACTTACCTAAGTAAGCTCCTGGGGATTCGCGCAGTTGCCGCCTTCACGCAACTCGAATTATTTAGTGTATATGCGCCTGCCAGCGCTCGCTGAGTGATGTGAGCGCTTGATTAACCAGCTTCCAGCGCGGCGAATCCAGCAGTTCCCGACGAGAAAACGAACCCTGATGATATAAGCGCGTCAGTTGCTCCGCTTTGACCGGGGACAGGTTATCCAGCACGCTGACCGCACCTTCCCGATGATTGCAGACCAGAATCATGTCACATCCCGCCTGCAATGCCGCCTGCGCCCGCTCGGGGTAACTGCCCATCACCGCCGCACCTTCCATCGAGAGATCGTCGGAGAAAATAATGCCATCAAAACCCAGTTCTTCACGCAACACCGTTTTGAGCCAATAGGGCGACCCACTTGCCGGACGCGGATCGGCCTCCGTATAAATCACATGGGCAGGCATGATCGCATCCAACTGTTGACGCTGGATCAGCGCTTTAAAAATCAGCATGTCGTGTGCGCGAATCTCCGCAAGTGGACGCGGATCGCGCGGCGTTTCTTTATGTGAATCGGCGCTAACCGCCCCATGACCGGGGAAGTGCTTACCTGTCACCTTCATTCCCGCACTGTGCATGCCGCGAATAAAGCTTTGTGCCACCGCCAGCGCGGTCTCTGGATTGGCATGAAATGAGCGCTCGCCAATCGCAGCGCTTTGGTGGCCAATATCCAATACAGGGGCAAAGCTAATGTCGATATCCATCGAGATCATTTCTGCCGCCATCAGCCAGCCGCCCTCTTCCGCCAGACGCAGAGCGTCTGATTCGCTATTTAACGCCGCGAAGGCCTGTGCGGCAGGCAGGCGAGTAAATCCATCACGAAAACGCTGAACGCGCCCGCCTTCCTGATCGACGGAAACCACAAGACGTTCACGCGACGCCGCGCGGATTTGGCGCACCAGTTCACGCAGTTGCGCCGCATCATGAAAATTGCGGGTAAACAGAATAACGCCGCCAACCAGCGGGTGTTCCAACACTTCACGATCTTCCGCATCCAGCTCATAGCTGGCGACATCTAACATTACCGGACCCACAAAAACCTCATTCTTTAAAGTGTACTGCTGAGTAAAATGACCACGACAACAAAAGCTATACCATCAGTCTGGCTGTAGCCGATGACCCAATTGTAGCCGATGATAGATCGCGGGAATGTCCGCTAAAAATTCGGGGTTCTTCGTTTGCTGCCAGCGTATCTCGAACCACATCAATACCAGATAATCGACCCAAGGGAACCACTGCCTCATCTGTTGCTGAAGGCGGTTCACGGAAAACCCTCGCCGATGCCTCTGGTAGCTCTGCAGAAAATACCTTTGCGCCATACTGTCCATCTGGCTGGCTCGCACAATAAACGCCAGTTCAAAGGCAATATCGCCATCTGAGGCATATTCCCAGTCAATCAGCATCGTTCCTTGTGGCGTGATTAGCAGGTTTTCAGCATGCACATCCAGATGGAGAGGCGCCAGCGCCAAAGGCGTGGGCAATGGCGCTCGCTGAAAATAATGATGGGAGCGCAGTAGCGCGGGTGAACGGCGGTGCGGATCCATCAGTTGCCAGTGTTGAGCGAATAGCATTTTGATATCGAGAGGATGGCCGCAACGCGGCAGGCGATGAAGCCGAGACAAGACACGCGCCACTTCGCCATTAGCCAACATCATCAGGAACTCATCAGATGTGGCAATGCGCCCCGGCACCCACTCGACAATCAGCCAGTCGTCGCGCCACAGCAGCGGCCGTGGCGCAAGCCCTATCGCGGACATCCGCCGCAGCAGGGAGAACTCTCGCTGGCGATCGACGCCCATCTTCCGCTCGGTTGGCGACTGCCGACGAGCAAGCCATTCGATACCCGGGCCACGAATACGCCAGCTTTTACTACTTAGCCCACCAACCAGCTCAAAGCGAATATCCGCTATCTCTACAGCGGGGAAATGCTTCTGGATCGCCGCCGTCAGCTGTTGCTGGATACCTGCCTGCTTAATGCTGAACGGCGCCATTGCCTGACCATACAATTTCACCGGTCTGCACCAGCATCAGTTGCATGTCGATCTGTGGCGATTTCACATCACCGCTGACGTCGCTATACAGCACATACTGTGCGCTGACATAACGCGCCAGGCCAATCGCCTTGCTGCGCGACCCTAAACTGTCATCAACCGACAAACCCAGCGTTTGTTTCGCGGCGGCCAACTGCTCACGCGGCACCAGCGTAAACGCTTTGCCTGAAGATAACGCGCTGTACAGTGCGCCTGTCGCTTTCGCAATCGGCAATGAACCGTTAGTGTTGTTTTTCACACTATCCACCAGCAGGATACTGCCCGGCGTGACGCCATCGGCTTGTAGCATCTGCGCCACCAGCGGATTAATGCTGGCTTCCCAGTTCAACGTCTGGATTTTCGGCGGTTGCGGTACAGATTCACCCGGCGGTAGCGTTGGCGTGGTTGGCACTTGAGGCTCAACGGGCTCAATCGTCGCTGGCGGCTCAGTCGGTTCCGGTGGGCGGCTGGGGCACCCTGTCAGTACCAATGCCGCCAGTATCACACCTAGATACTTTTTCATATTTTCTCTCTCTGCACACCATTACAAAAACAGATGAAGGCGAACCTGGCGCGCAGTGGGACTACTGCGCGTTGAAAACACCGTCATTTCCGTCTGTGGCGGGAGTTCAATGGACTGCACGTCTTCGAACGGCAGCACATCCAGCCCATTTTCATCATACCAATAGAAACGGTAATGTACGGTCACCGCCTGTGAGGCGTCGTTGCTGACGACGGAAGAAGCACGCAGCCGACCCTTTTCTGAATCCAGCGACGGATTCCCCGCCGTAATGCCCGCCGACAGCACGGGTGCATCCAATACCAGCGTTTGCCGTTCATTGATGGTCAGCACCTTTGGCGCGCTACAGCCCGCCAGCAGTCCGGCGATCAAACACGCGGATAGAAAAAGCATCGGGTTACGCATGATGTTCTCGCATGATGGTTTTCTCGCACGATAGTCTACCCATGACCATCGAATCTGGTTCTATAGGATCTAGTTTGCCAGTAAAGGCCCTAATGCGCGGCCACCAAGCAGATGCATGTGGATGTGATAGACTTCCTGCCCGCCGTGTCGGTTGCAGTTAATGATCAGGCGATAGCCGTCCTCGGCAATACCTTCCTGCTGCGCAATTTTGCCCGCAACCGTCACCATCCGTCCCAGTGCCGCTTCATGCTCCGGCGCAGTATCGTTAACGGTAGGGATCAAGACATTCGGGATAATCAGGATGTGAGTGGGTGTGCGAGGAGCAATGTCACGGAAGGCGGTGACCAGTTCATCTTGATACACGATATCGGCAGGGATTTCCCGGCGGATGATTTTACTAAAGATGGTTTCTTCAGCCATGATTGATTTCCTTGTTAAAGCTGGCATTGAACGACGTCATGTAGGCAGTATGAGTGACATATTCCATTTCTTTCAACCTTCTTCGTCTATTTCTGGTGCGGGTGGTCAAAATACGACTCCCAGTAAAAACCAGAAATACGCCGCCTTCTCCCGAAAACAGCGACGCTATCGCCCCTGCGATCAGGATTTCGCATCATCCATCGAAAATTCGTGTGTGTGCCTGCCCATCAACCGAATGACCGCTGCGTTCTCACCAGCATCAGCAACAGGATGCAGACCAGCAGCGCAGCAATCAGGTTGTAGAGCATTCCCGCCACAAAGGCTGAAACGTATTGGCCCGCTTGTGCAACTGTGTCATCGCCTGTCGCCAGTGCAGTACCAAACAGGATGCCCACCACGGCCACACCCAACGCCGCCCCAACCTGCTGAACCGTCGAGATCACGCCCGATGCCATACCCGCCTGAGCCTCATCCACAAATCCCAACACCAGATTTAACAGCGGCGTCATGATGAAGCCCTGACCTGCCCCTACCACCACCAACACAGGGATCAGCCGAACAGCCACCAGATCGGCCCCCGCTAGCTGCACCTGCATAATCAGCAGGCCGATCGAGACAGCATAAACCAGCGCCCCCACGACGATAGCAACCGTACCCCAGCGAGCAACCAGACGAGGTGCAGCCAGCGATGCCAGAACAAAACCCACGCTGCACGGCGCGAAAATACTTCCGGCAAGGAAAGGATCAAGTCCCAGCCCTGTTTGCACCAGCAAAGCAAAACACAGGAAAAATGAGCTGGATGTGGAATACACCAGCAGCACCAGCAACACACCCAGCAGGAAACGGCGCTGTACGAGCAGACGCATATCCACCAGCGGAAGATGCCCCGCTCGCTGTCGACGTTCCTGCTGACGGTAAAACATCGCTAACAAGAGCGTTGCTGTGGTCAACATCCACAGGCTCCATTCTGGCCACCCTTGTCCCGGCCCTTCAATCAGCGGCACCAGCAGCAGCGTCAGCCCAACGCTGATCAACGCCACACCCATCCAGTCCAGCGAAGGGCGCTGCGGCGTCCGAGACTCAGGGATAAATCGTGCCGCGGCGATAGCAAGCAGGCCAATCGGTACATTGATAAGAAAGATACTGCGCCAGCCCAACCCAAACAGATTGGCATGCACCAGCCATCCTCCCAGTATCTGACCCGCGATAGCGGCGAGCCCTAGCGTCATGCCCAGCAGACCGAAGGCACGGCGGCTATCGTCACCGTCGAAATTGACGCGGATAGAGGCATAAACCTGTGGAAACAGTAAAGCGGCCGCCAGTCCCTGTAAGATGCGAGCACCGATCAGAAACCCCGCACTGGGCGCTAAACCACACAGCGCAGAGGCAAGCGTAAACCCGGCCATGCCCACCACAAACAGGCGGCGTCGACCAAATACATCCCCCAGCCGCCCACCCGTAATCAGCAGTACGCCGAAAGCCAGTTCATAACCCGCTACGATGAAACCGACTTGCGCGAAGCTAGCACCCAGATCGACCTGCATGCTGGGAATAGCGACATTGACCACGAACAGGTCGAAGATCGTGACAAAACCGGCTATCAGCAGCACAGAGAGGCCAAGCCACGGCGGGCTGTTGACGGCTGGCGCAGGCAATGCCGACGCGCGATAATTTGAGTTCATCTTGTGTCTCCTTGCATATCGAGAAGTTGCGTATCGAAAATAATGACGCCGCCATTCTCAAATCCTTTTTAAACAATTACAATTTAACCATTTATGCTATTACTAAAAGCAATGCGGTAAACGATGCGAACATTGGAAAGAACTCGCCATGATCTGGCTGAATTTTTGCGCGCGCGCCGTGAACGGGTGTCACCCGCCGACGTGGGCTTGCCTAGCGGAGGAAGACGGCGCACGCCGGGGTTAAGACGCGAAGAAGTGGCGGCATTGGCTGGCGTTGGCCTGACGTGGTACACCTGGCTCGAACAGGGACGCGATATCGGTGTGTCGGCAGCATTTCTGGACAGCCTGGCACGGGTGCTAAAACTCGATGCCGCTGAACGTCGCCATCTGTTCCTGCTGGCGCATGAGCGACCGCCGGCCGAACCGGGTAAGACGTGGTGCGTCGTGCCACCGCTGGTACGGCGTCTAATGCACGATCTGGCTCCGCATCCGGCCTATATCCTCAACCTGCGCTGGGATGTGTTGACCTTCAATGAACCGGCAAATCAGCTTTTCAGCTTCGATGCCCATCCTTCCGAAAGACGTAATCTGCTCTGGCTCTTGTTCACCAACCCGTTACTGCATGAGCGATTCATCGGCTGGGAGCAACAGGCTCCGCAGATGCTGTCGAGTTTTCGCCGCGATTTCGCACGTGCGACGCAGGAAGCAGACATTCATGAACTGGTGGACGAGCTCGAGCGAGTATCGCCAGATTTCAAAACGTGGTGGCGGCAGCATGAAATACACGCCCCATGTAGCGGCGTGCGGCAACTGATGATCGACGGCAAGGCTGAAGTTTTCGAACATACTTCGCTAACCATCGATGAGGATCGCCATCTGCGTCTGGTGGTTTACGCCCGTCAGTCTCAGAAAGAGGAATAAGACGGTTCTGACCATAAAAAAAGGGGCTTTCGCCCCTTTTTATCACTCCCCAACAACGCATCAGTGGTTACGGATGTAGTCGTCCATGTCAGTTTTCAGGTTATCGGATTTGGTACCGAAAATGGCCTGAACACCGGAACCTGCCACAACCACACCTGCTGCGCCCAGTTTTTTCAGGCCAGCCTGATCAACTTTAGCCACATCGCCTACGCTAACGCGCAGACGGGTGATGCACGCATCCAGGTTAGTGATGTTTTCTTTACCACCAAACGCGCTAACCAGTGCGGCAGCCATTTCAGTGCTGTCCTGTGACGCTTGCTCAGAAGAGCTATCTTCACGGCCTGGCGTTTTCAGGTTCAGTTTCGCAATCAGAACGCGGAAGATGGTGTAGTAAATCAGCGCATAGCACAGACCCACAATCGGGAACAGCCACAGGTTGCTACCGTTACCGCTCAGTACCACGAAGTCGATCAGACCGTGAGAGAAGCTCGTCCCATCACGCATACCCAGCAGGATACAGATTGGGAACGCCAGACCCGCCAAAATCGCATGGATCACATACAGGATTGGCGCAACAAACATGAATGAGAACTCAATTGGCTCAGTGATACCCGTCAGGAACGAGGTCAGTGCCGCAGAGATCATGATGCCGCCCACTTTCGCGCGGTTTTCTGGCTTAGCAGAGTGCCAGATAGCGATAGCTGCAGCCGGCAAACCGTACATTTTAAACAGGAAACCACCAGACAATTTACCCGCAGTCGGGTCACCAGCGATGTAACGTGGGATATCACCGTGGAAAACCTGTCCCGCTGCATTGGTGAATTCACCAACCTGCATTTGGAAAGGTACGTTCCAGATATGGTGCAGACCAAACGGCACCAGAGAACGTTCAACGACCCCATAGATACCGAATGCCAACATCGGGTTCTCATTCGCAGCCCAATGTGAAAACGTTTGGATAGCGCTACCGACCGGTGGCCATATGAAAGACAACACCGCACCAGTAACGATCGCCGTCAGACCGGAAATAATCGGCACAAAACGTTTACCGGCAAAGAAACCCAGATACTCAGGCAGTTGAATGCGGTAGAAGCGATTAAACATATACGCGGCAATCGCACCGGCAATGATCCCGCCCAGAACACCGGTATCCGCCAGGTGCTTCGCTGTAATCTCAGCAGCCGGTAGATTAAGAACCAGCGGTGCAATCGCAGCCATGGTTTTTACCATGATGCCATAAGCTACCACCGCCGCCAGTGCGGAAACACCGTCGTTATTGGTGAAGCCCAGGGCAACACCAATAGCAAAAATCAGCGGCATGTTGGCAAACACCGAGTCACCGGCCTGCGCCATGACGCTGGAGACAATTTCAGGCAACCAGCTAAAATTGGCCGAACCGACACCCAGCAGAATACCTGCAATAGGGAGTACGGATACGGGCAGCATTAGCGACTTACCTACTTTTTGCAGGTTTGCGAATGCATTCTTGAACATAATTGAGTGTGCTCCTGAGTAATAGTGCTTTTACTTCTGATACTTCATATAAGCAAAGACGGGGAGGATGGCCTTTGCGAGTTGGGGTGTCTTAGCCCCCTTTAATTTTTACGCAGAGTAAAATAAATAGCGGTCACAATGTTTGATTGCTATCACGTTTCCACAAGCCAACAGGCTGAGTTCGAACAGATATTGCACTTTTCTGTGATATATCGCTAAAAAACACGCCCCTCTGAAGAGGAAAAACCTAATCAGAGGGATTATGCAGTGCTATTAATTACACGGGTAAAAAAAACTCGGCTATTCTCAGCCACTATTGCGTAGCGGTCAACCGAGTCGGATCGATGTGAAACAGGCGGGAGAAGTTTTCTGTCGTGGCGGCAGCGAGGGTTTCCAGCGATGTGCCTTTCACTACGGCAAGATATTCCGCAACATCACGTACATACGCAGGTTGATTTTCCTGACCCCGGAATGGAACCGGCGCTAACCAAGGGGAATCAGTCTCAATCAGCATCCGATCCAGCGGCACGTAACGCGCGACATCACGCAATTCCTCGGCATTACGGAACGTCACGATGCCAGAAAACGAGATATAAAATCCCATATCCAGCAAAGACTTTGCCGTCGCCAAATCTTCCGTAAAACAGTGCAGCACACCGCTGCATTTCTCCGCGTGTTCGTCACGCAGAATAGCCAGCGTATCTTCACGGGCAGCACGCGTATGCACGATGACCGGTTTGTTCAAGTCATTGCCAATACGAATATGCTCGCGAAACGATTCTTGCTGCTGGTTTTTCGTCTCCTGCTGGTAGAAATAGTCCAGCCCCGTTTCCCCCATCGCCACCACGCGACTGGCGCTGGCTAGCTCGCGCAGCTCGGCATAATCATAAGGGGCTTCCTGATTAAGCGGATGAACGCCGCAGGAAAACGCCACATTATCGCGCTCGCCGATTAACTCTACCATGGCACGATAACCGGGCAGCGTAGTTGCCACGGCCAACAGGAAGCCGACATCGCGACGTTTCGCTTTCTCCAGAACATCGGAGACATCTTTATGCAATGACTGATAATCCAGACCGTCAAGGTGACAGTGGGAATCCACTAACAACATGATATTTACTCAATAATAATTAAACAGAAAAAGGATGGCTGTCGCGCTTAACCGACGAAGCAAACGTACGTTCCCCATCAAGCAGGCGTTCTGTCAGCAATAGTTCACGATTTACGCCCGTAACGGTTAGCAATTTTTGCCGACAAACCAGCCACTGTTGCAGCTCATACTGCAAATGCACGGAGGGTTCACGCGCCAGACGCTCAACCAGTTCGATCTGATCCTGATTCACCAAATGCTCGCTCGCCCCCCGCTGCCATTTCATGGCATCCAACAGTAGCGCGGCCAACCAGTGAATGCGGGTATCTGCATCGTCATGATTCAGCTGCGGAATCAACGAGAGCTGATCCCGTGAAGTCAGCGCGGCAGAAAATGCCTGACACAGCCCGCTACGCTGCTTCCACTGCTCTGGCTGCAATAACGCTTCGGCGGCTAATGGCGCGCCCGATTGCAGTCTCAATGCCGTGCGCAACGCCTTGCTGTCATGACGATGGCGGGCATTCAGCCACAGCACGCTCTGCGTCTCAGTCGGGACATCCAGATAGTGATACAGGCAACGGCTGCGCAACGTTGCCAGCAGCCTGCCCGGTTCGCGGCAGCCAAATAAAAAGAAGGTATTCTGTGGCGGTTCTTCCAGCGTTTTTAGCAGCGCATTCGCGGCCGCTTCTGTCAGTTGCTCTGCGGCAGACAGCCAGATCACTTTTGCTCCGCCTTGTCGGGCGTGTTGATACACTTTTTCCACGACGTCACGCACCGGATCGACGCCCAAACTTTGCTTGCCTTTCTCAGGGCTCAGCACATGCCAGTCTGGATGCGTTCCCGCTGTCATCAGGTTGCAGGAATGGCAGTGGCCACAGCTTTTCATGCCATCAGGCCGCTGGCAGATCAGCCAGCGACTCAGTGCATAAATCAGCGATTCATCGCCCATACCCGGCAACGCATGCAATAACACCGCATGATGACCCCTGCCCGCCTGATACTGACCGATAAGCTGCCGATAGGATGCATTCAGCCACGGATACCACTCCATCAGTCCTGCCCCTGCGCGACAGGTTGCAACCCTTGTTGCTGCAACCACTGCTGTAGCGCCGCCTGAATATCCGCACTAACGGCCTCAATCGATTGTGAAGCATCGATCGTCAGGATACTGTCATCCTCCGCTGCCAACTCCTGATAACGGGAGCGAGTGCGTTCAAAGAAAGCCAGCGATTCCTGTTCAATCCGATCCAGTTCGCCTCGCTGACGCGCGCGCTGCAAACCGATAGCTGGCGGTAAATCCAGATAGAGCGTCAGGTCAGGGCGAAAATCGCCCAGCACGGTATCGCGTAGTGAACGCAGCAGTTGCTGATCGATCCCACGTCCACCGCCCTGATAGGCCTGTGAAGAAAGATCGTGACGATCGCCGATCACCCATTGCCCGTTAGCCAGAGCGGGTTTGATAACATTATCCACCAGTTGAACTCTGGCGGCGTACAGCATTAGGACTTCCGCTTTATCGGTGACCTTCTCATCGGTCATACCTTGCTTGATAAGCTCACGCAGCTTCTCTGCCAGCGGCGTGCCACCGGGTTCTCGCGTGAAAACCACCTCTTTCACGCCATGCAACCGCAGCGTTTCCACCACGATATGACGCGCGGTAGTCTTCCCTGCGCCTTCCAACCCTTCAATGACGATAAATTTACTGTTCATCCCGTTCCTTTAACGCTGAGCGGTATACCCTCACAGCACGATTGTGGTCTGCAAGGTTAGTGGTAAAACTGTGTCCGCCTTTTCCATCTGCCACAAAATACAGGTACGACGTTTTGGCTGGGTGCGCTGCGGCATCTAATGAGGCTTTTCCCGGCATCGCGATTGGCGTCGGCGGCAAACCGGAAATAACATAGGTATTGTACGGCGTCGCTGTGTCTAATGCTTTACGGGTTATCACGCCTTTATAGTCATCGCCCATGCCATAAATCACCGTAGGGTCGGTTTGCAAGCGCATGCCGAGCCGTAACCGATTGATAAAAACGGAAGCAACCTGCGTACGTTCTTCATTGATCGCCGTTTCCTTTTCAATGATTGACGCCATCGTCAGCAACTCGTCTGGCGCTTTATACGGTAACCCTTCTTCACGCCCTTTCCATACTTCATCCACCGTTTTTTTCATACGCTGATGTGCACGCTGCAACAAAGTACTGTCGCTCGTACCCGCCGTGTAGGCGTAGGTATCAGGATAAAACCAGCCTTCTGGGTTTGCCTTATCTTTGATTTCCAACAGCGCTGCGATGTCCTGTTCAGTTTTATCAGCCAGTGCATGCTTAATGTAGGGCGCCTGTTGCAACGTGGTTAGCCATTCTTTCAGGCGTGAACCCTCGACAAAACGGATGGAGAATTGTGCTTCCTTTCCGCTGGACAGTAATGCCAGCATCTCACGGACGGTCATTCCCGTAGTAAAGCGATACGTACCCGCTTTGAATTTAGCCAACTCAGGCTCAAGACGCAGCAGCCACGGAAAAAATACGCCATCCGTAATAATTTTCTGATCGAGCAGCAGTGTTTCCAGCCCTTCTCTTCCCGTACCGGCCGGAAGCGTAAAAATAGTTTCCTTTTCGATAGCCAATGGAGAACCAGCAAAACGCTGCATTTTCTGCCACGCTACCAACAACATCAGCACAACGGCAGCGATAATCAGCAAACCAATTTTCTTTTTCTTCATAAATCAACCATCTACTAGCAGTCAGAACTCAGGAATCGATAAAGCTCTCGGGAGTGGTAACGCCAGACATGCGCCTGATTCACGGGGACTATCGGCATTAATGCATTACAAACCAGCACCTCATCCGCATCGGCCAATGCAGCCACAGGTTCACTGACGATCTGTAGATCGAAGTCAGAACCTGCCAGCGAGGCAATAATATGCTGCCGGGCAACGCCATCTACACCAGACTGAGATACATCCGGCGTATAGACATGATTTCCTTTGCGCCAGAATAAATTAGCGGCACAGCATTCCACTAGCGCACCGGAAGTGTCAAGCACGAGGGTCTCATCGGCTGATGTCTGGTCAAGATGCGCGCGAATCAGCACCTGCTCAAGACGATTCAGATGTTTTATGCCCGCCAACAGCGGATTTTTAGCTAGCGCCACCGGGCTAAGATTCAGGCTAATCCCTTGTGCGCGCCAATTGGCATAGTGCGCAGGATAGCCTGCCTGCATGACGATCCGGGTTGGCTGCATGCAGCCTTGGGGACTATAGCCACGCCCGCCAGCACCGCGCGTTAGCATCACTTTCACTACGCCGTCCGCCCGTCCCTGTGCTGCCAGTTTCATTTCCGCAATCAGGCCTTCCCAGTCAACAAGTGGGAATAACAGGCGTGTCGCGGCCTGTTGCAGGCGCGCGATATGTCGATCAAACCAGACAACCTCTCCAGCACTGACTCTGGCTGTCGTAAAGCAGCCGTCACCATACTGTGTCGCCCGATCGAGCACCGAGAGCTGTTCCTGTAACTGGCCATTAATCCACAGCATAATAAGCTCCGCATCATTCATCATCGTCAGCTTGCCAGTAAAGCTGCGTTGCAGACAAGCAGGTGTGTCTGATTTTATGCAGGCAAAAAAAAACCCGGAAACCGGGTTTTTTAAAACACTATTGCGATCAAATCTTACGGAAGATCAGAGAACCGTTGGTTCCGCCGAAGCCGAAAGAGTTACACAATACATATTCCATATTGCTAACCTGGCGCGCTTCATGCGGCACGAAATCCAGATCGCAGCCTTCATCTGGGTTATCCAGATTGAGCGTTGGCGGAACGGCTTGATCGCGCAGAGCAAGAATACTGAAAATTGACTCCACTGCGCCTGCCGCACCGAGCAAGTGACCTGTCATGGATTTTGTCGAGCTAACCAGCACGCTGCTAGCATCCGCACCAAACACGGATTTCACAGCCTGTGTTTCAGCCTTATCACCCGCAGGCGTAGAAGTACCATGCGCATTGATATAGCCGATCTGGTTCGTTGACACACCCGCATCACGCAGGGCGTTTTCCATCGCCAGCGCTGCACCTGAACCGTTCTCCGGCGGAGACGTCATATGATACGCATCGCTGCTCATGCCAAATCCAACAACTTCTGCATAGATTTTCGCACCGCGCTTTTTCGCGTGTTCATACTCTTCCAGCACCATGATGCCAGCACCGTCACCCAGCACAAAACCATCACGATCTTTATCCCACGGACGGCTTGCCGCCTGAGGATCGTCATTGCGTGTAGACAACGCACGAGCAGCGCCGAATCCACCAACGCCTAATGGCGTACTGGCTTTTTCTGCACCGCCGGCCAACATCACATCCGCATCGTTGTAAGCAATAATGCGAGCGGCATGACCAATATTATGCACGCCAGACGTACAGGCTGTAGCAATGGAGATGCTCGGGCCACGCAGTCCGTACATGATAGTAAGATGCCCAGCCACCATGTTGACGATGGTTGACGGCACGAAGAACGGACTGATTTTACGTGGGCCACCGTTCACCAGCGCTGTGTGGTTCTCTTCAATAAGACCCAGACCGCCGATGCCGGAACCAATCGCTGCGCCGATACGCGGTGCGTTCTCTTCCGTTACTTCCAAACCGGAATCCTGCATGGCCTGAACGCCAGCAGCAACACCGTATTGAATAAAGGCATCCATTTTGCGAGCTTCTTTACGCGAAATGAATTCCTCAGAATTAAAATCCTTTACTAGGCCAGCAAAACGCGTTGCATAGGCACTAGTATCGAAATGGTCGATCAGGCTGATACCACTCTGACCGGCAAGAAGAGCACTCCAGGTAGACTCAACTGTATTGCCGACAGGAGATAACATGCCCAGTCCGGTCACAACTACTCGACGCTTAGACACGCTTATCCTCCAGGGAGGGAAAAAAAGACACTGCGGGACAAAAAAACTTAGGCGGTCGAATGACCGCCTAGATATGTTCGCTTACTGCTGGTTAGCCTGAATGAAATCAATGGCTGCCTGAACAGTCGTGATTTTTTCAGCTTCTTCGTCTGGAATCTCAGTATCAAATTCTTCTTCCAGAGCCATTACCAGCTCAACAGTGTCAAGAGAATCAGCGCCGAGGTCATCAACGAAAGAAGCATTGTTTACGACTTCTTCCTGCTTAACACCAAGCTGTTCAACGATGATTTTCTTAACGCGTTCTTCGATAGTGCTCATACTCTTAAATTTCCTATCAAAACTCGCTTTCGCGATGGTTTTCGTAGTGTATAAAATGTTTGAAAAGATGCAACAAAATCTCGGCTGGTCGAACCACGATTTTGTGCTATTTTGCGGTTATCACCGCAAATAATGCAAATAGTTTTCGAGCTTTTTAGATCATATACATGCCGCCATTGACATGCAATGTTTCGCCAGTAATGTAAGCAGCTTCATCAGAGGCTAAAAATACAACAGCACTGGCGATTTCTTTAGCATCACCGAGACGGTTAGCTGGAACCGACGTCAAAATGCCTGCTCGCTGTTCTTCTGTCAATGCCTGAGTCATATCTGTTTCGATAAAACCAGGTGCGACGACGTTGACCGTAATACCACGAGAAGCCACTTCACGCGCGAGGGATTTGCTGAACCCAATCAGCCCCGCCTTCGCTGCCGCATAGTTAGCTTGCCCTGCATTGCCCATCGTTCCCACAACAGAACCGATGGTAATGATACGACCAAAACGTTTCTTCATCATGGCACGCATTACTGCTTTAGACATGCGGAATACCGACGTCAGATTGGTATCCAGAATATCGTGCCATTCATCATCTTTCATACGCATCAGCAGGTTATCACGCGTGATACCAGCGTTATTGATAAGGATATCAACTTCCCCGAATTCCGCGCGAATTTCTGCCAATACGCTTTCTACTGATGCTGCATCGGCAACATTCAGCATATAACCTTTACCGTTCTCACCCAGCCAGCCGCTAATTGCTTCAGCACCTTTTTCGCTGGTTGCGGTACCAATGACTTTTGCCCCGCGGGCAACCAACGTCTCGGCGATGGCACGCCCTATACCACGGCTTGCACCGGTAACCAGTGCAATTTTCCCCTCAAAACTCATTGTCTTCTCCGTTCTTATTTCTCAATCGCCGCTGATAGAGAAGCAGGATCGTTCACCGCAGCTGCTGTCAGGGTATCGACGATTCGTTTGGTTAAGCCAGTCAATACTTTACCCGGCCCGACTTCTAACAGTGACTCAACGCCCTGAGAGGCCATAAATTCAACACAGTCAGTCCAGCGCACGGGGCGATAAAGCTGGCGTACCAACGCATCGCGAATCGCTTCCGGCGTCGTTTCGATGCTCGCATCAACATTATTGACCACTGGAATGACCGGTGAATTAAAGGTCACGGATTCCAGCGCAACAGCAAGTTTCTTCGCCGCTGGTTCCATTAACGCACAGTGTGACGGCACACTGACAGGCAGCGGCAGTGCACGCTTCGCGCCAGCGGCTTTACACGCTGCACCAGCACGCTCAACGGCGTCTTTATTGCCCGCAATCACCACCTGGCCCGGTGAATTGAAGTTTACCGGAGAGACCACTTGCCCCTGCGCGGATTCTTCACACGCTTTGGCAATGGCATCGTTATCAAGCCCGATAATCGCAGACATCGCGCCCGTTCCTTCCGGTACCGCTTCCTGCATCAGCTTGCCACGCAGTTCAACTAAACGGACAGCCTGTTGAAAATCGAGAACACCAGCACAAACCAGTGCGGAATATTCACCCAGGCTATGGCCGGACATCAGCGCTGGCGTTTTTCCGCCCTGCTGCTGCCAGACACGCCAGATAGCAACAGAAGCGGTCAGTAACGCAGGCTGAGTCTGCCAGGTTTTATTCAACTCTTCAGCAGGCCCTTGTTGGGTGAGTTGCCATAAGTCATAACCTAACGCTTCGGAAGCCTGAGCAAACGTCTCGGTGACAATTGGGTATTCTGCCGCAAGCTCGGCCAACATCCCTACCGTCTGCGATCCCTGACCGGGAAACACCATTGCAAATTGCGTCATATCACAATCCTGTTAATTAAAAACGAACCAGCGCGGAACCCCAGGTAAAACCGCCGCCGAAGGCTTCAAGCAGCACCAGTTGCCCTGGTTTAATGCGCCCATCGCGCACGGCTTCATCAAGCGCTGAAGGCACGGAAGCCGCGGAGGTATTACCATGACGATCCAACGTCACAACCACCTTGTCCATCCCCATACCCAGCTTTTTCGCCGTGGCGCTAATGATTCGCAGGTTAGCCTGATGAGGCACCAACCAGTCTAATTCACTTTTGTCCAGTTGAGCCGCTTGCAGCGTTTCTTCAACGATATGTGCCAGTTCAGTCACCGCCACTTTAAAGACTTCATTACCCGCCATCGTCAGGTAAGCAGGCGTCTCCGCATGGTTACGATCCTGATGCGGCAGCGCCAGCAGTTCGCCATAGCGCCCATCAGCATGCAGATGGGTAGAAAGAATACCCGGCTGCTCTGATTGCGTTAACAGCACCGCACCCGCTCCATCACCGAATAAAATCAGCGTGCCGCGATCTTCAGGATCCAATGTACGAGACAGCGTATCGGAACCAATCACCAGTGCGTATTTCACCGCACCATTTTTAACATATTGATCGGCAACGCTCAGCGCATAGGTAAAACCTGCACAGGCAGCCGCCAGATCGAAAGCGATCGTATCTTTGATCCCTAACAACTGCTGAACCTGACAGGCAGAGCTCGGGAAAGCATGGCTTGATGATGTTGTCGCAACAATCAGAAGACCGACTTCAGAAGGATCGACATTTGCCATTTCCAGCGCTTTCTGCGCGGCACGGTATCCCATGGTCGCAACGTTCTCATCCGGCGCAGCAATTCGGCGCTCACGGATTCCAGTACGTGTGACGATCCATTCGTCCGTCGTTTCCACCATCTTTTCTAAATCAGCGTTCGTCCTGATTTGTTCAGGCAGGTAGCTGCCCGTTCCGATTATTTTTGTATACATGTACGCTTAGTCACTCTTGGGTAATACCGCTTCTAGACGGGCGGCAATCCGGTCGGGAAGCTGCCGCCGTACCGTCTGCATTGCCTGTTCAATAGCAACCGCAAACGCTCTCTGGTTTGCTGCACCATGGCTTTTGATTACAGTTCCCCGTAATCCTAGCAGACATGCGCCATTATATTGATCGGGGTTCAAATGACCGAAACGCTTTGATAAGCGCTTTTGTAACAAACGTCCCAGCCATTTCAACCACCAGGACCGTTTTTGTTTTTGCCCCGGGCCTGAGGCTGGCGATTTCAGCAGTGACAGAAACATCCTTACCACGCCTTCCACCGTTTTCAGTGTGACATTACCCACAAAGCCGTCACAGACCATCACATCCGTTTTCCCAGTCAGCAGATCGTTGCCTTCCAGATAACCGATATAATTTATTGATGGTGCCTCTTTTAACTGTGCCGCTGCTTCACGGATAGTGCTCAGCCCTTTGCTTTCTTCTTCACCAATATTCAACAACGCGACCCGAGGGTTCTTCAGTTCCAGCACTTCTTCCGCCATGACTGAACCCATCACGGCAAACTGAACCAGCATTGTGCTATCACAGTCAACATTCGCTCCCAGATCCAACACGACGGTCTTTCCGTGCTGCTGGTGAGGTAAGACCGACACCAATGCGGGTCGCTCAATACCTTCAAGTGGCTTAATCAAAAGCTTGGCCAGCCCCATGAGCGCACCCGTGTTGCCTGCACTCACACAGGCCTGTGCTCTGCCGTCTTTAATCAACTCAAGCGCTATGCGCATTGAGGTACCACGGCTCGCACGAATAGCCTGCGACGGCCTCGCATCACTAGCAATAACCGACTCCGCCGGAACAACTTCTAAGCGGGAAAGTAAATCAGAATCGACTTTGGCAAGTAATGGTGTAATCGCAGCAGGATCGCCGACTAATAACAAATTGAGAGCTGGATTAGAAGCCAGTGCCTGCAATGCAGCAGGCACTGTTACGCAGGGACCAAAATCCCCGCCCATCGCATCTAACGCCAGAGTTAGGCGTGTCAAGGTATTGCCTTGCAAATAATTCGCAAGAATTACTTAGCAATGACCTTGCGACCGCGGTAGTAACCATCCGCAGTGATGTGGTGACGCAGGTGAGTTTCGCCAGAAACTTTATCTACGGATACAGAAGAGGTAGTCAGCGCATCGTGTGAACGACGCATACCACGTTTGGAACGGCTAGGTTTGTTTTGTTGTACGGCCATGGACCTTACTCCTTAATTACTTACGCTTTAAACTGGCTAATACGGCAAACGGATTTGGTTTTTCCGCCTCTTCAGGCAGTTGGCCAAACACCATGTCCGCTTCGGACACTTCACAGTGTTCAGAATCATGCACCGGGGCGATAGGCAACATCAGAATAATTTCATCTTCAATCATTGCCAGCAGATCGACTTCGCCAAACTCATCAACGCCGATCGGCTCATACGCTTCCGGTAACGCTTCGGCCTGCTCATCATTGACGACCGGGCTAAAACAGAATGTCGCATGGACTTGATGCTCAAACGGCTTTCCGCAACGTTGACACATCAGTGTGACCGTAACATCGGCGTTACCGTCAATCACTGCCAGACGCTGATTATCAATATTGAAAGATAAAGAGGCCTGAACATCACTATCCACACTCACCACTGATTCGGCAACACGCTCTACTTGTTCTGGCGAATAGATACCAACGTAGTCTAAACGCTTCTGAGCAGTGCGGACCGCATCAAGGGTTAAGGGTAATTTTACCTTTTGCATAGGGCGCGCATATTAACGTCGTAACGACATAGAGTCAAAGAAAAAGGCAGTGGTACACCACCTTTCACCAATATTCGCTTCCAGAGCGGCGCACAGTTTAAAATGCCTTTCATCATTACGCTACGGTTTATCAAAAAATTATGCAGCAGATCGTTCTCGCTTCAACTTCACCTTATCGCCGGGCCTTATTGGAAAAGCTGGGCCTCCCCTTTGTTTGCGCGTCGCCAGACATCGATGAAACCCCACAGCCGGGTGAAGATGCCGTCGATCTCGTGCTTCGCCTTGCTGAAAGCAAAGCCCTAACGTTAGCCGCACACTACCCCAATCACCTGATTATCGGCTCCGATCAGGTTTGCGTTCTGGGAAATACCATTACGGGAAAACCCCATAATAAGGAGAATGCAACGCGACAGTTACAGCAGGCCAGCGGGAAATGCGTTTCCTTCTTTACCGGTTTAGCGCTTTTCAATAGTGCGACCCAAGAAATACAACGCATCGCGGAACCATTTGACGTGCATTTTAAAACGCTAACGGATGCGGAAATTGACGGCTATCTGGAGAAGGAACAGCCGTGGAACTGCGCGGGCAGTTTCAAAAGCGAAGGGTTGGGTATTGCCCTCTTTGAACGATTATCCGGGCGCGATCCTAATACGCTCATTGGGTTACCACTGATCGCGCTGATTCAGATGCTACAAAAGGAAGGCGTTAATCCTTTGACGGAGTAATACAAATCGGGATAGCACGATGACGCGCTATCCCGACAGATAAAGGCGTGATAAGCGATACGCGTCGTTATGCTTTTGTCTTACGCAACGCCTGAAGACAGCGACGTAGCCCATTATCCAAAGGCGCTTCGATTCTCAACGTCTCGCCAGTATTCGGATGCTCAAAACGCAGTGCCTGCGCATGCAGGAACAGACGTTTTAAACCGGTGTCCGCCAGTTGCTCATCGAATTCACGATCGCCGTAACGGTCATCAAATGCTATCGGATGCCCAGCATATTGAGTGTGTACACGAATTTGATGCGTACGTCCGGTGACAGGACTCGCCCTTACCAGAGTTGCATGCTCAAAACGCTCTTCTACCTTAAAGCGCGTTTCCGACGGCTTACCTTCGCTGTTAACCCGCACAACGCGCTCACCGCTTTGTAGAATATTTTTTAGCAACGGTGCCTGAACAACCTTGCAATGGGATTGCCATTGTCCGCGAACCAGCGCCAGGTAATCTTTTTGCATGCCTTTCAGCCGCAGCTGTTCATGCAGAGAACGCAAAGCCGAACGTTTTTTCGCTACCAGCAAAACGCCTGACGTATCGCGATCGAGGCGGTGTACTAGCTCCAGAAAACGCGCTTCCGGACGTAAAGCACGCAGGCCTTCAATTACGCCGAAGCTCAGACCGCTCCCGCCATGCACAGCGGTACCCGAGGGCTTATTCAGCACCAGCAGGTAGTCATCTTCGTAAATAATGCACTCGGCCAACGCCGCGACTTTACCAAGACTCGCAGAAACAGGCGTTTCATCACGTTCTGCCTGCCGAACAGGCGGAATACGAATGACATCGCCGTCGAGCAATTTATACTCAGGCTTGACCCGTTTCTTATTTATCCTTACCTCGCCTTTACGCAAGATACGGTAAATCATGCTTTTAGGCACACCCTTTAAGTGGGTATGCAAAAAGTTATCGACGCGCTGCCCCGCTTCATCTGCGGAGATCGTCACAAATTGTACTGAAGGATTATCTGTTTTCATGATGCGCGATTCTAAATAGAGCAACCCGATAGCGCCACTTCTTTTTCTGTGCTTAACTGTGTGTCTGACTTATGAAGATATTGTTGCACTATCGGGTAAGTAACGCGGGTAAGTGACGCGAGTATGTAACGGGCGAATTGCGTTGTAGCATCAAACCCTGTCCGTTTTGGCGATAACGACACAACTATCTTTATACAGACAGGCAAAGTCACCTTGCTATAACGGTATCAGCAGTGGAATAATGCTTTTGCGTTTCCCACGCGGATTTCCGATAAAACAAGGGGAAATTGCGAAATTATTAAATTTGCCTGATGACGCACACACGCAGCAATGGCGTAAGACGTAATGCGAAATCAAGCAGTTAGCGGGCTGCGGATTGCAGCTTGGCCGGCAAATGGAATCAGATCTGGCGACATTATTCAGAAGCTGTTCCCTCAGTAAATGCGCTGTTTTCCATCAGGAAACACAGGCTACCGAAACATGCGTCTCTATGCAGGCGACAACCGGGAGGTTGACGTCCCTGCGATAAGCCACGAGGCCATCGGTTCACTCCGGTCATGCGGTTCTTTTGTCCGCAGCTCTATCAATAATGCAAGTAAAAATAACGAGTAAGTTGAAGATGAAAAGAATGTTAATTAACGCAACTCAGCAGGAAGAGTTGCGTGTTGCCTTGGTTGATGGTCAACGGCTGTATGATTTGGATATCGAAAGTCCAGGTCATGAGCAGAAGAAAGCAAATATCTACAAAGGTAAAATCACTCGTATCGAACCCAGTCTTGAAGCGGCTTTTGTTGATTACGGCGCAGAAAGACATGGTTTCCTCCCTCTTAAAGAAATCGCCCGCGAATACTTCCCCAGTAACTATGCTTCCCATGGTCGTCCTAACATTAAAGACGTGTTACGTGAAGGTCAGGAAGTCATTGTTCAGGTAGACAAAGAAGAGCGTGGCAACAAAGGCGCAGCGCTGACTACCTTTATCAGTCTGGCGGGTAGCTATCTGGTCTTAATGCCGAATAACCCGCGCGCCGGTGGAATCTCCCGTCGCATCGAAGGTGACGATCGCACCGAGCTCAAAGAAGCGCTGGGTTCGCTGCAACTGCCTGATGGCATGGGTCTCATTGTTCGTACTGCTGGTGTGGGTAAATCCGCTGAAGCCCTGCAATGGGATCTGGCTTTCCGTCTGAAACACTGGGACGCGATCAAAAAAGCCGCCGAAGGCCGCCCTGCACCATTCCTGATCCATCAGGAAAGTAACGTGATTGTTCGCGCCTTCCGTGACTATCTGCGCCCAGATATTGGCGAAATCCTGATCGACAATCCGAAAATTCTCGATCTGGCGAAAGAACACATTTCTGCGCTGGGTCGTCCTGATTTCAGCAGCAAAATCAAATTGTACAGTGGTGAAATCCCGCTTTTCAGCCACTACCAGATTGAATCGCAGATCGAGTCGGCTTTCCAGCGTGAGGTGCGCCTGCCGTCCGGCGGTTCTATCGTTATCGATACCACCGAAGCACTGACGGCGATTGATATCAACTCCGCCCGTGCAACACGCGGTGGCGATATTGAAGAAACCGCGTTTAATACTAACCTTGAAGCCGCAGACGAAATTGCTCGCCAATTGCGCCTGCGTGACCTCGGTGGCCTGATCGTTATCGACTTTATCGATATGACTCCGGTTCGCCACCAGCGTGAAGTGGAAAACCGCCTGCGCGACTCCGTACGTCAGGATCGTGCACGTATCCAGATTGGCCGCATTTCCCGCTTCGGTCTGCTGGAAATGTCGCGTCAGCGTCTGAGTCCGTCACTGGGTGAATCCAGCCATCACGTCTGCCCACGTTGTAGCGGTACAGGTACGATTCGTGACAATGAATCACTTTCTCTGTCTATTCTTCGCCTGATTGAAGAAGAAGCGCTGAAAGAAAACACCAAAGAAGTCCACGCGATTGTTCCAGTCCAGATTGCTTCTTATCTGCTGAACGAGAAGCGTGATGCCGTTAACGCCATTGAGAAACGTCAAGGCGGCGTGCGTGCGGTCATCGTGCCACACGATGGCATGCAAACGCCTCACTACTCCGTTGTCCGCGTCCGTAAAGGCGAAGAAAAGCCAACGCTTAGCTATCTGCTGCCTCAGCGTTTGGAAACGGAAACACAGCAACAGCAAGACGAACAGACGATTGAACGTAAACAGCCTGAGCAACCGGCTTTAGCAACGTTTACTATGGCCGAAATGCCAGCGGAAACCGCACCGTCGGTAGCCAAAGCGACGCCTGCTGCGGCGAAACCTGCGGAAGCCGCTCAACCAGGCCTCATCAGCCGTTTCTTCACTGCCTTAAAAAGCGCCTTTGCTTCTGAACCTGCGGTAAAAGCAGCGGATAACGTTGGCGAGAAGAAGGCAGAAGAAGAGAAATCGGCTGATGGTCAGCGTTCTGAGCGCCGGAATTCTCGTCGTCAGGGCAATAACCGCCGCGATCGCAATTCTCGTGATGATCGTGGTTCTCGTGACAATCGTGAACAGCGTGATGAGCAGCGCCGTAATAAGCGACAGAACGAGGAAGTGGTTGCGGAAAACGCGGAGAAAACCAGTTCAGAAGAACAACCGCGTCGTGAGCCGCGTGCTGAGCGCCAGCGTCGTCGTCAGGATGAGCGCCGTCAGGCTCCTGCTGAAGCAAAAACTCAGGCAACTGTTGATGATTCCGATGACAACGTAGCCGAGCAGGATAAACCGACTCAGATTATGCCACGTCGTCAACGCCGTCAGTTGTCGCAGAAAGTACGTGTTCAGTCTGACACTCAGCAGGATACCCTCTCCGATAGCACAGTGCCTGTCGCTGTTCCATCTGAGCAGGCTCAATCCTATGTCAAGTCAAACGAGGCTGCGGTAGACAACAACGAGGTCGATAGCGAGCAAAACGACGCAAATCGTGCGAACGCCGAGAATGGGGGAATGCCACGTCGTTCACGCCGTTCGCCGCGTCACCTACGCGTCAGCGGCCAGCGCCGTCGTCGCTATCGTGATGAACGCTACCCGTCTCAGTCTCCGATGCAGTTGGAGTTTGCCGCCGCATCACCGGAAATGGCATCAGGAAAAGTGTGGATCAGCTATCCTCTTGCCCAGACACAGCAGGCTGAAGGCCAACCGCAGGACGAAAACGTTGCGGCGATTGAAACACCGCTGTTGCCAACCGTCGTCGAAACGGCAGTGACTACGCAAATCGATACCGCAGAATCCAACCTAGCTGAAAATGTGGCGATTGCTGAAACCGCGGTTCAGGAAAACGCTGTTGTCACCGCAACAGCACAATCTGCCGACGTGATTCAGGATAGCAATGTCGCAAATGTCGAGGTGAGTGCCGCAGACGAAGATACCGTCGTCGAGCCCGTTACCGAGAACACCGCTATCGACGATGCTATCGCTGCAGTTGCCGTAAGTGCCGTTGAGGAAGCAAAGGCTGCTGATACGGCTCTGGCTGCTGAAGACGCACAGATCGTTGAACCTGTTGCGACTGAAACTGTAATTGCTGAAACTTTAGCTACTAGCGATGTCGCTACGGAAGCATCCGTAGAAGACAAGCAGACGGATAGCATTGTTCATGCAACCGAGAAAGCTGATGTGGCAGAACCTGTTTCTACTCCAGCAGTTTCCGCAGTACAGGAAACTGTCCCGCCACAGCGCGCTCAGGATGAACCTGTCACCGCGACCAGCGCACAGCCGATAGTGGAAGAACCTGTATCGAGCGTAGCAAAAGCAGCAACCGTTGCTGAGCAACCTCGCTATAAGTTCCATGCGACAGCGCCGATGACCAAGGCTCCTGCGCCGGCATACCACGCGGAACCAGCTCGACAGAGTGATTGGGTTCGTCCTGCCTATCCGTTCTCAGGAAAAGGTTCGGCAGGCGGTCATGCGGCAGTTAACCAGTCAACTGCGCCAGCAACCAAGCCTACACCTGTCAGCGAATAATCCTGACTTCTATAGACAAACACCCGCCAATTGGCGGGTGTTTTTTTATGTACTAACGCTTGTTAGCCTAAAAAACGCAATAGCTTGATATCTACGCTGTCCGTTTTGCCATCCAGTTCAGCCAGCAGGTTCTTGAAGTGATCGCTCTGCTCATGTGATGTCAAAGCCTCTCGATCTTTCCAGCGCTCGAAGAACACGAACGAGCCGGCTTTATCTACGACTTCATGCAGATCATACTGCACATTACCCGCTTCCTGTCGGCTGGGCACCACCACGCGCTTTAGCGTTGCGGTAACGTCTGCAATGAACTCTGCTTTTGCCTGAATGGTGGCGACAATACGAATTTCCATATACATCCCTTATTTATCAATGAAAAGATAGTGCTATCAGATGCCAATCCACGGTTAATTTCAAGCATTCATCAACAAACGGATGCATTCGAATGGCTTTACGCTTATCCTTATCCCCCGCCGTATCAGTCCCAAAACCAACCGAAAGACGATGTTTTTCTACTGACCGCCGGAGCGCAATTCCATGACCGCACAGCCCACTATTCTTAAAATCCGTCGTCCTGACGATTGGCACATTCACCTGCGTGACGATCGGATGCTGGAAACCGTTCTCCCCTATACCAGCCGTTTCTTTGGCCGTGCGATTGTTATGCCTAACCTGACGCCGCCGATTACCACCGTGGCCAGCGCTATCGCGTATCGCCAACGTATTTTAGCCGCGGTTCCGCAGGGTGATGACTTTCACCCGCTGATGACGTGCTACCTGACCGATGCACTTGATGCCAATGAAATCGTGAGTGGTTTTGAGCAAGGCGTCTTTACTGCTGCCAAATTATACCCGGCCAACGCCACAACAAACTCCAGCCATGGAGTAACCAGTGTCGCCAATATCTCCGGCATTTTGGAGAAAATGCAAGAAATTGGCATGCCGTTGCTCATCCACGGTGAAGTTACCGACGCTGCCGTGGATATTTTCGATCGGGAAGCGCGCTTCATCGAAACGGTACTGGAACCATTGCGCCAACAATTCCCTGAGCTGAAGGTCGTCCTCGAGCACATTACGACGAAAGAAGCCGCGCAGTATGTGGTTGAAGGTAATGATTATCTCGCCGCAACCATTACACCGCAGCACCTGATGTTTAACCGCAATCATATGCTGGTTGGCGGCGTTCGCCCTCACCTGTATTGCCTGCCGATCTTAAAACGCAATACGCATCAGCAGGCACTACGTGAAGCCGTAGCCAGCGGTTGTGAACGCCTTTTCCTCGGTACTGATTCAGCGCCTCACGCGAAACACAGGAAAGAATCCAGCTGTGGCTGTGCTGGAGTATTCAATGCCCAGGCGGCATTAAGCACATACGCCACCGTTTTTGAAGAAATGAACGCGCTTGATAAACTCGAAGCATTCTGCTCCCTGAACGGCCCACGTTTTTATGACCTGCCAGTGAACGACAGCTGGATTGAGCTTTACCGTGAAACGGTCACGTTCCCGGAAGAAATCTCGCTTGGCGATGAGTCGTTAATCCCCTTCCTTGCCGGACAAAGCCTCAACTGGTCAGTCCGTTAATCGACAAGCCCATCCGCATTATGCCGATGGGCTAAATTTTGTTGCGTGTCTTGTTCTTCACTTGCAATAACTGTATAAATAAACAGTTTAAAATTTGGAGGTCATCATGCGCGTAGAAATCACTCTTGCAAAGACAACGCCTTTACCCGCCGGTGCGATTGATGCACTCAGGCATGAGCTGGAAAAACGTATTCACAAAATTTATCCCGATACGCCCATTCAGGTTCGTTATGCATCTGCAAATAACCTGACGGTAATGGGTGCAGGCAAAGATGACAAAGATCGTATCTCTGAAATTTTGCAGGAAACGTGGGAAAGTGCCGACGACTGGTTTACAGCAGAGTAATCTAAAACTTGAAAGATAACGAAGATATGGGCTGTAATGGCAGTTTAAAGCGGCATTTCGCCATATGCTATGACCGAGGGTATCTGTTATGACGGTAGAAAAACCAGAAGAGGCAATGACATTCGGGGAACTGCTGGAGCTGATTGGCGAGCAACAACGCAAAATCGATGCTCTGGAACTCGCCTTTTCGTCTCTGGCATTCTGCCTCGATGAGAAAGCAAACACACTGATGATTCATAACCTGACTCTCGAATCTCAAAATGAGAATCGAGATCCAGCGATGAAAAAATACCTTGCCAAGCTTGCTGCCGCATTGGAGAAAAATGCAGGTTCTGGTGTGGAATAATGTCCTGCCACCCCTGCTAACCACACCTTCGGGATGAAAGCCTATTCGTCCCGATATTTTATCTGACGCATCGCTTACCCCCTTTCTCCATACCGTCTGTGTAATATTTTTTACGAAAAACTGAAAATATTTCCCATAAATTAAATAAGCAGCAGTATACTGATAATGCTCATTTAAAAATAATGAGCCACCTGAAGCCTCGTTAGTCACTCATGTTAGTAACTAGTCAATAAGGGGTATTTATGGATAGAAAAAATGAAGTTATTCAGACACATCCTCTTGTAGGTTGGGACATCAGCACCGTTGACAGTTATGATGCCATGATGATCCGTTTACACTACTTATCCACCTCGGATCAAGCACCAGATGAAGCACATGTAGACCGCACGCTTTGGCTAACGACCGATGTTGCACGGCAACTGATACACATACTCGAAGCCGGTATTGCAAAAATCGAATCAACAGACTGTGACGTCAGTGATTATCGAAAACATTAGTAATTGATAACGTTATTAATAGTATATTCAATACCCATTAGTTTTGCCTAAAACGACAACACCGCCAATTAAGGCGGTGTTGTCGTTTTAGGGCTATTCTCATTTCTTTTTATATTCACCAATAAATTAATTCGTACCGTCTACTTTTATACTAATAATCACTTACTGCATCATTATTCAACTAATAGAGCCTCTTTGCAGTGCCGCACATTTATTTCTCTGCCAGCTTATTCATTCTTCATTTGCCAACAGACATCAGAAATAGTTATTGCTATTAAATAACTTCCATAACCAAACTGAATAAATTATGAATTTAAATTCAAAAAAACTGCTCATGTTTATGATAATGTTACAATTTGAAAGTTTATATTGATTTTATGTTTCATCCTGTTAAATTTCGCCGAATTGACAGCGTTATCGTTTTGATAAGGAGTTATCACTATGCTTTGGCGTAATACCTCTTCTCGTTATGGCCATATCAGCATTCTTTTGCACTGGATTGCAGCGTTAACCGTTTATGGCATGTTCGCTTTAGGCCTGTGGATGGTCACATTAGGCTACTACAATATCTGGTATCACCGTGCTCCGGAGATCCACAAAGCGATTGGCGTATTGTTCTTTGCCATCTTAATTTTTCGCGTGGTGTGGCGCTTTATTTCTCCACCGCCTCCACCGTTGAAAAGCTACTCCACATTGACCCGCGTCAGCGCGACGCTGGCTCACATTGCGCTTTATGTCATTCTTTTCGCCATTCTTATTAGTGGATATCTCATTTCCACTGCCGAAGGGCATTCCATCTCAGTTTTTGGCTGGTTTTCTATTCCGGCCATTGTCAGCGGCTTGACGGATCAGGCCGATATAGCAGGCGACGTGCATCTTTATCTTGCATGGGCGGTGGTTGCCTTATCAGCGCTGCACGGTTTAGCCGCATTAAAACACCACTTTATCGATGGTGATAACACGTTGAAACGGATGTTGGGTAGCAACGTTCCTTAACTTTCTGGATTTATGGAGAAATACCAATGCTGAAGAAAACACTACTGAGCCTGACCGCAGTATCCATGCTTGCCTCTGCCGGTTCTGCACTGGCGGCAGAGTACAAGTTCGATAAAGAAGGCCAGCACGCGTTTATTGAATTCCGCATTAAACACCTCGGTTACAGCTGGCTTTACGGCAGCTTTAATGACTTCGATGGCGCCTTTACCTTTGATGAGAAAAACCCATCAGCGGATAAAGTGAATGTCACCATCAACACCAACAGCGTTGACACCAATCATGCTGAGCGTGACAAGCACCTTCGCAGCGCAGAATTTTTAAACGTTACCAAGCATCCGCAGGCGACGTTTACGTCAACGGAAGTGAAGAAAGACGGTGAAGATTACGATATTACCGGCAACCTGACCTTAAATGGCGTCACCAAGCCCGTTAAGCTTGATGCCAAACTTATCGGCCAGGGTGATGATCCGTGGGGTAACTATCGTGCCGGTTTTCAAGCCGAAGGGACTATCAAGCTGAAAGACTTCAACATTACGACTGATTTAGGTCCAGCCTCGCAAGAGGTGGAACTGATTATTGCCGTTGAAGGCGTTCGCCAGAAGTAAGGCTAGGCATTGACTGTACGAAGCCCTTTCCTTTGGAAAGGGCTTTTTATATTACGCGCTTAACCGCTAATTATTCGGCCTTGTCTTTCACTGCAGGAGCCGGAATGTGCAACGTTGACTGTAATAGTCCTTTAGATTTATTGAAAATCTTCATTCCATTCTCACGCCCGCTGCGTATCGCTCTTTGCTCTTCCAACGGCAATTTCATTTCATCCAAACACTGTGTGCTACAGCAACCTTCGTATTTTGCAGCGCAGGCTGGGCATTGGATAAACAGCAGATGGCACCCTTCATTACGGCAGTTAGTATGGCTATCACACGACGCACCGCACTGATGGCAATGCGCGATAACGTCATCAGAAATGCGCTCTCCCATTCGTTCATCAAACACGAAATTCTTGCCGATAAACTTCAGCGGTAGCCCCTGAGCTTTAGCCTGGCGCGCATACTCAATAATACCGCCTTCTACGTGATACACATTCTTGAAGCCATGGTGCAACATGTAGGCGCTGGCCTTCTCGCAGCGAATACCGCCCGTGCAGTACATGACAATATTTTTGTCACGCGCCTCATCAAGCATCTCAACCGCCATTGGCAACTGCTCACGAAACGTATCCGACGGTACTTCCAGCGCATTCTCGAAGTGTCCGACTTCATATTCGTAATGATTACGCATATCGACAAACACGGTGTCAGGATCGTCCGCCATGGCATTAACCTGAACGGCTTTCAGGTATTGCCCAACATTCGCTGGGTTAAATGTCGGATCATCTATCCCATCAGCGACAATCCGTTCGCGCACTTTCATACGCAATACCCAGAACGATTTCCCGTCATCTTCCAGAGCGATATTTAAGCGAATCTGATCGAGCGCCGGGTGCGCACTGAACAATACCGCCTTAAAGGCCTCGAACTGATTATTGGGCACGCTGATTTGCGCGTTAATTCCCTCAGTAGCAATATAAATGCGACCGAAGACCTTACATTGCTCAAGCTGAATATACAGACGATCGCGAAAGGCTTTTGGATCGTCAATGGTGAAATATTTATAGAAGGAAACTGTGGTACGCGGCTCGGTTTCCGCAAGCATACGCGCCTTCAGTTCCTCATTAGAAATCCGGTTATGTAACACTGGCATGGTGTACGTTTCCTGTCTTCATTGAGGTTAGCGTGTGACGTTCATCATCGAATCAGAGATCGATATATTGAATCGCCCGGCATCATACCTGATAGAGCTGAGGCTGTCAGGGCATGAAATGAATAGCGCGGCAACAAAGAGTGATCTACCGTAAGCCAATAGCCTCTGGGATTCATTTCGCTTTCATGAAGTATCATCGAAGGATCTGTCATTATGAGTCAGCTTTTCTCCCCCGTATCTCTTGGTAAACTCGAACTACCTAACCGAATCATCATTGCCCCTATGTGCCAGTATTCGGCTGAGGACGGCAAAGCGACGGCCTGGCATACCATGCATTTAGGTAACCTGTCACATTCCGGTGCAGGATTACTCATTATCGAGGCTACCGCAGTTTCCCCAGAAGGCCGGATTTCCCCACGCGACCTTGGCTTGTGGGATGACGCGACAGAACAGGCCCTTGCTGGCGCGGTTAACGCGGTCAAAACCTATTCTGCCATGCCTCTCGGCATACAATTGGGTCACGCAGGTCGTAAAGCCTCAACGGGAGTTCCTTGGAGCGGGCGAGCATTTCTGCGTCCGGAGCAGGGAGGCTGGCAGACTATTGCACCATCAGCGATCCCCTATAATGACAGCGATGCTGCGCCGCTAGCGATGTCAGAACAACACATCCGCGCGTTAATTGATTCATTCGTTTCGTCTGCTAAACGTGCGGATCGTCTGGGCTTTGACCTGATAGAAATTCATGCTGCTCACGGCTATTTGCTGCATCAGTTCCTTTCACCGCTGACAAATCAGCGCACAGATAACTACGGGGGGTCACTTCAGAACCGGATACGCCTCATCGTCGAGATTTACCGTGCAGTACGCGAGGTTTTCCCGGCGCACAAAGCCGTTGGCGTGCGCATTTCTGCGATAGATGGCGTTGAGGGCGGTTGGGATCTGGAGCAATCGGTACAGCTTAGTCAAACGTTGCACGAATTAGGTTGCGATTTCATCCACGTATCCAGTGGCGGACTATCGCCATTGCAACAAATCCATCCTGCACCCAATTATCAGGTGCCGTATGCGCAGCGGATTAAGCAAGAGGTAGGCATCACCACCATCGCCGTTGGGCTAATAACCGAGCCGGAACAGGCAGAAGCGATCGTCGCAACCGGTGAGGCAGACGCTATTGGACTGGCTCGCGCCATTCTCTTCGATCCTCGTTGGCCATGGCATGCGGCCGCCAGACTGGGCGCGCAGGTATCCGCCCCAGCGCAGTACTGGCGTAGTGAACCACGCTATGCCAGAGGCATTTTCAAACAGTAGCGGTAGATACACTGTGTCAGGCGATCCTATCTGGGTCGCCACTTTCCTATATCGCCAGACACCATGCCATCAAAGGTCAAAACTCATTCTCTGAAAATGATAGGATAAAAGCCGTTTTTTGCATAAAAATCAGTCAATAACGCAGCGGTAATTTGTGTTATTGGCAAAGCGCCGCAATAATCTATCTTGCAGTTAACCATTAACTCGTTTTTTAACGGTTCGCGTGCTGACCAGCACCCAAATATTGATACTGAGGCCATGACACAAATCCCTTCTTTTAATCGTTCATTGCTACATCCACGCTACTGGCTCACCTGGTTGGGCATCGGCATCCTTTACCTTATCGTTTTGCTTCCCTATCCCGTTCTGTATCGTATCGGTACCGCACTTGGTCATCTGGCTATGCGTCTATTGCCAAAGCGCGTCAACGTTGCCATCCGTAACCTTGAACTGTGTTTCCCCGAGATGTCGCAGGCTGAACGTGATGAATTAGTCAGGAAGAATTTTGAATCTGTCGGCATGGGAGTGATTGAAACCGGTATGGCCTGGTTTTGGCCAGACTGGCGTATCGAGCGCTGGTTTACGGTGACGGGCGTTGAGCACATTCGTCCTGAGAACGAACGGGATCAAGGAGTACTGCTCATCGGACTGCATTTTTTAACATTGGAGCTCGGCGCACGAGTTTTTGGCATGCACAATCCGGGGATCGGTGTCTATCGTCCGAATGATAACAAGCTGATTGATTGGTTACAGACATGGGGAAGAATGCGGTCCAATAAATCCATGTTGGACCGAAAAGATCTTAAGGGCATGATTCGTGCTCTCAAACAGGGCGATATTATCTGGTATGCCCCAGATCACGACTATGGTCCACGAAGCAGCGTATTCGCCCCTCTGTTTGCCGTAGAAAAAGCGGCGACAACCCGCGGTAGCTATATGCTGATCAAGACCGCGCGCCCTGCCGTCATTCCTTTTGTTCCACGCCGTCTGCCTGACGGAAAAGGCTATGAACTGCTGATCCAACCTGCAGAACAGGATGCACCTGTAGATAATGAAACCGAGACAGCCGTTTGGATGAATAAGGTTGTTGAAAAGAATATTCTGCTCGCACGGGATCAATATATGTGGCTGCACCGTCGTTTCAAAACCCGCCCGGAAGGCGAACCGTCCTTTTATTAAGGAACGTATTTTAACTAACACGTTCGTTCCGGTTACTCCTTTCAGGAACAGCCACTCTTGTGACAGACGAAAAAAAAGCAACGGCGATTGATTGCCGTTGCTTTATCTTTCATGCCAACGCGAAGTTAGCTTTTGATATGCGGTACGGGAAGTTTCTGGTAAGACTCAACCCACGCAGCATAGGTCTCCGGTTTTTGCCACACATGGTAGTGCAAGCGCGATATCGTAACGGGATCGCTAAGCAGAACCAGACGCTGATTATTACTCACCTCTTCCGGCTTACGGTTCAAGGCATCACGCACATTCTTCTCACGTACGTCTTCAATCGCTTGGCTGAAGCGATGACGCGCCGTTGCCATTGCACTGGCGAGAGCGTTAATTGACGGATCAAAGACAGCCTGCATAAACCCATTATCCAGCCTACGCTGATGGTTCAGTCGGCAATATTCATCCGTAGCAACCAACTCACGTGGTGGATTGAACTCTTCCGGTATCATCAACAGCTTGGCACGTTTACAGCCCAGCCCTAATGACGCGCGGCTCGAATAAACCGAAACAAACGGCGACAAAATCAGCGAGAAGACTATCGGAGCCAGCCACCACAGGAAGCGCAGATCCAACCATGCCATGCCAATCGCCCAGACCAGCCCCAGAATCAACTGGGAACCGTGGCGCACAAACGCCTCGCTCCACGGAGTTGCATCGTCGTCACGCTGCGGAGAATTCCACTGCACCGACCAACCGAGAAACGCACTGACAACAAACACGGTGTGGAACAGCATACGAACCGGTGCCAACAGGACTGAGAACAGCATTTCCAGCAGCAGCGAAATAAATACTCGTAAAGCACCGCCGTACTCTTTTGCGCCTTTTGCCCACACCAGAATCACGCTCAACAGTTTTGGCAAGAACAGCAAGACCAATGTCGTCGAGAAGAGTGCGATCGCCAATTCCGGCCGCCACTGTGGCCAGACGGGGAACAGCTGTCGGGGTTGCAAGAAGTACTGAGGTTCCATGAGCGTATGCACAACCTGCAACGCTGTAGAGAGCATCAGGAACATAAACCACAGCGGTGCCGACAGATAAGACATCACACCGGTAAGGAAAACGGCGCGATGAACGGGATGCATACCTTTAACCAGGAACAACCGGAAGTTCATCAGGTTGCCATGGCACCAGCGGCGGTCACGTTTCAGTTCATCCAACAGGTTAGGCGGCAGTTCTTCATAACTTCCCGGCAGATCATAAGCGATCCACACGCCCCATCCTGCGCGACGCATCAGCGCTGCTTCGACAAAGTCGTGCGAAAGAATCGCACCGGCGAACGACCCCTCACCTGGCAGCGGTGCCAAAGCACAGTGCTCGATGAACGGTTTAACGCGGATAATCGCGTTATGCCCCCAGTAATGCGATTCGCCCAACTGCCAAAAGTGCAAGCCAGCGGTGAACAGCGGACCGTAAACACGCGTTGCAAACTGCTGGCAGCGCGCATACAGCGTATCCATGCCCGATGCTTTCGGTGAAGACTGGATGATACCGGCGTTCGGGTTCGCTTCCATCAGTCTGACCAAAGACGTCAGACATTCGCCACTCATGACGCTATCGGCATCCAGAATGACCATATAGCTGTACTGGTTGCCCCAACGGCGGCAGAAATCATCAATATTGCCGCTCTTACGTTTGACGCGACGACGACGACGACGATAGAAAATGCGACCTGTACCGCCGACATCACGACACAGTTCCATCCAGGCTTTTTGCTCTGCCACACAGATGTCGGGATCGTTACTGTCACTCAGTACGTAAATATCAAAATGTTCAAGATTGCCCGTTGCTTCAACCGACTCATACGTCGCACGCAATCCCGCAAACACACGCTCTACGTCTTCGTTACAAATCGGCATGATTAACGCCGTGCGGTGCTCTGGATTCAGCGGCTCGTTACCTACCGTCGTGGAAGAGATGCTGTATTTATCTCGACCAATCAACAGTTGCAGGAACCCCATCAGTGCGGTCCAGAATCCAGCCGACACCCAGCAGAACAACACTGCAAACAGAACCAATATGCCGCTTTGCAGCACATAAGGAAGCAGTTGCATCAGCGAACGCGTCCACGGTTGACCCGCCATTTCAAACGGATCGATGAGCGCCCATCCCTGATAAGGCAGGATGGTTTTCATATACCAGGTTGCGATCGCCGTCTGAAACAGCGTTAACACCAGCAGAATATAGCGGCGGATTGTTCCCACCAAGCGCCAACGGTTTTCGGAAATTTTCTCTTCCGGGCTGTAATGAGGGCGAGGCGGTACGGTGCGTCCCAGTAAGCTTTCCCACCAGCGAACCAAAGGATTGGTTCGCCAGACGTCAGGAAACATAGAAGCGCGGGTAATGACGGGCATCGCTTTTAATGCCGTCCGCCCTTCTCTGTCAGTGCCGAGTTGTTTACCGTTGTCCAGCCCTTCTGCCCAGGCCATTTCAAGACGAGCCTGCACAGACTGCAGCGTAGCATCATCTTCAGACTGAACATTAACCTGATGCTCTTCAGACGGACTACCTTCAGACAAAGCCTGATGCAAAACGGCCTGATCGTTCCAGGCCGCTTGCGGTAATTTTTCGCGAAGAACCTCTGCCTGCTCGGCAGGCAGAGGTAGTTTCTCAATATAATCGAGAGAAGAAGTTGACTTATTCATTAGCAGGTAGCTGATTGCTCCAGGTTTCAGTCAATGTCGTCTCGCCATTAACCAATGCAGCTCTCATTTCAGTCGGCTGTTTCGCATCTTTCACACGCAAACGCAGCGTCAGACGCCAGCCATGAGTCACTGGGTTATAGCGAACATTATTTTCTACAATCTCGCCGTTATCACCAATGCTGACCTGAGAGGCCACCGGAGTGCTCTCATCCAACTCTTTTAAATTCGGTCCAACAAAATCCACAATATACGCGATCGTGCCGTCAGGCTGGCGGATCAGGTTAGATTGCTTAACATCACCGGCAGAACGGCGAGTTTGTTGAACATAGGCAATGTTCGGAGAATGCAGTTGATCTTCGTCGCGCGTAAAGTGCAGACGATATTTAATATCCAGCGGTTTGCCCGTTTCAGGCAATACATCAGGCGTCCAGAAAGCGACGATATTGTCGTTGGTTTCATCCGCAGTAGGGATTTCAACCAGCTCAACTTTTCCTTTGCCCCACTCGCCTTTCGGTTCAACCCAGCCGCTTGGACGCAGATCGTAACGATCGTCGAGATCTTCATAGGCAGTAAAATCACGACCGCGTTGCAGTAGACCAAATCCTTTCGGGTTTTCTACCGCATAGGTGCTGACGGACAGGTGTTTTGGATTATTCAGCGGACGCCAAATCCACTCACCATTGCCGGCATGAATTGACAGGCCATTAGAATCGTTCAGCGCCGGACGATAATTCAGCGTCGGAGAAGGCTGGTTCGGCCCGAACAGATACATGCTGGTCAGCGGAGCAATACCCAGTTTGCCCACTTTATCACGCAGGAAGACTTTAGCTTGAACGTCTACGACGCTGTCACGCCCCGGATAAACGGTAAAGCGGTAAGCCCCTGCGGCACGCGGAGAATCCAGCAGCGCATAAATAACCAGATGTTTATCATTTGGTTTTGGACGTTCAATCCAGAACTCACGGAAACGAGGGAATTCCTCACCGGAAGGTAATGCGGTATCGATAGCCAAGCCACGGGCAGACAAGCCATAAATCTGGCCTTTTCCTACCACACGGAAGTAGCTGGCACCCAGCATGCTGACAATTTCATCGTTCTTATCAGCTTTATTGATCGGATAGAGAACTTTAAAACCCGCAAAACCGAGATTTTTAACGGCTTCAGCATCGTGGTTGACGGAACCAAAATCAAAATACTCAGGAGAGTATTTAATCTCATCAACCGTTGTCGCTGTGACTTCATTAATTTTCACCGGGGTATCGAAATACATCCCCTGATGGTAAAACTGGAGTTTGAATGGCGTCTGTACATTATTCCAGTATGACTTATCGTTATTGAAACGAATTTGCTGATAGTCCGCAAATTTCATATCACGGAATTGCGCAGGAAGATTACTTTTCGGCGCTTCAAAACCCTTTTGTGACAGCTTTTCAGCCTGCTGTGCCACATCATCAATAGAGAATGCCCAAGCAGGCACTGCGCTTACAGACAGCATAATGGCGGCGGACAGCCAGCGAAGGCTGGCAACCCGCTGTTTAAACCCAAATTTATTATCCAGCACAGCTCCCCCTGTTGGTGTGCTTCAATCAACTAAAATCCATATTAATGGATAAGTTAGCTTTCCTACAACTTGATAAAGATATTGTTCATCATAATAGGTCAGCGTTTAAACAACGAGAACGCTAAAGCATGATAAACCGGGTTGTAAAAATGCAAAACAGCCACGGACTATAGCGAATATCGACCTGCACGTGCGTAGGATTATTCCGTTTGCGCCCATACCGTTTCCCATTGCCCACCGATAAAAGATCTGACGAACAGTGACATTGATTCACATACCGTTTGAAGTATGGCGGGTATAAACATTTGTGTAACAATGCAGGGGCAAGTAAAGTACACTCCTCGACTGAACCCGGTATTGTTGAATTAAGACTGCTATGCTTTTGTCCGCGCTTCGACGGCGAAGTTTCCCAGCCTGGGTCGGCATCTTCGCTATTTTGACCATCTTCGTTGCACCAGTGATTTCACAAACACGGGTGCTTTACGAGCGTGAGCATAACTTTCATGAACACGGGCACAATGAAAATAGCGCAACAGCGCACGCCAGCCACAACGGCAATCTAGCGGAACAACAGCATACCGGACACGCAATGTCCGGTCACCACACGACCCCATCACACCATTCTCCCTCATCACCGTCGATGATGATGGATCATGCCGCTTGTGGTTACTGCGTACTCTTTTCGTATACGCCAGCGCTGTTCGCAACAGGTTCACTCAATCCGATACTGACCGCGTCTTTATCTGAAGCGCTGGTTATTCATTTTATCTCCCGCATTGTCCTTCCCGAACGTTACGCTTCCCCAGTAGTGCGCGCCCCACCTTTCTGAATCGTGCATCATCACGCCATGTGCATTTATAACGCATCGCGCTATATCCTTTCAGGTATGGCGTTTGATCATTTTTTTGCTAAATGATTTCAGAGGGTTTTATGTCACACCCTAATCAGGCATCAGCCACTGCTGCCGCCTCCGGCACGCGCTCAGCCGGAGAAACCGCGCCGGTTCAACACGCGGTAGACAACGTATCGCCACGTGCCGCGATCGTCGCTCTCTTCATCCGTCTGCATTTCTATATTGGTATTTTTGTCGGCCCTTTTATTTTCGTCGCCGCCCTGACGGGTACGCTGTATGTCCTGACGCCGCAGATTGAAAATCGACTGTATTCACACCAGCTTTTCACCCAGAGTCAGGGCGCTCCGCATTCACTGGCTGATCAAATTCGTGCCGCACAGGCAGGGCTTGTTCACCATCAGGATGCAAAATTACTGGCAATACGTCCTGCGCCTGCTGCCGGAGAAACCACGCGCGTTATGTTTGCCTTGCCGGAACTGGGGCCATCAGAAAGTCGCGCCGTTTTCATCGACCCTGTCTCGCTGGAAAATCGCGGTAGTGAGATTGTTTACGGCACCAGCGGCATTCTGCCATTTCGTACCTGGCTTGATTACCTGCACCGCGGGCTGCTGCTAGGCGATATCGGGCGTAATTACAGCGAGCTGGCGGCATCCTGGCTGTGGGTCGCGGCACTGGGCGGCATTGTCATTTGGTGGTCAACCCGACATGTATCGTCAGCGGCCAAACGACGGAAATTGAAAAATAGCCAGACGACGGCGGCAAAGACGCAGCGCCTGCGCCACTGGCATGCCACGATGGGGCTAAGCCTTGTGCTTGGTTTGCTCTTTTTCTCCGCGACGGGGCTAACCTGGTCACAGTGGGCAGGCAGCAACATTTCTGTCGCGCGTACCGCGTTAGGATGGCAGACCCCATCAGTCAAAACCCAATTGCCCGCACCGATGTCTCATCACGACATGATGCACGGTCACGATATGGTGATGGCCACGGATGAGCACGCGGAACATCATGCATCAATGCCAATGGGGGATGTCGGCGCCTCTTCACCCACGTTATTTGATGAGGTACTGGCTGCCGCACGTCATGCAGGGATTGATGCCAATAAAATCGAAATCCGCCCCGCCACTCAGCCGCACCGCGCCTGGACAGTCAGTGAGATCGACCGTGCCTGGCCAACGCAGGTTGATGCCGTATCAATTAACCCTGATACGCTGGATGTTGTGGACAAAACCGATTTCAACACCTTCCCGCTGGCCGCCAAGCTCACGCGTTGGGGCGTGGATGCGCACATGGGCGTGCTATTCGGTTTGCCAAATCAGCTCATCCTCGCGGCATTTGGACTTGGGCTCTGTGCAATGATCGTCTGGGGCTATCGGATGTGGTGGATACGTCGTCCAAAATCTCGTCATAGCGTGAATCCGGTCAACACGCTGACGGCAGCATGGTTAGCGGTTCCCGTCTTTCAGCGTGTGCTTATTGCGCTTATCACGCTGCTACTGGCAGTCAGTTTACCCGTCATGGGGATCAGCCTGCTCATCTTCCTGCTGATTGATACAGTTCGGTGGTATATGGGCAACCCCAAGCAGGCTATCGCCAAAAACTGATTGTCAGACTGCCATCATCGTTAGATCCAGACATAAAAAACCGCCACTGTGTGACACAATTTGTGCAACACAATGGCGGTTAATCAGCAATACAGCTTAATGGCGGATGTTAGAACGTCGTCCAGTCCGCTAACTCACCTTTAGCAGCGGTTTTTTCTGCACGGTTATTTTTAGGGGCTGACAGCGCAGGTGTTTCCACTTTTCTACTCAATGCCGCACTTTTATAAGATGCACCAAGATTGAATACGCTGACCGTACGCGCGAGGCTATTTGCCTGATCCTGTAAAGAGAGCGCGGCAGCAGCAGATTCTTCAACCAACGCGGCGTTTTGCTGGGTTGTCGTATCAATCTGCCCCACGGCCAGGTTGATCTGGTTGATTCCATCGCTTTGTTCACGGCTGGCCTGCGCAATTTCGCTGATAATTCCTGTTACGCCCTGCACATTCGTCACCAGTGAATTCATCGTGACACCCGTTTCTTCTACCAGCCCCATGCCGTCCTGCACTTTCTTGAATGAATCATCGATAAGCTCTTTGATTTCTTTTGCCGCCGTAGCGCTTCGCTGAGCCAGCGCACGTACCTCACTGGCAACAACGGCAAACCCTCTTCCCTGTTCACCGGCACGTGCCGCTTCAACGGCCGCATTCAGCGCCAGAATGTTGGTCTGGAAGGCAATACCATCGATCACCCCGATAATTTCTGCCATACGCTGTGAAGAATCACGGATTCCACGCATTTCCTGCGTGACTGTTTCCATCATGGCGCCGCTTTTCTTCACCGTTTCAGACGCGCTGGCCGCCAGATCTGTTGCCTGCGTCGTATTATCGGCGGTATTTCTGATCGTTGACGTCAGTTGTTCCATCGATGACGCTGTTTCTTCCAGCGAGCTTGCCTGTTCTTCCGTTCTGGCCGATAAATCCTGATTCCCTGCTGCAATTTGCGATGCAGCGCTGGAGATCGTTTCTGCGCCATCGCGCACCTGGCTAACAATCTGCCGTAGACTGCTGTTCATATTGTTCAAGGCAGATAACAGTTGGCCGGTTTCATCTTTACGATCGGTATAAATCTCAGAGGTCAAGTCGCCTTTCGCGACATTTTCAGCAACGCCCAGCGCTTCCTGTAGCGGCTGGGTCACGCTGCGGGTAATCAGTGAAGCAATAATCAACCCAGCCAGCGCACTGATGAGAATAATCGTGGCGAGAACCATCAGCGCATTTTTATAGCTTTCCCCCACCGCTTGCGCAGAGGATGACATCTTGTCATCCTGTATCCCGATAAATTCATTGACTTTGTTGGTGTATTTTTCCTGTGTCACACGCGTTACGTTGAAGTACTCTTCAGATGCGGCTTCGGTGTTCCCTGCCGAGATCAATGACGAAAGTTTGTTCGCTGAACCAAGGAAATCGCGGCGGATATCACCAATATCACGCAGTACCGCAACCGATTTATCGTCACTGACGGACTGATTCAGATACTCCATGAGTTCAGATATTTTTCCTGAACGCTCTTTGTTCAGCGCCAACTGTTTATTGATTTCACTTTCTGATTTAAGTAATAACAACAGTTGCTGATTATTGAGGTAACCATTCAATTCATCAATCAGCTTATTACTTTTGACGGTCAATGGATAATTTTGCGAAACAATCTCATCCATTTTTTCGTGAAAGTCACTTAATTTTGAAATGGCAACGCTGCCAATTACCAAAAGCATTAATACCAGAAAAGAGAACCCCGCCCCTAATCGATACCCTATACGCCAGTTGGATAAACTCATTAACATCTCCTTAATTAATTTTTTCTATCTGTATAAAAATATATAATTGAAAAATTAATATTTATTCAATAAATACAGATAGCTCCAATACTCTTTTTCATAACAAAAAATACACATTTCTGGACAGATAATTTATATGCCCTGGTGAGAAACATGAACAATATGTAGGTAGACATGCGCATCAAACCATATTCATGGCGGTACGGTCGAATTGGTCTAACCAGATACGGCGCGCGATAGCAGACTTCTGCACATGCTGGCAGTAGAAAAAACGTCATCCTTTACACCTCATCTTTCACCGCATTTCTCCGTACCATAACCTGACTTTTTACGTTCCCATGACTCACAGAATCCAGGAGAATTACCGTCACTAAAATTATGGTCTAATAGCAGCGGCAAGGAACGAATACACACCAGAACAACTTTTCCTGACGCCGAAGGCAGTATCGGCTTTTTGTAGATAATCTTTATATTTTCTAACTTATGGCACTAATATCTATTTAATCGATCATTTTTTTAAAATCTATCTATTTATAAGATATATGTTTCCAGATGAAATGAATATGGCATTCAGGATGTAACAATAAACTCAAAAACAAATAATAACAATTTGTTATATTTTTAAATAAATACCTTCTGCGTTTATATTATGTCGCGAATGCGAAGTAGGAATATGAAGAGTTAGGTGAATGGATATGGGACTGGACACTTCCAGCCATTTTCTCGTTCGACACGAGCAGTGTGGATTGAGCGAAAAATATTCACCCAGATGCATTTTCATCAATGCGCCTGGGTGATTTAATTTTGTTATATATTTTTTGAATCAATCAGAGATTCAGAACCGCATTACTTTTTCTTGGAAGCCGCTTTAGATTTACCTTTCAGTAATTCCCGGATTTTCTTTAGCTCTTTCTGCGTTAACGGCACTTCCGCACCAACTTCTTCTGTACCCTGACTGTCCACCAGCTCAGGAGACAATTCAGAGGCATGGTGGCTTTCATCAAAGCTCTTCAGTAACCGAGCGCTGACTTCTGCACTGATAGAGACTTCATTTTCCAGGGCAGCCGCTTTGATTTTTTCTTTCAGCTCTGAGGAAATCTTCAGGGACAGGCTAGATATCTCACTCATTTTATTACCTTTCTCATGGGGTAAAATAGTAAGCTATGACAGCCAGCCAGTAATGTCCATACTGAAATAAAAATTTAATATTTCTGTCACAGAAATAGCGTAATTAATTTCTTAGCAAAGAGATTATTATTTCGCTATTTTTATTTCCCTGCCAAATGTTATGTATTCCCATTTTTCATTCTCCAGTCATCAATCATTTTCTGGGTCACTTCGTCTTTGTAACAGATCGGCGTATATCCCCCTGCCCGACTCCATGCGCTACGTTTGCCACACTTGCTGCCATTACGCGCTGAATTATAAGGACAAGGACAATTACCGGAATAAGTAGAAATTGATTCCTGAATGAGCCGTTCTTTGATCTGCTCATCAGAAATTCGGGTATTTTTCGCCATACTGGGTGTAGAAAAAGAAAGCAGAGCCACAGCACACACCATCGCAACAGACAGCGTCGTTTTCATACGAGGGCCTTATTTTAACCAGAAGATAATCACTGTAGTACAAAATACGCACCGCAGAACACGGTCTCACGGCTACCCACTATGGGTTAAAAAATTGATCATGAAATATTAACAACATAAAATGCAGGCGCTCCGAGGATAAAAGGAAACAAACGTGCCACATCACTCCCTATGGGAACTTATTAAGCTTACCTACACGATCGGTTTTGTCATCGCCCTGATCGTTACTTTCTTGTTAAGTAAAGATAAATCCTTGTTCATCCGATTCTTCGCGTCGTTAATTATCGGGCTAACCTGGCCGCTGAGCTTTCCTGTTGTCCTGTTGTTCTCCATTTTTTGAAGCGACGCTTCTCTTCCAGATAACCGACAGGGTGAATCAACGCAGCAGCGCCTATTCGCGCCTTTTAAGAGAGAATGCCCACAATGAGTAACATTCTGATCAGCGCCTGTCTGTCCGGCTTTCCCGTCCGCTATAACGGCACCGAAAAGAAATCGGTTGGCGGCTATCTTGCCCAGTGGCGCCAACAGAAGCGACTCATTACGTTTTGCCCGGAACTGGCGGCAGGTTTCTCAACGCCCAGACCTTCAGCGGAAATCATCCCGACTACTGGCGGCAATTCTGTCATCACGGCTGGCGCTAAGGTAGTCGAAGCAACCGGTGCCGATGTGACCGAACGTTATATTCTGGGTGCCTGGCTAGCGCTGCAAATGGCGCAACAGCATAACTGCCGCTTCGCGCTCCTCACAGAAGGGAGCCCATCTTGCGGCAGTCGCATTATATATAGTGGGCGGTTTGATGGTTCACAAACAGCAGGAAGTGGCGTTACCGCAGAGCTGCTGCGTCGCCACGGTATCGACGTGTTTTCCGATCGTGAGATCGAACAGTTAATTGAACGTGTTGAATACTTCGATCGTCATTCTGATGCGTAGCATCGCAACTGCCCCATCGGACAAACCCTAATGCGGCAGTTGCGTTATGCAAAACTAACGGACAACTAATACAGACATTTTCGCATGGCGAACGATGGCTGCGGCATTTGAGCCAAGCAGATAGGTTTTCACATCTGGCCGCCGCGAACCGATGACGATCAAATCCGCATTCATCTCCTCCGCCAGCGCCAGCACCTCGTCTCTGGCCGAACCAAAACTGACGCTGCATGACAACCGTGATGCCGGCAGATCGATCGTTTTCATCAGCGATTTGAGCTTGTCATTTGCTTTCACCACCGCCTCATTCTCAAACTCTTTTATGCCAAAAGAATACGCAGATAAGAACGCCGATGCATCCGGGAGGGAATGGAAGAGGTGTATTGCGGCGCCTGACATTTTAGCCAACCTAACTGCATGCGTAATCGCGTGTTGGGTGAGTTCATCTTCTTCTATATCTACTGGCACTAGGATGCTCGTGTACATAATCACCTCTCCTCTGCATGGATAACTGATTACCTGTCAGTATGTAAGAAGCGTAGTCTGCTCGTCGTCAGCAGAATATGATCCCGTTCACTTTTACACATGTTGCCCGCTATTTTTAACCTGCCAAGTGTCCGTTAGCTCACCGCCAACTTTTCTTTAAAGCGGTCGTGAATAGATACGTGAAGATTCCCCCCAAGGGTGATAACCCATTCCGGTAAAGTGGAAACCATAGTGTTCATAAAAACCGAGCAGCTCAGTGCATAAATGCAGCGTAGAAAAACCAGCACGACGGGTTTCCTGAGCAAGGTGTTCAATCAATTGCCCCGCATACCCATTGCTACGATGATTCTCTTCAACATAAAGCGCGCATAGCCAGGGATAAAGATCCATACGGCTGATGAAATCATTGGTAATTAACCCGGCACCACCAATAATATGCCCATCCTTTTCCAGCAAATACCAATCAGGCAATGGGTTTTCTGCACCAATACAATGGTTGATACAGTCTTCGTAAAGCATCAACGTCTCGTCAGATGCCCAGTGGCGTTGGAAATAATGAATCGCCCTTTCTTTGTATTCAGGGCTCTTTCTGACAGAAATAATATTCAACATAGGGCTAGCAACTCATCTTCCATGAGGCAACGATGTGCCCCGTTGTTTCTACCGTAATCGTGTTGCCTGGAATAATAAAATTCCGCCACACCTCGTTGTAATGCGTGATTAATTGTTCTGCTTTCAGTTCACCGCGATTAGCCGTCGTGTGTGCATCGGCGGCGATCGTCAACGCGTAGCCTCGGCTGGCCGCATTCTTAATGGTGGCATCAACACAATAATCCGTCGCGCATCCGCAAATCGTCAGGTGGTTAACACCCAACTCTGCCAACACATCGGCTAACGGCGTACGGTAAAACGCATCGCACGCCGTTTTGGTAATAGATAAACAACCCTCTGGCTGGTTCAGCTCAGGCAATAACTGCCACCCTTCGCTACCTGACAACATGCCGTCTTCTTCATGCTGAATGAAAATCGTCCGATCTGCTGCGCCTGAAAGCTGATTTATCAATGCGACCGTCTGTGCCTGTCGTGCTCTTGGTGTTGCAAACACCGCATTCTGCATATCAATCACTATCAAAACCCGCATCTTTTTTCCTTATTTTGGCACTTAACATCGGCAGTCATGATCCTCAGGGAAGCAACGGCTTGTCTCACTCCAACCAGACTGACCGTGACTAGATCATGTCCACTATACCATGAGGATAAAACTTGATTTCCCCTGACCGCAGCCGATCAATATCAAACCAGCGGGTAACAATCGGAACACCATTTGTCTCTATACCATGGATAATCTCCTGCTGGTAAAGCGACTCGTCCTGAAAGCGCGCCTCATAAACAAAGACAATCTCATGCCCAGGTTTGCCATTGTAGGAAAAAATATTCTCTGAAACGCCTAACAGTGAGAAATCCTTGGTCGCTGCACTAATTTCCTCCTGGACTTCCCTCTCCGCTGCCGCCTGCGACAATTCGCCAAAATCGACGCCACCACCGAGCGGCAACACATAATGCTCATCTTTTATAGGGTCATACCCTTCTGCTAACAGAATCTTTCCATGGTTTCGGAAAAGACAAACTGCTTTTGCTCTGATCTTTTGCATGTCAACGCTCCAGGTAAACTACAACTCTCTAAACTACAGCACTCTTTTGATAAAAAGACATTTATTGATAAGCGACATGTAGCACAGAAATATGTCATCTTTTTTTACAGATAAAAATCTGTTAAAATTTAATCAAAATGCATTAATAGTTTTTATGTTCAGTGAATGTTTTTCTCTGCCCCCTTTCATTTCTTCGTGTTTAACTTATTGAAGTCATGCGTCTCACATAACTATTCCAGACATAATATTGGTGGAGAACGATAAATTCATATTTATCAGCCTGACCATTGATCGGCGTCATCCTTTCGCATCCAGGTACGTCGCCGAATCACGCTGTGTTTATTTATCTTACCGACTGGTTTTATGCGTACGATCGACTAAAGTTAACTAACCATTTCTTCATGTCTGGCGGACAGCGAATGCGTGCTGTCTGGCAAGACGTGCATTAATCACGTCAGAAAACGCACAAGGTAAGGGAGGAAAAACAATGCATTCAGAGGTACCCCCAAATGAGCTCCCGATATCTGACACTCTCGGCCTTGACTCTCAGGTCAACGACATGGAAATACTCGGCAACATTGTGGAAGAGATCATTCAGTCCGGCCATTCCGTCAGTAACAAGGCCATCATCGCTAAATTAATTCACAAGATTGAAACAGAGGCTAATGCCGCTTTTCAGGAGAAATATCGAGCATTGCTGGAACTGATTGTTTATAAAACTCAGGACGACTTCCTGATTTAATGCCCGATGAAGACACTATTCTCTCGTTTTCCAGTAGCGTTTATACGTTATTGGCCAGAGTTTTATTTAATGCGTACAGTCAGCGATAAATAACACAGGTATTTATGTTGTTATTATTCCTGACCCGCGACTATCAATTTATTAATACCGAACAGCGCGAGACCTGCTTATTTTACCAATCGTTAATATTCATTTCTGAATGAATGATGTAAGGGAAAAAATTCGTACCGCAACGTCGCTATACGTCCACACCTGCTCAACACGAACGTCATTATGAACAACACTCACATCAGCAGTATGAGATAAAAATACGATTGGTTAGATAGCAGAAACGAAAACGGGCTAGCCTAAGCTAACCCGTTGAATTTTTTGGCGGAGGAGTAGAGATTCGAACTCTAGAACACTTTCGCGTCGCCGGTTTTCAAGACCGGTGCCTTCAACCACTCGGCCACTCCTCCGCAATGACGCGAACTATAAACAGTGAATGAGAGCTTGTAAAGCATCACAGCGCTCAATTGCCTGAAAAATAATCTAACGTAGCGCATTTGAACGCAAAACCGCCATGCGGCAGATGAAAGAGCGCAATTTATCTCCAGCACCCGACAAATTGCAGAACAAAGCACGAGCGAAGACCTAAGGATGAATAATTTGCAGCGTAAAGAAGGGTAAACCACCTTTAATAACGTCCTGCAACTATTTACTCTTTGACATTGGATAATAGCACCCTGAAGAGAGAGTCGCTGATATGGATCGTATTGTTGTTTCTTCTACCCGTGAAAGCTCGCTACTCAGCACGCACAAAGTGCTGCGCAACACCTATTTCCTGCTGTCGCTGACGCTGGGTTTTTCCGCCGTTACCGCAACAGCAAGTACCGTACTTAACCTGCCCGCTCCGGGATTAATTCTGATGCTGGTTGGGTTTTATGGCCTGATGTTCCTGACGCACAAACTGGCGAACAGCCCTGCGGGTATTCTGGCAGCGTTCGCACTGACCGGATTTATGGGTTATACGCTAGGCCCGATTTTAAGTTCGCTGATTTCCTCAGGCGCAGGCGACATTGTCATGCTGGCGCTGGGCGGCACGGCACTGGTGTTCTTCTGCTGCTCAGCTTACGTCTTAACGACACGTAAAGATATGTCCTTCCTGTCAGGTATGATGATGGCAGGTTTTGTTGTTCTGGTTGTCGCCGTCATCGCCAATCTGTTCTTGCAGATTCCGGCCTTGCATCTGGCGATCAGTGCCCTGTTTATTCTGTTCTCTGCGGGTGCCATCCTGTGGGAAACCAGTAACATCATCCACGGTGGCGAAACCAACTACATCCGAGCAACAGTTAGCCTGTATGTCGCGATCTACAATATCTTCGTTAGCTTGTTGAGCATTCTGGGCATCATGCGTAACGACTAAGTTTTATTTATCGCCACACCGAGAAAGCCCCAACCGGGGCTTTTTTTATTTCCAGCACAGACAGAAATATTTGTTAAACTGCGGGCTGATCTATCGCAGGCGGAGAAAAGATGTTGGAGTTTGAAGGACAAACAATCGAAACAGATGCGCAAGGTTACCTAATGGATAGCAACGCGTGGAGTGAAGCATTGGCTCACGTGTTAGCAGAGCAGGAAGGCATCACGCTGACCGAACCGCATTGGGAAGTCGTCCGGTTTGTGCGGAATTTTTATCAGGAGTTCAATACGTCACCCGCGATACGCATGCTGGTTAAAGCGATGGCGCAAAAGTATGGCGAAGAGAAAGGGAATAGCCGCTACCTGTACAAACTTTTCCCCAAAGGGCCAGCAAAGCAGGCGACTAAAATTGCCGGCTTGCCCAAACCAGTAAAATGCATCTAGCATTGCCCAGTTTCAATAGCGGATCGTAAAACCTTCATAGTCCGTCTTGCCATGTGGCTCAATAAGCACCTTATCCACTCTGGCGCTTCGTGGGCCTCCTTGTTTCAGCCACTCAATTAACGCCTCTACCGCTTGAGCGTCGCCGTTTGCCACCACTTCCACGCTGCCATCATCACAATTGCGCGCATACCCATTGAGTCCGAGTCGCACGGCCTGATGTTGCGTGCTGTAGCGAAACCCGACGCCCTGAACCAGGCCATAGACATAAGCGACAGTCGCTATCTTTGCCATCTTCTCCTCCTTCCCAGTCTACGAGGCTAAACAACATTTCATTAGCAGGGCTGTATCTTCTAAAAATTTACACCATACTGTTAATAATGTGTTCAGGCACTGATTCATCGACGAACACATCGCTTGAAAAACGCTGTACGCTAAAAAGCGTTGTCGGATGCGGTTGTCCTCCTCCACGTAATCCGCAGCGAGTAGAAAGTGTAATCTATTTCCAGGGGGTTATATGATCATCTGTAAATTTGGCATCGGACAACAGATTCGTCATAAGCTACTGGGGTTTCCGGGGGTCGTTATCGATATCGATCCCGAATACTCATTAGAAACACCCACTTGGGAAGAGATTAGCGGCAACGATACGCCACGTTCCGAACCGTGGTATCACGTTGTGATGGAAGATGACGAAGGCCAACCGATACATACTTATCTGGCAGAAGCGCAGTTGATGAAGGAAGAACTGTCGGAACACGAACACCCTTCACTCAACGAGCTAGCCGAGGTCATTCAGCGCCGTGCACCACAGCTGCGCCATTAATTTTTCCCTACGTTCAATATTGGCGGCCGAAAACAAACATTGGCGATGTTGTGATACTCAGCATCGCCGAATGTCTGTGACTTCTTTACCTGAGCGCTTATTTATCCAGACCCAGCCGTGGGATTTCAATTTTCGGGCAACGATCCATCACCACTTTCAACCCGGCATCATGAGCCAAAATTGCCGCTTGTTCATTAATGACGCCGATCTGTAGCCATAAAACACTAGCGCCAATGGCAATGGCCTCTTTGGCAACCTCGTAAGCCGCTTCCGGCTGGCGAAAGACATCGACCATATCAATCGGTTTAGGGATATCCGCTAAACTGGCATACACTTTTTGACCCAGCAGCGTTTGTCCAGCAAGTTTGGGGCTAACGGGAATAACGTCGTATCCCTGCTCTAGCAAATATGCCATCACACCATAACTCGGGCGGGACGACTTATCGCTAGCCCCCACGAGTGCAATGGTTTTGACCGTTTTTAGTACAGATTCAATATCACTGTCATTCATGCTATTCAGCCTCTCTTGCGTGATTTATTACAGTGTATCGCACATTTTACGGATCGCAGAAAATGGCTTGAAGACCCGCCGTCTGTATCTTATAGAACGAAAAATGCCATAACAGCCTGTTTCAAATTGAAACCTTTGACACATTCAGACAATTCCTCAACAATACTCGGATTGCGTGCTATTTGGGAAAAATATGAAATTCGGCTTCATCACTGTCTGCCTTTTTATTGCAGGGTTCAGTACCTCAGTAATTGCGGCAACAACGTTGAAATTAGATCAGAAAATCGATCTCCTGATGGTTGACGGGCAAAAGATGTCAGGCTCGTTGCTAAAGGGTGCCGATAGCCTCGAACTTGGCAGTGGGCAACACCAGATTTTGTTCAAAGTTGTCGACACCGTCGATGCCCAAACCGGTGCGCCAGTGACCTATTTTCCTTCCACGTTTATTGCGACCTTTAATACGGCAAAAGTGGCATCGGTGTCATTTAAACTACCGCCGCTGCATACCCTTGAAGATCGAAAAAATTTCACTGCTCAGCCTCAGTATCAATTGCTTGATGAAAAAAATCAGGCTATCCCCGTGCGTACCGATGCGCTTGTCATTGCTGACAATGAGCTGCTCGATATAGAACGAAAAATGTCGGAGTACAATGCAGCGGCGAAAGGCGCGTCCGTTGCTGGCTTTTCTGCCGCGCTGAATGAATCTGTAACCTGGTGATTTTACGCGCAGTCGCATCAGATTTTTGATACCCGTTCGCCTTTTCCTGCTTTTATCGCTTTGCACCGAAACAGCGTTTCCGTAATCTGTCTGTACACTAGCGTCAGCTTTACTACACCAGATTGAAGGACGTAACCATGGAGTTCACCACCCGTACCATCGCCGCGCAAAAACATATTGCGCTGGTAGCACACGACCACTGTAAACAATCCTTGCTGGATTGGGTTGGTACGAATAAAGAACAGCTCAAAGAGCACACGCTTTACGCCACCGGAACCACCGGGAACCTGATTCAGTTGAATACGGGGCTGCCCGTAAAAAGCATGCTGAGCGGGCCAATGGGAGGCGACCAGCAGGTTGGTGCGCTGATCTCCGAAGGGAAAATCGATTTGATGATCTTCTTTTGGGATCCACTGAACGCCGTACCACACGATCCCGATGTGAAGGCGCTGCTGAGGCTGGCTACGGTTTGGAACATTCCCGTGGCCACCAACCGTGCAACGGCGGATTTTCTGGTCAATTCTGCGCTATTTAAAGAACCCGTACAGATCGCCATCCCCGATTATCAACGCTATCTGCAAGACCGCCTGAAATAGTCACGCACATCATCATGGACCAGCGGCGTGCCACACCGTCGCTGGTCTACTCTCCTACTTCTCTCTTCTCTGCTTTCGCTTTTCATTATCCCGGCTTACGCTGCGTCGGCACACCTAAGCGATGAAGATGTTCAATAAACACCGATGGATTCTCCGCATCCTGTAGCAACCAAACACGATGTTTCGCTCTCGTCAATGCCACATACAGTAAGCGACGTTCTTCCGCATCGGGGAAATCTTCAGGTTCAGGTAACAGCACGGCCTCAATCACGGACTCTCTAGCCGGCGCCGGGAAGCCGTCTCTCCCTTCATGCATACCCACAATGATGACGTATTCCGCCTGCTGCCCTTTACTGGCATGTACAGTCATAAAATCAATGTGCAAATTCGGCCATTTGGTTGCGGCTTTATCCAAAATAGCAGGGCGTAAATGATGGTAGCGAGCAAGCACGAGAATGCGCTCATCCGCTTTCACAAAGCCGCTCAGTTTATCCAAAAGTGGCTCAAGCTGATCCTGAGGCAGGATAGTCACCGCTTTTTTATCTCCTTTACTCAGGCTATTAAGCGGTTTCTTCAACTGATACGGGTTCTGCTGTATGAACGTATTGGCGATTTCACCAATGCGTTCATTAAAACGATAGGTGGTATCCAGCGCACACTGCTCACCTACACCGAAATGCTGTTCAAATGCTGTCGTCAACGTCAGCTCTGCGCCGCTAAAACGGTAAATCGCCTGCCAGTCATCCCCTACGGCAAAAAGACAGGTACGGCTATTTTGACGACGCAGTGCTGCCAGCAGACTCGCACGCTGTGGCGAGATATCCTGAAATTCGTCAACCAGAATGTGCTTCCAAGGGCTAACAAAACGCCCCTTATCCAGAAGATTGACAGCCTGATGGATGAGGCCGGAGAAATCGACCGCATTTTCATCCTTAAGCGCTTTTTTCCAGGCTTTCAACAATGGTGCCATCAGGCGAACACGTTGCTGAAATTCTGTCCGAAGGGATTCTGGTGCCAGCTCAACCATATCGCTCTGGCTGCCGCCGTGCATACGCATCAACCCTAGCCAGCGCTCCAGTCGCCCGGCCAGCCGCCCCGCCAGCTTTGGGTCATTCCAAAAATCGCCTTCAGGAATCTCCCATTCCAGCTCTTCTGTTAACCAACGCCTCCACCCGTTAGCCTGCGTTTTTTTCTCGGCACACTGCTGCTGCCAGTGAGAAATCAGCAGTTCCCGACGCTGTTTCGCATCACTTTCCAACTGGCTTATCATCGGTGCCTTGCGACTCGCCTGCTGAATGATGTGCAAGGCCAAGGCGTGGAACGTCTTAGCCTGAATTTCATCCATGTGGAGCCGTTCTTGAATGCGTTCGTTCATCTCTTCTGCCGCTTTACGACCAAACGCCAGTAGTAAAATCTGATCGGGCGCAGCTTCCTGCCGATGCATTAACCACGCCGCGCGGGCCACTAGCACGGATGTCTTCCCGCTGCCAGCACCCGCCAGCACCAGTACGCCCTCTTCGCCATTTATCACGGCTTTACTCTGCGACACGTTTAATGGCGAACTCTCCACCGTTTCAAAGAAAGGCTGTTCTGCCGCTAACGTGCGATCCATCCATCCCTGATTCACCGCAGTGCGCATCTCTTCGCCCTGTTCAAGCCAGCGCAAGCAGTCCCGGTAGTTATCACGGCAGTTGTCAAAGGTTTCAAGTCTGGGAACAGGCAAAGGCAGCGCTTCCAGAGAATCGCGGACGGCTTTCTGCAACGTTGACAGCGCCTGTCGGCTAAACCATTTATCCTGCTGCGTCAGTGTTTGAATGCTGTCCGTTTGGCGCTGTAAAACCTCCGCGCTAATCAGACTCATCTCCTCACTCCAGTCAAGCCAGGATTTAAGCAGATGGCGGTAAAAAGCCTGTGTTTCCTGCCACTCAGTGCCGTGCAAGCGCACCACTTTCCCGGCAGGCAGCTCAAATTCCAGTTCTCCCCACACCAGGCCTCTTTTACAGTGAATACCCAGCAGTTGATTAAAGGGAATCAGGTATTGATGTTTATCGCCACTCACTTCGACACCGGCATTCAATAACCGCACCCGATTGTAAGGATGCTGGGCCAGATGTTTACCTAACGAGGTAGATTTCAGTTCCATGATGTTCGCGCCATGACTATGTGAGAGGTTATTCGTCCATACTTTGTCGTTTATCTGTTCCTAGTTTACCCGTTATCGGACTTCACGCTCTAGCCTTAAAAACAGGTTAGGATATCCTGATGCTTAATGTGATAATTCTTTTACCATCAGCAAGTTTGGTTACTTTATCGGGTTACCTTACAAGTACAGGAGAGACTATGCGTACTGTGTTGAATATCCTTAATTTCGTATTAGGTGGTTTTTTCACCACACTGGCCTGGCTTCTGGCGACTGTCGTCAGCGTGCTGCTGATTTTTACCTTACCGCTAACACGCTCATGTTGGGAAATCACCAAGCTGTCGCTCTTCCCTTATGGCAATGAAGCCATCCATGTTGATGAACTACGCCCGGATGAAAAGAGCACGATTCTCAATGCAGGCGGTTCTCTGCTGAATATCTTCTGGTTCATTTTCTTTGGCTGGTGGCTCTGCCTGTCGCACATCATTACCGGTATCGCGCAGTGCATTACCATCATCGGCATTCCTGTTGGCATCGCTAACTTTAAAATTGCTGCCATCGCGCTGTGGCCAGTAGGGCGTCGCGTGGTTTCCGTCGAACTTGCACAGGCTGCGCGGGAAAACAATGCCCGCCGCCACTTTCGCTAACGGCATCTAAGGATATTACGTTGCTCACCTTTGCCCCAGGAATTCGTCGCTATGTGTACAACAGCAGTTGGCTGTACACCATTCGTATCCTCATTGCGCTCAGCGGTGCAGCGGCAGTTCCCTGGTGGCTAGGTCAGCCAACATCAACCATTCCGGTCACACTTGGCGTCGTCGCGGCTGCCCTCACTGACCTTGACGATCGCCTCACCGGACGTCTGCGTAATCTGTTCATTACGCTGGCCTGCTTTTTTGTCGCTTCCGTCTCGATCGAACTGCTTTTTCCCTATCCCTGGCTATTCGGGTTTGGTCTGGCTATATCGACCTGCGGCTTTATTCTGCTCGGCGCATTAGGGCAGCGCTATGCGACTATCGCCTTCGGCGCACTGCTGATTGCGATTTACACCATGCTGGGAATCTCTCTTTACGACAACTGGTATCAGCAGCCCATCATGCTGCTGATCGGGGCATCGTGGTACAACCTGCTTACGCTGTTCGGCCATCTGATATTCCCTATCCGCCCGTTACAGGACAACCTCGCACAGTGTTATCAGCAGTTGGCCCGCTATCTGGATGCAAAAGCCAACCTATTCGATCCCGATATTGAAGAAGAAACCGACAAGCCCTTGATTGACGTCGCGATGGCAAACAGCCAGTTGGTCGCGATCCTCAACCAGACCAAATCCTCGCTGTTAACGCGTCTGCGTGGCGACCGCGGACAGCGCGGGACGCGTCAAACGCTGCACTACTATTTTGTCGCTCAGGATATTCACGAACGGGCCAGCTCATCACACGTTTACTACCCACAACTACGCGAGAAACTGCGCTATAGCGACGTCTTATTTCGCTTTCAACGCCTGCTCAGCATGCAAGCCAAAGCCTGTCAGCAACTATCGCAATCCATTCTGCTACAGCAAAAATATCAGCATGACAGCCGCCTTGAACGGGCTTTCGTGCATCTCGAGTCCGCGATTACGCGCATCGCGGCCAACAACATGGCAGATGCTGCACAACTTAAGGCGCTCACATATTTATTAAATAATCTGCGCGCCATTGACGCCCAGTTGGCGACTATCGAATCCGAACAGGCCATCGAGCAAGAAAATAACCCGGAAAACACGCTGGCAGACGACAAAATAACGGGTTGGAGCGACATCCGCTTGCGTATTAGTCGCCACCTGACGCCCCAGTCAGCGCTGTTTCGTCATGCTATCCGCATGTCCGTACTCCTCTGTAGCGGCTACGCGTTGATTCAGATAACGGGTTTGCAACACGGTTACTGGATCCTGCTGACCAGCCTGTTTGTTTGCCAGCCCAACTATAACGCCACCCGGCGACGGCTGACGTTGAGGATTATTGGCACATTGACCGGTATTTTACTCGGCTTGCCCATTTTGTATTTCGTCCCATCGCTGGAAGGGCAGCTCACGCTCATCGTCATTAGTGGCGTACTGTTCTTCGCCTTTCGCAACGTGCAGTACGCGCACGCAACCATGTTTATTACGCTGCTTGTCCTGCTCTGTTTCAATCTATTGGGCGAGGGCTTTGAAGTCGCGGTGCCACGTATTATCGATACCTTGTTGGGGTGCGCCATCGCGTGGGCTGCGGTGAGCTTTATCTGGCCGGACTGGCGTTTTCGCGGTCTGCCCACCGTTATCAATAAAACTCTGGACGCCAACTGCCGTTATCTTGATGCGATTATGGTGCAATATCATCAGGGGAAAGATAATAGCCTGCCTTATCGCATTGCCCGCCGAGATGCGCATAACTGTGATGCAGAGCTGGCATCTGTCGTGTCGAATATGTCTTCAGAACCTCACGCGACCAGAAATAAGCTGGACAGTGCATTTCGCTTCATGTGCCTGAATCATACGTTGTTAAGCTATATTTCAACGCTCGGCGCGCACCGTGGGAAAATTACCTCATCGGAAACGCTGCAATTGCTGGATGATGCCGTGTGTCATGTTGATGACGCGCTACACTGTAGCGAAGAGGAAAGCTCACGCATCAATCAGGGATTGAAAACTATTACCGCCAGCATTCAATCCCTTTCGCCTGAGTCAGACAGTAAAGAATCATTGATTATTCAGCAAATCGGTCTGCTGCTCGACCTTCTGCCTGAACTCGTACAGCTAAAAAATGACATGATGAGACAGTGAGAATAAAGCTTATTTTTTAGTGCTTTGATCCTTTAGAGACAGCATTGTTTTTATACCACTCCAGCAGTTCGTTGCGGATACCGCGAGGGAGTGCCGCCTGATGCGTGCCACAAATGGCGCCAGCAAGCGCCAACAGCACGTTAACACTCAGATTAGCGCGAACCTTCCTCAACTCGAGATAGCTATTTTTAGCGCCATAATGCTGTAATTCATCCACATTCCTTATCCCCGCTTTCCACAGTAGTCGTTCAATATCGTGGTTAAGATTCGGGAGATCTTTTAAACGCCCGCTCGTACATTTGAGGACCTGATCATGCTGCGCGCCGGCCAACGCCAGTCGGGCAAAATATAATAGCGTTTGCGGTTCTTGCCATAATGCTTCATCGACAAGGAAGTAGTTCAGCGGTAACGGCATTCCGCGTTTGGTATAAATCAGATGAGGCATATCGCGCTGCTGAAAATATCTTTCATCTTTCTTACTGGCACGCAGATAAAGCTCCCCTTCCGAGACCAGTCCAAAAATCGTTTTATTTGCTGCGATGCTGTAGCCACCAAATTGGGAACGTGAAGTGATGTCCCCCAAAGATGAAAAAGAATGCTGAGATTGCAAAATCCTTTTTTTGCATAATTGCTTCATTGCCATAATCCTTAGTATTGAAATGATCTCTTCCTGAACAATTAAAAATATCTGTAGCAGGAACAAATAATTAAACACAGCCCCGATGCGGCTTCAAACAGTAAATGTGTTTACTGTCTCTTGCATAAGGAATATGCGAAGCGCTTTCAAAAAAATCAGGTTGATTTTCACGCACACAGCAGATACTGTATACCCATACAGTAACACTATGGGTAGCACTCATTATGCGTACGCAATCAATCAGCTCTCACAACGTTCAGTCGTCATCGTTTTCTGCAAATCAGCATGCTGCGGAAAGCTCGATCAGCGCGGGCGGAATTATCAGCGAAATCGTGTACAACGCCGATCAGCCCATAGTCACACACCTGCTATTACCGCTTTTACAGCAGTTAGGTACACAATCTCGTTGGCTGCTATGGCTTTCTCCTCAGCAAAAATTGAGCCGCCCCTGGGTACAGCAATCTGGGTTACCGCTGGATAAAATGGTACAACTCCACCATATCAATCCGTTGTTCACGGTTGATGCAATGGAGAGAGCGTTGCTGACAGGAAATTACAGCGCGGTGTTGTGCTGGTTACCGCACGAATTAACGGAAGAAGAGAAAGTTCGGCTACGGCACGCAGCCCAGGCAGGAAATACGTACGGCTTTATTATGCGGCCAGAAAGCACTGGCGGTGACGCCTATAGACTATTTCCCAGCCTTAAAATTCATTCGACATTGTATCATTAAGTAAATTAAGAATTTTCTCAGCTCTATCTGGTTATGTACTGTACAGATCGCCGCAGAGCGGTATTCTGCGGGCTTTTGGCGTGTATTTAGCACAGCTAAAAGGCGTAAGATCTGTCAAAAGCATCTACTATTTGTTAGCAAGTATGTATGAATCGTGCGGTTTTCTTATGACGCAAATCACATCATACTTGTAACTTTCTCATCACGTTGTAGACTTTAACTCGCTGGAGTTGCTCTTTTATAACGTCAGTTGACTGACAGTAAGTCATAAATAAGGGCAAAGTCTCCAACCAAAGGATTTTAACCAAAGGTTTATTAGCCCATCAGGTTAATTACCGATTTGGATGATAATGAGGCGTAAAATGAAAAAAACAGCTATCGCAGTTGCAGTGGCACTGGCTAGCTTCGCGACTATCGCGCAAGCAGCTCCTAAAGACAATACCTGGTACACCGGTGGTAAACTGGGTGTGTCTCAATTCCACGATACTGGTTTCTACGGAAATGGTTACACCGGTGTCAACAACAACCCAATCAAAAGCAAGTTAGGCGCTGGTGCATTTCTTGGTTATCAAGCCAACCCGTACCTAGGTTTTGAACTGGGCTACGACTGGCTGGGCCGCATGAAGTATGCAGGTTCTACTTCTAACGCAGCAGACAGCGCGAGCTTGAAAGCACAGGGCATCCAACTGGCTGCTAAACTGAGCTACCCAGTGCTGCCAGATCTGGACGTTTATACTCGTCTGGGTGGTATGGTATGGAGCGTTGACACTCACGCTGACAGAAGCGGCAACCACCTCAACAACGACGACACTGGCGTTTCTCCGCTGGCTGCGATCGGTGTTGAATACGCTATCGACAAAAACTGGGCTACTCGTGTTGACTACCAGTGGGTAAGCAACATTGGTGATGCTGGTACCGTTGGTGCCCGTCCAGACAACATGCTGATGAGCGTTGGCCTGTCTTACCGTTTCGGCCAAGATGACCGTGTAGCTCCAGTTGTTGCTCCGGCGCCAGCTCCAGCTCCGGCTCCAGTTGTTGAAACCAAGCGTTTCACGCTGAAATCTGACGTCCTGTTCAACTTCAACAAAGCAACGCTGAAAGCAGAAGGCCAGCAATCACTGGATCAACTGTACACTCAGCTGAGCTCTCTGGATCCAAAAGATGGTTCCGTTGTTGTTCTGGGCTTCACTGACCGTTTAGGTTCAGAGCAATACAACCAAGGCCTGTCTGAAAAACGTGCACAGAGCGTCGTTGATTACCTCGTTTCTAAAGGTATCCCTGCGAACAAAGTCTCTGCTCGTGGCCTGGGCAAATCTCAACCTGTTACCGGTTCTACCTGTGACAACGTGAAACCTCGTGCTGCGCTGATCGACTGCCTGGCACCGGATCGTCGCGTAGAGATCGAAGTTAAAGGCATCAAAGACGTTGTAACTCAGCCTCAGGCTTAAGTTATTAACGAAAAAAAACCTCGCTCCGGCGAGGTTTTTTTTATGGCAAACATACTTGTCCGTCACCCTGCTGGCCGTTGCTGCGCAACGTTGAAAAACGCTCCCTGCGTTTTTATGCCTGTTTATCGGCAAGATAAAGATAACTGGCCGATCACATCTCGTCGTTATTCAGAATGGCTTTAAGATCCTGCTTGAACAACGACATCTGGCTGGCATATTTTTCTTTATGCTCGGCATCTTCAATTAACTGTACAATCGTTTCTGACAAGGTCACTCCGCGTCTCTGAGCCAGAGCCGCAAGGCGCTGCCAGACCAAATATTCCAGATCGATTGATTTCTTGCGCGTATGTTGGTGCTCTGCATTGAAATGACGTTTACGCCGTGCCCGGATCGTCTGCTTCATCCGATTTTCTAAGGTCGGGTTCATACATTGCGCAATCCACTCCAGCACTTTCACTGGCTGGTTTTCCATTTTAAGCAATGCCTGTACCGCCTCATCCGCAGCACTCTGCTCCAGGAAGCGCGTAATCTCTTCACCCTCCCGGTGTTTTTTCACCAGGTACTTCCATTTCCATCCGCACTCAAGATTTTCTAGTTGTTGATATTTCATATTAAATTCTTCAGTGACCGCGTAACGTTACTTTCAGCATAACAGTTTTCCCTGATTTTGACCCCTTTCTGGCGGTTTTTTGGCGGCTTTTAAGACAATCAGCCAAGCACCGTCCCGCTTCAACATGTTAAAGATGACGGAGAGATGACTCTCCTTATGCGCACTCGTCATTATTCTTGTATAATCACGCTTTTCCTTTAGACGATTACATTGATACTTTGACCAGTAACCGACTCTCATGGCAGCATTTACTGCCCAATAATACGCCTTATCAAACGCTATTCACTCAGGCAGCTCAGCTTGCTCCTGCTGAATTCTCCGCTATTCAGTCGCGTCTGGCAGACAGTCTGACGCTCTTTTGCCACCCTCGCTCTCCTTCTCGCTTTATGCTGTTGAAAGCGCAAGAGAACGATGAATATATGGCATTGATCGCCCGTGCGTTAAGCGCAATCAGGCCAGACTCCGGGGCGATACATGGCAGTAAATATATCATTGAGGGTCGTCATATCCGGGTCGAGCCAGCCACACAGCCTGCAGATAATTTTGCCGCACAGCAGTCCTGTGGCTATCAGGAATGGATCGAACCTGAACAGCTCTTCGGCTGCGTGCGCAGTTTTCACGACGAAATTACGCTACATCCAGGACTGATTCATCAGGTTAATGGCGGTACGCTGATCCTGTCGGCCAGAGCGCTATTGGCTCAGCCTTTAATGTGGCTGCGTCTGAAGCAGATTATGGCAGAAGGAATCTATCGTTGGCTCTCACCAGACGAGCGCAAGCCTCTGCCCGTGGACGTGCCACCGATGCCGCTTGATATCCGCTTGATTATTCTTGGCGACCGAGAAAGTCTGGCTGATATTCATGATATGGAGCCGGAATTAGGCGAGCACGCCATTTACGGTGAATTTGAAGCGCAATTGCAGTTGATTGAAACGGATGACATGGCGCGCTGGTGTGCCTACATCAATGCATTATGTAGCGAGAATCAACTACCGCTGCTGGATGCCGATGCCTGGCCAGCCTTAGTCAATGTCGCAGTACGCTACAGCGGCGATCAGGGCAATTTACCACTGTGCCCACGGTGGTTAACCAGCCAGTTAAAATATGCCTCGCTGTATGCCAGAGATGGCCAGATTACGGAACAGGCGCTGGTTGACGCCGTTGCCGCTCGCCAATGGCGTGAAGGCTACCTTCGTGAACGTATGCAGGATGAAATAGAATTAGGTCAAATCCTGATCGAAACGGAAGGTGAAGTCGTCGGTCAGGTTAACGGCCTGTCCGTACTCGAATTCCCTGGCTACCCTGTTGCTTTTGGCGAGCCGGCACGCATCAGCTGCGTCGTTCACGCTGGCGACGGTGAATTTACCGACGTCGAGCGCAAAGCCGAACTGGCGGGCAATTTACACGCCAAAGGCATGATGATCATGCAGGCGTTCCTGATTACGGAGTTAGAGCTTGATCAACAGCTTCCCTTCTCCGCTTCCATGGTCTTCGAGCAATCATACAGTGAAGTTGACGGTGACAGTGCCTCTTTGGCAGAGCTGTGTGCGTTAGTCAGCGCCCTCTCCTTACGGCCAATCAATCAGCAGTTCGCCGTAACCGGCTCCGTCGATCAGTTTGGTCGCGTACAGCCAATTGGTGGCGTGAATGAAAAAATCGAAGGTTTCTTTGAGGTCTGCCAGCGTCGCGGATTGACGGGAACGCAGGGCGTGATTTTACCTGTGGCTAACCTGCGCCATCTCTGTTTACAGGACGATGTCGTTGAAGCCGTACGCGAAGGGAAATTCCATTTGTTCCCGGTAGAAACGGCGCCAGAAGCGTTATCATTATTGACTAATTTCGCTTATGACGATGAACAGCAGCCCAATCTGCTGAGCACGATTCGTGAGCGAATTGGACAACTTACACCGCAGGAGCGTAGACGCTTCCCTTGGTTTTTCCGTTAAACCAACTGGTTCAACCAGACGCAACAGACTTGCCCAGCGTACAGGTGTACGCTAACCTGCGTGCTTCATTAAAATAAGGCTTACAGAGACCATGGTAGATAAACGCGAATCCTATACAAAAGAAGACCTCCTTGCCTCCAGTCGTGGTGAGCTGTTTGGTCCGCAAGGCCCTCAGTTACCCGCCCCTAACATGCTCATGATGGACCGCGTCGTTAAAATGACGGAAGACGGCGGTAAATATGGCAAAGGCTACGTGGAAGCCGAATTGGATATCACGCCTGACCTGTGGTTCTTCGGTTGCCATTTTATCGGCGATCCAGTGATGCCAGGTTGCCTCGGTCTGGATGCCATGTGGCAGTTAGTCGGCTTCTATCTGGGCTGGTTAGGTGGCGAAGGTAAAGGCCGCGCACTCGGTGTGGGCGAAGTCAAATTCACCGGACAAGTACTGCCGACAGCGAAGAAAGTGACTTATCGCATTCACTTCAAACGCGTGATCAATCGCCGTTTGGTGATGGGTATTGCTGATGGCGAAGTACTGGTTGACGGTCAGCAGATCTATACCGCTGACGAACTGAAAGTGGGTCTGTTCAAAGACACCAGTTCTTTCTAAGCGTCAGATAGCACTGCGGGCGAAACCCTTTTCGCCCGCGTTATTCGTTTATTTCTCCGACGCACTCTCACCTTGACTTAAATCACTCGCCTTATCATGACGGGCTTTTCAACTCATTGGTGATCGATTGCCGAACATCTTGCGGTATCTTCAACTCGGTCGCTAACGCATCCAGATAGCTCTTCTCCATGAAGTGATCGACATCAATGACCGCACAGCTCAGGAAGTAGATCTCAAGTGCTTCTTCCTCATTCTTCACGTCTTTAGCCAGCAGCACCGGGTCAAGCGGTTGCTCTATCGCTTCCTGTACCCAGTGATGTGCCTCACTACCCAGTTGCAGTTGCTGGATATTCTCATCAATACGCTGCTTTTCCGACGCATCAATATGACCATCACTCTTAGCTGCAAAAACCAGCGCCTGAATCAAACGACGCGCACGAATATTATCGCTCGAAGACTGAGTGCCAAACTGTGGATCGTCCTGATGCGTATCGCGAACCCGTTTCTTATACTGGTTCCACAACACCACACCCGCCGCTGCGCTGCCACCAATGATCAACGCGTTTTTCCCTAATGAGCCCATGATCTTCCGAGCGGATTTATTCGACAATAATACGCCAGCCAAACCGCCCAGCGCAGCGGGCTTCAGCATGTCGCCCAAATTGCCGTTTTTACCCCCTTGATGATGATTCCCCTGCTTGCTACCGGAGTTTAATAAGCCCTGAATCTGTTGCAGCCAATTATTCATTTTCATTCCTCAAGGAAAAGTGACATCACTGATGGTGTTGTCACCCATAGTAATGGTGCGGAAGGCGTTTGTTTGTCAGATTGTGTATAGCAATGAAAAGTATGGACCGCGCTTTCTGGGCGGTCCATCTGGCTATGCGGAGAATGTTATGAGGCTGGTTTCAGCGGCGCTTTTCTGACCGGAGTATTTCCCGACACGTAGTAACGCGCCCTGCTACGCGGCAGCGGCTGGCGCCGGCGGATTCGATCGGCAATTTTCTCCGCAATCATAATAGTTGTCGCATTCAGATTGCCGGTAATAATTTGCGGCATGATGGAAGCATCGACAACACGCAATCCTTCCATCCCGTGGACACGGCCTTGTCCATCGACCACTGCCATCTCGTCCTCTCCCATTTTGCAGGAACAGGAGGGATGGAATGCCGTCTCAGCGTGAGTACGGATAAACTCATCCAGTTCCTCATCGGTCTGCACTTCCAGGCCAGGGCTGATCTCTCGCCCACGGTATTTATCCAGCGCAGGCTGCGCCATGATTTCACGCGTAATGCGGATCGCATCGCGAAACTCCTGCCAATCCTGTTCTGTCGACATATAGTTGAACAGGATGCTGGGGTGCTCACGAGCATCTTTGGAGCGCACCTGAACGCGCCCACGGCTGAGCGAACGCATAGAGCCCACATGCGCCTGGAACCCGTGCTCTTTTACCGCATTACTGCCGTTGTAGTTAATCGCGACCGGGAGAAAATGGTATTGAATGTTCGGCCAGGCGAACTCATCACGACTGCGAATAAATCCCCCCGCTTCAAACTGATTGCTGGCACCAATACCTGTGCCGCTGAACAACCATTCTGCCCCGATCTTCGGTTGATTAAACCACTGTAGCGCCGGATACAGAGATACCGGCTCTTTGCAGGCGTATTGCAAATACATCTCCAGGTGATCCTGTAGATTCTCACCGACACCGGGCAAATCGTGCACAACGGGAATATCGAGCCCCTGGAGCAGATCTTTCGGCCCCACGCCGGAGCGTTGCAAGATCTGCGGCGAGGCGATCGCACCAGCACATAGCAGTACTTCACGACGCGCCTGCGCTGTTTGCGGGCTTTCGCCTTTAAAGTAAGCGACACCAACGGCACGTTTTCCCTCAAAGAGAATTCTATCGGTTAAGGCGTGCGTCACGATGGTCAGATTTTTACGACCTTTCGCCTGATCCAGATAACCTCGCGCGGTACTGGCGCGACGCCCCTTCGGCGTGACGGTTCTGTCCATCGGCCCAAAGCCTTCCTGCTGATAGCCGTTAAGATCGTCGGTACGCGGATAACCCGCCTGTACGCCCGCTTCAACCATAGCGTGAAACAGTTCGTTGTTTCCCATCTTCGGCGTGGCCACGGAAACCGGCCCCGTCGCACCATGATAGTCATTCGAGCCCACATCCCGCGTTTCCGCTTTGCGGAAATACGGCAGGCAATCAAGATAGCTCCAGTCTTCCAGGCCCGGCATCGTCGCCCAGTTATCGAAATCCATCGCATTGCCACGGATGTAGCACATGCCGTTAATCAGCGATGAGCCACCCAGCCCTTTGCCACGGCCGCATTCCATACGGCGGTTATTCATGTGCGGTTCCGGGTCGGTTTCATAAGCCCAGTTATAACGCTTCCCTTGTAGTGGGAACGCTAATGCGGCAGGCATTTGCGTGCGAAAATCCAGCCGATAGTCTGGACCACCTGCCTCAAGCAGCAGCACGCTGACGTCGCTTTCTTCTGTTAAACGCGTTGCCAGCACATTACCTGCGGAACCGGCTCCGATAATGATGTAATCATATTCCATTAGGCTTTCTCCCCTTCGTTTAAAATACCGAGCGGAATTCACCCAGTTCAACCTGCACAGATTTAATTTGCGTATAGTGTTCCAGTGTTGTTATGCCGTTTTCACGGCCAACACCCGAATGTTTGTAGCCGCCCACAGGCATTTCAGCCGGAGATTCGCCCCAGGTGTTGATCCAGCAAATCCCCGCCTCAAGCTGATGGATAACCCGATGTGCCCGATTCAAATCACAGGTCACAATACCGGCCGCCAGCCCATATTCGCTATCATTGGCACGGCGGATAACCTCATCCTCATTTTGATACGTCAGAATACTCATGACCGGGCCAAAGATTTCTTCCCTCACAATCTTCATATCGTCCCGACAATCCGTGAACACCGTAGGGGCAACGAATGCACCTTGTGCATATTTCTCGTCAGCCATCGGTTCGCCGCCCACCAGCACGCGAGCACCTTCGCGTTTTCCACTTTCGATGTAGCGCAGTACAGATTCTCTGTGCGGGAAGCTAACCAGTGGACCAAAATTTACGGCTTCATCAGTCGGGTTACCGATACGAATGCGCTGAACGCGCGCCAGAATTTTTTCCTCAAACTGCGCCTGCAATGCCTGCGGAACGAAGACGCGTGTACCGTTGGTACACACCTGCCCTGAGCTGAAAAAATTCGCCATCATGGCGATATCCGCCGCCTTATCCAGATCGGCATCCTCAAAAACGATCAGCGGCGATTTCCCACCCAGCTCCATTGTAACGTCTTTCAGCGTCGAGCCTGCGGCATTGGCCATTACCGTTTTCCCGCTGGCAATCCCCCCAGTGAAAGAGACTTTGGCAATCCCAGGATGCGTGGTCAGCGCCTGACCAACGGATTGTCCCGTTCCCGTCAGCACGTTGAATACGCCAGCCGGTAATCCAGCCTCGGTGTAGATTTCTGCCAGTTTCAGCGCGGTAAGCGACGTGACTTCGCTGGGTTTGAAGATCATTGCATTGCCCGCCGCCAGCGCAGGGGCCGATTTCCACAATGCGATCTGAATGGGATAGTTCCAGGCACCGATGCCGGCGACCACACCAAGCGGTTCCCGGCGGGTATAGGCGAACGAGGTATCACGCAGGGGGATCTGCTGCCCTTCGAGCATGGGAATCAACCCCGCATAATATTCCAGAACATCCGCACCAGTCACGATATCGACGGTGCGTGTTTCTGAGAGCGGTTTGCCAGTGTCGTGCGTTTCAAGTAACGCGAGCTCATCATTGCGTTCACGCAGGATATCCACGGCACGGCGTAAAATACGCGAGCGCTCCATCACCGTCATCGCCGCCCATATCTTCTGCCCTGCGGCGGCGGTGCTGACCGCACGATCAACATCAGCAACAGTGGCCGACTGGAGCTGAGCGATGATGTCGCCATTCGCGGGATTTACTGCATCAAACGTATCGTCACCCGTGCTATCGACATAAGCGCCGTTGATATAAAGCTGTTGTAAACCGTAGCGAGACATAAATTCTCCTGTCTGATGGCTACCCGGTACGCACTCCGGGCAGAAAAGGCAAAATGATAAGGAAGGATTACGTGCGAGTGAGCTGCTGCTCGATATAGTCATAGGCAATGCTCAATGCTTCTTCGCGGTTGAAGGCGTCGTGACTTAGCGCACTGCGCAGCCACAGCCCATCAATCAGCCCCGCTAGCCCTTTTGCCGCAATACGCGCGTTATCTTTCGGCAAGCAATGGCTAAACTCGACGCACAGGTTGGAGTAAAGCCGCCGATCGTTAACCTGCTGTAGCCGATGGAGCATGGGGGAATGCAGGCTACTAGCCCAGAACGCTAGCCAGGTTTTCATCGCCGCGCTATTCGTCTGGCTATCATCAAAATTTCCCTGAACAATCGCCCGTAAACGTGCACGAGGCGTGTTTTCTGTCAGGCTCAGTAGCCTTGATTTCACCGCCAGCCCCAGATGACTTATCAGGTAGCGCATCGTCGCTTCCAGTAAGCCATTTTTATCGCGGAAGTAATGGCTGATGATCCCATTCGACACCCCCGCACGTCGGGCAATCTGTACGATCGAGGCATCATGCATCCCCACATCGTTAATCGCGGCCAGTGTCGCTTCGATGAGCTGCTGCCGTCTGATGGGCTGCATTCCGACTTTAGGCACTGCACTTCCCCTTCATTTCCTTCCCTTCATTTTTGCGTGATGAATCACGGTAAAAAACGATGATTCATGATCCGATTTGTCCCATTAAACTTTTTTTTGATTGAACGTTCAATAAAAAATGAATATCTTTTATTGCTGAAAGGTTAAAAATCTGTATCAATTATCACGAAAAACAGTTTGAGTTCAGACGATAACTCCAACTTAAAAAGAATAATTTCTTTTTTGTTCTGACGACGATCTTCAACGGAAAGCGTACTCAGCGGATGTCCTGCGTCCCGTTCTTGGTATGCGCTAAGCACGCTTCGTGGAGAGAGGAATCAGAGTATCTGTTCACGTAACGCAAGGGATAACCATGCCAGCATCAGAAACGACCACCCAGCAGGATCGCCTGAATCCTGTCGTGTTCTACACATCAGCGGGACTTATCCTGACCTTCTCGCTGATGACCATGTTGTTTAACAAAGAAGCAAATGCCTGGATTACCCACGCGCTCAACTGGGTTTCCGCCACCTTTGGTTGGTATTACCTGCTAGCCGCCACGCTCTACATCGTTTTCGTCATCTTCATCGCCTCGTCTCGCTTTGGCTCGATCAAGCTCGGGCCGGAGCAGTCGAAACCTGAATTTAGCTTGATGAGCTGGGCTGCAATGCTATTTGCGGCGGGGATCGGCATTGATTTAATGTTCTTTTCCGTCGCGGAACCCATTACGCAATATATGATGCCGCCGGAAGGACAAGGCCAGACGATGGAAGCAGCACGGCAGGCTATGGTCTGGACGCTGTTTCACTATGGGCTCACAGGCTGGTCAATGTACGCGCTGATGGGCATCGCGCTGGGCTACTTCAGCTACCGGTATAATTTGCCGCTGACCATTCGCTCCGCCCTGTATCCCATTTTTGGTAAACGCATCAATGGCCCGATTGGACACAGCGTCGATATCGCGGCCGTACTCGGAACCATCTTCGGTATCGCCACCACGCTGGGTATCGGCGTCGTTCAGCTTAATTACGGGCTGAAAGTCCTGTTCCAGATTCCCGAGAACCTTACCGTTCAGGCCTCACTCATCCTGCTTTCCGTAATCATGGCGACCGTTTCCGTGACGTCTGGCGTCAATCGTGGCATTCGCTTCCTTTCCGAGCTGAACGTCCTGCTTGCACTCGGTTTGATTCTCTTTCTGCTCTTCTGGGGTGATACCGAGTTTCTGCTAAACGCGCTGGTGTTGAACGTCGGGGATTACATCAACCGCTTTACCGGTATGACGCTCAACAGCTTTGCGTTCGATCGCCCGACCGAGTGGATGAATAGCTGGACGTTGTTCTTCTGGGCGTGGTGGGTCGCATGGGCACCGTTTGTCGGGCTGTTTCTGGCACGTATCTCGCGCGGCAGAACGATTAGGCAGTTTGTCGTCGGCACGCTGATCATCCCGTTTGTCTTTACCCTGCTGTGGCTCTCCATTTTTGGTAACAGTGCGCTTTATCAGGTAATTCACGGTAATCTGGACTTTGCGAACGAAGTCATGCAGCACCCGGAACGTGGGTTCTACAGCCTGCTGGCACAGTACCCCGGCTTCAGCCTGAGCGCCTCTGTCGCGACCATTACCGGCCTGCTGTTTTATGTTACCTCTGCCGATTCCGGTTCGCTGGTACTGGGCAATTTCACCTCTCGCCTTGGTGACATCAACAACGATGCACCAAACTGGCTGCGAATTTTCTGGTCAGTCGCGATTGGCCTGTTGACGCTGGGTATGTTGATGACAAACGGCGTGTCAGCATTACAGAACACGACCGTCATCATGGGATTGCCGTTTAGCTTTGTGATGTTCTTTATTATGGCGGGGTTATATAAATCACTGCGGGTTGAGGATTACCGTAAAGCCAGCTCCTTGCAAACCTCAGCGCCGATGCCAATTTCAGGCGACGATCGCCTGAACTGGAAACAACGCATCTCACGCGTCATGAATTTCCCTGGCACAACGCATACACAGAAAATGCTGGATAACGTCTGTAAAGCGGCCATGGAGGATGTTGCACGTGAACTGCGCCTGCGCGGTGCCAATGTTGAAGTCAACGAATTACCGCCAGTCGAAGATGAACGTCTGAATCACCTCGAACTGTTGGTGGATTTGGGTGATGAGCAGAATTTCCTCTACCAAATTTGGCCACAGCGCTATAGCGTCCCAGCGTTTACCTACCGGGCCCGCTCGGGGAAATCGGATTATTACCGCCTTGAAACCTTCCTGTTGGAAGGAAGTCAGGGAAATGATCTGATGGACTACAGCAAGGAACAGGTGATTAACGACATTTTGGATCAGTACGAACGCCACCTGAATTTTCTTCATCTTAATCGAGAAGCGCCCGGCAATACGCTAACCTTCCCGGATGCATAACTTTCCTCTATGGCGCTGAAATACAGCGCCATTTTTCAATGTGTTATGTCTTTATTGTCCCTTTTCCGTTCATTGTGTTTTTCCTGAATCTATGGGCTATGCCGCATTCTTTGCTTCCACGATTTGCGCTTTATTTTTGAAACGGTATACTGCACACATCAAATTGAAATACAGTTTTAAAAAATGTATTTGTCCGTCACAGAAAAGGAACGAACATGAAAATTGCACTGATTAACGAGAACAGCCAGGCTGCCAAAAACGCCATCATCGCCGAGTCTCTGACCAAAGCGGTTGCACCGTTGGGCCACACTGTACACAACTACGGTCAATACGCCGTTGAAGATGCCGCACAGCTGACCTACATCCAGAACGGTATTCTGGCTGCTATTCTGCTGAACTCTGGCGCTGCTGATTTCGTTGTGACTGGCTGCGGTACTGGCCAAGGCGCCATGCTGGCTTGTAACTCTTTCCCAGGCGTAATCTGTGGTCTGGTTGTTGACCCATCTGATGCTTACCTGTTCTCTCAGATCAACAACGGTAACGCCGTATCCGTTCCTTACGCTAAAGGCTTTGGCTGGGGCGCTGAACTGAACCTGGAAAACCTGTTTACCCAGCTGTTCAAAGAAGAAGGCGGCCGTGGCTATCCGAGCGATCGCGTTGTTCCTCAACAACGTAACAAAAAAATCCTGGATGCCGTAAAAGCAGTGACCTACAACGACCTGATCACCATTCTGAAAGGTCTCGATCAGGATCTGGTTAAAGGTGCTGTTGCTGGTCCTAAATTCCAGGAATACTTCTTCGCTAACAGCAAAGACGAAGCACTGACCAGCTACGTCAAAACGCTGCTGGCGTAATTGTCCTACAGCTGATAAAAAACCACAGGCCATCGCGGTCTGTGGTTTTTTTATGCCTATTCCCCACCCATTTTTCCTGCATTTTCATGACACCGTAGCGCTGACTATCCGTTACCGTTCAATGCTTAGCCAGACGCACCATTCGCGCTAAATACTGCTTGACCGAAGCTAAGCGACTCCCTATAGTAGCGCCCCGTTGCCCCTTGTAGGTAACCCCCGGTGAGGTGTCCGAGAGGCTGAAGGAGCACGCCTGGAAAGTGTGTATACGTGAAAACGTATCAAGGGTTCGAATCCCTTCCTCACCGCCATATAAAAGAAAACGCCCCTGACACAAGTCAGGGGCGTTTTCTTTTATATGCTGATGGCACAGGAGTTTTCACTCCCGCACCATACAGACATCAGCCATAGGCATGGAGCGTGCGCTGGCACAGCGCCGAACGCACACAGTCCTCTTTACCGAAAGAGACCACGCCAATCATGTCATCCTCAACAAAGCGCTCCAGCGCGTCGCGCAGGCCGGATTTCACACCAGCCGGCAAGTCGCACTGCGTCACATCACCATTGACGATAACCGTGACATTCTCGCCTAAACGTGTCAGGAACATTTTCATTTGGTTCACCGTCACGTTTTGCGCCTCATCCAGAATCACAACTGCATTTTCAAATGTCCGCCCGCGCATATACGCAAAAGGCGCAATTTCAACTTTGGCAATTTCCGGCCGCAAACAATATTGCATGAAAGAAGCCCCCAGCCGACGCAAAAGTATGTCGTAAACCGGACGGAAATAAGGCGCAAATTTCTCCGCAATATCTCCAGGTAAAAAGCCAAGATCCTCGTCGGCCTGTAATACCGGCCGCGTAACAATAATACGCTCAACCTCTTTATGGATTAGTGCCTCCGCCGCTTTCGCAGCGCTCAGATACGTTTTACCGCAGCCAGCTTCGCCTGTGGCAAAAATCAACTGTTTGTTTTCTATCGCAGACAAGTAATGTTCCTGGGCAGCTGTACGAGCTTGAATAACGGAATTATCGCGATTCTCACGCGCCATGCCGATTGCTTCAATCCCGCCCATCTGTACCAGAGAAGTGACCGATTCTTCCTCACGCTGACGATGGCTACGCGACTCACGACGAATAACGCGTTTTGCTTCACGACGAGCTTTGATCACTGCTTTTTGTCTTCCCATAGTGGCACCTTACAGTTTGTTTCACTTACCGCACTGTTCTACAGCGCGTGACGTTTAACTCACTAACGAGGTTAGGCTTCCTTATTAAGCCAATAGCGGACAGAAAATACACATGATTCATCCACGAACCGAGTGAAAAATGGATAACGCGTTCATGGATAGAAAACGAAAATAAACGGAGAGTTTGGGTAACAAGAGAATGGTGTAGCGTTGAAAATAAGTGGGAGGAACATCCCTCGCATCGGCGAGTCAGCAGCGTAGAATCTTGACATCGACTACAAAGTCCAAAAAAGGACATTACCATTCGCGTTCCTCACTGTGACAACGACTATTCCACTGAATAATGATTGATCGCATCGTAGAACTACTGCTAACCATTGCCTAAAAATTAGTGCCGAATGATTTCAGTAGTATGACAGTGCAATAATTTGCCCCTACAATGCAAGCATTTTTTACACTGTCATAACATTTACGTATAGTCAGTATCCCATGGTTTGGCAATGTCAGCCTGAGAACGACGCATTATGTACGTCAGAAATGCCGCTGCCAGTCCAGATATTGATCGTATTTTCGTAAGGCACTGCGGTAAATATTTTGCTCAATATCGGGAAGGTAATCACAAACGCGCTGCTGTACCCCATCGCGGTGACGGGAAAAGGTTTCCGCGGGGTAATTATTTGCAGCCAGCAACTCGTCCAGCCGCCGCAGGCGAATGACATACTCGCGCATCGTGCTATGGCGGACTTCAGTCTGTTCGATCAGATACTGCGTGAAAGCTTTAATATCGAAATAGCTAGCAGTCGTATTGCATAATATTTCGCTACAAAAGCGGCAAAGTGGGATTAATTCCTGTTGCAGGCCGGACCATATTTCGTCATCAATAAGCCTGTCGATGCTGCCAATCGATTTTTTATTGATAAGCTGATTGCGAAATACCAGTGAAACGCGGTCGAGCTCTTTATCACACTGGGAACAGTTGGTCTGTCTGTGTTTGAAGTCTTTCAGATAACGGCTTAGCAGCTGTTTCTTCCGAATTGATGGGTGCATGAATCCATTCCATGACGATATATAACTTCAATATGAAGCAATAGCACCTTTCATTACGCCAGAAAACCTGGGGTGCTAACAACAGGCAGTATTGATCACGTAAATACTGATGCAAAAACACCCATCAATATTCAAATGCTGCCATGTTTTTGTGCTTCAGAGACTGAAGATATATTTGATAACAGTATTCCTACGCAGCGCAATTAAACATCGTTCATTAATTTCACGCGCAGGCGCTTTATCGCCTGGCTATGCAACTGACTGACCCTCGACTCCCCGACTTCGAGAACGGCACCGATTTCTTTCAGGTTCAACTCTTCCTGATAGTAAAGCGTCAATACCAATTTCTCACGCTCTGGCAGGCTTTCAATCGCGTCCATCACACGATGGCGCAAATTGCCTTCCATCAATTGATGCAATGGATTCGCATCTTCATTGCCTTCCAGTAGAGCCTCTGCGCTATCACCATGTTCCTCACGCCATTCATCGTAAGAAAAAAGCTGGCTGTTGTTCGTATCCAGCAATATCTGACGATAATCCTCAAGCGTGATATTCAGGGCCTGCGCAACCTCCTGCTCTGTTGGAGTACGACCGAGCTGTTGTTCAGCCTGCTGCATTGCTTGTGCCACTTCCCGCGCATTACGCCGTACACTGCGTGGAGCCCAATCACGACTGCGTAATTCATCCAGCATCGAACCGCGGATTCGTTGAACGGCATAGGTAGTAAACGCCGTACCTTGCAACGAATCATAACGCTCGACTGCACTGAGCAAGCCGATACCACCAGCCTGTAGCAGATCGTCAAGCTCAACACTCGCGGGGAGACGAACCTGTAAACGCAAGGCTTCATGGCGCACTAGTGGAACATAGCGCTTCCAAAGGGAATTTTTATCCATTGTGCCTTCGGCGGTATACAAATCGCTCACAGTGACAAATACCTACGATGATAATGTTATCGACACTATTATGCTTTTAGGTAGGGTAGCCAATCGTCTGAATAGCGTCAAAAAAGAAGGGTTATTCCTGCCATGTATGACAGGATTAGGTAAAGACTCTGCGATGAGGGGCAAAAATGGTAAGCGCGTAGCGAGCTTATCGATTTCGTTGGGAGATTTCTCGCCCCAACACGGTTTCAAAATCAACGCCAAGTACATACTGCTCAGGGGGAGTTCCGATGACAATTTGTGTGCATAGAGCCCCCCGGAAACGCTACCTCTGAATAATCGCTCCTCTATTACTTCTGACCTTACGAAAATACTGGAGACTACAGATGCCTGCATATCTTCCGAGAAGCAAGCCCACTATTCTTAACATCCGTCTTGTATGGCAACTAACGCTTAACTACTGGTTTTTCATGTGGTTCACTCACCTGTTATAATCACATTCGAGATAATTAACGCTATCGTTCACATGTCTTGCCATGTGAGCAACCTCTGATTGGGCGTTCATTCACTTAGCTACGTGCTCATTATGGTTGGATAAAATCAGACCCCGAATATTTATCAGCAAGTTGTCTTTTATATGTAAAGTACTTTCCTTCACTACTCTTAACCGTTGTAACAACCCACATAAAAGAATGGTCATTGTGATCGGTATCACACACAATATCTGAGTCAACCCTGCACACAAGAGGGCTTATCTTAACAGCATCCAAAGATGCTGAAAGTGCGACTTGATCTAAAAACCAGACATTATTCCCATTTACCAAGTTAACACTTATAAATGACGCAACTTTACTTATAAATTGCTTAGATACTTCTCCTCCATCAAGATAGACAAATCCGGCTAAAGCCTTTTCCCAAAAAGGCGCACTTTTAGTTTCAGTTAAAATTAAATCACATGGTTTTTCAGGTGAAATGACTGAAGATAAATCTTTCCTCATTAAACAGTCTGCATCAATAATTAATACAGGACCATCCCATACAGATAAGGCATAGTGAGAGAATAAAAATCGCCTTGAAGCAAAATGTACATTTACTCCACTCACCATAGGAACACTTTCCGCTGTGCATGATATATTTAGCTCAGGAAATTTTTTTTTGTTCTTCTTTATATCAACTAAAACATCATCGGTTATATTGTAAATATGAAAATGAACATTGAAATTACTCTTGTTTGTTTCGTAAATTGAATATAGGGCATAAACCGCATGTTGGAAATAGTATTTTTCATCACAGGAAACAACAACATTTACTTTTTCATTTTTGCAGTCTTTATCAATAAGCCAAAGATATTCTTCAATAGGAAAATAATCATCTTCATTTAATAAAGGACGAAAGTCTATATAAGAATCTGGATATCCACCGAGTTTGTAAATTGCACAAGTCACCATTAACAACACGAGCCAATGCTCACCAACAAGCTTTTGATTAGAAGTCATTTCTTTTATTAAAGGCAAAGCCATATCGAAATTTTCTTCAATCATACAGATTATCAATAATATTCTAAACGCAGCCGGAGAGTCCGCAAGCACAGAAAAATTATTATTAATTAATTCAACCACTGGTTCTACATCACCAACTCTAAACAATAACTGAATAGCGACCACAAGGTATTCTACAGATGGCCATAATTTTATTATCTCAACCAGTGAAGATCGTATATTATTAATATACTCGTCTGGAAGTTTTACTTTCTTCCCTTCAAACTTTTCGTCAAGTGCCAGATTTGCCAAAGATATAGTGAGCAACAGTTGTTTTAATGCAATATCATGATTATTTTCCAAGCCACTATCATATGTAAGAATAGTTTTATAAATTGATAACGTATCTAAACTACCTGCCACAATAGATGCTATAAATTCTTTGGGGAAATTGCCTATATTACCCAATTCAAGATCTCGAGAAAATATATCACGATAAAACTGATGCATTGACTTTGTATGGTTATATTCAAACATTACATTCCCACCTAGATATACATTTATCCAATCAGTATGAACTACATAAATACTCTTCTTTTATTGTTTTCTCTTACTATCTTCGCTGGATTTCCTGCTACAACCATTCGATCAGGTACTGATGATAGTACGTTAGATCCCATTCCAACTATAACATCATCACCTATATGAATCTTCTCTTTAATTAACGCCCCCATTCCTATAAATGTTCTAGAACCAATAGAAACAGCACCGGCCATCGCAGAATACGTCGACGTTACTGAGTGGGGACCAATATAACAGTCATGACTGAGACTAGAAAACGCTTGCATAACAACATTATTTTCTATACGAGTATCGCAAGATATATTAACCCCCTGAAAAATAACGATTCCCTCACCTAATTGACTATAAGGTGAAATATAGACTGATGGAGCGATTAGTGTCGCCAGATTAATACCATTCTCTCTGATTTTTTCAGACAACATAGCTCTTAGTGATGGTTCACCAATAGCAATAACTATTTCAAGTGATTTAAGACTCTTTATCTGCTCAAAACATTTAACAGATAGATTATGTAAACAACGATTATAATCCATATCATCAATAAAAATAATATCATCCCATTTTTTAGATGTACAATTAATAAGATGAGCTAATGTTAATATTTCTCGGCCTAACCCACCAGTACCATAAATTCCTAATATCATCTGTATCACCTATGATAGACAAGAAAGATTTCGTTAATACATTATAAAAAAGAAAGAATCTCATTAATAACTTCATCCTGTTCTTCATCTGTCAAATCAGCGTATATTGGCAAACACAAGACCATCTCAGATATATTATTTGCAATAGAAAGATTATTTCCCATCGCACTATCTAATCCACGATACATAGGAAATGAACTTATTAAAGGATAAAAGTAACGGCGGGTATAAATATTCTTTTTCTTCAAGTTTTCATATAAAATCTCACGATCCACAGGGAAGTTAGAGTCGACAAAAATAGGACAATAGGCATAATTCCATGTAACATTATGAGGAACGCTAATGAGTCGAATCCCTGAAATACCACCTAACCGCTCACAATAAGTCTGATATAGTTTTTTACGACAGTGTAAAGCACCATCAATGTAATTTAACTGCAACAAACCAAAAGCAGCTTGTACTTCATTCATTTTTCCATTGATACCCGGTGCAACTACGGTAAGTTCATCAGCAAAACCAAAATTTTTTAAATAATCTATTCGTTTTTTTGCCTTTTCATCTGGACAAATAATTGCCCCCCCCTCAATAGTATTGAAGACTTTAGTCGCATGAAAGCTAAGAATGGACAAGTCTCCATGATTCAAAATACTCATATCATCTTTCTTGACACCAAAAGCATGTGCTGCATCATAAATAATACGTAAGCCGTAATTGTCAGCAATGCTCTGGATTTTATCTACATTCGCTGGAATCCCATAGCAATGCACTGGCAATATAGCAGAAGTAGCCGGTGTAATTGCTTCTTCAATTTTATTCTCATCAAGATTACAGGTTACAGGATCAATATCGACAAACACAGGCTTCAAACCATTCCATAAGAGAGTATGGGAAGTGGCCACAAAAGAATAAGGTGTAGTAATAACCTCACCGGTAATACGCAGAGCCTGTAACGCAGTTAATAATGCCAGCGTACCATTTGAAAAAAGGCTGATATAATTTACGCCAAGATAATCAGCTAATTCTTGTTCTAATTTTTGATGGAAAGGACCACCATTAGTCAGCCATTTGTTCTGCCAAATCTCTTCAAGATACGGTGTGAACTCTTCTAACGGTGGAAGTAATGGACTTGTTACATATATTGGTTTTTTCATATCACTCTGCTCCACCTATAACCACGTCATATTAACATAAAAGGAATATTTTATTTTTCTAATAACTGCTACGTGTACATCCGACATTGGTCTTAGTCAAAAAACAGAAATTCAATACCCAATCGAATAACTTTTATTTTTTTCGCTGGCACACCAAGCTTTCCAAATTACTCTGAGCGTTTTTTCAAAATAAGTTGCAGGCGTAACACCATCAGCATCAATATCACGACCAATTTTATTACGTAAATCATGACGAATCTGATTAAGCTCATCCAGTCTATCACTCCAGCCAATTGCTTTATTTATATAATCAGTTTGAGAAGAAACAATAAACTCATTCAAACCCACCTGAGATAAGTTCGAAACACCTTGCCTCGTAGCTAATTTTTCACCCGCCAAAGTTAAAGTCGGCACCCCCATCCAAAGTGCATGATTCGTCGTTGTGCCCCCTGTATAAGGAAATGTGTCTAACAACAAATCAATCTCATGGTGCATAGCCAAATAGTTTATTATATTGGTTCTCTCGCGGAAAATGAGCTGTTCAGGTTGAACCCCCTGCGATTCCAGAGTATTACGTATTTTTTCCCTCGCCTCATGATTAGGTAATGCACCGATAATCATTTTGCTCGTGGGCAAGGCTAGCAAAATTTTAGCCCATGCGGATAAGACGTCGTTATTGATTTTAGTCGGTCGGTTAAAACTTGCGAAAGTGAAATACTTGTTTTTTAATGCGGGAAGATCATTCACGGGTGGACAACCAGATACAGGATCAAACTGACGACTAAATGGAACGTAGAGTAGTTTTTCGGTAAATTGACAATCCAAAACCTCAGGAAGTGGCTTATGGTTCATAATCAAATAATAATCCATCGATTTTAATCCAGTCGTCCCTGGATAGCCAATCCAACTTATCTGAATCGGTGCTGGCTTCATAGCAAAAACAGGTAAACGGTTATAGGCAGTATGTCCAGAAAGATCGAATAGTATGTCAATCTCATCGCGCCGAATGATTTCAAACAACTCAACATCACTTGTACCAGCTACATTACGCCATACAGTCGCACCTGTTTCCAATAAACGAGAGGTATTATCGTAATGATTTGATGTCGAATAGGCATAAAGAGAGAAATATTCACGATTAATAGCATTCCATACCGGAGCCAAAAAACTGCTGACTGGATGTGACCATAAGTCGCCAGAAACAAAACCAATGCGCAATACACGTTCGGGATTTTTATCCTGCTGATGGTATATGCTCACAGAAATATCCGAGTCAATACGACTTTCAACCAACTCACCATAGCGACGATGTTCTGCAAATAATTCAGCCGCACTAATATTTGCATTATGCAACAATGCAAACAGCAGATTACTATACAAATTTAAATCATCAGGCGCAGAGGCAATAGCACGGCGATAATATTCAATAGCACCTTCAACATTCGACTGCTTATCCAACACCATCGCCATCGAATTTAATATTGCAGAATCATTAGGCAGAAGTTGCATTGCTTTATTGAGACAACTTTCCGCCCCCGTCATATTTTCAGTTCTTAGATAAACAAGAGCAGCTACGTTCCATGCAATTGCATTATTGCCATCACAGCGGATTACCTTATAAGCTAAATTAATCGCGTGCCAATAGTGATAGGTGCTATGCAATAAACTGGACAGTTCGCTGTATACCAACCATGCATTGCTGTACATAGAAATGACTTTCGCCAGAGAAAAGATCGCCGCATTTTTATCACCAGTGACAAAATTTATTCTTTCTAATGCAATCCAACTCTGAAGATTGTGCGGCTGTGCCACGGTAAGCTCTTCTGCCAGACGTCTAGCCTCTGTATATTTTTGTTCTTTTAGTAGCTCATATAAGCGGCTTTTGATTTTCACATCAATAGGGCTGTTGATAAATCTTTTTCTGCTTTTTTCAACTTTTTTAACATCGCTGGGCTTAAACATTCCCCCGCCAGTTATATCGCTGGAATACATAATCATTGGATTAATGTTGTGGATCACATCAGCAACAGATGTTGCTAGCGCCAGACGTTTTTGGAAATACCGTTGCCAAGCAACAGCACTCCCAATGAGTAATCCCTTGCTATGTAACTCATCGAGTAGCGCTAACGAATCAGGCCCTGATTCCAACGCTTCCAACTGAGCGAGAAGTGATTGACTACCCTGTACAGATGGCGGTAAAGAGACAGACTCATGCCAATAGTTGAATGAGCCCCATCCTCCCTCAATGCCAGGTAAAAATCTTAATACACTAAAATCACTTTTCCGATAAACACATTCACCAACACAGTAATGAAGACTCGGTAAACCTTGTTTTAACAGAGCATATAGAGAGTCGCGGACATTTTTTTCATGTTGGTCATCTTTCTTTTCTGGAAAATGCGTATTAAAGATAAGCTGCTTGAAGGTAACGCTAGCCGGCCAGGCTTCACCCAGAACATCGAGAATCCTCTGAGTCAGCTCATGATCCGTGGAAATCTGTATACCGTCATTCGCAATGTGTGCATTAGAGGCAAACCCTTCCGCCAGCATGACACGCCGGAAGCTGCCCGCCCAGGAAAGTTTGTCCAATCGCGAGACATCAATTTCCGATTCCAACTTTTCCGCCCGTTCAGCAGCGACCAGCAGACTAAACCGACGTTTGCGTCCAACGTTAAAATCCAGATACTGCTGTTTCAATATCTTATTGCCAGTCGGACAGATTGTGCGCAGTAAGTTATCTACCTGGTCACCATAGTGAGAGGCAATCTCAGTATGAGGCTCAATTTCGCCAACATAAGCCAAGCCTTCTTGCGTAATCAGTGCATTAAAGTCGAGCAGATAGCAGGGTTGATTCAGGCCTTGTAGATAGTTGAGCGCTAGCGACACATCGCCCAGTTGTTCGGCTTCTTCAACCAGAGTCGCAATAGCGGCTCTTTGAGGGTTATTTGCCGACATGCCCAGCGATAAATAGCTCAACATGGCTCTTGCACTGGCTTGCTGTTGTTCCGGTGTTTCTGCCAGACTCGCGTGCAGGTTTAAAGCATCCTGCAGAATTTCCTCTGTCTTCCCGCCAGGATAGGTCGAATAGGAAAAACACACCACGCCTTTTGCACTTAAATGACGGTGGCAATATGCTAACAACGCCGAGCGAGCTTCGCCGCTAACCAGTCCGAAAACACCATGAACAATGATATAATCAAATTTGCCAAGATTGCTGTCCAAAAGCGATGCTAAATCCATTGCCTGGAGTTGCAGATTGGTTAATCCATATTGCTGAACCCACATCTGCCCTTGCGCAATTTTTTCCTCATCAAGATCGATACCAATAGCCTGCGCCTGCGGATAAGCAGTAGCAAATGGCAACAGGTTCGCGCCACTCATGCATCCCAGTTCCAGTACCCGAGCTCTATCAGGGTCCGCTGCCACAATGCCATGCAAGTATGCTACTGCCTGCAAATGCGTCGGTGAGGTATAAGGCAAAGGACAGCGCTCAGCAGCGCTCGTTGTTGGATGGCTGGCGGCAGTATCTAGAGTCATCAGAAGGGAAAACCTTTCATGAGAGGAAAAAGAAATTACTACTATCGTATCAACTATTAAGATACGCAATCTTATAAATAGAGGGAAATATTAGGCGTATAACATACGTTAGGGAAGAGTGATATCGCTTCACAACAGTGTGATACATGGGGCATTCATCATAAAAAAACCAGCCCCGAAGGGCTGGTTATCATATAAGCTACAGCGTTTGTCTGGCTGAGAATTAACGCAGCAGAGACAGAACAGTCTGTGGAACCTGGTTTGCCTGAGACAGTACAGATGTACCAGCCTGCTGCAGAATCTGGCTACGGCTCATGTTTGATACTTCGGTCGCGTAGTCAGCGTCTTCGATACGGCTACGAGCAGAAGACAGGTTGTTAATAGAGTTGTTCAGGTTAGTAATGGTAGATGAGAAACGGTTCTGAATCGCACCCAGGTTACTACGAGCAGTGTCGACAGCAGACAATGCAGTATCAACTGCTGTGATCAATGCCTGAGCAGCAGAGTTCGCAGAACTACCGGCAGCAACAGACCCCAGAGAGGAAATGTTAGCTGAAACATCACTCATTGAACCGCCAGTCGTTGCGTTGATCAACGCAGTGCTGTCAATTGTAATGGTTTCAGTTGCACCAGTGTTAGCACCAACCTGAATAATGATACCACCACTTGCAGAACCGTCCAGCAGTTTAGTACCGTTGAAAGAAGCACTCTGCGCAACACGGTTAACTTCGTTAATACGCTGGGTCATTTCCTTAACGATAGAATCACGGTCAGTCTTGCCGTTAGGATCGTTCGCTGCTTGAGTTGCCAGCTCACGGATACGCTGCAAGTTGTTGTTGATTTCGTTCAGGTTGCCTTCGGCAGTTTGAGTCAGAGAGATACCATCGTTGGCGTTACGAGCGGCCTGGGTCATACCCTTAATCTGAGCGCTCATACGGTTAGCGATCGCTTGGCCAGCTGCGTCATCTTTCGCGCTGTTGATACGCAGACCAGAAGACAGACGCTCGATAGCGGTACCCAGAGCAGACTGAGATTTGTTCAGGTTGTTCTGAGTAGTCAGAGACATGATGTTAGTATTAATAACTGCCATAATAGCGTTCCTTAATCAGTGGTTATCAGTTTCGGGTTAGACCCACGGGTTCATCCCCGTCGCTAACATTTATCGGAACGCTTTTCAGAAGCTTTAATTTTTTTTTTAGCCTAAATTCATTTTTATTGCTCAAAGGGCGATTCTGACCGCCCCCCTATCCTGCGACAATATCAGCCATAAAGAGAGGTGTTCTTTACTGCTAAACTTATTCTCTATTCTGCCGATAATGGCTTCATAGCGCATCGCACTCTGAATAAAAGGATTCTATCATGGCAAGCATTTCTGCATTAGGTTCGGGTTCTGGACTACCTTTAGACACATTGCTAACGCAGCTTAGAACCGCTGAAAATCAAAAACTTGTACCGATAACAACCCAACAGTCGAGTTTCAAGGCCCAACTGAGCGGTATCAGTGCCCTGAAAAGTGCGCTTGATAAACTCAAAACAGCGAACGATGCTTTAGCAATCTCTGAATCTTTCGGCATTGTTAAAGGTTCAATTGATGGCATCACATCAACCAAAGTTTCCAGCACAAACAAAGCATTCTCTACCACCGCCGATAGTAAAGCGGTGGCGGGTACCTATAGCATTGACGTGAAACAATTAGCACAGGCACATTCAATAACGTCAACGGCCAAGACTAGCGCCACAGAGCCCTTGAGTACAACAGATACAAAGCTCGTTATTGCCCAAGATAACGGTAAATTCACTAAAGTCGGTGATGATTACCTAAAATATCTGGAAATAGATATCAAAGCGGGCGAAACATCGTTGAACGACGTTCGTGACGCTATTAACAAAGTCAATGGCACCGTAACAGCAAGCGTCGTCAAAGCCAAAGATAATGAGTACTACCTGATGCTGACCGCCAAAAACAGCGGTACTGAGAGTAAAATCTCTATCGGGGGAGACGACACGAGCGTTTTTAATGGTACGCCGACAGAAAAAGTCGCGGCCAAAAACGCACAAATCACGGCAAACGGCATTGAGATCGAAAGACAAAGCAACGCAATCTCTGATGCTTTCGAAGGCGTCACGATCAATCTTCTGGCTCAAACAGAGACAGGCAAACCGGAAACGCTGACGATTGAGCAAGATATCACCGGGATGAAGGATACGATCAAAGCCTGGGTTGATGCTTACAATGCGCTGCAAGACACCATTTCAGCTCAAACAAAATATACTGCAGTTGAAGCAGGCGAATCGCAAGTAAGCTCCAACGGCGCGTTATTAGGCGATTCTACGGTTCGTGGTATCCAGAGCAAGCTCAAGGCGCAGCTAACAACGGTACAAAGCGGCGGTGACGAATTCCGTATTCTGGCAGATCTTGGTATTACGCAAAACTTCAAAACAGGGAAGTTAGAAATCAGTGATACCAAGTTAGAAAAAGCGCTGAAAGAAGAACCCGGTAGAGTTCGAGACTTTTTCGTTGGTGATAATGATAAAACAGGATTTGCGACACAGACTCGTACATACCTGAAGGAAGTCCTTGATACGTCAGAAGGTCTCATTAAAACCAAAGAAGATGGTATTAATAGTTCGCTGAAAAAACTGGATACTCAGGCTGCGCGTGTCCAAGATGCAATAGAAAGTACAATTGCTATTTATCAAAAACAATTCGTCGATCTTGATAAAGCGATGACTAACATGAATAGCACCATGAGTCGTTTAACGAGCATGTTCTCTAAACTCTAAATTTTCGATTAAAGATAGGTAACGTGATGTACAACATGAAAGGCAGCCAAGCCTATGCTCAGGTAGGCCTTGAAAGCAGCGTGATGAGCGCAAGCCCTCACCAGCTTATCGTCATGCTGTTTGATGGTGCGCGCAGTGCGATGATTCGCGCGCGCATCCTCATGGAACAGGGCGATATCCCAGGCAAAGGCATGGCGTTATCTAAAGCAATCAATATTATCAATAACGGACTCAAAGCCGGGTTGGATATGGAAGCCGGGGGCGAACTCGTTGAAAACCTGTCCGCTCTGTACGACTACATGTCCCAGCGTTTGTTGATTGCCAATTTACATAACGATGCAAAAGCGATAGAAGAAGTTGAAGTGTTGTTGGAAAATATCGCTGATGCCTGGCGGCAAATCGGTCCTAATTACAAACCAGAGCAGGAAGTACGTTAATGGCCTCCCCCCATCGGCTTCTAAAAGATTACCAACAGCTTTTGTCTCTGAGTCAAAAAATTCTTCATTTGGCAGTCAACGGCCAATGGGATACGTTGGTTGAGCAAGAGATTGTTTATGTTCAGTCCGTTGAAGGCTTAGTTAACATGCCAATTCCTGACGAAATTGACAGTGTGATGCGTCTGCATCTGCGACAAATTTTGCAGGAAGTGATGGATAATGAAGCGAAAGTAAAACAACTTCTGCAGAAGCGGATGGACGAGTTAAGTTCGTTAATGGGACAGTCACTGAAGCAAAAGTCAATTAATACGACTTATAACGAATTTGCGGGGCAGAGAATGCTGCCTGGTGATGCCTTACCTGATGAAACACGCTCATAGTAGCATCACACATTATCGGTATACCGAGCTCACCGCGCCTCTATTATTGGGGCGTTTTTTTTGACTGTTTTTCGTCAACATGGTTAGACTGTAAGCACACCCGTTTTAGTTCCACGCACTTTTTGAGATTTCCGGGTTTTCAGCCATCAGACGGTACTCTTCCGGCGTCAGGTTATTCAGGGATTCATGGGGCCGCTCACCGTTATATTCAGCCAGCCAGCGCTCTGTAATTTCCCGTGCTTCATTCAGTGTTCTGAACAGATAAAAATCCAGTATTTCGGTCCGGTACGTCCGGTTAAAGCGTTCGATAAATGCGTTTTGCGTCGGTTTACCCGGCTTGATAAAGTCCAGCATCACGCCATGCTCTTCGGCCCATTGAGCCAGCGCCAGCGATATAAGTTCTGGCCCATTATCCATCCTCATCTTCAGCGGATATCCACGGTTTGCCACGATCCTATCCAGTACCCGGACAACACGCTGGGCCGGGATATTCAGGTCAATTTCAATGGCCAGGGCTTCCCGGTTAAAATCATCCACCACATTGAAGGTTCTGAAGCGTCTGCCGCAGACCAGCGCGTCGTGCATAAAATCGATGGACCAGCTCTGGTTCAGCGCCTCTGGGGTCGCCAGTGGAGCCGGATTACGCACCGGCAGACGTTGCTTTCCTTTGCGACGAAAATTCAGTTTCAGAAGACAGTAAATTCGGTGAACACGCTTGTGATTCCAGGTATTCCCCTGCCTGCGCAATACCTGAAAAAGCTTCTTAAATCCGTATCGTGGATAGCGTTCAGCCATCACTAGCAGCCCCTGGATCACCGATTCATCACGCCGGGTATCTGGCTGGTATAAAAACACCGTCCTGCTCAACGATAACGTCCTGCATGCCTGACGTATGCTCATCGCAAACTGCGAGGTCAGATAACTGACGAGCTCACGTTTTATCGCTGGTTTTAAAGCTTTTTTTCAATAACATCTTTTAGCGCCCGGCATTCCAGACTGAGGTCGGCAAACATCTGTTTGAGCCGCCGGTTCTCGTCTTCCAGATCTTTGATCTTTTTAATATCAGCCGCTTCCATCCCGCCGTATTTTGCTTTCCAGTTGTAATAGCTGGCTTCGGATATAGCGGCTTCGCGGCAGACATCTTTGACGGTTCGTCCGGCTTCGACGGACTTCAGAACGGCGATGATCTGGTGTTCAGTGAATCGGATCTTGCGCATAGCGATCTCCTCAGGGGACATAGTTAGTATGTCGGAAGATCTCTAAAAGTGAATGGTCCGCTTTACAGGGATACTTACAAGACTATCGGCAGAAGGAAATCTGGAAATCTGTAGGCGCTAAAAAGATTGAAGACTAACTGCGTTGATAAGCAGGAAGAAACTGGCAGGAAATCAGCACAAATAAAAAATTGCGCGCAATCTCATCAGCATTAACAGTGAGATCGCGCACAATAATGTTGATAATTACAGCCTGATGCCATGAAGTGGCATCAAACGGACATATTCATCACTTCCTGATACGCAGAGACCAGTTTATTACGTACCTGAATGCCCATTTGCATTGAAATGGATGACTTCTGCAAATCCACCATTACATCATTCAATGCTACGCCTGGCACACCCAAGGTGAATTTTTCAGCCTGCGTACGAGCCGTCTGTTGCGTGTCGCTGATCTTATCGATCGCAGCCTTCAACTCACTGGCAAAACCAGGTTCTACCGATGGTCTGGCTATTGGCGTACCAGATGCCTGCAGGGCTTTGACCTGCATTTGCTGTAAAACGCCATCAATACCTTGAACCGACATAATACCTCACTAAACCATGCTAATTAGGCTTTTTCATACACATTTATGACAGCGATACCCTATCACACCACTCTTAGGCTAAATGGGGTAATTAGCGTGAAAAATGCCACCTTATCGACCCATCGATTTTTCTTTTACGGAAAATAATGACATGCCGATAAATGTAGGCGAAATGTTTTATTGATTGCGCAATCAGGGAGTTCTGTTTTGTCACGTCACAACGTTAAGTATATCGTTCAACAACCAAGCAGAGATAGAGTATGAACGCCTCATTAACCGGCGCCGCTACCGGTAAAAATAGCTTTGGCGAAATACTCAACCGGTTACGCGCCAATCCGAAGATTCCGCTATTGATCGCAGCTGCTGCGACCATTGCCATTGTCGTCGCGTTAACGCTATGGGCTAAAGGTCCAGATTATCGGGTTCTTTATAGCAATATAAATGACCGGGACGGCGGTGCGATTGTCGGCGAATTAACAAAGCTGAATATCCCTTATCGCTTTGCGGAGAGCGGCGGCGCGATCATGATTCCCGCCGAAAAGGTCTATGAGACCCGACTCCGACTTGCTCAACTTGGCCTGCCAAAAGGTGGCGCAGTTGGTTTTGAATTGCTCGATCAGGAAAAATTTGGCATCAGCCAATTCAGCGAGCAGATTAATTATCAGCGTGCGCTGGAAGGTGAGCTGTCCAGAACAATAGAAACGCTCGGCCCTGTTCAGAATGCGCGAGTTCACCTTGCCATACCGAAGCCTTCACTGTTCGTTCGTGAGCAAAAAGCCCCTTCTTCTTCTGTCACCCTAACGTTACAGCCAGGCCGTGCATTAGATGAAGGCCAAATCAACTCCATCGTTTACATGGTTTCCAGCAGCGTTGCTGGCCTGCCGCCAGATAATGTTACGGTCGTTGATCAGACCGGACGTCTGTTGACTCAGGCGGGTGGAAGCGGTCGCGATCTGAATGCAGCGCAACTTAAGTACAGCAACGAAGTCGAAGCTATGTACCAGCGCCGCATAGAATCAATCATCGCCCCCATGGTCGGTATGGGTAACGTGCATGCTCAGGTCACCGCACAAATTGATTTCTCTGCCCGCGAACAGACTGACGAGCAGTATCAACCTAACCAACCGCCAGATAAAGCGGCCGTTCGCTCTCAGCAAACCAGCCAGAGTGAGCAACGAGGCGGTCCTAACGTAGGTGGTGTTCCTGGTGCCTTGTCCAATCAGCCAGCGCCTGCTCCAACCGCGCCTATCGCAACACAGCCAAACAATGCTAATGCCAATGCGAACAATCAGGCTGGCCAACAGAACCAGAACCAAAACAATGCAGCGGGTGCGCAAGCCAATGCGGCAAACGCGAATACCGTCATTCAAACATCAAATATTCGTAATGATGCAACAACCAACTATGAAGTTGATAAGACGATTTTACATACCAAACACAGTACGGGTGGTGTAAAGCGTTTGTCTGCTGCCGTTATCGTTAACTACCAGCCACCTGGTGAAGATGGCAAACCGGTTGCACTAACGGAAGAACAGATTAAACAGATTGAAACAGTAGCACGTGAAGCAATGGGCTTTTCTGCTGAACGCGGTGATACATTGAATGTCGTTAATACGCCATTTATGGACAGCACCGACGGTTCTGGCGAACTCCCCTTCTGGCAAAAACAGGCATTCTTCGATCTGCTGATGGAAGCTGGCCGTTGGCTGCTGGTTCTGATCGTTGCCTGGATTCTGTGGCGTAAGCTGGTTCGTCCACAATTGCAGAGAAAAGCACAGCAGCAAGAAGCGGCACTGGCAGCGGCTGCCCTGTCTCAAGGTGCAGACAACGATGTTATGGTCAACCTGAGTAGCTCGGAAGTTGAACAGCAGCGGAAATCACAACAACGCGTCAATGCAGAAATGCAAAGTAACCGCATACGTGAAATGGCAGAGAACGATCCACGCGTTGTCGCTCTGGTAATTCGTCAATGGATGAGTACTGAACTATGACCCTGACAGGAACAGAAAAAAGCGCCATCTTATTGATGACCATTGGTGAAGACCGCGCCGCAGAGGTGTTTACTCACCTTTCGACCAAAGAAGTACAGCATCTCAGTGCTGCGATGGCGAACATGCGACAGGTATCACAACAGCAGTTGCTCGAAATCCTGAGAGAATTTGAGGCGGACTCAGAGCAATATGCTGCGCTCAGCGTGAATGCCGGCGACTACCTTCGCTCAGTGCTTGTCAAAGCGCTTGGTGAAGAACGAGCATCTAGCCTGTTGGAAGATATTCTTGAAAGCCGCGACTCTACGAGTGGGATGGAAACACTCAACTTTATGGAGCCGCAGATTGCCGCAGACCTTATTCGCGACGAACACCCACAGATTATCGCAACAATTTTGGTGCATCTGAAGCGTGCTCAGGCTGCCGATATCTTAGCTCTGTTTGACGAACGCCTTCGTCATGACGTCATGCTACGTATTGCGACCTTCGGCGGCGTTCAGCCTTCGGCACTGGCAGAATTGACAGACGTTCTGAATGGCTTGCTGGACGGACAGAACCTCAAACGCAGCAAGATGGGTGGTGTTCGTACTGCGGCTGAAATTATCAACCTGATGAAAACTCAGCAGGAAGAAGCGGTTATTGATGCCGTACGCGAGTTCGATGGCGAATTGGCACAGAAAATCATCGACGAAATGTTCCTGTTCGAAAACCTGGTGGACGTGGACGACCGCAGCATCCAGCGTCTTCTGCAAGAAGTCGAGTCCGAGTCTCTGCTGTTGGCATTGAAAGGTGCCGAAGAGCCTTTGCGCGAGAAATTCCTGCGCAACATGTCTCAACGTGCGGCAGAAATTCTTCGCGACGACCTTGCAACCCGTGGCCCGGTACGTATGTCGCAGGTGGAAAACGAACAGAAAGCCATTCTGCTTATCGTTCGTCGACTGGCAGACAGCGGCGAGATGATTATCGGTGGCGGCGAGGATGCTTATGTCTAACGCCCCCAAGAACCTGGCCTGGCAACCCTGGAAGCTTAACGATCTGGCTGAGCCCGTTTCGAAACCAGTCCTCCCAACCTATCAGGTAAATGATGAGCCTGAGATACCTGACATGGAGCGTTTCGCTGAAGAAAACGCTCTTTCAGCAGCCGAGGACGAGTTGGCTTCTCTGCGCGAAAGCACACTGCAGCAAGCGCGAGAAACAGGTTTTGCGCAAGGCCACCAACAAGGCTATGACGCAGGCTATCAGGAAGGTTTAGCCAAAGGGCAACAGCAGGGTCTGCAGAATGCCCTGCAGCAGCAACAGCCGATCATCGAACAGATGCAGAATATGGTCACCGAATTTCAACAGACGTTGGATACACTCGACAGTGTGATCCCAGCTCGTCTGATGCAGTTGGCTTTGACCGCAGCCAAGCAGATTTTGGGACAACCTCCGGTATGCGACGGCAACGCGCTGCTCGGTCAGATACAGCAATTGATTCAGCAAGAACCTATGTTTTCGGGTAAAACGCAACTGCGCGTTCACCCTTCAGATCTGGAACGCGTTGAACAGTATTTGGGCCCAACACTCAGTTTGCATGGCTGGAGATTACTTGCCGATAGCCAACTTCATCCTGGTGGCTGTAAAGTCAGCGCGGAAGAAGGCGATCTGGATGCCAGCTTGGCAACGCGCTGGCATGAGCTTTGCCGTTTAGCTGCACCGGGAGAGCTATGATGACTTCACGCCTCGGACGCTGGCTTTCTTCTCTCGATTCATTTGAGAAGCGTATTGACGACACGCCGTCGGTGCGTCGTTACGGCCGCTTAACCCGGGCGACAGGTTTAGTATTGGAAGCGACAGGGTTGCATATGCCACTGGGCGCCACCTGCCTCATCGAACGACAGAATGGCTCTCAGGTTGAAGAAATCGAAAGTGAAGTGGTCGGGTTCAACGGGCAAAAACTCTTTCTCATGCCGCTGGAAGAAGTTGAAGGCATTACCCCCGGCGCACGCGTTTATGCCCGCGTCGGCCAAGACAGCAGCAGTCAGGGAAAACAATTACCATTAGGCCCTGAACTACTTGGCCGGGTGCTGGATGGTAGCGCAAAACCGCTGGATGGCTTACCCGCACCGGATACAGGCTATCGTGCACCGCTAATTACGCCGCCATTCAACCCATTACAAAGAACGCCAATCGAAAGTGTTCTGGATGTAGGTGTCCGAGCCATCAACGCCTTGCTTACCGTGGGCCGGGGGCAGCGAATGGGTCTGTTTGCTGGTTCAGGGGTGGGTAAAAGTGTGCTGTTGGGCATGATGGCGCGTTATACTCAAGCTGACGTCATCGTTGTCGGCCTTATCGGTGAACGTGGCCGAGAAGTAAAAGATTTTATCGAGAATATTTTGGGCACAGAAGGACGAGCGCGTTCCGTCGTTATTGCTGCGCCAGCGGATGTTTCTCCATTATTAAGGATGCAGGGCGCCGCTTATGCCACGCGTATTGCGGAAGATTTTCGCGATCGTGGATATCACGTTCTGCTCATCATGGATTCGCTCACGCGTTATGCCATGGCACAGCGTGAAATTGCTTTAGCAATTGGCGAACCGCCGGCAACCAAGGGTTACCCCCCTTCTGTCTTTGCCAAATTACCCGCGCTGGTAGAACGCGCAGGCAATGGTATTCATGGAGGTGGATCAGTCACCGCCTTCTATACTGTTCTAACAGAAGGTGACGATCAGCAGGATCCAATAGCCGACTCCGCTCGCGCCATCCTGGACGGACATATTGTGTTGTCTCGTCAATTGGCTGAGTCTGGTCACTATCCAGCAATTGATATCGAAGCCTCGATTAGCCGTGCGATGACCGCGCTGATAGATGAAGGCCACTACGCTTCTGTGAGACAGTTTAAACAGTTACTATCCAGTTACCAACGTAACCGTGATTTAGTCAGTGTTGGTGCCTACGCCGCAGGCAGTGACCCTATGCTCGACAAAGCTATTCGGCTCTATCCGCACCTGGAAGCCTTCTTGCAGCAGGGTATGTTTGAACAAAGTAACTATGAAGAATCTTGCCAGGCGTTGCACACTATTTTCCCTCGTAACGAGTAGGAGAGCAGATGAAAACCCAGTCACCGCTGGTTACACTACGCGAACTGGCGCAGAAAGAGGTTGAGAAAGCAGCAGGCCAGTTGGGACAGGTGCGTCAGGCGCATCAACAGGCAGAACAGCAGCTCAATATGCTGTTAAACTATCAGGATGACTATCGTCAAAAATTGAACTCGACGATGTCTGCTGGTATGGCGAATAATAGCTGGCAGAATTATCAGCAGTTCATCCGAACGCTGGACAGTGCAATTGAGCAACACAGACAACAGCTCTCGCAGTGGACATCACGTTTAGATTTAGCAATGAAGACCTGGCAAGAAAAGCAGCAGCGATTGAACGCCTTTGAGAAACTGCAAGATCGTGAGTTGACAAGACAGCTTGCCAAAGAAAACAAAATAGAACAAAAACAAATGGATGAATTTGCCCAACGGGCCTCACAGAGGAAAGCAGAATCATGAATCTGTCCGCGTTACCCATAGCGACTACTGTCAGTGATACGAGCAGTTCTTCTGCTTCTCTGCTGACACAGGGCGAGCTGCCAAAAGATTTTGTTGATCTGTTGAGCAAACGCATATCGCAAATAGCCGATACATCGGATAAAAAAACACTCGAAAAAGTGGACGAAGAAGCGCTGCTAAACGCTTTAGGGAAAGATGCTGCTTCCCTCAGCCGCGATGATTTAAACGCGCTGCTTTCTTCGTTCAGTTCACTTACTGGCGCAGCCATTACTGCGGGTAAGCAAAATCCAGACATTGCCGAACAGGCGAAGCTTAAGGGCCTGGACAAGAAAGACAGTGCCAGTACGTCAGATGACGCCATCGCGATGCAGGCGCTGCTTGCTATGTTGCAGACAACGCCACTTGCGACGCAGCCTGCCACTGATAGCATTGCCGCAACTGCCGTAAATGCGGGATTAACGATTCCGGGGCTCATTGACGCAAAACGCCAGAATGAGGCTCCTACTTCTGTACTGAACAGTACGGGTGAGAATGCCAAAAGTACCTTGGCAAAGCTGCTAGACACATCAGTAATGCCTGATAAAGATGCGGGTATATCACGCGATCTGCGCCATGCAGCCAAACAAACCTCATCTCCTGCGACAGAGTCAGCAGATGACGCAGCCAAGTTTGCGCTAACGACGCCAAATTCCCTAGCAGGCGATCGCAATGCCTCTGAATCGGTGTCCACCTTAAGCAACAGCGTGTCTCAAACCACACCGCCTGTCGCACAGGCTATGCATATTCAGCCAACAGCAGTGGGGACGACCACACCAGCACCTCAGGCAGCAAGCGCGCAGTTGAATGCACCGTTTGGCTCACCACAATGGCAAGACGCATTGGGACAGCAGATAGTGATGTTCAGCCGTAATGGACAGCAGACTGCGGAACTACGTTTGAACCCGCAGGAACTGGGCGCTCTGCACATCAGCCTAAAAATTGATGATAATCAGGCACAGATTCATCTGGCATCAGCAAGCAGTCAGGTTCGTTCAGCACTGGAAGCTGCACTGCCCCACCTGCGTAATGCGATGGCAGAAAGCGGAATTAACCTTGGCCAAAGCAGCGTAGGTAGTGATTCCTCTGCCTGGCAACAGCAAATGGCCAGTAATAATAACGACGGCAATAACCGTGGCCCGTCTTATCAGCAGCAATTTGGTCATTCAGCAGAAGGCACGGGTGAATTACTAAATGTACCAGAACAGTTAAGATCAATGGCGTCATCGGTCAACGGCGTTGATATCTTTGCCTGAAACTGAAGTAAACGAATAAGTTAGCACGGTTTTCCCTGCCTATTCTCTGTATTGAACATAGCAATAGGCAGGATAATCATCGACATTACGCATTTATTTACTGCTGGTTTCATCCAGCAGTAAATATCGATAAGTAACGGGAACTATCTTTGGCTATGTCTGATATGCAAGTTCGACCAGGACGTAAACGGTCTATTTGGCTAATACTACTGATTATCGTTGCTCTCGCTGCGACTGGTGCTGCGGGCGCCGCCTGGTGGCTATTAAATCAGAAAAACTCAGCAACGGCCGAGCAGGAGGCACCGCCACCGCCAGAGCCTGTTTTCATGCCGCTGGATACCTTTACCGTTAATCTCGTCAATGCAGATAACGATCCTGACCGCGTGCTGTATGTTGGCTTCACTCTGCGTTTACCAGATGAAGCAACGCGCACACGGTTTACTAATTATCTGCCAGAGGTTCGCAGCAGACTGTTATTATTACTTTCTCGTCAGGACGCGATTGCGCTCGCTAATGAGCAAGGCAAACAGAAGCTGATTGAGCAAATTAAGCAAGTGCTAAGCCCACCATTAGTTCCTGGTCAACCTAACCAGGTCGTTACTGATGTTCTGTTCACGGCCTTTATACTGCGGTAACCATTATGGGCGATAGCATTCTTTCACAAGCAGAAATTGATGCATTATTAAATGGCGACAGTGGCGATAGCGACGCTGATGCCAATGCGTCGTCAAAAGTGGATGGGGGCGTAAAACCCTACGATCCGAATACGCAACGACGTGTTATCCGCGAGCGTTTACAGGCATTAGAAATCATTAATGAGCGTTTTGCGCGCCAATTCCGTATGGGATTGTTTAACCTGTTACGCCGCAGCCCTGATATCACCGTAGGTGGAATCAAGATCCAGCCGTACCATGAGTTTGCCAGGAACCTTCCTGTACCGACAAACCTGAATCTGATTCATTTAAAACCACTACGCGGCACGGCTCTGTTTGTATTTTCACCAAGCCTGGTGTTTATCGCCGTAGATAACCTTTTCGGCGGCGATGGGCGCTTTCCGACGAAAGTCGAAGGACGTGAATTTACCCATACCGAACAACGCGTAGTTAAGCGTATGTTACGCTTGGCTCTGGAAGCCTATGGCGAAGCCTGGAATGCGATTTACAAACTTGACATCGAATACGTACGTTCAGAAATGCAGGTCAAGTTTACCAACATCACAACGTCGCCTAATGATATCGTCGTGACTACACCGTTTCATGTTGAAATCGGTTCACTAACTGGCGAATTTAACATCTGTATTCCTTTTTCGATGATCGAGCCGCTGCGCGAACTGCTTGCGAATCCACCATTGGAAAACTCACGTCAGGAAGACCAGAGCTGGCGAGACACCTTAGCCAAGCAGGTACAGCATTCCGAATTGGAGCTGGTCGCAAGCTTTGTTGATATCCCGCTGCGCTTGTCCAAGATTCTGAAGCTCCAACCCGGCGATGTGTTACCGATCGACAAACCTGACAAAATCATTGCCCATGTTGACGGTGTGCCAGTGATGACCAGCCAATATGGCACATTGAACGGGCAATATGCTCTACGCGTTGAACATTTGATTAACCCTATATTGAATTCTCTGGATAACGAGGAACAGCCCCATGAGTGACACCAAGAAACCGTCCGACGACAAGGAATCAGTGGACGATCTGTGGGCTGATGCATTTAACGAGCAACAGGCTGCAGAAAAACCGGCCGCGACAACCGAAGGCATTTTCAAATCGCTGGAAGGTCATGATCCGCTGGGTGCCTTACAGGATATCGATCTTATTCTGGATATTCCTGTCAAACTCACCGTTGAGCTTGGCCGGACAAAAATGACGATAAAAGAGCTTCTGCGTCTCACCCAAGGTTCTGTTGTCGCACTTGATGGCTTGGCTGGTGAACCGCTGGATATCCTGATCAATGGTTATCTCATCGCTCAGGGGGAAGTTGTTGTCGTATCTGACAAGTATGGTGTGCGTATTACCGACATCATCACACCATCCGAACGTATGCGCCGCCTGAGTCGTTAATGGCAATAGCCTCGGTATCACCTCCGACTCCAGTAACAAGTCAGCAGTCGACGCTTGTTACTGAGCCACCACTTACCGGCAGCATGCTACTGACACAGGTTGGTAGTGTGCTCGCTGGTATTTTATTATTTATTCTGCTGATTGCCTGGTTCGTTCGCAAGCTGGGTTTTGTACCGCAAGCCAAGCAAAATAAGTTGCTAAAAGTGGTATCCAGTTGCCCTGTTGGGCAACGTGAACGTGTAGTTATTGTAGAAGTTGATAATACCTGGCTGGTGTTAGGTGTTACTGCTCAACAAATCACACCTCTGCATACGCTCCCAGCACAACCAACCAACGACAGTTCATCTGCTGGCGGTAACAAGCCGGTCGATTTCAACCAACTGTTAAAGAAAGTTTTAAAGCGTCCGGAAAAGTCGGAATGAGTGCCTTGCCTAATTATTTTCGTATCACCGCTTTGTTACGCACGCTACGCTATGGTTTAGCCATCAGCTTATTGCTTCTGGCTCCATCGGTGTGGGCCCAGCTTCCTGGAATTGTGACTCAACCGCTACCTAACGGTGGACAGAGCTGGACGCTATCAGTACAAACGCTGGTTTTCCTCACGTCATTAACGTTTATTCCTGCCGCATTGTTAATGATGACCAGCTTCACCCGGATCATCATTGTACTGAGCTTGTTACGCAACGCGCTGGGTACGCCAACCGCACCACCGAACCAGGTCTTGTTAGGGTTGACGCTTTTCCTGACGTTTTTTGTTATGTCGCCAGTATTAAACCGCGTTTATGAAGAAGCCTATCTTCCCTTCAGTCAGGATCAAATCAGTATGGAGGTCGCCATCGAACGCGGGGCAGAGCCTGTGCGTGAATTCATGCTGCGGCAAACCCGAGAAACCGATCTGGCATTGTTTACTCGGTTGGCCGAAATTCCTGAAATTCAGGGGCCTGAAGCGGTTCCCATGCGTGTGCTTCTCCCTGCATTTGTGACAAGTGAACTAAAAACCGCTTTCCAGATTGGCTTTACTATATTTATCCCTTTCCTGATCATTGACCTCGTTGTTGCCAGCGTATTGATGGCACTAGGGATGATGATGGTTCCTCCGGCAACCATTTCCTTGCCTTTCAAGCTCATGCTTTTTGTATTAGTCGATGGCTGGCAGTTGCTACTCGGTTCATTAGCCCAAAGTTTTTATAGTTAGACGGATAGAGGAATGCGACTATGACACCAGAATCGGTGATGGCGCTTGGCTATGAAGCAATGAAGATAGCATTGGCGCTTGCAGCCCCTCCATTGATAGCGGCACTGCTCAGCGGGCTGACGATCAGCCTCTTGCAGGCGGCGACTCAGGTAAACGAAATGACACTGTCGTTTATCCCTAAAATCCTCACCGTATTCTTCACTTTAGTGATCGCTGGCCCTTGGATGTTAAACCTCATGCTGGACTACATGCGTACGCTATTCGGCCAGTTACCTAATATTATTGGGTAAGCATGCTGACGTTTAACAGTTGGGACATGGTGAATTGGGTCAGCCAGTTTTTCTGGCCTTTTGTCAGAATTCTTGCGTTGATTAGCACTGCGCCTGTCTTTAACGAAAGAGCGATTGGGAACCGGGTGAAAATTGGTCTGGGTGTGCTGATCACCCTACTGGTTGCGCCCTATTTGCCATTAAACACCACGCCTATCTTTTCCGTCGCTGGTGTATGGCTGTTAATACAGCAAGTTCTCATCGGCGTTACTCTTGGCCTGTCAATGCAGTTAGCATTTGCCGCTATTCGCCATGCCGGCGAACTTATTGGTTTACAGATGGGACTCGCCTTTGCGACCTTTTTTGATCCCACTGGCGGCCCGAATATGCAGGTAATAGCGCGTTTTCTGAATATTCTTGCCATCTTATTGTTCCTGACATTTGATGGTCATCTCTGGATGATTTCGTTATTAGCAGATAGCTTCTATACTCTGCCCATCAGCACCAATCCTATTAACAGCCATGCCTTTCTCGCGCTTGCACGTGCCGGTGGACTGATTTTTATTAACGGATTGATGCTGGCGCTGCCAATCATCACCCTGCTGCTAACTATTAACCTGGCCTTAGGCATGCTTAACCGCGTTGCCCCACAGCTCTCGATATTTGTCGTGGGTTTCCCGATAACCCTTACCGTGGGTATCATGACGCTAGGTTTATTAATTCCGTTAATCCCACCATTTGCAGAGCACTTATTCAGCGAAGTTTTCGATTTACTCGCTGATATCCTTACCCAGCTATCCAGCCCCTAATTTCCTATAAGCAAACATAAGTCGATGTGACTGACTAGTCAGGGATGTGCTTGTTTATCGCTCATGCCCTATTTCACTTTTTATATAATTAGCCCCGTCGCGATCGTGGGGAATCGCATGTAGTACACATGCCATGTCAAATATCGATGCGCTAACAAGTGAGGGTAAGATAAGGAGAATTAGAATTAACAGGGAAAATATAGGGCAATGACGGTAGGATAAAAAATGGCATGTCATCCAATATAATAAAGAGAATGACACGCCCAAAAAATACGCCCGGTTTAAGCGTATTCAAACCGTACAGTAGAATAGATAAATGTTCTCTATTACTACTATTTCATCTGGAATAACGACATACCCTGCATGTTCTGGAAAGCCGTATAAGAAGCCTGCAGAGAAGACTGCTGCATGATGTAAGACGAGATCGCCTCATACCAATCGGTGTCCTGCAACTGCGACAATGTCGTTTTATTCGCTACATCACGATCTTTACCAACCGCATCGAGATTATCAATCTCATTAAGCTGAATACCCAATTCGGCCCGAACGGATGAGATGTTATTAAGTGAATTGTTTAAACCACGGTTTGCCGTTTCTAACGCTGCAGCAACATTGGCTTTTGTTACATCATCAGCATCCGCAAGTGGGGTTTCAAGCGCTTTAATTGCAATGTCTAGCGTTTCAAATAAGTCCGACTGGATACTCCCATCCGGTTCTTTTCTGGCATCACCAGTTACACCATTGAAAACCGCAGAGCCAGTATGGCCGACTGTCATATTTCGAGCGGAATCAACACGCTGTGAAATGGCCTGATTTCCGCCGACGTACTGAATTCCCGTCGCACCGTCAACAAAAGGAGGATTATCGGTTTCATAACCAGAAAAAATATAGTTACCATTACCATCGGTACTGTTAGCCATATTCAACAATTCAGCTTTCATACCGCGCAGAGAAGTCGCGACCGATTTACGGTCGTCGTCATTCAAAACACCGCCGCCTTTGATGACTTCAGTCAATGCGCTGGTAATTGTGGTCGAGCTCTTATTAAGAATAGATTCTTCCAAAGACATACTTTGCTTAGCAAACGTACGCGCCAACGTATACTGACTGTTTTCTGATTGAGCCTGGCCAAGCATAATGGCGCTCGCCGCCGCAATCGGATCGTCTGATGGATTTACGACGCGTTTACCGGTTGATAACTGCTCACCCGTTTTTTGCCACGTTGCCTGACCATTAATAATGCCTTGCATATTTTGCTGGTACATCATGCTGGTACTTAAGCGCATGGTATCAATTCCTCTTTCTTAAATGGTCAAACTAGCTACGAGCCGCCAACAGCGCATCAAATATAGATTGTGCAGTCTTTATTACCTGAGCATTTGCCATATAGTATTGCTGGTAACGCATCAGATCGCCGTATTCTTCATCGAGGTTTACACCAGATACGGACTGCTGTTCTGCCGTTAATTGCTTAACAACGTTTTGCTGCGATGTATTGTTTATTTTCAGGGTGCTGGTTTGGTTACCAATCTCTCCGACCAAGCCCGCGTATGCGCCGGAAATACTCGCTTTACCGCCCACAATTTTTTCATTTTGCAGTGCAAGTAACGCTTTAGCATTCGTGTTATCGCTAACACCACCAAACACAGGATTACCGCTTCCATCTACTACAGGATTGCCAGCATCATCAAGCTTCACGGACGCCGCAGCAATTTTACTAGGATCGGAAATAGCCACCGACATATCGATAATCACGTCGTTAACCGGCTTGAGCAGGAAAGTATCGTTTGTCGTCGGCGTACCCGTAATCGTCATTTTGATGCCATCAAAATTCAGGCTGCTCTCAGGAGGAGTCCCCGCTGTCGTCACTGCCGCAGTGAATTTTGAATTGTCAGACAAACGGGTCACTTGCCAGTTAGCGCCATCGTATTTGATCGAATAATTGGTTGCCTGCACATCTTTGGAATTGGTGTAAGACGGCGTTAACACGGCATTGCCAGCATTCTTGCTATCATTCAGAACGACCGCTTTACCAAAAGAGAAAAAGTCGCCGCCTTTAACACCATCACGGTCATAACCTTGCTGATGTTGAGCATTAAATGCATCGGCAAATGCCAACGCGAGCTGCCCAAGCTGATTACGTGCCTCATCCAGCGTTTCTGTACGGAAAGAGAGCAACCCACCTAATGAACCACCTGTTAAAGTACTCTCATTCAGCGAGACAACATCATTTGTCTGGTCTCTATATCCAACGGTCAGGCGAGTCGGATCGCCGCTAGAACCAATGGCGACCAGTTGGTTGCTCGTTCCAGCCTGAACCAGGTTAGTACCATTTTTCAATGCAACGTTGTAAACAATGCCATCCTGGACAGTAACATCAACACCCACCAGCTTATTGAGCTGATCGACCAGAAGATCCCGCTGATCGAGCAAATCGTTAGGCATCGTGCCGCTATTTGCTCCCATTAGCTTCGTGATTTCATTGTTTAAAGACGCAATTTGTTCAGTATATGTATTAACCTGACCAACGGTGCTTTGAATCTGCGTATTCAGACCGCTGTCCATATCACGCAAATATTTATCTGTAACTTTAAACTGGTTTACCAGCCCTTCTGCCTTACCCAGCACGGTTTGGCGAGTCGATGAATCGCCGGCGTTACTGGTCAGGTTTTGCAGGTTAGAAAAGAAGCCCTGAATCGTTGATGAAAGGCTTGTTGTGCTGCTGGCCAGCAAGTTATCAATCTTGGAGATCTGCTCGTAGTACGCCGTGACAGAGCTGCTTGTTGTTTGCGCAGCACGCAGCTGATTGGTGATAAATTCGTTGTATTGGCGGTTGATACTAACAACATTGACACCGTTACCAATATATCCAGCCGATGTGCTGCTGCTAGTCGCCTGCTCAAGTATCGCATTTTGCCGGCTATAGCCAGTAACAGCCTGATTACTAATGTTGTTACTCACCGTACTGAGCGCAACCTGTGCACCTTTTAAGCCACTCATCGCGGTGTTAATTAAATTGGACATAGGGTGTTGTTCCTTTTACACAGGCTCTTTCGCCCTGCGCGATTAACCAAATGCTGAAAGCAGCAAATACGCTACATAAGTTAATTACTTTATCGGTCAGGAAGCGCAAATCTTGAATAAAAAAATTAAAATAGGCCGCTCAAATCGTGCGTATATGCCTTCGCCACTTTCTCACCTGAGTTCTTCATTTGCTGGATCATGCTCACCAGCTTCTGAGCATATTGTGGATCCGTTGCATAACCCGCTTTTTGTAACGCATGAGCTGCCTGCTCAGCCGTTCCAGCGCTCATCACCGCTGAATAACGTGGGTTGTTGGTGAGCAATTTCACATAATCGCCAATCGCTTCAATATAGGAATCGTACACCCGGAAACTCGCCTTGACCTTCTTGGCTACGCCCTGCTCATACTCTGTCGTGGTGATCTCAGTTGTCGGCCCATTCCAGCTACTACCAGCTTTGATACCGAACAGGTTGTGACTAGGACGCCCATCTTCGGTAGGAATTTCACGCTGGCCCCAACCAGACTCAAGCGCCGCCTGAGCAATAATAAGATGGTGGGGTATACCGCTATGCTGGCTAGCAATCTGAGCGGGCAAAGAAATCTGCGACACAAAGTTACTATTGGATAGCGGCAAGGCTGACCCCGTAGTGGGCAGTTTAGGCAGCGCTTTACGCACCATCTGCTCGACGGCCGCCGTTGGCATGGTTTTTAGCACATCACCATCGAATGTTAATGGAACAGAAGGAACCGGTGCTTTAGCTGCTGTCGCATCGGGAGATTGACGAGTCAATTGCTCAACCATGACATCCGCGAGCCCCAATCCCTTGCCCTTCGTTGAGATCTCCTGGGCAATTTGCTGGTCATACATTGAGGTATACAGACGCGTCTGATCGCTGTTGAAGAGCCCGTCCTGCGGAATCGCAGAACGCATGCTTTTCATCATCAATTGCACAAACACGCCTTCCATCTGTTGCGCAACCGCCCTGATACCCTCTTTACTTTGGGGATTACCTGAAACTTCACGTTTCAGCGTATTCAGGGACTGCGCATCATAGGCCGCATTATTCAGCGTCTGTATATCGCTCATTAGATAATTTCCAGTTTGGCACGCAAGCAGCCAGCGCTTTGCATCGCCTGCAGAATAGACATCAGCTCCATCGGCGTCGCCCCCAAAGAATTCAGTGCACGCACGACATTGTTGAGGTTGGCGCTGGAATTGACTCGCTGCAGAGCCCCACCCGCCTGCTGAACCGAAATCTCTGTTTGCGGAGTCACAACTGTCTGTCCGCCGCCAAATGGGGTATTGGGCTGACTGACGTTAGCCTGCTGATTAATCGTCACAGAAAGGTTGCCCTGAGCGATAGCGCAGCTATCCAGCGTGACATCACGGTTCATCACGACAGAACCTGTGCGAGAATTGATCACCACCTTGGCATCCTGAATACCGACGTTAACTTCTATATTCTGGACATCGGCCAAGAAGCGAACCTGAGAACTGTTGCCATGTGGAGCAAGCACCTGAATGGTACGAGAATCCAGCGGAGTAGCCGTGCCACCATATCCAGAGCGGTTGATGGCATCGCTCACTTTCTGCGCCATGGAGAAGTCGTCATTTTTCAGTTGCAGCATAATGGTATTCGATGCACCAAATGTGCTGGGTAACTCTCGCTCGATAACCGCACCATTACTGATCCGGCCGCCGGCAAGCTGGTTAACCTGAACACTACTTCCGCCAGCGGATGCACCAGCACCGCCAACCAGCACATTACCTTGAGCAAGGGCATAGACCTGATTATCGACTCCTTTCAATGGGGTCATTAACAGTGTCCCGCCGCGCAGGCTCTTCGCGTTACCGAGTGAAGAAACAACAACATCAATATTCTGGCCAGCTCTACCGAAAGGCGGAAGCTCCGCCGTGACCATCACCGCAGCAACGTTTTTCAGTTGCATGTTGGTTCCGGCTGGCACGGTAATACCTAATTGGGAAAGCATGTTAGTTAAGCTTTGCGTGGTAAACGGCGTCTGCATCGTCTGGTCACCAGAACCATCCAGACCAACGACTAAACCATAACCAATCAACGCATTACCACGTACGCCCTGGATGTTTACCAGATCGCGAATTCTCTCTGCCGACGCAGGGGCAATATTCAGCGTCAGTAACGTCAGCAGTACAGTGAAAAATGATGCAATCCGCATGGCAGGCCTCTTAAGCTTAGAACGGAGAAACATTGAGGAAGAACCGCTGTAACCAGCCCATGTTTTGCGCTTCGTTAATATAGCCATTGCCGACATATTCAATACGCGCATCCGCAACCTGGGTTGATGGCACCGAGTTATTACCACTAATGGTTCTCGGATTAACTACCCCAGAGAAACGTATAAACTCTGTTCCCTGATTAATGGCAATTTGTTTTTCGCCAACGACCTGTAGGTTGCCATTGGCCAGCACTTGCCCCACAGTAACGGTAATCGTGCCGCTGAACGTATTGTTGGCGTTAGCGCCACCTTTCCCGGTGAAATCATTTGTGCCTGTGGCATCTAATGCAGCACGGTTGTTACCCAGAGGTCCTTCGAGATAGCGTGGTGTCGTCGTCACACCAAACGTCGACGATCCATTACGAGCGGCATTAGCAGATGAACTTTTACTGGCGCTGACATTCTCCTGCAACACGATCGTCAATGTGTCGCCAATATTACGTGGGCGACGATCCTCAAACATCGGCTGGTAGCCATAATTCATCGGCTGCACAGTCTGGAAAATAGAACCATTAGGGCCCGCTAACACTGGTGATGCAGGCTGGGCAGTTGTAGGCCCAGTGACAACTTTATCATGCGGAATATAGGCGCAACCGTTAAGTGCTAACATCGCGATCAATGCCAACAGACGGGGTCGGCGGAGTGGTTTGATAACCGACTTTGCATTTATTATCACTGCGGATATCGCCTTAAATTAATCTATTTCACATATTCACGGGGTAAATCAAAACCATATCGGCCCCACTTATCTGGTGCTTATGGCCATCATTACCCCGTTAAACACTGTCTACATTGCTAACATCAGACCACCAGAGCACCCGCTCTCGTTCCTGAAAGTAGCGAGTTACCTATTACAGCTGAGTCAATTTCTGCAACATTTGGTCAGAAGAAGAAATTGCCTTACTGTTGATTTCATAAGCACGCTGCGTCTGAATCATCGATACCAACTCTTCCGCCACATTGACGTTGGAGGTTTCGACATATTTCTGATACAGCAAGCCTGCGCCATTCAAACCAGGGTTTGTTTCATTTGGCGCACCAGAGCTTGCGGTTTCCAGATACAGGTTCTCACCCATGCTCTCAAGGCCGCTATCATTAATGAAGGTCGTCAACGTCAGCTGGCCGATCTGGTTTGTTGCCGCCTGCCCTTGAACTTTAACGCTGACAATACCGTCACGGCCAATGTTCAGTTCTGTTGCATTCGCCGGAACAGTAATCGCGGGCTGAACCTGATAACCGCTGGACGTCACTAACTGACCGTTACCGTCAAGCTGGAAAGCACCGTCACGCGTATAAGCCGTTGTCCCATCAGGCAGCTGAACCTGAAAGAAACCCTGTCCTTTAATGGCAACGTCTTTAGAATTACCGGTTTCGGAAAACGTCCCCTGAGTATGAATACGCTCCGTTGATACCGGACGAACACCGGTGCCTAACTGCAAGCCGGACGGTAGCATCGTTTGTTCTGAAGACTGAGCGCCAGGCTGACGAACTGTTTGATACATCAAGTCTTCAAATACCGCACGCTGACGCTTGAAACCATTGGTGCTGACGTTTGCCAAGTTATTGGAAATAACGTCCATATTGGTTTGCTGAGCATTCAAGCCGGTTTTTGCAATCCACAAAGAACGGATCATTTATTCACTCCTGTGCGCACTCGGCGCTTAACCCATTGCTAATATCTGATTAGCGCGTTGTGCATTATCGTCGACGCTGCTAATGACTTTCATCTGCATTTCAAAGCGGCGAGCATTGGCAATCATATCGACCATAGTATCGACCGTGTTCACATTACTGCCTTCAATCACGCCCGGCATAATGCGCACGGTGGGATCGTTTTGCAGAACATTACCACGTTGTTGCTGAGCCTGTTGCGTCAAGCGGAATAAACCGTCATCAGACCGCTCAACTTCTTGTCCTGTAGCCTTAACGAGCTTCAAACGCCCCAACTGGGCAATCGTATTCGGTGGATCCCCAGGGTTAAGAGCAGAAATCGTACCGTCAGCAGAAATACTGATCTGGGCCTGCGGCGGCACGTCAATCGGCCCACCGTCGCCCATCACTACACGCCCCTGGATAGTTAACTGCCCATCAGCGTTGATCTCCATATTACCATTACGGGTGTACGCCTCACCGCCGTTAGCTGTTTGTACTGCCAGCCAACTCTCTTTCGGTAAGGCGACATCCATTGCACGGCCAGTATAATTCATCACGCCTTCGGTCATATCAGCACCAGGCGTTGAAGCAACAACCAGCGTTCGGGTGGGCAGTGTCAACCCATTCACCGGCACAGCGCGCAGTGCAGAAAGCTGTGCCCGGAAACCCGGCGTTGAGGCGTTAGCCAAGTTGTTCGCAGTAATCGCCTGCTTTTCCAATGATTGGCTCGCGCCGCCCATTGCCGTATAAATCGCGTGATCCATGCAATGTCCCCGTTAGGATAATTAACGCAGGCTAACCAGCGTTTGCAGAATGGAATCCTGCGTTTTGATGGTTTGCGCATTCGACTGGTAGTTACGCTGCGCAACAATCATGTTGACCAGCTCTTTACTCAAATCAACGTTCGACATTTCGGTGGATTTACCCACTAGCTTACCCAAGTTTCCGCTCCCAGCGAGACCGACAACAGCCTGACCAGAGCTTGCCGTTTCAGACCACGCGTTATCGCCTTCAGGCGATAAACCTTCTGGGTTAGCAAAACCAGCCAGAAGAATCTGACCCAGAGCCTGTTTCTGACCATTACTATAGCTACCCACGATAGTACCGTCGTCATTGATAGCATAACCAGTCAGCGATCCCGGGCCGAAACCATTCTGAGTTGGGCTCTTGTAGCTATATTCGGTATTTTGCTGCACGCTCCCCGTCAAATCGAGAGTGAACGTACCACCTGCCGCGCCATTCGTCCCAGTCATATTGATAGTAAAAGGCGTATGAGCAGTGGCACCGGTGGAACTTAAAGCACCATTTGCTTCAAAATTCAGCGTTCCAGCATTTTGATAAGTAGCAGGGGTAACTGCGTCATCTTTCGCATACGTCTGCCACGTATTATTCGCCGTTTTGACAAAATACAGCGTGTAGTTATGCACGTTACCCTGACCATCATAGGTTGTTAGTGCAGTCTTGCTGTTATAGGTACCTTCTCCACCAGGTGTTGTCGCCCAGGAGTTTGCTGGAACTGAGTCTGAAGATTTCAGGTTGGCTTTAATGGACGCAGTTGTCGTACGGTTCGCTAACATGTCGCCATCAGGAATCGTCAACGGAACGGGATCGGCACCCGTTTGAACAACTGGAGGCGTCCCCGCTACCGGGTAACCCGTCAGTTGCATACCTTGTGCGTTGACAATATTACGGCCGTTCAGCATGAATTGACCATTACGGCTGTAATAGACGGAACCGTTGGTATCCTGCAGACGGTAAAAACCACCGCCGCTAATCGCAATATCCAGGTCTCGTGAAGAGGAGGTGACGGTACCATTACCGAAATCCTGCAATACCGATGCAACCTTCACACCCATACCCACTTTAGAGCCTGCAAACATATCGGCAAATGTGACAGTACCGGATTTAAAACCTACTGTTGCTGAGTTAGCGATGTTATTACCGATAACATCCAGGTTATTAGATGCCGCGTTTAAGCCACTGACCGCCTGAGAAAAACCCATGTCGTTCTCCAGATGAATTGATTAAGTCATATTCCCGGTAATGCGTTTCACCGGAATACTGTGAAATTTATAGCGTTACAGAATCTGCCGGACATCGTCCATGGTGGCTCTGCCACGCAGTCCTAAATCCAGCAATGCACCGCTATCGCCGCGAACGACACTATTTACAACCGCATAGCTCAATGGCTGAACAACTTGCTGCGCGCCGCCCGTGCTGGCAGCGACAGTGAAGGTATAAGCACCATCAGGCGCAACCGTGCCATCAGAAAGCTTACTATCCCAGTTAAACGAGTGAACACCGGCAGAAAGCGTCCCCAGTTCGATCGTGCGAACGGCTTTACCAGTCGCATCATTGACGGTGACAGTAACGACTTCTGCGGCTTTCTCCAGTTCCACACCAAAGGGGGTACTGGTTTCTTTACCCACAAGAATGTCTTTCCCAGGGATCATGACACTATGACCAATCAGCGTCGTTGCCTGCATGGATTGGTTGTTATTGAGCTGGCCGGAAATAGAACCCAAGGTGGTATTCAGTTTTTCAATACCACTCACTGTATTGAGCTGAGCAAGCTGGCTAACAAGCTGATCGTTGCTCATCGGATTCGTTGGATCCTGATTCTTCAACTGCGCAACCAAAAGCGTCAGAAACTGATTCTGTAGGTCGGCACTACTATTTTTCTCTACCGCCGTTGTCGACGAGACACTCGATGTACTCTGTGCCGAGGAAGTATCATTAATAGTTACAGACATTTATTCGTCTCCCGATTATTGCCCGATCGTTAACGTCTTCAGCATCATCGATTTTGTCGTATTCAAAACTTCGACGTTTGCCTGATAGCTGCGTGATGCAGAAATGGTGTTTACCATCTCAGCCACTGGGTCAACATTCGGCATGCGAACGTATCCCTGTCCATCAGCCAGCGGATTGCCCGGTTCGTAAACCAGACGTGCAGGTGACGGGTCTTCGATAACATTAGCAACGCGCACGCCGCCAGTTGACTGCCCCGGGGCCGCATTCACTTCGAATACAACCTGCTTGGCGCGATAAGGTTCGCCATCAGGGCCCGTCACGCTGTCTGCGTTAGCCAGGTTACTGGCGCTCACATTCAGACGCTGAGATTGCGCAGAGAGCGCTGAGCCTGAAATTTCGAATATATTTAATAACGACATGAATCTTTACCTTCTCATCGCGCTACGATCACGAACCTGACTGCAAGACCGACATCATGCCTTTAATCTGCCCGCCCAGAACGGTCAGGCTGGTTTGATATTTCAGGCTATTATCGGCAAAATTAGTGCGTTCCCGGTCCATATCGACCGTATTACCGTCCAATGCAGGCTGATCGGGTACGCGATAGAGCAAATCAAGTTCCGGCGGCTGAAAATTCTGTGCCGGTATATGCCGTACAGATGTGGTTTTCAGCGCGATACCTGTACCGTTCACCCGCCCTTGCTCCATCGTTTTACTGAGCTGGCTGGCAAAGTCGATATCCCTGGCCTGATAGCCTGGCGTATCCGCATTAGCAATATTCGCGGCCAGAATTTCCTGCCGCTGGGCACGCAAGTTCAACGCTTCCTGCTGGAACCGCAACGAGGCGTCTAATTTATCAAGCATGCTCCCTCCGCAAGTTAGAATTTGGAGTGGGTAGGATAATTCTCATTATGGCTATGTCATCGAACGAATAGGCACCAAATGCAGCGCTATTTATTGCCTTAACCTTGCGCTGACATCGTTACACTTATTGCCCGACATAATCGGAATCAGGAGCGCTGAACTGGAATGAAAACAATATATTATTACCTTTGTCTGGCGACATCCTGTTTTTTTACCCTATGCGCTCCTGTCAATGCCAATGACCTTCCCGCGCAAATCAATCAATTCTTTGCATCACGCTTTCAGGGAAGCCCAAATACCGTTAACGTTGTGATAAAATCGCCGGAATCACAGTGGCCACAGTGCGAAGCGCCCCAAATCACGCTGCCCGGGAATACGAAAATGTGGGGTAATGTGAGCCTGTCCATACGTTGTGGACAACAGCGCCGCTTCATTCAAACTGAAGTGCAGGTAACAGGGAACTATGTCACCAGTTCACGGCCGATAAACCGTGGAACAACGCTGACAGAAAAAGACATTAGTTTGACCAAAGGCAGGCTCGATTTATTACCGCTGCGCCCTATACTGACGTTACAAGGCGCACAGGGTGCAGTCCTTTTACGCGATCTCACTCCGGGCCAGGTTATTACCGCTTCTATGATCAGGCGTGCATGGGTCGTCAAGGCTGGTCAGTCGGTGCAGATTATTGCCCAGGGAGAAGGTTTCACGATTAATGGCGAAGGAAAAGCCATGAACAACGCGGCAGTTGGGCAAGCAGTCAGAGTTAGAACGGCAAATGGACAAATAATCAGCGGAATCACAAACGAAGATGGGATTATTCTGATCTCACAGTAATTAATTAAAGATTTGCTCATGTTTGCCGATGATAGTTACAGAGTCATTACTGACGACGTTTTAAAATTGAACACCAATGTGATGAAGATTCTGTAACACATTGATGATTAACTTTTTATCCTCAAATTAGAGGGATGTATTATGAGTATTGATCGCACCCAGTCACTGAAGCCGGTCAGTCAAGTGCAACAACGCGAGTCTGGCGATATCGCTAAAACCAAACGCAAACAGGCTGAGGCTCAGTCTGAAGTCAGCGCAACACAGGTAAAACTGAGCGACGCGCAGGCAAAATTGATGCAGCCTGGTACGCAGGACATCGACATGAACCGTGTTGAAACGCTGAAGCAGGCAATTCGTGATGGCTCACTTAAAATTGATGCCGGAAAGATCGCGGATGCATTGCTGAAAGAAACACAGGATTTTTTAGCAGGTAAGTAATATCTATGGAAAATCTGCAATCGATTCTGGAGCAACTGCTGCATAACCTGCGTGAGCTTGATGCTGTCATGTCTGACGAGCAAACGTTACTTTGCGCAGGGCATATCAATAGTATTGCTCTACAACAGGTGACGGAGAAAAAAACCTCTTTGCTGGCAACGATGCAGCATTTGGAAACTCGACGTCATGACATCGAATCAACGCTTAAGCTACAAGCACCTTATGATGGTATTGAAAAGTTGTCTGCTTACTGGCAGCAGGTTCAAGAGCTAACCAGACGCTTGAACGATCAGAATAAGCACAATGGTCTTCTGCTGAGTCGGCATATTGCCTATACCAATGAAGCCATCAATATACTGAAGCCTCGTCATGGTCAGGGATTGTATGGTCCTGATGGTCAGTCGAAAGGTGTAACAGTGGGCGGTAGAAAAATCACGTTCTAAAAGTCTCTGTATTTCAGCAGAGACTTTTCATCATTTAAAACTGCTACTTTTTTAAAAACTACTTATAGTTCACCGCGATATCTATCGTGCGAACGCTGAATGTATGATTTATACGTCCATTTCCTGCAATGTAGTAGACAAAGCGAAACTCATTGTTAGCCGCCAGTCCCTCAAATGCCTGAGTTTGTCCGTCACCACTTCCGCCTAAGTCAACACAACGCTGCGGTGTTTGTGAACAGAGCTTAACCGCAAGCCCTGTCGGTATCTCTGAATCAATAAGATGCCGCCAATATATTGTTGTGATAGTTTCCTCTGGCTTAACGGCAATGTTAGGCGTGAAAGCCGACGTGGTAACCATTTCACCACGGTAATCCAGCTTTATTCCGGCCATACTTCCGTTCCAACTGCCAGGTGTCGCAATAGCATAGAACGGAAGCGCCAGCACGGCGACCGACAAAAAACGCATCACCGTCCTCATTTCTGGGCTTCCCCTATAATCGATGTCATACGGATCTGGCGATGATCGCTGATTTCCAAATTAGACAGCACCGCCATGTTTGGCAGGCTGCGATGCAGGAAGCGGGCGAGCAAAGCGCGTAAGGCATGGTTCACAAGCAGAACCGGTGGAGCACCTAGCATCTCCTGCCGCTGTAACGCTTGTTTCGCCTGTTCGAGCAGGCGATCGGCAAGCCCAGGCTCAAGGCCACCGCCCCCCTGAAGTGCCTGTAACAGAAGGCGTTCCAACGATCCTTCAAGGCCTATAACCTGAAGTTCGCTGTCTCCCGGGAACCACTGCTGAGTGATAGCACGTCCCAGAGCCACCCTCACTACCGTGGTGAGTTCATAAGGATCCGGTTGAACAGGCGCATGTTCAGCCAATGTCTCCATGATGGTACGCATATCCCTGATAGATACTCTCTCGCTAAGCAGATTTTGCAAGACCTTGTGCAAAGTTGTTAGCGTCACGACACCAGGAATGAAATCTTCTGTCAGTTTTGGCATTTCCTGCGCAACGCGGTCCATCAATTGCTGCGCTTCTTGTCTTCCAAACAACTCACTGGCATGTAATGCAATTAAGTGGTTCAAATGTGTTGCCACCACCGTACTGGCCTCTACGACCGTAAACCCTTGAGCTTGGGCCTGTTCTTTCAGGGCATTATCAATCCAGACTGCCGGCAACCCAAACGCAGGGTCTTGCGTGATATCACCAGACAAAGAACCAACCGCATTGCCGGGGTTGATCGCCATCCAACGTCCAGGATGAGCTTCACCGCTACCAACCTCAACACCTTTCATCAATATGCGATAGCTGGCAGGCTGAAGCTCCAAATTATCCCGGATATGAACCACCGGCGGTAAATACCCCATTTCCTGAGCAAATTTCTTCCTGATACTACGAATCCTACCCAGCAGTTCGCCATCTTGCTGTGCGTCGACCATTGGAATCAAGCGATAACCCACTTCCATACCTAGCGGGTCTTCAAGCTGTACATCAGACCAGCTGGCTTCAATGACCTGATGTTTCTCCATTGCTGCGGGTGTTGGCTGCAATACAGGTTCTTTTTGCTGCTCACCGCGCATCCACCAGGCTAGCCCTAACAAAGATGCCGTGAATAACAGAAAGACAAAATTAGGCATACCGGGAACCAAGCCAATAAGCCCGATAACCGCCGCACTCAGTACCATAACCCGTGGATTGTTGAACAACTGCGTGACCATCTGTTGGCCAACATCCTGATCGGTACTCACACGAGTAACAATAACACCCGCTGCGGTAGAAATAATCAGAGCAGGAATCTGGGCAACCAGGCCGTCACCGATGGTAAGTAGCGTATAGCTTTCCGCGGCCTGCCCTACCGGCATGTTGTGCTGTACAACACCGACGATCAACCCACCAACAATATTGATGACCATGATAATCAATCCGGCGATAGCATCACCGCGCACGAACTTACTGGCACCATCCATTGAACCGTAAAAATCTGATTCCTGCGTCACCTCAGCACGGCGTTTTTTCGCCTCTTCTTCACCAATTATCCCAGCATTAAGATCAGCATCGATCGCCATCTGCTTACCTGGCATACCGTCCAGTACAAAACGCGCGCCGACTTCGGCGATACGTCCGGCACCTTTGGTGATAACCATGAAGTTGATTAAGACAAGAATGATAAAGACCACAATACCTATGGCAAAATTTCCGCCAACCAGAAAGTGGCCAAATGCTTCAACGACCTTACCGGCAGCAGCGGTGCCCGTATGGCCTTCCAGTAAAATAATACGGGTAGACGCGACGTTGAGTGACAAACGCAGCAACGTAGAAAACAGCAGGATCGTAGGGAATGCCGCAAATTCCAGCGTCCGCTGCGTGAACATCGCAACCAGCAATACCATGATTGACAGTGCGATGTTAAAGGTAAATAGCAGATCCAGGATAAATGGCGGCAGCGGCAATACCATCATGGAAAGTATCAGCAGGATCAGTATAGGTCCGGCTAATATTTGCCATTGGGTACCTTTCATATTACTCGGTAAACGAAGCAAAGAGGCCAAATTAGCCATCAGTAGTATTCTCTTTAGCAAAATCCAGTGCATCAGGCACTGGCAAATGTTTCGGTTTTCTAGGAATTAATCCACCTTCGCGCTTCCAGCGTTTCAGTTGATAAACCCAAGCTAAGACTTCTGCAACAGCCGCATACAACGCAGCGGGAATGTGCTCTCCGATCTCTGAATGACGAAATAGCGCTCGAGCCAACGGGGGCGCTTCTAAAATAGGGACGCGATGCTCGGTCCCCAACTCACGAATACGCAAAGCGATCTCTCCCGCACCTTTAGCCAACACTTTCGGTGCATTCATTTTTTTCTCATCATAACGTAATGCTACCGCATAATGCGTCGGGTTAGTGACTATCACATCAGCCTTAGGAACATCAGCCATCATTCTACGCTGAGCAATTGCTCTCTGCTGCTGACGAATACGGCCTTTAACATGAGGATCGCCTTCACTCTGTTTATGCTCGTCCCGAATTTCCTGCTTGCTCATCCGTAATTTTTTGATGTGGCTCCAGACTTGCCAAAACACATCAAAAGCGACCATCGGAATCAGGCCCATGATGATGAGAAAGCCACACATTACGGCCAACTCTAACGCATCACCTAACGCCGCAATCGGCGATTCGGATATTAAATGCAATATTTTTGGCCAGTTATGAATCAAGAACAGCGTACTAATGATCCCAACCATGACTGATTTTAATATTGCTTTAAAAAGCTCAGCCAGTGATTGAGCAGAAAACAACCGCTTCAGTCCAGAGATAGGATCTAATTTTTTAAAATTAACTTTTAATGATTTGGTACTAAATAGTACCCCGCCGAGCAGCAAAGGCGCAGACAGTGCCACCAACACAGCCCCAAACATAATGGGTATTAACGCCGACGCAGCCTGACGCAGTAATGAGCCAACATGCCGTAGCATTTGGGTGTCATCACCGATCGTTGCGTAATCAAAATTTAACGACTGTGAGACAATTCTGGCCAATCGGCCAGCCATAGCATCGCCACCTATCCACAGAATAGCCAATCCTGCGACCATCATCAGAACAGAAGTCAGCTCTCGAGATCGTGGGATCTGGCCTTCTTCACGCGCCTTTTCCTCCTTTTGGGGAGTGGGGGCTTCTGTTTTTTCTAGATCGCTATCATCAGCCACTATGGCGTTCCTGTTACGACTTTCGGGATAGGAATTTGCTGCCTAGCATGACAAATACGGAAAAATTTTATGGCTGGAACAACGAGAAAAACCAACGCTTCTTTAACGAATAGTAAGGGGGAAAGGTGGGGAATATCGAATTTAGCTATTTATGGCCATAAGTACTGGCCATAAATAACCAGGCGATGGTGTTCATCATTGTTTCAAAAAAGGAATCACTCCCTTTCTTGAAACAAGATGGATTAGAACCCAAGGCTATCCAGAAGATCATCAACCTGATCCTGATTGGCGACGATACCTGCTGCACCTTTATCCAACTGAGGCCCATTCAGCAGACCATCATTTGCACGCTTAGGCGCATCTGGTTTTTCTGGGATATTTTCCAGCAACACCATCAGCAGTTGTTTTTCAATCTCCTGGACAACATCCATCATACGCTTGATGACCTGACCGGTAAGGTCCTGGAAATCCTGCGCCATCATGATTTCCAACAGTTGAGCGTTGGTAAATGAGGTATGCTGCGGTACATCTTCAAGATAGCTACGCGTATCCGTCACTAATTCACGCGCATCAGCCAGCTCGATTGGATTTTCAAACCACTCATCCCAACGAGCTTTCAGAGACTTAGCATCAGCTTCTAGTTGGTTTTGACGTGGCTGTGCAGCTTCTACGCAACTCAGAGCGCGCTCTGCCGCTTGCGCAGTCATCTGGACAACATAGTCAAGGCGATCGCGGGCATCAGGAATAGCTTCTGCGGCTTCTGCTATCGCATTATCTAGACCCAGCTCTTTCAAGCTGTCGCGCAGCATACGAGTCAATTGGCCAATACGCGAAATGATCTCGGTTGCTGAAGCAGTGTCGTTCACGGACGGCATATGTGGCGTCATAAGATCCCCTTACATACCCAATTTTTCGAAAATCTTATTCAGTTTTTCTTCAAGGGTAGCTGCAGTAAATGGTTTAACTACATAGCCGCTAGCACCCGCTTGTGCTGCAGCGATAATGTTCTCTTTCTTCGCTTCCGCAGTTACCATCAGCACCGGAAGGCTGGAAAGCGAACCGTCAGCACGAATAGTCTGCAGCAGCTCCAGTCCATCCATGTTAGGCATATTCCAGTCAGAAATGACGAAATCAAAAGCACCAGCACGAAGCTTGTTCAGCGCATCAGCGCCATCCTCTGCCTCTTCTACGTTATTAAAGCCCAGTTCCTTCAGCAGGTTACGGACAATTCGGCGCATCGTCGAAAAATCATCCACTACCAGAAATCTGAGTTCTTTATCGGCCATACCTACTCCTAAAATATTTATTGCTCACCGAGAGCTGCTTATATACGTAATGCCTGTCCGGCAGAGATTTGTGCCAACATACGCTGGCTCACCTGGTGCAAATCCACCACTTCATCAACGCCACCCATAGCAATCGCTTCACGTGGCATCCCGAAAACCACACAACTTGCTTCATTTTGGGCCAGAGTATAAGCGCCAGCCTGATGGAGTTCCAACATACCAGCCGCCCCATCATTCCCCATTCCAGTAAGGATTACCCCTACGGCATTTCGCCCGGCGTATTGTGCAACCGAACGGAATAACACATCGACTGATGGACGATGTCGATTCACCGGAGGTCCATCATTTAAACGTACTTGGTAGTTTGCTCCACTACGCGCCAGTTCAAGATGGCGTGCTCCTGGGGCAATGTAGGCATGACCAGGAAGAACACGTTCCCCGTCTTCCGCTTCTTTCACCGTAATCTGGCACAGTTTGTTCAACCGCTCGGCGAAAGATTTCGTAAAGCCTGGCGGCATGTGCTGTGTAATCAGTAATGCGGGGCTTGTCGGCGGCAGAGGCTGTAATACATGCCGTATCGCTTCCGTTCCCCCTGTTGATGCACCAATCGCGATCAATTTCTCACTACTGAGCAGAGGCATATGCTGAATAATTTTTGTCGGCTCAGCCGCTGCACTCCGCTGCGGCAGGCGTGCCTTCGCTGCCATGCGAATTTTTTCCGCAATCAGCTCGCTGTACGCCAGCATCCCCTCACGAATGCCTAACTGAGGCTTGGTGACAAAATCAATCGCACCAAGCTCCAAAGCACGAAGCGTGATTTCCGAACCTTTTCCCGTCAGGGACGACACCATGACGACAGGCATCGGGCGCAAACGCATCAGCTTTTCAAGAAAATCCAATCCATCCATACGCGGCATTTCAACATCCAACGTTAATACCTGAGGATTGAATTTTTTAATCAAATCACGAGCAACTAATGGATCTGGCGCAGTCGCGACAACTTCCATATCAGAATGGCTATTAATTATTTCAGTCATGATCTGACGCATGAGGGCAGAATCATCAACGCATAATACTCTTATCTTGCTCATTATCTTTCCTTAGCCAGCCCGTATACAGTTTGCCCACGCAAATAGAATTCGCGACTGATCTGGCTGAAATTCTCTGAATGCCCGGCAAATAACAATCCCCCCGGCTTAAGCATCGGGACGAATCGGCGGAGAATACGCTCTTGAGTTTCTTTATCGAAATAAATCATTACATTACGACAAAAAATAGCATCGAATGGCGCAGGAACAGACCAATCAGGAGCGAGTAGATTTAGTTGTTGGAAATGCACCATTGACGCAAGCTCAGGACGAACACGAACCAAACCACTGTGTGGCCCAGTACCGCGTAAAAAGAATCGCTGTAGTTGCTGTGGAGAAAGAGAGCGCAACTCCTCCTGACGATAGATGCCAGCCGTTGCCTTTTCTAATACCTGGGTATCAATATCACTGGCCCATACCTGACATCCACTTGCTTTATTACCCAAAACTTCGGCAAGTGTCATGGCCAGCGAATAGGGTTCTTCCCCTGTAGAAGCCGCTGTACTCCAGATAGTGTAACCGTTTGGACGTTTTCTGGCATGCTCAGCCAATATAGGAAAATGGTGAGCTTCACGGAAAAATGCCGTTAGGTTAGTGGTTAACGCATTAACAAAGGCTTGCCATTCTGCGCTGTTAGGATCTGACTCCAACAACGCTAAATACTGACCGAAATCATTAATCCCAAGCAAACGGAGACGTCTAACCAAACGGTTATAAACCATTTCGCGTTTGTGATCGGCCAGAACAATGCCGGCTCGCTGATATATTAATTGGCTGATGCGTCGGAAATGAGTGTCCGACAACGGCAACCGATCAACCATCTGCGTCAGAATAGAGGCAGATTCAGGGCGATTTTGCGATGGTGTACTTTTCATATCAAACCGCTCGAATAGTGTTTTTTGCTATGGTTTTTTTCAATCTGAACTTTCCTTTACAGCTAACGCAGGTTTTTTATTGTCATTCGTCAATTGCTCATCGCATGGCGATTAAAACTGACACTGTATTGGTAATACACCCTACAAGTTCTGCAAACAAAACCAGTCAGTGTGTTAGTTCTACCAAAGCCACATGCTGTCGGGTGGCATTCTCCCTCTCATCACAGCTGCGCTACCTGCTTTATTCTTTGGCTTTAATACCAAAGCCAGCCTCACCCCATCATATCCATAACATAAGTTACAGATTGAACAATACCATGAATTATCCTGCTTCAAAGCACCAAGTGCTATATCACTTATAAAACCCCAAGCATGCGGAGATAAATTACTCGCCTATTCATTTTTTAAATTATGGCGAGTAAGAGAGCACCCAGCCACCTACTCGTAAGCGGCTGGGAATTGGCTCAGTAACACGTCCTACAGCTTGGTTATTTATAGCCTATAGACGGTTCTTTATCAGAACGTTTCCCAATTATCATTGGATAAACCTTCTTTTGCTTTCTTGCCGCCACCCGCTGATGGCGCCAGCAATACAGGTTTTTGCCCCGAAGCTGCCGGTGTCGTTCTTCTAAAAGAACCCGCATCTTCAGACAGGCGGAATACCGCAACAGCCTGATTCAGCACTTTCACTTGTTCTTCCAGAGCAACCGCTGCGGCCGCAGACTCTTCAACCAAGGAGGCGTTTTGTTGCGTTACGCGATCCATTTCAGTTACAGCCTGACCAACCTGATCGATCCCTTTACTTTGCTCATCTGAAGCTGAGGCAATTTCGCCCATGATGTCTGTTACACGAGTCACCGCACTGACGATTTCTCCCATCGTCTCGCCCGCGCTCTCAACCAGCACAGAACCTTCATCGACCCGGCTGACAGAATCTTCAATCAGACTTTTAATTTCTTTCGCAGCTTGTGCACTACGCTGTGCCAAATTACGCACTTCGCCTGCAACAACCGCAAATCCACGGCCTTGTTCCCCTGCTCTGGCCGCTTCAACCGCCGCATTCAGCGCAAGAATGTTGGTTTGGAAAGCAATACCATCAATCACACTAGTAATATCGGCAATTTTTTGCGAACTTCCAGCGATATTGTGCATGGTTTTGACAACATTATCGACGACCTTGCCGCCCTTCTGTGCCGTCTCTGACGCACTCAGAGCCAACTGGCTGGCCTGACGGGCGTTTTCCGCATTCTGTTTAACGGTTGCGGTCAACTGTTCCATACTTGCCGCTGTTTCTTCTAACGAAGCAGCTTGCTGCTCGGTACGTGAAGAAAGGTCGTTATTTCCAGCACTAATCTCTGTTGCGCCAGTATAAATCGCATCAGCGCCTTGTCGAACAGCACTAACCGTTGCAACAAATTCACTTTGCATATGACGAATACTGTCAGCCAGAATTCCCATTTCATTGCTGCTGTGAAAGTGGGTGGTTTTTGTCAAATCACCTTTTGCAATATGACGAATGTGTTCAACAATATTATTTAGTGGCCTAATTAGTAGTTGTTGAATACCAATCCAGGAAACCAGAGCTACCGCAAAAACCAGCACAACAATGAAACCAAGGATCCAAAGTGCCGAGTCATAAGCTTCGTTGTTTTTCGCTATACCGGCCTGATAAAGTTTATCGCTTTCCGCTTTATAGGCGTAATACGCTTTTTCAAAGTTATCCTGGAAACTTTGTGTCGGTTGCTCAACAAACTTCTTAAATTCCCCTGCATTCAAAAACTGAATTAATTCCGTTAATGCGCCATTCAAAGCCACATAATTCTCTTTTACGCCCCGAGTAACGGCCTCATCCTGGCGTGCGTCCTGCGGCACTTTCTCATAGCGAGAGAAAAAATCGTTTGCCACAACCAGTTGTTTTTGAGCTGAAACCAGAAGCTCTTTACCACCGGCACCAGCACCGGTACCACTCGCATCAAGAGCAAAACGCGTACCTGCCCGATTAAGGGTATTACGGGTCTGTAATAAATATGACCATGCTGAATCCAGTTCAGAACGCTTTTGGTTAATAATCTGCGTTGAGCTGAAGATATCCTTATCATTTTTTAATGCACTAAAGAATAAACCACCAGAAATAAGCTGAAGTGCCCCAAACAACACCAGTACAAGCATCAGACCTGTAACAACTTTTATACGGTTAAACATATAACGCCTTTTGAGTAGACCAACCACCGATGATATCGGCACTATTCTGGATATCTTTACGAATTTCTGAACTGACAAGGATATGACTAAGGAAGGTTTTCGGGGCCACTTTCGTAGCCCCTGAAGGCCGATGGATTAGACTTTTAATACGCTATCAACCAGCGCCATTTCTTCGCTGCTCAACAGTTTTTCGATATCAACCAGAATCAGCATTCTCTCGCCTAAAGAGCCCAAACCAGTCAGGTATTCCGTTGACAGAGTTACGGCAAACTCCGGTGCAGGGCGAATTTGATCTGCGGTCAATGACAACACATCAGACACGCCATCGACGACAATACCTACGACACGCTGACCAAGATTCAGAACAATAACAACCGTGTTGTCATCGTATTCAACATCCTGCTTGGCGAATTTAATGCGCAAGTCAACGATCGGTACAATGACACCGCGTAGATTGGTGACACCTTTGATGAAGGAAGGCGTGTTGGCAATGCGCGTTACCTGGTCATAACCGCGAATTTCTTGTACTTTTAAAATATCAACGCCGTACTCTTCGTCACCCAGCGTAAAAATCAGGAATTCCTGTCCTACTGTTTCGCCAGTTAATTTCGTGACGCTTGCAAGTCCAGTCATGTTTTCCACCCTTTATTAACGATCTGTTTTATTAAGCTGCAGTTTCAACCACACGCTTTTCACGATTAAGCGCTTGTAACGCTGAAACATCCACAATCAGCGCAACGCTACCATCACCAAGAATGGTAGCGGCTGAAACGCCTGGCACCTTGCGATAATTACTTTCCAGGTTTTTAACGACGACCTGATGTTGCCCAATCAACTGATCGACCAACAAGGCGTAACGCCGTCCCGCACTCTGCAGGATAACGACGATTCCCTGCGTAGCATCCGTTTTAGCGCCATCCACATCAAAAATATGGAATAGCTCAACGAGAGGTAAATATTCACCACGAACCTGTAGTACACGCTCGCCACCGGCTAATGGATACAAATCCTCCGACTGAGGCTGCAGGGATTCCATCACAGCATTAAGCGGCAGAATAAAGACTTCATTGTTAACTTTAACGGACATACCATCGAGGATGGCTAACGTTAATGGCAACAAGATTCTGATAGTTGTACCTTTTCCAGCCTGGAAGTGGATTTCGACATGCCCACCCATTTCCTGGATATTTCGCTTAACCACGTCCATGCCGACACCGCGGCCAGAAACGTCTGTGACCTTCTCAGCCGTGGAGAAGCCAGGAGCAAAAATCAACATGCCGACTTCTTCATCAGACATTGTGTCGCTTACGGCCAATCCTTGAGACAGCGCCTTAGCCAGAATTCTTTCGCGGTTGAGCCCTGCTCCATCATCGATAACTTCAATGCAGATGTTACCGCCCTGATGTTCCGCTGAAAGCGTCAGGTTACCTACCGCAGATTTACCTGCAGCAACGCGTTTATCTGGCGATTCGATACCGTGATCGAGGCTGTTACGCACCAAGTGAGTAAGAGGATCGATAATACGTTCGATCAAACTCTTATCCAATTCAGTCGAACTCCCCATGAGCGTCAGCTCGACCTGCTTATCCAATTTGGCAGCCAAGTCACGAACCAAACGAGGGAAACGGCTAAACACATATTCCATCGGCATCATACGGATAGACATAACCGACTCTTGCAAATCGCGAGCGTTACGTTCCAACTGCCCCATGCTGTTAAGCAGATCGCCATGCGCCACAGGATCGAGTTCGCTTGAGCGCTGTGCCAGCATCGATTGCGTAATGACTAACTCTCCAACGAGGTTGATAAGCTGGTCAACTTTCTCAACCGCTACACGAATACTGGTATCACCGGTTTTTGCTTTATTTTTTCCATTTTCCGGTGCAGCTTGCGGTTTTGCAGCAGTTGGCGCAGACGGTGCAACTGGAGCTACCGGGGCTGGTGCAGGCGCTTCAACAACAGCCAATGTCTCTACAACTTCAGCAACGACAGGCTGGCTAGCTACGGCAGACTTGAAACTGATTTGCTCAGGTTCAAGAACAAAACACAGCACGGCACTAATATCGTCTTCACTTTCCGAAGTAACCAATGTCACTTCTACGCTAGTGTCGGTCTGGTGAGGATCTTTAACGGTTCCCAGATTACCAAGCTCTTCCAGCATTTGAGGTATTTCCTGGGATTTCAGGCCGGTTAATGCGATACGCATTTCACCTTTACCTACAGCGTTAGATGCCGGGCTGGTAGTGTGCTGTGTTCCAACTGGTGCCTCAGCCTGAGTGACGTCACCATCAGCTTTAGACTCCAGGGCGAGCTGGCGCAGAGCCTGACAGATATACTCAAAGCTTTCGGCATTGGGCTCCTGCGCGGTTTTATAAGCGTCCAACTGATCCTGCATAATGTCTTTTGTTTCCAGAAACAGGTTGATGATATCAGTGCTAAGACGCATTTCTCCACGTCTTGCCCCATCGAGTAGGTTTTCTAAAATGTGTGTAGTTTCTTGTAATACTTTAAAACCGAACGTACCCGCGCCCCCTTTTATGGAGTGAGCCGCTCGGAAAATTGCATTCAATTGCTCTGTATCAGGCTCCGACGGATCCAACAATAATAAATGTTGTTCCATATCTGCCAGTAATTCATCTGCTTCATCAAAGAAAGTTTGATAGAAAGCACTCATGTCCATGCTCACGTGGTCACCTCTGCTGTGAATCGCGGCTTATTGAGAAGGCGTCGCCTGACTATCGGGCGCAGCAGGCAACGCAGTGGTTGGCTGTTGACGCTCTGGAGCAGGAACTCCATTAGTTGGTTGTGGCGATGCCCCACCACTCCCACTCGTATTATTATCACTATTTTCGGCAGCCGGAGTGGTAGGTTTAGGCTTATCCAACTCCATATTTTGTAAATTTTCCGCCTTGTCTATATTTACAGCAGAGCTTTCTGCATTTTCTTCTTCAATATCCTTTTGAGCTTGTCTGCTCAATACCAGCAGACTGATGCGTCGGTTAATCGCATCATTTCCACCTGCCGCCTGTTTGAGGTTCATTGTCGCAGCCATGCCCACAACGCGCAAAACTTTTCCATCAGACAAACCACCAAAAATAAGCTCTCGGCGCGATGCATTGGCACGATCTGCGGACAGTTCCCAGTTACTATAACCACGTTCCCCCGTCGTATACTGAACATCATCGGTATGGCCTGAAATACTCAGTTTATTGGGGAAATCGTTCAGAATAGGCGCTATAGCACGCAGAATATCGCGCATATAAGGTTCAACCTGTGCGCTTCCGGTTTTAAACATTGGGCGGTTTTGACTATCGATGATTTGGATACGTAGCCCTTCATCGATCATTTCAATTAACAGATGTGGACGAAGTGCGCGCAGCCGTGGATCGGCCTCAATTAACTGATCCAGACGCTCACGCAATCTGTTGAGTCGAACCTCATCCAGCTTCTTTTCCACGTTATCTGTTTTGATGGCCTTTTTCACTTCACCATCTTGCTGGGTTGGATCGTTTCCTCCACCAGGAATCGGGCTGGAACTGTCGCTTGATTTAGAGCCTGACGTTAGCGCAACCTTTAGTGGGGTTCGAAAATACTCTGCGATTTGGGCCAGCTGCATTGGCGTAGAAATTGCGATAAGCCACATTACAAGAAACAATGCCATCATTGCTGTCATGAAGTCAGCGTAGGCAATCTTCCAGGAGCCACCATGGTGGCCCCCATGTCCAGACTTACGCTTTTTGCGAATAATGGGATGCTGATGTTTCATGCGTTACTGTCCGACGCTTGCTGAGTCGGCGATTTCACACGACGAATGTGTTCTTCCAATTCGGTAAAGGAAGGACGCTCCGTTGAGTACAGCGTTTTACGACCAAATTCAACGGCAATTTGCGGAGCATAGCCATTAAGGCTCGACAGTAAAGTGACTTTAATACACTGTAATACTTTGATTTTTTCTGCATTCTTCTGGCGCAATAAAGCCGCCAATGGCGAAACAAAGCCGTAAGCAAGGAGGATACCCAAGAAGGTTCCCACCATAGCATGAGCGATCATCATCCCCAGCTCAGCAGCAGGTCGATCAACATAAGCTAGTGAGTGAACAACACCCATAACAGCGGCTACGATACCAAATGCTGGGAGACCATCCCCCATTAGCGTCAAGCTCGTCGCCGGCACTTCGCTTTCATGTTCAATCGTTTCGATCTCTTCATCCATCAGCGTTTCAATCTCAAACGCATTCATGTTGCCGCTGACCATCAAACGCAAATAATCGGTAATAAATTCAACGACGGTGTTGTCAGCAAGGATATTCGGGTAGCTTGAGAAGATTTCGCTCTCACGAGGATTATCAATATCAAATTCCAGCGAAAGCATGCCTTGCTGGCGGGATTTGGCCATTACACGAAAGAGTAAGGCCATGAGATCCATATACAATGCTTTATTATACTTGGAGCTTTTGACCAAAAGAGGTAATGCGCGTAGTGTTGCTTTTATCGCCTTTCCATTGTTACCAACGATGAAAGCACCTACCGCCGCACCACCGATAATCAACAGCTCCGAAGGTTGATAAAGCGCACCCAAGGCCCCACCGACCATGAGATAACCGCCGAGTATCGAGGCCACAATTACGATATAACCCAATATAACCAGCACAAGAAATCCTTATAATAAAAAAGGTGGGCGGAGAGTGAGATAAAACTGCGGAGCCGTAGCCAGGACGTTCTTGAAGGAGAAATCTATCACTGCCTTCACAACCAACAGTGATAGATTCACAAATCGCTACAGGCTCAGACTGCGTGTTTTACCTGTTCATCCAGCAGTTGAGGTATTATATCGGCAAGATTTTGCGAAAGTTTACGCTTTTTTACTGCTCTGGAAGGGGGTTGGCACAAACTACAAACAAAGCTGTTTTTAGGTTGATGAGCGTGAGTAATGAACATCCCTTTGCAGCAATTGCATGACGACAGTTGCAGCATACCGCTGTCAACAAACCGGACTAATGTCCAGGCTCGCGTCAATGCCAACAGTGGAGAATCGCTCTGCGGCGCACACTGTTCGAGATAAAGCCGGTAAGATTTAATAACCGCTTCAACACCACTGCACTGCCCATTCTTGATTAAAAAGCTGTATGCATTGTAGAACATTGATGAATGAATATTCTGTTCCCAGGTCATAAACCAATCCGTTGAAAAAGGTAACATTCCCTTTGGCGGCGGACTTCCTCTCAGTTCTTTGTACAGTTTAATCAAACGTCCGCGGCTTAACTGAGTTTCACTTTCTAACATCTGTAAACGAGCACCAAGCGAAATGAGCTCCATTGCTAATTGGATATCTTTCGCTTCCTGAACAATACTTTTCTCCGCCATTACTTATGCCCTTTTCTTAGGCAGGTTTTCTTCTTTCGAAGTTAACTGTTGTAATAAGTGACTCGACAACAGAATCCCGGTATGAATTTGCTGTAAATCATCCACACGTGATTCCTGAGTCAACACTTTGATTGTATTGTGATCGTTAAAACGGAAATGGCATATCAATTGGTTAGTTTCTGCCAACTTCACCATCTGCGGTAAAGTCAGTTGCATCAAGGTATCTGCCATCTCGTCATTGATTCCAAGACGGAACATCGCAGAAGCTTTTTCATCATTAATTAAGCGTTGCGCCAGTAACAAATAAGACAGATTAATGTCATAAATGTGTTTGAGTAATTCAGAGGTACCCATATTTCCCATCCCGACAGGCTATGTTTAAAACATAAGTTAGGTGATAGACCATATCGCCCAGTTCGAAAATCACTCTCCATTGATGGCATAAAAAACTATCGGTGCCAGATACTGCGAGTTACTACTTTATCATTTCTTATTCGGGCAATCGTTACTTGCCAACTTTACGCATCACGCTGCGAATCCGTTCATCCGTTGCTTTTTAGTCACATCCTGAAGACCCACTCCAACCAAAGCATAGGATTAATCCTAAAACAGCGCAACTGTACCGCCTAATCCGTAGCACATACAACGCGGCTGAAGAATGATTTTGGCCATTATGTGATACAGATCACACAAATGAAAGCATTATGAGCCAAAGTCCGTCTGGTCAGATCACTTTTGCGCCTATTTTTACGCCAAAAACGCGCACCAAACGTTACAAAAAAGATCATTGAAAAGGATCAAAAAGAAACGATTTGCTTGCTATATAAATGATAGATATACAAAAAATCCATTACGCCTAAGATGCATACCGCTATGTAAGTTTATACCTTTCACGAAAAACTTACACTTTTTACCCAAAAAACTCTTAAACGCATGTTCTGAAGCAAAATTTATCTATCTTCTGCCGAAGCACAGCCGCAATGACAACAAAGCATAGAAGTATGACATAAAAAGGAAGGAAATAAGATATTTCATTGATATTAAAGAAATTAATGAGACATTGGGATTAGTTGCAGACGCGATAGCGTGAAGTCGTTCTACTCTCAAACTTCACGCTACAGGCAGCGTCTTTAGGACAATATGCGGACTGGATGACGGAGGTACTTAGCGAGCGCTTTTCACCACTCGGTTAACCAACCAAATACCTGAACAAACCAAGACAAGTGCAAAGAAATATTTCCACTCCAGGATGCTTTCATTAAGGAACAGGGCTGAAAGCAGCGTACCAGATACCGGGATGAGGAAATTAAATGGTGCGACCATACCAACTCGATTATATTTCAGCAATTGGCTCCATAATGAAAAAGCGACAGAAGAGAGCAAAATAAGATAGCCCAGCATCAGTACAGCTTTCCAATCAGGTATGATGAGTGTTCCACCTGTACAGTACCCCGATATCGTTAAAATGATCCCACCAATAGCCAATTGATAACCTGTCATTACAGTTGGATCCATGGTTTGCGATATCCGCTTACCATATATAGTGGATGCAGACAAAATAAATGCGGCAATAACAACGAACCCATCACCTAACAACGTAAAACTGGTACTCATGCCGTTGCTGTTGATATTAACGACCATCACACCGATAAAGCCTAATATACAACCCACTAGCTTGTTGATATTTAATTTATCATTCTGGTACAAATAATGAGCAAGCAGCACGCTGAAAAAAGTACTAGTTGCATTCATGATCGAGCCTTTAACGCCAGTGGTATAAGCTAGACCGATATAGAAAAAAACATACTGCAATGATGTCTGGAATATTCCTAGGATGCTTAACTGGACTAACTGCCCACGCTGAAAGCGCCCGATAGACCGCCCGCTTAACACAGCCAGCACTAGCAGCAACAGCCCGGCGAAGGCGAACCGGTAGCCTGCAAAAACGAGTTTTCCAGGAATATCATTATCTGCAATGTGAAACAGTTCATAACCATTTTTAATTGCCGGATAAGCACTTCCCCAGAGCAAACAGCATAATGTGGCGACAAAAAAAACAATTTTTTTATCAGAAAAAAAATGCGTGCGCTTTTCCAAGAAAAATTCCTCCGAAGATAGAGCCGACATAATAGCGTTGAACCCCAGACAAATAAAGTTAGGAAACCAGACTCTTTATTTTTTATTATCAATCTGTATGATTTCGCATCACGTATTTCTCTTTTCTTTTTAAAGAGTTAAAAACGTGATCGGGATCGCACCGAATTTGATTAAGGTTTCTCAATATATGCCGATTATCTTTTACATTGGTTGTTTAGCTAATGGCTTGTCATTAATGTAGACACTAAAACCTAAACGCCAATGCCACTACTAGTGGCATGGTAAATCATAAATTCCTGAGAATGAGCGAATGGATATGAAAATAACTTCAAGGTCTGAGCAGCACGTCGAGGCTGGCATGCTGAGCAATTTACGGCTAGTTCCCTTATTCGTCATTATTCTGGGTGGAATCATGCTGTTATTTGCAGCATCTATCGGCACATCCAGCTACTTTCTGCAAAGCAGCAATCAGTCATTAGACGACGTTACACAAGAAATTGATACCCGAATGGGGATCTCAAACAGCTCCAACCACCTTCGTACTGCGCGTCTGTTGCTCATTCAGGCTGCGGCAGCTGCACGTATCGGTGACTCTCAGGTCTTCAATGACAACCTGAAGCAAGCTGAACAGCGGCTGGAACAGTCAAAAAAAGCATTCCTTGTCTATGAAGAGCGTCCAGTTAAAACGCCGCAGGATATGGCGTTGGACGACGAACTGCGCAAATCTTATGATGCTTATGTGAATCAAGGTCTTATGTTAATGCTCACTGCAGCAAAACAGGGGCTATTTGAAGAAGTCATCACTCTCGAATCCGAAGAAACCCGGGTTTTGGATTTGGCCTATAACAAATTTCTGTTAGAGGCTGTCGCTTACCGTACACAAAGAGCGAAAGAATTAAATGAAACTGCGCAGAGAAACGCGCTACTCGGATATTCGTTGATGGGGGGCAGCTTTGCTCTGGCGACGATTTTAACACTTCTGACCTTCTTCCTGCTGAGAGGTATTCTCATCAAACCAATGAATCAGTTGGTCGCGAGAATTCAGCGTATTGCGCAAGGCGATCTGACTCAGATGTCAGATCGTTATGGTAGGAATGAAATCGGTACGCTAGCCAGCAACGTTCAGCAAATGCAATCTTCTCTGGTAACAACCGTCACTACCGTCCGGGAAAGTGCAGATTCTATTTATCAGGGTTCAACGGAGATCTCATCCGGTAACACGGACCTTTCCTCACGAACCGAGCAGCAAGCCGCCGCGCTTGAGCAGACCGCAGCCAGCATGGAGCAATTGACGGCAACGGTGAAGCAAAACTCAGAAAACGCACATCACGCAAGCCAGCTCGCAGCCAATGCATCTGGAAAAGCCAAACAGGGTGGCGAGATCGTTGCAAACGTCGTCAATACGATGAACAGTATTTCGGGTAGTTCAAAGAAAATCTCTGAAATTACCAATGTCATTAACAGCATTGCATTCCAAACCAATATTCTCGCGCTAAATGCCGCAGTTGAAGCTGCCAGAGCGGGAGAACAAGGTCGCGGTTTTGCCGTTGTCGCCAGTGAGGTTCGTAGCCTCGCACAGCGTAGTGCACAAGCCGCAAAAGAGATTGAAACGCTGATTTCCGAATCCGTCAACCTGGTCAACAGTGGTTCTATTCTGGTTGATAATGCGGGTCAGACAATGAAAGAAATCGTCGATGCGGTCACTAACGTCACTGATATCATGGGGGAAATTGCCTCTGCCTCTGACGAACAAAGCCGGGGAATCTCTCAGGTTGGCCAGGCGATATCTGAAATGGACAGCGTGACACAGCAGAATGCTGCGCTTGTTCAGGAAGCCAGTGCAGCAGCAGCCTCGCTGGAGGAGCAAGCCGCACTACTGACCCGCGCAGTTGCGACATTTAAGCTATCTAGCCATTTATCAGGCGCTCCTTCAGCACCTGGTCGGCCGAACGCTCTGGCCGCAAAGGATCGTTCCTCACTCGCCCTCCCCCGTAAAACCAATACGGAAAACGGCAACTGGGAAACGTTCTAATACTGGATACAGCAATCACAGCGAGCATTGTTAACTCGGACAATGCTCGTGTGTGTTCTTTTTACTCTTCGTCCGGCAACGTCTTTGGCTCAACAAACGTACCATCTTTGCTGTCAGCCTCATTGAAAAACCAGATACCGGCTGGGTAATCTTTTAATGCAACTAAATACATTATCCCTTCCTGAAACGTTTCCACAGCCAGAATCGTCCCTTCCCGGCGCGTTTTCCCATCGGTTTTAACCGTAACCAGATCGTTCACTTTCATAAAATTATCTCAAAATAGCTTCTAACATCAAAAAAACAGCATTATCATTTACAGCAACGGCAGTAATAGTACCTATATGAAATGATTAATTTTATTTGTTTTTAACAACGCCATATTGACCCTCTCTGTCATTAAATATCGATTATTCAGGCAAAAAATTGATCGTTTCTATCCTAGTACATCCGACAGACTCGCAAAAGAGATTAAAAGTTGAACGAACTATTGAACGTTAATGAACAGAGAGATAACGATGAGTTGGACTACAATCAAGTCATAACATCAGAATGGACGCAATTAATAGCTACAACCTCACAGAAATCTTTTAATCTACTGCGCACTATCTCCGAGCAGAAAGCGTCCGACTTTGCTGACAAGTTCTACTCCTACATGCTCAAAGATCAGGAAGCTTCACTTTTTCTTTCCAGTCAGCAAGTTCACGATCGCCTCCATGGGTCTATGAGTAAATGGATAGCAGATATTCTGACGAATACCGGAGAGCACCTGGCTGACCTGATTAATCATCAAAAGAAAATTGGCCAGATTCATGCACGTATTGGCATTCCCGTCGATTTGGTTGAGCGCGGAGCCCGGCGTCTAAAATGGCACCTTTATGAAGACATTGCGCAGGTCGCCGAGGATAAAGCGCTGTGTTTTGATGCCATGCGTTTTGCCTCTATCTCTATGGATATTGCCATAGAGATCATGAGTAAAACCTATTCACAATCGCACGAGCTCGCCGCCAAAAATGAAGAATCCTATCGGCTATTTTCCATTCTAGAAAATGCCAGTATGGAAAGAGAGCGTCAGAACGCATCGCTACTCAACTGGGAAAATGCTTTTATTTTCAGCGTTGCAACAGGTACGCCTCTTTCCAGCATCCAGGACCTAAGTGATTCAGAGTTCGGTCTGTGGTTTAACCATAAGGGAAAATCCAGTTTCAGTAACATTCAGGGAATACGCACTATCGCCTCGATCATAACGGAAACGGATGAGTATATTCGCGGCTATAGCACTACCGCACTACTGACGCAGCAGGATTATGCTCCGCTGCTTAAAGCAGTCAGAAGCAAGATTTATAAAATAAACATGCTTTTGGGATCGCTATTTGACGAAGTCCAAAAGCTGGAAAGTGGTAAGGATACGTTGACCCTTCTGCTAAACCGTCGCTTCCTGCCAACCATTCTTCGGCATGAAATATCGCTGGCAATGCACTCAAGTACTCCGCTCAGCATCGCCATGATTGATATTGACCATTTTAAAACCGTCAATGACACCTATGGCCATGCTGCTGGCGATAACATCCTGAAAAGGATTGCAGAAGTGCTGTATGAAAGTACGAGAAACAGCGACTATGTTTTCCGTTACGGCGGGGAAGAATTCATGATCGTGCTTATTGAGACGCCCAAAGTCGCCGCCCACACCATCATCGAGCGACTGAGAAAGAAAATTCAGGATCACCCTATTCATCTTCAAAACGGCGAAAGCATTACAATGACCATAAGTGCAGGTATCGCCGTGTACAACGGTCATCCGGATTATGAATGTCTGATAAAGGCAGCGGACGATGCACTCTATCAGGCCAAGGCCAACGGCAGAAACAGGATCGAATACGCGCAAGAGGAATAACTATTTTTCCTTGTTGCAAGCCTGCGTTTCTGGACACCGCCGGAAAAGAATAGCCCGCTATTCATCATCGCAGGTTTGCATCCTCCTCTAAGCAAGCCGTGTCCCCCTCAACTGAACAAATTCACAGCATAAAAACGATAAACTACCGATTTTACTAACCAACCCGCCAAAAATTTGATACATATTCAATAAATAAGCATGATCGTCGACAATGCATCATGTAGTGAATCTTTGATAGTTTGAACTTATTTTATGCAGGGGAGGAATGAGCATTGCAGCGACAGCAGGTTTCATCGTCACGAATTCATTCGATTGGGTACGATACAAAAACGCACAGCCTTGAGATAGAATTTCATAATAAAGAGATCTATCAATATGTTGGCGTGCCTGAATCTATCTATAAAAAATTTATGTCTGATGCTGTCGTCTCTAAAGGTCGTTTCTTTGATGGCGTGATAAAAGATAAATTTTTATGCCGAAAAATCAGATAGATGAAAATGTAACCATCACATCCTCGGTATTTGTCGCCGTTTCTTAACGGCGATGTGGCGATGTAAAGTGTCGCGTTGCGCCATATCAATTTGCCATTTCCGCCCTCAGTCGCCTTCCAGCATTACAACTCATCATGTGAATTAAACATATATCTAGGTGGTATCTTTTCGATAACATCCCTTCAGTTCGTGTGAGTATCTATCCTGTCTAACTACGGAGAATTCATATGATCGCATCGGATATCCAGGGGGCTAATTCTTTATTTGCCCAGACCAACAAGCACGCTATTGTGCCAGATGAAGATACTTTCAAAATGGCACTTGAGAAGGCAAAGGAAAGCGGACAGATCTCCAGACACGAGCACAGCGCTAAAGTTGAACCTCAGCGTTCAAAAGCAGCGCAAGAATTTATGGACTGGGTATCTATGTCCCATGAAGAAAGATTATTTTTCTCCGTACTTGCATCCATGGGAATATCCAAGGAGCAATATGAGGCAATGCCGTTAGAAGAACGCATGGCGTTAGACCTCAAAGTACAAGAGCGTATAAAAGAAATGGCGGAGCAAGACCAGCAGCTTGCGTAATGGCAGCAAATGAGCCAGTTAAAGCGATACGGGTGACATCTTAGCGTCATTGACGCTTATAGCCCGTTACATTATGTAGAGGAAAGCAGCAGCCTTTTTAGATAAGAGCGATTAGCCGAAAAACAGGAAATAGTAAGTTCCTGACTATCAGCCAGACGACATGATATCTGCCGCAAAGCTCCGATGATTGATGGTCAGAATAAAAGGTCAAAGTCGTACCGACCTAGCACTGACAAAAAATCATATTAGGAAAGCGATTTTCAGGCACAAAAAAACCGCCTCTCGGCGGTCTACGACATTGCACATAATGTGCTTGTTTTAATTCTTTTTAAAACAATGGTGCCGGGACGGGACTTGAAAAATCAACCCATCTTATTGAAAATAAAGACACATCACAAGTGAAAATAGACGATATATCCTCATTTGTATACTCAGTCTTTTTCCCTTCACACCAGCGACTACTCGCCACACAATTCAACAGTGATGTTAAAAATGTTGCGATGCAAAATCTGATGTATAAATAACATCGGTACAACTTCATTCAGCGGTTAGATGCTATCGTGGTTTAATGTAGATAGCAAAACCATTATCAAGACAGCGAGTGCATTTCTGGCAATCGGTTCACCGCTATCATCAGGTCTGGGGGGCTTTAGGTTGCTCCCTGTCCTCCATAAAATCAGAAGTGGCATCCTCGGTAGCAAACCAACCATCCCAGCCCTCCCCCGATGACGTAGTGATACGCGAGTGATCGATCACAGTTGTATCTGCGTCTTTCACATCATCGGTTAATGCAGCAGTTTTTGAGATACTACTATTCCCTTTTTTCATCATCGCCCTTCTTCCGCCAAACGACACGTGACATGCCGCATCCTCTTTTACATTACCAGATTAGCACTACAGGCATCGTAGCCAAGAGATGAGTAATCTCCATCCCACATCCAACCGGTCGATCACTACCTCGCAGCCAACATCCCTGGATAATGTTTGGCGATAATGTCGTTCATCTGATCGATCAGGTCGAGACGCTTAAAGGCGAGATGCCCGGTTCCTTTCTGAAAGTAACGCACGCTAAAATACTCATCCTCGTATTCCTGCTGATGGGGATGATCGCGGATATGGTCCATCAGCCGGATGGTGACATCGACACGGTTGTCGGGGATCGGTTTACCATCCAGCAGATACAGCATACGCTCCAGATCGGCCAGTTGATCGCGTCGCCAGCCCCAGTTCAGACCAAAGCCCCAACGGTTGTATGTCACCAGATTGCTGATGATGATTTTCTTGCCGAAGTAACAAGGGTGATTGGTCTTGTAATCCCACGATAACCCTTTGAATACGTTAATCACACCTCGCTCAAATACCTCCTGCTTGCTCTGATGAAGTTGCTCAAAGGTGCTGAGGATATTGGCTTCGCTGATGGTCGGTAACGCACCCTCATCCAGATTTTTATGCCACTGGCTACGCGCTTCAGCATCCATAAGCGACAGCATGCCGGATTTCAGCATCAGGTCGCGCCAGATATTTCGATCCAGCGTGCGGGTGATGGCTGGCATCGCCTTGTTGGGTACTTCTGTTAGCCAGCAGTCGTAGCGATGCCCCTGCTTTAACGCCCAGTCTTCAGCGGTGCCGCCACCAATAGTCGCTGTTAGTATTGAGATCGCCCGTAGCTGGTTGAGGAGCTGTTCTATCTGTTGCAGCGCAGTATCACGTCCGGTAACGATACGTTCGATATTGGTCGAGCAAATCAGCTCGGTATGTTCGGTCAAAACCTCGGGTTCAATTTGCATCATTTGTGGTCCATACATAAAAGCAAATGCGCCAGCCGCTAAGGACTGGCGCATTATGCATCGGGGAGAGGAATAAACAGGTTTGGCGTGGTGTGACTGGAAAGTGACTCGCAGTCTTTATGCTTTAAGCAAGCCGGTAGCGCGTCTGGCACGGAGAATATCAACGGCGGTGAGAAACGGTGATTGCTCCTGCCAGTTAAAACCGTCGCGATCGATACGCACCAGTTCGTATTTCTCCACCAGAAAATTGACGGCATTGACCAGCGTGACGCCAGCATCGATATGCGCCTGAATGACGTTTTCCTCACAGAACGGTGTGTCGTTCAGCGTCAGGCCGTAGTGCTTTTCTAACAGGTAGGTAAGCAGTTGCTGCCAGACGGCTATAGGTGACGGGCAGGATTGCTCCTCCCGTGACGGGATTTCCGGTATGGTTTGCATGGGAATATTCTCTTCAGATTAAGTCGATAAAATCAGGGAGGCGTTCAGGATGGCGAGAGAAACAACGGGTTATTCTGCTGCCGCAGCAGAGGGATAAATAGCAATATACACGTAACCAAAACTACCCAGCGTATCGGCTTCACAGGTCCATTCGTTGCAATGCAGCGTGATGCAGCCCTGCTGGCGGGGATTCAACTCACCCGAGCACAGTTTTTGTTCCAACTGCTTAATCATCTCCGGGAAGCAGCGTTCCAGATGACGGGCTTCCGTTTCGCTAAACGTACCGACAATGCTGGCCCGGTCTGCCAGATAATGCAGATAGTGACCTTCCTGCACCAGCCTGGCTCCGAATTGCGGCATGACGGCACGTTTTAGTCCCCATTCCGGGGTCTCCGATGATGGCATGATGGTTTCCTTATAAAAGAGCGGTAGTAAATGTGAGCATCACAACCAGCCACGTTCAGCGAACGACACTACCTCAGTACCGCCGACAACCAGATGATCGAGGACTCTGACGTCGAGTTGTGACAGTGAGTCCTTCAGCTTGTCGGTGATATGGCGGTCAGCCTGACTGGGCTCGGCACAGCCGGAAGGATGATTGTGTGCCAGTATCACGGCGGCGGCATTATGGCGCAGTGAGGCTTTGAGGATTTCACGTGGATGCACTTCGGTACTGTTGATACCGCCCAGTGCGATAACTTCCTTTTCTATCAGACGATGCTGGTTATCCAGATACAGCACCATAAAGACTTCACGCCCCAGACTGCTGAGTTCCAACATCAACCAGCTTTTGGTGTCCTCCGAGGTTTTAAACTGTCGCGCATTTTTTCGTACCCGTTTTTCCAGCAAGCACAACGCCATCTGGATGATGCGTTGCTCTCTGGACGCAACGTGGCCTGCCAATGAATTACATGACATGGTGGTTCCTTGTAATTGAACAGAAAGAGAGGAATGAATAGAAAAAGAGCAGGTCAGAGTAGCAATCCTATTCTTTTCAGTAACTGATATCCCTTGGCGTACTCATCGCAGCCTGTGACTGTTATGGGGCAAGGGAAAGCACGTGAGTTGGCCCATCAGATAACCTGTGGGCCAGTCATTTTCAGAGCAAATAAACAACACAACGTTAGGGGGCGGCAAGCGCAGAAAGCGAGCTATATCCACGTTTGATATCACAGTGCTTTGCATTGGCATCAATCAGGGACTGACCCAACTTTTTGGCAAGCAACGTTGCTGGATACTGATAGCTCCACCCCATTGGGTTATGATCAAAGGTGCCATCGTTATAATAGAAATGAAAAACAAATGAGCCTGTTCGATAATCCAGCATATTGGAAATCGCTTTTGCCAGATTAGCCGAGTGGAGGCTATCCATGAGCGTTTTAGCATGGTCAGCATTGTTATTCATTTGATGAATACCACCAGGATAATACTGCACGGTCATTCCTGTTGCGCCTTCGACGTTGTCACCGTAAATCCCTTTCAGGTAGTACCGTATATTTAGCTGATTGTCTTTGGCATAACACGTCAGAACGAATTTCTCCGTGTTACGTCCCTTTTTACCGATAATGATAAAATCATCAACACCTGCCGCTATTTTGTTGTGTCTAACATCAACGGTGTCAACAACCGCATTCTTATAGCTAATTGGCTTGGGATCATAAGCAGCGGCATACAACTGAGAACTCCATAGCGATATAGCCAATAGCGTGGTTATCATTATATTTTTCATATAAATAGTCCTTTATGATGCCCTGTTGTTATTTTTCATCTGCGAGCGTGACATAGATGGCGTTGTCTGCTCGTACCTCAATCGTTAACGGTTGTTTAAAACCAGAATTCATCAATGCATAGGCCTGATAAAAGCGCCCTTTAACTTCTTCTTTTACATCAGTAACACGAATGCAATGTTCTTCAATTCCCTGACGTTTCATAATTTTTGTAACAACAGGGCAGGCACTTTGCGCCAGAAGATCTGTCCCTGACTGACTTTTAAAATGATTACCAACCAACACGGAGAGGACAGTACAAAGCAGCCATACCTGCAATAAACGCCACGGTTTTCCTTGCCTTTCATCACGCTGACGTAGATAGACCATTGGCAATACAAACCACCAGACTGCCGGTGCCTCTTTTTCCTGTTTCATCAGTTGCAGACGATCCAGTAATACCCAAATTAGAGAAAAGACGGTATAGAGCGTTAGGGCTACTTGTTGTGGCAGAAAAATTGCGGAAATGGCCCAGATGGCGGGAAGCCCGATAGCCATAGACCAGGCGTGACTATCATATTTGGAAAGCGGATACGGTTTAAACATAGTGAAGTTACCCTTTAAAAGTGAAGAAATGAATGAAATAGGAAAATAATCCTTATTAACCAGTTAATTGGATTGAGTGGCAGAAGGAGTGGCTTTAGCTGGCTGATGAAAGATCGTATAGGGATAGCGCAAGGAGAGATAATCGTTAATTCAGATCGATATGTATAAATCGATCGTCATTATCTATCATAAAAACGATCGATAATTATTTATTAATCGACATAAACTATCATAAATCAATGTTCGATCGTTAAAACAGATCATAACGAAAGTGATAACGCCACCACAGAAAAGGAATTAAAAGAAGATATGCCAAAGTGATTTAGCCAGTGAAATCAGACGTTCTCTTACTGTTAATAGAACTGTTGAAAATGCCTTGGAAGTGAGTATGTTGCCGATTGTCTCATCAAATATGTCGCCAACCGCATCGGCAAAACGCTCACGTGCACTGCCAATCACTTTTTCTGTTCTATACACGGTTCCCAGTCGGCCGACAACACCACCACTGGCTCTGGCTGGTAATGCCATTATGAATGTTTCCACCCACTGGTGCAGGTTGTACCCTTCCGAAGCAGAAACAGCCAAAACAGGGTGTACAGGTTTAAAGGTTGATTCCACTCGTTCTGTCTTGAGCGTCAGATTTTTATACTGACTCTCAGAAGGGCGATTGTTCTTCCACTCGCGACAAGGTTCAATTTTGTCAGCCTGGCTGAGTACAAAAAGAAATCTGGCCGGGTCAGAACCAGCCTGAAGGAGTTTTCGGTAACATTGGATATCCTCATTCCAGGCGCGTTCATCTGCTTTCAGCACCCAGATAATCAAATCCAACTTCTCAGCCCATTCCTGATAAAGACGAGAATAGACTTTGTCGAGCCCTGGCGTTTCACCCACACCAGGAAAATCAATAAGGCTAAGGGTATGTGACTTGTAACTTACCTGATAACGTTGAATGCGCCGGGTACATCCGTTGACGGCATCCACTTTGGCAGGAGGAGGACTGAAAAGCGTATTACACAGGCTGGACTTGCCAGCGCCACTTTTGCCCATCAGGCCAATAACAGGTGAATAATGAATGGCCTTATCAAGCTGGTTAAAAATTCGGTAGGCGATATCGTCGGGCATCGATGACAATACGGGAGCCAGTAATAGGTATAGTTGAGATTTCTGTTTCATTTTATATCCTGTAATAATCACATTATCGAATATCACAGGAATAATGTATTTCTATAAAATAATGCAACTGTAATCAGGATAATTGGTAGGGCTCTTTAAGTAATTTACGGTCTTTTAAATTAAATCTCTCCTGGCTGAATGCTGTCGTAATACCCCGAATAACAACCCCTCCCGGAAATAGACCTTCCTTTTCTGCTTTTTTGTTTACTATTTCGTTCCAGGATACAGGCTCTCGTAACACAGGAATGAAAAAACCATTTTTATCTTTACAAAACTTTTTTCTATCATCAATGGGAGCAAAACCAGTATATCTTTTAGCAATACCTTGCTGCCAATTTTTACTGATGAGGTTGGTCTGCCTCAAATAGTTAATGTTGAAAAAATCATAATAACCACCATGTTTTATCCATAGTTCTTGAGTGATGATGATAGGGTGATAGTTCACATAATAAATTATATTAAATAAATTTTCATTGCGTATAAAAACCCGCCCCTCAAGCTCCGTTTTTAGTAGGATAACGAAATAATCAAGTCTCGGCAGTGATATGTGCTTTATTGTAACCTCGTTATTAAAATCATTATATATAGAGGCATCTATATCACTATTAAGTGTTTTGTTATGATACTCTTCTCTTTCTTTCACAGAACGAAATGGCATAACGTTAATATTGCATTGGCTCGCTAATATAAAATGTTGACCTTGAATCTTATAGGGTTCATAAATCATTATCCCTGATTTTATTATCGTTTTTTCCTGATTGCGTTCCATCTCCTGCCTGATTAATCCTTCGAGATATCCCGACTTTGTTACCCCTTGTTCGGCTGCTGTATTTGTCACCCAGTCATAGGTTGTCGTATTGGAAAAGTAGGTTGTAATTTTATGCTTGCTTGCCATGTTCGATGGACCTTTAACCGCTGGATACATCGTCATAGTAAGTCACTTTATTATATCAATCAAACAAAAAGTAGGTCACTAAAAAGTGACCTACTTTAAAACAAAACAAATTTATACAATGAGTTGTAAGTTATCATGCTGTGGATGGCTGATGATAAAAGATACCCAAGGAAATCAAGTATCCATCTTTACGATACTCACTCAATAGGCGATTCTGTGAAAAATTACGCCAGATACTATCAGGTGTAATCGCAGTAATACCGTTCTCACTGATGTATCAGACAAGGGAGCTGCGATACGATCGGTCAAGAAACCCAATTATTCGCAACGTCGGGAAACCATGCACGGAAAGGTGATGTGTTCGTTCTGCGCCTCCTTAAGCATTTGATGACTGGTCCAGAAGAGATAACTCCAGAGTAAAAATCAGTCTTAAAATGGCAAAATTCGGGTACAAAGGCCAGGTAGCACCACACTTCTTCGATTTTGAGAATCAGGAACATCTATCGGATTGGATAATATCTATTAAAGAAGGGATTAATATACATAACGCTATGATGATAAGCATTAGATCCTATTTTAATCATTATCAATGACAAGTAGACATCGTATATGCATATCTTATGCTGGAAGGTATAGGTACTTGAGTCATATGGGGTGGGATAACCTTGGAGGCATGGTGTACAGCACTCATTGATAGTAACAGAACGATGAGTGCTGACCATTACCACTAACCACGAGATTTTATTTTTCAAAGGAATGTGGATTGTCTGAAACCAACATTCATTGAGATAATGCCATGAAGAAAATCCCCCCTGAAAAATATAATAATTATTACCTTTATAAAATTAAAAAGACGCTGGAGTTAGCGGTGCTAGCTCACCATAGAACGTTTGTTGTTCGCGTTGATTTGCATTTCCCTGATAATGTTCATGTTGAAAATAATAAGGCCGTTAGCGCCTTTACACCGGCCCTAGAATCTCGACTCATAGCCAAATACAAACGACAGGTAAAGAAAAACCCCGGTAAACAGATTCACCAGTCAGACCTGCACTACGTCTGGGTCAGGGAGCAAAATCAATGTGGTACGAAAATCCATTACCACGCACTGCTCATGTTCAATAAAGATGCGTTCTATACGCTCGGTGATTACACACAAAGAGGCAATTTGGCTGATATGATCATTCAGGCATGGTGCAGCGCATTGAGTCTGGATGCAGAGCAACACCGCACACTTGTCACATTCCCCACAAATCCTTGCTATTACCTGTATTGGGCAGACGCAAGCAAAGGTACCAACTTTGACGACATAAATAGCCGCATTGAGTATATGGCGAAACACCGAGACAAGCAGTACAGCAGGAAAGTACGCACAATGGGATGCTCAGCCTAATGCTAAGCAATTCATAGGAACAATTCGTACCTTACTGATCACACTGGCTATTATCGAAAACGTAGCTAGTGGATCATCACATTTGGTATTTAGTTTTTTACGCAGTCTTCCATCCACTGAGGAGGACTGTATTTTACATCAATCATCAGTCATTCCTCCTTTAACTTACTGACTTAAAGGAGATTTATCATGAGCAATACCACATCCTTATTGAACGATCAGCTTGTCGACATGGCGTTTATCACAGAGTTTACACAGCTTACCGATAAGTGGTTTTACAAACTGATTCAGGAAGGCGCATTCCCAAAACCGATCAAACTCGGACGTAGCTCACGCTGGCTGAAAAGCGAAGTAGAAGCCTGGGTACAGCAGCGTATTGATGTTTCCCGCCAACCGTAATGAGATGATAGTGACAAAATGGCTCTGGTAACCGCTCCGATATTCATGGTGAGATAATCCTAATGGAACTTAAGAAATCCATATCAATCGAATAGAACCATACGCTATACATCTTGAATCCCACTGATTTTGCGAGCATTATCGCAATATATTCCCTTTTTGTTTGTATTGCGCATGCCATCTGTTCAGGAACTTCAAACCGCAATTTCCAATATGTCTATATGGCGTAAAGGTGATCAACGTGCGCCTCATAAGCCATTGTTGCTGCTTTATGTCCTATCGGCCTATCAGCAAGGACACCCGCGCCTGTTTCACTATGGCGACGAAATCCGTCCGCAACTCTTGGCACTTTTAAACAGTTTTGGGCCACAGCGACGCGCTCATTACCCTGAAATGCCATTCTGGCGACTGAAGGGAGATGGTTTTTGGCAGTTGCAGAACGACGAGCATTGTTCACCGCAGAAAGGGAGTAAAGAGCCGCCAAACCGCGAGCTGATTCAGCACGATGTCATGGGGGGATTTAATGAAGCCAGCTATCAACTATTATGCAAACAACCTCAACTTATCGATAAACTGGCTCAGCAGATTTTAAGCGAGCATTTTCCTGAAAGTGTTCAGGACGTAATTGCCAACCGCCTGGAGCTGTCGCTAGATGATGTACGCAAGTCTCGCGATCCTCATTTCCGTCAAACGGTACTACGTGCGTATCAATACCGCTGTGCGGTCTGCGGTTATGATTTACGACATGATACAACGCCTGTCGGCCTCGAGGCGGCGCACATCAAATGGAAGCAATACGGTGGCCCTTGCACCGTGACCAACGGATTGGCCTTGTGCTCAGTACATCACTCTGCGTTTGATATTGGCGTTATCGGTATTGATGACAGTATGAAGTTGATGGTTTCTGAAGGCGTGAATGGCAGCAAGATCGTCGAAAGGCTATTCTGGGATTTTGAGGAAAAACCGCTGTTTCTGCCTAAAAAGCGGGAGTATTACCCGCTTGAGCAGTTTGTGGAATGGCATCGAGGGCAGGTTTTTAGGGGGTGAATATCACTTCAAAAGCTCATTTAGATTTAAGCGCATACTTTAGGTTATGTGAATTGTTCAATCCCCCCTTCACCTTAATTTATTCATATTTAAGTATAAATATTGAAGCTAATATTTAATTTTTCCAGATTACTGAATTATAATTAGACTAATTGTGTACACCATAGAGTCAGGCCATGATTCGTTGCCATCTCGCTCGCCTTATGGGAAAGCGAAAAATGTAGATCTCCGATGTTTTGCGTGAAACAGACCTTAGCCGAAATACTGTGACGCTAATGTATAAGGAGATGGCGCAGAAGATCGACATCGAGGCTTTGGATAAACTTTGTCGCCTATTTGAATGTGAAGTGGCTGATACGCTGGAGTTTACGGATGAGCAAGGATAAGCCCCATACGCTGGTCAGTTGGATTGGAGGGAACGACCTCAAAGCCACCGGCAGTTCTGAAGCCCATGGCCAAGCGCTTGGTCCGATTGCTGCGACGCTTATAGCGCAACCATTTGATACCGTAGAGCTGCTTTACAACTACCCGGAACATCAGGTGAAACCCTACTTGGCCTGGTTGCAGGGGCTAATTTCCACACCGATCCGTGCTCATTCTATTTCGCTCTCTTCGCCGGTAAACTTCGGTGAAATCTATCTCCAGGTCGATCTGCAACTATCCAGGCTTACCGCAGAGGGAGCCGAGTTATTCCTCCTGTTAAGCCCTGGTACGCCAGCCATGCAGGCAGTGTGGATCTTACTGGGTAAGACCCGTTATCCCTGCCAGTTTTACCAATCATCCATTGAGCAGGGTGTCCAGCAAGTCGATATCCCCTTTGAGCTTTCCGCAGAATATCTGCCCGCCGCTAAAAATATCGGTAGTGAAAAGATTAGCCAACTAGCAAAAACCAGTCCCCCTATCAATGCGGCCTTTGACAATATTGTCACCCGAAATCCCCATATGCAGTATCTAAAAATGCAGGCACAAATACTGGCAGAACGTGAGGTGCCAGTACTGATTTATGGGGAGACTGGTACAGGTAAAGAGCTCTTTGCCCGTGCTATTCATAATGCAAGTCATAGGGCCAGCAAGCCATTTGTGCCGGTTAACTGCGGCGCCATTCCAACCGAGCTGGTTGATTCAATCCTCTTCGGTCATAAGAAAGGTGCCTTCACTGGTGCCTTAGCCGACAAGGTTGGTTTATTCGAGCAAGCAAATGGCGGGACGCTTTTTCTGGATGAATTTGGCGAGTTGGAACCCAGTATACAAGTGCGTTTATTGCGCGTGTTGCAGGAAGGAACATTCATCCCTGTCGGCGGCATAAAAGAACAAAATGTCGACGTTCGCCTGATTACGGCGACTCACCGTAACCTGATGAGCGAAGTCGTCAATGGTAACTTTAGGGAAGATCTGTTCTACCGCGTCGCGGTTGGCGTGCTACATTTGCCGCCCCTGAGAGAACGTGCCGGGGATGTGTCACTACTAGCAGATAGTCTTGTTAACGCGATGAGTATCCATGATCCAATGCTTAGGCATAAAAAAATTTCTCCTGACGCAAAGAATCTTATCCTGCAATACGCTTGGCGAGGAAATGTGCGTGAATTGCAATCCACATTGTTACGCGCGGCTCTTTGGTGCCAAGGTGATAATATTACCGCCACGGATATCCGTCAGGCGATGTTTCATATGCCAGAGCGAGAAACAAGACTGATGGAAAAAGATGTTTCACAAGGTGTTGATATACAGGAAATTATTGGAAATATTGCTGCAAATTATATCCGTAAAGCGTTGGAGCATAGCGGCCAGAACAAGACTAGGGCAGCAAAGCTACTGGGGTTGAAAAACTACCAAACACTGAATAATTGGATGGAAAAGTACGGTATTTCTTAGTGTCTGAATAAACTTGGCACAACCTTTGCTAAACATCATACATGTAGAGCGTGGGCCAGCAGGGGCATAAAAATTATTATGAAATCAACTAATTTTGAATTCTTACGACCTGAGAACGATGTGCTTGCCAACCTCGGGGGTCTGGCCGAGGCGGTACTACATATTGATCCCGGCAGTACCCTCACCCGCCTACGTAGTTTTGCTGAAGAGCTGACCAAAGTCATTTATAAGGAAGAACGGCTGCCGCGCATGCCGCAATCCAGCTTCTATGAACTGACCAAAAGCCCGGTTTTCAAAAGCTGTGTCAGTAAATCGCTGATTAACCAAATCAATTTTTTGCGTATTCAAGGTAATGATACCGCTCATGGCGCAGAAGGCAATGTGCATAATGCTCAAATGGCACTGGGTACTGCGTACCAGTTGGCCATGTATATGGGCGTTAAGTACTACAGTAAGAAAAAAGATCAGATTCCCGCGTTAGTCGAGGTAACAGACCCTACGGTAAGGCTAAATCAGCTACAAAAATCCGTTTCAAGCTACGAAAAAGAACTGCAAAAACAGCAGGAAGCACTCGAACGCGTGATGGAGCAATTGGAGCATGAGCGCACCAAAAATATCGATAAACTTGAGCTTCCTGCAACGTTGGACCGACAAAAACGCCAGCAGCAGAGTCAGCAAGTGGCCGACAGTCTGCAATGGAACGAAGCCAAAACCCGTGCGCTATTGGTCGATACCATGCTGTTGCAAGCCGGTTGGGATATCCACAACCCTGAACAGGTTGGTCAGGAATTTGAAGTGATCTTTCCCAACAATCCCTCAGGCAAAGGTCGGGTGGATTACGTGCTATGGGGCGACAACGGTCACCCGCTTGCCGTTATCGAAGCGAAAAAATCGGGTAATACCAATCTGCAAGCCGGTCGAGAGCAGGCTCGTCTCTATGCTGATGCTTTTGAGCACATGGGCTACCAACGGCCAGTAATTTTCTATTCTAACGGCTATGAAACCTTCATTTGGGACGATCATCAGTACAATACCTATCGCCCGGTGTATGGCTTCTACAGTAAGGACAGCTTGGACTATCTGATCTACCAACGCCATTACCGCACCGCTGAATTGGAAAAATTCAACCCGGAGCTTAGCATTGCTGACCGCCCTTATCAGATCGAAGCCATTAAAACGGTCGCGGCCCACTTCCAGAACCAGCGCCGCAAGGCGTTGATTATTCAGGCGACCGGTACAGGAAAAACCCGTGTTGCCATTGCACTGGCTGAATTACTGCTTCGCACTGGCTGGGCCAAACGTGTTCTGTTTTTGTGTGACCGTAAAGAACTGCGAGTTCAGGCCGACGACGCTTTTAAGCAAAATCTGCCTTCAGAGCCACGCTGTGTGATTGGTGAAATCAACAAGATTGATAAAAGTGCTCGTATCTATATTGCCACTTACCCCGGCATGATGAACCGCTTCGCTCAACTAGATGTGGGCTTCTTTGATCTGATCATTGCGGATGAATCCCATCGCAGTATCTACAACAAATACCGCGATCTGTTCGATTACTTCGATGCGCTACAAGTAGGCCTAACCGCGACCCCGGTGAAATTTATCAGTCGCAATACGTTCGATATATTCGATTGTGAAACCACTGACCCAACGTTTGAATTCGGGCTGGATGCAGCGATTAACAACGAACCACCCTATTTGGTACCGTTCCGGGTTAAAGACCTCACCACCGACTTCCTGCGTGATGGTATCCACTACAATGACCTCACCGAAGAGCAGAAGCGCCAACTAGAAGAAGATTTGGGCGATGAAGAAGCCCGTAATACCACGGTTGCAGGCAAAGATATTGGCCGTAAGATCTTCAGTGAAGATACGGACCGCATTATTCTGGAAAATCTGATCAACAATGGCATCAAAGATGAAACCGGCTCGCTAGTCGGTAAAACCATTATCTTTGCCCAAAGTCAAGATCATGCCGAGCATCTGGAAAGACGGTTCTGCAAGCTGTACCCACAGTATGGTACTAAAGTGTGTAAGGTCATCCATAATAAGATTCCTCATGTAGGAAGCCTGATCAAAGAGTTCAAAAAAGCGGATAATGCGTTTCGTATTGCGATATCGGTCGACATGCTCGATACGGGCATTGACGTGCCCGAAGTGGTCAATTTGGTGTTTGCTAAGCCTGTAAAAAGCTGGGTGAAATTTTGGCAGATGATTGGCAGAGGTACGCGCCTACGGCCCCATCTTTTCGGGCCTGACAAACACAAAACCGAATTCCTGATTTTTGACCATTACGGCAACTTCGATTTCTTTGAAGAGGAATATCAGGAGCCAGAAAACACTGGCGGCAAATCCTTGCTGCAAACCACCTTCGAAGCCCGATTTGAGCTGGCTCAAGCTGCCTTACAACAAAACCATGCAGTAGCCTTCGATGCAGCGATTGAATTACTGCGTGCCGATATTAACGACCTGCCAGACACCAGTATTGCAGTAAAACGCGAATTACGGGTCGTACACCAGCTACAACAAACCGATTTACTGAAGCGCTTTGACGCTAAAACTCAGTATCTACTGGTCAGTAATATCGCACCATTAATGTCAGCCCGAGTGTTGCGTGACAAACATGCGATACAGTTGGACAAGCTTATCGCCAACTTAGAGCGTAATCTGGTAATGCAAGCCAGTGGCTTCGATGATGGTCGAGATCAGCTGTTGGCTGAACTTGATACGCTGGCTGTCAACATCCAGGCTGTGCGCCAGAAAGATGCTATCATCGCGGAAGTACGTAGTGCCGATTTCTGGCAAGATCCCACGATTGATAAGCTGGAAAAAGCCCGTAAAGAACTGCGCGGCATTATGAAATACCGCCGCAGCGGCAGCGGTGGTGTATATGCTATGCCAGCAACAAAAACAGGTGACTCAGGTCTGCAAGTAAAAGAGCGCGAGGCAATCTTCTCAGGTGCTAATGAGGCCATGATCTATCGCCGCAGACTCAAAGATATTCTGGATAAAATGATCGCAGTTAACCCCACGTTGCAGAAAATTCATAAAGGTGAACCCATTGCCGAGTCAGAGCTGATAACGCTTACCTCGACCATCCTTACTAGCCATCCGAGTGTGAGTTTGGAGGTACTGAATGAATTCTATGGCCGCACTGCTGATCAACTGCACCTGACGGTACGTGAGATTATAGGGCTGGATCCGCAAGCCATTGAAGACCACTTCAAAGGTTTTCTGCACACCCATCCAGCACTCACCGCTAAGCAGGTACGCTTTATGAACTTGCTGAAGAACCATATCGCCCAGCACGGTTCTATCGTGATCGACACACTATACGAAAAACCTTTTATTTCCGTTTCGCATGAGGGTGTTGATGGAGTCTTCCCTCCCGGTGACGTCGACGAATTGATAGCTGTCTTAGAGCCATTTTTGAAGCAGGAAGATGCCCGTTGATAAAAAATCAATGGCAATGATTGAAGTACAAGAGAGACGCAGTCTCTCACATTCAGTAATCGTAGAGTGGATAAGCGCCGCAATAGCGTATCCAGCACATTTAAATATCAGAGAAAAAAATGCTAACAGGTCAAATACGTAACGATATCGACAAACTCTGGGAAAAATTCTGGACTGGCGGTATCACCAACCCCTTAACGGTTATTGAGCAAATCAGCTACCTGATGTTTGCCCGTATGCTCGACATGCAGGAAGACCTGGCCGAGCGTAAAGCAAGCCGTACCAGTAAAGACTTTGATCGCCTGTTCCCTAATACACCCGCGGGGCAGTTGCTGCGTTGGAAAAACTTTAAAAACCTCAGCGGTAAAGAACTGCACAAGCATCTTAAGGAAAACGTTTTCCCTTATTTTGCTAAACTTGGCAAGAAATCTGATGAGCAAGATGGTTTAGGCCACAGCGGCAGTGCCATCAAAGCCCTGGGACATATTGGCGAATATATGCAAGATGCCGATCTTGAAATTAAAAACGAATCGGTACTGGTCAGCGCGGTGGAGATGGTGGATGCATTACCACTGACTCAAAACGATATAAAAGGCGATATTTACGAATACCTGCTCAGCAAACTGACCACCGCCGGTATCAATGGCCAATTCCGTACTCCACGTCATATTATCGATGCCATGATCGAACTGGCAGCTCCTCAGCCCACTGAAACGATCTGTGACCCGGCCTGCGGTACCGCCGGATTTCTCGCCCGCACCATGGAATACCTAAACCGTGTACATTCCAGTAAGGCCGGTGTTTTTGCAGACGAAGAAGGCAACAAGTACTATTCTGGTGACCTGTTAGAGCCTTACCGAAACCATATCAACAAACAGATGTTCTGGGGCTTCGATTTCGACACCACGATGCTGCGCGTCAGCAGTATGAATATGGCGTTGCACGGGGTAAATGGGGCCAATATTCTCTATCAGGACAGTTTGAGTAAATCAATTAAAGAAAACTTTCCTCAGCAGGAAGAAAACTTCTTCGATGTGATACTTGCCAACCCGCCCTTCAAAGGTAGCCTGGACGAAACCAACACCAACCCCGATGTGCTGGGCCTGGTAAAAACCAAAAAAACTGAACTGCTATTTGTTGCCCATATTCTGCGAGCACTTAAGCTCGGTGGTCGCGCCGCCGTTATCGTGCCCGATGGCGTGTTATTCGGCTCTAGCAATGCCCACCAACAACTGCGCAAAGAACTAATCGAAAATAACCAGCTTGAAGGTATTGTTAGCCTGCCTAGTGGAGTGTTTAAACCCTATGCTGGTGTCAGCACCGCCATTCTGATGTTTACCAAAGGGGGGGCTACTGACCGGGTCTGGTTCTATGACCTGCAGGCTGACGGTTATTCATTAGACGATAAGCGCACACCGCTGAAAGGCAAAGATGGCAACGACCTACCCGATGCTATCGCTAAGTGGAAGCAATATTGTGCTTTGGTGCAGAAGAATGCCTCTGCCCAAGAGATCCACAGCACCTTTGGTGATAAAACGCAAAAGGCCTTCGTGGTGGATGTCAAAGATATTGCCACCAACAAATTTGATCTCTCTATCAACCGCTACAAAGAAGTGGTGTATGCAGAAGAAGCGTTTGAGGACCCAAAGAAGATTCTGCAAAAGCTGAAAGCGCTGGAAAGCGAGATTATGGCGGATCTGGATGAGTTGGAGGAGATGCTATGAGTTGGCCTACAGTGAGTCTTAAAGATATTGCTGTCGCTCATTACGGCAAAGCGCTTAAAAAAGAACATAGGGATGATACGGGCAATTACATCGTTTACGGTAGCTCGGGTGAAGTGGGCAAGCACTGCGATTATGTGGCAGATTTTCCGACATTAATCATCGGGCGTAAGGGCTCTGTCGGCGAGGTGGTTTGGGCACCAAAGGGGGGGTGGATCATTGATACTGCGTTTTATTTGGAGTTATTTGATTGTGAGACAGTTGATCTTCGCTATTTGTTCTATTCTTTGAAACGAGCAAACTTAGTTTCGAAGACAATTACTACATCAATTCCTGGACTGAACAGAGATGATTTGTACTGTACACAAATCCCCCTCCCTCCCTTAAACGAACAAAAACGCATCGCTGCCATTCTCGATAAAGTAGATGCTATCCGACGTAAGCGCAAGCAAGCCATCCAGCTTGCCAATGACTTTCTGCGTGCTGTTTTTCTGAATATGTTTGGTGATCCAAACAGCAACAGTAAGAATGCTCATGTTATACCAATGACGGAAGTCTTTAGCATCAGAACAGGTAGTCTGAATTCTAATGCTGCGGTAGTGGGAGGTAAGTATCCTTTCTTCACTTGCGCAAAAGAGGTGTTTGCAATTGATGACTATGCCTTCAATCAAGAAGCTCTGCTACTAGCTGGAAATAATGCTCAAGCTGATTATGACGTGAAACATTACAAAGGAAAATTCAATGCCTACCAACGGACATATGTGCTTACTCTTCGAAACCTAAACTGGAGTTATCCTTTCTATAAATTCGCACTGGAATACCAACTGTCGAACTTAAAAAGGATATCCAAAGGATCGAATACAAAATACATCACAATGGAGATAATGAGCAGAACAATGCTTCCTGTACCAAATGAGTTGGAGCAACGATCATTTGTTCAATATTTTAATAACATCAAAAAATTCCTTGCTTTTTCAGAGAAATATGAGGATGAAAGTGAAAACTTATTTACATCCTCAAACCAAAAAGCCTTTCGAGGTGAACTGTGAATAGTCAGCATCCCTTTCCTGATGAACTATAGGAGTGAGTCCAAATGGACTTATTTGACCCGCTAACAATTCAGCTAACCTTACCCACAAAGGCTGCACCTACTAGCAAAGTGGGTGGAAATTTTGTGCACAAACTGCTTTTCAGAGCAACGAAAGTTGAATCTCAAGTCAGACATGCAGATTTTCCAGGATATCTTGAGCTTGTTACGGGTTTACCTGCTCCTTTGGATTGCATTTATCTGAAAGATCCCAATACCAGGGGTAAATGTCCGGATGGTTTGGCTTCTCTCAAAGCTAAAGAACCGTTTACCTTTGAAGATTGGCAGGAAGGTATCCAACTAAGTTGGGAGCAATTCCCGGAGCAGGCATTTAGCAAGGAGCCAGAGGAAATTAACCGACTTTGGCATAATCAATTTCAGTTTAAAGAAGAAGATACTGAACACGACTTTCCAGGACTCCGAAAACCTCAACTAGGCGCGCTTCATGCCATCGCAGGCTATTTTGCTACTGATTTACAAGTAGAACCGGCAACTGTTGTTTTGCCTACAGGAACGGGGAAAACGGAAACAATGCTGGCCACTATGGTTTATCAGCGGTGTGGGAAAATTCTGGTTATCGTTCCATCTGATTCCCTGCGGTCGCAAATATCCAAAAAATTTATTGAATTTGGGTATTTACCAGAGCTCACTGTCGTTCCCTTCAATATTGCACTCCCTAACGTCGCTATTATTAAAAAGGGAATTCAAACGGTTGAAGAGGCTGAACAGTTAGTCGGCACGTCCAATGTTTTAGTTGCAACGACCAGCGTATTATCTGCCTGCTCCGAAGATGCGTTAAATACACTTTGTGGCTCGTGTACCCATCTTTTTATTGATGAAGCTCATCATATATCAGCATCATCCTGGCTGGCTATTCGTGAGCGATTTAGAGATAAGCATGTAATACAGTTTACCGCAACCCCGTTCAGAAATGATAAGAAGTCCCTTGGTGGGAAAATTATCTATAACTACACTATGGGGGAAGCTCAGCGAGCAGGTTATTTTACAAATGTGAATTTGTTGCCTGTAGAAGAGTACTACTCCGATCTTGTAGACCACGCAATCGCAGAGATGGCTATAGGTCAACTGCGTGCGGATTTGAATAATGGTCTAGACCACTTACTCATGGCTCGCACAAGCAATAAGCATCGGGCAGAAGAGCTTGTTATTACATATCAGAGAATTGCATCGGAATTTAACCCAATTATTGTTCATTCTGATTATTCTAAAACTGAGGTAAGAAACCGCCTTGATGCATTGCTGGTGAGACAATCCAGAATCGTTATTTGCGTAGATATGCTGGGTGAAGGCTACGATCTACCCAACTTAAAAATTGCCGCCTTACATGATCATCATAAGTCTCTTGCAGTAACTCTCCAGTTCATTGGCCGCTTTACACGCGTAAACCGAGCTCAAAATCTCGGGCAAGCGAGTGTCGTAATGAATGTTGCAGATCCTAATGTCGAAGGTGAGCTACAACACCTTTATTCAACAGACGCCGATTGGGATAGCGTACTGAGGCGACTCTCAGAAGGAAGAATTGCAAGGGAGATTCGACTGCAAGAGGTCGTGGATGCCTTAAAAAGAGAAGGGGATTTGCATGACCAGATTTCCCTTTGGAACCTTGAGCCAAGCTGTTCAGTTATGTTATTCAAGACCTCTTGCGACCAGTGGGAACCGAAAAGGTACGAAGAAAAACTTCCCAAATTCGATGAATCCTGGCACGCAATAGCAGATGATGAGAATTTGCTTGTAGTGTTAGCTGTTCAGACATCCGCCGTCCGATGGGGAAGCTACAAAGATCTCAAAGATACGAACTACAAGATTTTAATTGCGCATTGGGACCCCGATAGATCTGCCTTATTTGTATTTTCAAATGACTACAAAGCATTTCGAGTGGAAAATTTAGTCAGCGCTATATGCGACGATAATGTTGAACTCGTCAGTGGCGACAAGGTATTCAACGTGTTTAACGGTATTGAATACCCCTTGGCAAGAAATCTTGGGGCATCCCAGATCGGAGCTATCAGTTTTACTCAATACTTTGGCCCAAATGTTACCGAAGGGCTTTCATTGATTGAAGCATCACAATCCAGCCTGAGTAATATTGCCGCCCTCGGTTATGAATCAGGGAATCGCGTAATCTGGGGATGCTCACAGCGTAGAGGCAAAGTCTGGTCACCACAAAAAGGTGGCAGCATTACTGATTGGTGCGACTGGGTTAAGAAAGCCTGGGATAAGATCTTCAGCTCCGAACCTGACCCAAATAACCTGACGCGTAATTTTTTGCGTCCTGTCCCATTGCTTGCCCCTTATGAGTCGTATCCGATATCAGCGCAATGGGGCGAGTATTTGCTTACTGCGTTTGAGGATAAAGTCGATTTTCACTTTGGTGCTGTAGTAGCTCATCTGTACCTGGTGGAAGTCAGGGCTGCTGGCAAGTTTGATGATGGCAGTGTGAGACTCATATTCTCTACAGATACGGTTGAATCCGAATACAAGCTTTGTCTTTCAAAAAATACGACATCCAAAGGTTATGATTATCAGCTGATATCAGGCCCTGAAGTCTTCGTACAACGAGGTACATCTGATCCGTTGTCACTCGCCGAATACATGAAAATTGATCCAGTGATGATTCATTACGCTGATGGTTCATTTTCATACAATGCGCATATAGTCCATGTAAGCCAAAATATTGGCCTTTATGATAGAAAAGAGATTGTCGCTTTCGACTGGCATGGGACAGATATTAGAATCGAGTCCATGGGATATGGACGTGATCAAGCTTCGATCCAATGGCGTTGGTTCAATGAAATCCAAGAAGATTACGATGTCATTGTTAACGATGATGGAAAAGGTGAGTCAGCTGATTTAGTTGGTTTAAAAATCCTTGATGACGGTATTGTGCTAACCTTAATTCATTGCAAATACTCAGGCTCAGATGAGCCAGGGGCCAGACTTAAAGACCTCTACGAAGTATGTGGTCAGGCACAGAGGTGTATTCGTTGGAAACACCTTAATCTTACCTATTTATATCACCATATTAAGCGTCGTGAGGAACAATGGCGTTCGCGTGGCTATTCTCGTTTCTTAAAGGGTACTATTAAGGAGCTGGCTGCTATGAAAGAACGTGCTAGGACAACCCCTATTAGATTCAATGTCATAATTGTTCAGCCAGGCCTTGATGCTAATCAAATTAATGAAGAAGGTCTGAAATTACTTGGTAGTACCGCTCTTTTTATCAAGAAAACAACCATGGCTAATTTAGCAGTTATTGGTTCAGAATAACTTAGAGGCTAGATTATGAGAATAACTAAAATATCACTGACAAATTTCCGTTCCTTTAAAGAAACACAAACAATCGATATTGCACCAGTGACACTTTTGTTTGGTCCAAATAGTGTTGGTAAGAGCTCTATATTAATGGCACTCGCTTATGTACAGCAGATTCTGAAGCAAGGGCATTGCAACCCGCAAAAGCTAGATGCCCTAGGTAACAAAACAATAGGTGGTTTTCGTGCACTTGTTCACGGGCAGGACCTAACGAAAACTATTCGAATTCGGCTGGATTATTCGCCGGATAAAACGCCGTTTGTATACTATGGTTCGGATGTCGATGCGATGACAAACCATATTCAATACGCCCACTATGTTTTGATGAATGACTTCGGCGGCAGCATCGAATCTGGAACGGTTGAGTTCGAGATTGCATGGTCAGAGCGTTTCAAGCGGGCTTATGTAAAAAATTACCGAGTTTGGGCTAATGATGTATACGTGGGCTGTGTCAATTCTTCTGAGGATCTGAAAAACACTCTGGTTCAGGAGCTTAATACTCAGCATCCTCTACTTATCCCCTATAACAATGAAGACTGGCTTGAGAGCGAGTATGGAGAAGCTGAGGGTAGAGAACCTCTGGAGCTGGACGAATATCATACGGAATTTGAGCAGGTTCTGAACCAGTTGAACCCAAACCCAGCTTCAACTGCTACTGTAGCAGATAAAGACAATTCGGGAACTGACTTCGTAAACCGCATTGCTCCTATTGCATTAGCCTGTCGAAGTGGTGCAATCCCTTTACTTGGAACCCCTGTTGTTACCAATTTGTCTGGACAGGATTTTGATGAATTTGATGAGCACTTTAATTTTCTTGTAGTTCAGGAGATATTGAGTCAGGTTTTCGTATTACCCCTTGATATGCTAATGAAATATCTAAGCAAAAGTGTTCAGATTGGCCCAATTCGCTTAGTGCCAGATAACGATTATGTGCCTAACCCCCATCCAGAACAAAGGGACTGGGTAGATGGTTCAGCAGCTTGGGATTTACTGTACAAAGATCCCAACAGTGATAGCACTATCCGAAAGCTGCTCGGAAGCACTAGTGACTGGTTTGCATCAAGCAACAAACTTGATGCAGGCTACGAAATCATCAACCGCTCTATTGCTGAGAGTACAAATATCGATAGTACTGATGAGCATATGGGGCTACTCAATAAGCGGCATGTTTTCTTTAGAGAACTTCGTAGTAATATTCTACTGTCAGCAAACCAATTGGGTACTGGTATTTCTCAGGTTCTTCCGATAGTTGTTGCGGCAAATTATGATGACATTGCACTTATAAGCGTTGAACAGCCTGAATTACATATTCATCCCCGCATTCAAGTAGAAATTGCAGAAGTTTTTCTTCATGCGAAGGATAAACACTCCTTTCTAATCGAAACACACAGTGAGCATTTGATTCTTCGACTTTTAAAAAGAATAAGACAGACAACAGATAATGAACTCCCTGATGGTTCTAAGCCTATACGAGGAGAAGATGTATCAATCATTTACTTGGAACCTACAGAGAACGGTGTTTTGACAAAGAGAATTTGCGTGGATGAGGATGGAGAATTTGTTGAACGTTGGCCTCAAGGCTTCTTTGTTGAGCGTCGAGAGGAGCTTATATAATGATTTACGAATACGCACTTGATCCTAACGTTTTATATTCATGGGCAACGAATGAACGTGATTATGCCGAGTTCCTCAGAGAATATGGATTAGGTACACCTCGTATTATCAGCAGCTTCCCAAAGGAAAAAAAATCCAAACTTCGCAGCTACTTGCTCCAGTATAGCCCTGATGATACCCAATCGTTAACGGCCCAGAGATACACTGAAATGGTTATCAATATCTTGAATTCGATTGTAGTTCGGGAAGTTCAGGATCATGAAGTTACCAATTGGCAGGAGGCCGCTGTTATTGAAAATAGGAGGATTCCTTTCGGTGTGATTTTGTCATCAATGGAGATTGAAGAAAACAACAATATCACAATAAGTTCCATGTACTCCCAAAGCAGTATATGGAATCATCCAGGTCAATTAGTTATTTCACGCACGAATGCAGAGTTGTTCTCTATCGTTTCAAATTTAGTATGCCTAGCGGAGAATAAAATTGTCATTATTGATCCCTATGGTTGGACAACTGAGGCAGTGAGATTTATCCGATTTATGCTTCAATCTATTCCTCGCAATCGAGTTGTCAGTAACTTCCCGATAATAATGCTATTTTACAAGGAAAAGAGAGGCAGTGAGAATGGTGGTAGAGGAAGTCCATCTGCTGGCCACGTTAGGCTTCAGATTATACAAGGTTTGATAGATGATTTGCCGAATCTACAGGTTCAAGTTTTTGAGCTAAGGGAGAGAGGTGATGCTGATGTCTTTCATAATCGATGCATTTTGACCGAACATGGCGGGATAATTACTGGCCACGGCATTAGTGTATCTGGCGAAGAGTCTCATACCGATGAGGCTATTTTGATGAGTTCAGATATCTATCAGAAAAAATGGCAACAATTTGTAGAGCAAAATTGCTACGAAGTGGCCTCAGAAGCGTAAATGGCTATCACAATTATGATAGCCATCTTGGCACTCAGGTGTCTTCAGTAGGGTCTGGCGCTTTTTCCCAAAATCATCAGTTAAGAACGCCTAATTGAAAATTTTACAGCGTGGAATTTTAATTAAGCTGACTGAAGAGGTAGTTCGGCTTTTAATGATGTAGACGGTCTACAAGAGACTTAATTGAGTTAACTGAGCTGATATTTATCCATATCAGTTGAGTCTCCCAAAGTTTGGGTGTATGAGCTTCAGGTACTATGAACAAGCATCCAACGATCAAGTCTGACGGCTATTTGCTGCAGTCACTCTTCCAAAAAATATTCTGAATCTAGGGCTTTGATAGTCAGAGTCTGTCGGGTAGTTACACCAACGCCATATTCGATCATTAAGGCAGCGAGTCGAGCGCCGTCGATCAGCACGATGCGTTTCTCAATTAGCCCAACGTATTCCTGCGCATCACGGCTAAAAGTGGAGGTTGTGATAAATACACCCTTGCGCGCACGATGCAGATCGAGCGCACCAGCGAAGGCCTGAATTTCGGGACGGCCTACGGTTTTGTCGGTGTGTAAGTATCCCTGCAATACGGACCATTCACTTTTAGAGATCTTCCGACATACTAACTATGTCCCCTGAGGAGATCGCTATGCGCAAGATCCGATTCACTGAACACCAGATCATCGCCGTTCTGAAGTCCGTCGAAGCCGGACGAACCGTCAAAGATGTCTGCCGCGAAGCCGCTATATCCGAAGCCAGCTATTACAACTGGAAAGCAAAATACGGCGGGATGGAAGCGGCTGATATTAAAAAGATCAAAGATCTGGAAGACGAGAACCGGCGGCTCAAACAGATGTTTGCCGACCTCAGTCTGGAATGCCGGGCGCTAAAAGATGTTATTGAAAAAAAGCTTTAAAACCAGCGATAAAACGTGAGCTCGTCAGTTATCTGACCTCGCAGTTTGCGATGAGCATACGTCAGGCATGCAGGACGTTATCGTTGAGCAGGACGGTGTTTTTATACCAGCCAGATACCCGGCGTGATGAATCGGTGATCCAGGGGCTGCTAGTGATGGCTGAACGCTATCCACGATACGGATTTAAGAAGCTTTTTCAGGTATTGCGCAGGCAGGGGAATACCTGGAATCACAAGCGTGTTCACCGAATTTACTGTCTTCTGAAACTGAATTTTCGTCGCAAAGGAAAGCAACGTCTGCCGGTGCGTAATCCGGCTCCACTGGCGACCCCAGAGGCGCTGAACCAGAGCTGGTCCATCGATTTTATGCACGACGCGCTGGTCTGCGGCAGACGCTTCAGAACCTTCAATGTGGTGGATGATTTTAACCGGGAAGCCCTGGCCATTGAAATTGACCTGAATATCCCGGCCCAGCGTGTTGTCCGGGTACTGGATAGGATCGTGGCAAACCGTGGATATCCGCTGAAGATGAGGATGGATAATGGGCCAGAACTTATATCGCTGGCGCTGGCTCAATGGGCCGAAGAGCATGGCGTGATGCTGGACTTTATCAAGCCGGGTAAACCGACGCAAAACGCATTTATCGAACGCTTTAACCGGACGTACCGGACCGAAATACTGGATTTTTATCTGTTCAGAACACTGAATGAAGCACGGGAAATTACAGAGCGCTGGCTGGCTGAATATAACGGTGAGCGGCCCCATGAATCCCTGAATAACCTGACGCCGGAAGAGTACCGTCTGATGGCTGAAAACCCGGAAATCTCAAAAAGTGCGTGGAACTAAAACGGGTGTGCTTACAGGTGTAGCGTTTAGCCTGAAGGTAGATCGAGTCGAGGCCCAACCGGTCCTCCTTGATGATACCGTCTATTCCTCCATCGCTCTGATAGCGAGTCGTCTGGGCAGCATCCTGCTGACTTCCACCATACCCCATAGCTACCATTAGATCGACCACTAGCAGTTCGAAAAAGCGGGGTGATGTGGAGAGTATTTCGGCCAGCAAATCATCGGAAAGCGATTGATTGATGGCTGCAAGCGCCTGTTCTATCTGCTCTTGCGGAGTATTAGCTTGCTCGGTGACTGATTGGTATGTTTCACCAGTCACGGCTTGTGGGGTGTTTCCTGTGCTTTCACTGGAAGCCAAGGTAAAGGCGACGAATTCCTGAAACTGGCCAAGATAGTGGTTGTCAATAGTGTGGCCTGATGCTAGCGCTGTCTTACCCCGTTCAGTTATAAGACAGATGCCTCGTTTGGGCTGCTCGATCAACCCCGCCTTAACAAGATAGGTTTTAGCCCAGCCAACTCGTGAGCGGATCGTAGTTTGACGCCCGCTTGGCAAAGTTTCAGCGAGTTGCTCTGGGGTAAAGGCATAATGCTGGCAAACAAGCCCGAATACCTCTCTCAGAGCACGCATGGCCCCATCAGCCAATACTTTAAGTACTACTGGCATCATAGATTCATAGCTGGGTAGATTTTCTTTCATCGAGCGACCAAAGCTTGAAAAAACAGAGAGATATTATATTGCCATACGGTTCTAGCTGGAACCAGTTGGTTTTACGGATTCTGATATCATCAGAAGCAGAACAAAGGGAAGATAACAAATGCTCTTCCCCACAACCTACCACTAACCAAGAAAATATATAATCAGGAAGTTATCGTAACCGAATGTGCTTCCACCTATGATATATTAACCACTCGTCAACTTCCCAAAATCAAACGGACTAACTCCCCTCTCCCGGTTCGCATCGAGAAAGTCCGCCCACCACTGCAACATCAACCGACGCTCATCCAAATGCTCCGCCTTATGGATATACGCTGCCCGAACACCATTACGTTCCTGGTGGCTCATCTGCCGCTCTACCGCATCCCTAGACCACAAGCCCGACTCAATCAGTGAACTACAGGCCATGGTACGAAAGCCGTGACCACACACTTCCGTTTTAGTGTCATAGCCCATGGTTTGCAGTGCTTTATTTACTGTGCCCTCACTAACGGGTTTTCGTGAGGAATGATCGCCAATGAAAACCAACTCGCAATGCCCACTCACCTCTCTGATCTTTTTAAGGATCTCCAGTGCCTGACGGCTCAGCGGAACAAGATGTGGTGTGTGCATTTTTGAACCACGTTCGGAGAATTTCACACCGGGGATCGGTTCACGTTCAGGGGGAATCGTCCACAACGCTCGTTCAAAGTCGATTTCCGGCCAGCGGGCAAAACGGAGTTCGCTGGAACGAATGAAAATCAGTAGGGAGAGATTAATAACCCACTTGGTAAACTCACGGCCTTTGTAACCGTCAATGCGGCCAAGAAGTTCAGGCAAACGTTCAAGCGCTAATGCCGGACGATGTTCAACTTTGCCAGGCATTATCGCCCCTGCCATATCCTGCGCCGGATTATAGTCAATCAGGCCGTTTTGTACGGCATAGGTCATGATGGCGGTCACACGCTGTTTTAGACGCTTAGCAACTTCCAAGCGTCCTGAACGTTCAACGCTTTTGATCGGTGCCAGTAAGTCGCGTGTTTTCAGATCGGCGATATGTGTGTTGCCAATAGCGGGGAAAATATTGTCGCTCAGGCTTTTCTGGATACGTTCGCCATGGGATTCCGACCACTTCTTGTTGTCGGCGTGCCAGGCGCGAGCCACGACTTCGAAGGTCTTTTCATCCTCTTCCTGTTTCGCTTTTATCGCTTTCTTATGTTCGCGGGGATCGATGCCCGCAGCGACCTGTTTCCGAGCTTCATCCCGTTTCTGACGCGCTTCAGAAAGAGAGACTTCAGGATAAACGCCTAATGCCATGAGATGTTGCTTGCCACCAAAACGAAAGCGCAGCCGCCAGTATTTGGAACCATTGGGATGAACCAGCAGAAACATCCCATCACCGTCAGTCAGTGAATACTCTTTTTCTTCTGGTTTTGCCGAACGCACTTTGATATCGGTCAGAGCCATTATCAATATCCTCATTGGTGCTTACGGTGAGTATACAGAGCAAGATAGAACCAACATATATACTCAGATGTATACTCACAAGCAAGTTGATGTAGGTTGAATTGCGTTGACGTTGGGAGAGTATGGAATGAAGGGAAAGCCAGTAAAACCGTGGGTTTTAGGCAAAAAAATAGACGTCGGTTGACGTCTATTGATTTATCAATGGTGCCCGGGGCGGGACTTGAACCCGCACAGCGCGAACGCCGAGGGATTTTAAATCCCTTGTGTCTACCGATTTCACCACCCGGGCTTAAATATTGGAGGCGCGTTCCGGAGTCGAACCGGACTAGACGGATTTGCAATCCGCTACATAACCGCTTTGTTAACGCGCCAGAATATTTAGGTCTTAAGACCAACATCCGCTATTGCCGATGCTTTAAATTGGAGCGGGAAACGAGTCTTAAACCCACCCGTTATCTCTTTGTTTTAGAAAGAGTTTCCCGACGTCCCTAGATAGGATGGACAGCATTATGGACTAGAACTTAGATCTTGGCAAGTCGGAACCTAAATTTTTTTCCATACAGCGTCATACACGTCCAACAACATCCACCAGACATGGTCCAGAAAGACCTCACCAAGCCCTTTCAACAAGGCAAACCAACCATCAAGTGCCCCCCTCTGTAGCCAACATCAAACAAGTGCTACACCCTACCAGCCCGCCCCGTCATCCATATCTATAGGCAAAAAACGCACAAGCTGTGAACAAACACCTATAAGAGACAGCCTTAGCATGAGCGATGCTTCACAGCCGAGTTGCTTTGACACCTATCCCCTCTGAGAAAGACTCGGCTTAGCAAGCTATGAGATGCCCTACATCCTCATCACCAACTGAGGCTGCATTTCAGCATGGGGTGCCCGCAAATGTAGATCAATATCGCGAATGCATACCATTCGCGCAGCGGAGCCTTCCTCCATAAAAAGGAACCAATACCCAATGGAAAGAAAGGAGTATGTAAATATGAGGATACGCCACCTGCGATATTTCTTGATCGTAGCCGAAGAACAAAGCTTCACCCGCGCGGCTGCCAGAGTCCATATCGAACCATCCCCTCTGTCCCGAGCCATCAAGGAACTGGAGAACTATCTAGGGGTTCAACTGCTTCATCGGTCCAAAGGCCGCATCAGGCTAACCTGGCCGGGTGAAGTGTTTCGTGAAGAGGCTCAACGCATCATTGCCTTTATAGAGAACGCCCAAACACGAGTTAGCTCGGCCTCGCAAGGCTACCGTGGCCGATTGCGTATTGGGCTTGCAGACAGCCTGGCCCCACCAAGGCTCACGACACTGCTCGCGCGCTGTCGAGAAGAAGAACCGAGTACAGAAATCAGGATTACTGAAATGACCGTCAGCGAGATGTTATTGGCTCTCAGCCACGATCAAATTGATGTAGGTTTTACCGTCGATAATTCAATCATACCGGGATACCTCAAAGAGGTTGTATGGACAGATCGCCCAGCCATCGCGATACCGACTCACCATCCCCTGCTCTCTCAAGAAAAAATCTCTGACTCAGAGATACTTCGCTATCCGCTAGTGCTTTGCCACCCCGAGCAGTGTACTGGTGGATATAACCTGACTCGACATTTTTTCAGCAACCCGTCATTTCCAACACCAAATATTGCCGAATATGTTTCAGGACATGAGCCCATGATCATGCTGGTTGCAGCAGGCTATGGGATCGGTATCGGACTTGAATCCCAAATTGCTCTCTATAACCATCCAAATGTCATTATCCGAGAAGCAGCAGACAATATTCCCAGCACAGCCACGTTTGCCGTAACCACAGAGAGGGAACGATCAGCGGAGTTGGAGCGGTTCATCAGCCGGGCGGTCACGATCGGAGAAATGCCAAGCTTTCCGCACCTCTCACATACCAGAACCCCGTGACACACAAATGAAACAAAAGGACTGTTTTTGTCATTTTTATGACAGAAACAGTCCTTCAAATACATCAAAAACACTTGTCACACAAGTATGTTGGACGAGTACGCATAGCTCTCAAGGCTTGAAGAATAAGCCAGCCACCAACATAAATTCATCTCAGACATTTTTTGTCCGCAAATAAATAGAAAACAAAGTATTCCAACTTCTCATTTTTATAAATCAGGAATGTTGATCGTCTGCACGCTTTATCAGTTGGAAGTGATAACCAATATTGTCACCTTTCCGGAGCGAGCGAACATTGGCTTAAATCAAATCTCGCACCTGTTGCGGCAAGAAAGCGGTGACCAGCTCGTTCCTATTGTTTGATGAGGCCTATTGATGCTGCCGATTTAATGGCAATCACCCTCAATAAGCGCTACCAAGCATTAAGGAGTGACTATCATGTTCCAACAAAACACTCATCCCGTTCCTGAGCGTCGTATCCTGCGCCGGGCTGAAGTTGAAGCCAAAACAGGCTTTAAAAGGGCCCATATTTATAATTTGATGAAGGAAGGTAAGTTTCCCAAGGCTCTGCGCCTCGGCGTCCGCGCCGTCGGATGGGACTCTGCCGAAATCGATCAGTGGATCACTGATCGTCTCAAAGAACGCGCCTGACTGCTCCCAGTCACTCATTACCAGGAGCAGACCATGCAGGTGATTTCTGTTATTTCGACAAAAGGTGGCGTGGGTAAAACAACCATTGCAGCCAACCTAGGAAGTTTCGTTGCCGATGCAGGATTGCGCGTACTCCTACTCGATCTCGATATGCAGCCTACGCTGTCCTCTTACTATGAGATGCTGAGCCCCGCCCCTGGCGGCATCTATGAGCTACTGGCATTCAACGAGCAGGACTTGGGAAAGATTGTCTCTCGTACCACCATTGATCGTCTGGACCTTGTGCTATCCAACGATGAACACCGGCATTTGCACACGCTGCTGCTTCACGCTCCGGACGGCAGGCTGAGGCTGCACAACTTATTGCCTGTATTCCAGCCACACTACGACCTCGTTGTTATTGATACGCAGGGAGCACGCACCGTCTTGCTGGAGATGGCATTACTGGCATCGCAACAAGCCATTTCACCTGTCACGCCAGAAATACTCGCCGCTCGGGAGCTACGTCGGGGAACCTTGCAACTGATCGCGGACATCGCGCCTTATCGTAATCTGGGCATTACCCCCCCACCACTACACCTGCTGATCAATCGCGTGCCTGCCGTGTCGTCCAATGCCCGTATGATCCAAAAAACCTTGCGCCTGATTTTTCAGGAGCAAGCGGGCATTCACATTCTGGACACCGAGATACCCGCAATTGAAGCGTTTCCCCGTGCGGCGACTCGCGGTCTGCCAGCACATCGCGTTGAGCGTACCAGGCCTTATGGCCGCCAGACCCGCTCTGCGCGAGAAATCATGTGCAGCCTGGCAACCGAATTGCTGCCCCAGTGGCGTGAGCAGTTCGCGCTGGTCACAGGAAAAACCAGCGGAGGGCATGCCCATGTCAAATGCCCGTGAACTGGCTAAAGGCCACAAGCAACTACTACCGCTGATCGAATACGCACTGCAAGAAGGCTGGGAGGTTGTGCGTACCTCTGGTGGGCATTTGAAGTTCACCAAGCCTGGTATGCCACCGATCTTCACCAGTTCGACAGCTAGCGACTATCGTGCTGGGCGTAATGCGCGCGCCTTACTACGGCGAACACAACACCAGTTTGCTACTGACGAATCCTCTCCTGACAAGGGAGGCCACCATGCCTGATATTTCCGTACAAGACCTTGCCGGCAAACTTCTGAGCGAAGGCTTCACGAGCAAAGCACCCATTGCAGAGGTGTTGAGCGCACCTATTGCAGAAACGGCAATGGTTATCACGCTTGATGAGCTATCACCGTATGAACTTGATCCACGACTAACGCGCAACCCGCTCTACGACGAGATCAAAGCCTCAATACGCGAGCGCGGACTCGACTCTCCTCCCTCCATCACTCAGCGCCCAGGGGCAAAGGGCTATATCATTCGCAACGGAGGCAATACCAGACTCTCGATCCTGCGCGAACTCTGGACTGAGACCAGAGACGAACGCTTTTTCTGCATTCCATGCCTGTTCCGCCCATGGCCGGAACGCGGTGAAATCATCGCATTAACGGGGCATCTGGCTGAGAACGAGCTGCACGGTGGCCTGTCATTTATTGAACGTGCCCTAGGCGTCAATAAAGCACGGGAGCTTTATGAAGAAGAGACCGGGAAATCACTGTCACAGTCAGAGCTGGCCCGCCGACTCAAGGCCGATGGCTACCCTGTACCCCAGCCCCATATCAGTCGCATGCAAGAGGCCATTCAATACTTACTTCCGGCCATCCCTACTGTGCTTTATGCCGGGCTGGGAAGGCATCAGGTAGAGCAGTTGACCAGCCTGCGGCGTGCTGCTGAACGGGCCTGGTCCGCTCGCAGCACCAACACACACCACCACATCGACTTCACCACCTTGTTTCAGGATGTGTTGGTGATGTTCGACAGCACACCGGGCAATTTCAGTGTCCAGCGCATACAGGATGAGTTGATTGGACAAATGGCCAATCTGCTGGAGATGGAATACGACACGCTGGCATTCGAGATCACCGACACCGATCGGCGTTGGCAGTTACTCAGCAATGAAGCACCATCGGCTGAGCCTGGGGCATCGACGCTGCAAGAGAAGACGCCATTACTCGTCACGCCTCCCGGCGTTACATCGGAATCCACGTCGCCCAGGAACATCGAGCCATCAACGACCAGCAAGGCGTCTACACAACCGGCACCGCCCCCGTCTGAACCTGTTGGCCGCGCCTCACAAGACAAATCTGCGGCAGGAAACGATGAGCATGCCACGCTACTGCAACAGCATGTTGTTTCTCCTGCTGGCACAACCGAACGGCTGCAGTCGATTCAGCGGCTGGTCGCTGACCATACTGGCGAGACCCTGCCGGACTTCGAACGCAATGTCTTGCAATCCATCCCTATCCAGGCCGATAGCCTGTATCCGATCACTGATATCTGGCACATTGAAGCATCACTGGATGAACCTTCTCGACTACGCACCCATATTGCGCAGTTTGCCGCAGAAATCGCCCATGAAGTCGGTGCGCAAGATGCTATTGAGCCCTACGAAAATGGCATCGGATTCAGTTGCAAATGCGCCGATGACCGTGCCAACACAGATACGTCAGCATCCATGGTGCTGGCGCTGCTGCACGCTCTGAGCGCCCCCTATCTGCCCGCCACACATCCGTTTTCAGATACCACGTCTTCGATCCGGTTTGGGCTACTCGGGCATTTGTTGCAGGGGATACTGGACGCGAGCAATGACGCCAACGATGCACCACAGCGGCTCAATGACAGCGCACTGGTGAAGCTGTTTCGATTGCTACGGCTGACCCGCAGGCTGATCGACATTGAGAACGGCACACAAGATGACGGCGACGTCATTCCCGGATCATGAGGAGCACAGCCATGACCGGTCCACACCCTCTCAATCAGGCTGTCATCGCACAGGCACTGCATGATCTGCGCAATGGCCAATTGCGCAGAGCCAAGTCCATGGGATTCGATGACACCGACCTTGACGCACTGAAACATCCTGCCATGGCGAGCGTGCTGGCCAACGCCAACGTGTCCTGGTGCTCCGTCGTGGTCAACCGAGATGTGCTGCGTCGCCTCCTGCATCAGGTCGACGATGTAACCGAGGAAGTCGCCAGAATCGACCGGCTTTTGCGCCTGGGTGCCAGTACCGAACTTATCAGCAAGTTCTTCGGGCTCACCCATCAGGAAATCGCGTTGCGCCGCAGTGTGATCGGATTGCCAAAAAGGAAAGGTCGCCATCCGGTTCTGACCGAAGAGCAGGATACCAATCTGTGGCACCGCTGGTCTGCTGCAGTCAAGTCACAAAAAGTGGCACTCAATGACGATATGGCTATGCTGGATATCGCAGCGGAACTTGCCGAAGCCACGGATCTGCCGCTGTCCGTTATCTGGAGTGCCATACGCAGATGGATTGATGAAGGGCAGACCAGATGACGGGTGGCCAGCCACGCACAAACGGCCCCATCCGGCTGAATGAGTTGTTCGACCAGGCTTTCTCCCGTCTGCAACCGCAATCTGCGAAACCGGTTCAATCCGCCTCATCGCCTGCGGCAACGGATGGTTTCCTCTTTAGCGGCAACCACCACGACAGTGTGCCACGGGCACTACTGATGGACGGGCGACTCACCCCGCTTGAACGCAACGGCTGGCAAGTTTTCCGGTTGATGCTCGCAGAAGATGGTATCACCGCGATGCCAACGTACGATCAGCTCGCCCCCTGGCTCGCTTCCATGCCGTGTGCGGCCAAAGCGTCTCACGAAACAGTCGCACGCACCCTGACGATGCTGCGCCTGACCCGATGGATCAGCCTGGTCAGACGCAGACGTGATCCACGAACAGGCCGCATTCTGGGCAACCTCTATGTCCTGCATGATGAGCCACTCACACCCTATGAGGCAATCCAGCTTGACGCCGACTACCTGGCGCTGGTCAGCCAGTCTCTGGTTCATGCCAGCAAATCTGTCCAGCGTGTCGGCATGTATACGCTACAGGAGATGTCCCAGGACTCGATGCTCAGCGGCCAGGTACTGCCAACCCGATTGCAGGTGCTGACGCAGCGTCTGGCCGCACAGGGCTGGCGCATGGATTCACGTTACCCACAGGATATGAACGATCACAATTCCGAAGAAGGGATAACGCCCCCTCTTCGGAATAATGGCGACCTGACTTCGGATTCCAAATCAGGCCTGAGCGCCAGCAAAATCAGCCCACTTCGGAATCCGAAAAACATAAGTACAGTACATATAAAAGAAAATAATAAAAAAATACTTACAGTACCGCGTGCGCAAGAACTTGGAATGCTGAGTTTCCCGGAGCGTTTTATGGCACTCAAGGCTGAGCAGCAATCGGGTGCGCTGGCCGCATTACAGTCGGTTGAACCCAATTTGCACCAATCCGTCCTTGACGAATGGGATGCCCGTTGCACGACAACCAGCATTCGAAATCCTGCGGGCTATCTGTTTGGCATCATCCAGAAAGCCCTGCGTGGTGATTTCCGAGCCTGGGCTGGGCAGAAGGACAACACACAAACAACGCCTGCCACCACACCACGTGAAGCGCCTCCTCCACCGCAGCCGCCTGCGGCAAACAGAGATGTCGCACTGGCCCATCTGGCACGGCTGCGCAAATTGCTGGATACCCCCTGAATTCGGCATGTCCACAATCATCCATAGTCGTCTATACCCTGGGTATAGCTGCATACATAGCCTTCCAGGCGAGATGCACACGACTCATGCAGAAATAGCCATGCATCGTCCACTGACGTCCACCGTCGCCTATACCCCGGGTATAGCTGCACACACACCCTTCCAGCACGAGGCATCTGTTGCTTCGCAAAACAGGCTGACCAGCAGTGCGGTTTCATGACTGACGGCCTTCCCGTTGCAGCCGAAGCTGACGACTCGTTTCACTACAGAGAGTCATCACCATGGCCAACGAAAACAATGCCACTGAATCCTTGCAATTGAACCTGGGGTCATTGCGCAGTGCGATGTCACTGACCCTGCATACTCACCACGCATCGCGCATCTGGCACGGACGCGCAGCCGCAGAAGGCAAACCCGGTATCGTCGGCTTGAACGGATTTGTCTCCATCATGAACAAGCTCAAACGCGGGGCCGAGCAGGACGATCCCTACTCTGACTGGTGGATGTTGCGCATCGAAGACAAGCTGTCGCTCACCAAAGAACAGCTCCAGAGCTTGCGCCAACAAGTGGATCAGGCACTGGCAGACGTACCGTCCGCGCTAAGCCTTGGAGAAAACATGAATGTGCAACCCGTCAAGCTGCCACTGTTCGTCTCCTCGCAACTGGGCTTTATGGCGGTCTATTTACTGGCCGACTACGACGATCTTGCTCGCCGCCTGATCCTGGCCCACCACACCGCATTGATCGACCGATCAACTCTCGAACGCTGGCTTAACGACGGTGCCCATGCCCTGCGCAGTCTCTTCAGTTTGGCACAGCAATACCGCTACTCCGGCACCCAGCGTGACGACTTTGCCGCCAACAATGCCGCAGCCCGTGCCGCAGTGGAAAAGTTCGGAGAACTGCCGCAAGACGTACTCGAAGGCGCGCGCCGTTCACGCTTCGCACCACCCTTGATCCGGCGTGGACAAACGCATATGGCGCACTCAGGCACCACGAATCAAACATCCTCACACGAGGACGAGCCTGCGGATGCCCCTGCCAGCGCCAGCGAAAAGCCAACCGAAGGTGCACAAAATAGCGAGGATGACCACGCATGAGCGCATCGACACGTTTCACCATGCTGGAACAGACCGCCTTCCAGCAGTTGGAACATGCAGGCTACCTAAAAGGCCTTTTAAAACCTTTTAAAGGTAAAGGGGCACTCGAAGTCTGGGCCAGCCAATGCGAGGCACTGCGCGACGACCTGATCGTGCTGGCGCAACGGCAGATTCTGGCTCAGGCACGCAGCCATCCCTTCAACCTGCTACCGACGCAACTGGCCCAGCAAACCACTGGCGCAGGCACCACTTTTCTGCGCTGGCGCAACCTCGACCGCAGCAGCATGGGCGTGGCCCTATGGCAAGAGGTGATGGTCAACCCGGCCACGCCACCCGGACTCATCAGCGATTTACATGCAATGGAAGTCCAGCGAGCTGTGCTGAACATGCAGATTAGCCTGTTGCACACACTCACACGCCAGGCCAGGGACTGCGCCAGCAAACTGGTTCATGCCGACGAGGTTTATCTGCGCCGGACAGGCCATCAGGCAGATCTGAGCCAGCCACATCCAGGTGAAGACCGCATGAAATATCCGGCATCGGCACAACGCCGTTGACGGTTTCCGCCTGCATTGTCTTTCCAGTGCGGGCCTTTCACATCAAGCAGGAGTCATCAATATGAGTACACATTTCAGCGGCGAGGGAAATATAGGCTCTGCGCCAGAGTTCCACGAATATCCCAACGGTAACGAAGAACCACGTCGGGTGCTGCGCCTGAACGTCTACTTCGACAACCCCGTCCCCGGCAAGAGCGGTGCATTTGAAGATCGCGGCGGCTTCTGGCGGCCGGTTGACTGGTGGCATCGTGACGCGGAACAATTCGTCGAGCTGTTCCAGAAAGGCATGCGGGTCGTGGTCAGCGGACGTGTAGAGCGAGATGACTGGACCGATGAGAACAATAATCCGCGTACGACTTATCGAGTCAATGCACGCAGTGTTGGTATCCTCCCTTACCGGATCGAGGCTATCATCCTGAGCCCCAAGCCGGGGGCCACAGATCCGGTGTCTCAGGCCGAGTAACACATTGCACTTCAGGACGATCACCGACAGCGGTCGTCCCCTATTCCACTGATGTCTATTGCGTTTCGCGCGCTCCAGCACAAGAAGTTGGCTGCGTAAACGAGCCGTGCCCAGTGTAGGCCTTTCTCGACACCGAAGCCGCCGCAGGCGCACTCTTGATACACCATTCAGCCTGGATGCGAATGGTGTGCCATTCACCGATGATTGGCATCAAACTCGAAAATCAAATACGTTAGCTCGCAATCCGCATTCTTTATCATTTTAAACTCTCCAGCCGGGAATACTCGACAGCATGATCCACGTGCCGAGAGAATTCTATGAGGCTATTTCTGTGCGAGAAGCCCTCTCAGGGCAAAGATATCGGACGTGTACTGGGGGCCACCCAAAGAGGCAATGGCTGCCTCGCAGGTTCAGGTATCACCGTAACCTGGTGCATTGGTCATCTCGTTGAGGCCGCCCCCCCAGAAACCTATGGCGAGCAGTACAAACGCTGGTCTATCGAGCAGTTGCCCATTATCCCTGAGCGCTGGCGTGTCGAAGTCAAATCAAAGACCGCTTCGCAATTCAACGTCGTCAAAGACCTTCTGAGCAAGGCCACTGAGCTAGTCATCGCGACGGATGCTGACCGGGAGGGCGAGTTGATCGCACGCGAGATCATCGAACTGTGCGGTTATCGCGGCCCTATCCAGAGGCTCTGGTTATCGGCACTCAATGACGCGTCGATCCGCAAAGCACTGGCAGCGCTCAGACCATCAGGCGAAACTCTGCCGATGTACTTCTCGGCCCTGGCCCGTTCCCGCGCAGACTGGCTGATCGGCATGAACCTCAGTCGCCTGTTCACCGTCATGGGGCGGCGGGCCGGTTACGACGGCGTACTCTCCGTTGGCCGGGTACAAACCCCAACGCTGAAACTGGTTGTCGATCGCGACCGCGAGATCGCTCGCTTTGTCTCAGTGCCGTTCTGGGCAGTCGAGACCGTGCTATCAAGCGCAGGTCAATCTTTCACTGCAGTCTGGCTGGCACCAGATACAGCAACAGACGATGCCGGCCGCTGCCTGCAGGAGCCCATAGCCCGGCAGGCTGTGGAGCGCATGCGTATTGCTGGCAGCGCACAGGTCACGTCTGTCGAGACTGAACGCCTGCGTGAAGGCGCACCGTTACCCTTCGATCTGGGTACACTGCAGGAAATCTGTTCCAAGCAACTGGGCCTGGATGTGCAGGAAACCCTGGAAATCGCCCAGGCACTGTACGAGACTCACAAAGCCACGACGTACCCGCGCTCAGACTCCGGCTACCTGCCTGAAAGCATGTTCGCCGAGGTGCCGGTGGTACTCGACAGTCTTCTCAAGACCGATCCAGGCCTGAGGCCGATCGTTGACCAGCTAGACCGCAATCAACGATCGCGTGCCTGGAACGACAGCAAAGTCACGGCGCACCACGGCATCATCCCCACACTCGAACCCGCTAATCTCACGGCGATGAGCGACAAAGAGCAGGCAGTCTATAAACTGATCCGTGCCCACTATCTGGCGCAGTTTCTGCCGCAACATGAATTCGACCGTACCACCGCGCGCCTGTCATGCACGGGCGAAACACTGCAAGCGGTCGGCAAGCAGATCGTCGTCATCGGGTGGCGACAGGTGCTCACTGAACCCAGGCCAGATGAGGATGGCGAGACCACACTACGCAGCCAGGTTCTGCCAGCGCTGCATGAAGGATTGTCCTGCCAGATAACTGGCATCGACTGTAAAGCACTCAAGACATCGCCGCCACGTCCTTATACCCAGGGCGAACTGGTCAAGGCGATGAAGGGGGTAGCCAAACTGGTCTCAGATCCGCGCCTCAAACAAAAGCTGAAGGACACCACGGGTATCGGCACTGAGGCAACTCGCGCCAATATCATCAAAGGGTTACTTGACCGTGGCTACCTGCTGAAGAAAAGCCGTTCAGTACGCGCCTCCGATGCGGCCTTTACACTCATCGACGCCGTTCCCGGTGCCATTGCCGACCCAGGCATGACTGCTATCTGGGAACAGGCGCTGGACATGATCGAAGCCGGTCAGCTCACACTCGATGTCTTTATCGACAAGCAGTCAGCCTGGATCACGCAATTGGTGCAGCAGTATCGAGGAGCATCGCTGTCTATCAAGGTGCCACAGGGACCCGCATGCCCCGAATGCGGCACCGCTATGCGTCAACGCACCGGCAAGAGCGGGCCATTCTGGTCTTGTCCTCGTTACCCCGACTGCAAAGGCTCTCAGCCTATCGACAGTGGTAAACACAAACGCGCCATGCCGCGCAAGCGTAGCCGCAGTTCCCGGGAGCCCTGAGTCGCTCTGAACCCAAAGAGCCATGTCACGTCTTCTGTGATGACATGGCCTCACCCCCCGCGCCCGTGCGGGAATCCCGGCGCGCCAGTCTTCTGCTAAACCGTGCGCACCTCGCCATGCTCCGGCAGCGAGGCAAGAAGGCAACTCATCCATGGACGCACCAGACGCGTTCCCCCTTATCCGGTTCTTCCGCCCTCCATGAAGGGTTTCCTGATGCTTTGTTTGATAGGCCAGACATCAGGAAACCCTTCGGGGATGACGGTATTCATTGCCGCGCCCAACGGCGAAAAACTGGGTTCCCTTTGTGTGTGGATACATGCCAGAGGATTCCGGCCACAACCACGATAACGGCCGGGTGCGATTGCTGCGACAGCGAACGGTTTTGACGACGACTGCATCCTGAAACAGCCCACAGGTGGTTTCTTCCTACCGAGTCGGAGGCCAGCAGGTCCCCGACACTTTTTCTCCTGATTTACGACATATCCGGTTGGGCCTGTGGCCTTGAACCAAACAAACAGGAGACACAATGAGCACACAACCCCTACCCCATGCACTGCAGTTCGGCAGTGTTTGCAGCGGAATTGAAGCCGTCAGCCTGGCCTGGGAACCACTCGGTATGAAAGCCGCCTGGTTCTCGGAAATCGATCCCTTTCCGTGTGCCCTACTCGCACACCGCTACCCCCATGTCCCCAATCTCGGCGACATGACGCGCATCGCCAACCAGGTACGCGTTGGTGAGGTCATCGCCCCGGACATTCTTGTTGGCGGAACGCCTTGCCAGGCATTCAGCATCGCCGGCGCGCGACGGGGGCTGAACGACCCTCGCGGTGCCTTAACCCTCAGCTACGTGGAGCTTGCCAATGCCATCGACCAAACCCGTATCAAAAACCATCAGCCCCCCGCCACGCTCGTCTGGGAAAACGTCCCCGGCGTGCTCAGTGATCGATCTAACGCCTTTGGTTGCCTGCTGGGCGCACTGGCCGGAGAAAGCCATGCGCTCAAACCACCAGGGTCCAAATGGGCGCACGCAGGTCACGTGTCTGGACCCCACCGGCGCATTGCGTGGCGGGTTCTCGATGCCCAATATTTCGGTGTCGCCCAGCGTCGCAAGCGCGTGTTTCTTGTGGCAAGTGGTCGAGACGACCTCGATCCCTGCGAAGTACTTTTTGAGCGCGACAGCGTGCGCGGGAATTCTTCAGCGGGCAGCTCGCCGTGGCAAGAAGCTGCCCGCGCTGCTGGAGCAGGCCCTGCGACAGCAAGCGACTATGCCGGACTGAGCCCCTATGGCAAGGTGGTCACGACATTCAGCTTCGGCGGTGGTACAGGGCCAGTCAACGTGGCTGCCTGTCTGATGGCCGCTGGAGCCAAACACGATATCTGCACCGAAAACTTCCTGGTTCAGTCGGTAGCTGGCCCCCTCAGCCATACACCGAACACGGCAAATTATGGCAAAGACTATCGGGAAAATGGCAACGACAAATCTATCCCGATGATTGCCTTTACTGCCCAGGACTACGGTGCGGATGCCGTAAAAGGCGTGACGCCCACTTTGCGGACCCGGGCCTGGCCTGCCATCGCCTTTGCACAGAACGGGCGCGGCGAACTGCGCCTGGAATCGGGTCATGGCCAGATCGCTGGCACGCTGCTCGCCAGCGGCGGAAAACCCGGTCAAGGCATGCCAACCGTGTTCAGCGCCACGCGATGCGGCAACGACAAGGACCCTGTACTGACGCAGAACCTGGAAACACATCTTCATTACACGCCACGCAAACCAGACGAACAATGTTGGCCGCAATGGCGGGTCAGGCGGTTGATGCCGATCGAATGCGAACGTCTGCAGGGCATGCCCGATGACTGGACACAGGTGCCGTACCGTGGCAAACCGGCGGCCGACACGCCTCGCTACAAAGCCATTGGCAACTCAATGGCCGTGACCTGTGTGGCATGGTTGGGGCAGCGTCTGCTCGGAGCCATGCAACAGTCCAGGTAACACCGTTTCTATAAGACAGGAGCGTGTTGTTTGTTGTTCATCGCGCTCCCTGTAAAGCGTCTTTCTACCATACGCGACACCAATACGGACGAATCCTGATGCGTTTTGTTCCACGCATACGGACCGTTATCGCGCCATGCTGCATACATGTTCGCTGGCGTAGCCGGCAGCATCCCAGGCGGTCCAGGCCATCAAGACCGCGGCACGCTGATAGCGTGTTGGCTTTCGCCATCACCAGAGCGCTTAGCGTCCATTTATTCCACCCACAGGGCTCTCCTCCCTTGTGGCTGGGGAGCTCCTTTTTTTTGGAGACTTTCCCATGGATCATCAAACCATTCGCAATCAGATGCAGTCATTGGTGCGTGACCACGTTCCTTCCAATGCCCGCAGCTTCAAGTTCAACATTTTTGACGGCCAGCCCAAGGTTTCGACACTGGGCTTTCACATTGATCCCAAGCCTTTTGAAGGAAAGATCATCGCCAGGACTGAGGATGCCATTGTCGTCAAGACGGGCCGAATCGAGTTCGCCGTGCTTGACCGGACGCTCGTGACCGAAGATCCAGACGAAGGAGCCAAGGTGCAGGTCGAACCCTATGCCCGGCATCGCTTCGACGGTCTTCGCGCAGATACACCCGAAGAGCGCACCGAATACACCTCTGATGGCAAGCCCTACAAGCTTCAGACGTATGTACTCGGCTCCGCACCCGCCAGGCTTCCGATCCCGCAACCCCGCAGCCCGGAGTTACAGGAACTGATCAGGCAACTGGAGGAACTGCCGGCACCGGATGGTTTTCGTCGGATTACGCACCTGCTGGTTGATGCGGGTGCACGGGATTTCACCTGGGTCGATCCGCTGCCCAAGGACATCATCGCTACACCACCGGCTATCAGCTTCAACACCAACACGGCGAAATTCAATGGCCGCGTCACTGTGCAATACGAACGCGCCGATGACCTCTATGCCGTAGTGCTGAGCCACGATGGAGAGTTGGTTGAACGGGTTGACGGTGTGTTCTTCGATACCCTCGGAGACGTACTGTTCAGGCTGATCGACGATGGCAGTTGGCGTCGCATACGTGTGCGCACCATTCAAAAGCCGCTGCGACGCAAGTCATGACGCTACAGACAACCCGTCTATACGGTGGGTTATCTGACCAGCATCGTTTACTTATCGCACCTCGACTGGATACGCACCAATCCCCCGCCCCGGACAACGGTTCTTTACTGTGTTGCCCGGCATACCATCCTCTCAGGAGTAACGTGTATGACTTTACGCTTCAAAGGAGCCGAATTGCGGCCCATCATCGCAGAGGCTGTTGCCAATCAGTGCCGCATTATCCTGGTCAAGGACCACGGTGTTTACTGGCTTGCCGAGCATGGTGAACGCCATCCTGATGGGCGTCAAAAGTTAATCGCCTATGCGGTTGGCTGCAACCCTGATGTTGCGCCCTTTGACGACTGGTGGGAGCGTTCACGCGCCGAGTTCGGTGGCGATGATTTTGGTGAGTTTTTCGAACCTGGCGACAGGGTGTTTACCGGCATCCTGGATGGTGCTGGTGATCTCGAAGTGTCCGCTACCGCAACACAGATTTTCCTGCAAGTTGTCGCGACAAGCCCCGATAGCAACTGAGCCTCGTCCTCCATAGCCCCCTCATGGGGGCTTCTTTCCTCTCGCGCCAACACCTCCACCGCTGACACGCATTCGTCTCAGCCCACTACAGGCCATTCCACCAGCGATACCCTGGAGACGCCCACATGCGCGACCCGTTCAAGATTGACTCCCCGACCTGCATCAGTTTTTCCGGTGGCCGCACCAGTGCCTATATGCTGTGGCGCGTTTTACAGGCCAACGGCGGCCTGCCTGCCGATACCGTAGTCTGCTTCGCCAACACGGGCAAAGAAGTAGAAGCTACCCTGCGCTTCGTGCGTGACTGCGCCACGCATTGGAAAACCCCTATCCACTGGCTCGAATATCAGGACGCTGCACCAGGGTTCAAGCGGGTCGATTTCACGACTGCCAGCCGTCAGGGTGAGCCTTTCGAGGCGTTGATCCGTAAACGCCAATACCTGCCCAACCCTGTTGCTCGCGGCTGCACCACCAGCCTGAAAATTCGGCCGATGCATAAATACCTGCGCAGTCTCGGTTGGACAGAATGGGATCAATTCATTGGCATCCGCGCCGACGAGCAACGGCGTGTCGCCAAAATTCGGGCGCGCGGTCACTCTACGGAATCAAGCCATGAAATGATGTGCATGCCATTGGCCGATGCAAACATCAGCGTATACGAGGTCAGTGCGTTCTGGCAGGCGCAGCCTTTCGATCTGGAACTGTTGACCGTGAAAGGCCGCACACTCGAAGGCAACTGTGATTTGTGCTTCCTCAAGCCACAAGGACAGCGCCTGGCCCTCATCAAGGCCAGACCGGAAGCAGCCATATGGTGGATTCGTATGGAATCACTGAACCTGGCCAACAAGCCCAGTGGCACACGGTTTCGTGTTGATGGCCCCAGCTATGCCGATCTGGCACGATTTGCCGCAAACCAGGGTGATCTGTTCGATTCAACCGAAGATGCGGTGGCCTGTTTTTGCGGTGATTAAATCGCGCCGCAGGGAAACCTGATTGTCTTGGGTCTGTACTGATCAGGTGCCACTTTGGATAACGACTAGGGCAGCAACAACTGCTCCTGAGTTTTGCCCGCTGCAAGCGCCTCCTTGAACCAATTCGGCTGCTTGCCTCGACCACTCCAGGTCAGACTTGGGTTGTCGGGATGTGCATATTTGGGAGCCACAGGATTTTTTACCCGAGGACTTGGCTTTGAGTTCGGGAAGACCTGCTCCAGCTCCAGATTTTCACCTTCCAGCAACTGCAGAATTTTCTCGCGAACGGCCTTGACTCGTTCACGTTCTCCCTTGACCAGTTGATCCTGTGCGGATGCGATCAGGTCCTTCAATTCGGCTGCGGACAGCGCCTGCAAATCAATCGACATTATTTCTCCCTCCGTGGGTGATGCAGAAACTCGTTAAGTACGCGTTTGTACCACGACAGCCATTTCCAGAGGAATGGCATCTCGAAAATAGGGAACGACTCCGGTTCATATTTCTCGTCGCGCCGTCATTGAAGCGCGGGCAGTCTGTCGGCATGTTTTGCTGACGTTGTCAGCGACATGCCACGCAACCACGGTCTCCAAGGTTGCGGTGCGGCAAAAACCGCATGACCGAGCCAGTTCGCCCAGCATCCTCACGCGAACGACTACCGGTTTATACCGGTAGTGGATGCATCCGCCTTATCAACCCATCGCGGGGTGACACACCCTCGCCATAGGGCCTGGTGTGTCTCCGCTTCATTTTCAATGGAGATTTCACCATGAGCCATTCTACCTCAGGCGAAAAAGCCTATTTCGATCTGCACACCGAAGGGTACGGTCGTCTGCAGCGTGTGCGGGAAGTTCCCGTACGCGGTGGCCGACGTGCTCAGCCCTTTCTGGCTTGCACCATCGCCGCGTTGGTCGGCTCTGTCAAAGAACCGGTCACCCGCTATTTTGACGTCAAGGTCTCAGGTGCCGAGGCTAAAAAACTGGTCGAACACTACGTCGGCATGGATGATCCAAAGCAGCGCCCGATGGTCAAGTTCCGGCTGGGGGATCTGTGGAGTGATGCATTCATCCGCCCCAGCGGTGAACGCAAGGGTGAGCCAGCAGCCAGCCTCAAGGGGCGACTCCTGAAGGCTGAACTGATCGACCCTGCCACACTGGCGGCTATCGAACAGTACGAACTGATCACTCGGGGCATTGGCTACCTCAATCGACCCAAAGACGTTACACCGAAGGAGGGTGACCCATTCCTCGCGTGCACCATTGGTGCTCTGGCCGGGCCTGTTGAAGAGCCGGAATACCGGTACATCAACACCATCGTGACCGCGCCGGAGGCTCAACATCTGGTACGCCGTTGCGTGCAGGCCATCGAGGCTGAGCGCAAGGTATTGGTGGCCTTTCGTCTCAACGACATGAAAGCCGATCCGTACCTTCGCACGAAGGGCGAGCATGCCGGCGAGCCGGCTGCGAGTCTGGAGTCCAGATTGATCCATATTGGTCTGATCAAGATCGATGGCCAATTGGTCTATCCCACTGCCAACCAGCCCCCCTCTTCTGGGCACGCTACGGTGGCATCCACTGTGTCAGAAAGCCCTGATAACAGCGCGGATATGCCTTCTACGACGTCCGGTACAGCCGGGCCTGAAGCGCAATCCTCGGTAGAAGAAGAGCCCGCTCTCGTCACTTCACTCTAAGCCGATCGGCAAGACCTCACATTGGGGTCTTGTCTCTTTTTCCAAGGTTATCGGTAGTACAACGCATCCCAGGAGATTATCCATGGCTACAGCAGCCGTTCAATCCGCTCCCCCCATCATCGTTAGCGGCCAACTCGCAATCCGCACAATATCCGGTCGTAACGGCCGGTTCACAGTCGGTCGTCTCACCACACACCTTGGGTTGTTCCATGTCAAAGATCCCGAACTGGAGCAGTATCCCGAGGGGAAGTATGAGGGTGAATTTGCGATTCGATATATTTATCCGAAAGCCTATCCTGTCGGCGACGGCATGCGATTCGAGATCCGGGCCAACCTGGATGGCATGACCTTGTCTGGTATCGACAAACTCAGCAAAGCAGAGGCTCGCGCCTTCGCCACGCAAGATGTCGATCCGCTTGATGAGGAATCGGGTACTCAACCCGTACCCACGCCAACCGCAACGTCCAAATCCAAGGCCAGGCTTGCCCCTGTACAAGCCACCCAGGACCCACTGGTCGACACCACGCCATTCAGCGTCGATGCACCCTCCGCGACTGTAGCGGCCTCGGACAATCCCGATAGCGATGATGCAGCATTGTTCGGCATCCTCTGGCCGCTGGGTGAATCAGTGAAGCTGGACGCAACCATTGACCGCCGCACGTTGCGCCTGCAAGTCGCGCGGTTGAGCCAGTTGAGCTATGTGTTCGACACCACGGCCCAGCAGTGGAACCGCCAGTCTGAATCTCTGGCGACCTGATTCATACAGCTACCGCTATTGCGTTTTTCCCACCCGCCGGGGTCTTCCCCGCAGGGGAGGTTCCCGGTCCTTTCATTTCAGGAGCCTCACCATGAGTCGGCACTATTTCACGACCTTCTACAAGGGTCTTCCCACCCCCCTCTACCTCGGCTGGGATCGCCCAATGCAGTACTTCTTTCTCGTCATTGAGAAACCGGAAGAACAGATCGAGGAAGACACGTGTGACGAACACGACATCTATCTGTACAGCAACCTGCAAGAACGTGATCCATTTGGCCATGGCCTGGATTACTACCGTGCCGTGTTGCAGCGTTTTCAGATCACTGTGCCTGAGAGCATGTTCACCGAAGTTCTGCGTGATGCCGAAAACAATGTCGGCAACCGTGTAGTCATTCATCAAGCTGACGGTTCGTTCGCTGAGCGTGAAGGCTGAACGGCTCACGCACTTTCATCCCCTTGGGGCAACATTGCCCTACAGGCAGCGTTGCCCCTCAGTGTTATTGAGGACACCACCATGCCCGAATCTTCATTACCGCAACCGTTGTTCCGTATCGACGAATGCACTGACCTGATGGTCGATGCCTGCGTCTGCCGCGAGAATGGCGATCTGGTCTTTGTCTCAATCTGGGCGCGGGATACTGCCGTCCAGCAATTTATCGCCCGTCTCACACTCGGTCGCGATGAGGATGGATTGAACCAGTTTCACCTCATCACAGAACACGGCGGCTCCGTGCCTGTGTTCATCCCCTCGGTCGAGCGCCTTGAAAAACGCCTGACCCGCAACTATCGCCGCACGCTGTTTGGATCGCTCACCAATCTGTGGCTGTTCGACCAACGCTGCATCTGCCCTGACAAGAGCACAGCCAGCGCACTGGCGCTACTACCGCGATCTGCCGCTGAACCCACTGTTCGCTTGTGGCAACTCGTCAAAGACACATGTCCGCTGCCACTGCTCGACCACTGGCAAATGCCGGTGCTGGAGTTGCTGCGCAGCCGCGACATGCTCCATGAGCTACCAGTCGCCCTCGGGCCGCTGCGGGGCTTTCGCCTTGGACTGGACGTGCCAGCACTCACCGACGCGCTGGGCGGGCTTATTCGTAACGGCGCTCTCACAGCCTATCCCTATCCATCACAGATCTGCACCTCGCAAGCGGCGGTCTGACCATTCCACAGCAGGCGTACCTTACCAGGCACCTGCACTTTCTTTCATCATCGCCAGACAGGAGATTCCTATGGCACTCATGTTTCCCCGGCTCGCCAGAAATTTTGCCAAAAATGGCTATTACCCTACCGATGAGTCCACGCTCGAACGGACACTCGCCGCACTGGCTCCCAGCGATGAGCCCATGTGCATTATTGATCCTTGTGCCGGCGAAGGCGTTGCGATTGCCGAAGCCGCCCATGCCCTCGGGCTTGCTCACACCCGGTCGTACGCTGTCGAATACGATCAGGAGCGCGCCAGCCATGCACGGTTGTTGGTCGAACACTGTATCCATGCCGATTTGATGGACACCATCATTTCGCGTCAGGCATTCGGCTTGCTCTGGCTCAATCCACCGTACGGCGACTTATCCAGAGATGCCAACGGCAATATCGGCTACGACGGTAAAGGCCGGCCCCGACTGGAAAAGTTGTTCTACCAGCGGACGCTGCCCCTGCTGCAGTACCACGGCATTCTCGTTTTCATCATTCCGTCCTATGTGCTCGACCAGGAAATGGTGGGCTGGCTTACGCGCCACTTCGCCGACCTGCGTGTCTTCCGTGCGGTAGATACACAGTTCAAACAAGTGGTGCTGTTTGGTCGTCGCGTTCGCCAGCGCGATCTGGCGAGTGAAGACGTGAAGTCCACCCACACCCGATTGTTGCAAATCGGGCAGGGAGAACAGGAAGCAGCGGAATTGCCGTCCAAGTGGACATCATTGCCGTATGTCGTTCCAAGCGCCCAGGCTGAACCCGAGCATTTTTATCGCATCAGCATGGAGCCGATGCAGTTCGCCGAAGAAGTACAACGCCTGCGAGGTTTGTGGCCAGCGTTCGAGACTCACCTCGGTGCCGCGCAGCAGTCGCTGCGTGCGCCTGCTCGTGCGTTATCTGAATGGCACCTGGCATTAGCCCTGGCGGCGGGTGCTATCTCCGGTGTCGTGCAGTCCCCAAGCGGTCGCACGCTTGCAGTCAAGGGGGATACCTACAAGCAAAAAGCGACGAGCACCGAGTATTGCGAACGCGATGACGGCTCCATCGCCGAAACGCGCATCCTCACCGATAAGTTCGTGCCCGTCATCAGAGCATGGGACCTGTCTCCTGACTCAGCCACGCTGGGACAGATCCTTACCATCCATTAATCCCCGCAAGGGGAAGCAGCATCACCCACACACCGCTGGCCACTGAACCGAGTTCAACGCCAGTCCGTTTCTCTTACCCATCGGGGCATACATCGCCTCTGGGGTGGTGCATGCCTCATTTTTTGGAGCATCTCCATGAGCATACAAATCGAAGCGGCACCTGCCGTAACGCAATCACCCCAGACTGGAGATCTGTTCGCCCCTGCGAACGACGAACTCTCCATCAGCATGCAGGATTTTGTCAGCGAGTTCGGGGATGAATTGCTCGACTCTCTCAATCGGGCTAATCCACCGGTCTACAACGGTATGCCACGTGCAAACCGACAACGTATCCTGGCCAATCTCAAGCGACAGTTGTTCCCCGCCCAGGCAGAGGTCGTGCATGCAGCGGCAGAGTTGCTCGTCAATCAAGGCGAGCGTGCGGCCATCGTCAATGGTGAGATGGGGACGGGAAAAACCACCGTCGGCATCGCGCTGGCGGCGGTGCTCAATGCGGAAGGCTATCGCCGCACACTCGTCCTCAGCCCGCCACACCTGGTCTACAAATGGCGCAGGGAAATTCTCGAAACCGTCACGGGGGCCAAAGTCTGGGTGCTCAACGGCCCGGACACGCTGCTCAAACTGATCAAGCTGCGCGAGCAACTGAATGTGCCAGCCGATGGACAGGAATTTTTCATCATTGGCCGTGTGCGCATGCGCATGGGATTCCACTGGAAGCCCGCGTTCTTTCGCAAGCGCACCCGTCACGGCACAGTTGGGCTTTGTCCACACTGCGGCACCATGGTTCGCAATCTTGATGGCGAACCGGTCAGCGCACTGGAACTCGACGCGGAGGAAGTACGTCGCAAGTGTAGTTTTTGCGAGAGTGCCCTCTGGACACTGATGCGACCACGTAGTTTGTCAGGCAGCGATCAATCCGCAGCGGTACTGCGGGCGCTGAAACGTATTCCAACCATAGGTGAAGCCACTGCGGCCAAGCTGATGAAGACCTTCGGCGATTCATTCCTGGCATCGATGCTGGGGGATAACTTCCACCAGTTCATCAACCTGATGGACAACCGAGGGGAATTGGTCTTTTCAGACAGGCAGGCTCAGCGCATGGAACGCGCCATGTCGAGTATGGAGTTCGGCTTCGGTGAAGGCGGTTATCAACCCAGCGAATTTGTGAAGCGGTATCTGCCGCAAAGCACGTTCGATTTGCTCATCGCCGACGAAGCCCACGAGTACAAGACAGGCAGTTCCGCGCAAGGTCAGGCCATGGGTGTTATTGCGGCCAAAACCCGCAAAACGCTGCTGCTCACCGGCACGCTGATGGGAGGCTACGCTTCCGATTTGTTCTATCTGCTGTTCCGGGCGCTGCCCAGACGTATGATCGAAGACGGCTACCGACCAAGTGCCAGCGGCAGTATGAACGCTGCAGCCATGGCATTCATGCGGGAGCACGGCGTCCTCAAGGATATCTATTCCGAGAGCGATGGTCCGTCCCACAAGACCGCCAAAGGCTCGAAGGTTACCGTCAGGACAGTCAAAGCGCCGGGATTCGGCCCCAAAGGTGTACTGCGCTGCGTTCTGCCCTTCACGATTTTCCTCAAGCTCCGGGATATTGGTGGCGTACTGCCCCCGTATGACGAAGAGTTCAGGGAAGTCGAGATGGACGCTGAGCAAAGTGATACCTACAGCAAGCTCGCTGCCAGCCTGACGACTCAGCTCAAGGAAGCCCTGCGAAAGCGGGACACCACCTTACTGGGCGTGGTGCTCAATGTGCTGCTGGCCTGGTCTGACTGCTGCTTTCGTGCTGAAACCGTGCGCCATCCACGTACGCGAGAAATACTGGCTTTCACCCCGGCCCAGTTCAATGAGCTGCAGGTGATGCCCAAGGAGCGGGAACTGATCGACATCTGCAAACAGGAGAAAGCAGAAGGTCGCAAGACTCTGATCTATTCCGTTTACACCGGTACGCGGGACACCACCAGCAGGCTGAAGATGTTGCTGGAGCAAGAGGGCTTCAAAGTAGCGGTACTGCGTGCGAGCGTAGATGCCAGCCGACGCGAAGACTGGATTGCCGAACAACTCGACAGAGGGATTGATGTCCTCATCACCAACCCCGAGCTGGTCAAGACTGGGCTGGATCTTCTGGAATTCCCAACGATTGTGTTCATGCAATCTGGGTACAACGTGTACACGCTGCAGCAGGCCGCACGTCGTTCCTGGCGTATAGGACAAAAGCAGCCTGTGAAGGTGATCTACCTGGGGTATACGGCCACGTCGCAGATGACCTGCCTGGCTCTGATGGCGAAGAAAATTCTGGTCTCTCAGAGCACGTCGGGAGACGTGCCTGAATCAGGACTGGATGTGCTTAATCAAGATGGCGACTCTATTGAAGTCGCTCTGGCCCGACAGCTTGTCGCGGCCTGATGTTCCTGTCTGCCGGCGTCCCGCAAGGACGTCGGCTTTTTCACATGACACGCCGCTCTGTGGCGGTGAATACAGCCCAGAGACAGCAAGCTTTTCGTCATAGCAGCTCATTCCTTCGCCCACCATCCAAAATAAAAAAGGCACAACCCCAGATGCAAGGGAAGATGCCTGCTTTCGACCCAAAACGGTCCTTTGGTCGGCCAGACAGCAGACATTCGGCGCACATTGTTGGACAATCCCTCCCCGTCAAATGTAGGACTTGAATGGCAGCATCGGCTCATTGCTTCACGGCGTGGCGACTAGGATATCGCCAATCTCATCAGCAAAGCGGATGGTCACGGGCAAGCGGTTTGAAAAAGCATGTGTTGCAGTTGATTTTCGACAGTGTGAGGACATCCCGCATGATTGTCGAAAGCTAGGCCTCACCGCGTCGGATGCTCACCTCGCGCCATTCTCGAGCGCGTGCTCTCTGATGTCACCGTGCATGCTCATGCAAACACGCTCATGGCCCTCGCTGAACCAATGACGTAGAGCAACGACTTCGCCCTCGTGGCCCCCACATAGAGGTATTCCCACAGCTCTTCCTCGACGACCTCATCACCAACCCAAAGGACGACAACGGACGCCTCCAACCCCTTGAAACGGCCTACGGTGTCGACAAGCACGGAGTGGCGTTGTCCCGATGCCTCGACCGCCCACGAAGTTCCTCCTGGAAGTCGCTGCGCTTGAAGCAAGCCATACAGCCGCGCCTTGGGACGCTTCGCCACCAAGACTGCAATGTCTTCCGGCGTCACTGCGCCTGCGAGAAGCTCTCTGACAATATTACTAATGGCAATAGCTTGCTGCCCTTCATCCTCAACTAATGTTCGTGTGATGTCATTGCCGGGAAGGTCTGGGTCGTCAATTGGCGCGCCCGTGTAGAACCTATAGCCAGCGCGATGGATGGGGACGGTGTTGCGGCAGTTCGCGAGAAGACGGTAGGGCTCATTTGCTACTGGCAGGTTGGCATGCTTGCGGTAGAGAGACTGGTTTTCGTCGATGAAGATATACAACACCCCTTGCTCAGGGTCGCTGAGCAATTCCTCTATCGAGAACCAGTAGTCGTCGCTGAAATCTTGTGCTTCATCAACAAGCAGCGCATCGTACTTCGTGTCCAGGATTTCGTTGGAGCGAGCCAAGGCGAAGGGCATCTGGACTTCGAAGATGTGCGTCTCGCCAGTGCCGGGGAATGCTGCCTGCGCTTCGGCGAGCAGGTCCACACCGGCTGCTTGGCGAGCCTCGGCGATGCGTCTATCGCAGAGTTGATGGAAGCTGAGTACGGTGATGCGGGGCTGGTCGGAGACACTCACGGCCAACGCATCCGCGAGTCGCCGGTTGTAGCAAAGCAGCAGGACCGACTGTGCCGTCTCCGCGAGTTGCCGAGCCTTCTCGACCGCTATCAGAGTCTTGCCGGTGCCAGCTCCGCCAGCGATGATCGCGCGCTTGTGATTCCCTAGAATGCGGAGGATCTTCGCTTGGTTTGTGGTCAGACGGATGCGTGCCTGCTCGGCTGCGTCCAGTACCCCCCGCAGCGCTGGCAGAACCTCAACGGAACTACACAAGATGTCTTCCACCAACCGAACCCCTTGAGCGCCCAAGGGGTCTTCGTTTGCCTGCGTCCAGAAGGCTTGCAATCGGGCAAGCCAAGGCACAAGTGCGACGATGTCGGTGTCGATACCGATGATTGGCCGCTGACGGTCTGGCGCAACGAGCCGTTGTGCGTCGTGAATGTCCGGCAGCATCACCGCATGGCCCAGAGTCACCCGGGTGCCTCGCCACTGACGCCAGAGGGCGTGGCCAAGGAGTTGGTCCTTCAGCGCGTAGCGCTCACCAGCAGCTTGTCGGAAAGGGTCCTTGATGTCATGCACAGTGCTATTTCGGTCGATGGACTGCCAGCGCCCGGTGACTGCGTCAAACGAAACGCCTCCGCCCTTGACCTCGACGGCGAATACACCACTTTGCGGCATGACGATGGTGAAATCCGCCTCCCCCTCGAGCAGCCATCCCCGGTCGTTGCGAAATATCCAGTTGATGGAGTAGAGGACAAGAACATCGGCAGGCAGTTGTCGTCGGCACTCCTCGTAGAAGCGCGCCTCAGCCTGCGACTTTAGACCTCGAAGCTGCTCTCGGGTTAGCTCAGGAAGCATGCGTGCCATGGGGCTACTCGTAACTCAGCGTCATCGTTGCGGGATTGAAGACCTTGCTGAAGGATTGCCTGCCGCCTTCGAACTCGATGTGCAGCTTGGCCAGTTGGCCACCTCCCTTGACCTTGGTGATGCGCCCCTTACCTTCATTCACAATAGTGACGAACATGCCAACCTCCGGGCGCTGGGGCCTTGCGGCGACGGTCTTGGCTATCGCCTTCCATCCCTTATCGAAGCGGAACTGCGTGGTCAGCCCAAAAGGATCCTGCACCAAGAACAGCTGACGACGGTTGTCGTCGGTGGCGTACTCGACCACACAGAGCCAATACCGGCCTCTGGCTGAGTTAGCCTTCGCGAGCTCAGTAGGAGTCAGGGCCACCCCTGCCTCGGTCCAAGCGCCCCCCAGTCCCTTGACCTCGATGTATTCCTCGCGCCCATCCACGGTCAAGGCCTTGATGTCAAAGCCCGGGTTTCCGGGCGGCATCACTTCCACAAACTTCCACTGCGACGCAGCCTTCTCGAGGAAGTACTTGACCGCAGCTTGTTCGACAGTGCGGTTTCGTTTCGCGGCCTCTGGGTCCGGTTCCGCATCTGGCGATACCGATGGCTTCGTTTGATCCGAGGTGTCTGCGTAGCTAAGTAACCGTCCTCTCTTCATTTGCGCTGGTCTTGACTTACGCCCCCTGCGTCCTGCGTGTGAGCCGCCACTAGGAGTTCCCGTGCCGAGACGTACTGGTGCTAGTTCTCCGTAGGGTGCGTGGCTCGCGCTGCCGTCTGGCTTATGCGCAACTCCTGACGCGCCGCCATTTCCCCCCACAGCGCCAGCGGGTGGCGTCGGACTCGGTGCGGGCGCTGGAGAGGCAGTGGAGTCACTCCATGGCAGGTTACCACCCGTTGCTTCTGGTGATGGACTGCCGTCCAATGGACCTGCGGGTAAGCCTGCCCCTCCAGTCGCCGCATTAGGGGGTGGCGCAGAGTTCTTGTCTTGACCGCTGCCGCTTGGCGGACGAAGCGCAGCACTGGGGGAGGCTGGTGGTGCCGTCGTCTTAGCCTCGGCGTCCCAGCCCTCAGAAGCAGGCAGAGTTGCTGGTGCTGGAGGTTCAAGACCGAGTGCTCGGGCCAGCGCGAGCTCTTCCTCGGGCGGAAGTGCGCTGACGTTACGCAGCCGAAGGTACACTTCGGCGTCCTGCACTGTCGGCGAAATTAAAACCCGGCTGATGATATCGGTGAACACCACAGGAAGACGCAAAAGCTTGCGGACTTCCAATGCCACTTGGTCCAAGTGCGAAGGAGCTTCAGCGTTGAGCAAGAGTTCGGCACCTCGTCGGGCCACCGGACCGGTGGTCCTACGCACAGACGCACCAAGAGTTACGTCAAGCGCTAGGTCCTGAACAATGACAACCTCGAGGCCATGGAGCGCTTCAAACAGCTTGTCCCTGATAGCGGTCTCAAAACGCTCATGGCTCTGCGTGTAGACCACCCGGGCGAGGCACATGAACATGCTCCGCAGCTTCTGAGTGAGTTGCTCATCGGTCGTCCCCCTGATGCCGGGTACGACCGCCACCTTCAGTGAGGCCGAAAGTGTCTCGACTCCCAACCTGGTAAGAAGTTGCGTGACCGCGGAAAGCTGTTCTGGCGCAATGGCCAACAAGGAAACGTGCAGCAAGTCCTTGAAGAGCGCCGCGTACTCAGGCGCATCGTTGAAGTAAAGCGACGCAGAATTCGCAACAAGCTTGCCGCGGTGATTGAGGAAGAGCGGTTGTGTCTTCATCCGCTCCATCCAAGTAGGCTGTGGGCTCAGCGGATTGGTAGATGACAGCGCGGTAAGTTCGCGGCTTAGTCGCCTGTAGATAACAATGGCGATGTCTGCACGTTCGCTCTCCGACTCCACTGTCTCAAGTTCCGCTAGAGCGGCGACCCACTTAGCCAGTTCCAGTTCGAGCGGAACATGCAGCAGGCGGGTGAAGAAGTTCGTGTAGTCGACGTAATGCGTATTCAGGGGGGGATGCCGTGCATCGAGGAAGCGCACACCAGTTGGGCGCCAGCAGGCGTCGCCGAGTAGAACCCACGTAAGGCTCCCACCGCGTCCGATGGCGATGAGCGTTTCGTTTGTGAACGCAGCTTGAATCGTAGCTCCGTCGATGTTCCATAGCTTCTCGAGTTGCCTGTAGATACGTCGTATCTGCTCCCTGGTACTGCCACCATCGGTGCGAATTTGCCGAAGCCGCTTGATACACGCTTTAGCATCTATCTTATAGGTGATGCCGCACGCTGCGAGGAAGCACTCATCCCAGACGTCAGCGTCCACGTACGTGAGATTTCCGCCCAGGAGGTCTCGCACCTCGGAGCAGTCGTGATAGGTTTGCTCCAGCGGCACGGTCACTCGGCGTCTGGTTGGAGCGGTGGTTTCGCGCAGTGCTGTCCCGAACTGCGTCTGGGTGGTCGCCTTTCCGTAACGGGCCTGATGAATCGTCAGTCCGTCGTAGCGGACCCAGTGCTTGTTCAGGCACTCGAGCGTAACCCGCCGCACCATCTGGTCCTCGGCCTGGAGCAACGCAGAGAGTTCGTCACTGCATACAGCATCACCAGTGGTCTGGGAGACGACCATCGGAGTCTCGTGTACCCCGATTCGAATGAAAAACTCGCGCCACCGTTGAAGGTCGGTCGCGGTCTCATCCTTGTCGAGCTTGCCCGTCGGCTTGAGGATGTACTTCTCCGAAAGCAACTTCCCCGTTGGAAGCTTGTCTCCGAGCAAGCCCTCAATGTTGAAGTCCGGGTGATACTCCTTGCTCAGGTAAATCGAGCTGGGCCGCTCGAAGAACCATACGCCATCCTCTTCACGCTTGCTGCCCAGGTATAGACCCGTGCGGAGCGCCTCCAAGGCGGTCGCTTCTGGCTGACCTTCGCGAGCTTTGGCCAGATAGGCGTCGAGTTTGTCGCGAAGGTACCGGATGTGTCCAAGAAGTGCCGCCGGGTCCGCCTTCTTGAACCCGTCTGGTGTGTGGTGCGGTAAGACGTGACGCTGGATGAGTTCGTACGGCTTGTCGTGTTGAACCCCAAGGCTGTCCAAGAGAGCCAGTACATCCGGAGCCGTATCAGTAGCCCGAGCATAGAACTCGCTATCAACGACGGTAAGCATGTGCTCGAAGCCGTACGTCTCCGTTGAGTTCAGGGGGTAGAAAACTGCGTCGCCTTCGGGCGTGGCCATGCTTCCGCCAGCGGCAGGAATGCAAGGAAGCTTCAGCATCCCTTCTACGTAGTCGGCCCGCCTTGGTGACTTCGCGATGTATTCGTAGAACTGAACCTTCCACTCCAGGTCCTTATCCTTCAGCCATTCGCTGTGCTTGCCGAAGATCTCCAGTACCTCCGCGATGAGAAGCTTTCGGCAGGACAACCGCTCAAGCCCGCCTTCGGGAGCCACGAAGTCAGGCGTCGGGTAATCGGCTCCGAACAGAGCCACCGCATCGGCCCAACTAAAGAGCCTGCGGATTGCATCTGACGCCAACAGTACTTCCGCAGGTTTACGCCAACCACCGCCTTCAACGGGAATGCAGGCAACTTCCTTGAGCGCGTCAACAGTCTGCGCCACCACTGGGGCGAAGAACGGGTCAACGACATCGTTTTTTCCAGGTAGAAACCGCAGATAGCTGAGCGACAGCGCCGGATACGCCTTGAACTCCTCGACAGCTGCCACGAACGCTGGAGCGATTGAATCGCGCAGGCGCCGGTTCCAAGGCAGTTCCTCGTGTATGCCTTCGCGGCTGGAGGTGAGGACGAAGTCGGCTTGGATGTAGAAGGAAAAACCGAACTCACGGATTGGGAGAAAGGCGTAAGTTGGGCATCCTTCGACGGGAGCCGCAGCGCCATCGGCGGACAGGGGAAAGGCAAGGACGACGTTGACATGTTCAACCTTCTCCCGCTTTGGCTCAACGATGTCTGACATGTCGAGTGAGAACTTCGAACGGAGGTACATCGACAGCTCTCGGGACTCAGCCTGACCTGGACGCTCACTGACAACAGTCAGTGCGCTGAGGGACTCATCATCCGCTCGTTCATAGCGTACGCTGAAATCGTTCGTGTGAACCTTGAGCAGGCGAAGCTTCTCCAGGAACAGGAGCAACGTCGCGTTGATGTCAGTCAAAAGCGCTGGCGAGAAGTCGTTCCCTGCCCTCGCAGGGAGAACGACGGTCGTCTCCTCATCGACATCATCCGCTCGGGTGTCAATCCAGTGAGGAACAACATAGCCCAGCGGGTCCTCAGGGGCGGTCAGGTCGAACCGGAAGTGATAGCCGTTGGAGTGAATCTCCGGGGTGTCCGTGACCTTGAACACCGACTTGAAGCCAATACCCTTCTCTCCGATGTAGCCGACCTTGTTCTTTTTGGAGCTCTCACCGGCGCTGCACAACGCACGAACGTTGGCGGGGGTGAAGCCGACTTCGTTGTTGGAGACGACGAGTTCTCCTGGGCCCAACTGGAAAGAGAGTGCTGGCTCTACATCAAGGGCGTAGTGGTTGTCGTCTGCGTTCTGAACCAGCTCGAGCAGGAAGTGCGATTCCTTGGAGTTGAGATCCTTCGCGACAGTCTCAAGAAGGTTGCGGTACTTGCGAACCAACCTATCAACGACCTCGCGGCCATCGCCCACGAGCTCGGCGCCGATACCGAACTCGTACCGCCTGATGTGCTCAATGACGTCTCTTGGTGAGATCGGACCTTCCGCGGTGCTCGCAATGCTCATCACTTCGCAGTCGGTTTGATGATGTTCCAATGGCACTCCCTTGACTATTATGACACCACGGATGCGATCGATAAGTGCGCCTATACCACCGGCAGCCACAGGGAGTGGCCTTGGATGACCCGGAAAGCTGGTCCCCCGGGAAATCGAATCAGCAACTCTTGGTCAAGCGGCACCTCTCGACGTAGGACAAGAGCGAAACTGCCAGCCTAGAGTTGCCGTGAGAAACCGATTATGGCCGACTACAGAGGTTGAACGACCGCTTCTGACCGATAACAGACATTATAGAATTTCGTTCAGATTTTTGTTACTTCTACTTGAATAACTTTGCATATTATCGATCCACTTTAGCTTTAGCCAGAACATGGTGATTGCCGAGGAACGCTGAGGCTACCGTCATAAAGTGTTTTACCTGTACCAGCAACTCCCACATATACCAGCGCCGATTGCAGGCGGATCGCCAACGAAATGACGTAGTTTTCCAGCCGCTCCGCATCTAGATGCTCCAGGTGACGAAAAATTCACACCAGTTCATCGTCCACGATAAGCTGGATGTCCTTGCCGGGCGGACACATCGGAACATAACGGCACGGATTCGTGCCGTCCGAGCACAGTCCTCATACTTCGGCCAGGTTGAACATCCTGCGCAGTACGCCAAAGGTTCGGTTCACCTCGGTCTGCTTGTAGGCCGCGTCTTCATCAAATCGGCCACACCCGGACACTTCACGTCTTGTACCTTGATACAGAAATAGGAAGGCACCCAATCCGCATTCTTTGCTGATCAAACCCACGCCTCAGACGAAGGTAACAGCTCATCGCTATAGAGAGCTGAACCATGTCACCAACACATTCAATCCGGCTGCTGTTTGTCAGCCACCTGCTGATCATTGCAGCCTTGAGCAGCGGATGCACACCAACCACTGCCCCGCCCCCCTCTCCGCCCATCAAAGCGGTCGCCTCGGTTCCCGACGCTACGCCGGACTTCATTCCCGTTGTACGTTACGGACGCTATACCCTGGTCGAACTGGCTCCCGATGCGGCACAGCGCGATCTGTTGCTGCAGGTGATCGATGTATCAATACCCGAGCATTCCCGCGCTACCGTGGGTGACGGCCTGCGGCACGCGCTCAAGCGAAGTGGCTACCAGCTCTGCGAAACAGCCCAGTCTGTTATTGAACTCTATTCACTGCCACTGCCCGTTGCGCATCTACACCTCGGCCCGATGACCTTGCGGGAGACATTGCTTACATTGGCCGGGCCGTACTGGGCGATGTACGTCGATAACCGTACGCGACAAGTGTGTTTCAAACGCACCGATATCGACGCTGGCGCTGGCACAGCAAATGGCGACACTCAGGTCGCCGATGCAGTTAAGCCCCTCCCTCATGCTGGAGGGCAACCATGAACAACACCGCCATCACGTTGAGGCACGCCTCAACCATGATCATCCGACTCCTGGTCTGGGTGTGGCTGGGTGTACTGACTGCTCTTGCCGTCCTGAACTATCGCGCAACAGCCAATTTGGTCAAACGCGAGCAGGTGGATGCCAGCCTGCAACAGATTCAGGTACTGGAAGGTCGGCTGACAGAGCTGGCCGACAACATACAGGCTCTTGAAGCACGCCCGGTCCCTGCCAGTGCAACAGCCTTACGAAGCATGCAACACAGTCTGGAAACGCGTATTGCTCAGATGGAGCAAAAGCAAGAAAACTACGCCTCCACACAAGTCGTGCAAACGCTTCGTGATGAGCTGACGCAACTCAAGTCTCAACAGAAAGCAGCCATTCAAAGCGCTCCAACCACCAGCCGCACCACCAATCCTGCTGCTACCGCGCCCAGGAAAATGCCATTCCCGTTTCGCATCCTGGGTCTGGAGCTGCGCGCAGGACAACGCATGGTATCGATTGCACCGGCCAGTGGAGAACCCGCACCTGAGCAAATCCAGCTTGTATTACCCGGTGAAACCGTGAGCCAGTGGCGACTGGAAACCATCGATGGCGACACCGCAATTTTCAGCCGTGCCGGGCAGACACGACGCCTGGCGATCCCCTGATGGAGAAGACCATGAAACGTCTGATGACGATCCTCCTCACTGCCACACTGGCCACTCTGACAATGTCCGCGATGGCACAGCCCTCCACCACGATGCAGTCCCGTATCGTACCGACCCAGGTCGAACAGCACCGGGACGAACGTCTGGCGCAGGACTGGGGCTTGAACACTGACGAATGGTTGCGCTATCGCGAACTCATGGAGGGGCCCCTCGGCACCTACTCACCCAACCTCGATCCACTATCCGTACTGGGCATTGAGGCCCGCAGTGACAACGAGCGACAACGCTATGCCGAACTACAAGTACAGGCAGAAGCACGTCGTGTTGAAAAACTGCTGGCCTATCAGCAAGCGTACGACGAAGCCTGGCAAAGACAGAATCCCGACCTGCTGCGGGTAAATTTGCCTGATGCCGGACTCAACAAAAACACGGTAACCGGAAACGGACGCACGGCGGTGTTCGTCAAGGAGAATTGCCAGCCATGCACCCAACTTGTGCAGCGCTTACAGATCTCCGGCACGCCCTTCGACCTGTATATGGTCGGTTCACGCCAGGACGATGTACGCATCCGGGATTGGGCCAGACGCGCACAGATTGACCCAGAGCAGGTACGCAATAGCACCATCACACTGAACCACGACGCAGGTCGCTGGTTGTCTCTTGGACTGTCCGGAGACCTGCCCGCCAGTGTCAGACAGGTAAATGGTCAATGGCAACGTCAGCCCTGACATCTATGCAACGAAGATCGACGTTGCTGGTAAGCATACTGATGGCTGGCCTGGCTCAGGCCCAGGAGATCCCCCCACCGGCCTACCAGTTGGCGGCTCAACGCGCGGGTGTTCCCTCTGTCGTCCTTTATGCGGTGGCGCTGCAGGAAAGTGGCGTGCGCCGTGCAGAACGTATCGTGCCGTGGCCGTGGTCGCTGAATGTGGCAGGCCAGTCTCGCCGATACACCAGCCAGGCGCAGGCCTGTGCAGGAGTACACCAGGCCCTGCAAGACGTACCACTTACCCGCATTGACGTAGGCCTGGGGCAGATCAATCTCGGTTGGCAAAAGCATCGCTACCGCCAGCCCTGCGACTTACTCGATCCGTACAACAACCTGACGATCGCTGCACAGATCCTCAAGGAGCAGCATATCCCCGGCGAGGACTGGCTGCTGGCAATGGGCCGCTACCATCGGCCTGCTGGCGGTGCGCCTGCGGCACGCTACCGGCGCAGTGTGTCGCAACACCTTCAACGCGTATTGGGGCCGCAGCAAACTGTCCCCACCACTCTCAGCAAGGAAACCACCCCATGACGATCCACATCAAGACGGCATACGGCCTGCTCCTGACACTGGCAACCGTATCGCCATTGATTCATGCAGCACAGCCGCCGATTGTGGTGGAAGACCACGGAGGGGCCTCTGCGCTGCCGTACTACGAGGCGCTCAACCTTCAGGTACGTTCACCCGATACTCCACGCCCTCCCATTGCCATGCCGCCGATACAGGTAAATCCAGTAACCGAAGCAGACATGCTGCCAGTACGCAGCACAAAGCTCTCCCCAGGCACCATAGCACGCCGGGTCATCGACGCACCGGGCCTGCAACCGTTCTTTCTGGTCGGCGACGATGAGGCATCCCATGCGTGGCTGCAGCGCCAAAGCGTATTACTTCACGAACGAGGTGCCATCGGCCTGGTCGTCAACGTCGAGACCGAAGACGGCCTGACACACCTGCGTGCTATCGCACCAGGTCTGCAGTTCGCGCCAGTGGCGGCCGATGACCTGGCTGAGCGACTTGGCCTGCGACATTACCCCGTGCTCATCACCAGCACGGGCATTGAGCAATAACACAATGGCACAGTCTCAGCCGGTCGAGGTACTGCTGCGTCCCCCCGTAGAACTCTATACCGTTGCGGTTTGTGCCGGAGCCGCATTGCTGTGCCTGACGGCTCCATGGTCTCTCGCGCTGAGTCCGGACATCGGCATCGGCAGCGCACTGGCCTTCGGAATTTTTGGCACACTGCGCTGGCTCGATGCACAGGTGATCCTGCGCTACCGACGCAATATCCGTCGCCTGCCGCGTTACGTGATGACCAGCCGCGACGTGCCGGTCAGCCAACAACGTTTGTTCATTGGCAAAGGATTCCGTTGGGAGCAAAAACACACTCACCGGTTGATGCAAACCTACCGGCCTGAGTTCAGGCGTTATGTCGAGCCGACATCCGCCTACCAGTTGGCCCGACGTCTGGATGAGCGGCTGGAGTTCGCACCATTCCCGTTGTCGCAACTACCCCGTCTTACGACCTGGGATATGCCGCTCAATCCGGTACGGCCATTACCGCCCGTTGGCGGCTTACCGCGTCTGCATGGCATTGAGCCTGACGAGGTGGACGTCAGCCTGCCCCTGGGGGAGCGTGTCGGCCACTCCCTGGTACTGGGCACCACGCGCGTAGGCAAAACGCGGCTGGCTGAATTATTCATCACCCAGGATATTCGTCGAAAGAATCACCTGGGCGAGCACGAAGTGGTCATTGTTTTCGACCCTAAAGGCGACGCGGATCTACTCAAGAGAATGTTCGTCGAGGCCAGACGTGCAGGCAGAGAGAATGCGTTCTACGTGTTTCATCTGGGGTGGCCGGAGATCAGCGCTCGTTACAACGCGGTGGGACGTTTTGGTCGCATCAGCGAAGTCGCGACCCGCATCGCAGGGCAGCTTTCCGGAGAGGGTAACTCTGCTGCATTCAGAGAATTTGCCTGGAGATTCGTCAATGTGATTGCACGCGCATTGATCGAGCTGGGGCAACGACCGGACTACCTGCTGATCCAGCGCCATGTCATCAATATCGACGCGTTGTTCATCGAGTACGCCCAACACTACTTCGCCCGCACAGAACCGAAAGCCTGGGAGGTCATCGTCCAGATTGAAGCCAAGCTCAACGAGAAGAACATTCCCAGGAACATGATCGGTCGCGAAAAGCGCGTGGTCGCCCTTGAACAATACCTCAGTCAGGCCCGTAACTACGATCCCGTACTGGACGGACTGAGATCAGCGGTTCGCTACGACAAAACCTATTTCGACAAGATCGTCGCCAGCCTGCTGCCTCTGCTTGAAAAACTCACCAGTGGCAAAATCGCCCAGTTGCTGGCACCGAACTATTCGGATCTGAGCGACCCCAGGCCGATTTTCGACTGGATGCAGATCATCAGGAAACGCGCGGTCGTCTACGTCGGACTCGATGCGCTCTCCGATGCCGAAGTCGCCGCTGCGGTGGGCAACTCGATGTTCAGCGATATGGTCTCGGTGGCCGGACACATCTATAAATTCGGCATCGACGATGGCCTGCCCGGTGCATCGGCTGACACCAAAGTACCAATCAATGTTCATGCCGATGAATTCAATGAACTGATGGGCGACGAATTCATCCCGATGATCAACAAAGGCGGCGGTACTGGCATCCAGGTCACCGCTTACACTCAAACACTGAGCGATATTGAAGCCCGCATCGGCAATCGCGCCAAAGCCGGTCAAGTCGTCGGCAATTTCAACAACCTGTTCATGCTGCGCGTGCGCGAGACAGCCACCGCCGAACTGCTCACAAAACAGTTGCCCAAGGTGGAGGTCTACACGACGACCGTGGTCAGCGGCGCGACAGACAGCTCCGACATCCACGCCAAAACCGACTTCACCAGCAACACGCAGGATCGCATCAGCATGTCGAGCGTGTCGATGATTGAACCGTCGCACGTTGTTCAACTTCCTAAAGGGCAATGCTTTGCACTGCTACAGGGTGGCAACCTGTGGAAAGTCCGCATGCCCCTGCCCGCCCCCGATCCAGATGAAATCATGCCGACGGATCTTCAGCAGTTGGCAGGCTACATGCGTCAAAGCTACACCGATACGGGTCAATGGTGGCAGAACCAGGGATCGCCCACGCTGCAGGAGCAAGCGCTACCGCCTGAACTGCTTGATGAAGATACCGACAGCCTTACCGACCAGGGTGAAGCGCCATGAGCGATCCAGCGGCTACGGCACAACATCAGCAAACACGCCGACAAAGCCTGCTGGCGAGTGTCATTACCTTGCCATTCAGGTTAGTGGGAGTGCTGATTGGTTCATTGCTGATTTCAATCATCGTGGAATGCGCAGGTATGCATCTTTTCTGGAAAGACCAGGGCTGGCAACACTCGCAAGCGATGCTGCAGTACGAATTGGGACACCTGTCGAATAACTTTACCCGCAGCGTCATCGTGCAGGAGCCAGGGCGTACGGCACACCAGATTGTCGATACCGGATATGAATGGATATTCATCAAAACCGGACTGCTTGAGCGCATGAAGCAGACCGCCGAGCGTGCGCGTGTTCCCAGCCAGACACCCACGCACGACTTCCGCTACTTCGTGAGTCAAGTCTATGTGTGGTCAGAAAATTATCTGATCGCTGCGGCCTTCACCACACTCACCTTCATGGTGCGCCTGCTCGTCCTGGTACTGACACTGCCACTCACCCTCATGACGGTATTCATCGGGCTGGTGGATGGCCTGGTCCGGCGCGATGTACGCAGGTTTGGCGCAGGTCGGGAATCAGGATTTGTTTACCACAGAGCCAAGGCAGCGCTATTGCCGCTGGCTGTGCTGCCCTGGGTAACCTATCTGGCGTTGCCGATTTCGGTTCATCCGCTGATGATTCTGCTGCCCGGCGCTGCATTGCTGGGACTAGCCGTGGGCCTGACTGCGGGAAGCTTCAAAAAGTACTTGTGATGGAAGAGAAATCAGGTCATCAGGTCACTTCAATATTGATGATTTATTGGATTTGCTGGCCAAGGATTTTTTCACGATACATATTGGCCAAATGGCGCGCTCTCATGCACCACTGCTCGGTAATTTTCGGGAAATCTGTTGCATTTCGCCCATCCATCCCTTGCAATGTAACGTAGCCCTGCCCATCCTGTCCGTATACAAAAATTATGTAGTTATATATTGAATCTCGAAAATCGCTGATAGCGGAGAAGAAGTCATCGCCAGCCGGAAGCGCCCGAGATAAATCAACACGACCTTGGGCATATAAAAAATCATGAATCCCCTTCATGCCCCATTTGGTCCGATCTAATTCAATGTATAGATGATCCACGGCATCATAGTGGACTGATGGAATGTAGCCACAAGAAAAATCCCATGTTTCGAGCCAGAGGAGAAAATCATGCCGAAAATATGTCGGAACAATAGCCTGAAGAGCGGCTATAGATTCCGACATCTGCTGAGGCGCCAATACGTTACCGGCAAATTGAAATGCTGACGGAAAAATTCTCTGGAGGACATCTTGTGGGATAAAATTAATATCAACAACCTCATCCCAATAGACCACATAAACCGGGAAAAATGATCCATCCGGCCTTTTGTGCTGAGGACTATATAGCTGCTGATGATTTATGCTGGCATGGCGACTTGCCGTAGTAAAAATCACATAACAACTAATATTACCAGGGAAAGCATCGGTCTTACTCAACTCAGAAGCAACATCTGTAGAGCTTAGGCGAGCAACAAATTTTGCTTGCCCAAACACTGGGTAGCCGTCAACGGCGGGGAAAATATCAATTCCATACTGCCTTTGCCCACTCCCACCATATCTTCTGAAATACAAGTCATATCCCATATTCCTTGCAACCCATTCCCTCATGAGGTAGCAGCAAATTTCCTCAAAATCCTGATCGTTTCTAAAAGTTATTCCTTGCATTTTCACCTCAGATTTTTTTAAGAAGCAATGATATTTTGCCATGCGAGTGGTGGAAATTCTTCTTAACTATTGGGAATGACGAACGCCCCCTGAGCGAACTGCAAATACGCAGCCAATCAAACCGATCAGCGCAGTTTCCTATTGTTTACTGCCTGAAGTCACCCTGAGCTCCACCATCACACCATTGTTGATCACACAGGAATGGCGCGATGGTGGCTTCAACTTGGCTGCGCGCCGCATATCGCGGCGTTCCCACCTTTCTCACGACAGTTCTTCTGACAGGACTGTCCCCTATGACCTTGGCCGAGCCTCCGGCACAGCGCCAAGAATTGGCTGCTGCACTACGCCAACTCGACGCATTGGAACGCCTCGTCGTGCAGAGCGCATCCAGAACCCCCGCAGAGCCAGGCGAACGCTATCACTTCGACTACCCTCAGTTGCTCGATGATTTGGCGCGTGTACGCGCAGGCATCCAGTTCCATCTGTCGCCATCCCGTGCCCAGCCACGCGACGCCACCGAGCTGAGCAGTAACTACCGTCAGGAATCGGTATCCGAGCGTAGCAACATCTCCCCAGAAGGCCAGCCATGACTGCCGCACAAATCAATGCCTTCCAGGCCAATAGCGGCATCACACCTGCAGCCATGTCCGCCGTTTTCATCGGTGTCGTATTCGCGGTGCTGCTGCTCTGGGGTGCATGGGCCATCCGTACCGCCTACGTCGGTTGGGCCGAAAACCAGCTCAACCAGCGTCAGTTCCTCGGTGTCATCGTGCGCTTTATCGCGATGTACCTGGTGCTGACGTTTTTCCTGCTCTCGTAACCAGAAAGGGGCAACCCCATATGAAACACCACTTATCTCCCGCTCGTCTCGCGCAACATGCAGCACTGGCCATGGGTCTTACCTTACCTGCACTGTCGTTCGCTCAAGGATTGCCGCAACTGGAAAACCCGTCTCGAGGCACAGGTGGCGGCGTGTATGGAAGCCATCCGCAGTGCAGCTACGACATCGCGTGCTGCTGGTGTGGCTCTTCTGGTGGTCGCCAGCATGTTCATCGGCGTGTGCTATCACGCCTACAACCTCGCCGAAATCACAACGGCAAAAAACCTGGGGTCAATTCGGCCTGACAGTCGCCGTTGGGGGCGGTACTGCTGGTGATCGGCATCTGGCTGCTCACCGAAGCCACCGGCATTTAGCCAGAGAGGGACTGGGCATGTCAGAGCATCCACATATCCGTACGGACGGCATCACGTTCCTGCCGCATCGGCTTAATCGACATCCGGTGGTGGTACGCGGCCTGGCACGGCTGATGAGCTGTGGATCTGCTGCGGCCTGTCCGGTAGCGCCGGGCTGATTATCGGCGTGCCGCTATCTGGTGCTTTCAACCATCGCTCTAGCACCGATACCGTGTGCTGGGCATCGCCTGCGGCGTGTTCATCCGGTGGCGGCTTCCTGCGACGGCAGAAACGCGGCCGGCCCCACGATGCCTGGCTGTTACCGTCAGTTGCAATGGTACATCACGACTCGCTACCCGCTGCTCACAGGCTGGGTTGGCGGACACCTGCTGATCACGCGTTCAGGCTCCTGGTCGAATAGAAGGACAACGCGATGAGCCGGTTCAGAACGAAGTCACACATCTACAAGCGCACATCAAGACCCTTCGCATCGGTGCCAGCGCACTGCTGGTGGCACCTGGTCATGAGTGCCGGTTGGTGGAGCGCACCGCGCGATCTGACGATCCATGTCCCCCTGATCTGCGTTCGGGAGTTCCCGGGCCTGGTGGGAAGTGCCCCCGAATCGGTCTACGCCTTCACCTTCTACGTGTTCCAGCAACTCAACCGCTGGCCGACTAACGGAGAAGAGGACTACACGCGCAACCTCCATGCGTTATCACCGTATTTCACCCCGGCATGCCGTGCCTTTCTGCAGGCAGATTACGACTATCGCCGCAGCACGGGCGAACTGCGGCAACGTGTACGCGGCGTCTACGAAATTCCCGGTCGCGGCTATGGCGATAACCCTACAGCACGGGTGCGCGTGGTCTCTGACCGCGATTGGGTCGTCACACTCGACCTCAGCGCCGACGAGTACCACGGCCCGGAACAGGTCAAACGCGCTCTGGTGCGCTATCCAGTGAAAGTCACGCGTGCAGATATCGATCCAGCCCGTAACCCGTTCGGCCTCATGCTCGACTGCTATGACGGTGCCCCGCAGCGCATCGCAGCTTCGACACAGGAAGCCCCCAGTCGCGGCGGCCTGGGCACACAAGGAGAAACCCCATGAAACATCGTCGTCTCTGTCTCATCTGGCTGGGGCTGATGGCCTTGGTGCAGACTCCTGCGCTCCATGCCGTGGAAATCCTGCGCTGGGAGCGGCTGCCACTTGCCGTGCCACTTTATGTTGGGCAGGAACGCATTGTGTTCGTAGATCGCAATGTCCGTGTCGGCGTCCCGGCCAGCATCGGCGACCGTCTGCGTGTACAGAGCGCAGGTGGAGCCATCTACCTGCGTGCCAGCGAGCCTATCGACCCCACCCGATTGCAGTTGCAGGACGCCGACAGCGGTGCGCTGATCCTGCTCGACATTGCGGCCACTCCTGCCAAAGACGGCGAGTCAGCACTTGAGCCGATACGCATCGTTGAGGGTAATGCTACACCACTCCGCTATGGTCAGCCGCCAGACAACGCAACCCCAGCCCCCACGGCAGATCAGGCCAGACTGGCGCAACGTGAAACACCTGTGGCCGTGGTACTCACACGTTACGCCGCACAAAGCCTGTACGTACCATTACGCACCCTAGAGCCTGTACCCGGCATAATGCGCATCAGCCTGCGCCACGACCTGCCACTGGATACGCTGCTACCGACACTGCCTGTACAGGCAAAAGCGCTGGCCTCATGGCGATTGGAAGATCAGTGGGTCACTGCCGTGCGACTGACACATACAGGCAATGGCTGGGTTGAACTCGATCCACGCGTACTGCAAGGTGATTTCCTCACCGCCACTTTCCAGCATACGGCGCTCGGCCCACGCGGCTCCCCCGAAGACACCACGGTGCTGTATCTGGTTACCCGCAAGCACGGACTGCCGCAGTCGCTACTGCCTGCCATCCAGCGCTTTGATCCTGCCATGCACTTGCCTGCCACCACGCCCCCGACAACGGAGGTACATCATGCGCAGTAACGGTCTGTTGAAATGGCTGATGATCCCCGTCGCACTGCTGGTCCTGTTCGTTGGCATCCGCCTGTTCTCTGGTGGCGGCACACAGTCCTCTGCCACGGCAGAGACGAGCAGCCAGCTCACCCCGGAGGAAATGAAGGCATTGGGCATCGAAGGAGACACGCCACGCGATACTGTCGCGACGCTGGTGGCCCAGGTTCGGCAACTGCGCACTGAGCTACAAACCGCCACCACCGACAACGGGGCACAACGAGAAGAAAACCAGCGTCTGCGTCAACGTGAAAGTGCCATTGACCAGCGTATCAGTACCACACTGGAATCCGAGCGGGCCAGCCTGCGCCGCGACCAGGAGCAACTTAACAACGAGCGCCAACAGACTGAGGGCCTGCTGGCAGATTTGCAACGGCGGCTGGACAGTATCGGCAACGCCGGTCACGGCGACCTGCCAGTCGGCCTCGGCCTGCGAGACGGGGATGCTGAAGGATTCAGCGACGAGGCCACGATCCGCTGGGTGGAGCCTGACGATGCCAGACAGACTGATGGCCGTCATGGCAACGCTGCGCTGAACTTTCCGACACGTTTCGGGCCCGCCCAGAAGACACTGGACACCACGGTCGAAAGCGTCACCAGTACCCGTACAAACGCGACCGGAGCCAACCCCGCCAGGGCCGTCTACACGGTACCCACCAATTCAACACTGATGGGTTCAGTCGCGATGACAGCCTTGATTGGCCGCGTACCGATCGATGGCACCGTCAATGACCCCTATCCCTTCAAAGTCCTGGTCGGCCCCGACAACCTGACGGCCAACGGCATCGATATCCCTGATGTAGCTGGCGCTGTGTTCAGTGGCACCGCGTCCGGCGACTGGACGCTCTCATGCGTCAGGGGACAGGTACGCTCAATCACCTTCGTTTTCCACGACGGCACCATCCGCACCATTCCGGAAGACAGCGAACGCAGTCATCAGCAAAGCAATGACCAGAACGGTCTCGGGTGGATCAGTGACCCCTACGGTATCCCGTGCGTGTCCGGCGAGCGCCGCAGCAATGCCCAGCAGTATCTCGGTACACAGGCTTTGATCACCGCAGCAGGCGCAGGCGCGGCATCCTTCATCGATTCGGACAGCGGTCAGATGTCCTACGCCGGTGCCGACGGCTCCATCGGCACCGTGGGCATCAGCAGCAACGAGGCTGTGGGCCGCATTCTCGCCGGCGGCGTACGCGACATGTCTGACTGGGTCAACAAACTCTATGGCCAGGCCTTCGCAGCAGTCTATGTGAAGCCCGGCGCACACGTCGCCGTTCACCTCGAAAAACCGCTCGCCATTGACTACGACACCGAAGGCCGCAAGGTCGACCATCGTACAGGAGAAAGCCATGCGCTCGAACTGGACTAAACCGCTGGCAATCATGCTATCCGTGAGCGTATTGACCAGCTGCGCCACGAGCAAGGAAGACTTGTTACCCCATGGGGGTCGAACCATGCAGGACATCTGGCAGCAAGAGAGCGGCAATGGAGGCCGAGTGGGACAGATGGCCTATCGCCAACTGCTCGATGCCCGTCAGAGCCTGCGCCGTCCACTCAGCCATGCGGATGGGCAAGCTGCTCCTGCAGAACAGGCATACTACACGCGTACCGCCGCCAATGAAGTACGCAGCCAGTTTCAGCGACTGCCCAACCCCGACCTGCTGATGTACGTGTTCCCGCATCTGGCGGGGACAGACCCGGTTCCTGTACCGGGTTACACCACCATCTTCCCCCTCTACCAGCGTGTGCAATACGCAATGCCGGGCGAACGTACGGAGGACTACTGATGGTCTGGTCGCTTCCCTGGCGCAAGCCCACTGTGCCGACCAAAGGTGAACAGCCGGACGGCTGGCAGCGCCACATCGATACACTACAGCAGGCAGGCATTCCCGAACCCGGTACCACCAGCGTAAGGGGGAGCCGTCCCGCCACCCAGGCCGATGAGAAGGCCTTGTACGAGGTGGCCCCATCGTTTGTCGCGTTGCTGCCCTGGGTCGAATATTTGCCCGAATCACAAAGTATGCTGCTGGAGGATGGTGTCTCAGTCGCCGCCTTCTTTGAACTGACCCCGCTGGGTACAGAAGGCCGTGAGCCGGTCTGGCTGGCCCAGGCACGGGATGCGCTGGAAAACGCGCTGCAGGACAGCTTCGACGAGCTCGACGACAATCCCTGGGTACTGCAACTCTACGCTCAGGACGAGACCAACTTTGATCAGTATCTGCAGACCCTCAAGGGCTACATCCAGCCACGTGCGCAGCACTCACGCTTCACCGAATTCTATCTGCATTCGATGGCCCATCACCTGCGCGCAGTAGCAAAGCCGGGAGGCCTGTTCGAGGATACGACAGTCACGCGTCTGCCCTGGCGAGGGCAAACACGACGGGTACGCATGATCGTCTATCGCCGCACCGCAGGCAGCACGACCCGACGCGGCCAGACGCCCGAGCAGGCATTGAGTGTGGTCTGTGATCGCCTGAGCGGTGGTCTGGCCAACGCAGGCATCCGCGCACAGCGTCTGGATGCATCGCACATCCACAACTGGCTACTGCGCTGGTTCAACCCACATCCCACGCTGCTGGGCCACAGCGCCGAAGACCGCGAACGCTTCTACCAGTTGACCGCCTACCCGGACACCCACGACCTCGACGAAATCGAGCTGGTCTCCGGGTGCGATTTCAGCCAGAGGCTGTTCTTCGGCCAGCCACGTTCAGATACGGCCCGGGGCGAGTGGCACTTTGACGGCATGCCGCATCGGGTGATGACGACCGACCGCCTGCGCACACCGCCCAGTGTAGGTCATATGACAGGCGAGAATCGCAAAGGCGACGCCATCAACACCTTGTTCGACCAGATGCCGGAAGACACGATGATGTGCCTGACACTGGTTGCCACACCACAGGACGTACTCGAAACACACCTGAATCATCTGGCAAAGAAAGCCGTTGGCGAAACCCTGGCCTCCGAACAAACCCTGGCGGATGTGCAAGAGGCGCGCTCACTGATCGGCAGCGCCCACAAACTATACCGTGCCAGCCTGGCCTTTTACCTTCGTGGCAAGGATGAAGAAGAACTCGACAGCCGGGGACTGCAACTGGCCAACGTGATGCTGGGCGCAGGCCTGCAGCCGGTACGCGAAGAGGACGAGGTCGCGCCGCTCAACACCTATCTGCGCTGGCTACCGTGTATGTACAACCCGGCCCAGGACCGCAAACAGTGGTACACACAACTGATGTTCGCCCAGCATGTGGCCAACCTCTCACCGACCTGGGGACGTAGCCGGGGTACAGGTCACCCGGGGATCACTGTCTTCAATCGCGGTGGAGGCCTGATCACGTTTGACCCCTTCAACCGCCTGGATCGGCAGATGAATGCGCACCTTTTCCTGTTCGGCCCTACCGGGTCGGGCAAGAGCGCCACCCTCAACAACCTGCTCAATCAGGTCACCGCCATCTATCGTCCACGGATCTTCATTGTGGAGGCTGGCAATTCCTTCGGGCTGTTCTGCGAGTTCGCCCGGCGTTTGGGGCTGACTGTCAACCGTGTCAAGCTTGCTCCAGGTGCTGGCGTCAGTCTCGCACCGTTCGCCGATGCCCGCAGACTCATCGAAACCCCCAGTGATGTACAAACACTCGATGCCGATGAACTCGATGACGAGCCACAGCGCAAGGAAGCCGAGGCCGACGAACAGCGTGATGTGCTGGGCGAGCTGGAGATCACCGCACGTTTAATGATCACGGGGGGTGAAGACAAGGAAGAAGCCCGCATGACACGGGCTGACCGCTCTCTAATCCGCCAATGCATTCTGGACGCCGCTCAGCGCTGCGTCGCTGCCAGCCGTACCGTGCTGACCCGTGACGTGCGCGATGCACTACGTGAACGGGGTCATGACACGACGCTGCCGGAAATCCGGCGCGCTCGCCTGCTGGAGATGGCCGACGCGATGGATATGTTCTGCCAGGGCAGTGACGGAGAAATGTTCGACCGTGACGGAACGCCCTGGCCCGAGGCCGACATCACCCTGGTCGATCTGGCAACCTATGCACGCGAAGGCTACAACGCACAACTGTCGATCGCCTACATCTCGCTGATCAACACCGTCAACAACATCGCCGAGCGCGACCAGTTCCTGGGCCGCCCCATCCTCAACGTGACGGACGAAGGCCATATCATCACCAAAAACCCCTTGCTCTCGCCCTACGTCGTGAAGGTCACGAAAATGTGGCGCAAGCTGGGTGCGTGGTTTTGGCTCGCGACACAGAACATCGACGATCTGCCGAAGGCCGCAGAACCCATGCTCAACATGATCGAATGGTGGATTTGCCTGTCGATGCCACCCGACGAGGTGGAAAAAATCGCAAAGTTCAGGGAACTGACACCCGCGCAGAAAGCGCTGATGCTGTCCGCACGCAAAGAATCCGGCAAATTCACCGAAGGCGTCATCCTCTCCAAGAGCCTGGAAGTGCTATTTCGTGCCGTACCGCCCAGCCTCTATCTCGCCCTGGCACAGACCGAACCCGAGGAAAAAGCCGAACGCTACCAACTGATGCAGCAGTTCGGGATTGGGGAGTTGGATGCGGCGTTCAAAGTGGCCGACATGATTGATTATGCGCGTGGTATCACGCCCATGGCGCAAAGGTAATCAGCGGGGCTGATTGATCTGCCGCTCCAGGCGGGTCAACCGTTCAACAATGTCATCAAACGACAGGATCTCACCATAGAACATCTGGGCGTTCAGCATCGCCTGATAATCCTGTCTCAACGCATCAAGCAGCTCCACATCTGGGATCAGCCTCAGTTCTCCTGTCAGACAGCGATCGTAATGGCTGAAACTGCTGCGAAAGAAGGTTTCTTTGATGTTCAGCACATCCTGCAACAGCGCGACATCACCCAAAGCCTGACGACCGATATCATGGTCAGCAAGCCGCGCCAGATCGTACCAATGCCGCGACAGCCGTTCAGCACTGCCACGCAGTTCCGGGCGGTTGCATTCAACATGAATGAGCGTGGCCTTCTCCCAAAAGGTACGCATCGGCGACAGTACGGCAACTTGCGCCGTTGGAAATACCAATTCCGGCACATAGGCGGCAATGTCCGGCACGATGGTCAGCACATCCTGGGGAAAGGTCGCATTTCTGCCGCCGAACTCGATCAACACACTGGGCCGCAAATAGGGATCGGTGTTTTCCACCGCACTGGGGTAATAGAGCCTGAGCTCTTCTGCATTATCACTGATTTCAATCGTGATTTCGTGATTTGGAAGGCTCTGTCGCAATGCCGCACGCAGTGCCGGCACCAGTTCCCCGTTGACATGCGCTGCCAGGGTATCCCTGAGCATGTCAGACAGTTTGCGACGCTTGTTTCCGGACAGTGTGGCCAGCTCGGGCACATCCGACACCAGACTTTGATAATCAATGGTGACATCAATATCTTCGGAGAAACGCTCGATAGCCTGATACACCTTCGACAGAGACGTCCCTCCTTTGAAGGCCATCGGCTTGCAGCAGGGTAACGCAAAGAGTACGCCCAGTATCTGGCACAACCAGATGTCTTTCTCCAGAATTTCGGCGCGACGCCCCAGTCCCGGAGCCAGACCATTCAATAGTTCGGCCTGCTCAACGGGCGTCAAATCAAAATAGGATACAACTGACGTATCAGACATACTTTTCCTCGCTGCGTTCATAGCCACTCAATGCGTCCAGCATCCATGCAGGCATCGACGCCTTGGCAGAACACAGAGCCTGAAATTCAGCAGGTGCCAACTTTTGTGCGATCCGTCGAAATGTACCGGACGTGACCTGATGACGCCCCAGATACCAGAGCGCCGACAGCGCCTGACCTGCGGGTCGGCCGGCCAATACCAGTTTGCGTGAGGCAACATGTTGCAATCGGACCGTCATTTTTCCTAGCCGGACTGCCCGGGACGAACCACTGGTATAGAACACCGCCTGCGCAGGCATCTGCGTAGAGAAGCCAAAACGCCGTGCGGCCTCGGCACCATGGATCTCAATCGTCGCCCCTTCCGCATCAGCCAGTGTATGTGCTATCTGCTCAGGTGCGGGCAACGTCTTGATGCCAAAGCGACCCACTTTGGGTACGACATACAAACCATGGCCGATGCGCTCAATACTGCCAGCCTTGTTAAGCCGCATCAGCGCCTGATCAATAGCCGCACGCGACCCCAACCCGGCAAAAAGAGCAGGCGTGAAAGGCTCGCCTGCCAACTGGGCAGCGATACGTTCTCGAATGGCTTGGGATGTACTCATGACAGCCTCCTTTTGTTAGATATTCTATAAAAAAATCTAACACGTCGCAATGCTGCAAAGCTCCCCTAAAAAGACACCATCATCCATGGCGGGAAAGCGTGTTCGCAGATACCGGATTGTTGCTCTACACCACCATCCAGTCATGTTCGACTCAGCTATCGGCCACCGTCCCTATCCATCCCGGAGCTACCGTAAAAATGACCACCATTTTTCAGATCGAAACACTTCGCCGTCTGGCATGGCCCACGACCATAGTGATACTCACCATCCTGATACTGCTGATCTGGCGTATCTATGCTCCATTGTCTCAGGGACCTTCGCATCCAATAAGTGGCCGTGTAAACTCGCCACCCGCCCCATCCGTTTCTCAATGGCATCAAGGCGCAGCGAATGCCCGTTTCACCCTGATCCTGTACGCGGATCTGGAGTGCCCCTACTGCAAGGATTACTACCCTGAGTTGACACACTGGATCGCGCAGCAACACGATATTCGTTTGCAATGGCATCACCTGATCCTGAGTTCGCATGAACCTGCAGCATCGCACCAGGCCAGCATGGCAGAGTGCGCCGGCAAAAGCGGTGGTCATGATGCCTACTGGCAGATGATTACCTGGATCTACCAGCACACCCGAGGCAACGGCGAGGGACTGCCACCGAATACCACACCTCCCGGATTGAATCAGGCGATGCGGTCCTGCATGGATAGCGAATGGCCCCACAGCTTGATCCGCCGTCAGGTCGAACAGGCACACCAGGAAGGCGTACAGGCTACCCCATCACTGCGGCTGATCGACCAGCAGACCAACCGCGCCATGTTACTGACAGGTCCTGTACAGGGGGATGCTTTGCTATCGGCGCTGGATCTGCTCTCCGCCCCACAAACCTCGGATAAGGAGCCCAAATTGCCTGCTGACATCATTGACCACACGCCCAGGTAGTCTGTGGCCTTCAGAGCAGAGGGATTCGATACTTTTTTACGCTCTCTAAAACAGGGGATCACCATGTCCTGATTGTTTGTCGCTTCCTGAGGCCAGTTGGAGTGGACTACCACCATGATCAATTTCATGGTGCTCCACTATGCTGGCTCCCGCTTCAATCTCTTCATTCTGGTGGCATACGCTTGCCATCGTCATGCTGACTGCCCTGTTGAGCCCACTGGCACAGGCCGCAGATGTAGTTGTCGTCAGCGACACACGACACCCGGTTCAGAACCTGGGCAATACCCGGCTCATCGAACTGGATAGCCCCTCACGCATTGAGGCCGAACTGGCAGCCAACCTCCCCCAAGACCCGGCACGCGCCGCAGTCATCGTGCAACAACGCCTGAGAGAAGGCGGCACAGCGCTGCAGCAACGCATCAACGAGGCCTATCAGGATGTTGTCGATGCCTGGAGCCTGGGCATTACCACCCTTCCGGCCGTCATCGTCGATCAACGCTATGTGGTTTATGGTGAACCTGACGTCGCCAAAGCAGTGGCGCGTATCAACACATACAGGAGGACTCAGCCATGAGACTCCCCCGCCGTCTGCGCGTCAGTCTTGCCACCGTTTTGCTCACGGCAGCCAGTTCCTCGTTTGCCCTCAACACCGCTGCCATCATCTCCTCATCATTATCCCCTGATTGCCTGGAATACCGGGTCACCGGGATCTGCTACTGGCTGCTTTGCACCAAATTCGGATGTACGGTTCGTACCTCCGTCAAAGTCAGACACTACGTCCCCGACGCCGTAGTGTCGAGCTACGCTAACACCGGGGAGAACCCATGGCTTGAAGTACGCGCCATGAGCCAAACCAACACCACGGCCCGGAGCGGTGGTGACGGCACCAGCAACCATGGCAGCGAGAACAACCTATCCAGGTTCCGTAACGCAGACGTGATCGGCCACCCCGGCGGCCAGGTATTCAGTCAGTTTGCATCATCATCAGGCACCATCTGCGATGGTGCTGGCACCGCCTTCATGCCGTACCTGTTGAGCACACTCGATACCATCGCGTGGCGCTACAACATCCCTGAATCGGTGTACCCCGAGGCGCTGATCCCCGGTATGCGCGAGATCGGCGCACGCACCGCACTGAACCTGTGGGGCAACGTCTATCCACGCGGCGGTTTCCTGCATCAGGTGGACAGCTACAAGGCCAGCGCCGTGGTCGCCCAGCGGGCGGGCGATATCGTGACCCGCAGAGGGCAACTGCACGTATACCAACCCCTGCTCGCCAACGCACGCGACGGTTACTGGCCGGCAGGCGCACTGATGGAAAGCGATGCTGCAACCGGAAAATGGCAAGAATTGGCCCCTCGTTCCTCCTCTTCCTGCACGGTCTTCCCACACAACGGAACACACACTCAGGCACAGCAAGACAACTACGCCTGGGCACTCTGGCGACCTTATAGCTGCTGCCAGCGACGCGGCCAGACCTTTCTTGGCAGCGTAGATTTCAACTGAGGACATAATGATGAAACGTCTCGACCCGAAAGCGTTTTCAATTCTTGTGCCGCGCCTGTGGCAACCCACGCTATGGGTTGCTGCACTGACGCTAAGCAGTGGTCTGGCTCTGGCACAGGACGGAGGCTTCCAGAACAGCGGAGCCGTCATTGGTGATGAAGTGATGTACTCCATCGGCGGCGGTAACGCCGTATCAATGAGCGGTGCGGTCGGCATGCGCTCGATTGGTGTCGGTGTAGGCTGGAACAGCAACCTGATCTGCGGTGACATGAACATCAGTACCACCATCCAGAATCAGCTCAATGGGCTGACCAACGGCTTTCAGAACATCATGGGTAACGTGATCCAGAGCGCCACCAGCGCCGTCGCCTCGTTGCCCGCACTGATCATCCAGCGGGCCGATCCGGGCCTCTATAACCTGCTGACCAATGGCGTTCTGCAAGCCCGACTCGACTTTGATCGCTCCAAACTCACCTGCCGAGCGATGGCTGAAAAAATGGCAGACACCGCAGGCGGCCAGCTCGGCTGGAGCCAGATCGCCGAAGGCATGGCGCTGCGTCAGGCCGTCGGCAGCAGCGACGCTGTTTCAGCCATTGAACAGGCCGAAAAAAACCGGGGTAACGACGGCGTACCGTGGGTGGGTGGCAGCAATGCCGGTGGTGCAGGTCAGCGCTCAATCAAGGTCGTCGGTGACGTGACCCGAGCAGGCTACAATCTGGTCAATGGCCGTGGGGTAACCGACACCGCCCCCATCGACCCGGCAAATTGCCAAAGCCTGTCCTGCCAGACGTGGGCATCCCCTCAACAAGCCATCGACTTTGCCACGCGTGTGCTGGGCGAACAGGAACAACGCACCTGCGAAGGCTGCACCAAGACTGAGACCTTGCCTGGCGTCGGATTGACCCCGGTCATTCAGGACGAATACGACACCAAACTGGAAGCGCTGCAAGAACTGGTCAGTGGAGCACGCAACACCACGTTCGAGAACCTTCGCAAGGCTGGCAGTACCTCACTGCCCATCACCCGTGGCGTGATCGAGGCACTGCGTGACGAACCTGATCAAGACATCCTTGCCCGACGTCTGGCCTCCGAAGTCGCACTGGCATCGGTACTGGAAAAAGCCCTGCTGCTGCAACGTACGCTACTGACCGGCAGGAAAGAGCCAAACGTCGCCGCCAACCAATTGGCAGTCGCCGCCGTCGATCAGGAAAGCAACACGCTTGACCGCGAGATCCTCAATCTCAAAACCGAGCTTGAACTACGCCGCGAACTCGCCAACAACTCGCCGATGGCCATCATCCAGCGCCACAGCGCACGCGCGGCAGGCTCACGCGGCATTTATGAAGGTGATCCCGTACCTAACCGTCTTGACCAGTTGCAACGCCCCAACCCCGGAGGCACGCCATGAGTCTTGCCTGGTTGCGATCACACCGTCTGTTCCGTTGGCATACCGTCAGAGTCCTCCTGTGGACAGTGGCGTTGCTGATCATCACCGTCACAGCCAACGTCCTGGGCATCTACTTCGCTGGCAGCATCGCTGGCTGGGAACACTGGCTGGCCGATGCGGCCAGCTATTTCCTGTTGTGGCGCGTGTGCCTGTACGGTGCCACCGTTTATGGCTGGCTGTGGATGCGCCGCCGCCTGCTCCTGCGCGATACCCGCTCCGACGCCCGGCGCAGGCTCATTCGCGCCGAGATTTCCGGTATCGCCGCACTGCTGGTACTGGAATTCAGCCTGTTGGTACAGGACGTATAGGGAAGTATGACCATGACGCTTTTCACTACCGATTATCTGGAGTATTACCTGACCCTGGTGAGCTGGGTCGTCCACAACGGTATTTGGGCTGTACTGGTTGCCAGCGGCGTGTTCGTCCTCCCCTTCGTGGCCATCATCATCGACGAGTGGCTGAGATCCCGTACTGAAGGTGCCGACGAAGGCAACAAGGGCGTACTGTCTTCAATGCGCATTGAAAATCGGGTATGGGTGGCGATCGTGGTGGTGATGTTCGCCGGTATTCCGTTCATTGATGTTGACCTCAACACGATCAGGTACGATCAGGCGCGTTCGGCACAGTGCCAGATCAGCGTGCCCCAGCCCGAAGACACGGGCTGGTCGCAATCATTCAGCACCCTCAACAACCAGAGTGCAAAAGTGCCAGTCTGGTGGGCCTTCATGCATACGCTCTCACGCGCGATCACGGGTGCCTCGGTGGCGGCTATCCCATGCGGCACCGACCTGCGACAAATGCGGATGGAGATCAATGCCACCCGGATTGACAATCCCCTACTGGCTCAGGAAGTCGCAGACTTTACCCACGACTGCTACGGCCCTGCACGCGCCAAACTGTTCATGAGCCGTCCTGATCTTGATGAAGCACAAATGCACGACGTGACCTGGATCGGCTCGACCTATTTTGTCAGCACCGGCGGCTTCTATGACACCTACCGCGCCAAGACACCACGTGAGGGCTGGGCTTACGACAGCAATCGTGACGCTGGACTGGCTCAGGTGCCAAGCGGTGCGGGCTACCCAAGTTGCCGACAGTGGTGGAACGATGGTGGCAACGGCTTGCGCGCACGCCTGCTGGCACAGGTCGACCCCAGCCTACTCAGCCGCATCGACAACTGGGCGGGATTCATCAGCCGTGCAGAGGTGGATGACTCCGTCATCAGGGCGCTTGCATCTCCCCGCCAGCAAAAACTCAACCAAGGCAGCGTCTACACCGATTATGGCGGTCAAATCGACAAAACCTTACCGAATATCGTCACACGTGCTGCAGGCGACATCGGCATGACCATTGGAGGGATCGCCGCATTCCCGGCATTGGACGTCGTACGCCAGGCACTGCCGATGGTGCTTGCACTACTGAAGATGGCACTGGTGATCTGTATCCCTCTGGTGCTCCTGGTCGGCACATACGACCTGAAGACCGTTGTCACGCTCAGCATCGTGCAATTTGCGCTGTTCTTTGTGGATTTCTGGTTCCAGCTCGCACGCTGGCTCGACAGTACGATCCTCGATGCGCTTTACGGATGGGGATGGGGCTGGAATCGGCCACACAACAATGTTGATCCGCTTGTAGGCATGCACAATACCTTCGGCGACATGTTGCTGAACTTCGTTATGGGCTCGATGTTCATTGTGCTCCCAGCATTCTGGGTCGGTGCGCTGGCCTGGGCGGGCATTCGGGCGGGGACAATCGCAAATAGTTTTTCAGCGGGCACAAAGGATGCTGGTAATGCTGGCGGAAAGGGGGCTGGTACAGTCTCCAAAAAACTCAGGTAGGATTTAAGCCGGATCAATCACCATCGCGATACATCTCGTGAGATGTATCGTTGTGCAGATTAGGATCGTACCCTGGCATTTCTCGAAGCTCATCCAACGTAGCAGGGAAGCCTAATTCGAAATCATCTTCTGACGTACTTTGTCCAACAGCCCAACCAGTAACAACAGCAAACACAATCAACAATGCCAACCAAAAGACGAAATACGCCAGTACGCCAAGCACAATCAGTTTGATTGCCCACAAAAACACAAAGGCAACAAACTGTGGCACATCCTTGGATACCAACCAGTTCGATACTTTGCGTTCACAACGCACGTAACCACGCCAGCCTCTGCCGAGCCAACGGCCAAAGCGTTCCGCAATACTGTTATGGCTCGTGCTATTCATGGTCATCATTTATCTGCGTTACCCGTTTGTGCCGAAAGTTCACCTTACTGCAATTGATACGCGATGTTGTTACGGAAATCATCTTGTCTACTTAGCTTAGAGCAGAAATACCATACATCAAATATCTAGCTTTTGGGGGAGGAGAACACTCGGCAGCAGGCTGTTTCAAGAATTATTTTTGAATGGGGCTACTCTGTCCACGGAAGACGCCAGGTACTGCCATCTCGATCGTTTGTGTAGAGCTTCCCACCACGCCCACGCTCATCAGTCCGGAAACATTTTTTGTCGCCGTCGCACGTGGTCCACGTTAGACGGGAATTTTTGATCTGCTCATTAAGAGATGATAGTTCTGCCCGACGTTGCTGAATCTCGTCCACCGAAGGCATCAGAAATAAAATAGATGCGATAAAAACCAGCATCATTACAATCTGTGGCCCAATAATATATAACCAGCTCCTAATATTGAGCTTTTTGGCCGCTTCCTTGTACTGCTCTGTTGCTATTTTAGCTGCATCATTTGCCTGCTGAAACTTGACACTCAACAAGTCCGCCGCCCGGTTGGCAGTTGTTTCCGCTGAATCAGCTATCTTGTGGGAAACACCTTTTTCCAAAGTTTGAAGACGGATGCTCATACTTTTAACCAAAGATTCCAAAGCCGCCGTTGCTTCTCTAGCTTTCTCACCATCGCACTCCGCTGCCTCCCGCAACTTTTCAGCCGCGTCAAAGAACAACTGGACATCATGATCTGTCAGGCACCTATTCATGTTATCTCCCATAGCCCCTTCCTAGCTCTTTCTGCCGCTCTTCTTTCTTAAGCTCCATTTCCAGTGCTTTTTCCATCTTCAATTCCTGTTTTTGCCTATACGCCATCCACTTTTGATAAGACATGTTCAGCGCCACCAAATCCTCCAGCGCGACAAATTCTATGCCACCGCCAGAACCCACAATCACAATCAGCGCACCCGCACCTGTTTCCCCCGCGCCCTGACACCAGCGCACAAGCTTCAGATAGTTCTTCTCCTGTGTATCCCGCTCATCGTTCCTTGACGAAATCACGTCATCCGCCACAGATTCAATAAACCTCTCCAGAGCAAATGGCTGTTTCGCAGGTTTTTCTGTCTCGAATACATCAAGATAAGGAGAAAAAAATGCTTCAACACCTTTCAGATCAGAGGGTGCCGTTTCCACGTACCAGTGAACTCTGCGAGAGATATTCAGCATTTCCGGCGAATCTTCTATAGCCGGTAATAGTTTCCTGTACCGAGAGAGTTCCTTTTTAGAACGGTTCGCTTGTGCCTTGAACTCGATAAGACGTAATGTGCCAGGGAAATCGAGCAGAACATCACCTAGCGCCTTATCTTCCGGAGTTTGCTGTAACAAACTGACAGCACTCGGAAGGTATCCGGATTTAAGCCGTCCTCCGATGGAAATTCCCAATCCATAAAGAAAATTACCAATCACCACGTTTTCATAAAGTTTCACGTTCGTCCTTCCGCTGTTAAATAACCATGTAATATCTATTTTCCATGCATCTTATCTGAAAATATCTTTTACCATGAAGCATTCTGCCTCATGGCCCCATACATTATTTATTTTTATCAGAAGCATGATCGTTAGAGCCACACGCAGCCCCAGTGACACCTCTGAGACACAAGACCTCATACGGACATCCATTTCCCAGCACAAAAAGGATTCCCCCCTGCCGCATTGATACTCGATGGCACAGACAAACAGCGCTATATCAAAAGGCTCCAACAAGGGTAAAACCGATAAAAGGCAATGGAATGGGGTCAAAGGGAAAGGCTCTACCCAGAAAAGGAAAAGGCTCGTTTACCCCGCACTTGAGGCATCACCATGTTTACTCTGTTCCAGCGAAAAAAGCCCACGCCACCCCAGCCTGCTCCTGTCGTGCCAGAAAAGGGGCTGCTCCAGCCAGAACCCGCAACGTCTTTGCTAGCCACACCTCGTCGGCAAAAGCTGCTGGAACACATCTGGCAGCGCACCTCACTCTCTCGCAAGCAATTCATCACACTTTACCGCAGGCCTCTGGAGCGCTACACAGAGCTGGTACAGTTGTTTCCCGCCTCGGAAACACATCATCATGCTTACCATGGCGGCATGCTCGATCACGGACTTGAGATCGTCGCCTTTGCACTGAAACTGCGGCAGTCCCACCTGCTGCCTGCTGGCGCGCCTCCGGAAGATCAAGCCGCGCAATCAGAAGCCTGGACAGCGGCCATCGCTTATGCCGCACTGCTCCACGACATCGGCAAGATTGCCGTTGATCTGCACATCGAGCACGAAGACGGTAGCCTCTGGCACCCCTGGTACGGGCCGCTGACACAACCCTACCGCTTTCGCTACCGGGATGACCGTGAATATCGCCTTCATGGCGCTGCCACTGGCTTGCTCTACCGGCAAATACTCGATAACCACGTCCTCGACTGGCTCAGCAGCTACCCGATTCTCTGGACTTCGCTGCTGTATGTGCTCGCGGGCCAATACGAACACGCCGGCATGCTGGGCGAACTCGTCATTCAGGCCGATCGCGCTTCGGTAGCTCAGGAACTGGGTGGAAATCCCAACCGAGTCATTCTGGCGGCGCCCAAGCAGGCGCTACAGCGCAAGTTACTCGAGGGGTTGCGTTACCTGCTCAAGGAAGAATTGAAAATCAACCAGCCCCAGGCTTCGGATGGCTGGCTGACAGAGGACACGCTTTGGCTGGTCAGCAAGACCGTCTCTGACAAATTGCGCGCTCATCTGCTGGCACAGGGGATCGAAGGCATTCCATCCAATAACACGGCTGTGTTCAACGTGTTGCAGGAGCATGGCGTACTGCAGCCAACCCAGGATGGCAAGGCCATCTGGAAAGCCACCATCAGCAGCGCATCCGGCTGGTCACACAGTTTCACGCTGTTGAAACTCTCTCCGGCATTGATCTGGGAAGCGTCCGAGCGTCCAGATCCTTTCACAGGAACGGTGACGATCGATACCAGTTCCCCCGATAGCAGCGACGCGATGCCTCCCACATCCGAACCCGCCGTCTCTGCCTCTCCCGCACATCCCACACCCGCTCTTACAACAGCACCGTCCACCGCTGCGCCACACGATGTCATGGAAGACATGCTCGCTATGCTGATGCCAGCCGAAAACCCCAGCACAGCAGCATCCTCCAGTGCGTCGAACACGGCACAACCCACCACCTCACCACCTGATGACACGGATGAGCCCATACCGCCACAGGCCTCGGATACGCCATCCCAACCTGAGCCTGCCAAACTGCTTTCGAGCGAACACTTCATCGCCTGGTTGAGGGAAGGAGTTCAATCACGCAAACTCATCATCAACGACGCCAAAGCGATGGTGCATACCGTGAACGATACGGTCTATCTTGTCAGTCCTGGGATTTTCCAGCGCTATGCGCAGGAGCACCCGACACTTGCCACCCTGGCGAAACAAAAGGGATTACAGGATTGGCAGTGGATTCAAAAGCGCTTCGAAAAGCACCAGGCGCATCGAAAGCAGCCCAGCGGCCTGAACATCTGGACATGCCAGGTGACCGGGCCAAGAAAGAACCGACGGTTGCACGGTTACTTACTCACAGAGCCGTCGAACGTCTTCTCGGAGCAACCACCCAATAATCCATACTTAACGCTTCTGGAGAACGAGCCAACTTAATCATGCAATCCGGCGCAACGCTGCACATATCGTTCTCAAACTGCATTGACACAATACCGTCAATAACTGATCCCCTGCCTGAGACATTTACGATTGAACGTACGCTTAGGTATATTCAGACTGTCTGCGGCAGCCTGACGATCGCCACCGAACTGCAGTAGCCTCGCTTGAAGGATAGCGGCCTCCCGTACACGTACTGCGAGGCGCAAATCCGATATGTGCTGAAAATCCTCTCCCTGAGCCAGTTCACTTGTCAGCCGTTTCTGCGCTTCGGGCGGCAATGACTGCATGGTGATTTGCTGGCCGGATGAGGTGTGAGCACAAGCAACCTCCAGAAGGTTGCGCAGTTCCCGCACATTGCCAGGAAAGGCATACTGCATTAACTGACGCAGGAATGACTGCTCCAGCGTCACGGGTGCTTTCTGCTCCCGTCTGCAACAGAGTGTGATGAAGTGACGGCACAGCAGCGGAATATCCTCTACACGTTCGCGCAGTGGCGCTACATGCAATACACACTGGCATAGTCGGTGGTACAGATCCTGGCGAAACGCACCGTCTGATATGCGCTTTTTCAACGAATGATACGTGGCGGCAATTAGCCGGAAATCCGAATGTGCTTCCTGCTCTGCGCCGAGAGGGCGAAAACACTTGGTCTCCAGCACACGCAATAACTTGGCCTGCATGGCAAGCGGCATATCTCCGATCTCGTCCAGAAACAGCGTGCCACCATGGGCCTGCGCCACCAGACCAACCTTGTCGCTCAGAGCATCAGAAAACGCCCCTTTCTGGTAGCCAAACAACTCACTTTCGATCAGATTCTCGGGGATCGCGGCACAGTTAATCGCCACAAAGGGCGCATCTCCCCTAGCGGAACACTGATGCAACAGGCGGGCCACCACATCCTTGCCTGTACCCGTTTCACCCAGGATCAATACTGACAAAGTATGCTCAGCCGCTTGTCCGATTTTCTGTTGCAGCACCCTCATGCATGGCGACTGACCGATCAGCACATCCTGCATGCGTTTTATCAACGCCTGATGGCGCGCCTCATCCCGAGCGCGTTTGACAGAAGCGCTAAGCATTGACTGCTGATGCAGCCCTCCCGATCGCTGGCGCAAAAGCACCAGTTGGTTGCAGAATATCTGAACCAGCTTTCTGGCTTCTCCACTGTCGTGCCATTGTTGTAAACGCTCTGGTGTATCCAGCAGCGCCAGTGTTCCCTGCACAGGGCCGCTATCCGATAACATCGGTATGGCATACAGCCCACACGCAGCTCCCAGCTCCGACAGCATCTGTTGAAAGGCCAAGTGCTCAATACTCGCACCACCATTCAACGATGACCAGACGTGTGCCTTCTTCTCATGCAGGGCATAGGCCAATGGGTGACTGAAATCATCCACATCAAGTTCCATCACAACGGGTTCATCTGCCGCCTGACCTTGACACAAGAGTTGCCTGCCACTGCCATTAACCAGCCCAAGTATCGCTCCCAGGGGCCGCCAGTAGGATGCCACCGTGGACAAAAGCCAGTCACACAACTCAGCCTCAGTATTCTGGGCAGTCAGCGTTAATGCCAGATCAAGCAGGGATATTTGCCCCGACTCGTTACCGCTTTTGCACCTCAGATCCCCCTTCAGCAATCCTTTGCATTCAAACATCACACCTCCCTGCCAAATTAATTATTCCTTTACGCTTACACGAAAAAATAATTTATCAGCCCTGAGCGAATTGATTATATTTTATTTACAATCCATCAAGAATGGCCGTAAGTGGAACACACATCGCACCGAGCACGCCCATAATTTTTAGTAGATCGCGTCAAACTGCCGCGAGGCGATACGTCACCAGATAATTCAGAGGCAATTTAATGGAAGGTATACCATCTTTGGTTAATACGGTTATTGCGATTGGCGGTGCGCTAGGGACAATAGTTACCGCTGTCGCGACTTTTTTTCTATGGCGCGTAACCAAAACTCTAGCGCATGAAACAACAAGGATGGTCGAAGCCTCATCTCAACCGCATGTTGTCGTTACACTCACCCCCAATCGGTGGTCAATGCAGCATTTTGACATTCACATCGACAACACTGGTAATGCGACAGCGTACGACATCTCTATCGCTTTTGATCCTCCGCTGAAAAATAAGGAAGCACACGGAGAGCAGATCGAGATCCCTTTTCAGAAAATCAGTGTCCTCAAACCCGGTCAAGGCATTATGAGTTACTTGTCTGAATTCGAGCTACTGAAGGGAAATTCCTACCAAGTTGACATTATCTGGAAACGCGATGCGTCTAGCCAACAACGTCAGAAAAATTCATATACATTGAATATGGCCGACCATGAAGGAATAAGCCGTCTCGGAGATGACCCATTAATTGAGATCGTAAAATCCATCAAGAAAATTGAGGAAAACTGGAGTCCAGTTGCCAAAGGCCAAAAACGCACAAAAGTAGATGTGTTTAGTGGTTTTGATAGGTTGCGTGAGCGTCGCCAAGCGAATCGGATACGTCGTCAGTGGCAACGAGAAAAAGAGGCAAATTCTTTAACGAATGTACAGCCTGACACTTTGAACTCTCAGCAATAGTTTGCGTTAACATCGGACATGGTCACTGCCGTACCCAATTTTGCTTCCCACCGAACCTATGACCGACGGCCTATGCGCGGGTTTCGGTTTGGGTAACGGCGTTCATGGTGATAACTCCTAGCGATTCAGGGATGCAGCAGCAAAAGAAGTGGCAAAGGCTGCTGACTGCCCCTGTCGCGTTGAGATTCAGGCTTTCAACTGGTGCAGACCATCGCTGCATATCTGCTGGCAGACCACAATGTGAAGACCAGTATCTATTCCTGCGCATTCGCTCCGTCTATGCAGTGAGGGACATAAACGGAACATTCCGGCCAGCATCTGATGACTGTTGGGGCCATCGTATGAGTTCAACTGCACGATTTCGTTAGCCCCCACACCGTTGATCTGACTGGCGTAGTGCAGGCGAATCATGTGTTTTGTTTTTCCGCGCTTGCCGTCATCGTGCACGCGGATTTGCGTCACCATGAAAGCCTGGAATCCTTCTTTGCAAAGAAAGCTCAGCCAGCACGACGGCGGTAGAAATATAAGCGCACCGCTGCGAACGGCTTTCATGCGGCGCATCCGCAAAGGTGGACAGAATTACGCTGCACATCTGGTTATCGGTCAGCGGATAATCACAGCGCAGCTATGGAGAACGGGAAGCGAATTGAGTAACCTTTCTCCTGACGAAAAGGGTGTGCTGTTCAAGCTGAATACAGGATTCCTAGATTTTGAAACACAGCCTTTCGGCTATTCTGTGCGATTGGCATTGTTGTCACCATCTTTCCTGAGTTCATCGCCCGGTAGCCAAGAAGCGTACGGACGGGACCGTCAAGGAGACAAACTCAGGGGGCGGCCCATAGCGGAGCGAGAGAACGATGGAAACCCACTAGGGACGGAACTCGCGGAGAGGTTCGATACGTAGCATGACGGACATATTTTTTTGCCAGGCACGTTCAAATCTTCGTTCATTCGTGATATGAAGGTAAAATAAAAAGAAACTTTTATGAGCTAATATGCCTACAATCTCGTCGTCCAAAGTACCTACGCCAAAGTCGTGGGAAGAATTTGAAGAAATTACCCTATCCGCAGCAAAATTGCGTTGGAACTCAACAGATTTCTACCGTAATGGAAGACAGGGGCAGAAGCAGAATGGTGTTGATATTTGGGGACATGACGATGATGAACGTCACATCGGACTTCAATGCAAAAACACAACAGGCGAATTGGATTTAGATGTTGTCAAGATTGAGATAGAAAATGCTGAAAAATTCACACCGAAGCTGGATCGGCTCTACATTGTCACGACAGCCCCAAGAGATGCGAAGCTTCAAAAATCAGTAAGGGACATTTCGCAGAAACGCAGCAAGGCCTATGATTTTAAGGTCGATGTGCTTTTCTGGGATGACATTTGCAATGACTTAGCAAAGGATGAAAAAGTCTTCTTCGGGCACTACCCTCAATTCAAGTCGGCCGATGATCCGGCAAAAAGGCATGACAGCGCCCTATGGAGTGAACTCACGACTCTGCTTCGCTCTGATGGCGTTATTGGTTTCTTAAATCGAACAAACATGGCTGGATTTTCGTTCCGAGAATTGGAACTTGAGCCGATTCGTGAGTTTTACTTCAAGTGGAACATACCGGAGCGCGAGTTCATTACTCCTGAACTAGAGAGAATTAAAAAGGAACTTTGGTCAGAGGTAGATATATATTACGGCCTTATTGCTGATGAAACCTTCCCGACACATAATCCACAATTAAGTACGGTGCCTCCTGAATGGGAGTTTGAGCAGCCAGATAGATTTTGGCGGGTTGTGAACGCACTACATGCTCACGCAGGGAAGATCGTCGAACTGCACGCGGAAATTGTACGTGTGGGGCGAGAAAAATTGTTGGCCAGTGGCGGGAAATAGCTATTTGATGAAGTGATTTTATGATGAATCGGGCAATATTTGGTGCTACAGCGTATTTTATTAGAGCACACTAACACCGCGAGACGATGAGGTATGCGCATTTCGTTCCTAAGCATTTTGAAGAGTGCAGCATCTTTAAATCTACTATCTTCATTAGAGAGCTTATCTTGAAAAATACATATTATCATATAAATATTCTATCTCCCGATGTTACCCAATGGAGCGTTGGCGAAATTATTACATTTGAAGGATATAATAATTATTATAATAAAATAATAGAACTCATTGATTACGCACACGGCCCAAACAAAACAAACATCCACATCGACACAGTTCTTAACAATAGTGGTTATTCAATAGATGACAAACTGACCGTAACAAAACAAAGGGAAAAATATAAATACTTTAAACGAAGAGAGATAGCGTTCGAATCCATAAGAAAGAAATTTTTCTCCAAAAGGCCGTCAAGAATAAGCTGTATCTATTTAGCCCAATCAGAACATGATATTAAAGAGTGGGCCAACCTTATTTTGAATGATGCTCCTGATTACCGAATTTTAATAGTCGAGCCGATAAACACATCAAATATTTTTATTACAGGAGACCAACCTTTGTGGGAGTGTTCTCAAAGCATGAGTGATATTGAACTATCTCTTAAAGCTAGACAGTATTGGTCAGAAGACTCGATGAATGGGAATATTGAAGTATTGGTCAGTGGAGGCGTCAAAGTTCTTAGCGTATCATCTTAGATAACATGTCAACAATCTGTCCGCGATAGCATGTTTCAGGTTACCCCCTACTGCGCCAGAAATATCTAATTATATTTAATAAAATATATACACATCAAAAATTAATCATAAAATCGGATATCGTTATAGGTCTGGTTGCGGCTGTCTTCGCGGTAGTGCCACACATGCGGCGGTAGCCCGCTACACTACCTACTTGCGTATCAACAGCCAGCCAAATCAATCCGACAACATGAAAATCCACCTAATACATTTCAAATGTACATGCAGAAATTTCATAACTTCGCCCATCGGAAAGAACTATTTTATCTCCGACTATTTCGCCAATAAACAGCCCCATCTGAATGGCACCTTGCTCTATCTGCTTTCGCCAGCCCTCAATATCTCCCTTATATGATAAGGCATGAAAAAGCTCACCTGAAGGTAGCCATAGCTTACAATTTTCTACCATTGCCCCACCACTTTTTGGTATTAGAGGTTCTACTTTACCGGTCACCTTGTCGAATAAGCCATTCCCAACAAATTTATCCCTACCATCATCAGAAACATAGCGATATTCTCTCCACGCAACAGGTGTCAAACCCGGAATCTCTCTTCTAAAATCACTCATCACGGAAATATCCTAAATATTACATTGTTGAGACCCGCATCCTGAAATAACGAACCATAGTAATTAGCCAGCTCACGACTATTTGTGTGATAAATAACATCATCAAATGCAGCCGAGTATTTCTGCGCTTGAGCAAGCATTTTTTCTTGCTCCTTAATGGCAAAAGACTTACCACCTATCGCACTTTCAGGATTTCTAATTGAACGCCCCCAATCCTCAACATATTTAGCCTCAATCGCGGTATTTCTACCATTGATGCTAACAACATGATCTGCAATCCCATTAACCTTGTTACCATTAACTACAGAGCTATATTCCCTTGCTGACTGAGGAAGTTTCCCTCCATACATATCCTGTATTTTTTCTTCATATTTCCTCGCCTTTTCCCCACACCCAGCCAATCCAAACGGGTCGATCCAGCGAATAGGATTAGGCACATAGGCATAGTTACCCTCCCCCCCCAAAATACTGATCGGGTCAGGCGAGATATAACAGCCACCACTCGGATCATAATAGCGGAACCTGTTATAGCATAAGCTACTTTCCGCGTCACGGTACTGCCCGGCAAACGCCAGCCCTGGATCAAGGTTTTCAGTATTATCTGTATAGCGCTGCCCCCATAAATTGGTGCGCGGAGCCTGCCAGCGAATTTCACCTTGTGGATTAAAGATAGCCTGCGGTTCACCATTATGGCCGCTAGTCACAAAATCAGTTTCCCAGCTCCCCTCCACAGTTTGGCGCTGCTGCACCAACAATTCCCAGCCGTTATGCACCCAGTGACGGCGCGACACCAGTTCTCCGTCGCGATAATGGCGCACCTCGGCTACCTGGTCGCCGTCCCACAGATAGCAGATGTCTTCATGGGTCTGGTCGCAGCGTTTGCCAATGCGCCGTCCGAACGGGTCGTAGCGGTAGAACCAGCGCTCACCCGCTGGCGTATCCACAACCCGGAGCTGGTTGCGGCTGTCCCAACGGTAGTGCCACACCTGCGGCCGATAGCCCGGTTGTACCACCTGCTTGCGTATCAGCCGCCCAGCCTTGTCATACTGGTAGTGAGTGTTGTCCTGCTGGGTCAGGCGTCCGGCCTGCCATTCGGTCAGGCGGGTGGCGTCCTGTGGTAAGCCGCTACGGGTGTAGCGGTATTGTTCTTCGGTGTTTACGCTGCGCCCCGCGCCGCCGCTCAGTACCGACAGCACCCGTCCGCTGGCATCGAGTTGATAGCCCGCTGCTTCACGGTTGCGCCGGGTGCCGGTCAGGTTGCCTGCGCCGTCATACAGGTATTCCCGCGTCTGGGTCGGTTGCAGGCGACCGTCCACCGCCTGGCCGCTCATCTCCCGCGTCAGCCAGCCCATAGCACCGTATTCACGGTGCTGCATAAAGCCAGCCTGACTCTGCCGGGAAGACTCCCGACCCGCACTGTCGTGCGCCAGCGTCAGCTCCGCGCCATCCGGTAACTGCACCTGACGCAGTCCACCCGTCGCACTGTAACGGAAGGTGCTGGTGAGTGCCGCACTGTCTTCTTCGCCCTCCCAGTGCAGGCTGCGGGTAACGGTGTGCGACTCTCCCTGATAGTGGCGTCGGATTGCCGTGCCGCTGTTCTTCTCTTGCACCACCCGGTCACGCTCGTCATATTCAAGCTGGATATGACTGGTGGAGGATGTCACTTCGGTCAGCCGGCCTGCCGCATCGTAGCGGTAGTGCAGGGTGTCGTCCGGCGCGGTTTCTTTAATCAGCAGGCCACGCCCGTCGTACAGAAAGTGGCGGGTTTCTCCTTCACCGTTGCGGATACTGATGCAGTGACCGTCTTCATCGTAACCATAGTGAGTTTCCGTACCGGCCATATCCCGTTCACGTATCACCCGTGCATCGGCGTCCAGCCACCACTGCCAGCGGTTGCCATCCGGTGCGGTGACGCCAACCAGTTGCTGGCTTTCTTTATCGTAGTCGTACCGCCAGGTGCGTCCCTCTGCGTCGGTACGCGACATCAGCAGGTCGAACGGGCCGTAGGTTTGCCGCCATACCGCGCCGTTACCGTCGGTGTAGTTCAGCAGGTTGTTGTGCTTGTCGTACTGGCGCTGCTCTTGCTTGTCGTCCGGGCGCAGCAGTTGTTCCGGCAGTTTCCAGCTGGCACGGCGGTAGCCGAGGCGATACGTTGCCCCATCCGGGCGTGTCCAGCTCGTGAGGCGGTCTTGCTGGTCGTAGCGCCGTTGCTGCGTCCGGGATTCTGCATCGGTGGCACTCATCAGGCGGTGCCGGTGGTCATAAAACAGGCTGGCCTGCGTCCGGCCTTGTTCGTCGCTCACTTCAGTCAGCAGACCGTAGCGGTTCCATGCAAACCGGACTTCGCTGGCGTCCGGCCCGGTCAGGCTCAGCGGATTGCCCTTGCTGTCATACTGCCAGGTCCAACTTCGGCCCAATGGGTCGGTGATGCCGGTCAGCCGCTCATAATGGTCATAGTCGTAGTGCCACTGGTAGCCGCTGCCGTCGGTAAAGGTGCTGACCAGCCCGCTGTTGTCCAGATAGGCAAATTCCACAACCCGCCCTGCCGGAGAGGTTTCCCTCAGCAGATTGCCGACGTCGTCGTATTCATAATGGGTGACATGGCCAAGCGGGGATTTTTCCCACGCCATCAGGTACAGGTCATTGAAGCCGTATTCATGGCGTTGCCCCAGCCCGTCAATCATCACCACGCGGTCGGCCAGGTACTCGAAATTGGCCGTCAGGTAGCCATCGGCACAGGTGGTATAAACGCAGCGCCCCTGATGGTCGTATTCATACCGTGCCCAGGTCTGGTCGTTGTCGTGCCAACGAATCAGACGGTGATGGCTGTCATAGTCGTAGAACAGATGATAAGCGTGCGCGGCATCCGCCTCGACCAGCCGTCCCTGTTCATCCTGCCGGTATTCAGCCAGCACCGTTTTCTGGCCACCGTCAATGCGCTGCACCTGGCGCAGGAGCTCGCCCTGCCACACCAGCAGCAGTTCGATGCCGTCGCTGTGTCTGATCTTGCGCAGGTAACCTTTCGGATCGCGCAGAAAGTCGATGCGGTTGCGGTGGTTGTCGGTGATAGCCGACAGCAGTAGCTGGTCTCCCTGTTTGACGGTAAACGCCCGCCAGGTCTGGCTGTCGCGGTGCCACAGGTGAAAGCCGTTATGGCGTTTCACCAGTTTGAATTCGGGGTATTCGGCGCAGTACACCACCGTTGCACCGATCCCGAAGGTGAAATCGATGTCGTAGCCCTGCGCCAGGGTGAGGGTCACATGTATGTCACCCTGCTCGGTGCGACCCACTGTAGCCACCTCACTCCAGCTATCGTGCCAGCCATGCCCCAGCAAGCCGGTATGAGGGCTACCAGAACGGTAAGTACGCTCGAACAGCAGCGGAACGGTCTGGCCCAGTTCCAGATCGAGACGTTTTTCAATGACTTCGCCACTGGCGATGTAGACGGGATCTTTCAGGAAGCCGCGAATGGATTCGCTGACACGCGCCAGACCTTTGTTTTCCCTGAAGCCCTTTTTGGCGCACTCCACGGCGCTACGCAGTCCTTCCATAGCATGTGCGGCGCCCGCTTTCATGCCCCGCAGCACCGCCATCGGCCCTTTGGTAAACAGCTTGCCCAGTCCCCGGAACAGACCGCGACTGGGGGGCACCAGGAATTCCACCGCGAGTATCAGCGCTTTTTCCCAGCCGCTGAACTCGTCCGCTACCGTGAGAGGCGATTCCTGGCCTGAACCAAAGAACACCGTCGAAGCGCCTTCCTTGATCGTGGCTCCACAGACGGTTTTGTCCCCCACCCGCGCCGCATAGTAGCCATCAACGAATACCGTGGCACTGCCCTGGGCAATCAGTTGCGGGCCGTTGTGTTTGTCGCAGAGCACCGCATCAATTTCAGCGCGCGAGACCGGATTGCCTTCGACAAAGACGGTCTTTGAGCCATCCTTGACCGCCCCCGATGAAGGCGAGGCGCTGTCCACCATGGCCGAGACCCGGTTAGTGACGCCGCCTATCAGGTCCCCCAGCGCAAACACGGCACCAAATCCGACTGCCAGCTTGACGACCCCCACCACCAGAGCCAGACCGGCCCCGCCGGTGATGCCGGTCAGGGCCACGGCACCCGCGACGGCTGCCGCCGCCACGGTAAACGCGGCAGCCGCAATTAACGCCCCGACAGCCGCGCCGGCCAGTGCGCCCCAGAAGCTGCTGTGCTTGATGGCCTTGCCCGGCGAGGTAGGCGGTTTACCCTGACCCGGTTCAGGTAAATCCGGCGGCGGTTTAGGACGGTTACCCGCGTGCATCGCCCCGACCCGCGCAATGCGGGAGAGAATTTCCTCACGCATGACGGCCTGCCTTATCCTCCGGTGAAACAGGCGGCTCAGCAGCTTTAAAGGTCTCAATCACCGCCAGCAGACTGGCTTTGTGCGCATCACTGAGCGCCTCGGCGGCAGTAATGGTGAACGTCAGCAGCAGGTTGTCGCGTACCTGCATCACCACCACCTGATGCATCTGCCCTTCCGGTGATTGCCAGGTGTACTCGACCCCCTGGGCGGGTTGTTCATCCAAGCTCAGCGTCCACGCCTGCCGCTCTTCGTAGCCTTTAAGCTGCGTCGACAACTGCGTCAGCGTGTCCTGGTACGCTGCCTCGGCGGTTTTACCGCCCTCCACCGGGGTGCGGTTGACCACCAGATTGGTGGTGTCGTCAGGCAGAACAAAAACGTGCAGGGATTCATCGCGCCATTGTGCAGGAATGTTCAACGTGCCTTCGTTCATCTGGTACATGTTTCAGCGTCCTTGTTGTTGTTCTTGTGACTCAGTTCAGGTCGATACGATTGCCGTTGATGGTGACGGTTTTGCCCTTGATGGTGATGTCACCTTCGTCGCTGATACTGATAAAACCGATGCTGGCGGCAATCAGAATGCTGCCCTGCATCGATTGGATAAGGATGTTGTTTTTCACCTGCAGGCTGTCGTGAAGTTCTTCTGTTGCCGTGACATCACCCACCACCGTGCTGCGGCTACCGGAGATGGCTACGGTTTGATGCCCCTGGATTTCGGTGGACTGGTCTTTCACTACCGACACTGTCTGATTGCCGCCAACGCTTTCGGTATGGTCAGCGGTCACGGTGGTACTGCGGTTGTTCAGCACCACGGTGTTCATGTCTTTCTGAGCGTGGATAAACACTTCTTCCTGCCCGGCCTGGTCTTCAAAACGCAGTTCGTTGAAACCCGCGCCCTTGTGCGTTGAAGTACGCAGCGAAGTGCGGGTCTTGTTCGCCGGCAGCGGGTACGGCGACGGGTTGGTGGCATGGAAGGTACGGCCAGTCACAATCGGCTGGTCCGGGTCACCTTCGAGAAAGCTGACGATGACCTCATGGCCGATACGCGGAATGGCGATCAGGCCGTACTGACCACCGGCCCAGCCCTGGCTGACGCGCACCCAGCAGGAGCTCTGGTCGTCACTGGCCCCGTATCTGTCCCACGGGAATTGCAGCTTGATGCGGCCGTATTCATCGCAGTAGATTTCCTCCCCCGCCGGGCCGACGACAGTGGCAATTTGCGGACCATCGACCATCGGCTTGTAGGGCTGGCCGGCACGCCAGGTGCTTTTCGCACTGATGACTTCGAAACTGTTGCTGTAGGTGGTCGGTTCGCCGCCGCTTTCTTCTTCCAGTGCCTGCGGTTGCTGGCCGCTGTGGGTGATCGCCACCAGTTGCCAGGCCGCGTTGAGCGTTGGATTGGGGTGTTCGGTGAGGGTAAAACTGCTCCCCGGCATCAGCATCGCGGCATTAGATTCACCCGATCCCGTCATGGCACCGGCGCGCAATGCATCCAGCCGATAGCCGGTAAAGGCCTTGCCGCTCGGATCTTGTTTGAAGCGGCCCGGATAGTCGAAATGCTGGTAGGTCTCGCGCTGGTGCTCCAGCTCACCACTCATCTTGCTGTGCAGCAGGCCGTAGGCGGGGGTTTTGAAGCTGTAGTCCTTGAGGGCGACCTCGGCAGTACTAACCGCTTCGGCATAGCGAAAACGGCGGACGTATTCGCCTTCGCTCAGACCCTGCGTGGCAAGGTTGAAGAACAGTTCCGGGCCTTTACTGAGCGCCCCGGCATCATCCGCAAAGACCACCCGGTGCTTGCCAGCCTCAAACTCGTGGAAGAAGTACAGACCTTCCTCCGCTGCCAGACGGGTGACAAACGCCAAATCGCTTTCCCGGTACTGCACACAGTATTCACGGGGCGCGTGGTCGTGCCGCAGCGCAAAGGCGTAATCGGTGATGCCGGACTCTTCCAGCAACGTACCAATAATGTCCTCGGGCTTTTGTGCCTGAAAGATGCGGGCATTGGTGCGCAGACCCAGCCGCCACAGCGCCGGGCGAACTTCTGCCTGATAGCGGGTACGACGAAAGCCCGTATCACCCTGGGCAAAGGCGCTGATGATGCCACTGACCCGGCGTTTGAGTTCCCCCTCGTACCACACCCGCAGTTCACAGGGCTGATCGAGTACCGCGCCAAAGTCGACGCCCGGTAACGGGCTGGCCAGATTCAGCGACAGGGCAAACGGCTGGTTCAGGGCCTCGCTGAGCTGAAAATCCACCACCGCAAAGGTGCTTTCGGGCAAGGCACCGACCTTTACCGTGAACTGTAATCCTGTACTGTTTGCCACACGTCCTCCTGATGCTGTCATCCACACTCAGGCATGGCAGGGGCCATGACTCAGTGCAGAAAACCCGGACGTGGCGTCCGGGTTTGAGCCGCATCAGGCTTCGACAGGCGTGCGCCAGTCGTCAGAGCCGGACGTACCGGCAACCGTGTGCTCCCAGTCAACCTTGCGGTAGGCCAGAGAGACTTCGAGCAGTTGGGTGTAATCGAGCTTGGACGGGTCCTGGCAGTGTGGCATCTGGCAGTTGATGTCGACGATGGTGGCGTCAGTCAGCACGGTAGAGAAGAAGTGCTCCTGCTTGCCTTCCACCGAGGTGCGATACCACTTCAGGGTGACGGTCGGCAGCATTTCACCGGAGGCCAGGGCGTTGTACATCAGCGGCACGGCTTTGTTCAGTGCCACGGTGAACTTGAATGGTTTGTGGACACGCTGACCGGATGGCTGACCGGACTGTGGGTCGGTCGGTACGGTGACGACGTGTTTGAATTCCTGTACCAGCATTTCGTCTTCGTGGCCTTCCACGTAGATGTTGCCGACAGAATCAGAGGTGAAAGCCCCTGCGGTGATGTTGCCCTGCGTTTTTCCTTCGATGCTGATATAGCATGGAGTTGGCATAGTCTTGCTCCTTTCCTTGTTGTTGATATAGGTAACGCTTCGCCGTTACTCACATCAATAACCATGCCAACTTTTATCTATCTGTTTTTATTGCTTATTTTCTTAAATCAAATTTTCACTAAGCCAAATTTGAGCAAGAAGTTGCTCAGCCCCCCCCGAAACAATGATGATTCTTTGTAAAACTGGCCCAGGCGGTTGGATTATTCCGTGATCTGCGCAAGAAATGGCCTGAGCTTCTCAGTTGTTCTGACAATTTTGATTAATTTTTGAGACCACCATCTCCTTGAGAGGACATGGCTATCAATCTTTCAAATAATAGTGTGTAAACATTAGCTTCTCGATCGACCAGTAATTAGAACCAATAACATGATGTGCTTAAAAGTTTTTGAGTGCGGCGCATTTTTCACTTATCTTGTTTAGGCCTTTGGCAAAATCCATCGGCGGGGATTTGCACCCCCTATACATGTGTCCCATCAGCGTTTAGGCGCTGGTGTGCCTGAGTACGCCCCTGTTATGGCGGTTCAGGCAGGGGAGGATTTATCCTCGCCGGTTTTGGTCACATGTACGGTAGTGCAAACCCTGTCTGAATCGCCACCCACAACATGGAGCTATTTATGGTTATGGCGCAGCAGCAACAGGACTGGCACCGAGCGGATATCGTCGCCGCACTTCACAAGAAACGCATCAGCTTGGCCGCACTCTCACGGCAAGCAGGCTTAAGTGATTCCACTCTCGCCAATACGTTTTACCGCCCCTGGCCGAAAGGTGAGAGACTGATCGCCGAGGCGTTGGACATGGACCCAGCCGAGATCTGGCCGAGCCGGTACTACGATGAAGCGGGCAACAAAGTCGCCCGAAAGTTTAAAAAAGCAAGAACATCCGTTTCTGGCTAAACAATCACTCGCTGGCAAAATCATCTGCCAGCACTAAAACTCGTCCTCATTACTTTTTTCTTCACCCTTTTCCCAACATGCTGCCATAACAGCCCAACGTCGCCAGTCCCCAGCACAACAACTTTTTAATTTGAGAAAGCTGCAAATTTCACTTATCTTAACTATGCCTTTGGCAAAATCCATTGGCGGGGATTTGCAGCCCCTTAGCGAGTTACCCATCAGCGTTCGCGCGCTGATGTGCCTGAGTACGCCCCTGTTATGGCGGTTCAGGCAGGGGAGGACATTGTCCTCGCCGGTTTAGGTAACTTGCCCGGTACTGCAAACCCTGTCTGAATCGCCACCAGCAGTAAGACTCAGGGTTACTTCATATGACAATGAACAAGCAGGACTGGCACAACGCCGATATCATCGCAGGCCTTCGCAAAAAGCACACCACGCTGGCTGCGTTGTCCCGGCAAGCAGGACTAAGCTCCTCTACTCTCGCCAACGCACTCACACGCTCCTGGCCGAAAGGCGAACAACTGATTGCCGATGCACTCGGCGTGGAACCCGCCGAAATCTGGCCTAGTCGGTATTTTGATGATGATGGCAATAAACTGGAAAGGAAAACTAGGAATAGTTGATTGACTTGCGTTCCACACCAGGGAAATAAGCACTGCAGAATTTTAATTATTATGAAAAGAAAATAAGAGGTGATGCCCTCACCTCATAAAAGCAGCGATATAATTCATTTCTATACGTTTTAAAATACAGCAGAACTCTTTCAGTCATAAATTGGATATGAATTCAAATTTCATCTGAATGTGTCTTGCATTAGAACACGGGAAAACTTGATATTTTTCGACGAGCGACTGGCTGACGTTAACGTCCTCAGCAGCGGAAAATACCCCCAACCAATTGTAATTGTTAGGCCATATTATTCCTTTGGATGAAACACAAATTTCTCACCCGGAATCAAATTGAAATTACAGTCTTCTGGCTTGAGACCATCAATCTTAAGGAGGTTAATGATCTTAGCTTTATCTTCTAAGTCTCGGATTATCTTTTGCTCAAGATCCTCAACATGAGAAAGCATATGTAGAAACCCGTTAAGTATATCGTCCCCCTCTTTCAGCAGTTGCGCTCTAGAAACGTCTGACGTTCTGACATTCAACTCTTGAACTCCCGAGTGAGCCACCTGGGAATTTCTCAACTTGTTAACGAGGTCCATATGATCCATGGCGCAATGTTCGAACTCTAGACACAAATGATATGGATGTGCCAAAGTTCCAACCAATGAAACGAAATGAGGCTCTTTATCATTTGCTCGTTTACAGATTGGGCATGGTGCTTCTAGTAGTTGGCCCAGCGCCATTCTTTCGTATCTTGATTCAGGTATATTTGTGCAGTAGAGAAGCTGTTTGATTGCAACTTCGCAGAGTCTTGCAGAATATAAAATCATTTCATTGTAAATTCGCAGCCGTTCAATTTCTGAATCTACTTCATCATGGCTAGGCTCAGCTCCATGCGCATAATTATGAAAATAGCTAATAACCCTCCCCATAAGAAGTGACAAAGTAACTCCATTTTTTGTATACGGATTTGTGAATCCACTTCTTTCCGGTGCCTCTTGAGCAGGCATAAGAGACAAATATCCTCGCTGCTGCATCCAAGCACGCATATCTGTTGCGATCGGCAGCAAGTTTATTCCGCCAATCATCTCGCCCCACCAGCGAAACGCTCTAGGATCATAGCTCCAAGAGTGATGGGTACCATGCCACTCACGCTTTTTAGTTTTCATTTCGATTGATTACCTCACCATGCCTAACACCTCAATAACCGGTGCTAATTTTTTGCGGACGACGCAAAAAAATACATAATTGATTGAGTTTTTATATTTCAAAACACCCAACTGAAAAAACCACCCGAATGTTTTTTGCTAATTTCCTTTGCAAACAACTCATGAAGCTTTTGAAAAAAATCATACTCTTTTTGAAATATTAACTGTTCAGATTCCGCCATAATTAAACCGTATTGTTTTGCCGGTTCAAATATCTTTTTCATTTCACTGAGAAGCATAGATCTATTCATATCGTCAGACATATCAATAGAAACAAACCTTCGCATTAATGGCATCAGCTGATTAGGGTCTATATCTTTTATAATTTCTTCGGCCTTTTTCTTTCTTTCTGAATAGATAGCATTAATCTCGTTTGTGCGTTTTTCTGCCAACCTCATGAGTTCTGGGTATGAGCCAGTAGCCAAGGCAAGCTCCTCATATTTTAGAAACAAATCAGATCTACATTTTTTTACCACCACATCAAGCTCTTCTACCCTCTTTTTTAGCTCAGAATTTGCTTTGACGACTGAAATTGGGATAGCTTCATAATCTCGACCCAACTTGGATTCAGGAGTCTCAAACATATGTACCATTTCATCAAACATAAGTTGATAAGAGCCAGCCAAATCTCCATATTTTAGAAAAAGCTCATTATGTGAAGATGAACAAAAACCTTGCAATTCTCTCATGGGCCTGTAGTAATCTTTTATAAGCTCCTTTTGAAGGCCTTGATCTTTTTTGTAACTTTCCAGCACTCCTGCAAAAAGGAAAGATCCCAAGAATATTGGAATTACAGCAATTAGCAATTGACTAGAAAATGATGATGCTCCGTTGCTCACGGAATCTCCTTAAAATATAACGCGGAAACAATCAGCTATCCGTCAGGATTAAGCGATCAACAGGCTATGAGAGAACTTGATTTACTGGCTAGCTATAACCCAGAACCTTGGTTAAAACATTGACTATGGTTCCCGCTGCAACTTGAAGTGAGGTTTCTGACGACTTTTCAAATACCGCCTTCAAAACAGAGATGTTCTTGTCCTGCTCATCAGCTATCTCTCCACCTTTGAATGATTTATTCAGATGAGAAAACCCCTTCGCCGTGAGCTGATACCCATTATCACAGTCACGTATGAGGCCTTCCCAGCACAGAAAGTCTAAGGTGCCATTGAAAATTCGTTCTTGCAGGTCTACGCCACTACGCTGGTCACGCTCTAGTTCAGCAAGTCGTGCCTCAATAGCGGGACGCATTTCCTTGACCTTCGCCTTCAGGTCTTCGTCATCTACGAAATCAACTATGTCAGCTACATCACGCCTGACCCTCAACTGTTTTAACTCTTCATAATTATCAAAACTCAAATAATCTGCAATCACTTCCCGCTGCTTGATAGCGATCGGAACAGGAAAGCTATCATACAAAATATCAAATACCTTAGCGGCATAAATTGAAAATTGGTCGATATTATCTGACATAAAAATCCTGATTGGCTAAAGTCTTATTGTTTCACATTCTTAATTTTTCATCTTTGACAGAGAAAACCTCCATCAAAACAGCATTGAAAATGCAATAAACCTCATCAGGATATAATAATTTTTATTAACCCAAAACATTTACATCACTGAAAAATGAGAGCTTCACAGATCGACGCCCAATTCAAGACTATAAAGTCTACAGCTTGGCCGAACACCCCACAAACTTCTTCACAATTTTCTGTCAGACTCGAATGCTTGTAGAGACAGCAAAGCCTGCACAACATTGCCCATATTGCTCGGCGCAATAATATCAATAGCTGCACGACCATCCAGTTCAGGATGAAGGCGGGTTAATAATCGATACACATCCCATCCTTCAGCATGAGGAAGCTGTTTCATCATCATCTGCGTCAGTTTGAGTTTCATCGGCACCAGTTGCCACTCAGGCACTCTCTGCCCACGGTTCCCAAGACTGATTGTCAACAACTTGCCAGCTTGGATTTCTCGATTGATCTGGTCCTTGGATTTACCGGCCAGCCTGGAAAACTGAACGACAGGCAAGTTGTGCGGTGCTTCATAAGCTGCGAGCATTTCCATCCGCTCACGCTGCAGGTCAGAAACAGGGATTTCAACGGCAGGTTCAGGCACAGGGCGTGCCGGCACAGCAGACAAGCGGTGAGGCGTAATACCACCGATAATGGGTGACACATCTTTCGACATTGCATCTGCCCCATTGCTTTCATCCAGAACAGGCACACCATCAATGCGAATGGTCAGATGCTGACTGGCCGCTTCTAGTTCTCCCTGCTCCAGCAAGTCCAACCGGTCCGCCCAATCCTGCATCATCTTGCGCCGAGGCTCGACATAGAGTGCATGGTTGTAAGCTGCGCTCACCTGGTTGGGATCGCAATGCGAAAGCTGGGCATCCACCCAAACTTTGGGGTAGCCCACTTCGTTGAGTGCCGTGGAAATCGTGCCACGGATGCCGTGACCAGTGAGCAAATCCTGATAACCCATACGCTTGAGGGCACCGTTCAATGTGTTCTCGCTGATACGCTTTTTCAGATCACTGCGATGCGAGAAAAGATACCGTTGCGCTGGCCTCACCTCTTCGAGCAGGTAGCGAACGATCTCTATCGCCTGAATAGACAGCGGTACGATGTAGGAGGGAATGTCCTGAGGCCGCTTGCCCTTCTTGCGCATATCGGTTTGCAACTGCTTGACCACTTCCGGAGGAATAATCCACAGCCCTTGTTCCAAATCGAACTGCTCCAGAGTCGCCAACCGTAGCTCGCCTGTACGCACTCCCGTCAGCAACAACAAGCGGATTCCGAGTTGCGTCGTGATCGCCCCACGATAGCCTCGCACTTTCTGCAGAAGTTCGGGTAGCTCAGGTAAACGCAGGAACGGATTGTGAACAACAGGCGGAGCAGGAACAGCTACCACATCCAAGTCAGATGCCGGATTGCTCTCCAGTCTTTCGACTTTCACTTGCGCAAAGCGGAACAGTTGATTGAGCCAGGAACGTACTTTTTCGGCAGTAGTAAACGCCTCGCGTTGCTCAATTTTGGAGAGTATATTCAGCAAGTCGGCACGACGAACGTCGTAAATAGATAGCTTACTCAGGCTTGGCAGCACATCGCGCTCAAAGATACGCTGAATCTGCGACAAGGTACTGTTGCGCCCTTCTTTGAGCTCTAGCCTACGATGCTCAACCCATTGAAGAAACACAGCCTTGAATGTGTGCTCGTCGGCAAGCCGTACGAACTGCCGTTTATGCTTACGATCGAGCTTGGGATTGATGCCCTTGGCAAGCAAGGCTCGGGCCTGATCGCGCAGCGTTCGCGCCTCACGCAAACCGACCTCAGGGTAAGTCCCCAAGGACATACGTTTTTGCTTACCAGCCCAAGAATAGCGGAAGTGCCAAGACCGACCGCCCATGTCGGTCACAGCCAATGAGAGACCATCGATGTCGCCAAGTGTATAGGCCTTGCCTGTTGCCTTGGCTTGGCGAACCGCCATGTCTGATAGTGCCATAGTTCCAGCTCCTAACTTGAAGAGTTAGGCTAGATCCTCGACTCATGGCTCGCTCCGACCCAGCAACAATACGGAACCCCACACACCCGTTTTTTATGGACTAAAAAATGGACTAAAAAGTCCCGGATGTGGGTGGATTCCAGTGGACTGCGCTGGAACGAAAAAAGGACCCGAAGGTCCTATTTTCAACGACTTGCAGACTTCAGTAGCAGTCTACAGATCATAAATTGGAGCGGGAAACGAGACTCGAACTCGCGACCCCGACCTTGGCAAGGTCGTGCTCTACCAACTGAGCTATTCCCGCAACACAGAACTTACTGATTCTTCTAACTTCTTACAAACCAGCGTTGCTGTTGATGCGGTGCATTCTACTGACCTGACACGATGAGTCAACAGAATTATCAAGCAACCACGTTCGTTTGCTGGTTTTTACGGCGCTTCGATCAAGGTTCAAGCAAATCGTGACGTGCGGCATTCAAATATTGGAACATGGACCAAAAAGTCAGCACAGCCGCGATATAGAGCGCCACAACACCAACACCTTCAACAATGCGCTCTGGGCGCCATAGCAAAGCAAAAAGCGCCATCATCTGAGCCGTAGTCTTTACCTTTCCTATCCACGACACAGCAACGCTGCTTCTTTTGCCAATTTCAGCCATCCACTCGCGCAAGGCTGAAATAATGATTTCTCGCGCGATCATCGTTGCTGCCGGCAGCGTAATCCACCAGGAATGATAGTATTCCGCAACCAGCACCAACGCGACAGCCACCATCACTTTATCCGCAACGGGATCGAGGAAGGCACCAAAACGCGTGGTCTGTTTCCAGCGGCGGGCAAGGAAACCATCAAACCAATCCGTCACGGCGGCAAACACGAAAATCAGCGCACAAAGCAGCGGTGCCCAGACGAACGGAAGATAAAACGCCAGCACAAAAAACGGAATAAGAGCAACACGAAACAGGGTAAGCAACGTCGGTATATTAAATTGCATAGCGCTTAGGTAACTATCTGGCTGGAGTGGATACTAAGAGTATGTTGCTACATTGTCCCTAGTGTTTCAATGCATGGAAGATCTTTTCTGCCAATGCATGCGAAATTCCCGGAACATTTGCAATCTCCTCAATACTGGCATTCATCAACGGCTGTAGCCCTCCCATGTATTTCAGCAGGGTTTGACGACGTTTAGGGCCGACACCTTCGATAAGCTCCAGCGTACTGGTATTCTTTACTTTTGCTCTCTTTTTACGATGCCCGCCAATCGCATGGTCATGAGAATCATCGCGAATATGCTGGATAACATGCAACGCAGGAGAATCGGGTGGCAGAGCCACGCCCTCGCCTGTTGCTTCAAAAAACAGCGTTTCCAACCCAGCTTTACGATCGCTCCCCTTCGCAACACCAAGCAACAGAGGCTTATTTTTATCCCACGATACTTGTAGCGAGTCAAACACGGCCTGAGCCTGACCGAGCTGCCCTTTCCCGCCATCAATCACAATAACATCAGGTATTTTACTCTCATCCAGCGCTTTACCGTACCGGCGTCGGAGGACCTGTGCCATGGCAGCATAATCATCACCGGGCGTAATGCCACTGATATTATAGCGGCGATATTCCGAACGTAACGGGCCATTGGCATCAAATACCACGCAGGATGCCACAGTCTGCTCACCCATCGTATGACTGATGTCAAAACACTCCATTCGATGAATTTCTGGCAGTTGCAAAACGCTTGCCAATGCAACCAAACGCTGATGAATTGTAGATTGTTGAGACAGTTTTGTGACCAGCGCAGTCGCAGCATTCGTCCGCGCCAGTTTTAAATAGCGAGCGCGATCGCCACGGGGCTTCGTCTGAATCTGCACTTTTCTCCCCGCAACCTCCGTCAGGGACTCCGTCAGCACGTCTTTATCGGGCAAGGTGAAGTCAAGCAGGATTTCTGCAGGAAGCGTTCGGCTTAGGCTTCCTTGTAAATAGAACTGCCCAACAAACGTTTGCACCACTTCACCTAATTCCGTACCGCCAGGCACTTTGGGGAAATAGCTGCGGCTACCAAGCACTTTTCCCTGTCGGATAAACAGGACATAGACGCAAGCCATACCCGCATCAAAAGCCACACTGATCACATCCAGATCTTCACCGTCGCCAGAAACAAATTGTTTTTCCGTCACCCGCCGAACGGCCTGGATCTGATCGCGTATCCGGGCTGCGTCTTCAAAATTCAGATCGCGACTGGCCGCTTCCATCCGGGAAATAAGTTGATTCAGTACCTGCTGATCTTTGCCAGACAAAAACAGGCGAACATAATCAACCTGCTGTTGATAATCCTCTTCGCTAACCAAACCGCTAACGCAAGGCCCGAGGCAACGACCAATTTGATATTGCAGGCAAGGACGGGAGCGGTTGCGATAGACGCTATTTTCACACTGGCGCACTGGGAACAGTTTTTGCAGCAATATCAGCGTTTCACGCACGGCATTGCCATTGGGAAACGGGCCGAAGTATTCGCCCTTCGCATGCTTGGCGCCACGGTGAACAGCCAGACGTGGGTGAGCATCACCGCTCAGGAAAATCATGGGGTAGGATTTATCGTCGCGCAGCAAAACGTTATAGCGCGGCTGATAAAGCTTAATGTAGTTGTGTTCCAGTAGTAAGGCTTCAGTTTCTGTATGCGTGATCGTGACATCAATATGCTTGATGCTTTTGACCAACGCCTCGGTTTTGCGGCTAGCGACATGACTGCGGAAATAGCTGGCAAGCCGTTTTTTTAAGTCTTTTGCCTTACCGACATAGATGACCGTATCGCCCGCATCATACATACGGTAGACACCAGGCTGGCTCGTTACCGTTTTTAAAAATGCCGAAGCATCGAAACTCTCACTCACTACTTAACAATGTCTCCGCGGTAAAAAGCCCATGCTTGATAGCCAGATGAGTCAACTCTACGTCACCGTTGATATTCAGCTTGCTAAACATACGGTAACGATAGCTGTTCACTGTTTTAGGGCTGAGATTAAGCTGATCTGAGATTTCAGTCACTTTCTGCCCTTTCGTTATCATTAGCATAATCTGTAATTCGCGTTCAGACAAACACTCCAGCGGCGCGTCCGTCTGCGGCTCCAACTGGCTTAATGCCATCTGTTGGGCAATATCAGAAGCAATATACCGCTTACCGGCATGCACTGCTCGAATGGCTGAGATCACTTCCTGAGGGGCTGCAGCTTTACTCACATATCCTGCAGCTCCGGCTTGCATCACTTTTGCGGGCAGAGGATTCTCCGTATAAATAGTGAGCATGATGACTTTTATATCTGGAGTAAAACGCAGGATCTTACGCGTTGCTTCAAGCCCGCCGATGCCCGGCATGCTCATGTCCATCAGGACAACATCCACATCATTGCTTCGGCACCATTTCACGGCATCTTCACCACAGCATGCCTCACCAACCACTTTCAGACCTTTGATATCGTCAAGAATGCGTCGTATCCCTGCCCGCACCAGTTCATGGTCATCAACAAGAAAAACGCTAATCAAAGAATAATTCTCCAAAAAAGGGAGTAACACTTACATAAAAAGTTGCTTGCAGGTGATACTACGTTGGTTTCAAAAAATAATGAACACTGATTTATATGAATATGTATTTTAAAATATGCCGAGAAGGAATAAAGCGCATTCTCGATCATAACAATATATCGTCGACCTGAGGGTGTATGTTGATCACATTCTTAACATTTCAAATACGCCACACAGTATAAACAGTTCGATGGCACAAAATGTATAAAAAACAATGCAAATCAAATGGCATGCAATTGGCTTTACATCTTAAATGTCAATAAAAAGTCACTATTGTAAGCGGAATATCATTAGAAATTTTACCATCGCTTACCGCTTTATTATACAAATAATATATTCAGTGAAGAACGTCCATAGTGAACATCATATGTATTAAACGAAACACATCTATAGCCTTTTCCACGAAAAAACGCCCAGAATATAGTCGCTCTTTTAATAAGTTAAATGCATAAAAAACAGTCACTAAAATGATGTTATCCGCGAATAATATCAACCCACAATATGCTTTATGTTATACTCCCGTCCATCTGGACCTGCCTGTCGCATCAGCGGTAACGCCCGCAGCAGGCGAAGGAAAACATCTTTTTCTTGTTGAGGAGAAAACATGAGCAACGTAGATTTTTCTACTGCCGCATCCGCTGAAACACTGGCCCACGAGGTCACCTGCCTGAAGGCGATGGTGACGCTGTTATTAAAAGCAATTGGCCAGGCGGATGCTGGTAAAGTGATCATCAATATGGAAAGATATATTGCTCAATTGGAAGATGCTGAGCAAGCCGCTGTTTTTGATAACACGATTAAACAAATCAAAACCAGTTACCGTAAATAGCACTATTTGCTACACCGCCATCTTAATAATTTGCAACGGCGGTGTAGTGATATTTAGCCTTGCTTCCCTGATTAGAAAATAGAGACTCTCGTCTATTTATTCCCGATACTGATGAGTTTCAAAAGTAGCGCCTCTTCTTTCTTTTTATATTGCGTTAATTCCGTCACCAACGCTTTATCCAGGAGCTGTTTCCTCGAGAGCGCTTTTCTTTCATCAACCAGTTCTCTCAGCTCAGTGAAGCATTCATTTATTTTGTACTCTTTCGAACTTTCGGTACAAATTATCTCGTGGATTGCCTGGCTCAATTCAGACAATGAGATAACTGATTTTGGATCCTGGTGACTTTTTTCTATGACAGCCAGTAATTTTTCGAATCCCATATGAACCTCCGAAATCAAGCAGAAATTTGCTTATGGCTAACCAGGAAATTCCAGCTACCTCTAAACGCCGCCCCAGTGGATGTGAACACAGCCCTGTGAAATTTCGTCATACCAAGCTACATACGCACTGGCTAACACCATTACGCGCTGTTGACTATTCCATCTGTTAAGCATAGCACTTTATCGCGACTCTTCAGGGAGTCTGAGTCACATCCTCATCAGACCGGGCGATAACCTTTCAGCAAGATCATCAACCGCGTTATATTTTTACCGATGTTAACGCGCCATATGAATAAAAGCACGCCAGAGAAAACCCCATTTATTAAGGATAAAATAGAGTAGAAGAGGTGAAATTAAATAAAAAATCGGAGGTGTTATTCAACGCAGAAAATACGAATAAATTTAATAAAGGATATAATTAAAAATATGTTAACACAAAAGAAAAAAATAATAACAAATTGAGAGAGCAGTCTTAACTCATTGATATTGTTGGTGGGTCGTGCAGGGTTCGAACCTGCGACCAATTGATTAAGAGTCAACTGCTCTACCAACTGAGCTAACGACCCAACGGGGGAGATTATTCTCCTCCCAGACTCGTCTGTCAAACACTTCATATTAATTTTTTATACACGATAATAGCATTGTTAGCGATTGGTAAATTTGTTAACCTGCTCGACCTATTTATCTATGCCTCTCATCGTTTTATATCCTCTTCATTTTAGGGCGAAAAATATACAACATCACTTTGCATCATTATCTGCCCTCTTTATGCCTGGCTATTTCAGACATCCGCTGTAATAAGTACCGCGGTTGAGCTATCTTATTTGTTTCGATTTTCGCAAACGAGAGCCGCCAAAGAGCTCAAAAAAACATCACAGACAGAAACAGGAACGTGTACTTAAATGGTAGAACAATCAAAAGAAACCGCAGATCTCGCCCCTGAACAAGGCGAAGGACTGCAACGGAATCTGACTAATCGTCATATTCAGCTCATCGCCATCGGCGGAGCGATCGGTACTGGGCTATTCATGGGCTCGGGCAAAACAATCAGCATGGCTGGCCCTTCGATCATCTTCGTTTATATGATCATTGGCTTTATGCTGTTTTTCGTCATGCGCGCAATGGGAGAGCTATTACTTTCCAATCTCAACTATAAATCATTTAGTGACTTCGCGGCCGACCTGCTTGGGCCATGGGCAGGCTTCTTTACCGGCTGGACTTACTGGTTCTGCTGGGTTGTCACCGGGATAGCCGATGTCGTAGCCATCAGCGCCTACTCTCAGTTCTGGTTCCCTGATTTATCGCAGTGGGTCTCTTCTCTGCTTTGCGTTCTGCTTCTACTTACGCTAAATCTGGCAACCGTGAAGCTGTTTGGCGAAATGGAATTCTGGTTCGCCATGATAAAAATTGTCGCTATCGTTGCGTTAATCGCAGTCGGCGCCGTGTTGGTGATGATGCAATTCTCTTCCCCATCAGGCAATGTCGCCTCTTTTACCAACCTCTGGAATGATGGCGGCATGTTCCCTAAAGGAATCAGTGGGTTCTTCGCCGGGTTCCAGATCGCCGTATTCGCCTTTGTCGGCATCGAACTGGTGGGTACAACTGCTGCTGAAACGAAAAACCCGAAAGTCGTACTGCCTCGCGCGATTAACGCCATCCCGATTCGCATCATCATGTTTTATGTTTTTGCGCTAATCATGATTATGTCCGTCACGCCTTGGGGTGCGATCACTGCGGATCGGAGTCCTTTTGTGGAAATGTTCGTACTTGTCGGCTTACCTGCGGCTGCCAGTATGATCAACTTCGTCGTCCTGACGTCTGCGGCATCCTCAGCAAATAGCGGCGTCTTCTCCACCAGCCGTATGCTCTTTGGTCTGGCTAAACAAGGCGATGCCCCGAAAAGCTTCGGCATGCTTTCTAAGCGCGCCGTTCCTTCGACTGGACTGATGTTTTCCTGTATTTGTTTGCTTTCCGGCGTAGTATTGATCTACCTGATTCCGAACGTGATGACCGTCTTTACGTTAGTGACCACCGTCTCGGCTATTTTATTCATGTTCATCTGGAGCATCATCCTGTGCTCTTACCTGACCTATCGTAAAAAGCGCCCTCAGCTACATACCGAGTCATCCTATAAAATGCCATTGGGTATTTTCATGTGCTGGGTATGTCTGGCCTTTTTCGCTTTTGTTATTGTACTGTTAACATTACAACCAGACACACGGCAGGCGCTGATTGTCACGCCGCTGTGGTTTATTGTTCTGGCTATTGCTTATCAGTTTATTCGTCGGAAAAAGCAGACTATTGATGTGAAGTAAAAAGCATATAAATGCAAGAAAGGCGCGGACAACGTCGGCGCCTTCAGTTTTTTTCAGCAAAATCACACATAGCACAAGTATTCTCTATTATTGGATATAAACAATTCTCAATTGGATATGCAAAATTAATATGCGATCAATTAATGTCGTTACCATTGATATATAAGAAAGTTATTCCCGTAATGAAACGGTTGTGATTCGATTGATATTTTTTGCCAATAGTTCGAAAGCTAAGGAATTATGGTCATCCTTTCGCTGAGAAGCATCAGCAACAGCACCTTCTATCTTTCTATTTAACTCATTGATTTTACTGTCATCAAATGTTGAAACAATGGCAGAAATCAGCATCTCTAACGATTCAATCTTCGCGTTAAGCGCTTTTTCTCCAACTTCTTTTTCTGCCAACTTTATTAAAAGATGAGAGAGGATATTATTCATTTGAACTCCTTAATCAAAAAAATAACCGTCATACACCCATAAGGCAAGACCTGTCATGACGTACAGGATTAGAGAAAACATAACGAAGATTAATGTAACACTGTGAATGGCCTGATCGCTAGTGTCTATTATCATTTTACGGAAATCATATTCACACTGCGGCAATAAAATGAAGTTGAAGATAAATAAACCAAATAAATAAAAAAACTAAAAACCCATTTTATTTTTAAGAGCAAAAGTCGCTTTTCTGAAGAAGATCGATAAAACTGTGAATTGTGATGAAGTTCACGAAAAAAAACAGAAAGACATCGACTTCTGGCAGAAGGCCAGAAAAGAGAATCAGATTAAGTAGCCAGCCATCGGGAAATGGCTGGCTCTAATCGTTAACGCTTACGCACTCATTGATTGTCGTGCGCCACTCACCGCATCCTTTGCCTGTTCACACTGTGACAATATCGTCTGTGCATGAGAATAAAGAATTTTCCCCGCCTCGGTAGGCGTTACACCACGCCGACTCCGCACCAGCAGCTGTTTTTCGAGTTCACTCTCCAGCGTCGCGACCTGCTGGCTCAGCGCCGGTTGTGCAATATGCAACAACTCAGCAGCCTGCGTCAGGCTACCGATATCAACGATTTTCACAAAATATTTGAGCCGTCTAAGATTCATGTCTGCCTCCTGAGTAGTTACCCTAAAGAGGTAGCAAAAAGCGCGCCATATTATGTTCCTATGCCTAAGAAAAAGTGATACCTCATTGATAAGCCACAGGTAAAATAAGGAAAAGCAATGATTCTGCTAACCAACCCCTCTGATTTAACATGCAGAACCTGTCACAGAACCACTCCCCATCTGCACCATCCTAAAGCAAACCCTGCTATTTTAGAGTGCAGCCCTGCCCGCTAACCGGCACGTTTCACTGCTTTCCCGTGCTCAACTTGAGCAATAATTTCAATATGTTGGTTATTAGTTCGGCAATCAAACGCACCGAACGATAACAGCCTTTGACAACCCGAAATGCTACCGCTATTATCCATCGCACTTAACCGATTCCTCTGTAGTTCAGTCGGTAGAACGGCGGACTGTTAATCCGTATGTCACTGGTTCGAGTCCAGTCAGAGGAGCCAAATTCTTGTTTTCATGCCGCTTTGCGAATCCTTATGTGATTCGGATTCAATGAGTTAGCGTGAAAAGTCTTCCCGATGCATTTTCAGTTTTCCCTCCGCATCGGGAGAATTTGGTGGTCAGATTTGGGGTCAAGTTGGTTCGATGACGGAGTGACCCCCAAATGTCTCTTAACGACTCAAAAATCCGCAACTTAAAACCATCAGCAAAACCCTTCAAAATTTCCGATTCTCACGGTCTGTACCTTTTAGTTAATCCAGGCGGTTCACGTCTCTGGTATCTCAAATATCGCATCAATAGAAAAGAATCACGCCTCAGCTTAGGTGCCTACCCTGATGTATCTCTGGCCGACGCTCGTCAGCAGCGTGATGGTATCCGCAAATTGCTGGCGCAGAATATCAACCCCGCACAGCAGCGCTCTGCTGAAAGAACCACTTCCTCACCAGAAAAAACCTTCAAGCATGTGGCATTGGAGTGGCATAAAAGCAACCGCTCATGGTCAGAGAACCATGCCACCCGTCTGCTTGCTAGCATGAACAACCATATCTTCCCGATAATTGGACACTTGCCAGTCACAGAACTGAAAACTCGCCACTTCATCGACCTGCTGAAAGGGATTGAGAAAAAAGGTTTGCTGGAAGTGGCGGCACGAACCCGACAGCATATGTGCAACATCATGCGTCATGCCGTGCATCAGGAGTTGATAGAGCACAACCCGGCGGCCAATCTGGACGGGATAATCGCCCCTCCCGTTAAACGCCACTACCCTGCCCTTCCATTGGAACGACTGCCAGAGCTGTTGACTAGCATTGAGGACTACAAGCAAGGGAGAGAATTAACCCGTTTGGCAGTCTCACTCACCCTGCACCTGTTCATCCGTTCCAGCGAATTGCGCTTTGCCCGTTGGTCTGAGATCGATTTCAGAAACAAAATCTGGACCATTCCAGCCACCCGCGAAGCCATCCCCGGTGTCCGCTACTCTGGGCGTGGGGCGAAAATGCGCACGCCGCATATCGTTCCCCTCTCCCATCAGTCCATCGCTATTCTGAAACAGATACGGGAAATATGCGGGCATCAGGAGCTGATATTCCCCGGTGACCATAATCCGTATAAACCAATGTGCGAAAACACGGTCAACAAGGCGCTGCGCTTGATGGGTTATGACACAAAAGATGAAATCTGCGGCCACGGATTCAGAGCTATGGCCTGTAGTGCGCTAATGGAGTCTGGCCTATGGTCGCAGGATGCGGTTGAACGTCAAATGAGTCATCAGGAACGCAATAGCGTTCGAGCAGCCTACATTCATAAGGCTGAGCATCTGGAAGCCCGCAAGGAAATGATGCAATGGTGGTCGGATTATCTGGACACATGTCGGCTCGCATACGTACCACCTTTTAGTACAAGGCGGGGCAAAAAGAACGAAGCGGCATGATCCATAACAAAAAGCTGTATCAGCATACACTGGTACGGCTTTATTCATTTCTAATAGCTTGTTAGCCCCTTCATCTCGACCCATCGCTGCCTGTAGAAAGCTGTTACACGATAACAACACACTTACGTCGTCAGTCCAAGCGTGCCATTTCATTTGAGAGCGAGGATCATCCCTGCTGCCCGGGCGACGAGAACTGCATCAATGAGAAGCTCGAACGTGTGCGTCTGGAGTTTCTGGACGAGACGTTTCGCAATCATCGAACCGACGAGCAATGCGATGCCAATGGCAAGTCCACGTGTGAGGACGGGCAGCATGATTAGCGACGAGCCAGTACCGACAACGCCGCTGAGCACGCCAGCACCGAAGGCGAGGAAGAAGAGAAGTAATAGCGCGATCATCGGCTCCAGGGTCAACCGGGGCCGTCGCTCGCAGCCGCAAGAAGAGGCACCAAGATGTCGCTGACAGGCGTCGGAATGCCGTGAACCTGGCCGAGACGCGCAATTACGCCGTTGCGAATATCCCATTCGAGCGGTCGGGCAGCTTCTCGATCCGTGAGGATGGAAGTGCTCATGTCTGCGGGAGCCGCCCGGAACTTATCGAGGATCTCCTGCGGCACTTCGTCACCGAGTTCTGCGCCTTCTGCTCGTGCCACGGACAGGCACTCCTGTAAATAAGCCAGAGTAAGCCTGGCGATATCAGCACGCCCGAACATGCCCGAGCGGCGGTGCGTGAGCGCCATGAGTCCAGCCACTGCGTTCTGCAATAGTTTGCGCCAGGCCAGTGAGCTGAAATTCGCTGCCAGGTCTACGGAGCACCGCGTGCCTTGTAGCGCTTTGGCCACTGAGCAGGAAGCTGGCGTGTCTGGCAGGCTGAGGCGTACCTCGCCGCGCAAGCGTACTGAGCCATCTGACTGCGCCTGTGCGGGAAACCACACGACAGCAGGAACGATCTGTCCGGGCAGAGAGTACGTCGCGAGCCTATCCAACTGTTCAACCCCGTTCTGGAGCACGCATACAACCGTCTCCGGGCCGGTCAACACCTTGAGCCATTCTGCTGCCGCGTCGATTTGTGTGGACTTGACTGCCAGAAAGACAAGATCAGCCGTGCGAGTGATTTGCGCCGGATTCGTCTGTACCGGACCGGGCACGGTGACATAGTGGTCGCCGTCTTGCAGGGTCAGGTGATCGCGGGGTGTACGTCCACACAGCAGCGGTGTGCGGCCGACTTCGTGTAACGCCGCCGCGACTGTGGTGCCGATGGCACCTGGACCCACAACAGCGACAATCGTATTGATTTCAGCGTTCATGAATGCGGACTCCTTGCAACAAAATCTACTTACGTGGTGGTTGTGCCCTTCACAAAGGGTATGTAATATATTACACATGAATAAAGAAATTGGTAACGGAATTTCAGAAGGCGAGCAGCGGTTACAGCAATGGCTTGGCAGCATTCACGCCCGAAGCGGCGGACTTGCTGCAAGTGAGGCTAAAGTTGTCGATCTCCTGCTTGTCGATCCTTTGTTTGTCGGTACCAGCACGACAGCACAGGTTGCCACCCGTGCTGGTGTATCACCGCCGACAGTAATACGCGCTGCACGAGCAATCGGGTTCACCGGGTTCACTGAACTTAAGATAGAGATTGCCCGGGCTCGTGGTACTGCCCGGTTCTTTGCCCCGCCTGAAGTCCTCACAGCGGATGCGACGCTGGCATCGGTGCTGGAAACATCAATTCGTGCTGGTGTAGACGCGCTGACTGCGCTCAGCGGTGCTATCGAAATCTCCGCCCTTGATGAGGCGGTCGATTTAATCCAGGGTGCACGCCAGGTATTTGCATTTGGTGCTGGCCCCTCTGCAACGGTTGCCGCTGATGCGGTCTTTCGGTTGCGGACGGCGGGTGTGATAACCATCAGTATCCAGGATTATTTATCAGCCATGATTGCTGCCCGCCTCCTCAGTCCAGGAGACGTAATCATCGTCGTCAGTTCAACTGGTCGCACATCATCCACACTCGCCGTCGCTGATGCTGCATCCTCGGCTGGAGCATCGCTTATCGCAATAACTAACCAGTACGATACTCCACTGGCGACACTCGCCAATGTTTCACTCGTTGTTGGCGGAGTGCCACTACCGGCACAGATGGCCGCTGCGGGGAGTAGGCTTGCTCAGCTCGTCGTTATTGATACGCTGGTCGCAGCCCTCACTCTGCGAGATAAAGAACAAAATCGCCGGGCTGAACGGGCGGGCATTGATTTACCGGATATAACTTGATGCAGTTAAGCGCGGTTGCGATGATTCTTACTGCTGCGGTAGCTCATGCAGTTTGGAATATAGCCTCAAAATATAAGAAGGAAGACACACTTGTGTTCGTCTGGACCTACAGCTGTGCCTCAGCATTGCTATGGGTTCCTATCAGCCTCATTCTGATAGTTGATGGACAACAGGCGTTCGACTGGCGACTCGCTGTCGCGGCAGTTATTTCGTCTGTACTTCATATCGCTTATTCTCTAATCTTGCAGGCTGGCTACGAGCGAGCCGAACTTGGTATTGTTTATCCGATTGCCCGGGGGAGCGGGCCGGTTCTGACAATACTGTTTGCAACCCAGCTCATGGGTGAACGGCTTTCAGCAAACGCTTTACTTGGCGCGCTTCTCATTATCGCAGGTATTTTTGTCGTTACTGGTAATCCGTTCAGGAGCGGAAGCCGACCTCTACAGGGAATGCTATGGGGGGCAGCAACGGGGACCACCATCGCTGGCTATACCCTCTGGGACGGTTATTCGATAATCTCTCTGCGCCTGGATCCAGTGAGCTATTACGCCAGCACACTCCTGCTACAGAGTCTTATTCTTACCCCTGGGGCGATGCGACGACGATATCGAATTTCAACTACTTTACGTGTGGATATCATCCCAATCCTTATCATTGCTGTATGCTCTCCACTTGCCTACATCCTTGTACTGACAGCCATGCAGAGCATGCCACTGGCACTCGTCGCTCCTCTCAGGGAAACATCCATTATTATCGGCTCTCTTCTTTCGTACTGGCTGTTTCGTGAAAATCATCTGGCACGCCGGATTGCCGGTGCATTAGTGGTGCTGTCCGGCATAGCAATGATTAGCCTTTGATCGCTCCGTTGGATGCCAATACTATGAGTGACAAAGGCTCAGGGTTGCTATGTTCCTTAAAGGCAACAGCGCAGGGAAATATACCTTCGCAGGAAACACGCAAAGCCATCGAAAATGTTGCCAGGAAGATGTGTTGCAAGCGACGGATATGGAACCAGATATCGCGATGGCGGCATCGGAATCCCCCACAGTGCTTGCAATAATGATGCATGCGCCAGTCTTCGCCTCATTGTCAGCACGGATCATTCGTCAATATGCCCCGATTATGGTAATGGTATCGAGTCCGCTTCCGCTGTTTGTGGCTGTTAGCGCCAATGAGATAAGACTGTAAAAACGGCCATCAGTCCTGGCATTGGCATCCCGTACCACCATTATTTAAATGTTCTGTGGACACACGCTGCTATTGGAAGGTTAATCCCTGGTCGAATGATTATCCATGCAGGTGCTTTTCCAGCCAGGCCTGATGGCAATAACCAGCTTGATCGCAAAGCTATGCCACATAGCACTATTGGCTTTATAATCATTAACGGTAAAAGTGGTATTGAATAGTTATACGCCGATGCAGCACATTCAACATGTAGCCTGATTCTGATGACCACTTTCGTTAGAAATGGCTTACTCCATACCGAGAGTTCGTGATGCTCAAAACAGAAGATCTCAACACCATGATATCAATTGATGAGATTCACTTTGCTGACTGGCAAATCTGGCCACAGCTAAGGATTCTGTTACATCGGGGTAAGCCAGTAAGAATTTCTGCCAGAGCTTTTGACGTTCTGGTTGTTCTGGTGAGTGCTGGAGGTAAAGCGGTAAGTAAAGAATCTTTACTTACTCAAGTGTGGGGAAATGAAATCGTCGAAGAAAATAATCTTCAGGCACAAATTTCAGCTATACGCCGCATACTGGGTCATGACCGCCATCTACTGATTACTGAATTTGGTTGTGGTTATCGCTTTAATATCAATAAACTGCCAACTGAACCGCTCTCTAAATCAGAAATACCTGAACCCGCTGTTACCCCTTTTCTAGCGTCGATTCTGGGGCGTGATAAAGCTGTGCAGGAATTATGCGCCTTATTGGATCAATACCGTCTGGTGACGATTACAGGCTCAGGGGGCGTGGGTAAGACTCGTTTGGCATGGGAAGTCGTCAGCCTTACACACTCGCATTTTCCTGATGGAATATGTGTGGCTGAACTGGCGCATATCACCGAAGCATCCAGCTTGCTATCTGTTATTTCACAAGCGCTCCATCTTCCATTAGCTGCCATTCATAATGATGCCGATTTACGGCAACAGCTTGCACGGCGTCGATGTTTACTGCTGATTGATAACTGTGAACATGTAATTAGTGAACTGGAACCAGTTATTACGTTTCTCCTGCACCTGGCTCCCCATATAAAACTGTTGTTGACCAGCCAGGTAGCGTTACAGGTTGCCGGCGAGCAACAATATCTACTACCGCCATTACAAGTTCCTGAGAGCGAAGAGGCTGATACCCACGAGTTACTGACTTTTGACAGTGTCCGCCTCTTTATCGAACGCGGGCAGGCCAACCGACATAATTTCCATCCATCAGCCAGCGAACTGTCGTTGATTGGCGAGTTATGCCGTCATCTTGACGGTCTGCCGTTGGCGATTGAACTTGCGGCCTCCCGTCTGCCAGTCATGAGTGTCAAAGAGATCTATAGCCGACTGGAAGACCGTTTCCAGCTATTGAGCAATACGCACAGCTCTCTGGTGCCCAGACATCAGAAAATACTGACCACGCTGGAGTGGACTTATCAGTTACTCAACACACGTGAACAAAGATTATTTTGCTCTCTGGGGATCTATACCGATATGTTCAGTGTGAAATCAGTAAGCGACTTTCTGCTTATTAAAGACAAGCATCGCTGGCAGGTTGTTGACGATCTGCAAAGATTGCTGTCTTTATCCCTGATTCAGGTCAGTACTCAGGTACCAGAGACCCGTTTCCGCCTGCTGGAAACCATGCGCCAGTTCGCATGCGATAAACTCAGGCAACAGGGTGAATATACTGGTCTTGAGGCCCGTTTTGCCGGTTATTATAAAGATCTGGTAGAAGAGGCCCGAGGTGATTGGTTTATGCTGCCAACGGGACAGTGGCGTGAACGTTATAGCCATATGCTTAATGATTTGCGGAGTGTATTACAGCAAACGTTGACTGAGGGGGCAGATCCCTCTAAGGGGCTTGAGATCTTACAAGAGATGACCCCTTTTTGGATCGAATATTCACTCTACGATGAATGTCAGCGCTATATCTATCCTCTGCTTTATGAAAATACTTCTCGGGTAGTATTAACGCTACACCAGAGAATGAATCTCAGCGCTGTAGCAGGTAAGGCGTCAACCTGGGCAAAAGGCCCTACGCCTGAAACACATTCAGCCTGGAAAACCGCGCTGGCACTTGCAGAAAAGCTCGACGACAAAGAGATACGTTTACAGGCTCATTACGGATTATGGTTGTATTATCTCCGTACTGGCGAGCTGGATAAAGCGCTTGAGCATGCGCAATCTATGTGCGAGCTAGCACGGTCCATTAGTGACGAGGAGGCGATGGCAACCGGGCTGCGTATTCTCGGTGTATCCCTGCATTTTTTGGGACGTCATTATGTCGGGCGTGATTATCTCCAGCAATCTCTTGACTGGTATGAACATGGCGAATTAAGTCACTCTTTCCGTTTTGGTCTTGATCAAGAGACCGCCGGTCAGGCCTTTCTGTCTCGTTTACTATGGTTACAGGGTGAGTATAAGGCCGCGAAACAGATGGCATGGCGCGGTGTTAAAAAAGCCGCTCGTTTGCAGCATGTCTGTTCTCTTTGCTGTGCACTGGCTGAAGGCGCTTGTATGACAGCGGCACTGGATCGTAATCCACGTTGGGTTATAAGGGCCGCAAACTGGCTTATTCATCTGGCAGAAAGGCATGATTTGTATTTCTGGAAGACATACGGCGAGCTGTTTCTTGTTTGGGCCAAACAGTTCAGTCATACCGATGTTAGTCAGACCACACTGTTTAGCTCGTTGCGGGCGATGGGATTAGATTGGCAATATTCCCCCTTGTTGTCAGAAATTGATACCGGGTTATCGCTGAGAACCGCCCGCCAGGATCATGAAAACTGGTGCACGCCTGAGCTGATGCGTCTTTCTGCCACTCAATTACCTCCTCAGGAGCAACGCCTGCTGTTGGAGCAGGCCCTAGACAAAGCGCACCAGCAACAGGCTCATGGCTGGGCCCTCCGTATTGCTTATTCATTGGCGACATTGCAGGCTGAAGCCGGGGAAAAATGGGCTGCTAAACAATTGATACAGGACGCTTTACATGATGTTGATGTCTCAGATAGGGCGACGGATGTAAGAAATGCTATGGCACTATGCGCCCGAATGGAGACCTGAATATTTACATCTCACGGTTATTAACATCCCCAGGATCACGAGCCCTGCCCCCGCTGTAGAAATCAGCGCCCAGTTATGAGTTGTCTCCCATATCCAGGTGGCAGTCAGTGAGCCACATGCTCCGCCAATAAACATAACGCACATAAATAGTGTATTAAGGCGGTTTCTGGCATCCGGACGCAAAGAGTAAATCGTGTGCTGATTAGCTATTAGTACACATTGTTCACCCGCATCCAGTAGTAGAATGCCCACCACCATACCCGCCATACTGTTCCATCTCCAAAAAACAGCCCAAGCCAGCAGCATGAGTATCACACCAAAAACAACCATTCGGAATGGTCCCTGACGATCGCTGAAACTTCCCGCCAGAGGCGCGCACAGAATACCGATTAACCCCAAAGCAGCCAGGGTTCCGGTTACCCCTGCACCGTAATCGTAGCGATGAGCTAACCAGAAAGGGAGCACTGTCCACAGCACGCTGAAGGAGGCAAACAGCATTGCTTGTGTAAGAGTTGCACCACGCACCTGCGGCTCGCTTTTCCACAGCTGTCCTAATGAACGTAATACCGCCAGATAGTTAAACTTTGGCGTTGGCAACGACTGAGCAGGCAAAATGCGCAAGATGAAAAATATAGCCAGCAATGTCATGATCGCTCCGGACAAAAAGACACCGCGCCAGCCGAAATACTGACCAATAAGGCCTCCGATAGCCCGGCCAGCAAGGATACCTGCCAGGACACCGCTCATCACCGTACCCACGGTTTTACCTCGTGCAGAAGATCTGGAGAGCGAGGCGGCAAGCGGCACTATCTGTTGGGCTACTGTTGCAGCCATCCCGGTAAGGAAGGAGAAGAACACCAACACTGTCGCCGTTGGCGATAACATCATGCCGATCAGTGCCAGGAAAAGCACCTGCGCTTGACGCAGGATAAGCCGCTGACGTTCAATATAATCGCCCAGTGGGATCAGAAAGAATAAGCCCACCGCATAGCCTAACTGGGTGCCCATGGGGATCAAAGAAACAGCCCCCCATTCATTGGGAAAGGATCCGGCAATTAAATTCAGGACAGATTGATTAAAATAAATATTAGCTACAACAATACAGCAAATAATCGCCAGCATAAGAATCCTGGCAGAAGAAAGCTCATGATTGTCCGTTCGCATTGACCACTCCTGGCTCTAAACTCAATATCGTCTGGAGTATAAGCAGACGGAAATCCCAACTCTTTGACCGCTTTTTTCAGACGTCTGAATTCTGATGCACAAGCTCCTGAAAAAGAGATTTGTTACTAATACTGCTCATGTTATTAACTGTGCTTAACTTGAGGAGCAGCAAATGGATTTAAAACTGACTGGAAAAGTGGCTCTGGTAACCGGAGCCCGAACCGGAATTGGTTTCAGCATTTGTGAAGAACTGGCCGTGAATGGTGTGCATTTAGTCATGGTGGCCAGACGAGAACCTGAGCTGATTCTGGCTGCGAAAAAAATATCAGACAAATACGGTGTTTCGGTGCTGCCTGTTGCCGGGGATGTGACTGATCCCAAACTCCCTTCCCTGGTGGTTGAACAAGTGGAAAAGGTTTTTCAGCGTATTGATTTACTGGTAAATAATGCCGGAAGAGCACATACGGGAACGCTGTTAACCACTTCGGAAGAAGACTGGCAGCTAATGACTGAGACCAAACTCTCCGCCATGAGACGTTTTTGTAAGGCCGTCATCCCCGGGATGCAGAAACGAAACTGGGGGCGTATTGTTAATATCTCATCCATTGGCGGTATCTATCCTAACCCGCAACTTACCATCTCACACGCACTGAGCGCCGCTATCAACAACCTGACCCGTAGTTTAGCACTTAGCGTGGCTCAGGATGGCATTCTGGTCAATGCGATCGGAGTGGGTGCTGTCGCGACGGATAACTGGGCGCAGAATATGCTACCGAATGTCCGCAATCGTCGTCCTGAACTGAATGACAGAACAGACGAAGAGGTAATTGCATTACTGGGTAAAGAGAAAACGCCTGTGGGCCGCTTTGGACTTCCTGAAGATATTGCTGCGATTACTGCGTTCCTGCTTTCTGGAAGGAATCAGTTTGTTACTGGACAGACAATCGAAGCATCAGGCGGAGCAGACAGATTTATGTAATTTCTTCCATTCAACTCAAATAATTTTGGAGGATTGAATTAGTTTAACTTGGTATTTGTTCTTCTTTTCAACCACTGCGAAATATGAGGCCGGACATGGGGGTCTGAAACGCTAAGAAGCCCCCGAGCCAATATAACCCAAACTTCATAACGCAATAGATACCGCGCCATGAAATTAATTTCACTGGAAAATCCATGGTATTTTTTAAAAAACAATAGATATAGAAGGAAACCACTATGTCAAAAAAACAAACCCTATCAAATACAAACTATAGTTCGCCTGACTGGCTGACTGTCCGTGAAGCAGTCGACGTGATAAATAAAAAAGGACTGAAAATTAAAAAAAAGTGACATTTACAGATATGCATTACATGGCAGCATTCATCTCTCTATTTACTTTCAATCGCCAATTACATTACGTAAAGTACAAAGATCGGGCTACAAATTAAGGCTTAGATCATCTGAGATGTCATCAATAAATCGTTTGTGCCTTCTTGACAAGAAAACTTTTATTAAGGGGCATAATTTTATTATTAGCACTACTGGCAAATATATCATTCCCACAGAGAGAGTCATTGACACTCTATTGATTGGATATGAATATGTTCTAGTACAAAAATTACTTGCCCAATCTCTTAAAATACCATTGCCTGTAACAGGAGCTATTGATTTTAATCATGGCATAACAGTTAGCTTACAAGGAGAAGTATTTCAACTATTCGACAGAATGACATGGCAAGAAAGAATAACACAAAAAATTATGCAACTCCCTAAAATTTTTGTTTTGAGTTTATCGTTCATGACTCGATCCAGATCCCTCATGCTGAACACGCCATTACAGAATGGTTGCCCTGATGGACGTTAATTCGTCCGGGCCGGGTATTGCTCTTTAATAATACGGAACGGGCTGTCACAAAACCACAATTCAGGGTGCCGCTGAATGTTCTCGCTGACCCGTTAAAACCGGAATGCAGAATCGGGATGTGACCCGTTTATTTCATTCGTTGTAGTTCTGATGAGAGGATAATTCATGAGAAAACCCATCTACCACGTATTTGTCACCCAGGAAAGCACGCCTGATATGCAGGGCGAAAAAAACACCTACTGGACCAGGGTTGGCGTGGCATTTGCCCATAACGGCAAGCCCGGCCTGAATATTGTCCTGACACCCGGTATTGCGGTTTCCGGCAAACTGGTCCTGCTTGAGCCACGGGAGGATAGCAATCTTCCACAGAGTGCGGAGCCCGGCTAAACGGCGCTTTAACCCTTCTTTATTACTCCTTACTCCGCAGCGTGCCGGGTCAACTGACTGTGCACGTTGCCTTCAATTCCGAGGCCATCATGCTTTCCACCACTGCCTTTCTGGCGGCGGCCATGCAGTGTGCCGCCAGCATTCATCCGTCCACTGCACTCGACGTGGCACGGGTGGAATCCGGTTTTAACCCTTATGCCATCGCCGAAATTATCCCGAAGGCCACTCGCGCCCTCGGAGATAACAATGTTATCTCCCATCAGCCCGCCAGCCGGGACAAAGCTGAGCATATTATTCGCCGCCTTATGGCACAGGGACGCCGTTACTCTGTGGGACTGATGCAAATCACCAGCACCAATTTCCATCATTACGGCGTGACGGCCTCTGATCTGCTTGATCCCTGCACCAATTTGTTGGTTTTTGAACGCATTCTCAGCGACTGCTACCAACGTGGCGGCACCCTGAAAAGAGCGTTGAGCTGCTATTACTCCGGCAATTTCCGTACAGGACTACAACCTGAAGCGGCTTTTTCAGGGACCAGCTATGTGCAGCGGATGGGTTATGTTTCGGCATCTCCCCGTTATGCCGTACCGGGCACCCGCGAGGATAAATCCACAACTCTGACTCCCCTCGAAGCCATTCCTGCTGATAAGCCATCCCCTCCCCGTGTGCTCTGGCCGGGGACCGTTGTCCGGGGCGTCCCCGCAAAACTCCGTCGGGGGAAAATCGCCATCGCACAGACCTCCGCGCCGTCAGTACGTCGCAGCCTCAATCAGTCACCCCGTGGGGAAGAATAATGACACTTTTTCGCAAGCTAAAGACCGCTGTCAGTGCTGTTTACGTAGGTGTGCTCATGGTTTTTTCTACAACCCCGGCCTTTGCCGATGGTTTCACTCGCGCAAATACCGTGATGGAAAAGGTCTCCACCGGTCTTCATGGTCTGGCGGCCATCACCATCACAGTGGCCGTGATCTGGGTGGGTTACAAGACCCTCTGGAAAGGCGAAAGCCTGTCCCAGTGCGCCTACATCATTATTGGCGGGATCCTGATTGGTGGGGGCAGTGAGATTGGCGCGCTGCTGATGAGCTGAGGGGTCATCTATGGCAAAGCTGCTCAAAGCAATGAAACGCCCGGCGGCGCTGTGGGGGGTGCCGATGGTGCCCCTGCTGGGTGTCACCGGTATCACCATCATCGTCGCAGTCTGGACTTCCGTCGCTTTCCTTGCCCTGCTCCCGGTTGAATTTCTGGTAATGAAGTCTGTCACCCGGAATGAACCCATGCGGTTCAGTCTGATTGCCGTCTGGCTCAGGGCAAGAGGAAAACCGGCAGCAAACCGGCTGTTTGGCGCAACAGTATTTATGCCCGTTGAGCATGATGCTGTTGATATCAAGGAGTTTCTCAACGCCATGAAACTGAATCAATGTGCCACGCTCAGGAAGTACATTCCGTATTCATCGCATATTCATCAGAATGTTGTCCGCTCTCCCAATAGTGACCTCTACTGCACCTGGGAACTGACGGGGACCCCGTTTGACTGCGAATCAGAAGAAACCCTCAGTATTGACCGCAACCAGTTGCACGGACTCATCCGCTCATTCGAGGGGATGCCGGTCACCTTTTATATCCATAACGTGCGGGAGCCATTTACCGATTCTCTGCACAAACCCTCCGGCAACCCTTACGCCGATGAAATCAGCCGTCTGTATTATGCCTCGCTGGCGGCGGACCCATTTCGCCGTAACCGCCTGTTCCTGACCGTCTGTTACCGTCCGTTTGTCAGCCTGGAAAAAGCCGGGCGCAGACGCATGAATGACGGCAAGAAACTGAAAGAGCTTGACGCTGCACTGCAGGAAATGCTGGAAATCAAAGGCTCGCTCGATACCGCACTGTCACGCTACGCCGCACGTCCTCTTGGCACGTTTACCGAAGATCACGCAGTATTCTCCTCCCAGTTATCCTTTTATGAGTACCTGTTGACGCACCAGTGGCGCAGGGTGCGCGTCACCCGCGCTCCGGCGTATTCGATGATGGGGTCGGCGGCGCTGTTCTTTTCTGGCGAGTCCGGGCAGATAAACCACGCCAGCGGTACGCAATATTTCCGGGGGCTGGAGGTGAAGGAGTTCCCGGAGGAGACCGCGACAGGGATGATGGACTCGCTGCTGTACGCCCCCTGCGATTATATAATCACCCAGTCGTACACCTGCATGTCACGTGAAGAAGCCCGCAAGGCCATCAAACGTACCCGACGTCTGTTAATGAGTTCGGATGATGATGCGGTGTCACAGCGACTGGATCTGGATGTGGCGCTTGACCTGCTGACATCGGGGAAAATCGCCTATGGAAAACACCATTTCTCCATCATGGTGTTTTCCCGCTCGCTGGACAGCCTGGTGGCTGATACCAGTGAAATCAGCAATGCCCTGAACAACCTCGGCATTACACCGGTTCCCGCCGCGCTTTCTCTTTCAGCCGCGTATATGGCACAACTGCCCGGCAATTATCACCTGCGCCCCCGTAAGGGAGAGCTGAGCAGTCAGAACTTTGTTGAGCTGGCCGCACTGCACAATTTCTATCCCGGAAAGCGCGATAACGCGCCCTGGGGGGATGCGATGGCCTTGCTGCGCACCCCGTCAGGGGATGGCTACTATCTGAACCTGCATAACACGCTGGCGGACAAGGACGAGTTCAACGAGAAGAACCCGGCCAGTACCTGCATTCTCGGCACCAACGGTTCGGGTAAAACCATGCTGATGACGTTCCTTGAAAACATGCAGCAGAAATACGGCCGTCCGGACAGTTTTTCTCCGGATGCGAAAACCAAACGACTGACCACCGTTTATCTGGACAAAGATCGGGGCGCGGAAATGAATATCCGGGCGCTGGGAGGTCGTTACTATCGCATCACGCATGGCGACCCCACGGGTTGGAACCCGTTTTCGCTGTTGCCCACGAAACGCAATATCAGTTTCATCAGTCAGTTGATGAAACTGCTGTGTACACGTAACGGTGCGACCATCACGCCCCGTGATGAACGCCGCCTGAATGACGCCGTACTGGCGGTGATGAGTAATGAACCACAATATCGCATCCATGGGATCACCCGTTTACTGGAGAATTTGCCGGAGCCTGCCACCCGGGAGGCACAAGAGAACGGCCTGAGTATTCGCCTGTCGCAGTGGGCGCAGGGTGGCGAGTTTGGCTGGGTGTTTGATAACGCATCGGATACCTTCGATATCATCCACTGCGATAACTTTGGCATTGACGGCACAGAGTTTCTGGATGAGGCCAATGTCTGTGCGCCGATCTCCTTTTACCTGCTGTACCGCATCACCACGCTGCTCGACGGACGGCGACTGGTTATCTTCATGGATGAGTTCTGGAAATGGCTCCGGGATCCGATCTTTAAGGATTTCGCCTATAATCGACTGAAAACCATTCGTAAACTCAACGGGATGCTGGTTGTGGGCACCCAGTCTCCGGCGGAGATCATCAGGGATGAGATTGCGCCCGCCATCATTGAGCAGTGCGGCACGCAGATCCTAGCAGCCAACCCCAGTGCCGACCGGGCCCACTATGTTGACGGGATGAAGTTTGAACCGGAAGTGTTCGATGTGGTGAAAAATCTGGATCCGCAGGCCCGCCAGTATGTGGTCGTCAAAAATCAGTTCAGGCGTGGCGACACAAAACGTTTTGCTGCCCGCGTGACGCTCGACCTCTCCGGTATCGGCAGATACACCCGAGTGATGAGCGGCAGCGCCGACAACCTCGAAATCTTTGATTCCCTGTACCGCGAAGGGATGCAGCCCCATGAATGGCTGGAATCCTACCTGGCTCAGGCACTCTGATAACCCAAAGGAGATCCATGATGAAAAGGCGTTTTCATGCCCTGATTTTCGCGTGCGTCATTGCCAGCCCGCTGGCGCACGCTGGTATTCCTGTCCTTGTTGATGCTGACCCGCTGCGTGAGCTCGAATGGCTGAAAGAAGCGCAGCGCTGGATGCAGACCGCGCAACATTATCAGAGCCAGATCCTGGCGTATAAAAATCAGTTAGCGACGGCCACCGGCGTCCGGGATATTGCAGATTTTGTGGATCAGGCGAAGAGTCTGAAATCGGATCTGGAAAAACTGCGCAAGCCAGGCCAGACACTCAATGATCTGCTACTTTCCGGCGGCACCTCAGGACAGTTCGATACGCTGTACGCGAAGTACCGGGTTTTCGATACCTGCAATCCCGAACAGTCAGGACGCTATGCAGATACCTGCAAACAGCTGGTCATCAATAAGGCGATCCAGCTTGAGCAGACTGACGAGATCCAGGAACAGGTCAGCCAGACACTGGGCGAGATTAACGGCCTCTCGAACCGTATCGCACTATCCAAAGACTCAAAGGAGTCTCAGGACCTTGCCAACAGTATTCAGCTAAAATCAGTGATGCTGAACACGCTCACTGACCAATGGGAAATGAGCGTAAAGGCAGCAGAAAAGCGCGAAAAAGTACTGGAGGATGTGCGTATTAAACAGTGGAATCAGCAACAGTTAACTGCGCCAACCCCTGATTTAAACGGCTAAAGGAGTCTCACATGCGTTTATTAACCCTCTCTTTCCTGTCTTTATTATTTATCATCAGTGGCTGCAAAGAAGAAGCCAAAACTACTCAGTGGTACAAAGATCATCCCGATGAACTAAAAGCGGTGTATGAAAAATGCCAAAAAACCGGCGATGCCTCAGATAACTGTAAAAACGCCAATGAAGCCCATTATCAAATTCAGCAGTTAAATGCTCCCACTCCCGACCTGAACTCATAGTGAGGTTAATATGCCCGGTGGTGTATTTATCGGTGTTGAAAAACACCTGATAGGAGGAGTTACTGACGCCACAAAGGGACTGATGATGTCATACTCCTCCATGATGGTGGGGCTGGCGGCAACGTCAGCCACGCTCTATATCATGTGGCGTGGATACCAGACCCTGGCAGGTAAGTTGTCCACGCCAATGGAGGATGTCATGTGGGACATCATGAGGATGGCAATTATCCTGTCCTTTGTGGCAAATGTCAGCGGTTATCTCGATGGGGTTATTGATGCCATTAATGGCCTGAAGGAGGGATTTTCCGGCAGCGATAATATCTGGCAGTTACTGGATAGCTTATGGGGTAAAGCGAAGGTATTGGGTAAAACGTTACACGACATGGATAACTCAACATACATAAAAGATGAGGGTATGACGGCTCAATTTTATGTCTGGCTCGGGATATTCGTTTTAATGATTATCACCGCCTTTATTTCAATGATCGCGGAAGTCATGGTTTTACTGCTGAGTATTACCGCCCCCGTATTTATCTTTTGTCTGCTGTATGGTTTTTTACGCCCCATGTTTAACAACTGGCTGCAAAATGTGTTCGCCGCCATATTAACGGTTCTGTTTTCTGCATTGTCGCTACGCATTGTCGTTAATTATTTAAACTCGCGGTTAGATATTGCAACACAACTGTCTACACAATCCAACATTGTGGAGTTAGGTGCTCAGGTCTGTCTGGCCGGTATCTGCGCAGCAATACTGGTCTACCTCTCCGCAAAACTGGCTGGCGCGCTGGCCGGGGCCGGGGCAACCGTCTCCATGCAGGGGCTGGCGGCGGTGGGTATTGGTGCGGCGGCGTTTGGTGCCGGGAAACTGGCAGCAGGAGCCGGTAAGCAGACTACCCGCACCCTTCAGGACACTATCCAGGGCTGGAAAGATGCCAGTGCGGGTAAACCCGGCAGCGGTCCGGGATACAGCGCAGCTCAGGCACGTAAGAATGCGATTGAACAGATGATCGCCCGCAACGAAGCCCGGCGACTGGCGCAATCAAGAGAAACGGCCGTTCAGAAATTCCATCGTTAAACCTGTCATCCCTGCTGAAATACTCCGTTGATCCCTCCGGCTAAAACATAACCCTGTCTTCATCTCACTAAGGAAACACCCCATGAAACGCTTGATTGCGCTGGTTTTGCTGTGCGCGCTTTCCGGATGCGCGCAGTCCCCCCGTCCCCCGGCCTTTGGTGGTCAGGGCATCCCGGTGAACACCCCTCAGATAATGGCGGAGTTAAACAGTCATGAGTGAACAGACCCTCATTGCGGATTCGCGCACCTTTGAGCAGCAGATGATTGAGCGGGACAAACGTGCCACAAAAGCCGGGTTTATTATGGGCGGCGCGGGCCTGCTCATCGCCCTACTGGCGCTTACCGCCGTGGTGCTGATGCTGCCCCTGAAACAGACGGTCGTTGAACTGTACACCGTGGATAATCATACCGGACGAGTGGAGCACGTCACCCGTGCATCGAAAACCAGTCTGACGGCGGAGGCGGCTTATCAGAAGGCGATGACGTCCAGTTACGTCAGGCTGCGTGAACGGTACGTTTACCCTTCCCTGCAGGACGATTACGCCACGGTACAGGTTTATAACAGTCCTCAGGTCAACGATGACTATCTGGCGCTGTATGCCGGAAAAGACGCCCCGGACAAGGTGTACCAGAATGGGGCGCATACCGTGCGGATCGACATTTTGTCAAACCAGATCACTGATGGCACTGACCCCGATAACGTCGCCACCCTCCGTTACAAAAAGACCATCCGCCGCCTCGCGGACAACAGCACCCGCACCGAATACTGGGATGCCCGCCTGACATTTCACTCCGACCCCGGCAAAGAAATGAGCGATACGGAACGGGAGGTTAATCCGTTCGGTTTTATCGTGACCAACTGGCAGGCAGACCGTGAAATCCGGGGAGGTGAATAATGAAAAGCATCACTCTTATCCCGCTGGCGCTGATGATGTGTGGCACGGCATGGTGCGCGGCCATCCCGCAGGCCAGCCGCTATGATGCCCGCGTTCAGCAGGTTGTCTATAACCCGCTGAACGTTACCGTCGTCAATACCCGTCCCGGTTTCATGACCACACTGGTCTTTGACAGCGACGAGGCGGTTATCAGCGCCAGACCCGGTTTTGAGGAGGCGTGGGAAGCCACACCGGACGCCAACCGGGTCAACATCCGCCCGGTGGCGCTCGTTCAGGGCGCGCCCGGCGCGGACGGTAACACCACGCAGGTGGTGATCCCCCCTAACAGCCAGGACTGGCATACCAACCTGCTGATCGTCACCACCCGTCGGCTGTACAACGTCGAGCTGAACGTCATCGATGATAAGTCACCGCAGCAGCCCGCTTTCCAGGTGAGTTACCGTTATCCGGGTGAAGCACAGGAAAAGGCCAGTCGTGAGACAGCGGCCAGAATGCGGGAGCGGGAGCAAAAACAGCAGCAGGCTGATATTCAGCAGTCCCTGAATGCCGCGCAGACGCCACGCAACTGGGACTACCTCAAATATCCGGGGCGCGACAGCACCCGTATCGTTCCCGATTTTGCGTATGACGATGGCCGTTTTACGTTCGTGGGCTTCTCCCCGGCCAAATCTATTCCCTCCGTGACAAAAGAGCTGAACGGCCACGAGCATGTGGTTAACAGCAGTATCCGCAGAAAAGGCAACTTCACCGTATTGGTCATTCAGGAGGTCACGCCCCGTCTGGTCCTGCGTTCCGGTAACGCCGTGGTCGGCCTGGAAAATCGTGGTTTCGGTAAGGTCCAGGCCGCTGATGGTGCCACGGTTTCCCCGCTGGTTGAGCGGGTGGAAATGCCCACAACCCACTGACAACTGAGGAGTCATGCAGATGAACGATGAACACCCGCATCCGGTGCCTGATGGCGCAGAGCCTTCTCCTTCGCAACAGGATGACGATATTGCCGCGCTGGAACGCGAGGCCCGTGCAAAGCGGGAAGCGACGCTTCTCACCGCTCAGGACGATGAAGAGAACGACCCGCTACAACCCGCCGTCAACAAACTGAAAAAGCGCAGGCGCGGGAAAGCCACCGCTTTTCTGGCGATCGCCGCCGTTGCACTGATTGCGCTGGCATGGGCAGGCAACTGGGTATACCGCAATCTACTCTGGCAACCCGGTGAAGAGAAGCGGCAGGATGCTACGCCACAGACGAACCGGACAGATTACCGGCAGCGTATCGATCTGGGTACCCAAGATACCGAAGCCGAAGCATCGTTACCGGCAGAAAACAACCCGCGCATCACGACAGCCCCAGAGGCTGAGATGCCGCCTCAACTTGATAAAGCCCATTTTTTGGTTCGGCGTGATGGTTCAGCCGCTGCGGCTCAAAACCCGGCCCGGACCAGGCAGCAGGAGATGACGCAGGCAGCCTCTGCCGGACAGCAACCAGACACCACATCGCCACCGTCGGCCCCCTCCCCGGCGGCAGTCCGGCGTATTCCTTACAACCCGGACCTGTACGTCCCGGAAAATACCGCTATTCCCTGTTCACTGGATTACCGCTTTGTCTCGGATCGGGCGGGGAAAATCCGCTGCACGATCGCCAAAGATATCTGGAGTGCCAGCGGTAATACGAAGCTGATTGAAAAAGGGAGCACCGCCACGGGCATTTACCAGACTGGCGCAGAAACCGGGATGACGCACGGACAGGGGCGCGCCTTTCTCATTATCACAAAGCTGCGTACCCGCCAGCCCCCTTATCTTGATATTCCGCTGGTCGATACCCGCGCTGCCGGAGAGCTCGGCGAGGCTGGCGTTGACGGCTGGATCGACACGCATTTCAGAGAGCGGTTCGGCGGCGCATTACTGGTTGGTATGATCCCGGATATTGGGGCGTGGGCATCCAACAGCGCCGGTCAGAAAGATCGTAATACGGACTATACCGAAAACAGCCGTCAGGCCATGGCGGATATGGCGCGAACCACGCTGGAAAACAGCATCAATATCCCGCCGACCCTCTACAAAAATCAGGGTGAGATCATCAATTTGATCACCGGACAGGATATTGATTTTTCCGGCATCTATGCACTGAGGATGAAGAGTGAATAATCGAAAATTTCTGTTTGGCGTCACCGCGACAGACGTCATCGTAAGGGACGATTACAACAATGCCGTAGTCAACGACGTAATGTCACACCTTAGCGGGATCAGGAGAATAGTCATGACATGTTATCGTGCCGGGGGCGCATTGACAGAGCTCATGATTGACTCAGGAGAAGGACAAACTTTCTGCCTCACCATCTGTGAAGGTCCTCTGGATGCACCACCTGTTTCCTCAGACGATATCCGGCTGGCACATAAGCAGATATCGCTGCCTGATGTCACCGATATTATCATTCTTGTGACGACATTAGCCCGCTATGCCGGACTATCCCCCTCCTGCTCCGTTGATGGAGAATCATCTTCCTTGCTGGAGTTCAGCTCGTAATAAATCGCCAGTTGACGCAGCTTTGATATTTCTAGGTTGATAACGCTTTTTCCTGCGCTATTTTCCCGTTCAGAAACAACCGGGTTGAGCAGAAACACACGGAAATATCTGACGTTTTCTGTGTCCAGAATTTCATCGATATAATGACCAAACCGGCCTTTCGCCATCAGATCTTTACTGACGTACAGGCGAACAGGTTTACCCTCATGTTTATCAAAGAAATTAATAAGAAAACCCCGCCCATACCGATGCATCAGGGTCCCACCGCCATAGATGACGCCCGCGTACGGGTTAGTCAATCCTCGCTGAATATGCGTTATATATTCATGAAGATAGACCTGACTGTGGTGCATGATCCTGAGTCTCAACGCCCTGAACTCATCCTGAGGCAGCGTTTCTTTCGCTTCCTGCCATGTGTCGATAAGTCGCTGAAGCTGGTTAGTTCGCGTATAGCGACTCCAGCGGGGCTCTTCACCTGTACCCGGCTTATCATCACCCCCGTCAGGTTTTTTTACATGTGCAGGAGTAGCAAGCTTAACGGGAGCGGCTGGCTCGCCATCAGGATCATCAATTGAAGGATCAAAGCAGTTGATATAGTCCGTCAGCTTTTGCTTTGCTTTTCTTTCCGTGAAATTAGCTTCTGATTCGTCCGGACGTCTGTCCTGATCGGCATCTTCGGTGAACTCGACCCATTCACATCCGAACTTGTGAGGATGGGGTGAACGGAAGTGTGCAGCCTTGAATTTTTCACCATCTTCAGCTTTGACGTGATAGTTAACGCCACTGATGGTGACATTACAGTTGCGATCGCTACAGGAAAAAGTGAACCGCTTTCTTTCTTCCGGCTTTCTGGAGAAAAATTCCGTTCGCGCTTCATCAATGGACAAGCAGCGCCCCAGTTCATGGCAATAAGCGAACAGTACCTTCGTCTTCGACATGCTCCCTCCACACATTTATCCGATCCAAGGATATCACATGAAAAACCTCTCTCTCGACCGCTATAAGCAGCGATTTTTTGGCGATTTTCTGGATCGCCGAGGACTGACAGAGATCGCCGTCAACCGCCCGGGTGAGCTATTCACCAAAATTGATGGCATCTGGGAACAGCATACTGCCCCGCTGGATTATGAGGGCTGCTACAACTTTGCCAGATGCCTGGCGAAGCATCACGGCGACAATATCGAAGATATCAAGCCGGGGCTGTCAGCCACGCTGGAATCCGGCGAACGTTGTCAGGTTATTGTACCCCCGGCCTGCGAGCGTAACACGGTGTCCATCACCCTGCGTAAACCCTCACAGGTGCAAATCCCGCATCAGGACTATATCGCCGCCGGGTTTTATAACCGGGTGACGGGCACGGAAAAAACGCAGACGCACGATCAAGAATTACTGGCCTTATATGACGCAAAAGACATTCCGCGCTTTATGGAGAAATGTGTGGAATACGGTAAAACCATTGCGGTGGCCGGGGAAACCAGTACCGGGAAAACCACCTATATGAAGATGCTGATTGATTACATCCCTCCTCATCTGCGTATTACGACCATTGAAGATAACCCGGAAATCACCCTATTTATTCATAAAAACTACGTCCACCTTTTTTATCCGTCGGAATCGGCAGATGAAAAAGGGTCAATTGTGACGCCCGCCAGCCTGCTGCGCTGGAATTACCGCATGAATCCCGACCGCATACTATTAACCGAAGTGCGTGGCGGTGAGGCCTGGGATTTTCTCAAGATAACCGGCTCCGGCCATGAAGGCAGCATGACCTCTATCCATGCCGGTTCAGCAATGGAAGCGGTGGACGGGTTTATTACCCGTTGTTATGAAAACCCGCAATGCGCCCAACTCCCTTACACCTTTATGTTACGCAAGGTACTGGACAGTCTGGACGTTATCGTTAGTATCGACCTGGACGGTAATGTGCGCCGGATGAATGATATTTATTTCCGGCCACTGCACCGCAGCGCCTTTTTTGAGGAGATGAAAGCATGATGAAGGTTATCAATATGCTGCTATTTTCACTGGTACTTTCCGGCTGTGCTTCACCCCCGCCACCGGTTCCTGTTGAATGGGATAAACAGGGCCTGTCAGTCAATACCGGTTTACCGCAATGGCGGGACAACCCGGTTATTATTCTTTCCCCGGTGGTTAACGATAAATGGTTATTATCCATTCAAGCACGGAATTTTAATGAGACTAGCTGGACGCCAGCCGTATTTTACGCGGTCACCCACTCTGCGCGTATAGTTGTTGCTGCACCATCAGGCGCAGATTTCTTTACTGCAAAAAACTGGCTACGGCGATATGGTGCTAAAGGCGTTATTGAATATCAACCTGTCTCTGGATGCCTGACATGCAGCGACACTCGCATTTATTTTTCACATTAAATCCTCCCCTCACATCCTGAAATTAATCTTAGGGTAAGGTATCCATCATGAAATATTCCATTATTGCGGCGGCAGTGCTGTGCATTACTGCCGGGACGCCTGTTTATTCTTTCTCTGCCGACCCGTGCGAAGTTGTACTTTGTATGTACGGTAAAGCAACCGGAAACAATGGAGGAAGTGAATGTCGTTCTGCGGAGCGTGCTTTCTTTAATATCGTCAAAAAGAATAAACACGGTTTTTTACCCAATCACACGCTCAATGCCAGAAAAGCTTTCTTAGGAGAATGTGCCAGTGCTGACCCGGAGGCGGTGAATAAAATCCTGTCCAGGTTTGGCAGGGTCAGAGGCTAATACAATACTGCCGTTATCTTAATATATTTCCCTGCATGGAGACACAAAAGTGGATAAAGAAGATCTGTTTATTTCCAACATTCACTCAACACATCACGACAGAATATCTGTCACATGTATCTATGATTCTCTGTCAAAAAAAGCACATCAGGGATGCGGGGTTTATTACGAGATATATGAGAGCCGATTTATCTGTTTATTACGACATCATCTGTCACAGCTTAATGAATCGGACGCAGAAAAGCTCAGGCGGTATGCCGAAAGTCAGGGAACGAAGACCGATGACGAAACGTACCATGCGGCATTAAACGCCGAACGGGAATGCCGGGCTGAAATAGCCCGCGACCAGATGTGAATCACAGACACTGATACTGTATCGAACGACGCCACAGACTGACAGACGACGGGTTTCAGGCGTGCTTATTTTTGGCTTCAATTTCGGAGAAATTGTTAAGCCGTAAAATAAACACGTGGAGCGCGGACAGAAAATTCAATTTCGCAGAAATTGTTAATTTTCAGGCACCGCGCCCACCTGCGAACATTCGCCCAAAGCGAATTGAGCAGGCCGGGGGAGCCGAATAAATTTCGCCGCCCCAGCGAGCGAAAAGCTGTCGCCCACGACAGTAATGCCAGTCAGTTAAGCGACTGACTGGCATTTTATCTACGGGCCTTACTGTATTTTTGGGGCCTTTCTTTTACTATTCGTGGGAAGGCCCTTTCCCTTCTTATCGGTAATTTCACCAGTTGTCCCTGGCTTTCAAGATCACGCATTAGTTCCGGGATGCGGCCCGGTGAAGCACCCTGTAGTGTCATCAGCATTCGCATCACCATTCCGCACGATTCTGAGAAGCTCAGCTGATTTGGCCAGTATCCTTTCAGATGTCCTGCCATTTTAATCATCTGATATCTTACAAGATTATAGGCCAGTAATACTCCCCATAACTCCTGCTCCACGAGCTCAGGTTTCTTACTTCGCAGTGTCAGCCTGCTCAGTTGCATCGTCTGCTTTATCTCACGGTAGCCCAGCTCGATTTCCCACCGGTGGCTGTACAGGTCCGCCATCTCTCCACCAGGGAAGCGCAGCGCATCCGTCATCGACGTCAGCAGATGACAGACCTTTCCTTTGCGGGTCAGTGTCAGTAGCCGTGCTGTGATTTCCTCCCCCAGACCCGGCCACTTTTTACGGGCCTGTGGACTGGTTTTCAATTTTACCAGATGATCACCTTTACCCAGCTTCCTGACCTCTTCATACTGCGCCCCCTTTTTCAGCGGGATCAGCCAGTGCCGGTGTTTCCCCGCCTGATTCCAGGCATTCAGCAAACCCAGTGCGTAATAGCCTTTATCGAGTAAAGTCAGCGTGTTATCACCTGTCTGTGCTATCAACTGTTCTGCAAGCGCATTTTCACTCTCTTTCATCGTGCCAAAGGCTGCTGCCGTCAGCAGATGGCTGGTCAGCTCCATCTGGCAGACCATTTTTACCTGTGGATAGAGTCCCGGTTTTCCGCCATGTGTCTGGCGCGGGAAGGCGGCATCATTTTCTGGTGTATCCGGCGTTCGCCAGACCACGCCATCCACGGCCAGCAGAGTCAGGCCACACCAGTGTGGATGTGGCGTTTCACTATGCCAGAGCTGTGCAGTTTGTGTGAACACACGGCGAACGGCCTCACTTCCCAGGCGCTGGCGAGCCTGAATCACGGCACTCGGGGCGACAAAGGGACGGTTACCCGGCAGCATAATATCCAGACGGTTAACAATCTGGTGAAGGGGCTCTTTACGTTCAAGCGCCATGCCGACAATGCACCAGACCATCATTTCAAGCGGGAGACGCCGCTTGCGTAGCGTGACCGTGCCGGACTCGGCGAGACAACGTGAGACGAGTTCGGGGTCGAGATAATCCCCCAGAGAAGTCAGTGGGTTACGCAAAGAGTCGTAATGGGATACCAGATCAAGAGCCTGTCCAATGTGCATAAAAAAATCCGGAAACGGGTGAGCATTTCCGGATTTTTACACATCCACTGGATCGGTCAACCGATCCTTAACTGATCGGCATTAGTCGCCCACGACAGCGGTTTATTTGGGGGGCTTGCCCCGCACACCGTCAAGCCAGGTAATATTTCCCGCCCCAGCGGGGAATATTACCGATCAGGCGCGACCAACCCCTTTAAAGCAGCGTTCCCGTTTTTTGGAGCTTGCGAGAAAAAACAGGCGAAACGCGCGTCTTAAAGGGGTTGGTCGCGCGTAGCGGGCGACGGTGTGCCGCCTTTGACTCTGGGGGTTTTGGTGCGGCGTACAGCCACGACATTACCCCCATGCGGCAGGCAATAAGGGCGTCCAGCCCGCATGTACTGGCGCACGCCGTTTCGTACCGGGAAGCATGCTTTCCGGCACATGGCCGCACAACGGTCACTTTCTTCGTCCCTTACGTTCGCCCCGCCTTTTCGCCCGACACCGTGGGGCGAATTGATGGGGCGATGTCATGGGGCGAATAGCTGACGAAGGAGGCATCATGATTTTAAATAAGCTTGCCGCTTCACTGTCACCGATAGTGAACGGGATGCTGGCGCTGCTCGCTTTTGTGCAACAGCAACAACTGATACTGGCGTTATTAGCGGGGCTGACGATGCCGTTTTTTGCATCAATGAAAAGCGATGAACGGCAGAAAGCTCCGCTCTGGAAAAAGCTGATTATGGCTTTTTCCATGGTCTGTTTCCTCTCTGGCACACTGGCCCCGGTCGTTATCGGCTTTTTTCAGTGGCTGTATAAGACCAGACTCACCAGTGATAATACAGTACTGGCCTGGTCAGTACGGATTGCTTTCACTGTAACCGGGATTATTTTTCATATTATGCTTCGCCGGATATTCACGCCGGAACTGGACAAAATAAAGAAACGCCTTGTTAAAAAGACCACCCTTGAACGGGAATTGCGCACCGATGTCCGCACCGTAAAGTCCTTGTTGCCGGAAACATTGCACTATGATCCGCTGGATTATATCGACCTGAATAAAGGCATTTTTACTGGCATGGACAGGGAGAACGAACCAATGTATCTCCCGTTAAAAGACTGGCAGAAACAGCACGCGGATATTATTGGCACCACCGGAGCCGGTAAAGGGGTAGCTGCCGGGATATTACTTTATCAAAGTATTCTGGCCAGTGAAGGTGTCTTTGTTATGGACCCCAAGGATGATGAATGGGCACCCCACCTTTACCGCAAAGCCTGCGAGGATGCAGGAAAACCCTTTGCCTTAATTGACCTGCGAAAACCCCAATACCAGCTAAACCTGATTGAAGATATTACGTCCGATGAACTGGAAGAATTGTTCGTTGCAGGGTTCAGCCTGGCGGAAAAAGGACAGGAATCGGACTTTTATCGCATTGATGATCGGAAGGCGGCCCGGATAGCCGCACAATTTGTCACCCGTAATACTGTCTCAACCATTCGGGATGTTTATCATAGTGATTACGTTCAAAGTATAGCAGATAAGATAAAAGCCTTTTTCGGTAAGATTGAGGAACTGGCCTTACTCAATGCCATAAATTCACCGGAGGGTTTTTCACTCAAAAAAATATTTGATGAAGGTGGCTGCTGTTATGTTATCGGCTCCATGCGAAACAGCAAAATTATTACAGCCCAGCGCATGTTACTGGTTCGCCTTTACCAGCTGGCAGAAAAACGCGACCGTGTAACAGACGTACCGCGCCCCATTGCTGTTTATCTTTCCGAACTGAAATACCATTTGTCTAGGCCAGCACTGGAGGGGTTAGGCGCAGCACGGGATAAAGGCGTGCATATTATTATGGACCACCAGTCCATTGCCGATTTAAAAGACTGCCCGGCAGATTTGAAAGGTGACGCCGTTGTCGGTGCTGTCGTTGAAAATGCCAAATTCAAACTGGTTTACCGGGTTATGGATCCGGATACAGCGGAATGGGTGGCGAGAATGTCAGGCACGATTCTGGTGGATGATGAACTCCGCAAGGCTAAAACGGATAATATGCTGACGGAGACCATCGACAGTGAGCGCACAATCCGCCAGGCCGAACGTTTCTTTATTGACAGCAATATGATCCTGAACCTGCCCGATTTTGTCAGCTTCATCTTTACGACAAAAACGCTACCTTCTGCTTCACTGATTTCCCCGATAAAGGTCAGAAAGCGTCAGCTAAAAATCTTCTCGGTTTCCCCTGATATTGCCGCAGCGGTAGCTCCCGTGAAGATCATGCTGGATTTTTGCGAGGATGATAAACCAGCCATGTCGGATGTGATGACAACACACCCGGCTCTTTTCTTCGACGAAAACGAAGTAAAATCGGTAAAGCCGAAACCTGATGGTGAAGAACACCTGTCCCCGCTTGATTTTTAAGGAGCGCTTATGCTGATTTCGTCCTTTCACGAGCGCCAGACGCGTAACAACGAAAAAATAAAACAACTGCTGAACTTCCTGAAAGAAGAAACCTATAGTGATTTTAAAACGCTGATGCTGTTATTTGGTTTCCGGGATCATAAGTCGCTTTATTCGCTACTGGCAAAAACAGAGCGAATGGGGTTAATACAGAAGCATGTGCTTGAATCACGAACAATGAAGATTTCATTATGGGGGATCACCAGCGACGGGCTGGCAGTGGTGTTTACCCCGGATGATAAAATTTTTCCTGCTCGGTTTGAACCATCAAAAATCACCGGCTGGACGCTGGAGCACCATCTTGATAATCAGGCCGCCAGGCTTATTCTGGAGAAGAAAGGCGCTTCGGGATGGATTAACGGCGACCGGGCCACCTTTCTCAGCCAGTATCAGGTAAAACATCGTCCGGACGGGTTGATCATCTTGCCTGGTGGCACCGTGATCGCCATTGAAACCGAGCGTCGCCTGAAAACCAGGGCCCGCTACCAGTCGATTATTGCCAGCCACCTCCTTGCCCGTACCCGCAAACAGTGGATTTATGTTTTTTATGTCATGCCTGACCCACAGAAAAAAAGGGCACTTGAGCTGCTGTTTGACAGCATCAGACATGTCATCATCAACCATCAGCACGTCCCGCTGGAAGAACGCCACCGTCGGGTGTTCCGCATTTATACCTTTGATGAACTGAAACACCTGTCATTAGGCAGCTATACTTAAGCTTTTACTCAGGCCATCGAGATGGCCTCACCGGCCTGGCGGCGATATACCGCCAGGCCGGACGATTTTTTATTCCACTGCGAGGCGCAGACTGTTCGGTACTCGCTCTGCTGCGTTCCGCCTCAGTCTGCACCTTGCAGCGTTGCCGGTAAAAACCATGTAACCACATTCCCTTGCGGTTATCCGGCTCCGGCCTCAGAGTTTATTCATCAGATAACAATGCGCTTTAGAGGCTGCACTGGCCGCTTTGAAAATATAGCGCTTGTCGTTTTTCAGCGCTTTCAGCCAGGAAGCGATGTAGCTTTCATGTTGTACCTCGCCATCAATCCCCAAATCCGCCATCAGAAAGGCACTTCCCAGCTCCGCCACTAATTCCTCCTTCGCATAATCTGCACTGCCAAACTTCCCTTTCATTTCACGGTTCAGGCGTTTTTTACCACCACTCCAGTGAACCAGCTCATGCAAGCCAGTAGCGTAGAAATTAGCTGCATCTGAAAACAGATGGCGCTCCGGTAGCCAGACTTCATCAGTTGAGGGGCGGAAAAAGGCGTTTTGTCCTTTCTCAATGATGTTTGCGCCGCTCTTCTGGAACAGATTTTCAGCCTCCGGCAACGGGTCAAAGGTTGCTTCCGGGCTGACGGTTTCAGCTGTCAGAGGCAAGCCGTCAATTTGCTGAACGTTAAACACGTTGAAAGTTTTCAGCATCGGGATCTGGTCGATTTCACCGTCTTCGTTTTCCTTCTCTAAGGTGGTATAGAAAATGGCTGTCGTGCCGTGTTCACCTTTGCGAACCTGCCCGCCTACTGCCTGTGCTTGTTTGTAGGTCATCCAGCGTGAATCACCAAAACCCTGTTTTGACGCACTGCACCACAACAGCATGATATTCATTCCGCTATACGCGATACCGGTTGCGAAGTTGGAAGGCAACCCAGACATGCCCGGCACTCGTTGCCACGGACAAGACCATGGTTTTACACCGGCATCAAGCGCTGCAATGATGTTATCGGTGACAGTCTGATAAATATCTGTTCTGGTGGTTTGATAAAATTTCGTTTTTGAGGAGCCTGACTGCTCCAGCGGGGATACGCTGGTCGCCGCTGCGGTGTTAGGGGCGCTAGTCTGGGTATGCAGGGAAGTCGTCATGTTTTTTCTCCGTCAGTGGTGTGAATTTCGTCTTCGTATCGCCTGACGGTTCGCTTTCCCGGCAGCGTTCTGTACTGCAAGGGCGCAGCATGCGTGCCATTTACCCTTGCGGGACGGGTTGTGTTGGGAAACGATTAACCGGAAGCTGATACGGGAACGGAAGTCACGCGGGAGAAAAACTGACACTGCATAACCAGACGTAGCGCCCCTTAGGATGCAGTGGTGAAATGGGTTTGGGTTTGGGTTTGGGTTTGGGTTTGGGTTTGGGTTTGGGTTTGGGTTTGGGTTTGGGTTTAACGATATTAGTTCAAAGCTGAGTTGTCAGTATTATTTTTTATAAAACAATAAGATATAGCATCCTGCTTTATGAAAAAGCGGGAACGTTAGAGATTAATAGGCTAGGTCTCCAGCAGGATCGTGAACTCTGCTCAGTAAACAGGTAAGTTTTGCAGTCAGTGTAAAGTCTTGCCATGTCTACATCTATGTGGCTGTTGTTCACATGTTAACGCAATAACGCAACAGTACCCGGAGGCCTCGCATTAGTCCGTCTTAAGAATTAACTGCCGACTTTGCGCATTTAGCTGTTAGCCAATGGTTTTATCGGTTAAAACCAATGGACTAAATTTGGTCATGTTTTGATTTTAAACTTCGCAATACAGAAGTATTATTTTAGGATTAATCCACTTCCCCCTATTTTCCCTCGCCATTTTTTCGGCGTATGAGAAAAGTCATTCTTAAGGTTATTACCCATGGAGCTATGGATATTTATAGCGGCGATTTATGTAATTTATCTATTGTTTTTCAAAAAGAAAAAATATAAATCTGCAGATTCTTATCCTTCCAAAATCGTGAAAGCGCCACCTAAAGAATGGCTTGCTGACATCAAGAAAAAAGAGGCTGTTGTGAGAAACGATGACAGTGAAGATGATGATCTGGCAACTTTTACACTGGGCGGTCGTAATGTCGAATACAGAATAACAACGACTCAACGTCAGAATACCTCAAAAACTACTACTGGTACTTTGGCTCGATGGGTATTGCCGGGTGATGTGGCCACTGTGGGTGATGTGGAGATTACCGGTGGTTACTTTTATTTCGGTCAGCGGATGAAGCCCGCTAGGCAGAGCTTAAGCGGCTATTATGATGATGGCACTGAGGCATCATTAATTGACGACACGCTCAATATTCGCAACAAACCTTATCTTTATGAAGATAGTTCATTGGGATACTGGCCCAGCTATTCCTCGCTTTCAGCTGATGCGCGCGGCGCGTATCTAAACTGGCTTGCCAGTGATAGGTCCGACGCGTCATGCCCTGTAGGTTACGTATTTATCTATCTGTATGGGCTGGAAAGAAAGGCACTTGTTGATTGCCGAGATGGTAATACACCTGACGCAGAGTTCCGTACTCTATTTAATGAAATCTGCCGGTTAAGATCGGTATTCATTGAGAACCGCTCTTTCCGGAATTACTCGTCCCAGTTACTGGAAGCAATGTCTATTCTGCGCCCAGATGTTGATCTGGTTGCCGATCTTGGCCGTGATTCGAGTTTCAGCAATGGTATGCTGTTTAAGCTAGCGCTGGCAAAGGCTGTGGATGCTGGAGTTCCTGTGTCAGCCGATCTGGCGCTGACGTGGGTAACAAATCACACGGAGTATGCGTTACGAACTCCCGCCCGCCGCTGTGCGAAAGAATTCGCTGCGCTTTTCAAACGGCGCTATACCCTCAAGTACGGTGAGGGTATGGTTGTCAAACCGAATAAAACGCGACTGCGTCTGGATTACAACCCTGCAAGTCCCAGCTTGCGCGGCGTTCGCCTTCCTGTTCCAGACTTGCCTGACCCTAGTGCATTGAAGGGACCAGTCCAGAAAATCATGACGCTTGCAGAGATCTGTACAGATGAACTGGATGCTTACAGCCGCTATCTTGGCAGGAAAGGTACGTCAGAGAATGATACTGCGGCAATCATGTTGCTGCCTATGGAAATCATCAATGAAAGCGCAGGAAAAGTTTTAAATACATTCAAACGCTGGGCTGATGAAGTGATAGCGAGTCACAAGGGGTTAACCACCGTTGCTGACTTCTGGGCACATATGGGAGCCACTTGCCCGGCGAAAATCAATAAAAAAGAGGCCGACCTGATGCAGGCCTTTGCACTGAAAATGGGCTACTGCCTGGCACCTGATCCGCTTTACCACCATGTGAAAGCAGAAGCTGACGGCGCACTGATTTTATTTGCCGCTGGTGAGGGAGCGCGCTTACCGCCATCTCCGGCGTTTATCTCAGCGGTGATGGCACTAAGGCTGGGGTCAATGGTGGCCTTAACCGACAATAGCCTTGATCAGGCCGAGCGGAAAGTGCTGGAAAATGCTATCGACCATAATTCTGGCTTTAGCGAAGATGAAAAACGCTCCTTACATGCGTATTTGACGTGGCAACTTCATACCCCAGCCAACATGGCAGGCATGAAAAATAGAATAGCGCTGTTGAGTGCGATGGAAAAATCAGCAGTAGGTAAGGTTATCGTGGGAGTAGCCTGCTCAGATGGCAGAATTGAGCCTGCCGAAATCAAACAGCTAGAAAAAATTTATTCAGGCCTAGGACTGGATCCTTCCACTATCTCCGGCAACATCCATCAGCATTCTACGGCAGAGGTTACCCCGCTGTCGTCTGCATCAGCGAGTCTTGGGGCCGCTGAGTTCACGCTGGACGCCAGCGTGCTGGCTCACCATGAGTCAGCCACAGACGATGTCCGTAAATTACTTAGCGCAATTTTCACCGAGGACGAACCGGAATTGCGCGAGAGCACTCCCGCAGCCGGGGCGCATGATAGTGGCCTTGATAATGCACATAGCCAGCTTTACCACAGGCTTTTGGAAAAGGAACAGTGGCCCCGGAAAGAGGTGTCGGAACTATGCGAGAATTTTAATTTGATGCTCAGCGGTGCTCTTGAGGTTATTAATGACTGGTCCTATGCAGTGGTTGATGCACCAGTGCTGGATGATGACGATGATGATATCTGGGTAGACCTGGAAATTGCCAAAGAATTAGAGGGATAGTTAATGTCTGTGACACGCATAAGAGTTAAAGAACGGGATGCTATTATCCAATCACTGAAGTCTGGTGTAACGCCAAGAATAGGCATTCAGCACATCCAGGTGGGCCGGATGAATGAGATAACGGCTCTCCATCAGGATATTGAGCGGATCGCGGACGGCGGCGCGAGCTTCAGACTTATCATCGGTGAATACGGATCAGGCAAAACGTTCTTTCTGAGCGTTGTACGTTCTATTGCGCTGGAAAAAAAGCTGGTAACAGTCAGTGCCGATCTTTCCCCCGACAGGCGCATTCACTCATCGGGAGGTCAGGCGCGCAATCTCTACTCAGAGCTTATGAAGAACATGTCCACCCGCAACAAACCTGATGGTAATGCGTTACTCAGTGTTGTGGAGCGGTTCGTCACGGAGGCAAGGAAGGAGGCTGATGCGGATGGCACTACAGTCTCGTCGGTTATTCACCAACGCCTGGCTGCTCTGTCCGACATGGTGGGGGGATATGACTTTGCTAAAGTCATCGATGCATTCTGGCGCGGACATGAACAGGATAACGAGACGTTAAAATCCAATGCCATTCGCTGGCTGCGGGGCGAATACACCACAAAAACCGATGCCCGAAACGATCTCGACGTCCGGACTATTATTTCCGACGCCTCGTTTTACGATTCATTGAAGCTGGTAAGCCTGTTTGTTCGTCAGGCAGGCTATGCAGGGTTACTGGTCAGCCTCGACGAGATGGTAAACCTTTATAAGCTGAACAACACTCAGGCGAGGACTGCAAACTATGAACAGATCCTGCGGATCCTGAATGACTGTCTGCAGGGTTCTGCCGAGAATATTGGTTTTGTTCTTGGAGGCACGCCCGAGTTCCTGTTTGATCCGCGTAAAGGGCTCTACAGCTATGAGGCGTTGCAATCGCGTCTGGCGGAAAATCGGTTCGCTCAGAAAGCAGGAGTGATTGACTACTCGTCACCTACGCTACATCTTGCCAGCCTCACCCCAGAGGAATTGTATATTTTACTGAAAAATCTTCGCCATGTTTATGCAGGCGGAGAGCCAGAAAAGTATCTGGTATCAGATGATGCACTTACCGGTTTTCTGCACCACTGCAGTAAAACCATCGGAGATGCTTACTTCCGTACCCCCCGAAACACCATCAAAGGTTTCCTGGATATGCTGGCCGTGCTGGAACAAAACAGTACGATAAGCTGGCAGACGCTAATCTCGGGTGTGGCGATTGAAGATGACAGGCCCAGCGACATGGATGAGACCATTGCGCAGGAAGAAGAGGATGATAACGGCCTGGCAAACTTCAAATTATGAGCAGCGCATACGATAGTCTCGATCCCCGCGTCCGTAAGTGGGTTTATAAGCAGGGCTGGTCTGCATTAAGGCCCCTGCAAGAGAGCGCTATCCCGGTAGTTTTAGCCCGTGACCAAGACGTGCTAATCAGTGCAGGTACGGCAGCGGGTAAAACAGAGGCTTTCTTTCTGCCTGCCTGTTCAGCGATTGCAGATATCACAAGTGGATTTGGTATTATCTATATCAGCCCGCTTAAGGCGCTGATTAACGACCAGCATCGACGTCTTGAGAGCCTTGGCGAAGCGCTGGATATGCCGGTGACACCATGGCACGGTGATGTACCGCAAAGCAAAAAGAAGAAAATACGGACTGGCCCAGCAGGCATCCTTCTTATCACGCCAGAATCACTTGAGTCTTTACTCATAAATTCATCGGGTTGGATTAAACAGGCTTTTTCGCCAGTAGCCTACATTGTTATTGATGAGTTTCATGCCTTTATTGGTACTGAGCGCGGCATGCAGTTGCTCTCCCTTCTCAACAGAATTGATCATGTACTAGGCCGTCATGCGAATCCGGTTCCCCGCGTTGCGTTGAGCGCTACGTTAGGAGAACTGGATAAAGTGCCTGAACTGTTGCGTCCGGATCAGCGATTGCCCTGCGAAATTGTGACAGACAGCAATAGCACAGCCACACTGCAAGTGCAGGTTAAAGGCTATCTGATACAGGTGACCGAAAAAGGAGAAGAGCCACAAAGCTCAGCAGAAAAACACGTCTGCGCTGACATTTTCAGACTCTGCCGTGGAGACTCCCATTTAGTTTTTGCAAACAGTCGAAAGCGCACTGAAAGCATTGCGGCGACGCTGAGCGACATGTGTGAGGAAAATGTTGTTCCCAATGAATTCTTTCCCCATCACGGCTCCCTGTCTAGGGAATTACGCGAGACGCTCGAAGCCCGCCTACAGCAGGGTAATTTGCCTACAACAGCAGTCTGTACCATGACGCTTGAGCTGGGTATTGATATCGGTAAGGTGCAGTCGGTTATACAGGTTACTCCTCCACATTCCGTCTCCAGCCTACGTCAGCGTATGGGCCGGTCAGGACGGCGAGATTCGCCATCGGTTCTGAGAATGCTTATCTCTGAGCAAGAACTTACCGCAACCAGCGACATGGTAGACCGCTTGCGGCTACAACTGGTTCAGTCGATGGCGATGATTAGATTGATGATCACTAATCGATGGTTCGAACCGGCTGATGCCTGCCAGATGCATTACTCCACGTTGCTGCACCAAATCCTTGCGATCACAGCGCAATGGGGCGGGGTTCGAGCCGATCAACTTTGGTCACAACTGTGCCAGACTGGCCCCTTCCGGAACATCGACTTAACTGATTTCAAAACTCTGCTTCGGCATATGGGGGGATACGGTCTGCTGACACAACTTGCTAGCGGTGAAATGGTTATCGGGGCTGAGGGAGAGAAACTGACTAACCATTATACGTTTTACGCCGTGTTCAATACTCCGGAAGAGTTCCGCATTGTCACAGGAAGCCGAACCCTTGGCACAGTACCAGTGGACTCTCCCCTTCTGCCTGACCAGCACATAATCTTCGGTGGACGCCGCTGGAAAGTAACAGAGATCGAGGTGGAAAAAAAAGTTATCTATGTCGAGGCGACCAAAGGCGGCCAGCCGCCACAGTTTAGTGGTGGGGGTATGTCTGTTCATGATGTTGTTCGCCAAGAGATGCTCACCATATACAGGGAGAATGATTATCGCATCGCGATAGGAAGTAAGAGCGTCGATTATGCCGATGCCACCGCCAGAAGCCTCTTTGCAGAAGGCTGTGACAGCTTTAAGCGTTTCAATCTGCAAAACTCCCATTTTATTTCTGACGGCCAGCGTAGTTATGTTCTCCCCTGGATGGGGGATAAAGTCGTTAATACAATAACGGCCTTACTCATGCGTAGCAGCTTTAAAGCCAGTTCATTTGCAGGTGTTATAGAAATAGATGACGCAAGTGTACCCACTGTCCAACACGCGCTAAAAGAAATGCTATTGTCGGGCTTGCCTTCAGAATCAGAACTCGCTGCAGATGTTCCAGAAAAATATCTGGATAAATATGACGATTATCTGCCGGAGTCCCTGCTTGCGAAAGGATATGGAGCAAAGGCGTATGACATAGAAGGCGCGCAGATCTGGCTACAGAAAAGTATTCTATAACCTATTATCGTAATGAGGGTATAAAGAAATTATTTATACCTTTAATTATTTATACCCTAATCTTTTTACTTCCCTGTGGATTTACTAGGTTTTAGCTCCGAAGTATTACCGGAAGTATCCTTATTATCACGCCGACGTTTATCAGGTTTTCCTGTCGATTTAGCAATTGGTTTAGGATCTGGTTTAAGAGCCATGATAGTTATCCTTTAGCGGTTTGAGAGGAAAGCCCTCTACATCGATATATGGGATGTAATGAAATCTTTCAATTGAGGTTAACTGCCTTCCAACTGTAAGCACACCAGTTTTAGTTCCATGCACTTTTTGAGATATCTGGTTTTTGATCTCCTCCCAATATCGGTGCCAGGATAAATCAGAGATCTAGGAGAAGATCATTAATCTTGAATTATCTCAAATCCCGAATTTTTATTTTAGCGATTTACCTTAGTGCAAAAATAAAAACTATTTATGCTAAACGCTTTATTTAACCAGTAACTTGGGCATTGCAATGAATTTAATATTCATTTTTGGTCAAAAAAGACTTATATTTATAAACGGTATTTACATACATCGTTTTTGCAACTTGCCGTCAGGACTCGTCCTGCGCAATGTATCGACTTACCAACTAAAATCATGAGCGGTCAAATTAATCTAAAAATTAGGATAAAAAATGAGCTGGTTAGATGTGAAATGGTTTTTTGAGGACGCATATGATTCTATCACTGATGCTGTTAGCGATGGCGTCGATGCTGTAGCTGACTTTATTGATGAGAATCCTAAGACCTCGATAGCAATTGGTGTAATAGCAGGTATTGCCACAGCGGGTGTAGCTGCACCGGCTATAGCCGCTTCCATAGGCGCAACTGGCGCGCTAGGAGCCACTGCAGGAGGTACCGCAATAGCTAGCCTTGAAGGGGCTGCTTTATCAAGTGCATCTCTTGCTGCACTTGGTGGCGGCTCTATCGCAGCAGGCGGAGCTGGTATGGCAGGAGGAACTTGCGTGGTTGCAACAGGAGGAGGCATCGTTGCCGGTGGCGTATCAGCAGGCGGGGTTGCAACCACAAAGGCCCTTAAAAGCTGATTTGTAGTAATGTGGCAGCCCAAAATCTAATGTGATTTTGGGCTGCCACATTACACGTTCCATATACCATAACGTTCGAACATAACATTGACAAGAATATAAAAAGCCGACAAGCGCTGTTTCCGACATATCGGCGCATATAACATAATACTGCCTCCATTATCGCCTCAAACATCCTAAGTGAGATCACGTCCCGTAACTGTCAAAACCCGCTTTTTCGTCAATGGAAAAACAGCCCGATCTGGGTGATAATTTTTAATAACCAACATGACTATGCACAAAAATGGATAGTCGGTTATTTAGTTGCTCAGAAAACGCCTGAAGTCGGTTGCCGACATAAAACTCGCTAAATAATGGTAAACGAATGAGTAGTTTATAGTTCGACCACGAGGTGTTGTGATCGACCTCGGCCGATTAAAACAGGCTAATGTTAGTAACGTCTGCTTCGGGTAAGATCAGACTGTCATACTCTTTGGGAAAATTTCCACTAACAGAAGCAAGAGCAACTATTCTTCATTGGTGCCACTGTGCGGATCACCATATGCAGATAGGTCGCTCAAATCAGTTTTATGTAACCAGCTTCTATTGGTGGTCATTCTGGTGGTCTTGACAGGAAGGAAACTCTAGTTTAGCTTACTTATTAGCCAGTTACTGGCAAAGGCGATCCCAGTCAGAGGAGCCAAATTTAGAAAATCCCGCTTAAGGAAACTTAAGCGGGATTTTTGTTTTTAGCACTTAATTCAATACGTTCACGCGAAAAGCATTCAGGTGCGCGTTAACCCGGCCCTTCACTGCCGGCCGCCAGCAGGGGAACCAACACATCACTGATAGGAACGGGAATGCCGTGAGCGTGGCCGTAGCGCTGTATCACGCCGTTGCGGATATCCCATTCCATCGGGCGATTGGCCTGACGGTCAGCGAGAATAGATGTGCCTAAATCGGCAGGTGCACGCTGAAAATTATCCACGATTTCCTGCGCAACCCCATCGTCCAGCACAGCCCCCTCGGCACGGGCGACAGCAAGACACTCGCGCAGATACGCCAGAGCCAGCGCGTTGATATCCTCACGCAAAAACATTCCGGCGCGGCGATTCGCTAGCACCATCAGGCCTGCGACCGCATTTTGCAGCAGTTTGCGCCATGCGACGGATAAAAAATCCGCAGACAACTCAACCGCGCAGCGCGTACCGCTCAGTGCATCAGTCACCCGTTTTGCCTGTGGGACATCCGGCAGCGTCAGACGCGGTTTGTCGCGCAACCAGACTGAAGCATCCGACTCGCGCTGAGCCGGAAACCAGACCACTGAAGGCAACACCGTTGCTCCATTGACCCAGGGTTCAAGCTGGGCTTTCTGTTCGACGCCGTTTTGCAGAGCGCAGACCACCGTATTTTCATCGCATAACGCACTCAGCCACCCGGCACTGTCGACGTTTTGGGTAGTTTTCACCGCGACAAAAACCAGACTGAAAGGATGGTCGATCGCCGTCGGATCGCTTAACACCGGACCGGGTACAACAATTTCGCCCCCATCGTGACGCAAAAGTAACTTTGAATGTGCGGTTCGCCCGCAAAGTAGCAGCGTGCGACCCACTTCATGCAGTGCCGCAGCGATGGTCGTACCAATCGCACCGGGCCCAATCAGCGCAATAGTCGGATAGTCAGACATCGGTAGCTCTCCTGATTCGCTTAACCCATCATCAGTGCGCCGGCAACAGTCACCACGCACGCCAGTATTTTTCTTAACGTCAACGCTTCGCCGAAAAACCAATAATCAAGATAGATGCCAGAGCTATTTGACGATGAAACGATGATGTTTACCCAGCCAGAGCAGCATACCCGGTTCTGGGTTAATCATTGCCAGTTCATCAATCTCTTTATGCGTATTGATCCTCACTGCGCCCGAGCGAATCAGCCTCCGCAACTCAGAGCGGCTCATTTCAGCAAGAGCCTGACTACATAAATCAATCAGTGTCAGCTGCACATCCCCGTCAACGATAAGCGGAAGATGATCCTCTTCGGTGGGGTTGTGTTGCTGAAATACCCGCTCAAAATGTTTGCCAGCAGCGTCTGCTGCTTCGACATCATGGTAGATACCCACGATCTGATGAGCCAGATCCTTTTTAAGAAGAATGGGATTTTTTCCCCGTTCCATCTGTTCTCTGGCCTCGATGATATCTTCTTCTGACGCATTACTGGCCAGGGTCAGGTAACTGATAATAAGATGATCGGGTAACGACATGATTTTCCCATAAATATCCTCTGGGCTGTCCGTTAATGCAATATAGTTCCCTTTCGATTTACTCATCTTATCTTTGCCATCCAATCCCTCCAGCAGAGGCATAGTCATGACCGCCTGCCCTTCACTTCCGAAAGACTCCTGTAGCATTCGTCCTACCATGTTATTAAAGAGTTGATCCGTACCACCAAGCTCAATGTCCGCGTTGATCATCACGGAGTCATAGCCTTGTAAGATCGGATACAGAAGCTCATGCAGATGAATAGGCGAAGATGCGGCATACCGATTTTTGAAATCATCACGCTGCATCATTTGTGCTAACGTGACGCGGGACACAAGCCCAATAATTTCAGAAAAAGGCATTTTTCTAAACCATTCCGAGTTGCGACGTACCTGTATACGCGACGTATCAATAATTCGGCCGAGTTGATCGAGATAGGTCTGACTATTAAGAGTGATTTGTTTTTCACTTAATGGAGGACGCAGCTTGTTGCGGCCTGTCGGATCGCCAATAGCGGCAGTAAAGTCGCCGATGATAATGACGATATCGTGACCGGCATCCTGAAATTGCTTTAATTTACGTAATACAACAGCATGCCCGAGATGAAGATCGGGAGCCGTGGGGTCGAACCCAAGCTTAATGACAAGCTTGCGGTTCTCTTTTGCAGCTAACTCAAGCTTCTTTTCAAGCCCATTAGAGGGTTCCATGATGGCAATTTTTGAAGCCAAAACGTCAATATTATTATTAGTTTTCATTGATATTCTCAGTTAAGTTGACAAACATTTAACGACTATTTGAGTGTGTCTTTGCCAAACCAGAATGGTTGCCTATATCGATCGGCAATCTCTAATCTTACCCCCACGGCTAAGGCTGTTATATTGACAAAGACATGTAAAAAGTAAGGGGATCACTCAATTTTCGGCATGCAGAGGAGATCGTTATGCGGAAGGTACGACTCACTCAGCACGCCATCATCAGCAGTGAAGAACCTGTTGCGACCCGTTTTATTAACCCCTAATTTGCGTATTATTCTTCCCCTTTGGGTATCCCCTGTTTTTATTGACGAGGAAAAATGGAACGCTTGTTTGTCTACGGTACGCTGCGTCCGGGTCACGCTAATGCCTATATTTTGGAAAACATCGGCGGAGAATGGGTGCCGGGTTACGTAACAGGTACGTTTTATGAGAGTGGCTGGGGCGCTGCCACGGGCTTCCCAGGGCTTATATTGGATGAGCAAGGCGCGCACGTCGGCGGTTATCTGTTTTTGTCCAATAACCTTGAAGCGCACTGGAGCATGCTGGATGAATTTGAAGAGGGCTACGATCGCGTTGAAGTTGTGGTTACCACAGCGGAAGGCCAGCAGGTTACTGCGTGGGTTTATCAGCTACAGCCACAACAAGGTCAGTAGCGATAGAGAATACGTTCACTGCCCTGCCCCGGTAAGGAAGCGCAATATTGAAATCCCGCTTCAGGAAACGTAGCGGGATTTTTGTTTTTAGCTGTTTCTGACTGTAGGTTAAGAGCGGGACGCGAACATAACACTCTTGACCTTACATTTTTTGCAAACACCCAACAGAGGCTACTCATTACCCCATTGATTCAGAAACGTCGCTATCTCATCAATACGAAGCTCGTCGATACCGGCCTCACTGGCCATCTCTTTCTGCGCATCTTCGCTGATTTCTTCATTATTCATTAAGCGGGTGAGCAACAGTTGGAAGTAGTGCGCCAGAGCGTCGCGTTCCGACTCGCTCACAGGCTTTTCAGACTCCGTCGCATACTCATCCGTAATGTCATAAAATTTAAGTGGTACTTCATTATTCATCAGTCGTCCCCGAGGGTTAAGGTCTATGTTCGTTGATGCGTGCATCATCTGGCGTGGATCATACCATTCTTGTGTCGTTTTTCTGTCATCCACGTAGGGCAAAGGCGTCAGCGAGGATGGTTCAATCTCTTAAGAGCGAAAAACAAAGCGAGCGTTTCTGCTTTAGCCTTACCATAAGATGATGCAACCAACCTCACATAACCACATGAATTTAAACTATAAATACTGTTGAGCAAGGACTGAAACAACCGTACCGATACGCACCGTACACCAAATCATGAAGATGGCTCATGTCTATTGAAATTAAATCACTTTTACTCACTCGGTGAGTCTGGCATAAATTATGCTGTGTTACCTATAGACAATATGAAATCTGCGGAATTATAAGACCTGAAAACCTTTGAAAAGAAAGACATAAAATCAGGTTTTGTATCAAAAATTAGGATGTCAGATCGCGATGAATAAGAATTTTACATTTACGATTAAGAACACGTGTTTCGATGAGAACTATAACCCCTCCGAAAATACGCGTATCACCACCAACTTTGCGAATTTGGCGCGAGGAAAGAACCGCCAGGAGAACTTGCGCAACGCTTTAAAGATGATTGACAATCGCTTCAATTCTCTGGCGCATTGGGATAATGCCAAAAGCGATCGTTACTCTGTCGAACTTGATATCATTTCCGTTGAAGTTGATATTGAAGGCAATGGCAACACCTTCCCCGTCATTGAAATATTGAAAACGAATATTGTTGATAAAAAAACGAACGAGCGCATTGAAGGCATCGTAGGGAATAATTTCTCTTCCTACGTGCGAGATTACGATTTTAGCGTATTGCTGTCAGATCATAATAAGAACCACCCCGGATTTAGCACCCCAGATAACTTTGGCGATTTGCATGGAAATATCTTTAAATGCTTCGTGAACTCGGAGAGTTACAAAGAGAATTTTAGTAAGGCGCCTGTTATATGTTTAAGTGTTTCAAGTAAAAACACCTATCATCGGACTGGAAATCAGCACCCAATACTGGGCGTCGAATACCAGCAAGATGAATATTCATTGACCGATCAATATTTTCATAAAATGGGGCTACAAGCTCGCTATTTTATGCCGCAAAATAGTGTTGCGCCTTTGGCCTTCTATTTTTCTGGTGACTTACTGAGTGATTACACGAATCTTGAGCTGATCAGTACCATCTCCACGATGGAGACTTTTCAAAAGATTTACCGACCTGAGATTTACAATGCCAATTCTCCGGCAGGTCAATGCTATCAGCCAAGCCTGAACCATCAGGATCATTCATTCACTCAAATTGTTTACGATCGAGAAGAACGTAGCCTGTTGGCTATCGAGCAGGGAAAGTTTACTGAGGAAAACTTCATCAAACCATACCAAGCGATTCTTGAGCAATGGTCTGCTAATTACGTTCTTTGATTAACCAAACACACAAGGTCACCTATTACTATGAAAATATTATTACCTACTTCAACGGCTGGCAGTTTACCTAAACCCTCTTGGCTGGCGCAGCCTGAAACCCTTTGGTCCCCCTGGAAACTACAAGGTGAGGAATTGATCGAGGGCAAACAAGATGCGCTACGCTTGAGCCTGGCAGATCAACTACAGGCAGGGATTGACATTGTCAGCGACGGCGAGCAAACGCGCCAACATTTTGTCACGACGTTTATTGAGCACCTCAGCGGTGTTGATTTCGAGAAACGTGAGATCGTTAAAATCCGTAATCGCTATGACGCAAGTGTGCCGACAGTCATCGGTGCGGTGGTACGCCAAAAGCCCGTTTTTGTTGAAGACGCCAAATTTTTACGTCAGCACACTACGCAACCCATTAAATGGGCTCTGCCTGGTCCCATGACGATGATCGACACACTCTATGATAGCCACTATAAAAGTCGCGAAAAACTCGCCTGGGAATTCGCCACCATTCTTAATCAAGAAGCTAAAGAGTTGGAAGCGGCTGGCGTCGACATTATCCAATTTGATGAGCCTGCCTTTAATGTGTTTTTTGATGAGGTGAACGATTGGGGAATTGCCGCTTTAGAAAGAGCCGTTGAAGGGCTGAAATGTGAAACTGCGGTGCATATTTGCTATGGCTATGGCATCAAAGCCAATACCGATTGGAAAAAGACGCTGGGATCCGAGTGGCGTCAATATGAAGAAATTTTTCCTAAGCTGCAAAAATCGGCTATCGATATCATTTCACTGGAATGTCAGAACTCTCGCGTTCCAATGGACCTGATTGAACTCATTCGCGGTAAAAAAGTGATGGTAGGCGCCATTGACGTGGCGACCAATACCATTGAGACGCCAGAGGAAGTCGCCGATACGTTACGAAAAGCGCTTCAGTTTGTGGATGCTGACAAGCTCTATCCGTCAACCAACTGCGGTATGGCTCCGTTATCTCGTCGAGTTGCAAGGGGCAAGCTACACGCGTTAAGCGCAGGCGCAGAAATCGTCCGAAGAGAACTGTTGGCTAAATAACATCGCCAAAGCGTCGATCGCTTAAAGCGAGATCGGTCCAGATTGAGTGATATCTAAGCCTTAATGAAAAGCCCTTCGGGGCTTTTCATCTATATAGGCATAAGTAAAACGTGAATTACCACATCAAATCATCAGGCACTTTAAAATCAGCATACGGATCGTCTTCGTCTTGCTCTTCCTGACTCAGCGCACTATTTAATACAATACTACTCGCGTCCCGCTGCGCAATTTTATCCGCTACAACTGCGGGGATAATCGCGTATTCACTCTCACCGCTGCCATCAACCACCAGTCGAGCAATCGCGAGACGACCGTTAATCAGCTGGGCTTGAGTTAGCTTATCCACTTCTATTTTTTTAATGACGTTATTATCGGTGAAATTAAAACCAATATTACCTTTTGCAATGTTGATTCTGTTCATTTCAATGAGTTGCTTCACCTGAGCTTTATACTCTTTAGATAACACAGCCTGTTTTTGTTGTTCGCTTAGCTGTTTATCACGCTCAAGCTGTGCTTTTTTATTTTCTTCTACAGCCTCTCTTGCCTCACGAGCCTGAACGCGTGATTTTTTCGCCGTTCTTTGGACTTTAGCCATTTTTTTGCTGGTCACTAATCCAGCTTTTAGCATCTGCTCTTGTAAGGTGAGTTTTGTCATTGTCGTTTCTGAATCCGTTGAATAATTTACAGGATTATACCTGTAATTTTTGAAGCAGTGCCAGATTGCAGGGCGCGATTGCGGTATGGCTTGAGTCTGGAGGAGGTTGTCAGAAGCGATGCCGAAATTCTGCTGATGAATGATGCAGGATTCCGGCATAGGGTTAGTCTGAGTGATGTCAGAACTTGAGCAATTTCACCGTAGCATCGATGTCTATCTCATCTTCCGAGAAGATTAACGTCGTTCCCTGGAAGGTCGTGATCGCCAGTTTTTTTATCGAGCGCATTTCACCCGGCTTAGCGGCTGATTTCGGCCTGATACTATTCATCAGTATCCCCACAGACAGCACCGCATTTTCTTTATCAATACCGCTATCGACGGGCACTTCTTCACTGTAAACCAGATAAGACTTGATCGACGTGAGCTTAAGGCGCTCACCCGCGATATAGATGTATTTGCTTTCCGGTAAAACCTTCACCGCATAGGCCGACAGTCCCTTGTTATTCGTGGTGGGCTCGAAAGTCACCGCCGCATCTTTCTTAATCAGATCAGGGTTGGCGACCTTAATCACATGAAAATACCGGTTCTCACCGTTTTCATCTTTGATAAATCCAAAGCCTTTATCTTTAAACCAGGTTGTGATCGTTCCGTTCATCGCCATTGTCGCCTACTTAATCGTTTATCTGCTCAGTTTTTGCAGCGCGCAGTGTAAAGCACAATGCCTGCGCAGACTACGTCTTTGGGGTAAGTCTGGACGATAAATTTCTGGTCTGCGAAAAAACATTCCCGATGCCATTTCCCTCAGCATCGGGAAATATGCATTTAGCTGATATCACTGCCGTTAGTGGCAATGACTTTTTGATACCAGTGGAACGATTTCTTCTTATAGCGGTTGCCGCTGCCGGCGATCGTGTCATCCAGATCGACATAGATAAAGCCGTAGCGTTTGCTCATCTCGCCAGTAGACATGCTGACCAGATCGATACAGCCCCACGGGGTATATCCCATCAGTTCGACACCGTCGGCAATCGCATCTGCCATCGCTTCGATGTGCTGACGCAGGTAGTTGATGCGGTAGTCATCGGCGATGTAGCGCTCTTCATTCGGCTTATCCACCGCACCCAAGCCGTTTTCGACGATAAACAGCGGTTTCTCGTAGCGGTCATACAGTTGATTGAGCGCAATGCGCAGCCCCACCGGGTCAATTTCCCAACCCCACTCGCTGGCTTCCAGAAACGGATTACGCGCTCCGCCCAGCAGGTTGCCGTGTGCCGCCGCCGCATCCGGGTCAGTTTTATAGATGGTAGAAGACATGTAGTAGCTAAAGCCGATGTAATCGACGGTGTGCTGCTTAATCAGTTCCAGATCGCCCGGCTGAATATCCAGCGTGACGCCCAGCGACTGCCACAGGCTTTTCGCGTAGTAAGGATATTTCCCGCCCGCCTGCACGTCCGCACAGTAGAAATTAAAGGCCTGAGTCTCTTTCAGCGTCGCCAGTTGATTGACGGGGTTACAGTCATAGGCGTAATTCGTGGCAAACAGAATCATACAGCCAATCTGGATCTGCGGATTCGTCTCATGCGCAATCTTCACCGCCAGGCTGCTGGCAACAAACTGGTTATGCCACGCCTGAAACTTAGCCTGTGGCTCCAGTGCGCCGGTTTGCACCGTCAGTCCCTGACTCATAATCGGGAAATGGGCAGCACTGTTGATCTCGTTAAAGGTCATCCAGTATTTCACTTTGTGGCCAAAGCGCTCCAGCACCGTGCGGGCAAAGCGCTCAAAATGACCGATTAGCTCACGGTTTTTCCAACCGCCAAAGACGGTGGCAAGATGCAACGGCATTTCATAGTGAGAGATCGTAATCACGGGCTCGATACCATGAGCGATGCAGGTATCAATCACCTGTTCATAGTGGCTTAGCCCCGCTTCGTTGGGCTGTTGCTCAATGCCGTTCGGGTAAATACGCGTCCAGGCAATGGAGAAGCGATAGCATTTGAAACCCATCTCGGCGAACAGCGCGATATCCTCGCGGAAGCGATGATAGTGATCGATGCCTTTATGATTAGGATAGGTGTAGCGCTGTTCATCCAGCGTGAAATCAAACGCGTCGGAAGCCACGATGCTTAAACGCGCTTTACCACCGGGAATGGCATCCACAATCGAAAACCCTTTGCCGTCGATATTGTAGGCCCCTTCGACCTGATTCGCTGCGGTGGCGCCGCCCCACATAAAGCCGTGCGGAAATCTTTCGCTCATGGCACTTATCCTTTATCAATGCTGACTATTTATCGATGATCGCCGTGGCGCGCCTGATGTTGCTTTGCTTCCGCACGCCTCGAATGGCCGAAATTCTAGAGGAAAAAGGAGGGCATGAACAGAAATAAGAAACCGGTTGCATATCCGGTACGTGCGAGCCTGCCAGCACAGGAAAAGCCGGGCCAGACAGCGGATGACGCTTTATTTTTTCGTCTTCTGAGGCGCCTTTCGGGTAGCTGACTTGCTCGCTTTATCCCGCATCTGGCTCTTTCGATGCGTGGTCTCGACAAGTTTCCTGAACGTCGGGCATTCCATATGCGATGGTGCAGAACAATCGGCGACGTGCCGCAGCGTGTCGCGCAATATCTTTAACTCATGAATTTGCTGGTCGATTTCATCAGCCTTCTTATGCAGCACAGTGCGGGGCAAATCTGGCATCCCATTCTTGTTAAACATGCCAGCGATTTCCTGTAGTGAAAACCCCGCCGATTTCCCCAGCGTAATCAGCCTGAGTTGCAGCAGCACGTCTTCAGCAAACTGCCGCCGGAGCCCATGCCGGGACACCGAAGCAATCAGCCCGATTTCCTCGTAGTAACGCAGCGCCGAAGGCGTGATCCCACTCTTCTCCGCAATTTCGCCAATATCCAGAAATTTCATGCTTGACCTCAAGTCGACTTTAATTTGTAGCATGCTCTGGAACCCATATTCTGACAAGGATAAAAAATGATAATTAATCAACCAGACGAACCAGAGCAGGCCAAACCGGGCGTCACCCTCACACTGGCGGTCGCAATACTGTCAGCCTCGCTGGGAACGAGCATTGCCAACATCGCCCTTCCAACGCTGACGGAAACATTCTCTGCGCCATTTGCGCAGGTTCAGGCCGTCGTCATCGCCTATCTTGCCGCTATGGCGCTTTCCGTTGTGATCGCGGGTCGCCTTGGCGATCGCTATGGGCTGAAGCCGGTTTTCGTTGCAGGTCTTGGCCTCTTCGCCGTTGCATCGCTGCTGTGTGCCATCGCTCCCCACCTGTGGCAACTTATCGGTGCAAGAGCGCTTCAGGGGATCGGCGCCGCCTTCCTGATGACGCTCGGCATGGCACTGCTGAGGCAGACGGCTGGTGAAAATCATGTCGGACGAGCGATGGGGATACTGGGAACGGTATCCGCACTGGGAACCGCGCTTGGCCCTTCTGTCGGCGGCTTACTGCTTACGGCAGCAGGATGGCGTAGCCTATTCTGGGTACAGATCCCGCTGGTCACGATCGTCCTGTTTCTGGCTTTCACCCAACTGCCAGACACCCCAGTTAACAAGAAGGCGCAACGTTCAGACGCCCCATCAACTCGGAAAATTTCACTTTTGCCGCATCTCACGATCAATGCGGCCATCGCCTCTGTCATGATGACGACGTTAATCGTCGGTCCCTACTATCTTGGTCTGGGTCTGGGCTTACAGGAAACGCGGGTAGGCGTGGTGATGGCTATTGGCCCCGCTATTGCGATTTTCTGCGGCATTCCGTCAGGGCGACTGGTCGATACCTGGGGGTTTGGACGGGCTCTTACCGGCGGGATAACCCTCGTGGTTACCGGCACCTTTATGCTGGCGATCTTGCCTAATCTGTTCGGCGTCGCGGGATACATCCTTGCCATTATTGTCCTGACGCCGGGCTATCAGCTCTTTCTGGCGGCAAACAACACTGCCACCCTTGCCGAGGTTCCCGGGCACCAACACGGTACGGTCTCCGGCCTGCTTAACCTGTCGCGCAATCTTGGGTTGATCGCCGGAGCTTCGCTCATGGGACAGGTTTTCTCTCTGGGTGTCGGCACGGAAGATTTTATCCATGCCACGCCAGCTGCCCTCGCGAATGGCATGCAGCTCACCTTCTTTCTGTCTGGCGGCATCATCGTTGCCGCCATCGCATTCTTCCATCTGCCAATATGGAAACGGGCTCCCCAGTAATGTACTAAGTCAGTGCCGCTTTAATTTACGGGGGGCTTCCCCCCTTTTTCACGTAAATCACCGCGGATTCATGAGCGCTATTCATAACATCTATCCTGTTACACCCGATTATCCGCAGGCGTAATCCCGATAATATGGCCCGAAGAATATAAAACCAGATGGATAGATATGACTCAGATTCAGACCCGCCCGGAAAAAACGCCAGGGCTATTTTTTATTGCCATTCTCAGTGCGCTGATGGCATTTACGTCCTTATCGACAGACATTTATTTACCCGCCATGCCCGTCATGGCGAAAGATTTACAGGGTAATGCGGAGCTAACCATCACCGGCTTTTTAATCGGCTTTTGCATCGCGCAGCTGATTTGGGGGCCGTTAAGCGATCATCTGGGACGCCGGATGCCGCTGTTTATTGGTATGGTTCTGTTTATCATCGGCTCTGTCGGCTGCGCCCTGTCTACGGATATGTCGCAAATCGTTTTTTGGCGAGTCTTTCAGGCGTTGGGCGCGTGTACTGGCCCAATGCTGGCTCGCGCGATGATTCGCGACCTCTTTAGCCGCACACGCGCAGCGCAAATGCTCTCGACGCTCATTATCGTGATGGCGATTGCGCCCATTGCCGGACCGTTACTCGGCGGTCAGTTAATCAAAGTGACATCATGGCATGCCATTTTTTGGCTACTGGCAGTGATTGGTATCGCGATGCTGGTGTCATTACGCTGGCTGCCTGAAACGTTACCCGAAGACAGACGGGTGAAAGCATCATTGCCCAGCGCCTTTCGCAACTATTATGCGCTGCTGACGAACACCAGCTTCATGCGTTTCACCTTATGTCTGACGTTCTATTATGTCGCCGCCTACGCTTTTATTACCGGTTCGGCCTTTGTCTACATCACCTACTTCGGTATTGATCCGCAGCATTACGGCTGGCTATTTGCGCTGAATATCGTCGGCGTGATGGGAATGAGCGTGGTCAACCGTCGTCTGGTTCAGCGCTACTCGCTAGAAAAGCTGCTTAAATTTGCCGTACTGATCGCGACTGTCGCTTCGTTCATTTTGGCTGTCGGCGCAAAGCTGCATATCGGGGGAATAGTGCTGATTGTGGTTTCGGTGTTCATCTTCTTCTCGATGAACGGCATCATCGCTGCCACTTCTACCGCCGCCGCGCTTGACGCGGTGCCCAATATTGCCGGTTCAGCATCAGCACTGATCGGATCGCTACAGTACGGCAGCGGCATTATCTCTTCGCTATTGCTTGCGCTACTGAGCGATGTAACACCGTGGACGATGGCGTGGATCATCGCCCTGTTTTCCGCAGCCAGTGCGGTAATTGCGCTGACTACGCGGGAACGAGGAACTACAGCGTGAACACGTAATGAGAGCCGTCCGGCAGCTCAACATCAAGATGCAGCTTACTGCCGGTCGCCTGCTTTAATCCAAGCGTCTGCGCCCTTTCTACTTGCGTCAAATGGTCATTCAGGAATCGCGTTGTCTGGCCTGACGGCGGGAGCGGCAAATCTCGGCATGGTTTTTATCGGCCCACTGAATTAACAGTTGCATGGGCTGTAAAAAGGAGTGGCCTAATGGCGTCAGCGTGTATTCCACACGTGGGGGAACTTCCGCATAAATCGTCCGATGAATAAATCCATCCGCCTCTAGCCGTTTTAACGTGCGTGACAGCATCTGGCGCGAAATATCGTCAATATGGCGATGTAATTCGTTAAAACGCAGCGTCTTTTGCGCCAGTGTCTCCAGTATTAACAGGCTCCACCGGTCGCCAATGCGATCCAATACATCACGGATCGGACAAGGATGGTCAAACGCAGCATCGTCGAGGCTTTCCGCTGACGACGTTTCTGGGTTAACCGCGTCATTGATGGATGTGTCATTAGTCATTTCTGCGTGACCTGGTTGCATACTGGTGACTTCTTGTCGGGGAAAAGTCGGCAATGTACCATCCGGGTGGTCTATAGTCTATTTTTGTTACCTAGTCTCAAAACAAGAAAATAAGGAGTCCACATGTCACATATCGCACTCATTGGCGCCTCAGGCGGTGCCGGTTCACGCATTCTTAAAGAGTTATCTGACCGTGGACATACGGTCACCGCCATTGCACGTCATCCAGAAAAAATTGCCTCGCTGCCGAACGTCACCGCTAAGCAGGGGGACGCACTGGACAAGGATGCACTGGTCGCCTTATTCAAAGGACATGATGCCGTGGTCAGCGCCGTTAAATTTGGTTCGTCCGATCCAACAACGCTGATTGCCGCCGTTAAAACCGCAGGCGTAAAACGCTATCTGGTCGTCGGCGGCGCGGGGAGCCTGGAAATTGCACCGGGTCAACGTTTGATCGATCAGCCGGACTTCCCTGATGCTTATCGCCCTGAAGCATCCCGTGGCGCAGCTTTCCTCGACTTGTTAAAACAAGAGAAGGATCTTGATTGGTCATTCCTCTCTCCGTCCGCCGAATTTGTTCCCGGCCAGCGCACAGGTACCTTCCGCCTCGGCAAAGATGCGCTACTAAGTAATGATAAAGGCAGCAGCATCTCCTTCGAAGACTATGCTATCGCGCTGGTTGATGAAATTGAAAACCCGGCACATTCTCGTCAGCGCTTTACCGTGGGTTATTAACCCCTGACGACAATCCGCGCATTGCGCGTTTTTCCTCAGCAATGTGCGGATCTCGCGTTATATCAATAGGTCGTAGAGATAGAACAGAACGGTATCAGCAAGCGGCGTGAGTTTGTTATGGTGTTGCCTTAACTCGCTCTCTTTTTCATGCATTAAGGAGTTTTTGAATGGCTACGTCCCCAACCTATGTGCCGCCAAAAGTCTGGCAGCCCGCCTCTTCCGGTGGCGCCTTCGCCAATATTAACCGTCCTATAGCCGGTCCGACGCACGAAAAAGCGCTGCCCGTTGGCAAACATCCGCTTCAGCTTTACTCGCTGGCGACGCCAAACGGCGTGAAAGTGACGATCATGCTGGAAGAACTGCTGGCGCTGGGCCATTCGGGTGCAGAGTACGATGCCTGGCTGATTAAGATTGGCGATGGCGATCAGTTCTCCAGCGGATTTGTCGACGTCAATCCGAACTCCAAAATCCCGGCATTGCTTGATCAAAGTGGTGACAAACCGGTTCGCGTGTTTGAGTCCGGTTCCATTCTGGTGTATCTGGCCGAGAAATTTGGCGCGCTGCTGCCGAACGATCTCGCAACACGCACAGAAACCCTGAACTGGCTCTTCTGGCAGATGGGTTCTGCTCCTTACGTTGGCGGTGGATTCGGCCATTTCTACGCCTACGCGCCAGAAAAATTTGAATACCCGATCAACCGTTTCACGATGGAAACCAAGCGCCAGTTGGATGTACTCAACCGTCGACTGGCAGAAAGCCGCTATCTGGCTTGCGACAGCTATACCATTGCCGATATCGCGGTCTGGCCGTGGTACGGTGGGTTGGTGCAAAACGCGCTGTACTCTGCCGCAGAGTTCCTGTCCGCACATGAATACACGCATGTGATCCGTTGGGCCGACGAGATTGCCGCCCGTCCGGCAGTGATTCGCGGTCGTAAGGTCAACCGCACCTGGGGTGAAGAATCAGAACAGGTCGCTGAGCGCCATCAGGCATCCGATCTGGATTAATCTTCTGCCGCCTGCATCCATGCAGGCGGCATTGTTACTTCACAGTCCGAAACGCCACCTATTGAGACACATTTCTCCATCACCTATTTTTCCCTTCCTGGCATATACGCCATTTCGGAAAATACATCCTGACGCCAGCAATGATGGTTCGAAAAAACGCCAACGTGACACCATTCATCCAGTATCGCTAGTATCATAAACGGGAAAACAGCTTAGGCGACGTTTATGCTCCAGAGCTAATTGAGTCGCACTGGAGCATTCATCATTCCCGGTGCGTATTTGCCCAGCTAGTTGTGAATAGCACGTTTATCACAAGCTAAAGCGGCTTCGTGCATCACTTCAGATAACGAAGGGTGGGCATGGATAATACGCGCAATATCTTCACTACTTGCCTGAAACTCCATCGCGACGACGGCCTCTGCAATCAGTTCTGAAGCAAAGGGGCCTACAATATGAACACCGAGAATACGATCGGTGCTAGCATCCGCCAGCATTTTCACCATCCCAACGGTTTCCCCCAATCCCTGAGCCCGACCATTAGCACTGAAAGGAAACTGCCCTTTTTTATAACCAACACCTTCCGTTTTCAGTTGCTCTTCCGTTTTCCCTACCCAGGCAATTTCAGGCGAGGTGTAAATAACATTAGGGATGGTAGAGAAATTCAGGTGGGCATACTTGCCAGCGATACGCTCTGCTACCGCCGCACCTTCTTCACTCGCTTTATGCGCCAACATCGGCCCACGTACCACATCTCCCACGGCCCAGATACCAGGAGCTGACGTGCGGCATTGGTCGTCGACCTGAATAAAGCCTCGTTCATCCTTCTTTATCTGCACGTCGGGGTGCCAAAGATTGTCCGTGTGCGGCAAACGGCCAATTGCGACTAACAGTTTGTCGAATTGCTGTACCTGCTCTTTTTCGGCATTACTCCAACTGACTTCGACCTGCTGTTCAGTCAGGGCGATGTGGTTGATCTTGACTGCGATCTGAATATCTATTCCCTGACTGGCAAAGGCACTTTTCGCCTGCTTACTGACTGCGCGATCCGCTACCGGTAACAGTGCCGGCATGGCCTCCAGGATTGTCACCTCGGCCCCCAAACGCGACCATACTGAACCTAACTCCAGGCCAATGACCCCAGCACCAATCACCCCTAGCCGTTTGGGTACATCACGTATACCCAGTGCGCCTTGGTTATCTAAAATACGCTCATTATCAAAAGGCAATTCGGGTAAAGGACGCGGCGATGACCCACTGGCAATAATTACCGACGTTGCAGTAATCGTCTCCTTTCCATCAACGTCAATAACCCATTTATCGCCTTTACGAGGCAGGATTTGCGCATGCCCATGCACCTGGGTAACCTTATTTTTATGAAACAATAAACCGATACCTTGCGTCAAACGATCCACAATTTGCTGCTTATTGTTCTGCATCTGTTGAATATCGATGCTGGCATGGCTCACGGTAATACCCTGCGTTGGGAACCGGTGTGTTATCGCAGCGAAATTTTCTGATGATTGCAATAATGCTTTTGAAGGTATGCAACCCACATTCAGGCAAGTCCCCCCAAGAGAAGCCTTACCCTCGCTATTTTTATACTCATCGATACAGACTGTGCTTAGCCCCAATTGTGCTGCGCGGATTGCCGCAACATACCCTCCAGGACCTGCGCCAATCACAGCAACGTCATAATCGTGTGCCATAGCCTATTCTCCTTTATTCTCTGAGTCCTCGCGCTTTAACGGCACGGGTTACAAGCCTAATAACAAGCGAGAAGGATCTTCTATCGCTTCTTTAATAGCCACGAGTGACAGCACTGCTTCTCTACCATCGATGATGCGATGATCGTAAGACTGCGCTAGATACATCATGGGACGCAGCACAATTTGGTTGTTCTCTTCCACTGGGCGTTTTTTCGTCGCGTGCATCCCCAAGATTGCTGACTGAGGCGGGTTGATGATTGGCGTTGACATCATCGAACCAAACGTCCCACCATTGGAAATGGTATACGTTCCGCCTGTCAGCTCCGACATTTCGAGTTTTCCTTCCTGTGCACGGCGACCAAAATCAGCAATTTGCTTCTCAATATCCGCCAGTGACAGTTGATCGGCATCACGAATAATGGGGACAACCAAACCTCTCGGGCTACCTACCGCTACGCCGATATCGAAATAACCGTTATAGACAATATCGCTGCCTTCCACAGACGCGTTGAGTACCGGATATTTCTTCAACGCATGAACGACGGCTTTGACGAAAAAGCCCATAAAGCCCAGTTTGACGCCATATTCCTCCTGGAACTGCTCCTTATAGCGATTACGCAAATCCATTACGGGTTGCATATTCACCTCATTGAATGTGGTAAGGATGGCATTTTGACTTTGGGATTCGAGCAATCGCTGCGCGATCCGCTGACGCAGACGACTCATCGGCACGCGTTTTTGTAAGCGATCTTTATTCGTGAGTGCCATCGGTTGTGGTTCAACATTGGCTTTCTGGAATGGTGCAAGTGGCGCTTCCGACGGGAGATCCTGCTTCAGGATGCGTCCGCCGCGGCCACTACCCTCAACAGATGCCAGATCGATATTACGTTCGGCAGCCTGATGGCGCGCACTCGGCATCGCCAGCACTTCTGTTGCAGAGAGTGACGCACTTTCTGGCGCAGTAACCGTGGTCTGCGCCTGTGCCTGTGTATCAATCTTTGCCAGAAGCTGATTACCCGTCACGGTAGCGCCAGAGTCAAAAAGCACGTCTTTCAATACGCCGGATTCTGGCGCCGGAATTTCAAGAATGACTTTATCAGTTTCTATCTCAACTAATACATCGTCACGGTTAACATACTCGCCAGGGGCTTTACGCCATTCAAGAAGCGTCGCTTCAGTCACAGATTCAGGCAGTTGGGGAACATTTACTTCAATCATAATTTTGCTCTCTACTTAATCATTAGATGCTGGTTTTACAGGCCAATGGTCAGGGCATCTGTCAACAAGGTGGCTAGTTGTTGCTGGTGTAAGCTGGCATATCCCACAGCAGGTGATGCCGATGCGGGGCGAGCAGCGCAGCGCAATAGCTGCCCCGGCGTCATTACCGCTTCGAGATGATGGCGGATTTGATACCAGGCCCCTTGATTTCTTGGCTCCTCTTGCGCCCAAACAACATGTTTGGCATGAGGGTATTTCTCCAGCTCCGCACGTAACGCGTCTTCAGGGAAAGGGTAAAGTTGCTCAACGCGAATCAAAACAACCCGCTGCTCTGCTTTTTTATTGCGTTCTTCAAATAAGTCGTAATAGATTTGCCCCGCACAGATCACGATTTGCTCTATTTGCGCCGCATCGTTAGGTGTGTTGCGCTCACCAATAACCGGCAAGAATTGACCTTTAGTAAAAGCAGAAATCGGACTCATTGAGTCTTTATAGCGCAACAGACGTTTACTCATAATGACGACCAGCGGCTTACGTAATGCAGCGCGCATCTGACGGCGCAGAATATGAAACATTTGACTGCTTTCTGACATCATAACTACCGTCATATTGTCGTCAGCACACAGTTGCAGGTAACGTTCTATACGCGCGGAGGAGTGCTCTGGCCCCTGGCCGTCATAGCCGTGCGGTAAAAACATGACCAAGCCGCACAGGCGACCCCATTTACTTTCACCGGAAGCAATAAACTGATCGATAACGACTTGCCCGCCATTGGCAAAGTCGCCAAATTGCCCTTCCCATATCACCAGCGAATTAGGCGCTGAAGTAGCGTAGCCATACTCAAAGGCCAGCACGGCTTCTTCATTAAGAATCGAGTCAATAACCGTGAAACTGCCTTGCTTCTCTGAAAGATTTTGCAACGGGATATAACTACCCTGATCCCATTTCTCACGGTTTTGATCGTGTAGCACGGCATGGCGATGGCTAAAGGTTCCTCTGCCGCAATCTTCTCCCGATAAGCGAACATCAAACCCTTCACTCACCAGAGAAGCATAAGCGAGCGTTTCAGCCATCCCCCAATTCACATTGCGTTCACCAGACGCCATCAACGCCCGTTCGTTCATCTCTTTTTCTACCGTGGGACGTAGCTTGAAATCAGGTGGGATAGTCGTCAGTTTACACGCAAGCGCTTGCAGTTCGTCATGCGTCACGGCCGTCGCAACAAGACATTGCTCCGCACGGGTCGCTTGTTTATAGTTTGTGAAATCAACGGCGTGTTCATTCTGGTGATGGCTTAGCGTCGCCTGTTTAACATGTTCACCGCGGTCGAGGGCCGCGCGGTATTGCGTAATCAGCGCATCCGCCTCGGTGTTTTGCACAATCCGTTCGTTTACCAGTCTGTCGGCATATTTCTGACGCACACCGGGATGATGGGTGATTTTTTTGTACATCATCGGTTGTGTAACAAACGGATCATCGGCTTCGTTATGACCATGTTTGCGGAAGCAGACAATATCGATCACCACATCTTTATGAAAGGTGTTGCGGTACTCAAGTGCCGCCTGCGTGACCAGACATACTGCTTCGGGGTCATCACCATTAACGTGGAAGATTGGTGCCTCAACCATCTTGGCAATATCCGTGCAATAAATAGAAGAACGATTGTCCCGGGGATCTGAGGTCGTAAAACCAATCTGGTTGTTAATCACCAGATGCACAGTCCCTCCGGTTTTATAGCCGCGTGTTTGCGAAAGGTTGAAGGTACCTTGATTCGTGCCAAGACCAATGAATGCGGCATCTCCATGAATTAAAACCGGTAGGACCTGTTGCCCACTGGTGTCACCGCGTCGATGCTGACGCGCACGCACCGACCCTTCAACCACCGGATTGACGATTTCAAGGTGGGAAGGGTTAAAAGCCAGCGATAGATGTACTGAAGCCAGCTCTGTTTGCACGTCCGCAGAGAATCCCATGTGGTATTTCACATCGCCGGACATCAAGGTGACAGCTTGCTTACCTTCAAATTCGCTAAACAGGTCAGCAGGTTGTTTGCCAAGAACGTTGACCAACACATTTAATCGTCCACGGTGCGCCATCCCCAGTACGACTTCCTGGATCCCCACGTCACCACTGTACTGTACCAGATGGTCAAGCGCGGCAATCAGCGATTCCCCTCCTTCGAGTGAGAAACGTTTCTGCCCGACATAGCGGCGATGTAAATATTGTTCGAGTGTTTCAGCGGCGGTGATTTGACGTAAGATGCGCTGTTTTTTGCTGTCGGAATAATGTGGCGTTGAACGGCATGATTCAAACCAGTCCCGCACCCAGTGTTTCTGGGCCGAAGTGGTGATATGCATATATTCCACGCCAATTTTTTCACAGTATGTCTGACGCAAAAATGCGATAATTTCGGCTAATGACGCCTTTTCCATCCCGGCAATATTGGTGCTAAATGTTGAGGCGTAATCACTTTCGGAAAAGCCATGATGTGCAGGATCTAACTCAGGTACTAACGCCTGCGCCATTCTTTTTAACGGGTCAAGATCGGCAGACTTTACGCCCAACACGCGATGAGCAGAGATCAAACGTAATACATTAATCTGGCGGCGGGCATGTTCTTCATCAAATTCCCCTGCGGTTTGTCTCCGTACAGGTTGACGATTAAGCTCACGAAATGCTGCCTCTATAGGTAATCGAGGTATATCGCGAACTTCACCAGCAGATTGCCATTTTTCAAAATAGTGGCGCCAGTTTTCGCCCACAAGCGCTGGCTCTGACAGAAATTGCTCATAAAGCTGTTCCACAAAAGATGCATTTCCTCCTGACATCCAGGAGTCTATTCGTTCATCATCGATATTAGACATAAATATCCCTCTCTGAAATAATTAATCGTAGAGAAAACAAATCGGTTAAATTGATAAGCTCATTTTCATTAAAATACGCCCAGAAATGGCCAGTAAAATGCAGCAGACAGGGCATAAATAACACAGGCGACAAAACAAACTAATACGCCAACCATAGGGAAATCACCGCTATTAATACGCCCTGTACCATAGACAAGAATATTAGGCATCGTGTTATAAAACATTAATAATGGGTAACCGCCAATCAGCATCCCCGCCGGCAGAGCCAGAAATTCGGGCGATAACCCCGCAGTTTTACCCAGTGAAATAACGATGGGTAAGAATGCTGTTGCCATGGCGGTGGTGCCGACAAATAAAATATGCAGATACTGAATGATACACATCACAACAACCAACAGCATTAACGTACTCAGTGTTCCTAAATTCAAAGAGTGAAAAATACTGTTAGCGACCCAGGTTGCTGCTCCGGTTTCCATCAAAATATGGCCAAGACTGACCCCACCACCGCAAATAAACACAACCTGCCAGGAAATGCCTTTATTCGCATCAGACCAATTCAACACCCCAAATTTGGGAAAGAAAAGCAATGACGCGCCGATCAAACAGGCTGTAGTGGCATCAAGTTTAGTCCAGGTTCCTGTCGTCCAAAGTAAGACAACAAGAAAGAATATCGCCAGCGTGCGCCATTCATTATTGGACATATTGCCAAACTGCTGTAACTGTTTGCTGATATATCCTTCACCGCCAGCGATCTGTTTATGCTCGGGTCTAAAAAACAATTGGATTAAATACCAGGTAACGAGAGTCATTAACAGCGCAGGGGGGAACCCTACATTAAACCATTGCCCATAGGTGATATGACTTCCCCCGGCTTTACTAATAAAATCCAACGTTACTACATTAGGGACTGTTGCCGTAAGGATCCCTGCGCTGATAGTAGCATTGGTAAATGCCAGAACCAGCAAGATATTCACTGAAAAACGTGAACGTCCTTCTTGCTGAAACAAGCCAATAATACTAATACAGACAGGTAAAAGAATGGCTGTTCTGGCTGTACTCGACGGCACCAGAAAGGCTAAAAAAATATTTGCCAGCATCACGCCAAAAGTAATTCTTCTTGGGCTACACCCAATTTTATTCAAAATCATGTAAGTTATTCTTTCAGCGAGGCGCGTCTTCACCATCGCAGAAGAAAGAATAAAAGCACCAACAATTAAATAAACAGACGAAGAAGAAAATCCCGCCAGAGCAAATTTCAACGACGCGGTATCCATTAATACCGCAGCAGGAACAATGGCTAGACTGGTTACAGGAAGAGGTAATGCTTCAGTTAAATATAATATGAATACACCGGAGAAAAGTATTAATGCTCTCTTACCTTCCGGTGATAAATCTGCTGGAGTAGGTAATAGCCATACAATTATCATACCGGCTATCGCGATTAATAATCCCCAGCGTTTTCTAAAATCATCAAAGCGTCCATAAGATTTTTCAGAAGACATAGATCCTCCTCTCCCTGTAGGGAGTTTATAGGGTAATGTCAGACGCTCTACGTAAAATCAGCAGAGCGTTGATATTATGAGGTGCTAATATAAGGATTCGTATTTATAATCAATTATTTTTCTGTGGTTTAAATTCTCGGGGTGGGTGACCATCATAAGTTGGAATAAATTGACGGGGAATAGGACCTTTATTACGTCCCCCTTGTAACGTTTGTTCCCATGCATGAGCGAGAATACCAACAGAACGCGACAAACAGAAAATACCGCGAGCCAGTGGTGCAGGAAATCCCAATTCAGCATAAATAACAGCCGTCGCTCCATCAATATTCATGGGGATACGCTTGCCTTTTCGCCGCTGTAGTTCGTCTTCTATACCGCGCGCGATTGTGGCATAACGCCCATCGACAGTTCCTGCTGCTGTTGCCTCATCGACCAGTTCAAGCAAACGTGGGGCGCGCGGATCAATGGGGTGGAAGCGGTGGCCAAAACCAGAAATAAATTTGCCATTCTCCTCAATAAATTTATCAAGCTGGCTGCTTATTGCGGCCTCCAGTGGCACGCCTGCATTGTATTCAATATCGATCGACTGGTATAACTCAACGGCTTGCTCACCAGCCCCGCCATGAATATCACCGAGAACATTTACGGCCGAGGCCATGGCATTATTGAGACCAACGCCACAGGTGCTTGCCATACGTGAAATTGCGATAGAAGGTGCCTGTGGACCATGATCGATCCCCGACATGAGAGCAGCATCTAATAAATCAGCCTGCGCACGCCCAGGTAATTCCCCGCGCAGCATTAACCAGATCATTTGAGCAAAACTAATATGGCCAATAAGATCCTGAATTGCATAGCCACGATAGCGAATCACCCCTGGCTTCATATCAATAATTTCGGTACGCCACCAGTCGCAGCTTTGTTGTTCACCAACGGTTTTTTCCTGATTCATATTGCTTTCACCTGTTGTAATTTGGTTATTTCTTCCGCACTCATTCCCAAATCTTGCAGTATCTCAATACTATGCTCGCCTAACTGAGGAGGAGGAGAACTGACTTCTGGCGTTTTGCCATTGATTTTGAAGCCAGTACGTACGATATGAACGGGGCGATCAACGCCAGGAACTTGATTAAATGTGGCAACCATACCGTAATCAGCAATTTGCGGATGCGCTAATGCCTGAGGCACGCTATATACCGGTCCTGAAGGTACGCCAGCTTCAACAAGTTGCGCCCACCAGTACTCTGTCGTATTTTTTGCCAGTTGTTCTTCTATCAAACGTGTCAGATCCGCACGATTCTGAAGACGAGCCTGACGCTCCGAGAAACGTGAATCGCTTATCCATTCGGGTTGTCCAAGGACATGACAAGTCGCTTCAAATTGTTGTTGCTTGTTTGCCGCAATATTGATCAGTCCATCGCCCGTTCGGAAAGTGCCTGATGGGCTGGCAGTCACATTGTTGTTACCCATCGCTTGCGGCTTTTTATTCACATTGAGGTAATTCGAAACGGCCCACCCCATCGTGGCCAGTGTGGCTTCAAGCATCGATACATCAATAAAATAACCATCACGACGTTGGTTATCCGCCAATGCGCCAGCAATAGCGAAAGCGGCGGTAATACCACCAATTGTGTCAGAGATAGGGTATCCAACGCGGTATGGCGCCGTTTCCGGCGCACCGGTGATATCCATGACTCCGGCCATGCCCTGGATAATCTGGTCATAAGCGGGCAGGTGACGCAGTGGACCATTCTGACCAAATCCTGAAATTGCACAGTAAATAAGGCGAGGTTGATGCTCCAATAATTGCTGATAACCAACGCCGAGACGATCCATCACGCCAGGGCGGAAATTCTCAACCAACACATCAGACTGTGCGACCAGCCTGCGTAGCACCTCTTTTCCTTCATCACTCTTTAGATTGATAGTGATTGAACGTTTCCCTGCGTTTTGCGCTAAAAACGATACTCCCATATAGGCTTTATTAAGTTCCGGGTCTGCCCCTAACTGACGGGCCAAATCGCCAATTCCTGGCACTTCAACCTTAATCACTTCCGCGCCCATATGCGCCAATTGATGGCAGCAAAAAGGACCAGCCAGCACATTAGTCAGATCAAGTACCTTAAATTTTGCCAATGGCTTACAGCCATGATTTTCCATAGTTCACCCCATTAATCTTTCCTTGCCACACCGGCAACATCGTTCTATTTAGAAGAATACAGTTCCGCCTGATAGAATTTCGTGAAATGAACCGTTTCAGCTAAACTTTAACGATCAATAAGGTAAAAAATGTGAACCGGAGACGATGTAGTGTCAGTAACAGAGGGAGATAATGGACAAAGATAGTCAGATGACGGTGAAGATGGGTCGCGCGATTCGAAAAGATGATTCTGATTATGGCCTAATCCAATCGCGCATGAGGTACCAATAAGTTGTCAGTAAATGACGTTCTGGCTGGCAGTTGACAGTGAGTGGTGGTCACCACCAAGTTCTCGAGTGATACAAATCGCCCCTTGAAAAAGCACCCCTAACATTTCATGGATTTCTTTGCTGGTGAATCTGTCACGAGGTCCCGATAGAGTCAGCGCCCCTCGTATAAGGTTTCCCACACCAAACACTGGCACGGATACAGAAGACGTTTCAGCATCACGTTCGCCAAATGACTCAGCCCAGAACTGTTCACGGATACGCTCAAGCTGTGGGTTTTCCCCTTCCGAAAAGGCGCTAAGCACTTTCCCCGACGCCCCATAGTTAAGTGAAAACCGGTCCCCTTCACGAACAGAAACCCTTACCGCACGCTGGGGCTCTACTCTGTAAAGAATCACACGCCAGTCGTTATCTTTAATATAAAAAGAAGAAGTTTCACCACTCACCATGGACAAATGCTCCAGATGGGGCATGAGAATATCGCGAAGGTGGAATGAAGACTGATATAACGAAGATAACCTCAGCGCTTCAGGCCCTATACTGTATCGTCCATCAAGCGATTTTCGCACAAACCCCGCCTTCTCAAGTGAACTCAGCAAACGCAAAATAGTACTTTTGTAAAACCCAGTACGTCTGGCTATTTCAGCGAGCGTAAGAAACGGAGCATCGTTATCAAAAACAGACAGAATACCGAAAGCTCTGTCTACTGCCGCAGCACCGCCTTCAGCCGAAGCGTTCACCGCTGAAGATGCGTCATTTTTTCCCGCCATAAAAACTCCGTAGTCCAAAACCGCCCTACCAAGGACGAATTGTATATAACTTAATGAACATAATCAGGAACTGCAAGAATGAACAAGCCGGCGTGAAGCCATGTCGCTTAATTCTCTGTGTGGTCCAACACCCCGCACGAGTGCAACGAAAACCGCACGGGGAAGGATGTTCTACACCTTATCCACGGTGGGCATCTTTATTTTACGGAGCAAAATCAGGCCACATGTAAAACATGTCCCAAGCATGACACGCTTTCTATATACGCAATAAAACACATGCGCAATAAAACACGATTCAGCTCAAAAAATTTACATTCCATTCACATTTATTCTTGACGCCGAAACCATTCATTAGCAAAAGTTAAACAGAACACAGTTTCGCCAGACAGAACATCCATCAATCCGACAGCCAGGTGACTTCAGTGACAATTATTAGCTATCTTATGATCGCCGTGTTTATGCTACTCATTATGACTCGGCGACTTTCAGCATTATTGGCGTTGATCCTTGTACCGCTCATTTTTGCGATCATCGCAGGTTTCCATGCTGAACTCGGAAAAATGATGATGGACGGCATAAAACTCTTGGCGCCGACCGGCGTCATGCTTACATTTGCCATTCTCTATTTCAGTGTCATGACCGATGCAGGATTATTCGATCCATTTATCAAAATCATTATTCGGATTGTGAAAGGCGACCCGTTGAAAGTCATTCTGGGAACAGCAATTCTCGGCATTAGCGTGGCATTGGATGGCGATGGCGCGACTACATATTTGATTTGTACAACGGCCCTTCTTCCTCTCTATCGCCGTCTCGGCATCAAGATTCAGTACATGGCTACCGTGCTACTGCTTTCCGTTGGCGTCATGAATATGATTCCATGGGGAGGTCCAACTGCGCGCGCAGCCAGTGCAATGAAAGTTGATCTGGGCGAGCTCTTTATGTATCTCATGCCCATTATGCTTTTCGGCCTGGCGTGGGTGATCTCCGTCTCTATTATCTTCGGACTACGTGAACGGCGCCGCCTAGGCACTGTCACGCTTGAGATAAGTGAAAATACCGAACAACGCGCCACCATCAGAGAATGTCGCTATATCATCAATTCTCTTCTTACCATCGTATTGCTGGCCATGCTTATACTTGGTGTATTGCCGATGGCTGCACTTTTCATGATTGCCTTCGCACTAGCTATGCTCATTAACTTTCCTGATATCAAAAAACAGCAAGAGCTGATTGCCAAGCATGCAGACAATGTACTAGCTATCGTGTCTCTCATTTTTGCTGCGGGGATCTTTACGGGCATTCTATCCGGCACTGGGATGGTCGATGCTATATCAAATAGCCTTATCACGTCTCTGCCACCCCAAGCTGGGCCTTGGCTTGGAGTGATCACAGCGCTGTTAAGTATGCCGTTTACTTTCTTTATGACTAATGATGCCTTTTATTTCGGCGTACTCCCCATCCTGGCACAGACCGCCGTAAACTACGGTATCACTCCAATGCAGATGGCAATTGCCTCTCTTATCGGTCAGCCTGTCCACTTACTCAGCCCTCTCGTAGCATCAACATACCTGTTAGTGGGTATTCTTAATCTTGATTACGGTCTAAACCAACGCGCCAGTCTGAAATGGGCGATAGGAACCGTGTTATGCATGTTGGCTGGAGCCATCCTCCTGGGAATTCTTCCTCTGGAAGGTGGTGCCACACAATAGAAATAGCGTTACCCAACAGGTCGCCGAGCGTCATCAGGCATCCGATCTGGATTAATCTTCTGCCGCCTGCATCCATGCAGGCGGCATCCCAATTCATCTTCAGCGCCCTTCCTTTTCCGGCACGCGGCCATCGGCCAACGCCTCTTCTACACGATTGATATCCGCCTGCCGCGCGGCATACCACCAGCTCAGCAGTGCGCCTATTGCACAGGCCGTGAGTAATATCACCGGCGGAAGCAGCGTGCCATCATGCACGACACCCATGATCACGCCAGCGACCCCGCCAAAAACATACTGCAATACGCCGAGCAGCGAGGAAGCCGAACCAGTCTGCCCCGGTGCCGCATTCATCGCCACAGCCACCACGTTACCGAACACCAGACTCAGGAAGCTCATGGTCAAAAATAACAATGCCGTGACAACCCACAGCGATGCAATGCCAGCCAGCAGCACGCCGGACAGTACCAGCCCTCCCACGACATGCAGGGCGATCCCAACCGGCAAGATTTGATATTCACGCCAGCGGTTCAGCAGAAAGATATTCATTTGTCCCAGCGCCACCATGCCCAGCGCATTCGACGCAAAAATGTAGCTGTAAGTCGTGGGCGACAGGTGAAAATATTCAATAAAGATGAAGGCAGACGCGCCAATATAGGTAAACAGACCGCCCATCACGAAAGAACCAGACAGCGTATAACCCATGAATTTTCTCTGCCGCAGGAGTGTGGCAAAGCCGGTTAACGCTGACAACGTGCCGCCGGCGACGCGGTCACGCCTCGGCAGGCTTTCCGGCACCCAGCGCCAGGTGGCGAACAGCATCAGCATACCGACAACCGTCAGTACCCAAAAAATAGCTGACCACCCCAGCGTGCCGAGCAGCACGCTGCCCAATGGCGGCGCGACAATCGGCGCTATAGCCATCACCTGCATAAGCAGCGAGAACACTTTTGCAGCATCGCGTTCTGAATACAAATCTGCCACGATGGCACGCGGGATTACCAATCCAGCGGCCCCGCCGAGGCCCTGCATCAGACGGAAAAAGACAAACCACGATAGCGTGGAAGCATGGGCGATCAGCAAAGAAGACACAGAGAACAGCACAATGCCCAGCAGCAGCGGCCCTTTTCGACCATAGCGATCGGTCAACGGACCATAGACCAGTTGACCAAGCGCCAGCCCGATCAAAAAGACCGACAGCGAGGTCTGCATTCCCGCCGCGTCCGCCCCGATATCCTGCTGGATCGCAGGGAAAGCCGGGAGATACATATCAATCGACATGGCATCAAACGCGCACAGAATGCCTAAAATGCCGATGAGAATAAAACTGCGCGACGCCAGTAAAGACGAATCAGACATCGATAACACCTCAAAAATAGACCACTCAATCATGAATAACCGACAGCAAAGGGAGTGCGAATCGGCTAAGATGCATATTGCTGAGCGCAATATATGACTGACCAGTCGAAAACACAAGGCAATGTGATGGCGCGCAAAAAAACTATTGGAAACGATCAGATTCTGGACGCTGCGGAACAAGTGCTGCTGCGCGATGGCGTGCATCGTTTTACGCTAGATGCCGTTGCCGCCGAAGCTGGCATAAGTAAAGGCGGACTGGTTTACAGCTTCCCCAGCAAAGACCTGTTGATCATGACGATGCTATCGCGTGAGCTGGCGCGTTTTGAACAGGAAGCGCAGCAGCAAACCGCCCGTTACGCCAACCGACCTTACGCCGATGTATTGGGCCACATAGCGGCGATAGGTCAGGAAGAGGACGAGACAACATCGCGCGCGGTGGGTCTGCTCACCGCACTGGTTCACTCCCCCGCGATGCTGGAACCCGTGCGGGAATTTTACCGCATCCGGCTGGATCGACTACGTGACACCACGCCGACCATGCAGCGTATCCGCCTGGCGTTTCTTGCCACAGAAGGCGTTTTTCTGTTGCAGGGACTGGGCTTCGTGACGCTGGATCGCGAGGAACGGCAGACGATGATTGATGATGCCAAATCGTTGTTCCAGTCGGACGATAACGCCGATATGCTGACGGCATATACCACTGCGGATCACCGCGTCACATCCTCAGCGACCGCCACCGCTTATTCGCAAGAAACGCCTTCTATTCCCGCAGGAGAAACGATCTCCGAACAGGCGATCGTCTGGCTGGCAGAGAAAGGCGTCGCACCGAGTGGTACAGGGTTGGAAGCTGTACATTCCCGTGCCGCACATATTGTCGAGACGGCCACGAACATCATCAAACGTGACGGCATCAGTGCCTTAACGCATCGTGCTGTTGCGAATGAAGCCCACATACCTTTAGGGTCAACCACCTACCATTTTAACAGTCTGGACGACATGCTGAATGCGGTAATGCGCAGTGCGATTGCCCTATTTCGCGATGACATGTTTAGCTGGTTTCATCAGCGTCGCCACGACGACCCGCGTGATGTTCTGACCGATTTTGTCATGCGCGGCATTGAAGATATTGACGATCTGGCGCGTGAGTATGAACTCTTCACCGCCGCCATTTCACGCCCTTCCCTGCGCCCTATCGCGCTCGAATGGTCTAACACCGTTGTCGCCATCATCAAAGTGGTCACTCCCGACAGCGCCGCGCTGCCGCTGGGTACGCTGATGAACGGCTTTTTCATCCGCGCGCTGCTGGAAAAACACGAACGCACGCTACCGCGCGATCTGGTTTATCAGTCAGTTTCTGCGCTCTATAACGCCTTTCGCTAAGCCAGACGGTTTTCTCACGGGAAAACCGTTCCCCAATGATTACCGGTCTGCTTCTCCTCCTGTCTGCCCTTTACAATAAAAAATGTACATATGTACTATTTTTTATCAAACTATCAAACGCAAATAACTCTCGTTTGCATTCGTACATATGCGCGTTGTTAGGGATGAAAAATAAAAAATGCACAAACAGCAATTCCATACCATAAAACCACTGGCACTGATCGTTGCCGGACTACTCGGAGCACACTTAGGCACCGCACAGGCTGCCGATGAGGATGTGATGACCGTTAAGGCCACTGCCGAGCAGGAGTTAAAACAGCAGCCTGGGGTGTCGATCATCACGGCGGACGATATTAAAAAAGCGCCGCCCGTTAACGATCTCTCAGAAATCATTCGTAAGATGCCGGGCGTGAACCTCACAGGTAATAGCGCCACCGGCGCCAGAGGCAACAACCGCCAGATCGATCTGCGCGGCATGGGGCCTGAAAATACGCTGATTCTCATTGATGGCCGTCCGGTGACCTCACGTAACGCGATTCGCTACGCCTGGGACGGTGAACGGGATACCCGAGGCGATACGAACTGGGTGCCGGTAGAAGACGTGGAACGTATTGAAGTCATCCGTGGCCCGGCGGCAGCGCGCTACGGTTCCGGCGCGGCGGGCGGCGTGGTGAATATCATCACCAAACGTCCATCCAACGTCTGGACTGGTTCACTCTCGCTGTACGGCAATCAGCCGGAAAACAGCAAAGAAGGCGCCACACGCCGCACCAATATCAACCTAAGCGGCCCGCTGGCTGGTGATGCGCTCACCATGCGCCTGTACGGCAATATCAATAAAACCGATTCCGACAGTTGGGATATCAACCGTAACCAGAATGGTTCTGCCGCGGCCGGACGCGAAGGCGTGCGCAATAAAGACCTCAATACCCTGCTGTCCTGGAAACTCTCTCCGCAGCAGATTGTTGATATTGAAGCGGGCTATAGCCGTCAGGGTAATATCTATACTGGCGATACCCAGTTCAGCCTTGATCCCAGTTCACTGGGTAGCAACGTACCTGAATCATTGGCTCAGCGTGGAGCAGAAACCAACCGGCTTTATCGCCAGAATTATGCGATAACGCACAATGGCATTTGGGATTGGGGACAATCCAAGTTGGGTTTCTCTTATGATCAAACGAATAACACCCGTATGCAGGAAGGGTTCACTGGTCGAACAGAAGGGGCTATTGCTGCCGATGGGGATTATAAGACCAGTCGTCTGAAGAATTACCGTCTGAATGGCGAGTTGAATATTCCATTAGATTTCTGGGTAGAACAAACCCTAACGCTAGGCGCAGAGTGGAATCGTGAACAGCTAAACGATCCTGCCTCAACAGGCTATCGCCCCACAGATCGCTCAGGGAACATAACCGATCCCACTATCGGTGGTATTTCCGCAGAACCTAGCCAGCGTAGCAGCAAAAACAGCGCTGAACTCAGTGCGCTCTACTTTGAAGATAACATCGAAGTCGTACCCGGCACCAAAGTGATTCCCGGTCTGCGCTTTGATTATCATGACAAATTTGGCGGCAATTACAGCCCCAGCCTGAACATCCAGCAGGAACTGGGCGAGATGTTCAGCGTGAAAGCCGGTATTGCTCGCGCCTTTAAAGCACCAAACCTTTACCAATCCTCTACCGGTTATTTGCTTTATTCACGCGGTAACGGCTGCCCGTTCGGCGTGGATTATAATAACGGCGGCGGCTGCTATCTGGCAGGTAATGACAACCTGAATCCCGAAATCAGCGTCAACAAAGAAATCGGTCTGGAATTCAAACATGCCGGCTGGCAGGCCGGTGTGACGTATTTCCGCAATGACTATAAAAACAAGATTGTTTCCGGCACGGATATTCTTGGGCTGACGCAATCAAACGCAGCGATCTTGCGTTGGGAAAATGGCGGTAAAGCGCTAGTCGAGGGGCTGGAAGCCAACCTGCTGGTGCCGGTGGTGGAAGACACACTGGACTGGAGCACCAACGCCACCTATATGATTGAATCAAAAAATAAAGACACCGGTAATCCGCTGTCGATCATCCCGAAATACACCGTCAACACAATGCTGGATTGGCAGGCTACGGATAAACTGTCCGCCAACGTCAGTTGGACGATGTACGGCAAACAAAAGCCACGTCAATACGCGACGAACTGGACAGAGTACAACAGCGGACTTTCCTCACGTGAAATCGGCAGCTACTCCGTTGCGGGCGTCGGCGTGAACTACCAGTTCAACAAGAACCTGCGCGTCAATGCCGGTATCAGTAACCTGTTTGATAAGCAGATTTATCGCGAGGCGAAAGGTGCGTCTACCTATAACGAACCGGGACGCGCTTACTATGCAGGGGTAACCACCTCATTCTGATCGTCATCCTTTTCTGACAGTGACGCCTTTCTGGTTCGGCGTGTTTAAGAGCCGGAAAGTACGGTATTCAGAGAATTAGCAGCTAAAAAAATCGGCCTCTGTCTTCTTCCGCAAAGGAGGAGGCAAAGGCCGAATGTTGTGACTGCCAGAACGATTAACGACGTACTTTATTTAGCACCGTCTGAATCGCCGACGACAGTTCGTTGATCTCGAATTTCGCGACATAGGCATCTGCACCCACATTGCGTACGTGATCTTCGTTCGCGCTACCCGATAGTGAAGAGTGAATCACGACAGGAATATTCTTCAGGAATTCTTCACGCTTGATATTTCTGGTCAGCGTAAAGCCGTCCATTTCCGGCATTTCCAAATCGGTCAGGACGAGTGAAATCTTGTCCGAAATAGGTCGGCCTTCCGACTGCGCTTCTTGCGCAATCTGTCGAATCTTATTCCAGGCATCCTGTCCGGTGATGTGCATACTAAACGGAATGCCCATCTGGGTCAGTCCCTGCTCAAGCAAGGAACGAGCAACTTTGGAATCTTCCGCCACAATCGCAATTGCCCCAGGCGTATAGGGATAAATTTTCTCTTCTGAATTCTTGAGCTTAGTTTCGCGCTCGCCAGGAATGATATCAAACAGAATCTGTTCAACATCCAGCACCAGTGCCAGACGATTACTGTCTTTGTCGTTATCAAGACGCGCGATACTGGTGATATACGAGCTACTCACGCCCGCTTCAGCAGCCAGAACCTGGCTCCATTCCAGACGAACAATATCGTCTACCGATTCCACTGCGAATGCCTGCGTACTGCGAGCATACTCAGTGATAAGGAGAATGTTCAGGCCCGTATCCGGTGAACTGCCGACCACAGCAGGAAGATCAATAACGGGAATGATTTGCCCGCGAATGTTGACCATACCCAGCATCGGCGATTTCATGCCAGCCGCTTTGGTCAATGTAGGCATTGGCACAATTTCACGCAGTTTAAACACGTTGATGCCAAACAGCTCAGATTTGCCACCTTCAGGTGATTTGCCCAGCTGGAATAATAAGAGTTCGAATTTATTAGCAGAGGTGAGGTTTGTTCTCTCATCAATCTCTTTTTGAAAATTATCCATGCTTTCCTCAGTGCGAGTCATTATTTATAGGTATAGCGTAATCAGGCAACATTCGAGATGTGAGTAAACAGGAACTAACATCTGGCCGCTCCACTGTACGTGATAGTCGTGTTCTTCAATCTTATCCAGCGTCAAACGTAAAAAACTTGTTAATTGTGTCAACTTCATCGTCCAACGATGGAAATCATCGGACCAGTAGACGGATATCAGCCCTCTTCAGTGTAACAGTCGGCTAGCATCCTTTACGGTATAGATAACATTCCCTGAACCATTAATATCGGCAGAATTTGCCAACACCTTATCCCAAATCGTGACAGAAATGTTGCCTGAGAAGAAAACCTCGCGCCTCTCTTGACACAATAAGCAGAAAAAAATAAAACTATACCGTACGGTTTAGTTTTAAAAATACGTATGGCGACCATCATTGAACGCCGTGTCGCTAAGGCTGCGTGTTATCACGCTATTCGCGGTTCTCTTTACAGGATTCTCATATGTTCACATTATCCCGGGTTGCACGTCCTACCGTATTGGTTCTGGCTGTCGTACTCGCAGGCTGGCGGCATCGCATTTTCCACTCCCGATCTGGACAGCACGATTGCCCGACCGGAACCGCTGACGACCTACAAACTGGCGAGCGATCGGGAATCGGCCCTATCGCCGCCCGATGGTCCACCCATCCTCTTCAAACTCCGCTTTGATCGTTCACTACACGGTCTGGAGATCGGTGCACCCGTTGAATTCTCTAGCGTCAAAATCGGCCACGTAACCACGGCGCACTCAGTTCCCTTTTTCATCGATGTGCTGCCCGTTGGCGTGCCAGCGCAGCTTGATACGTCGCAGCTTGTGATTCGACAGGGTGACAGCGGCGCTGTCGTACTGGATAACGAACGCTGGCTCAGCCCTCTGGGTGAAGAGATCCGTACCGCACTGTCCGCCAATCTGGTGCAGCGTCTCCACACACAAGATGTTTCAGGACTGATGCGTCCGACAGGTATACCGGTGGTCAGAATCCACCTTCAGGTTCGGCGGTTTGATAGCTGGCCCGGTCAATCTGTGGCGTTTGACGCCGACTGGAGCCTGAGCACCGTCGGGAAAGGCAATGAGCGTGAACGGCTGCTCTGTCGTAGCCAGTTTACCGAACGGGCAGTTGGCGGTGATAGTGCGATGCTGCACGCTCAGCAGCAGATCATCACTCGGCTAGCGGAGCACATCGCGACGACGGCAGCCCGCTGGATGCCGGATCGCCAAGGAACCTGCCTTACGCCGCCGCTCCAGCCATAAACATACTGACCGCATTTCCTACGATCTCACGAATGCGTTCGAGGCTCATGGGCTGTAAATGGCGGTGGAAGATGCGGTCATCAATTTCTGCTGTCAGCAGCGCCAAAAATTGCAGCGCCCGCACGCGCGGATCCCCTGCTTTCAGCGCCTGCCGCGCTATCGCCGCCGCCATCAGTTCAGACAGTTTATCGACATTCTCTTTCGGGCCAGATTCATAAAACAGCGCACCAATATCGGAATGTCCAGCTTCCGCCACCACCATGCGATAAATCGCCATGGCGCTGCTATCGTTGGTCAGCACATACAGAATGCGTTCGCCAAAGCGCGTTAGCTGTACCTCCAACGTTTCGGATACCTGCATGTCTGTCACCAGCTCGGCGGTTGCCTCAGACAGATGCATCGTCGCATGTTCACGAACAACCGCCGTAAACAGCGCTTCTTTGGTTGAGAAATACCCATACAGCGTCGCTTTGGAACCGCCGACCCGCTTCGCAAGCTCATTCATGGTGGCCCGTTCATAGCCCATTTCCTGAAAAAGCTGCGCCGCCGTTTTAACGATAGCTTCTCGACGCGCCTTAGTTCGGACTTTCATCACCACTCCTGCCAACCGAGGCTGACGAGCAAAATAGGATTCGATATAGCAATATTATCAAAACATTAGCCTCATCGCCGCCTCTTTACACAAGACGGTACCACAGCCAGTAGGAACGGGAGAAAAGACAAGAAAAGCATGATGATGAACAGCGAAAGACGACGAGGGTTGATAAGCGAAAACGGATTATTTACTATCCAGCTCCGAATGGCGGGATACCCGTTTTTAGGGCGTGTGGTTTGATGCCACACGCCCTAAATTCAGTAGACAGAACAGAGACAAAATTATGGGTAATTCCCTGGGTTGGCAAATCAATTTGTAACAATTTTTTTTAAAATTTACTTTCTTAAATTTTTTATAAATTGCCCTGTTCATGAAAAAATTATAAGTGATATCATGGAGTAACAGTAGTTAGACTTAGGTATAGGTCAGCACTATACTTTTATGACGTCATCTATATCATGGGTACATTCTTGCTTTTTATTGAGGCCGTTACATGTCTGTATTTTGCTCTGATAATGAAATTATCAATAACACGATAAAAAGCTATCTCGGCCGAAAGTTAAAGCAGTATGGCGACCTGAAATATGCTTACATGATCATGAACAAGAAAAACCCGTCTCAGGTTGTGATCATCTCAAATTACCCGCAGGAATGGGTGAATACCTATAAAGAAAATAACTATCAGCATATCGACCCGGTTATTTTGACGGCGATAAATAAAGTCTCGCCTTTCTCCTGGGAAGACAACATCGTTATTAACTCTAAGCTGAAGTTCTCCAAGATTTTTAATCTGTCAAAAGAGTACGATATTGTTAATGGCTACACCTTTGTGTTGCATGACAACAATAATAATCTGGCAGCCCTATCGATTATGTTTGAAGAGCACTCACCAACGGATATTGAAAGTATTGTCGAGGAAAACAAAGACAAACTGCAAATGCTGCTCATCACCGTTCATGAGAAAATCACCACGCTTTACAAAGAGATGACGCAAAGCACCCAGAGCAGAAAACAAGGCGACAAAGAGATTTTCTCCCAGCGTGAAAACGAAATTCTGTACTGGGCCAGCATGGGAAAAACCTACCCGGAAATTGCGCTGATTCTGGATATCAAAATCAGCACCGTGAAATTCCATATTGGCAATGTGGTAAAAAAACTGGGTGTTCTCAATGCCAAGCATGCCATCAGGCTGGGCGTAGAATTACAGCTCATCAAACCTGAACCCTCATGAATCTCATCAAGTCTATTCCACCCTCCACATGCCCCTTAAACCTGAGCATTATGGGATAGACGTTTACTCTTCTGCGGTGCATTCCACAACGCGCGATAACGCCCTTCAGCAAGCCGTAATTCGTGGTGTGTTCCCTGCTGGGAAATAACGCCCTTCTCCACAAGCAGAATGCGATGTGCCCCCACGATCGTCGATAGCCGATGTGCGATAACAATGACCGTTTTGTCCTGTACCAGCCTGTCAATCGCCCGCTGTACGGCTAGCTCGCTTTCGGTATCTAACGCCGCTGTCGGTTCATCCAGAATCACAATTGGCGCCTCCTTCAATAAGGCTCGCGCGATTGAAATACGCTGCTGTTCACCGCCGGATAATCGGCCGCCAATGTCGCCCAACCGCGTTTGCCATCCCTGCGGTAGCCGTTGAATAAATTCCAGACACTGGGCGGCCTCCGCAGCCCGTTCAACCTCTGCGTCGCTGGCCTCCGGGCGTGCCATCCGAATATTTGCCAACACCGAATCATCAAATAGATAGACGTCCTGAAATACCACGGAAATCAGCCGATTTAATTCACGTGTTGGAATGTGGCGGATATCCACGCCGCCGATACAAACGCGCCCGCGTTGCGGATCCGCATGACGCATTAACAGTCGTGTTATCGTCGTTTTCCCCGAACCCGACGGCCCGACCAGCGCCGTCATTCCCTTCTCCGGTAGCATGATGTTTATCTCATCGAGTACCGGTTCAGCCTCATCCACGTAGTGAAAACTCACCTGTTCGAACGTAATCGCATATGTTGTCGGCACCGCGACGGGCTGATGCAGTGGCAGCGGTTCAATGGCCAGCAGATCGTCAATCCGACGCAGCGCCGTCTCAATCAACTCCAGCACGGCCGTATAGCTGACAAACGTCGCCAGCGGTTCAGAGAAGCGCACGACAATGACCATCATCGCGGCGACGATGGCCGCATCCCACGCCCCCACCACAACGCCGCTGATCCCCAGAATCAGCACACCCTGAAGGCCCAACTCCACGACGCTGGCGACCACCGCACCGGGTTTGGCACCGCGACGGTGAGATGACGTTTGTATCTGCTGTAGATGCTGAAAACGCTGACGCAGCGCCGATGTGCGCTCAGCCTGCTGACAGCTGGTTCTCAGGACGGCAAGCCCCTGCACATATTCCACAATATCGGCGCTGGTTTGCTGGTTAGCCTCCGCCAGCGCCTGCATCGTGTGCGCAAATGCGGGCCGCCTCCAGCGATAAAGCAGCGCGATGACGGGAAAAAGCAGCAACAGGCTGACGCCTAACCGCCACTCGACCACCAGCATGATGAGCGCAATCACGACAGGCGTCACAATAGCCAGCAGCAGTTGGTTTACTATCGCCAGCATATAGTTCAGGTTCTCATCCACACTGCCTAGCAGCAGCGCGTTGATATCCCCCGCCCGTGCGGACTGAAGCGTGCTCAGCGGCATACTCCGCAGTTGTTCTCCCAGACGCATACGCAGTTCATGGGTCACCGCCGCAAGCTGCCCGCGATATTCAAATCCTTGACCATACCAACGCAGTACCAGCGTCAACAGGCTCAGAAATGTCATGATCGTCAGCCATATCGCTATCTCGCGAACCGCCGCCGCGCGCGTGAACGCAGACAGCAGCGGAAACAGGCACGCCAGCGCTAACCCTTGCGCAACAGCCGCCGCCAGCAAGCTCAGGCAACACCGACGGAAGTGGAGAACCTGCGAACCCGTGACGCGTTCCAGTTGACGATACGTGTGCCACCACGCGGATAGCCGCGCCGTTATGGCGGCATTATTTATGGTGATATTGTTTATTGAGGCACGCTTTTCATTCATCACACCCGCTCTCCTGCCTGCCCATTAACTGATGATGCGCCGCCTAACGCCCAATTCTGCGCCTGCTCGTAATGCCGCCACAGTTCGCTATAGCGGCCTTGTGCAACCAACAGCGCATCATGGCGACCCGACTCGCTCAGCCGCCCGCGATCGAAAACCACAATCTGATCGGCATCGCGAATCGTCGACAGTCGATGCGCCACCATGATGACCGTTTTACCTTGCATAAGTACGCCGAGCGCCGCCAGCAGTGCTGCCTCGTTTTCCGGGTCGGCAAACGCCGTGGGTTCGTCTAGCACCAGAATCGGCCGGTTATGCAGTAGCGCCCGCGCAATGGCGATGCGCTGACGCTGACCGCCGGAAAGGAACTGGCCGCGCTCACCGGCTGGCGTGTCGTAGCCCTGCGGCAGAGCCATGATAAAATCGTGCGCCTGCGCTGCCGTTGCGGCGGCAATCACCTCGTCCATGCTTTTCTCCGGCACACCCAGCCGAATGTTATTGGCGATAGTGTCCGCAAACAGGAAAGACTCCTGAAAAACAAACGACACCTGCTGCATGAGCGTGGCGGTTTTCATCTGTCGGATATCAACACCACCAATCAAAATGCGCCCGGCGGTTACGTCCCAAAACCGAGGAATAAGCCGCGCCACGGTGGTTTTCCCCGCGCCAGATGCGCCTACCAGCGCCGTGACCGATCCTGCTGGCACCTGAAAACTGACATCCTCCAGCACCCAGTCGCTCACGTGCAGGTCGTAGCGAAAACTCACCTGCTCAAAGCTCACACTGGCATCAACGGGTAAGGCATCATTTTCCGCTTCCGGCAACGGCGACAATGCCAGCACGTCCTGAATCCGGCTGATGCTCAATCGGGTTTTCGCCACCATGTGATTCAGTGCCATCATCGGCATAATGGCTTCTGCCATGCCATTGCCGAGCAGCAGCACCGCTACCCACAGGCTGAAATCAAGATCGCCGGAATGATAGAAACCGTACGCCACCCAGCACAGCACCAGCAGCGTTGGAAGCGGATTAAGTATCGCGAAGGAGAAACGCGCCGAGAAACCCGCCTGCTGATACCAGCGCGTGAGCACGTCCAGATAATGTTCCAGCGCCTGCTGGTAGCGTCCAAACGTTGACGCGCCAGTATCGAAGGTACGCACTACCGGCATCGCCTGTACAAATTCAATCACTGCCGTACTAACCGCTTCCCGCGCCTGGTTATAGCGTTGGTTCATCTCACCGGCATCGCGCATCGCCAGCGTCAGCACGGCAGCGCCGACGAGCAGCACCAGCAAGGCTGCCAGTGCTAAGCGCCAGTCCAGCCAGAACAACAATGCTCCCGTACACAGCGGCGCCACAAAAGCACGCGCATAGAGCGGTGTGCTGTCCGCCACAAACAGGTGGAGCGCTTTGACATCGTCCTGCACGATCTTCGCCAGCGAGCCCGTACCCAGACGCCGCACCTCGCCCAGTGGGATCCGCGCCAGCTGTTCTGCCAGCGCGATGCGAATCTGGTTTTCCAGCCGGAATGCGGCATAGTGAGACTGGTCAAAAGCCAGCAAACGCAGCAGATAGCTGGCGCTCAAACACAGTACCGCCCCGACTATCGTCAACAACGGCCATGACGCGGGTTGTAAAATGAGCAGTCGGATACCCCATGCCAGAAAAAGCAGAAATGCGATACCAGCCAGAACCGACAGCCCTGACAGGCACATCGCCAAACGAATCTGCCCTCTTACAGGGTGCATAATGTGCCAGGCACGGCTCTGTGGCGTAGAAGGCGGCGTGGCAGCGGATGAACCGCCCTCAACAGCGGAATGTGGCATAGTTTTTCTCTTTTCTCCTTCCCGCACAGTCGCTTACTCGTAACGTAAGCAAATCAACTCGACGGCGGCAATAAAGTCAGGAATAATAACTATTCTCAATTGCGTATCTACCCGATTCGAGCCGATTTCTACCCGAATCGGTACGGAGTTACCGCCATCAGCCGCGTTGCCATGATCGTTCAACGATCGGATCGCCAAATGGCCGGGTCGTCCGATGACCGCAACCAGCATCTCCAGGAGTCTGCCCATTGAACGCCTCCCCACTGAAAGCCACCAGCGAACCTGAAGTCACTATTTCAAATTTGATTGCTGAACTGCACGTTGTGCGGCCGGACACCGGTGCGGACTGTAGCCTGCTGCGCGCCACGCTTCAGGAAGGGCTGGATATTCTGGTGTGGCGTGGACAGTTCCGACAGCCCACCACCATGCATTTGCATGACGACTGGGGACGCATCAATTTTTCCTGTTCATTGCAGGGAGATTCGCAATTTGCACTGAAAGGCGATCGGGGGCGTGAACATCTGCTGAAGCAAGGTTCGGGCTGCATTAGTTACACCCCAGACTGTCAGGGTACATCGTCTTACGCCGGGCAGTTTGAAAGTGTCACCGTATCGCTAAGCCCCGAGCTACTGGCTAACTGGGTGCCGGATCTCGCCGGTAACCTGCAACAGCAGTTGGATTCCGGCAGGCTCTGCACCCACTGTGACTGCAACGCCGAAATGCGGGCAACGGCTCAGGTATTAAGCCATGCGCTGTCTGGGTTGACGCATCCGCAGCAGGTCGGTGAAAGCCGCCATGCACCGCTGTGGCTGCTGGGACAAAGCATGATTATGGTGAGTCTCGCCGTCGCCGGACATGCCGACACCGCCCCCCAGCAGGACACGCTGAGTCTGGCCGATCGCCACAAGCTGCTGCGCGCCAAAGATCTGCTGTTAGCGGATCTGTCACAGGCACCCACTATCGCCATGCTATCCAGAGAAACCGGATTAAGCGTACTCAAGCTGAAACGTGGGTTTCGCCTGCTCTTCAATAACAGCATCTATGGGTTATTCCAGGCCGAACGTATGCACGAAGCGCGGCGTCGCCTGTTTGCCACAGGTGCCCCCGTTATGGTGGTTGCCACCGATCTGGGCTATGCCAACGCCAGCCACTTTAGCGCCGCTTTCCAAAAGCAGTTTGGCGTCACACCTTCCGCTTTCAAGCGCCTGAACATTTAGTGGAAAGCCAGCGCCACTGTTCATCCCGATACGGGTACAAATAGACTGGATTCGGGTAGCGCCACAATAGCGAATGATTATCATTTTCTCCATGATAAGCCGGAGAAACCGTCATGCCCGATTCCATTGCAACGCCACACACTTTCCTTGATACACACGCCTGGCCGATAGTTTTCTTACATATGCCGGAGCAGGTGCCCGACGAGGAATCCGCTAACTATATGGCGCAGATCAATCAGCTGTATGCCAGAAAAGAACGCTTTGTACTCTGTATGACCGGCGCCGACCTGCCCCATCGCTCACCCGTTTTTATGAATGCTTACCTCCAGTGGACGCGCGATAACCTGAGCCAGCAACAGCAATACTGCGCAGGTGCCATTCGTATCAAAAGCGACGACGTTCAAAGGCAAAAATACGTGGAATGGGCGGAGAACTGGGCGCAGTCCGGGCAGGCACCTTACGTCTATTATGTTGTAGCCACCTCACTGGAAGCACAGGCGCTGGCGCTAACGCTGCTGGATCGCGACAAACCATGACAGACAGCCCGATAACACGCTATCTGCCCTATTGGTGTTTCTATCTTCATCAGGGCATGATCACCGCACTCATTATGCAAGGCGTGGCGGGCTATTTTCGCCACGCGGGGTTGGATCTTGCGCAGTTAAGCTGGCTGTCGCTGACCTTTCTCCCGTGGATTGCCAAATGCCTCTGGGCACCGTGGGGCGAGCGTCACGCACTTCCTCTGCGTGGTAATCCCTATTTAGGCAGTCTGGTACTACTCCAGATCGCGATGGCGATAATGCTGGGCGGGATTGGCATGATTTCACCGGAGCAGTCTGTTCTGGCTATTGTCATCGCGCTGATGCTGTTAGCGCTGCTCTCCGCCAGCCACGATATCTATGCCGACGGCATCACGATTTGTACCACCAGCGCTGCCAGTCGCGCGCTGGCGAATACTGCACAGGTCGGCGGCAGCTATCTGGGGATTCTGTTCGGCTCTTATGCGTTCCTGAGTATTGCAGAACAGGCGGGATGGCGAGGTGGCTTCTTCGCACTGGCGGGTTTATCGCTGCTGATGCTCATCCTGCCGTTGCGCTATACCCGGCAACCTCAAATTCAGCATCATCAGATTCAGCAAACCATACGCCCAACGCTCAACCGTCTGACGTTTAAAGCACTCTGGCCGGTATTAGCCTTCACGGCCATCTTCTATCTGGCAATGCGCGGCATGATGGCGCTACAGACCGTCATGCTGATCGACCAAAAGCTTAGCCTGAGCCAATTGGGTATGATCATGACCGTGTACAGCACCGTCGTCAGCGGCGTAGGGATTGTGCTCGCCAACGTCCTGATTCGTCGCATGGGCGCACTGCGTTGCCTGCTGCCCGTGATGGTCACGCACGCGCTACTCGCCGTCGCGCTGGCCGTCGGCTATCCGCTGTTTACGCTGAATCTCTGGATCGCGCTCTTTGGCGTGGTCAATCTGGCCGCCGCCATTGGGTTTGTCACGTTATACAACGTCCTGATGGGACTGGTCAGACCCCATCAACCTGCGTCCGACTATGCGCTGTTTCAGTCCACCGATGCCGCCGTCGCCATGATCGTATCGATCGCCGCACTCCAATTAGCACATTACACAAACTATCAGACCACGCTGGGCGTACTGGCCTGCTTCGCCATCGCCAGCCTGTGGCCTGCCAAACGGCTATCTCTACGGCTTTCTCGCGTGTTTTCTGACGGCGTTACACCCGCTACCGTCAGCCAGCGAGGACAAGATTGACCACAGAGAAAACGGGCAGGACGGCTGCTGTATTCGGGTTGAAATAGACCCGATACGGGTAGCCCAAAAAATGCAAACGATTATCATTTAACTTTCATCATTCTCTGTCTTACGCGCTTTTCGTACCGCAATAAAGCGTGACGTGATGAAAACCGTTGCCTTTGACATCGATTTTAGTCTTTTCAGGGATTTAATAATGAAAATAACGCGTCTTTATCCGCTTGCCTTAACCGGCATATTTCTCTCTTCCTGTGCTTTTGCCGCTCAGGAAGATACGCTTGTTGTCTCCGCCAGCAAACAGTCACCCTATTCTGCCTCGGCCAATAACGTCTCTTCCACCGTCGTCACGGCACCGGAACTGAAAGATGCGGGGGTCACCAGCACCGACAAACTGACCCGCGTGATGCCCGGCCTGAATCTCGGCAATAACGGTAGCCTGCTGTTCCCCTCCATCTCACTGCGCGGCGTGTCTTCCGCACAGGATTTCTACAGCCCGGCGGTGACGGTCTACGTGGACGGCGTACCACAGCTCGCCACTCACACCGTGCAGGCACTCTCCGATGTAGAAAGCATCGAAATGCTGCGAGGCCCGCAGGGAACGCTATACGGTAAAAGCGCACAGGGCGGTATTATCAATATCGTGACTCAGCAGCCGGACAGCACGCCGCGTGGCTATGTCGAGGGCGGCGTAGCCAGCCGCGATGGCTATCACGGCAAAATCAATCTCAGCGGTCCCATTCAGGATGGCCTGCTATACGGCAGTGTCACCCTGCTGCGTCAGGTCGATTCGGGGGCGATGACCAACCCCGCGACGGGCAGCGATAACCTCGGCGGGACAAAGTCCAGCGTCGGGAACCTTCGGCTACGTCTGGCTCCCGAGGGCCAACCGTGGGAAACCAGTCTGGCGCTAACGGAAGACTGCACCCGCGCCACGCAGGATACCTATCTGCCGTTTGGCGATGTGAAAAGCCGGACGCTGGAGATCGCCGCCGGATCGCCGGATCCCAAACTACGCCGCTGCACCCATAGCCAGTCGCTGAGCGGGAAATACACTACCGACAACTGGATCTTCAGCCTGATCGGCGCATGGCAGCAGCAAAATTACGAGCGCACCTTCCCGAACAGTACGCTGATTGCCGACATGCCGGAGCGCTGGAATCAGGACGTGCAGGAATTGCGTGCAGCGACACACGGCGCAGGCCGCACGGTGGATATAGTGTTCGGCCTTTACCGACAGAACACGCGTGAAAAACTTGATTTAACCTATAGCATGGCAGGCTCTCCGTTCATGAAGAGCAATGCCAACACGTCAACGGAGACGGTAGCCGCCTACAGCGATCTGACCTGGCACCTGACCGACCGTATCGATCTGGGCGGCGGACTGCGTGTGTCGCACGATAAAGCTAAAACCCGTTACCACCAGCAGTTCTCCGGCATGAGCGCGAGCGACAGCAATAGCGTTGATGACGATCAGGTACTGGGACAGCTCTCCGCCAGCTACCTGCTGAACAATGATTGGCGTGTCTATACCCGCGTCGCGCAAGGCTACAAGCCAACTGGCTTTAACTACTCGCCCGCCGCTGGCACTCAGGCCATTCCTTATAATGCGGAGAAATCGATTAACTATGAAATCGGCTCGCGCTATCAGAACGGCGATGTGCAACTTCAGGGTGCCGTGTTTCATACCCACACGCGTGATATGCAGCTGTATTCCGGCCCGGTCGGTATGCAAACACTCAGCAATGCAGGCAGCGCCGACGCCAGCGGCGTAGAGATGATGCTGAAGTGGCAATTCGTTCCCAACTGGTCATGGGATATCAACGGCACTTATGTCCGTTCTGAATTTACCGGTGACAGTGAGAGCTATCAGGATAAACGCGTGCCTTTCGTACCGCGCTACGGTGCCGGTACCAGCCTGAACGGGTTGATTGATACCTCATTCGGCCCATTAATGCCGCGCCTGGCCTTCAACGTAGTAGGTCCGCACTACTTCGACGGCGACAACGCGTTGCGTCAGGGCACCTATACCACGACCGACCTGCGCCTCAGTTGGCAGGCCACTGACCGGGTGAATATCGCTGGCTATGTGGATAACGTCTTCGACCGCCGCTACCGCACCTTTGGCTTCATGAGCGGCACCTCGGGCTACGCACAGGTCAATGAAGGCCGAACCGTTGGCGTGGACGTGCGGGTCGATTTGTTCTGATTTCTGTCGTTTTCCCGCTGCCTTTTAATCATATTGCTATACAGGTTAAAAGGCAGCGTCGTGTGCTATTTCACCACCGTTCTCTCTTACAATCCCTTACCGATTAGCCTTTCTCCTTTCACCAAAGTCATATTAATGACATCGCCGCTGTCCCATACTGGCTTGTCACTGACTTATCATGCCCCGTTTTTCCTTGCTACCTGGCGCTTTGTGCGCCTGCCGGAGACCCGTCATGAAACGCAACACGATCTTGATCTTCACTGTTTCTGCCATCATTTTACTCGCAGCGGCCGCGGCAATAGGGTGGAAGGTTAGCCGGGGAAACAGCAACGCGCTGTGGGAGATCGTCAGCGAACAGTGCGTGCCCAACCAGCAGCGTAATGGCAATTCCGCGCCCTGTCTGGAAGTCAATCTGGCGCAAGGCTACGTGCTCTTTGATGACAGAAACGGCCCCTATCACGACCTGCTGCTCCCGACGGATAAAATCAGCGGTATCGAAAGCCCTGAACTCTTGCAGCAAAACATACCCAATTTCTTTATGCAGGCATGGGACAGACGCGGCCATCTGTCGCACGAAGCGGGTAAACCGATCAAAGATGATTATCTTTCGCTGGCGATTAACTCACGCTACGGCCGTACGCAAAACCAGCTGCATATCCACATCGCCTGTCTGCGTCCGGAAATTTATCAGACGTTAAACCAGCAGTTTCCAACGCTCTCTGCCGACTGGAAAACGCTGCCTGTGAAAATTAACGGACACGTCTATCTGGCAAAAACGCTCACAGCGAACGAACTGACGCAAAGCGATCCGTTCAAAACACTCGATCGCTACGCCCAGCAGCGGAATGAATCTATCAGCAAATACGGCCTCGCGATGGTCTCCACGCCCGCAGGCGAAAAGGTGCTGCTCGCCAGTCGCCTTGATGTGTTCAATATGAATCTCGGATCGGTGGAAGAAATTCAGGACTTTTCCTGTGCGCTGGCGAAATAGCCGCTGGCCGCGTCAGACGGCGGACTGAAGACCGTTAGCAATCAATTCGCTATAACTTATGACTTTTTATTCATTGCGTTGCCAGCCAACCTCCGCCTAAAAAGTGGGGAAAATCGATATGTTAGGTAGCTGCAACATGCATCTGGATTTACGGCAATTACGCAATTTTCTTGCACTGGCCGAACATGGGAGTTTTGTACAGGCCGCAGAAGCCGTCTGTTTGTCACAGTCGGCATTCAGCCGCAGCATTCAGGCGCTGGAACAAGCGATGGGACATCCGCTTATCGATCGTCAGAGCCGTCGCTTTGCGCTGACGTGGCAAGGTAATACGCTGCTGCCGTTTGCCCGACGCATGCAGGAGCTGTCCTGGGAGCTGATGACCGACATGCGGCAGATCAGCGAGGCGCAGGAAGGTGAACTGACGTTTGGTTGTGGCCCCGCCCCCTCTACCACGCTGATCCCCAAGGCGGTCGCACATTTCCATGCCCTTCGCCCACGCGCCAGAGTCACCTACAGCGTGGATAACTGGCAGTCTCTCCGTGAGCGACTGTTGGCCGACGAATGGCCTTTTATCGTTGCCGATACCTGGCAGGCCGAAATGGAAACCCATCTCCACGTGCAGCCATTAAGCCAGCAGCGCTGCTTCTTTATCTGCCATTCTTCACACCCGCTGGCACAACAGGCAACCGTGACGCCGGACGATCTGCTGCGCTTTCCACTCGCGTCCCCTTTTATGCCCGTCGGTATGCGCAAGGTGCTGGCCGCCTTAACACGCCAGCCCGATTATCGGCCGCAAATTCAGTGTGACCATATCTATTCCGTGTTCAGTATCCTGCGGCATACGCAGGCCATCAGCTTCGCCAGCGAGGATGGCTTCGCACTGGGACGATTAAGCCACCAGCTGGTAGAAATTCCGCTGACGGGAACACCACCGGAATGGGGAAACATGCAAACCCGTTTCGGCATTGTCACCTGTTTGCAGAGAACGCTGCCTCCGCTGGCTGAACTGATGATTGAAGCCATATTGGCGCAGGACAAACTGCGCTCACCCGCTCCGGCACTGCCGACCCTGTGAGCGCCTACGTGATTATTTCGCGGGATTGCCGCTGGCGTCATACACCGGCCAATTTGACTCCAGTCCTTTGGACTTCAATGCCCGATCGGCAAACTCGCCAGCAAACCAGTCGCTGGCTGAAAACGAGTTACGAATGAGTCCGGCGGCTTTCGCCCGCTCTATGCTGTCCTGCAAGCTGCTAAGCAGGAACGGATCGAGACGCGGTGAGCTTTGAAACGGGAGATCTTCCGCTTTCAGCTCTTCCTGAAAGATCGCCTGCGGAATCTGGCTCTGCTCTGCCATTAGCGCGGTATAGTCCGGCAGGTGCTGCGCCTCGCCAATCCACCGCGCATTATCCACCAGCACATTTACCAGTTGCTGTGTCGTGCCTGGGTAGCGGTCGATAAAGTCCTGCGTCGCCAGCACCGCAGCCTGCGTGGTATTCGCCCAGCCCAGAGCCCGGCTGGTGGTCACAATATTAATTCCCTGCTTACGCAACGCCAGCAGGGAGACGCCGCCCCATACTGCATCCACGCGTCTGGCTGCGAGCGCCGCTTTGCCCGCCGTCCAGTCCAGATTGATGACCCGCACGTCGCGCTCATTTAGCCCAACGCTTTTAATCGCGCGCTCAAACGACAGCTGATCGGCCGTTCCCTTGTAGACTGCAATCCGCTTACCGCGTAAATCTTCAATTCGTTGAATACCCGATTCCGGCGTCACCGCCAGATAAGAATTAGAGCCGCGCGATCCCACCAGCACCCGCGTCGACAATCCTCCCGCCCGACCAATAATGGCCGCCAGATCGCCCAAATACACCACATCCAACTGCTTGTTCGCCAGCGCCTCATTTACCGCCGGGCCCGCGCCTTTAAAGAACGACCACTGAATCTTGATGCCCTGCGGTTCAAATTCTTTCTCCAGTTGCTTTTGAATATGCGCCAACCCCAACGGCCCGCGGATAAAGGGTTTGCTGCCCGCGCTTTGATCCGGCAAACCAATGCGAATCTCTGTCGGCTTCTGTGCATCCTGCGGGGTCGCGTCGTTTGCCTGAACGGTCGATGTCATTAGCGCAGCGCTCATCAACAGAGCACCGCCAATGAACTTATGCAGCCCCTGTCGCCAGCGAGAATGGAAAGTTACCGATAAAAGAGTTATCGATAAGATTGATGGTTGGTGCATACGGTTTTCCTCAATAATTTGTTTCATCTGCCATGAAAACTAACGAACCGTCTGCATCAGGCTTAAATAACATTTACAGGTTTGTTCAGCGGAAAAAAGCATAAATCAGTGCTGGCGGGCGCGGGCTACGCATATGCATTTCTTGCACGGTGACCATCGCTTTATTGCATTGGCGTTCAAGGCTGAAACCTGTTTTTTATTCCCTATTCATCCAGTCGTGATGCTTTCGTGGAATAAAATGAATAAGTCGATACTGCTGAAAAAAAACGCGAACATCTGGCCTGCTCTACCGACAGCACGGGCCTATTCTCTTGTCGTGCCAAGAATTGTGTCGCTTGTAGTACCACTAATCGTGCCGCTGGCACTGCTGGCGCTGTGGTATATCAGCACCCATTACGGCTGGATGCCCGCCCAGATTCTCCCTGCCCCCAACGTCGTCGCTAACACCGCCGTCGAACTCTGGCACAACGATCTCCTGCCACAGCTCTTTATCAGCCTACAACGGTTGGCCAGCGGTCTGCTGGCAGGCTTACTGGCGGGAACGCTGCTCGGTGCGCTCATGGGCGCTTCACGCCGTGCCGAACATTTGCTGCATCCGACGGTATACGCGCTGGCACAGATCCCGACGCTGGGCTGGATCCCGCTATTTATGGTGCTGTTTGGCATTGATGACGGCTTAAAACTTGCGGTCATCATCAAGGCGGTAATTATCCCGGTGACGCTGCATACGCAAACGGGCGTGCGCAACGTGCCGCATGCACTACAGGAAGTCGCCCGCACTCTGCGCCTGCCGTGGCATCAGCGCCTCATCAAATTGACATTGCCCGCCGCACTCCCCACCTGGCTAACCGGCTTACGACTGGCGCTTTCGCAGGCATGGGTATCGCTGATTGTGGTCGAACTGCTGGCGTCGTCTCAGGGCATTGGCTACCTGCTGGTATGGGGACGCCAGCTGTTTCAACTGGATATCGTGTTTGTCTGCATCGCCGTGATAGGTCTGGCAGGGCTGACGATGGAGTGGACAATCAATCAGCTGGAACGTCGTCTGGTCTTCTGGCCACACCCGCCGCTCAGTCGCTTAACCGTTGCGCCGTCTCGCCGCTTATCCGCGCTGGTTTTACCGTTCCTGCTTCTGCTGCTCTGGCAACAGTCCAGCCGTTTTGGCTGGATCGATCCGTTACTGCTACCACCACCCGCAGACGTGTGGCACATGTTGCTGCAAGGCGTCCACGACGGTTCACTCACTGAGGCAATGCAGGCCAGCCTGACTCGCGCGCTCGCCGGTGCGGTATGCGGCATTGTTGCTGGCCTCATAGGTGGCGTACTGCTGGGGCTAAACGCCACCAGCGACGCCCTTTTTGCGCCCACGGTCGCGACGCTGCGTCAGATCGCGCTGTTTGCCTGGCTACCGCTGCTGACCGCCTGGGTTGGCAACGATGAAGCCGGGAAAATCACCTTTGTCGCCCTGGCCTCCTTCTTCCCCATGCTGGTAGCCAGCCATCGCGGTATCCGCCAGCGTTCGCTGGCCTTACAGGAAGTCGCACAGGTGTTACAGCTCCGTCTCTCAACCCGTCTGAGGGTGCTGATTCTGCCGGGTGCCGCTCCCGCCATCTTTGCGGGTTTACGTCTGTCGCTGATTTACGCCTGGCTTGGCACCATCGGCGCGGAATATTTCATGTCATCCGGCACGGGAATCGGCAGCCTGATGATCAACGCCCAACAGTTACTGGATATGCCCCTCATTATCAGCGGCATGCTGTTGATTGGATTAACAGGCGCGGTACTCGACCGCGTTGGATTAGGTCTGGAACAGCGGATGACGCGCTGGCGTTCCGCAGGAGAAATCGCATGACGTCCACTCCCCTTGATGTGCCACCACCGGTGGTGCAGTTCGATCGCCTGCGTAAACAGTTTCGCGTGCAGGGCGAAGCGCTGACGGTGATTGATGATTTTTCCCTGTCGATTCACAGCGGTGAACTGGTCGCCATTGTCGGCAGCAGCGGCTGCGGCAAATCTACACTGTTACGTATGTTGGTCGGTCTGGACAACGACTATCAGGGACGCGTACTGGTTGAAGGGCAAACCGTGCGCGGTATCGGGCGCGAGCGCGGCATGGTGTTTCAGGAACCGCGCCTGTTTCCGTGGCTGACGGTACGGCAAAACATCGCGCTTGGGCTGGCGAATGAGGCGATCGATAGCAAAGAGCGGAAACGCCTGATCGACCACTTTATTCAGCTTGTGCACTTGCAGGACTTTGCCGACGCCCTACCCGCCCAGCTCTCCGGCGGCATGGCGCAGCGTGTCGCGATCGCGCGAGGTCTGGTCGCCAACCCACGCATCCTGATGCTGGATGAGCCTTTTGGTGCGCTGGATGCGCTAACGCGCCAGCAGATGCAGCAGGAGCTGCGCCGTATTCATCAGACGGAGGGCACCACCACGCTGCTGGTCACCCACGATGTCGAAGAAGCCGTCTATCTCGCCGATCGCGTCGTCGTACTGGCACCGCGACCGGGTCGTATCCGCCAGATTGCGACAATTTCGCTGCCGCATCCGCGCCAGCGTGATAGCCAAGATTTTCACCAGCAGTGCAGCCAGTTGCTCGCACTGCTGACGCAGCCCGCCGATACCGCGGCCGCTTTCTCTTCACTGAACTCATAAATACTGGAGCACCATTATGGGACACCCTTCCGTCTACCCGACCGGCACGACGATTTACAACCCGGAAAAAGCCTGGGGCGGCTACACCGTCTTTCAGGCGCTGGAGCGCGGCGCGGTGCTGGTGGATATGAACGGCACCGAACTACGCCTGTGGGAAGGCTTGCACGGTTTTCCCAACAAAATCCTGCCCGGCGGTTACATCCTCGGGCATAGCGGTGAACGTGATTCGCGCTACGGCATGCAGGACATGGTCGATCTGATTCAGGTGGACTGGGACGGCAACGTCGTCTGGAAATTCAACGGCTATGAACACATTACCGATCCTGATCTCCCGCCAGAATGGATGGCGCGCGTCCATCATGACTACCAGCGCAGCGGTAATCCGGTCGGCTATTACGCACCGGGACAAGAGCCGCAGTCGATTGGCGGCAACACGCTACTGCTGGCGCATACCAATCTGCATAACGAACGGATCAGCGACAAACTGCTGCTCGACGACACCATTATTGAGGTGGACTGGGAAGGCAACATCTTATGGGAATGGCGTTGCAGCGATCATTTTGACGAGTTGGGCTTTGACGACGATGCGAAAACCGCGCTGTACAACAATCCTAACCTGCGCAAAAGTGGCGGCGGCATGGGCGACTGGATGCACATCAACTCCATGTCGGCACTCGGCCCCAACCCGTGGTTCGATCAAGGCGATACCCGTTTCCACCCGGATAACATTATCTGGGACGCCCGCGAATCCAACATCATCGCCATCATCGACAAACAGAGTGGCAATATCGTCTGGCAGCTTGGTCCTCATTACAACACGCCTGAACTCAAACACATTGGCTGGATTATCGGCCAACATCACGCGCATATGATCCCCGCGGGCTTGCCGGGGGCGGGCAATATTCTGGTGTTTGATAACGGTGGTTGGGCAGGCTACGGCGCACCCAATCCGGCCTCGGCCGACGGCGTGAAAAACGCCTGGCGTGACTATTCGCGCGTGCTGGAAATCAACCCGGTGACGCTGGATATTGTCTGGCGCTATTCGCCCTACGAAGCTGGCATTCCACACCCGACCGACGCTTTCCGTTTTTACAGCCCGTACATCAGCAATATCCAGCGCCTGCCGAACGGCAATACGCTGATTAACGAAGGTGCCAACGGTCGACTCTTTGAAGTCACCGTCGATCACGAGATTGTCTGGGAGTTTATTTCCCCGTATTGGGGCAAGACGGTGAATACCAACATGCTGTATCGCGCTTACCGTGTGCCCTACGAGTGGGTGCCACAGTTGCCGCGCCCACAGGAAACGCCAGTGATCGCCCCCGACAACACTCGGCTACGTCAACCGGGAGCCGCCGCCCCCGGCTTCGCCAGCGTCATTCGTATTGAAGGCACGCGCCCCTACAAAAAGAGCGGCGATGCCCTGTGCGTCGCAACCGATAGCGAAGACCTCAAGCGCAGTCCGAAGCTCTTTGTCGTCAACCGAGAGCGCTTTGCTTCACTGACCGCTGACGACTGGCCTGAACTGGCAGCCCAACAAGGCCCACAACTGCTGCTGGTCGGCGCGGAGCGCTGCGTCCACTGCAAAAGCCTCTACCGCCAGTTGGAAACGATTCTGGATAACGAGGAATACCGCCACTTGCCGAGCCATTATCTGGACGCCGATCGTCACACTGCGCTGGCGGAGAAACTGGCGGTCAGAACGTTACCGACCCTGCTATGGATCGAAAATGGTGGAGTGCGGGATCGCTTGAGCGGCGCACAGCAACCCAAACGCCTACGCCAGTGGCTGGCCGCACAGCAACGCTAACCCCCCCCCTCTTCTAAATGCGATCTCGCTTCCAGTGAGATCGCTCTATCCATCCACCGCCTCTTACACAAATGCCTCAATTTGCGGTGATTTATATCCGGCTTAAAAAATTATGCAGCGGTGGACGTGGCCGCCGAGTGAGCGGCATCGATGCGCCAATTTATACGCGTTGGATCACATTTCCTTTGCATCACTTCGTCGTAATTTGTTATGTTATTACATATCGATTTACACCAACCGTATACGTTAGCCATGATTAACTGGAACAGACACACAGACGCCATTCTTCAGGTAGAGAACCTTCGCCTGTCTATGAGTGGCGAGACCAAAGTCAGCGAGGTCAGTTTTACGCTGTTCGCGGGTGAACGTGTCTGTTTACTCGGCGCATCCGGTTCCGGTAAATCCCTCACCGCCAGAGCAGTCATCGGCACGCCGCCAGCAGGTTGTCAGGTTAGTGGCAGCATTCGGGTCAATGGCGAAGAGGTGGGTCAGTTGAACGCGCTGGCTCGCCCGCAGACTGGCCGCGTCTCTGCCGTGTTCCAGGACTCGGCAACGGCGCTGAATCCCCTCATGCCGCTGGGAAAACAGCTGTCACTGGCGTTGAAAACGACCTCTTCCGCTGAGCTTTCTGCGCTGCTTAGCGCTATGCAGTTGGATGACATTCCCAACCTGTTGCAGCGCTATCCTGCCGAATTGTCCGGCGGTCAGCGTCAGCGCATTTGTATTACCCTTGCACTGCTCGGTAAGACGCGTCTGCTGGTGGCAGACGAGCCCACTACCGCGCTTGATGTCATGACTCAGCAGCAGGTATTGCAGGTCTTACAGGAACGTAGCGTCCAGCCGGACGCCCCCGCCCTGCTGTTTATTACGCATGATATCGCCGTTGCCGCCCAACTCTGCCAACGCGGTCTGGTGATGGAAAACGGGCAGATCGTGGAATCTGGCAGTATGCTGCAACTGCTGAATGCACCACAGCATCCTTATACCCGCAGTTTGGTTGCTACAGCACGTCGCGCTGACACACTTTTATCCGACAATGTGTTATTGACGACGAATATATCGCCTGCAACCGTTGCCGGAGCGCTCGCCGGATGAACCACCACCTGCATGCGGTTCCCACACCGTTTTTAAGCCTCGAACACGTCAGCCGCTATCGCCAAACGTCGCGTTTGCCGTGGCAAAAGATCGAACCTGCCGGTGCGATTTTTCACGACCTGTCGCTGACGATGCAACAGCATGAACGCGTCGGGCTGGTTGGCGCTTCCGGCTGTGGTAAATCCACGCTGCTAAAAACCCTGCTCGCGCTTGAAGCGCCGGAGCGTGGCGCCGTGTACTGCGACGGCAACCTGATTAAGCCGGGATCGGTGCGTTCGCTGATTTGGTATCGTCGCCGCGTCCAGTATATTCCTCAGGATCCGGCAGGCTCGCTCGCGCCACGCCAACGCGTCGCCGATCTTCTCACCGAGCCGCTGAAACGGCTCCGTCCTGATGAAAACCGGCATGTTAATGGAAAAAATTCGACCCGCCTGCGTGAGGTCATGGATCAGGTGGGGTTGAGCACCACGCTTCTGGACAGGGTCGCCGGGCAGCTTTCCGGCGGTCAGGCACAACGTGTCGCGCTGGCGCGAGCGCTGATGGTTCAACCCGAGTTTTTAGTGGCGGATGAGCCGGTCAGCGGTCTGGATTTGCCGTTGCGCGAACAGATTAAAACGCTGCTTCAACAGGTCACCAAACAAAACAAGATGGGTTTACTGATGGTATCGCACGATATTTCCATGCTCGCCGGTCTGTGCGACAGAATGCTGGTTATGGACGGCGGATGCATCATTGAAGATCGCCCCACCGCCGAGGTACTGGCTTCACCGCAGCAGCCGCACACTGCCCGCCTGTTGCAGGCCGTACCCGCGCTGTCGACGTCTGGCTATTAGCTCGCTGAACACACATTTTTTACAATAAAATACCGCGTCAATAACACATTTTCCCATCGCGGGCTTTTATCACGACTCTTTTTATAATGGATGATGACATGTCAGACCTTACCGCCAGCCGCACGCCGCGGCCTTACCCTCCGTTGCTTCTGGGTAGCCAGCTTGTTTTCAACATTGGCTTTTATGCCGTCGTGCCGTTTCTGGCGATTTTCCTGCGTGACGACATGCTGCTTTCCGGCTGGGCTATCGGACTGGTGATTGGCTTACGCACCTTTTCTCAACAGGGCATGTTTTTAGTCGGCGGTGCGCTGGCTGACCGCTTTGGCGCACGCGTAATTATCCTGTGCGGCTGCGTCGTACGCATCAGCGGTTATCTCCTGCTGGCGCTGGGCGATTCGCTGTGGCCGATTATTCTCGGTGCCTGCCTGACCGGCGTCGGCGGAGCCCTGTTCTCCCCCGCCATTGAGGCATTAATGGCGCAAGCCGGTACGCAAAGTGAAAAAGAGGGAAAACGCAGCCGCTCCGAGTGGTTCGCCCTGTTTGCGATTTGCGGTGAATTGGGCGCGGTGTTGGGCCCCCTGCTGGGCTCGGTACTGGCTGGATACGGATTCCAGCGCGTGGCGCTCGCCGGCGCTGGCGTCTTTGTCATTGCGCTCATCGTCCTGTTTTTCAGTCTGCCGCCGACGCAGCGTAATCAGGGCGAATTACACATCGCCCCGTGGTGGGAAACCTTCCGACAGCGGCGCTTTGTTGCGTTCATCATTGCCTACAGCGCTTACTTGTTCAGCTACAACCAGCTCTATCTGGCGCTGCCAGTTGAACTGCACCGCTCCGGCAGCAGTGAGAAAGACCTCGGCCCGCTGTTTGTTCTGGCTTCACTGCTCGTGATCGGATTACAGCTTCCGCTGGCGCGTTTTGCCCGCCGGGTTGGTGCAGCACGCATGCTGCCATTGGGCTTCGCACTGCTGTCTGCCTCGTTCCTTAGTGTCGCCCTGTTTGCTTCCAGCACGCCGCCAGAAGGATGGCAGCGCCTGCTTCCGGCTATCTCCTTGATTACCCTATTAACGCTGGGACAGATGTTAATCGTCCCCGTTGGCATGGATCTCATCCCGCGTTTTGCCAACAACCAGAATCTGGGGGCGCACTATGGCGCGCTGGCATCGATGGGCGGCATTGCTGTTCTGGTCGGCAACTTTGTACTCGGTAGCCAGCTCGACCGTGCGCTGACGCCGTCGCCACAGGCCGCTATTCCGTGGGTGCTGCTCGCCGCTGTGCCGCTGTGCAGTTCGCTGGCGATGATGGTCATCTGCCGCCCGTTTAAATCCGCTTCAACCTTGAATGAATAAGGACAGACTGATGAATATGCGTAATCTCCTGTGGCCCGTTTCCGGCCTGCTATCAGCCACGCTGCTGCTGTCAGGCTGCTTCAACGAGCCGGAGGAAAAGCACACCTCGCATCATGACGGCCGAATCAAACTGGCGATGCTTCAACCACCGCGCTCCGGCCTGACGCCACTGAGCGATGATGCCTTTAAGCTGTCGCGCTGGAGCACGGCAGAAACGCTGGTGGTGCTCGACAAGCTCGGCGAAGCTCAGCCTGCGTTAGCGACAACATGGCAGCAAATCGATGATAAATCCTGGCGTTTTGAGCTGCGTCCCAATGTTCATTTTCACGATAGCACCACGTTAAACGCCGCCACGGTGGTTAATGCGCTCACCGTAGCGTCCACCGCCGCCCCTAAGCCACGCATTCTGGACGGCGTGCAGTTAACGGTAAAAGCCGATGGCGATAACGCCGTGATTGTCTCCACGGCTAAGCCGGATCCGCTGCTGCCCCAGCGCTTATCCAGCCCACAGCTGGCGATCCTCTCCACCGCGGCATACGGTAAAAATGGCGTGGTCAATCCGATCAACACCGGAAGCGGTCCGTTTGTTCTGCGTAGCGTCACGGGCACCAGCAGCGCGGTATTGGACAGATTCGACGGCTACTGGGGTGAGAAATCACTGGCCAGCGGGATCGACGTCAGCTTTGTCTCTGACGGTGCAGCGCGCGCGGCTGCATTACGTACCGGCACGGCAGACATTGTCGAAGCCATTCCGGTTTCTCAGGCACCGCTGCTGGATCAATCGCTGGTGCATGAAGTCCCGATGCCGCGTACCAACACGCTGTATCTGAATACGCGCCACGGCGTGATGCAAGATCCTGCAATGCGTGCCGCCGTGCGTGATGCGATTAACCGCCAACAGCTGGTGGATAACGTCTATGAGAAGCGTGCCGACATCGCGCAGGGTCTGTTAGGTCCCGCATTGCCGTGGGCGGCGGAACTGCGCCAGCCGGTGGCGAATCCGGTCAAAGCCGGTACGCCTGCGGGTGCGACCATCACGCTGGCAACCTTCAGCGATCGCGCCGAGCTGCCTGAGGTGGCAGTCTATCTGGCACAGCAGCTTACCGCCGCCGGATTTACGGTGAAACAGGTAGTGCGTGAGTATGCGCAGATTGAGTCCGACGCGCTGGCAGGCAAGTTTGACGCCTTTATTTTATCCCGCGCTACCGTGCTGGATTCCGGCGATCCGGTGGCTTACCTGTACAGCGATTTTGCCTGCGAAGGGTCATTCAACATCGCCCAACTGTGCCGCCCGGAAATCGATCAAGCGTTACAAAGAGCGGCTGCGATTCCTGCGGGCGTTGCACGCCGTCAGGCCATCATGCAGGCAGAAAACCTGATCCTTGCCAGCGATGCTGCGATTCCAATGCTGCATGAGCGCGTCATTCAGGGTGAAAGCGCACAGGTAAAAAACGCACTGCGCGATCCGCGTGAACGCACGCTGATTAACGCCGCCACGCATATTGCTACCGACGCAAAATAACGGGTAACACGCCCAACAACCAGAAAGATGACGAGTTTATGAGCGAACCGCTATATTGCCGCACCTGTGCAACCATCAACCAGACGCAACGCCCACGATACGGCATGCTGATCCCGCTGTTTTCGCGGCTGCTGACGCTCGCGGGGATCGTCGTGCTGATTGGTATGCTGCCGTGGTTATCCGGTCAGGATCCTGCGCTGGCGCTGCTACGTGCTCGTTCTGGCGAGCAGGAAGCGACGGCGGAAACGCTAAATGCCATTCGTCACTCTCTCGGGCTGGATCAAGGCCCGCTGCAATTGCTGTTGAACTGGCTGACAGGTCTACTACACGGCGATGCAGGCAATTCCTGGGTGTCTGGCCGACCAGTCCTTCCGGGGATGTTACAGGCGGCGGGCGTCTCGCTCACGCTGATGGCGTCCTCAGCGCTGGTGGCCTTCACACTGGCTGCCGTGTTGTGCGCCCCAACCTTTCGCCAGGGGTTACGCGGTCAGGTTCATCGTTCAGGCGGTCTGTTTGCCGCTTTATTTACCGCACTGCCTGAATTTCTGCTGGCGTCGTTTCTGCTGATCGTCGGTGCCGTCTGGCTACAGTGGTTTCCGCCCTATGGCTGGCTGGGCTTACACTACGCGGTGCTGCCGTCGCTGGCGCTCGGTATTCCGGCAGGCGGCTACCTTGGTCGAATTATTGCCGACGCACTCTCCGCCACGTTCAGCGAAAACTGGCTCACCACCTGGAGCGTGGCGGGCGTGAGCCGTCGTCATGTCGCACTGGCGGTGCTGAAACGTACATTGCCCAGCGTGATGCCGCTGGTCGGGCTGGTGCTCGTCTCCTTAACCGGCGGTGCCATCGCTGTCGAAAAAATATTCGCGATTCCCGGTCTGGGACGTGCGACGCTGGGAGCCGCGGCCGCACAGGATCTGCCCGCCTTACAGATTGGCGTGTTGATTCTTTTACTCATCGCCTCACTGGCGGGTATCGCTGCCAGCGGCGTACGGCTGCTGATACTCGGACGCGCGCTGCGGAGCGGGGCGATGCCCGTGCCGGAAGAACGTGGTAGCCCGGTGTCTCGCTATGCAATCTGGCTGCCGGTTATCTGCGTGCTACTGCTGGCGCTGCTGTTGCTGGCTGGCTTACCGCGCGATCCCTATACGTCTGCCTTTCTACGCCTGCAACCGCCGTCGTTCCTGCTGCCTTTTGGCGCGGACGCGATGGGGCGTGATTTACTGGCGCGCGTCGCCCACGGCACGCTAAATACCTGTCTGCTGGCACTGGTGGTATCACTGGCCTGTCTGGCAATCGGCCTGCTGGTTGGGCTGTTTCCGCGTCTGCTTACGGGTCCCATCGAAGTGACCAACGCCCTGCCGCCAGTGATTGCCGGGCTGCTGGTTGCCGCCGTTAATGGCCCGACGGCAACGGGCGCGGCGATTGCCGTGATTGCGGTGAGTTGGGCTCCGCTGGCTGCACACACCGCGGCGCTGGTCGCCGAAATTAATGCGCGTCCTTATATTCGCATGCTGCCAATCCTTGGCGTGGGACCGATACGGCGCAGCCTGTTTTATGTTTTGCCTGCGCTGATTGGGCCACTCTTTCGTCACGCCATGCTGCGACTGCCCGGCATCGCGCTGGCGCTGGCATCGCTCGGCTTCTTAGGTCTGGGTGCCTCACCGCCGACACCAGAATGGGGACGCGTGCTGGCAGAAGGAATGCCGTATATCGAACGTGCCTTCTGGGGCGTGCTGGCACCGGCGGCTGCACTCGGCGTGTTGTCGATACTGGCCGTGAGCGCGGCAAATCTCTCTGGTCGCCACAAGCACTAATCGATGGTGGAACATCGCCTCAACGCTCTCTTCTCTTCACACTCACAGCTCCGCCAGATTTCACGATGGCGGGGCTGGGCATCTTCAGTTACGCTGTGAGCTAACCTCTGCCGAAGTACAAAATTAAATATGTGCAGAAAGTTATTAAAGGAGAGATTATGCATAACAGCGACGTCAGTCTTACCGTCACTCAGGCTCTGGATAAACTGGAAGCGCTGTATGATGACGCCGTCTCAGCGCTGCGCGACGCCATCGGGGACTTCATCAATGATGGCCCCCTGCCCGATGCCAACGCGCGCGCGGCGGGATTATTTTCCTACCCAGCTCTGCGCGTCAGCTGGAGCGGCAATTCGACCGGCCATCCCCGCCATCGCGCCTATGGACGTTTCACCCATCCCGGCAGCTACTCCACCACCGTGACCCGCCCGGCATTTCTACGCGCTTATCTGGCGGAACAGCTTGCGCTGCTGGAGGGGGATTATGATGTCACCATTGACGTCAGCCCGTCACAGCAGGAAATTCCGTTCCCCTACGTGCTCGACGGTTCCGACCTGATTCTTGACCGCTCCATGAGTGCGGGCATCGCCAAACATTTCCCCACTACGGAACTGTCACAGATTGGAGACGAGACGGCCGACGGGCTGTTTCATGCCACCACCACATCGCCGCTGTCGCACTTCGACGCCCTGCGCACTGATTTCTCGCTGGCGCGGCTTCGCCACTACACCGGCACACCGGTGGAACATATTCAGCCGTTCATCCTCTTCACCAACTACACCCGTTATGTCGATGAGTTTGTACGCTGGGCGTGTGCGCAGATTGCCGATCCCGATAGCCCCTATGAGGCACTATCCTGCGCGGGCGGTATCTACATCACCGCCGAGACGCCGAACCCAGAGCAGACGGTGTCCGATCTGGCTTGGAAGAACCATCAGATGCCCGCCTATCACCTGATCCCCCGTCAGGGTAAAGGGATTACGATGGTCAACATTGGCGTCGGGCCATCCAACGCGAAAACCATCTGCGATCACCTTGCGGTGATGCGTCCGCATGCCTGGCTGATGATCGGCCACTGCGGCGGCCTGCGCGAGAGTCAGTCCATAGGTGATTATGTGCTGGCACACGCTTACCTGCGTGACGATCACGTACTGGACGCCGTATTGCCGCCTGACATCCCGATTCCCAGCATCGCCGAAGTGCAGCGTGCGTTGTACGACGCCACCAAGATGGTCAGCGGCATGCCGGGAGAAGAAGTTAAGCAGCGCCTGCGTACCGGCACGGTGGTTACCACCGATGACCGCAACTGGGAGCTCCGCTACGCGGCCTCTGCTCTACGGTTTAACCTCAGTCGCGCCGTCGCGGTAGATATGGAAAGTGCGACAATTGCCGCGCAGGGGTATCGTTTCCGAGTGCCTTACGGCACGCTGCTGTGCGTCTCGGATAAGCCGTTACACGGTGAAATCAAGCTGCCGGGACAGGCAAACCGTTTCTATGAAGGGGCGATTTCGGAGCATTTGCAGATTGGCATCTGCGCCATCGATCTGTTGCGGGCTGAAAGCGATAAGCTGCACTCACGCAAACTGCGTACCTTTAACGAGCCGCCGTTCCGCTAGTCAAATGATGTTGTTCAGGCAGCCGACCCCTGCGTGCCGTCGGCTGCTCTGGCGCGGTTAAATTCGTTATGTTATAACAAATCAAATTTCATCGCGGATAAACCCAATGAAGAAAGGTCTGTCAGTTCTGTTGCTTTCCCTGGTGGCGGCGCAAGCATCTGCGTTTCAAGCCAAAATGGTTCAGTCTACGGAGAGCGGGCTACGCAATATTGATGACGCTAAGCGTGCCTTTTCCGGCTTTACGCCAATGGGGCTGAATACGATTCACCCCGGCCAGTGCGATGCCACCTCCGTTAACGGCTGTGGTTGCCCATTTTGCACCCAGCTGCGGCTCATTGGCCGCTAATCGCCACGTCGTGCTTATAGACGATTCGGGCATCCCTGCCCGTATGCTGCTTCACTCCTGAACCGGGTTTAGCGCTTACCCGCCAGCTCGGTAGGCGCGCCATCAATCTTAATATCCAGCCCCTGCTTCGCGCTGTTCAGATAAAACTCACGAATGCGCTGATTCACCGGATCGCTGACGTACACGCTGCCGCCGACGATGGCGAGCGACGGTGTCGGCGTTTTGGCACCGTAAGCGCAGTCAAACGCCTCGACCGCATCAAAGCTGGCGATTTGCTTCCAGTTTGGCGCCACGTCATATAGACGCAACTTGCCATCTGGCGTCAGGTTCGCCACTCGTTTGCCATCGGCAGAAATTTCAAATTTACACACAGCCTGTTCATCCGGGATGGAAAACACATCCTGTGCCGTAAGCTTTTTGGATTGCGGATCGATACGAATCAGTGCGTTAAATGGCTGCCCGCCCAGCCCACCGTAATTCCCAATGACGTAACGACCTTGCAGACCAGATTTCAGCGTACTGGTACGGCGATCGTCAGGATAAGCCAGCTTGTGCGACACCCATTTCCCACTCTGCTGTTTTACGATCAACACGCCGCCGTCACTTTTTGCGTCACCATCCGCCAGCTTTGCATTACAGCCAAAAACGTGAACATGATTCAGCGCGCCGTGGCCGTGAAATTCTTTACACGAACGCTGGGGATCCTGCGCCTGATTAAAGTCCGCAATGGCTTTCCAGCCCTTATCCTGCTGATAAACAACAAAGCCATTAGGCCGCGACGTCACCGTTTTATCATCACCTTTGGCATAGGCCGCTTTCGGCACGGAAATCAGCCACTGGTTGTTCCCCAACGGCGCAGTGATACCGTGCTGCGGCGCAGGGCTTTTACGTTTCTCAACGACAGGATTGGCGCTATCCAGTTCAGACAAGCGGATCATCACCGATTCAGGCTGGCTGGGGCCGTCCCACGGACGTAAGCCATCGTATGACCAAGCGATCCAGCCGTTTTCCGAGGTGATATGCGAGGGTTTGTCTCCCGTCACCCGCAGCGGCAAAAGCCGCGGCTCACCTTTATGCACGTCCAGATGGTCGTCATGCGATTCATAGGTCAGGCCAGTATCGAGGAAAGCAATCGTACCCGCGTCATCGTAAAGATTGACGATGGTGAATCGGCCATCTTCGGTAGGCACCAGCGATGCGTTCGCGTGACCCACGTCAAAAGTATGTGTGACTTTGAAGGTATCCAGATCCAGCACGCTGAGCGTCGGTTTCTGGTGATCGGAAAAGATTAATCGTCCGCGTAATACCTCATGGTCGTGCGCCTGAACGCCCGCACTCCCCACCCCCATCAGCAACCCCAGAGTCGCCGCGATTGTCGTTTTCTGCATCTTTCTCTCCGTGATGTCATTGTGATTTATGATATGTTATAACATAACAATAAAAGATACCAGAATCAGGCAGAAAGGACATAGCAAAAGCGCCACATCCGTGGCGCTTTTCTTGTACAGTGAGGCGAGGTTAATTAATCTCAGGATGCTGTTCGGTCAGCCGTTTTCTTTTCTTCTCCAGCTCGGCAATTTGCTCATCAATCTCTTCTATTTTCAGCTCAATATTGTCGTACTGTTCCTGCAACAGCTCTTTGGCTTCCGTCCGATCCGACGCCGCTGGCGTTGCGCCTTTCAGCGGCTGGTTTGCCGTTTCTCGCATCGACATCCCGGTAATCAAACCGATAAGCCCAATCACCATCAGGTAATACGCTGGCATATACAGGTTGCTGGTCGATTCCACCAGCCACGCCGCCGCCGTCGGCGTAAAGCCTGCAACCAGTACAGAAACGTTAAATGAGGTCGCCAGCGCGCTATAACGAATATGCGTCGGGAACAGTGCGGGAAGCGTCGAAGCCATCACCCCCGTGAACGAATTCAGCAGGACAGCCAGCATCAGTAATCCGCAAAAAATCAGCCCGATCACATCGCTGTTGATCAAGATGAAGCTGGGTACTGACAGCAGCAGCAGCCCAATACTGCCGCAAATAATAAATGGTTTACGCCCGTAGCGATCGCTCATCAGCCCCATCACCGGCTGCACAAACAGCATCCCGATCATGACGGCAATAATAATCATCACACCATGATCTTCCGAGTAATTCAGGCTGTGTGAAAGGTAGCTCGGCATATAGGTCAGCAGCATGTAATAGGTCACGTTGGTGGTAATTACCATCCCAATACAGATCAGCAGACCTTTCCATTGCTTGCTAACAATTTCACGCAGAGAAATCTTCGGCGGGGATTGAATGCTGTCTTTTGATTCTTTATCAATATTGTCCACGTGCTGCTGGAACGTCGGCGTTTCTTCCAGCGCATGGCGCAAATAAATCCCAATTAATCCGAGCGGTGCAGCAATAAAGAACGGAATACGCCATCCCCATTCCAGAAAGCTTTCTTCTCCGACAATGGAGGAAATAAGCACCACGACACCCGCCCCCATCACGAATCCGGCAATCGAGCCGAAATCCAGCCAGCTTCCTAAAAATCCGCGTCGTCTATCCGGGGAATATTCGGCAACGAAAATCGCCGCACCGGTATATTCGCCCCCAACGGAGAAGCCCTGCGCCAGTTTCGCCAACAGCAGTAGTACTGGCGCCCAAATACCGATCGATTCATAAGACGGAATCAAGCCAATACAGAATGTGCTCACCGACATGATAATAATGGTGATCGACAAGACTTTCTGGCGACCAAATTTATCGCCCATCGCACCAAAAAATATTCCGCCGAGCGGCCGAACTAAAAAGGGAACCGAGAATGTTGCCAGTGCGGCAATCATTTGTACGCCGGGGTCGGCACCGGGGAAAAAAACCTGTCCGAGCGCATACGCCACAAAACCATATACTCCAAAATCAAACCATTCCATCGCATTACCCAATGCGGCTGCGGTAATGGCTTTTTTGAGTCTGGCATTATCAATAATGGTAATGTCCTGAATTTTCATCGGCTCAATTTTTTTCTTTTTTAATCTCATCCTTTTTTCCTTTGCTTAAAAAGCGACCACTTATTAAAAATAAAATAGTCTTTTTCATGCACAGGGAACCACCCGACTGCGCGCTGAAAAATGAACAGCTGATTGGTCGCAATATTCATTACACATTGGTACTGCTGAATGGAGTATAGAAGAATTTGGACAAAAGCTCGGATTCAGGGTGTCGTATGCCTAAATAACGGACAGGAATATAATCAAAGGAAAATAATGGTAAAGAGTTATGACAGAATCATCACATTGCTATCGGTAGGGTATTTTTACTTACGCGGCGTAATCATTTTTGGGTTACGGCTAAAATAGCGCGTAAATGCCAAACTGAAATTAGCGGGATGCCGATAGCCAACTTGCCAGGCAGTCTGCGCCACCTGAAATCCCTGTTCCAGCAGTTGATGCGCCCGTTCCATCCGCATCCGCAATAACATCTGACCCGGCGTGGCCGCGAAGCAGCGGTGAAATCCGAGTTTGAGTCTGGATTCACTCATTCCTGCCTGAGTCGCGATACAAGCCAGCGTCAGCGGTTCAGCCAGATGTTCACGCATCCAGCGGCACACCTGCTCCAACTGCTGCCGTTCTTGTAGATGAATAGCGCCGCGCCTCTCTTCCGGCTGCAGGACGTGGCGATACTGCGCCAGCAGACTTAAAGCATGGATGTGACGGTTTAGCGGATCGGCGTCAGCGCACAGCGCATTGACATGAACCTGACTGGCCGCAGAGACGGGGGCAAACGCACGCTGTTGTACCCCATCGCCACTGAACAGCAGTTCCGCACATTCCACGCCAAAATAACGAGCCGCCGCCGTTTTCCCCACCAACAGCCGTAGCTGATCGACCTGCTGCTGAGCCTGATAATGACGTTCGCCTACGCTGGCGCCAAACGTCGTAATCGTGACATGCCGTTGGCGAAACCAGATCTGTGAGCCGCCGTTATCGTAATAAGCCGACTCCCCTGTCAGCGCAAATGTCATAACCAGCATCGGTTGCGCATGTGGATTCTGTGTTTCTTCCACCAACCCACGGTGCGGGCGGTATTGTGAATGCGCCAATGACAGATCCGCATCAATGCGGCTGAAATCCGACCAGCATTCACCGATATCGCCCGGCAGGATGCGACGTGAATCAGCGCGATTCACTTCACTCATCCGACACCGATCGCCGGACGATAACCCCTCTCGCACCCGTTGCTGTCTTTGTGCCATTTTTCCCCCAACGTTTCGCATATGAAAAACGCCGTCTCGCATAACAATGAACATAATAACGATTCTCATTTATAGATAGCATATTCCCTATCGACTGACCATCAATGAGAAAGGCCACTTATGAATCCATTAGAGACGTTATGGCAGCTTGCCGCCAGCAGCGTGAAGGCGGATGCCTTACATCTGGCGCTGGAACAGCAGATTTTCGATCGGCTGGAGGAAGCCTCCACGCCGGAACAGCTGGCGGCAACGCTAGGCTGGCAACCGGAGAAAACCGGGTTTCTGCTTGAACTGCTGTGGAGCATGCAGCTACTGACGCGCCATCACGACGGCTATCGTACCGACCCGACCTGTGCCACCGTACTCTGCCGCAGCAGTTCACGTTTTCTGGGCGACGCCTGGCGCTTTCGCCTCACCAGCCTGCGCCAGTTTGGTCAGGGGCTTGGCGACGGCATGCATCAGCCTCTGCCGACCCAACTGACCGAGTTACCACGCGATGCCGCGTGGGCCAACGCCGCGGAGCAGCAAATCGCTCAGGAACAGCGGGCGGTAACGGCTGACCGTGCCGAGCAGCTTCTCTCCAGCCTGCCGGATTTCCCGCAAATCAGGCACGTTCTCGATCTGGGCGGCGGCCCCGGCTGGGTGGCGATTACGCTGGCGCTGCGTCATGCTCAGATCTCCGGTACGGTTTATGACCTGCCGCAGACCGCCGCCGTGGCGCAGCGCAATATCGACGCAGCCGGGCTATCCGCACGGCTGTCGGCACAAAGCGGCGCCTTGCCCCGAGAAAAATACGATCTGATTTGGAGCTCTTCTTTCCTGCATTTTGTCGAGGACATTCCCGCGATGCTGACGACGCTCCGCGATACGCTGGCACCGGAGGGTACACTGGTTCTGGCACAGGCGGAGATTGCTGACGAGGCCGATGAGGCCGCGCCGGTTCTGCCGTTCTACCTGCCGATGCAAATGAGCGGACGCCACGTCACGCGGGAAGGTCAATTGGCGCAATGGTTACTGGCTGCGGGCTTTACCTCTGTCGAAACCCGACGTCATCAGGCATTTCCTATGGCACCGCTGAATGTGCTGATCGCCCGCAAACACGGGTAACCTTCGCACGATATGCTCGAACACTAATCGTGATAGAAAAGCAAAAAGCCAGTCAGCATGCGCTGACTGGCAAAAAAGCTTATACAATCTATTGAGGAAACGTCTTGTTGTTATGCTTGCTGACTTTCAATACATCCCTGAGATGTTGGCTATTATAATATTTTAAAAATTCGTCCAATCTGACGGACGTTGAGCGGCTGCACGAGTAGAGACCGGGAGCATCGCCACAAGCGAGAGAGCCTGAGTTGCAGGTTGCAACATTGAGGGTTTATGGCCCGCAATTCTAAACACGGAAACTTCTCTAACGAGCTGATCGGCTTGCTCCTTGAGACTTTGTGCGGCAGCAGCGGATTCTTCTACCAAAGCAGCATTCTGCTGTGTGGTCTGATCCATTTGGCTGACAGCGATCCCCACCTGTTCAACCCCCGTCGACTGTTCAGCACTTGCCGCGCTGATCTCGGATACCGTATCGCTCAACTGACGAATAGACATCACGACCTGCTGCATCGTGTCTCCCGCTTTGTTAACCAACACAGAGCCAAGCTCAACGCGTTCAACGCTGGCCGTAATCAGATTCTTAATTTCTTTAGCCGCTTCGGCACTGCGCTGTGCCAAGTTACGCACTTCTCCCGCCACAACAGCAAAACCACGACCTTGTTCACCAGCACGTGCCGCCTCAACAGCAGCGTTGAGTGCCAGAATATTCGTCTGAAAGGCAATGCTGTCGATGACATTGATGATATCCGCAATGCTACGCGAGCTTTCATTGATCGCTCTCATCGTGTCCACCACCTCATTGACAACATCGCCTCCCTGCTGCGCCACAGTGCTTGCGTTTTTCGCCAGCACGTTCGCCTGAAGCGCGTTATCAGCATTGTTTTTTACCGTCATCCCTAATTGCGTCATGGTCGAGGAGGTTTCTTCCAGCGCACTCGCCTGCTCTTCAGTTCGTGATGATAAATCAGCATTACCCTGAGCAATCTGCATGCTGGCCGTCGCGACACTCTCGGCATTGTTTCTGACGCCAACCACCATCCGTGTTAGCGCCGCTTGCATTTCCTGCATAGCCTCCAATAGCAACCCCGTTTCATCACGGTTATTGACGACAATCGAACCACTCAGATCGCCTTCGCTGATACGCTTCGCAGAAGAAAGTGCAATAGATAACGGTGCCGTGACACTGCGGGTCAATAGCCAGGCCGTAAGGCATCCTAATACCGTAGAAAAAACGGATAGTATTAACATCCATAACAGCGCATCGTAGATATATTCTTTTGTCACCTGCTTAGCATGATCAACGAATGAAACCTGTAATGCAGTCAACTCATTGAGTTTGGTAAAATAAAGCGATTGGATAGCGGCTATATCGCCAAACACCAATTCGGTAGCCAATGCATCTTGCTCATCCATCGCATAGTCAATGGCTTTGTTAATGCTCACACTATATTGTTTTCTGATATCGATAAGTTGATTAAACAGCTCACGTCCTTTCTGCGAAGTAATGCTGCCATCGAGGTTTTTATATATTTCACTTGCCGAGTTAGTCGTTTTTACGATGACCGCCCTCAGCGCCTGTTTTTCCTGATTTCTGTCGGCAGGGAGGAGGATAATATCGCGCAAAGTACGAACATTGGTATTCAAGATATCTTGAATATCACGCAACATATCAACCTTCACCATTCTATCTTCAGTGATCTCATCAACTTCGGTGCCAATATCCTTCATAAAATAATAGCCCACAGATGACAAAATCAGTGTCAATATGATTAGCAAACCAAAACCAAGAGCAAGCCTATTTCCAATTTTTATATTTTTTAAAAAATCCATATTAGCACCAGAATTTTACATTCTTACCATGTTTACCCAATTGCGATTGATAGACGAATTAGCTACTGTTTATCTGAAAAAATACGACAAACGGTAAAACAAACCGCTATTGCAACCGGTTCCCTGGCTTCTATAAACTTCTTATTTTTTTTGATGCATGTAGCAGAACACTGGCATAAGAAATTCATTTAGCCATAATATTTTTCATATATGTAAAAATACTTACTTACAGTAATTGTTTACTTGATAAAGTAACTCGAAAAAAATCTTACACCATTTCGCACTTCACATTATTTGTGCGTATAACTAAAATCGAGCCATGATTAAGAAAGCTAAGTTTTTGCCCTCACTCCCCTGTTTTAGCCGGTGTCATGCCTCAATTGAGGCAAACACATTCATAAACACAGTATCGAGATAAAGCCTCGCTACGGTCTATAAGCTTACACTATCATAAATGCAATATCGATCGGAAATAACGATCATTAGACCGTTCAATTCCTTGTATTCGATCGTTTTTTTCTATCAGAGAAAAAGCCCTGATCTTTATTCATTAAATCGAATTTATAAATTAGAAGACTAATAGTTTAGATAAACTACGATAGCGTCCAGATCATGGCGCAGTGAGTCGAACGGTATAGCGTAACGTTGCTGAATTAATTAGAGGGTAAAGATAAAAGCAGAGCGTTTAATACCTATCAACATAAAAAAAGCCAGTCAGTAAGGGCTGACTGGCTTTCGGGCTGAACCTAATAAGGTGCTGCGTGTTTCCGTCTCGTTTTTCACTCTACCGCATATTCCTTCATTTTATTTTCGTCAGGCATCGTGCCATTGAGCTTCTTTAGCACTTCCTTCGCTTCCTTCAGCACGCGGATACACTGCTCGCGCGTGATAGTAAGCGGTGGCTCAATCCTGACCGACTTGGCATTATTCAGAGTACCCGCCACCAGAACATTACGTTGAAACAGTTCCTTCGCGAAAGCATACCCGATTTCGTTTTTCCTGAACTCGATAGCCTGCAACAGCCCCATTCCTCGTGCTTCAATAATCAATTGAGGATAATCGGCCGCCAGTTGCTGTAAGCCCTGTAGCAAAAACGCCCCTTGTATCGCCGCCTGTTCAGGCAGGTTCTTCGTCAGCAACTCATTGACGGTTGCCAACGCCGCCGCACAGGCCAGCGGATTGCCGCCGAACGTGGTGGTGTGCAGAAACGGGTTTTCAAACAGCACGGAGAAGACTTCTTCCGTCGCCACCGTCGCCCCAATCGGCATCACTCCACCACCCAACGCCTTCGCCAGACACAGAATGTCAGGCTGCACGCCATAATGCTCACAGGCGAACATTTTGCCCGTGCGTCCCATGCCGGTTTGTACCTCATCCAGAATCAGCAATGCCCCAACCTCATCGCATAATGCTCTGACCGCAGGCAAGTAATTTTCCGGTGGCACAATCACGCCGCCTTCCCCCTGAATAGGCTCAAGGATAATGGCAGCAACATCATCGCCGGTCTTCTGGCATTGCTGAACCTGCTTACGCATGGCGCTGATATCGCCAAAAGGCACATGATGGAAGCCGGGTAACAGCGGCATAAAAGGACGACGAAACGCAGGCTTGGCGGTGGCTGAAAGCGCCCCCAGCGATTTACCGTGGAACGCGCCGGTCGCAGCGATAAAGGTATATTTGCCGCGCGGCGACTGGTAAGCCTTCGCCAGTTTCAGCGCCGCTTCAACCGATTCCGTTCCGCTATTGCAGAAGAAGCTGTATTTCAGATTGCCCGGCGTTAGCGCCGCCAGCGTTTTTGCCAACAGCCCACGCAGCGGGTCAAGCAGCTCCTGACTGTGCAGCGGTTGTCTGGCGAGCTGGCGTTCAACAGCGGCAATTACATTAGGGTTACGATGCCCGACGTTGAAAATACCGTAACCGCCGAGGCAGTCCAGATATTCATTCCCTTGGGTATCAATCAGCGTATTCGGGCCGCTGGCGCGCCATTCAACTGCGCCGTAATCGCCGCCGGTAGTGACAGATTTTCGGTATTCCAGAAAACCCGGGTTGACGTATTCACGAAAACAACTCAAAACTTCTCGATTCAGTGCCGCCATGTCATCGTGGGATAGCGTGTCACTATGAATCCAATGCAGTGCCTGCTGAGTACACTCTAGCGGGTTAAGGTGGGCGTTTGATCTGGACAAAATGCGCTCCTTGAAAACGGACATCACGCGATGCCAATTTAATTAATGCACATAACACGCCAGTCGCCCGCCCCAAACCAGAATAAAATACAAAAACGCGATCTAAACCAAAAATCCAGCAGATAATTTGAACCAAATATTAATATGAGAAATTAATAACCAATTGGCTCGGTGAATGCCAGGATGAAGAAAAATAAAGCCTCGTGTGATGCCCCGCTTTTGCCCAACGCGCCCTCTTTTGGGGCGCGCCAGATCAGGACAAATGCGCTATGCCATTATCGGCTTCCCGTTCAGGACTCACCATTCAAGATAAAGCCTCGTTCGGCAGACCGGCGATCCTCAGTGCCGGATCATGATATGGCGCACGATGGTGTAATCCTCCAGACCATACATCGACATATCTTTGCCGTAGCCTGACAGTTTCTGCCCGCCGTGCGGCATTTCGCTCACCAGCATGAAGTGGGTATTCACCCAGGTACAGCCGTATTGAAGACATGCGGCAAGACGGTGCGCCCGCCCGATATCGCGCGTCCAGACCGACGAGGCCAGCCCGTAATGCGAAGCGTTGGCCCAGCCAATCACCTGCGCTTCATCGTCGAACGGTGTAATGGAAATAACGGGACCAAATACCTCTTTCTGGACGATCTCATCTTCCTGCTTCGCGCCCGCCAGCACCGTGGGCTGGAAGTAGAATCCCTGCCCTTTCACTCGCTCGCCACCGGTCACCGCCGTAATATGCGGCAGCGCTTTAGCGCGTTCGACGAACCCCACCACGCGTTCCAGTTGCTGCTCAGTAATCAGCGGCCCCAGTTCGGTGGTTTCATCGTGCGGATCGCCCATTTTCAGCGTCGCCACCGCGTTACCTAATGCTTCCACGACCTTATCGTAGACGGCACGCTGCACATACAGCCGACAGGCGGCAGTACAGTCTTGCCCCGCATTATAGAAACCGAAGCTGCGAATCCCATCAACAACCTGATCGATATCGGCATCGTCGAAAACAATCACCGGCGCTTTGCCACCCAGCTCCATATGCGTCCGTTTTACGCTTGAGGCAGTATGCGACAGAATATGCGCGCCGGTCGCAATCGAACCGGTCAGCGACACCATGTTCACTTTCTCATGCCCCGTCAGCGCATCACCGATGTCAGCACCGCGTCCGAACACAATATTCACCACGCCTGCCGGCAGAATCTCCGCCAGCAAATGCGCCAGATAAAACGTGGTCAGCGGCGTTTGCTCCGCCGGTTTCAGCACCACACAGTTCCCCGCCGCCAGCGCCGGTGCCAGCTTCCACGACGCCATCATCAGCGGATAATTCCACGGTGCGATGGACGCCACCACGCCAACCGGGTCGCGCCGGATCATCGAGGTGTGCCCTTCGAGATATTCTCCGGCCGCCGAACCGCTCAGACAGCGCGCCGCGCCGGCAAAAAAACGAAACACATCAGCAACCGCAGGCACTTCATCATTCAGCGCCGCATGGTAGGGCTTACCGCAGTTCAGCGATTCAAGCCTGGCAAACGCCTCAGCGTTTTCTTCAATGGCATCGGCAATCTGTAGCAGTAGCGTCGCGCGCGTTTTCGGCGTGGTCTGTCCCCAGTGTGCAAAAGCGGACTCGGCAGCCAGAACGGCTGCATCAACCTGGTGCAGATCGGCCTGCGCAATGGCGGCAATTTGCTCTCCCGTGGCAGGGTTGAATACCGCCAACGCCTCGCCCTTACCCGCAACCAGCTTGCCTTCTATGAGTAATTTGTCGTGCATACATTTTCCTTACAGAGAGAAAACCGTCGTGTTTTTCACCACTATCTGCAAAATGTCTGTGCAAAAAACCTGCCACGTTGCACTGACTTATCAATCCGCTCTGCAACCGGCAGCCTTATGCTAAGGCGCGTTGCCCGATGCTTTCTTCGTCTGCGTAGCGGCCTGTCTGGCTTCCTCCGCCAGCGCCTCGATCTCTTCTTCCGTTAGTTGGTCTGACGCCTCGTGCACCTTTGCCAGCCCTTCGCTGACCGTCACCTCTTTAGGATCCTGCGCTGAGTCCTTCGTGGTCATTTCTGCTCCTCCCGATGAAAGAATAAACCAGCAAAGATAAGTGTAGTCGATGGCAAAAATCCGCCAATCTGAAGAAGATTTAACTCTGCTTTTCATATCGGCATATGTGATAATAATTATCAATTACATTAAATTTATTATTCAGGGCCTTACCCCGTCGACGGACAGTGCTGTGCATTGCTATGGATAGCGCCGTGGCAAGGGAAAGGGGTTCTGTTGCCGCAGAGTCGGCGGGAAGGTCACCTGACGGGACGTTGGCATGTCAGAGTCTGAACTCAGAATGCTGTTCAACCACTATGCAGAGCGGTTAGAACGCTATCTCAATCATAAACTGCGCGACCCTCAGGCAGCAGCAGATCTGGTGCAAGAGAGTTTTTTACGGTTAGCGCAACGGCTGGAACAGCAGAATGATGTAGACGACAAGAAGGCATATCTCTATAAGACAGCAAATAATTTGCTGCTTGACCATGTTCGCCACCAGCAGCGCTGGCAGATGGCGACGTCCGTTGACGATACGGAGGCGACGTTGGAATACCTGCCGGATGCCGCGCCCCAGCTCGATCAAACGGCCATCGCCCAACAGGAGCTGGAACGTCTGGCAAATGTGCTGTCGACGCTACCTGAACGCACGCAGTTGATATTTCATCTGCACCGGTTTGAACACATGACGCAGGCGCAAATTGCTCAGCAGTTGGAGATTTCCCTCAGCACCGTTGAGAAACATCTTGCCATGACGTTGCACGCGATGATGACGATCCGCACCTCGTGAAACGCGTCGCCCATCATGAAATAATCACAAATTATTTACGGGTTTATTGCCGTCAGACGTCTACATATTTAGAGACCCTACACACTCCAGGCCTACAACATGAATGATTATCCCCCTGAGATCCAGCAGCAGGCAGCACGATGGGCCATACGTTTGGCCGAAGCGCCGCTGGACGATGAACAGGAACTGGCATTCCAGCACTGGCTGGCACAGGATCCGCGCCATCGCCACGCGTTGGAACAGGCAGGGATGCTCTGGCATGGGCTCGGGTCGCTCAGCGCCGAGCAACGGCAAGTGCTGCAACCACAACCGCCAGCCACCTTTCTCATCAGGCGCGTCAATCGCGCGACGCAGTGGAAAATCGCGGCCTTACTGCTACTGGGTTTCAGTATCGGCACGACGTGGATTTCCGACGGTATCCTCATGCTGCGCTCGGATTATCATGCGGTACATCAGGTCAAACACGTTACGTTGCCGGACGGCAGTGAGGTCGATATGGATGCGGGCAGCGCCATTTCACTCGCTTATACGCCGCAAGAGCGGCGCGTCACGCTGTTACAAGGCTCAGCCTGGTTCACTGTCGCCCCAACAACCACTCAGGAAAAACGCCCTTTTCTGGTTGATGCGGCCTCAGGCACCACGCAGGCGCTGGGCACGCAGTTTATTGTGCAAAACGCCTCACAGACAACGACCGTCGGCGTGGTGGAGCACAGTGTTCAGGTCACGGCAAACGGGCAATCATTGCAGCTTGATGAGCAGCAGGCGGCACGCTATACCGAACAAGGAATGACGCGACTCCCCGGCTGGAATAGCCGCGAGCGTGGCGACTGGCGGCGTGGCCTGCTGATCTTTGATCAACAGCCGCTGGCCGTCGTCATCGCACGTATCAATCAGTATCGCGCTGGCACGATCGTCATCCCTACGTCAGCGCTGCGCCAGCGTCAGGTCAGCGGCATTTTTTCACTGAACGAACTGGATGGTGCATTGCAAACCATCGCCACCGAACTGGGTGCCAAAACCGTTTCACTCCCCGGCGTCACCGTTCTGTACTGATCTCTTTCTCCCCTGTCTTCCCCATCCCTGCCACGCCGCTCAGGCGTGGCGATCTCTCATAAATGCCCTTTACGTTCACAAGACCGCAACGTGCCATAGAAAAAAATTTAAATATTTTTTTACGGGTTCTGTCTTCTCAGCCGTCTTCATATTTAGGTAATGATTTTTATTATCATTTTCATTAAGAAAAGAAGGGGTAACTATCCCTTTGTTTATTAATGATTATTGATGATTTAACGAATGGCAGACCAGGCGAAAAATGTTTAAAAGAACACAACAGCAAAACAGCCGATTGTTACAACTTAATCCACTTTCTCTTGCCGTCGGCATCGCACTGTCGCTGCCTGCTTCATTCCACTATGCGCAAGCAGAAACACCGGCAGCCAACGTTCAGGAGGCGGCTCGCCACAGCGTCGCCTTCTCCATCAGCCCGCAGCCGTTAAGCAGCGCGCTGCTGCGTTTCGCTGAACAGGCGGGGTTACAGGTCTTTTTTGCCGACGTCAAACTGGAAAATATGCAGGCCACTTCCCTCCAGGGGCGTTTCACGCCAGAGCAGGGGCTACGCAGGATGATCGGCACTAACCCAGTCGATTTCCAGATCGGTAGCAACGGCGTCATTACCTTGCGGCCTCGTTCAACCAACGTCGATACGGCCAAAATAGACGATGTGATGACGGTGCGCGCCTTTACCGTCGCCAATCCCGGTGACTGGATCTACGAACAGCCGCGCGCAATCAGCGTTATTTCACGCGAGCAGATGGATAACCGCCCTTCCCGCCATGCCGCCGATCTGCTGGAACAATCCGCTGGCGTTTACTCCAGCGTCAGCCAGCAGGATCCTTCGCTGTCGGTGAACATTCGCGGCATACAGGATTATGGTCGCGTCAATATGAACATTGACGGTATGCGGCAAAACTTCCAAAAAAGCGGTCACGGACAGCGCAACGGCCAGATGTATATCGATTCAGAATTACTCTCTGGAGCCACGATTGTGAAAGGTGCCACAAGCGGCATGGGTGGTGCTGGCGCGTTTGGTGGCATCGCGACATTTAACACCGTCAGCGCCAGTGACTTTCTAGCCCCGGGCAAAGAATTAGGTGGGAAGCTGCACGCTAGTACCGGCGATAACGGAACGCATTTTATTGGCAGTGGCGTTCTCGCGCTGGGTAACGAAAGCGGCGACATTCTGGTCGGTGCCAGCGAGCGCCATCTGGGCGACTACTGGCCTGGAAACAAAGGCAAAATTGGCGATATTCGTACCGCATCGGGAAGCGACGAAAACACACTTCGCGCCAGCGAATCACTGAAACATGGCAAAGTCACTGACTCAGGCCACACGATGCGATCTCGTCTGGCTAAAATAGGTTGGAACCTTCCCGCTAATCAACGCATCCAGTTAAGTTACTTGCAAACCCAGACAGACTCGCCCAATCCCAGTATGTTGACGAATACCACGTTTCCCGAACTGGGTTGGAAAAAAAGTGGATTTAGCAACATCATGTCACGCAGCAGCGCACTGGATTATCACTTGAACCCAGACGATCTCGACTGGATCGATTTTAGCGCAAAACTCTACTACGTCGACACAACGGATGAATCAGATACCTACAGTACCAGCAGCAGCATCAATAATAGTTATTGGACGCGCAGCCGCATGCGAACTTACGGTATACAGGCACAGAATACCTCACGCTTTAGTTTACCCGCCCAGCATACGCTAAGCGCCAACTACGGTATTGACGTTTTCTACGACAAAGCCAACAGTGAATCCACGCGCGAATCGATGGCAGGCGTTACGCCTGATGGTAATCGCTCTCTGGCTAGTCTGTTTGCCAATCTGACCTACGGCTATGATGATTTCCTAACACTAGAAGGCGGCCTGCGTTATGACCGCTATCGTCTGCGTGGCACCACGGGAATGGAGATCACCGAGTTCCCATATACAGTGGACGCCCCCTGCACAGCAAATCGTCTAACGCTTTGCTCAACCGTCAAGAATACTCACCTCTGGAAGGTGGATAGCGAAACCGGAAAGTTTTCTCCTACCGCCGCGATAGCGATTAAGCCGGGAATAGGCTGGCTGGAATTGTTCAGTAATTATGGCAAATCATGGCGTCCCCCCGCCATCACGGAAACCTTGACTACTGGCAGCGCACACTCATCATCAACGCAATATCCCAATCCCTATCTGGAACCAGAACGATCCACTGCGTGGGAAACGGGATTCAATGTTACGGCCAGCGAGTTGTTCACGGAATCCGATCGTCTGGTTGGAAAGGTGTCATATTTTGATACCAAGATAAGCAATTATATCAATATGGAAATCGGGCGAATTAAACCCGGTGTCTATACTGGGGCAGGTTCTGGTAACGCTGCCTACGTCAATAATCTGGTAAAAACGCGTTTCCGCGGCATTGAATATCAATTGAATTACGACACGGGTCGATTTTATGCCGACCTGACCTACACCCGAATGATCGGTCAAAATGATTTTTGTTCAAACCCAGCTTGGCTTGGCGGCGTTGTCATCCGCGAGGGCGGACGAAATAATTACTACGCCACCCCCTATGATCAAGTTAACAACTACGTCCAATGCAACTACGGCACCGTTTTTAGCTCGTCATCCTATATGCCAAGCGATCGGGGAAGTCTCACGATTGGCACAAGAGCGTTCGATCGTAAATTAGATGCTGGAGCCGTAATCCGCTACAACCGCGGCTATCAGGATCGCTCGGCGGTCAATCAATCAGGGGGCACTGGCAATTTCTATGTCGCCGACTGGCCGAAATATACCCTATTCGATCTCTATGCCAGCTATCAGGTAACGAACAATTTAAAGGTTAGTGGAGCGATAGAAAACGTTACTAATCGCGCATACATCGTTAGTTATGGCGATTCAATTTCATACACGCTGGGGAGAGGAAGAACCATCCAGGGTGGAATTGAATATCGCTTCTAAGCATTCTTCGCAGGAATTGTCTGCGAGTGAATCAGCCGCGAGTTATTTTGATGCGCGGTTCGACAGAGGGGGTAAAACACCTCCGTTCATCAGATAGAGTATTAATGAGGAATAAAACATGAGTTTAAGTATTCAGTATGACACCGAGTTTTCCAGTTATTCTATCTCCCAGTATCTGACCGAATGGGCCTCTTTATTCGGCGATGCAAACCATACCAACAATAACGTCACCGACAGCAACTCTGGGGGCTTCTACGGTGGCACCTCCTGGAATAACGGGACACAATATGCTCTGGTCAGCCCGAATAACGACACCTCTGCCTTCGTTGCCGAAGGCAATCTGACATATCAATTCTCTAACCACGTTCTGTACGGTCAACTGGACACACTAACCTTTGGCGACGGCCTGAGCGGTGGCACCAGCACCGAATACGCGATTCAAGAACCCCAAGTCACCTTTAGTGGTCTGGATCTCTCTAGCATCGTGGATAGTGGCCGTGAGGGTGTGGTACACGAAGTGGTTTACGGCCTGATGAGCGGCCAGGTTCAGCCGCTGCTGGATGCGCTGACTAACGCGGGTATCGATATTAACGCCAGCCTGGATAGCCTGAGCTTCGCAACAGCGACCTCCGATGCTGCGCTTTCTGCCGATACCGTGGTTGACGTGGTTGGCGTCGCCGAAACGGCCGATCTGCTGGCGGCATAAGAAAACGGCTAAAAGATGACGCTTTTAGCCGTTTGAGTGAACACCGTCGCGGTACGGAGAGAGTCATACCCTAAATAATTCACGCGGCACGGATGCGGCGTGAAGTATGACGGGCACGGCACCGCGGCGGTCTACTGAGTGTAATAACCGTTGGCAAACCGCGTCAATAGCGGTACGGCTAACCGCTTTCCCCTCTTCCACCCTGTGGGTACACCACGGTGAGAATGATGGCGACTTTATTGAAGAAGGAACATCCCATGCCCGCATCCCATCCGACTTCATCAGGCCGGGAGATTATTGACGCGCTGGCCGCCTACCGTCAGGGGTTCTGGGGAATTGGCCTGTTCAGTGCTGTTATCAATCTGCTGATGCTGGCACCGGCGATTTATATGCTCCAGGTTTATGACCGCGTATTGCCTTCCAGCAGCACCATGACGCTGGCGATGCTGACGATCATTATGCTAGGGCTATTTTTATTGATGGGATTACTGGAATGGATACGCAGCGCCGTGGTGATTCGCCTCGGTACGCAGATGGATATGCGACTGAATCAGCGTATCTACAATGCGGCGTTTGAAAGCAATCTCAGGAACGGCACGGCAAGCGCCGGCCAAGCCTTAAACGATCTGACTGCCCTGCGCCAGTTCGCCACCGGGAATGCGCTATTTGCCTTCTTTGATGCGCCGTGGTTTCCGGTTTATCTGCTGGTGATTTTCTTACTTCATCCCTGGCTGGGTGTTATGGCGCTGGCGGGGGCAATCATACTGATTGTGCTGGCCTGGCTAAATCAAAAACTCACGCGCGAACCTTTGGCCTTAGCCGCACAAAACACCGTTCAGGCGACGCAGCAGGCCAACGCCAATCTGCGCAACGCCGATGCCATTGAAGCCATGGGGATGCTGCCCGCCATGCGCGAACGCTGGCTGACGCAGCACCAAGCGTTTCTCTATTATCAGAACGTTGCCAGCGAAAAAAGCGCCAACATTACCTCGCTGACGAAGAGCACCCGGCTGGCGCTCCAGTCGCTAATGCTGGGTTTAGGCGCGCTGCTGGCCGTCAACGGCGATATCACCCCCGGTATGATGATTGCCGGATCCATTCTGGTCAGCCGCGTCCTCAGTCCGATCGATCAGATCATTGGCGTCTGGAAACAGTGGATGCAGGCGCGCCTCGCCTGGCAGCGTATCAATCTCCTGCTCGATACTCATCCGGCACGCACCGCTGGCATGGCGCTGCCAGCTCCGGAAGGCAAACTTCAGGTGGAGCAGCTCAGCGCCAACGCACCTAATACCCGCACTCCCATACTCGCCAATATCACGTTTGACCTGGCTCCCGGCGATGTACTCGGCGTGTTAGGCCCTTCTGGCTCGGGTAAATCCACCCTCGCCCGCCTGCTGGTTGCCGCCATGCCCGCTCTCGGTGGCAAAGTCAGGCTGGACGGCGCAGACATGCACCAGTGGGACAAAGGCGACTTAGGCCGCTTTGTCGGTTATCTGCCACAGGATGTGCAGCTTTTCAGCGGGACGATTGCCGAAAACATTGCCCGCTTCACCCAGCCGGATGCAGAAAAGATCGTTGCCGCCGCCGTCACGGCAGGCGTTCACGAGATGATTCTTCGGCTGCCGCAGGGCTACGATACGCAGCTGGGTGAAGGCGGAGCCGGGCTGTCCGGCGGTCAGAAGCAGCGTGTCGCCCTTGCCAGAACCATCTACAACCAACCGCGCCTGATTGTGATGGATGAACCCAATGCCAGCCTCGATGACGACGGCGAGAAAGCCTTATTGGCCGCGATTGCCGCCCAACAGGAAGCCAAAAGCACGCAGGTACTGATCACACATAAACCCGCCCTGCTGTCCTGCGCCAATAAGCTGTTAGTCCTGCGCGCCGGACAGATTCAATATTTCGGTGCAACAGAGCAGGTGCTGAAAGAGCTACAGCGTGCCAAGCCCGCCACTGCTTCTACGGCCAAACCGATGACGAAACCCGCCAGCGCCAAACCTGTACCAGCTAAAACAGCCGACGCCGCCAATGCCTTTACCCCAAAAGAACCCGGTTCCGCCGGGCTGAGCATGGTGTACAGCGCGCCAACGCCACGCCGTGCCGCACCGGATAAATGAGGCTTAGCGCATTGATAACGAACGTCTGCCGTCAGAAAAGCATCATGGAAAGAAGAGGATAACCATGTCCGCGTTACGTGAAGTCACATCACAGCCAACAGCCCCACGTACTCAAGTAGAGGATAACGTTGCGGCAATGCCGTTACATACCGATGCCGGACGCTATTTAAAGCATGGCCTCTGGCTGGTGCTTATCGGCTTTGGTGGCTTGCTGCTGTGGGCTGGCATGGCACCGCTGGATAAAGGCGTCGCCGTATCCGGTCGGGTCATTGTCGCGGACAATCGTAAAGCCGTACAGCCTGTCAGTAGCGGACGTATCGCTTCACTCACCGTGCGGGATGGCGACCGCGTGCAGGCTGGGCAAGTTCTTGCCACGCTGGATCAAACACCCGCTCAGGCACAACGTGACAATCTCGTCACCCAGCTTCAGGAAGCACACGCGGGCGAAGCGCGTCTGCTGGCGGAACGCGACGATCTGAATACGATTGCTTTCCCCGCCCCCACAGAACAGCACAGCACCGTCACACAGCAAATTCAGATCGCCCAGCAGCAGCTTTTCATCAGCCGTCGCGCCGCGCTGCAACAGGAACGTACGGCAATGCAGGCTGCCATCATCGGGGCAAAAGCGCAGTCGCAGGGGTCACAGGCGCTGCTGGCCAGCAGCCAAACGCAATTCCAGATTATCAGCGAACAGCTGCGCGGGCTACGTCCGCTGGCGCAGGAAGGCTATATCGCCCGTAACCGCCTGCTGGATGTCGAGCGACAGGCCGCCCAACTGGCTGGCGCGATTGCGCAGGAACGAAATAATCAGGTACAGCTCCAGCAGCAGGTCGTCGAGCTGGAGCAAAAAATTCAGCAGCGTCAGAACGAATACCAGAAAGAGGTACGCGCCCAGCTCGCCGATACCCAGCGTTCCATTCAGGATCTCACCCAGCGCCTAAAAACAGCGGAATATGAACTCCAGCACACGCACATTCGCGCGCCCGCCAGCGGCACCGTCGTCGGGCTAGCGCTGCATACCGAAGGCGGCGTAGTCAATAGCGGACAGATGCTGATGGAAATTGTTCCCGATGGGCAACCGCTCTTGATTGACGCGCAGTTGCCTATCGAGCTGGTAGACAGAGTCAGCAACGGGCTACCGGTCGAGTTGCTGTTTTCTGCGTTCAACCAAAGCACTACCCCGCGCATTTCCGGTGTTGTCGCATTGATCGGTGCCGATCAACTCGTCGAACAACAGACCGGAAAACCCTATTACGCACTGCGTATTCACGTCGATGAACAGGGTAAACAGCAGCTCGCCGGACTGGACGTTCGTCCCGGTATGCCGGTGCAAGCCTTTATTCGCACCGGTGAGCGCTCCCTGCTCAACTACCTGTTTAAACCACTGTCCGATCGCCTGCATCTGGCGCTGACCGAGGAGTAATCATGCTGCGCCTTTCATCCGTTTATCGCGCGGCAATCCGCTCCCGTTATGCCATCCCCCTTGTTCTCACGCTGTTCTACAGCGCACCGACTCAGGCACTGGGATTAATGGAAGCCTGGCAGCATGCACTAACCCACGACCCGGCTTTTCAGGCTGCCGTGCATGCGCGTAATGCCGACAGCGAAGAAAAGAATATCGGGCGCGCCGGACTCTTACCGAAAGTCACCTATGACTACAGCCAGTCGCGTAACGACTCCACCGTTACAACGGGTGGCCAACAGTCGGAACGGGATTACACCAGCCGCGTCTCCAGCTTTTCCCTGCAACAGCCGCTTATCGACTACGCGGCATGGTCGCGTTATCAACAGGGTGAAGCCAGCGCCGTGCTGGCCGACGAACAGTTGCGCGATGCCAGCCAGCAGTTGCTGGTACGTCTGTTTCAGGCCTACACCAACGTGCTGTTTAGCCGTGAACAGATTACACTGGTTCAGGCTCAGCAGCGCGCCTATCGCGAGCAATATCAACTGAATCAACGCCTCTTTCAGCAAGGCGAAGGCACCCGCACGGATATGCTGGAAACCGAAGCACGGGTCAACCTGACGGAAGCGCAGCTCATCGAAGCGCGGGACAATCTGGATATCAGCATGCGTGAACTGGAGACTCTGCTGGGGATGCCCGTTGGTGTGGATCAGCTTGCGACGCTAACGCCACGCTTTATGCCGCAACCGCTTCAGCCTGCAGGCTACCAGCACTGGCAATCATTGGCGGTACGCCACAACGCTCAGCTATTAGCGCTAAACCAGTCGCTGGCCGTGGCGAAATACAGCATTGAGCGTAACCGGGCGGGTCACCTGCCGCAGGTCACACTGGTCGCCAGCACGCGCAATACGCAATCAGACACCGAAAACAGCTACAACCAGAAATACGATACGCGATCGATTGGCATCCGCGTCAGCGTACCGATTTTTGCCGGTGGTGGTGTCTCTGCCGCAACGCGTCAGGCGCAGGAGCGCTATCAGCAAACGGCGCGGGAAAAGGACGAACAGACGGCGACAATACAGACGGAACTGCGTCGCCAGTTTAATCTGGTCACCAGCAGTCAGGCGAAAATCCGTGCCTATGAGCTGGCGGAAAAATCAGCGCTGGCACTGGTTACCGCCACACAGAAGAGCGTTCAAGGTGGAGAGCGCGTGAATCTTGACGTACTGAATGCTGAACAGCAGCTCTACGGTGCACGGCGCGATCTGACCGAAGCACGCTATACCTGGCTGACGGCCTGGCTACAGCTGCGTTACTACGCCGGTACACTGGACGAGCAGACGTTGCGTCAGTTAGCGACCTATTTCGTGCATAGCTAGATAACGTTTATAGACACTTCCGAAATGTTGATAATACGGCTGTTCCTATCCATTTACCGGCGTCGGCTCAGTCGAAGTATGCCGATACCGCAGTGGGATTCTTCTCACGTTCCAGATCCCCTTTTCTTTATCTTCTCTCGCGTTAAAAGCGGGGAAAAACTTTCTGCAACTGCGTTGTCATGACCTTCTCCACGTCGACTCATACGGTCTTTCGAAGCAGGCCGTTAGCTCATATGGCGATACGCTTAACGCATACCGCCCCCTCTATATTGCTGTATGCGTTTGTGATTGCGATTTATCGACAGTGAGTAACATAATGCCTACATTATTATCCTGGCCAGTGTAGTTAGAGGTTGTATCGATGAGTGCAGACCCCCTCCCGAAAAATTTGCCGTTGAGTAAACAACAAGTACGAACCTTACTGGAATTGATTAGTGATGGTGTTTGGGACTGGGATGCTAATACAGGCTATGTCTATCGTAGCCCGGGGTGGTATACAATGTTTGGCTATCCTCTCAACTCACTTCCCAATACGGTTAAAACCTGGGAAGAACTTATCCATCCAGATGACTATGCCCGTGTGATGGCTCATTTTGAATCGTGTATTAATCAGCATGAGTCATACCGAATTGAATACCGGTGCCGTTCCAAGAATGGCCAATATATCTGGATAGAAGATCGTGCCCATATTATCGTGCGTAATGATGATAATTCAGTGGCACGGATGCTAGGGGTGCAAACCAATATTGATGCAGCTAAGCAGTTGATGTTCGCCCTGGAGTGGAAAAATCATTCTCTGGAAGAACTCATAGAAGAACACACTTTAGAGTTATCCAAAGTAAATCAGCTGTTGCAGAAACAATTGGATAAAAATAGAGAACTGGCAGAGCACGATGCGTTAACGCAAACCGCCAACCGCTACGCTCTGGACAGGATCCTTGAGCAACAAGTAGAGCGAGCCGCTCGCTTTCGCCATTCCTTATCCTTGATTTTCATTGATGTCGATGATTTCAAGTTGATAAATGATAAGCATGGGCATATCCGAGGCGATGCGGCATTGATTAACGTCGTTTCATGCATTCAGGATTGTTTGCGTGAACAGGACTGTCTGGCTCGTTGGGGAGGAGATGAATTCGTCATTGTACTGCCATCAACCTCAATAGAGGAAGCATGGCAAACATCGATAGCGATACAGCACGCGATGAGCCGTATGGCACCCATTGACGATCACCAACTGACACTTAGCTATGGGGTCGTCCAGTGGCGCAAAGATGAAAGGCCAATTGATTTTCTACATCGCGGTGATCTGGCGCTGTATCAGGCAAAATTAAATGGAAAAAACATGCTTTCTCGCTGAAAAACATAAGCAAGTATAACCATTTTACCATAGTGGTCACATGACAAACTCATGGCTGCCCCTGCGTTAAACTCAAGTAGCATGTTAATCTTCTGTTTATGCCAAGGCAGCCACTATGCAAGCAAGCGGTTCAGGAAAAACGCCAAATCGGTGACAAATCTTAGTTGATCACGACATGCTGATATGGTCGATATTCAGCCTTGGAAAGGAAATATTCGGCATTCAGATATTCTAAAAAATTTATAGAAATTTTCTATTAATAACCAATTACACTATAACGAGTCTTCTCCTCTTCACATCTAATGCAAACATATCAGAAAATAAGTTAGCTATATTCCTGAAGTGAATGGCGATGACATAGCTGCTATTTTTTATTTTTCGACAATTCCATTCTAGTCTGACATTGACTTCATTACCAAAAAGGGAGTCATTATTCCATTTTCAAACTAATCATTTAAAAACAACAGAATAGGGAAAAATACCTCATTAGAGGTAGCTGAAGTGACAGCAAGGTATGATTTCTTACAGCAATCGTTAACGAAAATAAGAAATAAAAGAAAACAAGACACAACAAAATAAGAACAATAATTTAATCACTTTTAAAAACACCCTTCCATCCATTAACAACTTCGCCAACTTGCGCATAAAGTGATTTTTAATAAATTAAAGTCACACTTAAATAACTAAAGAAAGTAATAAATATCCATTATTGCGAGCGAGATCTTTTATTTTCAGGAAAGCAGGCAAAGATAAAAATTAATAGATTTAGATCAAGAAAATAAATAACAACCCGTCCATATAGTACCCGCAGTAAAAACTCACTTATTTTAATTCTAACTAATTAGTTCATCTTAAAAGCAATGCAATGGGGCTACTATGGACTTCATCATTCAATTAGTCATTGTCCTGATCTGCCTTTTTTACGGGGCACGAAAAGGCGGAATCGCGCTGGGTTTATTAGGCGGGATTGGACTTGTTATTCTGGTCTTTATTTTTAAACTGCAACCGGGTAAACCTCCCGTCGATGTCATGCTGGTCATTATTGCCGTGGTGGCCGCATCGGCAACGCTTCAGGCATCGGGCGGGCTGGATGTCATGCTGCAAATCGCGGAACGTATGCTGCGGCGTAATCCGAAATACGTTTCGATTATTGCCCCCTTCGTCACCTGTGTTCTGACGATCCTGTGTGGTACAGGTCACGTGGTGTATACCATCCTGCCGATTATTTATGATGTTGCCATCAAGAATAATATCCGCCCTGAAAGGCCAATGGCTGCCAGTTCAATCGGCGCACAAATGGGGATTATCGCCAGCCCGGTTTCTGTTGCGGTTGTCTCGCTGGTTGCCATGCTGGCTAACTTCACCTTCCAGGGTAAGCATCTGGGATTCCTCGACCTGCTGTCTATTACCATCCCTTCTACCCTGCTGGGCATTCTGGCGATTGGGATTTTCAGCTGGTTCCGCGGTAAAGATCTGGATAAGGATGAGGATTTCCAGAAATTCATCGCCGATCCAGAAAACAAACAGTACGTGTATGGCGATACCGCTACGCTGTTAGATAGAAAATTGCCACGCAGCAACTGGATCGCCATGTGGATTTTTCTGGCAACCATCGCTGCGGTAGCAATTTTGGGGGCTGTTGAACAACTGCGTCCGGTCTTTGCCGGTAAGCCACTGTCGATGGTGCTGGTCATTCAGATGTTTATGCTGCTGTCTGGCGCCATCATCATTATTGCGACCAAAACCAATCCGTCATCCATCTCGAAGAATGAAGTGTTCCGTTCTGGGATGATAGCCATCGTCGCGGTATACGGTATCGCCTGGATGGCGGAAACCATGTTCGGCGCACATCTGGAAGAGATCAAAGGAACGCTCGGTTCATTGGTGAAAGTCTATCCCTGGGCTTACGCTATTATCCTGCTGATTGTATCGAAGTTTGTTAACTCGCAGGCAGCGGCACTGGCAGCCATTGTCCCCGTTGCGCTGGCTATTGGCGTGGATCCGGCGTATATCGTGGCCTCTGCACCAGCCTGCTATGGTTACTACATTCTGCCAACCTACCCAAGCGATCTGGCGGCTATCCAGTTTGACCGCTCCGGCACCACCAAAATTGGCCGCTTCGTTATTAACCACAGCTTTATTCTGCCGGGACTCATTGGCGTAACCACCTCCTGTATCTTTGGCTGGGTGTTTGCCGCGATGTACGGCTTCCTGTAATTCGGTTCTTTATACCTAAAAGCCGTCCAGCAATGGGCGGCTTTTTTATGCCGTGCCCTCCGGTACACCACTCACGGGCTGTCGCCAGCGACGTTGAAAAACACACTATGCGTTTTTTATCTTTGCAGCCAAATACGAACGCAAGCCTGTGCCAATGCTCGTGTCGGATCGATGCTGATATCTCGCCAGCGTGATGATACCGTCTCCAGTGCAGGAGGCACTTCCGTGCAGGCCAGCACTAAACGTTCCGCACCTCGTGCTACCAGGCGTGCGGCAAGCTGATCCAGCAAGCGTCCACCGTGCTGTAATTCTCCGCGTTTTACCGCATAGCATCCCGGCACGAAGAGTGTCGTCATTTCCTGCTCGTCCGGCACCACGGTTTCAGCCCCTAACTGCGCGGCAAAACGCTGCTGATACCACCCAGCATTAAGCGTTCCGTGAGTCGCGATCAGCCCGATTTTTTGCGGTGCTTTCTTTGCCTCCGCAGGCAGTGTGATAGCGTGCAACGTGGCATCAGCAATATGTACCAGTGGCGCATGGCTTTCCTCCGCCAGCGCATCAAACCAGTGGTGTGCCGTATTGCACGGCACCACGATATGGCTGACCGACAAGCGGTTAAGCTGCCGAACGGCATGCAAAAGCATCGGCAACGGTGATTCGCCCGTTCCTGCCAATGCCTGCTGGCGGTCTGGAATCTGCGGCACAGTCCAGGCAACCACTGGCACATGATCCTGATCGCGGCTGGCTGGTGTTTCTTCAATGATTTTATGCAGCAGATCGACCGTCGCCAGCGGCCCCATGCCACCCAGCACACCAATCAGCGGCGAACTCATTGTGCGGCCGTCTGTTCAAACAGTTGACGGTAACCAAACAGTCCGGCTGACCCACCGGTATGGATGAAGACAATGTTTTCATCGGCGTGAAAATGTCCCTGACGAATCAGATCGATCAGCCCCGCCATGCCTTTGCCGGAATAGACCGGATCGAGCAGAATCCCTTCCAGTTGTGCCAGCAGCCTGAGCGCTTCCAGCGTTCCTTCGGTTGGAATACCGTACCCTTTGCCAACGTAGTCACTGTTCACCTGCACAGCACTGCGCGGTAGCTCACCCGGAATACCGAGCAGTTGCCAGGTGCGCTGCGCTAATGCGTAAACATTCTCTTCCTGCTTCGCTTTCGGCGCTCTGACGCTGATGCCTAACAGGGGAATTTGGCTATGCGTCGCCGCCAGCCCGGTAACCAATCCCGCCTGCGTACCCGTGCTCCCCGTCGCATGCACAATATGATCGATGCGCAGGCGCTGCTGGCTGGACTGAAACAACAACTCTTCCGCACAGGCGACATAGCCCAGTGCGCCGACCGGACTGGAGCCGCCGCCGGGAATGACATAAGGTTTCAATCCTTCTTTGCGCAGCGATTCTGCCAGCGTTTCCATCGCCTGCTGCATGTCCGTTCCAGCGGGCAGATGATCGATAATTTCACCGCCAAGCAGATGATCCAGCAGCACGTTGCCGGAACGCTGGTAGTCTTCGCCGTAGTCCTCCACGCGCTTTTCCAGCAGTACTTTGGTTTTCAGCCCCAGCTTTGTCGCCGCCGCAATGGTTTGCCGTACATGGTTAGACTGCGTCGCGCCCTGCGTGATAATGATATCCGCGCCCTGCTGTTGCGCATCGGCTAACAGGAATTCCAGTTTGCGGGTTTTATTCCCACCCGTTGCCAGTCCTGTCGCATCGTCGCGTTTGATATAAATCGTCGGCCCGCCCAGATAGGCAGACAGATTCGGCAGTGCCTCCAGCGGTGTAGGAAAATGGCCCAGTGACAAACGGGGGAATCGGGCAAGGTGCATAATAGTCTCCTGAAATTCGGATTACAGATTGAGGTGACGACGCGCTTCTTCACGAACGCGATGTAAAATACGCTGCTTCAAGGCGGCGTAGTCAGGGTGCTGTGCCAGAGTTTCAATGTCTCTTTCGCGGCCAAACGGCAGTGGGATCGCTTCTGCAATACGACCGGGACGCGCGGACATCACCAATACCCGGTCAGCCAAGAACAGCGCTTCATCCACGTCATGGGTGACAAATAACAGCGTGGTGCCGGTTTTTTGCCAGGCAGATAGCAGCAGTTCCTGCATCATCAAACGGGTTTGTGCATCCAGCGCACCAAACGGCTCATCCATCAGCAACACCTCAGGGTTCGGCAGCCAGGCACGAGCCAGTGCCACCCGCTGTTTCATTCCGCCAGAGAGTTGCCAGGGGTAGTGCTGTTGGAATCCTTCCAGCCCGACCAGTGCCAGATAATTTTCTGCTTCACGCTGAAGCAGGGCTTTATTTGCGCCCTGCATCCGTGGTCCAAACGTCACGTTTTCCAGCACGGTGAGCCAGGGAAATAAGTTGGCCTGCTGAAATACCATGCCGCGCGAGGGGCCCGGACGACGAACAGGTTCATCGCCGCACAGTACGCGTCCCTTATCGGCAGCTTCAAAACCGGCGATCATATTGAGAATGGTGGATTTGCCGCAGCCGGAAGGACCCAGCAGCACCACAAATTCACCTTTAGCGATCTGGAGAGAAACGTCATCCAGCACCGTTAGCGGGCCGCGTTGTGACGGAAATGTGAGGCTAACGCGCTCCACAACAATGTGTGGCGCAACGGGCTGAGAAGATTCTGTCATGATGATTTCCCCGCCCACGGCACGAAGACGCGCTGTGCACCAACCAATAACAGATCGAGCACATAGCCAATGCCGCCTAATAATAAAATGCCCAACATAACGATATCGGTACGCAGATAAGCGCTGGCGTTCATGACCATCCAGCCAATGCCCGACGTGGCAGCAACCATTTCTGCCGCAATCAGGGACGTCCAACCGATACCAATAGCCAGTCGCACCGTGGTAAATAATTCCGGCAGCGTATCGGGCAAAACGACGTGGAAAAAGATCTGTCGGCGACTGGCGCCGAGCGTTTGTGCGACGCGGATACGGGAACGTTCCACGCGCTCAACAGCGGCACAAGCCCCCACAACGACGCTGAGAAACGTCGCGATAAAGATCAGGAAAAATTTGGATGCCTCACCGATTCCCAACCAGACTACCGCCAGCGGGATCAGTGCGATTTTAGGCAGTGGCCGGAGAAACTGAACGAAAGGATTAAAAACGGCAGCAATCGGAGGCGATAGCCCCATCAACAGCCCAAGCGGGACACCAAGAATAATGGCGACGCTGAAAGCGCTTAGCGCCCGAGCGACGCTGACGGCAATATGCTCCCATAGCGGCACCTGCCGATAGCCATCCTGCGCCAGTTCCCCAGCGGTCAGGATGATATCTGACAGTGGCGGTAGCAGCAGCGGATCGGCCCACTGCTTCGCGCCCGCCACTTGCCACAACGCGAGCACCGCCGCCACAGACGCGATACTCAATAATACATAAGACGTTCTTTTCACGACCCGTTAATTCCCTTTCACAGCCTGCTTCAGATAAGAGGAATTAATGGAGTCGGCGAACGATGCAGGAATATCGCGTTGGCGAACTTCGCCGATACTCTCCAGAAAATGCGCCGTTTTTGCGACTGCCTGACCGATACCGCTGCGATCGGTGTTGCTACCGTCACCCAGCCACTGTGCCGTCGCCTGCTGTTCCAGCGTGGGGTATTCCAGCCCTGACAGCGTATTGGTTGCCGTCGTAACAGGCGCACCGACTTCTTTTGCCACAATTGCCGCCGCTTTTTCCGGATCCTGACGGAACTCATCCACTTTCAACTGGTGTACGCGCAGGAAGCGCGCCACCGTTTCAGGGTACTGCTGGGCAAAAGCCTTTCTAACCACATAGTTGTTGTAAATCAGATAGCCATCTTTTTGCAGATCTTTGGTCGCAAAAATCGCATGCCCGGCGGATGCTTCCAGCTCCTGCGCGAATGGTGCCCAGACGTAGCCTGCATCAATGTCGCCACGCTTCCATGCCGCCACCATCTCAGCCGGACGTAGCGGAATAAGGGTAATCTTGCTGCGGTCGAGTTTATTCACCGCGATTGCCGCTTCCAGCGCGTACTGCGCTGTGGAATTTGGCGGATAGGCGACACGCTTACCTTCGATATCTTTCAGCGTGGCGATACTAGACTTGGCAATCAGACGCTCGTACGTGGCGATCACACCAGATACACCGACGATCTCCACCGGCAGTTTCCTGACAATACCGGCTGTCGCCGGGCTGGAACCAAAGTTGGCGATATCTATCGCATTACTGGCAAAATAATTCAGCGCATCAGCACCAGAAGCAAACTGCACCCACTTTACTGGCGCACCCAATGCTTTTTGCAACGAACCATCGGCTTTAGCTAAGACTAATACCTGCGAACCGCCACTGTAGGCTACGCGCACCTCATCAGGATGCTTTTCCGCCGCCAATACAGATGTCGTGATTAATAACAAGCCACTGACGCCGACAACACTCAATCTATTTTTCATTACTTTTCCCTATAGCGTTAAATAAAAAATCAGTTAAGTAAGTTAATAAATAATTAATTAATACATCAGGCCACTTTTTTATTTAAATAAGAGAGTTGTCCCCAACTGACATCATCGACAAAAATACCGTTCTCCTGCCGCTGGCGATAGGTTTGCTTTTCTTTATCGCCCGGCAGTAATAATTCATTATCATCGCGGGATTGGCGCACCCATTCTAATAACGCAGGTATTTCCTGCTGATAGGTGGCCGCACCGCCTAATTTCTGCGGATCGATTAAAATCGACAGCATGCTGTTAATAATCTGCTTGCCCTCGCCTTTCGCCGTGCGCTCGGTTTTCCCACCGGTCAGCGCCGCACCCAGTAAAGAGCAAACCAGCGAAAGCCCCGATCCTTTATGCTCGCCAAACGGCAACAGCGCGCCCAAGGGTTGTTCCATCAGCCAGCGAGGATCGACCGTCGGGTTACCTTCGTTATCGACGATACAGCCGGGCGCGACCGATTTGCCCTCGTTCCAGGCGATACGCGCTTTGTTACCTGCAATCACGCTGGTAGCAAAATCCAGAATCACCGGATCGTCCTGTTCAACCGGAATCCCTGCACAAAACGGGTTCGTCCCGAAGCGCGCCTGCTGACCCTGCCACGGCAGCACCACCGGTTTGGTATACACGTTGGCGAAATGCAGCGATACCAACCCGGCTTCTGCGGCCTGTTCCGCCCACGCGCCGATACGTCCCAAATGGTGTGCATTGGCTAAACTTACCACCGCCAGACCGTGCGTTTGCGCACGCGCAATGCCTTCCGTCAGTGCCTGCTTTGCGACCACCTGCCCGAAGCCCTGCTGCCCGTCAAACGAAATGAGCGGACCGAAGTCCAGCGTTTTCTCCGCCTGTGCGTGAGGTGAAAGCCCACCTTCCCGAATGGCGTCGATATAGCGCGGCAACATACTGACGCCATGCGAGTCATGCCCTTTCAGGCTGGATTCAACGAGATTATCCGCCACCGTTCCTGCAATTGATGCATCGACGTCATTCTCTGTTAGGCGGTCACGTAAATAATCGCGTAAATAATGATGAGTAAAGACAGGCATATTTTTCTCGGTATAAAGAATGACAATTAACATTGTCGCCACTATAACGCGCAGATTTTTATCCATAACTGACAAATAAGACTATCTATAGCGAATATTTAGCTAAGGCGGTTATTTACTTGTTTTCTCTTATTCAGCACCAATTAAAATCGCCTTTCTTCTAACTTATTCCAAAAAACACTTTATCAGCGACACGCCAAGAAAATAGGATGCCTTCTTTCACACCTCCCTTATTACGTATTCTTTATTGAAATAATAAATGATGGCTCTGAGCTGCTTTATTGCCGATTCAATTACTATTAAAAATGAGACAACAATGATGAATCACTCACTCCCCGCGAAAAAATCGACACGTTTCACACGCCTTGCTGCCCTGATCGGCCTGACGCTAACGGCCTTTGGCACCAGTGCGGAAGGCAGCATCAGCATTGCGCAGCAGTTTGGCATTGGCTACCTGATTCTGGATGTGGTGCGCGACCAAAACCTGATAGAGAAGCACGGTAAGCAGCAGGGCCTGGATATCAAGGTAGACTGGCGCACACTTTCTGGTGCGACGGCGATTAACGAAGCCCTGCTATCCGGCGCGCTGGATGTGGCCTCCGCCGGGGTTCCTCCAATGCTGACCGTATGGGATCGCACACAGGGTCGCCAGAATGTGAAAGCAATCGCCTCGCTCGGTTCGATGCCCAACTATTTACTCAGTAATAACCCAGCAGTGAAATCTATCCGCGATCTGAGCGATAAAGACCGTATCGCCGTGCCTGCGGCAGGTGTAGGTTTTCAGTCTCGCACGCTGCAAATCGAAACCGCGAAGCTCTATGGCGCGGAAGATTTCAAACGTTTCGATAAGATTTCTGTCAGCCTACCGCATCCCGATGCCAGCGCGGCGCTGATCGCAGGGGGTTCCGAAATCAATGCACACTTTTCCAGCCCACCGTTCCAATATCAGGCGCTGGAACATGCCAATGTGCACAAGATCCTAAGCTCTTATGACGTACTGGGCGGTCAGGCAACGTTCAACGTGCTCTACACCACGCAGAAATTCCATGATGAAAATCCGAAAACCTACCGCGCCTTCTATGAAGCGCTGAAAGAAGCGTCCCAGATTATCAAAGCAGATAAAGTCGCGGCGGCAGAAACCTATATTCGGGTAGAAAAATCGAAGCTGGATCCTGAACTGGTCAAACGTATCGTCGCCGATCCCGAAATCGATTTCACTATCACGCCAGAACGCACCTACGTTTATGCCGAAAAGTTGCAACAGCTTGGCGTGCTGAAAAACAAAGCCGCCTCCTGGAAGGATTATTTCTTTGCTGAAATCCACGACCAACCGGGTAGCTAAGCGGTCAGCATGACCCCATTCGACAAGCATCTCGTCGCTACGCAGGAGAACAATATGACACACCACTCCCACGATACCGTCGCCCAGCCGCTGTTGCAGGTTGATGGCGTCGGACTGGAATACCGAACCCGTCGCAGTTTGGTTCGCGCCACCCATGATGTGAGTTTCGACGTCTTTCCCGCCGAGCGCTTTGTACTCTTAGGGCCTTCAGGCTGTGGTAAATCCAGCCTGCTCAAATCTATCGGCGGTTTTTTGTCTCCGGTAGACGGTGAAATCCGCCTTGAGGGTCAGCCAGTCGCACGTCCGGGCCCGGATCGCATCATGGTCTTTCAGGAATTTGATCAGCTGCCGCCGTGGAAAACTGTGCTGGAAAATACGCTATTTCCGCTGGTTGCCAGCCGTCAGGCAACACGAGCCGAAGCCGAGGAACGCGCGCGTTATTTTCTCGATAAGGTCGGGCTGGCGAAATTTGCCGATGCCTATCCGCATACGTTATCCGGTGGAATGAAGCAACGCGTCGCCATCGCGCGGGCGCTGACCATGCAGCCGAAAGTGCTGCTCATGGACGAGCCATTCGCCGCGCTGGATGCGCTGACCCGACGCAAAATGCAGGAAGAACTGCTGGCGCTGTGGGAAGAGGTGCGCTTCACGCTGCTGTTTGTCACCCACTCGATTGAAGAAGCGCTGATCGTCGGCAGCCGGGTCTTGCTGCTCTCCCCCCATCCGGGTCGTGTGCGAGCGGAAATCAACTGCCATCAGTTCGCGCTGAGCGACCAGGGCAGTGAAGCTTTTCAAACCACCGCACAGCGTATTCACCATCTTCTTTTTCCAACTGATACTGACGTGCCTTCACCCGTCACCTCTACGCAAGGTAAATCTTATGAGCATACAGCCCCCCGTGCGGCCCGAGTATCAGCGTGAACTGGCACCGCTGAAAGACTTCACACTGACCCAGCCTCTACCGCTGACCACGCGCCTGTGGAATCAGACCTGGATTCGCAAGCTGGTGCTGTTGGCAGGGCTGCTATTGCTGTGGGAGTTCGCCGCACGCTGGCAAAACAACGATCTGATGTTGCCGGGTTTCCTGCAAACCTTTCAGGCATTTCGTGACGATCTCGCCAGCGGCGAACTGCCGCATAAGATGGTGGTTTCCCTCGGCACATTGCTAAAAGGCTATGTCATTGGCAGCCTGCTGGCACTGGCCCTCAGCGCGTTGGCGGTATCCACCCGTTTCGGACGCGATCTCTTAGGCACCCTAACCTCCATGTTCAACCCGCTCCCTGCGATTGCGTTACTGCCGTTAGCGCTGCTGTGGTTTGGACTGGGAGAAAAGAGTCTGGTCTTCGTTCTCGTCCACTCCGTGATGTGGCCGATGGCGCTGAATACCTATTCCGGCTTTCTCGGTGTTTCGGAAACGCTGCGTATGGCAGGTCGCAACTACGGCCTGACAGGCTTTCGCTATATCAATGCCATCCTGATCCCCGCTGCGCTGCCGTCGATTCTCTCCGGTCTGAAGATCGGCTGGGCATTTGCCTGGCGTACCCTGATCGCCGCTGAACTGGTCTTCGGCGCATCCAGCGGCAATGGCGGTTTGGGCTGGTACATCTTCCAGAACCGTAATGAGCTTTATACTGACCGTGTTTTCGCCGGGCTGGCGTCCGTCATCATCATCGGGCTGCTGGTTGAAGGGCTGGTGTTTTCCACCATCGAAAAGATCACAGTGAAACGCTGGGGAATGCAGCGCTAAACGTCATTCTGGTTATGCGAAATCTAGCCATTGATAACCAGAATTGTTCTTTTGCGGCGCTCGATATCGCTGTTACAACTGATTTGTCTTTTCCCACAGAGATGAGAGATCGCGAACATGATTGCAATACAAGCGCCACAAACCTATCTGAATCGTGACGGCGTCATTCGTTCTGTTGGTGACTATGCGGCTCCCTACGCCAACACCATACTGATTATTACCAGTCCACAGGCATGGAAAACGACGGCGGATGCTGTCGAACGCAGCCTCAATGAGCACGGCTTGCGCTACCAGGTCGAATTTTTGCCGGGTGATTGCACCAAACCCGCGATCGAGGCGCTGACCGCACAGGCGCGCGCCTTCAACGCAGAACTGATTTTAGGCATTGGCGGCGGGCGTGTGCTGGATGTCGCCAAAGCCGTCGGCGACATTGTGGGACAGTTGCCCGTCATCGCCGTCCCCACCATTGCCGCTACCTGCGCCGCCTGGTCACCGATCAGCGTGATATACAGCGACAGCGGTGCGCACAACGGCCCCTTTCCGCTGACGCGGTTACCGGTGTGGGTACTGGTGGACAGCGAGATCATCGCTCACAGCCCTTCGCGTTATCTCAAAGCCGGTATCGTGGATGCGCTGGCGAAGTGGTATGAATTCCAACCTTATTTGCGCCACGGCGATGACGGGCTGGCATTAGCGCTTAAAGCACAGGCGGCGAAGCTGGCTGTGGAAACATTTAATACGTATGGCGAACAGGCCATCGCAGATAACGAGCAAGGTCTGGTCACGCCGACGCTGCGCCGTGTGATCGATGCCGTTATCGCGCTGGCGGGCGTCGCGAACAGTATGAAAGATGAGGTGCCACGCATTGGCGTTGCCCATGCCATTCACAACAGCATGACGCGCCTGCCGGAGCTGCACGACTGGCTGCATGGTGAGAAAGTCGGTTTTGGTCTGGCCGCACAGGCCTTTCTGGAACACGATAACGATGCTGACCGCGAAGAACTCTTCTCCCAACTGCGTCGCTACGGCAGCCCGATAACGCTAAGCGCTCTCGGTCTGAACGAACGCCCACAGCTAGTGGAAAACATCGTGCAGCACGTGAAAATCGCACCGAAAATTGCCTCACGACTGCCTTTCGCCACAGATGTCGAACGAATCCAACAGGCGCTGTGGCGCACGCAAACGTTAGAAACGGGTGTGATAAATAGCCACGCGGCCTAGTTGATAATCACCCTTCAAAATGGAAACGGGTGCATCGAATAACCGATGCACCCGTTTCTCTTTTTCTTTCCGGCATTATCCCTGCTGGGCAGGCTGCGTACTGATTCCCTTTATTTCGCGCTCGTAGGCCTGTGCTTTTTTCTCATCAAACTGGTGTTCCCACTTAGCGATGACCAGCACCGCCAGCGCATTCCCTACCACATTCAGCGCGGTACGCGCCATGTCGAGGATACGGTCAACGCCCGCAATGAACGCCAAACCTTCCAGCGGAATACCGACGCTGCCCAACGTAGCCAGCAGCACGACAAATGACACACCCGGTACGCCGGCAATGCCTTTGGACGTCAACATCAGCGTCAACACCAGCACGATTTCTTGCCCAATCGACAACTCAATACCGTAAAGCTGCGCGATGAAGATCGCCGCAATACTCTGGTATAGCGTCGAGCCATCGAGGTTAAAAGAGTAGCCGGTCGGTACGACGAAGCTGGTAATCGACTTCGGTGCGCCATAGGCTTCCATTTTTTCGATGATACGCGGCAGCACGGTTTCTGAACTCGCTGTAGAGTACGCGAGGATCAGTTCATCTTTCAGTATGCGGATCAGCATCGTAATACGCAGCTTACACAGCCGAGCGACGATGCCGAGCACCACCAGCGCGAAGAAGAAAATCGCGGCGTAAACCAGCATAACCAGCTTGGCTAACGGCCACAGCGACGCAAAACCGAAGTTGGCAACCGTAACGGAAATCAGCGCAAATACCCCAACCGGTGCATAGCGCATGATCATGTGGGTCACCTTGAACATCGTTTCCGACACGCCGCGGAAGACGTTCAGCAGCGGGTCACGATGCTCTTTCGGCAACGAAGAGAGCCCCAAACCAAACAGCACGGAGAAGAAAATAATCGGCAGCATGTCACCATGAGTCATCGCCGCGAAGATATTCGGCGGGATCAGCGACAGTACCGTCCCCACCAGACTGTGCGAACCGCTCTGCACCTGTTCGGTGGTCTTTTGATACTGCGAGATATCCACAGCGGTCAGCGTCGACATATCAATGCCGTGGCCTGGCTGGAAGATGTTCGCCAGCGTGATGCCCAGGATAATCGCCACCGTCGTGATGATTTCAAAATAGAGAATGGTTTTGAAGCCGATGCGCCCAAGCTTTTTAGCATCCCCTACACCCGCAATCCCGACAATCAATGTGGCGATCACGATCGGGACAACAATCATTTTAATCAGGCGGATAAAGATGTCGCCCGCAGGGCTAAGAATATTGCTGATGAGCCACTGGCGGCTTTCTTGTTGTTCATGCAGCACGGCACCGAGTGCAATACCAAGAACCAACGCGATAAGGATTTGCCAGGCAAGGCTGATTTTTTGTGTTTTCATCGTCATTTTCCGTTTTAAACTCCCCGCCATCACAAACATGGCGCTAGCGCGACTCCGGCGCAATGCGAACCGAAAAAATCAACGTGGAGGTGACTGACTATTGAGAAGGATGTCTGATGGATTATCCCGCATCTTGCAAGCTGCATACGCGCGGTTCAAAACGCACACGTTTTATCCTGCCGCTCGAATGATTTAGGGTAATTTTTCTAAAATGATACAAAAACCGTTAACATAATTATTCAATAAAAACGCACAAGTATTTGTATCACTTAATAAAAATACAGACATAAGTTATTGTTATGGCAGGAATGCTACTATTCCAGCACGATCAGATCAAGCAGATTGTCGGCACGATAAACCATATTTATGCTGAATCGAGCCCAGAAAACGGCAGGCATCGCGCTACAAGAAATCGCGGCGAAATCGAATGGAAAATGTCAGCCCAACCAGAAAAAACGCTGGCTGGGCATTGGGTTAGGAAACGATGCTGTTACTCAGATTTGGTAATCAATCACCGCTTCATCGTTATCCGAGAACACCTTATCTTTAATCTCATCCAGTGACAGTTCCGTGTTACACAGCTGAATAAATTTCCAGGCATAGTTACGCTGTAACTGACCCTTTTTTAACCCCAGCCAGACCGTATTCGCTTCAAACAAATGCTCGGCATTTAACCGCACCAACCCGGTATCGCGCGCGGGATCGTATGACATATCGGCCACAATCCCGACGCCGAGCCCCAGCTCAACATAGGTTTTAATCACATCCGAATCCTGCGCGCTCAGCGTAATATCCGGTGACATCCCCACCGCCTGAAACGCACGATCCAAACGCGAGCGACCGGTAATTCCCTGACGATAGGTAATCAGCGGCTCCGCATTGAGCATCTCTAGGGTAATAACCCGCTCCTGCGTCAGCGGGTGGTCCTCCGGCACAATGACGGAATGGTGCCAGCGATAGTAGGAGAACGCTGCCAGCGAGGGATCGTTAATCAACTGCTCACTGGCAATACCGATATCCGCTTCACCGGAATGGAGCATCGCCACGATCTCATCCGGCGTGCCCTGATTCAGCACCAGACGCACCTGTGGGTACAGAGAACGGAAGGCTTTAATCACCGGCGGCAGGCTGTAACGCGCCTGCGTATGCGTGGTCGCGATCACCAACTGGCCGGTATCGTTATTGGTGAAAACATTCGCCAGCCGCCGGATATTGCTGGCGTCATTCAGAATGCGCTCCGCCACCACCAGCAGCTCTTTTCCCGGTTCGGTCATACCTAACAGGCGTTTGCCACGACGAATGAAGATTTCAATCCCCAGCTCTTCTTCCAGCTCGCGGATATGGCGGCTCACGCCGGATTGAGAGGTAAACAGCGTATTCGCCACCTCGGTCAGGTTGTAATTGCACCGTGCTGATTCACGAATAATCTTCAGTTGCTGAAAGTTCACCTTTCACTCCCTTGTCCTTTATTACAGATAGCAATATTGATGCAAGTAATGAGAGCCAGAACAAATAAGCAAATGGAGTTGATTATATTTTTTTATACTAACGGTATGTCTGCCGCACAGCCTTACCTAACAAGAAATAGACATAAATTTTAAAATCAAAAAGTTAGACAACGCTACTTTTGTCACGCGCGCGCCGTCAATCAACCATTTCGCTATGATTTATGCCTTTCTGATCTATTTATCCCAGCGTTTTTATCCGCTTTTTCAGCATTTCCGCTCACGCTAAATAGGCCACACGACTTCAAGCTGACGTGCTATCGCTGCTATGATGGAAATCAGGATGAGAGACAAGGTGACAACATGCAGGGTGTACCGGAACAGTTTACCGATGAGAGAGACTATGCCCAGTTCCGGCATTTGCCGACGCTGCCCAGCATTGAGCTTTATCACGCGCACATCTGCCGTTATGCCTTTGAACCACACACGCATGAGGCGTTTGGTATTGGCACCATTGACGACGGCGCAGAGCAATTCCGCTACCGTGGCGCCAAGCATATTGCGCCTGTCGATTCACTCGTGTTGATGAACCCTGATGAACTGCATACGGGGGAATCAGCGACGGAAGACGGCTGGCGCTATCGCATGATCTACATCCCGCCCGATGTGCTGGAGAACGTCTCCGGTGAGAAAGGCTGGTGGTTTACCGATGTCGTGCGCCACGATCCCGCAACGGCACGTCAGTTGGCGATGACGCTGGCCGCGATGTGGCAGACAACCGACCCGTTAGCGAGTGAAAGCCTGCTGCTGTCGTTGATTGAACTTTTCCGGCCACATGCACACATCGCGCAACGCCAGATGATTGAACCGTTGCACCGCTTTGATGTAGTGAAAGCCTACCTGCGGGAGAACTTCGCTCATCCCGTTACCTTAAAAGATCTGGCGGCGCTGGTGTCCCTGAGCCCATATCATTTTCTGCGCCAGTTCAAAGCTCAGTATCACGTCACGCCGCACCAGATGCTGATGGCAATTCGGCTGTATGAGGCGAAACAGATGCTGACGCGCGGTATGGCGGCCGCTCATGTCGCCATCGCCGTCGGGCTAACCGATCAGGCACATCTGACACGCACCTTCGCTCAGCGCTATGGCGTCACGCCCATTCGCTACCAAAAGCAGGTTTATCCGGTTCGGCGTTAACCTCCTCCCTCGGATAATAAACAGCAATATCCTACAATAATTCACCGCCGACTCCCCCTAGACTGGCGCGATGCACTATTGTGAAAAAATGGGTTTATCATGTTAATCGGTGTTTTATTTGCGCTAGCCGCCGGCCTCATGTGGGGGTTGATTTTCGTTGGGCCGTTGATCGTACCGGACTATTCTGCTGCCTTGCAGTCCACCGGACGCTATCTGGCCTTTGGACTGATTGCCTTACCGCTGGCGTGGCTCGATCGCCGTCGTCTGCGTCAGTTAACCCGTCGCGACTGGCTGGAAGCCACGAAACTCACGGTTATCGGTAATCTGCTGTACTACTTCCTGCTCGCCAGCGCCATCCAGCGTACTGGCGCGCCGATCTCGACGATGATTATCGGCACCCTTCCCGTGGTGATTTCCGTTACCGCCAATGTGTTGTACAGCAAGCACGATGGCCGCGTGGCTTGGCGTCGGCTGCTGCCTTCGCTGCTGCTGATTGCGGCCGGTCTGGTCTGCGTCAACATTGCGGAACTGAAAGGAACGACCGTTGAATTCGATTTATGGCGCTATGCCAGCGGCATTGCGATGGCATTTTGCGCGGTCATTTGCTGGACCTGGTATCCGCTGCGCAACGCCCGCTGGCTCCGCGACCACAAAGATAATACGCCGACCACCTGGGCCACGGCACAAGGGCTGGTCACGCTACCGCTGGCTCTGCTGGGCTATCTGCTGGTATGCGGCCATCTGGCGCTAACGGACAGTACCTTTACGCAGCCGTTCGGCCCGCGACCTGAAGTTTTTATTCCGCTGATGATTGCGATTGGGCTGTTTTGCTCATGGATCGGTACGCTGTGCTGGAATGAAGCCAGCCAGCGCCTGCCGACAGTGCTGGTAGGGCCATTGATTGTGTTTGAAACGCTGGCGGGGCTGGCCTACGCCTTCATCATCCGGCAATCCTGGCCACCGCTGCTGACGCTTTGCGGCATCAGCTGTCTGATTGTCGGTGTGATCTACGCCATGCGGGTGAAACCGGAACCTGTGGTGGTCGCCGTCCCGGTGCCGGTTTCACGGACAGAGTAAACGCACGCCTGACATGCTGTGAAAATAGCCGGCCTTTATGTCCGGCTTGCCAGCTTCTGGAACAGCGCGGTCAGTTGTGCTTCATCTCTCGCCCCCTGATGCTGATCGGTCACCTTGCCATTGGCATCAATGATAAATGAGGTCGGCGTGCCGCTGACCTGATAACGCTCTTTGGTAATGCCCAACTGATCGCGCACCACCGGATAGGTCACGTTATGGTGCGCCAGCATTGACGTGATATCCACGCCGTCAGGATCGGTGTTCACCGCGACCACCACCACTTTATCGCCATACTCCTGACTCAGCTTCTCCAGCGCGCCCATTTCCACCATGCAGCCGCCGCAGCCCGATGACCAGAAATTCAGGTACACGCTTTTCCCCTGCCAGCGCGACAAATCCACCTGCTGGCCGGCTAAATCGTAGGCCGCCAGTGCTGGTGCCTGCGCCCCAACGCTCACCTGTTCTTCCTTACAGCCGCTCAGCGCGACAACGCCTAGTAGGCAAAGCGCGGTAATTCCGTTACGCCATTTCATGATGATTGACCTCTTCACCAAAATACTTACCGTGTTGCAGACGGATAATGCGGTCAGCAAACCGCCCCAGCTCAGGATTGTGTGTCACCATGACAATGGTACGTCCCTGCCGGTGCAGATCTTTCAGCAGATCCAGCACGCGTTGTTCGTTCTCTTCGTCCAGATTTCCCGTTGGTTCATCGGCGAAAATCACAGGAGGCTCGTTCACCAACGCACGGGCGATACACACACGCTGCTGTTCACCACCGGAAAGCTGGCTCGGTAAGTGATTCACGCGATGCGCCAAACCAACCTGATCCAGCACGCGCTGCGCCGCCGCTTCATCGACTACGCTGTGGTAATGCTGCGCCAGCATTACGTTCTCCAGCGCGGTCAAAAACGGAATCAGGTGGAACTGCTGAAAGACCAACCCAATCTTATCAGCACGAAACTGACGCCGTCCTTCCTCGTCCAGCGCAGCCGCGTCGACACCATCCAGCAATACCTGTCCTTCGCTCACCGTATCCAGACAGGTGAGAATATTCATCAGCGTGGTTTTACCCGAGCCAGACGCGCCCATGATGGCGACAAATTCGCCGCGCGCGATGCGGATATTGATGTTCTCCAGCGCGGTAACCTGACCAAAGCGTTTATAGAGCTGGCGAGTTTCAATCACCGCCTCCGCTGCCTGTGCCTTTTCCTGCACATTCACCTCTACAGACATCGAGCTACTCTCCTTTCAAGACTTTGGCCGGTTCGACATAAATCGCCCGCCGGGTGGGAACCACCGCCGCTACCGCAGCAACCAGCAACGATAGCCCCAGCGTGAGCGGGAACACCGGTAAACGCAGCGAGATTGTTGCGTTGAAGACGGCCATCCCCAGCACCTGTGCCAGCAGATAACCCAGCAGCGAACCACACACCACGGCCGCCAGCGCGATAATGCCGGTTTCCGCCAGCATCTGCCGAATAATGTCTCGTCCGCTCGCGCCCAACGCTTTCTGTAGTGCAAACTCGCGCGCGCGTTCCCCGACAATAGCCATCAGCGTGGTGTTGACACACAGTGAAGACAGCACGAGGATCACCGCCGATACCAGTCCCATCAGCCCTTTGATTTTATTCAGCACCTGGCCTTCCGACGCCGATACTTTCAGGATCGGGCGGATCTCCAATTGCGGATACTGCTGCTGGAGTTGGGCGGCGAAGCGATCGACCTGTCCCAGATCGTTGCTGACGCTCAGCAGCGCATTACTGATCGCGCCTTCTTTATCCAGCCACTTCTGCGCCAGCTCCAGATTGACGATCAGCATGTTGTCCGTCGCATCGCCGGATTCTACGATGCCTTTGATCTGTAACCGCTGTTTCCCGCCGTCGCCCACCAGCGTGATGCTGTCGCCGACGTTAACGTTCAGCCGCTGCGCCAGTTTCACCCCGATCATCGCATTACGATCGTCGAAGCTCACACCAATCCAGTTACCCGTGACCTGCCAGTACGGCGCCAGTTGTCGCAGCGACTCGAACCACACGCCCATCAGCACCACTTTTTCCAGCTCCGTACGCGCCATGCCGTACAGATAAGGGCTGGATGCATTGATCAAGCCAGCTGGCGCGTTGTCGATAATCGGCTGAAACGTACTCTGTGGGATCGTATTGCCCCGCGCCGGGCCGATATAAAAATTCGCGCCGAAGGTACGCAGCTCCTGGCTCATCTTGGCGTTGATATCGAAATAGACGGCAGACATCGCCGTCACAATCGCTGCCCCGACCATCAGCGCCGCGAACACCACGCTGACGCGTTGCATACGTAACCGCAGCGCGCGGAACACCAGCCGCCAAAACATGCTGTTCATCCAGCTATTAGCGCCCATACAGCACCTCCACCGGATACAGCCCAGCAATCCGGCGCGCCGGGAACCACGTTCCGATGATGGCAATTAACACCGAGATCACCAATACGCAGGGAATCACGATCCACGCGAAACTCAGCGGTACGCCGAACAGCATCAGGCCAATGGCTTTCGCCAATCCCCAGCCTGCGACGCAGCCCGCGATCCCACCGGCCAGCCCGCTCAGTGCCGCTTCGAGATAAAACAGCAGCATGATCTGCCACTGGCGAGCACCCAGCGCTTTCATCAGCCCAATCTCTTTGGCACGTTCCATAATCGTGCTGGTCATCAGCGAGGCAATTCCCATTGCAGAAGCGACCAGTGCGGCGAAGGTCACTACCGCCAGAAGCAGTTGGATCTTGTCGATCACCACGCCTTCCGAGGCGGCTACCTGCCAGATGGGGCGCACCACCGAGCCAGAAATGGCTTCTTCCAACTGGTGCGCAATCGAAGAGACATACGCGGTGCAGTACCAGAGGTCATATTCTTCGGCATTCAGTGCTTCCAGATTTTCCCGCGCCCGCCGCGACAGTTCGTTTTCCGGCACGGTTAGCGCCGACACACGAATCGCCTGAATTTTACCGGCCAGCCCCAGCAGCGATTGCACCGTTGCCAGCGGCATGACCAAACGGGTTTCTTCATCACCCCCGCTGCTCAGTATGCCGCTCACTTCTACCGTTGCGTCCCCTTTTGCACCGTGCAGCGCGAGTTTATCCCCGACTTTCCAGCCCGTTTGTGCCGCCAGCTGTTTTCCCACTAGCGTCTGCGCCACATTTTCCACCGTCACCGGCTCCCGCGGCCACTGTCCTGCCACCTGCCAGTAAGGGCTAACGGTCATTTGTCCCGTGCGGTAGTCCTCTTCGTCCGGCACGGCGACAGGCTGAGAAAAGAAGGTGCCCAGCACCGCAACCGGCTGTCCGTTGATCTCAACATCACCGCTCAACAACGGCGCAAAACCGACAATGTTATTGCGCCAGAAGATATCTTTGATATTCGGCAACTCGGCTTCGTCGAGGAAGTCTTGCCCTTCCAGCGGATTACTGCGTTCGCCAAACAACGCAGGCAGCGCCGCTTGCCCCGCGGGCTCAATCAGAATATTCGCGCCGTAGGACTTCAGTTCGCGAGCCATTTTGTCGCCGATGTCGATGGATACCGCCAGCAGCGCGGAGATCAACCCCGCCGCCAAAAATACGGTCAGCACCGCCAGCGATTTACGCCGAATATTTCTGCGCCAGGACTGACGTAACAGTCGCCACAGCATGATTATTCCCCCTCAGCCTGCTCGCCAGTTGCCGCTGCTTTGGCTGTGGCAAATTTCGCGGGACTTTCGCGGAAGCGGTTATAGTTGGCCTCCGACGAGAAGAAGTACGTTTTACCGCCGTAGCGATATTTATGCTCCGCGTTCACGTTGGTCAGTTTTGAACCATCAACCGGATCGATGACGTCCATCGATACCACCGTAGAGAAGTAGTTCGTGCCTGCCGCCAGTGACGCGCGCCCAATCACCAGTTCATTATCGTCGTTGCTCCACCCTTCAATCGGCACCGGATTACAGCCGCCCGCCTTACCGATAGAAGGAATGAAAATATGCACCCCGCAGGCAACACAAATGACCTGATTACCTTCCATCACATAGCCCTGATCGCCACACAGCAGGCAAGCATCAAACACCACCCCCAAGCGCAGGCGATCGGGATAGCGGTTAATGATGAAAAAGCGCACGGCTTTGCCGTCATCGGCAATCCACACGAAGCGATGCAGCTTGCCATCACGTACCTGTTCAATCGGAATATGTACTTTGCCATCCGCCGCCAGCGTCACCGGCTGTGCTTCCGACAGACGAGGCGGCTGTGACGCAACCTTGTCCCAATAGAGCTGAGCCAACACCACCACCAACAGCGCCGTGACCGTCGCCAGCAGCGTGCGGCGTACTGTGCGATAACTGGCCGTCGCCTTACGCTTTTCAATCGCTTCATGCTCAGCCTGCATCTGACGGCGCGCATGCAGCAGCGGCCAGACCAGCCCCACGGCCAACGCCGCCATGAACAATGCACTGAGGTAATTTAATAAATACGCGCTGTTGGTAACGTGCGCCACGTAGCTCAGGCGCGGCTTGGTGAGCCCCAGCACCTGTAATTTCATCAACAACAGCAGTAAATTACCGCTGATCGGTAGCAGTAGCAGTGCGACTAACAGCGCAAGAAGCGGCCAACGCAGTAAACGAATGCGGCGCACAATCATGCCGCACAGTGCGGCACAGAACACCAGCCAGCCAAATGCCAGCACCACGGCGCTGAAATTCAGCAGCAGATCGGTATTCACCACATGGGTGGTCGTCAGCGCGGTCAAATTGGGATCGTTGCCCCAATGCACCGCCGAACCTGCAACCAGAAGCGCCTGCCACAGATAGCCAAGACGCAGGTGGGAAAAACACTGGCAGATCAGAAACAGGATCAAGGCAAGCGCCTGAAGCGCCGTAAACCCCAGCAAAAACGCCTGCCCGTTAGGAAAATGCACGCCAATAAACGTACCGGCGAATAGCGCCAGCAGTGTGATCCAGCTCAGCGGCCCGATCGTCGGCGTAGAACGATGGCTCCAGTTCAGCCCCAGCAATAGCGCTATCGGCAGGAAGGATTGAAGTGTCGTGATAAAGAAATAACTCATATATCCCCGTCACCTTTCAAGTTACAGGTGCGTCGGTTGAGTGTGATGTCTGGTGGCACCCGTGCCCTAACCGAAAAATCACCGCCTCTGCGGGCTGCAATAACATCCCCGCAGAGGCGTGAACATGACCGCGATAGAATATCGCGGACAGAAGACCTTATTCTAAACCGACGTATTTGAAGTCAAAGCTGACATCAAACGGTTTCCACCAGCGACCGACGCCCGTTTCACCATCGGTGTGACGGTGCATACCGGCTTTTGATGGTGGATCGATGTGATAAGTCACTTTGTAGTTGCCCACGCCCATCATTTTGATGTTCGCGCCGTAGTGTGGGCCATCGCTGGCAACCATCGGCATGAAGGTACCTTCCTGCTTGGCACCGGTATCGGTGTTGGTCAGGGTATAAGCGATAGTCAGGAACGGCATCCACTCACCGGCACCGAAGCCGTTTTTGTTGCCTTCAGCTGCGTGAATATCGGCCTCCAGATGGATATCCGCTTTCGCAGCAGGCAAGCCCATTCCACGCGGTTCCATATCGATAGGCTGCAGATAAACAGCAGCAATTTCCATTTCGTTCATGGAAACCGGCTCACCTGCTGGATATTCTTTAAACGCCAGCGCGGCAGGCGCGGTGAAAATACCGGCAATAACGGCACCCGCGATCAGACTTTTTTGCATATTCATCAAACCCATCCTCATCTCAGTCGTCCCTACTCACTTAATTCGCTAAGCGATTGGGATTGTTATGGTTATTTTCTGCTCTTATTGCTTTCAGTATTACATTACCGTCGGATGCTTTCTTTATCAGACGGCAGACGCTCTACGTTGCATCACCCACAGGGCGATTAACGCCGCGACAACCAGTACACCCTGTGGAATCAGTGTTTCCACATAAGGATAAATGCCCAGCCAGCTGATCTCCGGTACGCCGGTCAACAGCGTCGGCTCAAATAGTTTTCCTTCGATCAGTTCCAACACGCCCTTACCCGCAAACACAAACGCCATCAGGTACATAAAGCAGCCGGTAAACATAAAGAACGGCTTCAGCGGCAGTTTGACGATGGTGTAACGCATCAGGAGATAAGCGATAAACAGAATCACACAGCCGATGGCAAACCCGGCCAGAATAGAGAGGTGCCCTGCCATATTGCTGGCATCGCCGACCAGCGCGTAATAGAACAGTACGGTTTCCGCCCCTTCGCGGTACACCGCCAGAAAGCTGGTCAGCCACAGGCCGACCATGGAACCGCTGCTCAGCGAATGGGACAGCTTGCCTTCCAGATAGGCCTTCCAGTGTCGCGCCTCAACTTTGGACAACAGCCAGTAGCTCATGAAGAACAGCATCACCACGGCGATCAGCATCGTAATGCCTTCCAGCAACTCACGGCTGGCACCGGAATTGGTGAACACAAGCTGGAAGATAACGGCGGTAATCACACTACACAGCAGCGCGACATAAACCGACTGGCGAATCAGCGGCAGTTTGTCCTGCTGATTGTTTTTCACCAGATAGGTCACGATCGCCGCCACAATCAGCAAGGCTTCCAGTCCTTCGCGCACAATAATCAGCAAACTGTAGATCAACAGACTCCAATGCGTTTCATCACCGTCGCCCAGCATGGTGACCGCCTTCGCCAGTTCCTGCTGCAACGCATCGGCCTGCCCTTGCAGTTGCTCAACTGGCTGCCTGGCATTCATCAGGCTTACCAGACGAGTGAAATACCCCTCCAGCGTAGATTTGAACGCCGCATCACGAGAACCAATTTTGTTCTCCATGCCGGTGGCTTCAAACAGATCGAAATAGGTGTCCTGCACCGCCATGATGGCGGGTTTGATCTGACCCTGACGGTACTGCGCAATGGCGGCAGCAATGGCCTGATTTATATCATCAGAAATTTTCGCCCAGTTGGCATCCGGTACGGCATCCGTATCGGCGTTTGCGGCAGGCGTTGCCGTCGCCTGCTGGCTGTCGCGCGTAGTCGGCAATCCCGGTAAGACATCTTCGATGTCCTGTAACAGCGTAGTCACCCGATAGGCGACATCCGTCAGTTGATCGGGTTGACCAGCTAGCGTAATCAGTGCGGAGAATTGTTGATTAATGGAAGCGGCCTGCTGCGCCGAGCGATTCTGCCTGACCGACATCTCCATTTCAGAGTTTTTAAACCCCTGATAGTGCGCCTGCTGCACGCTCTGGCTAGCTTTTTTGTAATCACCGGCCTGATATTCAGTCACGGCCTGCGCGAGCTGGTCATCGATGATTTTAAAACTCTGCTGCCAGTACGGTGCGATGTCGGTGTTGTCATAGGCACCGTGCTGCTCCTGCGCAACCAGCTTGTGCCCTTCCGACAGCACGGGCAGCACGGCATCCAGCTCGCCTTTCAGCCATGAAATCTTTGCCTGTACCTCGGCCTGCGGCTTTCCTTCGCCAATCATGCGGCGAATTTCACCGAATGTGGCTTCCAGTTGATAGCTTTTTTGTGCGGAAATGTTGATGCGGATAGGACCTTCGAGGTTTTCAAACACCTCGAAATAGGCCATCTGAACTTCGGTGCGGGCATCATCCGGCTTGTGCTGCTCATAGAGCTGCGCCGTTTTATCCAGCCGGGTTTCGATATCCTGAATAAATGAAGCGTAATCGGTCGCGGCAACTGCCGCTGAACAACTAAACAGCCAACACAACAACAGAAGCGTTTTTTGCCAGATAGACATAAGCGAGTGATGAAGCACAAATGATATTTATTCTTATTATCACTTTGAAGTCACGATCTGTCTTGATTTACGTCACGAAAATATCAGCAATAAAGACTTTAGTTTGTAACAAATGATTTCAACACTGCCTTGATGCCAAAAAAACCATCACCTTCTCATAATCCCAGAATAATACGGTTTTTTTGATCGCAAAAACCGCAAAACACTCCATAAAAAATAAAGCAATAAATATGCCAAAAACAGTAAAAAACCACCTTCCCGCTAGAGACGCCTATCTCAAAATGGCATTTCTTTACACTAACAAAGTCAAGTTTACAGAGAGAAATGCCATTTTCCCTCTGTAATCCAAAGCATTACATGCGTCACGAGTCGCGCTTTTCACCACCCTGTTCGGGCGATTAACCATAGCATTCAAATAAACCTGGCATTCGGGCGATAACCAGAGACCAACAGAACCCGACGGCGTCTTTCCGCCTGGTTCATCGCCAGTCTCATGGCTTATCTCGTCCTCAGCATCTGCCCGAGCGGCCACGCTCTGTCACGCATGTAACCCGCAGCGGATCAAAATTTTTCCCATCCTTCACCATTGCGGCCATGTGCAGACAGCAGCGGCGTGGTGCTCTGTCCGACAGCGCGATGAACAGGGGCGGCGACCGCTGGACGGGAAAAAGACGTCGCTGGATCGCAATCTGAATCCAGATCGAACACATCCACCACAGCAGACAGCTCGCTGGTTTGTTCATCCAGGCGGGCGGCCGCGGCGGCCGACTGCATCACCAACGACGCATTCTGCTGCGTGACGCTGTCCATTTCGTGCACTGCCTGGCTAATCTGCGTAATACCGCGTGTTTGTTCATCCGTTGCTGCGGCAATTTCACCAATCAGATCGTTAAAATGCGAAATGGAAGAAATAATTGCCGTCATCGCTTCACCGGACTGCCGAACCTGCCCTGCCCCGGTTTCAACCCGCGAAACCGATTCCGCAATCAGCGCTTCAATCTCTTTCGCCGCCTGCGCACTACGCTGCGCCAGTGTACGCACTTCACCGGCCACCACGGCAAAACCTCGCCCTTGCTCCCCCGCACGCGCGGCTTCCACCGCCGCATTCAGCGCCAGAATATTGGTCTGGAAAGCGATGCTGTTAATCACAGAGGTAATATCGGAGATTTGTCGGGAACTAGCGCTAATGTCATCCATCGTCGCCATCACGTTGGTGCTGATCGTTCCGCCTTTTTGCGCCATATCCGCCGCATCCTTAGCCAGCTTACGCGCTTGGTGTACGTGATCGGTGGTTTGCCGTACCGTGGAGCTAATCTCTTCCATACTGGCAGCCGTTTGCTGCAATGCTGCGGCCTGCTGCTCCGTGCGACTGGAAAGATCATCGTTGCCATCCTTAATGCTCGATGTCCCGTTATTGATTTCCGTCGTGCTCTGCCGGATCACGGTCACCGTATCGCGCAAACTTTTCTGCAACCGCTTGATGTCGGGAATTAATCGTCCCGCACAGTTCCTGCCGAACTCCGCCAGTTCACAGCCTAAGCGGCCCGCCGTGAGTTGCGCCAGATGGGATTTAAGCACTGAAATCGGAATAACCAGATAGTTCCTCAAATAGTATTCCGTGAAAATCAACACGATGAGACCAATAACCATCACGGCAATCATCGCGTTACGGTTTTGGGTGTTGTGTTCATTCACGCTTGGAATCAATGAGGAGGCGGTAATGCCGTCCGAATAGCGTTTGATGTCTTCACCAAATGCAAGGCTAATGGACGGATACACGGAGCGAAATATCTGCCGAAACCCTTCGTAATCATTACGTTGTAGCGCCGCGTTCATCGGATCGATCGCAGTAGCAATGAGCGTGCTCCACGTCTTGCTTACCGCATCAACCGTTGCGGGCTCGACGCCAACGTGCTCTGCCGTTTGGAATTTCTCCAGAGAATCTTTGGTATTTTTTAGCGCAATCTGTGCCATGTCCAACGTCTGTTTGGCGTTTTCTGGCTCGTTACGCTGCAAATAATCCATCGTTCTTTCCATACGAGTTACGGCCCGAAAATATTGATCGGCTCCATAGACCAGATGGGAATACGTTTTTCGCTGAGTCTCACTTTTATCAAGCAGATTGGTGACCTGATAAAGCGAGTAAAGACTAAATCCTGATGCCACTCCCCACGCTACTAGCAGGGAAGCCACTATGACCAGCACCATTATTTTTATGCTGACATTTTTTAGAAATTCCATAATGCACTCCGCGACGTTAACAAATATTTCCCGCCCGCACGCTCTGTCGGAAAAGTATTTACTTTTTACTCATGATGGTGCCGCCCGTTGTACCGCGCCCTTATCCCACGCGATCGAACAGACGTTCTGGAATTCCCTGATTAATGACCCAGTAGATGGGAAATTATGCTAAAAACCAAAAAATACAACTCGTTATCTTCCTTGAGATACCCGTCTCCATCGTTTTAAACAGCCGATAGCCATCACAACCACAGCCAAAGCGGTGGCATGTAGAGTTAATATCGTCCAAAACAGTATAGGCATTAACGGATAAAGAGGATGAATACGCTGTCACCTTATTTTCCAGACGAATGTCCTATAGAAAAAGGTCGCCGCACTCAACGCATTAGGCTGGTTTGTCATCGCACCGAGCATGACCACGATCAGTAAATTAATTTTCTTTATCGGTGATTATCGAAGGTTAGATGACTGCATCAACAGCCAGCGATAAGAATGCAGTTCTTACGATCCAAAACTCAGCTTTGGAGAATAATCATGCAGAAAGTGCTTACCGTCTGCCCGTATTGCGGGTCGGGCTGCAAAATTAACCTGCTGGTAGAGAACGGCAAAGTGGTTGGTGCAGAAGGGGCAAACGGCATCACCAACGAAGGTGAGCTGTGCCTGAAAGGCTATTACGGCTGGGATTTTCTTAATGACACGAAAATTCTGACGCCGCGTTTAAAGCAGCCGCTGATCCGACGTCAGAAAGGCGCCCCCTTTGAAGCCGTATCCTGGGAGGAGGCTATCGGCTTCGCCAGCTCCCGACTAAAGGCTATTAAAGAGAAGTACGGTGCCGAGTCGATTATGCACACGGGATCGTCACGCGGCCCCGGCAATGAAACGAACTACGTGATGCAGAAATTCGCCCGGGCGGTCACTGGAAATAATAACGTCGACTGCTGCGCCCGACTCTGCCACGGCCCTTCGGTCGCCGGGCTACAGGTTACGCTGGGCAATGGCGCAATGAGTAATTCCATCTGCGAAATTGAAAAAACCGACTGCATCCTGATTTTTGGCTATAACGCCGCGGACTCACACCCCATCGTGGCACGTCGGATCCTGAAAGCCAAAGCACGCGGGGCAAAAATCATCGTGTGCGATCCGCGCCATATTGAAACTGCCCGCATCGCCGATCTGTGGCTGCCGCTGAAAAATGGCTCCAACATGGCGCTGGTCAACGCTTTCGCCAACGTACTGATTAACGAAGGCCACTACGATAAGGCTTATGTCGCTCGTCATACCGAAGGCTTCGAGGAATTCACCCAGACCGTTGCGAAATACACGCCAGAATATGTTGCCGACATCACCGGCCTGTCGCCGAAAGTGATTCGGGACGCGATGCGCATGTATGCCGCCGCGCCATCTGCCACCATTCTCTGGGGAATGGGCGTGACCCAATGGGGGCAAGGTGTTGATGTGGTCAAAGGACTCTCCGGTCTGGCGCTGCTGACCGGCAATCTGGGACGTCCGAACGTCGGCGTCGGGCCAGTGCGTGGGCAAAACAATGTACAAGGCGCCTGCGATATGGGCGCGCTGCCCAATATGTTCCCCGGTTATCAAAAAGTCACGGATAAGGCGGTGCTGGCGAAATTTGCTGATGCCTGGGGCGTGCCTGAACTCTCTGACAAAGTAGGTTACTCGCTGACCGATCTCCCGCACAAAATACAGGAAGGGAAAATCAGGGCCAATTATGTAATGGGTGAAGATCCGCTGCAAACCGAGCCGGACCTGTCGATGCTGCGCGATGCCTTTAACGAACTGGAATTGCTGATCGTGCAGGACATCTTCATGACCAAGACCGCCGCGATTGCCGATGTGATTTTACCTGCAACCTCCTGGGGCGAGCACGAAGGGGTCTATACCGCGGCCGACCGGGGATTCCAGCGCTTTTATAAGGCTGTCGAGCCACAGGGCGATGTGAAACCCGACTGGGAAATCATCAGCCTGATGGCAACGGCGCTCGGCTATCCAATGCACTATCGCAACACGCAGGAGATCTGGGATGAACTGCGAGCACTCTGCCCTCTGTATTACGGCGCGACCTACGAGAAAATGGCGGGACTGGGCTATGTGCCCTGGCCATGCCCGACGGAAGACAGCCCCGGAACGCCGTGGCTGTATGCCGGCAACCGCTTCGATCGTCCCGGAGGGAAAGCCCTGCTGTTGACGGCCGAATGGCGACCGCCGATGGAGTTGGTGGACGAAGATTATCCGCTGGTATTGTGCACCGTGCGCGAAGTCGGCCACTATTCCTGCCGCTCCATGACAGGCAACTGCACGGCATTACAAACGCTGGCGGATGAACCCGGCTATGTGCAGGTTAGCCCATACGACGCCGAACGTTTAGGCATCCGCGATCAACAGTTGGCCTGGATCTCATCGCGACGCGGCAAGGTTATCTCTCGCGTTGCCGTCAGCGAGCGCATCAACAAAGGTGCCGTGTATATGACCTACCAATGGTGGATCGGCGCCTGTAATGAACTGACGTTAGATCACCTCGATCCGGTCTCTAAGACGCCGGAATACAAACACTGCGCCGTTAAACTGGAGGCGATTGACGACCAGCAAGCAGCGGAGAACTACGTACAGCAGGAATACAGCCAGTTGAAAGATCGGCTGCGTACTACCGCAGAAAACGTCAATTAATCTCCTTTGCCTAAGCCGCCTAGCACAAGCCGTGGCGGCTTAGGAAATACACAGAGCCCAAAAAACATATGTGATTCAGAAAATATCCGCTGGTTTAGACAACGTTTAACTCTTCTCTCCGATAATACCTTTCTTCACTTTCTCGTCTTGTAAATATTTATTAACGAAAGCGGGTGAATTTCCGTTAATCGGTAATAAATCTCTACACAGCTATTAATTTTTTACAACGCTGTTTATCTTTTAAAATTATTTTAGTCATCATCTCCCTTCTCTCCGCCACATTGTTTTTATTCTAATTTAGCGCAATTTGCGTTTCATTTTACAATGATTTAATTTGTTTTTAACAAAAAGAGCCCCCTACCAGTCGTAGCGTGCAAGTCGCTTAACATCATGCCAAACAATCGGTTAGATGCCAGCCGGCGGGGATAAAAGGAATATTATTATTGCTCGCATAGAGGTCGTATATGTTACCGATTACCTTATCTCTTCCTCATTACCTGTCATTTATTATTCGTCTCGACCCCGGAAGCTAACTTCCTCCTTTTATCTGTATTTCCTCTGAACGTCGCTGACATCGGGAAATACCTTAACACTCTCCCTTTTGATATGCGGTTATAAAAACCGTACGGCTTTTTGCACCCAAAACCCGCCGCAGAGAAAGGCTGCAAGTTATTCGAAAAATAATAAAAACAGGAGATTCACTGTGCTCACTATTCTCGGTTTCTCTATGGTCATCTGCTTTATGTACCTGATCATGACCAAGCGAATGTCTGCGCTTATCGCGCTGATTCTTGTCCCTACGCTGTTTGCGCTGGCGGCAGGTTTCTATCAGGGTCTGGGAGCGATGATGCTGGACGGCATCAAAACGCTGGCGCCAACGGGCGTTATGCTGACGTTCTCTATTCTCTACTTCGGCATCATGATCGACGCAGGATTATTCGATCCGCTGGTACGCTTCATTCTCCGCCTGGTTAAAGGCGACCCGCTGAAGGTGTTGGTCGGCACCGCCGTATTAACCTTCAATTACGGCGTCTCGTAGAATATCGACAAGGCAGCCCGGTCTTCAATCCCAAGCGGTTGGAACAAATTGCCGAGCATTTGGACATTCTTGATTGCCTACAACGAGGAGAACGCGAAACGGCGGCAGAGCGGATGAAGAAGCATCTGGAAAAAGCCTGCCACGATAAAGTCAGCACTGAGCTTTTCCGCTGAAATAATCAACAGCGAGGTCTAAAATCATCGGTAACATATGTTTAAAAAATAAAAAACACCATTTTAAACATCCTAAACGCCTAAATAGTTACAAATAGAAACACATAGAGCAATAATTAGACTTTACATCAACAACACAAAAATGAAACATAGATAAAAAAAATAAAAGTCACGATTTAAATAATTAAAAAATTAATTTATTCACAAAATAACCTGTATATAAAGTTTTCGTTAATTGTTCTTTTATTTTTACTTAATCTTTAAGTAATTCACCATATGTTTTATTGATGTGCAGCCACGTATCATTAGCAACACTAATTCAACACCTTACCCTACCCGTTATGACCAACGAAAAAATCACTTAACCCACTGTTTAATAATTAATTAATAAAAATCGCTCGTTGTATACGATCTGCGCACCACATCCCCATTTATCATTATAAGCGACATGGATATGCATTTTTCGCATGACAAAGATCACAATTACATAACAATCCGCAGAAAAAAAATGTAAAAAGCAAGAATCGTTGTAATATCGGCGGGCAGACACAACACCCCAATAACAGGTTCGGGTGAGGAATTGGTGTATTCAGGGAAATCACCAACCATCACGCGGCAATAATATTGTGTTGTCTGAATCAATTCATCAACATGAGGTTTATATGCAAAGGCAGAAGTTACTTGTACAGATAGTCTTGGCTATCGTCCTGGGAATATTAATCGGCTGGGCTTGCCACCAATATCTTGATGGCAGTCGAGCAAAAGAAGTCGCATCCTATTTCAACATGGTGACCGATATCTTCCTGCGCCTGATTAAAATGATCATCGCGCCACTGGTCTTCGCTACGCTGGTTTCCGGCCTGGCAAGCATGGGAGGAAATTCTTCTGCCGTTGGTCGTATCGGTATGAAAGCGATGATCTGGTTTGTCAGCGCATCGTTCATCTCTCTGCTTATCGGTATGCTCTTCGCTAACCTGTTCCAACCTGGCGCAGGCATGAATCTCGAAATCCCCGTTCAGCATGTTGCGACTGGCCTGAATACGGACGGATTTACGCTTAAGAGCTTCATCAGCCATATCTTCCCGAAAAGTATCGTAGAAGCGATGGCGAACAACGAGATCCTGCAAATTCTGGTGTTCTCTCTGTTCTTCGGCTCCGCGCTTGCCTATGTTAAAGGCAAAAACAAGCACGCAACGACGATCATTTCCATGATCGAAGAGCTGACCAAAGTGATGTTCCGCGTGACTGACTACGTAATGGCGCTGGCTCCTATTGCTGTCTTTGCCGCAATCGCTTCCGCGATTACCACGCAAGGTCTGGGGCTGCTTTACGACTTCGGTAAACTGATCGGTGAGTTCTACCTCGGCTTGGCCGTGCTGTGGGGCGTTCTGTTCCTGGTTGGCTACCTGTTCCTGGGCAAAGCTATCGTTACGCTGGCGAAGCTGATTCGTGAACCTACCATGCTGGCTTTCGCCACCGCGAGCAGTGAATCCGCTTATCCAAAAACAATGGAAGCACTGACCAAATTCGGCGTGCCGAAAAAAGTCACCAGCTTTGTATTGCCTCTTGGTTACTCGTTCAACCTCGACGGTTCCATGATGTACCAATCCTTTGCGATTCTGTTTATCGCACAGGCTTATAACATCGATCTGAGCATTACCCAGCAAATCCTGATCCTGCTGACGCTGATGATCACCAGTAAAGGGATGGCGGGCGTCGCGCGTGCTTCCATCGTCGTGGTTGCCGCAACGCTGCCGATGTTCAGCCTGCCGGAAGCCGGTATCCTGCTGATTATCGGTATTGACCAGTTCCTGGATATGGGCCGTACCGCAACGAACGTCATCGGTAACAGTATCTCTACCGCCGTTGTGGCCAGTATGGAAAAAGACATCCACGATGATGATGAGGAAACAGAGGTGGCTGACGAAGTCGTCGCCTATAAAGAACCTCAGCAGGCCACGCAAAATAGCTAATGCTAAATGAGTGAATGTCTGATCATAGCGGCCTGCGGGCCGCTATTTTTTTTATCTCTCGTCGCACTATCGCGACGTTTATAGTCCAGAGGTCGATGACAGCCCTTTCATATAACGCCAGAACTTCTCAGAAGCCACATTCAGTCGTGCATCAAGGCGATACAGGTAAACGCCCATGCGGATCACCGCATTTTCCATACTCAGGATCGTCAGCTCTTTATTTTTCAGCTCTTCCTGAATGGAATAGTCCGGCAGCCAGGCAATGCCATAACCTTTTTTCGTCATGCGTTTGAGCAAGTCGCTCATCGAAGAGACGAAGTTGACCGTAAACTTATCGCTATCAACGCTGGATAAATAACGGCTAACCTGACGCCCCATGTAGCTGGTTTCGGTATAGTTGAGTAACGGCACCGATGAAGCGCTCACATCAAACAGCGGCTTCCCTGCACTATCACACGCACAGACCGGATAAAGCCGGGATTCCAGTATCTTCTCGTGCATAAAGGGCTCACCCATCAGATCCTCATTGTAGAATGAGAAAATGAAGTCGCTGCGCCCTTCTTTGAGATTCAGTACCGCTTCATCCACATCGATTGATTCCACATAGAAGATTTTTTCCTGCGGATCCGGCACGTCTTTTAACAGCTCTGGCATGATGAAGACCGACAGCGAATGCGCCGCTGCGATGGTGATCTTATTTTTGTAATTATCTCCACCGTGCAGCTTGTTGAGCTGATATTCCAGATCGTCCAGCGTATTACGGATATAGGCGTGAAACACGCGGCCCTGTTCGGTCAATTGCAGCGGCAACGCGCTACGGTCGAAAATGTCAAACCCAACCGCCGCTTCCAGCGCCTGAATACGCCGACTAAATGAGGATTGAGAGATATTCCGCTTCTCCGCCGCCAGCGTAAAACTCCGGTGCTCTTCCAGCATGATAAAGTCATAGAGCCACTTGGTTTCGATATTGTTCAGCATCACCCCTCACTCAAAACGCGCAGCGTCATATTTTCGTTCCCTATGCCAACGTTCTATATCTGCCAACGGCCGACATCGCCAATAAAGATGCTCCCCACTATACACCGTTAAAATCAATAAAAGCATAGGGATGCCAATAGTTATGCAAATCCCACATAGGAGATGGGAATTTAGCAATTCACATTGCCAAGCAGTATGCGATTATCCTTTTAATTTCATAATGCTACAGGGTAAACAGCATGAACAGTCTCGTGGGAATTCTTGGTGGTATGGGGCCGGGTGCTACCGTCGATGCGATGCAAAAACTGATCAAAAACACGCCAGCGTATCGGGATCAAGACCATATTCCCATGATTGCGGTGTCTATTCCTGATATCCCTGATAGAACAAAATGCATCCTTCAGCACAGCGCGTCGCCGCTGGAGAAAATGCTGCAATATATGAAAATTCTCGAAAATGCAGGCGCTGAGTGCATCATTATCCCGTGTAATACCGCGCACTATTGGTTTAATGAATTAAAACAGCAGTGCCGTGCGGAAATGATCAGCATTATTGATGTGACCTGCCAGGCGATTAAACATGCCAACACCACACGCGTCGGTCTGTTAGCGACGACAGCGACGGTCAAAGCGAGAATTTATCAGGACAACCTGATTACCGATAATATTGAGTGCTTCACGCCGAATGATGCTGACCAACACCAGGTAATGGAAAGTATCTACGCGTATAAATCCGGTGATATTGCTGGTGCCTATCGCATGCTGTCCCCCGTAAAAGATCGCCTGTTACACGCTGGCGTCGAGAAAATTATTCTGGGTTGCACCGAGCTTCCTCTGATTCTGGAGCAGGAAGTCAAAACGTCACCGCAGCATTATGTCGATGCGACGGAAGAGTTAATAAAGAAAACGGTCGAGTGGTATTTTACCCACAGCCCGAGAAATAATATTGCCGCCTAACGTGCGACGGAGCATATCACTCCTGCAACTCGCTGCCGCCAAGTGCTACAGCCAGATCGTTGGCGGCTTGCAGCCTCTGTTGCCACAATGTGCTGGATGCCAACTCCACGCTATAAAACACATTTTGTGCGTTTAGCAAACGCTGTAGATCCTCAGCACCCGCTCTGTAGCGGATCTCAGCGAGCCTTAGCGAGTCCTGTGCCGCCGCCAGCTGTGCATCTTGCCAGCGCTGCTGCTGCTGTAAACTCAACACCGCGTGGAGTGCCGTTTCGACGTCACCAAAAGCCGTCAACAGCGCTTCGCGGTAGGCGTTAAGCGCAATTTTTCGGTTAATTAAGGCAAGACGCTGATTATCCACTCGGGCGGATCGATCCCAAATTGGTAGCGAAATCTCCAGACCGCTGCCCCACCCTGGCGCTAGCCGAAATAACGGATTTAGTCCCGTCGCGCTCACGCTGGAGGTCGCCGAGAGGGAAATCGAGGGAAACATTGCGGCTCGCGCCGCATCAATATTGGCACCCGCAGCAGCCAATTTGGCTTCTGCACTTAATAGATCGGGGCGCTTGTGCATGAGGTCCGCAGGAAGACCGCTGCCAATATCTGGCATGCGGAGATCTTCAATATGCTGACTGGGCTGTATTAATTCCTGCGGCGTTTTATCGAGTAACGCCGCCAGCGTTTTGCTGACCTGCCGAGATTGCTGATGCAGTTGCAGAAGCATCACTTCCATTCCCGCAACAAAGGATTGTTGTTGAGCAAGGTCGAGTCTCGCGACAGCGCCAGCGGCATATTTAGTCTCCACAAGGGCCAGCAATCTACGGCTAATGTCCAAATTTTTCTCGGCCAGCGCGATCTGACGACGGATGCCGAGCAGCGCTAAATATTGGGTAATTACTGACGAACGCAGCATTAATGCCGTCGCGGAAACATCATAAGATGCCGCTCGCCACAACGCTTCATTGCTATAAGAGGCAGCGCGTTTCGCTCCCCAAACATCTGGAGAATAAGATAACGACAGGTTAGCGCCATAGCTTTTGTTCCGCTGATGCTCTCCCCAAACGCCCGAAAGATTCTTAGAAAATGCGCCATTCACCTCTGGTGTTTTCGCCATCTGGCTACTCTGCCATTGGATACGAGCTTGCTCCATATTCTGGCGAACAGTATCAAGATTACGATTGGCTAGCAGCGCCCCTTCCAACAGCGTGTTCAACTCCTGACTGCCAAAAGCCTTCCACCACCCCTTATCTGGCGGCTTCAGCGCTGAAGTCGTGTCTATTGACCAGGTATCCGGTAATTCGGAAGCGGCATCATCAGGAACGGGTAATAACGTACACCCCGCACATAACATCCCCATCAATACATAGCTGAATTTCGCTAGTGTCCTCATTCCTGGTTCAGCGCCATAACGGGATCGAGTCGGGCCGCTTTACGTGCGGGTAAATATCCAAACAGGAGTCCGGTGACAATTGCACTACAAAAAGAGAGCAAAGCAGGGAAAAAACCCAGTGCGACGGGTTTGCCGAAAGTGTGAACAATGTGAGCAAGAAAATAGCCCGCCAGTAGCCCCACCACGCCACCACTCAATGCCAGAATGACGGCTTCCCACAGAAACTGGAACTGGATATCCTGCTGACGGGCGCCGACAGCCAGACGAATACCAATCTCCCGCGTACGCTCTGCAACAGACATTAACATCACGTTCATCACGCCAATTCCGCCCACCAGCAATGAAATCGCGGCAATTGAACCCAACATGGCCGTCATGATATCCATCGATGCTTCCTGAGAGCGCAGAATAGCCGCCCGGTTGATGATGGTGAAATCAGGGCGCTGATGACGAGCAGACAGTAGATCATTCACCTCGCTTTCCACGCGTCTGACCGTTTGTAAGGAGCGAGCCTTCACTGTCACGCTGTCGATATTCTGCCGTCCGATGACACGTAAACTTCCTGTGCCAAAAGGCACGATAACAGCCTGATCAAGATTTCCGTTCATATCAGCCCCGCCTTGAGGAGCAAGAACCCCTACCACCGTGAACGGAATATTGTTCAATAGAATGTCGCTGCCTACCGCGATTCCAGAAGGAAAACTGCGCTGCGCGACCTCTGCACCCAGCACAGTGACGGACATATTCGCGTATTCGTGCAAAGGCATAATAAATGCCCCTGCGCCTAGCCCCCAGTTATTGACCACCATCGCCTCGGCCGTCGTAGCAATAACAGCACTTTTTAAATTAAACGCGCCTTGCCGCACGGTAGCCTGTCCGGTCAGCATGGGAACGACCGCGTCGATATCTGGTAGCCGCTTAAGCGCTTCAATATCCGCATCAGTAATACGCCCCGCCGCCACATCAGCATCAATGCTCTGCGGAATGACGGTCATTAGCGTGCTGCCCAGCCGCGATAAGGTTTTTGACATTTCTTGTCGAGCGCCTTCCCCAATCCCAAGCATCACGAGAATAGAGGCAATACCGATAGCAATCCCCAGCAATGTCAGCGCACTGCGCAATGGAGAAAACAGCAGAGTCCGCCAAGCCTGACGCAGTAACGCATAGCGGTCAGTTTTCCCTCCCGCCGCAACAAGCCAATGCGTGTTCATTGTCTCTGCCGGGGCAGAGGCAGCACGGACGGTATCAGAAACAATGCGTCCATCACGCAATTCGATCACGCGGCGGGCGCGATTCGCCACATCTGGGTTATGTGTGACTAAAATAACGGTTCTTCCTGAGGCCGCCAGCGTCTCCAATAACACCAGTACCGACTCGCCGTTAACACTATCAAGCGCGCCCGTCGGCTCATCGGCGAACAACACATCGCCGCCGTTTATCAAGGCACGGGCGATAGATACACGTTGCTGTTGTCCCCCCGAAAGTTGCTCCGGTTTGTAGTCAAAACGATCGGATAGCGAAAGCTGGCTTAACAATGCCTGCGCATGGTCATGGCGCAACCTTTTTTCCAGGCCAGCATAGACGGTGGGAAGTTCAACATTTTCCTGCGCACTGATCCCAGGAATAAGGAAGTAACGTTGGAATACAAAACCAAAAACCGTACGACGAAGTTGTGATAATTGGTCGGCACTTAACTGGGAAACATCCTGTCCGGCAAAGCGGTAAACACCCTGAGTCGCATGATCTAAAGCCCCCAGAATATGCATGAGTGTCGACTTCCCCGATCCAGAAGGACCAACCAGAGCGACAAACTCACCGGCATGGATAGTCAGATTGATATCCTGTAATACGCTAACGTAGCCCTGAGCCTCGTGACCATACTGCTTGCTAACGCCGGATAACGTGATTAAAGGGGGAGGATTTACCATAAGGGATGACTTTCCACAATTTGCGGCAGCGGTGGCAACAAAACATGCTCACCAAGACTCAGCCCAGAGGTGATTTGAGCCAGCACGGGGCCTTTTATACCCACCTGAACCAAACGGGGAATCGCGTTGGCACGACCGCCTTCTGGAGGGATCACCTCAACCTGAAATTGCCCATCGGGACGTAGCGTCAACGCGGAAATCGGGACGCTAATAGCCTGTTTTACCGCATTCACAACGAGGTAAACCTGAGCGCTCATGTGTGACATCAAACGGCCATCTGCGTTATCAATATCAAAAAGTGCGGTATAAAATACCGTTTCTATCATGGGGTTCCCCCCCATGTTTCCGCCATTCATCGTGTTGTCCTGACTCCCTTGGGGAGCAGGCATGATCTGCTGTAATCTGGCTGTCCAACGCGCTTTCGGATAGCCGAGCACACTGAAATAGACAGGCATTCCGATACGAAGACGGGGAATATCTGCTTCAGAAACACGAACGGATACCGTCATCTTTGTCAGATCGGCAATCCGCATAATGACGGGAGTTTGTTGTACTGCATTGAGTGTTTGACCGGGGCGAGCCTGTAATGACACAACCGTACCCGCGATTGGCGCATAAATCTGGGTATACCCTAGCTTGACCTTATCTCCTTTTAACGTTGACTCCGTTTGGCGTATCTGTGCCTGAAGACTTTCTAACTGCGCTTGTGCAACCCGCAAGTTGGCTTCGCTAATCTGCATGTCCTGTTCGCTGGCAGCCCCTTCCATCCACATTTTTCTTTGTCGGGTATTCTGGCGCTGCGCTAATGTCAACTGCGCCGCCTGCTGGCGAATAGCTGCCTGCTGGCTATCAAGTAATGCACGATTCGCCTCAACCGTCGCGATTTGTAATTCCGGATCAATCTGCGCGACGAGCTGCCCCTTTTTGACGATCGATCCCACCGCCACAGCAATATGCTGAATCTGTCCAGAAACCTGAACCCCAACATCAACATATTGCATCGGGCTTACCTGCCCTGCTGCCGTCACCACATCGTCAATATCGGCGTAGGTAACCTCAACGCTATGGCGATTCGCAAATTCAGTCTGGCTGAAAAATAGACCTTCTCCCCAAACCGCAATAACAATACCAAGCGCCCCTAATACCAATAATAGGCCGAGCCATAGTTTTCTCTGTCGTTTATCTATTTCTGATGCCATATTTAACACTCAATACTCAGAAAATATCTGGCGCTGGCGTGTGAAAATAAAATTCACAGAAATATTTGACCAGCCACATGATAATAAAAAAGAACTGGCCAAATAACATGTCATTTTAAATAGGTGAATATATCGAATAGATGCTGTTATGGATTACTATCACAAACCCAACTAGACAACACCCGGTCGCCACTAATTTTCGCCGTATCCTTTATATAATGAACACTTTTTGTTTGAGGGTAAGCTTTCCGACAAGCGTCCCACGCCTTCCCCCAACTCGCCGTTGGCGGAATAGAATACGTATAACTTGCCTGCCCTGTTGAACGATCAAAGATAATTTTCGCTGGATCGGAAACATTAACAATGCCAAATATTACCGCACTAGCCTGAGGAACATAGCTTGCTGTTAATGCAGCGCTACAGAGAAAAAAAGCAAGGGTGCGAAATTTTCCTAATTTCATATTTTACGTCCTTTTGATATTGCATAATATTAAAGAGAGTGTTGATACTTATAACTGCATAGCAATTTATTATTTATCGCGGCAATCCCATGCAGCCAGCCAAAATACGCCGCCCGTCGTTTGAGAAATACCTTGCGTTGCTCCTTTAAATTCCACGCTTTTGGTTCCACGATGCCTGGAACGACATTCATCCCATGCGGCCCCCCAACTGTCTTGCCAGGCAGAATGAGACATCACTTTCGTAATGACACTCACTCCACCTAATGTTGCTGCTGATGTGGCAGATGAAAATAATGCAGGGAGAAAGAAAACAGTGGCGATAAAAGAATAAGTCATCAGTAACTTTTTATGAATAATAACGTCCATGTGTCATACCTCATCTGAATAATCCTAATGTCTCTTATTACGAATGGCATGATGAGGTTACAATAGTCATTAAAATAAAAAAGGACGTACAGCGGTCAATTGAGGACAAATCCGGCCATTTTCAGGTATGCCGCTGCGCACGAAGTTGACGGGGCGTCTTGCCGGTCCAGCGAGTAAATGCACGCCTAAAGCTACGGATGTCATCAAACCCCACTGCAAGGCCAATCTTTTCTATTGATAATCGTGAGGTGTACAGCAATGCCAGAGCACGCTCTTTACGTATCTCGTCCAGCAGCGTGAGATACGTTTTACCGCATTCCGCGAGTCGACGCCGTAATGTACGTTCACTTACTGCAAGCTGTCTGGCTATTGCATCAAACATTGGCGGTTTTTCCAGCGTTCGATGTAGGATAAGGGATACCTCATTAACAATATCTTTCTGAACGGAATAACGTTCAAGCAGTTGATCAAGAAACGCTAACATCAACTTATGATTGACATGATCATGAGTAGGAATAGGTAATTGTAAAATAGACTCTTGAAAATATAATGCATTATGCGGCTGGTTAAAATGTAAATCGCAGTTGAATTGCTTCCGGTATTTCTCAACATAAGAAGGCGGAGGAAAACTAAAGTCTATCTTTATCAACCGCATATTTTTCGCAGACATCTCTTGAATCATTCTTGGCAAGAATGAAAAAGCCTCCTCAATGAGAAAGGTCAGAATATCGATCTGGTGAAATGTACTGTGGGCAAATAATACAAAATTTCTCGACTCTTCTTTCTTATACGAGAAATGCAGTAACCCATGGATAAGCCCTTGGTATTTTAATCCGGTATCTAATACATGATGGAGCGTTGGGCTAGTAATAAAAGCAAAATAGAGTGGTCCCATTGTAGAGATAGTATGATTAGCGCCAATCCGTAGCCCAAAGCCATCATACTGGCAAAGCTGTAAGGCTCTCTGGATAATTGTTTGTCCATGAAGCACTGGAATCCGGACATAGGGATCATTGACATCTTGCAATGTGATAGGGAGGCCGACAAAAATTCGTTCAGGATCAATTCCTTGATTGAGAAGTTCATCACTAATGCTACGTAATAAAAACGTAGGCATAGTTGAATAGATAAACTCTTTGTTTTTCATCACTCCTCCATGACTTCTGAAAAAAGCAAATACCCCCAAAAAATCTGGCGATTTTCCTTACCAACTTCCGCTAATGGGGCTCTCCACGTACTTATTATCGGACAACCTTATCCGATGTTGATGGCACGGAATAATTTTTTACACTTTTAGTTATTGATGACAGAAACTCTGTCTGCTCAATCTCCGTAAAATCATTATTCTACTGTAATAATCATTCTGAAAATTAAAAAAAAATGCCACCCAACATAAAAAAAGTATGTCGAGTGGCATGGATCTAACATGCATCAATTTAAAATGTAAAGCATTTAAAAATCAAGCTCACGAAAAATATGCATGGCAGACGACTATCTAACATTACCTCCTGCTAATTATGATGGGAATTTCAGCGCACTGTTTTGCGCGCCGGAATTAGAAACCACCCAGGATTTCGCCGCTGACGTAGTCATCAAACTGTATGAATAGTTAGATGACGCCGTCCATTTAGCGGCAGGTGATTTACTTGCCACAGCGGCTGGTGAGCTGCCATTATCCGTAAAGGTTGAACCATTGCCTTTATCGTCAACCATCCCTTTATTTTCCGCACCGGTGCCAAATACGTTGCGTTCAGAAATAACATTGGCATTCTGCGCAACCGTAAAGGCCAGGTTGAATTTATTGACGTAGTTGTTGAATACGTGGAAATAACCATAACGCATCAGGCCAGGCGCACGAACCTGAATATTTTCGTAATAGTTATGGCAGATGGTCAAACGCGGATAGCCATTATAGGCGCTGTTATTGTCATCTGCCGGATGACCAAAGATGCAGCCATATTTATGGTTTGAGAATAAGCAGTTACTGATCGTGACGTAATCCGCTTTCTCACCGACATAAATCAGCTTATCGAGGCTACCGTCGTTATCACTCCACGTATGTCCAGGCCATGAACAGTGATCCACCCAATATCCTTTACCGTAATTCAGATACAGCTGGATATCGTCATTATCCTTGATGGAAACATCATGTTTAAAAACCAGATTCTGGAAAATAACGTTAGATGAACTGGCATCTGCGCGCAGGTGAATATTGGTCAATACGTTGGCACCACCGAAAGAACCAACAATGGTTTTATTGCTGCCAAATACGACTTTGGTCAGCGCAGATGTTTTCAGCGATGCGCCCAGCACCACAATCGTTTTTGTGGAACCGCTGACGGCTGATTTAAAATCGGCCAGAGAATTTACCGTAACAACTTTACCGCCTGTTCCTCCGGTAACATTTGCTGCTTTTGCAAAACCAATAATCCCAGTAAGATTCGTTGTTGGATAAGCCATAAATTTTCCTTTTTACAATTAGTGAATAGTAATGTCATTTGAGGTGTTAATTAACAAAATAAATAACACGCCTTCGACAATTACAGAGTGTATATAAGAGAATTTACTATGCTTATTAATCGAGTTTAATAAAAAAAGAACCTTGCAAATAGTTTCTTATTTAATTAATTCGCAGTCACCTTATTAATAAAGGTGACTGCATCATAGCCATCAAATTATTATCGCTACCATCCTTTTACTGCACCGCCATTAAAAATACGGTTAGCAGCCTGTTCAACCTCATCGGACTGGTAGGCTTGAATAAATTTCTTCACGTTCTCCGCCTCCTTATTATCCTCACGGGTAACAATGATATTCACATACGGAGATTCTTTATCCTCAATAAAAATACCGTCTTTCGTTGGCGTTAAGCCCGTTTGCTGAATATAGGTGGTGCTAATGATCGCCACCGTCACTTTCGGGTCGTCTAATAAACGTGGCAGCTGCGCACCTTCTACTTCCATAATACGCAGGTTGTGCGGGTTGGTGGTGATATCCAGTACCGTAGGCAATAAACCCGTATCAGGCTTCAGGGTAATTAATCCGGTTTTTTCCAGCAATAACAGTGCCCGCCCCAAATTAGTGGGATCGAAAGGAATCGCGATAGTATCGCCATCTTTCAGATCGTTGATATTTTTTATCTTTTTCGAATAACCCGCCATCGGGAAAACAAAGGTATTCCCTACCGCCACCAGTTTATAACCGTGTTCGCGATTTTGCTGTTCCAGAAAGGGACGATGTTGAAAGACGTTTGCGTCCAGATCGCTTTTATCCGTCGCTTCGTTAGGCAATAGCGAACCGCTAAACCCGACCAGTTCAACATCAAGGCCATATTTTTCTTTTGCCACTTTCTTCGCCACGTCGGCGACATCCTGTTCTGCGCCGTTAATCACACCGACTTTAATGTGGTTGGCAGAATTGCTTGCGTTATCACATGCGGTCAACGCCATCGCCGCCGTGACCATTCCCGCCACCAACGCTATACGCCATTTCTTCATCATTCTGATTCCCTGATATCGTAAATACATTGATTTCTCAATATATTGATTTAAAGAAAAAAACAGTATGTCCCTCGATTAAGCGAGTCAAATAACTCCGCGTTCTATCAATATGCTTTTCACCATGCGAACAATAAATATGGTGAATTTGTTAAGCCGATTCCATTTTAATTATCTACTATTGCTCGCCCCTTGATTCCCCCGCATTATGACACTTTGATGACTTCTGATTCACACGGCGAAACCATGATTAATGTGGCTTTGGTTGACGATCACATCGTTGTACGGTCTGGCTTTGCACAGCTTCTGGCATTAGAAAATGACATTCAGGTAGTTGGGCAATATGCCTCTGCGGCGCAGGCGTGGCCCCATCTCCTCAAACAGCCCATTGATGTTGCGGTGATTGATATTGCCATGCCGGATGAAAGCGGCCTGTCGTTATTAACCCGCCTACGTCAACAGCGCCCTCAGTTTCGCGCCATTATTTTGAGCATTTACGACACTACCGCCTTTGTGCAAAGCGCGTTGGACGCTGGGGCTGGCGGCTATCTCACGAAGCGCTGTGGCCCAGAAGAGCTTGTGCAGGCGGTTCGCGTGGTCAGCAGCGGCGGCATTTACCTGTGTGCCGATGCCTTGCACGCCATTCGCCATCAGCAGCAGCCACCGAAGGAACTGCTGGCGCTGACCCCACGCGAGCGGGAAGTATTCAGCCTGCTGATTAACGGAATTAGTGTGAAAAGCATTGCTGAACAGCTCGAACTCAGCCATAAAACCGTCCACGTACACCGCGCCAACATTCTCAGTAAATTGCAGTGTGAATCTACGGTAGAACTGGTGCACTTTGCGCTCCAGCACCAACTGCTGGCAGGGAAATAGGCCATGCGCCGCCTGCACGTCATCGGTATGACGCTGTTTTTGGCCTTTTTCTACAGCCTGACCTGGCTGGCGCTGTGGACCATCAGTTTCTATTTAAGCAACAACGGCCAGCAGGCAGCGCTGTTGTTACCGCAAGGATTACGGCTGGCGTTGATGATTTTGCTGCCGCGCAAATACTGGCCGACCTTACTGCTTTCCGAAATCGCTATCCAGAGCTGGCTTATCAGCGAGCAGCTCATGACGCGTTCACTGCTACTGCTTTCCCCGTTCCTCAGCCTGATTCCGGCCATCATCACGCACAAAATTTGGCATCGCCATACACTTTATTGGCAACGCCTGCTGCTATTGCTGGCGGCGCTGACGCTCAACACGATTCTGCACGGCATCGCCATTGGCCCCTGGTTGCATTCGCAGCTGACACAGACGCTGCTGGCCACGTTTACCGGTGGCGTCCTGCTGATTCCGTTCATCTATCTGCTGTACGAATACATCAAGCAGCAGCATTTGCAGACGCTGCTGGCACAGGAGATCCCCGATCCGCCGCTGCGTACCTCACTGCTGATTTGGTGTTCGCTGTTTTTTTCTATCGGCGTTTGTCTGCAAATGGCGTTCACACCCGAAATGGAACGTCTGCTGCTGATCTTCGTTTTTCTGCCCAACGTGGTGATGGCGTATAAATTCGGCTGGCAAGGCGGCGTGCTCTCCGCCGTACTCGGCAGCCTGATGATTGCCGTCACGCGTCAGGTGAGCGGCGCGTTCGACGATCTGCGCGAGCTGGAGCTTTTTCTCTCCACACAGGCGCTGCTTGGTATTGGGCTGGGGATCGCTATCAGCCGCCAGCAACAGCTGGCACAGCGGCTACAGCGCTATCGCCAGCAGTTGGAGCAGGAGTTGAAAACCCGACGGCGGCTCATGGAGCGCATTATTCATACCGAAGAGGCCGTACGCAAAGACATCGCGCGCGAGCTGCATGATGACATCGGCCAAAACATCACCGCGATTCAGATTCAGGCCATGCTGGTAAAACACAGTGCACCTGCCGATGCCGCCCAGCACGCGGCCGGACAAATCAGCGAGCTGTCGCGACGCATTCACCACACCACGCGCCAGCTTCTACGCCAACTACGCCCACCGGTACTGGATGAGATGGTGTTGGATAAAGCGCTGCATCATCTGGCGGATGAGTTCGCCTTCGCTGCGCGCGGTATTCAGTTTCAGTTGGATTATCAGCTCCCCACGCCCCCGCATGATGACGTGGTGGTATTCACTCTTTACCGGCTGGTGCAGGAACTGCTGAATAACATCAACAAACACGCCAGCGCTACGCAGATTATGGTTCGGCTTTCGCAGCAGGATGACATGATTACGCTCGATGTCATTGATAACGGCGTGGGCATTGCACAAAAAGACAGGACCAATCCCACGAGTGGCGGTTTCGGCCTGCGGGGCATCGAGGAGCGCGTTCAGGCGCTGGGTGGCAATTGGCTGGTGAAGGCCGCAACCCACAGTGAATCCACCGCGCCGCGTGGCACGCACATAATTGTTAACCTGCCCACAAAATTTAAACAAAAAGACGATTAGCTAGGAATTATTCCTAGTCACCTAAAACCTTGTCTCATCCTTTTTGATTCACACCCCCCTACTCTTCTCTCAACGCGACGGAGAACCCCATGCAGGCACCCATGTTTTCTACGGGACAGGACTCAACGGGACAGCTTTCACCCACACAAATCAGCCAGCGCTATCGCTACTGGCGGCCGCGGTTGCTGATTTCCATGGTCATCGGGTACGCCACGTTCTACCTGACGCGCAAAAGCATCAACTTTGTCATGCCGGTGATGCAGTTGGAATTAGGGTTAAGCAAAGGCGATATCGGTCTGCTGGGGACGCTGTTTTATCTCTGTTACGGCGCCTCCAAGTTTATTTCCGGCATCGTGTGCGATCGCAGTCAGGTGCGCTGGTTTATGGGTGTCGGGCTGATGATTACCGGGGTGCTGAACATTCTGTTCATGTACTGCCAGTCGCTCACCGGGTTACTGATTGTCTGGGCGCTGAACGGGTTCTTTCAGGGATGGGGTTGGCCCCCTTGCGCCAGACTGCTGAGCAGTTGGTATTCGCGCAATGAGCGCGGTCTCTGGTGGGGATGCTGGAATACGTCGATCAATATTGGCGGTGCAGCGGTTCCCCTGCTCGCAGGCTATCTGGCCTCCGAATGGGGATGGCAGGCAGCGCTGCTGGTGCCGGGCATCATCGGCATTGTGATTGGTCTGTGGCTGTGCTGGCAGCTGTGCGATAAACCCCAGCAACAAGGTTTGCCCAGTGTCGGCCAGTGGCGGCGCGATGCGCTGGAGATTCGTCAGGAGCAGCAGAGTCCGCCGATGCCAATGCGCCAGATTTTGCGTGATGCGATTCTGCGTAACCGCACCATCTGGCTGCTCGGGTTCTCCTACATTCTGGTGTACCTGATTCGTATCGCACTGAATGACTGGGGAAACATCTGGCTGTCGGAGAGCCACGGCTTCAACCTCCTCAGCGCGAACGCCACGCTGTCGCTGTTTGAACTGGGTGGATTGCTGGGGGCGCTGTTTGCCGGTTGGGGGTCGGACCTGCTGTTTCGTGGTCAGCGCGCACCGATGATTTTGCTGTTTGCCCTCGGGCTGTTTTTAACCATGACCGCGCTGTGGCTGGCACCAATTCATCACTATTCGCTGCTCGCGGCCTGTTTCTTCAGTATCGGTTTTTTTGTTTTTGGACCACAGATGTTGATCGGTCTGGCTGCGACGGAATACAGCCATAAGGATGCCGCAGGCACGGTGACAGGTTTTCTGGCGTTGTTCGCCTATCTGGGGGCGGCGTTGGCAGGCTGGCCGCTGGCACAGGTGCTGCAACACTACGGATGGTCGGGATTTTTTACTCTGCTGGCGTTGGCTTCAGCCTGCATCGGACTGTTATTGATGCCGCTGCTGATGGCAGGTGTCAGCCGCCGGGAACGTTTGATGACATCAAAATAGCAGTAACAATCGATAACTATACCCTAAATAATTCGAGTTTCAGGAAGGCGGCGACACAGCGAATCCCCAGGAGCTTACTCAGGTAAGTGACTGGGGTGAGCGAGGAAAGCCAACGCACATGCAACTTGAAGTATGACGGGGATATACTAAGGAAAACATCATGAAACTGAGTACCTTAACTACCCTCATCGCCGCTGGACTGACCGTTGCTGCCGTTACCACCACCACCGCACGTGCCGAAGGGCGTCTGGTCATTTACTGTAGCGCCACCAACGCCTTCTGCGAGGAAGAAGCCAAGGCCTTCGGTGAAAAACACAACGTTAAAACCTCCTTCATCCGCAACGGTTCCGGCAGCACGCTGGCGAAAGTCGATGCAGAGAAGAAAAACCCGCAGGCTGACGTCTGGTACGGCGGCACGCTGGATCCGCAATCTCAGGCTGGCGAAATGGATCTGCTGGAACCCTATCAGTCTAAAAACCTCGATCAGATCATGCCGCAATTCCGCGACCCCGCTAAACGTAAAGGCAACTACTCGTCTGCTGTTTACGTCGGCATCCTTGGCTTTGGCGTCAACACCGATCGCCTGAAAGAGAAAAATCTGCCGGTTCCACAGTGCTGGAAAGATCTGACCAACCCGGTCTACAAAGGCGAAATCCAGATTGCCGACCCACAAAGCTCCGGCACAGCCTATACCGCGCTGGCCACTTTCTCCCAGCTTTGGGGTCAGGATCAGGCCTTTGATTATCTGAAAAAACTGAATGCCAACGTGTCGCAGTACACCAAATCCGGTATTGCCCCGGCACGTAACGCCGCACGTGGCGAAACCGCTATCGGCATCGGCTTCCTGCACGACTACTCGCTGGAAAAAGAGAAAGGCGCACCGCTGACGCTGATCTCCCCGTGTGAAGGTACCGGCTATGAAATTGGCGGCGTCAGCATCCTGAAAGGCGCGCGCAATATGGATAACGCCAAACTGTTCGTTGACTGGGCGCTGTCGAAAGAAGCACAGGAACTCTCCTGGAAGAAAGGCCAGTCCTACCAGATTCTGACTAACACCACCGCCGAGGCGTCCCCACTGTCGCTGAAATTGCAGGATCTGAAACTGATCAACTACGACATGGACAAATACGGTGCGGCAGACGTGCGTAAGGACCTGATTTCCAAGTGGGTTAACGAAGTCAAAATGGGCCAATAAGCTCCAATTATTGACTTTGATTGAAAAATAACGGGAACACGGCAGCAGCTTGCTCGCATTTCGCTTAACGCCGTGTTCTCAGCATCGCTGATTAACCATTACTCAATATTATTCACCAACCAATACCTGTGACGATTCAATCTTATAAAACAACGCTATAAAGCACCAGGGAACCTTATGTCACACACACGAACGCTTTCACCGACGCCTAAGCGGGATCCTATATTCCTGTGGCTGGCGCTGATTGCGGCAACATTCTTGCTGCTGCCAGCGTGGAGCCTGGATTACGGCCTGCTGGATGCCTCACGCGATGAACTGCTGGCCGCTTACAGCTGGTCGAACCTGAATATCAGCCTGCTTTGGTTCCTGCTCCCGCTGGGACTGCTGGCGCGTCCGCTGTTTACACCCGGCCGGGAACAACGCGGTCGCCACCGTTTTGATGCGGCGTATGCCTTGTTCTGCGCGCTTTTCGTGGTCACCAGTGCCACGCTCGAAGGACGCGGAATGGGCTATGGCACGATCGCCCTGTTTGTCGCACTGAGTGCGATTATTACGCTGGCGCTCTCTAGGCTTGACTGGCTGGGTGGCGATCGCTTCGTCATCGGCTCGCTCATCAGCATCATCGCGCTGATTGGCGTGTTTATCCTTTACCCCAGCATTGCCATCTTTATTCCCATGTTCACCAACGACAGCGGTGAATTCGCGCCGCTCGCGTTTATGCAGATTCTGGGTCAGACGCACATTTTACGCGTGATCTGGAACTCATTCCTGCTGTCGGTTGCCGTTGGTATCGGCTGTACCTTCTTCGGTATGGTGCTGGCCATTTACACTTCGCGCATCGCCCGTCGCTCCGCGATTATCGGCCGCATTTTCTCCATTCTACCTATCGTTACCCCGCCGTTTGTCGTCGGGTTAGGCGTAACGCTGATGATGGGTCGCTCCGGTTATGTCACCGAGCTGATGGTAGCCTGGTTCGGCCTGACGAACACCAACTGGCTGTATGGGTTTACCGGTATCTGGCTGGCACAGGTGCTCGCCTTTACGCCGATGTCGTTCATGATTCTGGAAGGCGCGATGAAGACGATTCATCCGTCGCTGGAAGAGGCGTCATACACGCTGCGTGCCAACCGCTATCAAACCTTTCAACGGGTTTTCCTGCCCCTGTTGAAACCCGCGTTGGCTAACTCGTTCCTGATCGTAATCGTCCAGTCGCTGGCCGATTTCAGTAACCCGCTGGTGCTGGGCGGCAACTTCGACGTACTCGCCACCCAGATTTACTTCTACATCACTGGCGCACAGCTGGATTATCAGTCAGCCAGTACGCTCGGCGTTGTCCTGCTGCTGTTCTCACTGGCGGTGTTCTGCGTGCAATATCTGTGGATCGGCAAACGTTCCTACGTCACGATTTCCGGTAAATCCTACCGTGGCGATGTGCAACCGCTGCCCGTTTCGCTGGTGTGGATCGTCAGCATCCTGCTCTATGTCTGGATTGCCTTTAACGTCCTGCTGTACGGCAGCATTTTCTACGGCAGCTTTACGGTTAACTGGGGCGTGGATTACACCCTGACGTTGGCAAACTTCAGCAAGTTGTTCGGACAAGGCTTTAGCGACGGCGCCTGGCCTTCCCTGCTGGATACGCTGCTGTTCGCGGGCATCGCAGCACCGATTACGGCACTGTTTGGACTGCTTATCGCCTACATCGTGGTACGCCAGCAGTTCTACGGTAAGAAAGCCATCGAGTTCACCACCATGCTGTGCTTTGCGGTGCCGGGCACCGTTGCCGGTGTGTCTTATATTCTGGCCTTTAACAGCGCGCCGGTTTACCTAACGGGAACGGCAGTGATCGTCATCATGTCGATGGTGATGCGTAACGTACCCGTTGGTATCCGTGCCGGTATCGCCGGACTGGGGCAGTTGGATAAATCGCTGGACGAGGCGTCGCTCAGTCTGCGGGCAGGTTCGATGCGTACGGTGTTCTATATTCTGCTCCCGCTGTTACGTCCGGCCATTTTGTCCGCGCTGATTTACAGCTTCGTGCGCGCTATTACCACCGTCAGCGCCATTATCTTCCTGGTTACGCCAGATACCCGCGTCGCCACGTCTTACATTCTTAACCGCGTGGAAGACGGCGAATACGGTATGGCGATTGCCTACGGTTCCATCCTGATTGTGGTCATGCTGGCCATTATTTTCCTGTTCGATTATCTGGTCGGTGAAGCGCGGGTTTCCCGTTCAAAAGCCAAGAATAGTGACTAAGCGGAGTGATTACCTTGAATACTGAAAAAAACTTTGTTGAACTGAAGCACGTCACTAAACGTTTCGGCAACAACACCGTCATTGATGATTTGAATCTGGCGATCCCACAGGGAAAAATGGTCACGCTGCTGGGGCCATCTGGCTGCGGTAAAACCACGGTACTCCGTGCAGTTGCCGGTTTGGAAAAACCGACGGAAGGCCAGATTTTCATCGACGGCGAAGACGTCACCGAGCGCTCCATTCAACAGCGTGATATCTGCATGGTGTTCCAGTCTTACGCCCTCTTCCCACACATGTCGCTGGGAGAAAACATTGGTTATGGCCTGAAAATGCTTGGTCGTCCAAAGGCGGAAATCAATCAGCGAGTAAAAGAAGCGCTGGCGCTGGTGGATCTGGAAGGGTTTGAAGATCGCTACGTCGACCAGATTTCCGGCGGACAGCAGCAGCGTGTCGCGCTGGCGCGAGCGCTGATCCTCAAACCTAAAGTCCTGCTGTTCGATGAGCCACTGAGTAACCTCGACGCTAACCTGCGCCGCAGTATGCGTGAGAAAATCCGCGAGCTTCAGCAGCAGTTCAATATCACCTCGCTGTATGTGACGCACGATCAGAGTGAAGCCTTTGCGGTGTCGGACATGGTTCTGGTCATGAACAAAGGCAAAATCATGCAGTTGGGCGCGCCGCAGGAGCTCTATCGCCAGCCGGCTTCCCGCTTCATGGCCAGCTTTATGGGAGATGCTAATATCTTCCCGGCGACCTTTACGGCAGACAGCGTGAACATCTATGGCTACCTCATTCCGCGTCCGCAGGGTTTTGCTGCCGGATTAAGCGAATCGACCGTTGGTATTCGCCCGGAAGCCATTACACTCAGCCATCAAGGCGAAGAAAGCCAGCGCTGCACGATCACACAGGTCGCCTACATGGGGCCGCAGTACGAAGTGCAGGTAGACTGGCACGGACAGTCGATGCTGTTGCAGGTTAACGCGACCCAGCTTCAGCCGAATCCAGGCGACAGTTACTATCTGCAAATTCACCCTTACGGCATGTTTGTACTGTCCGAGCAGTAAGCAACGGGTAACCCTCCGCCAAACCGGGAGCACCTGCTCCCGGTTTTACTTTTTACAACCATCTAAAAACGCCGACAAACGCCTGCTCTTTTTTCTGCCTGCTTCGATTGCGCCGAGATACATACGCCTGTTACGGATTACCCACGCGATTTGTTATGATGATGCTCTTTCACGCACGGAATAGCCGCTATGAAACAGAAACCCATAACACTAAATGATGTCGCCGAGTATGCCGGGGTTTCCTATCAGACAGTTTCCCGCGTGCTGAATCAGGCACCTCATGTGTCATCTCGCACTCGCACTAAAGTAGAAGAAGCGATGGCGGCGCTAAACTACACGCCTAACCGCGTCGCACAGCAGTTGGCAGGGAAAACCATCACTACGCTGGGACTCGTCACCACCGATCTTTCACTGCACGCCCCTTCCCAAATTGCTGCGGCGATCAAAAGTACCGCCAGCCAGTTAGGTATTAACATCGTGATGTCCATGCTGAGCAGCCCGGATGTCAACACCTGCAATAACGCCGTTAACGACCTGCTTTCTCAGCGGGTCAGCGGTGTTATCGTGAATGTCCCACTCTCATCGGATGATGTCGCACACATTAGCCAGACCTGTGCCGATACGCCCGTCCTGTTTATGGATGCCGATCCGCATACCGACATACTCAACGTCATGTTCGATCCCGATCACGGCGCACGTTTGGCTATCACGCATCTCGTGCAACTGGGGCACCAGCATATCGCCCTGCTGACGGGGCCAATGACCTCGATTTCCGCCCGACTGCGTTATGAAGGCTGGCTAGCCGAGCTGGAAAAACAGCAACTTTCTCCCGCTTCGGTGCTGCATGGCGACTGGAGCGCTGCTTCCGGTTACCACCAGACGCTGGCACTGCTGGGGCAATCTTTGCGCGTATCCGCCATTGTTGTAGCGAACGATCAAATGGCACTTGGCGTTCTGCGCGCGCTGCATGAGTATGGCCTTCGCGTGCCGGAACAGATGTCGGTGATCGGTTTTGACGATACTCAGGACAGCGCGTATTACACTCCGCCACTGACAACCATTCGCCAGGATTTCAGGCTCTTAGGTAAAGAAGGCGTCACCCGCTTGCTCACTACGCTGCGCGCCCCTACCCAGAGTACGTCACTACTGTTACCCACCGAACTGATCGTACGCCATAGCACCGCTGTACATTCATCGACACACGCTTCCCTGCAAGAACTCACCAAAAATCTGCTGGACATTACACGCCAGCTCCAGAGGCTTTAACCCTTTACACTATTTGTAACCCTTTACACCACAGTACCTTTTTCATCCCCAGTGCCAAAACCTTAACAAATAACATGATAAACAATAAATTATTTGTCACCCCTGATTGAATTGTTGCGTAGCGCTTTCCAGATTCGATGTTCTCTCATTCTTTTTACAAACGATCTTTGTGATCGCTTCCACTTTATTGTCACGCGCCACTTTACTCGCCCTGACGAGTCGATATGTTATGAGCAACACAAATTGTGAGCGGATAACAATTTAAACTCCCATCACAATGACAGCCTCAAAACGTTCAGGAGCCAAGCCATCATGAGCGATACCGTTTTGCCGCATCCCGTACGCCATCGCGCCACGTTGCAAGAAATCCTTTCCCGACGCGATTGGGAAAACCCAACTTGTACTCACTACCAGAGGCTTCCTGCACATCCGCCGTTTAACAGCTGGCGCAGCGTAGCTGCCGCACAGCAGGATGAACCTTCTCAGCGGCTACGCCGCCTGAATGGCGAATGGACGTTTAGCTATTTCACTCGCCCGGAAGCGGTGCCGGAAAGCTGGTTACAGCAGGATCTGCCCGATGCCGATACCATCCCAGTGCCTTCCAATTGGCAATTACAGGGCTATGACGCTCCGATTTATACCAACGTAAAATACCCGATCCCCGTCAATCCACCTTATGTGCCGAAAGACAATCCCACCGGTTGTTACTCGCTCACTTTTAAGATCAATCATGACTGGATCAGCAACGGGCAAACCCGGATTATCTTTGACGGTGTTAACTCCGCGTTTTACCTCTGGTGTAACGGTCACTGGGTAGGATATTCGCAGGATAGTCGCCTGCCTGCAGAGTTTGATATCGGGCGCTATCTGACAACCGGAGAGAATCGGCTGGCCGTCATGGTGTTACGCTGGTCTGACGGCAGCTATCTGGAAGATCAGGATATGTGGCGTATGAGCGGTATTTTCCGCGATGTCACGCTTCTGCATAAACCCACGGTTCACCTCAGCGATATCCAACTGACTACGCCGCTCAGCGCCGATTTCCGCCACGGTACGCTGGAGATTCAAGTGAGGGCAACGCTCACCGAAGCGGAATCCAAAAGCCATCACGTCCGTGCACAACTTTGGCGTGGTAATAAACTCATCGGTGACACACGACAGGCGTTCGGCAGCGATATTGTCGATGAACGCGGTGCTTACCACGATAAGGCTTTTCTCCGTATTGACGTGCCACAGCCCGATCTGTGGAGCGCCGAACTGCCGCACCTGTACCGCACGGTTATTTCATTGGAAACAGCGGAAGGCGAGCTCGTAGAAGCAGAAGCCTATGATGTCGGTTTCAGAAAAGTTGAAATCCGCAACGGTCTGCTGCTGCTGAACGGTCAACCGCTACTGATTCGTGGCGTTAACCGCCATGAGCATCATCCGCAGCATGGTCAGGTCATGGATGAAGACACAATGCGGCGCGATATTATGCTGATGAAACAGCATAATTTTAACGCCGTGCGTTGCTCACATTACCCCAACCATCCGCTGTGGTATCGGCTGTGCGATCGCTACGGCCTGTATGTTGTGGATGAGGCGAACATTGAGACGCATGGCATGCAGCCGATGAATCGTCTGTCAGACGATCCCGTCTGGCTACCTGCCTACAGCGAACGCGTATCGAGGATGGTACAACGCGACCGCAATCATCCCTGCATTATTATCTGGTCATTGGGGAACGAGTCCGGTTACGGCGCAAATCATGACGCACTCTATCAATGGATCAAGCGTCACGATCCGACGCGTCCCGTGCATTACGAAGGCGGCGGCGCGAACAGTCGTGCGACCGACATTGTGTGCCCCATGTACGCCCGCGTCGATGAAGATCAGCCCTTCCCCAGCGTGCCCAAATGGTCGATCACCAAATGGGTCAGCATGCCGGACGAACATCGGCCACTTATCCTTTGCGAGTACGCACACGCGATGGGCAACAGTCTGGGGGGATTTGCCCGCTACTGGCAGGCATTCCGTCAATACCCTCGGTTACAGGGCGGATTCATCTGGGATTGGGTCGATCAGGCGCTGACCCGCCACGACGAGCAAGGCAATGCCTACTGGGCATACGGTGGAGACTTTGGCGACACACCTAACGATCGTCAGTTCTGTCTGGACGGCTTGCTGTTTCCCGATCGCACCCCGCATCCCAGCCTATATGAAGCACAGCGAGCACAGCAGCATATTCAGTTCGACTGGCAGGCGGGGTCACCGTGTGAGCTTCACGTCACCAGCGAATACCTGTTTCGCCATACGGACAATGAGCAGTTGAACTGGCGCATCACGCTGGACGATAAAACGCTAGCAGAAGGTTCGCAGCCGCTGACGCTCGCGCCGCAGTCCACCCAGACTCTCACGCTACTGGAGGCGCTTCCCGCCGTCGAACACACAGGGGAGCTTTGGCTCAATGTTGAAGTCGTACAGCCTAAAGCCACCGCCTGGTCAGAGGCAAACCACCGTTGCGCCTGGGATCAATGGCAACTCCCTGCACCACTTCATCTTCCCGATACGGTCAGTTCCGGGCAGAAGCAACGCCCCGTACTGCGATCGTCCGATGCGCACTTCGATATCGTTCAGGGCGAACAACGCTGGCACTTTAACCGCCAGAGCGGCTGGCTGGTACAGTGGTGGACAGCCGACACGCCAGTGCTGTTAACCCCGTTGCAAGATCAGTTTGTTCGGGCACCGATGGATAACGACATCGGTATCAGCGAGGTTGATCGCATCGATCCGCGCGCCTGGGCCGAACGCTGGAAATCTGCTGGTCTTTACCAATTGCAGACACAGTGTATAGCGATTCAGGCTGACCAACTCGACGATGCCGTGCAGGTTACTACCGAGCATGTATTCCGCCATGCCGGACAAATCTTGCTACGGAGTAAAAAGTGCTGGCAGATTGATGTACACGGCGTGATGACTGTTGATGTCGACGTTGATGTCGCGACGGTACTCCCATCATTAGCCAGAGTGGGCTTGCACTGCCAGTTAGCCGATGTTGCACCTCAGGTCAGTTGGGTCGGGCTTGGTCCACATGAGAATTACCCAGACCGACAGCTGGCTGCACAGCATGGGCACTGGAGTCTGCCGCTGGATGACCTTCATACGCCCTACATTTTCCCGTCAGAAAACGGACTGCGCTGCAACACTCGCACGCTAACGTACGGCAAGTGGACAATCACCGGAAATTTCCACTTCGGGTTAAGTCGTTATGGGTTAACACAGTTAATGACCTGTACTCACCACCATTTATTAGAAAAGGAAGAAGGCGTTTGGCTCAATCTGGATGGCTTCCATATGGGCATTGGCGGCGATGATTCCTGGAGCCCCAGCGTTCATCGCGATGATTTACTCACGGCGACACATTATCACTACCGCGTCGCGCTTCAACATCACCAACCGTATTGATATGAAAAAGCAGTATTAAAAAGCAACGAAAGAGAGCGGGTATCTACCTCTTTCTATCCTGGTTGTATCCCGCCGCCGCCAAAATAAGCGCCGCGGCTATATACCCTAAATAACTCGAGCTGCATACAGGTGGCTTGAGGTATGACGGGTATACCCTAAATAATTCGAGTTTCAGGAAGGCGGCAAGAGAAGGAATCCCGATGAGCTTACTCAGGTAAGTGATTCGGGTGACTGAACGCGGCCAACGCACATGCAACTTGAAGTATGACGGGTATATAATGCATATCGGAGAAAGCGCCATGTACTACCTACATAATAAGAATTTCTGGATATTCGGCCTGTTTTTCTTTTTCTACTTCTTTATCATGGGGGCTTATTTCCCGTTCTTCCCTATTTGGCTTCACGATATCAACCAAATAAGTAAAAGCGACACGGGAATTATCTTCGCCTGCATCTCCTTTTTTGCTTTGCTATTTCAACCTATATTTGGCCTATTATCCGATAAGTTAGGATTGAGAAAACACCTGCTGTGGATTATTACCATTATGCTGGTGTTTTTTGCTCCATTCTTTATTTATGTTTTTGGCCCATTGCTAAAATACAACATCGTTTTAGGTTCTATCGTCGGCGGAATTTACCTGGGATTTATCAACAACGGTGGCGCACCAGCAATTGAAGCCTACATCGAGAAAGTCAGCCGCCGCAGCCAGTTTGAATTTGGCCGTGCACGCCTGTTCGGTTGCCTCGGCTGGGCGCTCTGTGCGTCTATCGTCGGGATTATGTTTACCATCAATAATCAGTTTGTTTTCTGGCTTGGTTCCGCGTGTGCCGTCATCCTCGCCATCCTGCTGCTGTTGGCAAAACCGGAAGTCTCTTCCAGCGCGTTCGTTGCCGATCAAGTTGGCTCTAACCAGAAACCCTTTAGCCTGAAAATGGCAGCCGAGCTGTTAAAAGAACGTAAGATCTGGTTCCTGACCCTCTATGTCGTCGGTGTGTCATGCACCTATGATGTGTTCGATCAGCAGTTTGCCAACTTCTTCACGTCGTTTTTCGAAACCCGACAGGAAGGCACAAGAGTATTTGGCTACGTCACTACGCTGGGTGAATTGCTTAATGCCACCATCATGTTTTTTGCACCGCTAATTGTGAACCGTATCGGCGGTAAAAACGCCCTGCTCATCGCCGGGACGATTATGTCCGTTCGTATCATTGGCTCCGCTTTTGCCAGTTCCGTACTGGAAGTGATTGTGCTGAAAACGCTGCACATGTTTGAAGTGCCTTTCCTGATTGTCGGCTGTTTCAAATACATCACCACGATCTTTGAAGTCCGCTTTTCCGCGACGATTTATCTGGTGTGCTTCTGCTTCTTTAAACAGATATCGATCATTTTCATGTCTATCTTTGCTGGCAATATGTATGACAGTATCGGTTTTCATGGCACTTACCTGATTTTAGGCGGCATCGCCCTCTCCTTCACGGCGGTATCCCTATTCACGCTGTCGGGAAAAGGGCCGTTATATGCCTTTTCCGACAAACAAAAAGCGCCAGTGAATACACTCTAGCAATGGCAGGACACGATAAAATGCCGGTATTTGCCAAAAATATCGGCAGATTGCACATTCTCTCACCGAACAGTGCAATTTTGTGGTTTACGCCTTTGACATGCGCGGCACACGCCGTTATTATGCGCCCCGTTCACACGATTCCTCTGTAGTTCAGTCGGTAGAACGGCGGACTGTTAATCCGTATGTCACTGGTTCGAGTCCAGTCAGAGGAGCCATATTTAGAAAATCCCGCTTAAGGAAACTTAAGCGGGATTTTCGTTTTTCAGCGCCTATCCAACAAATTCACGCGCAAAGCGTTCCCGATGCTCCCCCGTTTTCACCCCGTAGCGGAAAAAGTTGGTAGTCAGATTTAGGGTCTTTCTGGTTCGATAATGGTGTGACCCCAGTATTAGATACCATTGTCAGTGAGTAATATCTGTTCTGTTACTGCCTAATTTCCCATTTCGCCACCGTGCTGCAAACTCTAATGGCGCCTGATAATTCAGTGCTGAATGTGGCCGACACTCGTTATAGTCCTGCCGCCAGGCATTAATGATTTCTCTGGCATGGACAATATCGCTGAACCAGTGCTCATTCAGGCATTCATCGCGAAAGCGACCGTTAAAACTCTCAATAAATCCGTTCTATGTTGGCTTACCCGGCTGGATTAAATGCCGTTCTACTAGGGGATAGAATGAGCGATAAGACAACGTTCCGTGCTGAGTGTCTTGAATACGTGGGAGAAAGAAACTGTATGCAATGGGGTACGGAGTCTCACCTGTTACAATGTGGTTGATATGGAAAATTATGACCGCCCCTGGCTCAGAGCGGACATTTCAGCTTTGCCCTACCCCTGGCATCTGAACTTCGCCTTGACACCAGAACCAAGTAATTAGCCCAGCGCACCCATACTGGTCAAACGTGCCTCATGGCTTCATCACGATGCGGCCAAGCGGTTTCGCTGTCTCAGCGAATTCGTGGGCCGCGGCAGCATTGGCCAGGGGGAAGATGCGGTCAATAACAACCCTGATGCGCCCTGCTGCTACAACCTGCAACATGTCGTCCACACTTGCCCGAACTTCGGGCCTTTCAAAAAGGGGTCCCATGAATACCCCCATGAGTGTCTGGTTAGACTGCATTGGCGGCCACAAATCGACAGTCAGGCTACCACCGCCCGCATTACCGACGAAGACGAGACGTCCTTCCGGAGCGAGCGCAGAAAGCGAAGCGGGCAACGTCGTCCCCACCGGATCGATGACGAGGTCAACACCGGTGCCATGGGTGTACTGCCGAACACTGTCCACGACGTTATTCTCTGCACGATCCACGACATGATCGGCACCAAGTTCAAGCAACCGGCTTCTTCGCTGCGTTCCACTTGCCACGGCGATGACCGTCGCGCCTGCTTGTGAAGCAAGTTGAACGGCCGCGAGCCCCACGCCACCAGCGGCTGCCTGAATAAGAACCGTTTCTCCGCGCCGGAGCATGCCTCGAGTGAAGAGGCAATGATATGCGGTTCCAAAAGAAATCGGTAACACCGCCGCTTCTGCCGTATCCACCCCATCTGGTATAAGCCAGGTTCGTTCTGCGGGCACAGCCCAACGTTCCGCATGCGATCCCTGCATGTTAAAAGCAGCGACTCTGTCCCCAATCGTACGGCTACGAACGTTCGATCCAACTGCAACAACAGTGCCCGCGGCCGCGTAGCCGAGGACCCATGAAGGAAGAGGTGGCGGAGTTGAACGGCGGTTGATCAGATCTCCACCTTCAATCGAGATAGCCTCGACAGAAATCAGGATGTCGTCAGGCCCTGTGACCGGCTCTGGGATATCGACATATTTCAGGACGCTGGGAGCGCCTTCCACGTCATAAACCGCTGCTTTCATAAATTTCCTCTGTCTCATCAGTAAATCCAGACCAGTCTGGCAAACTCCCCCGCTCCGGCATATCGCACGTCAGAAATCTCTCTGTTGCCTCTACAGGCAGCGCGGGCTGCCCTATTGAATTTTCGACTGGCGGAAAGGCCTGTAATGCTTAGGGCAGCCTGGCAATCACCTTAATCTCAAATTTGAATCCGTAAAGCCACGTCACGCCGATCCCTGTCAACGTAGGGTAAGGCGCTTCCCCCCAATATTCTGGCAGGATACTCCAGATAGCGTCGAGGTTTGACTCGGGATCGACGACAAAGAGGGTAACGTCAACTACGTCACCGAACGTGCAGCCCGCAGCCGTGAGAACAGCATTAAGGTTATCGAATGCCAGCCTGACCTGCGCTTTTAGATCCTGTTCAGGCGAACCATCCTCTCTGCTACCAACCTGCCCCGAAACGAACAAGAAACCGTTGGATTTGATGGCTGGTGAATAACGATTGCGCTCATAGAGCGCCTGCCGACCGAAGGGAAAAACTGCTTCGCGTGCTGTCATGTTTGTACCTTTGCAATGGGGCGAAATCTGCCCGGTGAACATAAAGACACTTTACAGGTGCTAGATCGGGCGGATAAACAAGCGACTTTGTCCATCATTGTTTGTAAAATCCAAACAATTGGTGAAAAGAGAGGAGAAGGAATGGATCGTTTCGATGCGATGCGCGCCTTTGCTCGCGTGGTGGAGGCAGGTAGCTTCACAAAGGCTGCCCAAACGCTGCATATGAGCAAAACCACGGTGACGCAACTCATTCAGCAGTTGGAAGCGCGCCTGCGCGTCAAGTTGCTCCATCGCACCACCCGCAAGCTCGGTGTGACTCCCGATGGCGCGGTCTACTACGAACGCGTCATCCGCCTGCTGGCAGACATGGAGGATGCTGAAAACAGCCTGTCCAGTGCGGCGATTACGCCCAAGGGGCGGCTACGGGTGGATGTGCCCAGTCCGCTGGCCCGCCTTGTGCTCGTGCCAGCACTACCGGCTTTCCACGCACGCTACCCTGATATCCAGTTCGACATGGGCGTGAGTGACCGGGTGGTGGATCTGATCGGCGACAACGTGGATTGCGTCCTGCGCGGTGGCGAAATCAACGACCAGTCCCTGATCGCGCGCCATGTCGGCGATTTGCAAATCGGCGTCTACGTCGCCCCCAGTTATGTGGAACGCCTTGGCGTTCCTGCGCATCCGCGAGAGCTGGAAAACACTGACCATCGCATCGTGGGATTCTTGTCCTCACGCACCGGCAAGATTGATTCTCTGGTACTGCACGGTGAGAGTGAACATATTGAAATCAAGAGCAGCTATGTGCTTGCCGTGGATGATGGCAATGCTTACCTCGAAGCTGGGCTAGCTGGATTAGGTGTGATTGCGCTGCCAGTCTATATGGCGGCAGCACATCAAGCTTGTGGCGCCTTGATTCCGCTATTTGAACAGTGGCGTATTAATCCAATGCCCCTGCACCTGGCATTTCCGCCGAACCGCCATGTCAACGCCAAGCTGCGAGTTTTTATTGATTGGATCGTTGAATTGATGCAGCAGCATGAGACAACGCTGCCTCCTGAAAATAATGCCGCTGCGTTGTCTCCGTAATATTAATGGCCGTATTTAAAGTTAAAGCCTAATGCATCACCCGTGGTATCATATTCGCGGAAGTTGTAGATCAAAGGCTTCCATTTTGACGAATCGACAACATCATTCGCTCCTAATAGCTCGCTATCCATCCAGACATTGACAATATCCAGTTCAACGAGAATAAAACGCCCTTTGTCCGTCGTGCTGACGGTTTTACATTCCGCCTGAATAGGACATTCAATCACCCGAGGCGGCGTAATATCGCGAGAAGATTCAGTGTGAAGGCCGACTTTGGAGAATTTATCGTGGCATACCTGAACGCCCCATTTAATCTGCCCCTCAGATAGCGTATCGCTCCCGGTCAACTTACCGAGATCTTCAACTTTCTCCCAAAGTTTATAATCAGGAATATTAATCACAACATCAGACCCGGATAATAAATTACTACAGGTCTTACTTCCTTTGGTGACACCGATAATAATTTTATCGCCGAGAGAAATTGACGACGATACAGAAGCAACATTGATATTTCCGTTGCTATTATCCGTCGTTGTAACAAGGAAAACCGGGAAACCATAATAAAATGAACTGATTTTTACGTTCTTTTTCATTTTAGTTCAGACCTCATCATCGAGTGGCGTTATATTTTTTCATTTTTACTCTTTTGATTTATTTTTAACAATAACCCTAATTGAGTACCAGCTAGGGTGATTTTTACATTTAATATCCCTAATAAGGGGAATATCAAAAAAATAACTTAATGTAACTATTCCTTGATGTTAGTTTTTACCTCCTCTAATCAGGTGAGGTAAATAATCAAAGGGAGAAACGTTTCTCCCTGATAATACGGCCTTTCCGCAAACTTTTTCGGCATTATAAAAAATTAATGAGCAGAAAGTAATTCACAAACATCAAAAGAGGTATATGATATGCACTATATGATTTTTCCTTCCCACCACGTCATGTGGCTGGGTAAAACATGAGGTTTAAACATGGAACGAATCGTTATACCCGCGAATTATGTTCATACTCGTACCACGCCTTTTTGGACAAAGGAAACGGCACCGGCGTCTATCTGGCAGCGTCATTTGGATGCAGGGACACGACAAGGCGTTTACCCACGCTTGTGCGTGATGCAAGGGACAATTCGTTATTATGGTTACGCCGATGAGACCAGCCCTGACCCCGTCGAAACGCTGACTATTGAAGCCGGACAATTTGGCGTATTTCCGCCAGAAAAATGGCACAGAATCGAAGCGTTATCCGATGATACGCTATTCAACGTAGATTTTTATGTCGATCCAAAAATTCTGATAGAAGGTTGAGGTAAACATAATGACAAGTGAAAATAAAGGATATTCATTAACACTATTGAACCGTGACAATAAGGAAAAGGCAGAGAAAGTTTATCTCAAACCGATGGCTTTTTATGTGCCTGATTTCGCCGCAGGCGCAGTTATAGAATTATTCAACGAACTGTCGTCAACCAGCGAAAATAAAAAAGGTTTTCTGCTGACGGTTACGAATAATAATAACGGTGTGTCCGTTGATAAAGCTCTCTCTACGGTCGAAAAATTAAAAGATAAGACAATTTCGGCTGAAGCGGTAAAAGAACTGGTTAATATCGTACGTGGTTACGATGCAGATGAAGAGACTAACGTTTGCGGCTGGTAAAACAATAGATCTCCACACTATTCAAGCTGCTGATTATTTCACAGTTCGAATAATTTAAGCGTTACCTTTAGTACCCGTACTCATTAAAAAACAGGCGCTGGATGTCTTTTGACTTAACAAGCGCCCCTGCCCCTACTCTCCAATTACTAAAAACAGTCATTCACGCCGCAGCGCAGGCTTATCGACTGCAACCATCAACATGATTACTCTTTTTATCTGTGTCGCTCACTACCCTGAAAAGTACAGTCACGTTAGTATTAATTGATTATCTCATTCAGTAAGCGAAACTGGTAGCCAGACGCATACCCCCACCCCGCAAATAGAGATATTCACAATAATAATTACCACGATAATTATTATTGTGAACAAAATAAGCGAAAAAAGAAAATATAATTCAAAAACCTATAAGGTGTTATTAACATAACCATAAATACTTAAACATTTTTTATATAATGCCGATTTATTATCAAATCACGCGGTCTGCCTGCGTTTATGGCTACAGCACACAGCGTTGTATTCCGCGTAGTCGGTTAGAAAGAATAAAAAGACTGTGGTCGCAGATGAAAATACATGGAGTTTTTTCAAATGAAATCAAGCAATATCCTGTTGTCCTCACTGTTAATGACAGCCCTTTTTGCATCAGCAGCTGCTAATGCGGGTCCGAAATTCAATGTCACCTTTAAGAATCTTGGCGCATCCTCCGCCCCTGCCGCTGTTTTTTCTCCGACTACAACAGCGGAAATTTTCTCACAGACGAATGCTTCACCGAAGCCAAAAGAAAGCGTTAAGTCTGGGGATTCAGATCAATATACGATCTCCAATCCAATCAGTGACGTTGGTTCAATGCATGTTCGTTACAAAGTTGGGGCCAAAGTTTGCCAGTTTGATATGACGTATACTGTGAAGTATGTGTTGGGAAATAAAATCCCCCAATGGACTAAAAGCACCACGCCTAGCAACGGCGCACGCTGCAACCTAAGAGTGACGTATGCCAACGTCAATACTCACGACTCAGATGTAGAAATTACCATGCGATAACACCCGTACTAAAAATAGCTGAGCAACCACTCAAGCATTTTTTATGAATAGGGATAAGCAGCATGAGTCGTTACTTATCCCTGAATCACAACGAGTGAGAAGAACGAATGATTAACTTCAATGGCCTTTCAAAAAGTACTGTGGCAGATGCGCAGTCCACCAATGACAGTCGCTCGATAAAAAAGCAGGAAAACGTATCTGAAGGCACGCAGTCCGCGTCTACGGCGTCTGATGGTTATTCAAATAAAAAGAATAGCGGCATTACAACGCTGGCAAAACAGCTCAGCGACGCCGCCGTCAGGGCCGAAGCCAGAGATGCTAAAAGCGACCGCAGTACATTGGCGACCAGAGCCAGAAACGTGGATGATGAACTGGTCGGCATGGGCTATGTCAGCGGTAAGAAAGCGCACGATGCGGAAGTCCCCAATAGCGATGACCCCGAGCGATTAGCCAGAGCGAAACAAGCTACAGCGTATACCAATGGTCAAGGAAGTAACCCCTTCAAAGGTCTGTCTCGTGAACAGCTGGCGCTGATTACCTATGACGACAGCGGAACCTTTACGGTGAATGAGCGGCGTGCGGCCTGGAGCGAGGCTTATGACCAAGAGCAAGTGTGGCGCACGATGGCCATGGCACAAAGTAAACTGGAGTGGAATCGCGGCGAGTTTAAGCAAACCGAATTTTTCAAGATGGTGTTAGATCACCATGAGAGCCTGCCATTAATCGAACAAGCACAGGCACCGGAAGGCTATGTAGCACGTCTGAAGTACCTGATAGAAATGGACTTCAACTTTATGACTGGGGAATCAGGCAAAGACGCCGATCCGTTCAACCGCCTGTTTGAACTCCTTTCCCCCACCAAACTTCACTTAGAAGATGGCAAACTCACTCTGGATACCACCAAAGATGCCTGATAAGCAGATGATGACCTCTGCACAGGCATTTACGATTGTGCTGTGATGACGTCAAAAGCGCGGGCTTCATCTTTTTTGCGCGTGACTTTATTGGCGTACATTGCAGCATCAGCCCGGCGGATCACGCCATCAGGCTCCTCGACGGAAGGGTCTGCCGTGGCGATCCCGATGCTGGCACCCAAATAGTCAATACTGACCGTACCGAGAGAATAATTCCCCTGTAACAAGGGCGTAATGTCATCTCTGAAGGAAGCCATCACACGCTCGTTCTCTCCCGGCGCAACGTTTATCATACGGGCAAAAACAAACTCATCACCACCGAGACGTCCGACAACATCGCCTGGGTTTCCCCACATGAGCAAACGCTGCCCCACTTCTTGTAAGAAGATATCACCCGCTTCATGACTGAACTGGTCGTTAATTTTCTTAAAGCCGTCGAGATCAATGAACACAATAAGCGCCTGCTGGTGGTCATTCTTTGCCTGAGAAAACAGTGCTTCCAGCGAATAAAATACGCCTCGGCGGTTAAGCAATCCGGTTAGTGAATCGGTATAAGAATATTCATGTAACGCGACATTTGCGGCTGTTAACTGCTGCACCAGCCACTCTTTCTGCACTTGCTGAGCAATAAGCTGCGCGAATAAACTCAGGATTTGTTCACCCTTAGTCGTCAGCGGCTTATGATCGGAGCTTGCGGCACAGAGTGTGCCATACAACTGCCCATCTTCCATGCGTACCGGTGTACTGGCATAGGTGATGATGCCCAACGCTTTCGCCGTCTCCGAATCTCCCCAGCATTCAGCCACATTAGGCGTGTAACTTTGCCCTTCATCCAACGCCCGTTTGCACAGCGTGTCATGCCACGGCACCGAAGCACCTTCAGGAATATTGAGCGTTTTCGTGTTGTGAGCAAACAGGATATTTTGGAAACCCGCTTCGGTGTCAACCTGCGTTAGGTAAGTCGATTCCAGATCGGTGACCAGTTCCAGCATGACTAATAACTGGCGAACGAGCCCCTCGAAGGTATCCTCTGAACGTAATGCGTTCGAGAGGTGAGAAAGCAAATTATCAGTCATAAAAATCGATTCCATCGAGTTTATTTATACATAAAAACAAAAAGATACATAACACAGGGCGTACATCAATCTATCATCCATGCAAACTGATGATTTCGCCATACTATAGAAATCATACTTGCTTTTCGCCTCTCGTCCGCCCACTTGCGCTTTGCGAGTTTACCTCGTCCCGTGGTTTATCATCGGTTAAAAAACGCCATATTTTATTCAACATGCCCGAAATACATCACCCCCGTCATGCTCCCCCTTCGGTTCTGCTATTGTCATCACACTTACCCATCAAGGCTGCACGATCTGTTTGACTTTCCTGCATACAAGGACTTACAACAGCAGCACAGGCGTGTAACTAGTTTTCTAGGCAAGACCTGAAGCTATCCCACTCAACACCGTGGGAGGAGCTTCAGGTCTTTTTTCGTTTCTGGATCAGGGGAAGCGTCGTATGAGCCAAACAGCAGCAGATAATAACGCGACAGCCTATGCCACCACCGCGGAAAAAATCATCACATTCGTCGGCGGGATTGATAACATTGAGCACATTGAACACTGCTCTACGCGGCTACGGCTGAGCCTTTATGACAATAGTCAGGTGAACCTGCGCGAACTGGAAAAGGTGCCGGGCGTGCTGGGCGTTCGGGTCAACGTCCAGTGTCAGGTGATCATCGGCAGCGAAGTAATGCAGGTGTATGACGCGGTGCAGAACCTCGCCGCAGGCCGTAAGAAAACGGATCGCACCGTGCCGGCAAAAGCCAACCGCACGGCTTTTGTTATCGACTTTATCATCAGCGTTTTTCAGCCTCTGGTTCCTGCGATTGCTGGCGGCGGCGTGCTCAAATCGCTGTTACTGCTGCTGGATCTGCTCGGCTGGCTCACCAAAGACAGCTCAACCTACAAAGTGCTGGATAACATCGGCTCCGCACCGCTCTATTTTCTGCCGATTCTGGTGGGAATCACCACCGCGATGAAGCTGAAAGTCAATGTGCTGGTCGCCGTTTCCGCCGTCTCTGTCATGGTGTTGCCTGCCATGTCTAAACAGCTGGCGGAAGGCGCGGTATTTCTCTCTCTCGATCTGAAAAATGTCGCCTACGCCTCGCAGGTTTTCCCGGCGATTCTGTGCGTTATTTTCTATGCGCAAACCGAAAAGATCTTCAACCGCTACTCGCCGAGCGCTCTACGTATTTTCCTGTCGCCCATGCTCTCGCTGCTGGTCACCGTTCCCGTCACATTGCTGGTTCTTGGCCCGCTCGGTTATGAACTCGGCGCAGGTCTGGCGACGGCGATCCTCTGGCTGTACAGCAAATTGGGCTTTGTGGCGACGGCGTTGCTCGCTGCCGCGCTACCATTCATGGTGGCATCGGGGATGCATAAACCAATGCTGCCCTATGCTGTTTCCTCCATGAGTCAATTTGGTAAGGAAATGCTTTACCTACCCGCATCACTCGCACACAACATTGCCGAATCCGGTGCCTGTATGGCGATAGCCCTCAAAAGCAAAGACAAAACGTTAAAATCGACGGCGCTTTCAGCGGGTATTTCCGCCCTGTTCGGCATTACTGAACCCGCGCTATACGGGATCACGCTGCTGAATAAAAAAGCACTCTACAGCGTGCTGGCAGGTAGCCTGGTCGGCGGCGCGTTTATCGGCTGGATGGCGATTGAAGCCTTTGCGCTGGTTGGTCCCGGTCTGGCTAGCATCTCCATGTTTGTCTCGCCGGAAAATAGCTGGAATATCGTCTATGCCATCGCCGGGGCGGCGCTCTCTTTTGCCATCGCCTTTCTCTCCGCGCTGTTCCTCTGGCGGGAAGAAAAACCCGTCGCTGCGGTAGAGGAAGAAGAAGCCCATCGCACTATCGCTGAGTGCCAGTTCGCCAGCCCGATTGAAGGAAAAGTGATCCCGCTGGAAAGCGTAAACGATGAAATTTTCTCCAAACGTATCATGGGGGATGGCGTTGCCATCATCCCCGAAAAAGGCGTGCTCTACGCCCCGGCGAGCGGCACGATTGAGAACGTATTTGAAACGGGCCATGCCGTCAGTATGCTCACCGACAGCGGTGCCGAACTGATTTTTCATATCGGCATCGATACCATCAAACTCAACGGTCAGGGCTTTCAGCCAAAAGTCACAGCTGGTCAACAGGTTAATACCGGCGATGTCCTCGTTGAATTTGACCTCGATAGCCTCATCGCCGCGGGTTACGATCCCGTTGTCATGATGGTTATCACCAACAGCGAGCGCTTCCGCGTGATACCGGAAGCTACTGATGCCGTCCTCTCTCCCCACACCATCATCATGACCTTAAAGGAGTCTGTGTAATGGATAAAAATATCGCATTCCCGGAACACTTTTTATGGGGCGGCGCGATTGCCGCCAATCAGGCCGAAGGCGCATGGAATGAAGACGGCAAGGGCCCGTCGGTCGCGGACGCCATTACCTGGAAACCGAATCTCGATCTGAAAAATTACCATGCCCACATGGCGCTAACGGACGACAACGTTGCCGATGCGTTCAACGGCAAAAATGATGCTTTCTATCCCAAACGGCGCGGAATCGATTTCTACCACCGCTACCAAGGCGATCTGGCGCTGTTTGCCGAAATGGGCTTTAAGGTGCTGCGCGTTTCTATTGCCTGGTCGCGCATCTTTCCAACCGGAGAAGACAGCGAACCGAATGAAGCCGGTTTGCAGTTTTACGACGCTCTGTTCCGCGAGATGCGCAAACACGGCATCGAGCCGCTGGTGACGCTTTCACATTATGAAATGCCGCTGGCGCTGAGTGAGAAATACAATGGTTGGGTGCACCGTAACGTGCTGGATGCCTTCGTGCGCTTCAGCAATGTCTGCTTCGATCGTTATAAAGATCTCGTTCGCTACTGGCTGACCTTTAACGAGATCGACAGTATCCATCGCCACCCGTTTACCACAGCGGGTATTCGTGAAGAGAAAAGCGCTTCGGGACAGGCCAAACAGGATATTTATCAGGGGCTGCACCACCAGTTTGTGGCCTCGGCCATCGTCACCCGCGACTGCCATAAAAAAATCCCCGGCAGCCAGGTGGGTTGTATGTTGACCAAACTGACGACCTATCCTCACTCCTGCCGTCCAGAAGACGTCGAAGCTGCGCTGAAAAAGAACCTCGAAAACTATTTCTATGCCGATGTGCAGGTGTTCGGTGAATATCCGCCGCTCATCAAGCGCGACCTTGAACGACGCGGTATCCATATCACCATGCAGCCCGACGATCTGGCTATTCTCAAGCAGCACACCGTGGATTTTGTGTCGTTCAGCTATTACATGTCGCTCACCGAATCTACGCAGCCGGACGCCGAAAGAATCCCAGGAAATACCGTTCTGGGCGTGAAAAATCCGTATCTGCCAGCCTCAGACTGGGGATGGCAGATCGACCCTATCGGGCTAAAAATCTCCCTGCTGGAACTTTACGATCGCTACCAGAAGCCGCTGTTTATTGTTGAAAATGGCCTGGGCGCGAAAGACGTTGTCGAGAACGGTAAAATCCACGATTCTTACCGCGTTGACTACTTCCGTTCACATTTCGAGCAAATGCGTGAAGCGATTGGTGAAGGCGTTGAACTGATGGGGTTCACCAGTTGGGGAGCGATTGACATCATCAGCGCGGGCACCTCACAGATGTCGAAACGCTATGGGTTTATCTATGTCGATCAGGATGACGAAGGCAACGGCTCACTGGCGCGTCTGAGAAAGGATTCGTTCTACTGGTATCAGAAGGTGATTGCGACAAATGGCGCCGACCTCACCTAACAGGCAGACCGTATGTGTCGTTGCAGAGAGCTGTCGCGATCGGGAAGTCACCGTGATTAGGAAGCCAGCGTGATTAAAGTGAAAAAAGCGTTAAACAACAGCATGCTGTTAGTCGATCATGAACAGCAGGAGATGATCCTGTTGGGCAAAGGCATCGGATTTGGTGCCAGACCCGGTTCGTTGATTGATGTGACGCATGTTGAGCAGGTTTTCATTCCACTGGAAAATCTGAAATCACGGCATTTCCTTTCATTGACCGACACGATTCCTGCGGCTTTTTTTGACATCACGCATGAGATTGTCACGCTGGCGCAAAGCCAGTACGCCGAAAAGCTTAATTCGGTGCTGTTCTTTACGCTGGCGGAACATCTCTATTTCGCGGTTGAACGCAGCAAAACGGGCAACCACTTCGTCAATAAGCTCAGTTGGGAAGTCAAACGCTATTACCAAAAAGAGTACGCCATCGGCGTGCAGGCAAAAGACCGCGTGTCGGCGCGCTTTAACGTCACGCTGCCTGATGACGAAGCCGTCAACATCGCGTTTCATCTCATTAATGCCGCTGGCAGCGCCGAAATTGCCGATGCCCATCAGCAGGTTCAGTTAGTGAATCGTCTGGCGGAAATTGTTCGCTACAAACTCAATAAGAATATCGACGTCAACGCCGTCGATTACCTTCGCTTTATCACCCATCTGCGCTATTTTTCCGAACGGGTGATTGCCCGCAAAATCGCACCGGGACGCACGGACGATTTCTATCAGGAGCTGCTAAAACACTACCCTGAAGCGATGGCGATTTCTTGGGCCATCAGGGATTACGTTCAGGAAAAATATCAAATGGCCTTACCGAAAGAAGAGCTCACCTGGCTCACCATTCATATCAGCAGGCTGGCCGAAAGCCAGACGTCGTAGCACCCATCCCATCATGGTCATCCCCCCTAGCTGCTTTTGCCAACATACAGATCAATAAGGCCACAGGCCGCCTCGATAGGTGCTTATGTTGACCCCCATCACGATAACAACGCGCAAGCACTAATGAGATTGCAAACAAGAGTGATTATCATATATAGTTTTTGTCACCTGCCGAAAATATCTCCTTATTTTATTAATTTACGCATCACATTCACTCTGGAGAAGATAATAACATGTCAAAAACGCTGTCCGTTCTGCGCAAAAAAGCGCGCCTGCTGACGCTAGCTTCATCGCTGATGGTTGCCTACGCCCTGCCTGCTGCCGCAGCAGATGACTCTCTGACCCTCTATACCACACGTGAGCCCGGCCTGATTCAGCCGCTGCTGGATGCGTTCACTAAAGAGACGTCGGTTAAAGTCAATACCGTGTTCATCAAAGACGGTATGCTGGAGCGTGTGAAAGCCGAAGGCCAAAACTCACCGGCTGACCTGCTGATGACCGTTGATGCCGGTAACCTGATCGATCTGGTCGAAGCCGGTGTCACACAGCCGATTCAGTCCAGCACATTAACCGAGGTCATTCCGGCTGCGCTGCGAGACAAAGACAACCAGTGGTTTGGTCTGTCGATGCGTTCCCGCGTGCTCTATGCGGAAAAATCACTGCCGCTGACCGGCATTACGTACGAAAATCTGGCCGATCCAAAATGGAAAGGCAAAGTGTGTATCCGTGCGGGTCAACACCCTTACAATACCGCGCTGGTTGCCGCAATGATTGCGCACCACGGCGAAGCCAAGACTGAAACCTGGCTGCGCGGCGTGAAAGACAACCTGGCGCGTAAAGCCACTGGCGGTGACCGCGACGTCGCGCGCGATATCCTCGGCGGCATCTGTGATGTGGGTCTGGCGAACTCTTACTATGTTGGCCACATGAAGAATGCCAAAGAAGGCACCGACGCCCGTAAATGGGGCGATGCCATCAAAGTGGTTCAGCCTAAATTTGAAAATGGCGGCACGCACGTCAATATCACTGGCGCAGCCGTTGCACGCCATGCACCGCATAAAGATCAGGCAGTGAAATTGATGGAATATCTGGTTTCTGCACCGGCTCAGCAACTCTACGCACAGGCAAACTATGAGTATCCGGTTCGCAAAGGCGTCACGCTGGATTCCACCATTGGCAGCACGATCGGCGAAGTGGATGTCGATAGCATCCCGCTGACCGACATCGTTAAATTCCGTAAACAGGCCAGTCAGTTGGTAGATAAAGTTGGATTCGATCAATAAGACCGGTTCGTCAACCCTGCGCGGCGCCTTCGGGCGGCCGCGCCTCTTTTTTTCTCCGCTTCGCATCGCTGCCGTTATCATTGCACTCGGCGTACTGGCTCCGCTGGTTTCCCTGCTTTGGTTAGCCGCAGGCGCGGGAGTCGGCCATTGGGATCACCTAATGCGCTACGTACTGCCCGATGCCGCGCTCAATACGGTGATCCTCCTTCTCGGCGTCGGCGTGCTGGTCATGGTGATTGGCGCAGGCTGCGCCTGGCTGGTGACCGCGTTTGATTTTCCCGGCAGACAGCTATTTAGCTGGGCACTGCTGTTACCGCTGGCGATGCCAACTTACATTGTCGCTTTTGCCTGGCTCGATCTGTTGCATCCGATTGGGCCGATTCAGGAAGCGATCCGCAGCCTGCTGGGCTACGACAGTCCGCGTCAGTTCCGTTTGCCGGATCTGCGATCCATGACGGGCGCGATTCTGCTGCTCGGTCTGGTGCTCTATCCGTACGTTTATCTGACCATGCGGGCGATGTTTATCAGCCAGCCCGCACACCTGCTGGAAGCCGCACGCACGCTGGGGTTGAGTGCAACGGGCACTTTTCTGCACGTTGCCCTACCGATGGCGCGCCCTGCGCTTGCCGTTGGCACCAGTCTGGCCTTGCTGGAAACGCTGAATGACATTGGCGCTTCCGAGTTTCTGGGCGTAAATACGCTGACCGTCACGGTTTACACCACCTGGGTTACCCGTTCGGATTTACCTGCGGCAGCACAAATCGCCTGCACCATGCTGACGGTAGTCATCCTGCTGCTGACGTTGGAATATTACGGCCGGAAAAACCAGCGTTATGGCACCAGCCGACAGATGCGCGGCATCATGCCCGCGCCGTTGAAAGGAGTTCGCGCCTGGTTGGCAACCTGCGCGACGGCGTTACCGATTCTGCTCGGCTTCATCGCTCCTGCCCTCTTTCTGGCCTGGGAAAGTGCGAAACGACTGGGCGATAGCGTAACGATCTCCGCTGGTCTGATACGGTCATTACAGAACTCGCTGCTGCTGGCCGTTGGCGTCACGGTGGTCGTCACCGTCGTGAGCCTGATTATTGCGTGGTACGCCCGCCATTCGGCTATCACCGACCGCTCACCTGAACGCCGCCGCACGATACTGAGAATCGCCTCGCTGGGCTATGCCGTGCCCGGTACCGTGTTGGCGATTGGCCTGCTGACGCCCGGTATGGCGACGGATAATTTCCTCGCCGACCTGCTAGGCTACAAGGGATTACCCCTGCTTTCTGCCGGAATTCTGCTGGTGATCTGCTGCGCTATTCGCTTTATGGCGATTGGAATTGGCGCGCTTGATGCCGGACTGACGCGTATTCCTCCCGTCATGGAACAGGCATCGCGTTTGCTGGGCGAAAGTGAATTCGTCACGTTTTTCCGCGTACACCTTCCCCTGCTGCGTCCGGCGCTGGTGACCAGTGCGCTATTGGTGTTTGCCGATGCGATGAAAGAACTTCCCGCCACGCTGCTGCTGCGCCCGGTCAATTTCGAGACGCTGGCAACCGTCCTCTATGCCGAAGCAGCCAGAGGCACCTATGAAGAAGGCGCCATTGCCGCATTGCTGATTGTGATGGCAGGCACGCTCCCCGTCGTGCTGTTGGCCCGCAGTCAGCTAAAAACATCGGTTGAGAAAGAATGAAAATCATGAGGAAGAGTCAAGGTGTCTGAGGCTACACTCGTTCTGAACAATGTCCACGTCGCCTACGGGCACAAGCATAATTTTCATCATGTGCTAAACGGTTTTTCCATGCAGGTTGCCGCCGGTGAACTGGCCTGCCTGCTGGGAGCATCAGGATGCGGTAAAACTACCGCTTTACGCGCGATCGCAGGTTTTGAGCATCTGACTCAGGGAACGATTCACGTCGGCGGACGCTGTGTGGCCGGCCCAGACGTGCATCTGCCGCCGGAACAGCGCAACGTCGGAATGGTGTTTCAGGACTATGCGCTGTTTCCCCATCTGACCGCCGCGCAGAATATTGCCTTTGGCCTGAGAAAACAGCCGAAAGATCTACAACACTCACGCGTCCGCGCCATGCTTGAACTGGTCGATCTTGCCTCCCTGGCGCAGCGTTACCCGCATGAGATGTCCGGCGGACAACAGCAGCGAATCGCGCTCGCACGAGCATTGGCCCCGCAGCCTGCTGTGCTGCTGCTCGACGAGCCGCTATCCAGCCTCGACCCCGACAGCCGCAAACGGCTGGGGCAGGAAGTGCGTGACATCCTACGCGATGCCGGACAAACCGCGCTTCTCGTCACACACAGTGAACAGGAAGCCGAGCTGATGGCCAGCCATATTGGCTATTTGAAAGAAGGTAAACTCGATAATATTTCGGAGAACCGAGAGGCTTGATTCAGTGGTTCGCCCCTGACAACATGGGAAATAATGAGTATGATTAAATCCTATCGGTAATTTCAAGGGGTAGGCAATGAGAACAACACAACAGATGAGTATAACGCTACCGAATGAAATGGCTGCTCAGGTGAAAGCCCGAGTTGCCAGCGGTGAATATGCGTCAGAAAGTGAGGTTATTCGAGAAGGACTTCGAGCGTTGATTGCACGCGATAATGCAGTAGAGAATTGGCTGCAGGAACAAGTCGTTCCCGCCTGGAACGCACTGCAACGCGGTGAAACAGAAAGCCTCAGCAGTAGTGAAATTAGGAACAGATTAAAAGCCGAGTTCAGGAAGATGACCGGAGAAGAGTAATGGATTACAGGGTAGTATTCGCACCGGAAGCGGGAGAACAACTGGCAGCACTGTACCGCTATATAGCGAAAGTCGCCTCCCCTAAAACCGCACTCAGCTATACCGAAAGTATTATCAGTTACTGTGAATCGCTTGAGTTATTCCCCGAAAGAGGAAACCAACGCAGCGATATTTTACCTGGGCTGCGTGTTACCAATCATCGTAAAAAAACACTTATTGCTTTTATGGTGGATGAAGAAAAAAGCACAGTAACGGTTCTGGGTATTTGGCATGGCGGTCAGGATTATGAAAGCGACTTGCGGGCAGATGAAGCGGATTAAAAATGTCTAGTTAGCCAACTATTCTCCCAAGCATTCATCTCCCCCAGATGATAGGGCAGCAGCCTACTGGTTATCCATAAGCCACTCCCCATTCTTAAGCTCGTTTATCAGTATCGCTACGCTTTGCCCTGCCCGTGCTTAGCCGCATACTCGGGGCTGTTGATCCACTGGTGATCCGCTTCCCAGGTAAAGCGCCACTGACGCGTAGGACCTGCCATCACATTTAGGTAATAGCTATCATAGCCTGCGATGGTGGCGACCGGATGGTAGCCACGTGGCACCTGCACCACGTCTTTATCGTATACCGCCATGCATTCATCTAATGAACGGTCATCGGTATAGACGCGTTGCAGACAGAATCCCTGCCCTGGGTTCAAACGATGATAGTAAGTTTCTTCCAGATAGGTTTCCTGCGGCGGATTATCGACATCGTGCTTGTGGCTAGGGTAAGAACTGGTGCAACCTTCATCGGTGTACACTTCGACCACCAACAGGCTGTCTGCTGCTTTGTCTTCGGGCAAAATGTTATGTACATAGCGCTGATTATTGCCGGCACCGCGCTGTTCGGCGTCGATATCCTGCGGCGCAATCAGTCGGGTTGGGTGCGTGCCAAGCCCCGGGGCGGCACAAACCGCCAGCTCCAGCGCCGTGTGCGCCGTTACCGTCACCGTCTCTCCCGCCGTGACATAAACTGCATAGGGTTTTCTACGCTCAAACGGGCTCATTCTGTCGCCAATCTGCTCGAAGCACTCACTCGGGGTGACAACCGTCGCTTTGCCGCTCACCAGCACCAGACAGCACTCGTTGTCGCTGGCAGGCAGCGATAGCACCTGTTCCGGTACCAGTTGATACACATCGAATCCCACATAGCGCCAGCCTGCCGTTTCCGGCGTGATGTGCTGCGTACGGCCATGTTCGTCAGGGGCACGATGGCGTGATAAGAGTCGGGACATCTTTTTGCCTCCATATCTACCCCAACTTCACGCTGCCTGCATGTTGGTTGGCCGGCAGCGTGAATACGCGGGGTATATCTCCACAAGTCAGATCAATTCCGCCTGTTGGGCGAAACGCTGCAAGTTATTGTAGCCCAGCGTCGCATACGTCAGCGGATGCGCAACGGCCGGATCTTGTTCCGCTTCGACCACCAGCCACCCGCTGTAATGATTGGCTTTCAGAATGCTGAATACCGTCGGATAATCCACGCAACCGTCGCCCGGTACGGTAAAGACACCGCTCAGCACTGCGTCTAAGAAGCTGGTCTTGCGGTTTTTCACATCTTTCAACACATCAGGGCGAATATCTTTGCAGTGGACATGATTGATGCGGCTAATCCAGCGCTTCGCCACCGCCACCGGATCGGCCCCGGCAAACGTCAGATGGCCGGTATCCAGCAACAGCCCCACCTCTGGCCCGGTATGTTCCATCAGATTATCCACGTCCTGCGCACTTTCAATCACCGTTCCCATATGGTGATGATAGGCAATCTGTACGCCCTGACTTTGCGTGTAGCGCGCAAATTCGGTCAGCTTTTTGCCGTATTCCGGCCAGCGCTCCTCCGGGAAACGCGGACGCAGATGGACCGGTTTTTGTTGGTCGCCATGAATCGCGCCCGTGACTTCGGCAAACACCAGCACCGTCGCACCGAGATCGCGCAATAACGCCAGATGTCCCTGCACCGCTTCAATCTCTTCTTCTACTGAGCGGGTGAGTAGTTCACCGGAATACCAGCCGGAGACTAAACGCAGATCGTGCGCTTGCAAAATTGGCCCCAGCACGCTGGCCTGACGTGGGAATTTGTTACCTAATTCAAAACCAGCGAAGCCTGCCTGACGCCCTTCACTCAGGCAGGTTTCCAGCGGCGTGTCCGCGCCCAGAGAAGGCAGGTCGTCATTTGTCCAGGTGAGTGGATTAATACCAAGTTGAACGGTCATGTTATGTCCCTTTATTCGATCATATAAAAATGGGTTAACCGCGCTGCCGCCAGACGGCGATCAGTTGCAGGTAGTTATGCTTAACTTGCTCAATCAATTCGGCGTCGTCGATCTCGTTACGCAGCCACTTCTGTGCAGGCTGGGCAAACAGGGTGCGACCAACGGCAAAACCTTTCACAATCGGGAAACCGACGGCGGCGCTGAAACCCTGTTGCAGCGTTTCCAGCGGCGCATCCAGCCCCAGAATGACCACGCCCCGACAGTAGGGATCGCGCTGCGCCAGCAGCGGCGTAAGCTGTTCCCAGCCTTCAGAGGACAGCGGTGGCAGTTTCCACCAGTCGGGACGCACGCCAAGGTTGTAGAAGCGTTGAATGGCACGCAGATAAAGCGCATCGCTGTGCGGCATCCCCGCAGGCAGAATGACTTCGAGCAGCAGTTCATGGCCGGATTGACGACAGGCCTGATAGACCTCCATCACCTTCATTTCCTGCTCGCGCCGCAGTGCGTGAGCATCTTCCGGGTGGAAGAACACCAGACATTTCACTACGTGTTCCAGCGGCCAGCTCACCAGCTGTGAACCGATATTGCCGCGCTCCATCATTAACGGACGCGATCCCGGCAGCTCAATCGGCCTGCCGATCCACCAGCCTTTTCCAGTGATGTCATTCAGCGCATCCTGTCCGAACGTACCGTCGCACAGCAGCCCCGCCTTGCCGTCCAGCCCTGCCTGCTGCGCCGCCTCATAGCTGGCACGTAAAATCAGCTTCTTCAATGCCGGAATACGGTTAATTTCCGTGCCGCAGTTCAGCGCCATGTCTTCCAACTGGCTGCGGTGATCGAACGCAATCACGCACAGCTCATGCCACTGTTTACGACGCGTGGTAACGCGGTGCAGATGGTTAAGCTCTTCGTCCAGATCGGGGCGTGGGACGCTCGCCGCGCGCGCCAGATAGTTATCCAGTTCGATCTTGCTTGGCATGGCTGGCGCACAGCCGTGACGTGATACCACCAGTGCGCCGCAGGCATTGGCGTACGCACAGGATTTCTCCCAGCCTTCGCCGTTAAGATAGCCACGCAGCAGGCCAGACATAAACGCATCGCCCGCGCCCAGCACATTCAGTACATCCACGCGCACGCCTTTGATCGTGATGCCTTTATCCAAATGGTCTGGGATAGCGTCACTAAATACTGAGCAGCCCAATGCCCCACGCTTACACACCAGTTCCGCCTGCGTGTGCTGGCGTACCGTACGCAGCGCCTGCAAGGTATCCGTACTGCCGCCCGCAATGTGGAACTCCTCCTCGGTGCCGACAATCACGTCGAACAGCGACAGCACCTGCTGCAACTGCTCCGTAACCGCCTGCGCTTCAACAAAGCGGGTTTCACCGTCGCCCAGCGATGTCAGTCCCCACAGCACCGGACGATAGTCAATGTCCAGCACCGTCTTCACCCCGTTACGCCGCGCGTATTGCAGCGCCGTCAACACGGCTTCGCGCGTGTTAGGATGAGAGAGATGCGTACCGGTAATCGCCAGACAGCGTGACGATGCGATGTAATCCTCGGTGAAATCCCCCGGAGAAATCGCCATATCGGCACAGTTATCGCGGTAGAAAATCAGCGGAAAGGTATCGCGATCTTTGATGCCCAACAGCACCAGCGCCGTCAGACGTTCCTTATCGGTAATTAAATGGCTGGTGTCACAGCCAACCTGATTCAGCTCTTCACGCAGGAAGCGCCCCATATGCTCATCGCCCACCCGCGCCAGCATAGAAGAACGCAGCCCCTGTCGCGCCGTGCCGTAAGCCACGTTGCCGGACGATCCGCCCAGATACTTGGCAAAGCTGCCCATATCTTCCAGACGCGCGCCGATTTGCTGCCCGTACAGATCGACAGCAACGCGCCCCATGCAAATCACATCAAACGTCTTTTCCTTACTCATAGCAGCCAATCCTGTAAAAAAAGAAGAAATCACATCAGCTGGCGTATTAGCCCACGTCGTCCACGTTCACCCAACGCGCCGTTTCGTGTGACAGCACGATCGCATCCAGAACTCGCGAGACTTTCCAGCCCTCTTCGAAATCCGGCCACATCGGGACGTCAGCCGCAATGCCATCGATCAGATCGCGCACCTCCACCGTTTTCTGATCGTTAAATCCAATACCGTGTCCGGCGCTGGCGCAGAAGGCCGCATAGTCAGGATGCTGCGGTCCGGTCAGCAGCGTTTTGAATCCCTGCCGGTTCTCTGGTTCGTCATGCCGATAGAGCTTCAGCTCCGCCATGCGTTCCTGTGTGAAACTCAGCGTGCCTTTCGTACCGGTCACCACGTAGGTCAGCCCCATTTTGCGGCCGCAGGCGATACGCGAGGTTTCAATCACGCCGCGCGCGCCGCTGGCGAAACGCACCATCGCATGCGCCTGATCTTCATTTTCGACCTGTACTAATTCGCTGCTACCCGGTGCTGTCGGACGCTGCGCAATCACCGTTTGCAGATCGCCGCAGACGCTGGCGATATCTCCCACCAGATACTGCGCCATGTTGACGATATGCGCAGCCAGATCCCCCAGCGCCCCCAGCCCGGCGGTTTCTTTGAAACAGTGCCAATCCGCCGGCTTGTTCGGATCGGCCAGATAATCCTCGTTATGCGTGCCGTAAAAATGCACCACCTCGCCAATCTCGCCGCTGGCGATAATCTCTTTGGCCAACTGTGAGGTCGGATTTTTCATGTAATTGAAACCCACCAGCGTTTTCACGCCCGCCCGCTGCGCGGCATCAACCATTTCTCTGGCATCACGTGCGTTCAGCGCCAGCGGCTTTTCCGAGTAAACGTGCTTGCCGTGCTGGATAGCCGCCATCGCCATCGTCTTATGCAGAAAGTTCGGCGCGCAGATATCCACCACGTCAATGTCTGGATCCGCCACCAGCGCACGCCAGTCCCCCGTTGAGCGCTGAAAACCGAACTCCTGCGCCCGTTTGGCCGCCAGCTCCGGCGACACTTCTGCCAACATCGCCTTCACCAGGTTGCCTTTCAGCGGGAAGACCGTCGGTGCCTGCGCGTAAGCGATGGCATGTGCACGGCCGATATAGCCGGTGCCGATTAACCCAATGCGTACATCCTTCATATCCACCTCGGTGCAAAAAAAGAATCGGTACGGGTGCGGCTCAGATAGCGCCGCGACGGCTCTTGGCATAGGTGTCGAACGCCACGGCCAGCACGATAATTAACCCGGTGATGATCTGTTGGTAGTAGGCCGATACGTTCATCAATACCAGTCCGTTAATCAGGATCCCCATGATGATCGAGCCGATAATGGTGCCGCTGATCCGGCCGTAACCGCCCATCAGCGAGGTGCCGCCGATGACCACCGAGGCGATGACGCGCAGCTCGAAGGTGATCCCCGCGACCGCTTCTGCGCTGCCGAGACGGGCGCTGAGAATAAAGCCCGCCAGACCAGCCAGACAGCCAATCACGACGTAAACGCTGACCAGCACTCGCTGCACATTCACCCCAGCCAGACGCGCAGCTTCGGTGTTGCCGCCAATGGCGTAGACGAAGCGGCCCCAGCGGGTTTTGTGCAGCGCCAGATAGCCCAGCAAGGCGACCAGCGCGAAGATCCAGATTGGCACTGAAATACCGAGAATCTCGCCCCGCCCCCACCAGCGATAGCCAGGGTCAAAACCAGCAATCGGCGCTCCATCGTTCATCACCAGCGTTAACCCGCGCCAGATCGTCATCCCGCCCAGCGTGACGATAAACGGTGGCAGACGCAGTTTGGTTACCCCTAAACCATGCAGGAAACCAATGAAGGTACCCATTGCCAGACAGATGCCCAACGCAACCAGCCAGCTCAAGCCGAACCAGGCATCAGGATCAACGGTGGTGAAGTTGTCGCCTTTAATTACCGAAGCGGCAGTGATGGCACACACTGCCAGAATTGAGCCGACGGACAGGTCGATCCCGGCGGTCAGAATGACGAACGTCATCCCTACCGCCATGATGCCGTAGATGGAAACTTCGGTCAGGATGTTGGTGATGTTGCGTTCGGACAAAAAGTTACTGTTCTGCGACTGAAAGAAGATCAGCAGCAAAATCATGAAAATAAACACGCCGAAGCGTTCGAAAAAAGCAATCGGATCAAAACGTCCGCGCGGATTGGACGGCGTAATGCTCTTAGAAAGCGGCTGCTGGGACATGCGTCACCTCCGTTATGCTGCGTGTAATGCGTCGTGGCAAATGGCCATCATCGTCATCAGTTTTTCTTCTGTGGCGTCATCGCCATGAATTTCCCCGCTAATTCGCCCTTCGCTGAGCGTGATGATGCGGTCGGAAATCGCCATGATTTCCGGCAGGTCGGAGGAAATCACAATCACGGCGACGCCCCGTTTCGCCATATCGAACAGCACCTGATGCACTTCGGACTTGGTGCCGACATCGATGCCGCGCGTGGGCTCATCCACAATCAATACCTTGGGATTCAGCGCCATACAGCGAGCAAGAATCACCTTTTGCTGGTTACCGCCCGACAGCTTGCGCACCTCCTGCTCGCTGTTCACCATCTTGATGTGCAGCGCCTGACGGTAAGCTTCAATCAGATCGTCTTCCTTACGGGTGTTCACAAACCAGCGCCAGCGCATGAGCGATGAGAGGTTGGAGAGTGAAATGTTTTCCCTGATCGATAACCCCAATACCGCGCCTTCTTTCTTACGGTCTTCCGGCACCAGTGCGATGCCTTGGGACAGCGCATGCAGCGGCGTAGACGGATGGTAAGGGGTGCCATCCAGCACAAACTCACCGGTTGAGAACGCGTCGGCACCAAACAGACAGCGTGCAATTTCCGTACGGCCTGCGCCCACCAGTCCGGCGATCCCGAGCACTTCGCCCGCATGTACCTGGAAATTGATGTCTTTTAGCGCGATGCCGTGCGCATCCAGCGGTGGTTTTTCCCGGCTTAAGCCCTTTACCGCCAGACGTACCGGCTTATCCTGATGGTGCGTTTCTGAAGGCGGACGGCGATTAAACACCACGTCGCGACCGACCATCAGGCGAATAATCTCCTGCACATTCGTGCTGGCGACGTCGCCGGAACCGGTGTAGCGGCCATCCTGAAACACGGTAAACCGATCGCACAGTTGGAAGACTTCGTGCAGCCGGTGCGTGACATACACCACGCTCACGCCGCGTCCTTTAAGCTCGCGCACCACGCGGTGCAGGCTGTCGACTTCACTGTCGCTCAACGCCGCCGACGGCTCATCCATCACAATCAGCTTGGCGTTCAATGTCAGCGCTCTGGCGATTTCCACCATCTGCTGCTGCGCCACGCTCAAACGTGCCACCTGCGTCGTCGGCGCAATGTTCAATTTCAGATAATCCAGTACCGCTTTCGCCTCACGATTGACTGCCAGAGCATCCACAAATACGCCGCTACGCTGCGGCTCACGCCCCAGGAACATGTTCTCCGCCACACTCATATTGGGCAGCAGGTTAAATTCCTGATAAATGGTGATAATCCCCCGCTTTTGGCGCTCAACCGGCGATTCAAGCGGTAACAGCTTTTCGCCGCCAAACCAGATGTCGCCGCTGGTTTGCGGTTGTGCCCCAGCCAGCGCCTTCAATAGCGTCGATTTACCCGCGCCGTTTTCGCCCAATAACGCATGAATCTCTCCCGGCTGAACGGTCAGCTGTGCGTTGCTCAGCGCCCACACGCCGGAGAAGCTCTTTGCCAGATTGGTAATCTTCAGTAGGGGTTCCGTCATGTTTACCTTCCTCCCGCAAGGCCGCGCGAACGCGGCCTGCTGAATACCTTTTATGTAGAGAACGATTTATTTACCCGCTTCACCAATGCGTTCGGCATCGTTCAGGTTATCTTTGGTAATCATGGTCGGTTGGTAGTCTGCCCCGGTGATAGGCGCTTTGCTGCGGATGTTATTGGTCAATTGCGTCAATGCGGTGGTCACAGCGTAGCCCGGACGCTGATCGGCGGTAACCGCCAGCCAGCCGTCACGTACACGAGCCAATGCTTCTGGCACAGCATCAAAACCGGTTACCATTACCTCGCCAGGTTTCAGACCTTGCCCCTGTAACGCTTCAATCGCGCCCAGCGCCATGTCGTCATTCGCAGAGAGGATCACCTGTGGGCGTTTAGGCAGCGACGGCAGAACACTTTCTACGATGCGCATCCCTTCGGAACGCATCCAGTTCCCCGTCTGATCGGCCACAATGCGGTACTTGCTGCCGCCCGCTTTCAGGCTGTCACGAATCCCCTGCGTCCGCTCGATATTAGAAGAAGAGCCCGGCTGGCCGGTTAGCAGAATGATCTCTGCACCATTCGGGAATTTGGTTTTGACATAGTCGGCAATCGCCTGACCACCTTTGTAGTTATTCGCCCCAAAATGCGGCACGGCTTTTTCCGTTTTCACCGAACGATCCAGCGTCACGACTGGCAACTTGGCATCCTGAATTTCGGTCACTGCGCTGGAAACCGCGTTAACATCATTCGGTGACACCACGAAGCCGAGTGCGCCACGCGTGATGGCATTTTCCAAATCGGCGGCCTGCTTCGGCGAGCTACCCTGCCCATCCAGCACCTGCAAATTCACGCCCAGTTCTTTGGCGGCTTTAACTGCGGTGCGCTGCATGTGAACTTCAAACGGCATAGCGAGATTCGGCGTACTGAAAACGATTTGTTCATTTTGGGCCTGAGCAAGACCAGACAGACCCAGTGCGATGGCGATTGCGGAAACGCTGATGATCTTTTTCATATGTCTTTTCTCTTCATCTGCTTCTGTTATAGGTAGGGGTGTAGGGTTGAAAGCAGGTAAAACGCGGAGTGCCGTACGGTTACACGGCGACCTCCTTGCCTTGAGCCAGGGATTCGAAGGCTTTATCCGCCAGATTCAACGCACGCTCACCGTCCAGACCGGAGCACTCCGGCTGGGTGCGGCCATTCAGTACATCGACAAAGTGCTGCCACTCTGCCGCGTACGCCGCGTGATAGCGTTGTAGGAAGAAATATTCGGGTTTCGCTGCCAGACAGCCGTCGTCGGTCCACTGCTCGACCACGTTTTCGCGGATATTGCCCGCGCTGAGCACACCTTTCGCGCCATGCAGTTCGAGACGTTGATCGTAGCCGTAGCCGGAGCGGCGGCTGTTGACGATGGTCGCCATCGCGCCAGAAGCAAATTTCAGCACGATAAATGCGGTATCAATGTCACCCGCCTCACCAATGGCCGGATCGACCAGATTGCTGCCTTGTGCAAAGACTGACACCGGCTCCTCGCCCATAATGAAGCGCGCCATATCGAAATCATGGATCGTCATGTCGCGGAACATACCGCCGGAAACGCGAACATATTCAGCAGGCGGCGGCGACGGATCGCGGGAGATAATCAGCAGGGATTCTGGTTTTCCGATGCGCCCCTCACCAGCCAGCGTTTTGACGCGGCGGAATTGCGGGTCATAGCGGCGGTTAAACCCGACAAACAGCGGCACGTTCTGCTGCTTGACGACGGTCAGGCAATCGCGAACGCGGGCAATATCCAGATGCACGGGTTTTTCGCAGAAAATGGCTTTGCCATGTTTGGCAGCCAGCTCAATCAAGTCGGCGTGCGTGTCGGTCGCAGAGGCAATCAGGACGGCGTGCACCGCCGGATCGTTCATGACTTCATCCACGGTTTGCACTTTGGTATGGTAGCGTTCGGCCAGCGTCGCGGCATTGGTTGGGTTAGGATCGACGACCGCGTAAAGATTGGTTTCTTTGTGTGCCGCGATGTTCACTGCATGGACCTGGCCGATACGGCCTGCGCCCAGTAAAGCGATGTTAAACATAGATGCTCCCTTGCTGCCTGAGTGGCGTTTAATGCCAGACTGAAAAAGTGACGGGATAACGGCTAGTCGCATTCTTCCCCCAGCCCCATCACCCGCTTTTTACCGCAAATCCTGATAGCTAAAATAAAACATTTATTTCAGTTTTGTATAAATTGAAAATTATATTTTTGCGTGTCAGTTAACATTTTCATGACATCTTCGCTGTTTTCTGCAACCCCAATCACACATCATCTGAGAACGTTTGTGGGGGTATACATGCCTATCAGGGGATCGGTTAGGCGCTGGCGTAAAAGGGAGGGAAAAATGAAACCGTGGTTTGAAAATGAAATGAATATTTCAATTCATTATCTCCCATTGCATTTAACCCTCTCGGAGATATAACTACAGGGGTCATCAAGGGTTTTGCCCTTATACGGCATAAAAAATTATGCTGAGGAGATAGCAGGCTTAGGATGAGCCGCAGGACGCGGCGAAAGCTTGCGCCACGTCGGGAACGTGTCGCAAGCGGTCCGTTAAGCCTGATACCGACGAAGGCACCGCGTCAGCGGCATAATTTAGCCGTAAAGCCAGGGGTCAAGGGGCGAGCGGCGTTTGAGCCGTCCCTTGTCGGGCGCGTGCTACGGGGTAGCATGGAAATGACGGCATTATCGCGCACGAAACCGTCTCTTAGTCTTCATAAAAAATGTGACTAAGAGACAGTGACGCAGGGAAATTTACCTAATATTGCCGTGCGCGGGAGAGCGCAGCTTTCACGTTACTGGCAGCCGTCTCAATCTCCGGATTATCCGCAACCTGCGCCGTGCCAGTGCGCCACCAGGATTCATAGCCGTGCGTCATGGTCTTCGGCAGCACTTTGATATCCAGCAGCACCGGTCCTGTATGCTGGCGTGATTCCACCAGCGCCTGTCTGAGCGAGGTTTCATCATGCACTCGCCACGCTTTACAGCCGTAGCTTTCAGCGTTCTTGGCGAAATCGACCGGAATAAGTGCACCGCGCAGTTGCCCCGATTCCGCATCGCGGTAGCGGTTTTCCGTACAGAAGCTCCCCATTCCCTGACTCATTTGCAGGTTGTTGATACAGCCAAAGCCCGCGTTGTCGAACAGCAGCACGGTGATTTTGATGCCCTCTTGCACCGCCGTTTGCAGTTCGGTGTGGAGCATCAGATAAGAACCGTCACCAACCATCGCGTAGACGGGCTGTTGCGGCACCGCAAGCCGCGCGCCAATTGCCGCCGCAATCTCGTACCCCATGCAGGAGTAACCATATTCCAGATGATAGCTGTCCGGCGTTTTTACCTGCCACACGCGCTGTAGATCGCCCGGTAACGACCCTGCCGCGCCAACGACAACCGCGTTATCCTCCAGTTCATCATTCAGGATCCCCAGTACGCGCGTTTGCGTCAGGTGGGTATTCAACGTCTGGCGATATTCATCCAGCTTGTCTTCCAGACCATCCACCACTTCAGGCACCAGTTCACCTTTATCCTGCACGGTAAACAGCCGCTGTAGCTCGCGTTCCCATTCCGCACGCGCCTGTTCAATAGCCTGCTGCCAGCCGCTACGATAGGACGCCGTCGCCAGCCGTTCGGCCAGTGCTTGTAGCCCGACGCGCGCGTCGGCGATCAGGGGCAGCGCATCCAGTTTTAGCGCATCAAATTCGGCAACGTTGAGCAGTAAAAATTCGACGTTCGGGTTCTGAAACAGCGACTTGGAACCGGTGGTAAAATCGGTTAAACGCGTCCCGACGCCAATCACCAGATCCGCTTCTTGCGCCAGCCGATTCGCCGCCAGCCCGCCTGTCACGCCAATACCACCGCAGTTCAGCGGATGTGAGGAAACAATCGCACCTTTGCCCGCCTGCGTTTCGCCAAACGGAATCGCAAACTGCTCGGCAAACTGCGCCAGCGCATCATGTGCGCCGGAATAACGAACGCCACCGCCGCAAATCAGCATCGGGCGGCGCTTTCTGGCAATCAGCGCTGCCGCTTCCTCCAGCCGTGCCGCATCTGGCGGGCGACGTTCGAGGTGATGGACGCGCTTGCGGAAGAACGATGCCGGATAATCCCAGACTTCCGCCTGCACATCCTGCGGTAAACACAGCGTTACCGCGCCGGTATCGGCCGGATCGGTCAGCACGCGCATGGCGTTAATCAGCGCGCTCATCAGTTGCTCAGGGCGATTAATGCGATCCCAGTAGCGAGAAACCGGTTTAAAGCAGTCATTGGTGCTGATCGACAGATCGTGATATTGCTCGACCTGCTGCAACACCGGATCCGGCTGGCGGCAGGCGAAGAGATCGCCGGGCAACAGCAGCACCGGAATACGGTTGGCGGTCGCGGTCGCCGCGGCGGTCACCATATTTGCCGCCCCCGGCCCCACCGACGAGGTCACGGCATAAATTTTCCGCCGCTTGTGCTGTTTGGCGAACCCAACGGCGATGTGCGCCATTCCTTGTTCGTTGCACCCCTGATGCACAGTGAGGCGGTTCGCCTCCTGCTCCAGCGCCTGACCGATGCCCAGCACATTACCGTGACCAAAAATGGTCATGACGCCCTGCACAAAAGGGGATTCTTCACCGTCTACGCTGATGTATTGCTGGTTGAGAAAACGGACCAGCGCTTGCGCCATGGTGATGCGACACGTATCCATTGATCTACTCCTTAAATAAGGATCTGATTTCTATAATGAACTATGTATATTCAGCGAGCATTTCGTGCGCAAAAATTTAGCCATTCTTATGCTACGTTGCAGCACGCGCCCGACTCAGGGCGCTCAATCGCCGCCGCCCTGAGAACCCAGGCTTATGGCGATAAATTATGCCGCTACGCGGGCCCTTCGGTATGTGTCACCGTCATCCGAACCGCCAGTGACGCGGTCCTCCGCGGCACTGGCTTTCGCGACATCCCTGTCGCTCTTTCGGCGGTGCACCTACCTCAGCATAATTTTTGACGCCAGCAGAGCAAAACCGGTGCACTATTTTCACCACACGTTATAGGTCAAATCCTCACTCTAGCGTGGGCATGATGAAGCTGCTGGCGTGGTGTTCCAGACGGACGCTGGCGGGCCAGCGGCTGGTGACGGTTTTCATTCGGGTGTAGAAGCGTACGCCGTCGTTGCCGTGGACATTCAGCGGCCCAAAAATGGAGCGTTTCCAGCCGCCGAAGCTGTGGAACGCCATCGGTACCGGAATCGGGACGTTCACGCCAACCATGCCGGCCTGCACTTCTTCGCAGAACTGACGCGCCGTTTCACCATCGCGGGTAAAAATAGCCGTACCGTTACCGTATTCATGGTTGTTAATCAGCGTTACCGCCGTCTGGTAATCCGGCACGCGCACCACGGACAGTACCGGACCAAAAATTTCTTCCTGATAGATCTTCATCTCTGGCGTGACGTTATCGAACAACGTCGGCCCAATAAAGTAGCCTTGCTGATGCCCTTGAACAGATAGCGTGCGGCCATCGATACGCAGCGTCGCACCCTGATCGACGCCACTTTGAATATAGTCGGCAATCTTCGCCCGGTGCGGCGCGCTGATCACCGGTCCCATCTCATTTTCCTGCCCGTCCACCAGCCCCGGTCCGACACGCATCGCATTGATCTGTGCGTTCAGGCGCTGATTCAGCGCATCCGCCGTGTCATCACCAACAGCGACCACCACCGACAGCGCCATGCAGCGTTCGCCCGCGGCACCAAACGCCGCGCCCATAATTGCGCTGGCCGCCATGTCCATATCGGCATCCGGCATCAGGATGCAGTGGTTTTTTGCCCCGCCCAGCGCCTGACAGCGTTTGCCGTGCGCCGATGCCGTCTGATAAATGTATTCCGCCACCGGCGTCGATCCCACAAAGCTCACCGCCTGCACACGCGGGTCGGTCAGCAGGACGTCCACCGCTTCTTTATCCCCCTGAACGACGTTAAACACGCCGTCCGGCAGGCCAGCTTCTTTCAGCAGTTGTGCCAGCAGCAGCGAGAGCGACGGATCTTTTTCAGAGGGTTTCAACACAAAGGTATTGCCGGTCGCCAGCGCAATCGGGAACATCCACATGGGCACCATCGCCGGGAAGTTGAACGGCGTAATCCCGACGCACACGCCAAGTGGCTGCATGAGTGAATGGCTATCCACACCGGTGCCGACATTCGCCGAGTGTTCGCCTTTTTGCAGATGCGGAATACCACAGGCAAATTCAACGACTTCAAGACCGCGCGTCACCTCTCCCACGGCATCGGAATACACCTTGCCGTGCTCCTGTGAAATCAGCCGAGCCAGCGTATCCATTCGTTCTTCCAGCAGCGCTTTGAAGCGAAACAGCACGCGCGCGCGACGCAGCGGAGAGTGTTTTGACCACGCAGGGAATGCCGCCGCCGCACTGGCAATTGCCTGCTCGACTTCCGCCTTATCAGACATCACAACCTGGCGAATCTGCTCGCCCGTCGCGGGGTTATACACCGCGGCGTAGCGTTGGCTGTTGCTGGAGGCAATCGCCCCCTGAATGAAGTTAGATACGGTTTCCATGTTTACACCTTTGTGGGTTTTGAGGAGACAAACGGCTGATATCGGATTACAGTATATGAAATGAATATTCCATTTAACGCAAAAATAAAATAAATGTTGATTATTGTGATCCGCTGCGAATTTTTAGGTAAACTTGAAAGCAGCTGTCCATAAAGACAGGTGAGCAGCTTCTGAAAATAGCCGTACCGATAAAAGGTGTGCCGCCTGAAATGTCGTACAGATAAAACAGCCGCATCCAGAAATGAATTTTCTGTTCCGTTTCAGGCGCCAGTCATGAAATCGCGCTAATGGGATAGGTTCTTATACGTCTTTGGGAGATAACCCGATATGCCCATGGCAACCAGCCTGAGAGAATTGCAGGAACAGATCCGTGAGCGTTATGATTCGCTCAGCAAGCGGTTACAGCAGGTGGCGCATTATGTGCTGGATAATACCAATAGCATCGCTTTCGATACCGTCGCGGTGATCGCCGAACGCGCTGACGTCCCCCCTTCAACCCTGATTCGCTTCGCCAACGCCTTTGATTTCAGCGGTTTCAACGAAATGAAACAGCTGTTCCGTATGAACCTGGTGGAAGAAACGGCCAGCTATACCGACCGGGCGCGGCTGTTTCGGGCGATGGAAGCTGATGCCGTGCCAGAAACGCCGCTGGATATTCTGCATGAGTTTGCCCGCTCAAACGCGCAGGCGATGCAGCAGCTCGCGGCACGCACTCCGCAAGAGGATCTGCAAAAAGCCGTCGATCTGCTGGCACAGGCGGATACCATCTATATCGTCGGGCTGCGGCGCTCGTTCAGCGTCGCCACTTACCTCACCTATGCGCTTAGCCATCTGGAAAGCAGTCCTATTCTGGTCAACGGTCTGGGCGGCATGTTTCGTGAACAGCTCAGCCGTGTCAGTGCTCGCGATGTGGTGGTTTCCATCAGCTTCTCGCCTTATTCACAGGAAACCGTGATGGTCAGTGAGATGGCCGCGAAGGCCGGAGCGCGGCAAATCGTCATTACCGACAGCCAGATCAGCCCGCTGGCGACGCTCAGCGATGTCTGCTTTGTGGTGAAGGAAGCGCAGGTTGATGCGTTCCGTTCACAGTCCGCCACGCTGTGTCTGGTGCAATCGCTGATGGTATCGCTGGCATACCGACAGGGAAACGGCGCAGAACAGAGTGAAAAACAGCAGCGCGGCTAGCCAGTAGCCAGAACCGTTTAATCAACAGGACAACCATGTAGGGAGAGCCGTTTTATGCTTAAAGTCATCGCACAGGACTTTATTAAGCCTGAGTGCATCGAAATCGTTATGCCGCTGTACCGCGAATTAGTAGAGAAAAACCGACAGGAAACGCTGTGCATCTCCTATGAGCTTTTTATCAATCAGAAAGATCCGGGGCACTTCACCTTTATCGAAACCTGGCCGGATAGAGCCGCACTGGATATTCACTGCCAGACCGAGCACTTCCAGCGGCTGGTGCCGATGATCAATAGCCACCAGCGCGCCGAGTGCACTTTCCTGCTGATGGATCCCTTTGACAGCACGATCTCCTCGCTTTAACCCATCCGATTTTAGGTCGCCTGGCGGCCTAAATATCGTCGTAATTCCTCGTTATTCTGCTTTCGTTGACGCCAGCTTTTAATTCATTTTTTTTGAATTAAAATCTCAATTTTTTCTGATTTCACATTATTCACAACCGGATAACATACAAAAACCTTCTGGCAACTGGCGATTTAACGGTTCAGTCAGCAGGAAAATGAATATCAAACAAATGAAATAATTTGATATTCATTCTAATGATTCTGCTTATGCCTTCTTATTCTGGCAACAGCCGCAAAGGATAAAGAGTGCATCGGTAGATATCGGCTCTCATTCAGGAGGAATCGATGTTTAAACTAAAACAGGTGGTCGCATTTACGGCGCTGATGGCGACTGCAGCGACCAGCTATGCGGCAGTAGAAGCCGATAAGCGCCCGATTAACGAGCTTTATCAAAACGCGTTACGGGAAGGCGGTATTGTGACCGTCTACGCGGGCGGTGACACACCGGGTCAGCAGGATGGCATCAAACAGGCGTTTGAGAAACGCTTTCCGGGCATGAAACTCAACGTCATTGTGGATTACAGTAAATTCCACGATGCCCGTATTGATAACCAGCTGGCAACGAATACGCTGGTGCCGGATGTCGTACAGCTTCAGACCTTGCAGGATTACCCACGCTGGAAAAAAGAAGGCGTGCTGCTGAACTACAAACCTATCGGCTGGGACAAAGTGTACCCCGCGTTTAAAGACAAAGACGGCAGTTGGACCGGCGTATTTGTCGATGCGTTCAGCAACGTGGTCAATACCAAACTGATTGCCGAAAATGCCTGGCCAACAGAAGCGAATGACTATTTACGTCCCGATCTGAAAGGCAGCATTGTCTTAACCTATCCGAACGATGACGACGCCGTGCTGTTCTGGTTTAAGCAGGTCGTGGATAAATACGGCTGGGAGTATGTCGCTAAATTCAAAGAACAGAACCCGGTTTACGTTCGTGGCACACAGGCTCCCGCAGACGATGTTGAAAGCGGTAAGTCAGCAGCAACATTCTCAACCGACGGTGCGCTGGCTCCCGATCAAAACGCGAATTCGCGCTTCGTTCTGCCTAAAAGCGATCCGTTTGTTTCCTGGGCCCAACGTGCAGCCATTTTCAAACAGGCTAAACACCCGGAAAGCGCCAAGCTGTATCTGAGCTGGCTGCTGGATAAAGAAACGCAGAGCAATGTCTGGTATATGTGGTCGGTGCGTACTGACGTGGCACCACCCGCTGGCTATAAACCTATCTGGGAATATAAGAACACCAACCCGCAGGCTTTTGCTGACTTCATGAGCGATCGTGCGGCGGTAGAATCGTTCCGTGCTCAGATCGGTCTGTATCTTGGTGAAGTGAAAGGTGAACCGTCTCCGGGTAACCTGGGGCTACACCCAAAAGAAGCATTACCGCACTAAAGACCTTCCCCTCTGGATGTGCACCTAACACATCTGGCTAGGTTTTAGAAAAGCCCTTATCGCCAACAAAGCGATAAGGGCTTATTTGTCACTTTCGGTGTTCAGCATTCAACACTCATTGGCTGGTGGAAGACTGCTGTAAATAATCCGTCAAAAAGTGTTCTGGGTTACCCTGTTCGGACAGCGATTTACTGTAACCAATGCGAACAGGCTGCGCCTCACCGGGTAAGTAGAGTTCGCCATATCCCTGGTTCATGATCAGCACCACGAACTTTTTATGATCAACCTCTAGCCAATAGCGTGTGCCACTGGCTTGCTTTTCAACGTTCATTTTTTGGATTTTGGTATTCCAGTCATGGTCGATACCGGTAATTTGTACCAGCGCCGTAGAGTCAGCCGGCTCACCAATGCGTAGCGTCCAGACCTGTGCCCCTTCAGTGCCTTCATACGCTTTGATCAGCGTCGCAATAGGTGGACGTGGCGTTTCTGCCGCAGCCACACGGGCAAATGAGAAGAGGCAAATCAGCAGAATAAACAATCCACTCAATGTAGTTCGTAGCATGGTCATGATGCAGTCCCTGTTTGTGGCACCCGGTGCCCTGTAAAAATACGCCTTCTATCGATACTGACGATCCTGAATCCCCATTAGTGAACAGGGAACAGAGCCCCGATAGTATCACAGCCCTCGAGTATCAGGCTGTAGACTGGGGTATTCAGGCAACTTCGGTTCGGCGACGACCTTTATTTTTTGCCCGATAGAGCGCCATATCCGCTGACTTTAACCAGTCCATATATTGGCCCATTTCCGGCGAAATCTCTGCGATACCGACGCTGACAAACACCGCCAACTGCGGCGTTTGGTTCAGGAACTTCAGCGACAAACTCTCCCGAATGCGACTCACGGCATCCAACGCCTCTCCCGCACTGGTTTGCGGCAAAATAACGGCGAATTCATCTCCGCCAAACCGCCCAATCACATCCGTTTCACGAAAACCAGATGTCAACTCGCGCGCCAGTAGCAATATCGCCTGATCGCCGACGTTGTGCCCAAAGTTATCGTTAAAGGCTTTAAAATGGTCGATATCAAACAGGACTAACGTCGCCGTGCGCTTATAGCGCTGACAAAGGTCGAACTCGTGTTTCAGCAAACGTTCCCAGTGGTGGCGGTTATAGAGGTTGGTCATCCCGTCATGGATACTGACTTCCATCAGCATACGTTTGTGCTCCGCCAACTTCAGCGCGGTGTTATAAGTGACATAACCCAGAAAAATGGGGTAGATCAGCAACATTGGCACACAGGCATAAATCTGTATCGGTGTCGTATCGAGTGAAACCGGCACCGCAAACAGCACAAGAACCGATATGCAGGCAACGCACTGTAATAGGATGCCCTGAACAAATAGCTTGATTCCACCGCCGGCCGTGCCGTTCATCCCGACCATCGCAGCAATCACCGCGCTGGGCAGGAGATTCACGCCCATAAACCCTATCCAGATGCCACCAAACACCACATCAAACAATAAATTACGTTTCTCGCACCGCATAGGATCGCGCGACCGTAGGGATAACAGGTAGGCAATGTGAGGCCAGGCAAAGGCGTTAAGAAGGAGCAGTCCCCACAATAACACCGGTATAGGCTTGGTAATCAGCACCGAGGCAATAAAGAGAGAACACAGTATCGTCCCGACAATGCGTGGAATATAGACCCGCTGGGAAAAGCGTAGCCCTGAGCGACGTACATCTACCGTCAAAAATGTCGGCGGTGAGGCTGACATAACGACCCCCATGCGGTTCACTAACGAATAGCGAGAAAAAACATTATGACTGAAAGCATGTCAGCAATAGTGCGCTGTTTTTTAATTTATTTTGTTACATAACGAATCGATACCGTAAAGGCCAACAGAGTAACACAAATGTTAACTCGCGGTGGTCTTACCCGTGACTGTCATTCCATCGATTATTGCCTCAGGTGCTACCGTTATTAATGATCGGTGTAATTAATGATTAAGAGGGAGAGGGTTGCAAACGGTTGATATGAATGGTCAGAAACATGATCTCATCGGTGGTGAGTTGGCAGCCGTAGTTTTTTTCCACATAGTCATACACTTTCATCGCGCAGGCGTAGGCTCGCGGCATCATTTCAGTGATCCCCTGATAAATGGAATCATCGCTGTGGCTCACGGTTTCCCGATTTAACAGGCGTAGGGCAAAAAACTTCAGATGCGTCACCAAACGCTGATAATTGAGAGAATGCTCATCAAACGTGATATGGAGATCGTATTTCAGAATGGTCAAAATATCTTTAATGATGCCCGCACTTTGCATCGTGCTCTGCATATCGCTGTTATTCGTCGCATTTGCCAGATGCAAGGCAATAAACCCCGCTTCATCCTCCGGTAAATCGATATCCAGCCTGGTGCGAATCAGCGCCAATGCCTCCAGCCCAACGGCAAATTCACTGTGATAGAACTGGCGAATATCCCATAGCATCAGATTCTTGATCGTCTGCCCTTTTTTATGGCGTTGAATGGCGAAGTTGATGTGGTCGCTGAGCGCCAGAAACAGCGTGTCCTGTACGTCAAGCCGCAGCGTTTTTTGCGCCAACGTAATAATTTGCTGCGTTACGGCCAGACAGTCCGGTGGAATGTCCGCCAGCAATTGTGACAACACATCTGCCATACCGTCGCTTTTCTTCACGAACTGGCTTTCAATACGCTGTTGATCGATAGGGTCGCCCACTTTTTTGCCAAAGCCGACGCCTTTACCTATCGCCACAATTTCCCGTCGGTCATCTGCCAGCACCAGCACGGCGTTATTGCTCAATATTTTTTTAATTATCATCGCATCAGCCGTCCTGTCTGATGGGAAGGCACGCTGGCCTTCCCTACCGTTTAACGCCTCAACGTGATATCGACGAGGCATTTTCTTTTATCATTTACGCTTCTGAGCTATCCAGCCCATTGTTTTTAATGACATTAGCATACCAGTATGCGCTTTTTTTACGGATACGCCGCAAATCTTTCAGATCGAACTCTTCACGGTTCACGTAAATAAAGCCATAGCGTTTCGAGCATCCCTGATGGGTGGAAATGAGATCCAACGCCGACCATGGCGTATAGCCGAAGACATCCACACCGTCAGTGATCGCAAGCTGGATTTGCTCAATGTGGCGTTGCAGGTAGTCGATGCGATAATCATCGTTAACCTCACCGTTTTCATCCAGCGTATCAAACGCGCCCAGCCCATTCTCCGTAATGATCAGCGGTAAATGGTAGCGATCGTGCAGCTCACGTAGCGTATTGCGGAAACCGATGGGATCGATTTCCCAGCCAAAGGCATTTTTCTGCAAAAATGGATTGGTTGAGCCACGATGTACGCCTTCTTCACCTGATTTCAGGTGCTGATCGCCGCCGCGTGCAATTTCATCCGATCCGTCGCCTTTGCAGGCTTCAACCGTTTGCGAGGTGTAATAGTTAAACGCGATGAAATCGGGTTTGGCCGATGCCAGAATGTCCATATCGCCGGGCAGAATCTCCGGCGTATAGCCTTTCTCTTCCATATAGCGCCAGGCCGTGGTGTTGTAACGCCCATATACCGCCATATCCAGATACAGCCAGTTGCGGATCGCGTTATAGTTGAACGCGGCCATCACATCTTCAGGCTTCGCTGATGCCGGGTAAATCAGCGCAATGTTGGGTGCCGGACCAATTTTTGCACCGGGCACTTTGTCATGCAGCGCATTCATCGCTTTTGCCTGCGCCACCAGCATGTTGTGGTTCTGCTGATAGAGATTCTGTTTCGGGTTTTCCAGCGTAGGATCCAGCGTACCCAGTGCGGAACCGTGCAAAATCATCATGTTCTGTTCGTTGATGGTCAGCCAGTACTTCACTTTTGCGCCGTATTCATCAAACAGCACGTTGGCAAAACGTTCAAACGCGTCCACCGTTTCCCGGCTGTACCAACCGCCTTTGGCCTGCAACGCCTGCGGCAGATCGAAATGGTACATTGTAACGATCGGCACAATACCGTAATGCAGCAGTTCATCGATAAGATTATGATAAAACGCAATGCCCGCCGGGTTTACCTCACCGCTGCCATCGGGAATGATGCGGCTCCAGGCGATGGAAAAACGGTAGGTTTTAAAACCGATATCGGCAAACAGCGCTACATCTTCCTTGTAGCGGTGGTAATGATCGCTGGCGACTTTAAAGTCCGTGGTGCCCTCAGGATAGGACGTTCTGGCATCAATCACCGACGGCCCCTTGCCATCCTCATTCCATGCCCCTTCAACCTGATAAGCCGATGTCGCCGCGCCCCACAAAAACCCCTCAGGGAAACGTTTAAGATGACGGTATTTCACTGTTTTTCTCCTTTCCTTAACGAGATCATGTCAGTAAGACATCACTGATGTTATGGGTGGCGCGCGATCGGGCTGGATTCAGGCAAAAAAAAACCTGATACGAACATGTCTGGATCACATGCGTCGTATCAGGTTTCGCTCGGGCCTTGACCCGATCACGTCCTTCTTATCGGGTTATATCCGCTAACCGCCGTAGACTCAAACCGAGGTCGGGTAATCTGTGATGAATATCACCGATAATTTCCTCACCTGAGTAGGATTTGCTCCCTGCGCCAGCTATCCCGGAAATGCGGACTCACTGTTCATGCCCATCGTCGTGTTCTCGTGCACCGTTGAGCCTCACAAGCCGCTTCAACAGACTCAGCAGTTTCATGCCATCCGGTGACCCCAGCCCCGTACAGGCATCCCAGCCTTCAGAAGCCACAAATGCCCCATTATTTCCCCGTACGATATCCTTGCAGCTATTACGATTACGGTACAGCAAGGGAGGGATAAACAACGATGCCGAATGGGTCAACGCCAGCATACGCGCCAGCAGTCCTGCCCACAGCGGTGCGACGGCGCTGGTTCCGCCAACCACGCCTTCTCGCCCGTTAACTTCAACCAGATAGCCCGTTTCAGGATCGGCATTGCCGCTGACATCAGGTACGCCACGGTGTTGCAAGGGATGATGACCGCCGTATTTATCTACCAGAGACAGCCCTAATTGCCAGCCGGGCAGCGCAAAATACTGGCTAACACCACCGCCTGTTGCGCTACCGTCCCGGCTATGCCAGGTGGTTTCTTCCATCGCTTTTTGCAAGCGAGTGCCGCCACAGGCTAAAACATAGGGACTGGATGCAGGAAAATCGACGTGCAAGCCGTGGGGTTCACCATCTTTTGAACCGCGATCGCCAGACGCAACACACACCGTAATCCCTAGCGCAGCCGCTGTCTGAAAGGCCTGGTTATATACTTGTAATGATTGCGCCGTCCATTGTGACTCGCTGGAGCCCCAGCTAATCGAAATCACCGACGGCGCATTTTTCTCATCATAAATCGCAGCGTTGATCGCTTCCAAAAACCCGGCATCGGTATTCGGCGCAAAATACACCACAATTTTGGCGGCCGGTGCCAGCGAACCCGCAATTTCGATATCCATCTGCACTTCGATATCAATCGGGCTCACTTCTTTGTCGCCCTCTGACGATGCAAGAGCATTCCTGCCGCCCCCCACACAGACATCGACGACCTGAGGAGGATTGACGCCCATGCGTTTAAAATAGTGCTCCAACTGCGGCAGGCGGTATCCGCCCCCCAGTTCAATAATACCAATGCACTGCCCCGCGCCGTCATGCTCTGGGAAGTGATAGAGTTCCGCGAGTTCGAGCGGCGTATAACCCGACGGGCGCTTTGCCGCATTGGAGAACGTATCATTGATACGCAGGCAACAGTTCGTCGCCAGACGTTCATCAAGGCCTAATACGGCAATCACCACGCCCTGTAGATATTCCGGCAGGTAAATCCCCCCAGCTCTCCCACGAAATGCCCCGTGTTTGTGGTCATACCGGGCTAAGCTCACGCGAAACGCCTGCTCCATTTGCCCTACCGTCCCCGTTAAGAAGACAGTTCGACTGGCAGCATGTTCGCGTTCGATAGAGAGCCGATGATGCCGCGCAAACGCGCGAACATGCTCAATATCTGCCTCATCAGCGCTGAATTTTCTGGCATAGTCGGCGCGCGACAGCGGTCTGTTGGCATTGATACCGCCAAATTGCGGATCGATGCTATCGTGCAGTTCGGCGTAATACTCTTCATCTGGCGTAGTAAAACGTAACACCAGCATGATTCTGACGCTTTCATTCACATCACAGCGCTCGCGATATGCCGCGTCAGCGATATTGCCGCGCTCACTCCCTTTCAATAATTGGTAAGTCATCGTCTTCTCTCCCACTCAGCTATTTGCCGTCTGGTTCAATGTGACTCAATGCCGCGTAAATCTGGCGTTTATCGTTCTGTGACAGATGCTCAACATTAATAGAAGAAAGAAATGCAGCCTCTTGCTGAGGCGTGAAATGCCCGCCATTCGCGAGGTAACGCTTAATGCTAACCAGGAGCTGATCATCAATCGTGAGTAACGTAGGCCTGACCGTGTCATTCAGCGAAAGCGGCGTCCAGTCGTTCTCCGGTGTCGCAAGCCAGTCCGCCATGTAGCGATACTGAATGGCTTTGCTGGCATTCATTAATGAAGTAAAAAACAGCTGCGTACTTTGGGGGGATAAGCCCACGGCAGCAGATTGCTCCCGCGCCTTACTCAAAATACGTTCCTCTTGCTTCAGATCCTCAACCGGCAGGTGTTGACGGGCCTTATACCCCGCGACATCCTTCATCAGCACCATCCTCTCCTGAATCAGTTGATAGATTCCAAGAGAACTATCCTGCACAGCCGCATGCAGAGGGAGACACCAGGCAGAACTCATCACTAACGAGATAACAGCGGAAATAGGCACATTCATCGGATTACACTCTCCTGTTAGCACTAGCATGAAGATCTATGGCTATGTTTTATTTCGCCATTGCGGCAGGAGATAATAGATTTCGCTATATGAATCTTCCATGACGAAACTATTTCAATCATTACCCTCGGGACACACTTCTTCTCAAAGATGTCTCACCTCATCGAGAAAACTGCGATTAATTTGTTAAATTACAAGCAGATCGGGAATAACAACCCAGCGTCTTCCCTCTGGGTTCAACATGATTAAGATACAAACGATAACCAAATGAAATAGTTCAAACTGGTTACTAAATGGAATTATTTCGTCAAGCAAAGGCGCACAAAAAAGCCCGTCGTGGCACCTGGCCATGACGGGCTTGATTAATACCCTAAACGTGCGGGGATCGATTAGTGATCGGTGAGGCCATACAGCGAGCTACGGCGCTGTAGCATTTGACCACCGTCACGCGTTAGCGGTACCCAACCGACTGCCCCACGTTTCACGGTAGGTTCAGTGAACAGCAGATCAAACGGTATAGAGACGTAGAAACCTTTAGTGAAGCTCCCTTCACCATATTCAGCGGCGCTGACGTTGGTTTTGGTCGCAAAGGCACCCGCAACAATCCCGCTGTCAAAGCGGCGAGACAGATCGAGGGTGACCCCTTTGTCCCCTGCCAGATAACGGCCCACACTCACTTTCGCCACCGCACCTTCCACAAACGGCAGTTCCCAGTAGGCTGTCAGATGGCCTGTCACCACATCGTAATCGGCCATTCTCATGATGTCGTTCCAGTCACGCTGTTTGACATAGTTAACATCCAGCCCCAGCGCCCAACTTTTGCCGAACGGCCGATACAGTACTTCAGAACCGACGCCGGCATACATCATTTCCAGATAGCCGCCATAGACCTGTGTATACCAGTCCTGCGCCGGATTATCCCTACGAGTCAATTGCAGATTGGTCAATAACAGATCGGAAGAAGTAGAATATTCACGTACCCAGGTTCTGACTCGCGGTAGCGCCGCACCGTCCGCCGGTGGTGCTTTATAGTTGAACTTGTCATAGTTATTCACCAAGTTCAGCGTCGCCGTTCCCCCCACGCTCCAGTGATCGCTGAGTCGGTAGTCAACGTTACCCTTCAGGGCAACCTGATACATGTAGAAGGACTCAGGGCCACCGAAAGACTGCACCAGCACCGGATCTAATGAATACGTCAGACGATCGGGTTCAGCGAGCAACACCTGCTGACCACGCACATCGGATACCGGTTCTTTACGATGTGTTTCCGGTTCAGGTTGACCAAGCGGAACGGCAGCCTGCTGAACCTGATGGAAGGCTTTGGCATCCACTTCCGTGCTGGCAATCGGTAAGCGCTGGCTACGCTGAACAATGTGGTATTCATCAATACTACCCGGTACATGATTCGCCAATACCGTCGCCGCACGCTGTGTCGCCTGATCGCTATCACGATACTTGGTTTGATCGGCAACAATGGTGACCTGTTTTTGGTCAGCGTAGATATCGGCATCCTTAAAGCCAGCCTTATCATTCAGCTCTTTCGAAACGAGCTGCCAGTTTGTTCCTTTGCCATCCTGAACCGGCGCATAAACAGGGGGCGCATCATCTAAGTAGTTCGGCTTCAGGCTGTTAAAGTTGGTACGCAGGGTAAAGCCCCACATCAGGGTATTGCCGCGCTGCCACGACAGCGTAGTATCCAACACATCGCCTACGCGGTAGACAGCGCCGATGTTGAAAGGAGAATCATGCTTAAGCTGCTGCGGCACACCAGTGGATGACGTTCTTTCGGCACTGTAATCGTTGCCGTCATATTCCAGCTTTAAGCGCAGGGGATCCCAGGGGGTCTGGTACTCAACGCCACCAAATAGAGCAGCCGGACCGTGGAAAAAGTTCCCCACTTCAAACTGACCCGTATCTGTATTTTCAGTTCGATTACAGAAGCTGGCTTTCAGCGAACAGGCAGGATTTTTAATATTCCCACTCTCAGCCATATTGCCCCACCCCATACCCAGGGTGAAATCAAACGGCCCCATGCGCTTACTCGCCACCAGATATTCGCTATCAAACAGCCCGGTGCCTGCAATATCACGCAATCCCAAAGAAACACCCGGCATCCAGTAGCTTTCCTGCCACAAACGGGCTTTGATATCGAATGCCTTATCTTTATAGGTTTGGCTACCGCTGAAAGAGGGATCATTACTATAAGGGCGAGTACGGATGTCGGTATAACGGACCGTGGTTTCCAGCCAGTCAAAGAGCTGGAGCGACACGGAATAGCGCCGATATTCCTCATTATCGCGGTAGTTAAGGCTGAATTCGCCTGTTTCCGCCATACGTGCGGTCGGCATCTGTAACAGACCCGTGCCGCCAAAATCAGACTGTGATACCCCCGCAGGCTGAAAGCGCATATTCGGGTTTGTCGCAGTACGGCTGCTTTCTGTTTCAGCCGCTATCGCCTGCGCACTCAAGATGCTGCCAATCGCCAACGACAGACAGCCTAGTTTAACGTTTCTGTTCTTTGTCATTCGAGTGGGATCCGGTTAGCAAGGTAGTCAGCAATCTGATCGTTAAGTGATGACATATCCTGAGGTAAAACAGAAGGATTGAAACCGATAAAGATCGTTTCACCCGCAGCAGGCTCGCTATGCTGGCGATTCCACAACGCTAAGGGCGCTTTGCGCCATTTGCCATTTCCCCCAATCAGGTAGCCATAGCTATTATCCGCTCCCGCGAGAAGCCGTCGTCCAGAGAGATAATCTTCAACTGACCATCCAGCACGCAGTGCCACTTTGCCCGAAGTTTCCAGTTCACCCACATCGGCGGAGGTATTCACCAGACCTATCAGAGACAATCGGTCATCATGCGGCGCCACATACAGGGCATATTCTCCGACCAGAGGGCGATTATTTTCTATATAGACACGCACACGATCGGGATCCAACTCCGTGGAGATACGGCCAGCCACATTAATCGGACTAATGGTCTTTCTCAGGAGCCAGGCGGAGATAGCCAAATCGCCATCACCTGAGTTACGCCAACGCGTTTCCAGCTCAGCCAACTTCTGCAGTAAGACATCGCCCTGTGCTCGTACCTTCTGCGTTGTCGCAAAATCAGAAATAAACGCCGTTTGCCAGTTGATATTCTGTGGCCAGGAAACCTGTTCGTAAAATTTTTCAAGACGCGTACCGTCATCCAGCTTAACGACAGCGACTGTCTCTTGAGGCGATTTCACCGTCAGTTGCGCAGACGTCGCGACGCCGGAAACCAGCAGCAACAAGGTAGCGATACGATTGAGTGCCAACATTGCAGCCCCTTATTGTGCGTAGGGTTTTAATACGGTGAATGTTACCAATGCCATATCCGGCCCCATATACTGCTGACTTTGGACCACACTTCCGTTAGCCGGATCAAGCCAGTAGCTGTTAGTGTAAGATTCGTTCAACGTGGGGACGGTAACCTGTTCATCGAAGCGCAGTAGCTCACGCGAGGTATCCAGAATTTTTACGGTTTCTTTGCCGCGGGCCTGAAAAACGGACGTGGTAGCGTAACCACTGCGGAAGACCTGAGCCCATTCAACCCGGCTTTGCCATGTCATTGGCGTCGATGTCTTCAACAGGCCTAATGTCAGGGGATCTTGTTGCAGGTTGTCCACATAGGTAATGTCTTCGCCGAAGCCCTGCGTTTTCACCAGGCGGCCATGTTGGGTCGATACCATATTTTTATCGGCCCCAATCCATTTCAACTGATTTTGTTCGGCAAAAGCGAGCACGACAAACGCCTGAGGCGCTTTCCCCACCTTCAGATAGGCCGACGCATAGGGCGTATTGGCAACCTGTTTAGCTGTTACATGGGTGTCATCCTGCCCAACAAAAGCCAGCTTGAATGTTTTCCCTACCGCATTCATATTCTGGGAACAACCAGTCAACAGAATTGAGAAAAGAGGGATAGCAATCAGCGCTTTCATTTCTGCTATTCGTTTTATTCTTGTCATGCGATGAAGTTCTCGTTGAACAGCGTAGCCCGGAAAAAGAAAGGCCACCGAAGTGGCCTTGGAACTTAAACGGAATTAACTACGAGTACCAGTGACTGTCGTTGTTCCCGTCGCGTTGTTGTCGTCATTGCTGGCAACAGCAACAGCCACACCAACAGCGACAGCAGCAGCAACACCAACTGCAATCAGAGCAGTGGTACCAGCAGCAGCACCAGCACCAGCGGCACCAGCAGCAACACCAACGCTTGCGCTGGAGGTCGTGGTGGTCGTGGTACCCGCAGCCGTTGCGCTGGAGACGCCATCAACAGCAAACGCGTTTGACGACATGGCCAGAACAGCGGCCAGCGTGATTAACGTTTTCTTCATTACGATTTCCTTTTTAACATGAAATACTTCAGGGTGGGGTACCGTCAAAAAGACCATACCCCGTCCTTCATTCCAGCCAGCACAAGGACAAAATTCTTATACCTCGTTTACTGACCGTTACCGGGATCCTCCCAGTAATGAGTTACAGTTCAATGGCGAGCAAACCACCTCTGATACGTAACACCAGAAAGCAAAACTACAACTCAATTTTTGCAACACTGTTAAAAATAGCAAGATCCCGATGTAATAAACAGTAATGATCTCGGTAAAAAAGCAGATTTCTTTAATGAAATTTACAGTATTCCAGAAAAAAAGTCATAGATATCTTAACGATATCAATACACTCATTCAGCAATATAAAAAAACGCCAGATATTTCCTAATCTGGCGTTTTATTAACAAGTAACACTATCTAAGCATAAGAAACGATTATTCCAACCATTCGGTATGGAATACGCCTTCTTTATCCGTACGCTTGTAGGTATGCGCGCCGAAATAGTCGCGCTGAGCCTGGATCAGGTTAGCAGGCAGTACGGCGGAGCGGTAGCTGTCGTAATAGGCGATCGCAGCAGAGAACGTTGGCGTCGGGATGCCTTGCTGGACAGCGTAAGACACCACGTCACGCAGCGCTTGCTGATATTCGTCCGCGACTTTCTTGAAGTAAGGTGCCAGCAGCAGGTTAGCGATATCCGCTTTCTGCTCATACGCATCGGTGATTTTCTGCAGGAACTGTGCGCGAATAATGCAGCCAGCGCGGAAAATCTTGGCGATTTCGCCGTAGTTCAGATCCCAGTTATTTTCGTCTGATGCCGCTTTCAGCTGTGAGAAGCCCTGAGCATAAGAAACGATTTTACCCAGATACAGCGCACGGCGCACTTTCTCAACAAACTCAGCTTTATCACCACCGAATGGCTGAGCCGTCGGGCCTGTCAGCACTTTAGACGCAGCAACACGCTGATCTTTCAGTGAAGAAAGGTAGCGGGCAAAAACGGATTCCGTGATCAGAGACAGCGGTTCGCCCAGATCCAGAGAGCTTTGGCTGGTCCATTTACCCGTGCCTTTGTTAGCGGCTTCATCCAGGATCACGTCAACCAGATATTTGCCTTCTTCATCTTTTTTCTTGAAGATATCGGCAGTGATTTCAATCAGGTAACTACTTAACTCACCTTTGTTCCACTCAGAGAACGTCGTAGCAAGCTCGTCGTTGTTCAGATTCAGTGCCTGCTTAAGCAGCGCATAAGCTTCAGCGATAAGCTGCATATCGCCGTATTCAATGCCGTTGTGCACCATCTTGACGTAGTGACCAGCACCATCAGCGCCAATATAGGTCACACAGGCTTCACCGTCAGCACGCGCGGCAATCTGTTCCAGAATCGGAGCAACCAGTTCATAGGCTTCTTTCTGGCCACCCGGCATGATGGAAGGCCCTTTCAGCGCGCCCTCTTCTCCACCGGATACACCTGTACCGATGAAGTTAAACCCTTCAGCGGACAGTTCGCGGTTACGACGAATGGTATCTTTATAGAAGGTGTTACCGCCATCGATCAGAATATCGCCTTTTTCCAGGTAAGGCTTCAGCGACTCAATCGTTTTATCGGTTGCTTCACCGGCCTTCACCATCAGCAGAATACGGCGGGGTTTTTCCAGGGATTCGACAAATTCTTCAACGGTGTAAGAAGGCACCAGTTTTTTACCCGGATTTTCCGCGATAACTTCATCGGTTTTATCAGAAGAACGGTTAAAGATGGAAACGCTATAGCCACGGCTCTCAATGTTCAGCGCCAGATTGCGCCCCATCACCGCCATACCGACAACGCCAATTTGCTGTTTGGACATTAAAGCAACTCCTGTCTGAAGGATAACCTGCCTGCAACGACGACAACGATTCGCGTTGCGACCCCGCAGGCAATTTAAAAACAGGCCAACATGGTAACTCAGCTTTGCGTGAGTGGATAGTGATTGGTTTGATAGCGAAAGCTCGCTCGACAAGCGCGTAAGGCGAGAAAAAGAAAAAACCGCAGAACGATTCAGCAATCTGCGGTTTTACAGCGTGTTATCACTCAATATTACTTTTTCAGCAGCGCCTTAATACTTTCTTTAAATTCGGCACCAAACTCTGGATTGCGCAATCCATAAGACACAAACGCCTGTGCGTAGCCCAATTTACGGCCGCAGTTAAAGTTTTTTCCCGACATCTGCACAGCATCAACCTGCTGGGTCGCAATCATATCGGCAATCACATCCGTTAACTGAATGCGTCCCCATGCACCAGGAACCGCTCTTTCCAGTAATGGCCAGGCATCAGCAGTTAATACATAACGCCCTACCGCAGAAAGGTCAGACCCGGTTTCAGAGGGCGCCTCGGGTTTTTCGATCATCGACGTAATTGCTGCCGCATCGCCCGGATTCACCAGCGGTTTCTCACAATCGACAACAGAGTACTCTGGCAGTACCTCATAAGGGCGATGTTTCACCAACACCTGGCTGCGCCCTGTTTCTTCAAAACGGGAGATTAACAGCGCCAGGTTTTCCTTCGTCTGATCGGCCGTGCTTTCATCCAGCACCACATCGGGCAACACCACCACGAACGGGCTGTCCCCGACGATTGGACGAGCACAGGATACCGCATGCCCTAGCCCCAGCGTTTCCCCCTGGCGAACGTTCATGATCGTCACGCCTTTCGGACAGATAGACTGAACTTCGGCCAGCAGTTGACGCTTGGCACGTTCTTCCAGCAAAGACTCAAGCTCAAAAGAGGTATCAAAGTGGTTTTCGATAGCGTTTTTCGACGCATGCGTCACCAGAACAATTTCTTTAATCCCCGCGTTAACGCATTCGTTAACGATCTTCTCTATCACCGGACGATCAACTAGCGGCAACATTTCCTTAGGAATTGCCTTGGTCACCGGTAACAAATTCATCCCTAAACCTGCAACAGGGATAATAGCTTTCAATGATGTCATGGATTGACTCTCTTCAATCTGATGGTTTCTATCTGGATAACAGCTTGCTGTGGCTGATCGTTTTCACTTGGTAGCGCAATGCCACAACACCACGCATAACACTAAGATTACACCCAATCGGCCACAAAGAGATCTCAACCCTCGATTTTTTCTGATACATCAGACAATTCTGGCGGAACAGAGTGATATAATGGATCGACTATTCAAAAGTATTCTTCATGAAATAAGACAAAGGGTGGACTAGTTGATGAAAGGGATCGTGCTCGCAGGGGGAAGTGGCACTCGCTTATACCCAATTACTCGCGGAGTTTCTAAGCAGCTACTGCCGATCTATGATAAACCAATGGTTTATTACCCCATTTCGGTGCTTATGCTCGCTGGTATCCGTGAAATATTAATTATCACTACGCCTGAGGATATGCCAGCTTTTCAACGTCTTTTAGGCAACGGAAGCCGTTTTGGCATTGAGCTTAGTTACGCGATTCAACCTAGTCCTGACGGGCTTGCCCAAGCTTTTATCATCGGTGAAGAATTCATCGATGGAGAGCGCTGTGCGCTAGTGCTCGGTGATAATATTTATTTCGGGCAAAGTTTTGGTAAGAAACTTGAATCCGTGGCAGCCAAAGAAGAAGGTGCAACGATCTTCGGCTATCAGGTCACCGATGCCGAGCGGTTTGGAGTTGTCGAATTTGATCAGGATTTCAGAGCGTTATCGATAGAAGAAAAGCCTGTAAAACCAAAATCTAACTGGGCCGTCACCGGACTCTACTTCTATGACAGAAATGTCGTAGAGATGGCAAAAAAGATAACACCATCACACCGTGGTGAATTAGAAATTACAACATTGAATCAAATGTATCTTGAGCAAGGCACATTGAATGTTGAGTTGCTAGGAAGAGGCTTCGCATGGCTGGATACGGGTACACACGATAGTCTGATTGAAGCGTCACAATTTATTCATACCATCGAGAAACGCCAAGGGTTTAAAGTCGCTTGTCTGGAAGAGATCGCATTTCGCAAAGGGTGGCTATCTAAACAGCAAGTTGCTGACGAAGCAAAAGTAATGAGCAAAACGTCCTATGGACAGTATTTAACCCAACTCATCGCAGAGAAATAACATGCAAATCATTGATACTACTATTCACGGCGCAAAAATCGTTCAGCCGAAAGTATTCGGTGATGCAAGAGGTTTTTTTCTGGAAACGTTTGAAAAGAGACGTTATCAGGATATGTTGGATATCGATGTAGACTTTGTCCAAGATAATCACTCTCGCTCAAGTAAAGGCGTCTTACGAGGCCTGCATTTCCAGAAAACCAAACCACAAGGGAAACTGGTCCGCGTTGTACGTGGCGAGGTATTTGATGTTGCAGTAGATATTCGTCAGGACTCCCCAACATATGGTAAATGGTATGGCGTACTCCTCTCTGAAGAGAACAAAACCCAATTCTGGCTACCACCTGGCTTGGCACACGGTTTTGCTGTCCTCTCCGAGTTCGCTGATTTCGAGTACAAATGTACGGATTATTATGATCCCAGCGACGAAGGCTGCCTGTTATGGAGCGATCCTGAAGTTGGCATTGAATGGCCAATATCCAATCCATTGCTATCAGAGAAAGATAAACTAGGTCGATTATTCAAGGATCTAGCAAAATGAAAATATTATTGACGGGTGCAAATGGGCAATTAGGTCGCTGTTTCCAGGATCGTCTTCCCGACCATTGGCAAATATGGTCAACGGATGCCAGCGAACTTGATATCACTGATTTAAAGCAGGTTGAAGCGGCTGTAGCGCGTTATCAACCGGATGCCATTGTTAATGCTGCAGCTTATACTGCCGTTGATAAGGCGGAATCAGAATCCGTCTTAGCAGAAAAGATCAATGTTACTGGTCCCCATAATTTGGCCGCCGTGGCACATGAGAAGGGAATCCGCTTAGTACACGTGTCAACGGATTATGTCTTTGATGGACATGCCACGACACCTTATATTGAATCCAATACCACCAATCCTTTAAGTGTGTACGGCAAAACAAAGTTAGCTGGCGAGCAAGCTGTAACCAAAGCAGCGCCAGACTCCATCATCGTTCGCACTGCCTGGGTGTTTAGCGAATATGGTAATAATTTTGTTAAAACGATGCTGAGGCTGGCAAAAGAGCGTGATGCATTAAGTATCGTTGCCGATCAGAAAGGATGCCCAACTTATGCTGGGGATTTAGCGCAGGCGATTATTTCTCTTCTTGAGAAAAATGCGGAAAGCGGAATTTATCACTATTGCGGTGATAAAGAAGTGAGCTGGTATGAATTTGCAAAAATCATTTTTGAAATGGCAAAACAGCAAGGCGTTATCGATAAACTCCCACAGTTAACAGCTATAACAACTGAGAAATACCCTACCCCAGCACATCGGCCTCAATACTCTTCACTGTCGTGTGAAAAAATCGCGAGATTGACAATAAAACCATCAGACTGGGTTGGCGCGTTGTCACGAACCCTGCCACGCTGAATGAAAGATCTGCTTTATTATAAAAATAAAGCAGATCTTAATTTACTAATAATTTATACCACTAAAATAACCTATCACTGCCGTAGCAGACTTAAAATCGCGTCAGTTTTCTCAACCATTAAAGCGCTATTTGCTTTGGATTCTACATTCAGGCGAACAACCGGTTCCGTATTAGAAGAACGAAGATTGAAGCGCCAGTCCTCGAATTCCAAACTAATACCATCCGTCTCATCAATAAACAGAGCTTCAGGCAAGTACGCCGCTTTAACACGCTCTATCGCGTTAGCAGGTTCGCTTAATGTGGAGTTGATTTCTCCAGATGCTGGATAAGCCTGCATCCTTTCACTCACCAAATCGTGAAGGCTTTTATTTTTTACACAAAGCAATTCAGCGACCAATAGCCAGGGAATCATTCCAGAATCACAGTACGCGAATGAGCGGAAATAATGATGAGCGCTCATTTCTCCGCCGTAGATTGCATCTTCTTGCCGCATCCGCTCCTTAATAAAGGCATGCCCTGTTTTGGACATAACAGGCTTACCCTGCTGGGAGCTAACAATATCAATCGTATTCCAGCTCAGCCGGGGATCATGAATGATTTTGGCTCCAGGCTCTTTTTGGAGAAAAGCCTCTGCCAATAAACCAACAATGTAGTATCCCTCAATAAATTCGCCGAGATGATTGAACAAGAAACAGCGATCAAAATCACCATCAAAAGCAATCCCCATATCCGCAGAATGGGCGATAACCGCATCAGAGGTATCTTTTCTGCATTCCGGTAAAAGCGGATTAGGGATGCCATTAGGGAAAGAACCATCGGGCTGATGGTGCACTTTGATAAAGGTTACGGGAATATTTAATTGGTTGAATCGTGCTTCCAGCGCATCAATAACATGTCCTGCCGCGCCATTACCACTGTTGATAACTAACTTTAATGGTTTAAAATTTGCAGGCTCTACATAGGTCATTAAATGCTGAACATAATCGTCAAGCACAGAGATTTGGGTGTACTCGCCCTTTTCTTCAGCGCAAACCGCAGGAAAAACATTTCTCTCAGCTAATGCCTGAATATCGCGCAGCCCCGAATCACCACTAATCGGCCTGGCACCTTTGCAAACCAATTTCATTCCGTTGTAATCAATTGGGTTATGGCTTGCTGTAACCTCAATTCCCCCGTCAATCCCCAGATGATGTGTCGCGAAATAGATTTCTTCTGTACCCACTAATCCGATATCTAATACATTCGTCCCTGCATCGCGTAAACCTTCGGACAACGCTAATTTCAAACTTTCACTGGTCAGCCTGATATCGCCTCCAACAACAACATTTTTGGCTTTGGTAAACTGACCATAGGCTCGGCCAATCCGGTAAGCAATATCTTCATTAAGCTCGTCACCCAGACGACCCCGAATATCATAGGCTTTAAAACAGGTTAGCGTAGACATCAATAATACCTTTTATACTCTGCCATATCGATCTTGCAGTCTAACGATATCATCGTCAGCCAAATAGTGCCCTGAACGTACCTCAATCATCACAAGATCAATAACGCCAGGATTTTCTAAAGTATGAACAGCACCAGGCGGAATAAACGTAGATTGATTCTCTGAAAGGAAAAACTCTTTTTCATCAATATTTACTTTGGCCGTCCCCACTAGCACAACCCAATGTTCTGCCCGATGGAAATGCTGTTGCAGAGAAAGACCATGCCCTGGGTGGACAACGATTTTTTTTACCTGATAGTGATCGCCGGAATCAATATTGCTAATTTTACCCCACGGACGAAATGACTCAGGATGCTCGCGGTAGTGATGGAGATTACTTTCTTTCAGGCAATCAACCACTTTTTTTACATCTTGCGATCTATCTTTAGCGGCTACCAGAAGTGCATCTCCGGTATTAACAATAACAACGTCATCAATGCCGATAGTTGCAACCAATGCTGAGTCAGAAGAGATATAGTTATTATGGCTATCAAGTGCGATCACTTCGCCAATATTAACATTACCCGATTCGTCCTTTTCTAAAATATCCCATAGTGATGCCCATGAACCAACATCACTCCACCCCGCGGCCAATGGAATCACTACAGCATCGTTGGTATTTTCCATAACGGCATAATCTACAGAATCATCTGGGCAATGGGTAAAAGCCACTTCATCAAGGCGAGTAAAATCCAGATCTTCTCGCGAGTTAGCGCAGGCTTGTTCGCAGGCAGTAAAAATATCAGGGCGATATTCTTTAAGCGCATTCAAGTAAACACTCGCCTTAAACATGAACATACCGCTATTCCAATAATAATCACCTGATGAGACGTAAGCTTCTGCTGTGCTCACGTTCGGTTTTTCAACAAAGCGATCGACGGAAAATGCTGCATCGTTAACACTGGCGCCCCGACGAATATAGCCATACCCCGTATGTGCCTCAGTCGGGACAATACCGAAGGTAATTAATTTCCCCAAGGCGGTAAGCGGCTGAGCCTGATTTACGGCTTGCGTAAAGGCTGCCTCATTCTCAATGACGTGGTCTGCGGCTAACACCAGCAAGATGGGATCAACATCCGGAGCTGAGCGCATGGCTTGCAAAGCAGCCACAGCGATAGCCGGTGCCGTATTACGGCCACACGGCTCAAGGATAATTTTTCCTTCACAGTGCAATTCGCGGAGCTGTTCAGCAACAATAAAACGGTGTGCCTCATTACAAATAACGAGTGGAGCTGCTGACTTAAACCCAGCTAGCCGACTAATTGTAGCTTGCAACATGGTGACATCGCTGTGCAATGCCAATAACTGTTTGGGATACAAGGCACGGGATAGAGGCCAGAGGCGAGTACCGGAGCCACCTGCCATAATAACGGGAACAATCATGTTACATCCTTATATATCTCAAACAGAAGAATTCCAATAACTCTTGTACATAGACAATTTTTTGCACAGCGAGCGATTCAGGCGATGATAATTCTTACCCAACTTATATCCCAAATACTTTGCCCCCGAACTCGCAACAGAAAAAGGGATATACTGATAATGATTATTTTTTAACAGGTAACCAATTTGACCACAGGCAAATTTTACCCCCTCGCCTTCGACCTTACCAAGGCTTGCCAACATCCACTCTTGCGTTTTATGGAAGACGCCAATGTCAAAATAGCGCTTAAATTCTTCACCGACGCTGTAATTGTGGGAATGACGAGCAAGAGCTTGCGGCGTATAAGCCACTCTTATTCCTGCAGATAGCATCCGTGCAGCCACGTAAGCGTCTTCACCCAGGATAAGTTTTGCCGGGAACCCGCCGACCTGACGCAGCGCACTGACTCGATACCCGGAAAAAGAGTTGGACATAAATGCCTTGCGGAAGCCCTGAGGAAACTCATCGTCCATCGATGTCACATATCCAACTTCGCCGTAGCTATGTAACCGAGCGTGTGTGGCAAGTGGGTTCGCATCATGGTGAGGGAGTTGACGTCCATAGACGGCCCCCACACTTTCATTATTGAATGCGCTGAGAAGATGGAAAAACGCCTCATCATTCTGCAATATCGCATCCTGGGTCATATAAATCACAAACTCGGTGTTAACTTTTTCTAATGCCATGGAGCGAGTGCCTCCATGATCAAAGGTCGATTTATCTATGTGATGGACTTCAAAGCCAGTCTCAAGGGCATACTTTACGGTATTATCTGTAGAGCTTGAATCAATAATAATAACGCTTTCAGGCTGCGTGGTTTGAGATTTAATTGAACTAATGACCTCTGCCCACATCGTCCCTGCATTATAAACCGGTATAACAAGAGAAAAACCCATAATAACCCCAAGCCCACTGTAAACTTTAATATCATCTACATTCTTTCACAGAAAAGCATTCCACATAAAATTTAAAGCACAACATTCTCAATAAATCAGCACCTACGACCTAAATAAACGCAATAAAAAAAACAAATTATCCTCAATAAAGAAGACATAAGATAATTTAAAAATAGAATATGGAAGAGAAGTAACATCATATCTGAAATTGATAATAACTTCATTTTTAGCCGATTGTAACCTTGACATCCTGGACATTTTTTTTCGACTACTCCATCCTCGACAGTGGAAAGCCAGCGTATTATGGTCTACAGCTATGCGTCCAATTTCACGCAGCCTAATAGATAATTCAATATCTTCTTTATACATAAAAAATCTTGGGTTAAAAAAATAACCATCTTTTATTATAAGGTTATTTACGATTGATTTCCTAACCAGAATTAAAGCACCACACAATGCATCAGGGTATGATAACCCATCAAAAATCCGAATATCATTAGGATTCACAATATCTTTCCATGAAAACCCTGACTTATATATCCCTAATGAATCATAGTGTACTAATTCTTTTTTATTTTCAAAATCAAATGACTTTAACACCGCAGATATAGCAACCAAGTCTGGATTACCATCTAACCGTTCAGTGAGTAGTCCTAGATTAAATTCATCTATTATGGCGTCTGGATTAAGAAATAAAATATATTCACTAAGAGAAGATGACAACTCAACACCTAGGTTATTCGCCTGACTAAAACCAACATTTTCACCGCAATTAACCTTTACTTTTTTATATCTATTAGAAAGATTTTTTATTTTTTCAATATCAATTGAAGACCCATTATCAACAATAATAATTTCATTTATAAAACTCATTCCATCCAATACAGGAACATTCCACTCTAGATAGTTAAAACTATTATAGCTAACTATAATCACTGAAATTAACACGTCTCTCTCCTCACTAGAAAAAATCTAAAAAAAACAAAAAAAACCAGTTGAAAAATAACAGGAAGATAAAGCCAAAAATTGACAAAGAAAGAGAATATAGAACAAAAATAAAGAACTGAAAAACATGAAACAGTTAAGAATGATGGTTTTTTTAGCATGCTACTCTGTATTAAAACAGCAACAGCAAAAACAAAAAAAGTAAACAAAATGCTAAAACCGACACCCCAATCTTGCACAATAGGCATGAGGTATGATGATACATTTAAATTATCTAAATCTAAAACCAATTCAACCTCATTCCCTCCCACCCCTCTAAAAACACTAGGTATAAGAGTAGAGAATGCATAACCATTGTTTAATCCGACATATCCAGATGTAATTAAATTATCAAGATTTAACACATTAAAATAGCTATATGAATAAACCCAATAAAACATTGATGGCAGAAAATTATACTCAGGCCTTACATGAATCAGTTCTTTAATATCACCACTGCGCAACTCACCTAGAAATGCAAATATGACAAGGGCAAAAAATAGTACTACAGATATCTTAGTTAGATTTTTAGATTGTGTACCTAGAGATTTAATCACTAATAATTCAAGGAATATAGTAATTATGTTCTGCCGAGTGAACGTAGCAATGAAAACAAAAACAATGATGTATATGTGGATTTTAAATCTTTCGTTTTGCTTTCGAAAATAGAAAAGAATGACACACAATGACAGTGCAAAAGAATTTATAAAGCCATTTAAACTAGAAACGCCAAAATCCTTGTAATTACTATACCCTGAAACAAACTGAGAAACTAAAGGAATGAAACCACTCCATATAAAATTCAAAGAGAACAAAGCATATAGTAAAAAAAGAAAGAAATTAAGTCGACTTGTTTTCACTTTTTCAGGCAAGGGTTCATATAGCGCTCCCTTTCTCCTGCTAAAAGAAGAAAGAATAATTCCAGATAATATCGGAACGGATATTAAATAAGCAGTTTCAGGCGATATATTTCTATAATAATAAGTCAAATTCAGTTCTGAAAAAAGCAATAGAACACACCACGGCGCAATAAATGAAAACTCAATACGCCTATAATCAACTCGGTTATACAATATAAAAAAAAACCCTAAAAGAGACACCAAAAAAAGAGGGAGCGATGAAAACTGAAAATAAATCATGAATATAACTGCAACAAATGAAATAACAAAGCCGCCTAATCTATCTATAGATATCTTGCCCACTTACGAATCCTTTATTATATCAGTTATTAAATTTCTTTTGTTTTCAGCATAAAAATCAACAATAGAAGAACTCATTTTTTTTAGTTCAGTACTATTATTTATCAGTGCTTCGAGCTCATCAGCTATCTCAGCTATAGGCCTGTTTCTATCGAATGGCTTACATCCATCTCGGATTTCTATTCCTTTCATTGACTCAATAGTACAAAAACACGGCAAGCCATATGAAAGTGCTTCAACAACCTTAATCTTAATGCCAGAGCCAAATATTACAGGTGATATCATAAGCCGGGCATTCCTAACCGTTTCAGTCAATAACTCTTCACTAAGAAACCCCAAGAAATGCACATTACTAACATGTTTGTATTTATTACTTAAATTATTATTTCCACCTATAATTTGATAGCTAATATCATGTGTAAGTGGAGCTAATTCATTACAAACCCATTCAATCGCTTCTTTATTAGGGAAATACCCCTCACCACCGATAAAAACAATATTTTTCTTATTTTGAGAAATATCAATACCTATATCGTGAAAAGGAATAACAAAAGAACCAAGCTTAGTATTATTTAAACCAAATATATCTTCAGCTTTCATTTTATCGAAATCGGAAAGGAAATATATATCTTTAAATTGACCATATATTTTCCTTTCTAATCGTTTGGTTTTAAATAACTCCATAAGAGAGAAGTATCGCTCAATTCCTTTTGCATACTTAAACCTATCTACAAATATATCACTTTCTATATTATGGCTAATGTGAGTGACAGAGTCAGCATAATTTTTAACTAAAGCATATGACGCAAGATGATCAGATATAATTACATCATAGTTATTTTTTTCAATTAATTCCTTTATCTCGTCTTTAGCCTTAGGATTGTTTCTGACATGAACAAACCTAGGGTTAGAGTTAAAAACATATCGAACAAAAGAAAATAACTTCTCCACTAGTGTGAGTTGTTCAGCCTTTTTTCCATGCCTTTCAAATAAAAAAAAACGTCCATTACATTTTATATGGAGAGGAAAGTCATCAATAGTAGACTTAAGGTCAACATCAATAAAAACACAATCCAAGTGACTAATATAATCAGAATTAACTAACGATGCTAAATTTTTAAAAAAGACCTTTTTCCCGCCGCTATCTGGGTTAACCGGAAACTCAGGACATACATATAAAACTCTTTTCATACTAGATACCAAAATTAATCAATGGAGGAAAATTAATACGATAAATGAAAATTCAATAAAAATACTAGCGATTATTAAAAAATTTCAATTGAGCAAAAAAGCTTATCAACTTGATAAAAGACCGACTAAAGATGCCAACAGATTTTGTTGATTCTTCCAGCCCCCAAATACAATTAACAGAGTGTTTTTGCATTTGCATTAATGTATATATCGTATGCCTCATGATTTTTGGTACTTTTTTCGAATCTATTAAATAATTCCTTAGTAAATTAGATTTGTAAATGAACGCATCCTGCACTTCTTTTTTCATACTTTCATTTTCATTAATTCTATATACGGCAACCTTATCATTTAACTTGAGAATACCGCTTATAGAGGTCGTCCATCGACACCAAAACTCATAGTCAGCTACAGGGGCCCAATCAGCAATAAACCCGCCAAGAGCAATACTTTTTTTCCGATCCATGACAACAGAAAGGGTACCATTAAAGCGATTTGATATAAAAAAATCAATTTTCGAATAATACTTTTTTTGGCGTATATTATTCGATACATTATTTATTTTTTCGCTTTTTTTCAATCTCTCATCTGATATGTAACTATCGAAACCAAAAATAGGAATACTCCCTTCTGTCATATCAGGAAACATTCTATTTATAGCGACCGAAAAATTATCGTTAAACACATCATCGTCATGTAATATAGTAATATACTTTCCTTTTGCTAAAGAAAGGCATTGATTCCAATTGCCAAACATCCCTAAGTTTTCATGGTTTATTACATACTTAAACCTACCTAATTTTTTATTTTTAGCGATGAACTCATGACGTTCTTTTAACTCAATAGAATTATTATCAACAATAATAACTTCAACTGGAAAAATAAAGTTTTGAATAAAACAACTTTTTAATGTTTCATTCAATAGAGCAAATCGATTATATGTCGGTATTGCTATTGTCAGAAGAAACTCATCCTCATCATTATAAGAATTAAAAAAAACCGAATAATTATCATTCATCATAACGCTCTTTCTTTAAATTCATTTAACATGAAAATCTTTATATATCATATATGGCCATTTCCAGTTGTTATATAAAAGTTGAATAACACCTGGTATAACAATCAAGAAATACATTGACGGTGAAAAAAAACGCATCGAGACATATATCAATAATACAATAACAATACCTGATATCAATGCTGGATATAAAAAAGGCACTGTGTTTTTAGTTGTTATATAAGTGGCTGCTATAGTATGGTTTAGTTCCAGTGCCCCAAAACAGAAAATTAACAGAAGAGCACTTTTGGATGGCAGGTGACTTCCTTCTTTCAGAAAAGAAAGAAAATAACTACCTAGTGTCACCGAAAAAAAAGCCACAATAAAAAAAATCAGTAATGAACGTAACAGTACTTTTTTGTACAAGAACCAATTTTCACTAGAATCATTCACGTGTGTCATAGCAAACTTGGGTATATTTAAATTAAAATACACTTGTGATATCGCCATATTGACACTTAAAACTTGCATAGCAATAGCGAATGATGTTAAATCTTGACTATTTAAATAAACTCCCCCGATGAAAATAGATGCTTTATTTATAAGATATGCGCCAAATGTAACAGCACCTAATCTAAAGGAATTTGGTATCATCGCTGATAAAACTGATTTAGTTTTATCATTTCCATCATGTAATAAAAACGGTTCATTCCTTAGAGCATATATACAATAAACCCGACCAAGGAGAACCCCCAAAAGATATGAGATAGCTAATGACAAAACACTTTTTGTTATTATCAATCCCAAAATACTAAATATTATCCACGCAGTCTTTATAATTATATTTGATACATTGCTCTCATAAATTTTATTTACACCCATCAGTATGGGGTTTAAATATAAATAATATATATTTAAAACAAAACCAATAACAAAGATTGCCCATAAACACCATACATTTGGAATATCTGATTTAATAGTAAAACCATGAATATAATATGTACCAAGTAAAAGCAAAAGGCTAAAAGCCACTGCAGATATTGTCCTATATATCTTTTTCGATGATATATATATATCACCCAGCAACATATCATTCCTTTTGTTTAACTTACTATTATCACCTAATGAAAACCCTTCTGAAACTATTTTATCCGCACCATTATAAGCGTAAGAAACCGCTCTTAATATTGTTGGCGAAAAACCAAAATCGAGAACTCCAGTAAAACTAATTACAGCTAAAATAATCATCCAAAAAGCAACTTGCTCCTGAGGCAAATAAGCCAACATAAAAGGTAGCAAAAGAACCCCATAACCTATACTAAGTATTTGAGACAAATACCCAGTAATGATCTGCTTTTTTCCTACACTATGCATAATAAAAATATTACCATGATTTTAATAATGGAAAATTTAAATCTCTTTGTGAGATTATGTATTTCACATCCTTACCATTCCAATCAAAACCAAAGCTATCCCAGCGAATACCTGAGTCATGATCAGGAGCATGAACCGTGGACGTCATATAAACCATTGTTGCACTTTCCGATAAAGCCAGAAATCCATGAGCATAACCTCGGCCAATGTACAGTGCATTTGCTTTTTCCGACGACAGTGTCGTTGAAAAATACTCTCCAAATGTCTTTGAACCGATACGAATATCTACAACGACATCCAAAATTTCGCCACTAACACAATAAACCAATTTTGTATGATCATAAGGTGGAAGTTGAAAGTGCATTCCTCGCAGTACCCCCTTATGTGAAGTTGAATAAAAACTCTCTGTAAAATCCCCCTCTAATCCATTTTCAATAAAAGTCGGAGCATGAAAAGTTTTAACAAAAAAACCACGTTCATCTTTAAATAATTTATTATCTATCTCGTAGATGCCATCTAGATTTGTAGCATTTATTTTCACTTCATCCCTCCAAATCTTTGTAGTAATCAATTGTCCTACTAATGCCCTGATGTATTGTATACTTAGGAGACCAATTCAACTCAGATTGCAGCGTAGAAATATCAGCATACGCTATAGGAATATCATTTTTCGATGGTTCGCCCCACTCCTTATCAACCGTTTTGCAGAGATGTTGTTCTATTATAGAAATAAGTTCCCTGATGCTGATAGCGCGGCCAGAACCTAGATTGTATACTCGATACCCCCTCTCCCCCTCAAAACTTTTAACACCAGAAATATAAGCACTAACAACGTCACTTATATAAATAGGGTCAATTTTTTGCAATCCATCAGAAAGAGAAACCTTATCTCCTCTCAATGATTTCTGAATAACCGTAGGTATCAATTTGGCATTATCTTTTTCACCATAAGGTGAAAAAATTCTAAAGGTTATCGATGGAACACTATCCTGATAAGTTTTTAGGATATGCTGAAAAGCAAGCTTAGTTTTCGCATAAAAATTAAATGCTTTTTCGCTGGCATTTACTGAAACTGGTTGCTGGCTACAATCAAGCTCAAAAAACGTTCCAGTATTAATAAACCCTTTAACTCTATATTTTTCACACAATCCCAATAAAGCTGTGGGAAACGTAACATTAGAATTCATTTGGTCGATAAAATCATTCTCGTTATCAAATTTTCGATATAAGGTCGCTAGATGTATCATATAATCAATCTTATGTTGCGAAAATGCAGAGTCGAGAGGAACTCTATCGATATCGTAAAATATTATTTCTGATTTTATTTCTTGCAAACGCCATAAATCAGACGTAGAACGCTTATAGCCAATTACACAGAAGCCCTCTTTTATAAGGGCCTCTGCTACATGACTACCGATGAAACCTGTAATTCCGGTAATCAATACTTTCTTCATGTTAAAAATTCAACCCAAAGAATTCTTCAAATTTTCCGATCACAAAATCCAAATGTTCAGTATCTAATCCCGGATAAATGCCGATCCAGAAAGTCTGGTTCATGATACGGTCAGTATTGGTTAATTCACCGACAACACGGTATTTCACTCCTTCAAAGTAAGGCTGGCGAGTCAGGTTACCTGCAAATAATAAACGAGTACCAATTTTGGCATCGTCCAGGAATTTGATCAGATCAACACGACTAATCCCGCTTTCTTCTTTAAGGGTAATCGGGAAACCGAACCATGATGGCTCAGCATTCGGTGTAGCTTCAGGCAGCTCGATGAACTCTTCACATGATGCGAGCCCCGCTTTCAGATAGTCGAAGTTAGCATTACGTTTCGCTACAAAATCAGGCAGACGATCCATTTGCGCCAGGCCACATGCCGCTTGCATGTCCGAAATTTTGAGATTGTACCCAACATGTGAATAGGTATATTTATGGTCATAGCCAAAAGGCAGGGAACCTAATTTCTGGCCGAATCGATTATTACAGGTGTTATCACAGCCCGGCTCACAGTAGCAATCACGTCCCCAATCGCGGAAAGATTCAGTGATCGTTTTCAATTCGGATGAATTAGTAAAGACGGCACCGCCTTCGCCCATAGTAATATGGTGCGCAGGGTAGAAACTTACGGTAGCAATGTCACCAAATGTGCCAACGATCTGACCGTTGTATTTGGCACCCAACGCATCACAGCAGTCTTCAATCAGCCAGAGATTGTATTTATCGGCAATTCTCTTAACTTCAGATAAATCAAACACATTCCCCAGAGTATGGGCGATCATAATCGCACGTGTTTTATCACTGATTGCCGCTTCAATTTTGCTGGGGTCGATATTGTAAGTAGGAATATGAACATCAACAAAAACAGGAATCAGGCCATACTGAATCGATGGGTTAACCGTGGTTGGAAACCCTGCAGCAACAGTAATCACTTCGTCACCCGCCTTTAACGCACGATCACCCAGTTTCGGGGACGTCAGCGTAGCCAGAGCCAGAAGGTTAGCGGCAGAACCTGATACTGTCGTCAGAACATGTTTTACACCAAGGAATTCACCCAAACGGCGTTCAAATTCACGGTTAAAACGCCCTGTTGTCAGCCAGCCATCCAGACAAGCATCAACCATCATTTTGATTTCTGGAGCACCGATCACTTTGCCCGCAGGAGGGATGATACTTTCACCAGCCAAAAATACTTTGGAGGCAAAAGCCTGGTTAGCATATTGTTCGACCAGTTTAGCGATGTCTTCTCTTAGGTTTTGGGTGCTCATCAATAGTGACCTTTATCGTTTTGAGTTTTCATATAATCATGTATTTCATTTAACGTAATCTGGCGCATATCTGCACCAGCTAACCAAGCTTTGTGCCACGTGACAATGCGGTTCAGCGTCTCTTCAAGCCGCCATACTGGTGCCCAATTCAAACGCATTTTAGCCTTGGAACAATCTAGCTTCAGATAGTGTGCTTCGTGGGGGTGTTCACCATCATCCAGAATCCATGATGCATCCTTGCCCCACGCACCAACCATCTTTTCAACAATCCATTGAACCGGTTGGGCATCTTCATCTAGCGGTCCAAAGTTCCAGCCCTCTGCATACGCCGTACCGTTTAGATAAAGCGCCTGCGCAATGCAGAGATAACCAGACAGCGGCTCAAGCACATGCTGCCAAGGGCGGATAGCGTGCGGACTGCGAATCAAGACGGGACGTTGCTCTTCAAATGCCTTAAGAATATCGGGAATAAGACGATCGAGTGCCCAATCACCACCGCCGATCACATTACCCGCTCTGACCGAAGCCAGCGCACAGCCATGTTCCTGATATTTATCAGCGTTAAAGTATGACTGTCGATATGCTGCAGCGACCAATTCAGCACAGCCTTTGCTGTTACTGTAAGGGTCATAGCCACCCATGGGTTCGTTCTCACGATATCCCCAAACCCATTCTTTGTTTTCGTAGCACTTATCGCTGGTAATATTGACTACGGCTTTAACGCCACCGATTTTACGCACCGCTTCCAGCAAATGCACGGTACCCATGACATTCGTCGCGTAAGTATCAACAGGAATATCGTACGAAAGCCTGACAAGCGGCTGCGCCGCCATGTGGAAAACAATTTCAGGGCCAAATGCTCTGATACTGTCTTCCATTTTCTGGTAATCACGGATATCCTCAATTTCGCTGGACATCCCTTCTTCAACACAGGCAGATTGATAAATAGACGGGGTCGTCGGTGCCTCCAACGCGTACCCTTTTACCTCTGCCCCCATACTCTGCAGCCACAGGCATAACCAACTACCTTTGAAGCCAGTGTGCCCCGTCACGAAGACTTTTTTGCCTTGCCAAAATGCTGAATTCACCACGCTGTCTACTCCCATTTTTTCCAAGGAGCCTCACCATTTTGCCAAAGTTCATCAAGAAGCATTTTGTCTCTCAACGTATCCATTGGCTGCCAGAAACCCGTGTACTCATAAGCCATCAACTCACCCTGTGCGGCCAGAGTCATCAGAGGTGATTGTTCCCAAACGCTGCTGTCACCGTCAATGAGGTCCAGCACCTTAGGAGATAAAACAAAGAAACCACCATTAATCAAGGCGCCATCGCCTTTTGGTTTCTCTTTAAAACTTTGCACCTGTCCATTGGATAATTCGAGTGCTCCGAAACGACCCGGCGGTAATGTCGCCGTCAATGTAGCAAGCTTACCATGGCGCTTATGGAAGGCGATCGTATCTTGAATATCAACGCCGCATACCCCGTCACCGTAGGTAAAACAAAAGCACTCATCATCTTTAATATATTCAGAAACGCGGCGCAGGCGGCCTCCAGTCATGGAGTGATCGCCAGTATCGACGAGCGTAACCTTCCAGGGCTCTGCACGTTTTTGAAGCACCGTCATTTCATTATCCTTCATATTGAAGGTGATATCAGACATGTGCAGGAAATAATTCGCAAAATACTCCTTAATAACATATCCCTTATATCCACAGCATATGATGAATTCATTTATGCCATGATAAGAGTACATCTTCATGATATGCCATAAGATAGGTTTCCCACCAATTTCAACCATGGGCTTAGGCTTAGTCACCGTTTCTTCGCTCAGCCTGGTACCTAACCCACCTGCAAGTATCACCGCTTTCATGGAACGCTCCTAGTTGGTTCCTACTCTTTAATTTTTTGTCATCAGCTGATGACAAATAATACATTCAATATATATTTCTTAATCGCTTTATCATTCAACCCGATACAACAAAGGCATCTGAGTAAAAATTAGCTGCAGGAAGTCCATTCTCAATTAATAACGCTTTTGCTGACTCAATCATTGATTGGCTTCCACAAGCATAGACGCTGGCTGTGTTCAAGTCGCTAATATCGGCAACGACAAACTCTTGAACATAACCATATCTTCCATTCCAATCATCTTCAGGCCGAGACAGAACCAGACTGCACTTAACATTAGCATGCTGGCTTTCCCACAACGCAACGGAAGGGTCATAGAACAATTTACTTTTTCTATTTCCCCAATAAATATAAATATCCCGTTGAATACCTTTATTAAGTAAATCAGTAACAATCGATTTTATTGGCGCAAATCCTGTTCCCGTTGCCAGGAATATGATTGGTCCTGAGTGTTCATTGTTACGATAGAAAAAAGTGCCCTTTGGTCCTTCAAGCTGCATTAATTGGTTAGCAGATAGATGGCCAAATATTTTACTACTCATGGCACCATTTTCCACTCGCTTTAAATGAAGCTCAATTTTGCTATTGTTTTGTGGAATAGAAGCTATCGAGTAGCTTCTGGCTATACCTTGATACTTCAGATCAAGATATTGCCCAGGCAAGAATGTAAGATTTGCTGTAGGTGGTAAACGAAGCGTAATAATCGCAATATCCTCATGAGGATATTCTATAGAGTTAACCTTGCACGGTGCTGTTTTACTTTTAATATTCGCTAGTTCTGGATAATACTCAGCTTCCAGCGTCATATCGCAGTCAGGTTTCACCTGACAAGTCAAAATGGTAGTAAGGACTTCACCCTGCGGACCAAGAATGTGGGCTTCACATGCATTACACGAACCATTTTTACAGCTATGTTCCAGAACAATCCCTTGTTCTATTGCTGAATCTAAAATTGTTTTTTCTGAGCCACATTCGAAAACAACACCAGAAGGCATTAATGTGATTTTATTCGTCATAATGGAAGCCAACTATTATTTACACTTTCGACTAATTTCAATTAGCTGATTTAGTACTGATTACAAAACATGAAACATGCACATTGATATGTTCTGTTCAATGTCGATTTCATTTGATAAATCACTAATACGCGCCATCTCTTTTTAAAACAACATTAATTGTCTTAAATAAAATAGCGATATCATTCCATAGTGACCAATTTTTTACATACCACGCATCAAAGTACACACGGGTATCATAATCAACATCATTTCTACCGCTGACCTGCCATAATCCGGTCATTCCTGGCTTTGCCATGAGATAATAGTCGACATCACCGGCATAGCGCTCCAACTCTTGCTCAACAATAGGGCGAGGGCCAACCAGGCTCATCTCCCCTTTCAGCACATTGAACAATTGCGGTAACTCATCCAGACTGGTCTTCCGGATGAAATTACCTATTTTGGTGATTCTGGGATCGTTTTTTAACTTAAAATCTTTTTCCCACTCAGCCCTTGCCTCAGGATCGTTGTCGAGTAACTCCTGCAGTACCTCCTGAGAGTTGACAATCATTGAACGAAACTTCAGGCATTTAAATTTCTTTGCATTACGCCCTACGCGTTCATGCCCATATATAGCTGGGCCACCATCTTTGGAAATCAAGAAAGCCAAAAATAGCAGCAAAGGGGAAGCGACAAAAATAATAGAGATGGACCCTACAATATCAAACGTTCTTTTTACTATTCGTGATGTTCTTTTAGCCAGATTATTGCTGACGCGCAGAATCATGACTTCATGGCTAAAAATGAAAGACATTTCAGTTCCATATAAAGGAACGCCGCGCAGCGTTGGAATGACGGAGACGGAGCGGCACTTCTTCTTGGCTAGTGATTTTAACCAATAATCCCTCAGCTCATAATCTTCTGCGTCAACCGCAACAATGAACTGTGTTTCTTCAGAACAGCACTGTTCCCAAAGTTCCTCTTCCGAAGAGAGAACAGGAATATTAAAGATCTGGCTATCATCGCTTTTCTTAGTTGAAAAAAACGCCACTATGCTAAAGCCCAAAATTTCTTCGCTTTGTAAAGCAGCATAGGCATCTCTGGCATTTTTACCGTTTCCAATGATGACCGTTTGTTTTTTCCAAAGGTTCAACTTGTCTAAAATTCGTTTGGTTAACGAACGTCCCAAAGGAACTAAAATAAGCGCAAAAAACCACGTTAGAACCCAAACATACCGGGAGAAATCCCACTTTGAAAACGCAACAAACGCCAAATCCAATACGGAGAAAATAACCAGGGTTCTTAGAACTTCCTTTAACTCGAACCAGAATGGTTTACGATAGGAGTAATGTCTTAATCTGACCCAGAACCAACTTACACAAATAACAGAGAAAACAACATGCGAAGCAAATCTGGCAAAGAACTCATTGTTTGGGATAAAAGAATATATATTAAAACCGAATAGCTCAATAAAAATAAAAGTGAGCATTAGGGAAATATTAAAAAAGAAAAAATCTGAAAATGCCAATGAGAATTTTATTATATTTATTTTTCTAATATTTAAAAATGAATGCATAATTGTTACACACCTTAGCAATTGCTAATGATTCATTAATTAACACGTTTAAAAATCAATAAACACTTTGGCATTTAGACTGCTAATGCTTTAGTCACATTATTTTAGTAGATTTATTATATTTTAAATGAAGAGTGAGGAATGTAATTCAGGCAAGTAATTCTATAAGAGAATTACTTGCCATAGGATAAGAATAGAACGTTTACCTAGCGAAACTACTTATCTGATTTATATTCGTATGAATAATAATCATAATTTCCGTAGCTATAGTAGCTAGCCGCACGTTTTACAATCGCATTCAGAATAACACCTTTGATTTCCGTACCATTCTGTTCAAAACGACGGATACTCACTTCAATTTCTTTCAGTGTATTCACCTCAAAGCGAGCAACCAGAAGTGAAGTTCCAGCATGTCTGCTAATAACAGCAGCATCAGTTACAGCAAGAATTGGAGGTGTATCCAGCAACACAATGTCGTAGTTCTTCGTAGCCCAATCGATGAATTGTGAGAAACGGCTATGCATTAACAATTCAGAAGGATTAGGTGGGATTTGTCCACGAGGGATAAAATCCATATTTTCTACAGCCGTTTTACGAATACTTTTCTCTGTCGTAATTTGTCCTGACAGTATATCGGAAAGCCCGTCTGTACCCTGACATCCCATCAGCTCATGGGCGTAGCCTTTGCGCATATCACAGTCGACGATGAGTACTCGTTGCCCTGACTGAGCGATAACGGCTCCGAGGTTCGCACTGACAAATGTTTTACCAATCGCAGGGCTTGCACCAGAGATCATCAGCACATTGTTTGTGGCTTCCATCATAGCGAAATGCAGACTGGTGCGTAAACTTCTGATGGCTTCAATCGCGAGATCTGCGGGATTCCCAACGGCAAGCAATTCTGTTGACCGGACATTACCCTTTTTCCCTTTGCCTAATAGGGCCCTATCCTTCTTCTGCTGCCACTCAGATAAAGGTACGCTGGCATAAACATTAATACCCAATTCTTCAAGTTGCTCAGGGCTTTCAAGTCCTTTATGTAGCAAAGTCTTAAGTATCACAAAGACCGCTGATATAACAATCCCAGCAATCATCGCCAGTAGAACTATCACTGTTTTTCTAGGTTTTACAGGCTTAATTTTAAGAGCAGCAGCGTCGATAACACGGACATTACCGACCGTACTCGCTTTATTAATACTTAGCTCCTGCTGTTTATTTAGCAGTTGCATATAAACCTCTTGCCCTACATTTACATCACGCGTTAAGCGTAGGATTTCTTGCTGAGTTTTTGGCATAGATCCTACGCGTTTATTAATTTTTCCGCGTTCTTCTTCTAATGTCTTCCGCTTTTCCATCAAAGCACGATAAGCTGGATGTTCTTTAGTATAAAGCTTCGATATTTCAGCTTCTTTAAACGTCAACTCATTGAGCTGAGACTCAACTGCGACCATTGTTTCTAATACTGCTTTCGCTTCTAAAGTAAGATCGACAGATTCATTCTTCTGCCGATAACTATTTAATTTATTATCAGCCTCATCAAGTGTTAGTCGAACATTAGGGAGTTGTTCTTTAAGAAACTCCAAGCTTTTCCCTGCTTCTTCAGATTTACGCTCAACATTTTGTTGAAGATAGTTTTGGCTAATACTATTTAATATTTTATTGGTTAAATCAGGATCTTCACCTTGGTAACTTAATGCCAGCACACCAGTATCTTTTCCTTTATCAGCCACGGCTAAATCTTCTAAAATATTATTAACTGCGGTAATTTTATTTAATTTCTTAACACGAAAAACAGTACCATTCTCGGCCTGAATATCGCTAACTAATATAGATAAATTATTTTGGTTCGTTAGCTGCCCTACCTTTCCTTCAACTTTTATAGCCCCACTAACATCGACCTCATAAGTGTTAGCATCAATAATACGCAACTCAAACCATTCATCTTTCCATGATGCAGGCACATCAAGCCGAGACACTGCAATTTTCTCAGGTTTATGTTCCATTAAACGAGCAAATCCTTTGCCAAAAACCGGAAAATATTTTTGTTGGACAACAACATCTAAAGATAAATCACTGACCGTCTTACCAACGACCATACGAGATTTAATTAATTCTATTTCAGCCGCAGACTCAGGTTTTGTATCAGGTAGAACACTGGATATATCTTTTAACAATGCATTACCTGTATTTTGTTCAACCTGAATTAAAGCATCAGACCTATAAATTGGAGTCGCAAACGTAGCATAAAGGATACCAATAATAGTAAAAATTGCAGTAACACCAATAATCAACCAACGATGATCCAGCAATGTTCCTAATAAACGACCTAAATCAATCTCATCCGAATTCGTTTCAGATGTTTTTACTGAAATTTTCTCTGCCATGGGTTTCCCTGACTTGTTAACGGCTTAATACCTGCACCCATTTCTGGGCGGACTGCTCGAGTTGCAAGTAGACGAATTCAAATGCTTCACGACTTTTGCGGTATGGATCAGCAATCTCTTGCTGATTAAGCCAACGGCCAAACAGCATTGTTTTGCCTCGGACTTCTGGCGCAATGCGGCATACTCCATCAATGTGTCCTTTCTCCATAACCAAAATAAGATCATATTGCCGACATAGCGCTGAAGTCAGTTGCTGCGCTTCATGACCATCAAGAGAAAGATTATGCTGGTTCGCCACATCTGCTGCGGTCGAGTCTGCGGGTTTTCCGACCAACGCGCCTAATCCGGCGGATGAAATTTTTTTAGTAGGAAATGCCTGCTTTAATAGTCGTTCTCCCGTAGGAGAACGGCAGATATTACCTACACAAACAACCAATATTGAATCAAACATAGTTATCTCTATGGCCAGGTGCGAACTCGCAGGCTCCCCTCACTTAAATCGTTAAACGCAGAGATCGTTGGTGCAAGTTGTGAGATCAAACGGTTCCAACGAACGATTGGTGCAGAAGTTACATAAACCACGTCATAAGGTTGCAGTTGGAATTCAGCTCCCATCACAAGAGATGTCGCATCGGCGGCATTAAGCTGATAAATATCAGCCAATTTCGGCCCCTGAGTTCCTCTAAGCGGACGGATGACAAAGACGCCTGTCGCATCAGCCAATGTTTGATCCATACCTTCTGCGTTGCCTAACGCCTCTGTCAACGTCATGCCGCTGCGGTCCATCTTAAGCGTACTTTGCTTTTTGACTTCCCCCATTACAAACACTTTCAGATCGTCATTACGCGGTATATAGAGAATGTCGCCAGGATAAAGAAGATGGTTTTGAGACAGGTCGCCATTTTGCATTAACGCCTGAAGAGAAATTCGTTTCTCTTGACCGTTATGAGTAAGAACTATGTTGCGCCAGTCAGCATTTTCCGTCAGCCCGCCAGCACTATTGATGGCATCCAAAACAGTGAGAGGCACATTCGTGATCGGTTGCTGCCCTGATTTATCAACTTCGCCGGTTACATATGCTTTCTGAGAGCGGAACGCGGCAATGCTAACATCAACCTGTGGAGATTCAATATACGTTGCTAAACGGCCCATGACCTCATCACGAACTTCCGTCACCGTTTTGCCAGCGACTTTCACTTTACCAATATACGGGTAGAAAATTGTACCGTCGGAGTGCACCCAGTTCCCCGTATCAGCTGCGGTGCGGTATGTACCAGCGGGCGTCGTCAGTTCTGGATGATCCCATACCGTGACCATGATGACATCGCCAATGCCGATACGGTATTCATATTGCTGTAGTTCGCGTTCCAACGCAGGGTTAGTTTGTGCGATTAATGGCTTAACGCGCATTTTATCGATTAAATAAGGCGTAAGAGGATAAACATTCACTAACTTATCAATATTGAAATCAGCGTCTTGCTGCTCGATAACCTCTTTACCACTAGTCGAAAGATGACTTCCGGGAATTATGGTACAGCCACTAAGAAAGGCTATAGACACGACTAATGGTGCCAATTTTAACTTGTGCTTTATCATCCTGTTATTCCATCACTCTTAATTCAAAATTGCACAAATCCCTACAAAATATCAAATGATTATAGAGAATATTTATTCAACTGAACCCGCAGTCTAGCGTATAAAAAGTCGGTAATTTGTCGCTTAGCGACGCTGAACAGTACGGTTTGACAACTTAGCTACCAGCCCGTCGGAATTGGCTCGGCGTCCCCACTGCACCGCCTTTCCTATACGCGGTATAAAATAGAAATAACCGGTAAACATTACAAAAAACAGGCCTAACATCATAGTCTGACTCACATGATGACGATCGCTGATGATCCCGATAACGGCAAACAGTAATGCCGCCAGCGTAATAATCATCAACGACTGCCGCGAAGTCAGCCCATAAGACATCAAGATATGGTGAAGATGTCCCCTGTCGGCCTTAAACGGACTATCGCCTCTCAAAAACCGCCGTAGCGTGATAGCAACCATGTCCATCAAAGGGATCGCGATTAACCAAAGCGCCGTCACTGGATTCATTACCGCGCTTTCTCCCTGAGAAGCAAGAATCAGCAACCAAAGTACGGTAAATCCTATAACGGTGCTACCTGCATCCCCCATAAAAACCTTAAATCTTTTTCCCAGAGGGATGCCGAGATTCAGGAAAAGATAAGGTAGCGTAGCCGCCATCATGCATAGGCTCCAGAGCCCAAGTTGGCGTTCTCCCCCTGAATAGAATAAAAAAAACAGTGAGCAAAATGCGATACAGGCCAGTGAGCCCAGTAAACCATCAATACCATCGATCATATTAAAGGCATTGATAGCCCCGCATACGGCAAACAATGTAATGACGTACCCGAATCCCCCTAAAAGCAGTTCATGACCAAACACCACGTCCCCTAATGATGAAAGGTATAACCCCGAGTACATCATTAAACCACCCATTAACAGTTGAACAACGAACCGGGGAAAAACGGGGAGGTCAAAACGGTCATCAATCACACCGACAACCAATAGCAAGGTAGTGCAAATCATGTATAGGGAGAAATCAGGAAGCCAGTCAGAATGCAGCATAAATAAAACGCAGAGCGCGAGATAAATCGACACGCCCCCGACAAGAGGAACATTTCCACGGTGCTTTTTACGTGCACATGGTTTATCCACCAATCCGACGTTGATTGCGACCTTTCTAACCAAGAACAGCGCGACGAATGCGCTTAAAAATACAACGATGAAATCTTGCATTTTTGCACCATCATCAACCGTTAAATATTCTGCATCAGACACGCTACCGCCCTTGGCTTATAGCAACCAATGCGCTGTCAACAACGTACGGAACACCATCCTGTGGCAACATATCTGGCTCCGTAAGCCATCTGCTTTTATGTAAATACTTCATAAATTTGCTAGCTAACTGACATGGCTAACAAAATATTTCTCATCAATAGATTTATTTATAAAAATATAGCTAAGTCTACAACGCCAATTTTCACCCCAATAGTATTGATGACGAAGTAAAGAGTACAAGGGTAAGATGTTCCAGGACGAGCTTTTCAGAATAAGACTACGCACTCGCCTCCCCTCATGCACCGCCAACCTAAGAGGCGTTTTTGCAGGAAGCTGTAAGATGCGAATAAAAAATCATAGCAAAAACCCGCGCCTTCCTGTCGTAAAAATCCTGTTAAATAGGCTGGCATATTCTATGCGTTGTCTACCAACACTATCAAACACTAACGCGACCTATCCCGCTCATAATTCTGAAAATCTTGCTTATTGCTGCTTTTTCACGCTGTTTTAAATAACTTGTCACACAACATTCATATAGGTTAACTGCCGTATAAAAGTGGGAGAAAGCGCGGGTAGACAGGCCGCCGACGCTCGTATCGGACTCGCCCAAAAAAGAATATCCCTGCAAATTCTGGTTCATCTGTGTCTGCCCTGATACGCTATCGAGGTTATCTTCATTTAAAGGTGAAAAAATAGATATGGAGTGGATCGCTGATCCAACAATATGGGCCGGGTTGGCCACGCTGGTTGTCCTGGAGCTGGTTCTGGGCATTGATAACCTTATCTTCATCGCCATTCTGGCTGAGAAACTACCAAAAGAACAACGCGATAAAGCCAGAGTCGTCGGTCTATTGCTTGCCCTGATTATGCGCCTGTGTTTGCTGGCGTCTATTTCCTGGCTGGTATCGTTGACTACCCCCCTCTTCACGCTCCTTGGGCACACATTCAGCGCTCGTGATGTCATCATGCTGGTTGGCGGGCTATTCCTGCTCTTTAAAGCCACCATGGAGCTCAACGAACGCCTCGAAGGGAAAGATGAGGAGCAGCAAGCCCAGCGTAAAGGAGCACGTTTCTGGCCGGTAGTGGCGCAGATCGTGGTACTGGATGCGATATTCTCACTGGATTCCGTGATTACAGCCGTCGGCATGACCGATCATCTGCTGGTAATGATGTCCGCTGTGACCATTGCCATCTTCCTGATGCTGCTGGCCAGCAAACCGCTGACCCGCTTTGTCGCTGAACACCCAACCATCGTCATCCTGTGTCTCAGCTTCCTGTTGATGATTGGTTTCAGTCTGGTCGCGGATGCCTTTGGCTATCACATTCCTAAAGGTTATCTCTATGCTGCAATAGGCTTCTCAGTGCTGATTGAGATGTTTAATCAGGTTTCCATGTTTAACCGCCGACGCTTTCTTTCCTCTTCGGTTCCGCTACGTCAGCGTACCGCGGAAGTGGTTTTGCGTATTTTGCGCGGCAACCACGAAGAGGCTGAGCTGGACAATCAAACCTCGTCGATGATTGCAGACAACACCCGGGCGGGTCAGGAGGTGTTCAACCTTCAGGAACGCCGGATGATAAAACGGGTATTGGGACTGGCGCAGCGAACCATCAGCAGCATTATGACGTCTCGACATGATATCGAGCCGGTTGAGCTGGATATAACACAGGAAGCACTCGCTAAACTGCTAACGACCAATCAGCACTCGCGGCTCGTGGTAACCGACAGCAAAACCTCTGACGAGCCGTTGGGGATCGTATATGTTGCTGATTTACTACAACAGCAGTTGAACCGTGAGCCGTTTAATCTGCGAATTCTTATTCATCAGCCGCTGGTTTTCCCTGAGCAACTTTCGCTTTTGCAGGCTTTAGAACAGTTTAGAGAAGGAAGAACGCATTTTGCGTTCGTCGTTGATGAATTTGGTTCGATGGAAGGGATCGTCACATTAAGTGACGTGATGGAAACCATTGCGGGTAACCTACCGCGCGAAGGAGAAGATCGCGATGCGCGCCACGGTATTCAGCAAAATGACGACGGCAGTTGGACCGCAAATGGCTATATTCCGCTGGAAGACCTGACGATGTATGTTCCGCTGATGCTGGATGAAAAGCGCGAATACTATACGTTGGCGGGGCTGTTGATGGAGCACGCTCAGCGGGTTCCACAGGTGGGCGATACATTATCAATCGATCGCTATCAGTTCACTATCCTGGCGGTGGAAAGCCATCGAATCATGGAGGTTCGTATCACCCCAAACGACGAACCACAGACTGATTTTGAAGTGTAATAGCGGCGAAAAATAAAATACCGCGTTTATCAACAGCCCCTTTCTATTCGATTAGGGGCTGTTTTCTATTTATCTATCAGGCAGGAACCATAATTTCTGTGGCAACAACCACCACAATCAGTCCAACCAGAACAGGAACCGATGTGCGCTTCACCACCTCAAACGGTGATATTTTTGCCATCCCGGCAACAGCCACCACCACGCCGGATACCGGAGAAATGGTACGGCCCAAATTGGAAGCCTGAAGCATCGGAATAGCCAGATAGGCAGGATTGATACCCATTTGCGACGCTAGCTTTGGAATCAGCTCAACAAACGCATAGAACGGGGCATTGCCCGAACCAGTCGTCATCGCTGCCAGCATCGTGATCGCAACCAGCACCAGCATAATCACCAACCCACCGCTGCCAAACGACTGCGCAAGGCCAATCAGGCCGCTGATAAAGCCAATAGTGCCCAGACCTTGAGCAAAAACACCGGCCGCGACCAGCAGAATGACCACGCTAGAGAAGGCATCGGCCATCCCGCGATAAGCGACGTCCAGTCCATCAAATACTTTTTGCGCATTGAACGAGCGCACAAATTCCAGCACCGCGGCCAGCGCCATACAAATCACCAGCACGGTGATGATGTGGAGTTCCGGTCCCCATTTACCATCAAAGACCAGTACTCCAATGATCGGCGTAAACGGCAGAATGGCGTAAAAACGCGGAGCATCTGTCTTGATTTCGCTGACGTCCAGAATCTCATGGCTGACATTCGCTTTATTGTCCAGATGGCGCTGCCAGAAGAAATGTGCGACGGCCATGCACACGATCGCAATGATCGAAATAGGTAGCGTGGCCTTAAAGGCGAAATCCACTAATTTCATCTGCGATGCCTGGGCTGCCAACACCACATCACCTGAGGTCGGCGACAGGATCAGCGCCACAGGGGACGCACAGATTGCGGCAGCGGCTCCACGGCTAATGCCGACGTTCACCATGACGGGGAACAGCGTTGCCATTAACAGCACCCCCAGCCCGGTTGCCGATGACACCGCCAGCGACATCAGACAGGCGACAAAATAGGCCGCAATCATCAGTAAATAAGGCGAATTAATCATTTTCAGCGGGCGGGAAACCAGCTTAACGACCACATCATTGGCACCAATGTGCGTCATATAAGCGGCAAAACCACACAGCACCATAATCATCATGCCGAGATCGCCACCGCGGCTCATCAGCAAAATTTTTACGTATTCAACAATATCCGTTGCACTCCAACCTGTCGCTTTCGCGCTGGCTGGCAATACATTTTTCCCCAGCATGGCACTGATTGCCAATAGTAATAGGCCTCCCACCAGCAACACGCCAGTCGCGGAGTACCCTTTTATAATGTAACGACCAACCAGAATCGTTACAGCAACACCAATCAAAAGTTCGAGCATAGTGGGTTTCGATACCTGAGTAATAAGTTATCTGACAGACATTCCCCGGCAGCGGAGTCATGCCGCACCAAAAATAGGGAGCGAAGTTTACTGCTTTAGAAAATAAAAAAAGAGAAAAATATTAATATGCAGCATTAAAAAAGAGACACCGAGCACAAAGCCCGTTTTGAGGAGGATGACAAACCAGAGGAAAAGATTGGTGAGAAGCTGCCGGTTTGCTGACAGGAATCAGCAAACCGACTAAAGCACGGTGTGTTAGAAAATTAAAGGCGATCGAGAAGTTGCTTCAGATCTTTGCCCTTTTGGCTTTGCTGATTTTGGCTGGCCCAGTCATTCAGACGTTTCTTCAGCTCGTCCTGTAGGCGTTTACGCAGCAGTTGGTCTACCTGTAGCTGATAATTTAATTTATCCCACTCGCCATAGACGCGTAATGGGATCGCCGTATTTTTCAGCACGCTAACCAGTTGCTCATCGCCCTGCCATCCTTGCGTGATAGAGACATTCACATTGACATCACATGTCTGAGCGGGCAAATCGAATTGTCCAACACCGCTGAGTGACAGCAGCTCTGAACGGCCATTGAGATCGGTAAGGCGTAACTTACCCGCATTGAGTTGGGCTTTTCCCGTCAACTGTTGCAGCTCAGTGTAACGTTCGTAGCGCTCTTGCCCTCGCACATTGCCATTACTACGCGCGACAGCCATCTGCACCATTTGCTGAATATTCAAACCCTGTAGGCGGACACTATTAGCCTGCAGCGTCGCCGTTCCCTGCCACTGCTGGAGCAACGCAGGTAGGGCAAAGCTGTTTCCGCTGAACTGCCCTGCCATCGACAATTTTCCGCTGACCGTCTCAGTGGGCAGCGCAAATGCGGACATCAGCTGGGACAGCTCAACGTCCTTGAGTTCTGGCCGTAACGTAATGTTGGTTGATGGCTTCGTCACAACTTTACCGGGTAATGAGAAATGCCCACTGCCCAGTTCACCGCTCAATGTCGTAATATCCAGCAACCCCGGCTGATTCTCTGCCCGTAGCGTAAACTGGCGGACATCAAGCCCACGGTAGATCATCGTCGCGGCCTGCAACGACAGACGCGCCGTGAATGCTTGTAAGGCGCTTTCTGGCTTGGTTAATCCACTTTCATTCGAAATGACGGGAGTGGATGATTTAACCGGTGCCTTGGACGTGCTGTTTCCCTTTACTACCTCGATTCCCAGCAGGGAATCCAAATCCAGCTTCTCAGACAACAGATCCAAATCGTAATGTGGGATATCACCCAGCGTCACGCTCCCCGCTCCCGATAACTGGCTATTATTGATATTAAGTGAAAGCTGGCTAAACGTGATTTTTTCAGGCTGCTGTTGATAACTGGCCTGAACGCTCCCCGTTCCACTGATACCGCCAGGCGGTATTTCTGCCCCCTGAAGCTGGAAGTCCAGCTTGGTGATATTGGCATTGACCTGTTGAGGGAAATGCAGCAAATCGACATCTGCGGCAAGGGAGAAAGCAATATCGCGCTGATCGCGATTGATACGGCTTGATAATTCGATGTTGACCTGACGGTCGCTGTTCTGCTCCATAGCAAGATTAATATCGCGAACATTAATCTGCTCATTATTGCTGCGTTGCAGAATCAACAGGCTATCGGCGACTTTTATCTTATCGATATCCAGCCGCCAGCGACGCTCTTCAGATGGCGCTTGCGATCCCGCAGGGGCAATGGGGGCATTATTGGCCTGTTTGGCTTCACTTTCCGGCGTCAGGCGAATAATCGCCCCTTTCAACATCACCTGCTTGACCGCGAGCTTGTGCGACAGCAATGGCCACAGTTGCACGTCAAGGCGCATGTTCTCCGCGCTGACAATCGGCGCACTGGAACCCGGCGCGCTTAACGACATTCCGCCGGATAATATGCTCAGCTGCGGCCAAACGTGCCAGCGCAGATCGCCGTCCAACTGGAGACGATAGCCGCTACGTTCCTCAACCTGCTTCACCATGTAGGCGCGGAAGTCATTCGGGTTAACCAGTACGACCAGAGCCGTCATTCCTGCTACCAGCACGACAAGCAGTATTGCCAGCGTCGTCAGAAATCTTCTCATGCCATCCTCATTGTGAAACGCACGGCCACCTGCTTTTTACCTTACAAGCCTGTCGCCAGACGCTCAGTCTTTATCGATCCGGCTCGCTACCGCACCCTGTTGATCTTTATACTTGGCATCCTGACGGCGGTTGTATGGACGAGCCGCCGGCCCAGAAAGTGGTTCAAAACTCAGAGCGCCAATCATCATGCCGGGACGTAACGCCAGCGGCAACTTACCTGAATTATAGAACTCCAACACAATTCTTCCTTGCCAACCTGGATCAATACGGTGCGCGGTGACGTGAACCATCAATCCCAGACGAGCCAGTGAAGAACGACCATCCAGCCAGCCGACCAAATCATCCGGCAGCGTCACTGATTCCAACGTCACCGCCAGCGCTAGCTCTCCCGGGTGCAGGAAGAACGCTTCGCCTTCCGGTAAATTGATTTCATCACTCATGACGCGATCGAGCGCCGCACTGACCTCATCCTTCGGGCCGCTTAAATCAATGAAAGGCGCAGTGTGTCCGCGGAAGACGCGAAACTGATTTCCCAGGCGAACATCAACCGTCGCGCCAGAGATTCTCTCAGTCGGCGGACGGGGCGTAATCACCAGTCGGCCATCATCCAGCCAGGCTTCAATGTCACGGTCACACAGTCTCATCTTATTCTCCATTCGACACTGGTATCTATCAGATAAACCTCATCTATCTCCGTCATACTTCAAGCTGCTTGTGCGTTGGCAGCCCTTACTCACCACAGTCACTTACCTGAGTAAGCTCCTGGGGATTCGCTCGGTTGCCATCTTCACGCAACTCGAATTATTTAGGACATATCTCCGTCATACTTCACGCTGCTGGCGTTGTTTAAAACATTAACGTTCGGTCATGCAGCCTGAATGATTCGGACAATTTATTCAAAGAACTGGCTTATCTTGGCTTTCAAAATATCAATCGCAATACGGTTTTTCCCGCCGCGCGGCACAATAATGTCGGCGTATTGCTTGGATGGTTCAATGAATTGCAGGAACATCGGGCGCACGGTCTTCTGATACTGTTCCATCACAGAATCCATTGAACGACCGCGCTCATTCACGTCGCGGCGCATGCGACGCAGCAGGCAAATATCCAGCGGCGTATCGACAAAAATAGAGAAATTCATCTCATCGCGCAGACGTGCATCCGTCAACAGCAGGATACCTTCCAGGATAATGACCTTTTTCAGCTCAATATGCACCGTTTCCTGCTTGCGGGTGTGTTCGACATAGCTGTACTGTGGAACTTCAATCGCCTGACCTGCTTTCAGCATCTGCAAATGTTTCAGCAACAGGCTGTGATCCATTGAGCTCGGGTGGTCATAGTTGGTTTTAACCCGCTCTTCCATCGTCAGGTGGCTTTGATCTTTATAATAACTGTCTTCAGATATCACCCCGATATGCTGATCGCCGACCTGATCGCGTAATTCCCGATACAAGGTGCTGGAAATAAGACTTTTACCCGAAGCGGACGCTCCCGAGATCCCGATGATGACACACTGGTGAGACTGATCAGTCATGGTATTAACGACCTGATTAACATAAATAAAGAGAGGGGAATGCGCCAATAGGCGCTTTGACGCCGCAATTATAGGGAGTTAGCCCCCGTCACGCCACCCTTTCCGCGTATTGCGCCCCAGAGAAGCGAGGACTGGCACAGGGTCAAGCCGGGACAGATCCCGGCCTTATAGCGGGCTACAGCGCGCGGAAAGAAATTTCGCTCGGAATAACAGAGCCCTGCCAGTAGAGCTGAGCGGCAACCTGCCCCGCCAGTTCACGGTACAGAGACGTGAATTCACTGTCCGGCTGGCTGACGACCGTCGGTTCACCGCGGTCAAGATCTTCACGCAGGGAGATGTGCAGCGGAAGCTGGCCTAACAGGGAACAGTGGTATTTCTCCGCCAGCTTCTGCGCGCCGCCCGTACCGAAGATCGGCTCCAGATGACCGCAGTTGCTACAGATGTGTACGCTCATATTCTCAACGATGCCCAGTACTGGCACGCTGACTTTTTCAAACATCGCGATGCCCTTCATGGCATCCATCAGCGCGATATCCTGCGGCGTCGTCACGACGACGGCACCGGTGACAGGAATATTCTGCGCCAGCGTCAGTTGGATATCGCCCGTACCCGGCGGCATATCTAATACCAGATAATCCAGATCCGGCCAGAGCGTATCCTGCAGCAATTGCAATAACGCTTTGCTCGCCATCGGCCCACGCCACACCATGGCGTTATCGTCCGTGACCAGATAACCAATAGAGTTAGTTGCCAGGCCGTGCGCAATAATCGGCGCCATATGTTGGCCGTCCGGCGAGGTTGGGCGTTCACTGGCCGAACCCAGCATAGTCGGAATAGAAGGGCCATAGATATCGGCATCCAGAATGCCCACATTTGCGCCTTCAGCCGCCAGCGCTAGCGCCATGTTGACCGCCGTACTCGATTTGCCGACCCCGCCTTTCCCGGAACTGACGGCAATGATGTTTTTAACGCCCTTCACACCAGCCTGATCGTTAACCCGACGCAGCGTAGCGATATCATGTGTTAAGCGCCATTCGACCGCTTTTGCACCTGATAAACGTAATAACTCATCGCTAACCGTTTCTTTTAATACTGCCAACCCGCTCAGCCAGACAAACGGCATTGTCAGTTCGATATGCAACACGTTATCCAGCAGCGCACAATGACGCAGCGCATTCAGTGTCGTCAGATTATTTTTCAGTGTCGGGTGCTGAAAAGTAGATAAAACCCCGGTGACCATCGCACGCAGTGCTTCAGGACGTTGTTCGGGGACTGTCGCGTTCATTCCGGCTCCTTGAAATTCTCATATTTGACCGTTGAGACCGTATATAGCATACCAGAGCGAGGGAAGCCTGACGCCCTTCGGCGTTAAAAACGTGGAAACACTACGCAAATTAAAATCTGCCATATGGTTTCCTGCCGTTTTACTCACGCCAGCGGTTTACGCAGCAAGGCGCTATCGGTTAACATCGATCTCCCTCTATTGACAAAAGAAAGCAAGTTCCTCATGACTCAAGTCGCAAAGAAAATCCTGGTAACGTGCGCGCTGCCTTACGCTAATGGTTCGATTCACCTCGGTCATATGCTTGAACATGTTCAGGCTGATATTTGGGTTCGTTACCAGCGAATGCGCGGCAACCAGGTTCACTTTATCTGTGCGGACGACGCCCACGGCACGCCAATCATGCTGAAAGCACAGCAGATGGGTATTGCGCCGGAAGAGATGATTGCGGCGATGAGTCAGGAGCATCAGCAGGACTTTGCTGGCTTCAATATCAGCTATGACAACTACCACTCCACGCATAGTGAAGAGAACCGCGAGCTGTCTGGTCTGATTTATGGTCGCCTGAAAGAGAACGGTTTTATTAAAAACCGCACGATTTCTCAGCTGTATGACCCAGAAAAAGGCATGTTCCTGCCGGATCGTTTCGTTAAAGGTACCTGCCCGAAATGTAAGGCTGCCGACCAATACGGCGATAACTGCGAAGTCTGCGGTGCGACCTACAGCCCAACTGAGCTGATCGAACCGAAGTCAGTGGTATCTGGTGCCACGCCAGAGATGCGTGACACCGAGCACTTTTTCTTCGATTTGCCCGCATTCAGCGAGATGCTGCAAGCCTGGACACGCTCTGGCGCATTGCAGGAGCAAGTTGCCAACAAGATGCAGGAGTGGTTCGATTCTGGTCTGCAACAGTGGGACATTACCCGCGACGCGCCATATTTCGGTTTTGAAATTCCTGATGCACCGGGCAAATATTTTTATGTTTGGCTTGATGCGCCAATCGGTTACATGGGGTCGTTCAAAAATCTGTGCGACAAACGTGGCGACCTGAATTTTGATGATTTCTGGAAGAAAGACTCAGACGCCGATTTGTATCACTTCATCGGTAAAGACATCGTTTATTTCCACAGCCTGTTCTGGCCGGCGATGTTGGAAGGCAGCGGTTTCCGTAAACCGACGAACCTGTTCGTGCACGGTTACGTCACGGTCAACGGCGCCAAGATGTCTAAATCGCGCGGCACCTTCATTAAAGCAGGCACGTACCTGCAGCATCTGGATGCCGATTGCTTGCGTTATTACTACGCGGCAAAACTGTCTTCTCGCATTGATGACATCGATCTTAATCTGGAAGATTTCGTGCAGCGCGTGAATGCCGACATCGTGAACAAGGTCGTCAATCTGGCATCGCGCAATGCCGGTTTCATTAACAAGCGTTTTGACGGCAAACTGGCGGACACACTGGCCGATGCCGAACTGTACAAAACCTTCACCGATGCTGCCGCCAGCATTGCGGAAGCCTATAGCAGCCGTGAATCCGGCCGTGCCATTCGAGAGATCATGGCGCTGGCGGATATCGCCAACCGCTATGTTGATGAACAAGCGCCGTGGGTTGTGGCGAAAGCAGAAGGTCGGGATGCCGATCTACAGGCTATTTGCTCAATGGGTATCAACCTGTTCCGCGTATTAATGACATACCTGAAGCCGGTACTGCCATCGCTGGCACAGCGGACAGAAGCATTTTTGAACACGGAACTGAGCTGGGACGCCATCACCACCCCGCTGTTGAACCATCAGGTAAGCCCATTCAAAGCGCTGTTCAACCGCATCGATCTGGATAAAGTCAACGCCATGGTTGACGCGTCTAAAGAAGACATGGTCACGACGCAAAAAGTCGTGTCTGGTCCGCTGGCGGACAACCCAGTGCAGGACACCATTAACTTTGACGATTTTGCCAAGGTCGATATGCGTATCGCCTTGATTAAGCAAGCTGAATTGGTTGACGGTTCTGACAAGCTATTACGTTTGACGTTGGATCTGGGCGGCGAAACCCGTCAGGTTTTCTCCGGCATTCGTGAAGCCTATCCCGATCCGGCTAAGCTGGAAGGCCGTTTAACCGTCATGGTCGCCAATCTGGCACCGCGTAAAATGCGCTTCGGCATATCAGAAGGGATGGTGATGGCTGCGGGTCCGGGCGGGAAAGATATCTTCCTGCTAAGCCCAGACAGCGGCGCCCAACCGGGCATGCAGGTCAAATAATCATCACATCAAGCCGGATTCTTATCCGGCTTTTTTTTGCAACAATTTCGCCACAAATCCCCGCGTATTTCCTGCCGACCGACTCGCCGCTCCGCATAGTTTGTAACCATGAAATAACAAAATCGTTATGTATTACATAATATAACGAATAAAAAATATACCTCTTTATAGGTGTAATGGGGGTTTAAATACTTAAATTTTGATTTTGCGCAAAGCCCACATCTTATGTGTTGTTAAATTGCTCGCAACAAAAATGACACATAATTACACAGGGAAACTAATGCAACTGAATAGACGAGGTTTCTTTAAAGTTTGCGCGGGGGGGATGGCTGGAACCACTCTCGCGGTATTGGGCTTTACACCCACGGAAGCAATGGCATCAGTACGTCAATATAAGCTGCTACGCGCAAAAGAGACGCGTAACAACTGCACATACTGTTCGGTCGGCTGCGGTGTGCTCATGTATAGCCTGGGCGATGGCGCCAAGAACGCAAAACCTTCCGTTTTTCATATCGAAGGTGATGCGGACCATCCAGTCAGCCGTGGCTCCCTTTGCCCGAAAGGTGCGGGTCTGGTCGACTACATTCACAGTGAAAACCGCCTGCTCTATCCTGAATACCGTGCGCCAGGCTCAGACAAATGGCAACGAATCAGCTGGGAAGACGCGATCGAACGCATCGCGCGCCTGATGAAAGCTGACCGCGACGCCAACTTCCAACGTACCAATGCCAAAGGCGAAACGGTCAACCGCTGGCTGACCACTGGCATGTTGTGCTCTTCTGCCGCCAGCAACGAAACCGGCATTCTCGACCAGAAATTTGCCCGCTCTCTCGGCATGGTCGCCATCGACTGTCAGGCTCGCCTGTGTCACGGCCCAACCGTCGCCGCGCTGGCACCGACATTCGGTCGTGGTGCCATGACCAACAACTGGGTTGATATCAAAAACGCCAACGTCATCATCGTCATGGGCGGTAACCCGGCAGAAGCACATCCGGTCGGTTTCAAATGGGCCGTTGAAGCGAAAACGCACAATAATGCGAAACTGATCGTTGTCGATCCGCGTTTCAACCGCTCCGCGGCCGTTGCCGATCTCTACGCGCCTATTCGCGCTGGGTCAGACGCCGCCTTTCTGCTAGGTATTGTTAACTACCTTATTACACACGATAAAATTCACCATGAATACGTGGTGTCTTACACCAGCGCCAGCCTGATCGTACGAGAAGATTTCAATTTTGACGAAGGTTTGTTCAGCGGCTACGACGAACAAAAACGTCAATATGATAAATCCAGCTGGCAGTATGAGCTCGATGAATCCGGCTTCGCCAAACGGGATACCACACTGTCCCACCCGCGCTGCGTCTGGAATCTGCTGAAAAAACACGTTTCCCGCTATACGCCGGAAATGGTGACATCGCTATGCGGTACTTCAGCCAAAGATTATGAAACGATCTGCCGCACGCTCGCCGAAACCTGTGTACCGAATAAAACCGCAACCTTCATGTACGCACTGGGCTGGACGCACCACACCAACGGTGCACAGATCATTCGCTCAGCGGCCATGATCCAACTGTTACTTGGCAACATCGGTATGGCAGGTGGCGGTATCAACGCCCTGCGCGGTCACTCTAACATTCAGGGCTATACCGACCTTGGCCTGCTGTCGTTAAATCTGCCGGGCTATATGCCGTTGCCGTCAGAAAAACAGCCGGATCTTAAAACTTATCTGGGTCAAATCACGCCAACGGCGCTGCTGTCCGATCAAGTTAACTATTGGAAAAATACGCCAAAATTCTTTATCAGCATGATGAAGAGCTTCTACGGTGACAACGCGCAGGCAGCGAATAACTGGGGTTATGACTGGTTGCCGAAGTGGGATCGTAGCTACGATGTCATGGTGCAAACCGAGCTGATGGTGGAAGGCAAAATGAACGGCTACATCGTTCAGGGCTTTAACCCCGTTGCCGCGTTCTCCAACAAGAATAAAGCGACCGAAGCACTCTCCAAGCTCAAGTACATGGTCATCATCGATCCACTGGTCACGGAAACGTCTACATTCTGGCAGAATTATGGCGAATTCAACGACGTGGATACGAAATCCATCCAGACTGAGGTCTTCCGTCTGCCCTCTTCCTGCTTTGCTGAAGAGAATGGGTCGATCGCCAACTCCGGCCGCTGGCTGCAATGGCACTGGGCGGCGGCTGAGCCACCAGGTGAAGCCCATCACGACGGTAAAATCCTCGGTAAACTGCTGATGCGTCTGCGTGAACTGTATAAAGAAGAAGGCGGCGCCTACCCCGACCCGTTGATGAACATCAACTGGAACTATAAAGACCCAGAAGACCCAACGCCGGAAGAGATCGCCCGCGAAGCCAACGGCATGGCGCTGGCGGACATCTACGACGACAGCGGCAAGCTGATCCTGAAAAAAGGCCAACAGGTTGCTGATTTCTCGCAACTGCGCGATGACGGCTCCACATCCAGCTTCTGCTGGATCTATGCCGGTAGCTGGACAGAAGCGGGCAACCAGATGGATAAACGCGACAACGCCGATGCGGGTCTCGGCTGCACGCCGAACTGGTCATGGTGTTGGCCGCAAAACCGCCGCATTCTCTACAACCGCGCGTCTGCCGACCTGCAAGGGAAACCGTGGGACAGCAAGCGTAAATTGCTGGAATGGACCGGTCAGAAATGGCAAGGCATTGATGTACCTGACTTCGCCGCGACCGTCCCGCCGGGCAAAGACACCGGGCCGTTCATCATGCTGCCGGAAGGTCTGGCACGTCTGTTCTCCGTAGACAAACTGGTAGATGGGCCGTTCCCTGAGCACTACGAACCGATCGAATCGCCTATTGGTACTAACCCACTGCATCCATCGGTGGTGTCCAGCCCGGCGGCGCGTTTGTTTGAACGCGATGCGAAAACCATGGGCACCGCGAAGGACTTCCCTTACGTGGCGACGACATACTCGATTACCGAATTGTTCCGTCACTGGACAAAACACGCACGTCTGAACGCAATTGTGCAGCCGGAACAGTTTGTCGAAATCGGTGAAAATCTGGCGAAAAGCAAAGGCATTAAAGCAGGCGATGAAATCAAAGTTTCCTGCCAGCGTGGCTACATCAAAGCCAAAGCAGTGGTCACCAAGCGAATCAAAACGCTGGAAATTGCCGGACACAGCGTGGAAACCGTTGGTATCCCTTGCCACTGGGGCTTTGAGGGAACCACCCGTAAAGGGTTCCTGGCTAACACACTCACCCCGAGCGTCGGTGACGCTAATTCACAAACGCCTGAGTACAAAGCGTTTTTGGTTAATGTAGAGAAGGTGTAAGGGTAGCCAACTATGTCAATGCAATCACAAGATATTATTAAACGTTCGGCCACCAACGGCTTTACACCGCCTCCGCATGTGCGTAATGACAAAAGCGAAGTGGCAAAACTGATCGATGTCACCACCTGTATCGGCTGTAAAGCTTGTCAGGTGGCCTGTTCAGAGTGGAACGACATTCGTGATGAAGTCGGCCATAACCTCGGGGTTTATGATAACCCGGCGGATCTGAGCGCCAAATCCTGGACGCTGATGCGATTTTCCGAAGTGGAAGAGAACGACCGTCTGGAATGGCTGATCCGTAAAGATGGCTGTATGCACTGTAGCGATCCGGGCTGTCTGAAAGCCTGTCCTTCCGCTGGTGCCGTCATTCAGTATGCCAACGGTATCGTTGATTTTCAGTCCGAGAATTGTATCGGCTGCGGCTATTGTATCGCCGGTTGCCCGTTCAATATTCCACGTCTGAACAAAGAAGATAATCGCGTCTATAAATGTACGTTGTGCGTCGACAGAGTCAGCGTTGGGCAAGAACCGGCCTGTGTGAAAACTTGTCCGACCGGCGCCATTCGTTTCGGTACGAAAGACGAAATGAAGCATCTGGCGGAAGAACGCATCACCGATCTGAAAAGCCGTGGTTATGAAAACGCAGGCCTCTACGATCCGCAGGGCGTGGGCGGTACACATGTGATGTATGTTCTGCACCACGCGGACAGACCATCGCTCTATCACAATCTGCCAGATAACCCGCAGATTTCCACGCCGGTCAATCTGTGGAAAGGCATTCTGAAACCGCTGTCCGCGTTAGGGTTTGTCGCCACGTTCGCCGGGTTAATGTTCCACTATGTCGGTGTCGGTCCGAACACTGAGGAAATGGATCATGAGCACGAGGGAGAAGACAAAGAAGGGGGAGACAAACATGAGTAAGCCACAAATGATTTTGCGCACCAAGTTTATCGATCGCATCTGTCACTGGATTGTGGTGATTAGCTTTTTCCTGGTCGCGCTCTCTGGTATTGCTTTGTTCTTCCCAACCCTGCAATGGCTGACGCAGACGTTTGGTACGCCACAAATGGGGCGTATTTTGCACCCGTTTTTTGGCGTGCTGATCGTCATCTGTCTGATCCCGATGTTTTTCCGGTTTGTTAGTCATAACATCCCGAAGAAGCGCGATCTGCCGTGGTTCCTCAATATTGTTGAGGTATTAAAAGGCAATGAGCATGAAGTGGCTGAGGTGGGTAAATATAACCCAGGTCAGAAGATGATGTTCTGGAGCATCATGGGGCTGACGCTGGTACTGCTGATCACCGGGGTTATCATGTGGCGCCCCTATTTCGCCCACCTGTTCCCGATTGATATCGTGCGCTACGCTATTCTGATTCACGCTGCTGCGGCTATCGTCCTCATCCACGCCATCCTGATCCATATGTACATGGCGTTCTGGGTCAAAGGATCGATCAAAGGGATGATTGAAGGCAAAGTTTCCAAACGCTGGGCGCGTAAACACCACCCACGCTGGGCACGTGAAATGGAAGAGAAAGAAGCGAAGAAATAATTCACGTTCTTTTCATTTTATCACCTCCTCAAATGCCCGCCTCGCGGGCATTTTTCTTTTATCCGTAGTCAGCACAAATCGTTATAACTTACATCCAAACGTCATAACGCTCCCCGCTTTCCCGACTATCGCTCAATGGCTATGATGCAGTATTATTTTTAAATAGACATCCAGACATAAAGACAGCTATAAAGTAGTAACGCAGAAAACATAACAATACTGCCATCGACACAACACACTATCGTCAACACAAGATCCATTTATAAAACGCCACGGAGCTGATAATGAAGAAATTTACGCCTGCCCTGCTTGCACTGAGCTTACTGACCGCATTACCGGCACTGGCCAATCAGAGCGCCACTATTGCTCCCGTTCCGGCTGCTATTGCCAATCATAACGGCCCGGTTCGCATCGCCGTTATCCGCAATCTGGGATCGGACGACAACACTACGCAGTTTGTTTCCGGCGTGCTCGAAGAAGGTAAAAAACTGGGCTTCAAGGTCAGTACCTTCCTGAGCAACGGCGATGACGCCCGCTTTCAGGATTTCGTAAATCAGGCTATCAGTCAGAAATATGACGGTATCATCCTGTCACAGGGTCGCGATCCCTACTCTACCGATTTGATTAAACGCATCGTCGACAGCGGTATTGCCGTCTCCGTGTTTGATACCGCCGTGAACGGCGAAATTCCGGGCGTGACCGTCACCCAGCAGGATGATGCCTCGCTGACTAACGAATCACTCGGCCAGCTGGTGAAGGATTTCAACGGCAAAGCCAATATCATCAAACTGTGGGTTGCTGGCTTCCCGCCGATGGAACGCCGCCAACTCGCCTATCAACAGATCCTGAAAGCTAACCCCGGCATCAAGGAACTGGAATCGATTGGCGCCGTGTCCTCTGACGTACAGGGCGATACCGCGAACAAAGTCGGCGCAGTACTGGCGAAATACCCGAAAGGCAAAATCGATGCGATCTGGGGATCGTGGGATGCCTTCAGCCAGGGCGCTTATAAGGCATTGAAAGAAAATGGCCGGACAGAAATCAAACTGTACAGCATCGACATCTCCAATCAGGATTTACAGCTGATGCGCGAAGCGAGCAGCCCGTGGAAAGTCAGCGTGGCCGTCGATCCAAAACTGATCGGTAAAGTTAACCTGCGTCTGGTTGCCAACAAGATAGCCGGTGAGCCTACGCCTGCCACCTACGAGTTCCGCGCTGCGGCGATTCCGCAGGCGCTGTTAGCCAGCCAGACGAGTGCCGTCAACGTCGCGGGATTGGCAAAAATCATCCCAGGCTGGGGCCACACGGATGATTTTATCGCACCGTGGTTTGCTACACTGGAAGCCAAACAGGCGAAATAATACGGAGATAACGTTATGGCATCGACTCCTCTGCCCACCCCCGATTACAGCCGCAATATGCGGCTGATTGGACACAGCGATCAGGGCGGCAGACCCGATGGTGTGCAGGTGATGGTTCATCGCGGCTACGCTTACATCGGGCATATGGTTTCACAAGGCGTGTCGATTGTGGATGTGCGCGATGCCAAAAACCCAAGGCCAGCGGGGTTTATCGCCGCCCCGCCCGGTACCTGGAATATCCATCTGCAAACGCACGATGACCTGCTGCTTGTCGTCAACGCGCGCGATTTGTTTGCGGATGCCAGCTTCGCCGAGGAAAAGGTCTATTACACTCGCTCCGTCGCCGATACGGTCAGTACCAAACAGCAGGGCAAAAGCTGGAGTGCCGGCTTACGGATTTTTGATATTTCAACGCCGGATAAGCCGCGTGAAATCAGCTTCCTGCCGCTGGACGGTATCGGAATTCACCGCATCTGGTATGTGGGTGGACGCTGGGCCTATGTCTCCGCGCTGCTCGATGGCTACAGTGACTACATCTTTTTGACTATCGATCTGGCCAACCCACAGCGCCCGGAAGTTGCTGGTCGTTACTGGCTACCCGGCATGCATACAGCTGGTGGAGAACGCGCAAGCTGGCCGGAAGGTAAGCGTTACGCCCTTCACCACGCCATCATCAGTGGCGACACCGCCTATGGAAGCTGGCGCGATGGCGGGCTGACGCTACTGGACGTGAGCGATCGCACTAATCCACAGCTCATCAGCCACCGTAACTGGAGCCCACCGTTTGGCGGCGGCACCCATACCGCGCTACCGCTGCCGGATCGCGATCTGCTGATCGTGTTGGATGAAGCGGTATTGGATAATCAGGAAGATGGCGAGAAATTGATTTGGGTGTTCGATATTCGCGAACCGAGTAATCCGGTGAGCATCGCCACCTTCCCGCAGCCGAAAGAGGCAGACTATGTGAAGAAAGGCGCACACTTTGGCCCACATAACCTGCATGAAAACCGGCCCGGCAGCTTCATCAGTTCGTCATTGATCTTCGCCACGTATCAAAATGCGGGCGTGCGCGCTTACGACATCAGTAATCCATATCAGCCGAAAGAAACCGGTGCACTGGTGCCTGCCGCGCCAGCCAGCATGGTCGATAAACGTCCCGGCAGGCCGCAGATTATTCAGTCTTGTGATGTGTTTGTGGATGCCGACGGCATCATCTATAGCACGGACTACAACGCGGGTTTGTCGATTATCGAATACCGAGGCTAAGCGCCCTCTCATTATCTTCTTCCCCTGCGCGCGGCATCAGGATGTCGCGCCTGTTTTCATACTGCTGTCATTGTCGATTTCTATAGTGACTAACCTTACGGCTTATTCACCATGACTCCAAAAGGAATCGTAATGAGAACGTATCACCGTTTCCCCCTCCGTTGGCCAACGCTGGCACTTTTCACACTTCTGGGATTGAATCATTCATTCGCCACGCAAACATCGGCAACTACCGCCTCGACGGCTGAACTGGCGGGCCACATAGTTATGCTCGCAAAATCTTTTATCCCCGCGCCCAATGATGCACCAGCAGACATGAAAGTCAGCGGTAAATACACGACAGGTTCACGCGTCACGGCGCTAAACAGCGTGCCAGCAAAATCTGCGGATCGACTAACGGGGCTTGCGCTTCCCGTTGAAGGGCAACCGCTGCAAGGCCATTCTGGCATCAAACATATGCCTGATGGCACCTATTGGGTGCTGACAGACAACGGTTATGGCACCAAAGCGAATTCTCCCGATTCACTTTTGTACCTGAATCACTACCAAATGGATTTTAAGAACAATACCGCGAGTCGGCTGGAAACGGTATTCCTGCACGATCCCGATAAACGAGTGCCGTTCCATATCGTCAACGAAAGCACAGACAAACGCTATCTTACCGGTGCCGACTTCGACCCGGAAAGTTTTCAGTTTGCAGATGGCAGCTTATGGGTTGGTGAGGAGTTCGGTCCTTATCTCATCAAAGCGGATCTGACAGGAAAAATAGAAGCGGTTTTCGATACCTACGTTGATGGCAAGATAGTGAAATCGCCGGATAATGCAACACAGCCCTCTCCCGGCACGCCAGACGGCAAACCGAGCTTTCAGGTGTCTCGCTCGAAAGGCTTTGAAGGTATGGCGGTCTCAAAAGATGGTTCAAAACTGTACCCACTGCTGGAAGGTGCATTATGGGACAGCGCACGCCAAGAGTATGAAAATATCGCGGGTAAACGTTATCTGCGCGTTCTGGAGTTTGATGTTAAAAAACAAATCTGGACAGGTCGTAGCTGGCAATACGTGCTGGAAGATAACCAGAACGCGATCGGCGATTTCAACATGATTGACGATCGACAGGGGTTAATCATCGAACGTGACAGCAACGAAGGTACAATGGACAAAGCCTGTCAGACAGGTGCCACGACGACGGACTGTTTCAGTGCACCAGCTCGCTTTAAGCGAATCTACAAAGTGGGATTTTCTGATGACAATGTAGGTAAACCTGTCGATAAATCAGCTTACCTCGACCTCATGAACATTCAAGATCCCAAACACCTGGCACGTAAGCCGCTGACAGAAGGTGTATTCACCTTCCCGTTTATGACGATCGAAAATGTCGATGTTGTTGATGATCACCATATCATTGTTGGCAATGACAATAACTTCCCATTCTCATCCAGCCGTCAGCCCAACGAGGCAGACGATAATGAGTTTATCTTGCTAGACGTGAAGGATTTTCTTACCCAGTAAGCCATTATGCTCCCCTTCATAGGGGAGCATACCAACTTAATCCAGCGCCAGCACCGACACCCACATTGGGCCCTGACCGACGGCGTAACGCGCCAGCGGTTGCAGATCGCCCGTGTTCTGATCGATGTGATACACCTCAATGTGCTGAGATTTCTGCCCTGCTGAAATCAGGAACTCACCGGTGTTGTCGATATTGAAACCGCGCGGCTGCGTCTCAGTCGGCTGATGACCGGTCAGCGTTAACGCGCTGCCGTCTTCAGACACCTGGAAAACGCTCAACAGGCTGGCAGTACGATCGCTGATGTACAGGAAGCGGCCATTTGGCGTAATGTGAATATCTGCCGCCCAGCGTGTGTCGTTGAAGCCCGCTGGCATGGCATCCAGCGTTTGTACTTTCTCCAACTCACCACTGGCTGCATCCAACTGGTACACGTCTACCGAGCTGTCCAGTTCATTCACACAATAGGCAAAACGCTGATTGGGGTGGAAAGCCATATGGCGTGGACCAGCCCCCGCTACCGTCGTCATTTCGGCCTGACGGTGTACGCTCAATTCGCCCGTCGCACCCAGATCGTACAGACGGATACGGTCTTCTTTCAGACACGGTGCCCACACAACCCGGTTGGTTGGATCAATATTGGTAGAGTGGCACCCTTCCAGTCCGTCCAGTTGCTGAATCGGCTCGCCGACGATGCCATCCGCACCAATCGGGCTAACGCTAACACAAGCGCCGCTGTAAGACGCGCTGAACAGGAAACGTCCGTCGTTATCGGTAGACAGGTGTGTCGGGCTGCCCGGTAAAGACGCCACACCCGCCTCCGTCAATTTACCCTGTTCATCAATACGATAGCTCAGAACCCTGAAATCAGGACGAACACCGACATACAGGTGGCGCTTGTTCGGTGCGATCACCATCGGCTGAACCTGTCCTGGAACATCAACGGTTTGCAATAATGTCAGATTACCCTGAGCACCGAGTTGCCAAACGTGGATCTGCTGGCTTTCCGGGCTGGCGACATAAACAACTTGCTGCATCGTATTCTCCTTATTTCACGCGAATGTGGCGGCTCAGGAAGGCATAAAAGCGGTTCATTGAAAGGATAACAAACTTGCTCAACCTGACGCACGGTATACCATAAATGACCAATCACTCTATTCTACAGAGACAGCGCAAGGCTACTATTGATTTAAGTAATGGCTGATTTAAGTAATGATTGATTTATACGGCAGTGTCCGCACGTCCCTATTTTTGCATCGTTCATACTTTACGGACTTTTAGGTTATGACCACGTTTGATTCGCTGTTTTCCCGGCTGTCGCGTTCCCCTTTCCGCCAGCGTTTTACGTTGGGTGCCAAAGAGAGAGACTATTGCTACAGCAAAGGTAAGGAAACGATCGCCACCCACGCCGCCGATTTTATCGCACACAGGCTGGCACCGGCGGATCCGGTCAATGATGGCAAACAGACACCGATGCGCGGTCATCCCGTGTTTATTGCACAACATGCCACTGCAACCTGCTGCCGGGAATGTCTGGAAAAATGGCATCACATCGCCCAACACCAGCCGCTGAGTGACGAAGAGCAGCGCTATATTGTTGAGGTGATTCTGTACTGGCTGGAAAACGATTTGATTAGCAGGCGCTAAAGGTGCAGCTATAACGAGTAAAGTAGAAAATATGACTGCAAATTGTCAGAGATAATCAAGAAGAGAGAGAAAGAATAAGAAAAGAAAGGTCGAGATTGAAAGTGGCGGAGGAGTAGAGATTCGAACTCTAGAACACTTTCGCGTCGCCGGTTTTCAAGACCGGTGCCTTCAACCACTCGGCCACTCCTCCGCAATGACGCGCACTATAAACAGTACGTCGCACATTGTAAAGCCGCGTTTTGGTCAATTGCTTAAAAAATAGATGATAAGCCGTTGAAAGTATACAAAATCGACAATGGCGTTACCACACTTCGCGTTTGGCATGACTTCCCACCGCACGACATCTTTCGTCATCAAATGGATCTCAGGCACTTTTATCTCGCTGTTGTCTGTCTATTTCTCGCCGCGTCCTTTATCGTAAGGCTCATTCGATATCCACATTTTTATTTGCGAGACAACGATGACCTACCGAGTAATTGCACTTGATCTTGATGGTACTCTGCTGAATCAACAGAAAAAAATCCTACCCGAATCTCTGAGCGCACTCGCGCTGGCCCGCCAGCAAGGTATAAAAGTGATGATTGTCACCGGGCGTCACCACTCTGCCATTCACCCTTTTTATCAGGGATTGCAGTTAGATACGCCCGCCATCTGCTGTAACGGCACCTATGTCTATGATTACCAGCAGGGTCAGGCATCGCACACCAATCCACTCTCAGTGGAACAGGCGAAAAATGTCATTACGCTATTGGAAGAATTTGATATTCATGGGCTGATGTATGCCGATGACGATATGTATTATCAGTACCCTACCGGACACGTGGTTCGCACGCTGGCGTGGGCGGCTAACCTGCCGGAACAACAGCGCCCGCGTTTTGCGCAGGTGGAAAATCTGGTGCGTCAAACGGAAGCATCGCACGCTATCTGGAAATTCGCGACCACGCACGCCGATGTCCCCACGCTGAACCATTTTGCCGCAGAAGTTGAAAAACAGCTCGGACTGGCGTGCGAGTGGTCGTGGCAGGATCAGGTTGATATCGCCCAAACCGGCAATAGCAAAGGCAAACTGCTCCAGCAATGGCTTGGCGAGCAGGGCATCAGCATGAAAGACGTCGTGGCATTCGGCGACAACTTTAACGATATCAGCATGCTGGAAGGCGTAGGACTGGGGGTCGCCATGGGCAACAGCGCTGACGAAATCAAAGCGCGTGCCGATCTGGTGATTGGCAGTAATGAGGAACCCAGCATCGCCGATGTCATCCGCACCCGCATTCTGGCATAACCAACGATGACGCCATCAGGCGAGTGAGTCGTACCTCACTTTGCCTGATGGCGTTTGACTATCAAGCTGACTTACAGCGCGTTGCCTAACACCTGTCTCAAGTAAGCGCCCGCCCCCATTAATCCCGGCTGTTCATGGGTAATCAGGTACACGGGGATATCCTGCATATAGCTTTTAAACCGCCCTTTGTCTTCAAAAGCCGCCCGAAAGCCGGAAGCTTTAAAAAACTCAAGAAAGCGCGGTACGATACCGCCCGCAATATAAACACCGCCAAATGTGCCTAAATTTAACGCCAGATTGCCACCGAAGCGCCCCATAATGACGCAGAATAACGACAGCGCGCGGCGACAATCCACGTCCGTATTGTTGACAGCACGCTCGGTAATATCTTTCGGCTCCAGCGCCTCCGGCGTGCGATTGTCAGATAGCACCACGGCACGGTAAATATTCACCAGCCCCTGTCCGGAGAGTAAACGTTCTGCGGAAACGTGCCCCAGCGACTGGCGCAATACCGCCAGAATGTTGTCTTCTTCGTCGCTATTAGACGCGAAATCCACGTGCCCGCCCTCACCCGGCAAACTAATCCATTGACCGGCAGCATGCACCAGATGAGCGACGCCTAACCCCGTACCTGCACCATATACGGCAACGGGCTTACCCGGCACAGGCTCTCCGCCGCCGAACTGGAGCAGACTCTCACTCCCCAACACCGGCACCGCCATAGAAACGGCGGTAAAGTCGTTGATGACCTCAAAGTGGCGTAAACCCAGGCTCGCTTTCATTTCAGCGATGGAAAATGCCCAGGTGTGATTCGTCATTGCCACCCAGTCACCGGTAATCGGGCAGGCAATCGCGATACAGGCATCCTGCACCGAGACCTGTCGCGAGTCGAGATAATCCCGGACCGCCCCTTCCAGAGAAGGGAAATCCAGCCCGGAATAAGTTTCGATTTGCGACAGTTCGCCCGTCATAGCGTCACACAGCGCCAAACGCGTATTGGTGCCGCCGACATCGCCCACTAAAACAAAGTGCGTCATTCTTCTTTTTCCCCCTCAAGCAAAGCAGATACCCGATCATTGCGCGAAAACAGCCGGCTACGCTATGGCGACACAACTTTCTAGTGATAAGGATCCCATTAACGCCATTCAACAGCGTGCAACTCAAATCAGAAAGCATGCCGTGAAATTGTAGCCACAACAAGATGCCAGCCACTCAGGCAATAGAGCAGTAAAGCGTCTGCTAAAAGACCGCTATCGATGGGAGGAGGGGTTAATCAACGCACGACATCAGTGTGTGATTAACCGAACTTGGCAACCCGTGCCTATTAATCACAAGTTGATGAAAGAAAGTCACGATTTTCCTGCCGATGGTCTAAGCCGTAACAGAAAAAAACCACCGTAACAGAAAAATCGCGTTTCTTCTCTATTACGCCGTAATGGATACACTCTTAACCTGCGCATAGAGCGTTTGCCCAGGATGGAGTGCGAGATCGTCCCGTGCCCACGGTGTGATACGGGACCACAGCGTCTGCTGACCGACCGCGAGTTTTACTTCAACCTGTCCGTCTACATCAAGGTATTCCACCACGCTGGCACACAGCACATTACGGATACTGCTTTTTTCCGGCGGCTGTAGTACCAGAGAGACATCAGCAGCATTCACACGAATGCGCAATGCAGCATCCTGCGGCAATTCAACTTTACCGACCCACACCTGCTGGTCGCCTAATGCCAGCGCCGTCATCGCGTAATGCTCATGTTGAGCCAACACGCGCGCACTCAGAATACTGCTCTGCTCTTCTTTCGGTAACCAGGGGCGTAGTGCGCTGCTTGCCCATACCTCTTCCAGCACGCCCTGTGCTTTCACTTTGCCTTTATCGAGCACCACGACATGATCGGCTAATCGGACAATCTCTTCCAGACTGTGGCTAACATACAGAATCGGAATATTGACCTCCTTCGCCAGACGCTCCAGATACGGCAACAGCTCACGCTTTCTGGGCAAATCCAGCGACGCCAGCGGTTCATCCATGAGCAGCAGTTCCGGCGCGGTGAGCAATGCCCGGCCAATCGCGACGCGCTGTTTTTCTCCACCGGACAACGTTCGTGGATAGCGATTCAGCAACGGTTCGATACCCAGTAAATTGACGATGTCATCGAACTGCGATTCCATGGTCTCAGCCATACCGTAACGTAAATTGCCACGTACGCGATAATGTGGAAACAGGCGAGCATCCTGAAATACATAGCCGATTCGGCGCTTTTCCGGTGGAAGAAAAATACGCTGCTGCGTATCCACCAAGACATTATCATTGAGCACAATCCGTCCGCTATCCGGACGAGTCAGGCCAACAACGGCATTGATGAGCGAGGTTTTCCCTGCGCCAGACACGCCGAAAATCGCGGTAATCCCGTTCGCAGGCAGTTCAGACTGAACGCGAAGTTCGAGGCTACCCAACTGTTGATGAAAATCGAGTTGCAGCATTATCCCCCCAACCGCTTGCGGCTCCAGTTTGTTAACCATTCCGATGCCAACAGCGCAGCCAGCGACAAGACAATGGCAATGATACACAGCCTTGCTGCATCAGCCTCCGCACCGGGCGTTTCGATCAGGGTATACATCGCCAGTGGAATGGTTCGGGTTTCGCCGGGAATATTAGAAACAAACGTAATTGTCGCGCCGAATTCGCCAAGCGAACGGGCAAACGCCAATACGGTTCCCACAACAATGCCGGGAAAAGAGAGAGGTAATGTAATGGTGAAAAACACGCGCCAGGGTGTAGCACCCAGCGTTCGAGCGGCCTGCTCCAGATGCTTATCGACGGCATCCAGTGACAGCCGAATAGCTCGAACCATCAGCGGGAACGCGACAATCGCCGACGCTAATGCGGCTCCGCGCCAGCTAAAACTAAAGCTGAAGCCGAACCAGTCATAGAGCCAGGAACCGATTACGCCGCGTCTTCCCATCGCCACCAGCAGCAGATAACCAATAACCACGGGTGGTAACACCAGAGGTAAATGGATAATGCTATCCAACAGCGATTTGCCGGGGAACCGACAGCGCACCAAAATCCACGCCATCAGTATCCCAAACGGCAAGCTGCATGCTACAGCCACAACGGAAACCTTGAGGCTCAGCTCAACCGCCAGCCATTCGTAATCACTCAGCATCATTAACGTGGCGCGAAGCCATAGCGTTTAAATACGGCTGCTGCTTCCGGCGTTTTCAGGTAGTCATAAAAACCGCTAACCGCTGGGTTTTTATGTTCTCTTACTATCGCCATCGGATATTCAACAGGCTTATGGCTCGTTGCCGGGAACGTACCAACAACCTTAACTTTGTCGCTGGCAACCGCGTCAGAACCGTAAACGATGCCCAGAGGCGCTTCTTCACGTTCCACCAGCGCCATTGCTGCACGCACGTTGTTCGCACGCGCCATCAGCGGGGAGAGTTCATCCCAGGCTTTCAGATTCTGTAACGCTTCTTTGGCATAGATGCCGGCAGGCACATGATCCGGGTCGCCAACAGCCAGACGTCCGCCTTTCAGCAGGCTTTTCCAGTCAGTTTTATCGTCAATGTTGATATCTTTCTGCGCACTCGCCTTCGGCGCAATCACCACTAGCTCATTACCCAGCAGCGTGTGACGCGTGGCGGTATCCATCAGGTTTTTGTCCTGCGCGTAGTCCATCCACTGCTGGTCAGCAGAAATGAACAGATCGGCAGGCGCACCTTGCTCAATCTGACGTGCCAGTGTTGAAGAGGATGCGTAAGACGCCACGACGGCAACGTTTTTCTCTTTCTGATATTGCGTGGCGATTTCCTGCAACGCATTCGTCAATGATGCGGCGGCAAACACAGTAACTTTATCTTCTGCTGCCGCAGGCAGCGCCATTCCTGCACTGAGGGTCAGTGCGGCAAACCATTTTAACCATTGCTGCTTCATTCTTGTCTCCTGACAATTATCGTTGTGTAAATAATGATATAACGAATCATAAAGCAGTGTCATGCGCTTTAAAGAGGTAGATTACCCGTCATACTTCAAGTTGCATGTACGTTGGCTGCGTTCACTCACCCGAATCACTTACCTGAGTAAGCTCATCGGGACTCCTTCTCTTGCCGCCTTCCTGAAACTCGAATTATTTAGGGTATATAGGGAGTAGAAAAGAAATGTCCGGCCAAAAGCCGGACATCAAAATAAGAAAGGATCGTGAATCAATGCTGATTCTTTGCGCGCTGACCGTCAGAATGACCGATGCGGGACAACACGTTAAACACTTCGCCCAGGCAATAAATTGCGCCCATGATAACCACCATCATCACAGGAACCATGGCAACTGCAAACAGCAGGCTCTTCAACAACTCCAACATGCTTACCTCACTTATTGCAACGGTTACCGCTACTTTAGCTCGTCTATACCCGTCATACTTCAAGCTGCTTGTGCGTTGGCGTCCTTACTCACCCCAGTCACTTACTTGTGTAAGCTCCTGGGGATTCGCGCGATTGCCGCCTTCACGCAACCCGAATTATCTAGGGTAAAATGTGCTATTTCACTGTAAACCGAGATCGTCGTAATTGCCACGTAGTCTACCGCAGTAATAGAAAATAGTGCGTCTATTTGTGCGATTTGCCCCTGATGAAGAAAATAGCGACAATACAGAGAATTAAACTCACCGACGGTGCTCTCATTATGCAGGCTGAAATTCTTCTCACCCTGAAACTCCAACAGCGTTTATTCGCCGACCCGCGGCGTATTGAATTGCTCAAGCAAATTCGTCATACCGGCTCAATCAGCCAGGGTGCCAAGCTGGCGGGGATTAGCTATAAAAGCGCATGGGATGCCATCAATGAGATGAACCAACTAGCCGAGCAGACCATCGTCGAACGTATGACCGGTGGTAAAGGCGGCGGCGGCGCGCAGCTCACCCGCTACGGCGAACGCCTTCTCCAACTGTACGATTTGCTCGCGCAGATTCAGCAAAAAGCCTTTGATGTCTTGCAGGAAGACGGGCTGCCGTTGGATAGCCTGCTGGCAGCTATCGCGCGTTTCTCACTGCAAACCAGCGCACGCAACCAGTTTTTTGGAACCGTGCTCGCACGCGGTGAAGAACAAGTGCAACAACATCTGGATATTTTACTTGCCGATGGTAAAACAACGATCAGCGCACTGATTACGCAGCAAAGCGCCGAACGTCTGCAATTACAGAAAGGAAAAGAGGTGCTTGCGCTGATTAAAGCACCGTGGATCGATGTGTACGCCGCCACATCCACGGTACCCACCGTTGATAACGTCTTGCCCGGGCGAATTAAAGCCATTCAGCACGGTGTAGAAAACAGTGAAGTTCTGATTACGCTGACAGGGGGAGAAACCCTATGTGCGATGGTGCCGAATGCCTTACTTGAGCAGCAAAAGTTGCAACTGGGAACAGACGCGAAGGCCTGTTTCAAGGCCGACAGGGTTATCATCGCCACGCTTTGCTAACATTTACCAACATTGCTTATCGCCGACTGACGAAGGATAGAAAATGTCATTGTTGAAAATCACGCAGGGACTATTTCGTCTCAGCGATACCCGCATGCTGCATCTGGACGAACTGGCGCTCGACGAAAACCAGTGCTGGGCCTTTGTCGGGGCCAACGGAAGTGGTAAATCGGCGCTGGCGCGGGCGCTATCCGGTGAACTGCCACTATTGCGTGGTGAACGAACAACGGGATTCCAACGCCCCGTTCGTCTGTCGTTTGAACAATTACAAAAACTGGTTTCCGACGAATGGCAACGCAATAACACCGATCTACTAAGTGAAGGTGAAGATGACACCGGTCGCACAACGGCAGAGGTGATTCAGGACAGCCTCAATGACCCCACACGTTGCCAACAGCTGGCGCAGCAGTTTGGTATTGCACATTTGCTGGAGCGCCGTTTCAAGTACCTCTCTACGGGGGAAACCCGTAAGGCGATGCTGTGTCAGGCACTGATGACCCAGCCCGACTTGCTGATTCTCGATGAACCTTTTGATGGGCTGGACGTTGCCTCACGTCAGCAGCTTGCCGATGAGCTGCGGAAACTAGCTGGCACGGGTTATACACTGGTGCTTATTCTCAATCGCTTTGACGACATCCCTGACTTTATCAACCATGTTGGTGTACTGGCAGACTGTACGCTGACCCGTCTCGGCGAGCGTGAAACGATCCTCTCAGAAGCGCTGGTGGCTCAGCTCGCGTTTAGTGAAAAACTGTCGGGGAGCTCACTGCCAGAACCCGAAGATCCACAGCGATATATGACACTTCCCGCTAATGAAGCACGCATTCAGTTGCGTAACGGCGTGGTGCAGTATAACGATCGCCCTATTCTGCATGAGCTGACATGGGAAGTGCTACCTGGACAACATTGGCAGATTGTCGGCCCTAATGGTGCAGGAAAATCGACGCTGCTGAGTCTGATTACCGGCGATCATCCACAAGGCTACAGTAACGATCTCACGCTATTTGGCCGCAAACGCGGCAGCGGGGAAACCATCTGGGATATCAAGCGCCACATCGGCTACGTCAGCAGCAGTTTCCATCTGGATTACCGCGTCAGCACCAGCGTGCGCAACGTTATCCTGTCTGGCTTCTTTGATTCTATCGGTATTTATCAGGCCGTTTCCGACCGTCAGCGTCATCTGACCGAACAGTGGCTCACCTTGCTTGGGCTTAATGGCGCGATCGCCGATACGCCATTTCAGTCGCTCTCCTGGGGTCAGCAGCGTCTGACGCTGATTGCTCGCGCATTAGTCAAGCACCCTGCCCTACTCATTCTTGATGAACCCCTACAGGGGCTTGATCCGCTCAATCGCCAACTGGTGCGCCGCTGGCTGGATATTCTGATTGGAGAGGGCGAAACACAGCTTCTCTTTGTCTCTCACCACGCGGAAGACGCGCCTGAATGCATCACGCACCGGCTCACTTTCGTCCCGCACAACGACATCTATCGCTACCAGATTGATGAGTTATGTAAATAACGCCTAAAAACAGGGATGATAACGCTACCACAAAATAAAATGTAGGGTAGAAAGCCGAGCTCATTTACACTGTAGTCTACGCTTCACTAAGTTTATTCGTAAATAAACCATCGATAACAGAGGCGGATTTTCGCTGTAGATCACCTTTTTCAGCATCTAGCCATGTTATTTTGCAGCATTGCGATAATAGAGGTCATTATGAACGTTCTTGTCACAGGTGGTAGCGGTTACATAGGAAGTCATACTTGCGTACAATTGTTGGCTGCCGGGCACACTCCCGTCATTCTTGATAACTTGTGCAACAGCAAGGCCAGCGTCGTTAAAACCATTACACGTTTAACCGACAAAACGCCTATTTTTTATCAGGGAGATATCCGCGACAGCGCACTGCTGGACGACATTTTCGCTAAGCATTCAATTGATTCCGTCATTCACTTTGCCGGTTTAAAAGCTGTGGGGGAATCGGTACGTGAACCGCTGAGTTATTATGATAATAACGTCTACGGCACGCTTGTGCTGGTTGAGGCAATGAAGAAAGCAGGCGTGAAAAACCTGATTTTTAGCTCCTCCGCCACCGTCTATGGCGATCAACCACGCACGCCCTATCAGGAAAGTTTCCCCACGGGGCACCCTGCCAGCCCCTATGGCCGCAGCAAGCTGATGGTCGAGCAAATCCTGCAAGACTTACAGCATGCAGAGCCAGAATGGAGTATTACGCTGTTGCGTTATTTCAACCCGGTTGGCGCACATCCATCAGGTGAAATGGGCGAAGATCCGCAAGGCGTGCCCAATAACCTGATGCCTTACATCGCTCAGGTTGCCGTCGGGCGTCGTGACTCTCTGGCAATCTTCGGTAATGACTATCCTACCGTTGACGGTACTGGCGTACGCGATTACATCCATGTCGTCGATCTTGCTGACGGTCATATCGCCGCCATGAACACGCTGCAAAATCGTGCTGGCGTACACATTTATAACCTGGGTGCTGGCGTAGGCTACAGTGTATTACAGGTCGTTGAAGCCTTTAGTCAGGCTTGTGGTAAACCCGTCGCTCACCATTTTTCCCCACGTCGACAGGGCGATCTGCCTGCTTATTGGGCGGATGCAGAACGTGCAGCGAAAGATCTTAACTGGCGAGTCACACGCTCATTGCAAGAAATGGCGCAAGACACCTGGCGCTGGCAATCCAACCACCCCAACGGGTACGAAGAAGCGTAACGGCGTTTTTTACGTCAGATGACACATTAGGGGAAGATAAGCAGAGCTGATTCAGGCCGCTGACAAACCCATTTACGGAACGAGAATGGCGTACTTTGTCAGCAAACTCATTTCTGCTTAATTCCCAGTATTGCGCGCACCGATCAACGCTCTCTATCTGGTTGAACCTCTACAGGAGCAAGTCATGTTGAATGAAAGTCTTACTACGCTGGCGCCCGATGGTCAGCCGTTTCAATTAACGACCTTGCAGAATCAGGCAGGCATGCGCGTGTGCCTGATGGACTGGGGTGCAACCTGGCTTTCCTGTGAGCTCCCGCTACCGGAGGGTGAGGTGCGAGAGGTACTCTTGGGCTGTGCATCACCCGAGCAGTATCCGCAACAAGGCGCTTATCTTGGTGCGTCGATTGGTCGCTATGCCAATCGCGTAGCCAAAGCAACATTCAGTCGAGAGGCAGAAATTTTTCATCTGGTTCCGAACCAGAACGAACATCAACTGCATGGCGGCCCGGAAGGCTTTCATGCCCGCCGCTGGCGAATCGTCAGTCAGAATGCAACGCAGGTCACTTACCAACTGCACTCACCGGATGGCGATCAGGGGTATCCAGGGCACCTCAACGCACAGGTGACCTACGCGCTGACAGAACATAACTCGTTGGAAATCTCGTATCAGGCGACCGTAGAGAAAGCCTGCCCCGTCTGCCTGACTAACCACGCCTATTTCAACCTTGATGGCGATCTGACTGACGTACGTAAACACCAATTGCAGCTGTTTGCCGACTATTATTTACCGGTCAATAGTTCGGGGATTCCCAACGCCGACCTGACACCGGTAAATGCTACCGGAATGGATTTCCGCCAGCCAAAAACGCTCGAAGAGGATTTCCTGCGCGACAGCAATCAAATGGCCGTCGGCGGTTACGATCACGCCTACTTGCTGCATCGCACCTGCGGTTCCAGCGAAAGTCCGGCTGCCAATTTGTGGTCATCCGATGGCCGCGTGCTGATGAGCGTCTTCACCAGCGCCCCTGCGTTACAGCTCTACAGCGGCAACTTCCTGGCCGGAACACCTTCGCGAGACGGTGGTCAGTATGAAAACTATGCTGGCGTCGCGCTGGAAAGCGAATTCCTGCCAGACAGCCCGAATCATCCAGACTGGCCGCAGCCCGACTGCTGGCTGAAACCGGGGAAAGTCTACCGCTCGGATACCACGTACCAATTTCTCGTACAGTAACCGAACAGCAAAACATCATTAACTCATTGATAACATTGGCAGATGGGTATCTGCCAATTTACAAAACGGCTTTACAAAACTATGCCATTCCCCGCTTGCCCCCTTCCCACTCAGACGCTTACACTCTCGGAATACCCAAAAAGGAAATGCCATGTCCGCATCATCACGGTCTCCATTATTCATTCATCATCTGCGCCATAAAGGCAGATGGGGATGGCTATTGGCGCTGTGCTGGCTTTTCCTGAATGCACAACTGGCTATCGCAGGCCACCAATGCGATATAACCCTCAGCCAGACATCCCCCACTATTCAGCATCAGGCACATCTGCAACAGGTTGACGTTCAGCCATTATCGTCTCACGCTCAGCATACGGCTGGTGCGTCTTACGCCCTCGACCAGCAAACGCCGCTGTGCGAAAAACACTGCGTACCGGATAGCGTTAAGCAGGATAACGGCTCGCTAGCATTATTAGCGCTGCCGGTCAGTGGTGAACTGGTTTTAGCGGATAACCCAGTCACCCTTAATCAGGCATGTGATGCCTGGCTCTCACCACCTGCGGCAGGCCCTCCGGCTGAGATCCGCTTCTGTCGATTCAGAGAATAACCCAAGCGATTGATAACCCCTGCGCTGGTAGGCGCAACATTTTGTTTATCAATTATTTTATTGGGATTATTTTTATGCGTATCACTTACCTGGCTCTGTTCAACAGCCTGATTCTTGCTGCTTCTTCCGTTACCTTACCCGCGTGGGCAAACGACCACCAGCATCACGCGATGATGCATAGCACTGCTGCTACTACAACGGTTTATCAGAGCACCGGGATTGTTAAACAGTGGAACGTCGACAGCGTTACCCTCTCTCACGCGCCAGTTGCCGACCTAAAATGGCCTGCCATGACGATGGCATTCACGCTGCCATCCAGTGGAGACATCAGGCCGTTACCCATCAACACGCCCGTTACGTTCAGCTTTGTCCAGAGCGACAGCGGCTACACCCTGACTGCGATTACGCCAGAGCAGCCTTAACCGGAGCACATCATGAATTTATCCAAACACGACGCCGTGCGTGCGTGTCTGGCGATGTTGCTGTGGCTGCCTGCCGCTGTCTTTGCGGCAGATCTGAGTCTTGAACAGGCATTACAGGCGGCGGAACGCTACTCCGCCGATCTGTCCGCCAATCAACACCAGATTAACGCACTACAGAACATGGCCGACTCCGCCACGCAGCTCCCCGATCCAAAGTTGAAATTTGGTGTCGAAAATTTGCCATTAGGTGGCAACAACGGTAGCCGCCTCACGCGGGAAGGTATGACGATGCAGCGCATCGGCGTCATGCAAACCTACGTCAGCAGCCGTAAGCGCGATAGTAAGGCGCAGGCTATCCGGGTCGAAGCCGACGCGCTGCAAAGCAATAGCGAAAGTATCCGTGCTCGTCTGCAACGGGAAACGGCACAGGCATGGCTGGATCTGGCACTCTCGCAAAAAGCGTTGGCCGAAGTCACTGTGCTGGTCAATGAAAGCCAGCGACAGGTCGCTTCACAAAAAGCAAGCGTGGCGGCGGGCAGCGAAGCCAGTAGCGTCCTGGATGCCCGTCTGACGCTGGCAGCCATGCAGGACAAACTGGCCGACGCCGAGCGGGATACGCGTATCGCACATGCACGTTTGGTGCAGCTTACCGGCATGACGGATATCAATGTGCATGGCGAACTGCCCCGCTTTGAACGTCTGCCAGCTTCACCAGCAGTACTCAGCAGTGCCATTCACCAGCACCCGGAAATGCAGCAGGCACAGCGTGAAGCCGAGCTGGCTCAGGCTCGCTCGGCACAGTCAGCCGTCGCTGCCATCCCCAATGTCGATGTTGAAGTCTATTACGCGAAACGCGGAGACAATTACGACGATATGGCGGGCATGATGGTGACGGTCGATCTACCGCTGTTCAAATCCAAACGTCAGGATAAGGACTACGCCGCGGACGTCTCTCGCAGCATGGAAGCGCGCGACAAAGTCTTGCTCACCGAACGAGAACATCAGGCGCAACTCGATACGCTAATAGCTCAATATCAAGCCGCACAGTCACGCTGGCAGCGTCAGAACGGCGAGATTCTTCCGTTGCAACAGCAGCGTATCAAACTGATTCAGGCTCAGTATCAATCCGGCAGCAGTAATCTCTCTGCCGTGCTGGATGCCCGCCGGGCAATGCTCGAAAGCCGGATCGCGGTTCAGGATACCGCCCGAGAGATGGCTCAATATTGGGCCGCCATCCGCTATCTGACCCCACAAGGAAGCCCTGCGCAATGAACAAAACCGTAATGAAAAAATCACTGATGTTTAGCCTGATAACGCTGGCTATCCTCAGCGCGGGTGGCGTGGGCTACCTGGTAGGCAAACAGTACGCGCCACTTGCTCCCTCTGTCGCAAAGCCGGAACGTACCGTCCTCTATTGGTACGACCCGATGGTGCCGGATAAACGTTTCGACAAGCCGGGAAAATCGCCCTTTATGGATATGGAACTGGTGCCCCGCTATGCCGATGAAGCACAGGATGACGGCGGTATCACCGTCAGCGCCCGTCAGCAGCAAAATCTTGGCGTTCGCACAGCGCGTGCGGAAATGCGCGAACTTGCCAACCACAGCACGGGTTACGGCACCGTCGCGATCAACGAGCGTGGATTGCACACGCTGGTCGCGCCCAGCGGCGGCATTGTCGAAAAACTCACAGTCAATGCACTGCAACAGCAGGTGAAGAAAGGCGAGACGCTCGCCACGTTGTGGAACCCGACCTGGGCAGCGGCGCAGCGTGAATATCTGGCGGTACGACAGTTGGGCGACGACGTTCTGGCCCAATCAGCCCGCCAGCGACTAGCACTGCTGTTCATGCCGGAAACGGTTATTCGTCAGGTCGAGCGTAGCGGCAAGCCGCAGGATCGAATCGCTATTACCGCGCCGGAAGACGGCTACGTGAATAAGCTTGAAGTACGGCAAGGCATGCAGTTAAGCCCTGCCCAGCCGTTATTTGAACTTGCCAGCCTGAATCCGGTTTGGGTCGATGTCGATTACCCCGAGGCTCAGGCGGCTCAGCTCACTATCGGCAACGATATTAGCGCCGCCAGCAGTGCCTGGCCGGGTAAAACCTTCCACGGCAAGATCAGCGAACTGTTGCCCGTGCTGGATAGCACCACGCGCACGCTAAAAGCGCGCGTCGTACTCGACAACCCGCAGCAGCAGCTTAAGCCCGGCATGTATCTCACAGTACAGCTTTCTCACGCTCAGGCACAGCCGCGTCTGGCGATCCCACAGGAAGCACTATTGGTCAGCGGCAGCCAAAATCGGGTCTTGCTGAGTGATGGCAATGGCCATTTCACTCCGCGTAACGTCACTGCGGGCGCGTCGCTAGGTGATTGGGTAGAAATCATCGATGGCTTGAAGGTTGGCGACAGCGTGGTCACCTCCGGTCAGTTCCTGATTGATTCCGAAGCCAGCCTGCGCAACGCCCTGCCGCAATTTGCTACTGAGACATCGACAGCACCCGCAGCTCCCATCGGCTATCAAACTCAGGGTGTGATCAAAGCGATAAATGGCAATCAGGTCACCATCGAACATGAAGCCGTTCCGGCGCTCAACTGGTCGCCGATGACGATGGATTTCACGCTGCCATCGTCAGGGCTGCCTCAAGGAGTGGGAATCGGCAGCACCGTCAGTTTCCAGTTCAACATGGACGACAGTGGGATACACGTCCTGCATTTTTTACCCGCTGACGATCCACATGCCGGACACGGAGGCCATCCATGATTGCCTACGTGATTCGCTGGTCGCTCAACAATCGCCTGCTGGTTTTGCTGGCGGCGTTGTTCATGGCGGCGTGGGGACTGCTCTCTCTGCAAAAAACACCGCTGGATGCCCTGCCCGATCTGTCTGACGTACAGGTCATCATTCGCGTCAGCTATCCGGGTAAGGCACCGCAGGTGGTGGAAAATCAGGTGACCTATCCGTTGACCACCACCATGCTTTCCGTACCGGGCGCCAAGACAGTACGGGGCTTTTCCATGTTTGGCGATGCTTACGTCTATGTGCTGTTTGAAGACGGAACCGATCCCTACTGGGCACGTTCCCGCGTGCTGGAGTACCTCAGTCAGGTGCAATCCAGCCTGCCTGCTGAGGCCAAAACCGCGCTTGGCCCGGACGCCACCGGTGTTGGCTGGATCTACGAGTACGCGCTGGTGGATCGTAGCGGCAAATATAGTCTGGCCGACCTGCGCGGCTTTCAGGACTGGCTGCTGAAATATGAACTGAAAACGGTGCCTGATGTGGCAGAAGTCGCCAGCGTGGGCGGCATGGTCAAGCAATATCAGATCGTCGTCGATCCAGAACGTATGCGGACGCAGGGCATCACCCACCAGCAGATCGTCAGTGCCGTTCAGGCGGCTAATCAGGAAAATGGCGGTTCGGTGCTGGAACTGGGCGAAGCGGAGTACATGGTACGTACCACCGGCTACCTGAAGACCGCGCAAGACTTTAACCACGTGGTAATCACCACCCGTAACGGCATCCCCGTGCTGTTGCAGGATGTCGCTACGCTCAGAGAAGGGCCAGAGATGCGGCGCGGCATTGCCGAATTGAATGGTGAAGGCGAAGTGGCAGGCGGCATTATCGTTCTGCGCTATGGCAAAAATGCGCTGAATACGCTGCATGCCGTCAAGGCTCGGTTACAGGAGATACAAAAAAGCCTGCCAGTCGGCGTTGAGATCGTCCCAACTTACGATCGCTCTCAGCTCATTGAGCATGCTATCGACACACTCAGCTTCAAACTGCTGGAAGAGTTTGTCGTTGTCGCCGTCATCTGCGCCCTGTTTCTGTTCCACTTCCGCTCGGCGCTGGTGGCAATCATCAGTCTACCGTTGGGGATTTTGGGCGCGTTTATCATCATGCGCTATCAGGGCGTGAACGCGAATATTATGTCGCTGGGCGGTATCGCGATTGCCATCGGCGCCATGGTGGATGCCGCGATTGTGATGATAGAAAACATGCATAAAGTCATTGAGCAGTGGCGGCATGAAAACCCCGGCAAACAGCCACAGAATAACGAATGGTGGCAGTTAGCGGAGCGGGCTGCGGTTGAAGTGGGGCCTGCGTTGTTTTGCAGCCTGCTGATCATTACGCTGTCGTTTGTGCCCGTGTTCTCACTGGAAGCGCAGGAAGGCCGCATGTTTTCACCGCTGGCCTTTACCAAAACCTATGCCATGGCCGTCGCCGCCGGATTAGGCATTACGCTGGTTCCGGTATTAATGGGGTATTTCGTGCGCGGTAAGATACCGGACGAACAGGCAAACCCGATCAACCGTTGGCTGATTGCGCTCTATCATCCGGTGCTGCAAAAAGTGCTGAGCTACCCGAAGATCACGTTGCTGGTTTCCGGCCTGCTGTTGCTACTGACGCTCTTTCCACTCAGTCGCCTGGGAAGCGAATTTATGCCACCGCTGGATGAAGGCGATCTGCTGTATATGCCTTCTACCCTGCCCGGCATCTCCGCGCGTGAGGCGGGTCGCCTGCTGCAACAAACGGATCGGCTGATTAAAACCGTGCCCGAAGTTGAATCGGTTTTTGGTAAGGCTGGTCGTGCCGAAACGGCAACCGACCCCGCCCCGCTCACCATGCTGGAAAGTACGATTCGGCTGAAACCACGCGACCAATGGCGTGAGGGCATGACTATGGACAAGCTGGTGGCCGAGTTGGATCGCACCGTCAGCCTGCCGGGTATCGCCAACGTGTGGGTGCCGCCGATTCGCAACCGGCTGGACATGCTGGCTACTGGTATCAAAAGCCCAGTAGGCATCAAGGTCAACGGCAATAATCTGGCAGACATCGAGCGCACCGCCGAGCAAATCGAGCAGGTGGTCAAACAGGTTCCGGGCGTGACCTCTGCGCTGGCGGAACGGTTAGCGGGCGGACGCTATATCGATATTGATATCGACCGGCAACGCGCCGCACGCTACGGCGTATCCGTCGAAGAGCTTCAGTCGGTGGTCGCTACGCTCATCGGCGGGCAGAACATCGGCGAAACCATTGAAGGCCGCCAGCGTTACCCCATCAATATTCGTTACCCGCGTGAATTACGTGATTCGCTACAAAAATTGCGCGACCTGCCCATCGTGACGGCAAACGGCAACAGAGTGACGCTGGCAGAACTGGCTGATATTCGCGTCAGCGAAGGGCCACCAATGCTGAAAAGCGAGAACAGTCGTCTGTCGGACTGGATTTATGTCGATCTGCGCGGCCGTGACCTGAAATCCGCCGTTGAAGACATGCAACAGGCCGTCTCCCAACAGATTACGCTGCCGGAAGGGGTTTCGCTGAGCTGGTCCGGTCAATTTGAGTATCTGGAACGCGCCACGGAAAAAATGAAAGTCGTCGTGCCTTTTACGTTGCTGATCATTTTTGTGCTGTTGTACGTTACCTTCAACCGCATCAAAGATGCCTTGCTGATTATGGCAACGCTGCCGTTCGCGCTGATTGGCGGCGTCTGGCTGCTCTATATCCTTGGCTATAATCTTTCTGTAGCCGGTGCCGTGGGCTTTATTGCACTGGCGGGTGTCTCGGCGGAGTTTGGCGTCATTATGCTGCTGTACCTCAATCATGCGGTGGAGAAACACCGTGTGGCCGGTCAGGCGCTGTCGCGCCAGCAGTTAATGGATGCCATCCACGAAGGGGCGGTTCTGCGCGTACGGCCAAAAATGATGACCGTAGCGACGATTATGGCTGGGTTACTCCCCATTATGTGGGGTGGAGGCAGCGGGTCTGAAATCATGCAGCGGATCGCTGCACCGATGATCGGCGGGATGGTGAGCGCGCCCCTGCTGTCTATGCTGGTGATCCCTGCGGTTTATCTGCTATTGCACAAGGGGGAATCCGGTTTGCTGAAACGGTAAAGCCAGAGCGTGATTTTACGCAAATAACCTGCGGATAAATCACGCTTGCCATCGACTATCGATTGCCGATAACCGTTCTCCGCCCCTATAATGAAATCAGTTATCACAGAAATCTTAGGATAGGAAGGAGTTTAGCTATGGCTGTAACTAAGCTGGTACTGGTAAGACACGGTGAGAGCCAGTGGAACAACGAAAACCGCTTCACGGGCTGGTACGATGTCGATCTGTCCGACAAAGGCCGTTCAGAAGCCAAAGCCGCAGGTCAGCTGCTGAAAGACGAAGGTTTTGCCTTTGATTTCGCGTATACCTCCGTGCTGAAACGTGCCATTCACACACTGTGGAACGTACTGGACGAGCTGGATCAAGCCTGGTTGCCAGTTGAAAAATCCTGGAAACTGAACGAGCGCCACTACGGTGCGCTGCAGGGTCTGAACAAAGCCGAAACCGCTGAGAAATACGGTGACGAGCAGGTTAAACAATGGCGTCGTGGTTTCGCAATTACGCCTCCAGAGTTGACGCGTGATGACGAACGTTTCCCTGGCCACGATCCGCGTTACGCTTCTCTGAGCGACAAAGAGCTGCCGCTGACTGAAAGCCTGGCGCTGACCATCGAACGTGTTGTGCCTTACTGGAATGAAACCATCCTGCCACGCATCAAGAGCGGCGAGCGCGTTATCATCGCGGCTCACGGTAACTCACTGCGTGCACTGGTGAAATACCTGGACAACATGGGCGAAGACGAAATTCTGGAACTGAATATCCCAACTGGCGTGCCGTTGGTTTATGAGTTCGACGAGAACTTCAAGCCAATCAAACGTTACTACCTGGGCAACGCAGACGAAATCGCTGCAAAAGCTGCTGCAGTAGCAAATCAGGGTAAAGCGAAGTAATTTACCGCTGAATGAGAAAAACCCGGCCTGTGCCGGGTTTTTTATTTATGTTCTATGACGCGCCAGCTAGCACGCCATTCTATATTACTTGCTGCGGCGTTCGCGTACCGCAGACGCTAACTGGCGCAGCAGGGATTCCGTGTCTTCCCAGCCAATACACGCATCAGTCACACTGCGGCCATAAACCAGCGGTTCACCGCTTTCCAGACTTTGGTTGCCTTCAACCAGATGGCTTTCTACCATCACGCCCATAATCGCTTTGTCGCCCTGAGCGATCTGCCCACTGACGTCAGTACAGACATCCATCTGCTTTTTGAACTGCTTGCTGCTGTTCGCATGGCTGAAATCGATCATGACCTGCGGTGTCAGACCTGCTTTTTCCAAGCCAACCTTCACGTCTTTAACGTGTTCAGCGCTGTAGTTCGGCGTTTTACCGCCGCGCAGAATGATATGGCAATCGTTGTTACCGCTGGTGTTCACGATAGCCGAATGGCCCCATTTGGTCACAGACAGGAAGCAGTGCGGTGCGCTGGCGGCGTTAATCGCATCAATCGCGACCTTGATGGTGCCGTCGGTACCGTTTTTAAATCCGACAGGGCATGACAGGCCAGACGCTAATTCACGGTGTACCTGAGATTCTGTCGTACGTGCGCCGATAGCGCCCCAGCTCATCAAATCCGCCAGGTATTGCGGGGTGATCATGTCCAGAAATTCACCCGCAGCTGGCAAACCGGTATCGTTAATTTCCAGCAACAGCTGGCGCGCAATACGCAGGCCATCGTTGATCTGGAAGCTATTGTCCATGTGCGGATCGTTGATGAGCCCTTTCCAGCCAATCGTGGTGCGTGGTTTTTCAAAATAAACCCGCATAACCACTTCCAGATCGTCGCTCAGTTCATCACGCAGCGTCAGCAAGCGCGCGGCGTACTCTTTTGCCGCTTTCGTGTCGTGGATCGAGCAAGGACCGATCACCACCAGCAGGCGATCGTCATTGCCGTTGAGAATTTTATGGATGGCAGTACGCGCGAACGATACCGTTTCCGCTGCCTTCTCCGTGGCTGGAAACTTTTCTAGCAAAGCAACCGGCGGCAAAAGTTCATTAATCTCTTTAATTCTTAAATCATCATTTTGGTAATTCATAAATAAATCCATCGGTTCCGAAACGGTATGTTAACCCCATCCAATACGCGCCATCCCGCCTGTACGGGTAGCCTGAGAAACGGGATGTTTCATATTGAAGATTGATTATTATATGTCAAGCTGGTGTTATCAGGGCGCTGAAATCAACGGGATTTACGCGATCAAATGCTCTCAGATGGCGCATCCGTCCTATTTTCACCAGAAATAGCACAACCAGCAGGTCAGTGAACCGCAGAATAGGTTTTCTCTGCGGATTTCAGTAAAGTGGAATAAAACCGCTACTCAGGGTGATCTATGGCACATAACCACAGCCACGCAGAATCAGGCAACAGTAAACGCCTGCTGGCCGCGTTTATCATTACCGCCACGTTTATGGTGGCAGAAGTTATTGGCGGCCTGTTGTCCGGCTCCCTCGCCCTGCTCGCCGATGCGGGGCATATGCTGACGGACGCCGCCGCGCTGTTCGTCGCGCTTGTCGCCGTGCGTTTTGCACAGCGTAAGCCCAATGCCCGCCATACCTTCGGCTATTTGCGACTCACGACCCTCGCCGCTTTTGTGAACGCGCTGACGCTGATACTGATTACCGCGTTCATCTGCTGGGAAGCTATCCAACGCTTCTATGAGCCACAGCCCGTTGCTGGCGTGCCTATGCTACTTGTCGCCATCGCCGGGTTACTGGCAAACATCGTGGCGTTTTGGCTGTTACACCACGGTAGCGAGGAGAAAAATATTAACGTCCGCGCGGCAGCTCTGCATGTGCTGGGTGACCTGCTCGGATCCGTCGGCGCGATTGCCGCTGCCGTGATTATCCTTTATACCAACTGGACGCCTATCGACCCGATTCTTTCTATTTTGGTGTCGTGTCTGGTGCTACGCAGTGCATGGGCGCTCTTGAAAGAGAGCATTCATGAACTGTTGGAAGGCACACCTAACCAGCTTAGCGTTGAGGTTCTACAGAAAGATCTGACGCTGAATATTCCCGAAGTCAGAAATATCCATCACGTTCATTTATGGCAGGTTGGCGAAAAGCCGATGATGACACTGCATGCGCAGGTGGTTCCGCCTCACGATCATGATGCGTTGTTAAGACGTATTCAGGAATATTTACTGCAGAACTATCAGATTGAGCACGCAACGGTACAGATGGAATATCAACGCTGTGATGATGACCACTGCGCTTTCCACCATCAGGAAAGCCATCATTCGGCTATTCATTATGATGAAAAGCATGAGGCGAAAGGCCACCACCACAAGCATTAAGTTTGGATTACACGCCCTGTGAAGCCGCGTTGACGCGGTTTTCCTGCGCGCTCTTAATCCATAGCCAAGAGCCGTTCAGGGCGATCAGCGTCAGAATCGCGTACTCTACCGCCATCGCGTAGACGCCCTGATAAGCAAAAATCACCACGCTGATGACGTCAATCACAACCCACAGCAGCCAGTTCTCGACGTATTTACGCGTCATCAGAATCATCGCCACGATCGACAACACCATCATGGTGGAATCCCAGAATGGGAACGCATCCGGCTGGAGAGTCGGCATCTGCACTGACAGCCCGAGCCCTTGCATACCAGAAACGGCAATACGCGTCAGCACGGCAAACACCGCATCAATGTAGAACGTCATCAAGCCAATCGCGACAACACACGCCACCGACCAGCCAATCAGCTTCTGCATTGGTAACCAGCGGATGCGCAATTCCACTTCCTGCGAGTCCGTCTTGCGCGTCCAGGCATACCAGCCATAAATATTGGCGGCAAAAAAGAAGATTTGCAGCAACAGGCTGGCATAGAGCTGAATCTGGAAAAAGATCACGGCGAACAGCGTGACGTTAATCAACCCGAACAGATAGTTGATGGTTTTTTCCTGACTCGCGAACCAAATACACAGCAGGCCAAACAGCGTACCGATCGCCTCAATCCAGGAAAGATCGTATCCCCCTTCCCCCAAAGGAATGTGAATTAAAATGTTGCTGGTACTAAAAAAATCCATCTCACCACCCTGTCTCAATTATTGTAAGAAATGTCTATCAAGATGCCTGATTCGCCGTCAGGCATTCCCTTTCACACGCAATTTTAGCGAAGCCGCAAAATCCAGCATGCGATTCAGCGGGATTAATGCGCCTTCTCGCAGAGCGGCATCAACATGAATCTCATGAGCGCGTCCCCCTTGTTCCAGGCCGTTAGCAATCGCTTCCAGCCCATTCATCGCCATCCACGGACAGTGTGCACAACTGCGGCAGGTTGCCCCTTCACCCGCTGTCGGCGCTTCCAGCAACGTTTTCTCCGGGCAAGCCTGTTGCATCTTGTAGAAAATGCCGCGATCGGTCGCCACAATCAGCTCACGCTGCGGCAGCGTTTTCGCCGCCTGAATCAACTGGCTAGTCGACCCAACGGCATCAGCCATCTCTACCACGCTTTGCGGCGACTCTGGATGGACCAGAATTGCCGCATCCGGGTACAGGATCTTCATGCGCTTCAGCGCCTGCGTTTTAAATTCGTCATGCACAATGCACGTGCCTTGCCAGCACAGTACATCCGCTCCTGTCTGCTTTTGTACATAGCTTCCCAGATGACGGTCCGGTGCCCAGATAATCTTTTCTCCCAGGCTATCCAGATGCTCGATCAATTCCACCGCGATACTGGATGTGACCACCCAATCGGCACGCGCCTTTACCGCCGCCGACGTATTGGCATACACCACTACCGTGCGATCCGGGTGTGCATCGCAAAAACGACTGAATTCATCAACGGGGCAACCGAGATCGAGCGAGCATTCTGCTTCCAACGTGGGCATCAGAATCGTTTTTTCTGGATTGAGTATCTTAGCGGTTTCCCCCATGAAGCGGACCCCCGCCACCAACAGTGTCGATGCCGAATGGGTGCTGCCGAATCGCGCCATTTCCAGCGAGTCCGCCACGCAGCCACCGGTTTCCTCTGCCAGCGCCTGAATTTCAGGATCGGTATAGTAGTGCGCTACCATGACGGCGTTTCTTTCCCGCAGCAGTGTTTTTATCCTGCTACGATAGTGCTGTTTCGCCTCAGCCGATAATGGCTTCGGTTTCGGCGGAAACGGATAAATGGTCTCATTGCTATCAAAAAGGATACTCATAGGGATTTCCACGATGACAACTCGGGTTGTAACACCGGATACTGATTCACCATCAGCCTCGGAGTTTTTTATCCTAAACAAAATACCGAAAAAACGCCCTAAAGTCGCGGTGTTTTTTCTAGGCAGTTCACCATTTTGTTTAATATGCTTAAAATATCGATAGGTAATGCGTGAATGGTGTTACTTATAGAAAAAAGATGTAGAAAAGAAACGTAGAAGAGAGACAAGGAGAGAAATGGCATGGCCAGCCTCTATATCAGAATATATCGCGATACCCTGACCGTCAGAAACGTGGAGACAAAACAAGAGGTGACAGAGAAGTCAGAAACGCCTTTTACCACCACACGCTTACTGCTCGGTCAGATGATTCCGGCGATGAAACTATTGGATCGACTCACGCGCAAGGTGGCAGCCAAGCGGCTGATTAATTTGTTCTCCTCGCACAATGTCATCATTCATGCCATGGAAATGAATGAAGGCGGACACAGCCAGGTCGAATTTGCCAGCTACATAGAGTTAGCCAAGAGCATCAGCCCGCAAGGAAAGCATATTTATGTCTGTAGCAAAAATGTGCCGCTTACCGACCAGGAAGTCACACAAATTTTTAGCGGCGACATGCCCTCAATCGTCAGCCGCTAATCAGGCGTCGCCCTTTAGGCGAAGAGGCGATGCCAGTAGAGCGAGATAGGTATAACCAGAACCAAAGCAGGCAGGAAGTTAACCACCGCAAAGGATTTGATCTGCGCGATCCTCAGCCCTACCGCAATCATGATAATGCCGCCACAGGCAGAAAAGTCACCCATTGTGATATCTGTCATAAAGGGCATAATCAATTTGGCAGAGAAGAACAGCAGCGTCTGGACAATAACCTGTGGTATCGCAATCGACATCACAGCAAGACCCAGCGTGATGGAAAAAATCAGCGCGGTAAAAATATCCAAAGCAGATTTGATGATCAGCAGTTGATAATCACCGGTTAATCCTTCCGTCAATGCGCCGACCACGCCGGTGCCGCTGGCACAAAACAGAACGATTAATGCAGTAAAGTTCTGAGTGTAGACATCCTGTGGTAGGCGGTGCTCTTGTGCAGGCAAAACGCGGTTTAGCCCCCTCTGAATCATCGTGCCAGCCCACTGCACACCAGACTCCATGCGGAGCAGCTCGCCTAACGCCACGCCAATCACGATAGCCAACGCCACCGCAGGCAACTGCTGGACTTTAACAACCAGCGTGATCCCCATTGCAATCGACACCATCGCAAATGCTGGCGGAAGGCCATCTTGCAAACGCTGAGGGATAAAACGACGTAAAACAATGCCCAAGCCACTACCAATCAAGATAGCAGCACCATTAATCAACGGACCAATCATATATCTTCCTAAACAGGGCTACAGCCTCTTCCCTGTGGCAGTGACTCCATTCCGCTCGATAGGATGAGAAAACAGTTCCTGACGGGCTATATAGTCCATGGAGAGGGGTAAACGCCTAATATACTCCAAAGCCTGAACGAGCAGGGAATGATAATGAGTTTTATCGTATCGATATGACTCGTGCTATATGGCTTAAAGTGGATTTATTTGAGGAGGGAATGCTACATCTTAGATGGTGGGTCATGCAGAATGCACCCAGCCTTCGGGGTCAACGCTAACGCGTTACTGTCGCGCTTCGATCAACTAGAACGTGCGACCAATTAATAAAAAGTCACGGTGTTCATTATGCGGTAATTAGAAAAGCAAAGGTTGTTTAATTTGGAATTGTACTACTAGAAGATGGTGGGTCGTGCAGGATTACTCGTCCTATGGACTCGCCCCTTCGGGGTCAACGCTGACGCGTTGCTGTCTCGCTTCGCTCGGCTCGAACCTGAACGCAGGTTCTCACCTACACGACACGTGCGATATATGACTTAAGATGAATTTATTCGAGAAAGGAATGCTACTGCTGAAATGGTGGGTCGTGCAGGATTCGAACCTGCGACCAATTGATTAAAAGTCAACTGCTCTACCGACTGAGCTAACGACCCGCAATGCGGAACTGCTTTGTTACTTACCAAGACTACAACTGCGTTTGAAATTGGTGGGTCGTGCAGGATTCGAACCTGCGACCAATTGATTAAAAGTCAACTGCTCTACCGACTGAGCTAACGACCCAATTTCATGCTGCTTTAGCGTTTTGCTGTTTGCCTTGGCAACGGCGGCACATATTACTGATTTAAATTTTCAGCGCAACCTATTTTCTTAAAAAACTGTTTGATTGCTTACTCTTAAGACGTTTAGGCACAAAAACCGCTCATGATGCGCAATTTTTGTGCCAATTAATACGGTATTACGATCCGGCTAAACGCTTTTGCGCCTGCTTTGCACTTTCTGTATTGGGGTACATTTTTACAACTTGCTGGTAAACGGCCTTGGCTTTATCTGCCTGACCTTTTTCCTGCATGATCACCCCAACCTTCAGCAAGGCTTCGGAACTTTTTGGTGACTTGGGATAATTTTTAACAACGTTGGCGAAATAGTACGCCGCATCGTCCTTTTTCCCCTTGTTGTAATTCAACTGACCAAGCCAATAGTTAGCATTAGGTTGATACGTTGAATCGGGGTACTTCTTGACGAATGCCTGAAATGCGCTGATCGCCTGATCGTACTGTTTTTTCTCCAGCACGAGCGCGACTGCAGCATTGTAATCAGTATTCGCATCACCCGTACTGGCCGGTGCCGCCGTATTGGCCGCACCGGTGTCAGTACCCGCAGCAGCGGCAGGTGTGCCATCTGTCGTCGGTGTAGAAGATGATTGCGAACTTAATCCATCAATCTGCTGATAGATCTGCTTCTGCCGTTCAACAACCTGATTCAACTGATACTGACTTTCCTGAATCTGCCCACGGAGGCTGTCAATATCACGCTGATTATCAGAGAGCTGCTGCTGAAGTTGGGTTAAAAGCTGACTGTGAGCGTTAGAAATACGCTCCAATTGAGTGACACGGTCTTCGACCGAGCCTGAGCCGACATTACTGATTGGCGCTTGGGCAGTAGCGGCCCAAGGGACCGCTACGCCAACCAGTAACGACAGACCCAACAGGTGACGTCTGAAGTTACTGCTCATGCGATTCTCTTAATATACCAGAACGGCACGACGGTTTTTGGCATATGCCGCTTCGTCATGACCGAGAACAGCTGGTTTCTCTTTACCGTAAGAAACGATAGAGATCTGATCGGAAGAAACGCCTTTACCTTGCAGGTACATTTGTACCGCGTTGGCACGACGCTCACCCAGAGCGATGTTGTATTCTGGCGTACCGCGTTCGTCCGCGTGACCTTCGATAGTCACTTTGTAAGACGGGTTGCTACGCAGGAATGCAGCGTGTGCGTCCAGCATCTGAGCGAATTCAGAGCTCACATCGTACTTATCCAGACCGAAGTAAACGATGTTGTTGCGCTGTAATTCTTGCATCTGCAAACGAGCTTGCTCAGAAGAAGACATGTTGCCGCCGTCCATCATGCCGTTGTTGCCAGCACCCATGGAAGATTGGTCATTGTCCGCATTCTTGTTGGAGCTACAAGCGGCCACTGCCAGTACCGGCAGAGCCAACATCAGGCCTTTCAGCACTTTATTGAATTGCATTTCTTATGTCCTTTGACGAGTTTATTGTACATATCTGTACTTATAGATACGGCGACCAGGCAGGGAATTTAACCTGTCCATCAGTAGCCGGAAGACGCGCTTTGAAACGTCCATCTGTCGAAACCAGCTGTAGCACTGACCCCAGTCCTTGTTTAGAGCTGTAGATCACCATCGTGCCATTCGGTGCGATACTTGGCGTTTCGTCCAGGAACGTGTCCGTTAATACTTGTACGGCACCCGTTACCAGATCCAGTTTGGAAATATGCTGAGCTCCACCATTAGAGCCAACCGTTACCAAAAATTTCCCGTCGGCACTCACATCAGCATCCTGATTCTGGGCACCTTCCCAGGTCAGACGCTGTGGTGCACCGCCGTTAGCATTAACTTTGTAAACCTGAGGACGACCAGCCTGGTCTGAAGTATAGGCCAAGGTCTGGCTGTCTGGGAACCAAGTTGGCTCCGTGTTATTGCTGCGGCCATCGGTCACCTGACTGATTTGCCCAGATGCCAGATTCATTACATACAGGTTCAGGCTACCGCTCTTGGAGAGCGCGAATGCCAGTTTGCTGCCATCAGGAGAGAAAGAAGGCGCACCGTTGTGACGTGGGAAGGAAGCAACCTGACGGATTGCACCATTTGCCAGCGTCTGGATAACCAGTGCAGAACGACCACTTTCAAACGTTACATAAGCGAGTTTGCTACCGTCAGCAGACCAAGCCGGAGACATCAGCGGTTGTGGTGAACGGTGAACAACAAACTGGTTGTAACCGTCATAGTCCGCAACGCGCAGTTCATAAGGGAACTGACCGCCGTTGGTCTGAACAACGTAAGCGATACGGGTACGGAATGCACCTTTGATGCCGCTCAGTTTCTCAAACACTTCATCACTTGCCGTGTGCGCAGCATAACGCAACCATTGCTTGGTGACTTTGAACTGGTTCTGAGCCAGAACGTTACCTGGGTTACCCGAGGTATCGACAAGCTGGTAAGAAACCAGATAGCTACCATCGGCACTCGGTTGAACCTGACCAACCACAACCGCATCAATGCCCAGCGCTGTCCATGCAGCAGGGGTAACCTCAGATGCTGTAGCAGGCTGCTGCGGCATGCGGTTTGCATCGATCGGATTAAATTTACCGCTATTACGTAAATCAGCACCCACGATGCCGCCTACGTCTTCAGGCGCAGCACCCGGCCCCGCCCATTTGAACGGAACTACACCAATAGGGCGCGCAGAGTCTACCCCTTGGGTAATCTCTATACGTACTTCCGCGTGCAGCACCGCTGCCCACAGCATTAAAAAGCTTACTGCAACTTTCAGTACATGCTTCATCTCATCTCCCTTATCCAGACGCGAAGTCTACGATAAATTAGCAGAATTTTAACAAAAACAAACCAATGTCAACAAAACAACATAACCTGGTTTATTTACCATCGTAATAATCTTAAATCTATTGGGTAAACAGCCCGGTTACTGCGGTTTAAAGTCTATTGGCGCATTTTTGAAAGCCTCATAAACCTCTGTGCTCGGTGGCTTCGGTATTTTGGCCTGTTTGGCAGCCGCAATAGCCGCCTGACACAATGCCGGATCGCCGCCTTCAGCAGTGACATCAATCAGCAAACCATCTGGCGCCAGTTTAATCCGTAATGTACAGGTGCGCCCTTTGTAGAGCTGCCAGTCATAAAACTTGCTCTGAATGGCTGAACGCACCTGACCGCCATAACTATCCAGCGCCGCACCTGATGCACCGCTCTTCTTATTGTTGCCTGCGCCCGCAGGCGCACCGCCGCCAGACTTCGGCGCATTTTTCGATGAAGCCAAACCGCCCAGCAAATCATCAACGGCACTTTCCTGCTTAGCCGCTTCTGCTGCTGCTTTCTTTTTCTCATCTGCGGCTTTCTTAGCCGCAGCAGCTGCTTCTGCTTTTTTTGCTGCTTCAGCATCGGCTTTTTGCTTAGCGGCCTCGGCGGCTGCTTTTTGTTTAGCCTGTTCAGCTTCTTTTGCTGCCTCTGCGGCAGCCTTTGCTGCTTCTGCTTTCGCGGTTTCTGCCGCCTTCTGCTTAGCAGCTTCAGCGGCTTTTTCTTTAGCCTCTTCTTCCGCCTGCTTCTTAGCAGCAGCGGCTGCAGCCGCTTGTTTCTTCACTTCGTCTTCCGCTTTCTTTTTAGCGTCTGCTGCAGCTTTTGCCTGTTGTTCGGCTTCAGCCTTCGCTTTTGCAGCGGCAGCTTCGGCTTGCTTCTGCTGTTCTTTTGCCTGCTGAGCTGCCGCTTCAGCCTGCTTACGCTGATCTGCCTGTTCCTGAGCCTGCTTTTTCGCTTCTTCCTGCGCTTGCAGACGCTCTTTTTCCAGCTCTTTCAGCCGCTGCTGCTCAGCGGCTTGCTTCTGTTGAAGCTCTTCGGCCTGCCGTTCAGCCTGCTTTTGACGCTGCTGTTCAGAACGTTTCGCATCAGTCTGTTGCTGCTGCTGGCGGTTATACTGCTCCACCACTGCGCTCGGATCGACCATCACAGCATCAATTGACGAGCCTCCGCCGCCCCCGCTGGCATCCATCGTTTGCGTCGACGAACTCCAGAGCAGCAAAGCAATCAGTATGACGTGCAAAACAGCCGAGATAATAACGGCGCGTTTCAGCTTATCGTTTTGTTCGTTTGCCTTTAACACAAGCGATTCCCAAAAACAGTGTTGCCAGAAATAGGCTTAACGATCATTACCGTGATGTGCTCATTTAAATCGGTTGTGTCATCAAACCAACGGATTTTACGCCAGCTTGATGCAACAAATTCAACGCTTTAATGATCTCATCATAAGGAACATCCTTCGCGCCACCAATCAAAAAGACCGTCTTAGGGTTGGTTGCCAGTCGCGATTGCGCTTCGGCAACCACCTGCTCTGCCGGGAGTTGCTCCATACGGTTTTGCTCAACAACCAGACTATATTGCCCTATACCTGAAACCTCTACGATCACGGGCGGATTGTCGTTGCTGGAGACCGTTTTTGAATCGGTCGCATCAGGCAGATCCACCTCGACGCTCTGCGTAATAATCGGCGCAGTCGCCATAAAAATCAGCAACAGCACTAACAGCACGTCCAGTAGCGGAACAATGTTGATCTCGGATTTCAGCTCACGACGGCCTCTGCGTACTCGTGCCATGATCCCCCCTGATTACTTGCTGTTGTCGCTGGAGAACGCCTGACGGTGCAGGATCGCGATGAACTCTTCAGTAAAGTTGTCGTAGTTCTGCTCCAGTTTGCCCACCCGCAGGCTCAGGCGGTTATACGCCATGACCGCAGGAATCGCTGCAAACAGGCCGATCGCTGTGGCAATCAAGGCTTCGGCAATACCAGGGGCAACCATCTGTAAGGTTGCCTGCTTCACGGCACCCAGCGCGATGAAGGCATGCATAATCCCCCAAACGGTACCGAACAGGCCGATATACGGACTGATAGAACCAACGGTACCCAAGAAAGGAATGTGCGTTTCCAGTGTTTCCAATTCACGGTTCATCGAAATACGCATTGCGCGGGACGCCCCTTCCACCACGGCTTCCGGCGCATGACTGTTAGCACGATGCAGCCGTGCAAATTCTTTGAAACCTGAATGGAAGATTTGTTCAGTGCCCGTCAGGCTATCGCGACGACTTTGGCTTTCCTGATAGAGACGTGATAGTTCGATGCCAGACCAGAATTTGTCTTCGAACGCTTCAGCCTCACGCGTCGCCGCATTCAGAATGCGGGTACGTTGAATAATGATCGCCCAGGAAGCGATAGAAAAACAGATTAAAATCAGCATGATTAGTTTGACCAGAAGGCTTGCCTTCAGGAACAAATCAAAAACGTTCATGTCAGTCACTGCTTGAACTCCGCGACAATAGACTTAGGAAGCGCAATTGGCTTCATTTGATGTGGATCGATGCATGCGATCAAAACTTCAGCATGGCTTAGCAGGGTGCCATGAGCATTGAGAATACGCTGTGCGAAAGTCAGAGAAGCGCCACGCAGCGAGATAATCTCACTTTGCACTTCCAGCATGTCGTCAAGGCGAGCAGGAGCAAGATACTCCACCGTCATCCGACGAACAGCAAACGCGACATGCTCACTTAGCAAGGCTTGCTGGTGAAAGTTGCGCTCACGCAACGCCTCGGTTCTTGCCCTTTCATAAAAGGCAACATAGCGCGCATGGTAGACAACGCCACCTGCATCAGTGTCTTCAAAGTAGACTCGAACTGGCCAGCGAAACAACGAATTACTCACTCTACATCCCGGTAATGCATTAAACCTCGCTACTATACGCAAGAGAAATGAGGTTTGGAATGGATTGTGACAGCGGAAAGAAAATAATTATGGGCTGCAAGCAACCCATAACTAAATGGAATAGGAGACTATTTTAACCGAAGAAATAGTACAATCCTGCGCACAGGATCACAAAGGCGGGAAGTGGTGCGAAAAACGCGCGCCAGAGCAGGCGATGCGGACGAAAACCAACGCCATGAACAACGCCAGCACAGACGGCCCAAATCAGCAGTAGCCCCTGCCAAACCGCGAGTTCGCTGGTGCGCGCCGCGAAGCGCGTCGGATCCCAGAATACACAGCCCGCCAGCAGCAACGCCATGATAAGGGAAAGAGCCCTTATCGGGCTCTTATCCATCAGGCGATAGAGTTTATCGACCAGATCACTCATTGCTTATCTTCTTCAGCCGCTTTGCTTGCCTCACTCTGCTCAAGCGCCAGGGCCGTAATAATCCCCAGTGAGCAAGCAAGAAGCGTTCCGAGTATCCAGGCAAAATACCACATAAATTAAGCTCCTTACTTAGTACATAGAGTGAGTGTTTTGCTCAATCTGCTCTTTGGTAATGCGACCGAACATCTTGTAGTAACACCATGCGGTATAAGAAAGCACGATAGGTACGAAAATAATCGCAACCACTGTCATCACTTTCAGCGTCAGCAGGCTCGACGTCGCGTCCCATATCGTCAAGCTGACGTTAGGCACGGTAACTGACGGCATGATGAACGGGAACATGGCAATCCCAGCAGTCAGAATCACACAAGCAATCGTCAAAGAAGAGAACAGGAATGCCCATGCACCTTTCTCTGCACGTGCCATGAGAGTAGTCAGCACCGGCAATACTACGCCCAAAGCAGGAATCGCCCACAAGATCGGATGATTATTGAAGTTAATCAGCCAGGCACCCGCCTGATGAACGACTTCTTTACGCAGCGGGTTAGATTCAGCGGCAGTGTTAATCGCAGACGTCACGACATAACCATCAATACCGTAAACAACCCATACGCCTGCCAGAGCAAATGCCACCATCATCACCAGCGCGGAAATCTGCGCGGCAGATTTGGAACGCACGTGCAGATCGCCCGTGGTCCGCATCATCAGGTAGGTTGCACCCTGAGCAAGAATCATCGTCAGACTCACCACACCCGCCAACAGACCAAACGGATTCAGCAGTTGGAAGAAGTTTCCGGTGTAGTACAGACGCAGATATTCATCGACGTGGAACGGCACACCCTGCAACAGGTTGCCAAACGCAACGCCAATAACAACTGGCGGAACAAAGCTACCGATGAAGATGCCCCAGTCCCACATGCCACGCCAGCGTGGGTCTTCGATTTTTGAACGGTAATCGAAGCCGACAGGACGGAAGAACAATGAGGCCAGCACCAGAATCATGGCAATGTAGAAACCGGAGAACGCGGCAGCGTAAACCATCGGCCAGGCAGCAAACAGCGCGCCACCTGCGGTGATCAACCAGACCTGGTTACCGTCCCAGTGCGGCGCAATGCTGTTAATCATGACACGACGCTCGGTATCGCCACGTCCCATCAGACGCACCAGAATGCCCACGCCCATGTCAAAACCATCAGTGATAGCGAAGCCAATCAGCAAAATACCGATCAACAGCCACCAGATAAAACGTAAGACTTCATATTCAAACATAGTGGACTCCTGTTTACCGTGCTTCCTGCGCAGCCGCTATAGGTTGTTCAAAATGGTAGCGCCCTGTTCTCAGGCTGCTCGGCCCCAGACGTGCGTATTTGAACATCAGATACATTTCTGCAATCAGGAAGAGCGTATACAGACCACAGATCAGCGCCATTGAGAACAGGATGTCTCCCGCTGTCAGTGATGACGTTGCGACTGCCGTTGGCAGAATTTCACCGATGGCCCACGGTTGACGGCCGTATTCAGCCACAAACCAGCCAGCTTCAATAGCGATCCACGGTAGCGGAATACCATACAGCGCAACGCGGTGCAGCCAGCGTTTCTGACCAATTTTGCCACGCAGAACGGTCCAGAAAGACAAGCCGATGATCAACAGCATCAGAATGCCGCAGCCCACCATGATACGGAAAGAGAAGTACAGCGGCGCAACGCGTGGGATAGAATCTTTAACGGCTTGTTTAATCTGCGTTTCTGTCGCATCAGAGACTTTCGGCGTATAGCGCTTCAGCAGCAGGCCATAGCCCAGATCCTGTTTAGACTGATCGAACGCTTCTTTGACTGCCGGATCGGTGTTACCCGCACGTAATTCTTCCAGCAATTGGTAAGCCTTCATACCATTGCGGATACGCACTTCATGCATCGCCATCAGCTCTTTCAGACCCGTCACTTCTTTGTCAGTAGAGCGAGTAGCAATTAACCCCAGAGCATAAGGGATCTTGATGGCGTAGTTATTTTCCATCGTATCCTGGTTCGGGATGCCGATCAGCGTAAAGGATGCTGGTGCCGGCTGGGTTTCCCATTCGGCTTCAATCGCCGCCAGTTTGGTTTTCTGCACGTCGCCCATTTCATAACCGGATTCATCACCCAGTACGATAACAGACAGAACAGAAGCCAGACCGAAGCTTGCTGCGATAGCGAATGAACGCTTGGCAAATGCAATGTCGCGGCCTTTCAGCAGATAGTAAGAACTGATACCCAGAATGAACATCGCGCCCGTACAGTAACCTGCGGCCACCGTGTGAACGAATTTCACCTGAGCAACCGGGTTCAGTACCAGATCGGCGAAGCTCACCATTTCCATACGCATGGTTTCGAAATTGAAATCCGATGCGATGGGGTTCTGCATCCAGCCATTGGCAACCAGAATCCACAGTGCGGAGAAGTTAGAGCCCAGCGCGACCAGCCAGGTAACGGCCATATGCTGTACTTTTCCTAAACGGTCCCAGCCGAAGAAGAACAAGCCAACAAAGGTCGATTCCAGGAAGAATGCCATCAGGCCTTCAATTGCCAACGGCGCGCCGAAAATATCCCCGACGTAGTGAGAGAAATATGACCAGTTGGTCCCGAATTGAAACTCCATGGTCAATCCGGTAGCGACCCCCAGAGCGAAGTTAATAGCGAATAACTTGCCCCAGAATTTGGTCATATCTTTATAGATTTGTTTGCCGGACAGCACATATACCGTTTCCATAATCGCCAGCAAAAACGCCATCCCCAGCGTTAATGGTACGAATAGAAAATGGTACATTGCAGTTAAGGCAAACTGTAAACGTGACAGTTCGACTACATCAAACATTTTGACTCCTTGCTCCTCGCAGGAAGGGATTAGCTTGCAAACGCTGACAAGCCGCCAAACATCCGGCCATTACACCCAAAAAGAACACAACAAGAATTGCTTTAACACAGGCTGTAACAAACGCTATAAATACCGTTCACCAGGGCAGTCATACCCCGACAGCAAGTTCAAGATAAATCACAAGTATTACAAGTAGCGTACCCCATAGGGAGGTAGCCGTATATTACGCCTGTAATCCCCTACAATAAATAGGTTTTTACGTGACCCAGACTAGGTTTTTGGCTTCAAATCAACTTTTCTACTAAAAGGCTCGAAAGACGATAATTGACCTCGCGCAATTTAAGCCTATTTCAGAAATTATATCCAGAGGCGTTTTTTGATCTAAAACAATTTAACGCTTTTCTCGTGATTGATGCGTTGCATTAATTTCTTTATTGTACCTATTGTTAATGCATTGTGACTTTTCGGTTTAATTAAAATTAATTCAGCAATATAATTTTTACTTCCTGTTATCGATTATTCACATGCTTTTCTTATCTTCTATTTTATGTCAGATTTTTATTTTTTATTTCTGACCACAACGCGATATTTCTTATCAAACTGCCCTGCCCTTCTCCAGTATGCCGTCGGTTTGTCACGCGGGATGCAAAAACGGAGGCCAAGAGGCCTCCGCGGTGATAACAGATAAGGTGAGACGAAGCACACTGCGGTGATTTACATCTTCGCTTTCATGCGCTCGATAGCCTTATCGTAAACCGTGTTACTTTTCTGGCTTCTCGCAAGCTCATAATGCTGAAGTGCATCACTGAACTGACCCGCATTCTCGTAGATTTTTGCAATGTTGTAGTACGAACTGGCACGCGTGGTTGCCGCATTGCTACCGTTTGCCAGCGCAATCGCTTTACGGTTAGCCCAAATAGCTTCGGCAATGTTACCCCGCTTTTGATAAGCCAAACCCAGGTTGCTGTATGCCTGACCAAATGCGCTGTCCTGCTCGATCGCAGCCAGGAACAGCGTCGTGGCCTGTTCCAGTTCACCGCGTCCATAGGCAGCCTCACCGTCACGATTGAGCGTTTTTGCCAGTGCGGTATTTCCGGTAACTGAAGTGGCTGTCTGTGCCGGGTTAAGCACCATTGGCAACGCATTACCATCCTTCGCTTTTGAGAAATCGGCCTCGCCAACGGCATTGATATCTTCAAAATCACCGTTAGGGTTAAGACGGAAAACCGTCCAGATATTCCCTGCTTTATTCAGTGGTACGGAATACGTCCGCACTAATGAACTCCCAACATAGACAAATACTTTTGCACTACTTGCGGAAAGTGCTGGTGAATTAGTTTTATCACCGTTCGTATAATCATGAACAGCATAAATATAACTTTCACCTAAACGCTTTTTATCAATGGTGATGGTTTCCGGCCCAAAGCTATCGGTATCATCAACATCAAGATTGGCATCGCGTCCTTTCTTGTGTTGGAAATAAATATGATTATCCGGATAAATAAGATGAGAATCTAAATCGAAAGGTCTTTCACCCCAGGTTAATACAATTCTCATACCATCCAGATTTTTCATTACTGGACTAATAGCATAAGTCATTCCATCACACGGACACTTTACTACCAGATCGGAATAACCTTCTTTTTTAATGATCAGCAGACTGTCCTGATCCACTGCAAATGGTGCATTAAGCGCCACGCGGCCAGCGGCATCAGAGCGAGCGGTTACTGACTGCGCACCGTTCTTCTGTAGAATCACCGCCGCATCATCAATCTTTTTATCTTTAACCGTCGCACTCAGCACTTCAATATTAATAGACTGTGCGCTGGCAGCGCAGGTAAATACAGATAATGCCAGCATCAGCGCTTTTATATTTCCTTTCACACAACATCCCCTTAAGGCAAATTAATTAATCATTCCCTGTTTACATGAACTCAATGAAATATTCTTCATTTCTGCTTATCACTAATCAGCCTTTTCAGGCGCGCGAATTATCCAATAAAACCACGAAAAAGTCATGTGCAATTCAATTGTGTCGATTAACCTCAATGGCTAAATTTGAATAAAAAAAAGCCACCCGAAGGTGGCTAGAGTATTTAATCGAATAATCGATTAACGCGCTAATATCGCTTTTACTGCATCACCGATATCCGCCAGGCTGCGAACGGTTTTAACACCCGCTGCTTCTAACGCCGCGAATTTATCGTCAGCCGTACCTTTACCACCCGCGATGATTGCACCCGCGTGGCCCATGCGCTTGCCTTTCGGCGCCGTCACACCCGCAATGTAGCCGACAACCGGCTTAGTTACGTGTTCTTTAATATACGCCGCCGCTTCTTCTTCCGCCGTACCGCCGATTTCACCGATCATAACGATGGCTTCGGTCTGCGGATCCTGTTCAAACAGCTTCAGAATATCGATGAAGTTAGAGCCTGGGATCGGGTCACCGCCGATACCGACACAGCTGGACTGACCCAGCCCGGCATCGGTCGTTTGCTTCACGGCTTCATACGTCAGCGTACCTGAACGAGAAACGATACCCACTTTACCCGGCAGGTGGATATGGCCAGGCATAATACCGATCTTACATTCACCCGGCGTGATCACACCTGGGCAGTTCGGACCGATCATCCGCACGCCGCTCTGGTCGAGTTTGACTTTCACCGTCAGCATATCCAGCGTCGGGATACCTTCGGTGATACAGATAATCAGTTCGATACCTGCGTCAATCGCTTCCAGAATGGAGTCTTTACAGAATGGAGCCGGAACGTAGATAACGGATGCGGTTGCGCCCGTCGCTTCTACTGCCTCACGCACCGTATTAAATACGGGCAGGCCCAGATGCTCCGTGCCGCCTTTACCCGGCGTCACACCACCGACCATTTGTGTACCGTAAGCAAGTGCTTGCTCAGAGTGGAATGTCCCCTGACTACCGGTAAAACCCTGACAGATAACTTTGGTATTTTTATTAATCAGAATGGACATTATTTACCCTCCACAGCTGCAACAACCTGCTGAGCGGCACCCGTCAGGCTGGTCGCGGCGATAATATTCAGGCCGCTATCCGCCAGTTTCTTGGCACCCAGCTCCGCATTGTTTCCTTCCAAACGCACAACAACCGGTACGTTAACACCCACTTCGGCTACCGCGCCGATGATGCCGTCAGCGATCAAATCGCAACGTACAATGCCGCCAAAGATGTTAACAAAGACAGCTTTTACCTTGTCATCAGACAGGATAATTTTGAACGCTTCGGTAACACGTTCTTTCGTCGCGCCGCCGCCAACGTCGAGGAAGTTTGCAGGAGAACCGCCGTGCAGCTTCACGATGTCCATCGTGCCCATCGCCAGGCCAGCACCGTTCACCATACAGCCAATATTGCCGTCCAGCGCAACATAGTTCAGTTCCCACTGTGCCGCGTGCGCTTCACGGGAATCTTCCTGGCTTGGGTCACGCATTTCACGCAGCTCAGGCTGACGGAACAGCGCATTACCGTCCGCGCCGAGTTTGCCATCCAGACACACCAAATCGCCCTGCTTGGTGATAACCAGCGGGTTAATTTCTACCAGCGCCAGATCGCGCTCCAGGAACAGCGTCGCCAGACCCATAAAGATTTTGGTGAACTGTGCCACTTGCTTGCCGCTCAGGCCCAGTTTGAAGGCCAACTCGCGTCCCTGATAAGGCTGTGGCCCTACCAGCGGATCGATCGCTGCTTTATGAATCAGCTCTGGCGTTTCTTCCGCCACTTTTTCAATTTCTACACCACCTTCGGTGGATGCCATGAACACCACGCGACGCGTGCCACGGTCAACAACTGCGCCCAGATAAAGCTCTTTGTCGATATCTGTTGCTGCTTCAACCAGGATTTGATGAACCGGTTGACCCTGTGCGTCAGTTTGATAAGTAACGAGTTTTTTGCCTAACCAGTTTTCAGCAAAGGCGCGGATATCTTCTTTGTTACTGACGACTTTAACGCCGCCCGCTTTACCGCGGCCGCCTGCGTGAACCTGACATTTTACGACCCACGGACCCGCACCAATTTTAGACGCGGCTTCTTCCGCTTCACGCGGTGTGGTACAGGCATAGCCGGTCGGTGCCGGTAAACCATATCGAGCAAAGAGTTGTTTTGCCTGATACTCGTGTAAATTCATGATGTTCTATCCATTTAGGTTTGGAGATAAGTCGGCAGGCGGTTTTTCATCACCGACTCTTTCGGTAGCGAAAAACGCCAATAACTCTCTGATATATTTGGATAACGCCGTTGAGAAAAAACGGCCTACATAGCACTTAATCTGTATATTTCGGGCGGAAATCGTCAGGATTATCCGCCCGAGAGCCTACCCGTCAGACTAAACGTCTAACAGCAGACGCGCTGGATCTTCCAGCATCTCTTTCACCGTCACCAGGAAGCCAACGGACTCACGACCGTCGATCAAACGGTGATCGTAAGACAGCGCCAGATACATCATCGGCAGAATAACAACCTGACCATCCACCGCCATCGGGCGATCTTTAATGGCGTGCATACCCAGAATCGCACTCTGCGGTGGGTTGATGATCGGGGTAGACATCAGAGAACCAAAGACGCCGCCGTTGGTAATCGTGAAGTTACCGCCCAGCAGTTCTTCAACCGTCAGTTTGCCGTCACGACCTTTCACGGCCAGATCCTTGATACGTTTCTCAATGTCGGCCATGCCCAGCGCATCCACATCACGCAGTACTGGCGTAACCAGACCGCGCGGAGTAGAAACCGCAATGCTGACATCGAAATAGTTGTGGTAAACCACATCTTCGCCATCAATAGAGGCATTTACTTCAGGGTAACGCTTCAGCGCTTCAACCACGGCTTTGATGTAGAAGGACATAAAGCCCAGACGCACACCATGACGTTTCTCAAACGCTTCGCCGTATTGCTTGCGCAGATCCATAATGGGCTGCATGTTGATTTCGTTGAACGTCGTCAACATGGCCGTGCTGTTTTTCGCTTCCAGCAGGCGCTCTGCAACACGCTTACGCAGGCGCGTCATCGGTACGCGTTTTTCACTGCGCGCACCCAAAGCCGATGCAGGAGAAGCCGCCGGAGCCTCAGACTTAGCCGCTTTGCCAGATTCTTTCTTCTGAGCAGCCAAATGCGTATCGACGTCTTCACGAGTAATCCGACCGCCTACGCCGCTGCCTTTGATCGCAGAGGCATCGAGATCGTGCTCGGCAATCAGACGGCGGATCGCCGGGCTAAGCGCGTCGCTATTCTCTTCTTCCAGCCCAGCGGTATGACGCTGTGCCGGTGTTGATTCTTTGCTCTGTGACTTCTCACTGGTTTCTTTACCAGAGCTGTCGCCACGGCGGATGCGGCCCAGCAACTGGCGAGACGTTACCGTAGCGCCTTCTTCTTCCAGCACGGCATCCAGAATGCCAGCTTCAGAGGCAGGCACTTCCAGTACAACTTTGTCAGTTTCAATTTCAACCAGTACTTCATCGCGCTGAACGCTATCGCCTGGTTTTTTATGCCAGGTCGCAACAGTGGCGTCAGCGACGGATTCAGGCAGGTCGGGTACAAGAATATCTACGCTACTCATTATCTATCCTTTTATTTAATCAACGTTCAGCGCGTCATCGACCAGATCTTGCTGTTGTTTCTGGTGTACGGACATATAGCCAACGGCGGGTGATGCAGACGCCGGGCGTCCTGCGTAACGTAAAGAAGCCCCAAACGGAATCACTTCACGGAAATGGTGCTGACTGCAATACCAGGCTCCCTGATTCAGCGGCTCTTCCTGACACCACACGAAATCGTGAACATGGGCAAAAGATTCCAGTGCCGCTTGTACTGCCTGATGCGGGAACGGATAAAGTTGCTCGATACGGACGATCGCGACATCTTTTTGCTCGTTCTTGCGGCGCTGTTCCAGCAAATCATAGTAGACCTTGCCGGAACAAAGCACGACACGCTTCACGGCGGCCGGATCTAATTCTTCTATTTCACCAATCGCTGGCTGGAAGGAACCGTTCGCCAGTTCTTCCAGTGAAGAGATCGCCAGCGGATGGCGTAACAGGGATTTCGGCGACATGACCACCAGCGGACGGCGCATTCCACGCAGCGCCTGGCGGCGAAGCATGTGATACACCTGCGCAGGCGTTGACGGAATACAAACCTGCATATTTTGCTCAGCGCACAATTGCAGATAACGTTCCAGTCTCGCAGACGAGTGCTCAGGACCCTGACCTTCGTAACCGTGCGGCAGCAGCATCACCAGACCACACATCCGGCCCCACTTCTGCTCGCCGGAGCTAATGAACTGGTCGATAACCACCTGCGCACCGTTGGCGAAGTCACCAAACTGCGCTTCCCAGATGGTCAGCGTGCGCGGTTCTGCGGTCGCATACCCGTATTCAAACGCCAGAATCGCTTCTTCGGACAATACGGAGTCCCAGACGTTAAACGCGCCCTGTCCGTTATGCACATGATTCAGCGGCGTGTAGCTGGAACCGTTTTTCTGGTTATGCACGACAGCATGACGATGGAAGAACGTACCGCGGCCGCTATCCTCACCGGACAGGCGAATCGGAATACCCTCATCGACCAGCGTCGCGTAGGCCAGCGTTTCCGCTCCGCCCCAGTCAAACAGCTTGTTGCCTGCGGCCATTTCAGCACGGTCAGCATAGACTTTGGCAACGCGAGGATGCACATCAATCCCTTCCGGCACTTCACTGATACGCTTCGCCAGTTCCTGCAAGCGTTTCATTTCTGTTGCGTGCGGATAAGGCTCATCCCATTCATGGTTCAAATACGGCGTCCAGGTAAAGGACTGCATGTCCATTTCACGCCATTCTTCCACCACACATTCACCCGCATCCAGCGCATCGCGGTACAGGTTGACCATTTCGGTGGCATCTTCCGGCGTGATGGATTTTTCCTGCTCCAGACGATCGGCATACACCTTACGCGGCGTAGGGTGTTTTTTGATCTTCTGGTACATCATCGGCTGCGTTGCACTTGGCTCGTCAGCTTCGTTATGACCGTGACGGCGGTAACAAATCAAATCGATAAACACATCGCGTTTGAAGGCATTACGGAAATCCAGCGCCAGACGCGTCACAAACGCCACCGCTTCGGGATCGTCTGCGTTAACGTGGAAAATAGGCGCCTGCACCATTTTACCGATATCGGTACAGTACTCGGTGGAGCGAATATCCAGCGGGTTAGACGTGGTGAAGCCGATACGGTTATTGATAACAATACGCAGCGTGCCACCGACTTCGTAGCCACGCACCGTCGACATATTCAGCAGTTCCTGCACCACACCCTGACCACTGACTGCCGCATCGCCGTGAATGGTGATTGGCAGAACACGCGGGCCACTCTGGCTATTAAGACGGTCAAGACGCGCACGAACCGATCCCGTCACAACCGGGCTGACGATCTCCAGGTGCGAGGGGTTGAACGCCAGCGCCAAGTGCACCAGACCACCAGCAGTTTCAAATTCAGACGAGAAGCCCTGATGATATTTAACGTCACCCGTACCCAGATGTTCTTTATGTTTTCCGGCGAACTCGTCGAACAGATCCTGAGATTTTTTGCCCAATACGTTGATTAGCACATTGAGGCGGCCACGGTGCGCCATCCCCAACACGACTTCACGCGTATCGTTTGCACCCGCATGGCGAATCAGCTCTTTCAACATCGGAACCAGCGCATCACCGCCTTCCAGCGAGAAACGCTTAGCGCCGGGATATTTGGCACCCAGATAACGCTCCAGCCCTTCGGCTGCGGTTAACTCTTTCAGGAAACGGCGTTTCTCGTCTATCGTAAATGACGGTTGCCCCATTACCGATTCGATACGCTGCTGGATCCAGCGCTTCTCTTCCGTACTGGTGATGTGCATGTATTCCGCACCGATAGAACCGCAATAGGTGCGCTTCAGTGCTTCATACAGGTCTTCCAGCTTCATGGTGTCTTTGCCGATGGCAAAAGAACCCACGTTGAAGGATTCCTGTAGGTCATCCTGCGTCAGGTTATGGTAATCCAGATCCAATTCTGCCACTGGCTCTTGGGGGCGCAGGAAAATCGGGTCCAGGTTAGCACGCTGATGTCCACGGAAGCGGAACGCATTGATCAGCTGCAATACCTTGACCTGCTTAGCATCAATATCGGGATCGGTGACTGATGAGGTAAAGCGCGAAGCGTCTTTCGCCAGACGGCGGAAATATTCACGCGTTTTGGAATGGAGTTGATCCGGTTTGACCCCACTCGTAGGCAATTGCTGGAAGATCGAGCGCCAGCTATGTTCGATCGAGTCAGGATCGGTTAAAAAATCTTCATAGAGTTGCTCTATGTAGGACTGATTCGCACCCGCCAAATAGGAGGAATCCAGCCAGGCCTTCATTGCGCCGTTCTGCATTATGATCCCTTAAGCTAATAAGCTTCAGTTTTCGCCGTGGTTAACATGTAATTTAGTGCCCGTATATCGTTTACCCTACAAACGGTTCACTTGTCGTACATCGGTACGCGCTTAGGGTATCCATCCCCCCTAAGGAACCTTTAAAAACCGGTTCTGGCGCGTAAGCCGGTTTTTAAAGGTTTCCTGCGCTCCCTCTGAAGAATAGCAACTTCAGAGGGAGATACATGTTTTACTACTTAATCTTTATGCAATAACGCGTTACGCGCTGCGGTGCAACAGCATCGATTTAATATGACCGATAGCCTTGGTCGGGTTCAGCCCTTTCGGACACACGTTCACACAGTTCATGATGCCGTGGCAGCGGAAGACGCTGAACGCATCGTCCAACTCGTCCAGCCGTGGCTTGGTTTCCGTATCGCGACTGTCGATCAGGAAACGGTAAGCCGCCAACAGTCCCGCAGGCCCAACAAATTTGTCCGGGTTCCACCAGAACGACGGGCAAGACGTTGAACAGCAGGCGCACATGATGCATTCATACAACCCATCCAGCTTGGCACGTTGATCGGGCGATTGCAGATGCTCACGCGCCGGCGGATTTTTCCCATTATTCAACAGGTAAGGCTTTATTTTCTCATATTGGGCATAGAACTGTCCCATGTCCACTACCAAATCACGTACAACCGGTAATCCAGGTAAAGGACGGATAACAATTTTGCTGTTTCCGCGACGTAACGCAGAAACTGGCGTAATACAGGCCAGCCCGTTTTTGCCGTTCATGTTAACGCCATCGGATCCGCAGACACCTTCACGGCAGGAACGACGGAATGACAGCGTCGGGTCCTGCTCTTTCAGCAACATCAGCGCATCCAGCAGCATCATGTCGCGGCCTTCTTCCGCTTCCAACTGGTAATCCTGCATCCGCGGAACATCGTCAACATCCGGGTTGTAACGATAAATAGAAAATTCGAGTTTCATCGTTTGATCTCCGCAATTAATAAGTACGTACTTTCGGCGGGAACGCCGGACGCAGTTTAGGCTGCATGTTCACCTCGCGGCGCGTCATGCTGTCGGTTTGCGGCAGATACAACGAATGGCACAGCCAATTCTCATCGTCACGCTCTGGGTAGTCGAAGCGGCTATGTGCGCCACGGCTTTCGGTACGGAAGTTGGCGGATACCGCTGTCGCATAGGCGGTTTCCATCAGGTTATCCAGCTCCAGGCACTCGATACGCTGGGTGTTGAACTCGCTTGAGGTGTCATCCAGACGCGCATTTTTCAGGCGTTCGCGGATAACTTTCAGCTCTTCCAACCCTTTCGCCATCGCATCACCTTCGCGGAAGACCGAGAAGTTATTCTGCATACAGGATTGCAGCGCCTTACGAATTTCAACCGGATCTTCCCCTGAACGGGTATTGTTCCAGCGGTTCAGACGATCAAGCGATGCTTCAATATCGGAATCGCTGGCATCACGGCTGGTGCCCTGCTCTTCCAGAGACTCTTGCAGGTGAATACCAGCAGAACGACCGAATACCACCAGATCGAGCAGCGAGTTACCGCCCAGACGGTTGGCGCCATGCACCGATACACAGGCAATTTCACCCACGGCGAACAGCCCTGGAATCACCACGTCTTCGCCTTTCTCATTCACCGTCAACGCCTGACCGCTCACTTTAGTCGGGATACCGCCCATCATATAGTGGCAGGTTGGGATAACCGGAATCGGCTCTTTCACCGGATCGACGTGCGCAAACGTACGGGACAGTTCCAAAATACCCGGCAGACGGGATTCCAGAACGTCTTTACCCAGATGATCCAGCTTCAGCTTGGCATGAGGACCCCACGGACCTTCACAGCCGCGGCCTTCACGAATTTCGATCATGATGGAACGTGCAACAACGTCACGGCCTGCCAGATCTTTCGCGTTCGGCGCGTAGCGTTCCATGAAACGTTCACCGTGCTTGTTCAGCAGGTAGCCGCCTTCACCGCGGCAGCCTTCGGTCACCAGCACACCCGCACCAGCGATACCGGTTGGGTGGAACTGCCACATTTCCATATCCTGCAACGGAACACCGGCACGCAATGCCATGCCTACGCCGTCACCCGTATTAATGTGTGCGTTGGTCGTGGATTGATAGATACGGCCCGCACCGCCCGTTGCCAGTACGGTCGCTTTCGCTTTGAAATAAACGACTTCACCGGTTTCGATACAGATCGCCGTACAGCCGACTACCGCGCCATCCTGGTTCTTCACCAGATCGAGGGCGTACCATTCGGAGAAAATAGTCGTATGATTTTTCAGGTTCTGCTGATACAGCGTATGCAGTAGCGCGTGACCAGTACGGTCAGCGGCAGCCGCCGTACGTGCGGCCTGCTCGCCGCCAAAGTTCTTGGATTGACCACCGAACGGACGCTGATAAATGCTGCCATCATCCAGACGGGAGAACGGTAATCCCATGTGTTCCAGCTCCAGAATCGCTTCCGGTCCGGTTTTACACATATATTCAATCGCGTCCTGATCGCCAATGTAATCCGACCCTTTTACGGTGTCATACATGTGCCATTCCCAGTTGTCCTCATGGGTGTTACCCAGCGCAACGGTAATACCGCCCTGCGCGGACACGGTATGGGAACGGGTTGGGAAGACTTTCGATAACAGGGCACAGGACAGGCCCATTTGGGAGATTTGCAGCGCGGCGCGCATACCTGCGCCACCGGCGCCAACAACAACTGCATCAAATTCTCTGACTGGCAAATTCATCACGCACCCCACACCACAATAGTTCCATAAATGACGTACACCAACAGCGCTACGACAATCGCCAACTGTAAAGTCAGGCGTAAGGCCAGCGGTTTAATGTAGTCGGTCAGCACTTGCCACATCCCTATCCAGGCATGAACCAGAATGGAAAATAACGTTAGCAGTGTGAATACTTTGGTGAGAGCCATCGAGAAGAAACCACGCCAGATTTCATACGTGATATCGCCAGCCGTAGCAATAAAACCAATGATATAAATTACATACAGAACAATGACGATGGCGGAAGCGCGAATCAGTAACCAATCGTGTACGCCATTGCGTCCTAACGCAGAAGCATTGCTTACCATACGAGGACTCCAGCCAGAATTGAAAGCACGACAGTAATAATAAAGGAGATATTTGCAGAACGCTTACCTGCGGCAAGGTCTTCTTCTATATAGCCAAAATCCATCAAGAGATGACGTAAACCACCAACAATGTGATAAGCCAACGCAACGAGGATGCCCCAAACGATAAATTTGACGATGAAGCTATCCATAATTTCCGCAGCACGCAGGAATCCTTCCTCTGAAGAAAGAGAAGTGCCTAACAGCCACAGTAAAATACCGACAGCGACAAAGGTGATAACGCCGGAGACGCGGTGAAGAATAGATGCTATCGCAGTAACGGGAAACTGGATCGTCTGCAATTCCAGATTGACAGGTCTTTGTTTTTTCACGGATTTGCCCACACAGCTTTTATTATTGTTTCTTCCTCCGGGCCTGATGTGAGGTCAGACAGTATGAAAGTTGCAGCCCTGAAGAGTGGGTTTACGATACGCGCTCAAACATCGACATTCCGGTGTCTAAACAGCGCATGATCCTTTCATACTGGGTGCTCCTACTGCAGGGTGATTCCGGAGACCTGGCGGCAGTATAGGTCCTTCACATTCCTATTACAATTCCCATACAAACTGTTTGGTGACATTTGCCCCGAACAGTGATTTAGATCACGAATTTCACAATTTATATAAAATTAATTATCTGATTTGACAAAAGTTCAACATTTCAATTACAACTAGGGGATTGAGTTCCTTATGATGTGTTAAAGCACACGGCGACACTTCCACACTGGCGTAACTTATGTAACAGTGGGGAGAGAGTCCACGTAAAAGTCATAGGTAATGACTAGAATCTATTCAGAGCGCAACTCATTATCTGAATATTGTTAATTACCTGGAGAACGAATTTTTCATCCTGAATGCGGCAATCCGCCTTACTCTGTACCCTATTTGACGACTGTGTCACGACAGAGTTTCACCGGCCATTTTCTTTGCCGGTGCACAGGCATGACGGTATTTCTTCAGTGAAAATTTTTAAAATTAAAGCGCTAAGGAGACTGTAAATGGCTGATAAAAAAGCAACACTTACTCTAGAAGGTAAAGAACCAATTGAGCTAAATGTCCTATCCGGCACTCTAGGACATGATGAGATTGATATTCGTCCCCTCGGTTCTAAAGGTTACTTCACATTTGACCCCGGTTTTACCTCTACTGCATCTTGCGAATCAAAGATTACCTATATCGACGGTGACGAAGGCATCCTGCTGCACCGCGGTTTCCCGATTGACCAACTGGCTGAAAAATCCAACTATCTTGAAGTATGTTACATCCTGCTGTTCGGTGAAGTCCCGACGACAGAACAGTATGAAACCTTCAAGACGACCGTGACCCGCCATACCATGATTCATGAGCAGATTACCCGTCTGTTCCACGGTTTCCGCCGCGATTCACACCCAATGGCCGTATTGTGCGGCGTGACCGGCGCGCTGGCGGCGTTCTACCACGATTCACTGGACATTAACATTGAGCGCCACCGCGAAATCGCGGCCTACCGCCTGCTGTCCAAAATGCCGACCGTCGCGGCAATGTGCTACAAATATTCACTGGGTCAACCGTTTGTTTATCCGAAAAACAACCTGTCCTACGCAGGTAACTTCCTGCACATGATGTTCTCTACGCCTTGTGAAGAATATGTTGTGAATCCGGTGCTGGAACGCGCCATGGACCGTATTCTGATCCTGCATGCCGATCACGAACAAAACGCCTCAACCTCTACCGTACGTACCGCTGGCTCGTCTGGCGCGAACCCGTTTGCCTGTATCGCCGCGGGGATCGCCTCGCTGTGGGGACCGGCGCACGGTGGCGCGAACGAAGCCTGTCTGCGTATGCTGGAAGAGATCAGCAGCGTGGAACACATCCCGGCATTTATCGAGCGTGCAAAAGACAAGAACGACTCCTTCCGTCTGATGGGCTTCGGCCACCGCGTGTACAAGAACCACGATCCACGCGCCAAAGTCATGCGTGAAACCTGCCATGAAGTGTTGAAAGAGCTGGGCAGAAAAGACGATCTGCTGGAAGTGGCGATGGAGTTGGAGCATATCGCGCTGAACGACCCGTACTTCATTGAGAAGAAACTGTACCCGAACGTGGACTTCTATTCAGGTATCATCCTGAAAGCGATGGGTATTCCGTCTTCCATGTTTACCGTTATCTTCGCGATGGCGCGTACCGTGGGCTGGATTGCACACTGGAACGAAATGCACGACGACGGCATCAAGATTGCCCGTCCGCGTCAGCTGTACACTGGCTACGACAAACGTGACTTCGCGTCTAATCTGAAGCACGATTAATCTATTCTGTATCAACACAAAAGGCCGGACTTTCCGGCCTTTGTTTTTTTACCTCATACTGAGATTCATCTAGATTGGAATACGGAAATCAGTACTGAGAGAACCATCCCTAATGTCATTTCTATTACTCACACGAAATCCTTTTCAATTAATCTAAAAAACGGCACGTCTTCCTTTATCTCTGACAGTGCGGGCACCAATAGAATGGGCGTGATGACAGCATCGTTCTTTCAATGATTCCGCCGCAGCGCTCACAGCTTTCCCCATCACGATGGAAAACCTTGAACGAGAAAATTGCGCCATGATGGTGGTTTTCATCAACGGTGCCGCGCGTGTTGTAGGACAGCCGGGGAATCGCCAGTAGCGCCTGACTTAACGTCTGCAACTGTTCCTCATTCAGCTGTGCTGCCGTGTGTTGCGGCGCCAACTGTGCCTGCCAGAGAATTTCGACGCGCAGGTAATTTCCCAACCCCGCCAGAAAAGCCTGATCCAACAGCAGTCCGCTAAACTGGCGACGACGAAAACGTGGTAGCAGCAAACGCTCATACACCTGTTCAGGTGTCAGGGAAAGATCCAAGACATCAGGACCAATACGTTGCAGGAAAGGATGAGTGGTGAGTGCCTCCGGCGTCAGCATCTCAATATCTGATGCGCTATAGAGCAGAATGGCACGATCCTGTGTCTCCAGCCGAACGCGCAAATCCCGCTTCGTTTCCGGCGATTCACCGGCATTGACCACGCGCCACACGCCATACAGCTGGTTGTGGCTATACAGCACACGATCATTGCTAAAATAGGTCAGCAACGCTTTTCCGCGCGTTGCAATCTGCCTGACCTGCTGTCCGACCAATTCTGCCTCGTACGGTTTCAACTCAGGAAACGCAAACCAGACATGCGTCAGCGTTTTTCCCACAACGGCCTCAACGAGCTTATCGGCCGCCCGGCGAATTTCCGGCCCTTCCGGCATACCTTACTCCCTGAAAATCAGACGCTTTGCGTATTACGCGATTAACCGAACTAATGCAGGGCACCACCCGTCACCGCCACATCAACCTGCTGCGCCAGCGACTGCTTGATCATCACTTCCAGCGCCGCCGTCACTAGCGGCGTGGGCATGCTCGGCTCACCGGGGTGTCGCGCAGCCTGTTCCGGCGAATAGGGAATGTGAACGAACCCGCCGCGCACCACATCACCCTGTTGATGTAACTGATGTAAAAGCCCGTACATCACATGGTTGCAGACAAACGTCCCCGCGGTTTGCGACACCGAGGCAGGAATCCCCGCCACACGTAACGCCTGCACCAGCGCTTTCACCGGCAATGTCGAGAAATAGGCTGCGGGCCCTTTTTCGACGATGGGCGTATCAATCGGCTGGTTGCCTCGGTTATCGGCAATGCGGGCATCATTAATATTAATCGCCACACGTTCGACAGAAATATCAGTACGACCGCCCGCCTGCCCCACCGCGATCACCACTTCCGGCTGCCATTCCGCTATGGCGCGGTAAAGTTCTTCCAGCGACAAATCAAAAACACACGATAAACGGCAGGCGACCACGCGTGCACCGCCGACTTCCCGCTGATGAAGCACTTTTACCGCTTCCCATGAGGGATTAATCGCTTCGCCCTCAAAAGGTTCAAACGCCGTGATCAAAACGGTTTTCATCGCTTATCCCCGCCCTACAAAAAATAATGATTATGCCGCAGCAACCGTTATCTGGTGCTCGCTAAAGCAGCTACGTAATTTGCGCGCAAACAGCAATGCATGTTGTCCATCGCCGTGAATACACACGGTATCCGCCCGCACAGCAACCCAGGAACCGTCGATTGCTCTGACCCGCTGGCGCTGGATCATTTCCAGCGTCTGCGCCAACGCCAACTCATCGCTGTTAATCAGCGCTCCCGCCTGAGTGCGTGGCACCAGCGTTCCATCAGGCAGATAACAGCGATCGGCGAACACCTCCTGACGCGTCTCCAGCCCTAGCCGTTGCCCGGCTCGGATTAACTCACTGCCCGCCAGCCCGACCAGACGCAGCGCGGGATTGACGACCTTCACCGCCTTGGCTATCGCATCGGCCAGCGCCGGTTCGCATGCGGCCTGATTGTAAAGCATACCATGGGGCTTTACGTGCGACAGCGTGCCCCCTTCAGCAGCGACAATCGCGCTGAGCGCGCCAAGCTGATACACCATTTGTGCAAAGACAATTTCTGCAGGCACATTCATTGCCTTACGGCCAAAATTTTCACGATCGGGAAAGCTCGGGTGAGCGCCAAGCGCAACCCCATAACCGATTCCCCAACGCACTGACTGACGCATGGTTTGCGCATCGCCAGCATGAAATCCGCAAGCAATATTGGCCGAGGTCACTAGCTTCAACAACGCTTCGTCGTTCTCTCCGCCCTCGCCCAGATCGGCATTCAAATCAATAATCATGTAGCCTCCATGCAAGTTGTTCGAGGTAACGTCGCTGTTCCTCGCCCGCTTTTTGCGCTTGTGCCTGCGTACAGTGAATAAAATGGATCGGTTCACCGAGTCGGATTTGCGCCAGATGGAATAAATCCGCTTCGATCACCGTCGCAATACGCGGGTAACCGCCGGTTGTCTGCGCATCCGCCAGCAGTACGATAGGGTGACCATTGTGTGGAACCTGCACGACGCCCGGTAGCAGTCCATGCGATGGCAGTTCGCGCGGTTTGTTGCCTGACAAGGCAGAACGCTGTAGCTCAGCACCGAGCAAACGGTAGCCCATGCGGTTACTTTGCGGGCTCAACTGCCAGGAGGTTCGCCAGAACAGCTCCCGCATCTCTTCGCTGAACTCCTGATACTCCGGCCCCGGCAATGCCCGCACGCGGTTGCTGAACAACAGCTGCTTAATGCCGACTTCCCGCGTCAGTTCACGAGTCGGCGTACCCAGCGGAAGCTCATCGCCGTCCATCAGCAAACGTCCGTCAAAACCACCAAAACTCGCTTTCAAATCGGTACTGCGCGAACCGAGTGCTTCCGGCACATCTATGCCACCGGACAGGGCCAGATAGCTGCGCATTCCGTTACGCGGCATGCGCATTTTTAACGTTTGTCCCGGCTTCACGGCGAAACGCCAGCCTGTCCAGAGCGGTTTGCCATCAAGGTCGGCATGGCAGTCTGCCCCAGTCAGCGCCACCCAGCAGGCGGTAGTGAATGTTGCGGTAAACTTGCCCAGCGTAATTTCCAGCGCGGCCGCATTCTCTGCGTTGCCCACCAGCAGGTTAGCCATCGTCAGAGCAGGCAGATCGAGCGCACCTGACTGGCTGATTCCTAAACGACGAAAACCGACACGGCCACCGTCCTGCACCGAAGTATGCAATCCGGCATGGATAACTTTCAGCATACGCCCTCCTTCTGTGGCAGAAACCGAACGTTATCGCCAGGGCGCAGCAGCGTGGGTGGCATCGTCTGTGGATTAAACAATTTCAGCGAAGTGCGACCAATCAGTTGCCAGCCGCCCGGTGTCGCCAGCGGATAAATCCCCGTCTGCGCACCGCCAATCCCCACAGATCCTGCTGGGACGCGCAGGCGCGGTTCGGCGCGACGCGGCATATGCAGCTTCTCGTTTAACCCACCGAGGTAGGCAAAGCCCGGCTGAAAGCCCAAAAAGTAGACCACATACTGTGCAGACGCATGCGCTTCCACAACCTGATGCTCGCTCAGGCCACTGTGAACGGCAACTTCCGCCAGATCCGGCCCCGCTTCTCCGCCATAAACGACGGGAATGTCGATATCGCGTGGGTCAAACACCAGCGACTCACTCTCTTCCCACCAACGCTGCAAGCGTTCAAGCGCATCCAGCGCCACCTGCTGCGGGTTCGCCAGCAATACCGTCAGATTGTTCATGCCCGGAATCGCTTCCAGCACCTCTTCATGGTGATTCAGGCGCTCGGCAAGCCCCCATATCCGCTGCTGGCTCTCCAGCGACATAGGCGGTTCCAGTTCCAGAACGACCGCTCTCTCGCCCAGAAGATAACATCGTGCTCGTTGCAATCTTTCCTCCTGAATCGCGTTTTATCCATCATGGTGAACATGGCCAAATGATTAACGTTGCTTACCTATACGTTTTCTTCCCAACAGCTAAGCAACAACGATGCCAACATAAAAAATGCAGCATCATTCATGTGCGATACAGAGACTTTCAGCCCATCACGCAGGGTTAGGAATATCAATAAATGTCACATCAAAACCGTGCTGTTCTGCCAGCCACTCACCCAACGCCCGAATGCCGCCGCGCTCGGTCGCATGGTGCCCGGCAGCGAAGAAGTGCAGCCCCATTTCGCGCGCGATGTGGATGGTTTGCTCAGACACTTCACCGGTAATAAAAGCATCGACGCCAAATCGGGCCGCCTGCTCAATAAAGCCCTGTCCACCGCCGGTACACCAGGCCACGCGCTGTATCTGTTGCGGTGCATTATCCCCACAATGCAGCACGGTACGCCCCAGCCGCTTTTCTACTCGGCGGCAAAAAGCATCCGCCGTCATGGGCTGCGCCAGCTCGCCATACGGCACCAGCGGCTCAATCATCCCCTGCACCTGAATCTCCAGCAGCGCCGCCAGTTGGGCGTTATTCCCCAGTTCGGGGTGTGCATCCAGCGGCAGGTGATAGCCGTACAGATTGATATCATTGACCAGCAGCGTTTTCAGCCGGTTACGTTTCATGCCACAAACAATCTGCGGTTCGTTTTTCCAAAAATAGCCGTGATGAACCAGAATGGCATCGGCCTGCTTTTCTACTGCGGCATCCAGCAACGCCTGTGAGGCCGTTACGCCCGTCACAATACGTTTTACTTCTGCACGCCCCTCAACCTGTAAACCGTTCGGCGCGTAGTCCTGAAACGTCTCCGTGCTCAGTTTCTCGTTAATAATTCTTTCCAGTTCCACATTACGCATACTTATTGTTCTCTTCTCGATCGTTATCCGCCATACCGATATTTTTTGCCGCCTCAAACGCCGCCAGCGTGTTCTGACGTGCGGTTTTGTGGTCGACGATAGGCAGCGGATAGTTCAGCTGATGATGATGTTTGTCAGCCCATCGATGGGGCTGATGAATATCTTTATCCGGCACGGCAGCCAGTTCAGGCAGCCAGTGACGAATAAACCGACCTTCAGGGTCGAAGCGCTCGCCCTGCGTTGTCGGGTTAAAAATGCGAAAATAAGGTGCAGCATCGGTACCTGTCGATGCCGCCCACTGCCAGCCGCCGTTATTCGCCGCCAGATCGCCATCCAGCAGTTGCGACATAAAGTAGCGTTCGCCTTCACGCCAATCGATCAGCAAATCTTTGACGAGAAAACTGGCGCAGATCATACGCAGGCGATTGTGCATCCAGCCCGTTTCATTCAGTTGACGCATCGCCGCATCCACAATCGGGTAGCCGGTTTTACCCTTCTGCCAGGCGGCTAAATCCTCTGATGATTCTCGCCATTTCACCCACTGCGTCCAGGCGGTAAACGGACGGTGTTTACACAGCTGCGGCCAGGACACGATCAGGTGACGATAAAATTCGCGCCAGACCAGCTCGTTAAACCAGGTAAACGCCCCGCCTTCACGCCGTTCCAGCATATCCGGGCACTCGGCGCGCAGACGATTAAAACATTGGCGCGGCGAGACGATCCCCAGTGCCAGATAGGGAGAAAGCTTGCTGGTGCCGGGCAGCGCCGGGACATCCCGCTGCTGGTCGTAATCCTGTACCTGTTCGCGGCAAAAACGGCGCAATTGCTGCAACGCCGCACGTTCACCACAGGGGAAATCGTCGCTATCCACCTCGCGCTGCGGATAGCTGAACGGCGCCAGTGCCGTCATATTATGGATAGGTTCACCGCGCGCGTCCGGTGCCGGCACGCATGTCGTCTCCGCTTCCAACAGTCGTTTGATAAAAGCCTGACGAAATGGCGTAAATACTTTATACATCTCGCCGTTGCCCGTAAGCACACTGCCCGGCGGCAGCAACAGACTGTCATGGTAGCCGTGGCAAACCACACTATCCGCCAGCCGATCTTTTACCTGCTTATCACGCAGGCGTTCGTTGATTTCATACTGATAGTTGTAGAAAAGGTCGGTGGCCTGCTGCTGCGCACAAAATTGCACCAGCCAGTCAACCGATGCCGCAAAGTCAGCACATTCATGGTAGTGCAGCGGGATCCCTTTCTCGGCCAGCGCGTGCTGCACCGACGTCAGATTTTCCAGCAGAAAGGTCGCCTGCCGCGGCGCCATATCGTGCTTTCCCCATTGTGCAGGCGTCGCGATAAAGACGGCCAGCACGGTGGCATTCGGATCCTGACAGGCCGCGAACAGCGCCAGATTATCGGTAATGCGCAGGTCGTTGCGCAGCCAGACTAAATGTGTAGCAGCATGATGTGTAGCGACATGCGTAGTCATGAAACTCCTCGGGCGGTCAAACTAGTGTCCGTAACGCAGGCGTAATGCCTCCGGGTACGGCTCAAAGTAACGCTGCTGGGCCAGATACGCATCGGGGTATTCCGCCATGTAATGTTTCAGCAGCGTGATCGGCGCCAATAGCGGTTGAAAACCTTGCCGATAGCGATCGATGAGCTGCGACAGTTCCTGCCGCTGTTGGGAATTAAGCTGGCGCCGGAAATAGCCCTGCACGTGCATCAGTACATTGGTGTGATTGCGCCGCGTCGCAGGCGTCGACAGCAGTTTCATGAGCCGTTTCCGGTATTCAACAACGTAGTCTTCCAGTGAATCCCACTTATCGATTCCCGCAACAAACGGCCCCAGTTCACGGTATTCCGGCTGAGAATGCGCCAGCAGCAGCAATTTATAGCGGCTATGAAAGGCAATGAGCGCGCCACGACTCAGCCCGTCTTGCCATAGCTGATTCAGTTCATGTAATGCATAAACGCGTGCAATAAAATTCTCCCGCAAGCCGGGATCGTGCAGGCGTCCGTCTTCCTCAACGGGTAGCCAGGGCATTTGCCGCATCAGTTCCTGCGTAAACAGGCCAATTCCGCTTTTACGCGCATTCTTTTGCGCTTCATCGTAGATCTTTACGCGTTCCATGCCGCAGCTTGGCGACTTGGCGCAGACGATATAACCGCATAAGTGCTGAAGCTGGCTGACTTTATCAGCAGAAAACACCGCCATCTGCTGAGTGACATCCAGCGGCGAACCATTGCTGGCGCGCAGCGTAATGTGGCTTTCCCCTTCTCGCACCAGTCTGAGTGCCGGGCGCGGCACCGGTAAACCAATCGCCATTTCCGGGCAGACCGGTTCAAAACGAAAATAGGGCGCCAGTTGTTCAACGGCAAATTCCAGACGCTTGTGTCCGCCATCAAACCGTACGGGATTACCGAGCAGACAGGCGCTGATACCAACAGGGATGAGTTTTAACGTCATGATTTATCCTTACGCTTGTCAATATGGTTTACCGTGATGGCATTCTGCAAACCCTCTGACCAGCATAGCGGATTTCACCACAATGCTGTGCAGTCACAGCAAAGAATAAAGTAATAAATCATGAGATTGATGGATTATCTCGATCAAACTCAAACAGTTTTCTCTGCGGCCGAACTGCCTATCAAAAATGCGTGCCGCTAACATCTTTTCGTCTGTCATCAAATAGCCTTATTCCCCCACTACAATCCCCATTCCGATATAGAGTCCCAAAGAGGATACCCCATGTTTTTTCCCCTGCTTTACTGGCGGGACGCTTTGTTATGCCCCTTAACCAGGCAACCCAAAAGCACCCGTCCGATCCACCGATATCAAAATGAATATCGCCTCCCGTTATTGCACGGAGGTGATGATGACCACGGCTGAACTCACTACGCCTGCGGCGATTGCGATCGACAAACTGACCCACGCTTTCGCTGGGAAAACGGTGCTCGATGCTATCAGCCTCAATGTGCCGAAAGGCACCATTCTGGCCTTGCTGGGACCTTCCGGCTGCGGCAAAAGCACGTTGCTAAAATTGCTGGCCGGTCTGTTACAGCCGGACGCGGGCACCATTCATTTTGGCGATCGTCAGGTTGCCGGCCATCAACTATGCCTGCCACCAGAGCAGCGCAATCTTGGCATGGTCTTTCAGGACTATGCGCTTTGGCCGCATATGACCGTTGCACAAAATGTCGGGTTCCCACTGCTGATGAGGAAGGTTCCACGCGATATCTGCCTCCAACGCGTTGACGTCACGCTAGCGCGCGTCGGTCTGGCTGATTTTGGCGATCGCAAACCGGCCGATTTATCCGGTGGCCAGCAACAGCGAGTCGCACTGGCGCGCGCCATTATCGCGGAGCCGAACATCCTGCTATTCGATGAACCGCTATCCAATCTCGACCGGGATCTACGTGAATCGCTTTGTCAGGAGATGGCATCGCTCTTACGCCATCTTGGTACCACCGCCGTGTACGTCACCCACGACCGAGGCGAAGCCAACATACTGGCGCACCGTATTGTTCACATGTCGCAAGGCCACATTACTGATATCACCACTCTTTAACTTTGGGGAAAAATGCAATGAAAAACACACTGTTTACCATGAATCAACGAGGCATCATTATGGGTATAGCTCTCTCATTAGCAGCGGTGACAGGCAGCGCGCATGCCCTGACGCTGTACACCGCCGGACCGGGAGCACTGGCAAAGAAACTGGCGGCAGGTTATGAAAAGCAGACCGGAGTGAAAGTCGATGTTTTTCAGGCCACAACCGGTAAAGTTATGGCAAGACTGGAAGCCGAACAGGCCAACCCACGAGCAGACGTCTTGATTTCGGCTTCCTGGGATACAGCGACAGACTTGCAGCAGCGTGGCTGGCTGCTGGAATTTGATAGCCCGAATGCGGCGACCGTGCCTGCGCAGTTCAAAACTCCTTTCTACGTGGCACAAGGTATTTCCGCACTGGGCATTGTGTGGAACAGCAAGAGCGGCACCCCGGAACCCAAAGACTGGAACGACCTAACCAAGCCTGAATTTAAAGATAAAGTCACCACGCCCGATCCCGCGCTGTCTGGTGCCTCGCTCGATCTGCTGATTGGTTTGCAAAATGCGGAAAAAGATAAAGCCTGGGACATGTTCGATCGCTTAAAAGCCAACGGCATGATTATCGCAGGCCCGAACGCACAGGCATTAACGCCCGTACTGCAAGGGGCGAAAGCCGCCGTTTTCGGTGCCGTAGACTACGTTTCTTACGGCAGCATGGAGTCTGGCGAATCCATTAAAGTCATTTTCCCTTCCAGCGGCACCGTCATCGCTCCTCGCCCGATGATGATTCTGAAAAGCAGCAAAAACCAGCAGCAGGCAAAAGACTTCATCAACTACATGTTGTCGCCTGAAGGCCAAAAAGCAGTAGCTGAAGCCTGGTTGATGCCTGCACGTCAAGACGTTGATGCCAAGCGTCCTCTGTTTAAGAACCTGACGTTGCTGCCAGAAGGCGATAGCGCTTCAGCTTCTCGTGCTGCTGTTCTCGATCGCTTTGCCGCCTTATTTGGTCAGCGCTAAGCCTGTTCAATCATGACATACCCTGGATAGTTCGAGCGGTAGGACCAACGTTCGCGTTTTACATCACGCGATATTCTTGAGCAAAGAATGCGAATCCACGGAGGGATTGAGCAACCCAGTGAGTGCTCATACTGCTTGAAATATAACGAGTATAGATAGCGCCTTGCTGACGACCGTCAGCAAGGCTGGAGTATCAGATGAACAAGTTTACTTTACTGCCACTGCTTACGGTGGCGGTACTTTTTACTCTGGTTGGCATTCCCGTATTGTTCGTTGCGCTACAGGCAATTTTCCCGAATTTGGGCTCAGGTTCCTTTGCGAACCCGTTCTCAGCCTTTGCAGATGTTTTTGCACAGGCGCGGCTATTCGCCCTATTGAAAAATACGCTGCTGCTTGGGTTGGGTGTTGCCCTGTGCTGTGCGGTAATCGCTATTCCACTCGGAGCGCTACGCGGACTCTTTGCACTGCCGTTGGCAAGATTTTGGGATTTACTGTTTCTCATCCCATTCCTGATCCCACCTTATATCGCCGGTCTGTCGTGGATGCTGGCGCTACAGCCGCGAGGCTACGCCGAGCAGCTATTGCCCATTCAACTGGGAGAAGCGCTGTTTTCATTACCCGGCATGATTGGCGTAATGACGCTGAATATTTTCCCAGTCGTCTATTTCGCCGTTTCACGCAGTATGGCGGCGAGCGGAAATCGCCTAGCGGATGTCGCTCGCGTTCACGGTGCCAGCGGCTGGCAGGCATTTCTGCGAGTCACGCTGCCATTGTCACTACCTGCGACAGCGGCCAGCCTGCTGCTTGCCTTTACGCTGGCGATCGAAGAGTACGGCATTCCCGCCGCACTCGGATCGCGGGCCGGTATTCAGGTGCTGACGACAAATATCGAGCAACGACTGGCGGACTGGCCGATCGACCTCTCCGGTTCGGCGGTGCTGTCTTTGCTGCTGGTTGCTATTGCGCTCTGTGCATTTACCCTACAGCGGGCGATGGTCGCCGGGAGTAATGTCGAAACAACCACAGGCAAACCCGCCGCCATCGTCACTCGTCCATTAGGTATATGGCGCTGGCCGGTATTAGTGCTGTTTAGCGTTGTCGGCCTGCTGGCTGTGGGGATTCCACTGGCTTCCATGCTGATTACGGCGTTTTCTGCCACTATCTCCAGCACAATTTCCTGGCAAAATTTAACCTGGCAACACTTCACCATGTTGGTTGATTACGAAAACGAAGCGCTGCCAGCCTTAACGACCAGTCTGGGTCTGGCAGTCGGCAGTGCGTTACTGACGGGAACGGTCGGCTTTCTCGCAGCCTGGTTTGTGGTTGCCAAGCGTATTCGGGGGGCCACCGTGCTGGATGGATTATCGATGCTTCCTGCCGCGCTGCCGGGGATTGTTGTCGGGGTGGGCTTGATTCTCGCCTGGAACCAGAGCTTCTGGCCGGTCACGCCCTATAACACCTGGGTGATTTTGCTGCTGTCATACAGTTGTCTGCTGCTGCCTTACCCCGTCCGCTATAGCAGCGCGGCATTAGCGCAAATCGGCAGTAATCTGGAATCCGCGGCGCGCGTTCACGGTGCTAACGCCATGGCAGCATTGCGGCTAATCGTTTTCCCGCTGGTATTCCCCAGCCTACTGGCTGCCATGATGTTGGTCTTTGCTGTCGCATCGCGCGAGCTGGTGACATCACTCTTGCTCTCGCCTGCCGGCGTGCAAACGGTGTCCATTTTTGTTTGGCGTCAGTTTGAGCAAGGCTCCGTCGGGGATGGTATGGCAATGGCAAGCGTCGCGGTATTGATCAGTCTATCGGTGATGTTGCTGGCACTACGATTTCATTCGCTCAAAACAAAATAAGCGCCAGATCCGTTAGCGGAAATGACGCTTATTGATTGCCGTTGAATGCCAAGCTGTTTTAAACCGGTGACGTCAGGATACAAATACTGGCGTCACCATGACTCGCACAGAACGGTCAATAACGGTCTGGCTACGATAGGCTTAATAGAAATCGCAAGCTGCCGCTTCGGACTGTGCCATCCATACGGGTTTATCGCTGGTTTTCAGCCAGACACGGTGTAAATAGCTGTAAAAACGTGCCCGATCGCGGCGGAACAGCATCACCGGTAACGCCAGCACGCCAATGGCAGCCACGGCGGCGCGACGCAGGAGAATACGGTGCAAGGGATAAGTAGTATAAAGCGACATAACGATCCTCCTCTGGGATAAGCGTCCTGATTCAGCGACGCTCTTCATAACGATAAAATAAGAACTGTGATATTGGTTAAAATTTTACCGCCTTTTCTGAAAGTTTACTACTCATCTGACCAGTAAAAGATGAAATAATCGCCAATTTTTTCACCATTACGTCATTAAGTTACAATAACGTTAAAAATAAACTTATCATTAGTTAATTTATGGTTTTTAGATTGGATCAATTTATTCCCTTCTTTTAATACCCTTTCCTCACCACAGACAATGTGGTTAGCCCCGTAACGCATCCCTGCTTCTGTCGTCTACTTTTCAGCCCATTTTTATACTTTTTTTACGCCCGCAGACGGGAAATTTGCACCTTCTTTTCCTGCGTTTTCCTACTCTGACGCTGTCTATTTTGTTCTGGAGGTGTGTTGTGACACTTAGCATCGTCTTAGGCGGCCTGCTCGTGCTGCTGCTATTGGCCTATCTGGTCTATGCCTTATTGAAGGCGGAGGAATTCTGATGGCCGCCGACGCTTTTCTACTGATCTTTGGTCTGCTGCTTACCGTGCTGATCGTCGCTCAGCCGTTGGGCAGCGGACTGGCCCGTCTGATTGAGGGCGAAACGGGTACGCTTCTGCAAAAGTTTGAAACAGGAACGGCGCGCCTTTTCGCTTTAGATACGACAGAGATGCGCTGGCAGCAGTATGCGGCGGCTATTCTGACCCTTAACCTGATCGGCATTGTCGTCCTGTTTGTCCTGCTCATGGCGCAGGGAGTTCTGCCGCTTAACCCAGAAAATATGCCGGGGCTGTCGTGGCATTTGGCGTTGAACACGGCAATCAGCTTTGTCACCAACACCAACTGGCAGGCTTACAGCGGCGAAAATACGCTGAGCTACCTGAGCCAGATGGTTGGCCTAACGGTACAAAACTTCCTGTCCGCCGCCAGCGGCATCGCCGTCGCTTTCGCGTTAATCCGCGCGTTTTCCCGTCGCTGCGTCGACACACTGGGCAATGCGTGGCTCGATCTGTTTCGCATCACGCTGTACGTGCTGCTGCCGCTGTCCCTGCTGCTGGCGCTGTTTTTTGTTAGCCAGGGCGTGCTGCAAAACCTGCTGCCTTATCAGCATTTGACCACGCTGGACGGTGCAGCCCAAACGCTGCCGATGGGGCCCGTTGCCTCACAGGAAGCGATTAAACTGCTCGGCACCAACGGCGGCGGTTTCTTTGGTGCCAACTCGGCTCATCCGTTTGAAAACCCGACCGCGCTGAGCAACATCGTACAAATGCTGGCGATCCTGTTGATTCCTACCGCGCTGTGCTTCGCTTTTGGTAAAGCCGTCAGCGACAACCGTCAGGGCCATGCACTGCTGTGGGCTATGGGGCTAATTTTTATCGTCGCGGCAGCCGTGGTGATGAAAATGGAGGTCATCGGTAACCCGCATCTGCTGGCATTAGGCGCGGACAGCGCCGCGAATCTGGAAGGTAAAGAGACGCGTTTTGGCGTTCTGACTTCCAGCCTGTATGCCGTTGTCACCACAGCTACCTCGACAGGTGCGGTGAACGCGATGCACGACTCTTTCACGGCGCTTGGCGGCATGGTTCCCATGTGGCTGATGCAGATTGGTGAAGTGGTGTTCGGCGGCGTCGGTTCTGGCCTGTACGGCATGCTGCTGTTCGTCCTTCTGACCGTCTTTATTGCCGGCCTGATGATTGGCCGCTCGCCGGAATATCTGGGCAAAAAGATCGAAGTCTACGAGATGAAGATGACGGCGCTGGCGATTCTGATTCCCCCAGCGTTAGTGCTGCTCGGTACCGCGCTGGCGCTGAGTACGGAAGCCGGACGCAGCGGCATTCTGAACCCCGGCGCGCACGGTTTTAGCGAAGTGCTCTATGCCGTTTCCTCTGCCGCGAATAACAACGGTAGCGCGTTTGCCGGTCTGAGCGTCAACACGCCGTTCTATAACGTGCTGCTCGCTGTCGCCATGCTGCTGGGTCGCTTTGCCGTCATGGTGCCTGTGTTAGCTATCGCCGGTTCGCTGGTCGTGAAAAAACGCCATCCGGAAAGCAAAGGCTCATTGTCCACCCGCAGTCCGCTGTTTATCGGCATGCTCATCGCCATCGTTCTACTGATTGGCGCACTGACGTTTATCCCTGCACTGGCGTTAGGGCCAGTCGCTGAACATTTACAGTTCGGCCTGACTCACTAAGGCTGGAGACTTTTTATGACTCGTCACACGATGAATCATCAGGCAACACAGGAACCGTCCTCTGCCCAGCAGGGCGAGGCTTCCCGCCACGCTGGCAAACGCAAACAGCAAACGCTGTTTGATAGAACATTAATCCGCTCGGCGCTGAAAGATGCGCTGAAGAAACTCGATCCGCGCGTGCAGTGGCGCAATCCGGTCATGTTCGTGGTGTACCTCGGCAGTATGCTGACCACCCTCGTCTGGCTGGCTATTCTGGCCGGTAAAACGGAAGGGAACGCCATGTTTACCGGGTTGGTATCACTCTGGCTGTGGTTTACCGTGCTATTCGCCAACATGGCCGAGGCGCTGGCAGAAGGCCGCAGCAAAGCACAGGCAAACGCGCTGAAAGGCGTCAAAAAAACCAGTTGGGCGAATAAACTCTCCGCACCGCATCACGATGCCAGTTCGGAATCCGTGCCAGCCGATAGCCTGCGCAAAGGCGATATCGTGCTGGTGAGCGCGGGCGAAACGATCCCATGCGACGGTGAAGTGCTGGAGGGGGGGGCATCCGTCGATGAAAGTGCCATCACCGGGGAATCTGCGCCGGTGATTCGCGAGTCCGGCGGCGATTTCGCCTCCGTCACTGGCGGCACGCGCGTGCTGTCCGACTGGCTGGTGATTCAGTGCAGCGTCAATCCCGGCGAAACGTTCCTTGACCGGATGATTGCGATGGTCGAAGGTGCGCAGCGTCGGAAAACCCCGAACGAAATCGCGCTGACCATTCTGCTGATCGAACTCACGCTCATCTTCCTGCTGGTGACTGCCACGCTCTACCCGTTCTCTTGGTTCGGCGTACAGGCGAATCACAGCGGCGATGTCGTCGGCGTGACCGTACTTGTCGCCCTGCTCGTCTGCCTGATCCCCACCACCATCGGTGGCCTACTGTCGGCTATCGGCGTGGCAGGAATGAGCCGAATGCTGGGAGCGAACGTGATTGCCACCAGCGGACGTGCCGTCGAAGCGGCGGGCGATATTGACGTTCTGCTGCTGGATAAAACCGGCACCATTACGCTGGGCAACCGTCAGGCTTCGGCTTTCCTGCCTGCGCCGGGTGTGACGGAACAGGCACTGGCTGACGCCGCGCGTCTCGCCTCCTTAGCCGATGAAACGCCCGAAGGACGTAGCATCGTGGTGCTGGCGAAGCAGCGTTTTAATCTGGCAGATCAGGACCTCACATCGCTGGACGCCACCTTTGTTCCCTTTACGGCGCAGACACGTATGAGTGGCGTCAATTTCGGCCAGCGCACCATTCGTAAAGGTGCCGTCGATGCCCTGCGCCGCTACATTGAAGCGAACAACGGCGATTTCCCGCATCAGGTAGAAGAAGCAGTATCTAACGTTGCTCGCAGCGGAGGGACACCGCTGGTCGTTGCGGAAGGCAAGCGCGTGCTTGGCGTGGTGGAACTGAAAGACATCGTAAAAAGCGGCATCAAAGCGCGCTTTGCCGAGCTGCGCAGTATGGGAATCAAAACCGTGATGATCACCGGCGACAACCCGCTCACGGCGGCGGCAATTGCCGCAGAAGCCGGCGTCGATGATTTTCTGGCGGAAGCCACACCGGAAACCAAGCTGGCGCTGATTCGCCAGTATCAGGCCGAAGGTCGACTGGTCGCGATGACTGGAGATGGCACTAACGATGCCCCCGCGCTGGCGCAGGCAGACGTGGCGGTGGCCATGAACTCCGGCACGCAGGCCGCAAAGGAAGCGGGCAACATGGTTGATTTGGACTCCAATCCAACCAAGCTGATCGAGGTCGTACACATCGGTAAGCAGATGCTGATGACGCGTGGTTCGCTGACGACGTTCAGTATCGCCAACGACGTGGCGAAATATTTCGCCATTATCCCGGCCGCCTTTGCTGCCACCTACCCGCAGCTCAATGCGCTAAACGTGATGCAGTTGCACTCCCCCACCTCGGCTATGCTGTCGGCGGTGATTTTCAATGCGCTGATTATTGTGTTTCTGATCCCACTGGCGCTCAAAGGGATTAGCTATCGACCCATGAGCGCCGCGGCACAGTTAAGCCGCAATCTGTGGATTTATGGTCTTGGCGGGCTGCTGGTGCCGTTCCTCGGTATCAAGCTTATTGATATGTTGCTGACTGGGCTGAATCTGGCTTAAGGACTGACGGGTGTACGCGATGCGCTATTTACGTTCCTCTTTGTTTTTATTCTTATTATTGCTGCTGTTTACCGGCCTGGCCTACCCGCTGTTGACAACGGTGCTGGCACAGTGGCTGTTTCCGACTCAGGCAAACGGATCGCTGATTTACCGTGACAATGCCGCCGTGGGTTCATCCCTGATCGGGCAGTCATTCAGTCGGGCGGGCTATTTTCAGGGGCGTCCTTCCGCCACGTCAGATGCGCCTTATAACGCGCTGGCATCCGGTGGTAGCAATCTGGCCGCCAGCAATCCGGCGCTGGACAAACAGTTCGTCGAACGCGCTGCGCGCTGGCATCAGTTGGTTGGCAATCAACTGCCGGTGCCTGCTGAATTGTTAACAGCATCCGGCAGCGGATTGGACCCGCAGATTTCCCCAGAAGCTGCGCGTTATCAGGCGCTCTACATCGCACAGGCCAGAGGGATGTCGCTCCAGCAGGTACAGCAATTGATCGATCGCTTTACCGAAACGAGTAAACCCGCGTTCATTGGGCAGCCGGCGGTCAATGTCCTGCTGCTGAATCTGGCGTTGGATAAGGAAAACCCCCTGCCCTAATCGGCTGTGCGTTACTATTAATCATTATACGGAACCCCGCTGAGGCCATAGAGCGGTGGTAATGGGTAGATCGTAAAGACGCTGTGAATACGTCCCTGTACGCTCGGCTTGCGCCATCCCTGGCGCAAACGCTTTACTCTTCTATCCCATTACCACCGTTTTCGTTCCACAAATCGCTATCTGCGGCCTGACGATTGTTCAGGCCGCGCTAATAAGGGATAGAACATGATTGACGGTGAAGATCGTCGCCCGGATCCCGATAGCCTGCTGGCTCAGGTCGGTGCGCCACCACGCGGCAAGCTGAAGATCTTTTTTGGCGCCTGCGCGGGCGTCGGGAAAACGTATGCCATGTTGCAGGAAGCTCAGCGGCTGCGTGCTCAGGGGTTGGATATTCTTGTCGGTGTAGTCGAAACCCACGGTCGCAGCGAAACGGCTGCACTGCTGGATGGTTTACCGCTGCTGCCGCTCAAGCATTTGCGTCACCACGGTCGCCATACGGTCGAATTCGATCTGGATGCGGCGCTGGCACGCTGTCCGGCGCTGATTCTGATCGACGAGCTGGCGCACAGCAACGTAAGTGGATCGCGCCACCCCAAGCGCTGGCAGGACGTGCAGGAACTGCTTGATGCCGGTATCGACGTCTTTACGACGGTGAACGTTCAGCATCTGGAAAGCCTGAATGATGTAGTCGGTGGCGTCACGGGGATTCGCGTGCGGGAAACCGTGCCAGACCCGATATTCGATCAGGCCAGCGAAGTCATTTTGGTGGATCTTCCACCGGACGATCTGCGGCAACGCCTGAACGAAGGCAAAGTGTACCTGCCGCTACAAGCCGAGCGCGCCGTCGAGAACTTTTTCCGTAAAGGCAATTTGATCGCCCTGCGTGAACTGGCGCTGCGACGCATGGCAGATCGGGTTGACGATCAAATGCGTGCCATGCGTGCCGGACAAGGGCGCGAGCAGGTCTGGCATACGCGCGATGCCATTCTGTTATGTATCGGCCACGGCACGGGTAATGAAAAGCTGGTACGAACGGCGGCACGTCTGGCAGCGCGGTTAGGCAGCGCCTGGCACGCCGTTTACGTCGAAACCCCGCGCCTGCACCGCTTGCCTGAACCGCAACGGCGCGCCATCCTGCGTGCGCTCAAGCTGGCGCAGGATTTAGGGGCAGAAACGGTTACGCTGTCTGAGCCCGACGAAGAACATGCCGTCCTGCGCTATGCGCGTGAGCACAACCTCGGCAAGATCGTCATTGGCCGCCATGTGGAGCAGCGCTTCGGCTGGTGGTGGCGCACTCGCTTTGCCGAACGGCTAGGCAGACTGGGGCCAGATCTCGATCTGGTCGTGGTGGCCGTGCAGGATGATGTTCCTGCCACGCCGATAAAAACGCCTGATGCGCGCGGTCTGGTAGAAAAATGGCGTATGCAGCTGTTTGGCTGCGGGCTCGCCACGCTACTGTGCGCCTTGATCACCCTACTCGCCTCATGGTCGCCGTTTGCCATGCTGGAACCGGTCAATCTGGTGATGATTTATCTGCTGGCTGTGGTCGTTGTCGCGCTCTTCTTTGGTCGCTGGCCGTCGGTGTTCGCCGCCATCATCAATGTCGCCAGTTTCGATCTCTTCTTCATTCTGCCGCGTGGCACCTTTGCCGTGTCGGATGCACAATATCTGGTCACCTTCGCCGTGATGCTTGGCGTCGGCCTGCTGGTCGGTAATCTGACCGCTGGCGTGCGTTATCAGGCCAGAGTCGCCCGTTATCGCGAGCAGCGCGTCCGCCATCTGTATGAGATGTCCAAGGCGTTGAACCGCAGCCTGTCCAGCGCCGATATTGTCGAGGCCAGCCAGCATTTTCTCAGCACGACATTTCAGGCCAGGATCGCGGTTCTGCTCGCCGATAGCCTGCATCATACCTCGCCTGAACTCGCACAACCTGCGCGAGACAGTCAGCAATTGATTGTCGATCACGCCATCGCCCGCTGGAGCTTCGACCATCGCGCGCCTGCCGGAGCGGGAACAACCACCCTGCCCGGCGTGTCGTATCAGATCCTGCCGCTCGCCACCACGCAGCAAATCTTCGGTGTGTTAGCAATCGAACCCAATAATGCCCGCCAGCTGATGATCCCCGAACAGCAGCGGCTGCTGGAAACCTTTACCGTGCTGATCGCCAATGCGCTGGAGCGTCTGCACCTGATGCAAAGTACGGAAAATGCCCGGCTGGATGCCGAGCGCGAACAGTTGCGTAACTCGCTGCTCGCCGCGCTCTCACACGATCTCCGCACGCCACTGACCGTACTTTTTGGTCAGGCCGAGATTCTGACGCTGAATCTGGCGAGCGAAGGGTCGCCTTATGCTCAGCAGGCCAACCAGATCCGCCAGCATATTTTAAACACCACGCGGCTGGTGAATAATCTGCTCGATATGGCGCGTATTCAGTCGGATGGCTTTAACCTGCGCAAAGAGTGGCAAACACCGGAGGAGCTCATCGGCAGCGCCCTACAACAGTTGGAAAGCGCGCTGGCGAAAAACACCATTCAGGTTAATCTACCTGATGAGATGGTTCTGGTTTATTGTGATGCGGGGCTGGTGGAACGCGTGTTCATTAACCTGCTGGAGAATGCGCTAAAATACGCTGGCGAGCAGGCCACGATTGCCATTTCAGCAAGCGTTATTGCAGAGAGCACGGCGTCGCAGCCCGATGATCAGGAAAGCGTGCTGGAAATTATTGTGCAGGACAATGGCCCGGGGATTGAGCACGGTCAGGAAAGTATGATTTTTGATAAATTCTCCCGTGGTCATAAAGAGTCATCCATTCCCGGTGTGGGACTGGGGCTGGCGATCTGCCGGGCAATTGTAGAAATTCACGGTGGCCGAATCTGGGCAACGAATGCGGAAAGCGGCGGCGCAGCTTTCCATTTCACACTTCCGCTGTCGACACCACCAGACCTCGAACCGGAAGATATTGAGGAGCACTGAATCCATTGCAGGCCACTATTCTGATCGTTGAAGATGAAAAAGAGATCCGTCGTTTCGTGCGTCAGGCGCTGGAAGGCGAAGGCTGTCGCGTGTTTGACGCAGAAACAATGCAGCGCGGCTTGCTGGAAGCAGCCACGCGCAAACCCGATCTGATTATTCTCGATTTAGGCCTGCCGGATGGCGACGGTATCGACTATATCCGCGATTTACGTCAGTGGAGCAGCCTGCCCGTGATTGTGCTTTCCGCCCGTACCGACGAGCAGGATAAAATAGACGCGCTGGATGCGGGTGCCGATGATTATCTGACCAAACCGTTCGGCATCGGCGAGTTACTGGCGCGATTGCGCGTCGCGCTGCGTCGCCACAGCAATACACAGCAGGAAACGCCGCTGGTGAGCTTCGGGGCGATCACTGTGGATTTACTCAATCGGCAGGTGAACCGCGACGGACAGGAACTGCATCTGACGCCTATCGAATTTCGCCTGCTAGCTACACTCCTCGCTAACCCTGGAAAAGTGCTGACGCAACGTCAGCTACTGGCGCAGGTTTGGGGGCCGAATGCCGTCGAGCACAGCCACTATCTGCGTATTTATATGGGGCACCTGCGCCAGAAGCTGGAAAGCGATCCGGCAAGACCACGCCATCTCTTGACGGAAACCGCTATCGGTTATCGATTTATGCCGTAAAATCATCCTTCTGTATCAGGCGACGCCCATGGAGAATCTCTCCCGCGATGCGTGCCCGTCATTTCTTCAGGAATACATCGTCATGAGTAGTTGGTTAATTTACGCTTTGCTGTCTGCTGTCTGCTGTATGCGCCGCGCTGGTCGCGATATTTGGCAAGATTGGTCTGCAAAATTTGGACGCCAATACGGCGACCGCAATTCGTGCCGTCATCATGGCACTTTTTCTGGTAGGGGTGGTGGTCGCACAAGGCAAACTGGTGCTGGTCGGCGAGATTATTGCCAATAAGAAAGCGCTGTTGTTCATTGTGCTCAGCGGCGTCGCGGGTGCGCTGTCGTGGCTGTTTTACTTTGTCGCATTGAAGAACGGTAACGTCGCACAGGTTGCTCCGATCGATAAGCTCAGTGTGGTGTTCGCTGTCGTGCTGGCAGTCATCCTGCTGGGAGAAAAGATTTCGCTGATGGCGGGCGTCGGTGTTGCGCTGATTTCAGCAGGTGCGCTACTGGTCGCATTGGGATAAACCTATTCTACAAAGGCTGCTGACAAAACCTCTGAGCGGTAGTAACGGATAGATCGTAAAGACGCTGTAAACACATCCCTGTGCGCTCGGATTGCGCCATCCCTGGCGCAAACGCTTTACTCTTCTATTCCGTTACTCCCGTTTTCATGCTGCGAATAGGTTTGTTAATCGTCTGAGGCGCTGCAAACAGCGCCTTTTCACTTATTTCGCCGTTGCGAGTACCGCACTGACAATCTCTACCGCTTCTTTCTCGATGCGCTCGCGGTGTTCCACCCCGAGGAAACTTTCACAGTAGATTTTGTAGGCTTCTTCGGTACCGGAAGGACGCGCGGCAAACCAGCCATTTTCCGTCATCACTTTCAGGCCGCCAATCGATGCCCCGTTACCCGGCGCAGCAGTCAGACGTGCAGTAATCGGATCGCCCGCCAGCGTGCTGGCCGACACCTGCTCAGGCGACAGCTTGGATAACACGGCTTTTTGCGCATGCGTCGCGGAAGCCTGAATACGGTTATAGCTTGGCGCGCCAAAGCGCTGTGCCAGCTCATCATAATGCTGCTGCGGGTTTTTACCCGTCACGGCCGTAATTTCTGCCGCCAGCAGACACAAGATGATCCCGTCTTTGTCCGTCGACCACGGCGTACCATCAAAGCGCAGGAAAGATGCACCCGCGCTCTCTTCACCACCGAAGCCAAAGCTGCCGTCATACAGACCGTCAACGAACCATTTGAAGCCAACCGGCACTTCCACCAGCTTACGACCCAAATCGGCCACTACGCGATCGATCATCGCGCTGGATACCAGTGTTTTGCCGACAGCAACAGACTGTCCCCACTGTGGACGATGCTGGAACAGATAGTTGATCGCCACCGCCAGATAGTGGTTCGGATTCATCAACCCAGAAGGCGTGACGATACCGTGGCGGTCATAATCAGGATCGTTAGCAAACGCCAGATCGAATTTATCACGCAGCGCCAGTAGCCCAGCCATGGCGAATTCTGACGAGCAGTCCATACGAATCACGCCATCGTGATCCAGCGACATAAAGCGGAATGTCTGATCGACGGCATCATTCACCAGCGTCAGGTCAAGCTTGTAATGCTCTGCGATACGCTGCCAGTAGGCAATACCGGAACCACCCAGCGGGTCAACACCGAGTTTCAGACCGGCACGTTGAATCGCCGCCATGTCCACCACGCTAGCCAGACCTTCGACATACGGCTGAACCAGATCCTGCTCGTGGACATGTCCGCTTTTCCACGCCTGATCCAGCGTAATGCGTTTCACGTCGCGCAGTTCATCCGCCAGCAAGGCATTCGCACGCTTCTCAATCACGCTGGTGAGATTGGTATCTGCCGGGCCACCGTTTGGCGGATTATATTTAATGCCACCATCTTCCGGCGGGTTGTGGGACGGCGTGATCACAATGCCGTCCGCCAGCGCACCGCCCTGACGATTGTGAACCAGAATGGCGTTAGACACCGCTGGCGTTGGGGTAAAACCATTATCCAACTGCACGATGACATCAACGCCATTGGCAGCCAACACTTCCAGCACGGAAATAAACGCCGGCTCGGAGAGCGCGTGGGTATCTTTACCGACATAGCACGGGCCGCTGATGCCTTGCTTTTTACGCTCTTCAGCAATCGCCTGCGCAATCGCCAGAATGTGCGGTTCATTAAAGCTATGACGCCCCGCGCTGCCGCGATGGCCAGACGTACCAAATTTCACCGCGTGCGCTGTGTTGCCGACTTCCGGCTGCAGCACATAATATTGTGACGTTAACTGTGCCACATTAATCAAATCGCTCTGCCGGGCAGGCTGTCCGGCCCTTGGGTGATTAGCCATTGGCGCTTCTCCCTAACGCTGTAGTTAGATAAATGGTTAATAAATAATTAGATGGTTCCGCACACTTTCTCTGTCAGTTCCGCAGGGAACTGCATCGTCAGCATGATGTGCTCAACCATGCTACGTTTACGACCGGTATTCGTGTTGGTAATCACCCAGTATGGCGTGCCCGGAATATGTTTGGGTTTTGTGTGTGTGCCATGCTGAAGCAACGTTTGTTGGTCGCCCGCGAAATAGACCCGCGTGCGGCCATGAAGAGATTCTGTCGCGGCAGCAAACTCCTGCGGCGATAAGGTATACAGCGTGGACAGAACCAGCATAAAGCGATTGATGGCCTTATTCTGTTCAGCGTATTCATCCGACAGCAGCAGCTCACGCAGGGTTCGTACCCGATCGCGCGGGCTCGGCGCCGCGGCAGGCTGAGATGTCGCCGTTGTGACAGCCTCTACGGCAGGCGTGACCACAGGCTGCCCAGCGGTAAATTTCAGCATACGCCGTAAAATATCCGATGCGCTTTCACCGATATGTTGTGTGTGGCTGGCAATATAACGATAAAGCTCTTCGTCGACTTCAATAGTTTTCATCTTTATCCAGTGCTGTTTTTACCCAAAATTGTGCAAATTACAGAGACGTTTCCCTTCTGTAACCCGACATCTATGGGTAGATGACTCAAATCAAAAGGATTATACAGGCGTTCAAACATTATCGAACAGCGGCATAATGGGACAATATCAAAAGTCAGACGATGCCCCAATGCCTTTCACATTCCTTCGAGTGCTATCCCCGTCATACTTCAAGTTGCATGTACGTTGGCTGCGCTTACTCACCCGAATCACTTACTTAAGTAAGCTCATCGGGATTCCCTCGCTTGCCGCCTGCCTGAAACTCGAATTATTTAGGGTATGTATCGATTCCTTCAGCGACAACATTGATTCTAAAGTCATGATACCCTAAGCCCATGTCTCTCTGAATGAACTTCACCATGAAATTGAATCATCGCTGGCAAAATGCGCACCAACCCACAGATAAACTCCCTGTCGTCCTGATTCATGGCCTGTTTGGCACGCTGGATAACCTTGGCGTATTGGGCCGGGACTTGCAAAACACGCACGACATCCTGCAAATCGATTTACGCAATCATGGTTTGTCGCCGCGCTCATCGCAGATGAACTATCCCGCGATGGCGCAGGACGTGCTGGCGCTGCTGGATGAACTGAACATCGAACGCGCTATTGTTATTGGCCATTCAATGGGCGGGAAAGTCGCGATGGCGCTCAGCGCGCTCATTCCTGAACGACTGGACAAACTGGTCGCGATCGACATCGCACCGGTGGATTATCAGGTGCGCCGCCACGATACCATTTTTGCCGCGCTACGCGCCGTGACGGAAGCGGGCCTGACATCGCGCTCGGAAGCCACGACATTAATGCGTCAGCATATAAAGGAAGAAGGGGTGATTCAGTTTTTGCTGAAATCGTTCCAACAGGGAGAGTGGCGTTTTAACGTACCGGTGTTGTGGGATGAGTACGAAAACATCGTGGGCTGGCAGGATGTTCCCGCCTGGCAAGGCCCTATCCTGTTTATTCGCGGCGGCGATTCCCCCTATCTGGACGATCGCTACCGCGATTCGCTATTGCGTCAATTCCCGGCAGCGCGTGCGCATGTGGTCAGCGGAGCGGGTCACTGGGTTCACTCAGAAAAGCCCGAAGCAGTTTTGCGCGCTATCCACCGTTTTCTGGACACGAATTAACCAGACAGCACTGACACTGGCGGATTCATGATAACGGCGGCAGTTAACCGTTGTCGCCGCCAGTGCGGCTAGGGTATGATGGCGCTCGCAGTAGAGGGACGGCTGATTCAGCCACAAGCATTGTAACCACTTCATCAAAATGCACGCATCACTTCCCGACATGTTTCACAGATAGAAAACCGCACTCTGGCACTTTCTGTTGCAGAATGAGCTGTTGCAGAGTGAGAATCGGCATCGCTTTTATCTGTAGAACAAGACGGACAGCGCCGTGTATTTTGGTCCGAATACCTTGCAGTATCATTACTTATGGCAAAAGAACAAACGGATCGCACCACACTGGATCTGTTCGCAGACGAGCGTCGTCCGGGCCGCCCCAAGACCAACCCGCTCTCGCGTGACGAACAACTAAGAATTAACAAGCGTAATCAGCTACGTCGCGATAAAGTTCGTGGCTTGCGCCGTGTTGAATTAAAGATTAACAGCGACGCCGTTGATATCCTGAACAGCCTTGCTGAAGAGCGGAATATTAGCCGCAGTGAATTGATTGAAGAGATGCTGCTGGCGCAGTTGGCAGATCAGCAATCCTGATTGACGTAATACGACATTCACATCTTGTGCGGCGCCATTTCTGACGCCGCCTGAACATTCACCCAAGATTAAACACTCGACCTCAGGTTAAACGACACTTTCTGTTCTGACTAACACACGGTTTTTCTAACGAAAACCCGCATCAGAATTTTTCCCAATTGTCGTTGCTGGGTGGCAACGCTTTCGCGGCACGTGGCGCAACCGCCTGCGTTTTCTGCACCGGTTTTGCGGCCACTTGCAATGCTGACTGCGTATCGGACAGTTGGAACAGCGACACCGTCTGGTTCAGCAACGCCGCCTGCTCTTCCAGCGACAAGGCTGCAGACGAGGCCTGTTCAACCAACGCGGCGTTTTGCTGCGTTACGCTGTCCATTTCCGCCACGGCCTGACCAACCTGTGCAATCCCTTTGCTCTGCTCTTCCGATGCCGATGCAATTTCACCCATAATATCCGTCACGTTGGTCACCGCACGGACGATATCCTGCATGGTGTCACCAGCGTCACTAACCAGATTAGACCCAGTATCAACACAGCGAACAGACTCAGAGATCAGCCCTTCAATCTCTTTAGCCGCCTGCGCACTGCGCTGCGCCAGACTGCGTACTTCTCCCGCAACCACGGCAAACCCGCGCCCTTGCTCACCCGCTCGCGCCGCTTCTACCGCCGCGTTCAACGCCAGAATGTTAGTCTGGAAAGCGATGCCGTTAATCACGGTGGTGATTTCTGCGATTTTTCTTGAACTGCCGGAGATTTCCGCCATGGTTTTCACCACGTTCTCAACGATCTCGCCGCCCTTCTTCGCCGTTGTCGAGGCTTGTAATGCCAGTTGGCTGGCGTGGTTGGCGTTTTCGGCGTTCTGTTTCACCGTCGCCGTCAGTTGCTCCATACTTGCCGCGGTTTCTTCTAGTGCGGAAGCCTGCTCTTCTGTACGCGAAGACAGATCGTTGTTACCCGCGGCAATTTCAGAAGCGCCCTGATAGATGGAATCCGTACTGTTTCTGATTGTGCTAACCGTGCTGGCCAGACTCCCCTGCATTTCACGCAACAGTGGGAACAGACGACCTACGCAGTTATTACCGAAGTCCAGAATCGGCTTGCCCAAATTGCCAGCAGCTATCACGCTGAAGTGATAGCGCAGGTCATTTAACGGACGAACCAGACACACCACCAAATAACGATCGGTCAGGAACAGCATGATCAGGCCGATAACCAACCCGCTCAGCAAAATGTTCTGCCCAATCGTGGTGATTTGTTCAAAACGAACGCCCGCTGCACCGAATTTCTCTGCACTGGCGTTACTGAATGCGGATAAGGACGCGCCAAATTGACGACTCAGTGGCGGCACAACGTTCTTAGCCTGATTTTGGTAATCATCCAGCGCGTTGGCAACGGCCTTTTGGTAAAGCGGCTCCACACCCTGAGTAACCAGATTGTTCCAGTCACGGCTGACAGCCTGTACCAGCGCGGGGTCCAGACCTGCATGATCGATAGCATTAAACGCCACCAAATCAGATTTCAGTTTATCCAATGCGACGAGTGCGGAAGCCTGCTCTTTATCCGCGGTGGCATTATCACCACTGCGGCGAGCGTCAACGGCACGCGCCAGACGGGTTACCATACGGAAATATTGATCGTTGCCCTGGTTGATAAAATTCATGTTCTGAACCAGCAAGGTGCTGGTTTTCGAGGTCGCCGTCATCTCTTTAAAAGAGAACATGGTATATATCGATACGCCACCCCAAAGGACACAAAAAATGCCCAGTACCCATAGCATAGCGGTTCTGATGGCAATATTTTTTATAAGTCTCATAGCTCACTCCAAATCAGGAAAATGGTTAAAAAGATTTTTATCGCTAATCAACCGATATGAATCAGAAAATTCACACCATGAAACAGGTCACTTCTCCCTAGCGTTCACATTTCACCGAGTTGAAAACTCAAAAACCACGCTAACTCATCGGCTAAACACAGAGAATATTTAGCGTTCTCGCTATATTTATTAATATAATTTTTTATATTGAGAATGAGTTCACCTCTTTTCACAGATATAAGGCTTTTAATCAGAGAGTTACTATCAAAATCGCTGTCGCCCTTGCCTGATGTGCGTTGGCATAGGCATGCTGTCAGGCAACAATTGGAATTTCATTTTATCCTTTAATATCAAAAGTCTAAAAAACTCACCCCCTCATTCTTACCTCTTCGTTTGTAAATGGTTATAGTTCTTATTTCCATTTATTAGGAATATTCCCGCGAAATGTTACAGGTTTTCAATTCGATAAAAACATTATCCTTTGTGCGTATTTTAATTCTCATGAATGGTAACGTACCGTGAAGTAACTTTTATTTCCCACAAACAAAAGTCTGCTTTTAATTACAATCGAAATTAGTTATTAAAATAAAAAGCACATTCATAAAAAATGAAACAATGTCATGAAAAAATATCCACGACGATATTAGGGAAATGCGCGTTTAATCCCAGACGATAGCATAATCCCTATTTATTATGGGGAATTTAGCATCAGCAGAACTGCGTTTCGTTCCTTTACTGCCCCTCCGCATTTCATACGCTCTTGATTTACGCATCCTTACCGATACGAGTTTCTCCTGATGTGAGTGTCTGTTATTATTAACAGATAAGTGGGTGAAACATTACACCATACCATTAGGAATCAAGAGGTTATTCAATTCATGGCACTCATCGGAATATTCTTTGGCAGTGATACTGGCAATACTGAAAACATCGCCAAAACGATCCAACAGCAGTTAGGCACCAACGTTGCTGATGTTCATGACATCGCCAAAAGCAGCAAAGAAGACCTCGAAGGTTTCGACATTCTGCTGTTGGGTATTCCAACCTGGTATTACGGTGAAGCTCAGTGCGATTGGGATGACTTCTTCCCGTCGCTGGAAGAAGTTGATTTCACAGGAAAACTGGTTGCTCTGTTTGGCTGCGGCGATCAGGAAGACTATGCGGAATACTTCTGTGATGCCATGGGTACTATCCGTGACATTATTGAGCCTCGCGGCGCGACGATTGTCGGCCACTGGCCAACAGAGGGTTACTACTTTGAAGCCTCTAAAGGGCTCGCAGACGACAATCACTTCATCGGTCTGGCTATCGATGAAGATCGTCAGCCTGAATTGACCAGCGAACGCGTAACAACGTGGGTTAAACAGATCAGTGATGAACTGAACCTGAAAGAGCTGGTTGGCTAAGTCCTGTTGGCTCTGATATCCCTATCAGAGCCAAAACCGCATTGATAGGTAAAACCTTTCATAATAATTGATACATTTTTTTAACTTCTATCAGTAAACCTGTACAATAATCCCATCGGTTTTATACGTGCTTCACCATTTCCTCATTCATCAACAACGTATTGCGTTCTATACCAGTAGTGTGAATGGGGACAATATTGTTAACATTCCCTTGTTTTCATTTTGTATGTGCGGTTCTATAATTGGGACGCTATTACATTTTTTGAGCCGACCGATGTCATAGGCTAGGCAGCCTCCATTGATAAGTAAGCAACAGGACTAAACCCGCATGACTGACAACAATACCGCATTAAAGAAGGCCGGCCTGAAAGTCACTCTTCCAAGACTGAAAATACTGGAAGTGTTACAGGATCCTGTCTGCCATCACGTCAGTGCGGAAGATTTATATAAGAGACTGATTGATATGGGCGAAGAGATTGGTCTTGCTACCGTCTATCGCGTACTCAACCAGTTTGATGATGCGGGTATCGTAACCCGTCATAACTTCGAAGGTGGAAAATCCGTCTTTGAACTGACGCAGCAGCATCATCACGATCACTTAATTTGCCTCGACTGTGGCAAAGTCATTGAATTCCGCGATGAGTCTATCGAAGCACGCCAACGCGAGATCGCAGAAAGACACGGCATTAAACTGACCAACCACAGTTTGTATCTCTACGGGCATTGCAGTGAAGGGGATTGCCGAGAGGATGAAACCCTGCACGATTCCACACGATAAATCGACCGCATAAAAAAAATAAAACCGCCGAGGCGGTTTTATTTTTATCTTCTTTCCAGTCGGCCTTAGCCCACCCAAGTATCGCGCAGTCCAACCGTACGGTTAAACACAAGATGCTCTGCACTGGAGTAAACACGATCGGCACAGAAGTAACCTTCACGCTCAAACTGATACGCTTTCTCTGCTTCTGCTTGCGCCAGGCTCGCTTCGACAAAACCTTGCGTAATCTTCAGTGAGTCAGGGTTAATCGTCGACAGGAAGTCTTCTGCCGCGCCAGGGTTTGCCACACTAAACAGACGATCGTACAAACGGAATTCCGCAGGTACCGCGTGTGCCGCAGAAACCCAGTGGATCACACCTTTCACTTTACGGCCATCAGCCGGATCTTTGCTCAGCGTCTCTGCATCATAGCTACAGTAGATCGTAGTGATGGTGCCCTGCTCGTCTTTCTCAATGCGATCCGCTTTGATCACATAGGCATTACGCAGACGAACCTCTTTACCCAACACCAAGCGTTTGTACTGTTTATTAGCTTCTTCACGGAAGTCAGCACGGTCGATATAGACTTCACGGCTGAATGCCACCTGACGTGAACCCATTTCAGGTTTGTTCGGGTGGTTTGGCATCGCAACAAACTCTTCATGCCCGGCGGGCAAATTCTCGATCACGACTTTGACCGGGTCCAACACCGCCATCGCACGCGGAGCGTTCTCATTCAGATCGTCGCGGATACAGGATTCAAGCGCGGCCATTTCCACGTTGTTATCCTGCTTCGTAACGCCGATACGCACACAGAACTCACGGATAGAAGACGCACTATAACCGCGACGACGCAGACCAGAAATAGTCGGCATACGCGGATCGTCCCATCCTTCAACGACATTTTCCACCACCAACTGATTCAGCTTACGCTTGGACATAATTGCGTATTCGAGGTTGAGGCGAGAGAATTCGTACTGACGCGGATGGCAAGGAATGGTGATGTTATCCAACACCCAGTCATACAGGCGGCGGTTATCCTGGAATTCCAGTGTACACAGCGAATGCGTGATCCCTTCCAGCGCATCGGAAATGCAGTGGGTGAAATCATACATCGGGTAGATGCACCACTTGTTGCCCGTCTGGTGGTGATCGGCAAATTTAATACGATACAGCACCGGATCGCGCATCACGATAAAGGACGATGCCATATCGATTTTTGCACGTAGGCAGGCAGTACCTTCCGCAAATCCACCGTTACGCATTTTTTCAAACAGCGCCAGGTTTTCCTGCACGGTACGATCGCGGTAAGGGCTATTTTTACCCGGTGCCGTCAGCGTACCACGGTATTCACGGATCTGCTCAGGCGTCAGTTCATCAACGTAAGCCAATCCTTTACCGATCAGCTCAACCGCATACGCGTGCAGCTGATCGAAATAATCAGAAGAATAGCGAACGTCGCCGCTCCATGAAAAGCCCAGCCACTCGACGTCACGTTTGATCGACTCAACGTATTCGATATCTTCTTTTACCGGATTGGTGTCGTCAAAACGCAGGTTGCATTGCCCCTGATAGTCACGCGCAATACCAAAATTCAGGCAAATAGACTTGGCATGTCCAATATGCAGATAGCCGTTCGGCTCTGGCGGGAAACGCGTCTGAATATGGTCATGCTTACCGGACGCCAGATCTTCATCGATAATCTGGCGGATAAAGTTGGTTGGGCGGGCTTCAGCCTCACTCATTCTTCATTCCTCAATGCTAAAACAACGTATAACCGACAATGATCCAACAAGCTACGCTGGGAAACAACCGTTAGTTTCATTTAATTATTCATAACGAAAAAAAAGGGCGAGATTGCCATCTCGCCCTATCAATTTCATTGACATAACACCACGTTAAACAAATAACGCTGTCATATTACGCCTTGTCGTGTTCCGCTTTCAGTGCAGTAGCTATCGATTCAGCCTGCGTCCCCACGATAATCTGTACGCTTTGCTTATTCAGACGAATCACGCCCGCCGCACCAAGACGCTTCGCCTGTGCATCATCCACCAGAGACGAATCCGCCACGTTCAAACGCAAACGCGTGATACAGGCATCAATACCAATCAGGTTGGTTTTTCCGCCCAGCGCCTGCAAATAACCGCGTGCTAACGCCGCGGTATCGCCTGATTTCTCGCTCTCAGACGCGGTACTCACATCATAACCATCAGCTTCGCTACCGCTCACGGCCAGCTCACGTCCCGGCGTTAACAGATTGAAGCGCGTGATGGTAAAGCGGAACACCACATAGTAAATAACGAAGAATACCAGTCCCTGAACAAGCAGCATGTACCACTGGGTGGCTAACGGATTACGCGATGACAGTACCATGTCCACCAGACCAGCACTGAAGCCAAAACCGGCAATCCAATGCATGCTGGCTGCGATAAAGACGGAAAAACCAGTCAGCAGCGCATGCAGGAAATACAGCACCGGTGCCACAAACATGAATGAGAATTCCAGCGGCTCAGTGATACCAGTAAAGAAGGAGGCAAACGCCGCCGCCAGCATAATTCCGGCCACTTTGCTTTTGTTCTCAGGACGCGCGCAGTGATAAATCGCCAGCGCCGCACCCGGCAGGCCGAACATCATAATCGGGAAGAAGCCCGCCTGATAACGTCCGGTGATCCCCACAACGGCTTTGCCTGAATCAATAGACTGCTGGCCAGCCAGGAAGTTAGGGATATCGTTGATACCCGCAACATCAAACCAGAACACAGAGTTCAGCGCGTGGTGCAGCCCAACAGGAATCAGCAAGCGGTTAAAGAAGGCATAAACCCCGGCACCTACCGAGCCCATTTGTTGGATGTGTTCGCCAAACGACACCAGCGCATTGTAAATCACCGGCCAGACGTACATTAAAATGAACGCAACCAGGATCATCAGGAAAGAAACCAGAATTGGTACCAGACGGCGCCCGCTGAAGAACGACAGCGCCTTAGGCAGTTCAACCTGACTAAAGCGGTTATACAGTTCGGCGGACATCACACCGACCAGAATCCCGATGAACTGGTTTTCAATCTTGCCAAACGCCGCAGGCACCTGTTCAACCGGGATCCGTTGGATCATGGCGACAACAGCCGGTGAACACAGCGTGGTCAGCACCAGATAGCCGACAAAACCGGTCAATGCTGCCGCACCATCTTTATCTTTCGACATGCCGTAAGCGACACCGACCGCAAACAGCACCGCCATATGCCCGATAATCGCCTCGCCCGATTTGATGAGAAGTGCCGCTAATGCGTTCTCGCTTCCCCAGCCAACCGGATCAATCCAGTAACCTATCCCCATCAGGATGGCGGCAGCAGGCAGCGTCGCGACAGGCACCATCAGTGCCCGGCCGACTTTTTGTAAATAGCTCAGAGTACTCACTTTTCCCTCTCTTACCTTTACGAGGTAAATGAAATGTTGTGGGGCAAACAAACCTGCCAATAAATTTCACTGCCGAAAAACGTCGCTGTCGCAAAGCTTCAGTATCGAAAAAACATAGCCAGCGGTAGTGCTTAGGGGGAGTGTAAGAAAAATAATTCTCTACACAAATTAAACCCCGTAATTATGTGATAAAAATCACCAAAAAACTGCATATTAAAAGTTTATACCTGAATAAAACCCCAACTTATTTCAAGATTAAAAAAAACGGAGTAGACTAATTTTAATGCATAGACAAAACGCGCAACTGGCGCGATTGACGCAATAAATTCCACTTGAAAACCAGGAGAGCGCTGATGAGACTCATTCCCTTAACTACCGCAGCCGACGTCGGAAAATGGGCCGCCCGCCACATTGTAGAAAAAATTAACGCTTTCAAGCCCAGCGCAAAGCGCCCTTTTATTCTTGGGCTACCGACAGGCAGCTCACCGCTGGAGGCCTACAAATCGCTGGTCGCTATGCATCAAGCGGGTCTGGTGAGCTTCAAACACGTTGTTACCTTCAATATGGATGAATATGTCGGCCTACCGACCGATCATCCGGAAAGCTATCATACCTTCATGCATCAGAATTTCTTCAATCACATTGATATTCCGCGTGAAAACATTAACCTGTTGAACGGCAACGCAGAAGACACCACTGCAGAATGTCGCCGCTATGAAGAGAAAATAAAGTCCTACGGAAAAATTCATCTTTTCATGGGTGGCGTGGGCAATGATGGACATATCGCTTTCAATGAGCCCGCCTCCTCTCTGGCTTCCCGCACCCGCATCAAAACCTTGACGGAAGAAACCCGTATTGCGAATTCCCGTTTCTTCGGCGGGGATGTCAGTCTGGTGCCTAAATTTGCGCTGACCGTGGGCGTCGGTACGTTGCTGGATGCCGAAGAAGTAATGATTCTGGTGACCGGGCGCAACAAGGCGCTGGCACTTCAGGCTGCGGTAGAAGGCAACGTCAACCATATGTGGACTATCAGCTGTCTACAGCTTCATGCCAAGGCCATCATGGTGTGCGACGAGCCTTCAACGATGGAGCTGAAGGTAAAAACTGTTAAATATTTCCGTGAGTTAGAAACGGAAAGTATGAAGAACCTCTAACCGATCGCGGGAGTTGATGATGTACGCGTTAACCCACAGCCGGATTTTTACCGGCCATCAGATTCTGGATAATCACGCCGTCGTGATTGCCGATGGGCTGATCGAGCGAGTCTGCCCACTTGCCGAGCTCCCTGCCGGCATTGAACAACACGACCTGGGCGGCGCGTTTCTCGCTCCGGGGTTTATCGATCTCCAGTTGAACGGATGCGGCGGCGTGCAGTTCAACGACTCGCTGGACACAATTTCCGTCAAAACACTGGAGATCATGCAGCAGGCAAACCAGCGTTCAGGCTGCACCAGCTTCTTACCCACGCTGATTACCTCCAGCGATGCGTTCATGAAGCACAGCATCAACGTGATGAGAGACTGGCTGGCGCAGAATAAGCATCAGGCGCTTGGGCTGCATCTCGAAGGCCCGTGGCTGAATGTGATAAAGAAAGGCACGCATGATCCCGCGTTTATCCGCAAACCAACGCAAGAATTGGTCGACTTTCTGTGTGCCAACGCGGATGCCATTACAAAAATTACGCTGGCACCGGAAGAAGTCGATCCGTCGGTTATTCGCCAGCTAACGGCCGCAGGTATTATCGTCTCCGCGGGGCATTCTAATGCCACCTGGGAACAGGCAAAACAGGGTTTTGCTGCCGGTATTCGTTTCGCTACCCACCTGTTCAACGCCATGCCGTACCTGACCGGTCGTGAACCCGGACTGGTTGGCGCGATTTACGACGCCCCGGAAGTCTATTGCGGTATTATCGCGGATGGGCGGCACGTCGACTGGGCGAATATCCGTAACAGTAAACGTATCAAGGGCGATAAACTGGTGCTGGTTACCGACGCAACGGCACCAGCGGGCGCAGATATTGACCAATTCATTTTTGCTGGTAAAACCATATACTACCGCGATGGCATTTGTGTCGATGAGCACGGTACCCTAAGCGGCTCTGCACTGACCATGATTGAGGCTGTACGTAATAGCGTCGAACATGCGGGTATCGCGCTGGATGAAGCGATTAGAATGGCGACGCTCTATCCCGCTCGCGCCATTGGCGTCGATAAGCAGTTAGGCAGTATTGAAAGCGGTAAAGTGGCAAACTTGACCGCCTTTGACCGTGATTATCAGATTCTCAAGACGTTTGTTAACGGTAATCCTGTTTGGGGATAAAGTGAAAAACATCTTGGGGTAAAGCGAAAATACGTGGAGTAAACCTGATAATCGGTCTACTCCACGTTGACGCAGGCTACGCATTGATATCTGCGTTTATACCTAAAGAAGCGAGTAACTTTTTCATGACCACAGGCGGACAGGCGCAGATAGGGAATGTCGATCTGGTTAAGCAATTAAACAGTGCGGTGGTTTACCGCCTGATTGACCAACAAGGCCCAATCTCACGAATTCAGATAGCAGAACAGAGCCAGCTTGCGCCTGCCAGCGTCACAAAAATCACCCGCCAGCTTCTGGAACGCGGACTCATCAAAGAAGTCGATCAGCAGGCCTCCACAGGTGGCAGGCGTGCCATTTCTATTATCACCGAAAATCGCCCTTTCCATTCTATCGCCGTCCGTCTCGGTCGTTACGACGCCACCATTGCGCTGTACGATTTGCAAGGCAAAGCGCTGGAAGAAACGCACTACGACCTGCAGGAGAAAACGCAGGAGGCGCTGGAAGCCGCACTTTTTCAGGCGATCGGCGGCTTTATCTCCAGCCATCAGCGCCGCATTCGCGAACTCATTGCGATCTCCGTTGTGCTGCCGGGGCTGGTTGATCCGGTGGCAGGCATTGTCCGCTATATGCCACACATCAGCGTAGATAACTGGCAATTGGTCGAAAATCTGCAACGCCAGTTCAACGTTACCAGCTTTGTCGGTCACGATATCCGCAGCCTGGCATTGGCAGAACACTATTTCGGCGCCACCCACGACTCGCTGGATTCCATTCTGGTACGTGTCCATCGAGGAACTGGCGCAGGCATTCTCGTCAACGGGCAAATTTTTCTCGGCAGCAACGGCAACGTCGGCGAGATCGGCCATATTCAGATCGATCCACTTGGCGATCGCTGCCACTGCGGCAATTTCGGCTGTCTGGAAACCGTCGTTGCCAATGCCGCCATTGAACAGCGGGTACAGCATCTGCTGCGTCAGGGTTACCCCAGCAAGCTTTCTACAGATACCCCGACGATTTCTGCCATTTGCAAAGCGGCAAATCGGGGCGACGCCCTCGCCCGTGAGGTGATCGAACAGGCTGGGATCAACCTTGGTAAAGCGCTTTCCATCGCAATCAACCTCTTCAATCCTCAGAAAGTTGTAATTGCTGGTGAAATTACCGAAGCAGAAAAAACGCTGCTTCCTGCGATCCAGCGTTGTATCAACACGCAAGTGCTGAAAGAATTTCGTCATAACCTGCCGATTGAGATCTCCAGCCTCAATCATCTTTCCGCTATCAGCGCATTTGCCTTGGTCAAACGTGCAATGCTAAATGGCGTGCTACTACAGCAATTACTCGAAAATGCCTGACCCTCGTTCTGGCCGGATTATGTAATCACTAAAAACCCGGCCTTTCCTGTGCAGGAATTTGACGAATCAACACCAAAAAATCGAATAAATTAACGAAATACCACATCAATGGCTTTTTTCATTAAATAATATTGAATTCCTATGGCACTTTGATGCTAAATCAATAGCACTGAGGTCGAATCTGTCATTTATTGGGAGTCATGTATGTGTTCTATTTTTGGTGTGCTTGATCTGAAAAGCGATCCTGTTGAACTGCGTAAGAAAGCACTGGAGCTATCCCGTTTAATGCGTCACCGCGGGCCAGACTGGTCCGGCGTTTATGCCAGCGACAAAGCGATTCTGGCTCATGAACGCTTGTCTATCGTTGACGTCAACACGGGCGCACAGCCGCTTTACAACGCCGAGCGCACCCACATTCTGGCCGTTAACGGTGAAATCTATAACCATCAGGCATTGCGCCAGCAATACGGTGACCGTTACGCGTTTCAGACTGGCTCCGACTGCGAAGTGATTCTCGCGCTGTATCAGGAGAAAGGTCCGGCATTCCTGGATGAGCTGCGCGGCATGTTCGCTTTTGCTCTGTATGACAGCGAAAAAGACGCCTACCTGATTGGCCGTGACCACCTTGGCATCATCCCGCTGTATATGGGCTACGATGAACACGGCAACCTCTATGTCGCTTCTGAAATGAAAGCGCTGGTACCAGTTTGCCGTACCATCAAAGAATTCCCGGCAGGCAGCTACCTGTGGAGTAAAGACGGCGAAATTCGTGAGTATTACCAGCGCGACTGGTTTGATTACGATGCCGTAAAAGACAACGAAACGGATAAAGAAGCACTGCGCGATGCGCTGGAAGAAGCGGTGAAAAGCCACCTGATGTCTGACGTGCCTTACGGCGTGTTGCTCTCTGGCGGCCTGGATTCTTCCGTTATCTCCGCAATCACCAAGAAATATGCCGCACGTCGCGTAGAAGATGATGAGCGCAGCGAAGCCTGGTGGCCTCAGTTGCACTCTTTCGCCGTCGGCCTGGAAGGTGCGCCAGACTTGAAAGCCGCGCAAGAAGTGGCTGACCACTTGGGTACTGTGCACCACGAAATTCACTTCACCGTGCAGGAAGGTCTGGATGCCATTCGTGATGTGATTTACCACATCGAAACCTATGACGTCACCACGATTCGCGCCTCAACACCGATGTACCTGATGTCGCGAAAAATCAAAGCGATGGGCATCAAGATGGTGCTGTCAGGTGAAGGTTCTGACGAAGTATTCGGCGGCTACCTCTATTTCCACAAAGCGCCAAACGCCAAAGAGCTGCATGAAGAAACCGTGCGTAAACTGCTGGCACTGCACCAGTATGACTGCGCCCGCGCGAACAAAGCGATGTCTGCCTGGGGCGTGGAAGCGCGCGTGCCGTTTCTGGACAAAAACTTCCTTGATGTCGCCATGCGCATCAACCCACGCGACAAAATGTGTGGCAACGGCAAGATGGAAAAACACATCCTGCGCGAGTGCTTTGAATCCTACCTGCCGCACAGCGTTGCATGGCGTCAGAAAGAGCAGTTCTCTGACGGCGTAGGCTACAGCTGGATTGATACGCTGAAAGAAGTGGCGGCTCAGCAGGTTACCGATCAGCAGTTGGAGACAGCGCGCTTCCGCTTCCCGTACAACACGCCGGGCTCCAAAGAAGCGTATCTGTACCGTGAAATCTTCGAAGAGCTGTTCCCAGTTCCAAGCGCCGCAGAATGCGTACCGGGTGGCCCGTCCGTCGCCTGTTCGTCTGCTAAAGCGATTGAGTGGGATGAATCTTTCAAAAAACTGGATGATCCATCAGGCCGCGCGGTTGGCGTACACCAGTCAGCCTACAAATAATTCGATTTAATTTTTTCAGTCAACGGGCCTTTCGTGGCCCGTTTTTGTACGCTTAATTGACTGGGAATACGTGCTTTTTGGCGTTTTTCTCACCATACTGTTCACAACCCAAACAAACGGTACATTGATGGCACTTTTCGGGAAAAAACTAGTTGACGCAATTAGGCCAACTACGCATAATGCGCCCCGCAACGCCGATGAAGGTGACGCGGAAAGGATGGCTACGTAGCTCAGCTGGTTAGAGCACAGCACTCATAATGCTGGGGTCACAGGTTCGATTCCCGTCGTAGCCACCATCTTTTTTGCGGGAGTGGCGAAATTGGTAGACGCACCAGATTTAGGTTCTGGCGCCGCAAGGTGTGCGAGTTCAAGTCTCGCCTCCCGCACCATTATCTTCTCGGTCTGACATCGCTTTTCGAAGCTTGTTAGTGTTTTGTAGTGATTGGGGTATCGCCAAGCGGTAAGGCACCGGTTTTTGATACCGGCATTCCCTGGTTCGAATCCAGGTACCCCAGCCATTTCAAAACATATGCTGAAAAAATTCGTTGTCCTGTTGGGGTATCGCCAAGCGGTAAGGCACTGGTTTTTGATACCAGCATTCCCTGGTTCGAATCCAGGTACCCCAGCCATCTACTTGATGTAGAAGATGTTGTTGAAGTAAAGTAACAATAGCAGTACATTTGGCTACGTAGCTCAGCTGGTTAGAGCACAGCACTCATAATGCTGGGGTCACAGGTTCGATTCCCGTCGTAGCCACCATATTATTGGGGTATCGCCAAGCGGTAAGGCACCGGATTCTGATTCCGGCATTCCGAGGTTCGAATCCTCGTACCCCAGCCAAATTAAGCTGGTAAAACAGCAAAGAAACAGGGCGACAGTCGAAAGACGTCGCCCTGTTTTGTTATGTCCTGTGACAAAAATTTTAACGCTCATCCTACGGTTATTCCCCCTTCTCTATTCTAAATACTAAGATCCCCCTTCAATAGGCGGAAGCAACACTCCATTCCTCTACTTGGCCCCAAGCATTTCTCTAAAGCTCATCAGAAAGCCATAGCGCCACGCAAGATAAATTCCTAAGTGCCAAGATGATGTTCTGCCACATCTCACGATACTAAGCCCCTGAGTGCGTTTCACGCCAAGTGAAGAATCCCTATATCCAATGTATGCCAAAATACCGCTTGGAAATGATTCGGGAGGACTCCCCGTTCTTGTCATGATCGTAGCTCACCTATACGCCTATTTTTCATACGAATACCAAAAGAATTGAAATTGTAATATTCAGAAACATAGGGCATCATTTGCAACCAAGCACGGTTTAAAGCACATGTTCTACGAAGCTGAAGTTCTGACTAACGTGATTGTTGTACCCGTTCAGCCTAAGTTTGATGAAGTGACAGACGGCAAGTGGCTGGTTGAGATTGAAGGTAAAACAAGCGTCCGCGATCTAACCCGTATCCCTGTAGGCAAAGTGCGCGTTAGCGGGGTTGGTATGGCGTTTGATTGCGGGATTGATGAGATTGGTGTGGTTTCAAAAATTAGTTGCATCACAAATAAATTAATATAGTAAAAAGGAATTTATATGTCTGATGATATTAACAATCCTGAAGATGATTATATTTTTAAAGCAAAAATAGAGCGATTAGTTAACGCCGGTATTTTAGGGAAGTTGCAAGGCATTAAAATATTAAGCCTTCATAAAGATGGCGATATTAAATCCGCAGAAAAAATGTTATTTGACCTTGAATTATCCTATTTGAGCAAGGAAAAAAAAAGCGAATTACAACAGCAACTTGATGAAATGAATGAGAGATTACAAAAAACACTTAATAAGTGTGCTTTTCTTGAAAGGAAGTCCGAGGCATTTTATAACGAATCAAAATCTCTTGAAGAGAAAAACGTCGCTTTATCTAACACAGTGAATACAATAACTGAACTGTATGAATCAACATCATTAGATAATAAATCTTTCAAAGAGAAAATCAGCTCTCTTGAAAAAGAAAATAACGAACTAAGGGAAAAAAACCAACAATCAAGAATAGATGAAAACATATCAGATTATGTTGAATCAGTAAAAAATAAACTTAATTCAGATGATAGTTTCTTTATAAGAATGTCACATATTTGGTCTGGTTGTGGCTCACTCTTTTGTGTTTGCGCAATAGTCGCTGCATTTTTTACTTTCAAAACAGGTGTTGATACCCTTTTAAAAAATGAAGATTTAAACTCAATAAGCCTATTCTATTTGTTTACACGTGGATTATTAGGAATCGGTTTGCTTTCATGGCTTTCCTACATATGCTTCAATAATTCAAGAAAATACACTCACGAATCAATTCGGCGAAAAGACCGCCAGCATGCGTTGATGTTTGGGCAAATTTTCTTACAGATTTTTGGCGGTACAGCTTCAAAAGAAGATGCAATACACGTATTTAAAGATTGGAATATGTCAGGTGACACCGCATTTTCCGGGAAAACAGAGCAGCCGCCATCAGTTCATGGATTATTAGCACAGATAAAAAATATGCTGCCAGAAAAATCTGGTAAGGCTAGTGATTCAACTAAAAAAGAAGATGATAATTAATAAAAGGGAAAAGGTTTATACCACTATTCAAGATAAGGTCAGATCACAAATCTAATATCATACTTATGGGATTTTTAAATGAACGCTAAAACTAACACAGCAAAACCGGAAGAAAAAGAACTTCAAGCTCAGCCAGAAAAAGAAAAGATATGCTTTGTGATTATGCCTATCGCCGATATACCTGGGTACGATTCAGGGCATTTTACAAGAGTTTATAATCACCTAATAAAACCAGCTTGTAAGGCTGCGGGTTTCAAAGCGATTAGGGCTGATGATGTTAGCAGCTCACATATGATTGTTGTGGATATTTTGCAGAAAATTATTGAATCAGACATTGCCATTTGTGATCTGAGTGGGCGAAATCCAAACGTTTTATACGAACTAGGCTTACGTCAAGCCTTTAATAAGAAAACAGTTCTAATTAAAGACAATAAAACCGAAAACATATTTGACGTACAAGGATTTCGTCACACCTTATACGATAATGCACTAAGAATAGACAACGTAAACAATGAAGTTACAAAAATATCAAACTCACTAACAGAGACATTTGAAGCCAAAGGAGACATCAACTCTATAGTGCAACTATTAGAAATTGAGCCGGCAGAAATAGGACGTAAAACAAAACTGAGTGATAGTGAAACACTTATATTTAGATCTATATCAGAATTATCAAAAAAAATAGACTCACTAGAAGTGAAAAACAACGGCATTGGACTTCCGGCTAGTTTTTATAAAAAGCATGGAATAAGTAAATATAATTTTGGATATAAGAAGAATGTAATTAGAGATAAATCTAGTGAATTCTCATTTCAAGATATCATATCTATGGGTGAAGACTTAGACGCTTATAAAGGTGGCATGTTTACTCTTTCAGATAATAGGTTAACTTTTATGGGAACTGATGATAATGGATCCTTTCTTTTTAGAGGTATTGACTACAACAACTTAATGATCTATGACACATCTAGTCCAGAATTAGATAATTTGATTTATGTTCCCCTTTAATCTCAAATTTTTATGTTTAGATATTTAAGTACAAACATTGAAACTGTATTTACATGCAGTAAAAATACAGCCCTCAGTTAACAGGGGGCTGTATGGCAGTTCGTAAACAAGCATCAGGAAAATGGATATGTGAGTGCTACCCGCACGGACGCGAAGGCAAGCGGGTACGTAAGCAGTTTGCCACCAAAGGGGAAGCTGTCGCCTTTGAGCGTTTCACGATGGAACAGGCAGAAAACAAGCCGTGGACGGCAGAGAAACGCGACACACGCAAACTGTCTGACCTGATCGACGTGTGGTATCGCGCCCACGGCATCACGATGAATATTGTTAAGCGGTGTTTGTCTACCGGTGCACGCTGGTCAGAAGCGGAAGAGTTAACCCGCTTTCAGCTTTCCCCCTACCGAGTGACGTTTACCAAAACCAAAGGCAAACGTAACCGTACCGATCAGCGAAACGCTGTATAATGCACTACCCAAAAATAACGGGCGGTTATTCAGCGGCTGCTATAACGCATTCAGGAAAGCAATGGAACGGGCTGATATTGTCTTACCTGCTGGGCAGTCTTCCCACGTTCTGCGCCACACGTTTGCCAGCCACTTTATGATGAACGGTGGCAACATTCTGGTACTGCAACGCATCCTCGGCCACACCGATATTAAGATGACGATGCGTTACGCCCACTTCAGCCCCAACCATCTGGAAGACGCACTACGACTGAATCCGCTGGCTTCCTGAATGGCGGCAAAAATGGCGGCATCGCAAATATTTAACACTGTATAAAATACATATAAAATTTATAACATATTGTATTTAATGTAATTAATTGATTTCATTAGGCCATGTTACGGATTCTGATTCCGGCATTCCGAGGTTCGAATCCTCGTACCCCAGCCAAATAAAGCTGGTAAAACAGCAAAGAAACAGGGCGACAGTCGAAAGACGTCGCCCTGTTTTGTTATGCGTGGTATTAACATAGTCTAGTGCTAACATATCCCAATCCACTATTCGATTTTCCCAAAGGGCGGGCATGAAGGTTTTATCGACATCCTCTGTTATTCATGATTTCAGCCGCGCTGTGGCGCCAAAGCAGAATGACGTTAGCCAATCACGGCGATCTGTCATACGTGCGCAGTTCAGCACACTGCTGCTCAGCATGGCGTTGCTGTTCTGCTTCATCACTCCGACTTATGCAGCCAACGTCTCTTCTTTCAAGATGTCATCGCAAACGTTCGCTGACCGGATGAATGCCAATCTGACGAAACTCAATATCCCTCTCAAGTTGACCATTAATCTGGAAAAGGGAACGTCCGTCGATGACTTTCAGCACATTTTTAACGAGCACGTCGGACTAATTGGGTCGGTAGAGAGTAAAGGCCAACAGCTTAATGGCCTCGTGATACTCAACGCCGCGTCAGAATCCGCCGATGTAACAAGACAGAATCTGCAAATCGTCACAGCCGCGTTTTCTGCAGTATTGGGTGAGAATAATATCGAAAGCCCCGAAGTGACGGAGATGATGTTCGGCCTGCTTCAGGATAGCCAGACCTCAGGTAAGGGCGTTCGACAGGTAGGAAATGCTCGCTTTACAGCAACAACTAATAAGGACACCGATATTATCTTCACCGCTGAGCCAGTGCTGTAGCGGTCGGCGCCCTCATTATCTATCAGACACCAATGGCATACTTCAATGCGCGCTGTTTTAACACGCCAGCGCGCTGTGCAACCATCAACGCCATATTGCGCGCAAAACTCAGCGGCGGTAACGCGTTACTGAACGCGTTATAGAAGAGATCCATCCCGCTTTGCATCATCAGGTTATCCGGCATACGGCGACACTGATAGCGGCGTAGCACACGCTCAGAGGCCCACGCCTCTCCTGCATTACGCGCATTGATTAGCACATCCAGCAGCGCCTCGACATCGCGATATCCCAGATTAACCCCCTGCCCTGCCAGCGGGTTGATGGTATGCGCCGCATCGCCCAGTAGCACCAAGCCGGGTTTGATATAGGTTTGCGCATGGCGCCTGACCAGCGGGAATGATCCGGCGGAGAGCGCTTTAACCGTGCCCAATCGCTCAGGAAAGGCGGCCGCAATTTCTTTATCCAACTGAGCAAGCGGCATCGCCTGAAGCTGGCGAATACGCTGCGGGCTGTCGTACCACACCAGCGATCCCCACTGGTCAAACAGCGGCAAAAACGCACGCGGGCCGCTCGGCGTAAACTGCTGCCAGGTCACATCCTGTTGGGGTTGCGAAGTTTCAACACCAATCAGCATACAAGACTGACGATACTGCCAGCCACTGATGCCAATCCCCGCCCACTGGCGAACCTGAGAGTTCGCGCCATCAGCGCCAATCACCAGCGAAGCCGTCAGTTGTTGCCCATCGGCAAGCTGTAAGCACCAGCCATCATTGATGCGTTGCAGGTTCTGCGGCGTAGCCGGGCAGTAACATTGGCAACGTTCTTCTTCCTGTAAACTTTCCCAGAGTGCCAATTGCAGCACGCGGTTTTCTACCATAAATCCCAGCTCAGGTAGATGAATGTCAGCAGCATCGAAAACGACTCTGGCATTCGCCCATTCCCAGGTTTCCAGCCGGCGGTAAGGGGCGCTGCGCATTTGCTGGACGCGTGGCCATGCGCCCAGTTCTTTCAGCAGCGCAACCGACGCGTAGCCAATCGCCGAGATCCGTAAATCTGGCGGGCTGGCAACATCAAACGGTGCTGGCATTTCCTGCTCAACTACCGCAACCTGAAACCCTTGCTGTGCCAACCCAAGCGCCGCGGCCGCGCCAACCATGCCACCGCCAACCACAATCGCATCGTAATGCATATTGGCCTATCCTCTCTGGTTCTGGTCTCTTCACACCAGTAAAAATGCATGAAAGTAGTGTACTGGATCTGCGAGTGATTTTTCAGAAAAGCCGCATTTTTATAGAAAGTAAGGGGTTATCAAATCAGCGCGGTTTCCGGCACTGGTCACAACGTCAGCGAACGATTACAATACCCGCCCCAAATGAGGGGAATCTTTCTTATCCGCACTGAGTAATGGCAAGTCGATGACAAAAAAACTGCTTATTAAAACCTGGGGCTGTCAGATGAATGAGTACGATTCATCAAAGATGGCTGATTTACTGGGAAGTACGCACGGCTATGAGCTGACTGAAATCGCTGAAGAAGCCGATGTCCTGCTGCTCAATACCTGTTCGATCCGTGAAAAGGCGCAGGAAAAGGTCTTCCATCAACTTGGCCGTTGGAAAGCGCTGAAAGATCTCAATCCGAATTTAATTATTGGTGTAGGTGGCTGCGTCGCCTCACAGGAAGGCGCTCATATTCGTGAACGTGCGCACTATGTTGACGTTATTTTTGGCCCACAAACCCTGCACCGTCTGCCGGAAATGATTAACCACGTTCAGGGCACACGCAGCCCTATCGTTGATATCAGTTTCCCTGAAATAGAAAAATTTGACCGTCTGCCAGAACCACGTGCCGAAGGGCCAACGGCATTCGTCTCCATCATGGAAGGTTGCAATAAATATTGCACATTCTGCGTGGTGCCTTATACCCGTGGGGAAGAAGTCAGCCGCCCGTGTGATGATGTATTGTTTGAAATCGCTCAACTGGCAGCGCAAGGCGTACGTGAAGTCAACCTACTGGGACAGAACGTTAACGCCTATCGCGGCGAAACTTATGACGGTGAAATTTGTTCTTTTGCCGAACTGCTGCGTCTGGTCGCCGCTATTGACGGGATCGATCGTATCCGTTTTACCACCAGCCATCCCATTGAATTCACAGACGACATTATCAGCGTCTATGAAGACACGCCCGAACTGGTCAGCTTCCTGCATTTACCGGTGCAAAGCGGTTCTGACCGTGTGCTGACGATGATGAAACGTCGCCATACCGCGCTGGAATACAAAGCAATTATCCGTAAGCTGCATAACGCGCGTCCGGGCATCCTGATCAGTTCTGACTTTATCGTCGGCTTCCCTGGCGAAACGCAGGCTGACTTTGAACAAACGATGAAGCTGATTGCCGATGTGAATTTCGATATGAGCTACAGCTTTGTCTATTCCGCCCGTCCGGGAACACCGGCTGCGGACATGGTCGATGACGTGCCGGAAGAAGAGAAAAAGCAGCGTTTGTACCTTCTGCAAGAGCGCATCACGCAGCAGGCAATGCGCTTCAGCCGCCTCATGTTGGGTACCGTCCAGCGTATTCTGGTGGAAGGTACCTCGCGTAAGAGCGTGATGGAGCTGTCTGGCCGTACGGAAAATAACCGCGTCGTCAACTTCGAAGGCACGCCGGATATGATCGGTAAATTCGTCGATGTGGAAATCGTTGATGTTTATACCAATTCCCTGCGTGGTATCGTCGTGCGCACCGAAGATCAAATGGATCTGCGCGTCCATGAGTCACCGTCTTCCGTGATTGCGCGTACCCGCAAAGAGAATGAAATCGGCGTTGGGTTCTACCAGCCGTAATCGACGTTCATTCATGTCTCCGCGTGATGATGGGTGGCAAAGCCACCCATTTTTTATGCTTTCTCGGCGGCACGGTTTTGCGACAAACCCGCTTCATCCTCTGTTTCAATTTCATGGTGCTTACATTTGCTTTTGCGAGGCGGCATCCCAATATCATTATTGTGACTTGCACCATCGGGCATTCACGATGAATAATTCATTCATATGGCGGACACATCAGGCCGTCTGACAACTGTTCATTTTGTGCAGGCAGAATAGCGCCAGCACAGTAACGCTCAAGAGGAATAATTTGAACGTAACGACAAAAGAAATTGCCCTTGAACCCGCAGATAACCAACGCCTGCTCAGCCTTTGCGGTCCATTTGATGACAATATTAAGCAGCTAGAGCGACGTTTAGGCATCGAGATCAATCGCCGGGATAACCAGTTTAAACTGGTCGGCAAAAACCTGCTGACACAAGCTGCCGCTGATATCCTGCAACGTCTGTATGTCGATACAGCCCCGGTACGTGGCGTCATCGGTGATATCGATCCTGAGCAAATTCACCTTGCGATTAAAGAATCCCGCGTGCTGGAGCAGTCTGCGGAGCACGTTCCTGACTATGGCAAAGTGGTCAATATCCGCACCAAACGCGGCGTAATCAAACCGCGCACGCCAAATCAGGCACAATATGTCGCCAATATCCTCGATCATGACATCACGTTTGGCGTTGGCCCGGCAGGAACGGGGAAAACCTACTTAGCCGTCGCTGCCGCCGTGGATGCATTGGAGCGTCAGGATATTCGCCGTATCCTGCTCACGCGCCCAGCGGTCGAAGCCGGTGAGAAGCTGGGATTCCTGCCTGGCGATCTGAGCCAGAAAGTCGATCCTTACCTGCGACCACTTTATGATGCCCTGTTTGAAATGCTGGGCTTTGAGCGCGTCGAGAAGCTCATCGAACGCAACGTCATTGAAGTCGCGCCGCTGGCTTACATGCGTGGTCGAACGCTGAACGATGCTTTCATCATTCTGGATGAAAGCCAGAACACGACCATCGAACAGATGAAAATGTTCCTGACGCGTATCGGGTTCAGCTCAAAAGCCGTCATCACCGGTGACGTCACGCAGATCGACCTGCCGAAAAATCTGAAATCCGGCTTACGTCACGCCATTGAAGTGCTGGCTGATGTGGAAGAAATTAGCTTTAACTTTTTCCATAGCGAAGACGTGGTGCGCCACCCAGTGGTCGCGCGGATTGTGAATGCCTATGAAGCGTGGGAAAATGCCGAGCAGAAACGTAAAGACGCCTTGGCAGAACAGCGTAAGCGTGAAGCACAGGCTGCGGCATCAGATCAGGAGCAAAAATGAGTCAGGTGATTCTCGATTTACAAATCGCCAGCGAGCAAGCACAGGGGTTACCGGAAGAGAAAGACTTTCAGCGCTGGCTGGAAGGCGTTCTGCCACAGTTTCAGGAAGTCTCTGAAGTCACCATCCGTATCGTGGATGAGGCCGAAAGCCGCGACCTGAATAACACCTACCGCGGGAAAGACAAGCCGACCAACGTGCTGTCGTTTCCTTTTGAGGCTCCGCCTGAGGTCGAACTTCCTCTGCTTGGCGATTTAATCATCTGCCGTCAGGTTGTCGAACAAGAAGCCGCAGAGCAGGAAAAAACTGTAGAAGAGCACTGGGCGCACATGGTTGTCCATGGTAGCCTGCATCTGCTAGGGTATGACCATATCGAAGACAGCGAAGCCGAAGAAATGGAAGCGCTGGAAACCGAGATTATGCAAAGTATGGGTTATGCCGATCCTTACCTTGCAGAAAAAGATGGCCTCACCGAATAAATAGAAATACATTTTATCTAGCCCGAGATCGGGAAGATGTCGGGTACTTATCTGCTACACATCAGCCACTGTGCCGTTTCCAGTTGCTGGCAATAATCCCTTAACAAGAGTGATGTTAATTAAAACGCATGAGCGACGACCATTCTCAAAACAGCGATGCACCCAGTCCCAAAAAGGGCTTCTTTTCTCTTATTCTTAATCAGCTTTTTCACGGCGAGCCAAAAGATCGTAACGGTTTACTCACTCTGATTCGTGATTCCGAACAGAATGACCTGATCGATCCTGAAACACGAGATATGCTCGAAGGCGTCATGGATATCGCCGACCAGCGTGTACGCGACATCATGATCCCTCGCTCGCAGATGATTACGCTCAAGCGCGATCAAACGCTGGAAGAGTGTCTGGACGTGATTATCGAATCCGCCCACTCCCGTTTCCCCGTTATTAGCGAAGATAAAGACCACATTGAAGGCATCCTGATGGCTAAGGATTTGCTGCCGTTTATGCGCAGCGATTCCGAACCCTTCAGTATGGATAAAGTCCTGCGTTCCGCTGTTGTTGTGCCGGAAAGTAAACGCGTTGATCGGATGCTGAATGAGTTCCGCTCGCTGCGTTATCACATGGCGATTGTCATCGATGAATTTGGCGGCGTATCCGGCCTGGTCACGATTGAAGATATTCTTGAGCTGATTGTCGGCGAAATTGAAGATGAATACGACGATGAAGAAGACAGAGATATTCGTCAGCTCAATCGCCAGACTTACACCGTCCGTGCGTTAACCGATATTGAAGATTTCAATGAGGCTTTCGGTACACGGTTCAGCGATGACGAAGTCGATACGATTGGCGGCTTGGTGATGCAGTCCTTTGGACACCTTCCTGCCCGAGGCGAAACCATCGACATAGAAGGTTACCTGTTTAAGGTTGCGATGGCGGACAGTCGCCGTATTATTCAGGTTCATGTCAGAATCCCTGACGATGCCCCTCAACCAAAATTGGAAGAATAATTTGGCAATGGTTGTCGCTTCTTTTCTACAACGCCAGCAGGTCAGAGCCCTGCTGGCGCTCTTATTTGGTGCCTGTGGCACGCTGGCATTTTCTCCCTTTGACTTCTGGCCCGCGGCGATTATCTCGCTCATGGGCCTACAGGCGCTGACACTAAACCGTACTAGCCGCCAGTCAGCCTGGATAGGCTTTTGCTGGGGGTTCGGCCTATTTGGCAGCGGCATTAACTGGGTTTACGTCAGTATCGCGCAATTTGGTGGGATGCCGGGTCCTGTAAACATTGCACTGGTCATTCTGCTCGCGGCCTATTTATCGCTCTATCCGCTACTGTTTGCTGCCCTGCTCTCACGCCTCAGTCCGAAGACAACGCTGTGGCGTCTGGCACTGGCCGCCCCCGTGCTGTGGCAGTTAACCGAATTTTTACGCGGCTGGGTGCTGACGGGCTTTCCGTGGCTACAATTCGGCTACAGTCAGATTGACGGCCCGCTAAAAGGTATTGCGCCCATTCTGGGCATCGACACCATCACCTTCCTGTTGATGAGTCTCAGCGGGCTACTCGTTTATGCCATCACTCAACGCAAAGTCGTTCCGGCGGCCATTGCTATCGCTGTTTTCGTTTTATCATGGCCGCTGCGCAACGTGCAGTGGTATACCCTGCAACCTGAACGCGCCGTCAATGTCGCACTGGTACAGGGCAATATCCCGCAGGCCATGAAATGGGAACAAGATGAGCTATTGAACACGCTGAAGATCTATCTGGATAACAGCCTGCCTTATATGGACAAGGCACCTATCGTGATCTGGCCGGAAACGGCGATTCCTGATATTGAAAGTCGTCAGGGCGCTTATCTGAAACAGGTTGACGATATCTTGCGTAGCCGCAATAGCAGCCTGATTACAGGTATCGTCGATATCCGGCGTGAGGGTAACAAAACCGATTTTTATAACTCGGTTATCGTGTTGGGCGACAAAGATCCGTACCACTACCCTACAACGAACCGTTACAACAAAAACCATCTGGTGCCTTTTGGCGAGTTTGTCCCGTTGGAAACGCTGTTACGCCCGCTGGCGCCGTTCTTCGATCTTCCTATGTCATCGTTCAGCCGGGGAGACTACGTCCAGCCTCAGCTCTCGGTTCATGGCTTCAAGCTTAATGCCGCCATTTGTTATGAGATTATCTTAGGCCAACAGTTACGGGATAACTTCCGGCCAGACACCGATATGTTGCTGACTATCTCGAACGATGCCTGGTTCGGTCATTCAATTGGGCCGTGGCAGCATTTCCAGATGGCACGCATGCGCGCGCTGGAATTAGGTCGTCCTCTGGTTCGGAGTACCAATAACGGCGTCACCGCGGTGATTACACCTGATGGCAATGTCAGCGCCAGCCTGCCGCAGTTTACGCGTGCGGTGCTGAGCACGCAGGTTGTGCCCGCTACCGGAATCACACCTTATGCACGTTTCGGTTCCTGGCCGCTCTGGATCATCACGTTATTCGGCGGCATCGTTACCGTTCTCTTCGGTTTGCGTCGCCGATAACCTCCCTCTTTCCACTTCCCTAAGGGCATGCTTTTGCATGCCTTTTTTTATTTATGGCACGGTATTTGCCTGTTATTACCCTGTAAAGGATTGTTTCTGTATTTTTTTGGATATTGCGTCGGCTTAGAGCGCTCTGCTGGGGCAAGTAACGCACCAAATTGGTGCCGCACCATGATATTGCTGCTATTTGGTGCGGCGGATATCGCAAAAAACAAACATTTCCATTTCAATCTATTTACAATCAGCTACTTTTTAACTGTATAGACAGTAACTTCGCGCTTTAACGGTGCAGCGGTATCACTGATAAGTCGCAAAGCGTTATGTATGAGTGATGCAGCGATACACGTTAACTTGAAAATGACGAGCATATTAACCATACGGTTATTCATGACAGCGCTATAACTATTGCAGCAACGACAGCAAAGGAGTTAGAACATGCAAATGCGTAAACTGGCATTATCACTGCTTCTGCTTGGCACCGCCGCCAGCGTAGCTCAGGCTGAAGATCTGGCCGGTACATTGAAAAAGGTCAAAGATAATGGCGTGATCGTCATTGGACACCGCGAATCGTCCGTGCCTTTTTCTTACTATGACAACACGCAAAAAGTGGTCGGCTACTCTCAAGCCTACTCTGACAAAATTGTCGAAGCGGTTAAGAAAAAACTGGATGCGCCTAACCTGCAGGTCAAGCTACTCCCTATCACCTCTCAGAACCGTATCCCTCTGTTACAGAATGGTACATTCGATTTTGAGTGTGGTTCAACGACCAACAACCTGGAACGCCAGAAACAAGCCGCGTTCTCTAACACCATTTTCGTGGTCGGTACGCGTCTGTTAACCAAAAAAGACTCCGGCGTAAAAGACTTCCCAGATCTGGCGGGTAAAACCGTCGTAGTGACTTCCGGTACCACCTCTGAAGTTCTGCTGAATAAGCTGAATGAAGAAAAACAGATGAAGATGCGCATCATCAGTGCGAAAGACCACGGCGACTCCTTCCGTACGCTGGAAAGCGGCCGTGCTGTGGCCTTTATGATGGATGATGCTCTGCTGGCTGGCGAACGTGCGAAAGCGAAAAGTGCCGATCAGTGGGATATCGTCGGCAAAGCACAGTCTGAAGAAGCCTACGGCTGTATGCTGCGTAAAGACGACCCGCAATTCAAGAAACTGGTTGATGACACCATCGCTGAAGTTCAGACCTCCGGTGAAGCTGAGAAATGGTTCGATCGCTGGTTTAAACAACCTATTCCGCCAAAAGATCTTAACCTGAACTTTGCACTGTCAGACGAAATGAAGGCCTTGTTCAAAGCGCCAAATGACAAAGCGCTCAACTAATTAATAATGAGAATAAGGGCAGAGTCATCTGCCCTCTGATTGCTGATTCGTGGCAGGACAGACAGGCATGTGATGGTCGTTCCCCATCACATGTTGCCCCGAGAAATTTCGATAAACAGGAAAACAAACAATACGCCTGTAGTTTGAAACAGAACGGGAATATGGCCGCTCATCAATCTTCAGGGTAGCTTCGCTACCCTTTTTTTACCGGAGTTCGTTATGTCAATAGATTGGAACTGGGGCATATTTCTACAAGCCGCCCCTTTCGGCAACACAACCTACCTCGGGTGGATTTTGTCCGGTCTGCAAGTTACCGTCACATTGTCTATCTGTGCCTGGATTATCGCCTTTCTCGTTGGTTCTTTATTTGGAATCTTGCGTACCGTCCCGAACCGCTTTGTTGCGGGCATTGGTACCTGCTACGTCGAGCTATTTCGCAACGTCCCACTGATTGTCCAGTTCTTTACCTGGTATTTGGTGGTGCCCGAACTGCTTCCTGCCAGCATCGGCATGTGGTTTAAAGCCGAGCTAGACCCGAATATTCAGTTCTTCCTGTCATCAATGATTTGTCTGGGACTCTTCACCGCAGCGCGCGTTTGTGAGCAGGTGCGTGCGGGGATTCAATCGCTACCGCGCGGGCAGAAAGCTGCCGGATTGGCAATGGGCCTGACGCTGCCACAAACTTACCGCTATGTGTTGCTGCCCAATGCGTACCGCGTCATTGTTCCGCCATTGACGTCAGAGATGTTAAACCTGGTCAAAAACTCGGCCATCGCGTCCACGATTGGTCTGGTTGATATGGCGGCACAGGCAGGGAAACTGCTGGATTATTCCGCCCACGCGTATGAATCCTTTACCGCCATCACGCTGGCGTACGTTGGCATCAATGCCATCATTATGTTGATTATGCAGGTCGTTGAGCGAAAAACCCGTTTGCCGGGCAATATGGGGAGCAAATAAATCATGTATGAATTTGACTGGAGCTCAATTGGGCCAAGCATGCCGTACCTGATTCAGGGGATGGTTGTTACACTCAAGATTACGCTGACGGCGGTAGTATTCGGGATTGTGTGGGGCACGATTCTGGCGGTAATGCGCCTGTCGCCGATAAAACCTATCAGTTGGTTCGCCAAACTGTATGTGAACCTGTTCCGCTCCGTTCCACTTGTCATGGTGCTGCTGTGGTTCTATCTGGTGGTTCCTAGCTTATTACAAAATGTGCTTGGGCTATCGCCGAAAACCGATATTCGCCTGATTTCAGCTATGGTAGCCTTCTCGCTGTTCGAGGCAGCCTATTATTCTGAAATTATTCGTGCGGGTATCCTCAGCATATCGCGCGGTCAATCCTCCGCGGCACTGGCATTAGGCATGACGCAGTGGCAATCCATGAAGCTGGTTATTCTGCCGCAGGCATTCCGCGCCATGGTGCCATTGTTGCTGACGCAAGGGATTGTCCTGTTCCAGGATACCTCACTGGTTTACGTGCTCAGCCTCGCTGATTTCTTCCGTACCGCCTCAACCATCGGCGAGCGTGACGGAACACAAGTTGAAATGATCCTGTTTGCCGGGTTCATTTATTTTATCTTCAGCATTTCAGCCTCAATGCTGGTCAGTTACCTGAAAAAAAGGACGGTTTGATGATTTCCCTGAAAAATGTTTCTAAATGGTATGGCCAATTTCAGGTGCTAGCCGACTGCTCCACAGAAGTAAAAAAAGGTGAAGTCGTAGTCGTCTGTGGGCCTTCTGGCTCCGGCAAATCAACCCTGATTAAAACCGTAAATGGCCTGGAACCGATCCAAAAAGGTGAAATTACCGTCAACGGGACTGCCGTTAACGATAAAAAAACCAATCTGGCCCAGCTACGTTCCAAAGTCGGGATGGTGTTCCAACACTTTGAACTGTTCCCGCATCTGTCGATTATTGAGAACCTGACGCTCGCGCAGGTAAAAGTGCTAAAGCGCAAGCGTGAAGACGCCAAAGCGAAGGCGCAGAAACTGTTGGAGCGCGTTGGTCTGGCTGCACACGCCAACAAGTATCCGGGTCAGCTTTCCGGTGGTCAGCAACAGCGTGTCGCTATCGCCCGTGCGCTGTGTATGGATCCTATCGCGATGTTATTTGATGAACCGACATCTGCACTCGATCCAGAGATGATCAATGAAGTGCTGGACGTCATGGTTGAATTGGCGCAGGAAGGCATGACCATGATGGTCGTCACCCATGAAATGGGCTTTGCTCGTAAGGTGGCGCACCGCGTGATCTTTATGGATGAGGGAAAAATCGTTGAAGACACCCGCAAGGATGATTTCTTCAATAACCCACAGTCCGAGCGCGCGAAAGACTTCCTGGCGAAAATCCTGCATTAATACGCAAACAAAGCGTGCCGCAAGGCACGCTTTATCAGACTGTTGACAAACTTATTTTCTGAACGAGAACGGCAGTAACGGAATAGAAGAGTAAAGCGTTTGCGCCAGGGATGGCGCAATCCGAGCGTACAGGGATGTATTTACAGCGTCTTTACGATCTATCCGTTACTACCGCTCAACAGACTTTATCTCTTTAGGCAGCCCTACGGCTGAAATGGCTGGCGATGGAACAGGTCATGCGAGCATTTCGGGCACAGTGGCAAGACCTCCGGCGTGTAGAAGGCTATATGGTGATGGCAGTTCTCACACACCAGATTGCCTAGCCCCACCACTTCACCACTGTGATATACCCCGTGATGATTCACATCTTTAAAAATCTCACGCCACTCCAACTGCGTTTTATCCGTAATATCCGCAAGTTCCTGCCACAGGCTTTCCTTGATGACTCGCATAAAAACGCTGTCAGTGAACTCATCCTGGCTTTCGCTATAGCTACGGCCAAACTCTTCCAAATCGCGCTGAACAGCCTGAATCACCTGTTCTATTTCTTTCTGCGTCAGCTCCGAGCCTTCCTGCAAGGTTTTGCGGGCGCTCTGCACCAGACTATCAAGATCGCGTTCACCGTTGTTCAGCCGGGCTGTAACTGAAGCCATTAACTCGCGGTAATAGCGGGCTAGTTTATTCATGCTTCCTCCTGAATAAGCGGGTTGAAGGGCGATAAAGCACGACTATTCGCCGTCTGGCACACCAGATAAAGAACCGATATGTTGCCTATCTCTCTCTATTTTAGATTATTTTTTCCGCACACCTGAGGAAATTGTCACCAATTTGCGTAATTCCTCGCAGTATGCTGCTCATAAATCATAAATATTCCTCAGTCGGGCGCTGGGTGTTGTTGCACGCGCCGCTTACGGCTATGCTATGCGGATCTTTTGTTATGAATCAGAACAGGCTACTCACGTAGCGATTCTTCACTAAACAGGACCCCTGGCAGCCATGCAAGAGCAATACCGCCCAGAAGAGATAGAAGCGGACGTCCAGCTTCACTGGCAAGAGAAGCAGACATTTAAAGTCACCGAACAGCCCGGCAAGGAAAAATACTATTGCCTTTCCATGCTGCCTTACCCTTCTGGCCGACTACATATGGGCCACGTCCGTAACTACACCATTGGCGACGTGATCTCCCGCTATCAGCGCATGCTGGGTAAAAACGTTCTACAACCGATTGGTTGGGATGCTTTTGGTCTGCCGGCCGAAGGCGCTGCGGTCAAGAACAACACCGCGCCAGCGCCCTGGACCTACGCCAACATCGACTACATGAAAAACCAGCTCAAACTGCTGGGCTTTGGCTATGACTGGGATCGCGAAGTCGCGACCTGTAAACCCGACTACTACCGTTGGGAACAGTGGTTCTTCACCAAACTGTACGAGAAAGGTCTGGTTTATAAAAAAACCTCCGCCGTTAACTGGTGCCCGAACGACCAAACTGTACTGGCGAACGAACAGGTTATCGATGGCTGCTGCTGGCGCTGCGACACCAAAGTTGAACGCAAAGAGATTCCGCAGTGGTTTATCAAAATCACCGCTTATGCAGACCAATTGCTAAACGATCTGGATACGCTGGAAAGCTGGCCTGAGCAGGTCAAAACCATGCAGCGTAACTGGATTGGCCGCTCCGAAGGTGTGGAAATCACCTTTGACGTGGCGGACAGCGCCGAGAAACTGACCGTTTACACCACGCGCCCGGATACGTTCATGGGCGTGACCTACGTGGCCGTTGCCGCAGGTCACCCTCTCGCCGCACAAGCTGCCGCAGCGAACCCGGCGCTGACCGATTTCATTGCAGAATGCCGTAATACCAAAGTTGCCGAAGCCGATATGGCGACAATGGAGAAAAAAGGCATGGCCACCGGCCTGTATGCGATTCACCCGTTGAACGGCGAGAAAGTCGCTATCTGGGTCGCCAACTTCGTCCTGATGGAATACGGTACAGGTGCTGTGATGGCCGTTCCGGGTCACGACCAGCGCGACTGGGAATTCGCCACCAAATATGACTTGTCCATTAAGCCAGTCATCCTGAACGCCGATGGCAGCGAGCCCGACCTGTCTGCTGAAGCCATGACGGAAAAAGGCAACCTGTTCAATTCCGGTGAATTTGACGGCCTGGATTTCGATGCAGCCTTTAACGCCATTGCCGATAAGCTGGTAGAGAAAGGCATTGGCGAACGTAAAGTCAACTATCGCCTGCGCGACTGGGGTGTATCTCGTCAGCGCTACTGGGGCGCGCCAATTCCAATGGTGACACTGGAAGACGGCACCGTTATCCCGACGCCAGAAGATCAGTTGCCAGTGATCCTGCCGGAAGATGTCGTGATGGACGGCATCACCAGCCCGCTGAAATCTAACCCAGAATGGGCGAAGACCACCGTTAACGGTCAGCCTGCGCTGCGTGAAACCGACACGTTCGATACCTTTATGGAATCCTCCTGGTACTACGCGCGCTATACTTGCCCGCAGTACGATCAGGGAATGCTGGATCCGGCTGCCGCCAACTACTGGCTGCCCGTTGACCAATACGTTGGCGGTATCGAACACGCCATCATGCACCTGATGTATTTCCGCTTCTTCCACAAACTGATGCGCGACGCGGGTCTGGTTACTTCTGACGAACCTGCCAAACGTCTGCTGTGTCAGGGCATGGTGCTGGCCGATGCCTTCTACTATCTGGGCAACAACGGCGAGCGCGTCTGGGTTTCTCCTATCGACGTTAACGTTGAGCGTGATGAGAAAGGACGCATCGTCAAAGCCGTCGATAACGAAGGTCGCGACGTGATCTACGCCGGCATGAGCAAAATGTCGAAGTCGAAGAACAACGGCATCGACCCGCAGGTCATGGTAGAGAAATACGGTGCAGATACCGTTCGTCTGTTCATGATGTTTGCTTCTCCGGCAGAAATGACGCTGGAATGGCAGGAATCCGGCGTAGAAGGCGCGAACCGCTTCCTGAAACGCGTCTGGAGACAAGCCTTTGAGCACACCGAGAAAGGCGCAACAACGGCGTTGGATGTCGCTACGCTGACGGAAGATCAGAAATCACTGCGCCGCGACCTGCACAAAACGATCGCGAAAGTGACCGATGATATCGGCCGCCGCCAGACCTTCAACACTGCGATCGCCGCCATCATGGAACTGATGAACAAACTGGCTAAAGCGCCGCAGGACAGCGATCAGGATCGCGCACTGACGCAGGAAACGCTGTTGGCCGTTGTTCGTATGCTCTATCCGTTCACGCCACATGTCTGCTTCACGCTGTGGCAGGCGCTGCAAGGCGAAGGCGACATCGATACGGCGCCGTGGCCGGTTGCCGATGAGAGCGCAATGGTTGAAGATTCCAAGCTGGTTGTTGTGCAGGTGAACGGTAAAGTACGTGGTAAAATTACCGTTGCCGCTGACGCAAGCGAAGAACAGGTTCGCGAACGCGCTGCTCAGGAACCGCTGGTCGCGAAATATCTGGACGGCGTCACGGTTCGTAAAGTGATTTATGTCCCTGGCAAACTGCTTAACCTGGTTGTGGGTTAAGGCAAGGAGGAACTGTGCGACATCGTCTATTCACGCTGTTGCTGGGGCTAGCGGTGTTAATCACCGCTGGCTGCGGTTTTCACCTGCGCGGCACGACACAAGTGCCTGCGCAGTTACAAACGCTGGTGCTTGACAGCAGTGACCCTTATGGCCCGCTCACGCGTGCGGTACGCGAGCAGCTCCGTCTCAGCGATGTGAAAATCGTTGACGATGCGACACGTCAGGATATCCCGTCTCTGCGGGTACTGGGCTCAAGCGAAACGCGCGATACTGTCTCTATTTTTCAGGATGGTAAAACGGCGGAGTACCAGATGGTGCTGACATTGCAGGCGCAGGTGCTGATGCCGGGTGAAGATATTTATCCGCTCAGCGTGACCGTGTTCCGCACGTTCTTTGATAACCCGCTGGCGGCACTGGCGAAAGATGCAGAACAGGACATCGTTCGTCAGGAAATGCGTGAGCAGGCTGCCCAGCAGTTGGTGCGTAAATTGCTGACCGTCAACGGTAGTCAGGAAGTCAAAAATCGGCAGCATTCCACCGCTGCCGCCACGCGTTCATGATTCGGCTTTACCCCGAGCAACTGACCGCGCAGCTCCATGAGGGGCTGCGCGGTTGTTATTTGGTCTTCGGGTCAGACCCACTCCTGCTACAGGAAAGCCTCGATAGCATCAAACGGGTCGCTCAACAGCACGAGTTTAGCGAACATTTCAGCTTCATTCTGGATCCTCATACCGACTGGGATGCGATTTTCAGCACCTGTCAGGCGCTCAGCCTGTTTGCTTCACGCCAATCGCTCTTACTGATCTTGCCGGAAAATGGCCCAAATGCCGCGATGAGCGAAAATCTGGTCAAGCTTTCCGGGCTATTGCATCCCGATATTTTGCTGATTCTGCGCGGTCATAAGCTGACCAAAGCGCAGGAAAACAGCGCCTGGTTCAAAGCACTCGCGCAAGACAGCGTCTATATCAATTGTCTGACGCCAGAACAGGCACAGCTTCCCCGTTGGGTTTCACAGCGCGCCAAATCCATGAAGTTAACGCTGGATGAACAGGCTACGCAGCTCATTTGCTATTGCTATGAAGGCAATCTTCTTGCGCTTTCTCAGGCGTTAGAACGGCTGTCGCTGCTTTACCCTGATGGTAAGCTGACCCTGCCGCGTGTGGAAAGCGCAGTTAATGATGCCGCCCACTTCACGCCGTTCCACTGGCTCGATGCGCTACTGGCAGGGAAAAGCAAACGCGCCTGGCACATTTTACAGCAGCTACAGCAGGAAGATTGCGAACCGGTTATTTTGCTGCGCACGCTACAACGTGAGTTGCTGCAGCTGTTGGCGCTGAAGCGGCGTATGTCAGACACGCCGCTGCGTACGTTATTCGATCAGCAAAAGGTGTGGCAAAATCGGCGTGACCTGCTCACTCAGGCATTACAGCGGCTGTCTCTGCAACAGCTACAGCAGGCTGTGCGATTGCTGACGCAGGTGGAAATAACGCTAAAACAAGACTACGGTCAGCCCGTCTGGTCTGAACTTGAATCGCTTGCCATGCTGCTGTGCGGCAAAGCATTACCGGAGGCATTCATCTGAATCAGTCCCCCGCCACACCATCGCTAACCGCATTTTTTGGCGGCACGTTCGACCCGATTCATTACGGTCATCTCCAGCCAGTGACGGCACTGGCAAACCTCGTGGGGCTGACTCAGGTGGTTCTGCTGCCCAATAATGTTCCGCCGCATCGACAGCAGCCTGAAGCCAGTTCCCAACAGCGTTTTCATATGGCTGAGCTGGCTGTTGAAGGCAATCCGCTCTTTACCGTAGACGATCGTGAACTGCAACGGCAAACCCCCTCTTACACCATTGAAACATTGGAAGCGTTGAGGGCTGAAAAAGGCCGTAATGCGCCGTTGGGTTTTATCATCGGGCAGGATTCGCTGCTGACGCTACACCACTGGCATCGCTGGCAGGATCTACTCGGCGTCTGTCATTTGCTGGTGTGCGCACGTCCCGGCTATCGCTCGACGCTGGAAACACCCGAATTACAACAGTGGCTGGACGACCATCTGACACACAGGCCAGACGATCTCCACCGCCAAGCGCAAGGGCGGATCTTTTTGGCAGACACGCCGCTGGTCACCATCTCCGCCACGGAAATTCGCCAACGTCGGCAGCAAGGTCTGGACTGCCACGATTTATTACCTCCCGCCGTACTCAGTTATATCGACGAAAACAGCCTGTACCAATAACACCGCTTTTCCTGCCCATCAGCCACGGGCTTTATACCACTCGGTAAAAGTGCGTGATATACTCCGCGGCTGGTTTCAATCACCGGGAAAAGCGGAAATTCTCGGCAATTACTCGGTGATTCACGTTTTTCCTAAACAATTCAGCGCCACGCGCCTCTGTCAGTTGAAGACAGAACGCCATTGAGGGGGAACCTTTGCAAGGCCAAGCACTCCAAGATTTCGTTATTGATAAGGTCGATGACTTAAAAGCTCAGGATATCGTTGCACTCAATGTGCAGGGTAAATCCAGCATTACCGATTACATGGTTATCTGTACGGGAACCTCTACGCGTCACGTCGCTTCTATTGCCGATCACGTCGTGCAATCTTCACGTGCCGCGGGTCTGATCCCACTCGGTGTCGAAGGCGAAAGCGCCGCTGACTGGGTTGTTGTCGATTTGGGTGATGTGATGGTTCATGTCATGCAAGAAGAAAGCCGCCAGTTGTACGAATTGGAAAAACTGTGGGGCTAGTATGAAACTGCAACTGGTCGCCGTTGGCACCAAAATGCCCGACTGGGTGCAGACTGGTTTCACCGATTATCTGCGCCGTTTTCCCAAAGACATGCCTTTCGAATTACTCGAAATTCCAGCGGGGAAACGGGGTAAAAATGCGGACATCAAACGCATCCTGGAGCGCGAAGGCGAACAGATGCTGGCTGCGGTGGGTAAAGGCAACCGCATTGTTACGCTCGATATTCCAGGGACTCGCTGGGAGACGCCGCAGTTGGCGCAACAGCTGGAGCGTTGGAAACAGGACGGACGCGACGTCAGCCTGCTGATTGGCGGCCCTGAAGGACTTGCGCCAGAGTGCAAAGCCGCAGCGGAACAAAGCTGGTCACTCTCGCCATTAACGCTGCCGCACCCGCTCGTCCGTGTACTGGTGGCAGAGAGCCTGTATCGTGCATGGAGCATTACGACTAATCACCCTTACCATCGGGAGTAAGGCGATACGATGAAACCTGTGAAATAACGCTGGATGAAAGTAGAACGTAAACCCTTTCGTGATTATACGGCTGAGTCTGCCCTGTTTGTGCGCCGTGCTTTGGTCGCCTTTCTGGGCATTTTGCTGCTTTCCGGTGTATTAGTCGCTAACCTTTATCATCTGCAGATTGTGCGTGTTGATGACTACCGCACACGTTCTAATGAGAACCGCATTAAGCTGGTTCCTATCGCACCCAGCCGTGGCATCATCTATGACCGTAACGGCACACCGCTGGCGTTAAACCGCACCATCTACCAGTTAGAGCTGGTGCCCGACAAAGTAGACAACCTTAAAGAGACGCTGGAAGCGCTGCGGCCCGTCGTCGATCTGACCGATGACGATCTGGAAAGTTTTGAAAAAGAGCGTAAGCGCTCACGCCGCTTTACCTCTATTCCGGTGAAAACCGGGCTCAATGAGATTCAGGTTGCCCGCTTTGCCGTCAATCAATATCGCTTCCCCGGCGTTGAAATTAAAGGCTACCAGCGCCGCTATTATCCTTATGGTTCTGCGCTGACGCACGTCACGGGCTATGTCTCCAAAATCAACGATAAAGACGTAGAACGGCTGACCAAAGAAGAAAAAATCGCCGATTACGCCGCCACACATGACATCGGTAAGCTGGGCATCGAGCGTCATTACGAAGATTTACTGCACGGCAAACCCGGCTATGAGGAAGTTGAAGTCAACAACCGCGGCCGCGTAATCCGTCAGCTCCACGAGCAGCCACCGCAGGCCGGACGCGATATTTATCTGACGTTGGACCTGAGTCTGCAAATCTACATCGAAAAATTACTCGAAGGTAGCCGTGCCGCTGTCATCGTCACTGACCCGCGCGATGGCGGTATTCTGGCGATGGTTTCTACACCCAGTTACGACCCCAACCTCTTTGTCGACGGGATTTCCACCAAAAACTATAACAAACTACAAAACGATCCTAATCGCCCGTTAATCAATCGCACAACGCAGGGGGTGTACCCACCCGCCTCCACCGTGAAACCCTATATCGCGGTTTCCGCTCTGACTACGGGTGTGATTACGACTAACACCAGCCTGTTTGATCCCGGCTGGTGGCAATTACCCGGTTCTGAAAAACGCTTTCGCGACTGGAAAAAATGGGGACATGGTCGCCTGAATCTCACCAAATCGCTGGAAGAGTCTGCGGATACCTTCTTCTATCAGGTCGCTTATGACATGGGTATCGACCGCCTGTCCGAATGGATGACCAAATTTGGTTACGGCGAGAAAACTGGTATCGATATTTCAGAAGAAAGCAAAGGCAATATGCCAACGCGCGAGTGGAAATTAGGACGATTCAAAAAACCCTGGTATCAGGGCGACACCATTCCCGTCGGGATCGGACAGGGCTACTGGACGGCAACGCCCATTCAGATGAATAAGGCGTTGGTTACACTGATCAATGACGGGCAGGTCAAAACGCCACATCTGCTGTATAGCTCGCGAGAAAATGGGGCGATTGTGCCTTACCGACAGGCTGAGAATCAGCAAATCGGCGATATCCACTCTGGCTATTGGGAAGTAGCAAAAGATGGTATGTATGGCGTGGCGAATCGACCTAACGGCACCGCACACAAAAGCTTCGAGGATGCTCCCTATAAGATTGCGGCAAAATCCGGTACAGCTCAGGTCTTCGGCCTGAAAGAAAACGAAACCTATAATGCGCACAAGATCGCAGAACATCTGCGTGACCATAAATTAATGGTTGCCTTTGCCCCGTACAAAAATCCTAAAGTAGCGGTATCGGTCATTCTGGAAAACGGTGGGGCTGGCCCGACCGTTGGCACCATCACTCGCCAGATCCTTGATCATATCCTGTTGGGTGATAACAATACTGATTTACCCAGTGCGCCCCCTGCGCCACCGGGTAGCGAGAGTGAGTAACAGACAGTCATGACCGATAGCCAACAAAAGGGATCGTTCTGGGCGAAAATCCACATCGACCTCCCGTTTCTTCTCTGCATCCTGGCACTGCTGGGCTATAGCCTATTTGTCTTATGGAGCGCCAGCGGGCAAGACGTCGGTATGATGGAACGAAAAGTCGTTCAAATCGTACTGGGGTTTACGGTGATGATCGTGATGGCGCAAATCCCTCCCCGCGTGTATGAGGGCTGGGCTCCCTACCTCTACGTATTCTGCGTAATTTTGCTGCTCATCGTGGATATTTTCGGACAGATTAGTAAAGGTGCGCAGCGCTGGCTGGATCTGGGTTTTATCCGTTTCCAACCGTCGGAAATTGCCAAGATCGCTGTACCGCTAATGGTCGCGCGTTTTATTAACCGTGATATGTGCCCGCCATCGCTAAAAAATACGGCAATCGCACTGGTGCTGATTTTTGTCCCTACGCTGCTGGTTGCCGCCCAGCCGGATTTAGGCACCTCGATTCTGGTCGCGCTCTCAGGGCTGTTTGTGCTTTTCCTCGCGGGTATGAGCTGGCGCTTGATTGGTATCGCCGTCCTGCTACTCGCCGCTTTTATTCCTATACTCTGGTTTTTCCTGATGCATGATTATCAGCGCGCCAGGGTCATGATGCTACTCGATCCAGAAAGCGACCCGCTTGGTGCCGGATACCATATTATTCAGTCGAAAATTGCGATAGGCTCGGGTGGCCTGTCTGGAAAAGGTTGGCTGCACGGCACACAGTCTCAGTTAGAGTTTTTGCCAGAACGCCACACCGACTTTATCTTTGCCGTACTGTCAGAAGAGCTCGGCTTAATCGGCGTCTTGATTCTGCTCGCCATGTATCTGTTCATGATCATGCGCGGTCTGGTCATTGCTGCTAATGCGCAAACCTCGTTCGGCCGAGTGATGGTCGGCGGGCTGATGCTGATTCTGTTTTTCTATGTTTTCGTCAATATCGGGATGGTCAGCGGTATACTTCCCGTCGTTGGCGTGCCGCTACCGCTAATCAGCTATGGCGGATCGGCGCTGGTCGTCTTAATGGCGGGGTTCGGTATCGTCATGTCGATACATACTCACCGCAAACTGCTATCCAAAAATTTATAACATGAGGTGAGCAATGCGTAAGGATTGGCTTTGGATCGGCGTAGCAACTCTGGCGCTTGCTGCCTGTACCACCACGGAACAGCGACAGCCTGCCCCACCAGTGACTCAGGTTTATAGCGGCCCCGTCGAGGAAATCGGCGGTGCAGAACCGCGTTACGAACCCTACAATCAGGGGACGCTGCAGGACTACAGCATCAAAGGCAAGAGCTATAAAATTGTCAAAGATCCACAAAACTTTAGTGAGACTGGCCTAGCCGCCTGGTACGGCGAAGAAGCCAGCGGTAATCGCACGTCAATCGGCGAAACGTTTGATCCTAACGCGATCACCGCCGCCCACCCAACGCTGCCGCTGCCAAGCTATGTCCGCGTCACCAACCTGAGTAACGGTCGCCGTCTGGTTGTGCGCGTGAATGACCGCGGGCCGTATACGCCGGGCAGAATTATCGATCTGTCGAAGGCTGCAGGCGATCGACTGAATATCTCGAACAATACCAAAGTAAAAGTGGACTTCATCAACGTCGCGCCAGATGGGACGCTCTCCGGTCCTGGAACCGTGGGCACCACCGTCGCCAAGCAAAGCTTCGCTCTGCCAGAGCGCCCGAGCTTCGGTGCCAGCGGGCTGGGGACGCCAATGATGGAAAGCACTTCACCAACGCCCAACAGCGCTGTTCGCCCAATCAGCAATAGCAGCCTGAGTGCCCCTACAGAAAACACGCAACCGCAGAGCAGCGCACCATCGCACAGCGGTGGTTTTCTGGGGGCTCCTTCTGCCCTGCGCGCTGGCGTAGTTGAGTCCAACGTGGCGCCAACGGCAACATCGTCCCCATCTGCCGCACCACTGAACGTCGCACCAGCCGCGTCAGCTGCAGCGGTTGCCGCTCCCTCGGCGGTATCCTCCTCCGCCACGGGTCGCTATGTGGTACAGGTCGGGGCGCTGAGCGATCAGCAACGCGCGCAAACCTGGCAGCGCAGCCTGAGCGAACGCTTCCGCGTAGCCGGTAAAGTCACGGCGAGCGGTGGACTGTACCGTATCCAGCTAGGGCCATTCCAGAATCGTCAGCAAGCCGCTGAACTTCAACAACGTTTGTCAGTCGAAGCTCAGCAGCAGTCGTTTATTACCGCCGCACCCGGCACCCTCTAGTCACGGATAATCGGCAGGCTTACCATGCGAAAACGGCGGCTATGACATTGAACATACCGCCCTTTTGCAAAATCACGTAACGTAATGCCTGATGCCTGCCTATTCCCCATCTGCTATAGTGTGGCTCGTTTTTTAACTCATACCCACGGATGTTGTTGTTCCAATCATGAATACTGTAAACACGTCTCGTTTTACTAAGCGTACTGCGCTTGGCGCACTGCTCGTCATTAGCGCCTCTTCCTTTGCCTATGCCGAAGATATCAATCTTAAAACGATGATCCCCGGCGTTCCGCAAATCGATGCTGAATCCTACATCCTGATTGATTACAACTCTGGAAAAGTGTTGGCGGAAATGAACGCTGACACGCGCCGCGATCCGGCCAGCTTAACGAAAATGATGACCAGCTACGTGATTGGTCAGGCGATTAAATCAGGAAAAATCAGCCCTAACGACATCGTTACCGTCGGTAAAGATGCCTGGGCAACCGGTAACCCAACCTTCCAGGGCTCTTCCCTGATGTTCCTGAAGCCGGGCGACCGTGTTCCCGTCTCCCAATTAAACCGCGGCATTATCCTGCAATCCGGTAACGATGCCTGTGTCGCGATGGCCGACTACGTTGCGGGAAGTCAGGACGCCTTCGTTAACCTGATGAACGGTTACGTGAAAGCTCTGGGGCTGCAGAATACCAATTTTGAAACCGTGCACGGTCTGGATGCACCGGGCCAGTTCAGCTCGGCGCGTGATATGGCCCTGATCGGTCAGGCGCTGATTCGCGATGTTCCAGAAGAGTACGCAACCTACAAAGAGAAAGAGTTCACATTCAACAACATCCGCCAGCCTAACCGTAACGGTTTACTGTGGGATTCCAGCCTGAATGTTGACGGCATCAAAACAGGCCACACGTCATCAGCCGGCTTTAATCTGGTCGCTTCAGCCACAGAAGGTCAGATGCGTCTGATTTCTGCCGTACTGGGTGGACGTAATGCCAAAGGACGCGAATCCGAAAGTAAAAAACTGCTGACCTGGGGCTTCCGCTTCTTTGAAACCGTCGCACCGTTGAAAGCAGGCAAAGAGTTCGCTTCCGAGCCCGTCTGGTTTGGCGACAGCGACCGCGTTGCGCTGGGCGTTGAGAAAGATGCCTACCTGACCATTCCACGTGGCCGTATGAAAGATCTGAAAGCCAGCTATGTTCTGGACAACACGGAATTGCATGCGCCGTTAGCCAAAAATCAGGTTGTGGGTTCTATCAACTTCCAGCTCGATGGCAAAACCATCGATCAGCGCCCGCTGGTTGTGATGAACGAAGTGAAAGAAGGCGGGATCTTTGGCCGCATGATCGACTACATCAAATTGATGTTCCATCACTGGTTCGGTTAAGCCCCCTTGTGTGGGGCGAAAACGCCCCCATATAGATAGCATCCATAACTCCCGCAGACGCGGGAGTTATATTTTTTAGTATGATGTACATATGTCAGTGCTAATACCGTTGGAATAATACCGACGTATTACCCTCTCTGGAGCGCAAATGAAAACCAAATTAAACGAACTGCTTGAATTCCCCTGCGTTTTTACCTACAAGGTCATGGGTGAGGCAAAACCAGAGCTGGTCGATCTGGTCGTTGAAGTGGTACAACGTCATGCGCCAGGCGACTACACGCCGCAGATCAAACCCAGCAGCAAGGGGAATTACCACTCCGTTTCCATCACCATCACTGCGACACATATTGAGCAGGTAGAAACGCTGTACGAAGAACTGGGCAACATCGATATCGTGCGCATGGTTCTGTAAAGACGATTCTGTGAAGATAGTGTTGTAATAAAAACGGGCGGGAAAATTAGCGAGCACGGCATGTTTCTGCGATGCATGGTTTTATAATGCATAGTGATAGTGCTGTTCGCTGAAGTCTCCCGCCGTTATAATCCTCCCACCTTTCCTTAACCTGAAGATGACACACTTGCTACAGGATAAGATCATCGTACGCCAATTTGACGTACAGCCGTATGAACCCGTCTCTCTGGCGATGCATAATTTCACCGACCGACGCGATGATAAAACTCCAGATGAAATCTGGCTGGTGCAGCATCCCCGCGTATTCACACAAGGTCAGGCGGGAAAAGCCGAACATGTCCTCATGCCCGGCGACATTCCGGTCATTCAGAGCGACAGAGGCGGTCAGGTGACCTACCACGGCCCCGGCCAGCAGGTCATGTACGTGTTGATTGACCTAAAGCGCCGTAAGCTTGGCGTTCGTCAGCTCGTCACCGCCATTGAAAATACCGTGATTGGCACACTGGCGCACTTCCATATTGACGCCCATGCTCGCCCTGATGCGCCCGGTGTTTATGTGGGCGAGCGTAAAATCTGCTCGCTAGGACTGCGTATTCGCAAAGGCTGCTCTTTCCACGGGTTGGCGCTCAATATTGCTATGGATCTCTCCCCTTTCCTGCGTATCAACCCGTGTGGTTATGCCGGTATGGAGATGACGCAAATCAGCGATCTGGTGCCGGGCGTCACGCTAGATGACACCGCTCCCGTGCTGGTGAACACCTTTTTGCAGTTAGTTGGCTATTCCGCGCCCGAGTTTATTCCGTGGAATCTGGACGTTCAGGGTGAGCCGCTTCCTGGTTGACGTGTTTCATCCTGTCAATAAAAATCAGCAAGTTAGGCGATCGTTTTTTGATAAATTACATTTTATTCACATAATTTCTTCATTTTGATCGCGCAAAGGCTGATTGTGGTTAGGCAAGATGATATAATTTTTATAGTTTTTTAAAAAAAAGTTTAACCAAAAACATAATCCTTTGAATTTGAATAGCAAATTTAAAGAAACGATTCAGAACTGGAACTTACGCAAACATGAGTAAACCGATTCAGATCGAACGCGGCGTCAAATACCGCGATGCCGATAAGATGGCGCTAATCCCGGTACGTACCGTCGTCACCGAACGCCAAGAGATTCTGCGCAAACCTGAATGGATGAAGATTAAACTTCCGGCGGATTCGAGCCGTATTCAGGGAATCAAAGCGGCCATGCGCAAAAACGGGTTGCACTCAGTTTGCGAAGAAGCGTCCTGTCCGAATCTGGCGGAGTGTTTCAACCACGGCACCGCCACCTTCATGATTCTGGGCGCCATTTGTACGCGTCGCTGCCCATTCTGTGACGTTGCCCACGGCCGTCCGCTTACGCCGGATGCCAACGAGCCAGAGAAACTGGCACAGACCATCCATGACATGGGCTTGCGCTATGTCGTTATCACCTCGGTTGACCGTGATGACCTGCGTGACGGTGGAGCACAGCACTTTGCGGACTGCATTAGCGCGATTCGCCGCAAAAACCCGAATATCCGCATCGAAACGCTGGTGCCAGACTTCCGTGGCCGTATGGATCGCGCGTTAGAAATTCTGACCGCCACACCACCGGATGTGTTCAATCACAATCTGGAAAACGTACCGCGCGTTTATCGTCAGGTTCGCCCTGGTGCAAACTATGAGTGGTCACTGAAGCTGCTGGAAAACTTCAAAAACGCGCACCCGGATATCCCGACCAAATCTGGCCTGATGGTTGGATTGGGGGAAACCAATGCTGAAATCGTGGACGTGATGCGAGACCTGCGCCGCCACGGTGTGACGATGCTGACGCTGGGACAATATTTACAGCCGAGCCGCCATCACCTGCCGGTACAGCGCTACGTCAGCCCAGATGAATTTGACGAGATGAAAGCCGAAGCGATGGCGATGGGCTTCACCCACGCCGCATGTGGCCCATTTGTACGCTCGTCTTACCATGCCGACCTGCAAGCCAAAGGCATCGAAGTAAAATAATCGCTCATAGTTTTTTACACATTTTTTGTGTGGAATAAAAAACGGACGGCTATTGCCGTCCGTTTTGCTGTGTGAGGCGTGCTCAGGATTCTTTGCGCGACGAATCATTCAGCGCTGCGGTATCATCCGTCTTTGCCGGCTGATCGTCATTCATCGCCTTCTTGAAACCTTTAATCGCCGCGCCTAAATCACCGCCTAAGCTACGAAGTTTATTCGTACCGAACAGCAGAATGATTAATGCGCCAATCACCAACAGCTTGGCAATACTAATACCTTCCATACAGACCTACCTGATTTACAGATGCTGGAGACGCCAGCGAGCGAGAACACGTACTTTTCGAACAAGGATTGTCGAACAATCGTTGTCGAAAAATTCTTTTATCCTATGTCCTCTATGTAAAACCTTACGCTGCACGACACAATCACCATCTGTAACAAAGTAAGACGCTTTTCGCACGCATTCAGATTGCTTTACAACTTTCCCTCTCAGCCTCACTACAAAAAAACCATCTGAAGGCGTAAACTTCCATACTATGCGGAGATGACATTCCTCCCTACCCTGGGCAGCCAAAACGCTGACCGCCGCAAGACAGGGTACAAACCGCCACCCGGCTAATGATGTCTACGTCCACCTCGCAGAGAGGGCGTAGCGTCCTGCCCAATACTCTCCGAGATCGTGAAAAACAAGCGATGTAAAAAGCATCCAAACAAAACAGGCCAGGAAAGGTTTCTATGTTTAGTACATTACTCGCGGTATTTATTGGCGGCGGAGTGGGTAGCGTCGCGCGCTGGCAGCTCGGCGTGAAGTTTAATAATCTGTATCCAACGTTGCCGTTGGGCACCCTGCTTGCCAATCTAATCGGTGCCTTTGTTATTGGTGGCGCACTCGCTTTCTTCCTGCGCCATCCTCATCTCTATCAGGACTGGAAAATATTGATTACCACCGGGCTATGCGGTGGCTTAACGACGTTTTCTACCTTTTCCGCAGAGGTCATCATGTTCCTGCAAAGCGGGCAATTGGCAGCAGCGGGGTTACATGTGCTGTTGAATTTGGCAGGTTCGTTACTAATGACAGCACTGGCGTTTGCCTTGGTCACGTGGGTAACAACACACTGATATGATGTGAAAAATGAAGCAAAAAAAACCCGCCATTGGCGGGTTTTTCACGAAATCGGTATAATTAAATAGCGTTAACGTTAGCAGCAGAAGGACCTTTGGCACCGTCAGTGATTTCGAACTCTACACGCTGACCTTCAGCCAGAGTTTTGAAACCATTGCTCTGGATGGCAGAGAAGTGTACGAACACGTCTTTGCTACCATCTTCAGGAGTAATGAAACCGAAGCCTTTGGACTCATTAAACCACTTAACACTACCTTTAATCTTAGACATCAAACTTACCTTTACATGAATGAAAGACACAAAATCTGTGTCAGGTACAGTACAACAATAGATTGGCCTTTTGTCCAGTTGAAGTTGGATAAAAAGTGATAAAAATCGCTAAAAAGATATACCGGACGACCTTGCTGCCCTATTTTAACTCGATGCAGAACGCAGAGCGCTCGGTTCGGGCTGATTCATCACTTTTTATGATATCGAAGGAAGGTAGTATGGTAAGCAAAACGCTAGGTCTGATCGGGGGAATGAGTTGGGAATCCACCATCCCGTATTACCGTATCATCAACGAGTATGTGAAAGGCCAACTTGGTGGCCTGCACTCCGCCAAAATCATCCTGCACAGCGTCGATTTCCACGAGATAGAACGATTGCAGGCACAAGGTGATTGGGAGCAGTCAGCCGCCGTACTCGGCAATATCGCGGTGGGATTACGTCAGGCAGGCGCGGATGCTATCGTCATCTGTACCAACACCATGCATAAAGTGGCAGATGACGTTGAACGCGCCTGCCAGCTTCCTCTTTTACATATTGCCGATGCCACCGGCGCCAGCCTGAAACAACACGGACTGAAGAAAGTCGGCCTGCTTGGAACCCGCTATACCATGGAGCAGGATTTTTACCGCCAGCGCATTCAGGAACGATTTGGAGTGGAGGTAGTGGTTCCCGACCATGAGGGGAAAGAGATCGTTAACCGCATCATTTACGACGAACTCTGTCTGGGGAACATTAACGACGTCTCACGGCAGGCCTATCGGGACATTATCCAGCAGCTTGAACAGCAAGGCGCAGAAGGCATCATCTTGGGTTGTACAGAAATTCCGTTACTGATCGGTGACCAAGATGCGACAGTTCCTCTTTTTGACACCAGCAAGCTGCACGCGATTGCCGCAGCAAAATTTGCGCTTAACCAATCATCACGATGAATTAATTGAATAAAAGGGAAATCACTCGCGAACTTAATAATACCCTCTTTTATTCACTCAGGTTTCCCCTTTTTGCATAGAAAAAAAGCAGTATTGAGAGACTCAATACTGCTTATTCGTATGATTTTATTCCTGGTATGCAATGACTAACAGTACTTCTCGTTATTATTTACGTAACATTGCTTCAATAAAATCTTTCCAAGTACTCACTTCTACTTCTACCATGCGAACCTCTTGGTGATTAACGGCGACGTATTATACGCACACTTTTTAATCAGGTAAAAGTGTTATGAAAGTATAAAAAGTGTACTACGCCTTATTTCTGCTACACAGTTCACAGTAGATCTCCCCGCCTTTTTTCGGCATGCTGGGCTATCGCACGATCAGGCCCCGTCGGGCCGTGCTGTCGAGTACAGCAATCGTCATGCAACCCAATAAGCAGAAAGGATTTTACCCCTATGGCGCTGACCATGTACGGCATCAAAAACTGTGACACCATAAAGAAAGCGCGCCGCTGGCTGGAAGATCAACAGGTGGCGTATCGCTTCCATGATTACCGTACCGACGGTCTGGATGAACAGTTGCTCCAGCGCTTTATCGACCAACTGGGGTTTCAGGCCTTACTCAACACACGTGGAACAACCTGGCGTAAGCTCAGTGAAGAACTGCGTGAACGCATTAACAGCGATAACCACGACAGCGCAGAGGCCGCCAAAAACCTGATGCTGGAGCAACCGGCGGTCATTAAACGGCCGTTGCTGATTGCCGATGACGGTAACGCGCTGCTGGGGTTCAGTATCGACAGCTACCAGAAATTTATTGCGGAGAAAAAATAACGTGTCTTGCCCAGTCATAGAGCTCGCTCAACAGTTAATTAAACGCCCTTCCCTCAGCCCGAACGACGAGGGCTGCCAGGCGCTCATGATTGAACGCCTGACGGCGATGGGCTTTACCGTCGAAGCAATGGATTTTGGCGATACCCAAAATTTCTGGGCATGGCGCGGCACAGGAAAAACGCTGGCCTTCGCCGGACACACTGACGTAGTCCCCAGCGGAGATGAAAGCCAGTGGCAGCATCCACCGTTTGAGCCGATCATTCGCGACGGCATGCTGTACGGTCGTGGCGCGGCGGACATGAAAGGTTCACTGGCCGCGATGGTGATTGCCGCCGAGCGCTTTGTCGCCGCCCACCCGAATCATCAAGGGCGTCTTGCGTTTCTGATTACCTCGGACGAAGAAGCCAGCGCCGTTAACGGCACGGTAAAAGTAGTTGAGGCGCTGATGGCACGCAACGAGCGATTGGACTACTGTCTGGTCGGTGAGCCGTCCAGTACGCACGTCGTGGGCGATGTGGTAAAAAATGGCCGACGTGGCTCCATCACAGCGAACCTGCGCGTACACGGCGTACAGGGGCACGTTGCCTACCCTCATCTGGCGGACAACCCTGTTCATCGTGCAGCACCAGCGCTGAACGAGCTGATCGCCACCGAATGGGATCGGGGCAACGATTTCTTCCCACCAACCACCATGCAGATTGCCAATATTCAGGCAGGCACCGGCAGCAATAACGTCATCCCCGGCGAACTGTTTGTGCAGTTTAATTTCCGTTTCAGCACCGAATTAACGGATGTGTTAATCCAGCAGCGCGTCGCGGAACTGCTGGATCGCCACCAGCTCAATTACACCATTGACTGGAAGCTTTCCGGCCAGCCATTCCTGACCGCACGCGGCGAACTGGTCGATGCCGTGGTAAATGCCGTCAAGCACTACAATGAGGTTACCCCAGAGCTGCTGACGAATGGTGGCACTTCCGATGGCCGCTTCATCGCACGTATGGGCGCGCAGGTGGTTGAACTGGGCCCCGTTAATGCCACGATCCATAAAGTGGACGAATGCGTCAGCGCCGCAGATCTGCAACTGCTAAGCCGCATGTACCAGCGCATTATGGAGCAGCTCATCGCATGATGACGTCAGCTATGTTAACCGGTAAAAGTGACCAGCATCTGGTTGCTTTAGACGGTCGCCATCGCCTTCAGCCAGAAGCGGTAACCGCGTTTCTGGCGCTACAGCGGGCAGCAAAGACGGCGGGATTTAACCTGCAACCAGCCAGTACGTTCCGTGATTTCGAGCGCCAACGTCAGATCTGGAATGGCAAGTTCCGCGGCGAGCGTCCCGTCATGGATGCCAACAGCCAGCCGCTGAATGTGTCGTCTTTGGACGAAGGCGATCGCTGTGAAGCGATTCTACGCTGGTCAGCCATGCCGGGCTCCAGCCGTCACCATTGGGGCAGCGATCTCGATATCTACGATCCCGATTTATTACCCGCAGGCAGCTCGCTCCAGTTGGAACCGTGGGAATATGAAGAAGGCGGTTATTTTGCCGCATTGAACGCGTGGCTGAGCACGCACATGCATGAATACGGTTTTTATCGACCTTATGCGCACGATCTCGGCGGTGTCGCAGTCGAACCCTGGCATATCAGCTATTATCCATTAGCACAGTATGCGGAAGAACAGCTTACACCCGATCTCATCCTTGCCGCCTGGCAAGATGAAGATATTGCAGGCTACCACTGGCTTTGCCAGCACTTGCCGCAGCTGTTTACCCGTTATATTCATAATGTTGATGAGGCGTAACCATGGCATGGCTGGCTGATTACTGGTGGATAATTCTGATTATCCTGATAGGCATGCTGATTAACGGCATCAAAGAATTGCGTAATGTTGACCATACGCGTTTTCTGCTCAACAAACCCAAATTGCCCCCACATCGTGACAACAACGACAAATGGGACGATGAAGACGACGACTGGCCGAAGAAAAAACCCTGATATCAGTCATCACCAAACCGCCTGCACGCGAGCTAAACCCCGCGCTGCGGGCAGTTTGGATTCTCACGCGGCGGGAACAAAACTTTCCGCCCGCTCCAGAAGAAAATCATAAAACTCTTTCGCACATACGGAAAGCTGACGCTCCCTATCCGTCACCAGATAGATACCGCGCTGCAGCGATAAATCCCGAAACGGAATAATCGCAATGTCTTTGTGCTGAAACTGGAACAGCGTCAGCCCCGTCACAATACTCACACCATAATTTGCCGCCACCAGCCCCATCATGGTGGTCAACTGACGCACTTCCAGCACGTAGTTAAAACCTTCCGGCTCGATAAGCTGATCGGTGTACTGCCGAATGCTGGTGCCTTTGCAAAACCCGACAAACGGGTATTGCGCCACATCGGCCACATCAACACTGTCGCGCTGCGCCAGCGGGTGCGAGTTCTGGCAGATCAGATAAAAACTGTCGGCAAACAGCATGTGAGAGCTGAACGTTCCCGGCGACGGCTGCCCTGCTGTCAGCGCCAGATCGGCGCGCCCATCCAGCACCGCCTTCAGGCAGCGATCCCACTGCGTATCCAGCAGTTCAACCTTAATCTTGGGATAAGCACGGTGATATTGCGCCAGCACCTGAGGCAACCATTCCACCGCCATTGACGGCAATACCGCCAGCACAATCTTCCCCTTGTACCCCGTGGCATACGACTTGATCTCACCGACGGCATCATCATGGGTTTGCACCAGCCGACGGGCAATATCAATGAAATGAAGGCCATCGGCGTTGAGTTGCACTTTACGTGTATCGCGATCAAATAGCCTATAGCCGACCTCTTCCTCCAACCCGGCGATTAATGAACTAAATGCTGGCTGAGAGAGATTTATTTTCTGAGCAGCGCGCGTGAAATTATCGGTTTCTGTCAACGCGATAAAGGCTCGTAATTGTTTTATCGATAAGTTCATAGTGTTTTTATATAAATAAAATGAAGTCTCCGGTAAGAAAGGAACAAATTCAATAAAAAAAATCGGCAACTACCATTTTTATGATCCTTCCCGCATTTATTTAATTCCATTCAAACAACGTCCACTATTCATAAAAATGGACATTCTCGATAAATATCACAAATTATAAAAAACAATTAAGTAAAAAGACTTAACTATGCAAACCAAATCAATCAATTAGCCATTAATAAGAAAATCAAAACGATTCATATCATTAACAAATAAAATAAACCCATCAGATTTACGAATAAAATCATTTCGATTACGAGTTAGTATAAAGAGGGTTGAGGGTGATAAAAATAGTGCAGACAAAAAATCAAATGACTCTGGGGTAAGCACTCATTTGTTTTGTTAATTATGACAAGGATTGTTATTGAGTTGTTTAATTTATTGTAAATAAAACAAATAGGCAACATACAAATATATTATTAAAGAGGATCTTTTATGCTAGCTCTCATCGGGGTGCTAACCATAGCCACCCTGCTCTTTTTCATCATGACCAAACGAATGTCGCCTCTGGTGGCGCTTATCGTGATACCCGTTCTTGGCGCGCTCGCGGCAGGCAGCGGCACCGATACCGCGAAATACGTGGTGGACGGCATCACCAAACTAGCCCCGATGGCGGCGATGTTTGTGTTTGCCATCGCCTTTTTCGGTGTCGTCACCGATGCAGGCATGTTTGATCCTATCATCAAAGGGATCTTACGCATGGTCGGCACCAGCCCGGTAAAAATCATTATCGGCACGGGCGTATTAGCACTGATCGCGCACCTGGACGGTAACGGTGCCGTCACCTTCCTGATCACCATTCCTGCGATGCTGCCGCTGTTTAATAAGCTCGGCATGGACAAGCGCATTCTGGTCGGTATTACCGCGCTCAGTGCGGGTGTTAACTTCCTGCCGTGGACCGGGCCGATGATCCGCGCCGCCGCCGCGTTAAACACCACCACACACGACCTGTTTATTCCGCTTATCCCAGCACAACTTTGCGGTCTGACCTTCATGGTGCTCATGGGCTATTACTGGGGCAAGAAAGAAGAGAAGCGTCTGGGATTAGCGTCGGGCAATCCGCTGGCTGGCAGCTCGCCGTCCATTGCGGCCGAAGCGCATGTAAAAGAACTGACCGATGCGGAAAAAGTATTACGTCGTCCTAAGATGTTCTGGGTCAACATCGCGCTGGTGCTTGCCGTTATCGGCACGATGGTGTTTACCAAAATTTCACCTACGGTCGCCTTCATGATCGCGCTGACGCTGGCACTGATGTTCAACTACCCCAACGTTGAAATGCAGAAAGAGCGCATTAATGCCCATGCCAAAGCGGCGCTGATGATGGCCAGCATCCTGTTTGCTGCGGGTGCGTTCACCGGCATCATGAGTGGCACCGGTATGCTGAAAGCCATGTCGCTCTCGGCGGTCAGCTTTGTGCCGGAATCTTTTGCCTCCCACATTCCATTTATCGTCGGTCTGATCTCCATGCCGTTGAGTCTGGTGTTTGACCCTGATTCGTACTACTTCGGCATCATGCCAGTCATTGCCCACACCGTGGACATGCTGGGTGTACCACCGATTCAGGTCGCGCAGGCTTCCGTATTAGGACAGATGACTACAGGCTTCCCGGTTAGTCCGCTGACGCCAGCCACCTTCCTACTGGTCAGTCTGGCGGGTGTCGATCTCGCCGATCACCAGAAGTTCTCTATCCCTGTGCTCTGGGCCGCCAGCGTCATCATGACGTTCGCCTGCGTCATCTTCGGGGTCTTCCCCTTATAGGGAACGTATGGTTCCCCATTGATTACGCCAACAGACACATTTCATTGATAAAGGTAAGTTTATGAAGACAATTCGTATTGGTTCCGGCGCTGGCTATGCTGGCGATCGCATCGAACCGGCCGTAGAACTGGCTCAAAAAGGCGACATTCAGTATCTGGTATTTGAATGTCTGGCGGAACGCACTATCGCTATCGGCCAAAAGCAGAAGCAGCAGAACCCGGAAAAGGGCTACAACGAACTGCTGGCTGACCGCATGCACGCCGTGCTGCCGCTCTGTCTGGAAAAAGGCATCAAGATCATCACCAACATGGGCTCGGCTAACCCTGTCGCAGCCGGTCAGCGCGTATTGGAAATCGCCAAAGAGATTGGTGCAGACAAGCTGAAAATCGCCGTCGTGACTGGTGATGATGTGCACTCAGTGCTGATTGCACAGGATTCCAAGCTGGATGAGATGGGTCAGCCGGTTTCACGCTGCGGCAAAGACATTATTTCCGCCAATGCCTATCTGGGCGCGGATGCGCTGGTAGAGGCTCTGCGTCAGGGTGCAGACGTGATTATTGCCGGACGCGTTTCCGACCCGTCGCTGTTCCTGTCCGCCATGATGTATGAATTCAACTGGGCAGCCGATGACTGGGATCATCTGGGCAAAGGTACCTGCCTCGGTCACCTGTTGGAATGTGCAGGTCAAATCACTGGCGGCTACTACGCCGATCCTGGTGTTAAAGACATCCCTCATCTTGATCGTTTGGGCTTCCCAATCGCGGAAATTAGCGAAGATGGCAGCGCCGTGATTACCAAAGTTGAAGGTTCCGGCGGCCGCGTCTGTGTGGATACCTGCAAAGAACAGCTGCTGTACGAAATCCACCGCCCGGATAGCTATATCACTCCAGACGTGATTGCCGATTTCAGCCACGTCACGTTTACCCAAGACGGTGAAAACCGCGTACGCGTACAGGGTGCAACCGGACACGCGAAAACCGATACGCTGAAAGTCTCCGTCGGCTATCAGGACGGGTTCATCGGCGAAGGCGAAATTTCTTACGCCGGTCCCGGTGCCGTCGCGCGCGGCCGTTTAGCGCTGGATATCGTCAAAGGGCGCTTTGCGGTGTGCCAGATCGATTTTCAGGAAGTACGCTATGACCTGATCGGTGTCGATGCCCTGCACGGTGCGCAACGGTCGCAAAGCAGCGAACCGTATGAAGTGCGCGCGCGCGTCGCAGCACGCTGCACCTCCAGAGCACAGGCGGTCAAAGTGGGTAACGAAGTTGAAACGCTCTATACCAACGGCCCGGCAGGCGGCGGCGGTGTTAACAAAGCGGTGAAAGAAATACTGGCGATGGATTCTACCCTGCTGTCTCGCGCCTGCGTCACACCAGCCGTTGATTATCTGGAGATTAAATAATGAAACTGCGTGAAATTGCTCATTCCCGTACCGGCGATAAAGGAAATACCTCCAATATTTCGCTGATTGCCTACCGGGCAGAAGACTATGACGTGCTGAAAGAGAAGATCACCGCCGAGAAAGTAAAGGCCTGGTTTGCCGATATCGTGACAGGTGATGTCGTTCGCTATGAGCTACCCGCGATCGGTGCCCTGAACTTCGTTATGTACGGTGCTCTGGGCGGTGGTGTTACACGTTCACTGGCGCTGGATATGCACGGCAAAGGATTAAGCTCGGCCATACTGGATATCGATATTTAATCCGATAACAGAGAGCAGGTGGCGGTTATTTACCCCCCTGCTCCCGCTAAATAACTGACATGTGCCGCAATAATTAACAGGTATTTATTTACCTGTGGGGATTCGTGCGGCCATTTTTCAGAGTCATCGCTTTAAGAGCCATCATTTAAGAGTAAATACGCAATGAATAATAAAGTCATTGATGCCAGCCATTTCCGTTCTTATTTATTTGACGGAATGACAATTATGTTCGGTGGTTTTATGGGCGTCGGAACACCGAAATTATTGGTAGATGAGATCATTAAATCCGGCGTCTCTGATTTAACCCTGATCGGAAATGATACCGGTTTTGTCGATACCGGCGTTGGACCGTTAATTGTCAGCGGTCAGGTAAAAAAACTGATTACCTCACATATTGGTACGAACCCGGAAACCGGACGCCGTATGCTCGCTGGTGAACTGGACGTAGAGCTGGTGCCGCAAGGAACGCTGGCAGAGCGTATTCGCAGCGGCGGCGCAGGCTTAGGTGGCTTTCTGACGCCAACGGGCGTTGGCACCATTGTCGAAGAGAATAAACAAAAAATAACCATTAACGATATTACCTATTTATTAGAACTGCCCATTAAGGCCGATCTCGCCATATTACAGGCCAGTATTGCCGACACCAGCGGAAACCTTATTTACCATCTCACCGCCCGTAATTTTAACCCGCTCATTGCGCTCGCCGCGAAGAAAGTCGTAGCGCAATGCGAGCAGGTTATTCCGGTCGGTCAATTAGCACCGGAATGTATTGTCACCCCAGCGGCGCTGGTCGATCACCTTTATTTGGGAGAAAAATAATGGATGCGAAAGAATTAATCGCCCGCCGCGTCGCACTGGAGCTGAAAAACGGCGACGTGGTGAATTTGGGTATTGGTTTGCCCACCAAAGTCGCGAATTACGTACCACACGGCATTGAAGTCACCTTCCAGTCGGAGAACGGCTTTTTAGGGTTGGGGGCAATCACCGAACCGGACAGCAATCTGGTGAATGCCGGTGGTCAGGCATGCGGCATGGTGCCTGGCGCAGCCATGTTCGACAGCGCGTTTTCCTTTGCGCTGATTCGCGGCGGCCATGTCGATGTCTGCGTGCTGGGCGGCTTGCAGGTGGACGAGCACGGTAGCCTCGCCAACTGGATGGTACCGGGGAAAATGGTGCCCGGCATGGGCGGCGCGATGGATCTGGTTGTCGGCGCGAAGAAGGTCATCATCGCCCTGGATCACTGCGCCAAAAATGGCGATGCGAAACTATTGCACCAGTGCACCTACCCGCTAACCGCCGCCAATAAAGTCAGCATGGTCGTCACAGAACTGGCGGTCTTCCAGTTTATCGACCAACAAATGGTGCTGACCGAAATCAGCCCTGACATCACCGTGGACGAACTGCGCCAAAAAACCGAGGCGAACTTCATCGTGTCCGCCGATTTAAAACCCTTCAGCATCCATTAATCGAGGCGACCATGAACGACTCCGTTGTTATTGTTAATGCCAAGCGCACCGCAATCGGTAAATTCGCAGGCAGTCTGGCCAACACATCCGCTATCGAGATGGCGTCAGCCACCATTCGTGACTGTCTGTCGACGCTGCCGGACACGCTGGCGATCGATGAAGTGATTCTCGGCAATGTGCTGCAAGCTGGTCTGGGACAAAACCCGGCACATCAAGCGAGTCAGGCTGCCGGTCTCTCTTTTGAGACTCCCTCGCTGACCGTCAGCAAAGTCTGTGGATCCGGCCTGAAGGCCGTCGTGCTCGGCGCACAGTCTATTCTGTCCGGCGATAATCAGGTCTGTGTAACGGGCGGGATGGAAAACATGAGCGCCGCGCCTTACCTGCTGGAAAAAGCGCGCCACGGTTACCGCATGGGGAATGGCAAGCTCGTTGATATCATGATTAACGATGGCCTGTGGTGTGCGTTTAACGATTACCACATGGGCACCACGGCGGAAAACATCGCCGAGCGCTACCAGCTTACGCGTGAAGAACAAGATCGGGTGGCGCTGGCGTCCCAGCAGAAAGCCGTCGCCGCGATTGAGGCTGGCCGCTTCAAGGCGGAAATTACTCCACTGTCACTGCGTAACAAGAAAGAGACGCGGATCTTCGATCGGGACGAATTCCCTCGTGCGGATACCACGCTAGCGTCGCTGGCAGCGCTACGTCCGGCATTCTCCGCGAACGGCACCGTCACCGCAGGCAATGCGTCCGGCATTAACGATGCGGCCGCGACGCTGGTGTTAATGCGTGAATCCGAAGCGAAAAAACAGGGGATTACCCCGCTAGCGCGTATCCGCAGTTGGGCATCAGCCGGTGTACCGAGTGAGGTCATGGGACTGGGACCAATTCCCGCGACGCAGAAAGCGCTACTCAAAGCCGGGCTGACAATCGGCGATATCGACCTGATTGAAGCCAACGAAGCCTTTGCCGCGCAGTTTCTAGCTGTACAGCGCGATCTCCAGCTCGATCCAGAAAAAGTGAACGTCAACGGCGGTGCGATTGCGCTGGGCCACCCTATCGGGGCAAGCGGCGCGCGCATTCTTGTCACGTTGGTACACGCGCTGCACAGCTACAACAAAACGCTGGGGCTGGCGACGCTGTGCATCGGCGGTGGGCAAGGTATCGCGATGATCGTCGAGCGCATTTAAAACGGGTTGTTGGTCGAAACATGTGTCAGAGAATAAAGTAATCCGACCATCGACAAACCTATTTGCAGAACGAAAACGGGAGTAACGGAATAGAAGAGTAAAGCGTTTGCGCCAGGGACAAAAACGTCAGGAACGTTTTTGAACGTCGCTTGCGACGGCCCTGAAAGGGTGAATCTCAGGGATGAGATTCATATCTGCGCAAGCCGAGCGCACAGGGATGTGTTTACAGCGTCTTTACGATCTATCCGTTACTACCGCTCTACGGACGGTTTTTATTGTTTTAACTGGGGAACAGCAGCACGATTCCTCCGCTAAAACGTTTCCCAGTTCGCATTTGCCGAGCCAGCAGATGCGGGTTTGGGCAACAGTGATGTCGGTAATGCAGCAAGATACAGCGCACTCTCGGCGCGATGTTCCTGTGCTGCCGATTGATTAATTTTGAACACCGCCACCGCGTTCTGTAAATATCTGGCCTGCTCTTCCAATGCCGCCGCGGCAGAAGCCGATTCCTCCACCAGCGAGGCGTTTTGCTGGGTGACGCGATCCATTTCATTGACCGCCTGCCCGACCTGCTCGATCCCCCGGCTTTGCTCATCGGACGCCGACGCGATTTCCCCCATGATATCCGTTACCCGACTCACGGCGCTGACGATTTCTTTCATCGTATCGCCCGCGTCTTTTACCTGCACAGAGCCGGTATTGGTGCGGCTAACCGAATCATCAATCAGCGTTTTGATCTCTTTGGCGGCCTGAGCGCTGCGCTGCGCCAGCGTTCGCACCTCCCCTGCCACCACGGCAAAGCCTCGTCCTTGCTCACCAGCACGCGCGGCTTCTACCGCAGCATTCAGTGCCAGAATATTGGTCTGGAAAGCGATGCCATCAATCACGCTGGTAATGTGGGCGATTTTTTGTGAGCTGTCGGCGATCTCATTCATCGTTTTCACGACATTATCGACGACAGTGCCGCCTTTATTCGCCGTATCTGACGCATTTTTTGCCAGCTGCGTAGCCTGACGCGCATTGTCTGAGTTTTGTTTCACCGTCGATGTTAGCTGTTCCATGCTGGCGGCTGTTTCCTGTAGCGAGGCGGCCTGTTGCTCCGTACGCGAAGACAGATCGTTGCTGCCGACCGAGATTTCACTCGCCCCAGAGTGGATGGAGTGGGAACTGTCGCGCACCAAACTCACGGTGCGGATTAATGACTGCTGCATATGGTGCAGCCCTGCCGCGAGCTGGCTCATCTCATTGCGGCCTGTGGTATCAATCGGATGCGTCAGATTACCCTCGGCGATAGCGCTAATATGCTGCATGAGCGTACGCAGCGGGTGCAAAAGAATACGCTGCAACCCGATCCAACTGAGGATAATCACCAGCACGACGACGACGGACAGTGCGCCCAGCAACCACAGCATCGTTTCAAACGCCGCGTGGTTTTCCTTGAGGCCGTCATCCGACAGCTGGTTTTGCGCCGCACGCCACGTAATGTAGGCGTCCTGCATGGCCACGTTAAGCGGCGTTGCCCCACTACTCAACTTCATCGCCGCCCCCGCCAACCCGCCGGAAAGCGAATCAACAATATCATTCAGTAGCTTGTCGTAAGCGGTATAGCTCGCCTCAAGTTTTTTGGATAACGCGTCATCCAATCCGGGTGTATTAGGCAAAGATAAATAGTGTTTATAACTACTCTCGGAGGCAGCCAATTGCGTTTTTGCCTGCTGTAAGAGCGCCTGCATAGCTTCTTTATCCGCATTCCCCATCATCATGTTCTGTATAATAGAACCGATAGCGATGCGCGTCTGATTCATCATAATCCATGCATCGGTAAAGGCGGCCACATTCTGGTTAGAGCGTTGGGAAACAAGGAATCCCTCTCTGTCATTAATCAGTGCCCGAACGGATAGCGCACCGGTTAAGAATTGAGATATCCCCAAGACGAACAATAAGATAACAAGGATGGTAATGACTTTTATGCGTTTAAACATGGCACACCCTCTTTTTCCATAAGGACGTAATCTTTATATCGGAAAAAAGAAGATAAATATTGAACACTCAACACAAATAAAAACATTGCCTATATTATTTAACATCCAAATATGGATTATTTTATTTTTAATATGGATAAAAACTCATTCCCTAAATGACATACTCTAATTTGAATAGGAAAGTGCATAAACAAACAATAAGACAATCTGATGGAATAAACGCTAAATAATTCGAGTGGTGTGATAACACCTTCGCGTATTGCGCGACACAAGGCCGTGTTCCTGTAAAGCCAGCCCTGTAACGGACCGGCCTGTAAAGGAAACCAACGAGCAAGTAGATTAAAGTATGGCGGAAATAGCCGGTTATTTGAGGTAGGCCAACGCCTGTTTCAACATCCGCTCATCAATGCCGTGCCCAACAGCAGGCACGATATCCAACGTAAACGCGGTCCCCAGTTTCTGAAAACGCTCAGCGGCAGCATGAGCGTGCCCAACCACAATCACACCGTCCGCTTCACCGTGAATCAGGTGTACTGCGACATCAGCAAAGGCTTTTTCTGGCAATACGGCAAAGCGGCCGCTGAACGCGATAATGTGCCCGGCCAGCGAGGACGCTGACTTCAACGCCTCCAGCGACATAATGCTGCCCTGAGAAAAGCCCACCAGCACAGTTTGTTCCGCGCTAATGCCGCTTTGTTCCTGCCAGTGGCGTACGGTATCCACAAAGCGCGGCAGGTTCGCTTCAATACGAGATAAACGATTCTCTTCCGTGATCCCCTGCACAGAGAACCACTGCCGACCGTCGCCATAGCCAGTGCCGAACGGCCCGGCAATACTGATCACCATCGCCTGCGGCAAAGCAGCGGCAAAATAGCGCCCAATCTGAGCCATGCCCGCGGCGGTATCGCCCACGCCATGAAACAACAGGATTAACCGATTCGCCGCCGAAGGCTGCTGAACAACAACATAATCTTGATTCACGTTTCTCTCCTGAGAGCCTGCGCCGAACGCCATCATCTGCCAGCATTCGTCATAAAGTACGGTTAATTCTCACTATACGCCGCGTGCTGAAAGGAGAAATCGGGAATTACTGAACGAGATGTTCCATTTTTTGCAACGACAGCGGAGATATGTCGCCTTCCTCGCCCTGTCAGTGCGGTTTAACGATACGGATCGTTGAAGCCGGATCGTTCACCAGGCAGCGTGCCGGACGCACAGGCCGTTTGACCAATCCACCGCCGCAGTTCGGACAGGCGTGGTGAAACACGGTATCCGCACAGTCAGGACAGAACGTACATTCATAGGAGCAGATATACGTTTCGGCGTCCGGCGGCAAATCACAATCGCAGTGTTCACAGTTGGGGCGTAATTCCAGCATCGGCTTATCCTGAAAGGGACAGAGGGGAATTTACAACTTATCAGATTTCACAAAACTCGGGAAACCCATTCACGACAGCGTTGCGCGTCAAGATCGAACAACGCATTGGCTGCTTCTTCGCGCCAACGTTTCAGGAGCGCTTTCTTGCCAGTCAGCCCCAATGTAGCCGCTATCTGTTCGCCTTCTTCCGGCTTTTCCACCAGCAAGCGTAGCGCAGGCAGCGGCAACGAGGTGTGGATGAGCAGACGACAGATCGCCGCGAAACTGGCCTCCATCGGTCGATATGCAAAGGCAAATCCTGCTAGCTCACGCCAGTCGTCTTCATTCAATGCATTACTGTCTGTCTGCGGTAGCGCAAGGTTCAGCGGAATCAGACGCTGTAAACAGCGCCAGTCGCGCGCCAATTGCTGGTACCCCTGCTGCGCCAGTTGATGCCCCGCTTCGCTCAGCGGCAATATCGCCATCGCACTGTAACAGCCGCTGCTGGCCTCAAGATGGCTACCGATACGCACCAGTTGAAACCCACACGACTGCCAAAACTCCCACAGGTCTGGCTGATAGCCGAAGCTAACCGACAGGTAATCCAGCCCTTGTCGTTGCGCTTCGCGCGTCTGCTCTGCGATTAACGCTCGCCCGATTCCCTGTCGGCGGTATGCCGATGCCACCGCAATTCGGCTTACGCGGCGCGCGCGCAGCGTCGGTGCATGCCACAACCCGGCGTGTGCCGCCAGCGACTGCGCCACCAGATTGCCACGTGGGCGTCGCCGTCCTGCCCATACCTCATGAGCCAGTGAGTCTGACAACCCGCCTTCTTCCACCAGCCACAGTACGCCACATAGGTTGCCAGCCACCTGTACGCTGGTAACCTGCATGCCCGGTGCATCCATCAGGCGGCGCAAATCCAACGGCGAAGTACGGTAATGCGCGCTGCACAATAGCGCGTAGCACCACGCCAGTCGCTCAGGGTGCGTTAACCAGTCGTCGGTGCGCTCGATGCGACTTTCCAGCGTCAAAGGAGAAATAGGTAGGGCAGCCTGCGGTGTGGAATAAAACGCTTCAGGCTCATTGAATAGCAATGCTTGATCCAACACCCGCTCCAGCGGATCGTTAGCGGCCCAGCGTAGAGGGTCATCGAGCGTAAACGCTTTCCACTGCGGCAGCGTCGCACAAAATTTCAGTAGAAATCCCCGTCCGGTGCCTTCATATCCCTGTACCGTCGTGGTCATCAGAATACGGGAAAAATAGGGTAACAGCGCGGAGAGAACGGAAGACGGAATCGCCGCCGCTTCATCAATTAACAACCAGTCGATATCGGGCGTGCCATGAAGGCGGCAGTGTGCCAACAGCGCATCCGGTGCCCAGAATTGCGCATCGGTGCGTGCGTGCTGTTGCAGAATATCCGCCGCCACGCGAGAAGGGGCGGTGATCCAGCATGCTCCGCGACTCCGCTGTGTCAGCATACCCGCCAGTGCCGATTTCCCCCGCCCGCGCGGTGCAGTAATGACAAATATGCCAGATTCTGCGACGCTCAGCGCATCCAGGATATGCTGCTGTCGCGTGGTCGGTTCACCGTTCGCAGGCTGCCAGTCAGCGCGTCCGGCCAGTGGCCGGACGACACTATCCTGACCCTGTTGCCAGAGCACCACGTCCTCATCGGCTGACAGCTGGCGCTGGAAATGATGGATAAAATGCGGGGTGGCAATCGGCTGGTCTTGTTCGCTCCAGCGCAGGCTGTCTTCATCCGGAAAGGTCGGCCATGACTGCCACGGCGGCACCAGCATAATCAGCCAGCTACCGGCCTGTAGGGTGCCTGACAGCATCGCCAGCGCCTCGACGTCCACGCCTTTGCGTGCATCAAACACCGCATGGAGAAACTCCCGTCCCAGCAGCGTCCGCACTCGGCTGGCTGGCAGTGAGGTAACGGAAGCTGACGCGGATTCGCCGATCCACAGCCAGTCACCGGGCAATGAGTTGCTAAGCGCCAACGCCTGCTCTTCACACCAGTTCGCTTCACCGCTCAGCACCAGCAGGCGTCGGACGCCATAGCGCTGCTGCTGGAGTTGGCTGTGGAGAAAATCACGCAGCATCATCACACGCGCCGGATGAATCAGGTCTTGCCGATCAGCAGAGAAAGCAGCCCAGCGGCGATCAGTGGCCCGACGGGAACACCGCGAAACAGCGCCACGCCCATGACCGTACCCACCAGCAGCCCTGCCACAACGGAGGGTTGATTGCTCATCAGCGACACGCCGCGTCCGCCGAGCCAGGATACGGCGACACCAATGAGGATCGCCAACAGGGATTTCCAATGCAGGAAAGAATGCATGACTTCACCGGCAGTAATTTTTCCGCTGGCAATCGGCGCCATCACACCAATCGTCAGAATAACGATACCGATGCTAAGACCGTATTTTTCTACCCACGGAAAATAGCTGTTCAACGGTGTGATGCGTATCGCCAGCAGAACCAGAATCGCCAGCGTGACGGTCATGTTATGGCTGATAATACCCAGCCCCGCCAGGACGAGCAGAATTAACAATGTTGGATCTAAGTAGGCCATGGATGCGAGTCTGTCGAAAAGTAGTCAGGTTGCGCGTTAAGCAAACCGCGATGATAGCATTAATCGGCGTCAGGGGCAGGAATCGAAGTAAGAGAGAGATCGGTAAATTCTTCAGGCGGAGACGAGGAATAAGAAGGTTGCTTTCGAGCGGAAAATAGTTAAAACATTCAGGCCGTCAGCCTATTGTCGACCGGCGACCTGAACGTAAACGATTGCGCAGTTAGTCTAATTTTACGCCGATACGGTGCGCAACTTCTTCATACGCTTCAATCAAACCACCGAGGCTCTGACGGAAACGGTCTTTATCCATTTTGTTCAGCGTTTCTTTGTCCCACAGGCGGCTACCGTCTGGTGAGAACTCATCACCCAGCACGACTTCGCCTTTGAACAGACCAAACTCCAGCTTGAAATCGACCAGAATCAGCCCGGCGTCGCCAAACAGTTTGCTCAGCACGTCATTCGCCTTGTAGCTCAGCTCTTTCATGCGAGCCAGATTCTCTTCGTTCACCCAGCCGAACGTCTTGCAGTAAGACTCGTTCACCATCGGGTCATGCATCGCATCGTTTTTCAGGAACAGATCGAACAATGGCGGATTCAGCTCGATACCTTCTTCGATTCCCAGACGTTTTACCAGCGATCCCGCCGCACGGTTGCGTACGACGCACTCGACCGGCACCATCTCCAGCTTTTTCACCAGCACTTCATTGTCAGACAGCAGGCTCACCATTTGCGTTGGGATTCCGGCTTCTTCCAGTTTGCTCATGATGAAATGGTTGAACTTGTTATTCACCATTCCTTTACGGTCAAACTGCTCAATGCGCGCACCGTCTCCTGCTGATGTATCATTGCGGAACTCCAGCACCAGTAGATCGGGATCTTCGGTGGTGTAGACGGTTTTCGCCTTTCCACGATACAGCTCAGCTAGCTTTTGCATCTTTAATTACTCCACACAGTGAGGGTCAACAAGTACGACCCGATATTTAACGCTTCCCCGAGCGGTTGCCGATAGCGACCATCAATTCGGGTAGAGATTGTTGAATGAAGAAGGGCCGGATAATCCGACCCTTGGTTTATGCGTTATTTACTGAACGCCGCCTGGAATACGGCCACCAGCGCATCGTTCTGAGACTGGGTTAGCGTATGCCCTTTAGAATCGATAAATTGCAGACTGCTGCGGTTATCTAAATCGCCGACCTGCAATTTGTAATCGCCATTAGGCAGTTCAGGATTTTTCGCGCCCAGATCATCCCAGGTTCCGCCGCTCGGCGCTCTATACTTGACGGAAACCGAGCCCTGCGGACGGCTGCGATCGCTAACTTCCATTCCGATTTTACTCAGCGCGGTTGGCAGACGATCCCACACTACCGTGTACGGGCCGCGTACAATCAGCAGTGGCAGACCTGTGTCATCCGCCCCGCTCTGCACATCCAGCGAACCAATGGTGCGGTTTGCCAGTGCGTTTTCGCGCGCGGTTGCCTGAGCATCCAGACCATTACTGAGCGCATTCAGCATCAGACCGGCGTAGCGCTGATTTTGATCGCTCGTCGTCACTGGCTGGCCGTTCAGCTGTAGTCCCAGCAGTTTCACGATCAGTGCGACCTGATAACCCTGCTGCTGCACGGAAATCTGATAACGTCCCTGATACGGTACGTTTTCATCTTCACGCGGCCATGAGATCCAGTCGGTCGTCAGCGTTTGGCTGGCGTCCTGACGACTGGCAATGGTGTACGCTTTGTCTTGCAACACGCGGATAACCTGAGACCAGAGCTGACTGTTTTGCGAACTGTTTTCTAACAGCAGCGTTGCCGTATCTCCAGAGATCTGGGTGCGGGAACCATTCAACAAGGCCAATGGTTGCACTGGAGGACGAATATCCAGTTCCTTGCCGACCGCGCCATTCAGGGTAACGGGCGGTATATCATAATCCCCGTTCTGCACCGGTAAAATCATCCCGGCTGGCGTATTCAGCGCGTGCTGCGCCGGTGCCTTCAGATAGGATTCATCGCCACTCACCTGACGCTTATAGCGCTGATCGGAGGAACAAGCCGCCAGCAGCATCACGAGTGATATGCCAACGACTTTCGCCACCATCGACTTTTGTAATGAATAACTCATTAAATCTCCCTAACGATTACAGCAAACCCGCTTGCTTAAGTGCTTGCCCCATTACCGTACGACCGGAATCGGTCAGCGGTGTCATCGGCAGGCGCAGCGTATCGGTCGCCATGAGTCCCAATTCCTTACAGGCCCACTTCACCGGAATAGGATTGGGTTCAACAAATAATTTCTGATGCAATGGCATCAGGCGCTGATTTAAACGGCGCGCTTCGACAAAATTGCCCTGCGCCGCCAGCTTGCAAAGTTCCGCCATTTCACGCGCAGCAATGTTCGCCGTTACGGAAATCACACCTTTACCGCCGAGTTGCATAAAGTCCAGACCGCTGGCGTCATCGCCGCTCAGCAAAATGAAGTCTTCACTAACCAGCTCTTGGATCTGGCTTACCCGACTTAAGTTCCCCGTCGCTTCTTTAATTGCGACAATATTTTTCACTTCGGACAAACGGGCAACGGTTTCCGGCAGCATGTCACAACCAGTACGGGAAGGTACGTTATACAGGATTTGCGGCAGATCGGTATGCTCGGCAATCGCTTTGAAGTGCTGGTACAGGCCTTCCTGCGTCGGTTTATTGTAGTACGGCGTGACCGTCAGGCAGCCCACAACGCCAGTGCCGTGAAAACGTTTAGTCAGTGAAACGCCTTCGGCGGTCGCGTTAGCACCGGTACCCGCGATGACAGGAATACGTCCGTCGCTCAGCTCCAGCGTCAGCATCACGACATCGCCATGTTCGTCATGGCTCAGCGTGGCGGATTCACCCGTCGTGCCGACAGAGACAATCGCCGATGTACCGCTAGCGACATGATAATCAATCAGTTTTTTCAAGCTCGCCCGATCGACGGCGCCTTTGGCGTCCATCGGCGTAACCAGCGCAACAATACTTCCCGTAAACATTGGCCATCCCCTCCACAAACAAGTGCTTCATGGTACTTTTGACTTCTATGCAAAAGCAAGCGGACAAGGGCGTTGTCGGCGTCTGACGCAGGTTTTTTTATGACGCAGTAAACGAAATTAAAAATGCTTCTGACGTTTTGCGCCAAAAGCAGCCCGTTTACTGCGACTTATCCGTCACTCGCGGGATGTTTCAGGTTATTTTTCACCCAACCGATCAAATCCAAATATCATTTTCAGCCGTCCGCTCACCGCCTTCATGACCCGTATTCAGCACGCCTTTTGGTTCAATGAGCAGCATTTTTACTTCGTGTTCTGCATAAGGCTTATGTTCAACGCCGCGTGAGACAACGTACATTTCCCCAGCATTGATGTGCACATCGCCGTCACGAAAATCGATTCTCAGTTGGCCTTCCAGCACGATGAATGTTTCGTCCGTTTCGGGATGGGAATGCCAGATGAAATCGCCCTGAATTTTCACGATTTTAAACTGATAGTCATTCATCTCCGCGATCACTTTCGGCTGCCAGCGATCGTCGAATAACGCTAACTTTTGGGCAAAATTAATGGATTTATACATACCGTCTCTCCTTATGATGACGCCCTCAGACTAGCGAAGCAGAGTACCGGCTGTATTGAACGATTGTGCAAGTAGATTAAAACGTAGTGAACATTCGCTGCCAGTGACCCGGTGAAAGGCCAAATGCCTTCACGAAATGACGCGTCATATGGCTTTGGTCCGCGAAACCCGCCCGAGCGGCGATATCGACGAGGCTGTCACCGGCCAGCATACCTCGCCGACAGTGTTCGAGACGGCGCATGGTGACGTAGCGGTACGGCGTCGTGCCGAAAAGTGCGCGGAAATCGCGCGTCAGGCTCCAGCGGTCCCGACCGCTCACCAGTGCCAGCTCATCAAGCGTAATGGCCTTATCAAAGGCATCATGAATATATTCACGTGCCCGTTCGGCAGCGTGGTAGTCGAACAAACGCCGCGGATGCCGCTGTCCACCCACAGCCGATAGAGCCTGCGCCAGATCGTAGAGCACATCATCTTCTTCCAGTTCATCGAATCCCTCCTCCATCGCTCTGAGCAACGGTTCCGTTGCCGCAAACAGACGCGGATCGTTAGATATGCCGCCGTTAACGAAGGGCAGAGGTTTACCACCGAGTATTTTTTGAATCAGCGCCGGCTCAACGTAAATCATGCGGTACTGAAAGCCGTCGGCAGAACCCGCTTCGCCATCATGAATCTCATCCGGATGAAGTACCAGCGTTCCCCCCGGCACGCTATTGCACAGGCTGCCACGATAGTGAAAACGCTGCACGCCGGATAACGTCCGCCCAATCGCATAGGTGTCGTGCCGATGGGGATCGTAACCGTGCCCACGGAAGAAAGCCTCAATTCGTTCGAACGAGGCGGGATGCTGAGCCTGCTTTACCCAGTCGTTATTTATTTGATGCCGTCGCATGATGAAAGGCGCTTTATCTCTGGTGACCAGAATTCACCTTAACGCGGAATGCCCACAATCACGAAATATTGTCTAAGCGACGGCAAGCGGCGTTAAAAATTGCTCCAGGCAATTTTTTATGTTTACCATGTGATTAATGGGAAAAAAGACAGGAAGCATGATGTTGCCAAGCTCACAAGAATACTATCTGGTTATTACCGCACTGGGGGTTGATCGCCCTGGTATTGTCAATGCGATTACCCGCCACGTCAGTAGCTGTGGCTGCAATATCGAAGATAGCCGTCTTGCCATGCTGGGCAAAGAATTTACCTTCATTATGTTGCTGTCCGGTAGCTGGAACGCGATAACGCTGATCGAATCAACCCTGCCGCTGAAAGGCGCAGAGATGGATCTGCTGATCGTGATGAAGCGGACGGAGTCACAGGCCAGCCAGCCGACGCCCTCTACCGTCTGGGTGAAAGTTGACGTTGCCGACTCCCCTCACATCATCGAGCGTTTTACCGATTTATTCGATTCTCATCAGTTAAACATTGCTGAGCTGGTGTCAAAAACACAGCCCGCCGAGGGCGGCAAACCGCCGCAGTTGTATATTCAGATTGCCGCACACAGTTCTGCCACGCTGGATAGCTCAATTATTGAGCCAGCCTTTCATCAGCTATGTACAGAATTGAACGCACAAGGCAGTATTAGCGTCGTTAACTATGCCCAGTAGTATTTGGCGCCCAATAGTATTTGTGCCCAATAGCATAACGCTGCCATTATTATTGCGAATAGCATGGGTATATCCACAGCATGAAGAGAAACAAGACGGAGAGTCGTGATGAACACACTGAAAGCCGGTGATATTGCACCGAAATTTAGCTTGCCCGACCAAGATGGCGAACAAGTAAATTTAACCGACTTCCAGGGACAGAAAGTGTTGGTGTATTTCTACCCTAAAGCGATGACGCCAGGATGCACCGTTCAAGCCTGCGGCCTGCGCGATAACATGGACGATCTGAAAAAATATGGCGTTGAAGTTCTCGGTATCAGCACGGACAAATCAGAAAAACTGTCCCGCTTTGTCGAGAAAGAAGTCTTAAATTTCACGCTGCTTTCTGATGAAGACCATCAGGTTTCAGAAGGATTTGGCGTTTGGGGAGAAAAAACCTTCATGGGGAAAACCTATGATGGTATTCATCGTATCAGTTTCCTGATCGATGAAAACGGCAAGGTCGAGAAGGTTTTTGACGACTTCAAAACCAGCAACCACCACGACATCGTTCTCGATTATTTAAAAAACGCCTGATTCGCGGTTTTTAAATCCTCTACCGGCACCGTCATACGTGCCGGTTTTTCCTGTTATTCTTCCTCTTCACTACGTTTTTCCCGCTCGGGCATTTCTTTGTCTGCCATCGCTGGCTAAGATAGTTGGCAGAATGCTTTCACGTTAGCTGTTGATAAGGTTATCTTCCGTTATGTCTATTCGGTTAAGAAAAACGGTCATGTCCGTGCTGTTTGGGGCACTACTGGCTGGCAACCTGCTTCCTGCTCAGGCCGACACGCAGGATCGGCTGCCGGATATCGGCACCACCGCAGGCGGTACGCTCAGTATCAATCAGGAACTGGCAATGGGGGATTTTTACGTCCGCCAACTGCGTGCCGGCGCACCGCTTATCAACGATCCACTGCTGTCGAATTACATTAATCAACTCGGTAACAGATTGGTCAAACAGGCCGATTCCGTGCGTACGCCGTTTCATTTTTACCTGATCCGTAATGACGACATTAACGCCTTTGCCTTCTTTGGCGGCAACGTGGTGCTGCATTCCGCGCTGTTCCGCTATGCCGATAGCGAAAGTGAACTGGCCTCCGTGCTGGCACATGAAATCTCTCACGTTACCCAACGTCACCTGGCGCGTAGCATGGAATCACAGCAACGTAGCGCACCGCTTACGTGGGTCGGCGCGCTCGGTTCCATACTGTTGGCGATGGCTAATCCACAGTTGGGGATGGCGGCACTTAGCGGTACGCTGGCGGGTGCGCAGCAGGGCATGATTACGTTCACGCAGGCGAATGAACAAGAGGCAGACCGCATCGGGATTCAGGTCTTGCAGCGTGCGGGCTTCGATCCGCAAGCCATGCCAAATTTCCTGCAAAAGCTGGCGGATCAGTCGCGTTACGCTTCCAGACCGCCGGAAATGCTGTTGACTCACCCCTTGCCGGAAAGTCGCCTGTCCGACGCCCGCAACCGCGCCAACCAGATGCGTTCAACGCCGGTACAATCTTCTCAGGATTTCCTGTTCGCCAAAATACGGACCTTTGGCATGTATGGCTCACCGGATCGTCCGCTGAGCAACGATCTGCTGGAGCAATGGGAAAAAGGCAACGTGCGGGAACAACTGGCCGCGAAGTATGGCCGGGCGATTCAGTTTTATCAGGCGAAGAAGTACGATGAGGCGCGCAATGTACTGCAACCGCTGCTAAGCAGCGCGCCTGAAAACCCGTGGTTTCTGGATATGATGACCGATATCGATCTGGGACAAAACCGCGCGGCTCAGGCTATCAGCCGCTTACAAAACGCTCCCGGTGCGCAGGCTAATCCGGTACTTCAGCTTAATCTGGCGAATGCCTATGTGGAAGGGAAGCAGCCTGCTGCTGCCAGCAAAATACTCTATCGCTATACCTACGCTCACCCTGACGACTCGAACGGCTGGGATCTGCTGGCACAAGCCGCAGCAGCACAAGGACAGCGAGCAGAAGAACTGGCCGCACGCGCAGAGAGTCTGGCGCTCAGTGGCCAGCTCGATCAAGCTATTCGGCTACTGAGCAACGCGAGCTCACTGGTTAAATTGGGGAGTCTGGAACAGGCGCGCTACGACGCCCGCATCGACCAGCTGCGCCAATTGCAGCAGCGTTTCCGCCAGTACCAGAAATCCTGATAAGGAGCATGACGATGACACAATCTTCAACCCAAACATCCGTGACGATTTACCACAACCCGCGCTGCTCCAAAAGCCGTGAAACACTAGCGCTGTTGCAGGAACACAATGTCACGCCCGACGTCGTGCTCTATCTCGACACGCCGCCCGATGCCGTGACGCTGGCTCAGCTTATTCAACAATTGGGCTTTAACAGCGCACGTGAGTTAATGAGAACCAAAGAAGAGCGTTATCAGCAGTTGGGGCTGTCCGATACCGCGCTGACAGAAACGCAGCTGATTCAGGCAATGGTCGATAATCCGAAGCTCATCGAGCGTCCTATCGTCGTGGCGCACGGTCAGGCACGTATTGGTCGCCCGCCGGAACAGGTGCTGGAAATACTGTAGTTGTAAAAATGACTGTTAAATGATGGTTGTTAAACAATGATTGTTAAGCGGCAGGCATGAGCGATCCTCAACGACGATCTTTTAACAACGATCGTCAACTACAGCCCGAGGATCTCTTTCACAAAGGGAATGGTCAGCTTGCGCTGTGCGGTGATGGAAGCGTGGTCAAGCTGATCGAGCGTCATAAATAACGTCCGCATTTCCCGATCCAGACGTTTAAGCAGAAAACGGCTCACGTCTTCCGGCAATTCGAACCCTCGTAGTCTGGCGCGCAGCTGTAACGCTTCCCCTTTCTCATCATCCGACAGCGGTTGCAGCTTGTAGATTTGTCCCCAGTCGAGACGAGAAGCCAAATCGGGCAGGTGTAAATTCAGCTGACGCGGCGGACGATCGCCGGTAATCAACAGTCGAGCACGTCCCGTTTCCTGAATGCGGTTATACAAGTTAAACACCGCCATTTCCCACTCTTCATCACCCGCAATCGATTCGATGTTATCGATACACACCAGCGCCAGTTGCTCCATACCTTCCAACACATCCGGCACAAAATAGGCGCGTTTATCTAACGGCACGTAGCCCACCGCGCGTTCCTGACGCGACAGTTCAGCGCAGGCAGCATGCAGCAGATGGCTGCGCCCGCCCCCTTCGCGTGACCAGAAATAGATGTAGCTGCCGTGTTCCTGGTGCAAAGCATTATTAATGGCGGCAAGAAGAGACGCATTTTCACCCGGATAGAAACTGGCAAAGGTTTCGTCATCGGGTAAGTAGAGGGGCAATGAAAGCTGTGCCGGCGTGTTCAGAATCACCTCAAGCAAAACGGGCAGGAAATCGGATCGAGTTTATCACAGAAACCGTGCCCTGTTGAGGACGCGATAGTGACGGCCTCAACAGGGGAACTAATGCGGTTATGAACGTGTGTCGTTCTCTTCCGGCGCATCGAGGATCTCTTCCTCTTTGCGGAACAGGCTGATGACCTTAAACACCAGGCTCATCCCAATACCGACAACCGTCGCCAGCGCCATGCCTTTCAGCTCAGTCGCGCCCAGATGCACTTTTGCGCCGCTGACGCCAATGATCAGGATCACAGAGGTCAGGATCAGGTTTTGCGCTTTGTTGTAATCCACTTTGGATTCAATCAGTACGCGAATACCAGACGCCCCAATCACGCCGTACAGCAACAGCGATACACCGCCCATGACAGGAACCGGTACAGCCTGAATCGCCGCCGCCAGTTTGCCCACGCAGGAGAGCAGAATCGCGAGGATCGCTGCACCGCCGATAACCCAGGTGCTGTACACTTTGGTAATCGCCAGCACGCCGATGTTTTCACCGTAGGTTGTGTTCGGCGTAGAACCAAAGAAGCCGGACAGCACGGTAGAAATGCCGTTGGCGAACATGGAGCGATGCAGCCCCGGTTCACGCATCAGATCTTTCTTCACGATATTCGCCGTCACGACCAAGTGACCGACGTGTTCTGCAATCACCACCAGCGCCGCAGGCAGAATCGCCAGAATGGCAAACCATTCAAAGCGCGGCGTGTAGAATGTTGGCATCGCAAACCAGTGCGCTTCACGAATCGGGGTCAAATCCACCACGCCCAGCGCGAACGACAGCGCATAGCCTGCCAGTACCCCGATCAGAATCGGGATGATCGCCAGAAAACCGCGAAACAGTACCGATCCCAGAATGGTGATTGCCAGCGTCGCCAGTGAAATCGTCACCGCGGTAGAATCGACAGAAGCGCCATCGGCAGGCAACAAGCCAGCCATTCCCGCCGCCACACCGGCCAGTTCAAGGCCGATAACCGCCACAATCGCCCCCATCGCCGCAGGGGGGAACAGCACATTCAGCCAGCCAGTCCCCGCTTTCTTAACAATCAGCGCCACCAGACAGAACAACACGCCGCACATGATGAAACCACCTAGTGCGACCTCATACCCCAGTGGCAACAGCAGTAAAACCGGAGAAATGAACGCGAAGCTCGACCCCAGATACGCCGGGATTTTCCCCTTACAAATGAATAAATAAAGCAGCGTACCGACACCGTTGAATAACAGTACGGTTGCCGGATTGATCTTGAACAGAATGGGTACCAGAACGGTAGCGCCAAACATCGCAAACAGATGCTGGAAACTCAACGGGATGGTTTGTAACAAGGGTGGTCGTTCACTTACCCCGATGGCGCGACGAGTCATCTTCAATATCCTCTGTAGTGTTGTTATCGAGTGTTGCTATTTGTGTGTGCAGGTAGACCCGCACTTATTATCACAGCCAGACTCACCCCGCCCCACCGTAGCGAAGCAGGAGAATGGTGACTGCTGATGTATAAAAGAACCGCGTGTGACGTAACACAGGCTGTGGCGCACCATAGGAAATACTTAGGTTGGCGCCAAAAAAAAGCCGACTATAAGTCGGCTTACCTGTTATTTCGTACCAAATATTTTATCGCCCGCATCGCCCAGACCCGGCATGATGTAACCCTGCTCGTTGAGGCCTTTATCGATGGATGCCGTGTAAAGCTCAATATCCGGGTGAGCTTTTTCCAGTGCGGCAATCCCTTCTGGCGCCGCGACCAACACCAGCACCTTAATGCTGTGACAACCCGCTTTTTTCAGCAGATCGATCGTCGCAATCATTGAACCGCCGGTTGCCAACATAGGGTCAACCACCAGCGCCATGCGCTCTTCGATATTGGAAACCAGCTTTTGGAAATAAGGAACAGGCTCTAGCGTCTCTTCATCACGGTAGATACCGACAACGCTGATACGCGCGCTAGGGACATTTTCCAGCACGCCTTCCATCATCCCTAATCCTGCACGGAGAATTGGTACGACGGTAATTTTCTTGCCTTTGATCTGATCGACTTCAACTGGACCGCACCAGCCATCAATGGTGACTTTTTCGGTTGCCAGGTCAGCCGTCGCTTCGTAAGTCAGCAAACTTCCCACTTCGGAAGCCAGTTCACGAAAACGCTTCGTACTAATATCGTTCTCTCGCATCAAACCCAGTTTGTGTTTGACGAGCGGGTGTTTCACCTCGACGATCTTCATCATTATCTCCCCATCGGCTAGTGGACGGACAAAAACGCCAAACGCGTTTTTAAACACCGCTTGCGGCGGCCCGCAGGGCGGCGGGCACGAGAGCCCGTCGTAAAAAAAATCGCGGGATTATACCGCCTTTTTTACTTAGCGCCATATGATTAAGCCTGATCCAGATCAACCGAGGAGAGAAATTGTCGCCGTTAGCGAAAAATAGCCAGCCGATGACTCATCGCTCGCAAACGATTGCCTACACTGTTAGAATTAGCGCGCATTATTTTTACCACAGTATGTTTTCTAAATACCGTGTTTTCTGAATACGACCCGTAACCTTCGTGGGGACTCAGCAGTGACCGACAAAACCTCTCTCAGCTATAAAGACGCAGGCGTGGATATCGATGCGGGTAATGCATTGGTAGACCGTATTAAAGGTGTAGTGAAACAGACCCGTCGCCCGGAAGTTATGGGTGGATTGGGTGGTTTCGGTGCCTTGTGCGCCTTACCGCAAAAATACCGCGAACCGATTCTGGTTTCCGGCACTGACGGAGTCGGCACCAAACTGCGCCTGGCGATGGACCTGAAGCGCCACGATACCATTGGTATCGATCTGGTTGCGATGTGCGTGAACGATCTGGTGGTTCAGGGTGCAGAACCACTGTTCTTCCTCGACTATTACGCTACGGGCAAACTGGATGTCGATACGGCTGCCAGCGTGATTACCGGTATCGCGGAAGGCTGTAAGCAGTCAGGCTGTGCGCTGGTCGGTGGCGAAACCGCCGAAATGCCGGGCATGTACCATGGCGAAGACTACGACGTTGCCGGCTTCTGCGTCGGTGTCGTAGAAAAATCAGAAATCATTGACGGCAGCAAAGTCCAGAACGGCGATGTTCTGGTTGCCCTCGCGTCCAGCGGGCCGCACTCAAACGGTTATTCTCTGGTACGTAAAGTGCTTGAAGTCAGCAAAACCGATCCAGAGCAGTTCGAACTGGAAGGCAAACCGCTGGCCGATCACCTGCTGGCACCGACCAAAATCTACGTGAAATCCATCCTGTCCCTGATTGAGAAAGTGGACGTCCATGCGATTTCTCACCTGACTGGCGGCGGCTTCTGGGAAAATATCCCACGCGTTCTGCCAGAAGGTATGCAGGCGACTATCGATGAATCCAGCTGGCAATGGCCTGCGGTGTTCAACTGGCTGCAACAGGCCGGGAACGTTAGCCGTCACGAAATGTATCGTACTTTTAACTGCGGTGTTGGTATGATCATCGCACTGCCAGCCGAACAGGCAGACGAGGCCGTTGCATTACTCAACAGCAGCGGTGAAAACGCATGGAAAATCGGCGTCATTACTCAAACCGATGCCGGAGACGCAGTGGTTATTAACTGATGAAAAACATCGTTGTGCTGATTTCAGGTCATGGAAGCAACTTGCAGGCGTTGATTGACGCCTGTAAGAACGGACGTCTCAAAGGAAAGATCGTCGCCGTATTCAGTAATAATGCGGAGGCCTACGGGCTGGAACGCGCGCAGAATGCGGATATTCCTACGTGCGTCCTGAACCCTGAAGATTTTGCCGATCGCGCCGCATTTGATGCCGCACTGGCAAATGAAATTGAGCAATATGAGCCGGCGCTGGTGGTTCTGGCAGGTTACATGCGGATTCTTAGCCCGGAATTTGTTGCCCAATTTGCCGGCAAAATGCTGAACATTCACCCTTCTCTGCTGCCCAAATATCCCGGCCTGCATACACACCGCAAGGCGCTGGAAAATGGCGATCGGGAACATGGGACTTCTGTGCATTTTGTCACGGATGAGCTGGATGGCGGCCCACTGATTCTGCAAGCGAAGGTGCCTGTATTTAGTGACGACACCGAAGAAAGCCTGAGCGAACGCGTGAAAACGCACGAGCACACGATTTATCCGATGGTCATTAACTGGTTCCTGAACGGCAGACTGGTGATGCGGGATAATGAAGCCTGGCTGGACAGCGTGCGTATTCCGCCACAGGGCTACGCTGCTGAGTAATTCTGTCTCTTCATCATCTTAGTAAGGCTCCCACTACGGAGCCTTACTCACCTCCTCTTCCTGCTTTTTCTTCTTACCTCCTCTTCTCCGCATATTTCTTCCCTACACACGCGACACATCGCTATTTTCAGCCCTATCCGCGCTTTAAATATTTACTAATCTTTACTAAGCGAACACTAAGACTCAGATAAAAAAGAACATTTCTATCAACCGGAATTACACCCACTTTTCATCGGTTGAAAACGAAAATGACAATGATTATCTTTCCCCATCCTAAATTCTGTGAACTCCCCCATGCGTACTGTCTTACTGCTTTGTCTGCTTTTCCTCAGCCCATTCCTACAAGCAAAAACGGTCACCGATATGTTGGGCCGACAGGTGGAAATACCAGACAATCCCCAACGCATCATTCTGGGTGAGAGCCGCATGCTATATACGCTGGCACTGCTTCAGCCTGATAACCCGGCAAAGCATGTTGTCGGCTGGCCGGGAGATATGGCGCGCTACGATGCGCAAAGCTGGTCACGCTATACCGAAAAATTCCCACAGCTTAACCAGATCCCACAGTTAGGTAACGGCAGCCTGCAAGCAATGAACGCGGAGATGCTGCTGCCGCTAAAACCCGATCTGGTCATTCTTCCCCGGCTGGCAAAAAACGCGGCCAATGAAGATCTGCTGCAACAAACGCTGACTCGTGCGGGGATCCCGTTTATTTACGTCGACCTGCGTATCGACCTGCTTAACAACACATTACCCAGTATTCGCCTGCTCGGCGAGGTGCTGAATCAGCCCCAACGCGCTGCCGCCTTCAGCAATTTCTATCAGCAGCATATGGACGTGGTTCGCCAGCGTATCGCGCAATACCACGGTAAAAAACCGACGGTCATGCTGCATTTGCATCTGGGTAGACGTGATACCTGCTGTACCACAGCGGTCGGCGGCAGCCTTGGCGACCTGCTGACTTTCGCCGGTGGCGAGAATATTGCCAATGGCACCATCAACAGCGTCTACGGAGAGTTGAGCCCAGAGCGCGTGCTGGCTGCCAATCCTGATGTCTACATCGCCACCGGCATGGCCGGGCCGGAAGGCAAACGTTTCTCCAGTCTGATGCTCGGGCCGCTGGTGAACGCCGCGCAGGCAAAAGAGAGCTTCGACACGCTTATCCGTCAGGAACCTATTTTGTCTCACCTGCAAGCCGTGCAAACAGGCCGAGCCTGGAGCATGTGGCACAACTTCTACCTCAGCCCGTACCACGTCGTGATGGTCGAAATGTTTGCCAAGGCGCTTTACCCGGATCGGTTTGCCGATATCGATCCGCAACAAACACTACAACAACTCTACCAACAGTTTTTACCTATTGAATTTTCAGGGATTTATTGGAGTCAGATTTCGCATGAATAAGTTTGCCATAAGAAAGACCACGTTCCGCCACGGCTGGCCGCTGCTGGCGCTGTTGCCGTTTAGCATTCAGGCCGCCATTGTTGATGGCAAAGAAGACACTATGGTAGTGAGCGCAACACCTGGCGAGCAGACGGGAAAAGAGACAGGTTATCAGCCGCATAAAACCGTGACCGGCACCCGTACCGAAAGCCGCCTGCTGGATGTGCCACAGGCCGTCAACGTCGTGCCGACTCAGGTACTTGACGATCGTGCGGTACGCAACATCGATGAAGCGCTGTATAACGTCAGCGGTATCACCCAGTCGAATACGCTGGGCGGCACACAGGATGCCATAATCAAACGCGGCTTCGGCGATAACCGCGACGGTTCGATCTTCCGCGATGGCGTACGCTCCATTCAGGCACGCAACTTTACGCCCAGCAGCGAGCGCGTCGAAGTGCTGAAAGGCCCAGCCTCCATGCTCTACGGCATGGGAGAACCCGGCGGCGTGATCAATATCATCAGCAAAAAGCCTGAACTGGTACAGAAAACGCACATTGAAGGCTGGGGAAGCAGCTTCAAGGGCGGCGGCGGCCAGTTGGATGTCACTGGTCCGTTAGGTACGTCCGGTCTGGCTTACCGTATGGTGGTCGATCATGATGAAACTGATTACTGGCGCAACTTCGGGCGTAACCGCCAGACGACGGTTGCGCCATCCCTCATGTGGTACGGCGAAGACACCACGGTACGTGTTTCCTACGAACATATGGAATACCTGACACCTTTCGATCGCGGCACCCTTATCGATCCGAAGACAGGCAAGCCGGTTAATACGCCGCGCGATCGCCGCTTTGATGAAAGCTACAATGCGACACGTGGCGATCAGGACAGCGTCACCATGCAGGTTGATCGCAATCTAAATGACCGCTGGAAAAGCAGCCTGACCTATTCGTATAACCGCAACCGCTACAGCGATAATCAGGCGCGTGCTACAAAATACAATGCCAATACGGGAGTCCTGACACGTCAGCCAGACGCTACAGGCTATGCGCATAGCCAGGCGCAAATTGTCCAGCTTACGCTGAATGGCGACGTTGACTGGGGTCGCATCAATCACCAGTTGCTGTTTGGGTTTGACTATGAAGCGGATAGAACATTCCGTGGCGATATGATCCGCGGTACAGCGGCTTCAGGATTCAACATCTATAACCCGGTGTACGGCCAGCAACCAGCCTCTACTGCCGTTAACGCGAAAGACAGTGACCAGCGCGAGAATATCGACAGCAAAGCTTTATTTATGCAGGACGCTATCCGCCTTAACGATCGCTGGCAGTTACTGGGTGGTTTGCGTTATGACACGTTCGATGTGATGGCGGGTAAAGGACGCCCTTTCATCACCAATACGGACAGCTCATACCACCGCGTCGTACCGCGTGCAGGCGTCATTTACAGCCTGACGTCGTATTCATCGCTCTATGCCAGCTACAGCGGTTCATTTAAGCCCAACAGCAATATTGCCAATAACATCGGTGCCCTTCCGCCCGAAATCGGCAAGTCTTACGAAATCGGTGCCAAACTGGATCTGCCCAACCGTATTACCGGTAACGTAGCCTTGTTCGACATTGAAAAACAAAACGTGATGGTCAAGGTCGATGACAATCTTTACCGTACAGCAGGGAAAGTGCGCTCGCAGGGCGTTGAACTGGATCTGGCAGGTAGCCTCACCGATACCTTAAGCCTGATCGGTTCTTATGCCTACACCGATGCTCGCGTCACCGCTGACCCGGAAAACACCGGTAAACGGATGCCGAATGCCGCACGTCATACCGCCTCGCTGTTCCTGACGCAGGACTTCGGCAATATTGGCCTGGCCGCTGGTGACGATCTACGCGCGGGTGCGGGCGCGCGCTACGTCAGCCGCCGCGCGGGCGATGCAGCAAACACCTTCTATCTGGATGATTACACTGTCGCCGATGCGTTTATTGCCTATAGCCTGCCGCTCAACGGTTACAAGGTGAAATGGCAGTTGAACGTGAAGAATCTGTTCGACCAGACCTATTACCCCTCCAGCGGTAACAACCTGCGTGTCGCCATCGGCGAGCCGCGTCAGGTGGTGCTGCGCGCCAGCGTCGATTTCTAATCCGCTTTGCCCCGCATCTCAGCGATGCGGGGTCTCTTGCGATGTTTCATTCCACATTACGCGTTCAGCGCCAGCCTATCCGCCGCTATACTAGCGTTGGCATACCCATGCCAACGTGACTCCGGAAACCTCGGTTCACGTCCCTTTTATCAATTAAGGATTCACTATGTCCGGTACGAGCAATTCCGTTCGGCTACGACCGCTGGAGCGGGACGATCTCACTTTTGTTCATCAGTTAGATAACAATGCCAGTGTGATGCGTTATTGGTTTGAAGAGCCTTACGAGGCCTTTGTCGAACTCAGCGATCTGTACGACAAGCATATTCATGACCAGAGCGAGCGGCGCTTCATTATTGAACACGAACAGACCAAAGTTGGTCTGGTTGAACTGGTGGAAATTAACCATATCCACCGTCGCGCGGAATTTCAGATCATCATCGATCCGGCCTATCAAGGCCGCGGCTACGCCAGCACAGCGGCCAAACTGGCCATGGATTACGGCTTCTCGGTATTGAACCTCTACAAGCTGTATTTGATTGTGGATAAGGAAAACCAGAAAGCGATCCACATCTACAGCAAATTAGGGTTTGAGGTCGAAGGCGAACTGATCCATGAGTTCTTCATCAACGGTGAATATCGCAACACGATCCGCATGTGTATTTTCCAGCATCAATATCTGGCGAAACACAAAACCGTGACGGGAACCGGCGGCGAAGCACCGGGAAGTTCTATCAGCCAGTAAGGTAAAAAGGCCAGCTCGCTGGCCTAAAGCGATTTATTGCTCCTTTAGCCCTGCCTCTTAAGTTCGTTTATGTAGGCTTAGAGGCGGTTTCGTGCGCCACAATACCGCTATTCTCATGCTACCTCGTAGCACGCGCCCGACGCAGGGCGCTCAATCGCCGCCGCCCTGCGAACCCAGGCTTCCGGCTAAATTATGCCGCTGCGCGGTTCCATCGGTGTTCATGACCGCTAATCGAGCCGTCAGTGACGCGTTCCCGACGCGGCACTGACTTTCGCGACGTCCTGTCGCTCACTCGGCGTTCATGTCCACCGCTGCATAATTTTTTACGCCGGATGATGCTAAAAACCATCGAGTCATAGCGCTTATGTATAAGAGATTAACGCTCGAAAAATAAATGTTAACCCGCGAACTGGCGGAAAAGAGCTTTACCGCGTAAGAGTCGTAGCCCCAGCCAGCCGCCGCAGAGCGACAGCAGGAACGCCGCGATTAGCGGGAGCGTTATCCACATCGTGACATTCGGTTCCCAGGCAAAGTTAAATACTTTACGCTGCAACAGCCACAGGGCAGATTCTGCGCCAATCGCCGCTGCCGTTCCTGCTACCAGCCCCAGTACCGCGAATTCACACCACAGCGTGGTGCGCAGCAGGCGTAGCCCAGCTCCCAGCGTTCGATATACCATCAGTTCCTGACGCCGTTGACGCATCCCGACCTGAATTTGTGCCAACAACAGCAGCACGCCGCAGAACAGTACCAGAATGACCATAATCTCCAGCGCCCGGCTTACCTGCTGTAAGACCTGCCCCACCTGACGCAGAATACTGCCGATATCCAGCACGCTCACCGTCGGGAACTGGCGATTCAGTTGCGTAATCATCTTCTCATCGCCATCATAGCGGAAGCTGGTCAGCCAGGACTGCGGCTGGTTATCCAACGCTCCTACAGGGAAAATGAAGAAGAAGTTCGGACGCAGGCTTTCCCAATCCACCTGACGGAAGCTGGTCACCGTGGCGCTAAACGGCTGCGTATCACCGGTAAAGGTCAGCGTATCGCCAATCTTGATCCCCATCTCTTTGGCTTCTTTCGCTTCCATAGAGACTTCACCCGGCTTCGGCGCTTCGCCTTCCACCAGTACGTTGTGCGGCGGAATCCCATTCATCCAGGTCAGGTTCAGCTCACGGTTCACCGTGTTGCCGCCCGGATCGTCCTCGTGGATCACTTCCGTCGCAATCTGCTGATTAATTTCCGTCAGACGCGCACGAATAATCGGGAAGAATTGCTCCGGCGTCACGTCATGCTGAGAGAGGAAATCTTCAACCTGTGGCACCTGCTCCTTCGTGATATTCAGCAGGAAATAGTTCGGGCTGCCCGGCGGCAATTGCTGCTGCCAGCGATCCAGCAAGTCACCGCGCATCACCAACAGGAGTGCCAAGAGCATAAAGGACAGCGAAAAGGCGGCCAGTTGGCTGAGCGTCGACCACGGCTGGCGCAACAGGCGATTAATGGCCAGACGCAATGCCAGTCGTTTAACCGTCAAGCGTCGTAATAACAGCAACCCGCCCCAACCGATAACGCCCAACAGTAACGACAGCACCGCCATACCGCCGAGCAGCGACCACAGCAGCACGCCGCCACCGGACAACACGGCCAGCAGGCCGACGACAATAAGCAGGACAATCGGCAGGTAGTAGCGCAGCGGCCACACGTTCGCCACCACATCCTGACGTAACACGCGCAGCGGTTGTGTCGCTAGCAGCAGTCGATACGGGCGCAGGCCAACCAGCAGCGAGATCAGAACCAGCGATCCCAGCGCCCATACCCACGGCCACAGCCCAGAAGCTGGCAGTGTGGCGGGCAGCACCGGTGCCAGCATTTTCATCAACAGCGCCTCAAATCCCAGACCGAGCACGCTGCCGCACACCGCCGCCAGCCCGAGCACGGAAAGCCACTGCCCGATGATTAAGCGCCTCAGCGCTTGTCTGCCTGCACCCAGCGTTTTCAGGATAGCGACCAAATCATAACGGCTGCGGCAGTAGTGCCCCATCGCCACCGCCACTGCGGCAATAGACAACAGCAGCGTCAGCAGCGCCGACAACAACAGGAACTGCTGCGACCGCTTTAACGACTGGCTCAGCGCGCCTTCAGAATCCTCCATGCCATACCAGCGCTGATCGGGCTTAAGCTGTGGTTTGATGAAGTTGCTGAATTCACTAATTTGCTTCTCATTGCCGGAAAACATGTAGCGCCAGGTAATGCGTCCCCCCGGCTGAATCGCACCGGTTTTCTCGACATCGTCCAGATTCATCAGAATACGCGGCGCGGTCTCAAACGGATTGAAGCCGGCATCCGGCTCCTGAATCAGCTCGCCGCTGATGCGCAGTGAAGTATCGCCGACGTCCAGCATATCACCGACTTTCAGCCCAAGTAGCGCCAGCAGGCGCGGCGCTACCAGCACCGTTCCCGCTTCCGCATGCAGCCCTTCAGGACGCGTCTGCAAATTGCCATACAACGGATAACGCTGGTCAGTGGCTTTAACCTGTGCCAGCTGTGGCGTATCGCCCGCGAACGTCATGGTCATGAAAGAAATCTGTCTACTGAGCGTCAGCCCGCGCTGCTGCGCGTCCTGAAGCCAGGCTTCCGCGACAGGCCGTGAAGCACGCAGCACGCGGTCGCCAGCCAGAAAATCACGGCTCTGCTGACTGAGCCCTTTTTCCATGCGATCGCTGATCGTACCCAGCGCCAGCACACAAGCGACAGCCAGCGTTAATGCCAACCAGACAATCAGTAAGGAAGGAGAGCGCCATTCGCGCCAGAACCACCGCCAGATCATGCGTCCTCCCGCAGCTTGCCGTCGACTAAACGCAGGCGTCGTTCACAGCGCGCCGCCAGTTGTTCATCGTGCGTTACCAGAATCAACGTAGTGGCATAGTCGCGGTTGAGGGAAAACAGCAGATCAACGATGCGTTCACCGGTTTTACGATCCAGATTCCCAGTAGGCTCATCGGCAAACAAGACGTTGGGACGACCGCTGAACGCACGCGCCAGCGCCACACGCTGCTGCTCACCGCCAGAAAGCTGAGCAGGAAGATGATGTAAGCGCTCACCCAACCCGAGCTGTTGTAACAGTTGTTCAGCCTGTCCACGGCTGTGGCTGTCGCTTTCACCACGCAGCAACGCGGGTAATTGCACGTTCTCCAATGCATTCAGCGTCGGCACCAGCATGAAAGACTGAAAGACAAAGCCGACATGCTGAGCGCGCAGCGCCGCACGGCCTTCCTCATCCAGCGCGTTTAGCGACTTGCCCATCAGGCCCACCTCGCCTTCCGTGCCATCATCCAGCCCGGCCAAAATTCCCAGCAAGGTCGATTTCCCCGAACCGGATTCCCCAATCAGGGCAATTGTCTGCGCAGGTTTGACAATAAGCTCAACTCCGGTAAGGATGGAAAGCCGATTTTCTCCCTGACCAACGTGCTTACTAAGATGATGAACTTCAAGAATGTTTTCTACGTGCGCAGTTTTGCTTGGCGTAGCACTCGCTGGGCTGGTCTTCGCAAACATGTTTTCGTCCTTTTGCTTCTGGGATTATGCAGCGTACGCGCTTTCGCCGCTGACACATTATTAATTCTGGGCGATAGCCTTAGCGCGGGCTACCAAATGCCGGCCGCTAACGCGTGGCCAACGCTGTTGAACACACAGTGGCAAACGCAGAAAAAAGGCATCGCTGTGGTTAACGCCAGCATTAGCGGTGACACCACCGCACAAGGGCTGGCGCGACTTCCTGCCTTGTTAAAACAGCATCAGCCACGTTGGGTGTTGATTGAACTGGGCGGCAATGACGGGCTACGGGGATTTCCGGCCCCTAATATCGAGCAGGATCTGGCAAAAATCATCACGCTGGTCAAACAGGCTAACGCTCAGCCTCTGATTATGCAGATCCGTTTGCCGACCAACTATGGCCGTCGCTACACCGAGTCATTCAGCAATATTTACCCCAAATTGGCGGAGCAGTTTGCACTTCCGCTGCTGCCTTTCTTTATGGAGCAGGTGTATCTTAAACCGGAGTGGATGATGGAAGATGGCATCCATCCAACCCGGGATGCCCAACCGTTTATCGCAGAATGGATGGCGAAGCAGCTGGAACCCTTAGTTAACCATGAGTCTTAATAAATAGGCTTTTGAATTAGGTAAAGTTATGCAAAAAACGGTCTTCATTACGGGTTGCTCCAGCGGTATTGGCCTGATTGCCGCTCAGGATCTGCAAAAGCGCGGCTATCGCGTGATTGCGGCCTGCCGTCGCGCAGAGGATGTTGCGCGCCTGAACGCGCTGGGTCTGGAAGCGATTACGCTCGATCTGGATGACAGCGCCAGCGTTGAACAAGCCGCCGCAGAGGTGATCAGACTGACCGATAACCGCCTGTACGGGTTGTTTAATAACGCCGGATACGGTCTGTATGGCCCGCTGAATACCATTTCGCGCCAGCAGCTCGAACAGCAGTTTTCCAGCAACCTGTTCGGCACGCATCAGCTCACGCAATTACTGCTGCCCGCTATGCTGCCGCACGGCGAAGGCCGTATCATCCAGACCAGTTCGGTGTTAGGGCTGGTGTCAACGCCGGGGCGCGGCGCGTATGCCGCCAGCAAATATGCGTTGGAAGCGTGGTCAGATGCGCTGCGCATGGAGTTACACGGCAGCGGCCTGCACGTCAGCCTGATCGAGCCCGGCCCAATTAGCACACGCTTTACTCATAACGTGGCGCAAACGCAGACGGACAAACCGGTGACCAACCCCGGCATCGCTAAGCGTTTCACTCTGCCGCCGGAAGCGATATTGCCGAAGCTCCATCATGCGCTGGAAAGTTCGCGGCCTAAATTACGCTATCCCGTCACGCTGGTCGCTCACGCCTTAACCTGGCTGCGCCGCCTGCTACCGGGGTGTTTGCTGGATAAAGTATTACGAGGATAAACCTCAGAAGGTGAGGTATTGCACACTTGCCTCTGTACGAGGCTTGCAAGTGACACCGACAGGCCCCATCTAAGGGTCAAACGCATTCAGGAAGTAAGAGAGACTACTCATGTTAGAACAACAAGCGACTATCATTGACGTCAACGAATCCAACCTGCGTCAGGTGTTGGACCACTCCATGACACTGCCAGTCCTGTTTTACTTCTGGTCGGCGCGTAGCCAGCACTGTCTGGAACTGGAACCGGTGCTGGACAGGCTGGCGCAGGAATATGCAGGACAGTTTGTTCTGGCGAAGGTTGACTGTGATGCCGAACAGCGCGTCGCGGCTCAGTTTGGCCTGCGCTCAATCCCCACCGTTTATCTCGTTAAAGATGCTCAGCCGCTGGACGGTTTTCAGGGGCCACAGCCGGAAGAAGCCATTCGTGAATTGCTGAAACGCGCATTGCCGAAAGAAGAAGAGCTGAAAGTCGCGCAGGCACAGCTGTTGATTCAGGAAGACAAACTGTCAGAAGCAATGCACTTGCTGAAAGACGCCTGGCAACTCAGCCAGCAGCGCAGCGATATCGGTCTGATGCTGGCGGAAGTGCAGATTCAGATTAAACGTAGTGAAGAGGCAGAAGCGGTATTAGCCACCATTCCTTTGCAAGATCAAGATACCCGCTATCACAGTCTCGTCGCGCAGATTGAGTTGCTGAAACAGGCGGCAGATACGCCGGAAATTCAGCATCTACAGCAAAAATTGGATGCTGCCCCGCAAAATGCGGAACTGGCGGTACAGCTGGCGCTGCAACTGCATCAGGTCGGTCGTAATGAAGAAGCCCTTGAACTGCTGATGGGATTCCTGAAGAAAGATCTGGCCGTTGCTAACGGCAGCGCACGCAAAACGCTGATGGACATCATGGCCGCCCTCGGCACCGGCGACGCCCTCGCCGCCCGCTACCGTCGGCAGCTCTACTCGCTACTGTATTAATTCTCTTGTGAAAAAGGCCAGAACATTGATTCTGGCCTTTTTATTTGCAGGTAAGCATTAGCCATCGGCTTATCGGCTTATCGGCTTATCGGCTTATCGGCTTATCGGCTTATCGGCTTATCGGCTTATCGGCTTATCGGCTTATGCTAGATTGATGTGATCGTTTCGGGCGTACTAACCACCCTACTTTTCTGTCATTTCATCACTCGCCCGACAAGGAGCGCTCAATCGCCGCAGCTCCTTGACCTCTGGCTATTTGGCGGACGTTGTGCCGCTTCGCGGTATCTTCGGCGTTCGTGCCCGTTATTCGGGCCGTCAGTGACGCGTTCCTGACGCGGCACTGACTCTCGCCGCGTCCATGCGGCTCATCCGACGGTCACGCCCACCTCAGCACAGCGTTTGACGCCAGAAAATGAAAAACAGAAAAATCAGAGAACATACATACTTTTTTATATGTTTAATATTATTACGTTTTTACTCTATAACGTCTTCAACACCGTGATCCAGCCGTGCCCGCCGTACACTGACCAGCCGTTTAGCCAGCGGCGCAGCATGTTCATCACCAGCATAGCAACAACCTCTTGATGGGTTTTCAGGCTGTAGCGCTGTACGTTGAACTGTATCGTTTGGGCGAAAGCCCCTTCCGGCGTATGCAGCGCTAATGACAGTTCTGCATCATTCCGACTTCCCACAACCAGCGCTAACGACGCGCCCTGACGCTCCGCCAGATGACGAGCATAATCCGCTAGCCCAGACAGGCTGGTGTCCTCAACGCGTGCCAGCAGTTCCCCGCCCACTAGCGGCGTATTCGCCGACTGGAGCTGCCAGTTGAGCAATCCTGCCGTGAAGTGTTCACTCACTGCCAGCGTCATATCACGTTCAGCCAGACGCCGTGCAAGCTGCGCTGGCAGCCCTTCCGTTCCTTCAAAGAGGGTATTTTCCCCAGCTACGGCGCGCACCGTTTCCCACAGTTGCACCATCTTTTCCTGCTGAGCGGCTGGCCCTGTCAGCTTCAGCTCGATAATCGGCATAGAAGAGCGGTAGCCCAGCACCACGCCCGGCGGTAACGCCATACCATCCAGCTGACTTGCCAGATCGCTCTCGGAACGACCAAAGGTGGTCAGGCGCAGGCACAGCGGGGCATCGGCAACAGCAAAACGCTCGCGCAAGCGCGGCATAATTTGCTGATCGACCATGACCTTAAACTCAGACGGGACTCCCGGAGTGAAAAACATCAGACACTTATTCAAGTGCAGTGCAAAACCACAGGCGGTACCAACCGGGTTATCTACCATTTCCGCGCTGGCGGGGATTTGTGCCTGTTTGCGGTTACTCGGCGCCATCACTCTGCCGCGCTCGGCAAAAAAAGCCTCCATCCGCGCCAGCCATTCTGCGTGCTCAACCAGCCCTTCACCCGCTGCGGTGGCCGCCGCCAACGCGCTGAGATCGTCGCTGGTCGGCCCCAAACCACCGTTTACAATCAGGATATCGGCGATCTGGCTACGCTGTGTTATCGCCGTCACCAACGCATCGAGATCGTCCCCAACCGTCATCCGGCTGGTCATCGGTAATCCCTGTTGAAACAAATAATCCGCCAACCAGGCCGCATTGGTATCAATAATCTGACCATGCAGCACTTCATCGCCGGTACACAACATCTCGACCCTAAGCATTTTTTTATTCCTCGTGACGATCCTGAAACCACTTTAAAAAGTCGGATGAACAAACACAATGTTTCTTTCAGCCAGCTCGATAGCACCACGCAGCCGCTGAGTCTCGTCCAGTGTAAATATAAAATTACACCCCTCGTAACGGCGTTTTGACAGAAATCACTGAATACTCTACCCTGCTGCCAAAAATATCTGGATAGCCACGCTATATATAGAGGAATAGGTGAAAAATCGTACTCTTGGCAGTATTTTTATCGTTGCTGGTACCACAATTGGAGCAGGAATGTTGGCGATGCCGCTGGCAACGGCTGGCGTCGGATTTGGCACGACATTGATGATATTAATCGGTCTGTGGGCACTGATGTGTTACAGCGCCCTGCTGCTGGTTGAAGTGTATCAACATCAGCCGTCGCACACCGGATTAGGCACGTTGGCAAAAATCTACCTCGGCCGCTGGGGACAATGGATTACCGGTTTCAGTATGCTATTTCTGATGTATGCGCTCACCGCGGCCTATATCAGCGGCGCAGGCGAACTGCTCGCCACCAGCATCAGCCAATGGAGTGGCTACTCACTTCCGCTGTCCGCCGGTATTCTACTCTTCACGCTGGTTGCCGGCGGCGTCGTCTGTATCGGGACTTCCTCCGTCGATTTGTTTAACCGCATTCTGTTTAGCGGCAAAGTGCTCATGCTCGTCATTATGCTGGCCGTCATGGTTCCACATATTCAGCGTGTAAATCTCTTAACGCTCCCACTGCAACAGGGTCTGACGCTCTCGGCATTACCCGTCATTCTGACGTCATTCGGCTTTCACGGCAGTATCCCCAGTATTGTGCATTACATGGGTGGTGACAGCCGTAAGTTGCGCCGGATATTTCTTATCGGTAGCGTGATACCGCTGATTGCCTACATTTTCTGGCAGCTCGCGATGCTAGGCAGCCTCAGTTCTTCAACATTCAATGCGATTTTGACCGATCAGGCAGGGTTGAATGGACTGATGCAGGCTATTCGTACGCTGGTGGCTTCACCGCACGTTGAACTGGCCGTCCACCTGTTTGCCGATCTGGCGCTGGCGACCTCTTTCCTCGGCGTGGCGCTTGGGCTATTCGATTATTTAGCCGATCTGTTTAAGCGTAAAAATAGCGTCACCGGACGTGCCCAAACGGGTTTGCTGACCTTTATCCCACCTCTGGTGTTTGCACTCTTTTATCCGCAAGGGTTCGTGATGGCGCTGGGTTATGCGGCGATCTCACTGGCCGTGCTGGCACTGCTTATTCCCGTCCTGCTGAGCTGGCAGGTGCGCAAACAGCGTCCTGAAATACGTGCGACGCGAGGTGGTGCTCCAGTTCTGGCGCTGGTTTTCGCCAGCGGCGTAGGCATCATCCTGATCCAACTGGCGATGGTCGCAGGCTGGCTACCGTCGATTAGTTAACCTTCTCATCGGTTAATCCAAGATATAAAAAAACGCTGGGAGCGTTTTTCAACGTTGCGCAGCAACGGCCCGCAGGGTGACGGACAAGGATGCCCGTCATAAAAAAAGAGCGTGAATTCAACATTCACGCTCTTTTTCTTTCCAGCAGCGATACGTCACATGGCCAAAAGCCAACACACCTGCGGCTTGAAGTATGACGGGTATATCAGAAGCTCAGACCAACGCCGACATAAGCAGAATCAGCCAGTTTGTTGTCCGGTCCATTCTCACGCGCCATATTGATGTAGCGGTAACCCACATCAACGCTCAGCGGTGCAAAGACCTGCCAGCGTACGCCTGCTTTCCCTTCAACGTAGTGATCGACATGACTGGAGAAAGCATCCGGTGAATAGTAGCCTTCACCATACAGCGAGAACTGACGGCTCAGCGGCCACTGCACGCCACCGCCCAGAGCAACGCCATAGCCATCATTGCCGTGGTCCTGATTCAGGTACAGCGCTTTACCGCCCAGAGTCAGTTTAAGTGGGCCAACAGGGATGGTGTATCCCAGACCGAAGCCGTAGACGTCATTGTTATTGTCGCCGTGGGCATAGCTCACATTACCCGCAAGCCCAGGAATGCCCAGACCGAAGCCCGCACTGGCACCGGCGTAATCGCGACCTGCTTCCCCGGAAAGGCTAATGGCATGTACAGAAGCACTTGCAAGTAACAGGCTTCCCGCACAGGCAATCACAAACTTTTTCATTTTCAATATCCTTAAAACCGTCGTTAAACGCGCGTGTAAAGATGTTATCGTTGCCGATTCTACCCGAAACGCCCCCTCACTCCAGCACGAAATTGCCCTGAGCAGCGATTTATTCTTTTAATAATCATGAAAATTTTCATTCAGCGCTGCTGACAATAGCAACAATAAGCGCGGCCTATTTGCTCAAAGAAGACAAAGTGAACAATAGTACTCACCATGGATGACGACAAAACAGGCAGAAGGAAACGATGATGAGAGAAGGAAAATTAGCGACAGGAAAGCGTGCCGCAGCGATGGATACCCCTCATACGGTGCATGCCGACATGCGCACCCCGATGCGGTTTCAGGACATGTGGTTTCTGGAAAAGCTGGCGCTGTTTGATCGGGAAACCAACGCCAGCTATCAGACGACTCATCAAACTATCCAGCAAAAAAAGGTGACGAAACCCGGTGCCAACGCGTCGGATAGCTAGCGACCAGCCGCGCTGAGCGACCTATTGGACGAAGGGTATATCGCTTTTACCCAGCTTTTCACCTGCTGACGAGAGAGCTTAATTCCACCATTTTTCAGTTCAGTCGGCAGCGCATAATACGCGACCGGACGCTGAAATCCGGCAAGCTGTGGCTGTAGCCAATCACGTACGGCATCAAGCGTCGTGGTTTGTGCTAACTCCACCACCGCGACAGGACGGTGGCCGAACTCCACGTCTTCAACGGGTACAACACAGGCCTGTTGAACATCGGGATGCGTCAACAGCACGGCTTCAATGTTCTCCGGCTGGATCCCTTCCCCACCGCTGAAAAATTGGTTATCCAGACGCCCCAAAATCTGCCATTCGCCCTCGGCAAAGCGCCCGCGATCCCGCGTATGAAACCAGCCATCATCATCGACCAGTGGAATCAGTTTCCCATCACGCCAATAGCCAGCGGCCAGCGTGCTGCCGCGCAGCAGAATTTCATCATCAACCAGCCGGATCTCCCGCCCGTGTAGAGGCAGGCCGACACCCGAACGTCCATCGGCGCGTTTTGCGCAGGCTGTAGACGCCAGTTCCGTCAGACCATAACCACACCAGCAGCTCACACCTCGGGCTTCCGCCTGCTGCGTCAGCGCCTGCGGAATCATCGCGCCGCCAAGCAATACAGCTTTCAGTGCCGCGGGGAGAATGTCCTCCGACAACAGTCGCCACAGCTGCGTTGGCACCAGAGAAGCATGGGTACAATCGCGTAGCGCACTGTCCAGAGGCTGATGCGCACGAACCACTATCGTGGCTCCCGTGGCAAGCCAGCGCCAGACAATACCCTGCCCAGACACGTGGAACAGTGGAAGTGACAGCAGCCAGCTGTCGCTGGCAGAAAACGCCATCATCCGTACCACCCCTTCCGCGCTGGAGATATGAGCCGCGAACGTGTGCGCCACCGCTTTCGGCATCCCGCTGGAGCCGGATGTCAGCGTCAGCGTCGCCAGCCGATCGGCCTGCCAGCGCAAATCAGCACGGCAGCGTTCTTCGATATCGTCGGATAGCAAAGATCCTGATGGTAAAGAAATGGGAGCTAAAGAAAGCGGGCGTACGGCATTCGGCCAGGGATTATCATTCAGGCACAGGCCATACGTCACATTAAGCGAGGGCAGCAGCGCCTCAGTTACCGCCTCGGGCAACTGTGGGTTCAGTGGTAGCACGCGTGCACCACACTGCAATAACGCCAGATAGCTGAACAGCATCTGGACGCTATTCTTACCACGTAGCGCAACCGTACTGTCGGCCGTCACGCCCTGCTGTGTGAAATGATGCACCAGACAATCCACCTGCCGGGCAAGCGCCTGCCAGCTCCAGCGGGTTTCGTCTGCAATCAACGCGACAGGCTCATTCAACGAAACAGACTGGGGCGTTTGGCTAGCCCAGTGTCGCCACGGCCAGTCGGTCAGGATTGCCATACCACGTCCAGTTGCTCAGCAGCCAGCAGCGGCAACGTGCTCTCCGGCCAGCCCTGAATCACCTGCGCCTGCATCAGATCCAACGTATCCAGCCCGGGAATCGTGTCCGGCGTCAGCCAGTGCGCCAGACGCGCCAACTGCGTTAAGCCCAAACTCGATTCAATACTGGAACTGATCACCGCCGTTAACCCAGCCTGATGCGTGTCCTTCACCAGTTGCTGGCAGCGTGCGAGGCTGCCGACCAGCGTCGGCTTAATGACAATCGCACTCACGCCCGGCTCGGCTTCCACCCGAAAATCCGCCTCGCGCACGCTTTCATCCCAGGCAATGCTGATACCCGTTTCCCGCGCAAATTCGCGAGATTCTTCACGGGTTTTGCAAGGTTCTTCGAGGAAGGCAATGCGTGAACGCAATGACGGCGCGACATAGCGGGCAAAACCGTCCGCTTTGGCGCGCGTCCAACTGCGGTTGGCATCCAGACGAAGTTTCAGATCCGGCAAGGCTTCCAGCAGCACGTTAACGATCATGCCGTCACGCACCGCTTCGTAAAGACCGACTTTGATCTTTGCCACTTTCTCGCCCGGCATCGCCTGTAGCATCTCGAACAACTCATCGGGGTCGCCATTACACAATGGCGCTTTACGATAGTCCGCCGCCTGCGGCAGGTGCTGATCCAGTTCGGCCTGTGCACAGCTCAAGCCAAAGGCAACAGATGGTGGAAGATCGTCAGAAAATGTCTGCCCTGCTACCCACGATTGCAGTTGTTCAAGCGCAGCTGATTCCGCCTCCGCCAGCGTTTCCACGCTGAATTCTGGCAGCGGTGCAATCTCGCCCCAGCCCAACCGTTCGCCTTCTTGCAGGCGAACGATAAGACCATCGCGGGTTTTCAGGCGCTGATTGCGCAGCACCACCCCGGCTTCCATCGGCACGCTGTAACGATAGAGAGTGACCCGACGCATTACGGATTCCGTTTGAATTTGCTGAAGTCAGGCTGGCGTTTTTCATTAAACGCGTTACGGCCTTCCTGCCCTTCGTCCGTCATGTAGAACAGCATGGTGGCGTTACCCGCCAGTTCCTGCAAGCCCGCCTGACCGTCGCAGTCCGCGTTCAGTGCCGCTTTCAGGCAGCGCAGCGCCATCGGGCTGTTTTGCAGCATTTCGCGGCACCAGCGCACGGTCTCTTTTTCCAGATCGGCCAGCGGAACCACGGTGTTTACCAGTCCCATATCCAGCGCTTGCGCCGCATCGTACTGACGGCACAGGAACCAGATTTCACGCGCTTTCTTCTGGCCGACGATGCGCGCCATGTAAGACGCGCCCCAGCCGCCGTCAAAGGAGCCGACACGCGGACCGGTTTGACCGAAGATGGCGTTCTCTGCCGCAATGGTCAGATCGCACATCATGTGCAGAACGTGTCCACCGCCGATGGAATAGCCAGCTACCATCGCGACAACCGGCTTCGGACAGGTACGGATCTGGCGCTGGAAATCCAGCACGTTCAGGTGATGCACACCGCTGTCGTCCTGATAGCCGCCGTAGTCGCCACGTACTTTCTGATCGCCGCCGGAACAGAATGCTTTATCACCCGCACCGGTCAGGATGATCGTGCCAATCCCGTCATCGTGACGCGCATTGTCGAGCGCCTGAATCATCTCTTTTACCGTTTGCGGACGGAACGCATTGCGTACCTGAGGACGGTTAATGGTGATTTTGGCAATGCCATCGGCGGATTTGTGGTAGAGGATATCGGCGAAATCGCCGCTGCAATCGTGCCATTCAATCGGTGCGTAAAGCAGTTCTTCACTCGGATAAAGCATAGTTATCAATCCTTAACGGGATGCAAAAAGAAAATCGCGAACCCGCTCGGCATACGCCGTTGGATTCGCCTGATGAGCATTATGGCCCGCCTGCGCGACGCTCAGTAACGGCAGGCCGTAGTGCGCCGCCAGCGTTTGAAATTTCACGTCGCTGGCACCGCATAAGTAAGCAAAAGGTATCGACAGATGTCGAAGGCGTTCAGCCAAAAAAGGCTGTCGCCCCAGCGAGGTGGCTTCCAACATGGCCGCGACAGATGCACCATGATTCTCGCTGCGACGCGTAATCAGCTGTTCACGCTGTTCTGAATCCACATCAGCAAAGACCGCCTGCTGATACCAGTCCTGCAAGACCGCAGGCAGAGGTTCCTGACGAAAGCGCTGCGCCCAGCGTGCATCATGGTGGGTACGCTCCGTACGCAGCTCGGGCGTCGCCAGACCGGGGTGTCCCCCTTCGACCAATAGCCCCAGCATGCCGTCATGCTGTCCGGTGCAGGCGTGATACATCGCGATACGCCCACCGAGCGAATAGCCCAGCAGCCAATAGCGCGTAATACCCTGCACCAGCAGCGTGGCGCTTAGCTGGCGACTCACATCGGCAAAATCGGCAGTGGCAATCGTTCGCGACGCACCGTGCCCGGGTAAATCCACCAACAGCACAGGCCAGTCACGACAAAATGGCAGGACGGGTAACCAGTCCTCGCCACTGCCTAATAAACCATGCAGGCACACCAGCCACGGCTGCCCAGAAGCCACAGCGCCATGCGTCACCTTCCGGCAGCTTAGCTCTTGAAAGCCTAGACTCTGAGGAACCAGCCTCTGAGCATCTAGTGCGCCCATGTCGCCACCTGCGCGACCAGTTCGTTAAGCGTTGCTGCGCCTTCCTTCGGTTCAACCACAACCTCCAGCAGCGTGACGCCACCTTGTGCCCAGCAATCCATCACCGTATTTGCCAGTTGTTCCCAGTTATCAGCACGCACGTAATTGAGGCCAAACATCGCAGCGGCGTGGCCGAACTCCACATTTTGCGGCATGCAGTAAAACGTTTCGCGCTGTGCAACCGGCGTCGGCAGCAGGGAAAATATCTGGCCGCCGTTATTGTTCACCACAATCAACACCAGCGGTGCGGGAGCCTGACGCAGCAGCGCCAGCGCATTCAAATCGTATAACGCAGAAAGATCGCCGACGATGCCCAGCGTCGGTTTTGCCGTGGCACGCTGCACGCCTGCCAGCGTGGAGATCAGACCATCAATACCGCTGGCACCACGATTACCGTACACCGGATACCCCTGCGGGAGCTGCGCCAGCGCGTCGATCAGCCTCACAACAAGGCTGTTGCCGACAAACAGCTGTCCATCCGGCGGCAACAGCGCCGGGATGCGCTGTGCCAGTTGCGCTTCCCCAAAGCGAGAAGCCAGATGGGTATCAATCTGCCGCTGCGTTTTATCGGCAATATCCACCAACATATCCGCCCACGGCGTCTGCTTATGCGCCGGGTGCGCAGAAAGCCATTCGCCCACGTCGGCGACCAGACGGCGTCCGCGATGGTGGGCCGGATCCAGCCGTCCCGGCAGATCGTCAATTAACCAAAATTCTTGCGGCTGGCACTGTTCCTGCCATTGCAGCAGACGTTTACCCGTCAGGCTACCGCCGAACTGCAAGACAATCTCCGCCTGCCGTAAGCGATCCACCGCGTCGGGATGCGCCAGCCAGATATCCGCGCAGGGTAACGGCTGCCCGCTTTGCGACAGGACATCACCAATCAGCGGCCAGCCTAATTCGTTCGCCCACGCGGCGAGGCGCGCCCCCTGTTCCGGACTCACGCGACCGGCGAGAACGACGCCGCGCTTCTGCCGCCACTGCGGCCAGTCCGGCTGTACCGCCAGAGTGCTCTGGCGCATTTCACGCAGCCAAGGCTCACGGCTGCCCCACCAGTCGCCCAGCGCCATCAGCCAATCCTGATACGCCGTGCCGTCATCGGCACCGTACAGCGGTTCAGCAAAGGGGCAATTAATGTGCAGCGCGCCGTGCGCCAGCCGCGCCATCGCGCTATCCACAGAGGAAACCAGCCAGCTAGCCGGGATATCAGGCGTGGGACGCGGCAAATCCAGCGCCAGCGTAGGATGTGAAGCATACAGTGCATGCTGACGAATCGCCTGATTCGCCCCGCAGTCAATCAGCTCCGGCGGGCGGTCGGCCGTCAGCACCACCAGCCGTTCGCCGGTCAGTCCGGCTTCAATGATGGCCGGATAAAGATTCGCGGCAGCCGTACCTGACGTCACGATAATCGCAACCGGTTCACGCGAGGCTTTTGCCAGGCCCAGCGCCAGATGTCCGAGCCCTCGCTCGTCAAAATGCGTGTGGCAAATCAGCGCGTGATTGTCCGCCGCAGACAAGGTCAGCGGGGTGGAGCGAGAACCAGGCGCGATGCAGACATGCCGGACGCCGTGGCGGGTCAGCGATTCCAGCAGTAATGTAGCCCAGCGGCGATTAAATACACTTGTTGACATGATGTACTCAACAACTCAGGTTGCAGGTTATTCCCGCCATCTTCCTGTGTACTGGCTCGATGCTCACAGAAAATGATGGATATAGACAAAATACGAATGATCAAACTGTTGGCGGCCTGGTTGCCCTTCAGCAAACATCAAGATCGGCACTATTATATTTTTTTTTATCACGCTGACTTTGATATAAACCATTACCTGACACAACAACCATAAAACAAAACTATGACATATCACCGTCTAACAGGGATCTCAGCCCTGCGGCTTTGTTTTCCAACTCCTGCCATTCTTGTTCTGGATCAGAACCGGCCACAATTCCGGCACCGGCATAGAGCGTCAAAATATGATCCCGCACTTCAGCCGAACGTAACGCCACGCTAAATTCAGACTGCTGACGAGACAGGTAACCCGCCGACCCAGCGTACCAGCCGCGTTCAAATGGTTCATGTTCGGCAATAAAACGGCGCGCCTCTTGCCTCGGTAAACCCGCCACCGCCGCCGTGGGCTGTAATGCATTCAGGCACGCGCTATCGGACGCAGTTCGCAAAGTGGCGTGAATGGTACGGCGCAGGTGCTGCACTTTACGCAGGCGCACAATTTCCGGCGGCATCACATCCAGCGACAGCGCCGACTGCTGTAACCGCTGGCAAATATCATCCACCACCAGCATGTTCTCACACTGATTTTTGGTGTCATTCATCAGCCAGTCGCCCAGTTCAGCGGCTTTGTGCGCATCGCGATCGCTTGCCACCGTTCCCGCCAGCGCTTCCGTTTCCAGTTCGCTCCCCCGACGGCGATAAAGCCGCTCCGGGCTGGAACCAAGAAACGCATGACGCGCGTCGTGCGCCAGCATGAAATGGAAGCAGTGGTGATTTGCCGCCCGGCTGGCGGCCATAAAGGTGGTCGCCTGTAGCGGCTGCGTCAGCGTTAGCGTCGTCGTGCGCGCCAGAACGACCTTTTCCATCAGCCCTGCTTTGATGTCGTGCAACGCCCGCTGGAGCAAATCAATCCATCCCTGACGCTCCGGCTGATGCCCGACGGACTGTACCTCCGCATGCAAAAGAGGCGACGGCGCAGGCGGCAGAAGCAGATTAAGAAACGCCGAAGCTTCGGCGGCATCCTGTTGCAATGAGGTATCGCTGAACAGATTAATGCTCAGACTGAGCGTATCATCCTGACGCCGTAGTTCTGCCCGGGGCAAAAACAGGTAGCCAGGTGAAGACGTGCCGCTTTCTTTTATCTGGTTAAACGCATTCAGCCCCCAGATACGCACGTTGGGATCGCACTGCTGCTGAGCAAGAAATGCTTCTGCATCCTGAAGATGACGAAACCCACACACGTTGCCGCAAACGGCGGCTTCTTCACGATCCTGACGATGTTGCCAATAGAACTGCGGGTACACTGGCTGAGTCGCCAGCCACGGCAATAGCTCAGACGCATCGCTGAGAGTTAATGAACGCGTTATTTGTCTGAAACCTGCGCGTTCAGGCTGTGGCTCGCGCAAATCCTGCTGCAAATGCCGCAGCAAGTCGGAAAGTTGTTTCACCGTCACCCCGGAGACCTAACACAAAGTAGGGGATTATACGGGAAAAAAACACGCCGTGGGTGAGAGGTTACGCAAGAGTAAAAGGCTACCCTCAGCAGGGTACGCTCCATCGCATTTTTATGACGTGCCGTTGCTGATGCAACGTTAAAAATTTCCCCCGGAAATTCTACCCCATGAGGGTTATCCGCATAACCATAACGATGCGAGCAGGCTAAAATCGCATCAAACGGCAAAACGGCGCGTATGTATCGCTTTAAAATCCCACTCCATCATCATTATTGCTTCAATTGATCTATTCTTTTGCCGATTATCTAATCGGCATTTTTTTGCGCGCGACACTACCTCAGAAAATGCTGTTCCCCCTTCCCTCTCAAACCGCGCGCCAGGATTCTTTCCATTCAGACCGCTAATTATGGTAAAAATAGGCCCTTGTTACGTCGACCGGATAGTCTCGTTAGGATGAGTACAACACTGAATTCCAACCCGTTATGCGTCAATCAGCCTCTGCCGGGCAAAAAGGCACAGACAGCGACGCGCATCGTTTTCTTTGTTGCGGGTTTCGCCATGGCCTCCTGGGCACCGCTGGTGCCATTTGTCAAAACGCGGCTGGCTATCAGTGATGCCTCTCTGGGGATGTTGCTACTTTCTCTTGGTATTGGTTCGCTGCTGGCTATGCCGCTCACCGGTTTCCTCACCAGCAAGCTAGGGTGTCGCAGCGTGATTTTGCTGGCAAGCGCACTGCTTTGTCTGGTATTGCCCGCATTGACGCAGGCAGGCACATTACCCGTGATGGCGATAACGCTGCTCTTTTTCGGCGCATCTATCGGCATGATCGATGTTGCGATGAATATTCAGGCCGTCATCGTAGAACGTGCCAGCGGCCGGGCGATGATGTCCGGTTTTCATGGTTTCTTTAGCGTCGGGGGGATTGTCGGCGCAGGCGGCGTCAGCGCCCTCCTGTGGCTTGGTCTCTCCCCGCTAATGGCCATCCTGACGATGGTTGCGCTGGTACTGATATTTATGGCAGTGGCGCACAAACACCTGCTGCGCACCACGAATCAGGATGACGGCGGCCCACTGTTTGTCATCCCGCGCGGCTGGGTGATGTTCATTGGTTCACTGTGCTTCATCATGTTCCTGGCCGAAGGTTCCATATTGGACTGGAGCGCCCTCTTTTTAACGGTTGAACGCAACCTGAGCGGCGCGCAGGCAGGCATGGGCTATGCCGCGTTTTCCGTCGCGATGACGCTGGGCAGACTGAACGGCGACCGTATCGTTAATGCGCTTGGACGCTACGCGATTCTTACCGGCGGCAGCCTCTGTGCCGCACTCGGTCTGGTGTTAACGATCAGTATTGATAATGCGATCACCGCGATTCTTGGCTTTGTGATGGTCGGTATCGGCGCATCCAATGTGGTGCCGATTCTTTTCAGCGCGGCGGGAAATCAAAAGATCATGCCGCCCAATCTGGCCATCGCCTCGATTACAACCGTGGGCTACGCTGGTATTCTGATCGGCCCGACCATTCTCGGCTTTATTGCACAGTTCAGCAATTTGGCTACCGCATTCGGGTTTGTCGCACTGTTGTTGCTGGGCGTCAGCGCCAGTGCGCGTGCCGTCATCCGCTAATCAGGAGCGTTAATTGATGCCAGCAATGATTCTGCGTTATTTTTCTCTCCTTACGGTGTTATCGCTCCTGATTACCGGAACGTTCAGCTATAGCTACATCAACGACTTGCTGGCGGACAAAAAACACTCTCTGACAACCATTGCTCAGGGCATACAAAAACGTGTCGATACCTACCGTTTCTTCACCTACCAAATATACGGCAGCTTGAACAGCGAACCGTCCGCGAGCGATACCAACATTACCGCCATTAATTTAATGCCCAATGTTTTCTACGTAGAAAAAAACGGTCAGAAAACGGACGCGCTGATTTTTGGGCAACACGATAAAGGCACGCTGACGTCGGTTCGTCGGATATCACGCTATCTGGATATTCTCTGGGGAGCGGAGAACAGCGTCTATTCCATGTATTACCTGAATGGTATCGACAATAGCCTGACGATGATTTCCACGCAGACCCTGAAAGATATCTCTTCGCAGTTCCGCGGAAATTATATTACGGTCATCGCCGAAGCCCGCCGGACAGAAATGCTGCAACAGGCGAATGTGTTAGACGAGCGCGAAAGTTTTTCCCCGCTGCGTAAATTACGCTTCTATAACGACTACTATTTTACGCTGCGCACCACATTCAATCAGCCAGGCCATCTGGCGACAATTCTTGCCTTCGACCTGCCGATTAATGATTTAATCCCAGACACGATTCCGCGTGAGCACCTTATGCTGAAGCCGGATACGCCCGCGGCCAGCAATATGGACAGCAGCAGTAATGGCGAAGGTTCGGCTGACGTGCAGCTTCATGGCTCCAATATTGAAATCTCCGCTACGCTCGTTAATGCACCGCTGAAAATCGTTTTTCAGGTTCCCGTAAAAACCCTGATTATTGATTCATTGCGTAATAACGTCTGGCTTCTGCTGCTGAATCTGGTTCTGCTGATTTTATCCCTCGCTGGCTTTTATCTTTTCCGTCGGAAGTATGCACATCCCGTAGAGGATTTATCGCATCAGTTGGAAAAGAAGCTGGATATTTACCGTGAAACCACGAGCAGAATTCCGATGGGCGTGCTGGTTTATGACTTCAGCAGCAATAAAATCATCATACAAAATGAGCGTGCCGAGCATTTACTTCCGCACCTGAGCCTGCAAAAAATCACCAATATGGCGGACGAACATCAGGGCGTTATTCAGGTCACGATCAATAATGAAATGTATGAAATCCGCCAAATTCGTAGCCAATATTCGCCTGATTATTGCCTCTTCCTGCTGCGTGAACAGGATAAAGAGATTCTGGTACAGCGGAAGTTGCTGCTGGCTCAGCGTGAATATGAAAAGAATATTCATGCCAGAAAACGCTTATTCCAAAACCTGCTCAGCGAATTCAAACAGCCACTGATTTCACTGCAACAGCATATCCATACGCTGCGCCACAGCGGTACGGAAACGGTACAGACACCAACACTAGATCAGCTAACGGCAGATACTCGCTGTGCTATCGAACTGCTGGAAAATATCGCCTTGCACGAAAAGCTCGAAGCGCAGGAATGGACCGTGGTTAACAACAGCTTTTCGCTGCTGGCGCTAATGGACAATGTTCTTCTTGAGCTACTACCACGATTGAACCAAAAAGGTCTGGCCCTGTTTCATCATTACAACCTGGATAGTAATCAAACTTACGTGGGTGATGCCGAGCTGTTGAAAAAGACGCTGGCGCTGCTGCTGAATTATTCAGTGACCAATACGGATTACGGCAAGATTACCGTGTCGGTTGACAGAAAAAATAATGAGTCGGATACGTTGATTATTCAGGTCAGCGATACGGGAACGCATGTTTCAGGCAAAGAGCAGGAAAATATCCGTCATCCTTTCCTACACCCCGCCACTTCCGATCGTTTCGGACAAAATTCAGGATTGACCTTATTTTTGTGTAATCAACTCTGTAATAAACTGGGCGGTGCGTTAACCATCAACAGTAAGTCCGGGTTAGGTACACACTATATTCTGACGCTAAAACTGGAGCCGGAAGCGCTTCCCGTTGAGGAAGAAAAACTGCTGGATGGTATTACCATTCTGCTGGATGTGACATCTGATGAAGTACAGCATATTGTCGGCAATATGCTGACGGGCTGGGGAGCAAATTATCTGGTTAGCGATGAACGCCAGATTAATCAGGAAGCAGATATCTGCATTACTGACGACCCGGAGAACAAGACAGATTATACGCTGCTGTTGAGTCACGACGATGACACATTAACGCCTTTGGGCCCGCGCCGTTTGCGGGTGAATTATAATATCAGCCACCTCCTGCTGGAGGCATTACTGAAGCTGATTGAGCTACAACTGGAAACATCACCCGATGCGCTACAGGAAGGGGAACAGGATGATGTCGAGTTTTACGCCGCACAATTGGCATCAAGCGACTATTATTCGCTGTTCGTGGAGACAGTACCGGATGATTTAAAGAGGCTGTATACTGAAGCGGAAGCAGGCGATTTTCCGTCACTTTCGCAGACGGCACACCGGCTGAAAGGCGTGTTTGCCATGCTGAATCTGCATCCTGGCAAACTGTTGTGTGAACAGCTTGAACAGCATATTACCGCGCATGATAGTGAAGAGATCGACGCAAACCTTCATAAGATTGAAAGGTTTGTCAGTGCACTACTATCCCCAGAAGAACCTAAAGGGCAGCAAGGTAGCCAACAAGATGAGTAACCAAAACGATGAGTAACTTAAACGTAATTATTGCCGACGACCACCCTATTGTCCTTTTTGGCATCAAAAAATCGCTTGAGCAGATTGAATGGGTCAATGTGGTTGGCGAATTTGAAGACTCAACAGCGCTTATCAACAACCTGCCTAAGCTGGACGCTAACGTTTTAATTACCGATTTATCCATGCCTGGCGATAAATACGGCGATGGCATCACCCTCATTAAATACATTAAGCGCCATTTTCCTCATCTCTCTATTATTGTTCTCACCATGAATAATAATCCGGCGATTCTGAGCGCGGTGCTGGATTTGGATATCGAAGGTATCGTTCTGAAACAGGGCGCGCCGACCGATTTACCCAAAGCGCTGGCTGCCCTGCAAAAAGGGAAGAAGTTCACGCCGGACAGCGTATCCAAAGTGCTGGAGAAAATCAGCGCCAGCGGCTACGGTGACAAACGCCTGTCACCGAAAGAAAGTGAAGTGCTGCGCCTGTTTGCCGAAGGTTTTTTGGTCACCGAAATCGCCAAAAAACTCAACCGCAGTATCAAAACGATCAGTAGCCAGAAGAAGTCAGCGATGACCAAGCTGGGCGTCGACAACGATATCGCCCTGCTGAACTATCTGTCTTCCGTTAATGGCGGCGCAACGCAGGTCGACTAAGCCTTTCCTCACCTGCGCCAGCAACCGCTGGTGCAGGTTATTCCCCAGATGTTCTCGCCTGACGCACCACGTTACTGTAATACGCCAGCGCCTGCTGCAAGGTATCCAGCGTAACCGGTTTTGACAAACAGTTATCCATCCCCGCGCCGAGGCAACGTTCCCTTTCTTCCGCCAATGCATTTGCCGTCACGCCGATAACCGGGAAGCGTAATCCCTGCTCGCGCATGCGCTGTGTAAACAGATAACCATCCATATTCGGCATATTGACATCCGTCAGTACGATATCGATATGATTTTTGCTCAATACACCCAGCGCATCGACGCCATCATTTGCCGTTATGGCCTGATAGCCCAGAGAACCCAGCTGATCCGCCAGCAGCCGACGGTTGATGGGGTGATCGTCAACCACGAGAATCATAATGTCGCCATTCTCATCCCGCACATAGCTGGCCAGCGGCGGTGAAATCTCGGTGTGCGTTCTGTCCTCGTTTTCTGAACGATAAATTTTCTCCAGCAAATCGGGCAGATGTTGAGGTGTGGATGTCCCTTGTACCCAGTGTCCTGCACTCACTTCCTGCGCGGCCCCATTATGGGCGCCGCTCATTACAATATGTGCCCGAACAGTGACGTCCTCTTCTGACACGTAATCGCTAATCATCACATCATCAGACGACACGGTTTGATTCTGATAGCGCGCCACCTGCAATCCCTGATCCTGCAACAGCGTCAGCAGATAAGCTTCCAGCCGGGCATTACGTATTCTCAACCAGCACATCTTCCCTTGCAGGCTGGCATTGATCGCCGCAGGCGCATAACGTGCTTTATACAGCGGAATTCTGACGCCAAACAGGCTGCCGAGCCCCGGTTCCGACTCGATGGTAATGTCTCCATCCATCAGATTGACCAGCTTTTCACAAATTGCCAGCCCTAGCCCCGTCCCCTGAAAATGACGCTGAACGCCGCTCCCCGCCTGGAAGAACGGATCAAACAGCTTCACCGCCTCGCGGGGTTGAATCCCTACACCGGTATCACGCACCACAAATTCCAGATAGCCATCGCGGCAGCCAACTTCAAAAATGATGCAGCCCGTGTCCGTAAACTTGATGGCATTACTCAGCAGGTTAGACAACACCTGCTGCAAACGTACGGGATCGCCAAACAGGCTGACCGGTACTTTTGGATCGATAAAGCAGTACAGCGTCAGGCGCTTTTTCACCACCAGTGGAAGATAGTTGCTGGTGATGTGGCTGATGACCTCATGCGGCGCAAACTCACAGGGTTCTATCTTCAACTGCTCCGACTCGATCTTGGAAAAATCGAGAATATCGCTGATGATCTTCAGCAGCAGCGAGGAGGAATTGTTCATCGCCGCCACCAGACGGTTGGCGTCCTGCGGCAGCGATTTGGTTTGCAGTAAATCGAGGTTACCGATAATTCCGTACAACGGCGTACGCAACTCATGGCTGACGGTGGCCAGGAACATCGATTTAGACTGGCTTGCCTGCTCGGCGGCATTCGCCATTTCCTGTAGCGACTCTTCCATTTTGACGCGCGCACTGACATCCAGCAGCACACAAATCGCCACGTTTTCATTACGATAGCGCGAATGGACAAAACTGATTTGCAGGTGATGATTACGGCTGGTCATGACATCCACAAACTTGGACTGCTGTTCGCAAATGATGCGGGTAATGCGCAGCCTGTCCTCGTGGGTCAGCAGGTTGAGATAGTTGTGCGCCAGCTCGTTACTGAGGATGTTCGTACCGTCATTGATACGCAGGATACAAATCCCTACCGGTGCCGAAGCCACAATTTTGCGGTTGAATTGCTCGTTCTCTTCCAACTGGAACGCATTCACTTCTGCTGGCAACAGCATTTTCCGCTCAAACACCAGCGCCAGCACAAACAGTAAGATAGCCGATAGCATATTCAGCACCAGCATATTGATCATCAAGGCACTGATATGGGAGAGCAGCACCTTTAACGGCAGCGAATACACGATACTGAATGACGTCGGCGGCAGCGACTTCTTCAAAATGAGTTCATCATAACCATTCACATAGCCGAAATAGTTATGATCGGAGGGATAGCCATCTACCGACGAAGCGTAACGCCCTTTATCATCGGAAAACTGCAAAACCACCTGATTATATTGATCTAGCAACCGCGCCCCGATCGGGAATTTACCTATAGTGACGAAGTCATCCAGACGAATCGTCTGTTCAATCCCCATGATGACTTCCAGCTTGTTATCCACATAAATCGGCGTCAGCGCATATAAATAGCCGACATCGGGGATAGACGCGGGGGTAATCCAATAGAGCGTTTCATCGCGCCCGGTTTGGGTGCGATTCTTCTTCTGATCCTGAAACCGATCCTGCACGTTTTTAAGCAAGTTATCGCGGTCGAGCGACTGGTTACGGATGCCAAAATCAACCATACAGCGCCGATCGCCGCCGACAAAAAAGACCCGGTTAAGATCGTAGACGGCAGAGAAATTATCCTGCCAGCCGTTAAAGAAATGACTTAATGAAAGCAGTGCCGCATTCCCGCCATATTGCGTGGAGCAGGTTGCACCGGGCGCAAGCGAATAAACGGAGACACCAGGGCCTCCTTCCATTGGCGATTCTGCTTTTTCTCGCGCCAGCACCAGCCGATTTGCCGCCAGATACTGGAGTTCACGCACAATATCCGATGCGTGTCGAATATAGCCCTGCGACTGATCAAAGCTGAGGTTATACTCCTGCCGCAGTTCGGACTCTTTTCCATTCAATACTTTAGTGACATAAAAAACGGATATCAGCGCGCCCAGCACCCACAGCATGATCGCCAGAACCCGAAACAAATAGCGGGAAACTTTTAACGTGGTATGGAATGAGGCGAGATATTTCAAGTGGATACCGTTGAATAATGGAAGGACCCGTTTGCTGATACACTACCGAGTGTCGATAAAAAAAGCCAGCGCATCGCGCTGGCTTACTCGACTCATTCCGGTTTAATGGAAAGGCTTATTCGTCATCTTCTGCGATATCATCATCGCCATCAATGTCGTCGATAGCATCATCATCTTCGGCGATCTCGCCTTCGACTTTTACTACGCCATCCAGCTCTTCATCTTCTACCGGCTCGGCTACACGCTGCAGGCCAACAACATTTTCGTCTTCCGCCGTACGAATCAGCGTCACGCCCTGCGTGTTACGGCCAACGATGCTGACTTCAGACACGCGCGTACGCACCAGCGTTCCCGCATCGGTGATCATCATGATCTGGTCTGCGGCATCAACCTGAACCGCGCCAACCACTTTACCGTTACGTTCGCTGACCTTGATAGAGATAACCCCTTTCGTCGCACGCGACTTGGTTGGGTACTCGTTCACGGCAGTACGCTTACCAAAGCCATTTTGCGTAACGGTCAGGATATCGCCTTCGCCACGAGGAATGATCAGCGAAACAACGCGATCTTCACCTTGCAGATTGATACCACGAACACCCGTTGCCGTGCGGCCCATAGAGCGCACCGCCTGTTCGGAGAAGCGAACCACTTTACCTTCCGCAGAGAACAGCATCGCTTCGTCGCTGCCATCGGTCAGGTCGACGCCAATCAGCTCATCACCTTCGTTCAGGTTAACCGCGATGATCCCCGCGCTGCGCGGACGGCTGAATTCCGTCAGCGACGTTTTCTTCACAGTACCGCTCGCGGTTGCCATGAAGATGTGGCGGCCTTCTTCGTATTCACGTACCGGCAGAATCGCGGTGATACGCTCATCCGCTTCAAGCGGCAGCAGGTTGACGATCGGGCGACCGCGCGCGCCACGGCTGGCTTCTGGCAGTTGGTACACCTTCATCCAGTACAGACGACCACGGCTGGAGAAGCACAGAATCGTGTCGTGGGTGTTTGCCACCAGCAGACGATCGATAAAGTCTTCTTCTTTTATACGCGCGGCAGATTTACCTTTGCCCCCACGGCGCTGTGCTTCGTAATCGCTCAGCGGCTGATACTTCACGTAACCCTGATGAGACAGCGTAACGACAACATCTTCCTGATTAATCAGATCTTCGATGTTGATGTCGGCGCTGTTCGCCGTGATTTCCGTACGACGCTCATCGCTGTACTGGGTTTTAATCGCTTCCAGCTCTTCGCGGATAACTTCCATCAGGCGCTCAGGGCTGTTGAGGATATAAAGCAGCTCGGCGATTTCCGCCAGCAGCGCTTTATATTCATCCAGCAGCTTTTCGTGCTCCATGCCGGTCAGTTTCTGCAAACGCAGATCCAGAATCGCCTGCGCCTGCTGTTCCGTCAGGTAGTAGCGACCATCACGGATGCCGAACTCCGGCTCCAGCCACTCTGGACGCGCGGCATCATCGCCCGCACGTTCCAGCATTGCCGCCACGCTGCCCAGTTCCCATGCTTGTGCGATCAGCGAAGCTTTCGCTTCAGCAGGTGATGGAGCACGGCGAATCAGTTCGATAATCGGATCGATGTTCGCCAGCGCAATCGCCAAACCTTCCAGGATATGGGCGCGGTCACGGGCTTTACGCAGTTCAAAAATAGTACGACGCGTCACCACTTCGCGGCGGTGGCGCACAAATGCAACCAGAATGTCCTTCAGCGGCATGATCTTCGGCTGGCCCTGATGCAGAGCGACCATGTTGATGCCGAATGAGGTCTGAAGCTGCGTCTGGGAATACAGATTATTCAGGACCACTTCACCCACGGCGTCACGCTTAATCTCGATGACGATACGCATACCGTCTTTATCGGATTCGTCACGCAGTGCGCTGATGCCTTCGATACGCTTGTCTTTAACCAGCTCGGCAATTTTCTCGATCAGGCGCGCTTTGTTCACCTGATACGGAATTTCATGCACGATGATGGTTTCACGTCCGGTTTTCGCGTCCGCTTCCACTTCAGCACGCGCACGGATGTAAATTTTACCGCGCCCGGTGCGATAAGCTTCTTCAATACCGCGTCGGCCATTGATGATCGCCGCTGTCGGGAAGTCCGGGCCTTTGATGTGTTCCATCAGTCCTTCAAGGCTGATGTTTTCATCGTCGATATACGCCAGACAGCCGTTCACGACTTCCGTCAGGTTGTGCGGTGGAATGTTTGTTGCCATCCCGACGGCGATACCGGAAGAACCGTTAACCAGCAGGTTGGGAATACGCGTTGGCATGACGTCAGGAATCTGCTCGGTGCCGTCATAGTTCGGCACAAAATCGACCGTCTCTTTTTCGAGATCGGCCAGCAGTTCATGAGCAATTTTCGACATGCGAATTTCGGTATAACGCATCGCCGCCGCGGAGTCGCCGTCAATCGAACCGAAGTTACCCTGACCATCAACCAGCATGTAGCGCAGTGAGAAAGGCTGCGCCATACGCACGATGGTTTCATAAACGGCTGAGTCGCCGTGCGGGTGGTATTTACCGATGACATCCCCGACGACACGGGCGGATTTTTTATACGGTTTGTTCCAGTCGTTGCCCAGTACGCTCATCGCATACAGTACGCGGCGGTGTACCGGTTTAAGTCCATCACGAACATCTGGTAATGCACGTCCGACAATAACGGACATCGCATAATCCAGATACGAGCTTTTCAGCTCTTCTTCAATGTTGACCGGTGTGATTTCTCTGGCAAGGTCGCTCATGGAGCCGCTATCCCTCTATTTAGGCATCTACCCGTGTTCAGAAAAGTGAACCGTTCAGTAAGGTGAACTGTTCAAAAGGTGAAAAATTATATCACAAAGCGCCGTTTCGGGGGAAACTCCCTTCCACCCTGAACAGACTGTTTTGCCACTGAACCTTTATTTTGCAGAGAAAGGTATCCCGCAGAGAAAAACGACACCGCTGCACGTTGCGACACGAGGGAGTATACTCGCGGCAGTAGAAGATGACGAAAGGCAGCGATAACAGATGAATGTAGAAAATCAAACTCCGAACGTTGACCACCAGGAGATTGCCAAATTTGAGGCTATCGCTTCACGCTGGTGGGATTTAGAAGGTGAATTCAAACCGTTACACCGCATTAATCCACTGCGTCTGGGTTATATTTCGCAGCGCGCGGAAGGCCTATTCGGCAAGAAAGTGCTGGATGTCGGCTGCGGTGGCGGCATTCTAGCCGAGAGCATGGCGCGCGAAGGCGCGGATGTTACCGGACTCGATATGGGCGCAGAACCGCTACAGGTCGCGCGTCTACATGCGCTGGAAAGCGGTGTCGCCGTCAATTACGTGCAGGAAACGGTAGAAGCCCATGCACAGGCGCATCCGGGCCTCTACGATGTCGTCACCTGTATGGAAATGCTGGAACACGTTCCAGACCCGCAATCCGTGGTGCAGGCCTGCGCTAAATTGGTCAAACCCGGCGGACACGTCTTTTTCTCCACCATCAACCGCAACGCGAAAGCGTGGATGATGGCCGTGATCGGCGCCGAGTATGTGCTAAAAATGGTGCCGCGCGGCACGCACGACATTAAGAAATTCATCCGCCCGGCTGAGCTGATGCACTGGGTTGACAGTACGCCGCTGCGCGAAAAGCATATCACCGGGCTGCACTACAACCCGCTGACAGACCACTTTAAGCTCGGTCCAAACGTGGACGTGAACTACATGCTGCACACGCGCCACGATAAATAGAGCGGATTCGGAGTATTCTTAAAAGCTGCGCGGTTTTTTGCCGCGCGCCTTCATTCATCTGGTGCCAAAACCAGCAAAGTCATCAGGTTTTCTTTTTCTTATCAGAACCCAGAATAATATTGACATCGCTACAGGCCTTATCAGATGAGGTTTTTAACAAAACATCCTTTCTCAAACCTTTAAATTAACGAAAAATCAACTCTTGTTCTTCAAAGAATCCCCACTACAATACTCACCATGTAGTAGCCGTTTATCAAAAAATATCTATATCTAGTATTTATCCACAGAGTTAGTCACAGGGTTGTTTCTGTGAATAAACGGGGGATATTTTTTATTTTCACCAATAGGTAAATCCCAACATGAACCAGAGCTTGCTCGTTACCAAACGCGATGGCAGTAAAGAAAAAATCAATTTGGATAAAATCCACCGCGTCATTACCTGGGCCGCAGAAGGTTTACACAATGTCTCCGTTTCTCAGGTGGAACTGCGTTCACACATTCAGTTTTATGACAGCATCAAAACCTCTGATATCCATGAGACCATCATCAAGGCCGCTGCCGATCTGATCTCCCGCGAAAGCCCGGATTACCAATATCTGGCCGCGCGTCTGGCTATCTTCCATCTGCGTAAAAAAGCCTACGGTCAGTTTGAGCCGCCTGCCCTGCTGACTCACGTCACCAAGATGGTAGAACTGGGCAAGTACGACAAACACCTGCTGGAAGACTATAGCCCGGAAGAATTTGCCCAGATGGACGCTTTCATCGATCACTGGCGCGACATGAATTTCTCCTATGCCGCGGTAAAACAGCTGGAAGGGAAATATCTGGTACAAAACCGCGTCACCGGTGATATCTACGAAAGTGCCCAGTTCCTGTACATTCTGGTCGCGGCCTGCCTGTTCTCCGGCTACCCGCGTGAGACGCGTCTGGATTACGTCAAACGTTTTTATGACGCAATTTCCACGTTCAAAATCTCCCTGCCGACGCCAATCATGGCGGGCGTGCGCACGCCAACGCGTCAGTTCAGCTCCTGCGTGCTGATCGAATGCGGCGACAGTCTGGATTCCATCAATGCGACATCCAGCGCAATCGTGAAATACGTTTCCCAGCGTGCCGGTATCGGTATCAATGCGGGCCGTATCCGTGCGCTCGGTAGCCCGATTCGCGGCGGTGAAGCATTCCACACCGGCTGTATTCCTTTCTACAAACACTTCCAAACAGCGGTGAAATCCTGCTCTCAGGGCGGCGTACGCGGCGGGGCTGCTACACTGTTCTATCCTCTGTGGCATCTGGAAGTAGAAAGCCTGTTAGTGTTGAAAAACAACCGTGGTGTAGAAGGCAACCGCGTTCGTCACCTCGATTACGGCGTACAACTGAACAAACTGATGTATCAGCGTCTGGTAAAAGGTGAAGACATCACACTGTTCAGCCCGTCCGACGTGCCGGGGCTGTATGACGCGTTCTTCGCCGATCAGGATGAGTTCGAGCGCCTGTACGTGCAATATGAGCAGGATGACAGCATCCGCAAACAGCGCATCAAAGCCGTTGAGCTGTTCTCTCTGATGATGCAGGAACGTGCTTCCACCGGTCGTATCTATATTCAGAACGTTGACCACTGCAATACGCACAGCCCGTTCGATCCGCAGATTGCGCCCGTTCGCCAGTCCAACCTGTGTCTGGAAATCGCGCTGCCGACCAAACCGCTGGACGACGTGAATGATGAAAACGGTGAAATCGCGCTGTGTACGCTGTCTGCTTTCAACCTCGGCGCCATCAACAGTCTGGACGATCTCGAAGAGCTGGCGACGCTGGCGGTACGCGCGCTGGATGCCCTGCTGGACTATCAGGATTACCCGATCACAGCAGCAGAACGTGGTGCGATGGGTCGCCGTACGCTGGGAATTGGCGTGATCAACTTCGCTTACTATCTGGCGAAAAACGGCGTGCGTTATTCTGACGGAAGCGCCAATAACCTGACACACAGAACGTTTGAAGCGATCCAATACTACCTGTTGAAAGCTTCTAACGTGCTGGCTCGCGAGCAAGGCGCCTGCCCGTGGTTCAATGAAACCACCTATTCGCAGGGTATTCTGCCTATCGATACCTATAAGCGCGATCTGGATGCAATCTGTAACGAACCGCTGCATCTCGACTGGGAAGCGCTGCGTAACGACATCAAAGAATACGGGCTGCGTAACTCCACGCTGTCGGCCCTGATGCCGTCTGAAACCTCGTCTCAGATCTCCAACGCAACCAACGGTATTGAACCACCGCGCGGCCACATCAGCGTCAAGGCATCCAAAGACGGTATTCTGCGTCAGGTTGTGCCGGAGTACGAAACGCTGAAAGACGCTTACGAACTGCTGTGGGAAATGCCGAGCAATGACGGCTACCTGCAACTGGTTGGTCTGATGCAGAAGTTTGTCGATCAGGCGATTTCTTCTAACACCAACTACGATCCGTCGCGTTTCCCATCCGGCAAAGTGCCGATGAAGCAACTGCTGAAAGATCTGGTCACGGCTTACAAATTCGGCGTGAAAACGCTGTATTACCAAAACACACGTGACGGTGCTGAAGACGTACAAGACGACCTGCTGGCAGAACCGCAGGACGACGGTTGCGAAGGCGGCGCGTGTAAGATTTAAGCCAATAATAATGAAAGGCTGCAATGCAGCCTTTCATCCTTTTATAGCGGGCGTCCCTGCCCATCCCCTACGGGGCTGCCGCAATCGGCATTAAAAAATGCTCACCGCATTTTTTGGAGAGACTCATGGCCTATACCACTTTTTCACAGAATAAAAATGACCAGTTGCTAGAACCGATGTTCTTCGGTCAGTCCGTTAACGTTGCCCGTTTCGATCAGCAAAAATATGAAATTTTCGAAAAACTGATCGAAAAACAGCTGTCCTTCTTCTGGCGTCCAGAAGAAGTCGACGTGTCCCGCGACCGCATCGACTATCAGGCTCTGCCCGATCACGAAAAACACATCTTCATCAGCAACCTGAAATATCAAACGCTGCTGGATTCGATTCAGGGTCGTAGCCCGAACGTGGCGCTGCTGCCGCTGATTTCTATCCCTGAGCTGGAAACCTGGGTAGAAACCTGGGCTTTCTCGGAAACCATTCACTCACGCTCTTACACGCATATCATTCGTAATATCGTGAACGATCCGTCGCTGGTGTTTGACGATATCGTAACGAACGAAGAGATTCTAAAGCGTGCCAAAGATATCTCTGGCTACTACGACTCGCTGATCGAGATGACCGGCTACTATCATCTGCTGGGTGAAGGGACACATCAGGTCAACGGCAAAAGCGTGACCGTAGATCTGCACTCGCTGAAGAAACAACTGTATATTTGCCTGATGAGCGTAAATGCGCTGGAAGCGATTCGCTTCTACGTCAGCTTTGCCTGCTCGTTTGCTTTTGCAGAACGTGAACTGATGGAAGGCAACGCCAAAATCATCAAGCTGATAGCCCGTGATGAAGCACTGCATCTGACCGGTACACAGCACATGCTGAACCTGATGCGCTCTGGTCATGACGACCCTGAAATGGCGCAGATTGCCGAAGAGTGTCAGCAGGAGTGTTATGACCTGTTTGTGCTTGCCGCTCAGCAAGAAAAAGAGTGGGCTGAATATCTGTTCCGCGACGGCTCGATGATTGGTCTGAACAAAGATATTCTGTGCCAGTACGTGGAATACATCACCAACATCCGTATGCAGGCGGTTGGCCTACCGCTACCGTTCCAGACGCGTACCAACCCCATTCCGTGGATCAACGCTTGGCTGGTATCCGATAACGTGCAGGTCGCGCCACAGGAAGTGGAAGTCAGCTCCTATCTGGTTGGTCAGATCGATTCAGAGATCAGCGACGACGACCTGAGCGATTTCCAACTGTAATCGATGAGCAACCCAACGATCACGCTGCGCACATCCGGTGCGCAGTTTTCCTGCTCAGACGACGGCCCTTCCCTGCTGGATGTGCTGGAGTCCAACCGTGTCAGCATTGAATACCAGTGCCGATCCGGTTATTGCGGCTCCTGTCGGTTGCGTCTGGTAAAAGGCAGGGTGGCCTATCGCCAAACTCCACTGGCCTGCATCCAACAGGATGAAATCCTCCCCTGCTGCTGCATGCCGCAGGGCGACATCGAGCTCGATATTTAGCCCCGACCTTCCCCACGGGCTAATCTTCCTATCACTCGCGCTGGCAGGCGCATTTCCTGCCCGCTTTCATGCTCAAGTGGGTTACACTATCCGCTGACATCATCTTTTGACTGATATATACCCTAAATAATTCGAGTTGCAAGAAGGCGGAGACCGAGAGAATCCCCAGGAACTTACATCAAGTAAGTGACTGGGGTGAGTAAGGGAATCCAACGCACATGCAGCTTGAAGTATGACGGGGATAAAACAACCTGGAGGTTTTAAAACATGCTCACCGTCATTCCTATTTTGATCTTTGTTGCGCTCATCATCGTCTGGTCAGGCATCAAAATCGTACCTCAGGGATATCAATGGACTGTAGAACGGTTTGGTCGCTATACCAAAACGCTGATGCCAGGGCTTAATCTGGTGGTGCCATTTATGGATCGCGTCGGCCGCAAAATTAATATGATGGAACAGGTGCTGGATATTCCCTCACAGGAAATCATTTCGAAAGATAACGCCAATGTGACTATCGACGCCGTATGTTTTATTCAGGTTATCGATCCGGCGCGCGCCGCCTATGAAGTCAGCAATCTGGAACAGGCGATCGTCAACCTGACGATGACCAACATCCGTACCGTACTGGGTTCGATGGAGCTGGACGAAATGCTGTCTCAGCGCGATAGCATTAATACCCGCCTGCTGCACATCGTGGACGAAGCAACCAACCCATGGGGCATCAAAATCACCCGTATTGAGATCCGCGACGTCCGTCCGCCAACAGAGCTGATTGCCGCGATGAACGCGCAGATGAAAGCAGAACGTAACAAGCGTGCCGATATTCTGGAAGCCGAAGGGGTACGTCAGGCAGCGATCCTGAAAGCCGAAGGGGAAAAACAGTCGCAGATTCTGAAGGCGGAAGGTCTGCGTCAGTCCGCATTCCTGGAGGCTGAAGCGCGTGAGCGTGCGGCAGAAGCTGAAGCTCAGGCTACCAAAATGGTGTCCGAAGCTATCGCGGCGGGCGACATTCAGGCAGTGAATTACTTCATCGCGCAGAAATATACCGATGCGCTGCAACAGATTGGTTCTTCCAATAACAGCAAAGTCATCATGATGCCGTTGGAAGCCAGCAATTTAATGGGAGCCATCGGCGGGATTGCAGAGCTGGTTAAAGACAGCAAAGAAAGCCGAGGTAAATAATGGGCATTGAACTGGTGATGGAAAATGCGCACTGGTTCTGGCTGTCGCTCGGCGGCCTGCTTTTAGCCGCCGAAATGCTGGGCGCCAGTGGCTATTTACTGTGGAGCGGCTTATCGGCGGTATTGGTTGGGCTGTTAACGTGGGTCATGCCGCTGGGCTGGCCATGGCAGGGAACAATTTTTGCCATCCTGACGATCGTCACGGCGCTGCTCTGGTGGTATTGGCTGCGTAAACGGACGCTGTCACGTCCACAGTCAACGCTTAACCAACGCGGGCAACAGCTGCTTGGCCTGCGCGCCACGCTGACCGAACCGGTGACCAACGGTTTCGGCCGGGTAAACATTGGTGACAGCAGTTGGCGTGTGAAATCAGAGCAGGATCTGCCTGCTGGTACGCATGTTGAAGTGATTGCCATTGATGGCATCACGCTGCATGTGCGCCCAACAGAGCGCTAGCCGCACACATTCAGGGGAGCCCGTCTCCCCTTTATGACGGCTTACTTTTTTGGCGATTTATGCTTCTGACTGTTTATTCTTCTGACTACTTACTTTTCTGACAACAGCCCGCCAGATTATTGATTATCGGACAGTCTGCTCCGCCGTCACCTGGACACTGTTCGGCCAGCGCCAGCAACTGTTCACGCATCGCTTTCAACTCTTCGATATGCATCTCGATTTCCTGCACTTTCTGCAAGGTACGCGCTTTGACATCCGCACTTCGCCGCAGCGGATCGTTAAATAGCGTCACCAGTTCCCGGCATTCATCCAGATTAAAGCCAACCTGACGTGCCTGACGCAGCAGCGTAAGCTCTTCGACGTGATGGTCGTCGTAGCTACGGTAACCATTTTCAGAACGCAGCGGCGTAGTCAGAAGTTCTTTTTCTTCATAGAAGCGAATGGTTTTACTGCTAAGACCGGTTTTTTTCGCAACATCACTGATATTCATGATTTCCCCCTTGACCCTCCCCTTGCTAGAAGGTTTACCTTATCCAATAACTAGTAGAAATCAGATAGCCGGTCAACGTCTTTCACCTCCGGCTGTGATCACGGGAGAAAATTATTATGTCACAAACCATCGTGTTGTCATTGCAGGGACTGACCTGCGGACACTGTGTTCAACGCGTTAAAAAAGCACTGGACGCGCTGCCTGCGGTCGAACACACCACCGTCACACAACAGTACGCCAGCGTCAGCGGCGATGTTGATTCGCAGACGTTGATCGACACCATTGAGCAGGCTGGCTACGAAGCACAGCCTGCGACTACACCGGATGTGTCCCTCCAACTTTCCGGCCTGAGCTGCAATCACTGCGTCGCCGCGACACGTAAAGTGCTGGAAGCCATTCCCGGCGTCGTGGCAACGGATGTCACCACAGAGCAGGCCGCCGTGTATGGCAACGTTGAGGCCACGGTACTGATTAGCGCGATTGAAGAAGCCGGCTATCACGCCAGCGTACAGGAGAGCGTTCACCCAAAAACTGAGCCGCTGGCACAGGTAGCGACAACGCCGGAAGCGCTGCCAGCGGCCGAGAACACTCTTCCGGTAACGACAACACTCGCCACCAACGATGACGACAGCGTGCAGCTCCTGCTCCAAGGCATGAGCTGCGCCAGCTGCGTAAACCGCGTACAAACAGCGTTGCAAAGCGTCAGCGGCGTCACGCAAGCGCGGGTAAATCTGGCCGAACGCAGTGCGTTGGTCAGCGGTCATGCGGAACCGGAAGCGTTGATTGCCGCCGTAGAGCAAGCAGGCTATGGGGCAGAAATTATTCAGGACGAAGAAGCGCGCCGCGCGCGCCAGCAGCAAACCTCGCAGCAAGCTATCCGCCGTTTCCAATGGCAGGCCGCACTGGGCTTGCTGCTTGGTGTACCGCTGATGTTGTGGGGCGTATTGGGCGGCAGTATGAGCCTGACGCCAGAGAACCAAACACCGTGGCTCATCATCGGGATATTGACGCTGGCGGTGATGGTGTTGGCTGGCAGCCATTTTTACCGTAACGCCTGGCGTAGCCTGAAAAACGGTGCCGCCACCATGGATACGCTGGTCGCACTGGGAACGGGCGCAGCATGGCTTTATTCCATTACCGTTAACCTGTGGCCAGAGCTTTTCCCAATGGCAGCGCGCCATCTTTACTACGAAGCCAGCGCGATGATCATCGGTTTAATCAATCTGGGCCATGCGCTGGAGCAGCGCGCCCGCCAGCGATCTTCTCGTGCGCTGGAACGGCTACTCGATTTGACGCCCCCTACCGCACGCGTCGTGACGGCAGAAGGTGAAAAATCCATTCCGTTATCCGACGTACAGTCCGGCATGACGTTGCGCCTGACAACCGGCGATCGTATTCCTGTCGATGGTGAGATTTTGCAAGGCGAAGTGTGGGTGGATGAAGCCATGCTGACCGGGGAACCGATCCCACAATCCAAAACGACTGGCGACAACGTGCATGCCGGTACGCTGGTTTCCGACGGCAGCGTCCTCTTCCGGGCGGACGCGATCGGCAACCAAACGACCCTGTCGCGAATCATCCGGCTGGTCAGACAGGCGCAAAGCAGCAAACCCGCCATCGGTCAGTTAGCGGATCGTATCTCTGCCGTGTTTGTTCCCGTTGTCGTGGCTATCGCACTTCTCAGTGGCGCGATCTGGTTCTTCGTGGGGCCACAGCCGCAGATGGTCTATACGCTCATTATCGTCACGACTGTCCTAATCATTGCCTGCCCTTGTGCGCTTGGGCTGGCAACGCCGATGTCGATTATTTCCGGCGTCGGACGTGCCGCAGAGTTTGGTGTACTGGTACGGGATGCCGATGCCTTACAGCAGGCCAGCAAGCTGGATGTGCTGGTGTTTGACAAAACCGGTACGCTAACCGAAGGGCAGCCGCGCGTCGTGGCGGTTCATACCTTCGGTGATGTGACGGAAACACAGGCGCTGGCCTGGGCGGCCTCTCTCGAACTGGGCTCTAATCACCCGCTGGCAAAAGCGATTCTTGAACGCGCAGAGAATCTGCCGCTCACCCCAGCCGAGCAGTTCCGTACGCTACGCGGTCTCGGGGTCAGCGGCAAGATCGGCGACACCAACTTGCTGCTGGGGAATCCAGCTCTACTCAAACAGCATCAGGTCGATATCACCGAAGGTGAAACGCTGATCAACGAGCAGGCTCAGCGCGGCATCACACCGGTGTTGCTTGCGGCGAATGGTCGCATCATCGCGGTGTTATCTATCCACGATCCGCTGCGCGCAGATAGCATCAGCGCCTTACAGCGTCTGCACCGGCAGGGCTATCAGCTCGTTATGCTAACGGGAGACAACCCGCTCACAGCGAAGAGCATCGCGACAGAAGCGGGTATCGACCAAGTGATTGCCGGGGTGCTGCCAGACGGCAAAGCGGACGCGATCAAAAAGCTACAGGCTCAAGGCAAACGCGTGGCAATGATTGGTGACGGCATCAACGATGCGCCAGCACTGGCGCAGGCTGATGTCGGCATTGCGATGGGCGGTGGCAGCGATATTGCGATTGAAACCGCCGCTATCACGCTGATGCGTCACAGCCTGCATGGCGTCGCCGATGCGCTGGCGCTCTCCAATGCCACGCTGCGCAACATGAAGCAGAACCTGCTAGGCGCGTTTATCTATAACTCGCTGGGGATCCCGATCGCGGCAGGCGTGCTTTACCCGCTGACCGGCGCGCTACTCAGCCCGGTGGTCGCCGGTGCCGCTATGGCGCTCTCCTCCATCACGGTAGTCAGTAACGCCAACCGCCTGCTTCGCTTTAAACCTAAAAGTGAGTAATGCAGACGCGGCACGTCTCAACAACGTGCCGCGTTTGGCTTTTCCGAAAATCATCGCGTTTTTATCGCCTGTAGCCAGAGCGATTCCATCAGGTTCACACCAGCATCGGTATACCTTGTATTGTGCCGCATCTAGCGTTTAGCATAGTTATTCCACATCAGGAGACGGAACCCATGGGGCAATTGCTGCGTAGAATCGCGACTTTTCTTGGTTTTATTTCACCGCTGGCTTATGCCTACCCGGCGATAGACGTCCAACTTGCCAATGCGCGGCAACTGCATCTGGTCGGCAGTATTCATATGGGTAGTCAGGATATGGCACCGCTACCCGATGCGCTGCTGCAACAACTCCGTCAGGCGACCGCACTGATCGTCGAAGCCGATATCTCTGATGCACACTCCCCCTTCGGCCATAATGATGCCGAGTCGCCGCTCGTACAGCGCCTCAGCCCGGAAAACTACCGTCAATTGCAAAAAATCTGCGAATCGCTTTCTTTCGATGAGAGCAATATCGATACGCTGCCAGCCTGGCAGGCCGCGCTGATGCTGCAAGCAAGACAGGCACAATTGCTGGGCTTACGCCCCGACTACGGTATCGATTATCAGTTGATCAACGCAGCGAAATCTCAGGGTATTCAGGTCATCGAACTGGAAGGGCAGCAGACGCAGGTTGATTTGTTACAGCAACTGCCGCAGGGCGGCCTGCTGCTACTGGAAGATACGATTAAACACTGGCACACCAACGCACGTCTGCTGCAAACGATGGTAGGTTGGTGGCTAGACAGCAGGCCCGGCCAATATAAGCCGGATATCCCTGCGACATTCAGCAATGAAATGACCGACCTGCTGATGGGTCAACGTAACCGTCGTTGGCAACAGCAACTTCAGGCGCTACCGCCCGGAAACTACGTTGTGGCCGTCGGCGCACTGCATCTGTATGGCGATGAGAACTTACCTACTCTGCTCAACAACGGTCATTCCGCAACGCAGTAAAAGAACACATTATGGCGCGCAACCGCGTCTGCAAGATAAGACCCGCTCAAGGGTTAAGGATAGTGAAATCATGACACCCGCAGTCAATCTGCTCGAAAAGAATAAGGTCGCTTTTACGTTACACAGCTACCACCACGACAGCGACGAAACCAATTTTGGCGAGGAAGCAGCCAGAAAGCTGGGACTGAATAAAGAACAGGTTTATAAAACGCTGCTCGTTTCCCTGAATGGTGATGCGAAGAACCTCGCCGTGGCCGTCACGCCGGTTTCAGGAATGCTTGATCTCAAGAAAGTTGCTCGCGCGCTGTCGGCCAAAAAAGCCGATATGGCCGATCCGATTATCGCTCAGCGTGTCACAGGTTATCTGGTAGGAGGAATCAGCCCGCTGGGGCAAAAGAAACTGCTGCCGACCGTGATTGATGAACCGGCACGCCAGTTCGAGAGCATTTTCATTTCCGGCGGTAAGCGCGGTCTGGATATTGAGCTATCGGCAGACGATCTGGCGCGACTGCTGCGCGCAACCTTTGCTGATATCGCCAAGCATGATTAATGCCCGTCATTAAACGGGCATCATCTTCCGGGCGAGGTGCCTCAAAGTGAAGCAGGTAGCAGGGAACTCCACGGCCAGTGTGTCCCCCGCTACCGCCTCATATACTCGTCATACTTCAAGTTGCATGTGCGTTGGCTGCTTTCAGTCACCCGAATCACTTACTTGAGTAAGCTCATCGGGATTCCTTCCCTTGCCGCCTTCCTGAAACTCGAATTATTTAGGGTATAATCGATTACTGATCGACTTTCGCCCCTTTATCCAACTGCATCACCGGACCTTCTTTCACATTCAGCGTCAGGCCTTTGGTTTGCAGTTCCGCATTCCTGACGCGAATCCCTTTATCCGCATCAATGCGCACGTTATCAAAGTGGAAACCGCTGAGCGGGGCTTCCGGCACGCCGATAATGTAAGCCGCGGCCTTGGTCTTACCGGTCGACTCCAGATTCTCAATGGTCACATTGCTGAAATGCGGCGTTTTGTATTGATCAAACGGCTGCGCTGGATCGGTATCCGGTGGGTAAATCTGCTCACCCATCGTGAAGCCGCCTTCGGCCAGCATCTTATCGACTTCAACCTGCACTATCGGCGCGGCTTTGTAGTAAGCAGCAAAGACGAGTGGGATTTCGACATCCACCATTTTGGTATTACGGTAGGTGATATTTTTCACTTCGCCGCCTTTACCACGCAGGGTTTTAATGCGGATACCGTACATGGAACCTTCAAACTGGTTGTTTTCAACCAGCACGTTATTCACACCACCAGAGGTTTCGCTGCCGATCGAAATACCGCGCCCCTGTTTCAGGATATTGTTAGCAATATAAATGTTATCCACGACGCCATTCGGGAAGCGGCTATCCGGCTTCTCGGCTTTTATCGCAATATGGTCGTCATTACAGTCGATATAGTTGTTGGTGATACGGATATTCTGACTGTCGATCGGGTCGATAGCATCGGTATTTGGCGCATGCCACGGCGACAGAATGCGCGTGCCGTTCACATCCACATCGTGCGAATAACGCATCACAATGTGAAAGCTTGGAGAATGCGTGAGCGTGACGCCATCTACCAGCACGTTGCTGGAACTTTTGATATAAATCAGACGAGGACGATCGGTTCCGCCCTTTTTGCCCGTTGCACGAATATTCTCACGCCAGCGTTCCCACCAGACGGCGCCCTGTCCATCAATGGTGCCCTGACCGGTGATAGCCACGTTCTGCGCGTCGGCAATACTGATAAAGGGAAGCCAGCCATTTTCCGCTTCAGCGTATTTGGTTTTTTCCGTTGCGCGATACGCCGCGATTTCGGTCGACGCAACGATAGTTGCATCTTTTGCCAAATCCAGTCGGATGTTACTTTTCAGGAACAACGGATCGACCAGATAGTTACCGCGAGGTACGTGTACCGTTCCGCCACCAGCCGCAGCGCAATCATCAATCGCTTTCTGGAAAGCTTCGGTATTTAGTGCGATCTGTAGGCGGTGACCTTCGGCCCCGTATTGTGTGACGTCACAGATTTTATCGGGGAATTTCACTGAACTGGCCGCTTGTGCCGTGCCAGCTTGAATACCCAGAGTGATGCAGGAAGCCATTAATGACAGAGCAAGACCACTACGCATACTTAACCTCACCAAATAATGAAATATCGTTTTAATAAAATACCACCAACATTCCAGTAAAAAGCGAGGGACGATCACGTTTTAGATGTATTCGTAATAATTACAATAAGATATGAATTTTTCTGTGCAATTGCCCTATTCACATTTTGCCAATCGCCATAGGATGAAGATCGCTCTGTCTGGTCGTGGGCAACGCAGTGTGAAAGGAAGCGAAAAGAAAGCAGGATTAAGAAATGGTGCTGGCCTGAGCGACCAGCACAAATAAGATGAATAGCGCTATGCCGTCAGGCGAGCGAAAGCGTCACGGATTTCCTGTTCAGGTAAGTCCACACCAATAAACACCAGCACGCTCTTCTTTTCTTCATCAGGCTGCCATTCTCTGTCCCAGTCGGCGCTGTACAAGCGCTGAACGCCCTGAAACAGCAGACGCCGGTCATCACCGTTAATGGCCAGAATGCCCTTATAACGCAGCAAATTATCGGAGAATTGCAGCAGCAGATTTTCCATTACATCAGAGACGGCCTGAAGCTCAACCGCCTTATCGAGATAGACGACGATCGACTGCACGTTATTCTGCGCGGGGGCAATAAAGCGAAACACCGGCGTTTTCACATCCAGTTCATCGCTGAGAACAAAACCATCAATGTTGAACAGCACGCTCAGATCGATATCGCCGTGTACGACAGGATAGATCGGTGCACGCGCATTAATGCGCTGAAGACGCGGTAGCAGCGTTTCGTCTTCGTTTGCCACATCGGTTTTGGTTAACAGTATACGGTCGGCATAGCCAATCTGCGACTGCGCGATAGTAAATTGATCGAGCTGCTGTTGCGCATGCACCGCATCCACCAGCGTGATAATACCGTCCAGAACAAAACGCTCGCAGATAACCTCATGAGAGAAGAAAGTCTGCGCCACTGGCCCCGGATCGGCCATACCGGTACATTCAATAATGACGTGATCAAAATCCAGCGTACCGTTATCTACGCCATCAATCAGATCGAGCAGCGCATCGGCCAGCTCATTGGACTGCGTGCAGCAGATGCAGCCGTTGCTCAGCGTCGTAATCTGGCTGGCGCGTTCACCGATTAACGTATTATCAATCGGGACTTCACCAAATTCGTTTTCAATCACAGCAATTTTGTAGCCGTGGTCTGCATTCAGGATATGGCGTAATAAGGTGGTTTTTCCCGCGCCGAGAAAACCGGTCAGGATAGTGACATACACGGGGGTAGCCACATCAGAGGATAAAGGTTGAGTCATAACAGGTTCCAAGTCGTTAACAGCAGCGCATCCCGCCTTTGCCATCTCCGCCGTAACGCGCCTGCTGGCGTTCGCGGAAAAATTCTTCGTACGTCATCGCAGGTTTATCCGGGTGATTGGTCTGCATATGCTGCACATAGGTATCGTAATCTGGCATACCGACCAGCATACGCGCCGCCTGGCCCAAATATTTTCCTGCTTTTCCCAGATTGCCAAACATCATTACCTCCAGACTATCACCAGCAATCGCAGCTAGATAAAAAATACCCTGTATAACGTTATACATTATACAGGGTATCTGTACCCGTCATCTTTCGCGTTCAACCTTGCTAGCTGTCTCGCAAAATCAGACGGGCATGTGGCTTAGTGGCCGGAAGAGACTTTCACGCCACCTTCAGGAACCGGAACATACGGCGTTTCCTGATCGGTACGTTCAGCCACTTTACGTGCAGCCAGTGCCGCTTTGATACCGTACGCGATAATGCTGTACACCACGATCAGGAACAGAATGCTCAGACCGGCGTTGGTATAGTTGTTTGTCACGATATGGTTCATATTCGAAATCTGCTGTGCGCTCAGATCGGCACCGCCTTCTGCAATTTTGCCCTTGAACATGTTCGCCATGTAGAAGAAGCCTTCCAACTGTGGGTTGTCGCTGAACAATTTCAGCCCCAGCGCCCAAGTCGTACAGATCAGCAGCCAAATCGCCGGAAGCAGCGTGACCCAGATGTACTGTGTACGTTTCATCTTAATCAGAATTACTGTACCCAGAATCAGCGCGACGGCAGCCAGCATCTGGTTAGAGATACCGAACAGCGGCCATAGGCTCTTCACGCCGCCCAGCGGATCGACCACGCCTTGATACAGCAGGTAGCCCCACAGACCGACGCAGCCCGCCGTACCGATGATACCAGCAATCAGCGAGTCAGTTTTCTTCAGGAACGGAACAAAGTTACCCAACAGATCCTGCAACATGAAGCGGCCCGCACGCGTACCCGCATCCAGTGCGGTCAGAATGAACAGCGCCTCAAACAGAATACCGAAGTGATACCAGAAGCCCATGTCGGCACCAGGAATGATCTGGTGGAACACGTGTGCGATACCAACAGCCAGCGTTGGTGCACCGCCTGCACGGTTCAGAACGGAAGGTTCACCGATGTCTTTCGCCGTTTGCAGAATCTGCTCAGGAGAAATCACGAAGCCCCAGGAGCTAACGGTCGCCGCCGCGTGGGCGGACACATCCTGCAGTTGCGCCAGAATCATCGGCGCATCCGCCGTGCCCAGTCGGTGCAGGTCTGGCATCGTAATCCCCAGCGCCGCTGGTGGCGTGTTCATCGCGAAGTACAGACCGGGTTCGATAATTGATGCCGCAACCAGCGCCATCACCGCAACGAAAGATTCCATCAGCATGGCACCGTAACCGATGAAACGCGCATCGTTTTCGTTAGCCAGCAGTTTCGGTGTGGTACCGGATGCAATCAGCGCGTGGAAGCCGGATACGGCACCACAGGCGATAGTAATAAACAGGAACGGGAACAGCGTACCTTTCCAGACCGGGCCGGTGCCATCCACAAACTGCGTGACCGCTGGCATTTTCAGATCCGGGTTCAGGATCACGATACCAATCGCCAGACCGACGATGACACCGATTTTCAGGAAGGTTGCCAGATAGTCACGCGGAGCCAGAATCAACCATACTGGCAGCAGTGCCGACACGAAAGCATAGCCAATCAGCGTATAGGTAATCGTCGTATCTTTGAAGGTCAGCGCCGGGCCCCAGTACGGATCGTGGGCAACCACGCCACCGAACCAGATCGCCAATACCAACAGCACGATCCCCATCACCGAGACTTCACCGACTTTACCCGGACGGATAAAGCGCATGTAGATGCCCATAAACAGCGCGATCGGCACCGTCGAACAAACGGTAAAGACGCCCCATGGGCTTTCTGCCAGTGCTTTCACCACGATCAGCGCCAGTACGGCAAGAATAATGATCATGATCAGGAAGCAACCGAACAGCGCAATCGTACCCGGTACAGGCCCCAGCTCTTTCTTGACGATTTCGCCTAGCGACGTGCCATTACGACGGGTTGAAATAAACAGAACCATGAAGTCCTGTACTGCCCCCGCCAGCACCACCCCCGCCAGAAGCCATAAGGTGCCCGGCAAGTAGCCGACCTGCGCGGCCAGTACCGGCCCAACCAGCGGACCCGCACCTGCGATAGCGGCAAAGTGGTGTCCGAACAGGACGTTACGGTTCGTCGGCACATAGTTGAGGCCGTCGTTATTAACAACGGCAGGGGTTGCTCTGGTCGGATCCAACTGCATGACTTTTTGTGCGATATACAGGCTGTAGTATCGATAGGCCACGAGGTAAACGGCGACAGAAGCAACAATAATCCATAATGCACTGACATGCTCACCGCGACGTAGTGCGACTACGCCGAGGCAGGCAGCCCCAATGATTCCAAGAATCATCCAGGGGATGTGTTTAAGAATGGAACTGCTCTTCATAAGACATCCTTCAATTAAAAATGATAATCGTTTGATTTTGTTAGCTGTGGAAAAAGAAACCCTGGTAAAGCGTCGTGCGATCACGTGAGTCATCGCGTATTTCAGATAAGGAAGATAGTGGCGGCACAGTACGTCATCGCGTACGCGCGTGGGGCGGGTATTTGGGTAGGCGGCAGAATAGCGTGCTAAGCGGTTAGAATGACGCAGTGAGTGGCTGGGGAAAAATTGGGCTACATCAAAAAGAAAAGGCCGCGACATTCGCGGCCAGTAAAATGTTGAGTATCGTGAGCGATTACGGAACCTGATACGCCAGCTTGTAATTACCTGCCGTTACGGTGCGGAATGTCACACTGTCCGTGCGCCAGCGGATTTCTACTTCCGCGGGGGACTGCAGTTTCCAACTGGACGCATCGTTGACGTTCAACACCAGTCGGTCAATGGTCGCGACATCGGCCGCTGGATCGGTGATATCAAGCGCGAAGGCAAAGGCAAGCGAATCCGGCACGCCGTTATTGGATGAGAACAGTTGCGTCCACTGTGCCGCCGTAATAGCACCGAGTTCAGTTGGCGTCATGCCGTCTGCAATCAACGCCGTAGCCCCTGCCGTATTGGCTGACAGCGCGCCAATATCCACCCACGCCCCGTTGCGCAAGACATGCCAGTTCACCAAATCCCGCGTCACGGCAACACGCACTTTACCGTTGCCCGTCTGCGTTGCCGTTAACGTTGCGGCATTGATTTTTACCCATGCAGCGGACGTCAGTGATTTTTGAATGGCAATTTGTGTATAAGGAATATACGACGACAGTAAATCAAGTTGAGCATTACCAACAATCTTGATTGGTAACAAACCAGAGATTGATTCATTTGATATCCAACCTGAATTAATGAATCCGCTGTCAAAATCAGCCGAGGAAATCTCAGTCAATTCTCCATTATTTGCAGAATACCATTTATCATTGCTGCTAATTAAAACCTTTCCAGCCTGGAATAAGTTAAGTTTCTTTAATGTCAGGTAGTTATTGTTGTTGCCACCAGCGGTAACAAACAGTCGAAAGCTCTTATATTCTCCAGCGGGAGAGAAACTATAATTACGGACAGCACCGAGCGTATTATTGACATCATTATTTACAACATGTAAATCATCCCAACTTGCCCCCCCATCATTAGACCCCTGAAAAATCCAGTTTTTCGGGCCATTATTATAAATGACCGTCCTGTTAGCAAAGCTATAACCGGAAATTTTCGTCGGGACTGGTAGGTCAACTCTAATCCAATGGGGATTATCTACGGTCGCGGCATTTAACGCCCCCCAACAATCATATTCATTACTAGATAGATTATTGTCATTATCAAATGCAAAGTAGGGTAAAAATTGAGGTCTGGACATATCACTGGCACTAATAACATAGCCGACTGGATTTGTATTTGATGTCATTTTCGGAACAACAGATTTTTCAACAACGGAAAGATTAATCAACTTTCCATCAGCTCGAACTGGTGCAGAATAAATGCCGTCATGATTATCAAGTGTAAATATACCGCCGGTATATTCATGCATTGCGCCGTCCAAAACAACCGCACTCGTCGCGTTATAATTAGGCTCACTCGACGCATTAAAGTCATCAACGACATAAGTTTGGTTTGCTGCACCTGCTTCTTCTTTCAGCGCGTACGCCGCGAGATTAAACGTGCTTTGTGGGCTAATGCTGAACGCGTGATTTTGCCCTGCCGTTGCCCCCTGACGATCGGCAACGACATAGCCAGAGCCACCGCTACCGGAACCACCACCCGTAGCACTGATTACCGTTTTCTCACTCGCAGGGTTATAGCTCAGCGTGACGCCCGCCCCCGCTTCCAGCGAGGAATGAATAAGCTGTTTTGTTTTTTGTGTGTAATCGGTGATTTCCGCTGTGGTATGGGTGTGCCCGACAGCCGCAACACCCATTTGTGCTGGCGTTGGTGAAACATCACCGCTGCCCAGTAGCGACTGACCAAAGAGCGTGCGGATAGTGGTGCCAGAAATTAACTCACCCTGCTTTGCATTCCAGACCGCTTTTTCATCCGGCGTGGCAAATTTTCTGGTGGCCGTTTCAGTAATCTGATCGGCCGTATAGTCGCCAGGCTGTGCAGTGACGACCCCCGTCCGCCCAAATACGGAAGCAACGCCAGAAATTCCTGGCTCTTGCCCATTACCAGAATGACAGCAAGAGTGAGGATTAACCTGAATAGGAGGATGAGCGATACATGTTGATTTGCCTGTGCTGTCACAAACATTGATTTCAATATTGATGTCTTTCATGGTGTTGATGACTCCGTTAATAAAAGGCATAAGGAGTATCACTTATTTGACCGGGGTATTATTTTAAAGCGCTTTACTAATCTGCTATGTCCTTTTCTATAAAAGTCAGCATAAAAAAGGCCGCGATATACGCGGCCAGTGAAATAGGTAATCGGAAGACAAATTACGGAACCTGATACGCCAGTTTGTAATTGCCTGCCGTTACGGTACGGAATGTCACGCTGTCCGTGCGCCAGCGGATTTCCACTTCCGCGGGGGACTGCACTTTCCAGTTGGACGCATCGTTGACGTTCAGCACCAGTCGGTCAATGGTCGCGACATCGGCCGCTGGATCGGTGATATCAAGCGCGAAGGCAAAGGCAAGCGAATCCGGCACGCCGTTACTGGATGCAAACAGTTGCGTCCACTGTGCCGCCGTAATAGCGCCGAGTTCAGTTGGCGTCATACCATCTGCAATCAACGCCGTAGCCCCTGCCGTATTGGCTGACAGCGCTCCAATATCAACCCACGCCCCGTTGCGCAAGACATGCCAGTTCACCAAATCCCGCGTCACCGCAACACGGACTTTACCGTTGCCCGTCTGCGTTGCCGTTAACGTTGCGGCATTGATCTGGCTATAACTGGCTAATGACGTCAACGCTGACTGGGTCAGAATCTGTGAGTATGGCGTGTATTTCGTCTCAATATTCATTTCCGAATTGGAGATGACTTTCACAGGGCTAGTGAATAATGATGGCAGGTTATTAACGCCGCCAATTCCCTGTGAACTAATTTTTTCCGCGGTTAATTCACCGACAATCTCTTCCAATAATCCATTATTGACACCGTAATTTTTACCGCCGTAATTAATTACAAACTTATCCAAGGATTCATAAATTTCCAATTCATCAACACCGACGAATGATGATAATACTCCATAGTTCGCTAGCGTGATATGAATACGATAATATTGATAACTGATATCGTTATTAATAACATACGTACGTTTCTGCCCAGGAACATTCTGGGTATCATTTGTAATAGAGTGTAATACCGTCCATGTCACCCCATCATGACTCCCCTGAAACGTCCAGGTACGCGGCGAATTGGAATACCCGGACTGATTACGGGTCACAACGGAATAGCCTTTAGCAAGCACGGACGCAGGGAGCTTTACGCCGACCCATTGTGGCGATGACACGGAAGGTGCGCCATCGCTAGTCCATGAATCAGTCCCCCCAACCTGAGATCGGTTAAACGCTTTATATATTGCAGATCCGGCCTGCGGGTCTCTACTGTTTGAGCTTGCGATTGCTTCATAGCCCGATGGCGCGTTATTCGCTGTCATTACAGGAATGATGCTTTCCGCTGTAACTGGTGTTGTCGATGTTTTCTGAAGAATGCTTATCAACTCTCCATCCGCTTTTATTTCGGCAGAGTAAAATTCTCCATCTGGTGTTAACTGGTAATTTGAACCAGTATAAAGGCTGGCTATACCGTCAAAAATAACATCATTTGTTGCGTTGTAATTGGGCTCACTTGAGGCATTAAAGTCATCAACAACATAAGTTTGGTTTGCTGCACCAGCGACTTCTTTCAGCGCGTACGCCGCGAGATTAAACGTGCTTTGTGGGCTAATGCTGAACGCGTGATTTTGCCCTGCCGTTGCGCCCTGACGATCGGCAACGATATAGCCAGAACCACCGTTACCGGAACCACCGCCTGCAGCGCTGATAATGGTTTTCTCATTCACCGGGTTATAGCTCAGCGTGACACCCGCCCCAGCCTCCAGCGAGGAATGGATAAGCTGTTTTGTTTTTTGTGTGTAGTCGGAGATGTCCGCTGTGGTATGTGTGTGTCCAATCGCAGCAGCACCCATTTGCGCTGGCGTGGGTGAAACATCACCGCTGCCCAGCAGCGACTGACCAAAGAGCGTGCGGATAGTGGTGCCAGAAATTAACTCATCCTGCTTCGCATTCCAGACCGCTTTTTCATCCGGCGTGGCAAATTCTCTGGTGGCGGTTTCGGTGATCTGATCGGCCGTGTAGTCACCGGATTGTGCGGTTACGACACCGGTTCGCCCGAATACGGAGGCAACACCCGAAACACCGGGCTCTTGACCGCTTCCGTTATCTGAATGACAACAAACAGGGGGATGAACGGTACATGTTGCTTTACCTGTACTGTCACAAACATTGATTTCAATATTAATGTCTTTCATGGTATTGATGACTCCGTTAATAAAGGGCATAGGGAGTATCGCTTATTTGACAGGAGCATTATTTTAAAGCGCTTTACTAATCTGCTATATCTTTTTCTATAAACATCAGAATAAAAAAGGCCGCGATATATACGGCCTGTGGAATAGGTAATCGGAAGACAAATTACGGAACCTGATACGCCAGTTTGTAATTGCCTGCCGTTACGGTGCGGAATGTCACACTGTCCGTACGCCAGCGGATTTCCACTTCCGCAGGGGACTGCAGTTTCCAACTGGACGCATCGTTGACGTTCAGCACCAGCCGGTCAATGGCCGCGACATCAGTCGCCGGATCGGTGATATCAAGCGCGAACGCAAAGGCAAGTGAGTCCGGCACACCGTTATTGGATGCAAACAGCTGTGTCCACTGTGCCGCCGTAATAGCGCCGAGTTCAGCTGGCGTCATGCCGTCTGCAATCAGTTTCGTTGCGCTCGTCGTATCTACTGACAACGCCCCCACATCAACCCACGCCCCGCTCCGCCACACATGCCAGTTCACTAAGTCCCGCGTGACAGCGACACGCACTTTACCGTTGCCAGTTTGCGTAGCTGTCAGCACTGCGGAGTTGATTTGTGGCCATAACGCCGCACTCGACAGGGCTTTCTGTATTGCAATTTGAGGAGGCGGTGTATATAGCACTTTTGCATCAATATTTTTTGATGAAAAAATCGTTACTGGCTGTATTCCTGACAATGATGATTCAGGTATGACGCCAGATGACAAAAAACCATTATTATAAAAATCTTCCGCCACAGATGGTGCTGGGACCGATGTTAATACCCCATTATTCGCTGAATACCACTTACCATCACTGCCGTTAATCAACAGTCGCTCTCTGCGGAATATTTCAAGCTCCCCAATTTGAACGTGTGGACCAGCATTTTGCTCGGTTATTAAAATACGGAATGATGAATACGGCGTGTCATTGGTGAACGTATATTCTCGAACCGCCCCCTTCCCATCGCGAGTATCATTAGATACCGTATGTAACGTATGCCACGTTGTACCATCATTACTCCCCTGAAACATCCACGATTTCGGGCTGAGTGGCCCAGGATTCAGGTTTTCGTTTGTTATTCTGTATGTATCAATCAATGCAGGAGCCGCCATAGTAATACGCAGCCAATGTGGGTTAGCCACTGTTGGTACGGTTTTGGATGCCCAGTATCGATTTAACGTTCCGTTGAATGCTGTCCACGCCGCGTATTGCACTGAATACTCAGACGATGCGTCAACCGTGTAGCCAACTGCACTATTATTTGCTGTCATCACAGGAATCAGCGTTTTATTAACAGCATCAATTTCAATGCTTTCACCGTCTGATTTGATTGGTGACGAATAAAAATTACCGGATTGCACCAGATTATATAGCTTTCCGACATAGGGGCGTAATGTATTATCAAAAACAGCAGCATGAGTTACGTTGTAGTTCTCTTCGCTAGACACGCCGAAATCGTCAACAACATAAGTCTGATTCGCTGCGCCAGCGACTTCTTTCAGCGCGTACGCCGCGAGATTAAACGTGCTTTGTGGGCTAATGCTGAACGCGTGATTTTGCCCCGCCGTTGCGCCCTGACGATCGGCAACGATATAACCAGAACCGCCCGTACCCGAACCCGTACCACCGCCTGCAGCGCTGATAATGGTTTTCTCATTCACCGGGTTATAGCTCAGCGTGACGCCCGCCCCGGCCTCCAGCGAGGAATGAATGAGCTGCTTCGTTTTTGATGTGTAGTCGGTGATGTCCGCTGTGGTGTGAGTATGCCCAACCGCCGCGACACCCATTTGCGCTGGCGTAGGTGAAACATCACCGCTGCCCAGCAGCGACTGACCAAAGACCGTGCGGATAGTAGTACCGGAAATTAATGCATCCTGCTTTGCATTCCAGACCGCTTTTTCATCCGGCGAGGCAAATTTTCTGGTGTCCGTTTCCGTAATCTGATCGGCCGTATAGTCGCCTGATTGTGCAGTGACAACGCCAGTCCGTCCGAATACGGAAGCAACACCGGAAACACCAGATTGCGGTTCGCACTGATTATCCGTATCCACCAGGCAACAGGTGTGAGGATTGATCTGAATTGGGGGATTAACAACACACGTTGATTTTTCTGCGCTGCCACAGACATTGATTTCAATATTTACGCTTTTCATAGTACCGACTACTCCGTTAGTGAGGGTGCATCAGGAGTATCGTTTATTTGGCGGGTCTGTTATTTTAAAGCGCTTTACTAAACATAAGATTATTTAATCAATTAAATCAGCAAATTAGATTCGCTTCATTTTTGCAATGAAAGGGCTAAATGCCGCACAGCCACTAAGAACTCGTCCCAGAAAAAATGGCGGCTTAAGTCATCAGCAATAGAGACAAAAACCGCCATCATTATCCGTTATTTATAAACGATCTCACCTTTCGGCGCGTAGGCTTCTGCATCCAGCGGAGAATGCTTCTCGATGTACTGCTTCAGCACTTCAGCATCGACAAAACCGGTGTTCACATAGCCCGGCAGGTTATCAAGACGCGGGTAGCCATCACCGCCCATCGCATTAAAGTTCAGCGTTGCCATGCGGTAGACTTTATCTGCCTGCAACGGCTCACCTTTAATTTTCACGTTCTGTACGCCCTGTCCGTCCGCCGTCAGGCTGACGTTGAGGAATTGCGCATAGGCACCGGAATCCACCTTTTTATTCGCTGCTACGGCCAGGTATTTCTCGACATCGCTGCCTTTCATATCCACATAAACCAGCGTATTGGCAAACGGCTGAACCTTAAGGACATCTTTATAGGTGATATCGCCTGATTCAATCGAGTCACGTACGCCACCGCCGCTCATAATGGCAAAATCCGCCTCTGCACGCTCAAGCTGTGCCGACAACAGCACGTGTGCCAGATTGGTCTGACGGAAACGCACCTGATTACGATCGCCTTCCAGTTTGCCTTTCACACTACCGATCTTGATGCCCAGCTGCGCCTGTCCTTTCTCCTGGAACGGCGTTAGCATTTTCATGACGTCAGCATCCTGCGTGATTTCCTGCGTATAGAAAACACGTTCGGTCTTGCCGTCCTTTTCTACCTTTTTCTTCAGGTTGATTGGAATCAGCTGGTAATGCTCAAGCTTCAATTCACCATTGCGGAATGTGAAATCAGCACGGCCAACATATTTCCCCCACTCATGCGCCTGAACAATCCAGGTGCCGTTCTGACGATCGGGAGCACAAGGCGTGCCCGGCACATAATCCACCTGTTTTTTATTCTCCTGCGCCATACAGACCGGATCTTGCGAGTGCCCCCCGACAATCATGTCCAAATAGCCGGCTGGCAGGCTACGCGCCATTTCTACATCACCCGGTGCATTGGAACCGTGATTACCGTCGTCATAATGCCCCATGTGCGTCGCAGCAATAATCACGTCAGGCTTTTCACTCTTCCGTAATTGCTCAACAACCTGCTTCGCTTCCGTAGAAGGATTACGGAATTCGATATCGGAAAAATACTCAGGATTGCCTAATTTGGCCGTATCGTCCGTTGTCAGGCCGATAACCGCGATTTTCACACCTTGCTTGTCGAACAGGGCATAAGGCTTAAATAAGCGCTCATTGGTGCTTTTTTGGTAGATATTGGCCGATAACAGCGGGAATTTTGCCCATTTCTCCTGCTGGCGCAGGACAGACAGCGGATTATCAAATTCGTGGTTGCCAAGCGCCATCGCATCATAGCCAACCATGTTCATACCACGAAAATCGGGCTCCGCATCCTGCAGGTCGGACTCAGGCACGCCAGTATTAATATCACCGCCGGAGAGCAGCAACACGCTGCCGCCTTTACTCGCCACTTCCTGACGAATCTGATCGACCAGCGTTTTTTGCGCCGCCAGCCCATATTCACCGTAGTCGTTATGCCAGAAGTGGCCGTGGTGGTCATTCGTATGCAAAATGGTGATGGCGTATGTTTTATCTTTCTCCCAAGCCATTGACATAACAGGCGTTAGCGCCAGCGATACCGCCATCGCACATCCCAGAGCTTTTATTGAAAAGCGCATGATAAATCTCCGTTTATTTTAAAGACCCAGTGGAACCACTGAGAAATTCACCACACAAATTAGCACAGCAAGATGAACAATGCGCGAAGCACATTCGCGCCGTACATCAGCAATGTGTGATAGCCGACAAAATCAGATGAGGTATAGCCGCTCTAGTCATAGCTCGCTGACCCGACACTGTCGTCGTGCCGTCACGAACTCTTGCTAATATGAATGCTTCATCGGAATAACCCGGTATCACACCGTTTATCCTCTGTTTTCCGGTGTTTTACGTCAGTGGATAAAAATATTCCGCTGAATACACAGAAAAGCAGTAAGGCATTAGCACCAATAACATCACACTATCAGAATAATTACACATGTTTATCAATGCTTATCGCGAGAAACCATCACGAAATCTGTGTTACACTACCTTTAGCTGGAGAAACTGATATTTTTCATAAAATACCACTTTTACCCAAGCAACATTTCGCTATATGCAATAGAATTTGTGTATACCCAGAATAATTGGCGTTGCAGCCAGACAGCAAACGAACGGATCCAACACGCTTTTCGGTACATATATAAGAGTGATAAGGGTACGTAGCGCCGCTAACCACGCTGTAGCTTCAAGGCAAGAAGGGTAAATCCGCTCAATTATGTTTCACCTATGGCACAAGGAGTTGGGATGCATGCTGCAACACCGCTAATTTCTACTATCGCTGGAGGGCTGGTTCTTGCCTTCCTCCTTGGCATTCTGGCAAATCGCCTGCGAATCTCCCCCCTTGTTGGTTACCTTGCCGCAGGTGTCCTTGTCGGTCCTTTTACCCCTGGTTTTGTCGCTGATACCTCACTGGCATCAGAGCTGGCTGAGCTTGGCGTCATTCTGCTGATGTTTGGCGTTGGCCTGCACTTCTCGCTGAAAGACCTCATGGCGGTAAAGTCCATCGCCATTCCCGGAGCGATAGCCCAGATTGCCGTGGCGACGCTGCTTGGAATGGGATTATCCGCCATGCTGGGCTGGAGCCTGGCGAGCGGTCTGGTTTTCGGCCTCTGTCTGTCCACCGCCAGTACCGTGGTTCTGCTACGCGCGCTGGAAGAACGACAGCTTATTGATAGCCAGCGCGGTCAAATCGCCATCGGCTGGCTGATTGTGGAAGATCTGGCGATGGTGCTTACGCTGGTTCTGCTGCCAGCCTTCGGCGACATGATCGGCGCTGAGCATGCCGACACCAGCAAGCTGCTGGCCGATTTAGCCTGGACCATCGGCAAGGTGATTGCCTTTATCACCCTGATGATTGTCGTCGGTCGCCGTCTGGTACCGTGGGTGTTGGCAAAAAGCGCCAGCACCGGCTCACGCGAGCTTTTCACACTGGCAGTGTTAGCCATGGCACTGGGTATCGCCTTCGGCGCAGTGAAACTGTTTGATGTCTCCTTTGCGCTGGGCGCATTCTTCGCCGGTGTGGTGCTAAACGAATCAGAACTCAGCCAGCGTGCGGCGCACGATACGCTGCCGCTGCGCGATGCCTTCGCCGTCCTGTTCTTCGTTTCTGTCGGTATGCTGTTTGATCCGATGATCCTGCTGAACGACCCCATTTCCGTGCTGATCACTCTGGCCATTATCGTGTTCGGTAAGTCAGCCGCCGCTTTCGTGCTGGTTCGACTCTTTGGCCACTCAAAACGAACGGCATTAACGATTTCCGCTAGTCTGGCGCAGATCGGAGAGTTTGCCTTTATTTTGGCCGGGCTCGGCATTGTGTTGGGGCTACTGTCAGAAGAAGGTCGGAATCTGGTACTGGCCGGCGCCATTCTCTCTATCATGATAAACCCACTGTTGTTTACGCTGCTTGAACGCTATCTGGCGAAGCATGAAACCATCGAAGAGCAGATCGTGGAAGAAGCGATTGAGGAAGAGAAACAGATTCCTGTCGATATGTGCAACCATGCGCTGCTGGTCGGCTATGGTCGCGTAGGTAGCCTGATTGGCGCCAAATTGCATCAGGCAGGGATTCCTATCGTGGTCATTGAGAATTCACGTACCCGCGTTGATGCCTTGCGTGAGCAGGGTATTAAAGCGGTATTGGGTAACGCCACTAAGCCTGAAATCATGGACATTGCGCGGCTGGACTGCGCCCGCTGGCTATTGCTGACGATTCCGAACGGTTATGAAGCCGGAGAAATCGTCGCAGCAGCCCGTGAGAAACGCGCCGATCTGGAGATTATCGCCCGCGCGCACTATGACGATGAGGTCAGCTACATTACCGAGCACGGTGCCAACGAGGTGGTCATGGGCGAGCGGGAAATCGCCAACAGCATGATCACACTGCTGAAGCTGGATGAGATCCCTCCTGCACCTCAGGCGTGTCCTATCTAAACGGCTAGATGCAGAATACGAAAATGGCGGGCCCATAAGCCCGCCATTTTTTTGTGCTGTGCGATATGTTTTTAAACGCCGCCAGACAAAGGCAACCTCGCCTCTACTCTACCTTGCTCACTAACTGTTCCAGCAGATCGATATGCAGCGGATCGTCATTAAGTGCAGGAATATAGTGGAAAGCCTCGCCCCCCGCATGCAGGAAAATTTCACGGTTCTGTTCCTGAATCTCTTCCAACGTCTCCAGACAGTCAGCCGCAAAACCTGGGCACATAATCTGAATATGTTTCACGCCCTGCGCGGGCAAACCCTGCATGGTTTCATCCGTGTACGGCGTCAGCCAGGGTTCACGACCAAAACGCGACTGGAAGGTCATCATTATTTTCCCTTCCGGCAGCCCCAGCGCGGCAATCAGCGCCTCCGTGGTCGCCCGGCAGCGTTGCGGATAGTCATCGCCTTCATTGGCGTACCGCACGGGGATGCCGTGATAGGAGATGACTAATCTGTCTGGTTCACCATGTTCAGCAAAAGACCGTTCGACACGGTGCTTCAGCGCCGCAATATAAGCAGGATGTTCGGCATAATCACGGATAAAGCGAATCGCAGGCAACTGACGATTATCACGTAGCTGCGCCGCGAGCCCATCCCACACCGCTGCGGTTGTTGAGCAGGAATATTGCGGATACATCGGCAAGACCACTAGTTGCGTTACGCCCTGCGCCAGTAATTTATCCAGCGCTGAACGCAGGCTGGGCGAACCATAGCTCATGCCTAGCTCGACAGGCGTTTCCGGCATTCGCCCAGCCAGTGCCTGCTGCTGTCGACGGCTAATCACCAACAGCGGCGATCCGCCCTCCATCCACACCGATTGATAGAGTTTCGCCACTCGCGGAGAGCGGGTTGGCAGGATAATACCGCGCAGTAACGGCCACCATAGCAGACGCGGCGTATCCACCACACGGCGGTCGCTTAAAAACTCAGCCAGATAGCGCTTCACCGCCTGCGACGTCGGCGCATCGGGTGTCCCTAAGTTCACCATCAGCACACCGTATTTCTCTTGTTTCATCGCCGTCTTCCTTTTATGGAGAAGCAGGCTTTCTTTCAGCCCGCCCGTGCGTAACATCAAGTGTCTATACCCTAAATAATTCGAGTTGCAGGCAGGCGGCAACCGCACGAATCCCCAGGAGCTTACACAAGTAAGTGACTGGGGTGAGCAAGGGAAGCCAACGAACATGCAGCTTGAAGTATGACGGGTATATTGTAGCGAAAAAAAGCTAAACAAATACGGGTAGATACTAGGGATAACGCCGATGCTACCAATAGAGGAAATCAGGCGAATGGGGAATTCAGAACGGAAAAATGCCAGACCGTCGTCTGGCATTTCTGTGACTACGTGATATTCGCAGAGAAAAATTAGCCCAGAATCGTTTCCAGTTCTGCGCGAACCTCTTCCACTTTACGCGTGCCTTCTACTTTGAAATAGCGCGTATTACCCGCGTCAGCTTCTTTCTGATAGTAAGAAACCAGTGGCGCAGTCTGCTGATGATACTCAACCAGACGCTTACGCACGGTATCTTCGTGATCGTCTTTACGGATAGTCAGATCTTCGCCTGTCACATCGTCTTTGCCTTCAACTTTAGGCGGATTGAATTTTACGTGATAGACACGACCGGACGCCGCATGCACGCGACGGCCAACGATACGATCGATGATCAGTTCGTCAGGAACTGCGAATTCGATAACGTAATCCACATTGATGCCAGCATCTTTCATAGCATCAGCTTGTGGAATGGTGCGTGGGAAGCCATCCAGCAGAAAACCGTTACGGCAATCGTCCTGGGCGATGCGTTCTTTAACCAGAGCAATGACCAGTTCATCAGTGACGAGTTTACCTGCGTCCATGATTTCTTTAGCCTGTTTGCCCAATTCAGTACCCGCTTTTACCGCAGCACGCAGCATGTCACCCGTGGAAATCTGCGGAATACCGTATTTTTCCATGATGAATTGAGCCTGAGTACCTTTGCCTGCGCCCGGAGCGCCCAGCAGAATAATACGCATCGCGTAAATCCCCTTGCTATGTAATATTTATAAAATAAATTTGAAAAACGCTAAACCATACCATTCCAGACGCTTATGCTCAAGGAACGGGCTCGCTTCAGCAACGCGCAAGCAGATGAAAAAAAGCCAGATGCCTACAAATACGGTTTGCCGTCTGCCCAATGTTGCCATTCAGTGTAGACGAAGAAACGCTCAATAGCGGAAGGAAGCGCAAAAATCGGGGGAAGACCCCGGTGGTAACCGGGGTCTGGAGGGTATGACTATCAGGCACTTAGCAGCTGATTCATACGACGAATGAACAAGTTCGGGTCGTCCAATGTCCCACGCTCGGCCAGCAGAGCCTGATCCAGCAGCAGCTCAACCCACTCGCCAAACTCCGCTTCATCAGAAACGTCGGCAGCACGTTTAATTAACGCGTGTTCCGGGTTCAGTTCAAAAATGTACTTCACTTCCGGTGCCTGTTGGCCCGCTGCGGCGAACAGCTTCGCCATCTGCGTACTCATCTCGTCTGCATCTGTTACGACAATCGCAGGCGTATCGGTCAAACGGTACGTGAAGCGCACATCTTTGACACGCTCACCCAGCAGGGTTTTCACACGCTCAACAAACGGCTCCAGCGCTTTCTGTGCTTCTTTCTGTTCCTCGTTTTCTTCGTCGGCCAGTTTATCCAGCGCCTCGTCTGCTTTGCTGACAGACTGGAAGGATTTACCGTCGAACTCGGTCAGGTAGCTCATCATCCACTCGTCAATGCGCTCGGACAACAGCAATACCTCGATACCTTTCTTACGGAACAGCTCCAGGTGTGGGCTGCTCTTCGCCGCCGCATAACTATCTGCGGTGATGTAGTAGATCTTGTCCTGACCTTCTACCATCCGGCTAACGTAATCTTCCAGTGACACCGTCTGCGCGGAACTGTCAGATTGCGTGGTAGCAAAACGCAGCAGTTTCGCAATGGCTTCACGGTTGCTGCCATCTTCCGCCGGGCCTTCTTTCAGCACCAGACCAAATTGCTGCCAGAACGTCTGGTATTTTTCCGCGTCGTCTTTCGCCAGCTTATCCAGCATTTGCAGCACACGCTTAGTCAGCGCATTACGCAGATTTTGCGTCACACGGCTGTCCTGCAGAATCTCACGGGAAACGTTCAGCGGCAGATCGTTGGAATCAATCAGGCCACGAACAAAGCGCAGGTAGTTAGGCATGAACTGTTCGGCGTCATCCATAATGAAGACGCGCTGAACGTACAATTTCAGGCCGTGTTTATGATCGCGGTTCCACATATCCCACGGTGCACGAGCAGGGATATAAAGCAAGCTGGTGTATTCCTGCTTGCCTTCCACACGGTTGTGGCTCCAGCTCAGCGGATCGGTAAAGTCATGGGAGATGTGTTTATAGAATTCGTTGTACTCATCATCGCTGACTTCAGATTTACTGCGTGTCCACAGGGCTTGAGCCTTGTTAATTTTTTCCCAGCTAACCGTGGACTCGCCGCCTTCTTCTTCACTTTCTGTCTGAGATTCGATTTCTACCGGCAGCGCGATATGGTCGGAGTATTTGCTGATGACGGAACGCACACGCCAGTCATCGAGAAACTCGTCTTCACCTTCACGCAGATGCAGAGTGATTTCCGTTCCACGATCGTCTTTGGTGATGTCAGCAATGGTGTAATCCCCTTCCCCGGCGGATTCCCAATACACGCCTTGATCGGCATTTGCACCCGCTGCGCGGGTACGCACGGTCACTTTATCCGCCACGATGAAAGCGGAATAGAAACCCACACCGAACTGGCCAATCAGTTGGCTATCTTTAACCTGATCGGAACCCATGGATTCCAGAAACGCCTTGGTGCCAGATTTCGCAATCGTACCCAGATTATCAATCACTTCGTCACGGCTCATGCCGATGCCGTTGTCAGAAATCGTCAGCGTACGTTTTTCTTTATCCGTGGACACGCGTACACGCAGGTCGCCATCGCCCGCATACAATTCTGGCGTGGACAGCGCACGGAAACGTAGCTTGTCTGCCGCATCAGAGGCGTTGGAGATCAATTCACGCAGAAAAATTTCTTTATTGGAATAGAGCGAATGGATCATCAAATGCAGGAGTTGCTTAACTTCGGACTGGAACCCGCGAGTTTCTTGGCCTTTCATACTCATTGTTGCTTACCTCAATCCTAATATTATTCAGGCTGATTAAACTGACGATAAGTAACAGATGGGGATAAACTGCGGTGGTTTCAAGGGGTAAATTTTAGTGAAAAAAGAAAACGATGAGATGGGCACGGAAAGCAAGACTGCGGCAGCCAGAGAATGGCGCTGGCCGCCGACAGGTTAAAACCGGAAAGGCTGGCGTCCTGCGAGTGAATGGGACAGCGTGGTGCCATCGACCATTTCCAGCTCACCGCCAACGGGAACACCGTGAGCAATGCGGCTGGCCATCACGCCGTGTTGCGCGCACAGCTCAGCAATATAGTTCGCTGTAGCATCGCCTTCTACCGTCGGGTTAGTTGCCAGAATCACTTCGCTTATCGATTCCACTTGCAGGCGCTCTTCCAGGCGCCCCAAACCGATATCATCCGGGCCAATGCCATCCAGCGGCGACAAATGCCCCATCAACACAAAGTAACGACCGGCAAACTGCCCCGTCTGTTCAATAGCATGAATATCAGCCGGGCTTTCCACCACGCAAATCTGCCCATTTTGCTGGCGGCGCGGATTCGAACAAATCGCACAAACGTCCTGTTCAGTGAATGTCCGGCAATCGCTACAGTGGCCGATTTCGGACATCGCCCGCGTCAACGCCTGTGCCAAACGCATACCGCCGCTGCGGTTACGTTGCAGCAGTTGAAACGCCATGCGCTGTGCCGATTTGGGCCCAACGCCCGGCAGGCAGCGCAGCGCTTCCATCAATGATTCAAGAAGCGGACTGGTCTGCATCAGAACGGCATCTTGAAGCCTGGCGGCAGTTGCATGCCGCTGGAAACCGCTGCCATTTTCTCTTTCTGCGTTTCCGCGATACGGCGAGCGGCATCGTTGAACGCCGCAGCGATCAGATCTTCCAGCATCTCTTTATCGTCTTCCATCAGGCTTGGATCGATCTCAACACGACGGCAGTTATGCGCACCGTTGATCGTGATTTTCACCAGACCCGCGCCCGATTCGCCCGTGACTTCCAGATTTGCCACTTCTTCCTGCATCTGCTGCATTTTTTCCTGCATCTGCTGGGCTTGCTTCATCAGGTTGCCAATTCCACCTTTACCAAACATAGTTTTCTCTCTATCACGTCGGGCTGCGTACTCGCAGCGGTTAAACAGGGCGGATACTTTCTTCGTCCAGTTCCGCATCAAAGAAACGCCGCAGCGTTTGAATCGTTGTGTCGGCCAGAATCGACTGACGCGCCTGCGCCAGCTTCTCTTCATAGATAGCCTGACGCCACTCCAACGGCGTCCGCACCGCTGGGTTGTCGTCTTCCGTAATCCGTAATTCTACAGGATGCCCGTAGTGAGCCGTCAATGCATCCGCCAGCGTCTTTTGTGCCGCCGGCGAATTCAAATGCCGTTGCGATGAACGCAGATGCAGATGGACCTTGCCTGCCTCCTCGCTCTCCTTAAATGCATTGAGTGCCAGCTGTTGTACCAGCTTTGGCAGCGTCAGGCGATGGATTTCCGCCGCCCAGGCATCTCGTTTCAGTGACTCTTCCGCCAGCCGTGCCGCCAGTTCAGGCGTCTTTTCATGCTCTAATGCCGAACGCAGCGCTTTTGGTGTCGCCACATCGACCTTCTCTTCATCGACTTTGTTTTGCGCCCGCCAACGATAGGCTTCCGGCTTTTTAGGCTCGGAGGGAGACGTTTTCGCGTTTTGCCGTTGAATGCTGCGCTCAGTCACAGAAGCTAACCGCTCCAGCGCTGAGGTTGCCGGCCGCGTGTTGTCAGACGCTGCCGGTTCAGCCTTTTTTGGTGGCGTACTCCCCTGTTTTCGCAGTAGCTGACTGCGCGCCTGTAACAGCTGAGACGTCGCATCAGGCAGTTCACTCTCACCATGCTGCTCAGCAGAACCGACTGAAGCAGGCGGTTCTCCTAACGGCGGCGCATACGCGGATGCATCCATCGGTGGTTCGGGCGAATAAGATGGTGTCAGCACGTCAGCCTGAGTCTCACCGTACTGCGGCGCTGGCGTACGAATCTTCGCCGATGCCGTGGCAACGGCCTGCGGCACAGCGGGTTGAATAGTTGGCGCTTGTGCAACCTGAACGGGCGCTACTGGTTCAGCGATAATCTGACTGGGATGAAACGCCAGCGCCCTCAGTAGCGTCATTTCAACGCCCATCCGCCGATCTGGCGCGAAAGGCAGCTCTTTGCGGCCAATTAACATCGTCTGGTAATAAAGCTGCACGTCCGTTGGCGGCAGCGCACGCGCCAAATCCCGCATACGGGCTTCAACGGCCGCGTAATCATCTCCCAACGCCGCAGGCAGCAGTTGAACCATGGCAATACGGTGTAACAGCGTCTGGGTTTCTACCAGCAGCGATTCCCAGTCCACACCCCGTGCCGCGACCTGATCTAACAGCGACATGACCTGTGCACCATCGCCTTTTGCCAATGCCTCAATGAGTGCCAGCGGTTGCTCATCGTCCAATGTGCCCAGCATTTGGCTGACTGACGCCGTCGTGACCTGCCCCTGCCCCATGGCAATGGCCTGATCGGTCAGGCTCAACGCATCACGCAAGCTCCCATCGGCAGCGCGTGCCAGGAGTTGCAGCGCACGGGGCTCACTGACAAGGTTTTCGGCCTGTAATACCTGTTCCAGATGCGCGCGAATCTGTTCGGCATCCAGCGCTTTGAGGTGAAATTGCAGGCAGCGTGACAGAATGGTCACTGGCAGTTTCTGCGGATCGGTGGTCGCCAGCAGGAATTTAACGTGCGGAGGCGGTTCTTCCAGCGTTTTCAGCAGCGCATTAAAGCTGTGGCGCGATAGCATGTGTACTTCGTCAATCAGGTACACCTTAAATCGTCCGCGCGCGGGGGCGTACTGCACGTTATCCAGCAGATCGCGTGTATCTTCTACTTTAGTACGAGACGCAGCATCGATTTCGATCAAATCAACAAAACGGCCCTGTTCGATTTCGCGGCAGTTATCACACTGGCCACACGGCGTCGCCGTCACGCCCTGTTCGCAATTCAGCCCTTTTGCCAGCAAACGGGCAATCGACGTCTTCCCGACGCCACGGGTGCCAGAAAACAAATAAGCGTGATGGATTCTGCCTAAGGAAAGGCCGTTAGCCAACGCGGTCAGGACGTGTTCCTGACCGACAACTTGGGTAAAGGTTTGGGGACGCCACTTACGGGCAAGAACCTGATAGCTCATCAATACCGCAACAGTCGAGTTATTGAGGCGATCATGCTAACACAGCCACGCCGCTATCGGCGAGACTGTTATGATTAATGTCCGGGGAAGTCAACCAGACTATAGCAGGTGACACCCATCCCAGTCAGGCGTTGCTCGCCGCCCAGATCGAACAAGTTAATGATAAAAGCGGCATCGTTGACCATACCGCCCAGACGACGAATCAGTTTCACCGTCGCTTCGAGCGTGCCGCCCGTTGCCAGCAGATCGTCGATCACCAGCACATTATCGCCAGCAGAGATCGCATCTGAATGGATTTCCAGCGTATCTGAACCATACTCGAGTTCATAGCTTTCGCTGATCGTCGGACGTGGCAGCTTGCCCGGTTTACGCACGGGAACAAAACCCACGCCCAGCGCTAAAGCAACCGGTGCGCCAAACAGAAAACCACGCGCTTCCGTACCGACAACCTTCGTCACGCCGCTGTTGCGGTAACGGTTCGCCAGCATCTCAATACTGGCCGCATAGGCCACAGGATCTTCCAGCAGGCTGGTGACATCACGGAACAGTATGCCCGGCTTCGGATAATCGGGGATGCTTTTGATACTGTTTTTAATTAATTCTGCCTGCTGCTGCGCTGTTACGGTCATCATAGTTGTGCCTGATAAAACGTTCTGAACATACAAATGCCGGTCACCACAAGGCTTTCATCATCTCATAGCGTGATGAAGAGGCATTATGACAAAGAGGAAAATGGCGACCCGCGCACGAAAACGGTCAAATCTAGTCAAAGTGACGGACAAATGCAACTATCCGCACTCTGGGTGCGTATTTTTTGTATTTCCGTCACAGGACCGCCGCTTACGCTATCTTTTCGGATTCGCGCCCTGCGTTTGTTGTTCTGGATCAAGCACGGGTAAACGAAGCATAAAGGTCAACAAAATAGCCAAAATGACCAATAGCAAGATCCTGACCCAAACCAGCTTAACCAGCCAGAGCGAAAGCGCAAACGTTAACAGAATCATGGTGACTGCCTTCCATTTTGCCCCCGGCGGCAGAGCCCGATGTTGCTGCCAATGGCGCAGGTAGCTGCCAAACCACGAACGGTACAGTAGCCAGTCATGGAAACGCGGGGATGAGCGGGCAAAACACCAGGCGGCCAGTAACAAGAAAGGCGTGGTTGGCAATAAAGGTAACACGACGCCCAACGTTGCCAGCACAACGGAAACCCACCCCAATATAATCAACAACACGCGATACATATTCACCTTTACGCTTTGTTCACTACCAATATGCTTTGTCTACTCAGTATTTCTTGCCTACGACAATATCCATCACACTTTATCACCACCTTGCTCAATGGATTAGTTAAGATATCCTCATGCAAGGCAGCTCAAACTCACCATGCTGGTATACCACGCGCAGACGCTCTGAATCATCAACTTTACGGTAAGGAAAAAAGTGAACACGCATCGATTGCTGCAAGCGCTTGAACAACAAATTACCACGCTGGCAAAAGAGCTTGAACCGCTGGCGGATAAAGCCGTGCCGCAATCGCGCTTTGACCGCCAGCTCTTTAGCAGTTACGGCACCCGACTGCGGGATTATCGCGCTGAAGTTGAGCAAAATCTGCATGCAATAAAACAGCTGGTCGCCGAGCAACGCACCGAACGCGTAGCATTTCTGGCAGAAAAGCTGATCAGCCAAATAGCCGCACTGCAGCGCGAACTGGCGACGCAATCATTACGCAGGCAAGAGCAACGTGCTGCCCCGCAGCCGGAAGATGTGTACCACAAACTGGCAGAACATCAGGATTATGAACGCCGTTTGCTCTCCATGATTCAAGATAGAGAAAGCCTGCTCATCACACAGACACTTTTCAGCGAGCAACAGCGGTTACAAAAAGAGCTGGCGGCGCTGGAAGGACGACTATCACGCTGCCGTCAGGCGCTATCGCGACTGGAGCGTCAAATCGAACGCCGGGAGCAAGGGCTATAGCGCAGCGGTTCGTCGAGGAAAAAGAGGAATGACGTTATGTCACTTGAAAATGCCCCACCCGAAATCAAGCTAGCGGTCGATTTGATTATGTTGCTGGAAGAAAACCAGATCGAGCCACATATCGCACTGGCTGCTCTGGAGATTGTACGTACCGATTTTGAGAAAAAGCTCTCGCCAAAAGACGGCGACGCAGACCTCATCATCAAAGGGAAATCTCCCAGGTAATTAGAGGTGAGAGACGTTAGCGCCGTCGAGCGACGGCTTACTCAGCGGGTTTACGTAACGCCGGGCTAAAATGCAGCATATCGATAAAGGCATCCACAAGCGCCGGAGCTTCCTGATCGAGATCGAAACTTTCCGGCATAAATAGCCAGTTTTCCATCACACCGGAAAAATAGGCACGCAGCGCAATCGCAGCACGGCGGGAATGAATGTCCGTCGGCAACATGCCCAGACGAATACACTCAATCAGGTTTTCTTCAATATCGACATAGCAAGAAAGATAAAGCTCTTTGCGCGCATTATACGATTGCAACATTTCACCGACAAACTCACATTTGTGAAAAGCGATCTCCATAATGGATCGCCAGTGAGTATCACTAACTGTTAAACGCAGCATATAAATCAATAATTCACGCATCACGCAGAGTGGATTATCAGGGAATTTTGTCTGATACTCTATTTCAAACTCACTGATTTTCGACTCTGCCAACGCCCAGATCTCATCGAAAATTTCGGCCTTGTTCTTAAAGTGCCAATAAATAGCACCGCGGGTCACACCAGCAGCAGTCGCAATGTCGGACAATGAAGTCGCAGACACACCATGCTCAGAGAACACTCTTAACGCGGTATCCAGTATCTGTTGTCGGGTTTCCTGAGCCTGTTTTTTGGTTTTTCGTGCCATGATAATTTGGTTTTTCGTGCCATAACGCTGTATTTGAAGGAAAGTGAGATTTACATACATTCAAGTATGTATGTAACATAGCACGAACATAAGACTATAGCAGCAATGGGTTTTTGGGCTTGTGATCCATTGGTCAATTTCAAATCGGACACTTGAGGTTTATCTATGAACAAAAACAGAAGGCTAACGCCTCTGGCGGCAGTTCTGATGCTTTCTGGCGGCTTAATGCTCGCAGGATGTGATGGCGGCAATAATCAGCAAGGCGACACACAGCAGCAGATGCCTGAAGTGGGTATTGTCACGTTAAAAACGGAAGCACTGAATGTCATGACCGAGCTGCCGGGCCGTACAAGTGCTTACCGCATTGCTGAAGTTCGCCCACAGGTTGGTGGGATTATTCTCAAACGCAACTTCGTTGAAGGGTCGGACGTTAAAGCAGGTGCATCGCTGTATCAAATCGATCCGGCGACCTATCAGGCAAGCTACAACAGCGCCAAAGGTTCACTCGCTCAGGCTCAGGCTCAGGCAGAAATTGCCCGTCTGACCGTTAACCGTTATAAGCCACTGCTAGGCACCAACTACGTCAGCAAGCAGGATTATGACCAGGCCGTCGCCACGTCGCGTCAAGCTGATGCTGCCGTTCAGGCTGCCAAAGCGGCAGTGGACACCACACAAATCAATCTGGCTTACACCAAAGTCAGTTCACCTATCGAAGGCCGTGTGGGTAAATCCACGGTAACGGAAGGCGCCTTGGTGGCAACCGGGCAAGCAACTGCATTAACGACCGTGCAACAGCTTGATCCGATTTATGTTGACGTCACACAGTCCAGCAACGATTTCCTGCAACTGAAAAGAGAGTTGGAAAACGGTACGCTGAAACAAAGCGCAGGCAAAGCTAATGTCCGCCTGCTACTGGAAAACGGTACTGAATATGCCGAGGCAGGTACATTAGAATTCTCTGATGTCACGGTAGATGAAACCACCGGCTCCATCACACTGCGTGCCATCTTCCCTAACCCGCAGCACAACCTTCTTCCCGGTATGTTTGTACGCGCACGTCTCGATTCCGGCGTTAACCCGACGGCATTATTAGTGCCGCAGCAGGGTGTTACTCGCGACCCACGTGGCCAGGCTACCGCTATGGTGGTTGGGGAAGGCGATAAAGTGGAACCCCGTACGCTTACAACCAGTAAAGCAGTTGGTGACAAATGGTTGGTTACCGAAGGCTTGAAAGCGGGCGATCGCGTTATTGTTACGGGTCTGCAAAAAATCAGCCCCGGTGCGCAGGTGAAAACTCAAGAAGTCGCTCAAGAAAATCAGCAGGCACAGCAAGCGCCAGCAGAACCCGCGAAGTCTTAAGACGTTCTAACAGGAGCCGGTACAATTCATGGCTAAGTTTTTTATAGATCGACCCATTTTTGCATGGGTACTCGCCATCATGGTGATGCTGACGGGGTTGCTGGCAATTGTTAAATTACCGATTGCCCAGTATCCGACGATCGCACCACCTGCGATTGACGTAACAGCAACTTATCCAGGGGCCGATGCATCAACGCTGCAAGATTCCGTTACGCAGGTTATCGAACAGAATATGAACGGCATCGATAACCTGATGTATATGTCATCAAGCAGTGACTCTTCCGGTACAGTTCAGATTACGCTGACGTTTGAGGCAGGTACGGATCCGGACATCGCACAGGTTCAGGTGCAGAATAAACTGCAACTGGCCATGCCGCTGCTGCCACAGGAAGTACAACAGCAAGGGGTTAACGTCCAGAAATCCAGTAGCAGCTTCCTCATGGTTGCCGCCTTCATCAGTGAAGACGGTAAAATGTCACAGGAAGATATCGCTGACTATGTGGCCGCTAACGTTAAAGACCCTATCAGCCGTACATCCGGCGTGGGTGACGCTCAGCTGTTTGGTTCACAGTACGCGATGCGTATCTGGCTGGATCCAAACAAACTGAACAACTATCAGTTAACCGCAGGTGACGTCACCGCGGCAATTCGTGTTCAAAACAACCAGATCGCCGCAGGACAGTTAGGGGGCGCACCACCAGTTCCCGGCCAGCAATTAAATGCCTCGATCATTGCGCAGACCCGTCTGAATTCAGCAGAGGAATTTTCTAAAATACTGCTGAAAGTCAATGCTGATGGGTCTCAGGTTCGCCTTAAAGATGTCGCACGCGTTGAGCTGGGCGCAGAAGGCTACGACGTCATAGCACGTTTCAATGGTAAACCTGCTGCCGGTATCGGTATCAAATTGGCAACAGGCGCAAACGCGCTGGATACGGCAACTGCGGTAAAAGAGGCACTGACGAAAGCGGAAGAGTTCTTCCCTGCCGGCCTGAAAGTTGTTTACCCGTACGATACAACACCCTTCGTTAAGATCTCGATCAACGAAGTAGTGAAAACGCTGGTGGAAGCCATCGTGCTGGTATTCCTTGTGATGTATCTGTTCTTGCAGAACTTCCGTGCCACGCTGATCCCAACCATCGCGGTACCTGTCGTCTTGCTGGGGACATTTGCCATCCTCTCCGCGTTTGGCTATTCCATTAACACCTTGACGATGTTCGCAATGGTTCTCGCCATCGGGCTTCTGGTGGATGATGCCATCGTCGTCGTGGAAAACGTGGAACGTGTCATGGCGGAAGAAGGCCTGCCGCCTAAAGAAGCGACAAAACGTTCCATGGAGCAGATCCAGGGCGCGTTGGTTGGTATTGCGTTGGTACTGTCCGCGGTATTCGTCCCAATGGCGTTTACCGGTGGTTCCACAGGGGCAATCTACCGCCAGTTCTCCATCACTATCGTTTCTGCGATGGTGCTGTCGGTGATGGTCGCGTTGATCCTGACTCCTGCTCTTTGTGCAACGCTGTTAAAACCGATTGCCAAAGGCGATCACAGTGAGAAAACAGGCTTCTTCGGCTGGTTCAACAGGCTGTTTGAGAAAAGCACGCACCATTACACCGATAGCGTGGCAAATATCCTGCGTAGCACAGGCCGTTATCTGGTCATCTATCTGCTGATTGTTGTGGGTCTGGCGCTGTTGTTCTTACGTCTACCGACTTCCTTCCTGCCAGACGAAGATCAGGGGGTTCTCCTGAACATCGTTCAGTTGCCTTCAGGGGCAACGCAGGAAAATACCCAGAAAATCATGGACAGAATGACGCAATACTATCTCGAAAATGAGAAAGGCAACGTCAAGTCTGTGTTTACCGTAACGGGCTTTGGGTTCTCTGGTCGTGGGCAAAACGCCGGTCTGGCTTTCGCCAGCCTGAATGACTGGAGTGAACGAAGCGGCGCCGAAAATAAAGTTATGGCGATTGCAGGACGAGCAAACGCAGCCTTTAGCCAGTATAAAGAAGCTATGGTTTTCGCAGTCAACCTTCCTGCGATTATCGAACTGGGTACCGCAACAGGTTTCGACTTCCAGCTGATTGACCAGGCTAACCTTGGGCACGCAAAACTGACGGAAGCACGTAACCAACTACTAGGCATGGCGGCACAACGCCCTGATACCCTGGAACAAGTTCGTCCTAACGGGATGGAAGATACACCGCAGTTCCGTCTCGATATCGATCAGGAAAAAGCACAGGCGCTTGGCGTGTCGCTGTCGGATATCAGTTCAACATTGGCAACCACGCTGGGTGGTTCTTATGTAAATGACTTTATCGATCGCGGTCGCGTGAAGAAAGTGTACGTTCAGGCTGATGCGCCTTTCCGTATGCTGCCGGATGACATCAAAAACTGGTACATCCGCGGTAGCAACGGACAAATGGTGCCATTCTCTGCCTTTACGCAGAGCCACTGGGAATACGGTTCACCGCGTCTGGAACGTTATAACGGCCAACCATCCATGCAGATCCAAGGTCAAGCCGCGCCAGGTAAGAGTACTGGTGAAGCCATGGCATTGATGGAAAGTTTCGTGGCCCAGTTACCGCAAGGTATCGGCTACGAATGGACGGGTATGTCCTATCAGGAGCGGTTATCAGGCAACCAGGCACCGGCAATCTATGCGATTTCACTGATTGTTGTGTTCCTGTGTCTGGCAGCACTTTATGAAAGCTGGTCAATACCGTTCTCCGTCATGCTGGTTGTTCCACTGGGGATCATCGGCGCATTGATTGCGGCAAATATGACAGGTCTTGAAAACGACGTTTACTTTAAGGTGGGCCTGCTGACAACCATAGGGCTATCCGCGAAGAACGCCATATTGATCGTCGAATTTGCTAAAGATCTGATGGAAAAAGAAGGGAAAGGACTGATAGAAGCAACGCTGGATGCCGTTCGTATGCGTTTGCGCCCAATCCTGATGACATCACTGGCCTTTATCCTCGGCGTAATGCCACTGGTAATCAGTAGTGGAGCAGGTTCCGGTGCACAGAACGCCGTTGGTACTGGCGTAATGGGCGGGATGATTACCGCAACCGTGCTGGCTATCTTCTTCGTTCCCGTGTTCTTTGTGGTTGTCCGCCGTCGCTTCGGCAAAAAAGTAGACGACACAACAGCGCACTAAGACTGAACAAACACCGTTCTCAACTCTAAAAGGCCGCCTAGCGGCCTTTTTTATTTCCCTATGCCTTTCCCCTTTTCGATTGATTAACCCACCTCAGACAGCGCTGTTTACAGCTTTATCCGTATCTATAGTGACTTAGGGGATTCCGCGCTCTCAAAACAACATAATGGTTGATCCCGATGCCAAAAAAGCGCAACATAATGCATATGTTATAACATAACAAAAGAGGTAAGTATGAAAGCAGGTATTCATCCTGACTACCGCACGGTGGTATTTCACGATACCAGCGCAGATGTCTATTACAGGACGGGCTCAACAATTAAAACCGATCGAACCATTGAACTGGAGGGTACCAGCTACCCTTACGTCACCATTGACGTTTCTTCGGCATCGCATCCCTATTACACCGGGAAGCAAAAAGAATATTCCAAAGAAGGCAGCACAGCGCGCTTCCAGCAGCGCTTTGGGAACTTCTTCAAGTAATCAGAGAGGGTTATTAAATGCAGGTGCTTAGTTCGCTGCGTTCAGCAAAAAATCGTCACAAAGATTGTATTGTGGTTCGCCGTCGCGGGCGAGTTTACGTTATATGCAAATCCAATCCGCGCTTTAAGGCCGTGCAAGGCGGAAAAAAGAAAAAAGGTTAATCTTTCTCGACCCCATCCCGATACAGTCTGTGTTATGGCGTTAACAAGGCTGTACGGGATGCGCGCATGAAAAAACTTCTGAAACAATAAGATAACCCGCACCAATCTCGCTTATCTACTGCACAATTCCTTCGCATTCCTTCTGCCATTTCTCATATTTTCAGATAGAAATAATTAAATAATCAGCAGCCGAGTTTATTCTATGCTCATTGTTACAACAAAAAATATGAGGATTAATCAAAATAAATAGCGGTAAAAACCTTACCTATTATCAGCGAACTTTACGAACGCTTTTGCTATAGTCATATATAGAATGACGTAACCGTAACCAAGATGGTACAGCTATACTTAAGGTTAAGTCATGATAGATTGGTATTTACGCCAACCCTATTTCGCGACATAGTAGATAGTAGGAGGTATAAACATCTCTGTTGTCTCATTCATTGCGGAACAAATCACAATCGCTCAACGCTCTGTCTGTAACAACATGAATACGAAACAGCGTTAACGTTTTATCTTGCAAGTTTCATCAGTCTACCTGTTTACCAGGTGTTAACCGAAGTAACACTGAATAACGGCTTAACGGAGGGATTGATATGGATGAGTACACACCAAAACATTATGATATTGCCCAACTCAGATTCTTATGTGAGAATCTGTGTGACGAAAGCATAGCAACGTTAGGCGATAGCAGCCACGGCTGGGTCAATGATCCAACATCTGCGATCAATCTCCAATTAAATGAACTTATTGAGCATATCGCTACGTTTATTCTCACATTTAAAATAAAATACCCTAACGAAAGTGAGCTTTCAGAGCAGGTTGAAAAGTATTTGGATGATACTTACGTCTTGTTTAGCAACTATGGGATTAATGATGCTGAACTGCGGCGCTGGCAGAAGTCCAAAGCAAAATTATTCGGAATGTTCTCAGGGGAGAACGTCTGTACGCCTGCTAAAACTTAAGCAATAATTTATTTATATTTTTTAACCACCAGGTACTGTTTGCATAGGCCATTATGAAAAAAATCGACTATTTGATGCGTTTGCGTAAATGCACAACCATTGACACTCTCGAACGCGTTATTGAAAAAAACAAGTATGAACTCTCTAATGATGAACTGGAGATGTTCTTTTCCGCAGCCGATCATCGTCTGGCAGAACTGACGATGAACAAACTTTACGACAAAGTTCCTACCGCAGTATGGCGATACGTCCGTTAATTCCAAACGAAACGTATACAAAAACTGACATTAATACACTGCGCCGATAATATTATCGGCCTTTGTTTTTATTATCTTTTTAACGTATTAATTGAGTAATACTTGTAACAAATTGTATTTAGAATATTAAGCAAAAATGAATTACCCTTCAGACCTCCACGTTTATTTACTCCCCATTTATCATTTATAACAGCCGCATCTATAACATTACGAATAGTATATCCAGTGATAAAAACAGACGATGCAATAATTGGCACAATTATTACTCACCGAGCAAAGAAGCTCAGTATCCTTCCGGAGAAGCAAAGAACAATAAAACTGAAATGATGGTTCGGAGCTTATGTGTGCCAGAGAGCAGGCTCACGGTCAAAAATGGGTATGTGGCAGAAAGCAGCGTTTACGAGCAGTGGATGAAGATCGATCTGACGACGAAGCGGCGATAGAAGAACAGAAATGGTGGAGGCCCTGCCAGCTACATCCCGGCACACACGTCTCCTGCTGCGGCTGCTTCCTTCCGGACCTGACCGAATCCACAGGTTAGTGTTGCGGGAGAACCGACAGGGCCTCCATTGACGACTTTAATAACAGTTTGCACATGATAACCGCAGCGTGTCACAAAGCGGTGGGCATTATCGGCGATGGGATAGGCAATTGCAAGCTAACACAGACTAACCGTTGTTTTCTTACCCACTCCACTGTGCCACTATGATAGTAAATCGATTTAGGAACAGCAGGAACATCCGCTGATGTCAGAAGAAAACGATAATTTCCGCCAGCGTGTTTTTCAAATCGTCGCGGCGATTCCTTACGGAAAAATAGCGACTTACGGTGACATCGCTCAGCTTGCCGACTCCCCCAGAGCATCAAGACAAGTAGGAGGGGTATTAAAGCGCCTGCCGAAAGACAGCAAACTCCCCTGGCATCGAGTAATCAATCGTAAAGGTGAAATATCGCTGGTAGGTGGAGACTATGTGCGCCAAAAGTCAGCGCTGCAAGCGGAAGGGATTATTTTTAATCGTCAGGGAAAGATTGATCTAGCGAAATATCGCTGGCAATACGCGCCATAGCGGCGCGTATCCAGATGAATTACCAAGTTGTCTGTGGTGACATTGATGAGGATGCAGGTTGCCCCTGAAGCATATGAGGGGTCTCATTCGCCGGGTTGGATATCATCGATCCCTGATTTTTAGCCGGTAGAGGAACAGAGGCGACAGGAACCAGCACCAAATCGGCATTATTGACCCCGTTGCTAATGACCGGCAAGACGTTCTCCGTCACCATCACGACGCGATTATCAATTGCAACGGCTGCACTAAGTAAGATACGCGCGTTGGGCTGAATATCAGCCGGATTATACGGTAACTCGAATTGGAAAGGTGCCTGCTTTCCTTCTGTTCGCGTCACGCGCTGAGTAATGACTTTTGAAGGCGCATCTGCCAGCGATGCATCAGACACCGTAACGGTTAAGACTGCGTTGTGAGGGAGTGCAATGCGCTGACGAATATTCACCGTACCGGTTACCGCTGGCATCGCAACAGCCGGGCGCTGTGAAGAAGCACTGGTGACAGGTGCACCAGTTTGAGGAGAAACGCCATAATCACTCCTCTGTGCACATGCAGCCAGAGTCATCGATAACGTGATACCGCCTAAGATATGCCATAATTTCATTCGGTCAGTCTCCTTTATTATTGTCAGACTACCGGTATCGAAAACCGGCACTCATAAATAGTATGATTCACCCAACACAATAATGATGGTGCAAAATTCTGATATTTTCCTGAAATCCGCATATTTATTGCAGTAAGAAGTAATAAGAAGATATTTTACACCTTACAAAACAAATAGATAACTGCCATTCTCATCCATTGGGGCCGATACCATGAGTCAACCACTACAACACCTTCTCGACCTCCTGCATTTGGAGAAGCTCGAAGAAGGGCTATTTCGCGGACAAAGCGATGATTTGGGGCTGCGCCAGGTCTTTGGCGGGCAAGTCGTAGGTCAGGCCATGTCAGCCGCCAAACAGACCGTTCCCGTCGAGCGCAACATTCACTCTTTTCACAGCTACTTTTTGCTGCCCGGCGACAGCCAGAAACCGATTATTTATGACGTTGAAAACCTGCGCGATGGCAACAGTTTCAGCGCCAGACGCGTCAGCGCCATCCAGAATGGCCGCCCTATTTTTTATATGACGGCCTCTTTTCAAAGCCATGAAGAAGGATTTGAACACCAGAATGTAATGCCGGAGGTTGCGCCGCCAGAAGCGCTAAAATCCGAGCAGGAAATCGCGCAAGATATGCAGCATCTTCTACCGCCCCGCTTTCGCGACAAATTTATTCAGGCCAGCCCGATTGAGATGCGTCCGGTTAAATTCCATAACCCTTTAAAAGGCGAAGTGGACGAGCCGGTGCGACACGTCTGGTGCAAGGCCTGCGGCCCTCTGCCGGACGATAAGCGTATTCACCAATACCTGCTTGGCTATACGTCTGACTGCAACTTCCTACTCACAGCCTTACAGCCTCATGGCGTTGGCTTTTTGGAACCGGGTATGCAGGTCGCCACGATTGATCACTCGATGTGGTTCCACCGTGATTTCCGGTTAGACGACTGGCTGTTATACACCGTGGAAAGTACCTCTGCATCCGGCGCTCGTGGCTTCGTACGTGGGCAATTCTACACCCGTGAAGGTGTGCTGGTTGCGTCCAGCGTGCAGGAAGGCGTCATGCGTCGCCGCCAGCAGTAAACATTGCGGCAACGCCATAAAGTAAAAAACCACCTCCGGAGGAGGTGGCTTAAGAATCACAAGAGTTTAAGACTGATAAGAAAACAGGCATGAAGTTTCCCCCACGCCTGCTTGCTGTATTTGAGCACTCTTACTGATTGATGTAGTCGCTCTTATTGGTTGTAAGCACTCTCGCCATGGCTGTTGACATCCAGACCTTCGCGCTCTTGATCTTCAGGTACACGCAGGCCGACAATCATATCCGCTACTTTGAAGGCAACGAATGCCACCACGCCGGACCACACCAGACAAACAATGACGCTGAACAGTTGAACCCAAACCTGATGCGCCATCGTCACGCCTTCAGCATAGCCAGTACCGCCCAGAGAAGCCGATGTGAATACGCCTGTCAGGATACAACCAACGATACCGCACACGCCGTGAACACCGAACACATCACAAGGGTCATCCACACGCAGCCATCTTTTCAGTACCGTTACGCCCCACAAGCCTGCAACGCCACCAGCAAGACCGATGATCAGTGCACCACCCACGCCCACCGTACCTGCCGCTGGTGTGATAGCCACCAGACCCGCGATACAGCCTGAACATGCGCCCAGCAGAGAAGGTTTACCGCGTACCATCCACTCACCGCCAACCCATGCCAGAATCGCAGCAGCCGTCGCGACAACCGTGTTCAGGAAAGCCAGAGCAGCAATACCGTTCGCAGCACCGGCGGAACCAGCGTTGAAGCCAAACCAGCCGATATACAGAATCGCCGTACCGATAAATACCATTGGCAGGTTATGCGGTTTGAAGGCTTCTTTGCCAAAACCAGCACGTTTGCCCAGCAGGTAAGCACCAACCAACCCAGCCACTGCGGCGTTGATGTGAACCACCGTACCACCAGCGAAGTCCAGCGCGCCATCCGCAGCCAGATAACCGCCGCCCCACACCATGTGCGTCATCGGCAGGTAGGAGAACGTCAGCCACAGCGCAACGAAAATCAGCACAGCAGAGAAGCGGATACGCTCAGCAATCGCACCAACAATCAGCGCAACGGTGATACAAGCAAAGGAAGCCTGATACGCCACGTGCACGAACTGATAGAAGGTTCCGCTAATGGATTCAATTCCGATGCCTTTCAGCATAAACGTGCTGAAACCACCGAAGAAGGCGTTACCTTCGCTGAAGGCCAGGCTATACCCGTAAACCACCCACAGGATACAGACCATCGCGAACGTTACGCTCACCTGCGTCATCATGGACAGAACGTTCTTAGAACGGATCAGACCGCCATAAAACAGTGCAATGCCCGGTATAGTCATAAAGAGTACCAGTGCGGTACAAATCATAATAAAAGCGTTATCCGCTTTATCAATCGTCGGTGTTGCAGCCATTGCCCAGGACGGGAGTAATGCCGCCACACCGAGACCTAATGAAGAGAGTAATTTTTTCATTTTTCCATCCCTATTTACGTATCTACGTTAGGTGTTGTTAAAGTGCAGCTTCGTCAGTTTCACCCGTACGAATACGGATAACTCTTTGCAGCTCGGCGACAAAAATTTTGCCGTCACCAATTTTTCCGGTGTACGCGGCTTTACTGATAACATCGATCACTTCGTCCAGTTGGTCATCTGCAATCGCGATATCAATTTTTACCTTGGGTAAAAAGTTAACGCTGTATTCTGCGCCGCGGTAGAGTTCCGCGTGCCCTTTCTGACGACCAAATCCTTTCACCTCAGTGACGGTGAGCCCCTGGATGCCGACAGAAGATAACGCTTCACGTACATCTTCCAGCTTGAATGGTTTTATCACCACAGTAACCAGTTTCATTTGTCTTCCCCCTAGCCATTACGTTCAGGCTTTCGCCCGTCACTTGTTCGATTATGTGCTCTATGAAGTAGGTCTACGCCATAACTAAAGCAAAGGGTGTGCCATAAATGATTTATCTGGCATAAATCAGGAAAGAGAACGTGTTTAAAGATGAGAAAGGACAAAAAGCAAACACAGCAGGAAAGAAAGACAAGAAGATTTGGGCAAGAATTGCACTATTTTAGTGCGCAAGGAGTGTTTTCAGTGCAGTGCGGGTAAAAACCAGAATCATAATGCTTGCTGATGGTGCGAAGACATAAGAAGACTGTCAGTCTGCACCACTCTAGGCGGTGCAGACTATAGAATGACAAATAATAGAATTATGCCGTGCAAGGCTCAGTGCTGGCGGCCGCAAGATCCTCTCCGGCCAGTTGCAGTTGATACATCTGATAATAGCGCCCCTGCTGTTGCAGCAGTTGCTCATGCGTTCCCCGCTCAACAGTTTGCCCATGATGGAGCACCATTATCGTGTCGGCCTCAACGATGGTGGAAAGCCGATGCGCGATGATAATTAAGGTTGTCTGCTTCCTGATGATGCGCAGTGCCTTTTGCACCGCTTGCTCCGTACCCGAGTCAATATTCGCCGTCGCTTCATCGAGAATCAGGATTTTAGGCGTTTGCACCAGCACCCGCGCAATCGCTAACAGCTGTTTTTGTCCGGTGGACAGGTTGTTCCCTTGCTCGCCAATACGCGTATGCAACCCTTCCGGGAAATCCCGAACCAGTTCAGCAAGTTGTACTACTTCCAGCATGCGCCAGACCGCCTCTTCGCTGATATCACGCCCCAGCGTCACATTCACAAACATGGACTCCGCCAGCACAACGGGATCCTGCTGCACCATTGCCACATTTTGGCGCAACACTGCATGAGAAAGCGTCGATAGTGGCCGACCATCAAGCCGAATTTCTCCCTCATCCGGCGTGTAATACCCCATCAATAAACTGGCCAGGGTACTTTTTCCGCTGCCAGTATGCCCGACCAGCGCGACGAACCCGCGCTCTGGTATCGTCAGAGAAATATGCTGTAGTACGCGCTTTTCCGTGCCATACGAGAAAGAGACATCGTCAATATCGACGCGCCCGGTAGCCAGCGGACGCTCATCATTTCCATAGCCCTGCTTTGTACCATCCATCAGTTCAAAGATGCGCTCACCGGCAACGACAGCCTGCTGTAACATGGACTGCTGGGTTGTCAGCTCAATCAGCGGTTCATTCAGACGGCCAAGATAGTTGATAAACGCATACAATACCCCGACGCCAACCGACCCTACCGAGCTGAAACCAAATTGCATCAACAAACCACACAGCACCATCGCGGCAAATAAGCTCAGCAGCGGTCGCAACAGGAAACCTTCCAGACGCAACGCCTTCATTCGAGCTTCATAATGCGCGTGGCTGGAAGCCCCCAGTTTCTTGCCAAAGCGAGCCTGCTGGCGAAACTGCTGAATGACGCCCATGCCATTAATCACTTCGTTGAAACCGTCATTAATGTCGGCCAGATAGCTTCGCACCTTACGCACAATCGGCGTACTGAAACGATGGTACAGCCCCATGACTACTGCGACCGCAGGGAAAATCATCAGCGCAATCAACGCCATCTGCCAGCTGAGACTGAACATCGCCACCAGCATCGCACCAACCAGCGCCGCACTGCGTAATACCGTTGACACCACCATGACGTACAGATCTTTAACGACCTCGGTGTCATTAGTGACGCGTGAAATCAGTTGCCCAACGGGTTGCGTATCGAATGTACTCAGTGGCTGGCGCAAAGCCGCATCCATTACATCAATGCGCAGTTGCTGAACGACACCGACCGCTACGCGGTTAAACAACAATGTCTGAAAATAGTGCAGCAGTGCCGCCAGAACTTGCAGCAGGATGTAGGCCATCGCCAGACCCGCCGCAATCGCCAGCGGGAATTCACCTTTGGCCACCAGATCATCAATAAAATAACTCACCAATATAGGGCCAGACACTTCTGCGGCAGCAGCAACCCACAACATCAGCACACCTAACATCAGCGGTTTCCGCCAGGGTGAACCATAGGCCAACAAGCGTTTCAACGTTGGCCAAAACTGTTGAGAACTCTTCATCCTCTCTTTCCTTCCGCCTGCGGCACATCATCCAGTGCCGCCTCCAACTGTTGATAGCGGTACATATCCCGATACCAGCCGGGTTCTGCCGCCAGCGTCCGGTGTGTGCCACGCTGCACCGTTTGTCCTTGCTGCAACACCACGATTTCATTCGCTTCAGTGAGGGCCGACAGGCGATGTGCGCTGATGATCAGCGTCCGTTTTTCGCCCCATGTTTTAAGATTTTGCAAAATCTGGTGCTCCGTTCGCCCATCCACCGCAGACAACGCATCATCCAACACCAGAATTTCAGCATCCAGCAGTAACGCCCGGGCAATCGCGATCCGCTGTTTTTGACCGCCAGATAGCATCACGCCACGCTCACCCACCTCAGTCTGATAGCCCTGAGGCAAACGCAGAATATCGTCATGAACGCTGGCAAGCCGTGCCGCCTGTTCAATCTCTTGCTGCGTCGCATCAGGTCGACCCAGTGCGATGTTTTGCGCTACCGTGTCCGAAAACAAAAAGGGCATTTGCCCGACAACGGCAAAACGACTCCGTAGTTCATCCAGCCGAATAGCATTCAACGGGCGGTCGTGATAACGAATCTCTCCCGATGGGGTATCGAAATGACGCAAAATCAGCGCCAGCAGCGTACTTTTCCCCGACCCCGTCGGTCCACATAATCCCAACATATTGCCTGGAGCCAGCGTAAACTGAATATGCTGTAAGGCATCGCGGGCATTATCTGGATAGCGAAACGTGGAAATATTCACCGCCAACACGCCCCGTTCGGCAGGCAATGATTCCTCGCCGTCTTTCACCACAAGATCTTCCGCAAGTAGCTGACGAATACGGCTATATGCCGCGCTACCACGCTCAACAATATTAAACATCCAGGCCAGCGCCAGCATCGGCCATATCATCAATCCCAGATACATGACAAAACTGGTCAACGAGCCTAACGTCAGCGAACCGTTAATCACCATCCAACTGCCGCCGCCAATCGCCAGCAAATTCGACAGCCCGACAGCAATGTAAATAGTGGGGTCGAAGCGGGCATCAACTCGGGCAACGTGCATGTTTTTAGCCCCTGCATCCGCCGCAACCTGCGCAAAACGCGCAGATTGATAGTTTTCCAGTCCAAAGGCTTTAATCATGCGAATACTGGTCAAGCTTTCCTGCGCCTGATCGTTAAGAGAAGAAAACGCCGCCTGTGCGGATTTGAAACGGTTATGCAACTGGGTGCCGTAGCGTTTGATGAAAATCGCCATGACCGGCATCGGAAGCAGTGCCAGCAGAGTGAGTTCCCAGCTAATTTGAGTACACATGACAACTAGCACAGCACAGCCCATCACCATCGAGTCGACCAACGTCAACACCCCTTCCCCGGCGGCAAAGACCACGCGATCGACATCGTTAGTAGCACGCGCCATCAGATCGCCGGTACGGTGACGCTGGTAAAACGCCGGATGCTGGCGGCTCAGTTGACGGTAAAAATCCTCGCGTAACTCAACCGCTAACTGGTATGAGGCGCCAAACAGGAACACTCGCCACACGTAACGCAGCAGATAAACCATGACGGCAGTCAGCAGCATCACGCCAATCCACTTCATCATTTCGCCCATCGACATGCCGTGTTGCGTCACGCCATCGACGATCACGCCAACCAGTTTAGGAGGAAGCAATTGCAGAATGGCAATCACAATCAATAGCGCAATGGCACCCAGATAGCGCCGCCATTCACGGCGAAAATACCAACTCAGTTGAGCAAACAGTCTCACGCGGTTTTCATTCCAATAGCCAGACGGGTCATGACAGACTCAGACAAGTGATTATACAAAAGACGGATGAACGATAGATCACAGGGATAAGGGCAATGCCGTGGTATGTTTGATTCGTTCCATAGCAAAGCTAGATGTTACATCGACCAGCCCAGGAATACCATTCACCAACCGTTTATAGAAATTATCATAGCTTTTCATATCAGCGACCTGAACCTGCATCAGGTAATCGTATTCACCGGCCATACGATAAAAAGCCAACACTTCCGGCATGTCGGACACCACGCGAGTGAAGGTCTGATACCAGTCGCGGTTGTGCTGCTGCGTCTTCAATAAGACAAACGCCGTCAGTCCTAATCCCAGACGCTCATTATCCAGCAGCGCCACCCGAGCCCGGATAATCCCTTCTTCTTCCAGACGCTTCAGGCGTTTCCAACACGGCGTTGACGTCAGATTAACCGCATCGGCCAGCGTCTGTAGCGAGAGCGTGCAATCCTGTTGCAGCATATTTAACAATGTGCGATCAATTTTATCCAACATAGGGCCACTCCATAGAAAACTTTTCTCTACTTTCCGCCATTGGGAGAGAAAATCAATGTTCTTTCCGCCCCAAATTGGTTTCAACACTCACTGACGACATCAGAAAACCACATCACCACTCGATAATGAAAAAACATAACAAACTGTATAATATGGTAATTCATTACCTTTTACAGAGAGTGATACGATAAACAGGCTGGTTGAATTCTACGATTTGTGGCGATATCGACCAACAGCGTATTTTATGCCAATCAGGAGTGGCGAAAATAATGACAACAGATAAAAAGAGTAAATTCAGTACGATTGGGATGGTGCTTGGTGCATTAGCACTGCTTGTTGCCGTTTCCTACTTTTGGGCAGGACCATCAACGCCCGAAGTCACCATTGAAGAACAAATCGCAGAGAAAATTGTTTCTATCCGAGACACAACCCTAAACAGGCTGATGGGGAAAGCCCCCCCGACACAACAAACCGAGTCCCCCTTTAATGAACGACGCGTCGTTATTGCTGCAACATCAGCATTAGGCTGTCTCGCGATTATTTTCGCCATTTTCGGCTTCTCTCGCCGTGAAGCTGCCAGGCCTTGCATAAGCGCGGCAATGCTCGGCATCGCAGTAATCGCATTCCCTTTCATTATTAGTGCCATCAATATGGCATTTACTTTAATGGCTATCATAGTAATAGCCACCGCGATTGTTATGATTTTTGGGTAACGAGGTCATCTGCCTTAATAGAAACATAATCCCCAAAAATAAATAAAAAGGGTTATTTTTTCTATAAAATTGGTCATGAAGAGATAAAAAGATAATTTTTTTATCCTGAAAACTCGTTAATCTATTCGAATATTTATCTAACCGAGTTTTCATCATGACCAATGCCTGGGTTAAAAATGCCATCAGCGCCATCGAAGCAGATTTTCAGCGTTCGGCTGATACGCATCTTATCCGTTTGACCCTTCCGGATTATCCCGGTATTTATTTTTACCTTAAAGATGAAAGCACACACCCCAGCGGCAGCCTGAAACATCGTCTGGCGCGTTCTTTGTTTCTCTATGGGCTGTGCAACGGTTGGATTAAAGAAGGCACGCCGATTATTGAAGCGTCATCCGGCAGCACAGCGGTATCAGAAGCTTATTTTGCCCGCCTGCTTGGCCTGCCGTTTATCGCCGTCATGCCCTCCTGCACTGCAAAAAGAAAAATTGAGCAAATCGCGTTCTATGGTGGACGCTGTCATTTTGTCGAACAGGCGGGGCAAATCTATGCGGCATCAGAACAGCTCGCACAAGAGATGAACGGCCATTATATGGATCAGTTCACCTACGCAGAACGCGCCACCGACTGGCGCGGCAACAATAACATTGCCGACAGCATTTACCGCCAAATGGCACGAGAACCGTATCCTGTACCGGACTATATCGTGATGAGCGCCGGAACGGGCGGTACATCGGCAACACTCGGGCGCTACATTCGCTATCAGGGGCTGGATACACAACTGGTCGTCGTCGATCCAGAAAATTCAGTCTTCTACGATTGCTACCAGCAGCGGGATCGCTCAATCACAGGTCCGTGCGGTAGCCGGATAGAAGGTATTGGTCGTCCGCGTGCAGAACCTTCTTTTATTCCTGACGTCATTGATAGCATGATCAAAGTACCTGACGCCGCCAGCATCGCAACGCTGTACTGGCTGGAAAGTGTATTAGGCCGCAAAGCAGGGGCCTCTACCGGTACGAATGTTTGGGGTATGCTGCAATTAGCCAAAGAAATGATGAGCCGCGGTCAAAAAGGAGCGATTGTAACTCTGCTGTGTGACAGCGGAGAACGCTATCTGGATACCTACTACAACAGTAGTTGGGTAGAAAAAAATATCGGCGACATTAGCCCGTACCTTGATGCACTAAACACCCCAGAGATGTCCCATCTCATACCTGAACCCAGTCTGGCGTAAGGTTGGTATATCCAGCACGCAGCCGCAGCGCTGAATATGGGCTATTTTTCAGGTAAAATAGCGATTTTATACCGCACTGCGTTACAGACGCAGTGCGGTTAACGTCGCGTTAAGGTGAATGAAGAATGAAGCGTGCTGTTGTCGTTTTTAGCGGTGGACAAGATTCCACAACCTGTCTGATTCAGGCTCTGCAACACTATGATGACGTCCACTGTATCACCTTCGATTATGGACAACGCCACCGTGCAGAAATTGACATTGCCCGGGAACTCAGCCTGAAACTGGGTGCAACGGCGCATAAGGTTCTGGACGTAGGCTTACTGAATGAGCTCGCCACCAGCAGCCTGACGCGCGACAGCATCCCAGTTCCTGATTACGATGCGAATGCGCAAGGCATCCCCAACACCTTCGTTCCGGGAAGAAATATTCTTTTCCTGACGCTCGCCTCTATCTACGCCTATCAGGTTGGTGCAGAAGCCGTCATTACTGGCGTGTGTGAGACTGATTTTTCCGGCTACCCTGATTGTCGCGACGAATTCGTTAAGGCGCTAAATCAGGCTATTGTATTAGGTATTGCCCGCGATATTCGTTTTGAAACGCCGCTGATGTGGCTCAATAAGGCGGAAACCTGGGCGTTGGCGGATTACTACCAGCAACTCGATACGGTGCGCTATCACACGCTAACCTGCTATAACGGCATCAAAGGTGATGGATGTGGTCAATGTGCCGCCTGTCATTTACGCGCAAACGGACTCACACAATATCAAAACGATTCCGCGGCTGTCATGGCATCACTGAAGCAGAAAGCAGGGCTACGCTGATACGTCACAACACAGAGACATCACGCAACGCGAAAAACAGCAGGCCACGTCGTACAACCGTGGCCTGCTGCTTCAATTAACGGCGAATCTCGTTTAGGTGTTCCAGCAGTTCTCCCTCCAGCGGCAGTGCTTTTTGCGTCAATAAATCGATGCAGACAAACGTCAGCGTGGCATCAGCCACGTCGCTTTCATCAGACACTCGGGTTATTTTCTGGCTGATCACACCGCTTTTTGTATTCATCTGCAGTAATTCGCTATCAATACGCAGCACATCACCGAGAACGGCAGGTCTGCGGTAGTTGATATTGATGTTCACCACAACGAAAGCAATATTGTTGCTGTGCATCCAGCCAAAAGCAGGCAACGTCTCCAGCCATTGCCAACGCGCTTCTTCCAGAAACTCCAGATAGCGCGCGTTATTAACGTGCTGATAAACATCAATGTGATAACCACGAACGGTAATGAAAGTCTGCATAGCCGTAATACTCCTGTGACAAAACCAATAACTGGTATGACCTGATAATTAGCCTAGCAGAGGTTCGCAGCCCAGAGGAAATGCTCAACCGAGCTGCGACTGGTATCACAGTTTCAAACGAGAGAGATTACGCTCAACCAATGCCGCCCCAATTCCTGATACCTCAGTTAATTGCTCAATCTGGGTAAAAGGACCATTTTGCTCACGGTAGTGCACTATCGCTTCTGCTTTTTTCAGCCCGACGCCGTTCATTATCTCGGCCAACTCGGCAGCGCTTGCCGCATTGATGCTCACCTTATCCTCATCGCCATCAGGAAGCGTTGCTTTTTCCACTTTCTGATCTGCTGGTGCAGACTTCACCGCCGTCGCCGTACCGTCGGCGGCTTTAGGCGCAGCCTGCCCTAATAATGGCAACCCAGATAAACTCATCCCAATGATTAAGCACAGTGCTTTTATTCCTGATTTTTTCATGCTGTTTCCTCCATGTGTTTGACAGCACGGCTACCTTGCCGCAGGCCAGTCAACATCGCAAACAGCAGAATTTAAATGTGGAAAAGGCCGCGAAAGCGGCCTTTGGTTGTTGCAACGATTTGCAAATTTTTGCGGGGCTTATTGCTGTTCCTGCGCCGCATTGCCCATCTTGATTTTCGCTTCACTACGCAAGCTGGACAGCAGAGAATCAAACAGTGCGCCCAGAGAACCTTGCTGAACCTGGCTGGCAAACTGTGTTTTCTGCTCATCGTTTAGCTGATGTGGCGTCACGCTATCCAGCGCCACCAGCACGACATTGCCCGCTTGATCCTGAGCAATCGCATAAGACGACTTATCCTTCTCTGGATGCGGCATAGCAAAAATAGCTTCAGCCGTTGCATCACCCTGAGAGATAGAAGACATCGTTTTTGCTTCACCAAAGCTCAACCCTGCCGCTTGCAGCGCGTCGTCTTTACCTTGCTTCAGCTCAGCCAGAATTTTTTCAGCGTCCAGACGAGCCTGCTGTTCAGCTTTCTGACGTTTCAACGTCTCTACGATCTCGGTACGAACCTGATCCAGAGGGCGAGTGCTTTCAGGTTTGTGCTCAGTGATACGCAGAACGAAAGCACGGTCACCGTCAACGTTAATCACATCAGAGTTGTTGCCTGCAGTACCGTTCTCCCCCAGCAGCGCGCCACTAAAGATAGCCTGCGTGACCGGTTGGAAATTCAGCGCGGCAGGGACCTTCTCACGCGTAAACCAGTCGGTCTGCGTGGCTTTCACACCGGCCGCTTCTTCTGCTGAAGCCAGAGATTCGTTGTCATTGCTGGCCGCTTCGCTGACTTTTTGCTGCAGCGCATAGTAACCATCCTGCGCTTTCTCATGCTTCACTTTCTCAGCGATTTCGGCACGCACTTCGCTCAGCGGTTTAATCTGCTGTGGCTGAACATCATCAAGACGCACAATCAGGTAGCCAACAGAAGATTTAATTGCTGCGGAAATCTGGCCTTTCTCTGTCAGTTTTGCCTGCTTCAGCTCATCAATCATGCTGTTTTCGTCCATCCATCCCAGATCGCCACCGTTACGGCGCGAGATGATGTCCGTTGATTTTTCTTTCGCCAGCGTAGCGAAATCACCGCCTTGCTTCAGCGCGTCCAGAACAGACGTTGCATCGGCCTCATTCTTCACCTGAATAACGCTGAATTTTTTGCGCTCAGGTTGGGAATAGTCGTTCTTGTTCTGCTCGTAGAAATCGTTAATGGCAGCATCGTCTACTTTCACGCCGTCCATGATGCTCGCCGCATCCAACGTGATATAGCTGACTTTGAATTCTTCCGGTGCGATGAAATTGCCTTTGTTTTGATCGTAATAGCTCTGGACTTCATCATCAGCCACCGTCTGGGCTTTCGCTTTGGCGGCAATATCAATGGTTGCCACACGGACAACGCGATCTTGTGCAGCCAGTTTCACCAGATTATCGATCTCCTGCGGCAGCAGGAACGATGAATTGCCAAAACCGCGAATCAGCTGTTGTGATGTCAGTTGCTTACGCAGCATCTGAGCATACATATCCGGCGTTACGCCAAGGCGGCGAACCTGATCCAGATACTTTTCATTATCAAAACGGTTGTTTGTCTGAAACGCGGGAACGTCAAAGATCGCCTGTTTGATTTGCTCATCACTGATGTTTAACCCCAGCTTGTTGGCATACTGATCCAGCAAGGTTTCATCAATGAGTTGGGAGAGTGCCTGCCTACGCAATTGCTGCATGTAACCGTCATTGCTCGCCAGAAGAGAGAAATTCTCACCCAAGGCTTCCTGCTGACGACTGCGTTCGTTCTGTACCGCCTGCTCAAGCTGTGCGCGGGTAATTTCCTGCCCGTTCACCTTTGCAGCGTAATCTCCTGAACCACCAATAAGATAATCACCAACGCCAGTTAGAACGAATGATGCGATGATCAAAGCAAGAATAATTTTGAGCACGACGTTATTTGCGGCCGTACGTAAATTGTCCATCATAATGTGACAACACTCCGCTGTAGAATGGATAAAACTCCCTGCGCTGGCCGAAGCCATGCATCCTTGCGATTGCTATAGCCCAATACAAGGCTAGGGCGCACTTAAGCTTATTACCCGCCACCAAAACGACCAGCAGCGATGTTTAGAAAGCAATATCGATGTTTAGTTAAAAACAAAGTTTGCCGTTCTCACGTCGCCTTCGCCACGTTCTGCCGTGTGTCGGGTAGGTATAGTCCTATATAAATAAAAGGCACATCATAAAATGATGCGCCTCGTATCTTACCCTACCAATATCATTGCGTCAGGTATTGTTTGGCACCCAAAGTAGTTATCAGCCAAACCTGTGACGTAATAATCAGTTAACGGCGTCTTTCAGTGTCTTACCAGCACGGAATCCTGGTACTTTTGCTGCAGGGATACTGATTTCCTTACCAGTTTGCGGGTTACGGCCGGTACGAGCAGCACGTTCACGCACTGAGAAAGTACCAAAACCAACCAAAGCAACATCATCCCCTTCTTTCAGGGATTCGGTAACGGAACCAATAATTGCATCTAACACACGCCCTGCTGCCGCTTTGGAAATATCAGCATCTGCGGCAATTTTGTCGATCAATTGTGACTTGTTCACTCTGTCATCCCCTCTGGAATTCTCTTATCGCGCTTCAATGTCCCAAGACGCGACACGTAACTTATTATCAATACTGTCATGCTCAGCCAGTTACGGCTAAAACTAACAGTGCTCTAACTTAGCGGTACAAAAAAAAGCTGGCAAGCACGATTTCACTCACCAGCCCTGATTTTCTCAAGGGTTTTTGCGACAGGTCACTATTTTGCCTTGGCTTTGGTCTTTGCTTTAGGCGCAGAGACCACTTGCATGCCAGAAGGCGAATTCTGCAACGCTAACGCCAACACTTCCTCGATACGTTTCACCGGATGGATTTCCAGATCCGCAATCACGTTCTGTGGGATATCCTCCAGATCGCGTTTGTTGTCATCAGGAATCAATACTGTCTTGATTCCACCACGGTGTGCGGCCAGCAATTTCTCTTTCAGACCGCCGATCGGCAGTACCAGACCACGCAGGGTAATTTCCCCCGTCATCGCCACATCGGCACGCACCGGATTTCCGGTCAAACAAGAAACCAGCGCGGTACACATCGCGATACCCGCACTTGGCCCATCTTTCGGCGTCGCACCTTCAGGAACGTGAACGTGGATATCACGCTTCTCGTAAAAATCAGCATTGATGCCTAATTTTTCCGCACGGGCACGAACTACGGTGAGCGCAGCCTGAATCGACTCCTGCATCACCTCGCCTAACGAACCAGTATAGGTCAATTTACCCTTGCCCGGCACACAGGCGGTTTCGATCGTCAGCAGATCGCCGCCAACTTCCGTCCAGGCCAGACCGGTCACCTGCCCTACGCGATTTTCATCGTCCGCGCGGCCATAGTCAAAGCGCTGTACCCCAAGGAAATCCTTAAGGTTATCGCCCGAAACCTGAATATGCTTAGTGGATTTATCCATCAACAGCGTTTTTACTGCTTTACGGCACAGCTTGGAGATTTCACGCTCCAGGCTACGTACGCCAGCTTCACGCGTGTAATAACGGATAATGCCAACAATCGCGCTGTCTTCTACCGACAGCTCACCGTTCTTCAGCGCGTTACGTTCGATCTGTTTCGGCAACAGGTGCTGTTTGGCGATGTTCAGCTTTTCATCTTCGGTATAGCCGGAAAGACGAATGACTTCCATACGGTCAAGCAACGGCGCCGGGATGTTCATGGAGTTAGACGTCGCCACAAACATGACATCAGACAGATCGTAGTCGACTTCCAGATAATGATCGTTAAACGCCACGTTCTGCTCAGGATCGAGCACTTCCAGCAATGCAGAAGCCGGATCGCCACGCATGTCGGAAGACATCTTGTCGATCTCATCCAGCAGGAACAGCGGGTTTTTCACGCCAACTTTCGCCATTTTCTGGATCAGTTTGCCCGGCATGGAGCCAATATAGGTACGGCGGTGTCCGCGGATTTCCGCTTCGTCACGCACGCCACCCAGCGCCATACGCACATACTGACGTCCGGTCGCTTTGGCAATGGACTGACCGAGCGAGGTTTTACCGACGCCAGGAGGCCCTACCAGACACAAAATCGGCCCTCTGATCTTGCTGACACGACTCTGTACTGCGAGATATTCGAGGATGCGTTCTTTCACACGATCCAAACCATAATGGTCGGTATCCAGCATTTCCTGCGCTTTCAGCAAGTCTTTCTTCACTTTGCTACGCGCATTCCACGGAACCTGCACCATCCAGTCGATATAACTGCGCACTACCGTCGCTTCCGCCGACATCGGCGACATCATCTTCAGCTTTTGCAGTTCAGCTTCGGCTTTCTCACGTGCATCTTTCGGCATTTTTGCCGCTTCAATCTTACGCTTTAACGCTTCGTGTTCATCCGGCGCGTCGTCCATCTCACCCAGCTCTTTCTGAATGGCTTTCATTTGCTCATTCAGATAGTACTCACGCTGGCTTTTTTCCATTTGCTTCTTAACGCGACCACGGATCCGTTTTTCTACCTGCAGCAGGTCGATTTCGGATTCCATCATCGCCATCAGATACTCTAAACGCTCGGTAATATCGAACATTTCAAGTACCGACTGCTTATCAGCCAATTTCAGCGGCATGTGTGCGGCAATGGTGTCGGCTAAGCGCGCGGCATCATCAATACTGTTCAGTGATGTCAGTACTTCCGGCGGGATCTTCTTGTTCAGCTTGATGTAACCCTCAAACTGATTGATTGCCGTGCGCATGAGCACTTCCTGCTCGCGTTCATCAATCGCCGGAGAGTCAAGATATTCGGCTTTTGCCGCGAAATGCTCGCCACCGTCAGAAAGCGTCGTAATACGGGCACGCTGCAACCCCTCGACCAGTACCTTTACCGTACCGTCAGGCAGTTTCAGCATTTGAAGAATTGAGGCTACCGTCCCTACCGAGAAAAGATCGTTAATACTTGGCTCATCCGTTGAAGCTTCTTTCTGTGCCACCAGCATGATCTTTTTGTCATGATCCATTGCGGCTTCAAGGCACCGAATCGATTTCTCCCGACCAACAAACAACGGAATGACCATGTGCGGATAAACCACCACATCGCGCAATGGCAATACGGGGATTTCTATGCGTTCGGAACGCTCAGGGTTCATAGAGCTCTCTCTTAGTTTCGTTTCCGCCAGGTTATGGGAATATCGTGAAACGCGGTTTTCGCGGGTTTCATCAAATAGGTATTTGAGTATATGGGGATAAATATCTCACATTCAACGACCAGCATGCGTGTAAAAAACAAATGGGGGATAAAATCCCCCATTTTTATTTTTCGATACGCTTAATTGATTACTTATTCGCCAGAAGCTTGCTGGGTTTCATGCTTGCCATAGATCAGCAATGGCTCGGATTGACCCGCAATAACAGATTCGTCAATGACGACTTTGTCCACGCTTTCCAGCGATGGCAGGTCATACATGGTATCCAGCAGAGCGGCTTCAACGATAGAACGCAGGCCACGTGCACCGGTTTTACGCGCCATCGCTTTCTTGGCAATCGCCGTCAGCGCTTCATCGCGGAATTCCAGTTCAACGCCCTCCAGGTTGAACAACGCCTGATACTGTTTGGTCAGCGCATTTTTAGGCTCACGCAAAATCTGAATCAACGCTTCTTCGCTCAGCTCTCTCAGCGTAGCAACCACTGGCAGACGGCCGATAAACTCAGGAATCAAACCGAATTTAATCAAGTCACCCGGTTCAACATTGCTTAACAGCTCGCCTTCTGTTGCTTTGTCAGCCGATCCTTTAACCGTTGCATTAAAGCCGATGCCGCGACCTGTATCGGTACGTTGCTCGATCACTTTGTCCAGCCCTGCAAACGCGCCGCCGCAGATAAAGAGGATCTTAGAGGTATCAACCTGCAAGAACTCCTGTTGCGGATGCTTGCGCCCACCCTGCGGCGGAACAGCAGCAATCGTCCCTTCGATAAGCTTCAGCAGCGCCTGCTGTACACCTTCACCTGAAACATCGCGGGTGATCGACGGGTTGTCTGACTTACGAGAAATCTTGTCGATTTCATCGATGTAGACAATCCCACGCTGTGCTTTCTGCACATCGTAATCACACTTCTGCAACAGCTTCTGAATGATGTTTTCAACGTCTTCACCGACGTAACCTGCTTCGGTCAGCGTCGTGGCATCCGCCATGGTGAATGGTACATCCAGGAAGCGCGCCAGCGTTTCAGCCAGCAGCGTTTTACCGCTCCCGGTAGGACCGATCAGCAGGATGTTACTTTTACCCAGTTCGATCCCGTTGCTGCTGTCACCATTACGCAAGCGTTTGTAGTGGTTATACACCGCAACGGCCAACACCTTCTTGGCCTGCTCTTGACCAATAACATAATCGTCAAGGTGGCGGCGAATTTCGTGTGGCGTCGGCAACGCACTGCGCTCACGATGGGGCGCCACTTCTTTAATTTCTTCGCGAATAATGTCGTTACACAAGTCAACACATTCATCGCAGATATACACCGACGGCCCGGCAATCAGCTTACGCACTTCATGCTGGCTCTTGCCGCAAAAAGAGCAGTACAGTAACTTTCCTGAACCGTCTTTGCGCTTATCTGTCATGAGTTAAACCTCTTTTTCGTCTTTTGCCCGCAGGCCAACCACAGCGATACCGCTACAACGAACGCCGATACTTATAGCCAATACGCGTAAAATAACCCCGCACAACAGACTATCGGTCGAACACTGATTTTTAGCCACACCAGACCGCTACTATGGCGAGTGATTACCCGCGGTTAGTGAATACGGAGTCTACCAAGCCGTAGTCTACTGCCTCACTGGCAGAGAGGAAACGATCGCGCTCGGTGTCTCTCTCTATCGCTTCAAGAGGCTGACCCGTATGTTTAGCCATCAGTTCATTCATTTTGGCTTTCACTTTCAAAATTTCTTTGGCATGGATTTCAATATCCGTAGCCTGCCCCTGGAAGCCGCCCAACGGCTGGTGAATCATAACGCGCGAGTTAGGCAGACAAATACGTTTGCCTTTGGCACCCGCCGTCAACAGGAATGCGCCCATTGAGCAAGCCTGTCCCATACAGATCGTGCTGACATCTGGCTTGATAAACTGCATGGTGTCGTAAATGGACATACCGGCAGTGATGACGCCACCAGGAGAGTTAATGTACAGATAAATGTCTTTTTCTGGGTTTTCGGCTTCCAGAAACAGCATCTGTGCAACAACCAGATTCGCCATATGATCTTCAACCTGACCGGTCAGGAAGATTATCCGTTCTTTTAGCAGACGGGAATAGATATCGTAAGAACGTTCCCCACGCGAGGTCTGTTCAACCACCATCGGCACTAACGCCATATGAGGTGCTTGTCTTTCTTGTTCGCCACTGTATGACATTCACGTCTCCTAGATAAAATGCGTCCGGCACTCTTGTTACGTTGTTCAAGCATTGCATTCAATTCTACTAGAGATAGGGGGGGATGACTATGGAACCCTATCCCTTCACTGCTGAACAACCTATCGGCCGAGAATCCTTACCTGCTGTGCCTACTTTTCCTCTTCAGTGAGTGGGGGCACACGCATTGTATTTCAAGCTTACACTATCAATCGTTCTCTATTAAAGAACCAATTATTTTATTATTAACACGTTATCGGCACGGCAAACCTGAGGTTTAACCCCTTGCCTGACCTCATAAATTCTTTGTCTGCTTTAATAATAGTGCAATTTCAGACCGCCATTCCTCGTCTATACGCTAATGGGGCTGAGAGGGTAAACACCAGAGATAAAGTACAATCGAAACAATAACCATCTACATCGCACAAACCTATAAGCAAAAAGCCCGCGCCATAAGGCACGGGCTTTTGATAGGGAAAGTTCCCTGCTACGCCATCAACAATGTTTATGCTGTAGCAGTTTGATTCATCAGCTCGTTGAAGCTTACTGATTTCTCAACAACTTTCGCTTTAGCAAGTACGGTTTCTACCGCTTGCTCTTCCAGAGCGACGTTACGCATGTTGTTCAACAGCTCTTTGTTTTTGCCGTAGAACTCGATAACTTCCTGCGGATCTTCGTACGCAGAAGCCATCTCTTCGATCAGTGCGTTAACGCGAGCTTCGTCAGCTTTCAGCTCATTGCTGCTGATGACTTCACCCAGCAACAGACCGATAACCACGCGGCGTTTAGCCTGCTCTTCGAACAGCTCACGCGGTAATTCCTGCGCTTGCTTCTCGTTGCCGCCAAAACGCTGTGCAGCCTGACGACGCAGAACATCGATTTCGCCATCGATCAGTGCCGCTGGCACGTCGATTTCGTTTGCATTGATCAGTCCGTCCAGAACCTGAGTTTTCACACGGTTACGCACCGCGCCTTTCAGCTCACGTTCCATATTTTTACGGACTTCAGCACGCAGACCTTCCTGAGAACCATCAGCCACGCCGAAACGCTTGATGAATTCTTCAGTCAGTTCAGGCAGTTCACGCTCTTCAACTTTCTTCAGGACGATAGCGAACTGAGCCGCTTTTCCTTTCAGGTTTTCAGCGTGGTAGTCTTCAGGGAAGTTCACATCGATAGTGAATTCTTCACCGGCTTTGTGCCCAACAACGCCATCTTCAAAACCTGGGATCATACGATTCTGGCCCATTGCCAGAACGAAGTCAGAAGCTTTGCCGCCTTCAAAGACTTCACCGTCGATAGAGCCAGTGAAATCGATAGTGACACGATCTTCCGCTGCCGCAGCACGGTCAGTTTCTTTCCAGGTCGCCTGTTGCTTACGCAGCGTTTCCAGCATGGTATCAACATCAGCGTCAGTCACTTCAACAACCGGTTTTTCAACTTCGATCGCATCCAGACCTTTCAGTTCAACTTCCGGGTACACTTCAAACTCAACAGAGTAAGTGAAGTCGCCGCCTACAGCGTATTCGCCAGGGATGTAGTTAGGCGCGCCAACCGGATTAATTTTTTCTTTGATGATAGCGTCAACAAAGTTGCGCTGCATCAGGTCGCCCAATACGTCCTGACGCACAGAGGCACCATAACGCTGAGCAACAACATTCATCGGCACTTTGCCTTTACGAAAACCGTCAATACGTACTTTTTTGGCCGCGTTGACCAGCTCGCTCTTCACCGCACTCTCAATGATGTCAGCAGCAACGGTAATCGTTACGCGACGTCCCAGACCTTGAGTGGTTTCAACTGAAACTTGCATCTTGTTACCTCAAAAAATCACAGTGATCGGTCAACCCCAAAACTATTCTCGCGACGAAAAATCTCACGACAGCAAGGCTGATTCAGAACTGGCACCAAGGCACACAGACTTAAATAAACCTCGCAGAACCGGGAAATTGCCAACCCCGTTCCCTGTAGTCAGAAGCGTCCCGAATACATTCAGGAAAAAATAGACGCGGCATTATAGCGGTATAGAGAGGATGAGTCGAGAACGGAGGGCCGACTATTACAGCAACAGATTCACACTTTTGGTCAGTAACCCGCCCCGATATGTCTGGAACGGGCCATATTAATGATTACGAAAGGATGCCAGCGCCGCCGCAAGGTGGTGAAGAAGGGACGGCATTTTGCAAACTGGCCCACTCTTTTGTCGAATACGTATGTAATGCTAACGCATGCACTGAACCCGCTAACTCTTCAGCCAGTACGGCATAGACGGCGCGGTGTCGACCAATCACGCGTTCTCCCGTGAATTTATCGCTGACCAGCACGACTTTAAAATGACTTTCCGCTCCCGCAGGCACGTTGTGACGATAGCTTTCATCGATCACTTCTAAATGAATGGGCTCAAAGCCCACACGCAGCTTTTCTTCTATCGTTTCACGCATCATACGACTACCCTTTTCGGCTTGGGGGGGAAATTTGATATCAACGCGACATAACTGCCACTCAACTGCAACTCACCGATGTCCGAATCATTATAACCTTAGCGTTTTTTCAACCAGTTATGCGTAAAAGCCGCCAGACAAAGCAGAAAATTTTCTCAACGCATTGATATATCATCGACGGTCTTGATGTGATAAAAACGGTTTTTCTGGCTCATGGCACGAAAAAGATGAATTTCAGAACAATTTACCTGCTATCGGCTCTTTTTCCTGCCTGTGGCGATGATATGATATCAACAATATTTATCGGCTCACCACACTAATCATTATTGAGAAAATACGAATGTTAAAAAAATTATTTTTCCCTCTACTGGCCGTAATTCTGCTTGCAGGCTGTGCAGCAAAAAGCAACACGCTGAACATCACGCCTAAAATTAGCCTGCCTTCTCAGGATCCGACGCTGATGGGCGTAACGATTAGCATCAACGGTGCAGACCAGCGCGCCGACCAGGCTCTGGCAAAAGTGAATCGCGACGGCCAGCTGATTACGCTGACGCCTTCCCGCGATCTGCGCTTCCTGTTGCAAGAAGCGCTGGAGAAACAAATGACCGCGCGTGGTTATATGATCGGCACGGGCGGCCCGGTCGCTTTACAGATTGTGGTTAACCACCTGTACGCCGATGTCTCTGAAGGAAACCTGCGCTACAACATCACGACCAAAGCAGATATCTCCATCATTTCTCAGGCAGCAAATGGCAACAAGCAGGTGAAAAACTACCGCTCAACCTATAATGTTCAGGGCGCTTTCACCGCCAGCAACGACAAAATTACCGATGCGGTTAACACGGTGCTAGGCGATGTTATCAACGACATGGCGCAAGACACCAGTGTAAGTAGCTTCGTCAAAGAAAACGCCCGTTAATTTCTGTATGCCGCTTCCCTTGCTCCTGAACGCTCTCGGAGTAAGGGAAAGGACTCTTCATGTTTAGTCGCATCATTGCTTTATTCAGCCAACGTAATTCGCTTTTTATGCTGTTGCTTGGCTTCGCTTCCGGTTTACCACTGGCATTGACATCAGGCACATTGCAAGCCTGGATGACTGTCGAGAATGTCGATCTGAAAACCATCGGTTTTTTCTCTTTGGTTGGTCAAGCCTACGTATTCAAGTTTCTGTGGTCCCCCCTCATGGATCGCTATACCCCACCGTTTCTTGGCAGACGCCGTGGCTGGCTAATTCTCAGTCAACTTCTGCTGATTGCTGCGATTATTGGTATGGGATTTATGAACCCAGCACGCGATCTCTGGTGGCTGGCGGCGCTGGCCGTGATGGTTGCATTCTGCTCGGCTTCTCAGGATATTGTTTTTGATGCCTATAAGACGGATTTACTTCCCCCTGAGGAACGCGGTACGGGTGCGGCCACCTCAGTATTAGGTTACCGTCTGGCCATGCTGGTTTCAGGCGGACTCGCTCTGTGGATGGCGGATCGCTATCTCGGCTGGCAGGCAACGTATTGGCTCATGGCAGGACTCATGCTGATCGGTGTGTTCGCAACCCTATTAGCACCGGAACCGCTAAATAGTCAGCCTGCGCCGCGCACCATGGAACAAGCGATTGTTGCCCCACTGCGTGATTTCTTCGAGCGTAACAACGCCTGGCTCATTCTTCTGTTGATCGTGCTATACAAACTCGGTGATGCCTTTGCGATCAGCTTGACGACCACTTTCCTGATACGCGGCGTTGGTTTCAATGCCGGTGATGTTGGGCTGGTTAACAAGACGCTTGGACTCTTCGCCACCATCGTGGGGGCGATTTACGGTGGATTATTGATGCAGCGACTCTCATTATTCAGAGCGCTGATGCTGTTTGGCATCCTTCAGGCCGTATCCAATGCGGGGTACTGGCTACTGGCGATTACCGCCAAAAGCCTATTCACCATGGCTACCGCGGTTTTTCTGGAAAATCTCTGTGGCGGCATGGGGACAGCAGCGTTCGTCGCGCTCTTGATGACGCTGTGTAATAAATCATTCTCAGCCACACAGTTTGCCCTGCTTTCCGCCCTTGCAGCCGTCGGACGGGTGTACGTCGGCCCTATCGCAGGTTGGTTTGTCGAATCCTACGGCTGGGCATGGTTCTATCTGTTCTCGATTTTGGCTGCATTACCGGGCCTGGCAATTCTAATGATTTGCCGTGAGACGCTGGAATTTACTCAGAAAACGGACACCTTCCAGTTACGCACACACTTCCAGAATTATTACAGAAAGGCCTTACATATACTGGGGTCAGGGGTGGTATTACTGGCACTGTGGCTTATTCTGCTCATCAGTAATGCGTTGGAATGGTCTTCATTGCCCTTACTGGCAGAATACCTGCTCATCGCAGGCGGTACGCTCGCGCTGCTGGGCATTTTCTTCGGTAGCTTGCTGGACTATCTGTCACTCAAACGCGCGTCCAGACCGTCTGTGCACTAACGATATTCGTTCAGGTAGCTCTCATCGGTTGCCTGAACCAATTCCATTCCTTTATTTAATTATTTTTTTCATAATTATCTTGCTAGAGGAAATTTTATTTCCTCGTAGAATCTCTCCAGAACTAATTTCATTCGTTATCAAAAACACATGTTGAGCAAAAAATTTCACCAAACTAAAAATAGAAAATAAGCGTTATGGTAAGTTGTAATTTCTTATTATCCATCCATACTCTCATCGGGGTAGCCACTTAATTTGCTGTTTTTCAAAACCATTTTTATTTTGGCTATCTTTGTGACATTAAGGGCAAAAACCAGCAACAATCGGCTGACATAACCTTAATCATGTTTACAGTGCAGTAACCTTCCCGTAAAATGCCCGCTCGCATGAAATGACAATAGAGCCCTTGTTATTGAGGTCGCTAGATGAGACTCAAGAAATACAATAAAATTTTTGGGATGCTGTCTTTATTTGCAGCCACTGTTCTACTGAGCGGTTGCGATATGGCGCTGATGAACCCCAAAGGAGAGATCGGGTTAGAACAAAGATCGCTAATACTGACTGCCATCGGGCTGATGTTGATCGTTGTGATTCCCGTTATCGTTATGACGATAGCTTTTGCCTGGAAGTTCCGTGCTTCCAATGAAAAGGCAAAATATACCCCGAACTGGTCACACTCCAACAAGATAGAAGCTGTAGTCTGGACTGTACCAATTATCATTATCGTTATTCTTGGCACGATTACCTGGAAGACGACCCACTCGCTTGACCCGTACAAGCCACTGGTATCAGACGTCAAACCAATCAATGTCGAAGTCATTTCGCTTGACTGGAAATGGTTGTTTGTTTACCCAGATCTTGGTATCGCTACGGTTAACGAATTGGCTTTCCCTGCCAACGTGCCTGTTGCATTCAAGATCACATCCGACTCTGTGATGAACTCCTTCTTCATTCCTCGTCTTGGTGGACAGATTTACGCAATGGCCGGAATGCAGACGAAGCTCCACTTGATCGCTAACGAACCGGGCAAGTATGACGGTATCTCTGGCGGCTATAGTGGTAAAGGCTTCTCTGGAATGAAGTTCACCGCGATTGCCACACCAACTCAACAAGAGTTCGACCAGTGGGTTGCGAACGTTCGTGCGTCCTCCAAAACACTGAATACTATGGATGAATTCAACACGTTGGCTAAGCCAAGTGAATTCCATCCTGTCGAATACTTCTCCAGTGTCCAGCCGGATTTGTTCAATAATATTATTCGCAAATTCATAGGCAACGACATGAACATGCAACATCATGGTGAAGGCATGAAGCCTGACGAAAACATGCAACATGGTGAGGGTATGAACATGGGCGAGCATAGCTCGCACAAAGGAGCCGAGGGATAATACGATGTTCGGAAAACTTACACTCGATGCGGTTCCGTACCACGAACCCATTATTATGGTCACCGTGGCGGCGATCATCGTTGGCGGCCTTGCGCTGCTGGCGGCAATAACCTATTTAGGCAAGTGGAAATGGCTGTGGGCCGAGTGGTTCACCTCCGTCGACCACAAGAAAATCGGTATCATGTACATCATCGTTGGTCTGGTGATGATGATTCGTGGCTTTGCCGATGCCATCATGATGCGCGGCCAGCAGGTTCTGGCCTCTGCCGGGCAAGAAGGCTTCCTAAACGCTCACCACTACGATCAGATTTTCACCGCGCACGGTGTAATCATGATCTTCTTCGTGGCGACACCGTTCGTTGTTGGTCTGATGAACCTTGCGGTTCCTTTGCAGATCGGTGCGCGTGACGTTGCTTTCCCATTCCTGAACTCCCTCAGCTTCTGGCTGTTTGTCGTCGGCGTTATCTTGATCAACCTCTCTCTCGGGGTCGGTGAATTCGCGCAGACTGGCTGGGTGGCGTATCCGCCGCTTTCAGGAAAGGAGTACAGTCCCGGCGTCGGGGTCGATTATTGGATATGGAGTCTACAAATATCCGGTATCGGTACCACGCTGACTGGCGTTAACTTCTTCGCGACGATTCTGAAGATGCGTGCGCCAGGCATGACACTGATGAAAATGCCGGTATTTACTTGGACAGCACTGTGTACCAACGTGCTGATCATTGCCGCATTCCCAATTTTGACCGTTACTATTGCGCTGCTGACGCTTGACCGTTACCTCGGCACCCATTTCTTTACCAACGATATGGGTGGCAACATGATGATGTACATCAACCTGATTTGGGCATGGGGTCATCCTGAGGTTTACATTCTGGTACTGCCGATATTTGGCGTTTACTCCGAAGTGGTTGCCACCTTCTGTAAAAAACGTCTGTTTGGCTACACCTCACTGGTATGGGCTACTATCGCGATTACGGTTCTGTCGTTCATCGTTTGGTTGCACCACTTCTTTACCATGGGGTCCGGCGCGAACGTCAACGCCTTCTTTGGTATAGCCACCATGATTATTTCAATCCCAACCGGGGTTAAAATCTTCAACTGGCTGTTCACCATGTATCAAGGTCGCATTCAGTCTCACTCCACGATGCTGTGGACCACGGGCTTCATCATCACCTTTACCATCGGTGGGATGACCGGGGTACTGCTGGCCGTACCGGGCGCAAACTTTGTCCTGCACAACAGTCTGTTCCTGATTGCTCACTTCCATAACGTGATCATCGGCGGCGTAGTGTTTGGTTGCTTCGCAGGTATTACTTACTGGTTCCCGAAAGCCTTTGGTTTCACCCTGAACGAAACCTGGGGTAAACGCGCGTTCTGGTTCTGGATTATCGGCTTCTTCGTTGCCTTTATGCCGCTGTATATTCTCGGCTTTATGGGAATGACGCGTCGTCTGAGCCAGCAAATCAACCCTGAATTCCACGCCTTACTGGTTGTGGCATCCATCGGTGCAGTGCTGATCGGTATCGGTGTGCTGTGTCAGGTGATCCAGTTCTACGTCAGTATCCGTGACCGTCACCAGAACCGTGACCTGACGGGCGATCCGTGGGGTGGGCGTACGCTGGAGTGGGCAACCTCTTCTCCTGCGCCGTTCTACAACTTCGCTGTCGTGCCGCATGTTGACGAGCGTGATGCGTTCTGGGAAGCGAAAGAGAAAGGTGAAGCTTACAAGCGCCCTGCCAGCTATGAAGAGATTCACATGCCGAAGAACACCGGCGCTGGTGTGATTATCTCCGCATTCAGCCTGGTATTCGGTTTTGCCATGATCTGGCATATCTGGTGGCTGGCCATCGCTGGCTTCGCTGGCATGATTGTGACCTGGATTGTGCATAGCTTTAATCAAGACGTGGATTACTACGTGCCGGTTAAAGAAATTGAGCAAATTGAGAATCAGAATTTTGATCAACTCAGTAAGGCAGGCGTGAAACATGTCAACTGAAACTCTGACTAACCACAATACAGCCCATGCAGAGCATGGGCACCACGACACAGGAGCCAACAAGGTATTCGGCTTCTGGGTCTACCTGATGAGCGACCTGATCATTTTCGGGTCACTGTTCGCAACCTATGCAGTACTGGTTAACGGTACTGCTGGCGGCCCAAGCGGGAAGGACATTTTCCAACTGCCCTTCGTGCTGGTAGAAACGTTCGCGTTGCTGTTCAGTAGTATTACCTACGGCATGGCAATGATCGCCATGAACAAGGGTAACAAATCACAGGTTAATGCCTGGCTGGGCGTAACGTTCTTGTTCGGTCTGGTGTTTATCGGGATGGAAATCTATGAATTCCATCACCTGATTGTTGAAGGCTATGGCCCGGATCGCAGTGCGTTCCTGTCTGCCTTCTTCGCACTGGTCGGCACTCACGGGCTCCACGTAACAGGCGGTCTGATCTGGTTGGTCATCATGATGATTCAGGTGTCCAAACGTGGCCTGACGGCAACCAACAAAACACGTCTGATGTGCCTGAGCCTGTTCTGGCACTTCCTTGACGTGGTGTGGATTTGCGTCTTCACCGTTGTTTATCTACTGGGGGCAATCTAATGAGTCATTCAACAACCGATCATTCAGGTGCTAGCCACGGTAGCGTTAAGTCATACGTAATAGGTTTTGTACTGTCAGTAATTTTGACCGTCATTCCTTTCAGTATGGTCATGAGCGGCACTGCCTCACATAACGCCATTCTTTTCACGGTGGTGGGATGTGCAGTGGTTCAGATTCTGGTGCATCTGGTGTACTTCCTGCACCTGAATACGTCCTCAGAAGAGCGCTGGAACGTGGTGGCTCTTGTGTTTGCCGTCCTGATTATCGCCATTGTCGTCGTGGGCTCCATCTGGATTATGATGAGCGCACACCACAATATGATGATCCAGTAACCGAGCCGTAAAAGATGATTAAGCAATACCTGCAAGTTACTAAACCAGGAATTATTTTCGGAAATCTGATTTCCGTTATCGGTGGATTTCTCCTTGCGGCCCAAGGCCGCATTGATTATCCCCTGTTTCTCGCCACCCTTGTGGGGGTGTCGTTAGTCGTTGCGTCTGGCTGCGTATTTAACAACGTCATTGACCGCGACATCGACAAGAAAATGGAGAGAACCAAAAATCGGGTTCTGGTAAAGGGGCTGATTTCACTGAAGGTAACGCTGGTTTACGCATCGCTGTTAGGTATTGCGGGCTTTGCTCTGCTGTACATCGCGGCTAACCCGCTGGCCATGTGGCTGGCGGTGATGGGCTTCGTTGTGTATGTCGGCGTGTATAGCCTGTATATGAAGCGGCATTCTGTTTATGGCACGCTGATTGGCAGCCTGTCAGGCGCAGCACCACCGGTTATCGGTTACTGTGCCGTCAGCAACCAGTTCGATGCTGGCGCGTTGATTCTGCTGCTGATCTTTAGCCTGTGGCAAATGCCCCATTCATACGCGATTGCGATTTTCCGCTTCAAGGATTATCAGGCCGCCAACATCCCGGTGCTGCCGGTTGTGAAAGGTATCTCCGTTGCGAAAAACCACATTACGCTGTATATCGTGGCGTTTGCGGTCGCAACATTGATGCTGTCTCTCGGCGGTTATGCTGGCTACAAATATCTGATCGTTGCCGCAGCCGTTAGCGTGTGGTGGTTGGGCATGGCGCTGTCAGGCTATAAAAACGCGATTGATGACCGTGTATGGGCAAGAAAACTGTTTGTTTTCTCCATCGTCGCAATTACCTCACTGAGCGTGATGATGTCTGTGGATTCAATGGCACCAGCGCATGAAGTTCTGCTGACCTACCTGCGTTAATCACAACCGCGTTCTATGCGTTAGTAAAAACAGGTGGCTTGTCCATCTGTTTTTTTATGGCTTATTTCCTGCGTGCTACCCTTTGGGCCGCCGCAAGCGACGTTGAAAAACACGCTTTGCGCTTTTTATTTCCCTCTCCCCTCCTCCGCCAAATCACGTAACAAACCTATCGTTTACTGTCTGGCCAATAACGCACTAAAATAGCGCCAATTGTTTTCAGAGGTACGCATGAACGATAATAAAATGACCCCTGGCGAATTACGCGCCACATGGGGCTTGGGAGCCGTTTTTTCACTGCGCATGCTCGGCATGTTCATGGTGCTGCCTGTGCTAACGACTTACGGCATGGCATTACAAGGCGCCAGTGAAGCACTGATCGGGATTGCGATTGGTATTTATGGCCTGATGCAGGCTATTTTCCAGATTCCCTTCGGCCTGGTCTCCGACCGTATCGGCAGAAAGCCTCTGATTGTTGGAGGACTGCTGATTTTTGCAGCCGGCAGCGTCATCGCCGCACTCAGCGACTCTATCTGGGGCATTATCCTTGGCCGGGCTTTGCAGGGCGCGGGCGCCATCTCCGCTGCCGTCATGGCATTGCTTTCCGACCTGACGCGTGAACAGAACCGCACGAAAGCGATGGCATTTATCGGCGTAAGCTTCGGTGTCACCTTTGCTATCGCGATGGTCGTCGGTCCTATCGTTACCCACGCCTTCGGTTTACAGGCGCTCTTCTGGGGTATCGCTCTTTTATCACTCGCGGGCATTGTTATTACTCTGACCCTGATTCCTTCCGCACCAGCACACGTTCTGAATCGGGAATCCGCGATGGTACGCGGCAGTTTTCGCAAAGTACTTGGCAATAGCCGTCTGCTGAAACTGAATATCGGCATCATGTGCCTGCATATTTTATTGATGTCGAGCTTCGTCGCCCTGCCCCGCGCGATGGAGTCCGCTGGACTGGCACCACAGGACCACTGGAAAGTCTATTTGGTCACCATGCTGATCTCCTTTGCAGGCGTTGTACCTTTCATTATTTATGCCGAAGTGAAAAGGCGGATGAAGCAGGTCTTCATCGGCTGCATCGTGGTGCTGATCGCCGCAGAGGTGGTCTTATGGGGTTCAGGTAACCATCTCTGGCAAATTATCATCGGCATACAGCTGTTCTTCCTGGCTTTCAACGTGATGGAAGCACTGTTGCCATCGCTGATTAGCAAGGAATCACCAGCGGGATATAAAGGCACGGCGATGGGCGTTTACTCCACCACGCAATTTATTGGTGTAGCCATTGGCGGGAGTCTCGGCGGCGGGCTGTTTGAGCTTTATGGCGCTTCTGCCGTGTTTATGGGTGGCGCAGCCATTGCGGCCATTTGGCTACTCGTCAGCTTCACCATGCAAGAACCACCTTATCTAAGCAGTTTGAGAATCGCGCTGTCCGATGTAGCGTTGCAGGATCGTGAGCTGGAACAGAAAATGCGTACTCAGCCCGGCGTTGCCGAGGTCGTTATCGTGCCGGATGAGTACAGCGCCTATGTGAAGATCGACAACAAAAAGACCAGTCGCCAGCAGCTAGAACAACTCGCAGGCCAGATCTGATTAAACAAAAGGCCAGCTTTCGCTGGCCTTGCTGTTCATCGACAAATGATGAAGAAGCATCAATCCCGGAAGTTGGTAAACTGGAACGGCTGCCCCAGATTCCCACCGCGAATCAACGCCATCACGCCCTGCAAATCATCACGTGATTTGCCTGTAACGCGAACTTGCTCACCCTGAATCTGTGCCTGTACTTTCAGCTTACTGTCTTTAATCAGCTTGACGATTTTCTTCGCCTGCGTGGTTTCGATGCCCTGCTTCAATTTGGCTTCCACGCTATACGTTTTACCGCTGTGCTCGAACTCTTCCGGGACCTCTAACGCCCCGCCTTCAATCCCGCGCTTCAGCAATTTCTCGCGCATAATATCAATCAGTTGCTGGACCTGAAAATCAGACTCGCTGGTCGCTTTAATGCTTTGCGATTTCTCATTCAGTTCAAAGCTGGCCGGAACATTGCGGAAATCCCAGCGTGTGCTCAGCTCACGCGTGGCATTTTCCACCGCGTTGCGGACTTCCTGCATATCAATTTCCGAAACAATATCGAAAGATGGCATAATTCGCTCTCCTGACAAATGTGGCTGGCGAGCATAATAACCGCTCTTCTGCGATAAGCAAGATACCAGACACGATCCCGATTTTTACTCTACATCGGGTAAACAGGCCGAATAGCACAAGATCGTGACATGAATGATAGCCTATGATGGCAGAACAACAGCGCCCGCATCAAATAAGGGAGACGCACATGAAAATCACCGTTCTTGGCTGTGGCGCGCTAGGCCAACTTTGGCTCGCCGCGCTGCATCAGCAAGGGCATGATGTCCAGGGATGGCTGCGTATTCCGCAACCTTATTGTCCGGTCAATGTCACGATGCTGGACGGCCAGCACTGTAATCTCAACCTGACAGCTAACGATCCCGAACACCTTGCCCAAAGCGAATTGCTGCTGGTAACGCTAAAAGCCTGGCAGGTTTCCGATGCCGTTACCGTACTGCTGCCACAGCTCAACCCACACTGCACAATTCTGCTTTTACACAACGGGATGGGCACGCGAGAAGAATTACCGTCGCTACAGCAGCCACTGGTACTGGGTATTACCACTCATGCCGCACGGCGCGACGCAAACAACGTCGTGCATGTTGCCGCAGGCACAACGCATATCGGCACGTTTAATGGCGACAGCAGCCAAAGCCATCTGGCCGAAGTGCTGCATCAGGCCTTACCTGATGTCGCCTGGCACACCAATATTAGCGCCACCTGCTGGCTGAAGCTGGCGGCTAACTGTGTCATCAACCCACTCACGGTGAAATATCACTGCACCAATGGCGAGCTTTCTGCGTACCCGGAATTGATTGCGTCGCTTTGTCAGGAAGTAGCCAGCGTCATGGAACGAGAGGGTTTCCATACATCGCGAGACAGTCTGCTGCTCTACGTTAATCAAATTATTCTGAACACCGCAGCAAACACCTCATCAATGTTGCAGGACATCATCGCTCAGCGACATACCGAAATTGACTACATTACCGGGTATTTACTGCACCGTGCGCGCCTCCACGGCCTGACGCTCCCCGAAAATGCCCGCCTGTTTGACTACATTAAGCAAAAGGAAAATGATTATGACCGCATCGGCACTGGTGTGTCTGGCACCTGGTAGTGAAGAAACTGAAGCCGTCACAACCATCGATTTGCTTGTCCGGGCAGGCATTCAGGTAACGCTTGCCAGCGTAGCCAGCGATGGCAATCTTGAAATTGTCTGCTCACGCGGGGTAAGGCTACTGGCGGATGCGCCGCTGGCTGCCGTTGCCGATCGGCCTTTCGATGTGTTGGTATTACCGGGGGGGTTGCAAGGTGCGGAATGCTTCCGCGATAGCCCAATACTGGTGGAATGCATCAGACAAGCGCATCTGGAAGGAAAAATTGTCGCCGCGATGTGTGCAACCCCTGCGCTGGTGCTTGAGCATCATCAACTGTTCCCCGTGGGAAACATGACGGGCTATCCGGCCTTCAAAGATCGCATCGCGCCAGAGAAATGGATGGAAAAACGTGTCGTCTACGATCCTCGAGTGAATCTGTTAACCACACAAGGGCCGGGCACCAGTATGGATTTCGCTTTGAAGATCATTGATTTGCTGCTGGGGAGAGAAAAAGCCGCCGAGGTCGCCGCACAGCTCATCCTGCCGCCGGGAATTCATAACTATCGTGATTAGCACTCACGTGCTTTATAACCGCCGCGATGAAAAATGAAGAAAAAGGCGCTTGCGCGCCTTATTCCTATTACGGTCGGTAGACCTTCACATTGCTAAAGCCTTGCTCGCGCAGGTACAGCGCCTGCAAGCGGCTCATTACGCCACGCTCGCAGTAAAGCAGATAGGTTTTGCTCTGATCCAAATCGCCAAACTGCGTACCCAGCTTGTAGAACGGTAAGGATTTGATTTCGATCTGATCAAGCTCAAGCGGCTTATCGTCCTGTTCATCCGGCGAGCGGATATCCAGCAGTACGTCAGTTGGGGCAAATGACGCGACCGTTTCGACTTCAACCACTTCTTGCTTGGTCTGCTCGGCGATCTGACGGATATCAATATTCCGCGCTTCGCTTACCACACGCTCCAGAATGGCAAAATCAAAGTGGCTTTCTTCAGCCTCAATCTTCGCTTTTACCGCCTTCACCGTCGGGCTTTTCGAGATCACACCACAGTATTCCGGCATCGTTTTGGCGAAATCTTCCGTCCCCAGTTCGCGAGCCTGTTTGATAATGTGTTCTTTATCATGAGAAATCAGCGGACGTAGAATCAGCGTATCAGAGGCATTATCGATCAAACGCAGATTGGTCAATGTCTGGCTGGAAACCTGCCCTAACGCTTCACCGGTCACCAGCGCCTGAACACCGTAACGCTCAGCAATTTTGGAGGCCGCACGCACCATCATGCGCTTTAATACGACGCCCATCTGGCCGTCGTCAACCTTCTCCAGAATTTCACCTACGACAGGATCGAAGTCGATAGCAATGAAACGCACTCGGTGTGAGCTACCAAAACGGTTCCACAGATAATGTGCGACCTGTTTTACACCAATCTCGTGCGCCGCACCGCCAAGGTTAAAGAAGCAGTAATGCACGCGACACCCACGACGCATCAGCATGTAGCTGGATACACCGGAGTCAAAACCACCGGAAATCAGCGACAGCACATCTTCCTGCGTACCGATCGGGAAGCCGCCGATCCCTTCATAACGTCCTTTAATCAGCAGCAAACGGTCCTGCTCGATTTCCAGATGCACGGTAACCTGCGGTGCTGTAAGGTTGACCCGCGCCGTTTCAATGTGCTGGTTCAGACCACCGCCGACGTAGCGTTCCACGTCCTGTGAACTAAACTCATGCTTACCGCGGCGTTTCACTCGTACACAAAACGTTTTGCCTTCCAGTTGCTCACGATACAGCGCCAGCGACTGCTCAAAGATATTGTGCACATCGGTGTAGGCGTGATCTTCAACTTCCAGAATATGATGGATACCCGGAATTCTCGTCAACGCATCACGAATCGCCGAACGCTGGCTTTCGTCTTTGGCCCGAACTTCGATATGATCCCAGTGACGGACAACCGCCAGCGTTTCATCATAGTGTTTTAATACGTTGCGAATGTTTCCGGTTAGAATCTTGATAAAGCGCAATCGCACAGATTGGCTCTTGATGGTGATTTCCGGGAACAATTTAATGATAAACTTCATGGTGGCTGTCGTTACTTGGTCAGAAAGGTGTAAATAAATTTACCCTGAGTACTAAAATCACGTTATCGGTAAAATCAGCCGGCACAGAGATGATTTTACCAATAGCATCCAGGGCGCGGAGTATATCATTATATGAAGTTATACTGTGCACCCTAACCGTATAATTGTTATGCATCCACGGATGAACACACGTAACACCACGCTCTGCCGCCACAAGCCAACGGCGTATAACACCAGGATTCTGAAACCACTATGCCTAAGAAAACCGAGCAGCCAGTCAGCTTTGAAAGCTCGCTGAACGAACTGGAAAAAATCGTTACCCGTCTCGAATCAGGCGAACTGCCGCTGGACGATGCGCTGAATGAATTTGAGCATGGCATCCAGCTCGCTCGTCAGGGTCAGCAAAAACTGCAGCAGGCGGAACAGCGCGTACAAATCCTGCTGAGCGACGATCCCGATGCGCCGCTGTCACCGTTCACGCCGGATAATGACGCGCTATGACCGATTTCAGCACGCAACTAAGTGCACACTACCAACGCACTAACCGTATGTTGGGGCATTTCATCGCCACCCTCCCCTTTCAGAGTAGTCCACTGGTTAATGCAATGGAGTATGGCTCACTCTTAGGGGGCAAACGCCTGCGCCCATTTCTGGTTTATACTACGGGTGAACTGTTTGGCATGCCGTTAGAGAGTCTGGATGCCCCTGCAGCGGCAGTAGAATGCATCCATGCTTATTCACTGATTCATGACGATCTGCCAGCGATGGACGACGACGATTTGCGCCGCGGACAGCCGACCTGCCACATCAAATTTGGCGAAGCCAATGCCATTCTGGCGGGAGATGCATTGCAAACGCTGGCATTCTCCATTCTGGCCGATGCGCCGATGCCGCAGGTCTCTGACCGCGATCGGCTGGCGATGATCTCAGAATTGGCTCAGGCCAGTGGTGTTGCAGGCATGTGCGGCGGGCAGGCTTTCGATCTGGAAGCGGAAGGTCATCAGGTCGATCTGGCAGCGTTAGAGCGGATTCACCGCCACAAAACTGGCGCCTTGATTCGCGCCGCTGTCCGGCTGGGCGCACTTGCCGCCGGTGAAACAGGACGCGCAGCCTTGCCCCATCTGGATCGCTACGCTAACGCGATTGGGCTCGCTTTTCAGGTTCAGGACGATATTCTCGATGTTGTTGGCGACAGCGCGACAACAGGCAAACGTCAGGGTGCAGACCAGCAGTTAGGTAAAAGCACCTATCCCAGCCTTCTGGGGTTAGATAACGCACGAAAAAAAGCACAGGAGCTTTATCAGGAATCACTGGCATCGCTGGACGATCTCGTCACATCCAGCCCGATTCCTCTGAATATAGCCCCACTACAAGCGCTGGCGAATTTCATCGTTGAACGCGATAAGTAATTACCTAATGAGTCTCTATGAGTTTTGATACCGCGAAGTACCCTACATTGGCATTAGTGGAAACACCGGATGAACTTCGGCTGTTGCCGAAAGATAGCCTGCCGAAGCTGTGTGATGAGCTGCGCCAATATCTGCTGGACAGCGTCAGCCGTTCGAGCGGCCATTTTGCTTCAGGATTAGGGACGGTTGAATTAACGGTTGCGCTGCATTATGTCTACAACACTCCTTTCGATCATCTGGTGTGGGATGTCGGCCATCAGGCTTACCCGCATAAGATCCTGACGGGCCGCCGCGATCGTATTTCAACGATCCGCCAAAAAGGCGGTTTGCATCCCTTTCCGTGGCGTGATGAAAGCGAGTATGACGTATTAAGCGTTGGGCATTCATCTACCTCAATCAGTGCTGGACTGGGGATGGCCGTTGCTGCCGAGCGTGAAGGCAAAGGCCGTCGTACGGTTTGTGTCATTGGTGATGGCGCGATTACCGCGGGTATGGCCTTTGAGGCGATGAACCACGCGGGCGACATCCGCTCCGACCTGCTGGTTGTGCTGAACGACAATGAAATGTCGATTTCGGAAAACGTTGGCGCATTGAACAACCATCTAGCGCAACTGCTATCCGGCAAGCTCTATGCCAGCCTGCGTGAAGGCGGCAAAAAGGTGTTATCCGGCCTGCCACCAATCAAAGAACTGGTGAAACGCACCGAAGAACACCTTAAAGGCATGGTCGTGCCGGGTACGCTATTTGAGGAGCTGGGTTTTAATTATATTGGCCCTGTCGACGGCCATGACGTTCAGGCGCTGGCGCACACGCTGAAAAACATGCGCAGCCTGAAAGGTCCGCAGCTTCTGCATATCATGACGAAAAAAGGCAAAGGCTACGCTCCTGCCGAACAAGATCCGATCAGTTGGCACGCGGTGCCAAAATTCGATCCAGCCAGCGGTACCTTGCCGAAAAGCAAGGAAGGCGCTCAACCCACCTATTCAAAAATCTTCGGTCAATGGCTACAGGAAACGGCAGCCAAAGACAGCAAGCTCATGGCGATCACGCCAGCGATGCGTGAAGGTTCCGGTATGGTGCAATTCTCCCGCGACTACCCGCAGCAATATTTTGATGTGGCCATTGCCGAACAGCATGCCGTGACGTTCGCTGCTGGTCTCGCGGTTGGCGGCTATCATCCGGTTGTTGCCATTTATTCGACGTTCCTGCAGCGAGCCTACGATCAGGTTATCCACGATGTGGCAATCCAGAATCTCCCGGTTCTGTTTGCTATCGATCGCGGCGGTATTGTGGGTGCGGATGGGCAAACCCATCAGGGGGCATTCGATCTCTCTTTCTTACGCTGTATTCCGAACATGATCATCATGACACCCAGCGATGAAAATGAGTGCCGCCAGATGTTGCACACGGGCTATCACTACCAGAAAGGCCCTACGGCGGTGCGTTACCCACGAGGAAACGGTACGGGTACTGAACTGACACCACTATCAGAACTGCCAATCGGTAAAGGCGTGGTTCGTCGTCAAGGCAAAACGATCGCGATTCTGAACTTCGGTACGCTATTGCCAGAAGCACAGATTGCGGCAGAGAAGTTAAACGCCACCCTCGTCGATATGCGTTTTGTGAAGCCACTCGATGAAGCGTTACTTGAAGAACTGGCACAGTCTCACAGCACGTTTGTGACGCTGGAAGAGAATGCGATCATGGGCGGTGCGGGAAGCGGCGTGAATGAATTCCTGATGGCAAAACGTCTTGCAGTCTCGGTGCTGAACATCGGGCTACCGGACGTATTCATTCCGCAAGGTTCGCAGGAAGAAATCCGTGCCGATCTGGGCCTGGATGCTGCGGGCATCGAGCGCAAAATCACGCAGTGGATGGAATAAGCGATTTAAACGACAACCGGGGCACATGGCCCCGGTTTACTAATGCAATGGTTCAGTAATACAGTGGTTCAATAATTCGACATCGTCAGAATATCGGCCAGTGATAGCCGATAAAATAGATAATCCCCGCTGAAATCACTCCCGCGACGATATCATCGACCATAATCCCCATACCGCCATGCACGTTGCGATCAAACCAGCGAATCGGCCAGGGTTTCCAGATGTCCAGACAGCGGAAAACAACAAACCCTGCCGCTACCCACTGCCATTCATCCATCGGAATCGCCATCAGGGTAATCCACATACCGACAAATTCGTCCCAGACGATGCTGCCGTGATCGTGAACACCCATATCCTTCGCCGTCTGGTGACACAGGTAAACACCGATACAAATACTCAGCATGACCAGCAGCGAATACAATTCAAGCGGCAGGAAGGACATGAGATACCACAGGGGAATCGCCGCCAGCGATCCTACCGTGCCAGGCATCCAGGGAGACAGGCCGCTGCCAAACCCCGTCGCCAGCAGGTGCCACGGGTTGCTCAGCCGTAAGCGGCGTTTCGCCACCTCAGCGCCTTTCGTCTTGCTCGCGGAATCAGTTTTGCTCGCTAAAATGGTCATACCCCTTCCAGTTCAGCTCGGTCGCTTTATTATCCCTGAAAAAGCGTACCCCTTCAGATGCAGGCCCGATTTGCCCGATACAGGTGTAGCTGGCACCGAGATGCCCCAAAGCCAGCTCCAGTGCACCACGGTTAATCTCTGGTACGGTAAAGCACAACTCATAGTCTTCGCCGCCAGATAGCGCCCAACGCAACGCCTGCTCTTCATCAACGCAGCCTCGCAGCCAGTCTGATTGCGGGATCGCGTCCAGATTAATCCGCGCACCGCACTCGCTCGCTTTAAGTATATGCTGTAGATCGGATATAAGGCCGTCGGAAAGATCGATAGCCGAATTGGCCAGATCGCGCAGCGCCTGACCTTGCAGGATTCGGGGTTGAGGGCGGAGATGACGCTGGATCAATCCCTGACGAGCCTCTTCATCATCAACGTGCAGCGTATTCTGTAGAATAGCCAGACCTGCAGCGCTGTCGCCTAATGAACCAGTAACATAAATCCAGTCGCCAACTCTGGCTCCGCGACGCGTCAACGCCCGACCAGCAGGCACAAGGCCGTGGATAGTCAGCGTCAGGCTCAGTGGACCGCGCGTCGTATCTCCGCCAACCAACTGCATACCGTAATAATCAAGTAGCTCGAACAAGCTGTCGCTATAGGCGGACAGCCACTGGCTATTGCTTGTCGGTAGGGTAATGGCCAGAGAAAGCCAGGCAGGATCGGCGCCCATTGCAGCCAGATCGCTTAAATTGACCGCCAGAGATTTGTAACCCAGATCGGCGGGATCGATATCGGGTAGGAAATGAACGCCAGATACCAGCGTGTCGGTACTCACCGCCAGCATCTGCTTATCTGCCACCGTCAGTAACGCACAGTCATCACCAATGCCTAACTCAACATCGCGACGTGAACTTCGGACCCGATTAAAATAGCGGGCAATAAGGTCAAACTCACCTTCAACCATAACCTTTCCAGCCAGCCTATCATTCAAAAGCGATCAGGGCCGGATATCCGGCCCTGATTCGATTCATTTTACTTCTTGCCTTTCCGTACACTCGGAGCAGCTTTATCCAGCACGCCATTCACAAACTTATGACTATCTTCGGCGCCGAAGACTTTAGCCAGTTCGATGGCCTCGTTAATCGCCACCTTGTAAGGAACGTCTTCGCGCTTGCTCAGCTCAAACATCGCCAAACGCAGAATCGCTTTCTCAACCTGTCCCAGTTCCTCAATTTGGCGAGACAGGAAAGGTGCCATCAGTTGATCAAGCTTCTCAGCCTGAGTGGCAACCCCCGCCAGCAATTCACGGAAATAGGTAATGTCGACATCTTTGACATCCTGCTCGCTCAGGAATTGGTGTTCAACATCGGCAATATCATTTTTAGATAACTGCCAGGAGTAAAGCGCTTGAACCGCACATTCACGAGCGCGGCGACGAGCAGCAGGTTTCACGGAATTCCCCTTACTTAATCAGGCTTACTTAATCGCTTTCAATACATTAATCATTTCTAGCGCGGTCAGGGCAGCTTCAGCACCTTTGTTACCCGCTTTCGTACCAGCACGCTCAATCGCCTGCTCAATGCTTTCCGTCGTCAGAACGCCGAAAGCAACAGGGATTTCGCTGTCCATCGCAACGGAGGACAGGCCAGAGCTACATTCGCCAGCAACAAATTCAAAATGCGCTGTTCCACCACGGATAACCGTTCCCAGAGCGATAACGGCATCATACCCGCCGTTTTTCGCGCTTTTAGTCAGCGCACGAACCGTCAATGGCAGTTCGTAAGCACCCGGCACCCAAACAACGGTGATATTTTCGTCTTTTACCTGACCGATGCGTTTCAATGCATCAATCGCACCTTCCAGCAGGCTGTCGTTAATAAAATGGTTAAAACGCGCAATCGCAATCGCCACACGGGCATCAGGAGTAGCAACAACACCTTCGATAACGTTCATAGCTTTCCTTGTATCTGGTCTTTATAGCCCGCAGGGGGGCGGATTCTATCATAATTTTTGTGGGCACGTATCCGGTTTTGTCGGACCTGCGCCACGTATTTACATACACATCAGAATTTAGGTTTCAGGCGTAATCGCAAATCCGGACCAATCTGCCGAACCTCTGCGATGTCAAATTCCGGAGCCTGAGACAGTTGATCCAACCCTGGCAAGAGGCACAGCGAACGGGCGTTTTCACCCAGCAGTTTTGGCGCAAGATAAACGATAAGTTCATCAACGACACCCGCATTAAGCAGCGCACCAGCCAGACTGGCTCCGGCTTCAACCCAGACAGAGTTAATCTGCCGTCTCCCCAGCACCATCATCAGCGCTACCAGATCAACGCCGCCATTGTGCTGCGGTAAGGTGACCTGCTCAACGCCCTGTGGCCACGCCTGTTCATCTGCTTGCACCCGCGCCAACCAGGTTTCACCCGGTTGGCTAACAATCCGATGCTGCGGTGTGACACGCCGCTGGCTGTCCACAATCACTCGTACGGGCTGCCTGAGATCCGCTTCTGAATAACGAGTCTGCACATCGGCACCCAGCTCTGACCACCGCACCGTCAGAGAAGGATCGTCAGCCAGCACCGTCGCACTACTGCTCAAAATCGCTGCGCTCTCCGCACGAAAACGCTGCACATCCTGCCGCGCCTGCGGCGAGGTAATCCACTGACTTTCTCCCGAGGCCATCGCAGTACGCCCATCCAAAGATGCCGCCATTTTGAGCTGCACGTAAGGAAAGCCTGTCCGCATGCGCTTCAGGAAACCTACATTGACTTTCTCTGCTTCAGCCATCATCAAACCATGGCTGACAGCGATCCCCGCCTGCTGCAAACGATGTAAGCCACGACCTGCGACCTGCGGATTGGGATCCTGCATCGCGGCAACCACACGGGAGACACCAGCAGCAACCAACGCATCAGCACAAGGCGGCGTTCGGCCATGATGGCTGCACGGCTCCAGCGTGACATAGGCTGTCGCACCACGTGCGCGCTCCCCTGCCATTCTCAACGCATGAACCTCAGCATGAGGTTCGCCTGCGCGGAAATGATAGCCTTCACCGACAATTTCACCATCGCGCACGATCACGCAGCCAACATTGGGATTGGGTGCCGTCGTAAAACGGCCACGACGCGCCAACTCTAACGCACGCGCCATGTATAATTCATCCTGCGGCAAGTGGCCGTTTTCCTGAAAAACGCTCATTCCCGAACCTCTTATCTCTCTCAAATCAACGCGACTTAATCCTGCAAACGCGCAATCTCTTCGCCAAATTCGCGGATATCTTCAAAGCTGCGATACACCGATGCAAAGCGGATATAAGCCACTTTATCCAGCTTTCTCAACGCTTCCATCACCAGGTTGCCGACCATCTTGGTGGTAACTTCACGTTCACCGGTAGCACGAAGATGAGATTTAATGTGATTAAGCGCCATTTCGACGTCATCAGAACTGACCGGCCTTTTTTCCAGCGCTTTCAGCATACCGCTACGCAATTTATCTTCATTAAAAGGCTCGCGTACTTCATTGCTTTTGATGACTCGCGGCATCACCAGTTCAGCCACTTCAAACGTGGTGAAGCGTTCATGACAAACCAGACACTGCCGACGACGGCGTACTTGGGAACCTTCGCCGACCAGACGGGAATCAATGACTTTGGTATCAACAGCGGAGCAAAACGGGCAATGCATGATGTGTCCTGACCAGTAATCCTTAACGTAGACACAGTTTACCCTGAATTAACGGACTAACCAAAACTCCTGATCCACGTTGCGAAGGGTTTCGCATCTCTTCCGGTAATAGGATGAAAAAAGCTGTCTCACCTATGACTTAGGCATAATCACAGCTAAACTCAGCAACAGGGATCAACGGATCAATGAATAAAACATCGAAAGGGGAACCACAGATATGAGAACCCGATATCGCGTACTGACCTTCCTGCCAGCGCTGCTTTTGCTCGCTGGGTGCGCCGAACAGCGCCAGATGCCAAAGCTACAAAATCAGATAGGTCAGTTAAACCAGCAATTACAAACGCTGACCGACCAGGCCACGGCATTAGAGCGGCAAAATGCGTTGAATTCCCAATCCACTTCTGGCGTTTATTTACTGCCCGCAGCACAAACCAGCACGATGCTGGAAAGCAGCATTGGCAGACTCAGCGTGTCGTTACGCAATATCGAGACGGAAGCGAACGGAACAAGCGCGTTACTGCATATTCGCACGCTTGATGCGAAGGGGTTACCGGCCTTTGGCGCACAGCTTGACTGGGGGCGACTCGACCCGGTGAGTGGTCAGCCTTTAGCGGGCGATACACAAACACAGTCCTTTGTGGTTTCCCCTACGCTGTTACCTAAAGCCGAAGCCGTTATTGAATTACGCCTGAGCGGTTTACCACCGGAAGAACTCGGTTTTGTTCGCTTACATCAGGTTCAGGAGATACAGAGTCCGCCTCCTGTTGCCGCCACCGAGTCCCCTTAATATATCCGTCATACTTCAAGCCGCATGTGCGTTGGCTTTCCTCGCTCACCCCAGTCACTTACTTATGTAAGCTCCTGGGGATTCACTGTGTCGCCGCCTGCATGCAACTCGAATTATTTAGGATATCAACACATTTCCCAACGCTAAGATGCAAAAAACCCCGCAGCGATGCGGGGTTTTCATGCTTACCGTCAGCAGATTAAGGCAGGATAGACGGTTGGTCCGCCCCTTCTTTTTCCACTTTCTGAACAATCAGGTGTTCACGCTTCATACCCAGTTTCAGTGCCAGAGCAGAAGAAACATAGATAGAAGAGATCGTACCGATGATCACACCAATAAACATCGTCAACGAGAAGCCATGCAACAAGGCGCCACCGAAGACCATGAGGATCACGATCATCGCCAACGTGGTCGCTGATGTGATAATGGTACGGTGAAGCGTCTGCGTCAGTGAAATGTTGGTGATTTCGTAAGGTGTCCCACGACGAACCTTGCGGAAATTCTCACGAATACGGTCAGATACAACGATCTTATCGTTAAGTGAATAACCAATTACCGACATCAGTGACGCAATGATCGTTAGGTCAATCTCAATAGAGAACAGAGACAATAGACCCATCGTGATGATCACGTCGTGCCCCAAAGCCAGTACAGCCCCCAACGCCAGACGCCATTCAAAACGAAAACCGATATAAATGAGGATAGCAATCAACGCAGACAGCAGCGCCAATGCGCCAGCCTGTGCCAAATCGCTACCCACGCTCGGCCCGACGAATTCAATACGTTTCACCGTTGCATGCTGCTGGAAGGTATCATTCACCACCTTCAGCACTTTGTTACCGAGCGCTTCGTTCTCACTGCCAGAAACCGGTGGCATACGTACCATCACATCACGGCTGCTACCGAAATTCTGTACCTGCGGCTCTGAAAACCCAGAGGTCTCTAACGAACTACGCAAGACATCAAGATCGATTGGTTTCTCAAGGTTAATCTCAATAACCGTACCACCGGTAAAATCGAGTCCCCAGTTAAAACCACGAACACCCATAATCGCGATAGAAGCAATGATCAGCAGGGTGGAAATGGCAAATGCCAATGTGTCCCAGCGCATGAAATCATAGACTTTACGCCCATGGTTTAGTTGTTCAATGTTGTATTCCTGTTCCTGTGCCACAACGCACTCCTCAGATAGACAGCTTGTTGATGCGTTTACCGCCGTAAAGCAGGTTAACGATGGCACGAGTACCGACGATCGCCGTAAACATTGAGGTCGCAATCCCAATCGCGGTCGTGATAGCGAACCCTTTGATAGAACCGGTACCAACCGCATACAGGATGATGACTTTAATCAACGTCGTGACGTTCGCATCAACAATGGAGCTGAATGCCCCTTTGTAGCCCTCATGAATAGCCTGCTGCACGGAGCGACCATTACTGAGCTCTTCCTTGATACGTTCGTTAATGAGAACGTTAGCATCCACAGCGACCGCCAGTGTAAGCACGATACCCGCGATACCCGGCATGGTTAGCGTCGCGCCTGGCAGCAGCGACATCACGCCGACAATCAATACCAGGTTAGCAACCAATGCACTGGTCGCGATGACGCCAAATTTCTTATAGAAGAAGACCATGAAGAGGATCGATGCGATCAAGCCCCACAAACAGGCCTCCAGACCCTGAGTGATGTTTTGCATCCCCAGCGTTGGCCCAATGGTACGTTCTTCCACAATCTGAATCGGCGCAATCAGCGCACCCGCACGCAGCAGCAGAGACAGCTGACGCGCTTCGTTCGGATTATCAATACCGGTAATACGGAAGCTGTTACCCAGTCGCGACTGAATCGTCGCTACGTTGATCACTTCTTCGTGTTTTTCCAGTATCGAACGGCCCGTTGCATCTTTCTTACCGCTGTCTTTGTATTCCACGAACAGCGTCGCCATCAGCTTGCCGATACTGTCTTTAGTGAAGTTGGACATGGTGTTACCACCAGCACTGTCCAGAGAAATATTCACCTGAGGACGGTTGTATTCGTCATTGCTTGATGTTGAGTCAGTGATGTGGTCGCCCGTCAGAATGACGCGTTTGAACAGCACAACGGGTGAACCGTCACGCATATTCTTCACTTCGGAATCGCCCGGCACGCGGCCGTTCGCCGCTGCGGTCGCATCAGCATTACTGTTGACCAGACGGAATTCCAGCGTAGCGGTGGCACCAAGAATTTCTTTCGCGCGCGCTGTGTCCTGAATACCCGGTAACTCAACAACGATACGATCGGCACCCTGACGCTGTACCAGCGGTTCGGCAACGCCCAGTTGGTTTACACGGTTACGCAGGATATTGATGTTCTGCTGTACGGCGTATTCACGCGCTTCACGCAGACGTTCGTCAGACATCACCGCGCGTAGCAGGTTGCTGCCGCTGCTGCTGAGAACCAGATTGCGATGACGGGACGTCAGATAGTTGATACCGTCATCACGCGTTTGAGCATCACGGAAACGAATTTCGACGCCGTAATTATCAATTTTACGCACTGAGGCATAAGGGATGTTCTTCTCACGCAGATCGCTGCGCAAAGAGTCCATGGTTTGTTCTTGCAGTTTACCCAGCGCCGTATCCATATCCACTTCCATCAGGAAGTGAACGCCGCCGCGCAGGTCGAGCCCCAATTTCATCGGTTCAGCGCCTAACAACCGCAGCCAATTTGGCGTAGCAGGAGCCAGGTTAAGTGCAACGACGAATTTTTCGCCCAGCTCATTAACGAGCGCTTCACGCGCGCGGAGCTGAACATCAGGGTTAGAGAAGCGAGCCAGAATTGCACCATTTTCCAATGCAATCGACTTACTGGTAATGTTTTGTTCTTTTAAGACATTCTGGACTTGGATCAGCGTCGTTTCGCTGGCGGCGGTTCCCCGCGCGCCAGTAACTTGTACCGCCGGATCCTCACCATATAGGTTAGGAAGTGCGTAGAGCAGGCCGACGAACAACACCACGACCAGCATCAGGTACTTCCACAAAGGATAACGATTTAACACGGCAGTTCCCTTCGGGAAAATCGGAAATTACAGGGCCTTAATCGTGCCCTTCGGCAGCACGGCAGCCACGAAATCACGTTTGATAACCACTTCATTGGTTTCGTTCAACGCAATCGCAATATAGCCAGTTTCGGACACTTTAGTCACGCGACCAACCAGACCACCGGTCGTTAATACTTCATCGCCCTTGCTGATAGAATCCATTAACTTTTTGTGTTCCTTGGCGCGTTTTTGCTGAGGACGCAGGATCATAAAGTAGAAAATCAGACCAAAAACGGCCAGCATAATAACCAGAGAGTACGGGCTTCCCTGAGCCGGAGCGCCGGTTGCAGCTACAGCATCGGAGATGAAAAGACTCATTTAAATATCCTCTTTTTTGTCAAAAGATAAGCTATCAAAAAGATAAATTATCAACCTTACAATCGTAAAAACGCTTCACAGCAAAATGCTATTCATAGCAAACAGGCTTCAGTTGCTTGCGGCAACGTCTTTTTCAGCCAGCGGCGGAATGGGTTTACCTATCCGTTGGTAGAAATCCACCACAAAGTGCTCTAATTTACCCTCTTCAATGGCCTGACGTAAACCCGCCATTAAACGCTGATAATAACGCAAGTTATGAATGGTATTGAGTCGTGCTCCGAGTATTTCGTTGCTACGGTCAAGATGATGCAAGTAGGCGCGGCTATAATTGCGACACGTGTAGCAATCACAGTGTTCATCCAGCGGACTCACGTCATCTTTATACTTAGCATTACGGATTTTCACCACGCCATCAGTAACGAAGAGGTGTCCATTACGTGCATTGCGCGTTGGCATCACGCAGTCAAACATATCGACACCGCGACGTACGCCTTCGACCAGGTCTTCCGGCTTACCAACGCCCATCAAATAGCGCGGTTTATCTTCTGGGATCTGCGGACAAACGTGCTCCAGAATGCGGTGCATGTCTTCTTTCGGTTCGCCCACCGCTAAACCGCCCACAGCGTACCCATCAAAGCCAATGTCTACCAGCCCTTTTACGGATACATCACGTAAATCTTCGTAAACACTTCCCTGAATAATGCCGAACAGCGCGTTTTTATTCTCCAGCTCATCGAAACGCTGGCGGCTACGTTTTGCCCAGCGCAGTGACATCTCCATCGAGCGCTTGGCGTAATCCCAGTCGGCAGGATACGGCGTGCACTCATCAAAGATCATTACAATGTCGGAACCGAGATCGTGCTGAATCTCCATTGATTTTTCCGGGCTAAGGAAAATCGAATCCCCATTGATCGGGTTACGGAAATGCACGCCCTGTTCAGTAATCTTGCGAATATCACCGAGGCTGAACACCTGAAAACCACCGGAGTCCGTCAGAATCGGGCCATGCCACTGCATGAAATCGTGCAGATCGCCGTGCAGCTTCATGATTTCCTGACCGGGACGCAGCCACAGATGGAACGTATTGCCGAGCAGAATCTGCGCGCCGGTATCTTTTACTTCTTCCGGCGTCATGCCTTTCACCGTGCCGTAAGTCCCCACGGGCATAAAAGCCGGGGTTTCCACCACGCCGCGTTCAAAAATCAATCTACCGCGTCGCGCACGGCCGTCCGTTGTTTGTAATTCGTACTTCACTTAGCCTCCAGCATCAGAAAAACAGTCTGATGGTAATGATGTATTAATGCCTGACAGAGCGTGGTCTGTGGCATCGCTATTATGCAGAAAGCAGGGTTTATCCCACTTTTTCCTGTTCGGCCATCGGGTTGTGCGTAATAAACATCGCATCACCGTAGCTGAAAAAACGATACTGCTCTGACACCGCCTGGCGGTAGGCAGACATCGTGTTCTGGTAGCCAGCAAAGGCCGACACCAGCATGATTAACGTCGATTCGGGCAAATGGAAATTGGTCACCAGCACATCGATAATGCGGTAGTGATAACCTGGATAGATGAAAATTTTGGTATCGCCGAAAAACGGTTCGATTGGCGCGTTCTGGCTGGCCTGTGCGGCACTTTCCAGTGAGCGTACCGAGGTGGTGCCAACGGCTATCACACGGTTTCCACGCGCCTTGCACGCCAGCACGGCATCAACAACGTCCTGCGGCACTTCGGCATATTCGGCGTGCATGATGTGATCTTCGATCGTATCGACGCGAACAGGCTGGAAAGTCCCCGCCCCCACGTGCAGCGTTACAAACGCCATTTCGATGCCCTTCTCGCGCAGCGCAGCCAGCATCGGCTCATCAAAATGTAAACCCGCTGTCGGCGCCGCTACGGCACCCGGACGCTGGCTATATACCGTCTGATACAGCTCACGATCGGCGTCTTCATCAGGCCTGTCGATGTAAGGCGGCAGCGGCATGTGGCCGATATCATTCAGGATCGACAGGACATCACGGGAATCATCGAAATGTAGTTCAAACAGCGCATCGTGGCGAGCCGCCATCGTCGCTTTAACGCTTTCATCATCGCCCAGCAGCAGCTCTGTACCCGGTTTTGGCGCTTTTGACGCCCGAACGTGCGCCAGCACCCGATGATCATCCAGCACGCGCTCCACCAGCACTTCCAGCTTGCCGCCACTGACTTTACGGCCAAAGAGACGAGCTGGAATCACACGCGTATTGTTAAACACCAGCAGATCGCCGGGATTCAGTTTATCCAGCAGATCGGTAAACACGCCGTGCGTCAGATCTCCCGTCGGCCCGTCCAGCGATAGCAGACGGCAACCACTGCGTTCCGCTTGTGGATAATGGGCAATCAATGATTCAGGAAGTTCAAACGAAAAATCGGCAACACGCATGGCAATTCACTTAGCTGTTAATACATTAAAAATGGGCGGCCTAGTCTAGAGCCGCAAACGCATGGCTGCAAGAAATAAGCACGCGGCAGGCGTAACGCATCACAATCCGCACCACATCACGTTCAGCGAATGCCCACACCGACATATAAGAGGACGTGCACAATAAAAGAAGAAGCGGATATACTAAGGCCATGAATTTTCTCGCTCACCTCCATTTGGCCACGCTGGCCGACAGTTCTCTATTAGGCAATCTGATGGCGGATTTCGTGCGCGGCAACCCGCAGGATAGCTATGCTGACGAGATCGTCGACGGCATCCGCCTGCATCGCCGCGTCGATTCGCTGACCGACAGCCTGCCGGAAGTCAAACAGGCGCGTCAGTATTTCAGCGATGAATTTCGCCGCGTTGCGCCCATTACGTTGGATGTGCTGTGGGATCACTACCTTGCGCGCCATTGGTTACAGTTGGTGCCGGATACGCCCCTGCAAACCTTTATCGATGGCGCACAGTCACAAATCGAACCACATCTGGCGCACACGCCTGAACGTTTTCAGAACCTGAATCGCTATCTGTGGCCGGAGCGCTGGATGACGCGCTATGCAGAGCTGCCGTTTATCGCCGATGTGTTGCACAGAATGTCGGTACGCCGTCCTAAACTGGCGGCGCTGTCCGGTTCTTTTCAGGATATCGAGCAACACTATCACCAATTTGAAATACTCTTCTGGCAGTTTTATCCACGGATGATGCAATTAGCGAAAGCGCAACAGCTGTAAGAAAGATCGCAACGTTTCCATTTTTCTACGCAACATATACCCTAAATAATTCGAGTTGCGTGACAAAACGTGAGCGTTTTGAACAACGCTCTGCGTTGGTCCTTTAGGACAAGGCCATGCGGCCTTGTAACGCGGCAAGCGCACGACAAATCGGTTTTAAACCGATTTGAATAGCGCTAGCGCTAGCCCGAAGGGGGAACCTCATTTATGAGGTTCATTAGTCCCCAGGAGCTTACACAAGTAAGTGACTGGGGTGAGTAAGAATAGCCAACGCACAAGCAGCTTGAAGTATGACGGGTATTGTCCTTTCAATTAAAAGGGTTAATCTATTCCCTTGAAAGGAAATAGCGATGAGTTCAATAGACAAAAGCTATCTCATTGATTGGTCTCTTTGCCTGTATTCACTCGGGCAGAATCCCTATACTGATCGCTGTTTTTTATATCATCCGATCATTAACCGCTATCTACAGGAGTAATTATGGTCCTGGTAACTCGTCAAGCCCCAGACTTCACCGCAGCTGCCGTTTTAGGCAGTGGCGAAATCGTCGAAAATTTCAACCTGAAGAAGCACATCAACGGTAAAGCTGCCGTGATCTTCTTCTGGCCGATGGACTTCACCTTCGTTTGTCCGTCAGAACTGATTGCTTTCGATCACCGCTATGCCGAGTTCAAGAAACGCGGCGTAGAAGTGGTTGGCGTTTCCTTCGACTCCGAGTTCGTACACAACGCATGGCGTAAAACCCCTGTGGACAAAGGCGGCATCGGCGAAGTGCAATACGCAATGGTTGCTGACATTAAGCGCGAAATCCAGAAGGCCTACGGCATTGAGCACCCAGAAGCCGGTGTTGCACTGCGTGGTTCTTTCCTGATCGACAAAAACGGCGTGGTTCGCCACCAGGTGGTGAACGATCTGCCACTGGGTCGTAACATCGATGAAATGCTGCGTACTGTTGACGCGCTGCAATTCCACGAAGAGCACGGCGAAGTGTGCCCAGCACAGTGGGAAAAAGGCAAATCCGGTATGGGCGCGTCACCAGATGGCGTAGCGAAGTACCTGTCTGAAAACGCAGACAAGCTGTAATCCCTCATCGCTGCCCTAAGGGGTAATGTGATAATCAAGCCAGTTGCTATGCGACTGGCTTTTTTTTGCCTGTGATATTTCCCTCACCGCTTCTCCGCATTGCTCAACGCTTCCTAACACAACGATCTCAGAGAATACAAAAGGTTGACTGGGAGCGCTAAATCCTTAGCCTTAAAGCCACATCGTGTTAATGCACGACAGATTCATTGGAATAAAGGAGAACGCATGCAACAAAATCTCGCGCTGTGGCTGAGAGAAGCCGGAATACAACACGCTAGCATCATTGCGTTACTGATTGTTCTTGGGCTGATATTGCTCATTTCTGCCGTCATTCATCTGATTTTGCATCAGGTTGTGCTGAAAAGAATGGTGCTGCGTTCACTCAATAAGCCAGGGAAAACCGAGGGGCACGGGTGGAAACAGGCGCTAACGCAACACAACCTGTTTAATCGGCTGGCCTTCCTGCTACAAGGGGTGATCCTCAATATTCAGGTCTTCGTATGGCTGCCTTCGCAAAGTGAAACCCGTGAAGCGCTCATCATCTGCTCCCAAGTGTGGATCATGATTTTTGCGCTGCTGTCCCTGTTTTCGCTACTCGATGTTTTGCTCAACGTCTCCGCACGAACCAAAGTCGCTGCACAGTTGCCGCTACGCGGCATCTTTCAGAGTCTGAAGCTGATTGCCACCATCGTTATCAGCATCATGGTGGTGTCATTACTTATCGGGAAATCCCCGCTGATTCTGATTAGCGGTTTAGGCGCGATGGCTGCCGTGCTGATGTTGGTGTTCAAAGATCCGATTATGGGATTGGTCGCGGGCATCCAACTCTCCGCCAACGATATGCTAACGCTGGGAGACTGGCTCGAAATGCCAAAATACGGTGCTGACGGCGCTGTTATCGACATCGGGCTGACAACGGTAAAAGTGAAAAACTGGGACAATACCGTTACCACCATCCCCACCTACTCGCTGGTGTCCGACTCTTTCAAAAACTGGCGTTCGATGTCGGAATCAGGGGGACGGCGTATCAAGCGTAGCATCAACATCGATACCACCAGCGTGCATTTCATGACGGAAGACGAACAGGCACGCTTGCTGCGCAGCAAGCTCCTGTCGCCTTATATTCAAAACAAGAAGAGCGAACTGGAGCAACACAACGCACAGTCCGAGTCCGATCTGACCTCACCGCTGAATGGCCGCCGCCTGACGAATTTAGGCACGTTCCGCGCCTACCTTCAGGTTTATCTACGCACTCATCCGGGGATTCACAAGGGGATGACGCTGATGGTACGGCAGCTCGCGCCAACGTCAGAAGGGGTACCACTGGAAATTTATGCGTTTACCAACACAACCGCCTGGGTCGATTATGAAAGCATTCAGTCCGATATTTTCGACCATATCTTTGCGATCTTACCGGAGTTCGATCTCCGCATTCATCAGACGCCAACCGGTCACGATATGCGGGTCATGGCACAGCAAATAACGACGCCGAAAGCGTAATATCTCATGCAAAGGAACAAAAGCGGCTGACAAGCCTATTTACCAAATGAAAACGGGAGTGACGGAATAGAAGAGTAAAGCGTTTGCGCCAGGGATGGCGCAAGCCGAGCTTACATGGACGTACTTGCAGCGTCTTTACGATCTATCCGTTACCCCCGCTCTGCGGACTTTTTCAGCAACCTCGCTTTTTCTGATGCAAGCGACGCGCTTAATTCTGTGCAACCACCGCGTTCTGACGCTTCTTCTTCCAGACATAGCCCACTAAAAGCAGCAATATCCAGATAATACCGACATACAGCGACACACGTGTGTCCGGGAAGTAGCCAATCAGACCGATGATGAAGAACAGGAAGATAATGCCGAACACGGAGGTCGCGATACCGCCGCGTAGTGGGAACGCCAGCGCCTTCACTTCATCCGGACTCAGACGGCGGCGGAACGCAATCTGAGAGAACAGAATCATGATCCACACCCACACCGTCGCAAACGTTGCCAGTGAAGCAATCACCAGGAAAACTTTGCCGGGCATAATGTAGTTCAGGTACACGGCGACCAGCAGCGCCATCATCATCACAACGACCGTTACCCACGGTATGCCGCGTTTGGAAATGCGGCTAAATACTTTCGGCGCGTGCCCCTGCTCCGCCATCCCGTGCAGCATACGGCCTACGCCGAAGACATCGCTGTTAATCGCCGACAGCGACGCAGTAATCACAACAAAATTCAGGATACCTGCCGCAGCCGTAATGCCCATATGTTGGAACGTCAGCACAAACGGACTGCCGTTAGTACCAACCTGATTCCACGGATAAATCGACATAATCACGAACAGCGTACCGACATAGAACACCAGAATACGCCACGGCACAGAGTTAATCGCGCGAGGGATAGACTTCTGCGGATCTTTGGCCTCACCGGCGGTAATCCCGATGATCTCCACGCCGCCGTACGCAAACATCACCAGTTGCAGCGAGAGGATCATCCCCATCACACCGTTACTGAAGAACCCGCCATTGCTCCAGAGATTATGGATACCGGTCGGTTCGCCGCCGTTGCCAATCCCCCAGACAATGATGCCGATCCCGGCAACAATCATGATAATAATGGTGGCAACTTTGAAGAAAGAGAGCCAGAACTCCAGTTCACCAAAGGCTTTCACATTCATCAGGTTGATGGCGCCAATGATAAGCACCACGCTCAAGACCCACACCCAGTGCGGCACGGCGGGGAACCAGACGCCCATGTAGATGCCAAACGCAGTCACATCGGCGATGGCGACAATCAGCATCTCAAAGCAGTAGGTCCAGCCAGTGATATATCCCGCCAATGGCCCAAGGTAATCTTGCGCATAGCGAGAAAACGAACTGGACTGCGGGTTGTGTACCGACATTTCACCCAGAGCGCGCATGATGATATACGCGACAACTCCACCGATCAGATAAGCCAGTAACACGCTGGGGCCAGCCATTTGGATCGCACTCGCGGAACCATAAAAAAGACCGGTTCCGATCGCTGAGCCAAGGGCGATAAAGCGAATATGCCGCGTGCTTAACCCACGCTTGAGCTTGGAAGATGGTTGTTCCATTGATAAGCAACCCTGTCTTATAGAAAGAAAAACATTACAAAAAGAAAAACCACAGGCAAATACCTGTGGTGCAGAAACCCAACGTTGGGCCGGAGCAGTACGATATTCCTACCGCTCCAGCGCTATCAGGCATTAACGATATTATTGATGTACCGTAACTTCCTGACGACCACACACTCTGTCGTAAATCACCGCGACCAGCAAAATCAGCAGTGACGGTGGCAACCATGCCAACCCTTGCTCACTCAGCGGCAGGTTGAGGCTCCACTCTGGCAACAGCGATTTGAAAGCCGACGATTTTATACCATCAACCATGCCAAATAACAGACTAACGAGCATGACGGGCGCCACAATACGTGAAGCGCTATTCCACCAGCGCAGCGTAAAGCTCAATAAAACCAGAATGATACATGGCGGATAAATCGCTGTCAGTACAGGAATAGAAAGTTGGATCAGATGGCTAAGACCCAGGTTCGACACCACCATTGAGAAGATGCCCAGCACAAACACCAGCGTGCGGTAAGACAACGGCAGGTATTGCGCAAAGAATTCAGCGCAGGCACAGGTTAGCCCCACCGCCGTCACCAGACAGGCGATAAAGATTAACAACGCCAGGAAGCTGCTCCCCATATTGCCAAACGAGTGTTGTACATAGGCATGGAGAATTTCAGCGCCGTTCTGCGCCTGTGGCACCAGTTCGCCACTGACGGAACCAAGCTGGAACAAACTCAAATAGACGAGAGTCAGGCCAATACCGGCAATCAAGCCCGCCCACATCGTGTAACGCGTCAGCAGCATAGGGCTTGAGACCCCACGTGAACGCGCCGCATTGACGATCACGATACCAAAGACCATCGCGCCCAGCGTATCCATCGTCAGATAGCCGTTGACGAAGCCATTGGAGAACGGCAGTTGCTCATACGCTTCCGTCGCGGGAATTGGCGTACCCGCAGGCCACAGCACCGCCGCAATACCCAATACCGCCAGCGCAATGATCTTCAGCGGCGCGAGCACATGACCAACCGTATCCAGCAGTTTGCCCGGATACAGAGAAATCGCGATAACAATGGCAAAGTAAATCAGGCTATAAATCAGCAGCGGAGACGCTCCGTTGCCGACCAGAGGAGCCAGGCCGACTTCAAACGACACGGTTGCCGTACGCGGCGTAGCGAACAGTGGCCCAACAGCCAGATAGCACACCGTGGCCAGAACCACGCCCGCTTTTTTACCAATCGGCGAGCTGAGCGCATCTACGCCACCGCCAACCCGAGCCAGTGCGATCACGGTCAACACCGGTAGACCAACTGCGGTCAGCAGGAAGCCGATCGCCGCCGTCCAAACGTGCTCTCCCGACTGTAATCCCACCATAGGCGGGAAAATAATATTCCCAGCCCCCACGAATAAAGCAAAGGTCATAAAACCTAATGCCACAATATCTTTGGACGTTAAACGATGACTCATAGTTATGTCGTGTTGCCTGTATCAAATCGATAAAAAGAAAGCTGTGTCGTTTATCGCCGCCAAAAACCGTTTACCAAGAGTTAGCTCGAAGCATGATGCCAACACTCCGGCGGCGCGAAAATGGCGGTCATAGAAGTTATTTTTTGCACAGCCATATTGGGTGCTAAGTAAAACGTTTATAGCGTAAAAAGACAAGCAGAGATCCAAAAACCAGAGTATCCAGCCTAACTATGCCAAAAAATAAGAATATAAATTGGTTTATCTCGTTTTGCATAACACATGATTTGCGCATTTATCGATATTTCATTGCAATAAAACTGACAAAAATCGGGATAAAATGCGTTGTTCGATCATAAAAAAACATATTTCACAGAACGCCGCGGGTAGAGAGCAGAAGAATGAGCACAAAAAAGGCCGGATCGAATGATCCGGCCTTTATTTATCCATTACAGTGATACGGTTATTTCACTGAGTGTCACCACACGCGATTGGCAATATCTACGACAAGCTTCAGCTTATTCCACTGCTGCTCTTCCGTCAGGCTATTGCCCTCTTCCGTTGAAGCAAAACCACACTGCGGGCTCAGGCAAATCTGGCTGAGATTGACATATTTTGCCGCTTCCGCGATACGCGCCTGCACCACCTCAGCATCTTCCAGTTCACCGTTCTTCGTGGTAATCAGTCCCAGAACGACTTGCTGATGCCCCGGCTTCACAAAGCGCAGCGGCTCGAATCCGCCCGCTCTCTCGGTATCGTATTCCAGGAAGAAGGCATCGACATTGACTTCGCCAAACAGAATTTCTGCCACAGGCTCATAGCCGCCTTCAGAAATCCAGGTCGAACGGAAGTTACCCCGGCAAACGTGTAAACCGATCACCAGATCCGCAGGCTTATCTGCCAGCGCTTTGTTCAACACGTCGGCGTATGTCCGCGCCAGCTGTGCCGGATCTTCACCACGTTCACGGATCTGGCGTTTTTGATCGTCAGAACACAGGTAGGCCCACACGGTGTCATCCAGTTGCAGGAAGCGGCAACCTGCGTCATAAAATGCATGAATCGCATCGCGCCAGGTTTGCGCCAGATCGTCGAAGTAGTCGGCCAGATCGGGATAAACCGTCGCATCAATCGCTTTACGTCCGCCGCGGAAATGCATCACGCTAGGGCTAGGAATCGTCATTTTAGCGACTGCATCGCCAGAAATGCTGTTCAGGTAGCGGAAATGATCGAGCATCGGATGCTGAGGGTTGAAACTCACTTTATCTACGACGCGAATCGCATGAGATTTCGTCTGAATACCGTTGAATTGAATACCGTGATCGGCTTCGTAGCGCTCTACGCCGTGTAAATCAGCAAAAAAGTCGAAATGCCACCAGGCACGACGCAGCTCACCATCCGTCACAATCTGCAAACCCGCTTCGCGCTGCTTTTCTACCACTCGCAGGATTTCACGATCTTCAATGTTGCGCAGCGCGATATCATCAATCTCGCCCGCTTGATGTTGAAGACGCGCCTGTTTGATGGCCTCGGGACGCAAGAAACTGCCGACGATATCTGCACGGAAAGGGGATAAGGTGTTCGCCATGTGTCGCTCCTGACATGTTGCCAGCGTGGATCCTCATAGAAGAAGCGAGCTGGCAGATAGTTTCAATATGAAATATTTACCCAGAGGGATAGTTACATTTAATCTTATTTAGCCATCTGGACGTCTAAATTTAAAACTATCCTGTCACGTGACAACCCACAGGGCAATGGAAGAATTTTCACATTACATGAAGAAAATTCATGTAATGTGAAACATCGCCAATTCGTGGGTAAGAAATATTACTCTGGCAGGCCAATCTGCTGACGCGCCTGACGACGCGTTTCTTCCGGCAGCGGTAAATAACCATCCTGATTCACCAGCGACTGCCCCGTTTCGGACAGTACACGATCTAAAAATGCCGCTGTCAGCGCTTCCAATGGTTGGCTGGGCGCTTTGTTCACATAGATGTAAAGGTAACGGGTGTAGGGGTATAAACCGCTGCGGATATTTTCAGTCGAGGGGTAAATGTAATCGGTCCCTTGCGCGGCTAGCGGCAGCATTCTCACACCGCTGGTACGAAAGCCTACGCTGGCATAGCCTATGGCATCAGTTGACGCAGCAACCGCCTGTACAACGGATGCCGAACCGGGTAGTTCATTGACTTGAGGAAGGAAATCCCCCCGGCATAGCGCCTTTTGCTTAAAGAACCCATAGGTTCCTGACGCAGAATTCCGCCCATAGCGCAGTAGCGTGCGTTTTTCCCAACTGCCCTGTAGACCAAGATCGCCCCACTGTTTTATCGGCTGGTGGTTACCGCAGCGCTGCGTAATCGAAAAAATAGCGTCCAACTGCGACAGGTTCAGCCCAGGCAACGGGTTATCCTGATTGACCAGCACGACCAGCGCATCCATCGCGACCGGCACCGCCAGCGGCGGATAGCCGTAGTGCTGGACGAACGCCTCTATTTCGCTGGCCTTCATCGCCCTGCTCATCGGCCCAAGCTGCGCGGCGCCCGATGCCAGAGACGTCGGTGCAGAGGATGAGCCGGCGGCCTGAATCTGTAAATTCACGTTCGGGTAATGCTGGTTGAAATCCGCCGCCCAAAAGGCCATCAGGTTAGCCAGCGTATCCGATCCCGCGCTGGAGAGGTTGCCCGCCAGCATCTGGCGAGGCTGCGCAGCACAAAACGCGCTGAACAGCAGTAAAAAAGCGCCCGCAATACGAGTGGCGGATGTCATGGGTAGCGTTTTCCGTCAGGCCGAAGGTTTCACCGTATTTTCAGCCAGAGAGGCAGGGACAATCAACCGATTCGGCAACGTAAAGACAAAACGCGAGCCCAAACCATCCTCACTCATGATTTCCAGACGGGAATCGTGGTGGCTGAGCGCATGCTTAACAATCGCCAGCCCCAGGCCACTGCCGCCTGTCTGGCGTGAACGCGCCTTATCGACCCGGTAAAAGCGCTCAGTCAGGCGCGGCAAATGCTCGGCCGCAATGCCCGGCCCGTTATCGCTGACCTGAAATTGCGCCCCCTGCGGGATCTTCTGCCAGCAGACTTCGATACGCGTTCCCGCTGGCGTATGGTTGATCGCGTTATACACCAGATTGGATACCGCGCTGCGCAGCTGTTCTTCATTACCAAACACGCGAAGATTTTCGTTCACACGAAAGACGATCTCATGGCGCCCCTGACTCAGGGTTTGCGCTTCACGCTGCAATACACGCAGCATCAATGGAATATCGACTTTTTCATTCAAATCGATCGCCGTCGCCGCTTCAATACGGGACAAGGTCAGCAACTGTTTGACCAGCCCGTCCATACGCCGGGTCTGTTCCTGCATGGTATTCAGCGCTTTTCCGCGCAGCGCCGCATCCAGCGTTTCTTCCTGCATCATTTCCAGATAGCCCTGCAAGACCGTCAGCGGCGTACGCAGTTCATGGCTCACATTGGCAAAGAAGTTACGTCTGGCGCCTTCGAGCTGGTGCATCTGCGTAATATCACGCACGACCATCAATAGCTGCCCTTCGGAATAGGGCATCACGCGGAATTCAACATGGTGGGAATTATTCAGCTGCAACGTGAGAGGACGGCTAAAATCTTGCCCTTTCATGTAATTCGTGAATTCGGGGTAACGTAGTAAGTTGAGGATATTCTGACCGTTATCCTCCGGCCAGCGGAAATTGAGCAAGTGCTGCGCCAGATGATTACACCAGAAAATGGTTCCTTCTTCGGTGGTGATAACTACAGCATCCGGTAGGGATTCGGCCCCGCTGCGAAAGCGTTTGATCAGGAGCGCCAGTTCACGGCGTCGACGTCGGTTACGCAGTTGCATCTGGTAAAGCCCGTAAAACAGCGGCTCCCAGCTCCAACGACCGGGCGGTGGCGTCATGCTGCGGTCAACCCACAGCCAATAAGAGAGTTTCAGCTGGTTATAAAAATTCCAGCAGAGTAAGCCTAAGACGGCGACCAGCAGAAACCAGGGCAGATAGCCAAAAATCAGCCCCAGTAACAACGCGGGCAAACAAAAAAAAGCCAGCTCCAATGCCAGCCTTTTCCAGGATAAACGTTCTAGCACGTTAATATTTCTCCGGTTACGATCACCTCAGTAACGCGTTGAAAAACGGTAGCCCGTTCCCCGAACGGTTTGCACCATTTTATCATGTCCGCTGGTTTCCAGCGCTTTACGCAGGCGACGAATATGGACGTCGACAGTACGATCCTCAACATAAACGTTAGTGCCCCAAACGTGATTCAGCAACTGTTCCCGGCTATAAACACGTTCAGGATGCGTCATAAAGAAATGCAGCAGCTTAAATTCCGTCGGCCCCATATCCAGCGCATGTTCTTCCGTCGTCACACGATGTGAGGAAGGATCGAGGCTCAGGCCACGCATTTCAATGACTTCTTCCACCGCCATCGGTGAAATACGTCGCATCACAGCTTTGATTCGCGCCACTAATTCTTTGGGTGAAAACGGCTTGGTAATGTAATCATCCGCGCCCACTTCAAGGCCGCGTACGCGGTCTTCTTCTTCACCGCGTGCGGTCAACATCATCACCGGAATATCACGCGTCAGTGCCTCGCGCTTCATATGCTTGATGAATTGCAGGCCCGAACCTCCTGGCAGCATCCAGTCCAATAACACCAGTTCTGGGAACGGCTCCGACAGTTGCGTGACCGCACTGTCATAATCTTCGGCTTCAACTGGCTGATAACCATTTTGTTCCAGTACAAAGCAGACCATTTCACGAATTGGTGCTTCATCTTCCACGACTAATATGCGTTTTGCCATTGTTAATCCTGTCGTTAATCATCGTCGCTGTTAGCAAGCGAAAGGCATTATGCGTCAGTTTTATGACAGATTTATGAAAAACACACGGCCCTCTGCGCGCGATGTTACAACGCATACATCCGATTTTTCGAGCCGCTTTCCAAACTCAGGATTCCACCGCGACAGCCGGCATCCCGGCTATATATAATCATCGCATTACGATGACAGAGCACCCTTCCCTATAATGACAACGTCATCCACCGCCACGCGGCATGAATATCGAGAGAACACGATGCGCATTATCCACACCGCCGATTGGCATTTAGGACAATATTTTTATACCAAAAGCCGCGCGGCTGAACATCAGGCTTTTCTTCACTGGCTCATCGCTCAGGTGGAGCAGCATCAGGTCGATGCCATTATCGTCGCAGGCGATATTTTTGATAACGGTTCTCCCCCGAGCTATGCCCGGGAAATGTATTATAGCTTCGTAGTAGAACTACAGCGTACAGGCTGCCAGCTCATCATTCTCGGTGGAAACCATGATTCCGTCGCGATGTTAAATGAATCCCGTGATTTGCTGGCCTGCCTGAACACGCGCGTGATTGCCTGCGCCAGCGACGATCCCGTCCAACAGGTGCTCCTGCTGGAAAACCGTCAGCAGCAGCCCGGCGCCCTGCTCTGCGCCATTCCCTTTTTACGCCCGCGCGATGTATTGACCAGCAAAGCTGGACAGTCCGGTGATGAAAAACAGCTGGCGCTACAAGAGGCCATCACGGCGCACTACCAGCAGTGTTACCAACTGGCTTGCCAAAAACGCGATGAACTCGGCCTGCCGCTGCCGATTATAGCCACCGGGCACCTGACGACAATTGGTGCCACCGCCTCCGAATCCGTGCGCGATATCTATATCGGTTCGCTCGATGCGTTCCCTGCTCAGGCTTTTCCCCCTGCGGATTATATCGCGCTCGGCCATATTCACCGCCCGCAGCGCGTGACTCAAAGTGAGCATATCCGCTACAGCGGTTCGCCTATTCCGCTAAGTTTTGACGAACTCAACAGTGAGAAATCTGTTTGTCTGGTCAGTTTTACACCAGACGCGTCGCCGCCAATTCCCCCGCAGATAGATACGCTGCCCATCCCCGTCACCCAGCCGATGCAGTTGATTAAGGGCAGTCTGAGTGACATTGAACGACAGCTGTCCGCGTTCCAGCACTATCAGGGTGACAAGCCCGTGTGGCTGGATATCGAAATCAGCACACAGGATTATCTTAGCGACATGCAGAAGCGCATTCAGGCAATGACCGAGAACCTGCCCGTTGAGGTGCTTCTGCTACGCCGCACGCGTGAGCAACGTTTACAGGCGATGACCCGGCAAGATAAAGAAACGCTGAACGAGCTCAGCGTACATGACGTTTTTGAACGTCGTCTGGCAACGGAGACAGACATGGAAGAAGGCCGCCAGCAGCGGGTTCGCACCCTGTTTAATCAGGTTATTGATGAACTGGAAAATAGCGAGACTGCCAAATGAAAATCCTCAGTCTGCGCTTAAAGAACCTCAACGCGCTGAAAGGCGAATGGAAGATCGACTTCACGCAGGAGCCCTTTTCCAGCAATGGCTTATTTGCGATTACCGGCCCCACTGGCGCGGGAAAAACCACGCTGCTGGATGCCATCTGTCTGGCGCTTTACCACGAAACGCCGCGATTGGGTCAGCTTTCCGCCAGTCAGAATGACCTGATGACGCGTAATACCGCAGAGTGCCTTGCTGAAGTCGAGTTTGAGGTGAAAGGTGTCGGATACCGCGCCTTCTGGAGCCAGCGTCGAGCAAGAAATGCGCCAGACGGCAACTTACAATCCCCCAAAGCCGAACTTGCGCTCATTGAAGACGGCAAAATTCTGTGTGAAAAACTCAATGATAAGAAAGAGATGATCACACAGCTCACCGGGCTGGATTTCGGCCGTTTCACGCGATCCATGATGCTATCGCAGGGCCAGTTTGCCGCCTTCCTCAATGCAAAACCAGATGACCGCGCAGAGCTACTGGAAGAGCTGACCGGCACGGATATCTATGGCCTGATATCTGAGCGCGTCTATGACAAGCACAAGCAGGCAAATGTCACATTGAACACGCTACAGGCGCGTGCATCCGGTATTCAGCTGTTGACCGATGAGCAGCGTCAGCAGGTGGAAGCACAGCTTGCCGAACTGATCCAGCAGGAACAACAGGGCAACGTTGAGCGTGAGCAAGCACTGACTACGCTACGCTGGTTTGAGCAACTAACGCAGCAGCAAACGTCGGTAACTCATACGCAGGCGCAATACACGAGCGCCGAATCCGCCATTCAGCAGGCCAGGCCGCAGCTCGACAAATTAGCCAATAGCGAACCGGCAGAAAAACTGAGGCCGCTACATCAGGATAAAGAGCGCTATCGGCAGGCGTCCCTGGCACTCGCCCAGCAGATTGAACAACTCAACGGCAAGCTGGCCGCAGAACAGCTGGCGTTAAGAACGTTACGTCAGCAAGAAGAAAAAGCGGAACAGGACGTTAGTGAGCACAAGCAGATACGACAACAGCAAGAGCAACTGATCAACGAGCAGGTTGTGCCGCTTGACCATCGCATTGCTACGCTGGAACAGCAAAAAAACCAGCAGCAGGACGAACTGGCAAAAACGCAGGCTCGCCTGCACGCCGACGAGGCTAAACAAACCCAGGTCGCAGCAGAACAACAGCAGGCTAAACGGCAGCTTGAACAAATCCAGTCTTACCGCCAGCAACATGCACATCATCAGCAGTGGGGAGAGCTGTTGCCTCTGTGGCGCACCCAGTTTCGGCAGCTACACCAGTTACAGGACGAGCACCAGAAGCTGAACCAGAAACAGGCACAGCATACGGCAGAGTCGACGGCACGGCAGCAAGAAGCCGACAATCTGGCGGCACAGCAGCGTGAACAACAAAAAGTCGTTGATGCTGTACGCCAGCAGTTCACGCAACACGATGAAACGCGGCAACATCAGGACACGCATCAGCCACTTTCCACTCTGCACCAGCGCTTTAATCAGCTTATGGATCAGCAGGCGACATGTCGACAACTCGCCACTGTCAGCGACCAATACCAGCGCCTTCAGGTGCGCAAGCAGCAACATCTCGCCAAACTCGTTGAGGCACAAGGCCATATCGACCAGTCAGAAATATTGCAGAAACAGCAGCAGTCTGAACATCAGCAGCGCAGCGAGCGTCTGGCCGATTTGGAAACGATATATCGGCAGGAAGTGCATATCGTTAAGCTGGAAGCCGAACGGCAGCGGTTACAGGCCGGAGAGGCGTGCCCGCTGTGTGGCTCAACCGAGCACCCCGCTATCGAGCGATATCAGGCACTACAACCGTCTGAAACCCAACGGCGTCTGACGGCGTTACAGCAGGACGTAAACCAGTTAACCATCGCGCTGGCGAATACCACTGCTGAACTGAACGCACGCTTACAGCAGCGGGAGCAGCTGCAATCGGAACTTGCTCAATGCGATAGCGAACATCAGGCTCTGCTGCAACACTGGCAAAGTGTCAGTGAGCGCTTACAAGTTAGCTACTCGCTGGAACAGCAGGACGAGATAGCCGTCTGGCTTACACAGCGTGAAGCCGAAGAACAGGCCATTCGACAGCAGATTGCCGCGCGCGAGCAGTCGCAAAAACTGTGGCAGGAAAGTAAGGATTTACTGACTGCTGCAGAAGCATTATTACGGGATCTCGAACAGAAAATCGCGCTGAATGCCCAGCAACAAACTTCGCTAGGCGTTACGCAGGAAGAAACAACGCAGTCGCTGCAAAACGTGCACCAACAGATCACGCAACATACTCAGGACATCACGCAAACGCTGGCAACGGTGGGGCTTCTTCCGCCAGACACTGACACACAAGATGGCTGGCTGGCTCAGCGTGACAGCGAATGGCAAAACTGGAAAGCCAAAGAGCAGGAGCAGTCTCGCTTAACCCCTCTGTTAGCCACGCTGGAAAGCGATCTTCAACATCTGCGTCACAGCGTAAGCGAGGCAACACAGCACATCCAAACGCAGCAACAGCAGTTGGCACAGCACCTCGCGCAGCTCAACACAAGCCAACAAGAGCGACAGGTGCTATTTGGGGACAAGCAAATCACCGATGTGCGCGAACAGCTACAGCGAACCAGCCAGCAGTATGACGATGCACTCAGGTTCGCCCAGTCATCCCGTCAGCAAACCGAAACGGCGTTAAGCCGTCTGACGGGAGAGCTGGCTAGCACGCAGCAGCAATATGAACAGAGCACGCGCCAGCATGAGAGTGCAACCGAACGCTTTACTCTGGCGTTGCAGCAAAGCACCTTCGTTGATGAAACCGCCTTTCTCCATGCACTGCTTGATGAGCAGGAACGTCAGACGTTGCAGGAATTCAAGGAAACGCTGCATCAGCGCTTGCAGCAAGCGGCGACACTGCGCCAGCAGGCTGAACAGACATTACTGGAACATCAACAAAAACGGCCAGCATCCCTGACGGAAGACGCTACGCAAGAAGCGATACAGCAGCAGTTGGATGCGCTGGACGACACGCTGAAAACTAACCTGCGGCAGCAGGGGGAATTCCAGCGTCAGTTATCTGACGACAAACAACAGCGCCAGAATCAACAGGATTTACTCAACGAGATCGCCCAAAGCCAACAAAAGAATGACGACTGGGAGACGTTAAACTCGCTGATCGGCTCCAGTAAAGGGGATAAATTCCGCAAATTTGCTCAGGGGCTGACCTTGGATCATCTGGTCTATCTCGCCAATCTCCAGCTTTCACGCCTGCACGATCGCTATCAGCTCAAACGTAAGCCCGGTGGCGATCTGGAACTTCTGGTGATGGATACCTGGCAGGCGGATGCCGAGCGCGACACAAAAACGCTATCCGGCGGCGAAAGTTTTCTGGTCAGTCTGTCGTTGGCGCTGGCGCTGTCCGACCTGGTCAGCCATAAAGCCAGTATCGACTCGCTGTTTCTGGATGAAGGCTTCGGCACGCTGGATGCCGAGACGCTGGATATCGCACTGGATGCGCTGGATAACCTGAACGCCTCGGGTAAAACCATCGGCGTCATTAGCCATGTTGAAGCCATGAAAGAGCGAATTCCGGTACAGATCAAAGTGCAGAAGGTTAACGGGCTCGGCGTCAGCCGGCTGGCGCCGCAGTACGCCGTTTAGCCATCATTCGATCTGCAATTACTTCGTCTTCGGCCAAAGCCAGGCGGCTCCGCGTACCCCACTGGAGTCGCCGTGTATCGCCTGACGCACGGGCGTTTCGCACTCGCCGCCAAAGATCCATTGTTTAATCTTTGCCGGCACGGTCTGGTAAAGGCGAGAAACGTTGCTCATTCCGCCCCCCAGCACCACTACATCAGGATCGAGCAGGTTAATCACATGCGCCAGTGACTTCGCCAGCCGATGTTCATAGCGCTGCAACGCCAGCTCGGCGATGGGATCGCCCTGCTCCGCTAAGGCAATAATTGCTTCGCCCTTGTGCGGCTGGCCGCTCAGACGCTGGTAATCCGCGGCAAATCCGGTACCGGAGATAAACGTTTCAATACAGCCGGATTTGCCGCAATAACAGGGAACCGTCTGCCGATAACGCAGCTCGTCCTCATCCATCCAGGGCAGCGGGTTATGTCCCCATTCTCCAGCAATACCATTGCCGCCGACGTGAGCCTGACCGTTCAGCGCAATGCCCGATCCGCAGCCGGTCCCAATGATGACCGCGAAGACGGTTTGCTTCCCTGCCCCGGCACCGTCAACCGCCTCTGAAACAGCGAAACAGTTTGCGTCATTGGCGACCCGCACCGGCCGATTCAGCAGCGTGGCGAGGTCGAGATCCAACGCCTGACCGTTAAGCCAGGTGGAGTTGGCATTTTTTACTTTGCCGGTAAACGGCGATAGCGTGCCGGGGATCCCTACGCCGACGCTGCCGCGACAGCCAATCGCTTTTTCCGCCATCTCGACCAGCGTGACAATAGTCCGTAGCGTTTCCGGGTAGTCATTTCTTGGCGTCGGCATACGCTGCCGAAAACGTTCCAGCCCTTCATCATCCAGTGCGATAACTTCCGTTTTCGTCCCGCCCAGATCGATACCGATTCTCATGATGTCTCCCCCGTGTTGTAAATAGGTCGGCGTTCCCCGAAAAATGAGGTGCTGACAAAGTTGGTCGAGCAGTAATCGTTCTTGTTCCGCAACAGTCAGTTTGTTACCGACCTGAAAATGTTCTTAATAGAGATAATCAGAGAAAGCAATCTGCTGTCACTCAAAGCGTGATAGGTATTCCTCTGAATCCCGGTATTTTATTCCACATTACGGCCTCGAATTCGTTATCATGCGCGCAACATTACAAACCCGCGTGCAAACCTGCGCGCCCAGTCAGGGATAACACCATGTTGTGGTTTAAAAACTTAATGATTTACCGCCTAAGCCGGGATAGTGCACTGTCTAAAGATAACGTTTTATCTGCAGATGAGCTGGAAAAACGGCTCAGCGCTTTCGCGTTCACCCCGTGCGGCAGTCAGGATATGATGAAAACGGGTTGGGTATCACCGATGGGATCGCATAGCGATGCATTAACGCATGTCGTTAATGGGCAAATCGTTATCTGCGTCCGCAAAGAAGAAAAAATCCTGCCTTCTCCGGTCATCAAACAAACCCTTCAGGCCAAAATCGAACGTCTGGAAGCGGAACAGCACCGCAAGCTGAAAAAAACCGAAAAAGATTCGCTGAAAGATGAAGTGCTGCATAGCTTGCTGCCGCGTGCGTTCAGTCGTTTCAGTCAGGTCTGGATGTGGATCGACACGGTTAACGGCCTGATTATGGTCGATGCCGCCAGTGCTAAAAAAGCGGAAGATACGCTGGCGCTGCTGCGCAAAACGCTGGGGTCACTGCCCGTTGTGCCACTGACTATGGAAAATCCTATTGAGCTGACGCTGACCGAGTGGGTACGCTCCGGTGAACCGGCAGCTGGCTTCGTGCTACAGGATGAAGCAGAGCTAAAAGCGATTCTGGAAGACGGCGGCGTTATCCGCTGTAAAAAACAGGATTTGGTCTGCGATGAAATCGCCGTCCATATTGAAGCAGGCAAGCTGGTCACCAAGCTGGCGCTGGACTGGCAGGAACGTATTCAGTTGGTCTTGTCCGAGGACGGTTCGGTAAAACGCTTGAAGTTCTCCGATACGCTGCGGGAACAAAACGACGATATCGATCGGGAAGATTTTGCGCAGCGGTTTGATGCCGATTTCATTTTAATGACCAGCGAACTGGCTGCATTGATTGCGAATCTGATTGAAGCGTTGGGCGGAGAAGCCCAACGTTAATACGATCGATTGTTAATACTATCGCTCGTTAATACTATCGTTCGTGAATACTACCGATTATTAATACAGTCGGTGATTGCCCGCCACCGTTCTGGCAGCGGGCAATACCTCCTCAGTGACAAATCCGTTAGACCCGGAATGCCCCGACGACGGCGTTCAGTTCTTCCGCCTGTGATTGCAACGCACCTGACGCAGCAGCAGATTCCTGCACCAGCGCGGCGTTTTGTTGCACCATCGAATCCAACTGTGCGACCGCCTTGTTGATCTCGTTGATACCGCGCATTTGTTCATCCGCCGCATGCGTAATTTCAGACATCACCGAGCTCACCGTAGACACGCCACCGACAATTTCATTCATCGTGTCGCTGGCCTGACGAACCTGCACAGAGCCAGACGTCACGCTGGAGACCGTCGATTCAATCAATTCTTTAATTTCTTTTGCGGCCTGCGCGCTGCGCTGTGCCAGGCTGCGAACCTCACCGGCAACCACGGCGAAGCCACGGCCCTGTTCACCCGCACGCGCAGCTTCTACCGCTGCGTTAAGCGCCAGAATGTTAGTCTGGAATGCAATGCCATCAATCACGCCGATGATATCGCCGATTTTCCCAGACGCGACCACGATCTCTTCCATCGTGACAATCACATCGGAAACCACTTTCCCGCCCGTGCCCGCATCTTTCGACAGCAGCAGCGCTTTAGCGTTAACCTGTTGCGCCGATCCTGCCGACTGCGTCACCGCCGCAGAGATTTCCTCCAGCGAGGCCGCCGTTTGCTGAATGCTCGACGCCGCAGATTCGGTGCGTGCAGAAAGATCGTTGTTCCCCGCTGAGATTTCATCCGCCGCTACCTGAAGCGATGCGCTGATATCCCGAATCTGGATCATGACCTGACTGATCTTATCGACAAAGATATTAAACGAGCGGGCAATTTGCGCGACTTCATCATGCCCTTCGTCCGGCAGACGCTGCGTCAGATCGTTATTACCGTTGCTGATATCATCCATCGCATCACGGATTTGCAGCAGGCGCTTGAGCGTTGATGTGATAATGAAACCAATCACCAACGTGCCCAACAGCGCGATGGCAACTAGCGTGATGACCGAGGTAGACAGCAGAGAACGCATACCCGCCGTCGCTTCAGCTTTGTCCAACGCCACCAGCATGAACCAGCTCGTGCCGGTAATCGGTTTTGCCAACACCAGTTTTGTCGAACCGGAAAAATCCACATCGCGGGCACTATCCGCAGAAAGAATGTCGTTCAGGTTAATCGCAGGAGCAATCTCGGTGATATTTTTCAGCGTCAGCTTTTCATCTGGGTGCGCAATAATCGTACCATTACGGTCAATCAGCACGCCGAAACTCCCCGGACTCGGGTTGATCGCTTTGACGTTTTCGATCACGCTCTTCATGGTGACGTCGCTACCGACGACGCCTCTGACGGTTCCCCCTTCCACTACAGGCGCAACGAAAGACACGACCAGCGTATTCGTTACCATATCCACGTACGGCGCGGTCGCTAACGGCTTACCTTCTTTCACAGCCTGCTGATACCAAGGTCTGATGGTAGGGTTGTAATCGGCAGGAATACCACCGGGATCGGCAAACTTGGCCGTGCCATTGGCGTAGCCCATGTAGACGTTCAGGAACCCGCCGGAAGCCACGATCTGTTTAAATAGCGGGATCGGATCTTCATCCTTTATGGCGCGATCGTGCAGAGCTGAAATCATCTGCGTTTTAGAAGCAACCCAGTCGCTGATGGCTATACTATGACTGGTTGCTACCGCATCCAGCGTATTTTGGATCGATTCCTTATTCGCGTTATTGGCGATGGTGTAATTTAGAAAAGTATTGATAACCAGTGAAAGTACAACAATGGTCGAACAGGCCGCAAGAATGCGGGAGCGCGTCGTTTTCAGCATAAAATACTCTTTGCATAGAATAGTTATACTATCCATAACGGCACAGCAAAATAAAACTTGAATGCGATCACATTCCACCACCGCCATTTATCTTGAAACCCAGAACAACACTTAATACGTTCAACCATATCCTGATATAAAAAAAGACACCAAATGGAGTTGGAATCAATTAACCAATATAACAACCTTATAAAAACAAAAATTAAAGAATAAAAAACTTATCATTTACCATAAGATAAAATTATCAGTAAATCCTTTAATCTATTGTATTTTAACAATCTAGGGATTATTCCTAATAATTACCTCATTCTTTTATACGATTAATTAATCAACACCATTAAATAAAATGGCTCATATATGGAATATATGAGCCATGCTACAAAAAAGAGCGATAGATTTCGTAACAGCGAATTATGCTGGAAATTATGGGTATGGGTTATTTTTTATGTGGCAAGATAACAACGCATTTTCAGTATAGACTGAATAATACCAGTGGTATTATAGAATCTACGCAGGCTGGCAGGATCAGAGAAGAATGGAACATGCGCATACTCAATTAATAGCACAGCTTACTCAGCGCTTTGCGACTGCAGACAATACCCCGCTCTACCTAAAATTTGCCGAAACGGTAAAAAATGCCGTACGTAGCGGCATGTTGGAACATGGCAATATTTTGCCGGGCGAACGCGACCTGAGCCAGCTGGCCGGCGTATCGCGCATTACCGTGCGTAAAGCCATGCAGACGCTGGAAGAAGAAGGTGTGGTCACTCGTGTGCGCGGATACGGTACGCAAATCAATAATATATTCGAGTATTCGTTGAAAGAGGCGCGCGGGTTTTCACAACAGGTTGTACTGCGGGGTAAAAAACCGAATACGCTGTGGGTGAACAAACAAATTGTGAAAAGCAGCAAGGAAGTGGCTGAACAATTGGCTATTGCGCCGGACACCCCCGTTTTTATGTTGAAACGTATTCGCTATGTCGATGAGGATGCCGTTTCAATTGAAGAGTCGTATGTCCCTGTTGATCTGATCGCTGACGCTGAAGATATCGGCGTTTCACTGTATGACTATTTTCGCAGTCAGAATATCAATCCGCAGCGTACACGCAGCCGCGTCAGCGCACGCATGCCTGACGCCGAGTTTCAGTCCCACATTCAGCTTGATAATAAAGTACCGGTTCTGGTCATCAAGCAGGTTGCGCTCGACCCACAGAACCGGCCCATTGAGTACAGCATCAGCTATTGCCGTAGCGATCTATACGTGTTCGTCTGCGAGGAGTAACCGGGCGCGAAGTTCAGCCTGCGTGGGTGCGCAGTCTCCGCCACGGTGGCTCACGACATATGCGGCAACAGCATTCCCCAACGTGATGGCATCCGCCAGCGACCAGCCAGCAGCCAACCCCGCGAGTGTTCCTCCGGCGTGACTGTCTCCCGCACCGATGGTATCAACCACCGTTGCCGGAAACGGAGAAATGCAGCCCTCAGAAGCGGCATCGAAATACCATGCCCCCGCCTTGTCCTGACGAATAATCACCGGTGCGCGGTACGTCTCTGTCCAGGCGCGCCCCAGCGTTTGCACATCCGCTGACACACCGAGCATTTCTGCTGCCACTTCCGCTTCCTGACGATTAAGGGAAACGATGGGGCGAAGCGCCATAATACGCGCCATCAGATCGGGAGAAATATCAGCAATACGTGGGCCAAAATCGATAAATGGGGTGACGTTATGCAAGGTTTCCAGCCAGCTCACCAGACGCCCGCCGCACGGTGCCGCCAGTTGGTAGCCCGAAAGATAGACCAGACTCCCTGATGGGACAGATAACGATGCCAGCCAACTGTCGCTCCACTGGTTCTCAACACCGCTGAAGGACATAAAAGTCCGCTCGCCGTCCGGTTCAACCAACGCCAGACACCAACCGTTGTCTCCCGCGTCGGTTTGTACCACCGTGGTCAGATTCTGCTTTTCCAGACTATGGCGAATGATATCCGCCCATACCCCTTGTCCGACAGGCAGGGCATTTTGTGCATCGATGCCGAGACGTTTAAGCGCAATCGCAATATTCAAGGCGCAACCGCCAATATTCACGCTTTGCTGCTTGAGCTCGATATCACATCCGCGATACGGCAGTGCGTACGCATCGGCAATCACATCAATGACCGCGGCGCCAATAATAGTTAGCGGCTGACGTGCCGTGAGTCCATCCAGTTTTGCGACAAGTTCGCTGGCCTTCATCACGCCTCCCGTGCTGAGCGATATTGCAGGAGAAGGCTGGCGTAGCGACCAAAATCAAGCTGGTTAATATCATCCAACTCCTGTTTCAGCGCAGCATTAATCGCCGTTACCCCGTGTAGCGCACCGCATATCGCCGTCGCCATCGCCCCGATCGTATCGGTGTCTCCCCCGAGGTTGGCACACAGAATCGCACAGCGGTTTGGATCCGTTTGCGCTAATTCCACCATCGCTATGGCGGTCGCGACGGATTCAATGGTGCTTGTTCCCGCGCCAATCAATTGATAAAGCTGCTCGCTGGCGCTTTCCGTACCGTTTGCGTTACGCACGATATTCAGTGCCAACTCCAGACGCGCGGCGAGGGAAGCGCTAAACGTCGTGATACGTTTTTCCTGCGCGTGGCGTGCTACAGACGGTAATGCATCAACGATCGCCTGCCAGTTGGCGCCGTCAATCGCCCGGGAGATTGCCCAGGCAATCACGACCGCCCCCGCAATCGCCACATCAGATTTATGCGTGGGGCTGGATGCCAGCGCCACCTGATCGATAAACGCATCGAGATCGTGGGTTGGCAGCAGGCAGCCTAGCGGAGAGGCGCGCATTGCCGCGCCATTCGTTACGCCATTATTTTCCAGTTCGCTGACTGGCGTGCCCTGGCGGATCGCTTTCAACGCAATTTTAGAGGTGGGGCCGAGCACATTTTTATTAAAGGCATCGAACGATTCCGCCCATTTAAGGATGTGACGGCCAATCGCATCGGCATTGATTTCACCGTCACATTCAATGATCGCGTCGGCCAGACTCAGCGCCATCGAGGTATCATCCGTAAATTCGCCGCGACCGAAATAGCACGCCGCATTGTTTTCCGCCGGGCCGGGTAAAAAGCGATCGATCCAGCCAAAATGCGCTTTCACGCGCGTTCGGGGCCACAGTTCCGATGGCATACCCATCGCATCCCCTAAAGCCTGCCCATATAAGGCACCGAGAATACGTTCTTGTTTCATTTGTTTTCCTCTGTACTGAAATGCTGATTTGCACCGTCTACATCAATTGTCGAGATCGTCTTATCCGATTCACGGAAAAACAGGATAAAGATCAGCGCAATAATCGCGATCATCACCGCGCCAAACAGCCACATGCCGGTCCAGTTGAAGGTTAGGCCGTTAACCGGCTCGCCGTGGGCGAAAAGCTTCTCCATCATCACCCCACCCAGACGATATCCCAACAGGCTGCCGAATCCCTGACAGCAGAGCGTAATCAGCCCCTGCGCCGCCGTGCGCATATGCACCGGCGCTTTTTTATCAACGTAGATATAAGCGGTAACATAGTAAAAATCGTAACTCACGCCGTGCAACAGAATGCCGAGGAACAGCAGCGCATACGTGAAGTAGTGGTAAGCATCGCCGTAGACGAAGAACACATAGCGGATCGCTGCTGTAATCAGCCCCAGCAACAATACCTTTTTAATACCAAAGCGCTTGGTGAAAAACGGTAGTGCCAGCATGAAGAAAATTTCTGAGAATTGACCCAACGTCATCCAGCCCGTCGCGTTTTTCATGCCGACCTCGGTGAGGAAGCCGGTGGCAAAAATGTAATAAAACGCCAGTGGCATCGCGAACAAGAAGGAGCAGACAAAGAACACCAGAAAGTTTTTGTCTTTCAGCAACACCACTGCGTCCAGCCCCAGCATGACTTTAACATCCAGCTTGCCGGTGCTTTTCGGTGACGTATTGGGCAGGAAAAGCGCAAAGCAACCGAGCAGCGCAGAACTGGCGGCCGTAATCAGTAACGGAATATTGGTCGGAGAGATATCGCTAAATCCAAGCCACGTCGGTAGAAATCCGCAGACGATACCAGAGGCGATCCAACCGATCGTGCCCAATACGCGAATGCGTGGGAAATCTCGTTCTACGTCGGCAACATGCGAGAAAGCGATACTGTTAGTCAAGGCGATCGTAGGCATATAGGTCAGCGAATACGCCAATAGCAGCGGGAAGAAATACATGAATTCTGTTTGCTGCGCCGCCAGGTACATCAGTATCGCGCCAGCGAACATCAGTACGGCCAGCACCTTTTGCGCGGCAAAAAAGCGGTCGGTGAGTGACCCCACAAGAATCGGCGACAAGATAGCGGCAATAGCCGTACAGGCATACGACCAGCCGATTTCCCCCGCCGTAAATCCGCTTTTGCTCAGATACAGCCAGAGTGGAACAAACCAGGCTCCCCAGATAAACCATTCAACGAACATCATGAACGACAGCTTTGCTGTAGTTTTCATATTTACATCCTTCATGACAGAGTAAGGTACACCTTTAAAATACCAATTAATAATACCTTTTAAATACCTTTGGGTTCGTTATTTGAGCTACTTAACATTTTTGTAGCATTCTTTATAACCATTAGAAGAAGCGTGGCAGAAAAGCGTGAGCAGGACGAGATGAAAAGCGGGGATGGCGCAGAACCGGTATAAAAAACGCCGCGTCATGTAGCACACGACGCGGCGAGAATGGGTAAAGTTTATAAAATAGAGTATATATTACAGGTATTTACATAAATAAGAGGTTGGCTCAACCACCTGTAAATTGAATTCACTTTTTCCCGGAACGAAGAACGTTTCTCCCGGAGTGAAAACCTGCCAATCCGGTGCGCCTGGCAACAGCACTTTCAATGCGCCGGTGATGACCGTCATTTCTTCCGGCTGCCCGGTTCCAAACGTATATTCACCCGCATCCATGACGCCGACACTCGCGCGGCCAATGCCGTCGCCTTCAAAACCGATTGATTTGACCTTCCCTGCAAAATACTCATTTACATTCAGCATAGCGCGGCACCTATCGTCGAAAAATTCAGAAAATTCATCTTAAAAGGAGAGTCGCGCCACTGTCACGATCTATTCATTGAAAGTTAGTGTTCGGTAACACTGACTGGTGATTATTTTGCCAGTGTCCGCTTACCGTCCTACGCCGCCGACAAACGCAGCGCTTTCAACACGCTTGCCACAATCGCTTCCGGTGCCTGCGAGGCATCGATAACGTGGTGCGCGACGCCGCGATAAAGCGCCTCGCGCGCGGCCAGCACATCGGCCATCTCCTCCGCGATAGGACGACCAGTCAGCGTCGGCCGCTGGTTATCCTGCGGGTTTTCTTCCAGTCGCTGAGCCAGCAGCTCTGCATCCGCATGGAGATAAATAACGGTGCCTTTATCATGCATAAAACGCCGATTGGCTTCCGCCAGCACCATACCGCCGCCCGTCGCGATGATGCAGCGGTTAGATGTCACCTGCTGAAGCGCCAGACTTTCACGCTGGCGGAACCCATGCCATCCTTCCTGCGCGACCACATCAGCCACCGTCATGTTGGTCGTCTGCTGCATAAACAGGTCGGTATCGACAAAGTCATATCCCAACGCCTGCGCCAGCTGATGCCCAACGGTGGTCTTCCCACAGCCTCTGGCACCAACCATAAAAATGGGGTGTGTCATGTAATGACGTATCCTTTTTTTACTCACCCGCTCCGTCATACCTCAAGCAGCACGCGCGTCGGCGCGTCCCGCAGCTCGAACTATTTCGGGTATCAAAGATAAATGGGGGTGATTACCTGCTTTGTCGTGGGCTGAATCATACCGATAAAATCAGCATAGAGGGAAGTGACTTCTCTTTGGGAATGAAAAGTTGAATAACGAAAAGTCAAAATGGGATGACAGGAAATATACCCTAAATAATTCGAGTTGCAGGACAAAACGTTAGCGTTTTGAACAACGCAAAGCGTTGACCCGCAAGGGCGAGGCTCATTTATGAGTCTCGTAATGCGGCGAGCGAGGGCATCCCGATGAGCTTACTGAAGTAAGTGATTCGGGTGACTGACAAACCTACCAGAGGCAGGTTTGAACGCTGCTTGCAGCGGCCCCAACGGGGCGAGGTACACGCCAGTGTGCCGAGTAACGACGCCAACGCACATGCAGCTTGAAGTATGACGGGTATAAAAAGCCCCGCGTTTAAGGGCGGGGCTATGACACAAAAAACCGCTCAGGCGATTAATACGTGTGGAAGTAATCCTGAATCACCGCAGGATTCGTCGTTTTCGTCAGCGCCAGCATCAGCAGAATGCGTGATTTAGCCGGGCTCAGAGAATCGGCAACCAGACCAGGCTGTCCTGCATCCGGTGGTACGATGCCACTGCCAGTACGGCTGGAACGAACGACAACAATACCTTTGCTTTCCGCTTTACGGATGCCTGCGTCGCCGCGTTTGGATACGCTACCTGCGCCCATCCCCGCATACACAATGCCTTTTACGCCATGTTTGATGGCCGCGTCATACATGTATTCTGGATCGTCCTGATAGCCATAAATAATGTCGACGGCGGGCAGTTTATCGATGTTGGTCACGTCAAATACGGAACGTGTGGTGTGGATTTTGTCCAGACGGGTCTGGTAGTAAACTTTGTCACCGATAATCACGCCCAGATAACCTTCTTCCGGAGCTTTAAAGGTATCCAGCGTAGAGGCGTTGGTTTTGCTAATGAAACGAGCAGAACCGATACGGTCGTTCAATACAACCAGCACACCGCGACCACGTGAGTTTTTATCCGCTGCCACTTTGACCGCACCGTACAGGTTCATTGGACCGTCGGCGCTGATTGCCGTTGCCGGACGCATCGCTGCGGCAAAGACCACAGGTTTGTCACTCTTCACCGTCAGGTTCAGAAAGTAAGGCGATTCGTCGAGCGTATCCGTACCGTGCGTAATGACCACGCCATCAACATCGCTGCGTGCCAGCAGCTCGTTCACACGCTTGCTCAGCTTCAGCAAGACATCGCTGGTCATATTCTCACTACCAATGCTGGCAACCTGCTCACCGGAGATATTGGCAAGCGTTTTCAGCTCTGGCACCGCTTGAATCAGCGTCTCTACGCCCAACGCACCCGCTTTATACCCCGTGGTTTGCGTGTTAGCTGCTGCGGAACCAGCAATCGTACCGCCCGTTGCCAGAATGACAATGTTAGGTAGATTTTCTGCCGCATTTGCCAGAGACGAAAAACAAACAAAAACAACAACGAATAATGCGTTAAACATCCTTTTCATAACATATACCAACTTATTGAGTTAAGTGGCAGACCAGATACGTCAGGTGACTGATCTGTAAGTGAAAAACCTCAACTCTGTTGGCAGCCTGCCAACATTGGCGCTTATAATGCCCCAGAATTCAACGAATTAATATATGCCTGTCAGACTTCACACTAACGGTGTGCCATGACTCACAGCGCAGCATTCAGCTGCGCGAATTTGCGCTACCGGCTAATCTGCGCCACCGCATCCTGCGAGGCCTGTTCACGCGCATCGCCTGTCAGTTCAGACAGCGTCCCCTGATGCATTTCAAGCAGGCGATCGGCATGTTCAAAGTAGTGATCGTCATGGCTGATCGCCACAATCGTTTTCCCCAGTGCGCGTAGTTGCGGTAACAGCTCAAGATAGAACACGCGGCGGAATTGCGGATCCTGATCGGCAGCCCATTCATCCAGCAGCAGGATGTCCCGCTGTTCGGCGACAGCCAGCAGCAGCGCAACACGCTTACGCTGCCCCTGAGAAAGCTGTAAATTCATCACCTGATGATGCTCCAGCGTCAGCTTATACCGCATGTTCAGACGATCCAGCCAGCTGTCGACCAGCGCCGTATCCGGTGCTGTTCCCTGCGGGCCCATCATCTGCCCAAACAGGTGGAAGTCGGTAAAAATGGCAGAAAATAGCTTTTGGTAATCCGCTCGCGTTTCCGTCGTAACGGGACGATTATCCAGCAGTAACGAGCCGGAAACCGGGGTATAAAGCCCTGTCAACAGCATCGCCAGTGTCGATTTTCCGCTTCCGTTACCGCCAATCAAAAACACCAGTTCGCCACGCTTTATCACCAGATTGATCGGCCCGACTTCAAACCCGGAATCGTTATAACGAAACACCACATCACGCAGTTCCAGCGTCTGCCAATCCGCAGGGGCAATGGCAGCGGAAAACGGTTCCTGATAATCCGCTAAATCGAAACGTTTCAACTTATTGAACGCGACTTGCGCACTCAGTAACGTCGGTAGCGCGCCAACGGCCTGTAGCATCGGCGTGCGTAAAAAAAGCAGCGTCAATGAGTATGTCGCGGCAACATTGGTATCCGCCCAGCCAAGATTGTTTGCCATGAAAAAGACCGCGCCAATCACGCCCAGCATCATAATATTCGACCAGTTCACCGCACTGAGGTGAAAGGTATCGGCACGAATCACGTTCTGTCGGTAATCCTGCGCATTGGCCTGATAAACCTCTTCATACAGCTTCTGCGCCCGTTCACGATTAAGCGTCAGTTCTTTACGCCCATTAATCACGGTTTCGTAATCTTTCTGGAGACGATCTTCCGCTTCCCGCACCTGAGTAAGGTGGCTATACACGCGGGAAACCAGCATAAATCCGCCCCAGAGCGTTATCGCAATCCAAACGGACGTCACCACCAGCATTTTCGGGGAGAGCCAGGCCAGATAAGCCGCTGAACCGATGGTGAGCACGATGCCCTGAATCAGTTCCGGCAGACGCACAAACGCAATCGTGATATTGCGGATATCGCTGGACAGGCTGGCAAGCAGCTGCGCACTGCCGATCTGCTCGATACGCGCAATATTGGTGTCCAGAATACGCTTGATAAATTGCCCACGCAGACGATAAACGAAATGGTGCCCCAGCGTGGTCAACGCCAGTTGTGACACCAACGTCACGCCCATCAGGAGCAGCAACAAGCCCAAAAATTGCGGCAACACACTCAACGATTGATTGACCGTTTCAATCAATTGCAGGTTGATAAAGGCAATCAGTCCGATGCCCAATGCGGCACTCAACAAACTTAACAGGATAACGGCAAGAAAGGGCCAACGGTATTGTTGGTAAACGATGCGGAGCAACTCCATAACAACCTGGTCTCTATAATGAAAACAATCGCCCGCAGTTTAATGGCGATGGCCGTGATATCAAGAATAATTCTCATATCCAACGCCGCGCCAGCGTTCTCCCCCCATCCAGCATCGCTAATACAACGCATTAAAAAAAATGATGAATGACCACGCTTAGTTATCATTTAACCGACGACATGCATCGTTAGCATTCACCTTCCATCGCTAATAACAATAAACACAAATTGATACAATCAATATAGATATAAACACCCTCCCGCTAGTGAGGTCTCTGGGCTATCACGCGCAAAAAACCTATTTCTATACGATAAAGAACGCTAAGTGATGGTAATTAAACATGATAATTAGTGGGGTAATGATTTAATCAGGAAATTAAAACGGCTAAGCCATTTAATACGTAAGAATATTGTCATATTTTTTATTTTCAAAACATTTCAAAAAAGTTGGATTTTTGGTTAAGCCACACCTATAAATATCAAGAATAGGACAAATCTCATACTGTGAAGATTCCCTATGGAAAGGGGCATACTCAGCATTCAATTTAGCCAAACTTTACTGTTTTCTAAACCAGGCCTGTTTTTGTGCACCATTTTGGTTGCGCATATACCTATACACTCCCGTTGCCGCATCGAACTGACGGGGATGTATCCAGACAATGGTTTCAGATGATAAGTAAGAGGCTATTTCATGTCAGATATGAATGTTATTGCTGGAAATGTGAATATCCTGTCGCGCCAGAATGGCCAGTTCATAGAAAACATTCCACAGGGTACAAGGAACGTTGAACTACTGGAAAGCAGCACGGTTCGAATTCATGGCACGCCAGATATGGTGTCTCGCTATGAGCGCGTCAGCAACGATCTTATCTTGCACATGAAAGACGGTACAACCGTCCGCTATGAAAGCTTCTTCACGCTGGATGCCGCGGGTTACCACAGTGAGCTGATTTTTGATGATGGTACGCGTCTCATCCATGCGCAATTCTCTGGTGCAGCAGCGGCTGAAGGGGCAGCACTCGCGGCAGAAGCGGTTGCCCTGACGCCAGAATATTCTGCGCTGGGCGATATGACGTCATTACTAATTGGTAGCACCACCACCAGTACACTATCTACAGCCTCACTGGGCAGCATATTGGGGGCGGTTGCTCTCGGCGGAGCCGCTGTTGCAGGAGTGGCGGTCGCCGTGGCCTCATCAAGCGACGATGACAACACCTCCACTCCACCGCCAGAACCCTTAACCATTGATGCCTTTGCCGGAAATAACGGACTGAACCGTACGGAAATCGGCCAGCCTCATATCCTCAGCGGGAAAACAACGGGCGTCAGCGCGGGGCAAACCGTCACCATCACGTTGAACGGCGTGGTTTACACTACCACCGTTGCCGCCGATGGAACCTGGCGTTTTACCCTGCCAGCGGATGCGTTTACCGGTCTGGAAGACGGCATTTACGCATTGAAAGTCAGCGTGCCGGGTGCGAACGGCGTGGTCCATGAGAAAACCCTCGATCTCACCATTGATACCCTGCCTCCGCATTTAACCGTGGATAAATTTACGGGCGACAATTACCTCACCGTAGGAGAACTAGCGAATGGCCAGGTTCTGAACGGAACTGGTGAGGCGGGCCGGAACGTCACCATCACGCTCAATGGGAAAACCTATACCACGACCATTAATGCTGCCGGTAACTGGACTCTGACCGTACCTGCCGCAGATCTTCGCGCACTGAGCGAAGGCGAACACGCCATGTCGTTTACGATCAGCGATAATGCCGGCAATGTCACCGTGGTCAACCGCACCATTATTGTTGATACCACACCGCCGGAACTGACCCTGTCACCGTTTACCGGAAACAACCTGCTCACCGCCGACGAACTGCAGTCTTCGCAGTTTGTCTCCGGCACGGCTTCCCTATCAGATGTCGGCCAGACCGTAACCGTAACGTTTAACGGCACGACCTACACAACGACGGTAGGAAGTGATGGCTCGTGGAGCGTTTTCATTCCTTCCGGCGATATGCAGGCGTTGACTAATGGCACTTACAATCTGGTGGCGTCATTAACGGATAAAGCAGGTAACACCACGACACTGCCTCCGCAAACCATCACAGTGGATACTAACGCCGAAGCGGTCAACATCAGTATCGTCTCGACGGATGACCGCCTGAATGCCGTAGAAGCGGGACAGCCGCTGACGGTCAGCGGGACCACCGCCAACGTTGCTGCAGGCCAAACGGTTACCGTCAGCCTCACCGTAGCGGGGGCAGTAAAAACCTACACCACAACAACGGGGGCAGACGGCAAATGGTCTGTGGACATCCCCAGCGCCGATCTGCTTCTGCTGCCAGACGGCAGCCACACTCTCACGGCCAGCGTTCAGGGAATAAGCGGTAATACCGTCACCGTCGACCACACGCTGGATGTACACATCAATACTCTCCCCTCCATCACGCTGACACCGCCGTTCACCGACGGCGTATTAAATGCAGCCGAAGCCGCGCAGGATCAGGTCATCAGAGGGGAAACCGGAATTAATGGCAGAGGGCAAACGGTTAGCCTGACGATCGGCGGGAATTACGTTACCGGAACAGTCGATGTTAATGGGAACTGGACGGTGACGATCCCCAAAGACATCCTGCAAAGCCTGCCATCGGATAACGTCAGCGTGCTGGAGATTGTCGTCCGCGATATCGCAGGCAACGAAACGACCGTGACGCAGAATATCAGCGTGGACACCACGCCGCCGACGCTCAACGTCTCCGCTATCGCTCAGGACGATGTCCTCAACGGCGCAGAGCTGGCCGTCAATCAGGTAGTCAGCGGAACGGCGTCACTCAGTGAAGCAGGCCGCGTAGTCACCGTTGCGCTCAATGACAAAACCTATACCACCACCGTCGGCAACGACGGAAACTGGAGCATCACGCTGCCGACAGCCGATCTGGTGGCTATCGCGGACGGTAACCATAATTTGACCGTCACGCTGACCGATACCGCGGGCAACACCACAACGGTTACCCGTCCGCTGACCATTGACAGCGGCACGACCACCGCACCAACCATTACCATCAATAACGTCGCGGACGATAACGTCATTGATGGCGCAGAAGCCAAAGTCAGCCTGCAACTGAGCGGGACGACCACTAACGTTGAAGCGGGACAAGTTGTCACCATTAGCCTGAATGGGAAAACCTATCTCGCGACCGTGCAGTCCGGCGGCGTCTGGAGCGTCAACGTTTCAACCGCAGATATCGCCTTGCTCGCGGACGGTGCGCACAGCATTAGCGTCAACGTGAGCAACAAAGCGGGCAACGCCGCGAGCGGAAGCCGCGATATCAGCGTGGATAAATCTGGCGACAGCATCGCCATCAATATCATCGCCAGCGACAACCTGCTAAATCAGGCAGAGTCACTCCAGCCGCTGGCTATCAGCGGTAATACCGCCAATGTTCCCGCAGGACAAACGGTTACCGTGACGCTGAACGGGAAAAATTACACCACCACCGTTGCTGCGGATGGCAGTTGGACGCTGCAAATCCCCAGCGCAGACCTCCAGCAACTGTCAGACGGCAATGCCACCATCAGCGCTAGCGTCAATGTAGCGGGTGGAACCGTAACGGATGCGCAGACGCTGGGTGTTCACATCCATACGCTGCCGCAGCCGACGATTGATACCCCATTTGGTAACGGTTCACTGAACGGCGCAGAGGCGCTGGTTAGCCAGACGATTACCGGCCATACCGGCATTAGCGGTGCCGGGCAGACGGTCATCTTGTCCCTCGGCGGGAAGTCTTACACAGGAACTGTTGATACGGCAGGTAACTGGAAAGTCACCGTCCCTGCGGCCGATCTCCAGCAACTGCCGGAAGGAAACAACACGCTGTTGGTCACGGCACAGGATGCCGCAGGCAATCAGGCTGGTAAGACGTTTGTCAGCCATACCGACTTCACCGCCCCGACCCTGACTATCGGCACCATTGCCGGCGATGACACCATCAATATGGTCGAATCGCAAAGCAACCAGACCGTCAACGGCACCGCCTCAATCAGCGAAGCGGGTCGTACTGTCGTTATCACCTTCGATGGACAGTTCTACACTGGCGTTGTTGGCAATGATGGCAACTGGAGCATCAACTTACCCACAGCGGCCCTGCGCGGCATGGCCGATGGCAGCTACACCCTGTCCGCGTCGCTAACCGATGCTGTCGGGAACACCGCCAGCGTCGAGAAATCCGTTACGCTCAGTGCAGACCCTGCGTTCCAGCCCACGATCTTCGTTAACGCTTTTGTTGATGAGAATAACGTTATCACCGCGGCCGATCTCAAAGTCAGCCAGTGGCTGACAGGCACCAGTTCGAATGTAGAAACGGGTCAGGTCGCCACCATTCTCCTCAACAAAAAATTCTACTTTGCCACGATCCAGAGCAGCGGCAACTGGAGCGTAGAAATTCCCGCTGAGCATATGGCTGAACTCAGCGAGGGAACGGTATCGATCTCTGCCAGCATTACCGATATGGCCGGTAACGAGGGTAGCCATGAAATCTGGTCCTCGATCGACACCAACAATGACAGCATCTCCATCAGTATTGTCGCACTGGATAACCAGATTAATCGACTTGAAGCCTCACAGCCGCTAACGATTTCAGGCTCGACGGTCAACGTTACGCCAGGAGAAAGCGTTACTGTTACGCTCAATGGCAAGACCTACACGGGCACCATCGCCGCCAATGGCAGTTGGAGCGTGATCATCGACAGCAGTGACATGCTCGCCTTACCGGATGGCACAACGACCATCATCGCCAGCGTGGCCAACCCCGGCGATGTTCCTGTTACCGCCAGCCGCACTATCGATGTTCATATCAATAACCTGCCGCAGCCAACGATAAACCAGCCTTTTGGTGACGGCATACTGAACATTACCGAGGCCGCCAGCGGGCAGAGTCTGACGGGCAAAACGGGAATCGCCGGTGGGGGTCAAAGCGTCCTCGTCACGTTGAACGGGAAAACTTATACGGCAATCGTCGATAATCAGGGCAACTGGAATGTCGCGCTTCCCGCCGCCGACCTGCAATCCCTCCCGTCCGGCGTACAGACTATCCGTGTCGAAGCCACTGACACGGCGGGCAACAGCATAGAGAGCACGCGCGATGTTACCGTCGACCTGACCAGCCCCATTCTGACCTTGAAGCCGCTGACTGGCGACGGCATCATCAACGCCGCCGAGAGTCTGAACGATCAGGTCATCTCCGGTAATGCGCTGCAATCCGATGCCGGACGCACCGTCACTGTCACGATCAACAACAAAAATTATCAGGCTCAGATTCAGGCCGACGGTAGCTGGAACGTCACGATCCCCGCTGCCGACCTTCAGGCTCTCGCTGACGGTAATTACACCGTGACGGCAACCTTGACCGGCGCATCAGGCAACAGCGCCACCAGTACCGGGTCATTAACGCTGGATGCCAGCCCGGCTAACCAGCCCCTGCTCACCATCAATGCCATCGCGCTCAATAACATCATCGACGGGGGGGAAATCAACGTCGCGCAAATCATCAGCGGCGGCAGTCTGAATGTTGAGGCAGGACAACGCGTTACCGTCACGCTCGGCGACAATACCTACACCACAACGGTTGACAGCAACGGCCAATGGCGCGTCAGTGTACCGTCTGTCGATCTCCTTCATCTGGCGCAAGGCGCACATACCGTCACGATTGGCGTCAACGACGTCAGCGGTAATCCGGCAACGCTCAGCCAGACGATTACGGTGAATACCTCATTGAGCGGCATCGCCATCGATACCATCGCTGGCGACGACAAACTGAATCAAGCAGAGGTGGCGCAAGATCTGACCGTCAACGGCAGCAGCCAGAACGTGGCGGCAGGCACCACCGTCACCATCATGCTGAACGGGAAAAGCTACGATGGCGTGGTACAGCCGGACGGTTCCTGGAGCATCATCGTATCGGCGGCTGACGTCAGCGCACTGGCCGACGGCACGTCAACCCTCACCGTGACAACGGTAGACAGCGCAGGGAATGCGTTGAGCGGCAGCCGTACGATCGATGTGTTCACCCACAGCAGCCCAACGCTGACGCTGAACACACCATTCGGCGATGGCATACTCAATGCCGCAGAGGCTGGCGTTACCCAGACGCTCAGCGGCACAACCGGTATCGCCTCACCAGGGCAAACCGTCACCGCCACACTTGGCGGCGTGACGTACACCGGGATTGTTGATGCAGCAGGTAACTGGACGATTTCTCTGCCTGTGAATAGCCTGCAAAATCTGCCGAACGGCACCACGGCATTGCAGGTTAGCGTCAGCGACGCAGCCGGAAACAGCAGTACCCTGACCAGCAATATTACCGTGGCTCGCACGCCGCCTACGTTGACGACGGCAAGTTTTGCGACCGACAACATTCTGAATAGCACCGAGGTGCAAAGCAGTCAGTTGCTAACCGGCACCGCTTCGCCATCCAGCTCGGGGCAAACCGTTACTGCCACGCTGAACGGCAAAACCTACAGCGGCACCGTCGGCAGTGATGGCACCTGGAGCATCACGATTCCATCAGCCGATCTCAGCAATTTGTCCGATGGCAACTACAGCATTGTGACGCGTCTGACGGATACCGCTGGCAATACCACTACCGCCACACAGGCTATTGTCGTCGATGCCAGCGCGCTAAACGCACCAGTCGTCACGATTGGCACCTTCGCTGGCAACAACATTATTGATGGCGCGGAAGTCCGGGTCAGTCAGGTGCTCAGCGGCACCAGCAAAAACGTTGAGCAAGGCCAAACGGTGACGATTAGCTTCAATGGCAAAGCCTATACCGCACAGGTTCTGTCGAACGGGAGTTGGAGCACCACGATCTCAGATGCGGATATGGCACTGCTGACTAACGGCAGCCAGACCATTACCGTCAGCGTGAGCGATGTCTCCGGCAATATCGCGACATCCAGCAGCACCGTCACGGTGAACACCAATGCGAGCGGGCTGTCTATTGCGCCAATCACCGGGGATAACCAGCTAAATGTGCTGGAAGCAACAAACGGCATTACGATTAACGGCAATACCGTTAACGTCGCGCCAGGCACGAATATCAACGTCATACTCAACGGGAAAACCTATACCGTGCTGGTGCAGTCAGACGGTACCTGGAGCGCAAACATTCAACCTGGCGATCTGCAAGCGCTGGGGGATGGCATCATCGCGGTGCATGTCACAGCGGTCGATCAGGCGGGTAACGCTCTGTCGAGCACACAACAACTGGGCGTGAGCATCCATAATCCACCCGTTGCCTCGCTGAATACCCCATTTGGTAACGGCTACCTAAACGTGAGTGATGCGCAAGCCGGGCAGACACTTTCCGGCACCACGGGGATTCACGCCGTGGGTCAAACCGTCAGCGTCACCATCGGTGGTATCAGCTATACCGGCACGGTTGACAGCAATGGCAACTGGAGTCTTCAACTCTCGCCAGCCATTCTGGGGACGCTAGCAGACGGCGTGCAGAATATTTCCGTTACTGTTACGGATACGGCAGGCAATACCTCTACCGTTCAGGGTAGCGTATTTGTTGACTTGACCCCACCGGTGCTGACCATCAACCCAATTGGCATCGACGATATCATCAACATCGCGGAAAGCCTGCAGCCAGTGGTCATCAGCGGTACGTCGCCTGTTAATGACAGCGGTCGCCCTATTATTGTCAACGTCACCATCAACGGTCAGATCTATCAGGGACTGGCACAGGCCGATGGCACATGGAGCGTCACCGTACCTGCTGGCGACTTGCAAAACATGCCGAACGGCGTTACGGCAATCACCGCTACCTTGACCGATGCCGCCGGCAATACCGGCACCGTCAGCCACTCGATTGTTCTGGATACCGACCCCGCGAAAGCACCAACCCTGACGATCGCGACGCTGTCGACCGACGATTATCTCAATCTGGCCGAATCGAACCTGCCATTAACCATCAACGGCAGCAGCCAGAATGTGGAACAAGGCCAGCAGGTCACCGTCACGCTCAATAACCAAACCTACTTTGCTACCGTAGGCGCGGATGGCAGTTGGAGCGTACAGGTTCCGGCAACGGATGTCGGCAATGTGCCTGATGGCAAGCAAACCGTGAGCGCCAGCGTGACGGACGTAAGCGGCAACCCCGGTTCAGCCACACACTCGATTACCGTCATTACCGATGCCGCCAACCTGCCCGGCATCACCATTACGACCCTATCTGGCAACGACGTCATTAGTGCACAAGATACGCAATCCGATTTGATCATCTCGGGTTCTACAACGAATGTTCAGACAGGACAGCGAGTCACCGTCACGCTGAATAACAAAACCTATCTGGCGACCGTTGGCGCTGACGGAAGCTGGAGCACAACCGTTCCCGCCAGCGATGTGCAAAATCTGCCGCAGGGCAGCCAGAATGTGACCGCAACGGTCAGCGACATCGCACAGAACCCGGCTACGGCAACCCATCCGGTTACCGTCGATACCGTTCCACCCTTGCTGTCTATCGATATGTTGGTGGACACCAGCGATATCGGTCTGGCGGACGCGCTGGCCGGGCTACCGTTAAGCGGCAAGGCCGAAGCGGGATTGTTGGTCACGATCAAAGTCGGCACGGCCGTTTATAGTGCGGTCGCCGATGGCAACGGCATCTGGCAAATCGCCATTGCGGCGAACGACCTGCTGGCATTGGGCGACGGTGTGAAAACACTGGCAGCCAGCGTGACCGACGGCGCTGGGAATGCCAGTGCCGCCAGTATCGATATCACGCTAAAAACACAGTCGCTTCCAACGCTGACGCTAGATTCTCTCTATGGCAACAATGTTCTCACTAGTGCAGAACTGGCGACGGAAACCACCATTGGCGGCAGTTACACCAATCTCCCTGTAGGAACAGCGATTCAGGTCACGATCGGGGCGTACACCGTAACCGGCGTAACGCTCGCGGGCGGCCTGTGGAGTGCCACCATTCCCGCCAATGCGCTGAGCATACTGGCGGATGGCAACGTGCAGGTCAGTGCGACAGTAACAGACAGCGCAGGCAATACCGGCAGTGCAAGCGGCGCGCTGGACGTTGTCATCCACACCAATTTCGCCATCACTATCGCCACACCGTTTGTCGACGGCGTGCTAAATCAGGCGGAAAGCACGGTGGACCAGTTGCTGACGGGCACAACGGGGCTGCTTGACCCAGGCCAGAGCGTGTCGGTTTCGGTAACCAACGGCACGATCACTACCACCTACAGCGCTACCGTAGCGGCAAACGGCCAGTGGAGTGTGACGCTGCCCGCCGCCGATCTCGTTGCATTTGGTGACGGCACACACACCATCAACGTCACCGTCACGGATCATGCTGGCAATACAGGAGCAGGAAGCGGAACGTTCTCCAGCGTCATTGTCGGGGTTCCCGTCGCCTCGCTGGATACCCCTTTTGGCGATGGCAAACTGAGTCTGGCTGATGCGCAGCCGGGTGCTATGCTGTCCGGGCAAACGGGGCTCACCAGCAACGTGGGACAAACCGTGTCGGTTAGTATCAACGGCACGAATTTCCCAGCCACAGTGAATGCCGACGGCAGTTGGACACTGTCGTTGGCTAGCCAGACGCTGATCGACCTACCGGATGGCACAGTGAATTTCACCGTCATCGTGACCGACTCTGCGGGCAACACCAGTACTGCAACGGCCACAGCGAGTGTGCTGACCACCACCCTGCCCGTGGCAACATTGGATCTGCCTTTTGGCGACGGCATCCTTAACGCCACTGAAATTCAGGCCATTCAGACATTAACCGGTAAAACCGGTATTACCAGCGCGGGTCAGGAAGTCACCGTTACGGTGACCAATAAAACCACGCTGATAGACACCACCTTTACCGCCGTCGCTGACGGGTTGGGCGGCTGGTCCAGAGAGCTGTCCCCTGCCGATTTGGCGATCTTTACCGAAGGCAATTACAGCATTAGCGTCAAGGTCACCGACTGGGTCGGCAACGCCAATACCAGCACCCCGCGCGATGTTAGCGTAGCGCTGACGCTGCCTGCCCCGCTTATCGACGTCGTCCCCTTTGGTATCGATAATATTCTGAGCAGCGCCGAAGCCGCATCCGCACTCACCTTCTCTGGCCGTACGCAGATTGGTGGCAGCGGGCAAAGCGTTAAACTGGAGATCGATCTCAACGGCATCCGCTACACCGCGACGGTAGACAGCGCTGGCAACTGGTCAGTGACGCTGCCTCCAAATGCGTTGAATTCGCTAACCGACGGCCAGCATACCATCACGGTGACCGCCGTCGATGCAGCAGGCAACGTGGGCTCCGCACCGATTGCTTTTACCAGCGATTTCACCCCACCAGCCATTACGCTGAATACGCCGTTTGACGATGGTTATCTGAATATCGCTGAGGCCGCTTCGCCTACAGGCATAACCTTAAGCGGCAACGCGGGGGATGCAGCCAGCATGACCGTCACGCTGGGAGGGCAAACGCTTGTTACGCAAATTAACGGAGGAGTCTGGACGGCTGAACTGACGACAACCCAGCTCAGCCAGCTTGCTGACGGTACACAGAGTATCGTCATCACGGCGACAGATGCCGTAGGTAACAGCACCACGCTGAATTCTCAGGCCATTCTCGCCGTGAAAGCCGCCCCCACCGTCTCCATTACCACCTTCGCGGGTCTGGACGGCCTTGACTATGCCGAAAGCCGGACTACGCAGTCAGTCAGCGGTACCTCGACCGGGCTGGAAGTCGGCCAGAACGTGACTATCAGGCTGAATGGCCTGGATTATCAAACCCAAATTCTCAACGGTGGCTTATGGAGCGTTAACATCCCTTCCTCTGCGTTGCTGGTGCTGGCCAACACGACCTATTCACTTTCTGTCAGTGCAGAGGACCGGGCCGGAAATCCAACGCAGCCATCCAGCGTTAACTTTAACGTCAACCTGACGCCGCCTCCGACGGTGATGACCATTAACCCTATCTCGACCGACAACATCATCAACGCCGTCGAGATCAACGGCAATATCACGATTTCCGGGCGTTCGATCGGGCCAGCGTCAGCGATGACCTCGGTACAAGTTTCGGCCAACGGAGTGCTACTTCAGCCTAGTCCCATCACCGATGTCAACGGCAACTGGAGCATCACCATCCCGGCTCTGCCGACATTCTCCTCGCAGGGTGAGGTGTTCATTACCGCCACGTCGCTGGACGCGACCCTGACAACCATCGTCACCGTGGACACCATTGCCCCTACGCTGGATATTGTCTCCTTTGCCTCGGACAACGTGCTCAGCGCCACGGAAATGAGTACGGCACAGGCGATTACCGGTACGGCATCCATTACAGAAGCAGGACAAATCGTTTCGATTAGCCTGAATGGAAAAACCTACAGCGCGCAGGTTTCCGCAACAGGTGCCTGGAGTGTCAACGTTCCCGCCGCCGATCTGGCACAGCTAACCGACGGCAACTACACCATCACGGCGACCCTCGCCGATAAAGCGGGCAATAGCACCACCACGACACAGACGGTTGCCGTCGATACCGCCATCCCACTGCTTAGCGTTACGCTGTTTGATGACAATATTCTGACGTTGGCAGAGGCGCTGGCGGGAGGGGCGATTACCGGGACAGGCGAAGTGGGCGCCACCGTTACGCTAACCGCAGGCCCGCTGACAGGCACAACCACTGTCGGCCCGAACGGCAACTGGAGCATTCCGGTGCTGTCCGCCAATCTGCAAAACCTGATCGATGGGCCACAGGTTATTGGCGTAACACTGACCGATACCTCCGGCAACACCACACACCTTGATGTCACGTTGGATGTCGCGCTGAATAAGACGCTCGGCGCAGGCATTACCGATATCTTCGGTAACGACGGTATCCTCAATCTGGCCGAATCTCTGGTGACACAGGTCATCAGCGGTAACGCGACCGGTGACTATCTGGGTGCGAAAGTCCAGGTCACCGTGCTGGGAAATACGGTGGAAGGCACCGTGGGCGCCAACGGCGCCTGGAGCGTCGCCCTTGCTCCAAATCTGTTCACAGGCCTGAGCAATGGCTTACTGGCGGTTAACGTCGACATCATCGATTCGCACGGCAACGTGAAGAATCAACTGGTCAACATCGACGTGTTGAAGTCCCTGCCGGTCATCAATTCGGTTGTGGCCTTCACGGATGGCGCATTGAATGCGGCGGACGTCGCGACCAGCCAGATTATCAGCGGCGTGGTCAGCAACGTGGACATCGCTGCTGGCGCAACGGTCGCCGTAACGTTGGGCAACAAGATTTACACTGGAATTAGCGTCGGTGCAGGTGGAGCCTGGAGCCTGTCTGTTCCCGCCCTCGACTTGCAGGCCCTGCAGGATGGAACGCTGGCATTGGGCATCGCGGTCACCGATCACGCAGGCAACACGGCCAGCCAGATCGTGAACGTCCCAACAGTGATCAGAAACCTGCCAAGTATTACGTTGAATCCGGTCTTTGGCGATAGCCTGCTTAATCTGGGCGACCTGCTGGTCAACCAAACTCTCAGCGGTACAGCCACCGGCCTGGCAGGCAGAACCATTACGCTGAGCATTGCGGGTTCACAAATCGCAACGGCCGCCGTCGGCGTTGATGGCAAATGGAGCGTTGCCGTCACCCCAAGCGTACTGGGGATCCTGCAAGGGCTGGGCAGCGGTGATTTCACCGTAGCCGCTACCGCGACAGACAGCGTAGGCAATACCGCCAGCGGCAATGCCGGCATCAAGTTCGATTTTGCCCAACCGGTGATTACGCTAAACCCGGTATTTGGCGGCGATGGCTTCATCAACGCGGCAGAAGCGCTGGTGGCGCAAACGATCAGTGGCGTGGTCACCAATGCCAGCGCCGGATCGCAGGTTGCGGTTACCCTTGGCGGTAAAACCTTCCTGTCTACGGTTGGGGCGGGGGGCGCGTTCAGCCTGACGCTGCAACCGTCCGATCTCAGCGCGTTGGTCGATGGCAACACCACGCTGAATGTATCGATCACAAACACCTCCGGCAATACCGGCACGATCAACAACGCCATCAATATTATTGCCAAAAACCTGCCGACGATTAGCCTGGGTTCACTGTTTGGCGGCGATGGCTTCCTCAATGCTGCGGAAGCGGCACTGACACAAACGATTAGCGGCACCACCACCAACGCCATCGCGGGCTCATCCATCGTCATACGCATTGGCACGTTGACGCTAAACGCGACGGTCGGCAGTGACGGCACCTGGAGCGCCAGCGTCACGCCGCTGCAACTGTCTGGACTGGCCAACGGTAACCTCACCGTCAGTGCGACGGTGACCGACCCGGCAGGCAACAGTAATAGCATCAGTGCAGGTCTCAACGTTTCCATATTGCCGCCGACTATTACGCTCAACCCGCTGTTCAACAACGGCGTACTGGATCTCACCAGCTTGTTGAGTGCACAAACCATCAGCGGGACGACGACCAATGTGGCAGCCGGTACAGCGATCAACGTCACGCTGGGCAGCAAAACCTACACTACAACGGTCGGCGCAAACGGTAGCTGGAGCCTGCCAGTTCCTAACCTCGATCTGAAAGCTCTCACAGATGGCATCACCAACATTGGCGTTCGTCTGGTTGATGCAGCGGGTAACGTTGGCCAGCAAGCCGGTACCGTCAGTGTGGCGATTAACGGCCAGCCGACGCTGACCCTAAACCCGCTCTTTGGCGGCGACGGCCTGCTCAATGCGGTCGAGGCTGCTGCGGGTCAGATTATCAGCGGAACCAGTACCAATGCGATAGGCTCCACTATCCAGATCTCGCTAGGCACCAAGACCTACTCTGCCGTGGTGCAAAGCAATGGTTCCTGGTCCGTCAGCCTGCCTTCACTCGATCTCAACAATCTGACTGACGGCACGCTTTCTCTCAGCGCCTCTCTGACCAACGCAGCAGGAAAAAGTGCCAGCGTGGGGGCTTCGATCGGCGTGGGCGTTCACACATTGCCAACGGTCAGCCTCGGCTCTCTGTTTGGCGGGGACGGCTACCTGAATCTGGCCGAAGCAGGCATCAACCAGCTCATCAGCGGCACCACGACCAATGCGGCTGGCGGTAGCGTCACGCTGACGGTGGGCGGACTGGTGCTCACCGCTGCGGTAGCCAGTAACGGCACCTGGAGCATCAGCGTGCCGAGCGCCAACCTGCTCAACATTGCCGATGGCAATTTGACCGTCGGCGTCACCGTCGCCGATCGCTATGGCAACACTAACAACACCAGCAGCAATGTGATCGTGAAAACGCACCAGTTGCCGCAGTTGGGTATTGATGCCGTGGGGTCACTGATCGGGAATACCATTGGTCTGCTGACGAACGGCGTCACCATCAGCGGAGCATCGCGCTATGTTCAGCAAGGCGCTAAGGTCACCGTCACGCTGCTCGGTCAGACACTACAGGGTACCGTCGGCGCCGATGGCAAGTGGAGCGCTCACTTCAGCAGTTCGCTGCTGGGCATCAACGCTTTCAACGTGGGCGCGATTTTGACAGCGCTATTGGGAACAGCGGTTGAAGCCTCCGTCACCGATCAGGCGGGTAACTTCACTGGCGTATCCGCTGGATTAACCTCCGGTATCTCGCTCGGGTTACCGCTGATGAGCATGATGGCGCTGGATGTTGACGACAGCAGTCTTGCGCAGGTGTCTTCGCTGTCCAGTGAACAGCTTGATGGCGAGGAAAGCGCCGTAGTGCAACCTCTTCAAGTCAGCTCGAAAATGGCGGCTGCCACGCTCAGTGAGACACACACCATCGACAATAGCGCCAGCACCGAAGTGGAAGACAACGTTTATGCCATCGGTGGCGTCGTTGTCAACCTGGCCGACGGCACTGTGCAAACGGGCACGGATGTCGAAGGCGGAGAAGGCGACGACATTATTACGCTTTCAACGCTAGACTTTACCCAGATCGACGGTGGCGACGGCATTGATACGCTGGTTCTGGATGGCACCGAGCTCAATCTGGACCTCACGGCGCTGGGGCTGAAAATCGATAACGTAGAGATCTTCGATTTAGGCCAAAACGGCACCAACAGCATCACGCTGGATCTCGACCGAGCCCTGAATGTTACCGACCGACCAGAAGATGATCTGCTGATCGTCGGGGGCGAAGGCAATCAGGTGAACCTGATTCCGGGCGAAGGAGCCTGGAGCACGGTAGGACAGCGCGATATTGATGGCCAACGCTTTGATGTCTACCACCACTCATCGCTGGATAGCGCCAACAACCTGGGAGATGTACTGGTGCAGCAAGGCCTGCTCGTCAATATGGTGTAACAACAGCCCTCTTATGATGAGGTTTTACTGTTACCCGGCGTAAAAATTATGCAGCGGTGGGCATGAGCACCGAGTGAGCGGCATGGATGCCGCGAAAGTCAGTGCCGCGTAGGGAACGCGTCACTGGCGGCTCGAATCGTGCTCATGAACACCGCTGGAACCGCGCCAGCGGCATGATTTCCGCCAAAAGCCTGGGGTCTCGGGGCGAGCGGCGTTTGAGCCGTCCCGAGTCGGGCGCGTGCTACGAGGTAGCATAAAAATAGCGACATTATCGCGCACGAAACGACATCAGCAGCGGCATAGAAATATGACGAAGAGGGAAAGCGGAAGGGGTATTAACGCATTTTGCCAGCGCCCTCTCCCTCCTTTAAAGGAACTAAAACAAAGAGTGATGAAAACAGGGGTCATTGATGCACACACCATTTTTTATCAGGGGCATGTTTTTTCCACACAATCGCGCTTTTTTGACTCACACATTACGCCATCACACACCGCGTTATGTACTGGCCCTCGGGCTCGCCTGCAGTAGCTTCGCAAGCCTCTACAGCCCGCCGACGCTCGCTCAAACCGTCGCGTTTGACTGGTCCGCCGCACCAACAGAACAGCAGGTCGATAGCCTGGATCTCAAACAGGCCATTCTTCGCGCGTTTGCACGCAACCCACAAATCGCACAGGCTTCGGCACAAATTCGCGTCGGCGACGCCGATCTCCGGGCCGCACAAAGCGCCTGGTTCCCACAAATCGGCCTCAGCGGCAACGTCGGCCAGTCCGATCAAAGCGATACCGGCGGCACGATGAGCAACAACTCCACCGCTGGCATCACGCTGAAACAGCTGCTGTATGATTTCGGTAAGACAGGCGGCAGCATTGATGAGCAGCACAGCCTGTCAGATGCCTATCGCTATCAGCTCTATGGCGTCATGACCACGGTAGGTCAGCAAACCTTACTGACCTACCTGAAAGTCAAACGCTATCAGGAATTGGGTCAGGCAGCAGATCGCAATATCGCGTCGCTCAGTCAGGTCAAAGACATCGCGACGCTCCGTTCCGAGGCAGGCCTCAGTACGCAATCCGACATCCTACAGGCGGAAACCCGCATCGCGGGCATGAAGGCGACGCTGGAGCAATATCGTGCGCTGGAGCGCTCCTCGCTGGCGCAACTCAGCGTGTTGACTGGCGTTCTCCCCACCACCCTGCCCGATCTGCCCCGCGCGCTGCTGCAACAAAAGATTACGCTCAAGACGCTCCCTTACCAGCAGAGTAATTCGGTATTAAGCGCACAGTCCAAGCAGGAAGCCTCGCGCCACCGCATTCGTCAGGCGGAAGCCCAGCACTGGCCTACCATTGCCGTGCAGGCAGGCCGTACCCGCTATGAAACCAACCGGCGTAATTACTGGGATGACCAGCTACAGCTGGTTGTAGAAGCCCCGCTGTATCAGGGTGGTGCCGTCAGCGCACGCGTTGATGCTGCATCAGGCACGCGCGAAGCCGCACAGGCTGAAGTCGAAGCGGCAAAGCTGGATATGAACCAGAAAGCCTCAACGGCCTATGCCGACCTCATCGGCGCACAGCAGCGTGAAAAAGCCAGCCAGCAACAAATCACCAGCGCAACCTACACCCGCAACGTTTATCAGGATGAATACAAACTCAGCAAACGCAGCCTGAATGACCTGCTCAGCGTTGAACAAGACGTATTGCAGGCCGAAACCTCACGCATCGGCGCGCTATACGACGGCTGGGAGGCAGCGGTTAACTATGCCGCGGCCGTCGATAATCTGCTGGATATGCTGGGTATTGAGCGTCATCAAGCCACTGGCGAGACGTTACCGTCGCTGTAAGCCGGCTCACCTGCCGGATAAGAACATGCAGGAATGTGAATGACACACGTAACCCAAACTGAAATCTGGATTGCCGCCATGGCCCGCGCCGCCGCTCACTATGGACAGGTGGTCGATATCCAGTCGGTACGCCAGCAGATGCGCTGGTACGAACAGCAGCCCATTGCCCGCCAGTTAGAACAAATCAGCCATCTGATGGGATTAAGCATCAGCCTGCGACACACGGAGAAGCTCCGCTGGCGCAACAAGATCTTGCCCGTGCTGGCAGAAACCGACGACGGTGGCGTCATCGTCATTGAGTCGTTAAATGATGAGGGCATCGCCACCTACTGGCTGAATGACGGGGGTGACCTTCAACGTGAAGCTGAACTGACGGAACTCATCAAACACAGTCAGGGGATTATCGTGCTGGTCGGCATCGCCGAGCGTGGCCGCGATACCCGCATCGATGATTTCGTCAAACCGTACCGCAAGCACTGGTTCTGGCAACATTTTCGCGGTGCAAAACGGCAGATCGGGGAAATTTCTCTCGCGTCTATCGTAGGTAACGTTCTGGCATTGGCGGGGATTCTGTTCTCCATGCAGGTGTATGACCGGGTGATCCCGGCGCAGTCGATTCCCACCCTGTGGGTGTTGTTTTTCGGCGTACTGCTGGCTGCCGCATTAGAGTACGCCATCCGTTTATCGCGCACCGTCGTCTCCGATCTGATGGGCAAAAGCATCGATCTGCACGTATCGGGGATGCTGTTCGCCCGTGCATTGGCGATCAAAAATGAGGCCAGACCGAAATCCACCGGCTCGTTTATTTCACAGCTGCGGGAAATCGATCAGGTACGTGAGCTGCTGACGTCCACCACCGTCGGGGCAGCCGCCGATATGCCGTTCGTCTTTTTATTTCTCGGTATCATGGCGATGATCGGCGGGCCACTGGTGCTGATCCCCATGCTGGCGATCCCGCTGATTGTGATCCCCGGCCTAATGCTGCAATGGCCGATGGCGAAGCTCGCCAAGGAAGGGATGCGCGAAAGCGCGTTGCGGAATGCGGTGCTGGTCGAGTCCATCGAAGGGATCGAAGATATCAAAGCGTTACAGGCCGAACCCTACTTTCAGCGCCAGTGGGAGCAGACGCACGAAGTCAGCGCCGCCATCGGGATGAAACAACGCGTCTGGGGCGCACGACTCAGCGGTTGGGCGTCGACCGTCCAACAGCTCACCTATGCCGGCATGCTGGTGTTCGGCAGCTATCTGGTGCTGGCGGGCGATATCACCACCGGTACGCTTGTGGCCTGTAGTCTGCTTTCCTCGCGCACCATCGCGCCACTCATGCAGCTAACGATGGTGTTTTCCCGCTGGCAGCACGCCAAAACCGCCATGACCGGGCTGGATGACATTCTGCAAAAACCGCTGGATCGGCCGGAAGAGGGCAAAATGGCGCACTGCCCGATCCTTCAGGGACACTTCCAGCTCCACAACGTGCAATACAGCTACGATCCTGAACAGGGCGATACCGCCTTGCAGGTCGGTAAGCTGGAGATCAAACCGGGCGAAAAAGTGGCGCTGCTCGGTAAGGTTGGGGCGGGTAAATCCACCCTGCTCAAGCTGCTTGCCAATCAGGCGACCGCGACGCGCGGCAAAGTCATCATTGATGGTGTCGACATCAGTCAGATCGATCCGGCGGATGTCCGCCGCCAGTTAGGTTTTCTGTCTCAGGAATCGCGTCTGTTTTTCGGCAGCCTGCGGCAAAACCTGATGCTCGGCAACCCGCACGCGACCGAGCAGGAGCTGTTGCAGGCGCTACGTATTAGCGGCGCGCTCAGCCTGATCCAACAGGATGCTTCCAGTCTGGATCGCATCATTCATGAAGGTGGACGCGGTTTGTCCGGCGGGCAGCGGCAGATGATTCTGCTCAGCAGGATGCTGTTACGTAATCCCCAGATCGTCCTGCTGGATGAACCCACCGCCTCGATGGACGAACAGTTGGAAAGCCACGTTATCCACCAGTTAAGCAGTTGGCTCACGGGGCGCACGCTGGTGCTGGTGACACACCGCCCGGCGCTGCTCAAGCTGGTTGACCGCGTGGTCGTGATGGATGGCGGGCGCATCGTGGCAGATGGCCCACGTGACCAGATTTTGAAGGCCGTCAGTAAACCGGCAGACAGCGCACAGAGCGTGGCGTAAGGGGAGCACAATGAGTAGCATCACTATCCATGATGACCTGAAACGTCAGGGGCGGCGCGTCTCCGTCATTATCTGGCTCAGTCTGCTGGGGCTGGTCGTGTTTTTTATCTGGGCCACCTTCGCCGTGCTGGATGAAGTCTCGGTCGGGAGCGGCAAAGTGACACCGTCGACACGTGCGCAGGTGATTGAAAGCCTGGACGGCGGGATCATCGGCCAGTTGTATGTGCAGCAGGGCAACGTCGTCGAGAAAGGTCAGGTGCTGGCGCAGTTGGACGTCAACCGCTTCCAGTCGGTCTACGGTGAAGCCTTCTCCCGCGTGCAGACGCTGCGGGCGTCCGCCGAACGTCTGTACGCCGAGCTCAGCGGCGAACCGCTCAAATTCAGCGCGGAAACTCTGAAGGAACCGGCGCTGGCTGCACGCGAGCGCCAGCTTTATGAATCACGCTTGCGTAATCGCGATGAAACGGTCGCCAATCTGCAACAATCGATGCGGCTGGTGGAGCAAGAACTGCGGATGACAGAGCCGCTGGTGCAGCGAGGTGCCGCCAGCGCCGTCGAGGTGATTCGGTTACGCCGCCAGATTAGCGAAATCCGCGGCAAAATCGATGAAGCCCGCAACCAATACGCCGTACGGGCGCGGGAAGAACAGGTCAAGAACAACGCCGATCTGGAAGCACAAATGGAAGTGGTCAGCGGGAAAGCCGACCAGCTCAAGCGTGCCACCATTACGTCACCAGTACGCGGGATTGTGAAAGACATTCAGGTAACGACCGTTGGCGGCGTGCTGCAACCGGGCGGAAAGCTGATGGAAATCGTACCGCTGGAAGATCAGTTGCTAATCGAAACGCGCATCAATCCGCGTGATATTGCCTATATCCGGCCGGGTTTGCCTGCCACGGTAAAAATCACCGCTTATGATTCCTCCATCTACGGCAACTTAACCGGTGAAGTCGAAAGCGTGTCGCCCGACACCCTTCAGGACGAAGTCAGGCGCGATCAGTTTTATTATCGGGTCTATGTACGCACCACGCAGGCGGAGCTGACCAATAAAGCCGGGGAGAAATTCCCCATCGTGCCCGGTATGGTCGCCAGCGTGGAGATAAAAACTGGCCAGAAGAGCGTGCTGGACTATCTGATTAAGCCTTTGAACAAGGTCAATGAAGCGCTGCGTGAACGTTAAACTCACGTATGGTAGAACGAGCGTAATTGACAAAAAACAGCGCCGCCGGTTTCCCGTGCGGCGCTGTAATGACAAAACAACGTAGTGATCAAATTACTTCTTCACGGTGACGTTCTTGATCTGCCATGTGCTGTCGCTCGTCAGTTTGACGTTCTTCATCGTCACTTCGATCGGCTTTTTCGCGTTCTCGCCGTTCAGCACAACCACACCTTTGGTTTGGGAGGTAATATCTTTAAACGTAATGTCGCTCCAGTCAGGCACATTACTTCCCTCTTTCTTCTCATATACCGTATCAATCACAATCGGCTTCGCCACATTCTTCATGACCACATTGCTATACCGAATGCCGTTGACCACCCCGGCAGCCGATTTGTCACTCTTAATGCGCAAGCCATTCGTGGTGCCATTCATGTTCAGATCATCGACGGTGACATTGTAAACCCCCATCGTTTCGCTGCCGATCGACATACCGTGACCCGTTCCGAATTTATTATGCAAAATGGAAATATTGCGTGTCTCGGCACGGCCTTTATAGGCTTTGATCGCCACGTTATCGTCACCCGTCGAAATATTGCTGTGGGCAATCGTGATGTTTTTTGATGACATCGGATCGATACCGTCGGTGTTTCTCGCGGTGGACGGGGTTTTGATCGTGGTTTTCCACGCGGTGAAACCATCACCATCGCTGAACACGACGTGGAAGTTAGGGGAGTTAATGAGAGAGACGTTATACAGTGTGAAATTCTTACTCTTATTAATCTGAATCAGCCGCGGGGTATTCTGTTTTAGCTTTTTCACTTTGGCGTCAGCAGCCAGATCCCACCAGCTCACCTTTTTATCCTGAAGCTTCACGCCCCCTTGCCCATCAATGATGCCCGGCCCATAGATTCCGCTGTTCGTCGTACTCGTGGCGGTAATAAATGCATTACAACCTTTACCGTTGTTATCCACTACGCCACAGGATGACGCCGCATTCTCAAAAGACTTGGCATTATTCACAGCTCGTAGCGTCACCCCGCTATCGATTAATAAGCTGACGCCCGAAGGCAGAGAAAGTGGACCGCTCAGAAAGACGGAGGAACTCCCCGCGCTCAGCCTGACCGCTTTGCCTTGTCCGCAGTTATTCAACGCTTTTTGAATGGCGCTGGTGGCCGTGCTGCTGTCCGCTTTCAGTACCGTACAGGAGGACGGTGCTTTCGGCTCGCTCACCGTTCGTGAGTCAGAAGCAAATGCCGATGCGCTGAACAGGCCGATAAGACCCAGTGATAGTGATAAAACTCGCTTACCTGATTGATATTCCATGTCAAACCTTCCCTTATATCCCCGTCATACTTCAAGCCGCAGGTGCGTTGGCTTCTCTTAAATACTCGGCCCGTCGTGGGCCTCGCCCTAAAGGGCCGCTGCGAGCAGCGTTCAAATCTGCTCCCGGCAGATTTGTCACCCCTGTCACTTACCGGTGTAAGCTCTTGGGGACTAATGAACCTCATAAATGAGGTTCCCCCTTCGGGCTAGCGCTAGCGCTGTTCAAATCGGTTTAAAACCGATTTGTCGTGCGATTGCCGCCTACCCGCAACTCGAATTATTTAGGGTGTAGATATCCGCAACGTTATCGTGACTAAAAAGGAATGCCATTTTCCTTTGGATTAATAAGAAAAATAAAACGCCTTTATAGAAACTAAAAATTGTCGAATATGCATATGTAGATTAATAAAAAGTCCATTTACATAAAAAGTTGTCTATTTTTTAGAAAAGGCATTCTGTTTTATGCATGATTAAATTATCACCAGAAAATTAAATGAAGTATCAACAGAACGTGGAAAGAAACCGAATCCTGTCACGAGCAGTAAAGGGGGAGTGGTAAGATTTTTATCTCTTCAAGCCATTCACTTTTCTTATTTCTTTAATAAGAACCTTCCGAATATTTATTAGTTTATAACAAATAATTAAATAAAATATAATAAACAAAAGATAAAATTAAATATAAAATAATCACAGAGTAAATTAAATAATCTGATTAATCTCAACAATTCTGACGAATCATTATTCATTTCAAATTCTCTGCTATATAATCCTTTTCGATGCGCAAGGACTCCCTCTTTATTTAGAATAAATGAAGAGAAAAAATATCCGTTTAATTTACAAGGAAAAACACATGTTTAAGTATTTAACACCGATATTTTTATGTACTGCTGCTTTTTCTTTTCAGGCTCAAGCTGATGACACCATGCTGATGCTGCTGAAAAAAGATAATGCCACCTATTTAAGCTGGTCTACCGATGCAGGCAACCTTGTTCGCCAGGATGTGTATCGCAGCACCAGTAATAATCAGGCGAGCAGCGAAAAAATTGCAGAGCTCAATTCCACCGACAGAACCTTTACCGATTTAACCGCCAATCCAAAGTCGGATTATTGGTATTGGGTGGATACCGTTAGCGGCAATAATAATGTACTGAAGTCCAACGCAGCACCGACCAACCCAAGTCTGGAGCCAGCACCACTGCGCGCTGCTTCACTTAAAGCAGCCAGTTCAGAATGTAAAGCGGGAGCGGTAATTAAAGATAAAACCGTCGACTGCGGGGGAATTACTCTGGGTCTGAGCTGTAAGGGCGACAGTGATAAGCAACCTCCCGTTATCACGCTGGAAAATGCCACCATTAAAAACCTGCGCATCTCCGAAAAAGGCGGTTCTGACGGTATCCACTGTAAATCAGGCAACTGCCGTATCGAAAACGTAATCTGGGAAGATATCTGTGAAGATGCGGCGACCAACAACGGCAAAACCCTGACCATCGTCGGCGGTGTCGCACATAACACCACCAATGGCCCTGGCGGCAAGCCGGACAAAGTACTGCAACAGAATGCCAAAAACAGCCACACTATCGTACAGGGCAACTTCACTCTGACGGGTCAACACGGCAAACTGTGGCGTTCTTGCGGTGACTGCACCAACAACGGCGGTCCACGCAACCTCACCATTATTAGCGCAACCGTTAACGGCACCATTGATAGCATCGCGGGCGTAAACCGTAACTTTGGTGATGTCGCTGAAATCCGCGATCTGCGTATTAAAAACTACAAAGAAGGCAAACCGCCTGTATGTGAAGAGTTTACCGGCGTAGAAAAAGGCAAAGGTAACTCTCCTAAACACGGTGAATTCTGGGATACCAAGAACTGCAAAGTCAGCCGTTCAAACGTTAAAGCTCTGTAATTCTGCCAGCAAAGTTCACGTCTAAGTTGCTATATCCTCTGGGGTTCTGACGCATCAGCCCTCAACAGACCGTGCTTATTCAAGCACGGTCTGTTCTATTTCATTGCCCTTGCTGCAATTCGTTAAACAGCGTGCGCTTCAGCGCCAGTTCAACACCACGCAACTCCGCCAGCCCTTTCAGACGACCAATGGCCGAGTAGCCGGGATTGGTTTTCTTCTTCAGATCGTCCAGCATTTGGTGCCCGTGATCCGGACGCATCGGGATCGGACGGCGATCGCCTGCCTTCTGACGACGTAGCTCCTCCGCCAGAATGGCATTAATGATCGCCACCATATCCACATCCCCTTGCAAATGCGCCCCTTCGTGGAAGGAATTGGGATTGTCTTCACGACAGGTCGCACGCAGATGAGTGAAATGCACGCGATCGGCAAACGTTTCCAGCATCGTAACCAAATCGTTATCGGCCCGTACGCCGTAAGAACCTGTACAGAAGGTAAAGCCGTTATGCAGGCTATCGACCGTCTGTTTCAGCCAGCGCATGTCGTCAATGGTAGACATCACTCGCGGTAGCCCAAGGATTGGACGCGGCGGATCGTCAGGGTGAATCGCAAGGCGGATACCTGCCGCTTCCGCAACAGGCACAATCTCACGCAGGAAATGCCCAAGATGCTCACGCAGTTTGGCATGGTCGATGCCATCATACTCTGCCAGACGGCTACGGAATTGCTCCAGCGTATAGCCCTCTTCAGACCCCGGCAGACCCGCGATAATATTCCCCGTCAGACGCGCAATCTCTTCTTCACTCATCGCTCGGAAGTAATCGGCAGCCTGTGCCTGCTCACCTGCCGTGTAATCTTTTTCGGCACCGTGGCGTTTCAGGATGTGCAGCTCAAAAGCCGCAAAGGCAATATGATCGAAACGCAGTGCTTTTGAACCATCCGGCAGAACATACTCCAGATCGGTTCGCGTCCAGTCCAATACAGGCATGAAGTTATAGCACACGGTATCAATCCCGCACTGCGCCAGGTTACGCAGCGATTGCTGGTAATTGGCAATATGCTGCTGATAATTCCCCGTCTGGGTTTTGATCTCTTCATGCACCGGTACGCTTTCCACCACCGACCACACTAGCCCCTTCGCCTTCAATTCGGCTTTGCGCTTTTCAATCTCCTCAATCGACCAGATTTCGCCATTGGGGATGTGGTGCAGCGCCGTCACCACGCCGGTCGCTCCCGCCTGCCGAACATCATCCAGTGAGACAGGATCGTTCGGGCCGTACCAACGCCAAGTTTGTTCCATACCGAGTTACCTTTTTCGCCAAGATAGTTGTTTCATCAATAATGAGGAAAAGCCTACCTCACCAGAACAAAGTGTCAAACGAAACACACAAATTGATTGACCAATTACACAAAAAAACCGTTTTTTGGCCTAACACCTGTAAAAAAAGCTATAAAAGTGAAGGTGAAATAAGGAAATGGATTTTTTGGTCTGATATCTTTCTCTCCGTGCACCGATGTGATGCAGGAGAGCAAGTGTACGCAGAAAGGAAATATCGGGGGGAATCAGGATTCCAGACGGGAGGGAACGGACTCGAACAGGTAACCATCGAACGCCGGATCGTCCACATTCGAGATTTCCAGCAGTTTGATTTTTACGTTCTCCAGATGCTGCCACATCGCCTGACGCGCCATGTTTACATCACGACGAGACACGGCGCGCAGGATCTGCTCATGATCGTCCAGCCACTGGCGCTGATAGCTGAAATCTTCGGTATGGGAGTGGATGCCCTGCCACATCGGGCTGCGTTTACGCGCCTGCCACACCTCATACACCATGTTGGCTAAGACGCTGTTTTGGGTAGACTGCGCCAGCAGGCAATGGAATTGTTCATCGGCGCTTTCATCCACGCTGCCGTTCTCAAGCGATGCCCTTTCTTGTTCAATGGCCTGCCGCATTTTCACGATATCGCTTTTGGTCGCCTGCATGGCGGCAAACGCAGCAACCTCGCCCTCCAGCAGTTGACGCGCCTGCATCAGCTCAAAGGGGCCATAGCCGCTGTCCACCACGCCATCTTTTCCCTGCGCGGTTGGCAGTTGCATGACATAAACGCCAGAGCCTTTACGCACCTCGATCAGCTTTTCCAGCTCCAGCATGATCAGCGCTTCACGCACCACGCTACGGCTGACGTTGTAGGTTTCAGCAATATCACGTTCGGGAGGCAAGCGATCGCCAATCTGATAGTTGCCCTTCAGAATTTCCGCGCGAAGATTGTCGCCAATCTGCTGATATAAACGCATACCGCCATCCCTTTATTCAACATCGGCCATCGCAATATTGGCCTGACCAAAAGACAGAAAAATGCCCAATTTGTCTGAAGTATAACATGAAGCCCCACTACGCCGCACGTTGAGCAATCTGCACGCGAAATAATTTCAGATATAGTGTTGTCGAAACGCCATTACCCCGTTCGCGATCAGGTTGATGTTGCCCAATCGGCAAGGAGCATAAATGACAATAAACGTATTCCGGTTCGTTTCGTGGACCACCTGGAAGCAGGTGATGGCGAGCCTGTTCGCTCTGGTCGGTGTGCTTTTTATCGTGGGGTGCAATAGCAATCCGCGTGATATCACACCATTAGGACAAGCGTCATTCGAGCGTTATCAGCAAGACACGACGCGTTGGGTAGAACAACACCGCGCCTTCCAAACCACGGATAAACAGTTGGAATTACGCTGGAACACTCCCAGCGAAACACGCCCTGCGGGTCAGCCGCATAAAGCGATTTTGCTGGTGCACGGGCTGGGAGATTCACCCGGCTCATTCATTGACGTCACGCCGCAATTGGTCAAACAGGGATTTCTGGTCAGAACCGTGCTGCTACCGGGGCATGGCACCCAACCATCCGATCTGCTGCACGTCACCGTCGATGACTGGCGCGAAGTCGTCGCCGAGCAGGCCGCTATTCTCAGTAAAGAAGTCGATGAGGTCTATCTGGGCGGCTTTTCCACCGGTGGCAATCTGGTGCTGGAATACGCGTTGCAACACCCTGCAATCAAAGGGCTGGTGCTGTTTTCGCCCGCGATTAAATCCAATGAAAAATATGACTTCATGACGCCGCTGCTGTCGGTGTTTACCGACTGGCTGATGCCGCCTCGCCCCGGCTACCCACAGCAGTTAGCAACCCGCTATATGCGCGTGCCGACCAACGGCTTCGCCCAATATTATTATTCCAGTAGCGGTGTTCGTTCACAGCTCGCCAAAAAGCCTTATGACAAACCGGTATTAATCGTGCTAGCAGAGCATGATTCCGTCGTCGATACGGCCTATATTGTCAATATGTTCGATACCCAGTTTACCCACCCGCGCAGCCGACTGATCTGGTATGGCGATCGCCCTGCTGGTGTCCACTCCTCGCGCGTTTTGGTGCGTACGGGTTCGCTGCCAGACTGGCGCATCAGCCAGTTCTCGCACATGTCGCTCCTGTTTTCGCCAGACAATAAGGAATACGGAAAAACCGGTGCGATTGTCATTTGCGCTAATGGACAAACCAATAGCGACCTGGCGGCCTGTGCGGATCGCAGCACGCTGTGGTATTCCGACTGGGGATACGTGGAAAACGGCAAAACCCACGTGCGCCTGACCTTTAACCCCTATTTCGACTGGCAAAATCAGATCATGGCCAACGTATTGGACGCGCAATAACCTTATCGCAAACCGGGAGTTGTCATCATTTGGTCATCAAGGTCGGGTATTTTGACTTAAAGACAAATCCGCCCAAAGATTAGCCATGATCGCCATGCCCGTTCCTTGCGCCCGACCGCTCCTCCGGGGTACACCGGTGGCGCGAGATCTTTGCATTCCCTTGCCGGACGTTTCTCCTAACACCGACAACGCCACCGTATTGCAGTTATTCAGTAAAAATAAAGAGTGGGTCAGCCTGCCTGTCGTTGAGGATGGACGCCCTTTCGGCTTAATCAACCGCCATATTTTTCTCTCACAGATGTCGCGGCCTTTTTATCGCGAACTGTACGATAAAAAGAGCTGCATCGCGTTTATGGATAAAAATCCGCTGATTGTTGATGCGCTGGCGTCGTTAAACGACGTTGCCGATCAAACGGTGATCACCGGTGATAAATCGCTGACGGACGGCTTTATGATCACCGAGAATGGGCGTTATATCGGTATCGGACTGGGCATCGATTTGATCAAGGCCGTCTCCGATATGCACCTGCGCCAGCATCAGCAGATTATGCAGAGCATCGAATATGCCAGTGTGATTCAGGCCGCGATGCTGACGACATCAACGCAGGCGATGTCCCGCACGCTTGCCGACTGGTGTTTAGCCTGGGAACCGCGAGACTGTGTCGGCGGCGACTGCTATGCCTTTAAAACCTACCAGAACGGCTGGTTTGCCGCCGTCGCAGACTGTACCGGACACGGCGTGCCCGGCGCATTTATGACGCTGATTTTCTCTTCCGCATTAGAGCAGGCGCTGACACAACACGGTCCGATGCTGCCAGCGCAGCTATTACAGGCAATCAACCGCCATATTAAAGATACGCTGGGGCAGCGTGACGAAACGCGCCAGCTCTCTAGCTCTAACGACGGCTGCGACGCCATGCTGGTGTTCTGCGATATGACGCGCAATACGCTGACGTTTGCCGGCGCGAGGATGCCAGCCTTCATGCTGCAACGCCAGAACGGACAGCTGACGCCACTCCAGTGCGATCGTATGGGAATCGGTTATACCGAAACGCCTTATGACTACCAGTGGTCGAGCTATGAATTGCCGCTCCATGATAACGATATGTTTTTTACCACCACGGACGGATTGACGGACCAAATCGGCGGCGAACGCAGGATTATGTTTGGAAAACGCCGGCTACAGGAGCATCTCCAGCACTATCAACACCAGCCGATGCGTGAACTGGCTAACCAGCTTCTGTCGGCACACAAGATCTACCAGGGCGATCAGACCCGACGAGACGATTTAACTTTTTGGGGCTTCCGACATTGTTCGACTTTTGTTTAATCAGGCAGGCAGAATGATGCCAAACATCAAATACACTGAATTTTTTTCGCCCTCGCACCAGCATGACATCACGCTGTATTACGTGGGCTATTTTTCACAAAACATCATCAGTTCACTGGCTGAAACCATGCGGCTACAGCTGGAGAAAAAGCAGCTTCCTGCCGGTATCCGCCGTCGACTGTTCTCTACCTTCGTCGAAATGGTGCAAAACATTACCCGCTATTCCGCCGCCCCGCTAACGGCGCTCGATCAGCCCGTCGAGGTCCGTCATGGCTCCGTCTGTCTGGGTTACGAAAATGGCAAATACTTCCTGCTGTGCGCTAACCCGATACACCCCGACGATGTCGAGACGCTGCGGGGACGCCTTGAGCCGCTGCGTGGCATGACGCTTGATGAAATCCGACTCGCGTACAAGGCCTCTCTGCGTGATGAAACCCCGTCATCAAGCAAAGGCGCGGATATGGGGTTGTTAACCGTCGCGCGTGATGCCAGTGAGCCACTCCAGTTTACGTTTCGGGCCGACGCATCAACGGGGCTATCTACGTTTTATCTGAAGGCAATCATTTGACATGAAAAATATAACAACCTTAAGCAACCTCCATATTTCGGGGACATCCTGTACCCCGGCCGTTGATTTTCACTTTGACACACACCGTCTTTATCTTTCCGGCGAATCTTATCCTGAGAATGCCGCGGCGTTTTACCGTCCGCTGCTTACAGAGATTGAGGCGTATCTGCTCGCGTTGACGACCTGCGCGGAAACGATGCCACCGGATGAGGCACTGCCGAGCATCGAGATTCACGTCTCCCTGATTTATTTCAACAGCTCCAGCACCAAGATGCTGTTCAGTTTATTCAACCTGCTTAATCAGGCGGCGGAACAGTCGCTATCGATTGCACTGTATTGGTATTACGACAAAGACGACGACATTGCGGAAGAATTTGGTGAAGAACTGCACATCGACTTCCCTGCCCTGACCTTTCACAGCACGATTTTGAGTGATAACCATGAGCACAATTGAATTGTTTACACCGGAATACGACATTCTGCTCGCCGCACGCAACATCGCTAACCAGCAGGAAAGACCTGCTGAAGTCTATCGCGACACGCTGCTGGCGTTAACCGACCATTACCAGCGGCTGGTACGAGAATCGCACCGCCTGATATCACGCAGCGATCGCGCAGAGAAGGAGCTGAACCGCTTGAACGCCCAGCTCAATCAACTGGCGGTAGAATTGGAATACAAGGCCAGCCACGATCCGCTGACTAGCGTGTATAACCGTGGCGCGATTATTGAACGCATCAACCACGCGCTCGAACGCAATCAGGCAGCGCTCATCGTGCTGGATATCGATCACTTCAAACTGGTGAACGATACCTACGGTCACCCTACTGGCGACGCCGTCATTTGCGATCTGGTATCGCGCGTGCAGAACGTGCTGAATACCACAAGCAGCATTGGCCGCGTTGGCGGTGAAGAGTTCACCATTCTGCTGGAAGGACATACGCTCATGCAGGCCGTCTCGCTCGCCAGCCGCCTTCATCAGGATCTCAACAGAATGCCGCTCAGCGTACTGCCACAACAGCGCGTTACCGCCAGCTTTGGCGTTAGTTGGGCACCACAAAAAACCCGTTTCGATGCGCTCTATAGCGCAGCGGATGCCGCACTCTATCAGGCCAAGGAAAAAGGCAGAAATAGAGTGGAATTTCAGTAAGTCGCGTGCCGGGCGATTGCCGTCGCCCTGACTCGCGACCATAATAGTGGGTATCGGCTTCTCCGAGACAGATTCCCGCTATGCGATTCGATTTAACCGATCTCCGGCTGTTTCTCAATATTCAGAAGGCAGGCAGCATTACCGGTGGCGCAGGAGCGTCCAGCCTGACCGTTCAGGCCGCCAGCGAACGTATCCGCGGTATGGAAGAGGAACTTGGCGTACCGCTGCTGCTGCGGTCAAAGGCTGGCGTTTCTCTCACCGACGCGGGATTTTCACTCGCGCACCACGCCCACATCATCCTGCGTCAGGTAGAACATATGCGCAGTGAATTACACCAATACAGTAAAGGGCTGCGCGGCCATATTCCGCTGCTGTGCAACTCTGCGGCGCTGAATGAATATTTACCCGCCCTGCTGGGTCGCTATCTGGTGGTCTGTCCGCAGATATCCGTAACGGTGAATGAAAAACTCAGCCGTGACATTGTTAATGCAATCCGCAATCAAACCGCCGATCTCGGCATTGTGGCCGATTCCGTACCGCTCGACGGGCTGGAAACGCGCCCGTTCCGTCAGGACGAACTGGTCGCGGTGGTTCCTCGCGCCAGCCTCTGGTCTGACGCATCGCAGCTTACCTTTTCCGATATTGCCGACGCCGAATTTATCGGGCTTAGCGAAGGGGCGGCGTTACAGGAGCACATCGACGAGCACGCCAAAAGGCTGGGGAAACGTCTGAATTACCGCGTGCGCCTTGCCAGTTTCGACGCTGTTACTCAGGTGATTCACAGCGGTATCGGCATTGGCATTCTTCCGCGACATGCCGCACAGCGCATGATGGAGCGGCTGGCTATCCGCACGATCCCGCTCGCAGACGGCTGGGCTACGCGTAATCTGGTTGTCTGCACCCGTCAGTTTTCCGCGCTGCCCGGTTATGTTCAGGATTTCGTGGCGTTTATTACAGCCGAGAACGCCGCTTAAAGCAGCCCGCGCATGGCCATGTATCCACCCAGCGCTATCAGCCCGATGAAAAAACAGCGCCGGAAAACCTGCTCACTAATCGCGTGGCGCAGGCGTTGTCCCATCATCATGCCCAGTAACGCGGGGATCAGCGCTAACATCGACTGCCAGAGATCGATGCCCTGTAGCCCGATTCCCTGCATCAGTTGTAACGCCAGCCCTAGCGTGGAAACGGTAAACGCCAGCCCCAGCGCCTGTACCAGATCGTTTTTATTGAGTCGCAGGCATTGCAGGTAAGGCACGGCAGGAATCACGAAAACCCCCGTTGCCGCCGTGATAGCACCTGTGATGTAACCCACCAACGGCGACAGCCAGATTTCATGACGGCCAGGCTGCGGCAAGGTGGTCGCCAGAATCCCCCACAGGCCGTAAACTACCAAAATGCCGCCGAGCGCCGCGCTCGTCCATGACGATGACGAAGTCAGCGTCGGCAGGCCACTCCAGAGCGTCCCGATAATAATCCCGGCAAACAGCGTCCAGAACCGCTTAATCAGGCTAAGAAAGGCGGGGCCGCAGGCAAGCTGCCAGATGTTGGTCACCAGTGACGGAACAATCAACAACCCCGCCGCGCTGGCAGCCGGCATCACCAGCGTTAACAAGCCCATGGCGATTGTCGGTAACCCCAGACCAATCACGCCTTTCACCACACCAGCCAGCAGGAACACCACCATCATCGTCGTCATTCATCGCCTCAGTTTGCAACGTCATAGGAAGATCCCTACGTATGAATATTCCAATGAGACGGCTGTTGGTGTCGATGCGGATTGTATTGAGGGTGATTCAGGGAAAATTGGAGGTAAAGGAAGGATTGGGAGGATTGATATTCTCGAGGGCTCTCGCAGTCACATGTTTATGCAGGCTCAGAGACCGTTTCGTGCGCAACAATATCGCTATTCTCATGCTACTGCGTCGCTCACGCCCGACGCAGGGCGCTCAGTCGCCGCCGCCCTGCGAACCCTGGCTTCCGGCTAAATTATGTCGCTGCGCGATGCCATCGGTGTTCATGACCGCTAATCGAGCCACCAGTGACGCGTTCCCGACGCGGCACTGGCTTTCGCGGCATCCATGCCGCTCACTCGGCGGTCACGCTCACCGCTGCATAATTTCTTATGCCGGATAACGGCCAACCCCACTTACGTCCCTGCATTATGTAAGAGACAGACCCGGCGAATGGGGCTACCAACACCAAACAGCAGATATCTTAGTAACTCTGGCCTTGGCGCGCGCGGCCTACGGCCTCACCCAGTTGCCATACGGCCATCGCATAGTGTGTGCTGTGGTTGTAACGCGTGATGGTGTAAAAGTTCGGCAAGCCGTACCAGTATTGGTACCCCGTACCGATATCCAGACGCAGCAGGCTGGCTTCACTGTATCCCGCCAGCGAATGCTGTGGCGTTAATCCCGCGGCCTGTAGTTCAGTGAGCGAGTAACGGGTATTAAAACCATTCGCCAGCAGTGGTGCCTGACCGTTTGCCTGCACCGCCACAGGGGCGCCCTTCACCCACCCGTGCGCTTTGAAGTAATTCGCCACACTGCCAATCGCATCCACCGGATCCCACAGGTTGGTATGCCCGTTGCCGTCGAAATCCACGGCGTAATTCTTGAAGGATGACGGCATAAACTGCCCGTAGCCCATCGCCCCCGCGTAAGAGCCGCGCAGGCTGAGCGGATCGTTGCCTTCTTTACGCGCCATCAGCAGGAACGTTTCCAGCTCGCCCGCAAAGTAATCGGCACGTCGCGGGTAATCAAACGCCAGCGTTGCCAACGCATCGATGATGCGCGTTTTCCCCATGACTCTGCCCCAGCGGGTTTCAACGCCAATAATGCCGACGATGATCTCAGGCGGAACACCGTAAATGTTTTGGGCACGCTGTAACGCATCCTGATATTGATTCCAGAACGCCACGCCGTTCTGCACGTTGTCTGGCGTAATAAACTGATTACGGTAGCGGTTCCAGGCACCGTTCGGCCCTGAAGGCGGACGCGAAGTCGGGGCTTGTTTATCCATCAGGCGGATTACCCAGTCCAGACTCTTTGCCTGGACCAGCACATCATGCAGTTGCTGGCGATTAAAGCCGTGTTCCAGCACCATTTTATCGACAAACCGCGCGGTAGCCGGGTTGGTCGCAAAATCGCCGCCTAACGGATGGACGTTGTGTGCAGGTTCAAGCAGGAAGCCGCCTTTAAAAGGATTACCTGAAGGCGCTTCTGCGGGAGGGGGAGCAGGCTGACTGCTACAAGCCGAGAGCAAGACGAGCAGAGGGAGAAAACGAACCAAATGACGCATCAGATATCCGTATAGCCAGGTAAGAAATCAATATCAGCTATGGTAAAGGATTGTCTGATGTGAAAAAACCAGCCAGAGGTGAAAAAGTGCCGCGCGCCGACCGAATGGAAGGCCAGCACGCGCCATCACACTCAAATCAGTTTTTCTTCACAAACTCGGATTTCAGCTTCATCGGACCGAAACCGTCGATTTTACAATCAATATTGTGATCGCCTTCCACCAGACGAATGCCCTTCACGCGGGTGCCGATTTTCAGCGGGGTCGAACTGCCTTTTACTTTCAGGTCTTTAATAACCGTGACCGTATCGCCATCTGCCAGCAGATTACCGTTGGCATCTTTTACCACTAAAACGTCATCCTGCGCCGCCGCATCGCCTGCTGCGGACCACTCATTTCCACATTCCGGGCAGTTAAGCATTTCGCCTTCTTGCCAGGTATATTCAGAACTGCATTTTGGACAATGAGGTAACTGTTGCATGATAAACTCCTGAAAAATTCACGATAAAAAAGTAATAAATATCATTAGGTAACTGCCATATTCTCTATATTTTACCCTTTTATGCGTATTTTTGATAGTGAAGCAGCCTTTATCGTGATTTCATTGCCTACCCGATAACGTTTCACCTCTTGCCGCCAGAAACGCCAGCAAGGTGTCTTGCGTGAGCGCTTTGGAGTACAGCCAGCCCTGCGCATAAGCGACGCCAAGGCTTTTCAGATAGGCTTCCTGAATCGGGGTCTCAACCCCTTCGGCAACAATGTGCAGATTCAGACAGTGCGCCATGCTGACAATATGAGACAGCACGATATCGGTGGGTGAATGGTTATTAATGTTTCCAACAAAGGATTTATCGATTTTAAGCTTATTGGCTTTCACCCGCTCAAGATACGACAGCCCGGAATACCCGGTCCCAAAATCATCAATGGCAACATCAACGCCTTTTTGTTGATACAGCCCCACCATCGGTGCCGCTTTTTGTGGTTCGATCATGGAGGATTCGGTTAATTCGACATTCACATTGGCGCCAGCGAGATTATGTACCGCAATCTGCTCCATGAGATAATTGAAAACGGACATATCTTCAAATTCTGCCGCTTCAAGATTGATGGAGACAAACATCTCAGGGTAGCTTTTCTTCAGTACGCTGGCCGTTTGTAGCGCCTCATTAATGACGAAAAGCGTTAACTCTTTCATTAGCCCAACCTGGCGAGCCATCGGAATAAAGGAATCTGGTGAAATTAATTGCCCGTCCGAATGACGCCAGCGTATCAACGCTTCACATCCCACGATCTGAGAGGTATTCAGTTTAATAATCGGCTGATAGTGCAATTCAAACTCTTTTTGTACCAGTGCCTTATTTAATAGATGGTAAGGATTTTGAATTGCCTGCGATGTTCTGGAGATAAGTCCCGCCAGAAGTAGAGAAAGCCCTGTAAAAATGGGAAGAAAATAGAGGAATAACATAAAAGCAAAACGATAAGCTTTAGGCTCGTCAGCGTTAACCACTAATACAATGTTACCGTTTGGCATCGGCTTCAAACGAAAATATTTATTGCTGTGGTAAAATCGTTCTGTTGCAGGAGACTGGCCAAAAAGAATTAAAGCGATATTCGAAGGGTGCTCATTCGATATGATGACCATTCCGTTATCTTTTTCAACAAAAGCATATTTTATATTGTGGCTATAAGAGGGAATGTTCATAAAAGAATTCGGATTGAGGACGATGAGATAATTCGACAACCCGACATAAATCATCCGGCGATATCTGTTAAGTGTATTATCCGCGTTATACCAGACCCGGTATTTATTTTTATAGATAAGATCCGGCGAAAGCAGTGGAGAACGGTTTATATCACTTAACATCAAAGAACAACGGGGTCGATTATCCTCGACATAAATCACATCTTGCACATAATCATTGGAATAAGAAGCACGCCTGAGTAGCTCCATATGTTCACTCGAGCACGAACGAAACGTGTTTTTATCAAACACATCCAGCACTCTGGTCGCCTGCGCCATTATTTCTTCAGCATGCCCGACGGCGACATCAGAAAAACTCTCCACATCATGCTCAAACTGTCTTAACGTCACAGCCGCATACACCAAAAGAACCAGCGCGCAGATAGCAGCAAAAAGACAAAAAAAAGCAGAAAAAATCAGGAAAAAACCGCGCTTAAAATAGAGCGTTTGAAAATAGGCTAACAGGCTTTTTTTCATAGAGGAGACGCGTCATCATCATGAGAAATCCAACATAGCACACAACCCTTCCCCACTATCTAGCCATATCCTAAATAATTCTGATTCTACTACGTCGGCAACCATCCTCCCGAATATCCATACATACAGCATGCGATACATTTATTCTCTTAAAAAACAGAATATTGCCTCACGCTTCCTCTGTCGTGGCGATTTCATCTGATGATTTAATTGTAATGAAAACCATTATCATATTAACATAGCGCCCCATTACTACTTTTAGCCATTGATAGCTGTTTTTATGTCTGACTATACCTCCCCTCTCTGTTGGTTTAGCGCTCGCATTACTACAGAACAACACTGGCGTGAACAACATCTCTCCAATAAAAACCCTAATACGGACCGCTCCGTACTTCCTACATTCAAAGGGCACCGAAATACTGCCCCGCACTCTTTGCTGGGAAAAAACCAGCTTCACTATTAATGGAGTTACGCTATGTTTGCTCTGATTCGCGTTGCCCTGATTGCAACACTTTGTCTGTTCGGATTAGGTCGCGCCAATGCCGTCACGGTGCAGGATGAACAAGGTTCCTTTACGCTAGATACGCCACCTCAACGCATTGTGGTGCTGGAACTGTCTTTTGCCGATGCGTTGGCTGCGATAGACGTCAGCCCAGTTGGCATTGCCGATGACAACGATCCCGATCGAATTATGGCCGATGTACGTGAACACATTAAACCCTGGCATTCCGTTGGCACACGCGCACAGCCAAGCCTGGAAGCTATCAGCGCACTGAAGCCAGATTTAATTATCGCCGACAGTAGCCGTCATAGCGGTATTTACACGGCGCTGAAGGCCATTGCGCCTGTGCTGCTGCTGAAATCGCGTAACGAAACCTATGAAGAAAACCTGCACTCTGCGGAGATCATCGGCAAAGTGCTGGGGAAAGACAGCGCGATGCAGGCTCGTCTCACCCAACACCGCGAAACCATGAAAACCTACGCCAACCAGCTTCCCAAAGGGACAAGTGTCGCCTTCGGTACTTCACGCGAGCAGCAGTTTAACCTGTACTCCAGCGAGGCCTACACTGGCAGCGTGCTGGCCGCACTCGGCCTGAGCGTGCCTAAACCGATTAACAATGCGCCAATGGCCTCCATCAATCTGGAACAGCTGTTGGCGATTAACCCGCAGTGGCTGATAGTGACGCACTACCGCGAAGAAAGTATCGTTAAACGCTGGCAGCAGGATGCGCTCTGGAACATGCTGGAAGCCCAGAAAAAACAACAGATTGCCGCCGTAGACAGTAACGCCTGGGCGCGGATGCGCGGTATTTTTGCTGCGGAACGCATCGGCAGCGACACGGTGAAGATTTTTAAGCATCAGCCCGTTAGCGTCAGCAGCGAGCAATGAGGCAAGATTTTCATCCGTTCTGGCGTTGGGGATTGCCGATAGCGGCACTGCTGGGCGTGTTCTGGCTCAGCCTGTTCTGTTATTCCGCGATCCCCATTCCCGCATTGAGCGCCGTCAAGGCGCTGATAACCGGCTCGCCTTCTTCACTACCCGAGGCGCTAGTGCTCAACTTGCGTCTGCCACGCAGTCTGGTTGCCATTCTGATCGGCGCCAGCCTGGCACTGTCCGGCGCTCTGCTCCAAACCCTGACTCATAATCCTCTGGCCTCACCTTCTCTGCTCGGTATTAATAGCGGCGCAGCGCTGGCGATGGCACTGACCAGCGCCTTCAGTTCTTCACTTTCCGGTTACCCTATCGCCTTTGTTGCCGCTGGCGGTGGCGGCCTGTGCTGGCTGGTCGTCATGGCTGCTGGCGGCGGCTGGCGACAAACGCTCGACCGTAATCGGCTGATTCTGGCGGGTGTTGCGCTTTCCGCCCTGTGTATGGCCTTAACGAGGATCACGCTCCTGCTGGCGGAAGATCACGCCTATGGCATTTTTTACTGGCTGGCGGGGGGCGTATCGCACGCGCGCTGGGTGGAATTCTGGCAACTCTTCCCGTTTGTCATTACCGTCACGCCCGTTGTTCTGTTGATGGCTAACCAGCTTAATCTGCTGAATATCGGTGATGTCAGCGCCCATACGCTGGGCGTCAACTTAGGTCGGCTGCGCCTCATCCTCAATCTGGCAGTGCTGCTTTTAGTGGGCGCCTGCGTGAGTGTGGCCGGTCCGGTGGCGTTTATCGGCCTGTTGATACCGCATCTGGCGCGTTTCTGGATCGGTTACGATCAGAGAAAACTGCTCCCTATGAGCATGTTGATGGGCGCAGCGTTTATGTTACTGGCCGATCTGCTCGCCCGCGCACTCGCCTGGCCGGGCGAGCTGCCAGCCGGCGCAGTATTGGCGCTCATTGGCGCCCCCTGTTTCGTCTGGCTGGCAAGGAGGCGAGGATAATGCGCCCCGTTATTGTGTTTATTTCAATCACACTGCTCCTACTGACGATCAGCATTCTGTCGCTGCGCCTGGGAGCCATTCCGCTGCCGTGGTCGGCGCTGATGAGCGGCTGGTACAGTGCCAACGAACATCATTATGTGCTGACGCAGTATCGTCTGCCACGTGTGCTGCTGGCGCTGTTTGTCGGCGCGGCGCTAGCCATTTCCGGCGTGTTGGTGCAAGGCATTGTACGTAACCCGCTGGCATCACCGGATATTCTCGGAGTGAACCACGCGGCGAGTCTGACGACCGTCAGCGTACTGATGCTGGTACCTGCACTGCCGGTGATTTGGCTACCGCTTCTCGCGTTCATCGGCGGCATCGCTGGGCTACTGCTGCTGAGACTGATCGCGGGAGCGTCATCCCCGATGCGGCTGGCGCTTATCGGCGTCGCGCTGTCCGCCACTTGGGCAAGTGTCACCGATTACCTGATTCTCTCGCGACCGCAGGATATCAACAACGCGCTGCTGTGGCTGACGGGTAGCCTGTGGGGACGCGACTGGTCATTCGTCATGGTCGCGTTGCCTGTCCTCTGCGTGCTGATTCCGCTCAGCCTGCGATTTTGCCGCGATCTGGATCTCCTGGCGCTGGGCGACGACCGCGCCAGTACGCTGGGCGTCAACATCAGGCGCATCCAGTTCTGGGGACTGGCGCTCGCCGTCGCGCTCGCCGCAACCAGCGTAGCCGTCTGCGGCCCCATCGGCTTTATCAGCCTCGTGGTGCCACATCTCATTCGCTACTTAGTGGGAGGACGGCACCGCTGGCTCCTCCCAGCTTCTGCTATTGCTGGTGCGCTGGTTCTGCTGCTTGCCGATCTGCTGGCACGCACGATAAACCCACCGATGGAATTACCCGCTGGGGTACTCACTGCCATTATCGGCGCCCCTTGGTTTTTTTGGCTTCTTGTGAGAATGCGCTAAATGGAACTGACAACACAAAACCTGACGGCGGGCTATGGCGACAAACGCATTCTTGACGAGCTGTCACTGTCGTTACCCGCCGGAAAAATTACCGCCCTGCTCGGCCCCAACGGCTGCGGCAAATCAACTCTGTTGAAGTGCTTCGCCAAACTGCTTACCCCGGAATCCGGCGCGATTGAGCTCAACGGCAAACCACTCTCTGCATTCTCTGCCCGCCAACTCTCGCGTCATCTGGCGCTATTGCCGCAGCAGCACTTGACGCCAGAAGGGATCACCGTGCGTGACCTGGTAGCCTACGGGCGTAGCCCCTGGCTATCGCTATGGGGACGACTATCACAGGACGATCGCCAGCGCGTACAGCGTGCGATGGAGAAAACGCACATCGTCGACCTCGCCGACAAACGATTAACCGACTTGTCCGGGGGACAACGTCAGCGGGCATTTCTGGCAATGCTGCTGGCACAGGATACCCCCGTCGTCCTGCTCGATGAACCGACCACCTACCTCGATATCAATCATCAGGTTGAGTTAATGAAACTACTGCGTGAACTCAATCAGGCTGGCAAAACGGTCGTAACCGTCCTGCACGATCTGAATCAGGCCAGCCGCTACTGCGATCATCTGGTAATGCTGGCGGGTGGGCGCGTGATAGCGCAGGGATCGCCGCATGAGGTCATGACGCCGACATTACTACAGCAGGTGTTCAGCATTGATGCGGAGATCCACGCAGAACCCGTATCAGGGCAGCCGATGTGCGTGGTGCGGTAACGCCCCCAATCAGTCTACACCGTAAAAATAAAAGACCGCGCGGCCAGCACCGCAGCGGTCTTTACGTTATTGGCATCATCATTCAAGCGCGTTTGCGCCCGACTTAAGACATGCGGCGGGGAAAACCTGACGTTATCTTCCTTCAAACTGCTTAATATTATCCGCAACAAAGATAGCGTTAAATTCATGGACATCATAATTAGCCAAATCTAACGGGTAATAGACATCCTCGGCGAGGATTTTTTCTAAAGCGTCCCGATTTTCCGCCTGTGCAATAATGACACCCGCGTGCTCTTTATCTTGATAAGGGCCAAGAATTAAAAAATTGCCTTCTTTAAAATATTTGGCGAACCAGTGACGATGCTGTTCGAAACGCTGATCCGCTGTCTTGTCATCAGTATGGCTGTCTTTTAGAGAAATATTAATCAGGAACATATCGCCACCTCAAAGGCTGTTTATTTTTTCGATGAGTTTTTCTGCATGCGCTAGCGCACGTACCCGCATATCAACGCGCTGCTCTTCGTTTTTAGCAATATAAGAGAGATTTCCCGTATATATATGCCCCGCCCATTCCATTCTACAGAGATTAGCAAACTGCTTGAGCGGCGGAAGGAAATCCTCTATTGGATAGTTTTGTATTCCACCATATTGATACATGCTTTCTGGCGCGCCCGATGTAAAGGAAAGGAGTAGTTTCTTTCCCTTCACTTTATCGCCAGTAGCGCCATGTGAAAAACCATGAACAAATACATCTTCAATCCATTTCTTCATTAATGAAGGAACGCCGTACCAAAAGAAAGGGAATTGCAGGACGATAATATCAGCATTCATCAATCGTTCCTGCTCTTTAGGAATATCGAAAACATAGCTGGGATAGAGCTTATCCAGGTGAATCTGTCTCGCATCCGGAAGAGTCTGTTCCAGATTATCCAGAATAATTTTATTAGCAAAAGAGTTATCTAAATCGGTATGCCCGGAAATAATCAGTACATTTTTCATATAGCATTCTTTTTCAAAATGACATTCATAAATTTAATAGAGTAAGCCCTTATTCTCGCGAGAGGGCTTCTTGTACAGCAGTGATAGATATTTGGCCTACTATGCGGCAAACCCACCATCAACCGCATAGTCAGAACCCGTCACAAAACTGGCTTCTTCTGAAGCCAGAAATGAAACCACATACGCGACATCTTCAGCTATATAAGCAATCCGCGAATTTTGTTTTGCTGATTCTTTTAATGCGTCGATGTTGCGCCCCAGAATCACGACATGACAGCCATGATCGGCCAAATGCTTAGCAATTGTGCGCCCAATGCCAGAACCGCCTCCGGTAACCAAAGCGACTTTATCATTAAATTTTGCACTCATGATTCACTCATATCCTGTCGATCGCTTGAACATAATTGTCTCAGTATCATAAACGGTCATTTATCGATGTTAAGGCCACATTGGGTTGAACGATCATTAACTTAAGGTTGTTAGTGATCGCCCTGATAACGCGTTATAATTTATGTCCAAATGAATTAAATTCAATTAATATCAAACAGTTAACCTAAGGTAAAATGCAAATGGAACTCTCTCAGCATGTCCGGGCCATTTTATCGTTTGTCGAAGCTGCTGATGCCGGGAGCTTTGCTGCTGCGTCCCGCCAGCTAAAAATAAGCCCGGCGGCAGTGAGCAAAAATATCGCCAATCTTGAGAAGGTTCTTGGGGTGCGCCTAATGAACAGGACAACAAGAAGGTTGGCATTAACAAAAGAAGGAACCGTATTTCTTGAGCAAGCCCGCATTGCGTTGGGTGCGTTAGAGAACGCCGTTGATATGATCGTCACCGAAAAGCTGGAACAGCTCATGTAAAAATTTCAACGAGCGCAGCGTTTGGCGCTGAATTTATCGTGCCTGAGCTTCCAGCATTAATGAATCAATATTCTAATTTGACGGTAGAAGTAGATTTTGATGATAGGGTGACGGACTTAGTCAATGATGGATATGACATCGTTATTCGAGGCGGTCGAATTATTGATTCTTCACTGATATCAAGACCTATTTGCCAAATGAATACCATTCTTGTTGCCTCCCCCGATTACCTTAATAAATATGGCATCCCCAACACTCCCGCTGAACTTAAAAACCACGTGCTGATTGCGAGAAAATTCCTTAGCGGCCGCCTCTCTCCCTGGGGATTTAAAGCAAAAGATAATAGTATGAGTTTTATTGAACCCACCGGCGCAAAAATTACGCTTTCCGAGCCAGCATCATTAGCACGATTAGCCGCGTTAGGATTAGGTATTGCTCAGGTAGGTGTTCACAATGCCATACCATATTTAGCGGCGGGAAAGCTGAAAATTGTGCTATTTGACCAACATGATGCAGGCAGCTACGAGATGGTCATTCAATATCCGCACCGGGCATGGATTGCCCCACGAGTGCAAATCACCGTTGAATATTTATTGGGTCAGCTTAAAAACAATAAAACCTTAAATGTACCTCTCACATCTCTGTCTCAATATTGCGTCGGCAATTCTCCCGATGACGTTTCGTAAGTACACCAGCAGTGCAGCCATCTCATAAAAATATTTATGCCCCCTCGAAAATAGCTTTGTTAGCCGCAAACCACCGAAACCGCTACTCTGCGTATATTGCATGGAATCAATGCACGTAGTGGAAACAACATCATGGCGATTAACTCAAACCACCCGAATTTAAGGAAGAGTAGTATGGGATTAAAATTACACCATCTTAATGATTCACGGTCTGTTCGTATCCTCTGGTTGCTTGAGGAAGCGGGGATACCTTATGAGCTTGTCAGATATCAGCGGGATGAAAAAACGCATCTGGCACCAGCCTCATTGAGAGCGATACATCCGTTAGGTAAATCACCGTTGATTGAAGAAGATGGAAAAATCATCGCAGAATCCGGCGCTATCGTTGAATACCTGATCAATCGCCATGCAAAACACCTGGCCCCGGATGCAAGCGCGGCCGAATACATTGACTATCTTCAGTGGATACACTTTGCAGAAAGCTCCGCCATGCTTCCGGTTTTATTGAAGATCTTTGGCGAGTTTGAAAAAAATACGGGCACCACGCTGAATTTCCTCGAAGGTTACGCTGACAACGAATTCGAGAAAGTCTTTTCATTCTTAGACGATTCGCTATCTTCACGGGAATTTATCGTGGGCGATAAGCTGAGCGGCGCGGATATTATGCTGGGCTTCGTTATTAATATTGCCGTCGAGCGACTCGCTTCCAGAGAGCGATTCCCGAATATTCAGCGCTACTCACAGCGCCTGAAAAACCTGCCGAGCTGGCAAAAAACTCAGGTCATTGAATCACGCGCAGAATAAGGGATCAGCGCGAGGCATCACGCCATTGGGAATACTTGCGTACCGCCTCGCGCGACCAGACTATTGTAGAAAACTGGCCCCTCTTATCTTTTTCACACTGATAAACTAGCCCAATATAAAGAGTTGTACAGTCCCTCCTGCTCTCCTCTGGTTAGTTAAGTTAAAAATAATTAGCATGTTAATCACTTCAGAAATCAATCATGCTGAGTGATATACACCACACGATAACCACTATTGACTCATTGATTAAAAAATGTAGAAATTACCCACCCATAAGGAAAAAGGATTTATGGGGCAGGATTATGGATAACATTAGGGAATAAATAATGGCAAATTTGATCTATCTAAAACTCACTGGCATCAAACAAGGTCTTATCTCTGCGGGCTGTTCAAGTGCAGACTCGATTGGCAATAAATATCAGATTTCCCATGAAGATGAGATTTTTGTTTATGAGTTAATGAATCGAATAACTCGGCAGGATAATGTTTCCCTCAATCCTGTGGAAATCAGAAAACCGATAGATAAGGCAACGCCTCTTCTGGCACAGGCATTAGGTGATAACGAAAAACTAACCTGTGAATTCCTGTTCTACAGGACCTCTCAAGCGGGTGGCAACGAACTCTATTTTAAAATGGTGCTAAGAGACGCCATTATCAATGACATTCAGTTTTTCTATCCTAACTCATTAACACATAATGAAACCCAGCCACAGGAAAGCATTTCGTTCAAGTTTGCATCAATCGAATGGGAGCATGTGGTAGCAAGAACCAGTTCTTTCCTCTTATGGACTGATTCAGCTTACTAATACATAACGGTGGGCGATAGTGTTAACATATTGCTACGCCCTATAAAGTATAATAAAAGTTAGGAGAAAAAAACCATGAATGACCAAGAGATAGAGAAAGAACTCTTAGAGAATGGTTTCACACAGAATGATATTAACTTCATGAGAAAAATAATCTCTCGTGGTGGGGATAGTGAAGAGACACTATTGATGTTAATGCACACACTAAAAAGCAGATTTCACACCGGATGCTTTTTATGCGTTGTTCTAATCGCTATATTTATAGCAATCCTGATTATAAGAAATGACATTATTGTCATCTCGGTATATTTTTCATTCACACTTATTTTTGTTTTTCTTATCTATTATATTACCCCAATGAACTTAGCATACAAATCATACTCCTATCTAAAGAAAAAAGAAAAAACGGGCTAATCTAGCCCATTATCTTAAAGAGAGTCATCTTTATATATATAAGACATTATTCGTATCTTATTTCCAGCCCCGATCATCTTCAACATCAGTGATGCTCTGCTCATCGTATTTATTTTTCTATAATAATCGCTTGGAATATATCGAAAAAGCCTCCAAGCATCGGGTTTTAGTGTTAATTTTACGATGCCATAGAATGAAGTGACAAGATCGACTGAATGATAAGCTAACAGGCCTGATTTTTTATCAAACCCCAAAAATTCTGCTGTACGTATATAACCAGACTTCATAAATCCAATTTCATTATCATTCCCAATAAGATGGAAAAAACTCTCTATGGATGAACTTGCACCAGTGAAGGCAATGTGAGCACCAATAAACCTCCCAATATATGTTGTTGCACCAGCAAGAATACCAAATCCAGAAACAAACTGAGCACCACCAACCATCACACCAATTGCATTTATTGTATAACCAATTTCCTTCTCTCTTTTCTCCATGTTGATGGTAATAAATACCTTGGCTTTCTCAAGAGAAAGCATTGTTCCTTGTCTTTCAATATTGGCACATTCTTCCTTAATGTTATTAATAGCAATCTGACACTCCGATGAGCTACTGGCATTTCTAACGATGTCCAGATTTCCATTGGAAAAACGCCGAATTTCATCCTCAAATTTTGCTTTAAGAAAAAGATCGTTAATATGGCGAGAGGAAACAATTCTGGCCGTTTTCATTAGATCAAACGCGGCGGCCTGAGCCATAGCCAAAAAATATTGATTATTAACACTATTTCTATTTAGGTAATTGTCCATATCTCGCATCCTTGACGTTAAAGAACATTGATAACCATCATCCATTCCCTTGGTTATCTGTTTTGCTAATCAGCTAACTTTCAGCCCTTCGGCTCAATCCGTTACTTTCTCAATTCCTGACGAGCCAGTTGTTTGAACCCATTGCCGATGGCTAACATCTTCTTTTGCTACTGCAATCTTACCCTATGGTTGACTGCGCTATTGGGCAGAAATGTCGCCCATTATAAGCTCAATAACATTGATTGTTCCCCGACTTGACTCAACCCTCACCTCGTTGACCTTATGCCTTTTCCAGACAAACTTGCGAGCCGCCTCGCGCGCCTGAGCAATAGAGGAAAAATCGCATACGCATCCCGGTCCCAGTCTGGTAACGTCGTCTGACGCCAAATAACGGCCACCAGTGATAAGATAGCGCATTCGCGGGTGATGTTTTTCATCTGCCAGCCAGTATACTTCTGGCATTCAATTTCAATGCTCAGGTGGCTAACCATCAGCAAGGTTGACCATCCAACCCTGCGCCATCACCTGAACAAACAAAAGCGTTAAGACTGAGTAAAATCACTATGAAAGATTCTACCGACAAGGACTTCACCGCCCACACGCCCATGATGCAGCAGTACTTTAGGTTAAAGGCTGAGCATCCGGAAATCCTGCTGTTTTACCGCATGGGTGATTTCTACGAACTGTTCTATGACGATGCCAAGCGGGCTTCCCAACTGCTGGACATTTCGCTGACGAAGCGCGGCGCCTCCGCAGGGGAGCCGATACCGATGGCGGGCGTCCCTCATCACGCTGTTGAAAACTACCTTGCCAGATTGGTGCAGATGGGCGAATCCGTCGCTATCTGTGAACAGATCGGCGATCCGGCCACCAGCAAAGGTCCGGTAGAACGTAAAGTCGTACGTATCGTCACGCCGGGAACCATCAGCGACGAAGCACTCTTGCAGGAAAAGCAGGATAACCTGCTGGCAGCGATCTGGCAGGATAATCGGGGATTCGGCTATGCCACTCTGGATATCAGCTCAGGGCGCTTTCGTGTGAGCGAGCCGACCGATCGGGAAACCATGGCGGCCGAACTACAGCGCACCAACCCGGCGGAGTTACTCTACCCGGAATCCTTTGAGTCCATGGATTTGATCGAGAACCGCCACGGACTTCGCCGTCGTCCTCTGTGGGAGTTTGAACCAGATACCGCACGCCAGCAGCTTAACCTGCAATTTGGCACCCGCGATCTGACCGGTTTCGGCGTAGAGCAGGCCAAGCTCGCATTACGGGCCGCCGGTTGCCTGCTGCAATACGCGAAAGACACCCAGCGTACCTCGCTGCCGCATATCCGTGGGATTACCATGGAGCGCCAGCAGGACGGCATCATCATGGATGCGGCCACCCGCCGCAACCTTGAACTGACGCAAAATCTGTCCGGCGGCGTGGAAAATACGCTGGCTGCCGTGCTGGACTGCACTGTAACCGCCATGGGCAGCCGGATGCTGAAACGCTGGATTCATATGCCCAGCCGCGATATTGATGCGTTGCAACAGCGCCAGCAGGCTATCAGCGCGTTGCAGGACATCACGCCCGATCTGCAACCCTATCTGCGACAGGTCGGCGATCTGGAGCGTATTCTGGCGCGACTCGCGTTGCGCACGGCACGCCCACGCGATCTGGCACGCATGCGCCACGCTTTCCAACAGTTTCCCGATATTCGTGAGCAGCTTGCACCGCTGGAGATTGACTCCGTTCGTCGTCTGGTCAGCCTGATTGGACAATTTGATGAACTACGCGACTTGCTGGAACGCGCGGTTGTCGAAGCACCACCCGTGCTGGTTCGTGACGGTGGCGTCATCGCGCCGGGCTACAATGCGGAACTGGACGAGTGGCGTGCGCTGGCCGATGGTGCCAGCGATTATCTGGATCGTCTGGAAATTCGTGAACGAGAAAAACTGGGACTCGATACGCTGAAAGTCGGCTTTAATGGCGTACACGGCTATTACATTCAGGTAAGCCGTGGCCAAAGCCATCTGGTGCCGATCCACTATGTACGCCGCCAGACGCTGAAAAATGCCGAACGCTACATCATCCCCGAACTGAAAGAGTACGAAGATAAGGTTCTGACCTCGAAGGGCAAAGCGCTAGCGTTGGAAAAAGCGCTCTATGATGAGCTGTTCGATCTGCTGCTGCCACATCTGGCCGAGCTTCAACAAAGCGCAGCCGCGCTGGCTGAGTTGGATGTCCTGACGAATCTGGCCGAACGTGCCGATACGCTGAATTACGTTTGCCCAACGCTGAGTGATAAACCCGGTATCAAAATCACGGGCGGCCGTCACCCTGTCGTCGAGCAGGTGCTTCGTGAGCCATTTATTTCGAACCCCCTGTCGCTGTCGCCACAGCGTCGTATGCTGATTATCACTGGCCCGAACATGGGCGGTAAAAGTACCTATATGCGTCAGGCCGCACTGATTGTGCTGATGGCGCACATCGGCTGCTTTGTGCCTGCGGATCAGGCGGTTATTGGCCCCGTCGATCGTATTTTCACTCGCGTGGGGGCCGCGGACGATCTGGCATCTGGACGCTCTACCTTTATGGTGGAAATGACGGAAACGGCGAACATTCTGCACAACGCCACGGAAAACAGCCTGGTATTGATGGACGAAATCGGTCGTGGAACTTCAACCTACGACGGCCTGTCACTGGCTTGGGCCTGTGCCGAAAATCTGGCGAACCGCATCAAAGCCATGACGCTGTTTGCAACGCACTACTTTGAGCTGACCACCCTGCCGGAAAAAATGGAAGGTGTGGTGAATGTTCACTTAGATGCACGCGAACACGGCGATACCATTGCCTTCATGCACAGCGTACAAGACGGTGCGGCCAGCAAAAGTTATGGTCTTGCCGTTGCCGCTCTGGCTGGCGTACCGAAAGAAGTGATTAAGCGCGCACGCCAGAAACTGAAGGAGCTGGAAACGTTGTCGAATAATGCGTCATCCAGCCATATTGATGGTGCGCAGTTGGCGCTGCTGGGCAATGATGAGCCGTCTCCGGCCATTGAAGCGCTGGAAGCCATCGACCCTGATGTGCTCACGCCACGTCAGGCGCTCGATTGGCTTTATCAGCTAAAGAAAATGCTCTAGCGCGTAATCGATACAAAAAAGGCACTGAGAATCAGTGCCTTTTCTTTTTAACGCAGCGTTAATCTATTTGTGTATCGCAGTTTGCTCGTGCTCTCATACGTGCTTTATCGCTGCCGTTAGGGACCACAGCCTTCACCATCTGCCCTTCTTCCATCGACGGAATCACGGCAAAGTGCGCAGTAAGAACAAGTAATACCGGTTCAGCGGCTTTATCTCTCACGCGAAAATATTGTCTCTCCAACTCCGCGCTATCATCCATCACAAAGGTCTTTCCTGTCGCACAATCAGAGAAGGTCGCGACGTCCGCCATATAACGGTACATTCCCTTCATTACCATCGGCGTGTTTGGCAAAGGCTGCTCGGTTGCCGTCAGTTGACGAGGAAGGGATGAGTTGATGGGCAAACCTTGCTGATCCAGCATTTCAAGTGAGTTGTCGACTGGGCGGAAGTAACGTTTTTCACCCGCGCTATCCGTCAACACCAGCTTATCCGCAGTACGGCGCCACTGCCCATAGGAGGCAAACGTGTTGTTACCCTCTCGCGTTGTTTGGTACTGCTCGCGCAGAACAAACGTGCCATCTTTTTCCAAAAACAGTGACGTATCAATCCCCCCGCAGTCCGCACAGGGTAAAACGCCACGATAACTTTGCGCCATTGGTTTAAGGGGCTCTTCCTGAACTTGTGAACGGGTATGGCACCCGATCAACCCAGAAATCCCTGCAATCAACAGCACACCGATAGCCAGTTTTTTCATCATTATTTTCCTGCCGTCTCTGCCCTGTTTTTATCGTTCTTACTCAATGTCCTGGAACGTGTCCGGTCTGTTATCATCCCTGAGTCTGAGGAATTTTCCACTCAGAAAATGCTATTTCCAGACTATTCTTATCGTCAGACAACCAGATCGTTCCTTCCTGTATCGTTGCCTGCAATGCCATCGTGCGCGCGGCCAGTCCGGCAAGCTGAGCCAGTTGATTATCATCCAAAAAGCGAATGGCCAGATTCTTGTACCCGGAAACCTTACTCGATATCGCACTCCACCAGACCTGTGCCGCGCGCTCGCTGTAAGCGTATAGCACTACGGCGCGGGACTGGTTGCAGGCTTTCTTCAGCCGCTTTTCATCCGGCAAGCCTAGCTCAATCCACAATTCCAGTTCCATCGTATCGTTGCGTCGCCAGATTTCTGGCTCGTCATCGGCACTGAGCCCTTTGGTAAAGCGTAGGTTTTCATCAGCATGGCAAATCCACGCTAAAAGCCGCAGCATCATGCGCTGCTCCGTTTCAGACGGATGCTGCGCTATCGTCAGGTTCGCGTCGTGAAAAAAATTCCGATCCATATCGGCAATATTGATTGCTGCTTTGTAAACCGTTGCTTTTAGTGCCATCAGTAACCTCGTCGTTATTCCCTTTAGTTTACTTGAGTTAGCGCCATCCTCACAGTAAAGGTGATATCTGCCACGTAACTGATAGATTAGGCCTCTAAGGACTACTGATATCCTGTTAGTGCCTATGCTATAGTCGGTTTGATAAATAGAGTTTATCTTCGTAGGCTTACAACATCGCGCACCGCAACAGGTGATGATGCATGAATATCTACCGAGCTAAGCTTTCAAGGGAGGATATAGTGCAAGAATACTGTGAATTAGTACGTCGCTTATACGCAGAGATCGCCAGTGGCGATCTGGGCTATATACCCGATTCGCTGGGTTGTGTTTTGAAAACCCTGGATGGCATTGCCGCGAATGATGCGCTGCCATCCTCCGTCAGGGAACAGGCTGCTTTTGCCGCCGCTAACTTATTGGTGAGTGATTATGTCAATGAGTAATGAATATCAACCCATCAACTGTGATGATTACGACAGCCTGGAAGCCACTTGTCAGCAGAATCTGACGCTGACGCTGGAACTACGCAATGGTGAAGTTGTGACCGGTAAAGCCAGTGACATGATCTCCCGTAAGCAGGTCGAATATCTGGTGATCGAAGCCTCCGGTGCAACGCGCGAACTGCGCCTCGACCACATCGTCAGTTTTAGTCATCCTGAAATCGGGAAGGTCGTCGTCAGCGAATCCTGACAGACCTCTCCTTTCATTCAGCGGCAAACGCTGAACAAACGCTTCCAAAACGGACAACGCAGGTTGTCCGTTTTTATTTCAGCACGTGTCCGCGTCAGCTTTTATCCAGACCGCTTTAGCTTTTTCCCAAGCCTTATTTTTCCCAAGCCTTATCTTTCCCAAACAACGTGCCATACGGGCTGATGTTCTCTCACCTGCCCTTCACGCGTGACGAACCGTCCCACGGCCGCAATCAGTTGCTCGTTGTAAAACACCAGTGGTGTGTGGTCGCGCCACCAGGGCGGAACGCCCAGTTCCTGCCACAGTTTCTTGATGTGCCGCCCGTGGGCTCTGCCGACAATATGCACGGTTCCCTGGGTCGAAAAGCGGATGCTCACCGCCTCACCGTTTTCTGGCGCACGAACTGCCATCCCGTTATCGGCCAACCGCAGCGTGCCGAGATTGTCGGGGAGCGATAGCGAGCATGACGTCGGCTGCCACGGCAGAATGCAGTCCTGTAGCGAGGTCATCAGCGGCAACAGGTAGAGATGCTGACGAAAACGGCGGATTTGCAGCTGATGTAACTGCAATATCGGTTCCGCATCCTGACGGCTCATCGCGACCTCATCCCAGAGTCGTTGCAGCTGTTCACGCGAGGGCATCGTCGCCCCTTGCTGCGCCAGCCAACGACGCAGCAGCGCAAAACGACGCACCGGGCTTAGCGGCACCAGACCGTCAATGCTCAGCGCCCCATCCGGCTGACATAACGTCTGTAATGATTCCTCCAGCAACTCATCGAGTAATTGTTCCTGTTCGGCACACAGCTCAGCGCTACGCGCTACTGCGGAGGAGAAATGCGGCCAGCGCTGCGTCAAACGCGGTAAAATCTGGCGGCGTAGAAAATTGCGGTCGAAACGCTCATCCTGATTGCTGTCATCTTCAATCCAGTGAAGCTGATGCCGCTGCGCATACGCTTCCAACTGCAAACGAGAAAACCCCAGCAGCGGACGAATGAGACGATGCTGCCCCAGCGTACTTTGTGCCGCCATCGCAGACAATCCGGCAGGCCCGCTTCCGCGTTTAAGCGCCAGCAAAAACGTTTCGCTCTGGTCATCAAGATGCTGCGCCGTCAGCAAGGTTTCTCCCTCTTGCAGATGCGCTTGCAGTGCCTGATAACGCGCTGTTCTGGCAGCCGCTTCAATACCGCCGTTCTGCGCCTCAACCACCACTGGCAGCGAGGCAAACGACACCCCCCAGCGTTCACACTGCTGACGACAATGTTCAGCCCAGCTATCTGCCAGCGGGTTTAAGCCGTGATGGATGTAAGCCGCGCGAATAGCCAGCCCAGAACGCCGACGTACAGCCACCAGCAGATGCAGCAACACGCTGGAGTCCAAACCACCGCTGTAGGCCAGCAGGAACGACCCGCATCCCGCCGTTTGTGCCACGATCGTCTGGAGCAATCCATCGTCAGGTTCAGTGCAGTTCACAACATCAGATCTCATACAGTTCTAAGGGCAAGCCGTCAGGATCGGAGAAAAACGTAAAGCGCTGCTGCGTTTCAGGATCGATCCGTACGGGTTCGCAAATAACGCCAGATTGCTCCAACGAGGCGACGGCCTGTTCAACGTCAGCCACGGCAAAAGCCAGATGGCGCAGGCCACAGGCTTCTGGCCGACTCACGCGTGCAGGTGAATGGGGGAAAGAAAATAGCTCGATGGTATAACGCCCATTTAGAGAGAGATCCCCTTTCCACGACTGTCGCGCATCACGGTAAACCTCATGGTTCAACGTAAACCCCAGCACATCACAATAAAACGCCTTGCTACGTTCATAGTCAGAGGCAATAACCGCAATGTGATGGACATCAAGCAACTTCAGCATGCTTCACCCCCTCATAGCAAAAAATCCGCTGTCATTTCTGACAACGGATTTTCAGAGTAACGCCAGAATCGCCTGATTTATAATACTGCAATCAATCAGACAATCACGCTATCAGCAGTAACCATAGTTCATCAAACGCTGATAACGGCGGTTTAGCAGTTCTTCTTCCGTCAGACCGTCGAGGTCGAGCAAATCGGCCAGCAGTTGCGCTTTCAGCGACTCGGCCATTGCCGGGACGTTACGGTGCGCCGAACCCAGCGGTTCAGGAATCACGGTGTCGATCAGCTTCAGCTCTTTCAGACGCGGCGCAATGATACCCATCGCTTCCGCTGCCAGCGGCGCTTTATCCGCACTCTTCCACAGGATAGATGCACAGCCTTCCGGTGAAATAACCGAGTAGGTGCTGTACTGCAACATGTTGACCTTGTCGCCCACGCCGATAGCCAACGCACCGCCGGAACCACCTTCACCGATAACGGTACAGATGATTGGCACTCGCAGCGTCGACATTTCACGCAGGTTGCGTGCAATCGCTTCAGACTGACCGCGTTCTTCCGCGCCAACGCCCGGATAGGCGCCCGGCGTATCGATAAAGGTAATGATCGGCATCTTGAAGCGTTCGGCCATTTCCATCAGGCGCAACGCTTTGCGATAGCCTTCCGGTGCTGGCATGCCGAAGTTACGACGAATTTTTTCTTTGGTTTCACGTCCTTTCTGATGACCAATGATCATCACCGGACGCCCATCCAAACGGGCAATCCCACCGACAATGGCTTTGTCATCGGCATAGGCGCGATCGCCAGCCAATTCATCAAAGTCAGTAAAGATGTGCTTAATATAATCAAGCGTATAAGGACGTTGTGGATGGCGCGCTAACTGCGCAACCTGCCAAGCGCCTAAATCAGCGAAGATTTTACGCGTCAATTCAACGCTCTTCTCACGCAGGCGCTGGACTTCTTCGTCCAGATTAATATCCAATTTTTCGTCTTGACGGCTGACTGCGGTCAGCGAGTCAATTTTCGCTTCCAACTCTGCAATCGGCTGCTCAAAATCAAGAAAATTCAGACTCATAGTATTCCTATATTAGTCAAATTCCAGTTCCACCTGCTCATTACCCACTAATGTGCGCAGCTCGTTCAGTAGCGCATCGGCAGGCGTTACACGCCATGCTGCGCCGAAACGTAGTCGGGCGCGCGCATCTTCACGCTGGTAATAGAGATGCACTGGGATCGTCCCCGATCGATGGGGTTCCAACGATTGGCGGAGACGGTTTAATAGCTGGTCATCAATTTGCCTGTCAGTCAGCGAGATAGCAAGCCCGCGCGCGTATTTTTCCCGCGCTTCACTGATATCCATTAACTCTCGGACGGTCATTTTAAGCCCGCCGCTGAAGTCATCAAAGCTGACCTGTCCACTGGCGATAAGGATACGGTCTTTCTCAAGTAAATGCTGATATTTTTCCAATGCATCGGTAAACAGCATTATCTCAAGCCGACCGGAACGATCGTCCAAGGTACAGACACCAATACGGTTACCCCGCTTGGTTACCATGACGCGAGCCGCCAACACCAGCCCAACGGCAGTGGTCATTTTACCCCGATCCGTCGGGTGCATATCTTTCAAACGCACGCCACCGGCATAGCGTTCGATTTCCTTAATATATTGCGTGATCGGGTGGCCGGTCAGGTACAGCCCCAGCGTTTCCCGCTCACCATCCAATACGACCTGCTCCGGCCACGGTGGCACGGTGCTGTAGGATTGTTCAACCTGCTCGGGCGCCTCGGCCAACACGCCAAACATATCCACCTGACCAATGGCTTCCGCTTTCGCATGCTGATCGGCGGCCTTCAACGCATCAGCTAATGAATTCATCAGCGCGGCACGGTGCGGCCCCAGGCGGTCAAAGGCCCCGGACATGATCAGTTTTTCCAGCACGCGGCGGTTCAACTTTTTAATGTCGGTACGCGCACAGAGGTCAAACAGTTCTCTAAAATAACCGCCCTGATTACGCGCCTCGATAATCGCCTCAATCGGGCCTTCACCCACGCCTTTAATCGCGCCGATGCCGTAAACAATCTCGCCATCGTCGTTCACGTGGAAGTGATACAGACCGCTGTTGATGTCCGGAGGCAAGATTTTTAACCCCATCCGCCAACATTCATCAACCAGCCCGACCACTTTATCCGTGTTGTCCATATCGGCCGTCATTACCGCCGCCATGAATTCAGCCGGATAGTGTGCCTTCAGCCACAGCGTCTGGTAAGACACCAGCGCATAAGCCGCAGAGTGCGATTTATTAAAGCCGTAACCGGCGAATTTTTCCACCAGGTCGAAAATTTTAACGGCCAGTTCGCCGTTCACGCCGCGAGCTTTGGCACCATCTTCAAAGCCACCACGCTGCTTTGCCATTTCGACCGGGTTCTTTTTCCCCATCGCACGACGCAGCATGTCCGCACCGCCCAGCGTATAACCCGCCAGTACCTGGGCGATCTGCATAACCTGTTCCTGATACAGGATAATGCCGTAGGTCGGCTCCAACACAGGCTTGAGTGACTCGTGCTGCCATTCGATATCAGGATAGGAGATCGCTTCACGGCCATGCTTACGGTCGATGAAGTTATCCACCATGCCGGATTGCAGCGGGCCGGGGCGGAACAGCGCCACCAGAGCGATCATATCTTCAAAGCAGTCAGGCTTCAGGCGTTTGATCAGGTCTTTCATGCCGCGCGATTCAAGCTGGAATACCGCCGTGGTTTCCGAGCGTTGCAGCATGTCGAAACTTTTCTTATCGTCGAGCGGAATGGCCGCGATATCAATCGGCTCCTGACCTTGCTTCGCGCGACGGGCGTTAATCATCTCCAGCGCCCAGTCGATGATGGTCAGCGTACGCAGGCCGAGGAAGTCGAACTTCACCAGTCCGGCATATTCCACGTCGTTCTTATCAAACTGGGTAACCGGGTGGTTCCCTTCTGCATCGCAGTACAACGGCGCGAAATCGGTAATCTTGGTGGGGGAAATCACCACCCCACCCGCATGTTTACCGGCGTTACGCGTTACCCCTTCGAGCTTGCGCGCCATATCAATGAGGGCCTTAACTTCCTCATCGGCCTCATAAATTTCCGGCAGCTGCGGCTCAGCAGCAAAGGCTTTTTCCAGCGTCATACCCGGATCGGGCGGCACCAGTTTTGAAATACGATCGACAAACCCATATGGGTGCCCAAGCACGCGCCCTACGTCACGAATAACCGCTTTCGCCGCCATCGTACCGAAGGTAATAATCTGTGATACCGCATCGCGACCGTACATTTCCGCAACGTGATCGATCACTTTATCGCGTTTTTCCATACAGAAATCGACGTCGAAGTCAGGCATGGAAACACGTTCAGGGTTGAGGAAACGTTCGAACAGCAGGTCGAATTCCAGCGGATCCAGATCGGTGATTTTCAGCGCATAGGCCACCAGCGAGCCAGCACCGGAACCACGCCCCGGCCCAACAGGCACGTCGTTATCCTTCGACCATTGAATAAATTCCATTACGATGAGGAAGTAACCGGGGAACCCCATCTGGTTAATCACGCCCAGTTCAATATCCAGACGCTCATCGTACTCTGGTCGCCGCGCAGCGCGCACTTCCGGGTCAGGGAACAGGAATTCGAGGCGCTCTTCCAGCCCCTTTTTCGAGCACTCAACCAGAAAGTCTTCCGTGGTCATGTCACCCGTCGGGAACTGCGGCAGGAAATATTCACCCAGACGAATCGTTACGTTACAACGCTTGGCAATTTCTACGCTGTTCGCCAGCGCTTCGGGGATATCAGCAAAGAGCTCGCACATTTCCTCTTCGGAACGCATGTACTGCTGCGGGCTGTAATTACGTGGACGTTTAGGGTCGTCAAGCGTGTAGCCATCGTGGATAGCAACGCGGATTTCGTGAGCGTCAAAATCATCAGTGCTGATAAAACACACTTCATTGGTCGCCACCACGGGCAGCCCGTGCTTCGTTGCCAACTCGACGGCAGCGTGCAAATAGCTTTCTTCGTCGGGGCGTGACGTGCGGATAAGTTCCAGATAGTAACGCTGGGGGAAGTGCTCCTGATAAAACGCCAGACACTGCTCTGCCTGTGTCTGGTTGCCGCGCAGCAAGAATCGACCAACATCACCCCGGCGACCACCAGACAGTAAAATCAGTCCTTCACGATGCTCAATCAGCCAATTCCGGTCAATTGTCGGCCCGGCAGCACCATAACCCCGCTGGTAAGCCTGAGAAATCAGCAGCGTGAGATTCTGGTAGCCTTCATTATTCATGGCCAAGATAGTGAGATGCGCGAGTTCATCCCCTAATTCGTCGCTTTCGACACAGAAGTCTGCGCCGATAATAGGCTTGATGCCCGCGCCATGCGCGCCACCATAGAACTTAACCAGCCCACACAGGTTGGTGAAATCGGTAATCGCCAGCGCTGGCATGCCAAGTGCCGCCGCCTTTTTTACCAGCGGACCGACTTTAGCCAGCCCATCGATCATGGAATAGTCACTGTGAACACGCAGGTGAACAAAACGTGGTTCGGCCATCTCCAGATCCCAGAATTTATCGATTAGTCAGCATGGCAGGCACGACTACGTGCGCACGCCACACCGAGAGTTAATGATGATGTTTTACGCCAGCCCTAATGCTCGTTTGACTGGCGCGAAGCTCCGACGGTGAAACTCAGTGGCACCCAGCGCGGCCAGTTTCTCCAGATGGAAAGCCGTTGGGTAGCCTTTGTGTTGGGCAAAACCATAAGCGGGGAAGCGTTCATCCAACTCGACCATCTCACGATCGCGAGTCACTTTCGCCATAATCGAGGCCGCGCTGATTTCTGCCACGCGACTATCCCCTTTAACAACCGCCTGAGAAGGCATCGGCAATGCCGGGCAACGGTTACCATCAATCAGAACAAAATCGGGTACAACAGCCAATCCGGCCACCGCTCGCTGCATTGCCAACATGGTAGCATGCAGGATATTCAGTTGATCAATCTCTTCCGGCTCAGCCCGGCCAAGGCTCCACGCCAGCGCCTTCTCTTTGATTTCATCATAGAGTGCTAGCCGGCGTTTTTCACTCAGCTGTTTAGAATCTGCCAGCCCGACAATTGGCCTAGTCGGATCAAGAATCACCGCCGCCGTCACGACAGCACCAACCAGAGGACCGCGCCCCACTTCATCAACGCCAGCGATACAGGTCGCCTGCGGATAGATAAATATTTCACTCATGGCTTTATTAACATGGTCTTACGAATAGGGTTTTATTAACGCGGCTTGACTAATTCCAGTACCGCCTGAGCCGCTTGCTCATCAGCGTTACAGCGAATCTGCTGATGCAAATCCACAAATGTCGTACGCAGCGCAGCCGTTTTATCCGAATCTGCAAACAGCGGCAATAGCGCAGCGGCCAGCTTGTCAGGTGTACAGTCGGTCTGAAGCAATTCCGTCACCAGTTCACGCCCAGCCAGCAAATTCGGCAGCGACACCCACTGTGTTTTGACCAGACGCTGTGCCAGCCAGAAGGTAAAGGGTTTCATGCGGTAACCCACCACCATCGGGCATTTTGCCAGCATACACTCCAGCGCCGCCGTACCGGATGCCAATAGCGCCGCATCACTGGCAATCATAGCTTCCCGCGCCTGTCCATCCAGCAGATGCACGCGCAAATCGGGGGCCACACTGCTTTTGATCTGCTCAAACTGTTCACGCCGCTTGCTGTTCACCAGCGGAACGACAATTTCCAGATCGGGAAAATGTTCGCGCAGCAGTACAGCGGTCTTGAGGAAATCGGCACTAAGCATTTCTACTTCTGCGTTGCGGCTACCCGGCAGCAGCGCCAGACAATGTGCCTCTGGCGCAATGCCCAACGTCGCACGCGCGGCCTGCTTATCGGGATGCAGCGGCATTGCATCGGCCATCGTGTGGCCGATAAAGCGACAAGACACATTGAAACGATCGTAAAACGCTTTTTCAAAAGGCAAAAAGGCCAGCACCAGATTGGTCGCTTTACCTATTTTGAAAACGCGTTTTTGACGCCATGCCCACACGGACGGGCTGACGTAGTGAATGGTATTGATGCCGCGCTGCTTGAGGTTCCCCTCCAGCGTGATGTTGAAATCAGGTGCATCAATCCCCACGAAGACATCGGGCTGAAGCTCGCTGAAACGTTGGGTCAAATCCCGCCGAATTTTCAGCAGGCGAGGAAGCCGACCCAGCACTTCAACAATGCCCATGACGGCCAGCTCTTCCATCTCGTACCAGGCTTCACAGCCTTCAGCCTGCATACGCGGTCCAGCAACGCCGACAAACCGCGCATCGGGCACCTTTTCTTTTAGCGCTCGGATCAGGCCCGCGCCAAGGATGTCGCCGGAAGTTTCCCCGGCGACCAGCCCAATAGTCAAAGGACGTGATGACATGGATTAACGAATGATGCCGCGAGTAGAACGGGCAAAGAAATCGGTAAACGCCTGCACAGCCGGGTGTTCCGCCGCCAGAGCTTCAATTTCCGGCTTCACTTCGTCCAGCGTTTTACCGCTGCGGTAGAGCAGTTTGTACGCGTTACGGATCGCGTGCAGAGTATCTTTCTCGAATCCACGACGCTTCAGACCTTCAATGTTCAGGCCAAACGGCGTGGCATGGTTACCCTGCGCAATAACATATGGCGGCACATCTTGCGCCACACCGGAACATCCGCCCACCATGACGTGAGCACCAATGATGCAGAACTGGTGTACCGCCGTCATCCCACCGATAATCGCAAAATCATCGACGGAAACATGGCCGCCCAGCGTTGCGTTATTCGCCAGAATACAGCGATTGCCCACTACGCAGTCGTGCGCGATATGCGTGTTGATCATCAACAGGTTATCGCTACCGACTTTAGTCAACCCACCGCCCTGTGTCGTGCCACGGTGAATCGTGACGCTTTCACGGATACGGTTACGATCGCCAATCTCAACGCGGGTCGGTTCCCCGGCATATTTGAGATCCTGGTTCACTTCACCAATTGACGTGAACTGATAGATTTCGTTATCGCGACCAATTTTAGTGACGCCATTGACGACGACATGTGATTTCAGCACCGTACCTGCACCGATCTCAACCTGAGAACCGATATAGCAGAACGGGCCAATATGAACGCCAGCGCCAATGATGGCACCGTCTTCAACAATCGAACTTGGGTGAATAAAGGCGGTTTGATCAATCACGTTATCAGGACTCCCGACGGCGAGCACACATCATTGACGCTTCACAGGCCACTTCGCCATCAACTTTGGCAACACCTTTAAAGCGTGCAACGCCGCGACGCTCTTTGATGAATTCAACTTCAAGGATCATTTGATCGCCTGGCTGTACAGGGCGCTTAAAGCGCGCTTCGTCCACAGCGGCGAAATAGTACAGCTCACCCGGCTCCAGTTTTCCCACGCTTTTAAACGCCAGAATACCGGTGGCCTGAGCCATCGCTTCCAGAATCAGCACGCCGGGAAAAATCGGTTTGCCCGGGAAATGGCCCTGGAAGAAGGGTTCGTTGAAAGAGACGTTTTTCACCGCCCGCAGAAACTTCCCTTCTTCAAAATCCAGTACCCGATCAACCAGTAAAAATGGGAAACGGTGCGGTAATAGTTCTAAAATCTCTTCAATATGCAGAGTATGAGTGTCAGTAGTCAAAATACTCTTCCTGTCCATAAAAACTGATGCCATCAACAACACGGCCTGCGCAGACCCTAAATTAGGTGTCTTCAGGCAGGCCGCAAATAAAAACGCGAGTGATTAAACGTTATCGACTTTTCGTTCAACGGCTTTCAACCGTTTGCTTATCTCATCAATATTCATCACCAGCGCTGCGGTTTTACGCCATACTTTATTGGGTTGCAAAGGAATGCCCGAAGAGTATACCCCAGGTTCTGTGATTGGTCGCATGACCATCCCCATTCCCGTTACCGTCACTTTATCGCAAATCTCCATGTGCCCGTTGATTACGCTGGCACCGCCGATCATGCAATAACGACCAATTTTCAAGCTCCCCGCCATAATGACGCCACCCGCTACCGCGGTATTGTCGCCAATCACGACGTTGTGCGCAATCTGACATTGGTTATCAATGATAACACCATTGCCAATGACCGTATCATCCAACGCGCCACGATCGATGGTCGTGCTTGCGCCGATCTCAACCCGATCGCCAATTCTAACCGTGCCTAACTGCGGGATTTTTACCCAGTTACCGCGATCGTTGGCATAACCAAAACCGTCTGAACCGATAACCGTTCCTGACTGGATCAGGCAATGATCACCCAGCTCAACGCGGTGATAAATCGTTACATTTGCCCACAAACGAGTACCGGCACCAATGCGGGCATCTTTGCCGATGAAGCAGCCGGGACCAATGACAACACCATCACCCAACTGTGCGCCAGATTCGATGACGGCATTTGCACCAACGGATACCTGCTGCCCCAGCGTTGCGTCTGGCGCAATAACCGCGCTCGGCGCAATATCGGTTGCCGGTTGTGGCGTGGTATCCAGCAGCTGTGCCATACGCGCATAGGTAAGATAGGGATTCTTCACTACCAGCGCAGCAACCTGACAGTAAGGTAAATCCGCTTCCGTCAGCACAACAACTGAGGCTTGCGTCCCAGCCAGTTGCTCACGGTAACGACTGTCGGAAAGAAACGTAATTTGCCCAGTTGTTGCTGAATGCATAGAAGCAACACCGGTGATGACGATATCGCCATCACCGTGTAATTGTGCATCCAACTGTTGAGCTAACGCGTCCAGTCGAATTGAATACATGTATTATTTAACCTGTTTCAGCACATCAGCAGTAATGTCTTTCGCATTGGCGACATACGCAACCGCGTTAGCATCAATCACAACATCATAGCCTTCTTTGGTTGCAACAGCTTTTACTGCATCCTGAATACGGCTCAGGATTTTGTTGCGCTCTTCCATCTGACGACGGCGGTTGTCCTGATCAAAAGCCTGCGCTTTAGTAGAGAACTGCTCGCGCTGCGCCATGACGTCCTTCTCCATTTTGCTGCGATCGCTCGCTTTCATGGTAGAACCATCACGCTGCAACTTCTGCATCTTGGTCTGTAAATCGTTTTCCATAGATTGCAGTTCAGAAGCACGGCCTTTGAACTCGTTTTCCAGCTGTTTGCCAACGGTTTCACGCTGCGGCAGTTGTTGGAAAATGCTGGAGACGTTAACAACGGCAATTTTGTCAGCAGCCTGAACGCTGGCTGAAGCAGCCAATGCTAAACCGAGGCCTGCGGCACATAACCACTTTTTCACTATAAACTCCTCAACCTAACCTATTTGTGTCTTAACACTTTAATTATGAGCATCGCGTCGTAGTATGAACGGCTTATGTTCAACCGTTCATATTTACGAACAACGAGGCGACATTCCCTGCATACGACCTATTGACGTCACACTACCAGGTTTTGCCAATGTTAAACTGGAATTGTTCCGACTTGTCTCCATCGTACTTTTTAACCGGCTGGGCATAGGAGAAGACCAATGGCCCAAGCGGAGACATCCATTGCAATGCAATACCGCTGGAAACACGGAAGTTGCTCGCCTTGCTGTAATCCGGTACGCCTGCGGCAATCGTTGCAGGGGTATTTTCCCAGTGGGTATCCCACACTGTACCACCATCAACAAAGAAGGAAGTACGGACGGAACTCGCGTATTTATCGCTGATAAACGGCGTCGGCACGATCAGCTCCGCACTCAACACCACCATCGCATTCCCCCCCACTGCGTCATCCAGATTAGTCGAATCGATTGGGCAGTTAGCATAAGAAGATTCGCTGCCATTACATTTGTAATACGCCGCCTTAGGACCGATCGTGTTGGACTGGAAACCACGCACCGTGCTGGAGCCACCGGCGTAGAAGTTGTCGTAGAACGGCACTTCTTTACTCCCGATACCATCAGCAAACCCTGCACGCGTACGCCCCATCATGACCCATTTTCCGCTGTCTGTCAGCGGGTAGTAGCTCGCCGAATCAAACGTCAGTTTGTAGTATTCGTTATCCGAGCCCGGAACGGTGACTTTAGCATTTGCAGACGCACGCGTTCCTTTCGTCGGGAAGTAGCCGCGATCAAGATTGTTATACGACCATCCCGTATTCAGGAAGAAATCGTTCGCTTTGACATCTTCGCTGGATTTGACATTTTCGCCAACTACAGAGGGATTGACCCCCACGGAATCCAGGTAACGCCACATCGCCACCTGCGGTAGCATATCCGACAGATCGTTATGTACATAATCCAGACCGACACGCAGTGAGTTATTCTCGTTAATCGGGAAGCTCAGCGTGCTGCCAACACCGTAACTCACGTTGGTATAGTCAGACAAATCGGCATCGTACGCTTCAAATTTGTTATAGAAAATGCGGCCACCGAGGCTAACACCATCGACGGTAAAGTACGGGTCGGTCAGCGACAGCTCGACATAGGTCTGATAGTCGTTTTTAGTTCCACTGATACCAACGGAGTTACCCGTTCCCAGCCAGTTATCCTGCTGAACCCCCGCCTGGAAGCTCACACCGCTTTCCGTACCGAAACCGACACCAAAGTTGAAGGTACCCGTATTACGCTCTTTGACTTTATACGTTACATCAACCTGATCGGCCACACCGGGAACGCGCTGCGTTTCTACATCAACGCTTTCAAAGTATCCCAGTCGGTTTAGACGCTCTTTGCCCTGTTCAACCAGATCGTTACCTAACCAGGCACCTTCCATCTGGCGCATTTCACGGCGCAGAACAGAATCTTTCGAAGTGTCATTACCGTCAAAACGGATATGACGCACATAGAAGCGGTTACCCGCATCAACGTTGATGTTTAATTTCACCGTCTTGTCTGCGTCATTAATTTCCGGCTGTGTTACCACGCGCGGATAGGCATAGCCATAACGACCCAGCAGCTTCTTGATGTCCTCTTCCATCCGGGTCACTTTCGTCCCGTTGTAGAGTTCACCTGGCTCGATCTTCGTCAATCCTTCGATTTCCGCAGAGTGACCAGCCAGATTGCCTTTCACCGCTACGCCGGACAGCTTGTACTGCTCGCCTTCCGTCATATTGATAGTGATATAGATACCTTTCTTATCTGGCGTCAGACTCACCTGCGTGGAATCGATGTTGAAACGCGCATAGCCGCGATCCAGATAGAAACTCCGCAGGGTTTCCAGATCGCCAGACAGTTTTTGTTTCTGGTATTTACGGTCACCGACCACATTCCACCACGGCACTTCGTCACGCAGTTGGAAGCGGGAGATCAATTCGTCGGAACTGAATGCTTTGTTACCGACAATATTAATCTGTTGGATCTTGGCGGAAACGCCTTCCGTGAAGACCAGTTTCAGGTCTACACGGTTACGCGGGAGTGGCGTGACAACGGCTTTAACCGACGCACTATATTTACCCACGCTATAGTAGAAATCTTCCAGTCCTTTTTCGATGCTAGTGAGCGCGGTGCGGTCTAACGCTTCACCGACGCGCACGCCAGAGGCCTCCAGGTTTTCTTTCAGCATGTCGTCTTTGACGGACTTATTGCCGGAAAACGTGACGCTGGCGATTGTCGGACGTTCTTTCACCTGCACAATCAGCGTGCCGCCATCGCGCAGGACGCGAACATCTTCAAAATTTCCGGTCGCAAACAAGGCACGGATGGTGTTACCGATATCATCGTCGCCGATGGTATCACCAACGCGGACTGGCATACTGAGTAGTGCCGCTCCGACGGCAACCCTTTGCAGGCCCTCGAAATGAATGTCCTTCACTACGAACCCGTCTGCACCGTATACGGTTGCGCTGCTGAACAGCAGCGACGCTATGAGCAACTTTTTGATCGCCATCGTTGTTATGCGTTTTTCCTAACCTAATCCCGCGCCTAGAGACGAGAGAAATCATTGAAAAGTGCGAGTCCCATTAACAACATCAGCAACACTGTACCAATGCGATAGCTAACGTCCTGCACACGCTCAGAAACCGGCCTGCCCTTCAGCTTTTCAACCGCAAGAAAGAGCAGGTGTCCACCATCCAATACCGGCAGAGGGAACAGATTGATGATCCCCAAATTGACGCTGATTAAGGCCAAAAACATCAGGTAATAAATCAATCCATAATCTGCTGACATTCCTGCGCCCTGAGCAATCGAAATGGGACCACTCAGGTTGTTTAGCTTAACATCACCCATAACCAGTTTCCCTAACATACTGACGGTCAATTTCATCAGTTGCCAGGTTTTATCTGTTGCCTGGTAGATTGCGCTAAACGGCCCATACTGGCGCACAGTTCTGTATTCTTCAGGCAGTGGCGTCACACTTGGCATAACGCCCGCCAGCCCTTCAACTCTGCCACTCCCCACAGATTTGCTGTCCGGCGTTAACGTCAACGGTACTGCTGCACCGTTTCGTTCCACCTCCAGAGCAATAGATTGTCCGGGGTTATCACGCACGGCGATGACGAAATCCCGCCATTGCGCTAGTACCTGCCCGTCGACTTTAACGATCCTATCTCCGACTTGCAAACCTGCTTTTTCCGCCGCCGACCCTGCCTGTACCTGGTGCAGTACTGGCTCGATTTGCGGACCGCGCGGAATAATCCCGAGCGAGGCGGCCGGATCTTGCTTATCAGGCTCGAACTGCCAATCGCGTAAATCCAGCGTTTTTTGAACGACACGGTCAGAACCTAACGGTGCGCTTCCGATTACAACCTCGCTATCGCCGATTTTACCGATCAGCGCCAGACGCGCAGTATCCCAATCAGGCGTTTCGATACCATCTACTGACTTTAGTTCCATTCCCGCCGACATTTCCGCTTGCGCCGCGATGGAGTTGGGCAGTATTTCACCCACTACCGGGCGCACGCCTGGCACGCCGAGAATAAACACCAGCCAATACGCCACAATGGCAAACAGGAAATTGGCAATCGGACCGGCGCTGACGATCGCCGCACGCTGCCAGACCGTTTTACTGTTAAATGATTGGTGACGGAATTCTGGCGCAACCGTGTCGACACGCTCATCCAACATCTTGACGTAGCCACCAAGTGGAATCAGCGCAATCACGAATTCGGTACCGGTACGATCGCGACGACGCCATATTGCGCGACCGAAGCCAACGGAGAAGCGTTCTACCTTCACACCACAGCGGCGAGCCACCCAGAAATGCCCAAACTCATGGACGGTGACCAGCACACCCAGTGCGATGATAAACGCGGCAAGATTCCAGAGAAAACTCAGCATAAATAGCTCTACCGCTTTATTCTAAGCCACTTTAAACAGCAGCAGCATCAGGCAAGAGAACACAGGAACCGCAGCAGTCAGGCTGTCGATACGATCGAGCACACCACCGTGCCCCGGAATCAAATGGCTACTGTCTTTGATGCCCGCCTCGCGTTTGAACATGCTTTCCGTCAAATCACCCAGTACCGAGGCCAACGCAGCAGCGATAGAACATATCAGCAGCGTCGATGGTGCCACCGTTAATGGCGCGTAAAGGCTAAACAGCACAGAAATGAGCGCTGAGGTCGCCAGGCCGCCAAGAAAGCCTTCCCAGGTTTTGCCCGGCGAGACTTTTGGCGCGAGTTTACGCTTACCAAACAGTTTACCGAACATGTAAGCACCGCTGTCCGCCCCCCACACCAGCAGCATGACGTAGAGCAGCCACCAGGCACCCGAGAACGGATTAATCGCGTAATTATAATGACGAAGCGCGACCATGCCCCAGAAAAACGGCACGATCGTCATGATGCCGAACACCAGCCGCAATGCGCGCGAATGGCGCCAGAATGAGGCGGAAGCCGGATAGAACAGAACCAACAGAAGCGCCACACCCCACCACGCCAGCGATGACCAGAGTGCGATACTGATCTGCGGAATATGAACGGAATAATGGTAGGCCGGAAGTGATAACAGCATCAGCGCCAGCAAGAAACCACACAGAATCGCGAGCCACAGGCGTTGACCATAAGAGGCAAACCCCGCCAGTTGACCCCATTCCCATGCAGCCAGCATACAAACGGCCAGCGTAACAAGCGTGAATCCCAGAGGAGGCAGCAAGAAAAGAGCCGCAATAACAATCGGGATTAAAATAAAAGCAGTAATCAGGCGATACTTCAGCAAAAGTTCCCCCTAGGATGCATCAGCATCGATAGGTGTTGTTCCCCCGAAGCGGCGCTCGCGTTGTGCAAAAGCATTCAGCGCACCTTCAAAGACTTGTTCATCGAAATCAGGCCAGAGGACATCAGTAAAGTAAAGTTCAGCATAAGCAATTTGCCACAGAAGAAAATTACTGATGCGGTGTTCTCCACCGGTTCTGATCACCAAATCAACCGGAGCCAGATCATTCAGACAGATGTACTGACATAATGACGCTTCATTAATGCTATCAGGGCGCAGAATGCCTTCCTGGACCTGCTCCGCAAGTTGCCGTACTCCCTGAATAATATCCCAACGGCCGCCATAATTCGCGGCAATATTCAGTGTGAGCCCCTGATTCTTTTCTGTCAGCGCCTCTGAACGGCGAATGCGTTCTTGTAAACGCGGGCTGAAGCGACCGATATCTCCGATCACCCGCAAGCGAACATTGTGCTTGTGCAGGCTTTTTACTTCGCTATCCAGCGCCCGAACAAACAGCTCCATGAGTGCGGATACTTCCTGCGCAGGGCGGTTCCAGTTTTCACTACTAAATGCGTAAAGCGTTAGTGCGTCCAGCCCTTGGCTTACTGCAAAACTGACTGAACGTCGAACAGCCTTTACACCAGCCTGATGGCCAAAAATCCGCATTTTCCCCCGGCTTTTCGCCCAGCGACCATTGCCATCCATGATAATGGCAACATGCCGCGGCCCGGCGGGTGGCAGATCGTTAGTATTTTTTTGATTATCGGACGGCATAACGCGTACTTATTTCCTCAAGCAAGAAATACAACAGTCCTTCCGTAACATCAGACCCCGTTAGCGCAAAAAAAGCCGTGAACGATCACGGCTTAGCTTCATTAGTCGATTAAACAATCGTTCGCATAATCAACCATTGAGTGGCGCAGACTATACCACCTCCACCGCACATGAACAAATTGTGCCATGGTCTATCCGGCTATCGCGCGTAGTGTGTCAGGATCTGTGTTGCGGCCTGTCTGGCCCAGCGATCGATGTAAAGAACATCATCAACACTGTCGGGCTCTGGTAATGTAAGTTGTTCAATAACATGTCGATTTACCGCCGCAATATCCGTAAAGCGAATCTGCGACTGCAAAAATGCGGCTACCGCAATTTCATTCGCGGCATTCAATGCCGTCGTGGCCGACTGGCCCTGATTACAGGCATCAATTGCCAACTGCAAACAAGGATAGCGCGCATAGTCCGGTGCCAAAAATGTCAACGCACCAATCTGGCAAAAATCTAACGCTTTTGCGCCAGATGTCACACGCTCGGGATAAGCCATCGCATGAGCAATCGGCGTACGCATATCGGGCGATCCTAGCTGTGCCAGAACGCTGCCATCACGGTAACGCACCATCGAGTGAATCACTGACTGCGGATGAATAATGACTTCCATCTGCTCGGCAGAAGCGTTAAACAGCCAGCGAGCTTCGATATATTCCAACCCTTTGTTCATCATCGTGGCAGAATCAACCGAAATTTTGCGTCCCATTGACCAGTTTGGATGCGCACATGCCTGATCCGGCGTCATGTCCGCCAACGCCGACACCGCTGTCTCACGAAACGGTCCGCCAGACCCAGTCAAAATAATCCGTTCGACACCATGCTGCGACAATGAAGCGTAGCCTAATTGACGCTGAATTTGCTCAGGTAAACTCTGAAAAATCGCATTATGTTCGCTATCAATCGGTAAAAGCTGTGCGCCACTTTGCGCTACGGCGTCCATAAAGAGACGTCCACAGGTAACCAGTGATTCTTTATTCGCCAACAAGACCTGTTTTCCGGCATGGATTGCCGCCAGCGTCGGCAATAATCCTGCCGCCCCCACAATCGCGGCCATGACTTGATCGACACCATCCAATGCAGCAAGGTCACACGCCGCTTGTTCCCCCGCCAAAACCTCTGTTTTGCAACCGTATTCCGCCAACTGTTGGCGCAGAGCTGTTGCAGAAACTTCATCGGCCATTGATGCGTAGGCAGGTTGGAAAGTGAGGCACTGCTCCAGCATCAGCTTGACGTTGTACCCGGCAGATAACGCACGTACAGCAAACTTATCGGGATTGGCTTTAATGACTGCCAGAGAACTGACGCCGATAGAGCCAGTGGAACCAAGAATTGTCAGTTGCTTCATTAAAAATGCTCTGAATAACCGGATTTGATGACAGGAAGGTACACGAGTCTGAGACGATTACCATGATATATCTCTGCTATCGATCACAGTCACGACAGCCGCAGACCTATACATAGCAAAAAATTGTTTACTACCCAGAGGGGCTGGCCTTCACCCATTCCTTGTACAAAAAATAAAGCGCCGCCGGAAAAAGGGGCAAGCCCACACGTTTCCTGCGACGCAATATCTAACAGGCTGATTAGAACTCCATCAGCTCCGCTTCTTTTTCTGCCAGTGCTGTATCTACTTTCTTGATGAAGTTGTCAGTCAGTTTCTGCACGTCGTCCTGTGCGCGACGTTCTTCATCTTCGCTGATCGCTTTATCTTTCAACAGCGCTTTCAGTTTATCGTTAGCATCACGGCGCACGTTGCGTACAGAAACACGGCCCTGCTCTGCTTCACCACGGACGACCTTGATCAGATCTTTACGGCGTTCTTCTGTCAGAGGTGGCAACGGAACACGGATTACTGTGCCAGCAGAAGACGGATTCAATCCAAGATCGGAAGCCATGATCGCTTTCTCAACCGCCGGGCCAAGCGTACGATCGAATACCGTGATCGCCAGCGTGCGGGAATCTTCTACGACAACGTTAGCAACCTGACGCAGTGGCGTTGCGCTGCCATAGTATTCAACCTGGATGCCATCGAGAATGCTAGGCGATGCACGGCCGGTGCGGATTTTGCTGATCTGGTTTTTAAACGCTTCAACACATTTGTCCATGCGCGTTTCAGCATCTTTTCTGATTTCATTAGTCACGTTGTGAACCCTTGAAAACTGGTTGCCTGGCGGACCATGTCAGGACACGATCCGGTGAATAATTAATGCCAGCGCTCGGCTGACGTATGGAGCAATACTGACAATATATTACCCCATAATTGACGTTACTGGCTGATTAACGTCCCTTCTTTTTCACCCATGACAACACGACGCAGTGCGCCCGGTTTGTTCATGTTGAAAACACGGATCGGCAAATTATGGTCACGCGCCAGCGTGAACGCAGCAAGATCCATCACTTTCAGTTCACGTTCTAACACTTCCTGATAGGTCAGTGAATCGTATAACGTTGCTGAAGGATCTTTTACCGGATCGGCAGAATAGACGCCATCGACCTTGGTCGCTTTCAATACGACATCCGCTTCAATCTCGATGCCGCGCAGGCAAGCTGCAGAATCCGTGGTAAAGAAAGGGTTACCTGTTCCGGCGGAGAAAATCACCACGCGATTATTACGCAGCAGGCTGATCGCTTCCGCCCAACTGTAGTTATCACAGACGCCATTCAGGGGAATCGCAGACATCAGGCGAGCGTTCACATAGGCACGGTGCAACGCATCACGCATTGCCAGACCATTCATGACGGTCGCCAGCATTCCCATGTGGTCGCCCACAACGCGGTTCATACCCGCTTTAGCCAGACCCGCGCCACGAAACAGGTTACCACCGCCGATAACCACACCGACCTGAATGCCTAACTCAACCAGTTCTTTCACTTCCTGAGCCATGCGATCCAGAATGCTCGCATCGATACCAAAACCTTCAGTTCCCTGTAAAGCTTCGCCACTGAGCTTCAGCAGGATTCGTTGATAGACGGGTTTTGCATTGGTTGCCATGGTGTTCTTATCCTACAGGCTGTCGTCGTATTGGGGGGTTGTAAACATCAAAACTGTTCCACCCGACTCCCTATCTGAATGCAGGAAGCCAAGCGAACTAAAACTATTGGGGCTGGATAAAAAGGAACCGCCAACTGGCGGCTCTTTTTTTTACTGATTAAGACTGCTTACTCATCGCTGCAACTTCAGCAGCAAAGTCAGTCTCAACTTTCTCAATACCTTCACCCACTTCGAAACGGATGAAGTTAGTCACGTCAGCATTGTGCTCTTTCAGCAGCTGACCAACAGATTTGGCTGGATCCATAACGAAAGGTTGACCAGTCAGAGAAACTTCGCCGGTGAATTTCTTCATACGGCCTTCAACCATTTTCTCTGCGATTTCTTTCGGCTTGCCAGACTGCATCGCGATTTCCAACTGAACCTGGTACTCTTTATCTACCACTTCAGCAGACACGTCTTCAGGCTTAACGAATTCAGGTTTGCTTGCAGCAACGTGCATAGCAAGGTGTTTAACCAGCTCTTCGTCAGCGCCTTTAGCAGCAACCAGAACACCGATGCGCGCACCGTGCTGGTAGTTACCCAGAACTTCGCCTTCCAGAGCAGAAACACGACGAATGTTGATGTTCTCACCGATTTTCGCAACCAGCGCAACACGCTCTTCTTCGAACTGTGCTTTCAGCACGTCAACATCAGTGATTTTGCCTGCAACTGCAGCGTCCAGCACTTTGTCAGCAAATGCCTGGAAACCACCATCTTTAGCAACGAAGTCGGTCTGGCAGTTAACTTCCAGAATCACAGCGTAGTTACCGTCGATCTTAGTCTTGATTACGCCATCAGCAGCAACGTTACCTGCTTTCTTCGCCGCTTTGATCGCGCCGGATTTACGCATGTTTTCGATTGCCAGCTCGATGTCGCCGTTAGCTTCAACCAGCGCTTTCTTACATTCCATCATGCCCGCAGCGGTACGCTCACGCAGCTCTTTTACCAGGGATGCGGTAATTTCAGCCATTCTAAAATCCTCGGAAGATTTGTTCTGCCCGGTCGTCACGACCAAACAGCTTTAAAAGTGAAAAAGGGGCCATAAAAAGGCCCCTAACCAAACTAGTACTACCTGGTTAATAAGGGCTCAGCGAGCCAGACTTATTATTCAGCTTCTACTAAGCCTTCTTCTGCCTGCACAGCCAGATCCTGAGAACGGCCTTCGCGGACAGCAGTAGCAACAGCGCTCAGGTACAGGCTAACTGCACGGATTGCGTCATCGTTACCAGGGATGATGTAGTCAACGCCATCTGGATCGGAGTTGGTATCAACCACTGCGAATACCGGAATACCCAGGTTGTTAGCTTCTTTGATTGCGATGTGCTCGTGATCGGCGTCGATAACGAACAGCGCGTCTGGCAGACCGCCCATATCTTTGATACCGCCCAGGCTGTTTTCCAGCTTGTCCAGTTCACGAGTGCGCATCAGCGCCTCTTTTTTGGTCAGCTTGTCGAACGTGCCGTCTTGAGATTGGGTTTCCAGATCTTTCAAACGTTTGATGGACTGACGAACGGTTTTCCAGTTAGTCAGCATACCGCCCAACCAACGATGGTTCACGAAGAACTGATCGCAGTTGTTGGCTGCATCTTTTACCGCTTCGCTTGCTGCGCGCTTAGTACCAACGAACAGAATTTTGCCTTTGCGAGAAGCAATTTTGCTCAGTTCAGCCAGAGCGTCGTTGAACATTGGTACAGTTTTTTCAAGGTTGATGATGTGAACTTTGTTACGCGCACCGAAGATGAATGGCTTCATTTTCGGGTTCCAGTAACGGGTCTGGTGACCAAAGTGTACGCCAGCCTTGAGCATATCGCGCATGGAAACAGTTGCCATGATTACCTCTATTAATTAAGTATGGGGTTATGCCTCCACATGTCCCATTGCGCCGACCCCATCCGGTGAAACACCTCAGGAGCACCCCGGCGAACGTGCCGACATGTGTGTGTTATTTACACAAAGTGAGTTTAGTCGATGTGGTTGGGTACCGTATAACTGATAACCAGCCGGATCATCGGCGCGCTTTATACCATAAATCCCCCTACGACACCAACATTTGTTATTCATTAGTCCACGAATCAGAATGATAGTTTGGCAAGCCAGCGGCATGACTGGTAACATAAGTTATTAGTTATTCATCTTAATTCTCGTGTCTTAAATGGCACCTGCGGACAACCACCAATGGCAATTTCAATTAAAACTCCTGAAGACATCGAAAAAATGCGCGTCGCTGGCCGTCTGGCTGCCGAAGTCCTGGAAATCATCGAACCCCACGTGGTGCCGGGCGTGAGTACTGCTGAATTAGACAGAATCTGCCACGATCACATCACCAACAAGCAGCAGGCCATTTCTGCTTGCCTGGGCTACCACGGCTTCCCGAAATCCGTCTGCATCTCTATCAATGAAGTGGTATGCCACGGAATTCCTAGCGACGAGCGTATTTTAAAAGATGGCGATATCGTCAATATCGACGTCACTGTCATCAAAGACGGCTTCCACGGTGATACATCAAAAATGTTCATCGCTGGTAAACCAACTATTCTGGGCGAGCGCCTCTGCCGCATCACGCAGGAAAGCCTCTATCTGGCGCTGAAAATGGTTAAACCTGGTATTCGCCTGCGCACGCTGGGCAAAGCGATCCAGCAGTTTGCAGAAGGGAATAACTTCTCCGTAGTGCGTGAGTATTGCGGTCACGGTATCGGCAAGGGTTTCCACGAAGAACCACAGGTTCTGCACTACGATGCGGATGACGGCGGCGTGGTGCTGCAGGCGGGTATGGCATTTACCATCGAGCCGATGCTCAATGCTGGTGATTTCCGTATTCGTACGATGAAAGACGGCTGGACGGTAAAAACCAAAGATCGCAGCTTGTCGGCGCAGTACGAGCATACTATTGTGGTAACCGATAACGGCTGCGAAATAATGACGTTGCGAAAGGATGACACCATCCCCAACATCATCACGCATGAACAGTAAACACTAAGCCGGCAGATGCCGGCTTTTTTTGGGCTGCGCTATGACAGATAACCGCTTTTCGCCAGACAGTACGCCACCTGACGCGTCCTCACCAGACAGCCCTGTAGACACCATAGCATCCGCTCAGCTCCCCGCATCACCGCTGACCTACGCGGATGACATGCTGAACTGCCAGACGCTAAAACAGCAGTTGGAACTGTTTCAGCTTTGGCTCGGTTCAGAATTCCGCTCCGGCGTCAGCGCGGAAAAGCTCATTGATGCCAGAACCTTGTTCATCGATCGCCTGTTGCAGCGGCTGTGGTACTTCTACGGTTTTGAAAATATCGCCCAAACCTCTCTGGTCGCCGTAGGCGGATATGGCCGCGGTGAACTACACCCACTTTCTGATATCGACGTGCTGGTATTAAGCCAAACGGCGCTGAGTGAGGAACATTCCCAACGCGTCGGCCAATTCATCACCCTGCTGTGGGATCTGAAACTGGAAGTCGGTCATAGCGTCAGAACGCTGGAAGAGTGCTTACAGGAAGGGCGTGCCGATATTTCCGTCGCAACCAATCTGATCGAATCACGCATGATATGCGGCGACGTCGCCCTGTTTCTCACGCTGCAAAAACACGTATTCAGCGATGAGTTTTGGCCGTCATCCGCGTTTTTTCCGGCAAAAATCGCCGAACAACAGGAACGCCATCAACGCTATCACAGCACCAGCTACAATCTGGAGCCCGACATCAAGAGCAGCCCAGGCGGGCTACGCGATATTCACACGCTGCTGTGGGTCGCAAGACGCCACTTCGGCGCCACCTCGCTGAATGAGATGGTGGGGTTCGGCTTCCTGACAGAGGCAGAACGTAAAGAGCTGAACGAATGCCAAAGCTTTTTGTGGCGCATCCGTTTCGCTCTGCATCTGATCCTGCCGCGTTACGACAACCGGCTGCTGTTCGACAGGCAGCTTAACGTCGCACAGCTGTTGCAATATCAGGGCGAAGGCAACACGCCAGTAGAGCGCATGATGAAGGATTTCTACCGTATGACGCGTCGCGTCAGCGAGTTGAACCAGATGCTGTTGCAGCTCTTTGACGAAGCGATTCTGGCACTGGATGCGAGTGAGAAGCCTCGTCCGATTGACGATGAATTCCAGCTACGCGGGAATCTGGTGGATCTGCGTGATGAAAACCTGTTCATTAAAAAACCAGAAGCCATCATGCGCATGTTCTACCTGATGGTGCGTAACCGTGACATCAGCGGTATTTACTCCACCACGTTGCGCCAATTGCGCCATGCTCGTCGTCACCTCGCCAGCCCGCTCTGCACCATCCCGGAAGCACGTCAGCTATTCATGAATATTCTGCGCCACCCGCATGCGGTGAGCCGTGCGCTGCTGCCAATGCATCGCCACAGCGTGCTGTGGGCGTACATGCCGCTGTGGGGAAACATTGTCGGTCAGATGCAATTCGATCTGTTCCATGCTTATACGGTGGATGAGCACACGATTCGCGTCCTGCTCAAGCTGGAAAGCTTCGCCGACGAGGAAACGCGGCCACAGCATCCGCTGTGCGTAGAACTCTACCCTCGCCTGCCTCAGCCCGAATTATTGCTGCTGGCCGCCCTGTTCCACGATATTGCGAAAGGCCGCGGCGGCGATCACTCTGAGCTGGGTGCGCAGGACGTGCTGGAATTTGCCGCGCTACACGGGCTGAACTCACGCGAAGCACAACTGGTTTCCTGGCTGGTGCGCTGCCACCTGCTGATGTCCGTCACCGCCCAGCGTCGCGATATTCAGGATCCCACCGTCATTCAGCAATTTGCCACCGAAGTGCAAAGCGAAACCCGCCTGCGCTATCTGGTCAGCCTGACGGTTGCGGATATCTGCGCCACCAATGAAACGCTGTGGAATAGCTGGAAGCAAAGCCTGTTGCGTGAACTCTATTTCGCGACGGAGAAACAGCTGCGCCGTGGCATGCAAAATACGCCAGATTTACGCGAACGCGTCCGACACCACCGCTTGCAGGCGCTAGCATTGCTGCGTATGGATAACATTGATGAAGAAGCGTTGCACCACATCTGGAGCCGCTGTCGAGCTGATTATTTCCTACGCCACTCGCCAAACCAGCTTGCCTGGCACGCGCGTCACTTGCTGGAGCATGATGTCAACAAACCGCTGGTGCTGATCAGCCATCAAGCCAGCCGCGGCGGTACAGAGATCTTTATCTGGAGCCCAGATCGACCCTATCTTTTCGCGGCGGTCGCCGGCGAGTTAGATCGACGTAACCTCAGCGTGCACGACGCGCAGATTTTTACCAGCCGTGACGGCATGGCGATGGATACGTTTATCGTACTGGAACCCGACGGCAGCCCTCTGGCGCAGGATCGGCATGAAATGATACGCCACGCGCTGGAACAGGCGCTGACACAGCGGCATTATCAACACCCACGCGTACGCCGACCGTCGCCTAAGCTGCGCCACTTTAGTGTGCCAACAGAAGTCAACTTCCTGCCGACACATACGGACAGACGCAGCTATATGGAGCTTAGCGCGCTCGATCAACCGGGGCTGCTGGCACGTATTGGTGAGATTTTTGCCGATCTCAACCTGTCGCTGCACGGCGCACGCATTTCTACGATCGGCGAACGGGTGGAAGATCTTTTCATTCTGGCCGACAGCGACAGACGGGCATTAAAGCCGGAATTGCGCCTTAAATTGCAAGAACGGTTGACAGAAGCCCTTAACCCAAACGATAAAGTACCATTGAGTTAATTTTTACAATCAGGAAAGAGAAATCAGGATGCACCAACAACTACAGAACATCATTGAGACGGCTTTCGAGCGCCGCGCTGAAATCACTCCGGCAAACGCAGATACCGTTACGCGTGAAGCCGTCAATCAGGCTATCAGCCTGCTGGATAGCGGCGCCCTGCGCGTTGCAGAGAAAATCGACGGCCAGTGGGTTACCCATCAGTGGCTGAAGAAAGCCGTACTGCTCTCTTTCCGTATTAACGACAACCAGGTGATGGAAGGTTCGGAAACGCGTTATTACGACAAAGTGCCGATGAAGTTTGCGAACTATGACGAAGCCCGCTTCCAACGTGAAGGGTTCCGTGTAGTGCCACCAGCAAGCGTGCGTCAGGGTGCGTTTATTGCTCGTAATACCGTACTGATGCCGTCTTACGTCAACATCGGTGCTTACGTTGATGAAGGCTCAATGGTGGATACCTGGGCAACCGTTGGTTCTTGTGCCCAGATCGGTAAAAACGTTCACCTGTCCGGCGGCGTAGGCATCGGCGGTGTTCTGGAGCCGCTGCAGGCGAACCCAACCATCATCGAAGACAACTGCTTCATCGGCGCACGTTCTGAAGTGGTAGAAGGCGTGATCGTGGAAGAAGGCTCCGTTATCTCCATGGGCGTGTTCATCGGCCAAAGCACCCGCATTTACGATCGTGAAACTGGCGAAATCCACTATGGTCGCGTACCGGCTGGCTCCGTTGTGGTTTCCGGCAACCTGCCGTCCAAAGATGGTAGCTACAGCCTGTACTGTGCCGTTATTGTGAAGAAAGTGGATGCGAAAACCCGCGGCAAAGTGGGTATCAATGAGTTATTACGCACCATCGACTAAACTAGAAACGGCGGGTTAATCACCCGCCGTTTTTTTATGCACGAACGATAAGTTATTTATATGTTCCCTAAATACTTCGGTATGGCGGGTATACCCTAAATAATTCGAGTTGCAGGAAGGCGGCAAGAGAAGGAGTCCCGATGAGCTTACTCAAGTAAGTGATTCGGGTGACTGAACGCAGCCAACGCACATGCAGCTTGAAGTATGACGAGTATAAACAGCGTAGGTTCTCGCTGGCATAATAATCAGGACTCTATAGAAACCGAGAAGGTGACGCTATGTATGACAATCTAAAAAGCCTGGGCATTACCAATCCCGATGATATCGATCGCTATAGCCTGCGTCAGGAAGCGAACAACGACATCCTGAAGATCTATTTTCGTAAAGATAAGGGAGAATTTTTCGCCAAAAGCGTGAAATTCAAATATCCACGTCAGCGTAAGACCATCGTGGCAGACAACAGCGGGCAGGGCTATAAAGAGATCAACGAGATCAGCCCAAATCTGCGCTATGTGATTGATGAGTTAGACAAGATCTGCCAACAGGAACAGGTTGAAGTCGATCTGAAACGCAAAATCCTTGATGATCTGCGTCATCTGGAAAGCGTCGTTTCCAACAAGATTACCGAAATCGAAGCGGATTTAGAGAAGCTGACCAAGAATCGCTAAAACACGATCATCGCTAACAGGCCGCAACGAAAACGGGAGCACGACTGGCTCCCGTTTCTCATTTCAATACGGCATTACTGCGCATCAACCAGGTCTGCCCATCCTTCAACCCACGGACATGAAATCACTTCCGGTTCAGGATGTTCGACGGCATCAATGTCCAAAACATCTCCCAGACGCTTAGCACCGATTTCCTGCAATAGCGCATCGAAAAGATGCCCACCCGCGCAGAAATTCGGGTAACTGCTGTCACCCAACGCGATCACGCCATAGCGCAGCGCAGGCTGGTAACCGCCTTTATCACGCAGTGCGGCGTAAAGTGGAACGATAGAATCAGGTAGTTGGCCTTGTCCCGTCGTCGACGTTACAACTAAAACCGTCTGCTCGCGATAGTCCAGCCAGGATTCCAGCGTCGCATCTTCAAAGACTTTAACCTCATGGCCACGCTCCCTGAGGATATTTTCGGCTTCTTCGGCCACCAGCAATGCATTCCCGTAGACCGTACCAACAAAAATACCAATCTGCGCCATGCTTCTGACTCCCTTTTGAATTCGATGTGTTTGATATAAAAGCTATACAAAAGCTATATAAAAGTAATGCGGCAGATATTACCCGATGAAATGCTCGCTATCCTGCCCCGAGTCAGCGGGAAACTCAACCCCTTCAAAATCAGGGAGAATGCCCTGCCAGCCAAACTGAGTCATCACGCCCTGCCACGGCGCATCCCAGCGAGCTTGCAACGTCAAGGGCTGTCCGCTCACTGGATGATTCAGTTGCAGTTCGCTGGCATGCAGCATAAGTCTACCGCAGGAGAAATGCGTCTCCATGCCGCGGTTGTGTCGCAGGTCACCGTGCGCGGTATCGCCGATAATGGGATGACGAAGGTGTGACATATGGCGACGGAGCTGATGCTTACGCCCGGTCTGCGGTTTCAGTTCCATCAGACTGTAGCGTGCCGTTGGGTAACGACCGATGGCAACCGGCATTTCGACCTGCGCCAAAGAACGATAATGTGTGACAGCAGGCTGCGGCGCCTTATCAGGATTAGTGAACTTGTCGGCGATCTTGTCCAGCTCTTCGGTGAGTGCATAGTCGATCACGCCGTCATCCAGCACATAGCCCCGTACAACGGCATGATACATTTTCTGCATCTGGTGTGATTCAAACTGCTGGGATAGCGCACGCGCCACCTCGCTGGACAACGCGAGCAGCAACACGCCGGATGTCGGCCTGTCGAGACGATGAACGGTATACACGTGCTGGCCGATCTGATCGCGCACGGTCTGCATCACCACGACCTTTTCTTTGCGATCCAGCCAGCTACGGTGGACTAACCAGCCGCTGGGTTTATTGACGGCGACCAGATGCTCATCCTGATAAATAATCTCAAGCATCGTGTACTGCGCCATCCTGTGCATCCGGGCGGAACAGTTCATCAAGCAGCCCGATACGCAACAGGATCGCCGCCGTCTCTTCTGGCGTGCCTTCCAGCGCTTCTTCAAAATAGGGAAGTAAAGCCAGCTCAGCGGGCAGCGCTAATTCGCTATCCAACAAGGCATGCATGCGCGGCAAAAAGACCCACTGCAACCACTCTTCGGGTTTCATGGTATCCAGGCTGAAAGGCTCCGTGCTGTTAAACGCCTCATCTTCCGGCGGAACAACCTGCCAGAAAGGACTTTCTCTCAATGCGCGCTCAATATCGAATAATGACTGACGGACCTGATTCTCTCTACTCATGCGGTTTCTCGCCCTTGAAGCCAACAGTAATGGCGGCAAAGCATAGCATTGATATCAGCCTGACCCAATCGACACATGTTGACCACGCGCTATCACGGATCTCCAGACATTAGGCTGTCAGAGGCAAAAAAGTGGGGGTACTGATTGCTCAGTACCCCCGGTTCGTTTTATAGCTATCCCGCTACACATTTGCATCCCTGCTCATCCGTGAAAACTTTTCCTTTTTGGTCATCCTGACCCACAATCCTTGCTGGCGTCCCACTTTCTTCCTGACGTTTCCATCCTGTATCTTCCGTGATTCAATCCCTTTAGGCTCCTGCCCCACCGATATTCCTAATCGGCTCTCGGTCTCCTTCCTGGAGGTGTCCTTGATTTCATCCTGAAACCGTTTTTCTTCCTGAAAACTGCGCTTCTTCCTAAAACAGTGTTTATCCCTAAAACAGCGTTTCATCCTGAAACTGTGTCTCTTCCTGAAACAACGTTTCGTCCTGAAAACAACCCGAGTGCAGTAACGCTATTTTGTTACCGACAGTTACCGTCACACACACTGTAACCGGTTACTAACTTAAGTAATAAGATGTATTAATTGTCAGCTTTCGGCAAGGGGCAAGTGACAATGTTTCTCAACGCCCCTTAAGCAAGGTAGTGTATTTTTGTCGCAATTAGCTAATTAATAATGAAAAAATAAAAATGAAACATATTTTCAACATTAAAGATAAGACATTTCTTACAGCAAATGTAAGAGATCTCTCACAAAGCCGAAAGTGAAATTCGATTAACCATTAGACCGCTAACGGGTTAAGGCCAAACAGAAACGCTGCAAGCGTCGGTGCCAGGATCTGGCGCTTTTTCGTGCCGAATTCTTCCAGGATGATTTCACCGGAAATATTACACAACGACACCATTGTCATCTCAGAATCGGTCGTCGCCAGAAACAGCGTCGGCGTAAGCTTAAGGCGTTTCTGCGTTAACAAATGGCCAATCAGATTCTCCTGCATGCGGGTGAAATCGTCTTCACTCCACACCTGTAATAGCTGGCAAGACAGCGAATCGAACTGCGCCGCCATATCCCCGGCATATTGCGCGGTGTAAAAAGCATGGACATCAGGATGCAGGCTGATTTCCAGCGCACGCTCCACGCCATCCAATGCGGCTGCAGGAGCAAAAGGCTGTGGCGACCAGTAAACCGTATCCTCATGATTTTCGACAATACACGGGGAAGGTATACCGTAAAGCGCTTCACTGGCGGGCAAATGTCCCTTCTCCTGTTGCCAACAGTCAACATAGCGCTGGGTAAACGCCGCCAGCGCCGAAACGACCTCATGCTCCATAATTTTTCTCATCACTCTTTTAGTCAGGTTACACTATTCGCCATCACGCTTATCACATCAAGGTAACAGCATGTCCGTTTATGACAAGCACCAGGCCCTGAGCGGGCTGACATTGGGCAAACCCACTCCCTACCACGACCGCTATGATGCCGCCCTTCTGCAACCCGTGCCACGTAGCCTGAACCGCGATCCACTCGGCATTCATCCTGATAGCCTACCTTTTCATGGCGCAGATATCTGGACGCTCTACGAGCTTTCCTGGCTGAACAACCGTGGCGTGCCTCAGGTAGCCGTCGGTGAAATGCATCTCAATGCGGAAAGCCTGAATCTGATTGAATCAAAAAGTTTTAAGCTGTACCTGAACAGCTTTAATCAGACGACATTCGACAGTTGGGAGAGCGTACGCGCGACGTTAGCCAACGACCTGGCGCACTGTGCACAGGGGGACGTCATCATCACGCTTTTCAAACTCAGCGAGCTTGAAGGTCAGCCGCTAGCAGGATTCACCGGCGAATGCATCGACGATCAAGACATACAGATCGACAGCTACGACTTCAACGCCGACTATCTGGCGACAAACGAGCAGGACGCGCCTGTCGTTGAAGAAACGCTGGTCAGCCACCTGCTGAAATCCAACTGTTTGATCACCCATCAGCCCGACTGGGGCTCTGTACAGATCCACTATCGCGGCAAACGCATTAACCGTGAAGCACTGCTGCGCTACATTGTCTCGTTTCGTCATCATAACGAATTTCATGAACAGTGTGTGGAACGAATTTTTAACGACATCATGCGCTACTACCAGCCGGAAAAACTCAGCGTTTACGCCCGCTATACCCGACGCGGCGGGCTGGACATCAACCCGTGGCGCAGCAATACCGCGTTTAACGCGCCAAATGGACGCCTGCCGCGTCAGTAACTGACCGATAAGTCGCAGGCTTGCACGGTAAGATACCCTAAATAATTCGAGTTTCAGGACAAAGCGTTGGCATGTTAGGGCTGAGTATTTGAATGAAGCCAACGCACATGCAACTTAAAATATGACGGGTATATGCGTGGCGTCACGCAAGTTAGGCGAGAGACTGCTGCCAACATTGGAAAAAATGATGGCAGCGCGTTAAGGTGGTATGCCAGACAACAAAAGATCCATAACGTCTGAACGGTACTCAAGTAGGTTTCATTTAGGCTCGCGGCGTTTAGTGCCAGCACATCCCGCGTAGCTTCTTAGATGAATGACATTCGTGCCGTGTTGCTGAAGCGTCGAGCGTGTAGCAACGGAACGTGCTCTCGGCAGCCAGCATGGCATCGCGAATTATATTGCGTTTCAAGGAGCAAAATTGATTACACATATCAGCCCATTGGGATCGATGGATTTGTTATCGCAGTTGGAAGTCGACATGCTGAAAAGCACGGCCAGCAGCGATCTCTACCGTTTGTTTCGCAACTGTTCCCTCGCCGTACTGAATTCCGGTAGCCAGACAGATAACAGCAAAGAACTGCTGTCTCGTTATGAAGATTTTGATATCAACGTGCTGCGCCGCGAGCGCGGCGTCAAACTGGAACTGGTGAACCCGCCGGAAGACGCTTTCGTTGACGGCAATATCATTCGAGCCTTGCAGGCCAACCTGTTCGCCGTATTGCGCGACATTCTTTTCGTCAATGGTCAAATCGCCAGCGCGGGCCGCTATCAGAATCTGAATCTGGAAAATTCCGCCCATATTACCAATCTGGTGTTCTCTATTCTGCGTAATGCCAAGGCGCTCCACGTCGGGGAAGAACCGAATATGGTGGTTTGCTGGGGCGGCCATTCGATTAATGAAATCGAATACCTGTATGCCCGCAAGGTAGGTAGCCAGCTCGGCCTGCGTGAACTGAACATCTGTACGGGCTGCGGTCCGGGGGCGATGGAAGCGCCCATGAAAGGTGCCGCCGTCGGCCACGCACAGCAGCGCTATAAAGAAGGACGCTTCATCGGTATGACCGAGCCGTCCATCATTGCGGCCGAACCGCCAAATCCGCTGGTCAATGAACTGATCATCATGCCGGACATCGAAAAGCGTCTGGAAGCGTTTGTCCGTATCGGACACGGCATCATCATTTTCCCCGGCGGGGTCGGAACGGCGGAAGAGTTCCTTTACCTGCTAGGCATCATGATGAACCCGGAAAACAGCGAGCAGGTGTTGCCGATTATCCTGACCGGTCCGGAAGAAAGCGCAGACTATTTCCGCGTGCTGGACGAATTCATCGTTGGCACGCTGGGACGTCAGGCGCGTCGTTACTACTCAATCATCATTAATGACGCCGCAGAAGTCGCTCGTCAGATGAAGAAAGCGATGCCGCTGGTGAAAGAGAGCCGTCGCCACACCGGCGATGCATACAGCTTTAACTGGTCACTACGCATTGCGCCCGATCTGCAACTGCCTTTCGAGCCGACACATGAAAACATGGCCGATCTCAACCTGCACCCGAACCAGCCGGCTGAAGAGCTTGCAGCCGCACTGCGCCGGGCATTCTCCGGTATTGTGGCGGGTAATGTGAAAGAAGTTGGCATTCAGGCGATTGAGCAACGTGGGCCGTACAAAATTCATGGCGATCCGCAGATGATGAAAAGCATGGATACGCTGTTGCAGGGCTTTGTCGCACAGCAGCGCATGAAGCTGCCCGGCAGCGCCTATATCCCCTGCTACGAAATCTGCTCCTAACGGTTCACCGATCGCACCAACGCGGGGAAGCCTAGCTTCCCCCCCTCTTTATCACGGATAGCACTATCAGGGATTACGCGATGCCCGTCCATTTGCTGATTGTCGACGCGCTCAATCTGATACGTCGCATTCATGCGGTACAAGGTTCGCCCTGTATCACAGCATGCCAACATGCGCTGCATCAGCTCATACAAAACAGCCAGCCTACGCACGCGGTGGCCGTCTTTGATGATGAAGATCGCGATACAAGCTGGCGTCACCAACTCCTGCCTGACTACAAGGCGGGTCGTACGCCAATGCCGGACAATCTGAAACAGGAATTACCGCAAATTAAAGCGGCATTTGCCGCAGCAGGCGTAGCAAGCTGGCATAGCCCCGGCAATGAGGCCGACGATCTGGCGGCTACGCTAGCCACCAAGCTGTCATCAGCGGGTCATCAGGCAACGATTGTGTCGACCGATAAAGGATACTGCCAGCTATTAGCGCCACACATTCAGATCAGGGACTACTTCCAGAAGCGCTGGTTGGATCTGCCGTTTGTTGAACAGGAGTTTGGTGTGTCGCCGCAGCAGCTTACGGACTATTGGGGGCTTGCGGGCATTAGCAGCAGCAAAATACCGGGCGTCGCAGGTATCGGCCCTAAAAGCGCCGCACAACTATTGCAACAGGCAGGGAGTCTGGAAGCGCTCTATCAACAATTAGATGGCGTGCCAGAAAAGTGGCGTAAGAAGCTGGAACAACATAAAGAAATGGCGCTAGTCAGCCGTCAGATTGCCACACTGCGTACCGATTTAACGCTCAATGGCAATCTGCAACAGTTGAGGCTACCAGTGCAGAGTGTCGCCCAGTCGGATCCTCACTAGCGACACACATGAATATGGATGCGTACCCATTACCCCAGATACGCACCCACATGCTGTTACCGCTCGTCGCGACGGCCGGGCACTGCACTCCAGAAACGACGGACATGCACGGTGATTTCTTCGCGGTCATGATACAGGTGCTTGGCATGCACTTCGGCATTAATGCCATTTTCACTCAGGCGTTCTTGCAGCACCGCCAGATTATGCGACACCTCTTCATAACGCTTCTTCATCGGCAGTTTCAGGTTGAAAATGGCCTCGCGACACCAGCCTTTGATCAGCCAATCACTCATCAGGCTGGTGACTTTCGCGGGTTTTTCCACCATGTCGCACACCAGCCAGTACACGTTATTACGCGGTGGCTCAAAGCGGAAACCGTCCGCCTGATGGTGCATCACCTGCCCAGTCTCCATCAGGCTCGGCGCCATGGGTCCATTGTCTACCGCATAAACCATCATGCTGCGTTTAACCAGTTGGTAAGTCCAACCGCCGGGACACGCGCCTAGATCCACCGCGTACATTCCGCTGCCCAAGCGCTCATCCCACTCATCCGCAGGAATAAAGACGTGAAACGCTTCTTCCAGCTTCAATGTCGAGCGGCTTGGCGCATCAGAAGGGAATTTAAGCCGTGGGATACCCATGTAAAACGGCGAGTTGTTATTGCTATAGGAGTAACCGACATAGCAGCAGCCTGGGGCAATAAACAGCACATGCAGTACGGGCCGATCGGCTTTTTCATAACCCAACAGAATTTTATGTTCGCGCAACGCCGCACGCAGCGGCACGGTAAATTTGCGGCAGAACTTCATTAGCTCTTTGCTTTCGTTGGTATCGGGAACTTCAACCCGCAGTTCTCCTGCACGTTCAATAGCTCCCGACAACATGCCGACAATTGGCGTGATACGATCTTCCGGCGGCAGATCGCGCAGCAGTTCACCACTCACGAACATCTGACGGGAAAAAATCAGCTCATGAAACGGCAGCGTTTTCACCAGACGCTCAGCATCTTCATGCTGGTAGCATTCAAATACGACGTAGCCGCTGTTTTCTTTTACCCGCGCGAAACCATAGGCATCATGCTGCGTGGCTTTTTCCGTTATTTCCGCCGCACATTCTTTCTCAAACCCAGGGCGGCAATACAAAATGACTCTATTCATGGCGTTCAGCCTTTCTCTTCAGACGCAGTGCGCCAATCAATAATAATATCCATCCCACCAGAAAACAGGCTCCGCCAATCGGCGTCACATAAACCCACAGTTTCAGGTGAGAAAGCGCCAGACAGTACAAACTTCCGCTGAAGAGTACCGTTCCCAACGCCAGAAAAACGCTGCTCCAGTAAAACCACAGATTGGTTCGCTGTTGCATCGCAACCGCCAGCGCCAGAATCGCTAACGTGTGAAATGCCTGATATTCAAGGCCGGTTTTCAACCAACCCAGCTCCGTTGCACCCAGCGTTTTGCTAAGAACATGGGAACCAAATGCGCCCAGCGCGACAAAAGTAAAGCCGCTGATAGCAGCAAATACCAACATGAAACGACTATTCATCGTTATTACCTATACGTTATTACCCATAAACGAGGTTGCTGACAAAGACCGCCGTTTTCATTCTGCAAATAGATCTTTCATCAGTCTGAAACGTAGTTATCTACGTGAGTTATTCAGCTAATCAGCCAGCGACACAGCCTCAGCGCGTGCCGTTGTCATAGCGAAAACGAAATTTCTCCTGCTCGCTGGCAGCCCGCGCCAGAATCCAATGGCGAAAGGCGGCTATTTTACCCAGTTCTGCCTGACTGTCATGACATACCAGATAAAAAGCATTCCGGCTGACCAGCACATCGTTAAACGGACACACCAGTCGCCCAGCTTCAATTTCCGTTTGCGCCATCACATTATTCGCCAGCGCCACACCTTGCCCGTGGATGGCCGCCTGCAACACCATGGCACTGTGGCTGAAAATCGGCCCCTGCTGTACGTTAATTTGCACCCCAAGCTGACGCGTATAGGACAGCCAGTCACGGCGCGACGCATCGTGCAGCAGCGTATGCGCCACCAAATCATCAGGCGTCTTTAACGGGTGGCTCCCCGTCAGCAATGCTGGTGAACAAACTGGCAGGAGATACTCAGCGTACAGCTTTTCTACCCGTAGTCCCGGCCAGTTCCCCCGGCCGTAGAAAATCGCGACATCCACGTCATCTGCCAGACGATCTTCATCGCGATCCACCGCCTGAATACGAACATCAATCCCAGGATAGTCGGAGTTAAAGCTCGACAGACGCGGTACCAGCCAATGAATGGCAAAGCTGGGCAGCAGGCTAACCGTCAACGCACCTTTGGCGCTGCGGGATTGCAGCTTACGGGTTGCGTCATTCAAAGATGAGAAGATCTCTTTGATATCAAGATAGTAACTTTGCCCCTCTTCCGTCAGCAGCAGGGAACGATTACGACGGCGGAACAATTTAAGCCCCAGAAAATCTTCCAGTGACTTAATCTGGTGGCTGACGGCAGCCTGCGTAACAAACAGTTCTTCTGCCGCCTTGGTGAAGCTTAAATGGCGAGCCGCCGCATCAAAAACGCGCAATGCGTTGAGCGGAGGGAGACGTTTTGACATGAATGAAATCTTTTGGTTTACGCTAAATCAGCGATTGATCAGGTACATTCGTACCCATTAAATCTTAAGATGCAGAAAGGCAACAACGGGAAAGATCGCCTGCCAATTAGCTGGCTAAGCGATTAATACCAGTGGCAACAGCCAGATTCTCTGCAACGAAAAGATGACGGGTACATATATTAGTTTTTGTAATCCGAGACATTATAATTTGTCCGTTGAGGATGTACCAGCAAATACCTATATTAGCGCAACTTCCTGGGCCGGAACGAAAAGTGCGGATGGGTGACCTGAGGTGCTTTTGGCTTGTGGTTGTGATGTTGTGTTTGCTATTTGTTTGTCTGCCTTTTGCAGATGTGGTAGCGAGTCTACCCTATTCACTTCCTGTACATTTACCCTGTCTGTCCAAAGTGATTTTTTGTGTAGCACCGCAAATTGCGGTGCTTTTTTTTTTGCTTACGTTTCACACCTGAAATGCCATGACACACCGATCTCAGTCTGGCACGGCTTAACAGGCAACGTGTGATGATGGGCAAGCAGCACTACTTCCCTTTCACCATTTCTTTCACATTATCACGATTAATTTGCTGCTGCTGACCGTAGGCATCGGTATAGCTGATCATACCCGTCTCATCGTCAACCTTCGGTTTACCCTCTGCAACGATGGTGCGCCCGTCATTGGTGTGCATGACGTAATTACTGGAGCAGGCTGCCAGAGAAAACGCCATCACGATAGCGGCAAAAATAGAAATTTTATTCTTCATAGTTAACCCTCAATGAATTTAAATGTTTTCTAGTTAACCTTATTCATCAGGAAATCCTGAAAATTAACACTTTAAAGCGTAGCAACAGTTTCTTTTTTTTCCATAAAATCGCATTAGGCATAGTCCTAAACTTGTCTCTCTCGACAAAATGGGACAGGATCGGTCCTCCAAAAGAGGATGCTCATGACACCGTTTAACCCTGCCACCTTTCGCCAACAGTTCCCCGCCCTCCAGCATTCGACGGTGTATCTTGATAGCGCCGCGACCGCGCTGAAACCACAGCCCGTCATTGATGCGGTGCAGGCGTTCTATTGCAGTGAGAGTGGCACGGTGCATCGCAGCCAGCATCGCGGCGCGCAGGCGTTAACCCAGCGTTTTGAGGACGCTCGTGAGCAAGTCGCCACGTTACTCCATGCAGACGATCCGCGTTCTATTGTCTGGACCAGAGGTACGACGGAAGCGATCAATCTGGTCGCGCAGAGCTATGCCCGCCCTCGCCTTCAACCGGGCGATGAGATTGTTGTGAGTGAAGCGGAACATCACGCCAACCTCATTCCGTGGCTGATGGTGGCGCAGCAAACCGGCGCGAACGTGGTGAAGTTACCGATAGGCGCGGACTTCTTGCCGGACGTTGAACAGCTCGCCACGCTGATCACGCCCAAAACCCGCCTGCTGGCGCTGGGGCAAATGTCAAACGTGACGGGCGGTCAGCCCGATCTGGCGCGCGCGATTGCGCTGGCTCACCGCTATGGCGCGGTAGTGATGGTTGACGGCGCACAAGGCATCGTTCACTGTCCACCCGATGTGCAGGCGCTGGATATCGATTTCTACGCATTTTCCGGTCACAAACTTTATGCCCCAACCGGGATTGGCGTGCTGTACGGTAAAACCGCCCTGCTGGAAAGCATGATGCCGTGGCAAGGCGGCGGGAAAATGATGACGCAGGTGTCCTTTGACGGCTTTAAACCGCAGGCGATTCCACAACGGTTTGAGGCCGGAACGCCACACATTGCAGGCGTACTTGGCCTGTCTGCGGCGGTAGACTGGCTGACCACACAAGATCAGCGCGCCGCAGAACAGCACAGCCAGAGTTTGGCACAGCTCGCTGAAACCCATCTGGCGCAGTTCCCCGGCTTTCGCAGCTTCCGTAGCCCGCAGTCCAGTGTCCTATCCTTTGATATTGCTAATGTGCACCACAGCGATCTGGTGACGCTATTAGCCGAAAGCGGCATTGCGCTGCGTGCCGGACATCACTGTGCGCAGCCGCTCATGGAGGCGCTCGGCGTCAGTGGCACGCTCCGCGCCTCATTTGCTCCGTACAATAACCAACAAGATGTTGCTGCGCTGATCGCCGCGGTAGGCAACGCCCTTGAATTACTGATCGACTAAACCATGAACGAGACAACTGACGCTATGTATCCTTTTGAGCACAGGCATCCTTTCGGCCACGCCATCACCGCCGCCGAACTGCTGGCGCGCTTCGATACCTGTCGCGCATGGGAAGATCGCTATCGGCAGCTCATTTTGTTGGCAAAAGCGCTGCCAGCACTGCCAGATGCACTAAAAACCGAGGATATTTCGTTATCCGGTTGTGAAAATCGCGTCTGGCTGGGTTATCAACGCCAAGAGGACGGCAGGCTACATTTTTACGGTGATAGCGATGGGCGTATCGTACGGGGATTACTGGCGGTGTTGTTAACCGCCGTTGAGGGAAAAACGCCAGAAACGCTATTACAGCACGATCCGCTGGCGCTCTTTGACATGCTGGGGTTACGCGCTCAGCTCAGCGCTTCACGTTCAAGCGGGCTGGCAGCGCTGGCCGCAAGAATCAGGGACATTGCAGAACAAGAAGCAGCGAATAAGTAGCGACATTCGCGCGACTTCTGTGCCACTGGCTTTCTGTTACTTCCCAGATGCTCTTTCCATTTTCGCCATCATCTTCTTCAGCGCATGGGATACCGCAACAAACCCGAAGGTTGCGGTGACCATCGTCGCGGCGCCAAAGCCTGACGCGCAATCCATACGCATTACGCCATCTGCCGTGCTGCGAGACGCACAAACGGAACCGTCAGGCTGCGGATAAACCAGTGGCTCGCTGGAAAACACACAGTCGATGCCCAGCTTTCCTTTACTGTTCTTCACCACGTTAAAATCGTGCTTTAACCGCTCGCGCAGCTTGGCCGCCAGCGGATCTTGAATCGTTTTCGCCAGATCGACCACTTCAATCCGGGTCGGATCGATCTGTCCGCCTGCACCGCCGGTTGTCACTACCGGGATCTTATAGCGGCGACAGTAGGAGAGCAGCGCCGCTTTCGGACGCACGCTGTCAATGGCGTCAATCACATAGCTGAAGTTTTGATTGAGCAGTTCGGCCACGTTTTCCGCACTAATGAAATCATCCACGCAGGTGACGCGACATTCCGGGTTGATCGCCAGAATACGTTCCGCCATCACTTCCGTCTTCGACTGCCCGGTGTGCTGACGCAGCGCGTGGATCTGCCGGTTGGTATTGCTGACGCACACATCATCCATATCAATCAGCGTGATCGCGCCGATGCCGGTACGCGCCAGCGCCTCAGCCACCCAGGAACCGACGCCACCAATACCAATCACACAAACATGAGCCTGAGAAAACAGCGCCAGCGCTTGTTGACCATATAACCGCGCGGTGCCACCGAAGCGTTGCAAGTAGGCTTCGGATAATTGCGTACTCATTCAACCAACCTTACGAAAACAAAATCACAGAAGAATAAAACAGTGAGAAAAAGCGGCTCAGGATAGCGCTAAACCCGCACGACATCCACCAGACAGCTCATGGCATTCGGCCCCTGTGTCAGCGGCGACGTGCCAATATCCAGCGTCAGTACATTCGCATTGCCAGACTGCTCAACCGGATGCCACGTTTTCTGCCCAAATCCCGGCTCAAACCAGGCACCGGTGGACATGATCACCACGCCCGGCGTGACGCCGTCGGTAATCTGTACGCCAGCCAGAATACGACCACGCGCATTTCTGACTTCCACCTGTGAACGGTCGGCGATATCCCGCGCAGCAGCATCCTGCGGGTGCATGTAAAGCGTCTCTTTTCCTGCGGTTTTATTCGCGGCAACCTGCGGCGTCGCGGCAAGTTGGCTATGCAAGCGGTCGGACGGCTGAATGGAAATAAAGTGCAGCGGCCATTCTTCCGTGCTTTTTGCTCCCAGCCATTCAACGGGAGGCTGCCACTCAGGGTGCGGTGCAAAATCGGCATAGCCATAGCTGGCAATCGCGGAGCTGAACAGTTCTATTTTACCGCTGGGCGTACTGAGCGCATGCTGCTGCGGATCGCGGCGGAAGTCCTCAAAGAATACAAACGGCTTTTCATCCATCGGGATTTCTACATGTCCCTGCTGCCAGAAATCCTCAAATGACGGCCAACTGTCGGCAACGCCTCGCTGCCTTGAACGGCACTCGTCATAAAGGTGTTCCAGCCACTGCCGCTCACTGCGATTTTGCGTGAACACATCGCCATAACCCAAACGTTCCGCCAGCTCGCTGAAGATATCCACGTCATTACGCGCCTGATGCTGCGGCGCAATCGCCTGATGCATGGCAAAAATAAAGCGATCGCGGGACGAGCCACCGATGTCATTACGCTCCAGCGTGGTGGTAACAGGCAGCACGATGTCAGCCATCTGCGCCGCTGGTGTCCAGACGATATCCTGCACAATCACCGTATCCGGTTTGCGCCAGCCGTCTACCAGACGGTTCAACTGCTGATGATGATGGAACGGGTTACCGCCCGCCCAGTGAATCAGATGAATATCGGGATAAGTATGGGTTTCGCCCTGAAAGGTATAAGGCGTGCCGGGATGCAAGAGCATATCGGCGATGCGCGCCACGGGGATCGCCCGTCCTGCATTCGGGCTGGATGGCGAAGCCGGCGCAGGCGTTGAAATACGTTCGTTTCCGACGCTATTCATCGAACCGTGGCCGAAGGAGAAGCCGCCACCCGGTAAGCCCACTTGTCCCAGCATTGACGAAAGCGCAATCATCATCCAGTACGGCTGCTCGCCGCGATGCGCGCGCTGCACGGAGTAAGAACAGGTAATAAAGCTACGCACGCCAATCAGTTGCTGCGCCAGACGCCGGATACGCTCGGCGGGAATGCCCGTGATGTCGCTGGCCCATTCGGGCGTTTTCACCACACCATCGCCGCGGCCGTGCAAATAGTCGCTCAGTTGTTCGTAGCCAACACAGTAGCGTTGCAAGAAATCTTTATCGTCAGCGCCCAAACGCTGAATCTCATAGCCCAATGCCAGCATCAGAGCGACATCGGTATTCGGGCGAATAGGAATCCACTCGGCGTTCACAAACTCAGGGCAGTCATCACGCATCGGGCTGATGTTAATGACCGGAATCCCTTTCGCGACTAACGTTTCCAGCGCAGGCTGAAGCGTATGGTGCCCGGCACCGCCGGATGCCACCTGCGCATTTTTCAACGCAAGACCGCCAAACGCGAGGAAAATATCACAGTGTTCGGCGACGCTGCGCCATTCCGTCACCTTGCCCGTCAGTGGATGAAAAGTACCAATCACATACGGCAAAAAGAACTGCGCCGCGCCCCAGCTGTAATTCCCCTGCTGATCGACCGCACCGCCGCCGGAGAAATAGAAGCGTCGCACCTGAGAACGCGCATGGTGATAGCGCCCGGCAGACGACCAGCCGTAGGAACCGGCAAAAATGCCGTCTGCGCCGTAGCGATCGCGAATACGGTGATTCTCCTGTGCGACCAGATCGAGCGCCACATCCCAATCAACTTCAACAAAATCTTCCCGACCACGTAACGTTCTGTCGCTATTTTCACGTTTCTGAAGCCAGGAACGTCGCACCGAAGGCCGGCGGATGCGCCGGTCGGAATACACCAGCGGCGCGATGGAATCGAGCATGGCGGAAGGTGCCGGATCGTCGGAAAACGGCTCACATCGAATCAGCCTGCCGTCTTCCACCACAGCGGTAAACGCGCCCCAATGCGCAAGATGCGGATAACGTTTAATCGCCATAACAACCTCAGAGAAGAATCAATTTTGTTGATAATTAACCAGCAGCGAAGAACCCGATCCATTCGCCGTACTGCTTTGTGCGTTCTTCAACACCCAAACCCGTCCATAGTGGTTATAGAAGCCAGCCGAGTGGCCTGCATCCGGCCCAATACCCTGATACATATCGAAGTGCTGGCCTTTAATCGCACCACCGACATCCAGTGCAATCATCAGGCGCATTTCATACTTGCCGGTGAATTTGCCAACGTTATCCAACAGCGGCACTTCCATTAACAGAGCCGTACCTGCCGGAATCAGAGAGCGATCGGAGGCGACGGAGGCTTTAGCCACCAACGGCACGGCGCTTGCCCCTTTGACTGGTGCAGACATCATTGGCTTGAAGAACACAAAAGAAGGATTCTGCTCAAACAGTTCACGCACTTCATACTCGGTGTGCTGCTCCGCCCACTTGCGGATGGCCTGCATAGACATCTCTTCACGCGGGACTTCACCACGATCGATCAACACCTTACCAATACTGCGGTAGGCATGGCCGTTTTTGCCAGCATAGCCGAAGAACGTCAGCGGACGCCCATCGCCAAAATCAATATAGGCGCTGCCCTGCACTTCCATCATGAAGTTATCAACCAGCGAGTTGGTCCAGGCGAGCACCAGACGCTCATCCAGCGCACCGGCATAAATGCCAGCACGATCCGGCAGCCGACTGTTCTTTCTACCTTTTGACGGCATGGCATATAAAGGATGGCGGAATTCCCCTTGACGGGTATGGCGCGCCTGCAATACCGGCGTGTAATAACCGGTGAACTGCACGTTACCAAAGTTATCAACGCCTTCCATCTGCCAGGCGTTCAGACCAAACTTACTCAGTTCGCGGGTGTCCGCACCTGACATCATCCAGTTTTCAATCGCCTGAAAGGTCGTATTGTTACGCGAATACAGATTAGGTGACGCCGACCGGATTTCAGAAACCTGCGTCATGAAATCACGTGCGTTGACCGGTTTTCCTTTGGCATTGGGTTCATTCACCAATTCCAGAGGCTGGTTGAGGTGACCATCTTTATATTGCTGCCCGCGATCGGTTGGCCTGGATTGACACCCTGCCAGAATGGCAATGACCACTGCGGTCAGCACATATTTTCCCCACCGTCCCTTCATCTTTGCGCTCGCTTTTTACATCAAAAAATTTACCGTCGAACGATAACAAACGGCTATCGATAAAGGAATGGGACAGTACATAAATCCACGGTTCAAGCGTGTGCTGGTCGGCATGCGGCACAGTAAAAGGTGGGGTTTCCACTCAGCACCACATTGCGGTCACAAAACAACCTATAAGGCGGTAAATCAATCACCTGACAGCCAAATACCGCGCTTTTTATAGAAATAGGTTGCATCAATACTCATGGAGAGTATAGTGCGCATCCACGGACGCGGGGTGGAGCAGCCTGGTAGCTCGTCGGGCTCATAACCCGAAGGTCGTCGGTTCAAATCCGGCCCCCGCAACCAATTGATGTGAGTCGTCCATCAAGAGAAGTAAAATAGTCAGTAGTAAAAAAGTTAGTACGGACGCGGGGTGGAGCAGCCTGGTAGCTCGTCGGGCTCATAACCCGAAGGTCGTCGGTTCGAATCCGGCCCCCGCAACCAATTGATGTGAGTCGTCCATCAAGGGAAGTAAAAGTAGTAAAGAAAGTCATACGGACGCGGGGTGGAGCAGCCTGGTAGCTCGTCGGGCTCATAACCCGAAGGTCGTCGGTTCAAATCCGGCCCCCGCAACCAATAAGACTATTTTCAAGTTCGATTAAGAACTTAGCGATAAAGCACCTTAACGGGTGCTTTTTTGTTTTCTGCGCATCTATTTTCTCTGAACCGCGCCGGTTAGACGCGGTCATCGTATGACATCAGCAGCACCAACTACTGCTGAGCCTGACTGGCAAAGTAAGCTTTAATACCTGCAAAAATGGATTCGGCAATTTGCTGCTGGAAATGGCTGGTGCGCAGCTTGCGCTCTTCCTCCAGATTACTGATAAAAGCCGTCTCAACCAGCACTGAAGGAATATCCGGCGCTTTCAGTACCGCAAAGCCAGCCTGATCGACGCTGTTTTTATGCAGACGATTCACCTTGCCTAAGCGGGTCAGGATCTCTTTACCAAACTTCAGGCTATCGCTGATAGTGACGGTCTGCACCAAATCGAACATGGTGTGATCCAGATAGCGATCGCCGCTCATGCTTACGCCGCCGATCAAATCCGATTCGTTCTGAGTTTCTGCCAGAAATCTGGCGGCGGTACTGGTTGCGCCTTTCTTCGAGAGCGCAAAAACCGACGATCCTCTTGCCGCTCGATTGGTAAACGCATCCGCATGAATCGAAATGAATAGATCGGCACGCTGCTTGCGCGCTTTCGCCACCCGCACGCGCAGCGGAATGAACACATCTTCATTGCGCGTCATATATGCCTTCATGTTGGATTCATTATCGATCAACTTGCGCAGGCGGCGAGCGATTTGCAGCACGATGTCTTTCTCACGCGTTTTATTCTTGCCAATCGCACCAGGATCTTCACCGCCGTGACCGGGGTCGAGCATAATAATCAGCGGACGATCCCGCCCTGCCTTCCCGGCTTTCGGCGCTTCTGCGGGCAACGTGCGCTCCAGTTCGCCCTTGTTGTAATCCTCCAACAACGCCAGCAGCGGATCTTCTTCGTTATCGTAGCGTCCTGCGGCAGGGTACAAATCCAGTACCAGTCGATGCTTGAATTCGGCCACCGGCCCCAGCGTAAAGACTTTGGTCGTCGCCTGCTGCTTGAGTTCCAGCACCAAACGCACCGTGCTTTTATCAAACTGGCCGATGCGCGCCTCTTTAATCAACGGGTCATTATCCTGCTGAAACTGGCTGGCTATTTCCTTCAATACGCTGTTCAGATGAACATTTTCAATATCCACCACGATACGTTCAGGGTTACTGAGACTAAACTGGTTATATTTCAGCGGGTGATTGGATTCCAGTGTGACGCGGGTATAGGCGGAGGATGGCCAGACGCGCACGGCAACGACCTGTGTGGTCGCCGCCATCCCGACACCGCTTACGCTTAACAGCCAGGTTGCTGCTGCGCTTTGTAATAGACGTCGTCGAGTCAGATGATGATTCGAATTAGACATGCCGCTCCGATCTGATTGCTGTGCGTTATCCTGAATTTTTGTTTGCTAATACATGGGATAAGCGATCAAAAAGTGAATAAAGGTAAAAATTGTCAAAAACTTTAACGAATCTGCCCGGTGCTGTCATGCAAAAATCATCTGCAGGCCTTATAACAGGCGGATATCATAAATTTGAAGCATTAACCTCGCTTTTCTGGTTAATACTTCCTCTTGCGTTTTACGTCATAAAGAATAAAAATACAGAAATTACGAATAAAAATGCAAAGAGGGCTCGCAGTGAAGGAACGTAGTACAGAACTGGTTCAGGGCTTCCGCCATTCAGTTCCCTATATCAATGCCCACCGTGGCAAAACGTTTGTCATCATGTTAGGTGGCGAAGCCATTGAACATGCCAACTTCTCTAGCATCGTAAATGATATCGGGCTGCTGCACAGTCTGGGGATCAAGCTGGTGGTCGTTTATGGCGCTCGCCCCCAGATCGATGCCAACCTGACAACGCACCACTACGAGCCTCACTACCATAAAAACACCCGCATCACCGACAGCACCACGCTGGAATTGGTCAAGCAGGCTGCGGGGATGTTGCAGTTGGACATCACAGCTCGACTGTCGATGAGCCTGAACAACACGCCGCTGCAAGGCGCCCACATTAATGTCGTCAGCGGTAATTTTATTATCGCGCAGCCGCTTGGTGTGGACGATGGCGTGGACTACTGCCACAGCGGCCGTATTCGCCGTATTGATGAAGAAGCCGTTCACCGCCAGTTGAATAGCGGCGCAATTGTCCTGCTCGGGCCGGTTGCGGTTTCTGTCACGGGTGAAAGTTTCAATTTAACCTCCGAAGAGGTCGCGACCCAGCTCGCCATTAAGCTGAAGGCAGAGAAGATGATCGGCTTCTGCTCATCTCAGGGCGTGACCAATGAAGAAGGCAGCATCATTTCCGAGCTGTTCCCGGATGACGCACAGCGGCGTATTGACACGCTGGAACAGGCTGGCGATTACCATTCAGGCACCGTCAGATTCTTGCGCGGTGCGGTCAAAGCCTGCCGTAGCGGTGTACGCCGTAGCCATCTGATCAGCTATCAGGACGACGGCGCGCTGCTACAGGAGTTGTTCTCACGCGACGGTATCGGTACACAGATCGTGATGGAGAGCGCCGAACAGGTTCGCCGCGCGACCATCAATGACATCGGCGGTATTCTGGAACTGATTCGCCCGCTGGAAGAGCAAGGTATTCTGGTGAGACGCTCGCGCGAGCAGTTGGAAATGGAGATCGACAAATTCACCGTCGTGGTACGCGATAACCTGACCATCGCCTGCGCTGCACTGTATCCGTTCCCGGAAGAGAGCATTGGCGAAATGGCCTGCGTCGCGGTTCACCCGGATTACCGCAGTTCATCACGCGGCGATATGCTGTTGATGCGCATTGCCGCTCAGGCACGTCAGCAAGGTCTGCAAAAGCTGTTCGTGCTGACGACGCACAGCATCCACTGGTTCCAGGAACGCGGCTTTTTACCCGCCGAAGTGGAAATGCTGCCGAAGAAAAAACAGGCGCTGTACAACTACCAGCGTCGCTCAAAGATTCTGGTGCTGGATCTCTGAGCTATTCCACTCGATAACGCTTCTCGTGGCCGACCGTAAAATCGGCCACGATCGTTTATCAACTTATGGCTGCTTGCCAAATTCACAGCTTAGCGTTGTCCACTTCCTTGCCTGTTCACTTAGCGTAAATCCCAGCCCCAGACGATCGGATACCCACATCCGCCCATCGCGCAACTCTAGCTGCTCGTTGAAAAGCGGATTCAGCCACTCGAAGTGTTCCAACCAGGGTTCAATCGGATAGGCCGCGGCCAGATGCAAATGCACTTCCATCGCAAAATGCGGCGCCAGCTTACGTCCATGCTTCGCGGCCAAATCCATGATCTTCAGGAAAGGAGAAATCCCGCCCACGCGCGGTGCATCCGGCTGCACAAAATCACTGGCGTTACCGAGGATCAGCTGTTCATGCTCGCGGAAACTGGTCAGCATCTCGCCAGTGGCAATCGGCGTATCCAGCGCCGCCGTCAGCGCAGCATGGCCTTCCACGTCGTAGGCGTCCAGCGGCTCTTCAATCCAGATCAGGTTAAAGGTTTCCATCTTTCTCCCCATTCGAATCGCCGTTTCGCGATCCCACTGCTGATTGGCATCCACCATCAGCGGGAAATCGTCTCCCAGCGCTTCGCGCACTGCTGTGAGGCGACGAATATCCTCCGCCGTATTCGGCTGCCCGACTTTCAGTTTTATCCCACCGATACCACTTTCACGGGAGATCACGACATTTTTTAATACCTGATCCAGTGGCGTATGCAGGAAGCCGCCGGAGGTGTTGTAGCACTGCACGGAGTCGCGGTGTGATCCCAACAGCTTAGACAAGGGCAAACCTGCCCGCTTGGCTTTCATGTCCCACAGGGCGATGTCGAGCGGAGAAATTGCCTGCACCGCCATTCCACTGCGGCCAACCGATGCCCCGGCCCACAGCAGCTTGGTATAGATCTTATCGATATCGTTCGGATCTTCGCCCAACAGGTTATCCGCAATCTCTTTCGCATGCGCATAAATGCCCTGTCCACCCGCCCGCTTGGAGTAGCTGAACCCCACGCCTTCAAACCCATCACGGCTGCGAATTTCCGCAAAAATAATCGCCACTTCGGTCAGCGGTTTCTGCCTTCCGGTCAGCACTTTCGCATCGCTAACCGGCGTCGCTAGCGGCAAAAACGCCAGAGAGAGTTTTACCCATTCAATTCGATCGCCCGACTCGGCAGACGTTCTGACGTTCGTGACTTTCGCATAGCTCACCGCTGCTGAATTTGCACTGATGGTCATGTCTCACCTCATAAAATGATTGCGCTAACATTCATAAACAGAAAAGACGATAGCGATAAATGAAGAAAAAACATGCTATTCAGATCACATAATAATCATTACCACGATAAAATCGTTCATTAATCGCCATCATTAATGATTGCGCAATCACCACGAAAAGTAAGAGGATATAACAGAAATACTGTGTGGCTAGCCCAGAAGCCAACCCCAAAAAGCGACACAATTCGGCGGGTTGCCAGAGATACAGGCGACTGGAAAACCGATATGCCATCAACGATAATCCGACGACATGTAAATGCGCGCACAGCCTCAGAAGGGAACCCGTGATTGAAACGCGATAAGAACGCCAGCAGCACTCCACCGCGAGCCCCCACGCTTGAAGATGTCGCACGTGCCGCAGGCATTTCACCCATGACCGTCAGCCGCGCGTTGAACAACCCGAAGATTGTGCGAGCGGAAACCGTAAACAGGGTGATGGAAGCCGTCCGCGCTACGGGCTACATCCCCAACATGTTAGCGGGCGGATTGGCTTCCAGACGCAGTAAGCTGATTGCCGTCGTGGTGCCGCAGATCAATAACAACATGTTCGTTGATACCGTTCAGGCGATAAGCGATGAGCTGGCCGCTCGCGGTTACCACATGCTGCTGTGCGTCGCGGGCTATACCAATGAATCCGAGGCGGAGCTTGTCGCCACCCTACTTTCTCGTCGCCCAGACGGCATCGTCCTCACCGGTATTCACCACACGCCCGAACTCAAACGTCTTCTGCTTAACGCCACGATTCCCGTTGTTGAAATCTGGGATCTCACACCAACACCGCTCGATATGCTGGTTGGTTTTTCCCATGAAAGTATCGGGAACGCTATCGGACATTATTTGCTGGGTAAAGGACATTCGCGCTTCGGTCTGGTGTGGACAGAAGACACGCGTGCCGGACTGCGTAAGAAAGGGATTTACGACGTCATACAGAAACAACCGGGCAGTCATGTACGTGAGGCCATCGCTCCCTGGCCCGCCACACTGGCCCTCGGGCGACAGGGGTTGAACGATCTTCTCGCCGATGGCGAGAATTTTGACGCCATTATTTGCAGTTCCGATACGCTGGCACAGGGCGTAATGATTGAAGCCGCAGCCAGAGGATTAGCGGTGCCGAAGAAATTGGCAGTGATGGGATTTGGCGATCTCGATTTCGCCGCTCACAGCATACCGAGCATTACCACCGTCAGGATCGATCGCTGGAAAATCGGCACCGATGCAGCAGCAATGCTGGCAGAAAAGATTGAGGGGAAAAGCGTGCCCTTCCCCATCGTGGATATTGGTTTTTCACTAATTGAGCGCGAATCGGCCTGACGTTAATATCTAATCAAAACAGTTCACTATAAGTAGTATCTCTCAAGAACGTGCCATTAACGCGCTAATTCGCGCTTCCAAACCGCTATAGCGCTGCGTTGGCGTCTTCACCGCACGACAGAGGATCCTGATGTCGGTATAGAGAGATAAACGCTGGCGTGCACGGGTGATGGCGGTATACACCAACTCCCTCGTCAGCACCGGCAAATAGTGGTTAGGCAACACCAGCGCGGTATGATCGAACTCCGACCCTTGCGATTTATGTACCGTCATCGCATAGGCCGTTTCGTGCGGCGGCAAACGGCTTGGTGTGACGTCTTTGGTTTCGCCATTCGGCAAGGGGAAAAACACGCGTAGTTCACCGCTTTCCCCCGTCATGGCGATACCAATATCGCCATTGAAGAGGCCCAATGCGGCATCATTCCGTTCAATCATGACTGGGCGGCCGGGATACCAGCGGTTAAGCGGATTACGACTGCGCTGAATCAGCCCAGCCTGATGCAAAGCCTGCTCGATGCGCTGATTCAGCCCTGCTACACCAAACGGCCCTTCGCGCAGCGCGCACAGCTGACGATAGCGCTGGAAGGCAAGCAGCACAGCATCCGGCGAGGCTCCCGCAGCAATCAGTTGCAGATAATCACGATACCCTTCAACACACTGTGTCAGCATGGCCTGATACTCTTCAGCCTCAGCTAATGGACTACAGGTGATATCAGCAAACTCACCGTTCAGCACCGCACGCACGCGAACATCATCGCCGCCGTTCACTGCCAGCGCCAGTTGGCCAATACCGGAATGCGGATCGAAACGGTAGCTCCGGCGCAACAGACAGATGCTGTCACTGACCGTCGCCTGTCCTTCAGGACCACTTTCATCCAATTTACAGCCCGTCAGCCGCTGCAGTTGCTGCGCCCGCGCACGGCTATAGCCCGCCTCGGCAAAACGGCAGATATCCCCTAGTACTGCTCCCGCCTCGACGGACGCCAGCTGATCGCGATCGCCAAGAAAGATAATTCTGGCGTGTGGCGGAAGCGCAGCGATCACATTCGCCATCATCGGCAGATCGACCATCGACGCCTCATCCACAATCAGCACATCCAGATGCAGCGGATTGTCCTGATGGTGACGCAGGCGCTGACTATCCGTCACAGCGCCCAACAGTCGATGCAGCGTCGTCGCCTCTTGCGGAAACGCTTCCCGCTGTTGAGGCTCCACAGACAGACGATGCAGAGCCTGCCCCAGCGACTCCGTTAGCCGCGCAGCCGCTTTCCCGGTCGGCGCGGCTAATTGAATACGTAACGCCTCTCCCGTATTCAACTCAATCAGCGCCGCCAACAGCCTGGCGACCGTCGTGGTTTTCCCCGTCCCCGGTCCGCCGGAAATAATCGCAATGCGGCGCGTCAATGCGACAGCAGCGGCCACCTTCTGCCAGTCAACCTCTTCGCCCGCGTCAGGAAACAGCCGATCCAGAACCGATCGGATCGCAGGTTCATCAATCGACATCGTATCGCGCTCGCTGGCGATAAACCGCGCTACACGTCCCTCACTCTGCCAGCTACGCTGTAAATACAGTTTTTCTCCTTGCAGCACCAGCGGCGTTGACGTCGTGCCGTCACTGACAGCATCAGACGCCAACAAACGCTGTTGCCATGCAGAAACCGTGTTTAACCCTGCCTTCGTAAGCAGCTGCTGCGCCAACTCAGGATCGCGGCCGTCAAACAGCGTCTGTGCCTGCAAATTCTCCAGCGGTAAACACACATGCCCCGCGCCCGAATGCGCGCTAAGACAAGCGGCGGCTAGCAGCAGATCGGGCTGCGTCTCATCCGCCAGCATTCTGGCAAACTGAATATCCAACGGGCGCAGCAGCCGTCGCGCCAGTGCCGTTTCAAGTAAGGCAATCATGAGGGAATTCCTGTATCAGCATCGTCAGGCGTCTTTCCCTTGAAGAGCGTATCAAGCCCGAAAACAAATTCAGCGGAGGGACGACAAGCAAAGATGCCATTGCCGGGGTGAGATTCCTCAACGCCGCGTAAAAACAGATAAAACACGCCGCCAAAATGGCGCTCATAGTCGTAATCCGCAATGCGGTGACGGAGATAGCGATGCAAGGCCAGCGTGTAGAGCTGATATTGCAGGTCATAGCGGTGTTCGGCCATCGACTGCATCATGGCTGTCTGGGTGTACGCACTGGCATCAGGGCCAAGCCAATTGGATTTGTAGTCCAGCAGGTAATAGCGCCCTTCCCAGCGGAACACCAGATCGATAAACCCTTTCAACATACCTTTCACCTGCTGAAAAGAGAGTGCCGGACAGCGAGCAGATAGCGGATCGTGATGCTTTGCCAGCCGATCTAACTGCGCCGCCTGTATCGGTGCCTCGATCGGGATATAGAACTGCAATTCAGCCTGCTTATCTGCGTTATCCAACGCCGATAGCGTAATCCCCTGTTCGTTAAGCGGCGTCTGCAAAAGCGTATCCATCCACGCCTTCAACACTGGTTGCCAGTGGGCTTCAAACCCCTGTAGCTGCAACTGCTCGGCCAGCCAGGCATCATCAACGGGTTGAGTGAAATCCAGCGTTTCAAACAGGCTATGCAAAAACGTCCCCGGACTCGCGCCGCGCGGGAACGTATGAGGCGTCAGCTGGGCTTCATCCGTTTCCTGACGTTCACCTATCGCTTCAATATCCAGACGCGGCACCAGATCCTGCGCGCCTGCAGTACCATGTTGCTGAAGCCCCGAATAGCTGGTGACTCGCCAGCCATCGCGCAGTTGGCGTTCAATGTGGCGAGCCCGCAGCTCTGCCAATTCAGGTCTATCCGGCTGCCAGCGCTGTTCTTCCGTGGCCTGTAACGGTGTTAATGCGACACCGTCACCGACCATGCCTTCCAGCTCGCTAACCAACGTGGCAGCCTCAGCTTCTTTACCGCGCTGGAGTAAATAACCCAACGCGCTCTGGTGCATATCGCTGCTGCCGTCTTTCTTACGTGACCGCTGAATCGGTGCGACGCCGACGCTACAGTGATAAATAGAACGGGTCAGCGCGACATACAACAAACGTAAATCTTCCGCCAGCCGCTCTTCTTCCGCCAGCGTCTGGCTTTCTTCATGATTTTGCAGATCCAACACGGCCTGATAGCTCTCGCGATCGTGATAAATCCCCTGATCCTGCACGCGGAAGTGGCTAATGAAAGGCAACCACACCAGCGGATATTCCAGCCCTTTCGATTTATGGATCGTCACGATCTGCACCAGATGGCGATCGCTTTCCAGACGCAACTGCTGATTCTCTGCCTGCGGATTCGGCTGAACAATCTGTTGCGATAGCCAGCGTACCAGCGCGTGTTCACTGTCGAGCGTTGCCGAGGCATCCTGCAACAACTCGCCGATATGCAGAATATCGGTAAGACGACGTTCCCCTTCCGCACTCGCCAGCAGGTTCTCCGCCAATTGATGGCGACTCATCAGTGCACGCAGCATGGGCAGTACGCCTTTCTGACGCCACAACGCGCGATAACCCGCAAATTCATCTACCAGCGCATCCCACGCGGTTTCACTTTGCCCTAATGCATCAACCTGCCCAGCATCCAACCCCATCAGAGCCGTCGCCATCGCGCTGCGTAACGTGCGCTCCTGCTCTGGAGCCAGCACCGCCTGCAACAGCCACAACATATCGCTGGCTTCCGGCGTACTGAATACGCTGTCGCGATTGGACAGATACACCGAAGGTATAGACAAACGGCTCAGCGCACCACGAATCAGCGAGGCTTCACGTCGGCTACGCACCAGCACGCTCATGTCGGATGCCTTGACCAGACGCCGGGAATCATCGGTAACCAACCAGGCTTCATTACGCTGGCTGGCGGCGAGCCAGTCACGAATCTGCGCCGCACACTGGCGCGCCATCCGCTGCTGGTAATCCCCTATGCCAATCGGTTCTGAACCCGTTAGCCAGAATTGCAGTGCAGGCTGCGGCTTCCCGGCAACCTCAAACACCAAACCGCGCTTAGATTCGGCAGGCTTGACCGGTAGGAACGGGATGTTTTGAAAAATAAAAGGATATTCGAGGCGTTCAAATAGACGATTAACGCCATGTACCATCTGGTGTGACGATCGCCAGTTCGTGCCCAGCGTATAATGTGCAGCCACTTCTCCGCGCGCGTGCATGTAGGTAAAAATATCCGCACCGCGAAACGCATAAATAGCCTGCTTAGGGTCACCGATCAACAGCAGCCCACACTGCGGCTGCCCAACATACAGCGTCCGAAAAATACGGTACTGCTGGGGGTCGGTATCCTGAAATTCATCGATCATCGCCACCGGATAGCGTTCGCGAATGGCGCTGGCAAGCCGTTCCCCACCCGGCTGTTGCAATGCAACATCCAGACGGCTCAGCAGATCGTCAAACCCTAGCTCTGCACGCTGCCGCTTTTCCTCACTCACTGACTCCCGGATTGCCGACAGTGCACGCACAATCACTAAATCACGCAGCGACAGCGGTGTGGCGAGCAGCCGGTCTGTTTCCTCAAAGAGGGCATGAACGGGCGGTTCCCCTTTCTTCGTCTTTTCAATGAGCGCTTGCTGGGAAAACCGTACCAGATCCTTCGGCAGTTGGTAATCCAGCGTCGGCTGCTGCTCTGCCCACAGCGTAACTTTCTGTAGCCAGTTGGGTAGATGCTTACTGCTGTAGCTGCGTTTATCGACGCCAGAAGCACTAATCAACGCTTCCAGGTCCGCTGCTGACGCCAGCCAGCGTTGTTTATACGCGTCGATTGTCGCCACGATCTTATCGTGCCGACTCTGCAGCGTTTCGTCCTCTTCTGGCATCAAGCGAAATGCAGGCGCTTCACCGTGCAGATAGGGAGCCAGGTCGGTCAGCAGGTTTTCCGGCCCTTTCCACTCCAGGCCGACAATACGTGCGACCTCTACCGGCAACGGATAGCAATAACGACGCCAAAAGTCGGCGCAGGCCTGACGGCGCAGCGGCTGCTCATCTTCTATCAGCACCTGTTCAAAAAGCACACCAGACTCAAACGCATTGGTACTGAGCATACGCTGGCAGAAACCGTGGATCGTGTAGATCGCCGCCTCGTCCATTTGTCGTTCGGCAGCCAGCAAGACATCGGCCGCATCGCGATGGTCAGAAATCTCCTCCAGCAGTTGTGCTAGCGAAGCATCTTTAGGCTTCTCCGACTCTTCACCCTGCGCACTTTTACGCAGGCAGGCGATGCGTAAGGCGTGGATTCTGGCTCGAATACGTTCTCGCAGTTCTTCGGTCGCCGCCTCCGTAAAGGTCACAACCAGAATTTCCTCGACCAGTAGCGGACGTGGGTAAGCGGCTTGCTTACCCAGCCCCAGTAGCAGGCGCAGGTAGAGCGCCGCCAGCGTATAGGTTTTCCCTGTTCCGGCCGACGCCTCAATCAGCCGCTCCCCCAGGAGCGGCAACGTCATGACGTCTAATGATTGTGGCGCGGCGCTGTTCATTCTGCTGAAACCTTACCGACAGCTTCCGATGCGGCAGCCTCTACCGTCGGCTGTGCTGCGGGGGCAGGGATCATCGCAGGCGCTTTCTCATGCGGTAACGTTTTCTGCAACGAAGATGCATCCGCGTAGGTGTGCCATCCCTTCGGCGCAGCATAGTCAGCTTTACCATGATGGCTACCGGAAACCTGTGACAGCACGGCGAGCCCTTCAGGCTTCAGCGCCTTCTGGAAGAAATCAGCCACTTGCGTCACCGTCAGCGGTTTGATTTGTTCAAGCAGTTTCTCACGCGAGTCAAAAGCAAAGTTTTCCTGATCCAGATCTTTACGCAGTCGGCCAGCTTCTTCGCCCAATGTTTGCGGACGCTGATTCAGTTCATTCATCACGCCTTGCTTATACTGCGCAAATTCTTCTTCACTCATTTCACGCAGCCGTTTTTGCGCTTTCAGGTAAAAATCTTCATAGCGCTGATAGAGATAAGCCGGCTGCTTGCTATTACTTTGCAGCAGGAAACCAATGCCCATCTGTCTGCCAACAGACGCCGGGAAGGCAAACACGGCATAGCCCAGTTGCTCTTCTGTTCTCAATTGGCTATAGAACCAAGGCTGGACGATCTGCCCCAGCACGGAGCTGTATGCCATACTCTGCGTTTCCGAGTAACCCGTCGGTACATACACCGCCGCTAACGCAGAATCCGTGCTGCTGCCAGGACGCTGTAGATTAGCAAGCTGTGTCTTACTGATTTTGACATCATCGCTGCGCGACAGATTTTCACCATCGGCCTTCAAATGCGCTTTCAGCGTATTTGCCAGTTCGGTGACTCGCTCTGGAGCCAGATTGCCGACGACCAGCATTTCCGGCGTGGCTTTTTGCAGCAGATCTTTACGGTAGTTAACCACGTCCTGTAAACGGATATCCTTCAGCAGCTTACGGCGTTCACCACGCTCGAAGTAAGGCAGTTGCGACACAGCCTGAATCGGCTGTAATGCCTGTTCAAACGCTTTTGATTTCTCTACCGCATCCAACTGCTGCAAATACCAGGATTTTGCCTGTTCTAACTGCTCTTCCGTCGACGTAAAGGAGGCATAGCCATCCGCCAACGTCAGTAGCAACCGTGGTAAATGCTGGGTATAGCCATTGGCGTTAATCACCAGACCATCATTGCTGCGGGTGGAGAAACTGATGCCACCAACCGAGGCCTGATAGCTGAGTTCATCCAATGCCAGCCCCGCCAAATAATCATTTAACGCAAACAGCACCTGATTACGGGCGGTACTGCGCGCTTCCTGATTCCGCAGAAACAGCGTGATTTCCGCTTTCGGTTCATCGGCGAAGTAGTGGCTTGGCATATACAACACGCGTAGCCCCGGCTGATTCAGCAGGAGCGTCGGCTTAGTCATCGCCTTATCGGCTTTGATCAGGGAAAAATCATCGGGGATATACGGATTGATCGTTGGCAACGACAGCGACATTTTCTGTCCCAGCGTTTTCCATTTTGCGAATGTGGCCGATGGAATTTTATCCATCTCGTACGGCGCATCGACAAAATAGGCCACTTTATTATGCGGTTCATTCGGACTGATGACCCAGACGCGTGCGTTCTGCGGCGTCATTTCGTCCAGACGTGCGGCGATAGCCTTTGGATCATAACGATCCGCAACATACTGCGCATCCAGCGTATGTTCGACCGGCACGCTCAACATGGTATCCACCAGCCATTCGATGTAGTCCATATCCCGACTGATGGACGGATAGCGGAAATCCAGATCCAGAACATGCGCGATTTCATCAAAATAGCGCTGTTGAATCCCCTCGGTACGGATTTGTTGCAGGTAACGGAAGATGGCGGCAATCACCTCGTCACGCTGTGCCAGACCTTTATCGGTCAGCGAGGCTGAAATTGCAAACATGCCGCCGTTACGGTCAATGATCGGTGAAGAACCTGCACCGATAGACTCAACCAGACCTTCCTTTTGTAACCAGTCAGAAAGCGTATTCTGGCTGCGGTTACCGATCAGATAGCTAATGTAGGTATCCGTCTTGCTACGAAATTCCTGGCTAATATCGCTGACGCGAAACTCAATACGCAGCTGTTTTCTTGGCTGTGCGGGAACATAGTGAATCATTACGCCGCGCTGCTTCTCCGTCGTGACAGGAACGGTAACCGCGGGAACGCTGGCGTTGTGATTGGCAATACGCCCGAATGTGTCGGCCGCCAGTTTCGCCAGTTCCGGCAGAGGTTGATTGCTGTAAATCACCCCTTTCATCAGGTTGGCCGAGTAGTATTTCTGATAAAACTTCACCAGTTCATCATGCAGTTTGCTACCGGGTTTATCGCTCAGGGTCTCAAGATTGCCCCCCGAAAAACGCGCGCTCGGGTGCGCCGGATTCAGCGTCTCTGCACCTACCTGCGCCATGCGATGACCGTCACGCGAACGCGCCATCGTCAATTCCGCATTGACCGCGTTACGCTCACGATCGGCATTCACCGGATCGAGCAGCGGTTCCGCAATCGCATCGGCCATGCGATCGACCGCTGGCCGCAGCGCATCATTTTCCACTTCCAGATAAAATGCCGTGCGGTAAGACGCCGTGCTGGCGTTGTGGCTGCCGCCATGCTTTTTCAAAAATTCGGACAGGGCTTCCGGCTCAGGGTAACGTTTCGATCCCATCAGCACCATGTGTTCAAGGTAATGCGCTAGCCCCAGTTGGTTATCAGGATCGTTCAGCGAACCAATAGGCAACGCCAGTGATGCCAAGGATTTGGGTGCCTGCGGATCGGAAACCAGCAGAACGGTCATTCCGTTATCCAGCTTGATCGCCTGATATTGCCGCGGATCTTTTTCGCTTTTTCGAATGGTCTGCGCCAGCGGCTGCCAGCCTGTTTCTGCCCAACTCGCCGGAAGCCAGAATGTGAATAAAAGAAACCACCCGGTAATCCAGACCCACTGTTTACGCATGCAATTCTCCAACCTCATATCCATCACTTTTCACGTTGCAGTGCGTTATCTTCTCGCACCTCGAAATCGACTCGGGTATGACCCAAAACAAACTCATCACGCCAGATTAGAGCGGAACGGTGGCAGTAGCCAGATTTGCGCCGCTTCAATCACCTCATTCATTCGTTTTTCATCCAACTCACGAATAATACGTTGCAGGTAATAATCCTCACCTTCCCCCCGCATTCCCATATTACCCTGCCAGGCTTGCAGTAAGCGGGCTCGCGCCTTGTTTTGCGTCTCTTCATCCGAGCGCAGGCTATCGCTTTCGCGATCATAGCATTCAGCAAGCCAGGCGCTTCCCGCTTTATTGAGCAGTAACAGCGGCTTGATCATTCCCCGCCGATACCCCTCCAACATCAGAGCAAGATGTTCTCTGGCCTGCGTTTCCGACAGGGCTGCAAAGCGCCACGCGGTATCTTCCCGCCCATACAACCGACTTTCCCCCTGCCCACCCGTCGCACAGTAGGCCAGGTGTTCCAACCACAGCGTAATGCCGTCTTTCATGGAAAGCGTGCCGGGGCGCCAGCGTAGCAGGCCATCCGGCTGCACCTGATTTAGCCAACCGCTCACGCGCACGCCGTCAAGGAGGATATCGACTTCCCGACTCACCGACAGCGAGGACGTTAATTCATCACGCACGCGCGCAGCCAGCTGCGCCATCTCCTGCTGTTGTTCCTGCCAGTAAATTTCGCCAAACGCCCCATAGGGCAATTCACCCGCAGCTCTGGCACGGCGATACAGTTTTTCCGTATCGCCTTCATTAATCAAGGTATTAAGCAACTCACTATTCAATTGGTAGCGATTAAGGCTATCAACCACGAAGGGCTCTTCATCCAGCAGTTCATCGCTATGTAGCATGAAACTCACGCCAAGCCGCAGTTGAAAAAAGGCTCGCACAGGATGACGATAAAAACGCTTCAGATCGTCCAGACTCACATCGCTATCCGTTGTTCTTTCGGACAACGCTTCACGATCGAAATCAGGCTGGGCCTCCCCTTTTCGGTTCGCCGCCGCCAGCCATTCTGCCGCAAAGCTCAATGGCTGCGGTGCTGGCAGAAAGTTATCTGCATCGAAAGGCATACGGCTATGTTCACGGCAGAGGTGCTTCATCACCCGTTCCGCGCTGCTATCAATATCCAGCGTTTCATCCCCCGGCAGGACGTAACTTTGCGCGATATATTCCGTCAGTTCGCTAACCAATACGGAAGGATAGCGGCGTGTATTATCCTGAATCGAGCGCCCGATATAGCTGATATAAAGTTTGTGCTGCGCCGACAGCAGCGCTTCAAGGAACAGATAGCGGTCGTCGTCACGTCGGCTACGATCGCCACGCTTGATCTTCCGCCCCATCAGATCGAACCCGAGCGGCGGCAACGTTCGGGGATAGACACCATCATTCATCCCCAGCAAACACACGACCTTGAATGGGATAGAACGCATCGGCATCAGCGTACAAAAGTTGATCGCACCGGCCAGAAAACGCTGGCTGAGCCGTTCCTGATCGAGACGCCGCGACAATTCATCACGTAACCGGGAAATCGGCACCTGCTGTGGATAATGCGCCATCGTCCCCATGCCAATCACGTACTGCCACTGTTTTTCAACTAACGCCAGCGCCGCTTCGGTCTCGCTGTCAGCATCAAAGAAGGTTTCGATCAACTCTCGACATAGCGGTAGCCAGTCGACAAGCACTCGTGGTTGAGACAAGCGCTGACGCCACTGATGAATCTGCATCAGCAGTTCGGCCAGTTGACCAGCCAGTTCCGCAATCAATCCGCTGGATTCATCGTAAGGCAACACGCCCTGCCAGTCGCCGACCTGACTGTCCATCGCATAGCCCAACAGCATTCTCGTCAGACCGAAACGCCACGTATGCTGGCCCGTTGGCGGCAGCATGAGATCGCGCACGTTGTCGTCATCCAATCCCCAGCGCACGCCGGATTCCACCACCCACAGGCGCAAACGCCGTAACCCTTCTTCCTGAATACCGAAACGAGCGGCTAACGCGGGGACTTCAAGCAACGCCAGAACCTGTTCCGCCGTAAAACGGCTTGTCGGTAAATCCAGCAGGCTGATTACCGCCTGCAAGGCGGGATGCGCATGTCGCGCACGCTGATCGGAGATGGCAAAAGGCAGGTAGCGGTTGTCTGGCGCGTTGCCAAACACCGCCTGAATAAACGGCGTATAGCTGTCGATGTCCGCCATCATCACAATGACGTCACGCGGCATCAGTTCAGGATCGTCCGCCATCATAGCCAGCAAGCGATCGTGAAGCACTTCAACCTCACGCTGGGGGCTATGGCAGGCGTGAAAATCAACCGAACGATCGTCGAGCGCCAGCAGACGCTTTTGCATGCTGCTGTTCTGCGTCTCGTGACTAACCGCGACTACCGCGTGGTCTTCCAGCTCAAGGATATCGCGCTGCAGGGTTTGCAGCAGATTTTCGCCATCCGACTCAACAAAGGCATCGACCTCCTGCACATTATCCAACTCAGCCAGCAGATAAAGATTATCGCGCCCCAGCTTTCCCCACGATGCTAGCAGCGGATTATTAATCAACTGGTTACCGTCGTCATTGAACAGCGTTTCTGCCTGTCCAGGATCGCGAAATAACGGACGCGTTTCATCCGTCTGAACGCCGTCAAAGCGATGCAAGCGCCGGTTGCGGGCTTTTAGCTTCGCCAGAAACTTATAGTCCTGAATATCGCTCCAGTAATGGCGACAAGGATTGGTAAATAGCAGATGCACGTCAATGTGCCGCGCCAATGCGTTCAACGCCTGTAGATAGATGGGAGGTAACGCCGAGATACCACAGATAAAAACGCGTGGCGGCAGGCCTTTCGGACATGTTTTTGCCTGCTCTAACGCATTAATAAAGCGTTGATACAGAATCGCATGGTGCCATTCGGGCTGCGCCAGTTCGCGAGTGTAGTCCACCAGCGCACGCCACAGCGCAGACTGCCACAGTTGGTTCCCGCCGAGATCGTCAACCTGTTTCCCTTCTTGCCATGCCTTGATCCACTCTGGGCGATAAATCAGGTATTGATCGAAAAGATCCGCTACGCGCCCGGCAAGCTGATGCAGCTTACGCTGGTTATCATCATCCTGCAGATAGTGGTTAAGTGCCGAAAAATCAGGTTGTTCCAGTAAATCGGGCAGCAAATGCATGAGCTTCCACGTCATTGCATCCTTGCTGAAGGCGCTTTCTTTTGGAATATCCGGCAGCACGTGGCGACACATATTCCACAAGAAAACACCGGGCAGCGGGAATTGGATATTGGCAGCAATACCGAAGTGCCCAGCCAATTCAATTTGCAGCCACTGCGCCATCCCCGGACTTTGCACCAAAATCACTTCCTGCTGGAAGGGATCAGCAAGCGGCTGACGTTTTATCAACTCAACCATCAGTCTTTTCAAGATATCCAACTGATTGGAGTGATAGATTCTAAACATTCTGGCTCCTGCTCGCCGTGGCTTACGATTGATAATTCATAGTTTACCCAAGCACGCCGACTAAACAGGCGGCGTTCGGCAAAACCAACGGTTTAGTGTAGCCTGATAGCGACGTGGCGTCATGACTCTTGCCGTTACCTGACGGCATTCTGGGCTCTGTAACTGCTCTGACACACTAAACTGCCAGTTTTTGCTAAGAGATGCTTCATGACCAAGCGCGAACGGATCATACGACACACCCGCTTCATAAGCGTCCAGTTGCTGCATAGCGAACCGCCACGCCTGACGCTGCTGCCACTGATGCTGAAATGACTGCTGTAAAATCTGGTGATATTGCAGTAACCCCATCAGAGACACGGCAAACAGTAGCGCCGCCACCAGCGTTTCCGGCAGGCTAAAACCGGATTGATGACTCACGAGCCCCTTATTCACTGCGCTATTCTGTTGCATCACAGCGCGTCACCTCCTTATCAGGACAAAAATCCAGCCAGCCGTTAGCCAATGGTTGAATCGCGATCTGACCCGGCGACAGCGCCAGAAATGACACCCGCTGGTACAGCTTCAGCGTTCGAGTCGACGCGGGGAGCATCCCTTCACCACGCAGTACGCCTTGCTTACCATCCGAGGCAGCCCGCAAACACACCACGAGCTGCTCCGCTGAGAGCTGCTGACACTGCCAGCTTTCGGTTGATACGCGCCAACGCAGTCCTATTCCCCAGTTCAGCGAGGACAACGCCTGATTGAACGCTCGCAGATAATGCCGTTCATCGTTTCCTACCTGAATGGCAGACTCAAGCTGACGTTGCAAACCAGACATCAACAGCAGGCCGATAACGGCGATTAGCAACACCATAGCCAGCGTTCCGCTTCCCTTTTGCAATCCTTGCTTCATTGGTTACGTCCCAATATCAGGCGGACAATATGCTGCTTAACCGCAGGGCGTTTCGCCCAGTATCCCGCCAGTTGCAATTCATACAGCGCTACACCATTTTGCGTAGCCAAACGCTGTAACCGGAACAGCGTAAGTACGACTTCCTGCGGATCAAACAGCTTTTCCCATCGATCGCCCTGACAATTGTGCGCTCCGCTCTGAATTTCCAATGATCGACTGCGCAGGCGATAGCCAAAAGATTCCGCATCCTGTTGTTCCCCGCCATCCCACACCCCATTCCGGTTCAGATCGTAAGAGACATTCATACAGCTGTTTTCCGCTTCTCCCGGATAATTCCCCATGCTGATCGCCTTGCCCTGACAGCTCCCCGCACAAAAACCGGCCCGACGGATGTCTTTCTCAATCCCCATCGCTACCTGACTGAACAGTTGTTCCAGCCGGAAAAGCTGTGCGCTGTCCTGACTTTGGCTGCGCAACAGAGGGTAGAGCTGTGCCGCCGACAGCATAATCAAACTACCTAAACTCAGCGCTAACAGGATTTCCGGCAAAGTGAAGCCGCGCTGCTTACACTTCGGCCTTGGTTGTCTCAACGTCATGGCTATCAACATAGAGGAATCGCCAGAACAACTTGCGATTCGCTGCACAGACGCATACGTCCCCTCACCGAGATAATGAGACGCAACTGACCCGCAGAATTCGACAACGAGATGTGCCCGGCCTGAGCCGCATTACGCAAACCAAAGAACGTAAAAATGCTGCTGGTGGATTTTGCCAGCACGACCTCCTGCGTACGGCGAACGAACTGCCCTGGATGGTTCTCACGGCACGTTTCCTCCGCCTGTTTCTCATTCTGCCCCGCTACCATGCACCATAGCTCCCCCTGCGGTATAAGCTTCACCGTCCGGGTCTCGTTATGCCAGTAGGCATTCGCCTGAACCCGACTCAAAAAATCCAGCAACTGCTGCGCACTCTGCTCCAGACGAATAGCCTGCTGATATTGAATCCAGCCATGCAGGCCGCCGCCTGCCATCAGCGCCACGATCGTCAGCACAACTAAAAGTTCAAGCAAGGTAAACCCCCGCTGTTGTCGATTCCCTGTTTTCATGGCGTCAGGATAATAAGTCCTATCAGCAAGAACAGCGCGTTAACGGCGTTATACGTAGCGGCTCGCAATGTTTTACTGCAACGGTGTAACAACGGAAAAAAGCTGCGGAGAGGTGGGGAAAATGAGGAGACAAAAAGGGCCGCATTACGCGGCCCTGAAAAGTGTGGGGAAGTTTTAGATGGCAACGGGCGCTTTGATGGCGGGATGCGGATCGTATCCCTCGATTTCAAAATCTTCGAAGCGGTAGTCGAACAGCGTATCTGGACGGCGCTTAATCACCAGTTTAGGCAGCGCGCGCGGCTCACGACTCAGCTGCAATTGCGTCTGTTCCAGATGGTTGTTGTACAGATGCGTGTCGCCGCCAGTCCAGACGAAATCACCGACGTCCAGATCGCACTGCTGCGCCACCATGTGCACCAGAAGCGCATAGCTGGCGATGTTGAACGGCAGGCCGAGGAAGATATCGCACGAGCGCTGATAAAGCTGGCAAGAAAGTTTGCCATCCGCCACGTAGAACTGGAAAAACGCGTGGCACGGTGCCAGCGCCATTTTGTCCAGTTCACCCACGTTCCAGGCAGACACGATAATACGGCGAGAATCTGGATCCTGTCTCAACTGGGTCAGAACATTCTTCAACTGATCGATCTGACGGCCGTCTGCGGCTCCCCACGAACGCCATTGTTTACCGTAAACCGGCCCCAAATCACCGTTCTCATCTGCCCACTCGTCCCAAATACTGACTTTGTTTTCATGCAGATAAGCAACATTGGTATCGCCGTTCAGGAACCAGAGCAGTTCATGGATAATCGAACGCAGGTGGCATTTTTTGGTGGTAACCAGCGGAAACCCGTCTTGCAAGTTGAAACGCATCTGATGGCCGAAAATGGAACGCGTGCCCGTGCCGGTACGGTCGGCCTTCGGCGTGCCCTCTTCAAGCACTTTTTTCATCAGATCCAGATACTGTTTCATACTACCTCACCACAAATATTAAAGAAGGACAGCGGATTATTGCTGTGCGGGCTGACGGCGATAGGCCCAGACCATCATCAGAATACCGGCGATCACCATCGGCAGCGACAGGATTTGCCCCATGCTGAACAGGTCGCCAAACAGACCCAGTTGCGCATCCGGCTGGCGGAAGAATTCGGTGATAATACGGAACGTGCCGTAACCGATCAGGAAAAGCCCTGAGACGCTGCCCATCGGCCGGGACTTACGAATAAAGAGATTCAGAATAATAAACAGTGCCACGCCTTCCAGCATCATTTGATACAGCTGGGAAGGATGACGCGGCAACATGCCGTACTGATTGAAAATCGCCTGCCACTGCGGATTGCTAACGGCCAGCATCATATCTTCGCTGCGCGAGCCAGGGAACAGCATGGCCCACGGCGTATCGGTCGTTACGCGTCCCCACAGTTCGCCGTTGATGAAGTTGCCCAAGCGGCCAGCGCCCAGCCCGAAAGGAATCAGAGGGGCAATAAAATCAGCGACCTGGAAGAAATGGCGTTTGGTGCGATGCGCGAACCACAACATGACGCAAATAACGCCCATTAAGCCACCGTGGAATGACATACCGCCATCCCAGACTTTGAAAAGATAGAGCGGATTTTCAAGAAATGACGGGAAGGCATAAAACAGGACGTAGCCCAAACGCCCGCCGACGAAGACCCCGAGGAACCCCATATACAGCAGGTTTTCGACTTCATCTTTGGTCCAACCGCTACCCGGTTTATTCGCCCGACGCACCGCCAGCCACATGGCAAATACAAAACCCACCAGATACATCAGCCCATACCAGTGCAGCGCCAGCGGGCCAATTGAGAAAATCACTGGATCAAACTGAGGAAACGCCAGATAGCTTGTCGTCATCATTCACCACATATTTTATTGTGTTATCCCTGCTTGCGGGATCGTCATTGATAGGCAAAAGGCAGGAGAATGAATCCGTTCCTGCGAACCGCGGTGGCGAATCATAGCATACGCACCCGCGCTCGTTGACCGCTGAGGGGAAAAGTTCTGTAAAACATTGAGTCGCTATTAAACATTTACTCGCAATTAAAGCTCGATGTATCCGTCAATATCGCCCCACGTCAAATTAGCGCCCGCCGCGAATTAAGCCGCCTAATCCGCGCTCTTCCATGAAGATTGCCGCCCACTGGCGGACTTCCGCCGCACTCTGTGCGCCTAGCAATTGCTGCACTAACGCCTGCGACTCAGCCAGCGTAATTTGACGCAGCAGATATTTAATTCGCGCCACGCTGCGCCCGTTCATACTGAGCGAGCGATAGCCCAGGCCGGTCAGCAACAGTGCGCCGAGCGCTTCTCCCGCCATTTCACCACACACGGAAAGCGGAATGTTATGCCGCTCGCACTCCACGGCGATCATATTCAACGCCTGCAACATGGCAGGATGCAGACTGTCATAGAGCGATGCCACGTGGGCATTATTACGATCTACCGCCAGCAGGTACTGCGTCAGATCGTTGGTACCAACCGAAACAAAATCGATGCGGGAAGCCAGATGAGGAAGCAGGAACAGCATCGACGGTACTTCGATCATGATGCCAATCCGCGGTTTGGGCTGTGGGAAGCCGAGTAATTCTTCGACCTCACCCGCAGCCTGATCGATCAGGCGACGTGCTTCACTGATTTCATCCAGACTGCTGATCATTGGCAGCAGAATACTGAGGTTGCCGATATGCGCGTTAGCCCGCAACATAGCGCGCACCTGAATCAGAAATATTTCAGGCTGATCGAGCGTAATCCGAATACCACGCCAGCCAAGACACGGGTTCTCTTCGCTAATGGGCAGATAAGGCAACGGCTTATCCGCGCCGATATCCAGCGTACGCAGCATCACCGTGCGCGTAGGATAAAGCTGCAACATGCTTTGATATTGCGCCATCTGTTCATCTTCGGACGGAAAACCGCTTTGCAGCATAAAAGGAATTTCCGTACGGTACAGACCCACGCCATCAACCTGATTGATAAAGCGTTTTTCGTGTTCGGCACTTAACCCCGCATTCAACATGACCTGAATACGTTCGCCACTTTTCAACACGGCAGGCTGTTCCATTTCGCCTTCGGCCAAACGGGTTAGCTCATTTTCTTCCGTCAGCAGGCGCTGGTATTCCTGTACCAATACCGGTTCAGGATCGACCAGCAACTCACCGCGATAGCCGTCGATGATCAGCAGACGCTGGTGCAGCAGGTCGGGCTGAATATCCGCGCCCACCAGCGTTGGAATGCCCATCGCCCGTACGAGAATCGCCGCATGCGAGTTGGCGGCGCCGTCATACACGACAACACCCGCCAGCCGCTCTGGCGGGAGCTCCGCCAATAGCGTCGCCGTTAATTCGTCCGCCACGAGGATAAAGCGCTCAGGCCATTGCCCCATGATTTGCGCGTTATCATCAAGGTGAAACAGCAGTCGTTGCCCTAACGCGCGCAGATCGCCCGCACGTTCACGCAAGTAGGTATCCTGCAAATTGGTGAACTGCGCAGCAAAACGTTCGATCACCAGCTTCACTGCCCACTCGGCGGCATTGCCCGCATCCACTTCCTGAAAGAGTTCACGCTTGAGTCGCGCATCATTCAGCAAGTGCGAGTACAAATCGAAAATCGCCGCGCTCTCTTTCTGCGCACTGGCGCTAAACCGCTTGCTGAAGCGACGGAATTCCGCCGTTGCCTCTTCCAGCGCCTGCGTTAAGCGGGAGCGTTCACGCTCGCTGTCCAGACTCGATGCAGGGAAAACCTGCTCCAGAGAAGGCTGGGTACAATCCTGCCAGCCAGGGGCGATCGCCACACCGGGGGCGGCCACCAGCGCTTTAACGCGCGTCTGACGGTATTGACCGAAGAGCGTTTTGATCTGCGAAAGGGAAAGAATCGCGGCCATCTGCGTGGCCAGCGTCACCATGAACGACTCTTCGTTTTTATCAAACTGACGATGTTCACGCTGCTGCACCACCAGTACGCCGAGCAGATGGCGACGGTGGATAATGGGAACGCCAAGAAAAGAGCGGAAATGTTGCTCTTTCACGGCGGGGATATATTTGAAACTGGGATGAGCGCGAGCATCGGCCAGATTGATGGGCTCGGCACGTTGCCCGACCAGCCCGACAATACCTTGCCCAAACGCCAGCGTCACCGTGCGCCCGCGCGGTTTTTTCAACCCGCGCGTTGCCATCAGGTAATAGCATTGACGATCGTGATCGGCCAGATAAATGGAACAGACTTCCGTGTCCATAGCCTGACAGGTCTCATTGACCAGAATGTCCAGCGCATCACTAAGGCGGGCCGTTGCCGCAACGTTTTCGACAATTTCTCGCAAGCGCGTGAGCATAATGTGCCTGAATTACCCTCTTTTTCGCCGGGGACCGGATGGGGTCGCCACCCGAGCCGCAACACTCTCCTGAAGCAGTATCACCGGGTTGATAAATTCCTTCATCACGCGACGATACACATCTCGCTTAAAAGAGACGACCTGACGTACCGGATACCAGTAACTCACCCAGCGCCAGCCATCAAATTCCGGCGTGCCGCTGCTCTGCATATTGATATCCGACTCATTACACATCAACTGTAGCAAAAACCATTTCTGCTTTTGGCCGATACAGACCGGTTTTGTATCCCAACGCACCAAACGCTTTGGTAATTTATAGCGTAACCAGTTACGGGTAGATGCCAGTACGCGCACATCCTTTTTTCTTAACCCGACTTCTTCAAACAGTTCGCGGTACATCGCCTGCTCAGCACTTTCACCGGGGTTAATTCCCCCCTGCGGAAACTGCCAGGAGTGCTGACCATAGCGCCGGGCCCACATCACCTGCCCCTGCCGATTACAAATTACAATACCAACGTTTGGGCGGTAGCCATCATCATCGATCACCGGACTACCTCAATAAACATCAATGCAAAGATGACCTGATTGTTTCACACTCCCGTCAGGCGGTAAACCACTGCTTAGAAAGCATGTGATACTAATAAAAGTAAGATAACCCACAGATAAGATCAAAGTTATAAACATGTGAAGGCTGAAATTCGCAATTTATTCACTTTTTCTGTGGACATCTTTGTGCAGAACCCATGAAGAAGTGAGTAAAACTCTTTTTTCATGAAGAAAAAATATTACTGTAAATTAAAAAATAGTGCTTTTTATTCATAAAATTACAGTCCATCGAATTGGCAATATCGCCCCCTTTATTTTTGTTCAAATGGCATACAACACAAGATTGGCGAAAGATCGCACTATGCCGTTTTTATCCACAGGGAATGCCTCAAAGTCAGGCAATAAATAGGCAAAAACAGCAAAATGACCGGGAGTCAAGGCTGTAAATCGAACCAGTAATTCATGTTTATGTGGGTTATCCAAGAAATCTGTGGATAACCTAGTGTAAGATCCTGTTTATTGTCGGTGGCTATACGTGCACAGTTTGCAAAGCGATGTGCAGCGATCGCCATCACACTAAAAAAAAGCACTATGAATCATGCTATTATTGTTTTTCTCCACAGCCTTACAGACTGTGCATGAGTACGCCCTATCTGTTGTATTTTTTTTGAGCGGAAAAATATCGAGCGATACGCTATGAATTCACCCACGGTTCACACGACTGCGCCGCCACATGAGCAAGCTTTGCTGGAACGCGCGCAATCCCTCGCAGGTTATAATCTCGCGGAATTAGCGGACATCGCTCGCCTGCCCCTTCCCGCCAACCTGAAACGCGATAAAGGCTGGATTGGCGTCTTGCTGGAACGTTTTCTGGGGGCAAGCGCAGGCAGTAAGCCCGAGCAGGATTTCCCCGATATCGGCGTTGAGCTAAAAACCATCCCGATTGATGAACAGGGTAAGCCGCTGGAAACCACCTTCGTCTGCGTCGCGCCGTTAACAGGCAACAGCGGCGTAACCTGGGAAAGCAGCCACGTACGGCACAAGCTCGCGCGGGTGCTGTGGATTCCGGTGGAAGGCTCGCGACACATTCCGTTGGGGGAACGCCGCATTGGCACACCGCTGATCTGGAGCCCCAGCGAAGAGGAAGAGGAACAGCTGCGCTGCGATTGGGAAGAGTTGATGGATCTGATCGTGCTTGGTCAGGTAGAAAGCATCACCGCCCGACATGGCGAAGTGCTGCAACTACGCCCCAAAGCGGCAAATAGCCGGGCCTTAACGGAGGCCATCGGCGAATTTGGTCAGCCGATTCTAACGCTACCACGCGGGTTCTATCTGAAAAAAACCTTTACCGCGCCGCTGCTGGCCCGCCACTTTATGCAGCTCAGCAACTGAGCGTCATTAGGCTATGCTTCATCAGTGCGATACTTCGTCGTACACTGATTTATACGCCGCCATCGTGCGACAAAGGAATATGATCAGGGAAAAGCCTAACGCCAACCCTGAGTAAAAAGGGACGCCAGCACATGAGCCGCATGCAAAGTATGAAGGGTATCGACACTTTCGCTTGCCTACGCACCGAGCTGGCAGAGTATAATATCGTTTACGTTTCGTTTAAGGTGTATTGATATAATGTTTGATTGGATTGTTGATCCGAACGCTTGGTTGGCATTGGGAACGCTGACTATTCTGGAAATCGTTCTTGGGATCGATAACATTATCTTCCTGTCTCTGGTTGTCGCCAAACTGCCTAAAGCCCAACAAAACAAAGCGCGCCGCATCGGGCTGATGGGGGCGATGTTGATGCGTTTGGGACTACTCGCGTCTATTGCCTGGGTCATGCGTTTGACTGACCCACTGTTTACCGCGTTCAACAACGAAATTTCCACGCGTGACCTGATTCTGTTCTTCGGGGGGCTCTTCCTGATCTGGAAGTCGAGCAAGGAAATTCACGAAACCGTCGAAGGCGGTTCAGAAGACCATACTTCCAAGGTGTATTCGTTCTTTGGCGCGATTGTGCAAATCATGCTGCTGGACATTATCTTCAGCCTGGACTCGGTGATCACCGCCGTCGGTCTGTCTGACCATCTGTTTATTATGATGGCTGCCGTCGTTATCGCCGTTGGCGTGATGATGTTCTCCGCACGCCCTATCGGTGAGTTTGTCGAACGCCACCCCTCCGTCAAAATGCTGGCCTTGTCGTTCCTGATCCTGGTCGGATTCACCCTGATTCTGGAAAGCTTCGACGTTCACGTACCAAAAGGCTATATCTACTTCGCGATGTTCTTCTCGATGTCCGTCGAGGCACTAAATCTGTTGCGCAGTAAAAAAGAGAAAACGGCACCCTGATCGATGTATCGCGTACGCTTTCGCGTCATACAGGTTAACCGGGCGGCAAATTTCCGCCCGGTTACACAAAATTAACGTCCTCAACACGCATTTTTTCCATTATTCCTACGTTCCCCCTCGCGACCATTTGCTAGACTCATTTAAGTTTTTGTATTTATTAATGGGTTAATACGATGAAAGTACGGATGAAGATGGCAGTGACACTGGCGTTATTATTTACCCTTGCGGGCTGTTCCAGCGACTACGTGATGGCGACAAAAGAGGGGCAAATGCTTCTGACGCAGGGAAAACCCGTGCTGGATAAAGATACCGGACTACTCAGCTATATTGATGAGCAAGGTAACCAGAAACAGATCAACAGCGACCAGATCTCCCAGATCGTGCAGCGCTAACGGCAACGTTAGCCCGATCTTCCCCCATCGGGTGACGTTCTCTGGCAAAATCCCGCTTCCCCACTCGTCACGGCTTCGTTATAGTCGAATTCAGGTGTGTTCTCCCAAACTCATTGGAATCGCAAAAAATCATGCGGAAATGAGGAGAAATACGCCTGCTATTTTCAGACATAAGGAAGCTGGCAATGCAATATCACCGTATTCCCCATAGTTCTTTAGAAGTGAGCGTGCTGGGTCTTGGTACGATGACCTTTGGCGAACAGAACAGCGAAGCAGACGCTCATGCCCAGTTAGATCACGCCATTGCCGCAGGTGTTAACCTGATTGACACAGCAGAAATGTACGCCGTTCCTCCGCGCCCGGAAACACAGGGGTTAACCGAGAGCTATATCGGTTCCTGGCTGAAATCCCGTGGCGGTCGTGAAAAACTGATTGTGGCGAGCAAAGTCTCCGGTCCTGTGCGCGGAAACGATCACAGCATCCGCCCACAGCAGGCGCTGGATAGAAAAAACATCCGTGCCGCGCTGGATGCCAGCCTGCAACGGCTGAACACCGACTATATCGACCTCTATCAGTTGCATTGGCCGCAGCGCCAAACTAACTGTTTTGGCAAGCTGACCTATCAATATACTGACGACAAACCGGTCGTCACGCTGCTGGAAACGCTGGAAGCACTGAATGAACAGGTGCGTGCCGGTAAGATTCGCTACGTCGGCGTCTCCAACGAAACCCCGTGGGGCGTGATGCGCTATCTGCACCTGGCGGAAAAACACGATCTGCCGCGTATCGTTTCAGTTCAGAACCCCTACAGCCTGCTTAATCGCAGCTTTGAAGTCGGCTTAGCAGAAATCAGCCAGCATGAAGGCGTAGAACTGCTCGCCTATTCGTCACTGGCGTTTGGTACGCTGACGGGTAAATACCTGAATGGCGCAAAACCTGCTAACGCACGCAACACGTTGTTTAGCCGCTTCACCCGCTATACCGGTCCGCAGGCGCAGGCAGCGGTTGCCGAGTACGTGGCGCTGGCGCAAAAGCACGGTTTGAATCCGGCACAAATGGCATTGGCGTTTGTGCGTCAGCAGCCGTTCGTTGCCAGCACGCTGCTGGGCGCGACCACGCTGGAGCAACTGCAAATCAACCTCGACAGCCAGAATCTGACGCTGGACGGCGAGATCCTTGATGAACTGGAAGCGATCCACCGTCGGTTCACGTTCCCGGCACCGTAAATGCTCAAAACAGGGCTACAGAGATTCATCGGCATTTTACCGTTATCCGGCGTAAAAATTATGCTGAGGAGATAGCAGGCTTAGGATGAGCCGCAGGGACAATGAGATGGACGCTCCATCTTAACGGCATCAGATGTGCCAGAGTATGAGTGTCAAATCTCAAAAGAAGGAGCGTCCAAATGCAAGTATCTACCCTTGGTATCGATCTGGCAAAAACGTTTTCGTTCTTCATGGTGTCAATCACACCGGCCAGACCGTGCTGAAAAAGAAACTCTCGCGGGCAAAGTTTGCTGAGTTCGTTATCCGTCTCGAACCCTGTCTTATTGGGATGGAGGCGTGTTCATCCAGCCACCATTTTGCCCGGATGTTTATCCGCCACGGCCATCAGGTCAGGCTGATGCCACCGCAGTACGTCAAGCCTTACGTCAAAACCAACAAGACCGATGCGACGGATGCGGAAGCCATCTGCGAAGCTGTTACTCGGCCCAATATGCGTTTTGTTCAGGTCAAAACCGTTGACCAGCAGGCTGTGCTCGCCCTTCATACGGAGCGGGATATCATTATCCGGGAACGGGTCGCCTGTACGAACAGCCTGCGGGCCATGCTGAGCGAGTTTGGTTTTGTGATGGCAACAGGCAGAAAAGCGCTGAAGCAGGGCGTTCCAGAAATTCTTGAAGACGGAGAAAATGAGCTATCACCGTTCGTTCGAGCCAGCACATTACGCCAGATGGCGCATATTGATGCGCTGGATGACCATTTGGAGCTTATCGAACAACAACTGAAGTCATGGGCCGAAACACAGGCAGCCTGTAAACGCATGACAAAAGTGCCTGGCGTCGGACTGCTGACGGCGACGTATCTGGTCGCGTCAGTGGGTGACGGAAAGCAGTTCAGCTGTGCAAAACAGTTCTCAGCCTGGATGGGTTTGACACCGCGTGAACATTCCAGCGGAGGCAAACAGCATCTGGGGCGGATAAGCAAACGGGGCGATGGTTACTTCCGTTATCTTCTGGTGCACGGAGCCCGGGCAGTCGCTTCCGTGATTGAGCGACACCGGGAAGACATGCAGTGGCTCGACAGACTACTGAAACGCAAAAATTACAATGTTGCGGTAGTGGCACAGGCGAGTAAAACAGCACGGATACTGTGGTCGATGCTGGTCCATGAAACCGACTATCGCCCCCTGCGGTAGCCTGAGCACCGCTCAGTCTTTGTTGGGGTTCAGAAAGGGTAAAACGCAGTCCGGAATTGCAGGTGTAATCAAAAAGATGGCAAAACAGGTAAGACCGCAGGTGAGGTAAACCGGTTCGCCGATGGGCACGATAGCCCGTAGTGGATGCTTGGTTCTCACCTGGCGGATTTCATCATGGTTCGGGGCGCAGAAGCCCCATCAGAAACCGGATATATGCCTGCAGTTACCGATTTTACATCTTGCTGAAAAACGCCTTGTTCAACCGGGAGCGTCCATATACGTGGCGAAAGCTTGCGCCACGCCGGGAGCGTGTCGCAAGCGGTCCGTTAAGCCTGATACCGACGAAGGCATCGCGTAGCGACATAATTTAGCCGGAAGCCAGGGTTCACAGGGCGACGGCGACTGAGTAACCGTGTTGCCGGTCAAGCATTTTAATGGGTTACTATCCCATAATTTTTATCATAGGGTTGCTGAGTATGAAGTACGCCATAACATAGATGAACCAATTTCTCATCGCCGCACCTATTGCCAACATCTTCGACTTTCCTTTTAGCAACAGCCGTTCGTACTGCGCTTTTACATGATGATTATGGCTGATGGCAGCTATGGCACCCATATAGAGTTTTGCCCGAATGCCTGGTGGCCCTATTTTTGATAACCTTGCCCGACCACGTACCGAGCTGCCTGAGCGACGTTCAACAGGGATAACCCCCAGATATGAGGCCACCTGTTCTGCACTCCTAAAGTTATTGCTTCGGATTATTGCTAGCATGTTCCATCCGATTTGTTCACCAATACCACTAATCGACTTCAGAAGTGTCAGGTCATTTTTTAGCCTAGGATGCTTATCTATATGCTCCGCGATCAGACGCTCAATCCTTGCCAGTTCGTCCTTTAAATTTTGCTCAATCGATTCCAATGACCCCAAAATTTCTTCTGGAGGTCTTGTGGATTTTAGCGTGTTCAGACGATTTTCTATGCGTTGTTTATCATTCAGCAGATTATCCCTGTGCTGTAGCAATGCCTTGAGTTTCCTTACTGCTTCCGAAGGGGGAGCCCAGCTATCCGGTTGTTTTAAGCAGCCGTAACAGGCAAGCACATAAGCATCAACCTTATCCGTTTTGGTCAATATCCCCATTCCTTTGGCGAATTCTCGTATCCGATGTGGATTTATCACGGACACCAGAATACCAGCCTGATGGAGACCATAGGCCAGGTGTTCGTGATAAATACCGGTGGATTCTATTATGATATGAGCCTGAACGGGCTCGCACTTTTGCAACGCTAACCATTGCGCCAGAGATTCTGTCGAGCTTGTGCCATTGGGTAAAACTTTTGTCTTACGCTTACCTTTAATGCCATCAACCAATAAGCACACATCAATAAAACGTTTACTGATATCAATACCGACGTAATACATAATGATTTCCCTTTCACAGAAACCGTCACGCCCGTTCCGCTTGTACATTCAGAGTCAATTCAATGCTCTTGGTAACCGTTCAATGTCAGTGTTGGCGTGAAAGGTGAAACAGAGGGTTTTAACTCAATCACAAGGTTTATCTTTGCCGCCCGTTGAAACTCTTTCTGTCCCATGTGGGGATAGCTAATCACCACATGGGATAAGATACAAGCCGCCCTGTGTCGGGCGCGTGCTACGAGGTAGCATGAAAATAGCGATATTGTGGCGCACGAAACTATCTCTCTGTCTGCATAAAAATATGACTAAAAAGCCCTCATTCGAGGGCTGCGCTATTTTTGGGTTGAAAAAGCGGAACGTCTTTGCCGGTGATATAGCGCTTGCGCAGCCAGGCTGATATCCCATCCATGACCATCACTATCGCAACTAAAATCAGCGTGATAAACATCACGACATCCCAGTTCCATAAGCGCATGTTCTCCGCATAGACCAATCCGATGCCCCCTGCGCCGACAAAACCTAATACGGCGGCTGAGCGGGTATTCGACTCTATCTGGTAGAGACTGAGTGCCAGAATAACGGGGAATGACTGCGTGAAAATACCAAAGCGGTGCTTTTGTAGCGCATTAGCGCCTAACGCGCTCAGGCCTCGTCCGGGTGAACGCTCGACGGCTTCATGCCCTTCGGCGTAGAGCTTGCCGAGCAGACCAATATCCTGCATGACGATAGCCAACAACCCTGCCAGCGGTCCCAGCCCGACAGCCCGCACAAATATCAGCCCCCAAATCGCCATATCAATACCGCGCATCATGTCCAACAGGCACCGCACCAGCAGCGCAATCGGCCGTAATCCGCGGCGCTGCATGATGTTACGCGCCGCAAAGAAGGAGAGTAACAGCGCGATGCAGGTTGCCGTTACCGTACCGGCAAACACGATCGACAGCGTGATGGCAATTTGCGACAGGTAATAACCAAAGGGCCAATTGGCAAAATCATGCCAGACGAACATGCGTAAAAAATAGCGCCCTAGCTGCGCCGCGCCATTAAGCCACTGCGTCCAGCTAATGCCAAAGGTCTGAAAAAAGAACAGGTAATACAGCATAACCGCCAGCGCCAGCAGTATGACCCGGCGTAGATAGCGCGACTGTATGCGAAACAGTTCAGGATGCTGCGTTTTCAATTGTTCTACATCCGGCGACGTTACCGTTCTCATATCACTTTCCTTCTACCACGCGGCGGCGTAAATAGCCGGAGACACCATCCAGCAGCGATACCACAGCAAGAATCAGCAACAAGGTCATGCTCACCTGATCGTAGCGATCGAGCTTAATGTTGGTCATCAGTTCCTGACCAATACCGCCCGCCCCCACCAGACCAAGAATGGTGGAAGAGCGGAAATTAATTTCCATACGCATAAAGCTGTAGGAGAGAAAAATCGGCTTTACCTGTGGCCAAAAAGCAAAGCGCATAATCTGAAGTTTGCTGGCGCCACAGCTTGCCAGACCGCGTACCGGCCGATCTGACGCACTTTCCAGAGACTCATAAAACAGTTTGGTTAAGCTGCCGACAGTGTGCAGCGCCAGCGCAATAAAGCCGGGCATAGCGCCAATACCAAAAGCCATAACAAACATGACCGCCCACCCCAGTTCCGGCATGGTGCGTAAAAAGGCCACCAGCGCACGAATAGATACACGCAGCAGCATCGAAGGTTGCGTATTCGAGGCGGCACAAAATGCCAGTATTGTGGCCGCCGCCACCGCAATGATCGTGGAGGCCAGAGCCATTTGCAGCGTTTCCCAGATCAGCGGCAGCTGTATGGGCAGCCGATATCCCCAATAAGCCAACGAGCCTTCGGTGTGAACGTTCGCCAGAAGCTGTTGCCAGTGCAATACAGGCAGCGTATCGCGCACATAGCTGAAAAAATTCGGCAGAGCATGCCAGATAGTTGCGGGACTGAACTCGGCGACCTTACCCGCCCCCAGAAACAGGCAGACCAGCAGCAAAGACCACAGCAACGCCTCGCGCTTTTGTCGCCCTTTAATTTGTTGATAATAGTGCTCAAAGTCATTATTCAAAGCTGTGTCCTGTTTACCGGACGTCATACCATGACGTTGATTAGCGGACCGAAAATGTTGCCGCCCGTTCGATATCACGTCCGAACGGGCGTTTAGGGAGTGGCGAAGCGCCCGCTCTCGATCAGCGGCTGCCTTTCGTCAGTTCGCGTTTCATGTCGATGATGTGTTTGTAGTCATTCAGGCTTGCCGGGCCGATGTGCTGAGTACCGCCCATCGCTTTAACAAAGCATTCATGCTGTTCTTTATCCAACTTCATCACCGCAGTAATGACCTTCTGTTTGAAATCCGCGGGGAGCTTGTTGCTGACCAAAATCGGCCCATTCGGGATCATCGGAGATTTCCAGATAATACGGAGTTGCTGCATCAGGTTCGGGTGATCCATGCGGATCAGGCGGGTAAACGCACCGGCGGTATAGCCCGTGTTGTAATCGCCTACCATCGATGTCCAGGCGACGGCACCGTCAAATTGGCCGTTCAGTACGCCCAGAATGTCCTGCTCGTGGCCGCCAGAGAACGTTACGCTGGAAAAGAAATTGTTGTATTTGTTGTCGTTGTTCCCACCAAACTTCTGTTTGAATACCTGATTGGGCACCAGAAACCCCGAGGTTGAATCGGGATCGGCAAAGCCAAAGGATTTCCCTTTCAGGTCTTCCAGTTTTTTGTAGGAGCTGTCGGCTTTGACCACCACCACAGAGTAGTAGCCGCGCGACTGGTCTTTATCGTCAACGGCAATACCGACAATATCCACCGCATTAGGATCTTTCAGATAGACGGAGGCGAAAGACGATGGCGACATGCTCAAAACCAGATCGACTTTTCCTCCCAGTAAACCCTGAATGACGCCGGAGTAGTCAGAAGCGTTACGCAACCGAGTCTCAACCCCTAACTCTTTATCAAGGAACTGTTTGACGCACTGATTATCACCGATCTGCTGTGTCGCATTTTGCCCGCCCAAAATCCCCAGATTCAGCTCTTTCGGCACTCCCGCCGCCGTGGTGCTGAAGACGGTCAGTGAACTGGTTAACATCATCGCCAAACCAAAGATCTTTCTCATTGCTATCCCCTGTTTTCATGTCAAAGGCCATCGTGTTGAACGCGCATTGTTTTAAATCGACATTGTTTTAAATCGACATTGCTTTAAATCGACTTGTGTTAAATCGATATTGTGTTAAACCCACATGTGTTAATGCGCGTTCAGTTCATCGCCATACAGCGTATGAAGCAGCGGCTCATCCAATCGCATTGGGTGACCGTCAAAAACAATGCGCCCCTGAGCGATCCCGATGACGCGCGTACAGTAGCGCTTCACCAGATCCACCGAGTGCAGGTTAACCATGACGCTAATCCCCTGCTGGCTCACTTCCCGCAAGACATCCATAATGCGGCGGGTATTCTTGGGATCGAGCGACGCGACCGGTTCATCGGCCAGCAGAATTCTGGGCTGCTGCATGAGAGCCCGACAGATGGCGACGCGTTGCATCTGACCGCCAGAGAGGTTTTCCGCACGCTGTAGCGCCTGCGGCAACATGTTTACCCATTGCAACAGTTCGATGGCGCGAGCGCGGTCCTCGTCGGAAAACACACGAAACAGTGACTTGAGCGTAGAGGTTTGGCTAAGGCGGCCTAACAAGACGTTAGTGAGAACATCCAACCGCGGAACCAGACATAAATCCTGAAAGATCATGCCGCAATGGGCGCGCCATTGGCGTATCTGGCGCGGGCTGAGCTTGATAATATCCTGCGGCTGCTCACCGCTGTGGTTGATAATTTCACCGCCGGAGGCGGGAATCGTGCCGTTTAACAGATGCAGCAGCGTCGATTTTCCCGCTCCGGAGCGGCCAATAACAGCAACCAGTTCCCCCGTGTGCAGATCGAAGTTAATGTCGTCTAGCACTCGATGTTGTGGAGACCACGCTTTCCCAACGCCCCGAACGGACAACACCTTTTGCGACCGAACGGGCTGTAACTGCGTTTTAAATTCGAGGCCGGATTTCAATAATACCTGTGCCATCTTAGTATCCTCATGCGGTGAGGTCGCTCACTCATTAAGAACAGACGGCGTGATAATTTCATGAACAATTAATGATTAAAAAATGACCATTTGCAACGATTTGCAACTCTCTCTTTGTCCACACCACCTCCCACAACGAAGGCAATCAACCGGTTAATACACTTTCTGCCCTTTTGCCCAGACATGACGAATATGAACATGGCCGTGAAACGTATGTGCCAGAACCAAATCGGCACGTTTCCCTTCGGCAATCACACCGCGATCGTGTAACCCAATAGCGCGGGCAGGATTGCGTGTCAGCAGGGTAATAGCGCGCGGCAGGTCATAAGGATTACTCTCGTCCTGGGCAAGACGAAATGCGGCATCCAACAGGCTGGCGGGGTAGTAATCGGAAGAGAGAATGTCCAGCAATCCCAGTTGAGCCAGTCGACTGGCTGACACGTTGCCGGAATGCGAGCCACCGCGTACCACGTTGGGAGCCCCCATCAACACCAGCAACCCACGTTCGTGTGAGCATCTCGCCGCCGCTTCGGTAGTGGGAAATTCAGCAATTGCGCTGCCCACCTGAAGGGATTCGTTAACGTGTTCTATCGTCGCATCATCATGACTTGCCAGAGTGATCCCTTTTTCACGGCAGAGTGCTGCAATGGCGAAGCGATTGGGCTTAGACCAGCGAGCGGCCAGCGCCATCTGTTCCTCCTCAAACGCGGCCATCTGCTGATTACTGAGATGATATTTTCCCTGAAAATACTCACGGTATTTCTGCACCGAGGTGTACTGCCGCTGGCCGGGTGAGTGATCCATCAATGACACCAGCAAGAGATCGGGCGTATTCATCAGTTGTTCAAACAGCGGAACCGTGGCGTCATACGGTAACTCACAGCGCAGGTGCAATCGGTGTTCAGCGCGGTTGAGCCCTTTTTCCTGCCCCTGACGGATGGCGTCGATCATTTTATCGAGGTTATCGAAGCGATGCCCGCCGTCCCGCACGTCACCCACAGCAATCGCGTCCAGTACGGTGGTGATGCCATTCGCTACCATCAGTGCGTCGTGACTGCTCATTGCCGAGTAAGCAGGCCAATCTACTTTTGGCCGCGGGGTAAAAAATTTATCGAGATTATCGGTATGCAGTTCCACCAGCCCCGGCAGCAGAAAACCACCCTCACCATCAATAGCCTCGGGCAATTGGCTACATGCGCTGCTGACACGGAGAATCACGCCGTTTTGCACGTCCAGCGATCCATAAATCACCTCATTTTCCAACACCAAATGGACATTATTGATAATCATGTTGCTGCACCCCAGGATAAGGTTGCATGGTGTGTAAATGCGTGGCGAGTCGGTTACGCACCGCACTGTCATGGAAAATACCGACAATCGCCGCTCCGCGTTCACGGGCTTCTTCAATCAGTTGAACCACCACATGGCTATTGCCACTGTCCAGCGACGCAGTCGGTTCATCCAGCAGGAGAATCGGATAGTCGGCGATAAATCCCCGGGCGATGTTCACCCGCTGCTGTTCACCACCGGAGAAGGTCGATGGCGGCAGCGACCATAGCCGTTCTGGCACGTTGAGCCGGGCAAGCAGTTGTCTGGCGCGCGCTTCACATTCGCTCCGCGCAATCCCGCGCTCCAGCAGAGGTTGAATAACGACATCCAGTGTAGAGACGCGGGGAATTACCCGTAAAAACTGGCTGACCCAGCCAATGGTGTCGCGGCGAATGGCAAGGATTTGCCGTGACGAGGCGTTCACCAGATCGATCCAGTGCTGGTGATGCTTGACCCAGATGTGGCCGCGGTTAGGCTGATAGTTGGCATACAGCGAGCGCAGCAGCGTGGATTTACCACTGCCGGAATGCCCATCCAGCACCACACATTCCCCTGATTTGACCTCAAAATTGGCATCATGCAACACGGGCAGCGATGCTCCGTGCTGATTGTGTAACACGAAGACTTTATAAACATGTTCAACGCGCAGTTGTGTGTTCATGGCGTGTTCCGATTGATTACAACCTGATTCACCCGCGATGACGCGGGATTCATAGGGCTTCGGTCAGTTCAGGACTGACGAAACCAGCAGTTGCGTATAAGGGTGTCTGGGATCGTCCAGCACGCGGTCAATCAGGCCGCTTTCGACAACCCGCCCTTGTTTCATCACGATCAGGTGGTGGGCCAACATCCGCGCGACGCCCAAATCATGCGTCACGATCACCACCGCCAGATTCAGTTCACGCACCAGAGTACGTAAGAGATCCAGCAGGCGAGCCTGCACGGAAACATCAAGGCCGCCCGTCGGTTCGTCCATGAAGACCAGTTTGGGACGCGTCACCAGACTACGGGCAATTTGCAGGCGCTGCTGCATCCCGCCAGAAAAGGTGGTGGGCAGATCGTCAATACGCGCTACCGGGATCTCCACATCCTGCAACCACTGGCTGGCCTGCTGGCGAATCTCGCCGTAGTGGCGCTGCCCGGCGGCCATCAGCCGTTCACCAATATTGCCGCCGGCCGAAACCTGCGGACGCAGGCCGTCAAGCGGATACTGATGCACGACGCCCCATTCGGTGCGCAGCAGCCGTCGCCGCTCACTTTCGCTCAGGCGATATAAATCGCGCCCCTGATACTCAATCGTTCCCTGCTGTGGCGTTAAACGTGCCGAAATAGCCTGTAATAAGGTGGTTTTTCCCGACCCCGACTCCCCGACAATCCCCAGCACTTCACCCGGAAAAAGTTCAAACGAGACGTCTTCAAAACCCTTTTCCGGCGCATAAAGGTGCGTCAGGTTATTGACCGCCAGCAGCGGCTGTTCACTGCGGTTCATGGCTGTTTTTCTCCTGCTGCTGACGGCAGTAGTCGGTATCGGAGCAGACAAACAGACGCGATCCTTCATCATCTATCACGATTTCATCAAGGTAGCTGTCATGTGAACCGCACAGCGCACAGGGCTGTTCCCAGCGCTGAACGCAGAACGGGTGATCGTCAAAATCCAGACTTTTTACGTCACAGTAGGGAGGCAGGGCGTAGATGCGCTTTTCTCTGCCTGCGCCAAACAATTGCAGCGCCGGCATCCTGTGCATTTTGGGATTATCAAACTTTGGAATGGGTGACGGATCCATCACGTAACGGTCATTCACCTTCACCGGATACGCATAGGTTGTCGCAATATGGCCATAGCGGGCGATATCTTCGTACAGTTTCACCTGCATGATGCCGTACTCTTCCAGCGCATGCATTTTGCGCGTCTCAACCTCGCGCGGCTCAATAAAACGCAGCGGTTCAGGGATAGGAACCTGATAGATCAGGATCTGATCTTCTTTCAGCGGCGTTTCAGGAATGCGGTGGCGCGTCTGAATCAGCGTGGCCTCGACGGTACGTTCGGTGGTCACCGCCCCGCTCACACGCTGGAAGAAACGCCGGATGGATACGGCATTGGTTGTATCGTCCGCGCCCTGATCAATCACTTTCAGTACATCGTTTTCACCAATCAGGCTCGCGGTAAGCTGAATGCCACCGGTTCCCCAGCCATAGGGCATCGGCATTTCCCGTCCGCCAAACGGCACCTGATAACCGGGAATCGCTACCGCCTTCAATATGGCGCGACGGATAGTCCGTTTGGTTTGCTCATCAAGATAGCCAGGGTTATAGCCGTTTAACTCATGCATCGTTGCTCTCCTGATACTCCCGGCGCAGACGTTTCAGGAGTTCCAGCTCGGCCTGAAAATCGACGTAATGCGGCAATTTAAGATGAGAGACAAATCCCGCCGCCTCGACGTTATCCGCATGCGACAGCACAAACTCCTCGTCTTGCGCCGGACTGGTCACCTGTTCGTGATGCTCTGCGGTTTGCAGCGCACGATCCACCAACGCCATCGACATGGCCTTACGTTCCGCCCGACCAAACACCAATCCGTAGCCTCGGGTAAAGTGCGGCGCGTCCTCCTCCCTGTCGGTAAACCCGTTAACCATTTCGCATTCGGTCAGCAGGATCTCGCCGATTTCCAGCGGAAATCCCAGTTCCTCCGGCACGATCTCCACCGTGACAAAGCCTGTGCGGATCTCTCCGGCAAAGGGATGGGTACGGCCATAGCCGCGCTGTGTCGAGTAGCTCAGGGCCAGCAGGAACCCTTCATCCCCCCGCACCAGCTGTTGCAGACGTGCCGAACGCGGGGCCGGATAGCTCGGGGGATCGCGGGTGATATCACAGGGTTCGCTGCCGTCATCCTCTTCCCTGACGGCAAACCCTTCGCGAGTAATCAGATCAAATATCAGCGGACACGCGGCTTCCAGCGGCATATCCGCACTCGACGGCGCAGGTGTGTCACCATTGACAAGCAGCGTGAAATCCAGCAAGCGGTGAGTGTAATCGTAGGTAGGGCCGAGAACCTGACCGCCCGGCACATCTTTGTAAACTGCCGAAATACGTCGCTCAATCCGCATGTTCGCCGTCGTTAACGGCAGGCTGTCGGCCAGACGTGGCAACGTCGTGCGATACGCACGCAGGAGAAAAATGGCTTCCACCACATCCCCACTGGCCTGTTTAATCGCCAGCGCCGCCAGTTCACGATCGTAGATACCGCCTTCGGTCATCACGCGATCGACGGCCAGACCGAGCTGCTGTTCAACCTGCTGGCAATAAATTTCCGGGATGTCACGATCCCCACGGCGCAAATCTTCCTGTAAGCGATGGGCATTTTCGATCGCTTTCTCTCCCCCTTTCACGGCGACGTACATCAGCAGACCTCCACATAAGTGGTGCGCGGTAACGCCATCATGGCATCGGCACAGGTGAACATCAGATCGATACCTTGCGGAAAAGGATCGGGACGGTGGCAGAGATAACGCAATATGTCCGGCGGCAACGACGGGTCAACGATACGTGAGGTTTCCAGCCCCGGTCCGCTCAGGCGTATCGGCGTGCCGCCGCTCAGAGAGGAAACGTCGATGATGACCGTGGTGCTCTTTTCCGGCGACATGTCATCCCCCGCCGAAAACCGGGACAGCGAGATTGCCGATGAGGCACGAAGCAAGGCGAAAACCGCCGATTCATCTCCGGTCAGTATCGCACCGGTATGAAAACGCAGGTTGCTGCGGAGGGTTTCATCATTCAATGCGTCATCCAGCCAGAGCGGCGTGTCACGATCGACCAGCGTCAGCATCACCGCCGTCGCGGCAGGAGACAACTCTCCCCACCCATGTTGTAACGGCAAAGTCACCGTTACGCCCGGTTCGCTAACCGCTTTGAGGATGCGCCGAAAAGCACATTGCGCGTCAGCCACCGGCTGCGCAAAGCTCGCCTGTATAGACATCAGTTATCTCCGCGAACCAGCGTGAAGAAATCGACCTTGCTACTGGCAATTTGACGTGCGCGCCGTTGGCACAACTCGGCGCGCTGCGCTGCCAGAGGCTGGATGAGGTGCTCCTGCAACCGATCGTGGTTTTCCGGCAGTTGCAATAGCGCATCGATGAGGGCGCAGCGCTCTGCATGGGCTTTATCTCGCCCAGCGATATAGCTGTACCCGCACGTACCGTCAGCCAGACGCACCACGGCACGCGTTATCGTCATATCCCCCAGCACAAAGCGCTTGCCCGTTCCTCCCATTCTCGCCTGTAGACGAGTCAGGCCAATTTCAGCCGCGCGCAGGACGGCATACTGCGGGTGCAGATTGAGCGCGTGCCAACGCTTCTCCAGCTCGGCAACCGGGCTGAATGCCAGCACCGAGAGCCAGTGTTGACGGCGTGTTTGCGTATCCATCTAGTGCTCCAGCGTCAGTTCGATCATATCGCCACGGGTCAGGCTGATGGAGTACTCGGCGATCTCACCGTTTGCGGTTTTATTCAGCGTGCGTAAACACAGCAGTGGAGACTGCGCATCGATTTCCAACAGTCGGCTTTCCTTAGCCTGAGCCAGCCGCGTGCTAATGCGCGTTTGCGTGCGAACCAGCGCCTGATTTAGCCGCTCGGTAATAAAGTCGTGCAGTGAGCCGCGAGTGAACTGCTGTAGATGCGGCCACCAGGAAAGGTTGGGCAGGAAGTGGTTAATAACGCAGACCGGAATACCATTAACCCGACGCAGCGTGCGCAAATGGATGACGCTATCGCCTTCATCACAGCCCAGTGCGGTGGCAATCTCTTGACTCGCCGGACTCAGCATGGCCAGCAATCGTTCGCTGGAAGGGCAACTGCCTTGATCCAACAGGTTCTGACTAAAGTGAGCCTGCGCATGCAGCGGGTAGTCGTAAGGCCGCATAAGCACCAAAATACCCACACCGTGACGGCGTTGAACCAGCCCTTTTTTCACCAGGTCATCCACTGCCCGGCGTAACGTATGGCGGTTAACGGCGTAGTGCGTAGCCAGTTGCTTCTCAGAAGGAAGGTAGTCGCCACATTTATAGCGTTCGCGTAGCGCTTCTTCTAGCCGGGCAGCAATCGCCTGATAGAGAGTGGTCGGAGGTCTGGACAACTGCATCATAAAAAATCTCCCATAAACAGGGGGCATTAATACGATTCGGAAGGAGAACGCTGGAGTGCATAAATATTGAACAATATTGGCGGGAAAATATGTCGGTATCGTTAATCAGACGTGGCACAAAAATGAACTTTTTTCGATAGGTGGCCACCGCTGTATGGCTGTCGATAACGCAGGGCACAGGGCAAAAATCCTGTATCCAACGCCCCCACACAGCATTACCAGCGTGCGGGGGAATTTTCACGGTCAGAATGTCAGGCCAAACTGCATTTTGGCGCTGTTTTCACTCATTTTATCGCTTACCACCCCCTGATAGCCCAGCAACAGCGTCGCATTTGGCTTAATCGCCAACGTGACGCCCGCTCGCAATAGCAGCGCATCGCGAGCGTCAGTCGCAGAGCGGATCGTATACGCCTCGCCGCCTTGCACAAAACTCAGCCGCGTCTGGGTTCGGTCCGACGTCAGACGCCGCTGATAGCCCGCATCGGCATAGAGCCTGACGGGAGAGAGGGAAGACCAGCGCGCTTCGCCACGTAAGCCCAGCGTTGAGTATCCCGCGCCACTGCCCTGACGTTCCCAGCGCAGCGCGGCATCGCTACCGTGTTCCTGACCACCCGCGAGATCGAGCCAGGCATACGAGAGATTGCCATAAGGTTCAACGCTTAAGCTGTCATTGAACGCGAATCGATGGCTTCCCTCCGCAAATCCTTGAACAAGGTTTGCATGATAGTCCGCCTGAGCGCGACTAATGAGACCAGGCACCTGAATGTCTCGCTCGCTGTCCATATCCAGATAGCTGTAGAGCAGACCGGAGCGCCACGCTATTCCGCTATAGGTCGTTCCCCAATAGCTGCCGATGTGATAAGCCGTCACATCGTTACTGGCGGCGCGCGCCTCGGTTTTGATTTTGCTTTTCTCTGCGCCGACGACAAATCCAAGCGTGCTGTTTTTACCGATTGGGCTACCGTTACCGATTAAGAAACCATAGCCACTGTGATTAACGCGCGAGGATTCAGCGGTCTCATCAAACTGGCCATTGTTAGCCCACGAACTCAACCAAAGCGACTGTGCATTTTCATCGTGCAGCGCGCCGTTGATCTCGTCGCGCACATACCGACTACGTTGGAGTAATGCGGCACGCGAAGCCGCGTAGATCTCACCATCGAGGTTATCAAACGCCGTTCGTGCCGCGCCTTCACTGCGGCTGTTAGCAATAGCAGAGAAAACCGAGCCACGTTGCTGGCTCTCGACAGCCTGTGCGACGACGCGTTGATTACGACTGGTGGCGACGTCGTTAAAGGCACGACTATTACGCACCACGTCCAGATAAGCCTGCTTGTTGCTATAGCTCAGCGTATCTTGCAGGAAAGGCTGGGTTGAATTGGACGTTAATCCATCAAAGCTGCCGTTCAGGGTGCCGCCGACATTCAAGAGGGTAAAACGATCGCCCAGTGACTGCGACGGCGCATCCAGCACCACGCTGCCCGCTAGTGTTGCATCCTGCGTGACATTCAACCCGTCGGCGTTACCCTGCTCATCAATCTCATAGTGATATACGCTGCCAGACTGAAACACCACATTACCAACCGTTAATGTGCCAACCGATGCACCGGGTGAAAGCGTTGAACCCTTCTCAAGCGTAACAGTGCCTGCGATTTTGCCATGCCCGCCTAGCGTCGCGGTAGATTGCACCCAAACATCCCCCGCCAGACTGCCGTTGCCCTGCGCGACCTTACCCACCACGACGCTGCCGCCTTCAACAATGGTCGGGCCAAGATAGGTATTATTACCCGTCAGGTAGAGCACCCCTGTGCCCTGTTTGCGTAAACCAACATCCAACTGATACAGGGAACTCCCGCTGGTTGTATTTTTCACCTGAGCGATATCATTGCTCCAAGTGCTGGAATATCCCTGCGTATCAACCCCGTAGATCGCGTAGTTACCGTTAAAGGTTCCACTACTGAGATCGCTGTTGCTTAACCGCTGCGCGTTCAATGCGCCCGGCCCCTGCACCGCTTTGTAAGCGTTAACGATCCCTTGACCAAACAGCGACTGGTAATCCTCCGTCGTCAGCACATTGATATTTTGCGCGCTGGCGCGGGCCAGAATCGCGCTACGAACCTGCTCATCCGTGAGGTTGTCAAAGAACGCATCCTCCCTGACTCGAGCCAGAAACGCGGTCATTTCCTCATCGCTAAATGTGATGGCATTGCCGGTTGCATAAACATTGAGTTCGCTATTGAGGTAGTTCTGGTGGTCATCGTAATTCTTTTGGATGAGCAACACCGCACGTGGGGTGTTGCTACCGGAAAGTGGTGTCGCCGTGGACAAGAGAACATCGGCGAGCTGTTTACCGTTCAGATACGGAAAGGCCTCAGACGCCAGCGCGGCAACACCCGAAACGTAGGGAGTCGCAAATGACGTGCCGCTGAACGTCTCAGTCGTGCTGGCATCTCTGGTAGAAACAATATTCACGCCCGGCGCAAGCAGCGTGTAAGCCGACGACCCAAACCCCAGATTGCTGAATGATGCGATGAACGCCGCGCTGGAAGGGCGTTGAGAAGGATCGTAAGCCACAACGTTTAGCCAGTTATTGGCAATCGTGTTCTCAATACCATACGCATCTAAAAGCGTCGGTAACCCGGAAATAATCGACGGCGTCAGGTGCCCTTCGTTCCCGGCAGCAAACACCGTTAACTGACCCTGCTTTGCCATTTCCTCGCCGATCACGATATTGTTATTGATGATACCCTCTAGCAATTCAATCTGACGATCGATGCTAAATGTCTGTACCGTGTCATTAAATATGCGGTATCCCCAGCTATTATTGACGATCTTGATATCTGGACGATCAAGCACGTTAAGCTGGGCGTTAACCAATGTTTGCGATGAAAATGTCGTTCCTAACGGCAACAGACTCGCCTGATACGCGATACCATGAATGCCGCTATCGTTTTTCGCAGCACCAATGACGCCCGCAACCGCGTAGCCATGAAACGCGCCATCCCACGGAGAGGAAATCCACCCAGCCCCCTCGTCCACCCGCCCGGCAAACTCATCACCGCTTAGCTCACCGGTGGCATCAATAACCGCGACACTAACGCCCTTTCCTGAAAAACCGAGACCGTAGGCCTCTGCCGCATTGATCGAATCCAGCGCGGCACCGTTGCGCTCGTACTCCGTCGTGCGAAAATTATCCGCGCCCCATAACGTTACAGGAAAAAACAGCAATAAACCCATCGCAAAAACAGGGTAACGAACACCACCACGCTCGCCGTTCACACCTGTATGACGCGGCTTCATTGCGATGAGCATTTCCTTTTCTTTCAACACATTGCTTTTAAATACCTGATTTTTCCACACCGTTTGCATTAACAACATCCCTTTAAGCACACATGTGATTGTCACTCTACGTTACCGACAAAAATAGTCATAACGCATGAAGGTAACAATTGATGAATGGACTATGGATGAATGTTATAAAGCACCCGGCTACGGGTAAGGGGGACCAAACAGAATAAGAAGATACGAAAAATTGGGTGAGAATAGTCGAACGATCAAAAACGGGCCTCAGCCCGTTTCCTTAAGCGACTTCAAGCGGGTTCCACTTACTTCAGCGTCTGCAACAGGCTCTTGCGCTGGTTTTCTAACGACGTGACGCGGCTACATACATCGTTGCCAAAGCGCTGGAACTCCAGTTCCTGATTATTCCACTCGGCCTGAATCGCTTTCTGCAAACCACCGAGGTTGCCCATCATCGCCTGTAGCGGGTTACCGCCGCTGGACATCTGTTTTACGCCCATCTCGTTCAGGCTATCCTGCAAGACGCCGCCCATGCTTTGCTGCACGATCTGCTTGCCATCTTGCTCAACCTGCTTAATCGCCTGATGGTGGAACGTCAGGCCATCGCTACGGTGTTCGATAATACGGTTCATCTGCTGCTTGAGCTGTTTATCCAGCGTAGTCAGACGATTGCGCACATTGCTGTCGCTGCCGAGCTCCTGCACGATCACTTTATCCAGTGCGACTCGCGCTTTTTCCAGATGCTGCTGCGCGCCCTGATCGATCCACGGCAGTTGCTGGCGTATATCCGCCTGATAGGCTTTGGCTTTCTGGCGCTGTTCGGCGTTCAGGGTCAGCGGCGTACCGTTACGGACGATATCGCCCTGCGGAGAAAGCTGTAAATTACCGCTGGCACCCACGACCTGTACGTGCTGCGGACTGATAATGATGTCGTCCTGCGGATTCACGTTGCACTGGTAGGCTGCCTGCGCCTGCCAGGACAGCAGCATCAATAAACCCAAGGTCATTTTACGCGACATATTTTCTCCTGAAGAAAACAACGGCAGTGGCGGGAAAGCGGCAATGTGTCCTTTGATGAGGCGGGTAACGCCTGAGCCACAATCAGCTCAGGCATTTTTTGCCTGGATCAAAGCGTTGGCCTAAACCAAGGCTTTTCTGCTTTTACTTATTTTCTGCTTTTACTTAAGCAAAAATTACAGCAGGTTTTCTGGCAGATCCCACCAGATATCGAACAGATCGCTGACTTTCACAGCCGTCAGTTTCTGTTCTTCCAGCCAGCGGCTAACCAGTTGGCGGTGCTCTTCGGTACAGTGACCCAGTTTTTGCAGGCAGATGAGACCTTCCCAGTGCAGATAACCGCTGCCTTCAAATGCCAGCCCCTGTGGTTCAATCACTTCATCGACGAACTTATCCATCAGTTGATCGATGTCTTCTACGCTAGTGCCTTCAGGAAAGCGGAAGCTGACCGAAAAACCTAATTCCTGAAATTCATCAATGTGCAGTTTTTTACGTAAACGACGGCTACGAGCTTGTGCCATTTTATTTTATCCTCTCAAACATCAGATCCCATACGCCATGCCCCAAACGCTGGCCGCGCGCTTCAAATTTCGTCAGCGGTCGAGAATCCGGCCGCTCAACGTAGTCATTCTTATCGGAAAGGTTGCGGTACCCGGCGACAGACGTCATCACTTCGAGCATATGTTGCGCATAAGGTTCCCAATCTGTTGCCATATGGAACACACCGCCGACTTTCAGCTTACTCTGTACCAGTTCGACGAAAGGCACCTGAACGATGCGACGTTTATTATGACGGGCTTTGTGCCACGGATCGGGGAAGAAGAGTTGAACCATGGACAGTGAACCATCGGGGATCATCTTCATCAGCACTTCGATCGCATCGTGACACATCACGCGCAGATTGCTGATTCCCGCCTCCTGTGCGGAAGCGAGGCACGCCCCCACGCCCGGCAAGTGAACTTCAATACCGAGGAAATTCTGCTCAGGATGCTGTGCCGCCATCGTCACCAGCGAGGCGCCCATCCCAAAACCAATTTCCAGCACCACTGGCGCGTCACGACCAAATAGCGCGTTAAAATCTACCTGTTCGGTCTGATATTCCACGCCCATCACCGGCCAGTAGTTATCCAGCGCCAGCTGTTGCCCGTTGGTCAAACGTCCCTGACGGCGGACAAAACTGCGGATACGACGCATCGGGCGTCCGTTTTCATCAAATTCCGGTGAAATGACGTTGTTAATCATAAAGAGTGCTTACTTGCTGTCCGATTTCGTTAAGGAAACGCGCATTATGCAAGGATACCGTGGTTTAGCAAGCCCACCGCCTCGGAAAGTTCCGGTTTACAGCACATTCACTCTGTGCTGGAATCGCTGTCAAACTTTTTACCTGTCGGATAGTGACCCCATTTTATGATGCAAGCGCAACAGTTCGCCCATCAGGTGCTGGACTGGTATCAACGCTATGGCCGCAAAACCCTGCCGTGGCAGCTTGAGAAAACTCCCTATAAAGTATGGCTATCCGAAGTGATGTTGCAACAAACGCAGGTCACCACGGTTATTCCCTATTTCCAACGCTTTATGGAACGTTTTCCAAACGTGAGCGCGCTGGCGGCAGCACCGCTGGACGAAGTGCTCCACTTATGGACCGGACTGGGCTACTACGCCCGTGCGCGCAACCTGCACAAAGCGGCCCAGACCATCGTGTCACGTCACGGCGGCGAATTCCCCACTACATTTGATGAAGTCGCAGCGTTGCCGGGCGTCGGACGTTCCACCGCTGGCGCCGTGCTGTCACTCTCTCTCGGCCAGCATTACCCGATTCTCGACGGCAACGTGAAGCGCGTGCTGGCACGCTGTTATGCCGTTGACGGCTGGCCGGGCAAGAAAGAGGTCGAAAAGAAGCTGTGGGCGCGGAGTGAAGAGGTCACGCCAGCCGAGGGGGTCAGCCAGTTTAATCAGGCGATGATGGATCTCGGCGCAATGGTCTGTACCCGCAGCCGCCCCAAGTGCGAGCTGTGCCCACTCAACACCGGCTGCATGGCTTACGCCAACCACAGTTGGGCGCAATACCCCGGCAAGAAACCGAAGCAGACGCTGCCGGAGAAAACCGGCTGGTTCCTGTTGATGCAGCAAGGCTCTCAGGTCTGGCTGCAACAGCGCCCTGCCGTGGGCCTGTGGGGCGGGTTATTTTGCTTCCCGCAGTTCAGTGAACGTCGGGAATTGGAACTCTGGATGCAACAACGTGGTCTGAATCCTGATGGATTGCAACAGCTTGTCGCGTTCCGCCATACATTTAGCCATTTTCATCTGGATATCGTTCCGCTCTGGCTGGACGTATCGCAGAGCGATCGCTCACAAAACAGGTCCTGCATGGATGACGATGCGGGTCTCTGGTATAACTTAGCGCAGCCGCCGTCTGTCGGACTGGCCGCCCCGGTAGAACGCCTGCTGAGGGAGCTGGCTCACCCGCAGTCTACACATTTGAATGCCTGCGCAATTGATGAGGAAGAAGCATGAGCAGAACGATTTTTTGTACTTTTTTACAACGCGACGCCGAAGGGCAAGATTTCCAGCTTTATCCCGGCGATCTGGGCAAGCGCATCTATAACGAAATATCTAAAGAAGCCTGGGCGCAGTGGCAAACCAAGCAAACCATGCTGATCAACGAGAAAAAACTCAGCATGATGAATGTTGACGACCGTAAGCTGCTGGAACAGGAAATGATCAAATTCCTGTTTGAAGGGAAGGACGTACACATCGAAGGCTATACGCCTCCGAGCCACTGAGATGGCGGGCTTTCGAGCCCGCTTACGTCCCAATTCCGACACGGCTTGTTATATGAAGAAAATGTTAGCGCTGCTGGTCATTGCACCACTGCTGGTTTCCTGTTCGGGAAACAAAGGGAATACCAACGACGAAGAGTTTATCAAGGATACCAACGCCTTCGATATTTTGATGGGCCAGTTTGCCAACAACATCGAAAATATCTGGGGTATCAATGAAGTTCTGATCGCCGGCCCGAAAGACTACGTCAAATACACCGATCAATATCAGACGCGTAGCCACATCAACTTTGATGCAGGTTCAATCACGATTGAAACCATTTCGGCGACCAATTCCGTCGCCAGCCTGCGCCAGGCGATTATCACCACCCTGCTGATGGGCGATGACGCCAGTAACACCGATTTGTATTCCGACGCTAATGATATTCAGATCAGCCGCGAACCGCTGCTGTATGGCCAGGTGCTGGATAACACCGGACAGCCGATCCGCTGGGAAGGCCGTGCCGCCAGCTTCGCGGATTATCTACTCCAGAACCGTCTGCAAAAACGCACTTCCGGCCTGCACGTTATCTGGTCGGTCACGATGCAGCTTGTCCCTAACCATCTGGATAAGCGTGCACACAAATACCTGCCGCTGGTGCGAAAAGCCTCCGAGCGTTACGGCATTGAAGAGTCGCTGATTCTGGCGATTATGCAGACAGAATCGAGCTTCAACCCCTACGCCGTCAGCCGTTCCGATGCGCTGGGTCTGATGCAGGTGGTACAGCACAGTGCGGGACGCGACGTCTTCAAGATGAAAGGGAAATGGGGACAGCCGAGCCGTAGTTACCTGTTCGATCCAGAACAAAATATCGACGCGGGTACCGCCTACCTGTCGATTCTGAAGAACAGCTATCTGGCCGGTATTGAAAACCCGACGTCGAAACGCTACGCCGTCATCACCGCGTATAACGGTGGCGCAGGCAGCGTGTTGCGCGTCTTCTCCAGCGACCGGGATCGCGCCGTGGGCATTATCAACAGCATGTCACCAAGCGATGTCTACCAAACACTGACGACGAAACACCCGTCTGGTGAATCACGCCGCTACCTGTACAAAGTGAACACGGCGCAGAAAAATTATCGCCGCTAATTCACGCGCACCACAAAACGCCGCACTACCGGGTTTATTCCGGTAGTGCGGCTTCATTATTTTTCCTGATTTCTGCACGGCGAAAAATAGCACGTATAACAATGGTTTTCTTCCCTACGCGACCTAAAACGCTATTTAGTCCCTCTTTTTTCTACTTCCGTATCAACAGAGCAGGTCAATAGAAAAATCCAAACCGATAATAAACGCTCGATTAACGCCAATAAACATCCCTATTCCTTGCTATTACACGAAAAAAGCGAGTGAAAGTAGGCATTAAGCACAATATTAAATTTTACTTAATTCAATAAATCATTTCGTGTTAATTAAAAAAATAAGAATAATTAATTATGAAAATAAATTCATAGTAATGAGTAAAATTAACCGCATCATCGATTAGCTCTACTACCGATGTGATTAACGTAGCAAGAATGACAAAAAATTAGTACGCTATTAATAATAATTTTTAACTACCACGATGCGGTATAAAAAAAATCATTAAAGGAAAGCATCACAAAAAAACGCCATAGTGGCGATAAGGAAATCCAGCCAGTAAAATCGCTACCGAAATTATTTACAGTAATATTATTCACAATACTAAATAAGGGATCTGTTATGGAAAACACCGTAGGGAAGCAATACTCAAAAAAATGGCAAACCCGTTTCGCGTTTTATAATGAGTTTGGTGGGCCTAAGTCACCGGCCTTCAAGAATGGATTTAAAAATGCAACATTTGGCACCAAGATGCTGCTGAATTTCAACTTCATCGCGTTCTTCTTCAGTATCATTTATTTCTTTGTGCTGGGACTCTGGCGTAAGAATCTGACGCTATTTGGTATTTCAGTTGCCGTTGGTGCAGTTTTTGCGAGTATTGAGGTCTTTGGCAACATCCGACTTCCCGAATATACGGAAATAGCCGTCAGATACGGTCTCTGTTTGATGTGGGCATCAACGGCTAACTACGCCTACTATCTGAAAGAAACCCAGAACAGCAAAAGCTGGAACCCGTTTGAAGGCATGTTCTAATCTTCTTTCACATAAAATGCCGGCCAGCATGTGCTGGCCGTATTCCCTGATATTGGCGCAAAATTTACCAGTCGTTCTTCCCACTTCAGGAAGTCCATTAGGTATAGAACCAAAAAAGTCTATTAACGTTTAATTTTTTTAAATTGCTGTGTTGTAGCCGTTAACGCGGTTTCTGTCGGCAGCCGCTCCATTGAGCTAGCACCGTAAAAACCATCGCATTGCGGGCAGTGATCCATAATGAACTGTGCGTCCTGCGGTGTTGAAATCGGCCCGCCGTGGCACAGAACAATCACATCTTTACGTATCGCTTTCGCCTCATTCGCCCAGTGATTAATCAACGGAACGCAATCTGCAAGATTCAGCGCAGTTTCCGCCCCAATGTTGCCACCGGTGGTTAACCCCATGTGCGGCACAATAATGTCCGCCCCCGCTTTCGTCATCGCGACAGCGTCCTCCGCACTGAACACATAAGGTGTGGTCAGCATGTCTTTTTCATGTGCCAGACGAATCATGTCCACTTCCAGCCCATACCCCATGCCGGTTTCTTCCAGATTGGCGCGGAAATTACCGTCGATCAGCCCAACGGTTGGGAAGTTTTGCACGCCAGAGAAACCCAGCGCTTTCAGGTCATCCAGAAATTTATCAAACTGACAGAAAGGATCGGTTCCGTTCACACCCGCCAGCACTGGCGTATGTTTCACAACGGGCAGAACCTCTTTCGCCATATCCACGACAATCTCATTCGCGTTGCCGTAAGCTAACAGGCCAGCCAGAGAACCTCTCCCCGCCATGCGATAGCGCCCGGAGTTGTAGATCACAATCAGATCGATACCGCCCGCTTCTTCACATTTTGCAGACAGCCCCGTTCCCGCGCCGCCCCCGATAATCGGCTCGCGGCGGGCGATCATTTCACGGAATTTTGCCAGCAGTTCCTGACGATTCATGCCTGACTTCATACTTTTTCCCTTCTTATTTCACTAACGCCCGAAACGCATCGACAGCCGCATGGGCAAATAAAGGATCGTTAATATGGAAAGGCAGACGAATAATCTTTCGTCTTGCCGTTTGCTGCACGACGCTCTCCAGCGTGCTGATAAACGCGTCACGCGCTTCCGGATGCCAGAATGCCTGCTCCGGCGCATCCAGCGCAGAGAAGCCGCCTTCGGGGATCAGGAAGCGCACTTCGCCTTCACAGCGGTTAAGCTTCTCCCCAATCCAGCGCGCCATCGCGATATTCTCGTCTATTGTGGTACGCATCAGAGTGACCTGTGCGTTGTGGTTGTAGAACAGACGATGCGCGTATTTCTCCGGTACGCTGGCGGGGGCGCCAAAATTCACCATGTCCAGCGCCCCGCAGGATGCCACGTAAGGCACCTGCGTCTTGGCTATCGCGTCAAACCGTTCCGGCCCGCAGGCCAGCACGCCATCAAACAGTAAATCACACACTTCCGTCGTCGTGAGATCGAGCACGCCAGTGAGCAAATGGCTGTCCACCAGCTTTTCCATCGCTTTCCCGCCGCTGCCCGTCGCATGAAAAACCAGACAGTCAAACTCCGCTTCCAGCAATGCACTGGCTTCCTGAATGCACGGCGTCGTTACGCCAAACATGGTCAAGCCAATCGCGGGCTTATCTTCATGATGTTCCTGAATATGAAACTTCACAGCACCGGCGATCTGGTGCGCCGCGTTGCCAAGAATCTGACGAGAAATGCGGTTCAGACCCGCTACATCGGTAACGGAATACATCATGCTGATGTCGCTGGCACCGATGTAGCCGGAGATATCGCCGGAAGCCATCGTCGACACCATCAGTTTCGGCATGCCAATCGGTAATGCCTGCATCGCGGGCGTGATCAACGCCGTACCGCCGGAGCCGCCCAGCCCGATTACCCCGGCAATATCATCGCGGGACAACATAAAGTGCTCAAACGCAACGGCCATGGCACCAATTGCCTGACCTCTGTCATGGCAAAACAGGGCTGATGCGCCCTGTGGGTGGTACGATGCCACCGTTTCTGCGCTGATATCTATCGTCTCTGACACCCGAGCATCCGTTGACGGACGTGTCGTTGACAGATCGACCGTGACGGTTTTCAAGCCTGTCGCGGCAATCAGATCGCGAACGTAAATCTGTTCTTTCCCTTTAGTATCAGCTGTACTTGCAATATAAACGCTGCCAACTTTACTTCCCACTTGGTCTCCCTCCTACCATTAGTGAAACGATTAACAGATTGATATAAATAACAATTACAAGAAACCAAAAACAGATAAGATTAATTTGTCGCCATATTGAGACTTGAGTATCAGAAAGACAAATCATTAAACACCCAAATGAGACAAAAGTCTCAAAATGTTATGTACGGCATTACATTAACAGTAAGAAAGCTTGACGTGGCACAAGAATCACTCAATTTGCTATAGTTCTGGCGATAACGCCGTGCTGCCCGATAGCTTCCGGCCCGAAAATTCAATGAGGTCTATGTGATTGAACGGGATGAAAAACTGACATCAACACGGGCGAAAACCCGTCGTTTATTGATTGATACCGCTATGAATATGTTCGACCAAGGCATATTCCCCTCCATTACCGATGTTGCCGCTGCGGCTCAGCTTTCACGCGCGACGGCTTATCGTTATTTTCCGACGCAAAGTGCGTTAGTCTCCGCCGTGGTCGGCGAAAGCCTCGGCCCCATTCTGGCGTGGCACCCGACACAACCGCATGCCAGCGAACGCGTTGCCGAACTGCTGCATTTTGCTTACCCCAGGATGCTGGAACATGAAGGCGCGCTGCGTGCCGCTCTGCATCTGTCACTGCAACAATGGGCCGACCGTCGTTCTAATCGCCTCCATACAGATACGCTGACGCGTGGCAATCGTAAACGTCTGCTCAAGATTGCAACCGAACCGCTGGAAGGGAAAATCACGCCGGAAGCACAACAGCGGGTGATTTATGCCTTATCCCTCATTTACGGTTCCGAGGTTTTTCTGGTGCTGAAAGATATCTGGCATCTGGAAGAAGACAGTATTCAGGATGTGACGCAGTGGGTCGCCAAAGCCATTTTACGGCAGGCTGAAGAGGATGCCGCGCAGGCCGATTCACCCAAAACCTAATGAATACACTCACGCTGCATCCCGCCATGTGGCCGGATGCGCAGCAATGGAAGAACACACGTGCCAAGGGAACACATGATGCTGAAAGGTAGACGTGCGATTGTCACGGGCGGTGGCCGCGATTTTGGACAAGCAGTCTCCGTCTGGCTGGCTCGCGAAGGGGTAAAGGTCGATCTTTGCGCCCGCAAACTGGCCGATGCGCAGGCCAGCGTAGACATCATTCATCAGGAGGGCGGCACGGCTCGCGCCTATCAGTGCGATATCGCCAATCCTGATTCGGTCAGGGATTTTTCCGCACAACTGCTGGAAGACAGCGCGCCCGTCGATATTCTGGTGCTAAGCGCCGCACAATGGCTGGAAGGCGCGTTGGGGGAAGAAGACACCGATACGGATATCGTCAGCACCATCAACTCCGGCCTGACCGGATCTATCCTGCTCACCAAAGCGCTATTGCCGAGCTTACGCCGTTCACCAAGCGCCGATATTCTGGCGATGGTTTCGGTCTGCGGCCTACCGCAGTTCCACGATTCTATCGCTCACCCTGCGTTCTTTGCCGCCAAGCACGGCATGAGCGGTTTTAGCCAGAATCTGGCGCACCATGTCGCACAGGAAAACATTCGCGTGACAGGGTTTTATCCGCCAGATTTTGAAGTCACCGGCCTGGATGACTATCCAACTAGCGAGGAAAAAATGGGCGAGCACCTGCTGAATGCCCGCTCGATATGGGAAGCGATGCGTTTCGTGCTCATCCAGCCGCGCAGTTGCCATATCAACGCCATCCATTTTCAAGGACCAACGCGCGCGGATGTCGGCGCGTAAACTGTCGCTTTTTTGCTTTTCCCGTCCCGGTCTTGCTCGCCTAACCGGGGCGGTAATATTTCCCGTCTGATTCCCCGCCCCCCACACCATCACGCTCTGACACACTTTCCCTTTATCCATTTTTTGCCACAGCACACAGGAAAAGGTAGCATCGCTGCCGTTGTTTTCTGCCATGCGGCTTACCACGCGCAACGCCCCGAAGGGTGGCGGACATAAAAAATGTCGCAGGCGAAAACATAATTTCTTGAATTTGAAATAATAATAGTGAACGCGTCACCATAGGATGCGTGACAGACAGGAAAACACCGACATCAATGGCACAACATTCTTCCCCTCATAGCGAGCATCATGCCGCCGGGCAACGCCTCCACGAAAAGGGTTATCACCAAAGTATCGGCAACCGCCACGTACAGATGATCGCGATCGGCGGCTCTATCGGCACCGGGTTATTTCTTGGCGCGGGTGCGCGTCTGCAAATGGCTGGGCCCGCGCTGGCGCTGGTCTATCTGGTTTGCGGTATCTTCTCTTTTTTCATCCTACGTGCTCTGGGTGAGCTGATCGTTCATCGCCCCACCAGCGGTAGCTTCGTCTCGTATTCACGCGAGTTTCTGGGTGAAAAGGCCTCCTACGTGGCTGGCTGGATGTACTTCCTCAACTGGGCGATGACCGGGATTGTCGACATCACCGCCGTCGCGCTCTACATGCACTACTGGGGCACCTTTGCCGATGTCCCGCAGTGGCTGTTCGCGCTGGGTGCGTTATCCATCGTCACGCTGATGAACCTGATTGGCGTGAAGTGGTTTGCCGAAATGGAGTTCTGGTTCGCGCTAATTAAGGTTGCGGCCATCGCCATTTTTCTGGTGGTCGGTACGGTCTATCTTGGCACGGGCAGTCCGCTGGACGGCAACACACCCGGCCTGCACCTGATTACCGATAACGGCGGCCTGTTCCCACACGGTATTCTGCCCGCGCTGGTGCTGGTTCAGGGGGTGATATTTGCCTTTGCCGGCATCGAGATCATCGGGACAACCGCAGGCGAATGTAAAGACCCGGAGAAAGTGCTGCCGAAAGCGGTCAACAGCGTCATCTGGCGTATCGGCCTGTTCTACGTCGGTTCTGTCGCGCTGTTGGTCTGCCTGCTGCCGTGGAACGCTTATCAGGCAGGACAAAGCCCGTTCGTCACCTTCTTCAGCAAGCTGGGCGTGCCCTATATCGGCACGATCATGAATATCGTGGTGCTGTCCGCCGCGCTGTCCAGCCTGAACTCCGGCTTGTACTCGACGGGGCGCATCCTGCGCTCGCTGTCGCTGGGTGGCTCGGCACCCGCGTTCCTGTCGAAAATGAGCACGCAGTCTGTGCCCTATACCGGTATTTTGGTCACGGTCGGCATCCACATTATCGGTGTGGTGCTGAACTACGTGGTGCCATCGCAGGTGTTCGAGATCGTTCTGAATATCGCTTCGCTCGGCATTATCTGTTCCTGGGCGTTCATCATTCTGTGCCAAATGCAGCTGCGCAAAGCGATTCGTCAGGGGAAAGCCAAACCGGTGGCATTCAAAATGCCCGGTGCGCCCGTGACATCGTGGCTGACACTGGCTTTTCTGGTGAGCGTGTTGGGATTGATGGCGTTTGATTACCCGAACGGCACCTGGACGGTTGCGACGATTCCGGTATTGACGATCATGCTGATTATCGGCTGGCGCGGGCTGAAAAAGCAGCGTGAAGCCGTGGCGCTCTCCGACCAGCAGGAATCCAGTCTGCGTTAAGACAGAAAAAACTCAGGCTCGTTTCCGAGCCTGAGTTTGAGGTTACTGACAAAGTCCGTAGAGCGGTAGTAACGGATAGATCGTAAAGACGCTGTGAATACGTCCATGTACGCTCGGCTTGCGCAGATATGAATCTCATCCCTGAGATTCACCCTTTCAGGGCCGTCGCAAGCGACGTTCAAAAACGTTCCTGACGTTTTTGTCCCTGGCGCAAACGCTTTACTCTTCTATTCCGTTACTCCCGTTTTCATTCGGTAAATAGGCTTGTCAACGGTCTGAAGATAAATGTAATTACTGTTCTACTACGTAACCATACAGGCGCTTGCTGCCATCTTCTTCCGCGACGCTATAGACGCCCTGCAATTCTGGGGAGAAGCCCGGCAGCAGGTTAATGCCCGCTTCCAGCGCCAGAAAATAGCGTTGTACCGCCCCGCCCCAGGTTTCCCCCGGCACGACGCACAACACGCCCGGCGGATATGGCAATGCGCCTTCTGCTGCGATACGTCCTTCTGCTGCGTCGATAGGAATCAGCTCGATATTCCCGCGCACAAATTCCCTGTTGGCATCCTGTGGCAACATCACCACGGATGGAAACTCGGTTTTGCGGAACATCGCTTTTTGCAGATCTTTCACGTTGTGCTGAGCGTAAAAATCATGCATTTCCTGACACAGCCGACGCAGCCGGTAACCACGATAACGCTCTTTGTATTTCTGATACAGGCTGGGCAGCACTTCACTCAGCGGCGCATCACGGGCAATCAGCGTCTCGAAATGCACCAGCGCATTCACCAGCTCCTGCATTTTTGCAGCGTCTTCCGCTGGCGTTAGCAGGAACAGGATCGAGTTCATGTCGCATTTTTCCGGGATAATGCCGTGCTCGCGCAGGTAGTTAGCCAGGATCGTCGCCGGAATACCAAATTCGGTATAATCGCCGCTAATCGCATCAATACCCGGCGTGGTCAGCAGTAATTTGCAAGGATCGATAAAGTACTGGTCCTCGGCGTACCCTTCGAATGCGTGCCATTTCTCGCCCGGCTCAAAGTTGAAGAAGCGCACGTCCTGCGCGATCGTCTCCGTATCATGATCCTGCCAGAGCGCGCCACCCACCGTCACAGGCACGAACGGTTTTATGAGCGAACAGCGTGTCAGCAGCTGCTTACGCGCCTCAATGCCCAGCTTCACGCAGTCCATCCACATCCGACGCCCGCTTGCCCCTTCGTGCATTTTGGCATTGATATCCAATGCCGCGAACAGCGGGTAAAACGGACTGGTTGAGGCGTGCAGCATAAAGGCGTTATTCAGCTGTTTATGGTTGCAGAAACGGCGCTGGCCTTTGATGTGCGTATCTTTCTTGTGGATCTGCGAGGTCTGCGAGAAGCCCGCCTGCTGCTTATGCACCGACTGAGTGACAAAGATGCCCGGATCGTTCTCATTCAGATCCAGCAACAGCGGCGAGCACTGCTCCATCATCGGGATAAACTGCTCATAGCCGACCCAGGCGGAGTCAAACAGAATGTAGTCGCACAGGTGCCCGATGCTATCGACAACCTGACGCGCGTTATAAATGGTGCCGTCATAGGTGCCGAGCTGGATGACGGCCAGACGGAACGGACGCGGCTCGTTGGCACGCTCCGGCGCGACTTCCGCGATCAGCTTGCGCAGATAGGCTTCATCAAAACAATGCGCATCCACGCCGCCGATAAAGCCAAACGGATTGCGCACGGTTTCCAGATAGACTGGCGTCGCGCCCGCCTGAATCAGCGCACCATGATGGTTGGATTTATGGTTGTTGCGGTCAAACAGCACCAGATCGCCACGCGCCAGCAGCGCGTTCGTCACTACTTTGTTCGCAGAGGACGTGCCGTTCAACACGAAATAGGTTTTATCGGCGTTAAACACACGCGCAGCATGCTTCTGCGCCTTCTTCGCCGCCCCTTCGTGAATCAACAAATCGCCCAGTTTGACGTCCGCGTTACAGATATCAGAACGAAACACATTCTCACCGTAAAACTCAAAAAACTGACGCCCCGCCGGGTGCTTGCGGAAGAACTGACCGCCCTGATGCCCCGGACAGGCAAACGTCGTGTTTTTCATGTTGACGTATTTGGTCAGCGTATCGAAAAACGGTGGCAACAGGGTATCCTGATAGGCTTTCGCCGCTCGCTCCAGCACGTTGGCGTGCTCGCCGTCGTCATCAAGAACCAGCCATTCGCTGCCCGCAGGCAAAACATCCAGCTCTTTATCTTCGTCAGGCTCTTCGACAAACGCCGGGATACTAAAGCCAGTGTGCTGCAATATCGACAGAATGCCGCTACGGGCTTCCTCAATCGAAACCACGACCGCCGCCACATCGGTGAAGTCGGTCTGACTCAACGCGACAATCTCGCGCGTTGTGATTAAACGGGTGGCAACCGCTGCATTCGCCGCAATTTTTAACTGTTTCATGTAACCAAACCCAAACGGTTAAGGGTAAGTGTACGTGCCTGGAAGACACCGTTCAGGGATAACAATCCCGACCAATCACAATGCCAATCAATAACGACAAGCGTATGATCCCTACAGGTCAACTGTAGGCCAAGAATGGAAAAACTGGAGCCAGCACCATCCGATAGACATCAGTAAAAGCAGAGGCGTACTCTATTTTTACTCATGCCTAACAGTGAGCGAACGAACGCCTCACCGCATGGTGAAGGAGGATAATCGACAGGAAGAAAAGTAAACCGCGCAGCGGTGGAAAGAAGAAACACGCAGTGACGTCATCAGCGAGCTGGCGCGAGCGTTTTGCACCATGAGCAATGAATCTGACATATCGGCGATCCTCTTTAGCTATACGCTAACTACGCTTAAAGGGGCGTTCAGGTGAACGAGACGTTAAAAAACCGCGCAATAGTGGCATTATTCTTCATCAAATTCAACAATCCAGCCCGCACTCAACGCGGTAAAAAGTGCAACGAAACATGCCGAGCGTATACGGGAAGACGCATGAGTGCGCTATACCCTAAATAATTCGAGTTTCAGGCAGGCGGCAAGGGAAGGAGTCCCGATGAGCTTACTCAGGTAAGTGATTCGGGTGACTGAGCGAAGCCAACGCACATGCAACTTGAAGTATGACGGGTATAAGCGTGCTGAAAGGATCGCCAGAAACTGGCTAGCAAATAATACAATTGCCTGAAAATAGCGCAGGCGCTCCGCTTTGTGACAGAAACCCGTTGACGCCACGCGGCCAATACGGTTTAATGCGCCCCGTTGCCCGGATAGCTCAGTCGGTAGAGCAGAGGATTGAAAATCCTCGTGTCCTTGGTTCGATTCCGAGTCCGGGCACCACTAATTCTTAACCCTCGCCTTTGGCGGGGGTTTTTCGTTTCTAGCGCGTGGACTCTCCATCGAACACCGTTCGATTCTCTACGAAAGCGCTATCCCGCCTCCCCTTCCCCATGATTCGGGCTCATACTCCGATAGCGTGACGGCCAGATCTCCTCAGGCCGCTTTCCCAATGCACAGGCAATTAACCTTTCACCTTTGGGCCAATGTCTTGTTAGTGCGTTAGCAAGTGTTGAAGACGCTAATCCAGATGCTCTTGATACCGCGGCCAACGTTGTTCCTTTCTTCCTTAAGCCAGCAATAATGTCTGCCGGATGCCAATCGTAATTATCCATTTATCGACCTCTCCCTGTGATGAATTGCGCCAATTATCCCATTTTGGGATAAAAAAGGAAATGATTGATATTCGATTTTGGGATATCTATCAAGGTCACCAAAATGGCATCGATTTATTCAAATGAATATCAATCAGTTATAAAAACACTGCGAGAGGCCAGAATCGAAAAAGGCATGACCCAAGAAAATTTGGCGAACGCTTTAGGTCGACCTCAGTCTTTTGTAGCCAAAATCGAGAATGGGGAACGTAGGCTGGATGTTGTTGAATTTGTCCACATCGCTCACCTGCTATCTGTAGACGCTTCCACTATTTTAGAAAAAATAGCGAATAAAATACAGAAAGATAGCATTAAGTAATCAATACAAAAAAACCACTTATCCCGTTTTGGGATAAAGCAGTGAGCGACTGATATTTGATCCCAAATTTTATGGGGTTGAATCGATGGCTTCTGTTTACTCTGATGAATATCAGATCGTTATCAAGGCATTACGTGAAGCACGCATTGTCAAAGGGATCACACAGGTAAACCTGGCGCTAGCGCTGGATCGTCCTCAGTCGTTTATCGCCAAGGTTGAGAACGGGGAAAGAAGGTTAGACATCGTAGAATTTATTCACATCGCCCGTTTACTTTCTCTAGACCCCGCCAGCATTATTGCTAAGATCCCTGCAAAATATAAAGCGCTTGGTTAAAGAGGAACACGGCAATGAAACGCCGGATTAGCATTGCCGTGGACAAAGATGACTATCAGATTCTGAGTGCTGCCGGAGTTAATATTTCCGAGCTGGTGAATGACGCCCTTGGCAAAGAAGCCCGCCGCATAAAGACTGAGGCGTGGAAGAAGGAAAACCGTGAAGGGATGGAAAACGTCGCCCAATTTATCGCAAAGAATGGTTCTTTTGCGGATGAAAACAGGAACTGGTGATCGTGTAATTCGTTGTTTATGAATACAAACGAGCCAGCAAGTAAAAAAGCAGAGTGATATTGTCGACACACCAAAGCGGCACATGGTCATTCCACTTATCGAATCGCATCATCTGTCTGAGAAAGTGAATAAGACGTTGTTCCGTCTGATCCGCATCGATGGCGAAGATTATCGGCTGATGGCCACGGAGCTGTAAGCACACCCGTTTTAGTTCCACGCACTTTTTGAGATTTCCGGGTTTTCAGCCATCAGACGGTACTCTTCCGGCGTCAGGTTATTCAGGGATTCATGGGGCCGCTCACCGTTATATTCAGCCAGCCAGCGCTCTGTAATTTCCCGTGCTTCATTCAGTGTTCTGAACAGATAAAAATCCAGTATTTCGGTCCGGTACGTCCGGTTAAAGCGTTCGATAAATGCGTTTTGCGTCGGTTTACCCGGCTTGATAAAGTCCAGCATCACGCCATGCTCTTCGGCCCATTGAGCCAGCGCCAGCGATATAAGTTCTGGCCCATTATCCATCCTCATCTTCAGCGGATATCCACGGTTTGCCACGATCCTATCCAGTACCCGGACAACACGCTGGGCCGGGATATTCAGGTCAATTTCAATGGCCAGGGCTTCCCGGTTAAAATCATCCACCACATTGAAGGTTCTGAAGCGTCTGCCGCAGACCAGCGCGTCGTGCATAAAATCGATGGACCAGCTCTGGTTCAGCGCCTCTGGGGTCGCCAGTGGAGCCGGATTACGCACCGGCAGACGTTGCTTTCCTTTGCGACGAAAATTCAGTTTCAGAAGACAGTAAATTCGGTGAACACGCTTGTGATTCCAGGTATTCCCCTGCCTGCGCAATACCTGAAAAAGCTTCTTAAATCCGTATCGTGGATAGCGTTCAGCCATCACTAGCAGCCCCTGGATCACCGATTCATCACGCCGGGTATCTGGCTGGTATAAAAACACCGTCCTGCTCAACGATAACGTCCTGCATGCCTGACGTATGCTCATCGCAAACTGCGAGGTCAGATAACTGACGAGCTCACGTTTTATCGCTGGTTTTAAAGCTTTTTTTCAATAACATCTTTTAGCGCCCGGCATTCCAGACTGAGGTCGGCAAACATCTGTTTGAGCCGCCGGTTCTCGTCTTCCAGATCTTTGATCTTTTTAATATCAGCCGCTTCCATCCCGCCGTATTTTGCTTTCCAGTTGTAATAGCTGGCTTCGGATATAGCGGCTTCGCGGCAGACATCTTTGACGGTTCGTCCGGCTTCGACGGACTTCAGAACGGCGATGATCTGGTGTTCAGTGAATCGGATCTTGCGCATAGCGATCTCCTCAGGGGACATAGTTAGTATGTCGGAAGATCTCTAAAAGTGAATGGTCCGCTTTACAGGGATACTTACAGAGCTATCGAGCGTACCTGTTAAAGTCATTGGTGAGGCTATCGTGGATCTTGGCGAGTATTCGGATGAGATTAAGTATGCTATTAATCTTATGTTTTGGGGGATTTGAAAAAGATTAAGAGTGTTCAAATTACATTTTATGCATAGCGATCTCAGCAAACTAGCATAATCAGTATATGACTGCTCTCTTACCTTTTTTCAGCACAACTTTCTTAGGAAACCATTTAAAACTGATACTGAGAGAGTTCTTTAAGCATGGCGGTAAGTTCATTAATTGTACTGACCTTATTAGATTAAGATCCTGCCCCGGGGAGCAGGACTTTATCACAGGCATGAAAAACTAACGATTTATTGTCCCTTTAAACGAATTTTTCGTCGTTTACTTTACCGATAAATTTTTAGATCTAATTATTAACCCATCGTTTATCCCTAATAATGATTTTCCTATATTCTTTGTAAGAGTAATGCTTGGGATGTAACCAGAATTAATGATTTCACGATATAAACAATCAAGAATACTATTATTATTTTCAGGTATTCCTTCTTTCATTTTAAGAGAAAGAAAATTTGAATTCTTTAAAGGTTTAATAAGAATTTGTCCAGAAAGTGAAGTTACCTGACTATGAGAATCGATGTGTTCCATAAAATCTGTTTTAACAAAGACTATATCTTCTCTTAAAGAAAGATCTGCCAAATCCTTAAATGATAATAGTCTATGTTCATTTTCTTGTACAACACAAACATATGCAATATCAATTGGATCCACTCCAAAATAACAAAGACCATGCGACAAAATACACTTATCTAGTGGCTGAATCCCTTCTTCCTCTAATATTTTTATTTGCTCTAAAGCCCAAGATTTCATGGCTTCATCAGATGCAGAATAGCCTTTACTTTCTCTTCTTGCTGATTGAGGTAAATAATTAATATATCCCATATAATGTTCTCCACTTCGATGATGAACACTAGTATTAAGGCCACCAACAGTGTTTAAACTTAAAAAATCCTGCTCTGTAGTTAATGATACGGATATTGCTGCTAAGCCATGCAACTGATCATTATAAATAATTGGCCTTAGCCTGTGAATGTTCTTATTTATATAATCCTCAATATTTGAGGATTGATAATTTGAGAAAGATATCTTTTTTAGCCAATCACTGTAATCTTTTTCTTTTGTTATATCTTTGTGGATTTCTATAAAACTTGAATCATTTAATGAGAAAAAAACCGAAACATCAAGTGCGGCACATATGGATGAAATGTAGTCCCCAATAGACACTTCAATATTTTCAGCCCCTATCTGACTGCGTTTTATTAAAATTTTATCTGTGCCTGCTATTATATCTCTCTTTAAATTCAGTTTTATTTGGGTGGAAATATTGGAGTTAAAATCCTCGGGGGTTTCGTTTTTAAGAAGAGGTCGTAGGGATAGACCATTATTAAAATTTAACTGACGTACATCTGAAACCCCTCCATTCCATGGTCTACTAGAGACCCTAACTTTATCAGCCCCCATAAATACAGAATAAAATCCAATTCCAAATTGACCAATAGATTTAAATTTTGAGGAGCGGAGCCCAGGAAACTCAGTTTGTACTAAAGACGATGTCCAAAAACTTGTACCAAAATCTAACAATGGGCCAGTTAATACCCGCAAAGACATACCAATGCCATTGTCTTCAACATATAAAAAATAATCATCATTAGTGTTTTTCAATCGAATGGTTATCTCCCCCCCAAAATTATTATCGATCTCTCTTCTAGCATGTATAGAGTCTCGAGAGTTTTGTATAAGTTCTCTTATTATTACCTCAAATATATCACAACTCTCACCATATAATTTTTTACCACCAAGAGAACTTACAAGATTTTCCAAATTACTTACATGGATTTCAGCCATGCAAGGACTCCATCCCTCAGTTTGAACATATTTTGACATTAACTCTGGTGATTCAGTCCCTTTAACTCTTTTAACTTGGAACTGAGGTGTTTCAACTTGCCTTTCCTCAAGTAAAGCATTAGACGACCGAATCTCTTTTTCAATCATATTGATTGTGTCATATATAACCCACCAAGCTTCTGATTCTTTCTCCAAAAATTTACGTGTCGACGTAAATAATAGAGTGGACTTAGTACTGTCGGATTGATCTAAATCTACTGATGCCAATTTATTTTGAGCTTGCCAGTGAGTATATGAAATACCTCTTCTTTTAATTAATGCATGAAGAAAATCAGGGGCTCTTTCATTATCAATGTGAGCAGCATCCGCACAACGGACCATACAAGCAATTTTTATAGGGTCAATTCGCCAATCACGTGGAAAACCCGGTAATACATTAACCTGGTTAGGCAATTTATTCGCAACATCTTCAATTGGCCAATGATGACTTGCAGCAATTTGACCAATCAACTTTCCAAGATGTTTTCTAAGAGTATTGTTCTCTATTAGAAATAACTGGGCTTTCGTTTCTGGATCTATCCAGCTTTTTTCGGTTAACAACTCGGCTTGATGTGCATGGAGAGATCTCAATGCCGAAAAATCAGCAATACTCTCTGCTTCAGTAACATCAGAAACATCCTCAGAAATACTTGCATAAGAGTCTTTCCAAATAAGAGTTTGACGAACTCCTTCAATCCCATTGTCATAAGCTTCAAAGCATAAAGCTGAGTCATGTAATAATACCGCACCACCAAATACAAATGCCTCAAGAGGGTTGAGTGGATAGTTATCACCGCATATTAGATCTGCAACTTCCCATAAAGCATCTAAATGGCTTATGTCATGCTGAGTTAGTCCAGGTAAAACCGATGAAATTTTTGCAACTAAAATTGCAGCATTTTCTCTAAATTTAATAAAAGATGTTCTTAATTCATCACGTTTTTCTTTATACATATCATCGCTCACCTCTTCTAAGGTCCGGTGCCACAACTTTGTATATTTTATTCTTTCTATTGACAATGTCATATCCTCTTAGTTAAATCAATTAAGTTACAGTGCTGCACATGTGCTTATTTCTTTTATTCAATAGCAAACTCTAACTAAATAGCTATTCAGAATAGTAGGTCACTTGAAGAGAACCCAGTCTGAATTGGGTTCTGATCAATATAAGTATCCCGGTTAAAAGAACCGTCCATCTCTTGATATTCACGGGCACGCATCAATTTCAAATTGATAAACTCCCCACCAAATCCCCCAACGTCACCATCAACAGCATCGGATCAATCGGTGAAGGCTCAAACCCCACGCGTAGGTAAAATTCCCGTGCTTCATCAGACAACGCATGAACCAACATCCCGCGAATGCCGATAGTATCAGCGACCTGAATCACTCTAAGCCCAGCATCACGTACCAGAGCACGGCCAACACCCTGACCATGCAATGATTTATCCACCGCCAGACGACCCAGTACCACGACCGGAATAGGATCGGGCATATTGCGACGAAAACGTCCGGGAGCGGCATTCGTTGCCACGGCACTGGAGGCCAATGAGTAATACGCCAACACTTTTGAATCATCGCAACTGACAAAAGTTCGCGATGCGCCAGTGACCTGATTTTTCATCGCCCGTTGTTTTAGCCAGTTGTCCATGGACTCCACGCCGCAACAGAATGAAGATAGTACATGTTCGGCGTGGAGTGGCTCAGGAGCGGAGATCATTTTTTCTGTTCCCACGGTGCAGACGTTTGCATGGTTTTGCGCAGCGCGGCATTCGGGGAAGGAGCCTGATCCAAGCGAGTAAGGAATTCCTGATAAGCGTCGGGATCTGCCATGATGATGCGCTGATCGATCAACGCTTCCTCTGCGGCGGCACGCGCAGCCTCAAGGACAAAATCAGTGCGATTTTTTCCTCTGGCCTTCGCTGCACGATCAATCAGATCCCGTTCTGCGGGTTTGATGCGTAAATTCAATGTTTCGCGTTTAACAGAAACGCTGTTCGTCGCTGGCATGATCTTATCCTCCGCCATACTCTCTGGATATTAATCATACAGCAATCGTAACGCTAATGTCATTACGACTTATCAGCATCATTGGGAATTGAACCGAAGGTTTTTTATCGCTAGTGCCCTATCATTCTGATCTACCTATGAAAAAATAGGTCAAATTACGGATCTTAATAACAGGCGAGAATAAAATTCATACCTCGAACATTACCCATCAAACCTCCTCAGAAACCTGACCAGTTTCCCGCAGCGTTCCCGGTGCGTGGCCTACGATACGTTTAAATGCCCGGCTGAACGCCGCCAGCGATCCGTAACCCAGACGTAGCGCCACCGTTTCAATCGGCTGATGTTCATGACGGATGTACTGGACAGCTAAGCGCATGCGCAGCTCGCTGAGATATTTTACGGGCGTGGTGCCAGTTGCGGAGAGAAAGCGCTCGGCGAAAACGGAACGGGAGGTGCCCGCCTCTTTTGCCAGTTCCGCGACGCTCCAGTTGACGCCCGGATTCTGGTGCATCGCGTAAATCGCTCGGCTCAGCCTCGGGTCACGCAATACCTGCACCCAACCTGTTGCCTTACCGCAGCCGGCTTCAACCCACCCGCGCACGATGAGCGCCGCGACAACATCGGCTAGCCGCGCCAGAATGCCAGCAAAGCCCACCTGACGTGTCATCGACTCACGCTCCATAGCGACAAGAAGCGGATGGATTTCCGGCCAGGTCGACATCAATCGACTCACCATCATGACTTCCGGCATCGCTTTGATCAGCGGCTGCATTCCACCCAGTTCAAAGTCCATACATCCGCTGAAGATGACCGTGTTCTCGGTATCTGGGCAGGGCTTGCAGTCTATCGCACAGACCGAATTACAGATCGCTTCGCTGGGAAATGCAGAGACTGGCGTGACGTCAGCCTTTTCGTCAGAGAGCAGCGCATGCGAATTCCCGTTGGGGATAAACAGCGCATCCCCGCTTTTTAGCGCAAACGTCGCACCACTCTCCATGCGCAGCAGCGCCGTTCCCTGACTGACAAAATGAAACTGCGCCTTGCCGGGCACGTAGTGGAACGCCACACCAAAGGGAGCATGGGTTTCAATTCGGCGATATGTCACCCCGGAAAGACGCATCCCGCGCAGAAGTTCGCTGATCAAATCGGGTGACTGAACGGTCATGGCAACAACTCCGGACGAATAATCAATAAGTGAAGAGTATATGTCATAGATCGTCCATGTGGAACACTCTATGCTTCGTGACGGTTGTCACATTTTTCTAACGAGAGAGCAACAGATGAATTCATGTATAGCGGCAAGTGAGGCCATCGCGCCCGCAAAACCCGCCTGGCGAGCCGTTTATTCACTGGGACTGGGGGTATTTGGCCTGATTACGGCTGAGTTTCTACCAGCCAGTTTATTAACGCCGATGGCGACCAGTTTAGGCGTCACGGAGGGAATGGCAGGCCAGGCGGTGACCGCGACGGCGCTGGTCGCGCTGGTGACCGGATTGCTCATCACATCGGCGACCAAAAGTATCGACCGCCGCTGGGTGTTGATGTTTTTCTCGGTGTTGCAAATCATCTCCAGCCTGCTGGTGGCGTTTGCTCCCAATCTGCATGTGCTGCTATTCGGGCGCTTACTGCTAGGCGTTGCCATTGGCGGGTTCTGGGCTATGTCTACCGCCACGGCGATGCGTCTTGTGCCTAAGGATAAAGTGCCTAAAGCACTCGCGGTGATCTTCTCCAGCGTGTCGATTGCCACCGTGGTTGCCGCGCCGCTTGGCAGCTATTTGGGGAGTTTGATTGGCTGGCGAAACGTCTTTATTCTCTGCATTCTGCCGAGCGTTGTGGCGCTGTTTTGGCAATTGTGGGTGTTGCCATCGATGAAGCCGGAAAGCAGCGGTAGCCTTGGAACTCTGCTTCGCGTGCTGCGCCGTCCGGGCATGATCGGCGGATTGCTGGCAACGGTGCTGATCTTTAGCGGACATTTCGCCTTCTTCACCTACCTGCGACCGTTTCTGGAAACCGTCGGGCAGGCGAGTGTCGAAAGCATTTCCCTGATTTTACTCGGCTTTGGCCTCGCCAATTTTGTCGGAACCTCGATTGCTGGGTATCTGCTGGCGCGAAACTTACGCCTGACGTTGGCGCTGGTGCCCTTTGTGATGGGCGTTCTGGCGCTGACCATGGTGGCCTTTGGACATCTGGCAATGCTGGACGGCCTGCTGGTAGCAATGTGGGGATTTGCGTTTGGTCTGGTTCCCGTGGGCTGGTCAACCTGGCTTGCGACCACCGTACCAGACGAAGCCGAAAGCGCAGGCGGTTTACTGGTAGCATCGATCCAATTTGCCATCGGCGCGGGTGCCGCAGGCGGCGGGGTGATATTTGACCTCAACGGAGTCAGCGGTGTATTTGCGGGCAGCGGAATATTACTGGTATCGGCAATGGTGATTGTGCTTGCGGGCGTACGGGTTCGCACACAATAAAACGCTATGCCACACCCAAGCACGGGTGTGGCATTTGTCACTTACCATTCTTTTGAACTATTAGCGTCATCCGATCGGCCAGACGATTCGAGAATTCCCTATAGGAAATCGAACGTCTCCTCACCCGGCTATAAATCTTCCAATAGATTTTTGGAAAGCTGTCGCAGCATATTCAGATCTTCATCGTTCATCCGCATGGAACAACGCATCTGATTCGGAAGATCGACAATCCGTTCTTTCAGCGCAAGCGCCTTGTCAGTCAGCACCACTTTCTTCATGCGCTCATCACCCGCAACCGCAACCCGGTTTAAAAACTCCTTGGCTTCCAGTTTCTGGACAAGCGGTGTCAGCGTGCCTGAATCAAACAGCGTTTTCTCACTCAGTTCTTTGAGCAGGATATTGTCCTGATCGTACAGGGACAGAAGGACGACAAACTGCGGGTAGGTCAGATCGAATTCTTTCAGCAGCGGCCGATACTGACGAATCAGTGCATTGGCGACCGAATACAAAGAGAAGCACAGCAATTCACCCAATGTACTGTTTTCTTTCATTTTAAATACTCCGTTACTCACAAGCTTAAAAAAAATTATAAATAACGTTTGACTGAAAGTAACTTGCACGCAAGTATTATATACGCAATTTAATCGTTCGATTACAAAAAGCAACCTGATTGAACCTATCAACCGCACGATTTTAAAAAGGGCCAACATCATGAAAACCGTCTCCACCATCCTGACTTCTGCCGTATTCGCTTCTATGACATCCGTCGCGGCTGCTCAGCCGATCAATGCCCCTACGCCGACCGCTGGCGTAAAGGCATTTCTTGATGTCCTGAATTCCGGTAAAGGTAAACCGATAGAACAAATGACTCCGCAGGAAGCGCGTCAGGTTCTGATCGGTGCCCAACAGGGCGTGAAACCGCCAGCCGCACAGGTATCTGAAAAAACCATCCAGGTGAACGGTCAGGCTATTAAGCTGCAAATCGTGAAACCGGAAAATACATCCGGCACGTTGCCCGTGTTCATGTTTTTCCATGGCGGCGGTTGGGTATTGGGTGATTTCCCGACCCATGAGCGTTTAATCCGCGATCTGGTCAAGGCGTCTGGTGCCGCAGCGGTGTACGTGGATTACACCTCGTCCCCTGAAGCACGCTTCCCTGTAGCCATCAATCAGGCTTATGAGGCAACGCAGTGGGTGGCCGAGCACGGTCAGGAAATTGGTGTGGACGGTAGTCGTCTGGCGCTGGTCGGCAACAGCGTCGGCGGTAACATGGTCGCGTCTGTTGCTCTACAGGCTAAACAGTTCGGCGGACCGAAAATTCGTTATAACGTCATGCTGTGGCCAGTAACGGATGCGAACTTCGATAACGCGTCCTATAACCAGTACGAAAAGGGCTATTTCCTGACGAAAAATATGATGAAGTGGTTCTGGGATAACTACACGACCCGTGCGGCAGACCGTAACAACATTCTAGCCTCCCCACTGCGTGCCAGTACTGAACAGTTAAAAGGCTTTCCGCAAACATTGATTCAGACGGCAGAACTGGACGTACTGCGCGATGAAGGCGAAGCGTTCGGACGTAAGCTGGATGCGGCCGGTGTACCCGTAACCGTGACTCGCTATAACGGCATGATCCATGACTACGGCCTGCTGAATCCACTGAGCGAGGAGCCGACCGTCATCACCGCGCTGGAGCAGGCAGGTGCAGAGTTGCAGAAACACCTGAAATAACGGCTTGATATATCAACGGTTCCAAATGATAAAAGCCCTGACTATATTAGCCAGGGCTTTTAAGGTACTGCAGATTTAAGATTTAACATTCATTGGCTTAATAACATTTTACTACTATTGGTACTGCTTCAAATGTACACGTTTATAACAGATAATATTGGGTACTAAAATGAGCTAAACCTCCCTATATTTACTGATTTAAACAGTCTGCCAACCTTATCGCCATTCAAAGATATGGCAGGTTAACAAGTACATCCCCATCGCGATATAGACTCTTTGATGCGTGGCCTTACTCCCGTTGCGATATCTTTCACTCACTAAACCAACACCTAATCGCAACCAATAAAAACAAAATCATGGCCTTACATCATCGCGCTTTCACCCCATTTTTGCGATTGTCGGTACTGACTACGTGGCTTTAAAGCATCATCGAGTGAGAGTATGAATTTTTCTCAACATCGACTCCCCATACAAAAATATTGCGTGACCTGTATCGCAAAATACCTATTAAAGAACATATTCGATGTCTTTAATATCACAGCAGGCTGAAACTTTATTGCTGTAATTCCAATCTACGGATTTTAAAAACGGTGTCAATACTGTTTTTAATAACATGGCTTTAATAACAGTAATCATTAGAAAACGATGAGAAAAACATAGAAAAATAGAGCACTTGCAATATTCACCTCTGCGACACCGCGTTTAATTTAATCTCAACGACCGTATGGCCAGTGGTTATTTTCTTTGTACCAACGATGATTAATCCACTTAACGTCAGAATATCTTCCATATCTCTCAACGTTCTGTATCGCGTGCCATCCTGGCAGATGACGGATTGAAAAAGCGCATTCATCAATAACCTTGGTGAGGTTTCCTCATGCTCTAGCAAAGGTTCGATAATTAATAGCGTTGAGTGCCCAATTGATTGCGCGATGGATTTTAATATTTTCAGGCAGAATTCGTCGTTCCAGTTATGCAATATGTTTTTAAGCAGATAAATATTATAACCAGAAGGAATAGCCTCAAAGAAACTGCCGGGAGTGAAAACCATTCTTTCTTTCAATTCAGGATAGTACTGTGCGACACGCTTTTCACTTCTGGTACAGACACCGGTCATGTCGAAAAGACAACCCGTTAAATGATGATACTGCTTTATAAGCTCAGTCAGAATAACGCCGCTACCGCCGCCAATATCAACAACGCTGCCAGCCGTTTTAAAAAGCGACGCATATTCTTTAGCCAGCACATATCCAACCGGGCGCGATAAATCCCGCATAGCGAGATCGTAAATGTCTGCTCGCGATGCAGAGTTTGCCAAGTGCTCATATAATGTCAGCCCAAAGACCTGCTTAAAGCCCGATTCCCCCGTACGACTCGTATGCAATAGCCCATCAAACCCCTGATAGTATTCATTGCCGAACAGCATACAGAAATGCTTCATTGAGCTTGCGTGCTCAGACATCAGCAGCGCAGAACGTGCATTATTTTTAATAATACTTTCATCTTTCACGTCAAAAAAGCCAAAGACCTCAAGCACCTTGATAATATCAAAAATGTTCTCTTCACTCGCCTGACATTCCTTTGCTAATTCAGCGATGGTTGTCCCCTGCTCCCCTATTTTATCTGCTATCCCTATTTCCGCTGCAACGCATAATGCTTTTGCGGCCAAAGGCATCATCATGATTTCTGAAATACTTTTAATATGCTCAGCGGAATTCATATATCTCCCTTTATTCTCTGATTTCATAGCGAGGATGGGTTTACGATCTAGCTCGTCATTGATGACGATACGCAAAGTATGCGGAAATGAGGCTAAAAAAATATCATCCGTTTGGCCGAACGGTAATCAGCCATCTACCGTCCGGCCAGAATAAATAAGAGAGTAAAGCGGTATGCTTAAAAGATATTATGGCTTTAAAAATAGGATTGATTATCGATGGTTTAAAATAACGATGTCTGGAAAATGCGGCCACCAATATGGCGCGCGGCATCAATGCACGCCTCTGGCGTTCCCAACTCCGGCATCAGTAGCATTTCAGACGTCAATACTGAAGCGCCGCAGTAGTCAAAAATCCCGTGATCGATCTGTGCATGAAAGGCGTCAGAATAGCCACGTTTTTCAAATGTTCTCTGGTTGGCAGCGCCCAGCGCTACAAGGTGCACCGGTAAATGCCCCAGTTTCTTTATTACCTGTCCATCAGCCGTTTCTTCATACGCCCAGCCGTTTGAAAACACGCGGTCGATCCACCCTTTCAACAGCCCTGGCATGGACCACCAATAAATCGGGAATACCAGTACCAACGCATCCGCGCGATCAATACGGGACTGCTCTGCAACGACATCAGGCGGCGTTGCTCCGGTACGCTGAAAAGCCGCCATATCGGATGCAGAAAACACCGGGTTAAAGCCTTCCTGCGTCAGATCCGCAATTTCGACCGTATTTTCCGGGTTCGACTCAGCGATCCCTTGCGCGATAGCGCCAGCAACACTGTGGGTTAGCGAGGTATGAACAGGATGAGAAACGACAAGTAATGCATGCATTCCGGGTACTCCCTATTGCTATAGAACGACGTCAGTTATACTCTTATATACTAACAGTAACCTACCATTGGTAGGTTACTTTTGGTATATAAGGATGTCAACAGGATAATTCGGCAATGCCCACATCACAGACCCGACAGCGTTTATCGAGAGAAGCGCGCCATGTACAACTGATCAAAGCCGCCTGGCAGATTATTCGAGAGGAAGGTACGGAAGCGCTGACGCTCGGGCATCTGGCGGAACAGGCTGGCGTAACGAAGCCAGTAGTTTACGATCACTTTACTAACCGTTCGGGGCTGTTAGCTGCACTTTATAAGGAATATGACGCTCGCCAGACGGCGATTATGGATGACATTATCCGCAAGACGGAGCCCATGCTTGATAAGCTGGCCGCCGTCATTGCCACTTCGTACATTGATTGCGTACTGCTTCAGGGCCGTGAAATGCCCAACGTCATGGCGGCGCTTACCGGAACCCCCGAGCTTGAACAAGTCAGGCAGGAATACGATGCCATCTTCACGGATAAATGCCGCGATCTCTTTGCCCCATTCTGTGCGGGTAAACCGCTTCATGATGCCGCATTACGCGCGATGCTTGGTTCCGCCGAAGGATTATCTTATGCCGCGGTGAAAGGGATTATTACGGAGCAGCAGGCTAAAGATGAACTGTTCCACGTGATTATTTCTATGGTGCAACGGTGTAGCGCGGGACAATAAAACTCCCGTCTCCTATTAGGGATAGGCGTGAAGGGTCAGCACGCCATCCTGACCATTTTACCAACCTGTTCTCAGAATGATTCAATAACGTCTGTTGTATTTAACACCTGCCAATCCCCCTCAGCTATTTTCCCTAGTCCATTTCATAATTTACAAACCAACTTATCAGTTCTATGTTTTCTAAGCAGGTCATTGTTATTTTCAATTTCGTAGCACGAATATGATTTTATATTCCAACCATTACATACTTCAATATATAAGGAATACTCATATGCCTAATACTGATGATGCCCTAATAAATGCGATCTTAGCCAATAATAAACTGATGGCAATCAATGATTGTCCGGGTGTTCCTGCTCAAATGAGTCGTGCTGTTTATGGAAAGACACAGGATGATTCAGGCAGTGGAACTGTGATTGAAAATAACAAAGATATGCAGAAAAATATCAATATCGCCATCGGGTTCCCTGGAGCCAATTCAGAGACCGCCGTGTGGCATTTCCTTATGGGGCCGACTGTGCACCACTTTGTCGTCATTCCCTGGTATCAACACACAATACCGCAAGGGTGGGTTTATACCGTTTTTATGGCGTATGAGAATGAATACTCAGTTGAAAAATATGTAAAACATACCGCACCAGCACCTTCGGCCGCTAAGGGTTACAAAAAAATATGGACCACAAATGATCTAAGCAAAATGTTTTCAGATCTGCTGACGAGCGATACCGCGTGGCAAGAATATTTTGGTCCAGCTGGCAAGCCTACAGCAAAAACAATAAAATACTGGAAATACAAGGTAATTCCTTTAAATACCGCAATCAATAATGTAAATAATTATAGATAGAAAAAATCCAAATATTTTAGTAATAATCACAGCGATTATCGCCAGTATCGTACTGGCGATAATATTTTAATTAATAAGCTAAAAAATAAAACCCAACGGTTAGAACAAGTTTTGAAGAAACAATGGAGAGGACGTCCATCAAGCTTGATTTTCTGTAGGGAAAACAATTCCCCACTGGCGTCTGAGTTCATCCATTGATGCCATAATGGATAGCGTCTCACTCAGAGGCATAATATTACTCTCTGTTTTATTTTCTCTCAGGCACGACATGACTTCTGCGGCTTCGTAATTATATCCATTTCCTTCAAGCGGGATCGTTATCGTCACCGGCTCTTCACCAATGACGAAGAGCGTAGCAGATGTCGCCTTAGCGAAATCAGGGATTACAATTGATCCTTTGTTGCCAATAATTCTGGCTTCTTTCACTGTTGGCGTATTTATCGAACAGGATAACACGGCAAGCTGGCCGCTTTCATATTGAAATGTCATTGCAGAAAGCTCATCCACGCCGGTCTCATATAAACTGGCAACACCTTTAATACAAACTGGTTCTTTTTTTAATACCCAGGATGCGAATGATATGGGATAAATGCCCACATCCATTAATGCCCCTCCGGCACGATGCAAACTGATTTTTCGCTCTTCCGGCTCGCCTTCCCGTCTAAAACCAAAATCAGCGGTCACCATTCGAATAGGGCCAATCAAGTCTGCATCAATCCACTCTTGTACTTTCTGCATAATGGGGAAAAAACGGCTCCACATTCCTTCCATCAGGAAAACATTTTTCTCCCTGGCAACGCGAATAACCTCCTGTGTTTCCTTAACATTCAGAGTAAAAGGCTTTTCACACAGAACCGGTTTATTATGATTTAAACACAGTAAAATATTATCTTTATGCGCACTATTAGGTGTCGCGATATAGACAACATCCACCTCGCTATCTCTAACCATTTCCTCATAGCTACCGTAATATTTCTGCGCTTCATAATTTTGACCAAACTGGATAGCACTTGCTATAGAACGTGAGGCGACAGCATAAAGCTCTGCATCTTCTAAACTTTGCAACCCTTTCGCAAAATTTTTCGCGATAGTCCCGGTACCCATAATTGCCCATTTAATTTTTTTCATATTTTCACTCTTAAAAAATCAGGAAACGTGGCTTTTATATTTCACAAAGACAAAAAGGCGTCATAAATACAGTACGACATCACATCTGGCGAACCAGATCCACAAAGTTACGAACGCGCGGCGAGTTATCCGATTCTCGCGTGACCAGCGCCATACGAAGCTGAGCACTAGCATCAGACAGAGGGATAAAACACACACCTTTCGGCTGCAACTGATCCATCGGCTGCGGCAGTATCGCCACCCCCATTCCAGCGGCAACCAGGCCAATTTGAGTCATCGCTTCCCGTGCTTCCTGCGTAACATTAGGGATAAAACCCGCCTGTTCACAGCACATCGTCACGTAGTCAGAAACGCTGGCACCAGCCTTCGCCGGGTAGCCAATAAAAGGCTCATCGCGAACCTCAACGATCCCCACGTCGGTACGCCCCGCCAGCGGATGATCGTCAGGCAGGACAAGGCACAGACGGTCGTTGCGAATCCAGCGCAACGTCAACCCATCAGGTGCACGTGGCCCGTTAAAACGCACACAGCCGATATCCAACTCACCAGCTAATAGCGCGGTAAACTGGAGGTGAGTGAACATTTCTTTCAGCGTAAGTCGCACTTCAGGGTATTTTGCCCTGAACGTTCTCAGCGGCGTTCTTAACTCCTCCACCAGCAGGCCTGTGGACGTAAAACTGATTTTTAACTCCCCTGCTTCTCCGCGTGAAATTCGCTGTAATTCACTGGCAACACCTTCACTACTTTCCAGAATCTCACGGGCGCGAATCAGAAAGTGCTGACCGGCCTCTGTCAAACGCACGCTACGTCGGGTTCGCTCGAACAACAAGACACCTAATTCTGCTTCAAGCGATTGGATTTGCTGCGAAAGTGGAGGTTGACCGATATTTAGACGCACCGCAGCACGCGTAAAATGCAATTCCTCGGCGACCGCGATGAAATAACGAAGGTGACGGAACTCCATTTATATCCTCAAATGAATCAATACATCACTAAATATATATTAGACACATATTTCAGTCCAAATTAAGATGACTCCCGCTGTGGGCATCGCCCACATACACCGAGGCTGGCATCAGCGATACCTTGCCTGGCGGTGTTCACGTTTGCCACATTATTCATCGCGTCTTACGCCGTGTGTTCTATTCCCCCAAGGCTGTTACCACTCAACAAAGGATTTATCATGGCGTCTGAGCTACTTATCCTCATTCCAATCGCCTTCATTGCAGGTGCGATTAATGCCGCCGTTGGCGGCGGTGGACTGATCAGTATGCCGATGTTTTACAGCACGCTTCCTCATTTCACGCCGGCCCAAATTATGGGGATCGATAAATTCTCTTCCGTCATGGGACATTTAATGTCCGTTCGGCAGTTTGCAACTCGATTACGCTTACCATGGCGGCTCATGCTGCCAACAGCCCTTGCGGCCATCACCGGTGCTTACATCGGAATCCGCATGCTGGATTTCATGCCGTCTTCCTGGATGCGCCCGGTTATTATCGTTGTACTGGCGATCATGGTGGCTTACACATGGTTTCGCCCCAGTTTTGGTAGCCAGGATACCAGTCAGGAGCCGACACAAAATGACCTCATCAAGGGCGCGGTTCTCGGGCTTGTGATTGGATTTTACGACGGCTTTATTGGGCCGGGCACGGGCAGCTTTTTACTCTTCCTTTTCATTCGCTTTTTCCATTTTGATTTTCTGCGTGCAACGGCCTGCGCTAAGGTCGTCAATTTCGGCACCAATTCCGCGACGCTCCTTTTCCTGATTCCAGCGGGGCTGATTAATTATGGGCTCGCATTCCCACTCGGCATCGCAGCCATTTGCGGTTCAATTGTAGGGACACAGTTAGCGTTAAAAGGAGGGAATTATTGTATTCGTCGTCTGTTCCTGATATTAGCAGTGACGCTACTGATTAAACTGATCTGGGAAACGCTACAGCATTAACACGCCTTTACTCGTCGGGTCGGTGAAAAACCCGAACCGTATCAATAATGGTGCTGATATCACCGCCATTTAGCGTGGTTTAAAATTGACCAAAATCAATAAAAACACTGTAAATACATTAATTTACCTTTCTATACACCCCACCTTTTGACCTTCCCGTAGGGGGAAGGTGTAACGTCATAGCCAGTGATTCCAGATGATGACTCTATTGAGGGGAAATAATGATGAAGATAAAGATGATGGCAGCGCTACTCGCACTGACATTGAGTGGCTCAGGTTTTGCCGCGTCGACTGACGCCAACGCATTCCTGGCTAAACAAGGGCTGGCAGGGAAAACGGTCGAGCAGATTGTCGATACGATCGATCAATCGCCGCAGGCAAGACCGTTACCCTACAGCGCGTCGATTACCAGCCAGGAACTGAAATTATCTGATGGACAGCAGCAGCATAGCTATCCGCTGGGAAATAAATTCTATCTCTCGTTTGCACCTTATATTCAGCAAACCCACCCCTGCTTTAACCACAGTTTATCCGGGTGCCAGGGTGAGCTCGCCAATACGGCGTTTGATGTAAAAATCACGGATAAAGCCGGTAACGTCATCGTGCAAAAAACCATGAGCAGCCATCAGAATGGTTTTGTCGGCGTCTGGTTACCACGCAATATTGAAGGAACCATCAATGTTACCTATCAGGGACGCGTAGCAAGCTCACCGTTTGCAACCTATGACGACAGCCAGACTTGCATGACGACACTGCCACTGAAAGAACGGGCGTAAATAGAAAACGGTGTAAACACTCATCAAAAAACCCCAGCCACACGCTGGGGTTTTGACTTAAAGGGAAAACAGACGAATTATCGCCTATACGCCCCGTTTTCTTACACCGCGCCCGTGTCTACACGCTTACCGATGTCTTTTAGCTGCGAGTATTTTTCTAGCAGGCCGGGTGCGTCGTCCAGACTCATAGCAAACATCCACATGTAGGTCATCACCGAATAGATATGCCCGGCATTGGTCCCACCGTTGAGTGTCATGTACACAATTGTCAGTGAAAACAGTACGGCGGCGGCGGCACCGATAGCCAAATAACCCAGCGCCTCACGATCTGACAGGCGAATACGCAACCCGGCCAGAACATGGTAATGCTTGGTTAGCGAAGCCTCAGTCGCGCTACTAACAAAGCCCACTTCTTTTTCCAGACGGTTATTTAACTTGCCAAACAAGACTTCATTTTTGCGGGTGTAACCCGGCAGGAATAAAGTAAAAAACAGCAGGATAGCGACGCAGGCAACGCCCGCCCAGAATTCAATGACCAGCAGCATCACAGCTGCGCCAGTGATCGACGCCAGCGACGTAATCAGCACCGGTAGGTGAATTTCAAAAAAGTCCACGAACTCGCGTGAGAGCGCCACCCGTGCTGCAATGGTCGAATGGCTATGGTTTTCTTTTCTCTGCGCCAGAATAACCGGCACGGCCAGCGCAGCATAAATGCGTGCGAACGTGCGGGTATCCACACTGCGTCGTGCGGCACCAATTGCCCACATAATAAACACCATCAGTGCATACAGCACTGCGTGCCAGGCCTGAGCATTCAGAATCGCGTTAATGGCGAAGCCCGCCATCAGGGGATAAAGCAGATAAGTGACATTCTCCGCCACCACCAAAAGCAGGGTGAGAATCAGTTTTTTGCCATGCCGCTTTCCAAGTTTTTTAAGGGTGACAGCGGCACTATGCGAAACCTTGACCGGTTCGCTGATATTATGGGTTTGCATGAGAATAGCATCTGACAGAGTTATACTTGAGCGGTTGCTCAAGAGTAAAAATTGTATTTGAGCACTTGCTCAAAGTCAACGCGGGGACGGTAATGAAAGAGACAACGAAAGCGCTCAAAGACAAAATCCTTGATGGCGCAATCGAGCTATTTATTGAGAAAGGCATAGAGAAAGTGACGACGCGTGAACTGGCGGAACACGTTGGTATTTCACGCAGTCATATTTATCACTACTTTCCTGACTGGCAGACGCTGTCGATTGAGGCGCTAACGGCATTCATGCTGGCGGATTTGGCAGACGTCGCGGCGGACATCGCCACATTGCCGCCAAAAGAGAAACTGCATGAGCTGGTGAAAAATTACCTGCCGGATACCACTGACGTCATCTGGAATCTGTATGGATCGCTATGGCAGCTGGCCGTTCACAACACCGCTTACGCTGAACTCGCCCACGTCATGACAGAGAAATGGTCTGCCTTACTGGAAGAGATTATTGCATCAGGCGTCGCGTCCGGTGCCTTTAAAAATGCCGATATTCAGCGCGTTTCTCGCCAGTTGGATGCGCTGTTAAACGGCTACTCTGATCATCTGATTATTAATCCATCCCCGGCCGATTTTCAGCAGGCAATTGAAGATATTGATGATTTCATACAACGCGTGTTGTGAAGCACGTGAACAGCACGCCCAAAATGGCGATGACATCCAAAACAGCGATTAATGTGTACACGCCACGTCAATACACATTAGTCACGGGTGTTACATGCCATTTTTGATTGGACGGTGCTAATCAAGTAGGAATACTTCGTTAACATCTCAAACTGGATGACATCATTTTCAGCCAGAATAGGGATTGCCTCATCGGGAGCGTTATCATTACCGTTTTTATTCATCGCGATATTGTTAACCACCAGACGATTCCCTTCCCAAACAGAATCAAAGCTGAACGTACGCCGAATCGTCAGCGGCACACCATCCTCGCCGATGTAAAAACCGTTGACTAGAACCAGCGCTCTATTTTGATTATTTAAATAAAAATAGACGTCATATTCCTTTCTGATGTTCTGATCTTCAGTGTAGAGTTTTACTTCCCCCTGACATATCAGTGGCTTTCGGTATAAATTGCTTTTTAAATAAAAAAAGGTCCCCAGAGAAAATGAAATAAAAAGCACTAATGTGGTGCAAAAAATTTTCTTTCTGACTTTAATTATTAACATAAGTTACACATCTACTCCCGTTCTTCTTACAGGAAATAACGATTTCACTTTTCTTATCCAGCATTCCAGAGATAACAATTTTTTTCGACAGGAAGAACAATGTGTTCTCTGAACATAAATTTTCATAGTCGGTAGGAAGTGGATAACCCACGCTGTCATATAAATAGAAAAGATCGCATTTCCCGCTCATCTTCACATCAACAAGGTGTCGATACGGGAAACGGTTTGCGTTATCTAACGCGAACAGAATAACCCCTACTATCACTATCCAGATGAGAAGGCACCGGGTGTATTGCTGTGTTTTTATGGGCTCAGATATGGCGTGGTGTTTTATGGAGAACGGCTTTTTTTCTTTATAAACATCCTCTTCCACTTTCTCTTCTATGTTCTCTTCTATGTTCTCTTCTACGTTCTCTTCTACCGCCTGATGTGATATTTCTTTCTCTCCTCCTCCCCTATCCGCCTCCGGATAGGAAACAACGCTTTCAACATTAAAAACAATACCCAACTTGGGGATAGTCACTATCGAATCCGCCAGGTCAAATTCGCGTAATACCTTCCTTAACAGAGATAAATAGTTGTTTAGATTATTAATAGAGGGGGAAAGCGCATGCTTTTCCAACGCCTCTTTTAACAAAAAATCTCGGCTTAACGTTACCCCCTGATTATCAATTAGCAAACTAAGCAATCGAGAAATAGGAAAGCTCAAAGAAATTGCTTCATTTTCACGTTCTATCCATGTCAGTGTCCCCTCTCCCTCATTGAAAATGATTAAATCATTAATCAAATAAACCATACGTCCTTTTTCCATCAAGATTAAGAAGCGTTATTCGTTTGTTATAATCCACCCGGCACATACATTATTCACGATAATAAAACCTATGGAATAATCTTAAAATCACTGCACTACAGTAAAAAAATCATCTATAAGAGAAAAATCAATTATATAGTGCCTTACGGACTCGTAATCAGGCAAGGATAAAAAACTTACCTATTTGTTGTCAAAGATTATTTAACTTTCACTTAAGCCTCATACAAACAAAAAGACATTTCATTATTTTTATAAACCCATCGATATTCAACACCATTCCACATCAAAAACAGCGAATGAAAAATAACACATTGAATTAAAATAAATTATCTCAATAGTTATATTTATAGTGCCTTATTCCCCATAGGGGCATAAAAATCAAACAACAGAATAAAAACCTAAATAAACATAAATTTAAAACATTTAATCTAAATAAAACTAATCAATTCAATATATTTGACCAAAAAACTCTCCAACACTACGATCCATCTAGTTTCAGTGTCATCGATTGGGGAAGCGGATCAATATATTCAGTCCGTGCAAGGCGATAAGCCGTCACCCGTCAGAAAAGGCATTGTAAAGGTATTACAAAAGAAATGGCACTACTCATTATGCATGAATGCGTTCGCATTCATGAGAGTAGCGCGCATGTTTTAAATAATGTAACCAATAGAGAGAGCGTAATATGAAACTATCAAAGATCACCCTGGCATCCCTCATCTCCGTGATATTCTCTGTCGGCGCACACGCCGCGGATTCACATAATGGAACGGTGACGTTTAAAGGGAAAATTATTGATACTCCTTGCTCAGTATCTCAGGAAGATTTGCACCAAACGATCGAGTTTGGCGAAATCAGCAAAACCGTGTTGGAAAACGGCGGCACGTCAGAAATTAAACCGTTTGATATCACATTAAAAGATTGCAGTCTGGATACCGCCACCAGCGCCAAAATTGTTTTCTCCGGCGGCGCAGCATCCGGCACCAATAATGAAATGCTGGCATTAAACGGCAGCGCAACTGGTGCAGGTATTGCCGTAGAACGCGTCGGCGAAAAAATTAAATTCGACGGAACCACGCCAGCTGTTCCTGCTACGCCATTGGCAAACGGGGATAATGTTTTCTCCTTCACATCCTATGTCGCCAAACTCCCAACCCCACAGGAAGGTGAGTCACCAACAATCACCACAGGTGCTTTCTCCAGCACAGCTAATTTTGTTGTGTCTTATCAATAAAATATTGATGCGCTAACCATCCATTGCGCTAGCAGCAGGGTATAGGCAATCAAATGGGGAGGCCACCTCCCCTAATACATTCTTTATTCCACACGTGGTTTTACGTACATGGATATCTACAACGCTGCATCTGTTCAAGCACATATTCCTATGGCAATGAAGAATCTTACGTTCAAAGAAAAAATAAAATCAGCCTTATTTCGCTACGGTTTTTTTATTTTTTCTTTGAATACAACAGCGCTCAGTGCAACGGAATTTAACGTGAACGTACTGGATGTCGATGAGCGTAGTGACATTGATCTTAGCCATTTTTCCGATCCTGAATACGTCACGCCCGGCACCTATCTTTTATCAATAAAAGTGAATGCGCGTGAAATACAGCAGGAGATGATTAGCTACCTGCCGGAAGGCAACCATCAGGCTCGGCCAACAGCCTGCCTCTCGCCTGAACTCGTTGATAAGCTGGCGCTGAAGAAAGAAGCACGCGACAAGGTCGAGCGATGGAATAACGGCGAGTGTGTCGATCTGACGCCCATTGCCGGCGTGAAAGTGTCTAACCAGATAGGTATGGGAACGCTGAATATTACGATCCCTCAGGCCTGGCTGGCGTACAGCGATAGCAACTGGATTCCGCCCGAACAGTGGGATCACGGTATCGGCGGGGCGCTGCTGGACTATAACCTCGTGGGTAACGTACGTCGTGATACCCATGGCAGAGGCACATCACACTATCTCAGCAGCTACGGCACTGCCGGGTTTAATCAGGGAGCCTGGCGCTACCGTGCCGATTACCGCTATTTTCTGCAAAAATCGCTCAACGGAAATCGCGATCGTTTCTCGTGGGATCAGTTTTACGCCTATCGCCCGCTTCCTACGCTTTCAGCCGATCTCAAGCTGGGTGAAATGTATTTCAGCAGCAACCTGTTCGATAGCTATCGCTTTACCGGCGTGTCATTAGCCAATAACGACAACATGCTCCCACCTTCGTTGCGCGGCTACGCCCCCGAAATTCGCGGCGTCGCTAAATCAAACGCTACGGTGACCGTCACGCAAAATGGCCGACTGATCTATGAAACCACCGTGCCAGCTGGCCCCTTTGCGATTCAGGATCTGAAGAACGGCGTCAGCGGCACGCTGGATGTCCGCGTGACGGAAGAAGACGGCACGGTGACGACGTTCCAGACTGAATCGGCCAACCTGCCTTACCTGACACGGCCGGGACACGTGCAGTATAAACTCGCAGCCGGTAAACCCTCGAACACCAACCATCGCCTGCAAGGCCCTGCCTTTTCTGCCGCCGAGGCCTCATGGGGGTTATCTAACGCGTGGTCGGTGTACGGGGGCAGTATTTTGTCCGATGGCTACCAGTCCTGGTCGGCAGGCATTGGGAAAAACCTCTACCTGCTGGGCGCGCTGTCCGCTGACGTCACGCAGTCACGCGCAACGCTCCCAGCGACGTCGTCGCAAATGGGCCATGCGTTCTCACTCAACTGGTCTAAATACTTCAACTCGATCGATAGCCAGATCAGTTTCGCGGGCTACCGCTTTTCAGAAAAAACCTACATGAGCATGGCGCAGTACCTCTACGCACTGAATCTGGATAACCGCTATCGCAATGAAAAAGAGCGCTACACCATTACGCTTTCCAAAAATTTCGCGACGCGCGAGTCATCCTCATGGCTGAGCGGGCTATCGACCTATGTCACCTATACGCGCCAAACCTACTGGAATGAAGCCGAACAGGATCGTTACGGGGTTTCGCTGAACAAATACTTTGATATCGGCGCCTTTAAAGGGATTGCTGCAAATTTCGCGGCCTATCGCACCGAATTCAACCGCCGTACCGATGACAGCCTGTACCTGAGTTTTTCCATTCCGCTCGGGGAGCGGGATCGTCTGAGCTACAGCATGGGGCGCTATAACGACAGCAGCAATCAGACGCTGACCTATTCCAATAACGCCGATCCGCGCCGAACCTGGAACCTGAGCACACGGTACGACAGCAAAGAGCATACCTACCTGAGCGGCAACTATACCCATCTGGCACCGATGACCGATGCCACCGTGGGCGTAGCCTGGCAGCAGGATCGCTATACCTACCTGAACGGCTCGCTGCGCGGTGGGATTACCGCCACCCGCCACGGCGTTGCGGCACACCCGAAAGGCAATCAGGGGGGCACCCGCATCATGGTCGATACGGAGCAAGCGGGCGTGCAGTTCAGCGGCAGCCAGGTCGAAACCAACCGCTATGGTCTGGCCGTGATTGCCGGGACCAGCAGCTACTACGACGTGTCGACCCGCATTGATTTACAGAAATTACCGTCAACCATCGAAGCGATAACGACGGTCGTTCAGGGCACGCTGACCGAAGGAGCAATCGGCTATCGCAAATTCGACGTAGTGAGCGGAGCAAAAGTCATGGCACACGTCGCACTGGCCGATGGCACCTATCCCCCTTTCGCCGCTCAGGTCAAAAACAAGAAAGGCCGCGATATCGCCATGATCACCAACGGCGGGCAAGCCTATATCACGGGCGTCTCGCCTGATGAAACGCTGTCCGTCATCTGGGAGGGAAGAACACAGTGTTCCATCACCCTGCCCGCGACCTTAAATCACCTTGATGTGCTGCTGCTTCCCTGTAAATAAGCGGCGCGAAGAAATAGAAAAGTTTGGAGAGTACGTTATGAAACACACCTTTTATCAGCGAGTCGCTGGATTCCTCATCGGCTGCCTGTTTTTGATGCCCTCAGCCTATAGCGCCCTGAGCCTCGATCGCACCCGCGTTATTTTTAACGACGAGGAACAATCCGCGACGGTCATGTTGATGAACCAAAACGCGGAGCATCCCTTTCTGGCACAGTCCTGGCTGACGGACGATCGTCACAATAAAGTGAACACGCCACTGATGGTGCTGCCGCCTCTACAGCGCATCGAAGCGAAAGGCTATAGCCTGATCCGTCTGGTCAAGACCGAGCAAATCAGCCAATTACCGGCCGACCGCGAATCGCTGTTCTACCTTAACGTCCGGGAAATTCCGCCCAAGACGGACAAGCCCAACGTATTGCAGATCGCCATTCAGTCTGAAATTAAGGTGTTCTTCCGCCCCCGCGGTGTCAAACCAGCCAAAGATGAAATATGGCAGGAAAAACTGACCATTCGAAAAACGGGAAACACCTTTCAGGTAGAAAACCCAACACCGTACTACATCACCGTCAGCGACATCCTGAAACAGCCTAAAGCGACACGCGCCAACCCGACCAGCCTGCTAAAGGGGAAAGCCTTTATGGTTGCGCCACGCTCAACCCTGCCGATTGCGGTGAATGACGGGGCGATCGATCGCTTCTATCTGTACTACGTCAACGACTACGGCGGCCATCTGGAACTGCCCTTTACCTGCGTACAAAACCAGTGCCAGCCCACAATCCATAAATAAACGACAGGGAACTCGCCATGTCTTGGTCAGCTATTCATCCACATCGCCATGTCGCCCTCTGCGCTTCGCTCTTTTTCGGCCTCACGGCGTTTAACGCCAGCGCGTTGGAATGCCGGCTGGGCACCGTGACTGGTCCGGTAAATGATTATGAGGATATCGGTACGCTAAAGATCCCTGCGACCTTGCCTATTGGCAGCCGCCTCTGGACATCAAAACCCTACACCCGCAGCCTGGCCTGCTGGGCATACCAATCCGTGCGCCCACAGGGTGAGATGTCCTACTTCTACCCCAATCCTGAAGGCAAGGTCATCAGTCAAGGCGTTGGGATTGGCATCATCTATAACGGACAGGATCTCGGTGTGATTACCAATGGCGGAACCACCGCATCCCGCGTGTCGACAGGACAGTGGATCCAGCCAGGTCCATCAGGTTCATCGCCGCCGTCCAACCCGAGCATGCTCAATGTCACGGTACAGCTCTATCTCGAAAAAACTGGGAATATTACCGATACCACGGCAGGCGTGGATTCGCTGCGCGTCTTCCAGATTGATGGTGAAGGAGGCATCAATAACAAACCCGACAGCAACTATGGGCTAAGCCTGTCAGGGCTACACGGCATCGACATAATGCAGTGCGCGGCGAAAATCAACGTCTCGCCCGACAGCTATGTCGATTTCGGTACGGTCAGAGCGTGGTCTGGCTCGGAAGCTAGCGCACTGGCGCAAACAGAATTCTACATCAACGTATCAACCGATGGAGGAGAAGACTGCGGCAAGGGATTCGATCTGGACATCAACTTTGATGCCTCTTCACGGGGAAATTCGCTCGTCGGGATAGACGGCATGAATATGGGAAATGGCTCCACGCTGAAGATAGAAGATATTCGCAGCGGCAATAACGTGGTGTTTAACCAGTTCATCGGTTTGGTTGACGGCCTGACAGCATCGAGCGGCGTGATTGAACGGCGCTATACGGCACGACTCTACGCCTCCGGCCCTGCGGTAATCGGCAACACCGAGAAAAACATAATCCTACGGTTTAATTATCATTAATCCGTCTTCCTACGCGAGATCGCAACGATGATAAAAAATAACACTATGGTCGTGAAAAGCAGGTCGCGCAGCACTCTGCTCGCTTTTACGTTTGGTATTATGGTGCTGCATTCCAGCGCCGCTTTCACACAGCAGATGACATCGCTGGACGAACATGAAATGACCTTCCACGTTTTAGTCGTCAACGCCGCTTGTAATGTGAGTACGGAGAGCAAGGCGATTGTGGTGGACATGAGAGAAGTCTCCGAGCGCTATTTGAAAGCCAATAGCTATGGCGACTGGCATGACTTCACGATTAACCTCACAGACTGCAATCTGGATACTTACCAAAACGTCACTATTCGCTTTTCAGGAAAAGAGGAGCCGCTGTTGCCCAAGCGGCTGGCGCTGGATACACCTTCCGGTGCCAAAGGTATCGCGGTTGGCATTTATCATGCGAACAAACTGGTCAGTATCAACAGCAGCACGGACAGCATTGTGCTGCAAAGCGGAGACAACACCATTCCTTTTTCGGCCCGCATCGAAAAGATACGCGACGATCTGATCAAGTCCGGTGATTTTATGGCAACGGCGAACTTCACCTTGAGCTATTTATAGCGGGTTGAGGGAAAAGTCGAGGCCGCCCCTGTTTTTTACCAAACACCGGCGGCACAAGCATTATTCACCCACGGCTAAAGTTACTTGTTAGCCGCTCCCCCTATTCGCTAGCGGCTAAAAACCAGCGGAATTCTTTTCGAGAACAGAAAATAGGGGATCCAGACGGCAATACCAAAGACCGCAGAGGAAATCGCACGGATATCACCAGTATCGAGCTTAGCATTAAACAAGTAAGCCGGTAGCACTGTCATATACCCCACCAGCAGCGCGCTAATGAAATAGTATGCCACCATCACATTCCGCGTGCGTTTTTTACGTCGGAAAAAGGTCATTGCGGTGAAAATTTCCAGTGCAAACATAGCACACAGGAAAAACACCAAGGCCAATGCGTAATAGCCGAGAAACCCAGTGTTCCTAAAATGAATAACCATCGCATTGATAATTTCGTACAACGAAAACGGCGTAGTAACGATAGAGAGAATAATCCCCAGCGCCGGGAGGTAGAGAATACCGTTAATCTTCTGTTGTTCTTGTTCTTCACATGTTGCGCACAGACCAGATTCTTTACGTGCGTCGTTATCACAGTTTAGGCACTTCATTTTCTGAACTCCCTGTAAAATGTTCCAAAAGAAAAAGACGGCTTCCCGTCTTGATATCACACGTCATTGTCGCTTACTCCCGAAGCGATGTTAACCTCTATTCCGCCATCAATTCACGCAGCATCCGTTCAGGGTGATTAAGGAAAGCACGTGTGACCTGATAGTGTTCCGTGTCCTCGTACGCGACCTGCTGTATTCCGTCTTCACCAAACTGAAAGATCGTGGCATCAGGATATGCCATCAGGATCGGAGAGTGAGTCGCGATAACAAACTGCGATCCTTCACGGATGAGATCGTGCATGCGGGCAATGGCAGCCAGTTGCCTGCTGGGCGACAGCGCGGCTTCCGGTTCGTCGAGTAGATAAATTCCCTCTTTACCAAAACGGTTGAGCAGCAACGCCATAAAGGATTCAGAGATTGTTCATGCAGCGAATGCCCGCCATAGGCATTAATCACTGGCGGGCAATGAGTGAAAATATCCTAGCATGCGGTAAAAGAAAAAACGCCCGTATCGCTGTGATACGGGCGCTATGCTGATTCCCGACAACGGTGCTTCACATCGTCGGGTCAGTCACTCACATCACTATCAGCGTACTGGATTAGAACGCATAGTTAACGGTCATCGAGACGCTACGCGGCGTGCCATACACGGCATAAGGCGCAAGATAGTCGTAGTACTCTTTATCAAACAGGTTGTTGATATTCGCCTGTACCGCCAACTGTTTGGTCACCTGATAGCGGCCAAACAGGTTAACCAACGCATAGCTACCCTGCTCGGCGCGCAGCGTAGTGTTTTGCGGGCCAGAGCCTTCCTGCCAGATGCCATTTTGCCAGTTCACGCCGCCGCCAACGGTTAAATCCGGCAACGTTGGCACTTGGTAACGGGTAAACAGCTTGAACGACGTGCGCGGCTGCTCTGGGTTGACCGACTTACCGTCCTGATCGTCAACAACATAGCGCGAACCACCAAACGTCATTTGCAGGTTGTCCGTCACCGCACCGTTCACTTCGAATTCGATCCCTTTGCTGACGACACCATCAACTGAACGATAGGCGAATTCTCCACCACCGCCCGGAATCGCGATCCCCGTTGATTGCCCCACATTATCCTGCTCAATACGGAAAACAGAGACCGACGCCGTCAGACGGCTGTTATACCAGTCCCCTTTAACACCGGTTTCGTAGTTTTTACCCGTCGTCGGAGACAGATATTTTTTATTAATATCTTTATACGTTTGCGGCTGGAAGATATCGGTATAGCTGGCATACGCTGACCAAGTATCGTCGATGTCATACACCAGACCAACATAAGGCGTCACGCGGTTGTTGCTGGTATCCCCCGTAGAACCGATGATGCTCCAGTCGGTATAACGCGCCCCCGCGATCAGGTGTAGCGGATCGGCCAGGGAGAAACGGGCTGAGGTATAAAGCGATTTTTGGCGCGTGGTTGAGTGCTCATAGTCCGCCCAAACTCCCCCCACAAAAGTTCCATTAACCCAAGATCCCCATGTCGGATCGGCAATGTTGCCATTCCAGTTATAGTAATTGCCCATATCTGTCGGGCTGATCGTGGCTTGCGTGTTATAGAACTGGCTACGCTGTCGACTGTAGCTGCCACCTATCACCAGCTCATGCTGGCGTCCCAGTAACTCGAACGGACCAGAGGCGTAAGTATCAATCGCATCAACTTTACGAGTGCCCTTATTCCATCCACCGTAAGCACCGACATTAGAGCCATACGGATCGACAAGTAGCCCGGTATCTTTATCCGGGAAACCGTTGGCATACATCAGCTTGGAATCGAAGTTGGTTTCGCCATGTGTTCCGTTCATACGCACCTGCCAACCGTTATCAAAACGCTGAGTCAGATCGGCAAAGATTTTTTTCGACGTTTTATCGGAGTAGCTCCAGTTTGGTGCAGAGTTAAATTTGCGCCCAAAATTCGTCGGGCTACCATCGGTAAACCATGTTGGCAACCCACCCCAAGTTGGGCTATCCGTGTTGTGTTCCTGATAGTCATAGCCAAGCGACAGCGTGGTGGAATCGGTGACATCGGCATCGATCACGCCATAGAGGAATTTTTTGCGGCTGTGGTAACGATCGAGCCAGGTGTCATTATCCTGATAACCCGTAACCACACGCCCACGCACGTTGCCAGACTCCGTCAGCGGCGCAGACAAATCGGCCACCATCCGCTGTTTATCCCACGAGCCGTAGCTGCCGGATACCGAGCCTTTAAATTCGCGACTGTCCGCATGCTTGCGCACCATGTTCACCGCCGCAGAAGGGTTACCTGTTCCGGTCATTAGCCCGGTCGCCCCGCGTACTACCTCGATACGATCGTAGATTGCCGTGTCTGAGCCAGAATCACCAAAATCCCAGATTTCATTAACGACCGTCGGAATACCATCGAACAGGTAATTAGTGATACGGAAGCCGCGAGCGAAATACGTTACACGCTCGGAGTCGATAATTTTAGAGGACACACCCGTCGTATTCGCCATCACCTCACCAATCGTTTCAAGGTTCTGATCTTCGATACGCTGCTGGCTGATAATGCTCACCGACTGCGGGATATCACGCGGCGTCAGCGTCATCTTCGTTCCGGCGTTAGTCACTTTCACGCTGTAATCCTGCGGAGCACTCGCCTCCGCATTAGCGTTGGCGTTCGCACTGACAACCAGCGTATCGCCTGAGGCGGGATTTTCTTCGGCAGCAGCCTGAGCAGGCAGGAAAGAGGCTGAAATCAACAGGGCGAGAAGAGAGACTCCGAATGGTTTTGCTCCGGCCAGCGAAGAATCACAAACGCGCGTTTTTCCGGCGCGAGTAACTCTAAAAGACATGGTATATCCTCGGTTAACTGATGGTGATTTTGGCGAGATGCTGAGGCGTTTCTTGTCAACATTTGCACAGAAAGGTAAATGATAACTATACGCATTATTATTGTCATTTCAATGAAAGGATTAATTCACTTAAAATACAACTAGATAAAAAAGAACAAATCACCACACCGTTAACAAGGCATGTTACAAAAAGAACATCCGAGGCATTTACAATAGACCGGCCAACCCAAGGACAGCCAGCGGCAGTGCAACGCCTGCGAGCAATGTCTGAACCGCAATGATGCCCGCCATCAGCGGTGCATCACCACCCTCGCCTAATTCGGCGGCAATGCCGTCATACTGCGCAAGAATGTCCCGCGCCTGCTCCACCGCACGATGTCCGGCTTCCGTGAGTACCGGAACGCGACGTGAGCGATCGAAAAGTAACACGTTGAAGTCTTCTTCCAGGCTGCGAACATGCAGGCTGACGGCAGATTGCGTCAGGCACACGGCTTCAGCTGCGCGGGCAAACGATCCATACTGAGCAATCGCGACTAACGTGCGTAAAGCTTTTAACGACATGCAACCCACTCTCCGGCCTATGCGTGAATAAAAAACATGAATAGAAAAAATGGCGCGCGAGTGCGCGTTCCGCCAGAACTACGCCATGAGAAGAATTAGCCATGCTATGGCAGGCAAAGGCATGACAGGCAATAACAATGTCGCCTTTTTACACAGGTTGCAACATGTGCTGGCGGAGGAGATGAGCAGGAGAGAAACGCCAGCGAAACGGTAATATGTTTCGCTGACATAAACCGGGCTGGCGATAAGTTAATCAAGGAGAAAAATAGATGAGTAACTTACTCATAAAAAACATATTTTTCGACAAAACGTACGTTTTCATTATAAATTATCTGGTATTTTCCCTGGTGAGGCAAATACGTACTGACTTTCTGATTTTTACCAACATTCAATCAATGAATATCAGATTATGTTTTTTATCATAGAACGATACAGCAACCTAAGAACGGGTGAAATCCACTCTTGCCTAAACATGCTTGATATGGTAAGGAAGCATTAATATTAGAAGTATAATTTAGCGTGCTAATAATGAGGTCTTATTGTAATGAATCTAAATATTACTAACACACCAGATTCAGATGAAGAAGAATTTGTAATAGCAAGTCTTTGGAAACACAATGAACAGTTCGATGCTGTTGATATTTCCCCCTTATTTTTAAATTTCAAAGATGATGAAAATAATATTATCGCAGGGCTAATATCCAGAACCTGGTGGGGTGCATTAGAAGTTCAATATCTTTGGGTTAGTGAGAAGCATCGTAAAAGTGGGCTTGGCCGTCAACTCATGCAGGCTGCTGAAAAAGAAGCATTAAATCGTGGCTGTCATTTGGCTTACGTGGACACATTCGAGTTTCAGGCCAAAGGATTCTACGAAAAACTGGGATACAGAGAATATGGAAACCTGCCGGGATATGCGCACAAGCATACTCGACATTACTTAGCCAAATTGATCCGTTGAATTAATTCCAGCCTATTAAGGAGGGCAGGATGCCATCATCACAAGAAAACATGACTGATTATATTCGCAATCTGATTATTATGATGGAGTGTTTAAATGAACCATGGGGTATTAAAGACTTATCATCACGCCATGTTTATATGAATAAAGCCGCTTACCTTTATACCAATACGCCAATGCGTTTTGATATTGAAGGACGGCTAGATGATGAATTTCCTGCCAGCTGGGCGGAGCTTTCTGACGATCTAAAAGAACATGACAGGCTTACAGAGAATAGTGAACAGAGAGTTACTGTCATCGAAACACATTATTGGTATGGAAAGAAAACGCTGACCCCCTTTGTCAGCGAAAAGATCCCCATCTTTGATGAAAATAAGCTCTGCATTGGTACAATATGGAATGCCAGACCTCTGGATACGCGGTCTCCGCTTATATATATAGACCAAAAGAAGCCAACCACGTTGCAAACGGACTTAACGACCAGCATATTCACGAAATCAGAGTTAGATATTATATTCCTGATATTGCAGCGACTTTCAAATAAAGAAATCGCCAGAAAAATGAACGTATCACCAAAAACAATAGAGAACAGAATATATAATATGTATCAAAAGGCAGAAGCACATTCTTTACCTCAATTTGAGGAATTTTGTCGCCATCTTGGAATCGATGGTTATATACCTAACTCTCTCATCGAGAAAGGCATTCAATTTATATAAGAGAACATATCCATATGGAAAAAATAGATGATTACCCCGTCAGCCGTGTTCCGCTGAGTGTCCGGCTGCCTTTTTTAAATGTGGCATTAGTCCACATCGGCATGTTAACTGCCCTGGACCAGTTTATGTTAGGTGCAGTACTCGGCCATTCCATGACGCTAAGCCAGGCATTTCTCGCCATCTTTATTGGTAGCGCCATTTTTGGTGTGGTGACCGTGGGACTGGGCTACGCGGGAATGAAAGAAGGTATGTCCGGCAGCCTGCTCGCACGCTGGTGCGGATTTGGCCGTATAGGTTCCGTCCTGATTGGGCTGGTCATCGCCGTTAGCCTCATCGGCTGGTTCGGCGTCCAGAATGCCGTATTCGCCAAAGCGCTCAATTTCGCAATGGCAGATAAACTCGGTTTTAGCTGGTCCGCCGCCCTGTCCGGCATTGCGCTGACGCTGCTGGTTGCCTTTGGTTTCAGGGCATTACGCTTCACAGCCAAAATTGCCGTACCGATGTTTGTTATTGTCGTCGGCTATATTTCGATCATGACGCTCTCCGGTCACAATATTGCTGAACTGATCGCCTCGGCACCTAACGGCGCGGCGATTTCGATTAGCGCAGGGGCGACGATGGTCGTAGGCGGCTGCATCGTCGCCAGCTTAATTACGCCTGATATGACGCGCTATTCCCAAACAGGAAAACACGTTTTCTGGATGACGATGCTGTCGATTATCGTCGGGGAATTTATTGTGAATGGCCTTGCCATCATTATCGCCCGCGCGCTCAATACCGCAGACGTTGTGACGATCATGTCCCAGGCGGCTGGTGGCATCGGGCTGATTGCCGTCATATTTTCGACATTGAGAGTGAACGATATCAACCTGTATTCTTCCTCTTTAGGAATCGCCAATGCCATAGAAGGCGTCACGGGGAAAAAATTACGCTATGTCTCGATCACGCTGGTGATTGGCCTCATTGGCACCCTGCTTTCCGTCGCCGGTATTCTGGATCGCTTTATCGATTTCCTGACGCTATTAGGCGTGCTGTTCCCCCCAATTATCGGCGTGATGCTGGTTGATTATTATATTTTACGAACCCACAGGGCGCTGCTCGATGCCAGTCGTGCCGAAGGTCAATTACCTGACAGCGCACAAACACCGCTGATTGGCTGGCCTGCTATTATTGCCAGCATTGTCGGTGCTATCGTTGGATTAGCCTTTGAGTGGGGCGTACCGGCGTTTAATTCGATACTGGCAGCCAGCCTGATTTATTGGATAATAAAGCATTACACCAATAACCATGTGTATTTTAGGAAACCAGAGCATAACAAAAATTTAAAATGAAATAGGTAACAAGATAAAATTCATCTATAATCCAATCGGCCTCTTTTCATAGAGGCCGATATATTTTTACTTAAGCAAATTAGCTCCTGAATAATTCAAGCTGCATTCAGGCGGTGACGCTCAGGCAGTTTGAAGCATGACGGATATAGGCCATGATGGCCTTGGGATGGGCCTTATCTATCAACGAGAAATTCCCTCTCGCGAAATAATAAGGCTGATTAGCAATATTCATGCTAGGAAAAGGATTTATGCCAAAAATAAAAACACTTCTCACGCCATTAAACTGTCTGCTTGTTTTAAGCGGTGCCTTAATGGTCAATACGGCAAACGCCGCCGAGGCTTGTGTCGCGGGTAACTGGCAGGTGGATAATATTGTCAATGATATGCCACCAGTGAAATACCAGACTGAGCACTTTGCCTTACGTTGGAATAATAACGACGTTAATCTTAATGATGCTATTTCTGCCGGACAGAAGCTGGAAAAAATTTGGGATAAGTATATTAACCAAATTCAATTCCCCGAGCCTTATTGCAAGCAGACGGTCAAATATAAGGCCAGCATCCATATCGATCCTACTTTTGGGTTGAACGGCGGTATTATTCCGAGCAGCGGTAACATGGGGATGTGGATTTCCCCTCCAGCCCTTAAAGAAATTGGCGGATTAGCACACGAATTCGCCCATGCGCTGCAAGGGCAAACCGGTGGTTTCCAGAGTCAAGGCGGCGATAACTATGTTGGCTGGATTTGGGAGTCGCACGCTGACTGGATGTCCAATCAGTTAGATGAATTGCGCAGTACATCAGCTTTATGCTCAGAAATGCTGGTCAACTATCCGCATCTCTATCTGGGGTCAACACGCGACCGTTATTGTAACTGGCAGTTTATGGAATATCTGAAGAATCGCTTTGGCTATGGCATCATCAACGATATGTGGTCAAAAGCGCCAAAATCAGGTGACAGTACCCAATCTACCGTCGATCCTTTCTCGGTATTGCGTACTAACATGGGGTGGAGCCAGTCTGAATTCAACGATGTTTTCGGCGACTGGGCGATGCACAACGTTAACTGGGATTATATCGATCCAGACGGTTTTGACCGCGGCCGTGTTTACCGTTCAATCTACGGCGGCTATGGTGCGGTACAACCCTCGCTCAGCAATGCCGATCGCCTGCTGAGAACCACAACGCTTGAACCCGTTGTCGGTGCCAGCGCTAACCTGCGACGCTTCTCCGTACCGTTCGATCAAGCTCCGCAACAACTGGGCTACAACATCGTTCGGCTAATCCCGGAAAGCGGCGCGACGAAAATCACCGTCAAATTCCGCGGTATGGTCCAAAGCAAACCTGCGATTACCCGTTTCCCGGGGCTGAAGAACGACCCATCAACCATACCACAGCCTAATTCCGACTGGCGCTGGGGGATTGTTGCTATCGGTGCGGACGGCGTTTCTCGCTACAGTGAACTACAACGCGGCGCGTCTGCCACGGTGAAAAACTTCACTATCCGTCAGGACGATCGCGGCATTTACATGGTGGTCATGGGGACACCGTCGCAAATGCAGAAGATCAAGTGGGATCAGGCTTACTACTCTCTGTATCGCTACCCGTGGATGGCAGATTTCACCGGCGTCTGGCCGGAAGGTAGTCAGCCAGGCGCACCGAATCCAACCGATAACGGCTCTCGCCATCCAAACGGCGGTGGCTGGGTTTCCAACGCCGCAAATGTCGCTCCTACTGCGTACGTTGGGCCTTATGCTCGCGTCATCGGAGGGACCGTGAGGGATAACGCTAGAATTGAAGATCGAGCGACGATCCTTAACGGAACGGTAGAAGGACGCGCAGTTGTTAGCGGCCTAACAGTGTTACAAGGTAATACCGTTGTACGTGATAACGCGCGACTGCATACGATCTTCAAGGGGCCAGGCGCCTTTGAACATGGGATCGTTCTGTCAGGCAATGCACAAATGCGTGGAGATGCAGAAATTCGCGGCGTTTCCGCGTCGCAGGGTGTGTTCTATGGCTTTATTGATGGAAATGAAGTCAAAAGCAGCGCAGCCGGTGCTTACCTGACCGAAGCCGTGCCAGAAGTGACGGCCGTTCCGGTCTACAGCACGAAGTAATATCACCACAAAAAGGGGAACCGGCTCAGAACCATGTTACGTCGGTTCTCGGATCCCCATAAATACACAGGCCGCCATGATGGCGGCCTGTTTGCATAGCACAGATTCTTAGAATAGTGCGCCAGGCGGCACGTCTTTATAAGTATTCAGGTAAGCCGCCAGCATTTTTTTAAAGAAGTTACGCACTTTTTTCACCTTGGTTTTACTTAGCTCGTTATTCTAATGACGCGATGGGATTGCTCTTGTCTTACTGGCAGCGACCTGCCTTATGGCGATGAATTGTACAAGCCTTGTTGAGCAAAAGCCAATTTTTTGTGATGAACATCACACAACGAAATTCACCGACACTCTTTCTCCAACCCGCGCACTACTCACGCTGATTTTCTTTTGTTGCGAATCATTACCCTCAGTGACCAATACGCCATGAGCTATGCTATGCTCATGATGAAAGACGAAATTTTAGTCACTGCACGTTATTAATTGAGCGCTATTCACTGTCAGCTAGCACACTTTTCTTCACGCGCAGTCACCACGGTTTCGCCATTGGTTATTCGCTGATGAAGGCTCGTTCCGACCCCCCATGGAAACCTGGAAACTTAACCTCTTCTCTGCCTGGCTGGGATGCTTTTTCACCGGGCTGGCCATGAGCCAGATATTGCCCTTCCTGCCACTGTACATTGAGCAGCTTGGCGTTAATTCGCACGAGTCACTAAGTCTGTGGTCCGGTTTGATCTTCAGCTCGTCTTTTCTGATCTCTGCCATCGTTGCGCCACTGTGGGGAAGCCTCGCCGACCGTAAAGGCCGCAAGCTCATGCTGCTGCGCGCCGCACTCGGTATGGCGATCGTGATGTCGTTGCAAGGGCTGGCAACCAACGTGTGGCACTTGTTCATCCTGCGCTCGCTCATGGGGCTGACCTCTGGATACATTCCCAATGCAATGGCGCTGATCGCCTCGCAGGTTCCGCGTGAAAAAAGCGGCTGGGCGCTGGGCATGTTATCGACCGGGCAGATCGCCGGCGTCATTCTCGGCCCCTTATTCGGCGGCTTTATGGCCGACTACATCGGGCTACGCATCGTCTTTTTCATCACCGGCGGCATGCTGTTTACCAGCTTCCTGATTACGCTTTTCGCGATTAAAGAAAGCGTGGTTAAAGTCACCAAAGAGAATCGACTCAGCGGGAAAGCCGTCTTTGCTTCCCTGCCGTATCCGGCACTGATTATCTGTCTGTTTATTACGACGATGATGATCCAGATGGCGAACGGCTCCATCAGCCCTATTCTAACGCTGTTCATCCGCGATCTGACGCCCGGCACGGACAACATTGCCTTTATCAGCGGCGTGATTGCCGCCATTCCCGGCGTATCCGCTCTGCTATCTGCACCGCGTCTGGGTCGTTTAGGTGACCGGATCGGCGCACACCGCGTCCTGATCGCCGCACTGGCGATCAGCGTACTACTGTTCCTCGTCATGGCAGCGGTACAAAGCCCCACCCAACTCGGTATCCTGCGCTTTATGTTGGGCTTTGCCGATGGCGCGCTGATGCCAACCGTACAGGCGCTATTAGTCAAATACAGTAGCCAGCAGGTAACAGGCCGAATCTTCGGCTATAACCAGTCATTTATGTATCTGGGTAACGTACTGGGGCCGCTAGTCGGTTCCGGTGTGTCCGCCATGATGGGATTCCGCTGGGTTTTCATCGTCACCGCCTTCCTGGTGCTGTGCAACACGCTACAGCTCTTTTTCGCCTTCAGGAAACCACGCGGAAAAGGATAGCTCCCCCTCCCTAAGCAACGATATGCCATGAAAATCGCATCTTTCCTTGCAAAATCAGGAGTGCGATCACAGAACTGACATACCTATTATCTATGCTCCGACGATACTTCTGTCAAATCGACTCATATCAAAAGAGCCCCCCATGAAACACACGTTGTTAGCACTGCTGGTTGCCGGATTTTTGCCGTTCAGCGTTCAGGCCGAAGGAGAAAAAGTGACGCGTTATGTCGTCACCTTCCCGGCCAGCGATCATGTTTCATATCAGGGCAAATTCGCCAAAAATTTTCCCAACGCTCTGCCTGTCGGTATCGGCTCTGGTCTTTACTTCACGGGCAAACAAGGCGATGACCTAATGTTCACTACCATCACCGATCGTGGCCCGAACGCCGATGCGCCGTTGGTCGGAGAGAAAGAGGCCAAAATCTTCGCTAGCCCCGATTATGCACCGCTAATTATGGATATTCGGGTGAGCGCGAAAGCTGCCGAAGCCATAAACCCACGCTCGCTGCACGATGCCGAGGGCAACATCACCGGCCTGCCACTGCCTGCGGATTTTATCGGTACCACCAACGAAGTGGCGCTGAATGACGCGTTACAACCGCTCAGCACCAGCCAGCGCGGGCTGGACACCGAAGGGATCACGCCGGATGGTAAAGGTGGCTTCTGGCTGTGTGACGAATACGGCCCGTTCCTGATCCATATTGATGCCAGCGGGAAAATTCTGCAAAAATTTGGGCCAACGCCTACGGGCAATGAGCACTCCGTTGCCAGCGGCTTACCAAACATCATCAAGTGGCGTCAGCCGAATCGGGGCTTTGAAGGGCTGACTCGCCTGCCGGACAGTACGATTGTCATGGCCGTGCAAAGTACGCTGGATATCGACGGCAAAACCAAAAACAAAGCGCAGTTTACGCGTCTGGTGATGTTTAACCCGGAAACGCAAACCAGCCGCATGGTGGGCTACCCCATCAACATCGACAGCTATAAGAAAGCAAAAGATGCCAAGATTGGCGATATCGTCGCTCTGGATAATCAACGCATCCTGCTGGTCGAGCAAGGTGCGGATAAAGACAAGCAGATGCAGAATCGCATCTATCTGGTCGATCTCAGTAAAGCGAGTGACCTGACGCCATTCGATGCCGATGGTAAATCGCCAGAATTTGACGACCTCGCGCAGTTGGAAAAGCGCGGTATAACGCTAGCGCACAAGCAGGAGTTGGTGGATCTGCGTAAGCTCGGCTGGCAGCAGGAGAAAGTAGAAGGTCTGGCGCTGGTGGATAAACAAACGCTGGCCGTCATTAACGACAACGACTTTGGCCTGCAATCTGTTCTGCACTCTCCCGTGAAAGCAAAAGACAAAGCGGACGACTATCAGGTCACCGCCGACGGCAAACTCACGCGAGACGGAAAGGCGGTCGATACGACGTTGGAAATCAAACCGTTGCAGAAACCAGAAGCCGATAACGAGCTGTGGTTGATTCATCTGGCTCAACCGCTGAAATAGCGATTTCAATAAGATAGCGCGCAGCATGGGTCTCCATCGGAGGCCCATGCTAAACGCCCCAAAAAGGCTGATATAACACGCTACGCGCATTGGTTTTCATACAAAAATCAATGCGTGCTTCCCATACCTCTCCGCAATACAGATCAAAACTTTTTCTAGCACGATTTCCCTCGACACTTCAATAAAGAAAGCCTTATTTTCAGCACACGGTATGCACCACAGATCAAAAAATACAGATACAGAGCAACAAGGGAATCACACCGCCTTTTTCCGTTGCTTAATAATCGACAGGTTATGGAAAACCGGCACGGTGTTGGTAATCGATGAAGTGATTCAACACACATGTTAAATAGGGAAGTTAAACTGCCATGAAAAAAATACTGCAACAGCGACACAACGAGAATTCAAACACATCTATTGATTCACACGCTAAAGCAGAAAAGCCGGGGTCATTGCCTCGCCGCCGCTTTTTACAAGCCGGAACGAGCGTGGCTTTCAGTGGATTATTAGGGCAATTCAAAGGTAATTTTCTCACTCGAGCCATCGCCGCAGTGGCAACAGGCGCTATTGCGCCCTCAATTTATGCCAAAGATCGAACCTTCTCGCACCCAGGTCTCTTGCATACCGAAGAGGATTTTTCTCGCATTCGAGAAAAGCTCGCCAGAAAAGAGAGCCCCTGGACAGAAGCATGGGCGCCTTTTATTGCCGATCCGTATTCGCAGAAAGGTGCCAACCCTCGTGCAGCAGAAACGCTGATACGTGGGGGCAATGGGCAAAATTTCCCGATTTTATATATCGACGTTCAGCGTTCCTATCGTCTGGCGGTACGTTGGAAAATCACACAGGACACGTCCTATGCTGATGAAGCCTTGCGATATCTCAACGCGTGGTCTTCTACTCTAAAAACAATCACAGGCAACGCAGACCGTTGGTTAGCCGCGGGTATCTACGGTTACCAGTTTGCTAACGTCGCAGAAATTATGCGCACTTACTCCGGCTGGGCCAAGGTTGACCTTGAGCGTTTCCAGAACATGATGCTGACCATTTTCTATCCGATGTCGCGTAATTTTTTAGACGTTCATAATGGCGCGGACATCACCAACTATTGGGCTAACTGGGATCAGTGTGCCATTGCCAACATATTGGCGATTGGCGTGCTGTGTGACCGGCCGGATATCTATCAGGAAGCGCTTGATTACTACAAATATGGCCAGGGCAACGGTGCGGGCATGCAGGCCGTGGTTCATTTACACCCCGGCTATCTGGGTCAGTGGCAAGAAAGCGGCCGCGATCAGGGGCATACCACGCTAGGAATGAGCTTAGGTGTGGCATTTTGTGAAATGGCGTGGAATCAGGGAGACGATATTTACGGCTATGCCAACAACCGTTTTCTCGCGGGTGCCGAATATGTCGCGAAATCGAATCTTGCCGACACAAGCGGTGCCTATCATTCCGTGCCGTGGAAAACCTATCGTAACCGACACGGCTGGATGGAAGGGTTAGGCACGGTGAGTCAAGGGAACAACCGACCCTGCTGGGAAACCATCTATAACCACTACGCCAAACGCAAAGGGATTGATACGCCCTACGTCTATAAACAAGTGCAGAGACTTTCACCAGAAAACGGCGGCGGCGGCGATGGTACGGGCTACGGAACGTTGCTGTATACCCGCGAACTGGCCGTCGAGAACGCTGCCCTGAAACCCACGGGGTTAACCGCTTATCGCCGTGGACAACGCATTGAACTGTCATGGTGGGGTGTCGTCGGTGCCACCAGCTATACGCTTGAGCGTTCAGCCTCGGTGAATGGCACATTTAGCACCATCGCTTACGACATTACCGATGTTCTGACCTACACCGATCAAGACATCGCTACCAGCGCAACCCGCTATGACTATCGCGTTAAGGCTATTGTAAATGGCGCGGAAACCTCAGCGTCTAATACAGTCAGTGTCGTGATCAAAGCAGAAGAAATTTTCCATCTGGCGTTCAATGAAGGTTCGGGAACCATGCTGGCTGACAGCACAGGAAAATGGGGAAACAGCACTTTACACGGCGGAGCCACTTGGGGAACGGGGCCAGACGGCTCCGGCGTTGCATTGGTTTTAGACGGCGTCGATGGCTATGTCAGCCTGCCCGGAAAAGTGATGGAGAATTTGGGAGATTTCACCGTCGTTACCCGCTTCTGTGCTGACGACAGGCGAGTCTGGGCGCGTATTTTCGACATGGGTTCCGGCACCCGTCGCTGGATCGCGCTGTTACCGTTTAGTAATGCCGGAAAGATGTCCTTCCGAATGTCGATTCTCCATGGCTATATGATGGAGGCCTTTGAAAGCACGACGGATACCTTCCCACTTGGTCGCTGGGTCACTGCCGCAATGACAATGTCGGATAATGTCGCCGTTCTTTATATTGACGGTACCGAAGTGGCGCGCAGCGACACGTTCACTCAGGCACCTTATCAACTTGGTGAGCTGAATGCCGCGTATCTTGGGCGTTCTCAATACCCGACCGATCCTTATATGAAAGGCCGATATGATTATTTCAAAATTTATGATGGTGCCTTGAGCGGCAGTGAAATTGCGGCGTTATCGCGCTGAGGTAGTAAACCATGAAAACGGGGCGCGTAAAACGCCAATGCAGTGATAGCGATAACAGGATAGGATGACGTCCCGCACTCGCTGAGGACAATGGCTTCAGCGAGTGTTTCCCATGAGATTATTTAACGCGGCAGCTACTCAGGCGTGCTCGAACCAATCGCTATTCTGTTGCGCAATCGGCGTGATCGAATAGATCATTTCCTGCAAATGCTCACGAATCGCTTTTTCCGCCGCATCGGGATCGCGCGCTTTCAGGGCGCTAAAAATCAGGTAGTGCTGTTGGATTAGGCTTGGCGGAGGAGAAACCTGACTCAGGCTGAGAAAACGCACGCGATCCATCGTTGCTTTGATCGATTCGATGGTTTCCCACGCCAGCGGACAGTTAGCAATCTGTATCAGAAGCTGATGGAAGCTGTCATCAAGGCTAAGGAACTCGCGCACTTGTTCATTCTGCGCGGCCAGTTCCTGACGGCGTAAGTTGTGCTCCAATGTTAGCAGTTGCTCATCTGTCACCATTTCGGCTGCCCGACGCACAATGGCACATTCCAGCGCCTGACGGATAAAGCGAGCATCCGCCACGCGCTGCTCGGAGATCTTCATCACAAACGTACCGCGCTGCGGCATGATCTGCACCAGCCCGGCTTCGGCCAGCTTGATAAAGGCCTCTCTAACCGGCTGGCGGGAAACATCAAAACGCACAGAGATTTCTTTTTCAGACAGCAACTTACCCGGCGGAATATTGCATTCCACAATGTCTTTACGCAGTACGCGATAAATTTGCTGGTTAACTGGTTCGCGGTTGTTAATCTGAAAAGAGGTGTCCATGCCTCTGTGCTTAGCCAAGAAATTTAGCGCTTATGATACACGCTTAGCGCAGCGAGTGTCAGTGTTACCGAACTCGCCGCGCTTTTCGGTCTACCAGACTATCTTCTGCAACGTTTCTTTCACGCCCTTCGCTAACAATGACAGATAGTGCTGCGTCACCAACGCTACAAAAGCGGGGTTCTTCGGTAAATCCTCACCAAAAATCGCCGTCAGCGTCAGCAACGCCGCGATTCGGCTTTCACCCTCTACGCTGTGTTGCACGGTTTCAGCAATCATCTCTTTCAACGGATCGCTGATTTTAATCGGTTGCCCTTGCTCATCTATACCACCGACATAACGCATCCACCCCGCCACACCGAGCGCCAGCGCATCAAAACGGCTGCCGTTCGCCAGATGCCAGCGGATCGAATCCAGCATCCGCATAGGCGGCGAGATCGACCCCCTGCGTACGCAGCGTCGGTGCCTGCTCACGCAGCATCAGATGGTGTGCCGCCGCGACCAGCGCACCGTCCTGCATACACTCGCTGATGTGCTGGTAGCCAGCGAGGCGGTAAAAGAGGCGTCGGAAGACACGTATTCACAGGCCAAAGCGAATTAATACCGCCCGGTTCTCCACACGCAACGCTCTCAATACGCGAAACACGGCAGCGGGAACGCGGCGGTCACACACCGTGTTGTAAGAATATTAATCACATCAAGGAAAACATCATGAAACGCTTCAGAAAACGTGTACTCGCGACGCTCTGTCTCTCGATGATGAGCTGGTCTACCGCACAAGCGGCGGACGCAGCAAAGCCGGAAATCCCGAAAAGCGCCGATATCGTGATCATCGGGGCAGGTGCGGCTGATACCTCGGCAACCATAGCTTCCGCGGAAAAAGGGGCAAAAATCGTCTTTCTTACTGGAAAAACAGCCTGTTGTCGGTGGCACAGGTAATTTTGCCGAAGGCATCTTCGCGGCCAACAGCAGCATGCAGAAACGTCAGGGAATCGTGGTGACGCCCGATATGGCCTTTAAGACCATCATGGAGTACAGCCACTGGATGGCCAATCCCTTCGTGGTTCGCGCCTTCGTAAACCGTTCCGCAGACACCATTGAGTGGGTGAAGTCGAAAGGCATCAAATTTGAATACATCGGCCCCGGTGGCCCCGGCGGTATGTTGACCTGGCATGTGATTGACGGCCCCGGCCACGGACGCCACCTGATCAAGACATTCCACGAGCAGTTTAAAAGTATGGATGTCACCACGCTGGTGAAAACGGCGGGTAAAGATCTGGTCGTGAAAGACGGTAAAGTCACGGGCTGGCGAAAGAGATGGGCGTTGATGCCAGCGTGTTGAAGCATACGCTGGAAGAAAACAACCAGTTTGCGGCACAAAAGCGGGATGAGGTGTTTAACAAAAACATGGATTACCTGCGTCCGGTAAAAACCGGCCCGTTCTATGCGGTGAGAATGCAGCCTGCTGCGCTGGGCACACTCGGCGGCGTGAAGATTGACGAGAAAATGCAGGCAATCGATAAATCCGGTGAGGTCATTCCGGGTTTGTACGTCACGGGTAACGATGCGGCCGGTATGTATGGCGATACCTATGATCTGCTGTTAGGCGGCGGCACGTTTGGCTTTGCGCTCAACTCCGGTCGTATCGCGGCAGAAAGCGCCCTCGATTACATGAAGTTCAGCAAAAAATAAGCCCTACCCTTAAACCTAGTCTCGATCGTTTGAGCATCGAGAGACACGGCGGAACCACAGGGGAAGCATCCCTGTGGTTCGCCTATCCGGCTTTACGAAATGTCAGGTTAAAACGGCATTCGTCGGACATCCCTTCCGGCACGCTGTCGCTTTTCAATGGCAGAATGCCGTGGAAATAGAGCCGTGATTCACCGCCCCAGACCACCACATCGCCATGCGTCAGCGCAACACGCTGCGCTTTATCACTGCGCGCCATGCCGCCAAACAGGAACGTCGCGCTGAGCCCCAGCGAGACGGACACGATCGGCTGGCGAAAGTCCCGTTCGTTTTTATCCTGATGCAGAGACATGCGCGTGCCGACGTCATAGCGGTTGATGAGGCAGGCATCCGGTTCAAAATCAGCAAAACCAGCTTCACGTGCCGCCTGCTGTGCCAGCCGGGAAAAGACTTCCGGCATGACTGGCCACGCCTCTCCGCTCAGTGGATCGTGTGAGGTATAGCGATAGCCGCGTTCATCCGTCACCCAGCCGAGTTTCCCGCAGTTGCTCATCGCCACCGACATCACAAAGCCGCCTGGCGTCACCATATTCCGCAGCGGCGCACGCGCGGTGACGGCTTGCAAGGCCGCAAGCAACGCCGGGGCGTCGTCATAAGCGCGCCCACGCAGGATAAACGCCCCCGAAGCCAGCGTTTCCGTCCAGCGACGCGGCGCTTCATCAGCAAATAAGTCAAAATTCACGATAACGGTTCCCCTTGCGGATGCGTGCCCTGCTCTTTCTCCACCCGCTCTTTATCCAACTGTTCTTTATCCAACCGCTCTTTCTCCAGCAGGGCGCGTTTACGTACAACACCCCAGCGATAGCCAGATAGCGCCCCATCGTGCCGGACTACGCGATGGCAGGGAATCGCAACCGCCAGTCGGTTGGCCGCACAGGCACCCGCGACCGCACGCACGGCGGCTGGCGCACCAATGCGTTCAGCAACCTCACGGTAGCTCAACGTTTCTCCTGCGGGGATCGCGCGCAGCGCCTGCCAGACACGCTGTTGGAATGCCGTACCGCGAATATCCAGCGGCAGCGTCAGCCCGATAGCCGGATCGTCGACAAACCCGACAACCTGCGCCATCCGTTGCTCAAACGCCGCATCGCCGCCGATCAGCTGTGCGTGAGTAAACATCTCCTGAAGCGAGTTGATCAGAGGTTCAGGATCGTCTCCCAGCAGGATCGCGCAGATCCCCTTCTCACTTTCCGCCACCAGCACCTCGCCGAGTGAACAGCGGCCAATAGCAAAGCGGATCGTCATCCCTTTCCCTTTATTCTGAAACGCCGTTGGCGTCATCCCTAAATGCGCGCCCGATTCGGCATAAAAACGCCCGCTAGCGTCATAGCCCGCTGCCGTAATCGCTGCAGTTACGGCACTCTTTTCCACCAGTTTTTCACGTAGCTGGCGATGACGGTGGCCGCTGGCATACTGTTTGGGCGTCAGGCCGGTTAAGGTTTTAAACACACGATGAAAATGGAACGCGCTTATCCCCACGGCCTGAGCCAGCACTGCCAGCGTCGGCGGATACTCTGACTGCTCAATTATCCGGCACGCGTGGGCAATTTGCTGCGCCTGCTGTTCCTGCCGCGAAAGCGTTCCCTGACGACACCGCTTGCACGGACGGAATCCCGCCGCCTGCGCCTCATCGGTCGTCGCGAAAAACACCACATTTTCACGTCGGGGTTGGCGCGACGCACAGGAAGGCGCACAGTAAATCCCCGTCGTTTTCACCGCATAGATAAAGCAACCGTCAGCCGCGCTATTGCGCGTCACTACCGCCTGCCAGCGCGAGTCGGCATCCTGAAACGGCGTACCACCCAGCATCGTATCGTTACGCATTTGTACACCTCACTCCCATCTCGGCATTACTGCCAATCTTACTATTACTGAAAGTCATGCCATGCGCTAACGCTAAACCGAAGCGACCTTGGGTACACGTCCCACTCTTGCTTTTTCATTCGGCTCCCCCCCGATGTTGCTATTTCCATCGTCATTTATGGTTACTTTTTGAACAAATCTGTGATGCGAATACATGGTACACGGTGAAGCTCAGGTTTTTTTCTCTGCAAGCGGAGGGTAAACATGAGCGGAAATAGCGTTCACTGGAATGGCGGTTTGCATCATGATGCCGTGCAAGTGATGTCACGCGGCGGGGGAATCATCGTTTCGCCAACCAAAGTGGGTTACATCATCATGGCTTCAGACAAGGTCGGGCTGGAGCGCAAGTTTGACGCCAAACAGCGCAACCGCAACAAGCCGGGCGTCGTGCTGTGTGGTTCCCTCACGCAGTTGAAAGCGCTGGCGCAGTTGAATCCAGAAATCGAACGGTTATATCAACGCCATTGGGACGCCGATGTGCTGCTAGGCTGCATCCTTCCCTGGCGCGATGAGGCCTTAGCGCAGATCCCTAAAGACGGCTCGAAAGCGCTAATGATGGACGATCGTAAAACCAGTTGCTTCGTGATTAAATTCGGCAAACCGAGTGAAATCCTCACGCAGGCGCTGTGGGAAGGGTACGGTAAATTAACCTTTGCCAGTTCAGCCAATCCATCAGGCAAAGGAAACCGAGGCGAGGTGAAGGGTATCGGTGAACGTATCAGTGCTTTTGCCGATCTGATTATCGAAGCCGACGATTACGTGAAATCTATCCAGCCGCATCAATCCCATGACACACGCTATGAGCAAGGTGTGATGGTATCGATGGTGGATACGGACGGCCAGTTGATACCGGAACAGAAAGGCAGACGAAGCGTGTATCCATGCCCGACGCTGATACGCAAGGGGCTGGATGTGGACAAGGTGATGTCACTATTGTCTGACACCTTCACCACCTGGGACTATCGGCACGGCGATTATTATTAAGGTGTAACAGCGGCATAACCTGCCGCTGAAATATCCGTCCAAGCAGATGACACGACAGCGTGTAATCCTCCTCGCCATTTCTTGCTTTTTTATCCGAATAATCCTTTCCACATGGCACGCCATGCGGCAATCTCCTATGCTCGTTTTCTGCCCTTTGCATTCTCATCACGGAAGCCGTTTATGCCATCCCATCCGCCGTTGGATTTCACGCAGCAGGCCAAAACCCATCTCAGCGCCATCAATGCGCGCTGGGCCAGCCTGATCGAACAGGTTGGCGATTGTCGCCATCAGACCGCGCCACACCGGGAACCCTATGAGGCACTGATGCGTGCCGTTGCCTATCAGCAACTGACGACGCGAGCCGGGGACGCGATGGTCGCGAAGCTCCTGCGGGTACATGACGATGCCTTTCCCAGCCCGGAGCAGATGCTGGCCTGCTCCACCGACACGCTGCGGCAGTGCGGTTTTTCTGCCCGCAAAGCGGATACGCTACACGGTATCGCGCAGGGAGCGCTGAGCGGTTTGGTGCCTAGCCTCGAACGAGCCGCAGAGATGGATGATGACACGCTCATTCAGCAGTTGACGTCGCTCAAGGGGATCGGGCGCTGGACGGTAGAAATGTTTTTGATTTATTCGCTCGAACGCACCGATATCATGCCGCTCGACGATCTCGGTATTCGTCAGGGGTTGCGCTACGTTTACGATTTGCAGGATATGCCGAAACCGCGCGATTTGCAGGCACTCAGCCTGCAATGTCAGCCTTATCGCACGGTGGCGTCATGGTATTTGTGGCGTTCGCTGGAGCTACCGGCGTATCAGCACTTTAAACTGACACACCGGTAACGCACAGAATTAACGTAAATGAATTAGCGCAGACGGGAGCTGGTCGACACCTGACGAACGTGGCGACGGCGGTTCACAATGCGTTCCCGCAGGGTGTCGTAGGCCCAGTTATACACCACAGTGTACGGCAGGAAGAACAGGAAGAAGCCGATCTCCACCATCAGCGCCTGCCACAGCGTGACGTTCAGCATCCACGCCGCCAGCGGCAGACCAATCAGGATAAAACCGCCTTCAAACCCCAGCGCGTGGGCGATACGAACCGGTAGCCGGCGCTTCACACGATCCGCAGGCCACAGACGATCGAATATCGTGTTGTAGATCATATTCCAGATCATCGCGACGCTGGACAGCATGATGGCTAGAGCTCCCATATCGAAGAGTGGCTTATTCAGCAGCCAGGCACCCGCCGGCGCACAGATCGACAACGCGATCAGTTCAAAGCCCACCGCATGGTACACACGCTCACGTAAGGTTTTGCTGGTTTTGTTCTGCATAACACATTCACTTTTATTTATTGCAAGTTGCTGGTCAATTTTCGCCATGACCATGGATGGCATCGTATTACGGCCTTATTTTCATCGCATAAGGTGGTAGAGTACAGTTAGATTCCATCGATAAAAGCGATAGAGGTACAATGCGTTATTCACCAGAATCCTTGCTGGCGTTTGTCACCACCGTTGATGCGGGCTCGTTTTCCGCCGCCGCCCGACGATTGCATAAAAGCCAATCCACTATCAGCGCGGCTATCGCCAATCTGGAGGCCGATCTGGGGCTGACGCTGTTCGATCGCTCCGGTCATCAGCCCACGCTCACGCTGGCGGGCAGAAAAGTGCTTTCCCACGTACAGGCGATTTTATCTGCCAGCGAAGATCTCGATGAACTGGCAATCCGTCTGGCCGACCATATCGAACCCCGTCTGACGTTTATGCTGTCCGACATCTGGCAAGCGGCTCACTACGAACCTGTACTCCAGCGTTTCGCCCAGCAATTTCCTGATATTGAATTTGAGTGCCTGATTGCAGAAGGCGATGACGTGATCGATCTGCTGCAAATGAACCGGGCGCATGTTGGCATATTACGCGCTCAGGCGGATTACCCGCCCGATGTTGCCGCCGCGCGTTTGCAGGTTAAGACGGAAATGGCTCTCTTCGTGTCGGCAGCTCACCCGCTCGCCGCTGAAAAAACCGTGACGCGCAGCCAGTTGGCGACCGTCCGTCAGCTCTATCTCAATACCTATAAACGCAGCGACCAGCTGCAACCAGAAGGGATCGTCTGGTCTGCGCCGTCCTACCTTATGCTGCTGGAAATGGCGCAACAAGGGCACGGCTGGAGCATGCTTCCGCGCTGGCTGGTGGCGCAATACGATCGGAAGAAGCTGGTGGAGTTGCCTGTGGCGGGCTGGCCGCAGTGGATTGACGTCGACGTTGTCTGGTCTAAACCCCATCCACCCGGCCCTGCTGGGCTGTGGATGATCGACAATCTCCTTGCTCAACAAGAGAGTACGCTACACTATGGTGACACTCGCTGATTTATCTACGGAGCAATCATGACGTTTTCCCCACAGGAGCGTGAGGCGCTGCTGGCCGTAAAAGGCGTTGGCCCTGCGGTAGTCGCCCGTCTGGAGCAAATGGGCTTCACCACGCTGACGCAGTTGAGCGAAGCCGACGTTAGCGATATTGTGGCAAACGCCGCCGCACTGACGGGCTCAACCTGCTGGAAAAACAGCCCGCAGGCACGTGCCGCCATCACCGCCGCGATTACGCTGGCAAAATCACATCAGTAATCACATCGGCCACAGCACCGTGGCTGTTGTGGCGATCTCGTTTTACGTCAAGCGATAAAAAGCCAATAACGATTTCTTTATATCGCCATTAAATAACATTAAAGAATAAATGGTTATTGTTTTTAATTTCACCATTTACTTTACTTAATTAAGTCAGTTATACCCTAAATAATTCGAATTTCAGGCAGGCGGTAAGAGAAGGAATCCCGATGAGCTTACTCAGGTAAGTGATTCGGGTGACTGAACGTAGCCAACGCACATGCAATTTGAAGTATAACGGGTATAAAAGAGGAATATCTTCACGTTAAACCGCGTGCCATTTCCCGTGGCGTCCGCACACAGGAAACCTGTGCTGTGCCGCCATTCCATCCGCCTTCTACAGAAAAAAATAACACGTACATCCCTATTATTGTGATGTACCAAAGTAGTACTTCCCGACAAAAAACCATACTATTATGGTGATTACTACTTTTGTATTCGAGACATCCCTGTAGTGCTGCGGTAATACGCCTTAATAATAAGATGCTGAATCCTATAAGGTGAAAAATTTACTAATTAATGCAATTGCAAGTGAGAAAAAAATGTCGAATAAACCCTTCTATTACCAAGATCCTTTTCCACTCAGTAAAGATGACACCGAATATCGCCTGCTGAGCAGCGACTTTGTTTCTGTCGCACAATTTGAAGGTCAGGACATCCTGAAGATCGAGCCAGCCGCGTTGACCCTTCTGGCCCAGCAAGCCTTCCACGATGCCTCTTTCATGCTCCGCCCCGCTCACCAGCAGCAAGTTGCCGATATTCTTAACGATCCGGAAGCCAGCGAAAACGATAAATACGTTGCCCTGCAATTCCTGCGCAACTCAGAAATTTCCGCCAAGGGCATCCTGCCGACCTGTCAGGATACCGGTACGGCGATCATCGTCGGTAAAAAAGGCCAGAACGTCTGGACCGGCGGTAACGATGCCGAAGCGCTGTCCAAGGGCGTATACAACACGTTCATTGAAGACAATCTGCGCTACTCACAGAACGCTGCGCTGGACATGTACAAAGAGGTCAACACTGGCACCAACCTGCCTGCGCAGATTGACCTCTACAGTACCGAAGGCGAAGACTATAAATTCCTGTTCGTCACCAAAGGCGGCGGTTCCGCTAACAAAACCTATCTGTATCAGGAAACTAAAGCGCTGTTGACGCCGGGTAAGCTGAAAAGCTTCCTGATCGAGAAAATGCGTTCTCTGGGCACCGCGGCCTGTCCGCCGTACCACATCGCGTTTGTGATTGGCGGCACGTCGGCAGAAACCACGCTGAAAACCGTTAAGCTGGCATCGACCAAGTACTACGACGAACTGCCGACCGAAGGCAACGAGCACGGTCAGGCGTTTCGTGATGTCGCGCTGGAGCAGGAAATTCTGGAAGCCGCGCGCGATCTGGGTCTGGGCGCGCAGTTCGGCGGTAAATATTTTGCGCACGACGTGCGGATTATCCGTCTGCCACGCCACGGCGCATCGTGCCCTGTAGGTATGGGCGTGTCCTGTTCTGCTGACCGTAACATCAAAGGCAAGATCAACCGCAAGGGGATCTGGCTGGAGCAGTTAGAGCAGAATCCAGGTAAATATATTCCTGAGCATCTGCGTGAAACGGGCGAAGGCGATGCGGTTAAAATCGACCTGAACCGTCCGATGGCCGAGATCCTCAAGACGCTATCGCAATATCCGGTATCCACCCGTCTTTCCCTGACCGGCACCATCATCGTGGGCCGTGACATTGCTCACGCCAAGCTGAAGGAGCGTCTGGATAACGGCGAAGGCCTGCCGCAGTACATCAAAGATCACCCGATCTACTACGCGGGTCCGGCGAAAACACCAGAGGGCTACCCGTCCGGCTCGTTAGGCCCTACCACCGCTGGCCGTATGGATTCCTATGTCGATTTACTGCAGGCCAACGGCGGCAGCATGATCATGCTGGCAAAAGGCAACCGCAGCCAGCAGGTGACCGACGCGTGCCATAAACACGGCGGTTTCTACCTCGGCAGCATCGGCGGCCCGGCAGCGATTCTGGCACAGAACAGCATCAAGAGCCTGACCTGCGTGGAATACCCGGAGCTGGGAATGGAAGCCATCTGGAAAATCGAAGTTGAAGATTTCCCAGCCTTTATTCTGGTCGATGATAAAGGCAACGATTTCTTCCAGGTGATTCAGAGCGCCAAGTGCGTGAAATGCGGTTAACTCACTTCTGCTGTGATTAGAGGTTAGCCACTAACGCCAGCCGAGCGGGAGTAACGGATAGATCGTAAAGTCGCTGTAAACACGTCCATGTGCGCTCGGCTTGCGCCATCCATGGCGCAAACGCTTTACTCTTCTATTCCGTTACTCCCGTTTTCGTTCGGTAAATAGGTTTGTCTACGGTCTACAGCGCCCCGATTTTCGGGGCGTTTTTTATTTGATGCCCAGCCGCTTCGCCAGACGGTGTAGGTTGCCGCTGTCTATTTCCAGTTCTCTCGCGCAGGATGACCAGTTGCCCTCATGGCGTGCCAGCGTATGTTGGATGATCCGACGCTGATAGTCGTCCGTTGCCTCTCGCAAGCCGCCGCTGATGAAGTAATCCGGTACGCTGCCGGTAGCACTCGGTGCTCCTGCGGGGGTATGAACGGGCTGGGTGGAAAGTTCAAGATTGAAATGCTCAGGGCCTAACAGCACCTCACCCGATTCCTGTCCCGCTCTTGCCAGCACGGTGGCACGGTAAATGGCATGCTCCAGCTCGCGCACATTCCCCGGCCAGTCGTACTGTTCCAACAGCGCGCCCGCGTCTGCCGTCAACGCCAGCCGCGCCAGCCCCAGTTGCACGCGGCTACGCTCACAGAAGAACCCGGCCAACAGCGCCACATCCTGACTGCGCTCACGTAGCGGCGGTACAGATAGGGGAAACACGCTCAGACGGTGGAATAAATCGGCACGGAAAGCACCATCCAGCACCGCCTGCCGCAGATCACGGTTAGTCGCTGCGAGCACGCGTACGTTCACTTTCAGGCTGCTGTCATCCCCCACGCGCTGGAGATCGCCATACTGCAATACGCGCAGCAGCTTAGCCTGTAGCGTCAGCGACAGTTCGCCAATCTCATCCAGAAATAGCGTGCCGTTATCCGCCATTTCAAACTTGCCAGTGCGGTGATGGATTGCACCAGTAAATGCGCCCTTCACATGGCCAAACAGTTCACTCTCTGCGACCGATTCCGGCAGCGCGGCACAGTTCAGGTACACCAGAGGATGAATTGCCCGGCTGGAACCGCGATGAATCGCGCGCGCCACCAGCTCTTTACCAACGCCAGTTTCTCCCATAATCAGCACGTTCAGATCGGAACCCGCGACGATATCGACCTCTTTCTTTAGCCGCAACATCGGCTCCGACAACCCCACCATTTCCTCCACGCTTTCCGCCACGGGACTTTCGGCACGCACTGGTGCAGGCAACTGCCGCTCAAGGCGTTCCATCAGCAGCGCATTACTCAGCGCCGCCGCCGCCATCGCCCCCACCAGCCGCAGTTCTTCATCACTAAAATGGTCGAACTGGCAGGGATCCATACCGTCCACGGTCAGCGCCCCGATCAGGTTCTGATTGGCAAACAGCGGCAGGCCGACGCAGGCGTGCACCTTAAGATCCTCCTGACTGGGGATCAGGCCGTCATACGGATCGGGAAGCTGGCTGTCCGCCGGAAAGCGTACCACGTCACCCGCACGGGCAATGGCCTCCAGACGGGGATGATCGGACAGACGAAAGCGTCGCCCCAACACGTCCGGCGCCAGACCGTCGATCGCCAGCGGGCGGAACAGCTGATTTTCGTAGCGTAACAGCGCCGAGGCATCACAGCGCAGCAGCTGGCGCAGGCTGTTAATCAAGCGCTGAAAACGATCCTGATTCGATAGCCCCATTTGCAGCTCGATAGCGATGCGGGCAAGGGCATTGATGGAGAGCGTCATGGTGTGTCCTAATGACAAATCTGTGTCATTAAGACAATAGTCAACCCATGTCATTTTGACAATAACTATTTATTAAATCGTTACAAATCAATAAAATAAAAAATGGCACGCTTCCTGCAATCTCTACAGCATATTTCCCGACTATGACTATTGAGGTTTCAGAACATGGCAATTCACGTTAAGAACAATATCCACTGGGTTGGACAACGCGACTGGGAAGTGCGTGATTTTCACGGCACGGAGTACAAGACGCTACAAGGCAGCAGCTACAACAGTTATTTGATTCGCGAAGAGAAAACCGTACTGATCGATACCGTCGATCATAAGTTCAGCCGTGATTTCGTCCAGAATCTGATGGCGGAAGTGGATCTGAACACGATTGACTACATCGTGATCAACCACGCCGAAGAGGATCACGCCGGCGCGCTGAGCGAGCTGATGGCACGGATTCCCAATACGCCGATTTACTGTACTCACAACGCGATCGATTCCATCACCGGTCACCACCACCACCCTGAATGGCATTTCCACACGGTCAAAACCGGCGACACGCTGGATATCGGCAACGGCAAGCAGCTGATCTTTATCGAAACGCCGATGCTGCACTGGCCGGATAGTATGATGACCTACATGACCGAAGATGCCGTGTTGTTCAGTAACGATGCGTTCGGCCAGCACTACTGCGATGAACACCTGTTCAATGACGAAGTGGATCAAACTGAACTGTTCGAACAGTGCCAGCGCTATTTCGCCAACATTCTGACGCCATTCAGCCGCTTAGTGACCGCCAAGATCCACGAAGTGCTGGGCTTCAATCTGCCGCTGTCGATGGTCGCAACCTCACACGGTGTGGTATGGCGTGACGATCCTGCCCAGATCATCCACCTGTATTTGAAGTGGGCGGACAGCTATCAGGAAGATCGCATCACGCTGTTTTACGACACCATGTCCAACAACACTCGCATGATGGCCGACACCATCGCGCAGGGCATCAACGATGTCGACCCCGGCGTCGCGGTGAAAATCTATAACGTCGCCCGCCACGACAAGAATGAAATCCTGACGCAGGTCTTCCGTTCGAAAGGCGTGCTCGTCGGTTCATCCACCATGAATAACGTGATGATGCCGAAGGTCGCCGCCATGCTGGAAGAGATCACTGGCCTGCGTTTCCAAAACAAAAAAGCCTCAGCGTTCGGCAGCTACGGCTGGAACGGCGGCGCGGTCGATCGCATTCAAACCCGTCTGATGGACGCCGGTTTTGAAACTACGCTAGCGCTGAAAACCAAGTGGCGTCCTGACGGTTCCGCGCTGGAAATTTGCCGCGAGCACGGCCGTGAAATCGCACGTCAGTGGGCGCTGCATCCACTGGATGATACGCCTGCCCGTCGCGTCATCTCGCCAGTAAAACAGACCACGGTGGCGCCGCAAACCGTAAGCGCCCCGCAGAGTGTGAGCGCCCCCGCCGAGAGCGCCTGTGGTTGCAGTGAAGTCGCTGCGCCACAATCAACCGCACAGCCAGCGGCACAATCAGAAAACGGCTGTATGCAGTGCAGCGTCTGCCAGTGGATTTACGATCCAGCGCTTGGTGAACCGATGCAGGATGTGACTCCCGGCACTATGTGGTCGGACGTACCAGACAGCTTCCTCTGCCCGGAATGCGGGCTGGGTAAAGACGTTTTCAATCCGATTCGCTAAGGAGAGGATGATGAAAGATATCGTGATTATTGGCGCAGGCTTTGCCGCCCGCCAGCTTATTCGACAGCTCCGCAAGCTGGATGCGCACCGCCCTATCCGCCTGATCACCGCTGACAGCGGCGATGAGTACAACAAGCCGGATTTGAGCCATGTGATGAGCCTGCAACAGCACGCCGACGATCTGACCAAGATGCAGGCGACCGCATTTGCCGAAGAAAACCGTATTACGCTGCTGGCGAATACGCGCGTCACCGCCATCGACCGCCATACGCAACAGGTTGTCTGCGGCACGGAGCGTTACGATTACCACAAACTGGTGTTCGCGACCGGTGCCAGTGCGATGGTGCCGCCAATTCCAGGACGCGAGCATATGCTGACGCTCAATAGCCAGCAGGAATACCGTACTCACGAAAGTCGGCTCTGGCAGGCCGAACGTATACTGGTACTCGGTGCCGGGTTGATTGGCACCGAACTGGCGATGGATCTGGGGCGCGCGGGAAAACAAGTTACGCTGGTTGATTGTGCCAGCAGCATTCTGCCCGCGTTGATGCCGCCCGAAGTCAGTGCACGTCTGCAATTCACTCTGACGCAGCAAGGGGTTTCGCTGCTGCTGAACACGACCCTACAGCAGTTGGAGAAAACCGAAACTGGCGTGCGGTCGACATTTACCGATGGCCGAACCGTCGACGTGGATGAAGTCATCTCCGCTATCGGCTTGCAGGCCAACACGCAGCTGGCGAAAGCGGCAGGTTTGGCAGTGCAGAAAGGCATTCAAACCAATACACAGTTACAAACCAGCGATCCACAGATTTATGCGCTGGGCGACTGCGCGGAGATTGGCGGTAAGCTCCTGCCTTTCCTGCAGCCCATTCAGCTCAGCGCAATGACGCTGGCGAAGAATCTGTTAGGTGCCAGTGAAGCACTGGCGCTGCCGCCGATGCTGGTTAAAATCAAAACGCCGCTGTTTCCCTTGCAGATGGCGGGGGGTACCACAAGTGGCGACCTGCACTGGCAGCAGGAATGGAACGAACAAGGTATGGTAGCGAAAGCGCTGGATAGTCAGCAGGTGCTACGCGCCTTTGTGGTCGGCGGAGAGCGGATGAAAGAGGCATTTCCGCTGCTGCGACAGCTTTCCACTGTAACTTCAACCACGGCCTGACACGGCAAAATAAATAATGCATTTAAAATACATATTTCTGGTCAGCCTGCGTGCGGATTAATAGAATACGGCTATAGCTTTTGGAATTTACAGACCGAGGTAAAAATGCAAGATCTCATTTGTTATAAGAAGATGCCACAGTGGAACAGCCAGACGCTGCCTGCCGCGTTCCAGGAAAAGCACAACACGCAGGAAGGCACCTGGGCAAAATTGACCGTGCTGAAAGGGGAAATGACCTTTTCCATGCTGACCGAAGACGGCGAGACGCTGGAGACGTTTCACTTCACTGAGCAGAACCAGCCGCCGTTTGTTGAGCCACAGGCGTGGCACCGCATCGTTTCTTTCTCTGACGATCTGGAATGTCAGCTCAGCTTTTTCTGCTCAGCGGAAGATTTCTACCATAAAAAATACGGTCTGACGCGTACCCATTCAGAAGTGATCAACGCCGTGCAGCACATCAAACCGGGCAAAACGCTGGATTTAGGCTGCGGCGGCGGGCGTAACTCGCTGTACCTGAACCTGCGCGGATTTGATGTAACCGCCTGCGATAAACACGAACAGAGCATTGATTCGCTGAATAACATCATCAAGAGCGAAGCGCTGGAACACATTCGGGCGGGTGTTTACAACATCAATCTGGCGGAAATCAAAGAGCAGTATGACTTCATTCTGTCGACCGTCGTGCTGATGTTTCTGGAACGTGACCGGATTCCGCACATCATCAGCAATATGCAGGACAGCACGGTTAACGGTGGCTATAACCTGATTATCGCCGCGATGTCGACGGAAGATTGCCCGTGCCCAATGCCCTTCTCCTTTACCTTTAAAGAAAACGAGCTAAAGAACTATTACGCCGACTGGGAGATCCTCAAATACAACGAGGATATGGGTGAACTGCACAAGACGGATGCGCACGGCAACCGCATCAAACTGCGCTTCGCCACGCTGCTGGCAAAAAAGCCGTAAGTCGCTAAAAACGCTATTCGTTAAAAACCTAAGTCGCTAAAAACTTAGGTCATAAAATAACAAAGGGCCGATAAATCGGCCCTTTTGTCTGCGTGGTATCTGCGTGAATCAGCTGGCTTTGCGCTCTGCCGCTACGCGGTAAGCCACCAGATCTTCAATCGTCAGTACCGGCATGTCGTGCTGTTTGGCAAACGCGATCACTTCCGGCGCGTGCGCCATTGAGCCATCATCGTTCGTCAGTTCGCACAGAACGCCAGACGGCTTCAGGCCCGCCAGCGTCATCAGGTCAACCGTTGCTTCAGTGTGACCACCGCGCGTTAACACGCCACCCGGCTGGGCACGCAGCGGGAATACGTGACCAGGACGATTCAGATCGCTCGGCTTGGCGTTATCCGCAATCGCGGCACGAATAGTCGTCAGACGATCCGCAGCAGAAACCCCCGTCGTCACGCCTTCGGCGGCTTCGATGGTTACGGTGAACGCCGTTTGGTAATGGCTGGAGTTCTTCTCCACCATCATCGGCAATTCCAACTGCTGGCGACGCTCTTCCGTCAGGCACAGGCACACGATGCCACTACCGTGACGAATCGTCAGCGCCATCTGTTCAACGGTCATATTTTCAGCGGAGAAGATCATGTCACCTTCGTTTTCACGATCTTCATCATCCAACACCAGCACGCCGCGGCCATGACGCAATGCATCAAGCGCGCGTTCTACGCGTTCAGCAGGATTGCCAAATTCAGAAAGTAATGTCTGATTCATGGTAAAAACCTCAATGTTATTATGAATTACCAGAATCAGGGCGAGCTTGAGGAGTAACCACTACTACTGGTTGCATAGCAATGGCTAACAAAAATAACGCGAGCGGGCATACAGCCCGACAGATACCGTTACTCTCTCCCATCCGGACTATAACCGTCGGCCCCGGAATTGCACCGGATCTGCTGACCCCACGTTGCGAAATCGATAATAAAATCGGAAAACGCAGCACGAGCGCTCGCGGGCTTCCAGTATGTATACTGGTTTACCGCCGGTGGGGAATTACACCCCGCCCTGAGAATAAGCGGGTTTACTATAACGCTAATACCTCGACAGGGCAATTGATCCGCCGCAGGAAATAGGGCAAAACGTATGCTGAATTACAGTAAAATTATGCTGAATATGTGCAAAGCAGGGAGCGGATTTAGTTTATCCATCCCACAACTCGCATTACACTTGTTATACCCTAAATAATTCGAGTTTCAGGCAGGCGGCAAGAGAAGGAATCCCGATGAGCTTACTCAGGTAAGTGATTCGGGTGAGTGAACGCAGCCAACGCACATGCAACTTGAAGTATGACGGGTATATAGTAGTGACCTTACATAACCTAATCAGGAAAGCGACATGATTGACCCAAAGAAGATTGAGCAAATCGCCCGTCAAGTGCATGAATCTATGCCAAAAGGCATCCGGGAATTGGGTGATGATGTGGAGAAAAAAATTCGTCAGGTCTTGCAAGCACAGCTGACCCGATTGGATTTGGTGAACCGTGAAGAGTTTGATATTCAGACGCAGGTTCTGCTCCGCACGCGCGAGAAGATTGCCCGTCTGGAACAGCGCCTGACGGAGCTGGAAGCGAAATTGTCTGCGGAAGAAAAGCCCGCCGCAGCGCCGGAAAACGACTAATCCTCACATACCCCGTCATCATCGCGATGCAGCGCCCTAATCAGGGCGTTGCTCGATTCCCAGCACCGCAACATTCAGAAGAAACGAACTCAGTGGGAAACCAGTTCAACCTGCTTGCGCGGCAGGAACAGCCATAGTAGGGCCAGCATGATTAACGCATACAGCGATTTCCAACCGATCATCAGCAACAGCGCGCAGCAGAGCATGCCTCCGATTGCCGCCATGACTCTGGCGCGCCCTTTCAGCAAGTGCCACCCAGCCAGCATACACAGCAAATAGATCAGCACAAAGATGCCGTTCGCGTACACAATCAGCATATCCAGCGGTAGCCTGAGCCAGTAAATCAACAGACAGCACACCAGACAGCAGGTCACCACAACCGACAGCGCATTTACCGGTGCCTGCCCTGCGGACAGCTTCGCCAGCGCACTGCCTTTCGCTGCCTGCGACCAGACGAGACGGGCGAATCCCTGGGTGTAGATATTCACGCTGGCAAAGCAGGCCAGATACCCGACAAAGCAGGCAATCCACAGTGCATGTTCGCCAAATAGCTGTACGACAATACCCGGTAGTGAAGCCGTTGCGGCAATCCCTTCACCATAAGCCTTAAAATGCAGTACGGCCACCGTACATCCCCAGTAAACCGCGCCAGCAACCAGCATACCGATGAGTAAAGCCCGTGGGAAATCCCGCTCCGGTACCCGAAATTCCGTCGCCATATGGGCAAACGCTTCAAGGCCGACGAAGCACCAGAACATCACCGCCAGCGCACCAAAGGTGTTAGACCATGACAGTTCCTGTACCGACGGCCAGGGGATATGTGCAGGCGTAATATCGCCCTGCCACCAGATAGCAACAACCAACCCCACCACCAACATCGCGATAATAATCTGAATGTTGGCGCTGGATCCTGCACTGCGCAGGCCAAGCAGCCAGATACCGCCCAGCGTCAGCAACTGTACGCAGAGCAGCCCCAGATCGCTCCAGCCAAATGCTGCCTGCCAGAACCCGGCAGCAATCTGCAAAGCAGCGGGTAGCCCCAGCGGAATAACGGAAAGAAATAGCCAGCCGGTCACTCGCGCCATACGCGGCCCAAAGGCCAGATTAACAAAGTGTGCTGCGCCGCCCGCATTAGGAAAATGTTGCCCCAGTGCGGCAAAGCCAATCGCGATAGGAAAAACAAACAGGATCAAGATCGGCCACGCCCACAGGCTATCCTGCTGCGCCAGCTGTGCGACCAGCGCAGGAACCGCAAACACGCCGGTTCCTAGCAGAGAGGTAGAAAGCAGCCCCACGCCCTGAATCAGGCCAAGCTCTTGTTTTAATCCTTTTGCTTCACTCACAGCATTTCACCCTTTTCTTGCCTTTCTACACCACGCCCCGATCGAAGAATAAAAAAAGCCTCCCTTAACGGAGGCTTCTTTCTCACCCACTGCATTCACACACGTTATGCTTTCACATGCACTATTGATGCTTTCACGCGTTGGCTTTCAGCACATCGCGAATGCGGGCTTTGTAGGATTCGACCTTCTGCGGCGTCATCATACGACGTTCATCATCCTGCACCACGCCGCCAACATCGTCAGCAATACGCTGCGCAGACTGTAACATCAGTTTAAAGTTTTGGCTGGCGTCGCCATAAGACGGCACCATCATGAAAATAGATACACCAGGCGTCGAGAATTCGGACATCGCGTCCACATTAAACGAACCGGGCTTAACCATATTCGCCAGGCTAAACAACACCGGCCCTGCGCCTGCGGGGTTCACATGGCGATGGAAAATATTCATTTCACCAAACTGGAAACCAGCCTGAAGCAGACTTTGCAACAGCAGTTCGCCGCCAATAACACCGCCCTGATGCGCCACGACGTGCAGCACCAGAACCGCTTCTTTTGCCGCTACGGGTTCAACAGGCTCAGCAGGTTGCTGAGGCTGCGCAGGCGCAGGCGCAGGCTGAACTTTCTCATGCAACGAATGCGCAGCAGGCTGCTGTGGAGCGGATGGCGGCGCATCGTACGCAAACGACTCACGCGGTGTGTCGATGCTCGGCTGAGTAGGTGTTTCTCTGGGATTAACAACCTGCGGGTTGCTATCGCCACGCACTTGCGAACGCGGAGAATCCACCGGCGTGGCTTCATCCAGTAAAGGATCGTAAGAAGAAGCGGGAGACAAATGCTCGAACGGCGATGTCGCCTCCGGGCGCATCTCTTCGCGTGCACTGTTGTTATCAAATGACGAACTGCTAAATGACGGCTCATTCTGCTGCGAACGCGCACCCTTCACGCGAACTTCGCCAACGCCTTCATCTAGCTCATCAAGCGGCGTTTCATCACGCGCTTTCTTTGCACGTTTAACCGGGCGGTCACGAAAAAGGGACGAGCGCTCTTTACGGCTAGTCCACAAGCCGTGCAGTAACAGCGCTATTATAGCGATCGCGCCAACAACGATTAATATCAGACGCAAGTCCTGCATCATTGCTATCCCAATTGTTCTAACAATACATTGCCACCACGGCAAATACTTATACTACTAACTCTATTTGCCTGAGTACACAAGTGCAAGCCTGCGCGGTACTTTATGACAATAAAGATAGATACAACGCACTTTTTTGCTGTTTTTTCATCCAAATGCGGGCTAGTCAGCATAAGATCATCCCGATATGATGCCTCAACAAACAAATGACTGAGTATATTGTCACTATGTCTTTCGAAAAACCGTCTTACGGCAACACCGCAGGCCAGGTTCGCAGCGGAATACACTATTTTCTTGCCGGATGGCGTTTGATCTCACTACCGGGCATCCGGCGTTTCGTCATTCTTCCCCTACTCATGAACATTGTGCTGATGGGGGGGGCCTTCTGGTGGCTTTTCACCCGGTTAAATGACTGGATTCCCCAGCTCATGAGCCACATTCCAAGCTGGCTGCAATGGCTCAGCTACCTCATCTGGCCACTCGCCGTCCTCTCCATCCTGCTGGTATTCAGCTACCTATTCAGTACGATCGCCAACTTTATTGCCGCACCGTTTAACGGCTTGCTGGCGGAGCAGTTGGAAGCAAAACTAACCGGCCAAACGCTGCCGGATAGCGGCATACTCGGCATCGCCAAAGATGTCCCGCGGATCATGAAGCGTGAGGTCCAAAAGCTGGCGTATTACCTGCCCCGCGCGATTGTGCTATTGCTTCTCTATTTCATCCCCGGCATCGGGCAAACGGTCGCGCCAGTGCTGTGGTTCTTGTTCAGCGCATGGATGCTGGCGATTCAGTACTGTGATTATCCTTTTGATAATCACAAAGTGGGCTTTTCCACCATGCGGCAGGCATTACGTCGTCATAAGGTCGCCAATATGCAGTTTGGCGCCTTGGTCAGCCTGTTTACGCTGGTGCCTTTTTTGAATCTGGTCATCATGCCCGTCGCGGTATGTGGGGCAACGCAGTTGTGGGTGGATCGCTATCGGGATCTGTCCGCGACGCTGCCGAAAAAAGCGCCATAAAAAGACCGTGTGCACTGGCTTATCAAGGCCAGTGCTTTCTATTGTAATGAAAAGATATTTCTTAAGAACATAACGATATAGCAATTCTTTACTTCACTGAAAGGTGTGAACGGGTATTCTCTCTACGTTCGCAAAAATTTCATACAGTTATAAGGACAGGCTATGAGCAAGATCTACGAAGACAATTCTTTCACAATCGGCCATACGCCGCTGGTTCGCCTGAACCGTATCGGCAACGGACGCATTCTGGCTAAAGTGGAATCCCGCAACCCCAGCTTCAGCGTAAAATGCCGTATCGGCTCTAACCTGATTTGGGATGCAGAAAAACGCGGCGTTCTGAAACCAGGCGTTGAGCTGGTTGAACCGACCAGCGGAAACACAGGGATTGCTCTGGCCTACGTCGCAGCGGCTCGTGGTTACAAACTCACGCTTACCATGCCGGAAACTATGAGCATCGAGCGCCGTAAACTGCTGAAAGCGCTGGGCGCCAATCTGGTGCTGACCGAAGGTGCCAAAGGTATGAAAGGCGCCATTGCCAAAGCAGAAGAGATCGTTGCCAGCGATCCGAACCGTTATCTGCTGCTACAACAGTTCAGCAACCCCGCTAACCCGGAAATTCATGAGAAAACCACCGGCCCTGAAATTTGGGAAGATACCGACGGTCAGGTTGATGTCTTTATCTCTGGCGTCGGTACTGGCGGTACGCTGACCGGTGTCAGCCGCTACATCAAGAACACCAAAGGCAAAGCTATCATCAGCGTAGCGGTTGAACCTACCGATTCACCGGTGATCTCTCAGGCACTGGCAGGCGAAGAGCTGAAACCAGGCCCGCATAAGATTCAGGGTATCGGCGCAGGTTTCATCCCGGGTAACCTGGATCTGAAACTGATTGACCGCGTAGAGAAGGTGACGAACGAAGAAGCGATCAGCACCGCACGTCGTTTGATGGAAGAAGAAGGCATTCTGGCTGGGATTTCTTCCGGTGCCGCCGTTGCCGCAGCGCTGAATTTGCTCAAAGAGAAAGAGTTTGAAGGCAAAACCATCGTCGTTATTCTGCCTTCTTCCGGCGAACGTTACCTCAGCACGGCACTCTTTGCCGACCTGTTCACCGAGCAGGAACTGCAGCAATAATCCTTCGGTCACTCTCGAACAATAAGTGACCAATGTGTTAAAAAAGCACCTATTTAGGTGCTTTTTTGTGGCACACTTCAAACTTTCCACCACATACAGATTGCTTTTCTACATCAGGTTTAGTATTTAACCGAACAATTATTTTGATGCGTGAAATTAATGTCAGACAAACGCCACGCCCGACCACATTGTCTTTTGTCTTGTGCAGAACGTTTTTTGTCTTGCGCACGATAGCCACATCGCCATTTTGCGACCGGGGTTAAGATAATGGGTAGCGGAAGCTATGGTGTTTGATGGTATTTTATCCAGGAAATACGTTTGACGGTTTTCTTGTCGCATCGTGGTTCGCCCCTGTAACATAAGTCAGGAGCTAACCAAACAGGCTAAAGTTCAGTGAATCAGCTAAACTTTAGTTCCACAACATTAATCTAATCCATAAGTTGGGGAAAAAAGCATGTTCCAGCAAGAAGTGACTATCACCGCACCGAATGGCCTGCACACTCGTCCCGCTGCTCAGTTCGTTAAAGAAGCCAAAGGCTTCACTTCAGAAATCACCGTGACGTCCAACGGCAAGAGCGCCAGCGCTAAGAGCCTGTTCAAATTACAAACACTCGGCTTAACCCAAGGAACTGTGGTTACTATCGCTGCGGAAGGCGAAGACGAACAGAAAGCGGTTGAACATCTGGTCAAACTGATGGCTGAGCTCGAGTAATCGACGAGTTTTTTAGTGAACACCAGAATCGAGTAAGGTAGGGTTATGATTTCAGGCATATTAGTATCACCGGGTATTGCTTTTGGTAAGGCACTGTTACTGAAAGAAGATGAAATTCTCATCAACCGGAAAAAAATCTCTGCGGATCAGGTAGAGCAGGAAATTGAACGTTTTCTGACTGGCCGTTCCAAAGCATCCGCACAGTTGGAAGCTATCAAGAAGAAAGCGGGCGAGACGCTGGGCGCAGAGAAAGAAGCCATCTTCGAAGGCCACATCATGTTGCTGGAAGATGAAGAGTTCGAGCAGGAAATCATAGCCCTGATTAAAGATGAACATGCTTCCGCCGATGCCGCTGCGTTTTCTGTTATCGAAAACCAGGCCAAAGCGCTGGAAGAGCTGGATGATGAATATCTGAAAGAACGCGCCGCAGACATGCGTGATATCGGGAAGCGTTTGCTACGCAACATTCTCAATATGACCATCGTCGATCTGGGCGATATTCAGGATGAAGTCATTCTGGTTGCAACGGATCTGACGCCGTCAGAAACCGCGCAGTTGAATCTGGATAAAGTGCTGGGCTTCATTACCGATCTCGGTGGCCGTACGTCCCACACCTCCATTATGGCCCGTTCGCTGGAGCTACCAGCTATCGTCGGCACGACCAACGTGACGCAACAGGTCAAAAACGGCGATTACCTGATTCTGGATGCGGTAAACAACCAGATCTATCAGAATCCGACCGCAGAAAAAATTGAAGAATTAAAAGCCATTCAGCAGCAGTACAACGCTGAAAAATATGAGCTGGCCAAGCTGAAAGATCTGCCAGCCATCACGCTGGATGGTCATCAGGTTGAAGTCTGTGCCAACATCGGTACCGTGCGTGATGTCGCCGGTGCTGAGCGTAACGGCGCAGAAGGTGTCGGCCTGTATCGTACCGAATTCCTATTCATGGATCGTGACTCTCTGCCTACCGAAGAAGAGCAGTTCCAGGCGTACAAGGCAGTTGCCGAAGCCGTTGGCGCTCAGGCAGTTATCGTCCGTACCATGGATATCGGCGGTGACAAAGACCTGCCTTACATGAACCTGCCGAAGGAAGAGAACCCGTTCCTTGGCTGGCGTGCTATCCGTATTTGTCTGGACCGTAAAGAAATTCTGCACGCCCAGTTGCGCGCCATTCTGCGCGCATCCAGCTTTGGCAAGCTGCGTATTATGTTCCCGATGATTATCTCTGTGGAAGAAGTGCGTGAGCTGAAAGCCGAACTGGAGATGCTGAAAGCACAGCTGAGAGAAGAAGGTAAAGCCTTCGACGAAAGCATTGAAGTCGGCGTAATGGTGGAAACCCCTGCCGCTGCCGCAATCGCGCCACATTTAGCCAAAGAAGTCGACTTCTTTAGTATTGGGACAAATGACTTAACCCAGTATACTCTGGCAGTTGATCGCGGTAATGAGCTGATTTCTCATCTCTATAACCCGATGTCCCCCGCCGTCCTTACCCTGATCAAACAGGTTATCGACGCGTCTCATGCCGAAGGCAAGTGGACGGGGATGTGTGGTGAGCTCGCCGGTGACGAACGTGCTACACTACTGTTATTGGGAATGGGTCTGGACGAATTCAGTATGAGTGCGATCTCTATCCCAAGCATCAAGAAAATCATCCGTAATGCGAATTACGAAGATGCGAAGGCGCTGGCGGAGCAGGCATTAGCTCAACCGACAGCACAAGAGTTAAGCAATCTGGTGAGCCGCTTTATTAAAGAAAAAACGCTCTGCTGATTCTGCTATTACCTAATAGGTTTCAAGGTGGCAATCAGCATCCCCGACAGGCGATAACCTCGCGGTCGGGGTAGCGAAAAACGCCAATGCCACAACGACTTGAAAGATTAGGGTATACGCTGGCCCAATATTAATGCTTAGGAGAGAATCATGGGTTTGTTCGATAAATTGAAATCTCTGGTTTCTGACGACAAAAAAGACACTGGCAGCATCGAAATCATTGCCCCGCTGTCCGGTGAAATCGTCAATATTGAAGATGTTCCTGATGTCGTATTCGCAGAGAAAATCGTCGGTGACGGTATTGCCATCAAGCCAACTGGTAACAAGATTGTCGCACCGGTAGACGGCACCATCGGTAAGATTTTTGAAACCAACCATGCGTTTTCCATCGAATCTGACAGCGGCATTGAGCTGTTTGTACACTTTGGTATTGATACCGTTGAATTGAAAGGCGAAGGCTTCAAGCGCATCGCCGAAGAAGGCCAGCGCGTGAAGAAAGGCGATCTCGTTATCGAGTTTGACCTGGCTCTGCTGGAAGAAAAAGCGAAGTCTACTCTGACACCAGTGGTTATTTCCAACATGGACGAAATCAAGGAATTAACCAAACTGAGTGGTACGGTCGTTGTCGGCGAAACGCCGGTTATCCGTATCAAAAAGTAAACCGCCCTTCTACGGATGGTCTACTACGTTTGCACGAAACGGCACCCGGATGGTGCCGTTTTCGTTTCAGGCGTTCCAACGTGGTACACACAGGCGAATCACTAATCCACGCGGTTCACCGTTGTCCGCCTCAATATGCCCACCGTGCGCCAGAACAACTTTCCGGGTAATCGCCAGTCCCAGCCCATAGCCTTTTCCAGACAGCGGCGAATCAACACGGATAAAAGGATCGAAGATGCTGGAGAGCTTACTTTTCTCCACGCCGGGCCCCTGATCGGCAACCTGAATCGTCCACTCATGCTCGTTGCCAATAAGCGACACGGACACCTGCTGTTCGGGGGCGGAAAAACGTAGCGCGTTGCGCATCACATTATCAACCGCCCTGCGCATCAGCTCCGCGTTGCCTTTAATTGTGTAGTCCTCGTCTTCATCCGCCGCGAGCAGAATTTCAACGCCGGTAACCTGCGCCTCATAGCGCGCATCGTTGACGACGGCCGTCACCAGCCCCAGCAAATCGAAATAGGCTTCCTCAATACCAGAATGCTCCGTGCGCGACAGCGTCAGCAGTTCACCAATCATCTTATCCATCAGCAGCGCCTCACGTTCGATACGCTGTAAGGAGTTCTCGACATTGTCCGGGTTCTGCCTTATCAACCCGATAGCAAGCTGCAAACGCGCCAGTGGGGAGCGCAGCTCATGGGAGACATCATGCAGCAACTGTTCACGCGCGCTGGCCAGACTGTCCAGCCGCTCGACCATGGAATCGAAATCGCGCGCCACATCGCTGATTTCATCATGACGCCTCTGCATCACCGGTAGCAGGCGTACGTTCAGATCGCCCTGTGCAACCTGATCAAACCCCGCACGGATCTGGCTAAGTGGGCGTGCCAGACTCCATGCCAGTACCGAACTGAACAACAGGCCACCAAACCCCGCAATAATCACAAACGGCACGGGTACGTTAAGAAACTCGACCGGACGAGGAGGACGGAATTCGCTGCGCAACAGCTCGGCGTCATAACGAATTTGGTACCACTTTCCGCCAGGCCCGTTGACCTGCTTGATAATGTGCGAGTCACGCTGCGCCTTACGCTTATCCGGCACAAAATCATCACCAGGCATCCTGGCCGTCTGTGGTGCGGAAATCAGTTCCTGCTCTGACAGCGGCAACGGCGATTCCGTGACGGAAATATATTTCTGTTCTTCTTGCGGCAGCAGCGACATCACATCGTTCAGCTCACCCAAACCACCATGTTGCAGCGCCGCTGCCACCATCTCCGTTTGCATCGTCGCAATGCGGGACACCACGATCTCTTCCAGCGGCTTATGCCGCTCGCCATAAAACGAAAAAGCCAGCCACAGCAACTGAGACATGACGAGGAACGTCAGCCAGAAACCGAGCAGTATCTTCCAGAAAAGCCTTCCACGAATCATCATCAGCGAATCCGGTATCCCACGCTGCGCACGGTTTCAATCGTCATAGTGCTGCCCGGCAATGCACTGAGTTTCTGACGAATATTGCTGATGTGCACATCCACGCTACGGTCATAGGCTTCACGACGACGCCCCAGACATTTTTCGGACAGTTCATCTTTTGACACCACCCGCTCGGGGGAACGTAACAGCAGCTCAAGCAAATTAAACTCAGACGCGGTCAAATCAAACGGCTGCCCACGCCATTCGCTGATGCGCGTTGCGGGGTTCAATACCAGATCGCCACTGGCCGCCACGCTTTCATCCCGTTTTGTACTGGGCTGATCGTCATAGCGACGTAGCACCGCCCGCAGCCTTGCCACCAGTTCACGTGGGTAGCACGGTTTAGGCATATAGTCATCCGCGCCCATTTCCAGACCGATAACCCTGTCGATGTTGTCACCTCTCGCCGTCAGCATAATCACGGGAAGCTGTTGGGTTTTTCTGATCTGACGCAGCACGTCAATCCCGCTCATATCCGGCAGCATGACATCCAGAATCATCGCGGTGTAATCTCCCGACATCGCACCATCAACGCCTTCTTTGCCCGTCAGCACCCGAGAGGTCGAAAACCCTTCCGCATTCAAATACTCACAGAGCATATCGCCCAGCTCTACGTCGTCATCGACCAGTAAAATATTCATATCCTGTCCTCATTAATCGGGTATACCCTACAACATTCGAGTTGCGGAAAAAATGCACATACCGTTTGAAGTATGGCGGGTATAGATAATGTATTCTCAGGCCTGGCGTTAATATTCGCAGCCAGATTTACTTAATCCTTACCATTTCTTTCAGCAAAGATTACCGCTACCTTTACAGACTCGGGGTAAATTACTCACCTGCGTTATTTACTTCCGTTCAGATGCATTCATTAAGGACGACTCCCCCTGATGCAATCACGATTTTTTACACGACGCCGTACGACGATCGCGCTTGGTGTTATCGCCGCTGCCGTACTTATTCATCTGTTTTTCAACAAGCCAGCACCCGCGCCAAGCACGATGACCACCGCAGCAGAGATTGCGGATCTCGAACAGACGGTACTCGCTGACGGCAAAATTGAGGCGCAGAAACAGGTCAGCGTCGGTGCTCAAGCCTCGGGACAAATCAAAGCGCTGCACGTCGAACTCGGCGATAAGGTCACAAAAGGGCAATTGATCGCCGAGATTGATGACCTCACCCAGCAGGACACGTTAAGAAATGGCGAAGCGGCGCTAAAAAACATTCAGGCTCAGCGAACTGCCAAACTGGCGGAATTGCGTAACAACGAATTGAGCTGGCAGCGTCAGCAAATGTTGATGAAACGCGGCGTTGGCGCTCAGGCCGACTACGATAGCGCGAAAGCCACGCTCGACGCCACCCGAGCCAATATCGATGCGCTGGACGCCCAGATCGTTCAGGCACAAATTACCGTCAACACAGCCAAGGTTAACCTCGGTTATACCCAGATTCGTTCACCAATGGATGGCACCGTGGTGGCGATTCCGGTTGAAGCGGGCCAAACGGTCAACGCCATCCAGACCACGCCGACCATTGCCAAAGTCGCCAATCTGGACACCATGACCATCAAGGTGAAAATTTCAGAAGCCGACGTCGTCAAAGTGAAAACCGGCATGCCCGTGTGGTTCAGTATTCTGGGCGAACCGAATAAGCGTTACGAAGCCACGCTGAGCTCGATTGAACCCGCGCCGGATTCCATCAATACGGATTCAACCACGACGTCATCCAGTTCCAGCAGCAGCACCAGTTCTTCATCCAGCACCGCGATCTATTACAACGGCCTGTTTGATGTGAAGAACCCTGACGGCGTATTGCGCATTTCCATGACGGCACAGGTGTATATTCTGCTGTCTTCGGTGAAAAATGCCATTGTCGTCCCAGCAACGGCATTAACCTCGCGCAATGGCATGTGGTACGTGCAGGTCATGAATGCGAACAAGAAGATCGAATCGCGGCTGGTCACGCTCGGCCTCAATGATAACGTGCGCACCCAGATTCGTTCGGGGCTCAGCGTTGGGGAGCAGGTGGTTGTCAGCCCGTCGTCCGGTGATGTCGCGTCCACGCATCCCGGCCCACCGATGGGGATGTAATGCATGTCCACATCCTTACTTAAGCTGACTGGCATTACCCGCCGCTTTTCCAACGGCGAACAGGACGTTACCGTCCTCAAGGACATCAACCTGACGATCAATCAGGGAGAAATGGTGGCTATTGTCGGCGCATCCGGGTCGGGAAAATCCACGCTGATGAATATTCTCGGCTGTCTGGATAAACCGTCCTCCGGTGATTACCAGGTGGCAGGTCGTGCCGTTGGTGAGCTGGACAACGACCAGTTGGCGGAACTGCGTCGCGAGCATTTCGGTTTTATTTTCCAGCGTTATCACCTGCTGGGCGACCTCAGCGCGCTGGGGAACGTCGAAGTACCGGCCATTTATGCCGGTAAGAGCCGGCTGGCACGCCGTCAGCGGGCAGCAGAGCTGTTAACCCGTCTGGGACTGGAAAATCGCCTCCACTATCGTCCCAGCCAGCTTTCCGGCGGCCAGCAGCAGCGCGTGAGTATCGCCCGTGCGCTGATGAACGGCGGTGGCATTATTCTGGCGGATGAACCAACCGGTGCGTTGGACACCCACAGCGGCAACGAAGTCCTGAGCATACTCCGCGACCTGCACAAACAGGGCAATACGGTCGTGATCGTCACCCACGATATGACGATTGCCGAACACGCTCAGCGCATCATCGAATTGCGCGATGGCGAAGTGATTGCCGATCGACAAACGCGTCCCGAAGAGGCGACGGCACCGTTGCCTGAAGCCGCAAGCTCCCCGGCAACCTCTGCCCTGAATCAATTCAAAGACCGCTTTATTGACGCATTTAAAATGGCGCTGTTGGCGATGAATGCCCAGCGGATGCGCACCTTTTTGACCATGCTCGGCATTATCATCGGCATCGCCTCCGTCGTCTCGGTGGTCGCACTGGGAAAAGGCTCACAGGAACAAGTGCTGGCCGATATCAACTCGATGGGCACCAGCACGTTGGAAATTTTCCCCGGCAAAGATTTCGGCGACATGGATGCCAGCGCCATTCAAACGTTGCGAGCCAGCGATATTCAGCCGCTGACTCAGCAGCCCTACGTGCATAGCGTCACACCTTCTATTTCCACCAGCGTAACGATGCGCTATGGCAACATTGCCGTTTCCGCCAGCGTTTCCGGGGTTGGCGAGCAGTTCTTTACCGTACGTGGCTACACCCTGCAACGCGGTGTGCTTTTCCCTCGCAACAGCGTCGATGAACTGGCACAGGACGCGGTGATTGACAAAAATACGCTTAACAAGCTCTTTCCCCACGGCGAGGATCCGATTGGGCAAGTCATTCTATTGGGCTCGCTGCCCGTACGAATTATCGGCGTCGTCAGCAAGAATCAGGGCGGCTTCGGCAGCGATGAGAATCTGAATGTCTGGGTGCCGTACACCACCGTAATGAAGCGCATGGTTGGGCAATCCTACCTGAAAAGCATCACGGTGCGGGTAAAAGACAATATCGATATGAACGTCGCCGAGAAAAGCATCACCACCCTACTGACGCAGCGGCACGGTACGAAAGATTTCTTTATCATGAACACAGACAGCATTCGTCAGATGATCGAGAAAACCACCACGACACTCACGCTGCTGGTGTCGATGATCGCTCTGATTTCGCTGCTGGTCGGCGGTATTGGCGTAATGAATATCATGCTGGTGTCCGTCACCGAGCGAACCCGAGAGATCGGCGTCCGTATGGCGGTCGGCGCGCGCACCAGCGATATCATGCAGCAGTTTCTGATCGAAGCCGTACTGGTCTGCCTGTTCGGCGGCATCATCGGCGTGGGGCTATCGCTGGCAATCGGCGTACTATTCGCACAGTTCAGCAGCAATTTCGCGATGATCTATTCCAGTTCCTCGATTATTGCCGCATTCCTGTGTTCCAGCCTGATCGGCATTATTTTCGGCTTCTTCCCCGCCCGTCGTGCGGCACGGATGGAACCGATTCACGCGCTGGAGCGGGAATAGTCATCAGTCAAAGACCCCGGTGGACAGATACCGATCGCCGCGATCGCAGGCGATCGCCACAATCACGCTGCCGGGGTTTTCCGCTGCAATCCGCAACGCACCCGCCACCGCCCCGCCGGAACTGACGCCGCAGAAGATACCTTCCTGACGCGCCAGTTGCCGTAACGTATTTTCAGCATCGACCTGCGTCATATCCAGAATACGATCGACCAGATCGGCGCGGAAGATGCCTGGCATATAGTCCGGCGTCCAGCGGCGAATGCCGGGAATATGGCTGCCTTCCGCAGGCTGTAGCCCTACCGTGCAGATTGCCGGATTCTGCTGCTTCAGATAACGACTGACGCCGGAAATCGTGCCGGTAGTGCCCATGCTGGAGATAAAGTGGGTCAGCTTACCCGCCGTCTGCTGCCAAATCTCTGGGCCAGTCGTGAGAAAGTGCGCCAGCGAATTGTCCGGATTATTGAACTGATCGAGCGTTTTCCCCTCTCCTGCCAACACCATTTGTTTTGCCTTATCCCGCGCGCCTTCCATCCCCAACTTGCGATTAACCAGCACCAGCTCTGCGCCATACGCACGCATTGCGGTCTGACGTTCATAGCTCATATTGTCCGGCATCAGCAGACGTAGCCGGTAGCCTTTTACCGCCGCAATCATCGCCAGTGCAATGCCGGTATTCCCGCTGGTCGCCTCGATCAGTCTGTCACCGGGGGCGATGTCGCCGCGATTCTCCGCCTGCTGGATCATGGAGAGTGCCGCCCGATCTTTTACCGATCCGGCAGGATTATTCCCTTCCAGCTTCAGCCAGATTTCACTCTTCAACCCCTGCGTCAGGCGCTGCAATTTCACCAGCGGGGTATTACCAATACAATGCTCAAGCGTTGTCACAAGTTGAGTCCTAAAAAAACCCACGCGTACGGCGTGAGTGAGGAAAAAGATAGAAGTTAGTGTTTATTCATTTGCCGCTTCACGCGCCACTGCAAGGCGCTTTTGATAAACAGCGTCAGTATCGCTATCACGGTTAACAGCGCCGCCGCGGTAAACGCGCCGACACTGTTATAATCCTGATGCAATAATTCGACCTGCAATGGCAGCGTATAGGTTTCACCACGAATCGAGCCAGACACCACGGATACGGCGCCAAACTCGCCAATCGCCCGTGCATTGGTCAGAACCACGCCATACAGCAGCGCCCAGCGAATATTCGGTAACGTCACTCGATAGAACACCTGCCAGCCTGATGCTCCAAGCAATACCGCGGCCTCTTCTTCCTGACTGCCCTGACTCATCATCACCGGAACCAGTTCCCTGACCATAAACGGGCAGGTCACGAATATCGTCACCAGCACAATGCCAGGCCATGCAAACATCAGCTGTAGCCCCTGCTCATCCAACCAGCCGCCAACCGGGCCGTTAGTGCTGTAAAAGAGCAGATACAGCAGACCCGCCACCACTGGCGAGACGGCGAAGGGAATATCGATCAGCGTGAGCAGCAGTTGCCGACCGGGGAACTGAAAGCGTGTGACCAGCCAGGCCAGCAGCGTACCAAAGACCAGATTTACCGGTACGACAATCGCGACCACCAGCAGCGTGAGACCGATCGCATGCAGCATGTCAGGATCGCTCAGGTTTCGCCAGACGCCCCCCAGCCCGTGCGCCAGCGCTGCGGCAAAAATTGACACCAAAGGGATGACCAGCATGATGAGCGATAATATCACACCCAACGCAATCAGCGCTGTCCTCCCCCAGTTGCGTTCCTGCCTAACGGAATGAGTCTGGCGCCGCGGCGTCACAGTAGGAATCTCAGCCATTACACGCTCCGTGTCCGTTGACCAAAGCGGCTTTGCAGCACATTGACGGCAAACAAGATCAATAAGGAAGCCGCTAGCACAACGGAAGCAATCGCGCTGGCAGCAGGGAAATCAAACTCCTGCAAGCGGATAAAAATCATCAGCGAAACGACCTCCGTCTGCCAGGCAATATTCCCTGCAATAAAGATGACCGCGCCAAATTCGCCCAGACTGCGGGCAAACGACATCGCGGTGCCCGTTAAGAGCGCCGGGGTTAATTCCGGTAAAATGACATAGCGAAAACACTGCCAGCGATTCGCCCCCAGCGTCTGCGCCGCCTCTTCGTATTCCGGACCCAACTCTTCCAGCACCGGCTGAACGGTCCGCACCACAAAGGGAATACTGGTGAACGCCATCGCGACCGTAATCCCCAGCCAGGTGTACGATACCTTGATACCGTATTCTGCCAGCCATGCGCCGTACCAGCCGGTCGTTGAAAACAACGCGGCCAGTGTCAGCCCTGCTACGGCCGTGGGGAGCGCAAAGGGTAAATCCATTAGCCCATCCAGCAAGGCGCGACCGGGAAAGCGATAACGCGTCAGAATCCACGCCATTAACAGGCCAAATCCCGCATTAAATAGCGTCGCCAGCCCCGCAGCCAGAAGCGTCACCTTGTAAGCGGCTACTACCTGCGGATTGGAAATCACCGTCCAATACTGCGCCAGACTCATTTCGGAGAGCTGCATCACCAGCGCACTTAACGGCAGCAGCAGAATCAGGCAGACAAACAGCAGGCTGCTGCCCAGACTCAATGCGAATCCCGGCAGCACTCGTTTACCTGAACCAGAGAAGAGGTTATCCGACCTCAAAGCCATTACTGACGACCAGCAGCCAGCAGCTTATCCAGTTCGCCACCCGTGTCGAAGTGGGTTTTCATCACCTGTGGCCACGTTCCGAACTGATCCTCTACCCGGAATAAGGTGGTTTCCGGGAAGCGGGATTTCAGCGTTTGCGTTAATTCGGGGTTATTCACGCGGTAGTAAAAATCGGTGATAATTTTCTGCGCTTCCGGGCTATACAGATAATTCAGATAGGCTTTTGCCGCCTGCTCGGTGCCGTTCTTCTCGACATTCTTGTCGATCCACGCCACAGGGAACTCCGCCAGTACGTTGACCTTCGGGACGATCACCTCGTAGTTCTCGGCACCATACTGATTACGGATGTTATTCACCTCAGATTCAAAGCTGATCAGCACATCACCCAACTGACGTTCCACAAACGTGGTGGTTGCCCCGCGACCGCCGGTATCAAATACTGCAACGTTCGCCAGAAAACGGGTTATCCACGCACGGGTTTTGGCCTCATCGCCACCGTTGGCTTTGCTGGTCGCGCCCCAGGCCGCAAGATAGGTATAACGAGCATTGCCGGACGTTTTCGGGTTCGGGAAAATCAGTTTCACGTCGTCGCGCACCAAATCGTTCCAGTCGTGGATCCCTTTAGGATTGCCTTTGCGAACCAGAAACGCCATGGTGGAATAGAACGGAGAGCTGTTATTCGGTAAACGCGCTTGCCAATCGGCGGGGATCAGTTGCCCGCGATCGTGCAGGATCTGGACGTCGGTCACCTGATTATAGGTCACGACATCGGCCTTCAGGCCTTGCAGAATAGCCAACGCCTGTTTAGACGAACCGGCATGCGATTGTTTGATCGTCAGCGGATCGTTAGGGTGTTGCGACAGCCACTGTTTTTCAAAGCCGGGATTGAGCGCTACAAATAGCTCACGCGACACATCATAAGAGCTGTTCAGCAGCTCGGTAGCAGAGACAACACTCTGCCCACCCAGCAGCAATGACAGCGCCAGAGAACCTTTCACCAGCCAGCCTTTCACCTGTACTTGATTCATCTTATGTCCTGCCAGAGTTAGCGCCTATTCGGTAGGCTTTGTTATGGGGGATCTATCGTTTGCATAGCCATTTTTTGAAAAAAATGCACTTGTCAGTGCAACCCAGTGTAGGGGGAAGTGACGGTTAACATATAACCTTTATATATAACATTTCGGAGTTTTTAAGCGCTAAAGGGCATAACCCCGAGGCAAGAGAAACGTAAAGAAAAGGGGCGATCAAATAGCCTGATGGGAACTGAAACGTTGAGAACGGAGAGAATTGGTAAGAATGGATGCCTGCGCAGGTGCAGGCATCAGGAAAACGCGTTGGATCTTACAGCGACAACAGCTGATCCAGAGAAGGCGCGAAGAAGTAGCTGCCGCTGACGGCACGCGTAAAGCGCAGCATCTCATCACGTTTACCGTCACGATCGCCGAACATGCTCAGCAGTTGCTGCTCAATGTTATGCAGACGTGCGCAGTAGGCAATAAAGTAGAGCCCATTTTTACCGCTCGCGGTGCCATAAGGCAGGCTCTGACGCAGAATCTTCAGTCCCTTGCCGTCTTCCTTTAAATCCACACGGCTGAGATGCGACGTTACAGGGCGCTCATCGGAAGACAGCTCTTCATTATCCTGCTTCGTACGCCCGATCATCTGTTCCTGCTGCTCCACGCTAAAACGCTGCAGCTGCTTCAGATTGTGTTCCCAACGTTGGGTAAACACATAACTGCCGCCTGCATCCGGCTGGCCCTCCGGGATAATCGCCACGGCATGACGGGCATCACCCTGCGGGTTTTCCGTGCCGTCGATAAAACCACTTAAATCGCGATCTTCCACCCAGCGGAAGCCGTGCGTCTCTTCCTCGATACGAATCGCCCCACCAAACGCGGCCAGCGCCGCCTGAGCCAGTGTGAAGTTCACATCATGGCGCAGCGATTGGATATGGATCAGCAGATCGCGCTGCGTGGCAGGAGCGAGCCCGTTGCCCAACGGCGTAAAGGGTTTGAGTTCCTCTGCGCCGCGGTTGCAGTCCAGATCGCGCCAGACATCGTTGCCAAATGCCAGCACCGCGCCTAATCCCGCGTCGGGATACTGCTGCTGTAACGCTTGTAATGTCTGACAGAATTTTTTGCATCCCTGCCGGATAGCATCAAACTCTCCCTGAATCATCGCTTCCATAAAAATGGCAAAACGGCGGTGTTCCAATAAAATACCGCTTTGAATTGGTGTCATTTCTGCTTCCTCAAGCGTCAGTTTTTTCTTTTGTTGTTATGGCTTACTACGGTCGTGATACCGAATACGGATACCGAAAAAGATATCAGGCGGCTCAGGTATCATACCGGAAGCCGCCTGACTTTTACCTTGCGTAAAGACAAATTAGTCCGTTACGAGACACCCTTTTATAAAGCAGATGTGTTACGCGCCTGCGCGTGCCACACGATTTTGCTCACCTTCCAGGTCTTCAGAATATCGTCCGGCGGCATCAAGCCTTCCGGGCCGCTCCATTCGCCGGAATAGACGTAGCTGATGTGCGTACTCTGCGGTGCGGCACATTCCACGCTCCGCGCATCATCACCTTGTCCCAACTGGCAGGACTCGAACGCTTTGCTATAGGTATTGCTAAAAGCGTCACCGATTTTCACGCCACCTGCGCTGCCAATCGCGGGATCCATGACCTCAACTTTGCGCACGCTGCCCTTCGGCTGACCGCTGATGATCATCTTCACGTCTTTACCATCCAGCGCCTGATAAAACGCGACCAGTTGACCGTTGGAGGTACCCATTCCGCTACGCAGTTGATAACCACCATCCAGCGCGCTCTGTAGCGCCCCTTCAGACAGTGGCGTACCGGCATTGATACCACCGACACCCGCATCACTCACTTCCAGCGAACTACCGAACCAGTTAAACGGTGACAGGCTGGACCAGGAGAAATGGGAAAGCGTGCTGCATCCACTCAGCACCAGCGGTAAACCCAGCACCAGCGATAAACCCAGCGGGCGAAAATTCATGGTATGTACTCCTCAAGATTGAGCGGCTTCCGTCGTCAGCCACCCTGTAAGATGGGGATTGGAGTCTGCAAGCGACGAAAAGTGCCGTAAAAGACGGGATAATCTTGTGAGGGATTATAGAGGGCATACGAAAAGAAACCTACCAGAACCGCAGGCCTCCCGGCACTCGGAAGGCCTGCGGGCAACATCAACTGCGCTGTGAGGCAAAATCCGTTAAGTCATAACGATGCGAGAACAGATCGTCCAGCTCCGTCTGGTGCGTAATCGCCACCACGGTACACGCAGGCAACGCCATCTTGACCAGCGCCAAAAGCTGCCTGGCGGCGTCATGATCCAGATTGCTGGTCGCTTCATCCAGATAAAGCGTATCGGGTTTGGCAATCAGCGCGCGGGCAAAGGCGACACGCTGCCGCTCTCCACCGGAGAAGACGCGATCCCAATTCAGTTGCTCATCCAGGCGATCGCGCCACGCGCCGAGCCCGACGCTATCCAGCGTCTGACGCAGCATTTCGCTGTCAGCCAGCGGCGGGTGCGGATAGCAGAGAATCTCCGCCAGCGTACCCTGCCCCAGATAGCTTTGCTGCGGTAACAGCAGACTACGCCCTTCCGGTGCCTGCCAGCGACCATCGTAATAGGGCCACAGGCCGTTTAACGTACGCAGCAGCGTTGACTTCCCTAGCCCACTGCGGCCAGCAAATTTACTCCAGCTCCCCGCTTCGCAGCTCAGATCCACATGTTGCAACAGCGGAGAACCCTGCGGCGTGGTGAAAGAAAGCTGATCAATACGTAAATCCTGTCCTACCGGCGCATCGACCTGTTCAGACTGGTGACGTTTGATTTCTTCCTTAAACTGGCTCAAACGCGCCATACTGGCAGAAAGAATCACGAACTCTTTGTACTTATGGATAAACCAGCTCAACGCACCGTGTACTTGCGCAAACGCCCCGCGGATCTGCATCAACCCACCCAGCGTTACCGTTTTACTCAGGAAAGCAGGCAGAGCGGCAAAGACCGGCACAATCTGGCTTACACGCATATAGCCTGTGGTGAAGAAGCCCAGATTACGCTCGGCATTCATAAAACGCCCCCAGTTCGACACGATGGCAGAGAAATGCCGCTGAAGATGGCTTTTCTCTTGCGCTTCGCCGCCGTACAGCGCGATTTGCTCGGCGTTATCATGCTTACGCAGCAGCGCCGCACGGAAATCGGCCTCTGCCTTTTGCTTCTCATAATTAATATTATGCAGACGTTTCCCGACCACATGCGTAATCAGGCTGCCGAGCAGCGTATACAGAATAGCTATCCAGACCAGATAACCTTCGATTACCCACTCTTTGCCAAACAGCGTAAAGCGCTGAACGCCCGATAATCCCCACAGAATGACGACAAAAGAGAACAAACGCGCGGTCACGATCAAAAATTCGATGACCAGACTAACGGCTTTGTCGACAAACAGGTTGATATCTTCGGCAATACGCTGGTCTGGGTTATCAATCTTGCCCGCAACTGACATCCGATAAAATGCCCGCTTCGCCAGCCAGCTATCTACCAGCTCAGCGGTTAACGCGGTACGCCAGCGGATAATCAGCAGTTTGGTAAACCACTCCTGATACACGATCGACCCGATATAGAGCAGGATGTAAACGCCGTATTCTTTCATCAGAGACAGCAGCAAATTGCTGTCGAATGCGCCTAACGCATCATAAAACGTCTTACTCCATTCGTTTAACAACACATTGAGATAGACGATCATCCCACCCATCGAAATGGTTACGAGCAGTAGGAGCCATGCCTGCCAGCTGCGTTTGCCGCCCCAGAAGGGACGGCACAGATCGACAAACTGTGCCATAACCTTCTTCACTCTTTCACCTCTTGCGGCAAGGTGATGTAAAGCACGCGGTTATCCGGGTTATACAGCTTCGCTGACATCGCACGTACGCTGTCCAGCGTGATGCTGTCCGCGAGTGTAGAGACGCTGCTCAGATAACGCGGATCGTCATAGTGGCGATAGCTCAGAAGCAAACGGCGTTGTATGGTCATCAGATCGCCCTGACGCCCTTTTTCCGCACGGATGAACTGTGCTTTCTGGTCGTCCACATCTTCCTGAGTAATCGTCGTTGGCAGTTCAGCAAAGACCTGCTCAGCCAGTTTCCACAGCTCCTGCGCACGCTCAGGTGCACTGCTGAAGCTCACTTCGGTCTCAATACGCTGTTTTTTATCTTCCAGTTCGCTATCGACACGCATGCGGTAAATACCCAGCGCATCATCACGCAGGCTCGTCTTGAGATATTTATTCGCGATATTACGAGCAACGCTCACCTGCACCGCCGCCTGTGGTGTCCACGTATGCGGCGTGAAACTCCAGGTGCGGATATCGGCGCGCGGTTCGATACTGATAGCCGATGTCGCCTCACGTTTACCCGGCAACGCCAGATATGATTTTACTTCGCTGGCAGGCTGGCGCGGGATTGTCGCTAAATAGCGCTCAACTTGCGGTAACAGCTGTGCAGCAGGCATATCCGCGATCAGATAGTACGTCACGGGTGCAGAAGCCGCTTTATGCCACTGTGACAGCAAGGCTGGCGCGGAAACGTGCTTCAGTTCTTCAATTTCAGGCTGCTGCCAGGCTGGCTCGCCAAAACGTAATTTGGCGATATCACTGGCTCGTTTTCCTGACACGGACTGATCGTCATTGGCCTTCTGACGCGCCAGACCCATCATGCTTTCTTTCATCACATCAGGATCGATACCCGGCGCGACATTCATTTCGCGGTATAGGCCAAAAAGATTCGCCAATTCCTTAATCGGAGCCAGTCCACTCAGCGTCAACTGATCGGCATCATGAGAAACCATAATCGACAGGGATTTCTCTTTTTTCCAGTTAGCGAGCGCTTCTCCACTCCACGTTGCGGGACCACTTTGCTCAACCAACTGGCTTGCCAACTGCGCCTGCCACGGGTTCATTGACGTCGCCATAAACCCAGCCTGACTCACGGCGGTCAGCCAGACTTTTTTACCGGCTTCCGGCGCACGCAGCCATACCACACGGTCACCGTTGCTCAACTGCCACTGCTCTACCTTCTGTGCGGCAAAGGTCTTCACCGCCGTGCGTTTTCCGCTTTGCGTCACCACTGGAAGCTCAGGAATGACTTTCTCCTTTTCTACCTGCAGCGGTGCCAGCGGTGCAGCGGCCCACTGCGCCTGTAACTTACGAATCGCCTCTGGTTTAGGCAGCGTGAACGGCGTCGCGCCCGGCACGCTAAACTGCACCAGCGTATCCGGTGAAGCTAACCAGCGTTGCAAATGACGATTCACGTCTTCAGTCGTGATGGTGTCCAGCATTTCCAGCGCCTCTTTACCACGCTGCTGGCTGCCGACATAAGGGCGATCCTGCTGCCAGACGATGGTCAACTGCTGAACCCAATCCGCAAATTCACGGGTTTCGGGGGTATCACTCATACGCTGCGCGACTTCACGGATATCGGATGTGATCTCCGAAATATCCTGCGCATTTAACGGATAGCGCTTTAACCGCTCAATTTCTTTCAGCACAGCGGAAATGGCAGCGTCATGGCCACCCGGCATTACATTCGCAAAAAAGCCCAGCGCGGCCGTCGTTTTACCGATATCCGATTTACGCGCGACCAGACTACTGGCGTCCTGCGGCAATTCGGTTTTCTGTCGACGAATCTGGCGCGTGAGCGCAGACATCGTGATTTGCGTCAGCAAACGATGGCGCAGCTCAGGCTGACCGAAGGTATCTTTGTCATTGAAACGATAGACAAACGACACCTGGCTGCTACCGCTTTGGCTATCCTGCAAGCGTGCAACTTTGAGTTGCGGTTTCAGTAACGGCTCGTAGTAATCACGAGCTGGCACAGCAACATTAGGCAGCGGTGCAAAATAGCGTTGAATTTCACGTTCCGCATCGGCAGGCGTGATATCACCAATAATCATCAAACGCATATTCGACGGGTGATACCAGCGCTGATAGAAATCCTGTAATACGCTGGCCGGCGTTTCATTAATCGACTGTTCCGTGCCAATCGTCGGGCGGGAAGGATAACGGGAGTCGTGGCGAATTGCCTGTACACGCTGCTGGTTCATGCGTTCCGCTACGCCCAGCTTGCCACGCCACTCTTCCAGAATAATTTTTCGCTCATCGTCGAGATCGGCTTGCGACAACTTGGCATGCCCCGTCATCTGGCTCAGCGCCTGTAACGTCGTCCCCAGATCGCGATTCCCTTTTGGCGGGCTCATCATGTACATGGTGCGCTCGTAGTTGGTCACGGCGTTATAGCTCTGTCCGCGTCCCCATCCCTGCTTGTGCAGTTCCGTACTCACACCTTGAGGAAACGCGTCACTGGCGCGAAACACCATGTGTTCCACCATGTGCGCCACGCCGGATTCATTGTCTTTCTCATCAATCGAACCGACATCAACAATCAGGCGAATATCCACCCGCGATTTCTGCCCCTCCAACGGCACGAGGGTATAACGAAATCCGTTCGCCAGCGTTCCTTCTTTAAAAACCGGCAACGGACTTTTTATTTCTTCAGCCTGGCTCACCACGCTTCCCGCTAACAGGCCGACAGCCGTTAGCGATAACCAGCAACATTTCTTCCAGTTCATAACAACCTTTTCGTTTTTATTTTGCCTGAGAGGCAATTTCTTAGCGCATAGATGCAAAATGCCCCGTCATTCGTCGCATGCTGACGAATGACGGGGCATAGGATTTACCAGGTGTAAGCAACACCAAGCCAGAACTGACGGCCGGGTTTATAGGTAACAGTGCTGTTAGTAGAACTCACCTTCTGCTGAGTTTCTACTACGTTATCCAAAACGTTCAGCACATCCAAAGTAATATCCAGCGTCTGAGTTTTGTATACCGGTTGTGAATAGGAAAAACGCCAGTCGTAGGAGATAAAGTCATCGTATTGAGTTGAGATATACTCTATAGCGCTTCCTGTAAAGCTAGGATCCGCGCCGCACGCTGAGCTCCCGCCAGGACACACCGTCGCCGATGATAAGGTAGTATACCCTTTGTAACCAGAGGTATAGCCGACGCGTTGCCCCCAGTTGAGACGAATCGCTGGGAAGTAAGTATCTACATTCAGGAAGGCAGTCCAGGGCGTATTGAAGTCCATGGCATCCATATCGCCTTTATACATTAACTTATTGTCAACAATCACCCGACTCTCATCTGAATTCACATCATCGTAATAAGCAATTGAGTTAGCTTTATTTTCTGCGATACCAGCTCCAAATTTCCAATTCACTTCAGCAAAACTGAAGCGGTGCGGACTGATAGGTTCGACTTCCAGAGACAATGTATTCCCTTCTGTCCGGCCAGCATTATTCATCACGCGGTAGCGTTGCCCAGCAACGGTCATTGATTCAGCACCAAACTGATCTTTCCCCTTGCGATTAACCCATTTGGCGGTCCACACAGTATTCATAACGCGCTGTGATAATCCCAGTGTTATCTCGTCACTATAAGGCGTGTTTAAATCAGAAATATCATAATCAAGACCCGCAATTCTTGCAGGGTTGGAAATCCATGGATCGTTGGCTGACGTACGGTTTTGAATAATATTCGTGTTAATTCCCTGACGCAGCTTATATGACAGCATATTCGCGCCATAATAGCGATTCGCCCCACCAAACAGACGTGTTGACCGATCGCCAAAAACATCATAAGAAGCAGAAAAACGGGGAGCGAAATTTAAATTTCCTAGGAAATCATCATAACTAGCACGCACTCCGGGGGTCACTTCTACACGACCCAAAGAAATACTATCCTGAAGGTAAAGAGCGTAATTGGTATAGCTTCCCTCAACGGTACGCTCTGGATATAGAGTCCGACTTTTGAAATATTGTTCCCCGTCAACGCAATAATCATCCCCAGATTGACACACTACATTCTTATCTATCGTTGGTGTAGCACGGCTTGAGCTAACATCGCTAAAGCGGCGGTATCTTGTATTATAAGAATCAACTTGCCAACCTAAATCTAACTGATGCTGGGTTCCCCAAATTGCTAAAGGGTTAAGCTCATAGTTCTGCTTTAATGTAATTGTGCTTTTTTCTGTTGCAAACTTTCCGTATCCTCCTATCAATGAATTTTGATAGGTACGGGCAGGAGAGGAACTAATCCAATCTATTTGCTCGGAAATAAAGTTAGAAGATGTATTATAACGCTGCCAAGTAGCAAAATAGCTCGCCTCATGTTCAATTTTATTCTGCTCGTACTGGTACCCAGCAAGACTGGTCATTTTCCCCCAATTGGCATTGTGCTCCCACTCCATATTGAAGCGGTAGCCCCCCCCCGTATTGGTAAATGCCCCATTTTTAACATCTCTTTTGTAATATTTAGATTCGTGAGGGGAATACATGCCCATCATGCGAACAATATCGCCGTTATCCGTCAGATAAGTACCCTTTAAAAGATAAGTTTCACTAATCCGTTCCTGATCTTTCCATGTCTGCAGGTACTGCTGATAATATGGAATATCTGACTGCTGGCGGTTATAGGCAAAAATAAAGCCCGCTTTATCACTCAATGGCTGATTAAATGTAGCCGAATAAAACTGTTTCTTAAATTTCGGTTGGTAGTAGAGGTTAGTAGCAGAATAAAATTCCTCACTGATATTAGAATCAATGTGATAGCTAGTCCAACTGTCACTTGTGGTGCGGTAAGAGACTTTTCCAGATGCCTTATCCAACTTGGGATCCATGAGTTTGGCATCTACCACACCACCGGTAAAATCACCGTATTTAGCAGATATATTACTGTCAAATACTTCCAGTGATTCAATCAACTCGGAGTTAATCCAGAACGATTGCGTCCCCCCCGCAGGTAAATCTGTCGCGTTATAACCATCAGGATCTCCACTCAATACTCCCTTATTAGCTCCGGGATTGATATTGTTATTATTCGATAACCCATCGATCATAAAATTATTGTTATAAAACTTCTCACCGTGGAACGAGACGTTCTCTGGTGCCAACTCACCCAGCGTATTGCTGCTATTCGCCGTATTCGAGAACTGCACTGCGGGGTTATTTCTTAATAACTCAGGTATCGAACCATTGCCGGTTGGCATCTTCTTAATTTGCTCGGCATTAATAATCTGCGTCCCCATCGACTGACTCGTCGGGGTTGAGCGAACTAAAATCGTATCTTCGCCGTTTCCTGAAGAAGAATCACCCTGCTGTTCTTCTTCAGTTTCTGCATTGTTTTTCTGCTGACTTTCATCAACAGAGTTGTCGTTTTGCTGTGCGAGTGCAGGCCCTGATAATAATGACAATAGCATCATTAAATAGACGTTCTTATTCATTTATTCAAAATCCCCAGTGAACCCTATTAATTGAAAAATAAAATTATTTTTTTAATTACTGCATGTACATGTATTGCTAATCATCAACCTGAATATGACCATTCAGTTTGAATACGATGGAAACCACCTGATTCTCTACGGGGGCTTCTGTTCGATAGCGCCAACGCGCCATGTCTTTCACCACGTCATCGCCAAATACGCCGTCTGGCGTTTCAGACAGAATCTGTACGTTAGTGACCGTACCGCTACTGGTAATATCGAATTTGACGCGCACTTTTCCTTCCACGCCCAGCGCTTTTGCCCGAGCGGGATAATTCACGCGGCGATGCAGAGCTTTGAAATTTTGACTATTGCTTTTACCTGCCCCACGAGTCGCCTGACCGCTATCGCTTTCTCCCGCTTTGGCCGTTGTTGCGCTCCCAGGCATACCAACCGAAGATGGCATGGGAGAAGGAGCATCACCGGTTTGCGCTGTTGCTACGGGAGACTCACTCTTCTTCTCGGTCTGTTGTGTCTGCTGCGTTCTGGCCTGCTGCGGTTCTTTCGGCTTCTCTTCCGGTTTCTTTTCAGGCTGTTTTTTCTCACGCACGGGCGGCTTTTTTTCCGCAACGGGTTTGCGCTCAATGACAGGCTGTTTAATTACGGGATTAGGGTGTTCTGGTAACGGCGTTAAAATCGGCATCACGACGGGAGTCGGTTGAGCAACGGGAGGATCGGCTACGGGTGGCGACGTGTCGGCAGCCTGTGACATCGCAGCAGCCATCATGGTCACCTGCATACTTCCGCCCGCACTTCCTGCCATATCTTCAATGTTTTCTTTTGGGGAATAGTGCAATAGAAAGAAAACTGCCAGTAACGCATGCGCCACACAGGACAACACAAAAAAGGCCAGAGAACGCCAGTTAGGCACATCGGGGGTCAATGCTGTTGTTGGAGAGGAATGAGTAAGAGGAGCCAGCAATGCGCTGCTACTAGTGCGATTCGCACCCAGTAATGCCCCCTGAAGATTGTCACGACTCACTATCCAACTCCATCTCTTGAACTTCAACTTCCTGGTGTCAGTCGTGCAATCACAATCTTCCAGGCGATAAAATGTAAGCAAGATCAGAACATGAAAAAACATGTCAAGATACAGCATGCAACATTAATAAATAATAATACAAATGATAATCGTTTTACAAATGAAAACTATTACCCATAAAGTCTAACAAATTGCATGTAATACCATTACAAAACTAAGCAATACGTTGAGTTAAAAAGGAAAAAGTGCGCTCATGAGGCGCACGTTTTACTGAAAGAGGAGTCTGAAGAGGGAAGCGGTGCAGAGGTTACGGCTTAGAACGGGTGAAATAATAATCAATATTCCCGATCTTCAATCAGGCGTTTTCCCAGCGTGACGCTATCGACGATCTCATAGTCGAGTTTTTCATACATGCCGATCACAGCATCATTGTCCTCACGCACCATCAGGTGGATCTTCGGACAGCCGCGGGCAATGAGTTTTTTCTCCAGGCGGCTAATCAACGCATTCGCAATGCCGCGTCCGCGAAAATCAGGGTGTACGCCCAGATAGTATGCCGAACCACGATGGCCGTCGTAACCGCCCATCACCGATCCCACGATTTCGCCGTTCACCTCTGCGACCAGAAATAGATCGGGGTCGTGATTAAGCTTACGTTCGATGTCCATTTCAGGATCGTTCCACGGGCGCAGCAAATCGCAGCGTTCCCAGAGGGTGATCACGGCTTCAAAGTCATCCTGCCTGAATATGCGGATTTCCATCACAGTCGCCATTTTGCAATAAGGTAAATCGTGATTATCGCGTGATTTTTATCAGACGCAATCCAAAATTGCGCGCCGCTATCAGGAATCACACAACGGGTGACCGGGGATCGATTTTATTGATGGTATACTGCCAGCCTGATTATTGTGCCACCCTCGCTAGGGAAACGAGATGCCTACTATGTCTGACGTCAACGCGGTAAAACATTTTTTTCTTAGCTTACAGAAGGATATCTGTCAGCAGCTTGCAGCGATCGATGGCGGAGCTGATTTCGCCGAGGATGAATGGCAGCGTGCCGAAGGCGGCGGCGGATGCAGTCGCGTGCTGTCCGGCGGGCGCGTCTTTGAACGAGCCGGCGTAAACTTTTCCCACGTTACCGGTAAGTCATTGCCGCCTTCAGCCAGCACCCATCGTCCCGATCTGGCGGGCCGCAGCTTTCAGGCGATGGGCGTGTCGCTGGTCATTCACCCACTGAGCCCTTACATCCCCACCAGCCATGCTAATGTGCGCCTGTTTATCGCCGAGAAACCGGGAGAAGAACCCGTCTGGTGGTTTGGCGGCGGGTTCGATCTTACGCCCTATTATGGTTTCAAAGAGGATGCGGTGCACTGGCACCAGACCGCTCACGACCTATGCCAGCCGTTCGGTGACGAGGTATACCCGCGCTATAAAAAGTGGTGCGACGATTACTTCTTCCTGAAACACCGTAACGAAGCACGCGGTATCGGCGGACTCTTTTTCGACGATCTCAACGAGCCAGATTTTGCTACCAGCTTCGCCTTCATTCGTGCCGTCGGTAACGGGTTCCTCGATGGCTATCTGCCCATCGTCGAGCGGCGTAAAGACCTGCAGTGGGGAGAGCGCGAGCGCGAATTCCAGCTCTATCGTCGTGGTCGCTATGTGGAATTTAACCTGATTTGGGATCGCGGAACGCTGTTTGGCCTGCAAAGCGGCGGACGCACCGAGTCAATTTTGATGTCCATGCCGCCGCTGGCGCGCTGGGAATATCAGCACCAGCCTGAGCCGGGTAGCCCGGAAGCCCTGCTGTATCAAGATTTTTTACCGGCCAGAGACTGGCTGGCAGAAAGTCACACGCACAACAAGGAAGCATAAGTCATGCAGATTTGGGTCGATGCCGACGCCTGTCCGAACGTCATCAAAGACGTGTTATTTCGCGCAGCGGATCGCACACAAACACAGGTCACACTGGTTGCCAACCAGACCATAAAAGTGCCGCCGTCGCGTTTTATCCGCACGCTGCGCGTCTCATCAGGTTTTGATGTCGCCGACAATGAAATTGTACGCCGCGTCGAAGCGGGCGATTTGGTGATCACCGCTGATATTCCGCTGGCAGCAGAAGTGATAGAAAAAGGCGGTGCCGCGTTGAACCCGCGCGGCGAGCGCTATACGCCGGATACCATTCGGGAACGGCTGAACATGCGAGATTTTATGGACACCATGCGCGCCAGCGGGATACAAACCGGTGGCCCCAGCGCATTAAGCCAGCGGGATCGTCAACAGTTCGCTAATGAACTGGACAAGTGGTTACAGCAGGCGAAAAAGCCGTAACGGTCTGAAGCACTCGCCATCCCGCCGCTTCTGCTTGAGCAGACAAGGCAGGATGGCGATGCGTACTTAGCGATAAACCGGCAGTAAATCGAAGCTGGAAAGAATATGTATCAGCGCGGTGCCGATACCAAATAACAGCACCAGCGCAATCATCGCATTGCCGCCGCGCACGCGGAACAGCGGGCTACCGAAACGGACGCGCGACGCGCGAGCCAGCAGCGCTGGCGTAATCACCGCCCACACCGTAGCCGCCAACCCGGCGAAACCAATCGCATAAATAAAGCCGTTCGGATACAGCAGGCCGCCGATAACAGGCGGAAGAAAAGTCACCAGTGCCGTTTTCGCTCTTCCCATCCGGCTATCGTCAAACTTCAGCAAATCCGCCAGATAATCGAACAGCCCCAGCGTTACGCCGAGAAACGAACACGCAACGGCAAAGTTGGAAAAGACGGTGAGCAACACGTCCAGATAAGGACTATTCAACACCCCACCCAACGCCTGCACCAGCACATCAATATTCCCGCCCCGTTCGGCAATCCCGATGAAGTCAGGGCGAGCGATATTCCCCATCGTACCAATCAGCCAGATGGTATACATCGCCAGCGCCAGTACGCTGCCAATAAACAAACAGCGTTTGATGATTTGCGGTTCACGGCCGTAGTGCTTCACCAGACTGGGAACGTTGCCGTGGAAGCCGAAAGACGCCAGGCAGAATGGCAGCGTCATCAGCACATACGGAAGATAGCTCGGTGCTTCCTCCGCCACATTGAGTAAAACAACGGGCTTAACATTCCACAGCAGACTGCCGAATGTCATGAAAAAGGTCAGAACTTTCGCCGCCAGGAAAAAAGCCGTCATGCGGCTGACTGCAGCAGTACTCCACCACACGGTTAGCGCGACAAACAGCGCAAACAGGAAGCCGCCGATCCGGGCAGAGAAATCGATCGACATCTCAGCCAGCGTGTGATGGATGATTGAACCACTCGCCGAAATGTAGGCGTAAGTCAGAATATAGAGGACGAAGGCGATCGATATGCCGTTAACGACATTCCAGCGCTGACCCAGCAGATCTTTAGTCAGCGTATCAAAGCTGGAGCCAGTCGGATAATTGAGGTTGGCTTCCAGTATCATCAAGCCCGAGTGATACATACAAAACCAGGTAAACACCAGCACGGCAAATGACCAGAAAAACCAGGCCCCCGACATCACCACCGGCAGGGAAAACATCCCGGCGCCGATAATCGTCCCTGCAATAATCATCGACCCGCCAAACAGCGAAGGAAGACGTTTTTCTGTACCGCTTTTTTCTACCGTATTTTCTTGCACTGCGCGTGTTGCCATAACCGATATTCGCTCGTTGTTTTTTATCGATTCCGGGGAAGATCCCCTAAAGACGAGGCGGGATCATGGCACAAAACGAAAATTATTCCATTGATTCATATTAGCTAAGCGACTATTTGGTCGATAAGCTGAGAGAATAAAAAAACCCAGCCAACAATCGACTGGGTTTATCTGTATTACTGGAAATAATTTACAGCGGTTGAGTTTGCGCTTCCACCACTGCCAACGCCACCATATTCACGATCCGACGCACCGAAGCAATTGGCGTCAGGATGTGTACCGGCTTCGAGATCCCCATCAGTACTGGCCCCACCGTCACGCCTTCTGAAGACGACACGCGCAGCAGGTTATAGCTGATACGTGCAGACTCCATATTCGGCATGATCAGGATGTTAGCCGAGCCTTTCAGCGGGCTGTCCGGCATCTGCTCGCGGCGGATCGCTTCCACCAGTGCGGCGTCGCCGTGCATCTCGCCGTCAATCTCCAGTTCTGGTGCCAGTTTGTTGACCAGCGCCAGCGTTGCCCGCATCTTCTGCGCCGTCGGAGAATCCGAGGTGCCGAAGCTGGAGTGCGACAGCAGCGCGACTTTCGGCTCGATACCGAAACGACGCACGCTTTCTGCCGCCATCAGGGTGATTTCCGCCAGCTGTTCCGGCGTTGGATCTGCGTTGACGTAGGTATCAGCGATAAAGGTATTGCCGCTCGGCAGCATCAGCGCGTTCATCGCACCCGCCGCATGTACGCCCTCGCGGTAGCCGAATACTTTCTCAACCACATCGAAATGCTCTTCATAGGTGCCAATCGTGCCGCAAATCAGCGCATCCGCTTCGCCACGGTGAACCATGATGGCACCAATCAGCGTTGGGTTGCCGATCACCGCGCGTTGTGCTTTTTCCTGCGACACACCGCGACGTTTCATCAGTTGAAAATACTCGCTCCAGTATTCTTTGAAGCGCGGATCCGATTCGTTGTTAACCACTTCGAAATCTTTACCGATGGTCAGTTGCAGCCCCAGTTTTTGCAGACGCATTTCAATCACGCTCGGGCGACCAATCAGAATTGGGAACGCCAGACCCAGCGTTACCAGTTCCTGCGTAGCATGCAGCACGCGAGCATCTTCACCTTCCGCGAATACCACACGCTTCGGCTGCTGACGCGCCTGTGCGAAGATCGGTTTCATGAACAGGTTAGTTTTGTAGACGAACTGGGTCAGTTTTTCGATGTAGGCATCGAAATCCTCGATAGGGCGCGTCGCCACGCCGGAATCCATCGCCGCCTTCGCCACTGCCGGTGCGATCTTGATGATCAAACGTGGGTCGAACGGTTTCGGAATCAGATAATCCGGTCCGAATGACAGATCCTGATCGCCATAGGCAGAGGCCACCACTTCACTCTGCTCCGCCAGCGCCAGATCGGCAATCGCGTGCACGCAAGCCAGCTTCATCTCTTCGTTAATCGTGGTCGCGCCCACATCCAGCGCGCCGCGGAAGATGAACGGGAAGCACAGGACGTTATTCACCTGATTCGGATAGTCCGAACGACCGGTACAGATAATCGCATCCGGGCGCACTTCTTTCGCCAGCGGCGGTAGAATTTCCGGTTCAGGGTTTGCCAATGCCATGATCAGCGGGCGCGGCGCCATGGTTTTCACCATATCCTGCGTCAGTACGCCAGGGCCGGAGCAGCCGAGGAAGATATCCGCATCAGGGATCACGTCTGCCAGTTTGCGCGCGCCGTTATCTTCTACTGCATAGGCCGCTTTAGTTTCTTCCATGTTTTCATCACGGCCGTGATAAATCACGCCGCGCGAATCACATACGACAATGTTGTGCTTCTGAAGGCCCAGCGCCACCAGCAGGTTCAGACAGGCGATAGACGCCGCGCCAGCACCGGATACCACCAGACGTACGTCAGAAATATTTTTTTCAACTACGCGCAGGCCGTTCAGAACCGCGGCAGTACAGATGATCGCCGTGCCGTGCTGATCGTCATGGAAGACGGGAATCTTCATGCGCTCACGCAGCTTCTTCTCGATGTAGAAGCACTCCGGTGCCTTGATGTCTTCCAGATTGATACCGCCGAACGTCGGCTCCAGCGCAGCGATCACGTCGATCAGCTTGTCTGGATCCAGTTCATCGACTTCGATATCGAAAACATCAATGCCGGAGAATTTTTTGAACAGAACGCCTTTACCTTCCATTACTGGCTTACCGGCCAGTGCACCGATATTGCCGAGGCCGAGAACGGCAGTTCCGTTAGAGATCACGGCGACCAGATTGCCGCGCGCAGTATATTTGTAGGCTGCCAGCGGATCTTCCGCAATTTCCAGACAGGGTGCGGCGACACCGGGAGAATACGCCAACGCCAGATCGCGCTGCGTCGCCAGCGGCTTCGTCGGGGAAACCTGAATTTTTCCGGGGATCGGATACTGGTGGAAATCAAGGGCACTTTGCTTTAGCTGTTCATCCATTTTATGTACCTTTTCGGTTTTGTTGTGTTGTGTCTGTAGGGTCGAGAGTACCCAGTATAGTGTTTGCCAATAGCTAAACTACCGAGAATGGCAAAAACTAAGGGGGAATGCTGGTTAATATAGTTATTTTATTTGACGGTTTTTTGTTCAGTAGCCGGATGCGCTACAAGCGAAAATCGCGCGGTGCAGGTACACCACGCGATAGAACAGAGAGTCAATAGAACAGATGGCGATGAGAGAAGATAGGGCGAAACTAGTGTTTGGCGGAGATCAAACTCAACACCGTGTATTAGCTCAGACCTGATCAAAGACTACATTCACAACCTGCTCAACATCGACATCTCTAACGATGAAATGTTGTACCTGATTATTCATATCGTCCGCATCACCCCGGAACAGGAAGCGCTCCCACCAGACGATAAACTGATAAGCGATTTCCCTACCGCTGCGGCACGTCTTCGTTCCGATGACCTCACAAGTACAACAGGCACAAGAGTAAATCCCTGATAGCCCCGTCTGGACAAGATAGACCCCACGCGGTGATACAGCGATTACTGAAGGTTTTATCGCATTTTTAGTTACCGGGCATGTTCAATCCATAAGGCATTGGCTACTATCAAGCTCATAGGCAAATTATGGAAAATTTTTGTGGCAACGATTACAGATATCGCTCAAAAAGCCGGAGTGGCAGCCTCAACCGTTTCTCGCGTACTTAACAACGATCCCAGCCTGTCCATCACCAAAGAGAAGCGCCAACTCATCAAGCAAATTGCCCATGAGCTGGCATATTTATCGCCCACACAGCGTAAGCAGCAGAAAAAAAAGTTAGAGAACTCGCTTGTGGTACGCTCTCATTTCAAAATGGATAATGACAACGTATTAAACCTCGCTGTCGTCCATTTTCTTACGCCCTCAGAAGAGCTCAACGACCCTTATTTCACCGCAATGCGTATTGGTATAGAAAACCGCTGCCACCATTTTAATATTTCGTTGCGTAATCTCTTCACCACCAATTTATCATCCAATAGTCAGACGTTAGCTCAGGCGCAGGCGATCATTTGCGTAGGTCACTTTAGCGATAGCGATATCGCCTTAATCTATTCATTAAATAAGAACCTGATTTTTATCGATTCTGCGCCCCTCGGTAAACAATGTGATGCCGTGCTTTTTGATCGGGAAGCGGCTGCCCGTGAGGTATTACATTACATTGTTAAGAGCGGTGCCCAGCGCCCCGCATTTATCGGGAACAATGAGAGCCGACTGCATGTATTTCAAGAGATAACCCAACAATACGGTATCTACCACGAGTCGCGATGTAAGGTCAGCCAGTTATTCTGTATTGAGTCCGGCTATCAGGCGATGAATGAGTTACTGCAACAAAAAGAGTGGCCTGATGTCGTGTTCGCCGCAACAGACATTATCGCGATTGGCGTGTACCGTGCGGTTCAAGAGAAAGGCATTACCATTCCCAGACAAATAAAAGTGGTCGGGATGAATGATATCCCCACGGCACAGCACCTCAACCCCAGCTTGACCACAATGCGGCTCTACCCTACTGAAATGGGCGAAGCCGCCGTCGATCTGTTTTTAGAGCTGGTAGCGGGACGCTATTATAAGAAACACGTACAGGTTGGTTATGAGATGGTCTGGCGCGAAAGCTTCACACTCAGCACGATGTAACGGTATCCGTTTATAATACGTCCCTGCTATTTCTGACCTTTGCAAGCAAGCTACGCGGCCATAAAGCATCAATTAGCGGTTATTTTCCATAGCTGATTCCATCCGCCGTTATCATTCCATTGGATACCTGCTGCGCCATTCTCTGTCGAGCGACTGCTGATATCCAAAAGCTTTCCGCTATTCCTATTCATGATTTTATAATAGCCATCACCTGCATCCAAAATCAGCCACTGCTGGCTAAAATGCCCGGTGTTGTACATTTGGATAATTTGCGCCCCTTCATCATTGGCACTGGAGGCAATATCGATGTACTTTCCACTATTAACATTCACCAGATTAAAATAACCATTACCAATCGCGTTGAAATAAAAACGCTGGCTGTCCCAGTTGCCATCGCTGTATTGTTCAAGCAATGCGCTATCTTCATGCGAACCGCCCACGACATTGAGCGATTTACCGCTGTGCCGATTCGCGATCTTATAGCGTGTGCCGTTGATAAAATTGATTTGCGATTCAGCAAACGCGTCCAGCGCCCGGGTAAATTGCAATACATTGTTTGAAACGCGCGTCGTCGCCCCTAATGCATATCCATCCGGCAACACACTGGCATTACCCGCAGGTTCCCAATAAAAAACCCCAATCCCCTTATTTCCCGGCACCGCTTTAACAAGATTAATCGTATCCTTAATCGTCCAGTAACTGTCTGTCGGGTTAGTTTCCAAACCACCGACTTCAACAACCATGACTTCCTTACCATACCGGCTCGCCATATCATTGAGATTGCTAGCCAGTGCGCCAGTGAGTTCCCAATAGTTCTTCCCCTCCCAATAGGGATAGAATGAAAAACCAATCACATCGGTTTTCCCACCGTGCGTGGTGAGGAAATTGTCAAAAAACCAGCGAGCGTTTGAATTATTATCCCCATGCGCCAAATGGCTGATCACCTTAGAGGAAGGACTGACCGCTTTAACCGCATCATAGCCCGCATTCAGTAGCTGCGTTAAATTGGCAAACCGACTGGTACTGCCTTCCGGTAATAAAATTCCCGGATTCATTTCGTTGCCAACCTGCACCCACTCAGGTGTCACGCCTGCGGATATCAACGCGCTCATCACCTCATGTGTATGATTATAAACGGCCGTCGTTAACTGGCTAAGATTGTAATTCGCCCACGCAGCAGGCTTGATTTGATGACCAGGATCGGCGAAAACATCGCTGTAGTGGAAATCCACCATGACGCGCATTCCCATCGCTTTCGCACGCTGTGCGGCTGCTACCACACGAGTTTTATCCGTATAGCCGAGCAGCGTCCAGGTCGTATTATCTTTATGCCATAACGCGCTGGGATCGGGGTTAACAAAAATACGCAACCGCACAGCGTTTATGCCGTGATCGCGCAATATCTGCAATACATCCCGCTGAGTTCCGGTATCGTCACGCCAGGTGACTCCCCGATCTTCCAATTGCTTTACCCAACCAATATCTGCGCCATAAGCAAACGGCTGCGCCGCTTTAGCCAGAGTGGTCGCCATGAATCCTATAAATAGCATTAACAATACAGAGATCATTCCTGAATAATTATTCTTTTTCATTCATTTCTCCTTGAGATAACACTCTTAAATAGTATTTATTACATAAATACCCAGGTACAGATTCAAGAATAGCGTGCGACATTTATAAAGAATAAATCTCACACAATAAACCAAGCAGCCAATATTAATGGCTGCCTGGCTAATTCCCTTACCTTTTCACTTATTCAATATGGCGTTTTCTATAGCGTTATTCTCACCATGAAAGATATTTTTTAATTAATTCGCTTTCCGTTTTCATCAAAGAAATGCAGATTTTCACTACGACATGTCAGCGGAATCGTTGAGTAAGGCGTAATACTATTATCACCCGACAAATGCACTTTGAAATGATTCACACCAGAATAGGCACCAAAAATATACGTCGCATTACCCAGCCTTTCAGTAACCTCACTATTGATCGACAAACTGACATCCCCGCCATTCGGGTCAATACTCAGGTGCTCAGGACGAATACCCACGGTAATTTTCTGATCGGTGTGCAATCCGTGGTTGGCAAGATTCACGGAAAGTGTATTGAGCTTATTGATCAAGATGCTCACGCGATTGCCTTCAATCTGAAGGACTTCGCCTGGTAGAAAATTCATATTCGGCGAACCGATAAAACCGGCAACAAACAAATTCTCCGGCTTATGGTATAGCTCCATCGGTGTGCCAACCTGCTCAATATATCCTTTGTTCAACACTACGATTTTATCCGCCAGCGTCATCGCTTCCACCTGGTCGTGCGTCACATAGATCATAGTGTTACGCATTTCCTGGTGCAGTCGGGCAATCTGCAAACGCATTTCCACGCGTAATTCGGCGTCGAGGTTTGATAGCGGCTCATCGAATAAGAATACTTTAGGATCGCGTACAATAGCTCGCCCAATTGCAACACGCTGACGTTGGCCACCGGACAGTTGCTTCGGTGTACGATCTAATAAGGCTTCGAGCTGAAGCGTCATCGCCGCCTTCCGCACCATCTCTTCGACTTCGGCTTTAGGGCGCCCATTCATTCTTAACCCAAATCCCATGTTTTCAGCCACGGTCATATGCGGGTACAGCGCATAGGATTGGAAAACCATCGCAATCCCCCGCTCTGCGGGATCAAAATGGTTAACTAAACGGTTATCAATATGAATTTCACCATCCGTGATCTCTTCCAGTCCAGCGATCATCCTCAGCAATGTCGATTTACCGCATCCCGATGGGCCAACGAATACCACAAACTCGCCAGAATTAATTTCAAGATTGATACGATGGATCGTCTCCGTCTTATCGTAACGCTTCACTATATTTTTTAGTAAAATATCAGCCATGTGAACCTCAAACTTTAATTTTCCATTGAGAGCGTATTACTTTACCGCTCCCGTCATGCTGGCGATAAATTGCTTCTGCATGGCAAAGAAGATAAGTAAACTGGGAAGTGTAGAAATAACTGTTCCAACCATAATCAATCCGAAATCTGGAGAATAAGCGGAAGCAAAACTCGATAGCACCAGATTAATCGTTTTTAATTCATTAGATTGAAGGACAATAAGCGGCCAGAGAAAGGCATTCCACGACGTCATGAAAACAATAATAAAAGCAGCGGAATAGCTGGCACGCATAATTGGCACGTAGACGTACAGGAAAATTTTCCACTCAGCGACGCTTTCCACACGTGCAGCATCAATCAACTCTCTCGGGAACGTTTTAGTACACTGCCTAAAGTAGAAAATAATAAAGGCCCCAGCCACTGTCGGCATGATCACGGCAAAGTGTGTATCCAGCAACCCCGCCTTACCAAACATGGTGAAGAGCGGGATCATTAACGCCGCGAACGGGATCATCATCGTCGTTAATAGCGCCACATAGACACGTTCACGATTCTTGCTGGCATAAATTTCAAACGCATAGCCTGCGATAGAGCACACGACAAGCGTTGACACCGTACTGATCAACGCAATTTTTGACGTGTTCCAGAACACCAGCGCCAGATCCACCTGGCTCGTCAGATTGGTAAAATTGACTAGTAATTGATCGCCAAACGTGAATTTCCCCATGTTAATTTGGCTGGTACTATTCGTGCTCGACACCACCATCCAATAGAAAGGGAAAAGCGAAAAAATGCTCATCAACACGAGAAAAATATGCATGAGTATGCTGTTAACTTTACTTTTTCTCATATCATCCCTTCCGTGCTGCTTTAAACTGAATCAGTGCCAATATTGCTGAGAAAACAACAATGACGTACGAAACCGTTGCTGCATAGCCAAAGTTAGGCACAAACTTGAATGACAGGTTATAAATATAAAGCGATAACGTCAGCGTCGCATTTGCCGGGCCACCATTCGTGATATTCATCGCTTCATCAAACAGCTGTAATGTGCCAATAGTTGATGTCACGCTGGTAAAAAGAATAACCGGTTTCAATAAGGGGATCGTAATGAAGAAAAATTGCTTAATAGGGCTGACGCCATCAACTCGGGCAGCCTCGTAAATCGACTTATCAATATTCTGCATCGCGGAAAGATAGAATATCATGTTATATCCCGTCCAACGCCATGTAATGGCAATAATGATGGTCACCTTCGCCCAGAAAGGATCGGATAGCCACGGAATCGGATCGTCAATAACATGAATAAACAGTAAGAATGAATTAATCACGCCATCCAGTTCAAACATACTCTTGAAAAGAATTGAGTAGGCAACCAGTGAGGTTACACAAGGCAGAAAGATCGCTATTCTAAACCACTGGCGATATTTAAGCTGAGACGAATTCAAGCAAGAAGAAATAGCCAATGATAATAAAATCATAATAGGCACTTGGATTACCAGAAAGGTCAGCGTATTCCACAGTGCCGTTTTGAACATAGGGTCATTGAATAAACGAATGATATTTCCCAAGCCAACAAATTGTGTCACCACACCCCGGCCGGACTGAAAAGAGAGCCAAAGTGATTTGAAAATAGGGTATATCGTCATTAAGGCAATTAACCCAACGGCGGTAGCGACAAAAGCCCAACCGTTGATGTTATAAAGCCTATTCATTTTAGGTTTATACATCATTATCACACCATCGATTTCTGGAGAGAAATACTTGAGGGCTTCCCGCCCTCAAGCTCACACTCGCTACTGCATAATCTGATTTTTTAATGTCGTTTCGGCGCGTTTTAAAACGTCATCGACAGAATCGCCTTTCAGTAATGCAGGTATTTCAGCAGCAATGGCGTTATCCACTTCCTGGGTATACATACCGTAGGAAACCTGTGGGATTTCAGTCACCCATTTAGAAAAATCAGCGAACACGGGTTGCCCGCCAAAGAACGGATCCTGTACCGCGTAAGCAGGGCCGGAAGTGGCTGGAAGGAAGGTGGCGAGCGCACCGCGATCAACCAACAGGGTTTGATACATATTGCTATCCGCCGCGAAGGTTTTCTGCAAAAACTCGATCGCCTGTTTAGTATTTTTGCCGCCCTTTAAGACATACCAGCTCGATCCCCCCTGATTGGAGGCATGTACCGCTTTGTCGAGGTTCAGCCGTGGAATCGGCGCGACACGCCATTTTCCTTTCTGATCTTCAGCGCTTTTAATTGAACCAATCACCCATACACCAGAAACCACACTCGCCGATTTCCCGGCATTAAAACTCCCGACAAAACTCGACCAACCAGAGATAGGACGGGCAATTTTCGCGTCGTTAATCGCTTTAATCGTTTTTAATGTTTCTTTCAGTGCATTGTTTTTGGTGAGATTGAGTTGCCCCTGATTATCGAAGAACCATTCTCCACCGGACTGCATCATAATATGAGGAAGCACCACATCGTTCATATCGTAGGTCAGCATATCAACGCCGGTTTTCGCTTTTACCTGCTTACCGATTTCAATATATTTATCCCAGGTAATATTCACCATATCGCTCTCTTTATATCCGGCAGCCTCCAGATAATCGAGTCGATAGAACATTCCCGCTACGCCGGAATCAAAAGGGACACCGTATACCTTGTTCCCTACCGTCATCACTTTCGTTTTATAAGGCGCAAACTGGCTATAATCGATGGCATCCTGTAATGGGATAAACGAGTCAGGATAAGCCTGAAGATATTTCTGAGCATTATAATCTTCAATCAGCACAATATCAGGAAGGGAGTTTTTAACCCCTGAAGCCAACATGGTATTTAATTTCTGCTCAATGTCTTCTTTACCTGAATCGATCACTTTTAGACTGAAACTTGGATCGGCTTTTTTATATATCGACGATGCCTCATGCATTGCCGCAACATTGAAATTAGGATCCCAGGCCCACACGGTGACTTCAGCAGCCAGGCTATGACTCGATAAACCCAGCGTGAGGAATGAAACTGCAAATAGGGTAGATACTTTATTCTTGATCTTCATCAGAGCAGTCCTTCTTTACTTTTTGTAAAGAGAGAATATGAGTTACTGCATAATGAAGCAACGAGTTACACCGCTTACATTCTTTCATCCGGTGATACGGGTCACACAACAGGGAGAAAAATGACTAAATATTCGATCTAAATACAAAAAATTTAGGAAAAATTTCCTCCTATAATGCCCATAATCGTCGATTAAACTGATTAAAATAAAAACAAAAATCGCCTCATCCCATTGAAAACAAAACAAAAAAAGACGTTATAAAAAGTTTACTCAGCTAATATTAACCATAATCACACCGTCACCATGAAATGACGCAAAAATGAAAGCGTTACCACACCAAATCAAGCGGCACACAGGGATATCCGTGTACCGCAAACATGTCTACGCGCCGGCAAACCAGCCGCGAATGATCGCGTGCTGTAGCAGCATGATGGTTTTGCCGTCTTTAATCCGGCCATCGTTCATCATCGCGACAGCTTCGCTGAATGGCAGTTCCAGCACCTCGATATCTTCATCTTCCACACCGCCGCCAGCATTATCCCGTAGCGATTCATCGTATTCGGCAGCAAAGAAATGCAGCCGTTCTGTGACACCGCCGGGCGACATATAGGCATCGAACAGCTTTTCAACGTTACCCACCGCATAACCGGTTTCTTCTATCGCCTCGTTGCGGATGCACTCTTCGGGCGAATGATCGTCCAGCAACCCCGCGCAGGCCTCCAGCAGCATGCCACTTTCGTTACCGTTGACGTAGGTAGGAATACGGAACTGCCGCGTCAGGATCACCGTGCCTTTTGCCCGGTTGTACAGCAGAATCGTTGCGCCGTCGCCACGGTCATAAACCTCACGAATTTGGCGCACCACGCCGCCATTCTTTCTTTTTAAATCAAAAACATACTTGTGAAGGATAAACCAGTGGTCAGATAGCAGCTTCTTTTCGACGATATCAATGGGGGACGACATGCAAACACCTCGGCGATCGATGGCTGGAAGGACTCATTTCATTTATAAAAGCCGGACCATCATATCCCCTTTTAACTCAGGTATAAACGAGCAGGAAAACGCATACCTAACGGGAATAACGGCATAATTAAAAACTAACCACATGATTTTTATGACTTAGTGCCACACTTCCATTTCGCTCTTTTCGTCCATCCCTGGTTTCTCGTCTATGCTATACCCTAAGTTATTCGCGTTTCAGGAAGTCACGCTGCGCTTTCGTTATCTTCATCATTACTGCCAATTCTCTATCGCGCTTACCGCATCGCTTTCCTGATCCGCACAAATTCCATACCGCATCACTTCTCCAACAACATCATCGAGGTAGATAACATGAGCCATTTCATTTTCTCTTCACCTAGAAAATATGTTCAGGGTCGCGGCGTACTGGATGAGCTGGGCGAGCAGCTTAAGCCGCTGGGTACGAAAGCCTTTCTGATGGCAGACGGCATCGTGTGGGACATTATCGGACAGCGCGTCGATGTTTCTCTCAAGCAGGCGAGTATCGGCCACCATTACGAGCGCTTCAACGGTGAGGCTTCCAGCAACGAAATCACGCGCCTTGCCAAGCTGGCACGTGACGCAGGGACGAATATCGTGGTCGGATTAGGTGGCGGCAAAACGCTCGATACCGCGAAAGCCGTTGCCGATGAGCTAAAACACAACGTGGCTATCGTCCCGACCGTGGCCTCAACGGATGCGCCGTGCAGCGCACTGTCCGTCATCTACACCGACGACGGCGTATTTGAGTCTTATCGTTTTTACGACAAAAACCCCGATCTGGTGTTAGTCGATACAGCTGTATGCGCGCAGGCACCTGCCCGCCTGTTCGCCTCCGGCATTGCCGATGGGCTGGCTACTTTTGTCGAAGCACAGGCGGTTTTGCGCTCTCACTCACTTTCCATGCTGGGCGGAAAACCCACACTGGCAGGTATGGCGATTGCCGAAACCTGCGAAAAAACGCTGCTAACCTACGGCTACAGCGCCTATAAAGCAGTGGAGAAAGGCGCGGTCACGCCAGCGGTGGAATCTGTGGTTGAAGCGAATACGCTGCTTTCCGGTCTGGGATTCGAGAATGGCGGGCTGGCAGGCGCTCACGCCATCCACAACGGTTTTACCGCGATTAAAGGCGATATCCACCATCTCACGCACGGGGAAAAAGTCGCCTACGGCACGTTAACGCATATGGTGCTGGAGCAGCGTCCCGATGAAGAAATCGCCCGCTACATCCGCTTCTACCGCGCCATCAACATGCCAACCCGGTTAAAAGATTTGCATCTGGAAAATGAGCCGTTTGAGAATCTGGTCAAAGTGGGTGAACTGGCATGCAGCGATGCCGATACGCTGAAAAATCTGGACAGCGGGTTAACGGCAGAAGACGTCGCCCACGCGATTGTTGCCGTCGATGCATTCAGCAAAACTATCGCTTAGCCGTAACCGCGGTAAAAAGCCTGACGTCAGCAAAATCGATCCAATGGCGTCGGGCTTGGCATATCAGATGTGCCCTTCCCTCCACATCACAACCACAAAACGTTCTCGTTGCGTCATCAACCTGCTCACGACTATTCACTTTTATTTGATGAGAAAACGGGCAGGATAACGACATGTTCTCTGTACTTTGGGTTGTCGCATGATGGATCGTCCCCGCCTGGTTCCCCTATCGGATACGCTGACGCTTGCTCTTTTCGGGACGATCGTGCTGGCATTAGGTATGGGGCTTGGGCGTTTTTTGTATACGCCGATGCTGCCCGTGATGCTGGAAGAAGGCCGTTTCACCTTCAACCAGCTTTCCTATATTGCCAGCGCGAACTACGCTGGCTATCTGTTCGGTAGCCTGCTTTTCTCTTTCAGCCGCCGCACCTCAGCTTCTCAACCGATGTTCCTGCTGTTTAGCGCCGCCGCCGCGACCGGCGTTTTACTTCTCGCGATGGCAATGACCACCAGCACGACACTGATTATGGTTATTCGTTTCCTCGCCGGGATCGCCAGTGCGGCGATGATGATCTTCGGCTCGTTGGCCATTTTGCACCACACCAGACAGGCTCGCGTTATCGCCTCGCTTTACGCCGGAGTAGGCGTAGGGATCGTATTAGGCAATGAATACATCATCATCGGACGGCATTACGCCCTCACCGCCGAGCTATTATGGTGGGGAGCCGCGCTGCTATCAGCATTGCTTTTGCTCGCCTTATTTATCCTTTCGCCGCCTAAATCCAGCGTCGCGCCACAAACTATGGCGAATAACGATGAGCCGCCTCAGCTTGGCTGGAGGCGACTTGCGCTGCTGTACGGCCTTGCAGGATTCGGGTACATCATCATCGCCACCTACCTGCCGTTGATAGTGACTGCACTGGATATGCCGCGTGTATCTCTTCATCTCTGGTCGCTGGTTGGGCTGGCCATCATTCCCGGCTGTTTTTTCTGGCTGTGGGCCGCCAGTCGCTGGGGAACCTTGCCCTGCCTAACGGCAAACCTGCTCATTCAAGGCGTATGCGTCCTGCTGACGCTGTATAGTCACTCGCCCACGGCGTTGATACTCAGCTGTATCGGCTTTGGTGCTACCTTTATGGGAACAACGTCGCTGGTGATGCCCTTAGCCAAACGGCTACGCGTGCCGCACAGCATCAACCTACTTGGTCTGGTAACACTCACTTACGGCATTGGCCAAATTCTTGGCCCGCTGCTCACCAGCGCGTTAACGAATAACAACGCTGTCGCCCCAGCCATTCTGTGCAGCGCAGCAGCACTTTTCATCGCGGCAGGACTCTGCTTCCCTTACCGTCGTCCACAACCCTAATCCCGGAGAACACATGCCATACGTCAACATCAAAATTACCAATGAGGGCGTCACCGCTGAACAAAAACGTCAGTTGATTGAGGGCGTGACCCAACTACTGGTCGACGTGCTCAACAAAAACCCGAAAACCACCGTGGTCGTGATTGATGAAGTCGAAACGGACAATTGGGGAATCGGCGGCGTGCCAGTGACGGAACTGAGGAAGGTCAGTAAGAAGTAAGAAGTAAGAAGTAAGAAGGTTAACAAATAACAAAACGGTGCCACGCGATGTGGCACCGGACTTATATCCCCGACATCGTATCAATGAGCAGATACATATTCAGGGACACGACGAGCACGACAATGAGTTGCCCAATGCGCTGTACCCATTTTCCGTTGACCATCGTCCCCATCAGTTCACGGTTACCCGTGAAGGACAGCAGGGGAACCAGCGCCAGCGCAATCCCGAAACTCAGCACCACCTGACTTAACACCAGCACGCGCGTTGGATCCATACCGGACAGGATCACAATAAACGACGGTAGCATCGTTACGCTACGACGTACCCACAGCGGGATGTGGAAGCGCACAAATCCCTGCATCACCACCTGCCCCGCCAGCGTGCCGACAACCGTGGATGACAGGCCTGCCGCTACCAAACTCAGACCGAAAATCACCGCAGCGGCTTTACCCAACAGCGGCTCCAGCGTGAGATAGGCTTTATCCAGATCGGCGATATCCTGATTGCCGCTGAAATGGAAGGCTGCCGCCGCCGTCGCCATCATCGCTAGATTGACGAATCCTGCGATGGTCATTGCAATCGCGACATCGACTTTCGTTGCCGAATAACGCTCAGCACGAGTATGGCTGCCTTCGTGCTGCGTCAGGGAAGAATGAAGGTAAATCACATGCGGCATAATGGTCGCCCCCAGCACGCCCGCTGCCAGCAGCACGGCATCGGAGGTCGGCAGACTAGGCATTGCCATGCCTTTGGCTAACGCGGACAGCTCAGGCTGCGAGAAGACCAATTCGACAATATACGCCGCCGCAACAAACAGCAGCAGACCGCCGATGACCATTTCCAGCGGCTTCTGGCCGCGCTGTTGCAGCATTAAAATCAGGAAAGTGGCAATAGCGGTAAGAATCGCGCCTTCCAGCAACGACACGCCCAAGAGGAGTTTGAAACCAATCGCCGCACCGATAAACTCGGCGAGATCGGTCGCCATCGCAATAATTTCGGCCTGCACCCAATACGCCCAAACGGCCGGGCGCGGAAAGCGATCGCGGATATGTTCCGCCAGATTCTTACCCGTTGCGATCCCCAATTTGGCGGACAACAGTTGAATCAGCATCGCCATCAGGTTCGCCCACACCACCACCCACAGCAGCGTATAGCCATAGGCTGCGCCAGACTGGATGTTTGTGGCGAAATTACCCGGATCGATATAACCAATCGCCGCGATAAACGCCGGCCCCATCAGAGAAAGTTTGACCTTCCTTGATGTACGGCTTGTTGACTCAATAACACGGCTACCCGGCATAGTATGACCCTTCTAACACTGGTGTTTTACTACTCTCACAGAAACGATAATGATTATCAAGTGCATTTAGAGAGGTGATACCAATTCTTTTGATAGTTAAAGATGATGAGTCATTCAAAACCTAAAAAACATCTTTTTTATCAAACAAATCTTAACAAAATATAAACAAAAAACCCCATGCTGGGCACGGGGTTTGGAAATGAAGACACGCTGTAGATACTGCGCGTAAAAGCAAAAACTATCAGTCTTGTGCTTTTGATACCGCAACCATCGCCGGACGCAGCAAACGGCCATTCAGCGTATAGCCTTTTTGCATGACCATCATGACATGGTTCGGCTGGTGATCGGCCGAAGGTAACATCGTCATTGCCTGATGCACTTCTGGGTTAAACGGTACGTTTACATCACCGACAACCTCAATACCAAATTTGCGGACTGCATCCAGCAATGATTTCAGCGTCAGTTCAACACCTTCAATCATCGCAGCCAGTGATTCATTGGCTTTATCCGCCGTATCCAGCGCGCGTTCCAGGTTATCGATAACTGGCAGCATTTCGCTGGCAAATTTTTCTACCGCAAATTTATGCGCTTTCTCAACATCCATTTCCGCACGGCGGCGAACGTTATCCGCTTCAGCACGAACACGAAGCATATTGTCACGCTCACGCTGTTGCAGTTCGCTCAACTGGGCTTCCAGCTCGGCGATGCGCGCATCACGCGGGTCAGCTACGTCTGCCGTCTCTGGCGCGGCATCCGCTTGCTGCCCTTTTGCTGCTTCCTTTTGATCCAGCACTTGCTCGTCAGGCGTTTTCTGTTCTTTACTACTCATGAAATTCTCCGCGGTTTAGCATTAATCTCGCTAGTTGCTTATTATGGGGATCAAAATCGGGGATTCAAGGGAACCCGTCATATATTGGTTCCCACCGCTGCCGATACACCACGCTGAGGACAAAACAGCAATGAACACACCGCTTACAATGAACAGGCCGTTTAATTGTATTGGCATTGTCGGCCATCCGCGCCACCCAACGGCGCTGGCAACGCATGAGATGCTTTACCACTGGCTCACCGACAAAGGTTACTCGGTTCTGATCGAGCAGCAGATCGCCCGTGAATTGAATCTGAAAGACGCTCCGACAGGTAGCCTTGCCGACATTGGCCAGCAAGCGGATTTGGCGGTTGTCGTCGGCGGTGACGGCAATATGCTCGGCGCAGCGCGCGTGCTGTCGCGCTATGACATCAAGGTGATCGGTGTGAACCGTGGCAACCTCGGTTTTCTGACCGATCTCGACCCTGACCATGCGCAGCAGCAGCTTTCTGACGTGCTCGACGGCCATTACCTGAGCGAACAACGCTTCATGCTGGAAGCGCACGTTTGCCGCGCCAACCAGCCCGACAGCATTAGTACCGCCATTAACGAAGTGGTGCTTCACCCGGGAAAAGTCGCACATATGATTGAATTTGAAGTCTATATTGACGACAAATTCGCCTTCTCCCAACGTTCAGATGGCCTGATTATCGCCACCCCCACGGGCTCAACCGCCTATTCCCTTTCCGCTGGCGGCCCAATCCTGACGCCGTCGCTGGATGCCATCGCACTGGTGCCTATGTTCCCGCATACGCTGTCAGCCCGTCCGCTGGTCATCAACAGCAGCAGTACGATCCGGCTGAAATTTTCCTGCATTACTAATGACCTGGAAATCAGCTGCGACAGCCAGATTGCGTTACCGGTACAGGAAGGCGAAGAAGTGCTCATTCGCCGCAGCGAGCACCACCTAAATCTGATTCATCCAAAAAATTACAGTTATTTCAATACACTAAGCTCAAAACTCGGCTGGTCAAAAAAATTATTCTAAAATTCTATCCAGCTACTTTACTGTATATAAAACCAGTTTATACTGTATGTAATCACATGTGATTACATACAGAGGCTTATCATGCTGGCGCAACTCACTATCAGTAACTTCGCCATCGTGCGCGAATTAGAAATCGATTTTCAGTCAGGTATGAGCGTTATCACCGGAGAAACCGGTGCGGGGAAATCTATTGCGATTGATGCCCTCGGTTTATGTCTGGGAAATCGTTCTGACGCCAGCATGGTCAGGCCGGGCGCTGCACGCGCCGACATTTGCGCCCGTTTTGCGCTGGCAGATACGCCAACGGCACGCCAGTGGCTGGAAGAAAACCAGTTGGATGACAGCAACGAGTGCCTGCTACGCCGTGTCATTAGCGCCGATGGTCGCTCACGTGGCTTTATTAACGGCACCGCCGTGCCGCTGTCTCAACTGCGTGAACTCGGCCAGCACCTGATTCAGGTACACGGGCAGCATGCTCATCAGCTACTGCTGCGCCCCGATCATCAAAAACACCTGCTGGATGCCTATGCCGATGAACCGAAATTGCTGGTTGCCATGCAGCAGGTTTGGCATCAGTGGCACCAAAGCTGCCGTGCACTAGCGCAACTGCAACAGGCAGCAATTGAGCGCGAAGCGCGCCGAGAACTGCTGCAATATCAATTAAAAGAGCTGAATGAATTCGCACCACAGCCCGGCGAATATGAACAGATTGACGTTGAATACAAGCGTCTGGCGAATAGCGGTCAGCTACTGACGATGAGCCAACAGGCCATGCAACTGCTGAGCGAAGACGAAGAGCAGAACATCATCAGCATGTTGCACAGCGTAAAACACCAGCTTGGCGAACTCATCAGCATGGATGACAAACTGTCTGGCGTGCTGTCGATGCTCGAAGAAGCAGGTATTCAGCTTAGCGAAGCCAGCGATGAACTACGCCACTACAGCGAGCAAATGGATCTCGACCCAATTCGTCTGTATGAACTGGAACAGCGCCTGTCACGTCAGCTCGCGCTGGCACGTAAGCACCATGTTGCTCCAGAGGCGCTTCCCGCATTCCATCAACAACTGCTGGAAGAACAGCAACAGTTGGAACAGCAGGAAAGCGACCACGACGCGCTCAGCGCCTCCGTCGGTGAATATCATCAGCAGGCATTGCACCTCGCAGAACAGCTGCATGTGCGCCGTCAGCACCACGCCAGCGAGCTGGCACAGCTCATCACCACCAATATGCGTGAGCTGGCGATGCCACACGGCCACTTCACCATTGATGTGAAGTTTACGCCGGACAGCCTGACGGCTACTGGTGCCGACAATATTGAATTCCGCGTGACCACCAACCCTGGTCAGCCACATCAGACACTGGCGAAAGTGGCCTCGGGTGGCGAGCTGTCGCGTATCGCGCTGATTATTCAGGTGATCACCGCACAGAAAATGGACACGCCAGCGATGATCTTCGATGAAGTCGATGTGGGGATTAGCGGGCCAACCGCCGCCATCGTCGGCAGAATGCTGCGCCAGCTCGGTGAATCAACGCAGGTTATGTGCGTGACGCACCTGCCGCAGGTCGCAGGCTGTGGTCATCAGCATTTCTTCGTCAGTAAACAGACGGATGGCGCAGAAACGGAAACGCTGATGCAACCGTTAGATAAGCGCGCTCGGCTACAAGAATTGGCACGCCTTCTGGGCGGCAGTGCCGTGACCAAAAACACGCTGGCGAATGCTAAAGAACTGCTGGCGGCCTAAAACCCACCGCCGATAAGGGCAAGAAAGGTGCATCGCAGGTAAAAAAGCTCAACTTTTTTACCTTCCTGAGGTCATACAATCGCCTTGCAGGTTTCCAAGTCCTGCAAGGTCTATTATCATCGGCAACCTATGCCCTTAAGGAATGTAATCACTATGCGCTGTAAAACGCTGACTGTCGTCGCCGCGGTGGTTGTTATGCTGACTGCCGGTTGTTCCACACTGGAGAAGGTGGTCTATCGGCCGGACATCAATCAGGGAAACTATCTGGCACCGGCTGACGTTGCAAAAATTCACACCGGCATGACCAAACAACAGGTCGCTTATACGCTGGGTACTCCTATGATGCAGGATCCGTTTGGCAGCGATACGTGGTTTTACGTCTTCCGCCAACAGCCTGGTCATGAATCGGTAAAACAACAGACGCTGACGCTGACCTTCAGCGGCAGTGGCGTGTTAACCAACATCAACAACAAGCCTGCACTGGATTAATACGCTTTCCACGCTGCTCAGTTGAATCAGGATGAACGATACTGGCAATCAGGCAGCACTTTAAGACGAGGCCCAAAATAGGCAGAGTACTTAAGGGAAGCTGGCGCACACGCGGTTTGATGTATGGCAGGAATAACAGCAGGCAAATCTGAAGATTTCAGGTTTGCCTGTGTTTTTTGTAAGGACATATCGGTCGGAACAATCGGTGGGAACACCCTATGTCGTTTAACGATATCACTCAGGGTTTGCTCTTAGAACGCTCGGCACGCTGGCGGCGTAGCTCTTTCGGATCGGCAATCAGCGGGCGATAAATTTCCACGCGGTCACCATCCTGTACCACATCGGCCAGCTTCGCCGCACGGCTGTAGATACCGACTTTATTCACCTGTAAATCGATATCATGACGCAGTTCCAGCAGACCCGATGCCACAATCGCCTGTTCAACTGTACTGCCTTCTTCCAGCTTCACCGTGCGCAGATACTGACGTTCCGGCAACGCATAGACCACATCAACCTGCATTGCGGACACTGTAGACCTCTTTTGCTCGCTGCGTGAAAGCTTGCACCATATTTCCCGCCAGCTCCTTGAATACTTTGCCAAAAGCGAGTTCAATCAAGGCATTGGTGAATTCAAACTCAAGATGCAGTTCGACTTTACAGGCATCGGCGCTCAGCGGCGTAAAATGCCAGTCGCCACCCAGTTGACGGAAGGGGCCATCGACCAGTTGCATATTGATATTCTGGTTGTTCGTCAGCGTATTACGTGTGGTAAAGGTCTTGCTGATACCTGCTTTGGAAACGTCTACGGCAGCGGTCATCTCTCCTTCTGAGGAAGAGATCACCCGACTTCCCGTACACCCCGGTAAAAACGCGGGGTAGGAAGCGACATCATTCACCAGCTTGTACATCTGTTCAGCGCTGAACGGCACCAGTGCAGAACGACTTATCTTTGGCATACTATTTTCCGTGATTCATAAAACGCGCAAAATAATAGCACTGATAGTCCGACAGGCAAAAATTCTGCGAAGCTTATCGCACGATATCATTAACCACGACACGGACGCACGGCGGGGATTTCATTCCCAATGACATCCAGTATAATGACGGCACTATGACAAAGAAAAAAGCATACAAACCCGGTTCCGCCACCATTGCGCAGAACAAGCGCGCCCGTCACGAATACTTCATTGAGGAAGAATTTGAGGCTGGTCTTGCTCTGCAAGGATGGGAAGTCAAATCACTGCGCGCAGGCAAAGCCAACCTCAGCGACAGCTATGTCACCTTTATGAACGGTGAAGCTTACTTGTTTGGTGCCACCATCACGCCGCTGAATGTAGCGTCATCACACGTTGTTTGCGATCCTATTCGCACGCGCAAACTCCTGCTCAACAAACGCGAGCTAGAGTCGCTGTTTGGCCGCGTCAGTCGTGAAGGCTATACGGTCGTCGCGCTGTCCATGTATTGGAAAAATGCCTGGAGCAAAGTCAAAATTGGCGTAGCGAAAGGCAAAAAAGATCACGACAAGCGTGATGACATTAAAGAACGTGAATGGAAGTTAGACAAAGCCCGTATCATGAAGAACGCCAATCGCTAAGCCACTGGCTTAACAACGGTAAGTTCTGATATACTGGCGACAGTTTCTTGGGGGCTGATTCTGGATTCGACGGGATTTGCAAAGCCCAAGGTGCATGCCGAGGGGCGGTTGGCCTCGTAAAAAGCCGCAAAAAAATAGTCGCAAACGACGAAAACTACGCTTTAGCAGCTTAATAACCTGCTCTGAGCCCTCTCTCCCTAGCCTCCGCTCTTAGGACGGGGATCAAGAGAGGTCAAACCCAAAAGAGATCGTGTGGATGCCTTGCCTGGGGTTGAAGCACTAAATCTAATCAGGCTAGTTTGTTAGTGGCGTGTCTATTCGCAGCTGGCAAGCGAATGCAAAGATAGACTAAGCATGTAGTACCGACGGTAGAGTGGTTCCGGACGGGGGTTCAAATCCCCCCAGCTCCACCAATTTAGGTTCCGGTTATTACCAGATAAGGCCGGAAACGTGAAAAAGCCGCTAGCCGCAAGGTTCAGCGGCTTTTTTATGCCTGTAATAACCCAACTATATCGACCTCTACCGCTACAGGAACGGCAGTTACTGACCATGCAGAACCTTGTAGAAGCCTCTGCCACAGCATGGACAGAGATCAAGCTTGGACATTCTGACCAGCTGAACGCGAACATATTGTACCGCTCCCTCGATCTGATTCTGAAATAAGCAAATATGTTTGAAGTCATGTAAAATATCGACAAAACAAGATGTTGATACAAGGTCATGGATAGATGCGCCGTCTCTATAAAAAAGCGATAACTTATTTATTGTCGAAGGATTTTCTCGTTACTCTCCTCGTCTTATCCATCATGCTAGCTATTTTCTGGTACATGCTTTGGGCTTCGCAGCTGTCACGTCGCACGATACTGATCGAGACATTTCCTGAACTCACTATCTACCTGATCTTTGGGCTCATTCTGGGGCTTATCTTTGCTGGCCGGGCGCTCTACTCCCGCTCGGTAAAGAAGAAACTAAAGCACACGCTAGAAATGTTTTTCGGCGGCTTTGTGCTAGGGTTTCTTTCCATCGTAAATATTTTTGACGTGTACGTTTACCTGTTCCCTGATGAGGTAATTAGTTACACATCCGACTATAAGATTGTTTTTCCTGGGCCATCGACAGGGAAAAGTAGTCGTTGCGAAGCCGGCATATGGGTTAAAGATGTCCATACCGGGCAATTTAAACAGCTATGCACCAACAGAGAAATGCTGTTTAAAAAAAGGCGGCAAGGAATGGATGCACTATGGATCACTGCGCGAGTCAATAAACTCGGTACGTATATTGTCGATTATCGATTTACCTACAAGTAATCTCACCTGCAACCTCACAAACCCCACTGCTTTGCTGACGCGTTCAGTAAATCGAATAAATTAAGTACCAAAAATCGGCTCAGGTAGATTTCCGGTATGCAATAAAGATCAGCAGCCCCCCAAATGAAGTTATGCGTGGAAATTATGTCTTGCTTACACGTCTGGACATCACCGATAGCGTAATTTTACATCCCGAAAGCAAATAATAACAATTAGTTATAACTTCAAGTGTAAATTAACGTCAGTTTTTAAAGTGTGGACTGAATGACATCGCACGACTCATTCACCTCCTATCGCTGGTGATAATACAGATATCGGAATGTTGAAATCTATTTCATACGACTAAAAAGAGGTGTTACTGCTATGTTCAGAAAATTATCTCTCCTGAAGTTCGTTGCCATTTTTTCTATTTCACCCTTTGTATTTGCCAAATCGGACATACTGCGTATCGGCGTCGATTTAACGTACCCGCCCTTTCAGAGCCTGGATAAAAATGGTAATCCATCGGGCTTTGATATAGAAGTTACCGATGCCATCTGCCAATCAATAAATGCAAAATGCGACTATATCGTCAATACATTCGACTCCCAGATCCCCGCCCTTCTGGCGAAAAAAATAGACATCATTGTGCCGCTTGGGGTGACGCGTAAGAGAAAAGAATCAATAGATTTCAGCGACTATGTTTTTCATGTCCCCACCAAGCTTGTTGCAAGAAAAGAGGCCAATCTTCTTCCTCAGGCTGAGTTGCTACGCGGAAAAAATATTGCAGTGCAGCAAGGCACGATTCAGGAAGCCTACGCTAATAAATATTGGCTCCCGGCCGGCGTGATTGTTAAAAGCTATCCCGATCAGGAAGCCATTTATGAGGATTTATATTCAGGAAGAATTGAAGGTGCGCTGTGCCCCTCCGTTGCCGTCGAGTTTGGTTTTTTAAAAACCCCACAGGGTAAAAATTTTGAGCTAAAAGGCCCGGAAGTAACCGATGCGGATTTATTTAGCCTCGGTTCCGCATACGGTATACGCAAAGAAGATACGAAGACAAAGCTGCTCATTAATCAGGGGCTGAAAGATATCGTCCAAAAAGGCCTATATGCAAAAATACAGAAACGCTATTTTGGCGATATTGATTTAAGCGTGAAGGAATAATATCAGGCACGGTGAATGGGTTCTTTTCATGCTCAGCCGATCTCCCTAGCCTACCAGAAGGCCGGGGAGATTTTGCCGAAGCGAGAGTTTACTGCCTTTCCTCCGACCAACCTCAGCAACAGAATCTTAATGAAAGAGGGAGAGCGCCATTATCCCCTTTTCTGTTACTATCTCGCGTTGGAAAATAGCGATATATATGTGAGTATATCTCGCTTCACATCATCGCTCTCAATCACGCTTTCACAATGAACTACACGCAGGAGAAATCATGAGCCTTCACCTCTGGCTGGCTTATACAGGCATCATCATCGCCCTGATTGCCATTCCGGGCCCATCCGCCTTAATCAGCATGTCGCACGGTTTACGCTACGGCGCTTCACGCGCAACAGCAACCGTACTCGGCGGCGTCAGTGCGGCAATGATTTTGATGTCCTGTTCAGCATTGGGGCTAGGGGCCATCCTCGCTGCGTCAACCACCGCCTTCATGGTATTAAAAATTATTGGTGCGGTTTATCTCATTTGGTTGGGCATCGCGTCATGGCGCTCTAAGGATATGAGCACTGCGGAACAGGACGTGCAGGAAGCCTCGGCTCCTGGCTGGTTTCCGCTATTCCGTAAGGGCTTTCTGGTTGGGATCAGTAATCCGAAAGATCTGCTGTTTTTCGCCGCGCTCTTCCCAAATTTTATCGATACCAACGCCCCGCACGCCTTGCAGCTCGTCATTCTGGCGGTAACCTGGGCGGTCTTCGATTTCAGCATCATGTTTATCTATGCCTGCACCGGTCGTCGCTTGTCGGGTCTGTTTTCCAACCCACGCCGCATCAAGCTGTTTAACCGCTCGACGGGCGGGATCTTTATTCTGGCAGGCACCACGCTGGCAGCGTCAACACGTTAATTGACGGGCTCCTGCTGCTTTCAGGCTGGCAGGAGCCACACCGTTACGATGCCGTGACAAAATCCGCAATGCCTTTCTCGTCCATCCGATAGCGAACCCACTCATCCTGCGGCTTCGCGCCAATGCTTTTATAGAAATCGATCGCGGGTTGGTTCCAGTCCAGCACGCTCCACTCCAGCCGTCCACACTGTCTTTCCTGCGCAAGACACGCAACCTGCTTCAACAACGCTTTGCCTGCTCCCGCATTACGATATGCCTGCGCGATGTAGAGATCTTCCAGATAAATGCCGTATTTTCCCAGCCAGGTTGAGTAGCTCATGAAGAAAATCGCATAGCCGACAGGCTTATCGTCAATCTCGCAAATCAGCGTTTCCGCTGTCGCCCCCTCGCCAAATAACGAGTTTTCAATATCTTCAAGCGAGGCAAGCACTTCGTGACGCGCCTTCTCGTACACGGCAAGCTCGATGATTAAATCCAGAATCACGCTCGCATCTGATTTCTGCGCGGGGCGGATGACGATATTCATAAAGGTTCTCTTCTCCAGTGCTAACTTCCAAGACTAACAATAATCAAGACTTGCCATGCTACCGGATTAAAAATACTGTATGAACTGCATTTCCTACAGTGACTGATGAACAACATGCATCTGGATTTACGGCGTATCGATTTAAATTTGCTGGTGGTATTTAATAGCGTATACCAGCATCGATCCGTCGCTGCGGCGGCAAAAGAACTGGCGATGAGCGCATCGGCGGTCAGTCATGCGCTAACGCGACTGCGCAATACATTTTCCGATGAGCTGTTTTTTCGTGTAGGCAACACCATGCACCCGACTGTATTGGCGGACGATATCGCGGAGCCGATCGCGGAAAGTCTGGCGCTGCTGACGCAAGGCCTGACGCCGCGCCCGCGCTTTAATCCCGCGCGCAGTTCGGAAAGCTTCACCTTCTCCATCACCGATTACACCGCATTTTCAGTCTTTCCCACTCTGATGGCGCAAATGGAAAAACTGGCGCCCCACATCAAATTCAATCTGGTCTATTCGCCGCAGAAAGTCGCGATTACGGATTTGCTGGCAGGGAAAATCGATTTTGCTCTAGGGTTCACCGACATGACACAAGCGGAGAACAGGGAAATTGAGGAGATAGACTGGATTGAAGACAGCTATGTCATCATCACTGCCGCTGGTTATCCATCAGGCAAGACGCTTACGCTGGATGATTATCTCGCCGCCCGGCATCTTGTGGTTACGCCCTGGAATGAATCCCGTGGGGTGATTGACTACGCGCTGGATAAGCTCAATAAGAAACGTCATATCGCGCTGAAAACGCCATCGATGATGAGTGCACCGTTTATCATCGCCGATTCAACGCTGATCATGGCATTACCGCGCAATATCGCGACAATCTTTGCACAACTCCTGCCGCTACAGATTCATCCTCTGCCTTTCACTGTGCCGTCCTATCGCGTGAAGATTTACAGCCATCGCCGTAATAGCCGTTCGGAAGCGAGCCAGTGGATTAAAAACCTGTTACACAGCCTAGTGACACATCCCATTAGCTAGCCTGATTCTCCGCCATCTCGCACGGTTACAGCCATACTTTCGCTCCGAAATTACCCCCAATTACGGGTCCAGAGAAACGCGAGCAGAGCGCTGTTTTCCCGATAAATAGATCCGCAAGATAACTTGTCATACAGGTAAATCGACAGAAAAACCAAATTAATCTATTGATATAAAATGGAAATAACTCCGCATATCTTCTGCCTCACGCTATTTTCCCTGTCATTTTTTTGTGACCTGTCTAACACATACCAAGAAACGTAACCTTCTTAATAAAATCCGCAATAGTTAATCCCCACCAAGGAGATAACAATAGCCGCGAGCCTGGCAAGAAGTTCCTCAATCATCTTTGGAGTTTCCAATGACCAACAATAATAAGCTGAGCGTTGCGGAGAAAATCGGCTTTGGCATGGGCGATGCCGCCTGTGGCATCGTCTATTCTTCCGTAACCATGTTTCTTACCTACTTTTATACGGATATCTATGGCATTTCCGCCGCTGCGGTAGGGGTTATGTTTCTGGTGACGCGCGTGCTGGACGCCATCGTTGATCCTCTGATTGGCATCATTGCCGACCGCACTAAAACCCGCTGGGGGCATTTCCGCCCGTGGCTGGTCTGGTTTGCCGTCCCCTACGCCGTGATTGCCGTACTGGCCTACACTACGCCGGAACTGAACGGCACGGGTAAACTGGTTTACGCCTACATTACCTACACGCTGCTGATGCTGTTCTACACCTTTATCAACATCCCTTACTGTTCGCTCGGCGGTGTCATCACCAGCGATGAAAAGGACAGGATTTCCGCACAGTCTTACCGCTTTACCATCTCTTCAATGGCTGGGCTACTCGTATCGGTCGGCACGCTGTGGCTGGTCGACTGGATTGGCGGTACCAATAAGCAATTGGGCTATCAGGGCACGATGATGATCATGGGCTGCCTGGCCGTCGTGATGCTGTTTTTTTGCTTTTTCACCACTCAGGAACGCATCAATCCTGCGGTGGATAAAAATCAGAACGTCTGGGACGATGTCAGAAACCTGCTGAGCAACGATCAGTGGCGCATCGTAGCTATTATTACGTTCTTTTCCAGCATGGCAGGTGTCATGCGCGGTGCGGCGACGCTGTATTACGCAACCTACCTGATGGTAGGGCCAGAGCAAGGCAGCGCCGCCGGAACGGCAATGAAATCAGCCTTTATTACCACCAGCGTCGTCGGCACCATTATTGGTGCAATGATGGCGGGCTACTTTGGCAAGCGATTCAGCAGCATAAGCCTGTTCAAGAACATTAACCTGCTGCTGGTGTTTGTCGGCGTCATCCTGTTTATGGTGCCGCCACAGTGGCTGGCGGTCGTCTTCCCGCTCTACTTTTTGATCGGCTTCTTCCACCAAATGTATCAACCGTTCAAATGGAACATGATGGCGAATGCCGCCGATTACGGCGAATGGAAAACAGGCCGTCGCATCACTGGTCTGTCATTCTCCGGCAACCTGTTCGCACTGAAACTGGGTATGGCGGTTGCAGGTGCGCTGGTCGGCTTTTCACTCGGCTGGTTTGGTTATGTTGCAGGTTCCCCCACACAAACACCGCTCGCCACTGCTGGTATTATCGGCCTGCTGAGCATCGGGCCCTCGCTCTCCTATCTGGTTCTGTATTGGCTGGTTCGCTTTTACAAGCTGGACGATAAGACGATGGAAAACATTCAGGCTGATTTGGCAAAACGTCACAGCACATCTGACCGCGCGCCGGAAAGCGAGCTTCCTGTCGATCAAGGCCTGACGCCAAAAGGGGCAGCCTGATCGCAAGACCTGCGGGTAGCACGCTACCCGCCTTTACTCTCAGGACGATGACATGAGTACAGCACATTCTCCCTGGAACCCAGATTTGGGCGACGGACGTTATAAGAATCCGATTTTATGCGCCGACTATTCCGATCCTGACATCGTGCGCGTAGGTGACGACTTTTACATGGTGTCGTCTAGCTTTAACCACATGCCCGCGCTACCGATCCTGCATTCTCAGGATCTGGTGAATTGGACGCTGATCAACCACGTATTCAGCCGATTCGATCTGCCAGAATACGAACACTTTCAGCCTGGAAAAGGCGTGTGGGCGCCCAGCATTCGCTATCATGCCGGAAAATTCTGGGTGTTTTTCAGCACGCCCGACGATGGGATCTTTATGTCACAGGCTGACGATCCCAAAGGCGAATGGAGCAAACCGCACTGTCTGAAACAGGCGAAAGGCTGGATCGACCCCTGCCCGTTCTGGGATGACGACGGCACCGCCTGGTTAATCCACGCTTTCGCCTTCAGCCGCAGCGGTAAGAAGCACCTGCTGCAACTGTGCAAGATGGCAGAAGATGGTCGTTCCCTGCTTGATGAAGGGAGGATCGTTGTCGATGGACGGGCAACACAGCCAACCATAGAAGGGCCAAAGCTGTATAAGCGCAACGGCTGGTATTACATTTTCGCCCCAGCAGGTGGTGTTCCAACCGGCTGGCAAACCGTGCTGCGTGCACGCTCGCTGGAGGGGCCGTGGCAGAGCCGGATCGTACTGCATCAGGGAAGCACATCGGTTAATGGCCCGCATCAGGGCGGCTGGGTCGAATTAGATAACGGTGAAAGCTGGTTTGTACATTTTCAGGATCGCCATGCCTATGGTCGAGTCGTTCATCTACAGCCAATGCGCTGGAAGGATGATTGGCCGCTGATCGGCGAACAGCACAATGCGCAGGGGTTAGGGCAACCCGTGCTGGAAGCAACCAAACCTTGTGTTAATACCCCTATTGTCATGCAACAGCCATCAACCTCCGACGATTTCTCTTCGGCTACGCTGGGACGACAGTGGCAATGGCAAGCAAACCCTGACGAGCGCTGGCTGGCGCTAACCCATCCGGGGCTTCAACTGTTCTGTCAGCCCATGCCTACCCGCGCAGGTGAACCTTCCTGGTATGACGTACCTAATTTGCTGATGCAAAAATTTCCGGCCGAGGAATTTGAGTTCACCACGCAGCTAACACCCGTTCTGGAACAGGAGGGGGATCGCTGTGGCCTGATGATTTATGGCGAGCGTTTCGCTTTCCTCGGCATAGAGAAAGGCGCGGAAGGTCTTGAATTGGTCACCGGATTCGGCTGGATGAGTGATGCGCAGCAGTTGGAGCAACATCAAAGGCGTCTGGCAGTGCTGCCCGAACAGCAGAACATTACCCTACGCGTCACCGTACGGCAGAACGCTATTTGCCAGTTCTCCTGGCAGGTCGATAACGGGGAATATAGTGTGTTGGATGATAGCTTCGCCGCAGGTCCGGGCAAGTGGGTAGGCGCTAAAGTAGGACTATACGCGCTGACGACGGCATCAGGAAACAGCGGGGGTCATGCTCGGGTTAAAGAGGTGAACGTTACCGCTATCGAACAATAGCCCGATAGCGGCTATAGGAAAATCACGGGTCTGGCTGTCTGAGCTTAAGTACCGTTCTGGTAACACATTGCTCCGGTATTACACGCCGAGAGCATCAGCAGCCTGCTCGCTTTCCACTTTGGAAAAGTGCGCGTAGGTCAGTGCATCGAGTAGCGCTACGCGATCGATCGTCGGATAAATCTCCGGGCTCTGCAAAAGCTGGCCGACGTCCTGAACACTCAGTTGGGGATAGATGGCGTGTAATGCAACAGCGATGTCGCGTGCGGCATAGCCCAATTTATGTAAAATCACCGCAACCTGATGGTGTGTTATCACATCCTGATAAACGGTATAAAGCACATCAGCAATTAATGTCGACGTCAAAACCGAAATACGGGACACATCCCCCGCACGTCCACCCAATGCCTGAAGAATATGATCGACAGCCTGTTCCGGCGTTTTTCCCTGCGCCTGTTGTGAAGCCAGTACGGAAACCAATTTATTTTTTATTTCATCATTTGCCATCGTTCGGTTCCTTCATACATTCATTACAGATGTTATTTTAGTATAAGCACGCTACCTGTCATGGCAGTAATGAGCAAACAAAATCATACGCTGATACTCTTGAATAGGTACAAAAAGACATCAACTCGCTCTGAGGTGTATAATAACGACCATCTTTAGGAAACGCGGATTCTCCCCCATAATGCAAGCAATACACATGCAGTTTGAAGTATGACGGGGATAAAACACAGTTTGATACAACTCCGCATACATCGTTCCACCCTCTTTTTTCCTGAAATGCGATAATCCCCCGATAAAAATCGTATTTTCGTTTATGCCCAGTCATTTTCATCGCCCGAAAAGACCATGTAAAATTAAGGGCTTAGTGAGCAAGAAGGCTATAAGTCATGATCACCACCGACGCTAATAACGCAGTCGCCTCTGTGGCCTGGCGAACCAATGAAGTCATCGCCATTTACCCTATCACTCCCAGTTCCAGCATGGCTGAACAGGCAGCTGCCTGGTCGAGCGACGGCGGGCTGAATATATGGGGAGATACGCCCCGCGTTGTGGAAATGCAATCCGAAGGTGGCGCGATCGCTACCGTCCACGGCGCATTGCAGACGGGTACACTCGCAACCACATTTACCTCATCGCAGGGTCTGCTGCTGATGATCCCCACGCTGTATAAGCTGGCCGGTGAGCTAACTCCGTTTGTCCTGCATGTTGCGGCCCGTACGGTTGCGACGCATGCGCTTTCCATTTTTTGCGATCATTCTGACGTCATGGCCGTGCGCCAGACGGGCTGCGCCATGCTGTGTGCCAGTAATGTCCAGGAAGCGCAGGACTTTGCGTTGATTTCACAAATCGCCAGTCTGAACAGCCGTCTGCCGTTTATCCACTTCTTTGACGGTTTCCGCACCTCGCACGAAATCAATAAGATTGAGCCACTGGGCGATGAGGTGATCCGCCAGCTTCTGCCACAGCAGGCCATTGATGCACACCGTGAGCGAGCACTTACACCGGAACGTCCGGTGATTCGTGGTACCGCTTCTAACCCAGATACCTTCTTCCAGGCGCGCGAAGCAACCAACCGCTGGTACGACGCGGGTTATGAGCACGTTGAGCAGGCGATGAACGATTTTGCCGCCGCGACAGGACGCCAGTATCAGCCGTTTGAATACTACGGGCACCCTGAGGCGACTAAAATCGTCGTCCTGATGGGCTCCGGCGTTGGCACCTGTGAAGAGGTGGTCGATACGCTATTGATGCGCGGTGAGAAAGTCGGCGTGGTGAAAATTCGCCTGTACCGTCCATTCTCTGCCAAACATCTGCTGGCCGTGATTCCGCAAACGGCGAAGAGCATCGCAGTGCTGGACCGCACTAAAGAGCCGGGAGCGCTGGCAGAACCGCTGTATCTCGATGTGATGACCGCGCTGGCCGAGGCGTTCTCCGCAGGTGAGCGTTCACTTATGCCGCGTGTGATTGGCGGGCGTTATGGGCTATCTTCCAAAGAATTTACCCCACAGTGCGTACAGGCGATCTTTAATGAGTTAGCACTTGCCAACCCACGGCCGCGCTTCACCGTGGGTATTTATGACGATGTCACCAATCTGTCTCTGCCTCTGCCGGAACAGCATTTTCCTGGTAATGCATCGCTCGAAGCCCTGTTCTACGGTCTGGGCAGTGACGGCACCGTTTCTGCAACCAAGAATGCGATAAAAATCGTCGGCGAAACGACGCCGATGTTTGTGCAGGGCTACTTTGTCTATGACTCGAAGAAAGCTGGTAGCCTGACCGTTTCCCATATGCGTGTAGGCCCACACCCGATCAACTCAGCCTACCTGATCGATCAGGCGGATTTCGTCGCCTGTCATCAGTGGCAGTTTATCGACAAATACAGCATGGTCGAACGGTTGAAGCCCGGCGGTGTTTTCCTGATCAACTCGCCGTATAGCAGCGACGATTTGTGGCACCGTTTACCACAGGAAGTGCAAGCAGAGCTGAATCAGCGCAACGCCCGTGTGTACTGCATCAACGCCGCCAAGATTGCCCGCGAATGCCATCTGGGGGCGCGCATCAACACCGTCATGCAGATGGCGTTCTTCCATCTGTCACAGATTCTGCCAGCCGATGTGGCAGTAGAAAAACTGCGTACCGCTATCGCCAAAAGCTACGGCAGTAAAGGTCAGGAACTGGTTGAGCGCAACTGGCAGGCGCTGAGCGCCACATTGGAGGCGCTGGCAGAAGTGCAATTGGAAGCCGTCAACCCAGACAGCCCGCAGCGCCCGCCAGTGGTTTCCGACGCCGCGCCCGATTTCGTCAAGACCGTCACGGCCGCTATGCTGGCGGGTCTGGGGGATACGCTCCCTGTATCAGCCCTGCCGCCCGATGGCACCTGGCCGACTGGCACGACCAAGTGGGAAAAACGCAATATCGCGGAAGAGATTCCGCTGTGGCAACCTCAGCTTTGTACGCAGTGTAATCACTGTGTCGCCGCCTGTCCGCACTCGGCTATCCGCGCCAAAGTCGTCCAGCCTGACGCGATGGAAAATGCGCCCGCTTCACTGCAATCTCTAGATGTGAAAGCACGCGACATGCGCGGCCAGAAATATGTGTTGCAGGTTGCTCCGGAAGACTGCACCGGCTGTAACCTGTGCGTGGAGGTCTGTCCGGCCAAAGACCGCCAGAATCCAGAAATCAAAGCCATCAATATGGAATCCCGTCTGGATAACCTGACGGCAGAAAAAGAGAACTTCGATTTCTTCTTGCAACTGCCGGAAATCGACAAATCCACGCTGGAACGTATTGATATCCGTACTTCTCAGCTAATTTCACCGCTGTTCGAGTACTCCGGCGCTTGTTCCGGCTGTGGCGAAACACCGTACATCAAGCTGCTCACTCAACTCTATGGCGATCGTCTGCTGGTCGCGAATGCGACGGGCTGTTCATCGATTTATGGCGGTAACCTGCCTACTACGCCGTGGACTACCGATGCCAACGGCCGCGGACCAGCCTGGGCTAACTCACTGTTCGAGGATAATGCCGAATTCGGTCTGGGCTTCCGCCTGAGCGTCGATCAGCACCGTCAGCGCGCCGTGCGCCTGCTCAACAAGCTGGCTCCGCAACTGCCGCCGGATCTGGTGAACGCATTGCAGGAAGAGTCCATCGCGCCCGATCTGCGCCGTCAGCAGATTGAACAACTGCGTGGGCTGCTGTCAGCCATCAATGACACCGACGCCAACGTGCTGGCGAGTGAAGCCGATCACTTTGTCGATAAATCTATCTGGCTCATCGGCGGCGATGGCTGGGCGTACGATATCGGCTATGGCGGTCTGGATCACGTCATGAGCTTGAGCGAAAACGTCAACGTACTGGTTCTGGACACTCAGTGTTACTCCAACACTGGTGGTCAACAGTCCAAGGCGACGCCTCTGGGCGCAGTGACCAAGTTTGGCGAGAAAGGCAAACGCAAAGCACGTAAGGATCTCGGCATCAACGTCATGATGTACGGCCACGTGTATGTCGCGCAAATCTCACTGGGCGCACAGCTGAACCAGACGGTCAAAGCGATTCAGGAAGCAGAAGCCTGGCCGGGCCCGTCGCTGATTATTGCGTACAGCCCGTGCGAAGAGCACGGCTACGATCTGGCATTCAGCCACGACCAGATGCGCCAATTGACGGCAACGGGCTTCTGGCCGCTCTACCGCTTCGACCCACGTCGTGCCGAAGAAGGGAAAGCCGCGCTGGTTACCGATTCTCGTCCGCCATCAAGCAGCCTGAGTGAAACGCTGCTGAAAGAGCAACGCTTCCGCCGCCTGAATAGCATGATGCCGGAAGAAACCGCGCAGCTCTATGAAGAAGCAGAACTGGATCTGCGTCGCCGCTTTGACTTCCTGACCATGATGGCCGGTAAGGCAGAGAAAAACCCGCAGGAATAACCCTTCCTCTTCCAAACCGGCTTCGGCCGGTTTTTTTATATCTGCTTTTTCCGGGCTCTTCCCTCCGTCTGTCGCGTTGCCACATTGCTATACAAATTCAGCAACAATTTCGTGCTCCACACCATCCCTATTCGTATGCAATACCGTATACGCGCCCAACGCTCATGGCACGGTTTGTCAGGCACGGTAAAGAGGGGCTGACAAGACGAAAGTTACCTTATACTTTATGAGATTATTCGCTCGTTACGGTATCAAACCGCTATCAAAGATGCAGAGGAAGAAACATGAAAGGAAAGTTCGCACCATCGCAAATTGCATTGCACTGGCTGGTTTTTCTGTTGCTCGTTGTGACCTATGCCACCATCGAACTACGCGGATTTGCTGAACGCGGTTCACTGCTGCGCACCGTGATGATCGTGACGCACTTTAGCTGTGGCGTCACCATACTGGTTCTTATGCTGGCACGTCTGTTCTTACGCCACCGGCATACCTCCCCCGCCATTACCCCACAGCCGCCACGTTGGCAAAGCGCGCTGGGATCCCTCACCCACGCCGTTATTTACCTGCTATTTATCACGCTGCCAATACTGGGCGTTGCCTCACGCTATTACAATGGCCGGGACTGGATGCTTTTTGGTATCAGTATGCCAACAGCCGCGACGCCGAATTTCGATCTTGCTGAAACACTGATTGGCTGGCATGAAACGCTGGCGCCATTAGGCTACTGGCTCATTGCCGCGCATACCGCCGCCGCTCTGTTCCACCACTATGTCATGAAAGACAACACGCTACTGCGCATGATGCCAGCCAAGCGCGATTAATCAGGCAACGAAGGAGCAAGCATGAAAGTCGCACTGGGGCAATTCGCCGTTGACCGCGAGTGGCAACAAAACGCCACAACCATCGCTGAGTACATGTCAGCAGCACAACAAAACGGGGCTGACCTGCTGGTGCTGCCCGAAGGCGTGCTGGCGCGTGATATCACCAATCCCAATATGGTGCTCACCGCTGCTCAGCCGCTTGATGGCCCGTTTATTTCGCATCTGCTGGAAGCCAGTAAAGGCAACAACCTGACGACCATGCTGTGCGTGCATATCCCGAATGGCGAAGGGAAAGTCTGGAATACGCTGCTGGCGTTGCGTAACGGTGAGATCGTTGCTCAATACCGAAAACTGCACCTGTACGATGCGTTTTCCGTACAGGAATCGGAAAACGTACTGGCAGGCGAAGAGATTCCACCGCTCTTGACCATCGCTGGGTTAAACGTCGGGCTGATGACCTGCTATGACATTCGCTTCCCTGAACTTGCTCGCCGTCTGGTGCTGGACGGCGCAGATGTACTCGTTCTCCCCTCTGCCTGGATTAAGGGGCCGCTGAAAGAGGCGCACTGGGAACTACTGGTGCGGGCCAGAGCTCTGGAAAACACCACTTATCTCGTCGCCGTTGGCGAATGCGGCGTCAAGAATATCGGCAACAGTATGGTGGTCGATCCTTTAGGCGTTGTTGTGGTTCAGGCACCGGAAACACCGGCTCTCATTTATGCCGACATTGAACCGGAACGACTGGCCTATGCTCGTCAGATTCTCCCGGTACTCGCGAATCGACGCTTTCAAAAACCCACATTAGACGGGGAAAATTGAGTGGTGTTTCACTCTACGCCGTTTTATTTCTCATTCGTGCGCCAAAAAGTGTGATTAGTTACACATGTTGTTTCCCTCGGAGGCCGTTCTGCACATATAATGCGCATCCGGTCGCATCGCGACCTTAGCAGACCAGCCTCCTGATTCGGGGGGTGCATTTACCACTCAAATAAAGAAACGAAAATGAGTATTCGCGCGATCTTTACTTTAGTTCTTGCTGCCGCCGCATTCAGCCAGGCCGCTTTTGCCGTTGTTTATCCTCTGCCTGCGGCGAACAGCCGACTGATAGGCGAGAATATCGAAATCACCGTACCGGAAGATAGCACGCAGCCGTTGGAACATTTTGCAGCACAGTTCCAAATGGGTCTGAGCAACATGATGGAAGCCAACCCGGATGCGGACGTTTATCTGCCTGTTCCCGGCAGCAAAATGGTGATTCCTCATCAGCTGATTCTGCCGGACGCACCGCGTGAAGGCATTGTCATCAACAGCGCAGAAATGCGTCTGTACTACTATCCGAAAGGCTCCAAGACCGTAGTCGTTTTGCCAATCGGGATTGGTGAGTTAGGTAAAGATACGCCGATCAACTGGACGACGTCCGTTCAACGTAAGAAAGCAGGTCCAACCTGGACGCCAACCGCGAAAATGCATGCAGAATATGCGGCACGCGGTGAAACACTGCAAAAAGTTTTCCCGGCAGGCCCGGATAACCCAATGGGGCTGTATGCGCTGTACATCGGTAACCTGTACGCGATCCACGGCACCAACGCCAACTTCGGTATTGGTCTGCGCGTGAGTCACGGCTGCGTTCGTCTGCGTGCCGATGATATTAAATATCTGTTCGACCACGTTCCAGTTGGTACACGAGTTCAGTTCATCAATGAGCCAGTAAAAGCCACCGTTGAGCCAGACGGTTCACGTTATGTTGAAGTTCACAATCCGCTGTCTCGCACGGTAGAAGAATTCCATTCTGATTCTCCGGCACCAATCAGCATGACGCCACAAGTGAGCAAAGTTCTGGCCGACGCCAGCGTGAACACTAGCGAAGTCGATCAGGCAATCCAGAGACGTTCTGGTATGCCGACCAAAATCAATGGTCTGATTGAACAAGCCACCCCGGCTATTCCGGTTGAATCTGCGGCGGCACCTGTCGCACCAGAAGCACAGCCGCAAGATAGCCTGAATGCGGAGCAAAATGCCGCACCGGTTGAATCACAGCCGACGACTACAGCGACCGACGCCAACCGTTCGTAATCGCTATAACGCGTTGGACCCGTTCAGGTGTCCAACGCGTTTCTTTATTCCCCTACCGTTTACTGCTTCTGAGAAGCATCCAGCGCCTGCGCCACATCAGCGATGATGTCGTCAATGTGCTCAATGCCGACCGAAATTCGGACCAAATCCTCACTCACGCCCGCTTTCGCCAGCTCTTCCGCATTTAACTGCCGGTGTGTGGTACTTGCCGGATGGCACGCAAGCGATTTGGCATCGCCGATATTGACCAGCCGTAAGATCATCTTCAGCGCATCAATAAAGTGACCGCCAGCCGCTTTCCCACCTTTAATGCCAAAACTGATAATCCCAGAGGCTTTGCCCGAGGTAATTTTGTCGCAGTTTGCTTTATAGGGACTATCCGGCAAGGCGCCATAGTTCACCCAGGTAACCAGCGGGTGTTGATTCAGGTAGCTAGCCAACGCTTCCGCATTGCTGCAATGGCGTTCGATACGCAGGCTGAGGGTTTCCAGCCCCTGCAACAGCAAGAACGTGCTGTGAGGAGAAAGCGCCGCGCCCGTATTGCGTAACGGCACAACCCGGCAGCGCCCGATATAGGCCGCCGGACCGAAAGCGTCGGTATACACTACGCCGTGATAAGAAGGATCGGGCTCGTTCAGTAACGGGAAACGCGCTTTATTCGCCACCCAGTCAAACTTGCCGGAATCGATAATCGCACCGCCAATCGTGGTGCCGTGACCACCGATATATTTGGTCAGTGAGTGGACGACGATATCTGCACCGTGTTCAAAAGGCCGGCACAGCACGGGGGTCGCCACGGTATTATCGACAATCACCGGGACGCCGTGGCGATGTGCAATTTCCGCGATTTTGGCAATGTCCACGATGTTTCCCGCCGGATTCCCGATAGATTCACAAAAAACAGCGCGGGTGCGTTCATCAATCAGCGACTCCAGCGTCGTAAAATCATCAAAAGAGGCCATTCGCACTTCAACGCCCTGACGCGGCAAGGTATGGGCAAACAGGTTATAGGTACCGCCATACAGTTGGCTGGTGCTGACGATATTGTCCCCAACCTGCGTGAGCGCCTGGAGCGAATAGGTAATCGCCGCCATACCGGATGACAGCACCAGTGCGCCAATGCCGCCTTCAATAGCAGCCAGACGTTGTTCAAGCACCGCGTTCGTCGGGTTCATGATACGGCTATAGATGTTGCCCGCCACTTTCAGATCAAACAGATCGGCACCGTGTTGCGTGTCGTCAAATGTGTAAGACGTCGTCTGGTAAATCGGCACGGCTGCGGACTTCGTTGTCGCTTCAGATTCATAACCATGATGTAGCGCGAGGGATTCAAGTTTCATCTTACGAGCCTTTTTGTCATTCGTTGGAGTGAGGAAAATATCGACACAAAATAGCAGACTGCGCTCGGGAAAAGCACTTGATGATGTAGAAGAAATGGAGATAAGTTAGTAAAAACAAGACTAAATTTCAGCGTTACATTATTACGCTGAAGCTCCCTCACAAAACCGTACGCGGCCTCAGCACTGAATCTGAAAAAGCGATAAAATTTGCGCAGAGAAAAAAACGTGCGCACCGTAACCTATCTGCGCGTCTCGTATTGCACCGCCTGTAAATCACAGCTACTTTTAACGTCATGGATCCCCCCACCCGAAAGCCCAATAAATGACTGATAAAATAAAAAATATCGCTACCTGCGAATTACCTGCCAGCGTCCAGTTCCCCCGCTACGATCGTAAGGCGCTGAAGCCGCGTATCGTTCATATTGGTTTTGGCGCTTTTCATCGTGCTCATCAGGCACTGCTCACCGATCGCGTGCTGAATATGGTGGGAGGAGACTGGGGAATTTGTGAAGTCGTGTTATTCAGCGACGACACCATGATTAATGCGCTGCGCCAGCAGGATCATCTGTTCACCGTGCTGGAAAAGGCTGCGACGAGCAATCAGCCCATTGTCGTTGGTGCCGTGTGTGAATCGTTACATGCCAAAATAGAAGGTATTAACGCTATTATTGAGAAACTCGCCGCGCCAGAAACTGCCATTGTTTCCCTGACGATTACCGAAAAGGGCTATTGCATGGACGGTACGAGCGGCAAGCTAGATCGAACCAATAAGCTGATTCAACAGGATCTCATCGATCCTCGTCGCCCCGTATCGGTGCCGGGCCTGCTGGCGGAAGCGCTGCGCTTGCGCCACGAACGTGGGATCGCACCGTTCACCGTCCTCTCCTGCGATAACGTGCCGGAAAATGGCAAAACGGCCAAAGCCGCCGTGTTGGAATCGGCCGGGATCAACGATCGAAACCTGATCGATTGGATCGAAGCTCAGGTTTCATTCCCAAATACGATGGTGGATCGCATTGTCCCAGCGGCAACGCCGGAAACGTTGCAGGAAATTGCCGATCACCTTGGCGTCGCCGATCCCTGTGCGATAGCCTGTGAACCCTTTATTCAATGGGTGATCGAAGATCATTTCACTGCCGGACGCCCCGAATGGGAAAAAGCTGGCGTACAGCTGGTACATGACGTACTGCCGTTTGAAGAAATGAAACTGCGTATGCTGAACGGCAGCCATTCATTCTTGGCCTATCTGGGCTATCTCGCTGGTTACGATCACGTCAGTGACTGTATGAACGACGAGAACTATCGCCGTGCCGTGTCTCATCTCATGCTGCTGGAACAGGCACCGACGCTCAGCGTGGTAGATATCGACCTGAAAGATTATGCCGTCCAGCTACTGACCCGTTTTTCCAACCCGGCGCTCAAGCATCGGACGTGGCAGATTGCCATGGACGGTTCACAGAAGCTGCCTCAGCGCATGCTGGAATCGCTACGGTGGCATGTGAGCAACGGCGGAGACTACCGCTGTCTGGCATTGGGAATCGCTGGCTGGATGCGTTATGTCAGCGGAAAAGATGATGCGGGCAACCCGATTGAAATCCGCGATCCGCTGGCTGACAAGCTCAGGCACGTCGTTGAGGAAACATCAGACAGCGCCGAGCGAGTCAGTGCGTTTCTCAATATTCGTTCTATTTTCGGCGAGGATCTGCCGACCAATCACGATGTCTTTAACGCTATCGCGCAGGCTTACCTGAAGCTGCGCGATCACGGCGCAAAGAACACCGTGGCTGCACTGGCACAAGACTTTAAATAACGATAAACCCAAGCAGACCAAGGTACAACGCACTTTGGACACCCAGCGCCAAAGTGCGGCTTTTCCCTTTTGTTTCATCCAGCCACGGCAGCGATGACCAGCTCATCCCCCCACCAATAACGGCAATCACCAACAGCGCCGCGGCGATCAGCCAGACGAGCTTATCCAGCAGCGAATTGGGAAACAAAATTTGCATTGCGGAAACGACAAGAAACAGGGTGGCGCAACGTAATACCCCAACCAGAATCCCCGCCCGATCTCTCAGCCCACGCGGAGCGGAAGAAGGTAACCAGGCCTGAAAAGCAAACAACCCAACCACGGCAATAAAGACGACATAAATAACGGCGTAGATCATCAAATGACTCACGTTACGGCTCCTGATAAGGGGATACGATCAAGTAAACTGGGCGGGATGATGACGATATTTCCTCTCTGAGGTCAATGCGTTATTTCATATCACGCTATCGATTTGTGGGGCAGCGCTCAATGTCGGCTCGCCGCCAATCTGCGCGCGTACCGCTCTGCTGTAAGAAATATACATATTTTGTAACTTAAGCACATAAAGGCAGGATCAAAAAATTATAAAAAGCAAATTAAAATATCTTATTTCATGATCTGTCTGACAGATCGTCATTAAAAGCGCGCGAAAGCGTGATCGTCAGTTTACTTTCTTTTCAATAGAGCAAATTATAAAGAAATGATAGTTCAATCGAACTGAAATATTGTTTCATATTTGTAATTAGGCTGATCATGAATAAACCAATCTCTTTTAAACATACGTTCTGCTACGGCAGCGCGAACCTGCTTGGCAGTGGCGCGCTTGCTATCAGCGGCGCATGGCTGATGTACTTTTACACCACATTTTGTGGATTAACATTAGTTCAGGCCGCTGCCATTTTCTCCGTTGCCAGCATCATCGATGCTATCAGTAACCCTATCATGGGGTACATCAGCGATAACTTCTACAACACCCGTATTGGTCGCCGGTTTGGCCGCCGCCGCTTCTTTATTTTGCTCGGTGTCCCGCTGGTTCTGGTTTACCCCATGCTGTGGGTTGATGGCTTTGGTTTTTGGTACTACCTGGCGACATACGTGCTGTTCGAGCTGATTTACACCTCGATTATGGTGCCGTATGAAACGCTGGCGACCGAAATGACTTCCGATTTCAAACTGCGTTCTAAACTGACGGGTTCTAAAGCCATTTTCGGCAAAATCGCCAACTTCCTGGCGGCATTTATTCCCGGGCAGTTTATTGCCGTCTACGGTAAAGACTCCTCGACGCCATTCTTCTACACCGGTCTGGTCTACGGTGCCATTATGTGTGCGGCAATGATCGCGCTGTATATGACGTCCTGGGAACGCCCGGTCAACGAAATCGTCCGTGAAAGCACTTCTAGTCTGTGGCAGGCGATGAAAAAGCTGAGCGTGGATATGGTTTCGACCTTCCGCCTGCGTATTTTCCGCAAGCATCTGGGAATGTACCTGTTTGGCTTTGGCGCTGAGTGGCTGTTCGCTTCCGCGTTTACCTACTTCATCGTTTTTGGTCTGAAACAGAACACGGCGCTGGTATCACACCTCAATAGCTTCAGTTCGGTCATGCAGCTGATTTCTACCGCGGCCTTCATCGGTATCTGCGTCAAAATGGGCTTTGCGCGACCGTTCCGTTTAGCGTTGATGATAGTGATTGTCAGCGTCATCGCCTATGCCGCGCTTTATTTTGCTAACTGGTCAGAAGACATGACCATCTTTGTTCTGTTTGCCATCACTGCCGTATTTGGCCTGAGTACAGGTGGCATCTACTACATTCCCTGGACGGTTTATACCTTCCTGGCTGACGTGGATGAAGTCCTGACCGGTCGTCGCCGTGAAGGTATCTACGCGGGTGCCATGACGTTTGCCGGCAAAATGGTGCGTTCTGTGATTGTCTTCGCCATGGGTTGGACGCTGAGCCAATTCGGCTTTGTCTCCGGGCAGTCGGCACAGCCGGAATCAGCCGTGCAGGCGATTGTTGGCGTGTTCTCACTGGGCGTTATCGGCCTTGCGCTGGTTGCCATTTACTACACAACGCAGATGAAGTTGGATCGTAAGAACCACGCCATCCTGTTGGAAGAAATTGCACGTATCAAAGCGGGTGGCACCATTGCCGATGTACCGCCTCACGCACGTGCTGTCGCAGAAGAACTGACAGGTTGGGAATATGAGAAATGCTGGGGCAATAACCCGTTAGGCGTTCAGTCTGAAGAGACAAAACCGCAGGTTGCTACTGCGCAGCATTAATCAATAGACTAGCGTCTATCGAAGGCAGGTATCAATTAAAACTGTCATCAGCTAAACCCAATCAGCCCAATCTCGTATTGGGCTGATTCATTTAGCGCTTCATATTTTGATTAACTGAGCGAGCAGGATATGGCAGAGGATTGCATCATCAATCCTCTGCCAAAATGCAGCATTAAATCAACGAGGCTTCTTTCAATTCACTTTTCAGGTAAGCGTAATATATCGGGGCCGCAATCACACCGGCCAACCCAAAGGCCGCTTCAAACACCAGCATCGCCAGCAGGATTTCCCACGCGTGCGCTTTGATTCTTGTCCCAACGATTTGTGCATTCAGGAAGTACTCAAGCTTATGAATCAGCATCAAATACACCAGCGCAACCAGTGCGATCGGCAGCGAAAGCGATAAACCCGACAGGAAAACAATTGAGTTGGAGATCAGGTTGCCGATGACCGGTAGCAAACCAAAAACAAACGTGAGCACCACCAGCGTTTTAGCAAACGGCAGATGAATACCGCACAGCGGCAAAGCGCCAAGAATAAAAATGGCAGACAGCACCGTATTAACCGCAGAGATTTTCACCTGAGCGAAAACAATGTTGCGGAACGATGCCGATAGCAAGGTAACCCGACGCAGCAACTCCGCTTTGAGCAAAGGCTTTTCCGTGTCCTGATCGACGTTATAAAGCGACACAATCGCCCCCAGCACCATACCGATTAGCATCGTCACAAACCCATGCAGGAAACTTTTCCCCATGTTCTGCAACATGACAATATGTGCCTGAACCCATTGCAGCAGTTCGCGCTGAAGCTCTTCAATACTGACAGGCAAATACCCCGGTAAATAGTGGGCGACCTGCTGCTGGATATCATTGAGGATGTATCCAATACGCACGTTGAATGCCGCCGTATCCTTCATTTCCTGCATCAACAGCCCGACCAGGCTACCAAACAGTAAGCTCAGCAGGCTGACCACCAATGTGCTGATCACCGCGACCACAATCCAGCGAGCGCGCTTACCGCTGATGACCCGTTGAAAATAGGGCGTCAGTAAATTCACAATTTCATACACCAAAAAACCGGCAATAAAGCAGGCCAGCAGGCGTAAAGGCAGCAAGATAAGCAGGCCACCCATAATAAAGAAAAAGCTCAACAGGCGAGCTTGTTTCAGGTTCAGTAACTGCATGATGACATCCCGTATGAAGAGGCAACGCCGAGAATACTCGTTGTGGAGTATGCTACGCCTTTTTCGGTATCAACAGATTGATATATATGCGCCAGATTTGCGTTTCGTCTGCGAGTGATAACCAACCAGATAACAAACAGAGAATATTTTTGGTGTTTTATCGGTGAAATACCAGCAGTGTTTTAACTCGGCTGGATATCCACCCACCAGGAAAAACGTCGGCTTACCTTCACCGGCAGCGTTCGCGCAACGGCATCGAGCAGGCGATCGGTTTCATGCAGCGGAAAAACGCCCGAAATCCGTAGCGTTGTAACAGCGGAATCAACATGAAAATAGCCACTGTGATAGCGGGAAACTTCATTAATGAACTGCCCTAGCGGCATGTTATCCGCAACCAGTTGCCCTTTACGCCAGCTCTGGCGGAAATTCTCAACGGGAGTCGGTTCACTGCTCTTGTCGCGGGTAAAGATAACCTGTTGCCCTGCCATCACCCGTCGTGCGGCAGGGACTGCCGTTTGTAGCAAAACCTCACCGCTAAAAACGGAAAGCACGCTATGGGCGGATGTATAGCGCAGTGCTAATTGGCAGGTATGCGCAGAAGCGGCGAGATCGCCATGGGGTGTAGTCAACCGGGCTGCATGTGCCGTTTGGTTGTCCAGCATCAATTCACCTTTGATCAATTGAAACGTCAGCGGCTGAGACAACGCAGGGTTGCCCTGCTGATTCAATGCCGAATCGGTATTGAGCCAGAGCGTCATCCCCGTTTCGATGCTGAGTTCACGCGTTTCTCCCATACCCGTACGGTAATCGGCAGCATATCTTTCCCACGGCAGACTAAAGCCCGCGCCTCCGGTAAGGCTGACGATTGCCAATAATTTCAGCATACGCCGGCGTTCCTCACCCCGCTTACTCAGCACCGAAGAGGCTAACTGGCTGTCTACCGCATGGAAGCGGGCATGAATCTGTTCAACCTGCTGCCAGGCAAGCTGATGGGTGTCATCCTGACGTAACCAGCGCTGCCATGCCTGACGATCGTGCTCGGAGCAGTCTTCGTCATACAGCGTGGCATACCACTCAGCGGCAGCATAAAGAACATCTTTGGGAATAGAAGACGTAATAGAGGAAATCATAAGTCCTGACACAATAGACAATTCAGCATCGCCTGTGCCATATATTTTTTTACCATCCGCTCGGAAACGGCTAATTGTTCAGCGACCTGTCGATAGGTCAAACCGTCAAGATGCACCAACAAGAATGCCTGACGCACTTTGCCGGGCAGCGTCGCCAGCATCTGATCGATGGCCAACAGCGCATCAACCACCATCGCCTGCTGCTCCAGCGAGGGAGCAAAATGAAATTCCTGCTCTGCCAGCACCTGAAGGTAAGCATTCTCGATATCTTTACGCCGCCAGTGATTCACCATCAGCCCATGCGCCACGGTCGTCAACCAGGCGCGCGGTTCACGGATACGATCGCCCTGAGGCTGGCAGATCAAACGTAGGAACGTATCCTGCGCCAGATCCGCAGCCTGCTGTGAACACCCCAAACGCCGACGCAACCACGCCTGTAACCAGGCATGATGGTCATGATAAATCTGCTGAACGTTTAAGGTTTCAGGCTGATTGGGGCAGACAGCGGCGGGACTCTTCACGGTATTCGCTCAATGTGACAGCAATGAAATGATTTTCATTATCATTAAAAGCAAAGTCAACGACTATTCACGTCTATGGAGCGGATTACGGTAAAAAAGGGGGGATTGCATCGCGAGTGGTGGAAAAAAGAAAGAAGCCCGAAGGCTTCTTTTAGTGATGTTTGATACGGGAGATTACCAACGATAGCTGACGTTCGCGCTAACGTTGCGGCCTTCACCGTAGTAGCACCAGTAGTTACACGCGCTGACATACTCACGGTTTGTCAGATTGGTTGCGTTGACCTGCAAGCGCCAGTCTTTGCTGAAATCATAGGCGATCATCGCATCCCACAGCGTATAAGCAGGAACCTTCATGTCCGCCGTATTGGCGATATCACCGTAAGAACTGCCCACATAGCGTACGCCGCTGCCGATGCTTAACCCTTCCAGCTTGCCGTTAAAGGCATAGGTCGCCCAGCCAGACATAATGTGTTCAGGCAAGCCCGGCAGGCGTTTGCCCACTTCACCGACGGTACCTGATTTGGTCGTCTCCACTTCGTTGTATGTATAGTTTGCCGTCAGCGTCAGACCCGTATAAACCTCACCGCTCAATTCCAGCTCAAGGCCGCGTGAACGCGCTTCCCCCGCCTGAATAGTCATACTTGGGTTACTAGGATCCGTCGTTTTAACGTTTTTTTGTTCCAGATTAAACAGGGCAGCGGAGGCATAGCCGTTAAAGCCTTCCGGCGTGTATTTCACGCCAATTTCCGTCTGCTGGCCTTCTTCCGGTACATAAGGGCGTTCGTAACTATCGCGGCCTGACACAGGAAGGAACGATTCCGAATAACTGATGTAAGGGGAAATACCGTTATCAAACAGGTACATTACCCCGGCAGTCTTGGTGAACTTGGTATCATCAGTGCGGGTATCAGCGCCTGATGAAAAATTACGGTCACGAGATTTCGCCACGTCGTAACGTCCACCCAGCAAGAAAATCAGACGATCATCGTACTTGATCTGGTTCTGGACGTAATAACCGGTCTGATGGCGACCAGAGCGGTGATCAAAGAGCTGACTATCCGGTGACGTATAGTTACCGTAAACCGGGTTAAAAATATCGATAGGGGCACCAAAGGAGTACAGGTTCGCATCGCGGCTTTGCGTATTGGCACGACGATAGTCGAACCCGAGCAGCAGCGTATTCTCAATATTCTCCCACTGCCATTCGCCAACCAGGCGGTTATCGGTAGCCCAGTTTTGCGCAAAACCGTCGCGGTAGGTCAACCCACGATTGGCTAACCGATCGCTGACAACATTCGTTACCGGATCGGTATACATCCCCAGCACATAAGCGCCGCGCAGATCCATATTCAGATAGGAATAATTCAGGTTCTGGTGGAACGTCCAGGTGTCATTCAGATGATGCGTGAATTCATAGCCCAGATTGAACTGACGGGTATCGTGATTGTTAATCCCCGGTTCACCCAGTGAGGTTTTATAGCCAACTTTACCAAACGGCGTGTTATGCAGCGTACCGTACGGCAGTTTAAAGCCATTGGTCATGTCGGATTTCGTATCCATGTAGCTGGCTAACACGGTCAGTTCCGTATTTTCCCCAAGGAGCGTGACGCTAGGTGCTAAATAGAAACGCTTACTCTTAGAGAAATCCACCTCACCCGAGGTATCGCGCGCCAGCGCAACAACCCGGTATAGCACTGAGCCGTCATCGTTTAACGGACCTGCACTGTCAACAGCCAAGTGGCGATAGTCGTTAGAGCCGTATTCCAGCTCCACTTTCCCCTGCGGCAAACGCGTAGGACGTTTGGTGATGACGTTAACCAGACCACCCGGCGGGTTTTGCCCGTACAGCACCGAGGCTGGGCCTTTCAGGACTTCGATACGTTCAACGCCGAACGGTTCAATCTGCTGGCCATAGAACCCATCTTCATTCAGCGTCGCTAGGCCATTCTGGAATCGGGATTGATCGCTAAACCCACGAATGGTCACCCATTCGGCTTTATTATCCGGCCCGTATGGCGTAGCCAGAATCCCGCTGCTATAGCGCAGCGCCTGATCGATCTTTTGTGCTCCACGCTCTTCGATCTGCTTCTCTGTGACAACGGCAACCGCACGTGGCGTCTCTGAAATCGGCACATCCAGCTTCATCGCGGTATTCGGTGGAGCGGTGACAACGATCCGATCGTTTTTAGTCGTAGCAGGCGCGGTAACGGGGACTGGCGCAGTCGCCGTACGCTGCACTAGCGTCACACTGCCATCGGCGCTGTACTGTGCACTGAGGCCACTGCTGCTGAGAATCTGCTGGAAGCCCTGTTCGACGCTGTAATTCCCCTGCAACCCAGCACCGCGTTTACCCGCGACCAATGCCGGATCGTAAGAAAGTAATACACCCGCCTGTTGGGCAAATTGATTGAGCACCTGATTGAGCGGACCGGACGACACCGCATATTGTTGGACAGGTGCCGCAGACGCGCATAGACCGCCGCCATCGGCAGCACTGAGGCAAACGATGCCCCAAGTACCCCAGCACGTAAAGCACGCGCCAACAGGTGGGTACGGAATTTAACCATTATTTATCCCCTATCGCATGAGAAACGCTGTTTTCAGAATCTATGCCAATCGAGGGAGCAAAAAGGGGAACTGAAAATCGAAAAATAATTGAAATAATACGTTCTGAATCAGAATTATTACGAAAGACGCATTGTCGATATTGGTAAACCGATACCGTTGCTAATAAAAAAACTGGCGTCCGTTTTATCAAAAAGTGCTATATGCCAATGAAGGCTATATCAGCCTAACGTTATCTATAATTAGACGAGAGTCTACTTACTCATTTGTCACTCTTTAAGATTCAAGATGCTAAAAATAAAGAAATTTTTAAGAGCTTCTTACCAAGGTTTAATAAATCATCATGTTTAAAGGAATAATTCATGAGGAGGCGTAAAGAAAAGAGAATAGACGAGAAGAAGGTCAGGATAGTATCGAAACGTTTCGCTGTTTATTTTAAAGAGGCATATTATATACAATAAAATATATAACCCTCTATTTTTATTAACTTTTAACTTTATCACCGTTAATAAAGAACGTTTTTCATTCTTCATTCACGAACAATCGGCGCGACTTTATCACCCTGCTGGCCGCAAGTGGTTACCAGATAATAACCTACGCAATCGGTTGCTGTTGAAAAAGCGATGATAAATTAGCAATAACAATGTTATTAATAGCAACAGTTTTTCTTTTGCCGTTATTTTCCACTGGAAAATACACGCTTCTAGTCTTCCGGCCAGATAATCTACGATGATGCAAGCTTATGACGCCAGATTTGCCGAAGGCTCAACCGTATCCTGGTTCAGGATCAGCAAAGAAAGCACCCGGTTTTCAACGTTCAGCTTAGAGAAAGACAGCGTACTTAGTTGCTTTTTAGCAAAGCCATCAGACAACAAATCCGAGACCACCCGCGTACTTAACACGTTGGAATTCGTTATAAAGTCGTGATAGGCAAACTTCACGTTGATAGGTAGCACATCATCAATTGAGACGGGCGTATTCATTTCAGCACGCAATCCAAAATGGGCGTTGAAGGCAGAATTCGCGCAAACGACCTTACACTTTTCGTCAATCACCGCCACAGCACGCCGATCGTTCTGAACTGGTTGAGAAAGCATGCCTAAAATTTCATTCCGGCCAAATATCAGACTCATTGTTTCCTCTGCATCATGCTATGTAAAAAGATATCTCACAGCGCGCCATGACCTCACGGCACACCATTGATAAGCAATCAACCTACCGGAATTTAAAAGGTTTCCGGACTAATAGTGTTCTTCCCCACCCCAGAAAATCACCTAATGAAAATAGTGAATTTCGCTAACCGGAACCGTTTATACGTTCTCAGGCTACCGGGGCTCAAACACCTGCCGCCTTACTCGGCGTCAGTGATGTTGGGTATATCTATGTTATTTATTTTTGGAAACCGGATATTTCTGAATAAGACACACAAAACAACACTTCATTTTTCTTTTTGTCAGCAGCTAGCACACGGCATCTTTACTCTTTTTAAGAAGGTCCACATCTGTGCTGTGGAACCCACTTAGAGTGTAGATTATTCACACTTATCTGCCCGTTGATAATCAGATAAATCTATTTCATTAATAGCCTACATATAATTAACAACCGAAACAAAATCATAACAAATGAAACACGGGCGAACGCGCTAAATAGCTGGTCCACGTAGAAATATACTCTGAACGGGGTTTTTACTATCGGCTGAATAAACGGGATCTTTATGCCTTTTGATCGTAAAGGGCGATCAAAAACTTGATAACAATAGATATAATCTATTGAAAACAATGAATTGATCGTTAATGACATTATAACAGCACAGATAATTCTGCTGACGATCATATTGTGACATACATCACTTATCGCGTTTTGGCTACCACGAAAAAACTGCCTGTTTTCTGAACCAAAAGACTATCTTTTAAGTAACGCCTCACTGCTTTTCCTGCATTGCGTGATCAATCGCGCAAAAAAGAAACAAAGATAACTGGTTAACTACAATTAACCATTATTTGACATAGCATTAACATGTTTAAGGAGAAGCGCTATGACACAACATAATAAACATGCCATTCCCACCGCAATTGCGGAAAATGCACTGATAAATGCCCAGCAATACGAAAATATGTATCGGCTGTCCGTTGACGATCCCGCCGCTTTTTGGGGTGAGCAGGGAAAGATCGTCGATTGGATCAAACCCTATAAAACGATCAAGAACACCTCATTCGACCCTGGTCATATCAGTATTCGTTGGTTTGAAGACGGCACGCTAAACGTGGCGGCAAACTGTCTGGATCGCCATCTGGCCGAACGTGGTGATCAAACGGCCATCATCTGGGAAGGTGATGACGCGACAGAAAGCAAGAAAGTCACCTATCGCGAACTGCATCAGTCCGTGTGCCGTTTCGCCAATGTGTTGAAGTCACAGGGCGTCAAGAAAGGCGATGTTGTTGCCATTTATATGCCGATGGTGCCGGAAGCCGCCGTAGCCATGCTGGCCTGCGCCAGAATTGGGGCGATTCACTCGGTGATCTTCGGCGGGTTCTCCCCTGAAGCCATTTCTGGGCGCATTATCGATTCCAGTGCCAAGCTGGTTATTACCGCCGATGAAGGCGTACGCGCCGGGCGGGTTATTCCACTGAAGAAGAATATTGATGAAGCGTTAAAGAACCCGAACGTCACCACCATTTCCAGCGTTATCGTTTTCCGTCGTACAGGTAAGATCGGTGAGTGGAAAGAGGGGCGCGATCTGTGGTGGCACGATCTGGTTGAAAAAGCAGACGATCATTGCCCGCCAGAAGAGATGAATGCGGAAGATCCGCTATTTATCCTTTATACATCAGGCTCGACCGGTAAACCCAAGGGCGTGTTGCACACCACGGGCGGCTATCTGGTTTATGCTGCACTGACTTTCAAATACGTCTTCGATTATCATCCCGGCGATATTTACTGGTGTACGGCAGATGTCGGCTGGGTCACAGGGCACAGCTACCTACTGTACGGCCCACTGGCATGCGGCGCGATTACGCTGATGTTCGAAGGTGTGCCAACCTGGCCAGACGCCAGACGCATGGCGCAAGTGGTCGATAAACATCAGGTCAATATTCTCTACACCGCTCCCACCGCGATCCGCGCGCTGATGGCTGAAGGTGATAAAGCGATCGAAGGCACATCGCGTGAATCACTCAGGATCATGGGTTCCGTCGGTGAACCGATCAACCCGGAAGCCTGGGAATGGTACTTTAACAAAATCGGCAACGGTAAATGTCCTATCGTCGACACCTGGTGGCAAACGGAAACGGGCGGTTTCATGATCACCCCACTGCCCGGCGCGATTGAAGCAAAAGCCGGCTCCGCGACACGTCCGTTCTTCGGTGTACAGCCTGCGCTCGTCGACAACCTCGGTAACCCGCAGGAAGGCACTGCGGAAGGCAATCTGGTCATCGTGGATTCCTGGCCGGGTCAGGCACGCACCCTGTTTGGCGATCACGATCGTTTCGAGCAAACCTACTTTTCTACCTTCAAAGGCATGTACTTCAGCGGTGACGGCGCGCGCCGTGACGAAGATGGCTATTACTGGATCACGGGCCGCGTTGACGACGTGCTGAACGTTTCCGGCCATCGTCTGGGGACGGCAGAAATCGAGTCAGCACTCGTTGCCCATCCCAAAATTGCCGAAGCAGCAGTGGTTGGCATCCCACACCATATGAAAGGACAGGCTATTTACGCCTACATCACGCTGAACCACGGCGAAGAGCCGTCTAGCGAGCTGTATACGGAAGTTCGCAACTGGGTACGTAAAGAAATCGGCCCGATTGCGACTCCAGATATCCTGCACTGGACTGACTCTTTACCGAAAACGCGATCCGGCAAAATCATGCGTCGTATTTTGCGTAAAATCGCCGCCGGTGATACCAGCAATCTGGGGGATACCTCAACGCTGGCCGATCCTGGCGTCGTCGAAAAACTGCTCGAAGAAAAGCAGGCCATGAGTACCGCCTCTCAATAACCCTCTGATCCACCGCTCTCTCCATTCCCGTAAGCCATAACGTGGCTTGCGGGGATGTGGCTGGCGATAAATCAGGTGGTGACGTCGCGGTAATACTCAACCCTACAGATTACTGGAGACTTACGATGAATGATGCCATTTATCAACGGATTGAAAGTAACCCCTTATTCAGAGAACTGGTCAACAAACGGCAGCGTTTCGCTGTTTTTCTCTCACTGATCATGCTGGTGCTTTATGTGGGTTTTATCCTGCTCATCGCCTTTGCACCTGGCTGGCTGGGAACGCCTATCAGCCCGGGTTCCAGCATTACCCGTGGTATTCCGATTGGTGTGGGATTGATTGCGATCTCCTTCATTCTGACAGGCATTTATGTCTACCGCGCTAACGGTGAATTTGATCGTCTGACCAAACAGTTACTGGATGAGGTAAAGCAATGAAAATACGCTTTATGATGCTGTTCGGGCTTTTGACGCTGCCGGTGCTTGCGTGGGCGGCAGATGCCCTCACGGGGGATGTTCAACGCCAGCCGTTGAATATTCAAGCCATCGTGATGTTTCTGTTGTTCGTCGGCGGTACGCTATATATCACCTATTGGGCGTCGAAGAAAACCCGTTCACGAAGCGATTATTATACGGCTGGCGGCAACATTACCGGTTTCCAGAACGGGCTGGCGATTGCGGGTGACTACATGTCCGCCGCGTCCTTCCTCGGGATTTCTGCGCTGGTCTATACCTCCGGCTACGACGGCCTGATCTACTCACTCGGCTTTTTGGTCGGCTGGCCAATTATTCTGTTTCTGATCGCTGAGCGGCTGCGCAACCTCGGACGTTATACCTTTGCTGACGTCGCCTCCTACCGTTTGCAACAGCGCCCGATCCGTAGCCTTTCCGCCTGCGGTTCACTGGTGGTTGTAGCCCTGTACCTCATTGCACAAATGGTGGGCGCGGGGAAACTTATCGAACTGCTGTTCGGCCTCAACTACCATGTGGCTGTGATACTGGTCGGTATTCTGATGGTGATGTACGTCATGTTTGGCGGCATGCTCGCCACCACATGGGTACAGATTATTAAAGCCGTCCTGCTGCTATTCGGCGCCACCTTCATGGCCGTCATGGTCATGAAATCCGTCGGCTTCAGCTTTGACGCGCTGTTCAAGCAGGCAATGGCGGTTCACCCAAAAGGCGCTTCGATCATGAGCCCGGGCGGACTGGTTTCTGACCCCATCTCCGCGCTGTCCCTCGGGTTAGGCCTGATGTTCGGTACCGCCGGTCTGCCGCACATTCTGATGCGCTTCTTCACCGTCAGCGATGCCAAAGAAGCACGAAAGAGCGTGTTCTACGCCACCGGGTTCATGGGTTATTTCTACTTCCTGACCTTCATCATCGGCTTCGGCGCCATCCTGTTGGTCAGCGCTAATCCGGCGTTTAAGGACGCGACAGGCGCACTCATCGGTGGCAATAACATGGCGGCGGTGCATCTGGCTGATGCGGTCGGCGGCGACTTCTTCCTCGGCTTTATCTCCGCTGTAGCCTTTGCCACCATTTTGGCGGTCGTCGCCGGTCTGACGCTGGCAGGTGCTTCTGCCGTGTCCCACGATCTCTACTCTAACGTGATCAAAAAAGGGAAAGCGACAGAGCGTGATGAGCTGAAAGTCTCGAAAATCACCGTGCTGGTGCTGGGTGTCGTGGCGATTTCGCTCGGTATCCTGTTTGAGAACCAGAATATCGCCTTCATGGTCGGTCTGGCCTTCTCCATCGCTGCCAGCTGTAACTTCCCGATCATTATCATCTCGATGTACTGGTCAAAGCTGACGACACGCGGCGCCATGATTGGCGGCTGGGCTGGGCTGCTTACGGCTGTTATTTTGATGATATTGGGGCCGACTATCTGGGTGAAAATCCTCGGTCACGCCACCCCCATTTACCCTTACGATTATCCAGCGCTCTTCTCCATGCTGGTCGCGTTTATCGGTATCTGGTTCTTCTCCATCACCGATCGCTCCGAAGCGGGACAGCAGGAACGTGCACGTTTCCATGCGCAGTTTGTCCGTTCACAAACCGGCGTCGGCGCTTCAAAAGGCAGTTCCCACTAATCTCGCTCTTATTGGCCCGCTTTCGCGGGCCAATTCTTCTCTGACTCCAACACTCCGCGTTATTAAAACTGGTTTACTCCTCGCTTAAGGTCACTACGTCGTACATCACGCTGCCGCCTTTTAATTGCAGTGTGATTGTGTTGTTGCCGTTTTTCAGCAAGTGGGATGACACAGGGATGCGGGCTACGTGATAACGACCGCTTTGTAGCGCACCGCGATAAATGGTTTTGTCGTTTTCGTAAGTCAGCGTTTCCAGCGTCTTGCCGTTTACCGCTACCGCCAGCTGTGGCATGGTCGGTTCACTCATGCCGCTATTGCTGGCTGCCGCCAATGCGATATTCAGGAAATAGTTTTTTTTCTCAGGTTGCAGGGCAAAACGGATATCCCATTTTCCCGGTTTGGTCTGCGCGTAATACCAGTCGCGTTGATAGTCGCTACGGCCAATATCGAACGTCAGATTGGCCGGCACCTCATGTTGCCAGCGGGTGTTGCGTGCCTCGTCGCCAAAGCGGAATTCACTCGCCTGCCGATTTGCCTGTCCAATCGCCCAGATAACGGGTTCGGCTTTAGGAAGAGCAATCACCGGCAGGGCTTGTTTATCACCAGAAACAGACAGCGTTTGTTCCGCCAATATTCCCGGCTGCGTACCGCTATTGGCGTAGACCGCAAGGTGGTAATTGCCCGGACGGACATGGGAAATCGCAAAATTCCCCTGTGTGTCTATCGTTGCCTGATACGAATAACCGCGGGTTTGTACATCAAACGGTTCATCCAATGATGATGAAAGCACCACCGTCACCGGCTGCTGGCTGGCAACGCGTCCGCTAACCTGTGTGCGATCGCGCACATAGCGGGAATCATCCACCCATTGGTACGGCCAACTGACAGCTTCCGTCAGCGCCTGACGCCGGGCATCTGCCAGCATCCGCTCGGTATCGCCCTGATTGATATACAGCAGCCACGGGCCGTAGAATTTTTTCCAGCCCGGAGGCGCTACCATATCTGGCGTACCGAAGTGTGAACCCGTCATGTAGTTCAAAATGATCGCATCCTGATGCACCAGTAAATCCTGCTTGAGCGCATCACCGGAGAAATACTCCCGATTACCGTGAATCAACCACGCCCCGACGCCATTACCAAAAACACCCCAAAAAGGCGCAGCACGCATATAGCCAGCAAAATCATATTTGGAATAGATACTGCCATCCGGTAGCCGCCAGGTTTCATCTTGTACCTTCGGCGAGGCTTCAAGCTGGCTGTAGAGCAGCGGTTTACCCTGACGATCGCCGTTATAGAGATGGTCTAACCGGGCAGGATCGAAGCGGTATACGTTACGTAATTCACTGACTTTAACGTCCTGACTGCCGCGATTCTCCGCCACTACATAGCTGTAAAGTCCACTAACGCCGCGACGCATAATCAGGTGATATTCAAGCCGCAACAGCCCGTCCCGCTCGTCGATATAGGCGACATGCGCCATCTCACGATCGTTGCGCAGCACCTCTACCCGCTCGGGGACAAAATCTTTGACGCCTTTAGCATGAACATCGTTGACATAATAATCGAGGTAAGCGCTACGAGTTTTGCTCGGATCGCGCGCCGCACCGGACAAATTCGTGACGATATTTTTGCCTCCCGTCACCATACGCACCGCGCTGCCATCCTCGCCAAATGCGACGCTGAGTAAGCCGTTATCCAGCACGGTATTCAAACCAGAAACGGATAACGACACCGCATTATCCTGCGCGCTATAGCTATAGGGCGCCAGCATGGCCCCCACCAACAACAAGACAGATCGCTTCACAGTCAGCCCTCTTGTATTCCACTGTTTAGACAGAAACGTTTATCGCGATGATTCGGGCTACGGCAAATGCCAGATATTAGGGGAAACACGGTGATGAGGTTCCCGCAGGGACACCTCGCACCGTGGTAGCCCCGTGTATCTCGGTATGGCACCAAACCTTGTCGCTGAAATTAAAAATTTCTGCCATTTTAAATAGATAGGATAGGGATATCAGGAACAACATAATCGAGGGGATAAGCGCCCTCCTTCACGTCACTGCCAGCAGAAACAGGAAGCTGGCAATGACAGGAAGAAAGTCAGGATCGACATCGCAGAAATCAAAACTGATCAGAATGACAGTTCGCGAATCAGTACCGCAGACACCACCTTCCAGCCGCGAACCAGCAGGCTTTGCGCCTCGCCGTCCATCACCACCGTGCCGCGCAGCACCTGCGGCTGAGCACGATAATCGTCCGGCAGACTGAGTAGCACGCGATAAACGGCCTGTTCAGGGTGCAGTTTGCGCTGTGCATCGCTCAGCGTGGCAATATCGCCGCCGTAAATCGATGCCAGCTCTGGCGCAGCGTTCAGATCGCGGGTGGCCGTGCTGGCGATCTCCACAATGGTGAGCGGCAGCGACAAGCGGCTGACATCCTGTAAATAAAACGTCCCCTTTGCGCCCGTGTGAAGTCGCTGCCAGTCTTTTTCCGACACGAACGCTTCCACCAACCCGCCGGTCGGCTTGGTGACAACCGCTAGCCATTCACCCTGCCCCAGCCACTCACCCGTTGCCAACGGCGTTGCCATGTCAGCCACCACGCCGTCTATCGGCGCACGTACCGTCAGTTGTTCTGACTGACGCTGCAATACCTGTAACTTTTGTAACGCCGCGTCGTGCTCCCGCTTCACTCGCAGGTGGTCACCAGCCGCTTCCTTGTTGAAAACCTGAAAGGAACTTTGCCAATTCAGCGTAGCGATTTGTCGCTCCAGCTGTTGCCGTTCGTGCACCAGCGCGTCAGACGACAGCGTAAATAGCGTCTGTCCCGCGCGCACAGGCTGACCCACCTGTACTTCAATGCGCTGAACCATCGCAGGCACTGGCATATACAGGCTGCTTTGCTGTTCCGCCCGCAGCAGAGCTGGCGCATACACACCGCGCTGCCAGGGAATCATCAGCAAGAGCAGAACTACAGCGCTCACGGTCAACGTTGTCGTCATATTACGGTTCATACGGTAATCCTTACGGCGTTTACTCCATTCGCGTACTTCATTCACCACTGGCATCACTACGAAGTAGCCGATTTCAATGGCGAAAAGCAGCATCCCCAGCAGCTTGAACGCCATGTGGTAAACCAGAATCGCGATACCGGTAAACAGGAAAAAACGGTATATCCACACCGCGAAGGCATACCCCACCAGCGTGCGTTGTAGCCAGCGGGGAAAGTGTTCCGGCGGCGCATCCCCCAAGCCAAACAGCCATTCCCGCATCTGCCAGCGGCCGATCGCAAAACCCCGATTTTGCAGGTTCGGCACCTGTAACCCATCGGAAAGCAGGAAATAGCCATCGAAACGCATCAGCGGGCTGAGGTTAATCGCCAGCGTCATAATCCAGGTAGTCGTTGCCAGCATAAACGCCGCGCTGCGCAGCATACCGTCCGGCAAGAAGCTCCATGCCAGCGTCGCCCACGCCGCCAGCACCAGTTCGGTCATCATGCCTGCCGCACCAATCGCCATTCGCTGTCGGCGGCGGGTGAGTTTCCACGACCCAGAGGTATCGGTATACAGCACCGGCATCATCACCAGAAATGCGACACCCATCGTGGCAACCCGCGCACCAAAGCGCTTGCAGGTGTAGGCGTGGCCGAACTCATGCAGGATCTTGGTAAAACACAGCGTCAGCCCCGCCAGCGCTGCACCTTCCAGCGTGAAGAAATGCAGAAAGGTATGCTTGAACGTTTCCCACTGGCGTCCGGCAAGAAAGAGCCCCAGCACGGCCACCAGCAGCGTCAGTTTGAGGAAAGTCCGACTGAAAAACGGCTCAACCCACCGTAGCGTCGCGCCCAGAAAACGATCGGGATGCCATAAGGGAATACGGAAAAACAGATAGTTCTTCAACAGCTTGCGCCAAATGGAAACGCGCGACTGCTCTACCTGACGAGAAAATTGCGCCAGCGCGTCATCGCCGGAAACGCGCGTCAGGCTGTTAGCCTGCAAGAAACGGTTGAAATACTGCACATCGCTGTCATCGAGCGTTAGCGCAGAAGTTTGGTTAACCTCGGCCACAATCTGCGCCGCGTTCCCCATCGACCAACGCGATAACATCGCCATTTCTGCCCAACCGATACGGAAATAGAGACCACGCAACGGATCTTCCAGCGTCCAACTGGGGGATCCGTCGCGATTAGCCGGCCCGGCGTGCAGGATCAGTTCATCGCGCAGCGGGCTGAGTCCGGCGGCTGGGGTCGCACCTCCGGCCATCGTTAAACCCCCAGCCAGACGCGCAGAGAGGCCAGCGGTTTACGCAGCAGGTAGACGAACAATACCGTGCGTTTCCCGTACAGCTTAGCCGTCCCCTTCAGGCCCACGCGCAGCTGTGGATCATCCTGCGTAAAGCGAGCCCGCAACCGATAGGCCATCACATTATCCGGCGTTGGCGCGGCGCGGTAGCCAATCTGCTCAAGCCGCGCGTCCTGTGCCGAATTCGGTGCAACATTGAGGAACAAGCGCACATCCGCGCCGTTTTCCAGCGCAATCGCATCCGCTGCGGGCAACTGGATCTCCAGTTCAACATCGTGCGGATCGGCGATCATCATGATGCGTTCTCCCACCGCCACCGAGCGCCCAATCCAGTCGTTGCTATCATCAAAAATCGCCACGCCGTCGCGCGGGGAAGTAAGCTGCATGCGTTCTTGCTGACGTTGGAGAAAATCCATGTCGCTCTGCGCCTGCTCGCGGCGGCTTTGCAGCACGGCCAGACTGGCTTTGCTATTGGCATCGAACAGCGCCTGCTGCTGTGCCTGACGATACTGGGCATCAGCCGTAGCGAACGCCTGCCGCGCGGATTCCAGCCGATTTTCCAGTTCGCGCACGTCCAGCCGCACCAGCGGCTGATTGGCACTGACACTCTGATTAGGACGAACCAGAATATCATCCACCACGCCCGCCACAGGCGCACGCACCATTACCGGACGGTGTGCGACGATCTCTGCCGGTGCCAGCACCGACTGGCGAACCGGGATCAATAAGATCAACACCAGCGCCACGATCCCCGCCAGGATCAAACGACGTTTCTTCGGACTGGTGTTGGTCTGCCGACGACGTTGCTTCAGCAAACTCGACCAGGCGTGCGCGTAGGCGTCCGCCAGTTTTTCCAACAGCACGATCTCAGCAGGCAGCCACGCGCTGTCCCGCGCTAGTACCAGCACCAGCGGCGCATCACTCTGCGGTAAACGCAGCGGCAACCAAAGTAAAAACTCCGGCAGATGTTCCTGCCACAAAATTTGGTCATCGGCAGGCAGCTCGCGGCATTGCAGCGTCTGCGTTTGACGCCCTTCTTCCTGCCACTGGCGGCACAGGCGACTAAATTCGGTACAAAATGGCGCGTTGTGATCGAGCGATGCCAGCCCGGAAGCCGCCTGCAAGCGCTGTTTATCGCAGTCCCACAGCAGCGCCTGACGATACTTCACTACGTTATGCGTCTCGTTGACGATAAAAAACGCCAGTTCATCCAGCGTTTCACGCGCTCTGGCACGGCTTTGCAGTTGTAATAGTTCGGCCAGCAGCGCCAGCCGGATATCCTGTTCAGTTTGTGCTGCGGTCGTGTTCCGTTCGGTCATGGCGACACGCTGCTTGCATCAGGCGGCACGATTTGCGCCACGCCGCTCATGCCCGGCAGCAATCCGGCGGTAGACTGGGTAATCCGGCCAAAGACTTTTACCGATTGACTGACCGGATCGATCGCTGACGAGAGCCGACTAATTTCCGCCGGATAGCTCAGGCCGGTTTCATCCAATGTAACCTGAAACGCGCTGCCCTGCTTCAGCCACACCAGCCAGCGCGACGGCACGATCATTTCCAGCTCGAACGCGCTGTCATCATAAATTGCTAACAGCTCTTTGCCTTCCGGCACCGATTCCCAACGCTTCACTTTGGTTTCCGTTACGCGACCGGAGAACGGGGCTTTGATGGCACAGCGTTGCAACATGGCGCGATTGACGCCACTTTCGGCCTGCGCCATTGACACCGACGATCGCGCCTGATCGACATCCGACAGGCTGATCGAATTGAGCTTATCCAGCCGATCGGCAATCGCCAGCTTCTTACGCGCGGCATTCTCTGCGGCGTTTGAGTAGTTCAGCTTTTCGCGCAGCACGGTACAGTCAAACGTCACCAGCGTATCGCCCTGCTTGAAGTGTTCCCCCTCTTTCACCGCAATATCCGTCACTTTCCCGGCAATTTCGCTGGATAATACGGTATAACGCTGCGCGCTAAGCTGTACGCGAATGTCTCCCGTCGTCGCAGCCTGCCCCCACAGGGGCAGGCTTAACGCACTCACCAGTAACAGCGGACGCATCATGCCGACAGCCATTAACGCGAACCTCCGGCCTGTAGGGATTGCAGGTTATCCCACATATCCGTATTTACGACGCGGTATGGTTTCCCCGCGTTGGCCGATGGCGTTACCGCCACAGGCGTGATGGGTTTCGCGATAGCGGAACCTGTTGCAGAAGCGGTGACGGCAGGAGCCGTCGTGGTGGCTGGCGTAGCCGGTGTTGACAGGGACAGACGCGGAACCGCAACGCCACCTTTTTCAAGGTTCCCTGTGGTGCGGGCAATCGAGTTGCTCAGCGCCGCCAGACTGACATCGTTCACGTTATCCGGCAACACATCCAGCCCAGCAGCCTGATACACCGCGCCCAGCGCGTTCTGCACATCGGCAAAGCTGCGGTCACGCGCTCGGGTGGTCAGAATGGTTTCGGTGCTGACGCGTACCTGCTCCATTTGCGTTTCGGCACGATGCTGTACGCTGAGCGTGGTCTGGTTGAGGATACCGCGCTGAATCCGCGCCAGTTCCTGATAGCGACCGAACATCCGCGTACTCTGCTGATACTCCTGCCAAGCAACGTTCACCTGCGTCAGCACCGCCATGCGTAGCGCCTGACGACGAACTTCCGCCAGATCTTCATTCGCCTGTCCGGCACGTTTAACCGACGACCACGACAGCACGTTCAGCAGGTTGCCGCTGACCTGAACGCCCGCGTTTGCCCACTGGTGATTGACCAGATAGCTGTTGCTGTCACCGTTGATACCGGCAAACAGCGATACACCCGGCAGCAGGCGCAGCAGCGATTTGCGGGTTTCCAGTACGCTATTGCGTGCCAGATAGCTCTCTTCACGCACTTCCGGGCGTTTAACCATCGAGAAGTTTTCCAGATCGTCGAGCGAGTAGGCCATCTTCGGCGCGACCAGACTGCTTTCGCTCGGTACAACGACATCGTATTTACTCGACGGCGGCAGGTTCATCAGCGCGGCCAGACGGGATTTCGCCACCACCAGATCGCTGTCAACGATTTCCAACTGGCGTACCATCTCCAGCATGTTTTTCTGGAAACGCAGCGCCTCAACCGGTGCCAGCAGACGCTGTTGCTCAGTCTGACGCGCGTATTCCAGCGCCTGACGCGCCTGCGTCAACGCAGTCGTCACTTCTGGCTGCAAACGCTGTGCCGTTGCGGCTTCCCAATAGGCTGTCCGCACCTGACGGGTAATATCCGCGACCACACGACGACGACGCTCTTCCGCCGCCAGCGATTTGTTCGCTTGTACTTTGGCGTTGAAATAGCTGATACCAAAATCCAGCACGTTCCAGCTCATCGTCAGATCGGCGGTGCGCTGGGTCTGATCCTGACTGGTGGACGCTTCCAGTGATTGCCGACCCGTAGTAACCGACTGGCTGCTGGAACCGGCGACGTTATCGCGGGTTTGCAGGCCAGCGCGGGCGGTCAGTTTGGGTAACAGCATGTCCAGATTCTGTACGCCCAACAGGTCATCTTCCATCGCCTGTTCCATCAGTGCGACCCGCTGTTGCAGGTTATATTTCAGCGCACGGGCAATCGCCTCATCCAGCGTGATCGTGCCGCGCACCGGTTCCTGATTGGCGAACATCTGCGTTCTGTCGCTCAACGCCTGTGCGACCTGCTGTTCGATCGTCACCGGCTCCGGCTTGACGGCACAGCCTGCCAGCCCCAAACAGGCAAGGGTCACCGCGATCCGTAACGCCCGGGAACCCGCGGTGCGTGGTGTAGCCTCGTGTTGAACGTTCTGATGCTGACTGTCGTGTTGCTGGCTATCCCAGAAATGCGCTATGTGCTGATTCACCCGGGTTCTCCCCATCTTCTATTTGTCTGTTCCCTTCATCTGGCAGGCGGTAAGTTGGTTACCGCCTGCAAGCGCCTGGGTTAGTGGTTAAGTAATAAAATCTCGTCTCAGTATTCGATCTGCGCTTTACCAGATTTGCGCTTGGCTACGCACGCAGGCTGCTCAGTTCACTGAGCGCCGCCAGCAGCGCATCTTGTTCCGGCTGATGCTGACGCAGCTGTTCGGTAAAGGCGGTTTTCCCCGCAGGCGCTAACCGTTCGACATCCCGGCTTTCAGCGGGCTGTATCGTGGGGTTGGCTGGCCCTTGCATCGCACCACGGTCAGTCGCCATCTCGGTGCCAGCACCCTGTCCGGTTTGCAGCGTAATCGGTACGATCCGGCTGGTGCCATCTGCGGCCTGCGCTTTCAACGCCAGTTGAATCTGATTAACCTGCACGGCACTGGCATCGGTAATGCGCACCACGCCGCTGCGGGCATCAAACTGCACCCACGCAGGCAGAGGACGACCGTTTGCCAGTTGCAGCGTCAGCGTGGCATTGCCTTCACGCACGCTGAACATACGCTGCGGCAGGCTAAAGGCGAGCGCGCCGGAGGCATCCGGCTGTAACGCGCCCTGCACGCTGCTGAATGCCGATTCCAGCGCCGTTGTCTGACCGCGCACGCTCAGGAATAGGTTGGAATCCGTCGGAGAAACGGCGGCGCTGTCACGCACGGTGGTACTGGCACGCGAAGAGAAGTTGACCTGATCCAGCGTCGGCATGAGCTGTGACATCACCGGATCGAGTACCCAAGGCGCATCCGACTGCCGTGTCGAACCCGCATCACGCTGCCGTGCAGGTTCAGCGACAATGTTGGTTGGTAGCGCTTGCGCCTCTGGGCGAGACAGATCGGCAACAATCGCGCCCAGCGGCTGTTCACGCTCTCTTTCATCCGCATCGGTGGGCAGGCTCACGCCCTGCTGTACCAAAATCACCGGTGCCGCTGTGGCGGTGTTGTCAGGATTGGCCGGCTCCGTCGGCGTACCGGGATCAACCGGCGTCGACGCGGCGTTGACCGTCAGCGCCACATTCAGCGCCGTCGCGTTGCCCGCGCTGTCCGTAGCGGTAATCGTCAGGTTGAACATTCCTGCCGTTGACGGAGTACCGCTGAGAGTACGGCTTGCGCTATCAAAACGCACACCTTCAGGCAATTGCTTCTCATCAACAGTGAACGTCAGCGCATCGTTTTCAGGATCGGTGAACAGTGAATCCGGTAAGGTATAAGTCCAACTGGTGCCAACCTGTGCGGCAGGCGGGACAAAGGCATCGCTATTTCCCACAGGTGCATGATTCACACTATCGGAAATCGTCACCGTCACCTCATAAGGCGTGGAATCCTGTTCTCCGTCATTCAGCACCACGCGGAGTACCACTGAACTCTCACTAACCACGACTGTGCTACGCCAACCAATCTGGCGCACAAGAGCAGTCGCTTCATCACGAGAAAGACTGGCGGTAAACGTCACAGAAGCACGGCCATCAGCCTGACTCAACGTTGCCACAGGTTGCCCATCTTTACTGATAACGTTACCCGAGATGGTAAAACCGTTGCCGGCAATCATCTCAAAACGATCGCTTGATGAAGGAGATTCACGCTGAAACACAACAGATGCCCCACGGTAATCCCCTGCCCCACCATTTGCGGCATCTAATTCCGCATCGCTTAAGGTCAATGTCGGTGCTGCCGCTACCGCAGAGCCCCCATTGGTATAAGAAGCACTGAGTGGAGTCTGACGCATAACCACAACCGAATCGGCAAGGATGATGATCTCACCTCGTGGTGATACCGCTATTCTCCGGGCATCCGCCAGATTAGTCTGAGCATCAATGCGTCCCAACGTATCTGCCGAATAATAAGCCAAGGAACCATCGGATAAGGCGACATACAGCGTTTTATCATCCGCTGACAGTGAAATGTCTTCCACCGTCGCGGTGCCATTGATTGTGCCCAAATGCGTTAACGACCCTGCAGCGTTGAGGCGAAAAGCATCTATTTTCAATGGATGGTTGCTTACCGTGGTTTCCCCTGTCCATCCGTTAAAGGAGCTGGTACGGCTATTCGCGATAAAGATCGTTTGTCCGTCGGCACTGACAGATAAATGTTGCACATAGTCCAGATTCACGACCTTACCGGTGCTGTCCGTTTCCCCTGAATGGAGATAGGTCAGCGGAGTCAACTGACCCGTTTCACTATTACGTTGATAAACAATGAGTGATGAACCGTTGCTGGGGTTGGTGACCACATAAACTTTATCCCCCTGCGTGATGACTTCCGCCGGTGCCCACAGATAAGGCGGTGCTGACATATCACTATCAAGATCTTGAAGATGGGTAAGCGTGCCAGTCGTGGTATCTCGTCCATAAACAACAATCGTCAGTTGAACCCTCAGATAAAGATTTTTACCATCATCCGACAATGTAATTTGTTCAGCATCCCAGACCTTTATCTGATCGCTTTGCTCTGTCAGATTACCTTCGCTATCGAGAGAAAAAGTAACAATAGTGCTTTCACTGCCATTTTTTTGCAGGGCGTATAAATTTGCACCATCAGACGTCATTTGGAGTTGGATGACACCGCTGGCAATAGTACTCGTACGCGTGTGTGTCAGGGTGCCATCGGCATTGCGGGTAAATAGCGCAATGTGACCTTGCTGGTCAGCAATATATACGCGGCTACCGTCCGCAGACACCGCACTGTTCGTTGAACCCGTCAGCCCAAATGCCGACAATTCCAGAGTCTGCAACCGATCCAAATCGCCAAATGACAGAACAGGATCGGTGTTGATGGCTGGAACATCATTAATCTGCGTAATGTCTATGATTAAGGCCGTAACCTGAGACTCCAGATAACGATCGGACAACGTCACCGTCACCGCAACCTGTGCGGCAGGCGTATGGCTGTCGCTGGAGTAGGTAATCTGACGTAGCGCGTTCTGCACATCTTCTGTGGTGGGGATGGTGCCAGCATTCGCGTTAAAGCGGATCGTCAACACACCGTCTTTATTACTGACCTGACCGATAGTAACGCCGTCTTTTTGCAGCGTATCACCGGATAGCGTCAGGCCGTTACCCTCGTTAAAACCAAGCTTATCCAGTGCTGTTTTACCGTCACCCAGCGTAATCTTCAGCGTTGCACCGTCATAATTACTCTTACCGCCGTTGAGTTTGTCCATCTGCGCATCGGACACCGTTGCATCAGGTACCAGCACGATAGGCGCGGCACGTTCGGTATACGTCGGAGTGGTAGCCGGCACGGTGATAATCGGCGCGGTATTGGTTTCTGACGCAGGCACCAGCGTTAAGGTAATTGCCTGCTCTAACGTGGTTTCCGGTGCGCTGCCACTATAGTTATTCTCCTTGATCATCAAGGTAACATGGCGTTCCCCGCTAGCGTCGCTACCCAGATAGTTGTAGCCGATGCTGTCAATGATCTCAGCAGTGCCACTACCGTCTTTCCCGACGTACAGGAGAACCGTTGCTTTACCGTCTTTCACCTCAACAGAATATTGCAACCCACTGGCGGTGCGCGGTGTACCGGTAGATTTTTCGAGCACGATCGTACTGCCATCGACGCTGATCGTCTCATTGGGCCCTGACACATCAAACGTCAGCACCACCTGCCAGATAGTTTGCCCGCTCTCAATGGTGTCGATATGCGTATCTTTAAACAGCTTAACGAACTCGCCGTTGCCCGGAATCTGTGGATTCAGCACCGTCGTGGTCAGCACAGCCGGATCGTTTACGCCGATCAGACTAACCGTCACGTCCATCGTCGCAACATTATTGTCACCGTCATTAATGCTGAAGACGAATGTCGGCGCCGAGCCCGCATGTTCAGGATCCTGACTGGTGTTCTGGTAGGTAATCTGGCGCAGCACATTTTGCGCATCGACTTTTGTCACCGCAGCCGTAAAGGTCACCGTCAATACACCATCAACCTGCGTAAAGGTAGCGATCGTGGCACCATCTTTGACGATGTTGTTACCATCCAGCGCTAAACCGTTATCGGTCTTAAAGCCGAAGGTATCTTCCGGTAGGCCACCCTCTTGTCGGCCTACCGTGATGCTGGCACCGTTATAGTTACCCGCACCGTTATTTAACGCATCTAACTGTGGATCGGACAGACGGCCTGACGGCAGCAGCACCGTTGCGTCAGTGTCTTCGGTATAGGAGGCACCTGCTGTCCCGACATTCAACACATGAACTTTATCGCCACCAATCAGGTACAGCTGCTTACCGTCTGCACTCAGTTCTACATTTTGTAGATCCGAGAAGGAAATATTGAGCGGGCTATCCCAGCCGCCGCTAATCGTATGTTTCAGCGTCAGACTGCCATCCTCGGCACGAGCGAAAACAGAAATATTCTTACCAATCACGAACAGCGCCGTGCCATCGGCAGAGACAACCAGACCGGTTGCCAGCGCTTCACCAGAATCCCCCCCGTCATTGACAAACGGCACCGTTGCGACCAGCGAGAGTGCCCCATCGGCCCCCACCGTTATCGTATTGAGCGTGTACTGAATGCCATCAGCATTAATCGCATACAGGGTTTTGCCATCAGGTGAGAGGGCAAGTGAATTGATGTAGTACGGGTCATCGCCTTCAGCACGAATCTGGGAAACCTGAGTGAGCTTGCCCTCAGCATCAATACTGAAACTAGTGACGCCAACGGTATCACCTGAACCCGACACGAACAGGTAACGCCCTTCAGGATCAAGCACGAGACGGCTCGCCCCGATCAGGTTATCGGTCTGAGAAACCGACGTCAGGGTACCGTCCGTCCCGCGCTTAAACACCAGCACGCTGCGGCTGTCATTATCACTGCCAGACTGGGCAGCGGTGAGATAGAGGTAATCGCCTTGAGAAACAATGTGAGAACGCACATCCAGCGAATGGCCACCTAGTGCCGCCTGATCGAGGACACCGGCTTGCGTCAGTTCCCCATCGCTGCCAACGCGGAAGAGGGTCACCGCGTTGCCTTCACTGCCTACCACATACAGGTACTGCCCATCGGCAGACAGGGTAACGTCTGATGCCCCCGCCAACGCGGCATTGTCCACAATCTTATCAAGCTCTCTCGTTTCATCGTTATACACGGAGCGATAGTTATAGAAGGTCTTCGACAGGGTAAACTTGCCTTCTTCGTTACGGACAAACACGCTCAGTACCGCTGAACCACTATCCGGCGAACTGACAACGTAGAGCGTTTTTCCGTCAGCAGACAACGCGGTGTCTTTTACCCCTCTCAGTACATCCACATAATTATTAGAGTCATTGCCCTCAAGATTGTAATCATCCTGAAGGGCGCTAGATTCACCGCCGATCGTCGGGGTTTGTGCAGGGTCGGAGGCGGACACCACATTAATTTTGCTATCGATGGTGATGGTCGAGTGGATATTCAGATCGGCCGTGTCGCTCCCATCGCTCAGGCTTTTCAGCGTCACCGTGACATCCCCGCCGGCCACGGTTTTATCGAGTGGCTTATAGGCAATACCGTCGATCAGCTTCGCGACATCATTAGGTTCAAATGCGCCAGATTCAGATGAAGCGACGCTAACGGTGATGGTTGTCGTCCCACCACTAACCTCAACGGTATAGCCGTATTTTCCATCGCCTTCCGTCGTTTTTGCGCCATTAGCGGCTTCCAGCGTAATTTCCGTATCGTCGATGACGATTGCCTGATTCGCCCCCGTGCGATTGACGGTAATCACCAACTCTTTCAGCGCCTGCCCGCCTTTATCCGCTGACACGCTAACACCGCTGAACAGATCGATCGGTTCGAAGCTGCTGCTGGTGTCGGTAACGGTGACCGTTGCCTTAACTGGCGTGGCATCAACACCAGGCGCGGTATCCGTTGCGGCAACATGCGCAGCCACATCCACAGCAGTGGTCACAGCGGCGGCGTCAAACATCATGCGCGGTTCCAATACCCACGCCTGACGCGGCGTGCGCGTTAAGCCTGAACCAGATTTTGAGCGGGAAAAAGTCATCGTGTCATGTCCTGTAATAAAAGGGGCAAAGCGCGTCATTCCTGGCTACATTCAGCGATCATTCAACCAGCCGAACATAGCCGCCCTCGGTTTCGATCTGGCCGGCGATACGATCCAACCGTTGAATCAATTGATCCTCAACGCCCTCTGCGCCGAAGCCTGCACCATCGATAAAGCTCATGCGTTTTTCGCCCTCGGTACAGACCAGCAGGCCCGGCGTCGCTTCTCTGTCGAACAGGTTGCGGCCAAAGTCTTCAGGGTCGCCGGGACGAATACCGACAAAATAAAATTTGATGTTGCGCGCGCGGAAGCTGGAACACAGATCCTGGAAGCGCTGTGCGGCAAAGGAACGGGCAGGATCCGTTCCGGTCGAGCCACGAAATTCGTTACGATTGAAGTTGTAGCTGTCGGTGTCGAACCAGTTACCGATGGTGTTAGCCATCATGACGATCACCTTTTGCCCATCACCATTGCCGTCCAGATTGAAATCCAGCGGTAGCGTCGTATCACCCCAGCCGTCTGAACCTCGCATGTTGGGTGACAGCGCCGCCCCTGCCCATGACATTGCGATCGCATAGTTGGTGTTAAAGCGTGGGGTAAACTCGGCAATACGCTGATTCAACTTGCTTTCTTCATTAGTCAGCGGCATCAATGCCGCATTCGGGCACCCTCGATCCGCGACGATAAAGCGGGTGTCTACGGCATCGGAGTTGTTATCCCACGGATAGAGATCGGGGTTAGGGCCACGCCAGGTAATCGGTGGTGCGCCGGGGCTGCCGTTTTGCGGCAAATCGTGGCGGTAGTACACGCGGAATTGCCCAACGGGCGGCTCGTCCCAGAAGAAGTTTTCTTCTCGGCCCAGCCCACGGTACATGCACAGCAAATTCGCCCGGCGATCCGGGAAACGACGATCGGCAAGGCTACTGACAACCCCGCTGGCAAACAGTGAACGCAACTCCGGTGGGTTTAACGCACTCGGCGTAGACCAGCGACGAATGCGATTCGCGTCTTCCGCGTCATACACGTTCACCGACTGACTGTACGGCACCAGTGAGAGCCACAGGTTGTCGCGTTTACCGTCCGCGCTGCTTAGCATGCGTTCGACAAATGAGCGGCTAACGATTTTCAGCGAACGGATATCGGCATCACTCATATCCCCCGTCACTGGCATAACAAGGGCAATTTCAGTCGGACGGTTGATGACCTCAGAAGTCGAATACACTTCCTGCTTTCTCGCCCCGAGGCTCATCAGGCTGGGTTTGGTTTCGAAAGCGACAGTGACGGTATAGGTTTTACGCGTCGCGCTGTTACGTCCTTCCGCAACGGATACATCACTCGCCACCAGTTTTTCACTTAGGGCCTTATTCATCCCCAGATTATTTTTGACGTATTCATACGCCAGTTTATTGATATCTTCCTGACTGTATTCTTCACCATTAATGGTCGCCTGATGCCCGACAGCCAGCGCAGCGGCATCCGTCGCACGTTTGATTTGCGTCGCATCACCGGTTGCCGTAGAGGTATCGACGATAAAAGCCGCCGTCACCAATAAGGCCATCGCGCCCAGCACATAAAACCCTGTGCCTGCACCCTTTTCCTGCTGAATAAAAGCAGACAGGTGTTCACGCCAGAACAGAGAGGTTCTGCTATCGTCTTTTTTTACTCTTCTGTTCTGTAAGGTTTTTTTCATTCCTTCCTATCCTGTATACCTGGATTCAGCGCGTACTCAACCCGCCCATCAAGCGGGAAAATAAAAACGACATGGCTCACACGTTATTTGTCTTAATGGTTTCGTTATTTCGGTAACGAGGCTCTCGCTACCGTTTGCGGTCTATTTGCCGCTTCTGTATTTTCTATAAAACCGTAGCTATTGATCTTTTTCTTCCAGACCGGCCTCTTTTCTGAGTACGTCATCCAGTTCAACCACACCGATAGCCACCCGGTTGACCGACGAGGCGTGCAGCAGTCCCCCCAGCGACAACCCGCCCAACAGGCTCACATCTTTCCCCTGACGACAGATCTCGACCACCATCATGGAGGTGTTCTTGCTGCCTTCCTTAGGATCCTTTTCTGGTAGTTCAGGGAGATACTCTTCATCCGGCAGCGTTTCACTTTCCGCACACAGCGACTCTGCTGTCCCTTTGCTTAACTGCCAGTACAGCTCGCCGGTCTGACGCACGTTGCTGATTAACAGTTGATAATTGCCTAACCCTTCCGTTGGCAGCACCGTATCGAGCAGACCTTGCAAGCCTTTCTCATCCAGCTTCTGCTGCATCGCCAGTATTGACGCGATGGCACCCGCACGCTGTTCCATACGCGTACGCTCCAGCCCGACGGTGTAGATATCCGCACACAGCGAACCAATCGCCAACACAATCGGAAACGCCAGCGCGGTTTCTACCGCAGTAGAAGCACAACGAGAAAACCAGAAGCGGCGGAGTCCATTCAGGAAATAACCCGTTTTCAACGAACGGCTGGTTTTCAATGAACGACCGGTTTTCAATGAACGATCAGTCATTGCGCAGTTCCGTCCCAAACACATGCTTGTACTGATAGCGGAAGGTGTCTCCCAGCGTTAACACCTCCGGCAGTGGCGTAATAAACGCCTTTTTAATCTGCACCGTCACGGACCACACGGGGAGCGTTGTCGTCTCTTCGCCATTGGGGTTGTCCTGACTGCTATTGCCGTTCGTCAGCCCGCCAAGCTGGCTCAAATTGTCGAAGTGCAATACGCTGACGGTTAAATCATCTTCCTTGAGGTAGCCGTATCCCGCTTCAACCATCCGTGCCTTTAGGCGCGTTCCCATCTGTTCCGCGCTGTCCGACGCCAGATTGTCGAGGCGGAAAGCCTGCACCGCTTTATCCAGCGCAGCGCTGCCAGCGGCAATCACCAGCCCGATGCGCGCCAGTTCAAACAGCATCATCACCCCGACCAGCACTACCGGCACCAGAAACGCCACTTCCGTCGCGATCACGCCGTGCGTGCTGCGCCAGTGACGTTCATGGCGCGGCACGATTCCTTGCACGGTGCCTTCATCACGCCACGGGCCGAGATTACGAAGCCACGCCATTACTCAGGCGAACTCAATTGCAGGCGTTGACGGCTGGACAGCAGCAGCGCTTCGCCACGGGATTTATCCTGTTGCATCTGCTGTAGACGCTGATGGAGCTCGTCAATCAAGCCATCAATACGCTGTGGCTGTGCAATGGTCGCCAACGCCGAACGTGCGTCATCCTCTCTGCCGCCAGAAAGGTAGGCCAGCGCCAGATTCAGTCTGCCGGTTGCATTACTCTCATCCACCGAGCGCAGCAGAGAAATGGCTTTATCCGCGTTGCCGCTTGCCAGCCATGAGAGCGCCAGGTTGTTGAGTGCCGCGACATCTGCCGGGTTTATCTGCAACGCTTTTTCAAACAGCTGGCGCGCTTCTGCGTGTTTACCTGAGGCATCCATCACCACGCCCATGCCGTTAAGAGCGCCTGCATCGTTCGGCTGTGCTTTTAGCGCACAGGCAAAGTCGGCTTGCGCCATCGAATTACGTCCTAATGCCAGCTGCGCACGCCCCATTCCAAGACACACCGCCAGCGCTTCTTCCGGCGTCATTTTGTTGGTATCGCCGCCCAACGCCTGACGTGCTCGCCCGTACAGTTCCAGCGTTTGCTGCGGTGAACGCGCCAGCGCTGCGACGCTGGCATACTCCAGCATCTCTGCGCCTTTCAGCGCATCGCGGCTGTCGAGACGCGCGTACACTTCCGTCGCGGCCTCAACACGTCCCTGATCGCGCAGCAGGCGTGCCAGACGCAGGCCTTCATCTTTACTGCCTTTAATCGCCATCGAGCTGCCGCATCCCGCCAGCACGGTGCTGACAATCAGCAGTGCCAGCATGGGCGCGCCGCGCTTAAGTTTTGCTACCAGATCGACCATCTTCGATAACTCCATCGGTTGTCACCGCCGTGATTTCCGGCACATACCGGGAATCGATGTTTTAAAAATCAATGTGTTGTAAATAAAATGCTATTGCGCCAGCAGGCGGACCACTCGCACCAATGCAGGCGACGCCATAATGGCGATAATCGGTGGCAGAATGAGTGCCATCAGCGGCACGCTCAGCTGCGCTGGCAATTTACCCGCCTTCTCTTCCAGACTCAGAATCAGCGTCTTGCGGCTTTCATCCGCAATCGTGCGCAACGCCTGAGACAGCGGCGTACCGTAGCGCTCCGCCTGAATCAGCGTCGCCACCATACTTTCGATCTCGCTGACGCGGGTTCGCTCCGCCAGATGTTTCATCGCCAGCGTACGATCCGACAGGATCTGTAATTCGGCGGCGGTATAGTGCAGTTCATCCGCCATCTCCGGTGAAGACAGCCCCAGCTCCTTCGATACCACCTGCAACACGCGCCCGATAGGCAGACCGGCTTCGGCACAGACCACCATCAGATCCAGCGCATCCGGCACCGCTCGCGCCAGCTTTTCGCCCCGGCTTGCCGCACGCCACTTCAGCCACCACTCCGGCACCATAGAACCGACAAAGAAGCCAATCAGCCCCGCCGCAACGCCCGTCAGCCCCGCACGGTCAGCAGGCGGCAACCATCCCCACACCAGCGCGATAGCGAACAGCGCACCGGCGGCAAATTTTCCCATCACCAGCCAGCCTACCGCTTCGTTGCGACGGATCCCGGCCAGATCCAGCAGGCGGCGCAGGTTGCGGCGATCGCGCTCCGATCCCGACAGGCGCTCGCCCTGCGTGGCAACGGGCTGCAACAGCTTCTCTAGCAGGGGAGATAATGTGGTTCCCTGGCCTCTCAGGATGTTTTCCTGAGAGGCCGCCTCTATAGAGGCGACGGGCAGATGCCCGCGCATGCGAATTTCCAACTGCTTGTATTGCTGTGTTTTATGCTGTGTACGTGCCAGGTAAATCCCGACCACCATCAGCACAAGCGCCAGCAGCAGTAAGGGATCGTCAAAAACAGTCATGAATGGCTCTCCCTTTACCCTATTCGCTTAACCATCACGTGCGTGATCAACATGCCGACTGAGACGCTGCACAAAGCATAAATCAGCACCGACGTTCCCACCGGATCAGAAAACAAGAAACTGAAATCGTCCGGCGACTTCATGTACAAATAGGCCAGACAGCCGGGGAACAGCGCCGCGACAATCTTGGCGGATGCCCGCGCTTCCGACGTTTTGGATTGCACTTTCAACTGCAACTCGCGACGTTCACGCAGCGTGGCCGACAGACGCTCCAGCGTTTCCCCCAGTCGTCCACCCGCTTCCTGATTGATGATCAGAATCACCACGAAGAAACGGTATTCGGACATCGGCACCCGCGTAGCAGAAGCCTGAATCACCTGACGCAGCGGAATCCCCAGCCGCAACCAGTGATCTATCGTCTTGAATTCATTCGCCAGCGGCCCGGTCAGGTGCTCAGCGACAATAGAGAAGGTGTTAGCAACCGGGACACCAGCACGGCAGCTGCGGGTTATCGCATCAATCGCTTCCGGCAGGCTCTCACGCAGCGCTTTCAGATGTTTTTGCAACGTCGAACGGAACAGCAGCATGCCGATACTGACAAACAGCACCAGCGTAAAAATCAGCCCCATCGTGAGCGGCAGCAGGGTGCGCTGCCCCAGAATCATGCCGAGTATCAGGCTAACCGCCGCCAGCGCAAGAGAGCGTTGAAGCAGGTTCTTTTTCCAGCCAATGAACGTCATCTGCGCCCACAGGATCGCCAGCCAACGTCCGATCACTGGGACACCCATCAGCGGCGTTCTGATCTCATCACGCAGGATCGAATCAGATGCCACTGCGGCAGCCGACGGGCTGACCTCGTTCAAAATCTGCTGCCAGCGTTGTTCGCGCTGCATGCGCTGCTGCCGTGATTTTCTCCAGGCGTTGACCGCCAGAAGCAGCATCAGCACGCTGCAAAACACCAGCAGCGTAATCAGGTTCAGACGTGCGTCACTCATCAGCGTCTCCTCAACCCATCACTGCGCATCAAACAGATGCGATTTGTCGCTGTAGAACTGCGGGCGCTGAATGTGCTGAACATATTCCCCCGTCAACAGCCCCTGTCCATCCATCCCCTGAATGTTGAAGCTGAACAGATCCTGAAGCTGGATCACTTCGTTCTCCATGCCACACACTTCTGTGATGGACACCACGCGGCGCATACCGTCGCGCATACGTTCGATCTGCACGATCAGGTGAACCGCGCTGGCGATCTGGCGGCGGATCGCCATCAGCGGCAGTTGCATGTTCGCCATCATCACCATATTTTCCAGACGCTGTATCGCATCGCGCGAGGTGTTGGCGTGTACCGTACATAGCGAACCGTCGTGGCCGGTGTTCATCGCCTGCAACATGTCAAAGCTCTCGCCGCCGCGCACCTCACCCAGAATGATGCGGTCGGGCCGCATACGCAGGGCGTTACGCATCAGATCGCGCTGATCGACGCGGCCAGTACCTTCGGCGCTGACAGGACGCGTTTCCAGTCTCACCACGTGCTCCTGCTGCAATTGCAGTTCGGCGGCATCTTCGATGGTAATGATGCGATCGGTGCTGCCGATCTTCTGCGACAGCGCATTCAGCAAGGTGGTTTTACCCGCGCCCGTTCCGCCGGAGACGATCACGTTAACGCGCGCCTGCATCGCTTTGTTCAGCACATCCGCCATCGCGTAGGACATGCAGCGGCGCTCTGCCAGCATTTCCAGCGACAGGTTGCGGCGCATAAATTTACGGATCGAGATCGTGGTGCCGTCAATCGCCAGCGGATAGGTGATGACGTTGACGCGGCTACCGTCAGGCAGACGCGCATCCACCATCGGGCTGGCTTCGTCGATACGACGCCCCACTGCGGCAGCAATACGCTGCGCGGTGTTAAATACATGTTCTTCGTCAATGAAGGTAATCGGCGACAGTTCTAGTTTGCCAAAGCGCTCGACAAACACCTGCCCCGCACCGTTAACCAGAATATCGTTGACCGTGTCATCCGACAGCAGCGGCTGGATCGGCCCGATCCCGGTCATCTCGTCCAGCATTTCGGCGGCGATGGCTTCCTCTTCCTGCCGGGAAAGCTGTAAGCGCTGCTCATCACAGATGCGGCGGATCACCGTCTCGATCTGCACCAGCAGCTTGTCACGCCCCATCATCGCCGCTTTACCCGCGTCGATCTGATCGTAGAGCTGTGCGCGGATAATCCGGCGCTGGCTGGTTCGGCTGTCAGTCTGGCGCGCGGCTGGAGCGGATCCAGACGCGGAGCTCGCCGCAGGCTGTGTACGGTTCTCCGCAGCCGGACGCGTTTTCAGTTCTGCCACATTGGCAGCAGGCGCAGGCTGAGGCGTGCTTTTTCCTGCTTCACTTTTTTGCAGGTTATTCTTGCGAATCAACATAATCCTGAACCCCAAAAAACAGTCTGTAACCCGTTGAAAAACGGCGAGCGCTTAACATCATCAGGCACGTTTTAACCAACGCGAGAACCAGCGTTTTTCCGCCGGTCTGGCGCGTACGCCGCAGGCCAGATCGACCAACTGGCGTAATCCCTGCTGGAAAGCGGGTGCCGCAGCCAGATTCAGTGCGCCGAGCGTCAGGCTTTGCGACAGCGCGTGGCCCGCGTTCGGCAGCACGACATCAATCTTCCGGCCAGTAAATTGTTCAAACTGCTCGCGGCTTAGCGGCGCGGTCGAGGCAAAACGGCTCTGGTTATGTACCAGCAACAGGCGTTGCCCTTCGCTTTCGTCGCCGATTTCATTCAGCACGCGCCGCACATTACGCGCATCCTGAAGCGTCAATTCCGTCACGATGATGCGCAGATCCGCGTAGGTCAGTACGTCCAGCGCCCCGGTCGGGTAACTGCTGGGCAGATCCCAGATCACCTGGTTGAACATGCGGCACAGCGCCCCGCCGAGATTCAGTACGTTATCCACGTCCACCGGGCTCAATTCACCCAGTTCCGGCTTTTGCGCCAGCAGATGCAAACGGGTATCCACACGCAGCATGGCGCGCTGGAGCAGTCGGGTATCCAGCTCCTGAGTTTCCAACACCGCCGCCAGCCCTGCATCATCGGTTTGCCCTTGCAGCAGCAGTTGATCGCCGTTACGACGATCGAAATCCACCAGCGCGACGGGCAAATGACGCTCGCCGGACAGCAGGCGGCTCAGCCCCATCGCGACGGTACTTGCCCCACTTCCGCCGCTGGCGCCGACGACCGCAATCGTCCTGCCCATGCGGGCATATTCCGGCCCGGCCTGTTGGCCTTCACATTTCGCCAGCGTTGCTGCCAGCAGATCCAGCGTGAACGGCTTGACCAGATAATCCACCACGCCAGCCTGAAGCAGCGCGCGGTACAAGCCGACATCCTGCTCTTTGCCCGTCGCAATCACCTGGCTGGTGGGACCACAGACGCTCAGCAGCTCTTCCAGTGCCGGAAGCGGCCAGTGCGCGCCTTCCAGATCCACCAGTAAAATACGTGGCGGAACATTCAGCTCACACCATTGACGAGCAGCCGCAATACCGCCGGACATCACCGGTACATCCGGCTGTTTCAGGCGAGTGAAAAGATCGCTGATATCGGCCACATCGCGTACGTCATTGGCGAACGCCACCAGCGGTAGCGCCAGTTCTTCACCATCGTTAGGGGTAATTTCACTCATGGAATGTCACGCCCTTAATCTTCTTCAAAGTTAATGTCGATGAGCTCTTTCACTTCACCTTTGTGATAGCGTTCGATGCTATTGACCGCCGCTACGCCATCCGCATCATCCAGCGCTTTCGCCTGAATCAGATCGCGTGGTTCGGCGACCATCATCGCCAGATTGTTTTGTGTGGCGCAGCCAAGAGAACCAATGGCTTCATAAGGCTTCACCATCAACTGGTTGGGATCATTAATCGTACAGCGGGTGGTTTTGACCACCAGCGCCTCGGAGATCACTTCCAGATCGCCGTTCTGACCACTCGCCGTAGAACGGCGCATCTGTTTCACATTCTGTGGATTAGCGCCGGCATTTTTCAGCACGGTCGCCAGTCGCCCAGCCATCTGCTCACCGCTCGCACTGTGCGGAATCAGCGTGATCGTTTGTGCCGATAACCGCCCCTGATCCTTCAGCATGATATTGAGCTGCTTTAACGACTCAGGGAGGAAACCCCGCCCGTTCGGCGCAGCCAGTAACGGCACGGACACCGATGACGGCTGGACGGCGATGGGTTGCAGAGCAGGTTGGTCAAAACGCTGCATACGTACATCGTTAATCGGTTTATTCCATCCGCAGCCTGCCAGCAGAAAAACGGCGGTCAGTACCGCTGCACGCAGGGGCAGAGGACGAAACGGAGGGTGGTTGCTATTGATCGTTTTCATGTGTTATTTCCCCTCGCGAACTCAGTAGAGATAGCCGATAGATGCAGAACGTGGCATGGACGAATCCAGCATTTTTACGCCTTGCCCCGGCGTCTGAAGATCGCCTGCATTAACCGGTTCAACCACATAAGCGGTCGCGATAATCACCAATTCCGTTTCTTCCTGACTGGTGGCTTCGCTTTCAAACAGGCGGCCAAACATTGGGACGCTACTCAGCCCTGGCACGCCGTTGATTGTCTGGCTACCGGCGCTACGCAACATCCCCGCCAGTGCAAAGCTCTGTCCGCTGGCCAGCTCTACCGTGGTATCCGCACGACGTACCGTTAAGGCCGGAATACGCGATCCGCCCTCCAGCTGTACGGAACCGACGTCCGTGAGTTCACTGACTTCCGGTGCAATGTGCAGGCTGATACGGTTGGCAGACAGCAGCGTTGGCGTCATGCGCAGAATCACGCCGTAGGATTTGTAATCGATGCTGACGCTGTTGTTGGTGATCAAAACGATAGGTACTTCACCACCCGCAGCAAACGCGGCGGTTTCCCCTGACATCGCCGTCAGGTTGGGTTCGGCCAATACGGTCGCCATGCCCTGCTGGTTCATGGCGGTTAACAACCCACTCAGTCTGGAGCGGCCGAAGTTCAGGAAGCCAGAATCTGTTGGGTTAGAAAATCGTCCGGTTGTAGCGTTGAACAGATTCAGACGCGAACCGCTGCCCGCACTCATATTCCCGCTGCCGGTGCTCAGCGATGCCGCCCAGTTGAAGCCCAGTTCGCTGGTCAACTTGCGGGACACTTCCACCACACGCACCTGAATATTGATTTGCGAAGGTGTTTTAATTTTCAGTTGGTTGATCACCTTGCCGGAGGATTCGCTGGAGCCTGGCAATTTTTCGCCACCGCCTCCACCACCGCCCTGCCCGCCCGAGGACGCGCTGATGTAAGCCTGTATGCTGTCGATGACGCGTTTGGCATCCTGCGGGGTATCCACGCTGCCGCGCACAATGACACCGCTGGGAATCGAGGCTTCCAGTTGGATATCCGCACCGGGGAATTCACGCTTCATGCGTTCACCCAGCGCTTTCAAATCATGTTCAGACACCAGGCGAATGGCATTGATGACATTGCCATTTTCATCCATCGCATAGAGCGTGGTGACACCGACACTTTTGGCGTAAACGAACAGGTTACCCGGCGAAGGCAGTTCAAAACTGGCGATATTCGGATCGGCCACCAGCACGCTATCCGGTGTATCAGCAAGTTGGAGTAACCGTCCCTGATTGACCGTTAGGTGAACTTCATCAGTGATAGGCGCTGTAGATACCCCAGCAGCTAGTGTGGTCGCAGGCAACATCATCGTCGTTAGCGTGACAGGCAATACCGCATTAAACAGGCAAGCAGCCAGCAATCGTTTGCACGTACCCCGAAAGTCCGATTTCAAAAACAGCGAAAACATCGTCATTTACTTAATTTCCGTAATGGGCTTCATTGTTCTATGAGCAGCTCGCGGCTCCCCGCAGGCTGTCAGATTGCGTACTCGTCTTATCGGGAGGGGAACGTCACCACGTCTTTTTGCTCACCGCGATAGACCTTCACTTTGTGTCCGCCGGATCCTGCAGATAGCGCCCCGTAGATATCGGTTGCTAGTGGAACCGTAGTCACGCTCTGTCGTTCCTTCAGCGGATCGACAACATCATCCTGCGTGGCACTGCGCAGCGATAAATGCAGAATTCCCAGTTCTTTAGCGACGGTCAGTGCCTCAGCCTGCTGCGGCGTGACTTCCAACGTGACGGTTTGATAGGTAGCAGGACGAGAACGCACGGCTGACTCACGACTCTTGGCTGCGGCATCAAGCGTCGCGCCATCTTCCATCGCATCCAAACGTGGATATACCGGCGTACCGACCTTATCATTCAGTGCCAGCACTCTCAGATCGCGAACAATGGTCTGCGAAGCCAAAAGTGGCATCACAACTGGCTGGTTACGGCTAACGGGTAACTCTGACTGATCGTCTCGTCTCATGCTGAGGATCACATCAACACGATCGCCTGCTGAGACTAGCCCAGCATTGCTCGCAATCGCGCTGGTAGGAACGGAGATAGCCCGCATCCCTTTATGCAGCACGGCGGCAACAAAGCCCGGTTCATTGGGCTTCACAACAACATTACTGCTAAGCTGTGTCCCCTCCTTTACCGTTTCACGCAGGGTTGCGCCAAATAGCAGAAACTGACTATCCCGGCCGCGAACGAAGTTAAACGAACGGGAAACTGATTCATCAGTGGTTTGCCAGCGTACTGAGCTAGAATCAATGAAATCACCGGGATGCAGATCTTTTGCTGCCACCAAGACAGCGATTTTTTCCGGCGCTTTAGCCACTACCGGAGGCGGCGCAGGGGGTTCAGAAGAGAGATGGCTACGCACCACCAGCGCAACAATGCCTGCCAGCACGAGCGCGCCTGACAGTACGTATGTAGAGTTCACTTTCATTTCAACTTGCCTACCCTAGCGTGTGTGTCTTAAAGCTGCGACAGAATTAAAACAAGGGAAAAATCAGGACATACATCGCGCCAAACGCAATGGCGACGCCGTAAGGTATGCCTTGAGAAAGGTCGGCGGGCAACGCGGGTGGCATAGGCAACCGACTCTTGAATATCCGGTTGGTGGTTTGAATGCCCATCGCCACAGCTGTGGGTACGGTATTCAGCAGCGGCAGGCTAAGCGCCAACACACCGCCAGCCAGCGCCGTCACCATGACGAAAACGATCTGGTGCCCTTGCCCAACCCACAGGCACAGCACACTCATCAGCTTGACATCCCCGGCACCTAGTCTGCCGGTGAGGAAAAGCAAAAAACCCACAACCAATACCGCCGCCGCACCTGGCAGCGCCCAAAGCGTTTTCCGTAATGCCAACATATCTAACGCACCGGATTGCAGGACATGTGAAGCGCTGAAGAACAGCCAGCCCAGCAATAAAATCAGTACCGCCCGATTGGTAATTTTGCGTACTAACAGGTCGGTACTGATGCACCACAGCAGGCAGCCCATCAGCAATGCCGTCTGCGGCCAGTGCGTGTAATCCGCCATCTCGCGTTTATTTCGCTGCGCCGGATGTACCGCCGCTGGTGCCCGTACCGGTAATTTGATCGGCGATTTGGCTGAATTTCTCATTCAACGCTTTCACGAAGATACCGTCACCGCCGAAAATAGCGCCAATTGCCGCCGCCATTGCAGCTGCAAGAATGCCGTATTCGATTGCCGTTACACCGCTTTCGTCACGCAGGAAAGAACGTAATTTTGCTTTCATGTTTTTCATGGGAAGAGCCTCTAATCCGCAGCCAAAGAAATCATGGCCTACTCGGGAATTCGGGGGCGCCATGATGATAATAAGATTAATAATGAGACTTATTATCAAGCGTCGCAAGCAGCAGAACATTAATATTCGTTAATCTTTCCATACAAAAAATTATCAATATAAATCAATAATTAACACAAATTCCGTTACAGAGAAAATTAATAGATATTCATATTTTTTGAAGGGATATTCATAAGAAATCGAGAGAGGCGTGTCGTGGCAAGCTGGGGGAAAATCGCTCGCCACATGTCTGTTCATCGTAAGAAAAAGCGCATTAACAGCGATTAAGGCATAGGTAGACGTTCAGGCCCGGCTCAGAGGAGTCCAGATAGAGCTTGCCGCCGTGCAGGTCGGTAATCGCCTGTACCAAAGACAGCCCCAACCCATAACCGGACTGAAACCAGGTATCCAGCCGCTGAAAACGCTGTAGCGCTTTGGTATGAAGCGCAGGCGGAATCCCCGGGCCACGGTCAGCGACGCTCAGGGCGATCCAGCCGCGATACAGCGTCACGCTCAAGGTGATGTATTTCCCCTGTGCCGCGTATTTCAGCGCGTTCTCCACCAGATTGGCCAACGCCTGAAACAGCAGCGCACGGTCGCCAAAGAGTTGGATTCCGGCTTTGATTTCAATTTTCAGCCGACAGCCGCGTTCTTCCGCCAGCGGCTGATAATATTCGGCAATTTCTTCCAGCAGTTGGCGCGCTTCAATGTTCTCAAACTGGTGCACACAGCGCCCGCTTTCGATTTCACCGATGCGCATCACGGTACGGAACAGACCGAGGATTTTGTGCACCTCGTCCACCGCCAGATTCAATTCATCACGCACGTCGTTATCCAGCCCTGCACGTTCCGTCAGGTTGAAAAGACGATTTTGCAAATGCGTCAACGGTGTACGCAGTTCATGCGCGACATGGCTTGATGTGTTGCGCACCTGTTCCATCAGGCGTTCAATCCGCTCCAGATTCTGGTTAATGTCGGCGCTCAGGCTGTCAAAATCATCGTCATAAGGCGACAGCGGCATGCGCACCTGCTGCTCGCCGCTGCTGTAGCGATGCAGCGCCGCACGAATTTTCTCCACGCTGCGCAAACTGCGTAAACTGAAATGGCGGCTGACAAACAGGCAGAAGAGCAGCACGATAAACAGTCCCGCTCCCGCCACAAGCGGGATCGTCCTCACCCGTTCCAACATGGGTCGGATGTTGTAGGCGGTAAACAGCACACCTCCATCATCCAGCATGACGGACAACCCGATCAGATTGGGGTCGTCTGGGCTGGAAATTTCGGCCTTAAGACAGCTGACATCCATCCGGCAATCGGTACGCTGCCGCATTTCCAGACGATGCGTATTGAAAGAATCGCTACTTAAAGGATGCGTTCTTAGAGGGTGATTGTGATACAGAATATCGCCCTGTTTATCCATCACCAGAAACAGCGGTAATTCATCCCCTTTCGCTCGATTATCCTGACGTAATTGCGTAATCAGACTGTCAGCATTCGTTAAACGCGACTGCATTGAGTAATCGTAAATATTACCCAGAATAACTTCACGGACATGCGTTCTAATCAACGTTTCGCTGAGTGAACTGAAGCCGACAATACACATCAGCATCATCAATAAGAACAGAAAAACAATGGTTATTGCCTGACGAAAATTAGAGGTACATAAAAAGCCGGGATATTGGCTTGCCCCGAGTAATTGCCAGTGTTTTATTTTTACCTGCCAGCGCTGCCCCAGCTTCTTTATTTTTATTTTATTCAGCGTGGCTGCCAACATCAGTTTTTTCCTTATCTACCGCGCCTAATGCGTAGCCCATCGCCCTCAACGTTTTAATTAATGGACGCGGGAAGCCTTTATCAATTTTCGCCCGCAGCTTTGACATATGAACGTCGATCAGATTGGTTTGCGGATCAAAATTGTAACCCCATACGCGCTCTAACAGCATGGTGCGCGTAATGGCCTGCTCCGGATTTTCCATCAATATAATCAGTAACTTGATTTCTTTATCGGTCAAATCGATACGCTTGCCGCCGCGCCATGCAACTCGCTGCATACGGTCAAGCTGCAGGTCTTCAAAAGTCAGCATAGAAGGATTATCCACGTGGCGTTTACCGCGCCGCGCCATAATATCCAGACGTAATCTAAGCTCATTAAAATTAAAAGGCTTGCCGAGATAATCTTCTGCGCCAAGCTCTAAGCCCATCACCCGATCGACATCACGATCCAGTGCGGAAAGCAGCATAATAGGGGGATGACGCGAGCCTTGTAATTCACGTAATACCGTAAATCCGTCCATGATGGGTAACATTCTGTCTAACAGAACGACATCATAAACTTCATCCTTGATCGCTTTTAATGCGTGTGCGCCATCGTGCACCATTCGGCAAGAATGGCCGTGGGAATGTAATTTAGACCCCAGCCAATGGCACAGCACAGAATCATCATCAACCACTAATACACGCATAATTTTCCCCTATAAACGTGGCTTATTACCTAATTAATTCAGGGTTAATGTCCGTTTATTTTTATCTGGTCCTTCAAACAGCCATTCACCCCACACGATGTTGATACCGTGCGGGCCGTTTTGTGCTTCTGGTTTTTTACTTTTCTGCTTTTTACTGCTCTACTTTTCACCTATGAGAAAAGTCCTACGGATAATAACAATCATTATCATTTAGTGACAAGCAGTTTACAATCGCCTGACGTCGTTCTTAGACTGGACGCATAAAAAACATCCCCATCACTTACGCCATGGGGATGCAGAGGAAGAAAAGAGAAAAGAAAGAAATCAACGCGGTAACGGGGATCGCCTCACCGCGTTTTACTCATTTTCGATCAGAAGCGCTTCCATCAGATCGAGATCGCGCAGCATTTTTTGCAACGTCTCATTGCTTATCTGCTGCGTGGCACGCAGGTGATACAGCTCCGCACGTTCGGAGTTCAGCGCGGTCAAACGGAAACGCCGCTCCAGATTCTCGATCAGCAGGCCGTTTTCAGGATCGTCTTTATCGATTAGCCTTCGGCGTAAGTTACCGATGACGCGCGCGCTGACTTCTTTCAGCACCTGCTCATCAATGTTTTCCTCTCGATCGGCCGCCAGACGCTCCTCCATTTTGTGCATACTTTTTATCGCCACTTCTGCCACCGCCATACGTGCCATGCGGATTTCTTTGGCGTGTGCGGCTTTATCCGCCACCACCACACCGCGCAGTAGAAATGGCAAGGCCAGCACGCCGCACAGCAGAGAAAACAGAATGACGCCCGTGGCGATAAACACTAACTGATAACGTGACGGGAACGCGGTGCCATCAGTCAGCAGCAGCGGAATAGACAGCACACCCGCCAGCGTAATCGCCCCTCGCACACCGGCAAAGGACGCGATCCACAGTTCGCGCGTAGAAAACTCGGCGAAGATCATCGGGCGCTTTTTCTGGATGTGCATGCTGTATCTTTTCATCACCCACAGCCAGCAGAAACGCAGCAGCAGCAGAGCACCGTAGATGATCGCGATATCGGTAAACAACATCCAGGTTTCAACCGTTGGGTCCAATTCCGCCTGCGTCACCGAAGTTTCCAGAATGTCAGGCAATTGCAGACCCAGCATGATGAATACCATGCCGTTAAACACGAATTCCAGCATCGACCACACGCCGTTTGCACGCAGCCGCATCGCCAGTGGTGCGCTACGGATGACGCCCGATTGACCGATCGTCATCCCCGCCGCCACCGCAGCCAGAATACCCGACACACCAATGTGTTCCGCAATCAGATACGACGCGAAAGGCAACAGCAGCAGCAGCACGATCTGCGTCGCAGCATCGTCACCGCTCCAGCGGCTGATAATGCGCAGCGATTTACCGAATATCCAGGTCACGCCGACGCCCGCCAGCAGCCCGCCCAGCGCCACCTGCATGAACTCCAGTGTGGCACCGGAAACCGTAAACACCATCGTACCCATCGCAATCGCAACGGCAAATTTTAGCGACACCAGACCGGACGCATCGTTCATCAACGCTTCGCCCTGCAAAATGCCCATCAGTTTTTTCGGAATACGATCTTCACCCACGATGCCAGAGAGTGCGACGGCATCCGTTGGTGACAACACAGCAGCCAGCGCGAAGGCCGCAATCAGCGGCATGCCCGGCACCATCCAGTAGATGAAATAGCCGATGCCCACCACGGTAATCAGTACCAGAACCAGCGCCAAACCAATAATTTCCCGACCGTGTCTCAGAAACTCACGCGTAGGCGTTTTCCAGCCGTCGGCAAACAGCAGAGGCGGAATGAAAAGCACCATAAACAGCTCGGGATTGAAATCAACGTGCAAACCGAACTGAGGCCAGGCCAGGATGGCACCCAGCGCGATTTGCATTAAAGGCAGGGGAATTTGAAAAGGTAAAATGCGGGTAACTACCCCGGACAGGGATACAACCAGGGTCAAAATAAGAATCGTAAAAAATATTTCCATGCTTTCCTTAGACGTACTCCTAAATCAAAAAATTCTGCCTGTTAGCGAGCAAACACCCCTTCCATATTTAACGCATTTAGTCCGGTATGAAAATGGATTTTTGGCCGAAATTTAGATTAATAACAAGATTGATTATCACACAAGTGACATCAACCCAAAGCCAATAAAAGGGCACATAAAATCGCGTTTGGCGTGAGAAATAATAGAGAAGGAAAAGAGGAAGGAAAGACGAGGAATAACAGACCTTCTGAACGGCGCCAGAAGGTCTGTTAGAAGGGATTACAGCGCCCAGCCGCCAGCGTAGAACACCACCAACGCGACAGCGATAATAACGGTACCAATGTTCAGTTTACGCCATTCGCCAGCGCAGATACGGCCTAATACCAGCGCGCCAAAGCCCAGCATAATACCGGTCACGATGTTACAGGTCAGTACGATGAATACGGCACATACCAGACCGGACATCGCGTCCACAAAGTCATCAAAGTTCAGTTTGGAAACGTTGCCCAACATCAGCAGGCCGACATACATCAGCGCGGGCGCTGTGGCATAGCCAGGCACCAGATACGCTAACGGAGAGACAAACAGCAGCAACAGGAACAGCACACCCACTACGGTTGCCGTTAGGCCAGTTTTGCCCCCCGCCGCCGTACCCGCTGCGGATTCGATGTAGACCGCTGCCGGTGATGTTCCGACCAGACTGGAGAAAATACTGCTCACGGAGTCTGCGGTCAGTGCCTTACCACCGTTGATGATTTGTCCGTCTTTATCCAACAGATTCGCCTGTCCGGCTACGGCACGGATCGTACCGGTAGCATCGAACACCGCTGTCATCACCAGCGCCAGTACGCTCGGCAGAACCATCGGCTGCAATGCACCCATGATATCCAGACTGAAGATCAGCGACGAACCGTCAGCCGCCGTCAGGCTCGGCAACGCAAAGAAGCCAGAGAATTTTACATTCGGGTCAAAAATCAGCCCCAGAATAGAGATCGCGATGATAACCAGCAGGATACCGCCCGGTACGCGACGCTTCTCTAAACCGATGGTCGCCGCCAGCCCCAGCAGGGACATAACGACAGGGAAAGAAGTGAAATTGCCCAGTGCGACCGGCAAGCCATCAATCGGGTTTTTTACCACCAAGCCCACACCGTTAGCGGCAATAATCAGCAGAAACAGGCCAATACCAATCCCCGTTCCGTGCGCCACGCCCATCGGCAGGTTACGCAAAATCCAAGAACGGATGCCAGTGACGGAAATGATGGTAAACAGAACGCCCATCAGGAAGATCGCACCCAACGCCACAGGAATGCTGATTTGCTGCCCCAGCACCAGACTGAATGCGGTAAACGCCGTCAGTGAAATCGCACAACCAATCGCCATTGGCAGATTAGCCCACAACCCCATCAACAGCGATCCCAGACCGGCAACCAGACAGGTTGCAACAAATACGGCCGCAGGCGGGAAGCCGGCCTTGCCCAGCATACTCGGCACCACAATCACCGAGTAAACCATCGCCAGAAACGTCGTCAGGCCAGCTAACACTTCCTGACGCACATTACTGCCGCGCTGTGTAATTTTGAAAAAAGCATCAAGCGTGCCCTGCGAGCCTGCCTGACGGGTGGTGTTTGACATGGTGGTATCCCCTGAAATGCCATTATTATTTAAGATCAATTTGACCGGTTCCCGCAGCCTTGCTCCGCGAATGCACCCACATCACTGGCGCATCATGAACCGTATGGCTCCGCCCGCAAACGATTAACTCGCTGAATGCAAAACCGGAAAACGTTGTTGTATCAAAACATTACCGTATAAAGACATTGCTGTATCAAAACAGGCGGTACTAAAACGAGCTGGATAAAACGGCGTCTGGCAATGTGAAGCGCACGATTATCCCGCTTCACCCGCGCGTATTTCAACTGCTAATCGAGACAATTTACCTATCTTACTTAATCTGTCCGATAAGGACGCCTTCAGCCAGTACACCTAACGTTCAATCGGGCAACTCGCTGAAAACGCGTCAGTATGAAGAAAAAGCAGAAACGGTTTTTAGACGGAAATCAAAACAGCGGTTTACTCCTCACAAACTGATCGTTCATTTTTTTGTGATTCTCATCACAAAAAAGTTGACCACCCGTATCAGTGCGAGTATTCTTAAAAACGTGAACAGCATCACAGAAAAACAATCAACTAACAATGAGGAAATGACCATGAAACTGCTGAACAAAATCATCGCTATGTTTGAAAACATCAACATCAACTTTGGTACTTTCAACCAATAATTATTTAAGAATCGTGGGGATAAAAAAGATGCGCGTTGTCCGCAAAATCAATCAAATATTAAAAGCGTTGGGCAAAACCTATCGCGGTGTTAACCCCCACGCTATCTTCCGTTAATCGTACTCAGTACGTTAACCACCATAAAATGGCTGCCATCCGGCGGCCATTTTTGTTTTACACGATACGTAACGAATTCTGCCATCACCAATACAGCGATGGCGCAGAAGCGCCATCAGATATCACACGTGCTGATGCCATCAGGCGTAGAGCGACACTTCCCCAGCCGGGCGCGTTTTAAAGCGACGGTGCAGCCAGAGATACTGCTCAGGCGCACGCATGATTTCTTTCTCAATCACCTTATTCATATAACACGCCGCAGCCTGTTCATCATGATAAGGGTAATCCTGTAATTCGGGCTGAATCACCAGCTGATAGCCAGAGGCATCAGGCTTACGAATCAGCACCGTCGTCATCATCGCCGGTTTTGCCAGACGACTGATCGTGTACGTGCCGCTGGTTGTCGCCGCATTTTTCACTGCAAAGAACGGGGCAAACACGCTGCCTTTAGGGCCGTAATCCTGATCGGGCGCGAACCAAACGGCTTCTCCGCGTTTCAGTGCTTGCACCATGCCACGCAGATCTTTACGGTCGATCATCGCCTTGTTCGAACGAGAACGTCCCCAGGTTTGCACCATTTCCATCGCTTTATTATTGTGCGGACGGTACATCGCCATCATCGGCCGACATAGCCCCATCGCCCTGCCGCCCAGTTCCAGCGACATAAAGTGAATACCAATCACCATCACGCCCTGGCCTTTTGCTGTAGCCTGATGTAAATGCTCCAGTCCCGAAACATCAAACCAGTGACGCACGCGACGATCGGACCAGAACCAGGCCATGCCCGTTTCGACCAATGCCATTCCAAGCGACGCAAAGTTGCTGTCGATCATCGCTTCCTTTTCGTCGTCGGAGATCGTAGGGAAGCATAATTCAAGGTTACGTCTGGCAATCGACACCCGACGTTTAAGAAAAACGCGGGACAAGCGACCCGCATTGCTCCCGATTTTCATCAGCAGCGGATAAGGAAGTTGAACTAATAAAAACAGCACGCCAAGGCCGAACCAAGTCGTCCAATAGCGTGGGTGGAGTAATGCCCTGGTAAAAGTTTGCTTAATTTTCATGATACTCGTCTTTAAGTGATTAACAGCGTACCGCATAAAGAGTCGTACTCATCGCGCTACATCTATCATGACACTTATTTATAGGAATCGTTTCAGCTGTGTGGAAAACTAGTTCTGACCGTTATCACGCATGAGGTTAAAAAGCAGGATGAACATGCTGATAACACAGAGGGGATGTTGAGCAACCGATGAACGGTTGACGGCAGAAGAATCATACCCGATTCATTCTTAATAAAGGAGTGGTCGGATAAGAAATATTCGCAATATCGCGTAGTCTAACGTTAACATCTTGGCATATATCAAAAAAGCGATTCGCTCCCTGGCGTTAAGACAGCGTCGATGACAAATAATAAGATAATCAAGGATTTGATGGAAAATGACGATTTCTCTCCCTTCCCGCCTCCCTATACTAGCCGCTCTCATCGCGAGTATCCCGGCCCTGGCGTTTGCCACAACATTCACCGATAGTTCTTTCTCTCATAAAGACTGGGAAGTGGTCTGTGATAACACGCTGACGTGCCGAGCAGCCGGCTACTCATCCGAAGAGCAGTACGCGGGGGAAGAGCAAGATGTTCCTGGAATTTCACTGCTTCTCACACGTCATGCCGGGCAAAATACGCCAATAACGGCAGACGTCATGCTCGCTGAGGTATACCAAGCGATTCCTAAAGGCACCACACTCACGCTAACCATTGATGGCGTGGATAAAGGCCTGCTCACCCCGACCAGAGACAATCTCTGGCAGCTAAATGAGAAACAAATTCCCGTCGTATTGCAGGCTCTAAAAGGAAGCGGGAAAGTAGCTTTTCGTCACAATGGTGCCGTTTCCGAACTGTCCGGGGCCGGTGCCTACGCCGTACTGTTAAAAATGGATGAGAAACAAGGTCGCATTGGTACAACAGACGCCATCACCAAAAAAGGAAATAAAAGCAGTGCGTTACCTGCCGTACCAACCCCTGTTATCTACGCAGCAGTCACTAAACAGGTGCCATCGCGAAATCTGACAGACGCAGAACAGTCGGCTATCCAGAAAAAACTGCTTAAAACGCTAAATAGCGACTGCGATAGATTGCTACCGCAAGATGACCAAAAAGCGGAGCCTATTGAGCTCACTCCACTAAATGACAGCCTGTCTCTGCTCAGCACCCTTTGTTGGCGCGCGGCTTACAACGAAGGCTACGCCTACTGGATCATCGATAACGCCATGCAGACTCAGCCACAGCTCGTGACGACAGATGGCACAGATTACGAAAATGGTGAAATTACCTCTGCACATAAAGGACGCGGACTCGCGGACTGCATGAGCTATGAATCCTGGACATGGGATGGCAAAACATTCCAGCAAAGCAGTGTATCGACCACAGGTTCATGCCGCATGATTCAACTTGGCGGCACCTGGGATTTACCCAGTTGGACGACAACCGTGGTGCAGCCGGGTAAATGAAAGGAATTGAGGTCATGCTATGACCTCAAATTCAATCATGGGAAAAGCTGTCGCGGAAGAATAAAACCACGCCTGAATTGACTAAACAAAATCAGTCAAGCAGCGTTGTTCCATAGGAGTTATCAACGGTGCAAAGCCAGTTCCCATCAGCGTCTTTCCTGAACACATAGGTAGCTCGCCGGGTGGTTGTGACAATACTGCCCTGCTCATCTGGATAATGCAGAACGGTTTCCATGATAACTAAAGCGTCTCCACCGCCCTCGATGACCTGCATATTGCCTTGTTCAACAACTAATTGATTTTTAAAATAATCGGCAATAGCGATAAATGCTTTTCTTATGTCATCTTTGCCTCTTGCAACCATGCCTGGCTTGATAACAAGTGCGGCATCCTCGGCGTAATAACGCATCAGAGCATCAAAATCTCGCTCAGATATTGCTTTATCGCAGGCCTCAATAATTTCGCGTATCGGATGTGGCTTCATAAGCGTTGACCTCAGTAAAGTGACATAGAATATTCTGGTTTGAAAAAGACCTATCCATCTGCTGCTAATAATATAATTACCACGTCATAACAACGTTAATGCATACAAAAAGGAGGTTACTCAATGATTTCGAAGGATAACGCAGAGCACTACGTCTGGGGCGATAACTGTGATGGATGGTATCTCGTCAAAAGACAGGATATGAGTATCATTCATGAAAGGATGCCATCAGGAGCTAAGGAAAAACGTCATTATCACTCAGAATCAAGACAGTTCTTCTTTGTGCTTGCTGGTACCCTAACGATTGAATTAGAAGGAGAAGCACACATAATCACTGAACATCAAGGTCTTGAGATTCCTCCCAGTGCAAAACATCAGGCCAAAAATGAATCAGATGATGATGTTGATTTCATTGTCGTCTCACACCCGACGACTCGGGGAGACCGTATCGACCTTCTATAGGTCATTCAGCATATAGGATGTAGCGTGACATCATGTCCTATACATTCTGAGGTATAAATTTCGCTAGCCGCGTTTTTCCCGAATGACTGAAAAATAGCGGTAAATCTTGTGATTACTGGATTTGTTGGACTTGGGTGGACGTTGAGAGAAGTGTAATTGGAGCGAGTGAAGGGAATCGAACCCTCGTATGCAGCTTGGGAAGCTGCCGTTCTACCATTGAACTACACTCGCACACAGAAGCGAATGGCATTATAGCGCTGTGCCGTTGCCGAGCAAGTAAAAAACCCGGCAACATGTTGATATTTTAGCCGGTTATTCAGCCGTGGAGAGCGGCAGAAACAGCGTCTCATAGCCGCTGGAAATAACGTGCCAGGCAAAGTAGGCAAATAACAGCGTGGAAATCAGGCTGCAATAGAATGAGATACGCTCTTTCAGCAGCCGCTGACCGTACTTCACCAATGCGGCGAGGAAGAATGTCCACAGCACGCCGCCCAAGAAAAAGCCCAGCAGAAACAGGCTGATCATGAAAGCTGAGCCATCGGTAGACTGCGCGATGATAGTGCCGCCAATCGCCGCAAACCACAGCAACGCCGTTGGTGACGCCAGCGCCATGCCGACGCCGCTGAAAAACTCGGTATAGCGGGCAGGTGGCGCAGTAAAATCCGCCCCATTCGCTGTCGCAGAAAGGTCGGCGAAGCGTTTAACCTGATAGTCACGCCATGCTGCGCGCGCCATACTGAACGTCATCCAGATCAGAATCAGCCCGCCGCCAATCCACAGCACCCAGCGCACGGGCGTCAGATTAAAGACGACCGCCAGACCCAGTACCGACAGCGTGGCATAAAATAGATCGCCGAAACAGGATCCCAGCCCGATATAAAATGCCGAGCGCGGCCCATACCGCAGCCCACGGTTAATAATCGCGGTATTGACCATCCCCAAATCGAGACACAGCGACAGGGATAGCAGCATCCCCGTAAACACAACCAACAGCATGGCATTCCCTTCAAACAATAAGCAATAACGCGAGTCTAGAGCCCAAGGGAAACGCTGTATTGTCAAAAATTGATACGGCGGAACTGCCCCGGTGTCATGGCGTTATAGCGGTTGAAGGCTTTCGTGAAATGCGCCTGATCGGCAAACCCGACATCGCCCGCGACCTGACTAATCGCAGTCCCCTGCCGCAGCAGTTCCCGCGCTTTACACATGCGCCGCTGCATCAGCCATGCCAGCGGCGGCAACCCAACCGCCTGATTAAACGAGCGTACCAGATGAGCGACCGACAGATTCTCCTGCTGCGCAAGCTGGTCGAGCGTGGGAACATCACTGAGATCGCTCAGCAATCCATCTTTGATCCGCGTGATCCGCTCTGCTTCTTTAACCTGACTTTGAAATGGCTCGTGATGCTGGTTTTCCATCAACCCCGCGAGCAGCAGGATAATGCGTTCCTGACGCGTGCTGTCGTCCAAATCAGAGATGACCAGCTGTTTTAACTCGGCTGCCAATTGCGGCGACGGATTCCAGCCCCGTGAGAATCGAAAGGTTTGGTGGAAATAATGCTCAAACGCCTGCGGGTGAACGTACAGCGATGCGCACTGCCAGCGGTCAAACGCGTTCTCGCTGCCTTGCAGTTGGTTGGGATTGTAGGTTGTCACCATATCGTTGGTGGCAACAAAGGTTTCTCCATCCAGCCAGACCGTTTCCAACCCGCTGAGATTGGCACTGATGACGAACTCATCGTGCGTATGTCGTGGAAAACTGCGGCCGTTGGTTAACAGCGCCAGTTCGAACCAGGCATCGCGGTACGTCATCATGATGGGTGTTCCGGCAGTGAATGAATGCCTGAAAATATCATCTTCCCCCGTTGGGCGACAATCACAGAATGACGGCAAGAATGCGGAGATAAAACGGGATAAGTGAAGAGACTATCGAGGTGAGATCGAGATAAACGGGGATACCACGGTGAGAGATGTCCCAACGGGAATCTCATCCCCGTGTTTTCCCTAATATTTGGCATTATCGATAATAAAAAAACCGGTGCAGTTGCACCGGTTCAATAAAGTATGACAACAATATCAGGCTGGCTTTTTACGCTCAGCTGCTTACTTCTGTGGACGCATCGCCGGGAACAGGATCACGTCGCGGATGGTGTGGCTGTTAGTGAACAACATCACCATACGGTCGATACCGATACCCAGACCCGCAGTCGGCGGCAGGCCGTGTTCCAGCGCCGTCACGTAGTCTTCGTCATAGAACATCGCTTCGTCATCGCCCGCGTCTTTCGCATTCACCTGCTGAGCAAAACGCTCTGCCTGATCTTCGGCATCATTCAGCTCGGAGAAGCCGTTACCGATTTCACGGCCGCCGATGAAGAACTCAAAGCGATCGGTGATTTCTGGGTTCTGATCGTTACGACGCGCCAACGGCGACACTTCAGCTGGATATTCGGTGATGAAGGTCGGTTGGATCAGGCTGCTTTCTGCCGTCTCTTCGAAGATCTCGGTAACGATACGGCCCAGACCCCAGCTTTTCTCGATCTTGATCCCCAGAGATTGAGCGATCGCAGTCGCTTTCTCCAGATCGTCCAGATCGGCGACGTTGGTTTCAGGACGGTATTTGCAGATCGCTTCACGCATCGTCAGCTTCTCGAACGGCTTACCGAAGTCGAATGTCTGGTCACCGTATTGCACCGTCGTCGAGCCCAGCACGTCCTGCGTCAGCGTACGGAACAGGTTTTCCGTCAACACAATCAGGTCTTTATAATCGGCATACGCCATATAAAGTTCCATCATGGTGAATTCAGGGTTGTGACGTGGGGAAACGCCTTCGTTACGGAAGTTACGGTTGATTTCGAACACGCGTTCAAATCCACCAACGACCAGACGCTTCAGGTACAGTTCCGGCGCAATACGCAGGTACATATCGATGTCCAGCGCGTTATGGTGCGTGATGAACGGACGGGCAGATGCACCGCCTGGGATCACCTGCATCATCGGCGTTTCAACTTCCATGAAGCCGTGATCGACCATAAAGCTACGGATCGCCGCCATCACTTTGGAACGAATACGGAAGGTATTGCGAGATTCGTCGTTAGCGATCAGATCCAGATAGCGCTGGCGATAGCGGGTTTCCTGATCGGCAAGGCCGTGGAATTTATCCGGCAGCGGACGCAGCGCTTTAGTCAGCAGACGCAGTTCGGTGCAGTGGATGGACAGTTCGCCGGTTTTGGTTTTGAACAGCTTACCGCGCGCGCCCAGAATATCGCCCAGATCCCACTTCTTGAACTGCTCGTTATAGATGCCTTCCGCCAGATCGTCGCGGGAAACATACAGCTGAATACGGCCACCGACGTCCTGCAAGGTCACAAAAGAAGCTTTACCCATGATGCGACGGGTCATCATACGGCCCGCTACGGTCACTTCAACGCCCAGTTCTTCCAGCTCTTCGTTCTCTTTGCCATCGAACTCAGCGTGCAGACGATCGGACGTGCTGTCACGGCGGAAATCATTCGGGAATGCGATCCCGGTTTCACGCAGCGCCACCAGCTTCTCACGACGCGTTTTTAATTCGTTATTCAGATCCTGCGCCTGATCGGCACCCTGTGATTGTGATTCAGCCATGTGAATTCTTATAACCCCGCTTTTAAACTTGCTTCAATAAATTTGTCCAGATCGCCATCCAGTACGGCCTGAGTGTTACGTGTTTCCACTCCGGTACGTAAGTCTTTGATGCGCGAATCATCCAGAACATAGGAACGAATCTGGCTGCCCCAGCCGATATCAGATTTGTTGTCTTCCATCGCCTGTTTCTCAGCATTTTTCTTTTGCATCTCAAACTCGTACAGCTTGGCTTTCAGCTGTTTCATCGCCTGATCTTTGTTTTTATGCTGAGAACGATCGTTCTGACACTGCGTGACAATACCGGTAGGCATGTGGGTAATACGCACCGCAGATTCTGTCCGGTTAACGTGCTGACCACCCGCACCGGATGCGCGGTAAACGTCAATACGCAGGTCTGCCGGATTGATTTCGATATCGATATCGTCCTCAACTTCCGGGTAAACGAACGCGGAGCTAAATGAGGTATGGCGGCGGCCGCCGGAATCGAACGGGCTCTTACGTACCAGACGGTGCACGCCGGTTTCGGTGCGCAGCCAGCCAAATGCATAGTCACCGATGATCTTGATGGTGGCGGATTTCGTACCAGCCACGTCACCGTCTGACTCTTCAATAATTTCGGTTTTAAACCCTTTGGCTTCCGCCCAACGCAGGTACATACGCACCAGCATGCTGGCCCAGTCCTGCGCTTCCGTACCGCCAGAACCTGCCTGAATATCCAGGTAACAATCCGCACTGTCGTACTGGCCGGAGAACATGCGACGGAATTCGAGCTGGCCTAATTTATTTTCCAGCGCGTCCAGTTCTACCGTGGTGTCATTGAACGTATCTTCGTCGTCTTCTTCCACCGCGAGCTCAAGCAGACCGGCTACATCTTCCAGACCCTGAGTCAGTTGATCGATGGTATCTACGATGGCTTCCAGCGAGGAGCGCTCTTTTCCCAATGCCTGAGCACGTTCAGGCTCATTCCAGACATCAGGCTGCTCCAGTTCGGCGTTTACTTCTTCGAGGCGTTCTTTCTTGGCATCATAGTCAAAGATACCCCCTAAGAACGGCACTACGTTCAGACAGATCCTGAATGCGGTTTTTTACCGGATTAATTTCAAACATGATTTTTTATATTCTTACGTTAAGTCGTTGACAACGGAATGGTGTAACCCGCCATTCTAGCGGATAAAAGGCCCATTTTATAGACTTTCTGCCCGCGGTATTCAGTTCACACGGCTAGCGCGGCCACAGATGTTGAATCAACAATTGCACCGAACGTTTACCGCGAAACTCGTTAATATCCAGCCGGTACACGATTTCCACTTCTTTGATACTCGGATCCGGCCAGATGCTGGTATCAACATTAAACGCGATGCCATCCAACAACGGCACCTGCCCTGTCGTGCCGACCGGTTCAAACATCGCTTTTAAATGACGTTCTTTGAGTAGACGGGGTTGCAGAATCCGAAAGCGCCCATCAAATGTCGGCTCAGGGAATGACTGGCCCCACGGCCCCGCATAACGCAGCATTTCTGCTGTTGAGAGCAGATCCAGTTCCGGCAGTACCAGTTCACCGTCGGACCAGACGACGCCTTCCAGTTGAGACGGATCGAGCCATTCGCCAACCAGCTCGCCGAAGCGCTGACGGAAATCCTCGAACCGATCTTCGTGCAGAGATAATCCTGCCGCCATCGCATGTCCGCCGAATTTTTCCATCATACCGGGATACAGCGTATCCAGCCGTTCCAGCGCATCGCGCAGATGCAAACCCGCAATGGAGCGCCCTGACCCTTTCAGCATGCCGTCGCCCGCAGGCGCAAAGGCAATCACCGGGCGATGAAAACGCTCTTTAATACGCGACGCCAGAATACCGACAACGCCCTGATGCCACTCCGGGTGGTACATCGCCAGCCCGTATGGTAACTCAGTACGGGTGCGTTCCAGCGATTCGCACAGATGCAGCGCTTCTGCCTGCATTCCCTGCTCAATGTCCCGCCTGTCCTGATTCATGTCATTCAGTTCGTTGGCAAGGATGCGCGCTTGTACGATGTCATCGCTGAGCAGTAATTCGACGCCGATCTTCATGTCGTGTAGTCGACCGGCGGCGTTCAGCCGTGGGCCTAACGCAAAGCCTAAATCGCTGGAGACCAGTTGGCTGGCATCGCGGTTCGCCACTTCCAGCAGCGCCCGAATACCCGGACGACATTCGCCCGCACGAATGCGGTTCAGCCCCTGCGCCACCAGAATTCGGTTATTGGCATCCAGCGGTACGACGTCTGCGACCGTGCCCAGCGCCACCAAATCCAGTAATTCGGTGAGATTCGGTTTCACCAGCCCCTGTTGCGTAAACAAGGGTTGCGTAAACCAGTCACTATCACGCAGGCGCACGAACAGCGCCATCATCAGATAAAACGCGACACCTACGCCCGCCAGCGCCTTAGAGGGAAACTGGCAGTCAGGCAGATTGGGGTTAATCATGGCGTCGGCGTCAGGCAATATTTCGCCCGGCAGGTGGTGATCGGTCACCAGCACGGTGATACCACGGCGATGCGCATCCTCGACGCCCGCGTGAGAAGAGATTCCGTTATCCACGGTCACAATCACTTCTGCACCTAGTGCAGCAGCCTGCGCCACGACTTCCGGACTGAGCCCGTAACCGTCTTCAAAACGGTTAGGCACCAGATATTTCACGTTCACGCAGCCCATGCTGCGCAGCGCTAATACAGTAAGCGCAGTGCTGGTAGCGCCGTCGGCATCAAAATCGCCAACGATGACAATACAGCGCTTCTCAGCCAGCATTTTTTGCAGCAGGTCGACCGCGTTATCAATTCCACTTAGTAACCGGTAATTGAGTAAACCACTCAGGCTACGTTCCAGCTCCTGAGCCGCTTTAACGCCACGCTGCGCATAGAGGCGACGCAGCAAAGGCGGAAGGGTGTCAGGTAAATCAATGTCCTCCGCCAGCGGACGCCGACGGAGTTGGGTAATCATATCCACGTAGCATTAACCGCCGGTTTTCTTCGAGGCTTTATGTGCTTCCAGCATCGCCAGCATTTCTTTTGGCCCTTGGTATCCCGGCACGACCATACCGTCTTGCAGCACGATAGCAGGAGTGCCCTGCACGCCAAATTGGATGCCCAGTTGGTAATGTGCGGCGATATCGGTTTTGCACGTTGCTGGCGAGATCGCGTCGCCCTTCATCGCGCTATCAAACGCTTTATTACGATCGGCCACGCACCAGATAGACTGCATATCTTTTGCTGCTGGCGATTTCATGCCCTGACGCGGGAAGGCCAGATAACGCACGGTAATGCCCAGCGCGTTGTAATCTTTCATCTGTTCATGCAGTTTGTGGCAATAGCCGCAGGTGATGTCAGTGAAAACAGTAATAACGTGTTTTTCCTGCGCGGCTTTATAAACAATCATTTGTTCCTGTAGCGCATCCATCTTGCCGATCAGGATTTTATTGGTGGTGTTGACCGGCATGGTGCCGCTCACGTCATAAAGCGGGCCTTGCAGCAAATGCTTGCCGTCTTCGCTGATATACAGCACGCCACTATCGGTAATGACGGTTTTCATACCCGCCATCGGCGAAGGCAGGATTTCCGCCCCCTGCATATCCAGACGCGTCAACGTCTGTTTGATCGCGGCATCATCGGCGTGAGCAAAGTTGGTTGCCGTCGCTACTAGTAAAGAAAGCAGTAATAACCCTTTTTTCATTTCATCAATCCTGTTTGTGTCGCAACGCCATGGTGAATACGTCGCTCGTAGCAATACGCCAAGGTGGTTGGCGAGAGGCCCCGCCAGTCAGATAACATCCTGTTACTCTGTCTACTTACTCTATGCTATGCGCGCGGATGGTGCTGCTGGTGAAGCTGTTTCAGCCGCTCCGTCGCCACATGGGTGTAAATCTGCGTCGTGGAAAGATCGCTGTGCCCCAAGAGCATCTGTACGACCCGTAAATCCGCGCCGTGGTTCAATAAATGGGTAGCAAACGCGTGGCGCAAGACGTGCGGTGAGAGCTTTTCGCTGTCGATGGACGCCAGTACCGCATAATACTTGATACGGTGCCAGAACGTCTGGCGCGTCATTTGCCGTGCTCGATTGCTGGGAAACAGCACATCGAGCGTTTGCCCATTCAGCAGCCACGGGCGACCATGTTCCAGATAATACTCGATCCAGTACACCGCTTCTTCACCGAGCGGCACCAATCGTTCTTTATTGCCTTTTCCCAGCACGCGAACCACGCCCTGCCGCAGGCTGACATCGCTCATCGTCAAACCGACCAGCTCAGAAACACGCAGCCCCGTCGCATACAATACCTCAAGCATGGCCTTATCGCGTAATTCCAGCGGCTGTTCAATGCTTGGTGCGTTAAGCAACGCATCAACCTGCGCCTCGCTCAAATCTTTGGGTAGACGCTGCGGCAGTTTCGGGGAGGATAGCACCGCACTGGGATCGTCGCTGCGCAGCTTTTCCCGATAAAGGTACTGGAAGAAGCGACGCATCGCGCTCAACAAACGGGCCGAACTGGTCGCCTTGTAGCCGCCATCAACCCTATCGGCGAGAAACGCCTGAAGATCGAGCGCCTGCGCCTGCAATAAGTCGTTATCATGATGTGCAAGCCATTCCGCAAGCGTTCGCAGATCCAACCGATAAGACGCCAGCGTATTCTCGGCCAGATTTCTTTCCAGCCACAGCGCATCGAGAAACTGTTCGATAAGCGCCTGATCGTGTTCTTGCATCGCGGTGTCCTTCCTCACTGATTGGCAATATTATGCCGATGAAGCGGCGACTTTACACCTTCATCAAGACCGTATTCTCTCGCAGCCAGAATTGTGCGCGTTCTCACATATCCCGCGAACATCAACATCGCCATAACATTCTCCGGCAAAAATAAGGCTGTGGCACATTATATTTTATGTATTGAGAATATATCGGAACAGGCTCCTTGAAGCCGCGTGCCGACTGGCATTGCCCTTACTTAATCAACGTTGAAAAGCCGATTTTTCTGTGCGTAGAATGGTCGTTCGTGTTGTTAAAATAAAGAAACATTATGCAAGCCACCACCATCACTCCCACGCTCGATGCCGAAGCGGAAGCGCCACCCGTAAACTCACGCAACAAAGTGATTGTTGCGTCGCTGATTGGCACCGCCATCGAATTTTTCGATTTTTATATCTATGCCACTGCCGCGGTGCTAGTTTTCCCGCACATTTTCTTCCCGCAGGGCGATCCGACTGCCGCAACGCTACAGTCGTTGGCCACCTTTGCGATTGCCTTTGTAGCCCGCCCTATTGGCTCGGCGGTGTTCGGTCACTTCGGCGACCGTGTCGGACGTAAAGTCACGCTGGTCGCTTCTCTGCTGACCATGGGGATTTCAACCGTTCTGATTGGACTGTTACCGACCTACGAAACCATTGGTATTTTTGCACCAATTCTTCTGGCACTGGCACGCTTCGGTCAGGGTCTGGGACTGGGCGGTGAATGGGGTGGCGCGGCGCTGCTAGCGACGGAGAATGCCCCATCCCATAAACGTGCGCTGTATGGGTCGTTCCCCCAGCTTGGCGCACCGATTGGCTTCTTCTTCGCAAACGGCACCTTCCTGCTGTTATCCTGGCTGCTGACGGAAGAGCAGTTCATGAGTTGGGGCTGGCGCGTACCGTTCGTCGCATCCGCCGCGCTGGTGCTGGTTGGCCTGTATGTTCGTATCTCTCTGCATGAAGCCCCGGTCTTTACCAAAGCGGTCAAAGCTGGCAAACAGGTGCGTATGCCGCTGGGAACGTTGCTTAGCAAACATATGAAAGTCACGATCCTCGGCACCTTCATCATGCTGGCGACCTACACGCTGTTCTACATCATGACCGTTTATTCCATGACGTACGGCACTTCGCCTGTGCCTAAAGGGCTTGGCTTCTCACGTAACAGTTTCCTGTTGATGCTGATGATCGCGGTGATCGGCTTTGGTCTGATGGTGCCGGTTGCAGGCTATCTGGCAGATGCCTTTGGCCGCCGTAAGACCATGATTACCATTACTTGCCTCATGATCGTCTTTGCCATGCTGTTCCCTTATATGCTTGGTTCAGGCAATCAGGCGCTGGTGATGGGCTTCCTGGTGCTGGGTCTGAGTATCATGGGACTGACGTTCGGCCCGATGGGTGCCTTGCTGCCAGAGCTGTTTCCGACAGAAGTACGCTACACCGGCGCGTCATTCTCCTATAACGTCTCGTCGATTCTGGGTGCATCAGTCGCACCGTACATCGCAGCGTGGTTGACGGCCAACTACGGCCTGTTCTACGTCGGCGTTTATCTGGCGGCCATGGCGTCACTGACGCTGATTGCGCTGCTGGCGACCAGAGAAACACGTCACCAGTCTTTGGGATAAATGTCCCTTCAGTGAGGGCCACGGCCCTCACTGCACCTTTCCTTACGCCAGTTCTCCTTTTAGAATACCGACATCCGGCGGCATCATTCGCCTGTCACATACTCTCTGTGACCTAAAGCGAACACGCTCTTCTTGATAAAAATTGTTTATAAAGAACTGAATATGAAAATCGGTCTGTTTTACGGCTCAAGCACCTGCTACACCGAAATGGCGGCGGAAAAAATTCGCGACATTCTGGGCGAAGAACTGGTGGATCTGCACAACCTTAAGGATGTCGAACCTCAACGTATGGAAGACTACAGTACGCTGATTCTCGGCATCCCAACCTGGGATTTCGGTGAGATTCAGGAAGACTGGGAGAACATCTGGGGTCAATTAGCGACGCTAAACCTCAAAGGAAAAGTCGTGGCGCTCTACGGTATGGGCGACCAGCTTGGTTACAGCGAATGGTTCCTTGATGCGTTGGGCATGCTACATGACCAACTGCTGCCGCTGGGTGTCACATTCGTTGGATACTGGCCGACAGAAGGCTATGACTTCATCAGTCCAAAACCGCTGGCCGCTGACGGTAAACACTTTGTCGGGCTGGCGCTGGACGAAGTGAACCAATACGATCTCAGCGATGAACGGTTAGAGCAGTGGTGCGAACAGATCCTGCAAGAAATGGCGTCACTACTGTAAACAGTAAGACTCAACAGAGGTAAGCACGATGAAAATGTTACTCATAGCGGTCGCAGGATTGTTGCTTGCCGGTTGTGCTCAAACAGATACGCAGGAATACGCCAGAAATCTGGGCGGTAAATGCGATGTGCCGCAATATTACGCTATCGATTTCTCAAGGTTTGATGAAACTGCGCAGCAAATCGCGCACGCAACGGGCTGTGGCATCATCACCGATACCACGCTGACTGGCGCGATTAAGCCGCATCCCGTCAAAGGCTATCTGACCAGACGGGAAGCGGTGTTTATGGCGATTCAGGGAACGTCGTTGAAGGTGACCCAGCAGGAACCGGATACGATTACCGTTGAGTAATACGTTCACGGATACCTTACCGGTATCCGCATCCGTTGAAGTGGCTTAGCGCTTTTGTAACCAGCGGGTACGCGCGGCGGTATCAAGGAAACTCCACGCAACAAAGCGGCTTTGCTTCTGGCCTTGCGCCATATCAATGGTTCTGACCTTTTCCGCGTCAACCGCTTCCAGCGCGCGATAAATCTCCGGCAGGTTCTCTTTGCGTGACACCAGCGACGTAAACCACAGGCACTGGCGGGCAAAACCGGCACTCTCCTTGATCATCTGGCCAATGAAAGCTGACTCGCCGCCCTCACACCACAGCTCATCCTGCTGGCCGCCAAAATTCAGCGGTGAGCGTTTATCCAGCCCCAGGTTATGCAGTTTGCGCTGCGATCCCTGACGCGCATCCTCAGCGGAGGCGTGGAATGGCGGATTACACATGACCGCATCAAACGTCTCGTTCTTGTGAATAATCCCTGCGAGTATCGCTGTGCTGCTTTTCTGACGGCGCAGGCGAATCGCTCGGTTCAAACCGGGATTAGCCTCAATCGTCTGGTTGGCCGCTTTCATCGCTATCGGATTAATTTCGCTGCCGGTAAAACGCCAGCCGTATTCACGATACCCAATCAGCGGATAAATGCAGTTGGCGCCGCAGCCGATATCCAGCACGGACGCCTCTCGCGGCACCACCGAGTGGTTATCTTCCGCCAGCAAATCAGCCAGATGGTGAATGTAGTCGGCACGGCCAGGAATCGGTGGGCACAAAAAGCCGTCTGGAATTTCCCAATGTTCAATCTGATAAAAATGCTGTAACAGCGCCTGATTCAGCGTTTTCACCGCTTCGGGATTAGCAAAATCCACTGACTCATCGCCGTAGGCGTTCACCGTGACAAACGGGACAAGCGCGGGATAGCTCTGTTTGAGCGTGGGAAAATCATAACGGTCGCGATGGCGATTACGAGGATGCAGACCATTTTTTTGCACTGCGGGCTTAGTCATCAGTTATATCCAATCAATTTCAAAGTACGGCCAGACGATGACCCAATAAAGCCTATGTTCAACACACCGCTATCTCGCCCAGTTTTTCTGCTGCAAAAGAAGCTGACGCAGATGACGCCATTCGTCATCGCCCATGCTGTCCGATGCCAGCCACAGCTGCTGTCTGTCTTTACCGTTCACTGCCTGCAATGACAGCAATACGCCATTTTTCAGCAACCACGGTCGTTTAACGATCTGCCATTCCTGCTGCCGCCAGTTCAGGGTCGTTTCGCTGAGCAAAACGATTTCCCCCTGCCGGGATTTGATATTCCTTTGGCTACGGATAAAACCGAACATCACCATCGTGACCAGGCATAGCCACAGCCATGCATAGCCGTCCGGCCACGGCGCCAGAAGAATGAGCAATACTAATAGGCCATGCACAATCAATGAAAGCAGTTGCATACGCCAGGAAACGCGAAGATCACATTGCCACTGGGCCACGATCTTTATTTCGCGTTTGAATAAGAGAAATCATGCGTTTCAGCTCTCCGTCTTTCGGCTCGCCGTGGTTCATCAGCCAGTTGAATAAATCGGGATCATCGCTTTGTAACAGGCGCACAAAGGTGCGCTTATCGCTGTCACTGAGTGTGTCGTAGTCATGCTCAAAAAACGGCATGATCGCGATATCCAACTCACGCATACCCCGGCGGCATGCCCAATGAATGCGTGATTTATTATCGATTTCCATGTTTCATGTCCACCTTGTTATCGCAACTTGCCGCTAGTGTACTCCGATTCCGGTAGCGGGTATCAACTAATAGTAACATTTTGACATAGTTTACCCGCGTGCGCCGTGCCGAGCGCGCCGATCGGTATCAGGATGTGCTATGCAATAACGCTGCGTGAATAACCACTTGCAAACCCTGAGCGCTCTTTTACCATTAAGCCATTCGGGTATCGCCCTTAGCGCAGGATTGTACTATATGGTTAACCAACATACGGCTCATCAGCTTCCTTTTGCATCACAACCCCCATTGGCTTCCGCTCAGTTGGCTCCCACGCTCATCTCGCTGGATGACTGGGCGCTGGCCACGATGGTCGGGCCGGATACCGTCAAATACCTTCAGGGACAGGTCACCGCAGATGTCAGCGCACTCGCTGACGATCGGCACATCCTTTGCGCCCACTGCGACGCGAAAGGGAAAATGTGGAGCAACCTGCGCCTGTTCCATCACGGCGAAGGCTTTGCTTTTATTGAACGTCGTAACCTACGTGACGCCCAACTTAGCGAACTGAAAAAATACGCCGTTTTCTCGAAAACCACCATCGCACCGGACGACAATGCTGTACTGCTTGGTGCGGCAGGGGCGGGCATCCGCGAACTGCTGGCCTCTGCATTTAGCCAGCTTCCAGACGCCGATCACCCTGTTGTTCAGCACGCAGGGGCAACCTTACTGCATTTTGCCCATCCCGCAGAACGTTTCCTGCTGGTGCTGTCTCCTGAACAAAGCGCTTCGCTGCTTGAGCAGCTCGGCGATAAAGTCAGCCTGAATGACAGCCGCCAATGGTTGACGCTGGATATCGAAGCAGGTCAGCCCATCATTGACAGCGCAAACAGCGCGCAGTTCATCCCGCAAGCGACTAATTTACAGGCATTAAATGGGATTAGCTTCAGCAAAGGGTGCTATACCGGTCAGGAAATGGTCGCTCGGGCAAAATATCGTGGGGCGAACAAGCGTGCGCTTTACTGGCTGGCGGGTAAGGCCAATCAGGTGCCGCAAGCGGGGGACGATCTCGAATTGCAGCTCGGCGAGAATTGGCGTCGTACCGGTACGGTGTTGGCGGCTAGCCAATTGCAGAACGGCGAGGTGTGGGTACAGGCGGTGCTGAATAACGATCTCACCGCAGAGAACGTCCTGCGCGTACGTGAAGATGCCGACAGCCAGATCACCGTTCAGCCTCTGCCGTATGAAATAACGGATTAATTCGGCGGGTGACATCGCGCATGAACCAAACGGGTTCATGCGCTTTACACAGGCTTAAATATAAAGATAAATCGCCAGAAAGTGGCAGACGCTCCCACCCAATACAAACCCGTGCCAAATCGCGTGATTATAAGGAATACGCTTGCAGGCGTAGAAAATCACCCCCAGCGTGTACACCACGCCGCCGACTGCCAGCAGCGTCACACTCCCTGGCGCCAGTTTCATCACCATCTGATAAATCACCACCAGCGACAGCCAGCCCATCACCAGATAGGTAATCAATGACAGCACTTCAAAACGGTGGGCAAACGCCAGTTTGAAGATCACACCCAGCAGCGCCATCCCCCAGATAACAACCATCAGACCATGCGCCAGCGGTGAATCCAGCCCCACCAGCAAAAACGGCGTATAGGTTCCGGCAATCAACAGATAGATGGCGCAGTGGTCGAATTTTTTCAGCCACGGCTTAATACGCTGAGACGGTATCGCGTGATACAGCGTCGACGCCAAAAATAGCAGGATAATACTGCCGCCATAGAGGCTGTAGCTGGTAATCGCCACGCTGCCGGCGTCATTGTTGACCGCCTGAACCAGCAATAAAACCAGACCCACAATCCCGAAAATCACACCGATTCCATGGCTTATGCTATTCGCAATTTCCTCTGCCAGAGAGTAATCCGGCATCTGTGCATTTTTTGACATCAATAGATTCCGCAATATTCGGCAACGATACACATTTCACATCATCATGCGCTGGCGTTATCCGCCTTACCTTTCCCGGTTTCATGCAAGGAAAGCTAGCGCAGGTGTTTAACCTTTGAGCAGAGTAACTGAGAATAGTTTCAGTGTACACGTGTAAGCTAAAATAATTATTCTCCCATAACCTCTCTGACTTAACGTGTAATCATGCATGTCAATCTCGGGCAACATCCCCTACAATGATCGACCTTGATATCTCCCTGTTTTTTGAAGGGCTCTGCCGTTTTTACCGGTTATTCGCATCAACGGTCATCCGGTTCTGACGCTCACAGCGCCTTCCCGTGGTTTTCACTACATCACGTTTTCATTGCATGATTTTTACTGCATCGTTTTCACTGCAAGAGGTAAGCTTTTCATGTCATCTTCCCCATCCACTCTGAATTTCGGCTCCATGACCGATGTTTTCGGCTTTCTGATAGAAATCGATAAATTAAAAAGTGTGCAGCGCCGTAACAAAATCATCGGCAGCGAACGTCACGAAGACTCTGCCGAACACAGCTGGCATTTCGCCGTCGCCGCGATGGCGCTGGCACCTTATGCGGGTGAAGGCGTGGATATTCAGCGCGTGATCCAAATGGCCCTGATTCACGACATCGTCGAAATCGATGCAGGCGATGTGATCGTTTACGATCTTTCCGCCCGTCTGGCGATTCACGATCAGGAAGTCGCCGCCGCCGCCCGCATTTTTGGCCTGTTGCCGGAGCCGCAGCGCCAGCAATTCCACGATCTGTGGGAAGAGTACGAAGCCAATGAAACGCCCAGCGCCCAATTCGCTATGGTGCTCGACCGCGTTATGCCGATGCTGATGAACCTGTCGAATGCGGGTCAAAGCTGGGTGGAAAACGGTATTCGTCTGGAACAGGTTCTTGAGCGGGCGGAGTTCATTGCCGCGATCAACCCAGAGCTGTGGCAATACCTGAAACAGCATCTGGAAGAGGCCAAAGCCAAAGGGTGGTTGCTATAATTCGGTTTTCCCGCTAGCCGGGCATCCACGTCAGGAGAGGGTGATGTCTTTAAAAACAATCGCGAATAACCTGGGTTTGTCCGTAGCAGCGGTGAGCCGTGCTCTGAACGGCCATCGGGATATCTCCGATGCCACGCGCCAGCGTATTCAGGAAGAAGCGGAGCGTATCGGCTATCGGCCCAATACCCATGCGCGTCGCCTGAAAATGGGTAAAAGCAACGCCGTCGGGCTGGTCTACCCCTACGCCTCTTCTCTGAGTAACGATATCTTTTTTGAGATGATTGGCGCGATCAGCCACAAGCTGGCACAGCATGAGGTCGATTTTCTCCTGCTGGCCGACGAGCAAGATGCCTGTCAGGGTGCTGCCCGGCTGATCGCCAGCCACCGCATTGATGCGTTGATTGTGGCGCATACGTGCGAACAGGATGCACGACTGGCGCTATTGCAACGCCACAACGCGCCTTTTCTGGCGCTGGGGCGCAGCCAACTCCCCCACCCTTACGCCTGGTTCGATTTTGACAACCGTGAGGGCATGGCGCTGGCGACCGAACACCTGATCGCGCTCGGCCATCGCCGTATCGCTATTTTAACTGAAGACCATCCACAGGCGTTCATCATGCAGCGTCGTCAGGGCTATCGCGATGCGCTACAACGCCACAACCTGCCGTTTCACGATGCCTATCTGTGCTGTGTCAGCCCCACGCGCCGTGCAGGATATCAGGCCATGATCGACCTTCTGGCGCTGCCTGAACCGCCAACGGCGATAGTGATGGATGGCAATGTGCACGGCGACGGTGCCGTTGCCGCGTTACAGCAGGCAGGCCGGCTTTCTGGTTCTCATCCCATCGCTCTCGTGATGTACGATGGCCTGCCGCAGGACAGCCTGACCGACCTCAACGTGACTGCGATAGAACAGGCCACGCGCGAGCAGGTTGGTGAACAGATTGCCAGCATGACGCTGGCGCTTATCGCAGGCGAAGCCGTAGAAAATTTGCAGGTGTTATGGCAACCGACGTTACGCATCGGTAAGACGAGCTTTCCCGCCTAATCTATTCCGCCCTCTTCCACCTTTTATAAAGACATCAGTTGGTTTATTGACACCAGCCGCCAGCGAGATATTCTTCACATCTTCATCGCAACCTTTCTCTCTTCCTTAACGATTATTTTAACAAAATCACATTTCTTAAACGTTTAAGTTGATGGCTTAAACGTTTAAGTTCTCACTCAGAGGAACTAATCAAGTTGTAATTGGGAGCCTTCCTCATGATGCGTGATCTTGTTCAATTAACCAGCGCGCGGTGCGATGTCATCGTACGTTGCTCCCCGGCGGCGGAAATTCTCTACTGGGGGCCACGGTTACGTGGTTTTTCGCCAGAGGATATTGTTTCTCTGCAACGTCCCGTGGCGAATGGTCGTCTGGATGTGGATCTTCCTCTGACGCTGGCGATGGAATACGGACGTGGTCAGTTCGGTTCACCGGGGATTGAAGGGCACCGCTCAGGTTATGACGCCGCGCCGATCTTCACGACAACGCAGGCTGACGTTCAGGGCAATACGCTAACCATCACGGCAGAAGATACCCTGGCAGGACTGCGTCTCACCAGCGAACTGCGTCTGGATCCGCAGACCGATGTGCTGCAACTGCGCCACACGCTACAGAATCTGCGTGCTGATGTCTGGCAAGTACAGCGTCTGGCCGTCACGCTCCCCGTCCCGGAACGGGCGAGCGACGTCATGGCGTTTCACGGCCGCTGGCTACGTGAGTTTCAGACTCACCGTCTCACGTTGCAGCACGGCGGCTTTATTCAGGAAAGCCGTCGGGGAAGAAGTTCCCACGAATATTTCCCCGCGTTTATCCTCGGTGAACCCGCGTTCAACGAGCAACATGGCTCAGTATGGGGCGTGCATTTAGGCTGGAGCGGTAACCACCGCCTGCGTGCCGATATCAAAACAGACGGACGCCGCGTTATGCAGGCGGAAGCCCTGTATCTGCCGGGCGAAATCACGCTGATGCAGTCGGAATCTCTCACTACACCGTGGGTCTACGCGGCTTTCTCAGATAGCGGCTTGAACGGCATGAGCCAGCGCTATCACGCCTTCCTGCGTCAGTCCCTCATCCAATTCTGTGGTGATAAGCCACGTCCGGTGCACCTCAATACGTGGGAAGGAATCTATTTCGATCACGACCCTGAATACATCATGCAGATGGCGAGCAAGGCCGCCGACGTCGGCGTGGAGCGCTTTATTATTGATGACGGCTGGTTCCGTGGGCGTCACCACGACCGAGCCGCGCTCGGCGACTGGTATCTCGACGAGGAAAAATACCCGAACGGGCTGATGCCAGTCATCGAGCATGTCAAAGCACTGGGGATGGAATTCGGCATTTGGGTCGAACCGGAGATGATCAACCCCGATTCCGACCTGTTCCGCGCCCATCCCGACTGGGTGCTGCAATTGCCCGGCTACGCACAGCCTACGGGACGCTATCAGTACGTGCTGAATTTAAATCAGCCCGATGCTTTCACTTACCTGCTGGAGCGGCTGAGCTGGCTGCTGGGCGAACATCCTGTCGATTATGTGAAATGGGATATGAACCGTGAGCTGGTGCAGCCCGGTCATGAAGGGCGGCTGGCCGCCGATACGCAAACCCGACAGTTCTATCGTCTGCTCGATACCCTGCGCCAACGCTTTCCTCATGTTGAGTTTGAATCCTGCGCGTCCGGCGGTGGTCGTATCGACTACGGCGTGCTGGAACGCACCCAGCGGTTCTGGGTGTCGGATAACAACGACGCGCTGGAACGCCAGACCATTCAACGCGGCATGAGTTACTTCTTTCCGCCCGAGGTGATGGGGCAACACATCGGGCATGCACGGTGCCATGCCACATATCGACGTCACACCATCGCCTTCCGCGGCCTGACCGCCCTGTTCGGCCATATGGGCATCGAGCTGGATCCTGTAAAGGCCGATGACGGCGAGCTGGAAGGCTATCGTCACTACATCCAGTTGCATAAAACCCTGCGTCCGCTGCTGCACAGCGGCACCACCTGGCGGGTCGACATGGCGGACGATACGGTGCAGGCCACTGGCGTGGTAAGCCACGATCGGCAGCACGCTGTTTTTCAGGTAGCGCAGCTGCGTATGCCGGAGTATTCACTGGCGGGCACGCTTCGCTTCCCCGGCCTGCAGCCCGACGTTCGCTATGAAGTCACACTGCTGGATGGCCCGGAAATCAAAACGGTGCGCGAAGGCGGCGGTACAATGCGCGAGCTCCCGCCCTGGTTACGCCAGCCAATCGTGGTTTCGGGAGATTGGCTAATGCAGGCCGGACTTGCCCTCCCCGTTCTGACGCCGGAGACCGCCATTCTGATCGGGCTTTCCGCGGTGACGGATACCGCTGGCAGCTAGCTTTTTCCCGCCCCGTTGAGCCAGTATCAACGGGGCGAGATGCCCTTATTTCACGTCCCGCAGCGCGGTTTTATCCACATAAGGCTTCATGATGCCGTCCGCCTCTTTTTGTGCAGCGGCAGCGGCATCATCAACCTTTTTCGCCGGATCGTTTAGCAGCGCCGCCAGCTGATTTTCCATCGCTTTACGCACCGCGACCGTCTCATAGGTTGCATACCACGGATGGGCATATTGCAGCTGTGACAGCGCAATCGCCGCACGCGGATCTTTCGCCAGATAATCCTTCATTTCCGGCAAATCATAGGCCGCCATACGCGGCGCGAAGTAGCCGGTAAAACGGCTCCAGTTGCCGCTAACTTCCGGGCTGACCAGATAGTTCATGAACTGCCAGGCCGCTTTCTTCTGCTCTTCGGAAATCCCTTTGAAGCTCACCAGACTCGCCCCGCCGATGGTCACGCCGCGACGCTCTTTTTCCGGCATCATCGCCACACCCAACTGAAAATCTTTGGTATTTTCGCGCATAAAGCCCAGCGCACCGGTGCTCAGCATCGTCATACCCAATTTACCGGAGAAAAACGCGGCGCTGATCTGTTTGGAGTTCAGCACGCCAGCCGGCATCACTTTGTCGCGGTACACCAAATCACGCCAGAACTGGAGCGCACCTTTGGTCGATGCCGTGTTGTAATAGACTTCGCCTGGGTAGTCAGCATTGTAATACGCCCCGCCGTTAGCACGCGTCAACGCAGACAGCATCCAGCCGCCGTAGTCATCATTCGTGGACGGAATCATGATGCCCCACTGCCCCTTCGCCGGATCGGTCAGCTTTTTCGCGACCGCAACCACCTCATCCCAGTTTTTCGGCGGTTCGTTAAAGCCCGCCTTCTTCAGCATGTCTTCGTTGTAATAGAGGATCGGCGTCGAGTTATGGAATGGGATCGCGTAGGTCACTCCCATCACCTGCGCATTCTGGTGCAGCGCAGGCCAGAAATTTTTGGTCAGGAAAGGCGTGGCTTTTTCGTTGCCGTATTTGAACAGTTCATCCATCGGCAGGATTTCATCTTTGATGACCAGATCGGCGGTGAAGTTGGCCGACATGATCACCAGCGCTGGCGGATCGCCCGCTTTGGCGGCAGCTTCCGCTTTCACTTTGGTCGTGTCGTAATTGCCGGTGAAGATCCCGCGCACTTCAACCTGATCCTGCGATTGGTTGTACTCTTTGATGATGCGCGTCATTTCCATCGTCAGCTTGCCATCAACCGGTGCGGGGAACATAAAATCAATATTCTGTTTTGCCAACGCCGAGCCAGACATCAGCAAGGTGATTGCCAGCGCCATCATACGAGGCTTACGCATGTCTTTTCTCCTGGGATAAATTACGGGCGGTTTGCCCGGAAAACCAATGACAATCCTGCGGTGAAAAATGAAGCACAACGGACGCGCCAACATCCGGCACGCCATCGCGATTTGGCCGACGGTAGCGAATATTGCCCAACGGCGTATCCACATGTATCAGATACTCCGCGCCAAACAGCTCCCGCTGCTTCACCGTTCCCGGCAATGACAACTCGCCGTCTGACGCGGCGTGTTCGGTAATATGCTCAGGGCGAATCCCTAGCAGCACATGGGTTAATGAATGCGTTTCGTCACTGGCAGGCAGCGCCATGGGCAGCGTCTGTAAAATCGCGTGGCCGTCGGTGCAGGGCAGTGTTACGAGGTTCATCGCGGGCGTACCGATAAATCCGGCGACAAAGACGTTAGCCGGATGCGAATACAGCTGCTCCGGTGTGCCGACCTGTTGCAAGACTCCGCGATCGAGCACGGCGATCCTGTCAGCCATCGTCATCGCCTCAATCTGATCGTGCGTGACGTAAACGGTGGTCGTTTTCAACTGCCGATGCAGATCCATAATGCCGTCCCGCACATCGCTGCGCAGACGGGCATCGAGATTCGACAGCGGCTCATCCATCAGAAATAAATGCGGATCGCGTACGATCGCCCGCGCCATCGCCACACGCTGCCGCTGGCCGCCGGACAGTTTTCCCGGTTTGCGTTTCAGTAGTGGCTCAAGCTGAAGCAGGCTGGCAACGCGCTGCACACGCTGTGGATAGTCCGCTTTCGGCTCACCGCGCATCCGCATCCCGAACGTGATGTTCTGCTCGACCGTCAGGTGCGGAAACAACGCATAGTTCTGGAAAATCATCGAGAAATTGCGCTGCTTCGGGCTCCACGTCGTAATGTCGTCATCACCCAGCAGAATTTGCCCGTCACTCACCTCTTCCAGTCCGGCCAGCATGCGCAGCAGCGTACTTTTGCCACAGCCAGACGGCCCGACCAGCACCAGAAATTCGCCGTCAGCAATATCCAGCGACAGCGATGCCAGCGCCTGCGTATGCTCGAAGCGTTTGCTGATATTACGTAACTGAATCACGGCCATTACGCATCCACCGGACAGCTGATTCGCGGATCGTAGAGGTAAGGCCCGGAGTTCGAGGCGATCGACTGGCTATAGCTCACTAGCCCGGTGACCGGCACATAGCGGTGCATCACTACGCTGGCAGGCTCCAGGTTGTAGTACGACGTGTCGTCATAGTAGAAATATGGCACCTGATGGACAGTGCCCGGTACAGTGGCAATAATCGCCTGCCGATGCTGCGTCATAATCAAACGGTGCGTATGGCCGCAGAAGATCCGCGTAAGCTGCGGGAAACGTTCGATCAGCGTCAGCAACTCGCTCCCATTTTCGCAGGCGATCCGATCCATATGCGCCGATCCCAACGGCAGCGGCGGATGGTGCATGAAGATCGCCGTTTCGCGCGTGCTGTGCTCTTGCAATTGCTGCTCCAGCCAGCCCAGCGTGGACGGCGTCAGCCAGCCTTTCGCCTGCCCGGCCAGACTGGTGTCAATGAACAGCAGGCGCATCGGGAAGTCATCTACCGCATAGCGGATATTTTCGGGATCATCGCCCAATTGCGGGCAAAGTGGACGCATCGCGTTGAGAAAATGCTGTTTGTCATCATGGTTGCCCGGGATCACGTACATCGGGTAATCCAGCATCTGCAACACGCGTTGTGCCACTTGATACTCCTGCGGGCTTCCGCAGTTGACGATATCGCCGCTAATCACCACCGCGTCCGGCCGCTCGCTCAGCGCGTTGAGCTGATTAATGACTTTGGCATTTTCCCCGTTAATATCAATAAATTCATAGAGCTTGCGCCCCTCACTGCGAAAATGCAGATCGGAAATCTGTGCCAACAACATAACCACCACCTCTATCGTTATTTCGCCCGTTGGCGATTCACTTAATGCCCGAGAAGCCGAAGCTGCTCAGGAACTGCTTCTGGAACACTACGAAGGCCACCATCAGCGGCAGGCACACCAGCAGCGTACCCGCGCAGATCAATCCCCACTGCCCGCCGGACTCCGCCCCCATAGCAAACGACACCAGCCCGATGGTCAGCACCTGTTTGTCTGGGTCGTTAAGCACCATCAGCGGCCAGAGATATTCGTTCCAGTGATAGGTAATGCTGACCGTGGCGAACGCCAGAATCGACGGCCAGGTCATCGGAATCAGGACGTGAAACACCACCTGCCACCAGCGACAGCCTTCCATTAATGCGGCTTCTTCAATCTCTTTGGCGATATTGAGAAACGCCTGACGCATCAGAAACACCCCAAACGCCGAGGCGAAATACGGCATCATTACGCCGGTCAGGGTATTGAGCAGGCCGAGCTGTTTGAGCGTCATCATGTTTGGCACCATCATGACGACAGGCATGATCATCAGTTGAATCAGCAGCAGGTAGAACAGCAGCGTTTTGCCGCGAAATTCGTGGTAGGCAAAGATGTAGCCCGCCGTGGTGATCGTCACCAGCTGCACCAGAAACGTGCCGACCGCAAAAATCAGCGTGTTGGTGTAAAGCTGTAGCCAGTTGGCGCTGTCCCATGCGTCGCGGAAGTTATCCAGCGTGAGCGGGAAGCGCGGCAGCAGCGAGGCCATATCCACGCCAAAGCTGCTGGAGCTGACAGAAGAAGACAGCATCCAGATAAACGGGCTGACCCACAGTAACGCAGCGCAAATCAGCAGCAGCGGCAACGTGAATCGCGTCGTGATGCGAAGCGGGTTGGTCACGCTTCGGTTTTCAACGTGCTGACTTTTCATGCTCCGAACGTCAACAATCTGATTTTCAGCGCTCATAGTGTGCCCCCTTCTCCAGCACTTTCAGATTCATAATGGAAAAGGCGAACAGCATCGCCAGCGTCAGGAAGGTAGCCGCAGAGGCTTTGCCCAGATCGTGCGTATCATTCGCCAGATCCTGGATGTAATAGAGCAGCACGGTTGTAGCGTTATTCGGTCCGCCGCGCGTCATCACGGCAACATGGTCGATCTGGGTAATGGCGTAGATAAAAGCGATGGTGACGACGAAAGCGATGGTTGGCCGCAATAGCGGCAGCGTGACGTAGAAAAACACCTGACGCCGTGAAGCCCCTTCCATCAGCGCCGCCTCGCGTGCGGAAGCCGAAACGGCTTGCAGACCGGCGAGAAAAAACAGCATGTAGTAACCGGCGAATTTCCAGATACCGATGACGCTTACCGCCACCAACGCGCTGTCGCTCATGCCGAGGTAGTTGTTATTCATCGGGCCGAACACTTTCGCCAGATAGTAATCCAGCAGCCCCAACCCCGGCATAAAGATGAACAGCCATAGCGTCGCGGCGCTCACCAGCGGAATAATCATCGGAAAGAAGAAAGCGGTACGCAGCCAACGGTTAACACGCGTGTTTTCCCACAGCAGTACCGCCAGCAACAGCGCCAGCAGCACGCCGGGCACCACCGTCATCAGGATATACAGCACGTTGTTCAGCAAGGCCTGCCAGAACACCGCGTCCTGCACCAAACGCACAAAATTATCCATCCCGACGAACAGCGGCGCATCGGCATTCAGCCGGGTGTCATACAGGCTATCGATGACCGAACGCAGCAGGGGAAAATAGGTAAAGGCAAGCAAAAAAACCAGCGTCGGCAACAGCACAAGATAGGGAAAAAATTTTGCACGCATAACTCAAAGGCCGCTCAGTGTGAAACACAGAGGCCTTACCCTAGAACGCTAGCGTGTCACTGGGGCGTCAGTTTAATGACAGTTTGTTTTCGGATAGGGAAAATATGCTTGCGAATGATTTCCCCTATTTTGGCAGGTGATTTGCGGTACGGCTCGAAGTACCTAAAAATACGTCTGGGAAGAGCAGTTAACTTTGCTGTATCATTTTTAACCTGTAGAATGATAAGGAGTCAATCATGCTAGGGCTTGAAGCTATGGCTATCGTCAACCAAGGGCCGGATAAGATAGAGAACGTTTTCAATAACGTGTCTCAGCCCATTGAGCGGTCCATATCTGACTTTGACAGAAGTCACAGGAATTCTGTCTCGAAAAAACAAGCATCCGATGCACTGAAAGTCATCTACAGAGTCATGACCCCCGTTGAAAGAAGCTGTGAGAAATATAAAGAGTTTATCGATATTCTTAGCAATGGAACTGATGAGAACATTGCGGCACTAGGCATTCAGCGCAGTGACATCGACAAGCTAAACGATCAGGTTAATCAAATAGATCATGGCATAACGAGACTGCTTTATACCTTCTTTGTTGCCGAAAATAACAAAGCCTGGTTGCCACATCTCACCACGCTTATGACAATGAAAAACCACGCGATCAACACGTTCATTGAATACAAGAAGTTGACTATGGCTTTAGCCACTCTCGGCACTCAGTTTCTTCCTCTTGAATACGAAGAAGCAGAGGAATTTAGTGATGAAGAATTAGCTGCTTTCAAAAAGTCAGTTGAAGACAGCCACAAAAGACTTGGCATGGAGCCGCCAGCATGGAAAACCGCGTAAGCATTATTGTTGATGCCGCCGCAGGTCAATTGGAAAATTTCTTTGCTAAAGCATTAGCAAATTATAAAAACAACGGAAAAGTCTCTGCATATCTTGGAAAGATGGGCGGTTTTGAACGTTCACCTCAATCTACCCTTTCTGGGATTTACAAATCTCATATTCGTATTCCAGGAGAAGAGACCCCGTGGCCAGCATCACAGCCCCTTCATCGCAGAGTAAGCGATAATTTTTTAGTGTTTGCGATACACAATATCCATCCCCTACATATTCAAGTCATTGCGATTATTAAGCCAGATGGTCATGAAAAGATTAAGAAGCTATTACCCACTATTATAAAAATAACGGAAAGCAAATTTCAGTCTCTAAATGAAAGACAGCTTAACTCACTCTCTTATTATAAATAAGAGATACCGAATATTGAGGAATGATTGAATAAATCCAAAGCTCCTTCTGGAATCAGTTTCAAATTCCCCACGAGTAAAATAAATTAGGCCTCGCATGCGTTAAAACACATGCGAGACCAATATACCACGCGGAACGTATTAATAATCGCTCATCGGCACACACGAACAGAACAGGTTACGGTCGCCGTACACATCATCCAGACGCTTCACGCTCGGCCAGTATTTGTGTTCGCTGCCAGCCGGGAATACCGCCAGTTCGCGGCTGTACGGGTGCGTCCAGTCCGCCACCAGCTCCGCCTGCGTATGCGGTGCGTTCACCAGTGGGTTGTCGTCCAACGGCCATTCCCCCTGCGCAACGCGGTTGATTTCGGCACGGATCGCCAGCATCGCGTCAACAAAGCGATCGATCTCGACCTGACTCTCCGATTCCGTTGGCTCTACCATCAGCGTACCCGCGACCGGGAACGACATGGTCGGCGCGTGGAAACCGTAGTCGATCAGGCGCTTGGCGATATCCATCTCGCTAATGCCGGTACTCTCTTTGAGCGGACGAATATCCAGAATGCACTCGTGCGCCACGCGACCGTCACGGCCGGTGTAAAGCACCGGATAAGCCTGCTGCAAGCGCGTCGCGATGTAGTTGGCGTTCAGGATCGCCATCTGGCTAGCCTGCTTCAACCCTTCCGCGCCCATCATGCGGATATACATCCAGCTAATCGGCAGAATGGAGGCACTGCCGAACGGTGCCGCAGAGACTGCGCCCTGCTCCGTTAACACACCATCGATTTTTACCACCTGATGCCCCGGCACAAACGGTGCCAGATGCGCTTTCACGCCAATCGGCCCCATGCCCGGCCCGCCACCGCCGTGCGGAATACAGAACGTTTTATGCAGATTCAGGTGCGAGACATCAGCGCCAATGTAGCCCGGCGTCGTGATGCCGACCTGCGCATTCATGTTCGCGCCGTCCAGATACACCTGACCGCCATATTGATGCACGATCTGGCACACTTCGCGGATCGTCTCTTCATAGACGCCGTGAGTGGATGGATAGGTCACCATGATGCAGGAAAGCTGTTCGCCCACCGCCTGCGCTTTCTCACGCAGATCGTGCAGATCGATATTCCCCTGCTTGTCACAGGCCACCACCACCACGTCCATCCCCGCCATCTGCGCCGATGCTGGGTTCGTACCGTGGGCAGAACTCGGGATCAGACAGAGATGACGACCCGCTTCATTGCGGCTTTCATGATAGCGACGGATCGCCAGTAGCCCCGCGTACTCGCCCTGCGCCCCCGAATTGGGCTGCATGCAAATCGCGTCATAGCCAGTCAGTTGAACCAGCCAGCCCGATAGTTGCTCAATCATTTGACGGTAACCCAGCGCCTGTTCCGGCGGGCAGAACGGATGCAGCTCAGCAAATTCCGGCCAGGTAATCGGCAGCATTTCCGCCGCCGCATTGAGCTTCATGGTGCAAGAGCCGAGTGGGATCATCGCCTGATTCAGTGCCAGATCCTTACGTGCCAGACGGTGCAGGTAACGCATCATCTCGGTTTCGCTGTGATAGCGGTTGAAAACCGGATGCGACAGGATCGCATCCTGACGCAGGAGCCCGGCAGGGATCGTCGCGGCTTGCTGGCTAATGGCCGCATCAAGCGCCTCGATATCCAACCCGTGATCGTCACCTAACAGCACCGCAAACAGCGCCAACACGTCTTGACGGGTGGTCGCTTCATCCAGCGTGATGCCCACGGCGCTTGCCAAATCGCTGCGCAGGTTGATGCCAAAGCTTAATGCCCGACTCAGTACCGCGTCTTTGTCCGCAACTTCAATGGTCAGCGTGTCGAACCAGCTGCGATGGCGCAGCAGCAGTCCACCCTGCGTTAACCCTGCCGCCAGAATATCGGTCAGACGGTGGATGCGCCCTGCGATACGTTTGAGCCCTTCCGGCCCGTGGAATACCGCATACATCCCGGCAATGTTGGCCAGCAACACCTGCGAGGTACAAATATTGGAGTTCGCCTTCTCACGGCGAATGTGCTGCTCACGCGTTTGCATCGCCATACGCAGCGCAGTGTTGCCTGCCGCATCGCGCGACACGCCGATGATACGTCCCGGCATAGCACGTTTATGCTCATCACGGCAGGCAAAAAACGCCGCGTGCGGTCCGCCGTAGCCCATCGGCACGCCGAAGCGCTGTGCGGAACCGAAGACGATATCCGCGCCCTGTTTGCCCGGTGCGGTCAGCAGCACCAGCGCCATGATATCCGACGCCACACAGCTGACGACCTTACGCGCTTTCAGTGCGGCCATCAGGTCGCTGTAATCGTGCAGTTCGCCCGTCGTCCCTACCTGTTGCAGCAGTACGCCAAATACCGCATCGTCTTTCAGCGCATCTTCCGCCTTACCGACGACAATCTCAAAACCGAAGGTTTCCGCACGCGTACGCACCACATCCAGCGTTTGCGGATGCACGTCGTCGGCGACGAAGAAACGCTCAGCCTGTTTGAGTTTGCTGATGCGTTTTGCCATCGCCATCGCTTCCGCCGCCGCGGTTGCTTCATCCAGTAGCGAAGCGGAAGCCAAATCCAGACCGGTTAAATCCTGTGTGACCTGCTGGAAATTCAGCAATGCCTCAAGACGTCCCTGAGAGACTTCCGGCTGATACGGCGTATAAGCGGTATACCAGCCAGGGTTTTCCAGCACGTTGCGTAAAATCACCGGCGGCATCAGTACCGCGCTGTAACCCATACCGATGTAGCTTTTATAACGTTGATTGCGTCCTGCAATGGCCTTCAGCTCAGCTAACGCCTCATGTTCCGTCGCCGCCTCTCCCACCGCTGGCGGGCTGGGCAATTGAATATCCTGCGGGACAATCTGACGAATCAACGCATCCAGCGATGTCGCCCCCACCACCGACAACATGTGCTGCTGTTGGCTGACGGAAGGACCGATATGGCGCTCGATAAACGCGCCGTCATGTTCGAGTTGACTGAGTGTCTGGGTCATTACAGTAATTTCCTGCATTAATCGTGCTTGCATCAATCGTGATAGCTGCCGCGTTGAAAGACGACGTGGCGCATAAAACAAAACGCCCCCGGTTCAACAAAACCGGGGGCGTGATAACTACTCGTCTTCTTCTAACGATGCCTGATAGCCTTCGGCATCAAGCAGTTCGTCCAAATCAGACTCATCAGAAATTCTGATGCGGAACAGCCAGCCATCCGCATAAGGCGCGCTGTTGACCAGTTCAGGGGAGCTTTCCAGATCGTCGTTCACTTCCACGATCTCACCGCTGATGGGCGCATAAATATCCGACGCCGCTTTTACCGACTCCGCCACCGCGCAGTCATCGCCTGCGGCGACTACCGTGCCCACTTCCGGTAAATCGATAAAGACCATGTCACCCAGAAGCTCCTGCGCGTGTTCGGTAATGCCCACGCTGTAGATACCGCCGCCCTCGTGCAGTACCCATTCGTGCGACGTGGTGTATTTTAATTCTGCTGGTACATTGCTCATTGCATCCCCTTTCCTAAAGTCGTTAATCCCGTGCGCTACCCGTCATACTTCAAGCTGCATGTGCGTTGGCAATACTCGGCTCATCTCTGAGCCTCGCCCTGAAGGGCCGCCGCAAGCGGCGTTCAAATCGGCTAAGCCGATTTGTCCTCGCTCACCCCAGTCACTTACTTGTGTAAGCTCCTGGGGATTCACTGTGTCGCCGCCTTCATGCAACCTGAATTATTTAGGGTATGACATAAGAAGTTATTCAATACTGAACGATGGCTTTTCCAGCGCGGACAAAGCCGGGCTTGGTGACGTGGACGGGCAGTTCGCGGTTACGAATCTGCACAATCGCCTGTTCACCAATTCCCAACGGAACACGCGCTAGCGCAATGCTCACGCCAAGCGTTGGCGAGAACGAGCCGCTGGTGATGACACCTTCGCGCATCACGCCATCACTATCAGTAAAGCGCACAGGTAAATCATTGCGCAATACGCCTTTTTCCGTCAGCACCAAACCAACCAGTTGATCGGTTCCTTTTTCACGCTGATGCGTTAAGGCTTCACGCCCGATAAACTGGCGATCCTCCGGCTGCCAGGCGATCGTCCAGCCCATGTTGGCCGCCAGCGGCGAAATGCCCTCATCCATATCCTGACCGTACAGGTTCATTCCCGCTTCCAGACGCAGCGTATCGCGTGCGCCCAGTCCACATGGCTTCACGCCCGCGACCAGCAGTTGCTGCCAGAAATCGACCACTTGCTCATTCGGCAGCGCGATTTCATAACCCGCTTCGCCCGTATAACCCGTCGTGGCTACGAAGAAATCCCCCGCCTGCTTGCCAAAAAACGGCTTCATGCTGGCAACGGCAGCCACGTCGGCATCACTCAGACCTTTTGCCTTCAGGATTGCTTGCACTTTTTCCTGCGCCTGTGGACCTTGTACCGCGACCAGCGCCAGATCCTCACGCTCACGAATTTCAATACCAAAAGGTGCAGCGTGCTGTTCAATCCAGGCGAGATCTTTTTCGCGGGTCGCAGAGTTCACGACCAACCGGAAATAGTCTTCCGTAAGAAAATAAACGATCAGATCGTCGATGACGCCACCGGAAGCATTCAGCATGCCGGTATAAAGCGCTTTGCCCGGCTGTGTGAGTTTGGCGACATCATTCGCCAGCAGATAACGCAGGAATTCACGCGTTCTCGCACCATGCAAATCGACGATAGTCATGTGGGAAACATCAAAAATACCGGCTTCCCGGCGCACAATATGATGCTCATCCAGTTGAGAACCGTAATGCAGCGGCATCATCCAGCCGTGAAAATCCACCATTTTGGCACCATCGGCCAGGTGTTGTTGATACAACGGGGTCTGCTTTGCCATTCTTCATCCCTCTTCAGCGCATGGCGTTCAGGCGATAAAACACACTGCGCAAACGATATCTTCTGACTGAACTTACCACCGAAGCGCAGGTTAAACCACACTCTCAGACATAAGATAAATTATATAGAAGGCGAAGAAAGTCGAATCGTCCACAAAAAACAAAGCAGCGTAACATTCTTAATAAAAGACAAAACTAAGCATATAATTTATTTAAACCAGCAACATTCACAAATTAATGGCATTAAAGCTGGATAACTCAGGCAATACCGACCACACAAGAACACCATTCGAATTAGATAATCTAATGATAAAAACAGCACTAAATTAGATTTTTTCAATCAAAAATCCACAACGGATCCCAGCCTTACTCTTTTCCTTATACCGCCATCATCACGATTCTGTGAGGCGCTTCTCAGGCGTCTTTATCTCAGTGCCAACACACAACGTGGCATGGCAGCAGGTAGAAGGCGCTGTCAGTCAACCTTATCCATACTGATTACATGGAATTGTGCGGCATGTATTTTTCGCTTTATCAAAATTAAACGTGATTAGGAGATAAATGATGGCTAACAGAATGATTCTTAACGAAACATCCTACTTTGGCGCAGGCGCTATCGCCCACATCGTCGATGAAGTAAAACGACGAGGATTCAGGAAAGCACTGCTGGTGACGGACAAGGATTTGGTTAAATTTGGCGTCGCGGCCAAGGTCACTGAGAAGCTGGATGCGGCAGGGTTACCCTACGATATTTACGATGAGGTGATTCCCAATCCAACCATCAGCGTGGTGGAAAAAGGCATTGAACGATTCAAAGCATCACTGGCTGATTACCTGATTGCGATTGGCGGCGGCTCACCGCAGGATACCTGTAAGGCTATCGGGATTATTATCAATAACCCTGAATTTGCCGATGTCCGCAGCCTCGAAGGCGTTGCGGCCACCCGACGCCCCGCCGTCCCGATTATCGCGATCCCGACCACCTCAGGTACTGCCGCAGAAGTCACCATCAACTACGTCATCACGGATGAAGAAAAACGCCGCAAATTCGTGTGCGTCGATCCGCATGATATTCCGATTGTCGCCATCGTCGATCCCGACATGATGGCGAGCATGCCAGCCTCACTGAAAGCTGCCACGGGGATCGACGCCCTGACGCACGCCATTGAAGGCTTTACGACCAAAGCCGCCTGGGAGCTAACCGATACGCTGCACCTGAAGGCCATTGAAATTATCAGCCGCTCGCTGCGTGATTCCGTCGCAGGGAAACCAAAAGGCGTGGAAGAGATGGCGCTGGGGCAATATATCGCCGGTATGGGATTTTCAAACGTTGGGCTTGGTCTGGTACACGGCATGGCGCATCCACTCGGCGCGTTTTACAACACCCCACACGGCGTAGCGAATGCCATCCTGCTGCCGCATATCATGGCCTACAACGCGGACTATACCGGTGAAAAATTCCGGGACATCGCCATTGCGATGGGGGTAACAAACGCGGCAGCAATGCCGATTACCCAAGCGCGAGAAGCCGCCATTAACGCCGTTCGGCAACTTTCTCACGATGTAGATATTCCGCCGAGACTGCGCGATGTCGGCGTGAGAGAAGAAGATATTCCGGCACTGGCACAGGCCGCCTTTGACGATGTCTGCACCGGCGGCAATCCGCGCGATACGAATATCGACGAGATTAACGCGCTGTATCGGTCTATTTATTGACGCACACTTGGCACCACCCGCAATGCACCGCGGGTGGCTATTCACTATTGCGGGATCTTCTCTTCAATACGCTGAATCAGGTAGGGATAAAACGGGTTAGAGGACAGCCGCAGCAGCGTATCCAGATCGACAACCAGAGCGGAACGTTCTCCTCTTGGGGTAATTTTCCCCAGCGGCAGACCAAATTCGGTAGGGTTCTGTGAGAAACGACCATACAGCGAATCCGAATCTGGGAACGGCAGTGATACGTGCGATAGCGAATACACATCCGATGGATAGTCCATCCCCAGCTCGCGAGTCTGTTCCTGCCCCGCCCCTGCAGCAACATCGAACGCCACGGCATGAGAACTGTTCGGCGCAGCGTTAGAAATCACCGTCGTATCATAATGACGTGGAGTGGCAGGTAATAGCTGGCTGACGGCACCATTCGTCGACTCACGCAGAAGCGGGCCAAAATTGACGGTACGATTGACATCAAAGAGAACCAACTGGCTCCCGTTAGCTGGCAGCAGGTTATAAAACGCCGTAATGACCGCACGCGTGCTTACGGTGAAATCCATCACCGATTGGAACGTCAGCACTGGAGGTAGATCAACCAACGCATTCGCTTGCGCTTTACGGCTTAACTGACTCTGAAGTTCATGGGTTAACAACCAGGATTGGCGCGCACCATTTACCGGAAATGAGTTGTACTTGAAGGGATTAAATTCCGGCAAGATGCCCAACCAGGCAGACTTGGCAAAGGCCGGAAAGATAGCGGGTAGCCCAGCCAGCCCCGCAAAACGCGCATAGCTGGTAATACCGATCATCGGGGAAATAAGGATAAGCTGATCGGGACGCGCAAGTGCAGGATTATCCAAGGTATCCAGCGTGTACTTCAACGCCAGCGCCCCGCCGTTGGAAAAACCGACGATATGCAGCGGCAACCTTTGACCCTGTTGTAACGTCAGGTGCGACGTCGTCTCACGCACTGCCAGACGCGTGGCTGCCAGCCAATCTTCCCATTGCACATCGGTCAGCGCCCCCGGCACCGTCCCGTGCGCAGGCAAGCGAATGCCAACAACGAAAAAACCACGCTGACGATAGCGTTCCGCGATATGCCGCAAACTATAGGGTGAATCGGTCAGACCGTGCAGCATCACCACCGCGCCTTTCAGTTCCCCTTCCGGCGACAGTTCATAGGATCGGTTCCAGTCATGCTGGAACTTCCCAGGGTAAACCGGGCTACCCGAAAAATAGCGGTTAACCGGACGCTGCTCATCCTCATCCAGTTCCTGAGTGACATGCTGATTCACCTGCTGAAAGATAAGTGCTTCCTGCTTTAAATACGCAGCCCAGTCGCCCTTATCCAGCTCATCCGTTGACAGCTCATCCGGCACGTAGGTGTGCCACGGCGCTAGCGGCGGCCCACTTTGCGTGTCATAAATACGAATAGCCAACAGCGTCATTGCAATAACACCGATGACGATAAGACCGCGTCTGATGAGTCGCCGTACAGATTTCAGCATGGTGTGTCCCTTCCTGTTACCGTGTGACCATGCAGATGATTCTAAAGAAAACTATCCAGCGACACACCGTATTATTGAGGGAGAAACGATGCTGCCCCGCCCGATACCCTACGGGCGGGTAACCCATTAAAATATCAGATCAGCACGCTAATATTCAGATTCCCCATCAGCCAGTGGTTATCGGAATAATCAACCGGAATCGCAATCACCGCGGGGCCGTCAACATCCATCGCCTGACGGAGTTTGCTAACCAGTTCATCCGCAGATTCAACTGCAAACCCTTTTGCGCCAAACGCTTCCGCATACGCCTTGAAATCAATCGGGCCAAATGTCACGCCCGCCGGGCGATGGTATTTATGGATTTGCTGGATTTCCACCATGTTATAGCCGTTATCCACCCAGATAATATGCAGGAGATTGCTTTTCAGGCGCACCGCTGTTTCCAGCTCCATGCTGGACTGCATAAACCCGCCGTCGCCGGAAACGGACACCACTTTTTTGCCGGGCTGTATCAATGATGCGGCTATCGCCCAAGGTAGTGCTACGCCCATGGTCTGCTGGCCGTTGGTCATCAGAATCTGCCGCGCCCGGAAGCTATACAGATAACGCGCCAGCCAGATATGAAAACTTCCCATGTCCACACACAGCGTGACATCTTCATTCACGATATCCTGCATCGCCCGCACCAGACGCAGCGGGTGAATTGCAAATCCTGCCATGTTGATGGCGCGAGTACTGAGATCGTGACGCTGACGCTGACGATCCTGCAATACGGCCTGCGTGCCCGCCGATAAGATAACTGGCTCGCTGATACACGCATTCAACGCATCCACCGTCATCGCGATATTCCCGAGCAGCTCGATATCAGGGTGGTAGGCGCTGTCGATCTCAGCCCGCAGCACATCAATATGGATCAGCGTTGCTTTGCCGCTATTCCATAACACCGGATCGTACTCAACCGGGCTGTAGCCCACGGTAACGATCACGTCCGCCTGTTGCAGCAGTTTATCCCCAGCCTGATTATTGAACAGCCCAACACGTCCGGCAAAGTGACCAAACTGCTGCTGGTCGATCACGCCAGCGGCCTGGTACGTGCTGGTAACCGGCAGTTGGCTGCGGTGTAAAAAACGACGCAGCGCCTCTGCATTCTCCTGCTGGCTAGCCATTAACCCAAGCAGTAACACCGGATTTTTAGCCTCCCGCAGTCGTTTAGCCGCCTCGGCAACGTCACTATGTGGCGCACCGTTTAACAGCGGTAAATTCGGACAAGCCAGAATCGGGCTACTCACCGGTTCATTGACGATATCCTGTGGCAGGCTGACAAACGCCCCCCCTGGACGGCCGCTTTCCGCTGCCCGAAACGCATTCGCCAGCACTTCCGAGATGGCACTGGATGCGGTGACTTCCGCGCTGAATTTACTGACTGGCTGAAACAGGCTGACGGTGTCCAGACTCTGGTGCGTCAGTTTAAGCTTATCCGCACGCTTAACCGCCCCGCCTAATGCCACAACCGCATCACCTTCTGCGGTCGCCGTGGCCAGCCCGGTGACCAGATTGGAGCAGCCGGGGCCAGATGTCACCAGCGTCACCCCCGCTTTCCCCGTGAGGCGACCTATCGCCGCCGCCATAAACGCACCGTTCGCCTCATGCCGTACTGGGATCGTTTGAATCGTCGAGTCTTCCAGCTCATCAAACACGCGATCGATTTTAGCGCCGGGAATACCAAAAATATGCTTTACGCCCTGCGCTTCCAGGTGTTTTACAATCAGCTCGGCTCCGCAACTCCAGCTTTGCTGCTCGGTGGACTTTTCCATGACATAACTCCGATGAAATGACTAGCTCTCTACTGACTTGATTACGCTATTGAGGTTTTCTGAGGACAGATCGGCATTGAGAAACTCCCGATCCTGAGGCAGATCGATGATCAGTTTGGCAACCACACCAAACGTTAGCGTGCCGTGTTCGACGTCATAATTCAGAATATGGCCGCCGCCCTGGCGATCGTCAGTAATGAAATGTTCGTGGTAACCCGCGACATTAATTCCCTGAGTGTAAGCTGGACTACGAAAACCAATAACGCTGCCGTTACGGTGCTCAAAATGAAATGTCGGCTGTCCTTCAACCGCTTCCTGCATGGGTTTATAAGGCCGGCACTGCCGGGGGACGGTACGGGTTTCAACACAGCGAAAATTCCCGTCAATCCGCAACGCGCAGAATAAATTATCCGTGCCCACAATCTCGTCGATCTGGCGATGTACGTCTTCACGCGAGGTCCAGCAATCAAAACGGATCGTTTCCGTCGGGCGAAAGAATGTCATGACGGCGAATGGCGTTTTCTGCTCTGGCTTCGCCGCGCGTGCGCTGCCATCGGATAACAGCTGGAAAATCTGGCTATTTAACGCAACCAGTTCCCCATCCAAACTATTAAATGTTCCTAATCCAAAATCACCGTGTTCCAGCAATTCAGCCATCGTTCGGTTACCTTCATATACGCCATTTATTAGCCCGCTCATTAATGAGGTCTGATAAATAACGCTGTCTGCACGCTGCCGACGAAAATCATAGGCATAGCTGGCAAAGGCTTCCTCACAGGATTGTTCACTGACATTCGTTTTCATACATTCCTTCTCACCGCACCGATTACTTAAACACCGCTAATATTTAGATAAAGATTGACGCGGGAGAGAACAAAATTCCAATATGCAATTAAGGGCATTTCAAGATCGGAAAGATATGGAGTTACGTAAATGGAACTACGCTACCTGCGCTATTTTGTCGCCGTTGCACAAGCCCGACATTTCACGCGTGCGGCAGAAAACCTAGGGATATCACAGCCCCCTCTTAGCCAGCAGATCAAGAAATTCGAGCAGGAGATCGGCACGCCGCTGTTCAAGCGACTGACGCGCGGTGTAGAAATGACGGAGGCGGGACAGGCACTGTATGAAGACGCCTGCCGTATTCTGCAACTCACCGATTCGGCGATCGCACGGACAAGGAGTATCGCGCGAGGCGAGAAAGGTAGCCTGAACGTGGGTTTTTCACCCTCGGCCATGTACCACCCCACGGTGCTTTCCCTACTCCATCGCTACTGTCAGCAGCATCCGTACGTCCAACCGCAGCCAAAAGAAGAAAACCCGGCAACGCTGATTACTGCGCTGCAAGAACGCAATATCGATATCGCATTTCTGCGTTTACCCTGCGAACTTAGTGATGATATTAACGGGGAAATTTTGGCCGAAGAGCCGATGAAATTGGTGCTACCCGCAGGGCATTCACTGAGCCATAAAGCGCAAGTCTCGCTCAGCGAACTGCGTCAGGAACCGCTGATTATTTTCCCACGTGAGGTGTGTCCGGGGTTGCACGATATGATTATCCGCACCTGCTATCTGTCGGGTTATGGTCCCAAACCCAGCCCATTTGCCCCGCAGCTGACGGCAACGATCGGGATGGTCGCCGCCGGCTTCGGCATTACCCTGATACCGGAATCACTCGCCTGCATTAAGGCCGATAATGTGACCTATCACGATATCGGTATGCCCGAAATCCATACGCAAATCGCGGCTATATGGCGTAAACATGAACGATCGGCCGTTATCGTGAATCTCATCCACCTGATACGCCAGCATCTGAGCAGCCAGCATCCCGATTAACGCCACGGTAAAGAAAATTCCGACAATCTGCTCGTCAAAAAGCTAGTAATTGATATAAATTCTTATATGATATTAGTTATCATTATCACTTTTAACGGGTGGAAAAATGCTGACAGCAATGATCACAGCCTGCGGGCTATGGAGTGTGAGCTGGTGTATGGGGAAGCATCTGTCCAGCGCCTGGGGCGTGCTGCTGCCTTGTGCCATTATGCCGCTACTGGCGCTGCTCGATCTGAACCTGACGCACCTGAAAGTGATTATCGCCATCGCCCTGCTGGCGACGCTTGTGATGCTGTTCCATCAACGCTTACGCCACTATTTACTGCTGCCGTCCTGCGTTGCGCTCGCTGGCGGGTTGGCGGCACTATCCGTTATGTTTAACCTGACGACGCTGTAAATCAACGCGGAGCGGTGCACACATTCAGAAAGGTCAGTGAACGCGGAAAAGCGTTATAGATACAGAAAGGGATAAAAGAGAATAAACAGGAAAGAAAATCAGGAAGATACAGAATAAATCTGTGGTGCGAAGAGAGGGACTTGAACCCTCACGCCCGTAAGGACACTAACACCTGAAGCTAGCGCGTCTACCAATTCCGCCACCTTCGCACTGGGAACGTTGTTTGTCTTATGCAGTAAGACTGCTTTATGCGGAAAATCAGCTTTATGCGCTAAATCTATTATGACATGGTGCGAAGAGAGGGACTTGAACCCTCACGTCCGTAAGAACACTAACACCTGAAGCTAGCGCGTCTACCAATTCCGCCACCTTCGCAATTCTGTCATGCTGCTCATGCAATACTGATTCACTGCTTCGGTTCGACAAACGAGAACCGTCATAGTGATGTTGGTGCGAAGAGAGGGACTTGAACCCTCACGTCCGTAAGAACACTAACACCTGAAGCTAGCGCGTCTACCAATTCCGCCACCTTCGCAACACTGCTTTACGCAATATCACTACGGGGGCGAATTCTAGAGGTTTTCGCGTTCACGTCAATGATTATTTCCTCAGGGATGCGGGGTTTGCTGCAAAAATCATCATCTCGCGGCAGCGCTGTGCGTAAAGAGTTCATCGAGCCATTCTATAAACACCCGAATCCGTGGCGCGAGAAAACGACCGGGCGCATACATCACGTAAAGCGGCATCGCGGGCGGTGGTATTTCCGGCAGGATCTCCACCAACTCCCCGCTTTCCAGAAACGGGCGCAGGCCGCGACGCGGCGCCTGAATAATCCCCAGTCCGGCACGGGCGCTGGCGATGTAGGCATCGGTGCCATTAACCTGTAACGCACCGGGCAACATACGCGTAATGCGTTCATCGCCCGACATGAATTCCAGCGGATAAAGATATTCAGTACGCAGAGAGAAATAGCCGACCATATGATGCCCTGACAGGTCATCAAGCGAACGTGGCACGCCGTATCGCGCCAGATAATCGGCCGACGCACAGGTAATCTGCGGCATTGACGGCAAATGGCGGGTCGCCAGCGTCTCGTCGTCCGTCTGCCAGGCGCGCAGCACACAGTCGACGCCTTCACGTAGCACATTAATCGCCGCATCGTTGGCGCTTAGCATCAGCGTCACCTGCGGATAACGCGCATAAAAGTCCCCTAACGCCGGGACGACAATGTCCCGCGCCAGCGAATGCGGCATATCCACCCGCACTTTCCCAACCGGCTGCTGCTTTTGCTGCGTGAACAGCGTGTCGATCTCTTCAATTTCCGCAAGCAATTGCAGACAGCGCTCATAATAAACGCGCCCTTCATCGGTGATCTGCACCTGACGGGTCGTACGTTGCAGCAAACGTACTCCTAACCGCCCTTCAAGCTGCTTGATGGTATTGCTCACCGTCGCACGCGGTAGTGCAAGCCGTTCTGCTGCACGGCTAAAGCTGCCCAGTTCGACAATACGCACAAAAACCCGCATCGACTGAATATGATCCATCGCCGCCACCATTGTTAGCTATTTTTGAATAGTGTTGCATAAAAAGCGGTATTTATCTTTATTGGATAAACAACCAGACTGCTTTCACTGCCAACGAGATGAGGAAGATGACAATGCAACAGCGCAAATTAGGTGCGAACGGTCCACTGGTGTCAGCGATTGGGCTAGGCTGCATGGGGATGAGTGATTTCTACTCCACCGCGCAGGATGAAAAAGAATCCATCGCCACGTTGCATCGCGCACTGGAGTTGGGCGTCACACTGCTGGATACCGCCGATATGTATGGCCCACATACTAATGAGCAGCTTCTCGGCAAAGCAATAAAAGGCAAGCGCGAACAGGTCTTTCTGGCGACCAAATTCGGTATCATCCGCGACCCGGCGAACCCCAACGCACGCGGCATCTGCGGTAAACCGGACTACATCCGCCGTTCGGTGGAAGGCAGCCTGACGCGCCTTGGTACGGACGTCATCGATCTTTACTATCAGCACCGCATCGACCCGACGGTTCCCATTGAAGAGACGGTCGGTACGCTGGCCGAACTGGTTCAGGAAGGCAAGATTCGCTATATCGGCCTGAGTGAAGCCTCTGTCACCACGCTGGAACGCGCACACCGCGTACACCCCATTACGGCGTTACAGAGCGAATATTCACTGTGGACGCGCGATATGGAAGCCGACATTCTGCCCACCTGTGAGCGTCTGGGGATCGGATTTGTGCCTTACAGCCCACTGGGGCGCGGCTTCCTGACCGGTGCGATTCGCAGTCCGGACGATCTGGCCGCCGACGATTTCCGTCGTACCAATCCACGTTTCTCGGGGGAAAATTTCGGCAAGAATCTGCTGCTGGTCGAGAAAATTAACCAACTGGCGCAGGAAAAGCAGGTGACGCCATCACAGTTAGCGCTGGCGTGGGTACTGGCACAGGGCGAGCATATCGTGCCGATTCCGGGCACCAAACGCCGCCGCTATCTGGAAGAGAACGTCGCGGCGCTGGAGGTCACACTGACGCAAGAGGAACTGGCCGCCATTGATGCTATCTTCCCGCCCGATGCCGCAGCAGGTGAACGCTACGGCAAGGAGAGTATGGCAGCCCTTAATCAGTAATTGGGATTACCGACGGCCTTTGCCTGTGCGCGGCGGACGACCCACGGTGGCCTGATACACCTTGAAGCGCCCGGTCTGCGCCAGCACTTCATGGCTACCGAATGCGGCATCTAACAGCGCGGGATACGGCAGGAAGGCATTAGCGACGATGCGCAACTGCCCGCCAATCGGCAGATGGGTCACCGCGCCACGAATCAACATTTCCGCGGCTTGCAGACTGGTCTGTAAGCCGTCGTGGAATGGCGGATTGGAGACGATCATATCGAAGCGGCCATTAATGTCGGAATAGACGTTGCTCGCAATCACCGCGCCTTCCAACGCATTCGCCGCCAGCGTAGCTTTGCTGGACTCCACCGCCGCCGCGCTGACATCGCTCAACGTCAGGCGGATTTTCGGCGACTGTTTCGCCAGTACCGATGCCAGCACGCCAGCACCGCAGGCGATATCCAGCACTTTGCCTTTCATGTGCGGCTCAAACGTAGACAGCAGCAGTCGACTGCCCGGATCCAGATCATCACGGCTGAAGACGCCCGGAAGCGTTTTGACGATCACGCCATCCGTCACATACTCATCCCACCAGTCATCCAGCGTGAAGCTGGACTGCTTATCAATTCGACCATGGTAAAGCCCGCAGCGGCGTGCACTGTCGATTTTCACCAACTCGACGAAGTCAGACAGCACGGTTTCGGCGCTGCGCACGCCGCTGCGGTTTTCCCCAACCACGAAGATCTCCGCGCCGACTGGCAGCAAGGACAACAGATTACGCAACTGGAATTCCGCTTCCTGTTTGCTTTTCGGCCAGTAATAAATCAGCGTGTCGCTATCCGCCACCAGCGCCGCATCCGCCACCAGACCGAATTGCGCATTCTCGCCAAGCGGCTTTGTCATCTGCTGCCAGTGGTGATATTGGTTGCAATGGACACGCACTGACGCCGCCTCAAATTGCGCAGGCAGGGTATCCTGCAAATCACCGGCAAACAGAACGCGGCGTGAGAGAAATTCATCGCTATGGCGCAGTATAACTTCACTGGCGGGGGTTAATGCGGACATCAGGCTACGGCTCCTTAATCATTGAGCGGGGGATTATATACGCTTCGCTCCCGAAGTTGCAGCGCGCAGAGGAAATAACCGCGCCGACATTGGCGCAGCCTGACGGGGTTTGTTAGCATAGGCACGACGCATTTTCTCGCCCGCCAGACAGGATAACGCATGGAATCAAGACGTGACAGGCTGCTACAGCAACTGGGAATTACGCAGTGGACGCTGCGTCGCCCGACGGTGCTGCAAGGCGAAATCGCCGTCAGTCTGCCCGCACAGGTGCGTCTGGTGATCGTCTCCGCCGAGCCGCTGGCCGATGATGAACCGCTGTTGGCCGATGTCCTGCACAGTCTGGCGCTGACTCCTTCACAAGCCTATCGCTTGACGCCGCAGCAGATCGAGATGCTGCCCGCCGACGTACGCTGCCATAGCTGGCGGTTGGGTATTGAAGAGCCGATTGCGCTACAGGGCGTTCAGCTTTCCAGCCCTCTGCTTTCCGAACTTTATCAAAATGCCGACGCCAAACGGGCGCTGTGGCAACAGATCTGTGAACATGAACACGATATCTTCTCTGACGCCAGCTGACCTGGCGCAAGCCTTTAAAATTGAACAGGCCAGCCATGCCTTCCCGTGGACGGAAAAAACGTTTGTCAGCAATCAGGGAGAACGTTATTTCAACATCAAACTGAACCATGACGGTCAGCTTGCCGCTTACGCCATTACCCAGGTCGTGCTGGATGAAGCGACATTGTTCAATATTGCCGTACACCCCGATCACCAACGTCAGGGATTGGGTCGCCAACTGTTGGAACACCTGATCGACGAAATGGAGCGACGCGGAATTCTGACGCTGTGGCTGGAAGTCCGCGAATCAAACGCACGTGCCATCGCGCTGTATGAGAGTCTGGGATTCAACGAAGTCTCCGTGCGCCGTGATTATTACCCTACGGCACAAGGTAGAGAAGACGCGATTCTCATGGCGCTGCCGCTCGGCTAACCTCTTTATCTTTATCTTTATCTATATCTATACTCTAAATAATTCGAGTTTCAGGAAGGCGGCAAGAGAAGGAATCCCGATGAGCTTACTCAGGTAAGTGATTCGGGTGACTGAACGCAGCCAACGCACATGCAACTTGAAGTATGACGAGTATACGGCGGGTGCCATAATGTGCGCCCCGTCCCGCTCTGCCTTTTTTCCTGCCAGAAAAATCCTCGCAACGTGATCGCTACAAATAAAACATTGTTTCTTTTTTATCATAATAACATTCCATTTCATGTTTCTGGTTTACAGGCATGCATGGTTTATCCGTTATCAACGAGGAATAATATGAAAAAATACACTCTGGCTACGACGCTTCTGTGCGGCTTATTCTCTCTTTCCGCTTACGCGGTACAAGTAACGGCGGTGACAGCCTCCGCTTATGATTCAGACAAGGGCCACAAGCCAGCCAACATTGCCGATGGCGACGTAAAAACGCGCTGGGCGGCAAATGGTGAGAGCTGGGTTCAGTTAGAACTGGATAAAGAACAATCGGTTGAGAACTTTGTTCTTGTTCCTTTCAAAGCGGACGAGCGCAAACTGAAGTTCTCCGTCTCCTACTCCACCGACGGTAAAACCTGGAAAAAGCTAGCTGACAATCTGGTCACCTCCAGCAATGCCAAAGACGGTGAAAAATTCACTTTCCCTGCCGTTAAAGCCAAGTTCTTCAAACTGGATACGTTTGGCACCGATGTAAACAAATGGAGCGCGATCAACGAGATCAGCTTTAACAGCGCTGCACAGGTTCCTGCTCAGGCCATTAAGTAACATTGTCGGCTGGCCTGACGTTGAGGCCAGCCTTTTCCGATAGCGTTGAGTCGCATCACGCCCGATGCCGCTACCGAACGTGATGCATTTCCGCTTTACTACCCACGCGTTTCTTACGCGTCCTCGCCCCCCATCGGTACCCACATTTTCCTTAGCGTTGAAATAAAAATCATTCTCAACTAAGATGCGCCTGAAATTTGACCTCCTATCGTTCCGGTTCAGGCACCAGACATGTCATCAGCCAATATTGATACCTCAGCAGATATGCATCAGCTCTATTGCCAGCATCATGGCTGGTTGCAGGGGCTATTACGCAAACGGCTGGGGAATCTGTGTGATGCGGCCGATCTGGCGCAGGATGTCTTTGTACGGCTCTTGCTGAAGCCACGTCAGTTCGACAGCCACGCGGGTGCGCGGGCTTATCTGAGCGTGATGGCGCAAGGCATGTGCGTCGATCTCTGGCGCAAGCGGGAAATCGAGCGCGTCTGGCTCGCCTCGCTCGCCGAACAGCCGGAGCCGGTTGCCCTGTCAGCGGAAGACAGCAATATCATTCTCGAAACCCTGTATCAGGTCGATGCCATGTTGCGTGCGCTGCCCGAGAAGGTGCGTGCCGCTTTTATCATGGCGCAGGTACAGGGACGCCCCTATCGGGACATTGCCGATGCGCTGGGCGTTTCCGAACGCATGGTGAAAAAATACATGGCGCAAGCCATGCTGCATTGTGTGCTGCTGGAAGCGGAGATAGACGCGGACGGTCAGGACGCTCGTTCATGAATAACCCCAGCCTGAACAAACCCAGCTTTATTGCCTTGCAGGAGGCGTCACAGTGGTACGCCCAACTGTGCGATCGGGAACCTGGCGATGAGCACTATCATCACTGGCAGCGCTGGATGGACGAAAGCGAGGAGCACCGCCATGCGTGGGAGTTCGTGCTCACGGTCAGCCAGCGTTTCCAGCCGCTGCGTGGCGATGGCCAACAACCCGCGCTGGATACGTTGCTGCACAAACCTGCGTCGATGACACGTCGTCGCGCGCTCAAACTCGCTGCGCTGCTCAGCACCGGCACACTCCTCTCCTGGCTGACTTACCGCCACACGCCGCTAAAAGACTCGCTGCTGGCGATGACGGCCGATCATCACAGCGCGGTAGGAGAAATCAAATCGCTGACGTTACCGGACAACACCCGGCTGTGGCTGAATACCGCCAGCGCGATTGATATCCGCTACAGCGACCAGCGGCGGGAAATCGCCCTGCTGGCCGGGGACATTCTGATTGAGACCGCTGCCGACGCGCGACCTTTCTTTGTCACCACCGCGCAAGGGCGCATGCAGGCACTGGGCACGCGTTTTAGCGTCGCGCAAGAGCCGGAGGCCACCACGCTGACCGTTTACCAACATGCGGTCGATGCCAACGCCAAATACGCCTCTGCCGCACGTCGGGTTAACGCTGGCTACCATCTGCGCTTCAATGCCGACGGTCAGGGTAACATTTTGCCCAATCAGCAGAACGATGCCGACTGGTCACACGGCAGGCTACAGGCGGACAACATGCCGCTGGGAGAGGTTGTAGCGCAGTTGTCTCGCTATCGTCATGGCTATCTGGCGTGCCAACCCGCCATTGCCGATTTACGCGTGATGGGCACCTTCCCCTTAACCGATACCGACATGGCGCTGAACATGCTGGAGCAAGCCTTCCCGGTTCGCATCCATCGCCGTTTTCCGTGGTGGGTGACCGTCGAACCGCGCTGATATCGTCCGCATAACCGTCCCCTTTCCGGATACTGCTTTTTAGGGGACAGATAAAAAATTTTCTCTTTTGAGTTCCCCTTTTCCTGCTGTCGTTCGATTCACAGTAAAACCACCAATTTTTACTCTGGGTCAGAAGGCGAATTTTCATGGCATTGATTCCATTTTTCTCAACACAGCGCACTCCTTCCAAACTGGCGATTGCCGTTCATCTGCTACTGTGCGGCGCACCGCTTTTCGCGCATTCCACCGCAACCGCCGCAGAAACAGCAGCAGTGGCGGCAACCAAAACCTACGCAATTCCTGCCGGACCGCTTAACCAGCAGCTAAACCAGTTTGCCGCCCAATCGGGCGTTTATCTGGTCGGCGATGCACAGTTGGCGACAGGAAAAACCGGTCCGTCCCTGCAAGGGAATTACAGCGTCGATGGCGGATTTTCGGCTCTGCTAGCCGGAAGCGGACTTCAGGTGATTCCGCAGCCTAACGGCGCCTGGCGCTTACAGAGAATACCGCAGGGAGATGAGATGCTGGTCGTAGCGGGGGTCAATCGCAACGGCGTGACCGAAGGCACCCAGTCCTACACCACGCGCAGCATGAACACCGCGACACAGCTGAACCTGTCGCCGCGAGAAACGCCGCAGTCGGTGAGCGTCGTGACGCGCCAGCGTATGGACGATCAGAATATGACCTCGCTGGATGAAGCCATGAAGCAAACCACCGGCATTAACGTGGTCAATCAGAATAGCTTTCAAGTGAAATACGAGTCACGCGCGTTCGCGATGGACAATATCAAAGAGGATGGCGTCAACCAGTCGTCGCAAAATAGCGTAATGAACGCCTTTCAATCGACCAGTGAATCACCCGATCTGGCGATTTACGATCGCGTCGAAGTTCTGCGTGGCGCTTCAGGTCTAACACAGGGCAGCGGGGAACCCGGCGGCACCGTCAATCTGGTACGTAAAAAACCGACCTACGAATTTCAGGCGTCTGCCAGTGCAGGAATCGGAAGTTGGGACAATTACCGCAGCGAGATAGATGTTTCCGGTCCACTCAATGACGATGCCAGCCTGCGCGGCCGTCTGGTGGGCGTATACCAAGACAAACAGAGCTTCACGGATTATGTCGGCAGCGAACGTAAGGTACTGTTCGGGACGTTAGCCTGGGATATCACACCCGATACCACCGTGACAACAGGAATGAATTGGCAGAAAACGGATGTAGTGCCCGATCTTTATGGCGTGCCTTTCGGCACCGATAAGAGCAACTTACACCTTCCGCGTTCAACGTTTCTGGGGGCGAGTTGGAACCGGATTAATTTTGAAAGAATTAATCCCTTTGCGGAATTAGAGCATCGCTTTAGCAACGACTGGACACTAAAAAGTGCGCTCAACTACACACGAGCCACGTCGAAAGAACGCTATATCGGTATTATGAACGGTACGGCAGGCGTTAACCCGCAAACCGGTGTTAGCCGGTTAAACAATGCGCTGCACTATGACAACAAGAGCGATCAATGGGGCTATAACCTCAGTGTGAGTGGTCCGTTTGAGCTATTGGGACGTAGCCATGAGCTGGTGTTCGGCGGTGACTATCAGAAAGAGAACTTCGACAACGCTATTGGCCGTATTGCTAACACCACCAGTGCCAATATCTATAATTGGGATCCTAACTCAGTCGCAGAACCCGATTGGTCGAACCTTAGCCTCTACAGTTCCCGTTATAGAGAACAATATAATATTTATCAGCGCGGGCTGTTTACTACCACACGCTGGGAGCTGGCCGATGACTGGAAACTCATCCTCGGCGGTCGCTACAGCGCTTATAGCTACGACTACTATTACGATAACCAGCGCAACACCAGCGACAAAGAATACAGCAGCCTGCACGTTCGCGATAAATTTGTCCCTTATAGCGGCCTGCTATGGAATTTTGCCGACAATTACACCTGGTATGCCAGCTATGCTGAAATCTATAAACCACAGAGTGCACGCGATAAGGACGGTAAGCTGCTGCCCGCCATTACCGGCACCAACTATGAAACCGGCGTTAAAGGGGAGTTTTTTGACGGCGATCTGAATGCTTCACTGGCACTGTTCCGCATTATTCAGTCCAACCGTGCGATCACCGAAGCAGACAGCTCCGTTTGCCAAGATCCTAATAGCGGCTGTTCCCGTGCCGAAGGCAAAGTACGCAGTCAAGGCGTTGAACTGGATGTCACAGGGCAACTGGCTGAAGGCTGGCAGATTCAGACGGGTTATACCCTGACTAACAGTAAATATCTGGAAGCATCAGAGAGTGATAAAGCGGCACAGTTCAGCCCACGTACGCCGAAGCATATGTTCAAGCTGTACACCTCATACAATCTGCCGGGTGAGCTGAATCAATGGACGATTGGCGCGGGCATGACCGCCCAAACGGGTACACAAACTTATCCCAACCGCGCTTTTGGCCTGTCTCAGGGCGGTTATACGCTGTGGAACGCGAATGTTCGCTATCAGTACAGCAAGAACCTGAGCTTTAATCTGGTGGGCAATAACCTGACGGATAAAACTTACTTCTTAAACCTGAACAACCGCCACCGCAGCGGCAACAACTATTACGGCGATCCGCGTAATTTCATGTTGACCGCAAAGTGGAATTTCTAAGCGAATATGCCTGCCAGCCTCTGCTGGCAGGCCATCGCTCACCCCATTATGCAAACGCTTAAACGCTTTTATTCTCTGGTCGCATCTTTCTGGCTGACGACACGCGCCATGCTGTTGTGGTTATTGCTGTTGCTGATTATGAGCCTGACGCTCTCCGTCGTCTGGATCAGCGTGCAGTACAATAACTGGAGCAGGGATTTTTACGACGCGCTGGCCGACTACTTTCAGCACGCCTCCATCTACGATATGGCGGTGCGCTATCTGGCCTATACGCTGCTGTTCGTGTTGGTGATCATCTGCGGCAACTGGCTCAAGAAACAGCTGATTATCCGCTGGCGCGATACCATGACGCATCAGTATGAGCAGGATTGGCTGCGCAATCACGCCCACTATCAGCTCAGTGCCGGGCTGGATAACCCCGATCAGCGTATCGCGGAAGATATTCGCCTGCTGATCGAACAAAGCCTCGAACTCCTGCTCTCGTTGCTGAAAAATACCGCCCGCTTTTTCTCTTTTATCGCCATTCTATGGCAGCTTTCCGGCGTTCATACTTTCACATTAAGCGGCTATACCATCACGATACACGGCTATCTGGTGTGGATTGCCCTCGCCTACGCCGCCCTCGCCAGCGTGGTCACACATCGGCTGGGGCACCGCCTGCACAAACTGAATATTGAACGTCAGCGGGCGGAGGCCGACTACCGCGCCACGCTGCTGCGGGTGCGGGATAACAGCGAACAAATTGCGTTTTATCAGGGGAGTGACGCCGAGCAGCAGCGGATGCGGCAACATTTCCTGCCCATCGTGCAAAACTGGCAGCGCCTAATGGCGCGGGAATTTCGGCTGGAAAGCTTTACTACCAGCTATTTCCGTTTCAGCCTGATTATTCCGGTGTTCGCTACTCTGCCGCTGTTTCTTGCTCGTCAGGTTAGCCTTGGGGCGATTATGCAGGCGCGATCCGCCTTCGGCTATGTGCTGGATGCCTTTGGCTGGTTTATCGATGCCTATCGTCAGCTAGTTCAATGGTCTTCCACCATTGAGCGGCTGTGGGAATTCCAGCAGCGCTTACAGCAGTTGCCTGCACCAGAGACGCCGCGTCATGAAGGTCATGCCCTGTCTATCAACGTGCTATCCGTACCGCGCCCTGATGGTTCGCCGTATTTCGCCCCGCTGACGCTCACACTTCAGGCTGGCGAATGGGCGGCGTTCAGCGCAGCCAGCGGCACGGGAAAAACCACGCTGCTGCGTGCGCTGGCGGGATTGTGGCCTGTTTCACAAGGAGACTGGCATTTCCCCGCTGGCCACACGCTGTTTTTGCCGCAAAAAGCCTATTTGCCGCAGGATACGCTGCGTCAGGTACTGTGTTATCCGCAAGTACAGCGAGTCGATCGCTCACAGCTCGCGAAGGTACTGGAACAAACCGGGCTGGCCTCGCTGATTCCTCGTCTGGACGACACGGCAAACTGGAGCCGGGTGCTATCGGGCGGCGAACAACAGCGCCTGTCACTCGCCCGCGCGTTGCTGCTGCGCCCGACGCTGCTTTGTCTGGATGAAGCCACCAGCCAGCTTGATGACGCAGCGGCGCTTCAGCTGTTAGATCACATCAGGACTGCGCTGCCACGCACTATCGTGTTAGCCGTCAGCCATCAGCCTGCCGTACTGGCTTGCTTCACACATCAGATACGCTTAACGCCACTCGAGCCAGAGAAGAAAATACGCACGGAGAACAACATTGTCGATCCTTCTGTTACGGTGCCAGGGGCGGATAGACAGCAGGTTTCTTACGGCAGGATATGAAGGGAAATATAGAAAAAACAGCCCGGAACGGATGTCCGGGCTAGTATGATATTACTCGTTATCGCCCAGCAGAACGGATTCCAGCGCGATTTCGATCATCTCGTTAAACGTATTTTGACGCTCTTCTGACGTAGTCTGCGCACCCGTACGAATGTGGTCAGAAACGGTACAGATGGCCAGCGCTTTCGCACCAAACTCTGCCGCGACGCCGTAGATACCGGCCGCTTCCATTTCCACACCCAGAATGCCGTATTTTTCCATTACGTCGAACATCTGCGGATCTGGCGTGTAGAACAGATCCGCGGAAAAGATGTTGCCTACGCGTACGGAAACATCGCGAGCTTTGGCAGCATCAACCGCATTGCGAACCATATCGAAATCGGCAATCGCCGCGTAGTCGTGATCTTTGAAACGCATGCGGTTCACTTTGGAATCCGTACAGGCGCCCATACCGATCACCACGTCGCGCAGCTTAACATCTTCACGTACTGCACCGCAGGAACCCACGCGAATGATCTTCTTCACGCCGAATTCGGTGATCAGTTCTTTCGCATAGATTGAGCAGGAGGGGATCCCCATACCGTGACCCATCACCGAAATTTTACGGCCTTTATAGGTGCCGGTGAAACCCAGCATGCCACGCACGTTATTCACTTCGCGGGCATTTTCCAGAAAGGTTTCTGCAATGTACTTAGCGCGCAGCGGGTCGCCCGGCATCAGTACAACGTCCGCGAAATCACCCATTTCTGCATTAATATGTGGCGTAGCCATGCGTTTATTCCTTAATTAATCAAGTTCACGTAAAAACGGTGTGTTTTACAGTATCGATTTACCGTAGTCCATAGGCGACAGGCCAAAGTAGGCCGCAACGGTCTGCCCGATATCGGCGAAGGTTTCACGGTGACCGTATGAACCCGGCTTCACGTTCGGGCCATAGATCAACACGGGGACATTCTCACGGGTGTGATCGGTACCGTGCCAGCTCGGGTCACAGCCGTGATCGGCCGTCAGAATCAGGATGTCGTCGCCTTTTACGCGGGACAGCATTTCCGGCAAGCGACGGTCAAACAGTTCCAGAGCGGCAGCATAACCCGGAATATCGCGGCGGTGGCCGTAGGCAGAATCGAAATCAACAAAGTTGGTAAATACGATGGTGTTGTCGCCCGCGCTATCCATCTCTTTCAGCGTGGCGTCAAACAGCACATCAATACCGGTCGCCTTCACTTTCTTCGTGATACCAACCTGCGCATAGATATCGGCAATCTTCCCAACGGAAACCACTTCACCGCCTTTTTCATCCACCATCTTTTTCAGAATGGTCGGCGCTGGCGGTTCAACGGCCAGATCGTGACGGTTGCCGGTACGTTCGAAGTAGCCGGGTTTGTCGCCGATAAACGGACGGGCGATCACGCGCCCGATGTTGTAGCCCCCTTCGGTCAGCTCTTCGCGGGCAATCTCGCACAGCTCATACAGCTTATCCAGGCCGAACGTTTCTTCATGGCAGGCAATCTGGAACACCGAATCCGCAGAGGTGTAAAAAATCGGCTTACCGGTTTTCATATGCTCTTCGGCCAGTTGATCCAGAATCACCGTACCCGAAGAGTGGCAGTTGCCCAGATAGCCCGGCAGATTGGCGCGTTTCACCAATTTATCCAGCAGATCCTGCGGAAAACTGTTCTCCTCGTCTTTAAAATAGCCCCAGTCGAACAGGACCGGCACACCGGCAATTTCCCAATGGCCAGACGGCGTATCTTTACCCGAAGAGATTTCACTGGCGTGCGCGTAAGCACCGATGATGTCCGCGTTTTCATCCAATCCTGCCGGGAATGTACCCGTTGAAGCCTCAGCGGCTTTACCCAGTCCCAGACGGCTCAGGTTCGGCAAATGCAGTGGGCCGCTGCGCCCTTTATCCGCCGTTCCTGCCGCACACGCCTGAGCGATATGGCCCAGCGTATCCGAACCCGCATCGCCAAAACGTTCTGCATCCGCACTGCTGCCGATACCAAACGAGTCAAGAACCATAATATATGCACGTTTCATTCTTTCTCTCCTGCGCAACTCTGCGCTAACGCCCTGCCTACCGACAGGGGAACATCAATTCAAAACAGCCAATAACTGACTCTGGCGATCACGCTTCCGCGCTCACCCGGCGATAGACCATAGGGGTCTTTTCTGGTGCCGTGTCGCCCAGTTGGATTGCGGCGCGAACCTCATTTGCCGCCTGCTGCCATTGCGCTTCCGTATTGGCATGGATCACCGCCAGCGGGCGCTGCGCGTCAACGCGCTCACCCAGGCTGATCATGCTATCCAGACCGACGCTGTAATCGATCGTATCGGTAGCCTGACGGCGTCCGCCGCCCAGCGATACGACTGCCATGCCCAGAGCGCGGGTGTCCATCGCCGTCACGATGCCTTCCCGCGTCGCGAACACTGGCTTACTCAATGTCGCCACCGGCAGGTAGCGATCGTAGTGTTCGACAAAATCACCCGGGCCGCGCTGTGCGGCCACCATGCGGCCAAAGACTTCAGCGGCTTTGCCGTTATCCAACACCGCCTGCAGGCGTGAACGCGCGTCGTCTGCCGAGCTTGCCAGCCCACCCGCCAGTAGCATCTCGCCACAGAGCGCCATAGTAACATCATACAGACGCGGATTGCGGTTCTCCCCCGTCAGGAAACGTACGGCCTCCCGCACTTCCAGCGCATTACCCGCGCTAGAAGCCAGCACCTGATTCATGTCCGTCAGCAGCGCACTGGTGCGACATCCCGCGTTATTCGCTACGCCGACAATCGCCTGCGCCAGCTGTTCGGACAGCGCGTAGGTCGGCATAAACGCCCCAGACCCCACTTTGACGTCCATCACCAGCGCATCCAGCCCTTCAGCCAGCTTCTTCGCCAGAATCGACGCGGTAATGAGCGGGATGGAGTCGACCGTGGCGGTAATGTCACGCGTGGCGTAAAAGCGCTTATCCGCCGGAGCCAGCGAGGAGGTCTGCCCAATAATCGCGACGCCGACCTGCTGGATGATGCGACGAAAATCGTCATCGTTCGGGAAGATATCCAATCCCGGAATCGCTTCGAGCTTATCTAACGTGCCACCGGTATGTCCCAAACCACGCCCGGAAATCATCGGAACGTATCCCCCGCAGGCAGCGACCATCGGCCCCAGCATCAGCGAAGTGACATCACCCACGCCGCCGGTAGAGTGCTTGTCCACCAGCGGGCCGTTCAGGTTCAAACTCTTCCAGTCCAGTACCGTGCCGGAATCACGCATCGCCAGCGTCAGCGCCACACGTTCATCCATCGACATGTCATGAAAATAAATGGTCATCGCCAGTGCCGCGATCTGGCCTTCAGAGACGGTATTGTCACGAATACCGTTGATAAAGAAGCGGATCTCTTCTTCGCTTAGCGCTTTTCCGTCACGCTTCTTACGAATAATTTCCTGAATCAGAAACAAGGTCTGTACTCCTGATGAATTCTGATATGGCCCCGCAGCCTATCGCTGCAAGCGCATGTACTGTTGTGAGCTAATGCCGTCATAAACAGAATGCTGTCATGAAAAAAATGTGGTCACGAATAACATCGTGCGTCGTATGCGTGCGATCAGTAGCTGTCCTGTGGAGCGACGGCGGCATGGCCGAGCGTCGTCAACAGGCTTGCCAGCAGGCTGGAGGCGCCAAAGCGAAAGTGCAGCGCCGTCGCCCATTCGGCGCCCATGATATCGTCTGCCAGTTGCAGATAGATGGCGGCATCTTCCGCGTTGCGTACGCCACCCGCGGCTTTAAATCCAACGCGTTCGCCTACGCCTTTATCACGGATCGTCTTCAGCATGATCGCCGCGCTCTCTGGCGTCGCGTTCACGGGAACTTTGCCGGTTGAGGTTTTAATGAAATCCGCCCCCGCATCAATCGCAATCTCACTGGCCTGACGAATCAGCACGTCTTGTTTTAGTTCACCCGTCTCGATGATCACCTTCAACAGCACGTGGGCATCCTGACACACGGCTTTACATGCCTGCACCAGCTCAAAACCGATCTGCGCGTTGCCTGCTATCAGGGCGCGATAGGGGAAGACGACATCAACTTCATCAGCGCCGTAGGCGATCGCCGCTCTGGTTTCTGCAACCGCGATGTCAACATCATCATTGCCGTGCGGGAAGTTGGTTACCGTCGCAATACGGATATCCGGCGTACCCTGCTCACGCAGGACCTTTTTCGCCAGGGGGATAAAACGGGGATAGATACAGATAGCAGCAGTTTTCCCTGCCGGGCTGTTCGCCTGACGGCAGAGCGCCGCCACTTTTTCATCCGTATCATCCTCATTCAGCGTAGTTAAATCCATCAGCTCCAGCGCACGTTGCGCGGCCGTGGTCAGCTTGTTCATACAACTCTCCAACTCGTCAGCCGGTCTAACCGGCCTGAACATAAACTGGTGTAAAACCAGCACGTTTGGCGAGCGGACTTGGTTCCTTGAAGATAGCGCTCAGGAGAAACAACCTGTAGCGGCACCGAGATCCTTCTCACCGCAATCAGCCTTCCTCTACAATTCATCCTGTGATGATTTCAACACCGAAAGAACGATACCGAAAGAAACTCTTTATACACGTGGGCATATCAAACATTTGAACACGCCATGCCGGACTATTTTGTGCATTCATTCACACTTGATGTAAGAGAAATGCAATAGATAGTGATTATATGTGATTTCAATCACACATACTTCCCTGAATAAGGCCAAGCCGGGGGAAGAGAGCTGACAGCCTTGTCGGCCAGCTCCGCCCTTCATAAAGGAATAAAGAGGCGGCAGCACGCGGTCACAGATCGCCCGATGCTTCTGGTTGAAGTCATATATACCCTAAATAATTCAAGTTTCAGGACAAAACGTTAACGTTTTGAACAACGCAAAGCGTTGACCCTTTAGGGCGAGGCCCATTTATGCGCCTCGTAACGCGGCAAGCGAAGGAGTCCCGATGAGCTTACTTGAGTAAGTGATTCGGGTGACTGAACGCAGCCAACGCACATGCAACTTGAAGTATGACGGGTATGTAGTAAGCATAGCGCTTTCTCCCTAAACACAGAGAGAAAGCGCAGGCAGAGCAGGAAAATTATTTCCCTGCGGAAGGTTTACGGTAATCCAGTGCGGGTTCCCGGTCGCCTAATAGCGGCTTATAGTGGAAGTTCTCGCCACGGCTCTTATCAAACTCAGCTTTCGCCTGTTGAATCAATGCAGGATCGCTCAGTAGCTTGGCCCCTGTAACGGCCAGCGTTTTAGCCGCTACGTCCATGCCTTTATAGCCAATCGCCATGCCGCCGGATGCCACCGCCTGCCAGCTGTGTGCCGGCACACCAGGCACCCAGGTCGCCGTTCCCAGCCCGACCGTCGGCACTACCCAACTGACATCACCCACATCGGTCGATGCATATCCCGTTTGACCAAAATGATACGGCGCAATATTCGCGGCACTGGAAAGCGGCGGCAATTTGGCTTGATCCAACGTTTTTTGTAACGCAGTGGCGAAATCCGTATCCGCCTTATCCCACTGTGGTGCCCCAACACTTCTGAGGCTGTCATCCATCACTTTTCCCAACACGTTGTTCGGCAACAGGCTGTACACGCCGCCGAGAATTTCAAACTCATAGCGCGTTTCGGTTCCCAGCGCAGCACCCTCCGCCGCTTTACGGATACGATCGGTCACGCTGGCGACCACGGCCGGATCGGGATGACGCACGTAGTAATACACTTCGGCGAAATCCGGCACCACGTTCGGCGCTTTGCCGCCATCGGTAATCACATAGTGAATACGCGTTTCCTGCGGCACATGTTCCCGCATCGCGTTCACCATAAAATTCAGCGCCTCCACGCCGTCCAGCGCCGAACGCCCTTTCTCTGGTGCCAACGCGGCATGCGCAGAGCGGCCATAGAAACGGAATTTACCGTTCACATTCGCCAGCGAATAATCTTGCGCGGCCGAATTTTCATCGCCCGGATGCCAGTGCAGCATCACATCCACATCCTTAAACAGCCCCGCTCGCGTCATATACACTTTACCGGAACCGCCTTCTTCAGCCGGCGTGCCGTAAACCCGGATTTGGCCAGGTTTTCCCGTCGCCTCCAGCCACTGCTTCAGCGCAATCGCGGCGCCTACCGACCCCGCGCCAAACAGGTGATGCCCGCAGGCATGTCCGGATTCAATGCCAGCAACTGGCGAACGCTCCGGCGTCGCGGCCTGGGAGAAGCCCGGCAGCGCGTCCATCTCGGCCAGAATGCCGATAACCGGCCCACCCGCTTTCCCCGCCGTCGCCACAAACGCAGTCGGAATGCCCGCGACACCCGCTTCAACGCTGAACCCGGCCGCTTTTAGCTCATCCTGTAGCAGCCGGGACGTGTTGGTTTCCAGATAACCCAGCTCGGGCTTCGACCAGATCTGCTGAGCAACGGTTGTCATTTGGGTAGAGTAGTTCGCAACGGCATTCACAATCGTTTCCCGATCTTTCTCTGCCAGTTCAGCTGCATAACCCAGTGAGAGGAAACAAGAAGAGAACGCTACGGCCAGCGCGGGGGTATATATCGTTTCAGTGTCATACGTTTTTCCCTATCCGTAAAAGAAGTGCATCGTGGTGAAGAACGGCTATTAATGCGATGCAGTGCTAGTTATTTGAAATGCTGACTGTTTGAAGTACTAATGGTTTGAAATACGATTGGTGTGAAATACGATGAGTAGGACGTGCTATTTATGTTTAGCTGGGACAAATCACTTTTTCAAACAATAATCCATAGACAAGACCATGACTGAACACATCGAACATCCCCAGTGGTATCTGTACATACTGCGCACAATCACCGGAGCGCTGTACACGGGTATCACGACGGATGTCAGCCGCCGCCTGAATCAACATCAAACGGGAAAAGGGGCGAAAGCGCTGCGGGGGAAAGGGGAGCTGACGCTGGTGTTTCACTGTCTGGCGGGCGACCGCTCAAACGCACTCAAACTGGAATATCGTATTAAGCAGTTGAGCAAAAGCCAAAAAGAAAGGCTGGTACAAGACCAGCCTCAGACACTATGCATTTCAGACACAATGTATTGATGTGCTATCGGTTAACAAATCATGTTAGAGAAAGCGGTTAAACGGTTCGGCGTATTCAACCAGACCGGTCGCCTGTTCAAATCCGCTTTCGCCTTCAGATGAATTTTCACCAGCAACCTGATTGTCCGCCAGCGGGTAGACCTGAAACGTCGATTCACTGTCCGGCCAGCGGCAATGCAACTGGTGCTCTGTAGCCGGAACGAAACCAAAGCGGGAATAGTAAGCAGGCTCACCCAGCACAACGACCGCGGTATAGCTAAATTCATTCAGCGCATCCAGGCCTTCGTAAACCAGCTTTTCCCCCACGCCCTGTCGACGCAGACTTTCGTCTACCGCCAACGGCGCAAGCGCCACCCACAACCGATCCTCACCTTCGATCAGCACCGGGCTGAATGCCGCGTAGCCCACCACACCACCTTCATCGTCGGTTGCTACAACGCCAAGCGTCAATAAGCCGTCTTCACGCAGTTGATGCACCAGATCGGCTTCTGCACCCGTAGGAAAAGCGCGGCGCAATAAGCTGTCGATCCCGGCGGCATCAACGGGAATTTCCACCCGAACTAGCATGATACTGGCGCGTGATTTGCTGTTTGCACCACGCCCTCCTGTAAACCAGCTTCAACAAAATTCGCCAATTGCAGCAGGCCGATACGCAGCGGCGCAGGCATGGCTTCAAGCTCAATGGCGTCCATCAGGTTCTTCACATACAAACCTAACTCGGTATCGCCTTCAATGCGCAGACGACGCTGGAAAAAGAGCGTATCGGGATCTTCTTTACGCGCGGCGATCAAAATCAGATCGTTCGCGTCCGCACTAAAGCTGACATCCGGCGTCTCATCATGGCTCACCACCAGACGGCCATCGCGCAGCGTCATAAACCACTGCAAACCGACGTCACGTACCTCAATTTTCAGCCAGCGGCTTTCGAGAAATGCCAGATCGCCCTCCTCCAGCGCCTGACGGAACTGCCAGCCCAACATCTGTTCCAAAACCTGACGCTGTAGCGCAAAGGGGGTGAACTTGAGTGGCTTACCTAATAAGCTCGGCCCCTGACGCACAATCTGCGCTCGTAGTTTTTCCAACACTGGCGTACTCCTCTTAAAGCAATCTGACTGTTCAGATAATCTGCAAACATTTTGCCACATCCACCGCGAGCGGAAGAGGTCTATGTCAATAATTTAGTCGGTTATCCGATTATGCCCAACAGATTTTGTCCTTGCGCAACGATTAGCACCATAAACTGCCTTAAATCAAAGTCCTTACCTGATGGGTTAATTAAGATTCTCAATCGTTAACAACATTCATCGACTGATAAAAAATCGTCGTAAACGGTTTTCAGCATCGCTCGCGACAACCCGCAAGGGTGATGGCAGAACGCCGTCATCAACAGCGATCGTCAGTCTAAACATCATTGATCGTACGAGCCGCGACGGCCCCGAAGGGATTAATGAAGGATTGTGTATGGAATTGCTTTGCCCCGCCGGCAACCTGCCGGCACTGAAAGCGGCCATCGATAATGGCGCAGATGCGGTCTATATCGGCCTGAAGGACGACACCAACGCACGTCATTTTGCCGGGCTGAATTTTACCGATAAGAAACTCCAGGAAGCGCGCGAATACGTGCACCGCCATCGGCGTAAACTGCATATCGCCATCAATACGTTTGCTCACCCGGACGGTTATCAGCGCTGGCAGCGAGCCGTGGATATGGCAGCACAGATCGGCGCCGACGTGCTGATCCTCGCCGATATTGCCATGCTGGAGTACGCCGCCGAACGCTATCCTCACATTGAGCGTCACGTGTCGGTGCAGGCTTCGGCGACAAACACTGAAGCGATCCGTTTCTATCATCGCCATTTTGATGTATCACGCATTGTGCTGCCACGTGTGCTGTCCATCCATCAGGTGAAGCAAATCGCCCGCACCAGCCCAGTGCCGCTCGAAGTTTTTGCTTTCGGTAGCCTGTGCATCATGGCGGAAGGCCGCTGTTATCTCTCGTCTTATCTGACCGGTGAATCACCGAATACCGTGGGTGCCTGTTCACCCGCGCGATTCGTACGCTGGCAGCAGACGGAGAGCGGCATGGAATCACGCCTGAACAATATTCTGATCGACCGCTATCAGGATGATGAAAACGCCGGTTATCCCACGCTGTGTAAAGGCCGCTACCTCGTTGATGGGCAGCGCTATCACGCGCTGGAAGAACCCACCAGCCTGAACACGCTGGAGCTTCTGCCTGAGTTGATGGCCGCCAATATTGCCTCCGTGAAGATAGAGGGTCGCCAGCGTAGTCCGGCCTATGTCAGCCAGATCACGCAGGTATGGCGACAGGCTATCGATCGCTGCCGCGCCAATCCTGAGACATTCGTGCCAACACAGGCCTGGATGGACGCGTTAGGTGCGGTGGCCGAAGGCACGCAGACCACACTCGGTGCTTATCACCGTAAATGGCAGTAGTGGGAGAACACATGAAATACGCATTAGGGAATATTCTCTACTATTGGCCGAAAGAGGACGTCGAGGCATTTTATCAGGCTGCGGTAAGCAGCAGCGCCGATATCGTCTATCTCGGCGAAACCGTGTGCAGCAAACGCCGACTGATGAAGGTGGCGGACTGGTTCAACGTGGCCCGTGAAGTCGCCAGCAGCGGCAAGCAGGTGGTGATCTCGACGCTGGCGCTCTTGCAGGCTCCGTCTGAACTTACGGAACTGAAGCGCTATGTGGAAAACGGCGAGTTCTTGCTGGAAGCGAACGATCTGGGTGCAGTTAACATCGCAGCCGAGCGCAACCTGCCGTTTGTCGCCGGACACGCGCTCAACTGCTACAACGCGTACACCCTACGTGTGCTGCATAAACAAGGCATGGTGCGCTGGTGTATGCCAGTCGAGCTTTCTCGTGACTGGCTGCAAAACCTGCTGAATCAGTGTGACGAGCTTGGCTTTCGCCATAAATTTGAAGTAGAAGTGCTCAGCTACGGACATTTGCCGTTAGCCTATTCCGCCCGCTGCTTCACTGCGCGTTCAGAAGATCGACCAAAAGACGAATGTGAAACCTGCTGCCTGAGTTACCCGCAAGGCAGAAAAATGCTGTCGCAGGAGAACCAGCAGGTCTTTGTCCTGAATGGTATCCAGACGCAAAGCGGCTATTGCTACAACCTCGGCAACGAGCTGACATCGATGCGGGATCTGGTCGATATTGTCCGACTGTCCCCGAACGATATCAGTACGCTGGCGATGTTGGATAAATTCCGCGCCAACGAACAAGGCACTGCACCATTAGCGCTGGAAAATCAGGCCGATTGTAACGGCTACTGGCGCCGCGTCGCTGGCCTTGAGCTTGTCCCATAAGCCATATCCTATCCGGGCGGCCAGCCGCCCTTTTCTTCCTAAGCGCACCTTTGAACTACGTATAACCGTGACATTCCCGCATACTGATCTGACTTTCATCATTGACTGACGGCATTAGCATCCATCGCTCAGGTGGAGTCAGTGAACAACAAAGTGAGTCATATTATGTCCACACCTTCTCAAGCTGCTGTGTTTTCCGTCCTCGATCTTGCGCCTATTCCGCAGGGTGCGACAGCACGTGACGCCTTCCATCGTTCGCTGGATCTGGCGCAACATACAGAAAAATGGGGCTATCACCGCTATTGGCTGGCGGAACACCACAGCATGACCGGTATCGCCAGCGCAGCAACCTCAGTGCTGCTCGGCTACCTTGCCTCGGGAACGGCGCGCATTCGTCTCGGCTCCGGCGGCGTGATGCTGCCGAACCACTCACCGCTCGTCATTGCAGAGCAATTTGGTACGTTGGAATCGCTGTATCCCGGCCGCATCGATTTGGGATTAGGCCGCGCACCCGGCACCGACCAGCGCACCATGATGGCACTGCGCCGTCACCTCAATGCCGATATTGAAGATTTCCCACGCGATGTGCAGGAACTGCAACGCTATTTCGCCGATGCACAGCCGGGCCAACCAGTGCAAGCCGTTCCGGGACAAGGTTTACACGTTCCGATCTGGCTATTGGGTTCAAGCCTGTACAGCGCACAACTGGCCGCAAGACTGGGGTTGCCTTTTGCCTTCGCCGCCCATTTCGCGCCCGATATGTTGCTGGAAGCGTTCCATCTCTATCGCGAACACTTTATCCCTTCAGCCACCCACGCCAAACCTTACGCGATGGTCTGCGTGAATGTAGTCGCGGCAGAGAGCGATCGGGATGCACGCTTCCTCTTTACCTCGATGCAGCAACAGTTCATCAACCTGCGCCGTGGTACACCGGGTCCGCTCCCCGCACCGGTAGAAAACATCGACACGGTCGGATCACCTGCCGAGCAGTTTGGCGCGGATCAAGCATTACGGCTGTCCATTGTTGGCGATCGCGCTAAGGTGCGTCATGGATTGCAGAGTCTGTTGCGAGAAACACAGGCGGACGAAGTGATGATCAATGGCCAAATATTTGACCATCAGGCACGCCTGCAATCTTTTGAAATTGCGATGGATGTGCGGCAAACGCTTTAACGTACGTTGATAGATTTGTTTGAACCAAAAAAAACGACCCTGAACGGGTCGTTTTATATTGCAGCTGATTTTGTTACGACAGCCTGTATTGAAGCAAGCTGAAGTGAAGCTTACGCGTCAGCAGGACGACGACGTGGCGCGCGTGAAGCACCGTCACGGTTATCACGGTTGAAAGAACGCTCGCGACGCTCACCACCGTTACCTTCACGACGTTCACCACCGCCGAAAGAGCGACGTGGAGCAGCGCCATCACGACGTTCGCCACCAGGACGGCCACCGCCACGACGTTCATGCGGCTGAGCATCACCCAGCAATTGCATGTTCATCGGTTTGTTCAGAATACGCGTGCGGGTAAAGTGTGATAACAGGTCACCCGGCATACCTTTCGGCAGTTCAATCGTCGAGTGAGACGCGAACAGCTTGATGTTACCGATGTAGCGGCTGCTGATATCGCCTTCGTTGGCAATTGCGCCAACAATGTGACGAACTTCAACACCGTCATCACGGCCCACTTCGATACGATACAGTTCCATTTCGCCTGCATCACGACGCTCACGGCGTTGCGGACGATCACCGTCACGGCTTTCGCGAGAATCGCGCGGATCGCGGCGACGATCGCCACGTGAATCACTACGGGAATCATCACGATCGCGGAATTCGCGACGAGGACGGAACACAGGATCCGGTGGCAGAATCAGAGGACGTTCACCCTGCGCCATTTTCAGCAACGCCGCAGCCAGCGTTTCGACATCCAGCTCTTCCTGCGGTTGCAGTTTAGTCAGCAGCGCGCGGTACATATCCAGATCGCTACTTTCCAACTGCTGCTGTACTTTAGCAGCAAACTTAGCCAGACGGCGTTGACCCAGCAATTCTGCATTTGGCAATTCCACTTCAGGAATCGTCAGCTTCATTGTGCGCTCAACGTTGCGCAGCAGGCGGCGTTCACGGTTCTCAACAAACAGCAGAGCACGACCCGCACGACCCGCACGACCGGTACGGCCAATACGGTGAACGTAAGACTCGGCATCCATCGGGATATCGTAGTTGACGACCAGGCTGATACGTTCAACGTCCAGACCACGCGCCGCAACGTCGGTCGCGATCAGGATATCAAGACGGCCATCTTTCAGACGCTCCAGCGTTTGCTCACGCAGCGCCTGGTTCATATCACCGTTCAGCGCGGCGCTGTTGTAGCCGCTACGTTCCAGGGCTTCAGCCACTTCCAGCGTTGCATTTTTGGTACGAACGAAAATAATCGCCGCATCAAAATCTTCTGCTTCCAGGAAACGCACCAGCGCTTCATTTTTACGCATACCCTGCACCGTCCAGTAGCTCTGGCTGATGTCTGGACGCGTGGTAATGCTGGATTGAATGCGAACTTCCTGCGGATCTTTCATGAAACGGCGCGTAATGCGGCGAATCGCTTCAGGCATGGTCGCAGAGAACAGCGCAGTCTGATGTTCAGCAGGGATCTGAGCCATGATGTTTTCAACATCTTCGATGAAGCCCATACGCAGCATTTCATCGGCTTCGTCCAGTACCAGACCACTCAGGTTGGACAGATCCAGCGTACCGCGTTTCAGGTGATCCAGCAGACGACCCGGCGTACCCACGACAATCTGCGCACCCTGGCGCAGCGCGCGCAGTTGCACGTCATAGCGTTGGCCGCCGTACAGTGCGACGACGTTAACGCCGTGCATATGTTTGGAGAAATCATTGCAGGCCTCTGCTACCTGCACCGCCAGCTCACGGGTCGGTGCCAGCACCAGAATCTGTGGTGCTTTAAGCTCAGGTTTCAGATTGTTCAGTAATGGCAGAGAGAACGCTGCTGTTTTACCGCTACCGGTCTGTGCCATACCCAGCACATCGCGACCGTTCAGCAGGTGAGGAATACATTCCGCCTGAATCGGAGACGGTTTTTCATAGCCCAAATCAGTCAGGGCATTAAGGATAGAGGTGTTCAACCCCAAATCGGCAAAAGAAGTTACTAAATCAGTCATGTACACGTGCCTCATTACACATGGCGGCCAGTCTACATAACTCGTCGTGAAAATTTTCAGTCATTTTCATTGAAAAGTGTGAACCGGCTCAAATTGGATTAAAAAGCGAACAAAAAAGCCCTCACCCGTGAAGGTGATAACCGAAGTTTTTCAGGCTGATTAGATGTTCGTCAGCTATTGCTGGTCCGATCCTGATAGGTCGTCTTGCTCTTGGCCTAATAGCGCCAATTCCAACAATGCATAGCGGTGCTCAACAAAGTTATGGACGTTGTTGGCAACCGTCAGCTTGAACAGCGCCAAAGCGGTGTTCTTGTCCCCCAGACTTAGGTAGTGCTTACCTAAATAGAAGTCAGTTTCACTGAGATGCTCAGCGAGCGAAGTGTTATCCGTAGCTTCTTCCTGTAAACGCTGCATCAGTGTTTTTTCACTGATACCACCCAGGTAGAATTCGACAATATTCCATCCCCAAGGCCCTTTCTTGGCGTCGTCATAGCGTTTCTTCAACGCAACTTTGGCCGTCTCTGGATTGATTTCTCGCTCCACAAGATACAGCCACAACGAACGGAAAGGATCATTCGGATCGTCTCGATAAAACGCCAGCAGATCATCCTGCGCTAACAGGTAGCGACCGCCGTAATACAAAGCGATGCCCCGGTTTAAACGCGCGTAATTGTAAGTTGGATCAAGCTCTAGTACAGAATCAAACGCTTCATAGGCAGCATCAAAATTGCCTGCCTGCGTTAAATAGATACCCAAATAGTTAAAAACTTCTGGAATATCAGGGCGGATCGTCAACGCTTGTGAAAAATCATTCCGCGCCAATGCCCGTAACCCGAGACTATCATACAGCACTCCGCGCTCATATAATAGCTGTGCTCGCTCATCATCGGTTAATGCCCGGCTTGCAAGGATTTGTTCCATGCGCGCCAGAATCACTTCCTGCTGTAAAGTAGGCTGTAACGGAATCGCCAATACTGCGTCTTTACGCCAATCCGTGTTGCTGCATCCTGCCAGCATGAGTGCTGTTGCAACATAACACCAGCGCAAGAAAGGCTTCATTTCCCACTCCCGAAGACAAACATTGGATGAACATCCTGTCCCGGACTGCTCAACGCAAGGACATCCATACCCTTACGATAGACGAGGCACCTTGCCATGATAATCAGGCAAGGTGCCATAAGACTGTTTTCTAACAGTCGTTATTCCTCAGAAGACGGGGCTGCCGCTTCCTGAGTTGGCGCTGTTGCTTCTTTGATGCTTAAGCGTACGCGGCCCTGACGATCAACTTCCAGAACCTTGACCGATACTTCCTGACCCATTTGCAGGTAGTCAGTCACTTTCTCTACGCGCTTGTCGGCGATCTGAGAAATATGCACCAGGCCTTCTTTGCCGCCGCCGATAGCGACGAAAGCACCAAAGTCAACGATGCGGGTAACTTTACCCTGATACACGCGGCCAACTTCGATTTCAGCAGTGATCTCTTCAATACGACGAATCGCGTGTTTCGCTTTTTCGCCGTCGGTTGAAGCGATCTTCACAGTACCATCGTCTTCGATTTCAATGGTGGTGCCCGTTTCTTCGGTCAGCGCACGAATCACAGAACCACCTTTACCGATGACATCTTTGATCTTATCGGTGCTGATCTTGATGGTGTGGATACGTGGTGCAAATTCAGAGATATCACCACGTGGTGTGCTGATTGCCTGTTCCATCACGCCCAGAATGTGCAAACGCGCACCTTTGGCCTGATTCAACGCAACCTGCATGATCTCACGGGTAATCCCTTCGATCTTGATATCCATCTGCAGCGCGGTGATACCTTCACGGCTACCGGCAACTTTGAAGTCCATATCGCCCAGGTGGTCTTCGTCACCCAGAATATCGGACAGCACAACAAAGTTGTCGCCTTCTTTCACCAGACCCATCGCGATACCTGCAACGGCTGATTTAATCGGCACACCAGCATCCATCAGTGCCAGAGACGCACCGCAGACAGACGCCATAGAGGAAGAACCGTTGGATTCCGTGATTTCAGATACCACACGGACGGTGTACGGGAATTCGCTCGCCTTCGGCATAACAGCCAACACGCCACGCTTAGCCAGACGACCGTGACCAATTTCACGACGCTTAGGCGAACCAACCATACCCGTTTCACCAACAGAGTACGGAGGGAAGTTGTAGTGCAGCAGGAAGCGATCGGTACGTTCGCCGGTCAGTTCGTCGATGGTCTGTGCGTCACGCTCGGTACCCAGCGTTGCAGTGACCAACGCCTGAGTTTCACCACGGGTGAACAGCGCAGAACCGTGGGTACGCGGCAGTACGCCAGTACGCACATCCAGACCACGAATCATGTCTTTTTCACGGCCATCGATACGTGGTTCGCCAGCCAGCACGCGGCTACGCACAACGTTTTTCTCGACGTTGCCCAGAATTTCCTGGATCTCACCCGCGTTCAGCGTTTCATCTTCTGCCTGCAGAGCAGCTTCAACGTCAGCTTTGATGACGTCAACTTGTGCATAACGCTCTTGTTTTTCAGTGATGCGGTAAGCGTCACCCAAACGAGCTTCAGACAGAGCCTGTACACGCTGTTCTAAAGAAACATTCACTTCTGGCGCATGCCAGTCCCACTTCGGTTTGCCCGCTTCGGCAACCAGAGCGTTGATGTTTTCGATCACAACTTGTTGTTGATCGTGGCCAAATACGACTGCGCCCAGCATCTGGTCTTCACTCAGCAAGTCGGCTTCGGATTCCACCATCAGAACCGCGCCTTCTGTACCTGCAACAACCAGATCCAGACGGCTTTCTTTCAGCTCATCTGTCGTTGGGTTCAGAACATACTGATCGTTCAGATAACCAACGCGCGCAGCGCCGATAGGTCCGCTGAACGGAATGCCAGACAGGCTCAGCGCCGCAGAGGCACCAATCATGGCAACGATGTCAGGGTTAACCTGCGGGTTAACGGAAACCACGGTCGCAATCACCTGAACTTCATTCAGGAAACCTTCTGGGAACAGAGGGCGGATTGGACGGTCGATCAGACGAGAAATCAGCGTTTCGCCTTCGCTTGGACGGCCTTCACGACGGAAAAAACCACCAGGGAAACGTCCGGCAGCGTAGGTACGCTCCTGATAGTTAACCGTTAATGGGAAGAAACTTTGGCCGGGTTTGGCGTTTTTCGCGCCGACCACGGTAACGAATACCGCGGTGTCATCCATGCTTACCATCACAGCGGCGGTAGCCTGACGAGCCATCATACCGGTCTCTAACGTAACGGTATGCTGACCATATTGAAACTTACGAACGATCGGATTCAGCAAAATAATATCCTTAGCTGGGGCGCGCTACACGTATTCAAGATAAACGCGCCAGTGAACTCCCGACCTTTACACTACATCCTCACGACTAATGACAACCCTTATCTTGCTCATGCAGATAAAGCCTCTCATTAGCCGCGCGAACCTCTGTAATGAAAGATCATATTAACAACAATACACTACTCTGTTTTGCTAACGCTTCCTAGAAGAAAGGGGCCAAAAGAGGCCCCTTCCCACTGAAACTCAGAAGACTTAGCGACGCAGACCCAGACGCTCGATCAGGCTGGTGTAACGTGCTACATCTTTACGCTTCAGGTAGTCCAGCAGCTTACGACGCTGAGAAACCATACGCAGCAGACCACGACGGCTGTGGTGATCTTTTTTGTGCTCAGAAAAGTGGCCTTGCAGATGGTTGATCTGCGCAGTCAACAAAGCAACCTGAACTTCAGTAGAACCACTATCGTTAGTGCCACGACCGAAGTCTGCTACGATTTTAGCTTTAGCTTCAACACTTAGAGACATTGTAATACTCCAATATTATAGATAAAAAAACGGGCGCCGATCTCTAATTCAGCCACCCAGCAGTCAAGCCGCGCTATTCTACCCTCAGCGTTCTGCGATAGCAAGGCAGCAACGGGCGGGTTTACACCGGATACTCAACAACCAGACGCCGTGGCGCAACGCGACCATCGCCGTCGATTTCACCCATACCGATAAACGTGTGCGCGTCGCCTTCGGTGATTCTCACCATACCGTTCAACGGCGCATTCGCGGCCTGAACGGGCTGCCCCAGCTTCAAATAACCGGCGACAACGGGCGTCAAATTCACTTCAGGAAAATCAATGACCGGGCTTTCCATCGGCATGAGCAGCGGATCGAGACTCAGCGAAGGCGAAAGCTCTTGTGCCTGAGCCTGCTCGACCAATGTGGCCAACTGCTCCAGCGTTACCATTCTTTCGATAGGATACGTAGCCACCTGCAAACGACGCAGGTAAATCACATGCGCGCCACAGCCCAGCTTTTCGCCCAAATCATCAATAATGGTACGGATGTATGTCCCTTTAGAACAGTGGATTTCCAGCTCCAGCTCATCCCCTTCCCAACGAATGAACTGCAGTTCGTACACGGTGATTTCACGTGCTTCACGCGGAACAGTCAGCCCCTGACGGGCATACTCATACAGCTTACGCCCCTGGTATTTCAGCGCTGAGTACATGGATGGCACTTGCTGCGTGGTGCCACGAAAGCCCTCCAGCGCCTGCTCCAGTTCCGTAGCAGAAAAACCAATCGCTCGTTCTTCAATCACGTTGCCATCGGCATCAGAGGTGTCGGTTCGCTGTCCAAGTCGAGCAATAACACGGTAGCGTTTATCTGAATCCAGCAGGTATTGGGAAAATTTCGTCGCTTCCCCAAGGCAAATCGGCAACATACCGGTGGCTAATGGATCCAATGCCCCCGTGTGGCCCGCTCTGTTAGCGTTAAAAATCCGTTTTACCTTCTGTAAAACATCATTAGACGACACGCCCTGCGGCTTATCTAATAGCAATACGCCGTGTACATCACGGCCACGGCGACGAGGACGACTCATTAATCCTCCTGATCTTCGCCCGTAACAGAACGACGTTCCGTATCGTTTCTGACCACATTGGTCACCAGGTTGGACATTCTCATCCCTTCAACCAACGAGTTGTCGTAGGAGAAGGTCAGTGCCGGGACAACACGCAGACGCATTGCCTTACCAACCAGTGTACGAATAAAACCAGAAGCATCCTGCAGTGCTTTCAGCGCCGTTTTAATTTGTTCTGGCTCGTTATCATTCAGGAAGGTCACAAAAACTTTGGCATACGCCAGATCGCGAGAAACTTCCACACCGGATACGGTCGCCATGCCGATACGCGGATCTTTTACTTCACGCTGAATGATAATGGCGATTTCTTTTTGCATTTCCTGCGCAACGCGCTGGGTGCGGCTGAATTCTTTTGCCATGATAAATTCTCCAGTAAAAATCGGGGGGCACTAGGCCCCCCTTACGAATAGCTTACGTCGTCGCTGCAAAAGAATTACGCGATCGTACGTTTGATCTCAATCGTTTCAAAGACTTCGATCATATCGCCAGGGCGAACGTCGTTGTAGTTCTTCACGCCGATACCACATTCCATGCCGTTACGAACTTCGTTAACGTCATCTTTAAAGCGGCGCAGAGATTCCAGCTCGCCTTCGTAGATCACCACGTTGTCACGCAGTACGCGGATCTTGTTGTGACGTTTCACGATACCTTCCGTCACCATACAACCGGCGATAGCGCCAAATTTCGGTGATTTAAAGACATCACGAACTTCAGCCAGACCGATGATCTCTTGCTTGTATTCCGGCGCCAACATACCGCTCATCGCCTGCTTCACTTCGTCAAGCAAGTCGTAAATGACGGAGTAATAACGCAGATCCAGGCTTTCTGATTCAACAATGCGGCGTGCTGATGCATCTGCACGAACGTTAAAGCCAAGGATAATCGCATTCGAAGCGGCTGCCAGCGTGGCGTCCGTTTCTGTGATACCGCCCACACCGGAGCCCACGATCTTCACTTTCACTTCATCAGTAGACAGTTTCTGCAGTGAATCGGAAATCGCTTCACAAGAACCCTGAACGTCAGATTTCAGCACGATGTTCAGTTCAGAAACTTCACCTTCTGTCATGTTGGCAAACATGTTTTCCAGTTTAGATTTCTGCTGACGAGCCAGTTTGACTTCACGGAATTTACCCTGACGATACAAGGCCACTTCACGCGCTTTCTTCTCGTCACGAACAACCGTCGCTTCATCACCTGCGGCAGGCACACCGGACATACCGAGAATTTCGACAGGAATAGAAGGACCTGCGGACGTAATTTCACGACCTAACTCATCACGCATCGCACGGACACGGCCATATTCAAAGCCGCACAGCACGATGTCGCCTTTATTCAGCGTACCTTCGCGAACCAGTACGGTTGCAACCGGGCCGCGACCTTTATCCAGGAAGGATTCGATCACTACACCGTTTGCCATGCCGCTACGGACTGCTTTCAGTTCCAGAACTTCGGCCTGCAACAGAATCGCATCCAGCAGTTCGTCGATGCCCGTACCGGCTTTAGCGGATACGTGGACAAACTGGGATTCGCCGCCCCACTCTTCCGGCATAACGCCGTACTGAGACAGTTCGGTTTTCACACGATCGGGATCGGCTTCAGGCTTATCGATTTTGTTGACTGCAACAACAACCGGAACCTGAGCAGCTTTCGCGTGCTGGATCGCTTCGATGGTCTGAGGCATCACGCCATCATCCGCCGCCACAACCAGTACGACGATATCCGTTGCCTGAGCACCACGAGCACGCATTGCGGTAAACGCGGCGTGTCCCGGTGTATCCAGGAACGTAATCATACCGTTGTCGGTTTCAACGTGGTAAGCACCGATGTGCTGGGTAATACCACCCGCTTCACCCGCTGCGACCTTGGTTGAACGAATATAGTCAAGCAGAGAGGTTTTACCGTGGTCAACGTGACCCATGATGGTCACGACCGGTGCGCGCGCTTCCGCTGCAACACCCGTATCACGGTCGCTCATTACCGCTTCTTCCAGCTCGTTCTCACGACGCAGGATGACTTTATGGCCCATTTCTTCTGCGACAAGTTGCGCAGTTTCCTGGTCGATAACCTGGTTGATCGTTGCCATCGCACCCAGTTTCATCATCACTTTGATGACCTGAGAGCCTTTAACGGCCATTTTGTTAGCCAGTTCAGCAACGGTAACGGTTTCACCAATCACAACATCACGGTTGACCGCCTGAACAGGCTTATTGAAGCTCTGCTGCAGCGAGCTTGGCTTACGCTTGCCTTTGCCACCGCGGGTAACGGCACGCGCTTCTTCACGGTCGGCTTTAGACTCAGACTGGCGATTGCCTTTCTTCTGCTTGGTTACTTTGCCAGCGCGGCTGCGGCTGCGGCGTTCGCCTTCAACCTGACGGTCATTTTCATCTTCCGCTTCACGGGCATGATGAGACGTCGTCACATGATAATCGGCAGATTCTTCAGGTTTAGCGCTTTCCGCTTCCCAACGACCTGCATTCTCTTCGGCCATACGACGGGCTTCTTCAGCAATGCGACGGGCTTCTTCTTCAACTTTCAGACGTGCCGCTTCTTCCGCTTTACGCTTAAGTTCGGCAGCTTCCGCTTCGCGCTTTGCTTTCTCGGCCTGGGCCGGCTTGGTCATATTTTCGTTTTGTTGGTTCGTCACTTTTTCTTTTTCCGCTACATCACGCTTAGCTTTTTCAGCGGCTTCACGTTTGGCTTGCTCGTCGGCAGCACGCTTCGCTTTCTCAGCAGCTTCGCGCAGTTCAGCCTCGCGTTTAGCCTGCTCTTCAGCGGCACGTTGTGCCTGTTCTTCCGCTTCACGCCGTGCCTGCTCTTCCTCTTCCGCCTGTTGGGCATCAATCGGATCGCGTTTTACATAAGTGCGTGTCTTGCGGACTTCGATCTGCACCGACTTACTTTTACCGCCAGTGCTGGGGACATTTAACGTGCTGCGCGTTTTACGTTGCAGCGTCAGTTTACCCTGCGCATTACCGCGATCGCGGTTCAGGTGCGCCAATAATGTTTCTTTCTCATGCTGGGTCACAGCGTCCGATGCAGACTTGGTCATTCCCGCATCAGCAAACTGCTGTATCAGGCGGTCAACCGGAGTTTGAATCTCTGCGGCCAGCGATTTTACGGTTACATCTGTCATGCTGTTCCTTTCCTGCTACAGTTCGTTATTCGTTGTCGTCGCCAAACCAACAGATATTACGTGCGGCCATAATCAATTCGCCCGCTTGCTCATCATTGAGCCCTTCAATATCTGTCAGGTCGTCAACGCCCTGTTCAGCAAGATCTTCCAGCGTACAAACACCGATCGCAGCAAGCTTGAACGCCAACTCACGCGACAGCCCAGGCAAGCTAAGCAAGTCTTCAGCAGGTTGACCGTCACCAAGGCTTTCTTCATGCGCCAGTGCCAGCGTTGTTAATGCGGCTTTAGCACGCTCACGCAATGCTTCAACGGTTTCTTCATCAAGGCCTTCAATAGCCAGCAGTTCCTTGATTGGTACGTAGGCCAGTTCTTCAAGTGAAGAGAAACCTTCTTCAACCAACACAGTGGCAAATTCGTCATCAATATCAAGATGCTTGGTAAAGACGTCGATTGCAGCATGTGCTTCAGCTTGATGCTTGGCCTGAAGATCTTCCACTGTCATCACGTTCAGTTCCCAACGGTCGTCTGAACGATGCTGTTTCAGCAGTTGAGAAGCCAAACGTACGTTTTGCCCGTTACGACCAATCGCTTGAGCCAGATTGCTCGACTCAACGGCGATATCCATCGTACAGGTATCTTCATCAACCACGATCGATACCACATCGGCAGGTGCCATGGCATTGATCACAAACTGTGCAGGGTTGTCATCCCACAGAATGATGTCAATACGCTCACCGCCCAGCTCGCTGGAAACCGCTTGCACGCGTGCGCCACGCATACCAACACAAGCACCGACGGGATCGATACGCTTGTCATTCGTCTTCACTGCAATTTTCGCACGTGAACCCGGATCGCGGGCAGCAGCCTTAATCTCGATAACTTCTTCACCGATTTCTGGCACTTCAATGCGGAAGAGTTCAACCAGCATTTCCGGACGGGAACGGCTGACAAACAGTTGAGCACCGCGAGCTTCAGGACGAACGGAATACAGCACGCCACGAATACGGTCGCCAGGGCGGAAATTCTCACGAGGCAGCATATCTTCGCGGCCGATTACCGCTTCTGCGCTGGTGTTAGAGCCATCGATTGGTCTGACTTCAAGCGAAATATTATCACGGTTCACCTTCTTCACGACACCGGTGATAATCTCGCCTTCTTGCTCACGGAATTGATCAACAACCATCGCACGTTCGGCTTCACGAACTTTCTGTACGATAACCTGTTTTGCCGTTTGCGTCGTAATGCGGTCAAAGGTTACGGATTCAATTTGATCTTCAACGTAACCGCCAACATCAAGAGAGGAATCTTCAAACTGCGCGGCTTCAAGCGTAATCTCACGCGTTGGCTGAGTGACTTCATTCACCACTAACCAACGACGGAAGGTATCAAAATCGCCTGTTTTGCGATCGATGCTGACGCGAACATCAATTTCCTGCTCGTATTTTTTCTTGGTCGCTGTCGCCAGTGCGGTTTCCAGCGCTTCAAAAATCTTCTCGCGCGGGACGGCTTTCTCATTGGAAACTGCTTCAACAACAGCCAGAATCTCTTTGTTCATCCTAGTTGCCTCATCCAAACTTTAAAAGTGGGGTACAAGATTCGCTTTCTGGATGTTGCTCAGCGCGAATACTTCATCTTTGCCTTCCACTGTTATGGTGATCATTTCGCCGTCAACAGCTTTGATTACACCCAACCATTTACGGCGATTCTGGACTGCCATACGCAGCACCACTGTTACCTCTTCACCGACGAAATGCAGATAATGTGCTGCCGTGAATAAGGGACGCTCAAGCCCTGGAGACGAAACCTCCAGGTTATAGGCAACAGTGATTGGATCTTCGACGTCCAATACCGCACTGACCTGGTGGCTGACATCAGCACAATCATCAACAGTGATGCCATCTTCACTATCAATATAGATACGCAGCGTCGATTGGCGACTGCGGATGAACTCAATCCCAACCAACTCGTAGCCTAAGGCGGCAACGGGTGCTGAAATCATCTCTGTTAATTTTTGCTCTAATGTGGACAAGTCCACCCCCAAGACATAAAAAAAGGGCCTAATAGCCCAGTTGTTTGTTGCCAAATAACAAAAAACCCCGAAAAATCGGGGCTTTATGCAACTGGACCCTAATACCGCTAACCAGCGCGGCATAACTTTCGGTGAAGGATTTTTTCAAAAATCACTGCAAAAAGAGATAGAAATTGAGTGAAGAACGTATTTGAAAAAACACTTTACTGGAAGTTAAGTGGTTGCGGGGGCCGGATTTGAACCGACGACCTTCGGGTTATGAGCCCGACGAGCTACCAAGCTGCTCCACCCCGCGTCCGAAAACGTGGCAAATACTACGCTGACAACTCCAGAAATGCAAGTCATCCATAGGATTGGTTCGAAGGCGATTCTTATACGCGCAATGCGCACCGTTGTCAAGAATCATCAGCCATCGAGAGACGGCTCACGGCAAGAGGTATTTCACTTTATAAATTGATCTGGTGTCGTCATACCAGCCGTAAAGTAAAGCAACCGTCGAAGAAAGGCACGGGTACCTGAAGTGGCTAAAAAAGATGACGCAGTGGGGATTCCCTGATGCTTTAATAAAACAACAGCTAAATAATGTAATGGGATAAAATTATCTTCGTTCTTCTAACTTATCTTCGTTCTTCTTCTAATAGTACGATCGCAGCCTGCGTTCTGTTACGCACATTAAGTCGCCTGAAAATCGACTCCAAATGCGACTTCACGGTTCCTGCACTGATGTTTAATGTCCGACTAATCTGTTTATTAGAAGCGCCTGATGCAATCAGTTGTAGCACCTCATGCTGCCTTTCACTCAGTTTGCCTTTTACACTGTTATCGACGCTCCATCCTTCATAGATCACGCCATCATCCGGTAAACAGACCATACCCATTGACACTGTTTTTAATGCCTGAGCAATAGAATCAACGGGAGATGTTTTAAGAACGACCCCCATAACATGATGCTTCAGATAGTTATTCAAAATATGTCTTTCTATAGCATCAACCATAATAATCACACTGACACCAATATATTTCTCATACAGAGTTTCAAGGAAAAAACTGTACTCTCCATTTTCTTTATTACAATTTAGTAAAATAAAAGCGTTTTTCATCCCCTCAAGGCAAGGCCATACATCGTCAATTTCCTTTACGCCAACAATATTGACATTGTGAATAAAATCATTCAGCCCAACAGATAAGCCCTGAATGAAAACAGGGGATTTGTCAATAATAACAACATTCACTGTGCAATCTCCATTTACCTTTATTTTAAAATGCCATATTTAAAAATGCCCTCTAAGAAGTTTTAGCCTATCTTGAAAGATATGATGTCACGCCATTTGGCATATGCCGTTTACCTTATAGACCTGGTCATATTTATTCACGCATACTGACATGATAACTTCAGATAAAACCCCCGAAGAGGAATACCATTAGCAATGAAATATTATCTCAAAATAAGACCTAATGGCGTAATGATTTCATAAACGCATAAAAATATTTAGCATAATAGATTTTAAAAATGGTAATAAATGGCCTATGTCGTATTACATGCTGCCTCTAACAAAATGACTGATATATCCCTCTTTCATTAGCTGTTAAGTTTTCTCAAATTGTCATTTATTTCCCTCCAGGCTGTTTATTTTTAGCAATTGGAAAATAAGATAAGGAGAGAGTATGTCATTCAAAAATTGGATAACGGGGAAAAATAAAAAACCAGATGATGTTGATCATTCCCAAGGGAAAAATCCGCATTCCACGCTAAACGATTGCGCAACGTCATCAAAGGCAATGACATTGGCAGATATTGCTCGCGGCATGCAGCATGCCGCCACCGCCGCCAATCAATTTATCGCTCACCAATACCAACAAACGCTCGATCCTTTTTTTGAACGAGGCGCTGATGGCGCACTAACGCCAAAGACGGTTTCGATTCAACTCGACTCCCGACACCACATCGAACTGCCGCTGGTTGCCCTTTCTACCCCAAGGGGGTTGATGCTGGAAAAAATGAAAGTGCAAATGACGGTGAGAACCGATGCGGTAAACAAGGACGAAATAACCCCACCTTTAGACGATTATAATATTAGTAATTTTCACGTCAGTATGTCGCCTTCTGGCAAAAATACAAAAGGCAGAAATAGTCAGCACGTCGATATAGAAATGCAGTTCACTGCGCTCGAACCTCCAGAAAGCATCATGCGGTTAATTGATGAATATACCAATCTCGTTCTTCCAAAAATAACACAAGAGGAAAAAAACAATGGCTAACATTCCTGAAACGATCAATGAAGCAGGACTCTCGCTGATTAAGAGTTTTGAAGGTCTGAAATTAACAAAGTATCGTGACACAGCAGGTAAATGGACGATTGGATATGGACATTTAATACTGCCGAATGAAAACTTTGATAATGGAATTACCCCCCAGGAAGCTGATTTATTGTTACGACAGGACTTAAAAACGGCGGAAAATGGTGTTCAGCATTATGTGAACGTTGACCTCAACGGAAATCAATTTGGTGCATTAACATCATTTACCTACAACCTGGGAGTCAATAGTCTGAAGACGTCGACATTATTGCGCCTGCTTAACCAAGGTGACTATGTTGGCGCAGCAGCTCAATTTCCACGCTGGGACAAAGATGGTGAGCAAGTCGTGGAAGGACTCCTTCGCCGTAGAGAAGCAGAGAAAGCCCTTTTCCTACAATCCATCACACCAAATTAATATTCAACAGAAGTTAAAAAACGCTATTTCACAGAGTAAATCATCGTGGATATATTATGGATACCTCACAACTCCCTATCATTTATGACATTCTGATCAGTGATATTATTGCATCAGTTGCAGGACTATTCGGCGGACTCAGTATTTCCTTTTTTTGGCGACCGCAGAAATTGAATAATTATGACAAATTCATTGCCGCATTAATTATTATCATCATCAGCATTTCAGCTGCCTTCTCACTGGTAGGGATTATCGCCGAATTGCTGCACGTTAATATTAGTAAAATGGAGAATGCAATAGGATTAGGCTATCTGGTTGGCGCGATTAGCGTAGGCCTGGTTACGCTGCTGGCAAATTTCTTCAGCTATCGAGAGAATAACGATATTCTGGATGTCGCATCAGAAATAAAACAGGCCAGAAAAGGCGTTCATTTAATTAATGAGGCCCAGAAAAAAACGCCCGATGACAAAACCCCACCAGACCCTTAAGAGATTGTTCTTAGAGGTCAATGTTCTTGAGAGCAAGTGTTTTTGAAGGCAAACGTTCTTAAGAATCAGGGCTTTCAACCGCACATCGCCCATATGGCAGGAAGGTATCTCACTGCCTTCCTGCTACCGCTTTCTCCTTCCCGACGTGTTCGACTCCCCCCACCCATGCATTGCCAACGAAACCAACGCCTAAATGCAAACCACCTCAACGAAGGCGCCTCGGTTCGGGACGCCTTCGTTAGCGTTATTACGGCTTGCCGTACGAGGACGTCGCGCTTGGCTGTACGATATCCATGAGAATTTGATGGTACTGATGAGACAGCGCGGCAATCTCTTCCGCTTCAAACGCCGCCTGCTGATAATTAAAACACAGCGTCAGTGCATCATCGTCATAAACAGAAAGCGTCAAATCCAGCCGAGCCTGATGATTAGCAATGTCCGCGATCTGATATTCAGTCTCATTGATTTGTACAGCCAGCGGCATGGCGGTCAGATAGTTAAAACTCACAGGGAAACGCAGTTGATCAGACCATCCTCTGGCCCGAACGTCGGCCATTAACACATCATAGGGCAGCGTCTGATTGTCCAAAATGGCATGGATCTTATTCTGGCTACGGGCCAAAAGCGTGCTGAAAGACTCCTGCGCGGGTGCATCATCATAGTACGTCACCATGTTAACGAAACAGCCTATCGTGGTAGCGTTGTCCGCCAGCATACGGTTCGACACCGGAATACCGATGGGCACATGGCGGTAGTTTGTGGTTTTGAGCAGCAGAGTAAAAGCGGTCAGCATGCAGACAAATGGCGTTGTGCGATGCTGCTGGGCATAGTGCTTGATCGCCTGCGTTAACGTATCAGAAAAAATACACCAATAATTTTCTCCCTCCTGATTTTCACTAAGAGGAAACGCCGTCGCATCGGCACCCGCCGTCAGGTAATCCACCATTTTATCCAGCCAGAACTGCCGTTCTCTTGGGTAGCACTGATCGTTGGTACGTCGTTGCTGTTGACGATAGCGCAGATAGCGCTCCTCACTGCCTATTCGATAGCTGCGATCGCCTGCGCTATAAGCACGGACGTAATCAATAAACTGATTGAAGAACAAACCAATGGCGTCATGATCGAACACCGTATGGTGTACACGTCCCAGCAGAATATGCCGTTGCGCCGTCAGCGAGACCAGATGAAAACAGGTGAGCGGCGAATGTTCTAAATCCATCTCTGGCGTATTGACCAGCTCCAGCAGCTGTCGGTCGCTCAGCGTATTCGCCAGCCCGCCGGGAGAGCAAGCCGTCAGTCGTTCAATCGGGATCGCCTCGATCGGATAATCCCCCTCAAGGCACTGTAGCCGATCCAGATCGAAGCGAGTCCGCAATACCGGATTGCCTTCCAGGATACGTCCAAGACTCCATTCCACGGCAGATTCATCCAGTGTACCGTCTATCGTCAGGCGAAAGGCCAATTGATAGACCGACGGTTCCGGACTGAGCTGATCCAGCGTCAGAAAATAACGCTGCTGGGATGACGGTGTGAGCGCCTCAATATCCGTTGTACCCTCGTCAAACGTGGGCTCGTCATCGTTAACATAGTAAGGGACGATGAAAGCCAGCAGATGGGGCGTTGCGTTGTTGAAAAACAACGGGTAATCAATGTCGCTAAACAGTCGTTTTCGAATCAGTAGCCTGGCGTTCATCGCCTGAAGCGAATCGCCCCCTAAATCGAAAAAGTTATCGTTGGCGCCGAGCTCACGAAAACCAAGCACTTCCTGCCAGATATCAATCAGTTCCTGCTCCAGCTCATTGCCTGCAGTTTTAACCGGATACCCCAGTTCAGGGCGCTGCGGACAAGGCGCAGGCAGCCGGCTCACATCCAATTTCCCGTTAGGCAATTTGGGCAGAGTTTCCAGCATAATAAAATGGGACGGGTGCATCGCTCGCGGCAGTTTGTCCTGCAAGAAGCGACGCAGATCGTTCGTGGCAAGCGACGGGTTATGACTGACCAGATAGGCGACCAGACGCTGACGCCCGTTTTCCTGAATCGGCCGCACCAACGCCTTGTCGATATCGCCATGCTGACGTAACACGATTTCGATCTCTTCAGGCTCGATACGAATACCATTAATCTTAATCTGGCGATCGATGCGCCCCAGATACACAATTTCCCCATCCGGCATCCTTTTTCCAAGGTCGCCAGTGCGATGTCCCCAGTCGCTTTTATCAGCTCGCACATGGGTGAAGAAACGCTGTTGCGTTAATTCGTCTCGATTAATGTAGCCACGGGCGACACCTTCACCAAAGGCGCAAATCTCCCCTTCTTCCCCTTCAGCAACAGGACGCAGACTCTCATCCACGATCAGAATTTCGCTGCCACGTAGCGCCTTACCAAGCGTCACACCTTTTCCCGGTGCCAATTCGGCAAACGAGCAGTTGGCCGTCGTTTCCGTCGGGCCATACAGATTAAAGAGCCGGACATCGGGGATCTGTTGGAACGTGCGCTCTTTTAAATCAAAAGAGACGGGTTCGCCAGAGAGAAAAACGGTTTTGGGTAACGCCCATGCGTGAGCAGATGCCGCCTGATAACGCAGCAGTTCGTCCCAAACGGTCGGCACGCAGTAAATGGCTCCGTCTGGATGCTGTTGGTGCCAACGTAATAAAACGTCCGGCTCATTCAAACTATCGGCGGGTAAAATAAACAGGGTGTCGCCACGTAATAAAGGCGCATAAAGCTGTGTCACGGCAGCAGCAAAGCTGAGTGACGATGTCAGAGGGAGCGTCGCACGCGTTTCTGGCCACACATCCTCATTAAACCAGTTCAGATAATAACTCAGGTTCCGGTGCTCAATGGCCACCCCTTTTGGCTTCCCGGTAGAGCCGGAGGTATAGAGAATATAAGCGAGATCGTTTTCACAAACCGGAGGCAGCACGGCGGCCAGCTCAGCCGGATAATGGATATCCTCTAATACGAGCGTAGAAGAAAAAACTTTATCGATAGCCGTTTTATTTAACATCGAGCGCGTGGAAATAAGTAAAAATGCCGACGAGTCATCAAGGATCTGAATGATTCTTTCTGACGGATGAAAATGTGAGAGAGGAACATAGGTATACCCGGCTTTTAAAATAGCCAGTAAGACCACGGGCATCATGACCCCAGGTTCCAGATAGACAGCAATTCTGCCACGTTTATTATTCGGGTAGTGTGATAACAGATAGTCGGCCAAAAGACGTGACCGTAATTCTACTTGTTGATAGTTTAGCCTGTCGCCATTAAATTCCACTGCCGTCTTATCGGGGCTTTTCAGTGACCATTCAGAGATAATTTCAAAGACCGTTTTTCTATTCTTCATCATTTTCCTTCCATATTGTAAAAGGATGCTTTTTGCGGGAATGGTTCTAACGCGACGTCCGGTATCTCACACGGTGAAAAGTGAATGCAGTAAAAATGAGAACACGTAACGATGGGTTCGTCATGCTAATACCAGGAAAGACACTTAAAATAATACGCATGCCTGAGTATGGGTTTAACAAATAAAAGACATTATTGCCTATATACCAAAGGGACTATGCCAGAATGCGAAAGTCCCCCCGTACCCTGACGGGTATTCTTTTCCCTTCCCTTTGCTATTTTTTATTGACAGTGCATCACACCCTATTAGCAGATAATTGGAGGCTCCGATGGATTCACAATTTATCGGTTCGGTTATTAATGCGTTACCGCTGGAAAATATGATTAGCGGGCCTTTACAGGCAATGATTAACGCACAGGTTCAAGCCAGCAAAGCCTATACGGATTTTTTATTATCGGTATGCATTCAAAATAATAAAGCGGTCGCTATCCAATTCGATTACGACGAAACGCTTATTGATGAAAGCGGAGTCGCAAAAGGCGCAGTGACAAAAACGATGCGCATACCGCTCATTGCCGCCATTACCCATCCGATTATCTCTATTGAAGAAGGGACAATCGATTTCGAGCTTGAGGTAACGCAGAGTGAATCTTCATCCGATGACACCGGAGAAGACGGCAATCTGGCGGCTTCACTGGGATGGGGAGCCTTCAAGGTCAAAATGGCCGGCCGGGTATCACACAAGTCGGCGCAAACCCGGGCTACAGACACACGTGCCAAATACAGCATTCACACGCAGGTAAAACGTCAACCTGCGCCTGAAGCACTGATGCGCGTCATTGATTTTCTGACCGATGCCGCAATCAGGCCCAGTATTCCGAATGGGGAAAGCACGTCACCGGCAGCGGAAAACGCCGCCCCACCTGCGTCTGCGGAGCAGCAAGAAGCGTCATCATAACCAAAGAACATTATTCAGCGGCATAGCACATGTGTGCCGTACCTGCATAACGCGTAAAAGGATGCCCGGCGTGACTCCCTGGCATCACCAGAGGATCAGACCATGGCATCGGCAAAAGTGCTCCATACCTTATTTGAACAGCAGTGGCATCAGACGCCGGACGCCATCGCCCTGAGAAGCGATACCGAAACATTGACCTATCGGCAATTGGAGCAACGTGCGAACGCCATGGCGAGCGCGCTGTTGCAGCGGGGCGTAAAGCCAAAGGATGTTGTCGGTATTTATTTGAATAAAAGCCCGAATCTGATCGTCAGCCTGCTCGGCGTATTGAAAACCGGTGCCTGTTATTTACCACTTGATCCGTACTATCCACATGAGCGTCTGGATTATATGGTCAATCATGCCAACGCACGTCTGGTGATCACTGACGATGAACACGCGCTTAAGCTGGCGCCGGGCCACCGTGAGATCGTTGACCTCAATCAGCTCGATCTGAGCACGCAGGCTACTCCAGCGCTTCCCACCGTCAGTGAGGAAGACCTGTGTTATGTGATGTACACCTCAGGTTCTACCGGAACGCCAAAGGGCGTGATGGTCAGCCATCGAACGGTGATCAATTACCTGGTGTGGATGCAAAACGCCTTCGGACTTCGTCACGAAGACGTTGTCCTTAATCAATCCACATTCAGTTTTGACGTCTCGGTGTGGGAGATTTTCTGGCCACTGATCGCTGGTGCCAGTTGTGCGGTCATCACCGAGGACGCTAAGTACGATCCGCTGTTGCTGGCAGAATTTATGTGCCGCCATCAGGTCACGGTTGCGCAGTTCGTACCGACGGCACTGCGCGTCATTGTTGATGCGCATGTGCTATCTCGCTGCACATCCCTATGCCATATCTTTTCTGGCGGCGAGGCGCTCGATCAAACGCTGGTTAACGATCTTTCCCTGCAATATCCAGGGAAAATCCACAATCTCTATGGCCCGACCGAGGCCACGATATTTGCCTGCCACTGGCACTGCCAGCCGGGGGCAGAGGAAAACATCGCCCCGATTGGCAGGCCAATCCCGCACGCCATCGCTTATGTACTGAATGAGGCGCAACAGCCTGTCAATCCAGGGGAAAGCGGCGAACTCTATCTGGCAGGAGATGTTCTGGCCAAAGGCTACCTGCATGCAGAAAAGCTGACACAGGAGCGATTTATCGATGACCCGTTTAGTCACCCGTCTGGGCAGAAAATGTATAAAACCGGTGACTGGGTTAAGCAGCGCGCCGATGGCGTGCTGGAATTCATTGGCCGCATAGACAGTCAGGTTAAATTGCGAGGACACCGTATTGAGCTGGCAGAAATAGAAACGCATTTGCAGGCGTTGCCCCAGATTAATCACGCCGCCGTTATTCTCGAAACGCGCCCGGAAAACGCGGCGCCATCACTCTCCGCGTTTTATGTATTACGGCATCAACAGCACATCGATATTCAGGAAATAAAAGCGCACCTTGCCAAGACGCTGCCTTTTTTCATGGTGCCTTCTCATTTCGTTGCGTTGGAGAAAATGCCTACGCATCCTAATGGAAAAATAGATAAATCCAAGCTGTGTTCCTATGTAAATAACTAATGGTGAAAAAATGTCAAATGACAAAGCAATATTACCTTCCGAGATAGAAAAAAACATTATTTCTATCTGGCGGACCGTACTCAATAATCCGAAGGTCTCCATTCAAGAGAATTTCTTCGATGCAGGAGGAAATTCCCTGCTGATGTCCAAGGTTTATCGCGAAATAAAAAACAAAATAGAGTCACCTATCTCTATTGTTGATTTATTCCAATACCCGACGGTACAGATGCTAAGCAAACGTATTAGCGAAATACACGCTGGGAAATCAAGCAGCAAGAAGTAATTACGCCGAAAAGCGTATTGATACTCCAGGGGAATAACCGCCCTGTAATGGGTAATGCATTTCATCATCCTTATTTCACTGATAATAGGTGGTAATACCATGTCTGCAAATCAACTGAACGTTTCCTCGGCAGTAAAAGCAAAAGTGGCTTCGGCAATTAAATTTGTCCTGAGTCACCAAAATTCATCCAAGCCCGCGCACTACTATGCGATTGGCCAGAAAATCCTTCCTTATGCCAAAAAATATTGGGGGACTAAATCTATTCCAGCCATTCCTGTTTCAATCAAAGCATCATTGCAACACCCGTCGGCATCCAACCTGCAAAGCCTCATCAGCCGGGTTACTGCTGGCGTCGCAGGTAGCAAAAAGTAATTAACGTTTAATTTAGCTGTCCCTTCTATATTCACGGCGTAGGACGTCGACCTCTCTTTCTCTGAAGAATATTTAGCGAGAGAAGGTTAACGGCCTGCGCCGTGAAAGGAGGCGAATATATTCACGGTGAGGTAATGAAATGAAACAGCAAGAACAGTTCCGCGATAAGGATATTGCTATTGTAGGAATGTCGGCCCGCTTTCCCGGTGCGGAAGATACCGCGATATTTTGGCAAAACCTGTTGGACGGCGTGGAGACGATCAGCACATTCAGTGAAGAAGAACTGAGGGAGTCAGGCATTGAAGAAGAGATGATCGCCTCGCCCAACTATATTCGCCGTCGGGGAATTTTGGGCAACGCACAGCACTTTGACGCTAATTTCTTTGATATTACGCCGCGCGATGCCGAAATTATGGACCCACAGCATCGTGTCTTTTTGGAATGCTGCTGGCACGCATTTGAAGACGCAGGCTATGTACCTGCCACCTATCCCGGCAAAGTTGGCATCTTCGGCGGAACAGGAACCGCCTGGCATTTGAGTAAAGTGAATGCCCATCCTGAAGTACAGAAGTATGCCAGCGGCGCATCGGTCGTCACCAACAATGATAAAGATTACGTAACGACCCGGGTTTCTTATAAGCTCAACCTCAAAGGGCCGAGTGTTAACGTACAGACCGCCTGTTCAACCGCGATGGTCGCCGTCGTGATGGGCATGAATAGCCTGTTGAACGGGGAAAGCGATCTGATCGTTGCGGGCGGTGTTTCCGTGGATACGCCAGAACGCCGGGGTTATCCTTATATGCAAGGCGGCATGGAATCCGCAGATGGCCGCTGCTATGCCTTTGACTCCCGCGCCAACGGCACGGTGTTCAGCCGCGGTGCTGGCGTCGTGTTACTGAAGCGCCTGAATGACGCTGTGCGCGACGGCGACCATATTTACGCCGTGCTGAAAGGCGGCGCAGTGAATAACGATGGTAACCTGAAAGCTGGTTTTACCGCGCCGAGCATCGACGGGCAGATCGCCGTTGCCAAACAGGCCATCGCCAATGCGCAGCTTGATCCCGCTACCATCAATTTTGTTGAAGCACACGGCACCGCGACGGCATTGGGCGACCCCATCGAATTCACGTCGCTCACACAAACGTTTCAGGAATATACAGATAAAACCCAGTATTGCCGCCTGGGATCGGTGAAAACCAACATCGGCCATACGGACGCGGCATCAGGCATGGCCAGCCTCATCAAAGCCTCGCTGGCGCTGGAAACCGGCAAGCTGCCAGCCTCACTCCATTTCGAATCACCAAATCCTAACATTGAGTTTGAAACCAGCCCGTTCATCATGAACACCGAGCTCAGCGAGCTGGAACCGTCGGAGACACCGCACCGCGCGCTGGTAAACTCTTTCGGCGTCGGCGGTACCAATGCCTGCGTCATTCTGGAAGCGGCGCCACCGCTCAACGCGGGCGATACCCATAATGACAGCCTGCTGGTTTTGCCTTTCTCCGCCAAAAGCCGCACGGCGCTGGAAGACATGAAACGCCGCCTGCGCGATTACCTCAGTGCGCATGACGACGCCAATCTGGCAGATATCGCCTACACCCTACAGGTTGGGAGACAAAAGTTCTCGCACAGCACGGCGGTTATCGGGAAGGATCGTGATTCCCTGCTGGCCAAACTGGATCAGCCGTCACTGGTTGTGACCCAACAGGGTAAAAGCAAAAAGTCTGTCGTGTTCATGTTCCCGGGACAGGGCAATCAGTATGTCAATATGGCGCGTGAACTGTACGATACCTACGACGTCTTCCGCGCGAGCATGGATCAATGCTGTGACTATCTGGAACCGATTCTGGACGTCAATTTGACGTCAATTATTTTTCAGGACAGCGACAATATCGCTGAGTCCCGTATCAATGAAACCCAGTTTACCCAACCGTCCCTGTTCGTGGTGGAGTACAGTCTGGCAAAACTGTGGATGTCGTGGGGCATTCAGCCAGATGTCATGATTGGGCACAGCGTGGGGGAATACGTGGCAGCCTGCCTGTCCGGCGTATTCTCACTGGAAGATGCGCTGAAAGCCGTGGCGCTCCGGGGCAAAATGGTACAGGCATTGCCCGCAGGGGATATGCTGGCTGTTCTGCTTGATGAGGAAAGCCTGAAGGCAAAACTTCACGGCAGCAAGCTGGAAATTGCAGCGGTTAACTACCCTGGGCTCTGCGTCATCGCCGGTGCTTCAAACGATATCGCACGTTTCCAGCAGCAGTTGGAAGACAGCAATATTTTCTGTAAACATCTCGACACTTCACACGCGTTCCACTCACACATGATGGAGCCCATGCTGCCCGCCTTCAAAAAGGTCATCGACAGCATCAAGCTCCATGCACCACAGATCCCGTTTGTCTCTACCGTTAACGGCGCATGGGTCACTGAAGAACTGGCGAAAAATAGCGACTACTGGGTGCGTCACGTACGCAACCCGGTGCTGTTCTCCCACGCCTTCAAAACGCTGATGGCTGAAGAGCATCATGACTTCGTATTCCTTGAAGTCGGACCGGGGCGTTCACTGGAATCGTCCGCCAAGCAGCATTTCAGCGCGGAAGACGGCGCCTTGATTTATGCCTCATTACCCACGGCAAAAGACGTTGCGTTATCCGGCGAACATCTCCTCTCAACGCTTGGCGCGCTTTGGGCTAGCGGCGTAGACGTTCCCTGGCATCTGCAGCATTCAGAGCAGCACCGTCGCCGAACCCCGCTGCCGGGCTACCCTTTTGAACGTAAACGCTTCGCCCTGCCAGCACTGTCGTCAGCCAGCCCTGACGCGCAGAGTGAACAATCCGTTAAGGCTAAGAAGCGGAAACAGGCCGATATCGGTGACTGGTTCTATATGCCGACCTGGAAAAAAACCATTCCAGCGAAATACATGGCGGGCAAACGCGTTGAAGCTGAGAACACCTGCTGGCTGATCCTGACGGATACACAGGGCATCGCCGAACGCACGAAGCAGATACTGGAAAAGGACGGGCATCAGGTCTTTTTCGTCAGCCCGGGAACGCAGTATCAGGAAACACGTTCCGAAGGCCGATACACTCTCAACCCTGCCTCACGCGCCGACTATGTCCGGTTACTGAAAAGTCTGACGGAGCAAGGGCTACGTCCATCGCGTATCCTGTATTTGTGGAACCTGGCGGCAGAGGAACAGGTACAGCCGCTTGAGCACACCTATCTCTCGTCACCGCTGAATACATTCTATCCTGCCCTCTATCTCCAGCAGGCGCTGGTGAATGAGAATTTGCTGGACGATCTGCATATCACTTTTGCCACCAGCAACACATTCAGCGTCATGGGCGAACGTATCGCTTCCCCAGAGAATGCACTGCTGGTAGGACCTTCGCGCGTGTTCTATCACGAATACCCTGAGGTGCAATGCCATCTGGTAGATATCGATCTCAAACAAAACGCCGTACAGCTTGATGAATTTGCCCATAGCCTGATTGCAGAAAGCCATATTGCAACACACGGCAATCTGGTGGCTTACCGCGGAAACCAGCGCTGGGAAGAAAGCTATCAGGCCGTCCATCTGAAGCAGGACGATCTCGGTTTACCGGCAGAATTGAAAGACGACGGCGTCTACCTCATCACAGGCGGCCTCGGTGGCTTGGGGATCCTGCTTGCCAACCACCTGTCAGAAAAAAGTCATGCGACGCTCATCCTGACCTACCGCGCCGCGCTACCGCCACGCGAAGAGTGGCAAGCCTGGATCCAACAGCATCCTGTTGACGATCCTGTCAGTGAAAAGCTGGCGAGCATTTTACGTCTGGAAGCCCGCGGCAACCTGATACATCTGGCACAGGTCGACGTGAATGACTATCACGGTATGCGTGACATGTTATCCGCGTTCCCGCAGGTCGACGGAGTATTCCATACCGCAGGCGTGGCTGGCGGCGGCATTATTCCGCTGAAAAATGACGCCGATTGCGCCAACGTGCTCGATCCCAAAGTCGCAGGTTCGCTCATTCTGGATGAATTGCTACAGGACAAACAGCCAGACTTCTTTATTTTATTCTCTTCCATTACCTCCATTGTCGGTGACGAAGCCCGCATTGATTACTGCTCGGGTAACGCGTTTATGGATGCCTTTGCGCATTACCGCAACCAGCATCGCCGCGGACGCACTGTCTCGCTGAACTGGGGAAAATGGGGCGATGTGGGCATGGCTGTCCGTTGGGGCAAGCAGTTACAGGAGAAGAAAAACAGCAAGCTGGCGGCTGTTGAGGAAACCAAAGGCGACCTGCTTACATACCTTGAGCGCGAAGGCATGCAGGAAAGCTATCAGGTTAATCTCACCGTGCAAGACTGGGTCATCGATGAGCACCGCCTCGCGAAGCAGCCTTCACTGGTGGGAGCGACGATTTTATCGCTGCTGCATGAGTTCATGACGTGCTTTAAACCTCAGGAAAGCCTGCAGGTCAAAAACCTGATGCTGACCAAGCCCGTTATCTATACCGATGCCTGGCCACGACAGATGAAGCTATTCATCACGCCAGATGGCAAAGGTTATAAGTTCAGCCTCAAGAGCCGAGGCGTGCTTGAACTCGCATGGCAAGAGCATGCATTCGGGGGAATCGGCAACGGTGCGCCAGCTTCCGATCTCACGCCACAATCGATTGACGCCATTAAACAGCGCTGCACCACGCAGGTGCCCTACGCGCCGTTTATCACTGAGCTGGACAATGCCAACACGGGCGAAAATTTCCTGTCGTTCAGCCAGCGCTGGAACAACCACCGCGAGATCGTTCAGGGCAATAACGAATGGCTGATACACAAGGTGCTGGGGAACGAATATACGCACGATCTTACCCGCTATCCGTACCATCCAGCGCTGATTGATGCCACGGCGATATCCTGCCTGTCATTGATTACACAGGAGAATTTCCTGCCTATTAGCTATGGCAAGATGACCTTCCTATCTCCACTGGAAACAGAGTGCTACGTCCACGTCAGGCTCAAGCAAGCCTATCAGCCGCAGGACAACGCCATCGTCATGGATATCACGTTCCTTTCACCGGCGGGCGTTCCGCTGCTGGTCCTGGAAAACTACACGCTGATGAAGATGACGATGGGCAATCAGCTCGCAACGCCAGAGAACACCACTGCGGCAACGGCAGCCACGGTAAAAGTGAATCTGGCAGATAAAGACATTCTGTTGCCAGAAGGGGTGGATGCCATAAAGCGCCAGCTCGCACATCTGGAATTTGAACAGTTAGTCGTCGTCACCAGCGATCTGGACCAGCTCATTTATGAGTCAATCCCTGAGCAGGAAACGCCTGAATTCATCTTGCAGGATAGCGAAGCTACGGAAGGGTATGCCAGACCCGCTCTCTCTGTGGATTACGTTGCGCCAGAAAATGACATTGAGAAAGAGATCGTCAAAGTCTGGCAGTCCATTCTGGGGATCTCGGGTATCGGCGTTAATGACAGCTTTACTGAACTGGGCGGTAACTCACTGCTGGCAGTACAGGTCGTTTCTACCGTTTCCGGCATATTTGAAATCGATATTCGCGTTGATCTGTTTTACCAAAACCAGACCGTGCAAGGGTTAGCAACGCTGATCCTTACCGAACTGGAAGCCTTATTGCAGGAATAAGGGCACGGCCGCCTTCGGTATGCATCTCGAAGGCGGCCGCTAATGTAAAAACCGAATGTCACAAAATGAGACTCGATAATGACGCAGCTTCCCACCGCAAAACTGACCTCGCTTAGCCTGGATGAACTCAAAAAGCTGGCAAGAGAAAAGAAGAAAACGAGCAACACATCCTCAGGTAAAGCCATTACTCCGCACGCAACCCCCGGCAGAGTCCATTTCCCCATGACCAGCGCGCAAAAGCGTATCTGGATGCTCTCCCAATACCTTGACGATAGTCAGGTCTATAACAATCCGTATGTGCTTGCCTGCAGAATCGAGCACGACATGGAGCCGCGGCGAGTACAGCAAACGCTCGACTATCTGATGCAACAACATGACATTCTGCGTACGACATTCCGGTTGGTCGATAACGATGTGTGCCAACACATCGCCGACGATATGTCTTTTCCGTTTAGCTTTGAAGATATCTCCGCATTCAGCGAAGAAGACATTGAAAAATACGTCTCAGAGACGGCCATAGCGAAAGGGAATATTGTTTTTGATCTGGAGAATGGCCCTCTGGTTTACCTCCATATGGTCAAAACCCATCCGTACAACTATGTCCTATTTCTGACATTCCATCACATTATTTCCGACGGGTGGACGGTCAATGTGCTCTTCAAAATGCTGATGGAAAACTACTTTCGTCTGTTGCAAGGAGGGACATTACCTATCGAGAAAACGCTCCAGTTCGCCGATTACGCGCTGGCGGAAGATCGATGGTATACCGAGGGCGAATACCAGACCGGGCTCGCTTACTGGGCGAAGAAGCTGGATGGCATCACGGGGCAGTTAGATCTGGCAACAGATTACCCCCGTCCAGCCAAAATGAGCACCGCCGGCGGCATCATAAGTCAGTTCTTTGATTCCTCTTTCTGCCAGCGTTTGCAAACCTCTGCCACACAGCATCAGGCCACGCAATTCCACGTTATCCTCACGGCATATCAACTCCTGCTACATAAATACAGCGGGCAGCAGGAAATCATCATCGGCGCGCCATTTGCCAACCGCAATCTACCAGCCACGCAAAACATGATGGGGCTGTTCATGAATACCCTGCCATTACGTTTTGATATCGATCCTGATGCCAGTATCGCTTCGCTGATTGAGGGGGTGCGCGTCGAATGTGAAGAAAGCATGAAATATCAGGATGTGCCGTTCAATTACATTCTGGATGAGATTGCCTATGTGCGTAATCCCCAGATCAACCCGGTATTTCAGGCAATGCTGACTTATCAGGTGTTTCCTCATTTTCACAGCAACAGCGGGTTCAAATACAAGCCGTTAAAAGTGGATTACGGCACCGCCAAACTGGACCTGAACTTATGGGTAGAAGAAGACAAGGATAACGACGGCTTGCTGTTCACCATGAACTACAGCAGCGCGTTATTTTCCAGCAATACCATCCAACGCATGCTGAATGACTTGCGTACGGTGATTGAAACCTTAATTAACCAGCCGCAACTCACCGTGCGGGATATTTCGCTGTTAGGCGATGAAGAACGCCGCGCGACCATCGCGCAATGTCGTCCAACCGCTAACACGCTCCCACCAACCGTTCATCGGCAGTTTGAACAACAGGCACAGCAGAGGCCGAATGCTATCGCGGTTCGCTGTGAAGGACGCACACTAACCTACGCTCAGCTCAATGAACGGGCGAACCAGTTGGCTCATCAGCTACAGAAAGACGGGCTCGCTCATGGGGAGTGTGTCGCGTTATTTATGCCTAAAAGCGAGTATTACGTCATCGCGATTCTGGCCGTGTTAAAAGCGGGCGGATGCTATGTCCCAGTCGATATGGATCTTCCTGCGCAGCAGGTTGAGTTCATACTGCAAAACTCCGCCGCCCGTCGTGTCATCATCGACGAACAGGCGCCCGGTGAGATGCTCCCCTGCGTCTACGTAAGACAAAACCGCAGCACGATGCCAGACAACAATCCATCACAACCACAGCCCGTGACAGATGGCCCTGCTTACATCATTTATACCTCGGGCAGTACCGGAAAACCCAAGGGCGTTCAGGTCAAACACTCACAGCTAAGCCACTACTGTCAGGCCATTCGACCCGTGCTCAACCTGTCGTCCGATGCCCGCTACGGCATGTTTTCATCCTTCACAACCGATTTGGCACACACGGTGTTATTCCCCGCATTGATCCATCAGGGTCAATTGGATGTCATCACGACTGAATTACTCCGCTCGCCACAAGAGCTGTTTGCTTATCTGGCACACTACCCCGTAGATTGCATAAAGATCACACCTTCCCATTTAGCGACGTTATTGACGTCACCACAGGCCGAAGCGTTATTACCTCGTCAGTTGCTGGTTATCGGCGGAGAACGCGTTCCTCTGTCACTCATCAAGCGCGTACGTGAGTTCCCCCTTCCTTGCCGCATCCTGAACCATTATGGTCCAACCGAGTGTACCGTCGGTGTCACCACCTATCCGGTGCCAGAGGATCTTAGCGCGCTCTCAGGGAACTACTTACCCATCGGTAAACCCCTGTCCGATAGCCATGTCCTGCTGCTCGATCCTTATCACCAGTTAGTTCCTGCCGGTCTGCCAGGTGAAATTTATCTGGGTGGTTCACATGTGGCGGAAGGATACATCGGCCTGCCGGAGAAAAATCACACACGCTTTATCCCCCACCCTTACCTTGAGGGCGAGCGGCTTTATCGCAGCGGTGACAAAGGCCGCTTCCTGTCTGACGGCAATCTTGAATTTATGGGGCGCTTGGATCGCCAGGTTAAAGTACGCGGCTACCGTGTTGAGTTGACAGAGATCGAACAGGCATTACAACAGGTCGCTAATGCGACACACGTGGCCATTAAACAAAACACGCTCCCCCACGGAGAAGCCGTTTTAACCGCCTATGTGTGCGGTATTACCGACGCTCATCAGACTGCGGTAAAAGCAGCACTGCAAAAGAAATTGCCAGACTATATGCAGCCCGAACGCTGGGTATGGCTAGAGGCGATGCCATTAACCGCCAGCGGTAAGATAAACTATGCCGCGTTACCTCTGCCCTCAGCGGAAAAGCGCGAATCGCTTCATACCCCGGAAAATCAGCGCGAACGCGACCTGTATGAGATTTACCGTGATATTTTACAAAACGATGCCATTGATACGCAGGAGAGTTTCTTCACGCTTGGCGGGAATTCTCTCAGTGCATTAAAGCTCATCCTGAACATTAATCAGCACTTCGGCACCTCCCTGTCTCTGGGACAACTGTTCGAAAACAGCAGCATTGCGCAGTTGGCTCGCGTGATTGACGAAAAAGGAACCCAGACTCAAGCCGCAAGGGTGACCATCAACCGTGGTCAGCCTGAAGATAAACCTACGTTGCTTTTGATCCACCCAGCAGGCGGCAACGTACTGTGCTATTCCGCGCTAGCGCGTGAATTGGGCGAGAGCTACCCGGTCTACGGTATTCAGGTGCCTGACTTCAGCGTTAACCAGCCTTATAACGCCGATATCAAAGCGCTTGCCGCATTCTACCTCTCACAGGCTGGCGACATCATTCATCACTCTCGTCTGGTTCTGGGCGGGTGGTCCCTCGGCGCGACCATTGCCTTTGAAATGGCACAGCAGCTCGCGGCAAAAGGCATCACCCCCACGGTATTAGTCCTGGATCAGCCTGCGCCAGAGATCAACATCGATGGTTCAGCAGACATGAACGAGGCTGAACGTCTGGCGTACTTTGCACATAAAGTGGCTTTGTTTACCGGCACGTCTTTCGATCTGTCAGAGCAGTCACTTGCGGACATGAGCAATGCGCAACGCACGGCACGCTTTCTGACTGAATTTAAACGGGTGGGGCTGGTTCCTGAGTCAATTGGACCGAAAGCGTTTCAAGATTTTCTCAATATCCTGCAAACCCATATCTATGCAACGGATGCTTACCGTAGTGAGCCCTACTCAGGTGATGTACTGGTCGTCGAGGCGGACGATATTTTGCCCGGTCGCATCCGCCTGCCTGAATCCGGGTTGGGGTGGCGTCGCCTTACGTCAGGCTGCCTGACGGTACTGCCGACATCTGGCGACCATATCTCAATGATGAACGCCCCACATATTTCGCGTATAGCCGAACAGCTCAAGAAAGTATTGCGATAACACATCCGCCGTCTGTGGTTTCAAACGCAGAACGGCGGTTTCATGACGTAAGCGAGGAGAAAACATGGGCCATCCCCCGTCGTTAACCGTTTGGCGATATCTGAGATCACGCGATGCGCTTCTGACCATTATCATACCGGTCATTCTTTACAACATCGCATTCTTACAATCGGGGGCGGGCATTGCGCTGTTAATTACCGCGATCTATTCCGGTGTCCTGCAATTATTCAGCCGTTGGCAGGGCTATCTGCCAATCATCGCTCTCATCCTGGTTTCGGGGCTTAGTCACTACCTTTATCTCGAAGGGGTAATGCTGCTTGGAATCCATCAGGAGAGCGTCTTTTTATCGATCAGCGGCGCGCTTTCCACCGTTATTATTTTTTCCATTTACAGTATCAAGGGGCGTCCGGTCATACAAATCTTGGCGGAACAAGCTACGCCGGACCTTAAGACGCTCCCCGTTTATGGCACACCGCAGTATGTCAGAGTCTGGAATGAGGTATCACTTGTCTGGATTCTTGTCTACCTGGTAAAAGCCATCATCATTTACCTCCTTTCTCTCCAGCCCGGATTACCGATGGATACCCTTGTCCTCATCAGCGGATGGCCGCTTACGCTACTGCTGGTGATTTTCAGTTTCCGCTGGCCAAAGCATCGTTGGACCTCGCACGCACACGACAACGCTTCCTGACCAACTCAACAGGTAGCGCATAACATAATGAATGATAAATATAGGGAATATTATGAATCCGTTAGAAAACAAGCTGATTGTACTGGATCACCATCCTGATGGCCCTGCGCAGCTAGAGCATTTCAGGTTTGAAAAGCGCCATATCAATGCACTACAGCCCGGCGAATATCTGGTTGAAAACAAATGGTTATCCATTGACCTTTATACACGTCCACGGCTTAACAAGAACACGGCCTATGTGAGCCCAATCAAACAGGGCGAGGTAATTCAAGGCGAAACGATAGGCTACGTGGTGGCGACGAAAAATCCACATTTTCAGGTTGGAGACTGCGTGTTCACCTTCTCAGGCTGGCAGAAATACTATGTCGGCACGCCTCAGGATTTTATTACGCATCGCCTGCCGCCAACGATTCTGTCACCTTCGATTTTTCTCAGCGTAGTCGGAACACCGGGACGTTCCGCTTATTTTGGCATGAACAAAATAGCCAAACCCAAAGCGGGAGAAACGCTGGTGGTCTCAGCAGCCTCAGGGGGCGTAGGATCCGTCGTCGGTCAATTAGGTAAACAGGCTGGATGCCGGGTTGTCGGTCTGGCTGGCAGCGAAGAGAAGTGTCGCTATGTCGTTGATACATTAGGCTTTGACGCCTGCATTAATTATAAAGAAGATGATCTAAACCGAGCCTTGCGGGCTGCCTGTCCTAACGGGATTGATATCTATTTTGAAAACGTTGGTGGCAGGATCTCACTGTTCGTCGCCAAACTACTCAACGAAGGCGCAAGAGTCCCAGTCTGTGGCAGTGCAGCACAATACAATCAGGATCCTGACGTTGACGCGTCCAGCACAGTCGCGTTTTTCTCTTCTCTACCCGATGCCCCGCTGAGCCGTTTTTTTCTCGTAACAGAATGGTTCAAAGACTATGCGGAAGCAAACATCTGGCTATTGGATGCCGTAGAGAAAGGACGGTTAAAATACCGGGAGAGCATTGTTGAGGGAATAGAAAATGCACCTCAAGCCTTTATCGATCTGTTAGATAGCAAACACTTTGGCAAGCAGCTGGTTCGTCTGTAAAGCTGAGACCAGAAATTAAAGACAAAAAAATAGACGTCCATTGACGTCTATTTTTTATGTTGGTACCGAGGACGGGACTTGAACCCGTAAGCCCAATCGGGCACTACCACCTCAAGGTAGCGTGTCTACCAATTCCACCACCACGGCATCACAATTACTACTTTAAAACGCTTACTTCGGAATGTCACTCGCCGGCGTTGAAGGCGCAGCAGGCGTTGTCGTCTGCTCAGCTTTTTCAGGCTGGTTAAGGTTATCCCAGGCGCCACCTTTTTTCTGCAGCGAACTCAGGTTGCCCAGAACGAGGCTGATAATGAAGAACAGAGTCGCCAGTATCGCCGTCATGCGGGTCATGAAATTACCAGAGCCGCTCGAACCGAACAAAGTGGCAGAAGCACCTGCTCCGAACGACGCTCCCATATCAGCACCTTTACCCTGCTGCAGCATGATCAAGGCAACCAGCCCGATCGATACTAACAGGAAAATCACTAATAGAGCTTCGTACATAGTCGTACCTGTTAACCGTTTCCCCATGTTTTATGGAGAATGCTATATTCTGGCGGTAAACCGCGTGTCATTCCGCAAGTCAGATGTCTTGAACATCCGTTATCAAGCGGGTCTGAATACTAACCAAAGGATGTAACGTACGCAAGGGTAATTTAGCCACCACGGGTTGATTGCAGAAAAAAACAGCGGCTTTCGACACGAGATGCCTGTCGAAAGCCTTATCTGCCTGATTGGTGAATAAAAAAGCCCTCAACCAGCGGCTTTCACCGCATCGGCAATACGGTTTGCCAGCGCGATTACCGTCTCTTCATGTTCACCCTCAACCATGACGCGGATAAGCGGTTCAGTACCGGATTTACGCAGCAGTACCCGCCCGCGTCCGGCCAACTCTTTTTCCACATCCTGCGTAATCTGCTGCACTTTTTTATCTTCCAGCGGATCGTTTTCACCCGTAAACCGTACGTTAACCAGGATCTGTGGAAACAGCTTCATACCGCTGCACAAATCATGCAGGCTCATATGGTTTCTCACTATAGCGGTAAGTACTTGCAAACCGGCAATCACACCGTCGCCCGTCGTCGTTTTATCCAGCAGGATCACATGACCGGAGTTCTCTGCACCAATGCGCCATCCTTTTGCCTGCATCATTTCTAATACATAGCGGTCGCCCACCTTGGCGCGAGCAAACGGGATGCCGAGCTGCTTTAACGCAACCTCAAGCCCCATGTTACTCATCAGCGTGCCCACCGCACCGCCGCGCAGTTGTCCTTGACGCAAGCCTTCACGCGCGATGATATAGAGGATCTGGTCACCATCGACTTTGTTGCCCAAATGGTCGACCATGATGAGCCGATCGCCATCGCCGTCAAAGGCCAGCCCCACGTCCGCTTTTTCAGCCAGTACGCGAGCTTGTAACTGCCTGACGTCGGTCGCTCCGCACTCTTCATTGATATTCATGCCATCCGGTTCACAGCCAATCGCGATCACTTTAGCGCCAAGCTCGCGCAATACGCTGGGAGCGATATGGTAGGTCGCACCATTGGCGCAATCGACGACAATCTTTAAACCATTGAGGCTCAACTCGCTCGGGAACGTTCCCTTACAAAACTCGATGTAGCGTCCAGCAGCGTCAACAATGCGGCTGGCTTTACCTAATTCAGCAGACTCAACACACGTCAGCGGTTTTTCCAGTTCAGCTTCTATCGCTTCTTCTACGTCATCTGGCAACTTGGTGCCGTCAATTGAGAAGAATTTAATTCCGTTGTCGTAATACGGGTTGTGAGAAGCAGAAATCACGATCCCCGCTTCTGCGCGGAACGTGCGAGTCAGATAAGCAACCGCAGGCGTAGGCATGGGGCCGGTAAAAGAAGCCGATAAGCCCGCCGCAGCCAGCCCGGCTTCCAGCGCAGACTCCAACATATAGCCAGAAATACGGGTATCTTTGCCGATAATAATCTTACGAGAACCGTGTCGCGCAAGCACTTTCCCAGCGGCCCAACCCAGTTTAAGCACAAAGTCAGGAGTAATCGGCGTATCGCCAACCTTGCCACGTACGCCATCGGTACCAAAATATTTGCGGTTACTCATCTCGTTTTTATTCCTTCGCAGAAAGGGTGGCCTCAACAATGCGCATGGCATCAGCCGTTTCTTTAACATCGTGCACGCGAATAATCTGTGCTCCCTGCATCGCCGCAATCACTGCGCAAGCGACGCTACCATGAACACGCTGCGCAGGTGGCACGTTTAGAAGTTGTCCAATCATGGACTTCCTCGACATCCCCACCAGAAGAGGCAGTTCAAAACGATGCAACTCGCTCAGGCGGGCCAGAAGCGCATAATTATGGGCAAGATTCTTACCGAATCCGAACCCAGGATCCAGCAATAGCTTACTTTTCGGAATATTGGCGTTCACGCAGCGATCTATTTGCTGTTGCAAGAAATTTCCGATGTCCTGCATCAGGTCATCATAATGCGGTTTGTGCTGCATCGTTCGCGGCATACCCTGCATGTGCATCAGGCACACGGGCAAACCTGTTGCCGCAGCAGCTTCCAGAGCGCCAGGTTCTTGCAAAGCGCGAATATCATTAATCAGATGTGCGCCTGCCAGCGCTGATGCCGTCATGACTTCCGGTTTTGAGGTATCAACAGAGATCCAGACGTCAAAACGCTGAGCAATGGCTTCAACAACGGGCACCACACGCTCCAGTTCTTCTTCCGTACTCACCTCATCCGCCCCAGGACGCGTTGATTCACCACCAATATCGATCAGGGTCGCGCCAGCGGTAACCATCTCCTGAACGTGCAGCAATGCAGCATCGAGCTTGTTGTGTTTGCCACCATCGGAAAAAGAGTCCGGCGTGACGTTAAGAATTCCCATGACGTGTGGGCAGGAAAGATCCAGCGTTGAGTCTCTGGCAACCAGTTGCATGATTTACCTCCGCATTCTGGTGTAGTTAGCATGAAATGTGATTCGAAGAATATTCCCAGTAAAAAACCCCAGCCTGAGCTGGGGTTTCATAAGTGACCGATATCAATCGCAGGCGAATTATTTGTCGTCCGCTTGCTCTGACATGGTGTTACCGGGATTCGGCGTCTGCGGCTCATCCACTGGCGTAGGGGCTTTAGGTGTCCCACCGCCGTTGCCGGAATCGTTGTCAGAACGAGACTCTTCCCAACCCGCAGGCGGACGAACCTCTTTCTTACGTCCCATCAGGTCATCAATCTGCGGCGCATCGATGGTCTCATACTTCATCAGGGCATCTTTCATCGAGTGAAGGATGTCCATATTAGCCATCAACAGCTCACGAGCACGCACGTAGTTGCGTTCAATCAGTGATTTCACTTCCTGATCGATGATACGCGCCGTTTCATCTGACATGTGCTTGGCTTTTGCTACAGAACGACCGAGGAATACTTCACCCTCTTCTTCCGCATAAAGCAATGGACCCAGCTTTTCAGAGAAGCCCCACTGCGTCACCATGTTACGAGCAATCGACGTTGCAACTTTGATGTCATTGGACGCACCAGTCGAAACATGCTCCACGCCGTAAATGATTTCTTCGGCCAGTCGACCACCGTACAGCGTAGAGATCTGGCTTTCCAGTTTCTGACGGCTGGCGCTGATCGCATCACCTTCAGGCAGGAAGAACGTCACACCCAGCGCGCGACCACGTGGAATGATCGTCACTTTATGGACTGGGTCGTGCTCTGGCACCAGACGACCGATGATAGCGTGTCCCGCTTCATGGTATGCCGTCGATTCTTTCTGCTTTTCGGTCATGACCATGGAACGGCGCTCAGCACCCATCATGATCTTGTCTTTCGCTTTCTCGAACTCAACCATCGAAACAACGCGTTTGTTACCACGAGCAGAGAACAATGCGGCTTCGTTAACCAGGTTAGCCAAATCCGCACCAGAGAAACCTGGTGTACCGCGAGCGATAACTGACGCATCGATATCTGGAGACAACGGTACGCGACGCATATGTACTTTCAGAATCTGTTCACGACCACGAACATCTGGCAGGCCAACAACAACCTGACGGTCAAAACGACCGGGACGCAGCAAAGCCGGGTCAAGCACATCGGGACGGTTAGTCGCCGCGATAACAATAATACCTTCGTTGCCTTCAAAGCCGTCCATCTCAACCAGCATCTGGTTCAGCGTTTGTTCACGTTCATCGTGACCACCGCCTAAACCTGCGCCACGCTGACGGCCAACGGCGTCGATTTCATCGATAAAGATGATACAAGGTGCAGCCTTCTTCGCCTGCTCGAACATGTCACGGACACGAGAAGCACCGACACCCACAAACATTTCAACGAAGTCAGAACCGGAAATCGTAAAGAAAGGTACTTTCGCTTCACCGGCAATCGCTTTCGCCAGCAACGTTTTACCCGTTCCCGGCGGGCCGACCATCAGAATGCCTTTCGGAATCTTACCGCCCAGCTTCTGGAAACGGCTAGGTTCACGCAGGTATTCGACCAGTTCGCTAACTTCTTCTTTCGCTTCGTCGCAACCGGCTACATCAGCAAACGTCGTCTTGATCTGATCTTCAGTCAGCATACGCGCTTTGCTCTTGCCGAAGGACATGGCACCTTTACCGCCGCCGCCTTGCATTTGGCGCATGAAGAAGATCCAGACACCAATCAGTAACAGCATTGGGAACCAGGAAATAAAGATAGAAGCCAGCAAGCTCGGCTCTTCCGGTGGCTCACCAACGACTTTCACGTTCTTCGTTAGCAGGTTATCCAGTAGCTTGGGGTCATTGACAGGAATGTAAGTCGTGTATCTATTGCTGTCTTTTTTGATAACACTGATCTCACGCCCGTTAATACGTGCTTCACGGACCTGATCCTGATTCACTTCAGTCAAGAAGGTTGAATAATCCACCCTACGGCCATTCGACTCGCTGGGCCCAAAGCTCTGGAAAACAGACATCAGCACAACTGCGATGACTAACCAGAGAATTAGGTTTTTCGCCATGTCACTCAAGGGATTAACCTCATATTACAACTGTGTTAAAAAACAGCGTTAGGGTACTACAGTTTGCGCCCTGTCGCTACAATATACACTTCACGAGACCGGGCACGTGAGGCGTCTGGTTTACGAATTTTCACCTTCGTAAACAGGGAGCGAATTTCCCGCAGGTATTCATCAAAACCTTCTCCCTGAAACACTTTCACCAGGAAACTTCCGCCTGGCGCTAATACATCCCGACACATACCAAGGGCTAATTCAACCAGATACATCGACTTCGGAATATCAACGGCTGGTGTACCACTCATGTTAGGGGCCATGTCAGACATCACCACCTGAACTTTGCTATCGCCAACCCTTTCGAGCAAGGCTTTGAGGACCAGTTCATCACGAAAGTCCCCTTGCAGGAAGTCGACGCCGACAATCGGATCCATCGGTAAAATATCGCACGCGATAATTCGACCATTTCCACCGATTTGCGTGACCACATACTGTGACCAACCGCCAGGTGCAGCGCCTAAATCCACAACCGTCATCCCGGGTTTAAACAGTTTGTCGCTCTGCTGTATTTCGTCAAGTTTAAACCAAGCACGCGAGCGCAGCCCTTTTTTCTGAGCCTGCTGCACATATTTATCGCTAAAGTGTTCCTGCAACCAGCGACTGGAACTTGCAGAACGCTTTTTATTCGCCATCGATTTTCCAACTATTCTCAGTAACACGCTCGTGGTGGGGAGAAACTTCTCACATATTACCAATCAGAACAGTCAAATTGGTTATAATCATGAGATGGCGGTAGAATGAACCGTTTTCAATCCCAACCTAAGTAAAAAAGACAATGAACCTAAGTAATAAACAAAAACAACACCTGAAAGGCTTGGCACATCCGCTAAAACCGGTTGTCATGCTGGGCAATAACGGTCTCACCGAAGGTGTTCTGGCTGAGATCGAACAAGCATTGGCGCATCACGAACTGATCAAGATAAAAGTAGCGACAGAAGATCGCGAAACCAAAGCCTTGATTGTTGAAGCGATTGTTCGTGAAACGGGTGCCGCTAACGTTCAGGTCATCGGCCACACGCTGGTGCTCTACCGTCCTGCTAAAGAACGTAAAATTGTGTTACCACGATAACACTTTTTATTTCAGGATACTCAGTTTTAACGGAAAGGTGCCATGCCTCTCGGTTAGAGAAAAGGCCGCAAGCGGCCTTTTTCTTTTCTTTACAATTTTTGCTGTTTTAATCAACAACACGGCAAAATTTATAGATATTCGACCTTCAGGATCTCATATTCCACGTCGCCGCCCGGCGTACGAATGACCACAACGTCATCTTCTTCTTTGCCGATCAGACCGCGCGCAATCGGGGAATTTACAGAGATCAGATTTTGCTTAAAATCCGCCTCGTCATCACCCACGATCCGGTAGGTTTGTTCTTCCTCGTTATCCAGGTTCATCACAGTCACAGTGGCGCCAAAAATAACACGACCGTTCGCCGTCATCTTCGTGACATCGATAACCTGTGCGTTAGACAGCTTAGCTTCAATGTCTTGAATGCGCCCTTCACAAAAGCCCTGCTGCTCACGTGCGGCGTGGTATTCTGCATTTTCTTTCAGATCGCCGTGCTCACGCGCTTCGGCAATGGCCGCAATAATTTCAGGTCGACGCACAGATTTCAGGTGGTCAAGCTCTTCGCGCAATTTTTCAGCACCACGCAAGGTCATCGGAAATTGTTTCATATTGTCTATACCTCTAAAAAAGTCCGTAAGACTCAAATAATCGTCATCCTGACGCGCTAAAAATCAAAGGCGACGGAGTCTCTGCAACGTGCCAGTCCTCACTGGACATAAAGCAAAAGCAACCAGCCCCGGAACAAAATTTCCAGGCTGGCAGCGGTTTTGCATTTTGATACGTATTTTACCCCAGAGTTCAATGAGGGTCATCGTTTACTTTAGACCTTGTTGCGCCGTAGTATGACCACACGTTACCCCGTTCTTAGCTGAGATTATGCGTTTTTCATCGATTGTTACCGGACTTGCCTGCGCTTTTGTTCTGCATGCCAATGCAGCTTCTGTTGAGGATCATCGCCAATATTTACCAGACGGCGCCAATCTGGCGCTATTGGTACAAAAAGTTGGCTCGACAACACCCAGCATGGCCTTCAATAGCCAGCAAATGGCGCTTCCCGCCAGTACACAAAAGGTGATAACCGCATTAGCTGCATTACTGCAATTGGGTCCAGATTATCGATTCGTCACTACGATGGAAAGCCATGGCCCTGTCACTAGCGGTATTCTGAACGGTAACCTCATCGTACGGTTTAGCGGTGATCCAACACTGAAGCGCCAGCAAATACGGAACATGGTGCAGGAATTAAGAAAGCGCGGGATAAAGGAAATCGCCGGGGATGTGCTGATCGACACTTCGGTATTCGCCAGTCACGATAAAGCCCCGGGCTGGCCGTGGAACGACATGACACAGTGCTTCAGCGCCCCTCCGGGTGCCGCGATTGTCGATCGTAACTGCTTCTCCGTCTCACTCTACAGTGCGCCTAAAGCGGGTGATAATGCGTTTATCCGCGTCGCCTCCTATTATCCAGTGCAAATGTTCAGCGAGGTCCGCACGCTGGCTAAAGGGTCAGCCGATGCACAATACTGCGAACTGGATGTCGTGCCGGGGGAACTGAATCGCTTTACGCTTACAGGCTGTTTGACTCAACGCACAGAGCCGCTTCCGCTGGCGTTCGCCATTCAGGATGGGGCCAGCTATGCCGGCGCTATTGTTAAAGATGAGCTACAACAGGCAGATATACGCATCAAAGGCAGTCTTCGTCGTCAGACGCAGCTAGGAGCAGCGGGGAGCGTGCTGGCTCAGACACAGTCTGCTCCACTGCACGATCTGCTCACCATCATGCTGAAAAAATCGGACAACATGATTGCCGATACGGTTTTTCGCACCATTGGACACGAGCGATTTAGCGTCCCGGGAACGTGGCGTGCAGGCGCAGATGCAGTGCGTCAGATCCTTCGTCAAAAGGCAGGGGTAGATTTAGGAAACAGCATTGTTGTTGATGGTTCCGGCCTGTCACGACACAACCTGATCTCGCCAGAAACGATGATGCAGGTATTGCAGTACATCGCACAGCACGATAATGAATTGAATTACATCACCATGCTTCCGCTTTCCGGCTATGACGGCACGCTGCGTTATCGTGGTGGTCTGCATGAAGCTGGCGTTGATGGCAAGGTTTCGGCGAAAACAGGGGCGCTGCAGGGGGTATACAATCTGGCAGGCTTTATTACCACAGCGAGCGGTCAGCGTATGGCATTCGTCCAGTTCCTTTCAGGCTATGCCGTGCCGCCAGAAGACCAACGCGCACGCCGTGTCCCTCTGGTGAGATTTGAAAGCCGTCTCTATAAAGACATTTATCAGAGTAACTAAATAATAACGCGGCCTTACCCTGATAGGATAAGGCCGCGATAAGCGAGAATTAACTAGCAGAAGAACGAATTACTTTTGATAGATAATTTCAACGCCTTCATCATCTTCATCGTCCCAATCATCATCCCACTCTTCTTCGGCTTCTTTTTCTATTTCAGCCAGCTGTTGACGATGATAATCATCCCACATGAACTCAACCTTTTCCGGCGCGCTTTCGGCGATCGCCGTCACTTTCGGATTGGCTTTCAGGAAGCTCATTACGTCCCAGCAAAGTGGAGTGACACCTTCACGGTTCGCCGCAGAAATCAGGTAATACTTACCTTCCCAGCCAAGCGCAGTCGCAATCTCTTTGGCACGTTTTTCCGCTTCAGCCTTGTCGATCAAATCCACTTTGTTGAAAACCAGCCAACGCGGTTTTTCTGCTAAACCTGCGCCGTACTGCTCTAACTCGTTGATAATGATTTTGGCATTTTCAACCGGATCGGACTCATCAATCGGTGCCAGATCAACCAAATGCAACAGAACACGGCAGCGTTCAAGGTGTTTCAGGAAACGAATCCCTAACCCAGCGCCTTCAGATGCTCCTTCAATCAAACCAGGGATATCTGCCACAACAAAGCTCTGTTCACTATCCATGCGAACCACACCAAGGCTCGGCACCAGTGTAGTAAACGGATAATCCGCGACTTTTGGCTTCGCTGCTGATACCGCACGGATGAACGTCGATTTACCTGCGTTCGGCAGACCCAACATTCCCACGTCAGCCAGCAACAGCAGTTCCAGCGTCAACTCACGTTCTTCACCTTTCGTGCCACTGGTCTTCTGGCGAGGAGCACGGTTGACGGATGATTTAAAACGCGTGTTACCTAAACCGTGCCAGCCGCCTTTCGCGACCATCAGGCTCTGCTGATGACGCGTCATATCACCCAACACCTCGCCGGTACCCTGATCCAGAACACGGGTACCAACAGGGACTTTAATCGTAATATCTTTACCGCGTTTACCGGTACAGTCGCGACTTTGCCCGTTTTGTCCACGCTCAGCGCGGAAGGATTTTTCAAAACGATAGTCAATCAGCGTGTTCAGGTTTTCGTCAGCCAGCAGATAAACGTCGCCGCCATCACCGCCGTCACCGCCATCTGGGCCGCCGTTAGGAATATATTTTTCACGGCGAAAGCTAACACAACCGTTACCGCCATCGCCTGCCACAACGAGAATTGTGGCTTCATCTACAAACTTCATTGATTCTCTCCGCAAAAAACCAATAGAGAATATCTACGTGTTTTAGGCTTGTTATTGGTTCTTCTTGGCGTAACTTTTTGATTTTAAGGCATGTAGCGTATTTCTACTTACCATTAAAAAAACTGACGCACCAGAACGCATTCCAGCAAAGGAGCGGATTGTACCTGCCCGCTCCAATAATTTCATCTGTATTAAAAATAAACAACCTATGCAGACTATCAAAAGATGGCTGTGACCGCTGCAATACGCTTTATCTTAAGTTACTTTTTCACCATCAATGGTGGCACAGGCTCTTTCTTTCCAGGGAGGAAACGGTGTCCGATAGCAGAAAACATGGCTCCAGCAACAACGACAAAGGCCCCTACATAGCCGACCCAATTTAGTACTGGCGCAGCAAAAAAAGTCGGCCATCCTAACGCCAATAGATCGGAAAACAGCAGTGTAAATAGCGGCGTCAACGTAATGACCGCGCTAACCTGCGATGCCTGCCAGCGAGCCATCGCCTCCGCTAGCGCGCCATACCCAATCAAGGTATTCGCGCCGCAGAACAGCAGGCAGATAAGTTGCCACCCACTAAGTTGGAAAATAACTTCAGGCTTGGCAAAAGGCGTAATAAAGACGACACACAGAACATACAGCAGAAACAGAATCTGCTGCGATGTCAGACGCCGTAATAACACCTTCTGCGCCACACCATAGGATACCCATACCGCCGAGGCGCAAACACCTAGCAGTACGCCCAGTGTGTAGTCCGTCAGTCGGGTAAAGATCTCAATCAGGCTGGTATTAAAGAACAGAATCAGGCCACAGATCAGCATGATCGCGCCAATGACCTGCGTGCCACGCATCTTTTCCTTTAGGATAAGTACGCTGGCGAACATCATACCAACAGGAGAAAGCTGTCCGATGACCTGAGAGGCAGTCGGACTCAGATATTGCAGAGACGAGCTAAAGAAAACAAAATTTCCTAATAACCCCGCCGTTGCAATCAGCAACAGAACCCACCAGCGGCGATGCCGAAAAACCCGCATTGGCGGTAAATTCTTACGGGATGACAGAATAATGCCGAGTCCAATAGAAGCAATAATAAAGCGATACCAAACAATCGTATAAGGCTCCATAACCACCAGAACCTGTTTCATGGCTATCGGCAGCGCCCCCCAGCAAACAGCCGTAGTCAGCGCCAGACACAGACCGATACCCGTCTGCTGTTTAGTATTCATACTTATCCAGATGGTTTACTCAGAATCAGAATGTAAAAAGCCCCGCAAAGAATTGCGGGGCTTGAATCCGTAAGACCTAACGCGAAAAATTATTCAGCAACGATGCTGATATATTTACGGTTTTTTGGGCCTTTAACTTCAAACTGAACTTTACCATCAGTCAAAGCAAACAGAGTGTGGTCTTTCCCGCACCCAACGTTAGTTCCTGCGTGGAATTTGGTACCACGTTGACGAACGATGATGTTACCAGCCAGTACACTTTCGCCGCCAAAACGTTTTACGCCCAGACGTTGTGCATTGGAGTCGCGACCGTTACGGGTTGAGCCGCCAGCTTTTTTGTGTGCCATTTAATCCGCTCTCCTAATCTTAAGCGCTGATGCCGGTAATTTTCACGTCAGTGAACCACTGACGGTGGCCTGCTTGCTTACGGTAGTGTTTACGGCGACGGAACTTAACGATCTTCACTTTTTCGCCACGACCATGAGCAACAACTTCAGCTTTGATTTTACCGCCATCGACGTAAGGAACGCCGATTTTGATTTCTTCACCGTTGGCAACCATCAGAACTTGGTCAAACTCAACGGCTTCACCAGTTGCGATGTCCAGCTTTTCCAAGCGAACGGTTTGACCTTCGCTTACTCGGTGTTGTTTACCACCACTTTGGAAAACTGCGTACATATAAAACTCCGCTTTCCGCGCACTCACGATAGTTTTTAGAGCGCGCTATAAATATTCATAATAGGGCGCGAATTCTACGCAAAAATACTGCGGATGACAAGTGCATAATCAAAGGATGTGAAGAAAAAGAATACAACGTATGAACTGCCGTTTATCTCTCTCATTTTTCAAGTACAATCGGCGCAATAAGTTCCGTCTTGCCGATATGCAACAGCAATCTTACGGCAGTGTTGAAGACATACGTTGGCACAAACCATGAATCTAGAACAAATTACAACATTAACCGCACAGGATATGGCAGCTGTTAATAACGTCATTCTTGAACAACTGAATTCCGACGTCGTTTTGATCAACCAGCTTGGACATTATATCATCAGCGGCGGTGGAAAACGTATACGCCCGATGATTGCTGTGCTAGCTGCCAGAGCCCTCGACTATAGCGGTGATAAACATGTCACCGTCGCTGCACTGATCGAATTTATTCATACCGCAACGCTACTGCATGATGACGTGGTAGACGAATCTGACATGCGTCGAGGTAAAGCAACGGCCAATGCCGCCTTTGGCAATGCCGCAAGCGTGCTGGTTGGGGATTTCATCTATACCCGCGCCTTCCAGATGATGACCAGCCTTGAATCGTTACGCGTACTGGCGCTGATGTCAGAAGCGGTAAACGTAATTGCCGAAGGCGAAGTCTTACAGTTAATGAACTGCAACGACCCGGATATTACCGAAGAAAGCTATATGCGTGTCATTTACAGCAAAACGGCACGTTTATTTGAAGCCGCCGCGCAATCGTCATCCATCCTTGCTGGCGCGACGCCAGAGCAAGAAAAAGCGCTTCAGGACTATGGCCGCTATCTGGGCACCGCATTCCAGTTAATTGACGACCTGCTTGATTACAGCGCAGACGGCAAAACGCTAGGCAAAAACACAGGTGATGACCTCAATGAGGGCAAACCAACGCTGCCGCTGCTGCACGCCATGCGTAATGGTAATGCAGAACAGAGTTCGCTGATTCGTAAGGCAATTGAAGAAGGAAACGGGCGCCATCTTCTGGAACCTGTGCTTGCCGCCATGCAACAATGTGGTTCGCTTGATTACACACGCCAGCGTGCCGAAGAAGAGGCAGATAAAGCAATTAGCGCATTGCAGCAGTTGCCAGAAACGCCATACCGTATGGCGCTCGAAGGCCTTGCCCACTTAGCCGTACAGCGCGATTTCTAATCGTGGTGTGAGGTACTTGCCTGGTAACGTAATCATCGTTAACTCAATCGTAAGTAGCGCTGCCTTGCAGCGCTACTCGCTCGCAGACTAGGCAGTCTGGTCGATGGTGACATCATCCAGCCGAGACAACATCGCTATCGTCCCTTCACGCAAGATGAAATTAATCAGTCGGGTTCGTTCATCAACGGAAAGTTGATGGAAAATATGCACCCACGATGACAGCAGCGTTGGCTCATTATCGATACGATAATATTCTGTTGGCGGATTCTCTTTTACAAGCAGAGAGTTCCTGACCTCGTTCGGCAAACTGCGAATCGAATATTCGACACCGCGTCCTTGAACTCCTTTCCGCCTGCGCTTTTCCCAACCGTCGTCTCGCGCCCGTTTGTTCAGCCCCTGCGGTGACTTCGGCAAACCACCTACGCCAACCAGCTCACTTGTTGCAAACCATTCTTTGTCCATACTCGTCACTCCCTTGTTTGTTTTGAACAGGCATTACGTCAACTCGCCCAAAAGTTTCCATATAATAGACTATAATTACCTAAACCGCTAACTTTTACGCGTTACCGACACACCTAAGTAATAAAGAAATGATTAAATCCAGTGCGATGCCGAAACATCGCGACCAAAGCAATACGGTAAAGCGAACGAAAATGCGGGTTCCTTTTTATCGCCAAAGCACACCACCTGAAAGATCGCTCTCGATGACTCAGTCAATCTCCATTGATGAGATAGGTTCCTCGTCCGATGGTGTAATTCCCAACTGGCTCAGCGTAGATGACACGCCGACGCGAAGAATATAAGCGATTAGCTCATCCCTTTCTTTTTCAGATAGTTGCTGATAAATCTGCATCCATACCGCTAATGCCGCAGGCTGCTTCGCCGAGTAGGCGGAAGGCTCGATTTCGAGTAATAGGGATTTTTTTACTGTATCCGGCAAGCTGTGAATTGAGTACTCCACTCCTCTTCCCTGGACGCCTTTACGGCGACGCTTCTCCCATCCATCCTCACGGGCGCGCTTATTCAATCCTTGTCTTGATTTCGGAAGGCCGCCGACTCCAACCAATTCGCTGGTAGCAAACCACTCTTTTTTCATTGCCTTTCATCCTGATAGTGCCATCCCTAACAAAAACGCGCTTATTTGGAAATTAATTGAGAATTTTAAGGAAAATTAATGCTATATTATTTCCAAATAATAATGTCATGTTAGCTCGGCATATAACTAACATCCGTTATTTATACCACTAATCTACAGTCGTCTTATAGCAAATAAGGGAAGGATTATGATTTTAAGGAAACAAGACTGGCATCCCGCTGATATCATTGCTGCACTGCGCAAGAAAAACACGACGCTGGCGGCAGTATCGCGAGCGGCCGGATTAAGCTCATCGACGTTAGCCAACGCGCTCTCACGCCCTTGGCCAAAGGGAGAATGGCTTATTGCTGATGCGCTAAATATCCACCCATCAGAGATTTGGCCGAGCCGGTACTACGATCCGGAAACCAATGAGCTTATCGACAGAAAAAAACTCATCCGCCCCGATTAAAAAAGAAAAGCCGGAGATCGACATCTCCGGCTTTTTATTCAACGTCACGTCTTACAAGAATCTCAATGATTAATTCTTGATGAACGTCTCGCCTAACTCAATATCCTGCTTCAGCGTATCCAGCATGCTGCTAAGCGCGTTTTGCTCAAAAGCGCTTAATGTGCCGATGTCTTTACGCTCTACGACGCCGTCTTTGCCCAACAGCACCGGCTGAGCGAAGAAACGGGCATGTTTGCCATCGCTTTCAACGTATGCACATTCCACCACACCGCTTTCGCCTTGCAGCGCACGAACCAGAGACAGACCAAAACGTGCAGCAGCCTGACCCATGGACAGCGTCGCCGATCCGCCACCCGCTTTGGCTTCAACAACTTCGGTGCCGGCATTCTGAATACGCTTGGTCAGATCGGCCACTTCCTGCTCGCTGAAGCTGATACCAGGAACCTGAGACAGCAATGGAAGAATCGTCACACCAGAGTGTCCGCCGATAACCGGTACATTAATATCCTGCGGCTGTTTGCCTTTCAGTTCAGCGACAAACGTGTTGGAACGGATGATATCCAGCGTGGTAACGCCGAACAGTTTGTTTTTGTCATACACACCGGCTTTTTTCAGCACTTCTGCTGCAATGGCAACAGTGGTGTTCACTGGGTTGGTGATAATACCGATACAGGCTTTCGGGCAAGTAACCGCGATTTGCTCAACCAGATTACGCACAATGCCCGCATTGACGTTGAACAGATCGGAACGATCCATACCAGGTTTACGTGCCACACCGGCAGAGATCAGCACGATATCCGCGCCAGCAAGCGCAGGTTTAGCATCTTCACCGCTATAGCCTTTGATCTTCACTGCTGTAGGAATGTGGCTCAGATCGACGGCAACACCTGGCGTGACTGGCGCGATATCGTAGAGGGATAGTTCTGAACCTGAAGGAAGCTGGGTTTTGAGGAGGAGTGCGAGTGCCTGACCGATACCACCTGCTGCTCCGAGAACTGCAACTTTCATCCTAAACTCCTTATTATCGTAAAATAAAAAAGTGCCGTGAATTCATTTGGTTATAAACAGAATATAAAAATGGGGATAAGATCAGTCTACTCATCGTTCTGCCAATGGCATGAGAGACAAAAAAATACGCTATGTCTCTAATAATAAATCAAAAACAACCATTCGTTTGAAAGGTAAGTAAAGTTAATAAGCTATTGAGCTATAACGCGGTGTTCATTCACGTGCAATTAACCTGTGCGCTACATTACACCGATCGATGGCGTCCAAACAACATCATTCTGATAACATTTGATTTACTTTTATGTGACGCAGGACGCATTTTTCGGACTCCCCAAGAGGCGAATTTTTTTGAAAACAGCGACTAGCACATATCTGGTGAAATAGATTGGAATTATACGCGATTTAATTGCATAAAAATTCACACAACTGCATAATAGAAGGATTAACCATAACAATTAATCCGGTGCAGAATGCGAAATTCGACAAAACAAGAAGACCTCGTTAAAGCGTTCAAAGCGCTGTTAAAGGAAGAGAAGTTCAGTTCTCAAAGTGAAATTGTTCAGGCATTGCAAGACGAAGGATTTGAAAATATCAACCAATCCAAGGTGTCACGCATGCTGACGAAATTTGGCGCCGTGCGCACACGTAATGCAAAAATGGAGATGGTGTATTGTCTCCCAGCCGAACTCGGCGTTCCTACCACATCCAGCCCGTTGAAGAATCTTGTGCTGGACGTGGACTATAACGATGCGGTCATCGTCATCCACACCAGCCCAGGAGCCGCGCAGCTCATCGCCCGTCTGTTGGATTCACTCGGGAAGTCAGAGGGAATCCTCGGCACCATCGCGGGGGATGACACCATCTTCACCACCCCGGCAAGAGGCTTCAGCGTCAAACAGCTTTACGAAGCGATTCTGGTGTTATTCGAACAAGAGTTGTAACGCGCCCGTTCACTGCCGTTCCTCATTGCTCGTTTCTTTACTGCATATTTTTCGCTACGTGTAGGCTCTGCTCTCTACACGTAGCGATTATTGCTAAAACGTCATACTGCTGGCAGCTCAGCCAACGGCCAGCGTGGTCGAACGGATACACCCAGCGTCTGACTGGCGCCATGCGCCAGACGTACACTGCCCGCATAGGCAATCATCGCACCATTATCCGTGCAGAATTCAGGACGCGCATAAAACACTTCGCCGCCACGTTTCGCCATCACGTCGCCTAAGCGCTGGCGCAGCGTCCGGTTCGCACTTACGCCCCCCGCCATGACCAACCGTTTAAAGCCTGTTTCATCCAACGCACGACGGCACTTGATAGCCAGCGTATCCACCACGGCATCTTCAAATGCGCGGGCAATGTCAGCACGCGTTTGATCGTCATCACCGTTGCTACGAATCGTATTGGCAGCAAACGTTTTTAGCCCGGAGAAGCTGAAATCCAGACCGGGGCGATCGGTCATTGGGCGCGGAAACGTAAAGCGCTGGGAATCTCCCGCCTGCGCCATTTTCGATAGCATCGGCCCACCGGGGTAATCCAGCCCCAGCAGCTTCGCCGTTTTATCGAACGCTTCACCCGCCGCGTCATCAATTGACTCGCCCAGCAAGCGGTACTCACCAATGCCCGTCACGCTGATGAGCTGCGTATGCCCACCAGAAACCAGCAGCGCCACGAAAGGAAACGCCGGTGGATTATCTTCCAGCATCGGTGCCAGCAAATGCCCTTCCATATGATGCACAGGAATCGCCGGCACATCCCAGGCAAACGCCAGAGAGCGGCCGACAGTCGCCCCCACCAGTAACGCGCCGACCAAACCGGGGCCCGCAGTGTAAGCTACGCCATCGATATCGCCAGCCTGCAACCCGGCTTCACGCAGCGCTGCCTGAATGAGCGGCACCGTTTTACGCACGTGATCGCGCGAGGCGAGCTCAGGCACAACGCCGCCGTAATCGGCATGTAATTTAACCTGGCTGTATAACTGATTGGCAAGCAAACCGGTTTCTGTGTCATAAATGGCCACGCCGGTTTCATCACAGGATGTTTCGATACCCAATACGCGCATTGCTGTTCCTACTTTGATGACGATACAAGCGCTCGTTGAATGCCGCTTGCTTCAAACTGTGGATAGTCTACCATAAGCGCCCTGATTTCTGCGCTGGCCGTGGTTGGGTGTTTTATGATCACCACAATGCTTTACAAAGGCGTCACGTTTGCAGTAGAATTCCGCACCATTTTGAAAAGGCTGGCACAAGGCCAGCGGCAAACCGAATTTATTGAGGTGAGAGGCACATGCCGGTAATTAAAGTACGTGAAAACGAGCCGTTCGACGTAGCTCTGCGTCGCTTCAAACGTTCCTGTGAAAAAGCAGGCGTTCTGGCTGAAGTTCGTCGTCGTGAGTTTTATGAAAAACCAACGACCGAACGTAAGCGCGCTAAAGCTTCTGCAGTGAAACGTCACGCGAAGAAATTGGCTCGAGAAAACGCACGCCGCACTCGTCTGTATTAATTTTCAGGAGGGTTTCCCTCCAACGCGTGATTAATCCGCAGACTTAGCAGTTGCATACGAAGGCCGTGCTTTCCGTAAGGAAGCGCGGCTTGTTGTCGTTTATAAGCTATATCCAATGTAACCACCTTACAGAAAGATATACATCAGGGGCTTATGGCTGGACGAATCCCACGCGTATTTATTAATGACCTGCTGGCTCGTACCGACATCGTCGATCTCATTGACGCGCGTGTCAAACTGAAAAAGCAAGGCAAAAACTACCATGCGTGCTGTCCGTTCCATCACGAAAAAACCCCCTCATTCACCGTAAACGGTGACAAGCAGTTCTACCACTGTTTTGGTTGTGGCGCCCACGGCAACGCCATTGACTTTTTGATGAATTACGATCGTCTCGAATTCGTTGAAACTATTGAAGAACTGGCCACCCAATACGGCCTCGAAGTGCCTTATGAAAGCGGCACTGGCCCAACCCAGTTAGAACGTCACCAGCGGCAAAGCCTGTACGAATTGATGGGGCAGCTCAGCGGGTTCTATCAGCAAGCACTTAGCCAATCAGTCGGTACGCCAGCGTTGCAGTATCTGCAACAGCGCGGTTTAAGCGCAGAGGTTATCAGCCATTTTGCGATTGGCTTCGCCCCGCCCGGCTGGGATAACGTTTTAAAGCGCTTTGGCCGCAATAATGACGATCGCAGTACATTGAACGATGCCGGCATGCTGGTGACTAACGATCAGGGCCGAACGTATGACCGCTTCCGCGAACGTGTGATGTTCCCCATCCGCGACAAACGGGGACGAGTGATTGCCTTCGGCGGACGAGTATTAGGCGACGGTACGCCAAAGTACCTTAACTCGCCGGAAACAGAGATTTTTCATAAAGGTCGCCAGTTGTACGGCCTGTATGAAGCGCAGCAAAGCCACGCGGAGCTAAAACGACTTTTGGTTGTTGAAGGCTACATGGATGTGGTGGCATTGGCGCAATTTGGTATTGATTATGCCGTAGCGTCGCTGGGCACTTCCACGACGGCCGATCACATTCAGTTACTATTTCGCGCCACCGATCTGGTGGTGTGTTGTTACGACGGGGACCGTGCAGGACGCGAAGCGGCATGGCGCGCGCTGGAAACTGCGCTACCCTATTTGAACGATGGTCGTCAGCTACGCTTTATGTTCCTGCCGGACGGTGAAGATCCCGACACGCTGGTACGTAAAGAAGGCAAAGCCATCTTTGAACAGCGCATGGAACAAGCCTTGCCGCTGTCGCAGTTTCTGTTTGAGACGCTGCAGCAGCAGGTGGATATGAGTTCCCCCGATGGCCGTACCAAGCTCAGCACGCTGGCGCTGCCGCTGATAGGTCAGGTTCCGGGAGAAACGCTGCGGCTGTATTTGCGCCAGCAGCTCGGCAATAAGCTGGGTATTTTGGACGACAGCCAATTGGACAGGCTACTGCCCAAAGTGGCAGAGCAGGCGCAGCCTTATCAGCCGCCGCAACTAAAAGTCACAACTATGCGTATACTTATAGGACTTTTAGTACAAAACCCAAGGCTGGCGGCAGAGGTTCCTGACCTTGCGCTGGAAGGGATTGAAGAAGACAAAGTGGCTGGTTTATCGCTGTTTCAGGATTTGGTGAAAACCTGTAACGCCAGCCCTGGAATGAACATGGGTCTGCTGTTGGAAAAATATCGCGACAGCAAGTACCGCAAACAGCTTGAAACCATGGCTTCATGGAACCATATGATCGTAGAGGAAGAGCTCGACGAGAAGTTCAGAATCAGTCTGGCAGAGCTCTACGATCAGCTGTTGAAACAGCGACAAGAAACATTGATTGCCCGTGACCGAACGCACGGGCTCAGCGCCAAAGAAAAAAAAGAGCTTTGGTCGTTGCAACTGGCGTTGACCAGAAAACACTGATACAGAGGCTTAATTGCCGATAAATAGCAGGGTTGAGCCCTGCAAAGAGCCGCTACAGGGGCCGCGGCGATAAGAAAAATACCCCTAATGCTATTGTTAGCGAACTACGCTGACCGACACCAACCCAAATACTCTGAAGTGTGGATACCGTCTTATGGAGCAAAACCCGCAGTCACAGCTGAAGCTGCTTGTCACCCGTGGTAAGGAGCAAGGCTACCTGACCTATGCTGAGGTCAATGACCATCTGCCGGAAGATATCATCGACTCGGATCAGATCGAAGATATCATCCAGATGATTAACGACATGGGCATCCAGGTGATGGAAGAAGCACCGGATGCAGACGATCTGTTGCTGGCCGAAAACACCAATGATGCCGATGAAGATGCGGCAGAGGCTGCTGCGCAGGTTCTATCCAGCGTTGAATCGGAAATTGGTCGCACTACCGATCCGGTTCGCATGTACATGCGTGAAATGGGTACCGTTGAACTGTTGACGCGTGAAGGCGAGATCGATATCGCCAAACGTATCGAAGACGGTATCAACCAGGTTCAGTGCTCTGTTGCCGAGTATCCTGAAGCCATCACTTACCTGCTGGAACAATACGATCGCGTTGAAGCGGGCGAAAGCCGCCTGTCCGACCTGATCACTGGTTTCGTCGATCCTAATGCGGAAGAGGACATTGCCCCTACCGCGACGCACGTTGGCTCCGAGCTTTCGAGCGAAGAAATGGATGATGACGACGAAGAATCCGAAGACGACGACGATTCTGAAGACGATAACAGCATCGATCCTGAACTGGCGCGTGAGAAGTTCACCGAGCTGCGTGATCAATATGAAACCACACGCAAGGTGATCAAAGAACACGGCCGCAGCCATGCGCTGGCAGTACAAGAAATCCTGAACCTGTCTGAAGTCTTCAAACAGTTCCGTCTGGTGCCGAAACAGTTCGATTTCCTGGTTAACAGCATGCGTTCCATGATGGATCGCGTCCGTACTCAGGAACGTTTGATCATCAAACTGTGCGTTGAACAATGCAAAATGCCGAAGAAAAACTTCGTCACCATGTTCACCGGTAATGAAACCAACAGCACCTGGTTTGCCGCAGCCGTCGCGATGGGCAAGCCTTGGTCTGAAAAGCTGAATGATGTTGAAGAAGACGTCACCCGCAGCCTGCAAAAACTGCAACAGATCGAAGAAGAAACCGGTCTGACGATCGAGCAGGTGAAAGACATCAACCGCCGTATGTCGATTGGTGAAGCAAAAGCACGTCGCGCCAAGAAAGAAATGGTGGAAGCCAACCTGCGTCTGGTTATTTCTATCGCGAAGAAATACACCAACCGCGGCTTGCAGTTCCTCGATCTGATTCAGGAAGGCAACATCGGTCTGATGAAAGCGGTAGATAAGTTTGAATATCGCCGTGGCTATAAATTCTCGACCTATGCAACCTGGTGGATCCGTCAGGCAATCACCCGTTCTATCGCCGATCAGGCGCGTACCATCCGTATTCCGGTACACATGATTGAGACGATCAACAAACTGAACCGTATCTCTCGTCAGATGTTGCAGGAAATGGGTCGCGAGCCGACGCCGGAAGAGTTGGCTGAGCGTATGCTGATGCCGGAAGACAAGATCCGTAAAGTGCTGAAGATCGCGAAAGAGCCGATTTCTATGGAAACCCCGATTGGTGATGATGAAGATTCACATCTGGGCGATTTCATCGAAGATACGACGCTGGAGCTGCCGCTGGATTCCGCAACGTCGGAAAGCCTGCGTTCTGCGACACATGACGTCCTGGCTGGCCTGACCGCACGTGAAGCGAAAGTCCTGCGCATGCGTTTCGGTATCGATATGAACACCGACCATACGCTGGAAGAAGTGGGCAAACAGTTTGACGTTACACGTGAACGTATTCGTCAGATCGAAGCGAAAGCGCTGCGTAAACTGCGTCACCCAAGCCGTTCCGAAGTGCTGCGTAGCTTCCTGGATGATTAATTCATCCCTTAGCCAATCCACACGATAAATAGTCATATCCCAGATAACCCCGGTCCGCCGGGGTTATTTTTTGCCTGTAGAACGCTCAGGTTGGATTTACGCCTTATCCTGCAACGCCTGATGCAGTTCCTGATAGGACGCCACCAGCGACTCCAGCGTCGCACGATTCAACCCGCTTGGGTTCGGCAGCACCCACACCTGTGTTTCGCCAATATTCAGCGACTGACGCCCCCATGAGACCTTTTTGATACCAAACGCCTGACTGAACGCCTGCTTCCCCAGCACGGCCAGCGCACGCGGTTGATAGCGTTCCATCTTCTCGACAATCGCATTGCCGCCTTGCAGCAATTCATCTCGTCCCAGTTCGGTAGCTTCAACCGTAGGGCGATCCACCAGCATGGTGATGCCGCATCCGGTATCCAGCATATGCTGTTCTTCCGCGGGCGTTAGCAAACGTTCGGTAAAACCTGCATGATGAATCACTTTCCAGAAGCGATTACTGGGGTTCGCGAAGTGGTAACCGTGATGGGCCGTCGACAGCCCAGGGTTAATGCCGCAGAAAACCACCTGAAGATTCATGGCCAGAATATCGGTAATCATCTCTTTCCCTACTTACGTTGACTACAGACATCGTAAATTCTGATAAGAATAACAACAAGCTATCTTGAGTATAAAACCATCACCCGGCAGATAGGCTATAGACCTCCCCCCGCACATTACCGTATAATCATCGCCCATTCGGCCCCTTAGCTCAGTGGTTAGAGCAGGCGACTCATAATCGCTTGGTCGCTGGTTCAAGTCCAGCAGGGGCCACCAAATTCAAGGAGTTGCGTTAGTAGCGCAGCTCTTTTTTTGCTTATCGGATTAATAGATAAAGCGACTGACGCCACCTCATCAAGAAACTCCACGTTTCACGTGTAAGGCAATCAAGCCGATAACGGGCAACTCAGTACACATCGCGTACGTAGCGTTTGTCCTGCGCCATTTTTGCCACATAGGCTACCGCTTGTTCACTGTTCATACCGCCATGTGCCTGCGCAACCTGCCGGAGCGCCAAGTCCACGTCTTTAGCCATACGGCTGGCATCACCGCATACGTAGAAATGCGCCCCCTCCTCCAGCCAGCGCCATAGTTCAGCGCCCTGCTCACACATACGGTGCTGGACATAAATTTTCTCGTGTTGGTCACGAGAAAAGGCCGTATCCAACCGATGCAGATAACCATCACGCTGTAGTTTCTCCAGCTCCTCACGATAGTAGAAATCGGTCGCCGCATACTGCTCACCAAAAAATAGCCAATTTTTACCTTGTGCCTTCGTCGCCTGACGTTCTTGCAGAAAAGCCCGGAAAGGTGCGATACCCGTGCCAGCCCCCACCATGATGATGGGCGTATCAGGGTGTTGAGGAGTGCGAAAATGGGCTGACTTTTGGATGAAAATAGGCACCATACCCGACTCTGCTGCGCGGTCAGCCAGAAAGGTTGAACACACACCGCCACGCGATTGCCCTTCAACACCATAACGCACCGTCGAGACGGTCAGGTGGATCTGATGCGGGGTAACTTTTGGGCTGGACGAAATCGAGTATAAACGCGGCTGAATGCGCTTAAGTACGGTTAGCAATTCGTCAGCCTGAACCTGAATCGGAAACGCCTGTAGCACATCAACAATCTGCCGTCCCCACAGCCACTGTTTAAGTTCCTCCTTACGTTCCTCTTTCAACAGGTCGGCCAGTGCCTCATGACCCGAGCGTTGACTCACAAACTGCAAAAACTCCGGCGTGATACGGGCAATCTCGACATGCTGGGATAACACCTCAGCCAGCGTCATGTCACCTTTATCCTTGACGGTCACCACGGTAGCAGGCGAAAGCTTGAGCGCTGAGAGTATCTCAGTCACCAGCTCAGGGCTGTTCGTCGGCCAGATGCCGAGCGCATCGCCCGCTTCGTAGCTCACATTGCTGTCTGCAATATCAAAGGCGAATTGCCGGGTTTCTTTTTCCGCTCCAGGCGCATTAAGCCGCTGATTGATAACAAGGCGGGCGGGCAGAGGCGCATTCCTGCTAAAAATGGGAGCCGATGCCGCAGTAAGCACCGGCGCGTCGGCGTCATCCTCGTCAGCCACTGTCACCATTGCAGCGATAGCGGCCCGATTCGCCGCTGGCGCAGGTACTCCTGCAAGCGCGTTGACCATACTGTCGAGCCAGGCTGTTGCTGCCTCCTGATAATCCGGTTCACAGTCGATTCGTGCTAACAGACGCTGCGCCCCCAGCGCCTCTAACCGAGCATCAAGCTCGCGGCCAAAGCCGCAAAACTGATCGTAGTTTGAATCTCCCAATGCCAACACGGCGAACACCATTTCCGTCAGTCTGGGGGCCGTTTCCGCCTGCAATGCCGTCCAGAAATTCATGCCATTATCGGGAGGATCGCCGTCACCAAACGTGCTAGCGATAAAGAGTACACGCGGTATCGCAGGCAAATCAGCAATCGTGACGCTGCCCATCTCAGACAGCATCACAGTATGTCCCTCTGCTTTCAGGCGTTCAGCACACTGTGCCGCGAAACTTTCCGCATTGCCGGTCGATGATGCCCATAAAACCAAAACGGGCGACGGCGATGATGCAGGAACTGCGGGCGCGACAGGAGCCGACGCAGGCAGAGCAGCAATACCGCCATCAGGCAACCAGGTTCGGGCAAAAAGCCCTGCCAGCATGCCGTCGAGCATCAGGCGTCTGGAGGGTTCCAATGGTGCCGTGGCAGGCAGCACGGGCACGCCACCAGCCAACCGTGATGCATCGGTACGCAACGCGGCAATGTACCCTTGCAGATAGTGCTGTTCGTGCGCACTCAACGTCAGCGTTGGAGGAGCATCCAGACCGAGTAGCGTGGCCAGCGCATCAATGTGTTTCATGTCGAGCTCCTTGATATCGTTGTTCGGCGTGTCCACGTCAGCCTGTTTCGATACGGGCAACGCAACCGGATGGCTCTCCCGCTCAGGGGAAATGCGCGATACGGGTTCAGCGATCCGAGTCAATGCCACGGCGCAAAACTTGAATTCAGGCTGTTGGGAAATAGGATCAATGGCATCGCTGGTGACCGCATTAATGGCCAGATCGTCACCAAAGACATCATTCCAGTGGAAAGGCGCAAAGCAGTTTCCAGGACGTACGCGATCGGTGACAACGGCAGGGAGTACCGCATGTCCTCGGCGTGAACGCACTTCCACACGATCCTTATCGTGAATGCCAAGCGCGCTGGCATCTTCAGGATGCACTTCAATGAAAGGCCCTGGGTTGAGCTTGTTGAGCGTCGGAATCTTTCCGGTTTTCGTCATCGTGTGCCACTGGTGCTGCAAGCGACCGGTATTCAGTACAAACTGAAAGTCGTTATCCGGCATCTCGGCGGGTGACATATGCGGTCGGGGGAGGAATATCCCTTTACCGCTTTCGGTCGCAAAAACAAGCCGTGGCCGCGTGCCGTCTGGTAACGCTTTTAGCGTTTGACTCACACCGTCGTTGAGGTAGCGAACGGGATGACGATGGTTGTCATCATCTGGCGGACAAGGCCACTGCAATGGTGCCTGCCGCAAGCGCTCGTAGCTGGCGCCACGAATGTCATAACCGGTTTTGGGGTTCCATGCCTGCTTGATTTCTTCAAACACCTCAGCGGCCGAACCGTAGCTAAACCCTTGCGCATAGCCCATCTCGCAGGCGACTTTAGCAATGATTTGCCAGTCAGCCATCGCCTCGCCGGGTGGATCAACGGCCTTTTGCATCAGCGTCAAATTCCGCTCGGAGTTAATCATCACGCCCTCTGCTTCAGCCCACAGTGCGCCGGGTAGCAGAATATCGGCATAACGATTGGTTTCGGTATCGAGGAAGGCGTCTTGTGTGATGACCAGCTCGGCGGCTTGCAACCCAGCAATCACGTTCTTGCGATTAGGCACCGTCGCAACCGGATTGGTACAGATAATCCAGCATGCCTTGATCTTGCCCGCCATCATGTCTTCAAACATGGCTACGGTGCCCCCACCCAGCTCGGTGCGTAAGGTGCCAGCGGGTACGTTCCAAAGCGCTTCAATAGCCGCCCGATCTTTCTCTACCAATACCGAGCGTTGCCCCGGTAATCCCATCCCCATATAGCCCATTTCGCGTCCGCCCATCGCATTGGGCTGTCCCGTCAGAGAAAACGGGCCACTGCCGGGGCGGCAAATCGCCCCCGTGGCTAAATGCAGGTTACAGATCGCATTGGTATTCCAGGTACCATGCGTGCTCTGGTTAAGCCCCATCGTCCAGCAACTCATCCACGCCGACGCGGTGCCGATCCATTCTGCCGCCTTGCGGATATCCGCTTCCGGCAACCCGGTTATCTCCGCGACCGTCTCAGGACGATAGTCGTCAAGGAACGCGGGCATCGCTTCCCACCCTTCGGTAAACTCGGCGATAAACGCAGGATCGCTGTGTCCGTTCTGGACAAGCAGATAGAGCAGGCCGTTGAGCAACGCTAAATCCGTGCCGGGCTTGATGTGCAGGAACAGGTTCGCTTTGTCCGCGGTGGCATTACGGCGTGGATCGACCACGATGAGCTTGGCCCCTGCTTTAACGCGATCCATCATCCGCAGGAACAGGATAGGATGACAGTCGGCCATGTTCGCCCCGATGACAAAAAAGACATCGGCGTGGTCAAAATCCTGATAGGAACCCGGCGGCCCATCCGACCCCAGAGAGAGCTTGTAGCCACTCCCCGCGCTTGCCATACAAAGGCGTGAGTTTGACTCAATGTTATTGGTACCGATAAACCCCTTGGCAAGCTTATTAGCCAGATATTGAGACTCCAGCGACATCTGACCGGAGACATAAAGCGACACCGCATCAGGGCCGTGAGTATCAATGATCGTCCGTAGCCGCCGTGCGGTTTCCTTAATCGCCTTATTCACATCAACCCTGACGGATTCGTGCTGACGATCCGCCCGCAAGTAGGCATGTTCCAGCCGTCCTGATTCGGCAAGCGCCTGACCACTGGTATTTCCCTTCGTGCACAGTCGCCCGAAGTTGGTGGGGTGCGTCTTGTCGCCTGACACCTTGATCACGCGATTGTCTTTTACCTCCATCACCACACCGCAGCCGACCCCACAATAGGGACAGACACTCTTCACACACGTTGAGGATTTGGCATTCATGGCTGCCTCCTATCGGATTAGCATGTCACAGCCCGCGAAAGCAGTGCTGCAACGGGCAAATCCAGACATAAAAAAACGTCCACATCCTCCTGCTCTCGCTGTAATGCGAAAAGCATGATGATGTGGACGCCGTTGTCCTGACCGAGGCTTCACTCACCGTTGAGGTAAGCCTGCGGAGTTGCTATGCGTTAATAAGCAAATTGCATGCCACCGCTGTGTACCACCAGATATAGCGAGGAGAAACGTAAAGCAATGGAGACCCGCGCAGCCCGCTTGCATCACGATGGTGCAGGTTAAGAGGGCTCGCGTGCATTTTTGGTTCATCTGCCATCAGGCGATAGCACGACGGTGAAGAAGAACCGGTATGCCATATCAACATGGTCTACCGGCTTGATGCGGGGAACGCAGGCTAAGTCAGCGACCGATCGGCTGGTAGCCCTGCCATTCCGGTGTGAAGGGGGTGCCAGTTGCACAAGGTGTCAGATGAATATACAGGCCGCCGATTTTTTCCAGCAGCAGGCAGTCATCCACATCCTTAAGGTTGTCTTTATGCTGATGCAGCGCGCCATTCAGGAGCGATGCCAATCCTTTCGATTTTGCTTCTTGTGCACTCTTCGCCACAAATAAATCGAACGCATGCAGCTCCGCCAGCGTTGACGGATGGTAAGCGCCGGCGTTAACAAAAAAGAGTCGGTTGTCGTCCGCAGGCCGCGTGTCTGAAAGGGTAACGGTATAACCATCCGACCATACTACGCGCGCATACCCATCAATATGCACTTTATCGGGGTCACCAAACCACGCGTCCCGGAGCGCGGGCCACGCATCCTCTGGCTTCTCAGCCGCCACAAACTGGATATCGTGAACTTCGATATTCGACTTCCCCGCATTCCCTCCCAGATAAAACATATACAGATGCACGGTATTTTCTCCTTATATGACGTCAGGCATCGGCTACATTATCTCACATTCGTTATATTTTTTTATACATAGCGATAAAGCCAGAAAGCGCCCTGCCTTTTCCTTGAGGGCCTCCCATCCTCCCATGTAGTGTCGATGTGGCATCCACAGAGATGTCGTGACCGGAGTCACATAACCAAACGGGGGCATTGCCGCAGAAATTCAGGATTGTATAGTGGTCCGATAAGACGTTACCGCCAATGGCGGGCGAGACTTGGGCAGAGGTGAGTAGTGATACTCTCTTCTGCCCAAGTTTTTTTTTGCCTGTCATTCGGCGGTTCCCAGCACGGAGCCACAGGCCGGCGCAGAGTAATGATGTAGAAAACGATGAGGAGAAATACCATGAAAGCATTCCCCGACGGATTTTTATGGGGCGGTTCAGTTGCAGCAAACCAGGTTGAAGGGGCATGGAATGAAGACGGTAAAGGTGTTTCCACCTCCGATCTTCAGCTAAAGGGCGTACATGGCCCGGTGACGGAACGCGATGAGAACATTAGCTGCATCAAAGATCGGGCAATCGATTTTTATCATCAATACCCGCAGGATATTCAGCTGTTTGCCGAAATGGGGTTCAAGGTGTTGCGCACCTCGATTGCCTGGACGCGCATTTACCCCGAAGGCGATGAGGCAGAACCTTGCGAAGCCGGTCTGGCCTTCTACGATCGCCTGTTCGATGAAATGGCAAAACATCAGATTCAGCCGCTGATTACGCTGTCGCATTATGAAATGCCGTACGGTCTGGTGAAAAAACTGGGAGGCTGGGGCAACCGCGCCGTCATCGACCATTTTGAGAAGTATGCCCGTACCGTTTTCAGCCGCTATAAAGACAAGGTGAAATACTGGCTGACCTTCAATGAAATCAACATGGCGTTGCACTCGCCCTTTACGGGCATCGGGCTGAGCGGCGAACCCTCGAAGCAGGAGATTTATCAGGCGATTCACCACCAGCTGGTTGCCAGCGCACGCGCGGTAAAAGCCTGCCATGACATCATCCCGGATGCCAAAATCGGCAACATGCTATTGGGCGCGGTGCGCTACCCCATGACCTGCCATCCGAAAGATGTGCTGGAAGCGCAGAATAAGAACCGTGAATGGCTATTCTTCGGTGATGTGCAGGTACGCGGCACCTATCCGGCCTGGATCCAGCGCTATTTTCGGGAAAATGGCGTCGAACTCACCATTACCGCGCAGGACAAAGACGATCTGAGCCACACCGTAGACTTTGTCTCCTTCAGCTATTACATGAGCGGCTGCGCAACCTTCGAGCCGGAGAAATATCAGTCCTCACGCGGCAATATCATCCGCCTGATTCCTAACCCGCACCTTGAGGCGTCCGAATGGGGCTGGCAGATCGATCCAGAAGGTCTGCGTTTCCTGTTGAACGAGCTGTATGACCGCTATCAGAAACCACTGTTCATCGTGGAAAACGGACTGGGTGCACGCGATGTGGTGGAAGAGGACGGCAGCATTCACGACAGCTACCGTATCGATTACCTGCGTCGCCATCTGCTTCAAGTGCGTGAAGCCATCGACGATGGCGTCGAGCTACTGGGCTACACCAGCTGGGGTCCGATCGATCTGGTCAGCGCGGGAACAGCGCAGATGTCAAAACGCTACGGCTTTATTCATGTGGATCGTGATGATGACGGCAAAGGCACGCTGGTGCGTCGGCGCAAAGACAGCTTCTACTGGTATCAGGATGTGATTAACAGCAACGGAAAGTCGCTGTAATCCTATAGAACATAAGATAATAGAGAAAATCAGACGGCGTGTTCACATTGCGCCGTCTGATTACGTGTATTACGCCAGCGCGATAATCGTATCACCGACCCTCAACTGACGAGCGGAGCCCGGACTGAATAAGTGGTACTCATCCGCATTCGTCACCACCATCGGCGTCACCGTGTCGTAGCCTGCCTGCTTGATTGCTTCCAGATCGAACTCCAGCAGCAACTGGCCTTTTTGCACCTTGTCACCTTCTGCAACGTGCATCTGATAATGCTGGCCTTCCAACTGCACCGTATTGATCCCAACATGAATCAGAATTTCCGCACCGTTCTGCGAAAGAATGCCGACGGCATGGCCGCTGGTAAACGTGCTGGCAACCACGCCATCCACCGGTGAATAGATGCGCCCTTCTTCCGGCAGAATAGCAACGCCCTGCCCCACCACGCCGGAAGAGAACACCTTATCGTCCACGTCCTCCAGCAAGATCAGTTCGCCTTTTACCGGCGATCCCAGCTGTTCCGCCGTCGCCGGCGCGTCTTTTAGCGGTTGGGCAGGTGGCACAGCATTGGCTGGCTGGCGTGATACTGGCGCAGCGGGTGTCGTAGAAGTTGATGATGAACGCGTGGGCGCTGGCGTGTTCTCAACTGGCGGCGTCGGATCGTCAAATCCCACAATAACCGTTAGTACAAAACTCGCGGCGAAGGCGATAGCGCAGCCGATGAGGAACCCGACAAAGCCTTCTCCGTAGAAGATCGGCAGCGTCAGTAACCCAGGCATCCCCATAGAGACCGCCGAGCTTTTCGCATAGCCAACGATAGCGCCCCCGATGGCAGCGGCGATCACCGCGCAGATAAACGGTTTCTTCAGCTTCAGCGTAACCCCATAAACACCGGGTTCCGTGATGCCAAACAGCGACGCGATAAAGGTACTGCCTGCCAACGCTTTGAGTTTTTTATCTTTGGTACGCACCATCACGCCCAGCAGTGCGCCAGACTGGGCAAAGACCGACGGGCTGGAGGCGGCTTTAAGGTAGCTGTGCCCCATGACGGAGAGATCGTTGATGAACACGGTCACAAAGCCCCAGTGAACGCCAAATATCACTAAGACCTGCCATGACGCCGCCATCAGCGCGCCCGCAATAATCGGGTTGAATTCATAGATACTGACGAATACCGACGCAATGAGCTTACTGGCCGAAATCCCAATCGGCCCGATGGTCATCAGCGTTAGCGGTACCATCAGTAGCAGCAGGAAGAACGGCGTCAGTATATTGCGCACGCTTTCGTGAATATGGCGATTCAGGAAACGCTCGATATACGACATCAGCCACACGCTGAAGATAATCGGGATCACCGAGGCGGTGTATTTCATCATCACCACAGGCAGGCCGAAGAACGTCACAGGCTGACCGGCATCAAATAAACCCTGAATCGTCGGGTAAACCAGCGCACCGGCAATCGACACCGCCACAAAAATGTTGGTTTCAAATTTACGCGCAGCGGTAATCGCCAACAGCATCGGCAAAAAATAGAACAGGCTGTCGGACGCCGCATGCAGGATGACATAGGTACTTTCTTTAGTATTCAGCCACCCGAGCGCCAGGACAATAGCCAGCGCCCCTTTCAGCACCCCCGCTGCCGCCATCGCGCCCAACAAGGGGGTAAAGATCCCGGCAACCAGATCGATCAATCGTCCCATGGCCGAGGTCGATTGCTCGCTTTCCGCGGTCTGGCGTTTCCCGTCGCCGTCCTCCAGCAGCTTGGAGATCGAACCAAAAGCGCGATACACCTCCGGCACCCGGTTCCCGATCACCACCTGCAATTGCCCTGAAGCATTGATGACCGTAATGACGCCTTCCAACGCCTCAAGCGCAGCCACATCCACTTTACCGTGATCAACAATCTTAAAGCGCAAACGTGTTGCACAATGCACCAGGGTAGAAACGTTCGTTTCCCCTCCGACCAACCTCAGAATATTTTCAGCGAGCACTTTGCTATTCATAATGACTTCCCGTTTCGTCAATGGCTGCAACTGCCTAATACACGTCATCCCGCTTGTTGTCCGCTGGCCAGCTGGAAAATAAGCAAAAAAAAACCTGGATAAAGCAGCGTGCGGTATACGCTGCTTTATCCAGGTCTCGCCCAGAAACTTCTGGTGACGTCCTTTGCTGTTTTCTAACAAGTTCACGCGGAGAAAGCTATCTCTACGTTTTATTCTGTGAAAACAGTCACTAAATTTCTATCCATCTAAATTTCTATCCATCAGGCGAAGTCGCCCGACCTACGCGCCGTAAAACGAAATGGCGCTTCTCAGAAGAAGCGCCATCGGCAATGTTACTGCTTGCCTTGCTTCTTCAGCCAGGCTTCCATTTGGTCGATCTCCGGCTGCTGGGCTTTAATAATCTCTTCTGCCAGCTTGCGCAATTCCGGGTCTTTACCGTATTGCAGTTCCGTCTTCGCCATATCAATCGCGCCGCGGTGATGCGCAATCATCCCTTTGGCAAAGGCAATATCAGGGTCGCTGGACTTCAACCCGTCCATCATCTCGGTATGCATCGCATCCATCCCTTTCATATACGCCTGTTGGGAGGACGACGCTTCACTCGCTGAACCATGGCCGCTATGCGCGCTGTCAGCGGCAAACGAGAGAACCGGAACCAGCAAGGCCGCAGCTAATAACAAATGGACTTTCTTCATCACAACCTCTCAATCAGTCACAGAACTTCTTGAGGGTAGACGTTCCAGTAAGGGGAAGGTCAAGGGAGGATTCAGATCTCTTCGACCAAACGTAGACACACACGATTACGCCCCTGTGCCTTCGCTTTGTAGAGTTGCTCATCTGCCAGCCCGATCAAATCGTAAGTGTTGCCACCTTCATACTGGGGAAACGTGACCACGCCAATACTGATCGTAAAACGGATTTCCCGGCCATCGGACAGCACAAGCGGCGTGGATTCCGTCAGATGCCGTAGGGTTTCAGCCATCGCTGCGGATTGTTCAGCCGTCAGATCATAAGCCGCAATAACGAATTCCTCCCCGCCCCAGCGGCAAAGAATGTCGCTCGGCCGAATATTCGCGCTCAGCATACGGGCAAAGCTGGCGATCAATTCATCGCCGCTGGCATGACCGTAGGTATCGTTGACCTGCTTAAAATAATCAATATCCAGAAATAACAGCGTTAGCTGACGCTTTCTCTTATTCATTAGCAAGCCCTGCCTCCCATTCAACATGCTAAGGAAAGCGCGACGATTGAAGGTATTCGTGAGTGCATCCTTCAGGCTGTTGCTTTCGATGATTTTAATCAGTCGTCGGTTCATCGAAACAAAATGAGAGACGCTTAACATCGCCATAATTAACATCGCGATGTTCAGTCGTGCGGTCGTGAGAAACGAATTAATGTACGCCTCAGAATTTGAATTGATGAGTATACCGACTTGATTAATATAGAGATAATTCAGTATTACGCCCGTAATCGCACAGAGCAACGACATGATCGGGAAAGAGTAATTGAATGCACACAGCGTGAGCGGAATAACAGACAGCGTAATCAGGCTCGCGTCCTGAAAAAACAGGCTCACCAATAAGAAAATGATGAAGACCAGAAAGGGAAAAATATTCTCTCTGATGTGCTTAGGACAAAGAGGAATATTCCGCAGCGCCCGCAGGATATCTTTACCGCGCAGGAAAAAGAACGCGAGAATAATACCGGTTCCCAGTTGTTCACTGAACCAGTCCATAAACTCGGCATAGCGGTTCCCCGTATCGTAGACATACGCATAAACCCCATACGCCACGCCGGATGAGAACGCACCGACAAACGTCGAAGCGAAAATAATATAGACGTAATATTTGCTGAATTTTTCAAATGTCGACCACTTACCGGTAAACCGACACATCAGGCAAAAGGCGCACCAGGCCGTTACCACAAAGACCATATTGCACAAACATAACAGCACTTTGGTTTTTAACGGTGAGTTATTGTCCATCCACAGCGCCGCCGATAGCATCGCCACATAACTCACTAAAAAACCGATACCGATAGACAGTGTTTTACCTTTTATCGTCCCGTTTCTGGCTCTGAAAGTAATCATGAGACAAAAAACCAGAATATTGGCGGGCCAAAACAGCGACAGCTCATCCAGTACCCGAAACCGAAATCCCAGACAGCTCACGATGAAAGTGGTCAAGAACAGAAACGGCATGAATTTTATAGTTTTCAACGTCAAATCGTTATTCATTTGTCCTTTACCGCCTGCTGTCCGATGGTTCCACCTGCTTTCTCCGCGTGAGGATAGCATTAATCATTTACCGACTCACAGCACGATGGTTGCGGGAAAAATAAATAAAAAAAACCACCGGACCGAGGCATTACTCATCAGGTAATACGTCGATCCGGTGGTCTTAGTGACTTATCGTACGGCGGGCTCTCGTGCGTACACGTTATTCCGCAGGGACAGGCTTACCATCCGGTCTTGGCGGTTGAGTCAGTCGTTTTTCAAAGTTGTCGTTGTACTGTTTCTTCTGTTCTGGCGTCAGAACATTGTAAATTTTGTTCTTGGTTTCCAGCCCGTTAAGCATTCTGGCCTTGTGTTCCGCGTCGGCTTTATCCAACTGCGCCTGTGCTTTTGCGGTATCAAAGGTATCTGATGCGATCAGGCTATGCATTTCACGACGGTCATCCTGCATCGCTTTGTGCATTTTCTCGCGGGACTCTTTCATGATGTCTTTGACTTGCTGCTTCTGCGCTTCTGTCAAATTCAGCTCCTTAAACATCGCATCCGGCCCCATCATGCCACGATGCTCCCGACCCTCTTTCATCATCATCTTGTGTTCCGGGCCAGGACCTTTCGATGCTTCATTCGCATGCGCGATACCTGCCGCGCCCAATGCCAAAGAAGAAGCAACCAGCATTGCAGTGAGTTTACGCATATTTCATTCCTCTCTCTGAATTGACTTATCGACGGCGAGTGCCGTGCTACGAGGGAAAGTATAGGCCCGACACCTTCAGTTAATTAGAGTAAGGGTAAATCTCTGCAAGTGTCGGCTCCACATTTGCGGCAATTATGGAGAATGAGGAGGAATTGTGTAAGGAAGCGGCAGTATTGCGTTAACCGAATTTTGTGTTAACCGACTCTGGTATTAACAGGCGACACAATAGCTAAAAAAATGCTGGTGGGTGGTTACCGCAGTGAACGTCTAAAGGCACTGGCTTCTTGTGCCAATGCATCAAGATGGGCATGAATGACCTTCATTTTCTGAATCAGCGGATTTCGCTCAGGCGAACTGTCCATCGAACTCAGCTGCGCAGAGAGCCGCTCAATCTGCGTACAAAGGTAAGCATCACGCTCTTTCGCCTGAAGCAACTGCTGCTGGAGGGACTGATGTTCCTGCCGCCACGTCTGCTGCTGACGCTGCACGCTTTGTTCTAACGCACGCAGTGCGCTATCCAGACGATATTCCAACTCTTCCACCCGCATAACGATACCTTTGCCCGATAAACCCGCGGATTATAATGTCACACGCCCCCGACAACAAACACTCCGGCGCACGATCCCTTGCCTGCTTCGGCTTTCCCCCAATATTCGCAATGACATCAATCACAATAAATACACATAAATTTCACAACTCACTCAATTACAGCTAGATTGAACACAAGAACTCATCAGACCAGTTAACTTCACCGGAGAGTGCAATGACTGCCTACCCTACGCTGCTTTCCCCGCTCGATCTTGGCTTCACGACGTTAAAGAACCGTGTGGTGATGGGCTCCATGCATACCGGGCTGGAAGAACATCCGGACGGCACCGAAAGGCTGGCGGCATTTTACCGCGAGCGGGCGCAGGGCGGCGTTGGCCTGATTGTCACTGGCGGCATTGCGCCAAACGCCAAAGGTGCCGTTGCCAAAGGCGGAGCGACCCTGCATGACGAAGCGCAGCTCGCGCATCATCAGGTTCTGACGCAGGCGGTACACGACGCGGGCGGGAAAATCGCGCTGCAAATTCTCCACGCTGGGCGCTACAGCTATCAGCCCGATCCAGTCGCACCATCGGCGATTCAGGCACCGATTAACCGCTTTGCGCCACGGGAAATGAGTACGCAGGATATTGTAAAAACCATCGATGACTTTGCCCGTTGCGCCGCGCTGGCGCAGCAGGCGGGCTACGATGGCGTGGAAATTATGGGGTCGGAAGGCTACCTGATTAATCAGTTTCTGGTCACGCATACCAACCATCGTGATGATGAATGGGGCGGTGATTTTCAACGCCGCTGCCGCTTCGCACTTGAGATTGTTCGCGCCGTGCGGGAGCGAACAGGGTCGGACTTCATCCTGATTTACCGTTTATCGATGCTCGATCTGATAGAAGAAGGCTCAAGCTGGCAAGAAATTGTGCAGCTGGCGCAGGCGATTGAACAGGCTGGTGCCACCCTCATTAATACCGGTATCGGCTGGCATGAAGCGCGTATTCCAACTATCGCCACGCTGGTGCCACGCGGCGCATTCGGCTGGGTCACGCAGAAGCTGATGGGGAAAGTTCGTATCCCGCTGATTACCACCAACCGCATCAACGATCCCGACGTGGCGGAAAAACTGCTCGCCGAAGGCTGTGCCGACATGGTATCGATGGCACGCCCTTTTCTCGCCGATGCCGAACTGGTGGCAAAAGCGCAATCGGGGCGCAGCGATGAAATCAATACCTGCATCGGCTGTAATCAGGCCTGCCTCGATCAAATTTTTGCAGGCAAGGTCACGTCCTGTCTGGTCAACCCGCGCGCCTGCCACGAAACCGAGCTGCCTATCCACCCCGCCAGAGTTGGCAAACGCTTTGCGGTGGTCGGTGCCGGGCCTGCCGGTATGGCCTTTGCCGTCAACGCCGCTGCACGCGGCCATCAGGTTACGCTGTTTGAATCCTCTTCTTATATCGGCGGCCAGTTCAATATTGCCAAACAGATCCCCGGCAAAGCCGAATTTTATGAAACGCTGCGCTACTATCGTCGACAGCTAGAACTGCTCGGTGTCACGCTACGCCTGAGCACGCAGGCGACCCCCACCGATTTACTCGGTTTTGATGACGTGATTCTGGCCTGCGGCATCGTGCCACGGACTCCCGAGATTGCAGGTATCGATCATCCTAGCGTGCTGAGCTATCTGGACGTGCTGCGCGACAAAAAACCCGTCGGCAAGCGGGTTGCCATTATCGGCGCAGGTGGCATCGGTTTTGATACCGCGCACTATCTTCTGAATAAAAAGAGCGTTCCTGACGGGAATTATCGCCTGAACCCCCATCCTTCTCAGGCAGGGTACGGCGACTTTTATGCGGAATGGGGCATTGATACGCAGCTACAGCACCGGGGCGGCCTACTGCCTCATCAACCTGACGAGCTTCCCCACCCACGGGATATTACATTATTACAGCGGAAGACCGGCAAACCGGGTGAAAATCTGGGGAAAACCACAGGTTGGATACACCGTACCACGCTGCTGCGTCACGGCGTCACGCTGCTGGGCGGCGTGGAATATCACCACATTGATGATGAGGGGCTGCACATTATCCACGACCAGCAAATGCGCTGTCTGCCGGTGGATAACATCATTATCTGCGCCGGTCAGGAACCCAACCGCAAACTGTACGACCCCTTATTGGCAGCCGGATGTCACGTTCATCTGATTGGCGGTGCTGATGTGGCACAGGAATTAGACGCACGCCGGGCGATCGATCAGGCTACCCGGCTGGCGTTAACACTATAATGTAGGCAACGTGGGTTTAGCGGGACGACCCCGTTTTCACCGCACGCAGTATGACGAACTTCGTGTTGCTGGCGACGGTTTCACAGTTGCCGAACAGACGCTTCAGCTTGTGGAAATAATCCAGATGGCGATTCCCCACAATGCGTAGTTCTCCGCCAACCTGAAGGCAGCGACGGGCATCCATAAACATCTGCCAGGCGATTTCATCCGTCACGGCTTGTTGTTGGTGGAATGGCGGGTTGCACAATACGGCCTGCAACGTATCACGCTTAACGCGAGCCAACCCGTGGTTCACTACGAAGCTACAGCGCTCGACATCCTGTGGGCAGTTAACCTCAACGTTCACCTGACTCGACGCCACCGCCATATAAGATTCATCAAAGAAGCCAACGGTGGCCTCGGGGTTAGCTTTCAGCGCTGCCAGACCAATGACGCCGTTGCCACAGCCGAGATCGATGATCTTACCGTCTATCTGTTCCGGCAAATGCTGCATAAAGAAACGTGCGCCGATATCCAACCCATTACGCGAATACACGTTAGCGTGGTTTTGAATACGATAGCCGTAGCCATCCAGCTCCCATTCAGTAGTAAGTGACTGCTCACTGACTTTTAGCTCCGCCCACTCGCAGTGAACCAGACGCGCCTTTTTCCAGGCCAGCGAGGTTTTCGTCGGCCCCATCACGCGCTCAAACAATTGCAGCGTAGAGGTATGAATATCGCGCGCTTTCGCGCCGGCAATAATACGCGTTTGCGGCGTGACGACCTTACGCAACATTCTCAACTGGTGTTCCAGCAGCGCGATCGTTTTCGGTATTTTAATCACCACCAGCGCAGGCGCCTCGGGTAGATCCGCCATGCTATCCAGCAGTGTTACCGCATTGGCATCATAGCCATTCAGTTCCAGATTGTGCCGCGTTGCCAGTTGGCTGAGATAAGAGTCGCTGATACTGACGGGCGATTGCGCCTGCAAACCACAGGCCAGCGCACCAAACGTATCATTGAAAATCAGACGCGGCCCCGGCGCGATTTCCATCGTGGACAGCTCACGCAGCAGGTATTCATCTGCGGCATCCCACGCCTGTAGCGCCGAGTTTTCGGCGACCTGAGGGTAACGCACCAACGTCAGGTTGCACGTTTCCAATTCGAGTTGGCTCATTAGCCTCTCCTGCATCATAAAATTTGCGCTGTTTATCCCTTAAAATAGTCCGTCAGTAAATGCTTTTCTCTGCCGGAACGGGAAATGATTGACGTTGCCTTGTCATTTGACCGTGATAATCTGCATAGACATCACCAATCCCTTCAGGATACCAAACGCTTATGATTCGCTTCGCTATTGTAGGAACCAGTTGGATCACCCGTCAGTTTGTTGATGCCGCCCACGAAACCGGCAAGCTGAAGCTCACCGCCATCTATTCGCGCACGGCAGAAAAAGCGCAGCCGTTTCAGGCCGATTACATGGTGGATACGCGCTTTGATTCACTGGACGCCATGGCGAAATCCGATCTTATCGACGCCGTGTATCTGGCAAGCCCTAACTCACTGCATTGCGAACAGGCTCTGCTCTTCCTGAGCCACGGCAAGCATGTCATCTGTGAAAAACCGCTGGCTTCCAACCGCTATGAAGTCGAACAGATGATCGCCTGTGCCAGAGAAAATCAGGTCGTGCTCTTTGAAGCGTTCAAAACCGCCAGCCTGCCCAATTTTAGCGTGATCCAGCAGGCGCTGCCAAAAGTCGGCCGGTTGCGTAAAGTGGTGCTGAATTACTGCCAGTATTCCTCACGCTACCCGCGCTATCTGGCGGGCGAGAACCCGAATACGTTCAATCCGGCGTTCTCCAACGGTTCTATCATGGATATCGGCTACTACTGCTTAGCCTTCGCCGTGTCGCTGTGGGGAGAACCGTGCACCACGCAGGCCAGCGCGACGCTATTAGAAAGCGGCGTAGATGCACATGGCAGCGTCATCCTGAATTACGGCGATTTTGATGTGACCATTAACCATTCCAAAGTCAGCCACTCCACGATACCCAGTGAAATTCAGGGGGAAGACGGTTCTCTGGTGATTGAAAAAGTCTCCGAATGCCATAACGTGAAATTCATTCCGCGTGAAGGCAAGCAGTTGGATCTCAGCCAACCGCAGCATATCAACAGCATGCTGTACGAAGCCGAAGTCTTTGCCGCGCTGGTCAGCGATAGCGCCATCAACCATGCAGAACTGGCACGATCGCGCACCGTCGCAGGGCTGCTGACAGAAATTCGCCGCCAAACCGGCGTCGTGTTTCCTGCCGATGCAGCCACGCCGGGAAACGCGGAGTAAGGCAGCGATAATTATTTGACCAGGATCATCTTTTCACCTATCTTCTGTCAGGCAAAGGGGAGTAACTTTTCCGCCAGCTAATCGTCATTACGATGCGTTCCGCATCCGGTTACTGGGCAACTTTGATGAAAAGCGTGATTCTTAATGAAACAGCTTCATTAACGTTGTAAGTGAGACCTTGCCGGAAGGCGAGGTGCATTTGCAGCTTTAATAACAAGCGGCCAGCGTCCTTCCGATGTTGGCCGTTTTTGTTTCTATTTAAGGATCTTGCTATGCACTCCATCGGCACGCCGTGGTTATGGGGCAGCTTCGCTGCCATTGTTATAGTGATGCTGGCCATCGACCTGCTCTATCAAGGGCGCAAAGGGTCGACAGTAATGACGTTCAAACAGGCTGCCGTCTGGTCTATCATCTGGGTTACGCTCTCGCTGCTGTTCAACGCCGGTTTCTGGTGGTATCTGGACGGCACCATGGGCCGCGAAGTAGCCAACGCCCAGTCGCTGGCCTTTCTGACCGGTTATTTGATCGAGAAAGCGCTTGCCGTCGATAACGTCTTCGTCTGGCTGATGCTGTTCGGCTACTTCGCCGTCCCCCCGCAATACCAACGCCGCGTGCTGATTTACGGCGTGTTAGGTGCCATCGTTCTCAGAACGCTGATGGTGTTTGGCGGCAGTTGGCTGGTCACGCAATTCCAGTGGCTGCTCTATGTGTTCGGTGCGTTCCTGCTATTCACCGGCCTTAAAATGGCGCTGGCGAAAGAAGATGACGGGGCGATCGGCGACAAACCGCTGGTACGCTGGCTGCGTAGCCGTTTGCGCATGACGGATACCATCGAGAACGAAAAGTTCTTCGTCCGTCGTAACGGCATCCTGTATGCCACGCCGCTGTTTCTGGTGCTGATTATGGTTGAAATCAGCGACGTGATTTTCGCCGTAGACAGTATTCCGGCTATTTTCGCCGTCACAACCGATCCTTTCATCGTGCTGACGTCGAACCTGTTCGCCATTCTGGGACTGCGTGCGATGTACTTCCTGCTGGCTGGCGTAGCTGAACGCTTCTCGCTGTTGAAATATGGTTTGGCCGTCATCCTGATCTTTATTGGTACCAAGATGATGCTCATCGACATTTTCCATATTCCGGTGGCCATTTCTCTGGGTGTCGTTGCCAGTATTCTGATCATCACCATGCTGATCAACGTCTGGGTAAACAAACGCGCCGAGCGTTAATGCTTCCTCTTCTCTCCGCACGGTTCCCGCCGTGCGGAGAGCGCTTCCCTCATTGATAGCGTTTCTACTTTCAATCCGCTCCTACCCATGCGCAATGGCCCGTAGGGTGATGGCGGATGTCTGTCATAAAAAAACGCCGGGAGTGTTTTTCAACGTTGCGTAGCAACGGCCCGTAGGGTGACGGACACGGATGTCCGTCATAAAAAACCACATCATCGCTTTTCTCAAAAATAAAATTTCATATACTGATACACGCAAACACATATCGTTACGGAAATAAAAAGTCACCCAGCTCATGCCAGAGGTGCCAGCTCCGTACAGACAACCACTTAGCGGAACGGTTATCCCGTCAAAATTATGGAAACTCAACATTCTCGTTTTTTGCAGTACATTACTCGCGGCAGCCTGGTTAAACAGATTCTTCTGGGGCTCGCCGCCGGGATTATTCTGGCTTCGCTGTCCACACAGGCCTCGCTGGCTGTCGGTCTATTGGGGACGCTGTTCGTCGGCGCATTGAAAGCCGTCGCCCCCATTCTGGTTTTGATGCTGGTGATGGCATCGGTTGCCAATCATCAGCAAGGGCAAAAAACCAATATCCGCCCGATCCTGTTCCTCTACCTCATCGGCACCTTTTCTGCAGCCTTCATTGCCGTCGTGTTGAGTATCACGTTTCCCTCTACGCTAGCACTGAGCGCGCAAGCTACTGACATCACGCCACCATCAGGTATCGTCGAAGTATTAAAAGGCCTGTTGATGAATGTTGTCGCTAACCCGATTCATGCTCTGCTCAATGCCAACTACATCGGTATTCTGGTGTGGGCTGTAGGTCTGGGGTTAGCTTTCCGCCACGGGTCAGCTTCCACAAAGAATCTGATCAGCGATGCATCTCATGCAGTAACGGCTATCGTGCGTGTCGTGATCCGCTTCGCACCGTTGGGGATCTTTGGTCTGGTCGCCTCAACATTGGCGGAAACCGGCTTCGGCGCATTGTGGGGCTACGCCCACCTGCTGATGGTGTTGATCGGCGGTATGTTGCTGGTTGCGCTGGTGATCAACCCGCTAATCGTCTACTGGAAGATTCGCAGCAACCCTTATCCGCTGGTGCTACGCTGCTTGCGTGAGAGCGGCGTGACGGCCTTCTTTACCCGCAGCTCTGCCGCCAACATTCCGGTGAATATGGAGCTGTGCCGCAAACTGAACCTGAATGAAGATAGCTATTCCGTCGCCATTCCGCTGGGAGCCACCATCAATATGGCCGGTGCCGCGATTACTATTACGGTACTGGCGCTGGCAGCCGTTCATACACTAGGGATTGAAGTTGATATCGCTACCGCATTATTACTGAGCGTGGTGGCATCTATCTGTGCTTGTGGCGCATCCGGTGTGGCAGGCGGTTCGCTACTGCTGATCCCGCTGGCGTGCAGCATGTTCGGTATTTCCAACGATATCGCCATGCAGGTTGTTGCTGTTGGCTTCATCATCGGCGTCTTACAGGACTCCGCAGAAACGGCATTAAACTCATCAACAGACGTTATTTTCACTGCCGCTGTGTGTCAGGCAGAAGATGCTAAGCTGGCAGAAAAAGAGCGCCTGAATCTGCTGTAAGCAATTAGGGGATTAATGATCCCTCTTTCTCTAACGCCGTTCGCCTTAAAACGAACGGCGTTAATATGATGAGAATTGCCCGAATTACGCCTTCTTCTCTACGCTAAAAGGATCGATGCCGCGCTGCTGCATACGCCAGAAGCGGATGATGTTAAAGCCGTTCATCACCAGGAAACTGCCTTCGATCAGCGATCCACCAATCGATCCCAACCAGATATTGTGTACCACCCAGCAGGCGGTTGAGCACCATATCACGCAGCGCGTCGTCACCCCAGACGTGCGGAACAACGCCCAGGTACTGGCAACCGTACCCGCTATCGGTAGCAGTTCCATCGCATGGTGCATACCCGATAAACCAAAGAGCAGCGTCAGTGATATAAAGACAAACATCACGAGGATGTTATGTGTTTTCAGTGAGATTAGCGTTCGTGCCGAGTTCAACAATGCACTGGCACCTGCCGCATTTGCCCCCATCAGGAAAAAATGCAGACCAATGACGGCGCTGTATGCCGAGAGCTGTATTTTGAATTTTTGATCGTTACGGTTGAAAAACATGGTAATACCGACCAGAAATGCCAGTACACCAACAGACTGGGCAATCCAATACTGTGTCATGATCCCTGCCTCTAAAAGTTGCTACGAAAAAAAACGGCGCCATTATAAAAATGAAACGCCGTTTTATTTTAATTGGAATGAATAATATTTACAACGTCACGCCGCTCTTAAATATGGCTAATTCACGGAAGTCGTTCACTTCATTCTTCGTACGCTTGCCGTCAGCAATCTCGACAATCAGCTCGACAAATTGGCTCAGCAGTTCGTCCATCGGCATGTCGTGGATCAGACGCCCCGCATCGAAATCAATCCAGTGCGGTTTTTTCTTCGCCAGTTCGCTGTTGGTCGCCAGTTTTACGGTAGGCACGAATCCGCCGTAAGGCGTGCCGCGTCCGGTACTGAACAACACCATATGGCAACCCGCACCCGCCAGCGCGCTGGTTGCGACAGCATCATTCCCCGGCGCACTGAGCAGGTTGAGCCCCGGAGTATGTAAGCGCTCACCATATTTCAGTACGTCCACCACTTTGCTCTGTCCGGCTTTTTGCGTACAGCCCAGTGATTTCTCTTCCAGCGTAGTGATCCCACCCGCCTTGTTACCCGGCGATGGGTTCTCGTAAATCGGCTGGTCGTGCGCGATGAAGTACTGTTTGAAATCGTTCACCATGTGAACGGTTTTCTCAAACGTGGCTTCGTCACGGCAGCGGCTCATCAGAATACGTTCCGCACCGAACATTTCCGGCACTTCGGTCAGCACTGTGGTACCGCCGTTGGCGATCAGATAGTCGGAGAAACGGCCTAACAGCGGGTTGGCAGTAATACCGGACAGCCCATCAGAGCCACCGCATTCCAGGCCAAACTTCAGCTCGCTCAACTTGCCCGGCTCGCGTTTGTCATGGCGCATCGCCTCATACAGCGTATGCAGACGTTCCAGACCGGCTTCGACTTCATCGTCCTGCTGCTGACACACCATGAACGTTACGCGATCGGAATCAAAACCGCCCAGCGTCGTGCGGAATGCATCAACCTGATTGTTCTCACACCCCAGACCGATCACCAGCACCGCCCCTGCATTCGGGTGACGCACCATGTTTTGCAGCATCGTACGGGTGTTTTCGTGATCCTGACCGAGCTGTGAACAGCCGAAGGTATGACTAAACAGATAAACGCCGTCGATACCTTCCGCGTCATTGGTTTCTTTCAGGAAACGCTGCTGGATCTGGCGAGCAATCCCGTTCACGCAACCGACGGTTGGCAGAATCCACAGTTCATTACGGATACCGACATCGCCATTTTTACGACGATAGAGCTGTACGTCCCGGTCGCCCATTTGCGGCGGCAGGTCGATAAACTCAGGCTGGTACTGATATTCATCCAGATCGCTCAGGTTGGTTTTCGCGTTCTGGGAGTGAATATGTTCTCCGGGAGCAATGGACACCAATGCATGGCCGATAGGCAGGCCATACTTGGTAATCATTTCTCCCGGTGCGATGGTTTCCAGCGCGAACTTATGTCCGCGCACGACAGGTTGCTGAAGTGTCACTGTATGGCTATCCACCGACACCGTTTCGCCTTGCTCAACATCACGCAGGGCGACAGCCACATTGTCCAGAGAATGAATTTTTATAATACTTTGCATGGATAACCCTTCTTGCTGATTAGCAATAACCTTCCACAGCTGCGCGCATGCCGCGCTCAACGATGGTTTGCAACTGTTCAGTCACCTGCGCCGCCAGGCCAGGAACCTGTGTTAAATCCTGTTCCCAGTGATCGGCATCGCGCAGTACTACATTCACCAGTTCAGCCAGGCTGACGGTGTTCTCTTTTACGCCTGCCCACAGCGTGGAATAACGCTCCAGCCAGTGCGCATCGTCCTGCAACGGATAGGTTTGCAGCGTATCGCCTTCACCGCTGCGCTCGCCGCGATAGAATGCAATCAAGGCCGCCAGCGCAAACGTCAGACGCGCAGGCAATTCACCGTGGCGTTCACGGTAGGTCAGCAACTGCGGCAGGATGCGAGTGCGGAATTTGGTCATGCCATTCAGCGAGATAGATAACAGCTGGTGCTGAATGAAGGGGTTACGGAAACGGCTTAACACAGCCTGAGCAAACGACGTCAGTTCGTCATGAGGCAAATCCAATACCGGCACAATCTCTTCGGCAATGGTCTTTTCCACGAATTTGCCAATCAGGGCATCATCCATCGATTCGCCAACGGTATCGAGACCCGCCAGGAATGCCACCGGCACCAGCGCGGTATGGGCTCCGTTGAGAATCGCCACTTTACGTTCTTTATACGGCTTGATGTCATCAACGATACGAACGTTCAGATCCAGTTTGTTCAGACGCAATTCTTCCGCCAGCCACTGTGGCCCCTGAATCACGAACAGGTAGAAATGTTCTGCCGTATCCCAAAAGGTATCCTGATAGCCCATTTCCTGCTGTAACGCTTCCACTTCGGCACGTGGATAACCCGTAACAATACGGTCCACCAGCGTCGAGCAGAAGGTGTTGTGATCGTTCAACCAGGCGGTAAACGTTGGCGTCAGTTTCCACTGTGCGGCATAGCGCAGCACCAGCTCTTTCAGCGCCACGCCGTTGTAATCAATCAGCTCGCACGGTAACAACACCCAGCCTTTATCCGCTGCGCCGTCAAAATGGCAGAAGCGCTCATACAGCAGACGGGTTAATTTCGCCGGGAAGCTGACAGGCGGCGCATCGTTCAGGCTGTCGTCTGCGTGATAGCTGATACCTGCTTCGGTAGTATTGGAGAAAACAAAACGAATATTTGGATCGTGCGCCAGCGCCAGATACTCATCGAACTGACGGTACACGTTGATTTCACGGTTTACCGAGCGGATCAGACGCGGTTCACGCACGGCCTCGCCCTGCTCGTTCAGACCACGGATAATGGTGGTGTACAACCCATCCTGGGTATCCAGCGCGGGCGGGAAATCGGAATCGATCGGACGAACAATGACAATGCCCGCATCCAGATCGGTGTGCTCATTCAGCAAATCCAACTGCCAGTCGACGAAGGCGCGCAGAAAGTTGCCTTCACCAAACTGAATAACACGGTCCGGGTGTTGACGACCGGGGAAGTTACGACGATTTAACGTTTGCATTAACAGGCTACCTCAGGACGAATCTCACATTCAGGGCACGACCGATCGACCACCGTCATCCTTGCCCTATATTCATATTCACCCGCACCGAACCATCACAAGTGCCGATGACAAAAGATCGAGACACCGAGAGCGGCGGCAGAAGTCCCTTTAGGAGGCTGACTACCGCGTCTCTCGCGCAATTCACACCTTACGAAACGGCGGAATTACAGCTCGATGGCAAAATAGTTTTTAGCGTTATCGAAACTGATGTTTTTCACCATTTCGCCCAGCAACGGCAGGTCTGCTGGCGCTTCGCCATCTTCCACCCAGCGGCCAATCATCTGGCACAGAATGCGGCGGAAGTATTCATGACGGGTGTAAGACAGGAAGCTGCGGCTATCGGTCAGCATGCCGACAAAGCGACTCAGCAACCCAAGCTGCGCGAGCTGGGTCATCTGGCGCTGCATGCCGTCTTTCTGATCGTTGAACCACCAACCGGAACCGAACTGCATCTTGCCCGGCATCCCTTCGCCCTGGAAGTTGCCGATCATGGTGCCGAGCACTTCGTTATCGCGCGGGTTCAGGCAGTACAGGATGGTTTTTGGCAGCAGATTTTCTTCATTCTGCTTGCTGAGCAGGCGAGACAGTTCCTGAGCCAGCGGACGGTCATTGATGGAGTCGAAGCCCACATCCGGCCCCAGCAGCTTGAACTGACGCAGGTTATTGTTGCGCAGTGCGCCAATGTGGTACTGCTGAACCCAGCCGCGACGCGCATATTCCGCACCCAGCCAGACCAGCACGCCAGTCTTGAACTGCGCCACTTCGTGTTCGCTCAGCGTTTCGCCAGAAAGACGACGCGCCAGAATGCTGTCCAGCGTCGCATCATCGGCTTCGGCAAACATCACCACATCCAGCGCGTGGTCGGACACTTTACAGCCGTGCGCCGCGAAGTGATCCAGACGTTTGGTCAGCGCCGCTTGCAGATCGCTGAAACGACGAATGTCGGTGTCAGAAACTTCACCCAGCTTCGCCATATAGTCGTTGAAGGTTGCCAGTTCAATGTTGAACGCTTTATCTGGGCGCCAGCTCGGCAACACTTTGATTGAGAAGCTTGAATCCTGAGCAACAGTTTTATGGTGGCGCAGATCGTCAATCGGATCGTCCGTCGTACCCACCATTTTCACGTTCATCTGCTGCATGATGCCGCGCGCGGTAAAGTCATCGCGCTCCAGCATGGCATTACAGCGATCCCAAATATCTTTTGCCGTACTTGGTGACAGCAGCGTACCGGTTACACCGAACGGACGGCGCAGTTCCAGATGTGTCCAGTGATAAAGCGGATTGCCGATGGTGTGCGGCACGGTAGCGGCCCAGGCTTCGAATTTTTCCCAGTCGCTGGCATCGCCCGTACACAAACGCTCAGGCACACCGTTGGTGCGCATCGCACGCCACTTGTAGTGATCGCCTTTCAACCAGATGTCATACAAATTTTTGAAGCGATAGTTTTCCGCGATCTGCTCAGGCGGCAGATGGCAGTGGTAGTCAAATATTGGCTGGTCGACGGCATACTCATGGTAGAGACGACGGGCAAATTCACTGTCTAACAGAAAATCTTCACTCAGAAACTGGGGCATGTTTTCTTCCTTACCGTGCTTCTTGTGCACCAAATTAGTTGACCGTTAAAAGATATCACACCAATTATGCGCGATATCTCACAGTATTTGTGAGGTCATGATCGCAAAAATGTAACAAGCAGTACAATAACCCAGCATTTATCGCCTCAAACCGCTTGTTGCTCTCGATTTCAGCGAGCAATTCGTTATTCCGCATAAAAATAATGGTTTTGTGATATCACTCAACTTTTAAAGTTGTATGACAAATTATTGTAGCGCTGCCTTAAGCAGGGATTCAATCGCTATCTCACAAAGAGAAGGGTTTTCCTGTTCAGCACAACAACAAAACGTGTCGTACCACATTACAAGACACCTCACACCGTGACGCTACTCAAGAGCCACCACTGTGTTTTTTATTGACTCGGAGAGAAAGTTAAATGCGTAAAATCAAAGGATTACGCTGGTATATGATCGGCCTGGTGACCATTGGCACCGTGCTGGGATACCTGACGCGTAATGCAATTTCTGTTGCAGCCCCGACGCTACAGGATCAATTGCACATCACCACACAGCAATATTCTTACATCGTTGCTGCCTATTCAGCTTGTTATACCATTATGCAACCCATCGCCGGCTATGTGCTGGATCTGCTGGGTACCAAAATCGGCTATGCCATGTTCGCCATTCTGTGGGCAGTTTTCTGTATGGGAACCGCACTGGCCAACAGTTGGGGAGGATTAGCGATCGCCCGCGGCGCGGTCGGTATGGCGGAAGCGGCGATGATCCCTGCAGGCCTGAAAGCCAGTAGCGAATGGTTCCCGGCAAAAGAGCGTTCTGTAGCCGTCGGCTATTTCAACGTCGGGTCATCGATTGGCGCGATGGTCGCTCCACCGCTGGTCGTTTGGGCTATTGTGGCGCACAGTTGGGAAATGGCGTTTATCATTACTGGTGTACTGAGCCTGATCTGGGCTATCTGCTGGCTCGTTTTCTATAAGCACCCGAAAGATCAGAAGAAACTCAGCGACGAAGAGCGTGACTACATTCTTAGCGGACAGGAAGCGCAACACCAAACCAATAATGCGAAGAAAATGTCTGCCTGGCAGATCCTGCGTAACCGCCAATTCTGGGGTATTGCGTTGCCACGTTTCCTGGCTGAACCGGCCTGGGGAACATTCAACGCCTGGATCCCGCTATTCATGTTTAAGGCCTACGGTTTTAATCTGAAAGAAATCGCCATGTTCGCCTGGATGCCGATGCTGTTCGCCGATATCGGCTGTATCCTCGGCGGCTATCTGCCGATGCTGTTCCAGAAATATTTCAAAGTGAACCTGATCGTTTCCCGCAAGCTGGTGGTCACCATGGGTGCGGTCCTGATGATTGGCCCCGGTATGATCGGACTGTTCACCAGCCCTTATGTTGCCATCGCGCTGCTGTGCGTCGGCGGTTTCGCGCACCAGTCGCTGTCAGGCGCGCTGATTACCCTGTCATCCGACGTATTTGGCCGTAATGAAGTCGCCACAGCAAACGGTTTAACCGGTATGGCTGCCTGGATGGCGAGCACCATGTTTGCCTTGGTGGTCGGTGCATTGGCCGATACGATGGGCTTCAGCCCACTGTTTGCCGCACTGGCAGTGTTTGACCTGTTAGGTGCTGTCGTCATCTGGACGGTGTTGAAAAACCAACCCGCTTCAGAAGTCGCCGCCGCAGCTGAAACATTGAAAGAAGCCAACCAGCACTGATAATCCCTGCATTATCCTGACTCATCCGGTATGATCTGATACCGGGTGAACCACCTCCCCAGTAACACATTGTAATAACTGTGACCACAACATTGGTTGCTGCTATGATTAAGTGGTATAACAAATCATCCCTCAAAGATTAACGAGATAGACACTCAGGCCCTGACGTGGCACATGGACCGTCATCTATCGAGAGTAGACATCATCATGGCACTCACTGAACCCCGACGGCTATACCAGCAGTTAGCCGCAGAATTAAAACAGCGTATCGAAAGCGGTATGTACCAGGTCGGCGAAAAATTACCGGCAGAACGCTATATTTCTGAAGAAATGAACGTCAGCCGCACCGTAGTGCGTGAAGCTATTATTATGCTGGAAGTCGAAGGGTACGTTGAAGTACGCAAGGGTTCAGGCATTCACGTCATTTCCAACCAGCAGAAGAACCCGTTCATTAATAGCGGCGATATTGAATTCGTCGCGGCTGGTCCGTTCGAACTGCTTCAGGCACGCCAACTCATTGAAAGCAACATTGCTGAATTTGCCGCTACGCAGGTAACCCGTCAGGACATCATCCAACTGATGGAAATTCAGGAGTATGCACGTCAGGAAGACCGCTTCCGTGACTCTCAGTGGGATCTGAAATTCCACGTTCAGGTCGCGCTGGCAACACAAAATTCCGCGATGGCGACCATCGTCGAAAAAATGTGGAGCCAACGGATCCACAATCCCTACTGGCGCAAACTGCATGAGCACATTGACGACAAGTCGATAGAAAGCTGGTGCGAAGAGCACGACCGCATCCTTAAGGCGCTGATTCGCAAAGATCCTTACGCAGCCAAACTGGCGATGTGGCAACATCTGGAAAACACCAAGCAGATGCTGTTTCGCGCCACGACAGACGATTTCGAGTTTAACGTCGATCGCTATATGTTCGCCGAAAACCCGGTCGTGCACCTCGACCAGATACACGCGGGTAAATCCTAATTGCGTTTTTTTGCCCCTTGTTTTGAACGAGGGGTAATATTTTGGATGCACTGGAAAAGGTCAGAAAACGTTGATTTCTGTCAGCGAGTGTAAAATATCGCAGAAATCCCAATTCTTCCTCGAAAAATCCCCCTAAACCGCCTCAGTTGTCGTAATATTTTTCTGTCTCAGAAACACCTATTTTGTTACAGTTAACGCGTCTTTCTTACGCTTAATCCGCCGCTTTGGATGTAAAGTCAGCCAAGACCAAACAATCCCTACCCGCCTGTTTATCGGGTTCGCAGCGAAAAACCAGCATCAAGTCAGACACCCGCGTCACTATCGGGCGGAACAAGGCAGAGATCATAAAAAAATAATAATCCTGCGCCCTGAAAGCACTGTATTCACTCTTATCATGTCCAGAAGCGTGATTGTCGCCAAGGCTAAAATGCAACAGCAGTATTAGGAATACCGGATGGAATTAATCAAAGAACTGTTAAACGCACTCTGGCATCAGGATTTCGATATTTTAGCCGACCCGAAGTTGGTATGGACCATCTACATTTTGCTGTTTCTGATTATCTTTCTGGAAAATGGCCTGCTCCCGGCGGCTTTCCTGCCCGGCGATAGCCTGCTCATTTTGGTCGGCGTTCTTGTCGCCAAAGGCACAATGAATTACCCGTTTACCCTATTTCTCCTGACGACGGCCGCCAGCCTCGGCTGCTGGGCAAGCTACATTCAGGGGAGATGGCTTGGCAATACCAGTGTGGTTCAGGGCTGGCTATCGCATTTACCCGCACACTATCACCAGCGTGCCCACCAACTCTTCCACCGCCATGGTCTATCCGCGCTTTTAGTTGGCCGTTTTCTGGCTTTTGTCAGAACGTTATTACCTACCATCGCTGGCCTGTCAGGCCTGAATAACGCACGTTTTCAGTTCTTTAACTGGATGAGTGGATTCCTGTGGGTATTTATTCTGGTGACGCTGGGCTTCGCCTTAGGGAAAACCACGGTTTTCCTGAAATATGAAGACGAACTCATGCTTTGCCTGATGTTGCTGCCGCTGGCGCTGCTGTTTATCGGGCTGTTTGGCTCACTCTTTGTGCTATGGCGCAAAAAACGCGACACGAAAGCCAGTAATGCAGAGAAAGGGAGCTAACCGTGTCAATCCGTTGGTTATTCCCAAAACTCACCCCCAGAAAAGTAGCTCGCATACTGATATTGCTTGCTCTGCCAATTATCGCATTGACGCAGTCCCAGTCGCTGCGTCATTCCCAGGATGATGCGATGCTGCATATCAAGCCTTATGATGGCGCCGCGTTGCCAGATGGCTTTTACGTGTATCAGCGTCTTAATGAAAAAGGGATTGCGATCAAAAGCATTACACCAGAGCAAGATAGCCTGATCGTCCGTCTTGCCTCACCAGAACAGAGTATCGCTGCCAGAGATGTCCTGCGTTTGTCTCTGCCTAAAGTCACCATTACCGCGCAACAAGCGACAACCCCGACACCGTTCTGGCAGCAGAAACTGACACAGAAACAATCCAAACTGGGGTGACAAATATGAAACTATCTTCATCTGTTCTTGCATTATCTGTCCTGCTTTCTGGCCACGTACTGGCGAATACCGCCAATCAGGTGGAAACCTGTCAGCAAAAAGCGCAGGACATTCAGCGCCAAATCGATGAAGCGCGTAAACATGGTAATCAGAACCGCATCAATGGATTAGAGAAAGCGTTGGACGGCGTGAAAACCCACTGTACGGATGCTGGGCTGGCAGAGAAACGTCAGGAAGCGATTGCAGAAAAACGTAAAGACGTCGCTGAACGGCAGCAGGAACTGAACGAAAGCCGGCAGAAAGGGGATGACGCCGAGAAAATCCTCAAGCGCGAAAGAAAGCTGGCTGAAGCCGAGCAGGAATTACGCGCTGCGGAACGTGCCGCATCGCAATAACCCATCACTATATTGTCCCTATAAAACACACAGCAATTGTTCACTTTATAATCAAAAAAACAAATCACTAAAATTTACAGTGAGTTATCAGAATTGTCCGTACTCATTTTGGGCGGCATAAATTTCAGCTTCAGCTATAGTTAACACTCAGGTTTATAAACATGAAGGGTTATTAATATGGCTAAAGATCAAAATTCTGAGTACCTACGCGCCGAATTGAAATCACTGGCGGATACGCTGGAAGAAGTATTAAGCACCTCCAGCGATAAATCTAAAGCAGAACTCGACAAGCTGCGCAATAAGGCAGAAAGCGCGCTGAAAGAAACCCGCAATCGTCTGAGCGATACCGGCGAGCGTATCGCTTCCCACACGAAAGAAGCAGTTGAATCTGCGGACGACTATGTACGCCAGAACCCGTGGACCGGTGTCGGTATTGGTGCCGCTGTCGGTGTCGTGCTTGGCGTCCTGCTGTCTCGTCGCTAATTAGCGGATCGTTATGACGGATAAATCACAACAAGGCCCCGCAAGCGGGGTCATGGCTTCTGCTCAGCGCATCATCTCCATTATTGTCAGCATGGTGGAAAGCCGTGTCCGACTTGCAGTCATTGAATTAGAGGAAGAAAAAACCAATCTGATTCAGTTGCTGATGATGGTCGGTCTGACGCTGATTTTCGCCACTTTTGGCATTATGAGCCTGATTGCGCTCATCATCTGGGGCATCGATCCCCAGTATCGTCTCTTTGCTCTGGGGGGTATCACAGCCACATTACTTGGACTGGCGCTGATAGGTGGCGTCTGGACACTCCTCAAGGTACGTCGTTCCACCTTACTCAAGGCAACCCGTAAGGAGCTGGCGACCGACAGATCGTTGCTGGAGGAGGATCCCAAATGAGCCAGCGTCAGCAGCGAGACAGAGAAAAAGCCCAGCTACTGCGCCGGATACAACAGCAGCGGCTGGATTTATCGGCAGGTAAGAAACACTGGCTGGATACCACCGCTCGTTACGATCGCGGCTGGCAAAGTCTGATGCAGTGGCGTAAATACTGGATCGTGGGCTCCAGCCTCGTCGCACTCTATGGCGTGCGCCATCCCAGCCGCATGATTCGCTGGGGACGCCGCCTCGTCGGGCTGTGGGGAACATTCAGACTCGTCCGCAAAACGTTTGACTCACGTTCATAATCTTTCCTATCGCCTCGGCGTTCGGCCTTTCCCGTACGGCATCTTTCATCTCGTTTTCTTCTAACGCGCTCACACCATTACAGCGCGTTCTCGTACATTTAACTAAACATCAATTTTTCTGAAATAAAAGAACAATTATACTCGCTGGTAGCGCAAATCATCTCTCTATACTATCTGCCCATAACCTGATGGCAGGCCAGGTTTTCAGACCACACCTGCTACAACAAACACAACAGGGCGACATAGCCCACAACAAAATTAATTGGAGAGATGATGAAAAATTTAGAAAGCACTGCACTGCTGATTGCACGTATCTTAATGCCAATTCTGTTTATCGTTGCAGGTTACGGTAAGCTGGGTGATGCCTATGCAGGCACACAACAATACATGCAGGCGATGGGCGTACCCACCTTCCTGCTGCCGCTGACAATTCTGCTGGAGCTGGGTGGTGGTCTGGCGGTGCTGTTCGGTCTGCTGACGCGTACCGTTGCACTGTTCACTGCGGGCTTTACATTGCTGACCGCACTGATTTTCCACTCTAACTTTGCGGAAGGCATGAACCAACTGATGTTCATGAAAAACCTGACCATCGCTGGCGGCTACCTCCTGCTGGCTGTAACCGGTCCAGGCGCATTCAGCATCGACCGCCTGCTGGGCAAAAAGTGGTAAGACGAGCCTTTTCCGGCCTGTACTACACTTAATAGTCGAATAATGAATTAGACGGCAAGCAAACAAGGCTTGCCGTCGTTTTATCATCACTCACTAACGGGAGGATTTATGGGACAACTGGTTGACGGCGTATGGCACGATACCTGGTATGAAACCAAATCTACCGGCGGTCACTTTAAGCGTTCAGAATCCGTATTCCGCAATTGGGTAACACCCGATGGCACCCCTGGCCTCACCGGCAAAGGTGGCTTTCCCGCTCAGTCCGGCCGTTATCATCTCTATGTTTCTCTCGCCTGCCCGTGGGCACACCGCACGCTACTCATGCGCCAGTTAAAAGGGTTAGAAGATCATATCGCCGTTTCGGTGGTTCATCCGCTCATGCTGGATCACGGCTGGACGTTCGGTACCGATTTTGAGGGGGCAACAGGAGACTCGCTCTATCAGCACGAATTCCTTTACCAACTCTACCTGCACGCCAAGCCAGACTACAGTGGTCGGGTGACCGTGCCAGTCCTGTGGGACACCGAGCAACACACCATCGTCAGTAACGAATCCGCCGATATCATCCGTATGCTGAACAGCGCTTTTGACGGCGTGGGGGCAACAGCGGGAGATTATTACCCGGAAGCGCTACGCGCTCAGATTGACGAGTTGAACGGCTGGATTTACGACAAGGTCAACAATGGCGTTTACAAAGCCGGTTTTGCGACGAGTCAGTCAGCTTATGATGAATCCGCAACGACCGTTTTCGCTGCGTTATCCGATCTGGAAGCCATATTGGCAAAACAGCGCTATCTGACTGGTGAGCAGTTAACCGAAGCCGATCTGCGGCTGTGGACGACGCTGATCCGTTTCGATCCGGTCTATCACACGCATTTTAAATGCGATAAATATCGCCTGAGCGACTATCCAAACCTGTTCGGTTTTCTGCGTGATATTTATCAAATGCCTGGCATCGCCGATACCGTCGATATGGCGCATATTCGTCACCATTACTACCGTAGCCACGGCACGATTAATCCACATGGTGTGATTTCGCTAGGCCCAGAGCAAGACCTGAACCAGCCTCATCAGCGTGATAAGACGGTGATCAGTCTATACTGAGGCGTTGTCGATTAGCGATGAAGCGCAAGGCAAGGTGTGGTTCGCACCTTGCCTTAGCAAAGTGCGGGATTTAGGGCTGGTTTAGCAGCTTCGGAATTTCACGCAGGAACCAGGACTTCGCCTCGCCCATGCTGTCTCGCCGCCACGCCATAATAATCTGGCTTTCCATCTGGTGCTCCGGCCCAACGACCAGTAAACGCCCCTCGGCAATATCTTGCGCCACCATTGGATAAGGCATGGTCGCGACGCCTAATCCCGCCAACAACGCACGCCGCTTATCATCCAGAGAGCTCACTGTCAGACGCTGCTGTTTATCCAACAGTTGCACGGTCAGTACCGGGCGCTCGCGCGCCGTGTCCGCCACCGCAATCCCACGGTATTTCACTCGGGTCGCATCCGACAGCGGCTCAGGTTCCTGATGAATGGGGTGCTCAGGGCTGGCGACATACACATTATTCATCGTATACAGCTTGCGGGTATTCATTTCGGAAGACGCACGAAAATGCATGTCCGGCGCAATCACGATATCGGCACGCCCTTGCTCAAGACGCTCCCACGCTCCTGCCAGCACTTCCGTCAGAATCGATACCTGCGTATTCGCTTTGAGCGCCAGTTTATCGATTAAGGGAAAAAGCCGCTGAGTCGGAATAAGCGCTTCCGTCACAATCGTCAGGTGTGTTTCCCAACCGCGCGCCAGCGCTTCGGCATCCGTAGTGAGTTTATCCGCCGCTTCCAGCAGAATACGTCCGCGTTCCAGCAGCATTCGTCCGACATTCGTGAATTTAGTACGATGCCCGGAACGATCGAACAACACCACGTCTAACTCTTCTTCCAGTTTTTGCATGGTATAGCTCAGCGCCGAAGGCACTCTACCCAGCTCGTCTGCCGCAGCGGCAAAGCTGCCGCGACGATCGATCGCATCCATAACCCTCAAGGCTTCCAGCGTCAAAGCTCGTTCTTTCGCCATCTTCGTACTCATTCAGGAATTTTGAATATACCCACCAGATTAACTAGCTAACAATCCAACGTCCACACAATTACTATCGGTTTAAGAAATTATTATCTGGGGGATAAAGATTATGATCACACGAAGAGCAGCGGGGCAATGCGGCCAGGCCGACTATGGCTGGTTGCAGGCACGCTACACCTTCTCTTTTGGTCACTATTTTGACCCACAGTTGCTGGGCTACGCTTCTCTACGCGTGCTCAATCAGGAAGTATTGGCACCGGGGGCATCGTTCCAGCCACGAACCTATCCACGGGTCGATATCCTGAACATTATTCTTCAGGGTGAGGCAGAATACCGCGATAGTAACGGTTGCCACATTCAGGCCAAAGCCGGAGATGTGCTGCTGCTCGCCACTCAGCCAAACGTCAGCTATAGCGAACATAATACCAGCGCCAGTAAACCGCTGACGCGGCTGCAATTATGGCTGAACGCCTGTCAGACTCGGGAGAACAGTCCGTTACAGCGTATGGAATTGGATTCATCCAGCCATACTCTGCTTGCATCGCCGGAAGGTGAACACACCAGTCTGCAACTGCGCCAGCAGGTTTGGATCCACCATGTCGATCTCCAGCAGAATGAGCAAAGCACGATCGCGCTGCAGGGAAATCAGGCATACCTCCAGCTGATTCACGGTTCAATGGTGGTAAAAGGTAATCAGAACAGTGAAGCCCTACACTGCGGCGACGGCGCCTTTATCAAAGAAGAAACAACGTTGACGCTACGGGCAGAATCGCCTTTGCGTGCGCTGCTCATCGATCTGGTCGTCTAGTTCTTCTGTCCGTTGTTTTATCAGGAAAACGCCGCCAGTTCGGCGTTTTTATTCAGCCGTGGTAAGATATCCGTCTTGTTCCTCAATGCGTCAGGGTGATATGACAATGGATTCAACCAAACAGGACAAACTTCTTGCCCAGGCTGAACAGATTTGTCAGCAGCGCGCTGTGCGTCTAACGCCACAGCGGTTAGAGGTTTTACGCCTTATGGCACAGCAGTCAGGTGCTATCAGCGCTTATGACTTGCTGGATCTGCTGCGAGTTTCCGAGCCCCAGGCTAAACCGCCGACCGTCTATCGCGCGCTGGATTTTTTGCTGGAACAAGGCTTCATTCATCGAGTCGAATCAAACAACAGCTACGTGCTGTGTCACCATATCGAAGACCACAGCCATACGTCTGCCCTTTTCATCTGTGACCGCTGCGGGCAGGTTACGGAACGTCAAACCGAAGGGGTGGAAGAAACATTACGTAGCCTGGCACAGCAGTCGGGATTTACGCTGCGCCACAGCGTTGTGGAAGCGCACGGGCTGTGTGGAGGCTGTCAGGAAGTGGCATCATGCAAGCAGCCGGATCATTGCGATCACGACCATACGGTTCCGATTAAAAAACGCTAGCGCTTATTGGTGGGGCCTTCTGCCTGACAAGGTTTTTCTATATAAAAAAAAACGATAGCCCTGAGGGCTATCGTTTTTTAGCATCACGTTCACTACCAGTGATATTTGTGGTGCTCTTCCCAGTGTTTCACTTCTTTCTCTGCCGCTTCTTTTGCGTACCCGTAACGCTCCTGGATTCTCCCCACCAGTTGGTCACGCTTACCTTCGATGACCGTCAGATCGTCATCCGTTAATTTGCCCCATTGCTCTTTCGCTTTACCTTTAAACTGTTTCCAGTTACCGCTGGCTTGGTCTTTATTCATCAGAATCTCCGTACCTTAGGTGTATTGCGCATAAACGAATCGTCACTACCGACGTAGGCGTCAGTCAGTGTCAGATAAATTGTTCAGTAAGCAGAGTCATCATTCTGTGAACCATCACGGTGCTTGCACCACTGCCCTTCCTCGATCTGCCAGGCTAACCTAAATGTGATGGCTAATGTTTAATGACTAAACGCTCAATCGAGATAAAAATGCTTACCTTGATAAAAATTATAGTCGAATATTTTACTTAAAATTAAAAATAAGGAATCTGTAACTAGCGAAGGCGCCAAGAAAGGAAAAATGACCGTAAAAGTAATGGAAAAACAGGCGGTAAGGGAGAGAAGAGAAAACACACGCGAAATGTAACGAAATATATACAACTAGCAGATTAACACGCGGGGCAACTAACACATGAAGCAATTCACACATAAAGCGATTAACACAAAAAACGTGATGCACTGACCCAGAAAGACGAGCAGTGCATCTCTATGACCGTTAGCTCCAGTCGCTGTTACGAATCACGCCAACCGCTAAGCCTTCTATCGAAAAGCTCTGCTGACGCAGGTCAACAACAATGGGGGCAAACTCTTCGTTTTCAGCGAGAAGGTGTACCATATTGCCCTGCTTTTTCAGGCGTTTTACCGTCACTTCATCGTCAATGCGCGCGACGACAATCTGACCGTTGCGTACATCTTCCGTTTTATGCACGGCCAATAAATCGCCATCCATAATACCGATATCTTTCATCGACATGCCGCTCACGCGCAGCAAAAAATCAGCGCTGGGTTTGAACATTGCAGGGTCAACCTGATAGTGACATTCGATATGTTCCTGCGCCAGCAGAGGCTCACCTGCGGCCACGCGACCAACCAGAGGAATACCCGTCTCTTCTTCCATCAGCAGACGAATACCGCGAGAAGCACCCGATACAATTTCAATCACACCTTTACGCGCCAGCGCTTTCAGATGTTCTTCAGCCGCATTCGGAGAGCGAAACCCCAGCTGTTGAGCAATTTCCGCGCGCGTTGGCGGCATTCCGGTCTGCGCAATGTGATCGCGGATCAGGTCATAAACCTGCTGCTGCCTTGCTGTTAATACTTTCATTCCGCCCCCTGGTTGTTTATACAGTCTTGCTGTGAGTATATACAGGTACGCCACAATTGGGAATGGAGATATAGGCAAAGCCTCTGACTTTTATTCATTTATGCGTGCCGTCAGGCAAAATGTTGCCAGAGAATGCTACCCCACACGACAGCCGCTAACACGATGGCAACAAAAACAGCCGCCGACCCGATATCTTTCGCCCGGCCGGATAATTCGTGATGCTCAAGGCCAATACGATCGACAACCGCTTCAATGGCGCTGTTAGCCAGCTCAAAAAGCATAATCAATACCACAGACCCGATCAGCAGCAGCTTTTCGACCAGCGTAACCGGCAGCAGACACGCAATAATCACGCCGACAATCGTCAATATTGTTTCCTGACGAAATGCCGCCTCATGTTGCCAAGCCTGCTTCAGCCCCTTAAGGGAATAACCGGTCGCCTTAATAATCCGGGTCATCCCCGTTGCTTTATTCATTTATCCTCCATTCTTTACGTAAAATAGTTCGCATTTTAACGCGCTTACGTTGTCTCACCACCACAGATTTCCGACGCAGTTTCTGGTATCCTTGCGGCGCATTGCTAACAAGAGGCTCCAAGTTGTTATGTCAGGTTGGCGTAAAATTTACTATAAATTATTGAATCTCCCACTGAAACTGCTGGTTAAAAGCAAAGTTATTCCCGCAGATCCCGTGGTCGAGTTGGGGTTAGATCCCTCACGTCCTATACTCTATGTTCTGCCTTATAACTCTCAGGCGGATCTCTTGACGCTACGCGCGAAATGCCTGGCATTGGGGTTACCCGATCCCTCGCAATCGTTCGAATTCAACGGCGTCGAACTTCCCAGCCACGTCTTTATTAACGACGGGCCGCGCGTCTTCCGCTATTACGTTCCCAAGCAGAAATCCGTCAAGCTGTTCCACGACTATCTGGATCTGCATCGCGCCAATCCAGATTTAGACGTGCAGATGGTGCCGGTTTCCGTGATGTTTGGACGTTCTCCGGGTCGGGAAGGCCATTCTCAGGCCACACCACACCTGCGATTGCTCAACGGCATTGAGAAATTCTTCGCTGTCCTGTGGCTAGGGCGTGACAGTTTTGTTCGCTTCTCCAGCCCGGTGTCGCTGCGCTATATGGCGACCGAGCATGGCACTGACAAAACCATAGCCCACAAACTGGCGCGCGTCGCGCGTATGCACTTCTCCCGCCAGCGTTTGGCGGCAGTTGGCCCACGCTTGCCGGTACGCCAGGAACTGTTTAATAAGCTGCTGGATTCGAAAGCGATCAAGAAGGCCGTAGACGATGAGGCGCGCAGTAAGAAGATTTCCCATGAGAAAGCGCAGCAGAACGCCATTGCGTTGATGGAAGAAATCGCCGCCGACTTCTCCTACGAAGCCGTGCGTCTGTCGGATCGCGTCTTAAGCTGGACGTGGAACCGCCTTTATCAAGGGATCAACGTCCATAACGCCGAACGCGTTCGTCAGCTGGCACAGGATGGTCACGGTATTGTCTATGTGCCCTGCCACCGCAGCCATATGGACTATCTGCTGCTGTCCTACGTCCTATACCATCAGGGCCTAGTGCCACCGCACATCGCCGCAGGCATCAATCTTAATTTCTGGCCAGCGGGTCCGATCTTCCGTCGCCTTGGCGCCTTCTTCATTCGTCGTACCTTCAAAGGCAATAAGCTGTATTCCACGATTTTCCGTGAGTATCTGGGTGAACTGTTTGCCCGTGGCTATTCGGTGGAATACTTCATGGAAGGCGGACGTTCACGCACGGGTCGCCTGTTGGAACCCAAAACCGGTACGCTGGCGATGACGATTCAGGCCATGCTCAGAGGCGGTACGCGCCCTATCACGCTGGTGCCGATTTATGTCGGCTACGAGCATGTGATGGAAGTCGGCACCTATGCGAAAGAGCTGCGCGGCGCGGTGAAGGAAAAAGAAGGCTTTATGCAGATGGTGCGCGGTTTACGCAAACTGCGTAATCTCGGCCAGGGGTATGTGAACTTCGGTGAACCACTCCCGTTGACCACCTATCTGAACCAGCATGTTCCGCAATGGCGTGATGCGATTGATCCTATCGAAGCACAGCGCCCAAGTTGGCTAACGCCGACGGTGCAGGATATCTCGATGGATATCATGGTACGCATCAATAATTCTGCGGCAGCAAACGCGATGAACCTGTGTTCTACGGCTCTTTTGGCATCCCGCCAGCGCTCACTGACTCGCGAGCAAATGCAAGAACAGCTGGATTGCTATCTGCAGTTGCTGCGTCAGGTTCCTTACCACAAAGATATTACGGTTCCCAAAAAGACAGCGGATGAACTGTTGGAACATGCGCTGAGCATGAACAAGTTCGAAGTCGAGAAGGACAGCATTGGCGATATCATCATTCTGCCGCGCGAGCAGGCCGTTCTGATGACGTACTATCGCAATAACATCCAGCATCTGTTGGTGTTACCGTCGCTGATTGCCAGCATCGTCATCCACCACCGTCGGATTACACTTGCAGAAGTCGTGTGCCAGATCGCGCTGATCTATCCGCTGCTGCAATCCGAACTGTTCCTGCATTATTCCAAAGAGCAGTTACCGGGCGTGCTGGAAACGTTGGCTAATGAACTGGTTCAACAGCAGTTGTTGTGCAGTCGTGACGGTGAGCTGGCGATCAATCCGCCACGTATCCGCACGCTGCAATTGCTGTCGGCAGGCGTGCGTGAAACGCTGCAACGTTATGCGATTACGCTGTCGTTGCTGTGTGCGAATCCAGAAATCAACCGCGGAACGCTGGAAAAAGAAAGCCGGAACATGGCTCAACGCCTGTCCGTCCTGCACGGCATCAATGCGCCAGAGTTCTTTGATAAAGCGGTGTTCTCAACGCTGGTCGCAACCTTACGGACAGAAGGCTATATCACCGACAGTGCGGAAGCGGCGCAAGGCGATATCGTGGCGATCTACAACATTCTCGGCGATTTGATCACCCCAGAAGTGCGCTTGACCATTGAAAGCGCCAGCTCATCCGCTGAAATGGAAGCCGAAAGCCAAGCAGTGGAAGAGACAACGCAGGAGTAGTCAGGCGAGAAAATGGCGGATGGATACGCCGCCATCAAGCCGCGAGTGCGTTTAGCATCACGGATACATCTGGATGTTCTGCCATAAAAAAAGCAGCGAGAAATCGCTGCTTTTTTGTCTCTGCTATTCAGCTTACAGGCCAAACAGCACACCGATAAATATCGCCATTCCCGCGTATTTATTGTTGTGAAACGCCTTAAAACAGGCGTCGCGCTCGCGCCCGGCCGTGAGTATTTGCTGATAGATAAACATCCCGCCAGCCACCAACAGCGAAATGTAGTACGGCATTCCCAATCCGGTCATCGTTCCTAAAATCAACAACAGCGTCAGCATACTAAACTGCAATAACCCGATGATGAGATTGTCAAAACGGCCAAACAAGATCGCAGTGGATTTCACGCCGATCTTCAGATCGTCGTCGCGATCCACCATCGCATATTGGGTATCGTAGGCGACCGTCCAGCAGATATACGCCAGAAACATCATCCAGCAGGTTGCAGGCAGGCTTTCACTCACTGCGGCATACGCCATCGGGATCGACCAGCCAAACGCGGCGCCCAGCACAAACTGAGGAAGATGGCTGACCCGTTTCATAAACGGATAGACCCATGCCAGCCCCAGCCCCGCAACGGACAGCCAGATCGTCATCGTATTCAGCGTCAGCACCAGACCAAACGCCAGCAAGACCAGCACGACAAACAGCACTTTGGCAGATTGCTCGCTCACCTCGCCGCTGGGCAACGGGCGAGAAGCGGTACGTTTTACATGGCCGTCAAAATGCCGATCGGCGTAGTCATTGATGACGCAGCCCGCCGCTCGCATCAAGAAAACGCCAGCGACAAACACAAAGAGCGTCCACGGCGCAGGCACTCCCCCTCCCGCCAGCCACAGCGCCCATAGCGTTGGCCACAGCAGCAGCAGAGAACCTATCGGTTTATCAATTCGCATCAAGCGACAATAAGCCAGCCATTTCCCTGCTGTAACACTTCTTTCCAAGGATTTATCTCCTCAAATTACCTGCCAACCTTCATCACTCGGTGTGTAATAAACCGGTGATTCCGGTAAGAAAAGCTCAGTCAACAGTAACGGAAAACCAGAAAGACACAGGCGGGAACGCCGCGCCCATAAGCCTTCGCAGCATCCGGTATGAATGTAATCACGCGTTAGCGATTTTTGCTCAAACAGATAACGGCCTAACGGCTGATTGCCTATTTTCGTCAGGGCGGAATCCGTTCCGTCGAGCGTCTGTTGTGGAACGATGGTACGGCCAAACAGCCAGGGACGCTCGTCGCCATACAGCACCACCTCACGCAGCCAATAACGTTCGTCAGGTGGAAGTTGTTCGCTCTCTTCACCCAGCGATTGTGGCGACACGAATCCCTCACGGCAAAGCGTCACGGTCAATTGGGCACAATATTTTTCAAGCCGCTGCGTCATGGAACTGGTTTCCATCAGCCAGTCACCAATATGCTCAGGTAATACCGAAGGAGGTTCAGCAAACCAGGAAATGGTGCGCAAAAGCGTAGACACATCGTCAGACATTGTCCCTACTCCAAACAGGGTTACTTTGCCAAATAACAGCATTCGTAAATAAAGTAAGCGCCCCTATTGTAGCGCAGAATGCTTGCCCCGATAACACGCTATAAACCAATTCATCCCCGATGTGGCAACATTTCGGCAATGTGGCTAGCCATCACGGTGCATCTTTCGTCATTCACACAGCCGTTTGGCAGGAAATCGATGACACAAGAGCGCTTGGCTCAATAATGCATTGAATTGATTAGATAGAAACGCGACGCATAAAAAAAGCACCACCCGGTATCGCGACCGGATAGTGCTCTTTGAAGGACAGAAAGACGTGCTTCTGTAACCTGACTCACTGTCACCGGAAAATCGCTTCCGGTGACAATGGCGTCACATTACATCATGCCGCCCATACCACCCATGCCGCCCATTCCGCCAGCAGCACCTAAGTCGGGCGCATCGCTTTTCGGCAGGTCGGTTACCATACATTCAGTGGTGATCATCAGACCCGCAACGGAAGCGGCGTATTGCAGCGCAGAACGGGTAACTTTGGTCGGATCCAGGATACCGAAGTCGATCATGTTGCCGTATTCTTCGGTTGCGGCGTTGTAACCGTAGTTACCTTCGCCCGCTTTAACGGTGTTCGCAACCACAGATGGCTCTTCACCAGCGTTGGAAACGATCTGACGCAGTGGCGCTTCCATCGCGCGCAGCGCAACTTTGATACCCACGTTCTGATCTTCGTTCTGAGCAGTCAGAGAAGCCAGTTTAGCGGCAACGCGAACCAGCGCCACACCACCACCAGCAACCACGCCTTCTTCTACCGCGGCGCGAGTCGCAGCCAGAGCATCTTCAACGCGTGCTTTCTTCTCTTTCATTTCAACTTCAGTTGCTGCGCCAACTTTGATAACGGCTACGCCGCCAGCCAGTTTAGCCACACGCTCTTGCAGTTTTTCACGGTCGTAATCAGACGTCGCTTCTTCAACCTGCTGACGGATCTGAGCAACACGGCCCTGGATCGCAGCTTCTTCACCGGTACCATCGATGATGGTGGTGGTGTCTTTGTTGATCACAACGCGTTTTGCCTGACCCAGATCTTCCAGCGTCGCTTTTTCCAGCTCCAGACCGATCTCTTCAGAGATAACGGTACCGCCAGTCAGCGTCGCGATATCTTGCAGCATGGCTTTACGACGGTCGCCGAAGCCCGGTGCTTTCACCGCAGCGACTTTCACGATGCCACGCATGGTGTTAACCACCAGCGTTGCCAGTGCTTCGCCTTCAACATCTTCAGCAACGATAACCAGCGGTTTGCCCGCTTTCGCTACGGCTTCCAGTACTGGCAGCATTTCGCGGATGTTGGAGATTTTTTTATCAGCCAGCAGGATGAACGGGCTTTCCAGTTCTACAGCACCAGTTTCCGGCTTGTTGATGAAGTACGGAGACAGGTAGCCACGGTCGAACTGCATACCTTCAACCACGTCCAGCTCGTCTTGCAGACCGGTACCTTCTTCAACGGTGATCACGCCTTCTTTACCGACTTTGTCCATCGCTTCGGCAATCATTTTGCCTACGGTTTCGTCGGAGTTAGCAGAGATGGTACCAACCTGAGCAATAGCTTTAGAGTCAGAGCACGGTACAGACAGTGCTTTCAGCTCTTCAACAGCGGCGATAACGGCTTTATCGATACCGCGCTTCAGATCCATCGGGTTCATGCCCGCTGCAACAGCTTTCAGGCCTTCAGTGATGATAGCCTGCGCCAATACGGTTGCGGTCGTGGTGCCGTCGCCTGCTGCGTCATTCGCTTTAGAGGCAACTTCTTTCACCATCTGCGCGCCCATGTTCTCAAACTTGTCTTCCAGCTCGATTTCACGCGCAACAGATACGCCGTCTTTAGTAATGGTCGGTGCACCGAAGGATTTATCCAACACAACATTACGGCCTTTCGGGCCCAGGGTAACCTTCACTGCATCAGCCAGTACATTTACGCCGCGCAGCATTTTTACGCGAGCGTCATTACCGAATTTTACGTCTTTAGCTGCCATGGTGTATTTCCCTTAAATTCGTTCAGTTCAGATGATTACGCGCAATTACGCTTCAACAATTGCCAGAATGTCGCTTTCAGACATGATCAACACTTCTTCGTTATCGATCTTCTCTGCCTTCACGCCATAGCCATCATTGAAAATAACGATGTCGCCAACTTTCACGTCCAGCGGCTTCACTTCGCCATTTTCCAGGATACGTCCGTGACCTACGGCCAGAACTTCACCGCGGGTAGATTTACCAGCAGCGGAACCAGTCAGTACGATACCGCCAGCAGATTTTGACTCGACTTCTTTGCGCTTGACGATCACGCGGTCATGCAATGGACGAATATTCATTGATAGCTCTCCTTTGAGAAAGTCCATATCGGTTTAGGATAAACGCCGACGATGTCTTGCTTATGCTTTTCATCATTGGCCTTGTGGTGTTCTAAGTGGGGGCGTTTCGTCGCCCTTCAAGGGAGAAAATTCATTTTTTTTGCGTTAGGTGCCCACTCGTCGCAGGTAGCAGATAAAAAATAAGGATTATCAATATGATAATCCTTAGCTGCTTTTTAGTTCACCTTAACGTTAACGGTCGTCACGATCGTCGCGATGTTCAATATTTGCGCTCCCGCCATCCTTACGCTGGTATTCCCCTTCAAAGGTGTTACCACCAGAAGACGACGACGCGCCGGAGCCAGAACGCCAGATATGCAGATGAGGCATCAGTTTGAGGGTCAGGCTTTTCTGTACCGGTGGCAGCAGCAGCAAAAGGCCCAAAAAGTCGGTCAGGAAACCCGGAATCAGGAGTAAGAAACCAGCCAGCACCAGCGACACACTTTTAACCATTTCAGCAGCCGGGCTTTCACCCGCCGCCATTTTCTGCTGCATCTGCACCAGCGTTTTCATCCCCTGATTGCGCACCAGCGACACGCCCACGCAAGACGTGAAGACCACCAGCAGCAGGGTCATGGCGACGCCCAACACTTCAGCCACCTGAATAAACAGCGATATCTCGATGTAAGCTAAAAGAAAAATCAGTAATAACGGTAACCAGCGCACCCGGTTCTCCTGTGTGTTTTTACGCGTACTGTGTTAAGCAGAACGAGTGTGAATAAGAACGTGTTAAGCCGTCGCGATTGAAAAATCAGTACGCTCTACTACCAATGAACTTTACGACCAATGGATAAAGTAAAAGGCACGCCTGCTCTGCGATTCGGCACATCGTGATTACGTAAATGGAGGCGTCTTTGCACATTTTCAAGCCGTCACCCCTCGATTATTGTTCTAAAATAATGACTCGTGACTACAATCACAGTTCATTTACCGTAACGGTAGAGAACGCCAGTATAGTGATCTAAACACCTGTTTTTCACTGTCGTAACGACATATCCTCACGGCAATGGATATATGGTTGGTCAAACATCCCAAGGCTATTGCTGAGAGAAGACGGTTTATCCGTAGTCGCATTGTTTTCTAAAGTCAGGCGTTTTACAAAGTCAGGCGTTTTCCGAAGTAAGCCATCCGAAAAACCAGCCCACAACGTCTAGTCACATCACTAGTCGCACAACAGGATAGGAATTTTCATGTCAGAAAACATCCGTATTGAAGAAGACCTGTTAGGCACCCGAGAAGTTCCCGCAGACGCGTATTATGGCGTTCACACGCTGCGTGCCATCGAAAACTTCTACATCAGTAACAATAAAATCAGCGACATACCCGAGTTCGTACGCGGCATGGTCATGGTGAAAAAAGCCGCGGCATTGGCGAACAGAGAGCTGCAAACTATCCCGAAAAAAATCGCCGACGTCATCATCCGTGCCTGTGATGAAGTGCTGAATAACGGAAAATGCATGGATCAGTTTCCGGTCGATGTTTATCAGGGGGGCGCTGGCACGTCGGTCAATATGAATACCAACGAAGTATTAGCCAATATTGGTCTGGAGCTGATGGGCCACCAGAAAGGCGAATACCAGTATCTGAACCCCAACGATCATCTGAATAAATGCCAGTCCACGAATGATGCCTACCCCACCGGATTTCGTATCGCGGTCTATGCCTCCGTACTGAAGCTGACGGAAGCGATCGCGAAACTGAGCGATGGCTTCGAGCGCAAAGCCAAAGAGTTTGAAGACGTTCTGAAGATGGGGCGGACCCAATTGCAGGACGCAGTGCCGATGACGCTCGGCCAGGAGTTTCATGCGTTTAACGTGCTGTTGCAGGAAGAAATCAAAAACCTGCTGCGCACGGCGGAGCTGCTGCTTGAAGTCAATCTGGGGGCTACCGCAATCGGTACGCGTCTGAATACGCCAGATGGCTATCAGCAACTGGCGGTGCAGCGTCTGGCGGAAGTCAGCGGTCTGGCGTGTGTGCCAGCAGAAGATTTGATCGAAGCGACGTCAGACTGCGGCGCCTATGTCATGGTGCACAGCTCGCTGAAGCGTCTGGCCGTGAAGCTGTCGAAGATCTGTAATGACCTGCGTCTGCTCTCTTCCGGCCCCCGTGCCGGTCTGAATGAAATCAACCTGCCAGAGCTACAGGCAGGTTCCTCGATCATGCCAGCCAAGGTGAATCCGGTCGTGCCGGAAGTCGTCAATCAGGTGTGCTTCAAGGTCATCGGTAACGACACCTGCGTCACGATGGCATCAGAGGCCGGGCAATTGCAGTTAAACGTGATGGAGCCGGTTATCGGTCAGGCCATGTTTGAATCGACCCACATCCTGACTAATGCCTGTTACAACCTGCTGGAGAAATGCGTCAACGGCATCACGGCGAATAAGAGCGTCTGCGAAGCCTATGTCTTCAACTCCATCGGGATTGTGACGTACCTGAATCCGTTCATCGGCCACCATAACGGCGACATCGTCGGCAGGATCTGTGCAGAAACGGGAAAAAGCGTACGCGAAGTTGTACTGGAACGCGGCCTGCTGACCGAAGCCGAGCTGGATGACATCTTCTCCATCCAGAACCTGATGCACCCGGCGTACAAAGCTAAACGCTACACCGATGAAAACGAGCTTCCTTAACACCGACATTTAATTCCAACAGGCACGTCCGTTCACGAAGAACAGCGTGCCTTTATTTTTTGCTGCATACAGCCATAAGAATAAGTTATGTACTCTAAATAATTCGAGTTGCATGAAGGCGGCAACCGCATGAATCCCCAGGAGCTTACACAAGTAAGTGACTGGGGTGAGTAAGGGCAGCCAACGCACAAGCAGCTTGAAGTATGACGAGTAGATTGAATTTTTTTATTAATTAAGGAGCATAGTCATGCTTGGTCTTGAGTTATTCATCGTTCTGCTCGCCATCTATTTGGGGGCACGACTAGGAGGCATCGGCATTGGTTTCGCTGGTGGCCTAGGGGTGCTTGTACTTACGCTAGGGTTCCAGATAAAGCCCGGCGCAATCCCTTTTGATGTGATTGAAATTATTATGGCCGTTATCGCCGCCATCGCCGCCATGCAGGTGGCGGGCGGAATGGATTATCTGGTCAGTCTGGCGGAGAAACTGCTGCGTAAGCACCCGAAATACGTAACCTTTCTCGCCCCGCTGGTCACCTACTTCATGACGATTCTGGCCGGAACCGGACACACCGCGTTTTCCACCCTACCCGTTATCGCCGAAGTCGCCAAAGAGCAGGGGATTCGCCCTTCTCGTCCGCTTTCGATTGCCGTTGTCGCCTCGCAAATCGCGATTACCGCGTCGCCAATCTCAGCGGCGGTGGTGTTTGTTGCCGGTATTCTTGAACCACACGGGGTTAGCTATCTATTGCTGCTGGGGATCTGCATTCCTACCACGCTGGCGGCCATCCTGTTGACGGCGATAGTGACCAATTTCCTGGGTAAAGAACTGAAAGATGACCCTATTTATCAGGAACGTCTGAAAAAAGGTGAAACTACGCTGCGTGGTAATAGCCAACATGAGATCAAACCGGGTGCCAAGCTTTCTGTGGTACTGTTTTTGATTGGTATCGTCGCGGTCGTTCTGTATGCCACGGCAATCAGCGGCACGGTTGGGCTGATTCAGAACCCGGTATTGCCGCGTAACGAAGCCATTGTGGTCTTTATGCTGACCATCGCCACGCTGATTTGCATCACCTGCAAAATCGACACCGCACGCATCCTCTCTGCCAGCACGTTTAAGTCCGGCATGAGCGCCTGTATCTGCGTGATGGGCGTGGCGTGGCTGGGCGATACCTTTGTTAAAGCGCACATTTCTGATATTCAGGACACCGCAGGCGCGCTGCTGCAAAGCTACCCGTGGATGCTGGCCGTCGTGCTGTTCTTCGCCGCGACGCTGCTTTACTCGCAGGCGGCAACGGCGAAAGCGCTGATGCCTGCGGCGCTGCTGCTGGGCGTCTCTCCGGTCACGGCCGTGGCGTCTTTTGCTGCCGTTTCCGCACTGTTCGTTCTGCCGACCTACCCCACTCTGCTGGCAGCGGTGGAGATGGACGACACAGGCTCAACGCGCATCGGCAAATTTGTGTTTAACCACTCCTTCCTGATTCCCGGCGTGATCGCGATTACGCTGTCAGTGATATTTGGCTTTATCCTCGGCAGCATACTGATCTAAAGATTGCCTTTCAGACAGACCCTCACGGATCGACCTAACACGTCGATCCGCATCATTTCCTCACACAAATAAAGCAAGGTATAGTGTGGCTCTGGTTGTCTGGGATTTGTTCATCTGACACGGAGGATATGATGTCTGACCGCCCGCTTTGCGATGCCGTCGTCATATTATGTACCGCACCTGACGAGGTCTGTGCGCAACAGCTTGCCCATTCGCTGCTGGAAACGCGGCTTGCCGCCTGCGTCACTCTGCTGCCAGGCGCTTGTTCGCTCTATTACTGGGAAGGCAAGCTCGAACAGCAATCAGAAGTACAAATGCTGATAAAAAGCGATACCTCACATCAGCAAGCCCTGCTGACTCATCTGAAACAACAACACCCTTACGATACGCCGGAGCTGTTAGTTCTGCCGGTATCCGGGGGCGATAGCGATTATCTGACATGGCTCAACGCATCTTTACGCTGATTTTCCTGTTATGGACGGCTTTCGGTACACCGAATGTGGCCGCCTCTTCTTTCGGCCAGAAACTGTTTGGCAACAGCACGACATCGCGCTTTCTGCCAGTCGATAGTGCTTTCGCCTTTGAGTTTCAGCAGCAAAACAATCAGCTCAACTTACGTTGGGATATCCACCCTGATTACTACCTGTACCGCGCACAGATCAAGATCGAAGGGAATGGCACTACACTCGGCAAGGTAGAGCTGCCGCCGGGCGAAAGCCATAACGACGAGTTCTTCGGTCAGGTCTTTATTCTGCGGGATCGGCTAGCGCTAGCGGTTCCCATTGAACAGGCCGAGAGCGGTGCGACCGTCAAAGTAACCTATCAAGGCTGCGCCGATGCGGGTTTCTGCTACCCACCGGAAACGCGCACCGTTCCTCTCAGTCAGGTGCTGGCTAACGCTGGCACAGACACATCGAATACCGCATCAGCCCAGACGCCACCGCCGCAGACCACGCCAATGCCATTCTCGCCGTGGTGGGCGCTGTTGATTGGTATCGGCGTCGCCTTTACCCCTTGCGTCCTGCCGATGTACCCGCTGATTGCCAGTCTGGTGCTGGGCAGAAAAGAGCAGTTGACGCCACGCCGCACGCTACTGCTGTCGATGACCTATGTTCAGGGGATGGCGCTGACCTACACGCTGCTCGGGCTGGTTGTCGCCGCGGCCGGATTGCGCTTTCAGGCCGCGCTCCAGCATCCTTATATTTTGATTGGCCTGTCGGTGATGTTTGCCGCGCTGGCGCTCTCTATGTTTGGCCTATATACGCTCCAGCTCCCGTCATCGGTACAAACTCGGCTGACGGAGTGGAGCAACCGTCAGCAAGGCGGCTCCGTTACGGGTGTATTCTGCATGGGCGCGTTGGCCGGGCTGATTTGTTCGCCCTGCACTACCGCCCCGCTCAGCGCCATCCTGCTTTACATCGCCCAGAGCGGCAACATGCTGGCAGGCGGAGGCACACTTTACCTCTACGCGCTGGGCATGGGCTTGCCGCTCATTCTGGTCACGCTGTTCGGCAACAAACTGCTGCCACGTAGCGGCCCGTGGATGCAGTACGTTAAGGAAGCATTTGGCTTTATTATTCTGGCGCTGCCCGTCTTCCTGTTGGAACGTATTCTCGGCGAAGTCTGGGAAATGCGGCTGTGGAGCGCGCTGGGTATCGCCTTCTTCGGCTGGGCGCTTATGCTGACGCTGCGCAGCGGCAAAGGCTGGATGCGTGGCGTGCAGTTACTGCTGCTGGCAGGCGTGGTGATCAGCGCCAAACCGCTGCAAGACTGGGTATTTCCTCCGGCTGGCGTGGCACAAGTCCACACCTCAGCACTGAACTTTGCTCCTGTCGCCAATATTGCCGATCTCAACAGCGCGCTGGCAAAGAGCGCTCAGCCTGTTATGCTCGATCTTTACGCTGACTGGTGCGTGGCCTGCAAAGAGTTTGAGAAATACACGTTCAGCGACCCGGCGGTGCAGAACCATCTGTCGCGCATCACACTGCTACAGGCGGACGTCACCGCGAACCGCGAAGAACAAAACGCGCTGCTGAAAAAGCTACAGGTTTTAGGGCTGCCGACCATCGTATTTTTTGACGCTCAGGGGAAAGAGATCCCCGGCTCACGCGTCACCGGTTTTATGAACGCTGAACAATTTCAGGCACATTTGCAGAAGTTCAGCCCATAAACGACACTTTCAATTCGCTTGTTGTGCTTCTGGAGGAGACCTAATGCAACGGGAAGACGTTCTTGAACATGCGCTTACTCTGCTGGAGCAGCACGGATTCGCGATGACGACGCTGGATATGCTGGCGGAGAGACTGGGGGTTCCGGTAGAAGAACTGACACCATTCTGGCCGGATCGCGAGGCGCTGCTGTACGACGGCCTGCGCCACCATAGTCAACAGGTTGATACCTGGCGGCGTCAGCTACTATTGGACGACGAGAAAACCATTGAGCAGAAGCTGCTGGCACGTTATCAGGTGCTGCATGAGTCGGTGAACAAACAGCGCTATCCGGGTTGCTTATTTATTGCCGCATGCAGCTTTTTCCCTGATATCAATCACCCCATCCACCAGATTGCGGAACAGCAGAAGCTAGCCTCTTACCAGTACACCCGCGATTTACTGGAAGAGCTGGAAACTGACGATCCCGAAATGGTGGCACAGCAGATGGAATTGATTCTGGAAGGCTGCCTGAGCAACCTGCTGGTCAAGCATCAGGCCGCCAGCATCGCCACCGCCCAGCGGCTGGCAGAGGATGTCTTACGCTTTGCGCTGTGCCGCAAAAACGGCGCACTCACCTGATTTCAGGCACAAAATGCGGTAAAGCCCGCATTTTGGCTGAAAAGTCGGCAGTCAGTAGGGTTTTCCATGCTTTCATTGATAAACCCGTTGACGCCACGCGGCCAATACGGTTTAATGCGCCCCGTTGCCCGGATAGCTCAGTCGGTAGAGCAGAGGATTGAAAATCCTCGTGTCCTTGGTTCGATTCCGAGTCCGGGCACCATATTTTTGTTTTGGGACGTTCCTATACGTCCGGGAACATAGCAAAATCAGTAAGTTGATGAAAATCTGGAGTACCTCGAGGTACTACCAGATTTTTTGACATCCGTAGTTTTTGGGGGCTTAATTGGGGGCCTGTCGGTTCGATAAACTACGGAGCCCCCACCATGCCTCTGACTGATACCGCCATCCGCAACGCCAAGCCGCTCGATAAACCTTACAAACTCAGCGACGCGCAGGGTCTGTACCTGCTGATTAAACCTAACGGTTCCAAGCTCTGGCATCTTAAATACCGCTTCGGCGGCAAGGAGAAGAAGCTGGCGTTTGGCGCTTACCCGACTGTCTCGCTTGCCAGTGCCCGTAAACTGCGTGAAGAAGCCCGAACTATTCTCAGCGCAGGGGACGATCCCGGCGTAAAAAAACAGCACGACAAACAGGCGAAGAAAAACGGCAATACCTTTGAAACCATCGCTCGTCAATGGGTGACCGCGAACATTCGCTGGAGTGAGGCTCACGCCGCCAAAGTCCTGCGTTCACTGGAACTGCACGTTTTCCCGCTCATCGGCAATGTCCTTGTCACCGACCTGAAAACCGCCAACCTGCTGATCCCGCTGCGGGTAGCGGAGAAAAAGGGTTGTCTGGAAACGGCTGCACGGATACAGCAACGCACGACAGTCATCATGCGTTACGCCGTACAGGAAGGACTGATTGCCAGCAATCCGGCCAATGACCTCTGCGGCGCAATCACCCCGCCGCCGAAAAACCACTACCCTGCCCTACCGCTGGAAAAGTTGCCGGAACTGCTGGAAAGAATAGAAGGCTATTCAGGCAGACTACTAACAAGGTTAGCGGTACAGCTTAATTTGCTGATCTTTATCCGCTCCAGTGAATTGCGTTTTGCCCGTTGGGTAGAGATCGATCTGGATAACGCCATGTGGACACTTCCCGCACAGCGGGAGCCCATAGCTGGCGTGCGCCACTCAGAGCGTGGCGCAAAAATGAAAACGCCGCATCTTGTGCCGCTGTCAAAACAGGCGGTAACGGTGCTGAAACAGCTAAAACTGTTGTCCGGCAACGGGGATTTACTTTTCCCCGGCGATCACGATGCCCGTAAGCCAATGAGTGAGAACACCATCAACAAGGCGCTGCGCACGATGGGTTATGACACACAGGTGGATATCTGCGGACATGGCTTCCGCACGATAGCGTGTAGTGCGTTGATCGAATCAGGTCGCTGGTCAAAAGATGCTGTGGAGCGGCAGATGAGCCATCAGGAGCGCAATCACGTTCGTGCCGCCTATATTCACAAAGCGGAACACCTCGACGAACGGACTCAGATGATGCAATGGTGGTCAGATTATCTCAATGCCTGCCAGCATCAATTCATCCCGGCTTATCGCTTTGAGAAGTCGATTAAGGTTGCCTGAGCCAGACTGATGCACCAATGGAAATAGAATAAGCCGCTGCAAAATATTACTTTGTAACGGCTTATATAATTTTTTTAAAATTATTTTTTCTCTAACCCTTTAATTTTATGAATGATGTTTTTAACATCGCCATGTTTTGTATTTGAAGGAAGATTGTTTTTTAACAATGTTCTGTTTGCTGCTGTCTCGCGGTAGCCATGCTTGCTTAAAAGATCATTTAATTCATAGTCTTGATCTTTGTTTACAAAGTCCCAGTCTGATTTAGACATTCTTTCTCCTTTTAAAATATTAATAATGTCAGAGTAATCAATTAATGGGCCATTAACACAACAAATGACTCATACTGTATATAGATGAAGATCTGAATAATTCAAGTATTACAGAACGTTTCTTTCGACATGGCAGAAACCATACTAACGTACTGGGCGTGTTTTTATGGCTTTTCAATTCCTGTGCCATTCAGGAATTGAAAAGTGACGTGAGGCGAGTAAATGCCATTTCGCAGAAATGGCTAATTTTCGTCGCCCGAACCCACCAGCGAGCGTTTCCCCCAAGGGAAACCGAGCAGGCGGGGGGGAGCCGAATAAATTTTGCCGCCCCAGCGAGCAAAAAGACGCGCCCACGCGTCGGTTTATTTGGGGGGCTAGCCCCGCACACCGTCGCCGCTAAGCCTCCGGCCACAAGCCGGTAGCGTGGCGCGACCAACCCATTTAAAGCCGCGTTTCCCGTTATTTCGCACCGAGCTTGCGAGAAAGAGAAATAACAGGCTAAAACGCGCGTCTTAAAGGGGTTGGTCGCGCGTAGCGTGCGACGGTGTGCCGCCGTTGACCTTGGGGGTTTTGGCGTGGCGTCCAGCCGCGACATTACCCCCATGCGACAGGGAATAAGGGCGTCCAGCCCGCATGAACTGGCGCACGCCGTTTTGTGCTGGGAAATGTATTTTCCGGCACATTGCTGCATTGCTGCCACCGCATTCGCCTCATGCGCTCGCCACATATACTTGCCCCATACCATGGGGCGAAGTCACGGGGTGAGAGCATGGGGCGAACAACAAAAGTAAACTGTCGCGCTTCGCTTGCCTTCTCCCGAACCGTTACCGATCTAGTTCGATAACGGTTCGGGAGATCCTGTTTTACTTTAATGATCTTCTGATTTGCGGTAACGGGAAGGCCAGATTTCCGCAGGTGAAACCCCCAGCGCTTCCGCAATCAGCTTTTCCCCTTTCGGCCAGTGTTTTGTTAACGCGTTTGCCAGCGTGGAAGACGCTAACCCCGCGTCTCGGGAAACGGCCGCCAATGTTGTTCCCTTCTTTCTTAACCCGGCGATGATATCTGCCGGGTGCCAATCCTTATCAATCATCTCCATGATCCTTATTTTGTGGCCTCACATTAAACATCATTTGTTCAGATAGTCTAAACAACTACGATGTTAAGTAATGCTAAACACTAAGTCAATGTATGATCATTGATGGTGTAATGGATGCTGCCTACTCGTCTCAAAGCCGCCCGACTACGGGCTAATCTAACTCAGGAAAAATTGGGAGTTCTTGCTGGCATTGAAGAAGAAACTGCACGTTCCCGCGTGTCTCAGTATGAAGGTGAGATACATCGTCCAACATTTGAAATGATGTGCGCATTTGCAAAGGTACTTAATGTGCCGGAATGCTACTTTTACACCGTTAACGATGATTTTGCTGAGATGGTTCTGGAGCTTTACCTTAAACATCAGAGTCATTCTTAACTAATGCAAATAAATCCCCTCCTCTATTGTTCAGGAAGTCTAAGCAACCTACGTGTAAAGTAGTGCTAAACATGCTATCAATATCCTTATTGATGATGCCATCATGTTGCCTATTCGCCTTAAAACGGCTCGTTTACAAGCCAATCTCACTCAAGAAAAGCTAGGCGTACTGGCTGGCATTGAAGAAGCCACTGCACGATCACGCATATCCCAATATGAAAGTGGTATACATCGCCCAACATTTGAGATGATGTGCGCGTTTGCTAAAGTGCTTAATGTGCCAGAGTGTTATTTTTATACGGTTGATGATGATTTTGCTGAAATAATTTTAAAATTACATAATGGTGAAATGGTTCAATGGAAAAAATAAATTAATCTATATAATGATTTTGAAAGTAAATTATATGACAAATGGTAGTTTTGGCTACCACTGGAAAGAGCAATTTTGCGGCTGTAGAAACTGTGCGATATTGGCCTTATCTGCCCTGGTGAACACCGATGTGTCTTACGACAGATACCCGCCCAGCCCACCAAAATTCAATAGCTATGCTGGATTTTCAGTATAAAAAAGCGCAGGTGTGTCATATGCCACCAGTAAAGATTAGGAAGATCAATCCCATCACCTGATTTTTCAGGTTCAGGTAATACCTAGCAACAGCCAGCAGAAAAAAAAGAACTTAATGAAAAATACATGAATGTTATTTTTTGAGGTATATCTCTATATCGATTTTTCTTGACTTGAAAAGCCACATTATTGGTGCTAGATTCGAACTGTCCTAAGTAGTTTAGCATATTATATCTGCTGATTGAGTGGCAACAGTGCCGTGAACTGGGCTTATTTTTAATAATTAGTTTATATCATCCCATCAGCAGTTATGCGCATGACATGAATCGAGAGAAACATCAATATGCAAAACTATTTTGGCGAAAATTAAAAAAATAATACGTAAATTCATATATTTTAAAACTTTTTAAGTTTTCATAAATTGAGGATAAATAAATGACAGAAACACAGTTACGCTTGATAACAGAAGATATAATACAGATATTACTAAAGAAAAATTCTGATTATGGCGGAGCAAGCTTTGATTTGGGTTTGAACGGTAATATGGTACATCTATGGGATAAGGTAAGGCGTTATCGAACCTTAGTTGAAAAACATAATAAAGGAGAGTCACCAAATTTTGAATCAATTGAAGATACCCTAAAGGACATTATTGGGTATGCAATTATTGGTCAAATCATTTTAACTGATGAAAAAAATGGAACAGAAGGAAGCCAAAATGAGTAACGTAAAAAACATTTTTATTAGCCATCATGGCAAAGATGATGAACATGTCCAAAGATTAAAAACTCGATTAAAAGATGAGGGGTATGATGTCAGAAATAGTTCCGTTGATAGCACAAAACACCAAGATGTCAGGCCATCTGATAAAGAAATAGCTAAAGACTTAAGTGACGGTATTAATTGGGCTGGAACTTTTATCTGTTTGGTTGGAGAACAAACTCATTCAAGGAGCTGGGTAAACTATGAGATTGAAGAAGCATATAAACAAGGGAAACCTATTGTTGGCATTTATATGCATGGCTGTGCCAACTCCGTAGAGTTACCTGAGAATCTTGAAAAATATGGTAACTACGTAATAGGATGGAATTCATTAGATAAATTAGGTGATGTTTTAGATGGAAAGCCGATACCTCGTGAAAATCCAGATGGTACATTAAAAACGCCAAAATTTGATGTTGTGAGGGTGAGTTGTAATTAGATGAAACACTTTACTTATAAAATTGACCATGATTTTGGTTTAGCTCCAAATCCTTTTTGGGGTTATTGTACTCTTGCTATCTGCAAATCAAGTATAAGAAGAAACAGAAATTTAAACATTGGTAGTTGGGTGTTTGGTACGGGTAGCGTAAAATTAAAAAATTTGCATAAGTTAATTTATGCTATGAGAGTAGATGAAACGTTAACTTTTAATGAATACTGGAATGATCCAAGATTTTCACATAAAAAACCTATTTTAAGTGGAAGCTTACCACAATTGTATGGTGATAATATGTACCACCAAGATCCAACTACCGAAATATGGATTCAGGAAGATTCAGCGCATTCACTTGCCAATGGTTTAGTTAATCAAAAACACCTTGACCGAGACATTAGTGGAAAAAACGTTTTAATATCTCAAAACTTTTATTATTTTGGTGATCATGCAGTTGACATACCTCAAAATCTAATTGAATCGACATGCACAAACAGTAGAGACAAGCAGTTTGTCGAAGAAGAACCAGCCATACAACTTCTATTATGGCTGGAACGAGAAGGTTATAATAAAAATTATCTTTATGGAAATCCTATAAGTTGGAAGCAACATGCTAAATAGATTTATCTGATATTATCTGATTTAAAATTGGATTAACAAAAACGACAGGGAGCTTATTTGTTTTGGAAAAAATCACTTTAGCCCAATCGTTAAAAAAATCGTCTCCAAAATCTTCCAGATATGATATTTCACCTAATCGTATTTTTTGCTCCCACTCACCTAATTTATTTACTTTTTCATCAAATCCTTCTAAAGAATTAAAACTTTTCGGATAGGAAAAATAATCATCAACTACATCGGGTATTGCAGCCAACCGCTCTACAAGTTCTCTATGAATATCATAATAATGAATATTATTAGCAATATGGTAATAAGAACCGACGTCTAACCCCAGAATCTTCGCGAAATATTCCTGCATGAACGTATAGTTAAAGATATTAACTGCACTAGCACCCCATATAAAATCATTCGAACGCATATATACGGTTAGATTCAATCTATTACTTTTGGGTTGCCTCATAAATTGTAACAATCTTGTGCAAGGAAGATCTTTTGTTTGCTTCATTCCTCCATCAATTTCGAAGCAATCTTTGGCAGGATCTCCAATTGTTATTATCCCTTGACGGGTATAAGGATCTTGCTTAAACTTCTCACTAATATAGTGAAATTGATCAACTTCTAACATTTGAAATTTAGTAATATCTTCACTTTCTCCTTTCTTATAATCTAAAGCATTTCCATTGAAACATCGAAATCGAGGACCATATCCTCCCCGCATAAATTTTCTATCATCAGAAAAATCTTCCATTCTATTTAAATAAAACTGAATTAACTCTAAATCGTTTCGTCCTAACGCTAACCATAATGATTCTGCATATGGGAGGAAAATATTCCAATTTCTGTCAGGAATTGTTATCCATCGAGAAAGTGGATTAGTAATTTTAATTACAATAGGTTCAGGAAGTTCCCAGCAAGTTTTCCCTCTAGTCGTTCGCTCAATTCCATGATCTAATAAAATCTTAGCCATACCGGTAAGGAAGCTATTTATTCCAGAAAACTCAACAGTAACCATAATCACGAACCTTATCGTTTAAATTCCATTTTGGGGGGAAGAAATAGGATATATTTGACAAGTTTTTTTTATATTTCTGTTTTATCCTTGTATTCCCTAAATTTAATTCTGGCATTTTAACTCTTAAGTATTTATCTGTTTCGCAAAAACAGTTTTGCAGATCAATAAGTTTAGGTTCTCTTCCTAATAAACTTTTAAAATTACTCTCTCCATAATACTCCCTGTAATATTCAATATTATCGTAAGTATATTTAATTAAATCCTCATTGCTATATCCTCCGTTATCAATAAAGCATTTTTTTATTCCCCGAATAGCGCCAATCCCTGCCCTGACAAAGCTATTTTCATCAAAATCAATGACATCACTATAGTTAAAATCAATAGCATACTGGTAAGCTAAAAAATCACCAATAAAAGGGCATCCTCTAAGAATTAAAAAAACTTCATTCATATTCTTTGATTTAATTATTCGGTTAAGAAGCTTTCCTTTTATAAATATTTCATCTATCATTCTTAACCATCGCTCATGTTTAGAAACATAGTGATTATACTCATTGTGACTTCCTGTCATAAGGTATGCAGAATTGAATATAGGAGTCACGGCTATTCTTTTAGCTAAAATTTTAGCTATATAGTCTACGTTGAAGTTAGAACAAGATATATTACCAAGATGATCCTCTAAATATTCCCACGTATCTATTCTATTAAAGACCTTAAAAATCAAAACCCTAAACAGCACATCTATCTCATCATATTTATGAGGTGTGTATATTACATTTCTTATCAAATACTGGCTCACTCTATCACACGACCGATATACATTAGTAAACTTATTCAAAGCTAATATATTATCATCTGTCCATGGAGAGCTTTCTTTATTAAATTTACGCCAAAAAACCTCCATTCTTTCATTCATAAAATGAAAATAATACTTAAATGCTTCATGCCTTACTTTCACCATTTCATATTCCTTAATGTTTTTTATTATAATAGTTCGAAAAAAAACATACTTGCAAAGTCAACCGTATACAAATCTGTTTTAATCATTCCAGATATTCCATCTGCCAATAATTTTGCTGCACCACCAGTAGCAGCCACTGGTAAAATTTTCGCATTTGGGTGAAAATTTTTAAAAATTTTAAATTCTTCCTCCGAACCATCCATTCCCCCAATGAAAACAGCAGCATCCAGATCTGTTCTCGAAAGCATAGTGTTTCTCATTTCAAGAAGGCTTTCTTCTCTATCATTATTAACAGCATCAACATAAACAACATTATCAAATTTTTTGTTTTCATTCGGAAACCAATCTTCAAAATATCGGCTTTGATAGAGGATAACTGATTGGGAATATTCAACCCCCATATCTTCACAGATATTCCAAATCATTGGTGTAATAGCGGGATGACCTCCCCACACTATCTTATGTTCTTTTATAACAGCTATGACTAATTCTCTAACCGCACATTGAATTAAAAAGGGGTTAGCTGTTTCATGGTATGTGCCACGATCCACTAAGGGAACACTAGCAGAAAGAAAAATTGCACTCATTATTCAAGCCTCCCAATCAGCAAATTGCCAAGCCGCTTCAAAAGACTTAACCCATCGTACACTATGTATTTCGCTTCCAAGCCACTCCAAATGCCCCAACCAACGAGAATGTAGCCCCACAGGATCGTATACAACTGCTACAGATTTTTTACTGGAATTAATTGATGCGTCATGAAGGGTTACAGAAGTAGGAACGCCCACAGTAGGATAAACAATGAGTTCTTTTTCTCCAGGAAGGCGGATAAAAATAGCTTTATGCGCACCAACACCTAAAACTTCTCCCTGAATTTGAGTAACCGCATTCCGTATGTTGCTAACAAGATTTAGGTTTCTTATAGCATGACTTTGACTTCTAACCATTTCTAACTGAACACATACTCTCTCAATAGCTTGCTGAGACAAAAATCCGGTGTTCTCATCAAATTCATTAGCGAGTAATTCAACTCTGCTTGCAGTTGCTGTTCTAGGGGAAGGCGTAGCATCTGGCCAACCCACACGTAATACAGCAATTCCTTTAGATAAGGCCCTTCCAAATTCCGCATTAGTCCATCTGCTCTCAAAATAAGTAGGCGTATCAAGCATGACTAACACATCGGAATCACATAAACGATGCCAAAGCATCGCCTGAAAATCTTCCCCTAAAGCAATATCATGAGTATCTAAGAAAACATCGAATAAACGAGCGGATAATGCATCAAATAATTGAAGTGCAACCTGTTTTGCTTCATCTCTCCGATAACTCACAAATACTCGCCGCTGTCGCGGTAAGAGTCCCACACATTCCAGCAGAGCTGTCGCCGTTCTTTCAGGGCCATGTACACTATATTCCAAGCAATTAATAGGCCTTAAAATATCAGGAATTTCTTCATGTACCTTTTTAATATCAGACACCACAGGAAGTATTGGTATACCTTTATGCAATAAATCAGAAACATTGGCAGATGATACATCTGGGGCACCAAAGAAAATAGCAGCGGCAGAGTTGGTCTGTTCAGGGATAAACTGCTCTGGGCAAACACTCCATGCAACCTCTTTCCCCAATTCGAGGCCAAACGGATGGAGTAAATCCTTCAAGGCTTTCTCCAAATCATACAAGACCGAATTTTCGATATATCCAAGCACTGCAAGCTCATAAAAACTAGACAATATTATTCCCCTAGACAATTATCTTGGTACCTACCGCTGGCTCCAAGTCTCATATTAATAGCATGTTAAAATAACAACCTAAGGTGGCTTGAATATCCATGATTCTATTTTGAGGAGTAGTAGCCTAATGTTATGTAATTTAAAGAAAAAATAAACCAAGCTACAAAACACAATTTCCCGCAACTAAACCGTGAGATAGTTCACATAAAATTCAAGACTAAGAAAAAATCCAATATATGATTTTTTCTCATTGGAATTGCAAGCATTTTTTATCCACGACACTTCAATAACAACATAATTTTACTAACTATTTAAATAACTACAGTTATAATAAACTTTTACTGCGATCACAAATCAGGAATAAACCCTTCTTCCCGCAGAACCCTAATCACCCCACGAATCAGATATGAGTTAGAAAACTTCGCCGTATAGGAACGAGCCCCCTCTTCTACTGGCTGGAGCAGTCCTCGGTCGATCAACTTACCAAGTTGATAAGTCACTTGAGCCGCTTTCAGCTCAGGTAAAGCGGTACGGAGATCACCCGCTTTTATCGTCCCTAGCTCGACAGCGCGTTTAAGAACTTTAGATTCCAACGGGTTTATTAGCCCTCTTTCAGATGAAAAGTCGATCGCCGGATACAGTATTTTTGTACTCAAAAAAGCATGGTTTGTCAGTTGATCGACTTTCTTCAACTCAGATGAAATTCCCGAAAGTACATATAAACACCATTCTTCTAAGCCCCGCTCTGTTCCCTTATCCGCTAACGAAAGCATGGCGTAATAACGCTCACGATCATTACAGAATACCGCTGTCGGATTAAGAACCCGGCCACCTGCCTGCACATTAAAACCATACTTGATCAATAACGCATAGGTCAGCAGTCTGACCGTTCTGCCATTGCCGTTGCCAAAGGGGTGTATCCAGCCGAAGCGGTGATGCACCAGCGCAATTTTCATCAGATCATATTTTGGTTTATCAGCACGGTTAATAAAGGCGGTCAGTTCTGACATATAGTCAGGAACATGGATATGATCCGGCGGTAAATGGTCAGACTGAGCGATGCTGACGTTATGTTGTCGATAAGCACCGGGCGTTCTGTCGCCTTCTTGTTGCAACCCGACAACCGCCAGACTATGTAGCTCGCGGATAAAATATTCCGTTATCTCATCACCATTATTTAGATGCTCGTCGATGAATTCCATCGCGGCTTCAATATTGTTGATTTCTTTGAGCTGCTCAGTCGAACTCTGTGTTCCTTCAACTTTGCTTTCCACATAGTCGGCAAGCGTGGTGTGGTTTCCCTCAATCCTCGCAGAGCCCAGACTCTCCAGCATGTGGAAAACGGCTTTCAACTGCGCAAACAGAATAGGGTGAACATCCGTCTCCAACCTCAGATGCCGAAGGATCTCCAGTTCCGTCAGTGCATCGACCAAAGGGGAGTCAAAACTGGGGTTCAGGAGCGAGAGTTCAAAGTGATTAAATTGAGCCATGATATGTAGTTATCTCAAATAGAGTATGAGAATATCTCAAAATAATAGCAAAAATACCAATATAATCCATATATTATAGATCACATCATTTATGATTATCTCAAAAACCACGAATCCTACATATCAAGTCTACATTTGAAAGATGTTCAATGCAGAGAGGAACAGGCCATTGCCAGCATGGAAGATGAAACCACGTTTTTAGCGCCGTTAACTGCTAAAACACCGATTCATCGTGACAACCATCACAAAAACAAAGCGATTTTTTATGGGGGCTTTCATGGGGGCGCAGCTTGACCGCTTTTCCAACAAAAACAATAATAAACAGCAAGTTAATCGTGAGTATGATTCCGAGTCCGGCACCACCTTTCCTTTTTTATGCCTCCTTATCAATCCCTATGTTGTTGCGATTCAATAAGTTGGCGTAAAAATCTTTTCCGATGCGTTTTGATTTATCCCTTCGTATCGGGGAATTTGTGGGTCAGATTGCGGGTCATTCAGTTCGATGAACGGGAGTGACCCTCATATGTTAACTGACAGCAAAGTCCGATCTGCGAAACCTCTCGCAAAATCTTATAAGCTCACTGATTCGCAAGGCCTGTACCTCACGGTATCACCCAGCGGCGCTAAGTTATGGTACTTCCGCTATCGCTTCGGCGGTAAAGAAAACCGTCTGGCCTTTGACCCCTACCCTCAAACCACGCTGGCAGAGGCCCGCGAAAAGCGCGATGCGGCACGTAAGCTATTGGCATCCGGCATCAGCCCTTCTCAGCTTCGTAAAGCGAACAACTCCGCCGTTGAGGAATCCCGCACCTTTCAGTATGTCGCTATGGCGTGGCACACCAGCAGCCTCAAGCTCTGGTCAGACGCGCACGCCGATAAAATTATCACCTGTCTGAAACGCTACGTTTTCCCCATGATTGGCGCGATGGATATCGCGCAGGTTGAAACCCGCCATCTTGCGCAGTTGGTTAAGGCGATTGACGGTAAAGGCGTGCATGACGTCGCCGGACGGGTACGACAGCATCTGACCAAAATCATGCGCCACGCCGTACAACAGGGCGTAATCAAATACAATCTGGCTTACGATTTGGACGGTGTCGTGACCCCGGTTGTGACCCAACATCACCCCGCTCTGCCGCTAAAACGCCTGCCTGAACTGCTGGCGAAGATTGACAGCTACAAAGGCCGGATGCTCACCCGTCTGGCGCTGGAGCTGAATCTGCATGTTTTTCTGCGCTCCAGTGAACTGAGGTTTGCCCGCTGGGATGAATTCAACCTCAAAGCGCATATCTGGAGCGTACCCGCCCAGCGCGAAGCGGTAAACGGCGTGCGGTTTTCAGAGCGTGGCGCGAAAATGAAGGATGAGCATCTGGTGCCGCTGTCACGGCAGGCAGTCGCCCTACTGAAACAGATTCAGGCGATTTCTGGCGAATCGGTCTTCGTTTTCCCGGGCGCGCATACCCTGAACAAGCCGATGAGTGAGAACACCATCAACAAGGCGCTGCGCGTGATTGGCTATGACACCAAAACCGAAATCTGTGGGCATGGTTTCAGAACCATGGCCTGTAGCGCCCTGAACGAGTCCGGACGCTGGTCAAAGGATGCCATTGAGCGGCAGATGAGCCACAAAGAGCGCAACGGCGTGCGGGCTGCTTACGTGCATAAAGCGGAGCATCTGGAAGCCAGAATCGAAATGATGCAGTGGTGGTCGGATTATCTGGACTTTAACCGCGACGGCTACGTCGCACCGTATATTTATGCGCGAAGTTATACGGCTGGCTAACGCGCTGCGCTTGTTTGCTCCTGACGGGCTTTCTATGTGATAGAAACCCCGTCAGGAGCGTTGTCTTAAAATCATTCGGGCATTCTGCCAACCGTCTTTTTCTACGCTAGGATTTTCTATATCGACTGACTACTTTAACCACCGCTCAGCCTTTTGGTTCAATACCGCGAGTCTGGAGTTCCTTACGCAGAACACGCTTTATCCACGTAGCCAATGTTTTATCGCCATCCTTATGGGCTTGTTCTTCTAACTGCGCACGAAACTCGTGGGACAGCCGAATTTGATACTGGTCTGTTTTTGATTTTTCACTTGACATTGTAATTACAAATTCCATAGCATGGTATAGTTGTAATTACACCGCAATTACATGGTATTTTGCAACAGTAAAGAACGAAGCCCGGCAGTGCTAGGAACACTAACCGGGCCTCTGACCACAACATTATGAGGACTAATGCTATGGCTGACACCAATAGTAACACGGGCTCGCCTTATCAATCACTGCCGGATTATGAGAACCGTTACTCTGCCATGAGTGCCGCGTTGGCGCGTCTGGATTTTTCAAACATGGACGATGACAAACTCTCGCTGGTCACAGAGTATTGCGCCGAAACCAGCGCCGGGCTGTGTCATTGCCTGAATTTCATTGGCGATGCGCTGATTACCTTTGCCGATAATGACGTGTGCGAATCCACGCCGGAAAGCTTGTGCCAATTGGGACATGGGTTAACGGCAATCAGTTTACTCATCCCTGCCCTTACCACGATGCACAAACGCGCACATTCACTCACCGCCAGATAGCCATCTGAATATAGCCAGCCTGATTAAAGCTCTGCCGTTAGGTCAGAGCTTTTTTGCTTTCGTGGCTCAATAACAATAATTCTCCCTATCCGATATTGAGTTGTTTGCAGGCATCCTCCCCCTTTCCCGATAGCCTTCCCTACTGGCTGATTCCAGTGGGGAGAAGACATGTCTGAACGTTTTGTTTTCGCAACATTTACAGCGCTCAATATGCCATTCAGGCACGACGCAGGACGCGACGGGGTTAGGCGGGTGAATGCCTGCGCCTCGCGGGCATTCATCCGTGGTGTGAGGCGAGAAAATGCCCTTTCGCAGAAAGGGCGCATTTGCGTCGCCCGAACCCACCGGCGAGCGTCTCCCCCAAGGGAAACCGAGCAGGCCGGGGGGCGCCGAATAAATTTTGCCGCCCCAGCGAGCAAAAAGACGCGCCCACGCGTCGGTTTATTTGGAGGGCTTCAGCCCCGCACACCGTCGCGGCTAAGTCTCCGGCCACAAGCCAGTAGCGAGGCGCGACTACCCGCTTTGAAGGCGTTTTCCCATTTTTTCGCTGACCGGAACGGGCAAAAGAAAAAGTGGGCTAAAAACGGCGTCTCAAAGGGGGTAGTCGCGCGTAGCGGGCGACGGTGTGCCGCCGTTGACGTTGGGGGTTTTGGCGTGGCGTCCAGCCGCGACATTACCCCCATGTGCCAGGCAATAAGGGCGTCCAGCCCGCATGAACTGGCGCACGCCGTTTTGTGCCGGGAAAGGTATTGTCCGGCGCACGACCGCATCGCGGTCACCTCTTTATCCCCACAAGATCGCCTCATGACGTCGACTCATGCCAGTGGGCGAAGGTATTCCCCCATGCAATGAGGCAATAAAACCGAAAGAGCGAACACCCCAGTAAAATGCGAAGGAGGAACCATGCTGATTTCTGATTACCGTGAACGCCGGGCGCGTAGTCACGAAAAAATGCGACGTCTGCTCACCTTTCTGAAAGAAGAAACCTACAGCGATTTTAAAAACCTGATGCTGCTTTTTGATTTTAAAAATCACAAGCCGCTGTATCTGTTGCTGGCAAAAGCCATCGACATGGGATTCATTCAAAAACAGACGTTTTGCACAAGAATGGAAAAAATCTCACTATGGGGGATCACCAACGACGGATTATCCGTTGTCGTCACACCCCATGAGGATGGCTTTCCTGCACGGTTTGAGCCCTCGAAAGTCACTGGCTGGACGCTGATGCAGCGCCTTGATCGTCAGCTAGCACGGCTCCTTCTTGAGAAGAAAGGCGCTTATGGGTGGATCAGCGGCGCTGATTCAACATTCCGCAGCCGCTATAAGGTATATCATCGCCCGGCCGGGGTGATAACGTTACCAGACGGAACCGTTATCACCGTTGAGACTGAGCGCCGTCTGAAAACCAAGGCCCGTTATCAGGCGATTATCACCAACCATTTGCTGGCCCGCACTGAAAAGCATTGGATGTACGTTTTCTACATCGTGCCCGATCCACAGAAAAAACGGGCTATCGAACTGCTGTTCAATAGTGTGAAATACGTCATCGTGGATCATCAACATATCCCACTGGAAACGAAGCACCGTAATGTTTTTCGGGTTTATACATTTGAGGAGTTGGAACGGTTGAAGCTAAATATTGGCTAATTGCTGAACAACCACGCGAAGTATATACTCAAAGTATGTACAAGAGAGGATCACCATCATGAAACACCGCGTCAGCGTTACCGTGGACAAAGACAATTATCAGGTTCTGAGTGCTGCCGGAGTCAATATTTCCGGGCTGGTGAATGACGCCATTGGCAAAGAAGCCCGCCGCATTAAGGCTGAGGAGTGGAAAAAGGAAAACCGCGAAGGGATGGAAGAAGTCGCCCGATTTATCGCGCAGAATGGCTCCTTTGCGGATGAAAACAGGAACTGGTGATCATGCAATTCATTGTTTATGAATATAAACGCGCCAGCCACTACAAAATGTTTGTCGATGTGCAAAGCGATATTGTCGACACACCAAAGCGGCGCATGGTCATCCCGCTTATCGAAGCACATCATCTGTCTGAGAAAGTGAATAAAACATTGTTCCCGCTGATTCGCATCGATGGGGAAGATTATCGGCTGATGACCACAGAGCTGTCGAGTGTTCCTGTTGAGGTGATTGGTGAGGCTATCATGGATCTTGGAGACTATGCCGATGAGATCAAGGATGCTATTAATCTTATGTTTTGGGGGATTTGAAGGGGGGTCAGCATGTTCGCATTGAGGATTACGCATAGCAACCTTCTCAGGAGAATGAGATCTATATTTCTGAAACTATTTAAAAGAGAATGGTTATCTTTACTCAGCTCCTTAAAAATCATCAACTGAAAGTTAAGTCCTTTATTGAAATAGACTTCACAACAACCTTTAAATTAAAATAATTCACATGATAATAATGTATTTGCTACTTAATTAGTCGAGAGCATTCTGTTGACCAAGAACATAAGAAGCATTATGCTGACCTAGCAATTAAAAATTACAGAAAATAAGTTTTAAAAAAGGAGTTGTTATTATGAGTAATATTTTAGATTTGACTTTTGAAGTCATTAAGAAAAACGTTATGACTCAAAATAGTGCAGGCTGTAAAACTAATGGTGTGAGTGCATGTTGTTCTACATATTGCACAGCAAAAAATTGTAAAAACATTGATTCCGAACATGAAAATGATATGAATGCTTGGGATCAATATCTACAGCTAAATTCTGGAGTATTACAATATTAATCTTCACGCCCATTTTACACTTTCATAAAATGGGCTGTTTTATAGAAAACAAAAAATGATACTGAATAAAAAATTTCATTTAAAGCGTACTATTGATGTGTATGCCTCAGAATTAGAAGATAATAAAATAAAGATCACTTTTCATCGAATGACTACACGTGAAAAAATAGAAATAGTCACGTCAAAATCAATTGCTGAGTTTTTAGCACTACTGGATGGAAAAAATACAGCATATGATATATTCACTAATTTAGGAGCTTTTAAAAAGCAGGATGCGATAACCATAATTGATTTTCTACTCAGTAGACATCTGATCACAGAACAAGATGAAAATGCAGATTCAAGTTCAAGATATGCACGTCAAATTGCTTATCTCGATGATATGGTTTTAGATAGAACAGGTTATGAAACACAAGGTATACTAAGTTCAAAAAGTGTTGCTATTTTAGGGTGCGGCGCAGTGACAGGACATATTGCAGAGTATCTTGTCAGGGCTGGAGTACTAAACATCACTCTTGTTGATGATAAAGAATTTAAAAAACAAAACTTATCAAGGCATCTATTTTCTAGGGTTCAGGATGTTGGAAAACCCAAAGTTGATGTATTAGCAAACTATTTAAAACAAATTGATTCAAGATGCAGAATTACAATTTTCAAAGAGAAACTACTTCCAAACACAGATTTATCAAAATGGATAAGCGATGATATTGACCTTGTTATTAATGGATGTGACGAACCCTACATTGGGCATACCTCACTAAAATTAGGACGCCACCTTCAATCTAGAAGCATACCATTGTATGTTATGGGAGGGTTTGATGCACATTTAATGAGTTCTGGCGAACTAGTTTATCCACCAAAGACACCTTGCATTGATTGTATTCAAAATACTTTCAGTAAAGCCTTAAGTGAATGGAAACCAGTTTATAATAGAATAGATGATATAGAACCATTGGTTAAAAATATAAAATCAAATAGCAAAAAAATTTCTTATGATATTGGCGGATCTGGTGGGCTAGCAATTATGAGTGGATTTTCAGCATCCTTTAGCTGTTTAAAAATAATACAATTTTTAGCTCAAGACTCTCAATATAACTTTACGACCATTAGGTATGAATATCTTCCTAATAATGGAGAATTAACTGAATTTAGACTACTAAAGCAGGAAGGTTGCCATGTGTGCGGAAAATAATCTAAGGCTAAGAGAGAGTATTGGAATCATTGTCCACGAGCATAATGTTGAGTTTTTTAAATCTAATGTTCGAGATGGATTTTCTTTAAAAATAGAATGCCCTGATGTTATAAAAATTTTAAGAAAATTTGATGGAAAAACAACCATTGATAATATTGTTAAAAGTAATGCATCAATAGACAAACTACAATTAGAAAAACTTGCGTACTATCTAAAAGATGAGTTTGTATTAATCGAACAAAACATACAATATCCTATTGAAGTTCTTGAGAAAGATTATCGTTTAATAAATTTGCTTGAAGATTATTTCCACTCTACATCAGAAGTATTAGGTGCAATTGAAAAGCTTAAGAAATCCACTGTCATGATTGTTGGTTTAGGAGCTGTTGGTAGTATTATTTCCGCATATTTAGCAAAATGTGGTGTCGGAAACTTAGTTCTGGTTGATAACGATTTTGTTGATTTAAGTAATTTACATAGACAATACTATTTTGAAAAAAGCATTGAATCAAATAAATCTATTGAATTAAGTAATGAGCTGAAATCAATAAACCCAGAAATTAACATATCTATTATTCCAAGTTTTTTAAAAAATGATTTTTTCACAGTAACAAAAATACCAAAAAAACTTGAATTAATCATTAATTGCTCTGATGAGCCAAGTGTTGATGTAACAAGCAATATTATTTCAAAATACGCAATGCAGCATAAAATTCCACATATTGTTGGAGGTGGATATAATCTACACTTGACACTTATTGGTCAAACTATTATCCCTTACGAAAGTGCATGTTTTGAATGCTTTAAAACAGCTTTAAATACAATTAATGATAATGACCTTATAAAAGTTAGGTCACTCCATAGAAAAAACAGGAAATTAGGCTCTTTTGCTCCATTATCAGGTATTGCAGCAAGCTTGGCTTCATTGGATGCTTTTAAAGTATTAATACATAGATACGATGTATTACAACAAACAAATAAGAGAATTGAATTTAACATTCATGACCTCAATTTTCAAACAATAAATATTGAAAGAAACCCTGAGTGTAAATGGTGCGGAGATTAACACAATGAATTACATTCAATTAAACAACATTTACACACACAACTTAAAAAATATTAACGTAACAATATACAAGAATAAAATAACAGCAATTTATGGACGCTCTGGAGCAGGTAAGAGTTCATTAGTTTTTTCTAGCCTATATCAACTATGTAACGATGAATTCGATGCTTTAGAAAATGGTTATAGTGAAAATAGTGGTTATAAAATAGAGAGTTATTCTGGCATAATTCCTGCCGTTGCTATCTCGCAATCAATAAAAAATAATAATCCAAGATCTACTCTTTATACATATCTGAATATAGCACAAATACTTTCTTTTTCTGCTAAAGAAAAAAAAACATTAATCCCTGATTTTAAATACTTAAAAACAAACAAACCAGATAATGAGTGCCCATTCTGCAAGGGATTAGGTATAATACAAAAAATAGATTCAATAAGTATTATAGATCAGGAAAAAAGTGTATCTGGAAAACCGTTTTCCATTTGGAAAACAGGGACATTCTCAGGGTTGTATCATAATTTATTATTAGCATACTGCGAAGAAGAAAATATTAACACTGAGATCCCATTTAAAAACCTTCCTGAACCTGATAAAAGAAAAATATTATTTGGAAAAACTCAAACAAGATTAGATTTTAAATTCAAATACAAAGGCGTAACAAGAAAAAGGAGAGCTTACTATGAAGGAGTATTAATTTCAGCACAAAATATGATTAGAAAAAAATCTTTAGAAGACGCTACTGTGAGAGAAATTTGCAATGAGTGTTTAGGCTCTAAAGTTAATATTTCAACCTATAATAGAATTCAAGTTATGGGAATTAACTTTGTTAATTTTCTTACATTACCATTTTCAGATTTATTAATTAATCTGGGTAAGTTACCTACAGAAACCGAACTATTTAGAGTCATAAAATCTATATGCGATATGGGGTTAGGATATTTAAATTTCTCACGTTCAGTGCCAAGCCTTTCAGGTGGTGAACTACAAAAAATTAGATTTAGCCGATTACTCAATTCAAATATATCTGGAGTCTTATTAGTAATTGATGAAATATCCTCCCAGATTAACAGCGCTGACTTTCCTTATATATTTGAAAAAATAAGAAAACTTTCAAAAAACAATACTGTTGTTTTAGTTGAACATTCACTATTTTTTATTAATAATGCAGATTTTAAAATTCACATTGGACCAGAAGCTGGTCAAAAAGGTGGATATATTTACGAAGATGAAGAAATATTACCAATTGCAAGAAATAAAAAAAAGAGACAAACCGATGAATTTTTCTTCTTCCCACAAATCAATAAAAACAATGTTATCAACCAAGAAGTTAAAATACCTAAAAAATGTTTAACCGTTTTAACTGGATTGTCTGGATCAGGTAAATCCTCTATAGCAAGAGCAATAGAGGAAAAAGTAAACGCTATCTATATTTCACAAAAAAGCTCGAGTTTCAGTGGGCGATCAGTTTTAGCATCTACAATTAAAGTAAATACCCTTATTGCTGATTATTTCTCTAAAAACACTGGGATAGATCATGAATTTTTCCTTTTGTCTAAAGAGGCTGGATGCAAAACTTGTGCTGGGAGCGGAGTGGTTAAATATGAAAGAGGATATGATAAAGATTTCTATTTAATTTGCCCAACTTGTGATGGAGACCTTTTTGATAAAGACAACGAGTTTATTGAAATTAAAGTTAATGGTCTATCTATTGTTGACTTCTATAAAAAAGAGATAAAAGAGCTTTATACTTTTACAAGTAACATAGACACAACAATTAATAAAACACTCGAAACAATGATTAGTCTTGGCTTAGGCCACTTGCAGCTAAATCGAAAAACACAAACCTTATCAGGAGGCGAATTACGGAGAGTTCGATTATGTGAGCATTTAGCAAGAAAAAAAGAAACCAGAAAAATATTGATTATAGATGAACCAGTATCAGGACTTGACCCTGAAACAGCTAGTATAATAGCTGATTTCATCTATCATAAAGTTTCTCTTTTTGGAGCTATTATATTGATAGAACATAGACCAGAGATCATTAATTATTCTGACTATGAAATTAAAGTAGGTCCTTTTTCCGGTAATTTAGGCGGGAAGGTTTTATCACAAAAATTTTTAGATTAATTACTTTAAAAATATGGATATCTTATAGAAATAATAATTCTAAAATCTTGTGGTATCCAACATCATTTTTTATGAAATGTACATTTATAAAAATAGCAAGCTAAAAAATTGAAAAACCTTAGCAGGTGCTGATGGTATTGGGATCGAATAGTAAGAAACCCATGTAGTCACCTCTGAAACAGGGTCAAGCTAAATGCCCTTCTTTTCCTTACAAATAGGTAACCCAGATACGTCAAAGGCCCATTCTATCAACGAAAAAATCGCTTATAACTTATAAAGATAAATCAACACTATCCACCAAATCCCCCAACGTCACCATCAGCATCATCGGGTCAATTGGTGAAGACTCAAACCCTACACGCAGGTAAAATTCCCGCGCTTCATCATGTAAGCACACCCGTTTTAGTTCCACGCACTTTTTGAGATTTCCGGGTTTTCAGCCATCAGACGGTACTCTTCCGGCGTCAGGTTATTCAGGGATTCATGGGGCCGCTCACCGTTATATTCAGCCAGCCAGCGCTCTGTAATTTCCCGTGCTTCATTCAGTGTTCTGAACAGATAAAAATCCAGTATTTCGGTCCGGTACGTCCGGTTAAAGCGTTCGATAAATGCGTTTTGCGTCGGTTTACCCGGCTTGATAAAGTCCAGCATCACGCCATGCTCTTCGGCCCATTGAGCCAGCGCCAGCGATATAAGTTCTGGCCCATTATCCATCCTCATCTTCAGCGGATATCCACGGTTTGCCACGATCCTATCCAGTACCCGGACAACACGCTGGGCCGGGATATTCAGGTCAATTTCAATGGCCAGGGCTTCCCGGTTAAAATCATCCACCACATTGAAGGTTCTGAAGCGTCTGCCGCAGACCAGCGCGTCGTGCATAAAATCGATGGACCAGCTCTGGTTCAGCGCCTCTGGGGTCGCCAGTGGAGCCGGATTACGCACCGGCAGACGTTGCTTTCCTTTGCGACGAAAATTCAGTTTCAGAAGACAGTAAATTCGGTGAACACGCTTGTGATTCCAGGTATTCCCCTGCCTGCGCAATACCTGAAAAAGCTTCTTAAATCCGTATCGTGGATAGCGTTCAGCCATCACTAGCAGCCCCTGGATCACCGATTCATCACGCCGGGTATCTGGCTGGTATAAAAACACCGTCCTGCTCAACGATAACGTCCTGCATGCCTGACGTATGCTCATCGCAAACTGCGAGGTCAGATAACTGACGAGCTCACGTTTTATCGCTGGTTTTAAAGCTTTTTTTCAATAACATCTTTTAGCGCCCGGCATTCCAGACTGAGGTCGGCAAACATCTGTTTGAGCCGCCGGTTCTCGTCTTCCAGATCTTTGATCTTTTTAATATCAGCCGCTTCCATCCCGCCGTATTTTGCTTTCCAGTTGTAATAGCTGGCTTCGGATATAGCGGCTTCGCGGCAGACATCTTTGACGGTTCGTCCGGCTTCGACGGACTTCAGAACGGCGATGATCTGGTGTTCAGTGAATCGGATCTTGCGCATAGCGATCTCCTCAGGGGACATAGTTAGTATGTCGGAAGATCTCTAAAAGTGAATGGTCCGCTTTACAGGGATACTTACAATCAGACAGCGCATGAACCAACATCCCGCGAATGCCGATAGTATCCGCTACCTGAATCACCCGCAGCCCTGCATCACGCACCAGTGCCCGACCGACACCCTGACCATGCCATGATTTATCTACTGCCAGACGCCCCAGCACTACCACCGGAATCGGATCGGGCATATTGCGACGAAAGCGTCCGGGGGCGGCATTCGTTGCTACAGCACTGGAAGCCAATGAGTAATACGCCAACACTTTTGAGCCATCGCAACTGACGAAAGTTCGTGATGCTCCAGTGACCTGATTTTTCATCGCCCGCAGTTTTAGCCAGTTATCCATAGACTCCACACCGCAACAGAATGAGGAAAGTGCATGTTCGGCGTGGAGTGGCTCAGGAGCAGAGATCATTTTTTCTGTTCCCACGGTGCAGGTGTTTGCATGGTTTTACGTAGCGCGGCATTCGGGGAAGGAGCCTGATCCAAGCGAGCAAGGAATTCCTGATAAGCATCGGGATCTGCCATGATGATGCGCTGATCGATCAACGCTTCCTCTGCGGCGGCTCGCGCAGCTTCAAGGACAAAATCGGTGCGATTTTTTCCTCTGGCCTTCGCTGCACGATCAATCAGATCCCGTTCTGCGGGTTTGATGCGTAAATTTAGTGTTTCGCGTTTAACAGAAACGCTGTTCTCCGCAGGCATGATGTTATCCTCCGTCATACTCTCTGGATATTAATCATACAGCAAACGTAACGCTGATGTCATTACGATTTATTAGTACCATGGGGAATCGAACCAAAGGAACGAACCGGGCGTGTCTTTATCGCATGTGGCCCATCATTCTGATCTATCTATAAAAATACGGGTCAACCTACGGGTCTTGACAACAGCCTAGGTTAAAAATTATGCTGTATTTCAACTTAATAGAAAGCTGAATGATCCCGAGTCCGGCACCACTAATTCTTAACCCTCGCCTTTGGCGGGGGTTTTTCGTTTCTGGCGTGTGGACTCTCCATCAAACACAGTTCGATTATTCGCCACAAGCGACTCACCCTTTCAGGGTCAGCGCGACAAGCGCGCTGTTCAACGCCTACGGCGTTTGTGCAAGTCCGAGCACCACTAATTCAAAGAAACCAGCCTAGCTACTGAGCCTACATTTAACGGTATTTACACAGAAAATCGCTGCGCCCTCGTCTTAAATCTCAGCTTCTAAAAACGCAATAAATGCCCTTACCTTTGAATTCAGTGCCGAACGTTCATTGACACAGGCATAAATATTCATCGGTAAAGACTCGACGTGGTTACCGCTATTGCGGTCTGAGCAGAACAAAGGCGTGAGTTGGCCACTGTCTATCAACGGCTGGGCAACAAAGCTTGCCAGACGGGTAACGCCGCCTCCGTTTGCTGCTATTTTTGCAATAATATCAATATCATCACTGATGAATTTGGGGTTGAGCTTCACGTTAACAGGTTGCCCATTGACCATAAAAGTCCAGGGAAGAAAACGTCCATCTGTGGGATAGCGGAAAACCAGACAGGCGTGCTGGCTGAGTTCTTCGGGAGTCTGAGGGGTACCCGCGCGATCCAGATAGGCCTGGGCCGCGCAGAAGATAAATGGTAGCGATGCGATTTTTCTGGCAATCAGCTGATCGTTTAGCTGTGCCTCGATGCGGATACTGACGTCAACGCCTTCCAACCGATGGTTGACGTTACGATCGGTACTAATCAGTTCGATATCAATATCGGGGAAAGATTCTTTGAAAGCAGGCATCAGTGGAGCGATAACGTACCGACCAAACGCGGCAGTCGTCGCGATGCAAAGCGGACCTTGCAGTTTGGTCTCACTCGCCGCAGCCTGCGAGGCGAGCTCAATGTCATGTGGAATATGGCGTACTTTCTCGAAATAACGTTTACCGTTTTCGGTTAATGTCATGCTACGAGTGGTGCGCGATAACAGGCGCACGCCCAAATGTGTCTCAAGCCGTGAAAGGCTCTGGCTTACCGCCGCCGGACTCATACCTTTAGCTCGTGCCGCCGCGGCGATACTGCCGTTCTCCACCACGCGGATAAAATTGCTAATCAGCCCTAACACATCCATATTATCCCCAACGCTTGATTCGTTACTTTTATTTAATAATGATTAAAGCATAGCTGCTCTACTACCATTCTGGTTAGCTTGGTAGGTTAGCAACCGTTTCACTAACCGTTGCTAACCAGGATAACTTGATGACTAATGCTGTTGCTAAAAATACCCCGCGATTCCGCCTCCCGAAGCACACTTTACCCTACGTATTTGCTCTTTATATGGCGACCATCATGGCATTTCTGATGTGTCTGGTCATCATTCTGGCAGAATTTGGAATGGGGCCACATTACATGGAAAATGTGATGAATGCCTATCAGGTTGCCATGCCAGCCGCTTTTGTTTGCATACTGATTGTCCGTCCTATTGTTACCCGGTTGGTAGGGTTGACTGTTCACGGTCACTGAGTCATTCAATACGCCATTTCTTTCTCCCACATTAAGGCTTGCGAGTCCGCCTTTCGCTCCTCACCGACTATCAGGCTGAGTCATGCTCTAACATAGAACACTGCCATCATTATTGATGGCACATCTATGTTACCTGTTCGCCTTAAAACCGCTCGTCTACCCTACCTACAACCCCAACACCAGCCCGTCATACGCGGCATGAACGTTCTCAGGCAGCAGCGTTTGCGTTTGGAGCCAGCGATCCAGTTCGTGGCCGATGTGGGTCAGGTATAGCTGTTTGGGGTTTAACTGAGTGAAGATCTCCAGCGCGCGGGGGACGTCATTGTGGTTACGTGGGGGCGTTGTCTGGGGAGGGTGGCTGCAATCGACAACCGCATAATCGAGCGTGTGTGCTGAGAGAAACTGAGCAGTTTCAGGCGGTAGACCGATGGTGTCGGTCAAGTAGGCCAGCGTGTGCGTCGGCGTCTGGATGAGGTAGCCGTAGGTTAATTTGGAATGGATTAAGGGAACTGGCGTGATCGTTATGCCGTCCAGGTTGAAGGGCTGGAAAGGTATCAGCGGCGGTTGGAAATGCAGAATCCCTGGGTGCTTAAAAAGATCGTCGCAGCCCGCATCATCCGGGGGGCCAAAGACCGGTATGGGATCGCCGTAACCCCAGCGTAGGGGAAATAATCCCTGAACGTGATCCATATGATAGTGGGTCAGCAGAATATGCCGACGCGAATAAGGGAGCAGATACGGCGCGAGTTCGGGTAATCCGGCATCAATCAGGATGACCCGGTCTTGGGTTGTGATTGCCGCGCAGCAGGCGCGCCGCCGTTTCCTTTCATCTTGCAGTGCCTGCTGACAGACCTCGCATTCGCAGCCAAACGCGGGAACCTGCTGCGCGCTGCCGGTTCCCAAAAAGTGAAAAACGATCCGGTCACTGTTTGCTGCCCTATTTGCTGCCATCGGTTTTCTCCCGCTCTCTGGTTCGCTTGCCGCTCGGCCTATCTCTCGCTGCGCGCCGCACAAACGCTGTCGAACGGTAGCAGCGACTGAAAGGTGGATAACGTGCGTTGCAGGTCGCCATCGTTATTCAATAACACACAGTCGCTTTGTAAGCGGCTCTGTTCCTCTTCCGCCCGCTGCAATCGCGTGGCGATTTGCTGTTCGCTTTCCCGCCCTCTGGCGCATAGCCGCTCTCGCAGTGTCGATGTAGAAACGGTCAGGCATATCGGAAACAGCGTATTGCCGTAGCGCTCACGCGCCTGACTCAGGTAAGCCCGTGAGCCATTCACAATGACGTAGCTTCCTCGCTGGAGCCAACCATCAATCTCTATCCCGACGCCATAGTCGCATTGATGCGCCTGCCAGTTGAGCGCGAAAAGGCCAAGCCGCTGGCGGATAGCAAACTCCTCCGGCGTCAGCGCAATGTGGTTCTCTCCTTGTATTTCAGCGGGACGGGTAATGTACCGATGCGCCACCAGCAGTCGGGGCAGCGCCAGTTGGCGAATCGCACGCAGCAAGCTGTCTTTGCCTGCGCCGGAAGGCCCAATGAGGTAGATGAGTTTCGGCATGATCAGAATACCCGGACACCCTGACGCCACACGCGTATCAGTTTCATTTGCGGCGCGTGCCGCTTGACGAGCAGCAGGTCAGCTCGCCGTCCTTCTTCAATGCAGCCGCGATCGTCAAATTGCAGCGCCTGAGCGGGATTGTTGCTGACCAGCGCGATGGCGCGCGGCAAGTCGTAATCATTGCGTTCATCCTCTGCAATCATGAACGCCGCCTCCAGCAGGCTGGCCGGATAGTAGTCCGAAGACAAGATGTGAAGTACGCCCAGCGTCGCCAGATGATGTGCTGACACATTGCCCGAGTGCGAGCCGCCGCAGATGACATTCGGTGCCCCCATCAATACATTCATTCCGACGCCATGTGCCTGCTGCGCTGCGATCGCGGTAGTGGGAAATTCGGCAATGCTCACAAGATGCTGGTGGGCTTCGCTGATATGTTCCGGCGTCGCATCATCATGGCTGGCTAGCGTGATGCCTCTATCGTGACAGAGGCGGACAATCGCCTCGCGATTAGGCTGCGACCAGCGGCGTGAACCGGCCAGTTGCTCTTCCTCAAACGCGGCCATTTGCTCGTCATTCAGGTGATATTTGCCTTTGTAATACTGATGATATTTCTCCTGAGAGGAAAATTGCCGCTGCCCCGGAGAGTGATCCATTAATGACGCGAGCGCGACCAGTGGAATATCCGCCAACTGCTCAAAGAGGGGAAACGTATCTTGATGTGGCAGCTCACAGCGCAGGTGCAAATGATGATCCGCCCGATTGGCGCCGTGCTGCTGGCTGTACAGTACGGCATCCGTCATGCGTCGCAGATTCTCAAGCCGATGCCCCCCATCGCGCACATCTCCTACCGCGACAGCATCCAGAACGGTGGTGATTCCGCAGGAGATAATCAACGCATCGTGATTGCGCATCGCCGCTTCAGAAGGCCAATTAACGCCGGGGCGCGGGGTGAAGCACTTATCGAGATTATCCGTATGAAGTTCGACAAGCCCCGGCAGGAGCCAGGCCTGTTCACCATCCAGCGCACCGGGATGACGGCTGGGTCGATCGCTGATGTGGTGAATCACACCGTTGCGCACTTCCAGTGAGCCATGAATGATTTCCTGTGCGAGTACCATATTGACGTTATTAATGATCATTTGCGGTCTCCTGAGCGTTGGAAATTACCGGCATCGTGTGCAGCGACATCGTATACAGGCGATCGGCAACCTCCTGACGCACTTCGTCATCGTGAAAGATACCGACGATGGCACACCCTTTGTCTTTCGCATTGTTGATGAGCTGTGTGACAGCCAGTCGGTTTTTGGCATCCAGCGACGCCGTCGGTTCGTCTAACAGCAGAATCGGGTAATCGCCAATAAACCCACGGGCAATATTGATGCGCTGTTGCTCACCGCCGGAAAACGTGGCGGGCGCGAGTGACCACAGCCGCTCGGGGACGTTCAGATGCGTCAGCAATTCACCGGCAAGAATCTCGCTTTCCTGACGAGACATACCGCGTTCCAGTAACGGCTGGATGACCACGTTCAATGTACTAATACGCGGGATAACGCGCAGAAACTGGCTCACCCAGCCCACGGTTTCACGGCGGATTTCCAGCACATGGCGGGCATCCGCGTTGACGATATCGACCCAGCGCTCACGATGGCGCACCCAGATATGGCCGCCATCGGGCTGATAGTTACCGTACAGAGAACGCAGCAAGGTGGATTTTCCACTCCCGGAATGCCCATGCAGCGCCACGCATTCGCCGCCTTTCACGGACAGGCTGACATCGTGGAACACCGGCAATCGTGCGCCCTGCTGGTTATATAACACGAACGTTTTATCAACGTTCTCGATGCGTAATTGCGTATCCATCAAGCGTCCTTTTGTCTGGATTTACAGAATGGAAGAAACGAGCAACTGGGTGTAAGGATGGCTCGGATCGTCGAGCACCCTATCCGTTAATCCCTGTTCGACGACCCGCCCTCGCTGCATCACCAGCAGGCGATGCGACAGCAGACGGGCAACGCCGAGATCGTGGGTCACGATGACGACGGAAAGCTGCATCTCCACGACCAGCGTCCTGAGCAGATCGAGCAATCGCGCCTGTACCGATACGTCTAACCCGCCGGTGGGTTCATCCATAAAGATCAGCCGCGGTGCCGTCACCAGATTGCGCGCGATCTGGAGGCGCTGCTGCATCCCGCCGGAAAACGTAGTCGGCAGATCGTCCAGCCGGTTTTCAGGTAACTCGACGTTTGCCATCCACTGCGCGGCCTTGCTGCGGATATCGCCGTAGTGCCGGTTGCCGATAGCCATGAGCCGTTCGCCGATGTTGCCGCCCGCAGACACGGTCGGGCGTAACCCGGCCAGCGGGTGCTGCCAGACAATTCCCCACTCGGTGCGCACCAGCGCGCGCCGCTGCCGTTCGCTGATGTCATAGATTGAGAGCACCTGCTGTTCGGCGTTACGATAGATCACCTCGCCGTCCTGCGGTGCCAGCCGTGCGGAGATCGCATTCAGCAGCGTCGTCTTCCCTGAACCCGATTCGCCGACAATCCCTAAAACCTCCCCCGGCCACAGCTGAAACGACACGTCACGGAAGCCTTTTTCCGGCGCATACAGGTGCGTGAGGTGTCGCACATCCAACAGCGGGGTATCGGATACATGATGTTCCGTCGTCATGACGTTTCTCCTCCCTGGCTCTGGCGCTGTTGACAATAGTCGGTGTCGGAACAGACGAACATGCGTGTACCGTCATCATCCATCACCACTTCATCCAGAAAGCTGTCGCGTGCGCCACACAGCTCACACGGCTTGTCCCACTGCTGTATCGTGAAAGGGTGATCGTCGAAATCGAGGCTTTCCACCACGGTATACGGCGGAACGGCATAGACCCGCTTTTCACGCCCTGCGCCAAAGAGTTGCAGCGCGGGCATCATGTCCATCTTCGGGTTGTCGAATTTCGGGATGGGCGACGGATCCATGACATAGCGATGATTCACCTTCACCGGATAAGCGTAGGTCGTGGCGATGTGCCCGAAGCGGGCGATGTCTTCATAGAGCTTCACCTGCATCACACCATATTCTTCCAACGCATGCATTTTGCACGTCTCGGTTTCGCGCGGTTCAATAAAGCGCAGCGGCTCAGGAATCGGCACCTGAAAAACCAGAATCTGATCTTCCTTAAGCGGCGTTTCAGGAATGCGGTGCCGCGTTTGAATCAGCGTCGCGTCGCTGGTTTTTTCCGTAGTGGGTACGTTGGCCACCTTGCGGAAAAAGGTGCGGATCGATACCGCGTTGGTCGTATCGTCGGAGCCCTGATCGATCACTTTGAGCGTATCATCCGGCCCGATAATACTGGCGGTGATTTGAATGCCGCCGGTGCCCCAGCCGTAGGGCATCGGCATTTCCCGGCTGCCGAACGGCACCTGATGCCCAGGGATAGCGATCGCTTTCAGGATCGCGCGCCGTATCATGCCCTTCGTGCTTTCATCCAGATAAGCATAGTTATATTCCGTGTCGGAATCATCGTATGCCGTTTCTGGTCGGCTGCCTGTCTGGCGGGAGATCGTTGTCTGGCCCATCACGCGTTACTCCTTGGCACAGACGCGAGGTATTCCTCACGTAGTCGTTTTAATAGCTCCAGCTCTGACTGGAAATCGACGTAATGCGGGAGCTTCAGATGCGAAACAAACCCCGCCGCTTCCACATTGTCAGCATGAGAAAGCACAAACTCCTCATCCTGAGCCGGGCCGCGAATTTTCTCTTGATAATCGGCGGCCTGAAGCGCGCGATCGGCTAATGCCACCGTGATCGCCTTACGTTCCGAACGGCCAAATGCCAGCCCGTAACCACGGGTAAAATGCGGCGCGTCGTTGCTGGGTTTAACAAAGCCGTTCACGGTTTCACATTCGGTCAGTAAGATTTCACCGATATCAATGGCAAAACCCACCTCTTCGGCGACGATGCTGACAGTGATATATCCCGTACGGATCTCGCCGACAAAGGGGTGGTTGCGGCCATAGCCGCGCTGAGTGGAATACCCGAGCGAAAGAAGGAACCCCTCGTCGCCGCGAAACAACTGCTGGAGACGCGCCGCACGTGTACCGGGGTAACTCGGGGGGACCATCGTAATGTCTGGCGGATCGCTGTCGTCGCGGATATCCCGTTCAGGGACAAAGTGTTGTTGAGCAAGAAACTGAAACGCGTGAGCAACGTGCTCATCGGCTTCTTCATTCGCATCAGCAGCGTCAGGCCGCGGGGCGACCGGATCCTCGCCTGCGGCCAGCAGGGAGAAATCCAGCAAGCGATGGGTATAGTCATAGGTCGGGCCCAGTAGCTGCCCGCCCGGTAAATCTTTGAAAATGGCCGAAACACGGCGTTCAAGACGCATATCAGACGTATTAAGCGGCTGACTGATTCCCCAGCGTGGCAGCGTAGAACGGTAGGCTCGTAAGAGAAAGATACTCTCCACCAGATCGCCACTGGCCTGTTTGATAGCCAGCGCGGCGAGTTGGCGGTCGTAAATATTGCCTTCGGTCATGACGCGATCGACGGCTAAATTCAGCTGCTGTTCTATCTGTGAACAGTCTAATTCTGGAATATCCGTGCACCCGCGGCGGCGACAGGATTGTAGCTGGTGAGCGGCTTCAATGGCCTTTTCCCCACCTTTGACGGCAACGTACATTAGCATTCCTCCACGTGGGTACTTCTGGGGATCGCAAAGAGCTTTTTCCCAGAGGTAAAGAGAAAATCCAATCCTGTAGGGAAAGCATGAGGGCGGTTGCACAGGTAGTTCATGACACTACCGGGCAAGCGGGGAGAGATAATGCGATGTGTCTTGATACCCGGCCCGGTCAGTTTTAAACAAGGCCCGTCATGCATTCCGTCCACCTCGACAATAACGGTGGTTGATTTTTCTGGTTCGGCTTCGCTGCCACAGGAGAGCGCCATCAGATCGTAAGAAAAAGGGTTGCCGCTCAGCAGCACAAGGTAGGCCTCTTCCAGCGTCGTGGCGATCGGCACGTTCGTATGCAGGCAAAGCGTACGCAGCAGCAGCGGGTTACCAATGCGGGGATCGATAAACAGCGGCGTAGTGTGGCTGGTCAGCGTAAGCAGCGTAGCCGCCGTGGCAGACGATATCGATTCCAGACCGGAGACATTCGGCACCGTCACCAGAGAGCCCGGCTCGCTCATTGCCTTCACGATTTTGCGAAAGCAAAGCTGAGTGCCAAATACAGGGTGGGCGAAGCCCGTCATCGTTGTCATGACAAATCACTCCCCCCTGACCAAAGTAAAGAAATTTACCCGGCTGGCAGCCACTTCATGCTGTTGCTGCTCCCGATATGCACGCTGCTGGTCTGCTAATGGCGTGATGATGCGCTCCCAGATTTCATGGAAATAGGATCGGGTTTGCAGTAACGTATCGATCCAGGCGCAAAGCTCAGCATGCGGTTTATTTCTGCCCGCGATATAGCTGTAACCGCACGTTCCATCTTCCAACTGTACCGCCGCGCGGGTCACGGTCATATCGCCCACAATAAAGCGCGGGCCATCAACCTCCATTCTTCCCTGTAGCTGGATTAAACCAATCTGCGTCGGACGTAAGAGCTGGTAACCCGTAGGGAAATTCAACGCTCCCCAGTGTTCTTCCAGCTCGACAGGATCGCTGTGAGCAAGAATGGACATCCAGCGCTGTCGCTGTGTTAACTCTGACATCTACTCCCTCCCCGCTGGCAAGGTACGTGAGAGATAAGCAAAGCAGGCGGTTTGATCCTGAGGCACAGCCGAAAGATCCGCCGTGTTTTGATAGCACTGACGCGCCGTATCGAAGAATTCGCTTTGGATCTCGGCGCGTTGGAAAAGCGTATGGGCCAGATCGAGATCTTTCAGGCGTATGGATAAAGGGACAGACACGGTTTCACGCGGATTCAGATAGCGATCCAGCATAACTTCCATATAGGTCGAACGACCACGTCCCAGCGTTAATGCGTTTGCCAGCACATCGGGAGCGATGCCGTGGCCTTCCGCCACCAACAGCGCTTCTGCCGCCACCAGCAGATGCACAGCCTCACAATAGTTATTAATCACCTTCATGGTTTGTGCACTGTGGTTGTTCGCCATTAGCACATAGCGATCCGACAGGCTGGTCACGATATCGTTAACCGTGCGGGCAAAATCATCCACACACGGTCCCACCCAGGCGGCAAGCTTGCCCTGCCTCGCGCCTTCCGGCCCGCCAGACACCGGGCATTCCACATAATGCGCGCCGTGCTGATGAAAGAAAGACGCCATCCAGCGGCTCTCTTCTGGCCCTATCGTACTGATATTGAGAAATAAAGGACGATAGCGGGTCAGTTTTTGTGTGACCTCCTTCGACTGAAAAACGTCACGTATCGCCTCCGCATCCTTCAGGCAGATCAGCACAACTTGTTTTTCCTGCGTGAACAACTGGTGCAGTTCAGGGACGGATTGAGCGCCCTCGGCGGCAACCTCGCTCGCTTTACTGTGAGTCCGGTTGAACACACTGAGCGAAAACTGACGCTGCAATAGTCTGAGCGAAATCGCTTTTCCTAATACACCAACACCAACTAAAGAAACAGAATGGGTCATATCGGCATTCCTTGTCGCTAAGGGGATGGGCAATACTCCGGGTATTTCCGCTCATCAAGAGGCCTGAGGAGGTGTATTAAGAAACTGCATAAATGCATCGCGGTTTTGAGCGGGGGACGTCGCAGGCCGCCCCAGATCGCTGCGATGGCCGACACGGCATTTCACCTCAATGAACTGGCTGCTGTGTGCCCGCAGCGCCTGTTGCAACGCCGCCTGCAAGGCGTCTTCTGTCTCGGCGTAATACGTGTCGCCATAGCCGCTGGCAGCGGCTATGGGTGCCAGCGGTAAGCGGGACGCTGCCGTGGGCTGTCCCCCCACGGAGTCATGGGCGCCGTTGTTGATGACAATGTGTATCAGGTTGTTTGCCTGGGCAGTGTTCGTCAGCCCGCCCATGTGCATCAGCAGCGCTCCGTCCCCATCCAGACACACGACTTTCCGCTGCGGCTGCGCATCACATAGGCCCAGCGCGATCTGGCTGGCAAGGCCCATGCCGCCGACAGTGAGAAAATCTCGCTGATGCCCTTCGCTCCGCTGCTCACGTAGCTCATAGAGTTCGCGGGACAACATGCCCGTGGTACTCACGATAGGAAGATGAGAGGGCAGCACATTCAGGCAGGCGGCGACGATAGCTTCTCGCTGCATCAGCACCGGTTCCACCGTGGAATTGGCGGGTGCGGTTGACGAGGAAAAAGTATTTTTTCTCACCACCAGCGCCACGGGACGATGTTCATCATGCGCGCGTTGGAGCAGAGCCTGAATATCATCCCACCGAGGTGCACTATGGCTATCCAGAACGATATGCGGAATATCAAGGACATCGAGCTGAGCCAACGTGACTCGCCCCTGCATCACATGCTGTGGCTCATCGTGTTGTTGCTTGCCGCCGTCATCGACTTCGCCGCGCCAGCCAATAATGAGTAATAGCGGAATACCATAAACATCCGGCGTAGCCAGAGAACAGAGGGGGTTGATCGCATTGCCCAACCCCGAGTTTTGCATATAGGCCACGGGCAGCGTTCGCGTCGACAGATAATGGCCAATTGCCATCCCTATCGCACAACCTTCATTACTCGCGATACGGTGCGCAAGCCCACTATGATTACTTTCAACCGCCAGACAAAATGCTTTTAATAATGAATCAGGGACGCCGCTGAAAAAATGCACGCCGCGTTGAGCAAGAAATTCGATGAGCTTATTAGGGTCAATCACAATAAACCTCCCCTGCGTATCCCACTGTATTTAACAGCGATGATGACGTTTTGATTTTTAACTATGTGATAAAAACAATAAGGGGTAATATAATTATTTAACCAAAAACAGCCATTTACTTAAAAAGATAACTCAACTCATCAAATCGGCTTATTATAAAATAATAACAGCAAGCCTCTCTCGCCTAATAATCGCGTTATAAAATAATTATACTGACACCCCAAGATATTTCGCTACCGCGTACCGGGTATAAGATCCAGAATATCTTTTATCGACATGCATTTATCCTCAACTTCCAGTGTTCGGCCATGCTTGAGGATTTCCGGCAAAATTGACTTCATTGCAGGATAAGCCGCACGTAACATATGGTTTGCATAAATCACGATATTAAATCCGCCATCAATCAGCTGATCGAACGTAATATCGTTAAAACTGGTGGGCACGCAAACCAGAGGTAAATGTGGGTAATGCTCGCGGAATTGCCTGGCGAAAGCTAAAATTTCGGAAGGGTTCTTATGCCGACTGTGGATCATAATCCCGTCAGCACCCGCATCAGCATAACGCAGGGCACGGTTGATCGCATCTTCCATGCCGGCGTCCAGAATCAGGCTCTCAATACGGGCGATCAGCATGAACTCAGGCGTCAGTTGTGCTTTTTTGGCGGTCGTAATTTTTTCGCAAAAATCCTCTACGGAAGCCTGCGTTTGCTTTACATCATTACCAAATAAAGAGTTCTTCTTCAGACCCGTTTTATCTTCGATAATCATGGCGGAAATACCCAGATTTTCGGCAGCCCGAATACGGTGAGCCAAATGCTCCGCTTGCCCGCCAGTATCGCCGTCAAAAATTAATGGGCGAGTGGTAACATCAAATATTTCCGTAATCGCATGGAAACGGTGGCTGATATCGACCAACTCCGTATCGGGTTTTCCCCGTAAAGTAGAATCGGTGAGTGAACTAGACCAAAATGCATCAAATTGATAATGAATATCGCCATCTTCATAAGCGGCTTGTTCAATTAATAAAGCAGAAAGCGGACTGTGAGCCTCCATCACACGAATGCCTTTTTGCTGCTGTAATAATTCACGGAGTGCACTGCGGCGTGAACCCGGCGTGCACCCTTTATAGGAATCCGTCGGGGTATGATTAGATAAAATAACAGACATGGTTATCTCCTATGTACCATAGAGTTGGGGGTATACTTTCCCTAGTAAACCAAGCGCAAAAACAGCAAGACCACGCAACGTTATATTTATTTAAATTAAATATACCAACAGGGTGATTCTATTCTTTGGAAACAACACTTCAATAGGGGTAAAAATTTTTTGTTTATTTTTTAACTTCACCTACCATTATTGAAATGGAATCGATTTGAACGAAAATAAATTAATAAAGCAGGATATTAATTAGCACACATGAGTTTATTCATATTAAAAAACTAAAAAAACAGTCATTTTTAGTTTTTTGCTTCAACACAGGGTTTTATGAATGAGGTAGAGAGCGGAAATACTATTCTTATGAGTATTCACCGTTTAGTATATTATTCGCGGGTAAATAATGAGCATGAAAAGGCTGGGGAATACTTATAAATTCTCATACTTTGATGACAATTTGATTTCTGTTTCACGATAGCGGTAATGAAACGCTGTCGCCAGCGCAGTACCAGCGCGCACGCGAACTGATGTTCGGCGTACTGCATCGCCCCAATGTGGGGAGAACCGTGTGGACGCGTGCAGCAAGGGAATTGAGCACGCTGCTGCTGTTTAGCAACATTCCTGAAGATCAGGCACGCTGTGTGGATGTCGTCCTGCCCGAATTATGGAGCGACGAGGATGATGATAACCGCGACTATGCAGCAGGTTACTACGCGTATGCGTTCCGTAATGGCGCAGGCGTCACCCAGAATAGCTATCTGGCCAAAGTATGGATCGACCGGGCGCTGGAAATCAGCCCCGATAGCCAGTACAACCACGATCGTGCGAACGAAATCTATCAGCGGGGCGGTATGTTAGGCGGCGTTCGCGCGAAGATGGGTTTCAACCGCGATAAAGCGAAAATAGATGCGCGTGGACGTGCGATCACATTTGGTGATGACGCTCATCAGGAACACCAGTAAGCGATAACTCCACACACGTTTCTTCTTCTCCACGTGGTGGGGAATCACAGCATCGTATGATTGGGGCGGCAGCGCTGCCCCTGTTATTTTCAGGTGTGAATATCCCTCAGGCCTCACATCGCACAAACATGCGCTAAGCGACAAACTAAGGCCAGAACGGCACGCTATTGCAGTTGTCAATTCAGCGCATTTTGTACCATTATATTCCCCAAAATAAGCACCGCTAATAAGTGAAAATTCAGAAAGTCTCTTTCTCTTTTCTGACGTGGCACACACCTCAACAAACAAGGCAGGTCAGTGTGGATAGTTTCAGTAACGTAATATCTCGCCGCACTTTCCAATTGCTGGCACTTTGCTTATTCGCGTTTACGGCTCATGCGCAAACGAGCGACCCTCTCCTGGCAATCCCCGCTCATGACACGCCGTCTCTCACGCCGACGGACAATCAGGCTCGCGGCATTCTGATAGCGGTGGAACAAGCCACACTATCCAGCGAACTGGCTGGACGAATTGTGGAAATACCGTTTAGAGAAGGGGAATCCTTCAAGAAAGGCGATCTGTTGGTGCGGTTTGACTGTTCTATTTACCAGGCTCAATTAGCTGCGGCTTCTGCCGCCACACGCGCCGCAGAAGCAGAACTGAGCCAAAATCAGCAATTGGCACAGATGAAATCAGTGGGGAGACACGCGGTATCGTTATCAGCCGCGCACTTTGCACAAGCTCAGGCAGAAAGCCAGGTTTACCAAATTCAGGTCAATCGTTGTCGCATCACAGCCCCCTTCGACGGTCAGGTGGTGAAACGCCGTGCGCAGGCATTTGAGAGCGTGGCGCAAGGTGCCCCCCTGCTGGACGTGGTGAATAACCGCAATCTAGAGATCAACCTGCTAGTCCCATCACGACTTCTGTCGGTGCTCAAACCGGGATTAGCCTTTACCTTCACGCCGGATGAAACCGGAAAACCGTTACAAGCCAAAGTCACACGGCTTGGTGCACGTATTGATGAGAGCAGCCAAACTCTGGGACTCACCGGTACACTGGCTCACGCGGACAATACCTTAATGGCAGGTATGAGCGGAACGGCACAGTTTTCGGAGGCGCAGTGAGCACCACGCCAACCTCTGCCAGTACCGCCGCGTTTGCCCGCTTTCTTGACGTTGAACGACAAGCACGGGCGGCAAAGAGCACCGAAGAGCTGGCCTACTGCATCGTCAACGACAGCCAACCGCTGTTTGGTTTTCGCCATGCTGCACTGATCATCAATGGCCGGGTACGCGCGGTGACTGGCGTCACCCAACCCGCCCCCCATGCCCCTTTTGTTGCGTTTATCGAACGTGCCTGCACCCAGTTGTCGTCAGTCGATGAGAAGGCGTTAGCTAAATGCGCGGTGATTGAAGCCTCACAGCTTGATGAACAAAGCCGTAAAGATTGGCAGGCGCTCTCCGCTCCTGAAGTGCTATGGTCCCCCCTCAACGATCGTCAGGGGAAACCCTTCGGTGCTATTTGGTATGCACGAGAACAGCTATGGCAAAGTACCGATCAGGTGCTGGCAGAGCAACTCAGCGGGGCTTTTAGCCATGCCTGGCTGGCTCTTGAGCCACAAACGACCCGCTGGCGTCGCCGACAGACTCGGTGGAAAATCGCCGTCCCTGCGCTGCTACTGCTCGCTTGCCTGTTCATTCCGGTGCGCCAATCGGTGTTAGCACCCGCCGAGGTGATTCCTCATCAAGGCCGTGTCGTCGCCGCCCCGCTGGACGGCGTGATCCAATTCTTTACCGTGTTACCGAACCAGAGTGTACGTAAAGGGGAGGTGCTGGTTCGTTTTGACAGTACCACCCTGAAAGCTCAGGCAGATGTGGCCGAACGTGCATTGAACGTTGCCGAAGCGGAGCATCGTGCAAGTTCCCAACGTGCGTTTCAGGATGCGGACTCCAAAGCCCGGCTCGACTTTCTCGCCGCTCAGGTGGCACAAAAACGCGCGGAACGCGATTACGCCAATGCCTTGCTGAGCCGCGCAGAAATCCGCGCCGAACGGGATGGCATTGCGGTATTTGCCGACGCAACGCGCTGGATGGGGAAACCGGTACGCACCGGCGAACGTTTGATGGAGTTAGCGGACCCCGCCCTCACCGCGTTACGCATTGAGTTGGACGTGGGCGACGCCATCCGGCTGCCGCAAGAGGCGCCCATTACCCTGTTTCTGGACAGCGATCCACTGACGCCGCACGCTGCATTGTTAGAACGTATCGCCTATGAGTCGGAACAGACTCCAGCCGGCAATCTGGCCTACCGTCTTGATGCGCGGTTCACTGACACACCGCCACGTATCGGCCTGCGCGGCACGGCAAAAATTTCCGGCGACTATGTTCCCCTTGCTGTTTACTTGTTCCGTCGACCGCTGGCAGTGATCCGTCAGGCGATTGGGATATGAATCCGCATCTGCCACCCCTGCGTGCCGATCTGCAATTGGTAGAATCGGCTCCTGGCATCAACGGAGCCCCGCAGTGGGTGCTGTCCGATCCGATAACCGGACGTTATTTTACCCTAACCCCCTCAGCTATCCGCCTGTTGCGTCATTGGCCATTGCGCCAGCCGCAACAAATATTGGCCGCCGCCAACAGCGAGCCCGGACTGCCGCTGAGAGTGAAAGAGTTGGAGCAACTACTGCAGTTCCTGCGCCAGCACGATTTAATCGCGGCAAGTGATGTGGAGCAACGTCAGCGCTATCTGGGCAAAGCTCAGGCGATGCGCACCAGCTTATGGAAAAGCGTGCTGCACCAGTATCTGTTTTTCCGTATTCCTTTGTGGCGACCCGATCCGGTACTTAACCGCTGTTGGCCGTGGCTACAGCACTATGGCGCGCCCTTTCTGATGTGGGTATTTCCATGCATCCTGCTGCTGGGTTTATTTTTGGTCAGCCGAGACTGGGTACGTTACACCCATTCGTTTCCACACCTCTTCAGTCTGTCCGGCATGGCCGTGTTCGGTATTTCTCTGGTGTTCGCCAAATTTATCCATGAGCTAGGCCATGCCTTCATGGCGAAACGGGCGGGTTGCCGTGTGCAAAGCATGGGCGTTGCCTTTATCGTGTTATTTCCCTTGTTTTATACTGATACTACCGATGCCTGGAAACTGAAGGATCGTCAGGCACGCTTGCTGATCGGCGCGGGCGGTATTCTGGCCGAACTGATGTTGGCGGTTATTGCGCTCTTGGCCTGGGCATTACTGCCAGATGGCGCGGCACGAACGGCCGCCTTTATGCTTTCCAGCGCGACGTGGCTGACCACGTTGGTCGTAAACCTTAACCCTTTGATGCGCTTCGATGGCTACTTTTTACTGAGCGATTTCTGGCGCGTAGAAAACCTGCAAGAACGCGCCTATGCGCTCTGCCGCTGGCGGTTGCGGGAAAGTCTGTTCGGCCACGGTCACCCAGCACCGGAAAACCTCTCCCCATCCCTGCAACGCAAACTGCTGGTGTGGGGCTATGCCTCCTGGATATGGCGCTTTTTCCTGTTCTTTGGCATCGCGCTGGTGGTTTACCACTTTTTTATCAAGGTGATCGGCATTGGTTTAATGCTGGTTGAGATCGTCTGGTTTATCGCGCTACCGATAGCCAAAGAAACCTATGCCTGGTGGTCAATGCGCAAATCAATACATCCTATCGCTTTTTTGCGCAGCGCCCTGCTGTGCTCGGCCCTCTTGTTTATCTTGCTCTATCCATGGGGGGGCAGTATCCACATTCCTGCCGTCTTGGAAGCCGAGAAGGTCAGTACTCTTTACAGTCCAGTACCGGCGCAGGTTAACCAGCTACACGTTACAGATGGTCAGCGGGTGGATGCCGGAGACATTCTGCTGGAACTGACGTCAGTCGACTTGGATTATCGTCTCGATATTGAGCGTCAGCGTATCACCCAGTTACAACAGCAGCGACAGCGTGGAGCGGCACGACAGGAAACCGCGAGTGAAATTCAGGTCATGGATCGGCAGTTAGCTGAGGCGCTGGCACGCTATCGAGGGTTGGCAGCACAGCGTCAACGCTTAACGATCCGAGCACCGCAGGCAGGTGTGGTTCGCGATCTGGCGCGTGATATGACAGCAGGACGCTGGCTAACGGCGGATACGCCATTACTACGTGTGGTGGAACCCACGCAGGGACGGGTGGTTGGCTACATACCCGAAGAATCACTCATGCGTACTCAAGGAAGCATGCAGGGCGTTTTCCTTGCCGACGATCCCGCTTTCCCACGTCTTGACGTCACGCTTCATGACATCGCCCCCACGGGCAGCGCTTACCTGCAACAAGAAATGCTCGCGTCCGATCGCCACGGCCCGATTGCCGTGCGACGCGACCGCGACCACAATCCTCAACCAGTGCAGGCGCAGTACCGCGTTCATTTCATGGTACAGGAAGAGCCATTCCTGCCGCTGCAACAGCCTCTACGGGGCAGCGTCATTCTGGAAGGAGAAAAGGAATCTATTCTTGGCACGGTGTGGCGTCGGGTAGCAGCATTGGGTATCCGGGAAAGTGGTTTTTAGTGGGTTGGTTATCCTCAACATATACGCCTAGCTTAGCTGGTATCTGGAGCAGGAGATGCTCCAGATTCTGTAGAAAAGCGTTACACCTTTTCTGATTTCATCAGTTAATAAGATTACTTAACGTTTTCACGTGCGTATTGCGTCGAACATACACTACATCTTATTAACAAATAAATTTCTCTCTGGTTTTTTTATTACGCTGATAACATACACATATCGCAGCAATTTCAGCACATCCCTCCTTTGATAAGCCAAATCAAATCCAATAAATATTAAATAAAATCAAATACTTAAAAAAACAAATCTTTTTCTTATCGGCCTACGTAAAAGCCTATTGCTAGTTTCACTTTTTATATGTAATTTTGTTTTTATTGTTTACATAAAATTACATGTTACTTAGCAAGTGAAGTTAGGCATCACAAGACCAAGCATCAAAATCATCAGATATATTTCACCCAGCGTGGAACTGCCCCTATTCCAAGGAGAGATGTTTATGAAATGCATTCAGCGTCTGTTTGCCAAATCTGCGATCGCAACTGTGTTAGCTGTAGGCCTATCGCAACCAGCTACCGCATCTGCATGCAGTACTGAGCCTTATATTGGCTCTATTTGTTATATGGTCACCAGCTATTGCCCACAGGGCTATCTGCCTGCAAATGGACAAACGGTGACTATCAATCAATATCAGGCGCTTTATGCCTTGATCGGAAATATTTGGGGAGGCTCCCCACAGCAGGGTAACTTTGTGCTCCCCGACATGCGTGGGCGCGTACCGGTAGGGGCTGGGCAAGGGACAGGATTAGCGAATGTCACTCGTGGACAAGTATTTGGGGTAGAGAATGTCGCATTGACGACAAGCAACGTTGCCCCACACATACATCCAGCCACCGTTGCCTCTTCTGGAGGCGTTAGCGGTACAGCTTCTATCGCTATTCCTGTGGTAAACGGTGCGGCAACAACTAACGTACCAGACAACACGACATCATTGGCGACAACGTCTCCTTCGTTTGATTTAAGTTCCGTTGGTGGGGTTGACTCACCAGCTAAAATTTATAGTAATGCCGCGCCTACAACAACGCTGAAGCCGTTTTCCGCCCCGTTTAGTGTGACGAGCCTAACAGGTATAACCATTTCCCCTAATATTGGCGGCACACCTTTTAGTGTTCGTAACCCCAGTGTGGGTCTCACTGCGTGCATCGCTGCTATAGGCATTTATCCTACAAACCCAAACTAATATAACCACGCGCTCCCCTCATTTCCAGGGGAGCGTAATATCTGTAAGATATTGAAATTAAAAACGTAATATGTAATCTAATGATGGGCATAGGAGTGGTCTGTTGGTACTCACGATGGCAAGCGTACCGATAGTCCGTATTGAGTCATGACTTCCCGATATTAGCTTTAGAAAAATCATACGTACTAACACCACTCTGGAGTATGTCTTATGCTGTGGCGCCAATTATTCAGTAAGAAAAGTGACCATCCAACTGACCACATTGAGCAGGCTTATTCCGCTCCTCTTGGTTTTGTCCTTGAATCTCGCGTCTTATTTGACGGCGCAATAGCCGCAACGGCCACTCAGGCCGAAACCAGTAATTCAAGTGATGCCACGGCTTCTTCTAATCCTGCACAGACTGCCAATCATTCTGCTGAAGCCACATCGGAGAACAACACATCATCCGATCAGAATAGTGCTACGCATGACATCACGACTGACGTCGTTGTACAGGCTGTCGCAGGCGAAACAATACGTAAAGAAGCGGTATTTATTGATACGGCGCTGACGGATTACCAAACACTGGTCAACAGTGTCCCCGCTGGGGTTGATGTGTTTTTATTGGATAGCAGTAAAGACGGACTGACGCAGATGGCGGTATGGGCTGAAACCCATACGGGTTACGATGCGATCCATATATTGAGCCATGGCAACGAAGGGCAAGTTCGCCTTGGTAATCTGACGCTTGATAGCGCTACGGCGGAGGCACGTTCGGCCGACCTGGCTAAACTCGGCACAGCGTTAACACAGGATGGCGATCTGCTGCTCTATGGCTGTGATATTGCACAGGACACCGGAAAAAGCTTTGTCTCTTTACTATCACAGCTCACTCAGGCAGATATTGCAGCCTCGGATGATTTAACTGGCGCCATAGCCAAAGGTGGCAACTGGCAACTGGAAACAACGGTTGGCAGCATAGAAACGAACAATGCCGCATTGGGTGAAATAACCACAAATTACAATAATTTACTCGCGTCCCCAACTCTCGGCACTAACACATTCTCGCAATTTTCAGGCACGAATACATTTGTCAGCAGCCAGTCTGGTGTCCAATCTTATGATGATATCAACAACGGCTTTACCTACGTTGCTTACAGTACTGACAGAGTAACACTTCAAACTGTTGCTATAAGCGGTAACCAGGTCCTGAATACGATTGTTGCTCCTGGGGGAAATCTTAACTATTTTGCAATTAAATCGACGGATGGCAGCGAATTCAACCTATCGAATATTGATCTTAGAGGGCTGGGCAATTACGCATCAACGTTCACCATCACTGGGTATAAAGACGGTAGCGCGGTGGCGGGTGCAACGCAAACCATCACCCTCACGACCGCATTCCAGACGGCGACACTCTCCAGTGCCTTTCAAAATATTGACGAGGTGAGATTAACAACAGCGACACTCGGTAATGGTACTGTCCAATGGGATAATATCGTCACCGCACCTGTCGTCGCTTCCACCGATAACGTTCCCAGCATAGCGGGCTTAGCGACAAACCCTACCTATACAGAAAACGGCACCGACGTCGGCTTATTTACCAACGTAATCGCTAACACCAACGACAGTGGACAAACCTTTACTGGCGCCACCTTTACCGTAACCAACGTAGCAGACAGTACCGAATACCTGAATATTAACGGTGTCAAGGTGTCCTTGATCAATGGCAATAGCGTCACACTCGGCAGCGGTTACGGGTCGGCCAGTGTTTCCCTCAGCGCAGGCACAGCCACCATCAGCCTAAGCGGAGCAACGCTGAGCAATGCCGATATGGGCACCTTGCTATCTGGCATGACCTACGGCAACAGCAGTGAAAATCCCCATACCACCGCACGGGTCGTGACCCTGACTCAGGTCACCGATTCTGGTGCCAGCAACAACAGCTACAGCCCCGGCAATATCGCCAGCACCGTCACCGTGGTTGCCGTCAACGATGCGCCAACGGATCTGGCTCTCTCCAACACGACATTCGGTCAGTCTCTGGGCAGCAACGGTATCGTTGGGACGCTGTCGGCAACCGACGTAGACTCCACCACGTTTACCTACAGTCTGGTGAGTGGCGTCGGCAGTACTGATAATGCACTCTTTACCCTCAGCGGCAGCACGCTGAGAGCGGTTAATGCCGCCACCATGGCAGCCGGAACCTATTCCGTGCGTATCCAGGTCTCCGACGGACAAGCGACCTATGAGAAGGTCGTCACCCTGATGGTGGCCGACGATATCGCCCCCACCTTTGACGCCACTCCAACGATCACCGCACCGACCACCAGCGGTTTTACCCTTAACACTGATCTGAGCGAAGCCGGTACCGTCTATTACGTGGTGGTGTCGGATGGCGCCAGCGCACCGAGCGTCACTCAGGTCATTAGCGGGCAGAACGCCGCAGGTAGCGCGGCATTGGCTTCCGGCAGTCAGGTATCCAGCAGCGCGCCCTACAGTCAGGCCCTGACGCTGACCGGCCTGGCGGCAGCAACCGCCTATGACGTGTATGTGGTGGCCAGAGACGGCGCCGGGAATGCCACCGTCAGCGTGGTCAAACTCGATGTCACCACCGCCGCGAGCAGCACCGCGCCAACGCTGTCCGCCACAGGCAGCAATCCGGTATTTATTGGTGGGATGGCGGGATCTATCGATCTGTTCAGCGGCGTCAGCGCGGACACGCGGGACAGCGGGCAAACCTTTAACTCACTGACCCTGACCGTGTCCAACGTCAGCGACAGTGGTGAATTTATTAGCGTGGCAGGCAACACCATCAGTCTGGCGAGCAATGGCAGCGGCACGCTGACCGGCATCGGCAGTTATACGGTAACGCGCGTCGGCAACACCGTGACGCTACAACTGAGCGGGATGAGCGCCAGCAACACGCAATTTGCCGGTCTGGTAGATGGCTTACGCTACGGCAATAGCAACAGCAGCGTCACAGCGGCCACACGAGATGTGTCCTTAACCACCGTCAGAGATAGCGGTACCAACAACAACACCACAGCGTTAAGCCTAACGTCATCAGTGAATGTATTAGCCAGCAACAGCGCGCTGTATGTTACCTCTGGAGACGATACCGGCGACGATGCGTCTTTCGGCAATAGCTTACAAGACGATCTCAATGATGGCGGCGGGCTCAGTCTGCGCGAAGCATTGCATTGGGCCAACCTGACCCCCGGTATCGACCGTATTGTGTTCCAGACCAACGTCACGCTGGCTGAAGGCCTGCTGGTCCCGACCAGTTCCATGTTGATCGACGGGCAAAGTTTTACCCTGAACGGCGGCGGTTATTCCGGCTTTCAAATCAACACGTCGTCAATCACCCTCGCCATTCAGAACCTGACATTGACGAATTTCACCACCAGCACTAATCAGGTTACCGGTGGCGTATTGGGGATCCATTACGGCGCGACGGACATCAATTTCAGGCTGTATAACGTCGATATCTCCGGCAATACTGACGACACCTGGGGTACCGGTATGATTGACCTGTTTAATATTGCCCCAGGCAGGTATATCGTCGATTTGGATCAGGTCAATATTCATAATAACGTGCTGTTTGGCGGCTTGAATGAAGAAGGCGTTGTCCGACTGTTCGTAGCCGGTACTCAGCACACCGTCTCGCTGTCGATCACTAATTCCGCCATCTACAACAACGGCAGTTTCAACCCAACCAGTGGGAATATTGGCGTGGCCGGCATTTACGTAACGGCGAGCTTGAGCAACGCCACCAGCACGCACATCAGCTTGATGAACACCACCATCACCGGTCAGGATGCGGGCATGGTGTTTGGGTTCACCGGTGGCTCGACAAACTGGGTCGCCAACATACGCAACTCGATTATTTCCGGTAACACGGTCGATGTCACCACCTTCTATTCTGGTGGTACTGGTGGGACTTATACCCTGCTCGGCAACAACAACCTGATCGGCGGTACTGTCAACCTGATTTCGACGGCAGATCCGCGTCTGTCTGTGACTGCCACCAATGCGATTAATCAGGGCGATCGCTTCTCTGTCACCGGTGACGCAGATGCACGTGGTTTGGATCGTGTGCGGCAAGGGGCTGTCGATATCGGTGCTTACGAATCGCAGTTTGCCTCGGGTGTAAGTCCACAGGTGGACCTGAACGGCGCAAGCTCAGGCAATGACTATAGCGCCACCGTCTCCAGCGGCTTGAGCACGGGCGTGCCTATAACCGATATGCTGGCAACACTCTCGCAAACCGACGGCGACACACGCCTGTGGACGCTGACGCTCTCGCTGGCGGGCAACGCCAATGGCAGCAGCGAATATTTGACGTTATCGCAACAGGCATTACTGGCCGCCCATGCCGCGGGCATCAACGTGTCAGGAGATGGCAGCCAAACGGTGACCCTCACCGGTGGTGCCTCGCTGGACGCCTTCCAGACAGCGTTACGCGCCATCGTTTATGTTAATGTCGCCACCACGCCCACCGCAGGCAACCGAACCATTTCAGTTACCGCCAATGACGATGCCAGCAGCAGTGCGACCTCAACGTTGACGGTCGTGGTTGGCAACCCTCCCGTGGTCGCAACGCCTATACCCGCACAGAGCGTGGCGCAGGATGGAAGCCTGAGCTTCACCGTACCAGCAGGTACCTTCACGGATCCGGATGGCGATACGCTGACACTGAGCGCCACATTGGCCAACGGTTCACCGCTGCCGAGCTGGCTCACCTTTAATCCGGTCACCGGCACCTTCACTGGCACGCCGGGCAATGCAGATGTCGGCATCCTGAGCATCAAAGTTACCGCCACAGATACCACCAATGCCTCGGTCAGCACCACCTTTAGCCTGACCGTCACCAACGTCAACGACGCGCCAATCGTCGCAACGCCAATACCGGCACAGAGCGTGGCACAGGATGGCAGTCTGAGCTTCACCGTACCCGCAGGCACCTTCACGGATCCAGATGGCGATACTCTCTCTCTGAGTGCCACGCTGGCCAACGGTTCAGCGCTGCCAGGTTGGCTCACCTTTAATTCGGCCACCGGCACCTTCTCCGGCACGCCGGGCAATGCGGATGTCGGCACCCTAAGCATTAAAGTCATCGCCAACGATGGCAATGCCTCCGTCAGCACCACCTTTAGTCTGACTATCACCAATGTTAACGATGCACCGATGGTCTCCGCCACTATTCCGGCGCAAAGTGTGGCGCAGGATGGTAGCCTGAACTTCACCGTTCCGGCAGGTACCTTCACGGATCCGGATGGCGATACGCTGACACTAAGCGCCACATTGGCCAACGGTTCACCGATGCCGGGCTGGCTCACCTTTAATCCGGCCACTGGTACCTTCTCCGGCACGCCGGGCAATGCGGATGTCGGCAGCCTGTCAATCCGCGTCACTGCCACCGACAGCAGCAACGCCTCGGTACACACTGATTTCAGCCTGACCGTCACCAACGTTAACGACGCTCCGGTGGTCGCGACGCCGATACCGGCACAGAGCGTGGTACAAGATGGCAGCCTTAACTTCACCGTACCGGCAGGCACCTTCACGGACCCGGATGGCGATACCCTGACGTTGAGCGCCACGCTGGCCAACGGCTCACCGCTACCGAGCTGGATCACCTTTAATCCGGCCACTGGCACTTTCTCCGGTACGCCAGGCAATGGTGATATCGGCAATCTGAGCATTAAGGTCACCGCCAACGATGGCGATGCCTCGATCAGTACCACTTTCAGCCTGACAGTCACGCCATCGAACCAGGCTCCCGTGATATCCACGCCAATTCCGCCGCAAAGCGTGGCGCAGGACGGCGGCTTCAACTTTACCGTGCCTGCGGGCACCTTCAGCGATCCGGATGGTGATGCGCTGACGCTCAGCGCCACCCTCGCCGACGGCTCGCCGCTGCCGAGCTGGCTGCGCTTCGATCCTGCTATCGGCACCTTCTCCGGTACACCGGGCAATGGCGATGTGGGCACGCTGGTGATCCGGGTAACGGCCACCGACGGCAGCAATACCTCCGTCAGCACCAGCTTTGGCCTAACGGTGACCAACGTTAACGATGCGCCCGTGGTTGCCACGCCAATCCCGCCGCAAAGTGTGGCGCAGGACGGCGGCTTCAACTTTACCGTGCCTGCGGGCACCTTCAGCGATCCCGATGGCGATACCCTGACGCTCAGCGCCACCCTCGCCGACGGCTCACCACTGCCAGGCTGGCTGCGCTTCGATCCTGCTATCGGCACCTTCTCCGGTACGCCGGGCAATGGCGATGTCGGCACGCTGGTGATCCGGGTAACGGCCACCGACGGCAGCAATACCTCCGTCAGCACCAGCTTTGGCCTGACGGTGGCCAACGTTAACGATGCGCCCGTGGTTGCTACCCCGATCCCAGCACAAAGTGTGGCGCAGGATGGCGGCTTCAACTTTACCGTGCCTGCGGGCACATTTGTCGATCCCGATGGCGATACCCTGACGCTCAGCGCGACTCTCGCCGACGGCTCGCCGCTGCCGAGCTGGCTGCGTTTCGATCCTGCTATCGGCACTTTCTCCGGTACGCCGAGCAATGGCGATGTGGGCACGGTGGTGATCCGGGTAACCGCCACCGACGGCAGCAATACCTCCGTCAGCACCAGCTTCGGCCTAACGGTGACCAACGTTAACGATGCGCCTGTGGTTGCTACCCCTATCCCAGCGCAAAGTGTGGCACAGGATGGCGGCTTCAACTTTACCGTGCCTGCGGGCACCTTCAGCGACCCGGATGGCGATACCCTGACGCTCAGCGCCACCCTCGCCGACGGCTCGCCGCTGCCGAGCTGGCTGCGCTTCGATCCTGCTATCGGCACCTTCTCCGGTACGCCGGGCAATGGCGATGTGGGCACGGTGGTGATCCGGGTAACGGCCACCGACGGCAGCAATACCTCCGTCAGCACCAGCTTTGGCCTGACGGTGACCAATGTTAACGATGCGCCGGTGGTTGCTACCCCGATCCCAGCGCAAAGTGTGGCGCAGGATGGCAGCTTCAACTTTACCGTGCCTGCGGGCACATTTGTCGATCCCGATGGCGATACGCTGACGCTCAGCGCGACTCTCGCCGACGGCTCACCGCTGCCAGGCTGGCTGCGCTTCGATCCTGCTATCGGCACCTTCTCCGGTACGCCGGGCAATGGCAATGTGGGCACGCTGGTGATCCGAGTAACGGCCACCGACGGCAGCAATACCTCAATTAGCACCAGCTTTGGCTTGACGGTGACACGCAGCATTGTGGGCGGCGATCCCCAATTTAAAGCCAACGACGGTCTTGGCCGGACACCATCATTCAGCGATACGCGCCAGCAATCTACACAGGATATCGCGGCAGCAGAGCAGACGTTAGGTAGACTGATTGCCAATCCGTCACTCGGCAGCCTTACCCTGGGTAACGACGGTGCCCCGAGATCAGTGATGTCTGCCATCTTCGCCACCGGACGTCAGAACACAGAGACAAGCACCCTCCCAGTCAGTCAGGTGGCAGGTGCTTTCGGACATGGCGTAGCCAGCGGCATTGGCGTTAATTTCGACAGCACGTTAGGTTCCTTCCCGAGCTTTAGCAAAGATTCTGCACTCGGCGGTACCTCATCGCTGGCCAGTACGTTCTCGGGGATCTATCTGCCTTCGCTAACACCAATGGAGGTCTTCTCCGGCGGCAGTTGGAAAGACATTCCACTAGATGGGGCGAGTAACGCAATGAATAGCACGGATGACAACACTGGTCGCTCCGTGGCATTTACGCCCTCGCTCCACCGGCAATTACAACAGATAGGTGACTCGGAACTGCAACGCCTGGCCGCTATTGAGCAAGCGTTGCAGGAAAGTGGTCAGCAGCAAGGATAACCCTGCACAACAGTGCAGCAATCAGCGATATGCAAGGCGATCGCAATCACAGCCAGAACCATCACAAAAACAAAATTGGTAATAATGACAATGACGAGGAGCGGAATCGTGTTAAAGGGTCGGAAACTATTTAGCCTTAGCGCCATCGTGCTAGCCGCCAGCGGCTGTGCCGTGACCACCCAGCCGATCAGCAAGGTCGAAAGCGGGCAACGCAGCCAGCAGGACCGAGTCGCCATGTTCAGCCAGCAGGAGCCCGTCACGGCACCGATCACGCTGTATGATGCGATGGCACGCGCACTGAAATACAACCTCGAATCACGCTTAAAAGTGATGGAATATGCGCTGAGTCAGCAGCAACTGGAACTGGCACGTTACGATATGCTGCCCAAGATCGCGGCATCGGCAGGCTATGTGGGGCGTAATAATATGAGCGCTTCCAGCAGCCGCAGCGTGGAAACGGGACGAACCTCTCTGGAACCGTCCACCTCGCAGGATCGTGACCGCGATGTGGCCGATCTGACCATGGTATGGAACGTGCTCGACTTTGGGGTCAGCTACGTGACCGCCCAGCAAAAATCGGATCAGCGCTGGATTGCCGAAGAGCGTAAGCGCAAAGTCGTGCATACCATCCTGCAAGATGTGCGCTCCGCCTACTGGCGCGCCGTGGCTGCCGAACGCTTGTTGGGGCAGATTGATGGCCTGATCGCCCGCGTCAACACAGCGCGCGACGCGAGTGAGCACATGTCGTCACAGCAGATTGGCGATCCCATCGAAGCACTGAGCTATCAACGCGCGCTGATCGACGCCACACGCCAATTGGAAGAACAGCGTCGTGCACTGTCGCTCGCCAAGACTGAGCTGGCGACTTTGATGAACCTGCCATTGGATACGGCCTACAAGCTCGCATTGCCACAAAGTGGTGACGAAACCGTACCGCAGTTGAATGTCGATGTGAAGGTGCTGGAAGAAGCGGCGCTGGTCAGTCGCCCAGAACTGCGCGAGCAGGATTATCAGGTGCGAATTCATGCCGCAGAAACCCGCAAAGCGCTGCTGCGTATGCTGCCCGGCGTGGAAATCAGCGCAGGCGGCCACTATGACAGCAACTCCTTCCTGGTCAACAACAGCTGGGCTGATGTCGGCGTGAAAGCGACCTGGAACCTGTTCAATCTGTTGTCCGGCCCAGCCGCGCGTAAAGCCGCTCAGGCTAACGAATCCGTGTCGGAAATGCAGCGTCAGGCAATGTCATTGGCGATTATGGCGCAGTTGTACATCGCCCGAGCCAACTTCAATGAAGCGCAGCGACAATATAAAACCAGTTCAGAATTACGCAATCTTGACACTAAAATCGTCGAACAGCTGAGAAACCGCTATAAGGCTAACAGCATTGGCGAACTACAGTTGATTCAAGGCGAGCTGAACGCCCTCAATGCCAGTTTGCGCCAGGATCTGGCCTATGCAGAACTGCGTAATTCCTACGGCCAGATATTCTCGACAATCGGATTGGATTTGCTGCCGAAATCACTGCCATCCAATAGCCTTGCAGATATCAGCCAGTCGCTGCGTCAATCTGATATCAACTGGCAGCAGGGCAAAATCAGTACCTTACAATCATTCTGATCAGCGTGTGGCATCGCACATTGCGATACCTGAATGTCATTTTTACACGATAGATAAAGGGCAGCATCGCTGCCCTTTATCACTGTCAGACATCCGTCAGACGTTTACGATCGACTTTGCCGCTGCCGGTTTTGGGCAGCTTGTCGAGCACCACAATGCGCCCCGGCACCATGTAAGCCGGTAGGAACTGATGCAACTGTTTGCGCAGCGCCAGTTTGGTCATCTCTGAGCCAGGTTTATATTCCACGTAGCCGACCAGCACCGCCTCATCCCCTTCGCCCTGAAGTTTGACGGCCGCATCCTGCACCTGTTCGATCCGTTTCATCTGCGCTTCGATCTCCCCTAACTCGATGCGAAATCCCCGTAACTTCACCTGATCGTCAAAGCGGCCAAGGTACTGATAGCGATCGTCCGCCAGTAGCCGGACTTTATCACCAGTACGATACATCCGCTGCCCGGATTCCACCTGCTGAATAAAACGATCCTGCGTCAAATCGTCACGCTGCCAGTATCCGCTGCTCAGCGCCTCACCGAGAATGCACAGTTCGCCGACCATCCCTTCCGCCAGCGGATGGCGATCGTCATCGATCACCACATGCTGATAGCCCGCCAGCGTGTTCCCCAGCGCGACCGTGTGCTGGTTCTCCAGAGTTGCACCATCGATCTGCGCCATCTGCGACCAAATCGTCGCCTCGGTTGGCCCATAGCAATTCCACAGCGTCCTGCAGCGGCTGACCAGACGCTGCGCCAATCGCAGATCCAACGCCTCACCGCCGCACAGCGCCACCAGATCGGGTTTACCCTGCCAGCCCGCCTTGAACATCATGCGCCAAAACGCGGGCGTAGCCTGCAATACGTTGATTTCCGGCCGAGTCTGCAAATACGCCGCGACCGCCTGCGGATCTTTGTATTCCTCATGCGTGGTCAGGTGCAGCACGCCGCCAGCCCACAGCGGCCCAAACACTTCCAGCATGGAGATATCAAACGCCAGTGTGGTAATGAGCAGCCAGTTGGCTTTATCCGTTAAAACCAATCGTGCCACGCTGGCATGAATAAAGGTTTGCAGCGCTCGCTGACCAATCACGACACCTTTTGGTTTCCCCGTCGAACCGGAGGTAAACATCATATAGGCCGCCGTTTCCGGCCCACCAGCCTGTGCCAACTGTACGCTCGCGGTGGAATCACTGGCTGAATACGGTAAATCGCTGAGGTTCAGGATCGGGCAGCCAAACGCCAGCGAACCGCCGGTATAGCTGTCCTGCAAGACCGCCGCTAGCATCGCTTCTTGCTGAATCGCCTGTAGACGTTCCCCCGGAAAGTCCGGCTCCAGCGGCACAAACGCCACCTGAGAAAACACGCAGGCCAGCAGAGCCGCCACGGTGTCAGGCTGACGGCTCAGGTGCAGCCCTACCCGCTGGCCGGCAGTGATGCCCTGCGCAGTCAACATCTGCTGAATCAGCGCCACACGCTGTAGCAATTCCCGATAGCTGATTTCCCGCTCCTGAAAACGGATGGCCACGCGATCCCGACGCGCATCCTGAGCAAGGCGCGCCAGCAGTTCATCGTGCAGGGCGGGCGTCGCTGCCCTATGCGGTAGCGGCGCCACCAGCGGACTGAGGCGAATCTGTGTCAGCCGCTCCCAGCGCTGTGCCAGCAGCCCATCGAGCAACTGCGTGAGATGGCGGGAAATACTCTGTAATTGCCGATTATCGAACTGTCCGTCAGGCGCCGTCAGAATTAACCGATCGTTCTGCACCTGTACGATCAGCGCCACGGTTTGCGCCACTTTTTGTACTACCACAGATAACGATGCCATATCTCCAACGATCAGCAGGCTGCTAAACAGCGCATGCTGGGGGGCTGCCGCCGAAACCTCTGGTACAGGCAGCGGATCGCACGCCGATCTCACCGCCGCGATCCAGTCGCTGACCAGACGATCGCGCTGGTGAAAATGTGCGATCAGCGGCCTTACGTGGTCAGGGAGATCGGACGCGACGAACGCGGCACACACCTGCTCTTCACCGCTGTATTTGTATAGCAGCCAGTTCCACGCCGCGCTCACCAGCGGCGTGGGATACTCTCGGGGCAGCTCACTGCTGTGGCGCTGTTCACCGTATGCGGCTCCCACCCGCTGTCCAAAGGCCGTGGGCTGCTGAATCTCTGCCAGTGGGTTCACCACGGCTTCATTGCTCCCTGTCATGACAGCGTTTCCTCATTGGCGGTCACTCTCGACTGTGCCAGATATCCGTTCAGCGCCTGCGGGGATGGATAGCGCTGTAAAAGCGCTACACTCACCGGCTGCGCTAACGCACGGCTCAGTGCCTGCGCCAACGCAATACGCTGGAGCGAATCAATACCGCATTCACACAGCGTCTGTGACCAGAGACCGGATTCAGCGAGATGTAGCGTCTGCGCCCACACGCGCAACAGCGACTGGGCTGACGGCGTATCCGGCTGGCTAATACCGCTATCTGCCACCGTTTTCTGCGCAACTACTGAGCCTGTTGCTTTCTCATGCCCGATAATCTCGGCTGGCTGCTGCGGTGCGCTATTGATCAGCGCGACCACCTCGTCATGCCAGCGCATCAGTACCCGACGCGCCTGCGTACTGTCCAACACATCGGCATCAAACTCGAAGCGCAGCAGCATGCAACCCGCCTGCTCACGCACCACCAGATTCAGCGGCATCTCGACTTTTTCATAGGCGGCTGAAAACTCTGGAGATAACCGATACGGATCGTCAGCGCGTTGGCCCGGTTCTGCTTTCGCACCGGGATAGTTTTCATAAATAAACAGGCTGTTGAACAGACGCGGGCGTCCAGCCGTCAGGGCAATCAGCGACTGTGTGGCATGCTGATTCATCGCCATCAGCTCATTCTGCAACTGCACCAAATGCTGTTGCAGCGACATCGGCTGCTGCCAGCTTAGCGCCAGCGGCAGGCTGTTGATGTACAGACCCACGCTGCTCGCCACGTCGTCCACCGGGCTTTCCCTCCCCGACAGCACGTTCCCGACAATACTGACCGCATCGCCAGTCGACCGTGCTAGCAGCCGATGCCAGGCATATTGCGCGATAATGCTGTGAGTGACACCCACTTCGCGGGCAAAAGCGGTTAACGTCGCCTGATCCTGTTCGTTCAGGCTCACGCTGGTAACCTGTGGTTCAATCTGTGTCAGATGCTGGTTGAGATCGGCGCGTTTGCCTGCCGCCGCAAACAGCACGGCCACATCGTTTGTCTGCACTAGCAGTGGCTGACGCTGCTGCCAGAAAGCCTCAACGGCGGGCTGCTGCGCCACGGCGTGCAGCGCATAATCCACATAGGCGCTATCGACCTGAATCGTGGGTGTTTCACCGCGCATTAGCAGCAAATAATCACGGTGCACCGCGCCCAGCAACTGTGGTCCGCTCCAGCCGTCAATCACGCTGTGATGGCAGCTTAGAAGCACGCGATAGTCCTGCTCGCCCAAACGGAAACAGGCAATGCGCAACAGCGGCGGCTGTGACAAATCAAATCCGGTGCGTAAATCCTGCTGGCGATAGCGTTCAATGACCGCCTGTGGATCGGCCTCCTGCGCGATATCCTGATAGTAGAAAGGCAGGTCTGCCTGCTTCACAATCACCTGTACGCTGGTCTGTTCACTTTCCAGCGCGGCACGCAGCGCCGGGAACCGCTGAATCTGACGCTGCCATGCCTGACGATAGCCTTCCACGTCCAGCGCCTGCGCATAGCGAACCGGCGTTTGCAGATGATAGGCATCGTCCTGCGGACAGCGCAGGCGGTGATACAGCATCGACTGCTGGAGCGATGACAGCGGCAACAGCGTGTCGATGTCATAACGCTGCGACAGGCTATCGAGCTGCGTCTGGCTGAGCGTCACCGCCGGGAAGTCGCTGGGGGTAAAGACAGTGCCGTGATGTAGCTGAGCCAGACATGCTGCCGTCAGCGCACGCAGATTCTCAGTCAGCCGTACCATCAGACGTTCACTGTCACGCTGGTTTAAGCAACCGACCTGACGCAGCGTCAGTTGTCCGCCCGCAATACCGCCGTGGAGACTGATAATCTCTGCCGGTTTATTCTCCAGCGCGACACAGACTCCCGGCGCGACGTCCACCGGACGCCATGTACCAGCGGTATGAACCGACAGCCCAAGATAGTTAAACACAATCGGCGAGAGCGTCAGCGAATTGCCCTGCGGGTGATGGTAACGCAGCGGGTTAAACCCAACGCCTTTATCCGGCACCTGACGCAGCTGTTCCTTGCAGGATTGAATCAGAGAAGCCCAGTCGGATCGATCTTGCAGACACACCGGATAAGTACTGGTAAACCACCCCGCCGTGCGGCTGACATCTAGCGTCGGATCAATCGCTTCACGGCCGTGCCCTTCCAGCATGATGCGCGCTTTATCGCCCCAATCGAGATCGTTTAGCGTGCGGGTCAGCGCCGCCAGCAGCAAATCGCTGACGTCGGTATTGAAAGCCCGATTGGCCTCGCTCACCAGTTGGCCCGTGGTTTCTGCATCCAGCGTCAGCATCGCGGCACTGGCCTGACCCTGTGGATCCTTCGCTGCCAGTAGCGCCGTCTGATCCACGCCGTCTTCCTGCGCCTGCCAGTACGTCAGTTGTTCCGCATGCTGCGTCGCGTAGTGGTGCAGCGCCGTGCCCCATTGGCGATAGCTCGACGTTTTCGGCGGCAGCGGTTCACCGAGGTACAGCCGCTCCAGATCGTCAACCAGAATGCGCCAGGAAACGGCATCGATCACCAAATGGTGGAAAGCGAGGAACACAGCCGTGTCCGCCTGCGGATGGTGACGCACCAGCGCGCAGGCCATCGTTCTTCCCTGCGCGGGATCGAATTCACTCTGCAACGCGGTAAACGCCTGCTGCAGGCCGTCATCACCAAGCTGACGATAATCCAGCGTCGACACCGCTGGGCAAGGTACATCCGTCAGATAGCGTTGCCCTTCGGCATTACAGGCCAGACGCAACGCGTCATGTTGCGCCATCAGCGCCTGCAACATCGTGGTAAGGCGGCCAGCATCCACTTCCGGCAACTGGATCATCGCCGCCTGATTCCAGTGCTCAGGGCGTGCCAAGAGTTGTTCCATAAACCAGCGCTGAATCGGCAGCAGCGCGAATTCGCCTTCCAGCGTCCCCTGCTCTGCCACAATGCCGGTGTCACGGTTGTTCTGCGCCAACACGCGGCACAGACGCCGCACGCTTTTCGCTTCGAAAACATCCTTCACCGTGCAGGCATAGCCTGCGCTGCGCAGGCGCGTCGTCAGTTGAATACTGAGGATCGAATCGCCGCCTAAGCGGAAAAAGTCATCCTCAACGCCCAGCGGCGTATTCAGCACGCTGCGCCAGATCGCCAGCACGTCTGCTTCCTGCGGGTTGTCAACTTTGCCATCGCCGTCGCTCGCTTCCAGCACCGGCGGCAGCTGTTTCGTATTGAGCTTGCCGTTCGGTGTCAGCGGCATGTCTTCCAGCAGAATCAGTCGGAACGGCACCATGTATTCCGGCAGGTGCTTCGCCACATCAATCAGCACAGCGGCAGGTTCCGGTGTGCCGCCGCCTGCTTTCACCGTGGCATAAGCGACTAGCGCCGGACGGCTTCCCACCTGCGCCACGATAACTTTAACCTGCTTCAGCGACGGGCAGACCGCCGCCAACTGCGCCTCGATCTCACCCGGTTCGATGCGATAGCCACGCAGCTTGATCTGCTCATCAATACGGCCACAGTATTCATAGTCACCGTTGTTCAGCAATCTGGCCTTGTCACCCGTGCGATAAATACGCAACGTCGCCGTGCCCTGTCCGGTATGGTTCACGTCATTCAGCGTGATGTGTTCAAAGCGGCTGGCAGTCATCTGCGGCTGGTTGAGGTAGCCGCGCGCCAGTCCAAGCCCAGCAAGACACAGTTCGCCCGGCACGCCGACCGGGCACAGCTGTCCGGCAGCGTCCAGAATCAGCGCCTGAATATGAGCAATAGGTTTACCGATGGTGACAGGCTGACCTTTACGCAGGCGCGTACTCAACGCAGTGACGGTACACTCCGTCGGCCCGTACATGTTATACAGCGCGACCTTATCGGCCCAATTTTCCACCACGGCGTTCGGGCAGGCTTCACCGCCCATGCCAATAGCCTGAATGCCGTTAACCTGTTTGGGATCGAGAATCGACATCAGCGCCGTCGGCAGGATCAGGTGCGTCGCGCCCGCCTGTTCGGCCTGCACAATCGCCCGATCGTTGGGTTCGCCAAACGCCAGTGTGCCACCACAGCTTAGCGGCAGCAGCATCGTCATATTACCGGCATCAAAGGAGAGCGACATGCAGTTGAACATGGTGCTTTGCGGCGTGAAATCGATGCGATCGCGATGATCGCCCAACAGGTTGATCAACGAGCCGTGTTCGATCATCACGCCTTTCGGCAGACCGGTCGATCCCGAGGTGTAGATCACCTGTGCCAGCTGTTGTGCATGGCGTGGAATAGCAGGAGGCTCATCACCCGGTAGATCGTGCCACTGTGCGACAACGGCCGGATCGGCCAGATCGATACGTTGTTCGGCTGACCACTGTGCCAACTGTTCCCCATCGCCACCGAGAATAACAGCAAGATTGGCATCGGTAATGATGTGGCGCAGCCGCTCTGGCGGATAGTCAGGGTCCAGCGGCACATAGGCGGCGCCCGCTTTCCAGACGGCCAGCAAGGCAATAACAAAATAACGATCGCGTTTCGCCAGCACGCCAACCAACGACTGCTCGCCCAGTCCCTGACGGTGCAGCCAGTGTGCCAACTGATTGGCCTGCCTGTTCAGTTCGCCATACGTCAGCGTATCGGTGCGCTGTTCACCGTCAAAAGCAATCGCCAACTGCTGAGGATCGCGTTGTGCCACGGCTTCAATCACGTCGGTTACGGTTAACAGCGGCTGCGGGTAGCTACGTGGCAACTGCTGGCTTTCCGCCAGCACGACGGCAAAGCGATCCGCCTCCATCAGCGGCAGATGCCAGACATCGGTTTCCGGCGCCTCAACCACGGCTTCGATCAGCCGGATAAAGCGGTCAGCGTAATACTGGATCGTCTGGCGCTCAAACAGCGCGGTGGCAAACAGCCAGTCCAGCCGCACCTCACCCATCAGCTCCGTCACTTTGACCGAAATATCGGTCTTGGCAGGCAGCACGGGCGAGGTCTCTTCCTCTGCATCACAGCCAGGGATCAGATCGTTGAAATCCACTTTGGCCTGATACACCAGCATAACCTGGAAGATCGGGTTGATCGCGGTAGTGCGATCGGAACCGATCGCCTCGCTCAGCGCTTCAAAACGATAGAGTTGATGATCGAACGCCGACAGATCCTGCTCGCGGCAGTATTGCAGGTAATCGACAAAGCTCTGTTGATCCTGCAACTGGGTGCGCAGCACGATGGTGTTAACGAAGAAGCCGACGACATCTTCGATATCAGGCCGTTCGCGGTAGGCCAGCGGCGAACCAATGACAATGTCTTTCTCGCCGCTGATGCGCGCCAGCATCAGGGAAAACACGGCATGCAGGCCGATAAAGTTAGACGTATTGTAGCGCTGGCACAGACGCTTGAATTTATCCCACAGTTCGTTGTTGATCGCGGAGAAAATCACTTCGCCGCCGCTGTTCTGGTGTGCCGGGCGCGGTTTATCCAACGGCAAGCTGTGTACTTCAGGAATCCCGGTCAGCCGCTCAACCCAGAACGGTTTGAACTCGTTGTGGTAATCCAGAAATGAGTCGGAATTGAACCAGTGTGCGTAGTCGATATAGTTAAGCTGAGTAGGCTCGACGGGGTAAGGCTGGCGGTTTTGACAGGCCAAAAAGGCTGGTTTGAAGTCCGCAAACATATTCTTCACCGACCAGCCATCGGAAATAATATGGTGCTGGGTGATCATCAGAATGTGCACCCGTTCGCTCATTTTCACCAACCGCACGCGGGTGAGATCGCCCGCCGTGAGATCGAACGGACGGCTGATTTCCGCTTTCACCTGCTGCTGCAAGCGCGCTTCTCGCTCCGCTTCCGGCAACGATGAGAAATCATCATGCTGTATTACAAACGGTTGATAGGCATCGATACGCTGTTCGCCCTTACCCTGTTCATTGACCACAAAACGGGTACGCAGGCTGGCGTGGCGCTGCGCCAGCGCGTCAAAGGCAAACTCCAGTGCAGCCACATCCAGCGTGCCGGTCAGGCGAAAGTAGACCGGCATGTTATAGAGGTGTGATTGTTCTTCGTACTGTTCGATAAACCACAGCCCGCTTTGCGATGACGACAGCGGGCCAAACGTCGCATTCTGCGGCGTAATAGGACGTTCAAACGCCTGCTGCGCCGTCAGGCAGCGCACGATAGCGTCTTTGTTTTCCTTAATCGTGCGCCCGATGTCTGCCGTGATCGCATCTTTGCTGGACTGCGAAATCAACTGCCCCTGCGCATTTAACGCCAGACGGACACCCTGCCGCTCCAACTGCTTTAACAGCGTTACGATATCTTTCATGACTTGTCACTCTCTCAGCAAATCAGGCCGTCAGCGTTGCCCCGCCATCCACCACCACGTCCTGCATGGTGATGTGGCTGGCCAGATCGGAAGCCAGAAAAACCACGGTATTGGCGATCTCTTCCGGCTGAGCAATCTTGCCCAGTGGAATACCCAGTTTGTACTGGTCAGGAAAGCCCGCGATAGTGCGCTGCTCGGCATCAGCGCTGTGCCACATGCCGCGCTGCATCGGCGTATCCGTCGATCCCGGCGACACCAGATTGCAGCGCACGCCGTAAGGTGCCAGCTCCAGACCGGCACAGTGAGACAGGCTGGTGAGCGCCGCTTTCGAGGCGCAGTACGCCGCCATCTGCATACGGGGAACATGCGCGGCATTAGAGCCGACGCAAACAATCGCGCCACGGCGCTGCTGCTTGAAATGTGGAACCAGTGCATTCAGCAGATAAAACGCGCCCGAGGCGTTGACGTTGATGCACTGGTGCCAATCGTCCACGCTCAGCGCGTCGATGTCGCCCAGACGCAGAATACCGGCGGCATTGACCAGCACGTCGAGTCCCGTTTCTGCCAGCTGCTGGCGACAGACCGCCGCCACGCTGTCCGGCTCGCTGATATCCAGCGTCACACAGGTAAACGGGCGATCCTGATGTCGGAATGCGCGATCAAATCCGATCACGTTCGCACCCAACCCGACAAACTGGCGGGCAATGCTTTCGCCAATGCCGCTCGCCGCACCGGTTACCCAGACGGTCTGCCCGCTGAAATCAAACTGAAGAGGTTGTGCCTTGTTCATCATTTTCCCTACCACACCATTTCCACGCTGTTTTCATCCTGTGACAGCCTGTCGTCCAGATAGCGGCAGAAGTCGCTGAGTTGGGGATGGTCGAACACATCAGACACCTTGATGCTGACGGAAAATTCTGCGGCCAGACGGTTAACGATCTGGATGGTCTGCAATGACTGTCCGCCCAGCTCGAAGAAGTTATCCCGCGATTGGATCCCCGAGACGCCGAGGATCTGCTGCCAGATGGCGCTAACCCGGTTTTCGGTTTCGCTGGCTAACGCCTGCGCAGGTGCTTCGTCGTGGTATTCCGCCAGCAGACGTTTGCGATCGACCTTGTTGGAGCCGGTTTTCGGCAACTGGCGGAAGGCGCGATAATCGGTAGGGATCATCGCCGGCGGCAATACGCTGCCCAGACGCTGTTTCAGCGCACGCGCATCGATCTCACCAGCTTTCGTGGCAACAAACGCCACCAGACGCCGCACGCCGTTGGGGTAAACAATGCCCTGAACACAGGCTTCATCAACATCCGGCTGTGCCAGCAGATGGGCTTCGACTTCCCCTGGCTGAATCCGGTAGCCGCTGATTTTAAACTCGTTATCCATGCGTCCGAGGTACAGCAGTTGTCCTTTTTCCAGCCGTACTCTGTCGCCCGTGCGGTAAGCCGGAAGCTCACGGTCACCCACCGCCAACTGCGTAAATGCCGTGTGTTCTGTACCGATGTAACCCGCCGCCAGCGTTGGCCCCAGCAGCACCAGTTCCCCTTCTGCCGCAGGGCGGTCGCCCGCCGCCAAAATCAGCGCGTTGACGCCTGCCAACGGCAGACCGATAGGAAGCTGTGCCACATCGGCAGGCTGCGTTTGCAGATCGCAACTGGTCGCCACCACCGTGGTTTCCGTTGGGCCATAGGTGTTAATTAAGCGCAGCGTATCCGGCGCATGGCGTTGCCACTGCACCAGTTGTTCGGGGTACACCGCTTCCCCCCCGATGATGATGGCGCGCAGTGCGGAAGGCATGGTCAGTGCGCCAGTTTTCAGCCCGACCACCCATTCATTCCAGAATGCAGTCGGCAGATCGAGCAGCGTAATCGCCAGTTCTTCGACCTGTTCGACAAAGGTCGGTATCGATTCCAGCATCTCATCGGTGCGCAGTACCAGCGTCGCACCGCTGGTCAGCGTGGCAAAGATCTCTTCGATGCTGGCATCAAAGTTAAACGGGGCAAATTGCAGCACGCGATCCGCCGCACGCAGGCCATAGCGCTGGCGTGCCGCCGCGATGAAGTGATCCAGCGCGCTGACGCCGATCTCCACACCCTTCGGCAATCCGGTCGATCCCGAGGTGAACATGACATAGGCAATCTGACTATCTCTCGCTTCCGCAGGTGGCAGGGCGGCATGCTGCGCGTTGGATGACAGAAGATGCCCTGCCAGAACGATCTCGCCGGAAAAGACCGACGCCAGCCGATGCTGGTAATCCGCCTGCGTCACAATCGTACGCAGCCCGGCAATCTGGATAATGTGCTGCTGACGTTCATGCGGCTGTTCAGGATCGAGCGGTACATACACCGCGCCACACTGCATCACAGCCAGCAGGCAAATGATGGTTTCAGGGCTGCGGTTCAGCATAATGCCGATGCGCTCACCGGGCTGCACACCACGTTCGTGAAGCGCAGCGGCAGCCTGACCGCTCAGATCCAGCAACTGCTGGTAGCTGTACTGTCGATCGCGCTGCGTCAGCGCCGTATGATTCGGGTTTTTACGCGCCTGTTTGGCGATTGCCGTCAGAACGGGTTCAACGAACGGTTCAGGCTCGCGGCTGGTGATCAAGGCAAGCTCACGTTCTTCACGCAGCCAGCGCCCCAGAAGCTCACCGCTGGTTTGTCGCGGCTGCGCCAGCCAGCGCTGAAGCAGTGTAAACAGGGTTTCTTGCAGATTGGCCAGTGCTTCCGCACTGTAACAGGCTGGGTTGGCATCAAAATCCAGCACCGGTGTGCCATCGGGTTTGAAATGGATCTCGATGGTCAGATCTTCTACCGGTCCGGCGCTGAGATTCAGCGTGCTGGACGACAGCGATCCGTAGCTGAGCGGATGATCAAACGGCATGATATTGATCAGCGGACCGAAAAGCCGCTGTTCGCCGCCCACACGATTCAGATCGCGACGTAAGTGCTCATAGCGATAATGCTGATGCCGACGCAGCGTGCGCTTGGTGCGGGCAACCTGCTGCGCCAGCGCCACAAAATCCGCCTGCTCATCCACCTGAATACAGAGCGGCACAATATTCATCTGCATGCTCGGCACCGTCAGCGAGGCGGAACCGATACGGTTCATCACCATCATGCCGAACGTCAGTCGGTCGCTGCCGGACACCAGTTTGAGGTGTGTCGCCAGCATCGCCAAAAACAGATCCGGCCAGCTGATTTTATTGCCTTCGCACAGCGCCGTTAGCGGTTGCCAGAGCTCTTCAGGCATATCACAGCTTTGACGCAAAAAACGCGCCGCGATAGGTGCTTTCTTCTCGCTGAAGCTGGCGGGTTCCGGCATCGCATTCAGCGTCTCCAACCAGAAATCCCGTGCCTGCGCCGTCTGCCCGCTGGCATCACGCTGTTGTTCCTCTTCCAACACATCGCTAAATGGACCAAACTCGGCCATCGGCACGGGCTCTCCCGCCGTCAGCGCGGTGTAAATCTGGGCGATACGCTGAAACAGCATGGTGGTGCCAAAGCCGTCCAGCGCAATGTGATGCACGCAACTATAGAGAAAATCACGTTTTTCACCGCATAGCAGCGCAAAGCGGCAGGGTAATCCGTTCAGCAAATCCAGCGGCTGGGAGATTTCCTCACGCGCCCACTGGCGTATCGTCTGCGCTTCATCCGTTCTCGGTGCGGGCAGCAACTCTACAATCGGCAGCACGCCGATCGGCACTGGCAGTTGTGAAGCCACAAAGCCAATCTCAGGCTGGTCGGCCTGTTCAGCCGCAACCTCAACAAACTGGCAGTACAGGCATTCACACGCCATGACAGCCTGACGGATCGCGCTCAGCATGGCTTCAATGTCGACTTTGCCATCAAACGCGATGCACTCCGCCGTGTTGAACGTCGCCTTATCATCGTTCAGGGCATGGCCTAACCACAGCCCACGCTGCGCAACGCTCAATGGCTTCATGATGCGGCTCCCTGCTGTTTTTCGATCAGTGCCCACCACGCATTTAGACTGGGGTTACGCGCCAGATCGACAAAGCTCAGCGTGACGCCCTGATTGCGCCATTCGGTCAGCAGCGCCATCATGCGTACCGAGTCCAGACCGTAGTCGATCAGGTTTTCATCTTCATCGAACTGATCTTCTTCTTCGTCGATCAAGGTCAGCAGGTGTGCTCTCAGTCCTTGCTTCGTCAGTGTCTGTGCCATTTTTGCTCCTGTGAGTTCTGCCGTGCTAACCACCCGTCCGGCGCGCGTCGCCACATATTTCAGCGCCATCTGGTGTTCCTGAAGTGAGAAATCCGCCACCGCATCGCCGACCATGAACGGCTTGATGTCGCGCATGAAAGCATCCGTCGCGGTAATCATGCAGCCGATATGCCCGTAAACGCCGCAGATAATCAGCTGATCTTTACCCATCTCTTTCATCATCGGTTCCAGCGGCGAACGGTGGAATGCGCTGTAGCGCCACTTCACCAGCACGGTGTCGTGCTCATCCGGCGCCAGCGCACTCACGACACGCTGCTTGTCAGGGTGATTATTCAACCCGGCTCCCCACATGTCGTTCAGCAGCGCCCGGTCGGCCGCGCTTTGTGCATTCGGCTGCGCGGTATACACCACCGGAATCCCCTGTGCTTTGCAGTAGGTTCGCAACGCCGCAATGTTCTCAATCAACTGCTGCGCCAGCGGGCTGTCTGCACCATAGAAATTCACGAAATAGTCCTGCATGTCGTGAATCAGCAGCACCGCACGCTCAGGCTCAAACGCCCAGGAAACTTTGTTGTCCGGGAAATCCTGTGCGCGCGGCAGGGGATAAGAAGCAATAGAAGGGATTGCCATCACAAAATCCTTATTTATTTTGAAGCTCAGTGGGGTTTTGAGTACTCAGTTGGGTCTGGATGCGCTGACGGAGTGATTTCTTATCAATCTTGCCGACCGGCGTAACGGGCAAGGTGTCGATCATCTCGAAGCGATCCGGCAGTTTGAATTCAGCAATACCCTGATTGCGAAGATATTTTCTTAACGTAATGGCTTTCAGCGCGGGATCGCTGACCACCAGAAAAGCGCAGCTCTTTTCGCCCATAACCGGGTCAGGCATCGACACCAGCGCGGCATGGAGAATGCCGTCATGCTTGAGCAACAGGTTTTCGATCTCTTCCGCGGCAATCTTTTCACCGCCACGGTTAATCTGATCTTTCTCCCGCCCGACCACGCGCAAATAGCCATCCTCGGTCATCTGCACCACATCACCCGAGTGGTAAAAACCTTCGCTGTCGAAGGCGCGGGCGTTGTGTTCCGGGCTGCGGTAATAGCCGCGGAAGGTATACGGGCCGCGCGTCGCCAGCAGCCCTGCCTCGCCTCTCGGTACCGGATTGCCGTCGATGTCCAACACCTTCACTTCATCGTCCGGGCTCATCGGGCAGCCCTGCGTAGTGAAGATATGCTCATCACTGTCGTCCAGTCGGGTGTAGTTCACCAGCCCTTCGGCCATCCCGAGCACCTGCTGTAGCTGGCAACCCAACACCGCCGGAATACGACGGGCGACGGTCTCACTCAGCTTCGCACCGCCCACTTGCAAGATCTTCAGGCTACGTAGCGCCCCACCAAACTGTTCGGCCGCCTGGATCCACAGCGCGGCTGCGGGCGGCACCAGCGAGGTAATATCGATCTGATGACGTTCGATCAGCGGGAAGCAGGTCATCGCCCCCGGATCGGGCGCTAGCACGACGCGTCCACCAGCGTAAAAGACGCCGAGCGAGCCGGGCGAGCTTAGCGGGAAGTTATGCGGTGCCGGCAACGCGCACAGGTAGCGGGTTTGCGGCGTCAGCTCGCAGATTTCCACACTGCGGCGCACGCTGTAGTAGTAATCGTCATGAGTACGGGGAATCAGCTTTGGTGTACCGGTACTGCCGCCAGAAAGCTGGAAGAAGGCAACCTGCCCCGATGCGGAAGGCTGATACTGGCTGGTTGAAGCGCGCGGTTGCAGCCAGTCCGACAGACTGTGCCCCAGCGAGCTGTCGCCAAGCATCACCACCGTTTGCAGGCGGGGAACCTGCGTCTGTAGCCGATCCAGAAACGCACCGTCGCCAAACAGCGGGTGTTCGGCCGAGGCGATCAATAATCGCGGTTCGATCTGTGTGGCGTATGACAGCAGTTCCAGCTTGTTGTGGCTAAACAACGCGTTAACCGGCGCGACGCCCATTTTCAGCAACGCAAAAAAGGTCAGGTAAAACTCGGCCACGTTCGGCAACTGCACCAGTGCGGTGTCGCCACAGCGCAGGCCGCTTTCCGTCAGGCGCGATGCCAACGCGGAAGATTGCCGATCTAGCTCGCGATAGCTCCACTGACGCTCTCCGCACACGACGGCAACCGCATCCGGCTGTGTCGTCAGATGGCGTTCCCAGGCATCCGTTAACGGCAGACCGACCCAGTATCCCTTGTCGCGGTAGCGCTGCGCCAGTTCCTCTGGCCAGGGCGTAAATTCAATGCTCATAGTCCGTCCACACCTGAGTTAAGGCCAAACGCATTCAGCATCGTGTTTAATTTGGCGGCGGTTTCAGCCCATTCATCCTCGGGGACTGACGCCTCAACAATGCCCGCACCGGCAAACAGGCGGACGTTATTGTTTTTGATAGTCCCGCAGCGAATCGCTATCGCCCATTCGCCATCACCGTTGGCGTCACACCAGCCGACAATACCGCTGAATACGCCACGATCGTGCGGCTCCAGTTCAGCGATCAGTTGGCGCGCTTCTTGCGTGGGGAAACCGCACAGCGCGGGGGTGGGATGTAGCTGACAGGCAACCTGAAGCGCCGTCATCTCTGGGTGAGCCAGTTCGCCGCTGATGGCGGTAGACAAGTGCCACATGGAGGCAGTGCTCATAAGCGAAGGAGCCGATGGAATCGTTAACGACGAGCACAGCGGCATTAGACGTTGGCGGATATCGTCCACCACCAGCTTATGCTCGTGCTTGTCTTTGCTGGAATTCAGCAAGCGCTGGCTGTTCAGGTAATCCAGATGTTCATCGTTCATCCGCCGCGCCGATCCCGCCAGTGGATTGGAGACAATGACGTTGCCCTGCTTACGCAGCAGCAGTTCCGGGCTGGCACCCAGTAAGATGGAACCATCCGGCAGCGGCAGCGAAAAGTGATAGCCACCCGCATTCTGCACCATCAGGTTGTTAAGGATCGTTTGCGCCTTAACGGGCCCCGCCAACTCAATATCCAAAATGCGCGACAGTACCGCTTTGCTCAGTTCACCGCGGCGGAAGCGCTCAACGGCCTCTGCCACGATGGACTTGAACTGACATTCATCCGGGACGCTGTTTAACGTTAACGCAGCAGGTGCCGCCGCCGTGTGCTTACGAGCCCGGCTGACGAGTTCAGATTTCGTCGTAACGGTATAGCTATCAGGGATATAGAGACAAGAGGGTTGCATGGTATCAAAAGGAATCGCCCCAACCACAATAGGCAGTGACTGCCCTGCCTGACGCGCTCGTTGGAACGCCTGCGCGATTGCAGAGCTAAGCCTGTCATCGTGCGAATCTGGAGCACAAACAGGGGACGAAATACGTTCAAATAAGCCGGAAGTAGAAAGGCTACGGTGTTCCGATGCATATAAAAAAGCGGTCTGTTCCGAATAAGTTAGCCCGCTAAATGTTTCAGCTTCTGTAATCAGTGTATCCACAAGGCAGCTCCTGCGCTCGCAAATTAAATACCAATGATTATTAAAATCATTATCATTTATATCAAGCGCAGTTAAATTACACTGAAGTAACGTGTTCGGTCAATCCTTCCACAAAATGCTTATTCACGCCCACTAATTAGGGGTTATATTGATGTTAATCAATTTTTTTGTGCATCTTTCATAACGGTTAATGGTTAGCAACAGGAATGTATTGATTATAAAACCCACATCACAGATGATAATGAAAATACTTATCATTCATTGTCAGGAAAATTAAGCTGCGCTAGACTGCGCGAATATTTTACTAACTGTGTCTAAATGTGAGCCCGTCATGGATGAAAGCATGTACCGCCAGCACACCCGACCTGTTGTGCATTTGGCGCTGCTCATCAACATGCTTTCTCTCGGCAGCCTGATGATGGTGATGCCGTTAGGCCCCGATTTCATCAGCGCGCTTTCCATGGATGCCAAGAACATCGGCTACATTAGCGGTGGCGCAACGTTTGCCTCGGCCATCGTCGGCTTCCTCGCCGCTCCCTATCTGGACAGATTTAACCGCAAACATGCTCTGCTCGTTCTGCTGACGCTGCGCTTTGGCCTGACGGCGGCCTGCATGTTTGCCACCAGCCAAACCCATCTTTTAGTGCTGTTTATTCTGGCGGGCTGCGTGGCCGGGCCGGCCTCTGGCGTGTTGATGGCGGCGGTTGTCGATATTGTGCCAGCCAACGAGCGCGGAAAGCAGTTGGCCTACGTCGGTATGAGTTTTTCGCTCGCGGCCATTATCATCATGCCGCTGTCGCTGGAGTTAGCTCACCGTATTAACTGGCAAGCGCCGTTTTATATTTTCGGCCTCGGCGGCCTGCTGCTGGCGCTGTTAGTGTTGTGGCTCTTTCCTTCCATGCCGCCGACGCATCGGGCCAAGCAAAGCGCCTCTCCCAGCACATCCCCCACTTCCGTATTACACGACCTGCTGGCCTCCCCTCTTTTCCTGTTGGGGCTGACAGTGGTTTCGCTACAGATGTTCGGCCATTTCCTGCTGATTCCCCATTTTTCCAACTACTTTCAGTTCAATCTGGCTTTCCCACGGGATGATATTTCTCTGCTTTATCTTTGCGGCGGGCTGGGAAGCATGGTGACCATGCAGCTGTGCGGCAACCTGCTGGATCGAGGCTATGCCAGCCGGACGATCGTGGTGACGACGCTGCTGCTAGCTGTTGTCATCCTCTGCGGTTTCGTTTTGCCCTTTTCGCTTTCCCTGTATCTGGTGTTCACCCTGTTCATGGCGCTCAGCGCAGCGCGCTCCAGCAGCACACTGGCGATTACCGCAGGTATTCCGCTGCCACATCAGCGCGCCGCGTTTATGTCCTATCAGGGAACCGCAGCCAATGTGGCATCGGGGCTCGCCAGCGTGGCCTCTGCCGCTTATCTGAGCACCTCGGTTGAGGGAAGAATTGACGGGTTCTCACAGCTTGCCGTCGCCAGCACCATCTTTGCGCTGGCCGCCATGCTGCTGACCCTGCGCCTGATTCCACTGCTGGCTGAACGCAGCCGGAAGATGGCAGCACGCCAACCTGTGCAAGCGACGGGGCAATAAACCGCTCGATTTACTCAATGGGTGCGGCAATACACGTAACACAGCACGCAATTTATTTACGGGGATGTTTTTTCCACTCTTTGATGAGGCCTTTGACATGCAGCTAAAATCGGAAAATCGTTTTTCACATCATCATTTCCCACACAGCAAGGTGTATCGTGCACTGCTGGTGACCGGATTACTGGCACTGCCTGCACTTGCGCAGGCAGAAAACGCGGCAGATGAAAAAATCGTCGTGACGGCAACGCAGACGAAACACACTACGCTAAGCGCTCCGGCCAGCGTCTCTGTCATCACCCGCGCCGAGTTGGAAAAGATGTCGGTGAATAACGTTTCCGATGCGGTGAAAAAGCTGCCGGGGATTAACATCAACCCGTCGACTACCTATGGCCGTAATGAAATTAAAATCCGTGGTATGCGGGCGGACTACACGCTACTGCTGGTAAATGGCCGTCGTATCAACTCCCAAGAATCACTCGCGACCGATATGGGGAATGATTTCGATCTGAGTTCCATTCCAATGTCGGCGATTGAACGTATCGAAGTGATTCGCGGCCCGATGTCTTCGCTGTACGGTGCCGATGCGCTGGGCGGTGTAGTCAACGTGATTCTTCGCCAGCCAGGGGAAAACGTTGCTGGTGAGATCGGCTATAACTTTCAGGCACCGACAGAAGGCTCCGGCGGCGACCATAACCGTCTGAATGGCTACGTCAGCGGGCCATTAATAGAAAATACGTTGCTGGGTAGTTTGATTGTTGATGGTGGCAAGCGCGATGCGTGGCGTACCGAACAATCTAAGAATCGCAACTCAGATGCGCTGGAAAAACGTGATAACTATAGCGTGCTGGGTAACCTGACGTGGTTGATCGATTCACAACAGAGTCTGGATTTTGATGCAACGTATACCAAAGATGACCGCTTCGTTGACTGGAATAACTCAGGAACCACTGCTCATAATACACAAAAAATCGATCGCCTCGGCCTGGGATTCACACATAACGGTAGCTGGGACAATGTTGATACGCGGCTACGTTATTACTACGAAAACATCGATTTAATGGATAATTCTGAGCTGAATAAAGGCATAGCCGACATTACCCAGAATAATCAGACAGTTGACGGGCAGATCTCTGGTTATCTGGGCGATCATCTGCTGACCGGCGGCGGCGAATACCGCATAACATCCTTAGAACACAGCATGAACCTGAAAGGCGGCAAAATAGACGTCAACCAGAGCGCACTCTTCCTACAAGATGAATTCAAGATCGCGGATTTAGCCCTCACCTTTGGTGGTCGCGTCGATCATCATGAAGTTTATGGCACCGAGTTCAGCCCACGCGCCTACGCCACTTATAGTTTGACTGACAACTGGGTGATCAAAGGCGGTGTCAATAAGGCATTTAAAGCCCCAACCCTCGCTCAATTTACCCCCGGCTATATGAAATCAGCATGCCGCGGATTTTGCTATCTCGTCGGTAATCCTAATCTCAAAGCAGAAACCTCTATCAGCTATGAAATAGGTACCGCCTATGAGGCTGAACGCTTCGGCGGAGGTGTCACTCTATTTAATAATGATATCAAGGACATGATCCAATCTGAGGCTTGGAATTATGACAGAACTAAGATAGTCAATCTTCCTTATTACAACGTGAGTAAAGCACGAATTCAGGGGATTGAAACTTCATTCTGGATCGATCTGACAGAGGATTTGAACTGGACCACCAACTGGACTATTGTGGATGCTGAAGACCGCACCACCAGAAAGCGTCTGAAACAAACGCCGAAAAATACGCTTAACACGCAGTTGAATTGGCAAGCATTGGATAACCTTTCTGCCTACGTGTCCTATCAGTACACGGGCAACCAATATTTGCGCGATAAAGAAGGCTTTAGAACCAGAGGCTTTAACACCGTGGATATCGGTGCGACCTATACACCGGTTAAAAACGTGGATCTGAAACTGGGCGTCACTAACCTGACTAACGAAAAACGGGACTACGTTGCCACCGACAACGACTACTTCCTATCTGGACGTACGGTGTACGGCGGCGTGAGCTATAAATTCTGATGCCAATACGTTCTGATGAATAGATCCAAGCCCGCTCACGCGGGCTTTTTTAGCAGCAGATAAAGGTAGTGACGTCATACTCTCTTAGCAGATACGCCCCTTTAAAACGGCGTCCAGCGTAAAACGTCGGTGTCAGATCGGTCAGCAGTTCCAGCTCAAACTCGCGTTTGGTGATATCCAGCGCCACCAGTCTGGCATCCAGAAAATCAAAGTAGTGCCGAACCTGCGGATAAAGCGCCTTAAACAGACTCTCTTTCGCTGAGAAGCTTACCGTCAGCAAGCAACAGAACGACTCCTCACGCTCCTGAAACCACTGGAATTCCTCGTCACCAATGATGCCAGGCCACAGCGATTGCGCACGCTCATCGGACATGAATCCTTCAATATCAACACCCACACACGATAGCGCATCGCTACGCAAATGCGCAGCACAGAGCACGCTATCTTTGTTATGACTGAGCGAACCGGCGACATTTTCCGGCCACTGTGGCGAACGATCTTCCGCACTGCACAGAACAAAATCAGGATGATCCAATTTATTCAACACGTGTCTGGCAAGATAACGCCCGGCCAAGAATTCGGCACGCCGTTTCGGTACCGCACGCGCTAACGCATCAGGGAAAGGGATGTTCAACGCAGCAAACAGCGCGTCGTCATAAGCAGATACATGAAAATGGCAGCGAGCAGTAATACCTGGGTAGGCGGCACCGTCCGTTGCCCGTGGAAAAGTAATCCATTCAACATCATCAATAAAAGCAGAAAGCATGTCGCTCCACTCAGGCAAGCATATCGCACCTGCATTCGGTAAACACTGCGTAGGCTACGTTTAAACCCTGATTAGTGTAGGGTCTTAAACGAACAATGGGCGACTTTCGCCGCCCATCATCTCGCTACTGCAAGAATGCCTGGTTACATTTACAGAGCCAAAAAGAACCCTGCGATGCAGGCGCTCATCAGGTTAGAAAGCGTACCTGCCGCGACCGCCTTCAAACCAAAACGGGCAATATCCTGACGCCGACTCGGTGCCATACTGCCCAAACCTCCAATAAGGATAGCAATAGACGAAAGGTTAGCAAAGCCGCACAGCGCGAACGAAATCACAGCTTTGGTATGATCCGACAGAACCTGTAAGCCCGCAGCAGCAACCACATCATCCGCTTTCAGGTACTCGCTGAAGTTCATGTAAGCGACGAACTCGTTAACGATCAGCTTTTGCCCAATAAACGAACCCGCTACCGTTGCTTCATGCCACGGTACGCCGATTAAGAAAGCAACCGGTGAGAACACCCATCCCAGAATCAGTTGCAGCGACAGTTGCGGATAATCAAACCAGCCACCGATACCGCCCAGAATGCCGTTAAGAAGAGCAATCAACGCGACAAAAGCCAGCAGCATCGCTCCCACATTCAGCGCCAGTTGCATACCGGACGCCGCGCCGCTTGCCGCTGCATCGATGACGTTAGCCGGGCGATCGTCTTCATCGACAAAGCCAACCATCTCATCATGGTCGTGCGTTTTTTCTGTTTCCGGCACCATCAGTTTGGCAAATAGCAATCCACCCGGCGCAGCCATGAAGGATGCTGCAATCAGGTAGTCCAGCGGCACGCCCATCTGGGCATAACCCGCCATCACCGATCCCGCAATGGAAGCTAATCCACCACACATCACCGCAAACAGTTCAGAGCGCGTCATGTTGGCAATATACGGGCGTACCACCAAGGGTGCTTCTGTTTGGCCGACAAAAATATTAGCCGTGGCAGAGAGCGACTCAGTACGGGACGTTCCCAACAGTTTCTGCAACCCACCGCCTAATAAACGGATGACCCACTGCATCACCCCCATGTAATACAGTACCGCTACAAGGGAAGAGAAAAAGACGATGATCGGTAATACACGGAATGCGAAAACAAACCCGCCACCACCAAAGATTTCGAACATTTTGTCGGAAACCAGACCGCCAAAAATGAATGAAACTCCTTGGTTTCCGTAGGCGATAACGTTTGCTACACCGCCCGTCAATCCCTCCAGAATTTTGCGTCCTACTGGCACATACAGCACCAACGCACCGATACCAATCTGAATAACGAAAGCACCAACTACGGTGCGCAATCTGATCGCTTTACGATTACTGGACAAAATAACCGCGAAAAAAATCAGAACAAGCATGCCGATGAGACTCATAACGAGTTGCATGTGCAGTTCCCTATAACGCGTGAAAAAAGTGAAAGCATAATAAAAATCATTTCGCCAGATCAGTAAGCACGTGCTGGCGAGCCGATTATAAAGAGTGGCCCGAAAAGGTCGCTAATTTATGTCACAAATACATACAACATCGAACAGTCCAAAACACCAAAAAGTGATCTGTATCACAATTTAATGGTTGGTATATGAAATCAAGATGACTGTTCTGTCTGTTGTTGCACAGAAATAAGAGAAAAACGGAAGCAAACAGAAGCTTCCGCTTTAGGGGAATAGTGTCGGCATAACGGTAGCGATGTTATGTCGGAGTGAGCCGTCCAAATAGCCTGAACGAATTTTGCCAGAGCGCCTCGGCAATCTCCTCAGTCGGTTCTGCACGTAGCTCACACAGCGTTTGAAACGCACACGAAATGCGCTCGGGTCGGTTTGGCTGCCCTTGATAGCCACTCATCGGCATATCGGGTGCATCCGTTTCCAGCAGCAGCCGATCTAACGGCAGCTGCGCAATCGCCTGACGCGTTTTATTCGCCCTGTCATAGGTAATGGTTCCCCCGACGCCGATGTAATAACCCAGTCGGATAAAGGCCTGCGCCTGCGCCAGACTGCCCGCAAACCCGTGAACCACACCGGTACGCGGCACGTCGATACGACGGAGCAATTGCGCCAGCCTGTCGTGGCTGCGCCGCGAGTGCAGGATCGTCGGGAGATCGTATTTTTTCGCCAGCCGAAGCTGAGCTTCAAGGAAGGTAAGCTGTCGCTCGAACTGTGGTTCCGGCATGTAGAGATCCAACCCAATCTCACCGACCGCGACCAGTCTGGCAGGCTGTTGCCGCAGTTCGTCTTCCAGACGAATCAGGTCATCTTCCTGATGCTCAGCGATATAAAGCGGATGGAGGCCTAGCGCAGCATAAAGCGATGGGTAAGAACGAGCGAGCATCAACACGCGTTCGAAATGCTGAGAAGCCACGGCGGGAATAATGATGCGCTCAACCCCTGCGTCTTGTGCCAGACGTAAGCTTTCCGGTGCATCATCGTAAAAGAGGGGAAAATCGAAATGACAGTGGGTGTCGATAAAATGGTATCGTTCAGAAGGCACGTCGCTTCTCTCCGTCAAAATTAAGTCCACCAAGATGAGGCAACCTAATCGACGGCCAAGTAATATCCTGCCAAAACATCATGGCAGAATAGGACTTGTCGTTGCGGTAACGCCTCAGTGTAGCGTGGTTTTCTCTGAGGATACCTCTTCGTGCGCCTTTCCGTAACCCTCTTGCAATACGCCGGACAAGTAATCGTTACTCCCTTCCAGCCAGGCGCAGTCGCTGTCAAACCAATCGGCCCACAGCGCCAGAAAATTCCCTTTCCACTGTTTCCATTTGCCAACAACGATATCGCTATTCATCATAAACCTCCTGATAAACTGTCGAAATGCAGCAAATACGCGAACAGTGTGCCGGTAAAATGTGACAGCCGCGTGGCGCGGCTGTGTGCTCTGTATGACATTTATTCTATAAAGAATGCGCTGTGCTATGGCCGTTTTCGACCAGTGAACAAGCTAAGCAGAAACAGAATAATACCGACCACAAAGACGATTTTCGCCGCGCCAGCTGCTGTACCGGCTAATCCGCCGAAACCCAGTGCTGCCGCGATAAGTGCGATAACTAAAAATATAATGCCCCAACGAAACATACGCTCTCCTTACCAGACAAAATTAAAAATCATGGTGGTCATCCTGACGCACTTCTTGCGTCCTGACTGCGTATCCACAGATGGTGTTTTATTATGCGGATTAGGTAGGGTTATCCGCTATGACGGATAACCCCGTTTGAAATGACGATTATTTAACGGTCAGGTCGTTTTTAACGCTTTTCACGCCGTCAACGGCCTTCGCAATACTTTCTGCACGATCGGACTGCGCTTTGTTGTCGACTTCACCGCTCAACAGCACAACACCTTCCTGCGTTTCGACTTTCACTTTACGAGACGGAACAATGTCATCCGCCAGCAGTTTCGCCTTAATCGTGCTGGTCACCACCGCATCATCGGCATAAGCGCCAACCGACTGTGATTGATTATCTTTAACCTGCAGTTTGTCGCTGACGGATTGGACGCCCTCAACCTGAGTGGCAATTTCCACCGCCCGAGTGCTCAGTGCCTGACTACCGACAAAGCCGCTGAGTGTGACGACACCCTTTGACGTTTCAACGGAAATGTCGCTGCTGGTAATGGATTTATCTTCCAGCAACGCACTCTTCACTTTTGCTGTGATAGCGCTGTCACTCATGTAGCCAGAGGCTTTATTGGCGGAGCTATCGATTTTTGCACCAGTTGTATCCGCGATACGTTCTACTTTCTGCCCTAATGTTTCTTCCGCCATGGCACCGCCAGCCAGAATCGAACTCAGAGCAACTACGATCAGCGATTTTGTCAATGTGGTCTTTTTCATCGATGTCTTCCTTCTTATGCTTTTCTCTAAACCCGAAACAATCTATTCGAGTCACATTAACGCCTGCACCGTCATCATCGAATCAAGGTGATAGTGACGTAACCAATACTCCGATAATTCCCTCTTCTTGCATAAAAAAATCAGAGCATTGAATTGCAAAAGCGAAACAAATCAAAACAATGAACCAACTTGCATTGTGTTAATAGTTGAACAAGCTAACTCAGTTAACACGTTGTTAACTATAGCCCACAGAATGGAAAATCACAGGGGAACAAAGGAATATGTACAGCAATTCAGATTTGTCTGTTGCACCGAGGCAGGAGATCGCGCAGGGAAAAATTAAAATATAAGATATTGATTTTTATGTTTTTTAAAAATAAAAACACCCGGCATTATTGGCCTAAAACCAAATATAACCGGGTGATGATTATTTTAACAATGTGGTCACGATGTAAACACCACAGCCACGTTTATTGTCGTGAAACCGTGGCGTATCGATCAACATTAATGTTCACGCGTTTGGTGGAACGTCACTTCTGGATAGCGTTCCCGCGTCAGGTTCAGGTTCACCATCGTCGGTGCCACATAAGCCAGGTTATCCCCGCCATCCAGCGCCAGATGCAGCTCGTTCTTACGCTTAAATTCTTCGAATTTCTTCACATCGCTGCATTCAACCCAACGCGCGGTAGAAACGTTTACCGACTCGTAAATCGCCTCAACGTTATATTCGGTTTTCAAACGGGCAACCACCACATCAAACTGTAGTACGCCGACCGCCCCCACGATAAGATCGTTGTTGGTCAATGGACGGAATACCTGTACCGCGCCTTCCTCAGACAGCTGTACCAACCCTTTCAGCAGTTGTTTCTGCTTGAGTGGATCGCGCAGGCGGATACGACGGAACAGTTCCGGCGCAAAGTTAGGGATGCCGGTGAATTTCATGTCTTCACCCTGCGTAAACGTATCGCCAATCTGAATGGTGCCGTGGTTGTGTAACCCAATGATATCGCCCGGATAGGCTTCTTCAATGTGGGAACGGTCACCCGCCATAAAGGTCAACGCATCTGAAATCACCACGTCTTTGCCCGTACGAACCTGACGCAACTTCATGCTCTTTTCATATCTCCCGGATACCACGCGCATAAACGCCACGCGGTCACGGTGTTTCGGGTCCATGTTGGCCTGAATCTTGAACACAAAGCCGGTGAATTTCTCTTCCGCTGCCGTCACTTCGCGGGTATCTGTTTTACGCGGCATCGGCGCAGGCGCCCAGGCAACTAACCCGTCCAGCATATGGTCAACGCCAAAGTTACCCAACGCCGTACCAAAGAAGACCGGTGTCAGTTCGCCTGCCAGAAACGCGTCCAGCTCAAATTCGTGCGATGCCCCTTTCACCAGCTCCAGCTCTTCACGCAGCTGTGCAGCCAGCTCTTCGCCAACAGAGGTATCCAGATCCGGGTTATCCAGCCCTTTAACGATGCGCACTTCCTGAATCGTATGGCCTTTACCAGTCTGATACAGATAGGTTTCATCTTTATAAAGGTGGTACACGCCTTTGAACAATTTACCGCAGCCAATCGGCCAGGTAATCGGCGCACAGGCAATCTTCAGCTCGCTCTCGACTTCATCCAGCACTTCCATCGGATCGCGGATGTCACGGTCAAGTTTGTTCATAAACGTCAGAATCGGCGTGTCACGCAGACGCGTGACTTCCATCAGCTTACGCGTACGATCTTCGACCCCTTTTGCAGCGTCGATCACCATCAGGCAGCAGTCCACTGCCGTCAGCGTACGGTAGGTATCTTCGGAGAAGTCTTCGTGCCCCGGGGTATCCAGCAGGTTAACCAGACATTCACGATAGGGAAACTGCATCACGGACGTGGTGATGGAGATACCACGCTGCTTTTCCATCTCCATCCAGTCGGATTTTGCATGCTGGTTTGAACCACGCCCTTTTACCGTACCGGCAGTCTGAATCGCCTGTCCGAACAGCAGGACCTTTTCGGTAATCGTGGTTTTACCGGCATCGGGGTGAGAAATGATAGCGAACGTTCTTCTTTTAGAGACTTCGCGGGCGTATTCACTTGGAGACATGATTTTCAGGTTTCTTTTGTTAGCCACCCGGCGTCAGCATCAAGTCAACAACACTCCGATGTCAGATCGTCAGGCAAAGCGGAAATAAACTATAGCCGGGCATTTTCCCTGATTTAACGTGCAGACACAATCGGTGATGACATAAACAGCAGGTGCAGCACGATGGCCTGGACTCCCTTCCATTTATCCAGTTCCGAATAGTAACAATAACATATTGAAACATTTGTAAAGAATCGGGTTACCGCTGCCGATAATATTCGGGTCAATATTTAACCACTTGATCGCACTTAAGGAGAGAGTATGAGCTTGTCTGTAAATAATACGGGTTATAGCAATTCTCAGGCCCAAAGCACCGCGACATCTTCGACTACAGCACAGTCAACGACAACAACAAGCAGTGATAGCATACAAATCACCGATCCGATTACCGGAAAGACGGTCACCTTCCCCAACAATATAAAAATTTCTGCGGAAGCGCTGGCGCGTTTGAAAGAGACAGCAGCCAAGGCTCCACCATCAGACCCCAAAAAAGACGAACCATCGAAAATACCGAGAGACATCTATGCAGACCGTGACTTACTAAGGCAGACAGATACCAGTAAGCCGTATGTCAGCAATGAGTTTATGACGGTCTATATTGATGAAATTGGCACGAACGAAATGGCTATAGAAAATTGGTCTGGTCATCTCAAAGCCGACAGTGGCATCAGTAAAGAAGCGTTTCTCGGGCTCGTTAAAAAGGCGTTATCTTCGCCACCCGAAGTCAGTCTGTGGAGCTACACCACCGATAGTATGGAAATCGCGATAACCGCCAATAAGTTAGAAACATTGAAAAATCGCTACGTTGACAGCGATTACCAGAAGAGAGCAGATCTGGATATTCAGGACTTTATAGAATATAAATCTAATGCCCTGAGTAATCTGGAAAAAAATATTCTGCAAGATGAATATCAGCGCAGCGTCGACGCGGGAGATACCGATAAGGCGAATGCTACGTTTCTGGAACTACAAAAAAACGCGGAAGGCACGTCAACAACCCAACTTCAGCGCCAGCAAATCTTCTCGCGTGCAGCCTCAACCGATGTTTCTGCCTGGTTCGGTAGCTTTCGCGACTATATTGCTGCCTCTGACTTCGATCGCTATACCAAGAGCGAATACAATTCTATCGTCAGTGAATTCTATAATCACTGGTTAGGCTTTCAACTCGCGTTGAAATAGCCACGCCGCCCTCCGTACAAACACGGCGTTTGTACGGGGTGGCCGTCAGGCACATCAGAGGTTTTTTTCTTCTTCGTCCTTTTTCACTGTCGCGCTATCGCTCGTCCGCGTGTCGCTCCCTGCCTCATTTTCTTCTTTCACGGGTGTACTCGCAGTGAGGAGATAAGGCGATTGTTGCCAACGGGTGCGACGATTCTGCAACAGCGTTCGGGTCAGAATGATGCCGATAGCCAACGACAGCAAAATCATCAGGCGCAGAATATTGGTGGTGTTGTCTACCTGTCTGGCTTCGGTCGCCAGCACATGGGTGTCTAAGGTGATACGCAGGAAGCCGATAGGACCTTCTTTCCCTTCAATCGGCTGCACCAGTTGATGGTTAAAGTAGCTACCGACCCGATTGCCGTCCAGCGCCAGCCGGTCTCGCAGTGGCACCTGCTCACCGACATGCGCCACCAGCGAACCGTCCTGCTGGTACACGCCAGCATCCAGAATACGGCTGTGATCGGTAAGCTGTTTGAGGATGGTATTAATCTTTTGACTATTATCATCCACGCTGCCCATCAGCGGAGAAAGGCTGTAAGCCACCTGTCTGGACAGCGTGCGCGCCAGATCTTCAACCTGTTCAGATCGTGCCATCTGGTGACTCAAACTGAAATAGGACGCCCCTTGCATTAATACCACTAACAGAGCGAGGCAAATCAGCACAATTGCCGTGCGGTGTAGACGAAATTTCACCCGGGCGCGAACCATGATAATCCTTACACGATTTGGATACTTTCATGTTGCCAGAAGCGCCGACGATAGGATAGCTTGTTGCCCAGTTTTTGGAGGGATATGTTTGGTCGACGCCACATCCCTCTTTATCGCACGACTTTATCGCACTACTGCCAGCAGAGGATGTTCTCCATGTCGAATAGTCTGACCTATCGTGATCTCCCTGATGAGATCAACTGTTGGCCGGGACTGCCATTATCACTGAGCGGTGACGAAGTGATGCCGCTTGACTACCGCGCTGGCGATACCGGCTGGCTTATTTATAGCGACGTCCTCGATAAGAACCTGATTTCTCGCTACCAGCGTAAACTGGGCAGCGCGATGGTTATCGTGAGCGCCTGGAACGTGGGCGATTATCAGGTCGTGCGTTTAGCAGGCACGCTGACGCCACGCGCCACCAAGCTGGCTCATGAACTGGGCATTGATGTCGCGCCCATGCGTAACGCGCCAACGCTGCGTTCACCGGGATTACTGGTAATGGACATGGATTCCACCGCGATTCAGATCGAATGCATTGATGAGATCGCCAAGCTGGCGGGCACCGGCGAGCTGGTTGCAGAAGTCACTGAACGTGCGATGCGCGGTGAGTTGGATTTTGCCGCTAGCCTGCGTCAGCGCGTGGGAACATTAAAAGGTGCCGACGCTACTATTTTAAAAACGGTACGTAAAACGCTGCCGCTGATGCCGGGCCTGCGTAATATGGTTAGCCAGCTTCAGGAAGCAGGCTGGCACGTAGCCATTGCATCAGGCGGGTTTACCTACTTCGCCGATTATTTGCGTGATGAGCTAGGTCTGGTCGCCGCCGTTGCCAACGAATTAGGCATGCAAGACGGCAAACTGACCGGCGAAGTTATAGGTCAGATTGTCGATGCGAAATATAAAGCGACCACGCTGCAACAGCTGGCGGAAAAACTGGAAATTCCGATGCATCAGACCGTTGCCATCGGCGACGGCGCGAACGATCTGCCGATGATCAAGGCTGCCAGCTTAGGCATTGCCTATCACGCCAAACCGAAGGTCAATGAACAATCTGCGGTGACCATTCGCCATGCCGACCTGACAGGCGTGCTGTGCATTCTCAGTGGTAGTATGAGACACGAAAAGCGTTAATCAGTTGGAGGTGATACGTGGCAAAAGCCGTCAAACGGGCGTTTGTATGTAATGAATGCGGGGCTGATTACCCGCGCTGGCAAGGGCAGTGCAGCGCCTGCCATGCCTGGAACACCATTACCGAAGTGCGTCTGGCATCGGCGTCAGTATCACGTTTCGACCGCCTCACCGGCTATGCGGGTGAGAGTGCTGGCGTCAGCCGGGTACAAAAGCTTTCAGAAATCAGCCTTGAAGCCCTGCCCCGTTTTTCTACCGGTTTTCAGGAGTTTGACCGCGTTTTGGGCGGCGGCGTCGTTCCCGGCAGCGCGATTCTGATCGGCGGTAACCCCGGTGCGGGTAAAAGTACCCTGCTGCTGCAAACGCTCTGCAAGCTGTCAGAGAATATGAAAACCCTGTACGTCACCGGGGAAGAATCCTTGCAGCAGGTGGCGATGCGGGCACACCGCCTCAATTTACCGACACAGAATCTCAATATGCTGTCGGAAACCAGCATCGAACAGATTTGCCTGATTGCCGAGCAGGAACAGCCGAAGTTGATGGTGATCGACTCCATTCAGGTCATGCATCTCGCCGATATTCAATCGTCCCCCGGCAGCGTAGCGCAGGTGCGCGAAACCGCAGCCTACCTGACGCGCTTCGCCAAAACGCGCGGCGTCGCCATCGTCATGGTCGGCCACGTCACCAAAGATGGCTCGCTCGCCGGACCGAAAGTATTAGAACACTGCATCGACTGCTCCGTGTTGCTGGATGGCGATGCCGATTCGCGCTTCCGCACCCTGCGCAGCCATAAAAACCGTTTTGGTGCCGTTAACGAGCTGGGTGTATTCGCGATGACGGAGCAAGGACTACGCGAAGTCAGCAATCCATCGGCGATTTTCCTTAGCCGCGGGGACGAAGTGACGTCCGGCAGTTCCGTTATGGTGGTGTGGGAAGGCACGCGCCCGCTGCTGGTCGAGATTCAGGCGCTGGTGGATCAATCGATGATGTCGAACCCGCGCCGCGTGGCGGTCGGGCTGGAGCAAAATCGGTTAGCCATACTGCTAGCGGTGCTGCATCGCCACGGCGGCTTGCAGATGTCAGATCAGGATGTGTTCGTGAATGTCGTCGGCGGTGTCAAAGTCACCGAAACCAGCGCCGACCTCGCGTTGCTATTATCACTGGTTTCCAGCTTCCGCGACCGCCCGCTACCACAGGATCTCGTCATCTTCGGTGAGGTCGGTCTGGCAGGCGAAATCCGCCCGGTTCCCAGCGGACAAGAGCGGATTACCGAAGCCGCCAAGCACGGCTTCAAACGCGCCATCGTTCCTCATGCCAATATGCCGAAGAAAACGCCTGCCAGTATGCAGGTATTCGGCGTGAAAAAGCTGGCCGACGCGCTGGCGATCTTAGACGATCTCTAAACGAACCACAGAAAGCCATCTGCCGCTCTTCCCCCCTGTTCACCCTGAGCTAAACAGCGGTGTGAAAGAGTAGCGGATGTTGCCGTATTCTGTGGTATTTTGTTTAGTAAGCTAAACAAGAGTGCTGCATCATGTCATCATTTGATTACCTGAAATCCGCCATTCGGCAGAAGGGTTGCACCCTACAGCAGGTTGCCGACGCGACCGATATGACCAAAGGCTATCTCAGTCAATTACTTAATGCCAAAATCAAAAGCCCTAGCGCGCAGAAGCTGGAAGCGCTACATCGCTTTCTTGAACTGGAATTCCCACGCTACGAAAAGAGTATTGGCGTCGTCTTCGGCAAGTTCTATCCGCTACACACCGGCCACATTTATCTGATTCAGCGCGCCTGCAGCCAGGTCGATGAACTGCATGTGATTTTAGGTTACGACGAACCGCGTGACCGACTGCTGTTTGAAAACAGCTCGATGTCGCAGCAGCCCACCGTCAGCGACCGCCTGCGCTGGCTATTGCAGACCTTTAAGTATCAGAAAAATATTCATATTCATGCTTTTAATGAGCAAGGGATGGAGCCTTACCCGCACGGCTGGGATGTGTGGAGTAAAGGGATTCAGGCGTTCATGCAGGAAAAAAGCATCACGCCCAATTTCGTCTACACCAGCGAAGAACAGGATGCCCCTCAATACCGTGAGCATTTGGGTATTGAGGCGGTTCTGATCGACCCGCAGCGCTCATTCATGAACATCAGCGGTTCACAGATTCGTCACGATCCTTTCCGTTACTGGGACTATATCCCGACCGAGGTGAAGCCGTTCTTTGTGCGTACCGTGGCTATTCTTGGCGGCGAATCCAGCGGTAAATCCACGCTGGTGAATAAATTGGCCAATATCTTCAATACCACCAGTGCCTGGGAATATGGCCGCGATTACGTGTTCTCTCATCTGGGCGGCGACGAGATGGCGCTGCAATATTCCGACTACGACAAGATCGCGCTGGGTCAGGCACAGTACATTGATTTTGCAGTCAAATACGCCAATAAAGTGGCCTTTATCGACACCGATTTCGTCACCACGCAGGCATTCTGCAAAAAATATGAAGGTCGTGAACACCCGTTCGTTCAGGCGCTGATCGACGAATACCGTTTCGATCTGGTGATTTTGCTGGAAAATAACACGCCGTGGGTGGCCGACGGGCTACGCAGTTTAGGCAGTACTACCGCCCGTTCAGAGTTCCAGAACCTGCTGAAAACGATGCTGGCTGACAATAATATCCAGTACGTTTACATCAAAGAGTCAGACTACGATTCGCGCTTCCTGCACTGTGTAGAACTGGTACAGCAGATGCTGGGCCACGATCGCTCGCCCGAACAGAGCAAAAGCTAGCGCGTGCTCCACTGCCAGTGGCGAGAGGGGGTAATAATTTCCGGCAGCGGAATATCCCAGCTTTCCACTGGCAGCGCGCCAACCTGCTGACAATCGTGGGCCAAGCCAATCGGGTAAGGCCCGCGAGACATCTGGTTGCGGTACTGCAACGTACGATCGTAAAAACCACCGCCCATTCCAAGCCGCTGTCCTTGATGATCAAACGCCACCAGCGGCGTCAGCAGGATATCCAGTTGCGGTAACGGCAGCACCTGACGCACGTCCAGACGCGGTTCCATAATTTTCAGACGATTGCGTACCAACTCGGTGTCCGGCGCATAGCGCAGGAACAGTAGATGCCCGGCACGAAACGGATGCAGAACCGGCAAATAAACACGCTTTCCCTGTTGCCACAGCTGTTGAATCAGCGGGGAGGTATCCAGCTCGCCATCAAAGGACAGGAATACCGCGACGCTCTCTGCCCGTATGATTTTCGGGTGTGCCATGACGCGCTCACACGCCTGTTGTGCAAATAACGCCTGCTGCTCTGGCGTTAGTAAACGCCGATGTTGCCGCACAGCCTGACGAATCTGCTGACGTGACGCTGTCGTAGAAGAGAGTGATGTATCGGGAGATGTTGATGAATCAGAAGATGACATGGGCTGCATTCGCCACGGGTCAAGAATAATAAAGAAAGGGAATCTCCGAGATGCCGCCGCAGGCTGTAACCCTTGAACCCTTGGTTCAAGGTGAACATAACGTCGCAGTCTTAAGGCTTCTCGGACGAACCGAGCGTGCTCACCAACCGCAGAGCATTACATTCTGTTGGTATGAAATATCGGCTCAGGGGACTGGCCCGCTGACAAACATCTCAGAGAAATTTTATTCGTTACTCGCGATAAACCTTAGCACGTCTTATCGCGTAAAAACACCGTACTTTTGTCAAAATACGACGTTATTCAAATTGCGCACCCTGGCGTTCTGTGATTCGCCCTTGTTCCAGCAAGGCCTGTTCGATGGTCTGCTGTAACATACGAATGCGCTGTTCCATATTTGACGCATAATCACGAGTTTTACCCCGCTCCTGCGCCAGTTCATGGCACACATTCAGCGCGGCAATAAACACCAGTTGCTCAGTGTTCGTGACTCTAGTGCGAACCTTAAGATCTTGCAACCGCTGGTTAAGATCCTCTGCAGCCTGATTCAACGCATCCTGTTGTTCTGGCGGACAATTCACTCTTAACGAACGGCCAAAAATTTGAATATCTACTGGTTGTGCAGACATACCACCTTCCTGCCTTTTGTCGTTCTTGCGCCCGCGTGCCGCATAGCACGAGCATTACCCGTTATACCGGGTTCGTTAAAGCGGGCGCCACTATACATAGCCGAGATCTAAGATACAAGCCCTTTCTGGTATCGAAAGGGAGCTTGGTGGTAGCATAGCACGAACCAATCCAGCCAACGATGACGAATCCGCATGTCTATAGAGAATACGTTTCCCGCCTATGAAGGCCTTGACCAACTGCTTCACCAACAGCAAGTCGCGCTGACCGCGGCAGAAATGCACGGTTTGATCAGTGGGATGCTGTGTGGTGGAAACCATGACGACAGTTGGAGAACGCTGGTTTTTGAACTGACAAATGAAGGCATGGCGTTTACCCAAACGCTGTCGCAACCGCTTCTGGACCTGTATCAGGCCACACGTGAAGCGCTGGAAAATGATGGCTTTCTGTTCCAGCTTTTCCTGCCTGACGACTCACAAGATGAAGTGAGCGTCTTCGATCGCGCCGACGCGCTGGCAGGCTGGGTCAACCACTTCCTGCTTGGGCTGGGCGTGGTTCAGCCACAGTTGAACAAAGCCAAAGGCGAACTGAAAGAAGCCATCGAAGATTTACGCAACATCGCCCAGCTTGGCTACGACGAAGATGAAGATCAGGAAGAGCTGGAGCAATCGCTGGAAGAAGTGATTGAGTATGTTCGTGTTTCTGCCATTTTGTGCCATAACGAATTTACCAGCCAACGCGTCGCGACTGCACCCGAACAACAAAAACCGACGCTGCATTGATGGCTTATGCCAGGCAACCTTAATGCAGAACATGCCTTATTAAGAGCGGAAGGGAAAGGTAACCGCACGGACTACTTTCAGGAGCAGGTGATGAATCCACAAGAATTTCTTCGTCGTCGTCAGGGTCTGTTGGAAAAAATGGCACCGGGCAGCGCGGCGATTATTTTTGCTGCGCCGGAAGCGCAGCGCAATGCCGACAGCGACTATCCTTATCGTCAAAATAGCGATTTTTGGTATTTCACCGGTTTCAATGAACCAGAAGCTGTTCTGCTGCTGGTAAAAAGCGATGCCAAACATCATCACAGCGTAATCTTCAACCGCGTACGCGATCTGACGGCCGAAATCTGGTTTGGTCGCCGTCTCGGTCAGGAAGCGGCGCCAGCCAAACTCGGCGTTGATCGCGCCCTGCCGTTTGACGAAATCAGCACGCAGTTGCATCTATTATTGAACGGTCTGGACGTGGTGTATCACGCGCAGGGGCAATACGATTATGCCGACAAGCTGGTCTTTGCCGCGCTGGATACCTTGCGCAATGGTACCCGTCAGGGGTTTGCCGCCCCCGCCACGCTGACCGACTGGCGTCCGTGGGTACATGAAATGCGCCTGTTTAAATCGCCTGAAGAAATCAGCGTAATGCGCCGCGCCTGTGAAATTACGGCACTGGCCCACACACGCGCCATGCAAAAATGCCGTCCCGGCATGTATGAATATCAGCTTGAAGGCGAAATTCACCACGAATTTACCCGCCACGGTGCCCGCTATCCTTCTTACAACACGATCGTCGGCAGCGGCGAGAACGCCTGCATCCTGCATTACACCGAAAACGAGACGCAAATGCGTGACGGCGATTTGGTGCTGATTGATGCGGGCTGTGAATACAAAAGTTATGCTGGCGATATCACCCGTACCTTCCCCGTCAACGGCAAATTTACCGCACCGCAGCGTGCCATTTACGACATCGTGCTGCGTTCGCAGCTGCGCGCACTGGAGCTGTTTGGCCCAGGTCGCAGCATCCGCGAAGTGAACGAAGAAGTGGTGCGCATGATGGTCAGCGGCCTCATCAAACTCGGCGTGATGAAAGGCGAAGTGGAAGAGCTGATTGCCGAACAGGCACATCGCCAGTTCTTCATGCATGGCCTCAGCCACTGGCTGGGTCTGGACGTGCATGACGTGGGGGATTACGGCACAACCGATCGGGGTCGCCCGCTTGAGCCGGGTATGGTACTGACCATTGAGCCCGGTCTCTACATTGCGCCTGATGCCAAAGTGCCGCAGCAGTACCGGGGAATTGGCGTACGTATCGAAGATAACATCGTGATCACCGAAAACGGCAACGAAAACCTGACGGCTGGTGTAGTCAAAGATGCCGATGACATTGAAGCGCTGATGGCGCAATGGCATGACAAGCAACACTAAGCCGCATTTTCAAAGGGCAACGACATTATTGCAAAGGACAACAACATGGCGGTCATGATTGTTGGTGGCGGGATGGCGGGCGCGACGCTGGCGCTGGCGATCTCGCGGCTTTCACAGGGCACAATTCCGGTTGACCTTATCGAGGCGCATTCGCCGCTCGACAAGGAACATCCGGGTTTTGACGCACGCGCCCTCGCACTGTCTGACGGTACACGCCAGCAGCTCGCGGCGCTGGGGATCTGGCAAGCGCTATCGGGCAATGCCACGGCGATAACCGACATTCACGTCAGCGAACGCGGGCACGCCAGCGTGGTGAACCTGAAAGCCTCGGACTATCACGTTAAGGCATTAGGCCATGTGGTTGAATTGCACGATGTCGGACAGCGTCTGTTCTCTCTGCTGCAACAAGCGCCGGGCGTACGCCTGCACTGCCCAGCTAAAGTCGTTTCCGTTACGCGGACGCAGGATAATGCGACGCTCACGTTGGATGACGGTACAGCGCTAACCGGTCAATTGCTGGTCGCCGCCGACGGCTCTCGCTCCGTGCTGTCGCAATCCTGTGGGATTCAATGGCAACAGCATGATTATGATCAGGTCGCAGTGATCGCCAATGTGACAACGGCTGAACCCCATCGTGGCCGCGCGTTTGAACGGTTTACCCCGCACGGCCCGCTGGCGCTTCTGCCGATGAGTAATGGCCGCTGCTCACTCGTCTGGTGCCATGATAAACACCGTCAACATGAGGTCGATGGATGGAGCGAGGCCGAGTTTTGCCGTCAGCTACAGCAAGCTTTTGGCTGGCGTCTGGGGCGCTTCACTCACATCGGCGAACGCCACAGCTACCCGCTGCGCTTGCTCACTGCCAGCCAGCATATCAGCCACCGACTCGCGCTGGTGGGTAACGCGGCACAAACACTGCACCCGATTGCCGGACAAGGCTTTAATCTGGGGATTCGCGATGTGATGTCGCTGGCGGAAACCCTCGTCGAGGCAGCAAAAAACCAGCAGGATATCGGCCAGTACCGTGTGCTCAGCCGCTATCAACAACGCCGCGAACCCGATCAACACACCACAGTTGCGATCACCGACGGGCTGGTCAGGCTGTTCGCTAACCGCTATGCCGCGCTGGCCGTCAGCCGCAATCTGGGCCTCATCGCCATGAATAACCTGCCGCTGATGCGCGACGCCTTTGCTCGTCGCACGCTGGGCTGGGTAGAACGTTAATTAAGCTCGCCAACAGGAAAATACGGAAATGCAATCATTCGACGTGGTTATTGCCGGTGGCGGTATGGTCGGTCTGACGCTGGCCTGCGGCTTACAGGGTAGCGGCCTGCGTATCGCCGTGCTGGAGAAACAGGCGGCCGAACCTCAGCCGCTCGGGAAAAACCATGCCCTGCGCGTCTCCGCCATCAACGCCGCCAGTGAATGTCTCCTGCGCCACATCGGCGTCTGGGAAAATCTCGTGGCACAGCGCGTCAGCCCTTACAACGATATGCAGGTCTGGGATAAAGACAGCTTCGGTAAAATCAGCTTTAGCGGCGAAGAATTCGGCTTTTCCCATCTTGGGCACATCATTGAAAACCCGGTGATTCAGCAGGTACTGTGGCAACGCGCCTCTCAGTTAAGCGACATCACCCTGCTCTCTCCCACGTCGTTAAAACAGGTCGCCTGGGGCGAGAACGAAGCCTTTATTACGTTACAGGATGACAGCATGCTGACCGCCCGGCTGGTGGTTGGTGCGGACGGCGCACATTCATGGCTGCGTCAGCATGCGGATATTCCACTGACCTTTTGGGACTACGGCCATCACGCGCTGGTCGCCAACATTCGTACCGAACAACCTCACCAATCCGTCGCGCGTCAGGCATTTCACGGCGACGGTATTCTGGCGTTCCTGCCGCTGGACGATCCACACCTCTGTTCGATCGTCTGGTCGCTTTCACCGGAGCAGGCTCAGGCAATGCAGAAGCTGCCTGTAGAGGAATTCAATCGTCAGGTCGCCATGGCGTTTGATATGCGTCTGGGGCTGTGTGAGCTGGAAAGCGAGCGTCAGACTTTCCCGCTAACCGGACGCTACGCTCGCAGTTTCGCAGCACACCGGCTGGTGCTGGTCGGCGACGCGGCGCACACTATTCATCCGCTGGCAGGACAAGGCGTCAACCTGGGCTTCATGGATGTCGCTGAACTGATTGCGGAACTGAAGCGCTTACAGACGCAGGGCAAAGATATCGGCCAACACCTTTACCTACGACGCTATGAGCGCCGCCGCAAACACAGTGCCGCCGTAATGCTCGCCAGCATGCAGGGATTCCGTGAACTGTTTGACGGCGACAATCCGGCGAAAAAACTGCTGCGTGATGTCGGTCTGGTACTGGCGGATAAACTCCCCGGCATCAAACCGACGCTGGTCCGTCAGGCCATGGGATTACACGATCTGCCAGACTGGCTTAGCCAGGAGCAATAAGAAAACTGAAATGGATGATATCTCTCGCCGCGTAAGCGGCGAGTTATCAATAACACCTTTTCTTTAATTAAACGCGTAACTTATTTAACCGCGCAGTTTTATTTAACCCATATTTCCAGGTTAATCATTTCATTCCAATAATATAATTATCATAATAATTAAATACAATGAATTTAGCATTTTCCATATAAAACAAATAATTATAATAAATATTACAAAAATTACTTTCTGCCAGGGGTCATGTTTCTTATTGAACATTCTATTTCTTCTTTTATTCAATAAAGATTTACGCTATAACGCTCTCAACAAGGAGTTTTTAACAGGGAGTTATACGAATGGCTAATTCTATTTTTATGAAGATAACGGGACTGGACATCGTACGGTAGATCGATGCTAAATCATCGTGAAAAAGTCACAAAACTACTCTATAACAGTACGACTGTTATCCAAAGACCGTAGGATAAACATGAAGCTAGGAGCAATATCAATGTCACGAGCAAAAGAATCCATCTATCATGTTTATTTTTATGCTTATTCCGCTTTATGCTTTTTTTTGATCAATACATTTTCCACAATCGGATATGATGGCTCAATTGCACGGTTCTGCGAAACACCGAGAGGCGAAGCTGATGGTTTCCTTATTTTTATTATCGTTCCCTTATCCATTCCTTTCCTTTTGGTTAAACGAAGCATCCCCAAGATGATTACCTATCTCATCATTCTCATATATCATTCAGACAGCTTTTATACGAGGATCAGCATGTGCCCGATTATGTAAAGAAAACAATTTATTTCTCATTTACTAAACAGTGAGTTTTATTTATTTGCTATCAAGATTAAAAAAGGAATTTTAAAGCATGTTTCAAAAAAACTATATCTATAACGTCTATTTTTATGCTTATTCTGCCTTATGCCTTTTTTTAATCAACGCTTTCTCTACCATCGAATATGAATGGATGCTGGATGACGGTTCGCTTGACAGCTTCTGTGAAGTGCCAAGAGCAGATGCCGATGGTTTTCTCATTTTTATCATTGTTCCTTTATCTATCCCTTTTCTTCTGGTGAAACGGACGCCTCCCAGAATTGTCACCTATCTTGCTATCCTTATATATCATTCATACCGTTTCTATACGCGAGTTAGCCTCTGCCCGCACAGATAAAACACGATGAGAAACGTAAATACATTACTCTTTAGCCTCTGTTTTTATATTTATTCAATTCTCTGCGCACTGATCATTCTGATCACATCAATCAGAGATTATGAAGGGATGGTTGATGGGGTAGAAATAAGAAACCTCTGTGAGATACCTGAAGGTGATTCCGATGGATTCTTTGCGTTTATTATTATCCCGTTATCTATCCCTTTCTTTTTTGTAAAAAAAAGCATGGATAGGATAATCACTTACATCATCATGTTATTTTATTATCTATGGAGTTTTTACATCCGCTTTAACTTCTGCCAATAATTTAAAAAGCACTCACTAACAAACCGGACTCATATCCCCTCATAAGCCCGGTTGGTCATCGTTAACTTACGGCATATTTTCCTGCGGCGACGGGATGCGTACGCGGCTGGCGGACAGGTAGCCCATGATGGCGATGCCAAACACGCCCCAGGGCAACAGCGAAACGATCTGGGATGATGAGCCGCTCAGAACATCTACGTTTCTAACGACCATAATTAATGCCGAGAGCATCGCTACCGTCGAGATAATCGGTGCCCACAGACGGCTCCATGCTGAAACTGGATGCTGGGTTTCACGCTGGAAGAAACGAATAACCGCCAGCGATACACCGACCTGAAGCAGCAGAATCGCCATCGTCGCGATCGCCGATCCCAACGCGAAGATCTGCATCATCGGATCGAGATCCGCTACCACCATCGCGCACAGCACGACCAACACAACGATCGTTTGAACGATACTCGCCACGTAAGGCGTCCCTTTATTTTCACTCACCTGCGCCAGTTTGGTCGACAACACGCCGTCACGCCCGATGCTAAACAGATAGCGAGAGATGTTATTGTGAAACGCCTGAGCCGCAGCAAACAGACTCGTGATCAACAGCAGCGATATCATCTGTTCAGACCATTTCCCAACCAGTGCGGTCGATACGTTTAAGATAAAGCGTCCGGGATCGTTGATCGCCTGCTGCTGTACCTGACCCACCCCATAGGCTTGCACCATCATCCAACTGGTGAAGGCAAAGAACAGCATAATCAAGATAACTGCGGCCAGCGTCGCACGAGGAATCGTTTTCTCAGGATTGCGGCACTCTTCACCGTAGATCGCCGTGGATTCAAATCCGATAAACGCAGCGATACTGAAAATCAGCGCAATGCCAATGCTACCTTGATTAATCACACTGGGCGAAAACGCCTCTAGCGTGAGCGGTGGCGTATCATGCGACAGCAGTACCGCAATATCGACCACCAGCATGATGCCCACTTCCATCAGCATCAGTACGCCGAGTACGCGTCCGCCGACCTCCACACTCTCAATGCCCAACAGACACATCAGCAACAGCATCGCTACGCTGTAGCCCCACCACGGCAGTTCAATACCAAGATGTTCTTGTAAATACATGCTGCTGAAGAAGCCAAACATCGCAACCACCGCGATCTGAATGGCAAAATAGGCCAGCAGCGCGACGGATAAGGCGCTAAAGCCCGCGCGGCGCCCCAATCCCAGCGTGATGTAGCTATAAAATGCGCCGGCGTTAGTCACATAGCGGCTCATGGCGATATAGCCAAAAGAGAAAATCAGCAGTATACCGCCAGCCATCAGGTACACCGCTGGGATTCCCGCCCCGTTGCCAGCGGAGATCGCAACGGGCAGACCGCCTACCACACCGGTCAACGGCGAGGCAGCAGCCACAACAAAGAAGACCAACGACCACAGCCCCAGGCTGTTCTTTTTCAATTGATGAGTATTCATCTTGCCCCCGGATACACAAAACGAACCAGATAGCGTGATGTCGCGCAATCGGGTCGATGGTAAATCCCTTGCTGCCACAGCACCTTACAGGCAGGTGCGATACAGCGCTTCGATGTCCTGCCGTGATGCCCAGCGCGGATTCTGTTCCAGGCTCACCCCCATCGTCTGCACGCAGTTGTCCGCCAGCCAGGGAATGTCCTGCTCACGCACACCCAGATCGCGCAGCGTAAACGTCAATCCGATGTTTTCCAGAAAACGCTGTACCAGATAGACGCTGTGGCTAGCGCGTTCAGATTCATCAAGATGCGTCACGCTATCGCTCATTGCGCACGTCACCGCAGCAAAGCCGGCGATATTTTCCACACAGGAAAAACGCATCAAGGTGGGATACAGCGCCGCCAGCCCCTCACCGTGTGTGATGTTGTATAACCCACTCAACGGATGTTCCATCGCATGCGGCAAGCCACAGGCCGACATCCCAATCGCCATTCCGCCAAGCGTATTCGCCCAACACACCTGATCCCAGGCGTCCAGATCGGTCACATCCCGACAAACTCGCGGTAGATACGTGGTCAACAGTCGAATCGCGCGTTCAGCCATGATTTCCGTCATCGGATTACAGAACTTGCCAACCCGCGCTTCGATGTTATGGCTGAGCGCGTCGAAACCCGTCGCCGCCACCATACGGGATGATTGCGTGACCATCAGCGTCGGATCGACAATCGCTGTTCGGGCGTACAGCGCCGGTGAGAAAAAGGCGGGTTTGTCATGGGTTTCAGGATTGGTGAAGACGGCGACACAGTTGCCTTCACTCCCCGTCCCCGCCGTCGTCGTCACCAACACCAGCGGCAACGTCGCAGCAGGTGCCGGAGGTTGCGACAGGCAGTCCAGCAGTTTCCCCGAATGGCATGCCATAAAGGCGATGCCTTTGGCGGCGTCCATTACGCTGCCGCCCCCCACGCCAAGCACCACATCACACTGCTGCTCGCGCGCCAGGGCCGCACCGTCATCCACCGTCGTGGTAAGGGGGTTTGCTTCAATACTGTCGAATAACACCCAGCGCACGCCTCTCTGCGTCAGCAGGTCAGTCAGACGCGTCAGTAACCCAGTTTGGCGACAGCTGGTTTTTCCCGTCACCAGCAGCACGCGGCTCCCCAACATCGCCACTTCTTCGCCCACTCGGGCAACTTCCCCTCTGCCGATACAAAGTTTTACCGGCTGCGAATAGATAAATGTCATCGCTGCCTCCTCACGCCGTCATGACTGACGTATTGGCCTGCTCAACCTGTTCAACCACGCTGTTCAGGGCAGATTCAAACGCGTTCAGTGCATAATCGAGCTCTTCTTCGCTAATCGTCAGCGGAGGCAGGAAGCGGAATACCGCCAGATTATTGATGGTGAAATTCACCTGAATACGCCATTTCTCTACCAGCAGACCGGCGATCGCCGCCGAATAGTATTCCCCCATGCTGGCATGCAGCGTCTCCGGCAAACGACCAAACTCAATGCCAATCATCAGCCCTTTGCCGCGCACTTCTTTGATCACCTGTGGATGACGAGCCTGAATGTCATAGAGTCGCTGCATCATTAACGCGCCTTTACGTTCCGCCATGCCACACAGATCGTGTTCGATGATGAACTGCAAGGAACCCAGCGCCGCTGCTGCACTCAGGGTATTTTCCTGATAGGTGGCCGTGTGGTGATAGCAGGTTTCGATGGTGCCATATGCCGCTTCATACAAGCTTTCCGTACACAGATAACCGCCAAACGGCACCAGCCCGCCGGATAAACCTTTGGCGAATACAATGCAATCCGGCACTACGTCATCATGTTCACAACACCAGAACTTACCGGTACGCGCCGCGCCACACTGAATCTCGTCCAGCACCAGCAGCGTGTCATAACGATCGCACAGCTCGCGAGCCGTTTTCAGGTAACCCGCCGGAGGCACGATAATGCCGCCTTCCCCCTGAATCGGTTCCACCACGAACGCCTTGTATTTTCCTGTCGCCAGCGCATTTTCCAGCTCCGTGACCGAGCCGTAGGCAACATGATCGATATTGCCTAATGTCGGCTGCTGCCCCGCCCGCCACTTATCCTTGCCGCCAAGCGACACCGCGCCAGACGTCTTACCGTGAAAGGCACCAAGCGTCGCCAGCAGGTGGGTCTTATGTGTTTTATGTCGGGTACCAAGCTTGACCAGTTTGATCATCCCTTCGATCGCCTCCGCGCCTCCGGTCGCCGTCCCCATCTTGGTCAATTTTCCCTGTGGCGAGAGCAGCGCCATGTTGTGCGCCAGCGCCGCCGCCACGTTGTGATAGGAAATCGCGCCCATCATGAAGAGGCGGTTATCGAAACATTTCTGCAAACAGGACCACACAAACTCATTGTTATTACCGACCGTCACCACCCCGACAGCGCCAATCATATCCAGATGCTTTTCACCTTTGTCATCGATGAAGGTGCTGCCTTCCGCCCGAACAAAATATTTGGCATGACCATCCAAAGAGCGCATGCGGTTCAGGTGGGTTAATTGCAGCGCGCGAGTCGTTTCGCCATCCAGTGCGATCGCGTCATCAATGGTGTAAAAACCCGGTACGATGTCTTTTGCCTGTGCCATAAAAAACCTCACAATCTTCACTAGATAAATGTGCGATAACGCACGGTGTGAAGCGTTTATAGCAAGGGGCAATGCGGGGAAAATAGAATAAATCGGCACACGCCACAGTGCAGCGATAGCGTCTTTTTGGTGCAGTCTGCCCCAAAAAAAGCGGCACGGGGTGAACTGTGCCACCGTGTGAATCTCACCAGCGATGGGTTCAGCATTGGCGAATACGATATTGGTAGCGCACAGCCTGTAGTCGAGCCAGATAGTGCTGCGGCGAGCAGGAGGAAAATGCTTTGAATTCACGAAAAAAATGTGACTGATCGGCATATTCAAGGTGCTGCGCCAGCATGGTCAGACTGTCGATATTGCCCTGATTGAGTAGCGCGAGCGCCCGCTGGAAACGAATCGTACGGCAGAATGTTTTGGGCGACATTCCGCAATTATCATGAAATAGACGATGAATATAACGCGCGGAATAGAGCGTCTTCCGCTCCAGCTCATCCACCCTGATTTTACCGTCGTGCGCCATAATCAGGTCGATGATTTGCAGTAAAAGCGTCGGTGCCGAGCGGGTCGTCCAGTAGGAAAAATAGTGCAGAAACAGGCTGACCTGTTCGTTAAAGTCATGAGTGTTCACCAAGCGTCTCAGCAGACGCGGCGTATCGGGCGCGACCTCATCAAAAGGGATCTCCTGCCCCGCCAATTCCCCCGGCGACAGGTCGAGAAAAGCCGGCATGATCCCCGGCATAAAGCGCACGCCAAAATAGCGCTCTCCCGGCATCAGCCGGGTAATCTGCGCCGATGCGGTACTGCCGCAAACGCGCCCGCTGGGTGCCTCAGGACAGCAATGCAGCAAGAGATCGACACTGCCGTCCGGCACGGCAAGCGTCATCGGTTCGGCGCGATCGACCGTAAAACTGTAAAAATGGGCAATCGGTGACTGACTGACGCTTTTCTTCAGGTAATCTTCCGCCGCGTTGATGACAAACCACGGCTGCAATGGCCGTACGCGAAACGACGCAGAATCAGGATGCATTGACCTTCTCCCCCGCAACGATGACGCAGGGGATCAGGCAATTTTTACGCCAACTCGCTCTTCGCCAACGCGATTGCGCGTCTGTCGTTACGCATCCGGCCCGATTCTGACCACTAATTTGCCAAAGTTACGACCGTGCAGCAGGCCAATGAAGGCGTCGGGGGCGTTTTCCAATCCGTCGACAATCTCTTCACGATATTTGATCTTACCTTCTGCCACCCACGGCGACACATCCTTCCAGAACTCCTCGAAGCGATGCCCGTAATCATCAAAAATGATGAATCCCTGCATGCGGATACGCTTTTTCAGGATCGTCCCCGCCAGCAGAGGTAAGCGGTCCGGGCCATCAGGCAGCCCAGTGGCATTGTAGCCAGAGACTAATCCACACACCGGAATACGCGCTGAGGTATTCAACAACGGCAGCACGGCGTCAAAGACTTTCCCACCGACGTTTTCAAAGTAGATGTCGATGCCCTGCGGGCAGGCCTGCTTCAACTGTTCGGCAAAATCATCCGCCCGGTGGTCAAGGCAAACATCAAACCCCAGTACCTCAACCGCGTAGCGACATTTCTCCGCCCCGCCGGCTACGCCAACAACGCGGCAGCCTTTCAATTTCCCGATCTGACCAACCGTCGCGCCGACCGGACCAGTCGCGGCGGCTACCACCAGGGTTTCACCCGCTTTCGGCTGGCCGATATCCGTCAGCCCCATATACGCGGTGAAGCCCGGCATCCCCAGCACGCCCAGTGCGTAGGAAGGATTGGTCGGCGACTGCCCCAGATTGGTTAATCCTTTACCGTCAGAAACCGCATAATCCTGCCAGCCGCTGTAGGACAACACCCAGTCACCTGCCTGATAATCGGGGTGTTTTGACTCCACCACGCGGCTGATGGTTCCACCGACCATCACGTCATTCAGTTCGACAGGTTTAGCATAAGAAGGGGCGTCGCTCATGCGGCCACGCATATAAGGATCGAGGGAAAGAAACACGGAGCGCAACAGCACTTGCCCCGCATCTACGGATGGGACTGCCTGCTGTTCCAGACGAAAATTCTCTTGTGTCGGCGCGCCGTGCGGGCGTTGAGCCAAAACCACACGGCGGTTAATGCGATCGGTTTGCGGCATAATATCCTCCATTAGACAAAGCGCGTTGATGAAATCACTTCGTTAACAATAGGATCTGTTCTTTCTTCTGGCTACGCAAACCGTGCGGCACATCGTGTTGATACAGTTCGATAAAAACATCCTGTATCCGATCGATAAAAACCAGCTCAAAAGGATTGGCAACGATAATGACTTTCGAGCTGGTTAAAAATGAATACCTTATGTGGGAATCGGGGCGTCCCTAGAAATCAACTTCTGCTCACGTAACTCATCCCAGAATGCCTGCGGGATACCCACTTTCATTGATTGAATATTCGCTTTCACCTGTGCGGGAGCACGGGCACCAGGAATAATGGCAGAAACAATAGAAGGCGCGGCGGCAAACTGAAGTGCAGCGGTTCTGATATCCACACCATGCCGATCAGCAATTTTTGCCAAATGCGCGCGCTTCTCAACGACACCTGGCGGCAATTGTGTACTGAAATGATAACGATTCCGTCCGCCCAGGAATCCATCATTGAGTGGTGTTCCAACCGTAACGGTAATCCCTTTTTTAGCCAAAATCGGGAACGTTTTCATCAGTGTATCTTCATGGTCAATGATACTGTACTGACAGGCTAACAGTACAATATCGGGTGTCGGCCCCTCTAAAGCCGCCGCCATCGTAGCTGCATCGGGACGATTAATGCCAAAACCCCAGGCCTTTATCACCCCTTCCTTACGGAGTTTCTCCAATTCGGCCATTGCACCGAGGCGAGCGGTGTCGAAGGAGGTTGTCCAGGGCTGGGAGAGTTCTGTGTTCTCTGGACCGAGATCGTGAATGTAGACGATATCAATACTAGAGAGCCCCAAACGTTGGAGACTATCTTCAATAGAGCGTCTTGTTCCTGCCGCGGTGTAATCATACTCATAGGAAAAGTTGAGTTTGTCCGCCCACAACGATGCTGGCAATGCTTCCCGACTGGGATGGAATACCCGCCCGACTTTAGTCGAGATAAGGTACTGATCGCGCGGTTTATCGCGCAGAAATGCACCGAGTCTATGTTCTGAAAGGCCATGCCCATAGAAAGGCGACGTATCGTAGTAACGAACCCCGCCATCCCAGGCAGCCTGCAACGTCGCCTGAGCTTGCGCATCGCTGATCGGCGCAAAAATATTACCAATCTGTGTCCCCCCCATGCCGAAACGAACTGGCGTTCGGTAACGAACACTTTGGTCAGCAGCATTGAGGGGTAACGATGTTTTGGTGATTTTACCCCGAGTAGGGAGTACGCTTCCTTGTATGGTTTCAGGCTTAAAGCTCGCTACGTCACCCAGTGCTTGACCCGATTGTGCTAATACTGAACCCGTGGCAACAAGGGCAGCCCCACCAGCCGCTAATCTCAGAAACTCTCTGCGCTCCATCTCCGATACCTCTCATGTTGTGTTAGCCGCGAAATATTCCCATCATTTAGCCTTTCTTAACGTAAATCGGGTGCCTCATTGAGTAATGCAGGATCCCAGTGCTCAACCGCCTTGCCATCCCGGATCCGCCATGTGTCGTACCAAGTGGTCTTATAGGAACCGCCCGGCGCGTTAGGATCGCTAACCGTCCGAGGATAAAGCACCGTTACTAAATCCCCTTCGGCAAGTACTGCAATGACTTTCATATTAAGCCGCTCGGGGAGCGGGCGAGGTTTGACCTTGAGGACTTTGGTAAAATAATCAACGACAGCAGCACGACCACTCTGCGCATTTGGGTTGTGTTGCAAATACGCCTCAGAGAGGAGCTCATCCGCCTTGTCCCAATGCCCCGCCTCCAACAAATCCCGAAGAATCCTATAAACGACTTGCTTATTCGCATTCAATACAGGATCAGGGCTAGTGAATAGCCTTTCCGAGTTACTGGCAACATGCTGTGGAGTCTGTGCTTGTACACCCGCAGACATCAGGCCCGTCGCCAGTGCCACGGTCAATAACGCCATTTTTATCATTCATTTATCCTGTGATTGATGGGTAATCGTTATAACCTCGGGCATCACCACCATAAAAGGTAGCGACATCGGGAGTATTGAGTTCAGCACCTTGCTTGATACGGGCAGGCAAATCAGGATTCGCTAAGAAAGCCTTACCGAACGCCACGGCATCCACCAAACCACTGCTGACAGAATCGGCAGCCTCCTGAACGGAGTACCCCATATTCGCCACGAGAACTCCGTCATAGGCCTCTCTCATCGGGGTCATGACATCTCCGGTTTGCTCACCGCGAAAGTCGCCACGCATCATATGCAGGTATCCCAGTTTATAAGCGCTCAGTTGCTTACCCAACCAACGGCTGAGGCCGACAGGGTCTTCATCACGCATATCATTGACACCGTTTAGCAGTGACAATCGCAGCCCAACACGTTGGCTCCCCAAAACCGCGCTTACCGCATCGATCACTTCAAATAGTAAGCGAGCACGCTTTTCGCGGTTACCGCCGTAATTCCCCTGGCGTTGGTTACTGCCACTACGCAAAAACTGGTCAAGTAGAAAACCATTCGCACCATGAATTTCGACGCCATCAAAACCGGCTTGTTTTGCATGATGGGCCGCCTGTACAAATGCACTAACCACCGCAGGTATTTCACTATCCGCCAATTCGCGTGGAACAACATAAGGCAGCTTGCCTTCCGGCGTATGCACTTCTCCCTGTATCGCAATCGCGCTCGGCCCGATGGGCGGGTTACCCTCATTTAGCGCAGGGTGCGTAGCTCTTCCCCCATGCCAAATTTGCAGAAAAATGCGCCCCCCATGTTGATGCACTGCGTCCGTGACAGAACGCCAGCCCGCGATTTGCGCTTCGGAATAGATGCCCGGTTCGTGCCAAAACGCGGAATGCCCGGCACTGATCATCGTAGCCTCTGCGATCAGCAGGCCTGCACTGGCTCGTTGAGCATAATGCTGGGCCATCAATACCCCAGGTACGTGGTCTGGTTCAGTACGGCAACGGGTTAATGGTGCCATAAAAATTCGGTTATCTGCCGTAAAGGCCCCCATGGGCAATGGCGTGAAAAGATCGGTCATCAGCGTTTACCTGTTCGTAAAGTGTGTCGAGTAAAAAAGATCGTTTTCCTTTTCGTGCAATAAATAGTGGCGTCCTTGTAGGTATTCCGTAAATTGATATATTTGGATTTCATTATTCCAAATTAAGGAATAATGTTGATGATGAAAGAGGCATAAATATGAACCGTCTGGAAGTACTGCGCATTTTTACTGCCGCAGCCGCGAGCCATAATTTTCGTGATGCGGCAAAAAAACTCGGCGTCTCTGCACAAGTGGTTACACGGGGTATTCAATGTCTGGAAGACGAGCTTGGAGAAGTGCTCTTCCACCGCAATACCCGAGGTGTGCAATTAACAAACTTTGGCGAAAGATTCGTTATCCCGGCTCAGCAGGCGATATCAAACGTAGAGGGTCTATTTCAGCATCCTAATCGTCGGCAGTTATCTGAATATGTCGGTGTAGTAAAAATCACGGCTCCCCCTTTTCTTATTCGTGACGTTGTGATGTCCACATTGAGCCAACGATTAGCGGACTTTCCAGGTTTATTCCTTGATTTTCGCCTATCGGAGGAATGGGCTGATACCGTCAATCAACAAATTGACATCGGCATACGTCTGGGCCCGCTGCGTGATAATCGCTGGATCGCTAAAGCCGTAAAAAAAGTACCTTTTTATGTGGCGGCGACGCCTGCGTTACTTGCCCGCATAGGAACACCAAAGCATATTGATGAGCTGGAAAAGCTACCGACTACCGCGTTACTTGATCGTCGTACCGGGCGCACATGGCCCTGGTTATTCAGCCAAGATCGCCTTCTGTCGCCATCGCGCCCCGTCATCGTCGTTGACGATCTGGAAGCGGAGTGTGCAGCAGTCTTGTCAGGTATGGGTATAGGGCAATTATCAGGGATCATCGCGACCCCCTATCTACGTAGTGGTCGTCTTGTTGCAATGCTTAGTGACGATATGCCAAATCCCTGGCCTCTCCATGTTTATCGCCCACAAGCAGGCCCGGTTCCTGCCAGAGTGCGGCTAGTATTTGATACTCTGGTAGAAATATTAGGCAACATCGACCTGACTCTTCCCTGAAAATGCTCGTCGCTATGCCTCCGCATTCGGCACCAACCGCGCATTGACGAACGTTACGGCCATTACTGCAGGCCAAGACAGGCTTCGGGGCATCGGCAACCGATGGCAGTGGGAGTCAGCAACACATCGACACAGTGGAATACGCACGGGAGATTCGCCCCTATCAACACGACGTTAAAGGCGCTCCCGTCGAGTTTTTCACCGGTAATTATGCTGTTTTACTTTTTTCGTAACGTGACATGCGATCCAGATAGCCCATGACGAGCGCAGACAGCACAAACGTCAAATGGATAATCACATACCACATCAGCTTGTTATCTGGGATATTACGGGCATCCATGAACACACGCAGCAGATGGATCGACGAGATCGCGACAATCGAGGCAGCCACTTTATTTTTCAGCGAGCCGGAGTCCATCTTACCGAGCCAGTTCAATTTTTCTCTGCCATCGGTGATATCTAATGCCGACACAAAATTTTCATAGCCGGACAACATCACCATCACCAGCAGTCCGCCAACCAGCGTCATATCGATCAGTGACAACAACACCAATACCAAATCCGCTTCCGCTATATCAAAGATATTAGGCAGAACGTGGAACACCTCCTGGAAAAACTTGATCGCCAGCGCCAGTAAGCCCAGCGATAGCCCGAGATAAACAGGGGCAAGCAGCCAGCGCGAGGTATACATCAGATTCTCAATAAAACGTTCCATAACTCACTATATGCAGGTGGAAAAAGAGGGGAATAATAGCGAAAAGTTCTGCTGCGGTGTTAATCAATTCTTGAACAGAATGCGGTATTTACAGAATGCTCTGCCTTATCACGCCTTCAGAGATCAATTCCACATTTTGTGATCTTGCCTGTATCAACCTTCAAACCGATGCCGCCCCTCTTCCCCTCGTGGCACGCATCGGAAGGTGCGCATTTTTTCACCTTCCTACACTGTTTAGCGCCAGCAGGTCTGGCAACACTCATACACCGCACTCTACATTCAGAGCCGACTACAGGCTTACTACAAAGTAAAAAAAAGGGGTTACGCATGAGCAATCCTATTCTTCTTGGTATTTTCTGGCACTTCATCGGCGCGGCCAGCGCGGCATGTTTTTATGCGCCGTTTAAGCAGGTCAAAAACTGGTCGTGGGAAACCATGTGGTCACTCGGCGGATTTTTCTCGTGGATTATCCTGCCATGGTGCATCAGCTGGTGGCTACTTCCTGATTTTTGGCGCTATTACGGTTCGTTCGATATGGCGACCCTACTCCCCATCTTTCTCTTCGGCGCCATGTGGGGCATCGGCAATATCAACTATGGCCTGACGATGCGTTACCTTGGCATGTCGATGGGCATCGGGATCGCCATCGGCGTAACGCTGATTATCGGCACGCTGATGACGCCCGTCCTGCAAGGTAAGTTCTCGGTTCTGTTTGGCTCGGCAGGCGGCCGCATGACGCTACTGGGCGTGCTGGTCGCGGTCATAGGCATTGCGATTGTTAGCTACGCGGGTTTACTGAAAGAGCGTGCACTCGGCATTCGTGCCGAGGAATTCAACCTGAAAAAAGGGCTGATTCTGGCTGTGATGTGCGGCATTTTCTCCGCAGGCATGTCCTTTGCGATGGACGCCGCAAAACCCATGCACGCCGCCGCACAGGCGCAGGGGATCAATGCACTGTATGTCGCCCTCCCAAGCTACGTGGTGATTATGGGCGGCGGTGCCGTCGTGAATCTGGGCTTCTGTTTCACCCGTTTGGCTACCTGCAAAGGCATTTCATTAAAAGCCGATCTGGCACAGGCCAAACCGTTACTGATTGCCAATGCGCTCTTCGCCATTCTGGGCGGCGTCATGTGGTATTTACAGTTCTTCTTCTATGCCTGGGGGCACGCCAACATTCCGGCCGATTACACCTATATCAGTTGGATGCTGCACATGAGCTTCTACGTGCTGTGCGGTGGCATCGTCGGCTTACTGTTTAAAGAATGGAAAGCCGTGGGTCAGAAGCCCGTGCGCATGCTGGTATTGGGCTGCGTGGTGATTATTCTGGCGGCGAATATTGTCGGGTTAGGCATGGCCGCATAAGCGCCTTAGCATCGCGTTCGGTGCTCACTGAGCGATTACCGAATGCGATGCTAAATAGCCTTGCTCATACCGAGGCGTTTTATGGTCAGAGAAATGAAAACGCCCTGAGAGAACCTCAAGGCGTTGGATAGATTTCAATGTTTACGGCTAATTTATTTCACCGCTAACGTATTTTCCGATAATTAATAGCGCAACACTAAAATAATAAGCATCGCAATATTTCACATTATCTAAAATAAAATCACAGACTATCGTGAAGCACTCAGAGGAATCTCTGGATCAGGCTCGTGAGTCATACGATTACGCAAATCACGACGAATAATCTCAATAGACCAGAACCAAATTAGGTGACCCACGATTTCTGATACATGTTCATACCAAGGGAGAACAAACAGAGATGGCGTCAGCCCCATCAATGGGAATGAAATCATATGGACGAATAATTGCGCCAGCGCACCCGCCAACAGACCTTGCCATAATTTTATTTTAGGAAATACTTCTGCAACAACGCAGTAACCTACAGCAAAAACAATAGAGAAAATAATATGCGTCACACCAACCCAATTGAATACATGGCCGGCAAAGGTATAAACAGCCGCATTAGGGTCAACAACGCCAAGCCAGTCGCGTAAAAAAATGTAGGGAGGGTTAAGAAAATTACGAGAGCAATCAATGTGCTCGGCAGCTCTAATCAGTGATTCAGGTGCACAAGCACCAGTAAACATATCCGTAGGGCTACGTGGCGGAAGCGGATTTTCTGCGCCCCATTTGACGAAAGATGAAACAATACCTGCAATCAAACCAATAAAAGCAGCCAATCCATAGCGTCTCCGGGATGGAGGTGTTTGTTCAAAAAAGTTCATTTTTTTACCAATCTAACCATTAAAGGTTATATTCTTACATAGGTATTACGCACTTATAAAGCGGTTAATTGGTCTATCGGATAATCTCTCTAGTATATTTTGTTATTAGGAACACGGTTTTAAATTTTGTAAAAATGAAAAGAAGAAATCATGCGTTTCTTTTTTGTGAAACTTTTATTCAATAATTGAAAACCCAGATTCTCTAACGTAGACGAAATGTATATCCCCCGAGAGAGAAACGAATAATAACGCATCAATAAAGCGTCGATAATAAATAGCCTGGTTATTTATTTGTAAAATAATAACAGTTCAGTAACTCATACTCTCATCTTGTATCCCTTTCACTCAGAATATTTCCTCACATCAGCAAAAGTTGATATTCAGTTGCGACAGATCGGAAAATGAAAAATCCCGCACACCTTATTCTCGCTTATTTATTAATCAACGCGGAACCAAGCTGGGCGCTGATGTTCCTCACGCCCGTGTAGCTATAGGTAATCCCCCTGTCGCTGAGGCGTAGCAACAGGTACTTCAATCAATAGTAGTAATAAAGCAGGCATCACCACTGAGTTTCAGGCAGAAGTCTCACTCATCAGCGAACGTAACCGCTTTTCGCATATATATTTTTATGGAATTGAAAATCCACTTTTATTCTTTTACATGCATAAGGCTGCCCTCTAGAGTAGCGAAAAGACCGCCGTGTATGGCCTCATGTCATTGGTAAAGGACACAGGGAATGGAAAAAACACATCCGCAAGTTACGACTCTCGCTGCAGGGTTACTCTCGTTACTTTTCGCACTCAATCCCGGCGCTTATGCTGCACAAAGCAATGAAAAACCGGTGGCTGGCGGTATTCTGAATGTTGGTCTGGGCAGCGATACGCCGATTATCGACCCGCATATTACGGCCTACGGCGTAACGGCACTGATTGCACGTAACGTGGTGGATTCACTGGTAGGACAGGCGGAAGATAATCGCTTTACGCCCTGGCTGGCGGAAAGTTGGAAAATAAACGACGACAACACCGAGTACACCTTCCATCTGCGTAAGGACGTCACGTTCAGCGACGGCACCAAGTTGGATGCAGCTGCGGTGAAATACAATATCGAGCGTATTCTCGATCCGAAAACCACCTCCAGCTACGCAAAATCGCTGTTAGGCCCAATCGACAAGATCTCGACGCCGGATGACTATACGATTGTGCTCCACTACAGCTCACCGTTTGCGGCGCTGCTACAGGGGCTGAGCCTGCCTTATCTGGGCATTCAATCCCCGACGTACCTGAAGAACACGCCAAACACCAGTAACACCGTGGTAGGTTCCGGGCCGTTTATTCTCGACTCCTTTGTGAAAGGCAGCGGCAGTAAGCTGACAAAACGCCCTGATTACAACTGGGGACCGGGTTATGCCAAGCATACTGGCCCAGCCTATCTGGACGGTCTGGTGTTCAAATATCTGCCGGAAGCGTCGGTTCGCCTGGGCGCACTGAGCAGCGGTCAGATTCAGGCAATTGACGCCGTACCGCCCGCCAATTTCCCAACGGTGAAGCGCAATCCGAAGCTGGAAGTGATTACCTATGAGAACCCGGGCGTTAACCGCGTGCTCTATCTCAATACCACCAAAGGTCCTTTCCAGGATGTCGCGGTGCGTAAGGCATTCCAGAGCGCCGTAGATACCAACGCGGCGGTGAAAGTCGCTTTCTTCGGTACGCTGAAAGCCGCCGATAACGTTCTCGGCCCGGCCACGCTGTACTACGATCCGAGCGTTGCATCCCGCTGGGGCTTTGATGTGAAAAAAGCCAACGAGCTGCTGGATAACGCAGGCTGGAAACAGAAAGACAGCGAAGGCTTCCGCACTAAAGATGGCAATCGTCTGAGCGTCAAATTCGTTTACGCCTCAACCAACGTTGAAGCAGCGGATGTCGCGCTGTTCCAGGCGGTGCAATATCAGGTGAAACAGGCAGGCTTCGATGTTCAACTGACGCCGGTTGATGCGGGTGAGTTCACCACGCGCACCAATGCCAATGAGTACGATATTGCCTCCAACTTCTTCGTACGTGCAGAACCGGATATTCTGCGTACCGTCTTTGATTCGGCCTATGCGCCACCGAACGGCAACAACTTTACGCGCATCAGCGTGCTGAATGACAAGCTGAGAAAGGCTATCGGCGCGGGCGAAGCGGAACGTAAACAGCTCTATAGCGAAATACAGCGTGAGGTCATCGATCAGGCGTATGTGGTTCCACTGTACATTCCCGCCTACCAACTCGGCCTGTCCAAACAGGTACAGGGCATAAGCTGGGCTACCAACGCAAAACCGAACTTCTATGATGTCTGGATTAAACGTTAATCTGTACGCGTTAGGTAAACGTCTTTTCACCATTCTGGCTGTGCTCTGGGGCGCAGCCACATTGACGTTTATTGCCGTCAAACTGATCCCCGGCGATCCGGTCGCCATTCTTAGCGGCGGCGATAATGTGGTGGATGAAGCCTATCGCGCCGTACTCATCAAACAATTTGGGCTCGACCAACCGCTGTGGGTGCAATATCTGCGCTACTGCGGACAGGCGCTACAGGGTGATTTTGGCGTCAGCTATCTCTATCGCCTGCCGGTTGGTAGCGTGATTAGCGATGCGATGCATGAAACTCTGCCGCTGGCGCTCGGCGGCCTGATTCTGGCGCTATTCCTCGCGATTACCAGCGCGCTGCTGACCGCAGGCCGTTATGGTGCGCTGCGTACCACCGTGTCGTGGCTGGAACTGACGCTGCTTAGCACGCCGGTTTACTGGATTGGGATCGTCCTGCTGAGCCTGTTCAGCTTTCGCCTGCAATGGTTTCCGGTTACTGGCAACGACGGGGTGATGTCGCTGGTGTTGCCGGTTATCACGCTAAGCCTGCCGATTGCCGCGATTCTGAGTCAGGTACTGCGTGACGGTCTGGAAGAGGCACTCTCCCAGCCGTTTTCATTAACCGTACGCACACGCGGCGTCAGTGAAATCCGGCTGCGCTTTCGCCACGGTTTACGCCACGCGGCGCTGGCAGCCTCAACGCTGACCGGTACGCTGCTGGCAAGCGTACTCGGCGGCTCCGTGCTAACTGAAACCGTCTTTGGCCGCGCCGGGATCGGGCAGGTCACGCTGAGCGCCATTGAAAACCGTGACATGCCGCTAGTGCTGGGCGTCGTGATGCTGTCCGCGTTCCTGTTCGTCGTCATCAACCTGCTGGTGGATGCGCTGTATCTCATCATCGATCCCCGCTTACGCAAGAAGGCGAGCGCCCATGAGTAGTGAACCGATGCCCTTTACACAGACGCCATCCAGAAAAACCTACCGCAGCCCGTGGTTAAGCACGGCGACGCTGCTGCCTGCCGCGATCGTTTTCCTGCTGGCGCTGGCGGTCTTTTTCCCTTCACTGTTTACCAGCCGCACTGCCGATGAAATGGATATGGGAGCGGTATTCCAGTCGCCGAATAGCACCTACTGGTTCGGCACCGATCAACTGGGGCGCGATATTTTTTCCCGTATCGTTCACGGCACCTCGCTGTCGCTGGGTATCGGCGTCGGCGCGATGCTGATCGCCTGCTTCGGCGGCGTGCTGTTTGGCACCTTGTCGGTCCTCGCGCCGCTACGCATCCGTCAGGTTTTGGTGCGTCTGCTGGACATCATGCTGGCGTTTCCCGATCTGCTGTTGGCGCTGCTGGTGATCGCGGTACTGGGACGCGGTCCGGAAAACACCATGCTAGCCGTTGGGCTGGCGGGGATTGCTGGCTATGCCCGTTTGATCCGCTCTCAGGTGCTGCAAGTCAGGCTATCCGGCTATGTTGAGCATGCGATTGCACTGGGCGAACACCCGCTGTATATCGTTTTCCGCCATATCATTCCCAATACGCTGCGCCCGTTGCTGATTGTCGCCACCATTGGCGTTGGTCACGCGGTACTGTCCGCCTCGGCGCTGAGCTTTTTGGGGCTGGGCGTCGTTCCACCGACCGCCGAGTGGGGAGCGCTACTGGCTGACGGACGTAACTTCCTTGATATCGCCCCCTGGGTTAGCCTGCTGCCCGCCAGCGTCGTTGCGCTGTCGGTGATTTCTATTACGTTGCTGGGACGTCGTTTACAGGCCATTTTGGCCAAAGGAGAGGCACGATGAGCCTGAATCCACTTCCTCACCCCTCTCATACCGCTTCAGACACATCCGCGAAGACGCCGCTGCTGCGCGTAGACGGCCTGAGCGTCACGTTTCCCAGCCCTTTCGGCCCCATTCGTTCGGTTAAGAACCTCTCTTTTCAGGTAAATGCTGGTGAAATTCTGGCGCTGGTCGGCGAGTCGGGTTCAGGAAAATCTGTCACCGCTCGCACACTGGTGGGTCTGGCCGGTGAAAACGTTGACGTACAGGCCAACGCCATTGAACTCACGCGCCATGACGGCAGCCTGTGTGATTTACGCTATCTAACCGATCGCGACTGGCGAGCGATTCGCGGCCGTGAAATCGGCTTTGTTTTGCAGGATGCGCTGGTGTCTCTCGACCCGCTGCGCAAGATCGGGCAGGAAGTCGCCGAACCGATTCTGACCCACCGCCTGTTGCCTCGTCAGCAGGTTCCTGCACGCGTAGCCGAACTCCTGACGAAAGCAGGTATTCCCGATCCAGAGCATCGCGCGGCGCAGTATCCGCACGAGCTGTCTGGCGGACTGCGTCAGCGTGCGCTTATTGCTTCTGCATTAGCAGCAGGCCCACAGTTGCTGATTGCCGATGAGCCAACTACCGCGCTGGATGCCACAGTGCAAAAGCAGGTGCTGAAGGTGTTCACCGCCTTAGCGCAGGCAGGGCACGGCGTTTTACTGATCACCCACGATCTTGCCGTTGTCGCAGAAGTGGCGGATCGCGTCATCGTCATGCAGCAAGGATCGCTGGTCGAAGGCGGTGAGGCAAAACAGATCCTGTCAGCACCAACACATCCCTACACGCGTAAATTATTGGCGGCGATCCCCACCGCTTCCACACGGGGAAAATGGCTGGCCGGTGCTGACCCGTTACAGAACGGTATTGCCCCGTCGCCGACTTCGCTGGCAGCGAATCACGCCAGCACCGATGACGCCATTGCTCTGACAGCGGCTCGGATCGCAGTGTCGTTCAAGCGTCCGGACGGCAGCCGGATGCAGGCCGTCAATCAGGTTTCTCTCCAGATCAAGCGCGGTGAAACGCTGGGCATCGTCGGCGAATCCGGTTCAGGTAAAACCACGCTGGGCAAAGTCATTCTGGCGCTGCAAAAGCCGGACAGCGGCGAAGTTCGACTCGCGGACAATGCCTGGAGCACATTAACAGAGCGTGAACGTCGACCTCTGCGTGCACGCATTCAGACGATCACACAAGATCCGCTCAGTTCGTTCGATCCGCAATTTACCGTCGCACAGATTCTGAACCAGCCACTGCGTTCGCGCCGCGATCTCAGCGACGATGAGAAACAGCGGCGCATTCTGACGCTGCTGGAGTATGTCGGTTTGACGCCCGACCTGCTGAGCCGTCGTCCCAGAGCGCTGTCAGGCGGGCAGCGACAACGCGTTTCCATTGCACAGGCCTTGGCTTCGGAACCCGAGATTCTGATCTGCGACGAACCGGTATCAGCGCTGGATGTCACCACACAGGCGCAAGTGCTGGATTTGCTGGTCGCGCTGCAACGCCAGTTAGGGCTAACGATGCTGTTCATCTCCCACGATCTGGGCGTAGTGCAGCACATGAGCCACCGCATCGCGGTCATGAAAGACGGGGATATCGTAGAAACAGGGCCGGTCGAGCAGATCTTCAATCAGCCGCAACACCCTTACACGCGCCTGCTGCTTTCAACGGTGGCGGAGTAGTGCGGTTGACGAAGGATTGAGTGGTTAAAAACGCAACGTCATTGTACAATGATAAGTACATATCAGGAGGTACAAATGCGTACAATTAGCTACAGTGAAGCCCGACAAAATCTATCGGCGACCATGATGAAAACGGTCGAAGACCGTGCTCCCATTCTTATCACTCGACAGAATGGTGAAGCCTGCGTGCTCATGTCTTTGGAAGAATATAACTCTCTAGAGGAGACCGCGTATTTACTGCGTTCACCAGCAAATGCAAAAAGACTGATGAACTCAATCGAGAGCCTTAAAGCTGGCAATGGCGAAGAAAGAGATATCATTGAGTGAAGCTAATCTGGTCAGAAGAAGCATGGGAAGACTACCTGTACTGGCAGGACATCGATAAGCGGATGGTCAAAAAGATCAATGAATTAATAAAAGAAACGCGTAGAACACCTTTTGAGGGAAAAGGAAAACCGGAGCCACTTAAACATAACCTCGCTGGTTTCTGGTCGCGCCGTATAACCGAAGAGCATCGTCTGGTCTATGCCATCACCGATGACGCCATGATGATCGCTGCCTGCCGCTACCACTATTAACCCTTCATTGATTCATCACCCCCATAGCTAAAAAGAGTATGCGGGACAAAAAAGCAGTTTCACTCCACATTCAGGAAGCGCTGGCGGTAGGCGCTGGGCGAGATGCCGAACGCCTGATGGAACACCACAGAGAAGTAGTTGCTGTCTTCAAACCCGCACAGCGCAGCAATGTCGCCGATGGTTTGCAGATCATAACGCAGCAGTTCCATCGCTTTGCATAGCCGCAACTGGCGCAGGTAGTGCGGCACGCTCATGCCCGTTTGTTCTTTAAAGCGCGCACGTAAACTGCGCGCGCTGAAGTGGTGCTGTTCACAGAAGGCTTCAAAGCGGAACGGTGCCGCAATACTGGCACGCAGCGCATTCATCAACATATCTAGCTGGTGCGCATCGGCGAGCTGTGGATTATCCGGCGTGTGACGATAGCGCGCCGCCAGCAGCGCAATCTGCAACAGCAGCGCTTCACTCAGTTGCAGCGACAGCGCATCGGATTTCATACACTCCTGCCTCAGCGCATCCACCTTCTCACGAAGGGTATCCATACCTTCGGAGCCTAGACACCAGTGCCGCTGGCTTTGTGGATGCTCCCCGCCCGGCAGCAACCTCTGCCAGTCAGCCGAGAGCGTCAGGCGGTTGCGAATATAGAGGATATTGTCCAGTTCTAGCCCGTGGACAGATTCATAGCTGTGACGATCGTTAGCAGAAACATAAAACATATCACCACGGGTAATGCGGTAAGGCACATCGTTCCAGAGGTGCAGGCCATTCCCGCGCCAGACAATCACCAGTTCGTCAAAATCATGATGATGCAGCGGAAACACCGGCTGCGGGTGGCGTTCGGCAACCATCACGGCATTCTTGTCGGTGAGGAAATAGTCTTCAGTCTGTAATTTTAAACCCCGTACTGCTGTCGCCATTTCCTCACCCGCAGTTGCTGTTAGCTACTCTTCACGAGAAAACGCCTGATGGCGTAGTGACTTAGGCGCCTGCGAGAATGCCTTGCGGAATTGCGTCGAGAAGTGATTGCTGTCGCTAAATCCACAGGCGTGCGCAATGGTGGTGATGGAATCATCACTCTGCTGCAACCGCCGACGTGCCTCCAGTAATCTTAACCGATTCAGATAGCGTTGTGGCGTCATACCGGTGTGTTGTTTGAGCTGACGATGCAGCGTGCGCAGCGGCAGCGAGAACCGATCGGCCAGACTGCCCCAGTTCACCTCTTCGCTGTAGTTGTTTTGCAACCAACCCAGCAGCGCCTGTACTCCCTGACGCTCGGAACCACTGCTCTGCGTCTGGAAGCACTGTTGACGCAACTGCACCAGAATGTGCAGAAATAGGCTTTCACTGGCGGCAATCGCTTCCGGTGCATCGCTCTGCGCCAGCTCTGCCAGACTGTTCAGTGACTGTTTCAACTGCTGCATCCCCACTGTATTGACCTGCCACTGCCCCTGCCACTCGCCGTTCGGGCCATACGGCAAGAATGCGGCGATATCGGAAAGGAAGCGGAACCCGCGCGGCGAGCGATACAGCATGTTAGTCAGACACAGCCCTTCCACGTCTTCAAACAGATGCCGATCGTTATCACGAACAAAGAACACCGAACCGCTGCATAGCGCATAAGGCTGATCGTTAAACACATGGACGCCTGCGCCCTGCTCCACCAGCACAATTTCCCAGAAATCATGGTAGTGCTCAGGAAAAGCCGTTTGCGGAGTACGCGGTTCTACCGCCACCGTTACGGCACGCGAAGTAAAAAAATCATCACCACGAAGTAACGTCATTTCAGTTCTCCATTCGGCCTCTGGCAAAAATGCGGCCTTTGAAAAAGGGTAGCCAGAAGCCACAGAACCGACCTTAAATTACCGTCACCTGCATGCCGTCTGGCTGCTCTTTTTTTAAGATCGCACCGCCCAATTGGTTGAAGTGTGGTAAGGATCACACCGCATTTTCCCTGATTTTCTCGTGGTTATTTCCCGAATAATTTCCCAGATTGTGAGCCCTTTCACGGTCAGCTTTGTCATTTTGCCAGCCGCCTGTTGTTGATGGCACTCATAGGAAGGTGGCTGCCGTTACCGCTCTTTACACTGCAACACATCCAACAATAAGGAGTGCGGCTATGGCGGTGAAGAATATCGTGGCGGTGGATTTAGGTGCATCCAGTGGTCGAGTCATGCTGGCAACCTTGCACACCGCAACGCAGCATCTGACGCTGAAAGAAATTCACCGTTTCAGCAATACGCTGGTGTTTCAGGACAATCATCACCAGTGGGATCTCGCCGCGCTGGAACGCGATATCCTCACTGGGTTACACCAAATCGATGCCATGGGTATCGTTCCCGATAGCATCGGGATCGACAGTTGGGGCGTCGATTACGTGCTACTCGATAAAGACGGACAGCGTATCGGCCTGCCGTATTCCTATCGCGACCACCGCACCGATGGCGTGATGGCTACCGTCACCACCGAACTGGGGCGTGAAGCTATCTATCAGCGTACCGGCATTCAATTCCTGCCATTTAATACGCTGTACCAGCTTAAAGCGCTGTGCGATGCGCCATCTGACGATCTGCATCAGGTGGCACACCTGCTGATGATTCCCGACTATTTTCACTATCGCCTCACGGGAAGTCTGGTCTGCGAATACACCAACGCCAGCACGACCCAACTGCTTAACCTCGAAAAGAAAACCTGGGACAGCGAGCTACTGGACTATCTGGGTGTACCACGTCGCTGGTTGAGCGATCCGGTACAGCCGGGGCACGCTGTAGGGAATTGGGCTGCGCCGAGCGGACGGCAGATTCCCGTCACCGCCGTCGCCACGCACGATACCGCCAGCGCAGTGGTTGGCGCGCCGTTACAGAGCCGCGACAGCGCCTATCTCAGCTCCGGCACCTGGTCGCTGATGGGTATCGAGAGCGACACACCATTTAACAGCCCGCAAGCGATGGCTGCCAATATCACCAACGAAGGCGGCGTAGACGGCACCTATCGGGTGCTGAAAAACATCATGGGATTGTGGCTGCTACAGCGGGTTTGTCAGGAGCGTGACATCAAGGACTTAGGCGCGCTGATTGAGGCCGCTGCCGCCCTGCCCGCTTTCACCAGCCTGATTAACCCTAATGACGATCGCTTTATCAATCCGCCGTCCATGCATCAGGCGATCCGCGACTATTGCCGTGAGCACGGTCAGCCGATCCCCCACAGCGATGCCGAGCTGGCACGCTGCATCTTTGACAGCCTCGCGCTGCTCTATAGACAGGTAGTTCTGGAACTGGGCGAACTGCGCCACGCACCGATCCACCAGTTGCACATTGTCGGCGGTGGCAGCCAGAACGCCTTCCTGAACCAGCTGTGCGCCGATGTGTGCCAAATTCCAGTTCTAGCCGGGCCGGTCGAAGCTTCGACGCTTGGCAATATCGGCTGCCAGTTGATGGCGCTGGGCGCCGTCGCCGACCTTGCCGCATTCCGGCACATGCTGACTCATAACTTCCCTTTGCATCGCTATACCCCGCGTGCGGAGAGTGATTTTGCCGGGCACTGGCGTCGTTTTCAGGCGCTCAGCCAGCCAGAAACCGCCCCGAAGGGCAAAAAGGAGACCACGCAATGAGCACACCAATTGAAACCGCCTGGCAGTTGGCAAAAGCGCGTTACGCCAGCCTGAATATTGACGTAGAGGCCGCGCTGGAACAGCTCGATCAGATTCCGGTGTCAATGCACTGCTGGCAGGGTGACGATGTGGCCGGATTTGAGAACACCGACGGACCACTGACCGGCGGCATTCAGGCTACCGGCAACTACCCCGGCAAAGCGAGCACACCAGATGAACTGCGTGCCGATCTGGAACAGGCCTTTGCGCTCATTCCCGGCCCCAAACGGCTGAACCTGCACGCCATCTATCTGGAATCCGCACAGCCCGTCGCCCGTAATGAAATTGCTCCCGAGCACTTCCGCACCTGGGTTGAGTGGGCCAAACGCCACCAGCTCGGGCTGGATTTTAACCCGACCTGCTTCTCTCACCCACTGAGCGCGGACGGCTTCACCCTGTCGCACCCGGACGAAAAAGTACGCCGCTTCTGGATTGAGCACTGTCAGGCCAGCCGCCGGATTTCCGCCTACTTCGGTCGCGAACTCGGCACGCCATCCGTGATGAACATCTGGGTGCCGGACGGCATGAAAGACTTGACCATCGATCGTCTGGCATTCCGTCAGCGGCTGCTCAGCGCGCTGGATGAGATCATCGCCGAGCCGCTCGATCAGGCGCACCATATCGACGCCGTAGAAAGTAAGCTGTTCGGAATCGGCGCGGAAAGTTTTACCGTCGGCTCCAACGAATTCTACCTCGGCTATGCAGCCAGCCGCGGCACCGCGCTCTGCCTGGATGCCGGACACTTCCACCCCACCGAAGTCATTTCCGACAAAATCTCCAGTGCCATTCTGTACGTCCCGCGCCTGCTGCTGCACGTCAGCCGTCCGGTACGCTGGGACAGCGACCATGTGGTGCTGCTGGATGACGAAACGCAAGCCATCGCACACGAAATCGTACGCCATAAGCTGCTTAATCGCGTGCATATCGGGCTCGACTTCTTTGATGCCTCGATCAACCGCATTGCCGCCTGGGTTATTGGCACGCGCAATATGAAGAAAGCTCTGCTGCGCGCGCTGCTGGAACCCACAGAAACGTTGCGCAAGCTGGAACAAAACGGCGATTACACCGCGCGTCTAGCTCTGCTGGAAGAGCAAAAATCGCTACCGTGGCAGGCCGTGTGGGAGCACTACTGCCAGCGTCATGACGTCATCCCAGGCAGCGAATGGCTGCAACAGGTGCGTCAGTATGAAGAAACCATCCTCACTCAACGTCAAGGGTAAGACTATGCAAGCAATTCTCTCTTCCTGGTTTGTACAGGGAATGATTAAAGCCACCAGCGACATGTGGCTCAAAGGCTGGGACGAACGTAACGGCGGTAACGTCAGCCTGCGCCTGACGGCTGAGGATGTGACGCCTTATGAAAGCGATTTCTATCCGCAGCCGCGCCATGAGGCGCTATCACAGCCGATGCCGGCACTGGCAGACTGCTGGTTTATCGTCACCGGCTCCGGCAAATTTTTCCGCAACGTTCAGTTGGATCCAGCCGATTCGCTGGTGGTGTTGCAGGTTGATAGCGATGGCAAAGGCTATCGTATTTTCTGGGGCCTCACCAACGGCGGTCTGCCAACGTCTGAACTCGCCTCGCATTTCCAGTCGCACATTGTGCGTATGGGTGTGACCCACGGGCACGATCGCGTCATCATGCATTGCCACGCGACCAATCTGATCGCCCTGAGCTATGTGCTGGAGCTGGATACCGCTAAATTCACCCGTGAACTGTGGGAAGGCAGCACAGAGTGTCTGGTGGTCTTCCCGGACGGCGTGGGAATTGTGCCGTGGATGGTGCCGGGTACCGACGCCATTGGCGATGCCACCTCCGAACAAATGCAGCGTCATTCGCTGGTGCTGTGGCCCTTCCACGGTATCTTCGGCACCGGTCCGACGCTGGACGACGCCTTCGGCCTGATCGATACCGCGGAAAAATCCGCCGAAGTGATGGTGAAAGTGAGATCGATGGGCGGTAAGAAGCAGACGATCTCGACCGAAGAGCTGATCGCACTGGGTAAACGTTTCGGCGTCACCCCTATGGAAGCCGCACTACGCGTGTAGTTCGTCTAACGTATCGCTTTCCTTCAGCCTCAACCCGCCACGGCATCCGCGCCGTGGCGGGCAGCCAACGATTACGGGGGATTCATCCATGTTGCGTAAGGCTTTTGTGATGTCGGTTTTTCCTGGCTGCCACGACGACTACCAGCGTCGCCACAATCCTATCTGGCCGGAACTGGCCGAAGTGCTGAAAAATCACGGCGCGCACCACTACAGTATCTTTCTGGATAAACAGCGCAATCTGCTATTCGGCTATGTGGAAGTCGAATCAGAAGCGCGCTGGGAAGCGATTGCGCAAACGGAAGTCTGCCAGCGCTGGTGGAAACACATGAGTGACGTGATGCCTTCCAATCCCGATAACAGCCCGGTCAGTGAAGCGCTGGAACCCGTGTTCTATCTGGACTAACGCATACTAGACATCATCGTGCAGCGGTAACGACCTTACCGCTGTGTCATTATGGTTGAAGAAATAAAAAGAAATAATTTGTCATTTAACTAATGAATCCTGTTACTTATTATCATTATTTTTAAATCACATACCCTAAATAATTCGAGTTTCAGGAAGGCGGCAAGCGAAGGAATCCCGATGAGCTTACTTGAGTAAGTGATTCGGGTGACTGAACGCAGCCAACGCACATACAACTTGAAGTATGACGGGTATAAATAATTATCGATTATTGATGGCTATCACATTTTATTTTTCCTATTTGTGAATTATCCAACCTTCACATTAAAAATAAAAACATTTATTAAAACAATGTTTAACAACCACCCTTTCCATCTAAAACAAATCCACAAAAAAACAAAAATAATCGAAATTTAGTATCGCCAAAATGCATACAGTTATTATTAAATTCCGTTTACATCCTCTACTCTCTTTATCGAATTACACATTATAAAGATCTTATTTTATTTGCCGTTATCACTATTACCTTCTCTCTAATAATCAATAAGAACCGCGATGAAATTCTCTCAACTCACAGTGTTCTCCAAGTTATTACTCGGATTTTCCGTCCTGATAGCCATGATGTTGCTATTAGGAGTGGTTTCACTACTCCAGCTTAGCGTTAATAATAGTCGTATTGATGAATTAAGCAGCAGCAGTCTGCCCGGCGTGCGATATAGTCTGGAAATGCGCGGCGTATTGTCTGAAACACGTTTGCAGCAAATACAGTATATCGACTCCAAAACCCCCGAGGAGCGCGAAGGCCACCGCAAAGAATTATTGCAAAACGCCGATGCTTTCCTTGCCGCGTTTAAGAATTACCAAACCGTTGCCAACAGCGAGGATAAAAAAGCGCTAATTAAGGTGATTGGCGAAAATTTCTCTGGCTTTAACTCCGTCAATGCCACGCTGATTGATACCGTCAACCGAGGCGATCTGGCTGAAGCGAGTAGAATCAGTGGCGCAAATTCCTCCAAATATCGTAGCCAGCTAATGAAAGATCTGGCGAAGCTGGTCGAAATGGAAGTGGCGACGGCAAAAAATATCGTCGACGGCGCCAATTCGACGTATCGGACGTCACAATACTATGTCTGGGGACTGCTGCTACTTGCTCTGCTGACGACAGCCGTTATCGCCACCATTATCTCACGTAATATCTCACTCCAGCTCGGCGGCGACCCGCATTACGCTCAGGAAATCATGACCGAGATTGCTTCCGGTAATCTCACAACAGAGATCAAGCTACGTCAGGGGGATAACAGCAGCCTGCTGGCGTCCATCAACCACATGAATCGGCAGTTGGTGAACACCGTACACACCATCATGAACGGCAGCGAATCTATCACGCTGGCGTCCAGTGAGATTGCTCAGGGCAACAGCGACCTGTCGCAGCGTACCGAAGAGCAGGCAGCTTCGCTGATTCAGGCATCGGCCAATATGCAGCAACTGACGCACACCGTACGCCAGAATGCGGATAACGCCAAAGAAGCCAGCCAACTGGCACAGCAAACCTCGGAAACGGCTTCTCAGGGTGGGCTTATCGTGGACGACATGCTCAAGCGGATGCATGAGATTTCCGATAGCTCGCAGAAGATCGTCGACATTATCGCCGTGATCGAAGGGATTGCCTTCCAGACCAATATCCTTGCACTGAACGCGGCAGTAGAAGCGGCCAGAGCGGGTAGCGAAGGGAAAGGCTTTGCCGTCGTGGCGGGCGAAGTACGGACGCTGGCACAGAAGAGCGCCAACGCCGCCAAGGAGATCAAAACGCTGATCGAAGGCACCGTTGAGAAGATTACCGACGGCTCCGCGCGGGCAGACAAAGCCAGCCAGGCGATGTCGGAAATTGTGCAATCGGTGAAAAAGGTCACCGATATCGTGGCGGAAATTTCTCAAGCTTCCAACGAGCAGCACATCGGCATCAAAGAGATTAGCGTGGCAGTAGAACAAATGGATCGGGTTACCCAGCAGAACGCAGCGCTGGTTGAAGAATCCGCCACGGCAGCCCATGCGATGACGGAACAGGGGGAGCAACTGCGCGATGCGGTTCGTTTCTTCAAAGTCAATCAGGACCACTTACTGAGAATTCATTAATGCTCATCTGCCCCGTTGGCTACCCAGCGGGGCAGTACATTCTTCCGATCGCTACGGCTTCTGATCCCATCCCTTCCGAGCGCCTCACCCACGGCAGTGCTATACGCCGTAGCAGCGCCTGCTGACAGGCGACAAGCACATTCGCTCTGACTCATGAACAAACGTTGACGTGCGGTTTAGGCAAACGAGGTTATTGTTGCACCACTACACTATGAGTTCTGTTTCTAATACTCAATTCTACGACCCTGTTTCGTCAGCCGACGATGCGGTCTATTTAATATCTCGCCGCACGGCGATAAGGAGACAACATGGACGAGCACCCTAGATGGCCCGGTAAACCGCATCCGTTAGAATAAGGACCGTCTTCTTCCCCGACCTCTCTGTTCTCTCTGCCTGCGCCGTTTACCTCCCTTAATACCTTTATTTTTTTCCGCTTTACGTCCCTTTATCCGGGATGCGCGCCCGTGCGTGGCGGACAGGCTACATTAAGAGAGCAGTATCATGACCGATATGATCACGCAAACGGGGTATCGCCGCGCCCGTAAAACCCCCACGGCCACCTTTGCGATTGCCCGCGAGGCACAAAACAGCCTCGACCAAACGCTGGCTAACCTGAATACCCATCTGCATGGTTTAAGCCATGATGACGTCATTGAACGTCAGCAGACCTATGGCGAAAACCGCGTCGCCCATGAGAAAGCGCCGCACGCGCTGGTGCAGTTGGCAGCCGCCTTTAATAACCCGTTTATTTACGTACTGACAGCGCTGGCCGCTATCAGCTTTTTCACCGATTACTGGCTACCGCTGCGCCATAACGAAGAGACGTCACTCACCGGTGTGATCATCATTCTGGTAATGGTGAGCCTGAGCGGCCTGCTGCGCTTCTGGCAGGAGTTTCGCACCAATAAAGCCGCAGAAGCGCTGAAATCCATGGTGCGGACAACGGCCACCGTACTGCGTCGCCCTCACGCCAGCGCCACGGCCGTCATGCAGGAAATTCCGCTTCAGCAGTTGGTACCCGGCGATATGCTGTTCCTCTCCGCTGGCGATATGGTGCCTGCGGATGTCCGGCTGGTGGAATCACGCGATCTGTTCGTCAGTCAGGCGGTACTGACCGGTGAATCGCTGCCGATCGAAAAATACGACGTGTTCAGCGATATCAGCGCCAAAGGCTCTCAGCCTACTGGCTGCGTCGGCGAAAGCGATCTGCTGGCGTTATCCAATATCTGCCTGATGGGAACCAACATTTCCAGCGGTACGGCGACAGCTATCGTCGTAGCGACGGGTAGCCATACCTACTTTGGCTCGCTGGCAAAATCTATCGTCGGTACCCGTTCCCAAACCGCCTTCGATCGCGGCGTGAACAGCGTAAGCTGGCTGTTGATCCGCTTTATGATCGTGATGGTGCCCATCGTATTACTGATTAACGGTTTCACCAAAGGCGACTGGATGGAGGCCAGCCTGTTTGCGCTGGCGATCGCGGTTGGCCTGACGCCGGAAATGCTGCCGATGATTGTCTCTTCCAATCTGGCAAAAGGCGCGATTGCCATGGCACGGCGTAAAGTGGTGGTTAAACGACTGAACGCCATTCAGAACTTTGGCGCGATGGATGTGCTATGCACCGATAAAACCGGCACGTTAACGCAGGATCGCATCATCCTCGAGCATCACCTGAATACGCAGGGCCAGGTCGATGAGAGCGTGCTGCAACTCGCCTGGCTCAACAGCGCGCACCAGAGCGGCATGAAAAACCTGATGGATCAGGCCATCATGCAGTTTGGTCGCCATAACCCTGCCATTGCCGCGCTGGGCCGCTACCGCAAAATCGATGAGCTGCCGTTTGATTTTATTCGCCGTCGCCTGTCCATCATCGTTGCGGATGAGCACGACCAGCAACGCCTGATTTGCAAAGGCGCAGTAGAAGAAATGCTGTCTGTCGCCACACACGTAAATGAAAACGGGCAGCGCTATGAACTGGACGATGAACGCCGCAACACGCTGAAAATGCTGGCAGGAAACTACAATCAGCAAGGGTTCCGCGTGCTGATGATCGGCACCCGTGAACTGAGTCCGGTAGGCAGCACGCTGCCGCTCAGCGCTGAGGATGAACGTGACCTGACCATCTGCGGCCTGCTGACGTTTCTCGATCCGCCGAAAGAAAGTGCCTCTGCCGCCATTCGTGCCCTGCATGAAAATGGTGTGACCGTTAAAGTCCTGACAGGCGATAACGCGATTATTACCAGCAAGATCTGTCGTGATGTCGGGCTGGAACCGGGTGAGGTACTGGAAGGGAATGCTATTGATGCGCTCAGCGATGAACAGCTCAGCGTACTGGTGGAACAGCGCACCATTTTTGCCCGGCTGACACCGCTACAAAAATCTCGTGTTCTGAAAGCCCTGCAAGGCAATGATCATACGGTCGGCTTTTTAGGCGACGGTATCAATGATGCCCCCGCCCTGCGTGATGCCGACATCGGGATTTCTGTCGATACCGGCACGGATATCGCCAAAGAGTCGGCCGATATCATTCTGCTGGAAAAGAACCTGATGGTGCTAGAAGAAGGCGTCATCAAAGGGCGAGAAACGTTCGGTAATATCATCAAATACCTGAACATGACCGCCAGTTCCAACTTTGGCAACGTGTTTTCAGTGCTGGTCGCCAGCGCCTTTATTCCGTTCTTACCGATGCTGGCGATCCATCTGCTGATTCAGAACCTGATGTATGACATTTCCCAGCTGTCGCTGCCGTGGGACAAAATGGATAAGGAATTCCTGCGTAAACCACGTAAATGGGATGCCAAAAATATCGGTCGCTTCATGCTGTGTATCGGGCCAACATCATCGATTTTTGACATCACCACCTACGCGCTGATGTGGTTCGTGTTTGCCGCTAACAGCGTGGAGCATCAGGCGTTATTCCAGTCAGGCTGGTTCGTTGAGGGATTGCTGTCACAAACGCTGGTCGTACACATGCTGCGTACCCAAAAAATCCCGTTTATTCAGAGCACTGCGGCGCTGCCGGTGATGTTGATGACTGGGCTGGTGATGGCGATGGGCATCTACCTGCCGTTCTCTCCACTAGGGCCGCTGGTCGGGTTGCAGCCGCTGCCGTGGGAATATTTCCCCTGGCTGGCCGCCACGCTGATTGGCTACTGCACCGTCGCACAACTGGTCAAACGCGCCTATATCCGCCGCTTCGGCCAATGGTTCTGATCCCTTCTTTACCTCTTCACGGCGGGTGCACAGTCACCCGCCTAATAGAATCACAAAAATGCTGATGAGAAAGCACGAATTACATACAAAAGTCATCGTTTAATTCAGCAAACAATCACGGCACGATAGGTCAGTATTTAAGCTGTCACAAAAATTTGATACTTCACATATGGACGATGGTAATCGGGAAAAGGAGTTACACGATGATACCAGCACGACTAAGGAAAGCCTTACTGCTCACTCTGGCGTTGGCCTCAGCGACCGCCTTCAACGCAGTAAGCACCATAGCAAACTCAGCCTCAGCAGCAAGTGTAGAGGCGACAGGCCTCGTTGATAGCATTACCTTTGGCGATAAAACGTCAGAAAGCGGCCACGACCTCAATGCAAACAACAGCCAGACTATTGCGGGAGCACTGGGCGAATCGTCACGTAAATTACTGCCGTTTCAGCAACCCGGTGTCGATGGCGGTAGCCTGACATTTACCATGCAGATCGATCCGCTGCGTCGCAATTATGTTTCCGTCAAACTGTGGGGGGAAGACGACGGCAACATAGATACCGGGCGTCTCTACCTTTATATGATCAAAGATGGCGTTGAATACCAAATAGGTTATCGCCACGAAGGTGATTACGCCCCACTCAGCGTCGCTCACTGGAATAAGCCGCTACCGGGACGCTTTTTCTACTCCACCACACTGCTACCTTATTCCATGACCAAAGGCAGCACATCCGTCACCTTGAAAATCGTTTCAACGGGACGACTCTATCCATTCGGATCAGGAGGCCCGGAATCAACCAAGCCTTATCAGTATGCGATGAACCAGCCAAGCCGGGGCATTTATCGTGCCTACACGCATGTCGATCCCTTCCTCAATGTTGCGGGAGAAAAACAGGGCAGTGAGCCCGTCGCAACGACCCGCCCTTCGCCGGGTGATGAAATCCTTGGCACAAACGGTCGGTTTCGCACTGCGGTGAATAATCGCATCCAAACGCTTATTAACAAACCCTCGACAACCGATGCGTTGTCTGGCGGGGATTTACGCTATCTGGCACGCGCCTGGTCCGTTCCCGAATTAGTCAGCTATCAAAACTCAGGTCTGGTGGATAAGGTCGTTGCAACGCTTGATGCTTACGCGGCGCAGTACTACGCCGATACCAACATTGCGACAAAGAACTGGGGCGGCAATTTTGGCTCTCAGGGTCAGGCTATCTATTACCTTCGGAATGCGTTGACGGCCTCACGCCTTGATGAGTCAGTAAACTATGGCAACGCGGGAGTTAAAAAACGCCGTGTGGCCTGGGCTGATATGCTGTTTGCCAGCCGCGAATTTGGCCGCCAGAAAAATCGTCTGGTCTTGAGTAACCAATCACTCATCGCTAATACCAATATTTATTTCACTAACAAAGGGTTGCTGGTGCTGAGCGATTCACGCGCCTTCCCTGAAACCACGGCTCAGCGTTATATCAAAGAAGCCGTCGGCCTGTTGCCCTGGACGGGGGATGATCGTAACGGACCGGGAGACGGTGGCTGGGCGCCGTTCGGCGATCGTTATTATCAGGTTACCGACAAAGGTCAGACTCGCGAATGGGGCTATCTCGGGGCAGGCTACGGTGAAGTACAGTCCTACCTCGCCGAATATTATCGCGTGACGGGCAATGAGGATTTTCGCAAGCAGATGATAAAAATGGCCAAAGCGCGTGCGCCATTCCGTCGTCCCGCGATCGAAATCAGTAATGGTGCCAACTACCGTGCAATGGAAGCGATTGGCCTGTTAGCCTGGCGTGGTGCGCACGAAAGCGACGGTAATTTCGCGGGTTTCCTTGCTTACGTCGATGCGGTAAATACCAATGAACGCGCCAAAGGACTTCGCGTCGCCGCGGCCAGTAAGGATGCCACGCTGATTGGCTATGCCAAACAGATGCTTGAGGACAATCAGTTCTTTGCCAACCTCGACGGCGCAGAGTCTGCATTTGAAGCGCTGGATGTTTTTGCCGATTACCAGACGATCAAAACCGCAAGCGACAGCGGCGCACGACTGCCGATGAGCGCAGACCAGCCGGATTTTGCCTGGGCGGATGAAGAAAACGCTATCGTGGCGGTCAAAAAGGGCAATGAGCGTCTGTGGCTGAGCACTTATTGGCAGGCCAAAGCAGGAACGGGTATCAACGGTCTGGCGCGTTTCCATTTCAGCACGCCGAGCTATGATCAGTACGGTGTACTGGAAACGACCCCAATTTTCCGTTCAACGACGAGCTATACACGGCCTAACCGCATCGACATGCCGGAGAAAACACCGTATACGCCACCGAACCCACCGACTAATGCCTATGCGGGGGAAGTGCTGCCACTGGGTATTAAACCGGAGGATGCATCCAACGATGAACCTTTCCGGGGTAAGGCCGATTTCTATGCTACGCGATTCGGTCACTATCTGATCGGTATCAATGCCAACGCCAGCAATCGCTACGTGTTGAAAACGCCGGTAGGCTTTAAGAACGCGGAAGATCTGGTATCACAGCGCACACTCTCAGGTAACATCACCGTCGATCCACGTTCTACCGCCGTGCTCTACCTGAATGACACCCGTGACACCAAAGCGGTGCCCAACGCGCCATTGCATCTGGGATCGCAAAATAGCAATGGTATAAACACGCTATTCTGGACACAGTCATCCGGTAGCGAGCACTATAAAGTCATGCGCTCTACCAGTGAAAACGGTACTTATCAGGCTATCGCAACCGTAACGGAAAATAGCTACAGCGATCGTACTGGCACGGCATCTGGTCGTTACTACTACCGGATCGTGGCCACTAACGGTAACGGAGAAAGCTACCCTTCAATGACAAGTCACCCCTGATAGACTCTCTTCAACATTCACGTGGCCCTGATGTTCTGGGGCCACGCTGCATTAACATCCACCATCTGTTCATCTATTTTTCTTATGTATCTCTTCTATTATTTTGCAGTGCATGAATGTCCTTTATTCAAATACCTACATTGGGTTATTAAAAAGTGAGATAACGAGGTAGTACCATATCCTAATAGTGAAATCTTCTTATGAAAGAAGTCCAACCAGAGTAGACGCACTTTTTTTATGGATGACGCATCATCAATGCTAAATCATTGCTTCATATCGCCGAAACTAAAATAAACCCTGTCTACTTTTGCAAACTGCACATGTCAGGAACGGACTACTTGCAGGCTATGGAGCACACCTATGAAATCCCTTCATCACATCTCGATCCGTAGTAAGTTCATTCTGGCCCTTCTCCCTCCTATTCTTGCTCTATTGTGGTTCAGTTTTTCCGGCGTCATGGAGCGCCGTGGCACAGAAAATGAAATGATCCGTATGGCGAAACTCATCACGCTGGCACGTGATGCAGGCGAGTTCGCTCACCAGCTACAGCGCGAGCGGGGTATGAGTGCGGGTTATTTTGGCAGTCAGGGGAAAAAGTTTGGCTCAGAACTCACCACACAACGGCAGGACACCGATCGGGCACAGCAACAGTTTCAGCAAACAGCGGCGAATCTCAGCGACAGTGAACTCGGTAACGACGTGAGCGGTGAGATCGGTAAAATTGCACAGAGAATGCAACAGATTGGCGAGTATCGTCGCAACATCGATAGCCTGTCTATCTCTGTCACTCAGGCGCTCGGCTACTATTCCGATTCCGTCAGTTATCTGTTGAACATTGTCGGAGATATGACCCATCTGGTCAGCGACGGCAGTATTGCCCAACGGCTGGCAGCCTATTACAGCCTGCTGAACGTTAAAGAGCAGGCCGGGCTTGAGCGCGCCGTGCTCTCTAACACCTTCTCCGCCAATAGCTTTGCTGCCGGTATGTTTGAGCGCCTGAACCAGATGGTCGGCAAAGGAGAGGCGTATACCACGGCCTATAACATGTTCGCCAATACCGACCTGCGCAAGGCTTTTGAACAGGCCCTCAACAATCCGTCTGCACAAAACGCACTTCAGATGCGCAATAAAGCCATTGCTTCTCCTGGCGGTAACTTTGGCATTGATGCCAGCCAGTGGTTTAACCAGCAAACGGCGAAAATCGATGAGTTGAAAAAGGTTGAACAGCTTGCTGCCAACGATCTGGCGACACAGGTGAATACCTTAGCCGCCGAGGCTCGCCAGTCCTGGATTAGTTATCTGGCCGGCGCACTGATTTCTCTGCTCATGGCGCTCGGTCTTGCTTCAATGATTATGCGCAGCATCAACGAGCAGCTTCAGCAAACCCTGACGACCATTCGTGAAATGGGCGGGGATCTGACACGCCGCCTGCGCGTGCCGGGAACCGACGAGCTTTCGCAGCTGAATCAGGCGTATAACGCCTCGCTGGAAAACATCGCCGATATGGTGGTGAGTATTAAGCACAGTTCACAAACCATCGGACGTGCCAGCAGCGAGATCGCTAACGGCAATCAGGATCTGGCGCAGCGTACCGAAGAGCAGTCCGCTTCGCTGGTGCAAACCGCCAGCAGCATGGAAGAGATTACCGTCACGGTAAAACAAACCGCTGACTTTGCCGGACAGGCGCGCCAGCTGACGACGGAAGTGGACGATCAGGCGCAACGCGTCGGCACCATTACCGAATCAGCCAGCGGCGCAATGGAAAGAATTCAGGACGCCAGCCAGCGCGTAAACGCTGTGGTGACAGCCATTGATGCCATTGCCTTTCAGACTAACCTGCTGGCGCTAAACGCAGCGGTCGAAGCCGCGCGAGCGGGGCAGCATGGCCGTGGGTTCTCGGTTGTTGCGGCGGAAGTTCGTCAGTTATCACAACGTAGTGCTGATGAAGCGGGCAAAATCCGCGCGCTCATTGCCGACAGTATTGCCAGCGTCAGTGAAGGAACAAAGCTGGTGAACCAATCGAACCGTGGGATTAGCGATATCGTCTCTGGCACGCGTAAAGTTCGCGATCTGGTGAATGAAATCGCGGTCGCCGCCGATGAACAGTCACTGGGTATCGCGCAAATTAACGAAGCGCTCAGCCAACTGGAGATGGTCACACAGCAGAATGCGACGCTGGTTTCTCAAGCTTCCGTTGCCAGCCAGCTACTGGATGAGCAGGCGATAGAAATGGAATCGCTGGTCAGCCGCTTCAAGGTTGACGACAGCGCCCCACAGCAGACGTTACAACCGTCTTTACCGCAAGCGCGGTTACCAAGGTAGATCATAAAGAAACGCGACAAACGTCTTATGCTCTCTCTTAGCCGGGCGATACCGCCCGGCTCCACGTCATTATTAAGAACAGATATTCGTATTATCCTCATCCCCCTCTCTATCCCTCTATTATTTCCACACTTTATATTGGGCTATTTCGAGTAAAATATATTTTATATTTCCAAACATAATTATAATTGGTACCTCAGTCACTTTAATTAACTAATTAAAGTGGATGTCGATAACGCATTACTTTATATAAAAAAGACGTAACAATAAGGATATAAGCTGCAATATCAATGCAACATTAAATACCGCACCTCAATACAGTTCAAGTAAAATAGCTTTTTCTTATCATGAAAAATAAAAAATAATTTATTGTTTTTAAAGGAGTTAAATAAAAATAGATTATATGAACAACAAATAACAATATAAGAAAAGTCTCAATACTTATCACAATTTAGAAAACACCAGAACTAAATTAAATTATGCCGAACTTAATTAAGTGGAGGCTAAGAATTAATGGTTCCCTCTTCCCTCTCAATTGAGAAGGAAATATCCCTGTGTTTTCTAAAAAGAGAGAGTTTAATTTGACGACATTAAAACCGCTATTAGCCAAAAACCGCAGTTGGGCTACGCTGCGCCGCCAACGCCATCCCCACTATTTCAGAAAGCACACGCAGGGCCAGACGCCTCATTCACTCTGGATCGGTTGTTCAGACAGCCGAGTGCCTGCCGAAGTGCTAACGGGCTCTGCGCCCGGCGAGCTTTTTGTTCACCGCAACATCGCAAATATGGTCGTCACTGAAGACGATAACTTCATGAGCGTGCTGCAATATGCCCTCGAATACCTGCATGTATCCCGCATCGTGCTCTGCGGCCACTACGGCTGTGGCGGCGTTCAGGCGGCCGTAAACCTGCCTGACATGGGGCTCGCTCAGGAGAATTCCGCGCTTTCCCGCCGCATCACGGCGCTACGTCAGGCACTTTCACCGCACATTGCCGCCTCGCAAGAGGGCGATGCCGATGACAGCACGCGCCAGAATCAACTGGTAGAAGCCAACGTGCTGGCACAGTTCGCCCACCTGATCGCCTGTGAACCCGTACAGAAAGCCTGGCGACATGGCGTCGAACTTGATGTTTTCGGCTGCGTCTACGACTTGCATAGCGGTCATCTGAAAGAACTCATCCACCGTCACGCCAAGGAACAGGAGGCATCCCCATGAACCTAAGTACACTCCGACATGATATCCCTGCGGGGCTCGTCGTCTTCCTTGTTGCCCTGCCGCTGAGCCTCGGTATCGCGCAGGCCAGTGGTCTTCCTCCTTTTGTCGGTCTGTTGACCGGCGTCGTCGGCGGTATCGTCGTCACCCTATTCAGTCCGTCTCGTTATGCCGTCAGCGGCCCAGCCGCAGGTTTGGTCACTATCGTCTCCGGATCTATCGCCAGCCTGGGATCGTTTTCAGCATTGCTATTAGCGATCATGCTCGCAGGGGTGCTGCAATGCATTCTGGGCCTGTTACGCGCCGGACGCTTTATTACGCTCATCCCCGGCACCGTGATTAAAGGCATGCTGTCTGCAATCGGCATCCTGCTGATTATTCAGCAAATCCCGCTCGCCTTCGGCTCGGACGGCGAGGACGATTTAACATCGCTCTTCGACACTTCCGAACCTGGATTCTCCGCCAGCGCGCTGACTGTCTGTCTGATCGGGCTGGCGATTCTCTGGCTCTGGACCACCAAGCCGGTGCAGAAAATCAGCGCATTGAGCTGGCTTCCCGGCCCGCTGGTCGCCGTGCTTTTTGGCGGACTCTTTACCGTCTACGGTGAGCGCTTGTCCTCCGAAATGGTCGATAACCTGCCGCGTATTGTCCTGCCGGAATTTGGCAGTCTGGAACGGTTGATGGGGGAGATGACGCGTCCTGACTGGCAGGCATGGAAGAACCCGGCGGTTTATGTCGTCGCGGTCACGCTGGCGCTGGTGGCTAGCCTGGAAACGTTGTTAAGTCAGGAAGCGCTGAAGAAAATTCGTCCGCAGCATCCTGCGCCTTCACCGGATAAAGAGATGCGCGCGCAAGGTATCGGGAACCTGCTCAGTGGTTTTCTGGGCGGATTGCCGATTACTGCCGTGATCGTGCGTAGCTCCGTCAACGTCAACGCTGGCGCGCGTACCAAATTTTCCATCCTGCTGCACGGCGTGCTGCTGCTGCTTTGCGGCCTGTTTATGACCGACTTGCTCAACGTCATTCCACTTGCCAGTCTGGCAGCCGTGTTGCTGTATACCGGCTATAAGCTGGCTTCTCCGCAACAGTTCCTGCTGCTGTGGCGTCAGGGTTTACAACAGTTCGTGCCTTTCGCCGCGACCGTTATTGGGATCATCGTGTTTGGGATGCTGGCAGGCATCGGGATTGGCATCGTGACCCAGTTGGCTTTCAGCATTTACAAAAGCCACCGCAACGCGATGCAGCTCACACGCTACGGCGATCACTTTGTCCTGAGCTTTCAGCAGAACCTGACGTTTGTACACAACCCGCATCTGCAAAGCTTGCTCAACAAGATCCCCGCCAACAGCGTCGTGATTGTGGAACACGACAACGCCGACTACATCGACCCCGATGTCCGCACGATGCTGGAAGATTTTCGCGAAAATGCGCAAGAACGCGGCATCAAACTCAACCAGTGGCCGGTTTAACACACGACTCACCGTAATAACGGCAACGCCCTCGGTAGAGGGTGTTTGCCTATTTAGCTCTCGCTAAACACCGCTGGCGTCGCTCATCAACCCGTTGGGCAAACCATGCGGTGGTAAGTTTGCGCGTGATCTTCGGACTTTCCAGCGTGATCCCCGGTAGGATGGCGCGCGGCGCTTTCGTGCCCGATTTATCTGCCAGCGCAAAGACGCGTTCATACAGGCTGGTGTCTTCAAAATCGAGGCTATTGCCCTTCTCCAGCGCACGACGAATCGCGCTGTCGCTCATGTCCAGACGTTTCCCTAATGCACGCACCGCTAGCTCCGTGGCGCTGGCTTTATCCGAACTGTAGTTGATTAAATCCCCATCCAGCGCCAGCTTAACACCTGTCAGACGACTCACAGCACGCTGGAACGCCGCATTTCGGCTGGCGTACCGTCCTGCGTTAAAATCCGCGAACCGATAAATGGACTGCGGATAATTTGCGGGATAGTCCAGCAGATGTTTGATGCCAAAATACATCCCGCCACGGCGGCTGAATACTTCGCGACGAAGCGATCCATCCACGGTATACGGATAACCCTTTGCGTTAGCTTCAGCAAAGGCGATGCTCACCTGCATTGGCCCACCGGTATGTACCGGGTTTAGTCGACCAAACAGCGTCTGCCCCATCGGCACCATGTCGATGAAATCATCAAAGATCGCGCTGAGTTCCTTTTCCGTGCGTACTTTATCGAGCCGCTCGCTGTAGCTTTTTCCATTAGGGGATTTGATGAGCAGCGCGGTACGCACCAGAAACGCCGGTACATGAACTTTCTCTGCGCGGCGGTCAATCTCCTGCCAGGCGATTTTCGACAAATTCGGCACTTGTGGATCGGCGCTAAACGTCGATTCCTGCTCAGTTACGGCCAGTACCGAACACAAATTTTCATTACTGGGATCGAGCCCCTGCGCAGTAAATGCCATAGCGATATCCGTCGCCCAACCCTGACGATCTTTCACGTTGTCCGGCAGCAGTTTGAGTACCTGAGCACGAACATCAGCAGGCCGCGATTCCGGCGTCGTCGCGGTCTTGCTGGCACAGCCCGCCAGCACCAGCAGAGCCAATGCGCACAGGGGACGAAACAAGGGAATAGAAGAACGGGGCATTAGTCTCTCGGCGTCATAATAGGAAGGCTGTCAGAACGTTAGCGCAGCCAGCACCAATTATCCAGCCGGAGGCAAACGGATGCATTTTACGAATTGGCCTGGCATAGTTAGCGCTATCACTAATCGAATGCGCTAACGAACGGACGAAACACGCATGGCTGCCACCAACCATTGGACGCGAGATCAGTTACTGATCGCCTTCACCCTGTACAGTCAGCTACCGTTTGGCAGACTACATTCGCGTAATCCCGATATCATTCGCTACGCTAAGTTGATCAACCGTACGCCTTCCGCATTGGCGATGAAGCTGGTCAATCTCGCCAGTCTCGATCCGTTTATTATTGATTCCGGTCGCACCGGTTTGCGCGGCGCGTCCAACGCCGACCGGGCGCTGTGGCAAGAGATGGACAGCAATCCTGAGTTATTTGAACAGCAGTGCCAACAGGCGATGGTATCACTCGAGGCCAGAGCGGCGGAAGCGACAGCAGCCCCCTCTCCGTACCAAACCAACGATAGCGAAATCCCTGATTATCACGGCGGAGAACGCCTCGCTCAGGTGAAAACACGCATTGGGCAGCAGCTATTCCGCAAACGCGTGCTCAGCAACTACGGCGAACGCTGCTGCGTGACCGGATTGGAAGAGCCTGCGCTGCTGGTCGCCAGCCACATTCGCCCGTGGAAAACGGCCGCGGAACACCGCCTCAACCCCAGCAACGGCCTTTGCCTGTCCAACCTGCATGACAAGGCCTTTGATATGGGGCTCATCAGCTTCAACGACTCGCTGGAAATGCTACTTTCTCCACGCATCAAAAAGCTGAAAAGCACCATCAGCGACGTCAATTTCGCCCAGTACGAAGGCAAACAAATCCACGTGCCAGACACCTACCCGCCCGATCTGGCGCAGATGGCATACCATCGTGGGCATATTTTTTTGGCGCGGGGGTAAAGAGGTTATCGGTAAGATGCCGATAGCTTGCGGGAGGTATGTAATATACGCAGGATATGCACTTCGTTTATCTTTCGCTTGAGTGCATAAATAATGATGAAGGGGAATCGCGTCAGGACCAATTTCCGCCGTTCCCCCGATTTTCCGATATCAAGACCGGCTTCTGGCGTGGCTTCGAGCAACGATACCGATGAGATAAACTTTTCATCCGCCGCATTCGCAACATCCAACCCCACCTCTTTATACAGATAGCGGTATATTCCTTCACGATCTGCCAGTGCCTGCTTCTCCCATCGGACCTTAAATATCACAGCTCACCCCGCGCCGCCCGCGCTTTCAATGCATCCATTCTCTGGCTGACGTCTTCATTACTGACGAACTCACCTTCACCCGCATCATAACGAGAAAACGCGTCCTGAATCTGCGCTTCCAGCCATTCATCACCCGCGTTGCGCTGATACTGACGTTCTTCTTCTGCCAATTCCTCTGCTCGTTGTCGCATCAACTCCGTCAGGCTCACTTGATGACGATCAGCAGCCTGCATCGCCAGTTGCTTGGTTTCTTCATCGATTCTGAAATGGATGGTACTCATTTCCGCCTCCGTGGTGTCAATTGTGTTGTCACTCTACGCGATCCTCTCCACTTTTTCCTGTTCTTTTTTCATACGAAAATTAGCTATACAAAAACAGGGCGATATAGGGGCTGTCGCGCGAGATGACGTGCGGGTTTTCATCAAGCAGCGTCCGTAAATGTGCCTGCTGTCGGGTATTTGGTAACATACCCGAACGGTTGAACCGCTGTACCCAGTACGCCACGCCAGCCTGCGTTAGTGCAGTATTCTCTGACTTAGCATTATCCAGCAGGAACACCAGCCAATCCCATTTATTCAGCTTGTGCGCTAGAAAGTAGTACACCTCAACGTGTTCTCTGGAAGACGCGCTGTCCAGACAACATTGAAGCTCAGACAGCGACAGATAAATTTTCTGCTGGTAAAACAGCTTCCGTGCCACCTTCGTAATAGCAATCGAAGGATTGCGCAGAGAATCCAGCAGCCGCTCACGTGCATCGTCACCCGTACGCAGAATAAGAATGCGCAACGCACTGTAGTAAAGGCTGGGATAACGTTCGTCCAGATTGCGCTCCGCCAGCGCCACAATGCCGTCATAGCGATGCTCATCCAGCCCCCAGAGCGTGGTTTTGCGCACGGTAACGGTACTCGCCCGATCCAGTGCCGCAAGATAATGCGCAACCGGATCGTCGTTTCGTTCGCGCAGTAACGCTGAGGCTCGCTGACGCACCAATGCATTCTTATCAAACAGTAAAGCAATCAGTTGAGACTCAGACACGGGGAACGCATTGTCTATCACATACTGCAACGCCACCTGCTTGATGGGGGCGAACGAGTCTTTCAACAGAATGGTCAACACGTCGTGATCGACGTCCTTGTCCGCACTTAGCAGATACCGCGCCGCGTTCACCCTGACTAACGGATCGTGATGCAACATCGCCTGCCCAAAGATCTGCTTCAACGGGAAGCACTCACGCTCAGCGAGAATATCCAGTGATAATCGGGCGACGGTTTTGTCTTCCGAGCACAACCCCGCGAATAGCGACGGCGCGTGTGCCTCCTCAGACAAAAAGCTCACGATCTCATCCACCAGCGGCTGATGATCTTCTCGCTGGCACTGCAACAGCCAGAAAATGGCAGGAAAATTGGCGACGAAATGCGCGGTGTTATCCGGCGTTAACAGTAGCCGCACGCTCTGTTTAGCCGCACGGCGTACCGGCTCAGCCCAATCATTCACCCGCTCAATCAGTGCCGGCAGTGCCGAAACCTCATCCATAGAACCCAGACACAGCACCGCACGTTGCCGAATATGCCCGTTATAGTGACGCGTGAGCGTTATCAGGTGTGACGCTGAACCCAGAGCATCAGCCTGCGCGGGCCGATAATAGTTATCTGGTGAGGCCACCAGCTTTTCTAACTGGTGCAGGAGTAAATCGTACGATGCCATATTCCCTGCCCTCTTCTTATCCTTTCACACAAACCACCTGACGCAGCGTGTGCACAATTTCCACCAGCGATGACTGTGCCGCCATCACTTTATCGATATCTTTGTACGCCATCGGGATTTCATCGATAACGTCGCTGTCTTTTCTGCACTCGACGTGTGCGGTCGCACGAATCTGATCTTCCACGGTGAAACGTTTTTTCGCGGCAGTACGGCTCATGGTTCTTCCCGCACCGTGGCTACAGGAACAGAAGCTCTCTTCGTTCCCCAATCCACGTACGATAAAGCTCTTCGCCCCCATTGACCCCGGAATGATCCCCATCTGACCTTTCTGCGCCGACACCGCCCCTTTACGGGTGATCAGCACCGATTCACCAAAGTGCGTTTCGCGCTGCACGTAGTTATGGTGGCAGTTCACGCCTTCCTGCTGAGTGGTAAACGGCTTCGTCACAATACGAGACAGCGCCGCCAGCGTATGCGACATCATCACTTCACGGTTATGACGAGCAAAATCCTGCGCCCACTCCACCGCTTCGATGTAATCGTCAAAGTGCAGGCTTCCTTCCTCGAAATACGCCAGATTACGGTCCGGTAGATTCGCAATGTGCTGCTGCATATCTTCCTGCGCCAGCTTGATGAACAGCGACCCAATCGCATTCCCCACACCACGCGACCCGCTGTGCAACATCACCCACACGCGATCGACCTCATCCAGACAGATTTCAATAAAGTGGTTACCCGTTCCTAGCGTTCCCAAATGCTGGTAGTTGTTGGTTTTCAGCAACTGCGGGTATTTATCCGTCAAACGTTTAAAACGCGGCTCCAGCAGCGACCAGTGCGCATCCACCGTTTGCGGCGGGTTCTGCCAGGAACCAACATCACGCTTGGAGCGCGTTACGCTACGTCCGTGCGGCACCGCCTGTTCAATCGCGCTACGCAGCCCCATCAGATTATCCGGCAGGTCGCTGGCAACCAGTGACGTACGCACCGCAATCATCCCGCAACCGATATCCACACCAACTGCCGCCGGGATAATCGCGCCACGCGTGGGAATCACGCTACCAATCGTCGATCCTTTTCCCAGATGCACATCCGGCATCACCGCCAGATGTTTAAAAATGAACGGCATTTTGGCTGTGTTCAGCAGTTGGTCGCGAGCTTCCGGTTCCACAGGCACGCCCTGCGTCCACATTTTTACCGGTGCGCTATTCACGGGTGACATCATGTCGTAATCCTGCGTTTTCATCTCTTCCATTTTCATTCTCTTTGTTTGTCATTATTCGCTATAGGTATTGCCAAAGGCGTGCCAGTTTTCTGAAATAGACAAAATAAAAATATAACCAATTGATAGTTAATAGATAAAAAACAAAACACGCAAACTGGCAACGAAACAAAAGAACAGGTAAATTTATCCCATAGGATAATAATTTATAACAAGGTATAGCATGAAGCGTCACGTCGTCATTGGTGTGCTGGGCACCACGTTGGACAAACGAGGTAAACGGGAGAATCGCTGGACAAAATGGCGGCCTACCGTCGGCCTATGCCAGCAGCCGGATTTTCCGGTCGATCGACTGGAGCTGCTGCATCAGTCACGCAACGAGGGGATGGCGCAGCAGGTGGCGGAGGATATCGCCGTGGTGTCACCCGCTACGCAGGTCACGCTTCAGACCGTTGAGTTACGCGATCCGTGGAATCTGGAAGAGGTCTACAGCGCCTTTCTGGACTTTGCGAGCCGCTACCCGTTCGATACTGAGAACGAAGAGTATTTCATTCATATCACCACGGGTACTCACGTCGTGCAGATTTGCTGGTTCCTACTGACCGAAGCCCGCTACCTACCCGCCAAGCTGCTGCAAACCGCACCGGGAGAGAAAGCGGATCGTCCCGCACCGCAGGGCATCTATGCCGTTATCGATCTGGATCTCAGCCGCTACGCAACCCTCACCAGCCGCTTTCAGCACGAGCAAGAGCGCTCTGTCTCGTTCCTGAAATCGGGTATAGAAACGCGCAACAGCACGTTCAACGCGCTGATCGACCAGATTGAACGTGTCGCGCTGCGTTCTACCGCGCCGATGCTCCTGACCGGCCCGACCGGTGCGGGGAAATCCTTTCTGGCCCAACGTATCTATCAGTTACGCCAGTCTCGCCATCTGGTCAGTGGTCGGTTTGTTGCGGTTAACTGTGCCACGCTGCGCGGCGACAATGCGATGTCGACATTATTCGGCCATGTGAAAGGCGCATTTACCGGTGCATTACAAGCAAGAACGGGGCTCTTACGTGAAGCGGACGGCGGGATGCTGTTTTTGGATGAAATCGCTGAACTCGGGCTGGATGAGCAGGCGATGTTGCTCAAGGCCATTGAAGAAAAGCGCTTTTTACCGTTTGGCTCGGATAAAGAAGTCGGCAGCGATTTCCAGTTGATTGCCGGTACGCACCGCAACCTGCACGAGTGGATTGCACAGGGTAAATTTCGTGAAGATCTCTACGCCCGTATCAATATGTGGACCTTTCCACTGCCGGGCTTGGCGGAACGGCGGGAAGACATCGAACCGAATCTTGACTACGAACTCCAGCGCTTCACACGCGATCACCAAACGCAGATTCGCTTCGATAAAGACGCACGGCAACGCTACCTCACCTTTGCCTGCTCACCGCAGGCCGCATGGCGTGGCAACTTCCGCGAACTCGGCTCTTCCATCGCCCGCATGGCGACGCTGGCAGAACAAGGCCGCATCACCGTTGCACTGGTAGAGGAAGAAGTTGCCCGCCTGCGAGCAAGCTGGCGAAGTGATGCGCCAGCAATCGCGCTACCGCCAGAACTCGCCAATATCGATCTGTTTGAACAGCGCCAGCTTGAAACCGTGCTCGACGTCTGTCGTACCGCCAATTCGCTCTCCGAAGCCGGTCGCCAGTTATTCGCCGTTTCACGCCAGCAAAAACAGAAGCCCAACGACGCTGACCGACTGCGTAAGTATCTGGCACGTTTTGGGCTGAACTGGGAGGGGTTGAAGCGGGTATAAATTCATCATAAATTTATACCTTACGTGTAGGCTACGATATAATTATTCTGTTCCCCTCAGGTAACAGCAAGATGAAAGTCTTTGTTATCACCACATGGCAAGAGCCTACCGCTTATAGCCATATTTGCTATAAGCGATTGTTTTAATTAAGGCAGATGATATGAAAACCACAATGTCTCAGAAGTCGGCCCGTGAAGGCCTTGGCAACCCTGAACTGTTCCAGGGAGGTGTTTATATAACGAAGAACGGCTCCGCAGAACTCTTCGTGCAAACGGCGGCAGAACGGGAAGCAGAACTGCTTGAGAGAGAAAGAGAAAGGCAATCTAACGCACTCTTGAAGTTGGTGATGACGGCCAAGAAAGAAATTAAAAACGGTCAGGGAATGTCCGCAGAGGAAGCCTTACAAAAATTACGTGAAGCGCGAACGTAAAATAAGGAGCCAATTTGGCCAGTTCGTACACCATTAAAGTCGCTCCCGCGGCTGTCTGGTCTTTGCAGGACGCAGAGTCTTATAAATCTCACTATATCGGTATTGCGCAGGCCGCTACGTGGTCTGAATCGTTGTTCTTATCATCCATACAGGCCATTTCTCAAGATCCTGCACGCTACAGGCACAACGCGATATTATCCGATAAGGGAATTTCGCTCCGTGAACGTCTCTCAGTAGAAGATGATTTTCGCTGTTTGTATGATGTTGATGAAGAGAATGGCGTCATAGAGATCCTGCTTTTCGTCAGTATGAAACAGGACCTTGAGAAAATGCTCTATCGCTATCATGTGTTGAGCTGATTGGTTCCATAAGATAGCGCTCGATAAACAGAACGCTTTTCCGCCCCCACAGGCAGCATAGTCGCCTCATTTTAGGGGAAACACAGGGGGAGGTTCCCGCAGGGACGTCTCACCCCTGTGGTTGCCCCGTGTATCGCGGTTTGCCAGCGACGAGGCTTTCAGCCATTTCTGCGAACCCCATTCCAAAACGCACTGTAATTCCACTGTAAATCCATCCACCCTATTTCACGTTTTCCGCCGTTGGAATACAGTCTCTGTGCTGCGGCAACATCCGCAGCCGGGCTTGGAACCCCGACTATCTAGAACTGAAAACGCTTTGTTTTTTCAGGGGCTACGTGCACACTCTAATCCGTGGCTCAGGCAGGGCAACCGCAAGGTTGGCCGGTCGCTAGATCCGGTGTTCCAACCCTGTCTGGGTCACACCTTTAGTTTGGAACCTGAAGGCGTGATGAAATAATTATCTAGCAATGGAAGATTCAAACATGACGGACACTCACGCCACATCCGCTGACAGCACCATTACCATTTTCCGCGACCTGATCGCCAGCCTGCCTTTCGCGCAGTTAGATGACGTTCAGCTCTGCGACCTCGGCGCGATTGCCGCAGAATCGGTCGAAGGCTTATGCCACGGCCTGCATTACCTCGGCGACACGCTACAAAACGACGTGGAACTGCCACAGGAAAGCCTCAGCCAGCTAGGCGCCTGCCTCAACGCCACCGCACACCTAATTCCTGCACTGCTGGAAATGTGTGAGCAGGCGGAACGCCACGTTCGTACAGCAACACTAGTGGGTGATTCGCGTCTCACTACGCAGTAAAAACAATACGTTATAACTAACCAGGTTGAGTCTTAGCCACATTTTTATGCTGCCGTTGAGGTAGTTTCGTGCGCGATAATGACGTCATTTTCATGCGACTTCGTAGCACGCGCCCGACACGGGACGGCTCACACGCCGCTCGCCCCGTGACCCCAGGCTTTCGGCGGAAATTATGCCGCTGACGCGGTACCTTCGTCGGTATCTGACTTAGCGGACCGCTTGCGACACGTTCCCTACGTGGCGCAAGCTTTCGCCGCGTCCTGCGGCTCATCCGAAGCCAGCTATCTCCTCAGCATAATTTTTTACGCCGGATAACAGCAAAATCCGCAATCCCCTGTATTTATGTATAAAAACAACACTAACAAGGTGAAGAATACAATCGGTGCTCTAGCAGCCACACCGTGTCATTCATTTTATCTTCAGATCCGCTAAAGCTAGAAATAAGAAAAAATTAATCAGTGATGCAACCTGTATTTTTTCTGAAGTTAGCCGACTATTCTGACAACAGTTAGCGAGGTCGTAGTCAGCGAGATGAGATAGACTAACGCTTCATATTTCGACGACATTCACCTTGCAGCGTAGGCAAACTCACATGGTTAAACGCACAGTGTCCGCCAATAAATCGATCGATATGTACGCCGTCTATGTCTTTGTGACTATGGCGGAAGCAGGAAGCATGACGGCAGCCGCCGCGCGGCTAGGCCTGACGCCCTCTGCCATTTCGCAGACGATCCGCTTATTGGAAGAAGATTTCGGCGTCAAATTGGTTAACCGGGCTCGTCGCCCCTTTGTCCTGACGCCCTACGGCATTGCGTTGAAAAACCGGGGAGAAATCCTGACGGAGGAGATCGCAAACCTCAAAGCGCAGGTGCTAGAGGCGGGAAAAGGGATAAAACCCGACTTGCGTATCGGCCTGGTGGATTCGTTTGCCATCACCTGCGGTTCGGTGTTTACCAAGAGTTTGATGAAGAGTTCATCGCAGTTGCTGATTCGCACCGGGCTCAGCCCGCAGCAGGGTGAAGCGTTAATGCGCCGCGAGCTGGATTTGATTGTCACCAGCGACCCGTTGATCGACAGCGATAGCGTGGTGCGTCATCAGCTGTTTTCCGAAGGCTATTTCATTATCACGCCGCCGGATTACCGCAAACGCATCAAAACGGTTGAGGACATCCGTGAGCTTTCCGCCGCACTACCGCTGGTGCGCTTTAATCGGAATTCGCAGATTGGCATGCAGATTGAGCGTTATCTGCGCCGCATCGATGTCCGCGTACCGAACATGCTCGAATTTGATAACGCAGATACCTTAACGTCGATGGTGGCGGCAGGTATCGGTTGGGCGGTAACCACCCCGCTCAGTTTCCTGCAATCCGTTGCACACTCTCGCGAGGTGCTAACGCATATGCCGGAACAGCTGAATATCAAACGCTCGCTGTATATTGTCGGGCACCGTGATGAATACAGCGCGTTCTTTGAAGAAGCGTGCGATGTCACACACGATATTATTAAAACCGTATTTATTCCGAAATTGAAAACGCTGAACCGCGGAATAGAAAAGCTGGTTGAGATCAACCCGGATAATACGGAATAACAGTTAGATATAACTATTCACGATTGGGAGACGTAGCAAAAATGGAGGAATATATCCACTACTAGCCATTTAACGATGCTAATTCCATGTTCGTCTCCCCGAGAACGCTTTTTAGTCATGATTTTATAAAAATCGTGATGGGTTCGTGTTACCTGAAAACCAAAAAACAGGAAAGACAAACCCTAAAAAATCAGAGTCTTAATATTGAAAACGATGCTATGTACATCGAACAAGAAAAAGGAAGAAGATCCATGTCAACGAATATCCGTATTGAAGAAGACCTGTTAGGTACCCGTGAAGTCCCTGCTGATGCCTATTATGGTATCCATACGCTGCGTGCGATTGAGAACTTTTATATCAGTAATAGCACCATCAGCGATATTCCAGAATTTGTCCGCGCTATGGTAATGGTAAAAAAAGCCGCCGCACTGGCGAATAAAGAACTGCAAACCATCCCGCGTAAAATTGCCGACACTATTCTGCAAGCCTGTGATGAAGTGCTGAATAACGGTAAATGTCTGGATCAGTTCCCTGTCGATGTCTATCAGGGCGGCGCGGGTACGTCAGTCAACATGAACACCAACGAAGTGCTGGCGAATATCGGTCTGGAGCTGATGGGCCACCAGAAAGGCGAATATCAATACCTGAACCCGAACGACCACCTGAACAAATGCCAGTCCACCAACGATGCTTACCCAACCGGCTTCCGCATCGCGGTGTACACCTCCATCCTGAAACTGGTTGAGGCGATTACCCAACTGAGCGATGGCTTTGAGCGTAAAGCAAAAGAGTTCGAAAACATTCTGAAAATGGGCCGTACCCAGCTGCAGGACGCGGTGCCAATGACTCTCGGTCAGGAATTCCACGCGTTCAACGTACTGCTGAAAGAAGAAAACCGTAACCTGCTGCGCACCGCCGAGCTGCTGCTGGAAGTGAACCTGGGCGCTACCGCCATCGGTACACGTCTGAACACGCCGGATGAGTACCAGAAACTGGCCGTTCAACATTTGGCAAAAGTCAGCGGCCTGCCTTGCGTACCGGCTGAAGACCTGATCGAAGCAACGTCCGACTGCGGCGCTTACGTGATGATGCACAGTGCTCTGAAACGCGTAGCGGTAAAACTGTCGAAAATCTGTAACGACCTGCGTCTGCTGTCTTCCGGCCCGCGCACTGGCCTGAACGAAATCAACCTGCCAGAATTGCAGGCCGGCTCGTCCATCATGCCAGCCAAAGTTAATCCGGTTGTCCCAGAAGTCGTCAATCAGGTGTGCTTCAAGGTCATCGGTAACGATACCTGCGTCACCATGGCGGCAGAAGCGGGTCAGTTGCAGTTGAACGTGATGGAACCGGTTATCGGACAAGCCATGTTCGAATCCATCCAGATCCTGTCCAGCGCCTGCTACAACCTGCTGGAAAAATGCGTCGACGGCATCACCGCTAACAAAGACGTGTGTGAAGCCTACGTCTTCAACTCTATCGGTATCGTGACCTACCTGAACCCGTTCATCGGTCACCACAACGGCGATATCGTCGGGAAAATCTGTGCCGAAACCGGTAAGAGCGTGCGTGAAGTGGTGCTGGAGCGCGGCCTGCTGACCGAAGAACAGCTGGACGACATTTTCTCCATCCAGAACCTGATGCACCCAGCCTACAAAGCCAAACGCTACACCGACGAAAACGAAGCCGTTTAATTTTCGTTTTCTGTCACTTTTTAGATCGCTGCAATACGGGCCCGGAGAACACTCCGGGCCTTTTTTGGCTAATTATTTACCAATAAATAATCATTGTTATCTGCGTAATAAACGTGGTTCACAGGTTTTATTTCCGCTTCAATAAATTCTCCAATTTAACCTCTTCTATTATTTGAATAATTGGGAATTTAGACCAACACTAAATCATCCCCGAAAAATAATACGGAACACATCAGACGCAATACGCGGTTTGTTTACCTGCCGCCAGACGCGTTTTTACAGCCATTATCACCATCTGCACACGGACAAGCCTTGTGCTTTTTCAGCGGGCTTATGTTTATCAATTTGGCTCTATTTGGGTAAAAGGATGATTTCACCTGGCATGCCTCGAATAACACACAAAAAAATCCGGCCTCTGACTTATTTCCCCATCGCACTGCTGCTATTGCAGTGCTGGTCACCCACAACATGGGGGCAAACCATTTCGTTTAATCAGGCCTGGGCCCGACTGCTGCAAAGCGATGACAGCATTGCCGCCGAACACGCCGGGGTCGATCGCGCACAGTCTCTGAAAGAATCCGCCAAAGGCCTCTATTGGCCACAGGTCAACGTGGGCGCAAGTTATACCCGCCTTGATAAACCCGTCGAACTGGATGCGCGAGACTTAAACCCGTTGTCGAATCACCGGGACATCTTTGCCGCGCTCAATCAGCTGATTAATATCAGCGGTAATCCTTTTGTCACCCGTTTTACAGAGCAAAATGTGGTCACCAGCTCCGTTCAGGTCGTCTGGCCGTTATTCACCGGAGGACGGATTGATGCGGCACAGTCGATCCGCGCCGCGCAGGTCAACGAGGCAGAGCAAATGCTGATCGTCCGCACGCTGGCACAGTTTGAGGCGCTGGCACAGACTTACTACGGTGTGGTGATGGCGCATCAGGTAATGAAAACGCGTCAGGATATCGAGAAAGGCATGGCGCAGCATTATGACCACGCTCGCAAACTGGAAGCACAGGGGCAAATCGCCCGAGTCGAGGTGCTGTCTGCCCAATCTGCTTATGACATGGCGCGTATCGAAACACAAAAGGCGCGGCGGAGCATGGAGACAACCGAAATGGTCTTCGCCAAGCTCATCAAAACCGAAGGCGCAACGCCTTCCTCTCCGCTGTTCGTCAACAAAGCGCTTCCCGAACTGCCTGCGCTGGTGAAACAAACGCTCAATACCCATCCCGGCTTAAAAGTGCTCTCCGCCAAGCGCGATCAGGCCAAGGATCTAATCCGTATTGAACGCGCCAAATACGCCCCCGACGTGTTTCTGTTCGGCAACTATCAACTCTATGAACAGGACACGCTGGCCGCCAGAACGACACCGGACTGGATGGTGGGCGTCGGCGTTTCCGTCCCACTCATCAGCCGTGAAGGCCGCTCCGACAATATCGCCGCCGCGAAAAGCGCAGAAATGCAGGTTAACTATCTGGAAGCCGATATGCGGCAAAACCTTGAGATAATGGTCGAGAGTACGTGGCGGGAAGCCCGCCTGGCGTTGGAAGAGTTCAATTCCCTGTCTTCGACACAAAAACTGGCCGAAGAGAACGTCCGGTTACGCAACAAGGCGTTTATGCAGGGCATGTCTACCTCGCTGGACGTCGTGGATGCGCTAAACCAGCTGGCAGGAGCTAAAACGCAGCGAGCCTCCGCCGCCTATCGTTACGTGGTTTCCATCGCCAGACTGATGGCCATTTCCGGCCAGATAACCCGCTTCTCTGACTACCAGACCCAACACGCCATACAGGTGATGCCATGACACAATCTCTTTCGCGTTCAAAGCGCAAATGGTTCCTTCAAGCTGTTCTGCTGATTGTGGTGGTCTGGATAGCGTATCGTTTCTGGCTCGCCTATCAGCCCGAACCAATTCGCTTACAGGGACAAATCGAAGCACAGCAATATTCGGTGTCATCAAAAGTGGCTGGCCGTATTGCAGAAGTGCCGGTACAAAAAGGCCAGCAGCTTGACGTGGGCGATCTCGTCTTCACACTCCTGACGCCGGAGCTGGATGCGAAGTTGGAACAGGCGAAAGCGGGTGAAGCCGCGGCAGGTGCCGTGGCGCTGGAAGCGCAAAAAGGCGCGCGGGAGCAGCAGATCGCCGCCGCCAAAGATCAATGGCAAAAGGCCAAAGCCGGTTCCGAGTTAAGCCATAAGACTTATCTGCGCGTACAAAATCTCTATCAGGAAGGTGTGTTGCCGCTGCAAAAAAGGGATGAAGCCAAAGCCTCCTGGGATGCCGCACGCTATACCGAAGGGATGGCGTGGCAGGAATATCAAATGGCGCAGGAAGGTACGCGGAAAGAAACTCAGGTCGCCGCAGAGGAAAAAGCCCGTATGGCCGCTGGCTCCGTCGCCGAAGTGGAGGCCTATCTGGCAGAAGCTCGCGTCGTCAGCCCGCACACCGGCGAAGTCAGCAATGTGCTGTTACGCAGCGGTGAAATTGCGCCACAGGGCTTCCCTGTGGTCACGCTGCTGGACATGAGCGACATCTGGATCCAACTGGCGGTACGCGAAGATCTCCTTGAGCGCTTTGCGATGGGCACCGAGTTTGAAGCACGTATCCCGGCGCTGAACAACCAGACATTCCGGTTTAAGGTGTCTTACGTGTCCGTCATGGGGGATTTCGCCACGTGGCGCGCAACGGATACCCGACAAGGATTCGACATGCGAACGTTCGAAGTGGAGGCGCGTCCAATTGAACCGATTAATGGGTTGCGCGTCGGCATGAGCGCACTGGTAGAAATGTGATGATGCGCGAATGGAGCGCACTATGGCGCGACCGATGGGGGATGGCTTTAGCGCTCTGGCTGCCGCTTGTCACGATGCTGATGACCTGGTGGACGCTATCCGGGGCGATTGTTCGCGAACTCCCTATCGGCCTGGTCGATCTGGACAACAGCACGATGTCACGCCAGTTTGCCAGAGCGCTACATGCTTCCCCCTCTTTCAACCTGAGTCATCAATTCACGGCGGTGGCGGAAGGTTCTTCCTCGCTGCGCGGCGGCGAGATCTATGCACTGGTGGTCATCCCACGCCACTTTGAGCGTGATATGCGGCAGGGAACCTTACCCACCGTGACCGCCTGGAATAACGGGCAATTCGTTTTGGTTGCCAAAGTCATCAACAGCTCGCTGGCGCTGGTCGCAGGGACGTTCAACGGGCAGATTGCCGTGGTGCAGGCGCTGGCTCAAGGGGCAGCCGTTCCTGAAGCCAAAGGACTGGCGGTACCCATTGGCGGGCAGATTACCGCGCTGTTTAACCAAAATTCCAACTACGCCCAGTTTTTGCTGAACGCGATCATCCCCTCGATCTGGTCGATTCTGCTCGCACTATACGGCATGAATACGCTGGCACGGGAGGATCGGCACGGAACACTCTGGGTGCCAGAGAACCGCGCCGCCATCGGTTCTAAGTTCCTGACGCACTGGCTAATCGGCTGGGCATGGGGTGGCCTATGGAGCTATGGACTGTATAGCCTGCTCGATTACCCACTTAACGGTTCAGCGTTGCTGCTCGTTGTCTCGATCGGCGTGACCGCGGGTGCCTGCGTCGCACTAGGTATGGCTTTCTATGCGCTAATTCGCGATCCGGCACGCACCGTTTCGATTGTCGGAGCGTTAATGGCTCCCGGACTGGCGTTTATGGGCATCACCTTTCCTGCGGCAGCGATGGAAACATTTGCCACGTTCTGGCGCCAGTTGCTGCCCGTCGCGCACTATGGCGATATCGCGATTGCCATCACCAGCTACGGTGCCGGTATCATGCAGATCGCGCCCGCACTGGCAGCGCTCGCCCTGTTCTGGCTGCTGCTACCGTTCACTCTCTGGCGTTACCGTTCCAGTGGCAAGGAGATAGCATGCTGACCCTCGCCACCCTCATCCGGTTTGAGCTACGCAGCTTACTGCGAGATCCGACCCTCTTGCTCACCCTGTTCGGCGGGATCCTGCTCTATTCCTTTCTCTATCCGCGACCTTACCTCGCCCAGACGCCGCGCGAACTGCCGGTGGTGCTGGTGGATGAAGATGGAACGCAGCTCTCGCGCCGTCTGGCGTTTATGGCCGATTCCACGCCGGAGGTACGACTGGTGGCACAGCGCAATACGCTGGATGAAGCCAAAGCGCTGCTTCTGCATGGCGAAGCAAAAGGGATTCTCTATATTCCGCGCCACTTCTACCGCGATATCATGCAGGGAAAAAGCGTCACGGTAAGCTATTCAGCCGATGCCAGCTACTTTCTGATCTACGGCGCGATCGCGCAGTCTTTGGCAACGGTCGGTGGCACCGCGGGCGCACAGGTTAAAGTCGCACGGCTGCTTGCTCAGGGGGAAGGCATACCTGCCGCCAGCTCACAGTGGCAGGCTACCACGCTGAATACCGTGCCGGTATTTAACCCCACCATGGGCTATGTCGACTACGTGGTTCCCGGTGTTTTCATGTTGATACTGCATCAGATTTTGTTGATGGGATGCGGCCTGCTCGGTGCCGGACAAAACCAGCGCACGCAGTCCGGCGGCGTTCACTATTGGCAATACGCGACACCGTGGCGTTTACTGCTGGCACGCACCGCAGTCGTTGGCGGTGCCTACCTGCTGTCGCTACTCTATATGCTCGGTTTTTGTCTGGATGCCTACGGCATCGCACGCGAGGCCAGCATGAGCCAACTGCTGCTGTTTACACTGCCCTTTCTGCTCTCGACGCTGTGGCTAGGCGTAGTACTGGGAGCCGCCTTTACACGCAAAGATCTCCCCAGTCAGGCAGTGCTACTCTCTTCCATTCCAATTGTCTTTCTTTCTGGCTTCATCTGGCCTGTAGAAATGATCCCGGCCCCTCTGAACTGGCTGGCGCAGTGGATACCTGCCGTCTTTACGATTCAGGGGATATTACGCCTTAATCAGATGGGCGCTGATTTTTCTCAGATCGACGCTTTCTGGTGGCATTTGTGGATGCTGGCCGCGCTGTACGGCCTGCTGGCGTGGGGGATGTTAGGGTATCGGCAGCGGCAATACCGCCGGGAGAATCAGGCGGCGCGTCGATGGCTGGCACGTGATTGATAAACAGAAAAAACAACCGATAGCGAGCAGAATAACGTCCCGGCAGTCGCACCGGGACGTTGAGGTAAAAACGTCACTTAGTGTTTTTTCGTGTCAGCATGCAGATTTTTCAGTACGAAAGGAACGGAGTCACGTAGTGAAACGTTAACGGTTTCATCATGATTCATCCCCTTATATTCATGCACATCAACGGACGTTCCGGCTTTAGCGACATCACGCGCGAATGCACGCTGCATGATGGCCGGTACGTCAATATCCTGCATCCCGGTGCCAATAAATACCGGATGGGCGATTTTCAGGGTGTTATAGCGCAGACTTGCCGTCTGGCTTTCCAGTAATCCCTGTGTTGCGGGCTTCAGGCTATTGCCCGCATTCAGGCCATCATCCATCACTTTTTTCGTTAACGCATCGATACACATTTCACGCGCGGCGGACACATCAGCAGCGGCTTTCGGCGTGAAGTAATCATCAACATTCAGCCCTTTTTCTGTATCAGCGGCTGACAGATAGATGTACATCGCATAGGGAATTTTGGGATCGCCGCCCTCTTTCACCCCACCGCCCCCGGCGAAAAGTGCCGCCGCAGAGGTCTTATCATCAAAATAAGGGACGCCGGTCAACACGGTTGAGACAATATGCAGATCCGGCGCATAGTCAGGCTGATACCCCACGCTTGCAAAGGCCGCATGAGCCCCCTGCGACTGCCCCACAATGGTCAACTGATTGCGTAGCGGGAATGCGCCAAGCGCGGCTTTCACGCCGTCCAGCACGCTCCACGCTTCCCCTCGCGCATTGAGATAGTGATGCAACCCAGGAGATCCAAGCCCCGCATAGTCCGGGGCCACGACGGCAAACCCCAGCGACAGCCACGTATTCAGATACTGTGCATCACGCGCGGAACGTGGATTAAGAGAAGGCGCACAGCTTGTCTGCACGCCGACCGTCCCATGTGCCCACACGACGACGGGCCAGCCCCCTTTTGGCGCTTCGCCTTTCGGGATAAACACAGCACCGGTGTCTTCCCGTGGGCTTTTGCCATCCACGCCGCTCAACGAACGGTATCGAATCAGATACTGTTCTGCTGCTTCCTGTAGGCCATTTTTCGCATCCAGCGTCGTTTTTTCAATCAAAGAACCGGGCGTGTCCGCCTCTGCAGAAGAACGCAGAGGCAACATACCGACCGATATCACAAAAAATAACGTCAATACGCTTCGCTGTATCTGAGGTGAATGGAACATGACATCTCTCCAGGGTGGGTTGATTTCACATCACCCTAAAAGATAGCCCACTTACTCATTGCCAATTAATTCAATCAATAACTAATTGCTAGCAATAGCAAACCATTCATAAGCTAAGACGCGGCTCCAGGCCAACCCTGCAACGATGTACTCAGAAGCCGCCAGTGAGAAGAATATTATTCGTCGAAGAACCAGTATCCCTGATTAACCAGCCCGGTTAACTCAGCCACAAACGCCGGATTTTCCAGCGCGTCACCCAGCTCTTTTTTACCGAGAACGGTATAGCGACATAACGCATCAGCCGCTTTCGGATCGACCGTATCCAGCCGTTCACTGTTAATGAAGTAGCTACCACCCACTTCCAGCACCCGCAGCCCGCTCAGACGCGTCAACACATCACCGTCCATCAGCGCCCCCACAATCTCGTCCTGCTCGTAAGGTGGCTCCGCCGGAGCGATATCCAGTTCGTGACGCGGCGTCGTCACAAAACGACCGAACCACTGTTTCAGCGCTTCCGGCTGATTGATCACCTCGATCATCATCTCGCGCAGGCGGCCAAACTCATAGTCTTCAACCCGCCCCGGATGCTCCCGACAGGTCAAATCCGGGTCGCTATAATGCTCACCACCGAGATCGTTCTCCAGCACGTAGTCAGCGAAGCTGCTGATTAAGTCTCTGCCGTTTGGCCCACGGAACCCCACGGAATAGTTGAGTGCAGTTTCGTGAGTAAAGCCGTCGTGCGGGAAACCTGGCGGAATATAGAGAATGTCACCCGGTTCAAGATCTTCATCAATAATCGGCGGGAAAGGATCGACATGCAGCAACGCAGGGTGCGGGCAGAACTGGCGCATCGGCAACTTGTCACCCACGCGCCAGCGGCGGCTACCCATTCCCTGAATGATAAAGACATCGTACTGATCGATATGCGGGCCAACGCCGCCGCCCGGAACGGAAAAGGAGATCATCAGATCGTCCAAACGCCAGTCCGGCAACACGCGGAACGGACGCACGAGTTCAGCAGACGGCGCATGCCAGTGATTCACCGCCTGAGCCAACAGCGACCAACCGGTTTCACCCAGATTATCAAAATGCTCAAACGGCCCGTTGCTAGCCTGCCACTGGCCATTTTTATGGCTGACCAGACGGCTGTCGACTTCCGCCTCCATCGCCAGACCCGCCAGCTCATCCGGCGTAATTGGGTCAACAAAATTCGGGAAAGCGTTCTTCAATACAACAGGTTGTTTTTGCCAGTATTTTTCTAAGAATTCGGGCCAGTTAAGGTTAAGTTGATAAGCCATGCGTTGACACCAGTGAGAAGAGAAACGGGCCTGATTATAAAGAAGGTGATGCCAGCGCAACTTTGTCATTGGTCAATGGGCGGAGAACTATCATGCAGACTGCATATTTTGCTTTATGAGATAGTGCCTAAACATGCCTTCTTCAGGAAAATCGGGTAAAGACATGTGCAGTTGATAACCTTGCTTTTCATAGAAAGGAAGCGCCTGAAAACTAAAGGTATCCACAAGCGCATGACGGCACCCAAGACGCATCGCCTCCTGTTCCGCTTCCTTCACCAACGTGCTGCCGAGCTTCAGACCACGGGATTCTTCACTCACCCACAAATAATCAATACACAACCATAAGCCTTTACGTGTAGCGATCAATCCGCCAAGCATAGTTCCAGCACTATTGCGGTGAAAAATACCCAATTGCCCAAAAGAGGCAGGATTAATAAACCGATGGTTGTAGCTTCGCAGGCCCGCAAAAAGTGCTTCCCGATCGTTATCGGTAATGTCGTGCGTCACGATTAATTCCACTAGATCCTCCTCTGCTCCCGTTTATTAAAAATGCATGACTTGTATGAATAACGCATAGACGAAATCTGGTTTCAGCATAAATACAATCCGCCTTTCGGTACACGCTCTTTACATGGTGATTGTGCTTCTTTGTGATTAAGAAAGGCTGGATAGTTTAGGGGGGGTTAAGGGAAAAGAGGCTAAGGAAGAAGGTATAGCTGCTGAATTTTGGACATAAAAAAAGCCACCCTAAGGTGTAATGCCAGTCAGTTAAGCGACTGACTGGCATTTTATCTACGGGCCTTACTGTATTTTTGGGGCCTTTCTTTTACTATTCGTGGGAAGGCCCTTTCCCTTCTTATCGGTAATTTCACCAGTTGTCCCTGGCTTTCAAGATCACGCATTAGTTCCGGGATGCGGCCCGGTGAAGCACCCTGTAGTGTCATCAGCATTCGCATCACCATTCCGCACGATTCTGAGAAGCTCAGCTGATTTGGCCAGTATCCTTTCAGATGTCCTGCCATTTTAATCATCTGATATCTTACAAGATTATAGGCCAGTAATACTCCCCATAACTCCTGCTCCACGAGCTCAGGTTTCTTACTTCGCAGTGTCAGCCTGCTCAGTTGCATCGTCTGCTTTATCTCACGGTAGCCCAGCTCGATTTCCCACCGGTGGCTGTACAGGTCCGCCATCTCTCCACCAGGGAAGCGCAGCGCATCCGTCATCGACGTCAGCAGATGACAGACCTTTCCTTTGCGGGTCAGTGTCAGTAGCCGTGCTGTGATTTCCTCCCCCAGACCCGGCCACTTTTTACGGGCCTGTGGACTGGTTTTCAATTTTACCAGATGATCACCTTTACCCAGCTTCCTGACCTCTTCATACTGCGCCCCCTTTTTCAGCGGGATCAGCCAGTGCCGGTGTTTCCCCGCCTGATTCCAGGCATTCAGCAAACCCAGTGCGTAATAGCCTTTATCGAGTAAAGTCAGCGTGTTATCACCTGTCTGTGCTATCAACTGTTCTGCAAGCGCATTTTCACTCTCTTTCATCGTGCCAAAGGCTGCTGCCGTCAGCAGATGGCTGGTCAGCTCCATCTGGCAGACCATTTTTACCTGTGGATAGAGTCCCGGTTTTCCGCCATGTGTCTGGCGCGGGAAGGCGGCATCATTTTCTGGTGTATCCGGCGTTCGCCAGACCACGCCATCCACGGCCAGCAGAGTCAGGCCACACCAGTGTGGATGTGGCGTTTCACTATGCCAGAGCTGTGCAGTTTGTGTGAACACACGGCGAACGGCCTCACTTCCCAGGCGCTGGCGAGCCTGAATCACGGCACTCGGGGCGACAAAGGGACGGTTACCCGGCAGCATAATATCCAGACGGTTAACAATCTGGTGAAGGGGCTCTTTACGTTCAAGCGCCATGCCGACAATGCACCAGACCATCATTTCAAGCGGGAGACGCCGCTTGCGTAGCGTGACCGTGCCGGACTCGGCGAGACAACGTGAGACGAGTTCGGGGTCGAGATAATCCCCCAGAGAAGTCAGTGGGTTACGCAAAGAGTCGTAATGGGATACCAGATCAAGAGCCTGTCCAATGTGCATAAAAAAATCCGGAAACGGGTGAGCATTTCCGGATTTTTACACATCCACTGGATCGGTCAACCGATCCTTAACTGATCGGCATTACACCCTAAGGTGACTTGATTTTCATACGATGGTGCGAAGGCCGGACTCGCAACTAAATTTAATACATTGATTAATAGCCACTTAAAATAAACAAATGGATTTAATGACCACCATATTGACCCCTTTTATACAATAAGGGTTTTAAAACCATACTAATGATAGAAATAATAAATGAGCTATTTTTCCACATAAAATACTTGAATAACACTGCCATTTAATTATTTAATATTGTCTATAAAATAAAAACCATTTAGCTATAATTAAAAAATCACTAAGATAACTTGATAATTTTATCACCTATGAGGTTCTCAGGGATATTGATATCATTGCAAACAATTAACAACTCAGTACCGATACGCTTCTTTGCGGCACTATAATTCAAATAGAATTCATACATATTATTTATTTTATAAATTTCTTTTATTTTTAATGCATTATCATAAGTTAATATCCAAGGAACTCTAATAGATGAGATAACTTTAGATAAAGCGGCATGATCATTTTCATTGTAAAAATTCGTATATAAACTAGCCCCCTTCTCAAAATATGGAGGATCTATATACATGAAAAAATCATTTCCGCTGCGATCATCTATTTTTTTTATAAAATCTACTGCATCCTCATTATAAATTTTTATAGAATCTTTATGTTTTTTTATTTTTACTATTTTTTTTATTAAATCATCTTTATTAAATCTACAGTTCAGCTTGTAATCACCTTCTTGTTTTAGCCCGCCAATTACACCAGCTTTTAAAATAATTCCAGATCTATTCGTCCTATTGAGGAAAAATGATGAGAATCCTAAATCTAGTACATTAGCGCTATTCTTATTATTTTGAATATTTCTTTGTTTATACCATTCATCAATAGTTATCTCGGTATTTTCTATTCTATCTATAAACGCTTCTGTATCATTAAGAATAGAATGCCAGATAGCCCAAATTGAACGATCTAGATCATTCAAATGAATCTCTTCAGCAAACCCACCAAAAAGAAGAGCTAGCGCAAGCCCACCACCGCCAGCATATGGCTCGGCATATTTACATTTATTTAGTGAATTATTCTGGATTATATTTGAAACCATCGGATAGATGGCTGTTTTACCTCCAGGGTAGCGAAGAGGGGAATAAGTTACTGGCATAGCTCACCTAAAAATAACATGTACTTTTTGTATTATACAATATTATTCGTAATAAAAACCACTATTTATATATTCTTTGGCTTAGATTGATGTTCAACACAAATTGTAACTAATGGTTTTGCAATTAACCAAACTGATTTTAGCATATCCCTATCTGGTAGGGTATATTCACCATGCGCATAACGATTCAATGAGTCTAAAGAATTCCAGTTAGCACTATCTTTAGATATAAATCTTGTTAAGTCGGCCAGATAAGCCTTATTAGTAAACCATACATCTCTCTTCACGAGAGCATTAATGTTATCAGAAAGATTTTTAACTCTTCCATTACCGTTCAGACACTGATCTTTTTTCCCATGAATTTCAAAAATTCTTACTACTGATATTTCAACAATTGAACGTAACAATAAAGCAGCCGAATTTTTATACGTATCAATAAGCATGCCTTGTGCTTCTTGAATCAATATATCTAACTTATCGCTTCCAGTAATATAATTCACTCCCTTGGGAATTAAGGTTTCCTTAGGTTTTCTTCGAGGTTTACTAATCTCAACATCATCCGATGAGACCTTCGTATTACTATTATCTGGAGTAAAATCCACACTTCCATCATGTATTCCTACAGGTATCTTCTCCATCTCGCTTTCAATATAAGAATCTATTTGCTTACTTGTATTTAACTTACGAGAATCAATTTTCTTTGTAACAATATCAATTACAAACTGTCTCAGCAATGCGTTGAAATACGATTTAGAAGTATCTGTTCTTAATCTATTTTCTTCGATTCTAAAACCTGTTTTTTCTTTAAATATTTTTGAATTAACCAACCTAGATATAGTACTAATATTAAATTTTGACATTAACGCTTTATCTTCAATATCAGTAGGTAACTCTAGCTCTGTAAAATATCTCTCTAAAAGGTACTCTTGGACTGAATCTTGTATTTCTATAACTTTAACATTAAATCTTTCTGCAATATCCTGAATTGACTCACCACTGTCAATACCAATACTAGCAATAAATTTATTTTTTTGCTGTCTACTCCACTGAAGCTTTCCTTCTGCATGTAATTCAAAAAGAACATTTTCAACGGCTCTTCTTGATGGAGCAACAAATACATCTATTTTTTCTATCAAATCGGAGCCTAGACGATTTTTATATAATTCGATTTTTCGTCGTTTAGCTGGTGAAGGAACTAATTCTGGATCAATCAAACATTTCAGCGCAGATACTCGGCGGTTTCCTTCTACCACTACGTAGTTTTCACCCTCTTTAACTACATATATAGGATCGTGTGATATAAACCCCTTTTCTACAATTTTATGTGCAAGCCTTTCAATTCGTTCATTTTGGAATAAATAATTTAGTATATCTTTTGTTGTTCTAATTGTAATGTAACTTGGAATTCTTGGATTTTCTTTGTCAAGTCGTAAATTTGATACAGATAACGACAATCGTGGCCAAGAACTATAATCTATTCTACTCATAAAACTCCCTATTTTGTTTATAATTAGCAAGATCAGTATAATTCATTTTTGACACCAATATGATACTACCAAAGCTGTATATAGCTTAAAAGCCAGCATGGCAGGATAATTAAAAAACATCAAACCAATACCTTCAACCCATGTTTCTGCACCACGGTAAGCAATTTCAGCGACAACCCACTAGGGCGTTTTACGCCGCTTTCCCATTTCTGCACCGTTGAAACACTAGTGTTCAGGTAGCTTGCGAAAACAGGCTGGCTAACTTTCAGCTTTTCACGCAACGCTTTGATCTCAATAGGCTGAAGATCGTCCACGCTGTTGAGGCACGCTTTGTCAAAGTTACGCATGGTTTCCTGTGGAATAGCGTCGACGCTGAATAATCCAGAAGCCGCGCTATGGATAGCCTCAAATGCAGGACTCTTAAATTTACTTTTTGCGGTCATGACTAATCTCCACCAGTTCTTTACTCTTAATCAGTGCCGTAATCTTTTCATCGGCAAGGGTTGCGTAGTGCTTCGCCAACTCGCGGAATCCGGCCAGTTCACGATTATCGATATTCGCCATATCCTGCTTGGCATACAGGAACGTGTAAAACCAGTGCTGTCCACCTTTCGCCAGTATGATGGCGCGATCGCGATTCTGGTTCAGCCGCTTCTTATAAACGCCGCCGCCGAGATCGTCGGCTTTCCCTTGCATCACTGCCTCAATAGCCTCACATAACTCACTATCCTTGATGGCGTGGGATTTAGCCGCTTTAGTGAACCATTTGGTTTTGAATACACGCATCAGGTCGACATCCTGTAACCTTAACTATAGCACTTGGTGCTAGATTACTCGCTTTTCAGGCAGAGTCAAAGCGCTTGAAGTCTGCAAACCTTTGTCGTATTTTTGACCGTGAAACCCTGCTGTCGATGACAGCCACCAATGTTTCCAGTATCGGGATGATATGAGTGACCTGTGAGAAGCGCCTTCGGGTGGTCACACTGCCAAAGTCATAAGGAATGGAGCGTGGTCTGAGACTGACGCCTTCGGGCGACCACACGATACCCTTCTGTAACCTGAAAAGAAGGGAGCGCGATTAAAAGCGTGGTAAATCTGCTTAACTTCTGAAAGCAGATGTCGTCAGAGCCGCTATGAGCATGACGATGAAGCTCACTTTTACTTCAAGCCCAACATTGCTTTGGGCTTCACTATACCCAGCCAGAGAGCGGCTTCCATACCGTAGGAGACTGGCCGTAGCTGCAACGTTTATCGTTGTGGTGATTTCACTTCATAGGCGGCTTAAACAGCGCTTATCCTCGTAAGTTCGCGTTATCACGCGACTTCGATTTTACTCGTCTCAATGATTTGCGTCTGCGCGTGTGAACGTGCTGGCTGCGCGTTGCTATGCCGTCAGGCATCTGCTACGCGACTGCCGGCAACGTCTGCACCGGCGTCACTTTTTCCGTGTCAACGGATGAAAGTGACGCCGCAGCCGAAGCCCCCATCAGCCCCTGAGACATGCACCTCACCCACAGCGTCATGAATCTGACACACCCGTTTGTGCCGGACTGATCGCTTTTTTTACAGGAGATTGAACCGATACCGAGGCAGGCCTAACCGCCTGAGAGGAAATCCTGCAACCGCAGGCGGTCGCACCGAGTGCGTCACCGACACCTCCCAAGACCTCAACTGCTGTCCGCTCTGGCGCACAGGTATCGTTCAAGGCAGGTCAATTGCGATTGTTTCTGCCCTTTCCCATGCGCCAGAGAAAAGCATCCAGTTGAATTATGAGAGGTAAGTTGCATGAGTAAATTAAGTCGTGAAATGACCACGCTGGCGAAACAGGCTGGCGGGAGCTACAAGACGGTTCATGATCGTATCCGCATCATGGACAGGCTGTGTCGTCACCTGCTGGCGCTGAATATTCAGGTGCGTGACGTTAAGTATCTCAAAGCCAGACATATCGAAAGTTATGTCGCCGAACGCCTGTCACAGCGGATTGCACTTCGAACCCTGCACAACGAAATGGCGGCGCTGCGCACGGTGTTTAAGCAGGGAGGACGGGAAAAGCTCGCCGTTTCTGATCGCCTGACCAACAACGCGTTGGGGCTGAGTGGCGCAAGCCGTGCCGGGACAAAATTCGCTATCCCGGATGAGCGCTATCAGGCCGTTCTGCTTGCAGCGCAACAGCGTGATAAAGGGCTGGCCTGCGCACTTCAGCTTGCCCGATTGCTGGGGCTGCGTTCTCAGGAAGCGGTGCAATGCGCCAGTTCGCTGAAAACGTGGGAAAAGCAGCTTGAGCGCCATCAACAGACGCTGACCGTGGTGTTTGGTACTAAAGGCGGCAGGCCACGCGAAACCCGGATTATCGATCGCGAGGCGATTCAACGGGCAGTAAAAGAAGCGCTAAAGGTGGCCGAGGCGCGTAACGGCAGATTGATGGATAAACCCGACCTGAAAACCGCCATGAACTTCTGGCGTACACAGACCACCCGCTTAGGGCTGACCGGCCGCTATTCCCCGCACAGCCTGCGTTACGCATGGGCGCAGGATGCCATGCGTTATTACCTGTCAGAGGGCTTTTCCCGCAGTGAAGCCAGAGCATTAACCTCTATGGATCTCGGCCACGGTGATGGTCGGGGGCGCTATGTCGAGCGGGTTTACACCCGGAAGGAGGATTGAACATGACGGATAACACGTTGATTCGCTTATCGGGTGTGATGAAAAAGACTGGCCTCAGGAAATCATGGATTTACCTGCTGATGAAGCAGGGAGAATTCCCTCAGACGGTCAAAATCGGCGCTCGCTCGGTAGCGTGGGTGGAAAGTGAGGTGAATGACTGGATCGCGGCACGTATCAGCCAGCGCGGGGAGGTTAAACCATGATGCATTGTTATTTTTTTCTGGCGGGCAATTTACGATATACTGCTGATGCTGCGGCAAAATCCGTAGCCGGAATTGGCGTTCCGACATTTACCACGTTGCCTAAAAGACACGGATTTATTACGTGTCTTTTATTAGGCGATGCCTGCGCATACCTGTCAATGGTGGCTCAGGCGGGGGCTCCGCAAGGAGCGCCGGGCTACGTGGTAACCGGTTACGCCAACCCCGTCTGGGCTACCACCATCGAGGTTGGCGTCTCAGGTGGTAGTGATATCCTGCTTACCACGGAGGCTGCCTTATGGCTACGATCCTTCCCTTTCTCTACCCGCAATCTTTCTTTTTTTCTGCGGGGGTACATCATGTATGACCCCACTCCCCTGACGTTAGAAGAACTCGTCGATCACTGTCGGGCGCTGGCCTACGCCATCATTGAACTCGACAACGCACTCGCGAAAGAGTTGCTGATCTTTATCCTGTGGGAACGTCTGAACCAGTTGAATGACGCACTGCAAGCGGAGGTGGCTGACGATGAGTAAGTTCGTTTCAGACATTACCGCACAGTCGCGCCACCGCTGGCGTGCCATTCTGTCCGCACTGGCTATTCCGGTGCCTTCTGGCGGTAAACATGGCGCTTGTCCTGCCTGCGGTGGCAAAGATCGCTTCCGCTTTGACGACAAAGAAGGACGGGGAACGTGGTTTTGCAATCAGTGCGGTCATGGCGATGGCCTTGATCTGGTCGCACGGGTGAAAAACTGCGACCTGTCAGACGCCGCAAAACAGGTGGCCTTTTTGACGCTCCCCGCCTCAACTGCGCCAGCCAGGGAAAAAGCCGCTGAGCGCCCGCCGCTGTCCGATAAAATCAAGCAGATGCTGACCCATTCGAGGAACGGCGAGAGCGCCTACCTGAAAGCAAAAGGATTCTCTATCGTCCATGCCCGCCTGACCGCACAGCAAAAAATGCGTATCGGCGGCGTGCTGTTTGATGAGGGAAGCCTGCTGCTGAAACTGCATCGTGTTTCCGGTGAATTGATCGGCGCACAGTTGATCAACGACGACGGAGAAAAACGCTTGCTGCCGGGTTCACAGTTGAAAGGCGCTTTCATCGCCGTGCATTACCCGAAAGAGCCGGACACCATCGTGATCACCGAAGGGTATGCCACCGGCCTGACCATCAGCCAGATTACTACGGCGGCGGTGGTCGCGGCGGTGTCGGCCAATAACCTAATAAACGTCGCCCAAGCGCTGCGTGGCTGGTATCCCGATGCCACTATTATTCTGGCGGGCGATCATGACCTGCATGCTGATGGTTCAACCAATATCGGTAAAGAACAGGCTGAAAAAGCCGCGCTCGCGGTGGACGGCTGGGTGTCGTTACCGCCCACCACAATGCTCTGTGACTGGGATGATTACCGTCAGCAATATGGGCTTGAGGCCACCAAATCCGCGTTCAACAAACAACGCTATCAGCCCGACACGATGTATACACCTTTAGTCCGCACCGATTCCGCTACACCGGCATTCAACACCGCATTACCCCTGCGCAAAGGCTCTGACGGTTTTGATACGCGGCAGGACTACCTGATTAAAGGCTATCTGCCGAGTTCATCCGTTGCCAGCGCTTACGGTGCCAGCGGCTCGTATAAATCTTTTCTGGCGGTATCGTGGGGATGTCATATCGCCACCGGCAAACCGTGGGCAGGCAAGCCGGTGACACAGGGGGCGGTGATTTATGTCGTCGGCGAAGGCGGGATCGGCGTTCCCCGCCGTATCCGGGCATGGGAGCAGACGCTTAACGGCGGTAGCCCGATTGATGCGCTTTATCGCGTCGATTGCCCGATTTTTCCGGCCAGCCCGGAGAGTGTACAACAGGTGATTCGCGCCGCCCGCGATGTGAAAGTCGCCTCCGGTATGCCGGTTCGGCTGATTATTCTGGATACACTCGCCCGCTGTTTTGGCGGTTCGGATGAGAATGCGGCTAAAGACATGGGCGCATTCATTCAGGGATGTGATGCGATTAAGGCAGCGACACAGGCCACGGTGTTGATTATCCATCATTCCGGTAAAGATCAGGACAAAGGAGCACGCGGCTCCAGCGCCTTCCGTGCTGCGTTGGACGTGGAATTTAACGTCCGGCGTGAAGGTGAAGGCGGCGCGTTGATCCTCAGTTGCACCAAGATGAAGGATGCGGAAGAGCCGCCGCGTCGCGCCTATGACCTGAATGCCGTGGATCTGTACGTGGACGATGATGGCGACCAGATCACTTCGCTGGTGCTGAACGATGAAGGCCGCGAAGTCAGAGAAGATGAGGCTGCCAGCGATCCCGATTTAGCCGGTATTCCACGGCTGACGGAAAATCATTTTGCTCTGTGGCAGGCCATTCGTTCACGCACGGCCAACGGTGAAGGCTGCACCCGTTCATTAGTGCGGGATGATATGCGGGCAATGGGCTTTGATGTGAACAAGAAGTTCACCCGCTGGCTGGACAAGCTGGAAAAGGATGGCCTGATCGCCTTTGAAGGGGAACGGATCACGCCGCTCTCGCAACGGAATAAGGCGGGGGATTAAATGGGGGAAAGTGGGGGCGAACGGATAAGAAGTCCTTCTATCCGGCATTTTCCCCCACTTCCCACGCATATATAGGTGCGAAGTGGGGGAATGACTTAACTCGATAATAAATAAACATTTTTAACAAAGTGGTGAAAATCAGGTGGGGGAGGCCGTGATCCCTGAGTAAGTGGGGGAAAGGTGGGGGATGGTTTGCTAATGGTTTACTTTGCCGATACACGCTAAATATAACATTTGAGTTATTATAACTTATGAGTTATATTCCCCATTAATAAGGGGACTGACATGTATGAATTGATTTTTCACCCCGAAGCTGCAAGCGAAATTTATGACCTCGAACCTGTTATGCAGGCAAAAGCGCTTAAAGGGCTTGAAAAACTTGAAGCTAAAGGGCCCGAGCTAAGATATCCAGACACGGACATCATCGAAGGTGGGTTATTTGAGCTACGGGTTGGTAGAAAAGACATAAGCAGAACGTTTTTTGCTTACGCAAAAGGACGTAAGATCTATATTTTAAGGACGTTCGTAAAGAAAACCCCTAAGACGCCGAAAGCTGAAATAGCGCTGGCAAAGTCAAGATGGGAGGAATTGAAAGATGGCAGTTAAAGGTATCAACTTCTCTGAAGTTAAAGCGAAAGCACTTTCTAATCATGAAGTTAAAAAAGCGTATGAGGACGAAACTCAAGAAGAAGCGCTTCGCGCTGTTCTGATCGAAATGAAGTCCAAGTCAGGTCTGACAAGTACAGAGATTGCCGCTCGCATGGGGGTAAGCCAACCTGCGGTGAGCCGCCTTGAGAGAAATGTTTCCAGTGCGAGTATCTCAACCTTACAACGGTATGCCGCTGCTTGCGGTATGCAGCTTAAGCTGTCACTGGGTTAAGATTCGCGCGGTATTTATAAGCCGGATTTTGCACTGGTTTGCCGGTTAGCATCGGTGCTACAGGTTCCGGCTTGCTACTTCTATACGGTGGAAAACGATCTGGCGGAAATGATACTTAGGTATGATGAGTAGCTGGAAAATCATCCACATAAGAAAAATGAGCGCCAGCCCCTCCCAAAAAAGGGGCTGGCGCGGAGTTTAATACATATCTTTAACATTAAAAATTAGCCTAAATGCCAATTTTTCACAGTAAGTACATCATAACCATATAATAAAGATAGATATTTTATAAATCATTAATTAAAATATTTCAATAATCTTCCAACAACTCCCATAAAACCAGACATTAATAAATTAAAAAAACCATATTAGATATAACACATGACAACAAGGTTATTTAGATGATAAAATTTAATATAATTTATTGTTTTTAGTATAAATGAACGTGAAAATTAATAAATTATGACAATATGAAATATCAACTCATGGAGCTGTCAAATGAAAGCAATTGATCCGTTATTTATCACATTTGCCATAAATAATTTAATTGATATCATTAAAGAGTCAAATCACGTTAATTATTTCAAAGACTATTTGATGCCAATCATTACAGTTTGCATTTCTTCTGCTACAGCATATTTCATAGCACTAAAAGGATTTAAATATCAGGAAACCGTTAAAAATGAAAAAGCTAAAGCTGACACTTCAAATCAAATAATTTTACTCTTTCAGTCGATGCAAGGTTCTCTGGCAGCATTAAAAGATATATATGTTAATGAATTAACAGATAACCCTATACAAAGAGCACTAATTATACCTATGATTCCAATGAAGTTAAAACCTGTTCAAATCGAACCAGAAAGACTTATTCAGTTATTTAACCTAACTAATTCTAACATAGAAAAAGAGCCATGGACTAATATATCTGCAATCATGACAACCCTAAACAACTACAACCATATGATCACCATCATAGAAACGAGAAACTCAGTTAACGAAATTGTAATAAATAAGCTATCCCCTTTAGTTTTCGATAGCAAAATCGAAATTGAAAAAATACTCAAAACAATTGAGCCATCACTTCGGATAAAATATATAGATATAACTGAAATGATGATTTTATTTATTGATAACTTAATTGTTACGGTTGACGATTTTCTAAATCATTTCCCTGCTATAGCTGTAAAAAATTTAAATAAAAAATACATCCCCAATTATATAATCATAAAAAACTATCAAAATAACTACACATCATTTACAAGACTTTTATCTCGAAGTACCTCTGTAAACATTGAGACTCTTTCTCTGTTAGTGGAAATGGATGAAAAAATGGTAAAAGAAAAATATACAGATCAATCATTCTTGATTACGACAAATAAAGATTATTTAAACAAGCACAAAGCAGAATGAAAATATTTATATTATTGTCCACAGCTATACAAACGGATTTATTTTCACTACATCACATACGTCTTTAATAGGCAAAAAATTATCGATTATGCTTTCTTCAGTCTGGTGATGAACGCCTGCATATCAGCGTAATTCACAACACGTCCTACATCAACATCGGCAAGTCCTTGTAAGACCCTCTGATGACGCGGTTCTGCCTCCTCAATCAGAGAAGTGAGCGCTACCGCTGGTTTTTTCGTTTTTTTCATCGCTAAGACCCCCGATGAATTAAACATTTTTAAACTCATACGGCACCACATATTCATCCCAGTTCGCATCCAGATAATCCGCCCACCATTGCAGCATTAGCCTGCGCTCATCCAGATGTTCCGCTTTGTGGATATAGGCAGCACGGACGCCGTTGCGTTCCTGATGACTCATTTGCCGTTCTACCGCATCCCGTGACCACTGGCCGGATTCCACCAGTGCGCTACAGGCCATGGTGCGAAAGCCGTGTCCGCAAACCTCGGTGGTGGTGTCATAGCCCATGGTTCGTAATGCGTTATTGACGGTGTTTTCACTCATCGGTTTGGTTGGTCGATGATCGCCGGGGAAAATCAGTTCATGAGCGCCGCTGATGGCCTTAATCTCTTCCAGCAGCGCTAAAGCTTGTCGGGATAGCGGCACCAGATGTTCTGAGCGCATCTTTGCGCCACGCTGCGAATGCTTCACGCCGGGAATGGCTTCGCGTTCAGCCGGTATCGTCCACATGGCGCGTTTAAAATCGATTTCCGGCCAGCGGGCAAAACGTAGCTCACTGGAGCGGATAAAAACGCACAGCGTGAGTTTTAAGGCCAGTCTGGTTAACACCCGCCCTTTGTGGCGTTCTATCCTTGCCAGAAAATCCGGCAGTTTATTCAGCTTCAGGGCTGGCCGATGGGTAGCTTTTGGCGCGGCTATCGCCCCGGAGAGATCTTGCGCGGGGTTGCGCTCTATCAGATCGTTCTGCACCGCATAACGCATAATATCGGTGACGCGCTGGCGCAGCCGTGACGCCAAATCAAGATGACCGTTCTGTTCGACGACTTTCAGCGGCTCCAGCAGGTCTTTGGTTTTCAGGTCGGCAATATGGCGATGCCCGATAGCAGGCAGTAGATTTCGTTCCATATCGCGCCATACCCGTCCGGCGTGTGTTTCTGACCACCGATTTTGGCTAATGTTTCGGTGCCAGTCCTGCGCGACCTTCGCAAAAGTATTCAACGCCTCTTGCGCCTGCTCTTTTTCTTCTTCGCGCTTTTCCGTTGGGTGGATGCCTTCCAACAGCAGCAATCGTATCTCATCACGCTTCTCTCTGGCCTTCGCCAGCGAGACTAGCGGATAGGCACCGAACGCAATCCGGCTTTCCTTACCTTCAAAGCGGTACTTGAGATACCAGCGCTTAGAGCCGTTAGGACTTACCAAAAGATACAGGCCGTGCGCGTCCGCGAGCTTATAGGCTTTCTCGCGGGGCTTGGCGGTACGGGCAACAACGTCGGTCAGTGCCATAATTTGGGGGTCAACTCATAATCGAAGTGAATTGACCCTTATCTTGACCCCCAAATCATCTGGATGTCAATGGACGAAAAAAGACCACTGTGGATAAAACAGACAAAATCGCAGCGAGAGGAATGAAATTAAAATCGTTATTTTACAGATAGATATGGACGTTACTGGACGATTACGGACATAAAAAAAGCCACCCTGAGGTGACTTGATTTTCATACGATGGTGCCGAAGGCCGGACTCGAACCGGCACACCTTGCGGCGGTTGATTTTGAATCAACTGCGTCTACCGATTTCGCCACTTCGGCACAGAAGTAGTATGCGGAAAACGGGTGCATTATACCGTTTGACGGCCTACGCGCAACGTTAATCCACTCTGCGTTCGGTTAAGTGCTGAAAAAATCATCTTTGGCAACGTGTTATCCCCGCTTTGCCTTATAGGATGTGCTGATGTGCTCTGCTGGGAACATTTTCTGCAGGCAATAAAAAACGCCGAGGGAATCATCCACTCGGCGCTTTCTCTGGTGTAGCTGGTGCTATCGGCGTTTCAGCAGCAGCGCCACGCTGATGCACAGGAACACCGAACTCGGTAAGATGGCGCCCAGGATCGGCGGGATGCCATAGACCAGACTGAGCGGGCGGAAAATCTCATTCAGCAGGTAGAAGAGGAAGCCGAAACTGATACCGATTACGATGCGTGACCCCGCCGAGACGCTGCGCAGCGGGCCGAAGATGAAAGAGACCGCCATGAGCATCATCACCGCCACGGAGACCGGCGCAAAGATCTTGCTCCACATGTTCAGTTGGTAACGGCTCGACTCTTGTCCGCTTTGTTTCAGGTACTTAGCGTAATCATGCAGCCCGCGGATCGACAGCGCATCAGGCTCCAGCGCTACCACGCCCAGTTTGTCCGGCGTCAGGTTGGTTTTCCATTCACCACTAAGCGTCTGGCTACCGCCAATCTGTTTCCCATCGCTCAAATCCGATTCATCAACCTGCGACAGCCTCCAGACATTCCTGTCATCTTCAAACTCAGCGGAGGCCGCATAGCGTACAGAGAGCAGTTTGTTGTTATCGTCAAAGTGGTAGATGTTAACGCCAGATAGCTCTTTATCGCCCGCAACCCGTTCGATATAGATAAAGTCATTGCCGTCTTTTGCCCACAGCCCGCCCTGCGTAGAGATCATCGACCCACCGGAGATCATCTGAGAACGGTAGTTACGCGCCATCTGTTCCCCCTGCGGAGAAACCCATTCGCCAATCGCCATCGTCAACAGCACCAGCGGGATTGCGGTTTTCATCACGGCAGTCGCAATCTGCAAGCGGGTAAAGCCGGAAGCCTGCATCACCACCAGTTCACTGCGAGTGGCGAGTTGGCCCAGCCCGAGCAATGCGCCGAGCAGCGCCGCCATCGGGAAGAAGATCTCAATATCTTTGGGGACGCTGAGCAGCGTGTACAGCCCAGCACCCAGCGCCGAATACTCGCCCTGCCCGACTTTACGCAGTTGGTCGACAAACTTGATGATGCCGGAGAGCGACACCAGCATGAACAGCGTCGTCATGATGGTGGTGAAAATCGTTTTGCCGATATAGCGGTCTAATACACCAAACATCAGGCCGCTCCTTGTGTTTTAAGAGTACGAGGCTTAAAGCGAGCGCGCACTTTGCGCATCGGTACGGTATCCCACAGGTTAAGCATCACCGCGATGCCAAAGTACATCAAGTTGGTCAACCAGACCCATACCATCGGATCGATTTTTCCTTTACTGGCGTTAGAACGCAGCGAGCTTTGCAACAGGAAGAAGATCAGGTACAGCAGCATCGCAGGCAGCATGCTCAGCACCCTGCCCTGACGGGGATTCACCACACTCAGCGGCACCACCATCAGCGCCATAATCAGCACCGAAAGAATCAACGTCAGGCGCCAGTGGAACTCTGCGCGCGCATCGTGCGCGTCCGAATGCCACAGGGTTTGCATATTCATTTGCTGCACGTCGCTATTATTTAGCGTCACGCTCTGGTGGCCGATCACGGCCTGATAGTTGGTGAAATCCGTAATACGAAAATCACGCAAAAGCGCCGTGCCTTCGTAACGCGACCCGTTATCCAGCGTTACGACTTGCGCACCGTCTTCGTTTTGTTTGATATGACCGCGATCGGCAACCACGACAGAAGGCCGCGCGTTACCGCTGGGGCGCAGCTGCGCCAGAAAGACGTGCTGAAACTCCGAGCCTTTAACATTGCCAACAAACAGCACCGCGTTGCCACCCTGCGCGGACTGGAACTGCCCTTCGACCAGCGTCGCCATACCGGGGTTCGCTTTCGCTTCCGCCAGCACTTCTTCCTGATGCCGGGACGACCACGGGCTGAGCCACATGACGTTAATGGTCGCGATGACAGCGGTGAACACCGCCAAGGCCAGAGCGGCTTTTAGCAACACGCGTTTGCCCAGCCCACAGGCGTGCATGACGGTGATTTCGCTTTCCGCATAGAGGCGGCCAAACGTCATCAATACGCCAAGAAACAGACTTAATGGCAGGATGAGCTGCACCATCTCTGGCACGCCCAATCCCAACAGGGAGATAACCAAATTTGTCGGGATTTCACCATCAACCGCAGCGCCCAGTATCCGCACTAATTTCTGACAAAAGAAAATCAGTAACAGAATGAAAAGGATGGCCAGTTGGCTCTTAAAGGTTTCCCGTACCAGATATCGAATGATGATCACGCTTAATTACGCCTGTGAAAACTTGTCTTTTTGCAGGAAAATCGATAGTTTCTTCGCTAACGCGCCATTTATACTCATTTTTGGCAGCCCTCTTAGCTAAGACTGTATTACAACATACTGCGTTTGAGCTGTTGTATCAGAACCTGCTTATTAGTCACTAAAACAGGTTCGCTACGTCGTTAAGATTAACACAGGTTATGTTAACGCAACGGCGGGAAAGTATTACGGAGTGTCACATTCTAGCCGTTGCCCCCGCCTTTGTCTTTAAGATTCAGGAGAGTACATGGAGTTCAGCGTAAAAAGCGGTAGCCCGGAAAAACAACGCAGTGCCTGCATTGTCGTCGGCGTGTTTGAACCGCGTCGTCTGTCCCCTATTGCCGAACAACTCGATAAAATCAGCGACGGCTATATCAGCGCGTTGCTTCGCCGTGGTGAATTAGAAGGCAAAGTGGGGCAATCACTGCTCTTGCACCATGTACCTAACATTCTTTCCGAACGCATCCTGCTAATTGGCTGCGGAAAAGAGCGCGAGCTTGATGAACGCCAGTACAAACAGGTGATTCAGAAAACGATCAACGCTCTGAACGAAACCGGCTCGATGGAAGCGGTCTGCTTCCTGACCGAACTGCACGTGAAAGGACGTAACACCTACTGGAAAGTGCGTCAGGCGGTCGAAACCGCAAAAGAAACGCTATATACCTTCGATCAGCTTAAAAGCAATAAGGTCGAACTGCGTCGTCCGCTACGCAAAATGGTCTTCAACGTGCCAACGCGCCGCGAGCTGACCAGCGGCGAACGCGCCATTCAGCACGGTTTGGCAATTGCTGCGGGCATCAAAGCCGCGAAAGATCTCGGCAACATGCCGCCAAATATCTGTAATGCCGCCTATCTGGCCTCGCAGGCGCGCCAGTTGGCCGATACCTACAGCCAGAACATCATCACGCGCGTGATTGGCGAACAGCAGATGAAAGAGCTGGGCATGAATGCCTATCTGGCGGTGGGTCAGGGTTCGCAGAATGAATCGCTGATGTCCGTGATCGAATACAAAGGCGATCCAAACCCGGAAACCCGCCCGATCGTACTGGTAGGTAAAGGGCTGACGTTCGATTCCGGCGGCATCTCCATCAAGCCTGCCGACAGCATGGACGAAATGAAATACGACATGTGCGGCGCGGCCACGGTCTACGGCGTGATGCGTATGGCGGCCGAACTGGCGCTGCCGTTGAACATCATCGGTGTGCTGGCCGGTTGTGAAAACATGGTCGATGGGCGTGCCTATCGTCCAGGCGATGTGCTGACCACGATGTCCGGCCAAACGGTCGAAGTGCTGAACACCGATGCGGAAGGCCGTCTGGTCCTGTGTGATACGTTGACCTATGTTGAACGCTATGAGCCGGACGTGGTGATTGACGTCGCAACGCTGACCGGCGCGTGCGTGATTGCGCTGGGGCACCACATCACTGGGCTGATGGCGAACCACAATCCGCTGGCACACGAACTGTTGAGCGCGTCCGAGCAGTCTGGCGACCGCGCATGGCGTCTGCCGCTGACCGACGAATTTCAGGAACAGCTGGAATCCAATTTTGCCGATATGGCAAACATTGGCGGCCGTCCGGGCGGAGCGATTACCGCAGGCTGCTTCCTGTCCCGCTTTACGCGTAAATACAGCTGGGCGCATCTGGATATCGCGGGCACCGCCTGGCGCTCCGGTAAAGCCAAAGGGGCTACGGGTCGCCCGGTCGCGCTGTTATCACAGTTCTTGCTTAACCGCGCTGGACAGAACGACGTAGAATAAGGCTTTCGCGTCAGGGCAATGGCCTTATCATGTCATTGTCGTCTTATGGGCCGGACTTCCGGCCCTTATCACTTTCTGGCTCTTAGCAATCAATAGTGTGAACAATGAAAAACGCAACGTTCTATCTTCTCGAACACGACAGCAAAAGCGGTGAGCTCAGCGCCCATGAGGCTCTGGCATGCGATCTGGCGGCAGAACGTTGGCGAGCAGGAAAGCGCGTGCTGATTGCCTGCGAAGACGAGCAGCAGGCCATCAGGCTCGACGAGGCGCTGTGGCAACGCGATCCTACTGCGTTCGTGCCGCATAATCTGGCAGGCGAAGGGCCGCGTCACGGTGCGCCGGTCGAACTAGCATGGCCGCAGCGGCGTGGCAATGCGCCACGGGATCTGCTGATTAGCCTGTTGCCGCAGTTCGCAGATTTTGCCACCGCTTTCCATGAAGTGATAGACTTTGTCCCTTACGAAGAATCCTTGAAACAGTTGGCGCGCGACCGCTATAAAACTTATCGCAGCGTCGGCTTCCAATTGACCACGGCTACGCCGCCAACTCACTGAATTTTGAGCATAATGGAAACGAAATATAACCCGCAAGATATCGAGCAGCCGCTCTACGAACACTGGGAAAAACAAGGCTACTTCAAGCCGCACGGCGACACGAGTAAAGAAAGCTTCAGCATCATGATCCCGCCGCCCAACGTCACCGGCAGCTTGCATATGGGTCATGCTTTCCAGCAAACCATTATGGATACGTTGATTCGCTATCAGCGTATGCAGGGTAAAAATACTCTGTGGCAGGCGGGGACCGACCACGCAGGTATCGCCACGCAGATGGTCGTTGAGCGCAAAATCGCCGCAGAAGAAGGCAAAACTCGCCACGATTACGGCCGCGAAGCGTTCATCGACAAAATCTGGCAGTGGAAAGGCGAATCCGGCGGCAACATTACCCGTCAGATGCGCCGTCTGGGCAACTCCGTTGACTGGGAGCGCGAGCGCTTCACCATGGATGAAGGCCTGTCCAACGCGGTGAAGGAAGTTTTCGTCCGCCTGTATAAAGAAGATCTGATTTACCGCGGCAAACGTCTGGTGAACTGGGATCCGAAGCTGCGCACCGCGATTTCCGATCTGGAAGTCGAAAACCGCGAAGTGAAAGGATCAATGTGGCACCTGCGCTATCCGCTGGCCGATGGCGTGAAAACCGCCGAAGGGAAAGACTATCTGGTCGTCGCCACCACCCGCCCGGAAACCATGCTGGGTGATACCGGTATCGCCGTTAACCCGGAAGATCCGCGCTATAAAGATCTGATCGGCAAAGAAGTGATCCTGCCATTGATTGGCCGCCGTATTCCGATTGTTGGCGACGAACATGCCGATATGGAAAAAGGCACCGGCTGCGTGAAGATCACACCAGCACACGACTTCAACGACTACGAAGTCGGTAAACGTCATCAGTTGCCGATGGTAAATATCCTGACGTTCGACGGTGATATCCGTCAGAGCGCCGAAGTGTTTGATACCAATGGCGAAGCCAGCACCGTTTACAGCAGCGACATTCCAGAAGCCTTCCAGGGTCTGGAACGTTTTGCCGCACGTAAAGCGCTCGTCGCCGCATTCGATGAACTCGGCCTGCTGGAAGAGATCAAGGCACACGATTTGACCGTTCCTTACGGTGACCGTGGCGGTGTCGTCATTGAACCTATGCTGACCGATCAGTGGTACGTGCGCGCTGCCGTGCTGGCTAAGCCGGCGGTAGAAGCCGTTGAAGATGGTCGCATTCAGTTCGTACCAAAACAGTACGAAAACATGTACTTCAGTTGGATGCGTGACATTCAGGACTGGTGTATTTCCCGTCAGCTGTGGTGGGGTCACCGTATCCCGGCCTGGTACGACGCGAACGGCAACGTCTATGTGGGACGTACCGAAGCGGAAGTACGCAGTGAAAACAACCTCGCTGATGATGTCGTTCTGAATCAGGACGAAGACGTACTGGATACCTGGTTCTCATCCGGCCTGTGGACATTCTCTACGCTGGGTTGGCCGGAGCAGACGCCAGATCTGAAAGCATTCCACCCAAGCAGCGTGATGGTGAGCGGCTTCGACATCATCTTCTTCTGGATTGCCCGCATGATCATGCTGACCATGCACTTCATCAAAGACGAAGACGGCAAACCGCAGGTGCCATTCCACACCGTCTACATGACCGGCCTGATCCGTGATGAGGAAGGCCAGAAGATGTCCAAATCCAAAGGGAACGTCATCGACCCACTGGATATGGTGGACGGCATTTCGCTGGAAGCGCTGCTGGAAAAACGTACCGGCAACATGATGCAGCCGCAGCTGGCGGAAAAAATCCGCAAGCGTACCGAGAAACAGTTCCCGAACGGCATCGAGCCTCACGGTACAGACGCCCTGCGCTTTACGCTGGCGGCGCTGGCTTCAACCGGTCGCGACATCAACTGGGATATGAAGCGTCTGGAAGGTTACCGCAACTTCTGTAACAAGCTGTGGAATGCCAGCCGTTTTGTGTTGATGAACACCGAAGATCAGGACTGTGGCTTTGGTGCAGGCGAGAAAGTGCTGTCGCTGGCTGACCGCTGGATTCTGGCAGAATTCAACCGTACGGTGAAAGCCTATCGCGAAGCGCTGGACGGCTATCGCTTTGATATTGCTGCCGGTATTCTGTACGAATTCACCTGGAACCAGTTCTGCGACTGGTATCTGGAGTTGACGAAGCCTGTGATGAATGGCGGCTCAGAAGCAGAGTTGCGCGGTACACGCCATACGCTGGTTACCGTACTGGAAGCGCTGCTGCGTCTGGCGCACCCAATTATTCCGTTCATTACCGAAACCATCTGGCTACGCGTTAAAGCGCTGAAAGGCATTAGCGCCGACACGATCATGTTGCAGCCGTTCCCTGAGTTCGATGCCGCGCAGGAAGATACGCTGGCTCTGAACGATCTGGAGTGGATCAAGCAGGCGATCATCGCCGTGCGTAACATCCGTGCGGAAATGAACATCGCGCCGGGCAAACCGCTGGAAGTGTTACTGCGTGACGCCACAGCTGAAGCACAGCGTCGCGTGGAAGAGAACCGCAGCTTCATCCAAACGCTGGCGCGTCTGGAAAACATCACAGTGCTGCCTGCAGGCGATAAAGGTCCGGTTTCCGTCACTAAACTCATCGACGGCGCCGAGCTGCTAATTCCTATGGCTGGCCTGATCGACAAAGCAGCAGAGCTGGATCGTCTGGCGAAAGAAGTGGCGAAAATCGAAGCTGAGATTGGCCGCATCGAAAGCAAGCTGTCCAACGAAGGCTTTGTGGCGCGCGCGCCGGAAGCGGTCGTCGCCAAAGAGCGTGAGAAGATGGACGGCTATGCCGTAGCGAAAGCCAAACTGCTGGAACAGCAAGCGGTCATCGCCGCACTGTAACGCTAACCGGTTTCCAGACGGTAGTCTGATCGGTACGAAAGCCCCGTTGCAAAACGGGGCTTTTTATTTTTGCTCGAATAAAAAGGCTTTCAATTACAATCTATTCACTTCACACGATGCAGGAATGGAGTAACACAATGAGCAACACGAAGCATGATGATGTCAGCAAATTTCTGAGCTACGTTTTACGGCACAAACCCGAAGCCATTGGATTAACGTTGAACAGCGAAGGATGGGCAAATATTGCCGAGCTGATTAGCTGTGCGGCAAAAGACGGGCGTCTTCTAACCAGAGAAGTGATTCAATCCGTCGTCGATAACAGTGACAAAAAGCGTTTTTCTATTTCAGCAGATGGGTTATCAATCCGCGCAGCACAGGGACACTCGTCAGCGCAGGTCGATCTGCGTTACGAGCCCAAAGTCCCACCCGAGTTTCTTTACCACGGCACCGCAACCCGATTTATCGATTCAATCAATCAGCAGGGTTTGCGTCCCGGTTCACGTCAGTATGTACATTTGTCTGCCGATGAGGCGACAGCGATAACCGTCGGCCAACGGCATGGCAAGCCCACGGTGCTAAAAATAAAGACGCTGGAAATGCATCAGCAGGGGTTCATTTTTTATCAAGCGGATAACGGCGTCTGGCTAACGTTAACGGTTCCCGTGCCGTTTATCGATTCCACACCATTTATAGATTGATGAGTACGTACATGAATCGCCTGTCTTCACTTCCCAACCAGCATGAGCGAAAACAGGCGATGGCGATCGGTTAACGCTTAGCGGGCATCGGCCAGTGCAATGTTCTGGCGCAAGCTGGGCAGTACATTATCCATCTCCATGTTTTCTCTTGCGATCTGGAAGCGGGAAACGGACTGTTGCAAGTTAACTACCTGTTCCTGAAGTGCATTTGCCGAGGTTGCCACTTCTGATACCAAGGACGCATTCTGCTGAGTCACACCATCCATCTGATTGATGGCGATATTGATCTGCGAAATGCCGCGGCTCTGCTCGCTGGAAGCCAGCGTGATCTCATCCATGATATCGACCACTTTTTTCACATCCATCAGCACTTCGTCCATGGTGTTGCCGGCGACTTCAACCAGACCCGCACCCTTTTCAATACGGCTAAGAGAATCATCAATCATGGTGCCGATCTCTTTTGCTGCCGTCGCACTGCGTGCAGCCAGCATCCGCACTTCAGACGCAACCACCGCAAAACCTTTACCGTATTGACCCGCACGCGCCGATTCAACTGCGGCGTTCAGCGCCAACAGGTTAGTCTGGAAGGCGATGCCGTCGATCACGCCAACAATGTCGGAGATCTTGGCAGAACTCTGCTTGATGGAACGCATGGTATCCACCACTTCGGAGACGACATTACCGCCGCGAGACGCAGAATTAGAGGCTTTCAGCGCCAGATCGTTGGCTTTACGCGTGTTGTCTTCGTTGTTTTTCACCGTCGACATGATCTGTTCCATGCTTGACGCCGTTTCATCCAACGAGGCCGCCTGCTGCTCGGTACGACTGGAGAGATCGATGTTGCCGGAAGCGATTTCCTCAACCCCGACACTGATCGCATCGGTTCCGTTACGCACCACACGTACCATGTTTTCCAGCCCGTCACGCATACGCTGCACTGCGGCAAACAGGTGTGCGATTTCATTTTTTCCGCTGCTATCAATCTGCGCACGCAGGTCGCCTTCAGCAATGCGATCAAAGACGGAAATAGCCTGATTCAGCGGTTTCACGATCATATTAGTCATGACAGACCAGGCCAGCGCCGCCAGCAGTAGTGCACAGGCGATCGCCGTGTACAGAATGGTCTCCATCAGATTCACACGCCCATTCGAATCCGCATAGGCTTCATCAATGCTCTTCAGCTTAAAGGCCACCAGCGCTTTAGAGGATTTATCAAACGCGGCATACAGCACCGTCGATTTCCCTGCGCGCTGACGATATTCATCCAGATTTCCTGCGTTAAGCGCCGCAAATGCCGGATCGATAAAGTCCTGCATCAGCGTATTGCGCTTCTCGGCCATATCCGCAGAAATCACTTTCTCTTCGTCGGACTGCGGGTATTTCAGGTATTCCTGCCATTTTTCGCTGGCGCCATCAACTTTAGTTCGGGCACGGCCCAGTGCGACTTTCGCCGCCTCGACATCCCCTTTCCCCATTAATGATTCGTACAGACGCAAATCCAACCGACCACGCAACAGCAGTTCAGAGCTGTCATTCAGTGCAACCAGCCCTGGCAGCACTTCCATATCGACACGGGCAAATGATTTGTTTCCTGACTGAACCGCAACCAACCCTAGAACGCCGACAAAAAGCAGTAACGCCGCTAACGAAAACACCATCATGCTGAGTGCAGTACGGATCTTTATCTTACGAAACATAAATTGTCCCTGTGGTCTGAAATAAGAGAGGGTGAGCGCCAGCTCTACAGCGGAGCCGTTCAGTTATTTACGTAATGGTCGTTATATTTCCAGGCATGCTAAACCCACGAACCGAAATAAATTCGTTATAAAACCGTAATAAAATAAAGAAACGTATAAATAAACATATAAAAAAGACGATGACCGACAGAAAATAGACTTTCTGTCGGTCATTAAGATTTATTTTTTATTATTTTTCTGAGACTGATTTTTTTCTAAGAAACGTTGCAGCTCATCTTTATAAAACTTCGCCGACATCATTGTGCCATGCCCGCTGGTGTCTTTACTGGCAGGAATAAGGAACAGCGTTGCCTGCTTAATTTTCTTAAGCTCATTATCCAGGATGCCTGTTTCAACAGGATTACGCTCATCATCCGCAGAGTTAATCACCAGAACGGGAGCCTTAATTTTATTCAGTTCCGGTGCCGCATTATAATTCGCGGACGACCCCCAAATATAAATAAAGTCATTGGCATCGCTGTTAGAAGGCGCAGCCAGACGATCTTCAACCAGCTTGTCCGCTTGTGCACGCGTTGGTGCTTTGCTCTGGTACGCCAGCGTGCCGCCAGTGGTGGCGATACTGAACATAATGCTCGCCGTTTTCAGCGTTGGCGGCTGCTGCGTGTAATCACCATTATTCCAGACCGGATCGTTCTTGATGGATTCAATCAGGATGCGGCGCATCATCCAGTTACGCCCAGACAATTCATTTGGCAACGACGCCATTGGCACCAGCGCATCCATCATGTCCGGGTATTTTTCACCCCAGAGCCAGGTTTGCATGCCGCCCATGGAATATCCCATCACCAGACGCAGGTGGTTAATCCCCATCCCTTCTTTGACTAAGCGATATTGTGCCTGCACCATATCGTTATAATCGTACTGTGGGAATTTCATCCGTAAGCCGTCTGACGGTTTGGAAGATTTTCCAGAACCAATGCTCTCCGGCATGATAATAAAATATTTGCTGCTATCCAGCGCCTGACCCGGCCCGAACAGTTCCCCGCCAAAGCCATTTGCGAGCAGCGCTTTAATCGGCTGGTTCGTTCCATGTAACAATAAGACGGCAGGCTTGGTTTTATCGCCGATCGTGTAGTAGTGAATACGCAGATCTTTTAATTTTTCGCCACTGTTGAAGGTAAATTCTGGCGCAATCCAGTCGCCTTCTTTGGGCTCTGGGAAATTGGCCTGTGCATGCGTTAATGGTGACAGCATTAACAGAAATGCGCCCACCACCCCTGATAGTATTCGATTAATCATAAATAACTCTGCGGTAATCATGAAGTCGTGAAGCCGCGATTCTAATGTTTATTAGGAAAAATCCCAATAAACATGAGCGGACTAATAATAAAAAGAGATTATTCTCTGAATTTTTTATTTATCACGAAAGATTCTACAGACAGTTTTTAATAGGATGATATTTAACGAATTCCCTGCCTAAGTGCTTTACCACATTCCCCATATTCCCCATATTCCCAGCGTGAAATAGGCGCGTATAAAAACAGCAAAAAATGGATTTTTGCTCATATTTCTAGCGAGGAAAGGATCGTGTGTGATATCACCACACACGATCGACATTAGACGGGGGTTAGGTCGGGGTTGAGAATCAAGAGTTGAGAATCGGACACTGAGAATCAGTGTTTATTCATCTCTCTTTCAATCACCTTCAGTCGTTCATCCATATCCGGGTGCGTGCTCAGCCAGTCGGGCAAATCCAACGATTCCACTTCATCATGACTGCGGTCGTTAGCGACGAGAGCCTGATACATCGCCTGCATCGATTGCAGCGAACGCCCTTGCTGCTGCATTTCTGCTATTGCCCACGCGTCGGCTTCCCGTTCCATGTCACGGGAAAACTGCATCTCGTTGATGAAAGCGGCAGACTGCAACACGGTATCCCCCACGCCGCTGACATCTCCCGTCATCCACATGAACGTCAGCGATACCAGTGATGAACGAACAACCATGCGCATTGGGTGGCGGTAGGCGTGGTGCCCCATTTCATGCAGCATCACCGCAGCTAACTCGTTATCACTTTTCGCCAGCGTCACCAGATCGTCGCTGATAATCAGCGTGCCATCTGCCAGCATAAAGGCATTCGGCCCGATAGGCGCAGACATGATCTCCAGACGCAGCGGCGTTTTATCTTCCCGCATGTCTGCAGGCATAACCTGTTGAAACAGCGTTTGCATCGCCTGTTGGCGTTCAATAGGCAGCTTGGAAGGCGTAAAATCACTGTGCCGCAACAGCGTCAGCGTATGTTGCCCCAACTGCTGCTCAATGGCGGTAGGTATACGTAGCGCCAGTGCGGAACTCGCCCACGGCAGCACGACATAAACGTAATTGATGACTATCAGAATCGTGGCGAACAGCGTGAGAATGACGCCACGCTTATGACGCTCCAGACGATGGACAAGCCCCGGTCGGCGGCGGGCGGAATACCATGCACGAAAGGTGGGATCGTCGGCAGGCACAAAGCGGCCGCCGTCAGGAAACGTTAGCGTCAGAGGAATGGAACCCAACGCATCGGAAACCGTAACCTGCTCCAGCGAAAATGTCGTGTTCGATGACCCGGTGTTCAGCACCATCATCGAACCGTTGTCCGCTAAATGAAGAGAAGCGGCCACGCGGGCCGCCAATCCGGGGTATTGATAATGCCCCTCAATATTCATATTCCTGCCTTATACTCGTCATACTTCAAGTTGCATGTGCGTTGGCTACGCTCAAATACTCGGCCCGTCGTGGGCCTCGCCCTGAAGGGCCGCTGCACGCAGCGTTCAAATCTGCTCCCGGCAGATTTGTCACCCGAATCACTTACCTGAGTAAGCTCATCGGGATTCCTTCCCTTACCGCCTTCCTGAAACTCGAATTATTTAGAGTATATAACAACTTACAGACCGACGCCTAAATCGAGCGCCTGCACAGCTTCTTCGGCCAGTGCGCTGTTTGCCGTGTCCTGATGTGCCTGAACGTGCAGCAATGCCAGATCGCCTTCAACCGCTGTTGCATTCGCGATATAGCGAGCGTGACGAATCTCTGCTACTGGCGCAGCCCAACCCAAAGAGAAAATAGTGATCAGACTATTGGTTATCAGCAGCCCCATGTAAGACAGCGTTTGCATGGAAGAGTGCAATTTCACATCGCCATTCAGCGACGTCTGGTTAAACAGATAATTACGCTGTGCGACTACCAGATAGCTGCTGGAAACCAGCACGCCCAGCAGCGCCACAATGAACATCATAATAAAATTAAAGGCATTGCTCAGTAGCATCATCAGTATGAGATCTTCATTGCCGCCGCCCATCATAATGGTTTGGAACAGCGTGAAAATGAAGGAGCTCATGAACGACAGCGCTGCGATCAGGAAAGGCACAAAAATCAGCAGGCTAACCAAGGCGAATTTAATAAATGCCGCTTTCGTCAATTCCGCTTTAAACGCGGTTTTCCCGAAGGACAGGTTATTCACATAGAAATCAAGCTGCATCATTTTCATGATGCCGTTTACCGCAGCAAACCCTGGAATAGCAATCGCCAGTGCAATGAACCCAATCAGAATAGGGCTATTACTCTGCATACCGATCATGACCACAACAACCAGAGCGATATAAAAAGCCAGCATCAGCAGAATAGGGCAAAACAGCAATACCCAATACGCGCGGCCAGTCTGGCAATCATAGTTAAAACGGACGCCACGGTAGCTGGACATAATGGCGTTATAACGCCAGTTACGGATCACAATAATTGGAATAAGTGCCGCAAATGCCAGTGCGATAATAGTACCGAGCGTGGGTGACATCGCCAATATGATATAAAACAGAATGATTCCAGCGATAACCAGCAAACGCCCTTTGAGAATCTGAATGGGATCTGCATGGTAATCAAAACGGTCACCGTTAATTTCCGTGTTGCCGTAAAAATAACGACGGCGACGTACGGTAGCCCAGGCAGAATAAATGCCCAGAGTGATGACCGTTAATAACGCATTCACCAACCAAATTGCAAAATATTCCCCGGCCTTACCATGAAATTTCACGCGATGCTGCGTGTTATTTTCTGAAGTATTGATTGTCATAAACCTTTCATCCTAAAAGAAATAAGCCTCATAGACACGTCATTCGACACGTTATGGGCATACAAAAAGCGGCTTATTTAAGCATGTCCTGTTAATCACAACAATAAAAGTTAACAGCAATTAAACAAGTTTATATACTTGTAAATTACAAGGAATAGGGAAAGCCATAGAGAAACTCACATATCCGTAACGTCAGCCTGACAGGTATAGACGTTGCATCAATGTGGTCTGAAATGGTATTACAATCGGCCAGGATCATTCCCCTCGTAAACCGTAAGAACAAGAGTACGTATTATGACAACCGCGACCTCCGCCAAGCTTCAGGTACGCCCAATCACTGCACATGACGATGCCGCTATCGCTCGGGTCATCCGTCAGGTTTCTGCTGAATTTGGTTTGACGGCTGATAAAGGCTACACCGTGTCCGATCCGAATCTGGACGCGCTGTTTGCCCTCTATAGCCAGCCGCAAAGCGCTTACTGGGTAATTGAATACGAAGGCTGTGTGGTGGGCGGCGGCGGTATTGCACCACTGGTCGCGGGTGACGAAGATGTGTGTGAATTGCAGAAAATGTATTTCTTACCCATCGCGCGGGGCAAAGGGCTGGCGCGCCAATTAGCGATACAAGCGCTTGATTTTGCGCGTCAGCACGGCTTTCGCCGCTGTTATCTGGAAACGACGGGTCACCTGACCAGCGCGATCCGCCTGTATGAATCATTGGGCTTCGAGCCGATTTCCCACTCAATGGGCAACACGGGCCACACCGACTGTGAAGTAACGATGCTGAAGGTGCTGTAAAAGCAAATAAAAACGCCGCAGGGTATTCCTGCGGCATTCAGTGAGGCGTGTACTTTGAGATGAATGACTTAGTGGCGCTTGCCGTCATCGTCTTCGTCATAAAAATCTTCATCATCCCCGTCTTCTTCGCCTTCACCATCTGGATCTTCGAAGTAGGTACCCCAGCCGTCGTAATTCACACCGTGGCGTTCTGCCAACGCCAGCAGTTGTTCTACCTGTGCGTCGATCAGTTCCGCATTCAGCGCAACTTCACTGATGGCATCACAGCACATCAGCAACACGCCATCTTCCACTTCCAGTTCTTCCGCATCCGTCACTTCGTAGCCCAGTTTGAAGGCTTCTACAGCGACTTTTTCCAACACTTCAAACTTCTCAGCAGAGAAATGGTGTTCAATGGTATAGAGCGCGTCAGGATCGCTGCCATCATCCAGCAGTTCTTCAATGATCAGGCGTGTCTCTTCCCGTTGCTCTTCCAGTAATTCGCGGTTTGCCATGCCTCAGTCCTCATTAATCGACGTAATATTGCTTATTGTCCCACAGCCCTGCGGCTTGCTCCACCACAAAGTTTGATATCACCACTTGAATTTGAATAATTACACATATAAAGTGAATTTTAATTCAACCAATGATGTTGAGCCACATGGAGATGTACATCATGCAACCGTTCTACAAGCGTCATTTTTTAAGGTTAATGGATTTTACACCCGCAGAAATTGCCAATCTTTTAGCCCTGTCAACGAAACTGAAAGCCGATAAAAAAAACGGGACAGAAGTCCGCCGCCTGCAAGGTAAAAACATCGCACTCATCTTCGAAAAAGATTCGACTCGTACTCGCTGCTCTTTCGAAGTTGCTGCATACGATCAGGGCGCGCAAGTGACCTATCTCGGCCCAAGCGGTAGCCAAATCGGCCATAAAGAATCCATCAAAGATACCGCTCGCGTGCTGGGAAGAATGTACGACGGCATTCAATATCGCGGCTATGGCCAGCAGATTGTCGAAACGCTGGCGCAATACGCTGGTGTGCCAGTCTGGAACGGACTGACGAACGAATTCCACCCTACGCAGCTACTGGCAGATCTGCTGACGATGCAGGAACATTTGCCGGGTAAACCGCTGTCAGAAATGACGCTCGTTTACGTGGGCGATGCGCGCAACAACATGGGCAACACCATGTTGGAAGCAGCAGCGCTGACCGGGCTGGATTTACGCCTTGTTGCGCCAAAAGCCTGCTGGCCGGATGCTGGTTTGGTGGCAGAGTGTCAGGCCGCGGCAGAGCAAACTGGCGGCAGCATCACGCTGACGGAAGATATCGCTACGGGCGTCGCAGGCGCAGATTTCATTTATACCGACGTCTGGGTTTCCATGGGGGAACCGAAAGAGACCTGGCAGGAGCGCATCGCGCTGCTGAAACCGTATCAGGTGAACGCGGCGATGATTGCTGCAACGGGCAATCCGCAGGTGAAATTCCTGCACTGCCTGCCCGCTTTCCACGACGATCAGACGACGATGGGCCAACAAATGGCAGAACAATATGGTCTGCACGGCGGAATGGAAGTCACGGACGAGGTCTTTGAATCCGCGCACAGCATCGTGTTCGATCAGGCGGAAAACCGTATGCACACCATCAAAGCGGTGATGGTCGCTACGCTAGCGCAAGATTAAGATTTAGCCTGCCTTTGATATGTTTTAAAAACAGATCAGAGGTGGGAAGGCTCTTTTTCAGTGGGATTATCCCGTGTCGATGTTCTCTCGCCTGACTCCGGGCATTCAGCAGCCCCAGTGAGTGCGGGACAATGCGCAATCAATTCAGGCTCAATCAATTCAGGCTCAATCAATTCAGGCTCAAGAAAATCACCGAAAGAGGTCAGAGGATTACGGGTAGCGTCGTAGCAGGAAACAAGGTCGAGAGCCTAAGCAATGTACATAAAAAATCGGAAAGCAAGGCACGTTTGTGGATTCTTACACAGTAGTTGGATCGTTCAACTGATCCTTAACTGCTCGGCTTAGAGTCCTTTCCCGTCATTTTGACATGAGAGGCTCGAACCACAGCCCCTCAGGTAATCGACACATGCCCTTTTATCAGAAAAAAGGGAGGAATGTAGTTATCCCATCCTTTTTGGTTGCAGTGTTGGATCAGGGCGGTGCTGTTTGCCACTCCTGCTTTATCACAGCAACGCGTTATCCTGTTACGAAGCGTTGAGGAACTTATACCGAGTATGTCCGGAATACGGTTCTGCTTTACCCCGCTCTGCAGTAAAAGAACGGCCTCCCACTCTTTGTCGGTAAAAATATTTGCCGGTCGGGTGAACACAATGGGCTTCCTTTCGCATGGCATAAGAAAGGTTGAAAAGTAAACATTGGTGATTTCTATGTAGGTGCAAACAATCCCGTCATTGCCATCATTGAGCCGCCAAGGACGCTTCTCCACCAGAAAAGACCTGAGTCTATTTCGTCTTCCGTAATCAAATGTTTTGAGGACAATACTCATTTCATTTGTGGTCAATATTTTTTGGTCGTCATACAGTATATGACCGTAGTGTTCGCTGATATCGGGCGTTAAGTCAGTGTCGAGACAGCCTACAAGTTTATTTTCTGTTACGCCGAAATACTGACATGCCATCTTATTGCCATAAACATACTGAGAGTTACAGTCCTTTATTGCCCAGCCAAACAAAGAGTTATCAAAGTAATACTCAACAGGAGTCAAATCTGGGTCCATCAGGTTAGCCTCTGATAATGATATGTCCTTTTTTCAGAAAGAACAGCGGGATGTAGTTATCAAATCGGTTATCTCTACAGTATTCCTTTAGGCCTGATACTGAATTCAAACCTGTTTTTCTGTAGCAGCTTCTGAGTCTGCTGTTAACAGCGTCGACGGTGATTGAGAGGATGCTGCTTATATCTTTAAGCATCATCCCACAGACAAGCAGGTAAATAACCTCCCATTCCTTCTCAGTAAATATTGTAGAAGGGGGCTCGAAGGTGGAGTGTTGAATTATGGTTCCATTTAGCAACGAGGTCGGTGTGATGATCCTAACATGCCTGACGCTGATAACTGTGCCTATACAGTTGCGATGTTCATCATAGATTGGCTCCTGAATATTGTAGGCAGGCTGCATTATTTTTTCCGTGCCTTGAATATGCGTTGTAATGGCTCTCACCGCCTTACCAGTACGCTCTATCTCTCGTTCCTGCTGATTAAAAATGTCTGAAAATTCGGCGACAGGAACAGGGATATCCCTAATATTCAAACCTTCATAATCATAACGAGTTGATATGGTTTGCCAGGTTTTAAAGGTGTTATTGACATAAACAAAACGGGAATTTGTGTCTTTTATTGCCCAGCCGACAAGAGGATCGCTTTCAAACATTGCGATTAATCTGTCAGGTAACGTAATTTGTGTCATCAGTGTATCCCTACATTAAAATTACCCTACATTAAATATGCCGTACCTGATATGCACCTGTTTATAAAAACTGAAATAGAATAAAAAGTCTGTGACAGGCCAATGCCAGGGAAAACATCCTACATAAATTAAAGTAATAATATACCTATAATCGAAAGGTCATAAGGTTTTCTAGCAAGAAAATCATTTTCTTAATAATGCCAGTCAGTTAAGCAACTGACTGGCTATTTTTTTCTATGCCTTGCGGTATTTACGTAGTTTTTCCTTTACCACTCTGTAGAAGGGGAAAACCACCGAGAGGCATCTGAGGCATCATTTTCTTCCATTTTATGGCTGAACGTTCCTTGTTCACAAAAATCCTACACCAGCGACGCGTCGATTTTCACTACAGCTTTGCGTACGTGTGCCGGTTCACCAACAGCACACAGCGGTTTGTGTACTTCACCTGGGAAGAAGACGACAAAATCGCCTTCCTGCATCACAAACTGTTTTTCCTGTTCACCCGATGGCAGGAAGGCAATATCTTTATCCGCCAACCAATCGGTATCCGGCTTGCCCGCAGGCAGGTTACTGAACGTCATCCCTTCCACGCCGGACAGCACAATCTGAATGTCCAGATATTTGGCGTGATACTCGGCACGGCGTTTTTCCAGCAGATCGGTGCTGTCGTTGGAGATCAGCACAAACACGCTGTTGCCCTCGATATCATGCTTGCCCAGCGGGGTATCCGCCGTAATGTTTTTCTTCACGTATTCAATTGCTTCACGCAGTTTGGCAGGCAGATAAGGAACCAGTTCAAGGTGGTGGACATTGCCAGTAATCATAAAAACCTCGTTGATAGAAAAAATGAAACTCTGTTTTATAATCCTTATACTCTCCAAATGTGACACCCGCCAGCGCGTTAATACGAAAAAGTGAACTGCCCATCACTCTTCTCAATCTCCCCTCTTCCACCCGCGTGCGTTATGCATACCGCACCCTATCCGCAACCGATTGCGATGCGTAAAAAACCACGTTTTCTGCTTGAAATAGCCTAGTCGGCGCGTATAATTCCCGACAGTTTGCCGGGAGGGGTCATGCACCGTTACACCAAAAAATCCGCTGCTTATGTTGGTTCTCAACCACAACTGCCATCCGGCAGCCAGCCAGCGTTTTCCTTTCCGTTGCTCAATTATTCCATTAAGAAAGCCCCTCAATGAGGGGCTTTTTTTTGTGCCCAATCATCCACGACGGCAACCTTTGCAGGTCGTCACGTTGTGGCATCAAAAAGCGAATCAGGCATTTTTGCCGACAGCTCGGGCAGCCAGATACGACATTTCCTGTTTACTCGTTAGGAGAAAGACAACATGGTCAATCCGCTCTATCAAAAACATATTATTTCGATTAACGACCTCAGTCGGGAAGATTTAGAACTGGTGCTGAATGTCGCCGCCAGTCTGAAAGCCAAACCTCAGCCTGAGTTGTTAAAACATAAAGTGATTGCCAGTTGCTTCTTCGAGGCTTCCACCCGGACTCGCCTATCCTTTGAAACCGCGATGCACCGCCTGGGTGCCTCCGTCGTCGGTTTCGCCGACAGCAACAACACCTCGCTGGGGAAAAAGGGCGAAACGCTGGCCGACACCATCTCCGTGATCGGTCAATATGTTGATGCCATCGTGATGCGTCATCCACAGGAAGGCGCGTCCCGCCTTGCAACCGAGTTTTCAGGCGGTATTCCGGTACTGAACGCGGGTGACGGCGCGAACCAGCATCCGACGCAGACGCTGCTCGATCTCTTCACCATTCAGGAAACACAAGGTCGCCTGAATAATATCAACATCGCCATGGTCGGTGATTTGAAATATGGCCGCACCGTGCATTCACTTACGCAGGCGCTGGCGAAGTTCGAAGGCAACCGCTTTTACTTCATCGCCCCAGACGCGCTGGCGATGCCGGACTACATCCTGAGCATGCTGAAAGAGAAGAACATTGCTTACAGCCTGCACAACAGCATCGATGAAGTCGTCGGCGAACTGGATATTCTGTACATGACGCGCGTACAGAAAGAGCGTCTGGACCCGTCCGAATACATCAACATCAAATCCCAGTTTGTCCTGCGCGCCGCCGACCTGCACAGCGCCCGCACGAATTTGAAAGTGCTGCACCCGCTGCCGCGCGTTGATGAGATCACCATTGATGTGGATGCCACGCCTTACGCCTATTATTTCCAACAGGCAGGCAACGGTATTTATGCTCGTCAGGCGCTGCTGGCACTGGTCCTGAATCGCGAATTGGTTCTGTAAGAGGAAGAAACTATCATGACACACGATAATAAATTACAGGTTGAAGCGATCAAGCGTGGCACGGTGATCGATCACATTCCCGCACAGGTCGGTTTTAAGCTGCTGACCCTATTTAAGCTGACCGCGACAGACCAGCGCATCACCATCGGCTTGAATTTGCCGTCCAATCACCTTGGGCGCAAAGATCTGATCAAGATCGAAAATATCTTCCTGACCGAAGAGCAAGCGAATCAACTGGCGATCTACGCCCCGCAGGCGACCGTCAACCAGATTGATGAGTATGACGTGGTACGCAAGCTGGTGCCGACCCTGCCAGACCACATTACCGGCGTGCTCACCTGCCCGAACAGTAACTGTATCAGCCGCAGCGAGCCGGTTTCCTCGTCATTCAGCGTTAAACAGCGCGATGGCGACGTTCACCTGAAGTGTAAGTACTGTGAGAAAGAGTTTGAACGTCAGGCGGTACTGCAAGACCGCTAGTTTTCTACCTTGCCCCGTCATGGACATTGCCTGTCACGGGGCTTTTTTGAATAATGGCTGCGTCCGCGTTTCTTTTACGCCCCCATCAAGGAGATACCATGTCACGCACTATCAGTACTGAGCACGCCCCTGCCGCTATCGGCCCTTATGTTCAAGGCGTTGACCTCGGCAGCATGATCATCACGTCCGGCCAGATTCCGGTAAACCCAAAAAGCGGTCTGGTGGCTGACAACATCACCGCCCAAACGCGCCAATCGCTAGAAAACGTTCAGGCCATTATAGAAGCGGCGGGCCTGAAAGTGTCCGATATCGTGAAAACCACGGTATTCGTGAAAGATCTGCACGACTTCACCCTGGTGAATACCGCGTATGAAGCTTTCTTCAACGAACACGATGCACCGTTCCCGGCTCGCTCTTGCGTTGAAGTCGCCCGCCTGCCGAAAGACGTGAAAATCGAAATCGAAGCGATCGCCGTTCGTCGCTAAGCACCATCATTGATCGTTCTCTTCTCAAGACGCACCATGATGGCTGCGTCTTGCTGATTTTTAGCGTCTTTATTCTCCCCCCTCAGTGCAGACTTTCCTTGCTACGTACCAATTAGAGGAAAAAATCGTCTTCCCGTCTGACTAGATCACGCTTTTCTCAAAATGGCGCATTTTATGCATTGCCCTGTTATCGCTATTAAGCGTGCTGCCTGGGGATGACAATGATAAAAATGAAACTTCCATCTGCGCCTTATTATGACGAGATGCTTTCGTCACAAGGCCAACAACGTCAACATTACAATTCCTATTGGCAATGGCTTCAGCAAACCGACCAACAGGCCATTAAACAGAAGAAAGAGCAGGCAGAACTGCTGTTTCACCGTGTGGGTATTACGTTTAACGTTTATGGCGAGGAAGGAGGCACCGAGCGCTTAATTCCCTTCGACAGCGTACCGCGCATTATTCCCGCCCACGAATGGCAGTTGCTCGATCGCGGCATCCGTCAGCGGGTACAGGCACTGAACGCCTTTCTCTACGATATTTATCATCATCAGCACATACTCAAGGCTGGGATTATCCCCAGCGAGCAGGTGCTGGCCAATGAACAGTACCAACCCTGTATGCAGGGAGTGAACCTACACAACAACATCTACGCCCACATCACCGGGATTGATATGGTGCGCAACAGCGACGGTCATTACTACGTGCTGGAAGACAACCTGCGTACCCCATCCGGCGTCTCCTATATGCTGGAAAATCGCAAAATGATGATGCGGCTCTACCCGGATTTGTTTGCCAGCCAACATATCGCGCCTGTTGAACGTTATCCCAGCTATCTGCTTCAGACCCTACGTGAAAGCACGCTCGTTGACGATCCTACCGTGGTCGTGATGACGCCGGGGCGCTTCAACAGCGCCTACTTCGAGCACAGTTTTCTGGCGCAGCAAATGGGCGTCGAGCTGGTGGAAAGCGCGGATTTATTCGTGAAAGAGGGAGCCGTGTATATGCGCACCACGGAAGGCCCCTGCCAGGTGGATGTGATTTATCGCCGCGTGGACGATGCCTTCCTCGACCCGCTGGCGTTTCGCGCGGATTCGATGCTCGGCGTACCCGGTCTGTTGTCCGTGTATCGTGCTGGCGGCGTCGTACTGGCGAATGCTATCGGCACTGGTGTCGCCGACGATAAATCCATCTATCCCTATGTCCCTGAGATGATCCGTTTCTACCTGTCTGAAGAACCGATCCTCCACAATATTCCGACCTGGCAGTGCCGCAACCCCAGCGATCTGCGTTATGTGCTCGATCATCTGGATAGCATGGTGGTGAAGGAAGTTCACGGCGCAGGCGGTTACGGCATGCTGGTCGGCCCACGGGCCACGCGTGGGGAAATCGAAACGTTCCGCCAGCGGTTGCTCGCGCACCCGCACAACTATATCGGTCAGGAAACCTTAGCGCTCTCCACCTGCCCAACGTTCATCGATGACGGTCTGGCTCCCCGACATATCGATCTGCGTCCTTTCGCCCTGAGCGGTGAAGAAATCCGATTGGTTCCCGGCGGTCTGACGCGTGTCGCCCTCACGGAAGGTTCTCTGGTCGTCAACTCCTCACAGGGTGGCGGCACCAAAGATACCTGGGTCATGGAGGAGGATGAATCATGCTAAGCCGTACTGCCAGTGAACTGTATTGGATGGCACGCTATCTGGAACGGGCAGAAAGCCTCGCCCGTGTACTGGATGTGACCTACAAGCTTTCGATGATGCCGCGCCACAGCCAGCAGCAGCGCGATCTGGCTCTACCCCTGAATCTGACCGCCACACACGAACTCTTTCAGCAGCGCTACACCCGCTTTTCGATGAATAACCTGCTGAATTTTTTCGCGCTGGACAGCCAGAACCCCAGCAGCATCTACAACTGCATCGAAATGGCCTGGAACAACGCACACGCCGTGCGCGGCAGCCTGTCCTCCGAGGTCTGGGAATGTATCAACGCGACCCGCATCGATATTCGTAATCTGCGGCATCAGGGGGTAGATAATGTCGGGATCGATGCGTTCTTTGACTGGGTGAAGGAGCGCTCCCACCTGTTTCGCGGCGCGATGTTCGGCACCCTGCTGCGTAATGACGCCCAGTGCTTCATTCGCGTTGGTACGCTGATTGAGCGCGCCTATGCGACCGCACAGCTGCTGAAGGTGAAACACCAACAGCTCAATAACGACCCCGACCCGGTACGCGAGTATTATCGTCTGGATACCCTGCTGCGTGCAGTGAGCGCACGCGAGGCGTACCACAGCATCTATCGCCAGCCGATCAGCCCAGAAACTGTCACCGAACTTCTAGTCTTACGCGAGGACGTCCCGCGTTCGCTGCACGCCTGCATCGGCGATCTGGTGCTTCAGTTGGAAGCCATCGGCAGCCAACGCGCCAAAGTGCCACATCGGCTCGCTCATCTGCTACACGTCGAGCTACGTTTCAGCACGCTGGACGACATTCTGGCGCAGGATTTATCCACGTACCTCAACAATTTCATGATTAAAATCAACGAACTGGCAGACAGCATTCGTCATACCTATCTGGAGGCGCTATGAAACTCACCATCAACCATCTCACCCACTACCGCTACGATGAAGAAGTGAAGTTCAGCACCCAGTATCTGCGCCTGACGCCGCAAAACTCCGCCCATCAGAGAATACGGGAGTGGAAGCTGACGCTACCCACCTCAGCGGTTCAAACTACCGACGCGTATGGTAATGTACTGCATGTGCTGACACTCGATCACCCTCATCAGGACATTACGATTCATGCGGAAGGCGTGGTCGATATTCTCGACAGCGGCGCAGCAGAAAATCCCGAAATACAGGATGGGCTGTCACCGTTAGTTTTTTTACGCCCGACGCCGCTGACCGAAGCTGACGGCGAGATTCGAGCGTTTGCACAACGCTATTACCGTCCAGATGCTGCGGAGGAAAGCCTGAATACGCTGATGGCGGAATTACGGCTGAAAATGCCATATACTCCCGGCGCAACGCAGGTGCAGGATACTGCGGCGGCGGCATTTGCCATGCAGAAAGGCGTTTGTCAGGATCACACCCATGTGTTTCTCGCCTGCTGCCGTAGCCTGAGTATTCCTGCACGTTATGTGAGCGGCTACGTGTACAGTCAGGATACCCACCATGTCGCCATGCACGCCTGGGCGGAAGTGTGGTTAAACGGATACTGGCAAGGATTTGATATAACCAACAGTACCCGACAGCTCCATCAGCATCTGTGGCTGGCCGTAGGAATGGATTATATGGATGCCTGCCCGGTTCGCGGTACGCGGCTGGGAGGGGGATGCGAAGAGATGTTTTCAGAAGCTGAAGTCCGCTTGTTTGAACGGCAACAGCAGGTACAGCAGCAACAGTAGAATTTTTAACGAAAAGGTACCTTATGACGTACTGTGTCGCCATGTGTCTGTCTGACGGCCTGGTTTTTGCCTCCGATTCCCGCACGAATGCGGGCGTCGATCACATTGCAACGTTCAAGAAACTCTATGTTTTCCAGCATGAGAATGAACGCGTGTTAGTAATCCAATGCGCGGGAAACCTGGCGACAACGCAAAGCATTATCAGCCTGCTCAACGCCCGTATTGATGCGCAGCATACGCCAAATCTCATGCAGGTTAACTCCATGTATGACGCCGCGATGTTGCTCGGGGAAACCGTGCGAGAAGTGATTCACCGCGATAGCAGTGTTCAGCAGAACGGCAGCAATACCAATTTCGGCTGCAACCTGCTGCTAGGCGGCCAGATTGGCGGTGAAACACATCGGCTGTTTCATATTTACCCTGAAGGCAACTTCATTGAGGCCACGCCGGATACCCCGTATTTCCAGATCGGCGAGAGTAAGTACGGAAAACCGATCATCGATCGCGTGTTGACGATGGATACCCCTCTGGAACAAGCCATGTGCTGTGCGCTGATTTCTATCGATTCCACCTTGCGCAGTAATCTGTCGGTCGGTCTGCCACTGGATGTCATGATTTACCGCACCGGCAGTTTTGCCAGCACTGAACAGCAACGCATTACGGAAAACAACGCCTACTTCACGACGATCCGTAAAGCCTGGTCGGAAGGGCTACTGAATACTTTCCGCCAGCTTCCCCCGTTCCCCGATATTCAACCGTAATATCCACCTCCTCGTCGGCATTCGATAGTCAGCGTCACGCATGACGACGAATGCCGAAAACGGTATCGGGTATTTCAGATATTTCTGTATCGCCCCTCTCACTTACCATAAAAAAACGCCCGACAGACCGTCAGAGCACGCCGTGTAAGCCTTCGCGCCCCCCGCGCTCAATCTGGTCAAATGTTGTTCAAGTTCGATTTATCTACTAGGTGGGAATTTCTTTGCTCTACATCAATTTTGCTGCGATAAAAGCGCAAACACCCCTACGCAATTTCAATATATAGTGCCTATCCTATAAACACGACCTACATATAGTGTTTATCCACAATGTCATCCACAGCCCTCTGTAACCCTTGTCGGGTAGGGCTTTTGCCTGTGGATAACCTTTCCAGAGGAAGAAAACGTGAAACCAGTTGTGATTAAACGGGACGGTTGCCAGGTGCCTTTTGATGAAGTGCGTATCAAAGAGGCGGTCGAACGCGCGGCACATGCAGCCGGTGTCAATGATGCAGATTACTGCGCAACTGTGGCCTGTGCGGTCGCTCAACAAATGCAGGACAAATCGCGCGTAGATATCCGCGAGATTCAGGACGCCGTCGAAAACCTGCTGATGTCCGGCAATTACAAAAAACTGGCGCGAACCTACATCGAATACCGCCACGACAGAGACATCGCACGTGAACGCCACGGTCGGCTGAATCAGGAAATTCGCGGTCTGGTCGAGCAGAGCAACATGGCGCTGCTGAACGAGAACGCCAACAAAGACAGTAAAGTCATTCCCACCCAGCGCGATCTGCTGGCGGGTATCGTCGCCAAGCATTACGCCAAGCAGTACATTCTGCCGCGTGATGTGGTCCTGGCGCACGAGCGCGGCGAGATTCACTATCACGACCTCGACTATTCGCCCTTTTTCCCGATGTTTAACTGCATGCTGATCGACCTGAACGGCATGCTGACCAACGGCTTCAAAATGGGTAACGCGGAAATTGAGCCACCGAAGTCGATCTCAACCGCGACCGCCGTCACCGCGCAGATTATCGCGCAGGTAGCCAGCCACATTTATGGCGGCACCACGATTAACCGCATTGATGAAATTCTGGCGCCGTTCGTCACCGCCAGCCATGCAAAACATAAAGCCGTAGCAGAAGAGTGGCAGATTCCAGATGCAGATAACTATGCCCTGACCCGCACGGAAAAAGAGTGCTACGACGCTTTTCAGTCTCTGGAATACGAAGTCAATACGCTGCACACCGCTAACGGCCAGACCCCGTTCGTCACCTTTGGTTTCGGGCTCGGCGTCAGTTGGGAATCGCGTCTGATTCAGGAATCTATCCTGCGCAATCGCATTGCCGGGCTGGGTAAAAACCACAAAACGGCGGTCTTCCCGAAACTGGTCTTCGCCATTCGCGATGGCCTGAACCACAAAGCAGGCGATCCGAATTACGATATCAAACAGCTTGCGCTGGAGTGCGCCAGCAAGCGTATGTACCCGGATATCCTGAACTACGATCAGGTCGTCAACGTCACCGGCTCGTTCAAAACGCCAATGGGCTGCCGCAGCTTCCTCGGTGTTTATGAGGAAAACGGCCAGCAGATTCATGACGGTCGCAATAACTTAGGCGTGATCAGCCTGAACCTGCCGCGTATTGCGCTGGAAGCCGAAGGCAATGAAGACCGCTTCTGGACACTGCTCGATCAGCGTCTGGCGCTGGCGAAGAAAGCGCTGATGACACGTATTGCGCGGCTGGAAAGTGTGAAAGCCCGCGTTGCGCCCATCCTGTATATGGAAGGCGCCTGCGGCGTGCGCTTAAAAGCAGACGACAGCATTGCAGACATCTTCAAGAACGGACGCGCCTCGATTTCGCTAGGCTACATCGGCCTGCATGAAACGATTAATGCCCTCTTCGGTAACCAAACGCACGTGTTTGATGACGAAACGCTGCGTGCCAAAGCCATCGCCATCATCGCCTGTCTGAAAGATGCTACCGAGCAGTGGAAAGACGAAACGGGCTACGGCTTCAGCCTGTACAGCACGCCGAGTGAAAACCTGTGTGACCGCTTCTGCCGTCTGGATACCGCTGAATTTGGCGTCGTGCAGGGCGTGACGGACAAAGGGTATTACACCAATAGCTTCCACCTCGATGTAGAGAAGAAGGTAAACCCTTACCAGAAAATCGACTTCGAGCTGCCCTATCCGCCACTGGCTAACGGCGGATTCATTTGCTACGGCGAATACCCGAACCTGCAACACAACCTCAAAGCGCTGGAAGACGTATGGGATTACAGCTACAGCCGCGTGCCTTACTACGGCACCAACACGCCGATCGATGAGTGCTATGAGTGTGGCTTCACCGGTGAATTCGAGTGCACCAGCAAAGGCTTCACCTGCCCGAAATGCGGCAACCACGATTCGGCACGCGTTTCCGTCACGCGCCGCGTGTGCGGCTATCTCGGCAGCCCGGATGCTCGTCCGTTCAACGCCGGTAAGCAGGAAGAAGTTAAGCGTAGAATCAAGCATTTAGGCAACGGTCAACTGGGATAATCCCTTTCGGGCCGCCGCAATGCGGCCCACCTTTCGCGGCACCGTTAGCACACGCCCGCTTCATAACATGGGCTCTACCGTATGAATTACCACCAGTATTATCCCGTTGATGTCGTCAACGGCCCCGGCACCCGCTGCACGCTGTTTGTCGCTGGCTGCGTGCATGAGTGTGTCGGGTGCTACAACAAAAGCACCTGGCGACTGAATTCCGGTCAGCCGTTTACGCAGGAGCAGGAAGATAGGATCATCGCCGATCTTCAGGATACAGTGATTCCCCGACAGGGAATTTCATTATCTGGCGGCGATCCGCTTCACCCACGGAATGTGCCTGATATCCTGCGGCTGGTCGAACGCATACGCGCGGAATGCCCGGGCAAAGATATCTGGGTCTGGACGGGCTACGTGCTGGCGGAACTGACGCCGGAGCAGCAGCGGGTGGTCGATCTCATCAACGTCTTGGTCGATGGAAAATTTGTGCAAGATCTGAAAGATCCCGCACTGATTTGGCGCGGCAGCAGCAATCAGGTTGTCCACCGCCTACGGTAATTGATAAGAGTCTACTGAAGCGCCGGTAGCTTACCCAACGAACGTAATTGATCGGATTCCAGCACGGTGACCCGCGCTTTTGGTTCGGGCGAGAACGCCTGATTCAGCAATGCCTGCGCGACCGTTTTTCCCTCAATCGCCCGCCACTTTGCTGGGAACAGGCGGAACAGCGGCGCGGCCAGGCTTTCCAGCGGGCGGCTGTCTTCTCTTTCCCCCAGCAGCATCGACGGCTGCGCCAATGTCAGATGTTGCCAGCCCTGCTGCCGCAGCGATCTTTCCGTTTCTCCCTTCACCCGCGAGTAGAAGAAAGGCGATGTTGCATTCGCACTCAGCGAGCTAACCACTAAAAGGTGCATCGCGCCCAGCGCCAGTGCCACTTTTGATCCCTCCACCACCAGCGTGTAATCCACGTAGCGGAACGCCTGCTTACTGCCCGCCGTCTTGAGCGTCGACCCCAGACAACAAAATGCGATGTCGACAGGATCGGTCAATTGCGCCAGCGCGGCAGACAGATCGGGATCGTGCGGATTGACCACTTTCTCTGAAGACGCCAGCGGCTTACGGGTCGGTGCATAGATCGTTTCGACCCGATTATTGGCTTTCAACAGCTGTAACAACTCATGCCCCACTAACCCCGTTGCACCTAATAACAATACCCGGCTCATCGGTTTCCCCCTTGTTCTACGTCTTGCGCTATCTCATCTTTTTCGATTTCTGCTGTTATTAATGACAAATGTTATTAATGACAAATGTTATTTATGACAAATGTTATCTCTACTGAACCTACTCATCGCGCTGCCAGTAGCGTTTCTTACCAAAGCCCAGCGCATTGTCCGTCATCTTGATTTCTGTCAGATCGAGCCGCCAGATCGGCGCTTGCGATGCCCGGGCAATGGGAAAACGCGTGTTATACCGCGCTCTGGCCTGCTGGGCTTCATCCCCCTCTAACAGCACCGCCTGTCCCCGAAACTGCACGCCCTTAATCAGCATCACACTCTTCGGCTGGCCGCTGACCGTACCCGCTACCTGTGGCAGCCTGACCATCATTTCACCGTGGCGCGTCTGCAACTCTGTCATCAGATAGAAGGCTATTAATTGATCGTCATAAGTATAGAAGCAACTCGCACACCATAATTCCGAATTTTCACCCACGCATAACGTCAGAACGTGTAGCTTCTTCAGATAACGGGAGATTGCCTCAAGATCGCTGCCTGTTTCTTTCGGTTCTTTCTGCATGACGGCACCTCAATCCACTTTCTGAACGAATGTATCCTGCCCGACCACTGGCTGGCCTTGCGCAGAATGCGGCAGCATAGCTTGCAGAGGCTGACCAGTGTGTCTGTCCAATAACAGTGAGTGAGGTTCCCCCTCCGCGAACAGTTGCTGCTCCCCCCACTGGCGTAACGCCACAACAAGCGGGAACAGTTGCTCGCCTTTTGGCGTCAGTACATATTCTTGATAGGCCGAACTGTCGGAAACAGGCTGAACGGACAAAATACCTTCGTCAACCAACGTGCGCAGACGGTCGGTAAGAATATTTTTGGCAACGCCCAAACTGCGCTGAAAATCGCTAAAACGGCGACGATTGTCGAAGGCATCGCGGATAATCAGCAACGCCCAGCGATCGCCAACCACATCCAGCGCGCGGGCAACGGGACACGCATCCTCTTTCAGACTTTTGCGCTTCACCATGACGATTTCTTCCCCTTTTTCCTGTTCAGCTTGCCTTACCTACAGGCTGAAAAGCTGACCGTGCGTTTCTGGTTGCAGAATAAAACCAGAGTGTTTATGCTTCAACTGGTTTTATTTTGAAACCAACAATGAGTAGTGAAAGCTAATATTATGAAAACCAGCCCTATTCATACCACGTCATCCGTCACTGAATGCGATCTTTACAGCACGCAGACGACATTGCCGCGCGCGTTAGTTTTGCTGTTTGCCTGTGCCAGCGCCCTCAGCGTCGCCAATGTGTATTACGCACAGCCGCTGTTGGGTGCATTATCGGTAGATTTTCACATCAGCATCGCTGCCGTTGGCGGCGTGATGAGCGCAACACAGCTTGGCTGTGCGCTGGCGTTAATTCTGCTAGTGCCGCTGGGTGATATCCTCAATCGACGCTATTTGATGCTCGCCCAGTTGGGTGCGCTCATCGTGGCGCTGATCGCCGTTGGGCTATCCACCACGTCCCTGGCTCTATTGATCGGCATGCTGGCCGTGGGCATGCTCGGCACGGCAATGACTCAGGGGCTGATTGCTTATGCCGCGACGGCTGCCGCACCGCAGGAGCGCGGGCGCGTGGTGGGTGCGGCACAGGGCGGCGTGGTGATTGGGCTGTTGCTGGCGCGCGTGCTGTCCGGCTTTATCGCCGATGTCGCAGGCTGGCGCAGCGTGTACTTTTTCTCCGCGCTGCTGATGCTCCTGCTTGCCGGGCTTTTATGGCGCACACTGCCGCATCAGCTGCTTGCCCGGCAACGCCCGCACTATTCCGCGTTGCTGCTCTCTATGCTGACCCTGCTGCGTCAAGAACGGGTGTTGCAAATACGCGGCACCATCGCTTTACTGATGTTTGCTGCCCTGAGCATTTTCTGGAGCGCACTGGTTCTGCCGCTGAGTCGCGAACCGTATTTCTTTTCTCATACGGTTATCGGTGCGTTTGGTCTGGTGGGGATTCTCGGCGCATTGGCGGCGGTAAAAGCGGGCTCATTGGCCGATAAAGGCCGCGAACAGTGGGTCAGCGGCATCGCCCTGTTATTGCTGCTGACATCGTGGCTGCCGCTGTGGTTAGCCCCCTATTCTCTCCTCGCGCTGGTGGTCGGCATCATCGTTCTCGATCTGGGCGGACAGGCCATTCACGTCACCAACCAAAGCATGATTTTCAAGACGCATCCCGATGCGCACAGCCGTCTGGTTGGCTGTTATATGTTGTTTTATAGCATCGGCAGCGGGCTTGGCGCGATGGCAACGACAGCGGCGTATGACGCTGCGGGCTGGTCAGGCGTGTGCCTCCTTGGCGCAGCCGTCAGCCTGACGGCGCTGCTTTTCTGGAAAGTGACGCTGCACGCCTCAGCGCCGTCACCGGCCGATTCCACGCCATCGTGATAGCGGAACAATGCTTCTTGATAAACACACCATCCTATTGATAAGGGAAAAAGCATGAGCGAACTGACATTACTGGCTGATGCCGACGAGCGCGGCCGACGCTATCTGGCTGAGAATGCACAGCGTCGGGTTTTCCCCGATGCCGCTGCCCTCGCCGCGCTGGCACGTTTTGATGAAGCGCTACCGCAACAGGGCTTCTCGCCAGAAAGCACGCTGACACTGCTGGATGAGGTCGGCTCACCGGCTACCACCGCCTCCAATGGCCCAAACTATTTTGGCTTTGTTATCGGTGCCTCATTGCCGGTCGCCGCCGCTTCCGAGCGATTAATGATCGCCTGGGATCAGTGCGCCTCCACCTTTGATAACTCGCCGGTATCCGCCACGCTGGAACGCCTCGCCAGCCGCTGGGTACTCGATGCGCTGAACTTGCCCAAAGAAAGCGCCGTGGGTTTCGGCACCAGCGCTACCGCCTGCACGCTTTCCTGTCTGGCCGCCGCGCGTCGTGCCCTGCTGGCAAAACAGGGCTGGGATTTTGACAACGATGGGCTGCTCGGTGCACCTGAAATTAAGGTCGTGATTTCGGAACTGACGCACATCACGGTGAAGAAAGCGCTGCGCGTACTCGGCTTTGGGCTGCGCCATTTACGCATCGCGCCTGTTAATGCATATGGGCAGATCGATGTCGCACAGCTTCCTCCGCTGGACGATCGCACCATTCTGTGTTTACAGGCGGGTGAGGTCAACACAGGTGAATTCGATGACTTTGCGCAGATCATTCCAATCGCTAAAGCGGCAGGTGCCTGGGTTCACGTTGATGGCGCCTTCGGACTCTGGGCCAGAGCCTCGTCCCACGCAGCGCTCACCGAGGGCATCGAGCTGGCCAATACCTGGACAACGGACGCGCATAAATGGCTGAACACCCCTTACGATTGTGCGATGGCGATTTGCCGCGATGCGGATGCGCTGGCGGAAGCCATGAACGCGGATGCCGTCTATTCCAGTGCGGCGCGAGATGCGCAGAAGAACCTGACACTCGAATTTTCCCGCCGTCCACGCGGCATTCCGGTATGGGCGGCACTGCGTACGCTGGGGCGCGACGGCGTGGCAGAGATGGTCGAACGACACTGCCGACAGGCAACCTTCATCGCCGACGGCCTGCGCCATGCGGGTTTTGAAGTACTGAATCGGGTGGTGCTTAATCAGGTTCTGCTGCGTGGGGAAACCGACGGCCAGACGACAGCAATACGAGACGCGTTGCAGGCGTCGGGCAAAGCATGGTTTGGCGGCACGATGTGGCAAGGACGTCCGGCACTGCGCATCAGCGTGTCATCCTGGCGCACGCAGGACGACAACGTGCAGGCGCTCATCACGCTGCTGACGGAAATCAAAGCTCGAACCCCACGCTGAGCGCGGTATAAAACAACTATCCCCGTAAACGCGGGGATAGGGAGACGTCATCAGACTACGGCGCACTAAAATACGCTAGACGTAAACGCTAATGCTGGAGACCTGCCCCTGAAAGCGGTTCAGCGCCTCGGCCGCACGTTGCAGGCTTTCGGTATTTTGCACTTCGCTACGGGATGATGCACCCGCGACACCCTGCTGAATGGTGTCGAAAACATTAATCGGCTGAAAGACATTGGAAGGCGGCACACTGCCGACATTTTCGCGCGGCGACGAGATAAAACCCAGTAGCGCGGAACCCTCTTCACGCCCCAACCGCCCACTGCTGACAAGGCCTTCTACCGTTTCATACAGCTCGGCGGGGCTAATGCGGGTGAAATCATACCGCGTCGTCTGACCAACAGGAACAGCACCGCTACCCGCCTGATAAGACTGAAGCTGTTCGGACAGTGCCGCTTTCTCAGCATGCTCTGTGGAACGCTTCGCCATCACCTGCTGGCTGGCAAAGACGGACGACTCTGCGGCTTCAACTTTCATATCACCTCCTTACGGTAACGTATGGAAGACAAAAATGATTGGCATCGCGCATCACCGTGACGGTGAATGCAAAAACGGCGTGCTTTAATACTGACACGCAATCCCCCATCGCGCCAGCCAGCAGCGGGATTTGGCCCATGCGGGGAACATGTAGACCAACATGCAACAAGGGGTATAACCGTTCATCCCCGCTGACGCGGGGAATACTGCCCCGACTCAGGTCCGGGGAATTTGATTACCGGTTTATCCCCGCTGGCGCAGGGAACACCGTACTGATATTCATGATAGCGATAACTCCTACGGTTTATCCCCGCTAGCGCGGGGAACACGGCGGCGATTTCTGCGAGTCGATCATCAATCGCGGTTTATCCCCGCTGGCGCGGGGAATACGTATATGGCTCTGATCCAACGTCAAATTCCCGCGATTTGTCCCTGAAGGAACAGCATAATCATCAACAAAAAATAAGAAAAATGAACACAACCCTTAAATTGTCTTATAATTAACTTATATCAGGGAAGGGTTTCGTTTGAGGGATGCATGCTTAAGATTAGTTGGTCAAAACGGGCATTAAAACAACTCGGCACCATTGACACCAGATATCGAAAACGAATCAAAGAAAAAGTGGGCGAGCTGAGTACATTTCCAGATGTGAATCTGGACCTGAAAAAACTCGAATCGTCTGGTAAACAATATCGGCTACGGGTTGGGGATTACCGCATTATCTTTGAACTAATCAACGAAATACCACAGGTGTGCGAGATACTTGAAGTCAAGCGTAGGACAACGACGACATACTAAGAAGGAAAGCGCATCCTTCTTTACACCACATCTGATTTTCACCCATCGAAAGAAAATGTTGGAGCAATACACTATGAGCATACAAGTCATTCGGGATAAAAGCGGTAAACCTGAATATGCTGTTGTTCCGTATGAGTTATATCAGAAACTTATTGAAAATGCTGACGATCCCGCCCTCTATGAGAGCATTCCCTACGATCATGGCGCAGAGGATGACGTCTCTATTCCTCACGAAGTGGTTAGCATCCACATTGATCAAGACGTCAGCTTACAGGCAGCCTGGAGAATTTTCAGAGGCTTTTCTCAGCAAGAAGTTGCAACCGCGCTTGGCATGACCCAAGCAGCCGTCTCTCAGCTTGAATCCCCAGATTCAAGGCCGCAGAAACGCACCCGAGAAAAACTGGCTAAGCTGTACCACTGCGAACCAGAACAGCTAATCCTTTAGCCGCTTCCACGGACTAGGGTTTATCCCCGCTAGCGCGGGGAACACAGCAGCGTCTTTAGTGCCTCTGTTATGCCCTACGGTTCATCCCCGCTGACGCGGGGAATACATCTCATTTTCTGCCAGCTCGGCCGCATCGCCCGGTTTATCCCCGCTGGCGCGGGGAACACTGGGGAAGGCGCTCTGGTTGCCGGTGATAATGGCGGTTTATCCCCGCTGGCGCGGGGAACACGGCCTCGGCTTTATATTTCCGAGTTTTCTCCCCGGTTTATCCCCGCTGGCGCGGGGAACACTCCAGTGCGATAGTGTTCGCTGATGCGGCTGACGGTTTATCCCCGCTGGCGCGGGGAACACCAGCGCCTGATATGAACGCAGTCACCGCAGTTCGGTTTATCCCCGCTGGCGCGGGGAACACGGCCGAAGGTGTGGCGCACTACGCTGTCAGGGCGGTTTATCCCCGCTGGCGCGGGGAACACTTGTAAAAATCATCATGCTCCATCCATATTGTCGGTTTATCCCCGCTGGCGCGGGGAACACTGCTCTGATCCAGCCCGGGCGATATTGACCGCCGGTTTATCCCCGCTGGCGCGGGGAACACGTCAGACAACTACCGCCCGCATCACTCAAACGCGGTTTATCCCCGCTGGCGCGGGGAACACAAAGGGTCACACGTCAGAAATAAGCTATCTCCCGGTTTATCCCCGCTGGCGCGGGGAACACTCCAGCGGCGTGATACCTGCACCGAAGGCCTACGGTTTATCCCCGCTGGCGCGGGGAACACGATATCGTGTATCAATTACCGCCTGAAAGAGTCGGTTTATCCCCGCTGGCGCGGGGAACACAGCAATACATCAGAGAGCAGTGTCATTGATTTCGGTTTATCCCCGCTGGCGCGGGGAACACTGGGGTGCATTCGATAAACAGGATGTGAATGACGGTTTATCCCCGCTGGCGCGGGGAACACAGGCGCGCCGCAAAGAAGACAAAAGTGATGACCGGTTTATCCCCGCTGGCGCGGGGAACACAATCCCGCTCTGAGGATAAGATATTCAACGACCGGTTTATCCCCGCTGGCGCGGGGAACACCACAAAAATCATGGGATGAGGCGGCGGCTGCGCGGTTTATCCCCGCTGGCGCGGGGAACACGAGAAGCTATCAATATGACAGCCGGCTGGAAGCGGTTTATCCCCGCTGGCGCGGGGAACACGCTGCATTTCTGTCGAGAAACGTTTGGGATGCCGGTTTATCCCCGCTGGCGCGGGGAACACGCCGCACTATTCCTGAGTGACGCCGAACTATCCGGTTTATCCCCGCTGGCGCGGGGAACACCTCTCCGCCACTGCGCCTCATACGCTATTGCGCGGTTTATCCCCGCTGGCGCGGGGAACACATGACTTGACACCGTTTACCCATTTACCCATACGGTTTATCCCCGCTGGCGCGGGGAACACTCTAAAATTAGAGAGTTGTTTTATAACACTTTTTTCGGCATAAAAAATTCTACCGATTTTTCCATGTTGTTAAAGATCGCTAACTTATTGATTTTCAATAGGTGAAAAAGAGACTAACCGCAGACCGTCCAGATCTACCGGCATTCGGCGGTTTTCTCCCCACGTTTGGAACTCAAAACCAGACTCCGTATTGGTCGCCCACGCCATCACAACGTTGCCCTGCTCCGCCAGTTCAATAATCTGCTGCCAGACCATCTCTCTCACCCGCTGTGAAGTATCACCGACATACACTCCCGCACGGACTTCCAGTAACCACACCGCCAATCTGCCACGCAAACGTAGTGGGACATTCTCCGTCACAACCACCAGCATGCTCATTTAACCCTGCCCCCGGTGGCCGCTGTCGCCAAACGGCTTCGGTTCAGGGATCGCAGGCGGCTGTGCATCATCCGGCGGTAGCGGCGGCGTAATGCCACCCGCAGACAACACCTCTTCAATCAGGGGAATTAGTTTGCTCAGCGTTTTCTGGCTGCGGAAAATATCACGACAGGCAAGCCGTACTTCACGATCCGGTTCGGCAGGGTTACGAGCTGCAATTTCAAACGCTTTCGCCACCACACCCTCGAATTTGATGATGTCGGCAATGTCGTAAACAAAAGAGAGCGGTTTGCCGCTGTGGACAAACCCGATCGCAGGGGCGTAACCCGCCGCCAATACCGCCGCTTCCGTAATACCGTACAGGCAGGACGTCGCCGCGCTAATGCACTGGTTAACCTTATCGCCCCGTTCCCAGTCTTTCGGGTCGTAGCGGCGGCCATTCCATTTCACACCGTACTGCTGTGCCAACAGCGTATAGGTTTGACGCACGCGGGCACCCTCAATCCCTCGGAGCTGATCGACCGAACGGCGGCTCGGTGCAGGTTCACCAAATCGGAGCTCAAACATTTTGCGCACCACTTTAAGACGCAGATCCTCATCCAGCGCCAGCTTAGCCTGATAGAGCAATTTGTCCGACCGCGCGCCGCCGGGCTGACCAGACGCATACAACCGTACGCCCGCTTCGCCGACCCATACCAGCAGCGTCCCAACCGTTGCCGCCAGTTTCACGGCCGCATGAGAAACTCGTGTACCCGGCTCCAACATAATGCAGGCCACCGAGCCAACGGGAATATGTGTGCGCACACCGGTTTTATCCACCAGTACAAACGCACCGTCGATAACATCAATCTGCCCGTATTGCAGAAAGATGAGTGAAACCCGATCCTTGAGTGGGATCGGGTTAAGCGGAACATACATGATCAACTCTCCCTGTAACGAGGCAGGCTATGCCCGTTTCAATAACAGCAGGCCACACCCCAATGCTTTGCTTTTCCCTAATCCTTGTCGGGCAGCCATTGCAAAGCGTTCAGCATCCGTAATATGGAGTACCCCGTCATAATCCACAGTGCTGAACATAATCGCTGTCGACTGGCCGGGCTTGTTCAGGCGGTGGCGTTGATACCCATCAACCCGGCACGACGACACCGTGAAGCCCGCGTTTTCCCCTTGGCGCACCAGCCATTCATGAGCACGCTGTTGCTGATGTTGCCACAGTTCTACACCAGATAGTCCGACGGCTTTCGCCTGATGACGCGCATCCATCAGCACATCGCTACGTTTGCCGTCCCGCGTGACCACCGGATTAGCGCGCAACGAAAACGCCAACGCCATGCCGTTATGCCACTGCGGCTGATACAGTTTGGTTTCCACCTGAAACAGGTTGTGACCCGCCTGCGGAGCCTGTTCGGAGAGCAGATAAAATAAGCTTTTGGTTTCATGCGCGTCTTCGCGGAATAAGAATGACCGCTGCGACTGATCGGGGAAGAGCTGCCAAAGCCACTGGTGGCTGGCATAGCCCCCTGCATGCAGCCGTTTCTCCGCCATGACGCGCGGCAACGCATTGAGTTGCAGCGTTATTCTGGAAAAATACATCATTCCTCTCCCTTTTCACTGCCGACATATTGCACGCGGGAGGTAAACTGCCAGCGCCGCCGATCGGCAGGCTGATCGTTGCGTGAAACCTGATACTGCGGCGTTAGCCCCGTGTCGCTTTCCTGTTCCCAGTAGCACACACCTTCGGCATGACCGATTATCTCTAATGCGGGGTCATTCAGTGCGGGTGTCTGCTTGGCTAACTGCCACACCTCAGCAAGCGAGCCAGTAAACAGGTGTGGTGCTAACGGCACCGCAGGCGGACAACTTTTACGCCCGAAATAGAGCGTAAACACCGGTGATAGCAACGCCTCTCGCAGCGCACTTAACGAGTAAGGTGCATCCAGCGTGGCACTAATGGCGATGTGATAATAGGCATCACAGCGGTATTCGCGTGAGGTCAGCATGGTTTCGAGCGATTGTCCCGCCTCCGGCCGCAGTTCATCACGCCTTGTATAACGCGGCACTTTGCGGTTTTCTTTCGGCATCTGCACCGTATGGTAGTCATTCAGCCAGGTTTCACGATCGGAAAGCGGCCTCACCGCCACATGGTAATGCTGATTAAAAACTGTCAGCGCGGCTCGATCGTCACGCCGGATCCCCAGCGCCGCTGCCAGCAGCCCCAGCAACGCCGAACGGCTAGGCACCGTCGAGGTATGGCGCACCTCACCAACCGCCACTTCCCCCCACGACACCAGTGGGGCATAGATCTGGAATACCAGATAGTTATCCATATCACGCCCCTACTGGCTGATGAAATCCAGTAACCCTTGCAGCGAACCGCCTTCGCTTTCCGCTTCCACGTTCAGTTCATAGAAAGGAACGCTACCCGCAGAGGCGTACACCCGGTCAAATTTGGTTTTTTGTTTACGCAACAGATCGATAGCATCATTGACCTGATCGTCATTGCGGATGGGCTTGAAAAACGCGACCGACAAGGTGCGCGGCTGCTCGCTTCCCTTTTCTGCCAGCGCATAAGTTGCCAGCGCTCGGCTAGCAAAGCTGTTCTGCTTGCCGCCCGGCGATACGGTCAGCGCCGTTTCCGTCAACGCACGCAGGGTACGTGCCACCAGCGCTTCATCATGATTCAGATTTTCCAGCAGCAGATCGCGGTTAATGCAAACATAGTGATAGAACAGTGCCGAGGCAAAGCTCTGCTCGCCCATGTGTGCCGATCCGCTGTCGGCTGACGTATTCAGATCATCCACCGCCGTGAAGAAATCATCTTCGATGGTGACGGCACTCACGCCCAGCGCGTGTGCCACCTGACAGGCCGCTTCAACATTGAATTCCGGCTCGGCGGCCAGCATCCGACCAAACAGCGCGATATCGACACTCGTGGCATCCTTACGCAGTAGCTTTAGTTCTTCGCTATTCGGCTTACGTGATTCTGCGATCAGACGAGCAACCAGTTGATCGATCAACGCCCTTTCCCGCACGCTGAAGTGAGCAAGCTGTTCGATATCGTATTTTTCCAGCGGATCTTTACTGCCTTTTTCTTCTTTTTTCGGTTTACCGAACTGCTCCGCAATGCTCTTCGCCGCTTCATCGGCCAGCTTTTCACTCATACCGCCGGCAATCAGCGCCGTGTAGATATCGCGCCCTACGCGGCGACTGCGGGTACCGATATGGCCGTCCATCGCGGACTCAAAAACCTCAGAGGTACGCCATGCACGTTTCAGGCTTTGCGAGGACACCCGCAAACGCTCGACGCCGCCAACGATTGCCGTTTTCGGACGACCCGCATCATCACGGTTCAAGTTAGAAGACGGGTAAGCGGTTAAAAAATGAAGCTGGATAAAAGTGGTCATCAGTTATTCCTTGTCTGAGGCTGTCGTTGACGTTTCTGTCGTGTCTGGTTCATCGGCGGTGAGGTTTTGCGACGCCTGAGCATACTCGCACGCCCAGCGCACCGCATTGCGCCGCAAAGGATGAATCGTCGGTGCGCGGTTTTCCTGCCGCGCCTGCCACTCGTCCGCCCAGAGGAAAAGGCCGTCCGCCAGCGAAGGGAGGTTTACACCTGCGTCGCCGCGTATTTGCACCGCACGGAAAAGCTGGCGATACAGTTCTTCCGGTGTTTGCGCCCGCTGTAGCCGTTCAAAACGCAAAGGAGAAAGAAAAGGACGATCGCCGCCCTGCTTTTCACCTAGCTGCGCGGCGAAGCTGGTCTTCAACATGTTTTTCTCCGCATGTGCCGCAACGGAAACAAAAATCGCCAGCGCCACAATGCGGTGTTCCTTTTCCAACTTTGCGGCCAATTTCCCCGCCAAAGCGTGATACCCCGGACAGGTCAACACGCCGTAAGGGGGAGTAGCACGGCGCAACGCTGCCCGACGTGCACGACCATTGCCCGCAGCACTGTGGCGATTTTGTAGATCATCGAACCAGTCACTAATCTTTTTTGCGTCATCCTTGTTGATGACCAAAAAATCAGCCGTGTTTGCCATCCACTGCCTCCTGCATCTGTTTAATGGATTCTGCCGCTTTTTGCTTATAGAAAAACGCACTCAGCTTTTTCCGCGTTCCCGCCGCCTTAGCCAGATCGCGATGTTCGTCTGGGTTGCTAAACACACGTGCATCGTAGTTATCCAACAGATAACGATAGAGCGCCTTTTGCCACGTTTTCAGCGCCACAGCGGGAACATCACCCTGAGCTAACGACTGATACAGCCGTATAAAATCAGGCTGTGTTTCCTGCCAGAATGCAACATCAATGGCGCTGAAATCCCCTTTTGCATCCTTAGGGCGCGAAAACCAGGCTTCCTTAATCATCTGACGCAGCAGCGTGGCACTATCTCGTGCCAGTTCCACCGCCAGTTGCAAATGCTCTTTATATTCACGCAACGCAAGGGAATCATCACGAAAACGGGCAGAGGCAAACAATTGCGGGACGTGGTGCTCATACCAACAACGCGCCTTCATGTTGTCCATATCGTAGCCAAAACACCACAGCCCAGAGTCTCTACGCAGTTCATCCCGCCGGATATTGTGGTGCACAACCGTGGCGGGAAAGGTGTTATTGAGCTTATCTTCCACCGCAATCATCAGCCCTAACCAGTCACGGTACGCTAGTCCGCCCGGCTGCCCTTTCACCGAAAGAAAAGGGGCATCGCCGCCTTTCAGCGCTCGACGATAAGGGGTAAGCGGGTGCCGCCAGCTGTCGTACTGAATGCCGTAGTTTTTGGTACGATACTGCGTGAGCAATGCGGTCGATTTCGTGCCGCACAGATCGCACTCCCCCGCCTGTAGCGCAGTGAAATCCAGCTCAATACGGCGCGGCATGCCCCAATAGGCTTGCAGCCGATGCGCATTTTCTGGCGTCACGGGCGGGTGAGCACCATCGCTGGTGGGCGTGGCGGCTAACCACGGGAACACCGTGGCATCAGGCTTGCCCTTGGGTATCACCTCCTGCGTCACCACATTCATCCAGAGCTTTTTCCAAAGCGGCAGCTCGGTTGCTTCCGGCATAAGCAGCGTGGTAATCGGCCCACCGCCACGCATTCCGGTGCGATGCCCCTGCCCACCAGATGGCGCATTGGTTTGTAGCGTGAACAGCGCCATTGCCGCACAATGTGGACACACCGCGTTGAGCGTACCGCGCTTGATGAAGTGATCTTTATTTAGCTTGAGCGTATTGCCGCCGGGGGCATCGATCAACAGGCCGGAAATTGGCGTCGGGTCGCTGTCGAGTGTGGCAAAATCCTGCATAAATGCGGGCTTCTGTGCGCCAAACTGCATCGCTGGTGCCAGCGTGGCTAACGCTTGCGAAAAGTCGGAGTCAAGTCCTTCTTCCCAGATCTCGCTCCAGTCATCGTCATCGGCAGGCGCATAGGCGGTTTGCAACAGGCCGATAAGAAGCTGATAGCCCGCCCCCTGCAAATCGGCACGCGGCCAGGCGAGATCGATAATATTGTCGTCGGGGAGCTGCTGCGGGGAAATGTTACCCATCCGACCATCCGCAAAGACGGCGGGCAACCAAGGTTCTTCAATCAATGAAAAATACATCGTACCTCCTGTGTGTGCCGCATCCCTGCGGCAAGCCTGATTAAGGCTGCTTCTGCGACCTCTTTTTTAACGCATTCAATCCGCGACGCCAGAGAGATGGCTCACGTTTGTGGCTTAGCGTTACAGGCAGGATGCGGCGGCGGTGCCTCCGCTTTGGCTTGGTGAACGGTGATGTTTACCGTAATAGGGATAACTGGAATAATTAACAATCTATATATTCCTTCTGGCGTTATTTGATTTGTAGGATAAAGGTGCCACCTAGTCCATTAAATGGGTGTTCAGTGCCTTGTACTTGAACACCACTTTCTGGACTTTCCTTTAAGCGGATTCACGTAACAAGTAACAATGTAGAAGAGATATAAATTTTCACAAGAGTATTTCGAATGTGAAATTGGCGGTAAAAACTTAGCGATATGCTAAATTTAACGAGTTAGCGTTCCCCGTACCAACGGGGATAAACCGAGTATTTCGAAAGTGCTTCATACTTCCCCGCGCCAGCGGGGACAAACCGCGAGAAGAAAAATAGCGAGTCAGGCCGCCAATTTAGTGGCCTAAGAGTATTAAGAATGTCGTTCAAGAACCAAATCGACGCCTTCGTTTAACAATTCGTTAATGGAAACTCCGGTCGCCTGCGCCGCTACCGCCAGCGCAGCATGACGCTCTGGCGTCAAGCGCGTTGTGACTTTTCCACTGTAGGATTTATAGGGTTCAATACCATCACGGCGACATTCATCAAGGAAAATAGCGAGAGAGGTTGCCCCTTCTTTTTTCAGTTCATCAACGCTATAGGCGTAAAAATCAGCGCCGCCATTCAAGCCAATAAATTCTCCCCGGAACATTTCAATTTCCGAGTCAAAAGCAATAACGGCAGGATGGCCATCGATAAGAAGTTTATTAATCATGGTCTTACTCCTAAACTTTCTAACCATATCCGAATGGAGTTAACCGCCCCTTTATCAGTGGTCGGTCTAGGATGTGGCCGATGGAAAATTTTTTTCTCACCTTGCAACAATACCGCGATCCTAGAACCTTCCCTTTCATGAATCTCAGCCCCCAGAGCAACAAAGAGAGATTCTATGTCACTCCATTTTATTGAACCATTAACTGGACGAGAAAACAGATCTGACAGCGTTTTTTGGTGTCGTTTGTTCATATCGATATGGTATCACTTTATGACACTATTTTTATAGTGTCATATTATGGTATCAAACTCCAACTTTTGATGATATCAGCGCTGGCTCCCAAAGCTTGTGCCATTTCACGTTGAGAAACATTAAGCAGTTCTCTTATCGCCCACACATCTGCGATCTCATAGCGTGTCACTTTGGTTGGTGCTTTCACACCATTTTTTATGTCTACAGTTTACTCTAGGAAGTTTTTAGTCCATCAAAAAAGCGCATTTCATACCTATCGGCGAATACTGCGACAACGCCTCACAATGCAGCTTTCCTCTCACGAATCCAATAGCATCAACCCAACCCGTTCGCTATAAAACGCATGGGTTTCACCCCGATTCAGCAGCAGTACCTCTGCTTGTGGGCGGTGTAATTGCTGCCGAAACCGCTCCAGCGCATCCCCTTCCAGTAGCGGTAATCCGGTTTTACGTTTCTGCCACCAGCTTAACCGAACCTGCACGCGGCTCTGTTCCCAGGCGAAAGAGTCAGATGCAGCGTAAGGCTGTGGTAGCTCGCCATCGTTTTCCGGTTTCCACGCCAGATACAGATCCAGCGTTTCCTCGCCCATACGGGTGGAGATATCCACCGCATCGCTCCAGCCAGCTTCACTGGATTGAGCACAATAACCGTGAACCAATGCTAACGATGACTGACACGCAACTGAACGCTGACCGTATCGTTCACCCAATACCTTGTTGGCTATCGCTTCCAGATCCGTAGGCACTGCGCTCTGTTCTTCATACACGCTGTTGATCAGCTGTCGCGCCGCTTCCGGCATTTTGATCGCACCGTGTTCGCGTAATATCGCCTGTGTGCGCCACAGCGCAGCATGATCGGGATAAACGTAACCGCTGTTACGCAATTCATCGCCTAGCCAGTCAGCCTCCGCTTCCGGCTGCCAGATCGGAGCCATGATATGCAGCACCGCTGCTGGGCGCTCATCCGTTAGCGGCGCAGCGTCCGCCTCCGTTTTACGACGCCCGTCGAGAAATCGAATATGTCGCTGTAGTCGCCCTGCGCGTTGAATCAGCAGGTCGATGGGCGCAAGATCGCTAATCATGTTATCCACATCGATATCCAGCGACTGCTCGACAACCTGCGTGGCAATCAGTACCTTACCGGCACGCTCATCCGGCATACTGTCTTTGCCAAACCACGCCAGCGCCCGTTCTTCAATCGCCATCCGATCGCAAAAGGCAAAACGGCTGTGGAACAGCAACATATTTTCCTCTGCAATACCCGACTCAATAAGTTGGCGATAAACAGCGATAGCATCATCCACCGTATTCCTGATCCAACAGATCGATTGCCCTGCCGCTACGGCCGCTTTCACGCATTCGATGCCCTGCAACCGCTCATTCAACCAGCTAATCTTGACCTCACGTTTTACTTCCGCCCGCGTTTCCAGCGCCACTTCTCGCAGTCCTTCACGCGTTAATTGCGTCAACCAGGGGTAAGCCGCATCGGGGTCAGGTTGTGCAACTTCACAGGCAATCCCCTGCGAAAACGCCCGCGTCAGCTTTTCACGCAAGTTGAGCGGCAGCGTTGCAGTGAGGATAATGACGCTGCCGCCCTGCTGCGCATGAAAGCCAATCAGCAGCTCGATCAGCTTGCTCATGTAGGCGTCATACGCATGTACTTCATCCAGAATCAGCAGCTTGTTCTGTAGCCCCAATACCCGTAGCGACTGGTGGCGAAATGGCATCACCGCCATCAGTGCTTGATCGAGCGTACCCACGCCGATATCCGCCAGCAGTGCTTTCTTACGCGAGTCCGCGAACCAGATGTTGCAGTCTTTGCTGGCAGCATTTTCTCCCTTGTCATATTGTGCCTGCCCCTGACAATCACCTTCCCACAGCGATTGCATAAAGGCTGATGACATATGTCGCGCCCCATGCGCCAGCATCAGCGAGGGATTGTGCTCTGGTGAATATAATGTGCGATAGGCTTTCGCCAGCCGTTTGTACATGGCATTCGCCGTTGCCATCGTCGGCAGGCCGACATAGATACCGCTCGCTTTTTGCTGCGCCATCAGCCGATGCGCCAGGATCATCGCCGCTTCCGTTTTCCCTGCACCGGTCACGTCTTCCAGAATGAAAAGCTGCGGCCCGTCAGCGGAAATATCAGCCTCTAACGCCTGCTGTTGCAGCGGCGTTGGCCGTTGGATAAACGGAAAAAGCTGTTGGATAGTATGAAAGGGGTCGGGAGGAAGCGTACGCGGCAAACGAGAGACGACCTTTTCTGCCGTCGGTAGCGCGTATTCACGCCAGTAGGTTTCAAGCGGCATCGGCGTGCTGCAATAGCGAAAATCCTGCTGGCGCGAGCCCAACCAATCCGCCAATACGGTCAAGCCAGCTAGCGCCCAGCTTTGCTGCTTCAGCCGGTTTCGCCAGCCTTTATCAGAGAAGCAGGCAGGAAACGTAGACGCTTCGGGAAAGCACGTTTCCAGATCGTTCAGGTAATGTTCTACCGCCAGATAATCATCACGATGAAAGGCCAGACTACCTTTGCATTCCGCCGCCGGTTTGCCGTGGTGCCCGGTAACAATGTTCAGCCAGATCTCCAGCGTATTTTTCACCACCGAAGTGAGCTTTTTCGTCCCTAAAGGGAATAAATGGGGGATGTCATCACGCATCGTCCATAGCCAGAAGCCCAGATCGTCGTGCCTTTCACGCCCAGATTGCCCCGAATACTGGACTAACGGGGAATCTGGGTTGACATATTTGCCCTGAAAACCACGGGCAAATTTCCCGATATCGTGCCACGCTAGAAAATACGCAAACCATACGGCGACATCATCACCGCCAGATGCCAGTTCATGCAGCACATGGTTAGCCTGAAAATAGTTTCCCTTTAATAAGAAATAACCGCAGGCCGCCACATCCAAACCGTGATAAGGCAGCAGATGATAATCATCCCCCTCCAGTGCATCCGCCGATCTTTTGGCTTTTCCCCAATACTGGAAATAGTACCGACCGATGACATCTTCCGTATCCATAGATTTTACCTGTCAGAATAGCCTTTCCCGACGACCTCACGCCGTTGGCACATTACCCGCTAGTGCGACAACGTTTTCTTGTTCTGCGGGCGCCTTAGCGGCTTTCTCTTTTTTCTTGTCCACGTAGGTCTGTTTTTCCTGATTCTGCGTAGGTGGGGTCAGCGGGTGGGACTGACCGGTGAAGACGCCGCCTTTTTCGATGGAGAGTTCATCGGTGAAGATATCGCCGAATACTTTTCCCTGCGCCAGAATAGCCACGACGCTGGCAGCGATGCGTCCTTCAACGCGACCATTGATGATGATCTGCTGCGATTTCATTTCGCCATTTACCTGACCAGTGTGCTCCACTTTAATCGTGTTATCGCACTGCACATCGCCTTCTACCCGGCCTTCGACGGTGATATTGCCATCCACCACCAGAGATCCCGTCATGCGTGCGCCCTGAGAAATGAAGGTGTCTTTTTTCACGCGCACAGGGTTCACTGAATTAATCAACTCGTTCGATGGGCTGATCGCGGGGGAGCTGTTTATTTCACTGCGCTCTTGCGGTTCTTTTGCGTCTTTTTTGTTTTTATCAAATGAAAACATCGTGTTATTCCTTTTAACAGTATAGAAAAATGCGATCGCGACACTCGCGGCTAGTACGGCAGCCACTCCCTGACCGTAATATCGAAGGGGGAATTCGCTATAAATATCAATAAGCCAGGCGGCGACCAACAAAGCCCATAACGCCCATATTCCCCAAAGCAGGTTGTAATTACGCACCGGGGTAGCCCCGGAAAGAGGTGGGGTAATGCATATCCTTCTCCATTCGTCCTTTTTGCAGCTTGAATCCCAGATTAATTCAGCCACGCTCAGTAACTATCGGATGACAGTTCCTTTTATTTAGTCCGATGACCGTGGCAACGTGATGACTATCGCATAAATTTTCACCAACGCGATGGGGAAAAGTGCGTTTTATTGATGTGGGTGCGTCTCTACAGCGAAGAGTATTGCTTAGCTAAACCGATTCTTCTATTTTAGCAAACAGTCTAATTCTCGTTGATAAGAGTAACGTTATGGCAAATAGAATTTGGGTCATGGGCGACGCGGTTGTCGATCTCATCCCGGAAGATGCGGAACGCTATCTGAAATGCCCCGGTGGAGCACCGGCGAATGTCGCCGTTGGCATTGCCAGACTGGGCGGAAACAGCGCGTTTATCGGTCGCGTCGGTGACGATGTTTTTGGCCATTTTCTCAAAACAGTGCTGGAACAGGAAAACGTCGATATCCATCACATGGCGCACGACAGGTTCCACCGAACCTCAACCGTGGTCGTGAGCCTTGATGAAACAGGGGAACGAGCCTTCACATTTATGGTACGCCCGAGTGCCGACCTGTTTTTACAGCCGGAAGATCTACCGATATTCAACCGGGGAGAATGGCTGCACCTCTGCTCTATCGCCCTCTCACAGGAACCCTCACGCAGTACCGCCTTTGAGGCAATGCGGCAGGTAAAAGCCGCGCAGGGGCGGGTCAGCTTCGACCCGAATATCCGTGACGATCTCTGGCAAAGCGAGCAGGAACTGCGCGACTGCCTGACACAGGCGCTGATGCTGGCCGACGTGGTGAAGCTGTCACGTGAAGAGCTGGCTTTTCTGTGTTCAACACCGGACGTTGAAGCAGGGATTCAGCAGTTCATGCAGCGCTACCCCACACAGCTCTTGCTAGTGACGCTAGGCAGCGAAGGCGTCTGGTTGCACGATCGCCACCAACTACGACATTTTGCCGCACCATCGGTGACCCCTGTCGATACTACGGGGGCAGGAGACGCTTTCGTTGCCGGTTTACTGCATGGCCTGGCGCAGTATGACGACCTGTCACAGCCGCTTAGCTGGGATCCGATTATCGCGCAGGCACAGCGGTGTGGCGCGCTTGCCACCACGGCAAAAGGCGCAATGACCGCACTTCCCTACGCTCAGCAATTGCACGCGCTCCCTTAGCCCAGCCCTAATCCCTCCGTTTAATACGGTTACCGCCCGGTTTTGTAGTCAGGATCACAGTTACAGAATCGGGCGAGTGAAATTTCTTGCTAACCCTCCTGCTGGCTTTTATTTTCCTCATGAAAAACCGGTTTAGCAATTTAGCTAAACAAGAGAAATCCAAAAACAATAAATCTCCTTCACGACGAGAACGAAAAAATGAAACCAAGCCACCTTGCTGTGACGATAGGATTATTACTCTCCTCCCCGCTTTATGTTTCTGCTGCCAACACCGATAGTATTGAAGCTCGCCTGAACGCCATGGAGCAACGCCTGCAACAGGCGGAAGCCCGTGCTCAGGCCGCCGAGGCCAGAGCTGACGCCGCGGAAAAGCAAACCCAACAGCTCGCCACTCGCACGACGCAAACCGAACAGAAAACCCAGCAGGTGGAGCAGCGCACGACGGCGCTGGCTAAGCAAAAATCATTCGCCGATGGATTTGAATTCCACGGCTACGCGCGTTCCGGCCTGTCGATCAATGATTCCGCCACCAGTTCCAAAACCGATATCGGGCCGGGCATGTCCCCTGCGGGTCAGACTGGCGGACATATTGGTCGTTTAGGCAATGAAGACGACACCTACGTCGAGATCAAACTGGAACACAAACAGAAGCTGGATAACGGTGCGACCACTCGCTTCAAGGTGATGATGGCGGATGGCCAGCGCAGCTATAACGACTGGACGGCAACCACCAGCGACCTGAATATCCGCGAAGCCTTCGTCGAGCTGGGTTCATTACCGACCTTCACCGGCGCCTTTAAGGACACCACGCTGTGGGCGGGTAAACGCTTCGATCGCGATAACTTCGATATCCACTGGCTGGACAGCGACGTGGTCTTCCTCGCGGGCACCGGCGGCGGGATCTATGACGTGAAATGGGCGGATAGCGCCAAGAGTAACTTCTCGCTGTATGGCCGCAGCCTCGGCGAAATTACCTCGCTGGATAACGACATCAAAAACTACGTCTTTACCGCGAATAACTACGTCGGGCCCTTCCAGTTCATGCTGAGCGGGTTAACCGCGAAGAACAACGATGTAAAACAAAATACCGGTACAAGCCGCGATAACACCTTCGTTACCAATACCAATGCGGGCGATAAAGGCTATCACGCCATGGTGGCTTACCACGGCGACAGCTTCTACGGCTTACGCGACGGGACATCGAAAACCGCGATCCTCTACGGTCACGGACTGGGCGGCGAAGTGAAGAACATCGGTGCCGACGGCAACCTGACCAACGACGCCAACACCTGGCGGTTTGCGACTTACGGTACGACCGCGTTGAACAAAACCTGGAGCTTTGCTCCATCCATTCTGGCGCAAACCAGCAAGGACCGTTACGTCAACGGCGATAGCTACGAGTGGGTAACGTTTAATGCGCGCCTGATTCAGGAAATCACCGAAAACTTTGCACTGGCCTATGAAGGCAGCTATCAATACATGGACCTCGATCCGCGCGGCTATCGCAGCCTGAATCAGGTGAGCGGCGGCTTCTACAAATTGACCTTCGCACCGACGTTCAAGGTTGGCGATATCGGCAACTTCTTTAGCCGCCCTGAACTGCGCGTGTTTGCCAGCTACATGGACTGGGATAAACGACTGGATAATTACTCCAGTGAAGATACGTTTGGCTCCACCGGCTTTAAAGCAGGCGGCGAATGGAACTTCGGTATCCAGATGGAAACCTGGTTCTAACCCTTGCCCGGCCTTGGCGTCGATTACACGCTAATCGACGCCAAAGACACTGCATATCCGATTGAAAAAGAGGAATAACATGGATATCAACAAAACCGCCGCCGCGCTCATCCCCCTTCTTGGCGGAAAAGAGAATATCGCCAGCGCGGCTCACTGTGCGACTCGTCTGCGTCTGGTACTGAATGACGACAATTTGGCAGACAAGAAAGCCATCGAGAACGTTGACGGCGTGAAAGGCTGCTTCCAGAACGCCGGACAAATGCAGATTATTTTCGGTACGGGACTGGTTAACAAGGTATATGCCGAGTTCATCAAAGCGGCAGGCATCAGCGAATCGAGCAAGTCCGAAGCGGCCTCCATCGCAGCGAAAAAGCTGAACCCACTGCAACGTCTGGCGCGCCTGCTATCAAACATCTTCGTCCCTATCATGCCGGCGATTATCGCTTCCGGTCTGTTGATGGGGCTGCTCGGCATGATCAAGACCTACGGTTGGGTCGATGCCAGCAGCGCAATCTTCGTAATGCTGGATATGTTCAGCTCCGCTGCATTTATCATTTTGCCTATCCTGATCGGTTTTACTGCCGCGCGGGAATTCGGCGGTAACCCCTATCTGGGCGCGACGCTGGGCGGCATTCTGACTCATCCAGCGCTGACCAACGCCTGGGGCGTCGCGGGCGGCTTCCAAACCATGCATTTTTTCGGCATGGACATCGCCATGATCGGCTATCAGGGTACCGTGTTTCCGGTCCTGCTGGCCGTCTGGTTCATGAGCATCGTGGAAAAGCGCCTGCGTAAAATCGTCCCTGACGCATTGGATATCATCGTTACGCCTTTCCTGACGGTCATCATTTCCGGCTTCGTGGCGATGTTGATCATCGGTCCGGCTGGGCGCGCGCTGGGCGATGGTATTTCTTTCTTACTCAGCACATTGATTACTCACGCGGGCTGGCTGGCCGGATTGCTGTTCGGCGGCCTCTATTCCGCCATCGTCATCACCGGTGTTCATCACAGCTTCCATGCCATTGAAGCCGGACTACTGGGCAACCCTAATATCGGCGTCAACTTCCTGCTGCCAATTTGGGCAATGGCGAACGTGGCACAGGGCGGCGCGTGTCTGGCGGTATACTTCAAAACGCGTGATGCCAAAACCCGAGCGATTGCCGTTCCCGCAGGGCTGTCTTGCCTGCTGGGCATCACTGAAGCCGCGATATTTGGTATCAACCTGCGCTTCATTAAACCGTTCCTGGCTGCACTGGCTGGCGGTGCGCTCGGTGGCGCGTGGGTCGTCTTCAATCACGTCAATATGACGGCCGTCGGGCTGACCGGTTTTCCAGGTCTGGCCATTGTGCAAGGAGGATCGATGCTTAACTACCTGATTGGGATGTTCATTGCCTTCGGTGCCGCCTTTACCCTGTCCTTATTGCTGAAATATAAAACGGATAGCGAATAATGAAGGAAGTCCACTTATTAAAGCGCATGGCGCACGCCCTGATGTCAGGTCACTCACGGAAACAGGAAGACCCGTATCGCCCAGAATGGCATCTGTCCCCGTGCGTTGGTCTGCTCAACGATCCGAACGGATTTATTCATCACAAGGGGCGTTACCATCTGTTTTATCAGTGGAATCCTTTGTCTTGTGCCCACGGAGCGAAATTCTGGGGGCACTGGAGCTCTGCCGATCTGGTGAACTGGACACATGAGCCCGTCGCACTGGTGCCGAGCGAAAGCTATGAAAGCCACGGCTGCTACTCCGGTTCTGCCGTAGTGGATCAGGGAGCGCTCATGCTGATGTATACGGGTAACGTGAAATACGACGACGGCTCGCGTACCGCGTTTCAGTGCCTCGCCCGTGAGAATCCTAACGGTGAATATGACAAACTGGGAGCGGTTCTGACGCTCCCTGACGGCTACACCGGACACGTTCGCGATCCCAAAGTGTGGCGTCATGACGACCGCTGGTACATGGTGCTCGGCGCACAGGATCTCGACCTACAGGGGAAAGTGCTGCTCTACCGTTCTGACGATCTGCTGGCATGGGAAAAGATCGGCGAGATCGCCGGTTCCCGTCTAGGCGGACTCGGGGATTTTGGCTACATGTGGGAATGCCCGGACCTGTTCCCGTTAGATGGAAAAGACGTACTGATTTGTTGTCCGCAAGGCGTTCCCGCCGAAGAAGAGCGCTACCTGAATACCTTTCAGGCTGGCTATGTTATCGGCTCACTCAATTACGACAATGGTGCTTACCCGCATCAGGACTTCCACGAACTGGATCTCGGCTTCGAGTTTTATGCCCCACAAACCACGCTGAGCGAAGACGGGCGACGCCTGCTGTTCGGCTGGATGTCGATTCCCGATGAGAATGAATTTTTTGAACCGACGATCGAATACGGCTGGATCCATACCATGACCTGCCCACGCGAGCTCACGCTGCGTGGCGATCGTGTTTATCAACGTCCCGCGCGTGAACTGCAGCAGCTACGCAGGCAACAGTACACCTGGCATGGTGCCGCAGACTACGCCTCTCCGCTCCATGCCAACAGCGCGGAAATCCTTATCACCGTTCAGGGAGAATTCCAGCTCAGCCTCGCCTCTCAGTTGGTTCTCTGCTGGGATGGAGAACGCGTCACGCTGAGCCGTCGCAACCGCCGCACTGGCGAACCCGAACACCGCTACTGGCGCGGCGAGCTGAGCCAATTGCAGATACTGTGCGATCGCTCCAGCGTTGAAATCTTCATCAACGACGGTGAAGCCGTGATGTCTGCGCGTTATTTCCCAGAAAGTGAAGCGACCATGACGTTCAGCGGCTCTGGGCGATTAACGCTACAGCACTGGCTGTTAGCGCCATGCGTGATAGAATAACTTTCCTTTTTTCTGATAGCAGACCTCGCGGTGAAACCGACTAAACGCATAACAATCAGTGACATCGCCGCGCTGGCCGGTGTATCAAAATCCACTGCCAGTCTGGTACTTAACGGACGTAGCAAAGAGTTTCGCGTTTCTGATGAAACCCGCGATCGCATTTTGGCCGTCGCGCATGAGCAGCGTTATCAGCCCAGCATTCACGCCCGTTCGCTGCGTTCCTCACGCAGCAACACGCTGGGTCTGGTGGTGCCAGAAATGACCAACTACGGCTTTGCCGTGATTTCCCGCGAGTTGGAGATGCTGTGCCGTGAAGCAGGGCTACAGTTGCTGATTGCCTGCACCGACGAAAACGCCAGTCAGGAGATGATGGCGGTGAACAGTCTGGTTCAGCGTCAGGTCGATGGTCTGATTGTCGCCTCCAGCCTATTGAGCGATATCGAATATCAGAAAATTAATCAGCAGTTACCTGTCATACAATTTGATCGGGTGATTGGTGATTCCACGCTGCCGATGGTGATTTCCGAAGCGGTAGAATCCACGGCAGAAATGGTCGAACGTATCGCTCGCCAACATCGTGACGAGTTCTATTTCCTTGGCGGCCAGCCGAGAATCTCTCCGACTCGCCACCGTCTGGAAGGCTTCCAGCTCGGGCTGGCACGCGCAGGCATCGACTGCAAGCCGGAATGGATTATTCATGGCAGCTATCACCCCAGCGCGGGTTATGAAATGTTTGCCCAACTGTGTGCAACGCTGGGTCGTCCGCCAAAAGCGCTGTTTGTCGCCGCCTGTGGCCTAATGGAAGGCGTGCTGCGTTATATGAACCAACATAACCTGATGGAAAGCGGCATCCGACTATGCTGCTTTGACGATCACTATCTGTTTGATTGTTTACCGTTGAAAATCGATACCGTGGCGCAGGATTGTGAAAATCTGGCACGCAACAGCTTTGAGATGGTAACCAGCCTGATTGCACAGCAGCCGCTTGAAGAAGATCGGCGCTACATCCCGACACGGATTCACTGGCGTCACCCTGACTCGCGGGCATAGGCTTAACGCCCAAAGCTCCTTGCCGTCATCCAGAAGCTACAGACGTAAAAAAAGGAACGCGGTTTGGACATTCATCCCGCATTCCTTCTTAACACACAACCTTCAACCGTTATTTAGCGGCAGCGGTTTCCGCACCAACCAAGCCAACCTTGAGGTAGCCCGCTTTACGCAGTGAATCCATCACGCTCATGATGGTTTCATAATCGACGCTTTTATCTGCCTGAAAGAAGATCGTCGTTTCTTTGTTAGCACTGGTTTTCGCATCCAGCACCTGAGCCAGCGACTGCTCGCTAACGACCTCTTCTCCCAGAAACATTTGCTTATCCGCTTTTACCGTCAGATAAAGCGGTTTTTCCGGTCGCGGCTGCGGCGCTGCCGATGACGCAGGCAAATCGACACGAATGTCCACGGTTGCCAGCGGTGCCGCCACCATGAAGATAATCAGCAGAACCAGCATGACGTCAATGAACGGCGTGACGTTAATGTCATGCATTTCACCGTCATCACTCACGTCCTCCTTCAAATGCATCGCCATGACTTAACCCACCCGCAGTTTATGCGCTGCTGAAGACGCCCGGTTGTCGTTGCTGGCAGCCACGTCGAGATCGCGGCTTTGCAGCAGCAGCACTTGTGCAGCGACATCGCCGACCATCGCTTTGTAGCTGGCGATCGAACGTGCAAAGACGTTATAGATAACCACCGCAGGAATTGCGGCAACCAGACCAATCGCCGTCGCCAGCAGGGCTTCTGCGATCCCCGGCGCGACCACCGCCAGATTGGTGGTTTGCGTCTGTGCAATACCGATGAAGCTGTTCATGATGCCCCATACCGTACCGAACAGCCCCACGAATGGCGCAACCGCACCGACCGTTGCCAGATAGCCGTTACCACGCCCCATATGACGACCAGTAGCCGCCACGCGACGTTCCAGACGAAATGCGGTACGTTCTTTAATCCCGTTGTTGTCATCAGAACGTGCGGAAAGTTCCAGTTCGTTCTGCGCATCCACCAGCAGTTGCTGTGCAACGCTGCCAGTTTTGAACGCGTCCGCCGTTTCCAGTGCATCATCCAGCGTTTTCGCCTGTTCCAGTGCCAGATATTCACGGCGCAGGCGGCGTTTCGCACCAGACATCTCAACGCTTTTACTGAAGAAGATCGCCCAGGTAATCACGGAGGCCAGCAGTAAGCCGATCATCACCGTTTTCACCACGGCATCAGCGTGCTGGTACATACCCCAGACGGATAAATCGGTTTTCATCAGGTTATTGGTGCCCGGTGCCGCACTGGCAGGCAGCGCGAGTGCGGACGCAGGTGCCTGTGCATCAGCAGTCACAGGGGCAGCAGGAGACGCCACAGCAGGCTGAGAGGCAGTAGCAGCATTCTCTGTCGATAACGGTGCCGTTGCAGGAGCCGCAAACGCATTTCCACTTAGTCCCGCCGTACACAGCAGGATAACCAGCACGCTACGGGAAAATGCGCTGAACGCGCCACGTTTTTTTTGCCAGGTTGATAACACCTGTTGAGTTGTATTACTGACAGCCGTCTTCACGCTGTGCCTCCACCATTCGTTCTGTACAATCATGTGTTCTGTACAATACCCGCACATACCCACAGGTATGATGCCGCAATAACGCAGCCTGAAATGATACCAAACCCTGAACGAATTGATAGTCGTTCTCATTATTATTTACACCAGATAACGCACTTTTCTTGCGTTCTGACAGAGTTTTTGGGGGTATTGCCTGCATATCGGCAGAAAAAGCATAAAAACAAGAAAGAAGGTGTGCATTACGGAATATCCCAGGCGAGATAGCCCGAAAACACGGCGTGATATCCCAGATATTATGATCGAATTTTTATTATCAGCTTTTTGTGATCAACATTAAGTTATCACACCATTTCACAATGGCTGACGATAAGTTTTCTGAAACAAATAGATACATAAGAACACAATAAGATAAATAAAAACACCATGTTACGCATATTCCTAAGAGTCAAATAGGAATGAAATCCATATAAAACAGCATTTCATATTAGCTTTTTCTTTTGTGACACGAGTCATTCTACAAAGTTGTATAATAGGTTAGCTTAACTCGTAGAGAATACCGACGAGCGCCACAATAATATCTAATGGTTAGCCGTCTTCTCATCATTAAACCCACTCTTCATTACTCTATTTTTCATGGGTTTATATTTTTAATATCACCATTTGATTATCGATAATGTCACCCCACCTCTGGAGATAATTCAATGAAGCTGTCGAAAACATTGATCGGCGTTTGTCTGGGTTCTACTGCACTCCTGATGAGCCAAGCGATTCAGGCACAACAAATTAAAGCCTCTGATGTTCACCCTGAAGGTTACCCTAATGTCGTCGCAGTTCAGAAAATGGGAGAGAAATTAAAAGCCGCCACAGGTGGCAGGCTGGAAATTAAAACCTTCCCCGGCGGCGTATTGGGCGATGAGAAGCAAATGATTGAGCAGGCGCAGCTCGGCGCGATTGATATTATCCGTGTATCCATGACGCCCGTTGCCGCTATTTTACCGGAAATAGAAGTCTTCACACTGCCCTATATTTTCCGTGATGAAGATCATATGCATAAAGTACTGGATGGAAAAATCGGCCAGGAAATTGGTGACAAGATTACCCATAGCAGCAAATCAAAATTGGTTTTTCTGGGCTGGATGGACGCAGGAACGCGTAACTTAATCACCAAACAGCCGGTGGTGAAACCGGAAGACCTCAAGGGCATGAAAATTCGCGTCCAGGGCAGCCCGGTCGCGCTGGCAACGCTAAAAGCCATGGGCGCCAACTCGATCGCGATGGGCGTTAGTGAAGTCTTCAGTGGCATGCAAACTGGCGTCATTGACGGCACTGAGAATAACCCACCAACGTTTGTCGCACACAACTACCTGCCTGTCGTGAAAAACTATACCTGGAGCCGCCACTTCATTATTCCTGAGCTGTTCCTGTACTCCAAAACCAAATGGGACAAACTTTCTCAAGAGGATCAGGATCTTATCCTGAAGCTGGCGAAAGAAGCGCAACAAGAACAGCGCGTGCTGTGGAATGAATATACTCAGCAATCTCTGGATAAAATGAAGGCCGGTGGCGTTCAATTCCATGAAATTGATACCGAGTACTATTTCAAAGCCACACAGCCCGTACGCGATCAATTTGGTGCCAAATATCAGGATCTGATTAAAGCCGTCGCTGACGTCCAATAATCAATATCTCATCTCAGCGGATAAATAGTCTGCTATTTATCCGCCATCATGAATAGCCTCGTATTAACAATTACCCTTCGCGGTTCACTCCGCGAAGTGAATATAGGTGGCGCAATGGCACAGTCTTATCTTTCCAGCATGGATGTACTCTATCGTATTGCCATGTGGGTTTCTGGTCTGGCGTTATTAATTATGACGATCGTAATTCCTGTCGGTATATTCGCACGCTATGTATTAAATGCCGCATTATCCTGGCCAGAACCCATTTCAATTATCTGTATGGTGACGTTTACTTTTGTAGGCGCAGCCGTCAGTTACCGTTCCAACTCACATATTGCCGTCAGTATGTTAACCGACAGATTGCCAGAATCCGGTAAGAAGATTTGTGTTCATCTGTCGAACCTCCTGATGCTCTTAATCAGCCTGTTTATTCTCTATTACAGCACGTTACTTTGTCTGGAATTATGGGAACAGCCCGTTGCGGAGTTTCCGTTATTGACTGCAGGTGAAAGTTATTTACCGCTGCCTATCGGTTCGTTAATCACCGTGCTCTTCATCATCGAAAAAATGTTTTTCGGCCCGCAGGATAAACGCCCTGTGGTAATGCTTGGCAGTTCTTAATTCGGAGCCAATACCATGGATGCATTTATTCTGATTGCCTCACTGGCCGTGTTGTTAGCGGTCGGTGTTCCCGTCGCCTACGCGGTAGGGTTAAGCGCCATTGTTGGCGCGCTCTGGATCGATCTGCCGCTTGAGGCTGTCATGATCCAGGTTACCAACGGCGTGAACAAATTTTCGCTGCTGGCAATTCCTTTCTTTATTCTGGCTGGGGCAATTATGGCCGAAGGCGGGATTGCTCGTCGGCTGGTCAGCTTCGCTTACATCTTTGTCGGCTTTATTCGCGGCGGCTTATCGTTGGTTAATATCGTCGCCTCTACCTTTTTCGGCGCGATATCTGGCTCCTCCGTCGCAGACACAGCCTCAATCGGCTCGGTGATGATCCCGGAAATGGAGAAGAAAGGTTATCCGCGCGACTTCTCCGCCGCCGTCACCGCCAGCGGATCCGTACAGGCCATTTTGACACCGCCGAGTCACAACTCCGTGATCTATTCGCTGGCAACCGGCGGTACGGTTTCAATTGCCTCGCTGTTTATCGCAGGGATCCTGCCCGGCCTGCTGCTCAGTCTGACCATGATGGTGATGTGCGTCGGTTTTGCCCATCGCCGCGGCTATCCAAAAGGCGAACGTGTGCCGTTCCGTCAGGCGCTGAAAATCTTTGTCGATACCCTATGGGGGCTGATGACGGTCGTCATCATCATGGGGGGGATTCTGTCAGGTATTTTTACCGCGACCGAGTCTGCGGCCATCGCCTGCCTATGGTCCTTCTTCGTGACCATGTTTATCTATAAAGATTACAAGTGGTCGGAACTGCCCAAGCTGATGTACCGCACGGTCAAAACCGTCACGATCGTGATGATCCTGATCGGCTTCGCCGCCGCGTTCGGTGCCATCATGACTTACATGCAGTTGCCCGCCCGCATCACCGAGTTTTTTACCTCCATCTCGGATAACAAATACGTCATCCTGATGTGTATTAACATCATGCTGCTTCTGCTGGGTACGCTGATGGATATGGCGCCGCTGATCCTGATCCTGACACCCGTTTTGCTGCCCGTCGCTCTCTCGCTCGGCATCGATCCGGTGCATTTCGGCATGATCATGCTGGTGAACCTCGGGATTGGTCTGATTACGCCGCCAGTGGGATCGGTACTTTTCGTCGCCAGTGCGGTGAGTAAACAGAAGATAGAACAGGTCGTTAAAGCGATGCTGCCCTTCTACTGTGGGCTCTTCCTTGTGCTGATGCTGGTCACGTATATTCCGGCCATTTCGCTGTGGCTGCCCAAACTCTTTGGCGTTCATACGGGTTAATCTGTCCCAATTGCGCCATGTTTTCTGGATTGTATTGGATAACATGGCGCTTCTTGCTTTCTTCCTGAAATGTTTTCATCTACCTCCCATCTTATCCTACTTACGCCCACACGCAGCCCAAGCCGTGATAACGTAGAGTTAATACATTGAATAGCGCCCCCTTGTTTCCTCACACTCTCACTATCGGGAATATCTGGCGTATTGGGTCATCCGGCAGGATTGAATAGAAAAGGTAATAGTGGTTATGACAAGCAAAAAAACGGCAACAGCGTTAGTCGCCGCAGGACGCAGCAAGAAATTCACCCACGGCTCCGTAAACCCCGTTATTCAGCGCGCTTCCTCGCTGGTATTCGATACCGTGCAGGACAAGAAGCACGCCACCATTAACCGAGCCAAAGGCGCGTTGTTCTATGGTCGCCGCGGTACGCTGACCCATTTCGCATTTCAGGAAGCGATGGTGGAGCTGGAAGGCGGTGTAGGCTGCGCGTTGTACCCCTGTGGTGCCGCTGCCATTTCTAACGCAATCCTCTCTTTCGTTGCGGCAGGCGATCACATTCTGGTGACGGAGTCGGCCTACGAACCGACACAGGATTTCTGCACGAAAGTGCTTAACAAGCTGAACGTCAGCACCACCTATTTCAACCCGCTCATCGGTGCCGATATTGCCGAACTGATCCAACCCAATACCAAAGTTGTCTTTCTCGAATCGCCGGGCTCCATCACCATGGAAGTCCATGATGTGCCCGCGATCGTACAGGCCGTGCGCCGCATCAATCCCGAAATCGTTATCATGATTGATAACACCTGGGCAGCAGGCATTTTATTTAAAGCATTCGATTTCGATATTGATATCTCTATCCAGGCGGGTACGAAATACATCGTTGGCCATTCCGATGCCATGCTCGGCACGGCAGTGGCGAATGAGCGCTGCTGGGCACAACTGCGCGAGCATTCCTATCTGATGGGACAAATGGTGGACGCCGATACCGCCTATGTCGCCAGCCGTGGCCTGCGCACGCTGGGCGTCAGGCTCAAACAGCATCAGGAAAGCAGTATCCGCATTGCGAAGTGGCTGGCTGAGCGGCCGGAAGTCGCCGTCGTTAATCACCCTGCGTTGCCAGAATGCAAAGGGCATGAATTCTACGTCCGCGATTTTAACGGCTGCAACGGCTTGTTCTCCTTTGTGCTGAAGGAGAAATTAAGCAAGGAAGCACTGGCGCACTATCTGGATCATTTTGAGCACTTCAGCATGGCGTATTCCTGGGGGGGCTTCGAGTCTCTGATTCTGGCGAATCAACCGGAAGAACTCGCGGCGATCCGCCCGGCGAGCGGTGTGGATTTTACCGGCACACTTATTCGGTTACATATTGGACTTGAAGACAGTGACGATCTGATCGACGATCTGGCCGCGGGTTTCAGCAGGCTGAGCGCCTAGCAAGGCGTCAGCAAGCTGACGCACTGTCAAACGGCAGGAAAAAATACAGAAAATGTGACGGCCATAAGGCCGCCATGTCTTGATTTCCCCTGCGGGGCGGTGGGTAATGCGTTATGATAATCATGAGTCAACGCTTACTAAAAAACCGCGTTACCTTAACCAAAAATTAAGCATTAAGCTTTATCGTATTCTCACAACAATGCGGCAAAGCGTTTTGCCCATACTGATTTTAGGGCTTGATAGGCAGTAGATTTCAGGTAACCCAGCGTTCCACCGCCGCTGCCTGAAAGATAGTGAATATCGTCACTGGCGGGAAGTAATATGAGTGTGGTTCACGACATTATTCAGGCGCTCTGGCAGCAGGATTTTAGTGCACTGGCCGATCCCCACGTCATTTGGGTGGTTTACGGCATTCTGTTCACGACGCTGTTTCTGGAGAACGGTCTGCTGCCTGCCTCTTTTCTGCCCGGCGATAGCCTCCTGCTGCTCACCGGCGCCATGATTGCCAAAGGCGTAATGAGCTTTTTCCCTACGATGATCCTGCTCACCATCGCAGCCAGCCTCGGCTGCTGGCTCAGTTACCTGCAAGGGCGCTGGCTGAGCGATACGCGTCTGGTAAAGGGCTGGCTATTACAGCTTCCCGCCCACTATCACCAACGCGCCCATCATCTGTTCCATCGCCACGGCCTGATGGCGCTGCTGGTTGGCCGCTTTTTAGCATTTATCCGCACGCTGCTGCCGACAATGGCCGGTATTTCCGGGTTAAATAATACGCGCTTTCAAATCTTTAACTGGCTCAGCGGTTTGCTGTGGGTCGGGGGGATTGTCACGCTCGGCTATGCGCTCAGCCACATTCCGCTGGTCAAACGCTATGAAGATCAGGTGATGACCGCGCTGATCCTGCTCCCGATTATTTTGCTGATCAGCGGCCTGATTGGCATGGCTGTCGTAGTGTGGCGTAAAAAACGTGCCGTCGCCTAATTGGGCTACCGCACGTTTTCTTAACGCTTTCAGCTTTCCTCAACCACCATATTGCTGGCCTTTAATCTCGCCGCTTCATCGCTTGGCGTCGCACCGAAATAGCGCTTAAATTCCCGGCTAAACTGCGACACGCTCTCATACCCTACGCGAGCCGCCGCGACTCCCGCTCTCAGCCCCTCGTTGATCATCATCACGCGCGCTTTATGTAAGCGATAGGATTTCAGATACTGCAAAGGCGATGTGTTGGTCACCGCTTTGAAGTTATGATGAAACGCCGAAATGCTCATGTTCACTTCGGCTGCCAGCTGTTCCACATTCAGGTTATCGGCATAGTGGTTTTCGATACGTCGCAGAGACTTGGCAATCTGACTGAAGTGCGTGTGCCGATTAACCAACGCCTGTAATGCTGCACCGCGTTCGCCGCAGAGCATATGATAGATAATCTCGCGCACAATCGTCGGCCCCAGTACACGGGCATCGCGTGGGTTATCCATCGCATCTAACAGCCGTTCAACCGCACACAGAATCTCATCGGTCAGCGGCGCGCTGTTCACCCCGCACGTACAAGAACAGGGGCGGACCGCGCTATCGTCGTCACCAATGTCGATCAGCAAGTCCTGAAGCATCTGGATATCGATACGGATCGCCATCCCCACCAGCGGATGTTCAGCGCTGGCTATCGTTTCACATTCGAACGGCAGCGGCACCGTCATCAGCAGGTAGTTTTCCGGGTCATACTGGAAGGTTTTCCCCCCTACATAGCCAATCTTTTGCCCCTGAAAAATGATGACGATCGTCGGCTCATACATGACCGGCACGCGCGGGTGGTGCTGTTCCGTATAAAGAATTTTGACCTGAGGCACGAGCGAAGGCGTGGCCCAGTTTTTGGTCGAGCAGCGGATAGCCTGTTGCACGATACGTTGCCGTACCGTCTGCTGCGATTCTGTGAGTTCCTGAACGATGGGTTTCTGATCTGCGGGGTTCTGAACAAGCCCCTCGCATTGGCCTTCGGTCAACATAATTGGCTTTCCGTCAAAATAGAGTTATCTCGCTACTGGTTCGCTTTGTCTGCCCGAAGCCGCTCTCCTGACAGAAGAAATAAAATGACATACCTGCGAATTATTATCACCCTTTTCTCCTACATTTTGTAGAAATAGGCAATAAGCAAACAGAAATGTGCATTGAACGTCTTTCGTGGGTTGATGACAATATTGAGCATACATTCGCTTCTTCATCACCCGGGAAAAGACATGAATAAAACGATTGAACTGTTCACCTCACACCGCAGTGAACGCAGCTATCTTGATAAAGCGATTCCCGATGACGTGCTGGATGCCATTATTCAGTCCGCCCATCTGGCACCGACATCCGTGAACTCTCAGCAGGTTTCGCTCATCGTCACCCGCGACCCGGAACGCAAGGCACGCATCGCCGAGTTGGCTGGCGGCCAGCCGTGGATTGCCAAAGCGCCCGTCTTTATTACCGTGGTACTGGATATGCATAAAACACAGGTCGGGATTGCCATGAGCGGAAAGCAGCAACACGCGCATGAAAGCCTCGAAAGCCTGATCGCTGGCACAACGGATGTCGGTATCGCGCTTGGCACGCTGATGGCCGCGGCACGCTCATTTGGTCTGGGCATCGTCCCGATTGGCGGCATTCGTCGCGAGCCGCAGGCAATGATCGATTTTCTGGAACTGCCTGAACTGACGTTCCCCGTCGCAGGCGTCGCTATCGGTTATGTGGACACCCCTGCGCATCAAAAACCACGCCTGCCGCTGAATTCATTCCGCCATGATGAAACCTACCATCAGGACGTTCTGCCTGCGGCTATCGAGCAATATAACCAAACGCTGGTGACACACTGGCAGCAAACCGGCCGCGCAGACGGTGACAACTGGGGTGATAACACCGCCAGCTACTATCAGCACATTTATTTCCCGAAAGTCTTACCCGCGATCCTCCAACAGGGCTTTAAACTGGACAAATAACCTATGCTAAATTTCACACTTCATACCCCTACCAAAATTTTGTTTGGCGAAGGCCAGATTGCTGAATTAGGCAAAGAAATTCCTGCCGATGCCCGTATCCTCATTACCTACGGCGGCGGCAGCGTGAAGCACAATGGCGTACTGGATCAGGTCTATCGCGCACTAGAAGGCCGCAACGTACGTGAGTTTTCCGGCATTGAGCCAAACCCGACTTACGAAACGCTGATGAAAGCCGTCGAGGTCGTCCGTGCGGAGAAGATTGATTTCCTGCTGGCGGTTGGCGGTGGCTCTGTGGTTGATGGCACGAAATTTATCGCTGCCGCCGCAGATTATCAGGCTGCGCAGGACCCGTGGCATATTCTGCAAACCGGTGGGGCGGAAATCGATCGCGGCGTCGCGATGGCAGCCGTGCTTACCCTGCCAGCGACGGGTTCGGAATCCAACAACGGGGCAGTCATCACCCGTAAGTCGACCAATGATAAGCTCGCCTTCCGTTCGCGTTACACCCAGCCGCTTTTCGCCGTACTCGACCCGGTGGTGACTTACACCCTGCCCGCTCGCCAGATCGCGAACGGCGTGGTCGATGCCTTCGTTCATACCGTTGAGCAGTACCTGACGTATTCCGTCGATGCCAAAGTACAGGATCGTTTTGCGGAAGGCTTGCTGCTGACGCTGGTTGAAGAAGGCCCACGCGCGCTGGCAGAACCGGAAAACTACAAGGTCAGAGCCAATGTGATGTGGAGCGCTACAATGGCGTTGAACGGCCTGATTGGCGCCGGCGTACCGCAGGACTGGTCAACCCACATGCTAGGCCACGAATTAACGGCGCTGCATGGCCTCGACCATGCCCAGACGCTGGCTGTCGTGCTGCCCGCTATGCTGGCGGCAAGAAAAGCCCAGAAACGCGACAAACTGCTGCAATACGCCGAGCGCGTCTGGAACCTGCGTGACGGTAGCGAAGACCAACGCATCGACGGTGCAATTGCCGCTACGCGTGACTTCTTCGAGAAAATGGGCGTACCGACCCGCATGTCTGACTACCAGTTGGATGGCAGTTCCATCCCAACACTGGTCGCCAAGCTCAACGAGCATGGCCTGACGGCACTAGGCGAACACCGCGATATTACGCTGGAAGAAAGCCAGAAGATTTACGAAGCGGCACGCTAAGCCTTCCACACCTCATCATGCGAGTTACAGGAGAAAACACTACCGTTTAAACAACACTTATACCCTCACCTCAATGCTGTGTCTGTTAAGGGGAGCCGATCGGCTCCCTTTATCATCAGGCTACGTATAACCGACCAATTTTTCTACTAGACTGAAATCATATGCCTGTTCCTGCTAGGGATCACGTTCCGCAGTGTCCGTGATATGAACAGGTCGCCCATCCAGTTAACCCTATGATATTTTTATGGATTAACGGATACAAAAGGAGAATGAGATGACGCAACCGAAAGTTAAGCTGGCGGACGGTAACATCATGCCCCAGTTGGGCCTTGGTGTCTGGCGAGCAAGCAGTGAGGACACGGTGATCGCCGTGACTGAAGCATTGTCCATCGGTTATCGGGCGATCGATACCGCCGCTATTTATAAGAACGAAGAAGCCGTGGGTCAGGCGCTAAGTTCCGCGAATCTGCCGCGTGAAGAGGTATTCATCACCACCAAGCTCTGGAATGGCGATCATACCGATCCCCAGAAGGCGCTGGAGGAAAGCCTGAGAAAACTTCGGTTAGATTATATCGATCTCTACCTGATTCACTGGCCGCTCCCGCAGCAGAACACCTTCGTGGATGCCTGGCGCGGACTCATCAAACTTCAGGAACAGGGTCTGGCGAAAAGCATCGGCGTCAGCAATTTCCACATTCATCATTTACAGCGGTTAAAAGAAGAAACGGGCGTCTTGCCAGTTATCGATCAGGTCGAACTTCACCCCCTTCTCCAGCAAAGGCAGCTCCACGCCTGGAATGCGACGCATCATATCCAAACTGAATCCTGGAGCCCGCTGGCACAAGGCGGCGAGGGCATTTTTGACCATCCGGTTATCCGTAAACTGGCAACAAAATACGGGAAAACGCCGGCACAGATCGTGATTCGCTGGCATCTGGACAGCGGGCTGGTGGTGATTCCTAAATCAGTAACACCTTCCCGTATCAAGGAAAACTTCGAGGTGTTCGATTTCCGTTTGGATAAAGACGAGCTGGGTGAAATTGCCAAGCTGGACAGCGGGAAGCGACTGGGATCGGATCCTGACGAGCCGAGAAACGACTAGCCCAGCGCTGATGCCAGCATTCACCGTGCTGGCATTTTTCTTCTAATCGGCAAACTGAATCTCATACACATCGCTACGGCAATGCGCCTCGCTGTATTCCAACAGTTCACCCTGTTCGTTATAAACGTGCAGTTGGCAATACAGCAACGGCGTTCCCACCGCGGTACCAAGACGTGCCGCGATCTCTGCCGCACAGGCAATCGCTTTGAAACGATAGCGCTTTTTGTCCGGCGCGATCCCACGCGACACCCAATATTGATAGAGAGACTGTTCAAGCGCTTCCGGGTCAGGCAGAAACTCTTGCGGTATCCACGTCGTTTCCAGCGAGACAGGCTCGCCATTGCTCAGCCGAACGCGTCGCAGATAGGTGACGGCCTCACCTTCCGGCAGAGACATTTTCGCCGCGATAGCAGCAGGCGGAACCTGTATTACCTTATCCAGCCACAGGCTACCAGCGATGCCGCCCTGTTTCAGCACCAGCGCAGTGAACCCTTCATCCTCAGCGCTCAACGCGTAGTTAAGCCGTTGCGTAACGCGAGTTCCCACCCCCTGCTGGCGAACAATCAGCCCTTTTTCTTCCAGCAGCGACAGGGAACGGGAAACCGTTACGCGCGATAATCCCAGCTGTTGCGCAATCAACCGTTCCGCAGGTAAAAACTGGCCTGCCAATGCCTTCCGACGGCCGATTTCTGATTCAAGCAACGACGCGAGCTGCATATAGCGAGGCGCCGACGACGCCTCAGCCAGTTGATCCCTGACCCAAAGCAGTAATTCCCGCATAGTGCAGCCTTTTTAGTGACGCAGCATTCTGGCTGCGTGCAGGTTAAAACAGAAAGTGAACCTGATTTCATGGCGAAACGAAACGTTCTGACTCTGAAATTGTTGTAATAAAAAATGTTTTTTAGCACGGTTCAGACCCGGAACAGCATGCGGCTCAACCCGCGATTCACCCTTAATTCATAACAACATCAATCTATAAGGTATCGTCCGCACGGCTACGCATCTTTAATTTTGGTTTGTCTGAATAGAGGTGGATCACAGTAACAATGATGTAAGTATTGGAACCTCCGCCGTCAGACAGAACTGCCGTCGCATTTGCACGGCAGAGGGAATAACGGCGGAAGGAGAATGGCAGGGGTAAGTGGCGTTACATTGCAGACTGTACGATGAGCTGCCCGGTTGAACCGCGATCGGCCAATTCCAGCGTCTGGCTGTAATACAGGAAGGGGAACGCCATTGAGGAAGGCTGCATGAAATACACCAGCAGCTCGACATCGTTATCCACCCACACCGTATCTTTCCAGCCGCTGTCTTCCACCGCCGGCGGGCCGCCATTCGCGCTACGCACCAGGAATTTAACGCCCTGAATATGGAAAGCCTGCGGCGTGTCGGCGTGGATAATCCAGCGCTCGCAGCGGCCAAGCTGCGTTTGTACATCGGCACGCGTCATGTCCCACATCGCGCCATTGATGCCAGGCAAGCTGTCACCCAGACGGAATTCGCGCGTGCGGCTGATGCTGCCTTCAATGATGTTGTCGGCCAGCAGGCGCATCGGCAGGTTATCCGTCACCAATGGCAGCAGACCCGTCGGTTTAAGCGTGAGTATTTGAGTAGAAATCAGGATACTGGAAGGCTCAAATAAGCCGCGCAGGCGATCCATAATCCCGGCCGACTCCCCTGCCGTCAGCGTAACGTCCTCGCCTTGCGACATGTCGATCAGAATTTCGCGTCGTTCACCGGGTGCGAGAGACAGCTGATTCACCGCCATCGGTGCCGGTAGCAGCCCCTGATCGCTGGCAATCACATGCATCGCCCGACCATCGCTCAGCCGCATCACGTAACGCCGGGAGTTCGAGGCGTTCAACAATCTCAGGCGAACCCAGCCGCGGGACACCTCAACAAAGGGATTTTGGATGCCGTTGACTAATAGCGAGTCACCAACAAAGCCGCCGTTAGAAGGCGGGCTATAAATAGGGACACCAAAGTTATCCAGTCTTTTATCCTGAATAATCAAGGGAAAATCATCAACACCGTAGTGATTGGGCAACGGCAGGGCTTTACTGGCTCGGTCTTCCACCAGCCATAATCCAGCCAGCCCGTTATAGATATGTGGTGCCATGCGGTTCGGCGTATTCGCATGATACCAGCAGGTCGCCGACGGCTGACGAATGGGCACCACTGGCGACCAGTCGGTGCCCGGAGAAATAATACGGGCTGCCCCACCCATTAGCGGCCCCGGCACTTGCAACCCGCCGATTGTCATCGCGACAGGCTCATTCAGACGGTTACTGTAAATCAGCTTAACGTCATCGCCGTCATAGACGCGTACCGTCGGCCCTAAATAACGGCCGTTGATTCCCCAAATGGCTGTCTTACGATCGCCGGAAAACGCCCAATGAGCACGCTGCATGGTCAGAAAAAGAGGCTGGCCTCGGCGCGACTCCAGTAATGGCGGTATCGGCAATGCGGCGGAATTCCCACTGGCTTTAGCCGCCAGTGGCGTCATTCCCGCACATAACGCAAGGCCCGATGCCTGAATAAACTGACGTCGGCTGAGTGACATAATGACTCCGTAAATCCATTAACCGTAAGCAAAGTTTAACTTCCAATTCTTTCTTGAATAGAAAGTCGGAAGAAATAATCGCGTAACCCGATGGGGTAAACTTATTTTTTGTCTGCCGCTTCGCGCGCCGCCACTTCCGCATCCAGCTCGGCAATCTTGGCCGCCATTACATCATGGCAGTGTGTAGCCAGCTCGCGAACCTGATCTTTGGTATACGCACGGGTATCAATGGGCGGCAACATTTCTACGATAACGAGGCCATTATTCCAGCGGTTCAATTTCACTTTATTGCTGGTCGTAGAAACGCAAATCGGCACAATTGGCACTTCAGCGCTAATCGCGGCATGAAAGGCACCGGTTTTGAAGGGTAGCAGGCCGCGTCCACGGCTGCGCGTACCTTCGGGGAACATCCAGATAGAAGTGTTTCGTTCTTTAATGTGCTTCACCACCTGAGCGATGGTGCCGTGCGCTTTCGCGCGGTTTTCGCGATCAATCAGCAAATTACCCGTCAGCCAGTAAAGCGGCCCGAAGAACGGGATCCACAGCAGGCTTTTCTTACCCACGGTAACGGTACGCGGCTGGACTGCTTTGGATACCGTGACCATATCGTAATTATTCTGATGATTCGCGATATAGATGCAGTTGCCATAATGGGCGGCTTCTTCTGGTATCCGCATTTCTACTTTCAGGCCAAAGACCGTGGACAGACGTCCAAAAAGATGGCCGAAGGTCGCCACATGACGGGGATTTCTAGGGCTGAACAGGCAGTAAAACAAGCCAAAAATACAGACCAAAATCGAAAAGATAACGACAACCAAAAAACGCAAAATGGATAACATAGCAACCTCATTAGCCGACAGCCGCCGCTAGTATAGCGATTTCGCGCTAAAACACACGGTGATTCAATTTGCTGCAGGATGGCAACCGGAAACTAAAGAAAGGCGGTATTACACCGCCTTTCTCAACATACACAGGGCAATACGGAGGGGTTATTCTTCGCTGCTGCCAGTGCTAATCTGCTGCGGTGCATCCACCTCGATCCGGTCAATGCGCTGTAGCCCACGCAGCAACGTGCCTTTCCGCCCGCGCTCACCCTGATACTTCTGAAGCTCGTTCGGACGCAGCACCAGCTTACGCTTACCGAAATACAGCGTGACGGAAGCCTGTGGTGGCAGCAGATACAGCCAGGTCAGACGGTCTTTACCTTCAGCAAAATCAGCCGAGGAGATGGACACAATCTTGTTGCCTTTGCCTTTCGACAGCTGTGGCAGATCGGAGACAGGGAACAACAGCATTCTGCCTGCGGCAGTGATCGCCATCAGCAGGTTATCGTCACCGTGGATCTCCATCGGAGCTAACGCCTTCGCATTATCCGGCAGTGTAATAATCGCTTTACCTGCGCGGTTGCGCGCGACCAGATCGTTGAAGGTACACACGAAACCGTAGCCTGCATCCGATGCCATCAGCAGCGGCTGATCGTCTGCGGCCATCAACACCTGTTCAATCGTCGCGCCCGGCGGCGGCGTGAGTTTGCCCGTCAGCGGCTCGCCCTGACCACGTGCGGAAGGCAGCGTGATCGGGTCCAACGCGTAGCTGCGGCCAGTGGAGTCAATAAACACCACTGGCTGATTGCTCTTACCTTTCGCAGCGGCGCGGAAGCTATCACCCGCCTTGTAATTCAGCCCGGCAGGATCGATGTCATGCCCTTTGGCGCTGCGCACCCAGCCCATTTCCGACAGCACAATGGTGACCGGTTCTGACGGCACAAAGTCATGTTCACTCATCGCTTTCGCTTCGCTGCGTTCATACAGCGGCGAACGACGATCGTCGCCATAGGTTTGCGCATCCGCCTGAATTTCTTTCTTAATCAGATTGCTGAGCTTACGATCTGACGCCAGCAGCGCTTGAAGCTGATCGCGCTCTTTTGCCAGATCGTCCTGCTCACCGCGGATTTTCATCTCTTCCAGCTTGGCCAAATGACGTAATTTCAGCTCCAGGATCGCTTCAGCCTGTGTTTCACTCAGGCTGAACTGGCGCATCAGTACCGGCTTCGGCTCATCTTCCGTACGGATGATATGGATGACTTCATCAATATTCAGGAACGCAATCAGCAAGCCTTCAAGGATATGCAGGCGCTTGAGCACTTTTTCCAGACGGTAGTTCAGACGGCGGCACACCGTGTCACGACGGAATACCAGCCACTCGCTCAGGATCTCGACCAGCCCTTTCACGCTAGGGCGACCATCCAGACCGATCATATTCATGTTAACGCGATAGCTCTTTTCCAGATCGGTCGTGGCGAACAGGTGATTCATCACCTGATCCATATCGATACGGTTCGAGCGCGGCACCAGCACCAGACGGGTTGGATTCTCGTGATCGGATTCATCGCGCAGGTCTTCCACCATCGGCAGCTTCTTCGCACGCATCTGGCTGGCAATCTGTTCCAGCACTTTGGCACCGGAAACCTGATGTGGCAGCGCGGTAATGACGACATCACCGTCTTCTTTCTTCCAGACTGCGCGCATACGTACCGAGCCACGGCCATTCTGGTAGAGTTTGCGCACTTCATCGCGCGGCGTGATGATTTCAGCTTCCGTCGGGAAATCTGGCCCCTGCACGTGCTGCAATAAATCGTCCAGCGAAGCCTTCGGATTTTCCAGCAGCATGACCGCAGCGGCGGCGACTTCACGCACGTTATGCGGTGGAATATCCGTTGCCATGCCGACGGCGATCCCAGTGGTGCCGTTCAGCAAAATATTCGGCAGACGCGCAGGCAGCATCTTCGGCTCCTGCATCGTACCGTCAAAGTTCGGGATATAATCGACCGTACCCTGCCCTAACTCCGACAGCAGAATTTCAGCATATTTGGACAGCCGCGATTCGGTATAACGCATGGCGGCGAAGGATTTCGGATCGTCCGGCGCCCCCCAGTTCCCCTGACCATCCACCAGCGGGTAGCGGTACGAGAACGGCTGCGCCATCAGCACCATGGCTTCATAGCAGGCGCTGTCGCCGTGCGGATGGTATTTACCCAGCACGTCACCCACGGTACGGGCGGATTTTTTGAATTTGGCGCTGGCATTCAGCCCCAGTTCGGACATCGCATACACAATGCGACGCTGCACAGGTTTCAGGCCATCGCCAATGAACGGCAATGCCCTGTCCATGATGACGTACATGGAATAATTCAGGTATGCATTTTCGGTAAACGTGCGCAGCGCAAGGCTTTCTGCGCCGTCATGAGTCATCTCACTCATTTATCTCATTTCCCTCACATCGCGGCGCGATGGTTACGCTTTCCGGCACGCCATAGTGGCGGTATGTTTGGCGGGAATAGTACCTTATCTGATGAGGTGATGTCACAGGGAACAACGTTGCGGCTCACTCCAGGCGAAGGATACCAGCCGTGAAAGCTACACCAATGCAGGCAGCGCTATCACCGCCTCGAGTGCCGAATATATGCGAATTCCCGGCTACGGCATGGTTGACCTGACGGCCTACTACCGCGTGAACAAAAACGTGAAAATCAACGGCGGCGTGTATAACCTGACTGACCGTAAATATTGGGATTACCTCAGCAGTCGCCAGATTGAAACCAACGATCGGCAGGGGCAGTATGATCGCGCCCTCTCCGTGCAGCCTGGCCGTTCCTTCCAACTGGGTGTGAACGTGGACTTCTAATCCGCGTCGCTCACGATTCAATGAAAAAGGCGATGTCTGCATAAGGCATCGCCACCGTAATCAGGCAAGAGCGCGCACCACGGCTTTCTTGCCTTTTTATTTTTCTCTATACGCTCTTCCCGCCACGTCCCGTTTAATTGCGCCGATATCATTATTTCTACAGCATTAAATAATGACGATGCCGATCAGAATGTCTAATTTACCTCTCGCTATAACGTGATCGCGATCTCAATTAATATTCCGTCAGCGCCATGTTTTAATTTTGTCCTATTCAGCGGACAGCATTTAGTATTGTCCCTCTCGACTATCGCGACTAGATTAATGATTACAGTACGTGACGTAAATAAACCAACAGAGAAAATAAAACAGGAAATTATTTAGAAAAAATTATCAATTCGATAAGCATCAGAAAATCTAAAAATTCATGAGGGTAATATGATGCAGCCACTCACCTCCCGTCAGAACCGTTTATTGAAATATCTGTTACAACACCAGGGATATGTAACGGTTAAAGATATTGCACATTACCTCGATGTGTCTGAAAAAACTGTCTATCGTGATATGCAATTTGTCGAAGCCTTCCTTTCTGTCTGGAATATTTATCCAGACAAAAAGGTCGGTGCGGGAATCATGTTAACCACGGATGACGATCGCCATCTCACACTGTTAGAGCAGCAAATTGTCGTGGACGACGGAGAGACCGATGCGCTGATCAACAATGCGCGTCGCGTCAAAATTGCCTCACAACTGCTGAGTGACACGCCTCATGAAACATCCATCAGCAAGCTGTCAGAACGCTACTTTATCAGCAGCGCCTCTATCGTTAACGATCTGAAAATCATCGAAAGCTGGTTACATCCACTGGGGCTGGCGCTGGTGCGCAGCCAGAGCGGCACGCACATTGAAGGCAGTGAGAATCAGGTGCGTCAGGCGATGGCCTCGCTCATTAATGACGTCATGCACCATAAAGAACCTGGCCCGCTTAACCATTCTCGTCTCGACCCCGGCAGCTATAAGGCACTGATCAACTATTTCGGTGAAGAAGACGTGTCCTTCGTCGAATCGCTGTTACAGGACATGGAACGACAACTTTCTTATCCACTCGGTGAGCCTTATTACATCAATATTTTCACGCATACCTTAATTATGATGCACCGCATTGCGCAGGGAAAAGCGTTAATGATGGCGGAAGAATCCGTTCATCAGCAGGTTGATAATCGTATATTCTCGATCGCTCAAAACATGGTGAGCCAAATAGAGCAGCGCGTCGAGAGCACACTGCCTTCTGATGAAGTCTGGTTTATTTACCAATATATTATTTCCTCCGGCATTGTGATGGAGGAACGGTCGGATAACCAACTGCTTCGCTATCAATTTTCTAACGGTGAATCACGCAGAATCACGCATGCACTGACGCAGATATTTTCTGATTTAATTAATATCGATTTGCGCACAGATAAGTTATTACATGAAGGATTACTTATTCACATCAAGCCATTGCTTAACCGCTTAAAGTACCAAATACATATTCGCAACCCGTTATTAGACGATATCAAAAGCGAATTTATCGATATTTATGATATGACTCAGCAAGCAATGGACGAAGTCTGTCAGCGATTTCAATTAAAACCGGTCGCTGAAGATGAAATCGGCTATCTGACCATTCATTTTCAAGCCGCGCTGGAACGCCAAATTGCGCATAAACGTATTCTGGTGGTGTGTTCCAGCGGCGTAGGAACGTCACACCTGTTGAAAAACCGCATCCTGCGCGCATTCCCTGACTGGATTATTGTTGGCGTGGTTTCGGCCAGCAATATGCAGAGGTTTTGCCAGCAGGAAGAGATTGAGCTGATTATTTCCACGATTCATCTGGAAGAACAACACATTCCTGTCGTCTATGTTTCCGCCTTTTTTAATGACGATGACATTAAACGCGTTACCGAAAAAGTTATCGCCAATCAACTGCATCAGGCCGTCCCCCACTGATTATTGGCCGACCGTTATTTTTAACATTTATAGATGAGGTGTGATAAATGGATATCAATAAAATACTGAATGTAAATCGCGTAAAGCTAACTATGTCCGCGACCAATAAAGACGAAGCCATTAATGAATTAACCGATCTGCTGTATGCCGATGGCGCTATTACCAATAAACAGGATTTTATTCATGATGTCTGGTTACGTGAGGCGGAAGGATCGACCGGTTTTGAAAACCATATTGCGATCCCCCACGGAAAATCCTCCGCCGTAAAACAGACCACGCTCGCGATTGGCCGCACCCGTCAGGATATTCCGTGGGAGACGCTGGACGGTAGTCAGGTTCGCTGCATTATTCTTTTTGCCGTGCGTCTGGAAGATCAGAACACGACACATATTCGCCTGCTGTCTCAGGTTGCCAGCGCGCTGGCCGATGATGAGGTGATTGCTCAACTGCTGGACGAATCCGATCCCCATAAAATTATTCGGCTGTTTAGTCAGTATGCAGAAACAGCTCCCGTCACTCCGACATAAGACGAGGCTCAAAATGAATATTGTTTGTGTTGCCGCCTGCACGGCAGGCATTGCGCATACCTATATCGCGCGCGAGAAACTCATTAAGGGTGCCAACGCCTTAAATTACGCTATCAAAGTAGAAACTCAGGGAACCATTGGTACAGAGAATGAATTAATGCCTGATGAAATAGCCGCAGCCGATGTTGTTATTCTGGCCATCGATATAAAAATAACAGGCGAAGAGCGATTTAAAGGTAAGCCTATTGTTCGGGTAAAAACGGAGGTCGTTATTAAATCTCCGATTAAATTTCTGGAAAAAGTCGCTAGTTCTTTAGCGGGTGCCTGAATATCTCAATTTCGGGGTAATAATTATGAACACCAGAAAAATCACCATTGGACAGGAAATAAAGCGGCATCTTCTTACCGGTATTTCCTGGATGATCCCGCTCATTGTCGCCGCCGGGATCTGTATTGCCCTCGGTCAGGTTATCGGCGGCCCGGATGTCGGCAAGCAAACCGGCAGTATTGCGTGGATGCTCAACCAGATCGGCGGCTGGGGGATGGGGCTGATTGTTCCGCTCATCAGCGCCGCCATCGCTTATTCCATTGCCGACCGCCCCGGCTTCGCTCCCGGCCTGATCGTAGGTTTTATCTGCGGTCAGATTCAAACCGGATTTATCGGCGGTATTCTCGGCGGCTTCTTAGTCGGCTACACCGTGCTACTACTGCGCCGCTACATCAAACTGCCCACCTCGATGCAGGGGCTGATGCCCGTCATGATCCTGCCGCTGCTCAGCACCATTATCGCCGGGCTGCTGATGATGACGTTTATCGGCCAGCCCATCGTCTGGCTGCAAAAAGCGCTGATTCATCTGCTGGAATCCATGCAGGGCGGTTCGAAATTCCTGATGGGGGCGATTTTAGGTGCGATGGCGACCTTCGATTTCGGCGGACCGGTGAACAAGACGATGTCGCTCTTCGCGGACGGCATGCTGGTCGATGGTATCTACGGACCAGAAGCCGTCAAGTTTGTCGGCTCAATGATTCCGCCCTTCGGCATCACGCTGTCCTTCCTGCTAACCCGCTACAAATACACCCGCGCAGAAAAAGAGGCGCTGAAAGCCGCCTTCCCGATGGGGATCTGCATGATTACCGAAGGTGTCATCCCCATTGCCGCACGTGACCTGTTCAGAGTCGTTGCCAGTTGCGTCGTTGCCTCCGCTATCGCGGGCGGGCTCATCATGGTCTGGGGCGTGGAGGCGCCCGTGCCACACGGCGGCATGTTTGTCGTCCCGCTGTTTACCAAGCCGCTGATGTTCTGTCTGGCACTCGGTATCGGCACGGCCATCTGCGGCGTGATGCTGTCGCTGATTAAGAAACGCGTAACGCAGGCAGATGAAGAGTTCGACGACGTTGACGACAGCAGCGTGCGTGACGAAGACATTAAATTCACTCTCGAATAACAGGAGCCGCCATGTATGCCGCAATGAAAGCCCTCATTGATGACGCGTATCAACAGCAGTATGCCGTGCTCGCCATCAACTGTTTCAATCTGGAGACCGCCCGTGCGGCCATTGCCGCCGCCGAGCAACAGCGTGCGCCGCTGATCCTGAATGTGTATCAGGGTCACAGCGCGCACTTTCCTCCGCACCTCGCGGTGCCACTGGCCAAAGCGCTGGCCGAGCAGGCCACCGTTCCCGTGGCGCTCAGTCTGGATCACGGTACGGCATTCAACCTGATTGGTCAGGCATTCCGCGCCGGTTTTACCGGGCTGATGATCGATGCTTCCAGTCACCCACTGGCGGAAAACATCCTGCGTACGCAACAGGTGGTGACCATCGCTGCGACAGCGGGAGTCTGTGTGGAAGGCGAGCTGGGTCACATCGCCGACGCGCCCGTCTACGACCAAGAGGACGCCGCGGTGAAAATGACACAGGTGGAAGACGTCGTTCCCTTTATCCGCCAAACCGGCATCGACCTGCTTGCCGTGTCGGTCGGCACCGCCCACGGCATGTACCCGCCGGGGGTAACGCCATGGATTGATTTCGAGCGACTTGAAGCCCTGCATCGGGAATCAACGGTGCCGTTAGCGCTGCACGGCGGCAGCGGCACCAAGGCTGACGATATTCGCCGCGTCAGCCGTCACGGTGTCGCCAAAATCAACGTCGGCGCGGCCGTTTTTGAGGCAGGAAAAACGGCATTGCAGCAGACGCTGCATCAGCATCCAACGACGGAGTTATCCGACTTACTGGCAACGATGGAATCTGCCTGCCGCGACGTGATCGTCGATTATCTCGGTTGGTCAGGTTCAGCCAACAAAGCCTGACCGTTCGCCCTTTACCCGCTTTCGCCATCAGTGGTTTTCCACTGGTACAGGAACGCTTTGCCCTTTATCCGACACAGGAGAGACATAACATGTTGATTTCAATGACTGACATCCTGAAACCCACGCGTGAACACCGTTTCGCTATCGGCGCATTTAACGTGGCCGATAGCTGCTTTATCCGCGCCGTAGTGGAAGAAGCCGAAGCGACGAATACCCCGGCCATTATCTCTATCCACCCGAGCGAGCTGGAATTCGTTACCGATGAGTTCTTCGCCTATGTGCGAGAAAGAACGCTGCGCAGCCCCGTACCGTTTGTCATCCACCTCGATCATGGCGCCTCGATCGCACACGTTCTGCGTGCTATTCAGTGCGGATTTACCTCCGTCATGATCGACGGATCGCTGCTGCCTTATGAAGAGAACGTGGCGCTCACCACCGAAGTGGTGAAACTGGCGCATGCCGTTGGCGTTTCCGTGGAGGGAGAATTAGGCACGATTGGCGACACCGGCACCACGATAGAAGGCGGCGTCAGCAAAGTGATCTATACCGACCCCGAGCAGGCGGAAGATTTCGTCAACCGAACCGGCGTTGATACGTTAGCCGTCGCCATCGGTACGGCACACGGTATTTACCCCAAAGACCTGAAGCCAGAGCTGCAAATGCATATCCTGCGGGATATTTCGCAGCGGGTTTCTATTCCGCTTGTCTTGCACGGCGGTTCGGCCAACCCGGACGCCGAAATTGCCGAAGCGGTGACGCTTGGCGTGGGCAAAATCAATATCTCCAGCGACATGAAATTCGCCTATTTCCAGAAAGCGCGAGAAATCCTCAGCCGTGAAACCTGGTGGGACCCGAATGCCATCTACCCGGAACCGATTAAGGCGGCAAAAGAGGTGATTCGCTATAAAATGGCGCTCTTCGGCTCAACGGGAAAAGCCAGTTTATATCAATAGATACGCCGCACAATCTGACCAAGGCAAGAGAAGACTCTCTTGCCTTTTCCTCCGACCACATTATTTCAATAGAGCACCATTCTGCTTCTTATTGTTGACATTCAGTCAACAGTGTTATGCGCTACCGCACATTTTTCTGCACGAATCTCTCCTCTAGACTACGCCCAACATCGTCGTTGATAACCGATTCGAGAGCAGACCTATGCAAAACATTTTACTGATTGATGCAGGCAAATCCTTCGCTCACTCCAAAGGTGAGTTGAACCATACCCTTACCGAGGTCGCTGCCAGTTTCCTGCGCGACAAAGGTCACGACGTCCGCGTGACGGTCGTGGACAGCGGCTACGATATTGAACAGGAAATTCAGAACTACCTGTGGGCGGACACTATCATTTACCAGATGCCAGGATGGTGGATGGATACGCCGTGGATCCTGAAGAAATACATCGATGAGGTGTTTACCGCTGGCCACGGCTCGCTTTACGCCAGCGATGGCCGCAGCCGTTCGGATGCCAGCAAAAAATACGGTTCTGGCGGGCTGTTACAAGGCCGCAAATATATGCTGTCTCTGACGTGGAATGCGCCGCTGGAAGCCTTCGACGATCCTGAACAGTTCTTCCACGGCGTGGGCGTGGACGGCGTGTATCTGCCGTTCCATAAGGCGAACCAGTTTATCGGGTTATCCCCCTTGCCGACCTTCATCTGCAACGATGTGATAAAGGCACCGGACGTCCCTGCTTATCTTGCAAACTACCGCCAGCATCTGGATGAACTCTTTGCCTGATCGACGTTTTACGCGTCTCTCCACCGCTGTGAGTCACCATCTCACAGCGGATTTTCCGTGAGCGTCTCGCTCATGAAATCCAGAAAACAGGTAATGCGCGCCGCCAATTGGCTATTGCGGTAATACACCGCGTAAACCGGCAAGCTAGCCTCCACGGTCTCCTCGGTGAGGATCGGCACCAGCCGCCCCGCCGCCAAATCGTCCCGAATCAGGAAGGTAGACATGCGCACAATCCCTTCGCCCCGCAGCGCCAACTGACGCAATATCTCACCGTTTGATGCCAGCAGCGCGGGGGTGATGGGATAGAAATTCTGAAGTCCGTGCCGTAATGGCCAGTGATTCAGCGACTCCACCTGAGTAAACCCCAGGCAAATATGATCGGCCAATGACTCAACCGTCATCGGCGTACCATGCTGCTGTAAATAATCAGGGCTGGCGACGATGTGTAGCTTGCTTGCGCCGAGCGGTCGGGCGTGAATGGTGGAATCTTTTAACGTACCGATGCGAATCGCGATATCGGTATGCTGCTCAAGTAAATCAATAACGAAATCATCGGTATTGAGCTCAAGAATGATTTTAGGATACCGACGGCGAAACTCCGGCACCAGCGGCACGATCACATGCTGCATAAACGCCGAGGCCGAATTGACCCGCAGCCGCCCGCTCGGTTGCTCGTGGCGCAGCAGTACCTGCTCTTCAGCGTGTTCCACCGCGTGAAGCACGCCACGGGCGTGCTCAAGAAACATCGTGCCTTCTTCGGAAAGGGAGAGACGTCGCGTGGTTCGGTGCAGCAAAGTCGTGCCCAGTTTGTCCTCCAGACGCCGCAGCGCCCGACTGATGCCCGACGTAGTTTGTCCCAGTTGTTCCGCTGCCGCCGTGATCGAACCGGTGTCGATCACCACCACAAAAGCCTGAAGTTCCTCAAGCGTGACTTTCATACCCGCGTACACCTGCCATCGATTCGGTATTTACCAAGCGTTATCGTGTGTTCGCATCATACCGCAGTCACCTGTAAATGGCTGCCACGTCAAACACCGCTCTGCCGAAGCGACTTATTTACCCCGGCAGGGATAAAACCGCTGAGAAATGTTTTAGGCAATGACACATCAACGCCTCTATGCCTGCTTTTTAGCCTGCGTCTGCGGGGTATTCTGTGCCATGACGCCGACCAGTTTATGTGGCTGGTAGCTTTCTTCCAGATAGCGAATTTCATCGTCGCTCAGCGTCAAATCCACCGCTTTCACCGCGCCGTCGATATGGTGTTTCTTCGTTGCCCCGGCCACGGGGGCGGTAACTTTGGTGAGCAGCCACGCCAGTGAAATCTCGGTCATTGACACGCGGTGTCGGGCGGCAAGCTCAGCCCGTCTGAAATCTGTTGCTGGGTGCGCGGCAGGAACTTGGTGGCGACCACCACATCATCGCGTTTCGCCATATCGCGCAGGGCCTTGCCGACATAGCGCTCACTGGAACCGCGTTGATAGGCGATGGCGGTGTCATAAAAGTTGATGCCATTTTCCAGGCCATAACGGATGATCTCGCGGCTTTCTGCCTCTCCAAGCGTCCAACTATGCTGTCCTGTGGATGCGTCACCGAACCCCATACAGCCCATACATATACGGGAAACGGTGAGGTCGCTGTTGCCAAGTTTGGTGTATTGCATGGTTTCTCCCTGTGCTGAATACGCTTATTGAGACAGCGCTTTTCCGTTGCTGGGTTATCAGGTTAGGTTACTGGCAGGATCGGGATAAAACAGAGGAATATGCCTGTTTTCGCAGTTCGAGTGAACATCTCGAAAACAGGCGATAATACGGGTTAACGAATCGCTTCTGAGCGTACGGTGAATCGTGTGGCGGTTAGACCTCGATCTCCGCCTTGTCACCCTTCTCTTGCAGCCAGTTGCGGCGATCTTCCGAGCGTTTCTTCGCCAGCAGCATATCCATCATCGCCATCGTCTGATCGATGTCGTCTTCTTTGATGGTCAACTGCACCAGACGGCGCGTATTCGGATCCAACGTGGTTTCGCGCAACTGTAGCGGGTTCATTTCGCCCAACCCTTTAAAACGCTGAACGTTCGGCTTGCCTTTCTTGCGCTTAAGCTGTTCCAGAACGCCTGCTTTTTCCTCTTCGTCCAGCGCGTAGTAGACCTCTTTGCCCAGATCGATGCGGTACAACGGCGGCATCGCGACATAAACGTGTCCACCCTGAACCAGCGCCCGGAAATGGCGGACAAACAGCGCGCACAGCAGCGTCGCGATGTGCAGACCATCAGAATCCGCATCCGCCAGAATACAGATCTTACCGTAACGTAGTTGGCTGAGATCGTCGCTGTCAGGATCGATGCCGATCGCCACCGAAATATCATGCACTTCCTGCGACGCCAGCACCTCATCGGAGGAGACTTCCCAGGTATTCAGGATCTTACCTTTCAGCGGCATGATCGCCTGAAATTCACGCTCGCGCGCCTGCTTCGCCGATCCACCTGCCGAGTCCCCTTCCACCAGAAACAGCTCGGTTCGGCTGAGATCCTGCGAGGTACAATCGGCCAGCTTGCCCGGTAGCGCTGGCCCGCTAGTCAGCTTTTTACGCACCACTTTCTTGGCGGCGCGCATACGACGCTGAGCGCTGGAAATCGCCAGCTCGGCCAACTGCTCCGCCGCCTGCACGTTCTGGTTCAGCCACAGGCTGAAGGCATCTTTCACCACGCCGGACACAAACGCGGCGCATTGACGAGAAGAAAGACGTTCTTTGGTCTGCCCGGCAAACTGCGGTTCCTGCATTTTGACTGACAGCACGTAAGCACAACGTTCCCAGATATCGTCTGCGCTCAGCTTCACGCCGCGCGGCAGAATATTGCGGAATTCGCAGAATTCACGCATCGCATCCAGCAACCCCTGACGCAGGCCGTTAACGTGTGTCCCGCCCATTGGCGTCGGAATAAGGTTGACGTAGCTTTCCATCAACAGTTCACCGCCTTCCGGCAGCCACAGCAGCGCCCAGTCTACGGCTTCGGTATCGCCAGTAATCGACCCCAGAAACGGTTTTTCCGGCAGCGTAATCAGGCCATTCACCGCTTCGCACAGGTAGTCGTTCAGACCATCCTGATAGCACCAGCGCTGCTCGGTATTATTAACTTTGTCTTTAAAGATGATTTCCACACCGGGGCATAAGACCGCTTTGGCCTTCAGCAGGTGCGTCAAACGAGAGACGGAAAAACGGGCGCTGTCGAAGAACTTCTCATCTGGCCAGAAGTGTACACGCGTCCCGGTGTTACGACGCCCGCAGGTGCCCGTTACAGTGAGCTCCTGCACTTTATCGCCGTTGGCAAACGCGATGTCATACACCTGACCGTCGCGTTTAACGGTGACTTCAACACGGGTAGACAGGGCGTTCACCACGGAAATCCCTACGCCGTGCAAGCCGCCCGAGAACTGGTAGTTTTTACCGGAAAATTTACCGCCTGCGTGCAGACGACACAGAATCAGCTCAACGGCAGGCACACCCTCTTCCGGGTGAATGTCCACCGGCATCCCACGGCCATCGTCAATCACTTCCAGCGACTGATCGGCGTGCAGAATCACATCAATACGGCGCGCATGACCCGCCAGCGCTTCGTCAACGCTGTTGTCTATGACCTCTTGCCCCAGATGGTTAGGACGCGTGGTATCGGTGTACATTCCCGGACGACGGCGCACCGGTTCCAGTCCGCTGAGTACTTCAATCGCATCAGCGTTATAACTTGATTGAGCCATAGTTTGCGTTAATTCTTTGAGTTCAGTGAATGGGGTTTAACGAACCGCGCCTTCGCGAGTCGTTTTTCAATCCATAATGCATAGGTGGCGATTCAGTCTGTCGTGAGCCCTAAGAAATTCACAATTGGCGTGAAAAAATGCTCAAATCCGACAAAGGCATGATTGCCCCCTGACTCCACAGTTTGACGGCAGGCGGTGTAATACGCGACTGCCTGACGATAATCCAGAACCTCATCCCCCGTCTGCAACAGCAGCCAGAGCAAATCCGGCGATTCCAGTCGGTCAACCTGCATGACCTTCAGATCGTAAACGTGCCGAGACTCTAGCACATATTGTTCACCGGTGTAGGGGTTCTGGTATTCGCCCAGATGGTCCAGCAACAGTTCAAACGGCCTCACCGCGGGATTCACCACTACGGCAGGCAGCATAAAACACTGGGATAACCAGGTGGCATAATAACCACCGAGGGAAGAACCAACAATCCCTACCGGGCGGCCAGCACGTTCCATAATCAATGATTCCATCATCTCGGCGGCCTCTGCCGGATAAGGCGGAAGCTGTGGAATTATCATATCAATTTCAGGATGCTGTTCTGCCAGCCACGTTTTCAGCGCGGTCGCTTTCGCCGACTGCCGCGTACTGTTGAAGCCGTGCAGATAAAGAAGCGTGGGCATTAGTAACCGTCCGAATCCATGTCAGGCAGGAATTCGCTGCCCGACAGACGATAGACCTCAGTTTCCAGACGACCATCCGGAAACAGGTCCAGATAGCGCCATCCCGGTGCGACATCATCAATCGTGAAGTTAGTGCAGTGCGGTTTAAACTGTACGCAAGTCGATGGCGTCGCCAACAAGCGGCGACCATGCCAGTCAAAATCCATCTCCTGATGAATATGTCCACACAGCACGGTGTTCACCTGCGGATAACGATCCAGCACCGCAGACAGGCTATGCGCGTTACGCAGGCTGTGTTGATCGAGCCAGGTACAGCCGGAAGGATGCGGATGATGGTGCAGCAGTAGCAACGTAAAGCGATCGGGCTGACTTTTCAGGCTGCGCTCCAGCCATTCAAGCTGGTATTCACTCAGTTCACCATGCGGGACGCCAAATACCTGACTATCCAACAAAATAATCTGCCACTTGTCACCCAGCAGCACATGCTTGGATGGCGCAATACCGGCCTCAGCCAATGCATCAACCATCGCCGGCTGGAAATCATGGTTACCGGGAAGCCATACGCAAGGTGCAGGGATCTGCGCAATGCCGCGCGAGAAGTGATGATAGGCTTCCAGCGTGTGATCCTGCGCCAAATCGCCCGTCGCCACGATTAAATCGAACGCATCCTGCCGAGCCTTGATGGCATTCAGCACAGCGTGATAGCTACGATAGGTGTTGATACCCAGCAAGGTTTCATGCTCGCCCGCAAAAAGGTGGGTATCTGTTATTTGTAAAATCCTGACTCTGGCGCCACTCGCCACAGGCAGTGTCAACAGGCTTTCCAAATGGTGTCCTTGGTTACGTAAATCTGTCTCTACCCGTCATCTCTCAAATTGCAGAATACGCTAGCTTCCCTTGACGGCTCGGCTATCGCCACCCTGCGTCTTGAAATCTATTGGGTATCAAAAACCGGTATCGACATCGAACCATACGCCAAACAATACTTCAGCCAATCAGCAAGAAACTGATTAATTTGATGCTTTTCGTCACGCTGATGTAACTTCTTATTAGGATAATCATAACGTGCTTTGAAGCGAAAGATCTGCTGGCTGGCACACACTTCCGCAACCAATGCATCATGATACAACCTAACGCTCATCATTGGCAGACTCCAGTAGCTGACAGCGGGCGCTGTCTGCTTAATTTCGACCAATGAGGTATAGCGGGTAGACTCAAGAATCGTCAGTTGATAGATCGCATTATTGACGTGATAAACCGCGATTTCACCGACTTCATCAATTTTAGGCAACAAACGCCGTAATTGCATGAAGTTGGTTTCACATAGCCTCATCATGGCAGGGAAATCCGGAGTATAACGTTTCATAAATCAATCCACCCACGCGCGTTTCAGTTCTTCATGGTGCAACGCCAACCATTGCAAGGCAATGACAGACGCAGCGTTATCAACGATGCCTTCTTCAACCCATTGATAACTTTGTTCACGGCTCACGACATGTACGCGAATATCTTCATTCTCTTCCGACAGACCATGAATGCCTTTTGCCGTTCGCGTATCGACTTCGCCGACCATCACCGCCAGACGTTCGCTGGTGCCACCGGGGCTAGCGAGATAGTTGATTATCGGTCGACAACGGCCAACCCTTAGCCCCGCTTCTTCCTGCGCTTCGCGCCGCGCCACCTCTTCGTGGCTTTCTCCCGGTTCAATCATGCCAGCCACCAGCTCAAACAGCCAGGGAGACGCGCTGGTGTCATAGGCAGCAATGCGAATCTGTTCTATTAATACCACTTCATCACGTACGGGATCGTAAGGCAGCAACACCACGGCATGGCCACGCTCCAGGATCTCACGGCTAACTTCACCGCTCATACCGCCATTAAACAAGCGATGGCGGAATCGGTAACGCTCCAGCGAAAAAAAACCGTCGTACAGCGTTTCGCGTGCAATAATTTCTACATCATCTTTGGTGAAAGTAACCGGACCGGATACGGAAGACGCCATGGCTGCACTCCTGTAACAAGTATTAATGGAATCCGGTATTGTATGGCGGATTCCGCTGTCATTATACTCATCATTGTTTTTGAACGTTTATTAGGCGTGACGTCGGCGAAGGGGATTTCCGTCCATCGCATCACGTTTCGGTACCTTACTGAACAGCAAAACGTCGCACTGGATCATCCAACGGGTCAATTTACCTGACCATTTGGACATATTCCGCTGAAAGATGGCACGTTCAGCTACCTTATCCTATTGGCAGATTCTGATAGAATCGACAATTATTCGTCTACAGACAGCGCTACCATAGCGAGATTGCTGCACAACAAGGAATGCAAATGAAGAAATTGCTCCCTCTTCTGATTGGTCTGAGCCTGGGCGGTTTTAGCGCCATGAGTCAGGCGGAAAACCTGTTACAGGTCTACCAGCAGGCAAAAAGCACCAACCCTGATTTACGCAGCTCTGCGGCAACCCGCGACGCCGCGTTTGAAAAGATTAATCAAGCGCGCAGCCCATTACTGCCACAGTTAGGTTTAGGGGCTGACTATACCTATAACAGAGGCTACCGTGACAGCAAAGGCGTCGACAGTAATGTGAAAGGCGCTTCACTGCAATTGACTCAGACCTTATTCGACATGTCCAAATGGCGTGCGCTGACGTTGCAGGAAAAACAAGCGGGCATTGAAGACGTCACCTATCAGACAGCCCAGCAAAACCTGATGCTGAATACAGCAACCGCCTATTTCAACGTCCTGCGTGCCATTGACTCACTGTCCTACATCAATGCGCAGAAGCAGGCGATTTATCGCCAGTTGGATCAAACGACACAGCGTTTCAACGTGGGTTTGGTTGCCATTACCGACGTTCAGAACGCCCGTGCCCAGTATGACAGCGTGTTGGCAAATGAAGTGTTGACGCGTAATACGCTGGATAATGCGTTGGAATCACTGCGCCAGATTACTGGCAATTTCTACCCGCAGTTGGCCGGCCTGAACATCGAGCGTTTCTCTACGCAGAAGCCTGAAGCCGTTAACAACCTGCTGAAAGAAGCTGAAAACCGCAACCTGAACCTGCTGTCCGCACGTTTGAGCCAGGATTTGGCCCGTGAGCAGATTCGTTCCGCTGAAACAGGCTACATGCCGACCTTAGATCTCACTGCATCGACGGGCGTGAGCGATACCCGTTATTCAGGTTCCCGCACGAATAGCGGCAACTTCAATGATACTGACGCTGGTCAGCATAAAGTTGGTATTAACTTCACTCTGCCACTTTATAGCGGCGGCGCGACCAACTCACAGGTGAAACAAGCTCAGCACAGCTACGTCAGCGCCAGCGAACTGCTGGAGAGCGCACACCGTTCTGTTATCCAGACCGTACGTTCATCGTTTAACAATATTTCTGCCTCCATCAGCAGCATCAACGCTTACAAACAGGCTGAAGTGTCTGCACAAAGCTCTCTGGATGCGATGGAAGCTGGTTATCAGGTAGGCACGCGCACCATCGTTGACGTACTGGATGCCACCACCACACTGTATAACGCGAAACAGCAGCTCTCCAGCGCACGCTATGATTACCTGATCAATCAGTTAAACATCAAATCCGCGCAGGGTACGCTGAATGAAGCCGATCTGCAGGCTCTGAATGCGGCACTGGGTCAGCCGGTTTCAACGACACCGACCGTAACGGATAACAACGCTCCGCTGGCAACAACCGCCTCGGCACAGCGTTAATCGGCTAGCAGCGTTTACCGATACAGAGGGGAACTACGGTTCCCCTTTTTCATCCCCACACCTTTCCAGCAGAATAACGCCGTGGTATCAGAAGGCGGGAGCCGTCTTCTCTCACCATAAAGCGAAACGTTGCACAACAGAATGTATAGCAACGTAAAGACCCCCTCCGTTACACCTCTTGCCGCTTTAAATTCAAGCAGCGTTCCCCTATTCTTAGGCACACTTATTGGTTATTAGCCGTGATGCTTTGCTCTGGGATAAACACGATGAAACGTACAAAAAATATTAATCAGGAAATGTTCCGCAAGGAATGGCGAACGCACCGTCTGGCACCTGTCGCTTTGGCCGTCAGCGCCGTATTTTTCCTCGCGGGCTGTGAACAAACCGATGAAACCGTCTCTCTCTATCAGAATGCAGATGACTGTTCGTCAGCTAACCCGTCAATGGCTGCCCAGTGCACCACCGCGTACAATAATGCGTTAAAAGAAGCGGAAAAAACGGCACCTAAATACGCAACGAAAGAAGACTGCGTAGCAGAATTCGGCGAAGCACAATGTACCCAAACGCCTGCGCCAGCACAGGCTGGTATGGCCGCAGAATCGCAGCAGGGCGGCGGTATGTCCTGGATGCCATTGATGGCCGGTTACATGATGGGTCGCATGATGGGTGGCGGTGCTGGTTTCGCACAGCAGCCGCTATTCAGCCCAAAAACACCAGCTAGCCCGGCCAATGGCCAGTTCGTTGATGCTTCAGGTAAAAACTACGGTAATGCGACAACAGGCCGCACGATGACTGTGCCAAAAACCGCACTGGCACCGAAGCCTGCAACGACCTCGACCATCACCCGTGGTGGCTTTGGTGAAACCGTCGCGAAGCAAAACAGCATGCAGCGCAGCAGCGCCAGCTCAAGTTCCAGCTCTTCCCGTAGCATGGGCGGCTGAGGACGTATTGAATGAAGCGGATAGATATTACAGCGCGTCCTGACTGGCAGGAAAAAGCGACCGAGTTTGGTTTTCGTTTCCACACCATGTACGGCGAGCCCTACTGGAGTGAAGAGGCTTACTACCAGTTCACTCTTGCTCAGATCGAAGAATTGGAAGAAACCACGGCGGAACTGCATCAAATGTGTCTGCAGGTGGTGGAAAAAGTCATTAATAGCGACGCGCTGCTCGCCAAGTTCCGTATTCCCAAACACACCTGGGAATTCGTCAGACACTCGTGGCGCACCAATCAGCCTTCGCTATATTCACGCCTCGATCTGGCGTATGACGGCAAATCTCCAGCCAAGCTGCTGGAAAATAATGCGGATACGCCAACCTCGCTGTACGAAGCCGCCTTTTTCCAATGGCTCTGGCTGGAAGATCAAATCAACGCCGGGAATCTGCCGCAGAATTCTGACCAGTACAACAGCATTCAGGAAAAGCTGATCGAACGTTTTGAAGAGCTAAAACTGAATCATGGTTTCGGCTTGCTGCACTTCGCCTGCTGTCAGGATACGGAAGAAGATCGCGGCACAGTGCAATATCTTCAGGATTGCGCGCTGGAAGCGGGCCTGCCGAGCGAATTTCTGTACATCGAAGAAATCGGCCTCGGAGAGAAAGGTCAGTTTACCGATCCTGAAAATCAGGTGATTGGTAATCTGTTCAAGCTCTATCCGTGGGAATTCATGCTGCGCGAGATGTTTTCCACCAAACTGGAAGATGCTGGCGTGCGTTGGCTGGAGCCCGCCTGGAAAAGCATCATTTCCAATAAAGCGCTGCTGCCGATGTTGTGGGAAATGTTCCCAGATCATCCCAATCTGCTTCCTGCCTACTTTGCGGAAGATGAACATCCCAAGCTGGACAGCTACGTCACCAAGCCGCTGTTTTCACGCGAAGGGGCAAACATCCAAATTATCGAAAATGGGAAAGAGATTGCGTCAGCCGACGGCCCTTACGGCGAAGAAGGCATGATCGTCCAGCAATATCACCCTTTGCCGAAATTTGGCGATAGCTACACGCTGATTGGTAGCTGGCTGGTAAACGATCAACCTTGCGGTATCGGCGTACGTGAAGATCGCGCCCTGATCACACAAGATCTCTCGCGCTTCTATCCGCACACCATTCTGGATTAAGCCGCAAAACTGAAAGTAATAAGGCACGGTTTTCACCGTGCCTTATTCATTACTGCAGCAAAAAGCGGATTACCCCACCTGCACCGACAGCATACTCAGCGAGCCCATTTCGAGCCCATCGACTGGAATACTAATCGCTTCTTTGCCATCCCAGCTTCCCAGTACATAGAGCAGCGGGAAATAGTGATCGGGCGTCGGGTTAGATAATGCGGCACCTTCATGCTGCATGAAATTAACCAGCGGATGGTCGTCCCCCTGATACGTCAGGTTATCACGCACAAATTGATTGAACGAGATTGCCCACGGATACGGCTCCGCATCACCATCCCATTTCACCATCCGCAGGTTATGCACGACGTTACCACTGGCGACAATCATGAAGCCTTCATCACGCAGTGCCGCCAGCTTGCGCCCTAATTCGTAGTGGTACGCAGCAGGCTGTGTACCGTCCACGCTCAGTTGCACAACGGGAATATCCGCATCGGGATACATCTTGATCAGCACGCCCCAGGAACCATGATCCAAACCCCATTGGCTTTGATCGGCAGTCACGGGATATGGCGCCAGCACCTGCTGGATTCTCGCCGCCAATTCAGGTGAACCCGGTGCCGGATACTGGGTATCAAACAGCGCCTGCGGGAAACCGCCAAAATCATGGATGGTGCGTGGGTTTTCCATCGCCGTCACAGCTGTACCACGGGTATACCAGTGGGCAGAAACGGCAATAATCGCTTTCGGACGCGGCAGCGTCTCACCCAGCGTTTGCCATGCCTGCGTATATACATTGTTTTCCAACACGTTCATCGGGCTACCATGGCCGAGGAACAATGCAGGCATCCGGGAAGTGTTGCTCATAGTCATATCCTCTGAAAGATGTCAGCGAACGTGCAACCGCACGCGATGGCCTTACTTTACGCGCTTTATGACACAGAAAAAGTCAGAGTTATGTGATGAAGAACATCAATTAATTTGAAAGGTATTACACGGCAAGAAAAACTGCCGACGAGGAATAGATAACTCGCAAAAGACCAGATTAAGCAGAGCGACCTTTAGTATCAGAATAAACCTGACTACCTTCGCGCTTTCCAACCCCCATGACCATCACCGTAATGGTCTCATCCTGAACCAAATACACCAGCCTGTAACCAGCAGACTTCAGTTTAATTTTATACTGGTCCTTACGACCATGGAGCTGGGCTGAAGGAACACGAGGATTTTCTAAACGCTCAACTAGCTTTTTTTTGAATTGTTCTCTGACAGGATGCCCTAATTTTTTCCATTCCTTCATTGCAGAAGGCACAAATTTTAACTTATAGGTCATCGAGCGAAATCTCTTCCGCGTCAGCTAACTCTGACATACGATCATCAACAGTACGCCCCAGCTCTGCATCTTCAGCCAATTCCATTAAATAAGCGAACATGGCGGGAGGCACACAATAGAACGCAGGCTCATTCCGGTTCAGTATAGCGATAGTCTCACCTTCAGCAGCCCGTACTGTCCCCATTGGGTCGCGTTTCAGTTCAGTGATACTGGCCGCTGTGTTAGTTAGGATATTGAAAGCCATAATTCGCCCACTCAATTCGATTAATCAAAGACAACTTAAACACGCTAATAATAGCACTTCTAAAAGCACTCAATATAGTATTTCATAAGCATCATGGACAGTCATTCATCTTTCCTGCCCCATAAAGCAAAACCCCGCCGAAGCGACAGTTTTATGATGAAGGGAGTTGACCGTTAAGCCGCGTTCTTTCATAAAAAGCGTCGTGGACAGTCATTCACTTTATCTATCCCCATTAAAGCAAAACCCCGCCGAAGCGGCGGTTTCATGATGAAGGGAGTTGACCGTTAAGCCGCGTTCTTTCATAAAAAGCGTCGTGGGCAGTCATTCATCTTGCCTACCCCATAAAGCAAAACCCCGCCGAAGCGGCGGTTTCATGATGAAGGGAGTTGACCGTTAAGCCGCGTTCTTTCATAAAAAGCGTCGTGGGCAGTCATTCATCTTGCCTGCCCCATAAAGCAAAACCCCGCCGAAGCGGGGTTTTATGATGAAGGGAGTTGACCGTTAAGCCGGGTTCTGTCGTGGACAGTCATTCATCTAGGCCAGCAATCACTCACTGGCTCAAGCAGCCTACCCGGGTTCAGTACGGGCCGTACCATGTGAACCCCTATTTGGCCTTGCTCCGGGTGGAGTTTACCGTGCCACGAACTGTTGCCAGTCGCGCGGTGCGCTCTTACCGCACCCTTTCACCCTTACCTGATCCCACTTGCGTGGGCCATCGGCGGTTTGCTCTCTGTTGCACTAGTCGTAGGCTTGCGCCTCCCAGGCGTTACCTGGCACCCTGCCCTATGGAGCCCGGACTTTCCTCCCCTCCACCTGTCTCCCCCGAAAGGGACGGCAGTGAAGCGGCGACTGTCTGGTCAACTCCGGCGCGGATAATAGGGGAAATTGCCCTACTTGTCATCCCCCGATTCACCGCTATCGCCTTCTTGCTCCAGCCCATAACGGTAAAGCGCGTTTTTCTTCACGCCGTGAATCTCTGCCGCCAGCGCCGCCGCTTTCTTCAACGGTAACTCAGCGCGTAATAGCATTAGCGTACGCAGCGCTTCCGCCGACAGCGCGCTGTCATCAGCCTGATGCCCTTCCACAATCAGCACCATTTCCCCTTTGCGCCGATTCTCATCCTCTTTGATCCAGGCCAGCAGCTCGCCAACGGGTGCGCCGTGAATCGACTCCCAGGTTTTGGTAATTTCACGTGCCAGCACCACATAGCGCTCAGCTCCCAGCACCTCGCTAATATCCTGCAGGCTGTCCAAAAGGCGATGCGTGGATTCGTAGAAAATCAGCGTACGGCGTTCTTCCCCTAGATCGCGTAGCGTATCTTTACGCGCCTTGGTTTTGGCAGGCAGAAAGCCTTCATAGCAAAAGCGGTCAGACGCCAGACCAGAGGCGGAAAGCGCCGTTATCGCCGCGCACGCGCCCGGCAGTGGCACCACGCGAACGCCAGCTTCACGGCAGCGTCGAACCAAATGGTAGCCAGGGTCGTTAATCAGCGGTGTGCCCGCATCTGAAACCAGCGCGATGCTTTGTCCTGACTGCAATTTAGCCAGTAACACATCCGCTTTTTGTTGTTCATTGTGATCGTGTAATGCGAACAGTCGCGCATTAATCGCAAAATGTTGTAACAGCAGACCGGTATGGCGGGTATCCTCTGCGGCGATCAGATCAACGCTCGCCAATACCGCCAGCGCACGCTGCGTGATGTCGCCCAGATTGCCGATTGGCGTGGGGACAATGTAGAGGGTAGATGCAGAAATATCTGCTTGTTGGTCTTGATTCATTGTTTCATCCGGGTTGCCGATTTAATATTGAGCATCTTTAAAAAAAATCACTGGATACAGTATGCTTCCCTTTCATTTCGTCCGTACCCAGGCAGGGCGTGCTATCCCTGTTTTGTTAGCGGCACTGTTTCTCGCAGGCTGTCCAAGCCAAGCACCGCAGAGCCCACCACCCGAGGTTCAGGGCAAAGCTGACGCATCATCCGATTATTATCTGCAACAGATGCAGCAAAGTAGCGATAATAACAAGGCTGACTGGCAATTACTTGCTATTCGTTCCCTGTTACAGGAAGGGAAAGCCCCTCAGGCAAGCCAGCAGTTCAACGCGCTCCCAGAAAAACTGAGCGCGGCGCAAAAACAAGAACAGCAGCTACTCAGTGCGGAATTGTCCGTCGCCCAGAACAATATGGATGCAGCCAAGGCAGCACTGAGCCAGCTTGATGTGAGCGCACTTTCCGATCAGCAGAAGCAGCGTTATTACCAGACGCAAATCAAAACTGCGCAAGGGCGCACGTCCATTGAGCTGCTGCGCGCCTATATTGCTCAGGAGCCGCTGCTGAAAGGCGACGAGCATCAAATGAACCTCGATCAGACGTGGCTGGCATTGACGCAAATGTCACCGCAGGAATCTGGGGCGCTGCTGATTAACGCGAATGAAAATGTGCTTCAGGGCTGGGTGGACTTGCTGAATAACTACCAGAACAACCGCGAATCCCCTGACCAGCTACAGAGCGCCATTCAGGACTGGCAAACCCGTTATCCGCATCACCCTGCTGCGAAAAAACTGCCTACGCAGTTAAATCAGGTCATCAATTATCAGCCGTCGTCTGTAAGTAGCATCGCGCTGCTGTTGCCGCTTAACGGTCAGGCACAGGTTTTCGCCAATGCGATCCAGCAAGGTTTTAACGCAGCAAAGAATGGCCAGATAGCCACCGCTCCCGTATCTGCTCCTGCTGCACCGGCAACGGGCACTACGCAAGACGGGCAGGTAACACCATCATCTGATGGACAGAGCGCTCAATCGCCTGCGCCATACAGCGATCAGGCGCTTGCATCAACGACACCAGCGCCCGAAGCACAACCGACAAGCGCTGGGCCATCCAGTTCGCTTCCGGTAAAAGTGTATGACACCTCGTCCCAACCGCTGGCCAATATTCTCACGCAGGCGCAACAAGATGGCGCATCGCTGGTCATTGGTCCGCTGTTGAAAAATGAAGTGGATCAATTGGCGAATAGCCAGTCGCCGCTGAATATTTTGGCATTGAACCAGCCGGAGCACGTCGAAAATAGCCCTAACATCTGCTATTTCGCCCTCTCTCCGGAAGATGAAGCCAGAGACGCGGCCAAGTTCATCCATCAGCAGGGTAAACAGCAGCCGCTGGTCTTAGCCCCTCGCGGTGCGCTGGGCGACCGTATCGTCAACGCCTTCGCTCAGGCCTGGAACCAGCAAAGCGGCACCAGTCCTCTGCAGCAGCGCTTTGGCAACACGGCGGAGTTAAAGCAGGCCATCAATAGCGGCGCAGGCTTAAGCCTGAGCGGCCAACCTGTCAGCGTATCGCAACAGCAGGCACAGCCGGGCACCACCATCGGGGGCTTGACCATTCCGTCACAGGTTCAACCGACGGTCAGTTCGTCCGTTAGCGGCAATATCGATGCGGTCTATATCATCGCAACGCCAGACGAGCTGGCGCTGATTAAGCCGATGATCGACATGCGCACGACCTCACGCGCACGTCCAGCGCTCTATGCCAGCTCACGTAGCTTCCAGGCTGGATTAGGCCCTGATTTCCGCCTCGAAATGGAAGGTTTACAGTTCAGCGATATCCCGCTGTTAGCAGGCGCGAACCCGGCACTGATGCAACAGGTCAGCAGCCAGTTTAAAAACGATTACTCGTTAGTTCGCCTGTATGCCATGGGGATGGATGCCTGGACGCTCGCCAGCCACTTTGGTGAAATGCGCCAGATTCCGGGTCACCAGATTCCTGGGGCGACGGGGATGTTAAGCTCAGGGCCGGATTGCACCATTAATCGGCAGTTAACCTGGCAGCAATATCGTCAGGGTCAGCTGGTGCCGGTTCTCTGAACCAGCGGGCCGCTGGCGCAGTTTATGAACAACAGGCCCGGCGTTATCTTGAACGCGCGGGTCTGACCTTCACCGCGGCAAATGTTACGCTACGCGGCGGTGAACTGGATTTAATTATGCGCGATCGCCATATCTGGGTATTTGTTGAAGTGCGCTATCGGCGCAACGCCCATTTTGGCGATGCGGCAGCCAGCGTCACCCGACACAAACAGCAGCGGTTGCTGCATGCCGCTGCCGTGTGGTTGGCGCAGCGAGGCGCCAGTTTTGACACGGTCGACTGTCGTTTTGACGTGCTGGCAATTACGGGCGATCGGTTCGACTGGATCCCTAACGCCTTTGCCGCACAGGGATAATACATTTACCACTCAGGGACAGCCCATCCTTGATGGATTTCAATTTACGTAGGTTAACTCAACGTGCTGGATAGAATAAAAGTTTGTTTTACCGAGAGTATTCAAACGCAGATTGCAGCGGCAGAAGCCTTGCCAGACGCCATTTCCCGTGGCGCGATTGCGATGGTGCAGTCTCTGCTGAACGGCAACAAAATTCTGTGCTGTGGCAACGGAACATCGGCAGCCAATGCACAACATTTTGCCGCCAGCATGATTAACCGTTTTGAGGCAGAACGCCCCAGCTTACCAGCCATCGCACTTAATGCGGATAATGTGGTCTTAACTGCGATAGCGAATGACCGCTTGCATGAAGAAGTCTATGCCAAACAGGTCAGAGCATTAGGTCAGGCGGGTGACGTCTTACTGGCTATTTCAACTCGTGGCAACAGCCGCGATATTGTTAAGGCCGTCGAGTCTGCCGTGACCCGCGACATGACGATTGTCGCCCTGACTGGTTACGATGGCGGGGAACTGGCTGGGCTGCTCGGGCCACAGGATGTGGAGATTCGCATCCCGTCGCACCGCAGCGCCCGTATTCAGGAAATGCACATGCTGACAGTAAATTGCCTGTGCGATTTGATTGATAACACACTTTTTCCACACCAGAACGATTGAAGGAGCACTACATGAGGATAAGTTCTGCATTTGCCGTGCTGTCTATCGCCCTGCTGCTACAAGGCTGTGTCGGGGTTGTTGCTGTTGGCAGTGCCGTGGCAACCAAAACAGCCACAGACCCGCGAACTGTAGGCACGCAGGTTGACGATGGCACACTGGAAGTCCGCGTGACGAATGCGATCAGCAAAGACGAGCAGCTGAAAAAAGAGGCCCGTATCATTGCGACGGCTTATCAGGGGAAAGTATTGTTAACAGGGCAGGCCCCAAATACAGAAATGGCAAACCGGGCTAAACAAATTGCCCTTGGCGTGGAAGGTGCAGCCGAAGTCTACAACGAGATACGTCAGGGTACGCCGGTTTCAATGGGAACCGCCTCCATGGATACCTGGATCACCACCAAAGTTCGCTCACAAATCCTGGCAAGCGACACGGTTAAATCCTCTAACGTAAAAGTCACCACGGAAAATGGCGAAGTCTTCCTGTTAGGCTTGGTAACACAGCGTGAAGGCACCTCCGCCGCAGAGATCGCCAGTAAGGTTGGCGGTGTGAAGCACGTGACAACGGCCTTCACCTATCTGCAATAACCTGTTATCGCGCTAATACGTTTGCCTTTTTAAAAACAAAAACCGCTGATGAAGACATCAGCGGTTTTTTTATCTCGATTCGACAGGGTCGTATTGTCACCCGATGAAGTCAGCGTACAACCAAATCACGGTGCAACAGGATTAATCAACCAGAGCGCACGGCGGGTTTCCACGCTGATATGGCTCGGTTCTTTATCCCGTTCGCTCGCGGCTCCAGAGAGTAATTCAGCAAAACCTGCCTGTTTGATTTGCGTCTGGTAACGCGGCGCTTTTACACCTCGCTCCGCCTGTAATAACAGCGGAATAAGGCGGCTGCTTTGCCTGTCCATCGTCTTACGCGGCCACGCCTTATTTTCATCCAGATACGGAGCCATAAAATCCAGCGCCTTTATCACGCTACTGCCCTTCGGCGTTTGGTATTGCCAGATATTCTCCCCAACGCGGGACGCCAGAATAGCCATATCCGTTATCGCCTGAAGGTTGAAGTAGCTGTAATGGAAAGATCGGGTGCGCGCCAGTTCCTCCGGCTGAGAACCATCCGGTTGCAGTTGGTGATCCAACTTTTCCCGCTGCAATTGCGCCATGGATTTCACCACGTCGATTTTGCCCAGATACCAGGCAATCCCCGCCACCTGTACGGTATACCAGCTACCGTGGTTGTTCTGCGCCGTTGCCTCTTTTTTCCCCAACTTGCTGGTTTGCAGCCAGTGCAGATAATCGCTCATCCATTTCTGCATCTGCTGCTCATCCTGCGTCGTCCAGCCCGGCGCGTGACGCAGGATGAGCAACGAATCGACAATACGGGTGGAAAAATAGCGTCCGTCCAACACGCCCGCCCCTCTGCCCGGCGCGATACCCGGCACACCTTGCGCGAAATCGAGATTAGGGTTCATCCGCGTAGCAGGGTCGATAAACCAGGTACGGATCATCGATATCGCTTTATCGGCATAAGCCTGTTTGCCCGAGAAGTACCACGCCAGCGTCAACGCCTGTGTTTGGGCGGTGAATTTTGCCAGCCTAACCCCATCAGTCTCATCATCCTTGCTGGCAGGGTTTACCTGCCCATCACGACGAATCCAAGGCAAACCATCAGCTTTATCGGGATCGGGCCACCAGTAGGCGCTGAGGCTCAAATAATCATGCTTTGAACCACTGGGTGGCGTGGATTTCTTTTCCGTCACGCTAGGGTTAGCAATTTTCAACGCGCGATCGGCTTCCGAAATAAGCTGCTCGTACGCCATTCGCGTCTGCGGCTTTTCCGTTTTCTGCTGCAACTGCTGTTTTACCGAGGATAGCTGGTGCTGTTGCAAGAAGGCGTAGGGATTATCGGGGGATGACGCTTTGGGCTCCGCGTCCGCACGGGCGACAGAGGCCACACAACACAATGCAACCAGTAAACCTGACCAATAACGTAACCGCATACTTTCTCCTGATGTCGAAAACACGACCGTTAACGCAAAAATTTCTCGGTATACTAACGAACAAGACGGGTTAATTCAGATTGTTAGCCCGCAAAAATGCATCTCCGCCCATCTGACGCATCTGGCGCAAAATCCACTGCTGGCGTTGAATGACATAGCTGGAGGGCGCATTCGCACGAAAGCGAATGGGGTTCGGCAGCACCGCGGCCAGCAAGGCAGATTCACTTGCCGTCAGTCTGCTGGCAGGCTTATTGAAATAACGTCTGGCAGCGGCCTCCACGCCAAAAATACCAGGACCAAACTCGGCGATATTCAGGTACACCGTAAGAATCCGCCGTTTTGTCCAGACCAGCTCCACCCCGGTGGTAATACCCGCTTCAAGGCCCTTACGCACCCAGCTACGCCCATCCCACAGGAACAGGTTCTTCACCATCTGCTGCGAGAGCGTAGAGGCACCACGAATCCGCTGCGTGTTGCGCTCGTTGTGCTTTAATGCCTGCCCAATCGCATCCAGATCGAAGCCCCAGTGATCAGGGAATTTTTGGTCTTCCGCCGCCATCACCGCCAGCGCCATTTCTGGTGCAATTTCTTCCATCGAAACCCAGTCAGAATGGGCAACATAGGAGAATTCACCTTTCAACCATGCGCTGATCTGCCTGTCGACCATCACTGCGGAGAACGGTACGGGCAGGAAGGAAAACAGCAGGATGCCAGCCAGCCACGCGCCGATGACGACTAACACACTGCGAACAATCAGGCGCTTCAGCCACGCTAGCAAGCCTCCACGCCCTCGACTCCACTTCATTCGGTGAGATCCAAAACGCGGGCCACGAGCTTATCAATGCCTTGTGCCGCTTCGCTGATGGAGTTAGCCAGCATATAGGCTGGTGTCGTCACGATTTTATGTTCCTCATCCACCACGATATCATCGACCGGACAAACAACGTGGATACCGCCCATCTCTTCGACGGCTTCAGCGGTATCAATATCGTTACCAATGGTTACGCGAACAGGTTCACCCAAAATCGTCGGCAGTAACGCGGGCGAGATGCAAATAAAACCAATTGGTTTATTTTGCTTATAAATTTCCTGTGTGAGCAATTGCAGCGTTTCATCAATCTGACAGGCCGATCCCTGCGTCGCGAAGTCACTTAAATTTTTCGCCGCGCCAAAACCACCCGGCACAATCAGTGCATCTAAATCTTGTGCATTCGCGGTAGAAAGGGGCTGGATTTTTCCTCTGGCGATCCGTGCCGATTCTGCTAAAACGTTGCGATTCTCACCAGTTACGTCACCCGTCAGGTGATTAACCACCTGTAATTGCGGCTTATCTGGCGCAAAGCAAACCGCTTGTGCGCCTGCGCGATCCAGCGCAAGTAATGTCAACACGGCTTCATGAATCTCGGAACCGTCATAAACACCACAGCCACTAAGGACAATGCCGACTCGTTTCATCATCTTTTCCTTCATTTCATTACATCAACTAATTGATTTTTTAATTGACAAACACTAATCTACATCACACATTTTAATGATTCTTGTAACAAAGATTTCTACATTTGCTATTTTGTTGCTTGATGAAGATGTAAAGTAGTTAGGTTGTAATTGTTGTTGTAAGCTGTATGTCGTTAAGACAGTTAGTTAAGACACGAATATCCGCACTTGCGAGTTTACAAAACCTGAAATCTAAATGCAGGTGCATGTTTTCCCTGGTGTTGGCGCATAATTCGCGCACCCCGGCTTCGGCCGGGGTCATTTTTTTCTACCGTATGAAAACGTGCAAAGCCTCGCATTCCCTGTCCTTCTTCACTCGTAAACCCCGATCAATGTGGCATCTTTTTGCATGATCTCGCGTGAGATGAAAAAATTTTTCTAACCGTTCCACTCGCCACATCCCTGTGGCTGCACAGAACCTATCAGGATTCTTTTTCTGCTTTTGCTACCCAATCACGCAGCACCTGAACATCATGACGCCAGTCGTGCTTAAGTTCATCGACCCATTCCTGCACGTTATCCCACCATGCTGGTAGCGATGACGTCTGAATCTGCTGAGCAACTTGCTGAAGATGCCGTAACCCGACGGAACCTGCCGCCCCTTTGATTTTGTGCCCTTCTTCCGTAATGCCCTTCTGGTCACGCGCCGTCATGTTGGAATCCAGAATCGCCAGATAGCCCGGCATCATCTGTTCAAACATTTCCAGACTCTGATGAATCAGTTTCGGCCCGACCAAATCCAGATACTGCTCAAGCATCGGGATATCCAGTAGATCTTCTTCTGCTTTTGCCATTTCAGTCCCCTCCTCAATCACTGGTTCTTCCGTCCACACCGTGTGAGTGTCCCAGAATTGCTTGATGACGGCCGTCAGCGCAGGCACCGATAGCGGCTTGCTGAGCACATCATCCATCCCCGCATCCACATATTCGCGTTTATCTTTCAGCACATTCGCCGTCAGCGCCACTAGCGGCGGCAGACTGCGGTTGCCATAGCGCGCACGCAACTGACGCGCGACGTCGAGCCCGGTCATATCCGGCAGTTGAATATCAAGCAGCACCAGATCGAACTCATCGGGATCGAACATATCCAGCGCGTCCTGCCCGGTCATGGCGACATCCACGCTATTACCCAATTTTTCCAGCACCGAACGCGCGACCACTACGTTCAGCTCAATATCTTCCACCAGCAAGACGTGAAGCGCTGGCAGCGGCAAATCATCGTCGTCGTCCAGACCGCTTCCTGCTTCATCGACGCTCGGCGCAATGACCGTCAGGGTAAAGCAGGAACCCTTGCCTTGTGTGCTGGAAACCTGGATATCGCCCCCCATATTCTGTGCCAGACGTTTCGACACCGCCAGGCCGATTCCCGTGCCCGTTGCGGGCTTCCCACCGTGCTGGTCTTTGACCTGATAATACATGGCGAAGATTTTTTCCAGCTCATCTGCCGGAATGCCCATCCCGGAATCTTCAACCTCAAAGCGCAGGCGATCGCCCTTTTCATGCCAGACGCGCACCACAATTTCGCCCTTTTCGCCGTTCTCCCCCTTCGGCGTGAATTTCACCGCGTTACTGAGCAGGTTCCACAGAATCTGCCGCAGGCGCGTTCCGTCGGTAATCACTTTCTGCGGCAGAGGGTAGTGCTGGTCCATAATCAGCTTCAGGCCTTTCGGTTCCGCCAGTAGGCCACCGAGGTTCTCCAGATCAACCAGAAAACCGGTAAAATCGATCGGCTGGTTATCCAGTTGCACCTTGCGGCGCTCCTGTTTGTCCATCTCAATCACGTCGTTAAAGATATTGCCCAGCGTAATCGCGCTGACGTGGATGGTTTTCAGGTATTTTTGCTGTTCAGGGTCAAGTTGCGTGTCCAGCAGGATGCGACTTAACCCGACAATGCCATTAAGCGGCGTACGAAGCTCGTGGCTGATTGTTGAGATGAAGGTGGTCTTCTCCCTACTGGCGTTCTCTAACGCGTCCTGGTAGCGCTTACGCTCCGTTATATCGCGTCCAAACCCCATGAGCCCGTGACGTTTGCCCATCCGGTCATAAAACGGCACCTTACGCAGCTCAAAGCAGGCTTTACGACCATCGGGGTAAACCAGCCACTGCTCATAAGTCAGAGAAACGTTATGACGGAACACTTTCTCGTCCGTTTCCATCACTTTCTCGGCAATATCGGGGGAGTAAACATCCTGCGGCGTCAGGCCAATGAGCTGCTTCTGGCTTTTACCTACCAGCAGTTCCATCGCCCGGTTGCAGCCGGAAAACTCTTTATCTTCGTTACGGTAGTAAACCAAATCCGGTGAGGCATCGAGGAACGAGCGCAGCAACGCCGACTGTTGCTCCAGCTCAATCTGCGCCTGTTCGCGGCGAGACATCTCTTCTTTAAGCCGGCTCATCACCAGCACACGCGCGTCTTCCGCTTTGATACGGTCGGCGATTTCCTGATTGAGTTGCGCGATGTTCTCCTGAAGCTGCTCGTTCAACTCCAGATCCCGATGGCGCATTTCTTCCAGCTTCGCTACCAATTTCGACAGCCGCTGGCGCGACTCTTCGAGCTGTTCCACCACCACGGAGAGAAAATAAACGGCCCAGGGCGTAATCAACAGCCCGAAGAAAATGGAGCGGACGACGTCGATGTTCTCGACTTCCCCACTGAGCAACAGGGTGACCGCCATTTGCACCACCATCGCCAGCAGCACCAATACCGAGGCAAGCAGCAGTGAAAAACGGACAAGCCCCAGTTTTACCATCAAATCAACATAGTACTGAGCCAACAGACGAATTTGCTTCATAGCGATTTCCCTTAGTCACCAACCCGCGCATCATAACGTAAAACGACGGTTTATACGGTGCGGCCGCACAGATTCACAGCACGAAATATCAGCCCCTACGGGCAGTATCGTCTGCTACATCAGACTTCATCATAACGGTAGGGCTTCCCCAGCGCGGAACCCTGTACACCGTGCGTTTGCAGATAGCGATCCAGCTCCACCATGCCCGTCCAGCGGTTTTCACACCACAGCGGTGCCAGTAGGGTCGGACGGCGAGCGCTGGCAGAAATGCGGTGATAGATCACCTCCGGCGGCGTATGGCGAATCATCTCTCCCGCCGTCTCCACGTAGCGATCCAGCGCCAGCTCGGGCAGCCTTCCCGCTCGCCAGGCTTTCGCCATCGTGCTGCCTTCCACGATATGGAGAGGGTGAAGCTTAATGCCCTCTACGCCAGTCTCAACCACCTGCTCTAGCGTCGATAAACAGTGCTGGGCGTCTTCTCCCGGTAAACCGACAATCAGATGGCTACACACTTTCAGACCGCGCTCACGCGCGCGGCGTGTGGTTTCCTGATAGCAGGCGAAATCATGTCCGCGATTAATTCGGTGCAGCGTTTTGTCACACGCGCTTTGCAGCCCCAGTTCCAGCCAGACCTCGTAACCCTGTTCATGATAGCGGGACAGCAAATCCAGCACCGCATCAGGCACGCAGTCAGGGCGGGTGCCCACGCACAGCCCCACCATTTCGGCCTGCTTCAGCGCTTCCTGATACATACTTTCCAGAACCTGAACTTCGGCATAGGTGCTGGTGTAAGCCTGAAAGTAAGCCAGATAGCGTTTGGCCCGGTTCACCTTTCCTGCCTGCGTTTCCAGCTGCTGCGCGATGCTACGTTGCTGCATCTGTTCATCGGCAAACGAGGCCACATTACAAAACGTACACCCGCCTCGCCCCAGCGTGCCATCACGGTTAGGGCAATTAAAACCACCGTGTAGCGTCAGCTTGTGGATCTTCTCGCCGTAACGACGTTGAAGATTTCCGCCAAACATATTGATTAATTTTTGCAATTGCATATTCTAACCTGCTCCCTTGAGGAACAGCAGACTACCTTTCTCTTGCCCCCTTCGCGATGACCGCGATCAATCACACACATCCCAATGAAATGCATTTTTATTCGCTTTTAGTGAAAATAAACTCACGTCGGTGCTAATTAATTTTTCTTATCCCGTATGCAGGCTTAATGAAAAGATGAAGCAATACTTAAAAATAGTTTCATAAAATCTAAAAGTAGCCATATACAGCAGAATATTCTAGAGCGCAGAAAGAACGTAGCATGGATAAGGGTTCTCACGCTTTTGTATAGTGATACAGCTCACACTTCAATTAAATCCCATATTCACTTCCCGAGATAGTTTTTCTAAAAAAATCATTATGTTTCATAGGTATAATTAAAAATTATCGTTTATCAGCACATTTTGCACTGGTATTTGACCTGAACAGGGTTTCTCGCTAATTTGGGAATCCGCTGGAAGCTTTCCTGACGGGTCCATGATTCGTCATATTTATGCAGTAAATGAAGACTCCCTCTAAAAACAAGTCATTTACCACTTGTGAGACCGTCACGAGAGGCCGAAGAAGAGAGCGTAATACTAGCCGCTCAACGCCACGGTGCTTTCTCGCAGTAGGTTGTGAGAGTCACACAGAGCCTGGGGAGGTTCACTAATATGTTGTACGATGCATCCCAAGAGAGAGATAACTGTGGTTTCGGATTAATCGCCCATATAGAAGGTGAGCCGAGCCACAAAGTAGTGCGTACCGCGATTCACGCACTCGCACGCATGCAGCACCGTGGCGCAATCCTTGCTGACGGCAAGACTGGCGACGGCTGCGGTTTATTACTTCAGAAGCCCGATCGTTTCTTTCGTCTGGTAGCGGAAGAGCATGGCTGGCGCTTAGCCAAAAACTACGCCGTTGGCATGATGTTTCTCAATCAGGACGAAGAGCTGGCTCGCGCCACGCGTCGGATTGTAGAAGAAGAGTTGCAGAACGAAACGCTGTCCGTACTGGGCTGGCGTGAAGTGCCAACCAACCCGGATGTACTGGGTGAAATTGCCCTGTCATCCATGCCGCGTATTGAGCAAATTTTCGTTAACGCCCCCGCTGGCTGGCGTCAACGTGATATGGAACGCCGTTTGTTCATGGCACGCCGCCGTATCGAAAAGCGCATCGAAGATAAAGACTTCTACGTTTGTAGCTTCTCCAATCTGGTCACGATCTATAAAGGTCTGTGTATGCCGGCGGATTTGCCGCGCTTCTACCTCGATCTGGCTGACCTACGTCTGGAATCTTCGATCTGTCTGTTCCACCAGCGTTTCTCAACCAACACGGTGCCACGCTGGCCGCTGGCGCAGCCGTTCCGCTATCTGGCGCACAACGGCGAAATCAACACCATCGCCGGTAACCGCCAATGGGCACGCGCGCGTGCTTACAAATTCAAAACCCCGCTGATCCCAGACTTGCAGGATGCCGCGCCGTTCGTCAACGAAACCGGCTCTGACTCCAGCTCGCTGGATAACATGCTGGAACTGTTCCTGAGCGGCGGGATGGATATCATCCGCGCCATGCGCCTGCTGGTTCCGCCAGCCTGGCAGAACAACCCGGATATGGATCCTGAACTGCGCGCCTTCTTCGACTTTAACTCCATGCACATGGAACCGTGGGATGGCCCGGCCGGTATCGTAATGTCCGACGGGCGCTATGCCGCCTGTAACCTGGATCGTAACGGCCTGCGCCCTGCGCGCTACGTCATCACCAAAGACAAGCTGATCACCTGCGCGTCTGAAGTCGGTATCTGGGATTATCAGCCGGATGAAGTGGTTGAAAAAGGCCGCGTTGGTCCGGGCGAACTGATGGTGATCGACACCCGCAGCGGCCGTATCCTACACTCTGCCGAAACCGATAACGACCTGAAAAGCCGCCATCCTTACAAAGAGTGGATGGAGAAAAACGTTAAGCGCCTCGTGCCGTTTGAAGAGTTGCCGGACGATCAGGTCGGCAGCCGTGAATTCAACGACGATCTGCTGGAAACCTACCAGAAACAGTACGGCTACAGCAGTGAAGAGCTGGATCAGGTCATTCGCGTACTGGGCGAAAACGGTCAGGAAGCGACCGGTTCCATGGGCGATGACACGCCGTTCGCCGTGCTGTCGAGCCGTCCACGCATCATTTATGACTACTTCCGCCAGCAGTTCGCGCAGGTCACCAACCCGCCGATCGACCCACTGCGTGAAGCACATGTGATGTCATTGGCGACCAGCATTGGCCGCGAAATGAACGTCTTCTGTGAAGCGGAAGGCCAGGCTCACCGTCTGAGCTTTAAATCGCCTATCCTGCTTTACTCCGACTTCACACAGCTGACGTCGCAGGATGAACTGCACTATCGCGCCGACACGCTGGATCTGACGTTTGATCCGTCGCAGCAAACGCTGCAACAGACCATCGAAAAACTGTGTGACGAAGCAGAAAACAAAGTCAGAGACGGTGCCGTTCTGCTGGTGCTGTCCGACCGTGGCATTAGCGAATCACGCCTGCCTGTCCCTGCGCCGATGGCTGTGGGTGCCGTTCAGCGCCGTCTGGTGGAAAAGAGCCTGCGCTGTGATGCCAACATCATTGTTGAAACCGCCAGTGCACGTGACCCTCACCACTTCGCCGTGCTGTTAGGCTTTGGTGCGACAGCTATCTACCCTTACCTCGCCTACGAAACGCTGGCGCGGATGGTGGATAACCACACCATCGACAAACCTTATCGTGCCGTGATGCTGAACTACCGTAACGGCATCAACAAAGGCCTGTACAAAATTATGTCCAAAATGGGCATCTCGACGATTGCGTCTTATCGCTGCTCCAAGCTGTTTGAAGCTGTGGGCCTGCATAAAGATGTGTCGACGCAATGCTTCCTAGGCGTCGTCAGCCGCATCGGCGGTGCAAACTACAGCGACTTCGAACAGGATCTGCTGAACCTGTCCAAGCGTGCCTGGCTGAAGCGCAAAACGCTGGAACAGGGTGGCCTGCTGAAGTTTGTTCACGGCGGCGAATACCATGCCTACAACCCAGACGTGGTCACCACGCTGCAAACCGCGGTGAAAACCGGGGAATACAGCGATTACGAGCAATACGCCAAACTGGTTAACGAGCGCCCGGCGGCCACATTACGCGACCTGCTGGCGCTGAAACCACAAGAAGGCGCAGCCATCGCTATCGACAGCGTTGAACCTGCTTCTGAAATGTTCAAACGTTTCGATACCGCAGCCATGTCTATCGGCGCACTCAGCCCAGAAGCGCATGAATCACTGGCAGAAGCGATGAACGTGCTGGGCGGTTTCTCCAACTCCGGTGAAGGTGGTGAAGATCCCGCGCGTTACGGCACCAATAAAGTGTCCCGTATCAAGCAGGTTGCTTCTGGTCGCTTTGGCGTGACACCAGCCTATCTGGTCAACGCCGATGTAATTCAGATTAAAGTGGCACAAGGTGCGAAACCGGGTGAAGGCGGTCAGTTGCCGGGTGATAAAGTTACGCCGTACATTGCCCGTCTTCGCTATTCCGTGCCGGGCGTGACGCTGATTTCACCTCCGCCACACCACGATATTTACTCTATCGAAGACCTGGCTCAGCTGATTTTCGATCTGAAGCAGGTTAACCCGAAAGCGATGATTTCGGTAAAACTGGTGTCCGAACCGGGCGTTGGTACCATTGCTACGGGCGTTGCCAAAGCGTATGCCGACCTGATCACCATCGCCGGTTACGACGGCGGCACGGGTGCTAGCCCGCTGTCCTCCGTGAAATACGCGGGCTGCCCGTGGGAACTGGGTCTGGTAGAAACACAGCAGGCTTTGGTATCCAACGGTCTGCGCCACAAAATCCGCCTGCAGGTGGACGGTGGTCTGAAAACAGGTCTGGATATCGTCAAAGCGGCGATTCTGGGTGCGGAAAGCTTCGGCTTCGGCACCGGACCGATGGTCGCGCTGGGCTGTAAATACCTGCGTATCTGCCACCTGAATAACTGTGCGACAGGCGTTGCGACGCAGGATGAGAAGCTGCGCCGCGATCACTATCACGGCCTGCCTGAGCGTGTGACCAACTACTTCCAGTTCATCGCACACGAAACTCGTGTGCTGATGGCGGAGTTGGGCGTCAGCCGTCTGGTGGACCTGATTGGCCGCACCGACTTGCTGGTTGAGCTGGACGGTTTCAGCGCTAAACAGAACAAACTGGATCTGTCTCCGCTGCTGCACGCTGCACAGCCTCAGCCGGGTAAAGCGCTGTACTGCACTGAAAGCAATCTGTCGTTCGATAAAGGCTTGCTGAACAAAGAGCTGCTGGCACAGGCACAGCCGCACATCGATTCGAAACAGGGCAAAGCACTCTACTTCGATATCCGCAACACCGATCGTTCTGTCGGCGCGACACTGTCCGGTGCAATTGCCGAGAAACATGGCGATCAAGGGCTGGCTGGCGATCCGATCAAAGCCTACTTCTCCGGTACCGCAGGACAGAGCTTTGGCGTCTGGAACGCAGGTGGCGTAGAACTGAAATTAACCGGCGATGCCAACGACTACGTGGGCAAAGGCATGGCGGGCGGCAGCATCTCCGTGCGCCCTCCGGTGGGTTCAGCCTTCCGCAGCCACGAAGCCAGCATTATTGGTAACACCTGCCTCTACGGTGCTACCGGCGGTAAGCTGTTTGCCGCAGGCCGCGCAGGTGAGCGTTTCGCCGTGCGTAACTCCGGCTGTATCACCGTGGTAGAAGGCATCGGTGATAACGGTTGTGAGTACATGACGGGCGGTATCGTCTGCGTGTTGGGTCGTACCGGTGTGAACTTTGGCGCAGGTATGACCGGCGGGTTCGCCTACGTACTGGATGAAGACGGTGAATTCCGCAAACGCGTTAACCCGGAACTGGTAGAAGTGCTGGATGTGGAAGAGCTGGCTATTCACGAAGAGCATCTGCGTGGCCTGATCACCGAGCATGTACAGAATACTGGTTCACACCGCGGAGAAGAGATCCTCGCTAACTGGCCGACCTGGGCACCGAAGTTTGCTCTGGTGAAACCGAAGTCAAGTGATGTGAAGGCATTGTTGGGTCACCGTAGTCGTTCCGCAGCCGAGCTGCGGGTTCAGGCGCAGTAAGAGGTCATCATGAGTCAGAATGTTTACCAGTTTATCGACTTACAGCGCGTTGATCCGCCCAAGAAACCGCTGAAAATTCGTAAAATTGAATTTGTTGAGATCTACGAGCCGTTCTCAGAAAGCCAGTCCAAAGCTCAGGCAGACCGCTGCCTGGCGTGCGGTAACCCTTACTGTGAATGGAAGTGTCCGGTACATAACTACATCCCGAACTGGCTGAAGCTGGCGAACGAAGGCCGCATTATCGAAGCGGCTGAGTTATCACACCAGACCAACAGCCTGCCGGAAGTCTGCGGTCGCGTGTGCCCGCAGGATCGTCTGTGTGAAGGGTCATGTACGCTGAATGATGAGTTCGGCGCAGTCACCATCGGCAACATCGAACGCTATATCAATGATAAAGCGTTCGAGATGGGCTGGAAGCCAAGCGTAGCCAACGTCAAACCGACCGGCAAACGCGTGGCTATCATTGGTGCTGGTCCCGCAGGGCTGGCCTGTGCCGATGTACTGGCGCGCAATGGCGTACAGGCCGTCGTCTTCGATCGTCATCCTGAGATCGGTGGCCTGCTGACCTTCGGTATCCCCTCTTTCAAACTGGAAAAAGAGGTGATGGTGAAACGTCGTGAGATTTTCACCGAGATGGGCATCGAATTCCGCCTGAACACCGAAGTCGGCAAAGACGTGCAGATGAAAGCGCTGCTGGATGAGTACGATGCCGTATTCCTCGGCGTCGGCACCTATCAGTCTATGCGCGGTGGATTGGACAATGAAGACGCTCAGGGTGTCTACGATGCTCTGCCGTTCCTGATTGCCAACACCAAGCAACTGATGGGCTTTGAGGCCGCAGCAGACGAGCCTTACGTCAGCATGCAAGGTAAACGCGTTGTCGTGCTGGGCGGTGGTGACACCGCGATGGACTGCGTGCGTACCTCGATTCGTCAGGGTTCAACGCACGTTACCTGTGCCTATCGTCGTGATGAAGAGAACATGCCGGGTTCCAAACGCGAAGTGAAAAACGCGCGTGAAGAAGGCGTCGAGTTCAAGTTCAACCTGCAACCGTTAAGCGTCGAAATCAACGGCGCTGGCAAAGTATGCGGCGTGAAAATGGCGCGTACCGCACTGGGTGCGCCGGATGCCAACGGGCGTCGTCGTCCTGAAATCGTTGAAGGTTCCGAGCATGTTCTGGAAGCCGATGCGGTCATCATGGCGTTCGGCTTCCGTCCGCACAAAATGGCGTGGCTGGCAGAACATGACGTCAAGCTGGACGATCAAGGTCGTATTGTCGCACCGGAAAGCTGCGATAACGCCTTCCAGACCAGCAACCCGAAAATTTTTGCGGGTGGCGATGCAGTACGCGGTTCCGATCTGGTGGTTACGGCCATCGCAGAAGGCCGTAAAGCCGCTGACGGCATCATGAACTATCTGGAAGTGTAAGAACGACTCACTTCTCTTAAGGGCAGCGCTGGCTGCCCTTTTCTTTTTCCGACGTGACCTCAATATTCAATCTTTACCTGCATAAAGCGCGATAATATCCTGCTCAGTCAGCGTCGGCGTCTTCTCAACAAATGAGTAGTAGCACGGTTTCTTATCAATATAAATCTGCGATATCAGCTTCTTATCCGTCTCGTCGGCAAAGAAACCCGCCGGAATATGGTAGGCATCACCGCCACGCAGCCGGTAGAACAGATGTGTTCCGCATACACGGCAAAAACCGCGCTCGGCCCATTCCGATGACGGCCAGACTGTAATATTCTCCTCGCCTTCTATCTCAATCGCCGGATCGGTACATTCAACCGCCATGAGCGGCCCACCGCCCCACGTCTGGCACATTCCACAGTGACAGGCAGCAACATCACGGACCGAATGCGCCGTGGAAATCGTTACGCCGCCACATAAACAACGACCTTGATGCATAGACCCTCTCCTGATTTTCTGCGTGTTCGAATCGCAATACCCTAACAAGGAATATCACTGCCAGGTTCGGTTATAGCATAGGTTATCTACGCTCTTTCCCTTATTCTCAGGAAGTCGGACAGTGATCCACTTTCACTCTACCTTTCCCTACACGTCGTGCTCAGACGCGGAAGTAATCTGCTCCGTATCAGCCAATGGCAACCACTCCATTCCCCTTCGGAATATCACACCAGAAAGTCCAATAAAAACTTTAACTTTCCACTCACCTCTAAAGAATTTTTCGTAATAAATCCTGCAATATCACGCTAAAGGCCTACACTTACCTCCGACATTGATTTGTCTTTATTGAGATTGGATTTCATTAAGGAGGAAGGAACTATGGCAGTCGAAGTGGCCCTTGTAACAGGAGCCGGTCAAGGTATTGGCCGCGCTATTGCTCTCAGACTGGCGGCCGACGGTTTTGCCGTCGCCATCGTGGATTACAATCAGGAAACCGCGCACAGCGTGGCGCAAGAAATCGAAAAAGCTGGCGGACAGGCTATCGCATTACAGGCAGACGTCGCGGATCGTGAGGCCGTTTTCGCAGCCGTTGCCGCAGCTAAAAAGCGCTTTGGTGACTTTAACGTCATCGTCAATAACGCTGGCGTTGCCCCTTCAACGCTGATTGAAGACATCACGCCGGAAGTCATCGATCGCGTTTATAACATCAACGTCAAAGGCGTTATCTGGGGAATTCAGGCTGCGCTCGATGCCTTTAAATCGCTGGGTCACGGTGGAAAAATCATCAACGCCTGTTCGCAGGCCGGACATGTGGGCAACCCTGAACTCGCCGTCTACAGCTCAAGTAAATTTGCGGTTCGTGGCCTGACGCAAACTGCCGCACGCGATTTAGCGCCGTTAGGCATCACGGTCAACGGTTACTGCCCGGGTATCGTAAAAACGCCAATGTGGGATGAAATCGATCGGAAGATCTCCGAATCCGCAGGAAAACCGCGTGGCTATGCGACAGAAGAATTCGCCAAACGTATTACGCTGGGTCGCCTTTCTGAACCAGAAGATGTCGCTGCCTGCGTATCCTATCTGGCCAGCCACGATTCTGACTATATGACGGGGCAATCGCTATTGATTGATGGCGGAATGGTATTCAATTAAGGGCAATTTCAGTTAACACTATTTTCACCTAGCAACACGAAAAATAAGAAAGGGCACCGCAGTGGTGCCCTTGAAAATGACTTATTTAACCACCCGCAGCGATGGTCTGCCACCTTTAGGCGGCTGTGGCGGTTCATCATCAGAACCAGAGCCACCGTCAGGGGCTTCAGAATCAGGCGAGCTATCGACAATCGACATCACTGTCCCTGAAGGTGCGCCTTCCTGGAAGTCTTCAAATTCGCCTGCGGATTCTTCGTAAGCAGGTTCAGGCTCAAACATCGTTCCAGCCCCGTTCTCACGCGCATAAATCGCCATTACGGCCGCCATCGGCACGTAGACCTGGCGCGGTACGCCGCCAAAACGGGCATTGAAACGAACGCTGTCATCAGCTAACTCAAGGCCGCCAACAGCGCGCGGTGCGATATTCAGCACGATCTGGCCGTCACGGGCGAACTCCATCGGCACCATAACACCCGGCAGAGTGACATCTACCACCAGATGAGGCGTTAATTGGTTATCCAGCAACCAATCATAAAAAGCCCGTAATAAATACGGACGACGCGGAGACAGTTGAGACAACGCCATACGGTTTAACCTCGGGTTTGCAAACGCATTTCACGTTCCACTTCCGTCAGGGAAGCCAGGAACGCATCACGCTCAAAGACGCGAGTCATGTAGCCTTTCAGTTCTTTCGCGCCCGAACCACTCAGTTCAATGCCTAACTGCGGCAGACGCCACAGCAGCGGAGCCAGATAGCAATCCACCAGACTGAACTCTTCGCTCATGAAATAAGGTGCTTCGTTAAACACCGGAGCAATAGCCAGCAGCTCTTCACGCAGTTGCTTACGCGCCGCGTCCGCTTCCTGCGCACTGCCATGGGTAATTTTCTTCAGTAAAGAATACCAGTCGCTCTCAATGCGATGCATCATCAGGCGGCTGTTACCGCGAGCTACCGGGTAGACAGGCATTAACGGCGGATGAGGAAAACGTTCATCCAGATACTCCATGATAATGCGTGATTCATAGAGCGTCAGTTCACGATCGACCAGCGTTGGCACGGAACCGTAAGGATTGAGGTCAATAAGATCCTGAGGCAGATTATCCATGTCTACCTGCTCAATCTCGACACTCACACCTTTTTCCGCCAATACGATGCGGACCTGATGGCTAAAAATGTCGGATGGACCAGAAAACAGCGTCATTACCGAACGTTTGTTGGCAGCGACAGCCATGAAAACCTCCAAGTTTATCGAGAAAATATGGCGAATAGCCGCGCAGTCAGTAACCTGCAAACCGCTATTCGAAATTCTGCTCGCCAATGTGTGTAAACGTCACCTGACAAAATTCGGCGTTTTAGGCAGCTACGAGATAGCTGGCACACAGGCATAAAATCGGCGAATAGCTTATCAGATTTTGTTCGTTTTGTGGGGGTATAAGCGTAATTTCATCGCTAACATACGGAAAGTAAAGCGTATATTGCGAGGAATTTTTTTTCAGACATAAAAAACCCGGTGACCAGCACCGGGTTTTTCGCATTGATTTCGCTGCAAAGCAGCAAGAAATTAACGCTTGGAGAACTGAGGACGACGACGTGCTTTACGCAGACCGACTTTCTTACGTTCAACCTGACGAGCATCACGAGTAACGAAACCTGCTTTACGCAGTTCGCCACGCAGAGACTCATCATACTCCATCAGAGCGCGGGTGATACCGTGACGGATCGCACCAGCCTGACCAGAGATACCACCACCTTTAACAGTGATGTACAGATCCAGTTTCTCAACCATGTCGACCAGTTCCAGCGGCTGACGAACTACCATGCGGGCAGTTTCGCGACCGAAGTACTGTTCCAGACTACGCTGGTTGATAACGATGTTACCGTTGCCCGGTTTGATGAACACGCGAGCGGCGGAGCTTTTGCGGCGACCAGTGCCGTAGTATTGATTTTCAGCCATTGCCTATAATCCCGATTAAATGTCCAGAACTTGCGGTTGCTGTGCCGCGTGATTGTGCTCGGTGCCCGCGTAAACTTTCAGTTTACGGAACATAGCACGACCCAACGGGCCCTTCGGCAGCATGCCTTTAACCGCGATTTCAATCACACGCTCAGGACGGCGGGCAATCATCTCTTCAAAGGTCGCTTGTTTGATACCACCGATGTGGCCGGTGTGGTGATAATAAATCTTGTCGTTACGCTTGTTGCCAGTTACAGCAACTTTGTCAGCGTTCAGAACGATGATGTAATCACCTGTATCAACGTGCGGGGTGTATTCCGCTTTATGCTTGCCGCGCAGACGACGAGCCAGTTCAGTAGCGAGACGGCCTAAAGTTTTACCGTTCGCATCAACAACGTACCAGTCGCGTTTTACGGTTTCTGGTTTAGCTGTAAAAGTTTTCATTAAAAGCTTACCCAATAATTAGTTACACGTTGGTGAACACCCAAACGCTCAAAAACAGTTGAGGCTCACACGACCATCAAGTCCAGCAAACCTACCCCTTCGAATAGCCATTGCCGGCACTATAAAGTTTTTGGGAAAAAAACTTTGTTGTAACGTGGGGTCGCAAGATTATAGAGAAGTCATTCCCAAAGATCGACCTTTTTTCACACGCAAATGACTAAAAAACCGCAGCCTGCGTTATGCCAAATGTGGCTGTCGTAAGTACTCTTCGCTCTGCATTTCCTGCAAACGGGACAGACAGCGCTGATATTCAAATTTCAGGTGTTCTCCCTGATAAATCTCAAACATGGATGCTTGGGCAGAAATAACCAATTTGATGCGACGCTCGTAGCACTCATCCACCAGCGCCAGAAAACGGCGAGCGGTGTTTTCTTCCTTCGTTTCCATCACGGTCACATTGTGCAGCAGCATCGTGTGGTAGAGACGCGAAAGCGCGATGTAATCATTCTGGCTGCGTGCTTCAGTACACAGCGTGTGGAAATCAACCGCCAGAACGCCCTCACTCACACCGAGTGTCGCCAACGGGCGATGATTAATCTCCAGCACCGGACCCGGCGTCTGCCAGCGTTTCCCCGTCAGACGGGTAAACATCTGCTGCATCGTGGCCTCGGTCTCTTCATTCAGCGGAGACAGATAAAGGTGTGCCTGTGTCAGTGTGCGCAAACGATAATCGATACCTGCATCGACATTACGCACTTCACAGTGCTGTTTAATCAGCTCAATCGCAGGAAGAAAACGGGCGCGTTGTAATCCATTGCGATAGAGATCGTCTGGCGGAATATTCGACGTCGCCACCAGCGCGATGCCACGAGCAAACAGCGCCCGCAGCAGTTCAGCCAGCAACATCGCATCGGTAATGTCAGAAACGAAAAATTCATCGAAACACAGCACATCAGTTTCAGCTTTGAACCCATCAGCCACTTTTTCCAGCGGATTTTCCTGCCCCTGAAACTGGTTAAGTTCTTCATGCACGCGCAGCATAAAACGATGAAAATGCAGGCGCATTTTGCGCTCAGCGGGCAAGCTGTGAAAAAACATATCCATCAGCCAGGTTTTACCGCGTCCGACGCCGCCCCACATATACAACCCTTGAACTGGCGCAGATTCACGTTTCTCACGTAGCCCAAGCCAGCTACGCCATTTTCCCACGCGGCCGGATGCCCCTGCATTATCATCAGCAGCACGTTCGCATAGCGCCTGATGTATCGCTTCCAGGCGCACAACCGTTTGCCGCTGCACCTCATCCGGCTGATATTCACCAGCGGAAAGCGCCTGCTGATAAAGTGCCAAGGGTGTTGTTTGCTGCCGTGTTGTCTGTGGAGTAGCCATCGCAATCCCTGAGAAAAAAGTTAGTCGTGTTTTGCTGTGTGTTGCCGTCGATTTAAGCCGTAATCGTCGCAGTTAACAACCTTGATGTCTGCGGTGGGTCAACATTCCCTTCCGTCATCGAGTATCAGGATTCCACTCAGGCAAGGTTAACGGTTATAGTGACTATTATTAAGTGAAAAACCCTACGGGACAACGACGTCAAAATAGGAGCTATTATGACTTGGGAGTATGCGCTGATAGGTTTAGTAGTCGGTATTATTATTGGTGCTGTAGCCATGCGCTTTGGTAACCGTAAGCTGCGGCAACAGCAGGTCTTGCAGAATGAGCTGGAGAAAAGCAAAACCGAACTGGAAGACTATCGTCAGGAATTGGTGGGTCACTTCGCCCGCAGTGCGGAGCTATTGGATAACATGGCGGATGATTATCGTCAGCTTTATCAGCACATGGCGAAAAGCTCCAATAACCTGTTACCTAACGTTCCCGGCCAGGATAACCCGTTTAAATATCGTCTGACCGAATCCGAAGCGGATAACGATCAGGCTCCGGTGAACATGCCACCGCGTGATTATTCCGACGGTGCATCAGGCCTGCTGCGGGGCGAACGCCCGATTCGCAAATAAGTCAATCTCCTCCAGCGTGAGGCTTTCTGGCCTCACGTTTTCCCTTCCTATGCTCTACGCTTAAAGCGTTTGTCCCTTTAAGACGCGCACCGTAGGCTGCTATCGTTCGATAACGCCACCGTTCGGTAACACGTTGTATAAAAGCGATAGTTACAATCTGCTGACGAAACAGCAGTGAACTTTACACACTGATCGCCAGTCTGACTCTTCACCGTGTCTTTAAGTTTATATATCATCGTTTTATTCATCCGCAGGCCGTGAGAGAGTTAATAACAATGAAAAAAACATCATTATTATTTAGTGCACTGGCAATGAGTATAGGTTTGACCCTGTCCACGCTTCCCGTAGCGAATGCTGCGTTGCCTGCCGTGGTACAAGGTCAACAGACGCCAAGCCTGGCCCCGATGCTGGAAAAAGTCTTGCCAGCCGTCGTCAGCGTGCATGTTGAAGGTACACAGGTACAGCGCCAGCGCGTACCGGAGGAGTTCAAGTTCTTCTTTGGCCCGAACTTCCCAACGGACAAACAAAGCTCTCGTCCGTTTGAAGGATTGGGCTCTGGCGTCATTATTGATGCCGCAAAAGGTTACGTGCTCACCAATAATCACGTCATCAATAACGCCGACAAAATTCGCGTCCAGCTCAATGACGGGCGTGAGTATGAAGCAAAACTGATTGGTCGCGACGAGCAAACCGATATCGCCCTGCTACAGCTGAATGACGCCAAGAATCTGGTCGCAGTGAAAATGGCTGACTCCGATCAACTCCGCGTCGGTGATTTCGCCGTTGCCGTGGGTAACCCATTCGGCCTTGGTCAGACAGCGACCTCCGGCATCATCTCTGCACTGGGGCGTAGCGGGCTGAATCTGGAAGGGTTGGAAAACTTCATCCAGACCGATGCGTCTATCAACCGTGGTAACTCCGGCGGTGCGTTGGTTAACCTCAACGGTGAGCTGATCGGTATTAACACGGCGATTCTGGCGCCGGGCGGCGGGAACATCGGTATCGGTTTCGCTATCCCCAGCAACATGGCTCAGAATCTGGCACAGCAGTTGGTTGAATTTGGCGAGGTCAAACGCGGGTTGCTGGGTATTAAAGGCAGCGAAATGACGTCTGAGATGGCGAAAGCCTTCAACGTCGATGCACAACGCGGTGCCTTCGTCAGCGAAGTCTTACCGAAATCTGCCGCCGCGAAAGCGGGTATCAAGGCGGGCGACGTGTTGACGACGCTGGATGGTAAACCGATCAGCAGCTTTGCCGAACTGCGGGCGAAAGTCGGCACCACCGCGCCGGGCAAGACCGTGAAAATCGGCCTGCTGCGTGATGGCAAACCGCAGGAAGTGTCCGTCGTGCTGGATAACAGCTCATCAGCGTCAACCAGCGCCGAAACACTTTCACCGTCATTGCAGGGCGCGTCTCTGACCAATGGCCAATTGAAAGACGGCAGCAAGGGCGTACAGATTGATAACGTCGCCAAAGACACACCTGCGGCGCAGGTTGGTCTGCAGAAAGGCGATATCATCATCGGCGTGAACCGTGAGCGTATTGAAAACATCACGCAGTTGCGCAAGCTGCTGGAAGCGAAACCTTCCGTTCTGGCTTTGAATATCGTCCGGGGCGAAGAAACGATTTATCTGCTGTTACGTTAATCACCTGTCGTCTTTTTCGGCAGCGTAATCAGGCAGAACATCGCTGATGTTAAAAAATTTCCGGGAGAAATTTTTAACGTTGTATCAGCAACGGCCCGTAAGGGTGGCGGCCAAGGATGGCACGCCATAAAAAATCGGACACCGAATCATGCGGTGTCCGAACTTCTCATGATATCCTCCCCACTACCTCCCTTTTCCACAGTAAATCACGGCCATGCTTGCTAAGTTATTACGTTCAGCACTCTTTGGTGCCCTCGTCGCCGGTATTATTCTGGCCATACTCCCCTTTATCGGGTCTGGTACGTCGTTTCTGAAAAGCAGTGACAGACAGACTGATGCTTCTCCTGTCAGCTACCATCAGGGAGTGAGCCGTGCGGCGCCTGCTGTGGTTAACATTTACAACCGGGTTGCCAATCAAGACAAACCCAGTGAAGTCGCTATTCACCCTCTGGGGTCTGGCGTCATCATGAATGAAAAAGGGTATATTTTAACCAACAAGCACGTGATTAATAACGTTCAGCAGATCCAGATAGAGCTGTCAGATGGCAGGCTGTACGAAGCCCGCGTGATCGGTTCCGATTCCCTGACCGACCTGGCTGTGTTGCAAATTGATGGCGTCAATCTCCCCGTTATTCCAATAAATCCAGACCGTATCCCGCACGTTGGCGATGTCGTGATGGCGATCGGCAACCCTTATAATCTGGGGCAAACTGTCACGCAGGGTGTCATCAGCGCCACTGGCCGCGTCAGCCTCAGCGCTTATGGCCAGCAAAGAAGCCAGGTCGGACGTCAAAACTTGCTGCAAACCGATGCGTCCATTAACCACGGCAACTCCGGCGGCGCGCTGGTCAACACGCTCGGTGAACTGGTCGGTATTAATACCCTCTCTTTTGATAAAAGCAGCAACGGCGAAACGCCGGAAGGCATTAGCTTCGCAATTCCCGTCACGCTGGCGACCAAGGTGATGGGCAAGCTCATCCGCGATGGTCGCGTAGTGCGTGGCTATATTGGCGTCAACGGTGTGCAGCTCGAAAACTTTGAGAACAGTACGTCGACCAACAGCCGTAATGCACAAGGGCGATTAACCGGTATTCTCGTGCAGACTATCGACCCAGGCGGGCCGGCGGATAAAGCGGGGATCCGTATCGAAGACGTCATCGTGAGCGTGAACAATAAGCCTGCACGTTCGATTATTGAAACCATGGAACAGGTTTCAGAAATACGCCCTGGAACTGTCATTCCGGTCACCATTGAGCGCGATGCTAAGCAAATCACGCTACAAATGACGATTCAGGAATTTCCCACTCAATAGCGGCACCCGAGGCGAGCTGATAAAGCACTATCGGCAGGCAAACAAGAAACCGGGTGGGAACCCACCCGGCTGAAAAACATCATTGTGAAGATGAACGACAGAAACGCTTATTCGTGCTCTTTAACGCGCTCAATGTTTGCACCTAACGCACGCAACTTATCTTCGATGCGGTCATAGCCACGATCGATATGATAAATACGATCCACTATCGTCACGCCTTCCGCGATACAACCGGCTAATACCAGACTGGCTGACGCACGTAAGTCCGTCGCCATCACCTGCGCACCAGACAGCTTATCAACGCCGTGGCAAATCACCGTATTGCTCTCAATTTCCGCCTGCGCACCCATGCGGATAAGCTCAGGCACGTGCATGAAGCGGTTTTCGAAGATGGTTTCGGTAATCACACCCGTTCCTTCCGCCACCAGATTCAACAGGCTAAACTGCGCCTGCATATCAGTCGGGAAACCCGGATGCGGCGACGTGCGAACGGTAACCGCTTTCGGACGCTTACCGTGCATATCCAGACTGATCCAGTCTTCACCGATTTCAATCTCCGCACCCGCTTCACGCAGCTTCGCCAATACGGCATCCAGCGTATCAGGACGGGTATTGCGACAGATAATCTGACCACGAGATACCGCAGCAGCAACCAGGAATGTCCCGGTTTCAATGCGGTCTGGCACCACGCGGTACACGCCGCCGCCCAAACGCGCAACACCTTCAATGGTGATTTTATCGCTACCTGCACCGCTGATTTTCGCACCCAGCGTGTTCAGGAAGTTTGCCGTATCGACAATCTCCGGCTCACGCGCCGCGTTCTCAATAATCGTAGTACCTTCCGCCAGCGTCGCCGCACTCATGATGGTGACCGTGGCACCCACGCTCACTTTGTCCATCACGATATGCGCGCCTTTCAGGCGACCATCAACCGTCGCTTTTACATACCCCTCTTCCAGCACGATCTGTGCACCGAGCTGCTCAAGGCCGTAAATATGCAAATCTACCGGGCGTGCGCCGATAGCACAGCCGCCTGGCAGCGATACCTGACCTTGACCAAAACGCGCCACCAGCGGCCCCAGAGCCCAGATGGATGCACGCATGGTTTTTACCAGATCGTACGGCGCACAGAATACGTTTACATTGCTGGCATCCACATGGACAGAGCCGTTACGCTCAACGCGCGCGCCCAGCTGACCAAGCAGCTTCATGGTGGTATCAATGTCGCGCAGCTTCGGTACGTTTTGAATCTCTACCGGTTCTTCTGCGAGCAATGCAGCGAACAGGATGGGCAACGCAGCATTCTTGGCGCCGGAAATGGTCACTTCCCCCGCTAAGCGGGTTGGGCCCTGAACACGAAATTTATCCATAGTCTTTGTATCTCGATGTCTTAATTCACTATTTCATCACACTGATACAGGCGATTTATCTCCGCTCACACACGGAGAGTATTTAGAAGCCGTTCAGTTTACGGTCGCGTTGCCACTCTTCCGGCGTATAGGCCTTGATTGACAGTGCGTGAATGCGGTTATCCGCGATGTACTCCATCAGCGGCGCATAAACGGCCTGCTGTTTTTTGACTCGGCTCATTCCAGCAAAAAGTCCGCCCACCACGATGACCTGAAAATGGCTGCCATCACCAGAAACATGGGCTTCTTCCAGTGCTAATGCGTTCATCAGCACGTCTTTAATTTCGTTATTTTCCATCGCTCTCGATTTCTATGTCAGGGGGAGATGATTTACAGGGAGGTATCTTAGATGAATATGGCGCTATCTTAAACAAAGAATACGCCCCTTCAGACAATGCCTAAAGGGGCGTATCCGGTAACCCGTGTTACCGTTTAAGACACTGGAATGATTTCATTCAGGTTATAGAGCGCAATGAGCGTTTTTAACCGATCGCTGGCGCCGACAATCGTTATCTCACGGCCTGAAGACGGCTGTTGGTAAAAATGCATCAGCAATGCCAACCCGGCAGAATCAACGCGGTTTAACCCCGACACATCCAACACGGTTTTACCCACGAGCAGCGATTCACGCTGCTGCCAGAAGGGTAACAGCGTTTCACGATCCAGATCGCCCGTTAACGCCAGCGTGTCGTCCTGCGCCTGCCAGTTCAATGCGTTAGCCATGTTCATATCCAAATTACTTTTTCTGATCCAACGTGATGGTCTGCTTCGCTGAGGATTCCAGCTGTTGAGTCAGGCCATCAACGCCTTTCTGACGCAGAATGGTCGCCCACTCATTTTGCTTCGTGGTGATCATACTGACGCCTTCGGCAATCATGTCGTACGCCTGCCAGTTACCGGTTTTGCTGTTCTTACGCCATTGGAAATCCAGACGCACCGGAGGGCGACCGCCGTTATCAATGATGGTCACGCGGATAGAAATGATATCGGCATTGCCCAGCGGCTGTTCAGGGGCGATCTGGTAGGTTTGGCCGTTGTACATCGCCAAAGCCTGACCGTAAGCCTGCTCCAGATAAGCTTCAAACGCTTTGAAGTAGGCATCACGCTGTGCCGGTGTCGCGTCTTTATAGTAACGCCCCAGAACCAACGCACCGGCGTATCTCACCTGAACATACGGCAGCAGTTCTTCACGCACGACAGTACGCAAATAGTCAGGGCTTTGTTTAATCTTTGGCTGCTCGCTCTTCAAGCGGTCAAAAGTTTTTTCCGCTGCTTCATTCATCAAACGATAAGGGTTCGTTTGATCCGCCGCGTTGGCTAATGGTGCCACCACCAGTAAAGCTACCATCAGTAAACGTTTAAACATGCAGATATCCTCTTATGGATGTGAAGGAACGGGTTCATTATGGTGCTCAGAGGTTGCCGCAGGATCGGCACCCGGCTCTGTACCCGATTGACCGGCATTATCTTCGCTATTACCGCCGCTCTTATATAGGAATTGACCGATGAGATCTTCAAGCACCATCGCTGACTTGGTGTCCTGAATCACACCGCCATCCTTCAGGATCGTGGTGCCCATATCCTCATCTTCAAATCCAATGTTCAGTGACAGATACTGTTCGCCCAGCAAACCAGAAGTACGAATGGCCAGAGAACTGGTATCAGGAATATGATCGTAGCGCTGCTGAATATCCATCGCTACGCGCGGCAGGTACGTTTTCTTGTCCAGCGAAATATCCGCCACGCGGCCAATGACCACGCCGCCAATGCGGATCGGAGAACGCGCTTTCAGCCCGCCAATGTTGTCAAATGTCGCGTACAGACGGTACGTCGGCTCACTGCCGATCGACTTGAGATCCGCCACTTTCAGGCATAAAAACAGGATGGCGGCCAGCGCGATCAACATAAACACACCAACCCAGACTTCAGTTTTCTTTGTTTGCATCGACTCAGTTCCCAAACATCAGTGCTGTCAGCACAAAATCCAATCCCAGTACCGCTAACGACGAGTGCACGACGGTTCGGGTCGTTGCACGGCTAATCCCTTCAGACGTCGGGATCGCGTCATAGCCGTTAAACAGTGCAATCCAGGTCACCGTAATCGCAAATACGACACTTTTAATCACGCAGTTCAAGACATCCTGACGCCAGTCAACCGCGCCCTGCATAGCGGACCAAAAGAACCCGCTATCGATGCCTTTCCAGTCCACACCGACCAGCGCGCCACCCCAAATGCCTACGGCGACAAAAATCACCGCCAGCAGCGGCATGCTGATGAGCCCTGCCCAGAAGCGTGGCGCCACAACGCGGCGCAGCGGATCGACGGCCATCATTTCCATGCTGGAGAGCTGTTCCGTTGCTTTCATCAGGCCGATTTCCGCTGTCAGCGCGGAACCGGCACGTCCGGCGAACAGCAGCGCCGTCACCACCGGACCGAGCTCACGCAGCAGCGACAGCGCCACCATCATGCCCAGGCTGGCCTCGGCGCTGTAAGTCGTCAGAATGATAAAGCCCTGCAACCCCAGCACCATACCGATGAACAGGCCGGAAACCATAATGATCAGCAGCGACTGCACACCCACGCTGTAAAGTTGTTTCACCAACAGCGGCCACTGCTTTCTGAATTCGGGTTTACCCACCAGCGCATTAAACAGCATCAGCCCGGCGCGCCCAAACGCAACGCTAGTGGAGATTCCCTGACGCCCAAGCGACGCCAACGTCCGTAATAACATGACTGCGTTAACCCCCTGAACCTAGCAGCGACGTTTTATAGTCGCCCGCCGGAAAACGGAAAGGCACTGGCCCGTCGGCGATACCATCCAGAAACTGACGGACCTGCGGGTCATTGTTCGCCCTCAGTTGATCCGCCGTTCCTTCTGCCACCACTCGTTTGTCGGCCACGATATACGCGTAATCGGCGATGCTCATCACCTCAGGTACATCGTGAGAAACCACAATGCAGGTCACACCCAATGCATGGTTCAACTCATCAATGAGCTTCACCAGCGTCCCCAGCGTGATCGGATCCTGCCCGACAAAAGGCTCATCAAACATAATCAACTGCGGATCGAGCGCAATCGCTCTCGCCAGCGCCGCACGCCGCGCCATGCCGCCGGACAGTTCCGCAGGCATCAGTTCCGCCGCACCGCGTAGCCCCACCGCTTCCAGCTTCATCATGACGATGCTACGCAGCAGCGATTCCGGTAGCCTGGAATGTTCACGCAGCGGCCAGGCAACATTATCAAACACGTTTAAATCGGTGAATAACGCCCCGGACTGAAACAACATGCTCATTTTCTTGCGCGCGTTATACAGTTCGCTGCGCGACAGCGTCGGGATATTCTCGCCATCAAACCAGATTTCGCCGCTGTCCGGCTGTAGCTGCCCGCCAATCAGGCGCAACAGCGTGGTTTTACCGATGCCGGAAGGCCCCATGATCGCGGTGACCTTGCCTTTAGGCACATTCAGCGTGATGTCCGTAAAAATCTCTCGCTCTCCGCGCCGGAAGCTAAGACCACGGATCTCAACCAGATTAGTTGCCTCATGGTGCATTATTTCCATTCCTTACCAATCAGTACGCCAGTCAGTACGCTTATGCAGCGTCTTTCACTCCAGCCTAACGGCTGACTGTCATCAACGTGAGAGTTTTACAAAAACTTACCGTAAGTTCTTGTCCAAAATGGCGGCATAAGCCGTTATCGGGTTTTACTTATCGCGACAGGTTTTACTTTTTCGCCTAGCACCGTCAGAATTAGCACTCATCACAGAAAAATGCTTTTTGTGCGAAATTCGTCCAGAAATGCTGACTTATTCGACAACAAGCCAGTGATTATATCCTATTAAAGGACGCTGCATGCTTTTTGCAACACTACTCTTGTTCGTTGGTTTGCTACTACTGGTCTACGGTGCCGACCGTCTTGTCTATGGCGCTGCCGTGCTTGCGCGTTCCCTTGGCTTACCGCCTTTCGTCATCGGTATCACGATTGTGGGCTTCGGCACCTCTCTACCCGAGCTGATCGTTTCCGTTACCGCCGCCTTGAACGATCAGAACGATATGGCCGTTGGTAATGTTATCGGTTCTAATATCGCCAATATCTTACTCATTCTCGGCAGCGCAGCGCTCATTCGACCGCTGACAGTACATTCAGCTATCCTGCGCCGAGAATTGCCGCTCATGTTGTCGGTCACTTTATTGTGTGGCGTTTTGCTGCATGATAGCTACTTGAGCCGCGCCGACGGCATGATGCTGCTCTTTGCCGCCATTCTCTGCCTGGTGTTAATACTTCGCATGGCACAACAGGCGCAGCGGGAAGGCGGCGATAGCCTGACCCGCGAACAGCTGGCGGAACTCCCACAGGACGACAGTAACCAGATGGTCGCCGTACTGTGGCTGATTCTTGGCATGATTATTTTACCCATGGCTGCCCGCATGGTGGTGGATAACGCCACCGTCATTGCACGCTACTTCGATGTCAGCGAATTGACCATTGGACTGACGATATTGGCTATCGGCACCAGCCTGCCCGAGCTTGCTACCGCTATCGTCGGGACGTTGAAGAAAGAAGATGATATTGCGCTAGGCAACCTGATTGGCTCGAACATTTTTAATATCGCGATTGTGCTGGGCGTCCCCGCGCTGCTCTCGCCGGGCGCACTGAATCCTCAGGTTTTTCAGCGCGACTATTGGGTCATGCTGGCGGCGAGCGTGCTGTTGACCGCACTGTGCCTCAGCAAAAAACGCCGTATCGGGCAGGGCGCGGGCGCATTATTATGCTGCGCGTTTATCGCCTACCTGACGGTGTTGTTCTTTTTTTCATAAGAAACTGTTTTTCATAATTAAGCTGTTCCGTTTTTCATCATAATCAGGACTATTGGTATGTCACAGTTTGAACAAGATGCTCATCTAAAACAGCAGTCTGACCGTGCACTATCCGATCATGCAACACAAGCCGATCACGCACCACAAGCCGATCATACGCGACAAAAGTCTCATGAACTGCCAGCCGATTTCGACTTCCAGCAGGCGGGTAAGCAGGTAATAAGCATCGAACGCGATGGGCTTGCGCAATTAGATCAGTACATTGATGATAATTTTACCCTCGCCTGTAAAAAGATATTCGATTGCCAAGGCAAAGTTGTGGTGATGGGAATGGGCAAATCCGGTCACATTGGCTGCAAGATGGCCGCGACTTTCGCCAGTACCGGTACGCCTGCTTTTTTTGTTCACCCAGGCGAAGCCAGCCACGGCGACCTCGGTATGGTAACGCCGCACGATATCGTGATCGCCATTTCCAACTCTGGCGAGTCCCATGAGATTCTGTCGCTGATTCCCGTCCTGAAACGTCAGAAAGTGTTCCTGATCTGCATGACCAGCGCGCCAGAAAGTACAATGGGTAAAGCGGCGGATATTCACCTGTGCGTGCACGTCCCGCAGGAAGCCTGCCCGCTCGGTCTGGCTCCCACTTCCAGCACGACCGCGACGTTGGTCATGGGAGATGCGCTGGCCGTGGCATTGCTACAGGCGCGCGGCTTTACCGCCGAAGATTTTGCCCTTTCTCACCCTGGTGGCGCACTCGGCCGCAAACTTTTACTGCGCGTCAGCGATATCATGCATTCAGGCGACGAGATTCCGCATGTCCCACACGATGCTTCACTCCGTGATGCACTGGTGGAAATTACGCGCAAAAATCTGGGTATGACGGTAATCTGCGAGGCGGATATGAAAATTCAGGGCATCTTTACCGATGGTGACCTGCGCCGCATCTTCGACATGAATATTGACTTGAACAGCGCGCGCATTGCTGATGTGATGACCGCGGGCGGCATCCGGGTCGCACCGCAAACGCTGGCGGTGGATGCACTTAACCTGATGCAGTCACGCCACATCACCTCAGTGCTGGTGGCAGAAAACGATCGTCTGGTCGGGATCGTCCATATGCACGATATGCTGCGGGCTGGCGTGGTTTAAAAGAAAGGATAATTGTGAATGAGTGAAGTCAGGGCGCAAACCGATACCTGCTATGGGCCAGTCGATCAACAGGTACTGGATAAAGCCCGTGAAGTTCGCCTGTTAATCTGCGACGTTGACGGCGTGATGTCCGATGGTCTGATTTATATGGGCAACCACGGCGAAGAGCTGAAAGCCTTTAACGTCCGCGACGGCTATGGCATTCGCTGCTTGCTGACATCTGGCATTGAGGTTGCCATCATCACCGGGCGCTCGGCAAAACTGCTGGAAGATCGGTGTAAAACACTGGGCATTAACCATCTTTATCAGGGGCAATCGGATAAGGTTTTGGCCTTCAACGATCTGTTGGATAAACTATCAGTAACGGCAAATCAGGTCGCGTATATCGGCGACGATATGATCGACTGGCCGGTGATGGCACAGGTCGGGTTGAGCGTCGCCGTGGCTGACGCCCACCCGCTGTTGTTACCACGCGCAGATTATGTCACCCGCATTGCGGGAGGGCGTGGCGCAGTACGTGAGCTGTGTGATTTGATTCTGTTCTCGCAGGACAAGCTGGAGCATGCCAAAGGGTTGTCAATATGAGTAAAACCAAACGTTGGCTCACCGCTTTTCTGGCCCTGTTGGTGCTTATCCTTATCGGCTGGAATATTGCGGATGACGACACGGTAGCGGCACCGGATGCAAACGACCCCGCCGTACCGGTTTATACCAGCGAAAAGACCAACACCCAGGTATACAGCCCTGCGGGTAAGCTGAGTTACCGACTGATTTCGGAAAAAGCGGAATATTTCAACGACGAGCAGTTGAGTTGGTTTACCGCCCCCGTTGCCACTCTGTTCAACGAACAGGGGACGGCAACCTGGTCAGTACGCGCCGACCGCGCCAAGCTGACAAAAGACAAGATGCTCTATCTGTACGGCCACGTCGAGGTGAATAGCCTGACGAAAGACGCACAGCTTCAGCGCATCACAACGAATAATGCCCAGGTGAATCTGGTGACGCAGGACGTTTCATCCGATGATGAAGTCACCCTGTACGGGACCAGCTTTACCTCAAGCGGAATGAAAATGCGCGGAAACCTGCGTAATAAAACGGCCGAGTTGATCGAAAAGGTAAAAACCTCTTATGAAATCCAAAACCAATAACCTGATGCGTAACACCCTGATCGCCAGCTCGCTGTTTGCCGTCAGCGTTTCCGCCTTTGCCGTCACGGGCGATAGCAACCAACCTATTCGCATTGATTCAGCACAGCAATCTCTGGACATGCAGGGCAATACGGTGACGTTCACCGGCAATGTTGTCGTGAAACAAGGGACGATTGAAGTGAAAGCCGACAAGGTCGTCGTGACACGCCCACAAGGCACGCAAGGCAGTGAAGTGGTAGAAGGCTACGGTAACCCTGTGACGTTCTATCAGATGCAGGACAACGGCAAACCGGTGAAAGGTCACGCGCAGAAAATCCGCTACGAGCTGGCCAAAGACCTTCTGGTGCTGACAGGCAATGCCTATCTGGAACAGCAGGATAGCAATGTCAAAGGCGATCGCATCACTTATCTGGTGAAACAGCAGCAGATGGAAGCGACCAGCGAAAAAGGAAAGCGCGTAACGACGGTATTGGTTCCCTCTCAGCTTCAAGATAAAGAGAACAAGAGCCAGCCTTCTCGTTCTCAACAACCGCAACCACGGGTCACTGAGTAAGTTATGGCAACATTAACCGCAGAAAATCTGGCCAAGGCGTACAAAGGCCGTAAGGTCGTCGAAAATGTCAGCCTGACCGTCAATTCCGGTGAAATCGTCGGCCTGCTCGGGCCGAACGGTGCTGGCAAAACGACAACGTTCTACATGGTTGTGGGTATCGTCCCGCGTGATGAAGGGCGTATTGTCATTGACGACGACGACATCAGCCTGCTTCCTTTGCATGAACGTGCGCTGCGCGGCATCGGCTATCTGCCGCAGGAAGCCTCTATTTTTCGTCGCTTAAGCGTCTATGACAACCTGATGGCCGTGTTACAGATCCGTAAAGATCTGACGACCGAGCAGCAAGAAGATCGTGCCAATGAGTTAATGGAAGAATTCCATATTATTCATTTGCGCGATAGTCTGGGACAATCGCTGTCCGGTGGGGAAAGACGCCGCGTAGAGATTGCGCGTGCGCTGGCAGCGAATCCGAAGTTCATCCTGCTGGATGAACCGTTTGCGGGCGTAGACCCGATCTCCGTACTGGATATTAAAAAAATCATTGAGCATCTGCGTGACAGCGGACTTGGCGTGTTGATTACCGATCATAACGTCCGCGAAACGCTCGATGTCTGTGAACGAGCCTACATCGTGAGTCAGGGCAACCTGATCGCCCACGGTTCGCCGACCGATATTCTGGCCGATGAACAGGTGAAGCGCGTCTATCTGGGCGAAGGCTTCCGACTCTGATAGGGTAATATTTTATCTTTGCAGTACTTATGGGACGTTAGCGCGATTTATGAAGCAAGGTTTGCAACTCAGGCTTAGCCAGCAACTGGCCATGACCCCACAGCTCCAACAGGCCATCCGCCTGTTGCAACTGTCCACGCTTGAATTGCAACAGGAAATTCAGCAGGCGCTGGAAAGCAATCCGTTGCTCGAACAAACGGATCAGCACGACGAAATCGAGTCATTTGAAAAGGCAGACAGCGATTCACTGGATACCGGTGAAGCCCTTGAACAAAGGGACATGCCGGAAGAATTGCCGATCGATGCCACCTGGGATGAGATCTACTCCGCAGGCACGCCATCGGGCACGGGCACCGACTATCGCGATGAAGAACTGCCAATTTATCAAGGTGAAACCACGCAAACACTTCAGGATTACCTGATGTGGCAGGTTGAGCTGACGCCGTTTTCAGATACCGACGCGGCCATCGCGACCTCTATCGTCGATGCCGTGGACAACACCGGCTACCTGACCGTTCCGCTAGAGGACATTCTTGACAGCATCGGCGATGACGACGTGACATTGGAAGAAGTCGAAGCCGTACTCAAACGCGTACAACGCTTTGATCCCGTTGGCGTCGCTGCCCGCGATCTGCGTGATTGTCTGCTGGTACAGCTTTCCCAATTCGCCGATAGCACCCCACGTCTGGCCGAAGCTCGCCTGATCGTCAGCGATCACCTCGATCTGTTAGCCAATCATGATTTCCGCAGCCTGATCCGCGTGACTCGTTTGAAAGAAGAGGTGCTGAAAGAAGCACTAGCGTTGATCCAATCGCTCGATCCACGTCCGGGGCAGTCGATCAACACCGGCGAATCCGAATACGTGATCCCTGACGTGCTGGTACGAAAAGTTCAAGGCATATGGGCCGTTGAACTGAACACCGACAGCATTCCCCGCCTGCAGATTAACCAGCAGTATGCGGCACTGGGCAACAGCGCACGCAACGACAGCGACGGGCAATTTATCCGTAGCAACCTGCAAGAAGCGCGCTGGCTCATCAAGAGTCTGGAAAGTCGCAATGACACGCTGCTGAAAGTAACCCGTTGCATCGTCGAACAGCAGCAGGATTTCTTCGAGCAGGGTGAAGAATTCATGAAGCCCATGGTACTGGCAGACATCGCTCAGGCGGTGGATATGCATGAATCCACCATCTCACGCGTCACGACACAGAAGTTCCTGCACAGTCCACGCGGCATTTTTGAGCTAAAATATTTCTTCTCCAGCCATGTGAATACCGATAGCGGCGGAGAAGCCTCGTCAACGGCCATCCGCGCGCTGGTGAAGAAGCTTATTGCGGCGGAAAACCCCGTGAAGCCACTAAGCGATAGCAAACTGACGGCGTTGCTTTCCGATCAGGGCATCATCGTGGCGCGCCGTACCGTTGCAAAATACCGAGAGTCTTTATCTATCCCACCATCAAATCAGCGTAAACAACTGATTTGATCTCAACAGAGAAGGAAGACACTATGCAGCTCAACATTACCGGACACCACATCGAGATCACTGAACCGCTGCGTGATTTTGTGAATGGCAAGTTTGCCAAATTAGAGCAGTATTTTGACCGGATTAATCAGGTCAATGTGGTATTGAGAGTGGAAAAAGTTCAGCAAATTGCCGAGGCCACGATCCACGTTAATGGCGGCGAGCTGCATGCGACCTCAGAAGCGGAGGATATGTACGCCGCGATAGATTTATTGATTGATAAGCTGGCGAGACAGCTCAATAAGCATAAAGATAAACTCAAGCAGCATTAATTTTCTCCTTTGCCGTTTGGCAAAGGAACAAACTCGCCCCATCCATCGGATGGGTCGGGATCACCAGAAGTGAAAGCGTCGTTAAGTGAAAATAAAATGAACCACGATCCCGTATTGCAACTCAGCACCGTATTACGTCCTGAGTGCACCCGAAGCACCGTCCACTGCCAGAGTAAGAAACGGGCATTGGAAATTATCAGCGAGCTGGCCGCCAGGCAGCTTAATATTCCTTCGCAGATTATCTTTGATGCCATCCTGACCCGGGAGCGGATGGGCAGCACGGGAATCGGCGGCGGCATTGCCATTCCTCATGGCAAGCTGGAGGACGATAATGCACTGGGCGCCATCGGTGTTTTCATCCAGTTAGAGCAACCTATTGCTTTCGATGCCATTGATAATCAGGCCGTTGATCTGCTTTTTGCCTTGCTGGTTCCGGCGGAACAATGTAAAACCCATTTGCATACCCTGTCGCTTGTTGCCAAGCGGCTGGCGGATAAAACGGTTTGCCGACGCCTGCGTGCGGCGCAAAGCGATGAAGAGCTGTACCAGATTATGACGGAAGCCGGTTAAGCCGGACGATCGTCATGCTCACGATGGCGGGTGACTCGCGTCACGTTCAGAGAATGCTTGCAATCCGTGCGCGAAGCCGTCATTTTTTTAGCTATACATCACTTTATAAAAACAGTGGCAATGAGAATTCGCCATCACGTTGCCAGAGGGGAGTCGTCAGATGGTGCTGATGATTGTCAGTGGTCGCTCAGGTTCAGGGAAATCTGTCGCCCTGCGCGCACTGGAAGATATGGGGTTCTACTGCGTAGATAACCTGCCAGTGGTTCTACTGCCGGAGCTGGCTAATACGCTTGCGGCACGTAACATTTCCGCAGCAGTCAGCATTGATGTGCGTAATATGCCGGAGTCGCCAGAGATCTTCGAGCATGCCATGGAGCAACTGCCACCTAGCTTCTCGCCTCAATTGCTGTTTCTGGATGCCGATCGCAATACGTTGATCCGCCGCTATAGCGATACTCGTCGCCTGCATCCGCTCTCCAGCAAGAATCTGTCTCTGGAAAGCGCCATTGATGAAGAAAGCGATCTGCTGGAGCCGCTGCGCTCACGCGCTGACCTGATTATCGATACCTCAGAGATGTCGGTGCATGAACTGGCTGAGATGCTGCGTACCCGACTGCTCGGCAAGCGAGAACGTGAACTTACGATGGTGTTCGAATCGTTCGGCTTCAAGCACGGTATTCCCATCGATGCGGATTACGTCTTTGACGTACGTTTCCTGCCGAACCCGCACTGGGATCCGAAACTGCGCCCGATGACAGGTCTGGATAAGCCCGTTGCGTCCTTCCTCGACAGGCATACCGAAGTTCACAATTTCATCTACCAGACCCGCAGCTATCTGGAACTGTGGCTGCCAATGCTGGAAACCAATAACCGCAGCTATCTGACTGTCGCCATTGGCTGTACCGGCGGTAAACACCGTTCCGTCTACGTCGCCGAGCAGTTGGCAGACTACTTCCGCTCACGCGGTAAGAACGTCCAGTCACGCCATCGTACGCTGGAAAAGCGTAAACCCTCGTAATAGTCGGCAAACCAGTACAGCCAGGTAACCCATGACAGTCCGGCAAACGGTTGAAATCAAAAACAAGCTGGGCATGCACGCTCGCCCAGCCATGAAGCTGTTCGAGCTGGTGCAGAGCTTTGATGCAGAAGTGATACTGCGCAATGACAGCGGCACCGAAGCCGAAGCCAGCAGCGTGATTGCCATGCTGATGCTGGACTCCGCCAAAGGGCGGCTCATCGAGGTGGAAGCCACTGGCCCGGATGAAGCACAGGCGCTTGCCGCCGTCATCGGGCTGTTCGAAGCCGGGTTCGACGAAGACTAGCGATTTCCTTAGCAGGCTATCTGCCAGCCTTCGTGACAAGGATCGCTTCACTTTCCCTTCCGAACCTCCTACTATCTACCTACATAAATCATAATATTTTCTTATACCCCCTGCTCCTTTGGGCGCGGGGGTTATTTTTATATCATCTAAAAATACCAACTGGAGAGGAGTATGACGAAACCTAACCTGACAATCAGTGAATTGGATGCAGAACGTCTGGATATGTTATTGGAGCAGCCCGCCTTTGCGGACAGCGATATCGCACAGGCGTTGAATGAGGAACTGGATCGGGCGGAAATTCTGCCTTCAGCATCGATTCCCTCACATGTCGTCACCATGAATAGTCGGGTGCGTTTCCGCGATCTGAATACCAACGAAGAGCACATCCGCACGCTGGTTTATCCAGCCGCGGTGAAGGACAGCCAAGAACCGCTGTCGGTGATGGCTCCGCTGGGCGCGGCACTATTGGGAATGCATGTGGGAAATGCTATCACCTGGCAGTTGCCAAACGGTGAAGAAACGCGAATTGAAGTATTGGAACTACTCTATCAGCCTGAAGCCGCGGGCGAGTACCACCGCTAAATTAGCGAGGTACGATGCCAATACCGGCATAGCGTAACCGCCGTCGGACAATGCTGACGGCGGCTCCTGCTAAATACTTTCTACTTCAGCGACATATGGTCGTTCGGAAACGGGATTATCCCCGTTACCACAGTTTACCTCAGATGAACATATCAACCACATACCTCCCTTGCTCCCGCTCAAGTTTATCAGCCCAGAGCATGGCTTCCGTTTCGTTACTCCCTGTCGCTTCGCGGTAAATACGGAGCAGCATGTCTCGTACCTCAGGGACCATCCGCAAACCATCCCCGCAAACAAAGAGAGAACCGCCGTTGCAAAAGAGCGTCTTAATACGCTCCCTGTCAGCCCAAACGCGATGCTGAACGAAGGTAACCTCCCCATCAGGCTGATGGGAAAATGCAGGCAACACCGTCACAATATGACTTTTCTCCCAGGCAGCAAGCTCATCGCGATAGAGATAATCGACATCGGGATGGCCTGTGCCAAAAAACAATAGCGCCGGACCAACCTTCACTCCGGCCGCCTGCTGCAATGCACGTTCCTGTAGAAAACCACGAAATGGCGCTATACCTGAACCTGCACCGATCAAAATAATCGGTATCGAAGGATCATCCGGTAAATGGAAAAACGGGCTAGAAGGGCGTACCACAATGGCGATACGATCGTCAGGTTTCAGAGAAGCAAGGTAGTTGGAAGCGACGCCTTTGTAACGGCCTATACCGGATAACGCTGGCGAATCGACGACCGCGACAGTAAGCGTAACGTGGTCCGGTTTCCATGCTGGCGATGATGATATTGAGTACTGCCGTGCTTTAATAGATGGCAGCATTGTAAGGTAGCGACGAAAATCAGTCGGACAAGATTGGAAGCGATAAAGTAGATCCAGCACGCTCAAACGCGGTGCCAGCACGTCATTCTCGTAATGCTCCGTGGCCAGTTTTTCAAGCTCCATTTTTTCTGGCGGGCAGCGTGTTGCCGCCGCCAATGCTGCGACCTGTGCCCGCGTAGCCGGTTGCGACAGCTCAACATAGTTTCCCAACAACTCTGCACAGCTAATGGGTTGTCCAATCGGCAGCCCCGTGACATCGGGAGCTTGATTAATGACAAGCATCATATCGGGTGACAGACCAAAACGCCGTAATACGCGATCTATCTGATCATCTGAGTTTCTCGGCAATACGGCAAGATAATCTCCCGCTCGGTATGCCATCCCTTCCGGCAACCTGATTTCAATATGCCTTTTTGAACGTGCGAAAGGTGATGTCATGTCGACAAGTTCTCGATTTTCAACCACAACCCCACGTCCCATATCGGGAATCTGTAATGTACTGACGCGATCGGTATGAACAAATTCCAGTTCGAGTTCAGCTGTGCCCTCAGCCACGGCTCCCTGTCTACCGAATGCCGTTGTCAGCGCAGGCCAGAGTTTGGTGCACCAGTCGTCAAAATTGCCGAAAAAATCCCCACCAGAATCGGCAACGCCTCGCTCATGGATACGCTGCCCCCCTGCATGTTCAAGTGCGAGATCCACTCGCTTGGGTATCGCCTGATAGGTACGCACCCATTGTAAGTTACCACAACCAAATACGCTGAATTTCAACCCTGACAGTGCATCATCCGCCAGTCCCTCAACCCAAGGGACAAAATGGCGTGCATTGTTCGGCGGCATCCCTTCATAAGAGGCAGTGACAACAATGAGTGCACCGGTTTGCGGTAACTTCTCAGCATAATCATCCAGCGCTGCGAGCGTAGAGGCAAAACCGTATCTCTGTGCATCAGCCGCGATACGGTTAGCGAATGCTTCTGAAGATCCGGTATTGCCGCCATGCAGCACCAATAAGGGGATAAGATCCTGATGGTGCTGTGCCTTGGCCACAGGCATCACGACCATCTTGTTTGAGGTCTCTTTGGGCGTGACACCTCGTACCAGCGTTTTTGACGGTTTACGCACCCGAATGCGGATTTTCAAGTTATCGGGTTTAATCGTCAAACGTTCGATAATCTTCAGCTCATAGGAAGGATCACTCAGTTCAAAATCAAAACGCTGCAACATCATTGCCAGTACAAGCTGTGCTTCCTGCATAGCAAACATTCTTCCAATGCAGGCGCGTTTGCCGGCGCCAAAGGGCTGCCAGGAATTTGGCAGCAAATTCTCTGCATTATCTGGCCCGAATCGCTCTGGTTTGAACAGGTTGGCATCATCCCCCCATGCTTTGACATCACGATGAAGCTGCGGTTGAAGGATGACGATCGAATCTTTTGGAGTAAGGTGGTATTTACCCGCCAATATCGTATCCTGTATGGGACTCACGACGTGGCCACCGGCAGTAGGCCACATACGCAAACTTTCCATCAGTATCTGTTCCAGATAGCGTAGCTGAGCAAGGTGCTCAATACGGGGTATTTCATCCCCAAGAACCTCATCAACGATAGCCCGCGCTTTATTCAGAACGTCTGGATTTTTCAACAAAAAATAAATAGTAAAAGAAAGCATACCGCTGGTGGTTTCATGACCCGCAACCAAAAACGTCAACATCTGATGAGCAATATTCTCATCAGACAGTTTTTCCCCGGTTTGCGGATCGACGCCATTCAACATGCGATTGAGCAGATCGTTTTTTTCACTCGCCTTCGGATCCATTTTTCTCGCCGCGATCAGTTGCTCTACCACTGAATACATCAGCGCTTTATCTGTCCGGTATTGGCGAGTGCTAGGAATCATCAATTTGTTCACGATTCCAGGTCGGCGCACACGTAAACCGGCCTCTTTAAGCGAACCGACTATTGCTTTCACGAAAGGCAGCAAATCATCACGGTAGAAGCTATTGAAGCGATAATCGAACCCACAGAGAGCGATCGTATCCAGCGTTAGCCGGGTCATATTATCAGCAACATCAATATCGACATCGGGGCCAAAACGCTCCCAACGCAAAAACATCTGCTCTGAAATATCCAGCATCTTATCGAACATCGAGCGAACACCGAGCGGGCCTAATGCTGGCATCAAAATTCGATGCGCCTTACCCCAATTAGGCTCATGAGTATGAGCCGTAAAAAGTCCATCACCGCCTAGATAACGTAATTCGAGTAATTCTGCACTTAACTTTTTCTCAAAGAGACTTTCATCACTCAGCTCGTTCACGAGTTCCTGAGAGGAGGCAACATAAAACTCATCGCTAAAAATTCGCATTTTAAAGAATGGGCCGTATGTTTTTGCTAATTTCATTAAACTGTCGATGCTATTACGGGGATCCACATCAGCCAAATTGCCAATGACCGGTTTGATGGGAGGTTGGGGAACAGCTGTCTTTCCTGACATAATCCATATCCTTATGAAGAAACAACACGTTAATTTCGCTCCAGCGCTGTTTACAGCCCCCACGGTAAAGCCCGTCCGGATATTACCCAGCCGATATTAGCGAGTTCATCATGGCCATATAAATCCAAACTGAGAGAAATAATCAGGCGGACTTAAAGCCATTACCGTTCATTACGAAATAATGCAGGCTCTAAACAATCGCTTTAAAAAATAACAAATCAAAGTAATGGGGAGAACAGAATTTACACAAGCACCGCATTTATAGCTAATTGCCACATCGCGCGCGTAAAATCTGCTATTTAGCGCATTTCATTTTAACAGGAAGACAGGCATCACATCACGGTACGCCTGAAAGATCAGGCCCGTACCGTGATGCATTCCAGGATAGAACACAACGGCACAACTAGAGCCGGGACTCCATCCCCAACGCGCGGCGCCATTATTCCCCTGCGATCTTCATGTCAGGCAACAACACGGAACCACACTGGATATTGCTTCGGGTTTCGATATCGTTCCCCACCGTCACAATATTGCGCAGCATGTCTTTCAGGTTACCCGCGATCGTAATCTCACTGACCGGATACTGAATTTCGCCGTTTTCGACCCAGAAGCCGGATGCCCCGCGGGAATAATCCCCCGTCACACCGCTCACGCCCTGCCCCATCAGTTCGGTCACCAGCAGGCCTTTGCCCATCTGTTTCAGCATACCGTTGAAATCCAGGCCTTGTCCGGCAATCCGCCAGTTATGAATACCCCCCGCATGACCGGTGCTCTTCATTCCCAATTTACGTGCGGAGTAGCTCGTCATCAGCCAGGTCTGCAAGACCCCTGCTTTCACAATCTCGCGCGCCTGAGTCCGTACGCCTTCGCTGTCGAACGGTGTAGAAGCCAGCCCTTTGAGTAAGTGCGGCTGTTCCTCAATCGTCAGCCACTCTGGCAGAATCTGTTGACCCAGTTTGTCCAGCAGGAAGGTCGATTTACGATAAACGCTGCCGCCGCTGATAGCGCCAACCAAATGGCCAAACAGGCCTGTCGCTACTTCGGCAGAGAACATTACCGGCGCCTGCATGGTTGGCAGTTTACGCGGTGACAGACGGGATAACGTGCGGCGCGCGCACTCTTCGCCCACCCATTCAGGGCTAAGCAAATCATCCAGCGCACGGCCAACGGTGTAGGCATAATCCCGCTCCATATCGCCATTCACTTCGGCAATCACGCAGCTGGACATGGAATGACGGCTGGAGCAGTAGCTTTTTAGAAGACCGTGGCTATTGCCGAACACCTTAACGCCATAATGACTGTTAAAACTGCCGCCTTCGGTGTTGGTGATACGCTTGTCAGCCTGTAATGCGGCCTGTTCTGCGCGAGCGGCTAACTCAATGCCACGATCCGCATCCAACTCGGTCGGATGGAACAGATCCAGATCCGGCGCGTCAAACGCCAGAAGATCGCGATCCGCCGGGCCAGCAAAAGGATCGACAGAGGTATAGCGCGCAATATCCAGCGCGGCTTGTACGGTGCGCGCTATCGCATCTGGGCTGAGATCGGTAGACGATGCGCTGCCTTTACGCTGTTGATGATAAACCGTGATGCCCAGCGCACCATCGCTATTGAATTCAACATTTTCAACGTCACCATAGCGGGTACTGACGCTAATGCCTGTCGTTTTTGTCACCGCGACTTCTGCCGCATCAGAACCGGCACGCGCCAGTTCCAGCGCCTGAGCAACCGCGAGCTCCAGCGCTTTACGCTGCTCTGCAACCTGAGTAGTTATCGTCATTGTTCTGCCATAATGAGTGGAAGAAAGCTCACCATCATCATCCCCACTCGAAAAATATGAGTAGAGAGAAATATGCTCTAAATAATTCAAGTTTCAGGAAGGCGGCAAGCGAAGGAATCCCGATGAGCTTACTCAAGTAAGTGATTCGGGTGACTGAACGCAGCCAACGCACATGCAACTTGAAGTATGACGAGCATAAAATGGTGTAGCATAATGCTTTCTAGTCTAACAGGATCTACGGACAATTTCGCACAAAGCCCAAACCTGTTAGTATCAGCCTCTTTTTTTCTGGTGGGCACGCTGTTCACCATCCCGGAGCCCCTACGCGTAGCGTTAGACATTGCTCCTGGACACTTTTTAGGAGCCAACCATGAAGCAAAAGTACGAAGACTGGCTGAATGACGTCCCGGATAATCAAGAAGACGACGAAGATGATGAAATTATCTGGGTCAGCAAAAGCGAAATAAAGCGCGATGCCGAAGCGCTGAAAGATCTCGGTGCGGAACTGGTCGATCTGGGTAAAAACGCCCTGGAAAAGATCCCGCTGGATGACGATCTGCGTGCAGCCGTGGAACTGGCGCAACGGATCAAGAAAGAAGGCCGACGCCGTCAGCTCCAACTGATTGGTAAAATGCTGCGCGCCCGCGATCCAGAACCAATCCAAACCGCGCTGGATAAGCTGAACAACCGTCATAACCAGCAGGTGGCGTTATTCCACAAACTGGAACAGCTGCGTGACCGTCTGATTGAAGAGGGTGACGACGTGGTTCCCGATATTCTGGCACTGTATCCCCATGCAGACCGCCAGCAGTTGCGTTCTCTGGTGCGCAACGCGCAAAAAGAGAAAGCGGCGAATAAACCGCCGAAATCCGCCCGCCAGATCTTCCAGTATCTGCGCGAACTGGCTGAAACCACAGACTAATGGCAAGAGCGGGATGAGGAGTATGACTCACTCATCCCGCACATGACTGGCTTCGGACGCATTATCACTCCAGATCGCTATGTCCAGTCACATTACAATCCGCCCAGATGCCAGGTTTTTACTTCCAGAAACTCATCCAGTCCCAGAACCGAGCCTTCGCGACCTAATCCTGACTCTTTCACACCGCCAAATGGCGCCAGTTCGGTTGAAACCGCGCATTCGTTAATACCCACCATACCGCTCTCAAGTGCTTCTGCCACGCGGAATACACACTGCAAATTCTGGCTGTAGAAGTAGGCTGCCAAGCCAAACGGCGTATTATTCGCACGCTCAATCACCTCTTCTTCCGTTTTGAAGCGGAAACATGGAGCGACCGGACCAAACGTTTCTTCCTGCGCAAGCAACATCGCTTCATTGGCATCAACAATCACCGTCGGCTCAAAGAAGCTGTGGCCCAGCTTGTGCCGTTGACCACCGACCAGTGCCTTACCGCCTTTTTCCACCGCATCATTGACGTGCTTCTCTACCTTCTCGACAGCCGCATCATCAATTAACGGCCCCAGTACAACGCCGTCATCCATGCCGTTACCGACCTTAAGCTTTTTCACTTCTTTCGCGAGCAGAGAGACAAACTCATCGTAGACACCATCCTGAATATAAAACCGGTTGGCACTGACGCAAACCTGACCTGCGTTACGGAAACGGTTAGCAATCGCACCTTTTACTGCGGCCTGAATATCCGCATCGTCAAACACGATATAAGGCGCGTTCCCACCCAGCTCCATCGACACTTTCTTCATAGTGTCCGCGGCGTTGCGCACCAGCGTTTTCCCGACTTCCGTTGAGCCGGTGAAAGAAATTTTGCGTACTTTATCGCTTGCCATGACGGTATCGCTGATCGCCTGCGTATCGCCCGCCACGCCGTTAAGTACCCCATCCGGCACACCCGCCTGCTGCGCCAGCGCCAACAGCGCAAACGCAGAAAGCGGCGTGTTGTTAGCGGGTTTGATGACGCCAGTACACCCTGCGGCCAGCGCCGGCCCCAGCTTACGTGTCAGCATCGCCAGCGGGAAATTCCACGGTGTAATGGCAACAACGACGCCAACGGGTTCACGCGTGGCATAAATCTTCGATCCGGGTTTCGCAGATGGAATAATCTCACCGTTAGCCCGCTTGCCCTGCTCAGCAAACCACTGAATGAAACTCGCCGCATAGACGACTTCACCTTCAGCCTCCTGCACTGGCTTGCCCTGTTCGGCAGTCATCAGCTCCGCCAGATAGCGCTTATTCTCCAGAATCAGCTCGTACCAGCGATACAGAATTTCAGAACGTTCCTTCGCAGTTTTACGCTTCCAGGCGGGAAAGGCGGCATAGGCAGCGTCAATCGCCGCCTGCGTCTCTTTCTTCCCCGCTTTTGCTACGCTGGCAATAGTCTCACCCGTCGCCGGATTCACTACCTCGAAGGTGGATGCGCCTTGCTGCCATTTTCCCGCCGCAAAGTAGCCCGTTTTGAACAGTTCATGATCCTGCAAATTTTGTCCTGACATCGTGTTACCTCCTGAAAATGGTCATATCCCATGACGTTACGAGGGAAGCTATAGATAATTCAGTATAGGAGTGATGAACGCAGACTGCGGTACTCTCGGATTAATCGTGAGGGTTGTCACTCTGCCTTGTCTACTGAGCTTAGTTACTCAGCGCATGCTGATAATCACGCAGGATACCGGTCAATCGCCCCACCGGCGCAGTGACGCTCGTGGGGAGCTGCTGTTCCGTCAGCATCTGCTGATAGCGTTCAAGCTCGCCTAACAGCTGCGTGAAATAGCGGCTGCGCGTGGTGTCGCGTCGGGCCAAAATCACCTGCTCCGCCGTCGCCCGAATCTGGCGATGAAAGGCAGAGAGTGCCGCGTTTTGTGGAATATCCAGCGTTCTCAGACGCTGGTGCATGATGATCAGCCACAGTGCGAGACGATACTTGGCAATATCGTCAGGGAAGCGGTTAAGCAACAGGAACAACTGTTGATACAGCGCAGGCAGGTGGTTTTCCTTGCGCCGCGTCGTGTTGGTCGTCAGCGCTGAAACCGCGCCATACACAAAACGGTTCAGCAGCGTTCTCCCCGTATGCGCCTTGGTGTTATCTCGGATCAGCAGGATCACCATCAACGCCAGAAAACAACCGATGATCTGCCCGATCGCGCTGTCCAGAAATTGGCTGATGTGGAACGTCATCGGGTTGTCCAACACCAAGATATTGATCGTACTGGCTAATGCGCCCAGCGAACCGAGCCGACGCTTTTGTACTTCAAGCCCGAGAAAGAAAGCCATCGCCCCCAGGCTCAGGCACAGCAGCAGCATACTTTGCTGCGTTGACGGCATAATAAACATGAACATCAGCGCCCCCAGCGGCAGCGCGTAGATCGTCCCGAAAAGAAAATCCTTCGCCATCATCTGTGGATTCGGTAAACGCATGGCAAGCGACGTAACCACCGCAATCATCACCATACACACGCTGCCAGAGGTCCAGCCGGTGCTCAGCCAGAACAGGCAGCCCAGCGCCGTCGCCACGCCGGTACGTAAGCCGTTGATCATGGCATGATGGGTTTCGGCTGATGGCGCTTTAATTTCCACCTCGCTGTTCAGCACATCGGCTTCAATCGTCGTGATACGCCCGTTGGTCTGCACCCCTTTTGCCAATAGCAGATAGCGCGTCGCAGCGCCTACCCAACTGACCAGTGTAGGCGGCACATCACGGCTATCAGCCGCAATCAGATGGCGCAATGCTTTCACACGGCAATGCACATCGCGAAATGACTCAACAGGCTGATCCAACACCAGTTTCAGGCTGCTTTTCACAGGGGTTGGAGCATCCTGCAAAACCAGATAGGTTTCACACGCTTGGGTAATCATCGTAAGTGATTGCGTATGCAGCGACGTTAAGCGGCGATTACTGTTCTGCCAGCGCGAGGATTCCAGCATCAGGCTGCTGCGCATGCCGCTTAGCGCGGTCGTTTTACGCACCAGAGCGTGCCATGCCGCATCGATGGTTTCTTTCTCCGCCCCGCTCATGCTGAGTTGCAATAACCGATATTGATCCACCAGCAGCTCACCCATGCTGCGGTCAACGTCCTGCTTGATCGAACGCGGCGAGAACAGTAAATCCGCCAGAATGGCGCAGACGATACCCAATACAATCTCGCTACAGCGCTCCACGGCAAACTGCGGCGTCAGCAGCGGCGTTCCCTGCGTCGATACAATAATAATCAGCGTGGTATAGCCCGCCAGCCCGAACACATAGGCATTTTCGACTTTAACCAGTGAGGAAACCCAGGTGCAGAGGCCAGCCCAAATACAGCACAGCATCAGCATCACAACCGGTGCGCGAACGGTGGCAATAATGATGATAAGTGCGCCGATACAGCCGATAAACGTGCCGACGACACGCAGCATGCCACGATGGCGAATCGCGCCGGAAAACGGCTCACCGCCTGCGGCAAATGCCGGGCCGGCCGCGACAATCGCCGCCGTCAGCACCGACCAGCGCGGGGTTTCCAACTGGAGATGGAACCCCAGAAATAGGGACAGCACGATCGCAAAACTCAGTTTGAAAGCAAAACGCAAGCGCGCAAACTTCGGTGTCGTAAAGAACACGGGGCCTGTCAACGACGGAGTTTTCATCGTCGCCTCACTTAACCAAACTCACGCAGGCGATACAGGAGACGAATAAGCGGCGACGGTTTTTTGTCATTGTTGACCTGTTCACCCGTGATCACCACCGTTGCCGTCGTGCCAGCTGGATAGAGGTCGCCCATTTGGCGATCGAGGCGAATTTTTACCGGCACACGCTGCGCCAGACGTACCCACTCCAGATTAGAATCCACGTTAGCCAAACCTTTATTGTTCGCGCTGCTGCTGCTGTTATTCACGCCAGCCGCTACGCTATCCACCGTGCCATAAAATATCTTTTCACTGCCCAACGGCGTGATTTCTGCACGATAGCCGCGGCGAACCCCTTCAAGCTTGGTTTCTTCCATGTACGCCAGCAGGTAGAACGAATCCTTCTTCACCAGCGCTACCGCCGTATTGCCGCGTTCGATGAACTCACCGCTCTGCACATGCAGGTTGGTCACCCAACCGTCAGCAGGGGCGCGTACCACGGTGCGTTCCAGCTCCAGTTGCGCCAGTGACAATACCGCCTGCGCTTTAGCAAGCTGGTGCGTGGCGGTTTCCAGGGCATTACTGGACTGATCGATATTTTCCTGCGACATCGCACTGATACCCAGTCGCGCCCGACGCCCTGATTCCCGGCGTTTTTCCGTTACCAGTGCCTGATAGTAGGCGACATCCGCTTCCGCCTGCGCGACAGCCTGATGGTAGCGCGGCTGGTCGATAACAAACAGCACATCCCCTTTGTTCACCAGTTGATTGTCCGTGACGCGAACATCGCTCAACAACCCACTGACGTCCGGTGCAATCGCGACAACATCCGCCGTAAATTTGGCATCGCGCGTCCAAGGCGATTCGGTATAAAACGCCCAGACACGGAAAATGGCGACAATCGCGCACAGCACAATCACCAGCGTAATCGCTACGCGGCTCATTTTTTTGATCAGCACGGCCTGCTGTCTAAATAAGGTTAAAAAGAACGCTTTCACAGACGCCTCACAGACCGTAACGGAAGAGTAAATAGAACAAACAGCAGAACAGCGCGCTGTTAAACAGCGCCGGATGCCAGACGAAGTCATAGATACCCGTCGGTTGCAGCAGGCGGTTCACGACAAAAAACAGAGTCAATGACACCAGCAGGACAAAAAATACGGGGGGGAATGACAGCCCGAACAGCACCATAACCGGGAGTGAACTCATCCTCTTTTCCTTTTTTCTATTAGGTAGCGGTAGCGCGCAGGTTCGCTACCGGATGGTAAATTATGTTGTCTGATACTGACGTTCAGCATAGACAAAAGCGCTTCATCCCGCAGGCTGGCTGCCAGCGAATGAGATAGCGTTAAACTGATGAATAGCGATGCCAGCAGGGGCTGACTAGCGATGGGAAATCAGCGTACGATCTGCATTGGGTAAATAAACACAATCATTGGGTAGCCTTGAGCGGTGAATAATCATGTATAGCCGCAAGGACGATATCTGTTCGCGTTCACCTGTAAGTAACGCTGCAACTTGAGCGATGGCGGACAATGCTCCACCCGGCATCACCGGATAGGCTATATTATGGATGCTTATTATCACCTTATCTACATAGTGTGATCTAAATCACTTTTAAGCCAGAGTGAATAATGGAAAGACTAAAGAGTATGTCGGTGTTTGCCCGCGTGGTGGAATTTGGTTCTTTTACCGCGGCCGCCCGCCAGTTACAGATGAGCGTATCCGCCGTCAGCCAGACCGTCACCAAGCTTGAAGATGAACTACAGATTAAGCTGCTGAACCGCAGTACGCGCAGCATTGGGCTGACGGAAGCGGGGAAAATTTACTATCACGGCTGTCGCCGCATGCTGCATGAGGCGCATGAGGTCCATGAGCAGCTCTACGCTTTCAACAATACGCCGATCGGCACACTGCGCATCGGCAGTTCTTCTACGATGGCGCAGAATGTGTTGTCCACCATGACTGCCGCGATGCTGAAGGAATATCCCGGCTTGTCCGTGAATCTGGTCACAGGAATCCCCGCTCCCGACCTGATTGCCGACGGGCTGGATATCGTTATCCGCGTCGGCGCATTGCAGGATTCCAGCCTGTTCTCAAAACGATTAGGCTCGATGCCGATGGTGATCTGTGCCGCCAAAAGCTATCTGGCACAACATGGCACGCCGGATAAACCGGCAGATATGGTGAATTTTTCCTGGCTGGAATACAGCGTACGCCCTGACAGCGAATTTGAGCTGATCGCCCCGGAAGGCATTTCAACCCGCGTCACACCACAAGGGCGCTTTGTCACTAACGATCCGCAAACGCTGGTACGTTGGCTCAAGGCTGGCGCGGGCATCGCCTACGTTCCACTTATGTGGGTCGTGGACGAAATCAATCGCGGCGAAATCGAGATCTTATTTAACCGCTACCACTCCGACCCGCGCCCGGTCTATGCGCTCTACACCCGCAAAGACAACCTGCCGCTAAAAGTACAGGTCTGTATTAACTACATGACGGAATACTTCAAAAATGTCGCCCTGACATATCAGGGTTACCGACAGGATCATGGAGAGGAAAAAAAGTAGGATTTGCAAAGAGGAAAATGCGAGACGCCTTCCTCTTTCATACAAAACACATCCCCATCCCACCATCCGTACGTTATATCTCTTTCCTTCGTTCAGGAAAGTAAAATCACATGGATAAGGTACGAATAAATTCGTACAATATAGGTGAAGGGATGGGGTTCAAGAAGGCGATGACATGAAAATTTTCAAAGTCGGCGATACACAGTCCGCTCTCTGTAACACATGCCAGTCACTTGAAACTGCGACGTTTCAGCTTAGAGACGTCCCATTCAGCGATAGCAGCGGCGTGGTGAGACAGGTTTTGGTTGGCGTTTGCAATCGCTGCGGGAATGTTGCCATCATCCCCCATCAATCTACGCCTATGATTAAGAAAGCGCTGGATGTACAGCGTAAGGCGCTAGAAAGCAGAGTCCCTGCGCACATGATAGATATCTTAAATCTGGCAAGCTGCGAATTAGGTGGGGAACCCGATTTTATTCCCACGCTGATGAAATACTATCTTCACACGCTGGCAGCCGATCGCGCAGCGGCACAAGAGATCCCGCGTTTTCTGCAAAGTGATTTGGCAAAAGGAAAATCCGAGAAACGTCTTTCTCTTAAAGGAAGGCATGTCGCGACAGACATTGACGTACTAAAAACCACGACAAACATCTCCAGTACAACAGACCTATTAAAAGGCATTGTTCTCAAGATTAAGGAAGATGTCTTGGTACAGCGAGATGAAATACACATCAGGCAGCTCAAATCGATTATTGCAGCGGTTTCCTGACTTTTTACTCCATTACCTCTCAACCCAATAAAAAAACAGCGCTTATAAAAGCGCTGTTTTAAAAAGACATCAGAGCAAATTACGCCGTGCCGCCAACGGTCAGGCTTTCCAGCTTCAACGTAGGTTGGCCAACGCCGACAGGCAGGCTTTGCCCTTCTTTACCGCACACGCCGACGCCTTTATCCAGCGCCAGATCGTTGCCGACCATTGAAATCTGCTGCATCGCTTCGATACCGGAGCCAATCAGCGTGGCACCTTTGACTGGCGTGGTGATACGACCTTTTTCAATCAGGTACGCTTCGGACGTCGAGAAGACGAACTTGCCAGAAGTGATATCGACCTGACCGCCGCCAAAGTTTGGCGCATACAGGCCGTATTCGACGCTAGAGATAATCTCTTCCGGCGTGGATTTCCCGGCCAGCATGTAGGTGTTCGTCATACGCGGCATCGGCAGATGAGCATAAGACTCGCGGCGACCGTTGCCCGTCGGCGCAACACCCATCAGACGAGCATTCAGCTTGTCTTGCATGTAGCCTTTCAGAATACCGTTTTCGATCAGGACGTTGTACTGCCCCGGAACGCCCTCATCGTCCATTGAGAGGGAGCCACGGCGTCCGCTCAATGTGCCATCATCGACGACCGTGCACAGCTCTGACGCGACGAGTTTCCCCATCTGTCCGCTGAATACTGACGTGCCGCGACGGTTAAAATCGCCTTCCAGACCGTGACCCACCGCTTCATGCAGCAACACGCCCGGCCAGCCTGCGCCCAACACCACCGGCATTGGCCCTGCAGGTGCAGCCACCGCCGACAGGTTAACCAGCGCCATACGCACGGCTTCTTTCGCCCACGCATCAACACGCGCTTCACCGTCCGCCACTTCCCAGAAATAGTCATAGCCGCCACGCATGCCGCCACCGCTGGAACCGCGCTCACGTTTGCCTTCAGCTTCGACCAGCACGCTGATCGACAGGCGAACCAGCGGACGCACATCCGCCGCCAGCGTACCGTCTGTTGCCGCTACCAGCACCAGCTCATAGACGCCAGTCAGGCTGGCTGACACTTCCTGCACGCGTGCATCTGCGGCACGCGCGACCGTATCTGCACGTTGCAACAGCGCAATTTTGTCCTCACGCGTCAAGCTATCCAGTGGATTCAACGTTGGATAGAGCGCCCGATGCGACACTTCGCCCAGCGTGTGCGCCGTACCTGTACCCTGTTCCCGCACAATGCTGCGTGCTGCCTGCGCACTCTGATGCAATGCGTTCAGCGTGATCTGATCGGCATAAGCAAACCCGGTCTTTTCACCGTCAATCGCACGGATACCCACGCCCTGATCGATATTGTAAGAACCGTCTTTAATGATGCGATCTTCCAGTACCCAGGATTCATGGTAGCTGGACTGGAAATAGAGATCGGCATAGTCCAGACGACGCTCATTAAGCGACCCCAGCACAGCGGCGAGATCGTCAAGATTCAATTTATTGGCGGTGAGTAACTGCTCACTGACAAACGAAAGGCTCATAGTTTTTCACTCTTTATCAGATAATCGGCTGAGTACACTGCGCTGCCCTAACGGCATTATTCGCCTTTCTTCTTGTTCGGCTCACGCAGCACTTCCTGAATCTTTGGCTGATCGAGGCTACCGGAAATCTGGTAGCGAATCAGCGAAATCTTGTTCCATAGCGGTGCCAGCACTTTACTGGCAGCAAACACCGCGGCCCCTATAACCGGATTGACGGCAAATGCGGTCGCCACGCCCACCGTCGCAGAAATTTCCGGGGCGATAACCGCTTCCATATTGACCTGTCGCTTAGCGAGGTCGAGATCGCCTTTCATCGCGATATCCGCCTCCAGACCGTCGATCAGCATATCATCAGTATGCAACACGCCGTCTTTAATCCATGCGGTGCTGCGAATCGAGTCGAAGTAAAATCCACGGCCAAACGTATCACTAAAATCAAACCGCAGCTTACGCATCAGCGCATCGAAGCTCAATAAACGCAGCAGTTGACCCGCCTGACCCGCACCCACTTCGGCAATTTCACCTTTACCAATGCGCGTGTGCAATATTCCGCTCAGGCTGGCAATATCCGGTGCCCAAGGCGTTCCGCGCCAGTACAAATCGTAATCCACATCGAAAGAACCGGCCTTCAGCGGTGAATCAACGCCGAACCAGTTAGCATTCTGCTCCAGACTATCCCCGGTCAGGCGGCCTTTTAGCGCGGTCCGTACGCCTTCAGCATTTTCCTGCCAGGTGCCGTTGACCGTCAGACGAGCCTTACCTGTATCAATGATGCCGTCCGTCAGCGTTAACTTTTCCTTTTCTGGCAGCAGCGTTCCCTGAATACGTCCCATATTCTGCCCGATAATCCAGCACTGGCGACAATTAACCGCCAGCGACGGCCAGTCTTCAAAGCTGATACTCGGGTCGTTCAACGGCGATTTTTTCTCTGCTAACGCCACCGGGTTAGTCGCTTCATTCCCTTTCCACTGAGGATTGTAGTAGAGATAATTGATGTCACTGCGCCACATACCACGATTGGGTATCTCAACCGTTCCGTCAATTTCACGCCCCTTTGCCTTCACTTCACTGCCAGCAAGCGTATTTTTGCGCGTAATTTCCAGATCGTGCCACTGCTGCCCCAACAGTTGCAGTTCAGGTGTACGCAAGGTCACCGCTTCTGGGAAACGAAGGGAACTCTGTGCCTTTCTCCCTTCCGCCGATGTCGAGGCACGCAGTGATGGCAGGAGCCCCAGCCAACTTTCCGCATCCAGCGACGGAAGATCGAGCACCAGCGAGGAATCATCGGGTAATGCAGGCGCCGACGTTGCCGCATTCTGCCAGCTTGCCCGCGCCAGCGTCACGGTGTCGCCTTTCAGCAGCCATTGACTATTGAAGCGGTTATCCTTGCCCAGCCGTCCCTGCATAGCGAAACCATTCAGATCACCACTGGCTTTGACTTCCAGCGGCAGGCTCTCACCAGCTGGTTTATTTAGCGGGTTAGGTAAGTGACTACTCACTTTATTTAAATCAGCCTGAATATCAACCTCATAGGTTGTCTTGCCGGTATGCGGCAGATTGACGGCAACCGTACTCTTCCAGCCTGCCGTGCCGGACAGCGCCTTGCTTGCCGATGCTGGCAAGCCGGGCAAGAGCGCAGGCTGCCAGTCGCCCTGCAAGCCCACATTCACCAGAAAGGCCTTCGCTTGTTCTTCTGTGGTGAAGTTGACCGCCATCGGCTGATTCATCCAATTCGCCTGAAGCGTGTCACTGCGTAAGTTGCCGTTTTCATAGCGGAACTTACCCGTGAGATTCTTAATCGTGGTATTCAACGGTTTGATGTACAGGCTGTTATTGTTCAGCGCAATGTCACCACTGGCGTGAACATCATCACCGACAAGCGGAATATCCAGATGCAGCGAGCCTTTCACTGGCCCGCCAATTTTCAGTTCATCCAGCGCCGTACCCAACGAGGATTTCAGCGGCGTCTGATTAAAATAGTTCCCCACTTCAGGCCCCGGACCTTCCAGTTCGCCATCAATGAGCAGCATCTCTTTTTCATAATCGGGAATGACCGCGCTAATATTCTTGCCTTCCACCTTGCCCAGCCAGGTTTGTGGCGCAAACATCCATAGACCGTTGTTGGCGAAATCCAGATTAATATCCAGTGGCGTCAGCGCAGGCCAGCCCGGCTGAAACTCGAAGGTCGCCTCTTTCACCGGCACCCAGACTTCGAATTGGCCTTCGTTATGCGTATACGGGAAGTGCTGCGGATTACCGGCAAAGATCAGCGTCGCGTTATCGACACGACCGCCCTTCAGCGCGCCGCTCAGATAGTCCACCAGCTCAGTGCCCATAAACTGTTCAGGATAATAACGCCAGGCATCCGCCGCGTCGGTCAAGCGGATACCCGCCAGAATATCCAGCTTCGGCTCCTGTTTAACTGGCTGTTCGTAACGGAAATCACCGTTCGCCCATAGCGATTTCGCCTGCACATCCAGCCCATGGCTCCAAAGCGCCAAACCCTGTGCGTCATTACGCCAGTCAATCGTGCCGCTGGCCTGCTGGATTTCCAACGGCGCGCGGAACATATCAACATAGGGTAGCGTGCTCTGCTTTAATGCTACGCTGACCTGACCACGCTCGGCGCTGCCACGGGCAGAACCAGAAAAATGATCGACCCCCGGCAGCAATTTCCACTGTTTCCAGCTCACGTCCTGCCAGCTGGCCTGAAAGCGGCTTCTCTCCGGCTGTTGCAGAGGGATATCGACGGAAACCGTATTCAATGTGCCCGTCGGTTGCAGTTCTGCCCAACGTTCTTTCAACGCTGGCGTTGTACTGGACAGCAGCGGCAACAGCGTGCTTACCCGCTCCAGCGCCAGATTGCTGGCGCGAACACGCAGCTCTTCCTGCCGATCGGGCCCCAGCATGTGTTCATTTTTTGGCAGCCAGAGGGCAGAGAGCCGCCCTTTCGGCCAGGCAATGCCATCCGTTGCCAGATTCAATTCAGGCACATCCACCTGCCAGCCATTTTCCTGACGGCTGACATGCAGCGTCATGTCATCAACATTCAGGCGATGTGCATCAGGACCGTCCCCCCAGTTGGCCGTCCCCTGATTAAGGAACACGTCTCCACTGTGGATGCCGCCATCACGGACGTTCAGCCAGGCCGCCAGGCTAAAATCGGCGCTTTCCAACCCGGTATTATTTTTCATCCAGCGGCTGAGCCAAGGCTTCATATCGATGTTATCAGCCTGCAGATAGAAGGTGCCGTTGCTGAGCAGCCCCTGCTCATCGTGCAAGTCCATGCGCATTTGCACCACGCCGTGCTGGCCGTTAAAACTCGACAAGCTGATCAACCCTTCCGCACGATGACGTTTGTCGGAATTCAGCCAGGTCAGCTGTGGGATGCTTAGCTCCGCGCGGGAGCCGGAAGGGGTAAGAAAGGTAATGTGGCTATCACGCAGGTCAAAGTGGTCAAACTGGCGCAGGAAAAGGTCGCTGACCTTTCCTGATTCCATCAGTTTGCTGTCCTGCTGCTGCCCAGTAAAAGGGCTATTAATATCGAGCTTTAACTGGTGAAACGTGAGATCGCGGAACTGCCAGCGCCCGTGTAACAATGACTGCCACACATCCAATGCCAGCGTAATGCGATCAACCTGCCAGTCTGATTCCGGCAGAGACGTGCGAAGCTTTTCAATTTCCAGCGTGGGGCCAAAGGACTCCCAGCGCCCCGTCATCGAGCCGATTTCTAACGGGACACCCGCCGCAGACTGCGCCCAAGCCACCAGCTGTGGCCGGAAATGATCGAGCTGCGGCAGCACCAGTCTTAAGCCGCTAACTAACAGCGCAACCATCACGACAAGAGTGGCACCCGTGATGACTACAATTCCGGGCAGTCGCCTCACTAATATCTCCTTCTTTCGTCGCCGACGACGAGCGTACGAATTTACATCATGACGACGTCAAACTGCTCCTGGCTATACAGGGGTTCGATTTGTACTTTGACCTGCTTGCCGACGAAAATTTCGACCTCAGCTAACGCGTGCGACTCTTCACTTTTCAGCGCTTCCCCAACGGCCGGTGAAGCATAAACCAGGAAACGATCGGTGTCATAAGCGTGGTGGACACGCACGATTTCACGCATGATTTCATAGCAGACGCTTTCTACCGTCTTCACGGTGCCGCGGCCATGACAGGTCGGGCATTCATGGCAGAGCACGTGCTCGATACTCTCACGCGTGCGTTTACGCGTCATCTCCACTAATCCTAGTTGAGAGAAGCCGTTAATACTGGTTTTGACCCGATCTTTACTGAGCGCCTGCTCCAGCGAATGCAGTACCCGCCGACGGTGATCGTCGTTATTCATATCGATGAAGTCGATAATGATGATGCCGCCGAGGTTACGCAGGCGCAGCTGCCGCGCAATCGCCTGCGTGGCCTCCGTGTTGGTATTGAAAATGGTCTCATCCAGATTGCGGTGGCCGACAAACGCCCCCGTGTTGATGTCGATGGTCGTCATCGCTTCAGTCTGATCGATGATCAAATAGCCGCCGGACTTCAGTTCAACCTTTCTGTCCAGCGAACGCTGGATCTCATTTTCTACGTCAAACAGGTCAAAAATAGGCTGTTTACCCGCATAGTGTTCGAGTTTGCGGGTCATCTCTGGGATATATTCGGAGGTAAATTCCAGCAGTGCTTCATACGTCAGTCGGGAGTCAATCCGAATGCGATCCAACGCCGCACCGGCGAAATCACGCAAAATTCGCTGGGCGAGCGCAACTTCACCGTAGAGCTTGCATTTGGTCTGGTTGCGCTTTTTGCGCTCCATCACCTTGCCCCACAGACGCTTCAGGAACGCCGCATCCTGCGAGAGTTCTTCTTCACCGATCCCTTCCGCTGCGGTACGAATGATGAAACCACCGTCATCGTCACAATACTCGGCGACCGTTTTCTTTAAGCGCTCGCGTTCCGCTTCGCTCTCAATCCGCTGTGACACGCCAACATGCGATGCGCCGGGCATAAACACCAGATAGCGCGATGGCAGTGTGATATCGGTCGTCAGTCGTGCACCTTTGGTTCCCAGTGGATCTTTGACCACCTGCACCATGAGATCCTGCCCCTGACGCACCAGCTCGGCGATATCACGGACGTGAAAATTCTTCTGTTCGTCACCGGCAACACATTCGGTGTGCGGCATAATATCGGATGCGTGCAGGAATGCCGCTTTATCCAGACCGATGTCCACGAACGCCGCCTGCATACCCGGCAGAACGCGGCTCACGCGGCCTTTATAAATGTTGCCGACAATGCCGCGCTTCGCATCACGCTCAATGTGGATTTCCTGCAAAATACCGCCGTCGATATAGGCAACGCGCGTTTCTGAAGGTGTAACGTTTACCAGTAACTCAGCAGTCATGTTTTCCTCTTGCACTCCGCAACGCAGCAAAATTACTGAATAGCTCATGGGTTTCTACCAGCGGCAGCCCAACCACCGCGTAATAGCTCCCGTTAAGCGACCGGACAAAGCATCCACCTTTGCCCTGAATACCGTAAGCCCCAGCTTTATCCATTGGCTCGCCGCTAGCGATATACCGTTCGATATCCTGCTGCGAGAGCGGACGGAAGACGACGTCGGTGATCACCAGACAACTCAATATATCGTCTTTATCTGCCAGCGCGACGGCCGTCATCACCTGATGTGGTTTCCCGGACAGTTGACTCAACATCTCTGCCGCATGGGCTTCATCTTGCGGTTTTTCCAACACCTGGCCGTTAAGCACTACGATGGTGTCCGCCCCCAGAACCGGCAAATCGAGCGGTGCAGCCGCGACACCCGCCGCGGCTTTTTCATGCGCCAGACGCCGGACATAGACTTCCGCTGCTTCCTCCGGTAACCGCTGCTCTTCCACCGCGACGTTCAGTACAGCAAAAGGAATATCGAGCTGCGTGAGCAGTTCACGACGGCGGGGAGAAGCGGAGGCCAGATAAAGCTGGGTCATGAATCACCTTATTGCACAGTAAACTGACGGCGAATTTTACGCATCAGGAGGAACAGCCACGGCCAGAGTACGCCATCCACGACGCTATTCCAGAATGTTTCTGGTCGGAAAGAGACATTAATAACTAAAAATTCTGCCCAGAATACCGTGAGGTCCATCAGCAGCGACAATAGCATGACGATTAATGCCTGCTGCCATAACGCCATATTTCGGAACAGTTGGAATTTAAAGGCGACCAGATAAGCAATAATGCTCAACGCCAGCGCCCGTACTCCCAGTGTAGACCCAAGAATCAGGTCCATAATCAGACCTAATATAAATCCTGTGCCGACATTCACCCGATGTGGCAATGCCATCACCCAGTAAATCAGGAATAGCGTCAGCCAGGAGGGGCGAAACATGTAGATTTCATCCGGCCACGGCATAATCTGCAACACCATGGCGATCAGAAAAGAAAGCCAGATAATCCAGTTGCCATGCCTGCGATAACGGTTCATTGGCGGCCTCTCTGCGGCTCGACGGTGGGCGCAGCGGTATCAGGAGGCAACGGAGGCCCCATGTCGTCAGGCGACGGTAATACCTGCGGCATCATCTGCATCAGCCGCTCATTGGCAACCCGATGGACTTCCGCCGGCGGCAGCGAGGTATTGGAGTTATTCTCCACACCCCACAGTAACAACAGATAGCGCAGGCGCTGTAGCCCCGCCGTCGGGCGTGCCTGAATAATCGTATAAGCGCGCTGTGTATCAGCTTTGACCGATGACACAACCGCGACCGGATACCCTTCAGGGAAACGTCCGCCCAGCCCCGATGTGACCAGCACATCACCGACGCGAATATCGGTATTGTTAGGCAAGTGCTCCAGTTGCAGATCGTCGGCGCAGCCATTACCGGCAGCAATCACGCGGATATCGTTGCGCAGCACCTGAATGGGCAGCGCGTGGGAAACATCACAAATCAACAAAACCCGGCTGGTAAACTGCCCAACCGCCACAACCTGACCCACCACGCCTTTATCGCTGATGACCGGTTGCCCTTCATACACGCCGTTCGTCTGACCTTTATCAATCACTACCTGATCGCTGTAAGGGTCGGTTCCAGCAGACATCACCTGCGTCACCATCTTCTGCTCATCCTGACGCAGTGGCGAGCCGAGCAGTTCACGTAACCGCGCATTTTCCTGCTTGAGCTGACCTAACATCAACAGGTCGCTGTTTTTCATCAACAGCTCCTGACGCAGCGCAGTATTTTCAAGGCCTAATTGCTCACGGGTCGCCAGTGAGGCGGACATGTTGTCCAGAACCTGACGGGGCCCATTTGCCAGAAAATAAAATGGGCTGACGGCGGTATCCATGTACGTTCTGATTTTGACGAACGAACCGAGCCGACTGTCCGCAACGATCACGACAATCGCGGTAACGACAGCAAGAAAAAGTCGTAATTGCAGGGAAGGTCCCCTGCTAAAAAGCGGCTTCATAAAATTTGCGTATTCCTCGACAGCAACCTCAAATCGCTCCCGGCGATTTTTAACGTCACAAAGCGGCAGCCCCGTAGGGCGGATTTCATTCGCTCAGGCAAATAAAAAAGGGGTAACCACGAGAGATGAAAAACGCAGGCGTTCATCCATCCGGTCCCCCCTTTTCCAGACAGGATTACTCCTCGCTGAACAAATCGCCACCGTGCATGTCGATCATTTCCAGCGCCTTGCCGCCGCCACGGGCAACACAGGTCAGTGGATCTTCAGCCACCACGACCGGAATACCGGTCTCTTCCATCAGCAAGCGATCCAGGTTACGCAGCAGTGCGCCACCGCCAGTTAACACCATACCGCGCTCGGAAATATCGGAGGCCAGTTCCGGTGGGCACTGTTCCAACGCCGCCATGACCGCGCTGACGATACCCGTCAACGGCTCTTGCAGCGCTTCCAGAATTTCGTTGGAATTCAGCGTAAATCCACGCGGCACACCTTCAGCCAGGTTACGGCCACGTACTTCAATCTCAAGCACTTCGTCGCCCGGATACGCGGAGCCGATTTCATGCTTGATACGTTCCGCCGTTGCTTCACCGATCAGTGAACCATAGTTACGACGAACGTAGTTGATGATCGCTTCGTCAAAGCGGTCACCGCCAATACGGACAGAAGAGGAGTACACCACGCCGTTCAGCGAGATCACCGCCACTTCCGTGGTACCACCACCGATATCCACTACCATGGAGCCCGTCGCTTCGGATACCGGCATACCAGCACCGATCGCTGCCGCCATCGGCTCTTCGATCAGAAACACTTCACGGGCACCCGCACCCAGTGCAGATTCGCGAATCGCACGACGCTCAACCTGTGTTGCTCCCACTGGAACACACACCAACACGCGTGGGCTCGGACGCATAAAGCTGTCGCTATGCACTTGTTTGATAAAGTGCTGCAACATTTTTTCCGTGACCTGGAAGTCAGCAATAACGCCGTCTTTCATCGGGCGAATCGCCACGATATTCCCAGGCGTTCTGCCCAGCATCTGCTTAGCGTCGTGGCCTACTGCCGCCACGCTTTTTTGGGAACCAGCACGATCCTGACGAATCGCAACCACAGAGGGTTCATTCAGTATGATGCCCTGCCCTTTAACATAAATCAGGGTATTGGCGGTACCCAGGTCGATGGACAAGTCGTTGGAAAACATGCCACGAAATTTCTTAAACATAACTAAAGGATAATCCTGCAAGCTGGGGGCGAAAAATAAATCCGCCTACTTTACCAACCACACGAAGCAGCGACAAGGCACGAAAAGGCTCTGCTTCGGTGAAAAATGAGTCTGCGTTGCGCACGTCGGCGTCATAGAGAAGGCACAAAATGCCTTCTCCTCAGGCGGCAAGGCATCTTACCACTGTCTCCCCGACAGAATTGCGCTAACACAGGACATAAAATCTAACATTTAATCGGATTGCCGCTATCGTAAGCACACACTAACCGATTTAACAACCGCCTCATTCTACGTCAATTTGAACAGGACGTTTATATTAAACGCGATGCCGCGATGAATATTTTTTCAGCTCATCCGTTACAAGGACTGATGCGGCAAAAAAATCCCCTTGCCCACCATAAACCCCCTTGCCCAACAGCATTCGCCACTCCTCTTTGGTCCGCACGCCAGCGGCAAACACTCGCGTTTGCGAGCCTTTACAGGCTTCGGTCAGGCTTTGTACAAACAGCTGATTTTCCGGACGACGTTCAAGACTACGCACCAAACCGGGATGAAGCTTGATGATCTCCACGGGGAGTGACTTGATATATGTCGTACTAACCAGCGTTAAACCCGCCTGCGTTACCGCCAGACGACAGCCTAATCCCAGGATCACAGTGAGAACCGGGCGCAGGCGGCCGATATATTGACAAACATCTGCCTCTGCAAGTTCAAATAAAATGCGCTGCCGCTGCGTTTTCGGACATTGTAGTAAGACTTCTTTCAGCCAACGCAGGAAAGGCTTCTGCAAAAGTGAGTCCACGCTTACCGGCAAAGCCAGTGTTTCCCCGGGCCAGTTCGCTGACAAATCAATAATTCGCGCCACAAGCTGTCGATCATAGCTGGCTGCCAGCCCCAGTTGTTGAACCAGCGGCATATACTCCGCGGCGAGCAGTTCCTGTTCCCCATCGTAGATCCGGCTCATCATTTCGCGATGATGCACCACGCCCTCTTTGGTGACCGCAGGTTTCTGATACAGCCTCGGGCCGCCACGCGCCAACGTCTGTTCCAGCAAGGTGCGCCATTTCACACTGCCGCGCCCCTTCTCTGGCACTTGTCTGTCAAACACGCACCAGCTGTTACCGCCCTGCAACACCGCATTGCGCGTCGCGTCTTCCACACTTTCCATCACCTGCTCGGCGCTTTGCCCGCCGCGATAGGCGCAGATACCAATGTGGAGCACTTCTTCCCGATCGATCAACGGGCAGGCAGGGAGAATATCGATGGACTTCACCAGCTGCGTGGCAATCGCATTGGCTTCTTTTAGCGTGCTATGAGGGAGTAATACGGTGAAATCGCTGCTGAAATAGCGCGCCAGCAACGCGGAGGGATAGCGCATGACAAACGTCGACAGCAGATTGATCAGCGTGAAACGGTATTCCTGAAGCGCACTGCTATCACCGTGCGTTTCCTGCAAAGTTTCAAAATCGGGTACGCGGATCATCATGACGACGCCGTGCGTCCCCACTTCTTCGCCATCCTCCAACTGTGTGGTCAGTTGATTATCAAAAAACAGACGATTACTCAGCCCGGTTTCGGCATCCTGTGCGGCGAACGCGCGAATTAAGGTATCAACCCGCCCGCGCTCCTCCCGCGCCTCCACTAAATCAGACAGCAGTTGATCGAGCGCCCCGCTGGTATTGACCGGCCATTCACGTACCGACCCCTGCATAACCGATTCACGTTCGCCCTTGAGAATACGCTGCGCGCGTTCTTCCAATTCTTCCTGTCCCGCGGCCTGACGGCGCAGCCAGCGGATGGAGAAGTACAGCATCAAAAGCATCAGACCCGCAGCCAACAGCACCGATAGCATCGACACCACAAAGCGCGGTAAGCCAATCAGCGGATCGACATACCGTATGGCTATCGTCATGTTCAGGTGGTGCATCAGTGGAAATTCGACCTCATGATAGAGGTGCGTGCGTTCCCAGCCGGCCTCAGGGAGCTGTATTGAATAGAGGGTCGAATCGTTATCCTGAATATCCAGCACAACAATGCCTGCCGTTTTCATCATGCTCGGCAGCCAATATTGGATATTTTCAGGCGATTGCACTAATAACGCCTGATCGATACTGGCCGTAACCTCACGCAGCTGCTGCTCAGTCCGCAGCTGGCTGTAATAACAGAGGCTAAATATGCTACTGAAAAGCATAAGAAAAATGGCGAGAACCGTCAGCAATACCACAAGTATCGAAAATCTGGTCGTAAATCCCATCCCTGCGTCCTATTCCAAATAAGTGTCATTTCTGCGAGTTTGTTGTTTTTTATCAGTTCGCATAAACCAGCTGTAACGCATAGTACCAGTACTCACAACGGTAACTGTATTAACAAATAGTATCTGTAATAACTATAGTCGTTAATGACTTCCCCATTTTCATCCTGCTACAGGAGATAGCCCATGCAGGCTTTAGTTCTTGAACAGTCAGACGGACTGACCCACGCTCAGATTCGCGAGATTGACGCGGAGCAGCTTCCCACCGGGGATGTAACTGTCGATATCAACTGGTCCGGCATTAACTATAAAGATGCGCTTGCCATTACCGGCAAAGGCAAGATTATTCGTAACTTCCCGATGGTTCCTGGGATCGACTTTGCAGGCACCGTACGCCACAGCGACAGCGATCGGTTTACCGTCGGCCAGCCCGTCATCCTGACCGGTTGGGGCGTGGGTGAAAACCACTGGGGCGGATTGGCGCAACAGGCTCGCGTAAAGAGCGATTGGCTGGTTCCCCTGCCCGCTTCGCTGGATGCTCGTAAGGCCATGATTCTGGGTACCGCGGGCTTCACCGCGATGCTGTGCGTCATGGCGCTGGAGGACGGCGGCATCACGCCAGAAAGCGGCGACATTATCGTGACCGGTGCCAGCGGCGGCGTTGGCAGTACCGCTGTCGCCCTGCTTGCAGAGCTAGGTTATCAGGTCACTGCCGTCAGCGGCCGTGCTGACAACACCGATTACCTGAAAAAACTTGGCGCCAAACAGGTGCTAGATCGCAGCGAATTCAGCGGAAGCCCTCGCCCACTGGAGAAACAACGCTGGGCCGGCGCGGTTGATACCGTCGGTGATAACGTACTGGCGACGCTGCTGGCGCAGATGGATTACAACGCGACGGTCGCGGCGTGCGGTCTGGCTGGCGGCATTGCGCTGCCGACTACCGTGATGCCTTTTATTTTACGTAATGTTCGCCTGCAAGGTGTGGATTCCGTTATGGCACCGCTGGCTCGCCGTCAGCAGGCATGGGAGCGCCTGGCAACCATCCTGCCAGAGTCGTTTTACCAGCAAGTCACGCAGGAAATCGGGCTGGAAGACGTCCCTGCCACTGCCGCTGCGCTGCTGGAAAATAAAGTCACCGGCCGCACGCTGGTGAAAATCAGCTAACACCTTTCGTTGATCCAGCCACCTGCACCGCGGGTGGCTGTTACACCCTGCAAAAAAGTATTTCATCTCTCCTGTCGCGGTTTCTACCGTAGTTCATCTATAACTAAGTGAACAGTTAGCCGTAAAAACGCCACTTTGCGTCAACAATAATAATGACTGGCGGGAGTTCACATGCACAAACATCGCAAACCCACTGAAGCCGACGTTACCCCGGAATCCCTCTTCTATCAGCGTCGGCGCATATTAAAAGCGCTGGGTATTTCCGCTGCCGCGCTTTCACTGCCGTTTTCTGCACAGGCCGACCTGCTGGCCTGGTTTAAAGGCACCGATAAACCCAAAGCGCCGCCGGGTAAACCGCTCACATTTAGCCAACCCGCTGACTGGAAGCTCGATTTGCCGCTCACGCCGGAAGATAAGGTTACGGGCTATAACAACTTCTATGAGTTCGGGCTGGATAAAGCCGATCCGGCGGCCAATGCTGGCGGGTTAAAAACCGAAGGCTGGACCATCAAGATTGACGGTGATGTCGCCAAACCGCTCACGCTGGATATCGACGATTTGCTAAAGCGCTTTCCGCTGGAAGAGCGGATCTACCGTTTTCGCTGCGTCGAAGCGTGGTCGATGGTCATTCCGTGGGTCGGTTTTGAGCTGGCCAAGCTGATTAAATTTGCTGAACCCACCAGCAACGCACGCTACGTGGCGTTTCAGACGCTGTACGATCCAGAGCAGATGCCGGGACAAAAAGATCGCTTCATGGGCGGCGGGCTGGATTATCCCTATGTAGAAGGGTTGCGGATGGATGAAGCCATGAACCCGTTGGCACTGCTGGCTGTCGGCGTTTACGGCAAGACGTTGCCGCCGCAGAACGGTGCCCCCATCCGGTTAGTCACGCCGTGGAAATACGGCTTCAAGAACATCAAATCCATCGTACATATCCGGTTCACGCGTGAGAAACCACCCTGCACATGGAACCTGGCGGCTCCGGATGAATATGGCTTCTATGCCAACGTTAACCCCCATGTGGATCACCCGCGCTGGTCGCAGGCGACAGAACGCGTCATCGGTTCAGGCGGCCTGCTTAACGTTGAGCGTCAACCCACGCTGTTGTTCAACGGCTATGCAGAACAGGTCGCTTCGTTGTATCGCGGCTTGAATCTGCGCGACAACTTTTAGCTAATAAAACAAAACGCCTAGCTAATAACACAAAACGTCTCGCCAATAACACGTTGTCAGGATAGGAATTCACATCAGCATGAGACTGACGCTACAACACATTACCCGGTTAAAAGTGCTACTCCATCTGGCTGGTTTTCTGCCGCTGCTGTGGCTGATATTGTCGGTTGACCAAGGGTGGTTCAGCGCCGATCCGGCCAAGGATATCCAGCACTTTACCGGCAGAATGGCGCTGAAATTGCTGCTGGCGACGCTGCTAGTCACGCCACTGGCGCGCTACGGCAAACAGCCGCTGCTCATTCGCTGCCGCCGGCTCCTCGGGCTGTGGTGTTTTTTCTGGGCGACGTTACATCTGGTGAGTTACGCGCTGCTGGAACTGGGTCTGGATCATCTGGCGCTGTTGGGTAAGGAGCTGATATCCCGTCCCTATTTGACGCTGGGTGTCATAAGCTGGCTGATTTTGCTGGCGCTGGCAGTGACCTCGCCACAGATGATGATGCGCAAGTTGGGATCGCAATGGCAAAAACTGCATAATTTTGTCTATTTAGTCGCCATTCTTGCGCCTATCCACTATCTTTGGTCAGTTAAAACGCTGTCTCCACAGCCCATTTTGTATGCGCTGGCGGCACTGATATTGCTGCTGCTCCGTTATAAGAAATTTCGCCAGTGGTGGCGCTAAACGCCGCGCTAGCACAGGAAAACCCGACTGTGGGCTGCCGTAAAGCTGACGCAGTTTCACGCCCTGGTGTAGGAATATCTCCGCAGATAAGACCAGTATTTAGCTGCGAATTGCCACGATATAGTTATAATGCACGACTTTAATTTCTCGGGTGGACAATTTGCATCACGAAAGGTGACAAACGAATAGCTTCGCGCTATTTTGTGCGACACGGTTTTGGCAATCTTGGTCAATCGCGGGAGATAGCAGCACAATGGCAGAAAAGTTTCACATTTTGCTCTTGAACGGTCCAAACCTGAATCTGCTAGGAACCCGAGAGCCCGACAAATACGGTAAGACGACGCTAGCAGACATTGTCAGCGAACTGGAAACACAGGCGCAGGCATTGAACGTGAAGTTTTCCCATCTGCAATCCAACGCGGAACATGTTCTGATCGATACCATCCATCAGGCCAGAGGAAACACAGACTTCATTCTGATTAACCCGGCGGCATTCACACACACCAGCGTTGCGCTGCGTGATGCCCTGCTGGCGGTCTCGATTCCGTTTATCGAAATTCATCTGTCCAACGTGCACGCACGTGAGCCTTTTCGTCATCATTCCTACCTTTCTGATGTTGCGGTAGGCGTGATATGTGGCCTGGGGGCAGATGGTTATCAGTATGCTTTACAGACGGCGGTCAAACGCCTGTCAACTTCCAATTAAACAAAAGAGTACGGAACCACATCCATGGATATTCGTAAAATCAAAAAACTGATCGAACTGGTTGAAGAGTCCGGCATCGCCGAACTGGAAATTTCTGAAGGTGAAGAATCAGTACGTATCAGTCGTGCCCCAGCAGCAGTTAACTACCCGATGATGCAACAGGCCTACGCGACCCCGATGATGCAGCCACAGCCTGCTCTGGCCGCCGCCGTTGCACCAGCGCCAGTGGAAGCTGCCGCCGCACCGGCTGCCATCAGTGGACACATCGTTCGTTCTCCAATGGTTGGAACCTTCTATCGCACCCCAAGCCCAGACGCGAAAGCGTTCGTGGAAGTGGGTCAGCAAGTCAATGTTGGCGATACCCTGTGCATCGTCGAAGCCATGAAAATGATGAACCAGATCGAAGCCGACAAAGCGGGCGTGGTGAAAGCCATTCTGCTTGAAAGCGGTCAGCCGGTTGAATTTGACGAGCCACTGGTTGTCATCGAATAACGAGGCTTATCATGCTAGATAAAATCGTTATCGCTAACCGCGGAGAGATTGCGCTGCGTATTTTGCGTGCCTGTAAAGAACTGGGCATCAAAACTGTCGCCGTTCACTCCAGTGCGGATCGCGATTTAAAACACGTATTGCTGGCGGACGAAACCGTGTGTATCGGTCCAGCACCGTCAACAAAAAGCTATCTGAACATCCCTGCGATTATTTCCGCTGCGGAAATCACCGGGGCCGTCGCGATTCACCCTGGCTACGGTTTCCTGTCCGAAAACGCGGATTTCGCTGAGCAGGTTGAACGCTCTGGCTTTATCTTCATCGGCCCACGCGCAGAAACCATTCGCCTGATGGGCGACAAAGTGTCTGCCATCACCGCCATGAAAAAAGCGGGTGTCCCAACCGTACCAGGTTCTGACGGCCCTCTGACCGACGACATGGACGCTAACCGTGTTCATGCAAAACGCATTGGCTATCCGGTCATCATCAAAGCCTCTGGCGGCGGCGGTGGTCGTGGTATGCGCGTCGTGCGCAGCGACAAAGAGCTGGAACAATCCATCAACATGACCCGTGCGGAAGCCAAAGCGGCTTTCAACAACGACATGGTCTACATGGAAAAATATCTGGAAAACCCACGTCACGTGGAAATTCAGATTCTGGCTGATGGTCAGGGTCACGCCGTCTATCTGGCCGAGCGTGACTGTTCCATGCAGCGTCGTCACCAGAAAGTGGTGGAAGAAGCGCCAGCACCAGGCATTACGGACGAGCTGCGTCGCAACATCGGCGATCGCTGCGCCAAAGCCTGTATCGATATCAACTATCGCGGTGCGGGTACGTTCGAGTTCCTGTACGAAAACGGTGAGTTCTACTTCATTGAAATGAACACCCGTATTCAGGTAGAGCATCCGGTCACCGAAATGATTACCGGCGTGGATCTGATCAAAGAGCAGCTGCGCATCGCTGCCGGTCTGCCATTGTCCATCAAGCAGAAAGACGTCAAGGTTCGCGGCCATGCGGTGGAATGCCGTATCAACGCGGAAGACCCGAACACGTTCCTGCCAAGCCCGGGTAAAATCACGCGTTTCCACGCGCCGGGCGGCTTTGGTGTCCGTTGGGAATCGCATATTTACGCCGGTTATACCGTACCGCCGTATTACGATTCCATGATCGGCAAGCTGATCACCTACGGCGAAACGCGCGAAATCGCGATTTCCCGTATGAAGAACGCGCTGGCTGAACTGATTATCGATGGTATTAAAACCAACATCGAACTTCAGATGAAGATCATGAGCGACGAAAACTTCCAGAGAGGTGGCACGAACATCCACTATCTGGAGAAGAAACTCGGCTTGCAGTAAACACTTCGCAATCGAGTCAAAAGGCCAGCTTACGCTGGCCTTTGTTATTTATGCCGATGTCTATCTCTTAAATAATCCCATTGAGGATTAATCATTCCAATCACATTTCCAGCGATACCTGATGTGGTCATTTGAACCGAAAAATAAGATACGTTTTACGCGGGGACACATCGAAGGAAGAAATATTCTGCGGTAAAAAATAAGCCGATAAACCCGTATATATCCGTCGTTTATCGGCAGTGATCGTTATATTTCGCGACAGAAACCGACAATTATTTCCGGGTAGCCAGAATAATACTGGATGCTTTAACCAGCGCGATTAATTCGTTGCCCACATCAATGTTCATCTCTTCCAGACTCTCATTGGTCACGGTTGAGGTCAGCGTCAACCCACCCGCAGTCACCAGTTGTACCGTCGAGTTTACGGCGCCTTTCGTAACGGAACTCACCTTGCCGTGAAACTGATTGCGGGCAGAAAAATTCAAACCACATTCGGCGGATGCCAGAATGACCCAGGGGGCTTTCACCAGCGCAATCGCCGGCTTGCCAACGGCCAGGTCCATAGATTGACAGCTGGCTCGTGTAATCACCGTCGTTAACTTATCTCCACTTTCCAGAGTCAATGCGACTTCATTGTTTACCGCCCCCTCAACAATGGAAGACACAACACCCGAAAGCTGATTTCTTGCTGAAACTGACATAACGACTCCTTTGGTTCATCTTTAACATAGACACTGAGATATTGAGCACTAAAACATCGGCAACCCGACCTACAACAGCGCCAATAACGCTAGCGTTATTATTATGTTCCCTTGCGCACCGCTAATATTCTGCTCAGGAATAGCAGGTGATAAATAATAGCCCTATAGTAAATCTTCTCCTGAGAAAATTATGCGATGTGACGTCCATCATTCGCTAATTACCTCAAGATCAATAAGCAAAAATACTCATTTAGTATTATTTTGTGGCGAGATAAATTTTATTTCCGCCTTGCTCTGTTGCTCACCAGACCGAAATAAAGCGGCAAAGTGACACACTAACCCCCTCTTTTTATTCCCCAATGGTAAAGCCGTTTTTTCACCAAACGATGAGTACCCCATAGCGGGCTTTTACGCCAATGGCGTAATTCTTACTAGTCAATTGGCCCACATGCCGTAAAATTCCCGCTTTCGTCATCACGACGATCATAACAATACCCATGCCCTAAAATGACGGGCTAATCCTCCCATTTACGGTGGAGAAGAACATGGATACACGCTTTCCTCAGGCGCACAGAGAAGCCCGCTGGGCTTTTGGCCTGACGCTGGTTTATTTAGTGGCCTGGGCGCTTGCCGCCTATTTGCCAGACAACACGCAAGGGATAACCGGCCTTCCACACTGGTTTGAGATGGCCTGCCTACTGCTGCCGCTCGTGTTTACGCTGCTGTGCTGGCTGATGGTTCGCGTCATTTTCCGCGATATCTCACTGGAGAGTGACGATGCAAATTGAAATTTTATTGCCGCTGATTGGCTATCTGCTGCTGGTCTTCGGGCTGTCGGTCTATGCGTACCGTCGCCGTAAGGCGGGCAACTTTCTTAACGAATACTTCCTTGGCGGCCGCTCGATGGGCGGGTTTGTGCTAGCAATGACGCTGATCGGCACTTACGTCAGCGCCAGCTCATTTATCGGTGGACCGGGTGCCGCGTATAAATACGGCCTGGGCTGGGTGCTGCTGTCGATGATCCAGCTTCCCACCATGCTGCTGTCGTTGGGTATTTTGGGGAAAAAATTCGCCATTCTGGCGCGGCGCTACAACGCTATCACGCTGAATGACATGCTATACGCCCGCTATAACAGCCCGCTGTTGGTGTGGTTCGCCAGCATCAGCCTGCTGGTCGCGTTTATCGGCGCGATGGCCGTGCAATTCATCGGCGGCGCACGCCTGCTGGAAACCGCAGCGAACATCCCTTACGACATCGGCCTGCTGATTTTTGGCGTCACCATCGCGCTGTACACCACGTTTGGCGGTTTCCGTGCCAGCGTGCTGAATGATGCGATGCAGGGCATCGTGATGTTGATCGGCACCGTCATCCTACTAGTCGGCGTGATCTATGCCGCTGGCGGTTTACACAGCGCGGTGGATAAACTGCAACAGATCGACCCAATGCTGGTCTCTCCGCAGGGCAGCGGCGGTATTCTGTCGATGCCGTTTATGGCCTCATTCTGGGTGCTGGTCTGCTTCGGCGTTATCGGCCTGCCGAACACCGCCGTCCGCTGTATCTCTTATCGCGACAGCAAAGCGCTGCACCGCGGGATTATTATCGGTACCATCGTCATCGGCATTCTGATGCTCGGCATGCATCTGGCTGGGGCGCTGGGCCGCGCCGTGATGCCAAATCTGACGATTCCCGATCAGGTGTTACCGGCGCTGATGGTCACCGTACTACCGCCACTGGCCGCCGGGATCTTTCTCGCTGCGCCAATGGCCGCTATCATGTCCAACATTAATGCGCATCTGCTTCAGGCTTCCGCGACGATCATCAAGGATCTCTATCTCAGCGTACGTCCGCAGCAGATCCATAACGAACGCCGCATCAAGATCCTGTCCAGCATGACCACGCTGCTGTTGGGTCTGCTGGTGCTACTGGCTTCCTTACGGCCGCCAGATATGATCATCTGGCTAAACCTGCTGGCGTTTGGCGGACTGGAAGCGGTGTTCCTGTGGCCGCTGGTGCTGGGCCTGTACTGGGAACGCGCGAATGCCGCAGGTGCGCTTAGCGCCATGTTCAGCGGGGCGATTTGCTATACCTTACTGGCCAGCTTCAATCTTCAACTGGCCGGATATCACCCGATTGTGCCATCGCTGTTACTCAGCCTGATGGCGTTTATTATTGGCAACCGCTTTGGTCATAATCCACCAGCGCCAGTTGCCGCTTCATCTTCACTTTAAATGTAATAGAGACTGCTATGCCGTGGATTCAACTGAAAATAAACACCTCAGGAAATGTTGCAGAACAACTGGGTGACGCCATGATAGAAAGCGGTGCGGTATCCGTTACGTTTCAGGATACGCACGATACCCCGGTGTTCGAACCGCTGCCGGGCGAAACCCGCCTGTGGGGTGATACCGACGCGATTGCGCTGTACGACGCCGAAACCGACATGAATGACGTTATCGCCATACTGGAGCAAGAACCGCTGCTGGGCGTCGGTTTTAAACACAAAATCGAACAGTTGGAAGACAAAGACTGGGAACGTGAATGGATGGATAACTTCCACCCGATGCAGTTCGGTAAACGTCTGTGGATTTGCCCAAGCTGGCGTGACATTCCTGACCCAACCGCCGTCAACGTCATGCTCGATCCCGGTCTGGCGTTTGGCACCGGTACCCACCCAACGACCGCGCTGTGCCTGCAATGGCTCGACGGACTGGATCTGGAAGGGAAAACCATCATCGATTTCGGCTGCGGTTCCGGCATTCTGGCGATTGCCGCTCTGAAACTGGGTGCCGCACGCGCTATCGGGATTGATATCGATCCGCAGGCGATTCAGGCCAGCCGCGACAACGCACAGCGCAACGGCGTCTCCGAACGTCTTGAGCTTTATCTGCCGAAAGACCAGCCTGCCGACCTGTCTGCCGATGTCGTCGTCGCCAACATCCTTGCTGGCCCGCTGCGCGAACTGGCACCGCTGATTAGCGATCTACCTAAAGCGGGCGGCCACCTCGGCCTGTCAGGCGTACTGGCGACGCAGGCCGACGGCGTCGCAGAAGCCTACACAGACAAGTTCACGCTCGATCCGGTGGCAGAACGCGAAGAGTGGTGCCGCATTACCGGTCAACGCCGCGCGTCTTAATCACGTTACCTCTTCCCGCTCCGCCCGCCGTGTACGCAACGGTGGGCGAGCTTCTTCTTGTTATACCTCATGATTTCTCCCGATAAGCTGGCGTATTATGCTGGCCGGCAAGTGACCGGACGCACCTGCGCCCGGCGCTCAACGATGCCGTATCATTATTTTTAAGGGATGAAAAATGAAGGGTAAACTCTCTATCGTATTGATGCTGTCAGCCTGCTTTCCCGTACTGGCGGCCGATCCGGTACACTGGGGCTACGAAGGCAACGGCGATCCGGCGCATTGGGGAAAGCTGTCCCCAGACTTCTCGCTGTGTGAAACCGGTAAAAACCAATCTCCCATCAATATCCGTCAGGCACTGAACGCCCAGCACGACCCTTTACAACTAGCCTTCCTGCCAGGGACACAGCAAATCATCAACAATGGGCATACCGTTCAGGTTAACGTCGGTCCGGGGAATACACTGCTGTTGGATAACGAGACATTCACCTTACAGCAGTTTCACTTCCACGCACCGAGCGAGAATGAAATTGACGGTAAACAGTTTCCGCTGGAAGGCCATTTTGTCTATAAAGACGCAAGCGGCGCGCTTACCGTTATCGCGCTGATGTTTCAGGAGGGAGAAGCCAATCAGCCGTTAGCCACGGCATGGCAGCAGATTCCAGCTCAGGTTAATCAGGCGGAGGACGTGCGCACGCCAATCGCGATTCAGAGCCTGTTACCGACGTCATTAAACTACTATCGGTTTAGTGGGTCGCTCACCACGCCGCCATGCTCAGAGGGCATTCGCTGGCTGGTGCTGGATCACCCCGTCACCGCCTCTGCTGAACAAATCAACCAGTTCCGCGCGGTCATGCATCACGCGAATAATCGCCCCATACAGCCGCTTAATGGCCGCGTCATCATCCACTAAGCCACTCTACGAGGCTGGTCTGACCGTCTGTCGGCCAGCCTCCGCTCAATCACCGCCCTTTTTTACCGCATTAACCAAGCATTTCACTGATAAATCCTTGATAGGCTGTGGTATCTCCACTCAAAATGACCGCGCTTACAGATAAAATTCTGTAAGCAGATGAATATTTTACCGAGCAAAAAACCAGCACAAAAACATAACATACTGTTAAATATGAATAATATTTTCATATGCTTCTACGAACTGCATTTTCATTGATCGATAGCCGTAAATTGGTCAAAGTTTGGCCTTTCATCTGACGTAAAAAATGCGTAATATACGCGCCCTTGCAGGCACAGTATGGTCAATTTTTGTCTATGCACATTGGACAATTTCAGCTTACCAATCGTTTGATAGCAGCCCCAATGGCTGGTATTAGCGATCGCCCATTTAGAGCACTCTGTCACGCGATGGGCGCTGGAATGACCGTGTCTGAAATGCTTTCTTCCAATCCGGAAGTGTGGCGTTCGGACAAGTCGCGTTTGCGAATGGTTCATAGCGATGAACCGGGTATCAGAGCCGTGCAGATTGCCGGTTGTGACCCCGATGAGATGGCGGCGGCAGCGAGAATCAATGCTGATTCCGGCGCGCAAATCATTGACATCAATATGGGCTGCCCGGCGAAGAAGGTGAACCGCAAGATGGCAGGATCTGCATTGTTGCAGTATCCGGATTTGGTCAAACAGATCCTCTCTTCGGTGGTGAAAGCGGTAGACGTACCGGTGACACTGAAGATCCGTACCGGTTGGGCACCAGAGCATCGTAACTGTGTAGAAATTGCCAAACTGGCTGAAGACTGTGGCATTCAGGCGTTAACCATTCACGGACGCACCCGTGCGTGCCTGTTCAATGGTTCCGCGGAATACGACAGCATTCGGGCAGTTAAGCAGGCCGTTTCCATTCCTATTATTGCGAATGGCGACATTACAGACCCGCATAAAGCCAGAGCGGTTCTTGACTACACCGGGGCTGACGCCCTGATGATAGGACGAGCCGCTCAGGGAAGACCCTGGATCTTTCGGGAAATCCAGCATTATCTGGACACAGGGGAGTTGCTGGCACCAATGCCGTTGGCAGAGGTCAAGCGCTTGTTGATCGAGCATATACGGGAATTGCACGACTTTTATGGTCCAGGCAAGGGATTTCGTATCGCTCGTAAGCACGTATCCTGGTATCTCCAGGAGCATGCCCCAAACGACCAGTTTAGGCGCACATTCAACGCCATTGAGGATGCCAGCGAGCAGCTGGAGGCGTTGAAGGCATATTTTGAAAATCTTGCGTAAACAGAAAAAGAGCTGACAGAACTATGTTCGAACAACGCGTGAATTCTGACGTACTGACCGTTTCCACTGTAAACTCTCAGGCTCAGGTAACCCAAAAACCCCTGCGCGACTCGGTTAAACAGGCACTGAAGAACTATTTTGCTCAATTGAACGGTCAGGATGTAAGTGACCTTTATGAGCTGGTACTGGCTGAAGTTGAACAGCCACTGTTGGACATGGTGATGCAATACACCCGCGGTAACCAAACCCGCGCTGCCCTGATGATGGGCATCAACCGCGGTACTCTGCGTAAGAAATTGAAAAAATACGGCATGAACTGATACTAATCAGTTAAGCATTTGAAAAAAGGCGCTTTACCTCTTGGGTTAAGCGCCTTTTTCTTTGCCTTCTATTTAGGCTTCGACCTTAGCATGGACGTTCTGAGCGGTGACGTCTGCAAGATGAGGGAGCCGTTGTTAATGACTAAAGTCACAACGATTGAATGCAAGGTTCCCGCACGCTGCTGTTGCTAAAGTGGAAAGTAGCCTTGAAGCTGATGAAACAAAGGCGCAATGCATCGTCACTGCAGCAAAAAGCGAGGTCAAACGCCGCTGGCGCAAACAATCCAAAGACTGACTGTTGTTACTGCTCTGGCTAGTGTTTAGCCTAGCATCTTCGTAACCTAACGTTGATAGCCAGCTCGGAGCCAAAAACGGGCACTACTTACAGCACAATTCATTAATCAGTTGGGGGAAAATTACTGTGTTTTGGGAGCAGCACAGTCGCTGTAAAAAAGCCCTTTACTATAAAGGGCTGATACATGTTGTATCCATCTCACTCAGAAAAGTTGATGGCCTGTTTTATATATTGCATGGTATCTGCTGAATAATTTTTCTTATTCACATCTAAAAATGAGGCTCCGGTGACACTCCCCAATTTGTTTGGCTCGAGATAATACATATGGCTTTCAGCACTAATGACACCATCACTGATAAGTTTGGCTAAAAGAGCTCGTCCATCAACATCACGAAGCATGCGAACATGGTTAATTTTATCCTGAAGCCTTGCGAGCCTTCCTTTGCTATGAGAGCGAAATGCCATGACTATACGCCTAAATACCCTTAACGTATCAGCAACACGACCACTTGATTCATCATCAGAGAATTTGCTCGAAAAAGCAGACCATGGGTATGCTTCCGAAGAAGGCCAGCTAACGTAAAGTTCAGACCCAGGCCTTACGATTGGAACGTTGACAGGCTTGTCGCTTTTAAAGTTTTTAGCCTCAAGGATAACATTGGTGTTGGCTGCATCACTCTTTACGGATTTAACGATTATCCTCTCACTATGGATAATCAAATTATCACAAGAAATACTTACAGGTGAAAATAGCTCCAACTGATCGCTTGAAGAAAATTCAACATCTGAACTATCTGTATTTACAAAAACATTTCCAACCTTGCTTCCTAAAAGTAGGACACCATACCCATCTGAAGAGAACTCTATCTCTTTAAATACATCATCTTCATTAAGAATGAACTCTATATTAAGAGAAAAATCATCATTATCATTAACTATTAATGTCGCATTATCTGAGTTTTTAAGCTTTGATAATGCAGAATCAAATAACAGCCCAACATATTCGCTACTAATCTTAGAAGAGCCCTCTTCTGGTAAAGCTTCGACAAAGAAGTCAAATAGGAAGGGGTTGGGTGTAATTCGTCCAGAAAGGCAATAATTGCGAGCCGCTTTTGCTATATTCGATTTACCACTCTGTAAGGCATGAGCCAACACACAGGCTTCAAAAACTGAACTAGCACATTTTCTTCCCGCTCCATCCAAAAAAGGATGCTGGGGTAACATACTATTGACTGCATCATCATAAACTGAAACAAGGTCACTGGTTAATACTGAATGGATTGGTATGGGCTCAATATTAAGAATATGGCAAGAAAGCTTATTCAGCTGTTCATCAGCAGTGTATAAATTATCTTTGAATGACTCAAATTTCTCTGACAATTGAGTCGTTAATTTCCCTTGTTCACGACTCAAAATAGCTTTGCATATATTGAGGAGCAACTCGCCACTGAGGATACTGGCCATTTCATCAGAAATTCTAGATGGATTAGATATGGTTCCGACAACCTTAGACACAGCATCTAGAACAGGCGCATACCCAAAGAACCGAGTTGACTCATTACCGGACACTTCTCTTAACGATGCAACAATTTCAGAAACAGACTTTTCATAAACAGGGTAATGGTCACGTAAAGCAGCCGGAAGATGCTTGTAGTCATTATTTGAAAAATATCTTTCAGACAATCCTTTTATCGACTCTAATATAAATAATGATGCTTCACACTCATTAAAGAACTCAATATCAAAAACAGGGCAATCAATTCCGTGGACATCACTAAGGATCAACCAAGTCTCTTCTATTATACCAACCCTTCCAAATATTATTATAGGATTGGCATTCCTCTTAGATACACTGTTCACATCTTCAAGAAAGTCTTCAAATGAATTTTGAGTTACCCGTAGTCTGGCCTCATCTAAAGAATCAATGACAAGTCCAGCAGTTCCTTCATTCCACTCATTAAGGATATCTTTATTAGCAAGACCACCGATAAGATAGTTCCCCGCTATTGTAGAAGCTTGTGATAAGTCTAAATATATAGCACCTGTCTGATTACTTAACTCTCTAGCCATCACTGACTTCCCTACAGCTCCAGGGGCACTTATCAAAATTATCTTAGCGCTGTCTATATCACCAAATAACGACTCATTCAAAGTTAGTCTCGCAGGAATATATTTTTTACTATTTTTCTTGGTAAAAATCCAACCATTGGAGTCACAGTGATTAACTATAGGTTTAACGTTACTAAGTAAAGCGGCAATGTTATTTAATGTGTGTGTCATTTACCCCCCTTTCCCTTCGGAAATAGATTTTTCTAGATACTCCCATCTCAATCCATGGTTTGTCTTCTTTCAGAGATACAACTTGGAGAGCTTCTGCCTCCAGGACTTTTTGAACCAACACATGAATGCACTGGCGCGATCGATGTCAAATCCGAACCAGAACATGGCGTAAGCCTAGTTAAAATATATGTGTTTCGCCAGAATGACAGGTTCCTTACCGAAAATAAGTACTCCGAAGTGAACAGCTCAAGCTACCTAGATACTTCTTAGTCACAGGCAATACTGCTATTCATTTTGCCCGTTAACACCTGCTTCCCGTACCAGTTGCAGCAGTTCATCCGCCAGCGCGGGACTGTCGCCAAATGACCAGCGTAGCGCGTCTGGGTATTGCTCTAATCCTTGCTTGCTCATCATCTTCCCCTGTTATACGACCATCAGGTAATATCCACTTCTACCCAGAGCGCGGCATGGTCGGACGCCGCCGTGTCCCATGAGGTGACTTCCGGTAGCGGCGTAACGGGTTCCGCGCCCTCTTTGGCGGCAATTTTGTCGATATTATAAATGCCCCGACGTTCGACTCCCCAGCCTACCACCGCCTGATGCAGCGGTGCAGATAAGAAAATGTAGTCCAGTTGGTTTAACCGAGCCCCTTTCTTTCCCCCAGCGAAATAGTAGGTGTAGCGCTCTTTTTCTGGGCGATCAGGGTCGATAACCGGGTGTAAATCCGACAGAGAAAACAGCGGAGCCAAGCTGTGCCAGGGGTTTGACGAATCCTCGTTCAAATCGCCGAGAATGACCACGTAATCCTTCTTGAGATCGTAAGTCTGTTGCACAATCTCCGCGACGCGTTCGGCCTGATCGCGACGTTTCTCCGCCCCACGCTGCCGCTCTTCCTCCGTTTGACCGCTCTGGCTTTTGAAATGGTTACACAGAATATAAATCGGCTGTTTGAGACCGGCATCCAGCGTCACTTCGAGGCAGTCACGGCTAAATACGGGATCGAAACGCTTTCCGGCATCAAAAATATGCGTGCGGAGCTGAGCAATCCGATAGCGCGTCAGGCAGGCGACATCAATACCGCGCGGATCGTTCGGGCTGTCGATCATCACGAACTGGCTGAATTTACTGTCCCCCAGTACCTGATTGTTGAAATCACGCAGGACGTCCATATTTTCGACCTCAACGGCGCACAGAAGGTCGGCGTTAAGCAGGGTAATAATCTTGCCTGTATTCTTACGCTGCTGACTGCTAAATTCTTGAGCCTTAAATACGATTTCGCCGATCCAATCACCACGTCCCCGGCAGCTTTTATTAATTCGGAATCCGGTGCCGGCGTCCTCTTTTTTCCATCGCCCCAACGTGCCTGCGTCAGTACGGATATCAATATAAGGGCGCAGTGCGATAGAAAGGCGGAACACCTGATCTTTCAGGGCATCATCGTATTGGGGCTGTTCAAGAAGATGCTGAAGCTGCCTGACCTGCTGCAATAAGGCGTCAATCTGCCGGGAATCAGGGAGGTTGAGAATCGCGGTACGGTGGAACAGGTTCTCGACGTTATAGCTGGCGATACGGATCTTCATTGTTATCTCCTGCTAGGTAGTGGCAAAAGCAATGATGTCCTTTTGAGAATAGAAGCCCATTGTGACAGTTGGGCAACATTCCCGGCAGCGATAGACTTTTTCTATCGTTCTTTAACTCAACATGGTTAAAACGTGTTAGACGCACTATATTCACTACAAAAGTAAGACTCGCGACAACAGTACGCACACCATAAGTACTATATTCACTTCTGATATAAATAATCACACAACGTGATTTATAAACAGATGTTTTGTCGCGTAGATTCGTTATTAACAAAAGTTATAAGCGCATGACCGCACTCTATTCACAGGAATTCATAATGAAAAAAATACGTTTTGCTTTACTGACCAGCGCCCTGCTTGCTACCAGCGTATTCGCTCATGCCGATGACCTTAGCGACATCAAGTCCGCAGGCGTTCTCAAGATCGGCACAGAAGGCACCTACGCGCCTTACACCTATCATGATAAATCAGGCCAGTTGGTTGGTTTCGATGTGGATATTGGCCGTGCGGTGGCAGAAAAACTCGGCGTGAAAGCCCAGTTTATTGAAGGACGCTGGGACGGGTTAATCGCCGGTATCGATGCCAAACGCTACGATGCGGTCATCAATCAGGTTGGCGTAACCAAAGAGCGTCAGGCCAAGTATGATTTCTCCAAGCCGTATATCGATTCCAAGGCGGTGCTGGTTGTCCGTGGCGATAACACCACCCTCAAAGATTTCAGCGATCTGAAAGGCAAAAAAGCGGCTCAGAGCCTGACCAGTAATTACTCTAAGCAAGCCACCAGCAACGGTGCAGACATTGTGCCAACGGACGGTTTTAACCAGTCTCTGGATCTGGTGCTCAGCGGCCGTGCTGACGCGACGTTAAACGATAATCTGTCATTCCTGGATTTCAAAAAACAGAAACCGGATGCCAACGTGAAGATTGCCGCGACCTCAAAAGACGGCGAACCTTCCGCGATTCTGGTGCGTAAAAACCAGGCACCACTGGTGGAAGCATTGAATAAAGCTCTGGATGAAATCAAAGCAGACGGCACCTATAAAACGATATCTGTGCGATACTTCGGGGAGGATGTTTCTCAATAATCGCACTGTTATCAGCGCATACCGTTATCGGAGCTCGTTTTCATGCCGCCTTGGCTACAACTCATGGCAGACTCCTTTTGGAGTCTGCTTTCTGCGGGACTTAAATTTACTGTCCCTCTGGCGATTCTGTCTTTCATCTTTGGCTTAGCCCTCGGTATTATCATCGCGCTGGTTCGCCTTTATGGCCCCAAACCGCTGAAATGGCTGGGTGATTTTTACGTTTGGGTCATTCGTGGCACACCGTTACTGGTGCAGCTTTTCCTGATTTTTTATGGTCTGCCCAGCGCGGGGATTACTCTGGATGCCTTCCCTGCAGCACTCATTGGTTTCACCATCAGCGTGGGCGCTTATAGCTCGGAGATCGTCCGTGGGGCCATTTTGTCTGTCCCGAAAGGCCAATGGAATGCCGCCTATTCTCTCGGCATGAACGGCAGACAGGCGATTCGCTGGGTCATATTCCCGCAATCCGTTTTCGTATCGCTGCCGCCGCTTTCCAATACGTTTATTTCCTTAATCAAGGATACGTCGCTGGCCGCGGTCATCACCGTGCCGGAGATGTTTTTATCCGCTCAACGCATCGTTTCCGTGACCTATGAGCCTCTGATTCTGTATGTCGAAGCGGCGCTGATTTATCTGATGTTCAGCACCGTGCTGAGCCAGCTACAGGTTAAGCTCGAAAAGTATTATCAGCGCCACATCACACACTAACATTTCCCGATATCAGCCCACGCCACCGCTGGGCTGATGACCCCCCCTACTTAACATTCAGCCTTGTTCACTGTTCTCCACATCTGATAAACGCGTAGAGTGACTGAAGGCATCTCGCGCTCTCCATTTTGACGCACCAAAAAAGGGCGCATCGCCCGCTTTGCATTTATCACGGTGCGCTCATACCTATTTAGAATTACCTACTTAGATCAATAACCCTTCATTTTCGTCTTTGTTATCAATCGAATAGAGAATTGGCATTTTATTTGCTTCGCTCTGCTCACGTCGGCATCCCGACAGACAGGTAGGGTGCACCTTTATTGTGTACTTCAAAAACAGCAAATAACTTTAGACGCTAGGATGATTATGAAAAGAATAGTGATTTCTACTCTGGTTGCTGGCGCGTCACTCTTTGCCGCAATCAATCAAGCCCATGCTGGTGCAACGCTGGACGCGATTCAGAAGAAAGGATTTGTACAATGCGGTATCAGCGATGGCTTGCCCGGTTTTTCCTATGCAGACGCCAGCGGCAAATACTCCGGTATTGATGTTGACGTGTGCCGCGGACTTGCTGCCGCCGTATTCGGCGATGCCAATAAAGTCAAATATACGCCGCTGACGGCAAAAGAGCGCTTCACTGCGCTGCAATCCGGCGAAGTTGACGTGCTGTCACGCAACACGACCTGGACCTCCTCCCGTGACGGCGGCATGGGCATGCTCTTTACCGGCGTCACCTACTACGACGGCATTGGCTTCCTGACGCACAACAAAGCAGGCTTAACCAGCGCCAAAGAGCTGGACGGCGCAACCGTTTGTATTCAGGCGGGTACCGATACCGAACTGAACGTCGCTGACTACTTCAAAACCCATAAGATGCAGTACACACCTGTCACGTTCGACCGCTCTGATGAAAGTGCCAAAGCGCTGGAATCTGGCCGCTGCGATACGTTGGCATCAGATCAGTCACAGCTGTACGCACTGCGTATCAAGCTGAGCAAACCTGCCGAATTTATCGTCCTGCCAGAAGTCATCTCTAAAGAGCCGCTGGGCCCGGTAGTACGCCGTGGTGATGAAGAGTGGTTCTCGATCGTCCGCTGGACATTGTTCGCAATGCTGAATGCCGAAGAGATGGGTGTGACTTCGAAAAACGTCGACCAACTGGCAGCAAAACCCACCACGCCAGATATGTCCCACCTGCTTGGTCACGAAGGCAGCTACGGTAAAGATCTCAAATTACCGAACGACTGGGCATTCAAAATCATCAAACAGGTCGGTAACTACGGCGAAATCTTTGAACGTAATGTCGGTATGGGCAGCGAGTTGAAAATTAAGCGTGGCCTGAACGAACTGTGGAACAAAGGCGGGATCCAGTACGCGCCAGCGGTACGTTAATTATCAGAAAAAACCGGGCGCAGTGTATTGCTGCGCCCCTCAGTACCCCGTATCGAGGTTCCAGCATGCTACAACGCCCAACCGTAAAAGGTGATTTATCACTGACTAATCCAGCGGTGCGCGCCTGGCTGTATCAAATTGTCGTTGTTATCGCTGTATTGGCTGTCGCAGCCTACCTGTTGCACAACACCGTGACCAATCTGGCACAGAGGGGCATCACCTCTGGCTTCGATTTCCTGAATAAAAGCGCTGGCTTTGGCATCGTCCAACACCTGATTGACTATCAACAAGGCGACACCTACGCCCGTGTTTTCCTTGTTGGGCTATTCAACACGCTACTGGTTTCGGCATTGTGTATCGTGTTTGCGTCGATTCTCGGCTTTACCGTTGGCCTTGCCCGGTTGTCCGATAACTGGCTATTACGGAAAATATCTAACGTTTATATTGAGATATTCCGTAATATCCCGCCGCTATTGCAGATCTTCTTCTGGTATTTTGCCGTACTGCGAAATCTGCCGGGACCACGTCAGTCAATCAGCGCATTTGATGTCGCCTTTCTCAGCAATCGTGGCTTCTATCTGCCCTCTCCTGAATTGGGGCCGGGTGCAGCGGCATTTTTTCTTTCTCTCATTATTACGTTGGTCGTGACATGGGGCGTTTTTCGGCGTAACCAGCGCTATCATGCGTTAACCGGTCAGCCACGCAGAACCTGGCCGCTGGCGCTAGGCCTGCTACTTGGGCTGTGTGCACTCAGCCATCTGATTTTTGGCTCGGCCTTTCACTGGGACATGCCGGAATTAAAGGGGTTTAATTTCCGCGGCGGTATGGTGCTTATCCCTGAACTGGCGGCATTAACCGTCGCCCTGTCGGTCTACACCTCATCGTTTATCGCCGAGATCATTCGTTCAGGCATCCAATCGGTTTCTCACGGTCAACATGAGGCGGCACGCTCTCTTGGATTACCGAATCCCGTTACGCTGCGCAAAGTGATCCTCCCACAGGCACTACGCGTCATCATTCCGCCACTGACCAGCCAGTATCTGAATATTGTGAAAAACTCTTCGCTGGCTGCCGCGATTGGTTATCCCGATATGGTGTCGCTGTTCGCTGGAACGGTGCTCAATCAGACCGGCCAGGCCATTGAGACCATCGCCATTACCATGTCGGTCTACCTCATTATCAGTCTGCTGATCTCGCTGCTGATGAACCTGTATAACCGCAAGATCGCATTAGTCGAACGCTAAGAGGACACATGACGATGAACCATTATACGCAAGGCCGTCAGTCTTCTCTGTTCAGAGCGATGCAGTGGGCACGGCGTAATCTCTTCTCCAGTATCAGTAATAGCCTGTTAACACTGTTTTGCCTCTGGCTATTGTGGGTTGCCATACCGCCGCTGCTCAACTGGGCGATCTTTCAGGCAAATTGGATTGGCACCACCCGTAATGACTGTACGCGTGACGGCGCCTGTTGGGTCTTCATTCACGCCAGATTTGGGCATTTTATGTATGGCCTGTACCCGGCAGCGGAAATCTGGCGCATCAACTTTGCCCTCACCATCGCACTACTCAGTATCCTGCCGATGTTCCTGAAAAGTATCCCCTATCGCGGACGCTACATTGCCGTCTGGTCAGTGGCTTATCCGCTCATTGCCTGGTGGTTGCTTTACGGCGGTTTTGGCGGGCTCAGCCGAGTGGAAACCTATCAGTGGGGCGGGCTCACGTTAACGTTGATTATCGCCGCAGTGGGTATCGCAGGTGCGTTACCGCTTGGCATCTTGCTCGCATTAGGGCGACGTTCCACGCTGCCGATCGTTCGTATGCTTTCCGTTGTCTTCATCGAGTTCTGGCGCGGCGTTCCGCTCATCACCGTGCTTTTTATGTCATCCGTGATGCTACCCCTGTTTTTAACGGAAGGCACCACGATCGACAAACTGCTCAGGGCGCTAGTCGGCGTTATTTTATTCCAGTCCGCCTATGTCGCCGAGGTCGTTCGCGGTGGTTTACAGGCGCTACCTAAAGGGCAGTACGAAGCCGCTGAATCTCTGGGCTTAGGCTATTGGCGTATGCAAGGGTTGGTCATTCTCCCGCAAGCGCTGAAAATGGTTATCCCAGGCCTGGTGAATACCATCATTTCGCTCTTTAAAGACACGAGTCTGGTGATCATCATCGGCCTTTTCGATCTCTTCAGCAGCATCCAACAGGCAACGGTTGACCCCACCTGGCTGGGCATGTCGACGGAAGGCTATGTCTTCGCTGCTATGGTCTATTGGATTTTCTGTTTCAGCATGTCGCGCTATAGCCAACATCTGGAAAGTCGTTTTAACACCGGACACAAGTCACACTGAGGCCATCCATGAATCAGACTGCATTAACTCAATCAACCGATCACATGATTACCTTAGAAAATGTGAATAAGTGGTACGGGCAATTTCATGTGCTTAAAGATATTAATTTGCAGGTCCGACAGGGGGAACGCATTGTGCTGTGTGGCCCCTCCGGCTCGGGGAAATCAACCACCATACGCTGCATTAACCATCTCGAAGAACATCAGCAGGGTCGGATTGTTGTTGACGGTATTGAGTTGAATAACGATTTACGCAATATCGAAAAAATTCGTACTGAAGTCGGCATGGTTTTTCAGCATTTCAATCTTTTCCCACACTTAACCGTGTTACAAAACTGCACACTGGCGCCATGCTGGGTACGCAACATGCCGAAGAAAGAAGCGGAAGAACTGGCAATGCACTATCTGGAACGCGTGCGTATCGCCGCACATGCGCATAAATTTCCAGGGCAGCTATCCGGAGGGCAGCAGCAGCGTGTGGCCATCGCGCGCTCACTGTGCATGAAGCCCAAGATTATGCTGTTCGACGAACCGACGTCCGCGCTGGATCCTGAAATGGTGAAAGAAGTGTTAGATACCATGTTGGGGCTGGCACAAGATGGGATGACGATGCTGTGCGTAACGCACGAGATGGGGTTCGCAAGAACCGTGGCTGACCGGGTGATCTTTATGGATCAGGGAGAGATCGTGGAACAAGCGCCACCGGATATCTTCTTCTCCAGCCCTCGCTCAGAACGCACACAGTCATTTCTCTCGCAGATCCTGCACTAATCCAGAACAATCAGCCTGCGTATCCACGCAGGCTTTCCCCAACAGCGCCAGTAAATAGCTCTCGCTATAGCTTCATTGAGTACAGACGGCCTCAGGTAGACAGCTTTCACACTAAGCCATTGAATAGTCGCTGGTAACAAATAGACTTCTGCATCCTCAACAACCATCCATTCACCTGTCTGTCATACGAACTGCTGGCAGGCAGCGGATATATATACAGCACTCTCCGCAACGCATACAGCAAAAAGCCCCTGTCTTCCGACAGGGGCTTTCCACTTGTTTGATGCCTGGCAGTTCCCTACTCTCACATGGGGAAGCCCCACACTACCATCGGCGCTACGGCGTTTCACTTCTGAGTTCGGCATGGGGTCAGGTGGGACCACCGCGCTATCGCCGCCAGGCAAATTCTGTTTCATTCCAGCCGTTATACTCCGGTCGCTTTCGCTTCCATCTGTATAATCACCAGAACCAATCTTCGAACAAGCTGAATATCGTTCTCTATGAGTCATCTCACAAAACACCTTCGGTGTTGTAAGGTTAAGCCTCTCGGGTCATTAGTACTGGTTAGCTCAACGTATCGCTACGCTTACACACCCAGCCTATCTACGTCGTCGTCTTCAACGGCCCTTCAGGGACATCTAGTGTCCAGGGAAGACTCATCTCGAGGCAAGTTTCCCGCTTAGATGCTTTCAGCGGTTATCTCTTCCGCACTTAGCTACCGGGCAATGCAATTGGCATCACAACCCGTACACCAGTGGTGCGTTCACTCCGGTCCTCTCGTACTAGGAGCAACCCCTCTCAATCTTCCAACGCCCACGGCAGATAGGGACCGAACTGTCTCACGACGTTCTAAACCCAGCTCGCGTACCACTTTAAATGGCGAACAGCCATACCCTTGGGACCTACTTCAGCCCCAGGATGTGATGAGCCGACATCGAGGTGCCAAACACCGCCGTCGATATGAACTCTTGGGCGGTATCAGCCTGTTATCCCCGGAGTACCTTTTATCCGTTGAGCGATGGCCCTTCCATTCAGAACCACCGGATCACTAAGACCTGCTTTCGCACCTGCTCGAGCTGTCACTCTCGCAGTCAAGCTAGCTTATGCCTTTGCACTAACCTCCTGATGTCCGACCAGGATTAGCTAACCTTCGTGCTCCTCCGTTACGCTTTGGGAGGAGACCGCCCCAGTCAAACTACCCACCAGACACTGTCCGCAACCCGGATTACGGGTCTACGTTAGAACATCAAACATTAAAGGGTGGTATTTCAAGGTTGGCTCCATGCAGACTGGCGTCCACACTTCAAAGCCTCCCACCTATCCTACACATCAAGGCTCAAGGTTCAGTGTCAAGCTATAGTAAAGGTTCACGGGGTCTTTCCGTCTTGCCGCGGGTACACTGCATCTTCACAGCGAGTTCAATTTCACTGAGTCTCGGGTGGAGACAGCCTGGCCATCATTACGCCATTCGTGCAGGTCGGAACTTACCCGACAAGGAATTTCGCTACCTTAGGACCGTTATAGTTACGGCCGCCGTTTACCGGGGCTTCGATCAAGAGCTTCGCCTTGCGGCTGACCCCATCAATTAACCTTCCGGCACCGGGCAGGCGTCACACCGTATACGTCCACTTTCGTGTTTGCACAGTGCTGTGTTTTTATTAAACAGTTGCAGCCAGCTGGTATCTTCGACTGATTTCAGCTCCATGAGCAAGTCACTTCACTTACCATCAGCGTGCCTTCTCCCGAAGTTACGGCACCATTTTGCCTAGTTCCTTCACCCGAGTTCTCTCAAGCGCCTGAGTATTCTCTACCTGACCACCTGTGTCGGTTTGGGGTACGATTCGGTGTTACCTGGAGCTTAGAGGCTTTTCCTGGAAGCGTAGCATCAGTTACTTCATCACCGTAGTGACTCGTCATCACGCCTCAGTGTTAACGATGACCCGGATTTACCAAAGTCACCCACCTTCACGCTTAAACCGGGACAACCGTCGCCCGGATAACCTAGCTTTCTCCGTCCCCCCTTCGCAGTAACACCCAGTACAGGAATATTAACCTGTTTCCCATCGACTACGCTTTTCAGCCTCGCCTTAGGGGTCGACTCACCCTGCCCCGATTAACGTTGGACAGGAACCCTTGGTCTTCCGGCGTGCGGGTTTTTCACCCGCATTATCGTTACTTATGTCAGCATTCGCACTTCTGATACCTCCAGCAACCCTCACAGGCCACCTTCGCAGGCTTACAGAACGCTCCCCTACCCAACAACACTAAGTGTCGCTGCCGCAGCTTCGGTGCATGGTTTAGCCCCGTTACATCTTCCGCGCAGGCCGACTCGACCAGTGAGCTATTACGCTTTCTTTAAATGATGGCTGCTTCTAAGCCAACATCCTGGCTGTCTATGCCTTCCCACATCGTTTCCCACTTAACCATGACTTTGGGACCTTAGCTGGCGGTCTGGGTTGTTTCCCTCTTCACGACGAACGTTAGCACCCGCCGTGTGTCTCCCGTGATAACATTCTTCGGTATTCGTAGTTTGCATCGGGTTGGTAAGTCGGGATGACCCCCTAGCCGAAACAGTGCTCTACCCCCGAAGATGAATTCACGAGGCGCTACCTAAATAGCTTTCGGGGAGAACCAGCTATCTCCCGGTTTGATTGGCCTTTCACCCCCAGCCACAAGTCATCCGCTAATTTTTCAACATTAGTCGGTTCGGTCCTCCAGTTAGTGTTACCCAACCTTCAACCTGCCCATGGCTAGATCACCGGGTTTCGGGTCTATACCCTGCAACTTAACGCCCAGTTAAGACTCGGTTTCCCTGCGGCTCCCCTATTCGGTTAACCTTGCTACAGAATATAAGTCGCTGACCCATTATACAAAAGGTACGCAGTCACACCCCGAAGGATGCTCCCACTGCTTGTACGTACACGGTTTCAGGTTCTATTTCACTCCCCTCGCCGGGGTTCTTTTCGCCTTTCCCTCACGGTACTGGTTCACTATCGGTCAGTCAGGAGTATTTAGCCTTGGAGGATGGTCCCCCCATATTCAGACAGGATGTCACGTGTCCCGCCCTACTCATCGAACTCACAGCCTGTGCATTTTTGTGTACGGGACTATCACCCTTTACTGTGCGACTTTCCAGACGCTTCCACTAACACACAAACTGATTCAGGTTCTGGGCTCTTCCCCGTTCGCTCGCCGCTACTGGGGGAATCTCGGTTGATTTCTTTTCCTCGGGGTACTGAGATGTTTCAGTTCCCCCGGTTCGCCTCATTACGCTATGGATTCACATAATGATAGTGTGTCGAAACACACTGGGTTTCCCCATTCGGGTATCGTCGGGTATAACGCTTCATATCAGCTTACCGACGCTTATCGCAGATTAGCACGCCCTTCATCGCCTCTGACTGCCTAGGCATCCACCGTGTACGCTTAGTCGCTTAACCTCACAACCCGAAGGTGTCTTTGATAAATCAAAGTCACTGTCGCGCTGCGATTATTTGAGAGACTCATTGACAGACTGCATCGTCATCGACACCCGAAGGTATCAACGCACGTTCAGCTGTCATGTTTCAATTTTCAGCTTGTTCCAGATTGTTAAAGAGCAATATCTTAAACCCTGACTATTACTAATCAGTTTTAAGATATGAGGTAAGTGGTTGACTTACTGAAGACCCCCGCTTTCACCGGAATGGTCGGATGCGCTGGCGTCCCCTAGGGGATTCGAACCCCTGTTACCGCCGTGAAAGGGCGGTGTCCTAGGCCTCTAGACGAAGGGGACACGACACCGTACTTTGTTGACGCTTTTGCTCATTATTTTCATCAGACAATCTGTGTGAGCACTTCACTCAACGCACATCTTCTTGGTAAGGAGGTGATCCAACCGCAGGTTCCCCTACGGTTACCTTGTTACGACTTCACCCCAGTCATGAATCACAAAGTGGTAAGCGCCCTCCCGAAGGTTAAGCTACCTACTTCTTTTGCAACCCACTCCCATGGTGTGACGGGCGGTGTGTACAAGGCCCGGGAACGTATTCACCGTAGCATTCTGATCTACGATTACTAGCGATTCCGACTTCATGGAGTCGAGTTGCAGACTCCAATCCGGACTACGACGTACTTTATGAGGTCCGCTTGCTCTCGCGAGGTCGCTTCTCTTTGTATACGCCATTGTAGCACGTGTGTAGCCCTACTCGTAAGGGCCATGATGACTTGACGTCATCCCCACCTTCCTCCAGTTTATCACTGGCAGTCTCCTTTGAGTTCCCGGCCGAACCGCTGGCAACAAAGGATAAGGGTTGCGCTCGTTGCGGGACTTAACCCAACATTTCACAACACGAGCTGACGACAGCCATGCAGCACCTGTCTCACAGTTCCCGAAGGCACTAAGGTATCTCTACCGAATTCTGTGGATGTCAAGAGTAGGTAAGGTTCTTCGCGTTGCATCGAATTAAACCACATGCTCCACCGCTTGTGCGGGCCCCCGTCAATTCATTTGAGTTTTAACCTTGCGGCCGTACTCCCCAGGCGGTCGATTTAACGCGTTAGCTCCGGAAGCCACGCCTCAAGGGCACAACCTCCAAATCGACATCGTTTACAGCGTGGACTACCAGGGTATCTAATCCTGTTTGCTCCCCACGCTTTCGCACCTGAGCGTCAGTCTTTGTCCAGGGGGCCGCCTTCGCCACCGGTATTCCTCCAGATCTCTACGCATTTCACCGCTACACCTGGAATTCTACCCCCCTCTACAAGACTCTAGCTTGCCAGTTTCAAATGCAGTTCCCAAGTTAAGCTCGGGGATTTCACATCTGACTTAACAAACCGCCTGCGTGCGCTTTACGCCCAGTCATTCCGATTAACGCTTGCACCCTCCGTATTACCGCGGCTGCTGGCACGGAGTTAGCCGGTGCTTCTTCTGCGGGTAACGTCAATCGGTGAGAGTATTAATCTCACCGCCTTCCTCCCCGCTGAAAGTGCTTTACAACCCGAAGGCCTTCTTCACACACGCGGCATGGCTGCATCAGGCTTGCGCCCATTGTGCAATATTCCCCACTGCTGCCTCCCGTAGGAGTCTGGACCGTGTCTCAGTTCCAGTGTGGCTGGTCATCCTCTCAGACCAGCTAGGGATCGTCGCCTAGGTGAGCCATTACCTCACCTACTAGCTAATCCCATCTGGGCACATCTGATGGCAAGAGGCCCGAAGGTCCCCCTCTTTGGTCCGAAGACGTTATGCGGTATTAGCTACCGTTTCCAGTAGTTATCCCCCTCCATCAGGCAGTTTCCCAGACATTACTCACCCGTCCGCCGCTCGTCACCCGAAGAGCAAGCTCTTCTGTGCTACCGCTCGACTTGCATGTGTTAGGCCTGCCGCCAGCGTTCAATCTGAGCCATGATCAAACTCTTCAATTTAAGATTTGTTTGATTTGCTGAACTCGTCAGCGATGCTCAAAGAATTAAAACTGTTTATTCGTAATGAATTTACTGTTGTTCACTCTTCAAGACTTTTCATATCGTTAAGATACGGTCTTGTGAGTGCCCACACAGATTGTCTGATTAAATTGTTAAAGAGCAGTGCGTTGCAGCCTTAACCGCTTCGCGAGGTGGCGTATATTACGCTTTTCACCTTCAGAGTCAACGCTTATTTTAAAGCGTTTTCTCTTTCTTTACCGACCCGGTTGTGAATCACAGCGCCGTGTCGATGGAGGCGCATTATAGGGACTTCTCGACCTGTCGCAATAGGTATTTTAAAGAAAAATGACTATTTGCTGCATTCCACAGCAAAACCCCGCCTTATACCTTTTTTTGCACAAACTTATCCACAGAAAGCATTCTACTCAAAAATTGACGAGCATCACGCAAACGTTTTCGCTACAATTCACCCCGTTCAAAATCGTCGTGTTTTTGCGAACGCTAACTGAATATTTCTCTTTATTCCGCAATTATTGCTCTGACAAAGACGATATTCACATACCGTTCTTTACTGACTACCCAAATCCAGGGGATAACATCATCATGCAACAACGCCGTCCAATTCGCCGCGCTCTGCTCAGCGTTTCTGACAAAGCAGGTATTGTCGAATTTGCTCAAGCTCTGTCCCACCGTGGCGTCGAGCTCCTTTCAACCGGAGGAACCGCCCGTTTGCTGGCCGATGCTGGCTTAGCGGTGACAGAAGTCTCTGACTACACCGGTTTCCCGGAAATGATGGATGGGCGTGTAAAGACCCTGCACCCGAAAGTACACGGCGGCATTCTGGGACGACGCGATCAAGATGATGCGATCATGGCGCAGCACGACATCAAGCCGATTGATATCGTCGTTGTGAATCTGTATCCGTTCGCACAGACCGTTGCCCGTGAGAGCTGCACATTAGAAGATGCAGTTGAGAATATCGATATCGGCGGCCCGACTATGGTTCGCTCCGCCGCCAAGAACCATAAAGATGTGGCTATTGTGGTCAAGAGCAGCGACTACAGCGCCATTATTAATGAAATCGACGCCAACGAAGGTTCATTGACCTACGAAACCCGTTTCGATTTAGCGATTAAAGCCTTCGAACATACTGCCGCGTACGACAGCATGATTGCCAACTACTTTGGCGCATTGGTTCCGCCTTACCACGGCGAAACCGATAAACCATCAGGTAACTTCCCACGCACGTTGAACCTGAACTACATCAAAAAGCAGGACATGCGCTACGGCGAGAACAGCCATCAGCAAGCTGCCTTCTATATAGAAGAGAATATTCACGAGGCATCTGTCGCCACGTCTACGCAGTTACAAGGAAAGGCGCTGTCTTATAACAACATCGCCGATACCGATGCAGCGCTGGAATGTGTGAAGGAATTTGCCGAACCAGCCTGCGTTATCGTTAAACATGCGAACCCCTGTGGCGTCGCCATTGGCGGCTCAATTCTTGATGCCTACGAACGCGCCTATAAAACCGACCCGACATCTGCATTCGGCGGCATTATCGCTTTCAACCGCGAGCTGGATGAAGAAACCGCACAGGCTATTATCAGCCGTCAGTTTGTCGAAGTGATTATTGCGCCATCTGCCAGTGAGGCCGCATTGAAGGTGACCGCAGCCAAACAAAACGTACGTGTCCTGACCAGTGGTAGCTGGCAGCAACGTGTTCCTGGTCTGGATTTCAAACGCGTCAACGGCGGTTTGCTGGTACAAGATCGCGATTTGGGTATGGTCGATGCGTCTCAACTGCGTGTCGTGACCGAGCGCCAACCGAGCGAGCAGGAATTACGCGATGCCCTCTTCTGCTGGAAAGTGGCTAAATTCGTTAAATCCAATGCGATCGTGTACGCACGCGATAACATGACCATCGGGATAGGCGCCGGCCAGATGAGCCGCGTTTACTCAGCGAAAATCGCCGGAATCAAAGCGGGTGATGAAGGGCTGGAAGTAAAAGGTTCCGCCATGGCCTCTGATGCATTCTTCCCATTCCGTGATGGTATTGATGCCGCCGCTGCCGTTGGTATTACCTGCGTGATCCAACCGGGTGGGTCCATTCGTGATGATGAAGTTATTGCTGCCGCCAACGAACACGGCATTGCGATGATCTTTACCGACATGCGCCACTTCCGCCATTAATACTGGAGCTGACCGAAATGAACATTTTAGTAATTGGTAATGGCGGACGCGAGCACGCGCTGGCCTGGAAAGCCTCACAGTCACCACTGGCGAAACGCGTTTATGTCGCTCCGGGAAATGCGGGCACCGCACTTGAAGCCGCGCTGACCAACGTTGATATCGCCGCAACTGATGTTCCAGCGCTCGTCGCTTTTGCGCAAGAGAACCACATTGATTTAACCATCGTTGGCCCGGAAACACCGTTAGTTATCGGTGTGGTGGATGCGTTTCAGAGCGCAGGTCTAAAAATCTTTGGTCCGTCGCAGGCCGCAGCACAACTGGAAGGCTCTAAAGCCTTCACCAAAGATTTTCTGGCACGCCACAATATCCCGACAGCGGAATACCAAAACTTCACTGAAGTTGAACCCGCGCTGGCCTATGTACGCAGCAAAGGTGCGCCTATCGTCATCAAGGCAGATGGATTAGCCGCAGGTAAAGGTGTAATTGTCGCCATGACGTTGCAGGAAGCAGAAAACGCCATTCAGGATATGCTGGCGGGCAATGCATTCGGCGATGCAGGACACCGTATCGTGGTGGAAGAATTCCTTGATGGTGAAGAAGCTAGCTTCATCGTCATGGTGGACGGCAAGAACGTGCTGCCGATGGCAACCAGTCAGGATCATAAACGCGTTGGGGATAAAGATACGGGACCGAATACTGGTGGCATGGGCGCCTATTCGCCAGCCCCGGTCGTGACCGATGAAATCCACCAGCGCGTGATGGATCAGGTGATCTGGCCGACCGTAAACGGCATGGCCGCAGAGGGAAATACCTACGTCGGTTTCCTGTATGCAGGCCTGATGATTTCTGCCGATGGTCAGCCAAAAGTGATCGAATTCAACTGTCGCTTTGGCGATCCAGAAACACAGCCAATTATGCTGCGTCTGCGTTCCGATTTGGTGGAACTGTGTCTGGCAGCCTGTGACGGCACGCTGGATCAGAAAGATTCCGTCTGGGATGAGCGTCCATCTCTGGGTGTGGTATTGGCCGCAGGCGGCTACCCGGCTGACTACAACACGGGTGATGTGATTTCCGGTTTACCGCAGCAGGATGCCGAAGATGGCAAAGTCTTTCATGCGGGTACCAAGCTGAACGGTATTAATGTCGTTACCAACGGCGGCCGCGTACTGTGCGTCACCGCATTGGGTAATACCGTAGCTGAAGCGCAGCAACGCGCTTATGAAATAGCAGCGGGTATTCAGTGGCAAGGGGTATTCTGTCGCAAAGACATCGGTTATCGTGCCATTGAGCGCGAGCAAGCCTGATAAGCCATGCTCCGATAAATGATTGTCTGATCAATACTGAAGCCCGGAGAAATCCGGGTTTTTTTATAGTCAGTTTTATATACCCTAAATAATTCGAGTTTCAGGACAAAACGAGTTCGTTTTGAATAACGCGGCGAGAGAGGGAGTCCCGATGAGCTTACTCAAGTAAGTGATTCGGGTGACTGACAAATCTGCCAGAGGCAGGTTTGAACGCTGCTTGCAGCGGCCCCAACGGGGCGAGGTCCACGTAAGTGGGCCGAGTAACGCAGCCAACGCACATGCAACTTGAAGTATGACGGGTATAGCTATTTAGGCTGCCACTGGCAGACATCATCCTCCACCACCAGCAATAACTGTGTTCCTTCCGGCGCTTCCAGCCATGCGACATTTAGCGGACGCGTTGCATGCATTTTTTGCTCCGCGATCCATTCACGCGAATCATTGTCAAAATCAGGGCGAACTATCGTGCCGTCACAAGACTGTACCTGACCTTCCAGCCATTTCCCTTGTTTCAAGATCACCTTGCCTGCACGCAGGACATCGCTCAACTCCAGCATGCGCTTAGCATCAAACTGGTAGAGCGCGACATCATCATCAGAAACCGATTCACGTCTTTCGGCAAGTTGCCGCTGCATAAAGCTGACGGTTCCATCTTCTGCAAAGCGCAAACGCATATCTTCTTTTTGCGTTCCAAGCTGATTACGCTGTATCTCGCGTAGCTTGTCCTGCTGGAACGTATAGCGAGTCACCACCAGCGCATTGCCCTGAAGCGGGTTGAACACGGTGGTCAACGCCGTCGTATTCTGTGCATCGTCTTTACGCCACAAACGCACGATACCGCGATCGGCTACGTAACCGCTGGCGAAAAATTCCGGCGGTGCGGTGCGGCTACTACAGGCCACCACAGCAGTAAGCATGAGGCCTACGCCACACCAGCGTCGTAAAAGCAAAAGGGGCGAAAACGCCCCTCTGCTTAAACTTTTAACCGACATGGGCTTATTTAACAGCGTCTTTCAGAGCCTTGCCAGAAACAAACGCTGGCACGTTGGCAGCAGCAATTTTGATTTCTTTACCGGTTTGTGGGTTGCGGCCAGTGCGCTCATTACGATGGTTGACTTTAAACGTACCAAAACCAACTAATTGTACTGCATCACCTTCTTTCAGAGACTCGGTAATTGCCGCCAGAGTTGATTCCAGAGCTGCTTTAGCCTGTGCTTTTGACAGATCAGCTTTGTCCGCAATTACATCAATCAGTTGAGTCTTATTCATAAGTTATCCTTACAGTGTGTTTATCGCTTGCTAAGCATCGAGTGCGACGGATATGCCATTTCCCTTTTCAGGGTGTGGTAGCACTCTCCTGCATACACGCACCGACAGCCACTTTTTTTACGCCCCCCAAATGTAGACCAGACAGGGTGCGAATGTGAAGCCTAAAGACAGGCCATTTCAGGCCTTAAATCACGTTTTATCGCGTTATTGATGCAAATTTATCCCGATGTTACTACTTCCAGCCTCGCGCAGATCGGAACGGAGCCCTTTTATCAGCTCAATATCGCGTTCTTCACAAGCCGCCAACAGGCGAAAAATCTCCCATTGGATGTCCCATTCTTCTTCAATTGCAGGCAAAACCTTTAGCTCATCGTCGGTCATTTCTTTGCCTGCCTGCGTCATTTCCAACATAGCAACCGTACGGATAGACGTTTCGCTAATGGCTATCGCATGTTCCAGCGTTTCACCACTCAAGCGTGAGTGAATTAACTCACCCAACGCGATACAGGCATCAATAGCCGGATAGACGCCGTAAAGATCATAATCTTCCGCGGCGGGAATCGCTTCTTCCAGCTTTTCCAGTTGGCTATCGAAATTAACCTTCGCATCTTTAACCACTAATGTTTCCCATACCAAATCGAGAATGCGGCGGTAAACCATCGCATCACCAAACTCTGTTTGACGACAGAATTCGTGGTAATTGGGATACATACGTTCACAAAGACATGCCATGAAAGTGACATGTTGCCAGCTTGCCAGTTTTTCCAGACGTAAATGAATGGGGTTACGTAACATTTTTATGCTCATTAACAGCGACGGACGGCAGTGTACCTGAAATAACAATGACGCCCTATGCCTGAATTCCTAAAGTTTTACGACAATACGTTAGCGGCTTGCTGCCGTTGCCAACGCACAAATGCGGGGCGATTCGATGCAACCGCATCAGCCCAACGGGTCGGCTCCGGTAAACGGTAGCCACGCATACAGGATTGTACCCAGTGCAATGCGCTGTCCTGACCTACTCGATGCCCCGTCGCCACGAACAGCGGGTTACAGCGCGCTTTGCTGCGCCATACCCAGCCAATCTGCTCACCCTTATCCAGTAACGGCTGCTGGCTGCCGACGCTCTCCGCTAACGGTTCAAATCGACCGCACAGCCGACTTTTTGCCACACCAATCGTCGGAACATCAACCAGCAAACCAAAATGGCTGGCAACGCCGAGACGCCGTGGGTGAGAAATCCCATGCCCATCGACAAACAACAAATCCGGCTTCTGTTCAAGCTGCGCCCACGCAGCTAACAGCCCAGGGCATTCACGAAACGAAAGAAAACCGGGGATGTAGGGCATCGTCGTGCTGATACGCGCAATCTTGTATTCTACCAGTTCCAACGAAGGATAGCGCATTACCGCAATCGCCGCGCGAGTTACCGACCCTTCTTGCTCAAAGCCAACATCCGCACCCGCGATAAACGCAGGCTGCTCAAAAGGTAAATCGTCGTGCCGAATCACATCAGAAGCACGGGCCAGTTGCTCCGCCCGCAGCTGTTGTGTATCAATCACATCACCCCCTGTGAATCATGCGTGATAAGGGCGGGACAACCGATGCACGGCCTCAACAAACACGCCCGCGTGCTCCGGCGGCACGTCCTGATGAATGCCGTGACCCAGATTGAAAACATGTCCGCTACCTTGCCCAAATCCAGCGAGGATCGATGCCACCTCCTGTTCGATCCGTGCAGGATCGGCATACAACATCGACGGATCCATATTACCCTGTAGCGCCACTCTATCGCCGACCCGACGGCGTGCGTCGGCAATATCGCTCGTCCAGTCCAGCCCCAGCGCGTCACAGCCCGTTTCTGCCATCGCCTCCAGCCACTGGCCTCCGCCTTTGGTAAAGAGCGTCACAGGCACTCGGCGACCTTCGTTCTCACGTTGTAAACCATCAACAATCTTATGCATGTACCGCAGGGAGAATTCTTTGTAGTCACGTCCGCTCAGCGCGCCGCCCCAGGTATCGAATACCATGACCGCCTGCGCGCCAGCGCGAATTTGCGCGTTGAGATAAAGAATGACGCTATCAGCCAGCTTATCCAGCAGCAGGTGTAACGTTTTAGGCTCAGCGAACATCATTTTCTTGATGACGGTAAACGCTTTGCTGCTACCGCCTTCAACCATATAGGTCGCCAGCGTCCACGGGCTGCCCGAGAAACCGATCAACGGCACTTCACCGGCGAGGTTTTTACGGATCGTCCGCACCGCGTTCATCACATAACCGAGTTCCTGCTCAGGATCGGGAATCGGCAGGTTAACTACATCGGCATGAGACGTGATGGGAGAGTGAAAGCGTGGGCCTTCCCCTGCTTCAAAATAGAGCCCTAAGCCCATGGCGTCAGGAATAGTCAGGATATCGGAGAACAGGATCGCCGCATCCAGCGCATAGCGTCGTAAAGGTTGTAACGTGACTTCGCAAGCCAGTTCTGCGTTTTTACACAGCGACATAAAATCACCCGCCTGCGCGCGCGTTGCCTTATATTCCGGCAAATAACGCCCCGCCTGACGCATCATCCATACCGGAGTGACATCAACGGGTTGGCGCAATAACGCCCGCAAGTAGCGATCGTTTTTCAGATCAGTCATGTTCTTTTCCTTTCAACCTCACGGCGGTTCGACACCGGATAGATGTGATGAAACGGATGCGTTATAAAACGAACGCTTTATAAAACGAATACGTTATGACGCCAGTACGTTATGTACGCGTGCCATTCATGGCGCAAATAGTATCACGTCAGCCTTCGTTCTCGTGATAAGCGCGGCACAACACCACCGTATCTTCGATAAGTCGACGCGCCACGGTGCCCGGCGGCGGCAGCTGCGGGAGTTGGTCATAGCGGAACCACCCCGCATCACGCAGCTCTTTCGGGTCGTGCTTGATTTCACCACCCGCATACTCAGCCATAAACGCCATCATCAACGAATGAGGGAAGGGCCAGGGCTGCGAACTCACGTAGCGTAGGTTTTTTATCTGAACCTGGCTCTCTTCCATCACCTCACGTACAACCGTTTGTTCCAGCGTTTCGCCCACTTCCACAAACCCTGCCAGCACGGTGTACATGTTTCCGCGATGTCGGTTGTGCTGCGCCAGCAAGATTTCCTCGCCACGGCGAATCGCGACGATGATGCAGGGCGCGATCTGCGGATAATAACGCTCTTTGCAGTGGTGGCATAAGCACGCCAGTTCCGTTTTACTCCGCACCATTTCATGACCGCAGTAACCGCAAAAACGATGAGAGCGATAGAACTCAGCCAGCTGTACACCGCGTCCCGCCAGTTGGAATAGCCCCACGTCCTGATCGAGCAGTTGGCGAACCGATGCCATATCGGTATCACGCCCCTGACACACCAGCCAGACAGGCTGTTCTTGCCATTCGCCAATTTGGCGAGCCGTTTTCCCCTGCAGCGACCATTTCGTCGCGGTTCCGCACGGTAATTCTCCCTGGGGCAGCCAGATTTGTACCGCATCGCTAACCACCCACCAGCCGGTTTCATCACCTTTTAGCGTCTGTTCCATATCTTTTTATTGCTCCACTGCCACTTCACTGGCATTTTACATTCAGAGTGATTACATAAGTTTTATAACTGGGATTTCGGTTATTTCTTACCGTTCACGGAGTCAACAATGCTAAACCAGCTACAAAGTCTGACTGAATACGTTGGTGGCAATAATGCGTTAATCGACCAATGGCTACAAGCGCGTAAGCAGCTTCTGGTGGCTTACTATCATTTGGTTGGCATCAAGCCGAACAAGGAAGCGCTGTCTCTTCTGGATGAAGAAGCATTGGATAATTTTTGCCAGAATCTGGTGGATTACCTTTCTACTGGCCACTTTCATTTATACGAAAAGATGCTGCATGAAGCAGCGACCCACAGCGAACAGCTCTTAGCCCTTTCCACCCAGCTCGACCTCGCCCTGCAAAGTAACACGCAGCAAATCATGGCGTTTTACGATAACCATCTGGCGACGGCCATCGACCATGATAACTGCCTCGAATTTCAGCAGGCGCTTTCCAGCGTCGGTGAAGCTCTGGAAGAGCGTTTTACGCTAGAAGACAACATGATCCGTCTGGTTTACGACAACTAGCGGTCATTTAGCGTTATTTAAGAACATCGCTATACGCTGTACAGGCAAAACCGGCATGCTTTGACATCCGTGTTTTGTCGTCATACAGTGTAGGGGTTTTATTGGCTCGTTTAAGAAACGGGCAAATCTTGTCGGAGTGCCTAGCGTGCTCGTGTTTTGTTTGACGAAATCAATCGTTTTACGAAACCTATGAGCGCACAGGCTGAGACCGTTAATTCGGGATCCGCGGAACCTGATCGGGTTAATACCTGCGAAGGGAACAAGAGTAATGCACCTCATTGAGATTGAGCCCAAGGCTGCGTATTTGCACATATCTTCTGCGCTGAGACTCGATATCATTATTACTCCCTCCGGCTCCAGACAAGCAATCTTCCCTTTACGTCTTACAGGAACTTGCTATGTCTACAGAACCCTTGTCTATAAACACAGTGTCGTCAAAATCGGGTCGCCGCGAGCAGCGTGCCGCCGCCCAGCAGTTTATTGAAACCTTACAGGGAACGGCCTTTCCCAATTCCAAACGCATTTATCTTACGGGCTCGCGCGACGACATCGCTGTACCGATGCGGGAAATTCAGCTCAGCCCGACGCTACTCGGCGGCAGCAAAGACAACCCCCAGTACGAGCCCAATGAACCAATCCCGGTTTACGATACATCAGGGCCTTATGGCGACCCCGCAGCCCAACCCGATGTCCGCATTGGCTTAGCGAAGCTGCGCGCCAGCTGGATTGCAGAACGCAACGACACCGAAGCGCTCTCTGGCGTCAGCTCCGATTTCACCCAGCAGCGTCTGGCAGATGCGGGGCTTGATCATCTGCGCTTTGAACACTTGCCACGGCCGCTGCGTGCCAAAGCAGGCAAACGCGTCACCCAGCTCCACTATGCGCGACAGGGAATCATTACCCCCGAAATGGAATTTATCGCCATTCGCGAAAATATGGGACGCGAGCGTATTCGCACCGACGTGCTGCGTCAGCAGCATCCCGGGCAAAGTTTTGGCGCCCTCCTGCCGGAGAACATCACGCCGGAATTTGTCCGTCAGGAAGTGGCCGCCGGGCGCGCCATCATCCCTTCCAACATCAACCACCCAGAATCAGAGCCGATGATTATCGGACGCAATTTTCTGGTGAAGGTTAATGCCAATATCGGTAACTCCGCCGTGACATCCTCCATCGAAGAAGAGGTGGAAAAGCTGGTCTGGTCTACCCGTTGGGGCGCGGATACGGTGATGGATCTCTCAACCGGCCGCTATATTCATGAAACCCGCGAGTGGATTCTGCGTAACAGTCCCGTGCCAATCGGAACCGTACCGATCTATCAGGCGCTTGAAAAAGTTAACGGCGTGGCGGAAAACCTGAACTGGGAAATGTTCCGCGACACGCTGCTGGAGCAAGCGGAACAGGGCGTGGACTATTTCACTATCCACGCCGGCGTGCTGCTGCGCTACGTGCCGATGACGGCCAAACGCCTGACCGGCATCGTTTCGCGCGGTGGCTCAATTATGGCGAAGTGGTGCCTGTCGCATCACAAAGAGAGCTTCCTGTACGAACACTTCCGTGAAATCTGTGAAATCTGCGCCGCTTATGACGTCGCGCTGTCACTGGGTGATGGCTTACGCCCCGGTTCTATTCAGGATGCTAACGACGAAGCCCAGTTTGCCGAGCTGCATACGCTGGGTGAGCTGACCAAAATCGCCTGGGAATACGACGTACAGGTGATGATCGAAGGCCCCGGCCACGTTCCAATGCAAATGATCCGCCGCAACATGACCGAAGAACTGGAGCACTGCCATGAAGCCCCGTTCTATACGCTCGGCCCGTTAACCACCGATATCGCACCGGGTTACGATCACTTCACCTCCGGTATTGGCGCCGCCATGATCGGCTGGTTCGGCTGCGCGATGCTCTGTTACGTCACGCCGAAGGAGCATCTTGGCTTACCCAATAAAGAAGACGTTAAGCAGGGACTAATTACCTACAAGATCGCCGCCCACGCCGCAGATTTGGCAAAAGGTCATCCCGGTGCGCAGATCCGTGATAACGCCATGTCGAAAGCACGTTTCGAATTCCGCTGGGAAGACCAGTTCAATCTGGCGCTCGATCCCCAAACGGCCCGCGCCTACCACGATGAAACGCTGCCGCAGGAATCCGGTAAAGTCGCCCACTTCTGCTCTATGTGCGGCCCTAAATTCTGCTCGATGAAGATCTCACAGGAAGTACGCGACTACGCCGCAAAACAGGAAGCGGAAGCCAAACCGATTGAAGTGGGCATGGCACAGATGTCGCAGGAATTCCGCTCTCGCGGCAGCGAGCTGTATCACAGCGCCACCAGCCTGCAAGCCGAGGAAAACCAATGACGGACTCAACGCCTTTTGCCCCAACGGTACAGCGGCTGGGGCTCTATCCCGTTGTCGATAGCGTGGAGTGGATCGAACGCCTGCTCGGCGTCGGGGTGAAAACAATCCAGCTAAGAATCAAAGATCGGTCAGATGAACAAGCCGAAGCCGATGTGATCCAGGCGATCGCCTTGGGTCGTCGCTATCAGGCGCAGCTTTTCATCAACGACTATTGGAAATTAGCCGTAAAACATCAGGCGTACGGCGTACATTTGGGTCAGGAAGATTTGGACACCGCCGATCTGACCGCGATTAAACAAGCAGGTCTGCGCTTAGGCATCTCCACGCACGACGATCGTGAACTGGCGCGCGCGGTGGCGATAAACCCGTCCTACATCGCACTGGGACATATTTTCCCCACGCAAACCAAAGACATGCCATCAGCACCGCAGGGGCTCGCTGAACTGACGCGCCACATCACCGATCTGCAAGACCGTTTTCCCACCGTGGCGATTGGCGGTATCAGCATCGATAGAGTCCCTGCGGTGCTGAAAACGGGCGTCGGCAGCATTGCTGTCGTCAGTGCCATTACTCAGGCACCGGACTGGCGTCAGGCGACGGCAACGTTGCTCAGGATGATTGAAGGGCGGGAGGCATAACATGGTAACGCATCACCACTCTACGCCAACCGGACTGAGCGATAGCGAGTTCATGCGCTACAGCCGTCAACTCATGCTGGAAGATATTGGCCCGGAAGGTCAGGAGAAGCTCAAAGCCGCCAGCGTTCTGCTGGTCGGACTGGGTGGGCTGGGCGCGCCCGCGTCGCTCTATCTGGCTGCCGCAGGGATCGGCACGCTGCTGCTTGCCGACGATGACGCACTGCATATCAGCAACCTGCAACGCCAGATTCTGTATCGCACCAGCGACACCGACAAACCCAAAGCCGTGCTGGCCCAGCGTCAGCTACAGGCGTTAAATCCGCACTCGGAAGCCATCGCACTCACTGAAAGGCTTAGCAGTGAAACATTAGATAACGCCGTCAGCCGCGTCGATCTGGTGTTGGATTGCAGCGACAACATGACCACTCGCCATGCGGTTAACGCCGCATGCTTTCGCGCAGGCAAACCACTCATCAGCGGGAGCGCCGTAGGTTTCAGCGGTCAGCTCGCGGTCTTCACGCCGCCTTATCACTCTGGCTGCTACGCCTGCCTCTATCCCGATACGACCGAACCACAACGCAACTGCCGTACCGCAGGCGTGCTGGGTCCGGTGGTCGGCGTAATTGGCACACTTCAGGCACTGGAAGCGATCAAGCTGCTGGCAGGTATGCCGTCTGCTCTGGATGGCAAGCTGAGAATGTTCAATGGCAAACAGCAGAGCTGGAACACGCTCCAGCTCACGCGTGCCCCCCATTGCTCAGTCTGTGGGGGAGCAGCATGAGAATCACGCTGAATGATGAGCCCTTTGAATTCCCAGAGGCCATCACGGTTGATGCGCTGCTAAGCCAGATAAACCGGCTCCAGCCCGGCACGGCGCTGGCTATCAATCAGACCATTATCCCGCACGCCACCTGGTCACAGCATCAGGTTCAGGACGGTGATGATATTTTGCTTTTTCAGGCAATCGCGGGAGGATGACATGCTGCACATTGCCGATACGACATTAACTTCACGACTGCTGACTGGCACCGGAAAATTCGCCACGCCAGAACTGATGCTGGCGGCACTCGAGGCTTCCGGTTCGCAGTTGGTTACCATGGCGATGAAACGCGTTGACCTGAACGGCGGCAATGACGCCATTCTCGCCCCGCTACGCCAGCTCGGCATTAAGCTGCTGCCGAATACGTCAGGAGCCAAAACCGCTGACGAGGCCATTTTTGCAGCGCGTCTGGCACGTGAGGCGTTGGGGACTCGCTGGCTGAAGCTGGAAATTCATCCCGATGTGAAATACCTGCTGCCCGACCCCATCGAAACGCTGAAGGCCGCTGAACAGCTGGTAAAAGAAGGATTCACGGTACTGCCTTACTGCGGGGCCGACCCGGTACTATGCAAACGGCTGGAAGAAGTCGGCTGCGCGGCGGTGATGCCTCTCGGTGCACCGATTGGCTCCAATCAGGGGCTACAAACGCGTGATTTTCTCCGCATCATCATCGAACAGGCACGCGTTCCGGTGATTGTCGATGCAGGCATTGGCGCCCCCAGCCAGGCGGCCGATGCGCTGGAAATGGGGGCAGATGCAGTGCTGGTCAACACGGCCATCGCCGTTGCTCACGATCCCGTCGCGATGGCGCGCGCCTTCCGGCTGGCAGTCGAGGCAGGAGGCCTTGCTCGTCAGGCCGGTCTGGGAAGTAAGCAGTTTTTCGCCAGTGCCACCAGCCCGCTCACCGGTTTTCTGCATCAGCAAACGGAAGGGGCGGTGAGATGAGCGTCGATTTTCAAACCGTCTGGGAACAGCTCGACTGGGATGACCTGACGCTACGCATCAACGGCAAAACCGCACAGGATGTTGAACGGGCGCTCACTGCACCACACCTGACGCGTGACGATTTTATGGCGCTCATTTCACCTGCCGCCAGCGCCTATCTGGAACCGCTTGCCCAGCGAGCGCAGCAGCTCACCCGCCAGCGTTTCGGCAATACGGTGAGTTTCTATGTCCCGCTGTATTTGTCTAATCTGTGCTCTAACGACTGTACCTACTGCGGCTTTTCGATGAGCAACCACATCAAGCGTAAAACGCTGGATGAGGCAGAGATCCTGCGTGAATGCGCCGCTATCAAGGAACTCGGGTTTGAGCACCTGCTGCTCGTCACGGGTGAACACCAGCGTAAAGTGGGGATGGACTATTTCCGGCGCGTTTTTCCACTAATCCGGCCGCTTTTCAGTTCCCTGATGATCGAAGTTCAACCGTTGTCGCAGGACGAGTACGCCGAATTAAAAGCACTGGGGCTGGATGGTGTGATGGTCTATCAGGAAACCTATCATCCGGCGACCTACCAGTTGCATCATCTAAAAGGACAAAAGCAGGATTTCCACTGGCGGCTTGCCACACCGGATCGGCTTGGCCGTGCCGGGATCGACAAGATCGGACTGGGTGCCTTAATCGGCCTGTCCAATAGCTGGCGTACCGACTGCTACATGGTGGCAGAGCACCTGTTGCACTTGCAGCAACGCTACTGGCAGAGCCGATATTCTATCTCGTTCCCTCGCCTGCGCCCCTGTGCGGGCGGCATTGAACCGGCGTCGTTAATGGATGAAGCACAGCTGATGCAGGTGATTTGCGCATTCCGCTTGCTGGCGCCGGATATTGAATTGTCGCTGTCCACGCGTGAATCACCGTTCTTTCGCGATCATGCGATCCCTATCGCGATTAACAACGTCAGCGCCTTCTCCAAAACCCAACCGGGTGGCTACGCCGACGACCATCCTGAACTGGAACAATTTTCTCCCCACGATTCACGGCGTCCTGAAGACGTAGCGCAGGCCATCGTGCGTGCAGGTCTTCAACCAGTATGGAAAGACTGGGACGGCTATTTGGGCAGATAAGGCGGGATACGTTTGATAATGTTCACTTAATCGTCAGTGAGAGGGAAACACGGTGATGAGATTCCTGCAGAGCACCTCGCACCGTGGTAGCCCTCGTATCTCGAAGCGTAAGCGATCGGAATAAGTGATACACAGGATTTGGGATGCGGCTCGCAAGCCAAAGTGAGAATTACACGGAAGACAACATTCTCAGGATAGCGCCGCGCAACATGACATTCGGCCTATCGCCACGATCCGTGACAAAGAATACAGTAGCGTCGTTGGCAGGCCTAAGCATTACGGCGCTTGCTGGCCGGAGCCGTTTGCCACTCATCGGTTCTGCACATCAACCCGCCGATACGGGGCTTATCCTTACCCGTATCGGCCCTTCCCTAACACTCTCGGAGGCGCTCTAGTCAGGAGGCGTATGCATCATCTTCGCAACCTCATTACCCACGATACGCAGCCCTTCCCTCATCTCTTCCGTGAAACGATTGGCATAGTTGAGTCGAATACAATTGCGGTATTTCCCTGAGGCAGAGAAGAGCGACCCTGCGGCGATCTGTATGCCTGATTTTCTGACCTCACGGGTGAGCTTGAGAGAGTCAAAATATTCGGGCAGTTCAATCCACATCAGGAATCCCCCTTGCGGACGACTGACACAAATATTGGACGGAAAATACTCGCGCACCCAGCAGGTAAACGTACTCAGATTGGCTTTGTACTGGGCGCGCATGCGACGCAGATGAGGCTGATAGTGCCCCTGGCGAATGAACTCCGCCACCGCTAGTTGCGGCTGCACCACCGTCGATCCCGTACTGATGTATTTTGTATGGCTCACCCGCTCCAGATAACGCCCCGGAGCGATCCAACCCACGCGCAAACCGGGCGCCAGGTTCTTTGAAAATGAGCTGCACAACAGCACACGCCCATCCTCATCAAACGACTTTATCGCGCGGGGACGCGGATATTCATAGGCCAGCTCACCGTAGGCATCATCTTCAATAATGGCGATATCGAAATGCTGCGCCAGCGTCACCAGCGATTTCTTACGGGCGTCTGGCATGATGAAACCAAGCGGGTTATTGCAGCTCGGCACCAGCAGGACGGCCTTGATCGGCCATTGATCCAGCGCCAGCCTCAATGCTTCGAGACTGATCCCCGTTACTGAATCGGTTGGGATCTCGATCGCTTTGATATCCAGCCCGCGAAGGATCTGCATCGTGCCCGGAAAAGCGGGTGATTCAACGGCCACGATGTCACCGGGCTGACAAACGGCGCGGACAGCGACAAATAGAGCTTCCTGACATCCGGTCGTGACCACAATATCATCTTGAGTCAGCTGGCAGCCACAGTCCACGGTAAGACGGGCAATCTGCTCACGCAGCGCAGGCACGCCATATACGCTGTCATATTGTAAGATACGGGGATCCTGATACTGGCAGAGGCGAGCCATTTCTTTCCACAGTGGTTTGATGGTCGGCTGGCTTACATCCGGCATTCCGCTACCAAATTTCAGCACGTTCGTTTCCAGACGCACGTTCACCAACTCCAGTACCGATTCCCACTGCGTAATCTCAACCGGACGTTGGGCAGGACGCGTTAGCGCGGGTACAGGCGGCGTGGCCTTACGCGGCGTGACAAAATATCCCGAACGCGGCTGCGGCATAATCAACTGCCGGGTTTCCAGCAGATGGTAGGCCTGCTGTACGGTACTGATGCTTACACCATGTTCTGTACTCAGCGCCCGTACAGAAGGCAGGCGCTCTCCACTTTGGTATAACCCTTGTTCGATCCGCTGTTCTAACAACCCAGCAAGGTGCTGATAACGCGTCATCAGTATCGTCCTCTATCAAGATTCCCAGCAGCAACCAGTACAGATTTAAATAAAAATAACCATTCAGATGCAATATCACACAATCTGTATGCTAAAAAAATGAATTTTTTGCGTCTGTATTGAAAATACCTTTCGCCCCATCATAGCGATCATTCACTGGCGAGGGGGAAAATATGGAATTTCATGAGAATCGATCACAAAAACCGTTCCGCGAGTCACCGTTCTGGCTAATGCTTATTTTGCCGTACCGCTTGTGGAAAGCCTGGCGGGCAAGAGCACAAACGCTGAAGATATTACGGAATATGAGCGATGACGGGCTTAAAGATATCGGGCTGAAGCGAAGCGATCTCGATCGATTCAGATAACAACGCCCCAGAAAACAATAGATAAAACACAGTAGAATATGCCGATACAGACGCTGCATCTGTATCGGCATTTTGGATTACAGCGATGAAGAAGTTAGTGAGGTAAGGCATCCGCCGATTTTGCTTTCATTTGCATCCCGACAATCGCCGACAGCAAACAGCCAATGGCGAGGTAAGCCGCCACGGCGTGCCATGAACCATCCATAAACTGCACCAGCAGAACAGCGATAAAAGGCGTAAATCCGCCGCCGACCACGCTGGCAACCTGATAACCCACTCCCGCTCCACTATAGCGATAAGCGGTACCAAATAGCTCGGTAAACATCGGCTGCTGTACGCTAACAATCATATCGTGGGCAATGTTCGCCAGCATGATGGCAAAGAACAGAATCAGCAGCGTGTTATGGCTTTCCAGCGCCATAAAGAACGGCACTGCACTCGCGGCACCAATCAGCGCACCAGTAACGTAGATCCGACGTCGGCCAAAGCTATCCGCCAGATAGGCAAAGAAAGGAATAGACACGCAGCTGATCGCCCCCACCAGCAGCCCGATATTCAGGAAAATATCCCGCGATAGCCCAAGATGAGTGGTGGAGTAATTGAGCGCAAACGCGGTGACGATATACATCGTCAACAGTTCTCCAAGCCGTAGCGCAATAATCAGCAGAAAGGCTTTCGGATGCTGGCGCAGCGCTTCCATAATAGGGAAAGAACGCAATTTGTTAGCTCTTTCTCCCAGAGTCTTATTCGCCTCAAACTCTTGAGACTCATCCATTCCGTTACGCACCCACCAGGCAATCGCAACCAGAATCAGGCTGAATAAGAACGGCAAACGCCAGCCCCAGGTGATAAATTCTTCGTTGGTCGTCAAATTGCTAACCAGCGAGACCGACCCTGTAGCCAGTAATAACCCGACCCCAAAGCCAACCTGTACGCCGCTGCTGTAAAAGGCTTTCTTCTTCTTTGGCGCGCTCTCTACCGCCAACAGCGCCGCACCGCCCCATTCGCCACCGACAGCAAAGCCCTGAATGGCTCGCAGCATAACCAGCAGCACCGGCGCCCACCAACCGATGGAGTCAAACGACGGCAACAGGCCAATCAGCGCGGTGGAAATGCCCATCATCCAGACCGTGATCATCAACATCCGTTTACGACCCAGCTTATCGCCGAAATGCCCAAACACCATACCGCCAAGCGGACGGAACAGAAAACCCACGCCAAACGTACCAAATGCTGCCAGCGTCCCCATTGTCGGGCTGACCTGAGGGAAAAATTCGGTATTAAATACAAGAGCGGCAACAATTCCGTACAGCAAGAAATCATACCAATCCACCACGGCCCCCACAAAGCTGCCCCAGGCGGCACGTTTCGCTTTATTCTGAGAATGGCTTACTGACTGTGTTTGTAGGGTTTTGTCAGATGAAATTGAATCATCCTGATGAGGTACTGAGCCGCCAGGCTGTGAGAGTGTTGGCGTAGTTGAGGTGTCCATGTCGGTTCCGTTCTATTTACTTTACACTACTGTACAACAAAAAATTTCAGGAAGAAATTTTTAACGTCGCTTGCGACGGCTTGACCACGAACATCTATAGGGCTGGCACCATAAAAAAACCCCGACCATAATAGCCGGGGTTTTCGTTATTTACCGCATGGTCGTACAGCGTTAAGAGACTTATTCGTCGTCGCTGCTACCAAAGCCTGCGTTCAGCAGTTCTGCCAGGTTAGCAGAAGCTTCATCGGCACTCACCTGAGGTACGATTGGCGCTTCACCCGCCTGACGGCGGCGCATACGATCCTGATGGTACGCATAACCCGTACCCGCTGGGATCAGACGACCCACGATAACGTTCTCTTTCAGGCCACGCAGTTCATCACGTTTACCCGCAACAGCGGCTTCGGTCAGTACGCGAGTGGTTTCCTGGAACGATGCCGCAGAAATGAAGGACTCGGTCGCCAGAGATGCTTTGGTAATACCCAGCAGATCGCGGCTGAACGTTGCCGTAATCTTGCCATCCGCTTCCAACTGACGGTTGGCAATCTTGATGCGAGAGACTTCTGCCTGTTCGCCTTCCAGGAACTCGGTGCTACCTGCGTTAACGATGGTGCCTTTACGCAACATCTGACGAACGATAACTTCGATGTGTTTATCGTTAATCTTAACGCCTTGCAGACGGTAAACTTCCTGAACTTCGTTGGTGATATAACGCGTTACTGCATGTACGCCACGCAGACGCAGGATATCGTGCGGAGACTCTGGGCCGTCGGAAACAACGTCACCACGTTCAACCACTTCACCTTCGAACACGTTGAGCTGACGCCATTTCGGAATCATCTCTTCGTAAGCATCGCTGCCATCCAACGGAGAAATCACCAGACGGCGTTTACCTTTGGTTTCTTTACCGAAGGAAATAATACCGCTGATCTCTGCCAGAATAGCCGGCTCTTTCGGACGACGGGCTTCGAACAGGTCGGCTACGCGTGGCAGACCACCGGTAATATCCTTGGTACCGCCGGATTCCTGAGGAATACGCGCCAGAGTATCACCGCTGCTGATTTTCACGCCGTCTTCCAACTGCACGATCGCTTTGCCCGGCAGGAAGTACTGAGCAGGCATATCCGTACCTGGAATCAGTACGTCTTCACCTTTGTCATCAACGATTTTCAGTGCCGGACGCAGGTCTTTACCGCTACCGGTACGCTCTGCACTATCCAGAACCACGATAGAGGACAAACCGGTCAGTTCGTCGGTCTGACGAGTAATCGTCTGACCGTCGATCATATCGGTGAAGCGAATGTTACCGCTCACTTCGGTGATAACTGGCATGGTATGTGGATCCCAGTTAGCTACGGTTTCGCCACCGCTAACTTCTGCACCATCACCTTTCGCCATTGCCGCACCGTAAGGCACTTTATAGCTTTCTTTAGTACGTCCGAATTCGTCGATCAGTTTCAGTTCGGTATTACGTGAAGTAATAACCAGTTTACCGTTGCTGTTCACGACGAACTTCGCGTTGCTCAGTTTCAGGCTACCTTTGTTTTTCACCTGAATGCTGGACTCAGCTGCCGCACGCGATGCCGCACCACCGATGTGGAACGTACGCATGGTTAACTGTGTACCCGGTTCACCGATGGACTGTGCCGCGATAACCCCGATGGCCTCACCTTTGTTGATGATATGACCACGAGCCAGATCGCGACCGTAGCAATTGGCGCACACGCCAAAGTCGGTTTCGCAGCTTACAACGGAACGTACTTTAACGGCGTCAACGGAGTTCTCTTCCAACATGTCACACCACTGCTCGTTCAGCAGCGTGTTACGTGGAACCAGAATATCCGCCGTGCCCGGTTTGATCACGTCTTCAGCCGTTACACGACCCAGTACGCGCTCACGCAGTGGCTCTTTAACATCACCACCCTCGATAACCGGCGTCATCATGATACCTTCATGGGTACCACAATCGTCTTCGGTCACAACCAGATCCTGCGCAACGTCAACCAGACGACGAGTCAGATAACCGGAGTTCGCCGTTTTCAGTGCGGTATCCGCCAGACCTTTACGCGCACCGTGCGTCGAGATGAAGTACTGGAGTACGTTCAGACCTTCACGGAAGTTTGCGGTAATTGGCGTCTCGATGATGGAACCATCTGGTTTCGCCATCAGACCACGCATACCCGCCAACTGACGAATCTGTGCCGCAGAACCACGCGCACCGGAGTCGGCCATCATAAAGATGCTGTTGAAAGATACCTGCTGCTCAACCACGCCATCACGGTTAACCACATCCTCAACGGACAGGTTTTCCATCATCGCTTTCGCAACACGTTCGTTCGCAGCAGCCCAGATATCGATCACTTTGTTATAGCGTTCGCCCGCAGTAACCAGACCGGACTGGAACTGCTCCTGAATCTCGGCAACTTCGGTTTCGGCTTCTTCGATAATCTCGGCTTTTTTCTCCGGGATAACCATGTCATCGATACCTACGGAAGCACCAGAGCGCGCCGCGTAAGCAAAACCGGTGTACATAGTCTGGTCAGCGAAGATAACTGTCGGCTTCAGACCCAAAATGCGGTAACAGGTGTTCAGCATTTTGGAGATCGCTTTCTTGCCCAAAGGCTGGTTAACGATCGAGTACGGCAGACCTTTCGGTACGATCATCCACAGGATGGCACGGCCGATAGTCGTATCAATAATCGACGTCTGATGCGTAACATCGCCTTCGATGCTCTTGATCTCTTCCGTGATACGCACTTTAACGCGCGCATGCAGAGAGGCCAGGCCGGCACGATAAACGCGTTCAGCTTCTTTCGGACCCGTGAGCACCATGCCTTCGCCTTTGGCGTTAACACAGTCACGCGTCATGTAATACAGACCCAATACCACGTCCTGAGAAGGAACGATGATTGGCTCACCATTCGCAGGGGACAGGATGTTGTTGGTCGACATCATCAACGCACGCGCTTCCAACTGGGCTTCCAGCGTCAACGGTACGTGTACAGCCATCTGGTCACCATCGAAGTCGGCGTTATATGCCGCACAAACCAGCGGGTGCAGCTGGATTGCCTTACCTTCAATCAGTACCGGTTCAAATGCCTGAATACCCAAACGGTGCAGTGTTGGTGCACGGTTCAGCAGGACCGGGTGTTCGCGGATGACTTCGTCCAGGATATCCCATACGACGGCTTCTTCACGCTCAACCATTTTCTTGGCGGCTTTAATGGTGGTAGCAAGACCACGCAGTTCCAGCTTGCCGTAGATGAACGGTTTGAACAGCTCCAGTGCCATTTTCTTCGGCAGACCACACTGGTGCAGACGCAGGTATGGGCCAACGGTGATTACAGAACGACCGGAGTAGTCAACACGCTTACCAAGCAGGTTCTGACGGAAACGACCCTGCTTACCTTTGATCATATCGGCCAAAGATTTCAGAGGACGTTTGTTAGAACCGGTGATCGCACGACCGCGACGGCCGTTATCCAACAGTGCATCAACCGCTTCCTGCAACATACGTTTTTCGTTACGTACGATGATGTCTGGCGCAGCCAGATCCAGCAGACGTTTCAGACGGTTGTTACGGTTGATCACGCGACGATACAGATCGTTCAGGTCGGAAGTCGCGAAACGACCGCCATCCAGCGGAACCAACGGACGCAGATCTGGCGGCAGTACCGGCAGAACGGTCAGAATCATCCACTCTGGTTTGTTACCAGACTGTACGAATGCTTCCAGCAGCTTAATACGCTTCGTCAGCTTCTTACGTTTGGTTTCGGAGTTGGTTTCGGTCAGCTCTTCACGCAGCTGCTCGCATTCCTGCTCCAGATCCATGTTCTTCAGCAGAGCCTGGATCGCTTCGGCGCCCATTTTCGCGTCGAATTCATCACCAAACTCTTCCAGCGCATCCAGATACTGCTCTTCAGTCAGGATCTGACGGCGCTCAAGGTTGGTCATGCCGCCTTCAACCACGACATAAGATTCAAAATAAAGCACACGCTCAATATCACGCAGCGGCATATCCAGCAGCAAACCGATACGGGAAGGCAGTGACTTCAGGAACCAGATGTGCGCAGTCGGAGAAGCCAGTTCGATGTGGCCCATACGCTCACGGCGCACTTTAGTCTGGGTCACTTCAACGCCGCACTTCTCACAAATAACACCGCGGTGTTTCAGGCGCTTATACTTACCGCACAAGCACTCATAATCTTTTACCGGCCCAAAGATACGGGCGCAGAAAAGGCCGTCACGTTCAGGTTTGAACGTACGGTAGTTGATGGTTTCTGGCTTTTTAACTTCACCAAAAGACCACGAACGGATCATGTCTGGCGAGGCCAGAGCAATTTTGATCGCATCAAACTCTTCGGTTTTAGTTTGCGCTTTCAGAAACTTTAATAAGTCTTTCACGGATTGGCTCCTGTCGGAGTTAGACCTGATAGACACCTGAACCATGCCGTTAAAAACACAATTCAGGTGTCCCTATGACGAATGCCAGCAATACAACGAGCTGGGATTACTCTTCTTCCAGCTCGATGTTGATACCCAGCGAGCGGATTTCTTTCAACAATACGTTGAAGGATTCCGGCATGCCTGGTTCCATCTGATGATTGCCATCCACGATGTTCTTATACATCTTGGTACGGCCGTTCACGTCATCAGACTTAACGGTCAACATTTCTTGCAGGGTATAAGCTGCACCATAAGCTTCCAGCGCCCACACTTCCATCTCACCGAAGCGTTGACCACCGAATTGAGCCTTACCACCCAGCGGCTGCTGAGTAACCAGGCTGTAAGAACCGGTGGAACGAGCATGCATCTTATCGTCAACCAAGTGGTTCAGTTTCAGCATGTACATGTAGCCCACTGTAACCTGACGCTCAAATTTCTCACCGGTACGTCCATCGTACAGGGTAATCTGACCGGAGGTAGGGATACCGCCCATCTGCAACAGTTCCTTGATTTCTTTCTCTTTTGCACCGTCGAATACCGGCGTTGCAATTGGCATACCTTTCTTCAGGTTTTCAGCCAGACGCATAACTTCTTCGTCTGAGAAAGTGCTCAGGTCGACTTTCTGACGCACATCGTCGCCCAGATCGTAGGCTCTCTGGATGAACTCACGCAGTTTAGTCACTTCTTCGTGCTGCTTGAGCATGGCGTTGATTTTCTCGCCGATACCTTTCGCAGCCATACCCAGATGGGTTTCCAGAATCTGACCAATGTTCATACGTGAAGGTACGCCCAGCGGGTTCAGTACGATATCGACCGGCGTACCGTTCTCATCGTAAGGCATATCTTCGATCGGGTTGATCTTGGAGATAACACCTTTGTTCCCGTGACGACCTGCCATTTTGTCACCCGGTTGGATCTGACGTTTAACAGCCAGATAAACCTTAACGATTTTCAGCACGCCCGGTGCCAGATCATCGCCCTGAGTGATTTTACGGCGCTTAGCTTCGAGTTTTTTCTCAAACTCATGCTTCAGCTCATCATACTGTTCTGCCAACTGTTCCAACTGATTCTGTTTATCTTCATCAGTCAGACCCAGTTCCAACCAGCGCTCACGCGGCAGTTTGTCCAGTTTGTCGGCTTCTACGCCGCCGGAAACCAGCACAGCGTGGATACGTGCAAACAGGCCCGCTTCCAGAATCTGCAATTCTTCAGTCAGGTCTTTCTTCGCCTGCTTCAGCTGCATTTCTTCGATTTCCAACGCACGCTTGTCTTTTTCCACGCCATCGCGGGTAAAGACCTGTACGTCGATAATCGTACCGGAAACACCGTTTGGTACACGCAGAGAAGAGTCTTTAACGTCAGACGCTTTCTCACCGAAGATCGCACGCAGCAGCTTTTCTTCTGGCGTCAGCTGGGTTTCACCTTTCGGCGTAACTTTACCAACCAGAATGTCTCCACCGGTCACTTCCGCACCGATGTAAACAATGCCGGACTCATCCAGTTTGGAAAGTGCTGCTTCACCCACGTTCGGGATGTCCGCAGTAATTTCTTCAGGCCCTAACTTGGTGTCACGAGACACACAGGCAAGTTCCTGAATATGGATGGTCGTAAAGCGATCTTCCTGAACCACACGCTCGGAAACGAGGATGGAGTCTTCGAAGTTGTAACCATTCCATGGCATGAATGCCACGCGCATGTTCTGGCCCAGCGCCAGTTCACCCAGATCGGTGGACGGGCCATCTGCCAGAACGTCACCACGTTCTACCGGCTCACCCAGAGAAACACACGGCATCTGGCTGATGCAGGTGTTCTGGTTAGAACGGGTATATTTGGTCAGGTTATAGATGTCGATCCCGGCTTCGCCCGGATACATTTCATCGTCATTAACGCGAATTACAATACGGGATGCATCCACGTACTGTACTGTACCACCACGTTTGGCTACGGCAGTTACACCGGAGTCAACCGCAACAGCACGTTCCATACCGGTACCAACCAGCGGCTTATCAGCGCGCAGGGTCGGAACGGCCTGACGTTGCATGTTCGCACCCATCAGGGCACGGTTGGCGTCATCGTGTTCCAGGAACGGAATCAGGGATGCACCGACGGAAACCACCTGCTGTGTGGAAACGTCCATGTATTCAACCTGATCGCGGCTGAACAAGCTGGACTCGCCTTTGTTACGGCAGGTAACCAGTTCGTCGATGAAGCGGCCTTCTTCGTCCAAATTGGTGTTCGCCTGTGCGATAACGAAGTTACCTTCTTCAATCGCAGACAGATAATGGATCTCATCCGTCACCACGTTGTCACGCACACGACGATATGGGGTTTCAAGGAAACCATACTCGTTCGTTTGCGCATAAACGGACAGGGAGTTGATCAGACCGATGTTCGGACCTTCCGGCGTTTCGATAGGACAAACACGGCCGTAGTGAGTTGGGTGTACGTCACGGACTTCAAAGCCGGCGCGTTCACGCGTCAGACCACCTGGGCCCAATGCAGAGATACGACGTTTGTGCGTAATCTCGGACAGCGGGTTGTTCTGGTCCATAAACTGTGACAGCTGGCTCGAACCGAAGAACTCTTTCACGGCAGCCGAAATCGGCTTGGCGTTGATCATGTCCTGTGGCATCAGCGTATCGAGATCGCCCAGAGACAGACGCTCTTTTACAGCACGTTCTACACGCACCAGACCAACGCGGAATTGGTTTTCTGCCATTTCGCCGACGGAACGGATACGACGGTTGCCAAGGTGGTCGATATCGTCCACTTCGCCTTTACCGTTACGGATATCAATGAGCTTCTTCATCACTTCGATGATGTCATCTTTGCTCAGGATACCAGAACCTTCGATCTCATCACGTAACAGAGAACGGTTGAACTTCATACGACCAACCGCAGACAGATCGTAGCGGTCTTCAGAGAAGAACAGGTTCTCGAACAGCGTTTCTGCTGCTTCACGCGTTGGCGGCTCACCAGGACGCATCATGCGATAGATTTCAACCAGCGCGCTCAGGCGATCGTTTGATGGATCGACACGCACGGTTTCAGACATGTATGCACCATGATCAAGATCGTTGGTGAACAGAGTCTCAATACGTTTGTGGCCAGACTGGCTCAGTTTAGCCAGCAGATCCAGCGACAGCTCCATGTTAGCTGCGCCGATCAGTTCACCGGTGCTCTCGTCGATATAGTCTTTGGACAGAACTTTGCCAGCGATATATTCAACAGGCACTTCAATGCGTTCAATACCGTCTTTCTCTAACTGACGGATATGGCGTGCAGTGATACGGCGGCCTTTTTCGATATAAACTTTACCGTTCGCTTCGATATCAAACGAGGCGGTTTCACCACGCAAGCGCTCAGGAACCAGATCCATCTGCAATTTATTGCCATTGATTTCATAGACAATTTTATCGAAGAAAAGATCGAGAATCTGCTCGGTGGAGTAACCCAGCGCACGCAGGATAATGGTCGCAGGCAGTTTGCGGCGACGGTCGATACGAACAAACAGGTTATCCTTCGGATCAAACTCGAAATCCAACCAGGAACCACGGTAAGGAATAATACGTGCGTTATACAGCACCTTACCTGAAGAGTGGGTTTTACCTTTGTCGCTATCGAAGAACACACCAGGACTACGGTGCAACTGAGACACGATTACGCGCTCAGTACCGTTGATCACGAAGGTACCGTTGTCGGTCATGAGCGGAATTTCGCCCATGTAAACTTCTTGTTCTTTGATGTCTTTAACGGTGCCTTCAGGCGCTTCGCGCTCGTAGATCACCAGGCGCAGTTTAACGCGCAGCGGCGCAGAGAACGTCACACCACGGATCTGACATTCTTTAACGTCAAATACTGGCTCGCCCAAGCGATAGCTAACGTATTGCAGCTCTGAATTACCGCTATAGCTTTTTATGGGGAAAACAGAACGGAATGCAGCTTCCAAACCGTACTGACCTTCCGGGTCTTGCTCGATAAACTTCTGGAACGAGTCAAGTTGGATAGAAAGGAGATAAGGTATGTCCAAAACCTGTGGACGTTTACCAAAATCCTTACGAATGCGTTTTTTCTCGGTATAGGAGTAAACCATAGGGTTCCTCAGCTAGCTGACAAGTCGAACCACTCTGTCTGCCCTAACAAGGACAGTTCATGCAACACTATTTACGTTGGTCGGAAAATAGACAACTTTCCGTAATACGTCTTTCTATTACTCTTAAACCATTTCGCTGCTCTTGCTTAGGCAAGGAGCCAATGCAGGAAAGCAGTATATTAAGTCGTCAATAGAAAAAAATATTGGGAGAAATCAATGGCTAAACAGTGTGAAATCCCATTGATACCCTACAGCGCAAAAAGGCTGGTGACTAAAAAGTCACCAGCCATCAGCCTAATAAATCAGGCTGCAACCTGAAAGATTGGCTTATTTAACTTCAACTTCTGCGCCAGCTTCTTCCAGTGATTTTTTCAGTGCTTCAGCGTCATCTTTGCTCACGCCTTCTTTCAGAACTGCTGGTGCAGATTCAACCAGATCTTTGGCTTCTTTCAGGCCCAGACCAGTTGCACCACGAACAGCTTTGATTACAGCAACTTTGTTAGCGCCGATGCCTTTCAGCACAACGTCGAACTCAGTTTTTTCTTCAGCAACTTCAGCTGGGCCAGCAGCAACAGCTACAGCAGCAGCAGCAGAAACACCGAATTTTTCTTCCATAGCAGAAACCAGCTCAACAACATCCATTACAGACATAGCTGCTACTGCTTCCAGAATTTGATCTTTAGTGATAGACATAACAATTGTTCCTAAGAATCAGAAATAGTTTATACGTTAGCAAGTGCGTTAGAAAAGAAAGCGCTATTACGCAGCTTCTTTTGCATCGCGAACAGCAGCCAGAGTGCGGACCAGTTTGCCTGCAGCGGCTTCTTTCATGGTCGACATCAGACGTGCCAGTGCTTCTTCGTAAGTCGGCAGCGTTGCCAGACGGTCAATTTGAGCCGCCGGGATCAGCTCACCTTCAAAGGCTGCAGCTTTGACCTCAAATTTTGCATTCGCTTTCGCGAATTCTTTGAACAGACGAGCAGCAGCGCCCGGGTGTTCCATAGAATATGCAATCAGGGTCGGACCAACAAACGTGTCTTTCAGGCATTCAAATTGAGTACCTTCAACGACGCGGCGCAGCAGGGTGTTACGAACAACACGCATGTAAACGCCAGCTTCACGACCTGCTTTACGCAGTTCGGTCATTTTATCAACGGTAACGCCACGGGAATCCGCAACAACCGCAGATAGCGCACCTTTGGCTACTTCGCTGACTTCAGCAACAATCGCTTGTTTGTCTTGAAGATTTAATGCCATTAGCTTTTGCTCCTGGATTTAGCCGGAGAAAATCTCCGGAACTCACTTCACTTATCGCCAAAATTAGAGATAAGCGTTGAAACACGGTGAGCAGAATCCAGTAAAAAATTATTCTTTATAAAAAAGAAAAACGTTATTTAGGCTCTGTCACCGTCTACGCAGGAAGATTAAGTTTCTTTCGAAACACCTGCGGTCTTGGACGGAGGCCTGGATAGGCCAGGCTCCAACCGAAAATTCTTGCGTTATCCCACTTCAGGAACAACGGGCGTAAAATTATAGGTAAATCTCACACCCGAGTAAAGCGGAACAAAAGCTATTAGTTAGCAGCAGCGTTCAGACCGCTCTGGTCGACGGCAACGCCAGCGCCCATAGTGGTAGACAGGCTAACTTTCTTGATGTACACGCCTTTCGCCTGAGATGGTTTTGCTTTTTTCAGCGCAACCAGCAGGGCTTCCAGGTTTTCTTTCAATTTGTTAGAGTCGAAATCAACCTTACCGATAGTGGTATGGATGATACCGTTCTTGTCGTTACGGTAACGAACCTGACCTGCTTTAGCATTGTTAACAGCTTCAGCAACGTTAGGTGTTACAGTACCCACTTTCGGGTTTGGCATCAGGCCACGTGGACCCAGAACCTGACCCAATTGACCAACAACGCGCATTGCATCTGGAGATGCGATAACGACGTCAAAGCCCATTTCGCCTTTCTTGATCTGTTCAGCCAGATCTTCCATGCCCACGAATTCAGCGCCAGCAGCTTTAGCAGCTTCAGCGTTTGCACCTTGGGTGAAGACAGCTACGCGAACAGAACGACCGGTGCCGTGAGGCAGAACGGTTGCACCGCGAACGTTTTGGTCAGATTTACGTGCATCGATGCCGAGGTTAACAGCTACGTCTACACTTTCTACGAATTTAGCAGTGGCCAGCTCTTTGAGCAGAGCAACAGCTTCGTTGATGTCATACTGTTTAGTTACATCAACTTTGTCACGGATCACGCGCATGCGCTTGGTCAGCTTAGCCATTTATTAATCCTCCACTACCAGGCCCATGGAACGAGCGGTACCTGCGATAGAACGCGCCATGGCGTCTACGTCAGAACCAGTCATGTCCGCAGCTTTAGTTTCTGCGATTTCACGAACCTGAGCGCTCGTTACTTTACCGACTTTGTCTTTGTTCGGCTTACCGGAACCAGACTTAATACCAGCCGCTTTCTTCAGCAGAACTGCGGCTGGAGGCGTTTTGGTAACGAAGGTGAAAGAACGGTCAGAATAAACGGTAATAACAACAGGAATCGGCAGACCTTTTTCAACGCTTTCAGTTTTAGCATTGAACGCCTTACAGAATTCCATGATGTTTACACCCTGCTGACCCAGAGCCGGACCTACCGGTGGGCTTGGGTTAGCCATACCAGCTGCAACTTGCAGCTTGACATAGGCTTGTACTTTCTTGGCCATTTAACTTTCCTCAATTGGGTAATAGCGCCTAGCGAAAGGCTCCCCGTGGTTTGTATTACGTTTCAGCCGCCATTAAGACACCTGAAAAACAAAAGGCGCGAAATTATAGGTTAATTTCGCGCCATAGGCAAGTAGCTATTTCCAGCAGATCCTGTCGGACAATTAGCCTTTTTCGACCTGAGCAAAGTCCAGTTCAACTGGCGTTGCACGGCCAAAGATAGAGACAGACACCTTCAGGCGACTCTTCTCATAATCAACTTCTTCAACAACACCGTTAAAGTCAGCAAATGGACCGTCGTTAACACGAACCATTTCACCTGGTTCAAACAGCGTTTTAGGACGAGGTTTGTCACCAACCTGCTGGAGACGATTCATAATCGCATCCACTTCTTTGTCACTGATTGGCGCAGGACGGTCAGAAGTACCGCCAATGAACCCCATAACGCGAGGTACACTGCGTACAAGATGCCAGCTAGCATCTTCCATCACCATCTGTACCAAGACATAACCAGGGAAAAACTTGCGCTCGCTCTTGCGACGCTGGCCGCCACGAATTTCGACTACTTCTTCAGTAGGAACCATGACTTCGCCAAACAGTTCTTCCATATTATGGAGTTTGATATGTTCACGCAGTGATTGTGCTACGCGACCTTCAAAACCAGAGAACGCCTGAACGACGTACCAACGTTTTTTTGGAGCTTCAGACATCTTAGAACCTCAGGCCAGTGATAAACGATACCAAACGGACCAGAATACCATCCAGTCCCCACAAAATCAGTGACATCACGGCAGTCACCGCGGCAACGATTAACGTGGTGTGTAACGTTTCCTGACGAGTCGGCCAAATTACTTTGCGCACTTCAGTGCGCGCTTCGCGAGCAAACGCTACGGTTGCTTTGCCTTTCGTGGTCAGCAGTGCCACACCACCGGCTGCGGCGATCAGGATAACAACGGCCAATGCACGCAGGGGAAGACTAAATTCGCGGTAATAATAATTGCCAACAATCGCAACAACCAGCAAGGCACCTACTACCAGCCACTTAATCACTTCCAGGCCACGCCCACTATCCTGAGCTTCGGTATTCGCACTCATAAACCAACCTGTCACAATGATTCAGACAAATAACTTTGCCCCGTAACCACGGGGCAACCAAACCGAAAGATGTTCTGTAAAACGAATAATTCGGTATTTACGCCGTATCTACAGAGCCTATCTCACCAATGATTATATCTCACAATCGCTGATGAGATAGGTTCTACCATGACAGCGTAGAAAAAGGGCATCAAATGATGCCCTTTTATCGCGTGTCGCGTCAAACGTTATCAGCGATTAAGCGATAACTTTAGCAACAACGCCCGCGCCTACTGTACGGCCGCCTTCACGGATTGCGAAACGCAAACCGTCATCCATCGCGATTGGGTGGATCAGGGTAACAACCATTTTGATGTTGTCGCCCGGCATTACCATCTCTACGCCTTCTGGCAGTTCGATGGTGCCCGTTACGTCAGTCGTACGGAAGTAGAACTGAGGACGGTAGCCTTTGAAGAACGGAGTATGACGGCCGCCTTCATCCTTGCTCAGGATATACACTTCTGATTCGAACTTGGTGTGTGGCTTGATTGAACCCGGCTTAGCCAGTACCTGACCACGCTCGATTTCTTCACGCTTGATACCACGCAGCAGAACACCAACGTTCTCACCCGCACGGCCTTCGTCCAGCAGTTTGCGGAACATTTCTACGCCAGTACAGGTAGATTTCGCAGTATCTTTGATACCAACGATTTCAACTTCTTCACCAACTTTAACGATACCGCGCTCTACACGACCGGTAACAACGGTACCACGACCGGAGATGGAGAATACGTCTTCGATTGGCAGCAGGAACGGCTTGTCAATTGCACGCTCTGGCTCTGGGATATAAGAATCCAGGTGCTCTGCCAGTTCGATGATTTTTGCTTCCCACTCAGCTTCGCCTTCCAGCGCTTTCAGAGCAGAACCACGAACCACTGGGGTGTCGTCGCCTGGGAAGTCGTACTGAGACAGCAGCTCACGCACTTCCATCTCAACCAGTTCCAGCAGCTCTTCGTCATCAACCATGTCACACTTGTTCAGGAACACGATGATGAAAGGAACGCCAACCTGACGACCCAGCAGGATGTGCTCACGCGTCTGAGGCATTGGGCCGTCAGTCGCAGCAACAACCAGGATAGCGCCGTCCATCTGAGCAGCACCGGTGATCATGTTTTTCACATAGTCGGCGTGTCCTGGGCAGTCAACGTGCGCGTAGTGGCGAGACGGGGTATCGTATTCAACGTGAGACGTGTTGATGGTGATACCACGTGCTTTTTCTTCTGGTGCGTTATCGATCTGGTCGAATGCACGTGCGTTACCACCGTAGGTTTTAGCCAGAACGGTAGTGATTGCAGCGGTCAGCGTTGTTTTACCATGGTCAACGTGGCCGATAGTACCGACGTTAACGTGCGGTTTTGTACGTTCAAATTTTTCTTTAGACATCGATTGTCCCTCTAAGACACGGATAAATCGGTGGTATCACCACATCAACCAAGCGATAGCTTGCTGAATTTATTCACAGAAAGAAAATCAGGAGGAGGAAAAGGAAGTGGTGCTGATAGGCAGATTCGAACTGCCGACCTCACCCTTACCAAGGGTGCGCTCTACCAACTGAGCTATATCAGCACATCTTGGAGCGGGCAGTGGGAATCGAACCCACATCATCAGCTTGGAAGGCTGAGGTAATAGCCATTATACGATGCCCGCATCCTGGAACTCGGCTACCTAATTTTTCTGTAGATTTTGAAATTGGGGAATGATACTTACAGGCCCCGCATTCTTCGATCCGGCTTACTCTTACTACCGTATCGATTATCTTGTTTCCAAGATTGAATTTGGTGGTGGGGGAAGGATTCGAACCTTCGAAGTCTGTGACGGCAGATTTACAGTCTGCTCCCTTTGGCCGCTCGGGAACCCCACCTGATTTTTTGTACTTGATGGTGCCGGCTACCGGAATCGAACTGGTGACCTACTGATTACAAGTCAGTTGCTCTACCTACTGAGCTAAGCCGGCTTCAAGTGCTGCGCATTCTAGGTAGACAGAACGCTCGATGCAACAAAAAAATTGCGTAAAATGCGCTATCGCTTAGATTTTATCCAAATTCAGCCATAAATCTAGAGTGGCAGTCAGAATTAGCGCAAAGAACCACCAGTTCCATCTAATAAAACGGGGGATTCGCCATCAACTTTCCCTCATATGTCTCTTGCACCAATAATGAAGTTTTTGCCCTCTGGGGGAGCAGACTCCGCACTGACAGATGCTATTTTGCTCACTTTTCTAAGAAAATAGACTTGGAATGCATTTTGCTTATTAGAATGAAATGTCTGACGAACAGGAAAAATACGATGAAAACAGTTCAACTCAATGCGGCAACCTTACCTGTCTATCGTGAAGAGCTGGCCAATCTATTGATAGATGCCGTAGAGAAAGGTGCCTCTGTTGGATATCAATCGCCCCTGCACCACAAAGAAGCTATTGAATATTTTCATAGCTTACAGATATCTGTCGCCAGCGGTGAACGCATACTTTGGGTCGCACGCGACGAGGAAGGTATCGTCGGAAGCGTACAGTTGGAGTTATGTCAAAAACCAAACGGAAGAAACAGAGCTGAAATTCAAAAGCTATTAGTTCATAGCCGAGCAAGGAGAACCGGGATAGGCCGACAGCTCATTCATTTACTGGAAAAGCACGCGCTTTTCCAACAGAGGGGGTTACTCTACTTAGATACTCAAGCAGGCTCCCCAGCAGAAGCGTTCTACCGCGCATTAGGCTATCGCCATCTGGGAGAATTGCCTGATTACGCATGCACGCCCGATGGCTATTACCATCCAACCGCTATCTATTATAAGCGCCTCTTTGCCGTGAATGGATTAGGTAAAGCAATCGCCAGCTAGCATGTACCCGATGCATCAACATAGAAGCATCGGGTACAGAACCGATTTTCTCTTCTTCTTTCTATCCGCAAAGTGTTAACCTGCCCATTATCAAAAATTTATTACATAAGAAAAGGTGTCGCGATCATAGCGTTGGCTAGACTAATAGCCCGTTTTCTTCGCTGGCTGAGAGTCCCTTTTCTTACCTGTGAAGCAGGCAGAACACGACTTATGAGCAATAGAGAGCAATCCTTGGCCACGCCATATCTACAATTTAACCGCAGCCAATGGGCCGCCTTGCGCGATTCCGTCCCGTTAACGCTGACAGAGGAAGAAATCGTTAAGCTCAAAGGGATTAACGAAGACCTTTCATTAGACGAGGTCGCAGAAATTTATCTGCCGCTATCTCGCCTGCTTAATTTCTATATCAGCTCTAATTTACGCCGTCAGGCGGTACTCGAGCAGTTCTTAGGAACTGATGGCCAAAAAATACCTTACATAATCGGTATTGCGGGTAGTGTCGCCGTCGGAAAAAGTACCACAGCCCGTGTGCTGCAGGCATTATTAAGCCGTTGGCCGGAACATCGCAGTGTAGAGCTCATTACAACCGATGGGTTTCTTCATCCAAATAAGGTGTTAAAAGAACGTGATTTGATGAAGAAAAAAGGCTTTCCGCAATCATATGATATGCATAGCCTAGTAAAATTCGTTTCTGATATAAAATCAGGAACACACAAAGTCACCGCTCCAACATATTCTCATCTAACATACGATATCGTTCCTAATAACAATAAAGTGTTGGAACAACCTGATATTTTAATATTAGAAGGCTTGAATGTTCTACAGAGTGGAATGGACTATCCACATGATCCACATAGAGTTTTCGTCTCTGACTTTGTTGATTTCTCTATCTATGTCGATGCACCAGAAACACTACTACAAACATGGTATATAAATCGTTTTTTGAAATTCAGGCAGGGTGCATTCTCAAATCCAAATTCGTATTTCCATAACTATGCAAAATTGACAGAAGAAGAAGCTGTCGGTATTGCTTCTCAACTATGGAAGGAAATAAACGGACTTAATCTAAAAGAAAATATTCTACCCACACGGGAGAGAGCCAGTCTGATTATGACTAAAAGCGCTAATCATGCCGTTGAATGTGTGCGATTGAGAAAGTGAAAAGCGAATAAATATATAAAAGGGGGGGTACCCCCCTTTTTTCACGCACCACGCAGAGAAATCTCCCCACCAATATATGGCGTGACCAACCCATCGTTTTCTAAGAGCAGTGCCCCTTGACGATCTATTCCTCGGTCGATTCCATATATTTCACGATTACCGATAATCAAACGAACCGGGCGATTAAAATAGTTATCCAATTTTTCCCATCTGGGAATAAATGGCTCAAGGCCTTGTAGTTCAAAGATAGCCAGAGCCCCTCTTAATTCAGAAATAAGAGTCGAAGCGAGTGTATTGCGATTAATATCTATACCTGCTTCTTGTAAATTTATCCAGCCTTGACTAATCGTACCTGGAGCAGGCTCTCTCATCTGTAAATTAATGCCAGCACCAATGACCAGATTAGCGGCATCTCCCGTTTTTCCGGTAAGTTCAACAAGAATTCCTGCTAATTTTCTATCCTTCAGATATAAATCATTGGGCCATTTGACTCGAACACCATCAGCACCAAGCTTATGTAGCACTTCTGCCATTACGATGCCGATAACCAAACTAACCCCAACAGCAGCAGCAGGCCCCTGTTCTAGGCGCCAGTATAAGGACAAATATAAATTTGCACCAAAAGGCGAGAACCATTGTCTGCCCCGACGACCACGCCCAGATTGCTGATATTCAGCAAGGCATGCATCACCAGAGGATAAGGTGTCCAATCGTTCTAAAATATACTGATTAGTAGAATCAACGACAGGTAAGACTGTCACTCCACCTTCCGGTAGGTGCCTAAGAATAACGTCTTCGTCCAATAACTGCATAGGTGCTGGTAATGAATAGCCCTTACCCGTTACAGTAAAAACATCTATTCCCCAATCACGTATCGTTTGGATATGTTTGTTAATCGCCGCTCGACTCATCCCCATCATTTCACCCAGTAATTCACCGGAATAAAATTCGCCATCAGAGAGGATTTTAATTAGTTTAAGAGGAACCGTAATATCTTTCATGATAATACCTCGATGGCATTGACCTCACCATGCGCAGCAATAAAGCGAACTTCAGGCTCCAGCTCTATGGAGAATTTTGCAGCAACCTGACTGCGGACATAACGTGCTAATTCGACAACATCGGAGCTTTTTGCATTATTTTTATTAATTAGAACTAATGCCTGTTTCTCATGTACAGCCGCACCACCAAGCTGAAACCCTTTAAGCTCGCACTGATCGATCAACCATCCAGCGGCCAATTTAACGTTGCCATCGGTTTGTAAATACTGAGGGGCATTCGGATACTCTCGTAAAACACGTTCAGCATGCTGCGGTGTAATTATTGGGTTTTTGAAGAAGCTACCGGCATTACCTGTTACGGCAGGATCCGGAAGTTTGCTGCGACGCATATGGCATACGGAATCAAATATCTGCTGTGGCGTAACAGTTGTAGGGTCCAGCTTGACCAAATCACCGTAGTTAAGTATCGGGCTCCACTCTTTCTTTAAAAAGAGCCCTACTGCGATAATCGCAAACCCAGAGCGGTATTGATGCTTAAATATGCTTTCACGGTAATCGAACTGACATTCCTCGGAGGTAAAACGCATGACGTTACCTTCAGTCAGATCCAACACGTCAACATAATCACAAACATGCTGTAATTCGATACCGTACGCACCAATATTCTGTATCGGTGCAGAGCCCACGCATCCAGGGATTAATGCCAGATTCTCTAACCCTGCAATACCACACTTGAGCGTATATTCAACTAATTGATGCCAGTTCTCGCCAGCACCGACATGAATATACCAGCCGTCACTTTCTTCTCGAATATCTATACCCTTGAGCCGATTTAACAGAATAGTGCCTAAAAAATCCTCAAGAAAAAGGACATTACTCCCTTCCCCTAGCAATAAAATCGGCTCTTGTGATGCGCTGGCGACGCGCCATCCGTCAATCAATTTCTCCTGAGTATCCGCAACCTTAATACAAGATGCGGAAACAGGTAATGAGAAAGAGTTATAAGACTTTAATGAAATAATGCTCGACGCCATGATAGAAATACCTACGAATTCAGATATCACATAGTCTACCTGATCTACGCAAGATATCGGCGGTCTTTCACCACGGGATATGCGTAAATAAGTACTCTCCCAACGCGCACAGCAAAAAGCCCAGTCTTTCGACTGGGCTTTCCACTTGTTTGATGCCTGGCAGTTCCCTACTCTCACATGGGGAAGCCCCACACTACCATCGGCGCTACGGCGTTTCACTTCTGAGTTCGGCATGGGGTCAGGTGGGACCACCGCGCTATCGCCGCCAGGCAAATTCTGTTTCATTCCAACCGTTATACTCCGGTCGCTTTCGCTTCCCATCTGTACAACCATCAGAACCAATCTCTGAACAAGCTGAACATCGTTCTCTATGAGTCGTCTCACAAAACACCTTCGGTGTTGTAAGGTTAAGCCTCTCGGGTCATTAGTACTGGTTAGCTCAACGTATCGCTACGCTTACACACCCAGCCTATCTACGTCGTCGTCTTCAACGGCCCTTCAGGGACATCTAGTGTCCAGGGAAGACTCATCTCGAGGCAAGTTTCCCGCTTAGATGCTTTCAGCGGTTATCTCTTCCGCACTTAGCTACCGGGCAATGCAATTGGCATCACAACCCGTACACCAGTGGTGCGTTCACTCCGGTCCTCTCGTACTAGGAGCAACCCCTCTCAATCTTCCAACGCCCACGGCAGATAGGGACCGAACTGTCTCACGACGTTCTAAACCCAGCTCGCGTACCACTTTAAATGGCGAACAGCCATACCCTTGGGACCTACTTCAGCCCCAGGATGTGATGAGCCGACATCGAGGTGCCAAACACCGCCGTCGATATGAACTCTTGGGCGGTATCAGCCTGTTATCCCCGGAGTACCTTTTATCCGTTGAGCGATGGCCCTTCCATTCAGAACCACCGGATCACTAAGACCTGCTTTCGCACCTGCTCGAGCTGTCACTCTCGCAGTCAAGCTAGCTTATGCCTTTGCACTAACCTCCTGATGTCCGACCAGGATTAGCTAACCTTCGTGCTCCTCCGTTACGCTTTGGGAGGAGACCGCCCCAGTCAAACTACCCACCAGACACTGTCCGCAACCCGGATTACGGGTCTACGTTAGAACATCAAACATTAAAGGGTGGTATTTCAAGGTTGGCTCCATGCAGACTGGCGTCCACACTTCAAAGCCTCCCACCTATCCTACACATCAAGGCTCAAGGTTCAGTGTCAAGCTATAGTAAAGGTTCACGGGGTCTTTCCGTCTTGCCGCGGGTACACTGCATCTTCACAGCGAGTTCAATTTCACTGAGTCTCGGGTGGAGACAGCCTGGCCATCATTACGCCATTCGTGCAGGTCGGAACTTACCCGACAAGGAATTTCGCTACCTTAGGACCGTTATAGTTACGGCCGCCGTTTACCGGGGCTTCGATCAAGAGCTTCGCCTTGCGGCTGACCCCATCAATTAACCTTCCGGCACCGGGCAGGCGTCACACCGTATACGTCCACTTTCGTGTTTGCACAGTGCTGTGTTTTTATTAAACAGTTGCAGCCAGCTGGTATCTTCGACTGATTTCAGCTCCATGAGCAAGTCACTTCACTTACCATCAGCGTGCCTTCTCCCGAAGTTACGGCACCATTTTGCCTAGTTCCTTCACCCGAGTTCTCTCAAGCGCCTGAGTATTCTCTACCTGACCACCTGTGTCGGTTTGGGGTACGATTCGGTGTTACCTGGAGCTTAGAGGCTTTTCCTGGAAGCGTAGCATCAGTTACTTCATCACCGTAGTGACTCGTCATCACGCCTCAGTGTTAACGATGACCCGGATTTACCAAAGTCACCCACCTTCACGCTTAAACCGGGACAACCGTCGCCCGGATAACCTAGCTTTCTCCGTCCCCCCTTCGCAGTAACACCCAGTACAGGAATATTAACCTGTTTCCCATCGACTACGCTTTTCAGCCTCGCCTTAGGGGTCGACTCACCCTGCCCCGATTAACGTTGGACAGGAACCCTTGGTCTTCCGGCGTGCGGGTTTTTCACCCGCATTATCGTTACTTATGTCAGCATTCGCACTTCTGATACCTCCAGCAACCCTCACAGGCCACCTTCGCAGGCTTACAGAACGCTCCCCTACCCAACAACACTAAGTGTCGCTGCCGCAGCTTCGGTGCATGGTTTAGCCCCGTTACATCTTCCGCGCAGGCCGACTCGACCAGTGAGCTATTACGCTTTCTTTAAATGATGGCTGCTTCTAAGCCAACATCCTGGCTGTCTATGCCTTCCCACATCGTTTCCCACTTAACCATGACTTTGGGACCTTAGCTGGCGGTCTGGGTTGTTTCCCTCTTCACGACGAACGTTAGCACCCGCCGTGTGTCTCCCGTGATAACATTCTTCGGTATTCGTAGTTTGCATCGGGTTGGTAAGTCGGGATGACCCCCTAGCCGAAACAGTGCTCTACCCCCGAAGATGAATTCACGAGGCGCTACCTAAATAGCTTTCGGGGAGAACCAGCTATCTCCCGGTTTGATTGGCCTTTCACCCCCAGCCACAAGTCATCCGCTAATTTTTCAACATTAGTCGGTTCGGTCCTCCAGTTAGTGTTACCCAACCTTCAACCTGCCCATGGCTAGATCACCGGGTTTCGGGTCTATACCCTGCAACTTAACGCCCAGTTAAGACTCGGTTTCCCTGCGGCTCCCCTATTCGGTTAACCTTGCTACAGAATATAAGTCGCTGACCCATTATACAAAAGGTACGCAGTCACACCCCGAAGGATGCTCCCACTGCTTGTACGTACACGGTTTCAGGTTCTATTTCACTCCCCTCGCCGGGGTTCTTTTCGCCTTTCCCTCACGGTACTGGTTCACTATCGGTCAGTCAGGAGTATTTAGCCTTGGAGGATGGTCCCCCCATATTCAGACAGGATGTCACGTGTCCCGCCCTACTCATCGAACTCACAGCCTGTGCATTTTTGTGTACGGGACTATCACCCTTTACTGTGCGACTTTCCAGACGCTTCCACTAACACACAAACTGATTCAGGTTCTGGGCTCTTCCCCGTTCGCTCGCCGCTACTGGGGGAATCTCGGTTGATTTCTTTTCCTCGGGGTACTGAGATGTTTCAGTTCCCCCGGTTCGCCTCATTACGCTATGGATTCACATAATGATAGTGTGTCGAAACACACTGGGTTTCCCCATTCGGGTATCGTCGGGTATAACGCTTCATATCAGCTTACCGACGCTTATCGCAGATTAGCACGCCCTTCATCGCCTCTGACTGCCTAGGCATCCACCGTGTACGCTTAGTCGCTTAACCTCACAACCCGAAGGTGTCTTTGATAAATCAAAGTCACTGTCGCGCTGCGATTATTTGAGAGACTCATTGACAGACTGCATCGCCATCGACACCCGAAGGTATCAACGCACGTTCAGCTGTCATGTTTCAATTTTCAGCTTGTTCCAGATTGTTAAAGAGCAAAATACTTCGCAGCATACTGTTTCCAATACGCTCTGAAGTCTTTTTAATGGTGGAGCTATGCGGGATCGAACCGCAGACCTCCTGCGTGCAAAGCAGGCGCTCTCCCAGCTGAGCTATAGCCCCATCGTTGCTTACAGATACCTTAGATACCACTCACGGAAGAGTTGGTAGGCCTGAGTGGACTTGAACCACCGACCTCACCCTTATCAGGGGTGCGCTCTAACCACCTGAGCTACAAGCCTATTAAGGTATTTCTGCTCGTTATTTTCATCAGACAATCTGTGTGAGCACTTCACTTAACGCACATCTTCTTGGTAAGGAGGTGATCCAACCGCAGGTTCCCCTACGGTTACCTTGTTACGACTTCACCCCAGTCATGAATCACAAAGTGGTAAGCGCCCTCCCGAAGGTTAAGCTACCTACTTCTTTTGCAACCCACTCCCATGGTGTGACGGGCGGTGTGTACAAGGCCCGGGAACGTATTCACCGTAGCATTCTGATCTACGATTACTAGCGATTCCGACTTCATGGAGTCGAGTTGCAGACTCCAATCCGGACTACGACGTACTTTATGAGGTCCGCTTGCTCTCGCGAGGTCGCTTCTCTTTGTATACGCCATTGTAGCACGTGTGTAGCCCTACTCGTAAGGGCCATGATGACTTGACGTCATCCCCACCTTCCTCCAGTTTATCACTGGCAGTCTCCTTTGAGTTCCCGGCCGAACCGCTGGCAACAAAGGATAAGGGTTGCGCTCGTTGCGGGACTTAACCCAACATTTCACAACACGAGCTGACGACAGCCATGCAGCACCTGTCTCACAGTTCCCGAAGGCACTAAGGTATCTCTACCGAATTCTGTGGATGTCAAGAGTAGGTAAGGTTCTTCGCGTTGCATCGAATTAAACCACATGCTCCACCGCTTGTGCGGGCCCCCGTCAATTCATTTGAGTTTTAACCTTGCGGCCGTACTCCCCAGGCGGTCGATTTAACGCGTTAGCTCCGGAAGCCACGCCTCAAGGGCACAACCTCCAAATCGACATCGTTTACAGCGTGGACTACCAGGGTATCTAATCCTGTTTGCTCCCCACGCTTTCGCACCTGAGCGTCAGTCTTTGTCCAGGGGGCCGCCTTCGCCACCGGTATTCCTCCAGATCTCTACGCATTTCACCGCTACACCTGGAATTCTACCCCCCTCTACAAGACTCTAGCTTGCCAGTTTCAAATGCAGTTCCCAAGTTAAGCTCGGGGATTTCACATCTGACTTAACAAACCGCCTGCGTGCGCTTTACGCCCAGTCATTCCGATTAACGCTTGCACCCTCCGTATTACCGCGGCTGCTGGCACGGAGTTAGCCGGTGCTTCTTCTGCGGGTAACGTCAATCGGTGAGAGTATTAATCTCACCGCCTTCCTCCCCGCTGAAAGTGCTTTACAACCCGAAGGCCTTCTTCACACACGCGGCATGGCTGCATCAGGCTTGCGCCCATTGTGCAATATTCCCCACTGCTGCCTCCCGTAGGAGTCTGGACCGTGTCTCAGTTCCAGTGTGGCTGGTCATCCTCTCAGACCAGCTAGGGATCGTCGCCTAGGTGAGCCATTACCTCACCTACTAGCTAATCCCATCTGGGCACATCTGATGGCAAGAGGCCCGAAGGTCCCCCTCTTTGGTCCGAAGACGTTATGCGGTATTAGCTACCGTTTCCAGTAGTTATCCCCCTCCATCAGGCAGTTTCCCAGACATTACTCACCCGTCCGCCGCTCGTCACCCGAAGAGCAAGCTCTTCTGTGCTACCGCTCGACTTGCATGTGTTAGGCCTGCCGCCAGCGTTCAATCTGAGCCATGATCAAACTCTTCAATTTAAGATTTGTTTGATTTGCTGAACTCGTCAGCGATGCTCAAAGAATTAAAACTGTTTATTCGTAATGAATTTACTGTTGTTCACTCTTCAAGACTTTTTATATCGTTAAGATACGGTCTTGTGAGTGCCCACACAGATTGTCTGATTAAATTGTTAAAGAGCAGTGCCACATCTTCCGTGGCGCGGGCCGCATATATTATGTTTTTCCGCTGTGAAGTCAAGTCATTACTGACCGCCTTCGTTGAATCTTTTTCTGTCACACCAACTTCGTAAGTCGCTGTTGCCGTGTCAGTGGAGGCGCATTATAGGGACTTCTCGCCGCCTGACAAGCGCTAAATGCAAAATAATTTTCGAGTGAGGTTTTTTTCAGCAAAGCGCAGTAAAAGACGCCGTTATGCGGGATTTTTCGCCGCTAATTGGGCAAAATCCTGTGCGAAACGGGCAACCTGCTGCCAGTCCGTATATTCAATCTCTTTCGTACTATCCGTTTCGCCCCCCGTAATACGCATAATCAGTTGAATCATTACCCGATCAAACCAGCGGTAACGTGGATAGCGCAGGGCACCAGCAAACACACAACACAAATCTGGCTGCCACGGAGAGCTCAGCAGGAATTTACGTGTATAAGCATTAGTTTGTATTGTGCGCTTTTCTGGCTTACGTGCAGTGAGGTTCACGGAGAAGAATGCGCTGGGCAACTGTTGCAGAGAATCCAGGTGTTTACGGATAAATTGATTTACCGCAGGATGAAAGCGCCCATATCGAATCGATGCCCCAATCATCACCCGATCGTATTGGCCAAGATCGATATCATTCGCATTGAGTACGTTAACAACATCACACTCCAGGGTTCCTTTCAGCGTATTTGCAATAGAGGAGGCAATGGCTCTTGTTTGCCCATCCCGACTCGAAAACACGATCAAAGCTTTCATTGTTCTTTATCCTTATGGGGACTATTCGCGCCAGAAGGTTGGCGTGAATAGCACTAAAAGCGTGAAAACTTCCAAACGACCAAACAGCATTGTCATTATGAGAATCCATTTCGCCGTATCATTCATCGACGTAAAGTTCTCGGCGACAACACCCAGCCCCGGCCCCAGATTATTCAATGTGGCAGCGACCGCGGCAAATGCGGAGAAATCATCAACGCCTGTCGCAATGACCGCCAGCATACTGACAATAAAAACCAGCGCATATGCGGAAAAGAATCCCCACACGGCTTCAAGAATACGTTCTGGCAACGCCCGATGACCGAGCTTAATCGTATAAACGGCATTCGGATGCACTAGACGCTTCAGCTCACGCGATCCTTGCAGGAAAAGCAGCAGGATACGGATCACTTTCAGACCGCCCCCTGTTGAGCCCGCACATCCGCCAATAAACGCAGAGCACAGAAGCAAAACCGGCAAAAAAAGCGGCCACGATGCGATGCTGTCTGTCGTAAACCCTGCCGTTGTCGCCATGGAAACGACCTGGAAAAATGCCTGATTGATTGTCTGCATACCGCTGTCATAAACGTGGTGGAACCACAGGACAATCGTACATACGGCCACCAGCGACAGCTGAACAAAAATAAACATGCGGAATTCTGGGTCGCGCCAGTATACCTTCAGGCTGCGGCCGCTCAGCAGAGCAAAGTGCAAGCCAAAGTTACAGCCGGAAATCAGCAGGAATATCGCGATGATGGTATTGATCGTTGGGCTGTTGAAGTAACCGATGCTGGCATCGTGAGTGGAGAACCCGCCGACAGACACCGTAGAGAAGCTGTGCCCAATCGCATCAAATACCGGCATCCCAGCCAGCCAAAGCGAGACAGCGCAAGCGATGGTGAGTAAGAGATAAATCAGCCACAGTGTTTTTGCCGTATCGGCAATACGCGGGCGCATTTTGTTTTCCTTCAACGGCCCCGGCATCTCCGCACGATAAAGCTGCATCCCACCAACACCAAGGATCGGCAGGATGGCAACGGCAAGTACGATGATCCCCATCCCACCAAACCATTGCAGCATTTGTCGATAAAACAGGATAGCTTTAGGCAGAGAATCCAGTCCGACCAACGTGGTTGCACCCGTTGTCGTTAACCCAGAGAACGACTCGAAGAAAGCATCCGTCACGCCCAGATTAGGATGCTCAGCGAACAGGAAAGGCAGTGCACCGACGCTTCCCAGCACCGTCCAGAAGAGAACAACGATGAGGAACCCTTCACGAGACTTCAGTTCATGCTTCTGTTTGCGGTTTGGTAACCACAGCATGATGCCAATCGCCAGCGCGACAATAAAGGTCTGCGTAAACGCCCGGCCTGCGCCATCGCGATAAATTAACGCCACCAGTCCGGGAATAACCATCGTCCCAGAAAACAGGATAACCAACTGGCCGACAATACGAGTTATGGCGCGCAAGTGCATCGCGAGGAATTCCTTAATGATTCATGAAAAAGCGCTGGGATTATTATGGAATCGGCAATAAATGCAACGCACCGCGGCTTAAATCGCGCAATTTCATTGCCGCTTCCTCGGTTCCCCTAACGGGGATAGAGAACCGCAATACGACGTCCACACCATACTCACTATGCAAAACCTTTCCGCCAAGCTGGAAGATCAGGGATTCCACCTGAGGCAACAGTGCATAGTCACATTGTAAGCCATACTCTTTTTGCAACACTTTTTCTTGCAGCGATATCAGCTTCAGCGCTTGCTGAACGCCACCGCCATAGGCCTTCACCAACCCACCGGTGCCCAACGGGATTCCACCATAGTAGCGCACCACCACAGCCGTAATTTCACCGATGCCACTTCCCATCAGTTGCGACAGCATCGGCTTACCTGCCGTGCCGGAAGGCTCACCATCGTCAGAAAAACCCAGTTGCTGAGAGTCATCGGGCGCACCCGCAACAAACGCCCAGCAGTGGTGGCCCGCCGAGGCGTGTTCTTCCCTGACATGCTGGATAAACGCTTTTGCCGCGTCGATTCCTGGCGTTGCCGCCAGGATCGTCGTAAAGCGGCTTTTCTTGATTTCCTCGCTGAAGCTCACCGGCGCAGCTGGAATTGGATACGCTTGCATCAGGCCAGATTCAGGTCGCGCGTCATGTTCTCCACACGCCCGTCATGAATGACAATATTATCCTCAATACGGATACCGCCAAACGGTTTCAGCGCATCGATTTTTTGCCAGTCAAAGTGTTGACGCAATTCGCCCTCGCGCCACGGAGCGAGTAAGGACTCGATGAAATAGATGCCCGGTTCGATCGTCATGACCATACCGGGTTCAAGTACACGGGTACAACGCAGGTAAGGATATTGAGACGGTGCCGCCAGATGTGTGCCGCGATCGTCTTGCATAAACCCGGCGACGTCATGCACCTGCAACCCCAGCGGATGGCCAAGACCGTGCGGCAGGAAAGGCGACGTAAGTCCCTGCTCCACCATCGCCTCTTCACTGATGTCTCGCACCAACTGATGTGATTTCAGCAGCTTCGCAATCCGCTGATGCATCTGAATATGGTAATCGGTATAGCGTACTCCCGCCTGAACGGTATCAATCAATGCGAGCATTTCCTGATTGAGATCTTTAATCAGCAGGGCAAATGCGCCGTCGCTCTGCGCGGAATAGGTACGCGTCAGATCGGCGGCATATCCGTTATATTCAGCTCCGGCATCGATCAGGAAGCTGCGGACATCGGAAGGCGCCTGATGATCGAGCTGGGTATAGTGCAACACCGCAGCGTGTTCATTTAGCGCAATGATATTGCCGTAAGGGACATCGATATCACGATGACCAGTAGCCATCAGATACGCCAGATTAATATCAAATTCGCTCATACCGGACAGAAACGCTTCATGCGCCGCCCGATGACCAATAACAGCCGTCTTCTGCGCTTCACGCATGCAGGCCAGCTCGTAATCGGTTTTATAAGCGCGATGGTAGTGCAGATAATCCAGCACGCCCTGAGGATTGATATTATCTGCACGAATCCCTAAATCCTGCGCACGTTGCGGTGCGTAGCCGATATAGGCAACGCGCTCACGCTGCGATGGGAGCAGTTGCCCAATATCATCGGCATTCCGCAGCACGGTAATATCAATTTCTTCAGTCCAGAAACTCTCAGGAACCGGCGCTACGTTATGCCAGTAATCCACCGGTGAGTAGAACCACAGCTTCGGTGGATTAACGCCATCAACCCATAGCCAGCAATTCGGCACCTGCGTGACGGGCACCCAGGCTTTAAACTGTGGGTTAACCTTGAAAGGATAGTCGTGATCGTCCAGAAAAACGGTCAACAGCTCACCAGAATGAATCAGTAATGCGTCAAGCTGATGGCGCGCTAAAACCGTCTGGGCACGCGCTTGCAGCGTCGCCAGATGGTGATGATATAAAGAAGCTAGCTTTTCCATGAGTATCCTTGTACGTCACGACATGATCTCTCCATTTTAACACAGGCATCCCCCAAGGGCAGCGTCCGGTGCTTTGTGATCGATTCGGCAAAAAATTAATCTCTCGTTTGCAAAAAATTAACATTAAAACCACAATTCGATTATCTGGTCATACCAGTTCACTCACACAAACAGCGGAGATAAACATGCTTTATCAAGGTGAATCCCTCTACCTTAACTGGCTTGAGGACGGCATTGCCGAGCTGGTATTTTCTGCCCCTGGCTCCGTAAACAAGCTAGATACCCGCACGGTTGCCAGCCTGGGTAAGGCACTGGACGTTCTGGCGGAACAGCCGAATCTGAAGGGCTTACTGCTACGCTCTGACAAACCTGCATTTATTGTCGGTGCCGATATCACGGAATTCCTTTCCCTTTTTGCCGCACCGGCCGAAAAGCTGCATGAATGGCTTGTCTTCGCCAACCGCATTTTTAGCCGCCTTGAGGACTTACCCGTTCCCACACTGTCCGCGATTAATAGCTATGCACTGGGAGGCGGTTGTGAATGTGTACTGGCAACCGACTTTCGTTTAGCGACGCCGGATGCGCGTATCGGCCTACCAGAAACGAAGCTAGGGATCATGCCGGGTTTTGGCGGCACGGTCAGGCTGCCGCGCCTGCTGGGTACAGATAGCGCATTGGAAATTATCGCCGCCGGTAAAGACGTCAGCGCAGCCGATGCCTTAAAAGTGGGACTGGTGCAGGCCGTGGTGACCAATGACAAACTGGTTCCCGCTGCCATCAAGATGTTGAAACAGGCGATTAACGGCTCACTGGACTGGCAGGCTTATCGGCGCCCGAAACTTGAAGCGCTGAAGCTCAATAAGATTGAAGCCATGATGAGCTTTACCACCGCCAAAGCGATGGTGCTACAAACCGCCGGGAAGCACTATCCAGCGCCCATGTTAGCGGTCAAAACTATCGAAGCCGCCGCGACCATGACGCGCGATGACGCATTGCAACTCGAAACGCAGCACTTCGTTCAGTTGGCGCGTTCCAATGAAGCTCGGGCACTCGTCGGCATTTTCCTCAATGATCAGTATGTTAAAGGTAAAGCGAAGAAGTTGATTGGCGAGACACCGGTGCCGCAGCAAGCGGCCGTTCTGGGTGCAGGTATTATGGGCGGCGGAATTGCCTATCAATCCGCGTTCAAAGGCGTGCCGATTCGAATGAAAGATATCAATGAGAAGCCGCTTGCGCTGGGGATGAATGAAGCTGCCAAGCTCCTGAATAAACAAATGGAACGAGGCAAGCTGGATGGAATGAAAATGGCGACGATTCTGGCCAGAATTCAGCCAACGCTGGATTACGCCGGCTTTGAGCGCACCAACATCGTGGTTGAGGCCGTGGTTGAGAACCCGAAAATCAAAGCCAGTGTACTCGCCGAAACTGAATCGCACGTTAGCGAGAATACGATTCTGGCTTCGAATACCTCCACCATCCCGATTGCTTCGCTGGCCCCATCGCTAAAACGGCCGCAAAATTTCTGCGGAATGCACTTCTTCAACCCAGTACACCGAATGCCGCTGGTCGAAATTATTCGCGGCCCTAAAACCAGCGACAGCACCATCGCCAGCGTAGTGGCTTACGCCAGCAAAATGGGGAAAACGCCAATTGTCGTGAACGACTGCCCCGGGTTCTTCGTGAATCGGGTGCTGTTCCCCTACTTTGCTGCATTCAGCTTACTGCTCAGAGACGGTGCCGATTTCCGCGAGATCGATAACGTCATGGAGAAAAAATTCGGTTGGCCGATGGGGCCAGCTTATCTGCTGGATGTAGTCGGCATTGACACCGCTCACCATGCTCAGGCCATCATGGCCGCTGGCTTTCCGCAGCGTATGGCGAAAGATTACCGTGATGCGATTGATGTGCTGTTTGAGCATCAGCGCTTTGGGCAGAAAAACGGTCAGGGCTTCTACCGCTATCAAACCGATAGCAAAGGCAAGCCGCGTAAAGAGCAGGATGAAGCCGTAAACACGCTCCTTAAAGACATTAGCCAACCGACAAAAGCATTCAGTGCAGAAGAAATTATCGCTCGTATGATGATCCCGATGATTAATGAAGTCGCACGCTGTCTGGAGGAAGGCATCGTCGCCAGCCCTGCCGAAGCGGACATGGCGCTGGTATACGGGCTGGGTTTCCCTCCCTTCCACGGCGGCGCCTGCCGCTATCTGGACACATTGGGCAGCGAACGTTATGTCGAGATGGCGCAACAGTTGGCGCACCTCGGCGCAATCTATCAGGTGCCAGACGGCTTGCAGCAAAAAGCCAGAAGCAATGAAAGCTATTACCCATCGGTCGCGCCACACGCGGACGTTTCCCACGGTCAACCGGCATGAGGACAGGAAATATGGAAAAGGTAGTGATTGTTGATGCCGTTCGCACGCCGATGGGACGCTCCAAAGGTGGTGCCTTCCGTCAGGTAAGAGCCGAAGACCTGTCCGCACACCTGATGCGCAGCCTATTAAGCCGTAACGCGGCGCTGGACGCCCGTGAGATCGACGATATCTATTGGGGATGTGTGCAGCAGACGCTGGAACAAGGCTTCAACGTGGCTCGCAATGCTGCTTTGCTGGCAGAAATTCCGATGAATGTCCCCGCGACTACGGTTAACCGGCTGTGCGGCTCTTCCATGCAGGCGCTCCACGATGCTGCCCGCACCATTATGGTTGGCGACGCGGACGTTTGCTTAATCGGTGGCGTTGAGCATATGGGACATGTGCCGATGAATCATGGCGTCGATTTTCATCCGGGACTGAGCCGCACCATAGCTAAAGCGGCAGGTATGATGGGGCTCACGGCCGAGATGCTGGGGCGTATGCACAATATTAGCCGTGAGATGCAGGATCAGTTCGCCGCTCGCTCACACCAACGGGCCCATCACGCCACCCAGTCAGGGGCGTTTCGCCATGAAATCATCCCTACGGCAGGGCATGATGCAGACGGCGCACTGCAACGCTTCGATTATGATGAAGTCATTCGCCCAGACACCACCGTCGATAGCCTTGCGGCGCTCAAACCGGCGTTCGATCCGGTTAACGGCACAGTGACGGCCGGATCATCCTCGGCGCTGTCCGATGGTGCAGCAGCCATGTTGATCATGAGCGAATCCCGAGCGGCGTCATTAGGTTTACCCGTACGGGCTCGCATCCGGGCGATGGCCGTAGTTGGCTGCGATCCTTCGATTATGGGCTACGGCCCGGTTCCGGCGACAAAACTGGCGCTGAAGCGGGCAGGATTGAGCCTGTCCGATATCGGCCTCTTTGAGCTCAATGAGGCCTTCGCCGCCCAGACGCTACCCTGCATTAAAGATCTCGGGCTGCTGGAACAGGTCGATGAGAAGGTCAACCTCAACGGTGGTGCGATTGCGCTGGGTCACCCGCTCGGTTGCTCAGGCGCACGCATCTCTACCACATTGATTAATTTGATGGAAAGCCGCGATGTTCAGTTTGGCGTGGCGACGATGTGCATCGGGCTGGGACAGGGTATTGCGACGGTATTTGAGCGCGTCTGAATATAGGCGCACTTTGCCAGAGCTATACCAGAAACCAAAAATCCCACAGACGTGGGATTTTTACTTTTAAATTCTGACTGCCATCGACCGTTTTAAATAAACGAAAACGCATCGCTGAACATGTGAGCAGCCAGCGCACCACGCTCGTTACAAAAACGCTCACGTGCAATTTTCGCCATTTCAAAGCGACCGGCAATATAGATATCCTGCTCTGCCAGCGAACCGTAATCCTGCAATACCGCGCTCAGAACGGTGCCCGTTCTGCCATTCCATCCGGCTTCCGGCTGTTCGACTACCGGCACCACCCGCAGATTGGAGTGCTTAGCCGCGAAGCCTTCGAGCTCGGCTAAATCATACAGGTGCTGGGATTCACGTCCGCCCCAGTAAATGGAGATATCACGATTGGGTTGCTGCGCCAGCGCGGTCAGCAGGATAGAACGCACGTATGAAAATCCGGTTCCGCCCGCAATCAGCACCAGCGGACGCGTACTCTCTTCCCTCAGCCAGGCTTCGCCGTGCGGAATATCGACCGTCAGGGATTTTTCCTTGTGAATACGTTCCATTACGGCCATCGCGTAAAGATTCAGTTCGGACGCCCCAATGTGCAATTCGATAAAATTTTTATCCATCGGGGTCGATGCCAGTGAGAAAGGACGTTTGTCTCGATCGCCCATCACCACCATCAAATACTGGCCAGCCCGAAAGGAAAACGGCGCTTCAGGTAATAAACGAACGCGATAGACCGTATCGGTTATGGCTTCGACCGAAGTCACTTTACAGCTCAATGTTGTCATGCATTCCCTCTATAGGGTCATAAAAGCAAAACCGAGAACAGGGCAGCCGCTAACGCCGGGGCTCTCTGTCACTAAAAATGGCCAACTCGTCCCATATTTCATCGATGCGGGCACAAACCTGTGGGTCTTTCTTGATGGGGTGTCCCCACTCGCGCTGTGTCTCACCAGGCCATTTATTGGTAGCATCCAGGCCCATTTTGGAACCCAAACCAGAAACCGGCGAGGCGAAATCAAGATAGTCGATCGGCGTATTTTCCACTAATACCGTATCACGTGCCGGATCCATACGCGTCGTGATCGCCCATATCACGTCGTTCCAGTCACGGGCATTAACGTCATCATCGCAGACAATGACAAATTTCGTATACATGAACTGGCGTAAAAAAGACCAGACGCCCATCATGACGCGTTTAGCATGGCCCGCGTACTGTTTCTTCATGGTAACGACCGCCAGACGGTAAGAGCAACCCTCCGGTGGCAAATAAAAATCAACAATCTCAGGAAACTGCTTTTGCAGGATTGGCACAAAAACTTCGTTCAGCGCCACACCCAGTACGGCAGGCTCATCCGGTGGCCGCCCCGTGTACGTCGAGTGATAAATGGCATTCTGACGCTGAGTAATATGCGTGACGGTAAAGACCGGGAAGTGGTCGACTTCATTGTAATAGCCGGTATGGTCGCCATAAGGTCCTTCAGCCGCCATTTCTCCGGGTTCAATATAGCCTTCCAGAACAATTTCTGCACTGGCGGGTACTTCCAGTTCGTTCGACAGGCACTTCACCACTTCGGTCTTGTGCCCGCGCAGCAAACCCGCAAAGGCATATTCCGATAGCGTATCGGGGACTGGCGTCACCGCACCGAGGATCGTCGCGGGGTCAGCGCCCAATGCGACAGACACCGGAAAACGCTGTCCGGGATTTTCCTGACACCACTCCTGAAAATCCAGCGCGCCACCGCGATGAGATAGCCAGCGCATGATCAGTTTATTTTTACCCAGTACCTGCTGGCGATAGATCCCCAGATTCTGCCGCTCTTTGTGCGGCCCGCGCGTCACGGTAAGCCCCCAGGTAATGAGCGGCGCGGCATCTTCCGGCCAACACTGCATCACCGGAATCCGGCGTAGGTCAACATCGTCACCCTGCCAAACCTGTTCCTGACACGGTGCCGAAGACAGTCGCTTCGTCGGCATATTCAGCACCTGACGGAACTTCGGCATTTTATCCACCAGATCGCGGAACCCTTTGGGCGGCTCCGGTTCTTTCAGAAACGCCAGCAGTTTACCCACCTCACGCAGTGCGCTGACCTCTTCTTGCCCCATTCCCAATGCAACACGTTTCGGCGTACCGAATAAATTGCACAGCACTGGCATGTCATAGCCTTTGGGGTTTTCAAACAGGAGAGCCGGGCCTTCCGCACGCAGCGTTCGGTCAGCAATTTCCGTCATTTCAAGGTAAGGATCGATGGGCTGGGTAATGCGTTTCAACTCCCCTCTCTCTTCCAGCAGCGAGAGGAATTCGCGTAAGTCACGGTATTTCATGCTATTCATCGGGGGCAGTCTATCGTTGTGGCTATTATAAAGTCTCTTCACCCACCTGTCGCTTCCCGCAGCGCCTATTTATGGTAAGAATCCAATCACCATCAAAAATCCGATTACCATAATGTGGTAACAAAAATATCTGCCGAAAATTTTTTATCCGTGCTCGCTTTTGTTATGCTTGCTCGTCGGAATCATAAGTCTGCGAAATTATGGAAGCCTGGTACTTACTGTATTGTAAACGTGGTCAACTGCTGCGCGCGAAAGAACATCTGGAACGTCAGGATGTGACCTGCGTGAGCCCGATGATCACGCTGGATAAAATCGTTCGTGGTAAACGAACGGAAGTGTGTGAGCCGCTGTTCCCAAACTACCTGTTTGTGGAATTCGATCCCGAACGTATCCACACCACCACCATCAGCGCAACGCGTGGGGTGAGCAATTTCGTGCGATTTGGCGCACTGCCAGCGACCATTCCGCAGCAGGTTATCGATGAGTTGTCACTTCGTCCCTTGCAGGTCATCACTGATCCGCTGACGCCGCAGCCCGGTGATAGCGTGGTCATTACCGACGGTATTTTCTCTGGTCTTCAGGCGATTTACACCGAACCTGATGGCGAAGCCCGGTCGATGCTGCTGCTGAATATGTTGAACAAGCAGGTCAGGCAGAGCATCGATAACCGCGAGTTTCGCAAAGCCTAGCCTGATGCTTCCCTCTTTACCCTATCCGGCGCGTTTATACCGCACCGGATGAGGCAGTCTTAGCGTTGCATGTGTTGATCGTGCAGCCACTGAGCGACACGTTTGGCAAAATAGGTCAGCACTCCATCTGCACCCGCACGTTTAAAGCACAGTAGAGACTCCATCACCACTGGTTGTTCCTGTAACCAGCCGTTTTGAATCGCCGCCATGTGCATCGCATATTCGCCAGAGACCTGATAGGCAAAGGTCGGTACGCCGAACGTATCCTTGACGCGACGCACCACATCCAGATAAGGCATGCCCGGTTTCACCATCACCATATCCGCACCTTCCTGCAAATCCTGCGCAATTTCCTGCAGGGCTTCATCGCTGTTGGCGGGATCCATCTGGTAGGTTTTCTTGTTGCCACCTTTCAGATTGCTGGCTGAACCCACGGCGTCGCGGAAAGGCCCGTAGTAACACGATGCATACTTAGCCGAGTACGCCATGATCTGGGTATTGATCAGGTTCTGCGCTTCAAGCATGTCGCGGATAGCACCGATACGACCATCCATCATATCGCTGGGCGCAATAATTTCGGCTCCGGCTTCAGCATGAGACAACGCCTGACGCACCAAAATCTCCTTGGTGACATCGTTAACCACATAACCGTCTTCATCAATAATCCCGTCCTGCCCATGCGTCGTGTAGGGATCGAGCGCCACATCCGTCAGCAAACCCAACTCAGGAACGGCATCTTTCAGCGCGCGGATCGTACGGGGCACCAAGCCATCCGGGTTATAGGCTTCTTCGGCATAGAGCGATTTCTTATCCGCTTCAACAACGGGGAACAGCGACAGCACCGGCACGCCAAGCTTAGCGATCTCTTCGGCTTCTTTCAGAAGCACGTCGATAGTCATCCGGTATACCCCCGGCATTGAGGGCACTTCCTGACGATGATTTGTCCCTTCCATCACGAAAACGGGATAAATCAAATCGTTCACCGTCAGTTGATTCTCAGCAACAAGGCGACGGCTGAAATCATGGCGACGAATGCGACGCATACGTCGGCCGGGAAAAGTGCCGGGAAAAGCAGTGCTCATGTCATTATTCTCCTGAATCAGGCCAGCCGGAAAACCCGGCGGGCATTTTCATCTGTTGTCTGTCCCAACCATGTGGCATCTTCTCCACGCCACTCCGCAATCTGGCGAATAATATGAGGCAGATAACAGGGTTCGTTACGGCGGGATGCCGGTTTAGGGCGTAAATCCCGGGGTAACAGATAAGGTGCGTCGGTTTCCACCAACAGCCGATCGGCAGGAATATGCGGCAGTAAAGCACGTAGCTCCAGCCCGCGACGCTCATCGCAAACCCAGCCGGTAATGCCCACCATCAATCCCGCAGCTAAGCATTCATCTAATTCATGACGATTGCCGGTAAAACAGTGAACCACGGCGGCAGGCAACCGGTTCAGCCAGGGGGTGAGCAAAGAGATAAAACGGGAATGCGCGTCACGACAGTGAAGAAAAACCGGCATAGACCGTTCAGCCGCGATCGCTAGTTGCGCGCTAAATGCTCGTTCCTGTTCTTCTGGCGTCGAAAAGTTACGGTTGAAATCCAGCCCGCATTCACCGATGGCAACCACGCAGTCGGCGCTTGCCATGTGATGAATCTGTTCGGCGACAGCATCATTCCACTGGCTGGCATCATGTGGGTGAACACCCGCCGTTGACCAGCAATAATCGGGATAGGCTTGCGCCAGTAACATGGCCTGCTGGCTTTCCTGAGCGTTAGTTCCAGTGATCAAGATACCACTGACACCCGCTTGCTTCGCCCGAATGACGACCTGCTCTCTGTCTTTTTCAAACTGAGAACTGGTTAGGTTAACGCCAATATCAAACATGACTCTTACCTGCTTGTGACCGTTCGCCGATTTCACTCTGGCGAATAAAAAAATAAGACCTCTCAAAGAGAGGTCATTTTATCGTCCTACCGCAGGAAACCGTTTGTTACTGCGATGGCTCTTCGGTTTCAGTCCGCCGGCCTTTGCCAACGTAAAACCGCGAGAAGAAGACGCCAATTTCAAACAGCAGATACATGGGAATGGCCAGCAGCGTCTGTGAGAAAACATCCGGCGGCGTTAGCAGCATGCCGACAACGAACGCGCCGACCAGAATATAAGGGCGCTTTCGTTTCAGATCTTCCGGCGTCACCACGCCACTCCAGCAGAGCAGCACAATAGCAACCGGCACTTCAAACGATACCCCGAACGCCATGAACAGTGCCATAACAAAATCGAGGTAGTTATTAATATCGGTCGCAATCAGCACGCCAACGGGCGCGGTTTTGGCAAAAAAGCCAAACGCTAGCGGAAACACCACAAAGTACGCGAATGCCATACCCGCATAAAACAGCAAACTGCTGGAGACCAACAGCGGCATCATTAAACGACGCTCGTGTTTATACAAAGCAGGAGCCACAAACGCCCACACCTGATACAGCACCAGCGGTGCAGCAACAAACACTGAGACAATCATAGTCAGCTTTATCGGCGTAAAGAAAGGCGAGGCGACATCGGTCGCAATCATGCTGGCACCCGCAGGCAATTGCTTGATGAGCGGGGCGGAAACTACCTGGTAAATGTCATTGGCAAAGAACACCAGCACAACAAATACCGCCAGCACACAGATAATGCTGTTCAGTAGCCGTTTGCGCAGCTCGATCAGGTGGCTAATTAGCGGTTGAGTATCTTCATCGGCCATAAACTAACGACTATCGCTCGGTTGGCGGGCAGAAACAGCAGAAGACTGGGACTGCTCAGGTTTGACATTATCGTTGCCGACAGCTTCAGCACGTACAGCGCTGTCGCTATCATGGTGATGTTCAGCAGCACCATTTTCAGGTTTAGGCTGGCCGTCTGCCGGACGTACTGCGGTTTCTACTTCAATCACGCCATCGTAGGCCGCTTCAGGATCGTTTAGCGGGGCGTTACGAGGCTGTTCCACCGTCGCGTTCTGATCGTCTGACTTTTGGTGACCATCCGACTTTTGCGGCGACGTCGTTTCGGTATAGCCACGTTTCATCGCTTCCGCCGCCTCTTTGAGTTCATCCATTGAGGCTTTCAACTCAGGCGACAGATTCTGCAAACTGGCTTTTTCGACTTTTTTCAGGCTTTCCTGAAACTCCTGAAGTTTCAGCTCCTGCGACAGTTCATTCTGAACGGTAGACGCCAGCGCACGCAGCGTCCTGATCCAGCCTGCAACCGTCTTGACTGCCACAGGTAAACGCTCCGGCCCGAGAACAATCAGGCCAAGAACCATCACCAATAGCAATTCACCAAAACCGATATCGAACACAGATTACACCTGCTCTTTATGCTGGCTCTTCGTCTCGCCCGGCTTGGCGTCTGCCTGGTTGTCAGCAATAGACTTGGTAGAAAAATCAGCATCTGGCTGCGTTTTGTCTGCGCTAGTGGACGGCTGATCGTCACCCATTGCTTTCTTAAAGCCTTTGATTGACGCTCCCAGATCCGAACCCAGCGTTCTCAGCTTGTTAGTGCCGAACAGCAAGATGACGATGACCGCGATAATCAACAGGTTCCAGAGACTAATACCACCCATAACATTTACCTCTTTTCAAAAAGGGGAACGACAGAATTCCTATTATTATATCGGGTAATTCTGGCGTGCATCATGATCTGCTTCAACGAGTTCGACGCCAACCGATAATCCAGGCAACAATGCCTGCTGCCATCAGCCCTGCGGGAACCATATCGGCTTCAACACGGCTGATCAGTAACAACGTACCACTGATTAGCAGCGTTGCGCCAATACCCAAAAGATATCGTGATTGCCCTTGACGCGCCTGCTGCGTTTTCAACTCATAGGCCAGTTGGTCGACGCTGTGCTTTAACATCTTATGCTGACGCAGCCCGTCATAAAACAATTCAGGCACTTCCGGCAGTTTTTCAGCCCAGAACGGCGCTTTTTCTTTGAGCGCACGGAAAACTGCAGGTAAACCGACCTGCTGCTTCATCCAGGTTTCCAGAAACGGCTTGGCGGTTTTCCACAGATCGAGCTGCGGATAAAGCTGTCGACCAACGCCTTCAATATACAACAGCGTTTTTTGCAGCAACACCAATTGGGGCTGTACTTCCATGTTGAAGCGGCGTGCCGTATTAAACAAATTCAATAATACATGGCCGAACGAAATTTCCGCCAACGGCTTCTCGAAGATCGGTTCACAGACCGTACGAATAGCGAATTCAAAATCAGCAACATTGGTATCCGCAGGCACCCAGCCCGAGTCCACATGCAGTTCGGCGACTTTACGATAATCACGATTGAAGAAGGCGATGAAATTCTCGGCCAGATAGCGCTTATCTTCTTTATTCAAAGAACCGACGATACCGCAGTCAATGCCGATATATTGGGGGTCTTCCGGGTGCTCGTAGCTGATAAATATATTGCCGGGATGCATATCCGCATGGAAGAAACTGTCGCGAAATACCTGCGTGAAGAAAACCTGAACGCCGCGTTCTGCCAGCAGCTTCATATCTGTGCCATTGGCCTTCAGCGCATCGACATCAGAAACAGGAATACCGTAGATACGTTCCATCACCAACATGCCTTCGCTGCAATAATCCGAATAGATTTCCGGCACATACAGCATCGGGCTGTTCTCAAAATTCCGCCGCAGTTGAATAGCATTGGCTGCTTCTCGCAGCAAGTTCAGCTCATCAAGCAACGTTTTTTCGTATTCCAGCACCACTTCACGCGGCCGCAGGCGACGACCATCCGGCAACAGACGAGGCAACCAGCCAGCCAGACGCTTCATCAGGCGCATATCCGCCTTGATGACAGGCAAGATATCCGGGCGGATAACCTTGATAACGATCTCTTTTCCCGTGCTTTTCAGACAGGCGGTATGCACCTGTGCAATTGAGGCAGAAGCCAGCGGTTTAATGTCAAAATCATCAAACCACTCTTCGAGAGGAATCCCCCCCATCGACAGCTCAATTTGCTCGCGAGCCAGCTTGCCATCAAACGGCTCAACCTTATCCTGCAACATCGCTAACTGGTCGGCGATAGCTGGTGGGAAGAGATCACGGCGCGTAGACATCATTTGTCCGAACTTAATCCACACGGGCCCCAGTTCCTGGAGTGCCAAACGTAGACGTTCCCCTAAAGGCATGTTGCGGTGACGATTGGGTAACCAGAACAGCAGACGACGCCCCGCACGCAGCGGAAACGTCAGACGCATTTTAGGAATGAGTTCGTCCAGACCATAGCTCAACAACACTCGCACAATGCTGTAAAGGCGGCGTAATTCACTGGGTGTCATCGTAAAGCCTCCAGCTTTGCCAGCCGTTCGGACAACACATCGGCGGATTTATCCAGCGCAACAATTTCCTCATGGAACCAGGCATTTTCCAGTTTTCCCGGCGCCAGTCGCCACTCTTCCGTTAACGTCTCGGACAGGAAATGTTGTTGCTGATGTAATGACCGTCTCAGGAAACTCAGGGTTTTCTGTGCCGTCTGGCTAAGACCTTGAGCAACAATATCGCCCAGGTAGGGAGACAGCCATTCCGCAGGATCGAACTCCGCCAGATCAACCAGCACAATGAACTGTTGAACGACTTGAATATCACCCTCAATCACCAGTTCGCCGCTGCGCATCAGCGACGATAGCTGTTGACGATCGCGTAATTTCATCAGAACCGGAACGCGTGTTTTCAGGCGGCAATCCGCCAATTCGTCCCACTGGCTGACAACGTCCAGGCGCTGTTCGTTAAACACCAGCACCAGAGGCACATCCAGTTCAGCCAGCTCGATCTGAAGTGTTTTTCCCTGTAAGCGCTGGCGGGCAGACTTCATGCTTCGATCGCAAGAAAAACGACGATCGCCAGAAACAGTATCGTGAAAAAGCAGCTGATTCAGCGCGGTTTCCAGCGTAGCAGTCAGAAAAGACGTTATCAGCATTGGCATTTCCAATCAGAATTTAAACCCACGATGCAGTGCAACGATTCCACCAGTGAGGTTGAAATAGTTAACACTGTCAAAACCGGCATCGCTCATCATCCCTTTCAGCGTTTCCTGATCGGGATGCATGCGGATGGATTCCGCCAGATAGCGGTAGCTCCCGGCATCACTCGCCACGGCTTCGCCAATCCTCGGCAGGATATGAAATGAATACGCATCGTAAACGGTGCTCAGCTGTTTAATGATCGGCTTGGAAAACTCCAACACCAGCAACCGACCACCCGGCTTCAGAACACGGTACATTGAGCGCAGCGCTTTGTTTTTGTCCGTCACGTTGCGCAGACCAAAGGAGATAGTAATGCAGTCGAAGAAATCATCAGGGAACGGCAGCGCTTCTGCATTGGCCTGCACGTAGCTGATGTTGTCGATAATGCCTTTGTTACGCAGTTTCTCACGGCCAACTTTCAGCATGGATGCATTGATGTCTGCCAGAATGACTTCACCACCTTCACCAACCATACGGGAGAATTTTGCGGTTAAATCCCCTGTTCCTCCGGCCAGATCCAGCACACGCTGGTTACGTCTTACCCCACTGCATTCAATGGTGAAACGCTTCCAGATACGGTGGATACCAAAGGACATCAGGTCATTCATCAAGTCATACTTTGCTGCTACAGAATGAAAAACTTCAGCCACCATGACTTCTTTTTCATCCCTGGCGACAGTCCGAAAACCAAAGTCGGCCGTATTCTCCTGCTCACTTGCCATCTTATCCGCCTACTATTTCAGTCAAATTTCGGGTCTACCCATTTATGGTGAGAGTGTACCAGACCCAGATAAAAACCCCACTGCACTAATTTCGCATAGCATGAGTGCCAAGCCCGCGAAATCCATATCGATTTAGTACGAGTTAGTACGGTTAGCGGAGGGGGTTTCTGCTGCTTCACTCTCTGCTTTCACAGGTGGTGAGACACCGTCGGGGGCGGCTGAACCCGTTAATTCATCACGTTCAGCGTGCTCATGGGCCGTTGCTTTTTCAGCCAATGACGGGCTGATCGTGCGTTTAATTTCAACGCCCAGCGCGCGAAACCCCTCAGCCTGGCCAATAAGGTTACCACGCCCAGACGAAAGTTTATTCATCGCCTGACGATAAGTGCCCTGTGCTTTATCCAGACTCTGCCCCATGGCCTCCATATCGTCGACGAACAACCGCAGCTTATCGTACAGCCGTGATGCTTTCTCAGCGATGTGCTGTGCATTGCGGCTCTGTTGTTCATAGCGCCATAAGTTGTTGATGGTCCGTAACGCCACCAGCAGCGTGGTCGGGCTAACCAGCATAATATTGTGCTTTAGCGCCTCGTTAATCAATTCGGGCTGACGATCGATAGCGACCAGAAAAGCGGGTTCGACCGGGATAAACATCAGCACGTAATCTAGCGAACGCAGCCCCGGAAGCTGCTGGTAATCTTTGCTACTCAGTTGCCTGATATGGCTGCGTACCGAGAGCAAATGTTCGTTCAGCGCCGCATTACGTTCGATGTCATCGTCGCTATTGAAATAGCGCTCATAAGCCACCAGCGACATCTTGGCATCGATCACGACATCTTTACCCTGCGGTAAACGCACAATGACATCCGGCTGCAGGCGGCTATTCGCCCCTGTTTGCACGCTGACCTGTGTCTGATACTCATAGCCTTCACGCAGGCCGGATGCTTCCAGCACGCGGCTGAGAACCACTTCGCCCCAGTTCCCCTGCGTTTTGTTATCGCCTTTCAGCGCTTTCGTCAGGTTGATGGCCTCGTGTGCCATTTGCGCGTTAAGCTGTTGCAGATTGCGGATTTCATGCGCCAGCGTGTGGCGCTCGCGCGCTTCCGCACCAAAACTGTCCTGAACCTGACGGCGGAAGCCATCAAGCTGCTCACGCAGCGGCATCAACAGCTTATCCAGACTCTGTTTATTTTGCTCATCCACTTTGCGGCCGCTGTGTTCAAAAATCCGGTTCGCCAGATTCTCAAACTGCGTCGTCAACCGCTGTTCGCTATTTGCCAACAGCCGCTGCTTTTCTTCCGCCGCCATACGGGTTTCTTCCAGCCGAATGGTGACTTCTCGCAGCTCAGCTTCCTGTGCGCTATTTATTTCACGTAGCGTCCGCAGTTCCTGATTTAACTGCACGCACTCTGCGCGAAGCTCGCCCAACTGTTGCAGCTTTTCATGGCTGGCAGAAAGCTGAGCGTGAACCGTGCGCAGTTCCAGCTCGTTTTGCCGCAGCCGCTGTTCATCTTGCTGCTTGACCTGCTGCTGTTCGCTGAGCGACTGTTGAGTCTGCTGTAATGTCTGTGCCAGCAACCGCTGTTCGGTGCCATGCTGCGACAGCTTCTGTTGATGAATCAGGCTGGCAATCAACCACCCGATCAGTAGCCCCACCGCACTGCCGCCCAGACCATAAAATATGCTGATATCCACTTTGCCTCCGCAGGCCTCTCACGCTGTCGGTCAAGGTAAAATGATACTGTATGGATGTCCAGAAACAATTCTGATGGGGAGTAGGTTGAGCAGAAAAATGCGAGCCGCATTCCATATGAGTATGGGCATACGATAATTTTCAGAAGAATCAGAGGGGTAACACTGAAATTCCCCCAACGTGGAACATTAACGTTGGGGGAATGGAAGGTACAGCTTAGCGAAGAGTGCGACTTAGGCTAAGCGCTGCTTCGCATCACTAATCGCTTTAGCGACCTGCTGCGGTGACACGCCACCTTGTGCTGCACGCTTATCCAGACAGGATTGCAACGCCAGAATCGGGTAGACATCCTCGCCAATCACGGCGCTGAATTTTTGCAGATCGGCCAGCGGCAGCGCTTCCAATGCTTTACCCTGACGGATGGCTTCAACCACCGCTTCACCCACGATATGGTGCGCTTCACGGAATGGGACGCCTTTTGCGACCAGATAATCCGCCAGCTCTGTCGAGTTCGCGTAGCCTTGCTCAGCGGCCTCTTTACAACGCGGGCGTTTCACCTGAATGCCTTCCAGCACCAGCGCCGCCATCATCAGGCAGTCGTGCCAGGTGTCCAGCGCGTCAAACAGCCCTTCTTTGTCTTCCTGCATGTCTTTGTTATACGCCAGCGGCAGGCCTTTGAGCGTCATCATCATGCCGGTCAATGCGCCCTGTACGCGGCCACATTTACCGCGAATCAGCTCCAGCGCATCCGGGTTTTTCTTCTGCGGCATCAGGGAAGAACCCGATGTCACACGGTCAGACAACTCAACGAACGCCGCTTCACCGCTGTTGAAGAAGATCAGATCTTCGGCAAAACGCGACAGGTGGATCATGCCGATCGAAGCATCGGACAACAGTTCCAGTACATGATCGCGATCGGAAACCGTGTCCAGACTGTTACGCGTGGCGGATGCAAAACCCAACCAGCCAGCTAACTGCTCACGGTCAATCGGATAAGCCGTTCCCGCCAGTGCGCCACAGCCCAGCGGGCTGACATCCAGACGCTTCAGCGTATCTTCCAGGCGGCTTTCATCACGCGCCAGCATCTCGTGGTAAGCCAGACACCAATGTGCAAACGTCACCGGCTGTGCGCGCTGCAAGTGAGTGTAACCCGGCATCACCGCATCCTGATTCGCTTCCGCCGTCGTGACCAGCGCCTGACGCAGCTGACGTACCGACAGCAGCAGTTCTGCAATCTGCGCCTTACACCAGAGTTTCAGGTCGGTGGCGACCTGATCGTTACGACTACGACCGGTATGCAGCTTTTTACCTAAATCGCCCACTTTCTCGATCAGACGCTGTTCAACCCAGCTGTGAATGTCTTCTGCATCGCTTTGCAGGATCATCTCAGGGTCAGCTTGTACCTCAACCAACAGCGCATTCAGCGCCTGTTCCAGTTGCTGCTGCTCCTGCTCGCTGAGCACATTGACCGTCACCAGCGCTTTCGACCAGCCGATCGAGCCAACGATGTCCTGTTCCGCCAGACGGTAATCAAACCGCAGTGAGTCATTAAATTGTTTAAAACGCTGATCTGCTGCCTGACTAAACCGACCGCCCCACAAAGCCATAACCCTTACTCCCAAAAATATCATTTACGTTGGTATGGCATCATGCCATACCCAGAAACGACTTACGCCAGAATACGCGTACCAATCGCCACACCGTTGAACAGCGCAGGTAACTGTTCAGCATGACGCCAGCTGGCGATATCAACCGGACGACCCAGCGCACGAGCGGCATCCAGCGCGGCGTTAACCTTAACAATCATGCCATCGGTGATGATGCCCTGAGCAATCAGCTGTTCGGCTTTTTCCGCCGTCATTTCGGCAATACGCTGGCCTTTACCGTCCAGAATGCCGCTCACGTCAGACAGCAGGATTAAATCCGCGCCGAGCGTTTGCGCCAGCGCCGTCGCTGCCTGATCGGCATTGACGTTCATCAGGTCACCCTGCGCCGTAATCCCGATAGAGCTGACAACAGGCAGATAGCCCGCAGACAGCAGCGTGTTCAGCAGCGCAGGCGATCCCGCTTCCGCTTTACCCACAAAGCCCAGCGCTTCATCTAACTGCGTGACCGTCGTGCTGCCGCCATCGCCCAGACACAGGCCGACCGCGTTGATGTCATGCTTCTTCGCCCACGACAGCAGCGTTTTGTTAGCAGACCCCGCCAGCGCACCGGTGATGATGTCGATCTGATCGGCAGGCGTGACACGCAGGCCGTTTTTCTTCACAACAGGCAGCGATAGCTTTTTCATCAGGTCATCCACCAGACAGCCGCCGCCGTGCACAATCACCAGCGGACGCTGATGTTCCTGACGGTAAGCCACCAGCGCGGTGAACAGACGTTCCAGCGCTTCTTCGCTATCCAGTAAAACGCCACCTAACTTGATAATTAACGGATTCATTATGCTTCACGCCTCGAAATGTCGGGACCAGTAGTCATTAAATTAACGATTGGGTTTCAGGGAAACCAAAACGAATGTTCATGCATTGCACGGCCTGTGCCGCTGCGCCTTTCAGCAGGTTATCTTCGGTTGCCACCACGATCAGGTGCTCACCGTCAACGGAGAAACCGATATCGCAGAACGGCAGGCCAACAACAGATTTCAGCGCCGGAACACCCTTATCATACAAACGCACCAGCGGCTTATCGTGATAGGCGTTGTGATAGGCTTCGGCGACATCCTGCTGGGTTACACCCGGTTGCAGGCGGCAGGTGATGGTTTCCAGAATGCCGCGGGCGAAGTTGCCCAAATGCGGCGTGAAGATCACTGGCGTGCCGAGGTGCGTTGAAATTTCAGGCTCATGGCGGTGGTTGAAAATGCCGTACGGTTGAAAGCTGACTTCGCAGAAGCTGTTGGTCATTGACGCTTTACGCCCCGCCCCACTCACGCCGCTAACGGCATTAATCACTGGCCACTGAGCCGGATTCAGCAGTTGTGCGTCCAGCAGCGGCTTCAGCGCCAGCTGCGCGGCCGTGGGATAACAGCCCGGAACGGCAATCAGCTGTGCCTGTTTTACGCTTTCCGCGCGCCATTCGGCCAGCCCATAAACCGCTTTTGCCAGCCAGTCAGGATGCTGATGCTCAAAACCATAATAGCGACGATAAAACTCGGCGTCCTGTACGCGGAACGCGCCGGATAAATCAAAAACAGTGCAGCCAGCCGCCAGAAAAACCGGAGCCAGATCGTGGCTGACTTTGTGGTCAGTCGCCAGAAAAACGACATCCACGCCTTTCGCTGCTTCTTCAGCATCGGTCAGCGGTTTTACCGGTACGTCGATGATGCCTTTGAGCTGCGGATGTAAATCAGAAATCAATTTTCCTGCATCGACACTTTGCGCAGAAACCATCAAAGCGGTTATGTTCATCTGTGGGTGACGGTTCAGGTAGAGCGCAAGCTCAGCGCCGGTATAACCACTTGCACCAACAATCAGCGTATTCAGCATGGGATCCGTATACCTTCTTATTTATCTATGGAACAGGTAACAGGGCTCACCAGCGTCGGTACGCTGTTCACCCGCGAAACTCAGTGAAAGTGACGAATCGCCATCGCCGTACCTTTGGGTTTCCTTTCGCCGAGCAATATTGTATTTTTATTCAAAATAAATGCATGAATATTGATACTATCCTAACCAGAGGCTGTCAACAGTGAAGATGAATTTACCCCCTTTTATTGAGCTATATCGGGCATTGATCGCTACACCGTCCATCAGTGCCACCGACAGCGCGCTCGATCAAAGTAATCATACCTTAATCAACCTGCTGGCAGGCTGGTTCGGCGATCTCGGCTTCCATGTGGAGGTCCAACCGGTTCCCGGCACCCTCAATAAATTTAATATGCTGGCGCGGATTGGTGAAGGAAAAGGTGGCTTATTGTTGGCAGGGCACACCGACACCGTCCCGTTCGACGACGGCCGCTGGACGCGCGACCCTTTCACGCTGACCGAACACGACAATAAGCTGTACGGTCTGGGCACCGCGGATATGAAAGGGTTCTTTGCCTTTATTCTGGATGCCTTGCGCGATATCGATCCGACCAAACTGACGAAGCCGCTTTATGTGCTGGCGACAGCGGATGAAGAGACAACCATGGCCGGCGCCAAATATTTCTCCGAATCTACGCAGATTCGCCCGGACTGCGCCATCATTGGCGAACCGACCTCGTTGCAGCCAGTGCGGGCGCACAAAGGCCATATGTCCAACGCGATCCGTATTCAGGGACAGTCCGGCCATTCCAGCGATCCTTCACGCGGCGTGAACGCGATTGAGCTGATGCATGAGGCGATTTCCCACCTGCTGGTGCTGCGCAACACCCTACAGGAACGCTATCACAACCCGATTTTCCACATTCCTCACCCCACCATGAATCTCGGCCACATTCACGGTGGCGATGCTGCTAACCGCATCTGCGGCTGCTGTGAATTGCATATGGATATCCGCCCACTGCCGGGTATCACGCTTAACGATCTGGACGGACTGCTGTCAGAAGCGCTTGAGCCCGTTAGCCAGCGATGGCCGGGTCGGTTGACCATTAGCGAACTGCACCCGCCGATTCCTGGCTATGAATGCCCACCGGATCACCGCTTGGTCTCGGTCGTGGAGAAGTTACTGGGGACGAAAACGGAAATCGTGAACTACTGCACCGAAGCGCCGTTTATTCAGACGCTGTGCCCGACGCTAGTTCTGGGACCGGGATCGATCGAACAGGCGCACCAGCCGGATGAATACATTGATACCAAGTTTATCAAACCAACGCGGGAGCTGATTTCGCAGGTGATTCACCACTTCTGCCATCACTGATCCAACGCAAACGGCCTTGTCAGCTACGCTGGCAGGGCTATTTTGAGACCGCCCATGAAAAAGAAAGATTTCATCGCGCAGGATTTACTGAGCAAAATCTATCAGCACACCGACCCACTGCCGGAAAAGCTGCCGCCGGAACGCCAGTTGGCGGAGGAATACGGTGTGTCGCGCTTCACTATCCGCCAGGCGTTGGAAAAGCTCGCCAGTATTGGTGCGATCCATATGGTGCAGGGTTCAGGTAATTTTATTAATCAGGGCGTACGCAGTAACCCGCTGGTGTACAACTCGATTACCGAAAAGAAATTTAATCAGATTTCATCCCGCCTGCTTAGCCTACATAAGCGCCTGCCGAACCGAGAGGAGCAGCAGGTATTTGCTATCAGCGATAAAGAATTTATCTGGGAATTCAGCCGATTACGTTATGTCGATAACCGTAAGGTGCAGATCGAGATATCGAAAATGCCTGCCGCAGACTTCCCAGAGATGAATCAGAAGATTATTGAAGGTTCTATTCAGCAGTATGTGCTCAGCAAGGGCTATGCGATTTCACACTACCTGACACATTATCAGGCAGTTAACGTCACCAAAGCTCAGGCTGAGCTGCTGGACTGCAAGAAAGGCACGGCCGCGATGCATATTCTTAATCGCGGCATTTTACAGGGCGGTCGCGTGTACGAATCGAGCGATATCATCGACATCAACTACACCTGTACCTACGTTATCCCCTTAAACCTCGATAACCTGACCTTCCGCCAGTCGCCGTAACGTTACTTAGAACCTATCCCAGTAGGCGTTATTGGTGCAGCCAGTTTGGACGCGGACAGCGCGCAGAAACCGGAGCGTACACGCAGTACGTGAGGATTTCGAGCACTGCCCAGGTTCAAAATGGCAAATGAAATAGCCCTAATGGGATGGGTTCTTAGGGCGTATGCATCGTGCCATCAGGCAGGCGGCTCTGTGTCCATTCGTGCGGACGATAGACGACGGGGAACTGCCGCGCCGCGTCCAGATCGATCCCGACACCAATGCCGGGGCGCTCAATCGGATACAGATAGCCATTCTCCGGCTCTACCGCCTGCGGGAAGACCTTACGGGTATTTTCCGGGTAAGCGACAAACTCCTGAATGGCGGCATTGTGCAGGTGGATATTGAGGTGAATGTTGACCGCCGCGCCGATAGGCGTCATATCCGGTGGGCAATGCCACGCCAGCCGAACGCCAAAGTTCTGACAGAGCGCACCCAGCTTCAGCGCAGGTGTAATCCCGCCAATCTGTGAGACATGGCAGCGAATGAAATCAATCTGCCGGTTAATCACTAGATTCTGCCACTCGGCAGGATTATTAAATAGCTCCCCAGTCGCCAGCGGCACCGCGCTCTGGCTGCGGATCTGCGCCAACCACTCGTTTTGCGCAGGCGGCAAAATATCTTCGATGAAATAGGGACGATAGGCTTCTACTGCTTTGGCGAACTGCACGGCCTGATTCGGGAACAGACGCTCATGGACATCATGCAGAATGTGGAAGCGATCGCCGTATTTCTCGCGCAGCGCACGGAACATGGCGATCGTGTTAGCCATGTACTGATCTTGATCGTAATAGGCTCCTTCCGTTGGCTGGCGCGTACTGTGCAGCGCGTCAGGATTGCCACCATAGAACCCTAACTGGCAGCGGATATGGCGATAACCCTGCGCATACAGCCGTTCTACGTCCTGATACAGCCCATCCAGCGTATCGCTGGCAGCATGACTGTAGGCCGCGATCGCATCGCGGGATTTCCCACCAAACAGGTGATAGAGCGGCATATCCGCCAGCTTGCCCTTGATGTCCCACAGCGCCATATCGACGCCCGCCACCGCATTGTTGATCACCGGCCCGTTACGCCAGTAGGCGTTAACCATCATCATGTGCCAGAGATCTTCGATATGGTTAGCATCCCTTCCGACTAAAAGCGGTTTGAGGTACTCGTCGACCATCGCTTTTACGGCCAGCGGGCGCTGCTGGAAGGTCGCACAGCCATAACCCGTGATACCTTTATCTGTACGAACCACCACCGTCACTAAATTATGGCGGTCAGGGCGGGTAACAAGACATTCAATGTCAGTAATGATTGTCGGTAACACAAAAATATCCTCCGACGCATTTTCCGGAATAGCGATAACCGGTAAAGATGCAGTCTAAAAATCAGTTTCTTTTTTGTTTTCTACTTATTTTTTCTTTTATTGTAAATCTCTTATTTAAAATAATTATTTTGGTTTGGAAAAGTCATCGAATTGATAAAAAAACCAGACCAATTATTGAATAATGGCAATAAAAACCCCTTTACAGGCTAATCATGTGATGAATCTCATGTTTTATTGGTTTGTTTTTTATTTTTTAAGATTTTACTATCTGAGGAAATAATTCGGCCAAAAATAACATAAGGTCATGTTGGGGGTTTATTCCATGGGAAAAAATGACGTTATTCAGTCAATCATTAAACTGGTTGGCGGAAACGAAAACATTAATAAAGCCTGGCACTGTATGACGCGGCTTCGGTTTGATTTAATTGATGAAAGTAAAGTGCAAACTGAGGCCATCAAGAATCTGCCAGGAATATTAGGTGCTCAACACCAAAGTGAGCAATTTCAGATTATTATCGGGCCACAGGTCAACGAGTATTACGAACTGCTGAGCGCACAGCTTTCCCCGACAGCACTTTCCTCCGCCGCGCCAGCGCAGCCAGACGCGCAGAAGTCGAAAAAAGGGCTGGTTTCGCTGTTCATGGATACGGTTTCCGGCGTGTTCGGCCCGATCGTTCCCGCCATCGCTGGCGCAGGGATGATCAAAGGACTGCTGGCCGGATTGATCGCCATGAAAGTGATCTCCGCGAAAACCGATACGGTGATCGTCCTCGATCTGATCGCCAGCGGTGTGTTCTATTTCCTGCCGTTCTTCCTTGCGGTCTCGGCTGCCAAGATATTTAAAACGAACGAATATCTGGCGGCGGCCGTTGCGGCCTGCCTGATGTATCCGTCCTTGATGGAAGCGGCGAAGGCCTTAGCCAGCCACAGCCCCGATGCGGTCAGCGCGTTTTACTTCATGGGCATATTGCCCATTTCGGTGTTCAACTACTCTGCCAGTGTCATCCCGGTCATTTTCTCCGTGCTGGCATTGAGCTATATCCACCGCTGGGTCGATCGCATTATGCCTTCGGTGCTGAAAACCGTGTTTACCCCGACGCTGACGCTGTTTATCACCGCGCTGGTGTCGCTCACGGTGATCGGGCCATTCGGGATCTACCTCGGTAAACTGCTGGCGCTGTTTATTCAGAGCCTGTTCGATGTGTCATCTATCTTTGCCGGTTTCGTGGTGGGTGCAATTCGGCCTGTCGCCATCCTGACTGGTATGCATCACGCCATGACGCCTATTGCGCTGCAAAACTTCGCCGATCAGGGTTTTGATATGCTGATGCCGATGATGTGTATGGCTAACATGGCGATTGCGGGTTCCACGTTTGCCATCTACTTCCACGCCAAAACCCGTCAGGATAAATCTGTCGTGCTGTCTGCTGGGGTGTCTGCACTGCTCGGAATCACGGAACCCGCACTCTTCGGCGTGCTGACCAAGTACAAAAAAGCGTTTATCGCCGCCACCGTTGCTAGCTCTATCGCGTCGGCCTTTATCGCGTTCTTCGGTGTCCGGCTGTATGGCTACATTCTCTCGAGTATTTTCAGCCTGCCAGCCTACATCGGCCCGTACTTTAGCTACGCCGTTTCCGGCATGGCAATCGCCATCGTGCTTTCCTTCACGCTGACCTATATCCTGGTTGTCAGAGCCTCCAAACAGTCGTAACCGCACTCGCGGGGCCGTTGCGCCCCGCCCTCTTTCCTCTCTGATTAGTAACCCTAATATCCGCGCCCCTGTAATTAAATTTCACAAATTGCCAAGCCCGCCTTAATGCAAGTACAAAGAATAAGGAGAAGAAAGAATCGTCAATTGACGAACCCGCCTTATCGTGGCTAGATGGAGGCAGTGCGTCAAAATATGTCAAGTGAAATAAACTTACAAAAATGGTAGGGATGGGTCAGGGTAACTATGAACGAACAATATTCCGCAATGCGCAGTAACGTCAGTATGCTCGGCAAACTGCTCGGCGACACCATCAAGGAAGCGCTGGGTGAAAATATCCTTGATAAAGTCGAAACAATCCGCAAGCTGTCAAAGTCTTCCCGCGCAGGTAATGAAAAACATCGTCAGGAGTTGCTGACCACGCTGCAAAACCTGTCTAACGATGAACTGTTGCCCGTTGCCCGCGCATTCAGCCAGTTCCTTAACCTGACCAATACCGCTGAGCAATATCATACGATTTCACCGCACGGTGAGGCAGCGAGCAACCCGGCACAGCTTTCCAGCGCCTTTGAGCGTCTGAAAGAAAGTAAAGATCTGACCGAGCGAGATATCCGTGACGCCGTGGAATCGCTGTCGATCGAACTGGTGCTGACCGCACACCCGACCGAAATTACCCGCCGGACGCTGATCCACAAGCTGGTGGAAGTGAATACCTGCCTCAAGCAGCTCGACCATAACGATCTGGCTGATTATGAACGCAATCAGATCATGCGTCGCTTGCGCCAGCTGATCGCGCAGTCCTGGCACACCGATGAGATCCGTAAAATTCGTCCTACCCCGGTAGATGAAGCCAAATGGGGCTTCGCCGTGGTGGAAAACAGTCTGTGGGAAGGCGTCCCCGCGTTTTTACGCGAGCTGGATGAGCAGTTGGAACAGGCTTTCGGCTACCGTCTGCCCGTTGACGCCGTTCCGGTGCGCTTTACTTCCTGGATGGGCGGCGACCGTGACGGTAACCCGAACGTGACGGCAGAAGTGACTCGTCATGTGCTGTTACTCAGCCGCTGGAAAGCCGCCGATCTGTTCCTGCGTGATATTCAGGTGCTGGTTTCCGAGCTGTCGATGTCCGAATGTACGCCGGAGTTGCTGGAGCTGGCTGGTGGTAGCGAAGTTCAGGAACCGTACCGCGCCATCATGAAATCACTGCGTTCACAGCTGAGCAGTACGCTGAGCTATCTGGAAGCGCGTCTGACAGGCGAAGAACGCCTGCCACCCAAAGACCTGCTGATTACCAACGAACAGCTTTGGGAACCGCTCCACGCCTGCTACCAATCGCTGAAATCCTGCGGCATGGGCATCATCGCCGATGGTCGCCTGCTAGATACGCTGCGTCGCGTGCGCTGCTTCGGCGTGCCTTTGGTCCGCATCGATGTCCGTCAGGAAAGCACCCGTCACACCGAAGCGCTGGCTGAAATTACCCGCTATCTGGGGCTAGGCGACTACGAAAGCTGGTCAGAGTCCGACAAACAAGCCTTCCTGATCCGCGAACTTAGCTCCAAGCGCCCGCTTCTGCCGCGCTACTGGGAACCCAGTGCGGATACCAAAGAAGTGCTGGATACCTGTCGGGTCATCGCTAAAGCGCCGCAGGGCTCTATCGCCGCCTACGTTATTTCAATGGCACGCACGCCTTCCGACGTGCTGTCAGTTCACCTGCTCCTCAAAGAAGCGGGCTGCCCGTTTGCTCTGCCGGTCGCGCCGCTGTTTGAAACGCTGGACGACCTGAACAACGCCGATGATGTCATGACGCAATTGCTAAGCATCGACTGGTATCGCGGCTTTATTCAGGGCAAGCAGATGGTCATGATCGGTTATTCCGACTCCGCAAAAGACGCGGGCGTGATGGCCGCTTCCTGGGCGCAGTACCGTGCACAGGACGCCCTGATCAAAACCTGCGAGAAAGCGGGTATCGCACTGACGCTGTTCCACGGACGTGGCGGTTCCATCGGTCGCGGCGGCGCGCCGGCTCATGCCGCGCTGCTGTCACAACCGCCGGGCAGCCTGAAAGGTGGTCTGCGCGTGACCGAGCAGGGCGAGATGATCCGCTTTAAATACGGCCTGCCGGAAGTCACCATCAGCAGTCTGGCGTTGTATACCGGTGCGATTCTGGAAGCGAACCTGCTGCCACCACCGGAACCAAAACAGGAATGGCACGAGGTGATGGATGAACTGTCCCGCGTGTCCTGTGATATGTACCGTGGATACGTGCGTGAGAACCCGGATTTCGTTCCTTACTTCCGCGCTGCGACGCCAGAGCTGGAACTGGGCAAACTGCCGCTGGGGTCACGTCCGGCCAAGCGTCGTCCGAACGGTGGTGTAGAAAGCCTGCGCGCTATCCCGTGGATTTTCGCCTGGACGCAGAACCGTCTGATGCTGCCAGCCTGGCTCGGCGCGGGTGCCGCGTTGCAGAAAGTGGTTGATGACGGCAAACAGGAACAGCTGGAAGAGATGTGCCGCGACTGGCCGTTCTTCTCAACGCGTATCGGTATGCTGGAGATGGTGTTCGCCAAAGCCGACCTGTGGCTGGCGGAATATTACGATCAGCGTCTGGTCGAAGAGAAGCTGTGGCCGTTAGGGAAACAGCTGCGCGATCAGCTGGCCGCCGACATCAACATCGTGCTGGCGATCTCTAACGACGATCACCTGATGGCGGATCTGCCGTGGATCGCGGAATCGATCGCCCTGCGTAACGTCTACACCGATCCCCTGAACGTGTTGCAGGCCGAGTTGCTGCATCGTTCACGTCAGCAGGAAAAACCGGATGCCGATCTGGAGCTGGCACTGATGGTCACCATCGCCGGTGTTGCAGCGGGTATGCGTAATACGGGTTAATCACCCAGGCAGCAAAGCTACACACAGCAAAACTATACACAACAAAACTATACACAACAAAACAAAGGCCGGTCAGTCGACCGGCCTAAAACAGAACCTTACGCCAGATATTTATCCTGCAAATAGTTCCGCGCACGATTATCCAGACCGTATGCCACCTCAAGCCAGCTATCGATCGAGCCGTGTCGTTCGTAGATAGCCTGCAACGCCGTCACGATGAACTCTTCCTGCACCGACAACACATAAGAGAACTGTCCCAGCGCTTTCTCATTCAGCGTTGCCGACAAATGCGTCAACAGTTGCTGGCGAAATGGCGTCAGCGTTGTTTCCGTAAGCAGGTAATCTTCCATTACCGTCTGTTCATCCGCACCCAGCGCAAACATCACTAATGCTGAACCAATACCCGTACGATCTTTACCCACGGCACAGTGCTGTACCAACCCGCCCTCATCTGGCCGTAATAGCAGCGACACCAGCTGTTTATAGGCAGAATTATTGAAAGGCAAACGGCGATAAAGCTCCAACATAAACGCCCGGGAATCAAACGCCGCCAGCACATCAGATCCCAGCGAGTCCAGATTGGCCGTCACTTCGTGACGCAATGGGTTGGCCGGATAGGCGTGATAATGAGCGCCCGTCCACAAGACATCAGGCTTCTGCGCAATTTCATCGGCATCCCGATAGTCCACCACATGAGAAATAGGCACACCCGCAAGATGTTCGCAGTCAGCCTGACTCAGCAGATCCAGCGAGCCGGAGCGAAAAAGTTTACCATGTCGGATAAGCCGCCCATCAGCAGCACGGTTACCGCCTAAATCACGGAAGTTGATTCCGCCGTCCAGCGGTAATAAAGAGGGATGAAGCAACGTTGGTTCGGTCATACATCTCCTTGCGAGGTTGAAAGGCGAGCAAGGCAACCGTATTACACACGCAGAGCGCGTCGCAGGTTAACCCAATAAACCAGAACAAGTGATTAGGATAAAGGCTGGTCTCTGCGATGACCAGCCCAAAATAACATCAACTTTTGTGTTTATTCAGCCGCTAACAAACGGCGTGTGGCATCCAGCAACACCTTGATCACGGTGGTTTCAGCCAGCTTCATGGTCGCCGCATCTGGGATTTCCTGCTGGGTACGGTTCACGATCACGCCCGCGATCATGCCTGCTTTTAGCCCCTGACTGGCGCACATGGTCAGCAGCGTGGCAGATTCCATTTCATAGTTCAGCACACCCATGCTCTGCCACTCTTCCATCGAACCGCGGAAGCGACGCACCACGCGTCCAGAGAAGGTGTCGTAACGTTCCTGACCCGGGTAAAACGTATCGGAAGATGCCGTGATGCCCACGTGCAACGCCGCCCCCGACGCCTTCGCTGCGTCCACCAGCGCAGTGGTACAGCCGAAATCAGCCACGGCCGGGAATTCCATCGGCGCGAAGTGCAGGCTTGCACCGTCAAGACGGACGGCGGCGGTGGTCACCAGCACATCACCCACATTGATACCGGACTGAATCGCCCCTGTTGTACCAACGCGCAGGAAAGTACGGATGCCGAGCTGTGCCAACTCTTCTACCGCGATGGACGTTGACGGGCCGCCAATACCGGTCGAGCAAACAATAACTGCCTTGCCGTCCAGTTCCGCACGCCAGGACGTAAATTCACGGTGTGACGCCAGATGTACCGGGTTATCCATCAGGCGAGCAATTTTTTCGACACGCTCAGGATCGCCGGGCACGATAGCCAGCGTCGCACCCTGTAAATCGTTCTTGACCAGACCAAGATGGAACACATCAGATGTAGACATAACTGCCTCCCGGGCAATCAATTGGGTATTCAGAGAAATCACGCCGGACGCCTCATAACGTAGTCTATGAGCGTCCGTTTAATAAAAAGACTCTAGCGCATCATTACGTTTTTTTAAGTGACGAAAATCACCTATAAAAAAGAAACAAACATCAACATACATAAAAAATGTGATATGAATCACCATTTATCAGGTAGTGAATGCATTTTTGCCGCTTAATTGTCTTCTAGTGTAGATTCTTTAGCCTTATCAGTTACGACAACGAACCAAACTCAATACTCTCTGGTTCAATCATTGCCAGAAAGGCATCACATAGAACTTCCCCTTGCCAGGATGCACAAATGGCTTCTGCGTACTGCTGATTGTCGGCAAAGGCGAGATCGATAAAAACGCCATTATCCAGACTGACTAAATGCTGGCTTTTCCAGCCCGGCTGAAGTGAAAGGTGACGTTCTACCATCTGATTATATGCCTGGCGCATGTCACTCTCCTGAATCCCCTGCTTGAGACGAAATCGCCCTATTTCGATACCGCCTCTGCTTGTTACTGACGGTGCGTCCGCCATTTGAACGGTATAGTGTCCCATGCTGTGCAACCCGCTGACAGAAGCCCTGAAACAGGAAAATTCGGGTTGGCTTTCAACCGCTTTTGCCGCAGCCCGTGCAGCGTCAAGACTATGCCACACCACAAGATCGACACGCTCGGCGGAGATATCGATACCTGAAAATGCGATCCAGTCGATAAACCTAGGGAAATGATTGAGCAGACGCTGTGCTGATACGCGTGCTGCATCGGCCTCTTGCTGGGTTTTCACTGTATAAGTGACGATTTCGTAACATGGGGTAGCCATTATGAACTCCGTTATCATGATGATATGAAGCCCGAATCTTAGTACACCACCCTGACAGAACTTGTCAGGGTGGTGTACTCTCTTCTCATGAAAACTATTCGGCTATTCTCTCTACTCGATCATCTTCGCGGCCGTGTGCACCCGGTATCAGCGGAAATATTAGCCCAAGCGTTGAATGTATCAGTCAGAACGATCTACAGAGATATGGCGGCGCTACAAACCATCGGCGCTCCGATTCGCGGAGAATCGGGGCTCGGTTACCTACTTGAAAAAGACTACTTCCTGCCCCCGCTGAATTTTGATCCAGATGAGCTGGACGCCATTATGCTGGGAATGCGGCTGATAGGTGCCCGAGGCGATGACATGCTTTCCGCAGCAGCCAGACGGGTTTCAGCAAAAATCAGCGCCGTGATTGATGTCAAAAAATCTGATAGCTATAAGTCGCTTCCTCTCAGAGCGGTTTCCCGACATACCGAGGAAAGTGAGAAAGCCATAAAGCACCTGGCCTTTATTCGCCTCGCTATTCGTAACAAGCTTCAACTACGTATTGCCTATGTTGACCTGCAAGGCAGAGAGAGCGATAGAATCGCTCGCCCTCTCGGGTTAACCCTGTTTGATGCCGTGTGGTTACTCACGATATGGTGTGAAACTCGCTCAGACTTTCGCAATCTAAGGGTCGATAACATCACTTCCGTGGCGGAGACCGGCCTATACTTCAGACCAGAGAAAGGGAAACGCTTCGAAGACTATCTCAATACGCTGTAGGCAGAATACGGCTAACTACGATTCATCGATAACAGGAGAGCGCGTAATGAAGACTGATGAACAGACGACCTTCAAACATCTTCCCCAGGGGTTATCCCCAGCAGTGGAGCCGCAGACCTCCTCCATCGTTACCACAGATTCTGTCGGTATCATTGCCAGTGAAACCACCATTCCTTCTCAGGGTGAACAGCTGCCCGCGTATATCGCCAGACCGGCAAATCATGAGAAGCCGCTTCCTATCGTTTTGGTGGTGCAGGAGATTTTCGGCGTTCATCAACATATTCAGGACGTGTGCCGCAGGCTGGCCAAACTGGGCTACATGGCCATTGCGCCAGAGCTGTATTTTCGTCAGGGTGACCCCAGCCAATATGACAATATTCAGCGAATCCTGACCGAGCTGGTTTATAAGGTACCCGATACACAGGTGCTTTCCGATCTTGATCACACGGCCAACTGGGCGATTAAACAGGGCGGCGACGCCAGTAAGCTGGCGATCACTGGTTTCTGCTGGGGCGGGCGCATCACCTGGCTCTACGCCGCGCACAACCCGCAGCTCAAGGCAGCCGTTGCCTGGTATGGTAAGTTTACGGGTGAGAAAACGTTGAATAGCCCCAAACATCCGGTCGATATTGCAACGGAATTGGAAGCCCCTGTGCTGGGGTTATATGGCGCGAAGGACGAAGGGATTCCGTTGACACAGGTTGATATCATGCGGCAGGCGCTACGCGCTGCCAATGCGGAGGCAGATATCATCGTCTACCCCGATGCCGGCCATGCTTTCCATGCCGATTATCGGCCGAGCTACCATGAAGAATCTGCACAAGACGGCTGGCAGCGTATGCTGGCGTGGTTCCAGAAAAACGGCGTGGCGTAACGTCACCACACCGTTTTCGTACTTAGCTATTTGCTAAAACGCCACCGGAGGTCGGTGGCGTTTGTGTTTTATCGTTTTACCACATGACAAAGTCAGGCAGCCTTAGAACGACGTCCAGTCGCTGTTATTGCCCTGATCTTTCGCCGCGGCAGGCGCTAAGGACAGCGTTGGCGTGCGCACTGGCGCTGAGGCATACGAGGCGGTTTTACCACTGCCATAAGACAGAAGTTTAAACGCACTTACCGCTTCCGCCAGAACGGAGGCCTGTGCTTGCAGAGACAGAGCCGCAGAGGCCGATTCTTCAACCAGAGCCGCGTTCTGCTGGGTCGTGGTATCAATCTGTCCCACTGCCAGGTTCATCTGGTTAATCCCGTCGCTCTGTTCACGGCTGGCCTGCGAGATTTCACTGATAATCTCATTCACATCCCGCACATAGCCCGTTAACCCGCCCATAGTTTCTTCTGCTGTATCCACCAGCGACATGCCTTCCTGAATTTTGCTCACGGAGTCGTCGATCAAATCCTTGATCTCCCGCGCGGCAGTCGCACTACGCTGTGCCAGAGAACGAACTTCCCCTGCCACCACCGCAAAACCACGCCCCTGTTCGCCCGCACGCGCCGCTTCAACCGCCGCGTTCAGCGCCAGAATATTGGTCTGGAATGCAATGCCGTCAATCACACCGATGATCTCCGCCATACGCTGGGATGAATCGCGAATGCCGCGCATTTTCTGCGTCACGGAAACCATAACGTCACCGCTTTGCTTCGCTGCACCAGAGGCTTTATTCGCAATCTCCGTCGCCTGCTGGGTGTTTTCCGCCGTGTTTTTAATGGTGGATGTCAGCTGTTCCATCGACGCTGCGGTTTCTTCCAGCGAGCTGGCCTGTTCTTCCGTGCGCGCTGACAGATCCTGATTGCCTGCGGCGATTTGCGACGCTGCCGTCGAGATAGTTTCCGCCCCATCACGTACCTGCCCGACAATCGTGCTCAGGCTGGTGTTCATGTGATCTAACGATTGCAGCAGCAATCCGGTTTCATCTTTGCTGGTAACAGTGATGCGCGAGGTCAGATCGCCCTGCGCCACTCGGTCTGCGACTTGCAAAGCCTGCTGAATCGGTCGGGTTACACTGCGCGTAATTGACCAGGCAATCAGCGCCCCAAATACGGCGCCCAACGCCAAAATAAGCAGCAAAATAATACGGGTTTCGCTGTATACCTCAGCCATGGCTTCAACAGAGGTGTCCATCGCATCATCCTGATAGTTAACCAGTTGTCTTACCGCATCGCGGTACTGACGCTGGGTGACATTCAGGTTGTTGTTGAACTCCTCAATCGCCGCATCCCGGTTGCCCGCCACCACTTCGCTGATGATTTTGTCACCGGATTTCAAAAATTCGTTACGAATCGCGCGGATAGCACGCAGTTGGGAAACGGAACGCTCTTCAACGGTTTGGCTTTCCAGCTTATCCAACAGACGACCAATCTCCTGACGGAATTCGTTCACGCGAGCGACGTTTGTCTGGATCTGCGTTTGATCCGAAACCAGCATCAGCCGCTGATATGCCACCAGAATGCTGTTCACATTATCGATAAGGCTATTAGAATCAACAGTTTGAGGGTAAACATCTTTCACAATACTTCTGGCACTATCCTGAAAACTGGATAGCTTAGACAGGGAAAAAATACTCACGACAAACAACATCAAAATCAGGATGGCAAATCCGGCTCCCAGTCGATAGCCAATACGCCAATTCGCTAAACTCATGTCTCACTCCTTTTAGGTAATGCATAGCAATGTCAATTGCGCACATGTCGCAGCTTGATGGAACCACAGGGCGGAGAATGATTGGCGATCCGAAGGGGAAAAGCCTCCTGACGCGCCAGAGATACCTTAAGGCAGGCATTTTTACGCACGCTCTCAGCATGAGAGGCGCTATCAAAAATCAAATAGTTTCCCTCGGGTGTTGAGGTGCAAAAGTGGAAATAAATCTAACAATGCTACAAATACAACTAATAAGACCGCAGAGGCGTGATTGAAGTGATAATAGTGGTCTTCCCTCTCCGGACTCATGCAGCCATGGCCGCTCCTGTGTTATCCATTTTTATCGGCAATGTGTTTCTGAACTTTACAAATTGATCGTTTAAATCATTCAAAAACATACAATAAATAGATATTAACTATCGAAAGTTAAGTTTCGATCGGAAAAATCACAGATTAATCAACCAATAATTAACATAAATAACGCCTCCATTACATAAAAGGATAGTCAGACATATTTGATATTAAAAATAAAGAGATGAGAATATTTCTTAGTAAAGAATAACAAGCTGAATAAGAAGAGAAAAAATCATATTTACTCTATACCGTCATACTTCAAGCTGCTTGTGCGTTGCCCGCCTCACGCAACTCGAATTATGTAGGGTATATACCCTATGTAGAGCGAATCAGGGGAGCGGTTGCTCCCCTATAGAGGTAGGCGCTGCGCTGCAACGCGATCAAACGATAGCCGTAAATTTACTCTTTACTTGCTAGTGCCAGAGACAGCGTTGGTGTGCGCATCGGCACATAAGATCCGCCATTACTACCGCTGTAAGACTGTATTTTGAACGCGCTCACGGCCTCCGCCAGAGCGGAAGCCTGTGCTTGCAGAGACAGAGCCGCAGAGGCGGATTCTTCAACCAGAGCCGCGTTCTGCTGGGTTGTGGTATCAATCTGCCCAATCGCCAGATTCATCTGGTTAATCCCGTCACTCTGTTCACGACTGGCCTGCGAAATCTCGCTGATAATGTCGTGTACATCCTTCACATGGGCCGTCAATCCGCCCATGGTTTCTTCAGCGGTATCGACAAGATCCATGCCTTCGCGAATTTTACCCACGGAGTCGTCGATCAAATCCTTAATCTCCCGCGCGGCGGTCGCACTGCGCTGCGCCAGTGAACGGACTTCTCCCGCTACCACCGCAAAACCCCGCCCCTGCTCACCTGCACGCGCCGCTTCAACCGCGGCGTTCAGCGCCAGAATATTGGTCTGGAACGCAATACCGTCAATCACACCGATGATCTCCGCCATACGCTGGGACGAATCACGAATACCGCGCATTTTCTGCGTCACGGAAAGCATGACATCGCCGCTCTGTTTCGCTGCACCAGTCGCCTTATTGGCAATCTCCGTCGCCTGTTGAGTGTTCTCCGCCGTGTTTTTGATGGTGGAGGCCAATTGCTCCATTGAGGCTGCCGTTTCTTCCAGCGAACTCGCCTGTTCTTCGGTACGCGATGACAGATCCTGATTACCCGCCGTGATTTGCGACGCTGCCGTCGAGATGGTTTCCGCCCCATCACGAACCTGGCCGACAATCGAACTCAAACTGGTGTTCATGCGATCTAACGATTGCAGCAGCAACCCGGTCTCATCCTTGCTGGTCACCGTGATGTGTGAGGTCAAATCGCCCTGCGCCACTCTGTCTGCCACTTGCAGCGCCTGCGCTATCGGGCGGGTTACGCTACGCGTGATCGCCCAGGCAATCAGCGCTCCAAATACCGCGCCCATAGCCAAAATAAGCAGTAAAATCATGCGAGTGCTGTTGTACACCTCAGCCATGGTTTCGACTGAGTTATCCATCGCATCATTTTGGTAGTTCACCAACTGCTTCACCGAGTCGCGGTAATTGCGCTGAATCACGTTCAGAGTGTTATTGAATTCCGCTACGGCGACGTCGTTATTACCCGCCAGTGCATCACTAATAATTTTATCGCCGGACTTGATGAACTCAGCACGAAACCCACGGACAACCCCTACCTGCTTGCGGGCAAGCTCTCCTGAGGTATTCCTTTCCAGATTATCAAGCAGGCGACTAATCTCCTTGCGGTACGCCATAATCCGATCGACATATCCCTGACGTTGTTCCTGGCCGGACACCAGCATCATCTGCAAATAAGCGACAAAGTGCCCGTTCACATTATCGATGAGGTCATTAGCATCCACCGTTTGTGGGTAAACGTCTTTGACGATATCTCTGGCGCCATCCTGAAAGCCAGAAAGTTTGGACAGAGAAAAAATACTCACGGTAAACAGCATCAGGATTAAGATGGCGAACCCACCTCCTAATCGATAGCCAATACGCCAATTCGCTAAATTCACATCTCACTCCTTTTAGGTAATACATAATAATGACTACTGCGTACAGTTATCGTCTAATAACCTCGCAGAGTGGGGGAAATAATCATTATCCGGGAAAATAAATATGCTTTATGGGTATATTAAAATACTCATAAGAGAGTAATTACAGGCGCACTTTTAACATCAGTAAAACGTTAGAAAAATACAAGAAATTTCGCGCTATTCGTACATCCTGAGCCGCCTCCATGCCGTTTACCTTATCGGCACAAGATTTCTGAGCTTTATGACGGTGTCGATTAAATCCTTTAATAAATAGAGATGTCGATAGTGGATGAATATTCATTTTTGACAAATAACCAGCTAGTCGATGCAGAGAAACAAGCGGGATAACACGGCAATTTTATTAAAGGAAAGACAATATCGTTAATTTTCGGGAAGGAAGAAAACACGACGGGGAAATAAGAATAAGTTGAGAGGAGGAAATAATGCGTACTTTATCTATTCGTAAGATATAAAAATCAGGGAGGCCATTGCCTCCCTGATGCCATCAGCAATTAAACATTACTGGATTCACGCAAACGCTGTGCTGCCTGAACCATATTCGCCAGAGCCTGACGCGTTTCCGGCCAGCCGCGAGTTTTCAGACCGCAATCCGGGTTCACCCACAGGCGTTCAGCGGGAATACGCTGCGCCGCTTTCTTCAGCAGGGCTTCCATCCATTCCACGCTTGGTACGTTCGGGGAGTGGATATCATAAACGCCAGGGCCGATTTCATTCGGGTATTCGAATTCTTCAAACGACTCCAGCAATTCCATGTCGGAACGGGAGGTTTCAATCGTAATCACGTCTGCATCCAGCGCGGCGATAGAATCCATGATGTCGTTGAACTCGCAGTAACACATATGGGTATGGATCTGCGTATCATCTTTCGCCACGGCGGCATTCAGGCGGAAAGCATCCACAGCCCAGGCCAGATACGCGTCCCAGTCAGAGCGGTGCAGCGGCAGACCTTCACGCAATGCTGGCTCGTCAATCTGGATGATGCCAATACCTGCGGCTTCCAAATCCGCGACTTCATCCCGCAGCGCCAGTGCAATCTGCTTAGCGATGGTTTCACGCGTGACGTCTTCGCGCGGGAACGACCAGCACAAAATGGTCACCGGGCCTGTCAGCATGCCTTTCATCGGCTTGTCAGTCAGGGACTGTGCGTATTTCGCCCACTCAACGGTGATCGCTTCTGGACGGCTTACATCACCAATAATGACTGGCGGCTTCACACAGCGCGAACCGTAGCTCTGCACCCAGCCGTTCTGGGTAAAGATAAACCCATCCAGATGCTCACCGAAATACTCCACCATGTCGTTACGCTCGGCTTCACCGTGCACCAGCACGTCCAGACCCAGACGCTCTTGTTCAATCACCGCTTGCTTAATGTGCTCGGCAATACCGGTACGATAGTTATTGCTATCCAGACGGCCCTGCTTGAAATCCAGACGCAGACCGCGAATTTCAGTGGTTTGCGGGAAAGAACCGATCGTGGTCGTCGGCCATGCCGGCAGATTAAAGCGCTCACGCTGAGCCTCTGCACGCACCGAATAGACGTTCTGACGCTGGCTGTCTTGGGCGGTAATCGCTGCCAAACGCTGCGCGACGGCGGCGTTATTCACACGCGTCGAGGTACGACGGGCGCGAATCGGCGCGCTGTAGGCTTCCAGAACCCGACCGTTGCCGCTGTTCAGCGCCTGAGACAACAGTGACAGCTCCGCACATTTCTGAATCGCAAAGGCAAACCAGCTCTTCACTTCATCATCCAGACGCACTTCCACACTCAGATCGATAGGGCTATGCAGCAGCGAGCATGAGCTGCCCAGCCACAGATCGCGCGTCCCCACCAGCGGTTGTAGACGCTCGAACCAGCTACTTAGATCGGCGCGCCAAACGTTACGGCCGTTAATCGCCCCCAGAGACAGTACCCAGTTAGCAGGCAGTTGGGCGCTCAGCGTAGCGGCATCATCCTTACCGTGAACCAGATCGACATGCAGTCCCTGAACCGGCAGCACCTTAATCGTTTCCAGATTCTGGCTAACGCTATCAAAATAGGTCGTCAGCAGCAGTTTCACCTGTCCTTGTAGTGCATCGTAGGCCGGTTTAAACGCGGCCAGCCACGCTTGCGGCAACTCCAGCACCAGTGCAGGCTCATCGATCTGCACCCACTCAATACCGCGTTTCGCCAGCTCAGCCAGCACCTGCTGATAAACCGGCAGAATATCCTGCAGCAGCGACAGACGGTCAAACTGCTCACCTTTCACTTTACCCAGCCACAGGTAGGTAACCGGGCCTAACAGAACGGGCTTCACTTTATGGCCCAGCGCCAGTGCTTCATCAACTTCATCCAGCAGTTGTGTCCATGTCAGCTTAAACTGCTGCCCTTTGGTAAACTCCGGAACCATGTAGTGATAGTTAGTGTTAAACCACTTGGTCATTTCCGCCGCCGCAGCGGGTTGACCCGTTGGCGCACGTCCACGACCAATACGGAACAGCGTATCCAGATCGACCGAACCGTCTTCATTCTGATGACGAGCAGGTACGTTACCCAGCAGCAGACTGGTAGTCAGTACATGGTCGTACCAGGCGAAATCACCCACTGGCAGCAGATCAACTCCAGCATCCTTCTGTTGTTGCCAATGACGCGCACGCAGCTCGCGTCCAACGGTCAGCAACTCGTCCTGTGTCGCATTACCTGCCCAGTAGCTTTCCTGCGCTTTTTTCAGTTCACGGCGTAATCCAACGCGCGGAAAACCCAGTGTGTGATTCACAATCGCCATCGTTAATTCCTCATTTAGCCGTCCAGATGTTTACACATCCATAATCCGCAGGTAGTGTAGTAACCACAAGCGCAATTTATTCACTGTCACTGTGAAGGACTCTCATGATCGAATTCAAACACCTGCGAACGCTGCAAGCACTGCGCAATACCGGATCGTTAGCCGCCGCTGCCGCTGCGCTTCACCAAACTCAATCGGCGTTATCCCACCAGTTCAGCGATCTGGAACAACGCCTTGGGTTCAGGCTATTCGTGCGCAAAAGCCAGCCGCTGCGCTTTACGCCTCAGGGAGACATTCTGTTGCAGTTGGCAGAGCAGGTGTTACCACAGATCCAGCAGGCGCTGCAGGCCTGCCATGAGCCGCACCAAACCACGCTGCGTCTGGCTATTGAGTGCCATAGCTGTATTCAGTGGCTGACGCCTGCGCTAGACGAGTTCCATCAGCATTGGCCGCAGGTGGCGATGGACTTTAAATCGGGCGTGACGTTCGACCCTCAGCCAGCGCTCCAGCAAGGCGAGCTGGATCTGGTCATGACCTCCGACATCATGCCGCGCAGTGGCCTGCACTATTCGCCTCTGTTTGATTTTGAAGTCAGGCTGGCGCTGGCTCCCGAGCATCCACTTGCCCAGAAAGAGAAAATCGAACCGGAGGATTTCACCGCCGAAACCCTGATGATCTATCCGGTACAGCGGCAGCGTCTGGACGTCTGGCGTCACTTTTTGCAGCCAGCAGGCGTCAGCCCTGCGCTGAAAAGCGTGGATAATACGCTGCTGCTGATTCAGATGGTTGCCGCCCGCATGGGCATCGCCGCACTACCGCACTGGGTGGTGGAAAGTTTCGAGCGTCAGGGGCTGATTGTCACCAAATCGCTGGGTGATGGACTGTGGAGCCGGTTGTACGCCGCCGTCCGCGACGGAGAGCAGCGCCAACCGGTGATTGATGCGTTTATTCGTTCGGCGCGTCAGCACGCTTGTGAACACTTACCGTTTGTGAAGGACGCTTCACGACCCAACGCTGGTGTACCCACAGCGAGGACGTAATAATGACCGTTCCCACGATAAAGCTCAGCCAGTCTGGCGTTTTATGCCAGATAGCGAAGTTGACCAAGAGCCCAGCAGGCACGTGAAAGTTGTTCATTATGCTGAGCGTTCCAGCATCCACCTGAGTGGCGCCGTAGTTCCACATAAAATAACCCAGGCCGGAAGCGCCAATCCCCAGCCAGACCAGCACGCCCCACTGCAAGGTTGTGGTGGGTAATTTATCCAGATTGCCGAAGAGCAACCACGCGGTTATCGTCACGATCGCCGCCCCCAGATAAAACCAGGAAAACGCACAGTGCTGCGGCACCGGATAGAGCTCCATCAGGCGCTTATAGCCAACCTGACCTGCTGCAAAACATACGTTAGCCGCCTGCACCAGCAGGAATCCCCACCAGAAATGCTCACTCACACCGTGATAGTGGATCACGGCAGCGCCGAATACCGCCAGCAGAGCGCTCATGACATAGCCCCAGCGCAAGCGCTGTCGGGCGAGCAGATCGTAAATCAGCGTGACGTACAGCGGCGTCATCACCGTAAAGAGTAAAAACTCAGGTACGGTCAGGTACAGGTAAGCCTGGAACACGAACAGGTACATGATACCCAGTTGGCAAGCACCCACTAACAGATACAAGAAAATAACGCGTGGCGCATAGCCGCGCAGGCGTAAGAATGGCAAAAACACCACTGCCGCCGCCGTCAGACGGAACATCGCAGAAAACCAGCTATCAACCTGACCCGCAAGATATTCGCCAATCAGACTGAATGAAAATGCCCACAAGATAGTGGTGATAGTAAGTAATGGCACAACAGCATCCGCTTAGAAAAAAGTAGCGCCATTGTAACGGAGATGACTGAATGAATTTCAGTCAATGTGGTTTACATTAGGGTGAATAATAGACAAATGAAAGCATCGGACCATTCTGACGAAATTCATCGATTAGCATAGCGCAAATCGACCAAAAAAAAGCCAGCCACCGTATACCGTGACGCACAGTATACCAACCATGTAATAAACTGTTTTATAGCGATTTTTCATGTAAAGATTACGTGCTAATGCAATAAATAAAGGCGTTACTAAAAATAGAGCCGCCGCCCCTGCCTGTAAAGTTCGATTACGGAAAGACTGATGGGGAATACTACAGATAGAGTCTCCCGGCTCCATCATCCAGTCATATTTGTTGATCGAAAGTAACTCCATTATAAAATAGGCGAATAAAAAATACCCCACCATAGCGATAACATCTACGATATTTCCCTTACGTATTTTCATTCAGATATCAAGCCCCAGAAGTTTTCTTATATGTTTTCTAATTTGCAGTAACCGTATTCCATAAGAAATGTAGTCGAACTCAATAGAACCACGTTCCGGTTTAGCATCAATGAAACTAATAAACTCACTCAGTTTTCTCTGTATACCCCGGTTGTAACGAACTCCCGCCATCATGTACTGTTCATCATTCAAGTAAAGCGCTGCTACATCAGGATAATCATAGAGGATCATATCTCTTAGATGCTGGGCAACAATCCAGAGATTAAAATCGTCCTCCATCAGACAAGTAGCTAATTCAAGCTGATCTCGCGTCGTCAAAGTGTCCGGATTTAATCCTAACGTTCTCGCTGCAACTTGAATTTGCATAGCAACAGAACCAAAAGAGGTTTTATTTTCAGGGGATGACTTTAATCTCAAAATCCGTTTTATCTCAAAAACCTGAAATTTATATTCTTCTGGCATTCCACCGGACTCAATCCAAGCAATCCCACCGAGTAATTCAGGAAGGATTCCAGCCTGATGGGAGTACTTTATTATTTTTTCTTTATTGTACTGAATATATGAATCTTTATATGCATTTAAATAATACCCACCACTCTTTCTTTCAGGATTGCTTTTACCAAACTTCCAGAAAAGAACATCAATTTCGTCCCATTTTCTAAATCTAACTTTAGAAATATCACAAAATTTATTTCGTACGATAATATTTTCTTTCACCATCGTTCCTTTTATATTAATACACCTGTTCTTCCCATAAACTATAGCCACCAGTTCCAGCAATGTGGTGTTGCCAATCTATGCTTTGATAAGCAACAGATATCATTTCTTCTGGTTGGTTCTCTGCATGGGTTAAAGCGTGTGGATAGGAAACGGCAATGTTTCTTATAACTGCTCCAATAAATTTAACAGAATAATATTTCTCCTGTACTCCAGTCTGCGCGGTTCGGTAAAAGTCGAACAAAAGCTCAAGTTTTTCATTATTTGCTATAGCATTACCCAAGAGCGGAGATGATTTATCAATGGGTTTACAGAACGTTATAGGTTGATGATTAATATTTTGGTTACGACTGATAGCATGATCGAATTGCAAAACAAAAATTTGGTCTTGATGCCTTATCTGATACTTATTACCAATCGAGTCGATGGTGCCACACTCAGCAGATATTTTCCCTTGTTGATTTCCCGTCAACGTTAGATAAATATTATTTGCCATATAAATCCCTTTATCTCAGTTAATCCATAAAACCTTACTTTTACTCATTAAGAGAATGCGTTAAAAATACACTTTAAATATCTATTAGATACATCCATGATTAATAAATATCACCAAACTATAGCATACTATAATTTTTATCCGGAATTTAACAAACCCAAACTAATGACTGATTATAGTTTCGTCAATAAAAAACTCAATAACTACGCCATATAATAAAAATTATAATAGTATTAATAAATATAAATGCTTAGTAAATCATTGTGGAGTGATACGATTTCGTTAACCTATACTATAGATATAGTACCGTTCGAAGCAGTAACGATCCCAGTAATACGGGATCGTTAACAGGCTGTATTAGGATTCATTTCTTTACATCAAAATATTCTTGATGAAAAGAAAAGGCTACTAAATCTGCCATCTTAACCATGCAAAGAAAACATTGCCGTTATTATATGTACCGGGAATGTAAGTCGCCTGGAAAGAGAGCTTGCTATAGCTTATTGATGCCAAAGGTAACAAAACCGGAATGGGGATATAGTTCCAGTTATCACGCATCGTTACGCCAGCCGTAAAACCCAGACCCAGTTGAAAATCCTGATCGCTGGTTGGCCGCCAACGCTTTTCATAACCATAGCCACCGATAGGTTCCCATTTATTAAAGGAATCTTTAAAAGCCATGATATAAAGCCCGTGCCAATCCCCATCCTTATCCAAACGGGAAACACCGTAACCCGCGCCCCACGGCCTTTCATTATATCTATCAGTCTTTTCTTTATCGTACGTCCAGCGGTTATGCCAAGTAATCGCCGGGATATAAATATCGTGGCTCTGCGGCGCGTTCCAGGTCGTGGACAGGTTATTTTTACTTCTCTGCCACCAGCTTTCCCCCTGCTTATCCGATACCGGATCACTGGAATCAACCGTGACAGGGGCAAGATTTTCGGTGCTGCTCGTATTATTTATGCTTTCTGCTGCGTAGCTCAAAAAAGGAACAATGGGTAGTGTAATCAAACTCAACGTGATTAAAGTTCGCTTCAAATACATATAAGATTCTCTGTAACGGCGTCACGATTCCATTCAAAAAAAGGTAATCCAGGCAAAGCTATTCTTGGTTGTTACCAAAATATATAGTTCAGTTTACGCAACCTGCCTACATCAACAGGAAACTAAAGCAGCCTATTATGAAGGGATAAACAGTGGCTGTACTTAAATAGATAGTGAATTCAGCGTGGTTTTCAGATGTTTCTTAGGCAGAATAACAAAAAACCACCTTATTTGTTGGTGGTTTATGCTCTGATGGAGAACCTTTTCGGGATAGATAGCAAGAGACGGTGAATCACCTACACCACGGGGTTAGATCCCATCACCGTATTCAAAGCCGCGATTGATGCCGTTGAAATACTGATCCATATCCATAGCGGGTTTATCGCTTTCCGGGCGACCGACGATACGAGCTGGCACACCTGCTGCCGTCGTGTGTGGAGGAACGGATTGCAGCACGACAGAACCGGCGCCAATTTTCGCACCACAGCCGACTTCAATGTTCCCCAGAATTTTCGCGCCTGCGCCAATCATTACGCCTTCGCGAATTTTAGGGTGACGATCGCCACTGGTTTTGCCCGTACCACCCAGCGTCACGGACTGCAGAATGGAGACATCATTTTCAACGACGGCGGTTTCGCCGATCACAATACCGGTTGCGTGATCGAGCATGATCCCGCAGCCGATTCTCGCCGCTGGGTGAATATCGACACCAAAAGAGACCGAGATCTGGTTCTGGAAATAGACCGCCAGCGCTTGACGATCCTGCGACCAAAGCCAGTGACCAATACGATACGCCTGTAATGCATGAAACCCTTTCAGGTAGAGTAGCGGCGTCGAGTATTTATCTACCGCCGGATCGCGCAGGCAGACCGCCTGAATATCGCGAGCGGCAGAAACGATCATCTGTGGATCGGCGCTATAGGCTTCTTCGACCACCTCACGAATAGCAATCGCAGGCATAATCGAATTGGCTAACTTATTCGCCAGCATGTAGCTCAGCGCGCTCCCCAGATTCTCGTGTTTCAGCAATGTGGCATGAAAAAAGCTGGCCAGCATCGGTTCACAATCTGCGAGACTGCGCGCTTCTGCTTTGATATTGGTCCAGACCAGTTCCAGTTCTTCTGTCGACATTGCCATACTCTCCGAGATGCCACACACCACAACGTATATCTGTTCTCAAACGGCGGGCTGATTAGCACCACCGCTCACATACAAGAAAATGAAGATACTATGAGCTTTCAGGATTAGAAAGCCCAGCATAGAACGACGTGTTTTATAATTTGGCGGTTTCGTCTTTACGCGTGCGCCCCAACAGGCTCAGTGCCGCCTCTCGGGCGTCTTTTCCGCAATAGAGAACTTGCCAGAGTTGTTCGGTAATCGGCATTTCAACGCCGTAGCGCTGCGCTAATGCCAGAACCTCTTTTGTATTGCGATACCCTTCAACAACCTGGCCAATGCTATCCTGCGCGCTCTGCACATCCATTCCCTGCCCCAGCATCATACCAAAGCGTCGGTTACGGGACTGATTATCAGTACAGGTCAGCACCAGATCGCCCAGCCCAGCCATCCCCATGAAGGTGGTGGGATCCGCCCCCAGCGCCGTACCAAGCCGAGTCATTTCAGCCAGCCCACGGGTGATCAATGCGGTGCGTGCATTCGCGCCAAACCCAATGCCGTCAGACATCCCGGCACCGATAGCAATGACGTTCTTCACCGCCCCGCCCAGCTGCACACCGATAAAATCTGGGTTGCTGTATACGCGGAAGCTCTTTCCACAGTGCAGTAGACGTTGCAGATCGTCAGCAAATTCACGGTCCGTCGATGCCAGAGCAATAGCCGTCGGCATGCCAGCAGCTAATTCTTTGGCGAATGTCGGGCCGGATACCACCGCAAGCGGAATGGTTTCGCCCAGCGCTTCGCGAGCGACATCCTGCAACAACCTTCCCGTTTCCGCCTCCAGCCCTTTCGTCGCCCACACGATACGCGCATCGGCACGCAAATGCGGTTTCAACTGACGCAGAACATCACCAAACACATGGCTCGGCACAACAACTAGCACGTTTCTGCTGGCAGCAAGCGCCTGCCCCAGATTGGTTTCCAACTGTAGTGAATCGGGGAAAGGGACATCAGGCAGGAATGCCTGATTACAGCGAGCGGCCTGTAATGCCTGAATGTGCGCGGGGTTGTGGCCCCACAGCACGACTCGATGGCCATTACGCGCCAGCGTAATGGCCAGAGCGGTGCCGTATGAACCGGCACCGATGACGGTCATGGAAGCGTCAGACGCGTTCATCAGGCATCCTGATGCTGAGCAGCGCCTTCACCTTCGGTCTGCTGTTGCAGGTAATTCATGAACAGCGCATCAAAGTTAACCGGAGCCAGATTCAGTTGCGGGAAGGTGCCGCGAGAAACCAGGCTGGTGATGCACTCACGCGCGTAAGGGAACAGAATGTTCGGGCAGTAAGCACCCAGGCAATGCGCCAATTGAGTTCCTTCAATGCCGCCAACGGTAAAGATACCACCTTGCTGAACTTCACACAGAAACGCAGTTTCTTCGCCCAGAGAAGCCGTTACGGTCACACGCAGAACAACTTCATAGATGTCATCAGCCAGTTGGCTGGACGCCGTATCCAGATCCAGTTTTACTTCCGGCTGCCATTCCTGCTGGAACACCTGAGGCGCGTTCGGCGCTTCAAAAGAGATATCTTTGGTGTAGATACGCTGGATTTGGAAAGCCATTTCTGTGTTGTTTTGTTCAGACATGTTAAGTAATACCCTTTTGTTAGATTTTCTTGACGTCTTCCGTCGTCATAAGTAGGCGGACGTCAGCACATTTATGTCATTGTCGTACTGCAATCAGCCTGTCGGTTATCCTGCCAAATCGTTGTCATTTTCGCTGTATATGACCAATCACACTATGACCTATCACATACGGCACGACGAGGATAGTTTTACCACAAACCGTTTTATTTGCCGCGGACTAAAGGCAGATTCTCACCGCTCCAGCCAGCTAGGCCGTCTTTCAATACCTGCACACGCTCAAAACCGGCTTTGTGCAAATTCTCGGCCGCTTCGCGTGAAGAGAGGCCGTTGGCGCATACCACGATAATCGGCTGCGACTTATGTTTTTCAAGTTCACCTACGCTGCCGTTTTTAATGTCGTTCGGCAACAGGTTAAATGCGCTGGCAATATGGCCACGGCGATAATCATCACGGTTACGGATATCAACGACGACAGCATCTTCTTTATTAATCAGTCGGATCGCTTCACCGCGAACCACTTCTTTCACGTTCGACAGTTTACTCTTCACAGTAAGTACAATTACCGCAACCAACAGCGCAACCCAGGCGATGCTCAAAATAGGGTTCTTGCTAACAAATGGCATAATCTCTTGCATGGGGTGTAACGGCTCCCGGATCAGTTAAGCAACAAAAATAAAGGTTCCTGAGTATACCTGCGCGATACGGCAATTACAGCCAGTAAGCCAACATAGCGTATCGAATCTGCGGCGCGATACCCAAAAATTACCAGGATAGATGTTTGAGGCTATCCCAGCGCAAGCCCGCAAGCGCCAGCCAGAGATAGCCAGCCACAGAAACTGGCGTACCAAATACTGCCATTCCCTCATTTTATGCGCAGAGCTTTCCATTTATCCATTATTGATGCGCATAGATGCCCGTCTTTGTGCCATGCTTGTCACGTCTGGAAATAGAAATCAGACAAGAGACAACTGGTAAGCCGCTGTTCATCGTGGAATAATTCACCGCTATGAGTAAAAACGCGTTATTTGTACAGAGTCGAGTGGCATGTAGCGCCGATCGCCATTTATCCGCATTACAAAGGCTGCTCACCCGCTGCGTCAGCGCACTCTGCGTTGGCGTTTTGCTGTTGCCCGCGCTCGGCCAGGCGGAAGATAATCAGGCACAGCTCAAGACCCTGCAACAAGATATCGCCGCGAAAGAAAAAAGCGTTCAGGAACAACAAAAGCAGCGCAGTGCGTTAGTCCAGCAGTTGAAAAAGCAAGAGCAGTCTATCTCTCAGGCCAGCCGCCAACTGCATGAAACGCGCAATACGCTGTCCACGCTAAATAAAGAACTAACCAGCCTCAGCGCCTCTATCGCAAAGCTACAGTCTCAGCAGAATAAGCAACAAACGCTGCTCTCCCGCCAGCTCGACGCCGCCTTCCGGCAAGGTCAGCACAGCGCGCTGCAATTAATGCTGAGCGGAGAGGAAAGCCAGCGCAACGAGCGCATCCTCGCCTACTTCGGCTACCTGAATGAAGCACGCCAGAAATCTATCCACGACTTACAGCAAACCCGCGTGGAACTGGCTGACCAAAAACGTCAGTTGGAACAAAAACAGACGCAGCAAAAAACGCTGCTGAGTGACCAGCAGCAGCAACAGCAGACGCTGGAGCAGGCGCAGTCTGATCGGAAGAAAACGCTGTCGACGCTGGAAAGCTCGCTGGAAAAAGATCGGCAACAGCTGACGGAGCTGCGCCAGAATGAAACCCGGCTGCGCGACCAGATCGCCCGCGCCGAGCGAGAAGCGAAAGCCCGTGCCGAACGGGAAGCGCGTGAAGCCGCCAAGGTTCGCGCCAAAGAAGAACAGGCCAAACGCAGCGGCAGCAGCTACAAACCGACTGAAGGTGAACGCTCACTCATGGCGCGAACCGGCGGTTTAGGGCGACCTTCAGGTCAAGCCATCTGGCCGGTTAACGGCCGCATCGAACACCGCTTCGGCGAACCGCTACAGGGCGAACTGCGCTGGAAAGGTCTGGTGATTGCCGCGCCGGAAGGAACGGAAGTGAAAGCCATCGCCGACGGCACCGTACTGATGGCCGACTGGCTACAGGGCTACGGGTTAGTTGTTGTTGTGCAGCATGGTAAAGGCGACATGAGCCTGTACGGCTATAACCAGAGCGCGCTGGTCTCCGTTGGCGCTCAGGTCAAAGCCGGTCAACCTATTGCGCTGGTTGGTACCAGCGGCGGGCAGAGCCAGCCCGGGCTGTATTTTGAAATCCGTCGTCAGGGTCAGGCGGTCAACCCACAACCTTGGCTGGGAAGATAGTCTTGTCATATTTAACCAAAACACCGTTACTGGCATTGAGTCTGCTCGCGTTGTCTCCTTTAGCGCTGGCCGGGAAACTGTCCATCGTCATCGATGATTTCGGCTATCGTCCGCATAATGAGAACCAGATTCTGGCAATGCCAACGGCGATTTCTGTCGCGGTATTACCCAACGCGCCATACGCCCGCGAAATGGCGACAAAAGCCCACCAGCAAGGGCGAGAAGTCTTGATCCATCTACCAATGGCACCGATGAGCAAGCAGCCGCTGGAGCGTGACACGTTACGCCCGGACATGAGCAGCGATGAAATTCAGCGCATCATTCGCCAATCGGTCAATAACGTGCCTTACGCTGTGGGGCTGAACAATCATATGGGCAGCGCGATGACTGCCAGCCTGCCCGGCATGCAAAAAGTCATGCAGGCGCTGAGCGCCTATCAGCTCTACTTCCTCGATAGCATGACCATTGGCAGCAGCCAATCGAGTCAGGCTGCGGCAGGAACGGGCGTCAAAGTCATCAAACGCAAAGTCTTTCTGGATGATTCGCAAAACGAAGCCGAGATTCGTAAGCAGTTTACCCGCGCGGTGCAAATTGCCCGTCGCAGCGGTTCCGCTATCGCTATCGGACATCCACATCCTTCAACCATCCGCGTTTTGCAGCAGATGCTGCCCACGCTGGATGCCGATATCGTCTTAGTCCGCCCCAGCCAGTTGCTGAATGAGCCGACGCGGCAGTACGAGCCTCAGCCGCAACAGCCGGTTAAACCACGTAATCCGTTCCGCGGCATACCGCAGTGTCGGGTCAAGCAGCCGCCAGAACCGGTCAAGAACGATATGTTCTTCAAACTAGTGAGCAGCAGCATTCGGGAAAGCGCCCCGGTGATGTTTATCAAACACCGCTGGCAAACCTGGGTGGCACCGGCAGAGACCGAAACGCACAAACAACCGTAGTTTCAGTGACACGTTCCCTTTTGTCATTACGCTGACTCGCGGCGGCAGGGTTATCTCTCGTCCCAATTGAGAATAACCTTGCCAGATTGACCCGAGCGCATGGCATCAAAGCCTTTTTGAAACTCATCAATGTGAAAGCGGTGGGTGATAATCGGTGACAAATCCAGCCCGGACTGAATCAGCGCCGACATTTTGTACCAGGTTTCGAACATTTCCCGTCCGTAGATACCTTTGATAAACAGCCCCTTAAAAATCACCTCTCCCCAGTCAATCGACATCGGTTCGTGCGGAATACCCAGCATGGCGATGCGCCCACCGTGGTTCATCGCTTTCAGCATGGCGCGAAAGGCCGATGGCGCACCCGACATCTCTAACCCAATATCAAACCCTTCGGTCATGCCCAGTTCTATCATGACGTCAGCCAGCCTTTCCTCTGCCACATTGATGGCCCGCGTTGCCCCCATTTTCCTGGCAAGATCCAGACGGTACGCATTCACATCGGTAATCACGACGTTTCTTGCGCCAACGTGCCGACACACCGCCGCCGCCATCATGCCTATCGGCCCTGCGCCAGCAATCAAGACATCCTCACCCACTAAGTCAAAGGAAAGCGCAGTGTGCACCGCATTACCGAAAGGATCGAAAATGGCGGCCAGCTCGTCAGAAATATTGTCAGGGATACGAAACGCGTTGTAGGCAGGAATCACCAGATACTCCGCGAATGAACCGGGGCGATTTACCCCAACGCCGATGGCATTGCGGCATAAATGGCGTCGGCCGGCACGGCAGTTACGGCAGTAACCGCAGGTAATATGTCCTTCGCCAGAGACCCGATCGCCAATATGAAAACCGTTAACCTCCTGACCGATAGCGACAATTTCTCCCACGTATTCATGCCCGACAACCATCGGAACGGGAATGGTCTTCTGCGACCATTCGTCCCAGTTATAGATATGCACATCCGTTCCGCAAATCGCGCTTTTGCGAATTTTAATCATGATGTCGTTATGCCCGAGCTCCGGCGTGGGGGAGTCCACCATCCAGATGCCCTCTTCCGGCCGCAATTTTGCCAATGCTTTCATGATGATTTCCTCAGATGATCACACCCAGACGTTTGCCCACGCGGGTAAAAGCCTCAACGGCGAATTGGATTTGCTGCGGCGTATGAGCGGCCGACATTTGCGTACGAATGCGCGCCTGACCGAGGGGAACCACAGGATAGAAAAAGCCTGCGACATACACGCCTTCCCGCTGTAGCGCCTGTGCAAAATCCTGCGCCAGCTGTGCCTCGCCCAGCATTACGGGGATAATGGCGTGATCGGCCCCCGCCAAGGTGAACCCAGCGGCAGCCATCTTTTCACGAAAAAGACGGGCGTTTTCCCACAGCCGCTTACGCCGTTCCCCACTTCTTTCCAGCAGATCCAGCACGCTGAGCGATGCAGTAACAATGGCTGGCGCAAGCGAATTGGAAAACAGATAGGGGCGAGAGCGCTGGCGCAGCCAGTCGATCACCTCACGTTTGCCTGCCGTATAACCACCCGATGCGCCTCCCAGCGCCTTGCCTAACGTCCCGGTAATGATGTCGACACGCTCCATCACCCCGCAGTGTTCATGCGTTCCGCGTCCTTGTTCACCCACGAATCCTACCGCATGGGAATCATCAACCATCACGAGCGCATCATAACGATCCGCCAGATCACAAATCCCCTGCAAATCCGCAATCACGCCATCCATCGAGAACACGCCGTCGGTGGCGATCATGATGTGCCTTGCTCCTTCCGCTCTGGCCAGTTGCAGTTGCGCTTCCAGTTGGCTCATATCGTTATTGGCATAACGGTAGCGCCGCGCCTTCGATAGCCGAATACCGTCGATGATTGAGGCATGATTGAGCGCATCGGAAATAATCGCATCCTCCGGCCCCATCAGCGTCTCAAACAGCCCGCCGTTGGCATCAAAACAGGAGGAATAGAGAATCGCATCATCCATTCCCAGAAAATCCGCCAGCTTACGCTCCAGCTGTTTATGGATATCCTGCGTACCGCAGATGAAGCGCACCGAGGCCATGCCGAAACCGTGGCTGTCCAGTCCGGCTTTTGCGGCGGCAATCAGCTCAGGGCTGTCCGCCAGACCAAGATAATTATTGGCGCAGAAGTTAAGCTGGCGGTTGCTGTCCATCACCTCAATTTCAGCCTGCTGCGCAGAGGTAATGATGCGCTCCTCCTTGAACACCCCTTCGGTGCGAGCTGCCATAATTTGTGTAGTAAGTTGTTGATAAAATGCGGCAGGCATAGCGTTACTCTCCCATACAAAGATCGCTTTATGGTTTTTAAGCTAGCGGATGTGGGCAGAAATGCGGGGTAAACAGTCTGAAAATGCTGGCTTCGTCACGGCCTGAATCATCTTAAAAAAGTTGGCGCAACACGGGATAAATTAAGCTCTGGCTGCTTGCGGTAAAATGAAATGCTATTATAGCGGTCATAAACAGTGTGGGGCGCGGTGCCTCACCAGCAAGATTAACAAAGGTCGCGCCCATGATTATCGTTACTGGCGGTGCCGGTTTTATCGGCAGCAATATCGTAAAATCTCTGAATGACATCGGCTATCGGGACATTCTGGTTGTCGATAACCTGAAAGATGGCACCAAATTCGTCAATCTGGTCGATCTGGATATCGCAGATTACATGGATAAGGAAGACTTTATCGCCAGCATCGTTGCAGGCGATGATCTGGGCGATATCGATGCCGTATTCCATGAAGGTGCCTGCTCTTCCACCACCGAGTGGGATGGCAAGTACATGATGGATAACAACTATCAGTATTCCAAAGATGTGCTGCACTATTGCCTCGATCGCAACATTCCGTTCCTGTATGCCTCTTCCGCCGCAACCTACGGTGGTCGCAACGATAACTTTATCGAAGAACGTCAGTACGAGCAGCCGCTGAACGTCTATGGCTACTCCAAATTCCTGTTCGATCAGTACGTGCGTGAAATTCTCCCTGAAGCAGAATCGCAAATCTGCGGTTTCCGCTATTTCAACGTCTATGGACCGCGTGAAGGTCACAAAGGCAGCATGGCGAGCGTCGCGTTTCATCTGAACAACCAGATCAATCAGGGTGAAAATCCGAAGCTGTTCTCCGGTAGCGAGAACTTCAAGCGTGACTTCGTCTACGTCGGTGATGTCGCGGCCGTCAACCTATGGTTCTGGCAAAACGGTGTTTCCGGCATCTTCAACTGCGGTACTGGTCGTGCCGAATCCTTCCAGGCTGTCGCCGACGCTACGCTTGCGTTCCACAAGAAAGGCGGCGTGGAATACATCGAGTTCCCCGAGAAGCTGAAAGGTCGCTATCAGGCCTACACTCAGGCTGACCTCACCAACTTGCGTGCCGCAGGTTATGACAAGCCGTTCAAAACCGTCGCCGAAGGCGTGGCGGAATATATGGCCTGGCTGAACCGTACCGTTTAATCAAATAAGGATTCATAAGCGGTATGAAAATTTTGGTCATCGGCCCTTCCTGGGTCGGCGATATGATGATGTCGCACAGCCTTTATCGCACGTTGAAGGCTGAACACCCGGAAGCGGTTATTGACGTGATGGCGCCAGCCTGGTGCCGTCCGCTGCTGGCACGTATGCCGGAAGTCAATCAGGCGTTAGCCATGCCGCTAGGTCACGGCGCACTTGAGCTGGGCGAACGTCGCCGTCTTGGCGTATCGCTGCGCGATGCAGGTTACGATCGCGCTTACGTGCTGCCCAACTCCTTTAAATCCGCGCTTGTCCCGTTCTTTGCCAACATTCCGCAGCGCACAGGCTGGCGCGGAGAAATGCGTTACGGGCTGCTGAACGACTTACGCGTGCTGGATAAGGCGGCATTCCCGCTGATGGTTCAGCGTTACGCCGCACTAGCTTATGACCGTAGCCGTATTCGTCGTGCTGAGGATCTGCCGCAGCCGTTACTGTGGCCACAGTTACAGGTCAATCAGGCCGAAATTGCGGACATGATGCAGGCCTTCGACCTCAGCGATGCACGCCCCATCATCGGCTTTTGCCCCGGTGCCGAATTCGGCCCCGCTAAACGGTGGCCGCATTATCACTATGCTGCGCTGGCGCAAACACTGATTGAGCGCGGCTACCAGATCGCGCTGTTCGGTTCAGCCAATGACCGTTCGGCCTGTGACGACATTCTTCAGGGATTGACGGAAGACGCACGACAACATTGTGCCAGTCTGGCGGGAAAAACCTCGCTGGAGCAGGCAGTGGTGCTGATTGCCGCCTGCCACGCCGTCGTCAGCAACGACTCCGGGCTCATGCACGTTGCTGCGGCGCTTCATCGTCCGCTTGTCGCGCTTTACGGCCCGAGCAGCCCCGATTTTACCCCGCCGCTGTCCCATCAGGCCGAGGTGATTCGGCTGATCACCGGCTATCACCGTGTGCGCAAAGGGGATGCCGAACAGGGTTATCACCAGAGTTTGATCGACATTCAGCCCGAACGCGTGCTCAGCGCGCTCAATAACTATTTCACGCAAAGAGAAAACCCGCTGCCGGGAGCAGACGCATGAGAGTGCTGATCGTCAAAACATCGTCGATGGGCGATGTGCTGCATACGTTGCCAGCCTTGACCGACGCGATGCAGGTGATTCCTGGTATTCAATTCGACTGGGTGGTTGAAGAAGGTTTCGCGCAGATCCCCAGTTGGCACCCGGCGGTTTCCCGCGTTATTCCGGTGGCGATACGCCGCTGGCGCAAAAGCTGGTTCAGCGCCCCGACACGTCAGGAGCGTGCAGAATTTAAACGCCAGCTACGCCAGCACCGCTATGATGCCGTCATTGACGCACAAGGGCTGATTAAAAGCGCGCTGCTGGTAACTCGACTCGCCAATGGAAAGAAACACGGATTGGATTGCAAGAGCGCGCGTGAGCCGCTGGCAAGCTGGTTTTATAACTATCGCCATCCGATCAGCCGTCAACAGCATGCCGTCGAGCGCGTACGTGAGCTGTTTGCCGCCAGCTTGGGCTATCGGAAACCCGCCGAGCGCGGCGATTATGCCATTGCCTCGCGTTTCCTCTCCCAGCCGCCCGCAGACGCCAACCGCTATCTGGTGTTTCTCCACGCCACAACGCGCGATGAAAAACACTGGCCGGAAGCGCACTGGCGCGAGTTGATTGCCCTATTAGCACCAAGCGGACTACGCATCAAACTTCCCTGGGGAGCGGAGCATGAGCACCAGCGTGCATTACGGCTGGCGGAAGGGTTCCCCCACGTTGAGGTCTTACCGCGCCTCATGCTGCAACAGGTCGCTGAGGTATTAGCAGGCGCCAAAGCCGTCGTTTCCGTCGATACCGGGCTTAGCCACCTGACGGCAGCGCTGGATCGTCCAAATATCACCTTATATGGGCCAACCGACCCGGGTCTGATTGGCGGCTACGGGATGAATCAGGTGGTGGAAATGTCTGAAAGCCAGAAAATGGAGACTATTCCCGCTAGCATCGTCCATCAGAAATTAGAGATGCTGATAGAATTACCAGCATCAGGCGAGTGATATCGCTCCCGACTGTGAACAAATACATGCTCAATGAATTAAGGTACGAACTGGGAAAAACGCCCAGCATAAGTTCGGCTGTCGCGCTTAAAGCAGTTTTTCCCGGCTGTTTAGTCACACTAGCCGTTATGCCATTTAGTAGCATTATTGCCGGGTGGCTTTTTTATCTCACGGGATCGCTATCTGTTTTTTATGTGGCGACACACTTAAGAACTGTAATAGCAGCGAAGCGGCTGTTACTGATTCCACTTTGCCTGCTGGCTATCGGCTTAACCAATCTCATTTGGTATCACCACTATTATCAACCCGATAGCCTGTTACCTTATGTGTATAACGCCTACAGGACATCCGCGCATGCCAGTATTCTGGGAGCATTCATCCTGCTGACAGTCCTGCATATCTCGCAAAAAAATCGGCAACAGCCACGCTTCTACATCATCGCAATCTGTGTTATCACGCTAGGCTACGCGTTCTACCAGTCATTATTCAGCGGCATGCACCGTATTGGATTAGTATTTGGTACCGCAACGAGCGCGGCCTATTTTCTTACCTTCATCGGTGCCTTAAGCGCACAGGCGCTGCTTAAGCTCGATTCAACCTATAAGTATTATCTCTATCTGGGGCATTTCCTGTTAGTGACTATTGCTATTCTGCTGACAGAAACCCGGGCAGCCATCTTCGTCTATCCTATTGTTGGCGCAACAATTTTATTGTCAGAAGTCAGGCACAGTAAGCCGCTATTTATAAAAGCACTAGTCGGTTCAGCGGCCACGCTTCTCCTGTGTTCATTCCTTTTCCAGGAAACGATTCACCAACGTGTTAACGATCTGATTAATGATGTACACAGCTATAGCATGAATAACAGCAGAACCTCGGTTGGTGCACGAATCGCGATGTACCAATCGGGTATCGAAGCAGGTGAAGAAGCATTACTGGGACAGTCTGCCGAACAGCGCGCAGAGCGAATCGTTGCACAAGCAGAGCAAAAGCCGAACTTAGCGGGTGCGGTGGAATATCTGGATGTCCATCTGCATAACGAAGTGATTGATGCCTTCTCCCTTAAGGGATTACCGGGAGCAATATTGCTTGTGTTGCTCTATGCCTCTTTATTTTATTTTTCGTTTTTTATTCTACGCAGCCATCTCTCTGCTGCGCTGCTTTTTGCTCTGCTGATGTATGGACTTAGCGATGTCATTCTCTATTCACGAGACATGCTTATCGCGTGGCTTATGGTGTTTTGCCTCGGCACAACGCTGACTGGAAAATGGCTAAAGAATTAGCCCTGTTATAATTAGCGTGTGGCAGTAGCATTTACCTCTGTGAGAGGGGGGTGGGTTTTAGTACCATACTGAATTTGAATACGTGCGCAATAAATTTGCGTACCGCAAATCGCCGCGACATTTCGGATCATCTCAGTCAACTGGTAGCTGTCGAGCCAGGGGCGGTAGCGTGCCTGTAAAAACAACCCTTTGATTATATGAAGGAAAACGAGTGAGTCAACGCATCACCCCTTATCACCGGATTCTCGTGGTAAAGCTCAGATATCATGGCGATATGCTGCTGACCACTCCGCTCATCAGCACGCTGAAAGCCAATTACCCTGACGCCAAAATCGACGTATTGCTGTATCAGGATACGATGCCGATTCTCTCCGCCAACCCGGAGATAAATGCGCTTTATGGTCTCAAAAGAAAGACCCGTACTCTTTTGGAAAAAGTCCGCAATTTCAAAGAAATCAGGCAACAGCTTAAGCAAAACAATTACGATCTGATCGTCAATTTAGCTGACCAGTGGCCGATCGCCCTATTGGTGAAATCATTGGGATGTCACAGTATTGCTCTCGATCGGGGCGATAATCTGAAGGGAAAGATTTGGCGCTCATTTTTCAGCACCTGCGTTCCACCAATGGGGACGCATATTGTTGAGCAAAATCTTCATCTCCTCACCCCGCTCAACCTGCCAGCGTCAAATACACGTTCTACATTATCACTGCATTATCGTCAGGAAGATGCTCAAAATATCGTTGATCAACGCCATACACTTTTAACGCAACGCTACGTCGTTATCCAACCCACGACTCGCCAATATTACAAATACTGGGACAACGACAAATTCGCCCAAGTCATTGACTACCTTAAAACAAAAAATCTGGAAGTCATTTTAACCTGTGGTCCTTCAGAAGACGATTTAAACGTGGTGCGAGACATTCACTCGCAGTGCACGTATAAACCCGATATGACCTTTGCGGGTAAAACGAGTTTTCTGGAACTCGCTGCGTTAATTGACAACGCCGTGTTGTATATCGGTGTAGATTCCGCCCCAATGCATATGGCTGCCGCATTGAATACGCCGCTAGTGTGCCTGTTTGGCCCAACAGACTACAAATTATGGCGCCCGTGGTGCGATCGCTATAAGCAGATTTGGGCAGGTGAATATCAACAAATGCCCGCCCAACAGAATTACGATCAGACGGTTAAATATTTGTCCTGCATTCCTGCACAAGCAGTTATTCAGGCATCAGAACACATGCTACAAGAGGCGCAGGAAGAGACTACCAAATGAAAATCGCATTCTGCGTCTATAAATTCTTTCCTTTCGGCGGGCTACAGCGCGATTTTCTGAGTATTGCACTAACGTGCCAAAAACAAGGCCACGACATTCGTGTTTACACGAGTGAATGGCAAGGTGACAAACCTGAAGGGTTCGACATCGTTCTCGTGCCCATCTCAGGGCTGGGTAATCATACTCGCCATCGCCGTTTTTCAGACTGGATACAGCGCCATTTACAACAGTGCCCTGTCGACCGCGTTGTCGGGTTTAGCAAAATGCCAGGGTTAGATTTCTATTATGCTGCGGAAGGATGTACGGCAGAAAAAGCGGTGCAAGAAAAAGGCTTCTTTTACCGGTTAACACCCCGCTGCCGAGGATATGTGGCACTTGAACGCGACGTGTTCGATAAAAACAGCCACACGCGTATGCTGATGCTGACGCCACGACAAATTGCTCATTTTCAGAAGCATTACGGCACACAAGATGAACGTTTTTTTATGCTACCGCCGGGTATTTCACTGGATAGAAAGTACAGCACACGCTCTCCAGATACGCGTTCACAGTTCCGTCAGCAGCAGCGTTTGGATGAAAATGGATTTGTTCTATTGCAAGTCGGTTCCGACTTCAAACGTAAGGGCGTTGGCCGCAGTTTGGCTGCTATCGCCAGCCTGCCACAGGAACTGCGTCAACGTGTAACGCTGCTGGTCGTCGGCCAGGACGATCCAAAACCATTTCAACAACAGGCAGAACAGCTAGGCATCGGTAAACAAATACACTTCTTCTCTGGCCGAGATGACATTCCTGACTTCATGGCAGCCGCAGATTTGTTGCTTCACCCCGCTCATCAGGAAGCCGCAGGCATCGTTTTACTTGAGGCTATCGCGGCTGGGCTGCCCATACTCGTTACCGATGCGTGCGGTTATGCTTTTTACATTGAGCGCTCACAGGCCGGGCTGGTCATCCCTGAGCCTTTTAGCCAGACAGCACTGAACCACGCGTTATTACACGCGCTCAGTCAGCCAGAAACGCTTAAAAAGTGGGCAGAAAAGGCCCGCCATTTTGCCGATACAGAAGATATTTATAGCCTGCCAGAAAAAGCGGCACAGTTGATTACCAGCGCAAACGCCCGTTAAACGAACGCAGTATATTGCTACCAAAATAACGCGTTGATCCCCATTTATTTTTAAGAGCCATAACCGAGTCCACTATGTATTTTTCATCGCAGGGTGTTATAAAAAGAAAAATTTCATTTACTCGCCCCTTAGCGGAAAATTCAAAATCCGATACGCTAAATATCGCTTACGGCATTGATAAAAATTTTATGTTTGGCTGCGCCATTTCAGCAGCATCAATCTTGCTCCACAATCCTGATATAAAATTTTCATTTCATATCTTCACCGACTCATTAAGTGATGATGAAGATAAAAAATTTCAAAACCTCAGCGTTCAATATAATACAAATATTGATATTTACATTGTAAATTGTGATGAGCTGAAATCGCTCCCTAGTACAAAAAATTGGTCTTATGCTACCTATTTTCGCTTTGTGATTGCCGATTTACTTTATCCAGACATTGAAACACTTCTTTATATCGATGCTGACATTGTTTGCAAAGGCTCGTTACGTGAACTGCTAGGCATCGAATTTAAAAATAACATCGCGGCAGTAGTAGCAGAAGAAGATAAAGTTTGGTGGGAGAAACGAGCGAAGGCGCTTGATGAACCAGGAATCAATGCCGGATATTTTAATGCTGGATTCCTATACATCAATCTCAAACAATGGCAAAAACATGATATTAGCTCACAGGCCATGTCTCTTCTTGCAGATGAGAAAATAAAGACAAAAATATCTTATCTTGATCAAGATATATTGAATATATTGCTTATAGATAAAACGATATGGCTTGATAAAAAGTACAACACACAATATAGCATTAATTATGAACTTAGTACGCCTAAGCCAGCCAACCCTATAAAGGATGACACGGTTATGATCCATTATATTGGGCCGACAAAACCGTGGCATAAATGGGCTGAACATTACGCTTGCACGGAATATTTTCTAGATGCTAAAAGAGCGTCACCGTGGAACCAGTCTCCCTTACTGGAAGCCACAACTACGAGTAATATGAGATATTGTGCTAAGCATCATTTTAATAATAATGAAGTTATATTAGGTATAGTGAGCTACTTAAAATATTTCTATAGAAAATCCCTATCAAAATAGAATTACTCTTTCAAACCATTGCAAAAAAACAATAATCAGAGCAGAATTAGGAACATAAAGAATGAGAACATTATTTCTCAAAAGAACAGGCGGCGGACTAAATAATCAAAAAATGATTTTCCTTGCCCTATTAATCGAAGCTATAGAAAAAAATGCGCCCATAGCACTGCCCTACTTTATTAATTTTATCGCTAATAAAAGCAAAAAAAACCTGAGAGATAAAATTTATTTCTCTTACATATATAAATTCTTTCATAGAGATATAGATCTATTCACCGTATTCGATAAGAAATCAATGGATGTTTTCTTCGAGAAGTATAATATAAAAATAAACAACTATATTACTTCTCGATATACAGGAAAAAAACTCAATCCTGACAAACTTTTTTTCAAAGGCGAATCTATCGTCAACGAATTTATAAAAAACCAGGATTATAAGCATAGAAATATAGTAATAGATTTTTTTAAATATTTGATACCATCTAAATACATGGAAGACAAGATAGAATATTTTATTTCGCACGCACACCCATATGATGCTGTTTGTCAATTACGGATAGAAAGCGATTGGCCGTTAGACATTGAAGATTCATGGGAGAAAAAACCCAATGGGGTTAATTCAACACCATTAGAGCGTTGCAATCACATATTTAGTAAAATAAAAAAAACCTTACCCTCTCTAGAAACACTTTATATTACTTATGATAAAAGTGCTCTAACCTGCTCATTCGAGGATATAGAAAATTTAGCAAGAGATGGATTTGGATTAAAACTAAAAGAGAAAAATACAACTGCCGATAATGAGTTCAGCCCTAAAAATGCATTAGAAGCATCAATCATTGATTTTGAAATTGCAGTACGCAGTAATATATTTATCGGCACAGACATGTCTACATTCACATCAATATCAGCGGTAACTAAATTTTGTAGAGATGGGTATCCACCTAAAGACAGATATTTATATAATCTACCGGGTATTCTCTTAACTCCAGATGATAAAATAATTCACACACATAAATAGAACTCTGACATTTATTACAAAGCAATCATTTATTACATACCCATCATATTAAGAGAGTAAATATAACAGGGCCATTAGCATGAAAATAAATGCGATCATCGTTACTTATAACTCTACTCTAATAAAATCAGACACCATAGCATCCGTATTTTCAGCAAGTTTAGATAAAATAAGTTTAACAATAACGATATGGAATAATGGACCAGAATTATTAAATAGCAATGACGTAAATGAATACATGGAAAAATGTCAATCATTAAATATATCCTCTAGCATTTATCAAGACATAAGGAATATATCATTAAGTAAAATATATAATTTTATTTTAAAGAGAGGAGAACACGATTTTTTTGTCATTTTAGATCAAGACACAAAAATAAACCCAGACTTCTTCTCCAACATAGAAAAAAATAGCGATTGTGAATTGATATGCCCTCAAGTATATATAGAAAATAATGATAATAAACTTGATTCTCCAGTCTACAGAGACTCCCTAAAAAAAATACCCACTGGCTATTTCAATGCCAATAATATGTTAACGTGTGGTTCAGGGCTATCAATATCTCGGCTACTTTATGAAAAAACACTAAAACATTCTGGTTTTATATTCGATGAACGGTATGCATTCTATTTAGCAGATGATAGCTTCTTATTAAATATGAAAAAATTCGACTATGTAAAAGGAATGTGTATAGGGGAAATACATCATAATCTATCGGGGTTTGGCAAGAATTATAAAGAAATGAAAGAGTCATCAAAACTTGAACTAGGATATTCAATAATACTGAGACGAATAAACGAACAAAAAAAGGACAGTATATTAAAAAACATTTTTCACGCAATAAAATTCATCGTCAAAGCGAAATGTAGTTACTCTAACTCTCTGAATATTTTAAGATGTGCGTTAACCAAAACTCACCCAAGAACATATCACATTCTAGATGAAAATATAAGACCAACAAATTCCTTAATAGAGAGCGAATATAAAAACAATTAATTATTCTTTCAAACTGAGAAATACGGCTATAAAAAAAGACACTAATAGGCATTCATCTTGATGAAAATATCAACGTACCTTAGTCAGTTAAATAGAAAAAGAAAACACAATACAAAGAAAATAAAAAATAAAATAAAAATATTAATATCTACTCTACTAATGGATAGCAAGAAAGGAAAGCCCATTAAGATAGAAGATGTAAATAGCATCGGAATTCTTATATTTAATGTTGGTATAGGTGATGTAATAATAGCGTCTGGGCTTTTCAAAGAACTACTTAAGAATGGATACTCATTAACCTTGTTCATCAGTAAAAACTCAGAGTTCTTATTCCGAGAAAGAACTGATATGAATATAATTTTAGTAGATAATGAGAAACCATCTATACCAACATCACTACACATAGATCTTTTAATTGATCTTTATGGAAGAGTTGATGATTATTTTCACTTAAAATATGTTTCCGTCATAAAAAAAATAAAACATAGTTTCTGCATCGGATTTAATGCAAAACACGAGAAAATTTATAATAAAAATGTAATTATCTCAGGGAAAGTTCATATAACAGATGCATACAAAAAGATTTTGTTACAACTGAATATAAATGTTCAAGAAATACCATATGATATAAAAGTCCCTAATAAAAACCTAGAAAAAATAGAAAACTTCCTCTATACGGCAGCAGGAAGAAAGATTATAGCTTTTAATCCATTTTCTGCATCACAGGTTAGGGATCTGACGCCAGAACAAATAATTAAATTAGTATTTCTACTAAAAGAAAGAAATGATATTTTAGTTATAATTATTGGTGAAAAACGGAAAATAGAAAATATAATTATACAAGACAATGTCATAACGTCTCCATTTACCGAATACTGGGATGCAGCTGCAATAATAAAAAAATCAGATTTAGTAATATCGGTCGACACATCAGTAGTGCATCTATGCAATGCATTAGATAAAGAATTAATTTGTATATATAGTTCAGAAGTTATAGATAACTATGAATGTGATTATTTCTTTTCTCCAAATTATAAAAAATCAATACAACTAATATCTCCCCAGAAAAGTGCCAGACACATGGATGTGATGAAAATATTTAGTCTCATAAATACTCATCTTCCACCTAAATGATTCGAACTGAAGTAAGAGAAGTAAAAAATCAACATATTAATTAGATAATCTCGTATCATATTGATATTTCACTCTATGTTATATCAACATAGCAGAAATTGAGGTAAACGAATAAAATATATCGCCTTGAAGAATGAGCGTAATAAATACGTATGCAGTTTGAATATGCGGCTATTAGTATTATATGGCCACGCGTGTTACACAAAAGAGAAAAAGCAGGAAGGAATAGCGATGGATAAGGCTTATTTATCATCGGTGTCTGTGGAGATTAGCTTTCGCAGGGTTTACCAGGAAAGCCCTGCAGTTGTCCTTCTTTAACCACCTACGTTGTAAATATCATTATATAAAAAACTAACATAAGGCGTATTTAGAATGAATAATGCTGATTTTGACTATCATTATCAATATAAAAACAATCATCCCGACACACAAGAAAGTTGCACAAAAGACATTGAACAAGCAAAAATATTATTTGATTCCCATGCCATGTATCCACAACAGAAAAACGATAAAGTATTAGAAGTTGGTTGCGGTATGGGTCGATTGATGCTGATGCTACAAAGAGAGGGATATGATAATATTACGGGAATAGATATTGATAAATCACAGATAGAAATAAGCAGAAAACAGAATTTAGACACTCACTTATCTGATGCAATAGATTTTTTACAAGAAAACGATAAAACATACGATACAATTTATGCTTTCGATGTACTGGAGCATATTGCCAAGGAAAAACAGTTAGATTTTTTAAAAATGGTTTTCAACCATACAAATGATACAGGTTTTATAGCTTTATCAATCCCAAATGCTCTAGCACCAACAGCAATGCTATATAGATATGATGATTTTACACATACAACAGTATATACAGAGAATACTATAAGTTTTTTATTACATAATGCAGGATTCCATTTCTTTAGTATCCGCCCTCAGCACCAAGAGTCGGCGATGGTGCAGGAATTAAAACTACCATGGGCGAGACTATATCGCCACGAATCAGGAATGGATAACTTCATCCTAACACCAAATTTAGTTATAGTTGCCTTCAAAACAAAAGATGGGTTAGAAAAATATAATAAAAAATCACCGAAAATAAGCAATACTTATCCAGACGCAGTGTACTCCAAGGCGCGGGGCCTGCGTAGAATATGGAAACATATTAAAAAAATGAAATTTTAATCATTTTAAATGATAGAAAATATTTCTTATCTAGACAATTTCTCATATTATCGTTCCATTTTAGTCAGCTCAGGTTGATTGCGAGGAACGGTGAAATTATATAGATTGTTTGCTTGTTTAGGTAACTTCTATATATAACGGAGAATCAACGTCGTTCTATCAGGTTTAATCACGGCAAATACATTCGCAGGAACAGTCAATCAGGACTTCACTTTTGGTATTAAGATGCACTTCTGATACTGCTTGAGTATCTATCCTTAATGATGCTCAGGCTTAGGTCGATATCTACTTAGTCCTGGTTTTCTGTTGGCTTCGAGACAGAACCTACTCAATGGTGAACCATTTTTTCTCATAGTGTGGGTCTCTGATTTTCAGCCAACCTCAGCCAGTCAGAATCGTTCGTATCAGTGCCCCATCAAGCACCACTGATAGACTTCCGACGAATGACAGACAGAATAAAGCATGTCAATAACTTAGGTGAACGTTATTCACCAATGTGCATACATCACGATCTGTAGGACTTCTTTGCGGATGAGTTATCCGCTATTTATTAGGAACGACTGCTATATATGATCGGTATTGCTCAATTCATACTGAGTACCTTCCAAGTGGCTTATTATTTTGAAATATTTAATTAGCATGTTTTTAATTCTATCTCAGCTAATAAGCTCTATATATTAAAAAATCATGCACTCGTATTTAAAATACCGTTATATATATTATCAAGTAGTGAGAATTTAAAAATGAGCGCAAAGAAAGTCTTTTCTATATCTGCCATTCTGATAACAAAAAACGAGGCCGAATTAATATATGATTGCTTGCAATCTATAAATTGGGTCGATGAGATTATTGTGGTTGATTCTGGTAGTACAGACGACACATTAGATATAGCTCAAAAAAATGGAGCAAGAATATACCACCACCATGATTGGCATGGCTATGGGAAGCAAAGGCAGATAGCCCAACAATATGCAACTAGTGATTACATTTTTTTTATTGATGCTGATGAAAGAATAACACCTGAATTACGATTTTCCATTGAAAATATATTATCAAAATCTACTATAAATGATAAAAAGGTATATTCTTGCGCTCGTAGAAATCTTTTTCTTGGTCATTTTATGGCACACAGTGGTTGGTACCCAGATAAAGTAATTCGACTCTATGCTAACCACCTCTATAAATATAATGATAATAGCGTACATGAGTCTCTGAATTATGGCGATGCTCATGTTGTGCACTTACATGGAGATCTCTTACATTTCACATGTTGCCACTTCTCCACTTTCCAGCAGAAACAGCTCCGCTATGCGATGGAATGGGCAAAAGAATATAATGCCAAGGGAAAACGCTGCCATTATTTATCAATATTTACTCATACTACTTTTGCATTCTTCAAAACCTGGATATTACGAGCTGGTTTTTTGGATGGAAAACATGGTTTATTGTTAGCATTCGTCAATGCACAATACACCTTCAATAAGTATACTGAGTTATGGTCACTAAATAATAAGAATTATAAACAACCGTCTAAGAATGAAGTGAAAAACCATGAAAGCAATTGAATTAATTAAAAAAATAAATAGAGAAAGAAACAAAAAAACAAAAATAATAAAAAACATTATCGCCAGTTTTAAATTAGTAAAAAAAAGCAAACTTGAAATAAAAAATATAAAAAAAATTGCTATTATTATGCATAATGTTGGCATAGGGGATCTTATTGTATCAAGCGGTTTCTTTCGAGTTTTAAAAAAATCTGGATTCGAGATTTACATTATAACAAACAAAGAAATATCAGATATCATTGAAAGAAACCCATATATAGAAAAAATAATATACATCAGAAAAAACACTCCAATAAAAAAACAATTAAATAAAAATAATGATTTAAAAATTGATTTACTCATCGACCCATTTTGGGAAAATGATATAGCAACATTATTACCAAAGTTTGAAATTATAAAATCCATAAAACCTAGATACTGCGTAGGTTTAAATAAAGAAAAAAAATACAGAGTTTATGACTTCTCTATAGATTATAAAAAATACAAGTCTCATGTTAAGGAAAAATTCATAGCATTACTAGATTTCTTAGAAATAAAAGACAAAAACATTAATTATGATGTTTTTATCAGTGAGGAAAAATACAAAAAAGCAATAAATATATTAGAAGAAAGAAAACATTCGATTCTAATTTCTTTATGCCCATTTGCATCAAAAATGAACCGTAGCCTGAGCATCGAAAAAACAAATATAATATTAAATGAATTGAATAAAATACATGGCGTACTTGTAATATTATGTGGAACTCCGTCTTCGTTATCAAAAATAGACGAGTTTGACAATGTCATTAAACCTGAATCAAATCAAATATCAGATATTATTCCCTATATAAATTTAAGTAATTTGGTAGTTTCTGTTGATACATCCATAGTACATTTATCAAATGCTCTTAATAAAAATCTCATTAGTATATATAGCAGTGAGGTAAATGAAAACTTTATACACGATTATGTATGGGCACCAGGTTACGAAAATGCGATTCAAATTATAGCACCAAACAACTCCGCTCAAAACATAGATCCCTACATATTAGTTAATAAAATAAAAGCACAGTTAAATACTTCAACTCTTAGCAAGGATAGCCATGACATGAGTCATTCCTTATTACAGGACAATCTCACCCAGCATTAATAGATAAATTCTTAAAAAAATGCTCCAGCATCAACTATATCCCCCTAAAAAATATAGACTCAAAGGACAGAATTAGTGTGATTACAATTCCTGCCGTTTCGAGTGGTATCATACTGACGTTAAAATCAGATTTTTTCTTAGCAGTAATAAATATTGTCATAAAAAATAACATTATATTTTATTTGCATAAAATCAAGCATCTTCAATGATTAAGGAGATATAATTGGGAATTAGACGTAATTTCAATATATGTGATATAGCCGAAAAAATTCACTGATAGTATATACTCCTAAAAAAGTCTCTATCCAGATTGGTTTTTTTAGATGAAAAATAAGAGTTTATCGCATTTTAAGAATTTAAAAACATAAGTTTAATAAACACACTTAGTCGCGTTAGTTAAATAATAAAAATTGATTCATATCTATATAGTATACTAATTTTTATAAAACGAGATGTCAGGAAAAATGGAAATTAACTACTCAACCTCTAAACGACATATTCTTGATAAGCAACATATAAAACTGAGTTACATCACTCACTTTTATTGTAATCAAAATGATCCTCAATCTGTTTTCACTTTATTAAGGGAATATGAAAAACTTCCTTTAGATATTCGTGAGGTCGTTGAATTTGTTATTGTCGATGATGGTTCACCGATTGAATACGAAACGGGAAAATATCAGCTTAATATCACGTGGCTGCGCATAAAAGAAGATATCCGTTGGAATCAGGCCGGTGCACGTAACCTTGGTGTGACCTACGCAAAATCAGACAAGATCATCGTCCTCGACCTCGATCAAGAATTACCGGAAAATACATTCCGCTATCTTATAAATCATAAAAACCCCGGTAGAAATTTCTACAAAATCTATCATGAGTGCCGGGAGGATGGTTTTGTTGATAGAGGAAAAAGATATAATATCGGCGACCGCTATCATGGTCATTCCAATACCTTTTTTATGTCCCGGGCAAGGTTTATGCGCTTTTGGGGCTACGATGAAGAGTTTGCCGGTAATTACGGTTCTGAAGATTTTCGGTTCGTAAAATTTCACAAGTACCATGGCTCAAAGCAGCGTTATTTGCCAAAAAACATCCGCTGTTTTGAAAGAAATGTGGATAGAAAAAAAAGCTATCACTCATTAAATAGAGATTTGACCGCAAATACGCCCGTCGACCTGCGTAAAAAACAGGAATGCTCACTATTCGGAGCAGAATACGGGCATAGCCGTATATTTCTTAATTATACCTGGGAAATTAAATACCAAAATAATCTCATTCCACAAACGCTTCCTCCAGAGAGAAAATGGTGGCGACCTTTGTGGTGGTTCCGCTACCTTTTTAGCCCACTGGCAAAATAAAGCAAAATACTACAAGTGAGTTTCATTCGCATATAATCACGACTGTACTACAACAGTCGTGTAATGGAACTCATTTTTGAGCGGCTTGAGAACCTCGCAACCGTTGGCCTAGCGATATCTTGCACATAGTCATTTCTATCCAAAACCGATAAAATCCCCCCAGCGATAACCGATAACAGTAGATCTTATGTTACAAACTCTCTACACCATCATCCTGTACCTCATCCAGCCGTTGATTTGGCTCCGCCTTTGGCTTCGTGGCCGCAAGGCACCCGCCTATCGTCGGCGTTGGGGTGAACGCTACGGTTTTTGTGCAGAGAAGGTTAAACCAGACGGCATTATGCTGCATTCCGTTTCGGTGGGCGAAACGCTGGCCGCCATTCCTTTAGTCAGAGCACTACGCCATCGATACCCCAATCTACCAATCACGGTAACAACCATGACGCCAACTGGCTCGGAGCGCGTACGTTCCGCTTTTGGCGACACGGTCTATCACGTTTATCTACCTTATGATTTGCCTTGTGCTCTGAAACGCTTTTTTGATCAGGTTCGTCCAAAAATCGTCATCATTATGGAAACCGAACTATGGCCAAATCTGATCGCGGAACTGCATAAACGCGAAATTCCGCTGGTCATTGCCAATGCCCGGCTATCAGAACGCTCTGCTACGGGTTACAAAAAGATCGGGAAGCTAATGCGCCATATCTTGCAGCGAATCACGCTCGTCGCTGCGCAGAATCAGGAGGATGGGAATAGATTTATCGATCTTGGGCTGAAACGCTCAAGCCTTAAAGTGACTGGTAGTCTCAAGTTTGATATCTCTGTTACGCCAGAATTGGCCGCGAGAGCCATTACATTGCGCCGCCAATGGGCGCCACACCGTCCAGTATGGATAGCGACCAGCACACATGAAGGCGAAGAAGCAGTCGTTCTGGCTGCTCACCGCCAGCTGCTTGGCAGTTACCCCGACTTATTATTGATCCTTGTCCCTCGTCATCCCGAACGTTTCTCCACCACACAGGCGCTGGCAGAAACTCAGGGATTCACCTACACGCTTCGTAGCAGTGGTGAACAACCTTCTGCGAACACGCAGGTGGTAATTGGTGACACCATGGGAGAACTGATGCTGTTATACGGCATCGCCGATCTGGCGTTTGTTGGTGGGAGCTTAGTTGAGCGTGGCGGACATAATCCGCTAGAGGCTGCAGCCCACGCCATTCCAGTCTTGATGGGGCCACACACGTTCAATTTCAAAGACATCTGCAACAAACTCGATCAAGCTGATGGGTTGATTACCGTGACCGATGCAGACTCATTGGGAAGAGAAGTGGGAAAACTACTCGCCGACGAAGACTATCGCCTCTACTATGGTCGACACGCCGTGGAAGTGTTACACCAGAACCAGGGCGCACTACAGATGCTGCTTACGCTTCTGGAACCTTATTTGCCCCAGCGGACGCAGTAAGGCAGTCGCTACCATACATTGAATGAAGGGCTGACGTGATGACAACCAAAGCGATTTATCCCGGAACGTTCGATCCATTAACCAATGGCCATTTGGATCTGCTCACGCGGGCATCACGACTGTTCGATCATGTGGTGCTGGCCATCGCCGCCAGCCCGAGCAAGAACACGCTCTTTACATTGGATGAACGCGTGGCGCTGGCAAAAGGCGCGACAGGGCATTTATCCAATGTCGAAGTGGTCGGCTTTAGCGATCTCATGGCACACTTCGCACAGCAGCAACACGCTAATATTCTTGTTCGCGGTTTGCGAGCCGTTGCCGATTTCGAATATGAACTCCAGCTCGCAAAAATGAATCACCACTTGATGCCAACACTTGAAAGTGTTTTTCTGATGCCATCGGAAGAGTGGTCATTTATTTCATCTTCTCTGGTCAAAGAAGTCGCTCGTCACGGTGGTGATGTATCACATTTCTTACCTACCCCTATACTTAAGGCATTAATAGATAAGCTATAATTAATATATACTATAATAGTTTTATTTTTTTCTATATATGATTCTTTTTTTCAGGCTATTCTTCCATTTTGAAAACAATCTATAGAAATAACCTTCCTTCACTACTTCCGCAGCAGGAAAAACACTCACATTTTCAAACCACTCTTTCATTAAATTAATATTTCCGCTATTTTTCTTTAGAGTATCTAATTCACAATAAAGCGGTTCCCAAGCATTTTTATTTGCATAATAATGAATAAAATAATCGGTCGATGGGGTTAAACGATTTGCATTTTCTAAAACAACAGAGATCGCAACCTGCTCCAAGGTATGCTGTTTAACGCCATATTCATACAGATTATCCATAATGATAGATGCATCCTGCATTTTATTTCCCAGCCCTTTAGGCAAACCCACTACACCTGAGTTCCACTGACTCGATTCCTTGTGTATTGCGTGACCTAACACATCTATATTTCTCAGTGCATTCCAATATTCTTTCTTGGATTCTTTAGCATATTTTCTCTCTCGCTGATACATTGCAGGCTTCCCTGAAAGAAGAGAAAGGACAAAAGTATCAAGCGATTGTAATACAATCATATCCGTGTCTAAAAATACGAAAGCGTTGAACTCATCTTCAAAATAAACTCTTTTTATAAGATTCAATTTTACGGAGAAGACGTATCCCTTGTGTTCACCAATACATTCTTGAAGATAAGCTTTATCAATGTGGACAATATCAATTTCTTCTCTAAAGAGTTCAAAAAAATCAGGGTTATCAGTATAAACTCTAAATATAAACCCTGGAGATCGATATTTTAGAAAAGAAATAATTAAAAGCTGAGATTGTAAATGGTACTCATCTCGTCCAAAAGCTAATGTATAAAAAACCACACGTTCATTCATAGAAATTCCCCGGGGAAAATAAAGAATTAAAAAATAACTTCAGGAAATAAATAAAATATATTCCTCTACATGATTTAATCATTTTTAATGATAATTTTCACAACCACAGGCCAATGTCAAAATAGCATTTTTAACATCATCAACACAGATCGAATCAACCCGATTCTCTCTATATAAAACTATACATTTTACACCTATAGGATACCAACGCAAATATTTCTCTGGCCTTGCTTCGAATAAACCAACAACAGGTATCTGTAATGCAGCACCGAAATGAACAGGCGCACTATCAGCGGAGACAACTATATCAAGATGGCTCATCGCTGCAATAAGATCGGGTACTGTCTTAGGACTTATATAACAGGAAGGAGGACAATCCAGCGCATCAATTTCAAATACATCATCTGGGCTAAAAAATATTTTTATATTAAAATCATCCCCCAACCCCCTCGCTAACTGAAACCAATTATCTCTTGACCATTTGCGAGAAAAACATTTATTCGATATAAAAAAACCAATATTGCATTTATTTTTTTGTTTTATTCTGTTTTCCCACTGCATTTTCAACTCACTATTCGGATATAAATATAAATTCAAATTTTTTATATCTGGAATGTTTAATTCTGGCACTAGCCGATACCCAGAAATAGCTTCATGCATTATAGGCCGCTGCTTGATATGTTCGATATTTCGATCATCAAATTCTGTTTCTTTGGTGTGCCAGCGCTTGTCTTGAATATTCAGCCAACGGGAAAATTGAATAGAATTTTTATTCATACCACCATTAGGAATGATCATGAGATCAAATTTCAAGCGCCTCAGGCGCATGATGAGGGAAAATTTATCCATTAGTGAAAAAAACAGCCCACTACGTGGATTTCTATACCTATTTTTACTATAGATATAGTGATATACACTAGTAACATCAGGATTTCCTGCCAAAACAGCAGAATTATACTGATTTGCTAATACATGTATCTCAGCTGTTGGCCATTGTGTTCTTAACGAACGGATCAATGCTGTGGTACAGACCATATCGCCAAGAAAATCAATTCTCATCACCAAGATGCGCTGCATATCTATTTTTATCTTTCTATATGTTAAAAGTTAATTTTTTGCCTTCACTTCTGACAACAGCGACAAAAAAAAGTGCTGCGCTGCCCATGTTTCGCGGTTTCGATCGGTGTTCCACATGTCCGGCACGGTTCACCATTGCGGCCATAGACTCGTAGTTCCTGCGCGAAATAGCCGGGTTTACCGTCAGATTGCAAAAAGTCGCGTAGCGTCGTGCCGCCCTGCTCAATCGAAAGCTGTAGCACCTGTTTAATCACGCTCACTAATACGGCTGCGTCGCTTTCATTTAACGATCCGGCCGCTCTGTCAGGGTGGATGCCAGCAGCAAACAGCGATTCACTCGCGTAGATATTGCCTACGCCAACGACCACTTTGTTATCCATAATCCACTGTTTGATTGCCGTCTTTTTACCGCGTGAGGCCTGATAGAGATAATCTGCGGAGAATTCCGCCTCTAACGGCTCCGGCCCCAAATGCGCCAAGACCGAGCAAGTTTCTGGATTATCCGTCCACAGCCAGGCACCAAAACGCCGTGGATCGGTGTAACGCAGCACCTTACCGCTGTCCATCACCAAATCAACATGATCGTGTTTCTCCGGCTCACTATATTCCGGCAACACTCGCAGGCTACCAGACATGCCGAGATGCACAATAATCCAACCACGCGTGAGTTCAATCAGCAGGTATTTTGCCCGCCGACGCACACTCAGCACCGGCTCATCACTCAGCGAGAGGATCTCACCCGACACCGGCCAGCGCAGGCGCGTGTTCCTGACCTCAGCATACAGAATAGTGTGATCGACAAGATACGGTGAAATTCCCCGACGACTGGTTTCAACCTCAGGTAATTCAGGCATGTGCGTCTCCTGATAAAGGTGGCTACATTAGCATAAACAACAGGATACCCTCTGTGACAATCCGCAAGACAGGGGATACGACGGGAAACGGGGTCACTGCTGGCGTATTTTAATTTTACCCGCAGTATTTACCACATAACAGTTAAACCAAATCGACACGCTGGCTGGCACATGACGAAAAAAAACCCGACCAAGGCCGGGTTTTTATCAAGAAGCAGAAATTACTTAATTTTAGCTTCTTTGTAGACAACGTGCTGACGGACAACTGGATCGAATTTCTTCAGTTCCAATTTTTCCGGCTTAGTACGTTTGTTCTTCGTAGTGGTATAGAAGTGACCAGTACCAGCAGAAGAAACCAGCTTGATCTTCTCGCGAACACCCTTAGCCATGATTCAGTTCCTTAATACTTTTCACCACGGGCACGCAGATCGGCCAGAACCGTCTCAATACCCTTCTTATCGATAACACGCATACCTTTAGCAGATACACGCAGTGTTACAAAGCGCTTCTCGCCTTCAACCCAGAAACGGTGTGAATGCAGGTTCGGCAGAAAACGGCGTTTGGTCGCATTCAGTGCGTGGGAACGGTTGTTCCCGGCCACCGGACGCTTGCCAGTAACTTGGCAGACTCGGGACATGTCTATTCTCCAAAAATCAAATCAGCTCGAGCTTCGTATAGGGTTTGGCCGCCTCGTCAGGCTTTAGAGCCCATCTCAGCAACTTCACTGAAAAGACTCTGTCATCAGGATAAACCTGCTGAGATAGGCTCTTAACGCCACACCCAAGATTCTCAAAGGTGGCGTAGTATACGCTCTGAAGCGTAAGTGCTCAAGTCCCGAACAGCTAAAGATCCCATTGGATCGCGGAAATATCTGTTAAATCCAGCCGCGCTCGGCAAAAGAAACGTATTCGCCATGTCCAATCACCAAATGATCGAGCACACGGATCTCCATTAACAGACAGGCTTTAACAATCTGTTCGGTTATCGCACGGTCAGCCTGACTCGGCTCCGCTTTTCCCGACGGATGATTATGCGCCAGAATCAGCGCGGCGGCATTAGCCTTTAGCGCTTCACGTACAATCTCACGCGGATGTACTTCCACGCTGTTAATCGTACCAACAAACATCTCCTGATGGCGAATAACGTGATGCTGATTGTCCAAAAACAGAACTAAAAAAACCTCACGCTCACGCCGGGACAGCAATAATTGCAGATATTGACCTGTCGCCTGGGGATTCAGCATCGCATCCTCTTTCGCCAGACGAGAGAAAAATAGCCGACGCGATAGCTCCGCGATCGCCTTGATTTGCGTATATTTTGATATTCCCACGCCTTTGGCGGTACGAAATGCGGACTGATCGGCCGTCATCAGTTGATATAACGATCCGAACTGCACCAGCAAATCCTCTGCCAGTTGCATCACATGTACGCCCGGCAGCCCAGTGCGTAAAAAAATCGCCAGCAACTCGACATCCGTCAGCGATTCAGCCCCTAAACGCACCAACTTTTCACGCGGTGCCAATCCCTTTTCCCAGCCCATCGCACTCTCCCTATACCGCTCGATGGCATCATGTCACGCTCATAAAAACAGGACGATAGCGGTACTAAAAAGCTGCGAAGCGCTTCGCAATCTTCTTAGGGAAGCAACAGCGACAACCTTAAGATTCCTATCTGGCTGCAAGGTTATGGTAAAATGGCACATCTTCTGACTTTCAATCGGACCATGATGATGACGGAATTTTCCAGCCTGAATGCACTCTCCGGCAAACGAATCGTGCTGGGTATCAGCGGCGGCATCGCCGCGTACAAGTGCCCAGAAGTGGTGCGGCGCCTGCGCGACGCTGGAGCTGATGTACGGGTTGTCATGACATCTGCCGCTAAAGCTTTCATCACCCCGCTCACGCTGCAAGCCGTCTCCGGCTACCCGGTATCAGACGACCTGCTCGACCCTGCGGCGGAAGCCTCGATGGGTCACATCGAGCTGGGGAAATGGGCTGATTTAGTCATTCTCGCCCCTGCCACCGCCGATCTGATCGCCCGCGTCGCTGCGGGCATGGCAAACGACCTGCTAACCACAATTTGTCTGGCGACATCCGCTCCTATCGCGGTTGTCCCCGCGATGAATCAACAGATGTATCGCGCGGAGCCCACGCAGGACAACCTGCGCACGCTGGCAGCTCGCGGTTTACCGATCTGGGGACCGGATAGCGGCAGCCAGGCATGTGGCGACGTTGGGCCGGGCCGCATGATTGACCCGCTGGAGATTGTCGGGTTAGCGCAGCGTCATTTTTCTGCCATCAACGATCTGCAACATCTGAACATTCTGGTCACCGCCGGGCCAACGAGAGAAGCGCTGGATCCGGTTCGCTTTATCTCCAATCATAGCTCCGGAAAAATGGGCTTTGCTATCGCGCAGGCCGCAGCTGCCCGTGGCGCGAATGTCACTCTGGTAAGCGGCCCGGTTTCGCTCGCCACGCCGCAGGGCGTCACACGTATTGACGTCGGCAGCGCGCTGGAGATGGAACACGCGGTCATGGCACATGCGGCACAGCAACACATTGTGATCGGTTGCGCCGCGGTTGCCGACTATCGCGCCAAACATATTGCCGATGAGAAGATCAAAAAACAGAGTCAGCAGGGCGATGAAATGACTCTCACTCTGGTCAAAAATCCAGATATTATCGCCGGTGTCGCAGCCATGACGAAAAATCGTCCTTATGTTGTCGGGTTTGCTGCCGAAACCCAGAATGTGGAAGAATACGCCCGGCAAAAACTGGCGCGTAAAAAGCTGGACCTGATTTGCGCGAACAACGTCTCTCTTTCCGGGCATGGTTTTAACAGTGAAACCAATGCGTTACACCTTTTTTGGCACGATGGAGACATGCCGTTGCCGCAGTGCGACAAACGTCTTCTTGGCCAAAAATTAATCGACGAGATTATCAGCCGTTATGATGAAAAAAATCGACGTTAAGATTGTTGACCCACGCGTTGGGCAACAATTCCCGTTACCAACCTATGCCACACCGGGTTCTGCCGGGCTCGATCTGCGTGCCTGTCTGGATCAGGCGATTGAACTCAAAGCAGGGGAAACGACCCTGATTCCAACCGGACTGGCGATTCACATTGCCGATACCGGGCTGGCGGCGGTCATCCTTCCTCGTTCCGGCTTAGGCCACAAGCACGGCGTGGTGCTGGGGAATCTGGTTGGGCTGATTGATTCGGACTATCAGGGGCAACTGATGGTTTCCGTCTGGAACCGTGGTCAACAAACGTTTACGGTTGAGCCGGGTGAGCGTATCGCACAGATGGTCTTTGTGCCTGTCGTTCAGGCCGAATTTAATCTGGTCGAAGATTTCGTCAGCAGCGAACGTGGAGAAGGCGGCTTCGGCCACTCCGGCCGTAGCTAACGCGCTCCAGCCACCCCATAGTGTAAAAAATTCATATAAGCCACAGCGTGCTATTGCGACTGTGGCGCTACCGGGTGCTTGTCAGTCAAATATTTAGCAAGGGTCTTTTCAGACATGGCAGAAAAAGAAAGTACGAAAAGGAACCGCCGCGAGGAAATTTTGCAGGCGCTGGCGCAAATGCTGGAATCCAGCGACGGCAGCCAACGCATCACCACGGCAAAACTGGCAGCGAACGTCGGCGTGTCCGAAGCGGCGCTCTACCGGCATTTCCCCAGTAAAACGCGGATGTTTGATAGCCTGATTGAATTTATTGAGGATAGCCTGACCACCCGCATTAACCTGATTCTGCAAGACGAAAAAGAAACGTTTAATCGTCTTCGTCTGATTTTGCTGCTGATTTTAGGGTTTGCGGAACGCAATCCCGGTCTGACTCGCATCATGACCGGCCACGCGCTGATGTTTGAACAGGATCGCTTGCAGGATCGCATCAACCAGCTGTTTGAGCGTATTGAATCACAGCTGCGTCAGGTGCTACGCGAGCATAAGCTACGTGATGGTAAAGGCTTCCAGCATGACGAAACGCTGCTGGCTAGCCAGCTGTTAGCGTTTTGCGAAGGGATGCTGTCGCGCTTCATTCGCTCTGAATTCCGCTATCGCCCAACGCAAGAATTCGACACCCGCTGGCCGCTGCTGGCCGCACAGCTGAACTAAGCACCGCGATTAAAACCCGCCAGACATCGCTGGCGGGTTCCCGACTCACACCGTTGTTAAACCCCGAACTGCTCACGATAGGCTTTCACCGCATCCAGATGCGCCGCCATCTCTGGTTTTTCCGCCAGATAGGCAATCAGCTCCTTCAGCGTAATAATCGAAATCACCTTGCACTGATAGTCGCGCTCCACTTCCTGAATCGCAGACAAATCAGCACGACCGCGTTCCTGACGATCCAGCGCAATCATTACCCCCGCCAGCGTTGCCCCATGTGCGCTGATGATTGCCATCGATTCGCGAATCGCCGTCCCCGCCGTAATCACGTCGTCCACCAGCATCACGCGACCCTGTAATGGGCTACCGACCAGACTGCCGCCCTCGCCATGGTCTTTGGCTTCTTTGCGGTTAAAGCAGTATGGCAGGTCGCGATCGTGATGTTCTGCCAGCGCTACCGCTGCAGTGGTAGCAATCGGAATGCCTTTGTAAGCCGGCCCGAACAGCAGGTCAAACTCTACACCGGAATCAACCAGCGCTTCCGCATAAAAACGCCCCAGTAAGGCCAGATCGCGCCCGGTATTAAACAGCCCGGCATTGAAGAAATAGGGGCTGATGCGCCCGGATTTCAGGGTAAATTCGCCGAACTTCAATACCTGCTTGCTGAGTGCAAACTCAATAAACTGGCGCTGGTAGGCTTTCATTACTGCATCTCCTCGTCTTACGGGTTAATCATGTTGTTGGTCAGAATTAAAAATTAATCAGACATAAAAAATTTCCAGGAGAAATTTTCAACGTCGCTTGTGGCGGCCAGGGATCGCACGCCATAAAAAAAGCGACCAATTGGTCGCTTATAAAATCAATCGATTAAGGCGGCTTTCTGCGCCTGAACGATGGTCTCGATTCCCCCTCGGGCTAACGCCAGCAGGGAGAGTAATTCTTCATGGCTGAACGGTTCGCCTTCGGCGGTCCCCTGCACTTCAATCATGCGACCGTCTTCGGTCATGACCACATTCATGTCGGTCTCAGCGGCGGAATCTTCCACATATTCCAGATCGCACAACGCTTCGCCGTTCACGATGCCGACGGAAACCGCCGCGACCATGCCTTTCATCGGGTTCTTTTTCAGCTTGCCGTTGGCCACCATCTGGTTCAGCGCATCGGCCAGTGCCACGCAGGCACCGGTGATGGACGCCGTACGCGTACCGCCGTCCGCCTGCAATACATCGCAGTCGAGCGTAATGGTGTATTCGCCGAGCACTTTCAGGTCGATAGCTGCACGCAGGGAGCGCGCAATCAGGCGCTGAATCTCCAGCGTCCGCCCGCCCTGCTTGCCTTTGGCGGCTTCACGGGCGTTACGGCTGTGCGTCGCGCGCGGCAGCATGCCGTATTCGGCGGTAACCCATCCTTGCCCCTGGCCTTTCAGAAAGCGCGGAACACCCTCTTCTACCGTGGCATTGCATAACACTTTGGTGTCGCCAAATTCGACTAAAACGGAACCTTCGGCGTGTTTCGTGTAATGACGGGTCAATTTAAGGGGGCGTACTTGCTGTGCACTTCGGCCTGTTGGGCGCATGGCTCATCTCCGGCGGGTCAATGAAAACTGGCGCGCATTATACACTAAATAAGTCGCGCGCTGCCTAATCTTACCCTGCGCCAGCCGCGATAAATTTGCAACAGAAGCGATTAATTCGTCACCAGCCATACCTTATTCTTATGCCATAACCTCAGGTTATACCCTACTCATAAACAAGTATTCGTCAGTGATGATGCATCATGAAATAGTCCATTCATCCCCTGAGCGTTGATGAGAACAAATCATGATGCGGCATATGCAAATTGAAACCGTCAATCTGCCACTAGCCCGTCCTATGGCGGCTGAAAACGGTACGCGTCGCGCGGTTACCGTTATCCGCGTCGCGTTGGAAGAAAAAGGATTTATTGGGCAAGGCGAATGTACGCCGCTCGCCCATTATGGCGAGTCCGCCGACAGCGTATGTCACCAGCTCTCTGCGATCCGTGAGGCAATCGAACACGGCTTGACCATCGAACAACTCCAGAAAGACTTAGCGCCGGGCGCAGCCAGAAATGCATTGGACTGCGCGCTGTGGCGGCTCAATACCGCATTGGAAAAACAGACGCTGTGGCAGCGCCTCGACATTCATCCCCCCACATCCGTGGTCTGTGCGCAAACGTTGGCGCTCGACAGCGTGGAGAAAATGGCCGCCGCCGCATCCAATGCTATTTCCCACGGCGCACTGCTGCTGAAAATTAAACTGGATCGCGAACTGATTCTGGAGAAAGTCGCCGCCATTCGTGCCGCCGCGCCCAACGCCAGATTGATTATCGACGCGAGAGCGAGCTGGAGCGGGCTGGATTTACATAGCCTGTCCACGGCGCTGCTGCCCTATCAGGTCGCCATGATTGAGCAACCACTGCCTGTCGGTAAAGACGAGGATTTACAGCGTTTTGCCCACCCGATTCCTATCTGCGCGGATGAAAGCTGCCGCCACAGCGGTGACATCGTCGGGCTGCGTCGTCGTTACGACATGATCAACATCAAGCTGGATAAGTGTGGCGGGCTGACCGAAGCACTGGCGATGGTGCGTGAGGCTCACTTTCACGGCCTGCGCATTATGGTCGGCTGTACGCTGGGCTCATCGATGGCGATGGAAGCCGCCCTGCCCGTCGCCGCCGATGCCGAACATGTCGATCTCGATGGTCCTATCTGGCTGGCCGCCGACAGCTCGCCTTATCTGACCTATAACCTTGGCCGAATCTGGCTATGACGTCATCAACCGCAGTAACCCTACAACCCTCAACCGGAGTGACCATGACGGATATCATGCACGCGGGTGCCGCCACAGCACCCGGTAACGCCCCCAGACCTGTGCTGGAAATCGACGACCTGAGCGTCAGCTTTAGCGGCCGTTCCGGCACGCATCAGGCGCTAAAAGGCATTTCCTTTACCGTCAATAAAGGGGAAGTGGTCGCCGTGGTCGGCGAAAGTGGTTCAGGCAAGTCCGTGACGTCACTCACCGTGATGGGGCTGCTGGCGGACTCTGCCAACATCGAACGCGGCGCGCTCCGTTTTACCGCACGCGACGGTCAGCAGCATGACCTGTTGAGCATGAAAGCGGAAGCACGCCGTAAGCTGCGCGGTCGCGATCTCGCCATGATTTTCCAGGAACCGATGACTTCGCTCAATCCGGTGCTGAAAGTCGGCGACCAGCTCACAGAAGCGCTGCTTGACCATAAGATCTGTGATGCCGCCAGCGCGGACAAAAAAGCCCGTGAACTGCTGCACAAGGTCCGTATCGCGGATGTCGACCGTGTGATGAAAAGCTACCCGCACTCGCTGTCCGGCGGGATGCGCCAGCGCGTGATGATCGCACAGGCGCTGGCCTGCGACCCACAACTGCTGATTGCCGATGAACCGACCACTGCGCTGGACGTCACCGTGCAGGCGCGCATTCTGCAAATCCTGCGCGACCTGCAACAGCAGAGCGACATGGCGGTGCTGTTTATTACGCACGATATGGGCGTGGTAGCGGAAATCGCCGATCGCGTGGTGGTGATGTATCGCGGCGAAATCGTGGAGCAAGGCACCGTCGAACAGATTTTTGCCGCACCACAGCACCCGTATACCCAGTCGCTGCTGGCCGCCGTACCCAAACTGGGCGACATGCGCGACAGCCTCTGGCCGAAACGTTTCCCACTGCTAGGGCAGGCTGCCGACCCGGCGAATATTGAACAAGTCACCGCCCGCTATGACGCCGAGCCGCTGTTAGATATTCGCGGGCTGCGGGTTTATTACCCGATGCGCAGCGGGATTTTGTCCACCGTAACTCACCACGTTCACGCGGTAGAACAGATCGATTTTAACGTCTGGCCGGGCGAAACGCTGGCTATCGTTGGGGAAAGCGGCTGTGGCAAATCCACCACCGGACGCGCCCTGCTACGTCTGGTACAGAGCGAAGCCGAAAGCATCCATTTTCAGGGCAACGAAATTTCCCAGATGAAAGAGCGTGATTTCCAGCCGCTGCGTCGGGAAATGCAGATGGTGTTTCAAGACCCGTATGCCTCGCTCAACCCGCGCCTGACGGTCGGCTTTACCATCGCCGAACCGCTGCTGCTCCACGGATTGGTGAAATCACTGGAAGAAGCGACACCACAGGTGCAGGCGCTGTTAAAAAGCGTCGGCCTGCTGCCTGAGCACGCGCGCCGTTATCCGCACGAATTTTCCGGCGGGCAGCGTCAGCGTATCGCGATTGCCCGCGCGATGGCGCTACAGCCGCAGGTCATCATTGCTGACGAAGCCGTTTCAGCGCTGGATGTGTCGATTCAGGCACAGGTCGTCAACCTGATGATGGATCTCCAGAAGAAAACCGGCGTGTCGTGGATTTTCATTTCGCACGATATGGCCGTTGTTGAGCGCATCGCCAACCGCGTCGCGGTGATGTACCTCGGCCAGATTGTGGAGATCGGCCCGCGCCAGTCGGTGTTTAACGATCCACAGCATCCGTATACCAGCCGCCTGTTGGCCTCAGTTCCAATTGCCGATCCAACGCGTCGCGGTACACGCCAGTTTGACGACAGCGAAATCCCCTCTCCTTTGCGTAAAGCAGGTGAGACCGTCGCCAAAACGCGCTACCGAGAGGTCGCGCCGCAGCACTGGGTCGCCGACAACGAATCGGCAGCCTGAAACACGATGTAGTTACAAAAGAATAGTGAAAAAACACGACATATTGATAAACACAACACACGTTCATTGCTGACCAGGAGAGATAACCATGAAGCCATTTGTTCGCCGCTCTGCCGTTGCCCTCGGGCTCTCACTGTGTCTGGCGGCTGTTGCCCAGGCGCAAGACCTTCGCATTTCTATCTATGCCGACATCACCGGGCTCGACCCGCACGACACCTCGGACACGCTGAGCTACTCCATTCAGAGCGGCATCTTCGAGCGTCTGTTCCAGTTCGATAATAAAATGAAGCTGGTACCGCGTCTGGCGACGGGCTACACCAGTAACGATAACGCCACCGAATTCGTCGTAACGCTGCGTGAAGGCATCACCTTCCAGGACGGCGCACCGTTCAACGCCGACGCCGTTAAAGCCAACCTAGACCGTCTGGCCGATCAGAGCAAAGGTCTGAAGCGCAACAGCCTGTTTAACATGGTGCAAACCGTCACCGTGCTGTCGCCGACACAGGTTAAAATTGAGCTGAACAAATCCTTCGGTGCCTTTGTGAACACGTTGGCGCACCCGTCTGCCGTCATGCACAGTCCGGAAGCCCTGAAGAAATACCCGGACGAAGCACAGCTACGCGTACACCCGGTCGGTACCGGTCCATTCAAGTTCACCGAATGGCAGCAGGGTAAAGACGTGAAGCTGGTGAAATTCGACAACTACTGGCAGAAAGGCTGGCCGAAAGTCGACAGCGTGACCTTCTACCCGACGCCGGAAGACTCCACCCGCGTGGCATCACTGAAATCCGGTCAGGTTGATGCCGTGTATCCGCTGCCTTCCGATCTGATCGCCACCGTACAAAGCGACAGCAAGCTGGCGATTCAGCGCGACCCGAGCATCTATCAATTCTGGCTGGCGATGAACAACCTGCGTCCGCCGTTGAACGATATCCGCGTGCGTCAGGCGCTTAACTACGCCATCAACCGCGACATCTGGCTGAAAGTGGGCTTTGCTGGCATGGGCGTTCCTGCCTCCTCGGCAATGGCGCCGGACGTGCAATTCTTCGCGCGTCAAACCTCGCCGAACTACACCTATAACCCAGAGAAAGCCAAGGCGCTGCTGAAAGAAGCGGGCTATGCCAACGGCCTGAACCTGAAACTGTGGACGACGAACCGCACCGACTACATCCGCAGCGCGCAGTTCTTCAAACAACAGTTAGAGCAGGTTGGCGTCAAAGTCACCGTCACACCGATGGATTCCGGGATGCGTAACGCCAAACTGTTTGGCGTGAAAGATCCGAAAGATGCCGAATTTGACCTGTTCTACAACGGCTGGTCTCCATCCACCGGTGATGCCGACTGGGCGCTGCGTCCGCTGTTCGCCACCGAGTCTTGGGTGCCGGTCGCGTACAACGTCTCCTACTACAGCAACCCGGTAGCGGATAAAGCGATTACTGCCGGTCTGGCCACTGCCGATGCTGACAAACGTGCCGCCGCTTACGCTGACGCACAGCGCCAGATTTGGCAGGACGCGCCTGTAGTCTTCCTGGGTACGCCGGACAACATTGTCGGTAAAACCAAGAACCTCGACGGCGTGTACATGCTGGCAGACGGCTCGCTGATCTTCGATCAGGCTGAATTTAAGTAATCGGTCAGGGAGAACGCCATGTTTGCTTATATCGTCCGACGTTTGCTGGAAATGATCCCGGTTCTGCTGGTGGTCTCCCTGTTAGTGTTCGGTTTTATCAAGCTGTTGCCGGGTGACCCGGCACGTATTTACGCGGGTGCTGATGCGACGATTGAGGCGGTGGAAGCCGCCCGTCAGCAGTTAGGCTTGAATGACCCGCTGCCGCAGCAGTATATCCACTGGCTCGGCGGCCTGTTCAGCGGCGATCTGGGTGTGACGTACCGCACCCAGCAGCCGGTCATCGACGTCATCAGCAAGAGCTTTATGCCTACCATGTGGCTGGCGCTGGCGGGCTTCGTCTGGTCGGTGCTGCTCGGTCTGCTGATTGGCGTGGTGTCCGCACTCAAGCGGGGCAAATGGCAGGACTGGACGCTGATGAGCTTCGCGGTTGGCGGAATTTCCATGCCGCCGTTCTGGCTCGGCCTGCTGCTGATTCAGTTTGTGGCCATGCCGTTCGGCGTCTTTTCCGTCAGCGGTTTTAATCAGCCCAGCGACATCATTCTGCCAGCACTGACGCTCGGAGCCTCGGTAGCCGCCGTCATGGCGCGCTTTACCCGCTCCGCGTTTCTGGAAGTCGCACAGGAAGACTACGTGCGCACCGCGCGATCCAAAGGGCTACGCAATCGGCTGGTCACCTGGAAGCATGTGATGCGTAACGCGCTGATTCCGGTCATCACCATGCTGGGGCTGCAATTCGGCTTCCTGCTCGGTGGCTCCATCGTCGTCGAAAGCGTATTTAGCTGGCCGGGATTGGGCTGGCTGCTGATTGAATCGATCAAGACGCAGGATCAGCCGGTCATTCAGGCTCTGGTCATGCTGTTCGTGTTTGAATTTATTGTCATTAACCTGTTGGTGGACCTGCTGTACGCGGTGGTCAATCCGGCGATTCGCCTACGTTAGGAGACACGATGAACCTGCCTTCCGAACCCGTCGTGGCCGCAGCCACGCTTGATGAAGAGACGATACGTTCGCCGTGGCGCGATTTCGTTCAGGTCTTTATCCGTAACCCGATGGCGCTGGTGTCCAGCGGCTTTGTCCTGCTACTGGTACTGGTTGCGATTTTCGCGCCCTGGCTGGCACCGTGGAACCCGATGGAGCCTGACTGGACGGCGCTGGCTTCACCGCCTTCAGCAGCGCACTGGATGGGCACCGACGATCTCGGACGCGATGTGATGAGCCGCATCATCTACGGCGCACGCATCTCGTTATACATCGGTATCTTTTCCGTCACGCTCGGCATGCTGGTCGGCATCGTCCTCGGCCTGCTGGCAGGCTACTACGGCCGCTGGGTGGATACGCTGATCATGCGCGGTTCCGACGTGCTGTTCGCCTTCCCCGGCATGCTGCTGGCGATTGCGGTCGTCGCCATCCTCGGCCCTGGCCTGAATAACGTGATTATCGCTGTCGCCGTCTTCAGCGTGCCGGTTTTCGCGCGAATCGTGCGAGCCTCTACGCTATCGCTGAAACAGGCAGCCTATGTAGAAGCGGTACGCTGTGCCGGTGCGCCGGATCCCATCATACTGATGCGCCACATCCTGCCCGGTACGCTGCCTAACGTGATCGTCTATTTCACCATGCGTATCGGCACCAGCATCCTGACGGCGGCAGGGCTGAGCTTCATCGGCCTTGGCCCAGAGCCGGACGTACCGGAATGGGGCAATATTCTGGCGATGAGCCGCAGCCTGATGATGGCTGGTGCCTGGCACGTCAGCGTGTTCCCCGGTCTGGCGATTTTCTTTACCGTGCTGGCGTTTAACCTGCTCGGGGATGCGCTGCGTGATACGCTCGATCCCAAACTGAAAAGCTGAGGAAGGCGATGCACGGCGATCACCAGATAAACGACTATCACCAGCAACAGCAGGCGCTGTTGCTACAACGCTGGAAAACGACGCGGCAGTTGGGTACGCCACGCTCGGCTAGCGGACCACAGAACAGTATCAGTGATGTGGCAGGCGTGCGCGTCGGCCACTGCACGCTGGCGGCTGGGGAAGTGCAAACCGGCGTCACAGCGATTGTGCCGCCCGGCGAGAACCTGTTCACCCAGCCTCTGCCCTGCGGCGCGGCAGTGCTGAACGGCTTCGCCAAGCCCGTCGGACTGGTACAGATTGAGGAACTGGGACAGCTGCAAACGCCTATCCTGCTCAGCAACACGCTGGCGACCGGCACGCTGTTTACCACGCTGGTGCGCGACGCCATTGCCCGTAATCCTGAACTGGGTCGCACGCTGCCGACGGTGAACCCGCTGGCGTTGGAGTGCAACGACGGCTGGCTGAACGACATTCAGGCGCTGGCGGTGACGGAGCACATGGCGCGACAGGCGCTGGACAGTGCAGCAGACCGCTTCGCTCGCGGCAGCGTCGGTGCAGGACGCGGAATGAGCTGCTTTAGCCTGAAAGGAGGCATCGGCACCGCATCACGCCTGATCCCCGAATTGAACGCCACGCTTGGCGTACTGGTGCTGGCAAACTTCGGTACGCTTTCCTCACTGACGCTGGACGGCGTGCAGATGGGAAGCGCCATTGCGCCCATCCTGCCGGAGCTTGCGCCACAGCAGGATGCCGGATCGATCATCATTATCATGGCGACAGATGCCCCACTCGACGCCCGTCAGCTGAAGCGCATCGCCAAACGCGCTGGCGCAGGGCTTGGTCGACTCGGCAGTTACTGGGGACACGGTTCCGGTGATATCGCCGTCGCGTTCTCTACCTGCCCACAGCCACAGCCGCCGGAGGATGCGCAGCTTGAACCGCTGTTAAGCGCCGCCGCCGACGCCACCGAACACGCGGTACTCGACGCCATGCTTCAGGCTGACGCCGTGACCGGTTTTCGCGGTCATCATCGCCCGACGCTGCCACAGGCGTTGGATCGGCTGGCCGCAGCGCTTTATCCATAAGCCCATTCTTCCGTAGGAAACTGATTATGAAAGTGTTTATTTCTGCTGATATCGAAGGGATCGCGGGCGTCATGCGCCCGGAACAGTGCAGCCCCGGCACCGCGGAATACCAGTTGGCACGCGGCCTGATGGAGCAGGAAGTGAATGCCGCGATTGACGGCGCGTTCGCGGGTGGCGCAACAGAAGTCGTCGTTGCCGACAGCCACGCGGCGATGGTCAACCTGCGCGCAGAGAACATCGACCCTCGCGCCCGGCTGGTACAGGGCAAACCGCGCGGCTATTCGATGATTGAAGGGCTGGAACAGCAGCAATTCGACGGCCTGATGTTCATCGGCTACCACAGCGCGGCGGGCGAGTTTGGCGTGCTGTCGCATACCATCAACGGTCGTGCATTCTACCGCGTGCGCATCAACGGTGAAATCATGGGCGAGAGCGACATCTACGCTGCCGCTGGCGTAGAACAGAAGACACCACTGTGGCTGGTTAGCGGAGACGACACGCTCCAGAGCTGGATCGCCCGCTACTACCCCGCCACTGACTACGCCTGCGTCAAACGCGCCATCTCGCAGCACGCGGCTGAATCCCTCAGCACCGAGCAAGCGCGTCAGGTGATTCGTGACGCGGCAAAAGCGGCGGTAGAAAAAGCCCACCAGACGCTGAATTCGCGGATTCAGGCGCCCTATCGTCTCGAACTGATGGTGGCAAAACCGGTACTGGCCGATCTATTCTGTCTGCTGCCGAGCGTTGAACGTTTGGATGCCATAACCGTAGGTTATACGGCGCAGAGCATGCGGGAAATCACCAGCCTGCTGGGCGCGTTTTCCTATCTGGCGACAACGCAAAACTGATTCCGGTCTATCCGCCTCTTTTAGAGAGCCGTAAACCGACTGAAAAGAGAATTTATCGCATGACGAAACCCGTGATTGTGATCCACGGTGGCGCTGGTGCGCTGACCCGCTCGGCCATGAGCCCTGAAAAAGAACAGCGCTATCTGGCCGCGCTGTCCGAGATTGTCGCCAGCGGACAACGCATTCTGGCCGAAAACGGCAGTGCGCTGGATGCCGTGACGGAGGCCGTCCGTCTGCTGGAAGAGTGCCCGCTGTTCAACGCCGGACACGGCTCAGTCTTCACCCACGCGGAAACCCACGAACTGGACGCCAGCATCATGGACGGACGTTCGCTGGATGCTGGCGCGGTGAGCTGCGTCAGCCATATCCGTAACCCGATTCTGGCAGCCCGTACCGTTCTCGAAGCCAGTCCGCACGTGATGTTTACCGCTGACGGCGCGGAAGCATTTGCAGAACAGCACGGTCTGGAAAAGGTTGACCCTGCATTTTTCTCCACCGACGAACGCCGCCAACAGTTGTATAACGCGCAGGCAGGCGCAGGCCGCGTCATTCTCGACCATGACGGCCAGAGCGACCCTATCGATCCCGACCGTAAATTTGGTACCGTCGGCGCGGTCGCGCTCGACAGCGCAGGAAATCTTGCGGCAGCCACCTCAACGGGCGGCATGACCAACAAACAGGCCGGACGCGTGGGCGACAGCCCGATTATCGGCGCAGGCTGCTACGCCAATAACCAGACGGTCGCCGTTTCCTGCACCGGTACGGGCGAAGTCTTTATGCGTGCTGTCGCCGCCTATGATGTCTCGGCGCTGATGGAATACGCCGGACTCACGCTACAGCAGGCCAGCGATCGCGTCGTGATGGAGAAACTGGTGCGGATGGACGGCAGCGGTGGGCTGATTGCCGTCGACAAAGCGGGCAATATCGCCCTGCCGTTTAACAGTGAAGGCATGTACCGCGGCTACGGCTACGTGGGAGAAGCCCCCATCGCCGATATCTATCGTTAAGCTATCAGCAGTCGAAACAGAGCCAAATCGCCCAATATCGGTGCAATCGCACCATTATTGGGCATCAAAATAGTGCACAAAGCGCCCTCATCGCTTATCTATCGACCATTCATCGCGGCCTTATACCCTAAATAATTCGAGTTTCAGGAAGGCGGCAAGAGAAGGAATCCCGATGAGCTTACTCAGGTAAGTGATTCGGGTGACTGAACGTAGCCAACGCACATGCAACTTGAAGTATGACGGGTATATAATCTGGCGTAATAATTGCAGAACTTTTGGTTATTACTCATACGATGCTCATCAGAAAGCGTCAGCCGGAGCCTGCACCATGCGATTACGCCATATTGAAATCTTCCAGGCCATTGTTCAGGCAGGCACCATCAGCGGCGCCGCCCGTTTGCTCAACGTTTCACAGCCCAACGTCAGTCGGGTATTGAACCACGCGGAACAGCAGCTCGGTTTTTCCCTGTTTGAACGTCGAACTCAGGGGATGGTCGCCACCGAAGAAGGGCTGCGCCTCATCCCGAAAGTGCAGGAGCTTTTCAGCCATCTGCAAAGCATCAGTTCCCTTACCGAACAAATCAAAACCAGCAAGGCACACTCCGTACGGCTGGGTGCAGCACACGCGTTCGGGCAGATGATCGTGGCGCCAACGCTGGTGGAATTTCATAAGCAAGCAGCCTCGGTTAACGTCGAACTCGTCACCGAACACTTCAGCACGCTGTGCCAGAACATCCTGCAAAACCAGCTCGATTTCGCGCTGATCTTTGGTCAGCAGGTGCCGTCCGAGCTACTGGCTGAACCACTGTTCCAATCCACGATGGTTGCCCTGCTGCCAAAAAACAGCCCGATAAACGGCCCGGTATCGCTGGAATGGCTGTGCAACAACAACCTGCTGATGATGCAGCATCAGGACCCGCTCGGTCAGGTGGTACACCGTGCGCTGCGCGACAAAGCGCTACAGCCGGCGGCGTCGCTCTATATCAAAACCTACTCGGTGATCGCCGACATGGTGCTGGCGGGCGGCGGTGCGGGCATTGTCGATCTCTTTACCGCCTGCCGCTATGCCGACCAGCTCAAAATCGTCCCTATCGACCAGCCGCTGCCTTTTGAAGTCACGCTGATCAGCCGTCGTGATAACCCGCAGTCACAGGCGACGCTGCAACTGAAACAGATGATGAAAAATCGCTGTCGCGACATCGCCAGACAAAACGAAGCCCTGCTTAACGCCGCCTGATTCACGACAGATACCACGGACGGTTTTTTCTATCCCCTGCGGGAGCCCAACGCTATAATCCCCTCATCATTTGCTTAACAGGTATGCACCAATGATTCGCAGCATGACCGCTTACGCCCGCCGAGAAATCAAGGGCAACTGGGGAAGCGCAGCCTGGGAACTTCGTTCCGTTAACCAGCGCTATCTGGAAACCTATCTTCGTTTACCGGAACAATTCCGCAGCCTCGAACCCGTCGCCCGTGAGCGCATTCGCGCCCGTTTGACCCGTGGCAAAATCGAATGCAACCTGCGTTTTGAGCTCGACCCGAGTGCGCAAAGTGCGCTGATTCTGAACGAGAAACTGGCGAAGCAACTTGTTGAGGCCGCCAACTGGGTCAAAATGCAGAGCGACGAAGGGGAAATCAACCCGGTTGATATTCTGCGCTGGCCCGGCGTAATGTCGGCGGAAGAGCAGGATTTGGACGCTATTAGCGCCGAACTGCTGACCGCACTGGAAGGCGCGCTGGATGACTTCATCGCCGCGCGTGAAAGCGAAGGCAACGCGCTGAAAGCGCTGATCGAACAGCGTCTGGCGGGTGTCAGCGCCGAAGTCGTCAAAGTACGTGCCCAAATGCCGAACATCCTGCTCTGGCAGCGCGAACGTCTGCAAAGCAAGCTGGAAGATGCGCAGGTACAGCTGGAAAATAACCGTCTGGAACAGGAACTGGTGCTGATGGCGCAGCGTGTCGACGTCGCCGAAGAACTCGACCGCCTCGACGCTCACGTCAAAGAAACCTACAAAATCCTGAAAAAAGAAGAAGCCGTCGGCCGCCGCCTCGACTTCATGATGCAGGAATTCAACCGCGAGTCGAACACGCTGGCCTCGAAATCCATCAACGCCGACGTCACCGCGTCAGCGATTGAATTGAAGGTGCTAATCGAGCAAATGCGGGAACAGATTCAGAATATTGAGTAACGTTTCACGCGATCTCGCGTTGTCTCGTCAAGATAAAAAGGCCATTGTAAATCATGGCCTTTTTTGTTTTATAGTGTCTTATAAAGTATCACTACAGCGCGTGTTTTATGTGTACATAGACGTGTACATACCGGCCGGATAACTCACCATCATATTTAAATCATAGAAGCAATAAACGGAATTATAAAAAATGGGCTTAAAGAAAATATTTTCGTATGTAGTTAAAGAATTTATTAACACATATACCACGATGGCTCTAATGATTGGTTTAGGTGTTTTATTCTACGAATTCATCCCTGAGCATTGGGGAAAACTGACTATTCTTACCATTGTCATTATTATCTATGTTGACGTGAAATTCTTTTCAAAAAAATCAGACCGAAAGTAAATTAGCCTTAATTATCAGTAGACAACATATCAAAGCATGCTTGTTCGCGTATGAACATAAACTCGCTCTGTTCTCCCACCGTTATTCATAATCAGACGGATAATGTCACGACCCATTTTTCTTTTCGTTACAGAAACACGCTACGAAACTCGTAGTATCTGAACTCGTAAAAAGCATCGACAATTGGCGGCACTGACTTTCAAGGAGGATCGCCAATGACCACGATAAATACTGCCGCTACCGAGAGTTCCATTACCATTTTCCGAGACCTGATCGCTTCGTTACCCGTTGAGCACCTTAGTCGTGCTCAACGCGACGATCTCAGCGCAATCGCCACAGAGTCAGTTGAAGGATTGTGCCACGGTCTGCAATATGCCAGCGAATCACTGGCGACAGAAACCACCACAGAAAATCTTCAACAACTCAGCGCCTATTTCAACGCATGTGCACACCTGATTCCGGCATTGCTGGTAATCAGCGAACAGGCCAAAAATCTGTTCATTTCACACCAACAAGCTGCTGTATTATCCGTTGAATGACGGAACCACCGAAACATACGGTTGAGGTGTGAATTCAGGAGAACACAGATGCAAATCGATACCTCAACCAACATCAGTAATACGGCATCTTCCAAACTGGATAACACAGTGGAAGCCACCCACAAAGGCATGAAACCTGCCGCTGCGGTTGGTAAAGAGGGCATAGAGGCGTACCAGAATGCCAAGTTAGACGCCGAATTTGCTCTCATCATGCGGCGCCACAGCCATACCATTGAAGCGCTGAACGACCGATGATGCATGCAACAAAATAGGACTGTATTCCTACAATAGCGCCAAAATCTACCCACGCTTTCATCGGTCACAGATTGACCAATTCTTAAATGACCAGTAGACTCAACCCATGTAGACCAACTTTTTTGAAGAATTTGACCAACTCTTCGGAGGACCTGTGCAAAAAATCAATCTCTACGAGGCAAAGACCAATTTCTCTAAAATTATCAACCATGTATCTGAAACGGGAGAATCCTATGTCATCGCCCGCAACGGTAAACCCGTAGCGAAGATCGTTCCCCTTACCGTTACTGAGAAAACGCCACGCATTGGTTTCATGAAGGGCCAAGTTTCAGCCCCAGATAATTTTAATGATTTGAATAAAGAAGAAATTATCGACATGTTTAATGGGAAATCATGATGACAATCAACAAGGACGATGTACCAAAACGACGCTCTGCTGGCTACTTGTTAGATACGCATGCGTTGATTTGGTTAGCAGGAGAGCCGGAAAAACTTAGCAGCGACGCCATCGCCATTCTTTCCGATGACAATAACCGTTTTTACTTTTCTTCCATCAGCATACAAGAGATAGCAATCAAAACTGCGTTGAACAAACCCCGCTTTAGCATTGATGCAGAGGCTATGACGAAAGGTTTATTATCAGCGGGTTATCTTGAGCTTCCTATGCAGGCAACTCACGCCTATAACCTCGCTGACTTACCAGAAATGCACCAAGACCCGTTTGACCGAATGTTAGTCTCTCAGGCAAAAATAGAAGGTCTGGCATTAATAACGAACGATGGAAATATCATCAAGTATTGCTCAGGGTACATCAACGTGATCGAGTGCTGTTAGTACACCAGTGAAAAACAGGGGAAAAACAACCGCCATGCGTTACCTCGTCCTCCCCGCCATTCTTCTTGTGTTAACCGGCTGCAAGGCGCTCACCACCTTCGATAAATACGCCACGATGCGTCTTTATGAAGTTTATGAAGCCGAGAATCTTTCTGCCTGTGATTACAAACCACAGTTTCGTGACTGCACCGTGGATAAGCGATCTTTTAACGTCAGAATTACTGACGATAAGAGCAAAATTGCGTTAGTGGTAGGAAAGCGTTATGCCTATTTCGGCTTCACGCGTGATGATTTTTCGCGCCAGACGCAGCCGCTTCGTGATTTCCTGATTTGGGCGGAAGATCCGAATGCGCAAGATAAACAGATCAAGCAATTACGTAAGGCCGGAAACGTTGGCGGAAGTCTGTTTTACAACACGGAGGTGGAATATCAGTTCGATTACCTGCACACGCGTGCCGATATTCCGCTGCTCGTCGTTAAACCGCATGAAAACGCGAATTCTTACGGTCTGACCGTCGAAGAAGTGAAAAACCTGCTGTCGGTGATGGATGCCTGGTATGCCAGCACGTTTTCCGGGAAACAGCTCACCTAAACATAGTGAAGGCGGCCAGACAGATCGCGTCTGGCCGAGTAGCAGCATTAAAACTTATGCACTCTGGAATCAAATCCACCGCAGTTTTTCAGCATCAAATCTTTGACGGGGCGGCGGTCGTAGTAGCCTTTTTCCGTCTTGAACACTTCGTAGACTTCAATGCGGCGTGGCGAATAAATATCAACAAATTTACCAGTAACATAATAGTAATTCCCCACCACGGGCTTAAAGGTCACGGAACTAAATCCACCATTCGCAGCAATCATTCTGACTGCAATATTGTGTTGCGCGCTGACCCAAAATTCACGAATCATCGTTGGTGTTTCTGGAATAGCTGGGAAGCCGAGTTCTTTATTATTGAGTTTAGTTTGGAACCCAAATGCATTATTGGTATAGCCATTTTCTGGCGCATCAATATTAATACATCTGTCAGTCGTCGGATAAACGCGAATATAGTCGAGATTGCGATTATCGAACGTGATACCTACACGGTCATCGCCCTGATAATCTTCCAGCTTATGGCTATAGGTTGCGACCGAACATCCGCTAAGTAATACCGCGCCCATTCCAATCAGAAGCATTTTCCCCAACATAACTATCCCTTACCTTTATAAAATCAGAACATCCTGATTATTTTACGTCGTTTTTTATTCGAAAATTTATTCTGTATTACCTCACCTTAAACACTATTAATAAACGAGGCAACATGGCAATTTCGCTCTATTACACCGCGCGACGCAAAAAATCCCTGAGCCCACAAGAGATCTCTGCCGTAAAGGAGATTATCCGACGCCATTCCGTTGACGAAAAAATTGAGAAATACCTGACGACCGGCGAGGGCCTGAATTGGGAATCCTTTGATTTCGCCCTCAACGTGAAAACCGGTAACGTATTCAGAAAAGGGATCGTGTTTTCTGGCTCAACCACACTTCCCGATAACGACGAGGAAGCCACCTGGGTTGGCGTGCAGCACTGGTGCCAGTGTTTATCCGAAATACGCCTCGCCCTGACACACTGTGAATGGTACGTCGCGGTCGACGACCACAGCATACCGTGGGACGTCGAGGCAAAGGCGTATGACCCCACGCGCTGAAATCTGAGCCTCTGACGCGTGCTGAAGAGGGGACGAAAGACGAATTTGGCCTGTGGTTCTTAGCCAAAGCCCCCGCAGGCGTGGTGTGGATCACGCCCGAGGGGCAAGAGATTTGGACTTAGCGCAGGCGGCTTACTCAGCCTTCTTATTCTCCACACTCTGAGGTTCTACAGCCCGATCATCTGCCGTTTGGTTCACCGCGGCATCGGCCTCTTCGGGAGTGATCGTACTCGCGTAAAGACGGCCTTCCTCGATAAAATCTTCGTCGATACCTTCAATATTTTCCTGATTGTCACGCCCGGACAGGATGTTCCAGCAGGCGATGAACAGCGCAGCAATCAGCGGACCAATCACAAAACCGTTAATCCCGTAGATTTCCATGCCGCCCAGCGTGGCGATCAGAATCAGGTAATCCGGCATTTTGGTGTCTTTCCCCACCAGAAGCGGACGCAGAATGTTATCCACCAGCCCAATCACCAGCACGAAGAACGCGACAATGAAGATCGCCTGCCAGAGCATATCCGTGGCGAACAGGAAGACCGCAGCAGGCACCCAGATAATCGCCGAGCCCACGGCAGGAATCAGCGACAGGAACGCCATCAGCGAGCCCCACAGCAGGCTACCTTCTATCCCTGCGATGGAGAACGCAATGCCGCCCAGCGTCCCCTGCACAATCGCCACCACGGCGGTGCCCTTTACGGTCGCCCGGGATACCGCGGCAAACTTCACCAGCAGGTGGTGCTTCACATGGGTGGAAAGCGGCAGCGATTCCAGAATCAGGTTTACCAGATAGGAACCGTCTTTCAGGAGGAAGAACAGCAGGTAGAGCATCACCCCGAAACCGATGAAGAAGGTGAAGGTGCCTTTGCCGATCAGTAACACGCTGCCCGCCAGATATTGCCCGCCTTTCAGCGCAACCTGAGACAGCTCTTGCTGTATTTTGGCGGCGTTATCCAGATTGTGCTCCGCCAAGAAATGCCGCGCCCACTTCGGCAGATGTTGAAGCAGCTCCGCCAGCACCACCGGGAATTGCGTATTGCTGTCCTGCAATCGGGTATAAACCCCGTTAATCTCAACCACCAGCGAGGAGACAATGACCCCCAATGGAATGAAGACGATCAGGAAGATGATCAGCACCGTCAGCAGCGAGGCAACACCGTTGCGATCGTTCAGTTTTTGCCGAATTTTGCTTTTCAGCGGATGGAAGATGACGGCCAACACCGCCGCCCACAAGATGGCGGAATAATACGGTGCCAGTATGTCAAAAAACGCCAGCGTGACGACAAATAAGATAAGGATGAAGAATCCCTTCGTAAGCCCTTTAATATTCACAACGATTTCCCCTTCATTCAATCTGCTCTCGAAATATAGAACGAAGTGGGGCGTTTGCAATACCGGAAAGAGCGCATAGTGCTGAGGAAACGGCTAGGCGAGCGCCTCATGAGTGGCAATAAAGTCATTTTTTAACTGGCTATACACGGCGGCATCATCGTCGCACGCCAGTGCAGCGGCGCGTTTTATTGCCGTGTACTCGGCACATACGGCTGGGTTTGCCCGCAGATAATCCCGGAAAGCCAGGTGCCGCTGAATATGCCCATCACCGACAACAAAAGCGTGAAGATGGTGCGTGCGCGCATAGCCACCTTTGGTGTAGTAACGACGTCCCGCTATTCCGTTTTCGCCACGAGGACGATAGCCCAGATCGACCATGACATGATCGAAGCTGTCCAAAGCGGATAACGAAACCACTTCCAGCAGCATATCAATCACCGGCTTAGCGGATAGCCCCGGCACGGCCGTGCTGCCGATGTGATGCACATTTACCGCAACTTCGCCGAGCGCCTGCGTGAGTTCCCTTGCCGCCGTTGCATAATTTGTCGCCCACTGTGGATCGTAATCCACTACGGTAATTGTCCGTCCACCCATTCACTGCTCTCCCAACACGGCCTTATCGTGTAAAGGGTATCAACGTTCAGGGGACGATTCAAAAGCCATCGGGAAACGCGGCGAGAGGAAACGTCTCGCCGCTTGATGGGAGCTTACAGGCCATCCAAACGCCGCTGAGTCGCCTGCACCAGCGAATCGGTGGTGATATCAGCAATCGACTTAGCACCCGTGAGCGTCATCGCCACACGCATCTCTTTTTCGATCAGGTTCAGCAGGTTAACCACGCCCGCTTCGCCCGCCGCCGCTAACGCGTAGACAAACGCGCGCCCGAGCATGACGCTGTCCGCCCCCAGCGCAATCATGCGCACCACGTCCAGACCTGTTCGAATACCGGAATCCGCCAGAATGGTGATATCGCCTTTCACCGCATCCGCGATGGCTGGCAGCGCATGTGCCGTCGATAGCACGCCGTCCAACTGGCGACCGCCGTGGTTGGAGACCACGATGCCGTCTGCACCGAATTTCACGGCTTCTTTGGCATCTTCCGGGTCAAGAATACCTTTGATGATCATCGGCCCTTTCCACATCTCGCGGATCCACGCCAAATCCTGCCAGGAAATAGAGGAATCGAAATTCTCCGCCAGCCAGCCGATATAGTTTTCCAGCGTCGTCGGCGTGCCGCGATAGGCGGAAACGTTGCCCAGATCGTGCGGTTTACCGTTCAGGCCAACATCCCATGCCCACTGTGGATGCACCATCGCCTGCAAAACACGGCGTATCGCCGCATTCGGGCCGCTCATGCCAGAGTGCGCATCGCGATAGCGCGCGCCCGGCGTCGGCATATCCACGGTAAATACCAGCGTCTTGACTCCGGCGGCCTGCGCGCGCTCCAGCACGTTGCGCATAAAACCGCGATCTTTTAACACATAGAGCTGAAACCACAGCGGCCGCTCGATAGTCGGTGCCACCTCCTCAATCGGGCAGACAGAGACGGTAGACAGCGTAAAGGGAATGCCCTTTTGCGCCGCGGCACGGGCAGCCTGCACCTCGCCGCGTCGGGCGTACATTCCGGTCAGGCCAACAGGTGCCAGCACCACCGGCATCGCCAGTTTTTCGCCAAACAGCTGTGTTTCCAGACTGAGGTCGGAGACATTTTTCAGGATACGCTGACGCAGCGCGATATCCGCCAGATCGGCGGTATTACGCCTGAGCGTGTGCTCGCCATACGCACCGCCATCGACGTAGTGGAAAAGAAATGGCGGCAGCTTACGCTGCGCCGCCGCCCGGTAGTCCGTTGAAGCAGAGATGATCATCGTCCTTTCCCATCCTTCTTCTTGTTGGTGTCATTCTTGCGGTCAGTAATGACCGTTACTGGAGCTGCTTTTAGTGAAATTGAAGGTACGCGACATGCGTTTGCAGGTATTCCTGCAAGCCGTGTTTGCCATCAGCGCCACCTACACCGGATTTACGCCAGCCCGCATGGAAGCCCTGCATCGCCTCGAAATTCTCACGGTTGATGTAGGTTTCACCAAACTTCAACCCTTTCAGCGCCTTCATTGCGGTGTTGATGTTTTGAGTATAGATCGATGACGTCAGGCCGTATTCGCTGTCGTTTGCCATTTTAATCGCCTCTTCCAGCGTGTCGAAGGTGGCGACGGGCAGCACCGGACCAAACACCTCTTCGTGCATGATCGGCATCTCCTGTTTCACGTCCACCAGCAGCGTGGGCGGGTAGAAATAGCCCGTACCGCTTTCGCGCTTGCCACCAAGCAGCACTTTCGCGCCCTGCGATACCGCTTTTGCGACTTTGTCTTCCACACGCTGTAACGCCGCCGCGCTGATCAGTGGCCCCATATCCAGCGCTTTTTTCTCCGCCGTATTGCCGAAGGTCACCTGCTCCATCGCGGCTTTAATACGCGCGATAAATTCGTCGTAAATGCCTTTCTGTACGTAAACGCGCTCGGCGCAGTTACACACCTGCCCGCTGTTGATGACGCGGGAACTGACAATCGCTTTCACGGCCAGATCGAGATCGGCATCGTCCATCACGATGGCTGGCGCTTTACCGCCCAGTTCCAGCGACACTTTGGTGACGTTCTGCGCCGCCGCCGTCATGGTCGCAATCCCCGCCGCCACGCTGCCAGTCAGGCTAACCATGCCGACTTTCGGGTTAGCGGCCAGCTCTTGTCCGACCGTCGGGCCGTAGCCGGTCACGAAATTGATGACGCCTTTCGGCAGACCAATCTTGTGAATGATTTCGGCGAAAATCACCGCATTATTCGGTGTGATTTCGCTCGGTTTGATGACGATGGTATTGCCGGTGATCAGAGCAGGCGCCGCTTTACGCGCAATCAGGAAGAAGGGGAAGTTCCACGGCAGAATACCGGTCGTGACGCCAATCGCTTTGCGGAAAACGAAGATGTTTTCGTTCGGTCGGTCACTCTGAATAATTTCACCTTCATAACGGCGCGCCCACTCCGCCATGTAGTCGAGGTAGTCAGCGGTGAACAGCACTTCCGTCTGCGCCAGACCGTGCGTTTTACCACCTTCCGCAATGATGGTATCGGTCAGTTCGGCTTCGCGCTCGCGGATACCGTCGGCGATCTTGTGCAGCCAGACGCCGCGTTCAACCGCAGGCAGCGCTTCCCAGCCCGGCTGTGCGGCCTCTGCCGCGTCTATCGCTCTCTTCGCATCGTCAGCGGAGCCTTCCGGGATCTGCGAAATGACCTGCTCTGTGGCCGGATTCACCACATCAATCCACTTCCCGCTGCTGTTTTCAACAAACTCACCGTTGATGTACATACGTTTCTGGGTGGTGCTCATGTCAGGCGTCTCCAAAGTAGGGTAAGGGAATACAACGCATAAACGAGTTGTTAAAAAAACACGTTTTTTTTGTGAAGTTTTGCCATGCTGCGCGATTTGCGCGGCATTTACCTTTTCATGGCTGCCATCTCAGTCTAGCAAGTGGCAAAAAAGCCATGCTAAGCACGCCTGACGTAACACTTTTGCAAAGTCTCGGAGAACGCTGGGGAGTAACGGCAATGGGGGAATAGGCGAAGCAGTGACAGACGCCGCATTCAACGACGGCGCCGTCTCTCAAGCAGGAAAATCTTAGGGTTCGTCGGTTTTAACGATCTCTTCCTTCTCCTTCCACGTGCCGCCCACCAGTTCGCGAGTGGTGGCCACCATCGCCTGTTTCTCTTCAGAGTAGGCTTCCGTGGTTTCGGCAATCAGGACGGGGTTATTGTTAGCAATCTGGTAGGTTGACCATTGGTGCCAGCAGCAGCCGCTTTTGGTAAACGTGGTGATGGTCTTACTTTTTTCATCGATCTCGAACAGGCCGAGGTTGGAGCTGGCTAATTCGGTCAGCGGCGCATTCTGGGTGAACTGCTGCTTTTCCACATCGAACAGGAACACATCGTAAGACGGCCCGCCGTAAGCGCCGCTATTACCATTGCGCAGCATAATATCCGCGTGGTGATCGAAGTTAGCGTCATCAATCACCAGCCCACTGTTGTTCTCACCATAAACCTCGACCAGATTCGCCGTCACTTCGCCTTTATTGTTCAGTTCGATGAACATATTTTCCATCGTGATACGCTGGAACAGGTCGCCGCGTCCTTTCTTAAAGATATCCAGCGTGCCGGGGCCTTCACAGGTTGAATAAGAAGAGTCGAGATCGCACGTCGCCACACTGAGCACAAAGTCCCACTGGTCTGATGCCTGCGTAATCAGGGAGATATTTTCACTACCGGACAGCGCCTGAATACGGGAAACCATCTCATTCCCCAGACAAACGTCATCCTGACAGCGATCACGTTCGGCCAACCAGGCGCGCTGCTCCTGACGCGCCTGCGCTTTGTCTGCTTGTTTCACGTAACCCTGATAGGCCTTGTTCAATACCGCATCAAGCTGCTGTAGGCGGCTGCTGGCGCAAATCATTTTCTCGCTGTCTGTACTGGCCTTGCTGCAATCCATCGCCCAGACGGACGAGGTGAAAAGGCACAGCAGGGATGAAACGGCCAGAGATAAATAACGCATAACGTATCGCTCCTTGAAAAATAAAAAACCTAACTAGCTGATAAAATGGGTAATGGTTATTTTTCTCTGCCCTTTCCCATCTTTTTAAGAAACCGCTGCTGCTCAACCAAAATCACCTTCAACGTAATGCATTGATAATCAATGCCATAACGCGGGGCGACGTCCGCAATAATTTTGGATAGCGCAGGATAGTGCCGATGATTCCAGTTGGGGAAAATATGGTGGGTCAGGTGCATATTGAGCTGCCCTAGCCAATAACCAAGCCAGGCGGGACGGGTAGACCAATCCACCGTGGTAGCAAAGGTGTGCTGATAGCGACCATGTCGGAATAACCCATCTTCCGGTGCCTGATAGAACGTTCCTTTTGCCCAGTGCGACCCCAGAATCAGGACAACAAAAATCAGCGACGACAGCATCTGGCTCAGCAGATACACCAGCAGCAGCGAGCCGACGCTAATGATGGTCGGCGACAACAGCCAGTAAGGGATCGCCAGCGCCAGCAGGGCATGCAGTGCTTTTGAAAGCAGGAAAATGCCCCAGCCCTTCACACCCTGAAGCGTCATATTGCGCGTCACCTGCGTTTTCCCCGCGCGATCGATCCAGTCAAAAAACCAGATGATGCAGGGGAAGGTCAGCGATGCCACCAGCGGCCAGTAATAGCGCTGGGCGCGCATAAAAAAGCGAAACCGATGGTAGGGCGATTGCCGCAAGACACCGTTCTCTTCGATATCGAGGTCGTAGTACTGCACATTCACGTGTGCATGATGGAAAATCACATGCCTCACTCGCCAGCAGTCGGAATCCATACCGAGCGGAATACTCACCACGATATTGAGCAGGCGATTCGCCCACGGCTGCCGGAAAAAGACGTTATGCGAGGCGTCATGCACCACGTTCACCGCCAGAAACATAGCGGTAAAAATAAAGCCAAAATAGCAGCCAGCAAAACCCCATAGCGTCGTCTGCCGGAGGCTGAAGCCATAAAACGTCAGACACAGCGCCACCAGAAACAGCATCTTGCCGATAAATCCGGCGTTGGCAAAACGGTGATCGCCCGTTTCTGCCAGATAGTCATTCGCCGCCTTCATTAGCGCCCGATGTAACGCCAGATCGCGACCTTGTTCATAGCGGAGCGGCTTCAGCGGTGCGGGCATCATCCTTCCTCCCTTCCCTCTTCCTCGGCACGTTGCGCTGTGCGTTGATCGCGACCTTCCCCCATCGATTTTAAAAACCGACGCTGGCTTGCTAATAGCTCGCGATAGGTAATGCAGCGATAATCCATACCATGCTCGGCGGCAAGGCGCCGTAAAATAGCGGCGAGCGCAGGGTAATGACGATGGTGCCACCCCGGAAAAAGATGATGCGTCAGGTGTAAGTGCAGCCCTCCCGTCCAGTGCGCAAGCCAGCGCGGCGTCGGCAGCCAGTCGCAGGCGGTCGCAAAGTTGTGCTGATACCAGCCCAGAGGCATGACCTCCGTATCGGTCACAGCATAGAATTCCGTTTCCGCCCAGTGCGACCCCAGCAGTAAAAAGACCACCAGCAACGAGGCCAACATCTGGCCCAGCAAATAACTTAACAGCACGACGCCCGGGCTAATGCCCTGTGCCGCCCCCACCACGATGGGAATCACCAGTAGCAGCACGATATGACCGACTTTACTGCCGATAAAAATCATCCACCCACGGTAGCCTGACTGCACGGAACGAGCGTTAACGGGGGTTTTACCCAACCGATCGGCCCAGTCAAAAACCCAGGCGATATAGGGGAGCGACAGTGAGGCCACCAGCGGCCAGTAAAGATGCTGATAGCGCATGTAGGCACGGTGGCGCTGGAAAGGCGTTTGACGAAAAATCCCATTCTCTTCCGTATCCAGATCGTAATGCTCCACATTCGGGTAAATATGGTGGAAGTCCACATGGCGCAACCGCCAGTAGTCAGGATCGATGCCTAACGGCAGCGTCACGATCCGCCCGACGATGCGATTGAGCGTTCGATTACGGAAAAACGTATTATGGGAGGCGTCATGATTCACGATGATATTCAATACCATCGACAGCATGATGAAAGAAAAATAGCTCAGGAAGAATGCCCATGCCGTCTGCTGTATCAAGCTCAGGGAATAACAGGCGATGCAGCCTAAAAAGAGTAATCCGGCCTTCACGAACTGACCGCTATCGGCAAAGCGATGATCGTGATTAGCGCGCAGGTAGGCCGACGTTTCGCGCTGTAACGCCCGATGAAAGGCCTGTTCACCCTGCGCCGGATACGGCCTGGCGGGAAGGTCATTAGCCATTGTCATGCTCTCCAGTCAGAGGATGTCGACCCCAGCCGAACGCCATCGCCAACCCGTGCAGCGCCAGTGCCAACATGGCGATCTTCCAGTAAAGCGCTTCCCAGCCCAGATAGACAAGAAACACCGCAGGGAATAGCAACACCACGAATAACCAAACGTAAATGCCCCAGCGCCGCCCTTCGGAAATTCCGCCCAACGCGACCGCCCCGCTCACCAGCAGCAGGAAAAGCGCCACCTGCGGCAGATTAGCGGACTCATAACCGTAGCCATACAGGTAGACATAACCGACGACCAGCGCAAACAGCAGCATCGCACCGGTAAGCAACGCCACTGGCGTACAGTGAAACGTTGCCCGACGCGTACGGCGCACCGACAGCTTCAGGTACTGCATAAAAGGCAGGTTACTGGCCCAAAACGGATTGTTTGATGGTCTGTCTTTGCCTGCGCCATAGCGAAAAGGCGTGTCGGGCAGCTGTGGGCAAAAGCTGCCGAACAGTTTGTCCCAAAAAATAAAGGTGCCGCCGAAGTTCTTGTCGGAATAAGCGCGATCGTTCACGTGGTGGACGCGATGGTGTGCTGGCGTCACCAGCACCTTTTCCAGCCAGCCCAGTTTGGGCGTCATGGCGTTATGGTTAAAGAGCTGAACGCTGTAATGCAGAATGGAGACGGTGATAAACACGTACAGCGGCACACCAAGCAGCGCCAGAATCAGGAAGAACGGAATCGAGGTCAGCGAGGAATACCAGGAGTTACGCACGCCCAGCGACAGATTGAAATGTTCGCCCTGATGGTGCACCACATGTACCGCCCACAGCACGCCAAAGGTATGGTGCAGGCGATGTAGCCAATAAAAGCCGAAATCCCAGGCGAGTAGCGCGAACAACCACATCAGCACCGGCGGCCAGGTTTCCACCCAGCCCAAACTGAAATGCGCCGCGACATAGCCATAGCAAAAAATCTCCACGCTGCGAAACAGCCACAGCATGATATGCCCTGAGTTCAGGTTGAACACCACGTCATGCCAGTTCACCGTCTCACGCCGCATCCACTGTAGAACCAGCGCTTCACCAATCACTACAACCAGCATGAAGACAATGGGTAATGCCAAATCGATCATGATTTCATTCCTGATGGCGCTTATCGTTAGGCAGCGGGGCTCGTGGGGAAACCGCCGTCACCGTCTCCCGGCTACGCAGAAAAATCCATCCGGTTATGCCCGCCAGCATCGCCCCGGTCACCAGATCGATGAACAGATGCCGACGTAGTTGCAGGATGGAAAAGGCAATCGCCATCCCCCACAGCAGATACAAACCGGTTTTCACCTTCTGCTGGCTATCGCTCATCGCCCATACCGCCAGCACCGTTAGCGCAATATGCAGCGACGGCAGACAATTCTGCGGTGAGTCGATACGCTGCAAAAGCTGTAGCAAACGAGTGGAAAAATCGTCCCCGACAGCCTGAGGATAAACCATCGTGGTCGGGAAAATCAGGTACACCGCGCCCGCGATTAACGCAGTGAGCTGCGTTGCCCGGCGTAACCCCGCCAGACGTGCTATCGGGCAGGATAAATAAGACAGCGGCACGATGATGAAAAAGGAGAGATACAGCCAGATAGCCGAGGGGCTAAAGGGAATCCATTCATCAATGAATGACGTCGGCAGCACCGTTCCCTGCCCCTGAAACTGCGCGCTTAGTTGATACACCACGCCGACCGATCCCCAGCCGAAGAGCAGCGCTTTCAGCCGTAATAGCATCGTGCTTTGAGGAAGTCGCATTATACGTCCTCCTTCAGGCGGGCAATCCGTCTGCGCTTTTGCGTCAATGCTGGCGCAATCTCACCGGCGATTAACTGCCACTGCAGACGCGACACCTCAATGCCCTGCAACGCAAACTGCTGCGCCAGACTGTCCCGACAGGCCTCCAGCTCCGGCAGGCTGCACGCGGCGGACAAACGCAGCGTCGTTTCCCCCTGCTGCACCAGCCGATAATCGGCATGCAGCGGCAGCGCATTGGCAATAATCCGGCTACAGAGATCCGCAAACACGGTCTGAGGCTCACCGTGACTATCCGGCAGTCGCAGGCAGTCATCGCTGCGCCCTTCGATGCGGGCAATCGCCATCGTCACCCGGCCACACGCACAGGGTGTTTTTTGCTTCACCAATACATCGTCCAGCCGATAGCGCACAATCGGCTGCGTGCTGCGGGTGAAATCGGTAATGATGGGCGTAAAGCGTTCGTCATCCAGCCACTGCGGCTCAATGTGCACAAATTCCTCGTTGAGATGCAGCGTACCGTGTTCACAGGTCGATGCCAGAAAGCCTTCCGTCGCCTGATACACTTCCCCCACCTGCCCGAAAACCTGCTGGAGCAATTGTTTATCCTGCGGTTCCAGCACCTCGGCCACGGAAATCACCTTTTTGACAGACAGGCGCAGTTCACCGCGCTGCACCGCCAGCGCCAACTCGCGCAGCACCTGTGCAGGAGCAACGATAATCGACGGCGACCACATTTCCAGCCGCGGAACATGTTCGGAAAACGGCGCAAACAGATCGTAAAACGACAGGCTGAGCCAGCGGTTATCCACGCTGTGATACAGATTGTTATCCGCCCGCAGAAACAGCGCTACCCGCTCGCCAGCACGTAAGCCGTCCGGCAGCATTTTCGCCAACATGCCCCCCGCCCACACCTGCTGTTCACGAGGGCTAACGACAAACAGCCCACGCTGCCCGGAGGTGCCGGACGACAGCCCGACGCTGAACCCGTTCACATTCGGCGTGAAGTCACGATCCTCCTCACTGCGGCGCGCGCAGGCGAGCAGTTCATCCCGCTTAAGCCCCGCGGTGTTCATCCGATCGAATTCGGCCATCATCACGGCTTTATCCATCATCGGCCAGGAGGTAATCGGAAGCTGGCAGTACGGACGGAAATAGGGACTACGCGCCAGCACCCGCCGTGCAAAGCGAGCAAGCTGGCGCTGTTGATGGTGTTCAAGCCCCTGACGAGTAGAAAAGGTGAGGCGTCTGGCACGGAAATAGTGCCAGAGGGTCATCAGCGGAATCATAGGTCGCCCTCATGGCACAGCCGAATCTCAACCTGTCCGTTCAGGTGCAACTGATGTAGCTGATCCAACGTGTGGTAATAGGCTTTTGGATCGTCCATCACCAGATTCGCCAAACGCGACGGCCCGCGGCCTTCGCGATAACTGTGCGGCGACCAGGCGGCATCGCTTGCCAGCAGCACCCAGCCGTTTTCAGTCAGCACAAACGCGCCGAGGTGTCCGGCGGCATGACCGGGCAGCGACACCAGCACGATCTCTTTATCACTACCCGGCAGCGCATAGCCTTGCGTAAACGGCGCCAGCTCGGCTGGCAGATCGGTAAGCGGGAAATTTTCGACAAACTGAAGCGCCTGCTCGAAATGCTCAGGGATCAGGGCAGGCACAAACGCCCGTTTCAGAGCGGCGAAACCGCGCAGATTCCGCGTCTGCTGCCATCCCAGTCCCGAACAGATAAACGGGACGTCGGGGAAATCCCGCAACCCTGCAATATGGTCGCCATGAAAATGGGAAATAATCAGGCCGTCGATGTCCGCAGGCTGAATCCCCTGCCCATGTAGCTGGTGAATCAGCGCGTCTTTCGTCTCAAAATGCACCGGCGTCATTCTGCGGTACAGCTGGAACAGGCCGGATCGCGTGGCATCGGTAAAATGCTGGGCATAGCCGGTGTCCCACAGCCAGCGCTTGCCCCGACTCTCCAGCATCCAGACGCGTGCCGGAAAACGGCATACCTTCCACCCCGCGCCACGCAGCGCCATACAGCCTGGATGCAGGCAGTATCCGACTTCAAACGTTGAAATATTAGCCATGTCCGTCCGTGCTCCGCTGTGCAAGATGCGCCCTGAACCAGTCGCCGGTCAGCTCAATGCCCTGCTGAAGGGAGAAACGCGGCTGATATCCCAGCTCCTGTTTGGCTTTCTCCGCGCTGAGCGTCATATCAAAATTCACCGCTCCCGCACTGTAGCGCGTTAGCAGCGGCTCTTTCCGACTAAAGCACGAGAGCAGTTCCATTCCACCCGCTACCGTGTGCAGCAGCGGATACGGCACCGCTTTGACGCGATAATGCATCCCCAATTGCCCTGCCAGCAGTTGCTCCAGCATATCGACGAGGCGTGCGGGCTCATGATTGGTGATGTTGTACACCGAACCAGACACTAACCCCGTTCGCTCGCTGGCAAGCGCCATCGCTTCCACAACGTTGCCGACAAACGTGAGATCCAGCAGCGCCTCACCACCGCGCGGAAGTCGCAACACGCCGCCGCCCACCGCGATCTGCTCCAGCACTCGCGGCAGAATCACGCGGTCATGCGGGCCAAATAGGCCACGCGGACGCAGAATCACGTAGGTGGTTTGCAGGTAGCGCGACGTCAGCGCCTGAAGTCGCTCTTCCGCCAGAAATTTGGTCTGCGCATAGTGATTGGCAAAACGCGCCGCGCGGTAGCTTTCATCAATATTCAGGTGGTGCTGGTAATCGAAGTAAATCGCGGGCGTGGAGATGTGCACAAAACGCGGGATAGCCAGCTGCCCTGCGGCGTCGGCCAGACGTGCCGTCACCTCGGTATTATTCTGATAAAAATCGCGATATTGCCCCCACGGTGATGATTTCGCGGCACAGTGCCAGACCACGTCACAGCCCGCCATCAGCGATCGAAACAGGTCTACCGAGGTTTCCACCAAATCGATACCGATGAACTGTGCGCCCTGAGCTTCAAGCTGTTGGCCTACCGTGCGATCGCGCCCGCACGCCAGCACCTGATGCCCAGCCTTAAGTAGCCAGTCCACCGCGTTACGCCCCAATCCGCTGGTTGCACCCGTGACGAAGACTCTCATGGGATCAGAACCATCCCGCCCAGCGTCAACCCGGCAGCCGTGCCGACCAGCATGGCGGGCTCCCCCTCAGGCAGGCGTTGCGTCACGATGGCATGATGCAGCGCCGTTGGAATTGAGGCCGCCACCTGATTACCGTGATAGCGGTAAATATCAATCAGTCTTTCCGTCGGGATCGCCAGTCGCTTACGCATGTGTTCCAGCGACAGGTGGCTGGCCTGATGCGGAACCACCGCCGCCATCTGCTCAAGCGTGAAACCACTCGCTTCCAGCAGCCGTTGCAGATAGCCCTCAATCAGTGCAGAAGCCTGCCTGAACAGCCGTTTTCCCTGCATATGGAACAGAAAGTCATGCAGTTCCATCCCTGCACGCGGGTTACGCAAGGTGCCGCCTGCGCGGATCTGGCACAGTTCATTGCCCTTCGGATACGTTTCCAGCAGACACGCCGCAATACCGCTGTGGCCATCACCGCGTTCGACAATCGCGCACGCGGCACCATCACCAAAAATCAGCGACGATTCTTCGTCATCCCAATCAATACCGCGCGACGCAAGTTCGGTAGAAACAATGGCAATGCGTCGATAAGCGCCGGTATTTAACAGCCCAGCCGCCACCTGAAGCGCAGAAATAAAGCTGACGCAGCTGCTATTAATATCAAAACAGGCTGTCCCTTTCGGCAAAGACGACGCTTTTAATACATGGCTGGCGCTATAAGGCAGCGCCTGAATGGGAATCGCAGAAGCAAACAGCAGCAGGTCAATGGAAGCCGGAGAAATAACGCCACGCGTCAGCGCATCATTTAATGCCGCGACACCGAGTTCGGCCTGGCTGGCATGATTGTCCGCATGGTGGCGATAGAGAATACCGGAACGGCTTTCGACATAACCAGCAGGTTTATTGAGCCGCACATCTAATTCAGCCGAGGTCACCCGCTGCGCAGGAAGCGCACTGCCAGTAGAAATAATCTTTATTGGAACCAATCCCTTAGTGAATGCGTGACGTTGCATCTTCAATATCAATCCTTTCCAGATTTATTATCGTTTTACCTGCGTACGATAAGGCTATCGTGCGTAGTATTTATTCATTCTTCTGCTAAGAATAACGAAATCACCACGAATTGAAATCTTAAGCTGTGCGGTAGCACTATTCCATCCCGATACTTTTTCGCTATTCTCTGTGCATTCACGATGCTTAATTAAGCCAGAAGTTATACTTATGTCATTGTTTATCAAATCGGTTATTGGCGCGTTGATCGTATTGCTCATCAGCGTACTGGCGAAAAGTCGAAACTATTATATTGCCGGGTTGGTGCCGCTATTTCCCACATTCGCGCTGATTGCCCATTATATCGTTGGCACCGAGCGCGGGCTGGAGGCGCTGCGCGCCACTATCCTGTTTGGCATTTGGTCCGTTATTCCTTATCTGGTTTATCTCATCTCACTTTATTACTTTACCGCGTGGATGAAGTTGCCACAGGCGCTGCTCGCCGCGGTCGTGTGCTGGAGTGTGTCAGCGGCACTGCTGATCAAGGTCTGGACGTGGTATCAGGGGAATTAGCTTCTGACTTCTTTATTAGGATAGCGCAATGATAAAAACGACGTACCCCGGCACGGTTCATCGCCCCATTCTTTCCGAACAGGAAGCGAGTCGCTTCACGCGACTGCACTATTTTACTCCGCACCGCACTGATACTGACGTCTGGCTTCCCACGCCCATTGCGGTCGAACTGGCTACACCGTGGGTTGTCGGGCCACGGATCGGGGTGGATGGCGCAACACACACTCATGTTCAACAGGCGATCAACGCCGCGTTGCGGGCACCGCAGGGTCAGTCGCACATTACGATTAAATTGCTGCCAGGCATCTATACCGGCACGGTCTACATCCCCGCCGATGCGCCACCGCTGACGTTATTTGGAGCGGGAGAACAACCGAATGACGTGGTGATTCAACTCGCGCTTGATTCGATGTTTTCACCAGCAACCTACCGGGAAGCGGTGAATCCTCACGGTGAATATCAGCCCGGCGATCCCGCCTGGTATATGTACGATCTCTGTGCGTCAAAGCAGAACGCAACGATTGATACCATTTGTGCCGCCGTGGTCTGGTCGCAAAGCGACAACTTCCAGATGAAAAACCTGACGGTAGTGAATACCTTGCTGGATTCGGTAGATGGCCGCGCGCATCAGGCCGTCGCGCTGCGCACCGACGGCGATAAGGTGCAGCTTGAAAAGGTCCGCCTCATCGGTCGTCAGGATACGTTTTTCGTCAATACCAGCAACCTTCGCAACGAGTACGTCACGGATCGCTACAGCCGCGCCTACATTACAGACAGCTACATCGAGGGGGATGTCGACTACGTTTTTGGGCGGGCAACCGCAGTATTCGAGCATGTCCACTTTCATACGGTTTCCAGCCGTGGAGCGAAAGATATCCATGTCTTTGCGCCTGACAGCATGCCGTGGGTTCAATATGGTTTTCTGGCAACGCAGTGCCGCTTTACGGGTGACGAAGGCTTCAGCGGGGTAAGAAAGGCCAGATTAGGTCGCGCCTGGGATCAGGGTGCAAGGCAAACGGGATATCAGCCGGGTCAGACGGCAAATGGCCAGTTAGTGATTCGCGACAGCACGATTGACGCCAGCTATGACAGAGAACAGCCGTGGGGAGCGGCCGCAACCACTGCGCGTCCTTTCTCGGGTAATGCGGATTCAACCCGCAATCTCGACGATGTGCATTTCAACCGGCTGTGGGAATACAACAATATCAACGAAGCATGAGGGAGCGCGAAGGCGAGCACAACATGAAGAAAAATGTTGCAGGTGCAGAAATCAGATTAATCTTTCTAATGTGATGGAGCATAAGATCGCTCAGTAAAGCGTCACGGCTGTAGATAAAAAAAATCGCCGATTTTTATGATGTTATTGATGAAGTCGACTGAATTAACATTCCCTGATGTTAGCCAATCATCAACAGAATTTAAATGCATATGAATTATGTTAATTACGTCTGCAGACTTATCTTATAATTGTACGTTTTTTCACTCACCAATAACAATTAGACTTAGGTACAGGTGTAGGTATATACTTTTCTATTACAAGGATGTTGATTCTTCAGACTGAGGTCATGAGATGTCGCCATTATTCACCGATAGCGAAATAATAAGCAGGGTAATTAAAAAGCATTTCAACAAAAACCTGGATCGCTACGACGGCATAAAATTCTCTTTTATGGTTCTCAATAAGAAGAACCCTTCTCAAATGATCATCATTTCCAGTTATCCCGATGAATGGGTTAACCTCTATAAAGAAAACAAATACCAGCATATCGACCCTGTTGTTCTTGCATCATTTAATAAGATATCGCCTTTCTCTTGGGAGAAAAGTCTCGTTATTAACACCCGGTTGCAACTGGCCAAGATATTTGATCTCTCTAAAAAATATAATATTATTAACGGATATACTTTTGTGCTTCACGATCATGGTGACAATTTGGCTATGTTATCGATTATCGTAGACAGTTCATATCCAGATAATGTTGAAAAATTCATTGAAGAGAAGAAAGACACCTTTCAGATGCTGTTAATTGATGCATATGAAAAAATCATCTCTCTTTGCAGAGAGATGATTGAAAGTAAGAAACAATTAAATAATAAAGAAATGTTCTCTCAACGAGAAAATGAAATTCTTTACTGGGCCAGTATGGGTAAAACCTACTTGGAAGTTGCGATTATTCTCGGCATAAAAACCAGTACGGTAAAATTTCATATCGGCAATGTTGTGAAAAAACTTGGAGTCCTGAATGCCAAGCATGCCATCAGGCTCGGCGTTGAATTACAACTCATTAAGCCTGTACAATAGCGGCAGGCACTCGTAGAGGCCATTGCTTCAGTTCGTTGCCCATGAATGTTCCACTGCGGTTAATACGACGCGCCAATGCTTCCTGATTCTCATCATCAACGGGAAGGAAAACTAAATACACTCTTTCCTGCTTTTCTGATAAACCTTGCTCGACAACGCGGATTCCCCAGCCAGAACGTTTTAATATCGTTAGCATAGGGTGACTCACTATCGTATATATTCCATCATAACCTTTATCCCTTGAATAATTAATCATTGAAAGAAACAGCATAGAACTAATTGGATATTCATTGCCGAGGATATCTTTTGCTCGTGATTTATCCACAAAGAACCGGCTAGATTCCAGATAATTCCCTTCAGGAATATTGATCTCCTTGAAGTAAGGGAAAAATGTCCCGGTAATCATGTTAGGGTATTTTGTTTCGATAAATCTCAGACTACAAATAACCGTGTTATCTTTTATGCCAAAAAGATAAGTCGTATTATTATTATCATACTGATCGAATTCCATTCCATCAGTACAATTCACAGCCCAATTCAGTCGATCTTTAAACGTCTCTTTTCTGAGGGTAAATAGCTCTTCTGATTTCGTTTCTGACAGCAAGGCGTGATTTACATCAAATATCTCTAACATTTTTCCTCCATTGAAAAGTTAATACATAACCCCAAAAACGACATCCCATCTCATAGATCCTTCGCCTTCAGACTATTACTCTGGCTGATTATTTATAGGTATTTTGTCCCTTTCCACGACGGTTGTACAGATGCAACCTGCATTGTCAGCAAGAGTTCATACATGAAAAAACGCCGCGAGAAAACCAAACATAAATATATGATAAACAGATAAAAAAAATCCGGAAACGCGAGACGATTCCGGATCCTTATATTACTCAATCTGCACGTTACTTCTCTGTTTTATCCTGCAGTTGGCCTACCTGTGGCAGACCCGTGCTGGCGGAGGAAGAGAGCAAGCCCGTTTCAACATAATTAAACAGTTTTTCACGCGTATCCGTGATATCCAGATTGCGCATGGTCAGCTGACCGATACGGTCATCCGGCGAGAAGACCGAGTCGCCTTTCTCCATGGTCAGACGCTCTGGTTTGTAGGTCAGATTGTCAGACACGGTATTCATGATGGAGTAATCATTGCCACGGCGCAGTTCCAGCGTCACTTCGCCAGTGATGGCGCTGGCGATCCAACGCTGAGAAGCATCACGCAGCATCAGCGCCTGGGAATCAAACCAGCGTCCCTGATACAGGAAGCGACCCAGCTGACGACCATTGGCGTGGTATTGCTCGATGGTATCTTCGTTGTGGATACCGGTAACCAGACGCTCATAGGCAATGTGCAACAGCGCCATTCCCGGGGCTTCATAGATGCCACGGCTTTTCGCTTCAATGATACGGTTTTCGATCTGATCGCTCATCCCCAGACCGTGGCGTCCACCGATACGGTTCGCTTCCAGCATCAGTTCGACATCATCAGCAAAGGTCTTGCCGTTCAGCGCGACCGGATGACCACGCTCAAAGCGAATGGTTACTTCTTCTGCCGGAACTTTGACATTCTCATCCCAGAATTTTACGCCCATAATCGGGTTAACGATTTTGACGCTGGAATTCAGGAATTCCAGATCCTTCGCTTCGTGCGTCGCACCCAGAATGTTGGAGTCGGTAGAATAGGCTTTCTCGGCAGACATTTTATAGCCGAACCCTGCCTGCGACATGAACTCGGACATCTCCTGACGGCCACCCAGTTCATCAATGAAATCGGTATCCAGCCACGGTTTATAAATCTTCAGTTCAGCATTGGTCAGCAGGCCGTAGCGATAGAAACGCTCAATATCGTTGCCTTTATAGGTGCTGCCGTCACCCCAGATGTTCACGCCATCTTCTTTCATCGCAGCAACCAGCATCGTACCGGTAACGGCACGGCCCAGCGGCGTAGTGTTGAAATAGGTCACGCCTGCCGTCGTGTTGTGGAATGCGCCACATTGAATCGCAGCGATACCTTCAGCAACCAGTTGCTTACGGCAATCGATAAGGCGGGCATTTTCTGCACCATATTCCATAGCCCGACGAGGGATTTCCTCGTAGTCATCCTCATCTGGCTGCCCCAGATTTGCGGTATACGCATAAGGAACCGCGCCCTTTTGACGCATCCAAAGCAGCGCGGCGCTGGTATCCAGACCACCCGAGAACGCAATACCAATACGCTGACCAACCGGAAGATGCTTGAGAATCGTTGTCATAAATATATCCCTGCTCGAAAGATCTATGGATAGAAGCCTCGCAGCCCACACCATTATGTTACGCCATGCATTAATGAGCGTTTGGGCCCTGTGCACATCCTACATCAAACGGGCCGGTCGATAACCAAAATCGACACACTCACAAATGCATATTTATGCAAAATAAGTGAGTGATAATTTAAACATCTTTTTGGCGGGACAGGAAGAGAAGAGTCATGCTTTCGTGTAAAAAAATTCGTGGCCGATTCACGACCAAGTTAGCAAGTATAGCGCTATCTTCGCTTCAGGCTAAGTAGCAAAAATCGTTTACGCGACCCACTCGACATTAATAAAACATCGTTTCATTTTGTCGGAATTTCTTTGCTATCCTCTTGCGGTTAACACCTTCCCTTGCATATTGCTGGAGATGCTATGTCTAAGAAAGTCGCCGTTCTGCTGGCTCCTGGGTTTGAAGAAGCAGAAGCGATCATGGTGATTGATGTACTGCACCGAATGAAGATAGAAGTCACCATGCTGTCATGCTATGACAGACTGGAACTGCACAGTTATCACAATATTCGTATGTTTGCCGATTCTCTGCTGGAAAGAAACCAGGACACGCTGTTTGATGCCGTGGTCATTCCCGGCGGCCCACAGGGAACGGTAAACCTGGCTGCCAACCCAATGGTCGTCGAGTTTATCCGTCGCCATGACGAGGCGGGAAAACTGATTTGCCCATTGTGCTCTGCGGCTGCACGCGTACTGGGTGGTAACAACCTGCTAAAAGGCCGTCGCTACGTTTGCTCCGGCAAGTTATGGCAGGATGTGACCGATGGCGTTTATGTTGACGAGAAAGTCGTGGAAGACGGCAATCTGATCAGCGGCAAGGGGTTAGGCGTGACATTCGATTTTGCCTTTACCATCGCCAGCCGTCTGACTGGAGACAAAGAGAACGCCAACTTCCAGGTTGAGCATATCGATTACGATTACTGGCGCGTGCCGGCGTAACCGCTCACCAGACTCTCCTTACTACTCCAATGATAAGGCGCGCACCGCCGCGCCTTCCTGAGCCAATCCATTTAATAACCTTCGCCATAACGCTCGCGGTACTCCTTCGGCGTGATGTCATACCCTTTCTTAAAGACGGCATAAAAATAGGGCAGCGAAGGGTAGCCGCACATTAGCGAGATCTCGCCAATCGAGAGTGAAGTCGATATCAGCAGGTTGCGCGCCCGATCCAGCTTCTCCGCGTGAATCACACCGTGAATCGTCTGGCCGACTTCATCTTTAAAGCGCTTTTCCAGATTCGAGCGGGAAATCCCGACCGCATCCAGCACCTGCTCGACCTTAATCCCTTTACAGGCGTGATAGCGGATAAAGTGCATGGCCTGAATAACAGCAGGATCGTGCACAGAGCGATAATCCGTTGAGCGACGTTCCACCACCCGAACCGGCGGTACCAAAATACGTTGCAGCGGCAAATCGGTCTGGTTCAACAACAGCTGATGCAGCAACTTCGCTGCGCGATATCCCATTTGGCGCGTGCCCTGCGCTACCGACGAGAGCGCGACGCGTGACAGGTAGCGAATCAGATCTTCGTTATCGATCCCGATGACGCACAGCTTTTCCGGTACGGCAATATTCAGGTGTTCGCAAACCTGCAACAGGTGGCGCGCGCGCGAATCGGTCACCGCGATAATCCCCGTCTGCGGCGGAAGCCCCTGCACCCAGTCGGCCAGTCGGTTTTGCGCGTATTGCCAGTTATCCGGCGACGTTTCCATTCCCTGATACACCACGCCTTGATACTTTTCTGCAGCAACTAGCTGCCGGAAAGCGTATTCCCGCTCCTGCGCCCAGCCTTTCCCGCCCGATACCGGCAGGCCATAAAAGGCAAAGCGGTTCAGCCCTTTCTCTTTGAGGTGCATAAACGCGCTTTCCACCAGTGCATAATTATCTGTCGCAATATAATGCACGGGCGGGTAATCCTCGGGACGATGGTAGGAGCCACCAACGCCTACCAGCGGTACATTCACATCCTGTAGCAGTTGCTTGATCTCACCATCGTCAAAATCGGCAATCACGCCGTCTCCCAGCCACTCTTTGATGTTATCAATGCGGCAACGGAAGTCCTCTTCGATGAAGATGTCCCAGTCACACTGAGAAGCCTGTAAATATTCGCCAACTCCTTCAACCACCTGACGGTCATACACTTTGTTGGCGTTGAACAGCAGCGTGATGCGATAGCGTTTTTCAAACATGGCAGTCGGCACTCATTAATCGCAAGTTCCTTGAAAGTCTTCTTCTTTGAATAGCACAGCGCCCCCAGAGGCCAAAATAATTTGCTGATTATTGCGAGCCGCCACGTATTTCCTCCACAACCACCACATCAGTCATACGCGCCGCTTTGTTGCGGTATCCATCCACACCGCCAATAGCAGGATTCCGCCTTTTACGACGTATTGCCAGAAGGTCGGTACATCCAGCATGCTCATCCCGTTATCCAGCGACGCCATGATAAATGCCCCCATCACCGCGCCCGCCACGCTGCCGATACCGCCCGCCAGACTGGTGCCACCAATCACGCAGGCGGCAATCGCATCCAGTTCGGCAATGTTCCCGGCGGATGGCGAACCAGCCCCCAATCGCGAGCTGAGAATCAGCCCGGCGACCGCGACCATCAGACCATTAATCGCGAACACCGCCATTTTGGTGCGCTCGACATTCACACCCGATAAGCGGGCAGCATCGATATTCCCGCCCACGGCATAAATGCGGCGGCCAAATGCGGTTCGCGTCGCCAGAAAAATACCGCCCAGCATCAACAGCGTCAGCACCAGAACCGGCGTTGGCACACCGCGATAGTCATTCAGCAGATAAATCGCCCCCAGCACCACGAGTGCCGTCACCGTCTGGCGGCCAATATCTCCCGCGGGTGGGTTTATCGGTAACCCTAATCGCGCACGGCTGCTGCGCCGACGCCACTGCCAGGCAATAAACACCATCAGCCCGATAGCACCGAACATAAAACCGATGCCGGAAGGCAGATAGCTCTGCCCAATCTGCGACATCGCTTCACTCGTCGGGGAAACCGTCGTCCCATTGGTAATGCCGATCAGAATGCCGCGAAAAGCCAGCATCCCCGCCAGCGTCACGATAAAAGAAGGGACTTTCCGGTAGGCGACCCACCAGCCATTCCACGCGCCAAGCAGCAATCCCAGCGCAAGTGTCACAACGATGGTCAACGGTAAAGGCCAGCCAAACCAGACATCAAAAATCGCCGCCGCGCCGCCCAATAGCCCCATCATCGAACCAACCGACAGATCGATCTCTGCGGAGATAATGACAAACACCATACCGACCGCCAGAATGCCGGTGATCGCCGTTTGCCTTAACAGGTTGGAGAGGTTACGCGCACTGAGATATGCCCCATCGGTCATGTAGGTGAAAAAGAGCATGATGGCGATGATGGCGGCAATCATCACGTAGACCTGAAGATTGATGCTTTTCAACCGTTGCAGCATCGAGACAGAGCCAGCGACATGTTGTTGTTCAGACTGTGATGTTTTCAGCACGATGTTCACTCCTCAATGCAGCTTCCATAACCTGTTCCTGGGTTAAATCACGATTGATCAAATCCGCTTTGATACGCCCCTGATGCATCACCAACACCCGATCGCTCAGCCCCAGCACTTCGGGCAGCTCAGAAGAGATGACAATGACGGCAATATGCTGTTTTACCAGCGCGTTAATGAGCTTGTAGATTTCATACTTGGCACCGATATCAATGCCGCGCGTGGGTTCATCGAGAATCAGAATGCGGGGTTTCAACAGCAGACATTTCGCCAGCACCGCTTTTTGCTGGTTACCGCCGCTAAGCCGGGCGATCGCCAGTTCCGGGCTGGAGGTTTTCACCTTCAGATTCGCTAGAGACTGCCGGATGATGTCCTGTTCACGCGCATCGTCCAGCATGGAAAATGCCCCAGTGAATTGATCGAGTGCCGCCAGCGTCATGTTCTGCGCGACGCTCATCACCGGAACAATGCCATCCTTCTTACGATCCTCCGGCACCATCGCAATACCCTGCGCCATCGCCTGCTGGCAATTGCTGATGGTCACCTGCTCGCCGTCAATAAAGATGTCGCCCTGCCAACGACCGTGATAGGCACCAAACAGGCATTGCACCGTTTCCGTACGCCCTGACCCCACCAGTCCGGCAATGCCGAGAATCTCACCTCGATGCAGTGCAAACGAGACATCATCCACCCGACGAATGTGGCGATTAACTGGGTGCCAGGCGGTAAGGTGTTCTACGCGCAGCACTTCTTCACCAATGGTATGCGGTTCATTGGGATAGAGTTCCGTCAGCTCCCGTCCCACCATCATGGCAATGATCTGGTCTTCGCTCAGCTCGACCGCAGGGCGCGTGCCAATAGGTTTCCCATCACGAATCACGCAAATCACATCGGAAATGGCTTTAACTTCGTTGAGCTTGTGCGAGATATAGATGCAGGCAATACCGTGATCGCGCAGATCCTGGATGATCTCCAGCAGGATTGCGGTTTCACGTTCGGTCAATGACGCAGTGGGCTCATCCAGCACCAACAGACGCACCTGCTTGTTCAGCGCCTTGGCAATTTCCACCAGCTGTTGCTGGCCTAATCCAAGCTCACCCACTTTGGTATTCGGATCGACGGCCAGCTTGACCTGCTCCAACATACGCTGGCAGCGAAGGTACATATTGTCGTAATCCATTACGCCAAAACGCGTCCATTCGTTACCCAAAAAGAGGTTCTCCAGCACCGTCATCTCTTTCACCAGCGCCAGTTCCTGATGAATAATCGCAATGCCTTTTTGCTCCGTATCGCGAATATGGCTAGCGCGCAGCTCGTCACCGGAAAACACGATCTGCCCCTCATAGCTGCCATGCGGATAGATGGCACACAACACCTTCATCAAGGTAGATTTCCCCGAGCCATTCTCGCCGCACAGCGACAAAACCTGACCTGCCTCCAGCGTCAAGCTGACATTATCGACGGCTTTCACCGCGCCAAACGCCTTGGTGATGTTTTTCATTTCCAACAGATGTGGCATCACGGCCTCCGTGATTCAGGTATCTCAGACCTCGTCTGCGACAGTGGCGAGCCACAACCTCGTGTCGTGGCTCGATGAACGTCTTTCCTGCATCCTGAACTCTAGTGGCTGCGACGTGCGTTAATACACGTCCGCTTTTTTGTGGAAGCCATCGGCAATGACGGTGGAATCGATATTGGATTTATCGACGGGAATCGGCGTCAGTAAGAAGGAAGAGATATCTTTCAACCCATTGTTTAATTTAGCATTAGACTCCGGCGTTTTGCCGGAACCCAGCGCCACAGCGATATCTGCGGCATCTTTGGCCAGCTTGCTGATCGGTTTATAGACCGTCATGGTTTGCGTGCCTGCCACAATACGTTTGATTGCGGCCAGATCGGCATCCTGACCGGAAATGGCGACTTTCCCAGCCAGTCCCTGTGCGGCAAGCGCCTGAATCGCCCCGCCCGCCGTCGCATCGTTCGATGCGACAACAGCATCAATCTTATTGCTGTTCGCCGTTAGCGCATTTTCCATAATTTTCAGCGCATTCTCTGGTAACCAGGCATCAACCCATTGGTCGCCGACCACTTTTATTTTCCCATTTTCGATCAGCGGCGTGAGCACTTTCATTTGCCCCTGACGAAACAGCTTCGCGTTATTATCAACAGGTGAGCCGCCCATTAAGAAATAGTTTCCGCCGGGCACCTTATCGACGAGATATTTCGCCTGTAGCTCACCAACCTTTTCATTATCAAATGAAATATAAAAATCCACATCCGCATTATTAATCATGCGGTCATAAGCAAGCACTTTTATTCCCTCACGTTTTGCTTCCGCAATAACATTGCCAAGCACTTGACCGTTATAAGGAATAATAACCAAGACATCGACACCGCGATTGATCATGTTTTCTATTTGAGAAATCTGCGTGGCCTCATTGCCGTTTGCTGATTGAACAAACACATCAGCACCCTGCTTTTTGGCTTGCTCAACAAAAAGATCGCGATCTTTCTGCCAGCGTTCAAGACGTAGATCGTCAATCGCCATGCCTATTTTAACGTCCTTCGCGAATCCGGGCTGACAAGCTAAAGTGAATACGGCACAAGCTGAGAGTAAAAAATGTTTAACTTTCATCATAGCGTACCTTTTTTTATTTAAGATGCAGGGCCTAAGACTCCAATAGCAATAGCCAGATGAGTATTGTCGCTAAACATCCCCCCATCAATTACAGATTTTTATCCTCCAATTATGTTTTTTGGTTTAATTTCCATTTTTTGATACGGGTCATATTTTATTGTCGAGTCACATTTTCACCTTGTTACACCTTGCGAAGCGTATTCAGAGTAAATACCGTTATTTTTTGCGACGCAGCGCACATTTAATAATTCTCTGAATTTCAGTGTGAAATAACGTAATTGAGGAAACCTTCATCCACTCCGAAAATTAATCCCATTCCCGTCTCTTCCGTCTGGGTGGTTTCTAAGGAGTTAACGATGCAAGCCTATTTTGAACAGATCGAAAAAGTCCGTTATGAAGGTAGTCAAAGCGACAATCCCTTCGCCTTTCGTCACTACAATCCCGATCAGGAAATTCTTGGGAAACGAATGGCAGACCATTTGCGTTTTGCCGTCGCGTATTGGCACACGTTCTGCTGGAACGGCGCGGATATGTTCGGCGTCGGCTCTTTTGCTCGGCCGTGGCAACAGTCAGGCGACGCGCTGGAGCTAGCGAAGCGCAAGGCGGACATCGCATTCGAATTCTTTCAAAAGCTGAGCGTGCCTTACTACTGCTTTCATGACGTCGATATCGCACCGGAAGGAAACTCACTGAAAGAGTATCTGCATAATTTTGCGGTTATCACCGATGTGCTGGCGGAAAAGCAGCAGGATAGCGGCGTGAAGCTGCTGTGGGGCACCGCCAACTGCTTTACCCATCCTCGCTATGGCGCAGGCGCGGCCACCAACCCTGACCCAGATGTCTTTGCCTTGGCGGCTACGCAGGTGTTCACGGCAATGAACGCGACCAAAAAACTGGGTGGCGAGAACTATGTGCTGTGGGGCGGGCGTGAAGGGTATGAAACCCTGCTTAATACCGACCTGCGTCAGGAGCGTGAACAAATCGGCCGCTTCATGCAGATGGTCGTCGAACATAAACACAAAATCGGCTTTCAGGGCACGCTGCTCATCGAGCCGAAGCCACAGGAGCCAACCAAGCACCAGTACGACTACGATGTCGCCACCGTTTATGGTTTCCTGAAACAGTTTGGGCTGGAAAAAGAGATTAAAGTCAACGTGGAAGCCAACCACGCTACGCTGGCAGGCCATTCATTCCATCATGAAATCGCCACCGCTGTCGCACTGGGCGTATTCGGATCTGTCGATGCGAACCGCGGCGATCCGCAGCTCGGCTGGGACACCGATCAGTTCCCTAACAGCGTGGAAGAGAACACGCTGATCATGTATGAAATTCTCAAGGCGGGTGGCTTCACGACGGGTGGGCTGAACTTTGACGCCAAAGTTCGTCGCCAAAGCACCGATCGCTATGACCTTTTCCACGCGCATATCGGCGCGATGGATACAATGGCACTGGCGCTCAAGGCCGCAGCCAGAATGATTGAAGATGATAAACTCAATCAGCTGGTTGCTAAACGCTACGCAGGCTGGAACGGAGAACTGGGTCAGCAAATCCTGCAAGGCAAGGCCTCGCTGGAATCACTTGCCCACTATGCAGAAAGCCATCAGTTGGCACCACAGCACCAGAGTGGTCAGCAGGAGTTGCTGGAAAACCTGGTTAACCGCCACCTCTTTGGTTAAAAACGATACGTTCATCTACTGCGGCAGGCTCAACCCTGTCGCAGAGGCTTATCAGGAGCCACTATGTATATCGGTATTGATCTGGGTACGTCCGGTGTGAAAGCCATCCTGCTGGATGAAGCAGGCGAGGTGATTGCCAGCCATAGCGCCGCATTGAACATTTCCCGCCCACATCCGCTCTGGTCAGAGCAAGCACCTGAAGATTGGTGGCAGGCAACCGATCGGGCGTTACAGGCATTGGCAGCGACGCACAACCTTCGCGCGGTGAAAGCACTGGGGCTAACCGGGCAAATGCACGGGGCGACCTTGCTGGACGCCCGCCAGAACGTGCTACGCCCCGCGATCCTCTGGAATGACGGACGTAGCGCGGCCCAATGCCGAACGCTGGAACAACAGGTGCCAACATCGCGCCAGATTACCGGTAACCTGATGATGCCGGGCTTTACCGCGCCCAAACTGAAATGGGTGCAGGAAAACGAAAGCGAGATCTTTCGCCAAATCGACAAAGTCCTGCTGCCAAAAGACTATCTGCGCTGGCGTCTGACGGGAGAGTTTGCCAGCGATATGTCCGATGCAGCCGGCACACTCTGGCTGGATGTCGCCAAACGAGACTGGAGCGACACGCTGCTGGAAGCCTGCGCGCTGAGCCGCGAACATATGCCCGCACTGTATGAAGGCAATCAGATTACCGGTTATCTGCGGCCTGATATCGCCAGCCGCTGGGGCATGGAACCCGTCCCCGTAATTGCTGGCGGTGGGGACAATGCGGCGGGAGCCATTGGCGTTGGGCTATATCAAGCTGGACAGGCAATGCTGTCTCTCGGCACATCCGGCGTTTACTTTGCTGTCAGCGACGGCTTTCTCAGCAACCCACAGCATGCCGTCCACAGTTTCTGCCACGCGCTGCCGAATACCTGGCACCTGATGTCCGTGATGTTAAGCGCTGCATCCTGCCTCGACTGGGTCGACCGTCTGACGCACGCAGAGAGCGTACCCGCGCTGTTGCAGGAAGTCGCCTCGACACCAGTCGATGACACAATAACGCCAGTGTGGTTCTTACCCTATCTCTCCGGCGAACGTACACCGCACAATAATCCCGATGCCAAAGGCGCATTCTGGGGGCTAACCCATCAACACGGTCGCCCGGAACTGGCAAAAGCGGTACTGGAAGGCGTGGGATTTGCGCTTGCCGATGGCATGGATGCACTGCATATGACCGGGCTAAAACCCGATAGCATCACGCTGATTGGCGGCGGTGCTCGCAGCTCCTACTGGCGACAAATGCTGGCGGATATCAGCGGTCAAACGCTGGAATACCGCACGGGAGGAGACGTTGGTCCGGCGCTGGGGGCAGCACGTCTGGCACAGATCGCCATGCATCCGCATACGCCACTGGCAGACCTGCTGCCGCCGCTACCGCTGGAACAGGTTCATCAACCCAATCCCCAACGCCATGACGACTATGCCGAGCGGAGACGCACATTTAAAGCTCTCTACCAACAGCTTAGCCCGCTGATGTGACACCGCTCGTCCGAATCGTCAGCTCACCCAGCGCCGCACATCGATTTTCTGTAGCGCCATCGACAGCAACAGGCTGGCACCTAGTGCGATGGCGAAAACATACAAAATGTCGAGAACTGGGTGGGATGGCAGTGCCACGTCATGCGTTCGCAGATAATGAATGATCAACGCGTGGAAGCCGTAAATTGCCAACGAATGGCGCGAAATAGTGGCAAATCCCGGTAAAATCCGCTGGCTACAGTAATGTTTAAACACCACGAGAAGGCTGACTGCAGCCAGAAACACCAGCGGGCCACAGTAAATGTAAAATGTCTGAGTAAACGTATCGTTCAATAATGTGTGGTGCTTCGTCCCCATTGCGACCAGCGCGACACAGGCAATAAAGAATGGGATAGCGGCCAGCACGACTTTCTTTGGCACATCCAACATCCCCAACGCACGCCCTAGCGCGGCATACAGCACATAGTAAAACGTATCGCCGTAAATATAGAGATTCACAGGCAGTAACTTAAACCCTTCAAATTCCACCCGCCCCGTATTGGGGTTAGCGACAACGGCCAATAAGACAATCAAGACCGCTAAATATTTGCCCGATACTGGCTTGATGGTAATAAGCGGGGAGAGCAGATAAATCACGATAATGGCGTAGAAAAACCATAAGTGATAAAAGACCGGTTTTTGCAGTGCATGGTGCAATGAATTCAAGCCATTAATCGGCGTGAGCGTCGCAATATAGATCAGCGCGACCGTACTATAAAAAAGCAGGCATAAACCGATACGCAGGAAATGCTTTTTCCCCGCGCTGCGCTCGCCAAAAAATAAGTAACCCGAGATCATGAAAAACAGCGGAACGCAGACGCGCGAGGCAGAGTTCAGGATATTCGCCACATCCCAGTGTCCGTCGCCCGGCGTGCCGCCCGCAGTAATATAGTAGGTGGTGCTATGAATCAGAACGACCATCATGCAGGCCAACGCCCGCAGGTTATCAATCCAGCCGATCTTATCCGTCATGCACAACCTCTTGAAAGCAAAGCGCTATTCAAAACAGCGTAGCCGTTGTTAAGCGTTGAGACAATCTATTATCAACGACCCGCTATTATCAACGACTTGCTACTATCAACTACCAGCGCTCAACAATCGGGCAAATCTGAGTGATAAGGACGGATTCATACGGGAAACCCGCATCAATTACGCTATGTCTGCGCACCTACACAGGCAGGCGCGCAGGATTTGAAGGACGTATGCCGTTAGAACAGCCCCATCGGCTTATCAGAGTAACTCACCAGCAGGCACTTGGTTTGCTGGTAATGTTCCAGCATCATTTTATGGTTTTCACGCCCGATACCGGACTGTTTGTAACCCCCGAACGCCGCATGCGCCGGATAGGCGTGATAACAGTTGGTCCAGACGCGTCCGGCCTGAATACCACGCCCCATTCGGTAGGCGATGTTACCGTTACGGCTCCACACGCCAGCCCCCAGACCGTATTCCGTGTCGTTGGCTATCTCCAGTGCGTCATCCATCGTTTTGAAGGTCGTGACCGCCAATACCGGTCCAAAAATTTCCTCCTGGAAGACGCGCATGCTGTTTTTACCGAACAATATCGTCGGTTCCAGATAGTACCCCTCTGCCAGCCCACCAGGCATCGCCTTGCGCTGACCGCCCGTGAGCACCCGTGCGCCCTCTTTCTTACCAATATCAATGTAGTTAAGGATGGTGTCGAGCTGGCCTGCTGACACCTGTGCACCCATCATGGTGTTGCTGTCCAGCGGGTTGCCGATGCGGATAGCCTCAACGCGCTTGATTGCCCGTTCCATAAAGCGATCGTAGATCGATTCCTGCACCAGCGCGCGACTCGGGCAGGTGCAAACCTCTCCCTGATTGAAGGCAAACAGCGTGAAACCTTCGAGCACTTTGTCAAAGAAGCTGTCTTCTTTATCCATCACATCAGCAAAGAAGATGTTCGGCGATTTGCCGCCCAGTTCCAGCGTTACCGGCGTCACGTTCTGCGCCGCATAGCTCATGATCTGCTGGCCCACTTCAGTCGACCCGGTGAAAGCAACTTTCGCAACGCGTTTCGACGTCGCCAGGTATTCACCAATTTCACTTCCCGACCCGTTAACGACATTAATGACACCCGGCGGTAGCAGATCCTGAATCAGTTCCATCAAAATCAGCACCGACATCGGCGTCAGTTTGGCGGGTTTCAGCACAATACAGTTACCGGCGGCCAGCGCAGGCGCCATTTTCCAACAGGCCATCAGCAGCGGGAAATTCCAGGGAATGATTTGCCCGACAACGCCGAGAGGTTCATGAAAATGGTAGGCCACGGTATCGCCGTCAATTTCACTGATCGCCCCTTCCTGCGCCCGGATACAGGCCGCGAAATAGCGAAAGTGATCAATCGCCAGCGGCACATCCGCTCCGCTGGTTTCGCGTATCGGTTTGCCGTTATCCCAGGTTTCCACCTTCGCCAGAAGCTCAAGGTTTTGTTCCATTCGGTCGGCAATACGGTTCAGCACCAGTGCCCGATCCTGCACCGACAGGCCACCCCATTCCGCTTTCGCCTTGTGCGCGGCATCCAGCGCATGGTCAATATCTCGCGTTGACGAACTGGCTACTTCACACATCGGCTGACCCGTTACTGGCGTCAAATTGACAAAATACTGACCCGCATCAGGTGGAACCCAGGCTCCGCCGATAAAATTGTCATAGCGTTTTTTCAGGTTGAGAGAGCCGTATTCATCAGATGCGGCTCGGCCTTCAAAATTATCGTGCGCCATTTCAGTCTCCTTTTCATTTCCGGATGAGCGGCCTTGCCGCAGTGAAAAAAGAGGCAAACAGTAAGCAGTTAAATTAAGCCTATACGGGGTATGAGGTTAGCGACAGGATTCGGCCAGAGAAGAAGACAACTCTTCGAGTTGACGCACAGTTTCTTGCGAGAAAAAGTCGCATCCCTTCAGACGCGGTGAGGTATACCCTAAATAATTCGAGTTTCAGGACAAAACGTATTCGTTTTGAATAACGCGAAGCGTTAGCCCTTTAGGGCGATGCTCATCAATGAGCATCGTAACGCGGCAAGCGAAGGACAAATTCGTCGGGAACGAATTTGACCAGCCATTGGCTGGCCTTCGGTGAGAGACAGGATGTCTCTCATTTCATCCCGATGAGCTTACTTGAGTAAGTGATTCGGGTGATTGACAAATCTGCCAGAGGCAGGTTTGAACGCTGCTTGCAGCGGCCCCAACGGGGTGAGACACACGCTAGTGTGTCGAGTAACGCAGCCAACGCACATGCAACTTGAAGTATGACGGGTATAATACTTTTAATTTCCAAGGTTACTAACATGCAGGTATTTCAGGTGGAAGGGGTTCATTTACGCGCGGATACCGCCCTTGAAGGCGCAACGCAACATTCGGTCTATCATCCTGACTCGCTGCATCAGCCGCAGCCTGACTGGCTGGCAGAAGAGGTGCCCGTTGCCTTGGTCTACAACGGCATATCGCATGTCGTGATGATGGCATCGCCGAAAGAACTGGAACTGTTCGCCCTCGGGTTTTCCTTATCTGAAGGCATTATTCAATCACCGGCAGATATCTACGGGATTGATGTACTGCCCGCCTGTAACGGCATCGAAGTACAAATTGAGCTTTCCAGCCGACGCTTTGCCGGGCTAAAAGAACGACGCCGGGCAATGGATGGCCGCACAGGCTGTGGCGTATGTGGCGTGGAGCAGCTCGCGGAGATCGGCAAGCCGGTGTCCCCCCTGCCCTTCACGCAGACCTTTTCCCTCAGCAAACTTGAAAACGCACTGGTACGGCTGCGCGATGTGCAGAAGATCGGCCAGGTAACGGGTTGCACCCATGCCGCAAGTTGGGTTGCGCCAGACGGCACGCTGTGCGGGGGGAGCGAAGACGTCGGTCGCCATGTCGCGCTGGATAAACTGCTGGGTGCTCGAGCAAAACAAGAGTGGCAACAGGGCGCCGCGCTGGTCTCCAGCCGCGCCAGCTATGAAATGGTTCAGAAGTCCGCCATGTGCGGCGTGGAAATCCTGTTTGCTGTCTCGGCGGCAACGTCACTGGCGGTTGAGGTCGCCCAGCGCTGCAACCTGACGCTGGTCGGTTTTTGTCGGCCAGGACACGCGACGATCTACACGCATCCGCAGCGCCTAAGCGAGTAAACGACGCCGTCAGGGTTAGCGTGGTTTACAGGCGGTAGGGTATAGATTAATTTGTTTTTACATCATGCAATAATGACATAACCGTTTGTTATCATGAGGTAAAGCAATATGGTTCATGGCATCAGAACGAGAATAATCATTTTCAATATCATTTAATTAACTATAATGAACGTATTGCTTACGCGGTACTCATAGAACAGTGCCGTAACATTTTTTTTACCATGGAGATGCTAAACATGAGTTATTCACTGCCATCGCTGCCTTATGCTTATGACGCACTGGAACCGCATTTCGACAAAGAGACGATGGAAATTCACCATTCCAAACACCATCAGGCTTACGTCAATAATGCTAATGCCGCGCTGGAATCTCTGCCTGAGTTGGCTAAATTGTCTGTTGAAGAACTGATCGCTCAACTGGATAAAGTCCCTGCTGAGAAAAAAGCAGCACTGCGTAACAACGCAGGTGGCCATGCTAACCACAGCCTGTTCTGGAAAGGCCTGAAAGTAGGCACGACGCTGACTGGCGACCTGAAAGCCGCCATCGAACGTGATTTCGGCAGCGTTGATGCATTTAAAGAGAAATTTGAGCAAGCAGCCGCAACCCGTTTTGGTTCTGGTTGGGCCTGGCTGGTGCTGAAAGACGACGGCAAACTGGCTGTTGTCTCTACTGCAAACCAAGACAGCCCGCTGATGGGTGAAGCAATTTCTGGTACTTCTGGCTACCCAATCGTCGGTCTGGACGTATGGGAACACGCTTACTACCTGAAATTCCAAAACCGTCGCCCAGATTACGCGAAAGCATTCTGGAACGTGGTGAACTGGGACGAAGCAGCAGCTCGTTTCGCCAGCGCGAAAAAATAAAACCGTTGGATGCCTGATCTCATCAGGCGCCTTCTGCGTTTGAATAGAAACTGGAATAACAGTCTGTTATTCCAGTTTTTTTATATCCGTCATACTTCAAACCGCATGCACGTTGGCAATATTTGGTTCATCATTGTCCCTTGCCCGACAGGCCGCCGCTGACTGGCGCGTAAAGTTCCAGAGTAAAGTGCCGATATCTACTGCGGGTTTTTATCATGTTGTTTTGCAAAAATAGGCTTGGCAAGCGGTAATCCGAGATGCTAGCACCGCTAATCAAGTGTGCATCAGGATAGTGAATTTGACTCAATAAGATATAGTGGTGGGATGTGATGGCTATGAATTTTGACAATCTAAAAGTCGGTAAAAAATTAGGATTAGGCTTTTTCCTGATTCTGCTGATGACCATGGTGATTGCCGGTGCGGGCATTATGCATATTAGCTCGCTGAAAGACAGTATTGATAAAGTTAATTTAAGCAACAATATCAATGATGAAATTAACCAGGCTAAATATTACCGCGCATTATACGGCACCACTTATAACCCAGATGATATAAAAAGGAACATTGAGCATATTGCCAGCGTCAGTAAACTCGCTGAAAAAGCAAAAGAATTTCACTGGCCTGAAAGCGACGCCAAGAAAATAGCCAGCATCCCCACATTAATTACCAGCTATCAGGAAAAACAAAATAATTATATTAATGCCGTGAGCAAAAAGGATGCCGTAAGAAAAAGCTGGAATATTTCAACCACGGAAAAACCCCTACAAGATCTTAACGATCAATTAAAGACAGACAACAACAGTACGAACCTGCAATTATTACTTTCCGACCTGAACCAAAAACTGATTGCCGTCCGCTACCACGTTCGTGGTTTATTACTTTCTACCAATAAAGAATCCGAAGAAAAACTGACGGATGCCATCAACACGGCACAAACGTCATTGACCTTCCTGTATCAGAGTCTGTCTGCCGAACAGCGTGAAACGCTGGCACCGGTTATGACGATCATGAACAACTATGAAGAGCAGGTTCTGGCCTATATGCCAGCCTATCAGGAGGAAATGGCGCAGGCGGGGCAAATGCAGGCTGTCGCCGAACAGCTGAACATCGTGGTGAAATCCCTGCTTAGCGATCAGTTGGCGGCGTCACAGGCTGATATTCACAATGCCACGCTGCAAATGAGCATCGCGGCGCTGATTACGCTGCTGCTTGGTCTGCTGATTTCCTGGTTCATTTCACGCCAGATCACCACACCGTTGGGCAACACATTGAACATGGCTGAAAAAATCGCGACAGGCGACCTCACCATGTCCATCAACACGACGCGTAAGGATGAGCTGGGTCAGTTGATGAGTGCAATGTCGAAAATGAACGACAACCTGCACAATATGATCGACGACATTCGCGTCGGCGTCAGCCAGATTTCTAATGCCTCCAGCGAGATCGTCGCAGGCAATACGGATCTGTCATCACGCACCGAGCAACAGGCTGCCGCCGTTGAACAAACCGCCGCCAGCATGGAGCAGCTCACCGCGACAGTTAAGCAAAACGCGGATAACGCACACCACGCCAACAAACTGGCAATTAGCGCTTCCCAAACGGCCAAACAGGGTGGCGAGCAGGTGAATAACGTGGTGCAAACCATGACCGCGATTGAAAATAGCTCTAAACGTATCGCGGAAATCACGTCCGTCATTAACAGCATCGCCTTCCAGACCAACATTCTGGCATTGAACGCCGCGGTGGAAGCCGCTCGCGCCGGTGAACAGGGCCGTGGCTTTGCCGTGGTTGCCAGCGAAGTCCGCAATCTGGCGCAGCGCAGTTCTCAAGCCGCGAAGGAAATCGAAGGCTTGATCTCTGAATCAGTTAATCAGGTATCGCACGGTGCAACGCTGGTCGGCAATGCTGGCAAAACGATGAACGATATCGTCACCTCGATCACACAGGTGCATGACATCATGGGTGAAATTGCCACCGCATCGGATGAGCAAAGCCGGGGTATCAGTCAGGTTAGCCAGGCGATTGTGGAGATGGACAGCACCACGCAGCAGAACGCCGCGCTGGTTGAACAATCTTCTGCTGCCGCCGACTCGCTGGAAGAACAGGCACGACTGCTGAAGCAGGCGGTTTCCGTCTTCCGTCTGGCCAACACGCAGCACGATGAGACGCCTGCCAGTATCGCATTTACCAACCCAACGCATCGTCTGCACGCACCGCGCTAATATCCAAACAGCGACGTACCAGAAACAACAAAGCCCCTGTTAAACAGGGGCTTCATCAACGAATCCATTACGCTAACGCGCCCATCATCAGCTTCTGTCGGCGCAGAGAAACAAACCTCAGAACGGTTTCGGCGCGTAGCCCGTCATCTCTGTTAAGCCCATCTCGCGCCCCAGTGCGGTCATCGGGTGCACCACCACCAAACCGCGAACGCTTTTCTTCAACGTCCCCATATCAGCCTGCTCTTTTTTAGTAATCGCACGGCTGAAAGGCAGCTTCGCCAGTTTCTGCGCTTCTTTGCTGAGTTTCTGTTCTCTCACGTTACGCAGGCGCTCAATTTCGACCGTTAGCTTCTCACGCGCTTCCATATTGAGGGCGATAGCTTCGGCATCACCTTGTGCCAGCAGCGTGGCCTGCTTACGCGTCAGCTTATCCAATTGGTCGCTAAGGCGTTTAATCTCTGCTTTTTCCTGCTCTTTCATAAAAGATAACCTGTATAACGGGAGAATAATGCGGAGCACAGCATACACTATACTCTTGGCTGACGCAGTGACGTGATACCGAGGAATAGGGTTAAAACGCCTTTTTCAGGCTAATTTGCGCAATCAGTGTAGTTAGAGATAACACCAGCGTGGAACGCACCATCTGCTGATAGCGCTGCTGTTGCATGTTCACCAGAAGCGGATCGGCAGCGTCAGCTCCCTGCGGCAACGCTGGCTCTGCGGGCAGTGCCGTAACGCAATGCAGTTCGCCGATGGGCCCCAGAATTTCATCGTCGGTAAAACGGTAATGCCGATCGTCATGCGCCAGCTCTTCACCCAGCGCCATTAACAGCTCTGCATCTTCGTACTCTTTACGACTGATCATCCCCAGACCATAAATCAGCTTCAGGCGCACGGACAGGTCACCCAGCGGGCCCGTTCCCGTCATTAAGGGTTCAACGGCATATTTCACCGCATAGTCGTCTTTACGGAATACCTGCAACATCAGGATACTGACCGCTTCAGCCAGCAATTCAACGGCACAAAGCATAAAATCGCGCACGGTCTTCCCTGAGTTCAGCGCTTCCAGAACCCGGTTTTCAAACGCCTGTGTTTCTTCCATCGTCACTTCTCGACCCTTTAAACCCGCACACAGCATACCCCATCTCGGTAGCATGCTTACCGGCAGGTGTGGCGACATCCCATCCCCGACGTCGCCTATACCTTTTACACCGTGTCGAAAAGACCGGTGACGAGACGCGCCGATTACTGCATGGCGTTATACACATTCACTGCTTGCGCGACAACCTCGCTGTCAGCATCCAGACCAGAAATCTGCGCCAGCGCCGCTTGTGGCCCCTGAGCACGGAGTAACTCCGCCAGTTCCAGCGCCTGCGGATCCTGCTCGCTGCGATAATGCATCGCGGCGGCAATGCCGGTAATCAGGTTGTCATGCGGCAAATGGTACTCCAATGTTCCCAGCAGCGGCTTGATCAGACGGTCGCCTGCGCTCAGTTTACGCAGCGGCTGACGGCCAACGCGTTCTACATCATCATGCAGATGAGGGTTTTCAAAGCGGCTGAGAATCTTATTGATATAAGCAGCATGTTTATCCGCATCAAAGCCGTAGCGCTTGATGAGCACTGCGCCACTCTCTTCCATTGCGCCTTTGACTACGGCTCTGACTTTTGTGTCAAGAATCGCATCGCGAATCGTTTGATGACGCGCCTGCTGACCGAGGTAGGCCGTAATCGCATGGCCGGTATTAAGCGTGAAGAGCTTACGTTCGACAAACGCCATCAGGTTATCGGTCAGTTCCATACCGGGAATCGCTGGCGGCTCACCGCAGAACTGGGTTTTATCGACAATCCATTCGCTGAAAGTTTCTACCGTCACCGCCAGCACATCATCACTGCCCGCTTCGGAAGGAGGAACGATGCGATCCACTGCGGAATCGACAAATCCCACGTGCTCGACCACCCATTCTTGATGGCCCTCCGGCAGCAGTTTCAACACATGCTGTTTTAACTGGCTGGTGCCGCGCACCATATTTTCACAGGCAATAATGTTCAACGGCCGGGTAGTGCCGTCGTTATGACGTTTAACCAGCCCCTGAGCGATAGTTCCGGCGATTTTTTCCAGAATCTGCGGCCCGACAGCAGTGGTCACCAGATCGGCCACGGCAATCAGCGCGACAGCATCCTGACTACCGCTGTGAACGGCACTCACGTTGCTAACGGTATCAAGGCGTGTGTTATCGCCCACAATCCGCACTGTATAGCTTTTACGGCTGTTCAGGGCATCCAACAACGGCTGATTGACGTCAGCGAATGTCAGTTCGACGTTGGCATCCGCCAACAACTTCCCAATAAATCCACGGCCAATATTACCCGCGCCAAAATGTAATGCTTTCATGAGACATAACCTTAAAGAGACATAAAAAGAGGCCGCCCGAAGGCGGCACTAGCCACATCAATTAGGCACTCTTTTTACCGGAGAGTAAGTCGAGTACTTCCTGAACATCCTGCGTGTGCGCCAGACGTTCAATGACAGCGTCATCATCCAGTGCGTTGGTCAGGCTGGTGATGACCTGAATGTGTTCGTTGTTACGGGCAGCGATACCGATAACCAGACGTGCAACCTCATCTTCTTCATCGCCAAAGCGAACCCCTTCAGGGTATTGGCAGAAAACCACGCCCGTTTTCAGTACGCGATCTTTCGCTTCAATCGTACCGTGCGGTACCGCGATCGATTCGCCCAGATAAGTAGAGGTCAGCTTTTCGCGCTCCAGCATCGCTTCAACATACTCAGGTTCGACGTAGCCGCCTTTCACCAGTTGCTCACCAGCGAAACGGATTGCCTGCTCTTTGTGTGTCGCGTGCTGATTCAGGAACACATTACCCGCCCCCAGTTGGAACAGGTTCGTCTGCGTATCGGCTACAGCCGGCGCAGGCGTCGCGACGGTTTCAGGCTTAGCGGCACCCTGCGCAGCCACCAGACGCGCTGCCAGGTCGCTATACAGGCCGCTATCAAGGAAGTTGGTCAGTGAAATATGCTGTGCCTGCGGCGCATGACGCATCGCACGCTCGGTCAGGTCGCGGTGCGTAATCACCAGATCGACATCGTCCGGCAGACTATTGATCGCGCTATTGGTCACCGAAATGTTGGTCAGCCCGGCATCCTGCACTTTCTTGCGCAGCACGCCAGCACCCATCGCACTGGAACCCATACCGGCGTCACAGGCTACGATGATTTTACGCACGGTGCTCATATCGCCGCTGACGCCAGCGCTCGCCGCCGTACCTTTCGCAGAGGCTTTCATTTCCTGTACGCGGCGCGTTGCGTCGCTCAGGTCTTCTTCTTTTTGCTTAGTGCTTTTCAGCAGAATCGCCGACACGATGAAGGACACCGCGAAGGCCGCCGCAATGGCCGCAAGGTTAGCGAAGTAAGCACCTTTTGGCGTCATTGCCAGCACTGCCAGAATGGAGCCCGGAGACGCAGGAGAAACCAAACCGCCGCCCAGCACGCTCAGCGTAAACACGCCGGTCATCCCGCCCAGAATCACCGCGATAATCAGACGCGGATTCATCAGGACATAAGGGAAGTAGATTTCGTGAATCCCGCCCAGGAAGTGGATAATCGCTGCCCCCGGCGCTGACTCTTTCGCGTTACCACGACCGAAGAACATATAAGCCATCAGCACGCCCATACCTGGGCCTGGGTTCGCTTCGATCAGGAAGAAAATAGATTTGCCCGTTTCCGTCGCCTGCTGAATGCCCAGCGGTGAGAAAATACCGTGGTTAATAGCGTTATTCAGGAACAGAATTTTCGCGGGTTCAACAAAGATGGACGTAAACGGCAGCAGGTTGTTCTGTACCATCAGGTTAACGCCGGAAGCCAGCACCTGAGAGAACACTTCAACCAGTGGACCGATTGCCAAAAATGCCAGAATTGCCAACAACATACCGATAATACCGGCAGAGAAGTTGTTGACCAGCATTTCAAAGCCGCTCTTGATTTTACCGTCGACCACGCGGTCAAAACGTTTGATCGCCCAGCCGCCCAATGGGCCGACGATCATCGCGCCGAGGAACATCGGGATGTCGGTCCCGACGATCACACCCATCGTCGTAATTGCACCAACCACGCCACCACGCTCGCCGAATACCAGGCGTCCGCCGGTATAACCAATCAGCAATGGCAGCAAATACGTAATCATCGGGCCGACGAGCTTCGCCAACGTTTCATTGGGAATCCAGCCGGTAGGAATAAACAGAGCGGTAATAATACCCCAGGCGATAAAAGCGCCAATATTGGGCATGACCATATTGCTGAGGAAGCGACCAAAGTTTTGCACTTTGATCTTAATATCTGGTGAAAGCATAAAAACACACCCCTATTGAAACGCGCTGACAATAAGAGCGCGTGGTAATTATCGTGAGACGGCGTGGCAATATGTGTTAGTTGCAGCGATGGTTAGCAACAACGACCGACAGTCTTATTTTTTACCGAGCTATCAGCGGTGACCAAAACCTCGGCTGTTATAGACATATCGGTTACAAAAACACCGATTGCTTCCGTCAGTATTACTGTATGCAGCGCGGACTCTAACACGCTGTTTTCATACCGCAACTCCATGGCGGGAACGTGACAAAAATCACACAACCACCCTACATCAACGATACAAATAGGTGATTTACTTCACAAAAAACCGTTAAAAATGAAAAACTAAACCAAATTTCAGATAAACACAGCCCCTTATATGTGATACGCATCACATTTTAGTGAGCTGTATTTGTTTTATTTATGTGATGTTAGTCACAATTTATTTTTACCCTCTCGCCAGCCCATAGTCCTCTTATCCAGAATGTCTCTCTGTCACCGCGCATCGCTAAAACGACACGGTTAGGGATAATTCACGCCATTTACCCCTCTGAGCGCATTTATTAAATTCTGCTGTTGCATCGGTAACGCCGCCACCATGCCGTTATATTGCGCTACCTGCTGCGGCGTACGGAATTGCACAGACGCACCATTGAACACAGCCTGATCGCCCTGAGCCTGAAGGAAATCGCCGATTTGAGTCAGGCTCTGTGCGAAGGCAATGGCATTCGGAATGGCGGGTAACAGCGCGTTGGTTGGCTGTATTACCGTGCGTGCATACAACCGCTCATAGGGTATCTGCACCTCTTCAGGCTGCTTGAGCGTCCGATGAGCATTGTCTGCCTGCACTTTCGCCGCCTGCACATGCTGACTCAGCAGGTTCATTGCCCCGATAGATTGCCGCAGGCCATCACGCTGTGTCAGATAGTCTTTAGGGACACGAATACGGGAAATTTGCCCCAGCATCGGCGTCAGACTGCCGGATACGGCTTGATTAAACTGCTGAGAAAAGGTGGTTAAAATCGCATAATCGTTGGCAAAATTGCCAAAACTCTTCTTCTGCTCTTCCGTCAATACTGGCAGCGTCCCATCCTGCTGCGACTGTGCGCTTTGCAGGAATGCAATGAATGCCTTCCGCTGCTCCGCTTCGCTGTCACCACAGGCAGCCAACTGTAATGCCGCCAGAATAACCAGAACTGGCAGCAGCCAGCGTGAACGGTACATCATCAGCCTTCTCATTCCCTACTCCTGTTATGCTTACTGCCCCGCCCGCCGTGCCTTCTTCAGACAGAAACACGCTGACGTTGGATTTTCCATGACAAGATTTTCTACGACATAAGCATAGTCGAATCAGGCTGGCTGTGCAGAAAAAGGCCAGGACTGGCGTTCAAGAGAAATAAAAACCAGTATGGTTATTGTTTAATCGAACACATATTATTAAAATTGCGTTTCATCTCGCATTTTTCATCCGAATAATAAAAATCGCCAAAATATGAGGTTACTCGACAATATGAAAGAATAGATTGCAAAATGAAACTATTAACAAGGTAACGAATATACAATTTACTACCTTAAATAAATAAAAAGTGACTCTTTTAGCACGATAGCTTTATTTTTAATAAACGGACAATTTGACTACTCTATGCTTAGTATATTACCCCTTGACACATGGTTTTTTATTGCTGTAATCCTTGCCTACTTCATTTATAGCAACTGGAATTTTACCGAGAAGAAAGCCCATGAGTCACCAGGGATCCTCATTACTATAGGAATATTGGCAACCTTCCTTGGGATTGCGTTAGGCTTGGCATCATTCGATATGAATGATGTGGAAAATAGCTTACCTACGCTGATTAATGGCATCAAAACTGCATTTTGGGCCTCTTTTGTAGGTGTTGCTTGCGCATTGATTATAAAATGGCGCTATGCGTTTCGTGGTGTAAGGACAAAAAACAATCAACCGATACCCACTGATTCAACAATTGACGATATTGTTCAACACCTACAGTTTTCTACAGAATCGATTAAACTATTACACTCTACTACAGAGAAAAATAGTATTTCTCTGCTAGCAGAGCTACAAAAAATGAGCAGTAGTCAAAGTACTCAACTGACCAATATACATAATGCATTTACTGAGTTTGCAAAAAATCAAACTGAAAACAACTCAAAAGCATTAATTGAAGCGTTAAAAGAAGTTATTCATGATTTTAATGAGAAAATTGGTGAGCAATTTGGCGATAACTTCAAACAGTTAAATGAAGCTGTCGGTAAAATAAATGGATGGCAACAACAATACAGTCTGCAAATGCGAGAGATGATTGAGCAACAAACTCAAACAACTACGAATATGCAGCAAGCGGCCCAATCCTTTACCGAAATAATGACACAATCCGAATCGTTTACTCAAGTTGCAAGAGATATTCATCAAACGATTGGTACAGCCTCCAGTTTAGAAAAAGGTATAGAAGAAAATCTAAAACAATTAGCAGAATTAATTGAATCATCAAAAACAGGCATCCCCGAAATAGAAAAAGGAATCATGGCTATTATAGAGGATGTGAGAAACGGAGCTACAGCCTCTGCCACAGTCATTGGAGATAGTATTTATACTGTAACGCAAACATTGGAATCCTCAGCAGCAGACTTTAGCAACCAGATGATAGGTAGCTCGAAAGCTATGTCCGATGCGATAAAAAATCAAAATCAGGAAATGCAAAAATCTGTTCAGCAAACAGGAAAAGAGCTACAAGAACAAATAGTACGTCTTTCTCAAGATCTCACTAAATATATGCAGCGACACAATGAAGATGTTACGAATAATATTGTCGAGCTGAGTAAGAAAACGGAACAACAAGTTCAAACATTAGATGCAGCCTTAGCTGCTGCGCTGAAAAAATCTCTCGATAGCCTCGGGCAACAATTAGGAGCGCTGTCCTCTAAATTTGTACAAGATTACGATCCTCTAACAGAAAAACTAAGAGATGTCGTACGTCTATCAGAGAATTTAAGGGGATAACAGATGAGTAACCCATTACTGGCTCGCCCAAAAGCAGATAAAGAGGATTTTTGGATTAGCCTGAGTGATTTAATGACCTCCCTGATGATGATATTTTTACTTATCTCCGTTGTCTATATGATAAAAGTACAGGAGATGGTTAAAATCCCATCAGTATATAAGAATACCCTACAAGGGCTCGGCCAAGCCTTACAGCATGAATTCAAGGACGATCTAAAACGTTGGCACGCGACAATCGACGAAGATCTAACAGTGCGGTTTCAAGAGCCAAATATTTTATTTACGACCAGTTCCTCTGAGCTAAAACCGGAATTTAAAAGTATCTTAGATGAATTTATTCCTCGCTACCTTAGTATTATGACTGATAAAAAATATATCAATAATATTGAGGAAATACGCATTGAGGGACATACATCAACGATGTGGCGAACTGGTGTAAGTGAAAATGATGCTTATTTCCATAACATGGAACTGTCTCAGTCAAGAACTCGGACAACTCTGTCATATATTATGAATATGCCCGCTGTTTCAGGTTCTAAAAGTACCTTAAGTTGGTTTAAAAATCACGTTCGCGCCATTGGGTTTTCTTCAGCAAAGCCCATTGATAAAGAAGGGAAAACGATCACATCCCCAGAGCAGGTTGAAGATAGTGCGCGTTCTCAACGAGTAGAATTTCGTGTCAGGACGAATGTTGAACGCCAGGTAGCCAATATTGTAGAAAAAGGGAGTAAAATATAATGGATTCGTTTCTCGTCTCTCAACTTCCCGATTTTCTTGAATCGCCAATTTTCAATAAGCTACGCAAGGAAATGAAAGCGGAGATTATCCCACCAATTGCTAATATAAAAATGGACGCACTTGTTCTTGATAAAATACTTTCAACAACAGGAAAAGACATTGATATATTAGAAATAGAAATTAATAGTGACAACACTATTAATTATAAAGATAAACGCGTTATTCTTCATATAAGAGATGTTGCATCTTATGGTGGGAGTATGAGTTTGCCAAAATATCACTTGGCAAACTGTAAAACATTACAAAGAATGTGGGAAAATAATAAAAGTGGAAGATACGTTGCAGCCACCCGCAGTGACGGTATTTTTACAATAAAATCACAGAATACTGAAAAAACAGAGTGGATCACTAGAGAGGAAAGTTTAGATGTATGTAAATTTTGTCTCGAAACATTAAATTGGAAAAACTACTCTAGAAAATATCAGGATAGAGAAAATATTTTTTCTACTTTTGATCTAAGAGAATTTTTTAGCGTTTATCCAAATTCAGCAACGACGTACAATGTCGAGCATAATGACGTTACTGCTCCGATTAATGATTACTCCAAAGATTTCCAGATAATATCAAAACAATATCGAGAGTCAGTTAATTGGCAATGTGCAATTTGCAAAATAATTCTTGAACGTAAAGATTTAAATAAATTTTTACATGTCCACCACCGCGATGGACAAAAAAATAATAATAACAAAAACAATTTACAAGCACTTTGCATTGAATGTCATTCAAATCAAGACAATCACGGCCATATGAAAAATAGTCCCCAACTAACATCATTCATTCAAATAAAAGGTGAAATGGCCTTCGCTGCAAGCTAAACGATCTTTCCCCGAGCCCGTTTCCAACCCGGGGAAAGATTACGTAACGCTATCGTCGTTATTGCAGCACGGAAATATCAGCTACCTGCAAGAACAGCTCACGCAGTTGGCTCAGCAGCGTCAGGCGGTTCACACGCACCTGCTCATCTTCTGCCATGACCATCACCTGGTCGAAGAATGCATCGACAGGTTCACGCAGTGAGGCCAGCTCAACCAGCGCTTCCTGATAGCGACCTTCGGCGAACAGTGGCGTCAGTTTATCGCGCAGCACAACAAGGTGAGTTGCCAGCGTAATTTCCGCCGCGTCTTTCAATACGGCAGCGTTGACGCTCTCGTTCAGCGTATCGGTGGATTTCGCCAGAATGTTGGAAACGCGCTTGTTAGCCGCAGCCAGCGCTGCGGCAGCATCCAGCGAACGGAAGTGGCTGACAGCTTTCACGCGGGCATCGAAATCTGCCGGACGAGTTGGACGACGCGCCAATACCGCCTGAATGGTATCTACGCTGTGGCCTTCTTCCTGATACCAGGCGCGGAAACGGCCGAGCATAAACTCAATCACGTCATCCACAACGTTGGCGTTAGTCAGCTTGGCGCCATACAAACGCACCGCTTCTTCGGTCAGCGTCTGCAAATCCAGCGGCAGGCGTTTTTCGACGATGATGCGCAGTACACCAAGGGCGGCACGACGCAGCGCAAACGGATCTTTGTCGCCTTTTGGATGTTGGCCAATGCCAAAAATCCCTGCCAGCGTATCCATCTTGTCGGCAATCGCCAGCGCACAGGCCACCGCAGAAGACGGCAGTTCATCACCCGCAAAGCGCGGCTGATATTGCTCATTCAGCGCAACGGCAACATCTTCGGCTTCGCCATCATGGCGCGCATAGTGCATTCCCATCACGCCCTGCGTGTCGGTGAATTCAAACACCATGTTGGTCATCAGGTCACACTTGGACAGCAGACCCGCACGCGTCGCGTGATTCACATCAGCACCAATCTGACCAGCAACCCAGCCAGCCAGCGCCTGAATGCGATCGGTTTTGTCGCGCAGCGTACCCAACTGCTGCTGGAACAAAACGGTTTCCAGACGCGGCAGGTGATCTTCCAGACGCTTTTTGCGGTCGGTATTGAAGAAGAATTCAGCATCTGCCAGACGCGGGCGCACCACTTTTTCGTTACCGGAAATAATCTGCTGTGGATCTTTGGATTCAATGTTGGCAACAAAGATGAAGTTCGGCAGCAGATTGCCACTGTTGTCGTAAACCGGGAAATACTTCTGGTCACCTTTCATGGTGTAAACCAGCGCTTCGGACGGCACAGCGAGGAATTTTTCTTCAAATTTCGCGGTCAATACCACTGGCCATTCCACCAGCGAGGTGACTTCTTCCAGCAGGCTGTCGCTCAGATCGGCATTACCGCCAATCTTGCGTGCGGCTTCTTCCGCATCGGCTTTGATTTTCGCTTTACGCGCATCGTAGTCGGCGACGACTTTGCCGCGCTCCAGCAGAATCTGCGGATACTGGTCGGCGCTATCAATCGTGAATTCAGCCTCACCCATAAAGCGGTGACCGCGAAGGGTACGAGCAGAATGGATACCCAATACCTGACCGGGGATCAATTCGTCACCCAGCAGCATAGTTACGGTATGTACCGGACGCACAAACTGCGTTTCTTTGTCGCTCCAGCGCATCAGCTTTGGAATTGGCAGCTTCGATAATGCGGTGCTTACCATGCCAGCCAGCAGCGCCTGCGCCTGCTCGCCTTTCGCGTGGGCGCGATACAGCAGCCACTCGCCTTTATCGGTCGTCAAACGCTCAGCTTGCTCAACGGTGATACCACAGCCACGCGCCCAGCCTTCTGCCGCTTTGGTGGGTTTACCTTCAGCATCAAACGCTTGTGCAATCGCCGGGCCGCGTTTTTCTACTTCACGATCGGGCTGAGAAGCGCTTAAGCGTGCCACTTTCAGCGCCAGACGGCGCGGCGCAGCAAACCAGCTCACCTCACCGTGCGCCAGATTGGCGGCATCCAGCTCCGCCGTGAAATTAGCGGCAAAGGATTCTGCCAGATTACGGAGAGCCTTCGGCGGCAGCTCTTCCGTGCCAATTTCCACCAGAAAAGTCTTGTCAGTCATGGCTGCCTCTTAGCTCTCTTTCTTATTACACATCGGGAAACCCAGTGCCTCACGCGAGGCATAGTAGGCTTCCGCAACCGCTTTGGTCAGGGTACGAATACGCAGAATGTAGCGCTGGCGCTCGGTAACCGAGATCGCTTTACGCGCATCCAGCAGGTTAAAGCTGTGCGCCGCTTTCAGAATACGTTCGTAAGCCGGTAAAGGCAGCGGTTTTTCCAGCGCCAGCAGGTGCTGCGCTTCTTTCTCATATTGCTCGAAGCAGCTGAACAGGAAATCAACGTCAGCGTGTTCAAAGTTGTAGGTCGACTGCTCGACTTCGTTTTGATGGAACACGTCGCCGTAGGTGGTTTTACCTAACGGGCCATCGCTCCATACCAGATCGTAAACGCTATCAACGCCCTGAATGTACATCGCCAGACGTTCCAGACCGTAGGTGATCTCACCCGTCACCGGTTTACATTCCAAACCGCCAACCTGCTGGAAGTAGGTAAACTGCGTGACTTCCATACCGTTCAGCCAGACTTCCCAGCCCAGACCCCAGGCACCCAGCGTCGGGTTTTCCCAGTTGTCTTCCACGAAACGAATATCGTGAATGGTCGGATCCATACCCAGCTCTTTCAGAGAACCGAGGTACAGCTCCTGAATATTGTCCGGTGATGGCTTAATGACGACCTGAAACTGGTAATAATGCTGTAAGCGGTTCGGGTTTTCGCCGTAGCGCCCATCGGTCGGACGACGAGAAGGCTGCACATAGGCGGCGGCCATTGGCTCCGGCCCCAGTGCCCGCAGGCAGGTCATAGGATGTGAAGTGCCTGCGCCGACTTCCATGTCCAATGGTTGAACAATGGTGCAGCCCTGGCGAGCCCAATAATCCTGTAATGTCAGGATCAGGCCCTGGAAGGTCTTGGTATCAAACTTTTGCATGTTGGATTCGCGCGCGATACAAGTGGATTTATAAGGAATGCGTCAGTATACCCTCTGACCGCAAGATATACAGCCAGAATGCGGTAACAAGTGCAAATCCCCGTTATCATCTTTCAAATTCCGGGATCAACCGGAAAAAACGGTCTGCAACATCTTCAGGCTTAGCAGCAGTAACAATGCCGCAAAGGCCTTTTTCAGTGTTGCCACAGGCAGACGGTGCGCCAGACGGGCACCGACAGGTGCGGTGAAAAAGCTGACGGCGGAAATCAGGAAAACGGCGGGCAGAGAAACATAGCCGACGCTGTAGTCAGGCAATCCGGTCGTCGACCAGCCGTTGATCAGGTAGCCCAGCGCGCCGGAAACGGCAATCGGTAGCCCAACCGCTGCGGATGTGCCGATCGCCTGCTGAATACGAACGTTGCACCACGTCAGGAACGGCACCGTGAGCGACCCACCGCCGATCGCCACCAGCGCTGATATGCTACCAATCACCAACCCCGCCAGCGAAATGCCTGCCGTACCGGGCAACTGGCGCTGCGGTTTTGGCTTGATATTCAGCACCATTTGCAGCGAAACGTAAGCCATAAAACAGGAGAAAAAGATCGCCAACGCCCGCGTCGGCAACAGCGTCGCCAGCCAGGTGGCCGCGAATGTCCCGATCAGGATGGCCGGCGTAATCCTCATCACGACAGGCCACAGCACCGCCTGATGTTGATGATGCGTGCGCAAGCTGGAAATCGCCGTGACGACAATCGCCGCCATTGATGTTCCCAACGCCAAATGCACCAGATGTGTATTCTCCACACCTTGTGCAGCAAACAGCGCCGTCAGCACCGGCACCATAATGCCGCCGCCGCCAATGCCCAATAAGCCCGCCATAAAGCCTACCACCGCGCCTAATGCCAGATAGGCTGCAATCCACTCCACTGCCATTCCCTGTACCCCTGTGTCTGCTTTTCTTATTTTTGATTTAACAACCCTGCCCCAATGAGCAGCCCTGAGCGAATAAACCGCTCTGGGCTGCTGGCAAAACATTATTCATGATTCCACGACGACTTTCCGCCCCATACGCCAGCGATCTTTCATATCTGCGAGCACGCCCGCAAAACACTGGTTGCCCATACAGCACTTTAAGTGCCATCATCACACCACATTGCGACAGACCGCCTTACAATCAACGGCATCACCATAATCAGGAGAAAGGCATGCAACGCTGCGGCTGGGTTACACAAGACACCTTATATCAGGATTACCACGATAACGAGTGGGGAAAGCCCTGTACCGACAGCCAGAAGCTGTTTGAGTTACTGTGTCTGGAAGGCCAGCAGGCAGGCCTTTCCTGGATCACGGTTCTGAAAAAACGCGAACACTATCGCCGTTGTTTCCACCAGTTCAACCCTGAGCAAGTCGCACAAATGACGCAGGATGACGTAGAACGGCTGGTGCAGGACAGCGGCATTATCCGCCATCGCGGGAAAATCGAGGCCATTATCACCAATGCAAAAGTGTGGGTGGCAATGGAGAGCCAGGGAGAGAGCTTCTCGCACTTCATTTGGTCTTTTGTCGGACACCAGCCACGTCTCAATCATCCCGCGTCACTGGCAGAAGTCCCAGCTAAAACGGACGTTTCAGATGCCATGTCCAAAGCCCTGAAGAAACGCGGCTTCAAATTTATCGGTTCGACTATCTGCTATGCCTTCATGCAAGCAGGTGGATTGGTCAATGACCATGTCACCGACTGTTTTTGTCATCAGGAAAGCACGTCATGATCCGCCCTTACTGCGACAGTGATCTCAAACCGCTGATGCAGCTTTGGCTAAAGAGCACCATTCTGGCGCATCCGTTTATTCGTGAAGATTACTGGCGAGAGAGCGCCAGTGCGGTACGCGACGTCTATATTCCCCAGTCGCGAACCTGGGTTTATGAGGAGCAAGGAAGCCTTATCGGCTTTATCAGCGTGCTGGAGGCTCGGTTCATCGGCGCACTGTTTGTGGAACAAGCCTATTATGGAAAACAGATTGGTACAGCGCTGATCCAGCATGTTCAGGCACAGTTTCCCTTACTCAGTCTGGAAGTGTATCAGCAGAATACGCGCGCCTGCCGATTCTACCATAAGCAGGGATTCGTCATCGTTGAGGAAAATGTTAATCAGGATACACAAGCCACGGCGCTGATCATGCAGTGGGCGAATGAGGGAGCCGTAAATGCCGCTCCCTCCGATTCCGTCGATCACCGCTGAGTCAGCGACTCAGCGCAATATCAGAACGTTGTCCAGTTATCGCTGCCGTTATCCCGCGATGCGAGCGTTGGCAGACGAGCCGTTGTCTTATTGCCCGAGTTGCTATTACCGGTGCCCGAGCCTTGCAGTCGTGGCAGACCGGCAACATCCGTATCGGATATGCGGAAAACTGACATCAGTTTTGCCAGCTTCGAGGCCTGTTCCTGCAATGAGTTCGCCGCCACGGAGGATTCGCTCACCATAGCGGCATTCTGCTGAATGGTCGTGTCCATTTCAGCAACAGCACTGCCGATTTGTGCAATCCCGCGGCTCTGTTCATCCGATGCCGAAGAGATTTCCCCCATGATGTCATTCACGCGGCTCACGGAAGCCACAATGTCATCCATCGTCGTTCCCGCCTGAGAAACCAGATCCGTTCCGGCACCCACGCGAGAAACCGACTCTGAAATCAGGCTTTCGATTTCTTTTGCCGCCTGAGAGCTGCGCTGGGCAAGACTGCGCACCTCACTGGCAACCACCGCAAATCCCCGTCCTTGCTCTCCGGCACGCGCCGCTTCTACTGCCGCATTCAATGCCAAAATATTGGTCTGGAAAGCGATGCTATTAATGACGCTCGTAATATCAGAGATTTTCTTCGAACTCCCCGAAATATCGCTCATAGTGTTAATTACGCGGTTAATAATATCCCCACCGCGATTGGCATTGGTTGAGGCTTCTCCGGCAATCTGGCTGGCATGTCGGGCATTATCGGCGTTGTTCTTCACCGTAGCCGTTAACTCTTCCATACTGGCTGCGGTTTCTACAATCGCCGCCGATTGCTGCTCGGTACGTGATGACAAATCATTATTGCCTACGGCAATGTCAGAAGCAGCACTTTCAACGCTGTACACGCTTTGACGAATATCAGTCATTAAATGACGTAGTTTCTCCGTCATCACCATCATCGCCGTCGTGAGTTGCCCCAGTTCATCATGCCGTTCTATCGTGACATTGGCGGACAGATCACCACTCGCAATGCGTTCCGCCAGCTTCAGGTTGGTAATAATGGGTCGGGTAATTTGTCGCGTGACAGACCAGGCGATCAATAACCCGAATACGATGGCTATCGCCCCTAAAACCAGCGTTTGCAGTACGGAGCTATTGATAATGTCATCATTCTTCGCGCCGAGCTTTTGCAGAATATTGCCGATATCACTCGTCATTTTGTCTCCGGTTGCCCGGAATTTAACATCGGTGGTCTTTAGCTGCCCGAGTTGTACGTAATACTGCTCTGCCGTTTGATGATAATTTTCAAATGCTTGCCAAAACGAATCCACGACGCGACGACGATCGCCACTAACCGACGATGCCAGCGCATCGTAGGATGCCTTCGAGGCAGCATAGACCTGTTTCTGTGCATTAAACGCGGCTTCGCTGTTCTCTTTTTGTAAGATATAAGTGCTGTTGACCAGTTTCAGAAACAGCAGTGAGAACGCATCTTTCTGCATCGCCAACGCATCTTCATCCGCGCTGATGGGAAAGTTGGTCATAAATGCCGTTAATGCATCAGAGGCATTCATCTGGCCGATTTTTTTTGCTGTCGCGACGACCGCATTGGCGGCGGCTTTCAGGGTATTCAGATCGGTATCATAATCTTTAAAATCTTGATCAAGATTATTAAAATCAGAGAGGTAACCCTCTTCCCACGTTAGCGCTTTCGCTTTTTCTTTTTGCTGATTTGCCTGACTAATATAGGTATTCAGATTCTTGATATTGTCATCCGCAAAGGTGAATGAATATTTCACTCTCGCCATTTTTGACTGATCGAGATAGTGATTCATTTCATTCAAAATAGTCGTTTTAACATACAGATCGTGAATGATAAAAAACCGTACAGCGCCAACACCAGACGCCATCATCACTAACAGCAGGACAATACCAAACCCGCCATACAGCTTATGAGAAACCTTAAGGTTTCTCATAACTCTGGTAAAAAAATGCATTTCCGCCCCCGTAACAGCACCATTTCTAAAACATCCCCGTAAATAGGGTTATCGGTTTTTCACGGTAAGGCTTTATCTGAAAATGAGTGACAGCAATCACAAAGGAAATATATTAATCAAAAAATGAAAATCTCACGCTAAGCATCGGTCTGCGATCGTTCATCCTATCCATCGTGCAAATCCCCCATTAATTGCGATTAACCTTGGGCAGATGCAGGGGCGGTATCGCTTGCAGTCTCTCGCCAGCTACGCGATTATTCGAGGAGCTATTTCTACGTTAACTTCCTTAATCTGCTGGAGTTTGTGATGAAACCTAGCGTTATCCTGTATAAAAAAATTGCTGACGACCTACGCGCTCGTTTAGATCAACACTTCATCGTCACTGAACTTGACGCCTTTCCTTCACTCGACCACCCGGCTCTGGCAACGGCCGAAGGCATCATTGGTTCCGGTGGTAAAGTCGATAAAGACTTCCTGCAACACGCCCCACGCTTACGTGCGGCCTCCACCATTTCTGTCGGTTACGACACCTTTAACGTCGACGCACTGAATGAAAAAGGGGTGATTCTCATGCATACCCCAACCGTGCTGACAGAAACCGTGGCGGATACGGTTCTGGCGCTGATGCTCGCCAGTGCACGACGGGTCGTGGAAGTGGCCGAACGCGTTAAAGCAGGCGAATGGAAAGGTGGCGTTGACAGCGACTGGTTTGGCACTGACGTTCACCATAAGACCATCGGCATTCTGGGGATGGGGCGCATCGGTCTGGCCGTCGCACAACGCGCCCACTTTGGTTTTAGCATGCCGGTTCTGTACAACGCTCGCCGCCATCACGCCGAAGCAGAGCAGCGCTTTAATGCTCGCCATTGCGATCTCGATACGCTCCTGGCCGAGTCTGACTTCCTCTGTATTACGCTGCCACTCACGGCGGAAACGCATCATCTGATTGGGCGTGAGCAGCTGGCAAAAATGAAACCCAGCGCCATTTTGATTAATATCGGTCGTGGTGCTGTCGTGGATGAAGACGCGCTGACGGAAGCGCTGGTGAAAGGAACCATTCAGGGCGCAGGCTTGGACGTGTTTGTCAAAGAACCGCTGCCCGTCGATTCTCCGCTGCTGGATTTACCTAACGTCGTGGCGCTGCCACATATCGGTTCTGCCACGCACGAAACACGCTACGATATGGCCGCCTGTGCCGTTGACAACCTGATTGCCGCCCTAAGCGGCCAGGTGAAAGAAAACTGCGTGAATCCACAGGTTTTGAAATAGTCCCTAGGCGATCTTAGCGCTGCGGCAACATGCTCGCAGCGCTGCTGCCCTCCCACTCAATAAACCCGCCATCACACGCGAAACGCAGCTATTTTCCGCAAAAAACCGCTCTTTTCCCTACCTAAAAACTGGATAACCAATGCCAGTTTTGTTCTTTGCTGTTTCCTACTGCCTATGGAAGTATCGGCTGTAACGAACGGTTAACGTCCCCGCCATATTTCCCCGTTTCAGGACGCAACCGATCCGCACATTCACCTGATAAAACAGAACGTTAATAAAAACCATTACCTGTAGGAACAACCATCGTGGCGACTTTTTTGCATCCTCATCAGAAACTCACTATTTTTGCCTCGTTGCTCCTTCTGGGCGGTGCACTGAGCGCACAGGCAGCGAACGACACACCAAAAATCGGCGGCACGCTGATTTATCTGGAACAGCAAGCACACACCAATCTCTATACGCCCGCAGGCGGGTTTTACCCGAACGGCGGCATTCTCAACCAGATTACCGACAAACTGACGTACCAGAACCCGGAAACGCTGGAGATCGAGCCGTGGGTTGCGGAATCCTGGACCGTCAACGCGGATAACACCGAATACACGTTCAAGATTCGTCCCGGCATCAGCTTCTCTGATGGCACTCCACTGGATGCCAACGCGGTAGCGAAAAACTTTGATACCTACGGATTGGGGAACACAGCGCTCAACCAGCCGGTTTCAGAAGTCATCAATAACTACCTGCGCAGTGAAGTCATCGATCCGCTCACGGTGAAGTTTTACTTTAAGAAGCCCTCTCCAGGCTTTCTGCAAGGCACCTCAGCAATTGGTTCCGGTTTGGTATCTCTCAGTACGCTTGATCGCAATTTCAATCAGTTAGGCAATGCCAAAAACATTATTGGTTCCGGTCCATTCGTCGTGAGCAGTGAGAAACTGGGACGCGAACTAAAACTGACCGCCCGTAAGGATTACAACTGGGCACCGGTTAAATCGAAGCATCAGGGGCGCGCCTACCTGGACGGCATTACCTATCTGGTAACCCCGGAAGACAGCGTGCGTATTGGCGCGTTGGTATCCGGTCAGGCGGATTTCATTCGTCAGATTCAGGCCTACGATGAAAAGCGGGTGCAAAGTCAGAACTTCAATCTTTATGCCCCGCCTACGCGCGGCGTCAATAACAGCGTGGTTTTCCGCCCGGACAACCCGCTGGTCGCCGATATCCGCGTGCGTAAAGCGCTGCTGCACGCCACCAACACCAAAGAGATCATCAATACGCTGTTCTCTGACAACTACCCACAGGCTACGTCACCGCTGGCCAAAACCGCTGCAGGCTATGTCGATCTCTCTAGCAAGCTCACCTTCGATCCCGCGCAGGCTAACAAACTGTTAGATGAAGCGGGGTGGAAAACCGGTTCGCAGGGATTGCGGCAAAAAGACGGCAAAACACTGGAACTGACCGCTTATGAATCGCTGCCGCAGCCGCAGAACAAAGAAACCTTACAGTTGGTTTCCCAGCAGTGGGCAAAAGTCGGCGTGAAGCTGAACGTGTTGGCGGGCGATGCGGGCAGTAAAACCGTCGATAGCCTCGATCCGCTGAAAACCGGCGTTGCACCAGCGATGGTAGGCCGCGCCGACCCGGATGTGATGAAAAGCCAATATTACCCGACGGTACGTAACGTCCTGCTGCAAAAAGGTGGCTCCAGCGACAAGGTGAAGGACTTTGTTGATCCGCATCTGAATACGCTGCTGGATGGCATCGCCGCTGAAACCGACCGCAGCAAGCGGCTGGCGCTGGTCGGGGAGGTACAGAACTACCTGATCGATCAGGCCTACGTCATTCCCATTTTTGAAGAACCGCAGGTGTTTGCCGGCGCGCCCACGACAAAAGGCATCTCGTTTGAAGCCGTCGGTCGCCCGAGTTTCTACAACGCCTGGCTGGATAAGTAACGCGAAAGAAAGAGGGAAGCGATCATCATGAACCGATATCTGGCACTGCGCATCGGTCAGGCACTGCTCGTCTTGTGGGCGGCATTTACCCTGTCTTTTATCCTGCTTCAGGCGATGCCGGGTGATGCTGTACTGATCAAGTTCCAAAACCCGGAGCTCGGCCTGAGTGCCGAGCAGATCGCACAGTTGCGTTTGTCTTACGGTGCCGATACGCCGGTACTCACGCAATATTTTCATGCGATAGCCCAGATACTGCGTGGCGATCTCGGCCTCTCTCTTCAGGCGGGCGTGCCAGTCACCGAATTGATTGCCGCGAATCTGCCGCCCACGCTGCTGCTCGCGGTGCTGGGCTTCATCGCTGCTGGCCTGCTGGCGTTTGCTCTGGCGTTCTTATCGACGCTGACACCATTTCAGTGGCTGCGAAGCACGCTGCAATCGTTGCCGTCGCTGTTTATTTCCGTCCCGACCTTTTGGCTCGGTATCGTACTGATTCAGATTTTCTCTTTCCGTCTGGGGCTGATCCCGGTGATTAACCCAGGCGAATGGGAAGGGCTGATTTTACCGGTTCTCACACTGGCGCTACCGATCTCCGCCCCGCTGGCTCAGGTGCTGATGCGCAGCATCGATCAAGTACAAACCCAGCCGTTTGTTGCCGTCGCCCGCGCCAAAGGAGCCAGCCGCAGCGGCGTGCTGTGGCGACATATCGCCCGCAACGCGATGCTGCCCACGCTGACCATCGCTGGCCTGCTGTTGGGCGAACTGATTGCGGGAGCGCTGATTACCGAAACCGTGTTTGGCCGTAACGGACTCGGTCAGTTGACGCAGGAAGCTGTGAACTATCAGGACAGCAGCGTATTGCAGGCCATCGTACTGATTTCCGCTGCCGCCTTTGTTGTCGTCAATCTGGCCGTCGACCTGCTCTATCCCCTTCTCGATCCGCGCCTGAAAAAAACGCCAGGAGCCACGCTATGACTACCGTACAGCTGGAAAAAATCACCTTTCCTCTTCTGCGCAAGCGGCCTCTACTGCGTCGCTACGCCTTCCAACCGGGGCTATTGCTGGCCTGGCTGGTGATGCTGACCGTCGCGCTTTGGGCGCTGTTCCCCGGCTGGTTTACTGGCTATAGCCCGACAGAGGGCATCGCGGGCGCACAGCGGCTGGCACCCGACGCCGACTACTGGCTCGGCACCGACCAACTGGGACGTGATCTCTACGCGCGCATCGTTTATGGCGCCGTGCACTCGCTTTCCGGGGCCGTTATCGCCGTCGGACTGGGTCTGGTGCTCGGTAGCCTGTTCGGTCTCTTGGCGGGCGCGGTGGGCGGCTGGCTGGATAGCGTCGTGATGCGCAGCATTGATGTGTTACTGGCTATTCCCGGCCTGCTGCTGGCGCTGAGCGTCATCATTCTGTTGGGTTTCGGCACGGTTAATGCCGCGATTGCCGTGGGCGTCACCTCCGTCGCCAGCTTCACACGGCTGGTACGTTCAGAAGTGTTGCGCGTGCGCCACAGCGACTACGTCGAAGCCGCCTATGGCAGCGGCGGCACCTTTTTCAGCGTGTTATGGCGGCACATCCTGCCGAACTCACTGACCACCGTTTTCGCCTTTGCCGCGCTGCAATTCGGCAGTGCGATTCTGGCCATCTCCACGCTGAGCTTCCTCGGCTACGGCGCACCACCGCCCACGCCGGAATGGGGACTGCTGATCGCCGAAGGCCGCAACTACATTGCCACCGCGTGGTGGTTAACCACCTTCCCCGGTCTGGTTGTCGTACTCGTTGTGTTGTCCGCCAACCGCATCAGCCAATCGATCAGAAGGACGGAACGATGAGCCTGTCAGCCAGCTTACAAACCAGCGCGGCGGTGCCCGTACTGGCTCTGGAAAACGTCACGATTGCCTACCGCAGTGACGATCGCGAGCAGACCGTCGTGGAAGGCGTCTCTTTTCATATTCAGCCAGGTGAAGTCGTCGCACTGGTGGGGGAATCCGGTTCAGGGAAAACCACCACCGCACAGGCGGTTATCGGTTTGCTGGCCGAGAACGGACGGTTAACACGCGGTGCCATTCGGCTCAACGGCGTGGATATCAGCGACTGGTCGCAGAAGCGGTTGGACAGCGTGCGCGGTGCGCAGATCAGCCTGATCCCGCAGGATCCCACCAGTTCCCTGAATCCGGTGCAGACCATCGGCGAGCAAGTGGACGAAATTCTGCGTATTCATCAGCGGGAAGATCGCCAGACTATCCGCCAGAAAACGCTGGCGCTGCTGGAACGCGTGGGGCTAAACCAGCCGGAGCTGCGAGCGAAACAGTATCCGCACGAGCTGTCCGGCGGCATGAAACAGCGCGTCCTGATCGCGATTGCCATTGCGCTAAAACCTGCGCTGATTATTGCTGATGAGCCCACCAGCGCGCTGGATGTCACCGTGCAGAAACGTATTCTCGATCTGCTTGATGAACTGCGACGCGAAAATGGGACGGCGGTGCTGTTCGTTACGCACGACCTGGGGGTCGCGGCCGAGCGTGCCGATCGGCTGCTGGTCTTCCAGAATGGCTACATTCAGGAACAGGGGCCAACGCTTGAGGTGCTAAGCGCGCCCTCAAGCCACTATGCCCGCACACTGCTGGCGAACGTGCCGTCGCTTAACCCAACGCCGCGTCCACCGCGCAACCATGCATCCGACATCATTGTCTCGGTCGAAAATCTGGTACAGACCTTCCCCTTATCGGGCCGTAAAGGGGAACATTTTCGGGCCGTGGATGACGTCTCTTTCAGCGTGGCACGCGGCACAACGCACGCCATTGTCGGCGAATCCGGCTCGGGTAAAACCACCACAGCGCGTAGCCTGCTCGGGTTTCATCACCCCAGCGCCGGGCGCATTCTGATCGACGGCACCGATATCACTCACCTGAAAGGCGAAGCGCTACGGCAGTTCCGGCAGAAAATTCAGTTGGTCTACCAAAATCCCTTTGGTTCACTCGATCCCTCACAGCGGTTATACGACATCGTCGAGGAACCGCTGCGCAATTTTAATCGCCATACCGCCGCGCAGCGGGAGCGAAAAATTCATGAGATGTTCGAGCGCGTCGCCCTGCCCGCCGCGTTGCTGTCACGCAAGCCGCGTGAGCTGTCCGGCGGCCAGCGACAACGTGTCGCCATCGCCCGGGCGCTGGTGCTGGAACCGCAGGTACTGGTGCTGGACGAGGCTGTCTCAGCGCTGGATGTCACCGTGCAGGCGCAGATTCTACGTTTGCTGGCTGAATTACAGGAATCACTTGGGCTGACATACCTGTTCATTTCGCACGATTTGGCGGTCGTACGCCAGATCGCCGACACCGTTTCCGTGCTGTACCACGGCAAGCAGCTTGAATCCGGCCCGGTAGAGCAGATCTTCGCCCATCCCGAACATCGCTACACCCGTGAACTCATCGAGGCCATTCCCGGGCAGCAACACCCGGCTTTTGCCCGCCCGCATCACTCTGAAACCAAAGTGGCACTAAACCAAGGACAGTAGAATGACAACGAAACGTCTGGGATTTTTCACGCGGCTGCTGGATGACACCTCCGCCCAGCAGCGCTATCGGCTGGCGACGGAACAGATCGTCAAAGCCGAACAACTCGGATTCGACAGCGCCTGGGTCGCGCAGCACCACTTTCACGCTGATGAAGGCGGGCTACCTTCACCGCTGGTGTTTCTGGCGCTGGTCGCCGCGCGCACTCAGCGCATCCAACTCGGTACTGGCGTTATTACGCTGCCAATGGAAGAGCCGCTGCGCGTGGCGGAAGATACCGCCGTGCTTGATTTACTCAGCAACGGCAGACTGGAAATCGGCGTAGGTTCCGGCGGTACACCGTCCTCATTTGCCGCGTTTGGCCATGACAGCGCGCAACGCGGGCAGATCCTCGGGCGCTATCTGGAGAAACTGCGCGCCGCGTGGCGAGGAGAAGCCTTGAGCGAAGACGGTAATCAGCTTTACCCTGCCGCCCCACATTTGGATAAGCGCGTCTGGCAGGCCACGTTTTCTATCGAAGGCGCGGAGCGAGCCGGTAAAGCAGGTGATGGCCTGATGCTCTCTCGTACCCAGCCGCGCCCAGACCATTTCCCGGACGCCACGCTGGCTGACCTGCAAAACCCGATGATCGACGCCTACCTGGCCGCACTGCCTACGGGCGTCATACCGCGCATTCTCAGCTCACGCAGCGTTTTTGTGGCTGACGATCGTCAATTAGCGCTGAGTCTGGCAGAGAAAGGGCTTACTCGTTCCGCCGCCCGTTCCGGCACGTTCCGTGCGATCTCTCACGACTCGATAGAAGCGCTGATCGCCTCCTTTGATAGCCATGTCGGCACCGCGCAGGATGTCATCGCGTCACTTCGGGCAGACAGCTCGCTGGAGCGTGCGACCGATGTGACATTCCAGGTGCACTCCATCGATCCGCCGCATGCGCTAATTCTGCGCTCGCTTGAACTGATTGCCACTCAGGTGGCTCCCGCGTTGGGCTGGAGACCCGCCGTCAAACAGAAAAGCCCGATCGGGCAGGAGATTGCATGACGCACGCTAACACGTTACACACTCAGGACATCCTGGATACGCTGGCCGAAATTAGCCCGGACTCCGCCCTCGCGGCAGCCAGAAAAACCCGTGATGCGGCGACACGCCACACTCAGGGCAGCTACGAGGCGCTGTTTAACGCCAACGCCGTAGACGACGCGACGTTGCCGCTATCGCTGCGCTTCTGGTTCGCGACCAAGATCAGCGGCTGGCAGCAGGATGAGCAATTGCAGCGTTTTTATGCCGAGCGGCTGTCGGACTTCCCGGAACCCGCGTTGACACCCGCGCTACAGCTGGCGCTAGATCATGCCGAACGCCTGACGAAAACCCCCGTACACGCCTCGGCGTCCCACGTCAGCGCGCTGGAGCATGCGGGCTGGTCGGTAGACGATATCGTGACGCTGTCGCAGCTCATCGCGTTTGTGAATTTTCAAAGTCGGCTACTGCGTGGCTATCGCCTGATTGCCAGCCACCGCGTCGGCCAGCCGCATTCACAGGCTGCTGTTGCGGGTCAGTGGCATACCCAGCCGCAGACGCACAGCGGAAAATCCGCGCCGCAGGCGTTTACTCAGGCAGAACTGGGTTGGGAACCGTGGATCGCCCCCAAACCGCTGGCCGAATTCAATGCCGATGAGCAGGCGATTCTGGCGCGCTTCGGCCACACCGATTCCGACTATTTCCGTCTGCTAAGCCGCAATCTTCCGGTGCTGGAACAGCGCACGCTGACGGATAAAGGGATTTTCTATACCGCTGGTGGCCTGCCGCGCAAAGAACGCGAACTGATCGCCGCCGTCACCAGCAAGGTCAACGGCTGCATCTACTGCGCCTCTGTACACGCGCGTAAAGCCAGCCAGCTTTCCAAACAGGACAGCGATGTGCAGCGGCTGCTGGATGTCGTTCCCGGCGGTGATTTGAGTATCGGTCAAAGCCCACGCTGGCAGGCAATCATCGATTTCTCGGCTCGCCTTTCCGCCACGCCCGCGCAGGTCAACGCAAACGATCTGAAGCAACTGCAAGAGCAGGGGTTAGATACGCTGGAGATCGTCGATGTGGTGCAGTCAGCCGCCTTCTTCTCATGGGCCAACCGACTGATGCTGACGCTAGGCGAACCCTTCTGGCCAGAGCATTAATCCTCAGGCGGTCTGTTTTATTATGCTAGTAAACAGGCCGCCCTATCGCCGGGACAAAGCCAGACGCGCGGCGAATGCCAGAAAGAGAACGCCCGTCGTTCGGTCCATCCATTTCACGACCGCGCCGCGCCGTAGAAAACGCGACAGCGGGCGCGTAGCCGCAATCAGCGTAGACGACCACAGCGTGCCGATAACGACATGAATAAGAACGAGCAGGTAAGTCCACAACACGACCGAATGGCCGGCAGGGATAAATTGCGGCAGGAATGAAACATAGAACACGCCGATTTTCGGATTGAGTACGTTACCCAACATGCCACGGAGAAACCAGTTCTGATGCTTCGGTGCGTCTTGTGACGTCGCCATCACCAGCTCGGTTCTGGGCTTCAGGAGCATTTGCAAACCCAGCCAGCAGAGGTATGCCGCACCGCACCATTTCAGGATGTTATAGGCCAGCTCCGACGCCGCAATCAGCGTTCCCAGACCAAACGCCACCATCGCGCCCCAAATCAGGCAGCCGACTTGAATACCAAACGCGGCATGGAAGGCTTTTTTACTGCCTTCAACGGTCGCGGTGCGTAAAATCAAGGCCGTGTCCAAACCCGGCGTCAGGGTTAATATCGTCGCGGCAAACGTAAAAGCAATCAGCGATTCGGTCAACGTCACGGTAATTCATCACTCCAGCAGGGAAAACCACAAAACGCCTCATCCTTATCGAGAATGAGGCAAGTGAGCGGACGCGCTATCTTATAGTAATCTCTACCTCATAGACGATAGGGCATGGTTATATCCATCTCTTCAGTCAGGCCATGCAACTCAACATCACCCCACGACAGCGAAAAATGAGATGCACAGACTCGATGATCTAGAAAGCTGGTTAATCAATCAGTTACCTGAAGTAGTAGAAGACCTAAACCCCGGCGCAACGCAAAACGAGCTCGACGCGTTTATACAACACATCGGCGTGGCAGTGCCGGATGACTTTCTCGCGCTGTACCGCTGGCACAACGGGCAGCGTATGGAACAAAATACCGGCCTGTGGTATGGCATGAGCTTTTTACCGCTGGCTAGTGTCATGCAAGAAGTCGATGGATGGCGAGAAATTGTGAATACATCAAGCGATGACGATCTCACCAGCTTGAATTACGGTATGTCATCTACGCCTCCTCACTACGTGAAGCCCGTCTATGCCAATCCACTGTGGATTCCCTTCGCCTATGACTGGGGCGGCAACTATCTGGCGGTCGATCTGGATCCCGATGTACAAGGTACGCGTGGACAGGTAATCAACTGTGGACGCGACGAAGAAAGAAAAATAGCCATCGCCCCCAGCCTCAATGCCTTTCTCCAGTGGATGATGGGGGAACTCAACGCTGGCAACGTCAATATTCGTCTTGAGGATGACGGAGGCCGGAGTTTCAACACGCTGCGTCCAGAGAAATACCATTTCCTCGATGCATTGGCCGCCATTTTTGACGATGCGCCATCGCCAGCAAGCCCCCCAGCAACATCAGGAAAATCAATCTGGTCCTGGTTCAAGAAGCGTAAATAAGCTCCCTCAGTCGGTTACCTTCCGCTACGCTATCCGGCAGGCAATGATTCACGATACAGGTGCAATACCATGATAAAACGCGTCTTCCTCACGCTCTCCTTATTGACGCTTTCCGCATCGTCACTGGCGCAGGATGCCCTGCCGGACGCGGTGAAGAGTATCGAAAAACAGGGCATTACGATCATCAAACCGTTCACCGCACCCGGCGGCGTGCAAGGTTGGTTGGGCAGCTATCAGGGCGTGGGGGTGACCATCTACTTAACGCCGGATGGTAAGCATGCTATTTCGGGCTATATGTACGACGAACACGGCAACAACCTGAGCGAAGCGCTCATTCAGCAGGAAGTGTATGTGCCTGCCGGTCGGGAGATGTGGCAGAAATTACAGCAGGCGCCGTTTATCACCGAAGGCTCAAAGGATGCACCGCGTAAAATCATCGTCTTTGCCGACCCATTTTGCCCGTACTGCAAACAGTTCTGGCAGCAGGCACAGCCGTGGGTGAAAGCAGGAAAAGTGCAGTTGCAAACGCTGCTGGTCGGCGTCATCAAACCGGAAAGCGGACGTTATGCCGCAGCCATTCTTGCCGCCAGCGATCCAGCCAAAGCTTGGCATGAGTATGAACTATCGAATGGTAAAACGCTGCCTCCATTCCCCGAATCCTCATCACGCGACACCTGGAATAACATTCAGCACAATCAGCGGTTGATGGATGAACTAGGCGCAAACGTCACGCCCGCTATCTATTACCTGAATGATAAGAGTGAACTACAGCAGGTCGTCGGGCTACCAGATGAAAAGCAACTGGCGGAGATGATGGGGAAATAAACACAGGAGGGAATCTCCCTCCTGCCGTTGTCTCTTAACGATGCGACCAGTACGCCATAAAGTTGATCGTCTCTTTATCAAGGTGGCGCTCGTCGAGCAGATAGCGACGCAGCCGTTTGATAGCAGAAGACTCTCCCGCCACCCAAGCGTAAAACGGGCGATGCGCTGTTGCTCTTTCCCACAGCAGCTCGTCTTCCGGCGTCTCCTGCGCGATTTCATCGTGGTTGGTACAGGCGCTGGCGGGGATTTTCACGTCCTGTTGCACCGCTGCCAGCAGGCGTTCACCCCATACTGTACTGCCGGTTTCCTCACGCGGCAGCCAGTGAATCTGCGCAAACGGGAAATCGCCCGACGTTACGCAGTCAGCCGCTTTCGGCACTTCAAAAAAAGCCTGCACCGACGGTGGAGAAGACTGACTCGCCAATTGTTCAAGAATCCCCATCGCCGCTGGTAGCGCCGTTTCATCCGCAATCAGCAGTACCTGCTCAACGCCATCGTGCGGTGCCCATTCATAGCCGCCGCTGTCGCCATCAGCTTCCGCATTAGGCGCGACAATCTGTAGCGTATCGCCCGGCTTAGCGTGATTCGCCCAGCTTGAGGCAGGCCCGGCATCGCCGTGCAGCACAAAATCGATCGCCGCCTGCTGTGATTCCTGTGAGACGGAACGCAGCGTATAGGTACGCAAAATCGGGCGACGCTCACGCGGCAGCGCCAGATAGTCCTGATACCAGGTGTCGCTCACGGCCATCGGCGTCAGTTCCCCGCTTTCACTGGCGAACAGCAGCTTGATGCGCTGATCCGGCGCATCCAGTTTCATCTGGCGCACTTCCGGGCCGGTGAACACACAGCGAGCTAATGAAGGCGAGAGCAACGTCTTACTCTCGAGGCGTAAGTTGAACAATCGATAGGCTGAAGACGTTGTGCGGTTAGCTAAAGACATAGTGAGAAAGCCATATGTTTTGTAAGGGAAATTCGGTCAGCGGGATAAACCCCATTACCGCAACTTACCATAAACAAAATACTAACGATAATCATTATCACTATTCAGGTGAATGGCGTGATAAAAGCAGCATTTTCTCCCTTGCGTAGGCAGGAGGCCATGCTGTGCGAGCATAAAAAATTATCAAAAGACTTGTTAACAGGTCTTTGATTGATTAATTTAAAGACCTGTTAATCGGTCATAAAGGGTCTACCATGCCGAATATTATATTGAGTGATACCAGTGCCAGCGTCAGTGAATTGAAAAAGAACCCGATGGCGACGGTCAATGCTGGCGACGGTCTACCTGTCGCTATTTTGAACCGCAACCAGCCTGCGTTTTATTGCATTCCTGCGGATCTTTACGAAAAAATGCTGGATGCGCTGGACGACCAGGAACTGGTTAAGCTAATCGGTGAACGCAAAAACCAGCCGCTGGTTGACGTGGATTTGGATAGTTTCCTATGAGCTATAGCGTCAAATTCAGGGAAGATGCGCTGAAAGAATGGCTCAAGCTCGATAAAACCATCCAACAGCAATTTGCCAAAAAACTAAAAAAATGCTGCGAAAATCCTCATATTCCTTCGGCAAAGTTACGGGGGATGAAGGACTGCTACAAAATAAAGCTCCGAGCATCAGGCTTTCGTTTGGTTTATGAAGTCATTGACGACATCTTGATTATTGCCGTGGTGGCGGTAGGTAAACGTGAACGCAGCGGTGTTTATCATCTGGCGAGTGAGCGAATGAGATAACCGCATTAACCTGAGAATAAAAAATGCCGGCAAAATAGTTCACTATTCAGCCAGCATGTTTCCACTTTCCAGAAAAGCCGTCAGGCTCGCTTTCCTTCCCTACACCATTACCGCATTGTCACAAACTCTTCCGACGCAGTCGGATGGATGGCGACGGTGTTGTCGAAGTCTTTTTTAGTCGCGCCCATTTTGACGGCAACCGCGAAGCCTTGCAGCATCTCGTCCATACCAAAACCGATGCCGTGGATGCCGACGATTTTTTCTTCTTTGCCCACGCAGACCAGCTTCATGCGGCACGGCTGACGGTGCTGTGTGACGGCGGTGTACATCGCAGTAAAGGCAGATTTATACACTTTCACCTGATCGTCACCGTACTGCTCACGCGCCTGCGGTTCGGTCAGCCCAACGGTGCCAATCGGCGGATGGCTGAAGACGACGGTCGGGATATTGCTGTAGTCCAGATGCTCGTCCGGTTTGTTATTAAACAAACGTTCGGACAAACGACGCCCCGCCGCGACGGCAACCGGCGTAAGCTCGACGGCACCAGTGTTATCGCCAACAGCGTAAATACCAGGGACATTGGTGTTCTGGAACTTATCGACGTTGATGTAGCCTTTGTCGTTCAGCTCTACGCCGATGACGCTCAGGTTCAGGTTATCCGTCGCTGGTTCACGACCAATCGCCCAAATCAGGCAATCGACGGTTTGTGACTGACCGTTTTCCAGCTCCAGCGTCAGGCTACCATCCGTATTCTTCACAATCGCTTTCGGGATCGACTCGGTATGCAACGTCGGCCCTTCGGTGTTCATCACTTCCACAAGCGTGTCGACAATCAACGGATCAAAGCTGCGCAGCGGCGCGTGTTTGCGTACAAACAGGTGGGTTTCAGAACCCAGTCCGTTCAGCACGCCTGCAATTTCCACCGCGATATAGCCTGCACCGACAATCGCGGTACGCTTCGGCAACGCATCCAACTCAAAGAAGCCGTCGGAATCAATACCGTACTCCGCACCGGGAATATCAGGATGAACCGGACGACCACCCGTTGCGATCAGGATATGGTCAGCCGTAATTTTTTCGCCGTTCACTTCCACCGTGTGCGCATCGACAAAGCGGGCAAAACCGTGGATGACATCGACCTTATTCTTGCCCAGCACGTTATCATACGACTGGTGGATGCGATCGATGTAGGCGCTACGGTTCTTGACCAACGTGCCCCAGTTGAACTGGTTCACCGTGGTATCGAACCCGTAATCCGGCCCATACTGATGGATCGCTTCGGCAATCTGCGCCGCATGCCACATCACTTTCTTCGGCACGCAGCCGACATTGACGCAGGTGCCGCCCAGATATTTCGCTTCGATCAACGCACATTTTTGTCCATACATCGCCGCGCGGTTGATAGATGCGATACCGCCGCTGCCGCCGCCAATAGCAAGATAGTCATAGTGTTTGGTCATCAGTGTATCCATGCTTAAGTGAATAAAATTTGCCTAGAGTGTAACGCCAGAGCCCTATGCCGAATAAAGGTTATGCCTATGGTTGCGATAGGAAAAACCGACCGCGTCCCCCACCACAACCGTGTGCATTACTCCGGTACGATTTGCTCCACCAGCGTATGTCCGGTGCCTTCCGGTACCAGCACGCTATGCAGCCACGGCAGCACGCTTTTCATCTGCGATGCCAGCTTCCACGGCGGGTTAATCACAATCATGCCCGACGCCGTCATACCGTAGCGATCGCTATCCGGCAGCACCGCCAGCTCAATTTGCAGAATGTTGCGAATGCCCGTGGCTTCCAGCTCTTTCAGCATACGTTTGATATTCTGACGCAGCACCACCGGATACCACAGCGCAAAGACGCCAGTGGCAAAACGCTTATGCCCTTCCTGAATACCTTTCACCACAGCTTGATAGTCCGTTTTCAACTCATACGGTGGATCGATCAGTACGAAACCGCGACGAGAAAGCGGCGGCAACTGTGATTTCAACTGCTGGTAGCCATCGTCGCGCAGCACTTTGGTACGCGAATCTTTCTGGAACTCATTGCGCAGCAGCGGGAAATCGCTGGGGTGCAGCTCGGTCAGGTGAAGCTTGTCCTGCTCACGCAGCAATTGGCGCGCAATCAGCGGGGAACCGGGGTAATAGCGCAGTTGGCCGTTGTGGTTATAGGTGTGTACGGCCTGCATGTAAGGTTCGAGTTCAGCCGGAATGTCGTCACGTTGCCAGATTTTCGCGATGCCATCCAGATACTCGCCCGTGCGCTCGGCGTGTTCGCCGCTGAGCTGGTAGCGGCCGGCACCCGCGTGGGTATCCAGATACAGGAAAGGTTTTTCTTTCTCTTTCAGGGCAGTGATGATCAGGCTCTGAACGGTGTGCTTCAGCACGTCGGCGTGATTGCCGGCATGGAAACTGTGGCGGTAACTTAACATACTTGCTTTCCGGTGAAGTTTTTATAAATAACGTCGATTAGCTGACAGTATATACTCTAAATAATTCAAGTTTCAGGCAGGCGGCAAGAGAAGGAATCCCGATGAGCTTACTTAAGTAAGTGATTCGGGTGAGTGAACGCAGCCAACGTACATGCAACTTGAAGTATGACGAGTATAACCGTCTGAAGCGGAAAATATCCCCTCAATACCGAAACAACACCTCCCCCTGCGAACCGCTCCGCAAACTCGCCATTTTTATCGTATGAAATCAGTAAATTGTGAAACATGGCCATTTTTCGTTCGATTGAAAGCTACCGATATTCAGGTACATAAAGTACGATCGCAGGCTAACCATGATGGAATTGGACATTATTCTGATGGAACCTGAATATCAGCGCTGGCTGATGGCGCTTTCCGCCCCAATGGTCGCCCTCAATATCAAGTACGGCGCCCGCTTCTTCGACCCGACCTTTTATGAGCCCGGTGAAACCATCAGTCTGAGCAACAGCTGGGGTATCACTTCCCGCGAGGGGCTGATCTCAATGATTAACGATATGACAGACGGCGGCCATGCCGAGCGTCTGGCGTATTACTACCACCTTTGGCACCACCTGACGGCATCCGAATGGCAACAGCATTGCGCCAATCAATCTGAAGAAGCACAAGGTGCGCTCATGCTGGTGACCGAAACGGCCGCGCTATGCGGCGAAGGTGGAATACGCGCCTGGGATCTGGGGCGCATGAGTTTCCTGAGCCGCGTCGGGTTACTCAACGGCTGGATTAGTGAAAAAGAGAACCTGTGGATTCACACCCGTCTGGCCGACAGGGCGCGTTACTATTACCGCAGTTGGGAAAATTATTACGCCGCATTCTTGATCGGCCGCACCTACTGGCTTTCTTCGGATGAGGAAGACCCGGAATGCCAGCGCTACATTTTCAGCAACGCTAGCCAGAATCCTGACTACATTGACCAGATCGGCACGCTCTACACTCACCCAGACTGCCCGATTCATGACCTCGACTGGGATGTTGATCCGATAGAAATGGATAAGCCCGAGTCCTTACCAGAAGCGGAAATATAATGGACACACTGTGCTGGCAGCGATTAGGCATTGAGCCGACTCAGGATCTGGATGTTATCCGTCAGGCCTATCGTCAAAAAATACCGCAGTTTCACCCGGAAACCGACCCCGAGGGCTTTAAGCAGTTGCGCGAGGCGTACGATACCGCCTGCAAACTGGCGAAAAATCCTGTGTCGTTAGGTGATGAAGAACAGACCGCAACAGAATCGTGCGACACTCCCCAGACAACCGAGAATGCCTCTGCCGAACACGCCGATCCCCAGGCAGAAGCGCTGGTTAACGCGTTTGATCAGCTGCTAGGCAATCCGGCCGAACGCGTCGTTCCGCTGTACTGGGAACGTTACATTCAGCGACTGAACCAACACACTTTCGATGTGATCGATCGCATTCGCTGGCCGCTGCTCCAGCGCCTGATGAGCGAACCTTGCATCTCCATCCGCTGTGTTCGCACACTGGCCGAACGCCTGCGCTGGCAGCAGCGGCAGGGTGAACTGTCTGGCGACGGGGTGGAAGATGTCCGTCACTTCCTCGACTCGCTCGACTATGAAGATCTGTTCGATTTCTCCCTGCTCTCACACCTGAACCGGCCCGCACAGTTGGAAACCATCTTCTATTTCCAGCAGGCTAACGGAACGTACTGGAACCGTCCGGCATTTATGTTGGGCACGCTGCTGCGTAATCCGACCGCGATTTATTGGCCTGACAGCCCGGCGCTGATGCAAAAACTGGCGCGCTGGCACAGCCATGCCGGTGTCCCTAACGCCATACTGCGCGATTACTGTCTGCAGCAGTTGGACACAACACCGAACGACGCGGAATGGCTTGCGCTCAGTGCCAGCCTCTGTGCCCTGAGCGGAGAAGACGAACGCGCCTTCACGCTGTGGCTGACACTTTATCAGCACACTCACCATGCACAGGCGGAGCAATGGCTGATCGACTGGTGTAAACAGCACCAGCCGGATGCCCTTCCCTTACTGATTCAGTCGTTCAACTACACGCCAGCACCGGATCTGACGGGGTTAGCGCTGGACGATCCGCGCCAACGCTTCTTCATTTCACAGCACAACACCCAGATGCTGATACGCTGGGGAGAGGCGCTGAAACTGCCGCTGTCGCCGATGGCGGAAAGCTACGCCCGCTGGAAGCTGGGCAAGCAGGAGCTACGGGATATCTACCGACACCTGCTGCTACACAGCGGGGAGGCCATTCAGGATCGCCTGTATTGGCACGCCAGCATGTTAACCGTGGGTAATGAGCGCCTGTTGCAGGACATTCTGGCGCAACCGTTGCCCGACGAACCACTGTATGCGTTGATCTTACAGGGATTACAGTTTCAGGCAGCACAGCGCCTGTCCTGGCTGAATACCTCCGGCGCGATCCATGCTTTCACGGAATGGCTGTATTCGCCGTCAGAAGCGGAGTTGCCCAGTGTGTTCACCAACCAGAAATCATTCGCCTGGCTGCAAGCGCAAACCTGGCTGCGGCAATGGCGTCCGCTGTCGCTGAATCAGCTAAACAAACTGTATAGCAGCGGCATACACACGGAGGAAATCGACCCGATCAATGATTGTCTGGTCGAACTGTCCGCACGCTACGAGTGCGATGCGTCTCTGGCACCGCAAGGGGTGGAAAAGCCGCAGGATCTCAGCGCCAGAGAGGAACTGAGACAGGCAATTTTGATCGCATTAATGATGACCGATCCAACCTCGTGTCTGGGGTTACCGCGCCAGTCGGTGCTGCCTGAACTGGCCTTAACCCACCCAGCGCATTCACTCTCTCGACTCTTTCGCAAGGCGGAATGCCGTCATGACGATGCAGTAACACCGCTGAAAAAGCAGTTGGTGCTCAGCGACCCGCTGCACTATCACTGCTGGATGAACTTCCCCGTTTCTATTGAGGAGTATCTCAACAGCAGCGAGATGTACAGCGCGTCTGCGGCGAGCCATTTTTATCTTGCCGATGCGCGCTGGCAGGCAGAGTTGGCGACATCGCCCATTATCTACCAGATCTTTTTCCACACGTTCTATGCACTCATGGGGGAAGAAGAACAGACATCGCAGCACCTTGAACGGCTGGCCGCGCTCCCCGTAGAAATGGAACAGGAGGAAGCGATACGCACCGCCTTTACCGAAGGGTCGGACGAGTTGGAGAAACAGCTAAAACAGTTCTCCGATGACAAGCGGGTCACCCTCATCGGCAAGCTGATTCAGAGCTGTGCAAAAGATGACACATTCCTGTTCGATAACAGCGATCAGGGTTTCTTAGCCGAGCATGTGTCCTATCCGCACGAAGACGTCACGCTGCGGCTGGTCGCAAAAGTCCTGCTGCAATGTGCCGATCGGCGTGAACGCCTGTTCAAAGCCGCACCGGCTAAAAAGAGCTACTGGTGGCAGTTCTGGCGCACAAACGCCCGCATTGGCCGTCTCGGTTTTCTGATACAGGGCGGGTTGGGAAGCTATTTTCTCTATCGCGCGAGTGACTGGATAGGGTCGCCGCCGCCGTATATTGAAGGGCTGCTGATAGTGCTCATCGTGCTCAATCTGCTGGTTGCCACACGCCGACGCTATAACGACATCGGCTACAGTAAGCCGTGGGGGATGAGTTTCTTTAGCCTACTCATCCCGATATTTCTGCTGCTCCCCTTATTGGCACCGAGCATTAACCGCTGGAACCAATTCGGGCCGCCACCGGCTGGCAAGAAGACCGACACCGGCACCACATCGGCCTGACGAAAATAATTTGGGCGGCGTAGCCATTACACGCCGCCCAAACATCAGCGATAGACCTCATCCAGATACTGCTCAATACGCTGCCGCGTTTCGTCAATGGCGGGGGCATATTGCCCCGCCAGCACCTGTTCAAAATCCCGCAGCCAGAAGCCGATCTGCTCCCGCTCTTCCAGACGCGTCTGCGCCCAGGCTTTTTCCAGCCGCGCCAGCAGGTTGCGGTTCATCAGATTATCTCTGGGGTGAATCTTCAGCGCTTGCAGCTTATGGTGGCTTTTCTGTTGCTGCTCGGCACTTAGCCCCGTCGGACTGCGATCGATCACTTTCGTGAAGTTATCGCCGCTGTCCGGCAGGTTAACATCCACTTCCAGCAGCCCATTGATGTCATAACTGAAACGTACCTCAATAGATTGCTTATATGATTTCGCTTTTATCGGCATGGTGAATTCATCGATAAACACGTTGTTATCGACGTAAGGGCTTTCTCCCTGATAAATCGCGATGCAGATACTGTCCTGCCCAGGTGACCCAGTGGAAAACGTTTCAACCCTTGAGGTCGGCACCACCGTATTGCGCTCCAGTATGGGAGAAAACAGGCCGTTTTGTTTATCGTTGGCGGTCTTAATCCCGAGGGTATACGGACAAACGTCCGTCAGGATCACTTCTTCGATATCCTGCTCGCGTAGCCGGCAAGCGGCCTGCACCGCCGCACCTTTGGCGACAACGGTATCTGCATCCAGATGCTGGTAAGGTAATTTGCCAAACAGCCTGACCACCAGCTTCTGGATAATCGACATCTTTGATGCCCCGCCGACCAGCACCACATGGTCTAACTGCTCTGGTTTCAGGCGAGCATCATGCAGCGCCTGCTCTATCGGGGCTCGAATGCGGTTCATCAACGGCAGCCACGCTGCTTCGATATCTTCATCATTCAACACAATACGCCAGTCTTCCTCGCGCCAGTGCCACACCAGCTCATTCGATTGGGAAGGAAAACCGGGCTGACATTTCAGCGCTTCAGCCTGACTGTAAAGACGTGCCAGATCCGTCGCTGGAATCACCGTATCCTCAAGCTTCCACGCTTTCAGACAGCTTTTTACCATCGCCTGCGTGAAATCTTCGCCACCCAGATAGTTGTCACCCGCCGAACTGTGTACCTCGATCAGCGGAAACGCATACTCCAGCACGCTGACGTCGAAAGTGCCGCCGCCTAAGTCGAAGACCAGCGTACGCCCCAGCTCCTGTGTGTGTAAGCCGTAAGCCATAGAGGCGGCGGTAGGCTCATTGATTAAGCGAACCGCATTTAGCTCCGCCAGTTCCGCCGCAAAACGCGTCTGCTTGCGCTGTTCATCGCTGAAATAGGCTGGCACGGAAATCACGACATCCTTGATGGGATGCCCGAGATAACTTTCCGCATCGGCTTTGAGCGATTTCAGCACCATGGCTGACAGTTCGGCAGGAGAGAACGTTTTGTCCCCAAGTCTGAAGGTTTTCTTGCTCCCCATATAACGCTTAAACAGCGATGCCGACACCTGTGGATGCGTCGTTAAACGGGAAATCGCGGGTTTACCTACCAGAATGCTGCCGTCGTCATCAAGGCTGACGGCCGAGGGCGTGAAGTTATCATTTAGCGCATTCGGTATCAGGCGTGCCTCGCCATGTTGCCAAACGCTAATCAGGCTGTTTGTCGTGCCCAGATCGATACCAATCGCCGGAGAAGCGTCTTGCGGGTGCATCATGCTGTTATTCCTTGTTAACTATTCCGTATTCCCAGAGTGCCCATCAGGCGCAGACAACCAGCCCGTTCAGCAAGCAGGGCAATAGTATATGACCGCGTATGACGGATTCAGGAATATTTTTCAACAGATCTGGTGAGTGATAAATAAGCGTTATATCATTAAATATATAACGATCATTCACGGAGCATTATTATGGGAAACCATTTTGAGCGGGGTGTCCTCGCCGGGCTGAGATCCGCCAGCCCAAAATCCACCAACGACATCCACCCTTACTGCTACGATTATCGGCGCGGCTATATCTGCGGCTATGCTCACAATCTGGCGGAAACCAAAGGCGACCGTCAGCAGGCCGCCTTCGAAGCAGGGTTGTTGTCACGCCGCTACGGGCTGGAACGGGAGAGAATCGCAGAATTCTTTACTGAACAAGGCAACCCTTATGCGATTCGGTTTTTTTATGCGGGCTATGACGCCAACACGGCAAGCTAGCTGATGCCGACTAGCGGCGCACTTCCCGTAAATCGAAGCTAATGGGGATCGTGATGGCGAGCTGCGCATTATCCCCAATGACCTCTGCTGGTGGCGCCGGAAGCGGCTGAGCACGCTGCGGCAAGGCAACAGACTCCTTATCCAGCGGCATCACACCGCTGCTGCTGGCTAACGAGACGGCCAGCACCTTCCCCGTCCGATCCAACGTCACGCGAATCTGGGCGATGCCCTGCAACTGCTGCCGAACCGCCTGTGCCGGATACCGTTTATAGCGGCTCAGGTGCGCCAGTAGTTGGCTGCTCCAGTCAGCAACCCCTTTACGCATTTGCGCAGCATCGCTGTTATACGGTGCAGCAACCTGCTGGCTGCTACCCGGCAGCGGGGCGCTGGTGACGGGAGCTGGCGGTTTTTCCGACGGCGCAATCGGTTCCTGCGGCGTCGTCTCCTGCACCGGCTTTTCCATTTTTTTCTGTACTTTTTTCTGCGGCTGCGATTTTTCCTTTTGCGCCGCCGTAATCACCGGCTTCGGCGCAGGCGCGAGCGACGGCGCATCCTGCGTCATTTTTTCCGGTTGAGTCATCGCTTCCTGCGGCGTGGACAGCGTCTGTTGCGGGCCAACAGGCGCATCCTGAGGGCTGGGAGTCGACTGCACGCTATCCGCCACCATTAACATCATGGCGGGCGGCGGCGCTTCAATGGAGGAATCAAGCGCATGGTAGCTAATCCAGACGATCAGCCCCGCGTGTAGCGCCAGCGCCAGCAACGAGCCGCTCCCCCAGCGAACCGTTGTGGCGGGTCGAATCGTATTGTCTTTCAGCGTCTGTGCAATCATTAGCATACCGCCCCGCGCCATAGAGGCAGAGGAAACATGCTCAATGAATGGGGTTCCGGGAAGATCATCATGCGTTCTTCATCACATCGTTAGGCATAAAAAAGCAACTGATAATGGTAGGTCGCTTAGCCATGAGGATCGGGCAGAAAAAAAGTGAAAACAGCATAAATAGTAATGTTATTGGTTTTTGACAGGATATTTTATCGCGCAGCAATCTGAACCCAGTAGCGAGAGAAATAACGCACTTGCACAGGAAGCGCCTCCACCAGCGCAGCTAAGATATTATCGGTATCCGACAGCGGAAAGACACCGGAAAACCGCAGACTCTCAACCTCCGGCTGGCAACGAATCACACCGCTGCGATAGCGGCTCAGTTCATCAACAAAATCCACCAGACGCTGATTATCCGCCAGCAGCTGTCCTTTCACCCACGCGGGCTCGGCCTTCGCCGTCTCTATCTGACCACAGCGCTGCGTGGTGAACGTCGCGGTCTGCCCGCTTTTTACCACTTGTACGTCCTGACCGTTCTGTTGCGGATGAAGTTTCACCGCGCCGTCATACACCGTCACCCGCGTGTGTTCGTCCTGCACTCGCAGGCTAAAGCGCGTACCCAGCGCCTGCATCTTTCCCTGTGCCGTCGTCACAATGAAAGGGCGCGGATACAGCGCGGCCTTCTCCGCCTGGCCGGTTTCGATCATGACTTCACCGCTAATCAGCGTGAGATGGCGTAGATCGTCACCGTAGGCCACATTCAGCGCCGTCTGCGTATTCAGCAGCAGCGTGGTGCCATCGTCCAAAACGGCATGCTGCTGTTCGCCTACCTGCGTCTGGTAATCTGCCGTCAACGACTGCCAGAGATCGGTGCGCGATCCGGCCACGCCAGCGCCGCCGGTCAGGCAGAGGATCGCCAGCGCTTTAAGAACGCTGCGGCGCTGCATACCGTTCAGCGTCGACAGGCTCTGATGTGCCGCCCGTGCGTTAAGCTGGCTAAGATTGGCACACACGGATTCAATATGCTGCCATGCCTGTTCGTTATCCGACGAGGCTTCCCGCCAACGCTGCCACTCGCGGCGATCCTGCTCCGTCACGCTGTCGGACATCAGTTGCGTCAGCCACGCCACCGCTTCATGCGCACTGTCCGGCTGAATCGGCTGACCCTGTCTGTCACGATAAAAAGTGCGATCGTTCATAGCGGCAGCGCAAAGAAACACTGAAGGTTGGCGCGTTGCAGATACTGTTTCACCGAACTGCTGGAAACGCGTAAACGTTCGGCAATATCGCTGTAGCGCATGCCGTGGAGATGTGCCAGCAAAAACGCTTCCCTGACCGGCGCTGGCAGGCCGTCCAGCGCAGCGTCAAGCTGTTCAAGAATTTCGAGGGTAAGGAGACGCGTTTCCGGGGAGGGCATACAGGCATCCGGCTGTGAACTCAACACGTCCAGATAGGCATCTTCAATCTTTTTACGGCGGTAGTGATTGGCGACCAGACGGCGAGCCACAGTGGCCAGAAACGGGCGCGGTTGGCGAATTGTGAGCAACTCCGGGTTCATCAGCACGCTAAGGAACGTGTCCTGTGCCAAATCTTCCGCATGCTGGGCGCAGTCCAGTTTATGGCGCAGCCAGTTATACAACCAGCGATGGTGATCGAAATAGAGCTGCTGAGCAAAGTCATTAACGCTGGCCGTCGCTTTCCTCACCATCGAACTTTACTCCAGAGCGCCATTTAAATATAAGAATGATAATCGTTCTTATTTATGTTTTTTCCCTCTGACTGTCAAGTTCCTAAACGAAAATTATTCAAATTTGCTGAATTTGCATTACGCCCTTGCAACATCCTCTACTAACGGGGCGGAATCCTCTCCGCCCCGAACGCCGCGATCAGAAGCGTTGTAACACGCTGATTTTCACGTTACGCCCCACGCCGGAGACCGATTCGCCCAGATACGGGTAATAATCGGTATTCAGCAGGTTATCAACCGTCACACGGGCTTCAAATCCTTTTATCGCCTGTGGCTGCCAACTGGCGAACAGACCATGCAGCACATATCCCTTACTCTTCGGTAACGCCCAGATATCAGCCAGCGGGTCGCCATCAGCAGGTGAACGATCCTGTTTGCGCACAAAATCGCCCGTCCAGCCTACCGCCATGTCCAGACTCGGTATTTTGGTGCCCAACGTAGCGTGTGCGGTCGTCGGTGGGATTTCAGCAATCCAGGTTTTATTGCCCCACGGGTTACGCGGTGACGCATCGCGCTCGCCGCGAATCGAGGAGAAAGACAGGCTGCCAAACAGCCAGCGGCTGTCGTAGAAGGATTCAATTTCGACCCCTTCAATCGTATAGCCTGGCAGATTACGGTAGTTAGAGAGCGGCTGTCCGCAAGATGATGAAGTTCCGCTCTGGGTCTGCGCCTCACACAAGATACCGCGACGGTAGAAGATTTCGTTTTTCCCGCGGTTGCGGAACAGCGTGGTGCGGATTTGCAGGCTGTCCTCTTCCAGCATCAGGTTGTTGAAATCGAGTATCGCCCCCAGACGAAATGCTTTGATGCTTTCCACCTGCAGATTACGGCTGGTTCCCGGCACGCTGGATGCGGCAGACTGCACTTCATACTGTTCATCGACAACAGGTGCGCGCCAGGTGCGGCTGACATCGGCAAACAGCGACAGATTGTCCGTCGCCTTCCACAACGCCCCAATGCGCGGCGACCAGCCGGTGTAGGTCACGCTGCTGTAGTCATGCCCTGCAGCCGGGATGCTGCTGTTATAACGCGGCGCGAGGTTAGGTTTCCCTGTATTGGTAACATGGTCATAACGAACGCCCGGCGTGATCGTCACGCTACCCAGCGTCACCGCATCCTGTACATACAGGCTACGGGTTTCCTGTTCCCCAGCCGGCATATAGTAAGGCTGGAAATAGCCGTAGTTATACTCGGCGTTATTCTTACCGGATGGGTAGTAGATCAGCGTATCGCGCTTATGCTGGTGCCAGCGCATCCCCACCAGCAGCTTATGATCGAGCGGGCCGGTGGTGAACTGGCTTTCGTTACTGACCTCCGCCAACTGATCTTTATAGCTCACCCAGCTTTCATTCCCCAGCGATCCCAGATAGCTACTCTGTGAAGCCGAATCAGGGCGTCGGTCATGCTGTTCGGTTTTTGAGGTGGCAAATGACGCCGTCAGATTCAGCCACGGCTGATCCGCTGGCGCGATATTCCATTTCAGCGAGTAGTTCTTATCTACCTGATCGCGATAAACCAGCTTACGCCGCCAGGCCTCTTCCCAGCCGTAGAGGTCAACTTCCCTTTGTGTGGGGGACGCCATATCGTCACGCTTCGCGGCAAACGGCTGCCAGCCGTCAGATTCAGAACGCATCGCGGAGAGCGTCAGCGTCTGAGCATCCGTCAGATAGATGTTGGTCTTCAGTAAGTAGGACGCCATGTCGCTGGTCGAGTAAACAAAGCGTGTACCGTCAGGACGTTCGATGTTGTCGCCATCGCGCTTGCTCATGTAGAGCAGGCCGTCAGCCATCCCTTCTTCCGTTCGGCCATACAGCGCGCCGCTGTATATATTTTGTCGATCGTTAGTGTGATAGCTGTATTTGACCATCCCGCCGAAGTTTTCTCCCGGCAGCAGCAGATCGCTGGCGTCTTTGGTATCAACATGAATGGTGCCACCGAAGCCGCCGTTGCCGCTGCGAATATCATGTGGCCCTTTATCGACATCGATACGCTTAATCAGCTCAGGTTCAATAAACACCGAGCCCTGGCGGTATTTCTCAAAGCCTTTTGGCGCGCCGTCCAGCACGACTTTGACGTCTTCCATATCGCCCATGCCCCAGATGTTCAGGCTCTGGCCCCCCGGACGGGGAGAACCCGCCATCGACACGCCGGGAAGTTTATCGAGCAGGCTGGCAATATTATCGGCCTGCACGCGGTCAACGTCGGCCTGACGCAACACGGAACGTCCGGCGGCGGCGCTGTCCGACGTACCGCCAACGACCGAAAGCGTCGGGATCAGCAGGCTGCCGTCGCTTCCCTCAGCAGCAAGCATGGATTCCAGCCGATAGCCTGTGGCCGTCTGTACCGCACTCAGCCCCGTTCCCGCCAACGCGGCGGCAAAGGCTTCCTGAACGGTGTAGGTTCCCTGCACACTCCCGCTGGTTTTATTCTGTGTTTGATCGGGAGAAAACGTGAGAATGACATTGGCGCGGCTGGCAACGGCCTGCAACGTGGTTCCTAGCGGCCCAGCGGGGATAGAAAACGTCACTGTCGGCGCCGCGACAGCTGTCGTCGTTTCCGCCGCCAGCGCCGAACTGACCGTTCCGGCACTCAAGATCAATACGCCGGACAGTGCTAACTGCACCGCCCGCGTTACCGCCAAGGTAGGTTTATGTGCGATGCACCCACCCTTATGATTGTTTATCGCCATTGTCATTCCCCTGAAATATTGAAAAAAAAGACACATCAGGTAGGTCACGCGAAAAACAAAATCGGGCAGGAAAAGTGCAAAAATTTTCGGGAAAACCTCTTCAACGTGACGTTAGCTATCGTGTTCAGATGATAAACGAAGCTTTTCCGCTACCCAAAAACACACCTTTGGTCACGAACGGTCCTCCCTTCACCATTGATTTTCACGACGCTTGACCTCATCTTAGTTATTAATCTGCAGTCAATATCCGCCTTGCCGGCCTATATTCAACAGATTCCACTTACCGGCAACGAGATCACCTACAATTATCAGGACGGCACCATGACGAATCCATTACTGACTTCATTTACCCTGCCCCCGTTCTCCAGCATCAAAACGGAAGATATTGTCCCAGCGGTAAAATCCGCATTGGATGAATGCCGCGAGACGGTAGAACGTGTGGTGGCGCAAGCGGGGCCGTTTACATGGGATAATCTGTGTCAGCCGCTGGCGGACAGCGACGATCGTCTTAGCCGCATTTTTTCCCCCATCAGCCATTTGAACGCCGTGAAGAACAGCCCAGAGCTGCGCGGTGCTTATGAGCAATGTCTGCCGCTGCTGTCTGAACACAGCACCTGGGTCGGCCAACATGCTGGTCTCTATCAGGCCTATCGCAGCCTGCGCGACGGCGAGCACTACACCGCGCTGAGCGTAGCGCAGAAGAAATCCGTTGATAACGCGCTACGCGATTTTGAACTGTCCGGTATCGGCCTGTCGCCGGAAAAACAGAAACGCTACGGCGAAATTTCCGCCCGCCTGTCCGAACTTGGCTCGCAGTACAGCAACAACGTGCTGGATGCCACAATGGGCTGGAGCAAGCTGATTACCGACGTCACCGAACTGGATGGCATGCCGGAAAGCGCACTGGCGGCAGCCAAAGCGCAGGCTGAGGCCAAAGAACAAGATGGCTGGCTGCTGACGCTGGATATCCCAAGCTACCTGCCGGTAATGACCTACTGCACCAATCAGGCGCTGCGTGAAGAGATGTACCGCGCCTTTGGTACCCGTGCCTCCGATCAGGGGCCGAACGCGGGTAAATGGGACAACAGCGAGATCATGGCGGAGGAGTTGGCGCTGCGTCACGAGCTGGCACAGCTGCTGGGCTTCGATAGCTATGCGCACAAGTCGCTGGCGACCAAAATGGCGGAAAACCCGCAGCAGGTACTCGACTTCCTGACCGATCTGGCGAAGCGCGCCCGTCCACAGGCGGAAGAAGAACTCGCGCAGCTGCGCGCTTTCGCCAAAGAACACTACGGTGTGGAGGAGTTGCAGGCCTGGGATATCACCTATTACAGCGAGCAGCAAAAGCAGCACCTGTATTCCATCAGCGATGAGCAGCTTCGCCCATACTTCCCGGAAAACCGTGCGGTAAACGGCCTGTTTGAAGTGGTTAAACGCATCTACGGCATCACCGCGAAAGAACGTAAAGACGTCGATATCTGGCACCCGGATGTTCGCTTCTTCGATCTGTTCGATGAAAGCGGTGAGCTGCGCGGCAGCTTCTACCTCGATTTGTACGCTCGCGAGCACAAACGCGGCGGAGCCTGGATGGATGACTGCGCGGGTAAACTGCGTAAAGGCAACGGCGAACTGCAAAAACCGGTCGCCTATCTGGTGTGTAACTTCAACCGTCCGGTCAACGGCAAACCAGCTCTGTTTACCCACGACGAAGTCACCACGCTGTTCCACGAATTCGGCCACGGCCTGCACCACATGCTGACCCAGATCGATACCGCCGGTGTGGCGGGCATTAACGGCGTACCGTGGGATGCAGTCGAACTGCCGAGCCAGTTCATGGAAAACTGGTGCTGGGAACCGGAAGCGCTGGCCTTTATCTCCGGCCATCACGAAACCGGCGAACCGCTGCCGCAGGAACTGCTGGATAAAATGCTGGCGGCGAAGAACTATCAGGCCGCACTGTTCATTCTGCGTCAGCTGGAATTCGGCCTGTTCGATTTCCGTCTGCACGCCGAGTTTGACCCCGCGAAAGGCGCTCAGATTCTGCCAACACTGGCCGAAATCAAAGCACAGGTGGCCGTGGTGCCAAGCCCGAGCTGGGGCCGCTTCCCGCACGCATTCAGCCATATCTTCGCGGGCGGCTATGCCGCAGGCTATTACAGCTATCTGTGGGCCGACGTGCTGGCAGCCGATGCCTATTCCCGCTTTGAGGAAGAAGGGATCTTCAACCGTGAAACCGGCCAGTCGTTCCTGGACAACATCCTGACCCGCGGCGGTTCCGAAGAACCAATGGAGTTGTTCAAACGCTTCCGTGGCCGCGAACCGCAGTTGGACGCCATGCTCGCGCATTACGGCATCAAAGGATGAGCATCTGCTTAATCGCAGAAGAAGGCGCCGATAGTGGCGCCTTATCTTCTCTGGCCGCACGCTGGGGGCTGGTTTCCGATCCCGATGCGGTAATGGCGCTGGTGCTGACCGCGGAACGACTGGAATTGCGCAAGCAGGATGAACCGAAACTCGGGGCTATCTTCGTGGATTTCGTCGCCGGAACCATGGCGCACCGTCGTCGCTTTGGCGGCGGACGCGGCGAGGCGGTCGCTAAAGCGGTGGGTATCAAAAAAGATTACCTGCCGGATGTCGTGGATGCGACGGCCGGGCTGGGGCGTGATGCCTTTGTGCTGGCAGCATTAGGCTGTCGGGTACGCATGGTGGAACGCAATCCGGTGGTTGCGGCATTGCTGGACGACGGATTGCAGCGTGGCTATCGGGATGCGGAAATTGGCCCGTGGCTACAAGCGCGGCTCACGCTGCTGCACGCATCGAGCATGACCGCGCTACGCGACATCACGCCGCCGCCGGATGTGGTTTATCTCGATCCGATGTTTCCGCACAAACAAAAAAGCGCGCTGGTGAAGAAAGAGATGCGCGTGTTTCAATCGCTGGTCGGCGCGGATGACGACGCCGATGCGTTGCTGGAGCCCGCACGCGCGCTGGCGAAAAAACGCGTCGTGGTAAAACGACCAGACTATGCACCGCCGCTGGCCGGCGTACCGGCACAGTCCATGCTGGAAACCAAAAGCCACCGCTTCGATTTCTACCTCCCCGCCTGACACACCTCGCCGCTGCGCCGTTACACGCATCAGCGGCTAAAAACTTAGCCTGCTTCGCATTTCCTATGCTGTATTTGCAAAGTCTGTAGCACAAATGCGAAGCAAATCGCATAATTTCGCGCTATCCCCTTTTATGACACTAAGATGACATAATGAAAAAAACGCTTTTGTCACTTCTGCTTTGTTTGAGTACTTCTGCTATGGCCACTCAAGAACCGATAAATATTACGATTCTGGGGACATCCGACCTGCACGGCACCTTTGTTCCCTGGGATTACGCCACCGATACCGCCAACATGGCGGGCAGCCTGAGCCAGATCGCCACGCAGGTGCATAAAGTCCGCGCACAGCAGCCGAATGTCATTCTGGTTGATGCGGGCGACACGATTCAGGGCAACTTTGTCGAAACCTTCAAAAATGACAAAACCAGCCCGATGATCCTCGGTTTCAACGCCCTGAATTATGACGTTTGGGTAATGGGCAACCACGAGTTCGATTTCGGCCTGAACGTGCTCAACACCTCGCTTGACCAGTTCAAAGGCACCGCGCTGGCAGGCAACATTTTTTGGGAAAGCGGTAAACCTTACTTACCCGCCTATAAAATTGTCGAACGGCAGGGAGTGAAAATTGGCATCATCGGGATGGATACGCCGATGACCGCTGAATTCGCCAAAGGCACTGACCGCGTGAAAGGACTGAACTTCACCGATCCCGTCGGGGCGGTAAAAACCGTGATCCAGCAAATTCACGATAAGGTCGACGCCATCGTGCTGGTCGCCCATATGGGCATCGATAACGAGAACCAGCGGCCGGGCACTGGCGTGGGCGACATTGCTCGCGCGAACCCAGAACTAGCTGCAATTGTCGCGGGCCATATGCACGTAAAAGTGGATAAAGAGGTGATAAATGGTGTGATCGTCACCGAACCAGACAAATATGGCCGCGCACTGTCGCGCATCGATTTGCAGTTTGAACAGCAGAACGGCAAATACGTACTGATCAACAAAGACAGCTATACCTATTCAATTAAGGACGTGGATTCTGACCGCAAGATGGAAGATATCTACGAACCTTATCACAATACCCTGCGTGCCAACGCCAACCGTCCGATTGCTCAGCTCCTCGGGCACGATCTGGTACCGCAAGATGCCGTGAAAGGCATTCCTCAGGTACACGTACAGGACACGGGTATCAGCGCCCTGTTCCAGGAAGCCAGCCGCCATTACGCCCCCAAAGCGCAGGTTATCGCACTGCAAATTGATAACGATCGGCCCAAGCTGAACGTCGGCACCATCTCCGCAAAGGACATTGCCTTTAACTATCAATATGCTGGCGGTGAAATCACGGTTTATCAGCTCACAGGAAAAGAACTGAAGAAATATATGGAATGGTCAGCGGGTTATTTCAACCAGCAACAAGACGGCGATGTGACTTACAGTTTCAATCCACAGCGCCGCGCGTCCAAATATTCCACCAATGATTTCTTCGACGGCGTGACGTACACCATCGACCTGACAAAACCTGCCGGGCAACGCATTACCGACCTGAAAATGAATAACGGCACGCCGGTTACCGACGACATGCCGATTCGTCTGGGTATGAATAGCTACCGTATGGGCCACCTGACGCAAAAAGGCGGTGTGCTGGAAGGTAGGCAGTTCCCGGTACTGTCGGACACCAAAGCGGAATATGGCGAAGAAGCGGGCACAATTCGTAACCTGACCATCCGCTATCTGACCGAGGTGAAAAAAGGCCAATACGAAGGCACTGTGCCGCAGCGCTGGAAGCTGGCTGGATTGCAGGGCTATGAACGCGAACGCCACATCGTCGAATCGCTGCTCAACAGCGGAAAAATCAGCGTGCCAACCTCAGACGATGGCCGCTATAGCAATGTGCAATCCATCAACGTGAAGTCGCTGCTGCTGCCGGATACCGCGCAGAGGGAGAAACACGTGGCGGAGCTGACGCAACAGCGCGACAGCGCCACCAACGCGTTGACCAAACAGCGGCTGAACGATCAACTGACGATAATCGCGGCCATAAACTAACCGACGCTTCGCGGGAAGCCGAAATGGCTGACCGCGTGTGTCGAGCGGTGATAATGGAGAGATCGTAGAGATACTGCCTGCCAATGGCTGGCAGTATTATCTCTCGCTGCGGGCTTTCCAGCGTTCGCTCGTCAGGTAACCGTTCACCCCCACATCCAGGAAAGGGCGTGGCGGCAGGTAGTTCGCCTGCCCGAGCGATTGCATATCGCCAATCAGCGGGTTGTCTTCACCCAGTGCCAAATCCGCCAGAATATGTCCGGCAGCGGTTTGCTTCGACAGACCTGCCCCGTTACAGCCTGCTGACGCGTACACATTGTCGCTTAGCTGTCCCCAAATTGGTGCCCCGTTGCGTGTGACGCTAATCAGCCCTGACCAGGTATGCGCCATTTTCACATCACTCAACTGTGGGAACATGCGGGCAAAAATAGCCGCATGACGCCGCGCGTGGCGTCCGGTTTCTACCGCACTATTGACCAGCTCCGGGGCAAATTTCACATGCTCCCGAATCAGGAAACGATGGTCACGCGTATAGCGTAGTGTGGCACTGGCTAGCGCATTGACCGGCGTTAGCCCCCAGTCCGGCATGTCGCCCATACGTGCTATCTGTTCCGCATTCAGCGGTTCCGTCAGCGTCGCGAAAGTCGCCACGGCAAACACCCGACCATTGAACAACGGCAAGCCACGCGCCGCGCCGTTAATCGCCATCATCAGCTTATCCGCCTGAATCTCGCCATAGGGCGTTTCCACGCGAATGCGCGAACCTGTCTCGATATTCAGAGCCGGAGAATGGGCGTAAACCGTCACGTTCTTCGGCAGGTTCGCCACCAACCCGACCACTAGCGCCGCCGGGTTTAGCAGAATGCAATTGGGGGTATACACGGCGCGATGATAGAAAGATGTGCCGAGGCGACGAGCAAGCTCGTCTTTTTCCACCACCTGATAGGATTCACCCAGATCGTCCAATTCACGGACATAGGTATCGATCAGGCCGTTGAACGTCGAACTGACCGCGCAGTGATATTTACCCGCCACGCTCCAGTCGCACGCGATAGCATGGCGATCCACCTTCTCTTTCAGATGCGCCACGCCGGACTGCAACAGACGGCGATAAGCCGCCGCTTTTTCCAGCTCGGCCGTCGAGCTGCCGATATTGTGCGGCAAATCGATGACGAAACCAGAATTACGCCCAGAGGCATTGTCGCCAATCTCGCCCGCATCCAGCAGGATAATGTGTTTATCCGGGCGCTGTTCAGCCAGACGCTGTGCAAAGGCGATCCCCGCATAGCCTGCGCCGATCACCAGCCAGTCCGCGGTTATTTTTCCACGCTGCTGTGGGTAATTCGGTTTATCGATAAGATCTACCGACCAGCCATTACGATTCTGATCGAAAGGAAGGTGTTTGATTTTCACAATGGTGTAAGCCTTGAGGAGAACGGGTTGTACCGGAAGTCAGGAACAGAAACCCGACGATACGCAATGCTGATTAAGATAAAGAAAGGCAGGAAGCGGTGTCCAGCAAGAAATGTATATATTTTAAATAATTGGCGTGTACATACCCTAAATAATTCGAGTTACAGGAAGGCGGCAAGAGAGGAAATCCCGATGAGCTTACTCAAGTAAGTGATTCGGGTGACTGACAAACCTGCTAGAGGCTGGTTTGAACGCTGCTTGCAGCGGCTCCAACGGAGCGAGACACACGCAAGTGTGTCGAGTAGCGCAGCCAACACACCTGTAACTTGAAGTATGACGGGTAAGAGCGCCTGCGAATACAGGCGCTAAGAAGGACTAAGGCGTTACACCACACCCTGCGCCAGCATCGCGTCGGCCACTTTTACAAAGCCCGCCACGTTGGCACCGCGCACGTAGTTAGTCTGGTTGCCTTCGCCGCCGTACTGCACACATGCAGTGTGAATATCCAGCATAATGTGATGCAGACGCGCATCCACCTTCTCGGCTTTCCAGCCCAAACGCGCCGCGTTCTGCGCCATTTCCAGCCCGGATGTCGCTACGCCGCCCGCGTTAGCCGCTTTGCCCGGTGCAAACAGCACGCCCGCATCCAGGAACGCATCGGTCGCCGGGATCGTCGTTGGCATGTTCGCGCCTTCTGCCACGGCTTTCACTCCGTTAGCAATCAGGGTCTGCGCCGCTGGCAGGTCCAGCTCATTCTGCGTGGCGCACGGCAGTGCGATGTCTACCGGCACTTCCCACGGCGTTTTACCTGCAAGGTAAGTCAGCTTCGCTTCACGCGCATAATCTTCCACGCGGCCATAGCGTTTATTTTTGATCTCTTCCAGCAGCGCCAGTTTCTCTGGGGTAAACCCGTTCTCATCCACCACCGTGCCGTTGGAATCCGATGCCGTGACCACACGCGCACCCAGCTCCATCGCTTTTTCAATCGCATACTGCGCCACATTACCGGAGCCGGACACCGCAACGCGCATGCCTTCAAAGCTCAGACCGTGGCGTTTCAGCATCGCTTCCGTGAAGTAAATCAGGCCGTAGCCCGTCGCTTCAGGACGGATCAGACTGCCGCCGAACGACAGCCCTTTACCGGTGAATACACACGCGGTGTTGTTGGTCAGCTTCTTCATCATACCGGTCATGAAACCGACTTCGCGGCCACCCACGCCGATATCGCCCGCCGGAACGTCCGTATCCGCGCCCAGATGACGATACAGTTCCGTCATCAGCGCCTGACAGAAACGCATGATTTCGCCCTGGCTTTTCCCTTTCGGGTTAAAGTCCGAACCGCCTTTACCGCCGCCCATTGGCAGCGTCGTCAGCGCATTCTTGAACGTCTGTTCGAAGCCGAGGAATTTCAGAATCGACAGGTTAACGGACGGATGGAAACGCATGCCACCTTTGTACGGCCCGATCGCGGAGCTGAACTGGACACGCCAGGCGCGGTTCACCTGTACCTGACCTTTGTCGTCCGTCCACGCGACGCGAAACTGAATCACACGTTCCGGTTCTACCAATCGCTCCAGCAGGCTGTAATCCGCATAGTGAGGGTTCTGCTCCAGAAAAGGCCACAGAGTCGAAAGCACTTCATTAACGGCCTGTAGAAATTCAGGCTGATGCGGATCGCGTTGTTGAACAGAATCAAGAAAACTCGCCAGAGATACGATTTGTGCCATGAACAGCTCCTGATTGAACGAATAAGCTCCCTTCTGCTTCTTTATTTTTAGACACGCAGAAGCTTGTGGGATCGATGAAAATGATGTTGTGTCCTCTGGACTATAACACTGGCGATGGATATTTAAGCAAGCGTTTTCTTTTCAGATAAACGTTAGAATCCAATGAGATAGGAAGGGTTTTTCGGCAATTTAGGAAAGGAAATTTGACATAAGTTTTTGTTATATAACAAAAGGCACAGCCTGGAAGCCGTGCCTTTCGTCACTGAAAAAAAATGCAAAAAAAGCTAATTTTTATTCGTCTTCATCATCACGCAGCGGCACGATGAGCATGTCGACATGCACGGTATTAATCAGCTGGCGCGCCGAAGACATCAGTTTGCTCCAGAAGTCCTGATGGTGGCCGCACAGCACCAGATCGGCGTCGTATTTCTTAATCGCATCAACCAATACTTGTCCTAAATCGCCGCTGCCGCTCAGCGTCTCGCTGATGGGGTAGCCCGCGTTCTGTGACAGCTCGGTTAACGCGTTCTGGGTTTCTTCGGAGATACGCTGTTGCATGTCGCCCAGATTGACGTCGATAAGCCCCGTGTAGAGATCGGAGTAGTTCACATCAACGTGGATTAACGAAACTTTCGCATTGTACGGTCTCGCCATTGAAACGGCTTTTTCCACTAACACTTTGCTTTCTGGAGAAAGGTCAACAGCAATAAGGATGTGTTTGTAAGCCATAATAAGACTCCTTCCGTAAAGACTAATTAAGGGTTAGCAGCTATTTCTCCTGCCAATCTGATACTTAACAGCGGATTATAGGATAGCACTCATCCGCAGTATCGGACTGTTCAGTTGATCACAACCCGTTTTCAAACCTGTTAATTCTATTGATAAGTGTAGTAGAAACCGCTCCTTTTCACAGCTAAATCGCGCAGCTTCTCCTTTCAGAAAGGGTATTATCTCGCCGAAAATCGTCCTTCATGCCGATTGCGCCTGCCTCTCTGGCACAAAAGAACATTCTTCTTCTACACTACAAGTAGGGGGCGGTGCGCCTGTCCGCCGTCCTCTGGGATGAAAAACGAGAACGGGGCTAGCCGTGATGCTGTTGGCTATCCAAAATGACAATAAAATCGTGCGTAAGCACGTGGCATAACTATTCGTCGTCGAAAAACATCGCAGAAAAATGTCGTAGATAAGCGTCGCAGGTCATCGTAACGCTTGTCATCGGTCACAGGTGGGCAACGGGAATGTGTGGCTATCGTATCTGACGAATAGAACGACCGGGAGGGAAGCATGATTAGTACATTTGCGCTTTTCTGGGCTTTATGTATCGTCTGCATCATTAATATGGCGAGATACTACTCTTCATTGCGCGTGTTACTGCTGGTTTTGCGTGACTGTGACCCGCTACTTTACCAATACGTTGACGGAGGGGGATTCTTTACCTCGCACGGCCAGCCAAGCAAGCAAATCAGGCTGGTAGGCTATATCTACGCACAACGCTATCTTGATCATCACGACCCTGAGTTTATTCGCCGCTGCGAGCGGGTGCGGGGACAATTCCTGCTCACGACCGCCCTGTGTGGCCTTATTGTCATCAGCTTGATTGCCATGACGATATGGTATTAAAACATCGTACTTATATAATTATTGGTACTTACACACTCTCTGGTATTAACACCATGAACGTCGATAAAAAGTAAAAAGGCGATTCCCCACAGAATCGCCTTTTTTTATGACGAACATCCTTGTCCGTCCCCCTGTGGGCCGCCGCAAGCGGCGTTGAAAAACGTTCCCTACGTTTTTTTATGCGTGATGAATGACCGCAGTTAAATCAGCTTCAACGCCAGCCAGTACAGCGTCCCAGACATCAGCATCGAGATAGGCAACGTCAGCACCCAGGCCAGCAGGATACTTCTTATCGTTTTACCCTGTACGCCACCACCGTCAGCAATCATCGTCCCGGCAACCGCCGAAGACAATACGTGCGTGGTGGAAACCGGCATACCGGTGTAGCTGGCAACGCCAATCGACAGAGCCGCCGTCACCTGCGCCGAAACGCCCTGTGCGTAGGTCATGCCTTTCTTGCCAATCTTCTCGCCAATGGTCACAGCCACGCGTTTCCAGCCCACCATCGTGCCCAGAGACAGCGCCAGTGCGACAGCGACGATAATCCAGAGAGGCGCATACTCAACTGTCTGCAGCATGTCTTTACGCAGGTTGCTCAGGTAGCGTTTATCTTCACCCGACGTTTCTGGCAGCTTGATCACCCGATCCATCGTATCCGAGATACACATCAGCAGGCGACGCACTCTGCTACGATCGTCAGGGTTCAACTGGTCGTAACTTTTCAGGTTATTCAGCAGGCCCTGTGTACGTTCAATCGCAATCATCACGCGTGAACTGTCACAGTGAAACTCTTTCTGGCCGTTGCCGGGAATCGTGTTTTCCGGTGCAGGAATAACAGGCGGAGACAGATCGATAACGTGCGTCAACGCGTCGCCGTGCTGCTTGTAATATTCCTGCAAATTGACAACGGCATCGCGGGTACGACTGATGTCATAGCCAGATGCGTTCATGTTGACAATGAATCCGGCTGGCGCGACGCCAATCAGTACCAGCATAATCAAACCGATACCTTTCTGACCGTCGTTTGCCCCGTGAGAAAAGCTCACCCCAATCGCCGATAGAATCAGCGCGGTACGCGTCCAGAATGGCGGCTTGCGTTTGCCATCCTGCTTCTCGCGATCGACAGGCGTCAGGTGCACACGTTTACGCTTTTTACTGTTGTTCCAGAACCGACGCAGCACCAGCAGCATCAGACCCGCAACCACCATCCCCACAATCGGCGATAGCAACAGCGACAGGAAAATGCTGATCATTTTCGGCACATTCAACGCATCCACGACGGAAGTATTCGTCAGCAGCGCGTTGGTCAAACCAATACCGATAATAGAACCGATCAGCGTGTGAGAACTGGAGGCAGGAATACCGAAATACCAGGTACCCAGGTTCCAGATAATGGCGGCCAGCAGCATGGAAAACACCATTGCCAAGCCGTGCGCCGAACTCACGTTCAGCAGTAAATCCGTGGGGAGAAGGTGAACAATCGCATAGGCTACGCTCAGGCCGCCCAGCAGTACACCGAAGAAGTTAAAGATACCCGCCATAACAACGGCAAACTCTGCGCGCATAGCGCGGGTATAAATAACAGTGGCAACGGCATTCGCAGTATCGTGAAAACCGTTAATGGCTTCATACATGAGTACAAACAACAAAGCCAATATCAACATCAGGCCGGTGTAGTAATCCAGTCCGGCAAATAAATGTAGCATAAACGTTAGGCCATTTAGTGGTCATGAACGCGGCGCATTATCGGCGACAAGCAGGGGTCGGGAAAAGCAAAATATGACATTTTTTTGACTTAATATGTGATGGGGATCGACGGATAAATCACTTAATCAATAAAAATCAAATAATTATATATTATTACTAAAATACGCAAATTGTTACGCTGGTATCGAACAAAAACCAACACTACAATTTGCCGCCCCGTGGCTTATGCTTGCGGCCATCCAAGAAAATCTATTCACTCATCGGAGAAATGCATTGTGGAACAGTTTGACGCTGTCATCATCGGTGCCGGTGCAGCAGGCATGTTTTGCGCAGCGCAGGCGGGACAACGCGGACTGCGTGTGCTATTGCTCGATAACGGCAAGAAGGCTGGCCGGAAAATATTGATGTCCGGCGGCGGTCGCTGCAACTTTACCAATATGTATGCAGAACCAGCGGCGTACCTGTCCCACAATCCTCACTTTTGCAAATCGGCACTAGCGCGTTATACCCAATGGGATTTCATCAGTCTGGTCAACAGCCACCGCATCGCTTACCACGAGAAAACGCTCGGCCAGCTATTCTGCGATGATTCCGCACAGCAAATCGTGGACATGCTGGTAACAGAGTGCGAACGAGCTAACGTCACTCTCCGTCTGCGTAGTGAAGTCACCTCGGTAGAGAAATCAGACGATCTATTCACCATCCAGCTAAACAACGGCACATCATTCCAAAGCGCATCGCTGATTGTTGCCTGCGGCGGCCTGTCGATGCCGGGCCTGGGCGCGACGCCGTTCGGCTACCAGCTTGCTGCACAGTTCGATATCAACGTGCTCCCCACTCGCGCCGCGTTAGTGCCTTTCACATTGCATAAGCCGCTGCTCGAACAGCTGCAAACGCTCTCCGGCGTCTCTGTGCCTACCGTTGTCACCGCAGAAAATGGCGTGACGTTCCGTGAAAACATTCTGTTCACGCACCGTGGGCTCTCTGGCCCCGCTATTTTGCAGATCTCCAGCTACTGGCAGGCCGGGGAATTCGTCACCATCAATCTGCTGCCCGACCGCGATCTCACCCAGCTCATTAATGACGAACGCACCGCTCACCCAAACCAAAGTCTGAAAAACACGCTGGCGCAGTGGCTGCCTAAACGACTGGTTGAATGTCTGCAAGCGTTAGGACAACTGCCGGACGTCACATTGAAACAGCTCAACAGCGCACAGCAAACACAGATGGAACAGAGCCTGCAACAGTGGCGCGTACAGCCAAACGGCACGGAGGGCTACCGCACTGCCGAAGTCACCATCGGCGGCGTTGACACCCGCGCGCTGTCCTCCAAAACCATGGAAGCCAACGCGGTGCCGGGGCTGTATTTCATCGGTGAAGTGGTCGATGTGACCGGCTGGCTCGGCGGCTATAATTTCCAATGGGCATGGAGCTCCGCATGGGCGTGTGCGCAGGCGCTGCCTTTTAGTAAATAGGCACTATAATAACCATTCAGTGATCTCCTTTAATGCATGGACATGGAGAAAAGGACGTCTCTACATAGGCCTCCGCTGCCAGAAAGGAAATGTGGATGAGTCCCAGACTTAACAAACATAAAATCAACCTCTTGCAGCTACTGGTTGCTGGCATACTGCCGCTGCTGCTTGGGTTGTTGTTCACTTTTGTTGAGTCCAGATTAATGGTAAAGCGGGATTTGGAATCCACTGCGCAAATCGCGATGAATCATGCCGAGAATATTTCGGCACAGGCATGGAAGATGGTAGATCGTCTCCAGCGCTTCCATGGTCAGCCCTGCAACATTATCGGCGATGAATTGCAGCGCCTCGGTTCGGTCTTTTCTTACTTTCGTGCCATTGGCGTTATCCATAATACCAATGTCTATTGCTCTTCAACGTTTGGCAGCACACTGACGCCAATCAGCCGCGTCATTCAACAACCGCTGCCAGAGACGTATTCTGAACGCTGGAGCCTGTCGATTGCTGGTTCAGACAACGTGAAAGAACGGCCGGCGCTGATTTTCGTCCAGATGCCTCTTACGGGTGACGGCGCTTATGCCATGGTCGATGCGCAATATCTGATCGACCTCATGATTGCGATTAGCAAAATACGCGGCTACCAACTTACCCTGAAAATGGATAACGGCCATCCGATTCAAACTGGCCCGGCGATTACGCCCCGCATCGGCCTATTTTCTACCTCTGCGCTTGAAATCAGGTCGAGCCGATTCCCGATTACGCTCAATATCACCGCCCCAGCTTCTCAGGAAATAGCGAACTGGAAGCAGGCTTTCTTCACGTTTCTGCCACTGGCGATTATTCTCTCTCTGCTTTTCACTACAGCGATCTGGTACTGGCAAAAACGTAAATTATTATTCCGCGACGAAATCCGCAAAGGCATCGCTAACGGCGAGTTTTCCGTCTATTACCAGCCCATCTATGATGCAGAATCGCAAACCTGCACCGGCGTTGAGACGTTACTGCGCTGGCGACGTAGCAACGGGAAGTGGATCAGACCTGATATATTTATCTCTGCCGCCGAAGCTGAAAGTATGATTATTCCCATCACTCGGCACTTATTTGATCTGGTGGCATCAGATATTGCCAGTTGGCAGGTAAAGCCGGGGTTTCATCTGGGGCTCAACGTTGCAGCCGAACACTTGCATCATCCCGGTTTTGTATCAGACGTACACCGTTTCGCAGAGAAGGTCGCTTCTCATTCATTAAGCATTTCTCTGGAACTGACGGAACGTAACCTCATCAGCAACGGTCCTGAAATCATACAGCGCCTGCATCAGCTACGTGAAGATGGCTTTATGATTACCATTGATGACTTTGGTACCGGACACTGTTCACTCTCTTATCTGCAAAACTTTCCGCTAGATTGCCTGAAAATAGACCAGGGATTCGTTAGCGCAATTTCATCACCAGATGAAGAAGCGCCAATTCTTGATGCCATTATTAATTTGAGCCATCGCATCAATCTTCAATCCGTCGCGGAAGGCGTAGAAACCAAACAGCAGCTCATGTATTTACAACAGCACGGCGTCAAATATATACAGGGATTCCTTTACGCTAAGCCGATGGATAATGAATCGTTTCTCGTCTGGCTTCACTACAATGGCAATAAATCGATAGAGAGCTTTATGATGAAAAATGAAGAAGGGAAGAAGAACGACTAACCGGCGGAAACGTGTCCACCGGTTTTCGATATCAGATAAATCAGAAACGATAGCCGACGCCAATATTAAAGGCATCGACACGCGTTTCATAAATTTTCGTGCCTTCGTAGCCAATATCAATCGCCCAGTTTGCTACTGGCGTAATTTGAATACCGGCACCGTAAGCAAAGCGGGTTTCTTTCTCGCTGCCTGAATCGACAAAATTGCCGTAATCGTATTTCCAATCTGCTTTTCCATGACCAACACCCGCTAGACCATAAACACTAACGACATCGTTAAAACGGTAGGATGGTCCAGCCATTAAGGAATAGTATTTAAGTTTGGTCGTATCATTGGAATTGAAGTCACGATCATAATAATCTTCTTTTGCCCCCAGGTAAGTGAAAGAGCCAATAATGCCGAGATCGGAATCACCTTGATAATGGTATTTTGCGGTAATCCCTTTTGGATCTTTAAAGTCATCGACTTTCGCCTGAGCATAACCCAAAGATACCGTTTGTGTTGCCTGAGCAACAGACATTCCCATGGCACAAGCAATTAAAGTGGAAAGCAGCAGTGTTGTTTTTTTCATGATCGAAACATCTTCCATGTTTGAATAAAAAAGACGATTCCAACAAAGCGAATATATAACTATCGCGAATGTTGACCGCACATAAACTTACATTTAAATACGGTTAGGTAAAGTCAGCCTTATTTTTAAACAACGAGGATAATTCTGAATTTAATTATTAAAAAACAAAAAGATAAATAACGAAGAGGATAATTAACCCACTATTTATCGTTCGGTTTTTGGGAACATTCTGAACTAAAAACACGGAAAATATAGCAATGCATGACATCAGAAAGCGCCAGAATAAAACCCTATTTTTATAAAGGATTAGTATGGCAAAGGGCAATTCTTATAATCGAACAGTTTTATAAACGAACGGTCTTATAAACGAATAGTGTGAATAGACGATATCGAACAGGGGAAAAATTGAGAATGGCTTACGGAGGAAGAAAGGTGGTCGGCGAGAGAGGATTCGAACCTCCGACCCACTGGTCCCAAACCAGTTGCGCTACCAAGCTGCGCTACTCGCCGAATGCGGGCGCATCTTACTGCTACCCTATTGGAGCGTCAATACCTTTTTAGCAAAAGGATTTCGGCTGCCGCTAAAGTGTCCATCTCTTGCATTGGCAGCCTGAAACCGACGTCCTTGTCCGTGATTCATGTCAATTATACCCGTCATACTTCAAGTTGCATGTGCGTTGGCGACGTTCAGTCACCCGAATCACTTACCTGAGTAAGCTCATCGGGATTCCTTCCCTTGCCGCCTTCCTGAAACTCGAATTATTTAGGGTATAGCAGGTTTCTGACACCAGTTATTTTTAGGGTTAATACCGCCGTCAGGCGATGTGTATCCCAGGCATCCAAGAATCGTATCAAACAGCTCTTCATGGCGATGTGTTTTACCAACGCGCTGCTGAGCTTTCAACTGCTCAAACGCTTGCAGATTATCGGTATCAGCCAGAAACTTATCCGACGTCCACACCATCATCGGTGAACGGAACTGCTCAGGCGGCGCCATCTGACGCGGCGTGCCGTGCAGATGATAGTTTTCATCAATCGATTCACCGTGATCGGAAGCATAAAACACGATCGCTTTCTTATCCCGAACCTGATCGATCACGCTATCAATAAAGCTATCGGTATAGAGCACGCTATTATCGAAAGCATTAATCAACTGCTCACGCGAACAGGAGGCATCAACGCCCATACACTCCGGCTGATAACGCGCATAGCTGCGAGGATAGCGCATGGAATACAGATAATGGGAACCTTTGGTATGCAGCACGATCAGGTGTTTCCCCTTTGGATAGCGCTCTAGTGAATTTTTGACTTCATCAACCAACAGCATGTCATCGACAGGCTTCCCATCATTACGCTTCTCAGAGGCAATCATTTCTCGGAAAGCGTAGTTATTGGCCTCAATACTATTGTAAAACCAGACTTCACTTTGCATGGCGAACAGCTCTGAGGTAAAGCCCAGCTCTTTCAATACCGCGAAGATGTTCTGCTCTTTCAGCGTCCTCTGTGGGTTATCTTCCGTGCCCCCCTCACGCACAAACATACAACGCATGGACAGCTTGGTAGAGGTATCACACGACTGGCCACGCAATGCGATCAGGTTTTTCTCTTTTGATAATTTGGGTGTCGTGTCTCGTTCATAACCCATTAATCCCATATGATCCCAACGTGTTGTTTCTCCGATGATAAAAACCACGTAGGTATCATCAATACTTTTTGGTGCCTCGTAGGTAAATGCCTTAGCAGGGTCAAAAAGGTTTGAAGAATCCTGACTTTCATCGTATTTCGTGTAAGCAAACAAGCCGAGAGCGGATAACCAGTTAGAGGGGAGATAAGAATGGGCAACCAATCCGCCATAACTTGGCAAGTCGATATTCGAGGCTTTTTCGGACAATGATTGAATATTATCCATGTACCGAATCGGCAACCAGACGATCCCCACAACCACGGCTAAGGTCAGCAGGGGCATGAGACGTTGACCTGATGATTTTACCTGTTCAAGTAACGTTCCACGTAACGCACTCATCCAGATCAAAAACAAAGGCAAAACACTTATACCCACAACCCATAAGATAAAGTCAGCACCCACAACTTCTTTGGATAAATCGATATCGGTAGTCATGACCGCAGCAATAATGCCGTAACCAATCACGACATTAAAAAATGTCATGTAATAACTCGCCGCTACGGATATCAAGACCAATAACGACGAAATGATTCGGAAGAATAAACGCCCACCAAGTGAGAAAATCCGCAATAAGAGAAAGGTTAACAATATACTTGCGACAGATTCAATAATCGCAGGAATAAACCACGGGATCTGATCGCCAGTAGAGAGAGATAGGTTACCAATACGGCGATAAAAGATCGGTATGTTGAGTAAAAAACCGACATAAAACGCAATGAGTAAAGAAACTTTAGTGTGAGAAAGCGTGGATACATACTTCATTACGACAAATGCTCCGGTGTTCTGTTTTATTATCTGAAGCTATACGACACTCCGAGTATTACGGAGTTCATGCCGTAAAACAGGACGGGAGCGGCTCTGGTTTCATCAGATTACGCGATTCGCATTAGCTATACCGGAAAACATAAATTAAAATTATCAAAAATGTAAAAAATCTTTATTTTTCTCCGCCAAACCAAAGAAAAACGCAGAAATTCATAAATGTTACGAATCAGGCAGTATAGCGCAAAGAACTGTAAATCATTCACGAATTCCCACCTTACGTAATCTGACCACCCATTCGACAACGATGGGGTGGCGCAAAAAGGCCATAATTTCTTGCGCGCGTTTCGCACCTATCCCTGTAAATTGAGTCCACTGCTCGGCAGTTCGTCGTTGTAACGTCATCCAATCCGTTTTATCCAATGCATTAAGCGCTGAACGAGGGATGGGAATCCCCAAGGCAAGTAGCCAGCGGGATAACGGCATCTGTCGTGCCGACTGCAAGCTCTTATAGATATCTCGCGCCCGTTTATCGCCCATGCCAGTGACTGCATTAAGCTGTGCCTCCGTCAGAGATAACCACGACAGCACGTCTTCCAGCAAACCATGTTGCATCAAGCGCAGCCACATTCCGTCACGCACTCCCGTCAGGTTTAACCCATGTTCTCCACTCAACCAGACCAAGCGCGCCAGAAATTGCTGTTGGCAAACCGTACTATACCGAAAACAGCTAAAAGCATGGAAATCATGTTCACTGGGGGAAACGATGGCAAGCCGCTCAGTGCTACGCCATACCACGTTATCCAGACGTGGGATCCCCTGACCCGCCAGACTGACGCTCACCCGATCGCCGGGCAACACGTCCCACTGTTTCCAACGAGACAGCGAACCCACATTCACCCTGCTGACCGATTTATCATCCAGTTTCATAGGATTAAGTTTTAACACCACGGCGAGCTTACCCGTCCGCCCGACAGAAAATACAACATCAATGACTTCCGCAACCTGATGAACAGGCGGATATTTCCACGCTATCGCCCAGTCGGCGGATGTATTACGCCAATAGCGCCCCTGCGGCTCTTTAGTCTGACGGAGAACCACGCCATCCGTCACGAAGGGCAGCGGGTTGTGATACCAATAATGGCGCCATTTTTCCGCGTCGGCGAATGACCCAATAGCATGGGTATAGTCCGCCGTCATGGTAAACCCCATTTCCGTTAATTTCTCCAGGCGTTCAGGCATCGTCTTTGGGCCATCCGGCCATTCCCAGATAAACAGGCCAATCTGCGACAACACGGGAGATGGCTGATGACGGCGCATTTCACCTGCCACCACCGAGCGCGCATTCACACCGCCCTGAATATGCTGGCGATGATCGGTCATCTTCAGGAAAAGCTCTCCCTGTAATACCAATAAGGAAGGTACATTGGTTAATAAATGAGGGATTCCTGGAATCAGACGAACTTTTTCCGTCCAGTCTTCGCCTTGCAGGCCGTTACCCCGGCTAACCGCAGATTCGAGCTTGCCGTGCTGATAGACCAGCGTAACGGCCACACCATCAACTTTTGGCTGAATCCATACATCCTCACGCTGAGTGATCCATTGCACCAATTGCTCGCGATCGGACAATTTCTTCAAGCCCGTATGAGCAACGGGATGAAGCTGCTTGCCATGATCGGGTAACTGAACAGGAGCAACGCTTTGGGGCTGAAAACAGCCTAGCCACTGGTTTAACTGCTCTCGCAGTTGATCATAAACATCATCTGCTACCGGGCTTTTCCCTTCGGTGTAGTACACGTCATCCCACTGTTCTAACTGCTGACGTAATGCATCCATTTCTTTGCTGGAGCGGGTATTATCCCAATCGGGGCAGACCCCGGCCGCAGCCGAAAAACCGCTGATTCCCCCAACAATGATGATCAAAAATGCGCAAACCCTGAGCCACATAATCCCTCCAGCCATCCAGTAGCGAATGGCCGCAGTACATAGCAACAAAGGGGAGAATACGAGGTGAAAAAAGGAGAATTGCCAAACGCGCCGCAAGATGATTTATCGTTTGCAGAACCAGTAAAAAAGACAGGAACACGCGTCGCAATCTCAAAAAGACACGTTGGCAAAAGATTTATCCGATGACATAACGAAAAAACAGTCAGCGGAGAATTTATCGCAGCGCGACTGATGACATATTGGCGTGTATAATGCGGGGATATGCGCATTCTCCTGCCGCATATCTACATTCACCATCGTAACCATGAATAAAACTTCATTATGGCTCAAGGCACGTTATATATCGTTTCTGCTCCCAGTGGAGCCGGGAAATCCAGCCTGATTCAGGCGTTATTAAAAACCCAGCCGCTTTACGACACTCAGGTATCGATTTCGCATACCACTCGGGCTAAACGACCGGGAGAAAACCACGGCGAACACTATTTCTTCGTCGAAGTCGATGAATTTAAGCGTATGATTCAGGATAACGAGTTTCTGGAACACGCTGAAGTCTTTGGCAATTACTACGGTACATCCCGACCAGCCATTGAGCAGGTATTAGCGACGGGTGTTGATGTCTTTCTGGATATCGACTGGCAAGGCGCTCAGCAAATCCGTGCACAGATGCCGCACGCGCGCAGTATTTTCATTCTGCCGCCGTCAAAAGAAGAACTGGCTCGCCGCCTGCGTGGCCGTGGACAAGACAGCGATGACGTCATTGCCCGCCGTATGTCTCAGGCTGTGGCTGAAATGACGCACTACGGCGAGTATGATTACCTAATTGTGAATGATGATTTCGATTTGGCGTTGCTCGATCTGAAAACCATTATTCGCGCCGAACGTCTGCGTTTGAGCAGACAACAGGTTCGGCATGATGCATTAATCACCAAACTATTGGCAGACTGACGCCTCTTTCAGTATGATGCCCAGTCATTTTATTTCCTGTGGAGTAGCACATTATGGCACGCGTAACTGTTCAAGACGCTGTAGAGAAAATTGGTAACCGTTTTGACCTGGTGTTGGTCGCTGCTCGTCGCGCCCGTCAAATCCAGACTGGCGGCAAAGATCCGCTGGTTCCTGAAGAAAACGATAAGTACACCGTGATCGCACTGCGTGAAATCGAAGAAGGTCTGATCAACAACCAGATTCTGGATGTTCGTGACCGTCAGGAACAGCAAGAGCAGGAAGCCGCAGAGATTCAGGCGGTTACCGCGATTGCTGAAGGCCGTCGTTAATCACACCACGAGTCGCCCTTGTACATTTTTGAAAGCCTTAATCTGCTGATTCAACGTTATCTGCCAGAAGATCAGATCAAACGTTTACAGCAGGCTTACTTAGTTGCACGTGATGCTCACGAGGGGCAGACTCGCTCCAGCGGTGAACCCTATATCACACACCCTGTTGCCGTCGCCTGTATTCTGGCGGAGATGCGTCTCGATTACGAAACGCTGATGGCAGCACTGCTGCATGATGTCATAGAAGACACCCCCGCCACCTATCAGGACATGGAACAGCTTTTTGGTAAAAGCGTTGCTGAACTGGTAGAGGGCGTGTCCAAGCTGGATAAACTGAAGTTCCGCGATAAGAAAGAAGCGCAGGCTGAAAACTTTCGCAAAATGATCATGGCGATGGTGCAGGACATTCGCGTCATCCTGATCAAACTCGCAGACCGTACCCATAACATGCGTACATTGGGCTCATTACGCCCAGACAAACGTCGCCGCATTGCCCGCGAAACACTGGAAATATACAGTCCGCTGGCACACCGACTGGGTATCCATCACCTCAAAACCGAGTTGGAAGAACTGGGTTTTGAGGCGCTGTATCCGAACCGTTATCGCGTCATTAAAGAGGTCGTCAAGGCCGCGCGCGGTAACCGCAAGGAAATGATCCAGAAAATCCTGTCGGAAATCGAAGGGCGTTTGACGGAAGCCGGGATTGCCTGCCGCGTCAGCGGCCGCGAAAAACACCTGTACTCCATCTACTGCAAAATGCACCTGAAAGAGCAGCGTTTTCATTCCATCATGGATATCTACGCGTTTCGGGTCATCGTCAAAGAGCTGGACACCTGCTATCGCGTGCTCGGTCAGGTTCACAGCCTGTATAAGCCGCGCCCGGGTCGGGTGAAAGACTATATCGCTATTCCCAAAGCCAACGGTTATCAATCGCTGCACACGTCGCTGATTGGTCCGCACGGCGTGCCGGTTGAAGTACAAATCCGCACCGACGACATGGATCAAATGGCGGAAATGGGTGTCGCCGCGCACTGGGCTTATAAAGAAGGCGAGAGCAGTACTACTGCTCAAGTACGCGCCCAACGCTGGATGCAGAGCCTGCTGGAACTTCAGCAGAGCGCCGGTAGCTCATTCGAATTTATCGAAAGCGTGAAGTCCGATCTCTTCCCTGACGAGATGTACGTCTTCACGCCGGAAGGCCGTATTGTGGAACTCCCCGCAGGTGCGACGCCCGTCGATTTCGCCTACGCGGTACACACCGATATCGGCCATGCGTGCGTCGGCGCACGCGTCGATCGTCAGCCTTACCCGCTATCACAGTCGCTCACCAGCGGCCAAACCGTTGAAATCATCACCGCACCAGGCGCCAGACCCAACGCCGCATGGCTTAACTTTGTCGTGAGCTCCAGAGCGCGTTCTAAAATCCGCCAGATGCTGAAAAACCTCAAGCGTGATGATTCCGTGAGCCTCGGCCGCCGTTTACTGAACCACGCGTTGGGCAATGGTCGTAAACTTTCCGATATCCCTGAGAAATCTATTCAGCTTGAGCTCGATCGCATGAAGCTCGCTACGCTGGACGATCTGATGGCGGAAATTGGTATGGGTAATGCCATGAGCGTCGTGGTGGCGAAAAATCTGCTGAACGAACAGTCTGAGCTGGGAACCACCGGGCTGCGCAAGTTGCCGATCAAAGGCGCAGATGGCGTCATGATCTCATTTGCCAAATGCTGCCGCCCTATCCCCGGCGACCCGATCATCGCCCACGTCAGCCCCGGTAAAGGGCTGGTTATCCACCATGAATCCTGTCGCAACATTCGCGGCTATCAGAAAGAACCTGAAAAATTCATGGCAGTAGAGTGGGATAAGGTGACGGAACAAGAGTTCATCGCTGAAATCAAAGTCGATATGTTCAACCATCAGGGCGCATTGGCGAACCTGACGGCAGCGATCAATGCCGCGAATTCCAATATTCAGAGCATCAACACGGAAGAGAGAGACGGCCGCGTATACAGCGCCTTTATCCGTCTCACTACCCTCGATCGCGTTCATCTGGCCAATATTATGCGTAAAATTCGCGTGATGCCGGATGTCATCAAAGTTAACCGTAACCGAAATTAATCGTCATGACCCCTCAACGTTATGCACGCATAAAAGAAATGCTCAACTGCCGTCAGCCCGATCTGACGATTTGCATGGAGCAGGTGCATAAGCCCCACAACATTTCTGCCGTTATCCGTACCGCAGATGCCGTCGGCGTGCATCAGGTTCATGCGATTTGGCCCACCAGCCGGATGAAAACGCTGGTTTCCTCCGCCGCAGGCAGCAATAGCTGGGTTCAGGTGAAAACTCATCGCAATATCGGTGATGCAGTCGGCCACCTGAAAGCAGAAGGCATGCAGGTTCTGGCGACCAATTTGTCTGAACACGCGGTCGATTTTCGGGAAATTGATTACACCCGCCCGACCTGCATTCTGCTCGGACAAGAAAAAACCGGGATTACTGCCGAAGCGCTCAAGCTGGCCGATCGGGACATCATTATTCCGATGACCGGCATGGTGCAATCGCTGAATGTCTCCGTAGCCTCGGCGTTGATCCTGTATGAAGCGCAACGTCAGCGCCAGATCGCCGGCATGTACCAGCGTGAAGACAGCCCGCTGGATGAAGAAGAGCAACAGCGCCTGCTGTTTGAAGGGGGCTATCCGGTACTGGCACGCGTCGCGAAGCGCAAAGGGCTCCCTCGACCTTATATTGACCATCAGGGTCAGATTGTAGCGGATACCCCGTGGTGGGCCGCGATGCAATCGTCGGAGTGCTGATGAAAGGCCGCCTGCTAAACACCCAACCGCTGAGTACACTCGCCGGCGTGGGTGCGAGTCAGGCAGCGAAGCTCGCGCGACTTGGGCTGGAAACCGTGCAGGACCTCCTGCTACATCTGCCTTTACGCTACGAAGACCGCACGCACCTTTACCCTATTGGCGATCTCCTTCCCGGCATGTATGCCACCGTGGAAGGTGAAATCCTACGCAACGACATCACCTTTGGCAGCCGTCGCATGTTGACCTGCCAAATCAGTGATGGCAGCGGCATGCTGACCATGCGCTTCTTCAATTTCAATGCGGCGATGAAAAACAGTCTCGCACCGGGACAGCGCGTTACGGCTTATGGCGAAATCAAGCGCGGCAAAATCGGCGCGGAAATCATCCATCCTGAATACCGTGTTCAAGGGGATAATACGCAGGTCGAGCTACAGGAATCACTCACGCCGGTTTATCCCTCCACAGAGGGTATTCGTCAGGCAACGCTACGCAAACTCACCGATCAGGCGCTGGAGTTGCTCGCCGCCAACCACATCGATGAGTTACTGCCTGAATCCCTGAGCCGTTCCCTCATTAGCCTGCCGGATGCGCTGCGCACGTTACATCGTCCCCCACCGGATATGCAGCTCAGCGAGCTGGAACACGGGAAACACCCGGCGCAGCAGCGGCTGATTATGGAAGAACTGCTGGCGCATAACCTGAGTATGCTCGCCGTACGGGCCGGTGAGCAGCGACATAAAGCCTCGCCGCTACAGGCTCAAGACGGCCTTAAGCAACGCCTGCTCGCCGCGCTGCCGTTCAACCCTACTCAGGCACAAGAACGTGTCGTGGCGGAAATTGAAGTGGATATGGCAAAAGATTTCCCGATGATGCGTCTGGTGCAGGGCGATGTGGGCTCAGGGAAAACGCTGGTCGCCGCGCTGGCTGCATTGCGTGCCATTGCTAACGGCAAACAGGTCGCACTGATGGCGCCCACAGAGCTATTGGCCGAACAGCACGCCCATAATTTCCGTCAGTGGTTTGAACCGCTGGGGCTTGAAGTGGGCTGGCTGGCTGGCAAACAGAAAGGAAAAGCGCGTCAGGCACAGCAGGACGCTATCGCTAACGGTCAGGTTTCCATGGTGGTCGGGACGCACGCTATTTTCCAGCAGCAGGTGAAATTCAACGGGCTGGCATTGGTTATCATTGACGAACAGCACCGCTTTGGCGTGCATCAACGCCTGGCGCTGTGGGAAAAAGGCGAAGAACAGGGCTTTCACCCTCATCAATTGATTATGACCGCCACACCAATTCCCCGCACGCTGGCGATGACGGCCTATGCCGATCTGGATACGTCCGTCATTGATGAACTGCCGCCGGGCAGAACGCCCGTCACCACGGTCGCCATACCGGATTCACGTCGCAACGATATCATCGAGCGCGTGAATAGCGCCTGCCAGCAGGAAGGGCGGCAGGCCTATTGGGTGTGTACGCTGATCGAAGAATCCGATCTACTGGAAGCACAGGCGGCAGAAGCCACCAGCGAAGAGCTAAAGGCTGCGCTGCCGAATCTCAAGGTCGGATTGGTTCATGGCCGCATGAAAGCACAGGAAAAACAGGCGGTGATGCAGGCTTTCAAACAGGGCGAACTACAACTGCTGGTGGCGACCACCGTCATCGAGGTGGGCGTGGATGTCCCCAACGCCAGTCTGATGATCATTGAGAACCCGGAGCGTTTGGGTCTGGCGCAACTGCACCAGTTGCGCGGGCGCGTCGGACGCGGCGCGGTGGCATCCCACTGCGTACTGCTCTACAAAACGCCAATGAGCAAAACCGCACAGAAACGGCTTCAGGTTCTACGCGATAGCAACGATGGTTTTGTGATCGCTCAGCGCGATCTGGAAATTCGCGGACCGGGCGAATTATTAGGTACGCGGCAAACGGGCAATGCCGAGTTCAAAGTGGCCGACCTCCTGCGCGATCAGGACTTGATTCCGCAGGTGCAGCGCGTTGCGCGCCATCTCCATGAACACTACCCCGAACATGCCATTGCGCTAATTGAACGCTGGCTACCCGAGCGTGCACGCTACACCAACGCCTAATCGCGGCAGCGCATTCTTCATTTTTTTAAAAATACACTAAATAATTCAAGTTGCAGGAAGGCGGCAAGCGAAGGAATCCCGATGAGCTTACTCAAGTAAGTGATTCGGGTGAGTGAACGCGACCAACGCACATGCAGCTTGAAGTATGACGGGTATATCCTCTTAAATAATAAGGCTTTGCTTATCAGACAAAATTCATATCGAAAAGATGCGTTAGCAAACGTTTGCTTTCGACAAAGAGATCATTAAAATGCGCTCTTTGTCGTTTCAGGAACGCCAACTTACATCATGACTACCACCACGGAAACGTCCCAAACAGAAGCCGCTGCCGCACCTCAGCGCAGTGAACTCATCTATCGTCTTGAAGACAGGCCGCCGCTGCCGCAAACGCTGTTCGCCGCCAGCCAGCACCTGTTGGCCATGTTTGTTGCGGTGATTACCCCCGCGCTACTGATCTGTCAGGCATTGGGTTTACCCGCTCATGATACGCAGCGCATCATCAGCATGTCGCTTTTCGCTTCCGGTCTGGCCTCTATTCTACAAATTAAAACCTGGGGCCCCGTCGGTTCTGGCCTGCTGTCTATTCAGGGCACCAGCTTTAACTTCGTGACGCCACTGATTATGGGTGGATTGGCACTAAAGAATGGTGGCGCAGATGTTCCCACCATGATGGCGGCGCTGTTCGGTACGCTGATGGTCGCATCCTTCACTGAAATCATTCTTTCACGCTTCCTGCATTTAACCCGCCGCATCATTACCCCGCTGGTTTCCGGCATTGTGGTGATGATCATTGGTCTGTCGCTGATTCAGGTCGGCCTGACTTCTATCGGCGGCGGTTATGCCGCTATGGGTAATAACACCTTCGGTGCGCCTAAGAACTTATTGCTGGCAGGTGTGGTATTGCTGGTTATTATTCTGCTGAACCGCCAGCGTAACCCCTACCTGCGCGTCGCCTCGCTGGTGATTGCCATGGCGGTGGGCTATCTGGGTGCCTGGCTAATGGGTATGCTGCCGGAAAACACATCCTCGCAACACGATACAGCGATCATGATGCCAACACCGCTGTATTACGGTTTAGGCTTTGACTGGAACCTGTTAATCCCGCTGATGCTGGTCTTCATGGTAACGTCGTTGGAAACCATCGGTGACATCACGGCGACCTCTGACGTTTCTGAGCAGCCAGTCAGAGGCCCGCTGTACATGAAACGTTTAAAAGGCGGCGTGCTGGCCAATGGCCTGAACTCTTGCCTTTCCGCCGTATTCAATACCTTCCCTAACTCTTGCTTCGGCCAGAATAACGGCGTCATCCAGCTTACCGGTGTTGCCAGTCGCTATGTGGGTTTCGTGGTTTCGCTGATGCTGATCGCACTGGGGTTGTTCCCTGCCGTTAGCGGATTTGTGCAGCATATTCCAGAGCCGGTTCTGGGCGGCGCCACTATCGTAATGTTTGGTACGATCGCGGCGTCCGGTGTGCGCATTGTGTCCCGTGAGCCGTTGAACCGTCGCGCAATCATGATTATTGCGCTATCGCTGGCCGTTGGCCTTGGCGTGTCTCAGCAGCCGCTGATTCTGCAATTTGCGCCGGATTGGATTAAAACGTTACTGTCTTCCGGTATTGCCGCTGGCGGGATTACCGCAATCGTGCTGAATTTGGTTTTCCCACACGAAGAAAAATAGCGCCAGCCCGCAATAATTTCTGTTCAGTTCATGTAAAAGCGAGCGGTGATGCAACACCGCTCGCTTTTTACTGTCTGTAACAGCATTACCTATTGAGCCTTCAGGGAAATTGCGGCATAAGAACAGTTCTCCCTGACGATTGGCATGGACTGACACGATGAAATTTATCGGGAAATTATTGCTGACCCTACTGCTGCTAGCCTTTTTAGCGCTGGTAGTCGTATACGTATTACTGCAAACCAGTTGGGCGGCAGGCTGGGTAAGTAATTGGGTAAACCAGAACACCGACTACCAGTTGTCACTGGGAAAAATCAATCATGATTGGTCAACAGCCGATCACATCCAACTCACCGATGTCAGTTTTGGTCAGAAAAACCAGCCGCCGACGCTCACCGCCAAGCAGGTTTCAGCCGGGTTTAGCGTGCGTCAACTTACCGAACCACGTCATTTTGCCAGTCTGGAGCTAGAAGGCGGTACGTTAAACCTTTCTTCACAGGCCGCCACACTCCCTATCGAAGCCGATGTGCTACAGCTACGTACGATGGCACTGCAGGCAAAGGACGGTGATTGGCGCCTGAATGGCCAGCAGATCAACGGCGGGATGACGCCGTGGCAACCCGAGGCGGGCTATCTACTGGGCAAGCAGGGGCAGTTCCAGCTCAGCGCCCGCTCACTCGAACTTAACGATATTCCCGCCAGCCAGGTCTTGGTTCAGGGTGAAATCAACCATAACCAGCTGATTTTGAGCAATTTTGGTGCCGATGTTGCTCAAGGGCAGCTAACGGGCAACGCCAGCCGCGCGGAAGACGGCAGTTGGCAGATCGGTAACCTCCGACTCAGCAATGTCCGTTTGCAAACACAGAGAACGCCGGAAGCCTTCTGGCAACCAGTGACCGAACTGCCTTCCGTTACGGTCAACCGCTTTGATCTGATTGATGCCCGTATTGAAGGGCCGGGATGGGCGTTTATCGATCTGGATGTTGCCCTGCAAAATGTCACGTTTAAGCAGAATGACTGGCAGAGCGAAGGGGGAACGCTGTCGTTCAATGCGACCGATATTGTGAACGGCAACATGCACCTGATCGACCCTATCGTGAATCTGGATTTGTCACCGGCAGGCGTTAACATCAAACAGTTTTCCACACGCTGGGAAGGCGGTTTACTGCGCACTAACGGCAACTGGCAACGTAGTAATCGGCGCTTACAGCTGAACGAATTTGTTGTCGCAGGGATGGAGTACACACTCCCCGGCGACTGGCGTCAGCGGTGGCAAGCGACGCTGCCATCATGGCTGGCAGAAGTGAATGTGCGAAAATTCACGGCCAATCGCAACCTGCTGATCGATATCAACCCGGATTTCCCGTTCCAGCTCACCGCGCTGGATGGCTACGGCAGTGATTTGCTGTTAGCACGCGACCACCAGTGGGGAGTCTGGACAGGATCGTTGAATCTTAATGCCAGCGACGCGACGTTCAATAAAGTCGATGTGCGCCGCCCTTCACTGGCGCTGGTAGCCAACGATAACCAGATCGCCATTAACGAACTCAGCGCATTTACGCAAAATGGCATGCTGGAGGCCAAGGCGACCATCAGCCAGCAACCGGCACGTAATTTCTCCCTGTCGCTGACGGGGCGCGCCGTGCCGCTGGATGTTCTGACGCGCTGGGGATGGCCAGAACCCGCAACCGCACCGACAGGCAACACGAATCTGCAATTACAGTTGAATGGGCGGCTTGCCGCCAATACACCGCTGAAGCCAACGCTAAACGGTACGCTGCAGGGTGTGGATAGCAACGATCGCCCAATCAGACAGCAAATGCATCAGGGAACCGTGGCAGAAACGCAAGAATGATTGCGCTTTCAATACACGGGGCCAGGCTGTTGGCAAATCTATTTACCAAATGGAAACGGGAGTAACGGAATAGAAGAGTAAAGCGTTTGCGCCAGGGACAAAAACGTCAGGAACGTTTTTGAACGTCGCTAGCGACGGCCCTGCAAGGGTGAATCTCAGGGATGAGATTCATATTCGCGCAAGCCGAGCTTACATGGATGTACTTGCAGCGTCTTTACGATCTATCCGTTACTCCCGCTCTACGGACTTTGTCAGCAACATCACACAGTCAGAATCACGTGTATTATTATGGCGAAATGCTGCTGGCTAACATGCAACGTGATGTTCCGATAGGAAGGCCATCATAATATGGTCACTGCGAGTTAATCTACTTCCGAACCGCCTTCTTCCAGTGGTGCATCCGGCTGGGCAGGCAGCACGATATACACCCCTTCAAATAGCGCCCCTTTATTGTCATCACCGAACAGCTCGACATTTAACTGCACGCGTGCCTTACGCCCACGCGCCAGACGATCAAGATCGCCACTCAGCGACCCTAAATCAGCAACTGCGCTCGGTCGGCCACTCACTGGCGTGCTGTAACGAATGTGCGCATCCGCCAGAATAATCGTTCCGCCGAGGTGCCGTTCACGCAGTAACAGCCAGATTAGCCCCCAACCGGTGAGCGTCGCGAGAGAAAACATGCTGCCGGCAAAAAGCGTGTGGTGTGGGTTTTGGTTGCCCGTTTCAGGCATGGTGGTGATAAATTTCTTCCCGGTGTACTGGCTTATCCGCACCCCCATCTTTTCACTCAAAGGGATGTGATCGTACCAGGCCTGTTGTAGCTGTCCGCACCAGTCAGGGCGGTGCAAAATATCATCCAGCGTCGCCACCGGTTTAATCATCAGAAAGTGTCGCACAGGCGTCGTTTGTGGTGCGGTGATTTCGCCCTGGTTAACAAAACCCAGCTTGGAGAAGAAATCCATTGCGTCTTCACGGGCGCTACAGACCACGCGCTTGACGCCTTCCTGACGCGCCACGGACTCCAGAGTAATCGCAAGCAACGTGCCTAACCCTTTCCCACGCACGTCGGGATGAACCGCTAAAAAGCGAATTGCCGCTTCATTATCTGCATTGATAGAAAGACGGCCTATCGCGACCAGCCTTCCCTGTTCATCCACCACGGTTTGGTGATGTGCCAGAGCATCGTAGGCATCGCGCTCGGAGCCTAACGGCTGACGCAGAGGTTTACGCAGCATTTCCCAGCGGAATTGATAGTACGCATCCAGTTCTTCTGCGCTTTCAGGTACTCTCAGATGATACATAACCCTTCCTCTATACCGAGATGCCTTATTGCATCGGGGTTCATAAGATCAGACCGCTGACAAACGGATACACAGCGCGATAGCGGCAACGGCGCCTGCAACGTTATGTCTGTAGCCAAAACGTCACCGGGCCGTCATTCACCAATGCCACTTTCATATCTGCCGCAAACTGCCCCGTTTCCGTGTGAACGCCTTGCTCACGACACTGTCCGACAAAATACTGATAGAGGCGATCGGCCTCCGAGGGATGTGCACCGCGAGAAAACCCAGGCCGCATGCCACGCTGCGTATCGGCCACCAGCGTAAACTGCGAAACCACCAGCACATTGCCGCCAGCCTGACGAACATTGAGATTCATTTTCCCGTCATCGTCACCGAATATGCGGTAGCCCAACACGCGCTCACAGAGTCGCGTGGCTTTTTGTTCGTCATCGCCCTGCTCAACGCCCAGCAAGATCAGCAAACCTTTATCGATCTCCCCAATGACCTTGCCTTCCACCGTAACGCTGGCGCTGGAAACCCGCTGAATTAGCGCAATCATAAAACCCAACAACTCCTGATGTCGTCATTCCCAATAGGGGCTGTGTCCGCCCCTGCGATATAAATCATGCTTTAGCTGTCGCCGCCTGCATAGCAAAAAAATCCGGCACCACCTGACGATCGGTCACCAGAATGCTGTGAATGCCCAAACTCTGTGCAGCATCGACGTTCGCGGCATTATCGTCAAAAAAGACAGCCTGCGCTGGCGTAACGCCTTCCTGCGTCAGGACATACTGATAAATCGCCAATTCCGGCTTACGCAATCCAATATCTTGCGACAGATAGACCCTGTCAGCCGTTGCCCCCACTTCCGGGAATAACACCGGCCAGTGTGAACAATGAAGGCGGTTGGTGTTCGACAGAATCACCACGCGGTGCCCTTCCTGACGCAGGCGCTGCATGATGTCGATAACCTCGGGACGCAACGCGACAAAGATAGCCTGCCAGCCTGCGGTGAATTGCTCGAAGCTCAGGGCGATACCCATTTCCTGACACAGTCTGGTCGCAAATTCTTCATCGCTGATCTCACCCCGCTCATGCTGTTCAAACGCCTCGCCCATAACGAAACGTTCTTGCAACGTCGCGAGCGGCGCGCTACTCAGATTACTCCAGACGCCTAATACTCTTTTGAAATCAATATCGATGACGACATTACCCAAATCAAAGATATACAGCATGGCAGCCACCTCCTGACGTAATCGTAGGATTTTCACTGTAGCGGGAAATGGAGAAACTGAACAGGGTGGAAATATAAGGAAAGGTTAAAGTGGAAGAAAGTGCATAAAATTCAGGGCACCCGAAGGTGCCCTGTTGCGTAACCATACAAATCTGTCTGAAATTAGACGTCTTTGCTGCCGCGGCTAGCGCGTTTACGATCGTTTTCGGTCAGGTGACGTTTACGAATACGGATAGACTGTGGCGTAACTTCAACCAGTTCGTCGTCATCAATGAACTCCAGCGCTTGTTCCAGAGACATTTTGATCGCCGGAACCAGCGTGGTTGCTTCGTCAGTACCTGATGCACGCATGTTGGTCAGTTTCTTACCGGTCAGACAGTTTACTGTCAGATCGTTAGAACGTGAGTGAATACCAATGATTTGGCCTTCATACACTTCTGCACCGTGTCCGAGGAACAGCTTACCGCGATCCTGCAGGCTGAACAGCGCAAACGCGACGGCTTTACCCTGACCGTTAGAGATCAGTACGCCGTTCTGACGCTGGCCGATTTCACCCGGACGCACATCATCGTAGTGGCTGAACGTGGAGTACAGCAGACCTGTACCAGACGTCATGGTCATGAATTCGGTACGGAAACCGATCAGACCACGAGCTGGGATCAGGTAATCCAGACGGATACGACCTTTACCATCTGGAATCATGTCTTTCACATCACCTTTACGCTCACCCATGGCTTGCATGACTGAACCCTGGTGCTGTTCTTCGATGTCCAGCGTCACGTTTTCAAACGGCTCTTGGTTACGGCCATCGATAACGCGGTTAATAACTTTCGGACGTGACACGGCCAGTTCAAAGCCTTCACGACGCATGTTTTCGATCAGAACCGACAGGTGCAATTCACCACGGCCAGAAACGCGGAACGCATCGGCATCTTCGGTTTCGTCAACGCGCAGGGCAACGTTGTGCACCAGCTCTTTGTTCAGACGCTCCAGAATCTGGCGCGACGTAACATACTTACCTTCTTTACCACAGAACGGTGAAGTGTTGACGTTGAAGAACATGGTAACTGTAGGTTCATCGACGCTCAGTGCTGGCAGCGCTTCGACATTCTGCGGATCGCAGATGGTGTCGGAAATGTTCAGCTCGCCCAGACCGGTGATCGCGATGATATCGCCTGCTTCCGCTTCGGTTGCGTCAATACGCTCCAGACCCAGGTGAGTCAGAACTTTACCGACTTTACCGTTACGGGTTTTGCCTTCGCTATCAACAATAGTCACTTGTTGGTTAGGCTTCACTTTACCGCGCTTGATACGGCCGATACCGATAACGCCAACATAGTTGTTGTAGTCCAGCTGAGAGATCTGCATCTGGAACGGCGCATTCATCTCAACCTGAGGCGGAGACACGTGATCGACAATCGCCTGATACAGCGGGGTCATATCTTCCGCCATGTCGGTATGGTCAAGACCCGCGATACCATTCAGCGCAGAAGCATAAATGATCGGGAAATCCAGCTGTTCGTCAGTCGCATCCAGGTTCACGAACAGGTCGAATACCTGATCGACAACCCAGTCAGGACGCGCGCCAGGACGGTCAACTTTGTTGATAACCACAATCGGCTTCAGACCGTTGGCAAATGCTTTTTTGGTCACGAAACGCGTTTGCGGCATCGGGCCATCCATCGCATCAACAACCAGCAGTACCGAGTCAACCATCGACATTACACGCTCAACCTCGCCGCCGAAGTCGGCGTGTCCCGGGGTATCTACGATGTTAATGCGGTAGTCTTTCCAATTAATGGCGGTATTTTTTGCGAGGATGGTAATTCCACGCTCTTTCTCCAAATCGTTGGAGTCCATTACACGCTCGGTTGCTTCGACACGTTCACCGAACGTTCCGGATTGTTGCAACAGCTTGTCGACCAGGGTGGTTTTCCCATGGTCAACGTGCGCAATAATGGCGATGTTACGCAAATTTTCGATCACAGCTTTGCCTCAGGCATTTAGAAATAGCGCGCTATTGTACACGTATTAATCGAGGGACTAAACAAGATCACAAGCATCTATGATAAACAACCTAGAGCTGCCTGCTTTGTGATCCCTTTCACGGTGCAAAAGCGCTACAAGCGAACACGAATGCACTAAATAAGTGCAATAATTCACACATGAAGCACCATTTTGGTGCTTTAGACTATAATGGTGCAGTGGATTTCTATGAGAAAGTCCCAAGTAGCAACACATTGCACACATTTAAAAAGTTGGCACACTTTTAGCTTTAGTCTACTCACGGCAACAACATCAATCCACAACGATATTCGTTCCACGACGATAAATGACCAATCGGGAGAACCAAGTATGTCCGCAGAACATGTTTTGACGATGCTGAATGAGCACGAAGTGAAGTTTGTTGATTTACGCTTCACGGATACTAAAGGTAAAGAGCAGCACGTCACCATTCCGGCTCATCAAGTCAATGCCGACTTCTTCGAAGAAGGTAAAATGTTTGATGGTTCCTCGATTGGCGGCTGGAAAGGTATTAACGAGTCAGACATGGTTCTGATGCCAGATGCCAGCACCGCGATGATCGATCCGTTCTTCGAAGATTCCACGCTGATCATTCGTTGTGACATCCTTGAGCCAGGCACCATGCAGGGCTACGATCGTGACCCACGTTCTATCGCAAAACGTGCGGAAGATTTCCTGCGTTCTTCCGGCATTGCCGATACCGTCCTGTTCGGGCCAGAGCCAGAATTCTTCCTGTTCGATGACATTCGTTTCGGCAGCAGCACTTCTGGTTCTCACGTTGCTATCGACGACGTCGAAGCTTACTGGAACTCCGGTAAAGAATACGAAGGCGGTAACAAAGGTCACCGTCCAGGTCTGAAAGGCGGCTACTTCCCAGTTCCACCAGTCGATTCATCACAGGACATCCGTTCTGCTATGTGTCTGACCATGGAGCAAATGGGTCTGGTTGTTGAAGCTCACCACCACGAAGTGGCAACTGCTGGTCAGAACGAAGTGGCTACCCGCTTCAACACTATGACCAAAAAAGCGGACGAAATTCAGATCTACAAATATGTCGTGCATAACGTAGCTCACGCTTACGGTAAAACCGCGACCTTCATGCCAAAACCTATGTTCGGTGATAACGGTTCTGGTATGCACTGCCACATGTCTCTGTCTAAAGACGGTACTAACCTGTTCGCTGGCGACAAATACGGCGGCCTGTCTGAACTGGCTCTGTTCTACATCGGCGGTGTTATCAAGCACGCTAAAGCCATCAACGCCCTGGCGAACCCGACCACCAACTCTTACAAGCGTCTGGTCCCTGGCTACGAAGCCCCAGTTATGCTGGCTTACTCTGCCCGTAACCGTTCTGCTTCAATCCGTATCCCGGTTGTTGCCAGCCCGAAAGCACGTCGTATTGAAGCGCGCTTCCCGGATCCAGCAGCTAACCCATACCTGTGCTTCGCTGCACTGCTGATGGCTGGCCTCGACGGCATCATCAACAAAATCCACCCTGGCGATGCTATGGACAAAAACCTGTACGACCTGCCGCCAGAAGAAGAAGCAGAGATTCCAAAAGTTGCAGGTTCTCTGGACGAGGCCCTGGCTGCACTGAACGAAGACCGCGAGTTCCTGACCCGTGGTGGCGTGTTCACCGACGACGCTATCGAAGCGTATATCGAACTGCGTAAATCTGAGATTGACCGCGTTCGTATGACGCCGCACCCAGTTGAGTTCGAACTGTACTACAGCGTTTAATCTCTACCTCGGTGTGGTTGGGTGTGCTGATACCCGACCATCACCGATAAACAACAGAATACTAAGAAGTTTGTTCTTGTTGCCGTGGAAACGCTTCAGCCCATCTTCGGATGGGCTTTTTTCACCGCCGGCATTGGCCGTTGCGACGTAACATCCATCATCCACACTACAATGCACCATGCTGGTGCGGGAGTCTGCGTTATGGCAACAGGCACGCTGCCCGATGCTGGGCAGATCCTAAATTCCCTGATAAACAGCATCTTATTGCTGGATAACGATCTGGCTATTCACTATTCCAACCCGGCAGCACAGCAATTACTGGCACAAAGCTCGCGTAAATTATCTGGCACACCGCTGCCCGATTTGCTGGGATACTTTTCTCTGAATATCGATTTACTGCGTGAAAGTCTGGATTCAGGGCAAGGTTTTACGGATAACGAAGTCACTCTCGTCGTAGATGGTAAAGCGCACATCATGTCGCTCACCGCTCAGCGGGTACAAAACGATTTTATCCTACTGGAAATGGCGCCGATGGATAACCAGCGCCGTCTCAGTCAGGAACAGCTTCAACATGCACAACAGCAGGCTGCCCGTGATTTAGTCCGGGGTCTGGCGCATGAGATAAAAAATCCGCTTGGCGGATTACGCGGTGCCGCACAGTTGCTTGCTAAAGCCTTGCCCGATCCGGCATTGACAGAATATACCAAGGTCATCATCGAACAGGCGGACCGCCTGCGTAATTTGGTCGATCGCCTGCTCGGGCCTCAGCAGCCCGGCCTGCACGTCACCCAAAGTATCCATCAGGTCGCCGAACGCGTTTGTCAGCTCGTGTCACTGGAAAAGCCAGACAATGTAACGCTGGTGAAAGACTATGATCCCAGCCTGCCAGAGCTGACACACGACCCTGACCAGATTGAACAGGTACTGCTGAATATTACCCGCAATGCGCTACAGGCGCTGGGCGAGGAAGGCGGAACGATTACGATACGTACCCGCACGGCTTTTCAGCTTACATTACACGGCGTGCGCTATCGCCTCGCCGCACGTATTGACGTGGAAGATGACGGCCCCGGCGTACCGGCTCAACTTCAGGACACACTGTTTTACCCGATGGTGAGCGGGCGCGAAGGGGGAACCGGTTTAGGGCTTTCCATCGCCCGCAGTCTTATCGACCAGCACTCCGGTAAAATTGAATTTAACAGTTGGCCAGGACACACCGAATTCTCGGTTTACCTGCCCATTCGCCAGTGAGGTTCACAATGCAACGAGGGATAGTCTGGATTGTCGATGACGATAGCTCCATCCGTTGGGTGCTTGAGCGCGCGCTTGCTGGTGCGGGTTTAACCTGCGCAACGTTTGAGAACGGAAATCAGGTATTGCATGCGCTAGCAACACAAACGCCCGACGTTCTGCTGTCCGACATCCGCATGCCAGGGATGGATGGATTAGCGCTCTTACAGCAAATCAAACAGCGCCACCCGATGCTTCCGGTCATCATTATGACGGCGCATTCCGATTTGGATGCCGCCGTCAGTGCTTATCAACAGGGTGCGTTCGACTATTTGCCGAAGCCGTTCGATATTGATGAAGCCGTTGCGCTGGTTGAGCGCGCGATCAGCCATTATCTGGAACAGCAGCAGCCGGTACGCAGCCAACCGATCAATGGCCCGACAACAGATATTATCGGCGAAGCGCCCGCGATGCAGGATGTCTTTCGCATCATCGGCCGCCTGTCTCGCTCGTCAATCAGCGTGCTGATTAACGGCGAATCGGGAACCGGTAAAGAGCTGGTGGCACACGCCCTGCATCGCCACAGCCCGCGTACCAAAGCCCCTTTTATCGCGCTGAATATGGCCGCCATACCCAAAGATCTGATCGAATCAGAACTGTTCGGCCATGAAAAAGGCGCGTTTACGGGCGCCAACCAAATTCGTCAGGGCCGCTTTGAGCAGGCCGATGGTGGGACGTTGTTTCTGGATGAAATCGGCGACATGCCGCTAGACGTGCAAACACGTCTGTTGCGCGTATTGGCAGACGGACAGTTTTATCGCGTTGGCGGCTACGCGGCGGTGAAAGTGGATGTCCGCATTATCGCGGCAACGCACCAAAATCTTGAACAGCGCGTGCAGGAAGGCAAGTTCCGTGAGGATCTGTTTCACCGCCTGAACGTGATCCGGGTTCATCTACCGCCGCTGCGTGAACGCCGGGAAGATATCCCTCGTCTGGCACGTTATTTCTTACAGGCCACGGCCAAAGAGCTGGGCGTCGAGCCGAAGAATCTGCATCCAGAAGCGGAAACAGCGCTGACCCGTTTACCGTGGCCCGGCAACGTGCGCCAATTGGAAAATACCTGCCGCTGGTTGACGGTCATGGCCGCCGGTCAGGAAGTATTGATTCAGGATCTGCCGCCTGAACTGTTCGAGACCACAGCACCGGATTCCACCGTGCATATTCTGCCGGACAGTTGGGCTACGCTGTTAGCACAATGGGCCGATCGCGCGCTGCGTTCCGGTCATCAAAACCTGCTGGCGGAAGCACAGCCAGAAATGGAAAGGACGTTGCTGACGACAGCACTGCGACATACGCAGGGGCATAAACAGGAAGCGGCAAGATTGCTGGGATGGGGCAGAAATACCCTGACGCGTAAATTAAAAGAGCTGGGAATGGAGTAGCAAGATTGCTTTTTTATTGCTCAATTGTTAATAAACAAACTGGTGATAAAAAATACAATCTGGCGCACGAAATTGTCATTAATTTGTCCTTTACTTGCCTCGAGTCAGCAGTATGATCGTGTCGCTGATTCGGGAGGAATACCATGCTGGACTCATTGATTTCCGTAGCAACACACGGTGCTGAAATTGGCTCCGCGGCGAGCCACTCGCCGCAGGCTGCTATTGCCGCCGTTCTGTGTGCTGCACTGATTAACTTCTTTAGTTGATCATCGAAAAATTAGAGAACAGCCAGTCGGAGATAACATCGACTGGCTGTTTTTTATTTAAATCACGCGGGAAAATTGCTGCGTTCTGAGCTTGTTACGCAGGTAGACGTCAAAGCACATACAGATATTGCGGATCAGCAGACGCCCTTTCGGCGTCACCACCAGCCCGTCTTCCAGACTATCGACCAGCCCATCAGCCACCAGTGGAGCCAACAACACTAAATCCTGCTCAAAGTAGGTTTTAAAATCGATCGCATATTCTGCTTCAATCGGCGCATAGCTGAGCTGGAAATTACAGATTAACGTCTTAATCACATCGCGACGAAGGCAATCGTCACGCGTCAGCTGTAACCCGCGCCACAGGCCATTTCCTTTGTCTTTGACCTGCGCATAATACTGCTTCAGCTCCTTCTGGTTCTGAGCATAGCTATCACCGATCATACTAATCGCCGAAACGCCCATCCCAAGCAGATCGCTATCGCCCTGTGTCGTATAGCCTTGGAAATTGCGGTGCAGTTTCCCTTCTCGCTGTGCTACCGCCAGCTCATCGTCCGGGCGAGCAAAGTGATCCATACCGATAAACTGATAGCCCGATTGCGTCAGCGACCCAATCGTCTGTTGCAGAATATCCAGCTTTTGCTCCGCGCTCGGTAAATCCGCTTCTTTAATCTTGCGCTGTGCCGCGAACAGACTGGGTAGATGCGCATAGTTAAAAACGCTCAGCCGGTGCGGGCTTAATTCCGCAACGCGCTGTAGCGTAAAGGCGAAGCTTTCCGGCGTTTGCTTCGGCAGGCCATAAATCAAATCGATGTTAGTTGAAGTGAAGCCCAGCGCTTTTGCTCGCTCAATGAGGGCAAAAATAAAGTCTTCATCCTGCTCGCGATTAACCAGCTTCTGAACGTCTTTATTAAAATCCTGCACACCCATGCTCAGGCGATTAAACCCTTCGGCACGCAAATGATCGAGGACATCCAGCTCAATTTCTCGCGGATCGACTTCAAGCGACAGCTCAGCCAGCTCGGAAAAAGAGAACAGCTCGCGCAGCAGCGACATCAGTCGGCTGATTTGTACTTTATTCAGGTAAGTTGGCGTACCGCCGCCCCAATGTAACTGCGTCACCGTTCGTCCAGCGAATAGCGGCGCACGCTGGCGAATTTCCTGCTCCAGCACATCAAGATATTCATCCGCTTTATGCTGCTGACGCGTAACCAGCTTATTACAGCCACAGAAATAGCACAGCCGATGGCAAAAAGGGATGTGGATGTACAGCGACAGCGGTCGCTGAGGATAACGGGCGATGGCCTGCTGAAACGCTGGCTCATCGTAAGCTTCACTGAATTCTAACGCTGTGGGATAAGACGTATAACGCGGCCCGGAATAGTTATATTTTTGAATCAGGGCCAGATCCCAGTCAACGGACGGTATCGACATATTCGCTCACTCCTTCCAGTTTTTACTCGGTGGGTTATCCTTCCCCTCCTTTAGATCGCCGACAATGGCGTTCAAAAACGCTCCCGGCGTTTTGTTACTCGCCTCATCCTTGAGACTCGCCCTAAAGGGCCGTCACGTTGTGACGTTCAAAAACGCTCCCGGCGTTTTTGTCTGGGGCGTCGAACCTGATTTACGCGCCCGTTAAATAGGGCGCGGTGCAATCGGTGCTTACGCTTCGACAATAGCCATAGTTTACTGAACAGATAGAGCAGATAAAACGTAACCAGCAATATCAGGAACAGAAACAGCCATTTCATTGATTAGAACGCGTCTTTCGGGTTATTACGTTTCAAAAGCTGCAACATATCTTCCTGCGGCTCTTCTTCGTCATCATCACCTAGCTCAATGCCAAGCTCTTCCATCAGGATATCGATACGATCCAGCGTTTCATCTACCCATGATTGATCTTTGGCGCTCAGCGTTTCACCGCTATCTAGACGATCCAACAAGGCATCCAGACGTGAATCGTTTTCTAACATTTCCAGCTCTTCTTCCGGAGACATTGTCGGCTTGGCAGCAACGACGTTCTCCACAGGCGCAGAAGACTTCGACTTAGGCTTAGGTTTCGCAACAGCGCTATCTAACACGCCAAGCGGTACAGGCTTTTTACTACCAATACGCGGATCGGCGGCTTTACGCTGACCAGAACGCTGATCGGTAGACGCTTTTTCCTGAGTTCGGCTTCCCGCCACGTGACCACGATGCTTTTTATCTTTCTTCCGCTCACGCGCTTCACGCTCTAACTCTTCACGAGTCTTTCTTTTTACTTTGGGTTTTCCTGCCTTATCGGCAGCCCCTTTGACAGGTCGGTTCATAATGTTGTTCTCAGGTACACAGATATAAGGGAAGTGCGGCGGAATCTAGCAGAAAGCTGAGTAATAAAAAAGCGTACACATCAGACGGCTGAGCTTTTCTTTTCACATCAGTCTGCTGCACTTTAAGGCAGATAAACCCGCCTTTATTGTCAGTTACAGGTATAATCCCCAACCAGACAGAGATCCAGATAGAGATAACCATCGTGACCCAGCAATATAACTACCACATGACGCGTTTTATCATCAGCGCCCCGGATATTCGCCATCTGGCAACAGATAGCGGTATTGAAGTGGCCTTTGCTGGGCGCTCTAACGCCGGAAAATCCAGCGCGCTGAACACGCTGACCAACCAGAAGAACCTGGCTCGAACCAGTAAAACACCAGGCCGTACCCAGTTGATCAACCTGTTCGAGGTGACCGACGGCGTGCGTTTGGTCGATCTCCCCGGCTATGGCTATGCCGAAGTGCCGGAGCAAATGAAGATCAAATGGCAACGTGCGCTCGGTGAATACCTGCAAAAGCGCAACAGCCTGAAAGGCCTGGTTGTGCTAATGGATATTCGTCATCCGCTAAAAGATCTCGATCAGCAAATGATTCAGTGGGCAGTCGATGTCGAACTTCCAGTTTTAGTGCTGCTGACCAAAGCCGATAAGCTGGCTTCAGGTGCACGTAAGGCACAGTTGAATATGGTTCGCGAGGCTGTCTTGCCATTTATGGGTGATATTCAGGTCGAAGCGTTTTCATCACTGAAAAAACTCGGTGTCGATAAACTACGACAGAAGTTAGACAACTGGTTCAGCACGTTGGAACACGCTGAAGAAGAACAAGAAGCAGAATAATCCTTTCGCGTGGTGCTGAGAATCATCACTCGCATCACGCCCCTACGTTCCCGCAATGATCACCCACCAGAGGCGTTCTTTTCACACTCGAATTCGTGAAGACACCTTGCTACCCGTCACGTAGCTATCGCCGTTTTGAGGGTAAAAACCTGAATAAAGCCCATAAAAAACGCCCCGCTCAAAACTGAGCGGGGCGGCTAATATTCAGCCAAATCCGATTACGTGAAGTAAAAGGTCTGAAAGATAGAACATCTTACCTCTGTACCCTACGTCTTTAACTCTACCCTATTTTTTCACGGGAACAAAGGATTTTTTGTTGTTTACTTTCATAGAAAATGGTTATCGATTACACAAAGTTAAACCAGGTCACACAATACTGTTATTTAATTACAGAAATAGCACAAAAATCGGCCATTAATGTGCTTCATCCCAGTTCATGCCCGTACCAATGTCAACCTGCAACGGGACATTCAATTCCATGCAACCTTCCATTAATGCTTTGATTTTACTAATGGATTCTTCAATAACAGAATCATGGATCTCGAAAACCAGCTCATCGTGAACCTGCATGATCATTTTCACCTGCGGCGCGTCTTTCTGTAGCCAATCGTCAATCGCGATCATTGCTTTCTTAATAATGTCAGCAGCAGTGCCCTGCATCGGGGCGTTAATCGCCGCACGTTCCGCACCTTTACGCGCCATCGCATTACGAGAATGGATGTCTGGCAGGTAGAGACGGCGACCATCCAATGTAGACACATAGCCATGTTCCGCGGCCTGTTGGCGCGTGCGCTCCATGTAATCCTGCACGCCTGGATAGCGCTCAAAATACAGGTTCATGTATTTCTGCGATTCGCTACGGGGAATATTCAACTGACGCGACAGACCAAACGCGCTCATGCCGTAGATCAAACCAAAGTTGATCGCTTTCGCACTGCGACGCTGTTCTGATGTCACCTTATCCAGCGCGGTGCCAAACACTTCTGACGCCGTTGCCCGGTGGATATCTAGCCCGTTCGCAAACGCGTTCAACAGCCCTTTATCACCGGATAAGTGCGCCATGATACGCAGTTCGATTTGCGAGTAGTCCGCCGCTACAATGCTGTAGCCCTTCGGCGCAATGAATGCCTGACGAATACGACGCCCTTCGTCATTACGCACCGGGATGTTTTGCAGGTTAGGATCGCTGGAAGACAAACGCCCGGTCGCAGTGACAGCCTGGTGATAAGACGTATGCACACGCTTCGTCGCCGGATTGATCATCAGCGGTAACTTGTCAGTGTAAGTAGATTTCAGCTTGGCCAAGCCACGATATTCCAGAATCAGCTTTGGCAGAGGGTAATCCAGCGCCAGTTCAGCCAACACTTCTTCATTAGTTGACGGTGCACCTTTTGGCGTTTTCTTCAGAATCGGCAGCTTTTGCTTTTCATACAGAATACCCTGTAGCTGCTTGGTCGATGAGAGATTGAACTCTTCGCCCGCCAGCTCATACGCTTGTGTTTCCAGCTCCGCCAGACGGGTTGTCAGCTCTTTTGAATGCTCCGCCAGAATCGCAGGATCGATCAGCACGCCTGTACGCTCGATGCGGGATAAAACTGGCACCAGCGGCATATCGATAGTCTGGAAGACCTGACACAGGTCGGCATGCGGTTGCAGTTTCCCCCACAGCTTCTGATGCAGATGCAGCGTGACGTCCGCATCCTCGGCCGCATAAGGCCCAGCCTGTTCCAGTGCGATCTGATTAAACGTCAGCTGATTTTTCCCCTTACCCGCGATCTCTTCAAAGGTAATGGTTTTGTGGTTCAGATAGCGTTCGGCCAGACTATCCATATCGTGGCGACCCGCCACACTGTCGAGCACGTAGGATTCCAACATGGTATCAAACGCGATACCGCGCAAATCAATGTCGTACCGCTGCATCACGCCTTTATCAAATTTGAGATTCTGACCAATCTTAAGCAGCTTCTCATCTTCCAGTAGCGGCTTGAACAAGGCCAGTACCTTGGCGCGATCCAACTGTTCCGGCGCATCCAGATAGTCATGCGCTAATGGCAAATAAGCCGCTTCACCTGGCTTAATCGCAAATGACAAACCAATCAGATTGGCGGTGAGCGTATCCAGCCCGTCGGTTTCCGTATCAAAAGCGAAAACCTCAGCCTGTTTTAGACGCTCAATCCAATCGAGCAGCGTTTCTTCATCAAGAATCGTGACATAACCGTCGGCAGAAAGCGCTGGCGCGTTGCTCTCTTCAGCAACCTGCTCAACAACCACTTTGCTCACAGCCGGAACAGGCTGACTGCTTTTTTTACCTTCCAGCCAGGTACCGGATTCAACATCTGATAACCAGCGTTTAAATTCATAACGGGAAAAGAGACGATGCAGCTCATCCACGTCCGGTTCATTAACGGTAAGCTGCTCGCTGCTAAGATCCAACTCAACATCCGTTTTAATGGTGGCGAGCTGATAAGAGAGGTAGGCCACGTCTTTATGCTGTTCCAGCTTCGGCGCCATGGTTTTCGCACCACGGAAAGAGAGCTCGGCAATTTTATCCAGATTGGCATACAACGAATCCAGCCCACCAAGACCTTGCAATAGCGCCTGCGCCGTTTTTTCACCCACGCCGGGTACGCCGGGAATGTTATCCGACGCATCTCCCATCAGCGCAAGGAAATCGATAATCAGCTCTGGAGGAATACCGTATTTATCACACACTTCCTGTGGGCCAAGAATGCTGTTATTCATGGTATTAATGAGCGTCACACTTGGCGTCACCAGCTGTGCCATATCTTTATCGCCGGTACTGATCAGCACTGGCTTACCTGCTTTTTCCGCCTGAACAGCAAGCGTGCCGATCACATCATCCGCTTCTACACCGGAAACCGCCAAAAGCGGCAGCCCCATCGCTTTCACCATATTATGCAGAGGCTCTATCTGTTCGCGCAGATCCTCCGGCATAGGTGGGCGATGAGCCTTATAGTTTTCGAACAGCTCATCGCGAAACGTTTTCCCTTTCGCATCAAAAACAACGGCAACATGGCTGGGCTGATATTGCAGCAGCAAACTGCGTAGCATATTCAGTACGCCATACATTGCACCGGTGGCTTCTCCCGCGCTATTTGTTAACGGTGGAAAAGCGTGATAAGCACGATACAAATAGGATGAACCGTCTACCAGTATTAAAGGGTTTTCTGCAATCTGAGCCATAGCCTGCCGTGATCGTTGTTGTCTGTCATGGCGCTAAGCATGCCATAGGTCAGGGAAAGAGACGATCCTTAACGTAAGATATTGGCTGATTTTGCATGGATCTTCGCAAGATCTTCCTGTGGATAACTTTGTGAATAATTTTATCCCGTTAATTATTAATTTCTTCTGTTATCTTACGTCTTTTTTTTATATTCATTAATTTCATGTAGTTATAATATAAATTGTTTATTTTTGAGGCATGATAAACCGTCATCCAATTTGTGGATATAAACAAAGAGATAAATAGCTATTGAGGTTATGGAGATATAAAGATAAGAAGGTGAGCAGCGAAAAGGTATACAGTCATGCGGTTTTACCCGCATGACTTATTAAATAATTACTTCTTGGTAACGAGGAACTTCACTACCTCAGCGTACTGTTTTACATATCCGTCCATTGAACTGGTATCAAGACCATCATTCTTGATCATATATTTACCGTTAACGAACATGGCCGGAACGCCGCGTAATTGTAAATCTGCGGCCGCTTTTTCCTGCTGGGCAACCAGAGATTTCACAACAAAGCTATTCAGCGCACCATCAAACTCTTCCGCACTCACGCCGGCTTTAACAAAGACGTCGCGAATATCTTCCGGCTTTTGTACGGTCTGTGTTTTCTGAACCGCATCAAACATCAGAGGGGTAATTTTATCTTCTACACCCAGCGCCATGGCCACAGCCCAGGCTTGAGTCAGGTTTTTACCCAATGGGCCCAGGAAGTCCACGTGATAACGTGTCATCTTCGTCCCTTCTGGCAGCGCTTTTTTTACTGCATCTGGAACATGGTAAACCTGCTCAAATTGATAGCAGTGCGGGCAATAGAATGAGAAAAACTCGAGGACCTGAGGTTCTTGAGTCGCAGGTTTATCTAATTCTACATATTGTTTGCCGTCAGAAAACTCTGCAGCAGAAGCACTAAATGCCAGAACCATGCCAATCAGCGCAAGCCATAATCTTTTCATAAATTTCACTCTCTCCATTTAATTTCAGTACATTGGCATTAGCTGTAGAGGAGGCTCCTGCAACAGCTGAGTTTGCCCAATAAATATTGCCGTTTGCTTCAACCAAAAATCAGCATCCGTCATCCAGGGGAAATTTTTCGGAAAAGCGGGGTCTTCCCAGCGACGAGCAACCCAAGCCAGATAATAAATCTGTCGCATTGCACGAAGTGGTTCAATCAGCGCGAGTTCTTTCTCCTGAAATTCTGCAAATTCGCTATAGGCTTCGAGCAGGATATCCAATTGAATGCGTTGTTCACGGCGATCGCCATGCAACAACATCCATAAATCCTGTATTGCCGGACCATTACGGGCATCATCCAAGTCAACAAATAGCGGGCCATCACGCCACAAAATATTTCCAGGATGGCAATCCCCATGTAAACGCAGTGGTCGCCAGTCGTTGTGCCAATAAGTTTCAACTGTATCAATCAGTTGACGGGTTACCTGTAAAAAATCATGTCGATGTATTTGCGGTATGAGCGGACATGTCTCCAACAGCCGATAAGGTTCATGCAGATATTCATTTACCCCAATAGTTGGACGCTCGGTAAATAACGATTTTTGCCCCGTTTGATGAATCCTTCCGAGAAAACGGCCGACCCACTCTAGCTGGTCTTCATTATCCATTTCATACTGCCGACCACCTACGCTAGGGAATACGGCAAAATGAAATCCTTCGTAGACGTTCAGAGTCTGCCCATTAAGCAAAATGGGCGCGACAATAGGGACTTCATCTTCTGCTAATTGCTGGGCAAAAATATGCTCTTCCTGAATCTGTGCCGTACTCCACCGTTCAGGGCGATAAAATTTCACCACGAATCGTTTACGATCTTCATCCGCAAACTGATACACCCGATTTTCATAGCTGTTTAACGCCGTCAGGCCAGAATCAACACGCAGCCCAACATCCAGCAAGGCATCCATGATCAGATCAGGGAACAGCGTCTGGAAATTAAATACCGGACTATTCATCACAGCCACAACGGGTCAGAGACAACATAAAAGATACGCGTGCAATAGTTAGCATCATGAACGTGTTATTCCTTTCCACTAGTCTTTAATCACTCCCCGGGCACGAAGCAAAGCGGTCTTAAAATCCTCTTCATAGTCTTTCTTCAAACCGGGAATGACTTGTTCTTTATCTGCATCACGCATTTTTAGGTGGTAAATAAGGATATCATCAGTCAGTTCATTTAACTGCCCCTCGAACCCCGCCTCCTGTGCAAGGTTTTGTAAAAATTGCACCAGATTTAAATCGGGTTCTTTTTGCCAGGCTGGGTGCAGTAACTCAATCAACTCATTAACACGATGACATTTCATTTTTTTCTCCTTAAAAACGATTTGTACTCAATAAATTTCAATATGCAGAAAGCTACTTGATCGATATTGAGCATATAGTGATAAAAATAACAGCCTTGTGTACATGAGGAAAGAACTTGGTCTTCTACGAAAGTTTTCAGAGAATAGCGTGGAACTTATCCCTCAAAAACTTTCAGAATAAAGGAAAGTGGGTATAGATACTTGGAAAGTAAAATGATTACAGGCGTTATTCTTGCAGGCGGACGTGCAACGCGCATGGGTGGAAACGATAAGGGGCTGATAACACTGAACGGTCAGCCACTATACCAACACGTTCTCTCTCGGCTTAAAGCACAGGTCGACGAGGTTATTATCAGTGCCAACCGCAATCAGGCTATCTATGCACAAAGTGGATGCCAAATTATTGGCGACTTTGATACAAGCTTTCCTGGCCCGCTGGCAGGTATTCTAAGCGGGTTACATGCCTCTACGTCCGAATGGGTGGTATTCGTCCCCTGCGATGTACCAACTTTCCCTCTCGATCTAGTACACCGTTTGTGGCAAGCACGAGGGGAAGCAAATGCAGCTTATGCCACTGACGGAGAGCGCCCACATCCCACATTACTCTTAATCAATAAAAATCTTATTGAACCACTAGAAACCTACCTGCATGTCGGAAATCGTAAGCTGATGCTGTTTATGGAACAGGTTGGAGCAAAAGTCGTTTCATTTAACGATCAGCCTGAGGCCTTTCGTAATCTGAATTCACCTGAAGACTTATCCAATTGGGAGGATCAACGCGGTGCATTCTAATCATCTCCCATTACTTGCCGTTGCTGCTTATAGCGGTACAGGTAAAACAACATTACTTAAACACGTCATCCCTCTGCTGATTAATCATGGCGTTAGAATCGGATTAATTAAGCATACGCATCACCAAATGGATATTGATACGCCCGGCAAAGACAGCTATGAACTGCGTAAAGCGGGCGCGGCACAAACCATTGTTGCCAGCAATCAAAGATGGGCATTAATGACGGAGACCCCAGAACAGGAAGAACCCAATATTTACGAGTTGGTAGGGAAAATGGATGCCTCGACCCTCGATCTGATACTGGTTGAGGGCTTTAAACATGAAAAGATCGCTAAAATAGCCTTATTTCGCCAATCGTTGGGCAGAGAATTAAGTGACTTGATCGATGAATATGTTATCGCAATCGCAGCGGATACTGAGATAAACACTGTACTTCCGGTACTTGATATCAATCAGGCAGAGCAGGTTGCTAATTTTATTCACCAATGGCTTCAAAATGGCCGTCGATAACCTGTTTATCGGCGGTCTTTCGCCACGGGATACACGTAAAGAAATACTCTCCGCAACGCACACAGCAAAAAGCCCCTGTCTTCCGACAGGGGCTTTCCACTTGTTTGATGCCTGGCAGTTCCCTACTCTCACATGGGGAAACCCCACACTACCATCGGCGCTACGGCGTTTCACTTCTGAGTTCGGCATGGGGTCAGGTGGGACCACCGCGCTATCGCCGCCAGGCAAATTCTGTTTCATTCCGACCGTTACTTAACATGACCTTATTTCTTTGTCATCTCCGTAACCACCAGAACCAATCTTCGAACAAGCTGAATATCGTTCTCTATGAGTCATCTCACAAAACACCTTCGGTGTTGTAAGGTTAAGCCTCTCGGGTCATTAGTACTGGTTAGCTCAACGTATCGCTACGCTTACACACCCAGCCTATCTACGTCGTCGTCTTCAACGGCCCTTCAGGGACATCTAGTGTCCAGGGAAGACTCATCTCGAGGCAAGTTTCCCGCTTAGATGCTTTCAGCGGTTATCTCTTCCGCACTTAGCTACCGGGCAATGCAATTGGCATCACAACCCGTACACCAGTGGTGCGTTCACTCCGGTCCTCTCGTACTAGGAGCAACCCCTCTCAATCTTCCAACGCCCACGGCAGATAGGGACCGAACTGTCTCACGACGTTCTAAACCCAGCTCGCGTACCACTTTAAATGGCGAACAGCCATACCCTTGGGACCTACTTCAGCCCCAGGATGTGATGAGCCGACATCGAGGTGCCAAACACCGCCGTCGATATGAACTCTTGGGCGGTATCAGCCTGTTATCCCCGGAGTACCTTTTATCCGTTGAGCGATGGCCCTTCCATTCAGAACCACCGGATCACTAAGACCTGCTTTCGCACCTGCTCGAGCTGTCACTCTCGCAGTCAAGCTAGCTTATGCCTTTGCACTAACCTCCTGATGTCCGACCAGGATTAGCTAACCTTCGTGCTCCTCCGTTACGCTTTGGGAGGAGACCGCCCCAGTCAAACTACCCACCAGACACTGTCCGCAACCCGGATTACGGGTCTACGTTAGAACATCAAACATTAAAGGGTGGTATTTCAAGGTTGGCTCCATGCAGACTGGCGTCCACACTTCAAAGCCTCCCACCTATCCTACACATCAAGGCTCAAGGTTCAGTGTCAAGCTATAGTAAAGGTTCACGGGGTCTTTCCGTCTTGCCGCGGGTACACTGCATCTTCACAGCGAGTTCAATTTCACTGAGTCTCGGGTGGAGACAGCCTGGCCATCATTACGCCATTCGTGCAGGTCGGAACTTACCCGACAAGGAATTTCGCTACCTTAGGACCGTTATAGTTACGGCCGCCGTTTACCGGGGCTTCGATCAAGAGCTTCGCCTTGCGGCTGACCCCATCAATTAACCTTCCGGCACCGGGCAGGCGTCACACCGTATACGTCCACTTTCGTGTTTGCACAGTGCTGTGTTTTTATTAAACAGTTGCAGCCAGCTGGTATCTTCGACTGATTTCAGCTCCATGAGCAAGTCACTTCACTTACCATCAGCGTGCCTTCTCCCGAAGTTACGGCACCATTTTGCCTAGTTCCTTCACCCGAGTTCTCTCAAGCGCCTGAGTATTCTCTACCTGACCACCTGTGTCGGTTTGGGGTACGATTCGGTGTTACCTGGAGCTTAGAGGCTTTTCCTGGAAGCGTAGCATCAGTTACTTCATCACCGTAGTGACTCGTCATCACGCCTCAGTGTTAACGATGACCCGGATTTACCAAAGTCACCCACCTTCACGCTTAAACCGGGACAACCGTCGCCCGGATAACCTAGCTTTCTCCGTCCCCCCTTCGCAGTAACACCCAGTACAGGAATATTAACCTGTTTCCCATCGACTACGCTTTTCAGCCTCGCCTTAGGGGTCGACTCACCCTGCCCCGATTAACGTTGGACAGGAACCCTTGGTCTTCCGGCGTGCGGGTTTTTCACCCGCATTATCGTTACTTATGTCAGCATTCGCACTTCTGATACCTCCAGCAACCCTCACAGGCCACCTTCGCAGGCTTACAGAACGCTCCCCTACCCAACAACACTAAGTGTCGCTGCCGCAGCTTCGGTGCATGGTTTAGCCCCGTTACATCTTCCGCGCAGGCCGACTCGACCAGTGAGCTATTACGCTTTCTTTAAATGATGGCTGCTTCTAAGCCAACATCCTGGCTGTCTATGCCTTCCCACATCGTTTCCCACTTAACCATGACTTTGGGACCTTAGCTGGCGGTCTGGGTTGTTTCCCTCTTCACGACGAACGTTAGCACCCGCCGTGTGTCTCCCGTGATAACATTCTTCGGTATTCGTAGTTTGCATCGGGTTGGTAAGTCGGGATGACCCCCTAGCCGAAACAGTGCTCTACCCCCGAAGATGAATTCACGAGGCGCTACCTAAATAGCTTTCGGGGAGAACCAGCTATCTCCCGGTTTGATTGGCCTTTCACCCCCAGCCACAAGTCATCCGCTAATTTTTCAACATTAGTCGGTTCGGTCCTCCAGTTAGTGTTACCCAACCTTCAACCTGCCCATGGCTAGATCACCGGGTTTCGGGTCTATACCCTGCAACTTAACGCCCAGTTAAGACTCGGTTTCCCTGCGGCTCCCCTATTCGGTTAACCTTGCTACAGAATATAAGTCGCTGACCCATTATACAAAAGGTACGCAGTCACACCCCGAAGGATGCTCCCACTGCTTGTACGTACACGGTTTCAGGTTCTATTTCACTCCCCTCGCCGGGGTTCTTTTCGCCTTTCCCTCACGGTACTGGTTCACTATCGGTCAGTCAGGAGTATTTAGCCTTGGAGGATGGTCCCCCCATATTCAGACAGGATGTCACGTGTCCCGCCCTACTCATCGAACTCACAGCCTGTGCATTTTTGTGTACGGGACTATCACCCTTTACTGTGCGACTTTCCAGACGCTTCCACTAACACACAAACTGATTCAGGTTCTGGGCTCTTCCCCGTTCGCTCGCCGCTACTGGGGGAATCTCGGTTGATTTCTTTTCCTCGGGGTACTGAGATGTTTCAGTTCCCCCGGTTCGCCTCATTACGCTATGGATTCACATAATGATAGTGTGTCGAAACACACTGGGTTTCCCCATTCGGGTATCGTCGGGTATAACGCTTCATATCAGCTTACCGACGCTTATCGCAGATTAGCACGCCCTTCATCGCCTCTGACTGCCTAGGCATCCACCGTGTACGCTTAGTCGCTTAACCTCACAACCCGAAGGTGTCTTTGATAAATCAAAGTCACTGTCGCGCTGCGATTATTTGAGAGACTCATTGACAGACTGCATCGTCATCGACACCCGAAGGTATCAACGCACGTTCAGCTGTCATGTTTCAATTTTCAGCTTGTTCCAGATTGTTAAAGAGCAATATCTTAAACCCTGACTATTACTAATCAGTTTTAAGATATGAGGTAAGTGGTTGACTTACTGAAGACCCCCGCTTTCACCGGAATGGTCGGATGCGCTGGCGTCCCCTAGGGGATTCGAACCCCTGTTACCGCCGTGAAAGGGCGGTGTCCTAGGCCTCTAGACGAAGGGGACACGACACCGTACTTTGTTGACGCTTTTGCTCATTATTTTCATCAGACAATCTGTGTGAGCACTTCACTCAACGCACATCTTCTTGGTAAGGAGGTGATCCAACCGCAGGTTCCCCTACGGTTACCTTGTTACGACTTCACCCCAGTCATGAATCACAAAGTGGTAAGCGCCCTCCCGAAGGTTAAGCTACCTACTTCTTTTGCAACCCACTCCCATGGTGTGACGGGCGGTGTGTACAAGGCCCGGGAACGTATTCACCGTAGCATTCTGATCTACGATTACTAGCGATTCCGACTTCATGGAGTCGAGTTGCAGACTCCAATCCGGACTACGACGTACTTTATGAGGTCCGCTTGCTCTCGCGAGGTCGCTTCTCTTTGTATACGCCATTGTAGCACGTGTGTAGCCCTACTCGTAAGGGCCATGATGACTTGACGTCATCCCCACCTTCCTCCAGTTTATCACTGGCAGTCTCCTTTGAGTTCCCGGCCGAACCGCTGGCAACAAAGGATAAGGGTTGCGCTCGTTGCGGGACTTAACCCAACATTTCACAACACGAGCTGACGACAGCCATGCAGCACCTGTCTCACAGTTCCCGAAGGCACTAAGGTATCTCTACCGAATTCTGTGGATGTCAAGAGTAGGTAAGGTTCTTCGCGTTGCATCGAATTAAACCACATGCTCCACCGCTTGTGCGGGCCCCCGTCAATTCATTTGAGTTTTAACCTTGCGGCCGTACTCCCCAGGCGGTCGATTTAACGCGTTAGCTCCGGAAGCCACGCCTCAAGGGCACAACCTCCAAATCGACATCGTTTACAGCGTGGACTACCAGGGTATCTAATCCTGTTTGCTCCCCACGCTTTCGCACCTGAGCGTCAGTCTTTGTCCAGGGGGCCGCCTTCGCCACCGGTATTCCTCCAGATCTCTACGCATTTCACCGCTACACCTGGAATTCTACCCCCCTCTACAAGACTCTAGCTTGCCAGTTTCAAATGCAGTTCCCAAGTTAAGCTCGGGGATTTCACATCTGACTTAACAAACCGCCTGCGTGCGCTTTACGCCCAGTCATTCCGATTAACGCTTGCACCCTCCGTATTACCGCGGCTGCTGGCACGGAGTTAGCCGGTGCTTCTTCTGCGGGTAACGTCAATCGGTGAGAGTATTAATCTCACCGCCTTCCTCCCCGCTGAAAGTGCTTTACAACCCGAAGGCCTTCTTCACACACGCGGCATGGCTGCATCAGGCTTGCGCCCATTGTGCAATATTCCCCACTGCTGCCTCCCGTAGGAGTCTGGACCGTGTCTCAGTTCCAGTGTGGCTGGTCATCCTCTCAGACCAGCTAGGGATCGTCGCCTAGGTGAGCCATTACCTCACCTACTAGCTAATCCCATCTGGGCACATCTGATGGCAAGAGGCCCGAAGGTCCCCCTCTTTGGTCCGAAGACGTTATGCGGTATTAGCTACCGTTTCCAGTAGTTATCCCCCTCCATCAGGCAGTTTCCCAGACATTACTCACCCGTCCGCCGCTCGTCACCCGAAGAGCAAGCTCTTCTGTGCTACCGCTCGACTTGCATGTGTTAGGCCTGCCGCCAGCGTTCAATCTGAGCCATGATCAAACTCTTCAATTTAAGATTTGTTTGATTTGCTGAACTCGTCAGCGATGCTCAAAGAATTAAAACTGTTTATTCGTAATGAATTTACTGTTGTTCACTCTTCAAGACTTTTCATATCGTTAAGATACGGTCTTGTGAGTGCCCACACAGATTGTCTGATTAAATTGTTAAAGAGCAGTACCACATCTTCCGTGGCGCGGGCCGCATATATTATGCTTTTCCGCTGTGAAGTCAAGTCATTACTGACCGCCTTCGTTGAATCTTTTTCTGTCACACCAACTTCGTAAGTCGCTGTTGCCGTGTCAGTGGAGGCGCATTATAGGGACTTCTCACCGCCTGACAAGCGCTAAATGCAAAATAATTTTCGAGTGAGGATTTTTTCAGCAAAGCGCAGTAAAAGACGCCGTTATGCGGAATTTTTCAGCGTTTTCTTAGCTAAAACTTCACCGTACAGACTGACGTACCATTAATTCCGGCGTCAGCACCAACACATTCGGTTCAGTATTAGGATGTTCCAGGCGATACAAGAGTGTATCAATCGCCAGTTCACCAAGTTCATCCTTCGGTTGATGAACCGTAGTAAGAGGTGGGGACATATAGCGAGCCAGTTCAATGTCATCGTAACCCACAACTGCCATGTCCTGAGGGATCGAAAGCCCAGCCTGATAAAGTGCATGATAAACGCCGACGGCCATCGCATCATTACTGGTGAACACCGCTTCAGGTTTATCTTCCAGCGCTAACAACTGCTGCATAGCGCGATAACCTGCTTCAAATTCAAAATCACCAAAAATTTCATAGTCCACGGGAACAGAGAGCCCGGCGAGCTGCATTGCCTGCCGATAGCCTTCCAGTCGGTTATAAGCTGTCGTCTTATCTTTCGGACCCGCAATACAGGCTATCTTCTTATAACCACGCGAGATGAGGTAATTCGTTGCGATCTCTCCACCGAGCAGAGAGTTATCTTTAATGACGTCCATGACGCCTTCAAAGGGGGCCCAATCCATCATGACCATAGGAATAGAAGGATAGCGGCTCATCATTTCGGGCAAAGGGCGATGGCTTTCAGTACACATCAGCAGTACGCCGTCGACCCGCTTTTGCAGCAGCGTTTCAAGGCTATGGCTCATTCTGTCGCGATCGCCTTCGGTGTTACACAGAATCAGGCTATAGCCCCGCTCATAGCAACAACGCTCAACGCCACGTACCACTTCGGCATAAAACGGGTTATTACTGGCTGTGAGCAACATGCCGATGGTGCGGGTCTGGTTTATCTTCAGACTTCTGGCCAGCGCCGACGGCGCATAGTTGAGATCCTCAACGGCCTTCATCACTTTTTCGCGAATGGTATCGCTGACAAAGCGATTGTTATTAATAACGTGGGATACAGTAGAAGTAGAAACGCCCGCAAGACGGGCGACATCTTTCATGGTGGCCAAAGATCACCCCTGAGTTTGCAAAAATTCGTCGATCTCTTCACGCCACGGGACAGAAGGCTGAGCACCCCGGCGAGTAACCGCTATCGCCGCTGCTGCATGGGCAAATTTTACGGCGGAGGACATCGGTTTATTTTCCAGCAACGCGGTAACAAGCGCGCCATTAAACGTGTCTCCGGCAGCGATAGTATCCACGGCTTTTACACGATATCCCGGTATACGCTGCCCCTGGCCGTTTTCACTTAACCATACGCCACGGCTACCCAATGTGATGAGAACCGTTTCAATGCCTTTATCGTGAAGAACCTGTGCTGCGCGAGCTGCATCGTCTTCCGTCTCGACGGTAATTCCCGTCAGGAACTGCGCTTCTGTTTCATTCGGCGTGATCATATCGATCAGCGACAACAATTCATCAGGCAGTTCACGCGCAGGGGCGGGATTAAGAATCACTTTCGTCTGGTGTTCATGCGCCAGTTTGGCTGCCGCGATGACCGTTTCCAGCGGCGACTCAAGCTGCATAAGCAACGCCGAGGCATCAATGATGTGCTGCTGATGACGACGGAGATAATCAGGCGTCACGGCCGCATTCGCGCCTGCGTTAATCGCGATCATGTTCTCAGCGTCAGCGTTAACAAAAATCAACGCAACGCCGGTCGTTTCCCCGGAGATAGCCTCAACGGAGGAAACATCAATATTGTCTTTGGATAGCTGCTGGCAAATACGGGCACCAATATCATCGTCTCCGACGCAGGCAATGAAGGCAATGTCTGCACCGCTTCGGCCAGCGGCAACGGCCTGATTGGCACCTTTCCCACCGAAAGCAACGCTATATTGCTCACCGATCACCGTTTCACCCGGGCGGGGAAATTGCTCAAGATTGAGAATATGGTCAGCATTAATACTGCCCAGCACCACCAGCTTACCCATTTTCATTATGTCGAATCCCGCTACTACGTTAATAATGCGCCACCACAAACGGGTGGCGCGAGCCCTGCTTTATACACGTCATACTTCAAGTTGCTTGTGCGTTGGTTGCCCTTACTCACCCCAGTCACTTACTGGTGTAAGCTCCTGGGGATTCGTGCGGTTACCGCCTTCATGCAACTCGAATTATTTAGGGTATATTTCTACTTATTTAGCTACCAGCTTCAGGTCAACCGGAATGATGGCCTGCGTTTTTTCGCCTTTCAGCACTTTCGCCGCCGTCTCGATGCCGATCACACCGATCTGATCGGGACGCTGAGCAACCGTTGCCGCCAGCTTGCCTGATTCAACAGCCTTCACGCCATCCTGCGTACCGTCAAAACCGACGACCAGCACATCAGTCTTGCCTGCAGTTTGCAGCGCACGCAGTGCGCCCAACGCCATTTCATCGTTCTGAGCAAATACCGCCTGAACGTCAGGGTGCGCGGTCAGCAGGTTCTGCATCACGTTCAGCCCTTTAGTACGATCGAAGTCGGCCGGTTGGCTGGCCAGCATAGCGAATTTATTTTTCTCAGCAGATTTCATGAAGCCCGCACCACGCTCACGCGCGGCAGACGTTCCGGCAATCCCTTCCAGTTGAATCACTTTCGCGCCTTCACCCAGTTTCTTGGCGATGAAGTCACCAGCCACTTTACCACCGAAGGCGTTATCAGAAGCAACGTGGCTCACCACTTCGCCACTGCTGGCAACGCGGTCCAGCGTAATAACAGGGATCTTGGCCTGGTTTGCCATTTTAATCGCATTACCGACCGCGTCAGAATCGGTCGGGTTGATCAGCAGAACTTTAGTTCCACGTACCGTCAAATCCTGAACGTTAGCCAGTTCTTTCGCTGGGTTATTCTGGGAATCCAGCACGATCAGCTCGTAACCCAGTTTGTCAGCTTCTTTCTGCGCACCCTCTTTCATTGAAACAAAGAACGGGTTATTCAGCGTAGAAACCACCAGAGCAACCGTATCTTTGGCCAAGGCATTAGCACTGACAGTCGCGCTCAGCGCAACAGCGGAAACCAGAGTAGCCAGCTTTTTCATATTCATAACTCAATTCCTGTGTGAATGAAGGTTATTTACTGCTTTTGTTATCTACCAGAACCGCCAGCAAAATGACGACTGCTTTAACGATCATTTGGTAGTAAGAAGAAACACCTAATAAATTCAGTCCGTTGTTGAGGAAACCAAGGATAAGTGCGCCGATCAGCGTGCCAACGATACGCCCTTTTCCTCCAGCCAGACTGGTGCCGCCCAATACCACCGCCGCGATGGCATCCAGTTCATAGCCTGTCCCCGCCGTAGGTTGTGCAGAGGACAAACGTGCAACTTCGATAATTCCCGCCAGAGCAGACAGCAGCCCACACAGGGAATAGACAATAATCTTGATTTTATCAACGCTGATACCGGACAAACGGGTAGCAGATTCATTGCCGCCCAGCGCATAGATATAGCGTCCCAGACGCGTATGGTGCAGCATGTACCAGGCCGCTGCGAACACGATAGCCATGATCCAGATTGGCGTCGGAATCCCCAGCGGACGGCCGATGCCGAACCAGCCAAAAGCATCCGCCACATCGGAAAAGCCGGTATTAATCGGGCTGCCGTTGGTATAAACCATCGTCACACCGCGCAGTAACAGCATCATGACCAGCGTGGCAATAAATGCCTGCACTTTACCTTTCGAAACAATGACGCCAGTGCCCGCACCAATCAGCGCCCCCAGCGCCAGCGCGCCAAATACAGCCACCAGCGCATTGACCTCAAGCCCGACGATAGAAGCCGCTACCGCACCGGTCAGCGCCAGCAGCGACCCCACTGACAAATCGATGCCCGAGGTCAGAATCACCAACGTCATGCCGACGGCCATAATGGCGTTCACTGACGTCTGCTGAAGAATATTGAACAGGTTGTTCAGGGTGAAAAAGTTAGGGCTCATGGCGGAAACAATCGCAATAAGGATCAGGAGCGCGATCAGCGATTTCTGCTCCAGTAACCACTCTTTGCTGAACCAGCGTTTTGCCGCGATAGATTGAGAACTCATGTCTGACTTACTCCTGCTTTGCGCCGTATTGCTTACCAACGGCCGCAGCCATCAGTACTTCCTGGGTTGCTTGCTCAATCGCGAAATCACCGCTCAAGCGCCCCTCGTGCATCACAATGATGCGATCGCTCATTCCCAAGACTTCGGGCATTTCGGATGACACCAATATGATACTCAGCCCTTCTTCTTTGAATTGATTGATTAACTGATAAATTTCTTTCTTCGCCCCGACATCGACACCACGCGTCGGTTCATCGAGGATCAGGACATTCGGACGCGTCATCAGGCCGCGGGCAATCGCCACTTTTTGCTGATTACCACCGGAAAGCAGGCCGATAGGCTGCTCCATTGACGGCGTTTTAACGTTGAACAGGCGAATAAAGTCGGCAACCGTTAATTGCTCTTCGGCATGTTTCAGACGACCGCCCGCATGGCTGAAATAGCGCAGTGCGGTTAACGACATGTTTTCCTTTACCGACATGCCCAACACCAGGCCATCACGCTTACGGTCTTCCGATATATAAACGATGCCGTTCGCTAAACCATCCTGCGGTTTCCGGGTCACCACATCACGGCCATCAAGCGTCACATTGCCGCCAGTGCGCGGCAGTGCGCCGTAAAGAATCTTCATCAGTTCGGTACGACCCGCGCCCATCAGCCCAGCGACGCCCAGAATTTCGCCTTTCCGCACTGTAAAGCTGACGCTGTCGACGCCCGGCCCGGACAGGTTTTGCACCTTAAGGCGAACCTCTCCTGGCGCTTTACTCGAACGTGGGTACTGATCTTCCAGCTTGCGGCCCACCATCATTTCAATCAGCGTATCTTCCTGTAGGTCACTGACCGGGCGCTCGCCGATAAACTGACCATCGCGGAAAACGGTAATGTCATCGCAGATTTCAAAGATTTCTTTCAGACGGTGGGAAATATAGACAATGCCGCATCCTTGAGATTGCAGCTCTTTGATCACGCTGAATAGCGAAGCGGTTTCGGTATCCGTCAGAGCATCGGTAGGCTCATCCATGATGATGACTTTCGATTCAAAGCTCAGCACCTTGGCAATTTCCACCATTTGCTGATCGCCAATCGATAAATCCCCGACCATACGACGGCTGTCGTAGCGCAGATTAAGGCGCTTCAGCAGCTTGTCGGCTTCCGCATACATCTTATTCCAGTCGAGGCGGCCAAAACGGTTGGTAAACTCACGCCCGAGAAAAATATTCTCGGCAATCGTAAGCTGGGGAATCAGGTTAAGTTCCTGATGGATGATACCGATACCAGCTTCCTGAGACGCTTTCGGCCCGTTGAAATCCACCTCCTGCCCCAGAAAATGGATGCTGCCGGCATCTTTACGGTAGATCCCGGTCAGGACTTTCATCATGGTGGACTTGCCCGCACCGTTCTCGCCCACCAGCGCCATCACTTTTCCCGGATAGACGTTGAGCGCCGCACCGGACAGCGCCTTAACGCCGGGAAAAGATTTCGTGATGCCTTGCAGTTGCAGTAAAGGTTGCATGGATGCCTCAGAACGTTACGCCAGCACAAAGGATGACATTGGCGTACGGAGAGCACTCTCCGCTGCGAATGATGGCCCGGCTTTTGCCGCTTTGGGTTTTAAATTCTTCATGGCTGACATAGTGCAATGCAATTGAGTTTCCCTGGTGTTGTTCAAGTTGCTTCAATTGATCGAGTAATGCGTCATGGACTGCGGGGTTTTTTTCAATAATCTCTTCCGCCAGAATAGCGGCCTCGACCTGCATTTCACTGGTGACAACACTCACTACCTGCAAAAACGTCGGCACGTTATGTGTCAAAGCCAGATCGATACGCGTCGTCGTTTCAGGAATCGGCAAACCCGCATCACCAATAACCAGGCTATCGGTATGCCCCAGTCGAGAAACCACGGAAGAAATATCTGAATTCAATAATGCTGCTTTTTTCATCTTCTCACCCCACCAGCGAAACGTTTCGCTAATAACATTCTAGAAAAAGAAGAGAGAAAGGCAACGAAGAGATAAAAAAAATGTGATCGTTATCGAAACGTTTCGCTAACAAAAAAACAAAGATAACAAGAGGCCGTTATATGCCCTAAATAATTCGAGTTTCAGGAAGGCGGCAAGGGAAGGAATCCCGATGAGCTTACACAGGTAAGTGATTCGGGTGAGTGAACGCAGCCAACGCACATGCAACTTGAAGTATGACGGGTATAGCTGACTGATAAATAGAGAAATGGCGGGCACCGGCCCGCCAATAGGGAATAGAGGATAACGATTTAGAGTTTACGAATCTGCTTCACATCCAGTTCGACGGAATTGAAGTCTTTATCCAGTTCCCCCTGAATTTCCACTTTATCGGTGGGTGAAATCATCTGGCCATTCCAGCGCTTGTGATCAATCTCGACTTCCATCGTGCCCGTCGCATCGCGGAACAGATAGTTCTCATCACCGATCCGTTTTTCAATATTGCCGCTCAGCGTAACCCAACTATCGTCACGCAGATCTTTAGCCTTATCTACCGTGGTGAGGGAATTCTGGGGATCAACAAATCCCCCTTTATGTGTACCAACCGCTGGCGTTTCAGGATTGACGAAACCACCGCCGCTTTGCGCGGCAAATACCGGTGCAGAAACCAGAGCGGTAATGGCGAGTAACGCAGCTGCTTTTTTCATATTTTACCTTCCTTATTTTGCCTGTCGTTTCACAGTCAACTATTTCGCAGTCAACCTGCGGGAGTAATCGGTCTTCGGGAAGGATTAAAACAAACCGTTCTTAACAGAATCTTAAGGAATCAGCTTCTGCATTTTTATTTTTTTATATTGCCGAAATCGCCCGCTTTCAGCGATTTGTCCTGTACACGTCGCCCCCCGATTTCGTATAAAACCGGAAAAGGCGCAAACGCGACAGCGACACATTCCTTGCGAGGCAGCCATGAGAATATTGTTAATTGAAGACGATCGCCTGATTGGCGACGGCCTGAAAGCAGGGCTTAACAAACTGGGTTTTAATATTGACTGGTTTACGGAAGGTAAAGCCGGTGCCGCTGCCTTGAAGGCAGCCCCCTATGATGCGGTGGTGCTCGATCTTAGCCTGCCGGGCATGGATGGGATGGATATCCTGCGCCAGTGGCGTCAGGCTGGGCATGACGAACCGGTGCTGATTCTGACCGCTCGCGATGCGCTGGAACAGCGTGTTGAAGGTCTGCACCAAGGTGCCGATGATTATTTATGTAAGCCCTTTGCGCTAACGGAGGTTGCCGCTCGTCTGCAGGCGCTGATTCGCCGTCGTCACGGCCAGCTTCAACCAGCATTAACGCACGGTGCGGTTTCCCTTGAGCCGGGTTCACGAAGCGTCACGCTAAACAATGAACCGTTGATACTAAAATCCCGCGAACTGGCGTTGCTGGAGCTGTTTTTGCTCAACCCGAACCGCGTGCTCACGCGCGCGCAGTTGGAAGAAAAGCTCTACGGCTGGGACGATGATGTCTCCAGCAATGCAGTAGAAGTACACATCCACCATCTGCGCAAAAAGCTGGGCAGCGGGTTTATCCGCACCGTGCATGGCGTTGGCTATATTCTGGGAGACGCACCATGAACCGACTCAGCCTGCGCCTACGTCTGATTACCGGTTTTACGCTGCTGACCTTGATCTGCTGGTGCGTAGCCAGCCTGCTTTCGTGGTATCAAACACGCCATAATATCAATGAGCTATTTGATACCCAGCAAATGCTGTTCGCCAAACGTCTGGCCACCATGAATCCTGATGAATTGCGAATCCAGCCAGTGTCCCTGCCCAAAACCAAGAGTCTGGTACATAAGAACCGCGGCAAGCAGGACGATGATGCGCTGGCCTTCGCTATTTTTACCCGCGATGGGAAAATGGTGTTGAACGATGGTGATAACGGCAAAGATTTCATTTTTGACTATACGCGCAACGGCTTCATCGACGGCAAATTACGCGACGATAACGACGCATGGCGCATCGTCTGGCTGACGACGGCGGACAATCGTTACGTGATTGCTGTGGGTCAGGAATGGGAATACCGTCAGGATATGACACTGGATATTGTAAAAACCAACCTGATGCCCTGGCTATTTGCACTACCGATCATGTTAGCACTGCTGTTCTGGCTGGTGACGCGTGAACTCTCACCGCTAAAACGCATTACCGCCGAGCTTCAGCAGCGTTCCCCCGATGACAGCACCCCGCTGGCAACGCAGAACATCCCGCAAGAAGTTCGCCCGCTGATTAACGCATTAAACCATCTGTTTTCCCGCATCAGCGACATGCTGGTTCGTGAGCGCCGTTTTACCTCCGATGCGGCTCACGAATTGCGTAGCCCGCTGGCGGCGTTGAAAGTTCAAACCGAAGTCGCCCAGTTGGCACGTGACGATGAAGCTATGAGGCACCATGCTCTACTCAATCTGGACAAAGGTATCGATCGCGCCACGCGGCTGGTGGATCAGCTCCTGACGCTGTCGCGGCTGGATGCCGAATCGTCCCCCGAGGGGATGCAACCCATTCAGTTCAATGATTTACTGCAACAGGCGGTGATCGCGCATTACCACACAGCACAAACAGCAGGTATCGAACTGACGCTGGATTTACCGGACACCCCGGTTATTCGGCAGGGTCATCCGTTGCTGTTGACTTTGCTGGTGCGCAATCTGTTGGATAACGCCATTCGCTACAGCAATGCAGGGGGGACAGTAAGTCTGACGCTGACAGAAAATAGCTTTAAGGTCGCCGACAACGGGCCGGGCATCAGCAATGAAGCGCTGGCAAGAATCGGCGAGCGCTTTTATCGCCCACCGGGGCAGGAGAAATCCGGCAGCGGTCTAGGGATTTCCATCGTGAATAACATCGCCAAACTGCACCAGATGCGGGTGACATTCACCAACCAGCCCGAAGGGGGGCTGATCGTGTCAGTGAATTGGTAAAATAGTTAACGTACTAGCAGCAACTCGGTGTCTGTTATTAGGGAAACACGAGGATGAGGTTCCCGCAGGGATGCCTCGCCTCGTGGTCGACCGTATATCTCGATCTTATCCCAACATAAGATCATCTATTTGGTTCACTTAAATCTCGACCTGTATCCCCAGCTCAATCAGCCTGTTCGGCGGTATTTCAAACTGATCCGCCGCTCGCAGCGCATTGCGGCTGAGCATCATGAATAGCTTACCGCGCAGGCGCAGATACCACGGGCGTTCGCCGATAATCAGCGATTCATTGGACATAAAGAAAGACGTTTCCATCATTTGGCAGGTTAACCCATCTTGCCAACAGCGCTGAAAGACCTCTTCCACATCCGGCGTTTCACGCCAGCCATAGTTAGCAATCACGCGCCAGAACGTCGGCGAAAGCTGTTCAACCGTCACGCGGCGAGCGTTCAGCACATAAGGCGCATCCTCCGTTCGCATGGTCAACAGCACCACACGCTCGTGCAGGATTTTATTGTGTTTAAGGTTATGCAGCAGCGCAAACGGGATCACGCGAGTCGCACGCGAGAAATAGACGGCAGTTCCCGGTACACGTGTCGGCGGCGATTTCTCCAGCGACGCAATCATGGCATCCAGCGAGTTACCGTGTTCATGCAACCGACGCAGCAGCCTGAAGCGCTCGCTTTTCCACGTCGTCATGATAATAAACATCACCATGCCCAGCGCTAGCGGCAACCAGCCGCCGGACAGAATTTTGACCACGTTCGCCAAAAACATCGGTACATCAATAACCAGTAACCCCGCCAGCAATACCCACGCCAGATAGCGGTTCCAGAGCCAGTTCTTCACCGCCACCGTACAGAACAGAATACTGGTAATCACCATCGTGCCCGTTACCGCAATCCCGTAAGCCGCAGCCAGATTGCTCGAATGCTCAAAGCTGACAATCACGATGACGACTGCGATATACAGCATCCAGTTAATGGCAGGAATATAAATCTGACCGGATTCCATATCTGACGTGTGTACGATACGCATCGGCGGCAAATAGCCCAGCCGCACCGCCTGACGCGTCAGGGAGAAAACACCGGAAATCACCGCCTGCGAAGCAATGATTGTCGCCAGCGTCGCCAATATCATCAGTGGAATCAGCGCCCAATCTGGCGCCAGCAGGAAGAAGGGGTTCTTGATCGCCTCCGGGTTCTTCAACAGCAGCGCGCCCTGTCCGAAGTAATTTAACACCAGCGACGGCAGCACCACCGTAAACCAGGCCAGACGAATCGGGAATTTACCGAAGTGCCCCATATCGGCATACAGCGCCTCAACCCCGGTAATCGCCAGCACCACCGCTCCCAGCGCGAAGAACGATACCGCTTTATATTCGATAAAGAAGCGAACGGCGTACATCGGGTTCAACGCCTGCAAGACTTCAGGGTTAGCGATAATACTTCGCGCCCCCAGCACGCCGAGCGTTAAAAACCAAATCAGCATCACAGGCGCAAACAGCTTACCAACACTGCCTGTACCGTGTTTTTGAATGATAAAGAGTAATGTCAGAACGACAATAGATAGCGGGACGATATAGCTGTCCATCGACGGCGCGGCAATTTCCAGCCCTTCCATCGCCGACATCACCGAGATGGCTGGCGTAATGACCACTTCCCCATAGAAGAAGCTGCCGCCAATCAACCCCATGATGACCAGCACGGACGTCATGCGATCGGAAGTATTGCGCCCGGCTAGCGACATAAGGGTGAGAATCCCACCTTCGCCAGCGTTGTCAGCACGCATCACATACGTCAGGTATTTCAGCGAAACAACGAGAACCAACAGCCAAAAGATCAGTGAAAGAAAACCAAAGACCGAATCAGGCTCGACCCCAAAACCAAACTGCCCTGATAAACATTCCCTTAACGTATAAAGAGGGCTGGTTCCTATATCTCCATAAACCACCCCGATGGCCGCCAGCGTGACAGCCGGAAGCGAACGTTTATGTTCTGAGCTCATAAACCTATCTTCTGTTATTAATCAGTCCGCGAAGCGCGTCATTCACAGCAACTCGTCCAAGAGCGCACAGTATGCACAAATCAGGCTAAAAACCCATTTTTATTGTGCGATCCACCTGTACACGAAACATCCTGTAAAAAGTGGTTTATTGCTTACTCACCCCGTTAGGGTGTAATAATCCGTAAAAGTATTCTAATAAAAATCTGTGATCTGCCGTTTATTATTACTATTGTCTTTCTGAAAGTAGGGTTTTTCTGAGAGACCGCTTTCCGCGAAGTAATCGGGTTGAGACATAAACGATTTCAATACATCACATCATGGGACTAACGGATTAATTATGCGTCAAACTGCGGCATTGGCTGAAAGAATTTCTCGTCTCAGCCATGCGCTAGAACACGGACTCTACGAAAGACAACACGCCATTCGCCTCTGTCTGCTGGCAGCGCTAAGCGGGGAAAGTGTTTTTCTGCTGGGGCCGCCAGGTATAGCTAAAAGTATGATCGCCCGGCGTCTTAAATTCGCGTTTCGTCATGCGAATGCGTTTGAGTACCTGATGACCCGCTTTTCCACCCCGGAAGAAGTATTCGGTCCCCTTTCCATTCAGGCGTTAAAAGATGAAGGCCGCTATCAGCGCCTCACCGCTGGCTACCTGCCAGAAGCCGAAATCGTGTTTCTGGATGAAATCTGGAAAGCGGGTCCCGCCATTTTGAACACCCTGCTGACGGCCATTAACGAGCGACGTTTCCGTAACGGCAACAGCGAAGATACCATCCCAATGCGCCTGCTGGTCGCAGCCTCGAATGAGTTACCAGAAGCGGATGGCGGTTTGGAAGCGCTTTACGACCGCATGCTTATCCGCCTGTGGCTCGATCGTGTCCAGGAAAAACAGAATTTCCGAGCGCTACTAGTGAACAACAGCAGCGAACGCGATAACCCGGTTCCGCCCGCTCTCAGCGTCAGCGATGAAGAGTACCAACAGTGGCAGAAGGACATTGAACACATCGCATTGCCGGAAGCCGGCTTCGAGCTGATTTACACACTGCGCCAACAGCTCGATGCGCTGGAGCAGGCCCCTTACATTTCCGATCGACGCTGGAAAAAAGCCCTTCGTCTGCTTCAGGCCAGCGCATTTTTCTGCGGCCGGGATGCCATTACGCCGGTTGATATCATTCTGCTGAAAGACTGTCTCTGGCATGACCAAAGCACCTTGACGCTTATCGAACACCAGCTTGAACTGCTGATTACCGAACACGCCTACCAGCAAAAAAGCCTGTTGTTCCGTTTGCAGCAGGTAAATACCAAACGCCAGCAATACCAGCGTGAGCAAAGCGAATTACAGGCCTTTTCGGTAGAGAAACAAGGGCATTTCCTCGGCCGGAAATTCCATTATGCCTTACCTGACACCATCGACGCTGAAACATTGGAACTGGTGCTGCAACGCCCGTTGATCCTGCACGATATTGAAGTTAACCACCTGATCATTGACAAGAATGCCCTGCAAGGCTGGCTACAAAAAGGCGGGGAAATCCGGGGTAAGCTCAACGGTATTGGTTTTACCCAGCGCCTCGATCTGCTGGTGGACGATCGCCAGCATCTGGCCATTCGCGATATTAGCCTGCAATCCTCTATTCTTTCTCTGCCGGAAAAGCGCGACATTGCGCTTCCTGCCGAAATTACCGATGAATATGAAAAACTGAACATGCAGCTGCGTGAACAACGCCGCTTATTCAGCCAGCATCAGCCTTGCCTGTTCGTTCCGAGCGAGTGGTTGGCCAAAATAGAGGCCAGCCTGCAGCAGGTTGCCGAGCAAATCCAGCAATCAGAGCAACAGGATTAACGCCGATGATCACGCTGGAATCACTGGAAATGCTGCTGTCTATCGATGAAAACGAGCTGCTGGACGATCTTGTCGTCACGCTGCTGGCGACGCCTCAGCTCGCTTTCTTCTTTGAAAAGTACCCCAGCCTGAAGTCAGCGTTACTCAATGATCTTCCTCACTGGAAAGAAACCTTAAAGCAGCGCTTACGTACCACTCAGGTACCGCCAGATTTGGAAAAAGAATTTAGCTGCTACCAACGTTCACAATCGATCGACAATCAGGCCTTTCAGACACGCCTGCCTGCGATTATGGATACGCTGAGCAACGTGGAGTCACCGTTTCTGACGCAGGCCTCACAGCTTATCACTGCCCCTGAGAGAACCTTAGGACAGAAGGTAACGAGTGGGCTCCACGCACTCTTTCTTCAACGCTGGCGGTTGAGCCTCACACTGCAAACCGTTTCACTGCATCAGCAGTTAATGGAACAAGAACGGGAAATCCTGTTGGATGAGCTGCAACAACGCCTGACGCTCAGCGGCAAGCTCGAACCGATTTTGGCCGAAAATGAAAATGCGGCCGGGCGACTCTGGGATCTCAGCGCCGCACAGCGTATTCAAACCGATCCCCGCCCGTTATTGGATTTTGGCGCCTTCCTACAGCGCCAACCCGCATTGCAAAAACTGGCGGAACGTCTGGGACGCAGCCGGGAAACCAAATCGATCCTCACACAGGAAGCCCCGAAAGAAGCTTTCCGGGTAAGCGTACGGGAACCAGCCACCGTACCTGAGCAAGTGAGCGGTGTGCATCAGAGCGACGATATTTTGCGCTTGATGCCGACAGAGCTGGTCACGCTGGGCATCAGCGAGCTGGAATACGAATTTTATCGTCGTCTTCTGGAACATCGGCTGCTGACGTATCGCTTACAAGGTGAGAGCTGGAGAGAAAAAATCACGGAACGCCCAGTGGTTCATCAGCAAAATGAACAGCAGCCGCGCGGCCCGTTTATCGTCTGCGTCGATACGTCAGGCTCGATGGGCGGCTTTAATGAACGTTGTGCCAAAGCCTTCTGTCTGGCGCTGATGCGCATCGCGCTCGCCGATAACCGCCGCTGCTATATCATGCTGTTTTCTACCGGCGTGGTGAAATATGAGCTCACGTCTGCGGATGGATTAGAGCAGGCAATACGTTTTCTCAGCCAGTCCTTCCGCGGCGGCACGGATATGAGTGCCTGCCTGTCAGCGCTGCTAGATAAAATGGATGACGCGCTTTGGCATGATGCCGACGCCGTGGTGATTTCAGATTTTATCGCCCAACGATTGCCGGATGAGGTGGTAAATAAGGTGAAAAGTCGCCAGACGCAGCTACAGCATCGTTTCCATGCTGTAGCGATGTCCGATCATGGCAAACCCGGCATCATGCACATCTTTGACCATATCTGGCGCTTTGATACCGGGTTAAAAAGCCGCTTAATGCGCCGCTGGCAGCACGGCAAAGCGTACTAAAGCAGGCCGGAAACCGACTCACGCAGCGGCTGTGGCCACACGCCGCACTGAACCTGGCCAATGTGCGACAATTGCAGCAACAGCATGACCAGGCGAGACTGACCGATTCCCCCACCGATCGTTTGCGGCATCTCACCGCGCAGCAGCGCCTGATGCCATTCCAGCTTCAGACGTTCTTCATCCTGCGTCAGCGCCAGCTGGCGTGTTAACGCTTCAGCATCCACGCGGATACCCATGGATGAAATCTCAAACGCATCGTTCAGTACCGGGTTCCATACGACGATATCGCCGTTCAGACCCGCCAGTTCCTGCTCACCTGGCGTCGTCCAGTCATCATAATCCGGTGCGCGCACATCGTGAGATTGCCCGCTGGACAGCTTACCGCCAATCCCAATCAGGAAAACGGCACCCAATTCTTTGGCAATCGCTCGCTCACGCCCTTTAGCATCCAGTTCGGGATAGCGCTTCAGCAGCGTTTCGGTATGCACAAAATGAATCTGTTCCGGCAGGAAAGGCTGAATGCCAAATGCCTGATGTACCGCAGCCTCTGTCGCTTTGATTCCCTGATAAATACGCGTAACCGTCGATTTCAGGTACTCCGCATGACGCTCGCCGTCTCCCATCACGCGTTCCCAGTCCCACTGATCGACATAAACCGAGTGGATCGGGCTCAGACGATCTTCGTCCGGGCGCAATGCTTTCATATGGGTATAAATACCTTCACCGCTGCTAAAATCGTACGCGCCCAGCGTCTTACGTTTCCATTTAGCCAGTGAGTGCACGACTTCAAATGTGGCATCTGGCAGCGCTTTAACCTTAACCTGTACCGCTTTTTCCGTACCGGACAAGTTATCCTGCGTACCATCACCGATACGGCTAAGAATCGGTGCCTGGACTTCAATCAATCCCAGAAGTTGCTCCAGCTGGCTGGAGAAGAAAGATTTAACGAAGCTGATTTGCTGCTGTTTTTCGATGTACTGCTTTTTCATTGCCGCGTCTCTTATTCATCGTATTTAGTTATTCATTAAGCAATAAAAAGCGCTAGCCATTCAATAATCTTATGGATAAATTGCTCTTGTGCTTTTAATCCGTCATTTTATAGCGGTATAAAATCATTATTCGCTAAAATAGGAGGCTCAAAGTGGCAGAAATTTATCAGATCGATAATCTCGATCGCGGCATTCTTTCCGCCTTAATGGAAAATGCACGCACCCCTTATGCCGAACTGGCAAAACAGTTTTCCGTCAGTCCAGGAACAATCCACGTTCGAGTGGAAAAAATGAAACAGGCAGGCATCATTGTCGGTACGCGTCTGGACGTGAATCCAAAACAGCTGGGCTATGACGTGTGCTGCTTTATCGGCATCATTCTAAAAAGCGCCAAAGATTATCCTTCGGCGCTGGAGAAGCTAAACAATCTGGAAGAAGTGGTTGAGGCTTACTACACCACTGGGCATTACAGTATCTTTATTAAGGTCATGTGTCGTTCGATCGAGGCGTTGCAACACGTACTTATCAACAAGATCCAAACAATTGATGAAATTCAGTCCACCGAAACGCTCATCTCCCTGCAAAACCCCATTATGCGGACGATCGCGCCGTAACACTTTTTTCCTATACCCATATTATCCACAGGTAGATCCCAGCCAGATCACAGCGTACAATGTCCCGTCTTTTATCGGATGGGATCGCTATGGCAGACATTACCTTGATCAGTGGCAGTACCCTTGGCAGCGCCGAATACGTCGCAGAGCATTTGGCTGAACTGCTGGAGAAGGATGATTTTTCCACTGAGCTTCTGCACGGTCCTGAGCTCGATGCATTGCCTGAAAGCGGTGTATGGCTGTTGGTGACATCCACCCACGGTGCAGGAGAATTTCCTGATAACCTGAAAGCGCTGTTTGAGCAGTTGGAACAGCAAAAGCCCGATCTTTCTCAGGTGAGTTTCGGTGCGGTGGGGATCGGTAGTAAAGAGTACGACACATTCTGTGGCGCGATCCAAACAGCGGATCGTGTGCTAACCCAATTAGGGGCTAAACGGATCGGTGAAGTCCTCGAGATCGACATCACTCAGCATCAGGTTCCTGAAGATCCGGCTGAAGAATGGCTAGGATCGTGGGTTAATTTACTCAAGTAAGGTTAAATATTCGGCAGTTGAATGTGGATAACTATGCTTAATTCTGGTGTAAAAGCCGTAGTTATCCCAATAACAACCCGAGTGCGTTTTTTGTCCTGTGTATAAACCCACATTAAGATCCCAGCTTATACTGGCTAGGATCACCGATCATTCACAGGTAAGGATCAACGCCATTCTCTTGATCTTTAATATGAATAATCACTTATCCACACAACACGACGATCCTAATAAGAGATCTAATAAAGAGATCTTTAAATAAAAAGATCTTTCTTTAATTAACGAGGATCCAACGGACTTGGTCGTTGGCTCAAAGTTGAGTAGAATCCCCCACCCCAGGGCAAATAACGATCGTTCGCCACTTATCATTCGCAATAATGCGAGGAGCAGTACCATGTTTTATCCAGATCCATTTGACGTCATCGTGATCGGTGGCGGTCATGCCGGAACAGAAGCTGCGATGGCTTCTGCCCGAATGGGCCAACAGACGCTTTTACTCACACACAATATCGATACGCTAGGACAAATGTCTTGTAACCCGGCGATTGGCGGTATTGGAAAAGGTCATCTGGTTAAAGAGATCGATGCCATGGGAGGGTTGATGGCGCGTGCTGTCGACCAGGCAGGGATACAGTTTAGGATACTAAACAGCAGTAAAGGCCCAGCGGTCAGAGCCACTCGCGCACAAGCAGATCGTGTACTCTATCGTCAGGCAATTCGCACTGCTCTGGAGAATCAGCCAAACCTGACGATCTTCCAGCAAGCAGTTGACGATCTGATTGTAGAAAACGATCGTGTCGTCGGCGCCGTTACTCAGATGGGACTAAAGTTTCGTGCAAAAGCCGTTGTATTAACGGTAGGCACTTTCCTCGACGGCAAGATTCACATTGGCCTGGATAACTACAGCGGTGGGCGTGCAGGCGATCCGCCTTCTATTCCGCTGGCGCGTCGCCTTCGTGAACTACCTCTGCGCGTTAACCGCCTGAAGACCGGTACTCCGCCGCGTATTGACGCCAGAACGATCGATTTTAGCGTGCTGGCTCAACAGCACGGTGACAACCCAATGCCAGTTTTCTCGTTCCTGGGGAATGCGAGCCAGCATCCGGCACAAATGCCGTGCTACATCACGCACACTAACGAGAAAACCCATGACGTGATCCGTAATAATCTGGATCGTAGCCCGATGTATGCCGGGATCATCGAAGGGATCGGCCCGCGTTATTGCCCCTCGATCGAAGACAAAGTCATGCGTTTCGCCGATCGAAACACACATCAGATCTTTCTTGAGCCAGAAGGACTGACCAGCAATGAAATTTATCCTAACGGGATCTCAACCAGTTTGCCGTTTGACGTTCAGTGGCAGATTGTTCGTTCAATGACGGGAATGGAAAATGCACGCATTGTCCGCCCTGGCTATGCCATTGAGTACGATTTCTTCGATCCGCGCGATCTGAAGCCAACGCTGGAAAACAAATTTGTTCATGGTTTGTTCTTCGCTGGACAAATCAACGGTACCACAGGGTATGAAGAAGCCGCTGCACAGGGCATGCTGGCAGGGCTGAATGCGGCTCGATTGGCCGCCGATAAGGAAGGCTGGTCACCGCGTCGCGATCAGGCCTATCTCGGCGTGCTGGTTGACGATCTCTGTACGCTGGGGACGAAAGAACCCTACCGTATGTTTACGTCGCGTGCCGAATATCGTCTGATGCTGCGCGAAGATAACGCCGATCTGCGTTTGACTGAAATCGGTCGCGAACTAGGGATGGTCGACGATCATCGCTGGGCACGTTTCAACGAGAAACTTGAGAGTATTGAAAAAGAGCGTCAGCGCCTGCGCGATATTCACATTCACCCGCAGTCTGAGCTGTTAGATCAAGTTAACTCACTGCTGAAAACACCGTTGTCCCGTGAAGCGAACGGTGAAGAACTGCTGCGTCGTCCGGAAGTGGATTACGTACAACTTACTGCGCTACCGCTGTTCGCTCCGGGATTAACCGACGAGCAGGCTGCCGAGCAGGTTGAAATTCAGGTCAAATACGAAGGGTATATTGCTCGTCAACAGGATGAAATCGAGAAACAGTTGCGTAATGAAAATACGTTGCTGCCTGCCGATCTGGATTACAAGCAGGTTAACGGGTTGTCCAACGAGGTTATTGCCAAACTGAACGATCACAAACCTTCGTCTATCGGTCAGGCATCGCGTATTTCCGGCATAACGCCTGCGGCAATCTCCATTTTGCTAATCTGGCTTAAAAAACAGGGTCTGCTGCGCCGCAGCGCCTGATTTAAGGTAAACTTATCCCCTAAATAGCCGGTTATCCGGCTATTTTTATTATTAACCTTATATTTTTCATCGGGATCTTATAGTGCGCAACACACTCGATAATCTGCTCAATGCGGCTGGTATTGTGATTTCAGATAAGCAAAAAAATCTTCTGATACAGTATGTTGACATGCTGAATAAGTGGAACAAGGCTTATAACCTGACGTCTGTTCGCGACCCGCAGCAAATGCTTGTCCGCCATATCATGGACAGTATCGTGGTTGAACCGCATTTACACGGTCAGCGTTTTATCGATGTGGGAACGGGGCCTGGATTACCGGGGATTCCATTGGCGATTGTTCGCCCTGATTCGCATTTTACCTTGCTGGATAGTCTGGGTAAGCGTGTACGTTTCCTGCGTCAGGTTCAGCATGAACTGCAGCTTGAAAACATCACTCCGGTGCAAAGTCGCGTTGAAGAATTTCCAGCGGAGCCGCCTTTTGATGGTGTAATCAGTCGTGCATTTGCCTCTCTGCATGACATGATTAGCTGGTGCAATCATCTTCCAGCCAGACCTGCAGGGCGATTTTATGCCCTAAAAGGCGTACTTCCAGAGGATGAATTGTCATCTTTGCCACAAGGTGTCTCATTAGATCAGGTTGTCCGTTTATCTGTTCCTGATCTGGAAGGTGAACGCCATTTGGTCGTGCTTAAACCAAACTAATTTTGTCTTTTATCAAAAAAATTATAACTAAATATTGCGTATCAGCCAGCCATCTCGTTTACGAAGGGCATCGCTCCAGAACGCATTGCGATCACTGAAATTTTACATCTTGGTTTTTTCAGCGCGGCTCTTTTACTTTCGTGCTGAATAATAACGAGCGAAAATAAATCATCAGTATCAAAATTTAGTTATTTTTGTGTTAATTGAGTAAAAAAACGATATCAATAATGTCAATAGGTCGTTGAAACGTTGTTTGTTGCATTTTTGGAATGGTTTTTTTTGTAACTTATTGAAGTTAAATAAAATAAATAGCTTATTTTGCTAAAGACAAAAAAAAACACGTTCTGTTATAAATAGTCGCAAAGCCTTTTATGTGAGTCACATCACAGATTGGGGGGCTTTAGAAATTAATTACACTAGGTATGAACAAGGATGATTGTTAGCAAAAACGGGGCTTCAGAAAGAAATTTAAATAATTGTTCACCTTTTCGCTACTTATCGATTGAATTCGCAGGTATGACCCGTATAATTTGCTAGTTTTTTGCTGCTTGACTCAGTGGTGTAAAGGCAGTTTTATACGTCATTCGGTATACCTCTGAAAAGGTACGGAGAGAGCAAACGTCATGCCTGTATCCCTTTACAGCGGAAAAGTGGCCTTCAGGCTGCTGTTGTTACAGTTAGTGACTTTTGCTTTGTTGAGTGCTGCTTTCAGCCTCAATAGCGTCAATGCTGCCGCTTCTGCATTAGGTGGGGGATTGGCAGCCTGGTTGCCGAATGTTTTGTTTGTGCTCTTCGCCTTGCGTCATCAGTCGCATAAGCCTGCTGATGGGCGTGTGGCCTGGTCATTCGCGATTGGTGAAGCGCTTAAGGTATTTATCACCATTGCACTGCTAGTGGTGGCGTTGGGCGTATTTAAAGCGGCATTTTTTCCGCTTGGCCTGACTTATTTATCGGTGCTGGTTATGCAGATCGTGGCACCGGCCGTAATTAATCGTTACCGTAGTTAACAACAAAAGGGTAAGGGACATCATGGCTGCTGGAGAAATCTCTACTCCGCAAGAGTATATCAGTCACCACTTGCACCATTTGCAGGTAGGGACGGGTTTTTGGTCGATCAACGTCGATTCGATGTTTTTCTCCATCGCTCTTGGGATCCTCTTTCTGGTTATCTTTCACCGTGTCACTAAGCGCGCCACCAGCGGTGTGCCAGGTAAGCTGCAAACGGCCGTCGAACTGATTATCGGTTTCGTTGATGGTACCGTGCGCGATATGTTCCATGGCAAAAGCAAACTGATTGCTCCTTTGGCGCTGACCATTTTCGTCTGGGTTTTCCTGATGAACCTGATGGACTTGCTGCCTATCGATCTGTTGCCGCAAGCCTGGGCAGGTATCTATAGTCTGCTGGGATACGATCCGGCGCATGCGTATCTGCGTGCGGTTCCGACAGCTGACGTTAATATTACGCTGTCGATGGCGCTTGGGGTGTTTATCCTGGTTCTGTTCTACAGCATCAAAATGAAGGGTCTCGGTGGTTTTGTTAAAGAACTGACCATGCAGCCGTTCAACCATCCAGTATTTATTCCTATTAACCTGATTCTTGAAGGTGTCAGCCTGCTGTCCAAACCTATTTCCTTAGGCTTGCGACTGTTTGGCAATATGTATGCGGGTGAGTTGATCTTCATCCTGATTGCCGGTCTGTTGCCGTGGTGGTCACAATGGCTGTTAAATGTGCCTTGGGCTATTTTCCACATTTTGATTATTACGCTTCAGGCTTTTATTTTCATGGTTCTGACGGTTGTTTATCTCTCGATGGCATCTGAAGAGCATTGATTTTCTTTCAACAAATAACGTTTTTAACTGAAACAAACTGGAGACTGTCATGGAAAACCTGAGTGTGGATCTGCTGTACATGGCTGCCGCGTTAATGATGGGTTTGGCGGCAATCGGTGCTGCGATCGGTATCGGCATTCTGGGTGGTAAATTCTTGGAAGGTGCTGCTCGCCAGCCTGACCTGATTCCTTTACTGCGTACACAGTTCTTTATCGTCATGGGTCTGGTTGACGCCATCCCGATGATCGCTGTTGGTCTGGGGCTGTATGTGATGTTTGCGGTGGCCTAAGCAGAATGTTTTCTGCTGAGGTTAAAACATCAACTTATTTAACTTTGAAAGAGGCATTGTGCTGTGAATATTAATGCAACAATCCTCGGCCAGGCCATTGCGTTCGTCCTGTTTGTCTGGTTCTGCATGAAGTATGTATGGCCGCCGATGATGGCAGCCATCGAGAAACGTCAGAAAGAAATTGCTGACGGTCTGGCTTCTGCTGAACGTGCCAAAAAAGATTTGAACTTGGCTCAGGCCAATGCGACAGATCAACTGAAGAAAGCCAAAGCGGATGCTCAGGTTATCATCGAGCAGGCGAACAAACGCCGTGCTCAGATCCTGGATGAGGCGAAAGCTGAAGCGGAAGCTGAACGTAACAAGATTGTGGCGCAGGCGCAGGCTGAAATCGAAGCCGAACGTAAACGCGCTCGTGAAGAGCTGCGTAAGCAAGTTGCCGTATTGGCGATTGCCGGTGCCGAGAAAATTATTGAACGTTCCGTGGATGAAGCTGCTAACAGCGACATCGTTGATAAACTGGTCGCTGAACTGTAAGGAGGGAGGGGCTGATGTCTGAATTTGTCACGGTAGCTCGCCCCTACGCCAAAGCAGCTTTTGACTTTGCGGTTGAGAATCAGGCCTTGGATCGCTGGCAGAACATGCTGGCGTTTTCGGCCGAAGTAGCGCGCAATGAACAAATTGCCGAATTGCTTTCTGGTGCAGTAGCACCGATTGAGCTGGCGAAAACGTTCATTGCCGTTTGTGGTGATCAACTTGATGAAGCCGGTCAGAACCTGATTAAGGTGATGGCCGAGAACGGACGTTTACCAGTGCTTCCTGAAGTACTGGAACAATTTATTCAACTGCGGGCAGCACTGGAATCGACGGTTGACGTCGATGTGATTTCTGCCAACACGTTGAGTGAGCAGCAGCTGTCGAAGATCGCTGCCGCTATGGAAAAACGTCTGTCACGCAAAGTGAAGCTGAATTGCAAAATTGATAAGTCTGTCATGGCCGGCGTGGTTATCCGCGCGGGCGACATGGTGATAGATGGCAGCATTCGCGGTCGTCTGGAACGTCTGGCAGACGTCTTGCAGTCTTAAGGGGACTGGAGCATGCAACTGAATTCCACCGAAATCAGCGAACTGATCAAGCAGCGCATTGCTCAGTTCAATGTGGTGAGCGAAGCTCACAATGAAGGTACTATTGTTTCCGTCAGTGACGGAATCATCCGCGTCCACGGTCTGGCAGACGTGATGCAGGGGGAGATGATCTCTCTGCCGGGTAACCGTTATGCGATCGCATTGAACCTGGAGCGCGACTCCGTTGGTGCGGTAGTCATGGGCCCGTATGCGGATCTGGCTGAAGGCATGAAAGTAAAATGCACCGGCCGTATTCTTGAAGTTCCGGTTGGCCGTGGCCTGTTAGGTCGTGTGGTCAACACGCTGGGCGCACCGATTGACGGTAAAGGCGCACTGGATCACGACGGTTTCTCTGCGGTTGAAGCGATTGCGCCTGGCGTTATCGAACGTCAATCCGTTGATGAGCCGGTACAAACGGGCTATAAGTCCGTTGACGCCATGATTCCAATCGGTCGTGGTCAGCGTGAGCTGATTATCGGTGACCGTCAGACGGGTAAAACCGCTCTGGCTATCGACGCCATCATCAACCAGCGTGATTCCGGCATCAAATGTGTGTACGTCGCTATCGGCCAGAAAGCCTCCACGATTTCTAACGTGGTGCGTAAACTGGAAGAGCATGGCGCACTGGAAAACACCATTGTTGTCGTTGCTACCGCGTCTGAGTCTGCTGCTCTGCAATATCTGGCGCCATACGCCGGTTGTGCAATGGGCGAGTACTTCCGCGACCGCGGTGAAGATGCGCTGATTATTTATGATGACCTGTCCAAACAGGCCGTTGCTTATCGTCAGATTTCTCTGCTGCTCCGTCGTCCGCCAGGCCGTGAAGCTTATCCTGGTGACGTTTTCTATCTCCACTCCCGTTTGCTGGAGCGTGCATCGCGTGTTAACGCTGATTACGTTGAAGCATTCACCAAGGGTGAAGTGAAGGGGAAAACCGGTTCGTTGACCGCTCTGCCGATCATCGAAACGCAAGCGGGTGATGTTTCTGCGTTCGTTCCGACCAACGTAATTTCTATTACCGATGGTCAGATCTTCCTGGAATCCAACCTGTTTAACGCCGGTATTCGTCCTGCGGTTAACCCAGGGATCTCCGTATCCCGTGTGGGTGGTGCAGCACAGACCAAGATCATGAAGAAACTGTCCGGTGGTATTCGTACCGCACTGGCACAGTACCGCGAGCTGGCAGCATTCTCTCAGTTTGCGTCCGATCTTGATGATGCAACCCGTAAGCAGTTGAGCCACGGTCAGAAAGTGACCGAGCTGTTGAAACAGAAACAGTATGCGCCGATGTCTGTCGCACAGCAGTCTCTGGTTCTGTTTGCGGCAGAACGTGGTTATCTGGAAGATGTTGAGCTGTCGAAAGTCGGTAGCTTTGAAGCGGCACTGCTGGCTTACGCCGATCGTGAGCATGGCGAACTTCTGCAACAAATCGACCAGACTGGCGCTTATAACGATGAGATCGAGGGCAAATTTAAAGGCATCCTCGATACTTTTAAGGCAACCCAGTCCTGGTAACGCCCGGTGGCCTGCTGTAAAGCAGGCCGCAAGGCTTTGAGGAGAAGCAAAGATGGCCGGCGCAAAAGAGATACGTAGTAAGATCGCAAGCGTCCAAAATACGCAGAAGATCACCAAAGCAATGGAAATGGTCGCCGCTTCCAAAATGCGTAAATCGCAGGATCGTATGGCGGCCAGCCGTCCTTATGCGGAAACCATACGCAATGTGATTGGTCACCTTGCGTTAGGAAATCTGGAATATAAACACCCGTACCTGGAAGAACGCGATGTTAAGCGCGTTGGGTATCTGGTGGTGTCTACTGACCGTGGCCTGTGCGGTGGTTTGAACATTAACCTGTTCAAGAAGCTGCTGGCTGATATGAAATCCTGGAGTGACAAAGGCGTTGAAACTGATTTAGCGCTGATTGGTTCCAAAGCGGTTTCTTTCTTCGGTTCGGTAGGCGGAAACATTGTTGCTCAGGTTACCGGTATGGGAGACAACCCTTCCGTATCAGAATTGATCGGTCCGGTTAAAGTTATGCTGCAAGCCTACGACGAAGGTCGTCTGGACAAGCTGTATATCGTAAGCAACAAGTTTATCAATACCATGTCTCAGGAACCGCTTGTTGTTCAAGTGTTACCGTTACCGCCTTCGGATGACGGTGAGTTGAAGAAGAAATCCTGGGATTACCTGTATGAACCCGATCCTAAGTCGCTGCTGGATACCCTGCTGCGCCGTTATGTGGAATCTCAGGTTTATCAGGGCGTCGTAGAAAATCTGGCTAGTGAGCAGGCCGCGCGAATGGTTGCGATGAAAGCCGCGACCGATAACGGCGGTAGCCTGATCAAAGAGCTGCAGTTGGTATACAACAAAGCTCGTCAGGCCAGCATTACTCAGGAACTCACCGAAATCGTCGGGGGAGCCTCCGCGGTTTAAAGCAGGTTTACGAATTACGTATTGTCGAATTACGTAGAGGATTCAAGATGGCTACTGGAAAGATTATCCAGGTAATCGGCGCCGTGGTGGACGTCGAGTTCCCGCAAGATGCCGTACCAAAGGTGTACGATGCGCTTGAGGTAGAGAACGGCGCTGAGAAACTGGTGCTGGAAGTGCAGCAGCAGTTGGGCGGCGGTATTGTTCGCTGTATCGCAATGGGTTCTTCTGACGGTCTGCGTCGCGGGTTGAACGTGAATAACCTGGACCACCCGATCGAAGTGCCGGTAGGTAAAGCAACGCTGGGTCGTATCATGAACGTCTTGGGTGAACCCATCGACATGAAAGGCGACATCGGCGAAGAAGAGCGTTGGGCTATTCACCGCGCTGCTCCGAGCTATGAAGAGCTGTCAAACTCACAAGAGCTGCTGGAAACCGGCATCAAGGTTATCGACCTGATGTGTCCGTTTGCCAAGGGCGGTAAAGTGGGTCTGTTCGGTGGTGCGGGCGTAGGTAAAACCGTAAACATGATGGAGCTGATCCGTAACATCGCGATCGAGCACTCCGGTTACTCCGTGTTTGCAGGCGTGGGTGAACGTACCCGTGAAGGTAACGACTTCTACCACGAAATGACCGATTCCAACGTAATCGACAAAGTATCACTGGTTTATGGCCAGATGAATGAGCCACCAGGTAACCGTCTGCGCGTAGCACTGACCGGTCTGACCATGGCGGAAAAATTCCGTGATGAAGGTCGTGACGTACTGCTGTTCGTCGATAACATCTACCGTTATACCCTGGCCGGTACGGAAGTATCCGCACTGCTGGGTCGTATGCCTTCTGCGGTAGGTTATCAGCCGACGCTGGCGGAAGAGATGGGCGTTCTGCAAGAACGTATCACTTCAACCAAAACCGGTTCTATCACCTCCGTTCAGGCTGTTTACGTTCCTGCGGATGACTTGACTGACCCATCTCCAGCCACCACCTTTGCTCACTTGGATGCAACCGTGGTACTGAGCCGTCAGATCGCTTCTCTGGGTATCTACCCGGCCGTTGACCCACTGGATTCCACCAGCCGTCAGTTGGATCCGTTGGTTGTTGGTCAGGAACACTATGATGTTGCCCGTGGCGTGCAGTCTATTCTGCAGCGTTATCAGGAACTGAAAGACATCATCGCGATTCTGGGTATGGACGAGCTGTCTGAAGAAGACAAGCTGGTGGTATCTCGTGCACGTAAAATTCAGCGCTTCCTGTCACAGCCGTTCTTCGTAGCGGAAGTATTTACCGGTTCTCCGGGTAAATACGTTGCCCTGAAAGACACCATCCGTGGCTTTAAAGGGATTATGGAAGGCGAATACGACCACCTGCCAGAGCAGGCGTTCTACATGGTTGGTTCCATTGACGAAGTCGTGGAAAAAGCCAAGAAACTGTAACGCCTTGTAGGAGGGTGACATGGCTATGACTTACCATCTGGATGTCGTGAGTGCAGAACAGCAAATGTTCTCCGGTCTGGTGCAGAAGATCCAGGTAACGGGGAGCGAAGGCGAACTGGGTATTTATCCGGGACATGCCCCTCTGCTTACTGCCATTAAACCTGGTATGGTTCGTATCGTTAAGCAGCACGGTGAGGAAGAGTATATTTATCTTTCTGGCGGCATCCTTGAGGTGCAGCCGAATACCGTTACCGTACTGTCTGATACCGCAATCCGTGGGCAGGATCTGGATGAAGCTCGTGCGCTGGAAGCGAAACGCAAAGCTGAAGATCATATCCGTAATTCGCATGGTGATGTGGATTATGCTCAGGCTTCAGCAGAGCTGAGCAAAGCGATTGCGAAGCTGCGCGTTATCGAGCTGACCAGAAAAGCGATGTAACAGATAAGCTTGCAATAATTGAAGGCCAGTCAGTTCATACTGACTGGCCTTTTTGCATTTAAGTCTATGTTACATATAAAAATGCCTGCGAGAGCAGGCATTAAGATCGCGGATAAATCCATTTACTACTGCTCGATATGCTTTGTCAGCCCCTACCTTGTTAGGCGGGGGCTTGAAGCCCTTATTTTTTCTTCAGGAAGTCGCCAAGTACCAGATTGCCTTTGGCATCACGTGTAAACGTTTCAGGGATGGTTACCGACACGAAATTATTTACTGTGATTTCCTTACCTTGCGCGTTAACAGAGCGGTCGCCTTTGATGAAGTAGTTGGTGTTATCGATATTGCCGACAACCGCATCATCATATTTACCCGCTTTGGTTTTCAGCGACATGTTGTTCTTGAAGACGCCTTGTTTTTCCGGGCCAGAGTAAGGGCTTGGGCGGAAAATAAAGTTAAAGCGTTCGTTATCTAACGCGATGTTGTTTTCAACAATCAAGGCGCCAGGGTTGAAATTGTCGGTGAAACCATCAAGTTTGTTACCCACAGCAATGCTGTTTTTAACCTGATGCGCCACTGGCTGACCTTCTCCACCCATTTTGAAGCCGTTGCTGGTGTTGTTCATGGCAATTGAATTCTCGATCACCACAACGCCGTTTGCGCCGTCTTCGATTTTGTTAAACAGGTCGAAGCCGTCATCGATGTTGTTGTGTGAGAATGCGCCGCGAATCACGTTGCCTTCACCGATACGCATTTTCACCGCGAAACCGTCGGCGTTAATTTTGCCTGGGTCCTGATTGCTGTGAGATTCTGAGTTCAGGATCAGGTTATGGCTGGCCCACAGCGGTCTGCCTACATCGGCCGTCGAGGTCACCTGAATACCAGTATCGTCAGCGTGGTGCGCTATAACGCGTTCGATGGTGTTGTAGCTCCCCTCGATACGGAACGGTTTCTCGGTGATTTCAATCCCTTTAACATGCCAATGGCTCGCTTTCAGTTGCAGGCCGTGAATGACGGCTTTATTGCCGACAGCAAACAGATTCTTGACGGCTTTTTGCTGACCGCTGGCGCTGACAGGGATTTCAGACGCGCTGTAATCGCCATCGTTGAGCCAAATCGTGCCGCCTGCTGGTAGAGCGGCGACGGCGCTGGCTAAATCGAGCGGGGCATTTTTACTGCCGTCATTGCTGGCTGAACCTTGTGGCGAAACATACAGATTTTTAGCGTCTGCGTAAGCCACTCTTTCAACTTTCAATGTGCTCTCTTTTACCGCTTTATCATCCCCTTCCACAGGCTGGTAGGCTATCTTGAACTCAGCACCGTTGCCGGCAATTTTCGCTGGCAGAGAGAAGGTCTCTCCCGCTTTTATCTGCTTGGCATCACCCAGAGATTTACCGTCTTGTGAAACCGCGATCGTGCCGTTGTAATTGGCTTTGGCCTGCACGACATAGTGTTCGCTGGTGGTTTTAGGCGATGACATCACCTGAAGTAAAGGATCGTAGTCCTTAGCTTTAAACGCCGGTGAAGCTTTGGTTTGTGCTGGTGTGGTGGTCAACTGTGCATTACTGACGGTGATTTTGGCATTACGGGAGGCAAAGAAACCGACGTAGTAGTGGTCTTTATCCAGCTTGGTGACGACGTCCGCGCCTTTGACTTCTTTCGACACCCAGTTATCCGTGCCTTTCGGTGCATAAGAGGTGATGAAGCCATCGTTGGTACGCTCCAGTTTCAGGCGGAACGTCGGCGTTTGCTCCAGATTCACATTTTCCTGATAGCTGGTTTTGGTAATTTTCGCGCCCGCATTACCCCACGGCTGCGTCACGCCATTGCGCAAAATAGCCTGTAGTTTAATTTCGGTATGAGACTTTTTATCCTGCGTCATGATGGCGTTCATCACCATGTTGGACGCGGCAGGGAACTCTTCATACCCTTCTTTCAGCGGATCCTGACGCGGTACGCCGATAATATCGCGCACCAGAATCCCAGCCCCTTCCTGAGCCGCAGGCTTGGCGCCGTTTTCTGGCCCAAACTGTTCCACGGTAATATCAGACTGAAGCGTAAAATTCACATTGGCAGGCAGTTGCGTATAGAAGAACGTCAGCCCGTCATGGGTGTTGGCAATCTTTCCGCCACGGCTCTCAATCGTGATGGGGGCGGACAAATCAGCGTTATCCCCTGGGGCTAATTTCTTGCCGTTAATGGTGACATCGTTGACACCAATTTTTTCCGGCAGGACATTGGATGAAAAGTTTACGTCTGTTGACTGACCAAAGGCGATACCGTGCCAGACTGGCGTTGATTCTGTCGCGGCGTGTGTGCTGAAGCTGAAAAGTAATGCATTCGTCAACGCGACGGCTGCGAGGCGTGAAGAACGGTGTTTCCGTAAAGAATGACATTTTGGTGAAGAACAACGTTTCATTGTGTCTCCTTCGTTATTGAATTATTCGCCCGCGTATATTGCTATAAATGAAACGCTGTTTCTTTTGTGTGTGTCACAAATGGAAATACTTAAAAATAAAGTCTGTTTTTTATGAAACCCTGTGCCATTTCTGTTGTTGGGGACATCACACTCTCGCCATGGGTATTCATCGTCTTGTGCGAGATTTTCAGAAAAAACTCACCAAAAAGTATCCGCGTTATGCATGAGTTTCGGTAAACTCTGGTTATTCATGCCGTAACAGGCTAGCCATTTTTATTCTTGCGGAGCGATGGCTTCGCACTGTCAGGATGCTTATGTCAAATAGTGCTATGAGTGTGGTGATCCTTGCTGCGGGTAAGGGAACCCGTATGTATTCCGACCTTCCTAAGGTGTTACACAAACTGGCAGGTAAGCCGATGGTTCAGCACGTCATTGATGCCGCAATGACGACAGGCGCACAACACGTTCATTTGGTATATGGCCACGGCGGTGATTTACTAAAACGCGAATTGACCGATCCGGCATTGAATTGGGTGCTACAGGCAGAGCAGTTAGGAACTGGCCATGCGATGCAGCAAGCTGCCCCTTATTTTGCCGATGATGAAGATATCCTGATGCTATATGGTGATGTGCCGCTAATTTCGTCGCAAACGCTGGGGCGTTTACGTCAAGCTAAGCCGCAGGGCGGTATCGGTCTGTTGACGGTGAAATTGGACGATCCAACGGGCTATGGGCGGATTGTGCGTGAAAACGGTGCTGTAGTCGGGATCGTTGAGCACAAAGATGCCAGTGAAGAACAGCGCCAAATTAACGAGATCAATACCGGCATTTTGATTGCGAACGGTAAGGATCTGAAGCGTTGGTTAAGCCAATTGAATAACAACAACGCACAGGGCGAGTTTTATATCACCGATATCATTGCGATGGCAGCGGAAGAAGGCCAGCGTGTTGAGGCGGTTCATCCTGAGCGGTTGAGCGAAGTGGAAGGTGTTAATAATCGCCTGCAACTGTCGGCCTTGGAGCGGGTTTATCAGCGTGAACAGGCGGATAGACTGCTGCTGGCTGGTGTCATGCTGCTCGATCCGGCACGGTTTGATCTGCGTGGCGAACTGACTCATGGTCGTGATGTGGTGATTGATGTCAATGTTGTCGTGGAAGGCAATGTTAAGCTAGGCAACCGGGTGAAAATCGGTGCGGGCTGTGTGATCAAAAACAGTATTATTGGCGACGACTGCGAGATCAGCCCTTACTCTGTGTTGGAAGACGCTGTATTAGACGCTGAGTGTACCGTTGGTCCGTTTGCCCGCTTGCGTCCTGGGTCGGAACTGGCTGAAGGTGCGCATGTTGGCAATTTTGTCGAACTGAAAAAGGCGCGCTTGGGCAAAGGATCAAAAGCCGGTCATCTTAGCTATTTGGGGGATGCGGATATCGGTTCCGGTGTTAATATTGGCGCGGGAACGATCACCTGCAATTATGACGGTGCGAATAAACACAAGACGGTAATTGGTGATGACGTGTTTGTCGGCTCGGATAGTCAATTGGTGGCGCCCGTTAGCGTAGCCAACGGCGCGACAATCGGCGCGGGAACGACCGTCACGCACGATGTGGCGGAGAATGAGCTGGTGGTCGGCCGTGTGAAACAGCGGCATATTTCCGGCTGGCAGCGTCCGGTGAAGAAGAAATAGTTATGCCTCCGCACACGGCGGAGGCGGTTTTGTCCTGTACGTTGACCGCTCCCCTGTATTGGTCGAGCCCAGAGTACAGAACAAAACATAATAATCCCCAACTCTCTACAAGGCTCGGGGAACCCGGAAAAACCGGAACAATCAGGTCTAAGACATCCCTGGTGACACAATATGTCACTTTTATAGGAATACCATCGATGTGTGGAATTGTAGGCGCAGTTGCGCAACGTGATGTTGCTGAAATTTTGTTGGAAGGTTTACGTCGTCTTGAGTATCGCGGCTATGACTCTGCGGGGTTAGCGGTTGTTGATAGCGAAGGCAACGTCGCCCGTTTACGCCGTCTGGGGAAAGTACAGGTACTGTCTCAGGCTGCTGAAGAAAGCGATCTGCACGGCGGTACGGGTATTGCCCATACCCGTTGGGCAACGCACGGCGAACCTTCTGAAGAGAACGCTCACCCTCATGTTTCTGAACATATCACCATCGTCCATAACGGCATTATCGAAAATCACGAACCGCTGCGCGAACTGATGATCGGCCGCGGCTATCGTTTTGTTTCTGAAACCGATACGGAAGTGGTCGCCCATTTGGTTCATTTTGAACAAGCGCAGAACGGTGGAACGCTGGTTGAGGTGGTTAAGCGTGTGATCCCACAGCTGCGCGGTGCGTATGGCATGGTGGTGTTGGATAACCGCGATCCAAGCGTACTGGTTGCTGCTCGCTCTGGTAGCCCGCTGGTGATTGGCCGTGGTGTTGGTGAGAACTTCATTGCTTCCGATCAGCTGGCGCTGCTGCCCGTGACGCGTCGCTTTATGTTCCTGGAAGAAGGCGACGTGGCGGAAATCACCCGCCGTGACGTGCGCGTGTTTGATAAATCCGGCCAACTTGCCACACGCGAAGAAATCGAATCAAAAGTGAATTACGATGCCGGTGACAAAGGCGCGTATCGTCACTACATGCAGAAAGAGATCTACGAACAGCCGATGGCAATCAAGAACACCCTTGAAGGGCGTTTCAGTCACGGCGAGATCAATCTTTCTGAATTAGGCCCGAAAGCGGATGAACTGCTGGCGAAGGTTGAGCACGTTCAGATTATCGCCTGTGGGACGTCCTACAACTCCGGTATGGTTTCCCGCTACTGGTTTGAAGCGCTGGCGGGGATTCCGTGCGACGTAGAAATCGCCTCAGAATTCCGCTACCGCAAACCTGCGGTACGTAAGAACAGCCTGATGATTACCCTGTCTCAATCTGGCGAAACGGCGGATACGCTGGCCGCGCTGCGCTTGTCCAAAGAACTAGGCTATCTGGGTTCTTTGGCTATTTGTAACGTGGCGGGTTCCTCTCTGGTGCGTGAATCCGATCTGGCGCTGATGACCAAAGCGGGCGTAGAGATTGGCGTGGCCTCGACCAAAGCCTTCACCACCCAGCTTACCGTTCTGCTGATGCTGGTGGCGCGCGTTGGCCGTCTGCGCGGCATGGATGCGCAGATTGAGCATGATATTGTTCATGGTTTGCAGGCGCTGCCAGCGCGTATTGAGCAGATGCTGTCTCAGGACAAACTCATCGAATCTCTGGCAGAAGGTTTCTCTGATAAGCACCATGCGCTGTTCCTTGGCCGTGGCGATCAGTATCCGATCGCGATGGAAGGCGCGCTGAAGCTGAAAGAGATCTCTTACATCCACGCTGAAGCCTATGCTGCAGGCGAGCTGAAACACGGCCCGCTGGCGCTGATTGATGCGGATATGCCAGTTGTGGTGGTGGCACCGAACAACGAACTGTTGGAGAAATTGAAATCCAACATCGAAGAAGTTCGGGCGCGCGGCGGTGAGCTGTATGTCTTTGCTGATGAAGATGCCGGTTTCACCAGCAGCGAAAATATGAAAATTATTCCGCTGCCGCATATCGAAGAAGTGATTGCGCCAATCTTCTATACGGTGCCGTTGCAGCTGCTGTCTTATCACGTTGCGCTGATTAAAGGCACTGACGTCGATCAGCCACGCAACCTGGCGAAATCCGTTACTGTTGAGTAATTTTTAAAGAATGAAGGTAAGTAGCCTTGGTGCTATTTACCTTCGTTTATTTTTTATATCACCACCCATTTTCTATACTCCACTCTTTTTACGCTCACCGAACTCTCCTCATTAAAATTTATTCGGTATATTGGTTTACCCATATTGAATACTGACTCGTTCTTAATATGAATAACAAACAACAATACCTGGATATCGCCGAGGGAAAAGGCGAAAAAGCGCCTTCAACGATGGTGGCTTTTTCCTCACGAGAGATGAACTATCCGCTACTGGAAAGCCTGTTAGAGGCGCAGTCATTCTTTACCGAGGGTGAAATAAGCTATACCGAGCAGGGACAGGGCGGATTCTTTTATACCTGTCGCCATCATGATAGAGAGCTGACCTTTTATCTTGAGGTATCGGAGCGCGATCCTGAGAATAAAATCACGCCGATACATTCAACCGATCCGATTTCACCTGAGCTACTGGCGCAGGCTAATGCGGCAACGCAGGAAGTGATGGTCGAGTGTCTTTTTGGGTCAAACCCGCTGGAAGACTACGTTCATCAGCTTCGTTTATTAAGCGCCGTGGTACCGGATTTTCTCCTGGGGATCGATATTTCTGCCGCTGGTAACGTGTTTACCCGCGAATGGCTGAATTTTCAGCTAGAGGATGATGTTCTGCCGGAAATTGAATCGTTGTATACCATTCATGCCGTGTACGACACTGAAAACGATCCACCAACAACATTCTGGTTTCACTCGCATGGTTTGGCGCGATGCGGGCTGACGGAAGCGGAACTTGTCATTCCAGAGACGCTGAGTTCATATTACGGCATCCCGGATTTATTCAGAAGTTTTGTCAATAATGCTATTCAAAATCAGCAGATTACCTTTAACGAGCCGATTCTGTGCGGGCAAACTGACAGCGGCTATGAATATCTGGTGGCATTACCGTTTGAAGAAGGGCTGCGGCATGTGAATCAATCCACGCCGATTGACCAACTGCGGCCTCTGGAAGAGATGCGCTACGATCTGGAAGGGACACCGGAAGGCGTGTTTCTGGGCGATCGTGCCGATCGGGATGATGTGCATCAGGAACCCTCCTGTATGCTGTTTCGTACCAACGAAGAAAATCCGGTACTGCAAACGTTCTTTAAAGGGTTTGATGAGCAGAATGCCATCATGTTCTGGCGTACCAATGCGGAGACGGCGGAAATGTCGCGTAAAGCGCAGCTGCGCTGGCGCTATTTCGTCAATATGTTTGAAAACTACCATGTGAGTGATGAACCCGCTAAGCAGGGTTTTTTAGCTAAGCTACTAAAAAAATCACCGAAGCCTGTCGAGAGTGAATGGCGTTTCATGGTGAAGTTTGGCATTCCTCATGGTGAAGAAGGCGAAGAGCGTGAGCACATGTGGTTTATACCCGAAGCAATCCACGACACGGTAGTGACGGGAACATTAATCAATCATCCGTTCTACGTTGAGGATATGCAGGAAGGTGGTGTGTATTCTGTTGATATATCAAGGGTAACTGATTGGGCGATTTATTATCAAGGCGATAGCTATAAGCCTGATACGATTTACAAACTGCTTAGCCATAGCCAGACTCACTGACCGATCTCCGGAACCAGTCAGGACGCGTGTTCTGGCTGGTGGTACCTGAATTTTCCCGCGCCCTTTCTCATTGTCATAAAACTGTCATATTGCGTACATTTTACTGTCACCAAATTGTCCTATTTTTCCTCCTGCGAACTACACTCTGATTTGATAACTCTGATTGATAACGACTCCACGTCGACACGTCGATTATCCCACAGGAGGGATTATGAAACTGATGCGTACCACTCTTGCCAGTGTTGTTGCGGCAACCTTTTCTCTGACGGCATTCTCTGCTTTTGCTGCTGCTAACCTCACCGGTGCCGGTGCGACATTCCCTGCGCCTGTTTATGCCAAATGGGCTGACTCTTATCAAAAAGAAACCGGCAATAAAGTTAACTATCAAGGAATCGGTTCTTCTGGCGGTGTAAAACAGATTATCGCTAAAACTGTAGATTTCGGTGCTTCTGATGCGCCACTGGCTGACGACAAATTAGCACAGGATGGTTTATTCCAGTTCCCTACCGTTATCGGTGGCGTGGTACTGGCAGTGAACGTTCCTGGTATCAAATCTGGCGAACTGACGCTGGATGGTAAAACACTGGGTGATATCTACCTGGGCAACATCAAAAAATGGAACGACCCGGCGATCACCAAACTGAACCCGAATGCCAAGCTGCCGGATCAGGATATCGCTGTTGTTCGTCGTGCTGACGGTTCTGGTACGTCTTTCGTGTTCACCAGCTATTTGGCGAAAGTGAACTCTGAATGGAAAGAGAAAGTTGGTTCTGGTTCTACCGTGAACTGGCCAACCGGTCTGGGCGGCAAAGGTAACGATGGTATCGCAGCGTTCGTACAGCGTCTGCCTGGTTCTATCGGTTACGTAGAATATGCGTATGCCAAGCAGAACAACCTGGCTTACACCAAACTGATTTCTGCCGATGGCAAAGCGGTTAGCCCGACTGAACAGAGCTTCAGCAACGCGGCTAAAGAGATCGACTGGAGCAAATCTTTTGCTCAGGATCTGACCAACCAGAAAGGTGCGGACGCGTGGCCAATTACTTCAACCACCTTCATCCTGGTTCACACCAAGCAGGATAAACCTGAGCAGGGCGCTGAAGTGTTGAAATTCTTCGACTGGGCGTTCAAGAAAGGCGGCGAGCAGGCTACTGCTCTGGATTACGCCACACTGCCAAAAGAAGTGGTTGAGCAAATCCGTGCTGCCTGGAAAACCCAGGTAAAAGACAGCAACGGTAAAGCACTGTATTAATTATTGTATCGACAGCCGTCGTGTTGATAACCAGAGCGTGATGAGGTTGTCAGATGCTGGAAATACGGTAGTGGAATAACAAGTCGTATCGGGGCGGAGAGGTGATAGCAACCTCTCTGCCTTCAATAGCTTATTAAATGCAGTTAAAACGAGAAGAGAGACGTATGGCGGAGTACAAGCCAACTATCAAAGCCCCGGGAAAATATGGCGATATCCTCTTCAGCACGCTGGTAAAACTGGCGGCGCTGGTCACGCTACTGCTATTGGGAGGCATCATTGTTTCCCTGATTGTGGCGTCCTGGCCTAGCATCGAGAAGTTCGGTTTTGCCTTCTTGTGGACGAAAGAGTGGGATGCGCCCGCAGAGCAGTTTGGTGCACTGGTGCCGATTTACGGAACCGTCGTGACCTCACTGATCGCACTGATTATTGCCATCCCGATTAGCTTCGGGATTGCGTTATTTCTCACCGAACTGGCACCCGCATGGCTGAAGCGTCCGCTTGGCGTGGCGATTGAACTGCTGGCGGCCATACCGAGTATTGTTTACGGCATGTGGGGGCTGTTCATTTTCGCTCCGCTGTTTGCCGAATACTTCCAACAGCCGGTAGGCAACGTCCTGTCCGGCATTCCTATTGTTGGCGCACTGTTCTCCGGCCCGGCGTTCGGAATCGGTATTCTGGCAGCTGGCGTCATTCTTGCCATCATGATTATCCCGTACATTGCAGCGGTCATGCGTGATGTGTTTGAGCAAACGCCAGTCATGATGAAAGAGTCCGCTTATGGCATCGGCTGTACGACGTGGGAAGTGATCTGGCGGATTGTACTGCCTTACACCAAAAACGGCGTGATCGGTGGGGTGATGTTGGGATTGGGGCGTGCCTTGGGGGAAACCATGGCGGTCACCTTCATCATCGGTAACACCTACCAGCTCGACAGCGCGTCGCTGTATATGCCGGGCAACAGTATTACTTCTGCGTTGGCGAATGAATTTGCCGAAGCCGAATCGGGTCTGCACACGGCGGCGCTGATGGAACTGGGTCTGATTCTGTTTGTGATCACCTTTATTGTTCTGGCGTGTTCAAAGCTGATGGTGATGCGTCTGGCAAAAAATGAGGGAGCGCGCTAATGGCAACATTAGGCATAGAGCAAGAAGCCGAACTGGCACGCTCGCGGCGTAAAATGCAGGCCTGGCGTCGCCAGAAAAACCGCATTGCGCTGTTCTTATCCATGTCCACGATGGCATTTGGCCTGTTCTGGTTGATCTGGATCCTGTTCTCGACGGTGACTCGAGGCGTAGACGGTATGTCTCTGGCATTGTTTACCGAGATGACGCCGCCGCCTAATACGGCAGGCGGTGGATTGGCGAACGCCATCGTTGGTAGTGGATTGCTGATTCTGTGGGCGACGCTACTGGGTACCCCGCTGGGGATTATGGCGGGCATCTATCTGGCGGAATACGGTCGTAAATCTTGGATCGCCGAAGTGATTCGTTTCATCAACGATATTCTGCTATCCGCCCCTTCAATTGTGGTTGGCCTGTTTGTCTACACACTGGTGGTGGCAAAGATGCAGCATTTCTCGGGATGGGCGGGAGTCATTGCGCTGGCGCTGTTGCAAGTGCCAATTGTGATTCGTACTACTGAGAACATGCTTAAACTGGTGCCGGATAGCCTGCGTGAAGCGGCTTATGCACTGGGTACGCCGAAATGGAAAATGATTTCTGCGATTACGCTGAAGGCATCGGTATCAGGCATCATCACTGGGGTGCTGCTGGCTATCGCGCGTATCGCGGGGGAAACCGCGCCGCTGCTGTTTACGTCGCTGTCGAATCAGTTCTGGAGCACGGATCTGATGCATCCGATTGCTAACCTGCCGGTCACCATATTTAAGTTTGCCATGAGCCCGTTTGTGGAGTGGCAACAGTTGGCTTGGGCGGGCGTACTACTGATTACACTGTGTGTTCTTCTGCTGAACATTCTGGCGCGTGTTATTTTTTCCGCTAAGAAACACTAGTTTCTTAAAGAAACCAAATAAATTCAAGGTGTTGCAAGGCAGCGCCAGGAAAAAGAGAGAAGTCTTGATGAGTATGGCAACTGAGACATCCAACAAAATCCAGGTACGCGATCTGAATTTCTATTACGGAAAATTCCATGCGTTGAAAAACATCACGCTGGATATTGCCGCGAATCAGGTTACCGCGTTTATCGGCCCGTCCGGCTGTGGTAAATCCACACTGCTGCGTACGCTGAACAAAATGTACCAGCTCTACCCTGAGCAGCGCGCCGAAGGCGATATCCTGCTGGATGGCAATAACATCCTGACGGATAAGCAAGATATCGCGCTGCTGCGCGCCAAGGTCGGCATGGTTTTCCAGAAACCGACCCCGTTCCCGATGTCCATTTACGATAACATCGCGTTTGGTGTTCGCCTGTTTGAGAAACTGTCCCGCGCTGATATGGATGAGCGTGTGCAGTGGGCGCTGACCAAAGCGGCGCTGTGGCAAGAGACGAAAGATAAACTGCACCAGAGCGGTTATAGCCTGTCTGGTGGCCAGCAGCAGCGTTTATGTATTGCGCGCGGTATTGCGATTCGCCCGGATGTCCTGCTGCTGGATGAACCCTGTTCTGCACTCGACCCGATTTCGACTGGCCGCATTGAAGAGCTGATCTCTGAGCTGAAAAAAGACTACACCGTGGTCATTGTGACGCATAACATGCAGCAGGCGGCGCGTTGTTCCGATCATACGGCGTTTATGTATTTGGGTGAGCTGATTGAGTTCAGCGATACTGATACCCTGTTTACTGCTCCACGGCAGAAACAGACTGAAGATTACATCACCGGCCGTTACGGTTGATTAGGAAGCATCATGGATAATCTGAATCTGAACAAACACATTTCCGGTCAGTTTAACGCCGAACTGGAACATATCCGCACGCAGGTCCTGACAATGGGCGGGCTGGTGGAGCAACAGCTGACTGACGCGATTACCGCGATGCATAATCAGGACGCGCAGCTGGCTCAGCAGGTCATTGAAGGCGATTCCAAAGTTAACATGATGGAAGTGGCGATCGATGAAGCCTGCGTGCGCATTATCGCGAAGCGTCAGCCTACTGCGAGCGACTTGCGTCTGGTGATGGCGATTATCAAAACCATCTCTGAACTGGAACGTATCGGTGACGTAGCGGATAAAATCTGTCGCACCGCGCTGGAGAAATTCTCCCATCAGCATCAGCCGCTGCTGGTTAGCCTGGAGTCATTAGGGCGCCACACCGTGCAAATGCTGCATGACGTGCTGGATGCTTTTGCCCGTATGGATCTGGACGAAGCGATTCGTATTTATCGCGAAGACAAGAAAGTGGATAAAGAGTACGAAGGTATTGTGCGTCAACTGATGACTCACATGATGGAAGATTCCCGCACCATCCCAAGCGTACTGACCGCGCTGTTCTGCGCCCGTTCTATCGAGCGTATCGGTGACCGTTGCCAGAACATCTGCGAATTTATCTTCTACTTCGTTAAAGGTCAGGACTTCCGTCACCTCGGTGGCGATGCGCTGGAGAAGCTGCTGGCGCAGAAAGAGAAGAAAGAAGAAGAGTAAGCCCGTTCTTAGGCTTATCATGCTGACGCCCTGCTTGCAGGGCGTTATTTTTTACCACGATTTAATTTTTATCAGGATAGTGAATCAGATCGTGGAAGCGCACTGTGGTATCGGCAGGGTTGTGGTAGCGGTGTTCTCTGTCGGCGGCAAAACGCAGAGCATCCCCCGCGGATAATAACTGCGTCTGCCCATCAACGGTCATTTCCAGTTGGCCCTCCAGCACAATAATATGCTCGATCACCCCGCTTTCATGCGCCGATGAGGTGCTACTGGCACCCGCTGCCAGCTCAATAACAAACATATCAAAACGCAGTTTTTTATCGAAGGGGAAGATCGGCACAACGTGCATACCAGCTTCGCGTTCCCTGAATGCTGAACTTGCTACCGAACGATACGCCACGTCTTCTTCGGCGAGCGTCGGTTGAATGAAGGTGGAAAACGCCACATTCAGTCCCGTTGCAATTTTCCACAGGGTGGCGACCGTTGGGCTGGATTCGCCACGCTCGATCTGACCCAGCATCGCTTTGCTCACGCCGGTTTCTTCTGACGCGCGTGTGAGGCTCCAGCCTTTCTCCTGTCTCAACGTTTTCAAGGTATTGCCAATACGGTGGGTTAGCTCATCAGACATCAATGCGACTCCTGCTTGTGCGTTATAACGCACGCTGCTATGTTAACGCTTTCTGTGCGTTATAGCGCACGATAAGAGTGAAGGTATATCATGCCAGTGTCATTTGCGCTAAAAGATGTCACTTTTTCGGCCTTTATCGCCGGTTTTGTTGCGGTGCTGGTGGGCTACACCAGTTCGGCCGCCATCATTTTTCAGGCGGCGGAAGCCGCGGGTGCCAGTACGGCGCAAATCGGCGGCTGGTTAAGCGTGCTGGGGATTGCGCAAGGGGTGGCGTCCATTAGCCTGTCGCTCTATTACCGCGCGCCGATACTGGCTGCCTGGTCAACGCCGGGAGCGGCGCTGCTGGTTACCAGTCTGCCGGGTACATCGCTCAATGAAGCGATTGGCGTGTTCCTGTTTGCTTCCGCGCTTATCTTTATCTGCGGGATCACCGGTCTTTTTGCCCGCCTGATGAATGTGATTCCACAGGCCATTTCTGCCGCGATGCTGGCGGGGATTTTGCTGCGCTTTGGTGCGGATGCCTTTCTTTCCCTGCAACAGGATTTCTGGCTGGCTTTCACGATGTGCGCGATCTATTTGCTCAGTCGTCGGCTGATCCCTCGCTTTGCCATTGTGTTAACGCTGTTCGCTGGCCTGTTGCTGGCTTTATGGCGTGGGCAAATTGCGGTTTCTGATTCGCCGCTGGTGTTTGCCGTACCGGAGTTTATTACGCCGCATTTTTCGTGGGCATCGCTGTTGGGCGTCGGTATTCCATTTTTCATTGTCACCATGGCGTCGCAGAACGCACCGGGCGTTGCCACGCTAAAAGCCGCTGGCTATCAGGTTCCCGTGTCGCCGCTGATTGCCATTACAGCATTAATCGCGCTGGTATTGACGCCGTTCGGTGGCTTTTCCGTTTGTATCGCCGCGATTACCGCCGCGATCTGTATGGGGTCGGATGTGCATCCCGATCCGAAAAAACGCTATCTTGCCGCCGTCGCCGCTGGTGGATTTTATCTGCTGGCGGGTGTTTTCGGTGGGTCTATCGGGCAGCTTTTCACGGCGCTGCCGCAGCCGCTGATTCACGCTATCGCCGGTTTGGCGCTGCTTAGCACCATTTCGGGTAGTTTGTATCGCGCTTTACTGGATGAACAACAGCGTGATGCGGCGGTGGTCACCTTCCTGATTACTGCTTCAGGATTAACGCTGTGGGGAATTGGCGCGGCGTTTTGGGGGCTGATTGGGGGGATGATGACCTGGCTGGTGCTGTCTGGGGGAAAAGCGGCGTTACGCTGAGTGCACCAGGAAAACAGGCTAGCACCTAATACAGGTCACTTAAGCCCGTTGTTAGGGAAACACAGGGGGAGGTTCCCGCAGGAAGGCCTCACCCCTGTGGTCGCCCGTGTATCTCGATGCTTAAACGATCGCCATTAGGCGAGCGCTTATCTTAAATTAATCCTCAACGAATTAGAGAACGCTGCTTTTTAGGCGTCGCGATTTTAGTTTCATTGATGAATGTCCCGCTACGATTTCGTCATCTTAATCATGGTGACATTCATGGACATTACTTCTACACAATCACTTGGAAATACGAAGACTCAGTTTCGGGCCGCATTTTCCCTGTTGCTGGCATTGGCAACGGGTAAACACAAGCCGGATCGGCGCTGGGAGAGTCTCCAATGGCGTATAAAATATACCGCCCGAGTGATGCTTCACCCGCTGCTGACCATGAAATGGCTCAGTTTTATCGTCGATTATCCCGTACAGGATATTTTTCGACGTGACGGCAATGAGCTTTATAGTAAGCTCCAGCGCCCCTACCTGATGGCGTCGCTACCGACACATCAAACTTGTACGGCCTTAATGGATCATTACCGCTTTATTCAAACGTTGCCGTTACATCGCCAGCGCTTGTTATATAGCCAGAACGGGGGCGGTAACGTGCTGGCCAGTTTTCAGGGAAAAAGCGGTGAAAATTACACGCTTCGCCTGATGACTAACGATCAAATGTGTAAGGAAGGCGAGCTCTCCCTACAGCTTGAGAACAGCGAGCACGTGCTGGCACAGATGACGTTCTCCATCCTGCGCATTGAAGGGGAAATGGGCCTGTTTATCGGTGGGATTCAGGGGCCGGATGCACAAACGCCGCATCAGGTTATTCAGGGCGCGACGCGAGATTGCCACAGTCTGTTTCCCAAACGTATTCTTCTGGAAGGCCTGCTTAACCTGGCTCGAGGCCTTAATCTGGCGCACGTTATTGCGGTCAGTAACGAAACGCATATCTATAAACACTGGCGCTATCGCAGTAAGAAACGCGATGTTTTTCTGGCCGACTACAATGCGTTCCTCTTCGCCCACGGCGGTCAACTGCGACCTGATGGCAACATTGCGCTACCGCTATCTCTGCCGAGAAAGTCTGAACAGGACATTCCCAGCCGCAAGCGGGCAGAATACCGCCGACGCTATGCGCTCTTTGATGAGGTAGCCTGCCAGATTAATGACGTACTCGCCGGTAATTTGCTGCTTTCCATCAATCTATCTAACCGTACCTGAATCAGGATAATCTGCCAGAATACCGAAGTAACATAAGGTTATATTATAGCTATTTATGTTATTTCCCGCGTTTTCACCCTGCTGATAGCCTGCTGTTAATACAGCGATAATTAAGGGGCAGGGAATGAAAAAGCAGATTTTGACAGTGACTTTATTAGCTGGGTTGGCTTCCGTTTCTGGTGCTGCACAGGCAGATAAATTAGATGACATTCAGAAGGCGGGCGTGGTGAAAATCGCTGTCTTCGACAGCAACCCGCCGTTTGGCTATGTCGATCCACAGAGTAAAAAACTGGTGGGCTACGACGTGGATATCGCCGAGGCGATTGGTAAGGCGCTGGGCGTGAAGGTTGAACTGCGCGCGACGAACCCGGCTAACCGCATTCCGTTGTTAAGCTCGCAGAAAGTCGATCTGATTGCCGCGAACTTCACCATTACGGATGAACGAGCCAAGCAGGTTAACTTTAGTATCCCTTACTTCGCGACCGGACAAAAATTCATCGCCCGTAAAGGCGTGCTGAAAACGCCGGAAGACATCAAAACGCTGCGTATCGGCGCGGATAAAGGCACCGTGCAGGAAATTACCCTGCGTGAACATTACCCGACAGCCAAAGTGATTTCCTACGACGATACGCCGCTGGCCTTCGCTGCGCTGCGTAACGGTAACGTTCAGGCCATCACGCAGGACGATGCCAAGCTAGTCGGCTTACTGGCTAATGTGCCAGATGCCCAGAAAGCGGAGTTTGAAATCTCTCCGTTCAGCATCACTAAAGAGTATCAGGGCGTCGGGATTCCGAAGGGCGAAGAGCGCCTGACAGCGAAGATTAACGACACGCTGATTAACCTGGAAAAACAGGGCGAAGCGAAGACGATCTACGATCGCTGGTTTGGGCCAAGCACGAAATCGGCTCAGCCGCGCGGCGACTTCACCTTTGCCCCGTTGGATCAGCAACCTAAATCCTGATAGCTGACATCTTCAGTGCTATGATCTTAGCCCTCTGCATGCAGAGGGCATTTCTATTTGTACCTCGTAATAATGACAAAGAGAGATAAAACGCATGGATACGGCGCTGCAATCGCTTGAGTCGTGGCTGTTGGCTCCTCAATACCTCATCTGGCTGTGGCACGGTTTCCTGATTACGCTGGGTATTTCCCTCAGTACGATCGCCTTGTCCACTGTACTGGGCTTTCTGTTGGCAGCCGCCAGAGACAGCCAGGTTCGGGTGCTGAGCAGCGTCGTTGTCGCTTACAGCTCGCTATTCCGTAATACGCCGCTGCTGGTGCAGCTGTTTTTCTGGTATTTCGGTGCCGGTCAGCTTTTTCCCTCAGAGATGATGCAATGGCTGAACACTCCGCATGTTATTTCGCTGTTGGGCATGACGTTAGCGTGGCCCTCTTTTGAGTTTCTGGCGGGCTTGGCTGGGCTGACGCTCTACTCCAGCGCGTTTATTGCTGAGGAAATTCGCGCCGGTATTCGCGGTGTGGCGCGTGGACAGAAGTATGCGGCGCATGCTCTGGGGTTAACCGGTTGGCAATCCATGCGCTATGTGGTGCTGCCGCAGGCGCTAAAAATCGCCCTGCCGCCGCTGCTTGGGCAATACATGAATATCGTTAAGAACTCGTCGTTGACGATGGCGATTGGCGTCGCTGAATTGTCCTACGCGTCGCGTCAGGTGGAGACGGAAACCTTACGCACCTTTCAGGCGTTTGGCGTGGCGACGGTGTTGTACATCGTGATTATTGCCGTGATGGAAGGCTGGGGCATGTGGCGTCAGCAGCGTAGTTTGGCGGAGAGACACTGAGATGGATTTTACCGTTATCACCGATAACCTCGGCTATTTGATGTGGGGCACGTTTCCGGAGGGCCCGCTGGGCGGCGCGGCGCTGACGTTGCTGATGAGCCTGCTGGCGGGCATTGCGTCTGCCGTTTTGGGGACGATATTGGGCGTGGCGCTGGCGATGTCGCGAGGCGTATGGAGCGCGCTGTTGGCGATGGTGCTGGGGTTCTTCCGGGCGATTCCCGTCATCATGCTGATTTTCTGGACCTACTTCCTGCTGCCGATCGTTTTTGGCGTCGATATCCCTGAAATTACTACGGTGGTGTGTGCGCTGGCGCTGATCGCCTCGGCGTATTTGGCGCATGGCGTGAAGGCGGGCATTGTCGCGATTGGACGCGGCCAGTGGCAGGCTGGGCTCTCGCTGGGATTAAGCCGCTGGCAGGTACTGTGGCAGATTGTCCTACCGCAGGCGCTGAGGATGATGGTGCCCTCCTTCATAAACCAGTGGATTTCCCTGATTAAAGACACCTCGCTGGCCTACATTGTCGGCGTCGGCGAGCTGACGTTTCTCGCTACCCAGGTCAATAATCGCAGCATGGTTTATCCGATGGAAGTTTTCCTGTTTGTCGCGCTAGTCTACTTCGTGTTTTGCCTGTCGCTTGAACTGCTGGCTAACCGGGTTAACGCCCGTTTTAACCAGCAGGAAAAACAGCCGAAGCGCCGTCTGCTGTGGTGGCGGAATAAACCAGCCTGAGACGAATACGGGTCACTGAAGCCCGTTATTAGGGGAAACACAGGGGGAGGTTCCCGTAAGGAGGCCTCACCCCTGTGGTCGCCCCGAGTATCTCGATGCTGAAACGATCGGTATTAAGCCTGAGTCTGGTCGCCTGAGTGGTACTGCTACATCGTGATATTCCAGCCTTTCTCACGCCAGATTTGCGGCAGTTCGCGCATATCGTCAAACATCGTGACCAGTGGATGATGAATCGGCTGGTTGTGGGGATCGGCACAGTAATAGAACACCGGAATACCCGCCGCGATGCCAGCCTGTACGCCAGCGGCGGAGTCTTCAACCAGAATGCAGTGCTCGATGGGAAGCTGTAGCTGCTCGGCAGCGTGATACAGCACTGCTGGATCGGGCTTCCACTTTTTCAGATCGTAGCCGCTGTAGAGATGGTCGCCAAACAGATCAAGCATCTGTGTCAGGCCGAGCGAATGCTGCATCTTACTGACCGGGCCGTTAGAAACTACGGCCATCGGAACGGTGATGGACTGCACTAGCTCACGTGCGCCCTCGATAGGTTGCAGAGATTCATCAAAAAGACGTTTCACCTCTTGCCGGAAATGACGCTCCGCATCTTCTACCGATACGGTTAAACCGTGCTGCTGGCTGATGCGGGCAATAATCTCGTACAGCTTCACGCCCTTGTAGGTTTTTATCACCTCCTCCAGCGATAAGTTCACCCCATACGGGATGAAGATATTCACATAAGCCTGGCAACACAGCACTTCGCTATCAACCAGCGTGCCATCACAGTCGAAGAAGACGCATTCAATACGGGGCATGACCAATCCTTATCGATGAAGTATTTAAGTATAGCTTTAGGGGAAACACGGTGATGAGGTTCCCGTTGGGACACCTCGCACCGTGGTCACCTCGGTATCTCGGTTCTTAAACGGTCAGAATGAGAAGACGTTCCTTACTTTAACCAATTGACCCAATATTGCGACCTATAAAGCCATTTTCACGGCAATCTTGCGGAAAATTAAGGGGTTTCAATCGAAGGTATTTTGTACAATAGCCATGATATTAATAGGTTCTTCTTATTCGATGAAAAAAAACGTGGGATCAACGTAAAAACGTAGCGTTTTGTTATAGGATACCCGACGACAGTTATTCCCTTCTTTGGATTGGTACTAATGAATAAATCACAACCCGGTCTTGCTACCGAGCAGGGCCTGCTGGAGCGCGTGTTTAAACTTAAACAACACGGCACGACAGCACGTACGGAAACGATTGCCGGTTTCACGACGTTTTTGACGATGGTCTACATCGTTTTTGTTAACCCGCAAATCCTGGGTGCGGCGGGGATGGATACCAAAGCGGTCTTTGTGACCACCTGCCTGATCGCAGCATTTGGTAGTATTTTGATGGGATTGCTGGCTAACCTGCCTGTGGCGCTGGCTCCGGCAATGGGGCTGAATGCGTTTTTCGCGTTTGTTGTCGTGGGTGCGATGGGGCTGCCATGGCAGGTTGCGATGGGTGCTATTTTCTGGGGCGCAATCGGTTTCCTGTTGCTGACCATCTTCCAGATTCGCTACTGGATGATCGCCAATATTCCGCTCAGTCTGCGTTTGGGGATCGCCAGCGGTATCGGCCTGTTCATTGCCATGATGGGCTTGAAAAATGCCGGTATTATCGTACCTAACCCAGAAACACTGGTGACGATTGGCAATCTGACCTCGCACAGCGTGCTGCTGGGCGCTCTGGGCTTTTTCATTATTGTAGCGCTGGCTTCACGTAATATTCACGCCGCGGTACTGATCTCGATCGTGGTAACCACCTCGATTGGCCTGCTGCTGGGTGATGTTAAATTTGCTGGCGTGTTCTCTATGCCACCGAGCGTAACGTCGGTGGTTGGTCAGGTTGATCTGGCTGGGGCGCTGAACCTCGGAATGTCCGGTATTATTTTCTCTTTCATGCTGGTTAACCTGTTTGACTCCTCTGGTACGCTGATTGGCGTAACGGATAAAGCCGGTCTGGTCGATGCGCGCGGTAAGTTTCCGCGTATGAAGCAGGCGCTGTATGTTGACAGCGTTAGCTCTGTGGCCGGTTCGTTTATCGGGACCTCCTCCGTTACGGCGTATATTGAAAGCTCTTCTGGCGTGTCCGTTGGTGGACGCACCGGCCTGACCGCGGTGGTGGTGGGTCTGCTGTTCCTACTGGTGATCTTCCTGTCACCGCTGGCGGGGATGGTGCCTGCCTATGCGGCCGCTGGCGCGCTGATTTACGTGGGTGTACTGATGACATCCAGCCTGGCGCGTGTGAAGTGGGATGACCTGACGGAAGCCGTTCCAGCCTTTATTACCGCGGTGATGATGCCGTTCAGCTTCTCGATTACCGAAGGGATCGCACTGGGTTTCATTTCTTACTGTGTGATGAAGTTGGCGACGGGACGCTGGCGTGAAATCAGCCCATGTGTGGTTGTGGTTGCGCTGCTGTTCCTGCTGAAAATCGTGTTTATCGACGCGCATTAATCCGTTCGTGGCTCCGGGGGTTTTCCCGGAGCCTCAGCCTGTGATGAAGCGGCTGGCTACAGTGAGGCGGTAGAGATGGCTTTTTCTATCGTATGACTGGTTAATTTCATATAGCGCAAAGACTGGCGCTGCTGCTGTAGAATTTCTCCCGATTTTCTCATGCCCGATGTCGATGTATATTTCCACATGATCAATCGGTTAAGTGTAGGGATATGGGCGCAGGCCCAGGCAAGATAATCATCAACATCGCTCATCACTTCTACGGCGGGGGTGCAGGTTGAACGCAGTCTGCCAGAGGCGGGGTGGAGTTTCAGGTTATTGGGAGGATGGCTGTTTACGCCAGGGATTTTCATCAATGACTGGCGAATGGTGCAGAGTTGCGTTGCTGCTTCCAGCGGATCGCGCTGAGCGTCGATCCACGCTTGTTCGGCCTGCGTCTGCGCCTGCATCTGTGGAACAGCCTGATTTGTTGGCCTGACATGAACGATTTCGATATCCATACCCACGCTCCCTTCTTCACTCAGGAGAATAGCGATGGTATTGCCTGCATAGCCGATGCTGAAATTGGGCATGTTGGGATCGGCAAAATAAGGGCGTCCTTCAGGGGACTCCAGTAGTGTGGGTAACAGTGGATAGCCGAAAAAATAGAACATCATCTCAGCCAGCAGCACGCGACTTTTCAGATAACGCTCGCGGCGTTTGGCTGAAAAACCCTGTGTTGATGAGATGAGCCTATCAGGCAGTCTTTGTAAGTCAGGAAGCGCTTCCGTGCTTGTCCACCTGACAAAATGGCAGGTCATTGTTCACTCCGTGATCGTGATAAAAGATGGGAACCTATCAGGCATTACCAATGCATATTATCAGACTAATATGTGATCTAAAGAAAAATCGATGGATAAATCGGCGATAATTATTAATTAGACACAACGAATTTCCTGCATCGTGTGTTTTGTGGCGCTCCCTCCCTGTCCACCACCTTCCCGTTTGTTTTAATGGCTCGGCCACCCCAGTGCGGAACGCCGCTGTTTTTCCAGCGTCTGCTTGCGTAACTCATCCGCCGTCACTAATCGCAGCGCCGATGTCGGACACACGCTGACGCAGGAGGGACTCTGGGCGACATCCGCGCACAAATCACATTTGTGAACCTCGCTTTGCGTGAGGTGCGTTTCCCCTTCGTCATTCGACGCTTTTGTCACCACATTAATGGCGCCGAAAGGACAGGCGACCACACAGCTTTTGCAGCCGATACAGCGGGACTGAATCACCTGAATACTGTCCCGATCGCGCACCAGCGCGTCATTTGGACACACGCTGGCGCAGGGCGCATTTTCACACTGTCGGCACAGAACGGGTACGCTGACGCTGGCGCTTTTAACGACTTTTAGGCGCGGAAAGAAGTGAGAAGGCCGCAGCTGTGCGCTTTGGCCTCCGCTATGGGCGACCGCACAGGCGATTTCACAGGTCCGGCAGCCGATACACTTTTCTGCTTCGGCAATAACAAATTGATTCATGAGCGAACCTCCTCGCGAGTTGCGTTCGTTTCGGGACGCTGCGGGTGTGCGGGAATGGCGCCCGTGACGGCGGTCAGCCCCATTGTCGCAATCATACTCAGTGCGGCTTTGCGCCCGTCGGCAATGGCGGTCACCACCAGATCGGCACCGCGTACGGCATCACCGCCAGCAAAAATACGTGGATGGTTGGTCTGGCAAGGTATCTGATTATTAAGGGGTGCCGTGATGTAGCCCCAGTTATCCAGACCGATCTCGGCCTCTTCCAGCCACGGCATGCTGTGCGACTGGAAGCCAAATGCGGTTATCACGGCTTCCGCAGGTTGCACGAATTCTGAACCGGGAATAGGGCGCGGACGGCGACGGCCGCTGGCGTCTGGTTCGCCCAGTTCAGTGCGAACCAGACTAATCCCGCACACTTCGCCCTGTTCATTGAGGCAGATTTTTTGTGGCTGGACGTTAAACATGAACTCCACGCCTTCTTCACGGGAATTTTTTACCTCTTTTTTCGAGCCGGGCATATTCGCTTCATCGCGACGGTACGCGCAGGTGACGGATACCGCACCTTGTCGAACGGACGTACGCAGGCAGTCCATCGCGGTATCTCCACCGCCGAGCACCACGACGCGCTTGCCCGCCATCGAGATATAAGGCTCGTCGTCTAATTCAGGCAGCCCCATGACGTGCTTGGTATTGGCAATCAGGAAAGGGAGCGCATCGAAGACGCCGGGAGCCTCTTCATTATCAATGTTAGCCTTCATGGAGCGGTAGGTGCCTACGCCGAGGAAAACGGTGTTATAGTCATCCAGAAGCTGAGCCAGAGAAATATCTTTCCCCACTTCGGTATTCAGCCGGAATTCGATTCCCATCGCGCTGAATACTTCACGGCGATGAATCAGCACCTCTTTATCCAGTTTGAACGACGGGATCCCGAATGTGAGCAGCCCACCAATTTCCGGGTGGCGGTCGAACACGACAGCCTGCACGCCGTTACGCGCCAGCACATCGGCGCAGGCTAACCCCGCTGGGCCAGCACCGACGATCGCCGCGCGTTTGCCGCTGGGAACGACACGCGTCATATCGGGCGACCAGCCCATTGCCATTGCGGTATCGGTAATGTAGCGCTCTACGTTGCCGATGGTGATGGCGCCGTACTCTTTACCCAGTGTACAGGCCCCTTCGCATAGCCGATCCTGCGGGCATACCCGGCCGCAGATTTCTGGCAGGCTGCTGGTTTGATGTGAGAGTTCGACGGCTTCAAGAATCCGCCCCTGTTTCGCGAGACTTAGTAGTTCGGGAATATTGTTATGCAGCGGACAGGTCCACTCGCAGATCGCACGTTTACCGCAGGAAAGGCAGCGGTCAGCCTGATCTTCCGTCTGCTGAACGGAGAAGCCGTGATAGATTTCATCAAACGTGGAGGTTCTCTGGGTCAGCGGCTTTTGCTCAGCATCCCGGCGCGGCCAGTTTTTTCTTTTACTGAGTGGATTGGTCGTCAGCGCTTTCAGCACGGGCGTTTCACGCTGCCAGTGGGAGGCTGAACGCAGCGCCATCGTCTGCTGTTTTTCCTGACGGCGGGCCGCTAACGTTTGTTCGCTGACCAACTGCAAGGCGTGTGTTGGGCAGGCGGCGACACAGGCTTGCCCTTCTGGACGATCGGCGCAGAGATCGCACTTATGGGCGATGGTGCTATTGTCCACGGGGTTTGTCACCATGGACATCGCACCGAACGGGCAAGCCAGCACACAGCTTTTACAGCCAATGCACTTTTCCTGAACGAGCTGAATGCTATTGTCTTTTCTGATCAAGGCCCGCGTTGGGCACACGCTGGCGCAGGGGGCATCTTCACAATGGCGACATGTTACGGCAGCCCGCAACGTTGGCGTATTGAATGCCTTGATTCTGGGCTGAAACACCGTGGTGCTATCTGGATACTGCTCATCGTTGTGTGAAATGACACAGGCGATTTCACATGCATGGCACCCCATACAGTCTTGAGTACTGGCAATAACAAACCGGTTCATTACCTTCTCCCACCCTGGATCCCTCGATCATTGCCTTTATCCTAATAGCTGGATAACACCCTGACCTTGATATAGAGCAGGTAAAAAGTCGGTTAATGTTAAATATCGCAGAGGTTATTAATGAAATTATTGAATCGTTTCAGTAAGTTGTGATGTTATGCAAAAGTAATGTCATGGTTGCATATAACCTTGTTTTTTATCTGGTTTACAGTGGTTTACCCTAGGTGAAAATTCTGATTTTCATGATTTTTGTTAATTTTTTCATGAAATAACTCGTTACTTTTCCTTACGCCCCTCATAATGTCGAGCGCTATTTAAACGCAGCAAAACAGTGTTGCAGCTAAATAACGTTTTTACGGCATTTTCATTATGAATCAATAACAGGGCTTTGCTCAGGGTTAATGGATTGTCACTAAGGGATAGTGTTATGAATAAAAAAGTCGTTCTTTGTTCTGTATTCATGTCAGCAGCGTTATTGAGCGGATGTGCTACAGAGTCTTCCCGTACCGTAGAAGCACAAAAAGTTACTTCTTACAGTACGCCTTATCAGGGCGTTCGCAGCCCGATTTCCGTCGGAAAATTTGAAAACCGCTCTAACTACATGAACGGTATTTTTTCTGATGGTGTTGACCGCTTAGGTAATCAATCCAAGACCATTCTTGTTAGCCATCTTCAGCAGAGTGGCCGCTTTAACGTGTTGGATCGCACCAATATGGAAGAGCTGAAAGCAGAAGCGGGCATTAAAGGGCAAACGCAGACGCTGAAAGGCGCTAGCTATGTTGTTACCGGTGATGTGACCGAGTTTGGTCGCAAAGAGGTGGGTGACCATCAACTGTGGGGCATCCTTGGTCGCGGCAAAACACAGGTTGCTTACGCAAAAACCACGTTGAATGTGGTGAACGTACAAACATCTGAAGTCGTGTATTCCGTACAAGGTGCCGGTGAGTACACCTTGTCCAACCGTGAAATTATCGGTTTCGGCGGTACGGCCAGCTATGACTCTACGCTGAACGGTAAAGTGCTGGATTTGGCTATTCGTGAAGCCGTCAATAATCTGGTTGCGGGAATTGAAAGTGGTGCCTGGCGCCCAGCGAACTAATGGAATAGGAATATAACCATGTTATCTCATAAGAAAATTGTCCTGCTGCTTGCAGCGACAGTACTGGCTGGCTGTGCGTCCCAGCCAAAAACCATTTACAGCTGGGAAAAATATCAGCCGGCTCTTTACGATTACTATCAACAAGATAAAGTTGGCCCTGAGCAGCAGATTCTTGCTTTGAATGAATCGATCGAAAAAGCGAAAGCCGCAAATAAACCTGTCCCACCGGGACTCTATGCTCAACTTGGGTTGCTGTATGCCAACACTGGCCGTGATAGCGAAGCTCGCCAACAGTTTGAAACTGAAAAAGCGAAATTCCCTGAATCAGCACCTTTTATGGACTTTCTGTTGAGTAAAAATAAAGGGAGCATTAAATGAATCGTTTCTTAGGATTATGTGGTCTGGTTTTTGCGCTGGTGCTGACCGGTTGTGCTAAACCCGTGCCTTATGACTACACGGCATTTAAGCAGAGTAAACCTAAGTCTATTCTGGTATTGCCGCCGGTTAACCATTCGCCGGATGTGAAAGCGAGCTATAGCCTGCTTTCACAAGTTACCTATCCGCTGGCGGAATCCGGTTATTACGTCTTGCCTGTCGCTGTCGTAGACGAAACGTTCAAACAGAATGGTCTGTCGACTGCGGCGGATATTCATGCGCTGAGTACGGCGAAGCTGCACCAAATCTTTGGTGCTGATGCTGCACTGTATTTGGACGTAAAAGAATATGGCACGTCATACATCGTGATTAGCAGCGAAACCCGCGTTTCTGCGGATGCACGTCTGGTTGATCTGCGTACCGGAAAACTGCTGTGGAGCGGAAGTGCAACGGCGTCCAGCAACGAGCAGCAATCAAATTCTAACGGCGGCATCATCGGTGCTCTGGTGCAGGCTGCGGTGAGCCAGATTGCGGACACGATCTCCGACAAAGGCCATGATGTTGCTGGCGTGACCAGCTCACGCTTGCTCGCGGCGGGTCATCCACGTGGGATGCTGTACGGGCCTCGTTCACTGCAATACGGTAAAGAAACGTACTGATCTGCCAGATAGTACGTCGCTAAATCATCAACGCCGTTCATTACTGAACGGCGTTTTTTATTACCTTAATCAATCCGGTCGTCGGTGATGCTACGCGTCAGCTGCCTGATTACGATGTTGTTTATGATTGCGCGTTGTCCAGACGAAGGCGGACGTTAACAGCAGGATCAGCGTTGCCGCTGCCAGTACGATGGAAAACCCGGAGTCAAAGGCGGAATGTGCCTGTGCGGTCAGAAGTTGCTGCATATTTTCCGGTAAGGATTCGGCAAAAATTAATGCCTCATCCAGGCTGTCATACGCGGTGTCCGGTGCGGTAAACCCAGCAGGCAGCATAAACGTCGCAGAATAAGCGAAAGACAGCAAACTGCCCATCAGCGTCACGCCCGTCGCGCCCCCTAATTCATAGGACACCTCTTCGATTGAGGCCGCCATCCCTGCTTTTGATGCTGGAGCAACCTGCATAATGGTGCTCGATGCGGCCGTCATGGTCGAACCTACGCCAGCCCCAATCACCATCAGGCTGATGACTTGTACGATGATGGGGGCATTGTGGAGCAGCAGATAGCTTCCCATACCAAGCCCGGAAACCAGCAGCCCTGCGGATAACATTGTCCCGCTATTTACGTGTGGCAGCATTCTTCCGGTTAACGGGCCTGAGATAAAGGACGCCAATGACAGAGGCAAAATAAACAGCCCGGCCTGTAGCGGAGACAGCCCGACCACAAGCTGTAGCCGCTGGGTGAAAGCCAGTTCCATTCCGATTAATGCGGCCGCCGCTACGATAGCCGCGGCTACGGCTGCGCTGAAAGGTCGCAGACGGAAGAGAGAGAAATCGACCAGGGGGTGCTGGCTGTTACGCTGACGCCGCACAAACAGGGTAATAAACGCCACGCCGATCAGCAGCGCGATTAGCGCATCTTCATAAGACGGAATCCGCTTGCCCAGCTCTTTTATGGCATAGGTTACACCAATCAAACCCACCATAATTAATAGAGAACCGATGAAATCCCAGCGGTGTGAAGTATTACCCGGCCGGTGTGGAATGACGGTGATTCCCATGATGAGCGCAAGCAGAACGACCGGTACGTTGATGAGGAAAACCGAGCCCCACCAGAAGTATTCAAGCAGTATCCCGCCCATGACGGGGCCAAACGCGGCACCGCCGGATGCCACCGCAGCCCAGATACCAATCGCCAGTGCGCGTTCCCGTTCATCAGAAAAGGTCAGTCGAATAATCGAGAGCGTGGCGGGCATCATCATCGCCGCACCAACCGCCAGCAGAGCGCGTGCGGCGATGAGCATGTGGGGAGTGGGCGAATAGGCGGCGAACAATGACGCCGCGCCGAAGACCAGCAATCCGGAAATAAATAGAGGTTTATGACCCAGCTTATCGCCCAGCGTACCCATTCCCAGCAGCAAGCCGGAGGCAACCAACGCGTAGATATTAACGATCCACAGCTTGTCCGATGCGGTGGCGTGCAGGTCGTGAGTCAGTGTCGGGAGTGCGGTGTACAGCACCGTCATGTCGATAACAATCAGGAACAGCGCACTGGAAACAATGGCCAGGATCAGCCACTTCTTTGGTGATTGCATAGCAAGTTCTCTACCGTCGATTTTCGTTTTCATCTGTAGGATAGTGCTCCGTTTATACCGATCAGGGCATTCTAAACGGATGCAGGCATCATGATATTAGTTTTGTACCGAATTTACGCGATTACGTCCTTGCTCTTTTGCCATGTACAATAATTCGTCTGCTTCCTTAAACGCTTCATGAAAATCCTCAATTCTTTCCAGCTTAAAAAAACTGACACCGATACTGGTTGTGCATCGAACAATATGACCATCTGAAATCGCTAATGGAGCCCCTTCTATAATAGACCGTATTCTCTCTGCGATATCTAAGCAGTCGTTGACGGAGAGACCTTGAATTATGATTAAAAACTCTTCGCCACCCCATCGACAGAGCAGGTCTTGGGGTCGGGTATATTGCTTAAGCGTTGTAGAAAACTCTCTGATGACGTTATCGCCTATAGCATGCCCATAGGTATCATTCACTTTTTTAAAATGGTCAATATCAAGCACAAGCAAAGACATGATTTTATTATCCCCATCACGTGTGGAGTTAATGATATTCATCATGTGCTGATTGAGTGAACGTCTATTTAACATGCCTGTGAGAGCATCATGGTTGCTGATTAATTCTATTCTTTTTATGTTTTTTCTGTTTTTGTTAATAAAGAAAGAGGCGATAAGAACGGTAATGATAATCACTGAAGTGTTGATTTGAAACAAATAAGATAATTCGAACAAATACTCTTTTTCTATTGTGTCATGAACGTCTATTAATCTGTTTATATAGATGTAATTTAGTGCAATGCCAGTTGCAGTGCACATTAAAATAATCTTGTTAAATGAGTGGGATAACGAAAGATAGATTAATGGCAATATTGCCAATACACTGAGCGTGATGTTTAACGACGCTATGCAAAAGATAATAATGATAGGGTAAAGTATAAATAATGGTTTTTTGAATGTTTTTTTAATTGAAAATGTTGATATTTTAAAAATGTTTTTAACATTCCTTGTCACTTTTAGGAATAAAAAAACGAAAATAACACCAGAACTTAGCTCTTCGCTAAACCACTTTCTTGAAAGGATGAAAACATTGTCATCACTGGTTTTTGTGGATAAATATATTCCATAAAATAAAGCTGAAAAAATGGATCCTATAGAAATGGAAATAAATATAAAGAAAATGTATTTTTTACTTAATTGACTGTAAGTCTTACCCCTTATCTTAAAAAAGATAATTAATGTAATCCATGCAGTAATGAAAAAAACTGAACTTATCGCGCAGTGAATAATTTTTTCAAAAAAAGATTGATTGTTTTCAAGATAAATAGCGGGCAGCAGCATACCGAGAAAACCGACCATGCATAAAATAACGCTATGCAATAATTTGTTTTTTATGCTTTTATCTCGACTGCGATAGCGTATGAGAAAGCAAAATAAGAGAATGTCTGCTGGCCAGAATAGAGAGGTATCGTCAAGTAGCCGAAAAGACAAACCTAAGTAACTCATTAGTAAGGTTGAACTGAAAATAATTAATAATTCATATGCGCGAATTTTCATTTTTTTTCCCGGTTAACCTATTTGCCCTGCATCACTTTTTTACCAGAACCACTATAAATTACCTTCTTATTTTACATCATTTTATGAATTTCTGACGCAAGGATGATTAAGTGAAATCAATATAAGAATTCACTTAATCATGACCTTGCTATGTGTTGTGCCGATGAGAAATTAATAGGCGTGAAGGGGATGGGGTCACGCCCCCAGAAGTGCTTGAATATCTTCTTTGTTTTTCAATACAAACAGCTGATCTTCTTCGTTATTTTCATCCGTTAAGCTGATATGGAATCGCTTGAGTGTTTCATGTAAACATGCCAGACGGCAGGATACATTCAACTCTCTATTGGTCATACCATATTCCAATTCCAACGCACGTTGATGTGCCAGCGGCAGTTTATCGCTCGGCGCCAAAATTAACTGAAGATAGGTATGCCACGAATAATCGCTAGCGGGATCGATTGTCGAAAGTTCGACGCCTTCAATGCTGAGGATGCGCGTAAGCGTGAAATCACTAAATTGCTGTCTGGTATGACAGTAGGCACGCACTCGCCACCGAACGCCATCATTGCCTAAAGCGTGTGGGGAAATCAGCCGTGGCGAATTATCCATTGACGATGAGGATTGATAGCAGATGTTCACCGCCGTTTTGTCACGAATCGCTCTGACAATGACTTCAACAACCTGTTCATTGTAGATGTTGAGCGGGATATTCACCCAGCACACTTCTGGAGCAGACTCGATGAAACTGGCATCTGCTTCAAGGACGCCCGTTTTCATTGCCAATAATTCTGCTAAATAGCGCTGGGCGGAATTCTGTGGGTAGACCGCAGAGAATGTTGGCGTAGCCGTGTAAGTTTTGGTTCGTCGATCGTAGACCAGATTATAGGGGGCGAGCTCAATATATTTAGCGATATCGAGCGACGCCTGAGGGATAGATAACCCAAAAAAAGACGTTAAATCTGTACGATTTATGTGCCCACTCCACCGTAACCGAAAGTCGATGAATTGAAGCCGACGTTCCAGTCCCCAGCTGCGCCCTTTCACTACCTGTTCTGAACCTGTCATTGAAGTCTTCGCCATATGCGTATAAAAATTATATTGATAAAAAAACTATATGCATTATTATGCGCCAAACTGGCCTTAGCGTCTATCTCTGACTTCGAATCACGGGAGGGATAGCTGCATGCCGCGTTTAGACTCGATTAGAGGTGTTAAGTCATGAAACCAGCGTTCAACGATGTATTTGAATGTCATCCTGTCATCACTGGTGGGGAGATTCAGCGATGAGTTTCGTTAATTCTCATTCAAGCAGACTCAACCCAATATTATTTAACTTACTTAAATCATTAGTTTATTTTTCCTTCTCTGGCAGCGTGGTGGCGGCGGATTCTCATTACGACACATTAATCATCAATGCTCGTCAGGGGGATATATCCACGGCGACGTCATGGTTCGATGGGCAATCCAGAAACCGTGTATTGACCGCAGCTGAAGTGACCGACTGGCTACAAATTAACGGTTGGGCGGGAAAGGATGCTGAAGTGAGGCGAATTTGGGAAGCCTATTCGCCAACGATGTCACTGCCCGATCCTGCGCTGAGAGCGGCGGCGAAATCCTACCGTAATCTCCGTCAGTGGCAGCCATCAGTGGCGTTATGGCGTCGGGTTTTGCAACGTTCTCCACGAGATGACGATGCGCGTAGTGGTTTGATACTCACCCTCGCCGATGCCGGACAGACAAAAACAGCGCTGGAACTCGCTGCGTCTCGCGTTAAGCGTGAGCCAACGGCAAACCATTGGCGTGAATTAGCGTGGGTGCAACGAATTGCGGGAAAGCACACTGACTCTCTCTTTTCTATCATTCAGGCTATGCGTTATGCACCACAGGATAAAGCCCTGCGCTATGACTACAGCGATATTCTCTCCAGCAATAATGTTAGCGCGCCAGCGTTAAATGCCCTGGAAAACGGCAAGCTCCATGGCGTCCAGGCCGACGAAAGGCAACGTCAGCGAGAACTGGAGGCGGCGGCGGAATTGGTCCGTCTTGCGTTTATTGCCTCGACAACGGAGAACGAACGTTTCGTTGTGGCGGATCGCGCTTTAGCGCGTTATAGCGCCTTGATGAATCAATGGCGAACGCATCCGTCTGCAAAAGCCAGCTATCGCCATGCGCGAATTGATCGGCTAGGTGCATTGCTGGTTCGCTATCGTATGGAAGAGGTTATTTCGGAATATCAATCCCTCCTCAAAGAGGGAGATATTCCCAGTTATGCACGACGCTGGGTCGCTTCTGCTTATCTCTATTTGCAGCAGCCAGAGAAAGCAGAGCAGATTCTCAGCGCGGTAATACAGGAAGATCCTTCGCAACGCTTGCAGATAGCGCGGCAAGGCGATTTTTTCTACAGCATTCTGGAGAGTGAAAAAGTTGAACAGGCAATGCAGTTGTCCGTTCAGGCTGGAGAAAAAACACCTTATAAGAAAAGTGTTTATGGTTTATCAACCTTCATACCTAACGACGATTGGGTTGACATCAAATACCTGCGTATACAGTCACTGATTTCTCATAACGATTTTCCTGCGGCGCAACGGCTGGCGGAACGTCTGGCTTTTACCGGGCCAGGAAACCAAGAGCTGAATATACGTTTGGCCGAAGTTTATCTAAGTAGGGGATGGCCGCGTCGTGCCGAAACGTTATTAAAGCGAGTTGAGTTGTTGGAACCAAGATCATTCCGGTTGGAAACCCACCAGGGACTTACTGCATTGGAATTGCAGGAATGGCGCCAACTTGAACAACTGACTGACGATACTGTAACCCGCTACCCAGATGATTTCTCTGTGAAACGATTAGCGCGCCTGCGTCAGGTTCATCACATGGCGGAGTTGCGTATTGCTGGCGCTCAGGGGCTCAAGTCTGACAGTCCAACGAAAGGAATGAACGACACTGAGATTGATGCCGTGCTCTATAGTCCGCCGTTTGCCGACCATTGGCGTGTGTTCTCTGGGGGGGCTTTTAATCAAAGCGATTTCAGTGATGGGCAGGCGACCCACCGCACTCTTCGCGGCGGCGTGGAATTTACCGATCGTGACCATTGGGCTGAGGCTGAGCTTTCACACCGAAATTTTGGATTGGGTTCTGATATCGGCGGGCGTCTCTCTTATCGCCATGATGTTAACGACTTTTGGCGTGTCGGCCTTAATGCCGAACGGCTCATGCGCAGCACACCGCTACAGGCACTTAAAAATGGCGTAACGGCTAATGGTGCTGGAGGGTATGTGCGCTGGCGGCAAAGTGAACGGCGCTCATGGCAAGCAGACCTGTCGCACGGGTGGTTTTCTGATGGCAACAGGCGTCAGGAATATGCACTGAGTGGGCAAGAACGCGTCTTTTCATCACCGTCTTTAGTCATAGATTTCACCCCGTCGCTCAGTGTGGGGGCGAACAGTCAGCAAAACACCCCTTATTACAATCCACGGAAGTATGTGGCCGTCTTACCCGCCTTAGCCATCGATCACTTGCTTTATCGACATTACCAGACGGAGTGGCATCAAGAGATAACGGCGGGTGTCGGGCGTTACTGGCAGAAAGACGCCTCCGCTGGCGTCATCACCCAACTCGGATACGGGCAAAGAGTACGGTGGAACGACGTGCTGGATACGGGGGTGAGCGTTCAGTGGGATAAACGGCCTTACGACGGCAAACGGGAACAGAATGTGTCGCTGTCTTTTGATTTGAATTATCGGTTTTGAGGAGAAAGGTGATGTCATTCATACGACTACGAAACGTTGTGATGCTGCTGGGGGTGTTAATGATCACCGCCTGCGCACATTCCGTTGACGTGAAATATAGCTCACCCGCAGAACGCCCGGTTTTGGTCAAGGAACAGCCGTGGAAAGCCAATCAATATATCGTTATTGCCTATCACGATGTGGCAGATAATGGAGCCGATCAACGTTTCATGGCGGTACGCACCAGCGCACTGAATGAACACTTTGCCTGGTTGAGGGAAAATGGTTACCACCCGGTATCCGTTGATGACATTCTGGCTGCGGGCGCAGGGGGGAAACCGCTACCAGACAGGGCGGTGCTACTGACATTTGATGATGGTTACAGCAGTTTTTATCATCGCGTTTACCCTCTGCTGAAAGCCTATGATTGGCCGGCAGTACTGGCACCCGTAGGGCGCTGGCTGGACACACCTGAAGATCAGCCGGTGGATTTTAGTGGTGTTCAAATACCTCGCAACCATTTTCTGACCTGGCAGCAAGTCGGTGAAATGGCGCAATCTGGTCTGGTAGAAATTGGTGCCCATACCTATGACTTACATAAAGGGATTCAGGCAAACCCGCAGGGCAACATGGAACCCGCCGCCGTTACTCGTCAGTATTTTCCTGAGAGCAAGCGATACGAAACGCGAGATGAGTATCGTAAACGTTTTGCGCATGATACGAATCTCATTACTAAAAGGATCGCTGACGCGACGGGGAAAAAGCCTCGGGTTTGGGTTTGGCCTTATGGTGCGGTAGGAGGCGATGCCCTAAACATCGTTAAGCAACAGGGTTATCAGCTGGCACTCACGCTTAAAAATGGGCCCGCATCAACCGACTCACCCTATAGCGTTCCTCGCATACTGATTAACAACAATCCCGATGTACAGCAGTTTGCGCTGTTGGTTAGCTATGTCCGTGAACCTGAGGTGATACGGGTTGCGCATATCGACCTGGATTATGTTTATGACACCGATAAAGCGCAGCAGTCTCGTAATGTCGATGCATTAGTTCAGCGCATTGCCGACTTGCGTATTAATACCGTCTATCTTCAGGCTTTCTCCGATCCCAAAGGAGATGGCAACGTAAAGTCACTCTACTTCCCTAATCGTTGGATGCCCGTTCGAGAAGATTTATTCAATCATGTGGCCTGGCAGCTAGCATCGCGAGCGCTTGTTCGCGTTTATGCCTGGATGCCGGTACTGGCCTTTGATATGGATGATGAAACGTTGCCGCGCGTTGAGCGGATTGACAGCGAGAGCGGCCAGCGAAGTATCAACCGTAGCCAATATAGACGTTTATCGTTATGGGATGCGGAAGCCAGAAGACGAATTAGTGATATCTATGAAGATCTTTCTGCCTACGCCATGTTCGAGGGCATCTTATTTCATGATGATGCCGTGCTGGCAGAGGATGAAGATGCAAGCCATTCGGCGATGCAGGCATATCGGAAGGCTGGATTCCCCGACTCGATTGCCAGCATTCGTCGTGACCCCGAGCTTAATGCACGCTGGACGCGGTTTAAAAGTAAAGCGCTAACGGACTTTACGCTCGACCTGGCGGCCCGTGTGCGTGACATTCGTGGCCCGCAAGTTCGTACCGCACGTAACATTTTCGCATTACCGATTATTGAACCGGAAAGTGAAGCATGGTTCTCCCAAAATCTGGATGACTTCCTTGCCGCTTATGATTGGGTTGCCCCCATGGCGATGCCATTGATGGAAAACATCGCGCCCAAGGACAGCAATGCGTGGTTGCAAAAGCTGGTACAAGAAGTGGCTCGTCGCCCTGGCGCGCTGAATAAAACGGTTTTTGAACTTCAGGCTCGGGATTGGCGTATCCCGGAAGAACCGTGGTTAGACACCGAACAATTGGTTAAATGGATGACCGTGTTGCAACTGAATGGTGCGCAAAATTACGGTTACTATCCGGATGATTTTCTTAACAATTCACCTGAATTGGAAAGCATCCGCCCCATGATTTCACCAGAATGGTATCCACTGCCATGATAGAGAGAATCTTAGCTTTCTTAATCTTATGTCTGATGCTCGGCATCCCTTTTGGCGCGATGTTTTCCTTTACGGGGGATGTCGTTCTTAACTTTACCTTTTTCTGGCCTTTATTTATGTCGGGGATATGGATAACGGGAGGGCTGTATTTTTGGTTTCACTATGAACGCCATTGGCGCAAGGGAGCAGAGGGGATACCCGATGAACCCGCCGGGCGCCCGTTAGTTTCGCTCCTGATCCCCTGCTATAACGAAGGGCCTAACGTATGTGAAACGATTGAAGCGGCATTAGCACAGCGTTATACCCATATCGAAGTGATCGCGGTGAATGACGGTTCCAATGATGACACGGGCGATGTGCTCGATCGGTTGGCGAACCAATATGACAAACTGCGAGTCATTCATCTGGCGAATAATCAGGGCAAAGCGGTGGCGCTTCAAACCGCGTGTGCCGCGGCCAAGAGCGATCTGCTGGTGTGTATTGATGGCGATGCGCTTCTCGATCCCGATGCTGTCGCCTATTTAGTTAACCCGTTGATCAATAATCCGCGGGTCGGCGCAGTAACGGGAAACCCAAGAATAAGAACGCGCTCGACGCTGATTGGGCGTATTCAGGTTGGTGAATTTTCCTCAATTATTGGGTTGATCAAACGTACACAGCGCGTTTACGGCAAAGTGTTCACCGTTTCTGGCGTTATCTCCGCTTTTCGTCGCAGTGCGTTAGCTGAAGTTGGCTACTGGAGTACCGATATGATCACGGAAGATATCGATATTAGCTGGAAGCTCCAATTGCGCCATTGGTCGATATTTTTTGAGCCAAGAGCACTGTGTTGGATTTTGATGCCGGAAAAACTCTCTGGCTTGTGGAAACAGCGGCTACGTTGGGCGCAGGGCGGTGCCGAGGTTTTTTTAAAAAACTTCCGTCATTTATGGTCATGGCGCTATCGCCGCATGTGGCCGTTATTCCTTGAATACTCGATTTCGATATTATGGGCCTTCACTTATGCCATGAGCGTCTTGTTGTATTTATTAGGCTTTTTAATACAACTGCCTGAGGGGATTCGGGTAGAAACGCTCTTTCCTCCCGCGTTTACCGGCATGATGATTGGCGTGGTCTGTTTAATCCAGTTTGCTGTCAGTATGTTGATCGAACGACGCTATGAGAAAGATATTGGCAAATATCTGTTCTGGGTAATCTGGTATCCCATGGTGTATTGGACGTTGAGTCTGTGTACCAGCCTGATCAGTTTTCCAAAGGTCATGCTGCGTTCCCGTAAAAAACGAGCGCGTTGGGAAAGCCCAGATCGTGGTATTGAAAGAGGATAAATGATGCATTCACCTTTAATCATTTCTGAAAGACGCTGGTTTCCACTCTTTGTTGATTCTTTCCTGACGCTATGTGGATGGGGAATCTTTATTTGGCTGTTTTCCGAGGTATTTATCGGGACTTTTTTGAATAGTCATATGTCCGAACTGCCTACCTTTACCTCTGATGGTTGGACTATACCGATACATTTATGCATATTCCTGGTAAATGCGTCGCTCTTAATTGCCTGGGGGAAACTGGAGCACTATCGCTATCGTTCCAGAAAAGAACAAAGAACGCGTGCTGATGCGCTAGATGCCGAACACGTTGCCAGAAGTTTTTCTTTACCGGATGGATTTTCTCAGGAATTGAGTCGTAACAAGATTCAGCGTGTTTGGCACAATGAGCACGGCATCATTGTTGGTATCGACAATATATCGTCGTGACCAACTAAAGATGCATTTTGGTTTATGGCGGTTGATGACGAGAGCAGGAAAGCCATTCTCTCTGATATCACCGCCTGTTACTCATACACGCCTCTTACTGCTCAAGGACCGCGCTTCAAGAGGCGCGCAGTTTACCTGACGGTTGTTTATCTGACCGCTGTTCACCCGATGGTTGTTCACTTGATTGCTGCGCCGCCATAATCTCGTCCAGATTCCCTTCTACCCATATCGCCAGCTCTTTTACCCGCACACCAACCTCTTTGCCTAATGGGGTGAGGCTATACTCAACATGTGGCGGGACAACCGGATAGGCCGTTCGCAGGACAAAGCCATCACTTTCCAACCATTGTAGAGTCTGCGCCAGCATGCGCTCGCTCACGCCGCCAATCCGTCGACGCAGTTGACTAAAACGATGCGTATCATCAAGTAATGCAATCAGAATCAGTACGCCCCAACGGCTGGTAACGTGGTTAAGTATCTGGCGAGAGGGACATTTTTCAGCGAAGACATCACCAGTTGGCAGAAGGGGCGGCAATAAATCGATAGGCGTTTTAGATTGACTCACTATACTTACCTTTATGTATGTACTTACTTAAAGTTAGCTTTGCCGATATTATGCCATCCAGTTGTTGTTAACAAAAGACGGTTAACAAAAGATGGTTAATGAAAGACAGTCAATAAAAGGAGCTTGAGATGATTGCTATTACTGGTGCATCTGGCCAACTGGGCCGTTTAGTCATTGCACAACTGTTAGAGAAGGTTCCGGCGGGCGACATCGTGGCGCTGGTGCGTGATGTCAATAAAGTTGCCGATCTGTCTGCAAAAGGCGTGCAGGTGAAAGCGGCGGATTATAATCAACCTGAAGCGCTGGCGTCCGCCTTGCAAGGTGTGGATAAAGTGCTGCTGATCTCTTCAAGTGAGGTTGGCCAGCGTGCGGCGCAACACCGCAACGTCATTGAAGCCGCGGTGAAAGCCGGCGTGAAACTGGTTGCGTACACTAGCCTGCTGCACGCGGATAAGTCCCCTCTGGCGCTGGCGGAAGAACACCGTCAAACGGAGGCCTTGCTGAAGGACTCTGGTTTACCGCATGTCCTGCTGCGCAACGGCTGGTATACCGAAAACTATGCGGCCAGCATCCCTGCGGCGCTGGAACACGGTGTGTTTATCGGTAGCGCGGGCGAAGGCAAAATTACGTCTGCAACCCGTGAAGACTTCGCCGCCGCTGCGGTCGCGGTGCTGACGCAGGAAGGGCAGGCTGGCAAGGTTTACGAACTGGCTGGTGATGAACCTTATACGCTGGCGGAACTGGCTGCTGAAATTAGCAAACAGTCGGGTAAATCTATCGGTTATCAAAACCTGTCTGAAGCGGAGTTCACCGCTGCACTGGTTTCCGCTGGGCTTCCCGATGTTTTCGCGCAGATTATTGCGGATTCCGACGTCGGTGCATCCAAAGGCGGGCTGTTCGATGGCGGTAAGCAACTGAGCCGTCTGATTGGTCGCCCAACGACGCCGCTGTCAGCCGTAGTGAAAGCAACGCTGAAGTAAGTGTCACGATAGGCTCAGCATTCATGCTGAGCCTATTGCATTGCCTTGTCAGAACAGACCTATCCTTAGTCACATCTTTTATTTATCAAGATGTTGGGGTGCTTTCTTGCACTTGATTACTCACACTTTGTTTCTTTTTGGCCGTCAGTAAATTGCCTACAGGCTGCTCGATGAATTGATAAAGCAACCAGCCGGCGATAAGACTAACCGCTCCAGCGGCAATGATCAGCAGCGCGGCGTCTGCCACACCGTATTGATTGCCATCAGTCCATTCATTCAGCAAGCGAAGCACTAAGAAATGGATCAGATAAAAGCAGAAAGAAATGCTTCCTAACCATTGCATTGGTTTCGCATGTAAAAATGAACGTTTCCCTTGTAGATCGCTCGCCGCGAGTGAGCCTATCAGTAATACCAGCGGAATAAGAGTCACCAAATTGAAACTCAGCAGGAAAGGCATAAAAAGATCAATGCAATAGGTCAGCGCAGTTAATATTACGCTTGTCGTTACTGAAACGGAGATCCATTTTCCTTCCTGAATAATACGTGACAGTAACATACCAATAGTGAATTCAAAAACGCGTGTTGGTGGAAAAGTATAGGCAAACCACCATTGAATTTCACCCACTTCAAAAGGCCAACCTTCGATCAGTGGAACGGTGGGTAATAACGTATAAATTGCGCCATAAACGCCAATTAAGGCGGCGTAGCATAATAATACGGACACCCATAAAGACTCCGTCGGTATTTTTTTGACGACCTTGAGCAGGAAAGGGTAAACAATATAAAGGAAAACAATCACGGAGAGAAACCAACTGGGGACGTTGCCACCAATATAGATATCGCCCTGTGGTATCCATGTCTGTATCAATAATAAATTGGGTAACCAGACATCAACGCGTCCAACACTTATTATTCCAGTAAAAACAAGTAGGATGATAATTAACATGCTTACAGGGTATATCTTTGCGAATCGTTTCTTATAAAATTGAAGCGGGCTGCGAACGGATGGCGATGACCAATTCATGACAAAGCCGCTCAGAATAAAGAAAAACGATACGCTTACCCATCCCGCCTTACTCAAGACAAAAGAGTAGGCTTCACCGATAGATTCATCCGAGAACAGGTTTAACATATTCCCGATCGATGTGTGAAAGAGATACACAAGAAGGGCTGCAATAATACGAGTACCATTCAGAGACGGTAGGTTAGGGAGATAACCTTTTTCCGTTCTCTTTATTACAAGATTACTTTGATAATAATTTGAACTATCATCTTTTACAATGAGGTTATTGTTCATTTCTCTTATCACCTATTTAAGCGTTATGCGAAAAATAAGACAAGATGCCTATCATTAAAAAATGCATAAATAGCACTCTATATAATAAAATCGTGTTTCTTTATAAGAAAAATAAATGGCAGGGATAAATAATTATCCTGCAAGGTAAAATTGGATTTCAATTTATTAATACCACAATAACTTTTGGTTCACAAAATAGTTTTTTAATTTTTCATTTTATTATCTTTTATCTATTCGTTTTATAATGAATTTTATTCATCTCTAACGGATTATATCTGTGAATAATTGGTGAAAGGAAAATAGTGGCGGGGACGATTAATTTGAATAGAAATTGGTTTGCTGGTGAGGGAATTATGCAAGAATTATCAGAGAGTTCTGCCATATTTGAATGTCATCAACCTGATAAGAAAAGTGGGGTCTGTTGAGATGTGTCCTGCTTATTCCTTTTTCTGTCCACTGAACCGCAAAAATGGTGCCGCCCTACACTGGCTATTTGCCTGCTCCTTTCCATGATGTGACTCCGGGTGGACGGCAGGCGAAAGCTGGGCGGCTAATTTCTGGGCTGAATTCCGTTTACTATCTTATTTCCCGATACAGAAGCTCGAAAAGATACGGCCTAACAGATCGTCAGAGGTGAATTCGCCGGTGATTTCACTCAGGGACTGCTGTGCCAGCCGTAGTTCTTCTGCCAGCAGTTCGCCCGCGTAGGCGCTCACCAGCTGTTCTTTCCCCTGAATCAGATGCTGGGCTGCCAGTTCCAGTGCTTGCAGATGGCGGCGTCGTGCCAGAAAACCGCCTTCGGTGTTGCTGGTGAATCCCATACTTTGCTTGAGATGATCGCGTAGCGTATCCACACCGTCACCCGTACGGGCGGAAAGACGGATAAGTGAGTGAGTGTTCACATCCTCGATACCAAGCGTTTCACCAGTAACGTCAGCCTTATTGCGCACTACGGTAATCGGCAACGTTTTTGGCAGGCGAGCCATAAATTCCGGCCAGATCTGCTCAGGTTCAGTTGCCTGCGTGGTGGTGCCATCGACCATGAATAGCACGCGATCGGCCTGTTCGATTTCCTGCCAGGCACGCTCAATACCAATGCGTTCCACTTCGTCGCTGGCATCGCGTAGCCCGGCGGTGTCGATGATATGCAGCGGCATGCCGTCGATGTGGATATGTTCACGTAATACGTCGCGCGTGGTTCCTGCGATATCCGTCACAATCGCGGCTTCACGACCTGCTAATGCATTGAGTAGGCTAGATTTACCCGCATTAGGACGACCTGCGATCACGACCTTCATTCCTTCACGCAGCAGGCTACCCTGATGCGCTTCGGCTCGGACGGCATCCAGATCGGCCATCACGCCATTGAGCTGTGACTCAATTTTGCCATCGGAGAGAAAGTCGATCTCCTCATCTGGGAAGTCGATGGCAGCCTCGACGTAGATTCGCAGGTGAGTAAGTGCTTCCACCAACTGATTTATGCGGGTGGAAAATACACCTTGCAGAGAGTTCAGCGCTGATCGAGCGGCTTGTTCCGAACTGGCGTCAATCAGGTCGGCAATAGCTTCTGCCTGCGCAAGATCGAGTTTGTCGTTCAGGAAGGCGCGTTCAGAGAATTCACCGGGGCGTGCAATGCGCACGTTGGGCAGTGTCAGAATACGTTTCAGGAGCAAATCAAGAATGACCGGACCACCATGTCCTTGAAGCTCCAACACGTCTTCACCGGTAAAGGAGTTTGGGCCGGGAAACCAGAGGGCGATACCCTGATCGAGCGTGGTGCCGTTGGCATCGCGGAACGGCAGATAATCGGCGTGACGCGGTTTAGGGAGCTTACCCAGAACGGCCTGTGCCACCTCGGCGGCGGCCCGTCCTGACACGCGTAAAATACCCACGCCTCCGCGTCCCGGTGGCGTGGCTTGGGCGACGATGGTGTCGGTATTGCTCATGATATTCTCTCTGCGTTGATGCCTGTCTGTCAGGCTATTTTACGTATCGTTAGGTGATAAAACAGCTTATAAAAAAATAAGGCGGTCAATGACCGCCTTACGCTTTCTATCGGTTAGCCATCAACCGGATTACTTTTTCTCGCGGCTATGCAAACCACGTTTTTCCAGACCGCGGTAGATCAGCTGCTGCTGGAGAATGGTAACCAGGTTGCTGACGATGTAGTACATAACCAGACCTGACGGGAACCACAGGAAGAAGACCGTAAAGATGACCGGCATGTAGGTCATGATCTTCTGCTGCATTGGGTCGGTCACGGTGGTTGGTGACATCTTCTGAATGAAGAACATCGTCACGCCCATCAGGATCGGCAGAATGTAGTACGGGTCTTGTGCAGACAGGTCATGAATCCACAGCGCGAATGGTGCGTGGCGCAGTTCAACGGAGCCCATCAGCATGTAATACAGCGCCAGGAAGATTGGCATCTGAATCAGCAGCGGGAAGCAACCGCCCAGCGGGTTCACTTTCTCTGACTTGTACAGCGCCATCATTTCCTGACTCATGCGCTGTTTGTCATCACCAATACGTTCACGCATTGCCTGCAATTTAGGTTGCAGCAAGCGCATTTTCGCCATTGAGGTGTATTGCGCTTTCGTCAGCGGATACATCACGCCACGTACGATAAAGGTAATGGCAATGATGGAGAAGCCCCAGTTGCCGATAAAGCCGTGCAGGAATTTCAGCAGCTTAAACAACGGCTGAGAAATAAACCACAGCCAGCCGTAATCTACAGTCAGGTCTAGGTGCGGCGCGACAGCAGCCATCTTGTCCTGAATTTCCGGGCCGACCCACAGGGTGGCGTTCAGATTCTGTTGACTGCCCGCGGCAACCACAACTGGCGCAGCCTTGAAGCCAATTGCAGCCTGACCGTTGCCCAGCTTATTGGTATAGAACGTATTCGCGCCTGCCGTCGTCGGAATCCACGCGGTTGCGAAGTACTGTTGCAGCATCGCCACCCAACCACTGTTGGTTGTGATGTTCAGGTTTTCGTCCATGTCGCTGAAGCTGTACTTTTTGTACTTGTCTTCGCTGGAAGAAAACGCCGCGCCACGGTAGGTGTGCAGTGCAAAGTTGCTGCTGCCGGTGTCACGGTGCTTAGGCAAGTCGATAGACTGTTTTAACTGACCGAACAGCGTAAGTTCCAGAGGTTGAGCACTGGTGTTGTTGACGCTGTAGTCAACGTTCAGTGCATAGTCGCCACGTTTCAGAACAAACGTTTTGGTATAGGTTACGCCGTCCGCAGCGGTGTACGTCATCGGAATGCGCAGTTCGTTCTGGCCATCTGCCAGCTCGAAGCTATCTTGTGTGGTGGTAAACAGCGGACGCGGGCCGTTAGCCGGGTTGTCCGGGCCGTTTTTGCCGGTCAAACCGCTCTGAGCCTGATAGACAAACTCTGATGTGGTTTCCAGCAGATGGAAAGGTTTGTCTGAACCCAATGTATCCGGGTAAGCCAGCAGGTGCGCTTGCTCGACGTCGCCGCCACGCGTGTTGATGGTCAGCGACAGCACGTCGGTTTTCACCGTGATCAGTTTGCCTTGACCGCTAGCCGGTACGCCCTGGTTGGTAGCATCACCGGTCACTGCGTTCGTCGCCTGCTGTATGGCCTGCGTGGTTGCTGGCGGATTTTTATCCGTTTCCCAAGCCTGCCAAAGCATAAAGGTTACGAATAGCAGAGCGATGAGAAGAAGATTGCGTTGCGAATCCATCGTTAATGTTCTCTGTTATTGTCGGTTTTTGGCGGTACGGGATCATCACCACCAGGGTTCAAAGGATGGCATTTTAATACGCGTTTAAGCGTCAACCAACAGCCTTTTATCATGCCGAACCTGCGTATTGCTTCAATCCCGTATTGCGAGCACGTTGGCCGGAACCGGCAATGTGGTCCGAGTAACGGGCTGATAACGAGTTGATAACCACGTATCAACCCGATCAGGAGTCGGGAGCCAAACGACGATGCCGACGCCATAGTTTTTCCAATGCTTCCGTCAGGGTGCGGTTATCCAGCTCAGATACCCCTTTTTTCACGAGCACGACAAAATCCATTGCAGGCAATGAATGTTGATGCAGGCGAAAGCTTTCGCGCGTCAGGCGTTTAATCCGATTGCGTTCATGAGCACGTTTTACATGCTTTTTGGCGACGGTAAGACCGATGCGGGGATGCCCCAGCGAGTTCAGGCGGCCGAGAATGGTGATTTGCGGCGTGCCAGCCCGTTGCGGTTGCTGGAAGACGAAAGTGAAATGACTGGGAGTTAACAAACGTAACTCCCTGGGAAATGCGAGCTTAACCACTCGGTGGGTTAGCTTTTATTACTTAGAAACAGACAGACGAGCACGGCCTTTCGCACGACGGCGGGCCAGAACTTGACGACCATTCTTGGTGGCCATACGAGCACGGAAACCATGGCTACGGTTACGCTTCAATACGGACGGTTGGAAAGTGCGTTTCATGGCGATTTCTACCTAAACTTGGAAAATTATAACTTCACAGTAAACGCGTTTGGCTGTTCGGCGTGAAAATGACCGACGCCTCAATCGCATATCACAGTCTATATAACGGAAAGAGGCAGGATTGTAATAATTGTACAGTCCTGAGTCAATTAACATCACACTTCACACGCCAGCCATTCCGATTATTTTTGGAATTTCTGCCTGCCAGAGCACAGAAAAGGCGTAGACGCGCGGGCAGGGAATTATACGGACTCTATTGCAAAGCGCAAGGATCCTCCTACGATCTGTCCAGTAAGATCATGATCGATGTCACCGTAACGATCGTGTCTCCGAGGGTATGCTTGAATACGTTTAATAAGGAGTGGGTAAAATGTGTACCCGCCTTCCATTTGGCGTGCTGCAGGGAGCTGCGATAAGAATAGCCTGTGGATAAAAAGGATCGAAACTGTGCAGAAGGGGAAGATCTCTTTGGCGGATTAGGTTATGATCCGCGGTCCCGTCAGCGATCCTTTTGAGGGATCGTCGGGATACATCGCCGCGCTATGTGGTGTGTCTGCTGTCTGAATTGAGCATGAAGCAAGTGTGGATGACGCAGGCGCCAAAAAATCATGAGTCACATAAATAACGTCTTATTCTTTTCTTTTTGATCGTTCTTGTTCGAGTGGAGTCCGCC